>JBGASB010000010.1:0-182604 GCA_044229915.1 Cyclobacteriaceae bacterium
TTAAAATGAAAAAATTAAAAATTTCCTCTTGATAAAGGTTGATTCTTCGCAACATCGTTCTTAAACCAACCCAAAAAGGTTGATTTACGCCTGATTTCACATTTTTCTGTTCAACCGGTTGAAATTGAGGTGCTGAAAATAAAATACCCCATAAAATAAGAAAAGCACCCCGGTTTGAAGGTGCCTTTTATTAATAACTTACTTTCGGGAGTACCTAGGCTTCTGCCTGAACCGAAACAAAAGATTTATTCTCTTTCCCTTTTTTGAAAACAACCACACCAGGAGTAAGAGCAAACAAGGTATGATCTTTACCAATACCTACGTTGCGGCCCGGGTGATGCTTTGTGCCACGCTGGCGAACAATGATGTTACCAGCTATTACTTTCTGGCCACCAAATACTTTAATGCCTAATCGTTTGCTTTCCGATTCGCGACCATTCTTTACTTTACCTTCACCTTTTTTATGTGCCATAACTCAATACAATTTGAAAATTAGATGATTCATTAATTTGAAAATCAGTTGATTCGTTGATGTGAAGACTATTCAAATCTTCAAACTTTCAAATCAATTTATCCGATGGTTTCAATCTGGACTTTCGTGAACTGCTGACGGTGACCGTTCTTTACTGCATAGCCTTTTCTTCGCTTCTTTTTAAAGATGATCACCTTATTACCTTTTACATGCTCCAATACCTTACCAGATACTTTAGCACCTTTTACAGTAGGGGCGCCAACTTGCACGCTGCCATCATTATCAAGAAGAAGAACCTTGTCAAACGATACGTTTGAACCAGCTTCTGCCTCCATTTTGGGCGCGTAGATATATTGGTCTTTAGCCACCTTAAACTGTTTTCCTGCAATGTCTACAATTGCGTACATGCTTATTGATTTTTAAAAATGGACTGCAAAGATAGGTCAATCGACCTGAAAAACAAACGGAGTCGGCAAAATCCGTCAGAATGAGCAAAAAAGCGAATTTTTAGATGTTTTTGGGGTATTGTACGGTTTGCCCAAGAGTATTCGGGAGAAGCCGGGCTAGTCTGGAGAATCCTTCTGAGTTAAAGGCAACAAGGTTAATCTAAAGTTAGAAGCTTCTTTTGCCTTACTACAAGTAGTGCTTTTCAGACTAGCATTTTTTTGCTCTTTATCTAATAAAAGAAGGTCTAAAAAAAATTAATTTTTTTTCATCTCATCCAATGATTGACGCAAAAAATTTAAATCAACTATCTACCAAATACTTACACGAAATGCATTCGCTTCACGCTCACTTTGGGCAAAAATAACCCCTTTGTTTTTCCTTCATCATTTCGAATATTTGTCGATGCTGTAGTTTGGATTGGTGACTCACCTCACAATTCTTACTCGCTACAAAAAGAAACAACTGCAAACAAAGACACGCACCCGTTTTTGTTTGTAAAAACATAAGTAACCTTTTAAAATATTTTTACGATGAGTCAATCTGTACAAGAAGAACCCATTTTGAAGGAGAATAAGGATCGTTTTGTTCTCTTCCCGATCGTTCAACCCGAAATCTGGAAGTTTTACAAACAAGCTGAAGCCAGTTTTTGGACAGCGGAAGAGATCGATCTGAGCCAGGATATGAAAGATTGGCTTAACCTGAATGATGGCGAGCGTCATTTTATTACCCATGTGCTGGCATTTTTCGCTGCCAGCGATGGTATCGTGAACGAAAACCTGGCCGAGCACTTTGTTGGTGAAGTGCAATACACCGAGGCCAAGTTTTTTTACGGATTCCAGATTGCTATTGAGAACATTCACTCAGAAACCTATTCCTTATTAATAGACACTTACGTAAAAGACCCGCGCGAAAAAGACAAGTTGTTCCACGCCATCGATACGATGGACTGTGTAAAGAAGAAAGCTGACTGGGCGTTGCGCTGGATCTCGCAAGGTAACTTTCAGGAACGGCTCATTGCCTTTGCCGCTGTGGAAGGAATTTTCTTTTCCGGTTCGTTTTGCTCCATCTTCTGGTTGAAGAAGCGCGGCCTGATGCCCGGCTTAACCTTTTCGAACGAGTTGATTTCCAGAGATGAGGGGCTGCACTGCGATTTTGCCTGCCACCTGTACACCAAGCATGTGGTAAACAAATTGCCAGAACAAAAAGTGATTGATATTATTAAAGACGCGGTAGAGATTGAAAAGGAATTTGTGACCGATGCCCTGCCAGTAAACCTGATCGGGATGAATGCCGCCCAGATGCGCCAGTACATCGAGTTTGTTGCCGACCGTTTATTGAACGAATTGATCGGTAAGAAGATTTATGGAGCGACCAATCCGTTCGACTTCATGGATATGATTTCCTTGCGCGGCAAAACCAACTTCTTTGAAAAGCGGGTAGCCGAATACCAAAAAGCCGGAGTTATGAATAGTATGGAAAAAGATTCTTCTCCGAAGTTTTCACTGAACGAAGATTTTTGATACATTCGATCAACATTTTTTAAACTTTCTTTTTTACCAACACAACCCTATTAGAAATGCTCGTATTAAAACGTGACGGACACCGGGAGTCCGTAAAGTTTGACAAAATCACTGCCCGTATTGAAAAACTCTGCTATGGTTTAGATCCCAAATTTGTCAACCCGGTAGAGGTGGCCATGAAAGTGATTAATGGCTTGTATGATGGTGTGTCCACGCAAGAGCTTGATAACCTGGCTGCGGAGATTGCCGCGTCCATGACTACCAAGCACCCTGACTTCGCCAAGTTGGCGGCTCGCATTGCGGTTTCAAACCTCCACAAGGTTACCAGCAAGTCCTTCTCCAACACAATGAAGCGACTCTACACCTATGTGGATCCGAAAACCGGACAAAACGCTCCGCTGATCTCGAAGGAGATCTGGAAGGTAATTCATGAGAATGCCGCTGAACTGGATGATGCAATTATTTATGATCGTGATTTCAGTTACGATTACTTCGGCTTCAAAACCCTGGAGCGCTCATACCTGATGAAGGTAGATGGTAAAGTGGTTGAGCGTCCGCAGCACTTGCTGATGCGCGTTGCGGTTGGTATTCATGGTGAAGACATTGCAGCGGGTATCGAAACGTATAATTTATTATCCGAGAAGTGGTTCACGCATGCCACTCCTACCCTGTTTAATGCAGGAACTCCCAAACCACAACTTTCATCTTGCTTCCTTCTTACGATGAAGGACGACAGCATCGATGGAATTTATGATACCCTGAAACAAACTGCCAAAATTTCTCAATCGGCTGGTGGCATTGGTCTTAGCATTCACAATGTGCGTGCAAAAGGCTCCTATATCAAAGGCACCGGTGGTACCTCCAATGGTATTGTACCCATGCTGAGAAACTTTGATATGACTGCCCGTTATGTAGATCAGGGTGGTGGCAAGCGCAAAGGAAGCTTTGCCATTTATCTTGAACCCTGGCATGCTGATATCTTTGAATTTCTTGAATTGAAAAAGAACCATGGTAAGGAAGAAATGCGCGCCCGCGATCTTTTCTATGCAATGTGGATTCCGGATTTGTTCATGAAGCGCATTGAAAACAACGACTCCTGGTCACTCTTCTGCCCTAATGAAGCTCCCGGCCTGGCCGATTGCTATGGTGAAGAGTTTGAGCGCCTTTACGAGAAATACGAAAAAGAAGGAAAAGCCCGCAAGCAGATCAAAGCACAGGACCTGTGGTTTGAAATTCTGGAGGCTCAGATTGAAACCGGCACTCCCTACATGTTGTACAAGGATGCTGCTAACAAAAAATCGAATCAGAAAAATCTGGGTACGATTAAGTCGAGTAACCTCTGCACCGAAATCATGGAGTACACATCGCCTGATGAAGTAGCTGTGTGTAACCTCGCTTCGATTGCACTTCCCAAGTTCGTAACGGAAGATGGAAAGTTCGATCACCAGAAATTATATGAAATCACGAAAGTAGTTACTCGCAACCTGAACAAGGTGATTGATGTTAACTACTACCCGGTGCCGGAAGCACGTTACTCCAACATGCGCCACCGCCCGATTGGTATTGGTGTTCAAGGATTAGCAGATGCCTTCATCTTGCTTCGCATGCCATTCGATTCTGAAGAAGCACGTGGTTTAAATACTGACATTCATGAAACCATCTACTTTGCCGCCATGGAAACTTCTATGGAACTGGCTAAAGTGAATGGCCCTTATGAAACCTTTAAAGGCTCACCCGTATCAAAAGGAATTTTCCAGTTTGATATGTGGGGAGTTACCCCCGCCTCTGGTCGTTGGGATTGGGATAATCTGAAAAAAGAGGTGAAGCAACATGGTGTACGCAACTCATTGTTGCTGGCCCCAATGCCAACCGCTTCTACATCTCAAATTTTAGGGAACAATGAATGTTTCGAACCGTATACGTCAAACATTTATACCCGCAGAACTTTATCTGGTGAATTCATTATTGCCAACAAGCATTTGATGAAAGACCTGATCAGTCTTGGTTTGTGGAGTGAGAACATGCGCCAGAAGTTAATTTCAACGAATGGTTCAGTTCAGCCAATTCCTGAGATTCCTCAAAGCATTAAGGATATTTATAAGACGGTGTGGGAGATTTCGCAGAAGTCAATCATCGATATGAGTGCCGACCGTGGAGCTTATATCTGTCAGTCGCAGAGTTTGAACATCCACCTAACAGATCCGAACTTTGGTAAACTTACTTCCATGCACTTTTATGCCTGGAAAAAAGGATTGAAAACGGGTATGTATTATCTGCGCTCAACGGCTGCTGCGGATGCAATCAAGTTTACGCTTGATAAAAACGCCATGCAACAGCCCCATGTTGCCGAAGCTATTCCAGCCATGGCTACCGTGACAGAACCAACAGCCGCCTATACCGCTGTTAAGAATGAAACCCAACAGGCGATTCAGTACGATCAACCCATCGTTTCAGATTATGATCAGAAGCGTGCCGACATGGCATGCTCACTGGATAACCCGGATGCATGTGAGGCGTGTGGATCATAGAATTCAAAATTTTAAAATTCAAAACGAAAGGCCCCGCAAGTTGCGGGGCCTTTTCATTTTAGTGATTCTATATTAACTAAAACGGTAAGTCATCACTAGCGTTTGTATCTGGGATGAAGGTGTCCTCTGTTGGGGGTGGCACTTCACGATCGGCTCCACCGGTTTGACGGGCGATTTTCCACGCACGCGCATCGGTGTACCAACGACCATTGTATTCGCGGCTTTCAAGATTAACCGAAGCCGTTATTTTATCTCCGATGGAGACTTTATTCTCGTCTACCTTTTCGCCCCAGAGTGAAAGGCACACCTTTTTAGGATATTGACCTGGAGTTTCAATAATAAACTCCTGCTTTTTCCAGACTCCGTTTTTTCCTTGTCCAGTTTGGAGGGGTAAAAGAGCTACCACCGTTCCGCTTACATCCATTGCCATAATCTTATGCTTTATTTAATAGGTAAAAATACTTAGTTAATTGAACCCTTGTCCTTAAAGCGCCCCATTTTTAATTTCCTCCACAATGGCAGGATCCAGAAGCGTGGAGGTATCGCCCAGGTTGCTGGTTTCGCCTTCGGCTACTTTGCGTAAAATTCTGCGCATAATTTTCCCGGACCGGGTCTTGGGTAAACCACTCACGAACTGAATCTTGTCGGGCTTGGCAATCGGGCCAATTACTTTTGCCACCATGTCGCGAATCTCCTTCCTTAGATTTTCTTCTTCATGTGGCTTATCATAACATATCACGTACGCATAAATTCCCTGGCCCTTAATATCGTGTGGAAATCCAACCACAGCGGTCTCACACACGGCAGAGTGCTCATCAATCGCACTTTCAATTTCGGCAGTACCCATGTTGTGTCCAGACACTATAATAATATCATCCACCCTTCCCGTGATCCGATAAAAGCCATCCTCATCGCGCTTACAGCCATCGCCTGTAAAGTATTTTCCGGGAAACGTTGAGAAGTACGTTTCTTTAAATCGTTGGTGATCTCCATAAATAGTGCGGGCCATTGCCGGCCAGGGAAATTTAATTGTCAACCGACCCTCGACCCCATTATTGAGTAATTCATTTCCGCTTTCATCCATTACAGCTGGCTGAACTCCCGGCAACGGCAAGGTGGCAAATGCGGGTTTAAGTTTTGTGACGTTAGCGATAGGAGAAATCATGATTCCACCCGTTTCCGTTTGCCACCAGGTATCTACAATGGGACATTGCTTACGCCCGATATGCACATCATACCAATGCCAGGCTTCTTCATTGATGGGTTCGCCCACAGTACCTAAAACTTTTATTGAGTGTAGATCATAATGATGGATAAAACTAAGTGGCGCTTTTTCCAACGAACGGATTGCTGTGGGGGCTGTATAAAAAATATTCACCCGATGTTTTTCAGCTACGTGCCAGAAGCGGCCCATATCAGGCCAGGAAGGGATACCTTCAAACATAAGTGAGGTAGCGCCAGTTGCCAACGGGCCGTATAGAATATACGAGTGCCCGGTAATCCAACCCACATCGGCCGTACACCAAAACACCTGACCTGGTTGATATTGAAAGACTGTTTGAAAGGTATAGGCTGTGTAGATCATGTATCCACCACACGTATGAACCATTCCCTTAGGTTTGCCCGTTGACCCCGATGTGTAAAGAATAAAAAGTAAATCTTCTGAGTCCATTAGTTCCGGCTCACACGTAGAAGATGCTTTTTTAATCTCCTCATGCCACCAGAAATCGCGACCTTGCTTCATGGAAACTGAACCTCCTGTGTGCTTGTACACAATTGTCTTTTCGACTACGGGGCATTTCAGAATAGCTTCATCAATGATGGATTTCAAATCCAGTTTCTTGTCACCGCGGTATGAGCCATCACTGGTGAGAATCATTTTGCAACCCGCATCATTAATTCGATCAATAAGCGAACCGGCAGAAAAACCTGCAAACACCACAGAGTGAACGGCACCTATGCGTGCACAGGCCAACATGGCAAAGGCTACTTCCGGAATCATCGGCATGTAAATGCAAACGCGATCTCCTTTTTTTACCCCATGGTTCTTTAGCATGTTTGCTACGCGACAAACCTCATTGTATAATTCCTGGTAGGTAATGTATCGCGACTCTTCATGCGGATCGTTAGACTCCCAAATAATGGCGGTTTGATTTGCTTTGTGCGGAAGATGACGATCAATACAATTCTCTGTGATATTTAATTTAGCACCCACAAACCATTTTACTTCAGGCTTGTTGAAATCCCACTCTAACACGGTGTCCCATTTTTTACGCCAAATAAAATCTTCAGCAACATTAGCCCAGAATTTCTCTGGTTGTTTCACGCTCTCCTGGTAGACTTGCTGATAATCTGATTGACTTGAAATTTTCTTCATAGGTAGGAATAAAGAAGTGAGATTGTGGTCTTACTCAAAACAATCAACAAAATGTCAGACTGAGTTTATCGAAGTCTACATAGAACTTCCTCAGAATTAGTTTCCGACAAGCTCAAACTGACAATCCTATCGTTTTGAGTAAGACTCTTTAACTAACCTCTAAAATCGATTTCTTAAAGCAGATTTCAAAAACTACTTTGTACTAATGGCTAAATCATGTACTCTACGGCTACTGCCACAAGGGCTCCCACTATAGCCACAGCCAATTTCTTTGCATTAAACCTGTGTTCGGGGCTGCTTTCAAATACAATGGTCGTAGAGATGTGGAGAAAATTTCCGCTTACCAAAGCATATAGGTAAATCAGGCCGGTTTCGGACAACACCTGACTTTCAACGAAATAAGAACTGATCAGCAATCCAAGCGGGGCAGCTACCGAAAAAATGAGGAGGTGCGGTAAGGCCTTTTTTGTGGAATGAAGCTGCGAAGTCAACACCGTCATCAGTGCAAAGGCTGCTGGTGCCCGATGCAAGGCAATGCCCAGTAAGATGGCATTTACATCATAGCCAAACCCTGTGTTTACGGGTTGAGCCAGCATACTGCCTTCTAAAAAAGCATGCACGCATAAGGCCGATAATAAAACAATTGCCGACACTTTATGATGTGTGTGAGAATGACCATGATGGCTGTGGTCATGGTGGTCATGAGTATGAATATGTCCGTGCTCAACTCCTGAGGTGAAATATTCCAATAACTGTTGGAGAAAAAACCCAGCCAGCACAAATAAACCAATCAATTCTACTTCCTGATGCTGCCGATATAATTCAGGCAGAATGTGGGTGACGGTAATGGCGAATAGGTAGGAGCCTGCAAAAACCAGCAGGAGTTTAAAATTATTTCCTTTCGCTGACGGCACCAGGTAAACCATGAGGCCGGCTACTAGTGGAGTAAAAAAAAGAACGGTTAATTTCAGGGTCATCCTCTACTCGAAGTTTTTAACGGATCGCAGAATTCTTTCAAGGGTTAATCTTAAGATACTGACTGATATCCTCAGTGGCAAAGGTAGCAATCCCATCGGGAGTTGAATAAATCAGAAACACATCAAGTTCGGGATGTTTCTTTACTAACTCTATGGCTTTCTCATGACCCATCACCATCAGGGCGGTGCCCCAGGCATCGGCAGTAGTACAATCTTCGGCAAAGACCGAGGCGCTCAGGATTTCCCGCATAGCCGGAAAGCCCGTCTCCGGATCAATGGTATGCGAATATTTCTTTCCATCTACTTCGCGATAATTGAAGTAATTACCAGAGGTCGTGAACGACCTGTCTGTTAATGAAACATAAGCTTTGAAAGTCTGATTCTGTTCGGTTGAGTTTGGATCGAGAATACCCAACTCCCACGGTTTTTTAGATTGAAGATTTATTCCACAAGCCATCCCTTCCCCGCCTAACTCAACCAGCATGTTTTTAATTCCCTTCGATTTTAAAAAATCTGTAATTACATCGGCACCGTAGCCCTGGCCAATGCCTCCTAAATCTAACTGCGAGCGTGGGTCAAGTTTCCAAACACTATCCTGATTGAACTGGATTTTTTCGAATCCGATAATGCTCCGGATAGAATCGATTTTTGAGCTGTCGGGTCTAACCACTTTTTTATATCCAAAGCCCCATAAATTCACCAAAGGCATAACCGTTGGGTCGTAAGCTCCCTGAGAATCGGAGAACACCTTGCTAGCTACTTTTATCGGGGGTAATAAATAAGGCAGCCGAAACTGAAAACTCCGGGGCGATTTATTAAAAAGAGATACTTCCGAATTCGGGTTGTAATTATTGATCGATTGATTGACCAGAACCAGCAACGAATCAATTTCCCTTTTGAAATTACGGCTATCAGCATCAAAGTAGGTGATGTGATACGTGGTGGCCATCGTTTCCCCCTCAATTTTTATCATCTTTAAATCCTGCGATTGCCTCCACTTCCAGACAGCTGCTATCGCTATCAGCAACAACAGGGAGTACAGTGCATTTTTCCAACGATTGTCCATACCTTAATTATTGGGGTCGCAAGTTAAAAGCCTTACCCACACGGTAAACTGTTTTAGAGGTTTATTTCCTTAACTTTCGTGACTCAAATACTCATGCGCGAAGACTATTTAAAAGGAGATATGGAAGGATTAAGTCCTGTCGAAAAGGAGATCGAAAAAGCCTTGCGACCACTTTCCTTCAGTGACTTTACCGGACAACAAAAGGTGGTGGATAACATTAAAGTATTTGTCCAGGCTGCCAAACAACGCGAAGAATCTCTTGATCACGTGCTGCTTCATGGTCCCCCGGGGCTTGGCAAAACTACTTTGTCATTCATTATTGCACATGAGCTGGGCTCTAATATTAAAATAACCTCCGGGCCTGTGTTGGATAAACCCAGTGATCTGGCTGGATTGCTCACTAACCTGGAGACCAACGATGTATTGTTCATTGATGAGATTCATCGTCTGAATCCCATCGTAGAAGAGTATTTATATTCTGCGATGGAGGATTTTCGTATTGACATCATGCTCGATTCGGGGCCCAATGCACGATCGGTACAAATTACGTTGAATCCGTTCACCTTGATTGGGGCTACCACCAGGGCCGGCTTGCTTACTTCACCCTTACGGGCACGCTTTGGCATCAATGCGAGGCTGGAATATTATGATTCGCAGTTGCTGACTAAAATCGTGAAGCGATCGGCTGATATTTTAAAGACTCCAATTGTGGATGATGCTGCTTTTGAACTTGCCCGCAGAAGCCGGGGCACACCGCGAATAGCCAATAATCTTTTAAGACGCACACGTGATTTTGCCCAGATTAAAGGTGATGGAAAAATTACAATCTCCATTGCACAAATGGCACTCAAAGCACTGGATGTTGATGAGAACGGGTTTGATGATATGGACAATCGCATCTTGAGTACCATCATTGAAAAATTCAAAGGCGGACCCGTTGGTCTTACTACGATTGCCACTGCCGTGGGTGAAGAGGCCGAAACTATCGAAGAAGTGTACGAACCGTTCTTAATTCAGGAAGGATATATCAAGCGCACCAGTCGCGGAAGAGAAGCAACTGAAAAAGCGTATAAGCACTTAAAGATTGTTCCACCATTATCTTCACGTGGCCCGGGGTTATTTGATTAACCCTCACCCCTTCCCCTCTCCCCAGGGAGAGGGGTGTCCGATAGGACGGGGAGAGGGACTATGAAGAATAATCATATATCATCACAACTCATTAAATCAATCGCTACAGAGTTGGGGTTTAGTTATTGCGGAATTTCCAAAGCCGAATTTTTGTCGGAAGAAGCACCCCGATTGGAAGAATGGTTAAAGCGCCAATACCAGGGTAAAATGAGTTACCTGGAAAATCACTTTGATAAGCGACTGGATCCTACACTCCTTGTTCCCGGTGCTAAATCAGTAATCAGTCTTGTCTATAATTATTATCCTGAAAAAGATCTGGCCAATGAAAATCCAGATACTCTTAAAATTGCCAGGTATGCCTATGGCGAAGACTATCACCAGGTAATAAAGGATAAGCTTAAAATCTTCCTTGAAAAAATTCGAGTTGAAGTTGGGCAGGTTGAAGGGCGGGCGTTTGTGGACTCGGCTCCGGTGCATGAACGGGCATGGGCAAAAAAATCGGGGCTGGGGTGGATTGGCAAAAATAGTTTACTGCTTAATCGATCTATGGGCAGTTTCTTTTTTCTGGCCGAACTTATTATCGATCTTGAATTGGAATACGATGGACCCATCAAAGATTATTGCGGCACCTGCACGGCCTGTATGGATGCATGCCCTACTAATGCAATACCTGAACCCTATGTTGTGGATGGCAGCAAATGCATTTCTTATTTTACTATTGAGTTGAAAGAAGAAATCCCTGCTGACGTAAAAGGCAAATTTGAAAACTGGATTTTTGGGTGCGACATCTGTCAGGATGTATGCCCCTGGAATAGTTTTTCAAAACCGCATAATGAAAGGCGCTTTTCACCCCATCCTGATTTGGAAAATATGACCCGGCAGGATTGGTCTGAGATCACTGAAGAAGTATTTCAAAAGCTATTCAATAAATCTGCAGTTCAGAGAACCCGATATAAAGGCTTGAAACGAAATATCGATTTTCTGAAATAAAAAATAAGCCCCGGCTTGTCGGGGCTATTTCATTCAATGATTTGGGTTAAACCTGTTTAAACTCTTACAAAACAGCGATTTAGAATCGCTTCGTGCTCTCTCCCATAATTGGCGTAGCACCAACGCTGGAGCTCCTGAATTTCCTCTGCTATCAGCATCTTGATAGCTTTTCGCAGCTCTTTCTCAAAAAGCCGCGCGTCAAAACTCACCCGACTTAGGATGTGCTTTACATAACTGAGCATCTTCATTTAAAAAAATAGTAAAGTACGTTTTGGCAACTTATCGTTCACGTTGCTGCCATGAAAATACAAAAGCTGTTGAAGAGTGAAAAGAAGAATTTACTTTTGTATAATGCAACGAGTTGCGATGCTATTTGCACTATGAAATTTACAACAAGAACGACTCTTTTCCTCATATTGTTGCTTTCGGCTATGGCCGTCAAAGGCCAGGATAATATTCAAGTCATGCTAGGACCTGAAGAAATCGGTGAAAATCAGGCCTGGACGATTACCGTGACGGTTAATAACGACAGATTAAAAAGTTATGAGAATTTTCCCGATCTGGAAGGATTCCGGAAACGGGGTACTTCTACCCAGTCACAAACCAGTATTGTGAACGGGCAGGTTAGCTCTTCACAAAGTATTGTAATGACTTATGTGCCCACAAAACAAGGCACATTTACCATTCCCTCCTTCAAGATGAAGGTTAATGATCAAATTATCTCGGTTACCGGGAAAAAAGTAAAAGTGGGCCCTGCCGTCCAGGCCCAGCAGCGGGACCCCTATCGGAGTTTCTTTGACCGCGACCCGATGGATGATTTCTTTGGCCGTGGAGAAACCGAATTTGTGGATATCAAGGAAGACGCATTGCTGGCCTTCACGACCAATAAAGATGAAGTGTATGTTGGTGAGGGCTTCACAACCACATTATCATTTTTAGTAGCTGATAATAACCGGGCCCCCATGCAGTTCCATGAGTTGGGAAAACAACTGGCTGACATATTAAAGAAACTGCGACCTGCCAATTGCTGGGAAGAAAATTTCAACATTGAAAATATTGAGGGCGAGCATATTGATATCCAGGGCAAAGGCTATACACAATACAAGATTTATCAGGGCACTTTCTACCCGCTCAATAGTCAGCCGGTAGCGTTTCCCAGCGTAGGTCTTGAGATGATTAAATTCAAGGTGGCAAAGAATCCTTCCTTTTTTGGTCAAAATCGGCAAGAAGATTTCAAGACGTTTTATTCAAAAGCCAAAACAGTTAAAGTCAAAGAATTACCACCACACCCATTACGCGATGCAGTAGCCGTTGGCGATTATCGTTTGGATGAAAAAATAGGTTCAACGGATTTACAAACCGGTCAAAGTGTGTCCTATGAATTCAGGGTCTTTGGCGAAGGAAATATCTCATCCGTTGAAAAGCCAACCTTACCGAAAGACAATGTATTTGATTTTTACGAACCCAATGTGAGACAGAATATTAATCGGGAATCAAACCGGGTGGCGGGCACCAAGTCATTTAACTACTTCATGATTCCAAAAGAACCAGGAACGTTTAAGTTGGGCGATTATTTTCAGTGGGTGTTCTTTAATCCCAACACAAAAAAATATGATACCCTTCGCTCACAATATACCGTTCAGGTTCAAGGCGAAAGTCAGAAAAACCAATTTATAGAAAGCACTGATCTGGGGTCGTTCTACGACAGGATTGATGCTACCGACAATACCTTACACAATGCACAAAATTACGATTGGATGAAAGTTGGCTTTAATGTCTTTATTGTATTGATGTTGGCAGCATCCGCCTACTTTGTTTTCAGGAAATAGCTTAAATTCAAGATTCAAAATTTAAAATTGATGATTTGAATCTGGTCTTTTGAGTTTTGAATATTGAATTAATGAACACGTACGGAACACTTTTTAGAATCAGCACATTTGGCGAATCGCACGGTCCGGCTATTGGCGTAATTATCGATGGCTGCCCAGCTGGATTATCGATTGATGAAACTTTCATTCAATCTGAACTGAATCGCAGAAAACCAGGACAATCAAAAATCACTACTCAGCGTAAGGAAGATGACACCTTCAAAATTCTTTCCGGTGTATTTGAAGGCCAATCTACGGGCACACCCATTGCCCTTGTAATCGAAAACCAAGACCAACGCAGCAAAGACTACTCGCATATTCAAAACACATTTCGCCCCTCCCATGCCGACTATACCTATGAAGTGAAATATGGTGTTCGGGATTACCGCGGTGGCGGGCGAAGTTCGGCACGCGAAACCGCAGCGCGGGTTGCAGCCGGGGCCATTGCAAAATTGCTATTGAAAAAATCAGGGATTGAAATAAATGCTTTTGTATCACAGGTAGGCGATTTGAAATCACCACACTACTCAAAACTCGATCTTAATAAAACGGAAGACACCATTGTGCGGTGTCCCGATCCGGCTATAGCCGAAAAGATGATTGCACTCATCGACCAGGTGCGGTTGGAGCGCGACACAATTGGTGGTGTTGTAACCTGTGTTGTAAAAAATACACCGGTGGGTTTAGGTGAGCCTGTTTTTGATAAACTTCATGCCGAACTTGGTAAAGCCATGCTGGGCATTAATGCCGTAAAAGGCTTTGAATATGGAAGTGGTTTTGAAGGGGTAACCTTGCGCGGCTCACAACATAACGATGAATTCATAAACGAGGCCGGAAAAATCAGAACAAAAACCAATCATTCCGGAGGCGTACAGGGGGGTATTAGCAACGGAGAAGATATTTATTTCAATGTAGCCTTCAAACCAGTGGCTACCATTATGCAGGATCAAGCAACAGTTGATAAAGACGGGAACGAAGCGGTTGTTTCAGGCAAAGGCAGGCATGACCCATGTGTGGTACCGCGCGCTGTACCAATTGTTGAGGCAATGGCCGCCCTTGTACTTGCTGATTTTTTGCTTCGGGCAAGAACAAGCAAGCTTTAGCAATTTTCCGTTCGAATGATGCTAGTTTGGACTACACTGATTATTCATTATACTTACCACATTGCCGAAACGTAACCCTTTTTGATCATGGAGATATCCAGTGCGCCTCAGAAAAAAAGTAAACTTACTCTATATATTATCATTGCCTTGTTTGCCGGCATTGCAATGGGTTTTGTTCTCAATAAGAGCTATATCAGTAAGGAAAATCAATCCATTACCGCTTTGCAAATAAGCATTGATGAAGTAACGGAATCCATTGCTGCCACTACCGATAGTGCGACTCACGCACAATTGATTGAAAAGAAAAAAAATCTGAGCAAAGAACAAACTATTCTACTAAACGAACGTGATAAAAAAATTGAGCCGTTTTCTATCCTGGCAGATATCTTTCTGCGGCTGATTAAAATGATTGTAGCACCCCTCGTGCTCACTACGCTGATTGTGGGTGTCGCCAAACTTGGTGACATCAGTTCCGTGGGCCGGATTGGAGGCAAAACACTCTTGTGGTTTATCGGAGCCTCGCTTACCAGTTTACTCCTGGGTTTGATCCTGGTTAATATTTTCAAACCTGGTATTGCTATGGATTTACCCTTGCCAGATCTTAGTGAAGACACCGGCATCACGCGCGTTGGATTAACGCTGAAAGGATTTTTATATCATGTTTTTCCTACCAGCCTGATGGATGCCATGGCGAAGAATGAGATTCTACAGATTGTTGTATTCTCTCTATTCTTTGGCGTTGCTACTGCTGCTATTGGTGAACAGGGTAAGATTGTTATCAACTTTCTGGATGCTGTAGCCCATGTAATCCTGAAACTAACCGGTTACGTAATGGGCCTTGCACCTGTGGCTGTATTTGGCGCTATGGCAGCGATCATCGCCAAGCAAGGATTGGGAATATTAACTACCTATTCCATTTTTATTGGAGAATTCTACTTGGGTTTACTTCTGCTCTGGGTGATTCTCGGACTTGCTGGTTCCATTGTAATTGGAAAACGAATTGTCGGCCTGATTAAAATAGTGAGAGAACCCATCATCTTAGCCTTCAGTACCTCAAGTAGCGAGGCAGCGTTCCCAAAAACGATGGAGCTGTTGCAAAAATTTGGATGCAAAGACAAGATTGTGAGCTTCGTGTTACCCTTAGGGTACTCATTCAATCTGGATGGAAGCATGATGTACATGACCTTTGCATCTTTATTCATTGCACAATCCTATGGCATTGATTTACCAATCGCTACCCAAATTTCCATGCTGCTTGTTCTTATGCTCACCAGCAAAGGAATTGCCGGAGTTCCCCGGGCTTCGCTGGTAGTGATTGCCGGTACGCTTGCCACTTTTGATATTCCTGAAGCAGGGTTAGCTCTATTGTTGGGAATCGATCCGTTATTGGATATGGGCAGAAGTGCCACTAACGTAGTTGGAAACAGTGTGGCAACGGCCGTTGTAAGCAAATGGGAAAATGCCCTCGGGGATCCCGAAAGCTAATAATCCTGACCGCGAACTTTAAATTCTTAATTTTGTTACTAAGCAAACGACAAACCCATGCTGAAAGCAGCTCCTAAAAACATTCATATTTACCTGGAATCCAATCCGAATCCAAACTCTCTCAAGTTTGTGGTAAATGAAGTTCTGATTCCTGAAGGGATGAGTTTTGATTTCCCTACTCCTGCTGAAGCAGAAGAAGCGCCTCTTGCACAGGAATTGTTCATGTATCCGTTTGTAGATAGGGTGTTTTACATGAGTAATTTTATTACGGTAACAAAAAAGGAGGACGTTGAATGGATTGAAATTCAGGAGACATTAAAAAATCATATCAAAACTTTTCTTGAATCTGGAAAATTAATTCTGGATATAAAGGCCTCGACTGCCCCCGAACAAGAAGAAACAGAGACCGTAAAAAAAATAAAGACCATTCTTGACGAATACATTCGCCCGGCTGTTGAGCAGGATGGTGGTGCAATCACATTCCACTCCTATCACGATAAAAAAGTAACCGTGGCTTTGCAAGGCTCTTGTAGTGGGTGCCCTTCTTCAACTGTTACGTTGAAGGCTGGTATTGAGAATCTCTTTAAAAGAATGATGCCACAAGAAGTGGAAGAAGTAGAGGCTTTAGGTTAATTTCAAATAAATTAAGAAGTCAAAAGTATAAAGTCGAAGTTCATCAACTTTACACTTTTGACTTCGGACTTTCAACTACTTTACTCCTTTCAAATACTGATCGACAAATTTCAGGATCTCTTCCGAGGCTTTGATATTGTTTTCCTTTTTTACAAACCCGTGACCTTCATCCGGGAATATTACATACTCGACAGGCACTCCGTTTTTCCTGGCATTGGCAACAATCTCATCCGATTCTACTTGCAACACACGCGGATCGTTGCTTCCCTGTAATACGATAAAAGGTTTGGTGATTTTATCCGTATGAAAAAGTGGCGACTTGTTATAAAGAGCCACAGAGTCGGCCGTGAATGGATCACCCAGTTCCACATACAACGCCTTTCTACCTGCTTCCCACCACGATGGAATGCTTTTCAACGTACGAATCCAGTTGGTTACACCAAATAAGTTTACTCCTACTTTAAACTCTTCAGGTGTAAAAGCAAGTGCGGCCATCGTCATATATCCGCCATAGCTTCCGCCCATGATGCCCACCTTATCCATATCGATATAAGGTAAAGTGGCCAGAAACTTTTTCGACTCAACGCAATCACGTAAATCTTCATCGCCATGTTTGCGATCATCAGCTGCAAAAAACGTTTTTCCATATCCTGAACTTCCGCGATTATTAACTGCCAGGATCGCATAGCCATGATTTACCAAATGCTGAATGATGGGAGAATAATTCAACCGCGTTTGTCCACCCGGTCCACCGTGAATAAATAACAGGGCTGGCACTTTTTCACCCTCTTTTAGTCCTTTTGGTTTATAGAGTAGTGAGGGTATTTCCATTCCATCAAAAGAGTTGAACCGGATTACTTCGCCCGCCACAAGATCATCAGGATTGATTTCTTTTGACATGGTGTTGGTTAACTGCTTAACTTCTTTCGTTTCGAAATTATAAAGAAATAAGTTGCTGGGTGATTTGGAGCTACTCACATAAAACGACATCAGCTTCTCGCTGTCAGAAATATTAACGCCTGTAATATCTCCTTCGGGTAGGCCTTCAACCTTAAGTAGTTTACCACCATCTGATTCATCATATATTTTAATTTCTGTACGGGCATCATTGTTAATAGCAACCACCCGGTATTTCCCATTCCGCGATAAGTTTGAATACATGATATCCCAGGGAGCCTCCTCTAGTTTTGTTTTAGCTTTTGTGGCTATATCATAACTAGCCAGATACATAAACTCACTCCCTTCGTTGGTAAGATAAATCAGTTTAGTGCCGTCCAGGCTAAAATACTGGGGGCTATACTGAACATCGCCTGTATGGGCCGAAAGCAACTCAGTTTTACCAGACTGAGTATCCAGCAAATACATATTTGAGTTATTGGTAGTGATTTCTTCTGTCAAAGCAATGTACCGATCATCATTTGAGATAGATGCCGGGTCTAAACCCTTTTCATTTTTATACACTACCGAGCTTGGGTAGACTTTATCTTCTGACGTGCCATCAACCTGTACAGAATGCAAATCAAAATAACGCTTGTCGCGACTATTCGAAGCATAGTACATCAACTTCTGATTATAGCTCCAGCCATAAAACTGAGCTTTTGCAGTTGAGTCCTGAATTAAATCAATTACATCACCATTCGATAACACATAGAGATGGGTAATTTCATTACCACCTTTATCGCTACCGTAAAGAATTCGATTGTCTTTAGGAAAATAGCTATATCCGAAAATAGCGTTGTCCGTAGATTTTGTCATGGCGGTTTGTTGACCCGTCTTGAGATCAATTTCTACGGCATTAAAAATTCCAGTTTCTTTGCTGCTGATCAAAAGTTTAGAGTCATCCGGTGAAAAGGCACCACCTCCGATCTGAACAATATCCATGAACTGAGCCATGGAATATTGTTTGGGTGGAGCTTCTGATTCTTTGGTTGCGCAAGAAGCAAGCCCAGCCAACAATAGCAAGCACCATGCAATTTTTTGTTTATTCATAATATATAAGATTGTTTGGTTAGAAAGATAAGGGCATTATCTCACAAAAACACAATTTACAGGAAGTAAGCAATTTGTATCTTTAACCCATGAGACTATTTTATGTTGTTGTTCTATTCTTTTCTATGCCAACCTACACAACAGCCCAATCTGTGAAGGTGATGAGTTACAACATCCGCCTGGATACGGAAGCCGATGGCGTGAACCAATGGAAAAACAGAACCGATAAAGTAGTTGCCCTTATAAAAAAATACAATCCGGACCTTCTCGGAATTCAGGAAGCTTTGCATAACCAAATGATCGATTTGCAAAGCAATTTGCCTGACTATTCTTTTGTTGGCGTTGGCCGCGATGATGGGAAAGAAAAAGGCGAATACTCGGCCATCTTTTACAAAAAAGACAAATTTGAAGTACGCTTACAAAATACATTCTGGCTTTCAGAAACCCCGGAAGTGCGGGGAAGTAAAAGTTGGGATGCTGCAATAACCCGAATTGTAACCTATGCGTTATTGAAAGACAAAACAACCGGAAAATCATTTATCTATACGAATACACATTTCGACCATGTTGGTAAAGAGGCTCGTAAGAACAGTGCAAAGCTCATTAAGATTTTTTTGAAGGGATTTGTAAATGGCGCGACCTTCGAAAAACCAGAAAGGGAAATTCCGATTATCATTACCGGTGATTTTAATTCAGAACCTGCGGACGCTCCGTACCTGACCATGATTGATGGCGATGATCCTATTCTAACTGATTCGCGACCATCTCAGGATCGCACAGGAACCTTCTGTGGATTTGAGGTTAACAAAATTGAGTGTCGAACCATCGATTACATATTTCATTCACCCCATTGGAAAGCATCAGGGTATAAAGTTATCCAGGATCATAATGGAACCTATTATCCCTCCTATCACCTGCCGGTGCTGGTTACACTCTCGCTTAAATAATTATTTCCTATTCGCCAGGTAAACTCCGCCCAGGATGGCAGCCATCCCAATAAAATGGCCGGGCAATAATTTTTCTCCGTCAATCACGCCCCACATTACTGCCACAATTGGCATAATATACGTTACTGAGCTTGCAAAAAGAGGAGTCGAAATTCTTACCAGCTTCATAAACAAGAGATTGGCTACCGCTGTACTCATCAGCGCAAGCAACACAACAAAACCGAATGCTTTCCACGCACCGGGCACTGTAGTAAGTGTTGTTGTGAAATCAGTAAATAAATAAAGATAGGCCGCACCTAAAGGTCCAATGAATAGTAATGACACACTGGTGATGGCTACTGAACCCAGGTCATGAATTTTAAACTTTACCCAATTGAGATTGGCGCCATACAACGCACAAGCGGCTACAATCAAAAGTGCATACAAATTAAAGCCTGTAATCGAACCTCCGGTTCTAGACAATGCCAACAGGATAGTGCCGGTAAAAGAAATGATAATACCCAGGATGGCAAATCCGCGAAAGCGCTGTGTAAAGAAAAGCGCGCCAATGATCATAGTCCACAAGGGAGACAATGTATTGAGGATTCCAGCCAACGAACTATTGAGTTGCGTTTGCGCCCATGCAAAAAGAAAGGCCGGAATAAATATTCCCATTAGCCCGGAAACTAAAATCTTGAAATGATCGCCTTGCTTCAACTCCTTTAACTTTGGGAATGCCAAAGGCAAAAGAAAAAGTGATGCTGCTGCTACACGAAGGGCGCCAACTACATCCGGAGCAAAAACTTTCAAGCCTTGCTTTATCAAAATGAAAGACGTTCCCCAGATAAGGGATAAGACGATCAATAAGAAAATAGCTGTGAAATTTTTGTTTTGAGACATACTAAACTTACCTGCCGGTAAGCGGGCCCAAAGAACGATAATCCGGTAGGGAATTCAAATCCGCTTTCTTGCTAATTTTTGATTACGCATCTACTTCAATCCCACTAAAGTTTTCAATGACTTCGCTTAAAATCAAGTTTACCTCCTCGTAGGTGGGTGCTTCAACCAAACGAGTGCGAAAGGGTTTAAAATCAGGAGTGCCTTTAAAGTAGTTGGTGTAATGTCTGCGCATTTCAAAGATGCCAAGCTTATCCCCTTTCCAACGAATGGAAAAATCCAGATGTTTGCGTGTTGTCTCTACCCGTTGGGTCATATCGGGCGCAGGAAGTATTTCTCCGGTTGCCAGATAATGTTTGATTTCATTAAACACCCAGGGTGAACCAATGGCTGCACGGCCAATCATGAGTCCGTCCACTCCATATCGGTTACGATACTCTAATGCTTTTTGAGGTGAGTCAATATCTCCATTACCAAAAATCGGAATATGCATGCGCGGATTCTCTTTGATCTTTCCGATCAATGTCCAGTCGGCAGCACCTTTATACATCTGCACGCGTGTGCGACCATGAATGGTTAGCGCTTTAATACCGATGTCCTGAAGTCTTTCGGCAACCTCCACTACATTCTTTGTTGAGTCGTCCCAGCCAAGGCGGGTCTTTACAGTAACCGGAAGATGTGTGGCTTTCACTATCTCTTCGGTCATCTTCACCATTTTGGGGATGTCCTGTAGTAAAGCAGCCCCAGCTCCGCGACACGCAACCGCCTTTACCGGGCACCCATAGTTGATGTCGATCAGATCAGGATTTACGTGTGTAGCAATCTCAGCCGACTGCACCATGTTACCGATATCGCCACCAAATAACTGAATGCCAATTGGGCGCTCATATTCGAAAATATCAAGCTTCTGTCGGCTTTTGGCTGCATCCCGAATCAACCCTTCGGAAGAAATAAATTCGGTATACATAAGGTCAGCACCGCCCTCTTTGCACACGGCACGAAAAGGCGGATCACTCACGTCCTCCATGGGTGCTAACAGGAGCGGAAACTCTCCCAGTTTAATGTTACCGATCTGTACCAAGTTTGATATTTTGGCTAAAACTCCGTTGTTTGCGACCACAAAATTAACCCTTTTGTTTGAGATGTCTGAATTGACGGGGATTTCCCAGCGGCACCCACTAACATCAATCATATTTATTTTACTGACTACAGCTCTTGGCTTTATAGTAATCGGGCCTTTGTTGGGCTTTTTTATTGCTATTCCATTCTATAATGGGAGTATTTTTGACTTAACTGAAAAAATTTCAAACCCAACTATTTATCCTGAGATTCGCCTTCCCCTGGTAATTATTCAGGGTAGCGCCACCTTAATCGGTTTGATTCTTATTCCCCTTCTCTATTTATTTTCGATGGAAAGAACAAGCCCGATGGATTGGATCAAATCAAAAACAACCTCAGTTTTAATGCTCCTCGTAACCGGATTTATTGTGTTGGCCTTCATGGCCGCCAACTCAGTATTTATTGAATGGAATGCCAGCTTTACCTTTCCGGAATTTCTCAAAGATTTTGGAAACTGGGCTCGTGAGCGAGAAACTCTTGCCGAAGAACTTACCAGGTTCTTTACCACCTTTGAATCTACAGGTGATTTTTTGTTAGGCGCCTTTGTTATTGCCTTGCTCCCTGCTATTGGCGAAGAACTTGTGTTTCGCGGTATGCTGCAGCCTGAACTTTTTCGAGCTACCGGAAACCAACATGCGGCCATTTGGATTTCGGCCATCATCTTTAGCGCTTTTCACATGCAGTTCTTTGGCTTCGTACCGCGTATGTTTTTAGGCGCCTTGTTCGGATATCTATATGTGTGGTCAGGAAATTTACTGATGCCCATGTTTGCTCATTTTATAAACAATGGATTTTCTGTTTTAATGATGTATCTCTACCAAAAAGGAACTGTAACAATTGATATAGACACCCCCGAAGCAGCTCCATGGCCTGTAGTTATTGGTTTCACAGCTGTATTTGTAGCACTACTTTATTACTTCAAAAAATTCCACCAAGCTCAAAACCAGCCCCTGGCGTGACCGAACTAAATAAACTTAGCAACCTTACACAGCGGCTCATCACGGCAATACTTGGTGCGGCCGCCATTGTGTTTGCCATCATGTTCAGTGAGTGGACCTACCTGACTGTCTTTTTTATCATTTGCCTTTTTTCACTCATTGAGTTCTATAAACTCGCAGGTCTGGATGGTATGCTTCCACAAAAAACATTCGGTACAGTTAGCGGGGTTTTAATTTTCTGCCTCTCATTTTTTATTGAGCGCGGTGATATCTCGTACCGCTACTACTTTATGATTTTTCCCGTTGTGTCCTGTGTGTACATGATAAAACTTTATAAAAAATTTGAGCGTAAGCCGTTTACAAATATTGCATACACGTTTCTCGGAATTTTTTATATAGCCGTTCCCTTTGCCTTACTCAACATTGCCACTTTTGAAAATCAGGTGTATGATTACCAGATTATTTTTGGATGCCTCTTCATTTTATGGGCCAGTGATACAGGTGCCTACTTTGCAGGCACGCTGTTTGGTAAACGAAAATTATTTGAGCGCATCTCTCCAAAAAAATCATGGGAAGGTTTTATCGGTGGTGCAGTACTGGCATTTCTTTTCGCCTATGGCCTGCCCTACTTCTTCACGGCCATTGGGCACATACCAACTATTAAATCCTGGCAATGGCTCGTTATTGGGTTGATCATTATTGTGGGAGGAACCTTTGGCGATCTGGTAGAATCACTCCTAAAGCGAAGCATTGAAATCAAGGACTCCGGCACCAGCCTTCCCGGCCATGGTGGTTTTTTGGACCGATTTGATGGATTGTATATTTCAGCGCCCTTTATTGTTGCCTTTTTGGAGATTTTCTGATTTTATTGGGATAGTTCATTTTGCATCTCTCTGATTTACTTTTGGTTAGCTTTTAACCATCTGGTTTTAAGGACTCTTTGGGGAAGCCTGGTTGTAATAATTAATCCAATTTTCTGATGGACTTTCATGCCTTACAACCGTATGGGAATAGTGAATTTCTATATCTTTGCAACCGATTTAGGGGCTCAAAAACAACTTTTTAATTGGATTCTAGACCCACGCTCTCCAGACTTAAAATTTCTACAACTCTTTTTATATGGCATACATAGAACCTGCTCCGCTTGTTGACAAGGAAAATCCTTTTGAAGCGATGATGTCTCGGTTTCATACCGCTTCGCAAATTCTGGGATTAGAAGATGAAGTTTATAATGTGCTAAAATCACCGGCCAAGCAGGTGATCGTTTCACTACCTGTCACCATGGATGACGGGAGTATCAAAGTGTTTGAGGGTTACCGGGTGATTCACTCAACCATTTTAGGTCCCTCCAAGGGCGGTATCCGGTTCGATCCACATGTAAATATTGATGAAGTAAAAGCGCTGGCCGCCTGGATGACCTGGAAGTGCGCTGTAGTTGACATCCCGTATGGTGGAGCCAAGGGTGGTGTTGCCTGCAATCCACGTGAAATGTCGGCCGGAGAAATCGAGCGACTCATGCGTTCTTATACACAAGCTATGATGGATGTGTTCGGTCCAGATCAGGATATTCCAGCACCCGACATGGGTACAGGTCCACGAGAAATGGCGTGGCTGATGGACCAGTTTTCAAGAAACAAAGGAATGACAGTGGCAGCTGTTGTTACCGGAAAACCAATAGTAATGGGTGGTTCTCTTGGAAGAACAGAAGCAACAGGTCGTGGGGTAATGGTTTCTGCTTTGGCCGCGATGGAAAAACTGAAAATCAATCCGTACAAGGCAACGTGTGCGGTACAGGGTTTTGGTAATGTTGGTTCATGGGCCGCACGATTATTATCCGAACGTGGGCTGAAAGTTCAGGCTATCAGTGATATTTCTGGTGCCTATTACAATGAAAACGGAATTGATATTGACGCAGCTGTTGCCTATCGTGATAAAAATAAAGGCTCGTTGGAAGGCTATGCTGAAGTACAGAAAATTAATGGTGCCGATTTGTTGACCCTGCCCGTGGATGTGCTTGTTCCGGCAGCTACCGAAGATGTAATCACCGGATCAAATGCAGGAAAAATTCAAGCTAAGTTGATTGTAGAAGGCGCTAATGGTCCAACATCGTCAAAAGCGGATAGCATTATTTACGAAAAGGGCATTAGCGTGGTGCCTGATATTTTAGCAAATGCCGGTGGCGTTACTGTTTCCTATTTCGAGTGGGTACAAAACCGCCTTGGATACAAGTGGACAGCAGAGCGTGTAAATCGCAGAAGCGACCGGATTATGAAGGATGCTTTTGATAACGTGTACAAAACAGCCGTTCAATATAAAGTGTCACTGCGGATTGCTGCCTACATGGTAGCCATTGATAAGGTAGCTAAGACTTACAAATTCCGCGGGGGCTATTAATCCATCGCGAGGCGAGGGTTCAGAGTTAGATTTATTTCAACTAACTTTGAACCCTTATTTATTATCTCAAGTTTAAAAATGACTATTCACCGCGAAGGCCGCTCACTTTTATTTGTATCACTGGTTGTACTATTTGCGATCAATTGGGCGGTTGGATACTTTTTTCCTGATGCAGGGGCTATTCAAAACATTCTTATCGGTGCAAGCATCTTCTTCTATCTGATCATTCTTCAGTTCTTTCGCATTCCTATTTTTGAAGTCCACAAAAATGAAAATCAGGTGCTGGCACCTGCCGATGGAAAAGTGGTGGTGATTGAAGAAACCGAAGAACCTGAATATTTAAAGTCGCGCAGAAAACAGATTTCGATTTTCATGTCGCCCATTAACGTGCACGTGAATCGAATGCCGGTAACAGGAACTATTTCTTTTTTTAAATATCATCCAGGAAAATACCTGGTAGCGTGGCACCCAAAGTCAAGTACTGAAAATGAACGAACCACCATCGCAACTAAAATGAGCAATGGTACCGAGATATTATTTCGTCAGATTGCAGGTGCGCTTGCGCGAAGAATCAAATGGTATGTTAAAGAAGGCCAACCCTTGCAACAAGGGGATGAGTTTGGATTTATTAAGTTTGGGTCGCGTGTAGATATATTCTTACCCCTTACCGCCAAGGTCTCGGTTAAAGTAGGAGACGTAACCAAAGGTGGTAAAACCGTTATTGCAGAATTCTAAAACTCCTTTTCTGGCTATTTATTAGCCTCTCATCAGATTTTGGCTTGTAAACCTCTGCTTTCAGGTTCATAATTCTTACCTTTCGAAAATGAAAACATTAGAAGCTGCGCTTTGTTGCTCTTAAGTAGTCTCTCATAAGCATCAGCAAAACTTTTACCGATTATCCATGAGTATTAACCTGAATCTAAAATTCTCTAATCACCAAAAGGATTTTTTTGTAACGCTTAATCAACGGGTCAACGCTTATTTTAAAAACAATAAAATTGAACGTACCGCTAACACTGAAATGGTAATCAAAACCATTTTTATGTTTTCACTTTACCTGGTTCCCTATTTTCTGTTGATCAGTGGAATTACTTCGAATGGGTGGGTAATGCTGGGGCTGTGTGCTGTAATGGGTTTAGGTATGGCGGGTATCGGGCTTTCCATCATGCATGATGCCAATCATGGTTCCTATTCTAACAAGCCCTGGGTGAATAATCTGCTTGGCCTTTCTCTTAATTTGGTGGGCGGTCACGATCTCAATTGGAAGGTTCAACACAATGTACTTCATCATACATATACCAACGTCCATGATGTGGATGAAGACATTAGTCCTCGTGGAATAATCCGCATGGGTCCTGAGTCCAAGTGGATACCCTTGCATAAATTTCAACATTACTATGCCTGGTTTTTCTATGGCTTAATGACCCTGGTATGGGTTACAGTAAAAGATTTTTCCCGGCTCATTAAATATCAACGCGAAGGGCTTGTCAAAAAACAAAGGACATCGGCCTATAAAGAATGGATCGTTATGGTCGCTACGAAAGTAATTTACTTTACTTACATTTTTGCCATCCCTATGTGGGTCTTACCGGTCTCTTTTGGTCAGGTTATCATTGGTTTTCTGGTGATGCACTACATTGCCGGTTTCATTCTGGCTATGATATTCCAACCGGCACATGTTGTAGAAGGAACAGAATACCCAATGCCAGATGAACAAGGAAATCTGGAAAATACCTGGGCAATTCACCAACTTCGTACCACGACCAATTTTGGTCACCGCGAAAAATTCTTCTCATGGTATGTAGGGGGTCTGAATTATCAGGTAGAACATCACCTCTTCCCAAATATTTGTCATGTTCACTATCGCGACATTGCTAAGATTGTAGAGCAGACGGCAAGGGAGTTTGATTTACCGTATAAATCGAAAGAAACTTTTTTTGAAGCGGTGGTTGCACATGCGCGCCAGCTAAAAATTCTTGCCCAGAAACCAACCCCTAAAATGACTCGTGTGGCGGTAGCCGCTTAACATTATTGCAAAATTTCGCGAAGCACCGAAAGGGATTTCATTTCACCAAAATTATCTACGTGATTACCGTAGAATCGAAGAAGGCAGATTAATAACGTTTGTCTCTGATCATAGCTCATTGTGATTGAGCTACTGTAGTCTGATGAAAGCAGATTTTTAAGTAACACTTCATCCTCCACATTAATCCAATTTACACCAAGTACTTCCTCGGTTAGGTTGGGTCCAAATCCGAGGTGCTTACTCAGTCCCAGTAAAAAATGTAAATGAAAGTTTTCTGGTTTTTGAAGGCTGTCCAGAATCATCAACGAATTGGCAATGAACTCATGAATTTCTCCGGCATGACTTTGCTCCTTGACAGATTTATTCAGGACCTCATTAATAAACATACCAATAGCTGATTTTCGAACCTCGCTAGAAAGCGATTGATAGGGATGATAACATTTCACCTCTTTAATGCGAAGAATGTTTGCATTCTCCTTGTGATAAACAATCAAATCAAGCAGTGTTAGTGGTTGAAAGAGTGCTATCTTATTTTTCTTCGAGCTGCTGCGCACTCCGTTTACGATATAACTCTG
This sequence comes from Cyclobacteriaceae bacterium, assembly GCA_044229915.1. Taxonomy (GTDB): domain Bacteria; phylum Bacteroidota; class Bacteroidia; order Cytophagales; family Cyclobacteriaceae; genus ELB16-189. Next base: position 27,459 of record JBGASB010000010.1, read on the forward strand.
TAACCCGAACAACTCTGTAAAGATGTTGACGATAATGGAGGTCTCACCATATTTGGTAAATCGAAAAACAACACCTTTGGTTTTATGAAGCACTCTATTCTTTGCGTTTCTTCAAGTTGGCAAAAAAGGCCTGCCGACTCCGGGCCTCATAAGAATCCTTTTCGCCCAACATTACCTGGGCGTCATTGGCAGTAAGTCGAAATGAAAATGAAGCCAGTTCACCTGTTTGGGCACAAATAGCATGAACCTTCGTTACATATTCTGCCACAGCCAGCAGGTTGGGCATAGGACCGAAGGGATTACCTTCATAGTCCATATCAAGCCCGGCCACAATCACCCGCTTGCCGCTATTGGCCAGCGCATTGCAAACTTCTACAATAGCTTCGTCAAAAAACTGCGCCTCATCAATGCCTACAACATCACAATCACCTGCCAGTAAAAGTATATCACTAGCAAAGTTGACAGGGGTAGAGCGTATTTCCCGTTCGCTATGCGAAACAATTTTCTGATCGTGATACCGGGTGTCGATGGTCGGCTTAAATATTTCTACTTTCTGTTTGGCAATCAAAGCGCGATTGAGCCTCCGTATTAATTCCTCGGTCTTACCCGAAAACATGCAGCCACAGATTACTTCAATCCACCCGATTTTGCCGGGTCGGTTGCTCCTGCCTAACTGGGGTTCTATAAACATACTGCAAGTTAAGATTTAGTGATCCTGAAACACACCTGTGTCTTTGGGTTTAATCTGAGTAAATCAGGTGGGGTAACTTACACTCATCCGGAACCCGAACTTTACAATACCCAACCAACGTTGCCTGGCAAGCCAGGCGCTCATTTCCGGCCAGGTCTCCCTTTTTCTGATAACTCAATTCAGCCTCCGAAAGTACACTCAGTTGATCCGCTCCTTCCAGCACAATCATTTTGCAGGTAGTACAGCGACCCTTCCCGCCACAGGCATGCATCCAGTCTATATAGTTCAACTGAAGCAACTTCAAAACCGAAGTTCTCTGCCCAATCCACAAGACTTCTTTTTGAGCCAAATTTTCAATTACTATCTTTACCATAACAACCTCGCTGCTGAAATAAGTTGGGTTGACAAGAATACAAAAATATTAGCTCATGGACGAGAAGATTAGCTTGAAGGCGGTAGACCAATATGCGATTCAGTATGCCAACCTTTTGGCCGACTCATTCTTTTCGAAGAAAGAAAAAATAACCGGGTCAGAAATACTTTCCTTATGCGAAATCAAACAGGTAAATCTATTTGTAATTAATGAACTACTGGACGCCTGGAAACAGGAAAGTCAAAAATTAAAAAGCCCCTATTTCGATTATCAAGCCAAACCCGTAGTGGAAATTCTTAATCAATTTCAGAATACCTTAAGCAACCACATTTTAATTGGTAAGCATGATTTTCTTCCGATTTTAAAAAAAGGAGTTAGCCAAACTCTCTATCTTATTCTCGCTCCTTACGATTTCTATTCCGATACTCTGGAAGGCAACGGGGGTGAGATTCTTGATCTTAAAGAATTAAGAAACAAAGTAAAATATATCAAAGTCAACCGAGCCCCCTTGGAAAAACTGGTTGATCATCTGGGCGAGAAGAAGTCAGAAATTATTTCCGGGAAGGAGGCATTTGCGTTGTTGGATCACATTCTGGAAGAAGTGAATTTTACTCCGGAAGATTTTGAACAATACCTTTCGGTTTTTAACAAACTTGTACCCATCAATATTGAAAAATTATACGATGCAAAACCACCTCAACCCACTCCTATTCAATCCGCGCCCTTAATAAAGGCAGAATCTCCGGTTAAATCTCCTCTTGTAAGTCAGGCCGTTGAAAGTAAACCAGCCCCAACCCTGGCCGATAATTTGGCGAAACAGAAAATTACCAGGCTAAAGGAAAGCCTCACCATCAATCAGAAATTCATGTTCACCAAAATTTTGTTTCACGGTGATTTTGAAATTTTCTCTGAGGCAATTGATAAGCTGGATAGGTTTGATAATCTAACTCAAGCCATGCGCTTTCTGGACGAAGGGTATCCTGATTGGGATAAGGAAAGCGAGGAGTATGAAGAGTTCCTCGAAATTATTCAAAATCGTTTTAGCTAGTTAACTAGTTGATGTTTCAATCAGATCCTTTGAAGCACCTGGCCGCGGTGGGCATCCAGTTTTAAAAGGATAAAGAGCAGAATAGTGAAGCCCCATAAGGATGAGCCTCCATAACTGAAAAAGGGAAGGGGGATTCCAATGACAGGAAATAGGCCAATGGTCATACCGATATTTACGGCAAAGTGGAAAAAGAAAATACTGGCCACGCTATATCCGTAGGCTCGGGCAAACCGATTCTTTTGCCGCTCCGCAATAAATACAACCCGCAATAAAAGAATCATAAACAAAGTAATCACCACGAGACTACCGAACCAGCCATGTTCCTCTCCAATCGTACAAAAAATAAAGTCCGTACTTTGTTCAGGCACAAAATCAAATTTAGTTTGAGTGCCTTTTAAAAAACCCTTTCCCACAAACCCACCGCTACCAATAGCAATTTTAGATTGAGTTACATTCCAACCGTACCCCAATGGGTCAGCATCTGGATTTATCAGAGCTTTAACTCTGTTTTGCTGGTGGGGCTTTAAAACATCAGTAATTACATAATCTACACTTTCAATAACTCCGCTGATCAATAAGGCTCCGATTGTTAGCAAGGCTATTCTTTTTAACTTTTTCTTCCCCACTACTATCAGAACAATTAATATGATTGCAATTGCCCCATGGAGATAAAGCTGGTTGGGGACCAGCAGAGTAAGGATGAATATAGTAGCTGCACAAATTCCAACAATCAAAAGAAAGGGTGACATACCTTCCCTATAAAAAACCAAAACAAACGAGGTGAATACAAGTGTAGTTCCCGTATCCTTCTGCAGCAAGATCAAAAGCATGGGCAATACAATCAATCCAAACAACATTAGCTGGTTGCGGAGATTATCCATTTTAAAACCTACCGAGCCAATAAATTTAGCAACCGCTAAGGCTGTTATAAACTTTGCAAACTCTGATGGTTGAACCCCAAACGACCCTACTCCAATCCATGCCTTATTACCTCCTACTTCCTTGCCAATGATAGGAACCAGGAAAAGAACAAATAAAATAATTCCATAAAACAGGTAAGCAAATGTCTCATAGAAACGCATGTCTATGATAATAATGGCTAAGATAATAATGAATGAGGCCGCGATAAAAATCAACTGCCGGCCAGAATTCAACGAAAGATCCCAAATCGTCTGTTTTGCAGTTTCGTCATATACTGCTGCAAAAATGTTAAACCATCCAAGTGCTACAAGAACAATATACAGTAACACGGTTACCCAATCTAACTTGCCCGATATGTCAAGTTCATTTCTCATTCAAACTTGCCATTGAGTACGTACTGTTCGATGTGTGGTCGTTTGGTTCCACCCAATAAATATTTTTCAATCATGAGGCTTGCTATGGATGCAGCCGCACGAGCACCCTGACCGGCATCTTCGACATAAACGGAAATTGCAATCTGAGGATTATCGCGCGGGGCAAAAGCAATAAATACGGAATGATCAAAGAGTGGTGGTGCATTCTGTACGGTTCCGGTCTTTCCGCAAACAATTACATCGGCTAGTCGAGCCCTATATTGTCCAGTTCCTTCCTCCACCACTTTCTGCATTGCGTCAACCGCCACAATGAAATAAGAAGAATCAATGGTTGTGTAATGCCGCTCCGTATATTGTGGCAGAGGCTTACCATCTTCACCAATGGCTTTAACTACATGTGGGGTATAGTAGTAGCCACGATTTGCAATTGTGGCTGCGAAGTTTGCCATTTGAATAGGCACAACAAGATTTTCACCTTCTCCTATAGCAAGTGAATAGATATTAGAAAATTTCCAGGCCGGGCTTTTATAGGCGCGATCATAATAAGCAGGTGTAGGTACTAATCCTTCCTTCTCATTGGGCAAGTCAATACCTAGTTTCCTCCCAAATCCAAAACTCATGATGTGCTTATTCCATTCTGCAAGACCAATACGTGTATCTCCAAATGGGTCATCTACCTTTCCCTGATTCAACATTCGTCTTAGTACATTGTGAAAATATGGATTGCATGAATTGGCAATGGCCCCCCGCAAATCTTCATTCGTGTGAGCGCCATGACAATTAATAACCGAACGATCGCAGCGAATACGTGTGTCAGGAGTAAGGACCTTTTCCTGTAGCGCTGTCATGGCCTGGGCAATTTTGAAAATCGAACCGGGTCTGTATTGAGCCATGAGCGGTCGATTGAAGAGTGGCTTCAAGGTATCATTACTGATTAATTTAAAATTAGAACTGTAGCTCTTCCCCGTAAGGAGGTTGGGATCGTAGGAAGGACCAGAAACCAGGGAAAGGATTTCACCGGAAGAAGGTTCAATAGCCACGATACTTCCGGATTTCCCCTTCATTAAAAACTCTCCATACTGTTGCAAGTCAATATCAATACCCGTAATAAGATTTTGACCGGGAACAGAAAGGGTGTCATATTCGCCATTCTTAAAGGAACCCTTTTCAATTCCTTTTACATTCCGCAATTTAAATCTCACGCCACGTTTACCCCGCAATTGTTCCTCATAGAAAGCTTCGATGCCACTTTGTCCTACGTAATCACCCTGCTTATAAATTTTAGATGCGTCCCTGGACAAACTCTCTTTGCTAATTTCACTTACATAGCCAAGCGCATTGGCAAGCGAGGGGGCGGCATAGGATCGGGTGGTTCGGGCTTGAACATAAAAACCAGGAAACTCATCAAGCTGATCTTGTACTTTTGCAAAATCAATGTTCGACAATTGGTTCATGAAAAGTGTAGGCCTGAAAGGAGAGTACTCTTTTCGTGCCTTCATTTCTTTGAATTTTAACCGCAACTCTTCGCGCGATATCTCAAATACACTGCAAAATTTTGCGGAGTCAAACTTCCTGACGTCCTTCATAACGACTTGTAAGTCGTATTCCGGTGAGTTAAATACAATTAGTTTTTTATTGCGATCATAGATGAGGCCGCGGAAGGGATACTCCACTTGTCTTAAGATAGCATTTCCATCCGCCAATTCAGCGTACCGATTATCTAATACCTGAATAAAAAAAAGTTTGATTAGGAAAATAATGCCCACCAGCAAAAATACAACCTGCACTATTTCCTTTCTTCCTTCATTCATGACCGTCTACGCTGAGGAGATAAATATTGAAGTAAAACAATGGTAGCCATAGTGAACATCAGGCTGGCAACAATTTTTAACATGGTATACCAAAATAAAGCGAAGCCGGATGCTTCAACAAAAAACAAGACCAAATGATGAAGAAATACCAACGGTAATGAATAAACCAAAAACCATTGTAACCCATTTGCCATTACGGTAGCCGAAGAACTGGAATCATAACCACCCTGAGGAGTAATGGTGGCAAGCCAGGAATTTCTTAAATAGGAAACCAACACAGTTGCCAGCGCGTGCAAACCCATACTATCGTAAAAGATGTCGATTGTAAATCCCAATACGAAACCAATCAACATTAATACCAATGAATTAAGTTCGATAGGAAGCAATAAAATAAACGCTATATACAAAAAGCAAAATGCTGAATTGAAAAGCACCAGGTTTCTGAGCACAAGCACCTGCACAAGCACATAGATAAAAAATAGTATAAACTGTATGATGCCTAAGCGACTCATTTTGGATCTCCTATGGTTATTTGTTCCAGCGAATCTATTTCATTCCTTAACCGGCTCTTCACTATTTCCACGAATGCCAACCGGCCAAAATCTTGTGACAACTCCAATCGGATATCCCAAAAGGGAGTTTCTTCCTTTAAGTTGACTTCCCGGATAATACCCACGAGCACCCCTTGAGGAAATACGGCATTGTACCCTGAGGTAACGACCGAATCACCAACCATCGGTTCAGCATGGCGAGGGATAAACAGCAAATTTGAATAGCGCATATTCAAACCATCCCATCGAACGCTGCCAAATTGATTGGTTCTCTTTATTACGCTGGAGACCTGTTCATCTACATTCAGGAGTGAGATAAGAACTGCATAGTGTTCAGAAACTGATTTTACTTTTCCAACGGCACCTGCATCGCTGATGGCAGCCATACCCGGAGCTATCCCATCAGCAGCTCCCTTATTAATGGTGATAAAGTTCTTATATAGATTGGTCGAATTGCTCATCACTTTCGCACTCACATATTCATATTGATTGACACGGGCCGAATCCGTTACCCCTTGAATTTGTTGATACCTCTTTTCGAGTTGTGTGCGCAGGGTGGCATTTTCACGCGAAAGTTCTTCGTTGATTGTACGCAAAGAAAAATATTCTCTTACGCCTTGAGAGAAACCCAGAATATTGGCAGCTAACTGATTGGAGGAGTTAAAATACTTCGTGCTTTGGTATTGATTATTCTCAATAACCAGCCAGGCACATGATAACTCCAGAAGTAAGAAAGTGAAAAAAGCCCGGTACTCGTAAATAAAATTTAAGAGCCGCTCCATCCATTAAGTCATCAACACTTTTCTGTAATGTTCAAGATTCTTCAGGGTAGCTCCGGTGCCTCTCACCACAGCACGGAGTGGATCATCCGCTACGTGAATGGGTAACTTGGTCTTCAATGAAAGACGTTTATCCAATCCGCGTAACATGGCCCCGCCACCTGTCAAGTAAATGCCTTGCTCATAAATATCAGCTGAGAGCTCGGGTGGTGAAAGCTCCAACGCTTTGAGCACCGCTTCTTCTAACTTTGAAATAGACTTATCCAAAGCAAACGCAACTTCCGAATAAGAAATCTTAATGGTTTTGGGGATACCCGTCATTAGGTCGCGACCCCGGATTTCATAGTCATCCGGACCGTCATCGAGTTCAGTTAATGCAGAGCCTACTTCAATCTTAACGCGTTCGGCTGAGCGTTCTCCAATCAGCAGGTTATGTTGCCTACGCATGTAATCTAGAATATCGCGATTGAATGTATCTCCGGCAATACGGATTGACTGATCACAAACAATACCTGATAAAGCAATAACAGCAATATCGGTTGTCCCACCACCAATATCCACAATCATATTACCAACTGGCTGTTCAATGTCAATACCGATTCCAATAGCAGCCGCAATAGGCTCATGAATCATGTACACTTCTTTTGCGTTAGCATGCTCCGCAGAGTCACGAACAGCTCGCTTCTCCACTTCGGTGATTGCAGAAGGAATACAGATTACCATTCGCAAAGAAGGTGGGAAAAGTTTTCGGCCTGTATCGATCATTTTAATCATGCCCCGAATCATCATTTCAGCAGCATGGAAGTCAGCAATAACACCTTCCTTTAGCGGACGGATAGTTTTGATATTATCATGTGTTTTTTCATGCATCTGCATGGCCTCCCGACCGATGGCCAGCACTTTACCGGTTGCCCGATCTAAGGCAATAATAGATGGCTCATCTACTACTACTTTATCTTTATGAATAATCAGCGTATTGGCGGTTCCCAGGTCGATGGCTATGTCCTGAGTAAAGAAATCAAAAAGTCCCATTCGTTCCCGTAAGGTTAAAAAGTTATAAAGCCCGAAATTACTGAAATAATCCGGGGAATTTTAAGTGTAAACTGCCGAAAAACTTACAGCGTATTAATGCTTAAAGTGTCTGATACCGGTGAAGACCATGGCCATATTATTTCGGTCGCAGTAGTCAATCGAATCCTGGTCTTTGATAGACCCACCCGGCTGGATCACTGCTTCTATCCCGTGTTGATGAGCAATCTCAACGCAATCGGGGAACGGAAAGAAAGCATCGGAAGCCATTACAGCCCCCTTCAGAGAAAAGCCAAAAGCTCCAGCTTTCTCAATAGCTTGCTTCAAAGCATCCACCCGGCTGGTTTGGCCAACGCCACTGGCTAGTAACTGGCCATTTGTAGCTAAAATAATCGTATTCGATTTGGTGTGTTTGCAGATTTTGCTTGCAAAGAGTAAGGCCTCAACTTCTCCTGATGATGGAATTCGTTTTGTCATCGGTTTTAAATCTGCCTTTGCATCAGTTTTAAGATCCAGATCCTGCTCGATTACTCCATTTAAGAGGCTTTTGAACTGCTTGTGGCCGGTAAGTGCTTCCTTTTGCTTCAAGATGATCCTATTCTTCTTAGTCTTGAGTAACTCGAGAGCAGCAGGTTCAAACTCAGGTGCAATCAAAATTTCAAAAAAGAGCTTGTTGATTTCTTCGGCTGCTGATAAATCGATTCTTTTATTCGTTGCCAAAACGCCACCAAATGCAGAAATGGTATCTGCCTGGAATGCCTTTAGGTAGGCCGTCTTTACATCGACTGCAGTAGCTACTCCGCAGGCATTCGTGTGCTTGATAATCACAAAAGCAATTTCGCCCTCAAATTCCTTCACTAAACTGATAGCTGCATCCACATCCACCAGATTATTGTATGAAAGTTCCTTGCCATTTAACTGGTCAAACAGACTTTCCAAATCACCATAAAATACACCTTGCTGATGTGGGTTTTCGCCATAGCGCAACACTTTGCCTTGCTGGAAACTTGATTTGAAACTTGGCAACTGTTGCTCCTGGTTGAAATACCTGAATATGGCAGAGTCGTAATGTGAAGTAACATCAAAGGCTTTGGCGGCAAATCGCTTTCTATCGGCAAGATCTAAGGAGCCATTCTTTGCTTGCAATAAAGTCAGCAATTCCTGGTATTGAGTGCGGGCAGAAACTATCAACACGTCATTAAAATTCTTGGCCGCACCACGAATCAGGGAAATACCCCCGATATCAATTTTCTCTACAATGTCTTCTTCGTTGCCTCCTTTCGCTACTGTTTCTTCAAAAGGATATAGGTCTACAATCACCAGATCAATTGGAGCAATTTTAAACTCCTGTGCCTGCTTTAGATCCCCTGAATCATCCCTTCTGAAAAGAATGCCTCCAAAAATAGCCGGGTGGAGAGTTTTAACCCGACCACCAAAAATGGAAGGATAACCCGTTAGCATTTCAACGGGAATAACGGGGTATCCAAGCTTCTCTATAAATTCCTGCGTACCTCCCGTAGAGACAAATTCTACTCCTTGTTTTCCAAGAAAATGGATGATCGGTTCAAGATGATCTTTGTAAAAAACGGAGATCAGGGCGCGGGTAATTTTCTTTGATGACATGGTTAAGAATTGAGGTGCAAAAATGCAGGATTAAAGTGGAAAGAACCAAAGATTCCACGCAAAGACGCTAAATTCGCAAAAGGACTTTATAGGTTATTAACTATTCGTTGAATACCATCCTTAATCAAGGCTTCATTAAAATTGACAAGAATGCCAAGCTTCAAACCCGTTAGACGTAAGTATGTCAATAACTGTTTTTGATGAACCGGAGCGATTGCTTCCTGTGATTTGATCTCTATAATTACTTTTTCATTAACAATCAAATCAGTTCGGAAGCCTATTTCCATTTTAATTGACTTATAAATAACTGGTAGCTCCTTCTGCCTTTCAACAAATAGGCCTTGTTGGATTAGCTCAAAATACAAGCACTCCTCATAAACTGACTCAAAAAGACCCGGTCCAAGTTCTTTATGAATATGAAAGCATGAGTTAACAATTATTTTGGATAAGTCATTTTCAGTCATATGCACTAGCTGGAGCAGGACTAAACTTAGCGATCTTTGCGTCTTAGCGTGGATTAAAAATATGAAACTCTTTCTACACCTCGAACTAAGAAAATGGCAAGAATCGGGCTACGAAAAACCGCTTCTTACCTTCGCCTCTTCCCTTTCCAGTGATTTGATCGGTGCTGAGATGGACAATCAATCGGATGCTTCCATTGCCGATCTGGTCATCCGCCTATGCGATCAGGTACAATCCGTTTTTATTTTGATTCAGGCGCAACCGAATGAACCACTTGGATCTGCGTTGAAATTATTAAATCACCTGCTTCGTACAACTCAAAAAATTCACTCCGTGGTGATCTCAGGAAATCATGAACCCGCACAGAAGTTGATGGCTACGCTTGGCGAAAGATTTAAAAAGGAAGACGATCCGGAAAAGATTAAAATCTTGATTAAGGATTTTGCCTCAGCTTAAACCAGTCAGGTTGCGTTCCTCATAGGCTTCAGCCTCAATAGAAAAATCATCAGCATCCATAAAAGCCGGAAACTTATCGCGGTAGGATTGCAGTGCGTGAGAATTTAATTCCAGGGTCTTAATAGCCTCCACGCTCTCAACAGAAAAGAATGAATCGCCCTTAGGTCCAATGAACGCTGAATGACCATTGTATTCAATCCCATTTCCGTCAAGACCAACGCGGTTTACACCAACGGTATAGCTTAAATTTTCTATTGCCCGCGCTTTTAATAAGGTTTCCCAGGCCGTGGATCTCACCATTGGCCAGTTGGCGACATAAACAAGCAAATCGTAAGCAGGTTTTTTAAGAGATGCATTCCAACGATTTCTGCTCCACACCGGAAACCTCAGGTCGTAACAAATTAATGGGCAAATTCTCCAACCCTTCCAATGGCCAATTAAAAGACTTTCACCGGGTGTGTAAACCTGATGCTCCTCTGCCATCCGAAACAGATGTCGCTTATCATAGGTTTTATAATTTCCGCCTGGCTCCATCCACAACAGCCGGTTGTAAAAGCGGTCGTGCACATTGGCAATAAAACTTCCCAGTATCAATGCTCCGGTTTGGTCCGCCATCTGCTTCATCCATTTGAAGGTGCGCATATTCATGTGCTCAGCCAGTTTGGGCGCCTGCATGGTGAAGCCGGTCGTAAACATCTCAGGCAGTACGATCACATCTGTAGACTCTCCAATCTGCCAGATTTTCTCTTCAAACATGGCCAAATTGGCTCCAACATCTTCCCAATGGATATCGGCTTGAATGACGGTGATTTTTAAATCCTGCATAAGGGTAACAAACGGACTGCAAAGAAAGCAATACGGGCTCAAATTTTGAACCCTTTACCCAATAAAAACCCGTTAAAGTTTTCGAAGAATGACACCAGCCTTTTCCAGCGTCTCCTCACCCTTGGCAAAGCAAAAACGAAGAAGCTTATGGTCGGATTTATCCTGATAAAAGGCAGATACAGGGATAGGCGCAAGTTTTTTCTCCTTTGTCATCCATTCTGCCATTTCCGTTTCTTTCAAGTCTGAAACAGATTCGTAAGAAAGGAGTTGAAAATAGCTTCCATAGCTTGGTAACGGTTTCAAAGAAGAGCCTTTGATCTGATCTAAAAAGAAGTCACGCTTTTGTTGATAGAACGTGCCGAGGTGAAGGTAATTTTCGGGATTGCCAAGATATTCTGCCAACGCCAGTTGAACAGGGGTATTTACGCTGAATGTAATGAACTGATGTGCTTTGCGGATTTCTTTGGTCAGAAACTCAGGTGCTATTGTATAGCCCACCTTCCAGCCGGTAGCATGAAAAGTTTTACCGAACGAAAACACCGCCACGCTTTGGGCGGCCAGCGCTGGGAATTTTAAGACACTCTGATGGGTTTGGTGATCAAAAATAATTCGCTCATAAACCTCATCACTCAATACAATCAGGTTGTGATCAAAAGCAATTTTCTCAAGGTTTTTAAGATCACCTTCGGTTAAAATGGCACCGGTTGGATTGTGCGGAGTATTGATCATGATCATTCGGGTACGAGGTGAGATTTTCAATCGCACTTCTTCCCAGTTAATAGAAAAATGAGGCGGTTCTAACTTAATGTGGATAGGTTTGCCGCCATTCAACCTGACTGCAGGATCATACGAGTCATACGCGGGATCAAACATGATAACTTCGTCACCCTCCTTCACAAGGGAAGCAATGGTAGAGAAGATAGCTTCGGTACCTCCGGCCGTCACGGTTACTTCCGTTTCAAAATCAGTAGATCGATGGTAAGTTTTCTCTACCAAATCAGCAATTGCTTTTCGTAAAACTGGAGTACCAGGCATAGGTGCATACTGATTGTGCCCGGCCTTCATGTTTTTATAAATAAGTTCAATCAATTCCTGCGATACAGGAAAGTCGGGGAACCCCTGAGAAAGATTAATGGCACCGTGCTCCAATGCCATGCGCGACATAACTGTAAAAATGGATGTGCCAACCTCAGGAAGGCGAGAGTTTATATTCAAGATTCAAAATTTAGAATTCAAAATTCAATTGTGAGCAATTCCTATTTTGAATATGGGATCCGGAATTACTTTCGTAGTGGAGCTAAAATACGGTAATCCGTATCCACATCCCCCTTACTGATATCGGCCAGCTTGCCTTTTAGCATCCGCTTCTTTAGCGGGGTTAAATAATCAATGAACAACTTGCCTTCAATATGATCGTATTCGTGCTGAATAATGCGCGCCTTCATGCCTGTGAATTCCTCTTCAAATGAATACCAGTTCTCATCAAAATATTTAATCCGTACTTTTTCCTTTCGCCAAACATCTTCCCTAATGTTGGGAATGCTCAGGCATCCTTCTTCGAAGTCCCATTCTTCCCCAGTCTCTTTTAGAATTACAGGGTTGACAAAGACCTTCTTAAAATCGGCAAGGGTGGGTTCATCCTCCAGGGTTGTTCCATCCACAACAAAAAGGCGTACACTTTTGCCAATTTGGGGAGCCGCCAACCCAATACCGTGAGCAGCATGCATGGTTTCATACATGTCCTTAACCAACTCCTTCAAATCCGTTCCTTCTTTAATATCGGTGGCCCGCTTTCTTAATACTGCATCGCCATAAACCACAATCGGATAAACCATGACTAAAAATTAAACTACAAAGGTAGGGTACATTCTATGAATTTTAAGCCTTACACCACGAATTTGATGTCAATGACCCTTCATTTGAAGATAATCCTGTAAAATGAGGGTAGCGCTTATCTTATCAACATTGCCCTTTACCTGCCGGTCCTTCTTCTTCATACCGCCAGCAATCATAGCCCGTTGAGCTATTGAACTGGTAAAGCGCTCGTCTATAGTTTGGATCGGTTTTTCGGGGAAGGTTTTACTGAAGAGCTCCATGAATTTCCTTACATCAGGGGCCGTTTCCGAGTCCGTATTATTCATTTGCTTCGGCATACCTATCACCACCTCATCTACTGTTTCGCTCTTAAAATATTTTGCTAAAAAATTAATTAACCCTGTAGTTTCAACTGTCTCCAGCGCTGTGGCTATTATTCTTAGTGGATCGGTAACTGCCAGGCCGGTGCGTTTGGTTCCGTAATCAATAGCAAGAATTCTTCCCATCTGGGATCTTGAGAATGGGTCTAGTTGAGTTTGGCTTTTTCGAAGAACTTTTTCTTCACTTCGCTTTCGAGGGCCAGGGCTTTAGGGAATAAGATCTCATTTTCAACCTGGGCATGCACTTTCAAACTCTTTTCAAATTGAATCAACTCGTTGTAGATAACCTTTACATGTAAGGGCGCATCGGTGGCGAGGTAATAGTCCTTTGTGATTTTTCGGATTCCGCGCATCTCCTCATCGTGGGCTTCGTGTTCCAGGGCACATTTTTGAAGGGAGTGCTTCTCCATCAACTTATAAAGTTCAGAAGGATTGAAATGCCCGCGCCCGGCACGTTCCAAAATTCTGATGTATTTGAAGAGGGTATCTTCCTCCTCATAAATGTGATGAATGAAGTCTTCGATAAATAAGGGAAACAATGTCTTAAGGTCTTTTTCGACCAGATCATATTCGACATGATTCGCTTTGAAACTTTCGACAAGCCTGCCGATATAAGGCAGCTTGTGTTTTACAAATAAATAATGAGTGTGTTTAAGATACTCTATAATCAGATCTATAGGATAACTGATCAGGGGCAGGTCCGATTCCTGAAAATTCTCGTTGGGCGCCTCTAATTCACGAACTACAATATCAACACTCAAACCTTTTTCTTCACAAACTTGTTCGAGAGTTTGTTCGGAGTACTCGTAAAATTTAATGCCAAAATAGAACAATACGTGAGCCCGTATCTTGTCCTGATCCACCAACTCCCCTATTCTCCGGCTTTTTAAGGCTATTTTTTCCATCAATCTGGTAAATATAGTAAACTCAATTTTAGCTAATTTCTAACCTTAACAATTAATTTGGAAGTCCGTTTAAAGAACTAGTATCGCAACGAAATATTATGGAGGAGCAGAAAAATACATCGTACCAGATCAGTTTACCGCTTATTTTATGCATCGGGCTTGCAGCCGGAGTGTTGATTGGAGCCAGCCTGACCAATAAAACGGGCTCAGGCGATATCAGCAACGATGTACAAAAGTTCAGAGAAGTATTAAGCCTCGTAAAGAATGAATACGTAGATGAAGCCAAAACGGAAGTGCTGGTTGAGGATGCTATCGAACATATGCTGGGTAAGTTAGATCCACATTCCTCTTACTTATCTGCCAAAGATCAGGTGGCGGCTAATGAGGACCTTCGCGGAAATTTTGAAGGTATTGGCATTGAATATAATATTTTTCATGACACCCTGGTGGTAGTGGCTCCCCTTAGTGGCGGACCCTCGGAATCCGTTGGATTGCAGTCTGGCGACAAAATCGTTAAAGTGAATGATATAAATATTGCCAGCATAGGCTTGTCTTATCCCGATGTACAGAAGCATCTCAAAGGCCCGAAGGGGACGGAAGTAAAAATTGAAGTGATCAGAAAAAATGTAAAGGAGCCAATCACATTCACCATCATTCGTGACAAAATTCCACAGTTTTCAGTTGATGCTTCGTACCTCGTTACACCGGATATAGGATACATTAAAGTAAATCGCTTCTCACAAACAACCTACGAGGAAGTAAAAGAAGCTGTGAGCAAGCTCAAAAAAGAAGGTATGACAAAACTTATTCTGGATCTGCAAGGAAATCCGGGTGGATATATGGACCAGGCCGTTGGGATTGCTGATGAATTTTTAGCAAAAGGAGAAAAAATAGTTTTCACTAAAGGCCAGGAAACCAAATACAATGAAGATCATTTTGCTACCGATCAGGGAGACTTTGAACAGGGGGATCTTATTGTACTGGTAAACGAAAGCAGCGCCTCGGCCTCAGAAATTGTTGCCGGTGCTTTACAGGATAATGACAGGGCCTTGATTGTTGGCCGGAGGTCGTATGGAAAAGGATTGGTACAGCGCCCATTTAGCTTGAATGATGGATCAGAAGTAAGATTAACAATTTCACGGTATTATACCCCCAGCGGCCGCTCCATTCAAAAACCGTATGATGATCTGGATGAATATGATAAAGATATTTCCAAGCGCTATAAACATGGTGAGTTTTTCTCTGCTGATAGCATTCGGTTTAATGACTCCCTAAAGTATGAAACTCAAAGCGGAAGGTCAGTATTCGGTGGTGGCGGCATTATGCCTGACTATTTTGTTGCGCTGGACACAACTTCCAGCAGTAAATACTTCAACGAACTTTTCAATGCCAACATCTTAAGAGAATATGCCTTTACATTTGCTGAGCAAAATGAATCTCAATTGAAAGAAAAGGGATATAAGGCATACTTACAAAAATTCGAGGTCAATGATGCCATGTTAAGCCGGGTCGTTGTTATGGGCATCAAAAATAAAATTGAGCCGCGCCCCAATGATCTAGCTAAAAACAAGCGGCTCTTTCAGGTGTACCTGAAAGCTGAGATTGCACGCAACGTTTGGGATAACCAAAGCTTTTATCCAATCATCAACGAAACGAACGAAGTGCTTCAACAAGCCATCAAACTCTTCGACCGGATTCCGGAATTAAATAGAAGCAAAATGTAGGCTTCGACATTAACAAATTCAGGAACTCACCTCCGGTTTTATTAAAAGAGGTGAGTTCTTTTTTTGTACCTTCACCGTACAAATTTTCAGTCAACTCACACACTATGTACTACCACCGCCTTGGAAATATTCCACACAAACGACATACCCAATTCAGGCAGCCCGATGGCAGTTTGTATAAAGAAGAACTGGTAAGCTCTGAAGGGTTTTCAGGAATCTATTCAAACCTCTATCATATTAATCCACCAACGCGAATCAAATCTCTGAAAGATCCTGTTAAGTATGGACCTAAACTGATTCAGGAATACGCGTTGCGGCAAACTCATTTGAATACTTCAAAAGTTACGACCACCGGGGATGATTATCTGACGGCCCGTAAAGTTTTGTTGGCAAATAGTGACTGCTCCATTTCAATCTGCTCTCCGGTTAAAAGAAAAATGGACTACTTCTATAAAAATGCCGAGGGCGATGAAGTGATTTTTATCCATGATGGCAAGGGCGTGTTGCTATCTCAATTTGGTAAACTGCAGGTCAGGCAAGGCGACTATGTGGTAATTCCGCGCACGATAATTTACAAACTGGAGTTTGAGGAAGGACCTCTTCGGCTATTGATTGTGGAGGCAGCTTCACCGATCGAGACGGTGAAACGCTATCGCAACGAACTTGGACAACTGGGAGAGCACTCTCCTTATTGCGAACGCGACATTCGTCCGCCTCATGAGTTAATAACGGACACCAGCAAGGGTGAGTTTCTGATGAAGATAAAAAAGCAAGGCTATCTCCATCAGTATGTGTACGATTACAGCCCTTTGGATTTAGTAGGTTGGGATGGGTTTTTGTGGCCCTATGCTTTTTCTATTCACGACTTTGAACCCATCACCGGGCGCATTCACCAGCCGCCACCTGTACACCAGACTTTTCAGGCGCATAATTTTGTGATCTGCTCGTTTGTTCCACGTCTGTTTGATTATCATCCTCAGGCAATACCAGCCCCTTACAATCACAGTAATATCGACAGTGATGAAGTGCTCTATTATGCTGAAGGAAATTTCATGAGTCGCAGGGGTATTGAGCGCGGTTCGTTCACGTTACACCCAGGTGGATTGCCGCATGGGCCACACCCTGGCACGGTAGAAAAAAGTATTGGCGCAAAAGAAACTCATGAGTTAGCCGTGATGATTGATACATTCAGGCCGTTGTACATTACGGAAGACTCATTAGAGTTTCTTGATAAAAATTATCCTATGAGCTGGACTGATAATTCAGAAGGGGGATTTCACGAGGTTAATACACCATAGTTAGTAAAATTAGGTCTAGGTACTTATAAGAAGGTATGAAATTCTCTTTTATCGTTTTGTTAACTTTTATTTTTTTAAAAAGCTGGTCACAAGAAATAAAATATAGCATTGAATATTTTGATGCCAATGGGCGACTAGTTAAATCCAAAAGCGAATCCAAATATTATCGAAAAATTGAAAAAAAAGGTGAGAGATTTATTGTGAGAGATTTCTTTTCGGAGAATGATATCCTTCAGATGGAAGGTGAATGCAGCGCTATTAGACCTGGACCAATCTTCGATGGGCTTGTGAAATATTTTAAAAAGAATGGTAATCCCTCAGAAACATATATTCAAAATGGAAATGAATTAAAGTACATACAATATTGGTCGAGAACTGGAGCTCCGATACTTACAAATGGTTCAGGCATATTAGAAGAGTCTGATGAATTCAATAATATAGCTCATTTTGAATTTAAAGACTCTGCAAAATATTTAGTTTATACCATTAGGGGTTCGCAAAAAGATACGATCTTTTCAAAGACTCCAGAACCCGCTGAGTTTCCGGGGGGTATGAAAGACTTTTACGAAAAGATAGAAAGTAGTCTAAATTATCCAACGAGCGCTAAGAAAAAAAAGATTGAAGGCACTGTATATATTGGGTTTGTAATTAATAAGCAAGGTGAGTTGATAGACATTGAAATTGTTAAAGGAACTGGTTCAAGTTGTGATATAGAAGCTCAAAACTGTATAAAGAATATTAGAGAAATCTGGCGTCCAGCAAAGTATCAGGGGAATCCTGTCAAAACGGTGATGGTGATTCCTATCGCATTCAAATTAGGTCTTTAGTAGAAATAAAATAACTTATAAAATCATGAAGCATATAATCATTCTTATACTTATGTTGAGCTACACAAGTGTTTTTGCTCAAAATACCGACCTCAACGGTGCCTGGCAAAGCGGGCCGGACGAGAACCGTTCCGTTATGATTGTGGCTGATAAGTTTTTTTCGGTTGCCATCTATAATGTAAAAGACAAAACCTATACTGGCACGTATGGTGGAACCTGGCGTTTAGAAAAAGGTCAGTTCATAGAAATTCATGAGTTCAATACCCTGAAACCAGAACTGATCGGCACTGAACAAAAAACCCCTGTGAAAACTCAAAAAGACAAATTAAGCTTTAAAGATGGTGCTGAGTTTTCGCGAATTGACAATGGTACTCCGGGGGCGCTATCCGGAGCATGGTTAATCACCGGTCGTATGGGTGAGGATGGCACTATCCAAAAAAGAACACCCGGTGCGCGTAAAACCATGAAAATATTATCGGGCACTCGCTTTCAATGGATTGCATACAACAATGAAACAAAAGAGTTCTTTGGCACCGGAGGTGGCACGTACACAACGGTTGATGGCAAATACACCGAAACTATAGAAGTATTCTCACGGGACAATAGTCGGGTTGGTGCAAAGCTCGAATTTGATTTTTCATTGATTGAAGATGGCGATTGGCGACACCGCGGTAAAAGCAGCAAGGGCGACCTCATCGATGAAATCTGGTCCAAACGCGAGAAGATCGGAATCTAGCCGGTAGCAATACAATTTGATGAAAAAATTTTCATTGCCCATACAGGTGCGCTGGTCAGATATTGATCAAAACCGGCATCTGCGACATTCAGCCTATTATGATTATGGCGCCACAGTGCGCATTGACTGCTTCTCAAAACACGGCCTTACCAATCTTAAGTTTGAAGAACTTCGCATCGGCCCGATTCTGTTTCGTGAAGAGGCTATCTTCAAGCGCGAAATAAAATTCGAGGACAAGATTACGGTTGATCTTTTGGTAACCAAATCCACATCCGATTTCAGTCGCTGGAGTGTTCGTCACCATTTCTACAAAGAAGACGGCACCCTGTCTGCTATTATTAATCTGGATGGCGCGTGGATTGATGTATTAAAACGCAAACTGGCTGTGCCTGACGAGTTTATTCAAAAGGTGTTTGACGACTTTCCTAAGTCTCAGGATTTCGAGCTGATCTCCATTAACAAAAAACCATAACGGCACCGTTATGGCTGGTTTACCCAACGCTCAATTACCCGTGGGTAGTGCGCGTGTTCCAGCCGTTGCACCTGCTCGGCAATTTGTTGTGCCGAATACGTAGGATGAATCGGGCACTTTCCTTGAAACAAAATTCTTCCTTCATCATAGTGTTCATCTATCTCATGAATGGTTATCCCGGTTTCAGTCTCCCCTGCAGCTTTCACCGTTTCGTGTACTTTTGCTCCATACATTCCCTTGCCGCCATATTTGGGTAGTAAGGCCGGATGAATGTTGATAATGCGATGTGGATATGCATGAATCAGATTTTGGGGGATCAACCAAAGAAAACCTGCCAGCACAACATGGGTTACCTGAGCCTCTTTTAACCATTGAACTACTTCATCGCTTTCGCGGAATTGTTGTCTGGTAAAAACTCTTGACGGTATATTGAATTTATTGGCGCGTTGTAATCCAAAGGCTTCCGGGTTGTTGCTCAACACCAACACTACCTGAATAGATGAATGATTCTTGAAGTAAGAAAATATAGCTTCTGCATTCGATCCGTTACCTGAAAGAAATACAGCCAGCCGGGCGGGTTGAGTCATGGGAGCAAAGAAAGGAATTAAATGAATACCATGCTTGCAACCCCAAACAACATGATGATTTTACACCATTGGCTTAACCAGTAAAAATCCTTTCGGGTGTCGGCCCGGAACAACCTCACCAAAAGTAAGCCGAGCGGAATAAAGAGAAAAATCAAAAAATATGAAAGCGGCAATTGCGAATATCTTTCATTGAGTAAAACAACTGAAGCTCCTAACAAAATGAGAAAGAAGTAGATGATCCACTTCGTCTTCCGGATTCCCCACACAATGGGCAGGGTTTTGCATCCAAACGTATTGTCGCCCTTCAAGTCTTCCATGTCTTTAACGATTTCACGGATTAGAGTCATGAAAAACGCAAACAACGCATAGATAACAACGAGCGGATTGTTCAGATCATAGAGAATATTTACCAGCACAATCGATATACTCGTAAGCCAGGCAACCACAAAATTACCAATGAAAGGCTGGCGTTTGAGACTGTTGGAATACCACCAAAGTAAAAACACAGAAAGAAAATGAATCACGCCTACTTTCCAGCCAAGCAAAAAACCAAGAGCAACTCCGACTATAGAAAGTACACTATGGAAAAACAATGCATATCTGCGGGTGATACTTTTGCCAATTACCACACGCTCTGGCTTATTAATCAGATCGATTTTTATGTCGTAATAATCGTTGATGATATAGCCAGCCCCTGCGATGATTGCTGTAGAAGATGACAGGAGAAATAATCTCCAGTCAAAAAGCAATTCGCGATCAATCAGAAAGATAGCAGCAAAGTATTGCGACAAACCAATGATCACGAGGTTCCAAAACCGGGTAAGGCGCAGCAGTGCCCGAATGGTAAAAGGCTGGTAACTTTCTTTAGGCATTAGTACAAAGGTAATTAGATACTTGAAACTGCTGGTCGAAAGAGTCCAACATCAAAACCTCAACGCCACCATCAGTAAGTAATTTCGACCCGCCTGGGGATAATAGAAGTTCTGGCGATATTCGGTAGCGCCACCCAGATAACCATAAGTATAGCCATTTGAGGAGTACAGCGTGTAGAAAATGTTGTTTGCCAGTAAGCTCAAGGAAAGCTCTCTCATAAAGGAGGGCCTCACACTATACGTCAGTCGCAGATCGTTCGTAAAATAAGAATCAATACTTCGGTTGGCATTCGAGGTATTGTCCAGATACTGCTTACCTACGTACTTGGTGAGTAAACCCACTTCTACATTTTTAATAGGAACGTAGAATAGTCCAGACCCTGCAACTACATTAGGTGAAAATGAAATATCAGAATTCGTGTACGTGGTAACTACTTCGGTATACTCATCAAAGTTGGTTCCGTAATCATACATCACTTCATTAAAACTCCTGATTTTATTCTGACTCAAGGTTAAGTTAGCATTCCACGAAATTCTGGAGCCCAGCCGGATTGAACCTTCCACCTCCACCCCGGTGCGATAACTGTCGTCTACATTAGTCCGGACAATCGCACCTACATCATTCAACTCTCCGGTGGGTACTAATTGGTTTTTGTAATTCATCAGGTAGTAGTTGAGATTCAAAACCAGGTTATTCTTTCTGTATCGCCATCCTGCTTCCACATTCCGCAATGTCTCCGGTCTTGGAGCAGTTCCTGCAGGGGCATCAATAAAATCATCCCGCACGGGTTCCCGGTTACCAACTGCGTAAGAAGCATACCATTGTTGTTGGCCAGATGCTTCATAGGTTAATCCCACCTTGGGATTGAAGAAATTGAATCGTTCATCCACATTGAAATCAAATTGTTTATTTTCCTTACCCGATGCGACATAAGAAATGCGTCTGTATTGAAGATCCACGAATCCCGTAATTTTTTCGCTCAGCCGATAATTGTTTTTCCAGTAAACGGTAAAATCATTTTTTTTACCATTATTGAAATAGTATCGATAATCTTTCGGCACAGTTGAAACCTGAGCCCATATAATTTGCCCGAAGTGATCTCCATCATATTCGTTAAAGGCACCGCCCAGAATTGAATTCAGCTTTTCTTTTTCGTAAGCAACTGAATAAGTGACTCCATAAAAATCATTATCAAGCCAGCGTCTGCGCACGATGTCCGTTGATGAAATCGTTTCACCACCAATCACCACATCATTTAGTCCGTAGTTTTCGAAATCATCATCATATCGGAATTCTTCGTAAAAGCCGCGGCCATACGTATAATGCAAAGCCGCATTCGCAGTAAGCGATTCAGTAAAGCGATGTGAGACGTGAAGCTGATAATGATCCTGAGCATAATTATCAACCTGGTTATTGTAGGTATAAATATTAAATGTGCGTCCCGATGACAAGAGATTATTTGTTTGCTCCTGGTTCCAGCCTTCGGAAGCAGCAGTCTCCAGCATGGCGGCCGGATCATTATTCAATCGCGATTCGGGCACACCATACCAGCTTTGATAGGTAATCTCTTTGCCACCAAAAACAATTGCCTTGATCATTGTTTTCTTACCATAATATCCGCCAGACAGATAATATGATTTCAAATCAGAACTTGCCCTGTCGATATACCCATCTGAATTGATTTGAGAAACACGACCATCAAAAACAAATTTGTCGTTTATCAAGCCCGTACCAAAGGATATGGTATGCCTGCGGGTATTGAATGATCCGAATGAATTAATCAGATCGGCATAGGCCACATCGTTTCGGGTATTGGTTTGCAGGTTTACACTTGCCCCAAAAGCACCAGCTCCATTGGTCGAGGTACCCACACCCCGCTGCACCTGCACGCTTTGAGTGGACGAAGCAAGATCAGGTGTATTCACCCAAAATACCCCCTGGCTTTCGCTGTCATTTACCGGAATGCCATTGATGGTCACATTAATCCTTGTTGCATCGCTGCCGCGGATTCGCAATCCGGTATAACCCACTCCAGCACCGGCATCAGAAGTGGTTACCAGGGATGGAGTCCAGTTCAGGGCGATGGGCAGATCCTGACCAAAGTTTTGTTTTTGTAATGCGAGTTTGTTGAGAGTCGTAAACGTAGTTGGACTTTTTCCGTCTACGCGCGTGGCCGATACAATTATCTGGTCGGTCACCTTAACATCCTCTTCCAATAAAATGGTAGTCCAGCTTTTTTCATCCGTTGTAAGAGAAAGATCGTTGGATTTATATCCAACAAAACGAACCTCAGCCTCGTGGCTTCCTTTAGCAAGTTGATTAATCAAAAAATAGCCGCTCTCATCGGTAATTGAATACCGGCCCGATTCCTTCAGCACCACCGAAGCACCTGCCAGAGGTTCCTTCGTCTGGCTATCCTTCACATAGCCACGAATGACTTGCGCCTGCCCACTCCACGTCCACACAATCAGTGCAGCCGACATACATAATTTTAACATGTTTACTTTTGGTTTAAACTTGCAGAGCACACAGGGGAATGTGATGCGTATGTTTAACCTTGCCTCCCTTCGTCCGCATTACCGGCATCAGGTTCTATGGGTATAATCTCAGCCCGTTTTGTTGGCACCCCTATCACGAAATTCTTTTCGTGACGGATCAAAGGTAACGATGAGTTTAGCTAATTTGCAAGGCAGGAGAGTTGATATTGGATTATTGAGTCTGGATACTGGAATAATAGTTTGAATCATCTATAACTATCGAATAAACGAACACTTTCTAATGTATAAAGCGATTGTAAATGATAAGATTTTTGAAATTGAATCTGGTGAAGCTGGGTTTGTAGTTAATGGCGAGACCCAAGCGTGGGATCTGGTAAAAATTGCCGATGGCTACTTTCACATTCTGTATCGCAACAAAAGCTATCGGGCTGAAGTGATCAGGACCGATTCCGAAACCAAGACTTTCACCTTCAAAATCAATAGTCGTACCTACAGTGTTACCCTTAAAGACAAATTTGATTTGTTGCTTGAGAAGATGGGTATGAATAATACGGCCGGCAGCAAAGTCAACACGATTAAAGCTCCCATGCCCGGGTTGATCATTGATTTAAAAATTAAAGTTGGTGACGTAGTAAAGCAAGGTGATGCACTTTTAATACTGGAAGCGATGAAAATGGAGAACATCCTGAAGTCGCCTGGCGAAGGAATCGTGAAGTCTGTGAAAGTGAAGAAAGGTGATAGTGTAGAGAAGGGTCAGGTGTTGGTGGAGTTTTAATCCTTTCCGGCAATCCTTCTGAAAATAAAAAATACTCCTCGAAAATTGGCCAATCCTGACCATATTTGCGGGGTTAAAACCTGAACTATTCGTCCAACCATGAAGTATAAACGCATCCTCCTCAAACTCAGCGGTGAAGCCCTGATGGGCTCTAAAAACAGCAATTTCGACCCGGCTGTACTTGAACAATACTCCGAAGAAATCAAGGGTGTCAAAGAGCAGGGTGTGGAATTGGCTATCGTAATCGGAGGCGGTAATATTTTCCGGGGTGGTCAGGCCGAAGCTTTGGGCATCGAACGGGTTCAAGGTGATTATATGGGCATGCTGGCTACTGTCATCAATGCTATGGCGCTCCAAAGCGCACTTGAAAGACATGGCATATACACGCGATTAATGTCGGGCATAAAAATGGAGCAAGTATGTGAACCTTTTATCAGGCGAAGGGCGATCCGCCACTTAGAAAAAGGACGGGTTGTTATTTTTGGAGCCGGCATTGGAAACCCATACTTCACCACCGACTCCACGGCAAGTTTACGCGCCATCGAACTTCAAGCCGGTGTAGTATTAAAAGGTACACGGGTAGATGGAGTGTATGACAAAGATCCGGAAAAGTTCAGCGATGCCGTTCGCTACAGCCACCTGAGCTTTCAGGAAGCTTACTCAAAGAAATTAAACATCATGGACATGACGGCTTTTACCTTATGCCAGGAAAATAAATTACCCATCATTGTTTTTGATATGAATAAAAAAGGCAACCTGTTGAAAATAGCCAGAGGCGAAGAGGCAGGAACGCTGATAAGTTAATTTGAGAGTTAAGATTGATGATTTTTTAGATTTAAAATCACCAATCCTAAATCATAAATCTTAAATCACTTTTATGGAAGAGATCGAACTTTACCTCGAAGAAGCAAAAGATCAGATGAACAAAGCCATTTCTCATGTAACGCATGAACTGGCAAAAATCAGAGCTGGCAAAGCTAACCCCGCCATGCTCGATGGCATACAAGTATCATATTATGGTGCAATGAGTCCGTTAAATCAGGTGTCATCCATCACCTCACAAGACGCCCGCACACTGTTTATTAAGCCATGGGAAAAAGGACTGATACCTGAAATAGAAAAAGCCATTATGGTAGCCAACCTGGGGCTTACTCCACAAAATGACGGGCAGCAGGTAATCATTAATATCCCGATGCTCACCGAAGAAAGAAGAAAACAACTGGTGAAGCAATCCAGCCATGAGTGTGAACAGGGCAAAGTAAGTATTCGAAGCATCCGCAAAGACACAAACGAGCAACTCAAGAAAATTAAAGGCGTGTCGGAAGACGATGTGAAGAATGCTGAAGATACGGTACAAAAACTGACTGACGAATCCATTCATAAGGTTGATGCCCTGCTGAAAAAGAAAGAAGCAGAGATCATGACCGTTTAGTTTGAGAATTTGAAGGTGGTACAATTTGAAATGAATATCATTTTCAAATCTTCAAATTGATTCATTTTCAAATTAATTATGTACCCTATACTCTTTAATGCCGGATCGTTTACCATTTACACCTATGGGTTCTGCATAGCGGTTGGGGCATTGCTCGGCTTTGGCTACATGTACTGGCAGGGTAAAAAGCAATTCAACCTTACCTTCGACCAAAGTAATAATCTGTTCATTATGCTGGTGGTTGGAGGTGTAATTGGCGGCAAATTGTTCCTAATCTTTGAAGAACCTTCGTTGTATCTAAGTCAGCCGAAAAAGCTACTTTCTGGTAGTGGCTTTGTTTTTTATGGATCGTTGCTTTTGACGATACCCATTATGTTGTGGTACTTCAGAAAAATAAAAGTACCGGTTCTGGGAATGCTGGATGTGATGGCGGTGGTGACCTGCATTGTTCATGGTTTTGGTCGTATCGGATGTTTTATGGCTGGATGTTGCTATGGAAAACCCACTGATAGTATTTTCGGGGTAACCTTTACAAATCCGGTTTGCCAAGCCGAACCTTTGAATACTGCACTCCACCCGACTCAACTTTATGAGGCTGTTTTGATATTTAGTCTAATGACCGGACTAATCATTCTAAAGTCCAATAAGAAATTTGAGGGTCAACTTTTTCTGCTTTACCTGATTACCTATGCGTTTGGCCGAGGTGTACTGGAGCTGTTCAGAGGCGATATTCAAAGAGGTTTTATTATCGAGGATGTTCTATCCAACTCCCAATTTATATCTCTAATTGTCATTTCTGTTGCCATCTTTTTCTATATTAGATTGAAGAGAAAGAGTAACTTGCTTACACTTAAAAAATCTTAGTTATGGAATCGGACAGCTTCATCAAAAAGACCGCACGCACAACAATGAAAATTGTAAAGCGAATTCTTCTTATCGCACTGGCATTAGGAATCGCCACCTTGGCTTTTCTTTATTTTGGCGTTTATGAGCGTGGCGTGATGTCCGGAAAAGTGCTTCGCATAACTGAGAAAGGCATGGTTTTCAAAACGTATGAAGGCAAACTAAATCTGGAATCATTTGGGGCATTAAAGGGAGCAAGTCCTGTGGCCGAAACATTTGATTTTTCCGTGGAATCCAACCAGACCGATGTGATTAAACAACTTGAGGAAGTTTCGTTAAGTGGTGAACGGGTAAGTTTACATTTTGTGAAGCGATATATGAAGTTTCCATGGCGTGGTGATACCTCTTATTTTATTGAATCGGTTGATCGCGAAACCCAACCACAATAATGCCTGATAATACAATTATTCTTTATGGTTCTTATGGCTATACCGGCAAACTGATAGCCAAAGAATGCAAAGCAAAAAATCTTAATGTAATACTGGCCGGTCGCAACCACGAAGCATTACAAAAACAAAGCGAAGAAACGGGATATCCATATGAGGTACTTGAGATACAAGACAACACAGCGCTTAAGAACCTTTTGTTGAAAGGAAATCTTGTCATTCACTCAGCAGGTCCATTTCGCCACACGGCTAAACTTATGGCCGATGCCTGTCTTGAAACCAAAACTCACTATACTGACATTACAGGAGAGTATCAGGTATTTGAAATGCTGGCCGGCTATGATCAAAAAGGAAAAGCTGCCGGTATTACCATCATCCCGGGCACAGGCTTCGATGTGGTTCCCTCTGATTGCCTTGCCCTACATTTAAAGAACCGTTTGCCCTCGACAACACATTTACAACTAGCATTTACAATGTCGAAAGGAGGTTTATCGCGTGGAACAAAAAAAAGCATGACTGAAGGCCTGGGCGATGGCGGCAAAATCCGTGAGAATGGGTCCCTGGTTCGAATCGAATTAGGCGATAAAAGCATGGAGGTCGACTTCGGATCATTTAAAACTCCTACACTCTGCATTCCATGGGGTGATATCTCAACAGCCTGGCGCAGTACAGGAATTCCGAATATTGAAGTTTATACCGGGGCCACACCCGGCATGATAAAAAACGCAAAGCGCACCCGCTATATCAATTGGTTTTTACGAATGCCATGGGTAAAAAACATCATGTTGAAAAAGATTGATAAGCAAAAGCCAGGGCCCAGCGATGAGAAACGGGAAAGTGGCCGCAGTTTTTTATGGGGCAAAGTGTGGGACTCTTCTGGCAGAGTGGCAGAAAGTCGTTTAGAAACTGTTAGTGGTTATACGCTCACTGCAAAAACCGCTGTGCTTATTGCCGAAAAAATTCTCCGTGGCAATTTCAAAGCCGGGTATCAAACTCCAGCTATGGCCTATGGGGCGGATTTAATCATGGAAATAGATCAAACCAAAAGAAGTGATCAATAATTATTGATCTCCCGAAACCAAAAGTTTTTCCAACTCCTCTTTCTCTTTCATGTTGATACCATTTTTTTCTATGGATTTATTCACATCAGTTCCAGGAATGCGTGTCAGGATTACGGGCCGGTTTTTGTATACCACTTTCTCGGTAAAGATTGTATCGGGTTTTGAAGCAACAAAAATTGTGTCGTGAACTACAACCGGTTTGAAGGTTTGTGTTTGAGAATTTTCATTTGTTGAATGGCCAATCCACCAACCAAGGCTACCGAATAGAAGAGACATTATTACGGCACTCATCGAAGGCTTTAACAGCCAGGATATACCGGAGCTTTGCCTGGACTTTGTCACTCTCAAATGCTTTGTGAGGTGAATAAGGTTCTCGGAATCCGGATCGCCAATCTTGGTATTCAGAAAGTATTGACGGATTTCGATCCCTGAACTCCGCAAGTTTTCATATTCTTCCATAGATATAACCCACTGCCCCACCCACTCCTTTTCTTCCTTACTGAGTTCAGCATACGACCTGCTTTGGAGCAATTGCTCCAGCTTCTCCAGATCAACCATTTCAGTGTTTTTCATATAGCACGTTCATTAAAAATGATCTTAAATGCATTTAGTTTTTTAGCGAGTTCTTTTCGTAAGTAGAATAGCCTCGACTTTACAGTACCTTCCGGCATACTTACGATTCCGCTCATTTGTTCAATACTCAATTCTTCTTCGTATCGAAGCAACAATAAAGTCTTATCTTCCTCGTCCAACTCATCCAACAGCAGATCTAATTTATGTTTGACGATTTGCTTATCGAGATTTTCGGTTAAATCCACAAGCCCAGGTTCGGCATAATGAACTTCATAAAGCCGATTTTGATTAGCTCTTTTACGGTATTCATTTTTGCACATATTATGCGCTATGGAATATAACCAGGTAGAAAATTTACGGGAGCCATCAAACCGCTGTGGGTTGTCAATGATTTTAATAAAAATATCGTGAAGAAAATCCTGACCCTTCTGTTGATCGCGCCACAGCATGCGTGTAAAGTAGCGCATCAGTGGAGTGCTGTAGCGTTGATAAATTTCTGTTAACGCTGCCTCACTCCCCTGATGAACCTTTTGCATTAACTCCTCATCCGTTTGGAGGGAGAGTCGTTTTTTAAAGAATATCAATTCCTATTGTTCAATAATTTCCATGAAAACCCTAAACCCAATTGCTGCATCCGGGCCCTTATACAAGTTCACACTTTTAATGGTAGATTCCTCGGGTGGGTGATTCCAACTTCCCCCACAGGCCTTTCCTTTCTCACTGGTCATCTCAGCAACGTTACCCACCACATCATACAGTCCAATATCATTCGGGAAATATGTTTCCACAGGCCCCATCATCATCCAACCATCTGCTGAAGTCATCCGCTCCGGCATACAAGGTTTTTCATTGTCAGGTGTTTTAAAGTTACCCAGATAACAGTTCTTTTGATTGCGAGGTGAGTTTCTATAGTTATAAACCCTAAACCATGGATAAAGCACGTCTGGATCACCCACTGAGACTTTCTTTAATTCGAAATCTTTACCAAACTCCTTTCCAGGAGGATAGAGCTTCACCTCTACCATTTGTTCATTAACATTCCACGAAGTAGGGTTTTCTATAGAAGCTGCTGCTATCTGATATTCCTCAACAGTAGGAAGACGAAACTTTACCTTCTTATATTTCTTCTCAGCCAATCCATTATACTGATCTGTTAACCACGAACAATAGGCCATTGCCGCTTCGTAAGAAACATTAACGGCCGGATATTGAGTAAAATACTTCTCTTTCTTTGTTACGATTCTTGCTGAAGTATAATTCTTCATCATAGAAAGAGCAGGCTCCTCATAAGCCGAAAGGTCAAATTTGTACTTCTCATACAGATCGATAAGATTATGCTTAACCAAGTAAGCAAGGAACTCATTATATTGTTCATTACGAACTTCCGCTTCCTCAGCAAACAGCTTATTACTTATAGGTCTGAAACGACCTTCTATTGATTTTGCATTCGATGCATCAGGGAAATATGGTATCGCATCTGATTTATTTCGGCTTAGAAAATTATTAACCAGATCTTCTTTATTGGTATTGGTCGCTATTTTATAAACCAAGGCACTTAATTCGGCCTGTTTCTCTTTCTCACCAATCTTTTCATAATGTTCATAGAGCAGCAAAAGCGGAACAAGATAATTTGAGCTTAAGACGTTGCCTGTATCAAACTGGCTGGTGCCATTAAAATCTACTGCTAAATAATCCAGAAAGAATCGCTTTTCCAGATTATCCTTTATGAGCGCGATATTATCAATTCGGGTTTGGCTGATTTGAGAGGCAAGGCCAACCACGTAAAGTTGATCCTTCAAGTCACTTATATTTTCTTTGGATAACGTAAGTGCATAATAAAATTTACGTGTTGAATTCTCAACCGGCAAAGCAGCGCAAATGAGTTGTTTAAAATCCGGATTCGTTTCAGTTATAGTAGGAAGCACTAGACCAGCATCAACTAATTTTGATTTACGATAATCCGGATAACTAATCATATCCAGATTAAGGACAGTTACATCCGACCGAACGTTCCAAACATCTTGCAAGGCTAATAACGGCAAGGTGGTATTGTCGCCTTCCGTAAACAAAACCGAGCCTGATTCGACCGACATTAAAACATTGTAACTATAGCTGAGCAATGAGGTCGATAGAATTCCAGCTTCATGCATTTTTTTCGCATAGAATTTTCTGTTCTTTTCATTTCCCTGAAATTCGCTGGCCAGCATAAGTAAGCCATAAGACCCTGAGTGCTCCGGCTTCATTTCATAAGCTTTATTCAAATTATTAGTGGCATCGAAACCAAACCCGGCATGCCAACCCCGAATGAGGTAGTACTCAAACGTATTGGGAATCGCTGTTGTCATTTTCTCAACAATCTGGTCAAGTTGTTCGGCATTTCGCTGGGCAAATCGGGTAGCGGCATAAAAATTCAGCCAGGCATCCGCCTCAGTTGAATGACTTTGCACATACGAGCTCCATTCAAGCATTTGATCAGAATACCAGCTAATAGGCCTTAAAATCTTCGTTTTTGGATAGATTTTTTCAGGAGTTGCCTGAAGAGTAAGCCCAATTAATATCAAAGGGATAAAAAGAATCTTCTTCATAGTGACAGTTTTAGTACCCTGTACACCGGAACTCCGATTCAGTTCAAATTATTTTAGTGAATTAGTAAAATCTCGCCTATTAGTTACTTAAACCAGCTTAGTCGTGCGGCTTCAACTTTGTCTCGATACGCACTCCATTCCTTAAAAAAGAAAGAATCAGTCTGCTCTATAAACTCTTTGGTTAGTTGTTCTGCAATCTCAACACGTTGTACGTCCTGTACTGAAGGTTTGTATAATCGAGCTCTTAACGCCTGCTGGGCTTCAGAAATTTTTGATTGTGCTGTCACCTCAAACGATGTCCATGCTCCAATCTGCTTTGCTGGCCGTGAACCGGTGGCCGAGTCAATAAGTTTTTTTATAGACTCCTTAATAGTATTCGAGCTCTTGCGAAGCACTTCCCCTTCATTCATTTTGCTATCTTTAAGCTGGAGCAAAATTTTATCAATCGCCTCATTACTTTCCTTTAATCGGGTAAGGGTCATTGAAAGTCTTTCTACGGTTTTGTCGAGTCGTTTAAGTATTGCATGGTTTGCCTCTTCAACTTCCTGCGAATAATCGAAACGGGGATCAGGAATCACTTTCACAAAAGTAGAGTCTTTCTTTCCCTGATAACTCAACACAATCTTATAGTTACCTGGTAATGCTAAAATTCCTTTTGCTTCAGGGTCATCCCACCCGCCCGGTAACTTTGCAATCTTCTCATCCAGTTTCCATGAGATGTAATTAAGTCCGGAATCAATTTGTGTCAATGTCAGAGTTTGAATCAACTCATTCTTATCAGTAAACACCTGGCCTGTCACCTGATTCTTATCTGATGATGGGGCCCTCACATAGAATGGAATTGTAGCTTCACCAAACGGTCGGTTCTCGCCTTCAAACGTAGTGTTAAAGCCGGTCCAGATATTTCCCGGAGGTGCAATAAAAATTCCTTTCACCTGCACCACATCATTTACCGGAAATACTGTAAGATCTTTTGTAATCCCACCAGCGGCTTTTCTCAGCGTGCTGAGATCATCCAAAATCCAAATAGAGCGACCGAATGTTCCGATAATCAAAGCTGATTCACTTTCCTGAATAGCCAGGTCCATTGTAGAAACCGATGGAAATCCATTTCTCATTTGCGTCCAACTCTTTCCTTCATTGATGCTGATCCATAGACCATTTTCTGTTCCAGCAAATAGGAGTTTAGGTTCAACAGGATCTTGAATTACAGTAAGCGCATACCCTTTCACTTTGGTTGCATCTACCACCCGCTCCCAGGTTTTACCAAAATCTTTTGTGCGATAGATATAAGGATTGAAATCGCCCTTGCGATAATTATTGGCAACCAACCATGCTTCCGCCTTATTATATCGCGAAGCTCTGATTTGCGCTATCCAACTTTCTTTGGGTAAACCCTTAATATTCAAAGTAAGATTGCTCCAGGTCTTTCCCCCGTTCTGAGTGAGTTGAACATTACCATCATCGGTACCAACCCAAATAATCTGACTATCTAACGCGCTGGGTGCGATGCTTAAAATCGAATTGTAGATTTCCGCTCCCGATGCATCGATGGTCAATCCACCATAATCCTGCTTCTGGTGTGCTGGATTGTTGGTGGTAAGATCCGGAGAAATAATTTGCCATGTAGCCCCCTTGTCAGTTGTTTTATGAAGGAACTGACTTCCATAATAAGCAACTGAATTATTGTTTAGGTCTTGCGCAAAACCTGCATTCCAATTAAAGCGTAATCGGGTCTTGAGATCTGGCGCTGGCGGACTAATGCTCTGATAGTAGCCGGTTAGTATATCGTAACGATAAAGATCACCATTCTGTGAAGTTCCATACCCAACTCGCGAATTAGCTGAATCGGGTGAAATATAAAATCCATCGCCTCCCACTAAATACTGCCAGTATAATGTACGGATTCCACCCCGCTTCCAAACATAACCGGGTCCAGACCAGTTGCCATTGTCTTGTAAACCCCCATACACACTATAAGGGATATCATTATCCACATTGATGTGATAGAATTGACCTACCGGAATTGATTCGGGGAAATACCAACTCTTTCCTTTGTCATGTGTGATTCCAATCCCGCCATCACCGCCAATAATAAAGAAGGTAGGATCGTTGGGATCAATCCAGAAAGCATGAAAATCTGCATGAATGCCTTTTGTTTCATCCGCGGGAATCATCGGTGTTGGATTAAATGTCTTTCCTCCATCATCACTTACTGTAAGAGGTTGATAAATATTGTAAAGACGATTTTCATCTTTCGTATCCACTGCAATGTCCTGAAAATAGAAAGGTCGATTGTTTGTAAATCTTGGATTGTCATTGATCATTTCCCAATGAAGTCCACCATCATCACTCCGGTACAAAGCGTTTTTAGTTGCTTCTACTTTTGCATAAACTCTGTTAGGATTGCTTCGCGCAATCGCTATGCCGATACGACCCAGTTCCCCGGCTGGTAATCCATTTTCAATTCCGAGTTTTTTCCACGTCTTTCCTGCATCATATGTCAGATATAATCCTGAGCCTGGGCCACCTGAAGTAAAGCTGTACGGAGTTCTGCAATGTTCATACATGGCGACAAATATTTTATTCGGATTAAAGGGATCCATCACCATATCGCCAACTCCAGATTGATTATTTGTAAATAAGATTTGCGACCAGGTGACTCCGCCATCCAGAGTTTTGTAAACACCACGATTGTTATCAGGAGTAAACGGATCACCCATCACACCCACGTAGATAGTATTTGAATTCGAGGGATCAACAATAATCCGGTGTATTGCTTTTGAGTTTTCAAGACCAATTCGTTTCCAGGTCTTTCCAGCATCAAGACTTTTGAATAATCCTAAACCAAGATTCACAGAGTTGCGCGGGTTCCCTTCGCCCGTACCGACCCAAACTACACTGGGGTTGCTTTGTTGTATTGCAATCGCACCAATGTTGATGGTGGGATTCTCATCAAAAATACTCTGCCAGGCACTACCCCCATTTTCAGATTTCCATACGCCACCAGAAGCAGCACCAATATAAATTATTTTAGTATTACCCTGCACCACATCAATAGCTGTAATGCGACCACTCATGTTGGCAGGTCCAACATTTCTTATTTTTAACTTGCTAAACAAGTTCGCATCAAATTTCTGAGCTATTGAATGATTTACGGCTACTAGTGAGAATACGAAGCACAAGAATCGATTCATATGATTTGGTGAATGAAGTGATTAATAATTAAATATGGTACACCCACTCCTTATACTGTCCATCTGTGGGATTAAAGTCCTTACGCTTTTGAAAATGGGTCTCAAGAATTTCAAGTTCTAAGATCCGATCCAATTGCAAATTCCGATACCCCTCCTTTCCACCCGCTTTTGTAAAGCCTATGGTTTGCCAGCCTACAACCACAATGTGGTTTTTAGAAGTCCGTACCACCCCGTACGGATGAATGGTGCGGGTAAGGGGCTCCCCTTCCATTAACACACGGCAAACACACTTCTCTTCAGAAGCCTGCCAAAGGAGTTGCGTTGTTTCTTCTATGGTCATGTCTGAGTTCAGGCTCTAGATAATTTTTATTGTTACCTCACCCTTCTCCTTTAATCGACCAATAGGTTTAAGCGAAAATCCTTTGCTCTGAGAAAAAATCTCAAACGCAGTTGCCTGGGCCTTATCTACGCACACCAATAATCCGCCACTGGTCTGCGGATCGCATAAAGTGAGCAAAGACTCAGCGCCAATGCCTGATACCTTCTTATCATAACTTTGCCAGTTGCGCATGGTGTTGTCAGGATATATCATTTTACCTGTATAGTAACTCAGGTTTTTAACCAGCGGAATCCTGGAATATTCGATTTCGGCTGAAGTATTACTACCCTCACACACCTCCAATAAATGACCCAGCAATCCAAATCCGGTAACATCCGTCATGGCATTTACGTAAGCCAGTTTTCCTAACTCAGCACCCAAAGAATTTAATTCTGTCATTATCCGTACCGCTTCTGCAACATCATCAGAATTAGCGAGTCCACGCTTTTGCGCGGTTGTGATTATCCCTACACCAAGTGGTTTGGTCAGGTATAAAATATCTCCGGGTTTTGCAGTATTGTTTTTCTTTAAGTTCTTCTTTTCCACTGTACCTGTAACGGCTAGGCCAAAAATCGGCTCCGGGCTGTCAATGCTATGACCCCCTGCCAGGGGTATTCCCGCTTTAGCACAAATATCTCTGCTGCCATCCAAAACTCTTTGTGCAAGATCTGTTGATAATTTCTCTACGGGCCAACCCAAAATAGCAAGAGCCATAATAGGCTTACCGCCCATTGCATACACATCACTGATTGCATTTACAGATGCGATGGAACCAAAGGTAAATGCATCATCCACAATTGGCATAAAAAAATCGGTGGTGCTGATAATACAATTTCCATCGGCCAATTCATACACGGCAGCATCGTCTTTGGATTCATTTCCTACCAACAAAGCGGGGAAGGTGGCTTTCGGTAAAGCGGAGTGCAGAATTTTATCAAGTACTGCAGGAGCAATTTTACAACCACAGCCCGCCCCATGAGAATATTGTGTTAGTTTAATTTCGTCCATTTCTATTTTCAGTTAGCCTCATTTATTAATTTCTTGGCATAAAGTGTACAATCCAATCCATCCCATGGCAATGAAAACTTTATCCTCGGCTGCCTTTTATTAATACTCTGCAGGTAAGCTTTGTCATAGTAAGTCAGTAAGATATCAATAACAGAAGCCATATCACCCTGAAGCAATTTATCCTTGGCGGAATTAAAATGCTGACCACCTAACTTCTTCACAATCTTACTCATGATAGTCAAAAACTCCTCCCGATCGGCCGGACCATACTCAGCCACCAATCGGTGTATCCTGACTTCTTTTGTAACGTCCATTTGTACTAAGGGTGCCTGGCTCATAGTTTGCCAGAATTCCGGAGGCAGAAAAATTTTACCAATCGCGATGGATTCGTCCTCAACCCAAATTCGTTTGGTTGGATCCAAGGTTAAAATTTCTTCAAAAAGTTCATTTTGAAATTGCTCTGTTGTGGGTTGGGGTGGCATTAGCAATCCGCCAAAAGCTGACCCTTTGTGATTGGCTAAATTTTCAAGATCAAGAACTTGTTCACCTTGTGTTTTCAACGCACGCAGCACGTCACTCTTGCCACTTCCGGTACAACCCGTGAGAAGAATCAGATTCATCGGTCGTTTGAAGGATTCGAGTGCCTGATGGCGATAGGCTTTATATCCCCCCTTGAGTGCACGAGTTTTTATACCAGCCATTCCTACGAACTGGCAAAAATTGTTTGAGCGCATGCCGCCTCGCCAACAATGAACCAGCAATTCTTTTGCAGATGCTACTTTCTCTGCTTCATTAATAATATCCAGTAATCGGGGGCCTACCAGCCGAAAGCCTGTTTTAATTGCCTCATACTGCCCTTTTTGCTTATAGTCGGTACCAACAGCAATCCGTTCAGCATTATTGAGCAAAGGGATGTTGTTTGCCGTTCGAATATGACCTTCCTCAAATTCGCTTTCCGACCGAACATCAACAACGGGTAGCTCTTTACGAAGGGAGAGGAATTCTTCTATGGAAACCATCGTTCAAAGGTCGCGAACGATAGTCAAGTTAACCAAGCCTATGTCAATTAATCATTAAAATTAACCGTGATACTGCTGGAAATGCCTACGCGAAATCCATAATTCAAGTATTGTCCATCGCTGAACCCAGCAGCAACTTCCAGGCGGAAGACCCTCAGAATTCCATCAATTCCATATCCTACTTCCGTATAGTTTTTAGAAGTGGGAGTTGCCAGGTAATTCACAAAAATATTTTCTGTTATTCCCGTTACCCTGATTAAAGGAAACTGTGTGACTAAGAATTTACGAAAGTGATAATGGACATTCGCTGAAAAGTATTGATCAGCCGTACTGTACTTATAATAATCAAGGAGTCGGAAACTTCCTACTGGATCAGTGGTAACGAACGGACTAAGGTTACCCATAAAATGTTTGTAGTCCATAAAATACATATTGTTGGACGTCAAAAATTTTCCGGCTCTTAAAGCAACATCAAATTTACCCCGAATTCCGATATCCATAGTATGCTTAAATCCGAGTTCAACCTGATCAAAAGTAACTTCACTATCGGCTATACCTGAAAATCCCTTACGGTAATTAAACGTAAGGAGTGGCGATGATCCATCCACCCGCGATTTGTGCCCGTTCCGTATTCTGTACTTCTGCCAGGGCAGGGCATCAAAGCTTACTTCGCCCGTAAAGGCATTGTTAGGGCTAAATCCTGTACTTGCCAATTCAAGGTTTACAGGTTCATTGGGAGTGTATTCGTCTTTATTACTTTTGAAAAATGTGTAATCACTGGTGTTAAATAATTCTGTGCGTCTCGCCCACGACCAGTTGGTTCGAAATGTGTATTTATCATTTATCCGCTGGCTGTAGTTAAGATCTATGAAGTTACGTTCATAAAGCTTCATGTAACTGTCGCCCAGAAAAAGCGAAGTAAAAGTATTTACCAAATGATGAATAGGTTCATCAGAGTTAAACTGCTCAACATATTTACCGCCTTCCAGGGTTAGTCGCTTATTCTTAAACCGATAATCAACCCTCAATTTGCCACTTAGTTTTTCGCGAGAAAATGCGTATCGGGCAATGGGACTGATTTCAAGTCGTGAAGTTTGCGGACGCTTGTCCTTATTCAGGCTATCTTTCTTTACCCAACGTTTATAAAAACTAACACGATAAATCAGATTAAATCCTTCCACCGAGTTGAAGCCACCATACGGAGCGTGAATTCGAAAATCTGCGGTTTTACCAATCCCATAGTTATCCCCAGTAAGTATATCCCACGGTTGAAATCCCTTTTTCCCCTTTTTGGAATTTCTAAGGGTATCCCCCTCATCACGTTTTCGTTGTACTTCGGTAATACTATCGTTCACCTGATATCCACGTTTTTCTTCCTGCGTTAATGGTGTAGGTCTTATCTCTGCCCAAAAAGTAGAATCCTTCTTATAAGCCAATGAGTCAACCGAGTATTTAGTTTCAGAAATTATATCCGGCTCCTTCTGTTCTTTCGTTTCTTCTTTCTCATACTCTCGAATGAGCTGGTTCAATTCTTTGCGCGTTACTTCCTTGCCATCGCTAAGCCGCTCCTGAATTTGCTGCCCTTTTTTACTAAATTTTTCTTCAACTTTTTTTGCCTCTTCTTTATTAACTTTTTCATCAATAACCGTCATCTCCAGTTGTAAGTCGGGATTAAGCGTAATCTTATAATCCTTCATGGTAGCCAGGTACTGCCCTTCAAACTCAAATCCAAACACCTTTCCATCCACTTTAAATTGCTGCGATACAGGTAGCCAGGCTTTTTCCTCAATTGGATTGTAAAGCTGCTTGATGTGAAAATTGATTCCCATTTTTGTGGCTGTCAGATCCAAACTATGAATGCTCCACCAGTCTTCCACGATATAAATCAGACCTTCAAAGACATTATCACCCCGTGAACGAGGCGTTACTTTGATTTTACTTATATCAAAAGTACGATCGCGAAAAGAGCCAAGGTATTCGAATCGGTAATAAGAAAACGATTTAGGAGATAAAGGTGAAACCGTTTCGGCTATTTCGGGTTGATAGAAGCTTCCAAAAATATATGAGTTAGGGGAAGTGTTTTTACTATCGCCATTTGTATAAACCGCAATTACCTTTTCTTCAAACTTATTGGGTCGTATATATTTGATTTCACTTACTGATTCAGAAATAAAAACCCGGTCTTTCGTAATGCCTTCCTTCTCCAACGCTTTTTTTGCCAGCCAAGGATAATCGGTGAGTTGGCCTTTGCCCTTGATATAAACTTTTGCGGAATATGAATCAATCTGCTGTGTGTGAAACTTTGCTTTAGCGATTGCTTTACGCATAATGGTGTAAGCAGGATCTTCTTTTCCGGCCCTCACAATTACATTCTGTAAAACGACCACCTGAGTTTTCAGCGTGAGGTTAATTTCTAAATAGTCCGTTTCCACGTCAACCACCCTGACCACGGATTCATACCCTAAATATTGAAATAGAACATCATACCGGCCTGGGGCCAGTGGCACTTCATACCTGCCCTCAAGATCAGTGGCACTGCCGGTTCCGGTTTGTTTAATAAAAATAGAGGCATAGGCTAATGGGCCAACATCTTCACCTCTTATAATACCCCGGATACCTCCACCGTGTGCTTGAATAAAAAGCAATATAAATATTATCGTAAATCCCGTCCTCATCAGTCTCATAGACGCAATCAGTCGTGCAAGGGTTGTCATGATTCAGATTTACCTGTAAAAATCCTTTGACCGGATCATTTGTTCTACCTGTTCTGGAACGAGGTAACGGATTGATTTATTGTTTTTGATACAATTGCGAATATACGTGGCGGAAATATCAAGCAAAGGGGCTTCTATCATTTTCACATGCGGATGACGCGTAAACTCAGAATTTGTTACATGCGACCTGGGGTACACATACAAACCAAACTGGTTAAGGATCTGGTCGTGATTTTTCCATTTCGCGAAATTCTCCAGGTTATCTTCTCCAATAATCACTTTAAACTCTTTGCCGGGAAATTTCTCGGTTAGGTATGCCAGCGTATGAATCGTGTAACTAGGCTTGGGTAGATTAAATTCCACATCCGATACTTCCAGTTTATAGTGATCGGCAATAGCTGCCTTAACCATATCGTACCGGTCAAACTCATGCAACAATCCTTTACTGGGCTTGAACGGATTCTGTGGCGATACTACAAACCAGACTTTATTTAAGTCGGTATTCTCGGCCATGATATTGGCAATGATTAAATGACCAATGTGTATGGGATTAAACGACCCAAAAAACAGCCCTATTTTCTGTTGTGTGTTCATGGTTAAGGTCTTGCCTTAAACTGATCATAAAGTCTTTGCGCCTCAGCCAACGATTTGTTTAAATCTTCATTTACCAGCACTACATCAAATTTATCCTGAAAGGTCATTTCAAATTTAGCTTTGAACAACCTCCGAGAAAGGCTTTCTTCGCTTTCGGTACCACGCTCTTGCAGTCGGGTCTTAAGAATTTCAATGGATGGTACTTTCACAAAAACCGCTAGGGCTTTTTCTCCAAAATATTTCTTTAGGTTTATACCACCCTTTACATCTACATCGAAGATAACATTCTTGCCGTCCTTCCAGATGCGCTCTATTTCCGTTTTAAGGGTGCCATAAAAGTTACCTGCATATACTTCTTCCCACTCAATGAACTCATCATTGTCAATTTTTTCCTTAAACTCTTCGGGTGTGAGAAAATGATAATCCTTTCCATCCTGTTCAGTGCGTCCCCGTCTGTCGCGGGTGGATGCCGAAATGGAAAAGCCGAGGTCTGAATTATTTTTTAGGAGATGTTTAACGATGGTTGTTTTTCCGGAACCAGAGGGTGCAGAAAAAATAAGCGCTTTTCCAGCCATCAGGAGGACATATTTTGACTGATCTGAATTTTTATCTGTTCAACCAACTCTACCGGCACGGGATCACCGCAGCAGCGGGTCTTTAACAATTCCTTTATTGTCATATCAAGACTATAAGACTTAAAGCAGGGCATGCATTTGTCCATATGCGATTTAAAATATTCCTGCTGCTCTGGGCTCGCCTCTCCATCAAGAATCAACTGAAGCATTTGCATACACGATGGTTTATTTCCATCTGCAAGAATAAAGGGGTTGTAGAGTTTACTCATAGCTCGGTATTTTTATAGCCCATGGATTTGGCGTATTCGCTAAGTTTTTCTTTGAGCAAATTTCTAGCCCGGTGCAACCTGCTTCGAACAGTACCGATAGGTATATCCAGAATTTTTGCCATCTCTTCGTATTTAAATCCTTCCAGGTCGCATAAAATAATTACGGTTCGAAAATCCACATCGAGTGAGTTCAATGCATTTGAAATCTCATCCCCGATCATATCCTTCAGCGATTCAACCCGCAAATCAGGGGTGATCTGCCGGTCAACATCTTCTGAATTATAATACGTCTCAACCTCCTGGTAATCTACCTTCGAAGGCTCCTTTGTCTTCTTCCGGTAGTCATTGATAAAACTGTTTTTCAAAATGCGAAACAGCCAGGCTTTGGCATTAGTTCCTTTTTGGAATGATTCTATAAACCGATAGGCCTTAAGATAAGTGTCCTGAACAAGGTCTTTGGCATCGTCTCGGTCCAGGGTAAGCCGATATCCAAAATTATACATGGAACTGATATGAGGGAGAAACTCATGATTGAAGATGTCATTCTTCTCCTTATCTGAATAGTGCTGTTTGGGAGTTTCTTCCATGGAGGATCAAAAATACTAAAAGGAGAGGGATAAAAAACAGGGTATTACTAACCCTTTTGTGGTCTTTACAATTACTCCACAAATGCTATTCCCATATGTTCCTTCAGCTTGAAAATTGCCTTAACTTGGGGTTGAAAGCCAAAAAAGTAAATAACGTGAAAGAAGAAAAAAAAACACTTTACTTCAAATTAGTTCCGAAATTCATCAGGCATAACCTCGAAAAGAATAGAATCAAAAAGACTATTCTATCATATTACGCTGAACTACCGGAAGGTGATGTAAGTCAGGCGGAAAGAATAGCCTTGAACTATTTACAAAACAATAAATTATGTGTTTTTCCATATCCCTTTCAGCACGATTACAAACGCAGTGCAATCAAAGTATATTCAGATAAAGCAAGAGGTCTAAGATATGTTCTATGTGATGGAAAGCGATTGTATTTCAAAAGAAATACATCCACCCGTGGGATAAAAAGAGCCTATAATTATTTGGCAATGGAACAAGATAAACAATCCCCACACCGCTATTTAACGGATACGTTTACGA
This sequence comes from Cyclobacteriaceae bacterium, assembly GCA_044229915.1. GTDB lineage: Bacteria > Bacteroidota > Bacteroidia > Cytophagales > Cyclobacteriaceae > ELB16-189. The sequence continues at coordinate 69,120 of JBGASB010000010.1, forward strand.
TAGGAAAGAATGATATATTAGTAGATGTAGGTGCAGCAGAGGGAAATTTACCATTATCTGTGATTGAAAAAGTCAAAAGAGTCTACTTATTCGAAACTGATGACAAGTGGATTGAAGCCCTGACAGCAACCTTTGCTCCCTGGAAAGAAAAAGTGGTAATCATTAATAAATTCGTGTCTGATAAAAATGATGAAAAAAACGTATCCCTTGATGAGTTTTTTAAAAACAAAGAAGCCTTTACTTTTCTGAAGATTGATGCTGAGGGAGCAGAAGCAGAGATCCTTGATGGTGGACAGACTTGTCTTTCATCCATCCCTGGACTTAAAGTAGCAGTTTGTACATATCACAAGCCTGACGATGCTACTATTCTGAAGGGATATTTAGACCAAAGGCAATTTAACATTTCCTATTCCGATGGGTATATGATTTTCACTGAGCCCAAAACATTTTTTCCTCCCTACCTACGAAAGGGCCTGATACGGGCAACTAAATAAGGGATAACATATAACCTAATCCGGAATTTCCCTAAAAACAATTATATATACAATATTTTGTGGAATACTGATGGTACTGTTTGTATATTTCCTATCGATGAAGTTTATAATTTTTAAACTCCCCTAAACGCCAGCCAGTCATGCTTTCAATCTTATTCAAAATCCGATGTCTTAAAGAGATATTAGCTTTTGATGGATCATAATGAAAATCCCAATCCTTCTTCTTAATTGTTTCGTGCATACTAAGAGGATGAGTTCCTGAATAAATCTCTAACTGATCGACTTCATTGTATTCAAATTCTTCCATTCCTCCGAATTTTTTCTTTAGTGTATTATCATCATCCCAAAACCGCGAAAAGAATTCAGATTTTACTTTCATCATCTTTGGAGGTCTTACATAGTTATAATGAAAAATTGGAATGTCAATCTTCACAACGTTGAGTTTTTCTCCGGCTTCTCCATTTTCATAGTTTCCTTGAGATGAATATTTCCTAAAGCCCTGCGAATCTTTGTAAGACCTTATCAATTTATTGAACTTGAATGCTCTGATCTCAAATCGATGTGCTTTTCTGCCTGTGTGAATATGCTGATAATCTCCTCGAAAATTCAGAAAAGGGAATAGCAAGCCTTCAACTTTAGGATCTTTACTGTACTTAATAATGTATTCCTTTAATTTCAAAATGTCACTTTCATGAATAACCTCATCTGCTTGAAGATGAATAATCCAATCTCCAGTTACGGAATTGAGTCCCAGATTTGACTGTTGCGCAAATAATTTTCCGCCTTTCCGAAGGTTCATGTCCCACACGCTATCGACTATTATTATTTTGCTTGAATTTAATGCCTTTATTGCTTCACGCGTACCATCTGTTGAATCCCCAACTACCATCACAAATTCATCAACAATGGGTAGTACGGATTGAAGAGATTGAAGGAAAGGATAATCGAACTGAATTCCATTTCTTATGTATGAAAAAGCACTTAATTTCATAAACAGTCTTATTTCTCAAATCTTAAAAAATCTAAAGTCTCCAAATTTCTAATAAAAAAGAAATTATTTCAATTCTCGACTTTATATTGCACATCGAAAAAGCTAAATGGCCATCTCATTATCAGCAGTAATCGTAACCCTCAATGAAGAGACCAATATTGGAAGATGTATTGATTCTCTGAGCGGAGTTGCTGATGAGATTATTGTTTTAGATTCATTATCTACTGACAAAACAAGAGAAATTTGCCAAAATAAGAAAGGTGTTATTTTCTTTCAAAGGGCATGGGAGGGATTTTCTAACTCAAAGAACTACGCAAACAAACTTGCTACCAAAGATTATATTCTATCTATTGATGCCGATGAAGCCTTGTCTGACGAGCTAAAGGGGGCTATTATCGAGGTTAAGGAAAATCCCTCAGCCGTAGCCTATTCATTTAACAGATTAACAAATTACTGTGGAAAATGGATTCACCATTGCGGCTGGTACCCTGATACAAAAACGAGATTGTTTAAAAGAGGAGAAAGAACATGGTCGGGTGAAATACATGAGTCATTATGTTTTCCACCTGATCAAGTGATAAAATTAAAGGGAGACCTGCTTCATTACTCATTTCCGAGTATAGGCAGCCATTTGCGAACTCTTAATTCCTTCACAGAGATTGCTGCTAAGGAGCTCATGTTAAAAAACAAAAAGGTGAATTTTGTACTTCATGTTTTAATAAATCCCGCCTCCACTTTCATAAAAAAATATATTCTACAAAAAGGATTTTTGGATGGTTACTATGGCTTTATTATTAGCAGCATCTCAAGTTTTGCCAATTTTATTAAGTATGTCAAATTGATTGAACTAAAAAAAAGGTGAGGTAACTTCAATGTACATAATTCAAGGTTTTTTGCGTAGCCTAATTATGCCAAAACTTATTTAATGCTCACTTATCTTCTGTTTGAATCGCAAGCTGTGTTTTACATGAGCTCCTCCGGCAACAAAAAAAGCGAGCCTTACATATGCAAAACTCTTGTAGAACTTTCTTATCAATTTGAAAAAGTAAAGTAGCTGAATTGCTATTCGATAATATACAGTATAATTTTTGGTATAGTAGTACAATGATGAAATATAGAATTCTTTGAGATAAGGTAACCGGATTGAATTATCCGAAGGAGTGCTCTTACTTTCAAAATGTTGGTATCTGGCCTTTGGCACCAAATATGTATAATATCCCTTACGGCTCAGCCTCAGAGCTATATCTTCCTCTTCACAATATAAAAAATAATTTGTATCAAATCCACCGATCTCTTCGAAGAAACTTGCTCTTATAAACATGGCACTGCCACTAACCAAGTCTACCCGAATAGGTTTATCATATCGTTTGCGTTTATTTGGAAATCGGTCTTTATAAAATGTTTTAAGGATACCGGTACCCAATAGCTTAACAGGTAGCGTAGGAAAATGCTGGAAACTATATTCATGTTCATTATTTCCGTTGAACATCTCTCCTGTGCAATTGGCTGCCTCTGGGTTACTTTCCATAAATGATGTCAAAATTCCAAGGCAATCATTCAGCACAATAGTATCGTTATTTAAAAAAAAGTAATAATCCGCATCAGCCACCTGCACACCCATCATATTGGCTCCGGAAAAACCAACATTGAGTTTACTTCGAACTAAGGTCATTTCCTTGTATTCCAAAGCTGATAGTTTTTCAAACTCGGAGAGTCTGGAGTTATTGTCGATTACTATTATTTGATAGCGAATGGATGTTTGACTCCGGATAGAATTGATGCAATCAAGCGTGTATTGACTTGAATTATAGTTGATCAGAATTACAGCTACCTGAAACTTCCTCATACCTTGAGATAGGCGGGTATTGATACTCCATTAAATTTAGTTTCAGAATAGGAATCAATTTTTTGTTTCACTTCTTCTACAGTAATTGCATTTATACACGCACACTCTTTGCTATCCCTGCAAAGGCTACACTCCTCTTTAAGAGCTAGATACTGGGCCTTTTTTCCGACCGGCATCCATCTGCCGGGATGAATCGGTTTCATTGGCGAATACAATCCCAATGCATAAATACCCAAGGCAGCAGCCAGATGCAACACCCCGGTACTACAAGCCAACAACCCGTCAGCCTGACTAATAAAGGATGTGAGTTCTTCGAGATTGAGTTTACCGGTAAGATCGGTCACGTTGGGATGCTGAAGTAACTCAGGCTTTTCCTTGCGGATCAGATCTCCTTCGGCTTGAAGGCCAGTAACAAATATCCGATACGATTCCACCGGTAGGGAAAGGACTAACCGGTAATAGCTGTCCAATGGCCATTCTCTTGCACTTCCTTTTGACTTAGGGTGAATAATAAGATTGAAACGATCTTTGTTTAACAAGGTAGAAAAGTCATTTTTAGCTGGATGCAATCCGTAATAAGAAATTAACTCACTGGTGTCAATATCAAAGTTGAGTTTGAATGGCTTGAGTAATTTGAAATTAAGTTGACTTTCATGCAGATTGGATTTCACCCGCGTAAAGCCGACCAGGTGATTACAATAAATCCAATTGTACCATCGATGGGCGGTGGCCACACGATGCTTAATGCCAGCCTTGTTAGCAACTTTGGCAAGTTTCTGATCAGGAAAGATAAAAATGATTGTGTCGGCCCTGACCATCGCTAATGTATGTGAATCCATCAATACTTCATCCCTATCTAAGAACTGATCGACAAAAACACAACGATCTATTATTGGCTGTGTATATTTTTTACCAATAAAAAATATTTTTAAATCAGGAGTTACCGATTTCAAATACCCTAAAAGTGGGAGTGTAAGAATTACATCCCCCAGGTTATCAGTCCGGCTGATCACCAATCGTTTGCCCATCAATGCCCGATGATTGGCCTCATATAATTTTGCATACTTATAAAATACATGGTTGCTAACTGCCATCGCCACCATCAGCCCTTCAAATCCATCCATAAAGCCTCGCTTCAAAATATAACTTTTGAGAAAAGCAAAAGTAGACCTGACAATGATCTTGGGCACCGAACTTGTTTTTCTTCCAACACTTTCGTGGGCAAAAATTTCTGAATAATTCTGAATCTTAGAAAGTGTTTCTGCTGAATCTGTATAGGCGCGATGGAGAATATCCCCCTTAAGATGTTTGACCTTAACACCTCTCTTGATAATCACCATATCGTGTGGATTCTCTCCACCCCACAAACCTATGCGTCTATTCCAAAGTCGGATTTTTTTATCCGGATACCAATTACCATGACGAATCCACTTGCCCCCATAATTAGACAATCGATTCATGCTATAAGCTTCATAAGGCCATTTCTCCTTTACATCCAGAATGCACTTTGTTAATTCTTCTGATAGGTATTCATCTGCATCCAGGGAAAGAACGATATCATAAGAAGCCTGTGTAACTGCAAAATTCTTTTGATCAATATGACTTTTGAAGGGATGCTCTACAACTCGCACTCCTTTCTCATAACAAATTTCTCGTGTGCGATCTTTTGAAAATGAATCCACTACCACGATCTCATCGGCAACGTCTACTAATGAGTTTATACACCGGCCGATATTTCGCTCCTCGTTGTAAGTAATAATTACAGCACTTATTTTAACCATACCGGTTCAATTCGACCCTAATTTCTCCTTAAATCTGATTGTTACCAAAAGTGTAAATCCTAAAACGACAAAAACCCACAAAATATTTAGTCTTGTGGGTTTTTGTTTGTTGTTAGGTTACCTACCGGCTAAGGAGTTCAATGATTTAACGATGCTAATTAAACTCGACCCCGGGTATCCTTACTGATCTTTGACTCACTTATGATTTTGATGCAATGATTCAGCAGTGCCTTATTTTTCTATAAAAAACCAATTAAAATTTTACTTCGTACTACAAAGCATACAAATCCTGTCCTCCATTGAAAACCAGGATTTCAATTTTTTAAAAAACAATGTGAGTTAAATTATCTTCGTAGTAGTAACTTAAGGGTTTAGACACTGGCTTGACAGATTCAGAACTACTTAATTACTACAAAAAGAATGGAGAGCTCTCTTATCTGGGCGAGCTCTATGGCCGTTATCAGTCCTTGGTTTATGGTGTGTGTTTAAAGTATCTGAAAGATCGCGATGAGTCGAAAGATGCCGTGATGCAATTGTTTGAAAAACTGATTCAAACCCTCAGAAATCATGAAGTGGATAATTTCAAAAGCTGGCTTTACGTAACCACCCGGAATTACTGCCTGATGCAGATTAGGGCGAGAAAGGGTAAATTCACTCAGGAATTTTCAGCTGAGTTTATGGAAAATCAGGTGCTGTTGCATCCGGAGGATGAACCTGAACTGGAGGGGAATCTTACCAGGTTGGAGAAATGTATCGAAACGCTAATAAACGAACAAAAGCAGTGTATTCAGTTGTTCTTTTTACAGGAAAAGTGTTATAAAGATATAGCTCAATTCACAGGTTTTGACTTAAATCAGGTGAAGAGTTTTATCCAAAATGGAAAACGGAATCTGAAGATTTGTATGGAGCGAAATGACTAAGTGGGAAGACGATATCAGAAAGTACCATAGCGGTGAAATGTCACCTCAGGAACAGCATGCGCTGGAAAAAAGGGCTCTAAGCGATCCTTTCCTGGCAGAGGCCTTAGAAGGATCAGGGTTGATTTCCTCAACTGAATTTTCCGAGGATATTAAGGAACTCACCGCCAAAATTGAAAACAAGACTCATGAGTTAAAGGATGATGACTTGCGGGTTGCGGCATCTGCATTAGCCCCTGAAGAAAGAACAATAAATAGTCCTTCGGAACCGATAGTTGAAAAGAAAACTCATAGTAAATGGATGTGGCCTTTACGCATAGCTGCATCGGTTACTCTGGTTGCATTAGTTTATTTTGCCATCACTCCCCTCTTTGAAAATGAAAAGCAACTTGCCCTTCAAACTAAGGCCGAAGAAAAATCTCAGGAAAAAGATCGTAATACCGACACATTACTAAATCAACCGGTTGAACCAACCGTGATGACGGAGTCGAAGATTGGCGATCAAAAAAACAAATCAGGCAAGGCTGCCGAACCTATCAAACCAGTGGAAGAGCTGGCACCACCCTCCGGGGCTGCAGTTCCTGCACTTGCCGACAGAAGCGAATTGGAAAAAGAAAAAATCGCTGAAGATCAGGTGGCGGAAGAGATGGAAGAAAGTCAAATTGTTTCGGAAGCAAAACCAGAATCAAAAAAGGAAGCAGAACAGGCGGCTGGAGCAAAAAGGAGTGCATTAAGTTTTTCTTCCGATCAGAAAATTATTCAGGGCAAAGTAATATCCGCAGAAGATAGTACACCAATTCCCGGGGTTAACATCATAGTTAAAGGAACTACTGCCGGAACGGTTACTGATATGCAAGGTAATTATCAATTGACTAGTGACTCACCTAATCCAACATTGGTTTACTCGTTCATCGGAATGCAAACACAAGAGGTTAAGGCAAAAAATCAAAACGATATAACTGTAAAACTTCAGACTGATGTGTCTCAACTTAGTGAAGTTGTGGTAACGGGTTATAGCCCAATGAAAGACGATGCCAACCACGAACCGGTAGTAAAACTGGCTGAGCCAGTGGGTGGCAGACGAGCCTATGACAGGTATTTGAAAAATAGTTTACACTATCCCCAACAAGCTCTCGATAGTCAAATCAAAGGCCGGGTTACAGTTCAGTTTACCGTGCGCACAGATGGGTCATTAGATGAGTTTAGTGTACTAAAAAGCCTTGGGTATGGATGCGATGAAGAGGTTATCCGTCTCGTAAAAGAAGGCCCTAAATGGTCACCCACCACCGAAGATGATGTGGCTGTAGAAAGTGAGGTGCGGGTGCGGGTAAAATTTGCTCTCCCCGAGTAACTACTGGCAAAACTACCAGCCCGAAAATTATGCGAGCGGTCAGGGGTTTCCCTTTCTCAGTTCATTATTCTTTATACTTTTAGGGATTGTTTAAATAAACCCTCACTTCCTAAACATGAGTCTATTCATTAAGAAACCCCTCGAACAATTAATGTCGCAAGCTGGTGACTCCGACAAAGGTCTAAAACGCACGTTAGGAGCTGGCAACCTGATTGCCTTGGGCATCGGTGCGATTATAGGTGCTGGTTTATTTGTGCGAACTGCCGCTGCAGCGGGAGAAGCTGCTGGTCCTGCAGTTGTGATTTCCTTCGTCATTGCCGCCATCGGCTGCGCATTTGCGGGTCTTTGCTATGCTGAATTCGCTTCCATGATTCCGATAGCCGGCAGTGCCTATGCCTATGCCTATGTTACTATGGGTGAGTTTATGGCCTGGATTATTGGTTGGGCCCTGGTGCTGGAATATGCCCTTGCATCGGCTACTGTATCCATAGCCTGGAGTGAATATCTTAATAATCTATTAGGGGGGGCCATACCCTATCAATGGTGCCACTCTCCTTTTGAGACTTCATTAGATGGAGTAAGAGGTATTATTAACTTCCCGGCTCTCCTTATTTTGTTGATTCTCACGATGATTTTGATTAAGGGAACGAAGGAATCTGCCAACTTAAACGCGGTAATTGTTTTTGTAAAAGTTGCTATCGTTCTCTTGTTTATCGGCATCGGCTGGGGATTTATCAATGAAGCAAACTATACCCCATATGTAATTCCTCAGTCAAGCCCCGATCATGATACCTGGAACCGATTTGGATGGGGTGGGGTACTCGGAGGAGCTGGAATTGTATTCTTTGCCTTTATCGGTTTTGATGCAGTATCTACTGCCGCTCAGGAAGCCAAAAATCCTAAGCGCGATATGCCAATTGGCATTTTGGGGTCATTGCTAATCTGCACAATTCTATACGTATTATTTTCTTATGTTCTTACCGGTGTAGCTAACTACGAAGAATTTAAAACAGCAGGAAAGGAAGCTTCGGTAGCTTATGCCATTCAAAATTATATGCCTGGCTTTGGCTGGCTTGCAACCCTGATTACGGTAGCGATCCTCGCAGGATTTTCTTCAGTAATTCTTGTGATGCTGATGGGACAATCGCGGGTTTTTTATTCAATGTCTAAAGATGGATTGGTGCCTAAAGTATTTTCAGAATTGCATCCTGTACATCGCACACCCTTTAAAGCAAACTGGTTGCTGCTGATTTTTGTAGGTGCCTTTGCCGGCTTTGTGCCCGGCAGCGTTGCGGGTGATCTTACCAGTTTTGGAACTTTATTCGCCTTTGTGCTGGTGTGCGTTGGCATCTGGATCTTACGGGTAAAAAACCCTGATGCAGTTAGACCTTTTAAAACACCACTGGTTCCATTGGTTCCTATTCTGGGTATTTTGGTGTGCTCTGCAATGATTCTCTCACTAAGTAATGAAACCCTAATCTCGGCACTTATCTGGATGGCCGCAGGTTTAGTTATCTACTTCGCCTACAGCAAGAATAATAGTAACCTGCGAAAAGAGACAAAGAGTTAATTTAATATTTCGTCACTAATGGTAAGGGTTGTACCGTTTAGCTGAGTCCGGTACCGTTGTAAGGGTCGCCAGGCAGGTCCACCCGTTGGTGTCCCATCGGTAAAATTAAAATTAGAACTGCAACAAGGATCGACCATATACAATCCCGAACTGTGAACATTCACCGTAGCACAGGCTTCATTGGGGTGATAGGAACAATTGCGCTCATAGGCTATGTAATTTGTGGCACTCACCCGATAGATAATTAAACCACGTACCCCTCCGGTACTTAATTCTTTGTGTCCGCCATCCGTTTGAAGGCTTAGATATTCCGGTAGATTTAAATTAATTACCACATCTACAAAAGGTATAATTGGAATAGGGTCATCCGACAGATCGCGGGTGCACGCTACCATACCTAACAGCATGAGAAAAAATCTACTTTGAATAGTCATAAAAACCCTGCCCCGTTTTCCGTCCCAAATGTCCAGCATTAATTTTCTGAAATTGAATTTCGCTCGGTTTGAATTTTGAAATTCCGTTGAAGCCTTCGTACACTGACTTAGTTACTGCATAATTCACGTCAATGCCAATAAGGTCCATCAGCTCAAATGGGCCCATCTTAAAACCCGCTGAATTCATTAACTGATCTATTGTATCGTACGATGCAACCTGATCCTCCATCACCTTTAATGACTCGACATAAAAATGCCGAGCTACTCTGTTAACGATAAAACCCGGAGAATCTTTTACCTCAACAGGTACTTTTCCAATTGATACAGCAAATTTCTTCATCATAGCAACAACTTCATCACTCGTTTGAGATCCGGATATCACTTCAACCAACTTCATTAAATGGGCTGGATTAAAGAAATGGAGACCCACGCAATTTGATGGGTTTTGAAGTCGGACTGCAATTTGCGAAACCGGAATAGATGAGGTGTTGGTGGCTAAGATGGCCATTCCCCCACTTATTCCCTCAAGCTCAACAAATAGCTTCTGTTTAATTTCCAGATTTTCAACAACAGCTTCAATGAGCAGATCAGTCTTTAAATCAGTTAGCCGACTTGCTTTACTGATTCTATTGAAAGCAACATCGCCTGCTTCTTGCGTTAATTTACCTTTAGCTACTGACTGATTCATGCTACTCCTGATCAGCTGAATGGCTTTTGTACAAAAATCCGGGTTTACATCGTACAGAATAGTGTCGTACCCAGCAACTGCACATGAAATCGCAATGCCTTGCCCCATGGTGCCTCCGCCTGCTATGCCAACAGTTTTGATATTAATTGTCGCCATAAAATGATCGGATCAGATCACAAACATAATTAATCTGCCCTTCGCTAAGTTCCAAATATATGGGCAATGATAGCACCGACTTCTGCAAACCGGCCGATACCGGAAAATCATCTACAGAATCTTTTAAGTAAGTATAAGCAGGTTCGAAGGGTAAATCGGCAAAATTTCTTTGAAAATTTTTTCCTGCTTCCCCCCCAATAAAATTTCTGTTGGCCAATACGGTATTAAGGGCTTGATCGATTTCAGGTTTCAGAGATTTGTATTGAGCGGCCAGGTCGATGAAAGGAACTTTCATTCGGGCGTTGGCTATATGACTGGCTTAAATTGCTTGAGGAATCGAATATCATTCTCAGAGAACAGGCGAAGGTCGTTAATACTATACCGAAGCATGGTAATGCGTTCGATACCCATTCCAAAAGCAAAGCCTGTATATTCTTCGGGATCAATTCCGCAATTCCTTAAAACATTGGGGTGCACCATTCCAGAGCCGGCAATCTCAACCCATCCCGAATACTTGCACACGTTACAGCCCTTACCATGACAGATAAGGCATGAGATATCAATCTCAGCACTAGGCTCTGTAAATGGAAAAAATGAAGGCCGTAACCGAATCTTTGTTTCCTTGCCAAACATCTCTTTGGCAAAGTGATACAGGGTTTGTTTCAAGTTAGAGAAGCCCACGTTCTTGTCAACATAAAGTCCTTCCACCTGGTGAAAGAAGCAGTGTGCCCGTGCAGATATAGCTTCGTTGCGATATACCCGACCCGGCATAATCGCCCTAAAAGGAGGTTTGCGATCCTTCATCAACCGAATCTGCACGTTTGATGTATGGGTACGCAGCAGTACGTCAGGATTCTTCTCAACAAAGAATGTATCCTGCATTTCGCGAGCTGGGTGATTCTCAGGAAAATTTAATGCCGTAAAATTATGCCAGTCGTCTTCCACCTCGGGTCCATCTTCAACATTGAATCCAAGTCGTTCAAAAATTTCAATAATCCGATACCGGGTAAGATTTAGCGGATGCTGGCTACCAGTTTTGTTAGGGACAGCTGGAAGGGTTAAGTCAAAATCATCTTGAGCTGATGAAATACCTGCATCTAATGTTTCCTGGGCGGCCTGAAATCTTTCTTCTGCAAGCTTCTTCAAGTCATTCAAAGATTTACCCATTAACTTCTTGTGCTCCGCAGCAACAGTCTTAAGCTCCTCAAACAAAGAACTTACTACGCCTTTTTTGCTAATGAACTGAAGTCTGTATTGTTCCAGATCGTCCTTGGTTTTAATCAAGAAGGAGTTGATTTGTTCTTCAATTGCCTTTATCCGCTGTTCCATTATTTAATTACCCGTTTTGTCTGAGCTATTTTCAAAGTGTAGTTAATGATCAAACACACTCCCAAGACTAAAGCTAAAATCAGGATGTCACCTTTGTTCCGCAAAAGTACGGCAATCCCAAGAAAAAAAATACTAATCATTGAAATGGATAGTACCGATTTTGCATGCGAAAAACCAAGGTTCAAGAACTGATGATGGATATGGTTTTTGTCGGCCCTGAAGGGAGACTGAAATTTTCTGAGTCTTAAAATAATCACCCGCAAGGTGTCAAAGACCGGAATAATGAGAATACAAATTGCGGTCGCCACCGATGATGAAAATTTGTATTGGTGCTGATCTGGCAATTCATAATTAGCCTGAATAAACCGAATTGACAGGTACGAGATAAGCAGCCCAATCATGAGCGCTCCGGTATCTCCCATAAAGATTCGGGAGGGTTGCCAATTGAAGAAAAGGAATGCGAGCAAAGCTCCACCAAAGCAGAAGGCTATATAACCAAGGGTTGTACTTCCCATTGCAAAAAACCAAGCTCCATAAAATCCCAAAATTATTACCCCAATGGTTCCCGCAAGCCCATCCAGTCCATCTATTAAGTTATACGCATTGGTGAGAATAATTAGCACAAACACGCTTAGGATAATACCAGCCCATTCGGGAAAAATAAAATCTATGATAAGGCCATACGTTGATGTGAGAACTGTATTGTCTAAAAAGACCAAAATAAGTACCGGCAAAAACTGACTATATAATTTTTGCTTAGGGGTAAGTGCAAGAACATCATCCCTAAGACCAATAATAAACATGAGTGCTATGGAAATAAAGAAAAATCTCATTGACACCCACTCCTGAAACGACAAACACATGACAAGTGAAATAGATGCGCCCAACAAAATGGCGATACCGCCCATGGAAGGTGTGAAGGATGAGTGAATTTTATGATCTCCCGATGAATCAAAAAGATTCCATTGTCTCAGAATCTTGATAAATACCGGAAAGAACAAGAATGAGATTAGGAAAGAGATTGCGGTATAGGAGAATATTCGAATGATAAATTCTGAAGTTAAAATGCCTTATCACTTCCTCTTATTAAACTAACCACTGTCAGAAAAATGATTTTAATATCTAACCAAAACGTCCAGTTTTCAATGTAGTATCGATCTAAACGAACTCTGTTCTCCATGTCGGCAAGAGTTTGTGTTTCGCCACGATATCCCATGCACTGTGCAAGGCCGGTAATGCCGGGTTTTACGTAGTGGCGGGACATAATATTAGCAATTAAGGGGACAAATTTTTCATTAAGTGTTATTGGGTGGGGCCTTGGGCCAATTAAAGACATATCACCCATAATCACATTAATAAACTGCGGAAGTTCATCAATGCTACTTTTTCGGAGAAATTTTCCGATTCGTGTTATACGCGGATCGTTTTTTGTTGCTTGAATAAACTGAGCATCTCTTTCAAAAGTCATTGTTCGAAACTTTAGACAATTAAAGGGTCTGTTACCCATGCCGCCACGCTTCTGGATAAACAGAACAGGACCTTTGCTGTCAATCTTTATGAGTATTGCTATAAATGGATAAAGCCATGCGAATATTAATATCAAAAAAAGGCTGGAGAAAAAAAGATCAAAAGCACGCTTCAACAGCTTGTTCGGGCCTTCATCAAGAGCAACAGTCGAGATATTTACTCCAGGAGTCTGATCATATTTTGCCAATTCTATCGATTGCCCTAATGCACCACCTTCCGTAATCAACTTGACCTTAATTAAAGAATCAAGGCCAAAGTTTACGATTTGACGTAGTTGTAGATCATTCGCATCTTCCAAACAATAATAGATCTCATGAATTTCATTTTCTGAACAAAATGACTTAATGTTTTCTAATATTTCCTGGTTCGTTGAAGCCGTCAGGTAGCCTTTGAATCGATACCCTTCCAGATTGTTAACCAAGAAATATCTCCTAATTTCCTCAGATATACGGTTCCTTCCTACTAAAACGTAATTACGGTATTGGATCTCACTAATAAGAATCCTCCTAATGAACGCTAAGATAAATTTCCATAAGTAGAAAAGAGGAAGGAATATCAAGTAAAGTAAAAATAGCTCCGTAAACGAGTAACTTTTCTTAAAAAAAACGACTAATGAAATTACAATTAAAAGATGAATGAACACGAAAGCCGCCTGATTGAAAATAATTTTTGAAAGGGGCCAGGCTTTTGTAACTCCATATGGATTTGAAACAGCAACTAAGAATATCCAACTAAGGTTGCTGAATATCATAAGATAAATAAAATTGAGGTCTTCAGCCAAGTTTGTCTGCCCCTTCAAAAGGTAAAAACTCAATAAAATCGAAAGATTTAAAAAAACTAAGTCTCCGATAAATAACATCACCTTGGTTATTTGTGTCATTTTGAAGAAACTTAAATTTCATTATTGTCAAAACAACTTGCCATCAGAATTACTTAGTGTGAAATTATTCATTTTTCGTTCTTGATACATTAGGACGACCAACTGGTGTACTAAGGCAAAAATCACAACACCTTGATATCTTCCTAAGAAAACCTCAGTCACTCCATAAATTGCAAAAGGAAAAAGGAGTAAAATACCGAGGGGATTTTGATCGTGAAACGAAAAGTACAAGGGTCTGAAAAGAACTACCAATAGTGACATTAGACCGAATAACCCGTTAGAAAAATAAACTTGAATGTATTGATTATGTGAGTTTAAACTTTCTTTAGCATAATCCCCCATGTTGTGGGCAACAAAATAATCATTAAAAACTTCCCGATAATCTCCCGTTCCAACTCCGAAAATGGGGTTAGGGTTAGCGTCTATTGCCGAGCGCCACAATATTCCACGCTCCCAATAATCTGTTTGAAAGTCAGGATGAAGGTCAAGGTTATTGTAATAACTCAAGGCCAACACCAAAAAAAGCATAACGCCTGATAAAACTGCCACTACAATTTTTCTAGTGGTGTGTTTATCAAGCAAATATTTGAGAATAAAAAATGATAAGATAAATATTAGGCTTATGAGTGCGGTCTCTCCGCCTGATAGAATTAAGGTCACGTAAAAATAAATCGTTGCCGATATCATCAACCAAACTGGAGCTTTTGTTAATTCGTAGTATGTCGCATAAAGGCAACCACAAATTGCAAGTATTAGATAGTAAGCATAGTAGGTTGGCTGAAATCCTAACGTGTCCGTAAGGTTGTAATAGGTAAGCTTTGATATGTCGAGATTCTCGATAAATTTAAGAAATGAACCACCGATCATAATAAGACTACCTATTGCTAGACCTGTAATAAACATTATGAATAATTGATTTATTCTGGATTTATCCATTGGAACACAAAAAGCCAATACTAATGGAAGGGCAAATAGGCAAAAACTTGTTTCCAGCACCCGAAACCCATCATTAAGGTTAGTTGTATAAGTTAATCCAAATATCAGAGTTGCGATGAACAACATTAGATCCCATGCATTACGCGACAATTTTAGTGGGACCTGGCTTGATCTGCATGCGAATAATCCATAGATGCATGCCAATATTAGGATCCGCATACTAAGAAATGATGACAACGGAACACTAAGTACGAAAGCTTTCAGTATCCACCAAAGAATTTTTTGTCTGTGGCTAACCGACATCATGCTGTCTCATGTATTGTTTTCTTTGGACGCCAAATTTCTGCTGAATGATTAGAAAAAAGAATACAGGAGCTTCAAGAAAATATCTTCGAAATAATCTTCTCGGTTCCTTTGAAAATCTATAAAACCATTCAAGCCCATTTCGCTGCATCCACTTAGGTGCCCGATCGATCACTCCTGAACAAACTTCGAAGGCACCTCCAACCCCGATAGCAATTCTAACATTGAGCCGTTCGAAATGCTCTGCAATCCAGAAGTCTTGCTTAGGCGATGTGAGGCTAACCCATAGAATATCAGGTTTTACATTATTGATCATTGAAATTATCTTTTCGTTCTCAATGTCAGTGAACTTCTTAGCGAATGGTGGGCTATAGACCCCGACAATGTTTAAACCAGAATAAATTTTAGAGAAATTCTCCGCCAATAATCTTGCAACTCCCTCTTTAGCACCCATGTAAAACGAAGTGTACCCTCTGCTAGCCGAAATTTTGCTAAATGCTGGAAGCACATCCAGGCCTGTAACCCTGCCACCAACAGGATCGTTAAGGAACCGAGAAGCCCAAACAACAGGGACACCATCCGCCAAGTTCATATCCGATGTGTTATACAGAGTCATCAATTCCTTGTCCCGATTAGCCCAAACAATATTGTTGACAGGCGTAACACAGATTCTCCTCTTCTCATTATTGTCAATAAAGTTACAGAATAGCTTTAGCGTTTCGGTCAGGTCATGCTTTGAAATGAGTACGCCTGCTATGTTCGACTTGGGGATGAGATTATTCATTTGTAAATAGCAATTCGATGCGCTTCTTTACTTGCATATCTATTTGAAATCTAAGTTCTTCATTCAAGATAACACGAATTGGTCATTCCATGATTCCAGAATTCGCCTTTATCCTGCTGTCAGTTCCAAAAATAAGAACTGAATGGAAGAATGCATAAATTATGATACCGTTGTGCCGATCGAGTATTGATTCAAAAAGAAATGAAGTGCAGAAGATGATCATTATACCTACGATTAGCCAATCTCCAGTTTGAAAAGCCCTGGTTAGCACCGTGATAAGCATTGTTAGAAAAAGGGCCAGTCCGACAAAACCTGTACCAAGACACACGCGCAAATACTGGTTGTGAGGGTCATATGCATTATTGAAGCCAAACTTAAAGTCCACCTTGCGATATACTGACTCCAGGTCAGCCATAACATCCCCTACTCCCGTACCAAAGATTGGGTTCTCTTTAATGATGTAAGTTGCGCATTTAAAAATCGTGAGTCTGAGTGTTAGTTCGTTGAACTCCACATCAGAAGCATCGAAGTTTGGTATAACAATATTGTCTATATGCGCAAATCGCTCCTTGATCTCACTTTTGGACACCGAAAATCCTATAGCGAACAGTAGTGCAACGATTAGTAACGATGTTGTCCAGGTGACCATATGTCTACGATAGATTAAAAAAACACCCATAATTACCATCGCAATGAAAATCACACCATGGAGTTTAGAGGCTAAGAAAAATGTGATGACACCAAAGTAAGCGATCAAACTCAGGTAAAATATCTTCCGACTTGGTAACATTGAATTCCATGCATATATTAATTTATTAATAATCCATGTGGACACAATATTTATCATTAAGGACATGTAGACCGGTGCAAATATTATGGGTTGTGTAAAGTCCTCCCAATAAGCCATTTTAGTAGAGTAAAATAAGACGTTATAGGAGGCAACTAACAGACAGTACAAGGTCACCAGCACGGTGCAAGTTGTTGCAATTTTGAATACGGTTTCTCTTTCATTCACTGCGTTGCTCGCAGAGTGAAGTGTGATAACAGGAATAACTAACAAAGCTAACCGCTTCTCAACCTGATGGAGGCCAATTACCATATGAGTGCTGTAGAGGACACTCACTAGTTCAAGTATCCAAGGTGAAATAATCAATAGGAGTAGCCAGTCCCTCTTTTGCCAACTCCATGCTTTATAGGAATTGCCCAAAAGCCAATTGAAGACATAAAGAATAATGAGGATGTTGGTAATGCGAATCGAAAAGAAAGTTAGTAAGAATATTCCTGCCAGAATAAACTTACTTGCATTGTAATATAAACGCATTCTTCTCATTTGTTAGTTTTAAATACCAACAAGTTGTCACTCATTTCCCCTTTACCATTTAACACAAAAACTGGCAAAATACATACTAATATCGGATACAAATAACCGCCATAGTATGCAGGTTCATTGGTAATCATGTATAGCAATAAATACGTAAAACATGAGAAACGTATAAAGCGAACATTCCCATCTTCAGTAGAGTGGTATACCCGAATTATCAGCCATCGCATGAAAAGGCTATAGAAGAAATAACCCACAACTCCAAAGAAAATAATAGTCCTAAAGGAATTATTGTGCGCCTCTTCCATTGCCAGAGGACCAACAAGCGGTTCATATGCAAATTTAGGATCAGCTAATATCTTTTGGTAGCCGAATAATTTGCTGAATAAATTTCCACTAAAAAAAGTCTCCGCATGTGCCGTCCACATTTCAATTCTTCCTCGCAACGCTCTCACTTCCACAATTCCAAAGGAATAATAAAAGAAATAGAACATCAAGAATGAGAATACTCCTATGAAAAAGTTTAAGAAATTCTTGTAGTAATTGTAAATGATTTTAACTGTTGTCCGACTAAAAAAAGATGAAACAAATATAATCAGGAATGCCGCTAAAGACGTTCGATGACCAACAACTACCAAGAATGCATAGATAGAAAATATGAGGGAGTAGCCTAATATTTTGTTTCCCTGAACCTTAATAAAGTAAAAACTGGTAATATAAATCGGGAACAAACAAGCTATAAAATTCATGGGTTTATTGTAGCCACCCGAAATTCGACCGCCAACCCCTAAACTGTCATAGTCATAGTAAGGCATCTCGCCTGTGTATTGGAGGTAGGCATAGTAGACAGGAATAGAAAAACAACTGCAATAAACAATCCAAAATAGTTTAACTTGTCTATTCGAAATAGGTTCCTTATAGAAGTAGTCTATAAACGTAAAGGGTAAGACCGCACTAAAAAGACGAAACACCGTTTCAGGCGATTCACCTCTAATTACTGTTAACAATAAATAAAACAGAGTGAACAGGCAAAGAAGATAAGTGGTTTGAGGTATTCTTTTTCGGACAAAGATTACAAAACCTATACCCAATAGTAGGACCGGATATAACATCCAGTTCAATTTAAAGTCGAAGATTGGCAAAGATTCCTGCCATAAAAGCAAGATATATGGAAACAACGCCACGCAAAAAAGAAAAATGACAAGGATTATCTTTCTGCTTCTAGTATACAAGGTGATTATTTATTTGATGAAGAAATATTTAAGGTGAAATTCATTCCTTGATATCAATATTAAACCTCTATCGTTTAATAGCTAAATGTTTATTTACAAATACTCCATCTGCCTGCAGCAATTGGCCAGTTTGAGGATTTCGGAATCCTGGAATAATTGTATACAAATAAAATCCAAGGTCCTCCAATATAGAGATTAACTCCTTGTATAAGAGGGATCCCTCATATAATTTAACAAGAGATAACTCAATTTGTATAACAGAAATATTTTTCAATGTAACTAATGAGCCATCTAATACCTGCTTTTCATATCCTTGAACATCAATTTTTAAAAAAACATTTTTCATGTTCTTAATTATATTCTCCTTAAAAAATGAATCCAGAGTAATAATCGTAATCTTTTCTTGTCGAGTAAATTTTGTATCGGACTTTGCCGCTGTGCTGGCATCCGTAATCTGTAGTAAAGAACTGCTCACAAAATTCTCTGATACATTTATAAATAGTGTTTCATTCTTCAATCCAACGCCAAAGTTAAATACCTCCCACTTATAATCTTTCGCTGCTCTTAGTTGAAGTTTCTTAAACACTTCGCCAATTGGCTCAAAAGAATAAATTTGATTTTTATAACCTAAATCGCGTAATAGAGAACCATACTGCCCAACATTGGCGCCAACATCAATTACTAAGTCAATCTGAAATTGAAATAGTATCTTCTTCAGAAGAGCATCTTCAGAATTATGAAAATTATAACGAATTAAATCTAGCCCAACAGACCTGAACGATTTACGTATTGCATCTTTGACCCATGGAAATTTATTAAAGTGCATATCCTAAACTTTTATATTTAACAGCCCTAAGAAAAACCCGCAGATAGATAGGTGAGTTTCTGATTACTTGCAAGATCCCAAATCTGTTGTAGGTAAGAATTATGAATTCTTTAAGATTGTTAAGCAAGCCTTTTTCAGAGAACCCACCTAAGGCATAATATACTACTGGAAATTCTTTATGAAGTATACTGGATTCAGGTATACTATAGACAATATTAATTATCCAATTGTATTCAGCTTTATATTTAAATCTTAAATCATAGTAAATCGCAAATTCCTTTCTGACAAATACAGCTTGATGGCACAATCCCAATGAATATCTTAAAGACGATCTGCTTATTGAAGTGGCCGATATATATTGTTGCATTTCTCCACGTACATTAATTGAATCCCCATAGATAAAATTATATTTCTCTAAATCACGCATTGTGAATATCTTATCAAGCACCAGTTGATCATAAAAATAATCACCACCATTCAAAAAATTTGTCCACTCACCTTTAGCCAGCTTTAATCCTTTATTCATTGCATCATATATACCATTATCCTTCTCACTTATCCAGGTGATGCGATCTCCAAACGATTCAACAATTTCAATGGTCCTATCATTCGATCCTCCATCAACAATTATATAGTCAATATTTCGATAGGTTTGCGACAATACACTTTCAATTGTCTTTTTTATATAAGCTTCCGCATTATAAACAACTGTGATTATTGAAACTAATGGCGAAAGACTCTTATTCATACGATCAATTTTATCAATGAACTGTTGACCAAATAAACCTTGAAAAAAACAAAAAGAAATAAAAGGATAAGAAATCCAATCATAAATGGGTTATCAATAAGAAAACATAAAACCAACAAAGACGGGCATACAATTGACTCCAATCCCCAACCTACATTTTTGATCCTCAACGCAAAAACATTTGTGAAACTTGTCTTTATTGGGGATGCAATAACCATGGATAAAATCAAACCCCAGATAAGGCCTTCAATACCTAAATAATTAGCCATTATAAGCATTCCTCCTATATTCAATATTTTCGTTACGAATTCAGAAAGTGTATTATACTTTACATGCCCTGTACCATTCAAAAAGTAATAGGGCATAATGTTTACAACTAGAAACAAATTATAAAATACAAATAACCGAATATATTCGATTGAATTCTCATAGGTTTGATTGCCAAGCCACATTTTCAGAATTGGCTCTTCCAAAAGCAAGAACACAAAAATTGCGGTAAACCCTGTGCCCAGTAAAATTGTCTGAGCATCAAAAAACAACTTTTTCAAAGGTTCATTCAATGCATCTTTTTTGGAAACCACTGGGAATATCCAGCCACTAGCAGAAGAAAAAATAGAGTGTAACTGCGTAGTAATCATTGACCCTAAAGAGTAATAGGATAATGTGTGAACGCCAGAAAAATATACAACTAAAAATTTATCAAGTTGAGTGGTAACTATTGCCATCAATGACTGTAGCCAGGTCCATAAACTAAATCCAAAAATTTCCTTGATGACGGAAGTTTCGATTGAAGGGCGAAAAGACAAATAAGAAAAACTCCTGCTTACAAAATAAATTTCGATGAACAAAAACAATAACTGAAAACATACTGAGCTTATAAAGACCTCAATCAGACTCGCTCCGTTATAAACCCAAACTACATTGGCAAGGAGAACAACAATTCTTGATAGTAAGGAGAACATAGATGAACGATCATAGCGTTCACAACCCTGGAATATTGATAAAACGATAATTTCAAGAAACTTAAGGCCAAATAAAACAAATGCATAACGAACGCTTTGAACTCCAACCGCTTTATAACTATTTGGCAGATTGAACCAATCATGATACTGAATTAAGTAGGCAAGCACAAGGCCTAAGCAAAATGACAGGAGAACAATAATAAGCGCCAAAGTAAACGTAGCTGTAACGGTTTTACGGATCGAAGCAAAATCCCTCAATGCGATGTATTTTGATATAAACTTAATGTTTGCGTCTCCAAGTCCAAAGTTTAATACACTCATCAGTTGAGTGGTAGTTATGATCAACATCCAGATGCCATATTGATCCGGCCCCAGTCTGTTAATAAAGAAGGGTGTGCAAAGAAGAACCATCACGGGATAAATAACAGTGCCTGCCAAATTCCATGCAGTGTTTTTGAAACTCTGAGTTTTAAACAAGGAAGTAAGAACTCGTTTCACACTGTCTTTAAAATTTATTGAGGGCTTCAACAACCTGAATTAAGTCTGTTTCTGAATGAAAGAATGAAATCGGTAAACTTAATGTTGTATTATGTATTTTAGTATTTAAGATGGGCTCTTCCACATGATGGCTGACATGAATAAGACGATTAATACAGTCAGGTTTTTTTGCCATTTCTCTTGAATAATAATCCGCAAAAATAACCATTAAACTGTGTGGAAAAAAGAAACGGGTAAGTTAAGATCTGTTACTTAGCTTAATAAGTTGATTTCCACAGTATAGATCTCCCCTTAGGGGGTAGCCCAATTTTAATGACTTCGAACAGATGTCACACAAACACATTTCGTACATTTCCCAAAAAGGCCAGCCTAGGTGCTTTGCGCTTGACCCTTCGAAGACAAAAAAGATTTCATTTCGTACTTACTCTTTGTCAAGGTTGCTTCCTTGTATACAGAACAGCATTGGCGTTGGTGTTAGGGTACTTTAACTCCTTCTCTAATTGAAAACTTGCATTTAACATTTCAAGTTGGCCTCCATACGTGTGTTCCTGAGGTTGTATTATCCAAATCTTTTCCTTGTTTTTAACCCAATTAGGTTCACTGAGATTTAGCATATGCTGTACTTCGAAGCCGGCATTGAATTTTTTAAAAAAATAGTTGAAATGCCAAGGGTACTGAGATAAAACTGGATAGGAATTCTTGTTTTCCTGAATGATTTGAAAAGCTAATTCCCGCCATTCAGACTTTTTATATTTTGTATAATATCTATAGTGTACTCGAAAATCACTAATAACAAAAATTAAAATAATCAATATTTTAATATATACGTTTTTTATGTAAACCCAGCCTATTGCAATCATTAATAAAATAACTGGTAATGTGATAATCGTGTAGCGATCGACAAGCATAGGCATCCTATAAACTGTGTACAAGTAAGGAATCAAGAGAGTTAGGACTCCCCAACCAATAAGTACAAAATGATCAATTTCGATGCTTTGTTTTTTCTTCGCTCTATATGCAAGCGTCCAGAAGTAATACAATAACACCAGAAACAATGTCCCGTTTAATATGTACTTAAAAGAGAGCCCCCACCAACCACTAAAGTAGGAACGAAAGTAATCAATAATGAAAAGTGGACCCGGATCCTCAATCCAGAATGATTTAATTTGAAGGTCATTCATGATAATTGGAATCCAGGGCAGAAATGCCAGCAATACGAAAGCAGCACAAGCCAATCCTTTCAAGAAGAATTTAACACCTCTTCTATTGACTAAACCAATGATCATAAAAATGATTGCCTGCGTCAAAATCACAACTAATCCAAAATAATGGGTATAAAGAAGAAGGGCAGTAGTTATTGAAAAAATTAGTTGATTCCTTATAATAGGCAATTTGATAAATCGGATAAAAAATAAGAATGAGAGACATGTCATCAGAAACAGTAACCCATAAAACCTTAGTTCCTGCGAATAATACACATGAAAAATGTTGCCTGCTGTCAGAAAGGATACGGCAAGTCCAACATTTCTTCCACCCACTTCTTTCCCAAGAAAGTACATGCTTACAATTCCCAGCACACCAATAATAGCGCAAAGAACTTTGCCACTGGCCTCATTGTAAGGGAACACATTGTACCAAAAGTAAAGCATTAAGAAGAAGGCGGGGGGTTGATCATCTTTGCAATACTCAATAACCGATACTAATGAATTGGTGGGACTTGTTGGGATAATGGAGTGAAGTTCATCGTACCAAAGGCCTTGCCTATCGATCCTGTAAAGTCGCAGGGTAAGGCCTATTGCCAAAATCACTAGCAAAAATATTAACGTGCGTTTTGACGATAGGTGTGTCATGTGATCCAAATTATACAATGAAGTTCTGCAAATCAGTCGCTAAACAAAAGAATGTTCGATAATATTGAGTATTACAACCTGTATGGTGGAGTAATTATGGACTGTACACACTTATGCATCGTGATTCATTCATACTTCTAAATCTCTTTACACGGGATTTACTATATGATTAAAATTTGTTCATTATTTCAATAACCTTAAATATATCATCTTCTGTGTGGAAGAAAGAAATGGGTAAGCTGAGAGTTGTTTCATGGATTTCCTCTGAAATTGAAAATCGACCGGAATCTAAAATTCCTCGCATCGCCAACTGCTTATGGGGTGCTACCGGATAATGTATTTCTGTTCCAACATTGTTTTTCAGTAAATATGACTTTAACTCATCGCGTCTCGGGTGCCGTACATTGTAAATGTGAAACACGTCAAAATAGTCGTTATGCACGTGGGGCTTGATAAAATCTTCCTTCAGGTTAGCCTGGTACAAGGAGGCTAATTTTCTTTTGTGCGTATTAATATTATCAAGATGTTTTAGCTTAACTGACAAGAAAGCTGCTTGCAACTCATCCAATCGCGAATTGACACCAATAATGTCATTATAATACTTCTTTTCAGAGCCGTAGTTGCGAAGTTTTCTCGCAATAGTTGCTAATTCGTTAGAATTAGTATTCAGACTCCCTCCATCTCCTAGTGCACCCAGATTTTTAGTGGGATAAAAACTGAAAGCCGAAAAGTCCCCAAAGTTCCCAGACTTTCTATTTTTAAACATTGCGCCATGTGCCTGAGCACAGTCTTCTACTATTTTCAGGTCATGCTTTTTTGCAATTGAACATATAGTATCCATCTCGCAACATTTTCCATATAAATGGACCACCATAATGGCTACCGTGCTCTTGGTAATTGATTCCTCGATGCATTTAGGGTCAATATTGTATGTGAAAATATTCGGCTCAACAAGGACGGGTTTAAGACCGCAATTTAGGATGGAAAGAATAGTTGCTATATAGGTATTTGAGGGAACAATTACCTCACCGTCAGGTTTGAAATTAAATGCCCTTAGAGAGAGTATGAGTGCATCTAAACCATTAGCTACACCTACGCAATGATTTGTACCGCAGTAATTGGCAAAATCATTTTCAAATTGCTTTACTTGCTGGCCAAGGATAAACCAACCGCTATTCAAAACTTCTTCGAATTTCTCGCGATACTGCAGAACAAACTCCTGATTCAACTTTCGCAAGTTCTCGTACTCAATCATTTTGAATAAGGTTCATAGATATAATCTTCCTGCGAAAAGTATTCCGAGGCAAGTACCATTAAAATAGCATCCGGGGAGAACTGATCCATTTGATGCCAGTCAGTCGGCTCTATAATCAAACATTGGTCGGGACGTTCAAGGAGAAAATCCTGTCGACTGTGAACACCATCATAGTTGATGATGCGGCAGTTGCCTTTCAAGCATATCGCTGCCTGAAAGGTCTTGTGATGCCTGTGGCCCCCACGAATGGAGCTATCTACCCCATAGATATAAAATATGCGTTTAATGTCAAATGGAATGGTGCGTTCGATTACGGTTAGATTACCGCGGGAATCCGTGAAAGTCTTCAGATCAATGAGTTTCGCCATAAGCTATATAATAATTGGGAAGCAAAATAATCATTATGGTGTTGACGTCACTCCTTCCATTCATAAATATTGTAAACGCCTAGAATTCGTCTTGCCAGTTTATGTAAAGGAATTGGCAATCCACTTTTTGTGGAATACTTATGAATAGGTAGATCAACCCCATAACGCTCAAGTTCATCATGAATTGCAGCCAGCCTCTTTATATACGGATGGTAAAATACCTCCTTAGTCTCCGGGTTAAGCGTATAAGTACCCATGTCAACTTTTTTCTCACTTAAGAATCGTAGCCAATGAAAATGATAAAATATTACTTCCCAATCCTGAGAGGTGGCCATATTACGAACTCGAAGAGGCCCATTGCTTCGCACTATTTCATATTGTTGGATGTTCCAGGGCGCAAGCCCTGCTCCTTCGTTCGGCAGATCATAAATTCCTGCGAACTTCTTTGGCCAGTCATCTAAATATTTTTGATCCCCAAATTTACCATCTTCATAGCGGTCAAAACACCACTCGATACAAGCATCCTTCCACCAATTCAATACTTTCAAGCCAGCTCCATCATTTTTAAAGGAAACAAATTGAACACAGTATTTGCCACTGGTTTTGGATTGATCGTACTTTGGTGTGTATCGATGATCTGTGATTAACACTGAACAGGTACCCATTTCATCGATCAGTTTGTTTGCGGAAGAAAAGAAAATGAGATCAGCATCCAGGTAGGTACATTGAGAAAGATTGAAATTTTGTATACAGAAATCGATGATTACCGGAGTGCATGTCCAGCAATATTCGCCCCGCGTTCGTTCTGTTTTGATTTTTCGTAGTTCGTCATTTTCAAACTTGTCTTGCTCCACAACCACTAAATTTTCCAGCTTCATCGCTTGCAAGACACTCGCTGCCTTTGTGTCGAATGGAAACACGTAGAGTCTGAAATCGGGGGTAGTATCCTTCAACGAATAATAGAGTGCCAATCCACGAGAGAGATAAAAAGAATCGAATAGCGTGCAATAATTATAGGGCATTTAGAAATGAAATCAGTTTATATTTATTGAAATTTAGAAACTGTTGCGTTTAATCAAAGAGCTCCATATGTTTGAGCTATCCCTTCGTTTTTTATCATTCATATTAGAGTTTTTGAAATTGGAAAGTTTAATCGTTAAAATGCTACCTATTTTTTGATTGCCAGTACCACATTGTCGAGATAAAGATCCGCTTCTTTCCCTTTGACTAATGAAAGGAGAAGACCAAATAGATTGAATGGTGAAATAAATACTCCGGTCAACAAATAATTTAGGGCTCTATGCTTTGAATAAAATTTCTTATATATATATAGGTTAAGGAGTTGAACCAAAGCTTGAATTCCTGTACCGCTTTTGTATTGCTTGAGAATCTGAAACTTATTTATTTCCAAGATGTGTTTTATTCCGAAGGAGGTGTACCGTCCATAATCGTATGGTTGTTCGTGTTCATCCCAAATAAAAGGAACGGTTAAAAGCAGATGGCCATTTGGCTTTAAAACTCTATTTATTTCTGAAAGGAACTCCGTTGGATTAAAAACATGTTCAAATACTTGATTTGTCAAAACAGAATCGAAGTGGTTATCTGGGAATGGGAATGTCTTACCGTCATAAAAAACATCAATATCTTCTTCCGAATGATCATGCCCTGGATTTTCAATGTCCATACCGATGTATTCCGTTACGTTTCTCAAAATTCTCTTGTAAGGTTTTCGACCACACCCTACGTCTAATAATTTTCCTCTTAAAAAATCCGAAGACTTACCTATGTTTTTTGCCAATTCACGTCTTGCAAAAAAAAAGGGATTAACAAATACTCCTATTATTCCTGGATAAAATTTTTGCTTCTCCAAAATTTCTCTTATGATTCTCATTTTTTTATCTTTTAGATCTATTGCGCTTAAGTATTAAACCAATAAAATCCATTGATAAATCCAAAGAGATCTGACATTCATAAGTTTCAGATACCTCAAATAATTGTTCAATCCTTCCAATAAATTCGGACTTACTAAAAAGCCAGGCAGGGTAACTGGCTGGATAAACCTTTGGATTCACTTTTTGCAATTTAATTTGATCTCTTTCCCCCATAATTACCGGTACTCTGTCAATTATCAAATATTCGACTTGAAGTGACGAAAGATACTCCAATAGCTCATAAGGCTTTTCAACATAAGATATGACACTCGATAGAAGTATCACATTGGGTTCGCGTTCTGTCATACACTGTTCGCAGGTAGAGAAGAAACGTAGTTGGTTGTCTTGAAAGTGGCGAACCCCAGCCTTTACGAATTGAGGTTGCTCAACCACTGACCATTCCACTGCGTTCAATGCAGAAAGGAATTTTGTGTTTTGAAAAAAGGAGCTTCCTAGGGAACCACCAAAATCGAGCACACTCAACCGACCTTTGTGCTGCGCAGCAACCCACAACAAACCAGCCAACACTGGCCAATCATACTCAATGTGATCAAACAATACGGAATCTCGCTCGTAGGGGGCTTCTCCACTTTTGACCTTTAGCAACGAATCTTTAACGCGTTCGAGAATAATTGCTGAGTCGTAGCCTGTTGCTTGCTGCTGAGCAGCTTGCCAGCTTGAGTAATCTCCGAACCAACCGTATCTACGCAATGGGCTTCTAGCTATCAACCTAAGCAGTGCAGGAGGTAGAATGTCTTTAATGATGCTTTTCATCTCCGTAATAAAGACAATAGCGTGTCTAGGAACTTTTGAATGGGATTTCTAATAGTACTTTGGAAGTATGCGATGATAACTCTGCGCGCATAAAGATCTTCCTTGATGTTAATTCTGCTTAACGGAACTTTAATATTCAGTTTATCAATTTCAAATTGATTGGTTGCTCTGCTGTGAGTACCGCTGGCATCGTTACCGATATTTTGAACATACGATTTACCCGGGTATAAAGTGAGTTTTTCATTAATAAATGCTGAGGCATACCAGCGAATTGCCCACGAGTTATTCTTTCCGGCTATCTGATTTAAAAGCATTTTAGTGTAGGGATAGGCACCTTCAAAATCAAATTCATTAAGTAAGCCCTTTCTCTTTAATTTTTCGTACAATGACTTTCCATCAGGGTTGAATATTTTCCAACCCCTTCTCCAGGTGGCCCATCCCCAACAATCAGCACCCTTCAGGAAAAAATAATCCGGTAGTGATTTCTTCACCGGATAGATATAGCCATGAATAGATATCACCGCTTCATCATTTTCATACAAATCCAGTGAATTGTTCATGTACTTTAGAAATTGGGGTGAAGTAACCATGTCGTCTTCAAGCACTATTACTCTATCATAGTCAGATAATGTAGATGTTACGCCTGAGATGATAGAATTGGCTAGCCCTTTATTAGACTCACGCTTTATCATTCTTACCGATTCAAATCCCCTCACCGAGTCAATGTATTCGCGTACTTGCTTAACCAGTAAGGCTTCTCTATCATCTTTCGGACCATCAGAAAAAATAATTAACTTTGATTCTGATGCAAGTTCATTTTTCGAAAGTGCTTCTATTGTTTTTCTGGTATGGTCAGGTCGATTATAAACAAACAAAGCGATTGGGGCAACCATAACTATTTTACCCGATATTCCTTTGTCACCAACAGTGAATTGATTACACTTCTTAAGCCATTGTCCAGCGATATTGAAGGCCGCCAACCGAGCGAAGTTAATTTAGAAACATCCATTAGTTTTCTCGGAGTTCCGTCCGGTTTTGAAGTATCAAATATCACTTCACCTCTGTACCCAGTTTTTTCCTTAATCAAGCTTGCTAATTCAGCTATTGACAGATCAACACCTACTCCCACATTAACAAATTCAAGGCCTGAATAATTTTTCATTAGAAATAAACTGGCATCACCAAGGTCATCCACATGCATAAATTCGCGTAGCGGCTTACCTGAGCCCCATACTTCAACGGATGATTCTCCCTTTTCTGATGCCATGAGAAATTTTTTGATGAGAGCTGGAATCACATGCGAATTATTTAAATCATAATTATCATTCGGCCCATAAAGATTAGTTGGCATTGCACTGATGAAGTCACAACCATATTGTCTGCGATAATTTTCACATAGCTTGATTCCGGCAATTTTTGCAATAGCATAGGGCTCGTTAGTCTCTTCCAGGTATCCTGAGAGCAGAGCTTCTTCCCTCAATGGCTGCAGAGCTAACTTAGGATAAATACAGGAAGATCCTAAAAAAAGTAATTTCTTAACCTTATGAACATAACTCTGATGAATGACATTACTCTCGATCATCAGATTTTCATAAAGAAAATCCGCGCGGTAGGTATTATTTGCCATGATTCCACCCACCTTGGCGGCAGCGAGAAATACATATTCAGGTTTTTCAAGAGCGAAAAAATTCTCAACCTGACTTTGATTCCTTAAGTCAAGTTCCGATGAAGTTCGCAGAACCAGATTAGTATACCCCGCAGCTTGAAGCTTTCTGACAATGGCCGAACCGACCATGCCCCGATGGCCTGCTACATATACTTTGGATGATTTTTCCATCATTCGTGATATTGAAAAATCTTGTGGCCGCCTTCTTTCAAGTAATGATCTCTTTTGAACAGTTCCAAATCACTCGCTACCATTTCTTTCACCAAGGCATTCAAATCATATTTCGGTTTCCATCCCAACTTTGATTTGGCCTTAGCCGGATCCCCGATCAGTAACTCAACTTCCGTTGGACGAAAATACTTAGGGTCAATCTTAACTACTTCTTGACCTGCTTTCACTTTAAAGTCAGGATTCTCAGATTTTACGACAACCGCAACTTCGTTTAAGCCTTCGCCTGAAAATTGGAGCGTAATACCAAGCTGTTTAAATGCTTTGATGATAAATTCTCTTACAGTGGTGGTTACTCCGGTTGCTATAACAAAATCCTCAGCCACATTCTGTTGGAGCATCAACCACATCGCCTCCACATAATCTTTTGCGTGGCCCCAATCTCGCTTGGCATCAATATTGCCCATGAACATAGTTTGCTGCAATCCTAAGGCAATGCGGCAAGCAGCACGGGTAATTTTACGCGTCACAAATGTTTCTCCCCGCAAAGGAGATTCATGGTTAAACAAAATTCCATTACAAGCATAAAGATTGTAAGCTTCCCTATAGTTAACGGTAATCCAATAGCTATATAGTTTAGCTACTGCATACGGTGATCTTGGGTAAAAGGGAGTCTTTTCGGTTTGAGGAACTTCTTGAACCAAGCCGTAAAGTTCGGAGGTAGATGCTTGATAGAATCTTGTCTTCTTTTCAAGTCCAAGAATGCGGATTGCTTCCAATAAACGTAAAGTCCCAACTCCATCAACATCTGCGGTGTATTCCGGAGTATCGAAACTTACTTTTACATGCGACATGGCACCCAGATTGTATATTTCATCCGGTTGCACTTCCTGAACAATCCGAATCAAATTGCCACTATCTGATAAATCTCCGTAATGAAGCTTAAGCTTTACATTAGTTTCATGAGGATCCTGATAAAGATGATCTATTCGGTCAGTGTTAAATAAAGAACTTCTCCGCTTCAAACCATGCACCTCATAGTCCTTTTCGAGTAATAGTTCAGCTAAGTACGCGCCATCCTGGCCAGTGATTCCGGTTATTAAGGCTTTTTTCACTTCAGATACAGTATTTAGAGCAGCAAAGATAAAAGAATAAGGCTTTAACCTAAAGAAGTTCTAAATACCAATCAATCGTCTTCAAAATTCCACTTTCAAAGTTTTCTTCTGCCCTCCACCCCAATTCTCTTTCAATTTTGGAGGCATCGATAGCATACCGCCTGTCATGGCCCGCCCGGTCCTTTACATAGGTGATTTGCTGCTTATAGGATTTGCCCCCGGCAAGAGGTTTCCTTCTATCCAATATTTCACAAATGGTACTTACAATCTTATTATTGGTACGTTCATTCCTACCGCCAATATTATAAGTCTCGCCACCACTTCCTTTGTGAAATACGAGGTCAATCCCCTTTGCGTGATCTAATACATACAACCAGTCTCTTACATTCATGCCATCACCATAAATGGGTATGGGTTGGCCACTTATTGCTTTCCGTATAATGGTTGGAATCAATTTCTCGTTATGCTGTTTAGGGCCATAGTTATTGGAACAATTCGTGGTAACCACATTTAATCCATACGTATGAAAATAACTTCTTACCAGTAAATCGCTGCTCGCCTTGGAGGCAGAATAAGGGCTATTAGGGGCATACGCAGTAGTCTCTCTAAAGAAACCTTCCTTACCTAATGTGCCGTATACTTCATCGGTAGAAACATGTAAAAACCGATTCGTTTCTCTTCCAGCTAAAAATTCAAAGGGAGCATTCATCCAACTCTTTCGCGCCACATCCAGCAAAGTAAAGGTTCCGTTAATGTTGGTTTTTATAAAAGCTTCCGGTCCAGAAATTGAATTATCAACATGCGATTCGGCTGCAAAGTGAATCACGCCATTGAAATTATATTCTTTAAATAAGGATTCAACTAAGGCGCGATCGCAGATATCACCCTTAACAAAATCGTAATTTGGGTTTTTCTCCACCTCTTTCAGGTTCTCCAAATTGCCTGCATAGGTAAGCGCATCCAAGTTAACAATCTTATAGTCTGTATGCCTACCTATGAAATAGGGTATGAAGTTCGATCCGATAAATCCTGCTCCACCGGTTACGAGGAATGTTTTCATTAACGAAGTATTAAAAGTTAAAACTGGCTTGAGACAATAATGGGAGATTTTTATCCTTTTCAGAAAGTGTTAAATTTTCATTCAAAAGATCTGTTAGTTCCAGTGAAGGATCCTTAAAATTAATACCTCCATCTGCTTGGCGATTATAAAACTCATCCGTCTTATAAAACACCTCCGCATATTCGCTTAATACTAAAAATCCGTGAGCAAATCCTTTAGGAACTAACAGCTGTCTTTTATTCTCTGCCGTAAGTTCAACATTGAAATGCTTTCCAAAAGTTGCTTTTTCTTTCCTTAAATCCACAACTATATCCAGGATAGCTCCTGATAAAACCCGAATCAGTTTTGTCTGAGCATATGGTGCCTTTTGAAAATGGAGACCACGTAAAACACCTTTTTTTGATCTTGACTGATTATCCTGAACAAAATTAATGTCAATCCCATGTTCTTTAAGTGTCTTTCGGCTATATGACTCCATGAAATACCCTCTTTCATCTTCTATTAATGCTGGCTCCAGAACAAAAAGATCATCAAATTCAGTAGCTGTTATTTTCATTCGCCTGATCTCTTTTTTATTCTTTCATTCATTATTTTCATAAGGTATTGACCATATTGATTTTTCAGTAACGGTTTTGCCAATTCGGCCAATTGTTCTTTTGAGATATAACCTTTGCGGAAAGCTATTTCTTCAAGACAGGCAACTTTCAACCCTTGACGCTCTTCAATGGACTCAACAAAATTAGAAGCTTGCAGCATGGATTGATGGGTTCCAGTATCCAACCAGGCCATGCCTCTGCCTAATAATTTTACCGTTAGGGATTTTTCTTCAAGGTAAATTCTATTCAGATCTGTTATTTCAAGTTCCCCCCGGGGTGAGGGCTTAACCTGCTTCGCTTTTTCCACCACCGTATTGTCATAAAAATACAATCCCGTTACTGCATAATTTGATTTGGGTTGCTTGGGTTTTTCCTCAATAGAAATAACCTGGTCATTATCGTCAAATTCAACCACCCCATAACGCTCCGGATCGTTTACATAATATCCGAATACAGTAGCCCCATTTTGGATTTTTCCTGCCTCTTCCAACAAACCAGAGAAACCATATCCATAGAAAATATTATCACCAAGGACTAGACATGCCGAATCTCCTTTAAGAAAAGTCTCTCCAATTAAAAATGCCTGAGCCAGCCCATCAGGCGCAGGCTGTTCTCTGTATTCAAGTCTAAGCCCAATATGAGATCCATCACCCAATAAATTCTGAAACAATGGCAAGTCCTGCGGTGTAGAAATAATAAGTATCTCACGGATATCAGCCAACATCAACACAGAAAGTGGGTAATAAATCATAGGCTTGTCGTAGATTGGCAAGATCTGCTTCGAAACAGATTTTGTCAATGGATACAAACGAGTTCCTGATCCGCCTGCTAAAATGATTCCTTTCATATTTAAATTCAAAAATAGAAATTAACTTTTACATAATGAGATAGTTCGCAGAGCACAAGACTCCTATTTTTTATAAAAACTAAAGACTGCCTTAGAAATTAATTCAACCGTTTCAATATCTAATTCAAAATAGAATGGTAATCTTATAAGGCAGCTCGCATAATGGTCACACATGCTAAGTTCTTTGCCTAAATATTTAGTCGCATAAAAAACGCTTTTGTGTAAGGGTAGATAGTGGAAAATTGCATTAATATCCATTCTGTTTAGGTGCTCCAATAATCGATCCCTTTCATCCGAAGTCCTGCAAACCAGGTAAAACATGTGCGCATTGTGACTGCAATAGGATGGGACTTCCGGTAGCCTGATCAAGCTTTCATTTTCAAGTACCTGAAGATTCCTTTGGTATGAATCCCAAAGCGCATGTCTTTTACTTTGAATCCGCTCAATATTCTCTAATTGGGCATAAAGAAAGGCGGCTGTAATTTCAGATGGCAAAAAGGAAGAACCGAGATCAATCCATTCATATTTACTCACTTCACCTCTTGAAAATGCTGAACGATTAGTGCCCTTTTCCCAGATTATTTCAGCTCTTTCAGCAAAAGATGAATCATTAATCAAGAGCGCACCACCTTCACCAGAAATTATATTCTTAGTTTCGTGAAAAGAGAAACAAGCGAGGTGACCAATGGACCCCAAAGGTCGATTCTTGTAAGTTGACTCAATAGCCTGGGCTGCATCTTCAATGATATAAAGCGAATGCTTCCTTGCGATATCCAATACCTTATCCAGATCACAACTAAACCCAGCGTAATGAACAACCACGATTGCTTTGGTTCTCTTGGTAATTAAGCTCTCCAGTTTTTCGACATCTATATTCGGACTCTCAGCTGAGCTGTCTGCAAATACAATTGTGGCGCCTCTGAGTGCAAAGGCATTGGCGGTTGATACAAATGTGTAAGAAGGCATTATGATCTCGTCCTCGGGCCCAGCATTAATAAGAAGCGCAGCCATTTCAAGAGCATCTGTACACGATGAGGTTAATAATGCTTTTTTTACATTATATCTTCTTTTCAGAAAATTTTGACACTGCTGAGTATAGTAGCCATTGCCTGATATCTTTTCACGTTGAACGGCTTCTAGAATATATTGGATTTCCTTTCCCGTAATATAAGGTTTGTTGAATCCAATCATAGGTTAAAGCTATGTTCCAAATTATCGTGGTTCGCGTTTTCTAACAATAATCGTAAAGTCATATTGAGAATAATCATGAAGTAATGCTACGTTTTTGGAAAAATTTCTTTTGCAATAATCGAAAAGGAATAATGGATCGGCATAGTAAAGATAAGATTGCATGAATTCTTGATCTGAGTATTTGGTAAGCATATTGAAAGCAAATCCGAGACGACTTCCTTTATTTATAGATTCTATAGTAGAAAGTACATATTCTAGCCAATCCACTTCATTTGCTTCATACTTAACATTGAAAATTCCACTGGCAACGGTATAGTCAGCAAGAATAATTTCCTGTGCTGAATCTATTTTACTCAAAGAAACCGCAGGGTTGGGCAGGAGATTATTCTCTGCCGATTGTATCATCTCTTTTAAAATATCATAACCGCTATACTGATCTGGAAGATAACTTTCAGAAATCAGGTATTTATAAAACATACCAGTCCCACATCCTAAATCATTAATTGAAAAACTGCTCTTGCTTTCAATTACTTTAACCAATTGAGCGAAGCGAACCCTTTGCGCATGATCATCCTTCCAACCAACTCCAAGAGGTGAGTTACCAAAACGATTTACTTTTTCAATATAGAAATCCAATATTTTTTTATCAACATGAATACCTTTACTTACTGTAGACATTTCGGACAATGGTTAATGGCCTGTTTTTTATTTCCAAAAACATTTTTGAGAGGTAAATTCCGAATATCCCTAATACTAAAAAAATCATTCCCCCAACAAGCCAAATGCTGGCAAGAATGCTTGCCCATCCTTCAACATCAACACCTTTATATTTTTTGTAAATAATAATTCCTATGTTAATTAAGGCTACAATAAAAGAAACAATTCCCAATATGAAAGTAAGGTAAAGGGGTCGATGGCTAAAGGAAGTAATTATTTCGAACGCTCTTTTCAGTTTCTTTTTAAATGTATATGTAGACACTCCTTTGTGGCCTTTTACAACCGGTATTGCCCGCTGATTAAAACCAGCCAAAGCAAAGACTCCCCATAGATCAATTTCTTTTTCCTGAAATTTGAGGATAGAATTAATATAATTTCTTGTCATCACCCGGGCAGTCAGAGTGTCAGATGGATAATCAACTGGTGATAACGCGGAAAGAATTTTATAAAAGATTCTACCACTAATCCTTTCAAACCATCCGCCCTTTCGTTTGATTTGAACACCATACACAACATCTGTTTCAGTCAGGCTGGTAATTTCTCTCCAAAAGTCTCGTAAAAGCTCTGGGCTTTCCTCAAGGTCGCAATCGATCAAAAAAATGTATTTACCCGATGCGTAATGTAATCCTGTCATGATAGCACGCTGGTGACCATAATTGCGGGAGAGCTCCACTATTTTGATATTCGAATCTGTGTTCTGTAAGTTAAGCGCTGTTATCAACGAGTCATCCGGTGACCCATCATCTACAAAAATGAATTCGTAGGATAAATTCAACTCGCGAACTACAGATACGGTTCTGTTATAAAATTCTCTCAGATAGTTCTGAGAGTAATACATAGTAGTAACGATACTTAATTCTATCATTTATTCCATTTCATGAAATTACATGATGAGGGGCCCGTATTAAATAACAAATCAACAATACTTACACCATGCTCGAAAGGAGGATATAGTTGGGTATACTCTTTGTACCCGGTATAGTCCATCCATTCTACATCAATCCCCTCTTCTTCAAATAGATCCTCACGAAGATAATTTTTTGCATTGGGCCCTGTAAGGTATTGTGTTGCTCCGGTTTGTTTACAGAGGTCTACCAATTTCTCTGTTGGATCTCCCTTTACAATAAAATTAGCTGAATTTGTAATGACTGTCTTTATTTCAAGTTGATTGCAGATCAATTTAAGCAATTCGATATTTATCTCACTAAGGAGTAAGCTTCTGAAGGTGCAATAAAAATTCTCTAAGACTAATGAATAATCCCGAAAAAATGGAGCCTTGGCATAGTTGGCCTTTAGGGAATTCCAATTTTTAACTCCCCACTTGAAATTGCTCACCTCTGTCTCGGAAATTTTCTGCTTAAGATTCCTTTGATACACGGGTATAGTTATCCATTGGATACCTGTTGGCGTTTTAATTTTGTTTCGGTTTCGCCAATCATTTTTAGTGTATTGTACTTCATCATAAATAATGAATTCATCGACCAAACCGATTATATCAAAGTAACCTTTCCATGGGATATAATTTGACTGCAAGATTGCAACTCGCTTAGCCATTCTGCTCTCAATTTTACTTACATTTTTAATTGCCTAATATGATGAGCTAATTCGATGGAAGGTCTGGCTTCCATCAAGCCAAATCCCTTGCCTTTTAAGATCTCCTGATAGCTGATCGTATGTAAGTCTGTAAATCCATCACTAAACTCAATTTCGCGACCATTCATTTGCAAAGACCGAAAAGTTCTCTTACCCTGAACCTTTATAGATTCTGGTAAATGCTCCTCATTTATGCTTAGAGACCAATGCACATTTGCTTTAGCCAGTTTTATATACCCCGAAGCATGATCAAGTTCATACTTCTCCAGTTTTGTCTCTTTAACTTCTCCAAAGATCCACAACAACATATCAAAAAAGTGAATCCCGATGTTGGTTGCAATTCCACCCGACTTTTGTTCTTCTCCCTTCCAACTATGGTGATACCATTTGCCACGGGAAGTGATGTATGTAAGATCAACATCGTATATTTTAGTGGGATCGCCCGCCAAAACTTCTTCGCGTAATTTGATAATGGATGGATGAAGTCGAAGTTGCAGAATTGTGTAAATCTTTTTTCCTGTTTCTTTTTCGATTTCAGCAAGTGCATCTACGTTCCATGGATTTAGAACTAGCGGCTTTTCACAAATGGCATCTGCCTGTTGGCGTAAGGCAAAACGGATGTGGGAATCATGCAAATAATTGGGGGAACAAATACTTACATAATCCACTTTATGCCCTTGTCTTCTTAACTTATCAATGTGTCGGTCAAATCGTTCAAACTCGGTAAAAAAATCGGCATGCGGAAAATAACTATCGATAATGCCAACACTATCAAATTTATCCATGGCAGCCACAAGATTATTACCTGTCTCTTTTATGGCTTTTAAGTGTCTTGGAGCAATAAAACCTGCTGCTCCAATCAAAGCAAAATTCTTCATGCTATAACTTTATAACTTTTCCGCTTATTAACTGATATTTCTCCTTGCTCTCAGGGCATTCAGCAAAGCCCTGGTCATCAAATTTCAATTTGTGTCCGTATTCACTCATCCAACCGGTTTGCCTGGCTGGGTTGCCAATCACCAAAGCATAATCAGGAACACTCTTTGTCACTACGGCTCCTGCCCCAATAAAAGCATATCTGCCTATATCATGACCACAAACAATAGTTGCATTGGCACCAATCGATGCTCCTTTCTTTACAACTGTTTTATCGTATTCATTCTTTCTATTGATCGCACTTCGAGGATTAATAACATTAGTAAAAACCATCGAAGGCCCCAGAAAAACATCGTCCTCACAAACCACACCTGTATAGATCGATACATTATTCTGCACCTTGACATTCTTTCCTAAAACTACTTGTGGTGATACAACAACATTTTGACCAATATTACAACCTTCACCAATCCTACAATTAGGCATAATATGAGAGAAATGCCAGATTTTAGTTCCAGATCCAATTTCACAATCCTCATCAATCACTGCGGTTTCGTGCGCAAAATAGTTTCTGATTTCAGCCATAATGTGGATACTCTTTGATAGTGCTACAAATGTATGACAATTGCTCTTCGTTCATCTCCGTGTGGATAGGCAAGGAAATTACCGTTCGAGACAAATCTTCGGTAATCTTGAACGAGCCAGCTGGGTATTCAGGACTTGCGTACGCCTTCTGCAAATGCAAGGGCACCGGATAATAAATCATAGTAGGTATTCCTTTGCTCTCCAGAAAAGTTTTAAAATGATCACGATTAATTCCCATAGTCTTCAAGGTGTATTGATGAAATACATGGGTAGAATTTACTGCACGATAGGGAATCTCGAGAAAATTTAATGCCGAAAGTTCGCGGTCATAATATTCCGCGACATGGTTTCTGCACTTTTCATAGTCATCAAGATATTTAAGCTTAACATTCAGGATAGCTGCCTGCAACGTATCCAATCGGCTGTTGACGCCAATAATATCATGATGATACTTAACCTTCTGACCATGATTGGCAATCATTTTGATTTTTTCAGCCAAAATTATGTCCTGAGTAAAAATCGCTCCACCATCACCAAAGCATCCGAGGTTCTTGGATGGAAAAAATG
Organism: Cyclobacteriaceae bacterium; assembly: GCA_044229915.1. Taxonomy (GTDB): domain Bacteria; phylum Bacteroidota; class Bacteroidia; order Cytophagales; family Cyclobacteriaceae; genus ELB16-189. The sequence continues at coordinate 107,853 of JBGASB010000010.1, forward strand.
AAGTACAACCAATCGTCCCCATTGTTCCTGCTCTCAGCTTTCGCTCGTCCGAAAAAGTGTAAACAGCACCCAGGGCTTGTGCAACATCTTCAATCACATGAATGTTATTCTTCTTTGCAATGGAAAGAATTGGTTCCATATCGGCACATTGACCATAAAGATGTACAGGTACGATGGCAAATGTTTTATCGGTAATCTTCTCCTCTATTTGCTTTGCATCAATATTGAAGCTCTCTCTATCTACTTCAGTAAAAACAGGTTTCAATCCCAAAAGGGCAATTACCTCTGCAGTAGCTACATACGTATGCACTGGAATAATAACTTCGTCACCCGGTTTACAATCCAATGCCATCATCGCAATCTGCAATGCATCCGTTCCGTTAGCACAGGTGACAACCGACTTTGAATTCAAATAGGTTGCTAATGAATCTGAAAACTTATTTACCTGTGGACCTTGAATAAATGCTGTTGAATCCAATACCTCCTGAATGGCATTATCAATCTCCCGCTTGATTCGCAGATACTGAGTATGTAAATCGGCCATCCTGATTTTCTCCATACTCAATTCTTATAGATTTCTGATTTTTTTCTCCCACCCCCAGGCGTGATGGAGGGATTGACCCAAATCATATTTTGAAGTCCACCCGAATTCGCGATTTATTTTACGTGGATCTGCATACACCTTTTCAACATCCCCAGGCCTGCGCGGACCAACCATATAAGGTAAATTAACACCTGTAACTTCAATGAATTTCTTCACCAGTTCTAATACAGAAACTCCTATTCCCGTACCAAGATTAAATGCCTCAAAAATCTTCTTACCCTTCCTCTGTTGCAGATAATCAATCGCTTTTACATGGGCTGTGGCTACATCTCCTACATGGATAAAATCTCGGATGCATGACCCATCAGGTGTATTGTAGTCATTGCCGAACACAGTAAGCTTCTCGCGTACACCAGCAGCAGTCTGAGTAACATACGGCACCAGGTTGTTGGGTATTCCTATTGGGAGTTCTCCAATCTTGGCACTGGGGTGCGCCCCTATCGGATTAAAATACCGAAGCGATATAATCCGAAATCCCACAGTGGCAGCATCTTCCAGAATTCGTTCACAAATCTGTTTAGTAGAACCGTAAGGTGACTCTGCTTTTTTGAAGGGAGCTGACTCATCAACCTGAATTTGATCGGGTTGTCCGTAGACTGTACAAGAAGAAGAAAAAATCAGGTCTGTTACCTTATGCTTTTTCATAACTTCAAGCACTGTTATCAGCGAGCCCACATTGTTTTTATAATATTCAATCGGCTTAACCACTGATTCATTTACTGACTTATAGGCTGCAAAATGAATTACTGTAGTAAACCCGTTTTTAGAGAACAAATCATTTAGTGCCACTGAATCAAGGCAATCGATTTTATTAAAATCAACCTTCTTTCCGGTTATTGATTCAATGCCTTCTATCATCCGGTACTCACTACGCTCTAGTGTATCAACTACGGTGACTTTGTAACCCATCGTGAGTAACTCAACGACTGTATGAGAACCTATATATCCGGCACCACCGGTTACCAAGATGTGATTTGACGTTGCCATATTACAAACGTGCGGTTACAAGGGCCTTATCCAAAAATCCTTTTACATCATAAATGATTGTGTTATCATTCTTAATGGCAGGCCAATCAAGCGACTTGAATTCATTGTGACTTACCGCCAAAACAATTGCTGAGTATTTCTTATTTAGTTGGCTGGTCAAGGATAATCCATACTCATGCTTTACTTCCTGAGCATCCGCATGGGGATCATAAACCTCTACATCGGCTCCAAAACTCTGCAATTCGCGAATGACATCAATCGCACGGCTATTTCGGATATCCGGGCAATTCTCTTTGAAAGTTATACCCAACACTAACACTTTGGATTTATTTACAGGCAAATCATTTTGTGTCATCAACTTGATTACACGATTTGCAATATGAATCCCCATATTGTCATTAATCCTTCTACCTGCCAAAATAACCTGAGGGTGATACCCGAGACTATCGGCTTTGTAGGTGAGATAATAGGGATCAACTCCAATACAGTGCCCCCCAACTAAACCCGGTTTGTAAGGAAGAAAATTCCACTTGGTACCAGCTGCGTCCAGCACTTCATGAGTATCGATACCCATTTTTTCAAAAATCAACGAAAGTTCATTGACAAAAGCGATGTTAATATCTCGTTGCGAATTCTCGATCACTTTAGCCGCTTCTGCTACCTTAATACTCGAAGCTTTATGCGTTCCGGCTTTAACGATTTTTTTATAAAGTTGATCTACTTTCTCAGCAATTTCCGGAGTACTGCCACTGGTAACTTTTTTTATATTGGGCAAACGATGTTGTTTATCCCCTGGATTGATCCTTTCAGGTGAATAGCCACAGAAGAAATCAACATTGAACTTTAATCCACTGAATTTTTCCAGAACCGGAACGCAATCTTCTTCCGTACAGCCGGGATATACAGTAGATTCGTAAATAACCACATCCCCTCGCTTCAACACTTTCCCCACGGTTTCACTCGCCTTAATGAGTGGCGTGAGATCAGGAGTTTTATACTCATCCACCGGGGTAGGCACAGTAACGATAAAATAATTGGCTTGTTTTAAGTCTTGCAGGTTGGCAGAATACGATAAACGGGTAGCCGATGTCAATTCTTCTTTGTCAACCTCCAGGGTTCTATCATAACCCGATTTTAGTTCTTCAATTCGAGCCTGATTAATGTCAAAACCAACTACATCTAAAATTTTCCCAAACTCAACTGCCAAGGGCAAGCCGACATATCCTAATCCAATAATTCCTACCTTTTCCATCATTTAACTTTATAATAATCTTTATACCAATTGACAAAATTTCCTATTCCTGTTTCTATCGAAGTAGATGGTTTAAATCCAACATCCTGCATAAGATCATTTACATCAGCATACGTTTCAGGAACATCTCCCTCTTGCAATGGAAGAAGATTCTTAACTGCCCTTCTACCCAACTTAGACTCCAACACTTCAATAAAATGAAGAAGTTCGACAGGTTGGTTATTCCCAATATTATAAATCTTATATGGAGCAAAACTGGAAGCCGGATCAGGATTTTTCCCACTCCAACCTGGATTGCCAGTTGGTGGTTTTGGAATTAAACGAACTATTCCCTCAACGATATCATCCACGTAAGTAAAATCTCTCCGCATTTTACCATGGTTGAACACATCAATTGGCTTGCCCTCCAAAATTGCTTTGGTAAATAGGAATAAAGCCATATCAGGTCTTCCAAAGGGACCATAAACGGTAAAGAATCTAAGACCTGTAGTTGGAATTTGATACAGATTCGAATAAGCATGAGCCATCAACTCGTTGCTCTTTTTGGTTGCAGCATATAAAGCTAAGGGATGGTCTACATTGTCGTGTACCGAAAAAGGCATTTTGCGATTAGCTCCATACACTGAACTGGATGAAGCATAAATCAAATGCTTTACCGGATGATGACGACAAGCTTCTAAAATATTTAAAAATCCAGTAAGGTTGCTTTCCAGGTAAGCATATGGATTGGTAAGTGAGTACCTGACACCTGCCTGGGCAGCCAGATTGACTACATAGTCAAATCTTTTTGTAGCGAAAAGATCATCAACGGTAGGCTTGTTATGAAGATCAATTTTATGATTTGAAAAGTTGCTTGACTTCTGCAGAATTTCCAAACGAGATCCCTTCAGCCCCACATCATAGTAATCATTCATATTATCAAGGCCAATAACTTCATAGCCAAGATCGATAAGCCGTTTGGCTAAATGAAATCCAATAAACCCAGCAGCACCCGTTACTAATATGCGTTCAGAACTCACAAAAGAAGAATTTGGGCACAAAAGTACGGCAAATCTGGTTAGATTTGCGCAAATCCTTAAAAGCTTTCATCAATGACCGAAAATCAAAAGCAACCCTTAAACTCTGATGAAATTGATTTGCTCGAACTGCTGGCCAGATTAGTAATCAGCATTAAAAGCAATTTTAAACTAATTGTTGGCGCGTTTACAATTGGCAGTCTTTTAGGATTGGCCTATTATCAGATTGTATCAAAATCCTATGAAAGCCGGATGTTAATCAGCTCAGAAATTCTTACTGAGTCTTATAGCAAGACCATAGTAGATGATCTTAATAAATTAATTCGAGAGGATAACTTTGTTTCACTATCATCCAAGTTAAAAATGGATGTGCCTGAAGCATCGACTCTTAGTAATATTGAGGTGAAAAATGCAATCAATAAGTCGGATGGAATCAAAGAACAAGAAAAAAATTACCTGACTATTACATGCCGGACCAGCAACAATTCGATCTGGCCAAACCTCCAGACAGGGTTAATCAATTTTTTTGAAACTAACGACTATGTTAGGATACGGGTAGAACATAGAAAAAAATACTATACACAAGTAATTGAGAAGATTGACAAAGAGCTTGTAGATCTTAATGAACTAAAATCAAGAATTGCCGATGGCCAAATAACTCAATCCAGCAAGGATAATTTGATTTTATTCGACCCAACAACAGTTAATACCAAAATTCTTGACCTAAATAAAGAAAAAATTAATCTGCAGAATGCATTAGAGACTGTAAATAGTGTGCAACTGGTGGAAGGATTTACGGTTTTTGAAAAACCCGTTAGTCCAAGACTTTCAATCTCTTTATCTGCCGGTGCTTCTTTTGGTCTTTTCATTGTTGCCTTGATCCTCGGTTTTAAGTCCCTTCGTAAAATCGTAAGTCTATCCGAAGAAAAACTTGCAAAGTCTTAAGCATTTATTTTATAAAGAACTTACCCTCGAACTCAGACGCAGGTCTGTAATCTCCGGATTATTACTATACCTGTTCAGCACGGCCTTCATCTGTTACCTTACGTTTAGTCTACGGCAAAATCAAATCACACCATTAGTATGGAGTGCTCTTTTTTGGATAACTATTCTCTTCACTGTTATTAATACCGTTGCAAAAAGTTTTATTGGAGAAAAAAAAGGACGCGATATCTACTACTACTCGATTGCCACGCCAGAGGCCATCATTCTGTCAAAAGTTATTTACAACTTTTTACTTACCATGACCCTCTCATTCACAGGCTTCGTACTATTTGTTTTATTTCTTAAAAATCCAATAACCGACCTAGGACTTTTCTGTATCGTGCTCACCCTTGGGGCAATGGGATTCTCGGCCTCCTTAACTGTGCTCTCCGGTATTGCCGCAAAAGCTAATAACAGTCATATCCTGATGGCCGTGCTTAGTTTTCCAATCGTAATATCAGTGCTTCTTATTGTGGTTAAAGTGACCAAAAATTGCATTGATGGTCTCGACCGATCTGTAAGTACCAACGATCTGTTAACGTTACTGGCAATAAATTGCCTGGTTACTGCCGCGTCCTATCTCCTCTTCCCTTATATTTGGCGCAGCTAAAAGAGACAGAATCCCGTTTTGAGTTTCCGATAAACTATGAAGACCTGGTTAAAAGTATTGGCGTCCATTTTACTCTTATACACAATTATTGCTGGTTTTCTATTTGATGTACCGCGTTTGAATATCGTAAATGAAACTATCCGGGCTCTATATTTTCACGTACCCATGTGGTTTGGTATGGTCGTTTTATTTCTACTCTCAACCATTCACTCTATTCAGTACTTACGAAATCCAACTTTTGAAAGAGACACTTATGCAGTCGAATTTGCCAACACAGGTTTGTTACTTGGTCTATTAGGAATTTTTACCGGAATGATCTGGGCTAATTATACCTGGGGCTCCCCGTGGCATGGCGATCCCAAACAAAACGGAGCTGCCATTTCCCTATTGGTCTACCTTGCTTACTTCGTATTAAGAGGCTCGGTTGAAAATGAAGATCAGCGAGCCCGACTAAGTGCTGTTTACAATATTTTTGCTTTCGCTGCTATGATTCCGTTGATCTTTGTTATCCCCCGCATGACCAGCTCCATGCACCCCGGTAGTGGGGGAAATCCTGGGTTCAATATGTATGACCTCGACAGTAAGATGCGGATGGTCTTTTACCCAGCTGTTGCGGGATGGATTCTGCTTGGGATCTGGATTGCCACGCTACGAATACGGGTTCGTTTAATCAATGAAAAATTACTTAATCAGGAACATGAATAAGATTACTGCTCTGATAGGAATAATTGTCATCATGTTTATTCCCTTTTTACTGAGTGCCCAACCCGTTGAAATGGCCGACACCATGCGATCGGAGGGAAAAATTTATGTAGTGGTGTCAATTCTTTTGGTAATTTTTGTAGGCTTGATTGGCTATCTGGTTTTCCTTGATCGGAAAATCACCAGGATTGAAAAAAAACTACCTGAAAAGAAAGACTAATTTGATAGTTAAATAATCAACTTTTTAATCTGAATCGCTGTTTTTGGCTGTAACTTTGGGGTTGAAAAGTTACTGAAATGAAGAAATCACATATCATAGCCATTGTCATCATTGCAGCGTGCATTGCTCTAATCATTGCAACAGCAGGTGATGCCAGTACCTATGTCTCCTTTGATCAGGCTTATCAAATGGCCTCCACCGGAAACAATACACAAATTCATGTAGTTGGTGACTTGAAAAAAGACGGTCAGGGCAATATTCTCGGTATCGAAAAAAGTCAGGATAATTTATCCTTCTCCTTTATTCTGATTGATGAGAATCAAAAAGAGCAGAAAGTATATTATAACGAGCCAATGCCCGCTGACTTTACCCGTTCAGAAAAGGTGGTGGTTATTGGAAGCTATCAAAATAATGCCTTCGTAGCCCGAAAGATTTTATTGAAGTGCCCTTCAAAATACCAGGAGGAAAAAATCAATGCAGGTATCTGAACAGATGGAACGCTTTTGTTGCGAAGAACTTAAGGAATCATTTTTTGTAAATCATACCCTGTTAACTCTTTTCTGATGCATTATTTCATTGGTGATCTGGGTCACCTTTTTGTTATCGCTTCATTTGTTACTTCCCTGATTAGTGTTTTCACTTACTGGAAAGCAAATTCGGTCAGCCCTCAGACTAAAAATCAGTGGTTGCAAAATGCACGGGTAGCATTTTACCTGCATAGTACGACAGTGATGGGTGTAGTAACCTGTTTGTTTATCATCATTTACAATCACTACTTCGAATACCATTATGCGTATAGCCATTCCGATAGTCGACTGCCACTGCATTACCTGGTTTCTACTTTTTGGAATGGTCAGGAAGGTAGTTTTCTGTTATGGATTTTCTGGCAGGCCGTCCTCGGAATTTTTCTGATCCAAACACAACGTGCATGGGAAGCACCCGTGATGGTCATATTTGGGTTGGTTCAGGCATTCCTGGCCTCCATGATATTGGGTGTGGTAATTCCTTTCATCAATATTAAGTTGGGAAGTTCTCCCTTCATCCTACTTCGCGATGCAATTGATGATCCCATCTTTAAACTTCAGCCCGATTTTATTCCTAAAGATGGAAGTGGCCTCAATCCATTATTACAGAATTACTGGATGGTGATACATCCACCTACTCTTTTTCTGGGTTTTGCTTTAACATTGCCACCCTTTGCATTTTGCATGGCAGGTCTTTGGCAAAGAAAGTATTCAGAATGGATAAAGCCTGCATTACCCTGGGCTTTACTGGGCGCTGGTATTTTGGGATTAGGAATCCTGATGGGTGGATATTGGGCCTACGAAACTCTAAACTTTGGGGGATATTGGAACTGGGATCCAGTTGAAAACGCTGTGTATGTTCCATGGCTGGTATTGATTGCTTCAATACACACGATGATAATCTACAAAAACAGTCAGGCAGCATTGAAAACTGCTATGATTTTAAATATTTCGGTCTTTGTCCTGATTTTGTATTCAACATTTCTTACCCGCAGCGGGATTTTAGGTGATGCGTCTGTGCATTCTTTTACTGATCTTGGCCTTTCCGGGCAGCTACTTATTTATCTTTTGTTTTTCACAGTTGTTGCTGTTGTACTTGCAGCGATTCGTTGGAAAGAAATTCCTTCTTCGGAAAAAGAAGCCTCTATCTACTCACGTGAGTTTTGGATCTTCTTAGGTGCCACCACATTGTGCCTGATGGGTTTTCAGGTGTTACTGCCCACCTCCATTCCAGTGTATAACAGTCTGGTCGAAGTCTTTGGTGGTGAATCAAACCTAGCACCCCCGGCAGATCAAATCGGGTTTTATTCAAAGTTTCAACTTTGGTTTGGTGTGTTGGTCGCGCTTATCTCAGGAACTGGTCAGTTCTTTTGGTGGAAGCGAATGGAAAAGGAAAAACTAAAAAAAGAAATCCTTCCACCCATCTTGATATCACTTATAGTTTTTGCGATCATCATTTCGATAGCAAGGGTGTATGAGCCTGCTTACGTGTTGCTTACGCTAGCTGGAGTTTATCTGATCGTTTCAAATCTAAAAGTGCTTTCATCCGTGATAAAAGTAAATCCTTCGCTATCGGGGGGATCACTCGCACACATTGGCATTGGAATGATGTTGATTGGAGTTATGTTTTCTTCAGGATATTCTAAAGTTGTTTCTCTGAACAACACAGGAATGCTAATCTCCAAAGATCTTCCCACTGAGTTTAACCGTGATAACCTGCTGCTGTTTATCAATGAGCCCCGCACTATGGGCGGCTATGAAATTGTTTATTTGGGCGAACGGATTGAACCAAGAAGAGTAAGCGGATACGTAAGTAAAAATGATATCGATCTTACCATGGACCCTTATAAGGTGGTAGCCAAGAAGGATATTGAATTTAATGGAAAGAAAATATTGAGTGCAAAAGATACATTTGAGATCAATCCGGAAAATACCTACTACGAAATTGAATTAAAAAAAGATGGCAACGTGGAAGCCCTGCTATTTCCCCGTGTGCAAATTAATCCATCCATGGGTGGATTTGTTGCCTCACCTGACATCAAAAGAAACATCGGTCGTGACCTTTACACACACGTTTCACTCCCCATGAATCGAGAGGAGGAACCTGAATGGAGCAAATTGGAAGAGGTTCGGATTCGTATTAATCAACAATTTTTCGTCAACGATTATGTTGCAGTGTTAGAAGAAGTAACGCGCATTCATGAAATTGAAGGAATCCAACTTTCAGATGAAGATGTTGCCGTAAAAGCTAAAATCAAAGTAACCGGAGAAAGAAACTCCTACTATTCAGAACCTATCTTTTTAATAAAAGACAAAACGCAAGTAGGCCGATTACCCTCTGAAATAAATGACCTGGGCGTAAGAATTACCCTGATGAACATTCATCCCGAAACTAATGAATTCAGCCTTGGATTAAACACACGTCAGAAAGACTGGGTGATCATTAAAGCGATGGAAAAACCATTGATTAATATTTTATGGCTAGGCACCGGGGTCTTAATGGTTGGATTTTCTATAGCTATGGTACGCAGGTTTAAAGAGTTTAAAAAGTAAACACCTGCTAGGCAATCAAATATTTTGTTTCTTCATTTCCCTAACAGCATAGGCACAGGCACGCGCAGTCATTGCCATATAGGTCAACGAAGGGTTAACACATGATGAAGAAGTCATGAAAGAACCATCTGTGATAAAGACATTCTTCACCTCGTGCATCTGGTTAAATCCATTTAATACTGATGTTTTAGCATCACGGCCCATACGCGCAATACCCATCTCGTGATTAGCATTTCCTGGAAAAGAAATATTGGCATAGGGTCTCACATTCTTGTACCCAGCCGCTTCCAGCATTTCGGCCATGTCATTAGCCATATCCTGCTGCATGGCCCTTTCATTTTGCTTAAACTCTATATCTGTATTAAGTGTAGGACGACCCCATTTATCTTTTTGATCGTTGTTGATTGTGACCCGGTTTTCCTGATAGGGCAGGCATTCGCCAAAACCACCAAAGCCAATGTTCCAGCCAGCAGGTGCGGTCAACTTTTCCTTCAGCTCAATACCAAGGCCGGCATCATTAGTTCCTCTACTCCATCCACTCCGCCCTGCACCACCCTGGTAACCAAAACCCCGGATGTAATCCCTTCCGTTTTCAGATAGATTCCGAAATCTTGGAAAGTAGACACTATTAGGCCTGCGACCGAAATAATACTTGTCTTCAAATCCATCTACCTCAGCATTCGCCCCAGCTCCTTTATGGTGATCCATAATATTACGACCCACCTGGTCACTTCCATTTCCAAGTCCGTTTGGAAAACGACCAGAAGTTGAGTTGAGCAAAATAAAAGCAGTTGCCAACGTAGCTGCATTCAAAAAAATAATTCGGGAATAAAATTCTATCACCTCATTGGTTTCAGTGTCAACTATTTCAACGCCTGCAGCTTTTTCCTTTGTTTCGTCATATAAAACCCGGTTTACCAGCGAATTCGGTCTAAGCGTAAGATTTCCCGTTGCAAAAGCGGCCGGCAATGTACTGGCATTCGTACTGAAATAAGCACCATACGGGCATCCACGATGGCACAGATTTCGGTATTGGCAAACCCCTCTGCCTTTAACAGGTACCGTGAGGTTAGCAATCCGGCCGATGGTAATCTTTCTGTCCGGGAACTTTGATTCAACTTTATTTTTGAAATCCTCTTCAACACAATTCAGCTCCATGGGCGGCAAAAACTTTCCATCAGGCAAATGGGGAATACCCTCCTCTTTTCCACTAACCCCAATGAACTGCTCTACATAATCGTACCAAGGAGCAATGTCCTTGTATCGGATCGGCCAGTCGACCGCAATACTGTCACGCTTGTTGGCCTCGAAATCCAAATCACTCCAGCGATAGCAATGACGAGCCCACAATACTGATCGTCCGCCTACTATATCTCCCCTGATCCAATCAAACCGCTTGGCTTCAGTATAAGGATTTTCCAGGTCGTTTATATAAAAGTGTTTATTGTCTTCACCATAGGAATAATGCCGGGTTTGAATCGGACACTTTGCTCTATCCGCTTCGGAAAGCCTTCCATGGTGATCAAACTGCCAGGGATTGAGGGAAGCGGTTGGATAACTTGGATGCTTCACATTCTTACCTCTCTCTAAAAGAAGTACTTTTAATCCGCTTTCGCAGAGTTCCATGGCGGCCCAGCCTCCGCTAATTCCTGAACCGACCACGATTGCATCATAAGTATTTTCAGCTTTAGCTTGTAGATTAAGATTCACATTGAAATGGGTTAGAGGATAAAATTTCTGAATAAAAAAATTACTACCATAACCTTCTGAATAAAAGTAATCATATGAGCCATTATATACTGAAATACTGATTATTTTTGCCCGATTTATCCATACCCATACAGCCACTATGCCAAGAGATCGCAGTATTCGCTCAGTACTAATTATCGGTAGCGGCCCTATTATTATCGGTCAAGCCTGTGAATTTGATTATGCTGGCTCTCAAGCCGCCCGATCCCTGCGCGAAGAAGGCATCGAAGTTATTCTGATCAACTCCAATCCAGCCACCATCATGACCGACAAGGTCACCGCTGATCATGTTTACCTCAAACCATTGGAGAAAAAATCAATCCGTGAAATTCTTGAAAAACATCATGTAGATGCTGTGTTGCCAACCATGGGTGGGCAAACCGCATTGAATCTTTGTATTGATTGCGAGAAAGCCGGGATCTGGGATAATTATGGGGTAAAAATTATTGGTGTTGATATTAAAGCGATTGAAACAACTGAAGATCGTGAGAAATTCAGGTTGAAAATGATCGAATTAGGCGTTGGCGTTTGCAAAGGTGCTACTGCTACTTCATTCTTAGAAGGTAAAGAGATTGCCCAGGAAATCGGTTTTCCCCTGGTAATACGCCCCTCCTTTACGTTGGGAGGCACGGGGGGTGGATTTGTGGAGAAGCCTGAAGATTTTGATGCCGCCTTGAATCGGGGCTTGCATGCATCACCAACTCACGAAGTGCTTGTGGAGCAAAGCATCATGGGCTGGAAAGAATATGAATTAGAACTTTTGCGCGATGGACTTGGCAACGTAATTATCATTTGCTCGATTGAAAATTTCGATCCAATGGGTATTCACACCGGTGATTCAATCACGGTGGCGCCAGCCATGACCTTGCCAGATACAGTTTATCAGCGCATGAGAGATCTTGCAATCAAAATGATGAATGGGATCGGAAAATTTGCGGGTGGTTGCAATGTGCAGTTTTCGGTAAATCCTGATAATGATGATATCATCGGCATTGAAATCAACCCCAGGGTATCGCGTTCTTCCGCGCTGGCCTCTAAAGCTACTGGCTATCCGATTGCCAAAATAGCAGCCAAACTGGCGATCGGTTACAACCTGGATGAATTAACCAACGCCATTACCGGAACAACTACTGCTTATTTTGAGCCTGCACTCGACTACGTAATCGTAAAAATACCGCGCTGGAATTTCGACAAGTTTCATGGTGCCGATCGCAAACTCGGTTTGCAAATGAAATCAGTAGGTGAAGTAATGGGTATCGGAAGAAACTTCCAGGAAGCATTGCAGAAAGCTTGTCAATCGTTAGAGATCAGAAGAAACGGTCTCGGAGCCGATGGAAAAGAATTAACCAAGCAAACGGATTTGCTATATAGCCTTGAGCACCCAAGCTGGAACCGTCTCTTTCATATTTACGATGCTATGAAATTGGGTATCTCGATGAAGACCATTCAGAATCTAACCAAAATTGATAAATGGTTTTTGGAACAAATCTGGGAGCTTATCGAACTCGAAAAAGAAATTGGAAAATATGAACTCGATACGATCCCTGTCGAATTGATGCGCACCGCCAAAGAAAAGGGCTATGCCGATCGACAGATCGCTCACCTAATTGATTGTCGCGAAAGCGAAGTCCATAAAAAACGGAGAGAGATGGGCATCAACCGGGTTTACAAAATGGTGGATACCTGCGCAGCTGAGTTTGATGCCAGGACAGCATATTATTACTCAACGTTTGATGCCGAGAATGAATCCATCGTAAGTAAGAAGAAGAAAGTAATCGTACTGGGCTCAGGCCCTAATCGCATAGGTCAGGGTATTGAGTTCGACTACTCTTGTGTGCATGGTATTTTAGCTGCGAAAGAAGCTGGCTATGAAGCCATCATGATTAATTGTAATCCGGAAACTGTCTCAACGGATTTTGACATTGCCGATAAACTCTATTTCGAGCCCGTTTTCTGGGAACACCTCTGGGATATTATTCAACATGAAAAACCAGAAGGAGTTATCGTTCAACTTGGTGGGCAAACAGCATTGAAGCTTGCAGAGAAGTTGAACAAGTATGGCGTGAAAATCATGGGCACTTCTTTTGAAGCCCTTGATCTTGCCGAAGACCGTGGAAGTTTTTCTACGCTTTTAAAAGAACTGAACATTCCATATCCTGAGTTTGGGGTTGCCACCGATGCAGATGAAGCATTGGAAGTTTCTAAAACAATTGGATTCCCACTTTTGGTCAGACCTTCCTATGTGTTGGGTGGTCAAAGTATGAAGATCGTTATCAATGAAAAGGAATTGGAGAATCATATCATTGATATCTGGAAACACCTTCCCGAGAATAAGGTACTGTTGGATCACTTTCTGGATGGTGCTATTGAAGCCGAAGCCGATGCTATTTGTGATGGAGAAGATGTTTACATTATCGGTATCATGCAACATATTGAACCGGCCGGTATTCACTCCGGAGATTCTTATGCGGTATTACCACCATACAATCTTGGCGATCTGGTTATCAAACAAATTGAAAGCTATACCAAACGCATTGCCCTAGCACTAAAAACCATTGGCTTGATTAACATCCAGTTTGCGATCAAGAAAGATAAGGTGTACATCATAGAAGCTAACCCCCGCGCTTCGCGCACGGTTCCTTTTATCTGTAAGGCTTATGATGAACCTTATGTGAATTATGCAACCAAGATAATGTTGGGTGATAAAAAACTGAAGGATTTTACTTTCAGCCCCAAGCGCCATGGATATGCCATTAAAGTTCCGGTTTTCTCATTCAATAAATTCCCGGATGTAAACAAAGAGCTTGGCCCTGAAATGAAATCGACCGGGGAGGCCATTTACTTTATTGATGATCTGATGGATGATTACTTCATGAATATCTATGCCGAACGGAATTTCTATTTGAGCAGATAATTGGCGTTATTATTCAAACTTATACCTTTGGAATAACGTTTAGTAAAAAACTGCAATTATGAGGTTTTTCATCATCCTGGCCTTAGTTGGGTACGTTTTATACAAAGTTGGAGGACTGTTTTTCAGGGCTGGCGCTGCATCGCAACAATCCCGTTTTCAACAACGCAGACCTCCTGAAGGTGGAGATATTAATGTGAACTCAGCTCCAAAGAAAAACAAGGGTGGCCATATCAAAGGTGGTGATTACGTAGACTATGAAGAAGTTAAGTAACCAGAACAGGTAAGGCTACGTCTCTTATCTGTCAGTATCCCACATCAAGATTCCAGTGACTAAAATCCATTTCCATAAATATCAAGCAACAGGCAACGATTTTGTGCTGATCGATAACCGGTCAGGGTCATACTCATTTACGAAAGAACAAATTGAGAAAATCTGTGACCGCAGGTTTGGTATAGGAGCCGATGGGCTCATCCTTATTGAAAAACATCCTGCTCTCGATTTTAACCTGGTCTATTACAATAGCGATGGTTCGCAAAGTCTTTGCGGCAATGGAAGTCGTGCTGCGGTAATGATGGCTTCAAGTCTGGGGTTGTTAAAGGACCATACTGAGTTTAATGCCTATGACGGTCCTCATCATGCTGAATTGTTGAAAACAGGTATTGTTAAGCTTAAAATGAATGATGTCAGCGGGGCAGTAAAAATTGGCGATGATTATTTTATCAATACTGGCTCACCCCATTATCTGAAATTTGTGCCGGATGTAAAAAATTATCCTGTGTTTGATGAAGGGAGAAAAATCAGGTACAATCAGAACTACGCTCCCAATGGCACCAATGTCAATTTCATTCAATTACTTGGGAACAATACCATCTACGTTCGCACCTACGAACGAGGTGTAGAAGATGAAACCTTTTCCTGCGGCACCGGGGTTACCGCAGCTGCTTTAGCTGCATCTTTTCACGGGTATTCTTCGCCTGTGCAGGTAAAGGTTCGGGGTGGAGAACTCTCCGTAGAGTTTAAATCCGGTCAGGCAGGCCTCCGTAGCGGACAGGCAGGCACATTTCAGGATATTTTTTTGATAGGGCCTGCCAAAATGGTCTTCGAAGGCACTCTGGAACTATAATTGCACCCCGAAATCCTTAAATTTACGGCCCATTTGACTGGTTAAAACGGGTTCATTTAGATTAACGGCATTTCACCATTAATCCCACCTGAACAACAAGACCTCAAGTGACAAACGAATACTCATGTTAAAACTGCTTGCAAAAATTTTTGGCGACAAATCCCAGAAGGACATCAAACAAATGATGCCTTTAGTGGAGCAAACCAAACGGGAAGGGGAAAGTCTTATCTCTTTATCTAATGATGAACTAAGAAAAAAGACGACCGAAATCCAACGTCATATAAATGAAAAGTTAAAGCCAATCGATGATCAGATTGCCGCTCTTCATACCCACATTGCAGATCAGCCCGAAATGGATCTCAATGAAAAAGAATCTGTTTTCAAACAAATTGATAAACTGGAAGTCGATCGAAATAAGGAACTGGAAAAGGTTTTGATGGAAGTGTTACCGCGGGCTTTTGCTATTGTTCGCGAAACGGCAAGAAGATTTAAGGAGAATGAATCGCTGGAGGTAACAGCAACAGAACTTGACATCAAACTGGCCGCTAAAAATCAAAACATTCAAATTTCTGGTGACAAAGCCCATTGGTCTCGCCAATGGATGGCTGCCGGCAACCTGATCACCTGGGATATGGTGCATTACGAGGTACAGATCATTGGTGGCATTGCTCTGCACGAGGGTAAAGTAGCGGAAATGGCTACGGGTGAAGGTAAAACGTTGGTTGCGACTTTTCCCGCTTTTCTCAATGCCCTGGCTAAACGAGGGGTGCATATAGTAACGGTAAACGACTACCTCGCCAGACGAGATAGTGAGTGGATGGCTCCGCTGTTTCAATTTCATGGTCTCACCATTGATTGTATTGATAAGCACGAACCAAACTCACCAGAAAGAAGAAACGCTTATCAGGCCGATATTACCTACGGAACCAACAACGAATTCGGCTTTGATTACCTGCGCGACAACATGGCGCGTGAGCCAGAAGAACTTGTACAGCGTGGGCATCATTATGCCATGGTCGATGAAGTGGATAGTGTCTTGATTGATGAAGCTCGTACGCCTCTTATTATATCGGGCCCTGTACCAAGAGGCGATGAGCATGAATTTTATGATCTGAAGCCCCGCATTTTCAAACTGGTAGAAGCTCAGAAAAAATTAGTGAATCAGTATTTGAATGATGCCAAAAAACAATTGGCTGAAGGGTTGGATAAGGATGGCGGGTTGGCATTATTCCGCGCCCATCGTGCCATGCCTAAATACAAGCCACTGATCAAACTACTCAGTGAAATGGGCATGAAGAATGTGCTTCAGAAAACAGAAAACTTCTACCTGCAGGATAACAAGAAGATGATGCCAGAGGCCGATAAGCCCCTGTATTTTGTTATCGATGAAAAGGATAATAGCGTTGATCTCACGGAGAAAGGTATCGACTTGATCACCGGTGAAGGTGAAGATGCCAGGTTTTTTATTCTACCTGAGATCGGCATTGAGTTAAATAAAATTGAAAAGGATTCAAGTTTGAATCCGGACGAACGCCTTAGAAAAAAGGAAGAGCTAATTCGCGACTATACAACCAAATCACAACGGATTCACAGCGTAAATCAATTACTCAAGGCTTACACGCTTTTTGAGAAAGATACAGAGTACATTATTGTGGATGGCAAAGTGAAAATCGTTGATGAACAAACAGGCCGCGTACTGGATGGAAGAAGATATTCGGACGGGTTGCACCAGGCAATTGAAGCGAAGGAAAACGTGAAGGTGGAAGATGCCACTCAAACCTATGCCACCATTACACTGCAGAATTATTTCCGCATGTATCACAAATTGGCAGGTATGACAGGTACAGCGGTGACTGAAGCAGGCGAATTGTGGGATATTTACAAATTGGATGTGGTGACAATTCCCACAAACAAGCCCATGACCCGCAAAGACAAGGATGATCTTGTCTATAAAACCATGCGCGAAAAATTCAATGCGGTGGTTGAAGAAATTGTCCGATTAACTAATGAGGGGAGACCCGTTTTGGTGGGTACCACTTCCGTGGAAATTTCAGAACTGGTAAGCCGCATGCTACAGATCCGAAAGATCAAGCATCAGGTATTAAATGCCAAGCAGCATCAACGTGAAGCAGAGATTGTAGCCGAGGCCGGTAAACCAGGCACAGTAACAATCGCGACAAACATGGCAGGACGAGGTACTGATATCAAACTGACACCGGAATCAAGAGCTGCTGGTGGATTAGCCATCATTGGAACAGAGCGCCATGAATCACGAAGAGTAGATCGTCAGTTGCGTGGACGTTCAGGCCGGCAGGGTGATCCAGGAACTTCACAGTTCTACGTATCGCTTGAGGATAACCTGATGCGCTTGTTTATGCCTGAGCGTATTGCCCGAATTATGGATCGACTTGGTCTGAAGGAAGGAGAGGTTATTTCTCACTCCATGGTAACTAATTCCATAGAGCGTGCCCAGAAAAAGGTAGAAGAAAACAACTTTGGCATCCGTAAACGCCTGCTTGAGTACGATAACGTAATGAACTCGCAACGCGAGGTGATTTACAAGCGAAGAAGAAATGCACTCCATGGCGAGCGGCTTCAGTTGGATATTCTAACCATGCTATTTGATACCTGCGATGAAATTGTTGCCAATGGAAAAGCAGCTGAAAACCTGGAGACTTTCAAATTGAACGTGTTAAGCCTGCTCGGTTTTGATTTCGCTATCTCGCAGGAAGAGTATGCGAAATTAGATCAACCCGTTGTTAGTGAACGACTATATGAAGAAGCCTTATCACATTATAATCTCAAAAATAAGGCGGCTGCAGACAAAGCCTATCCAATCGTTATGGATATTTCCAGAACCCGTGGAGCCACCATTGAAAATATTCTGGTCCCCTTTACGGATGGCGTAAAACAAATTGGCGTATCCGCTAATCTGAAAAAGTGTGTTGAGTCAAAGAATGCTGAACTCATCAAATCCATGGAGAAGATGATCACGCTTGCTATCATTGACCAACAGTGGAAGGAACACCTTCGCGACATGGATGACCTTAAGCAATCCGTACAAAATGCCGTGTATGAACAAAAAGATCCACTCCTTATTTATAAGTTCGAAGGATTCGAAGCGTTCAAACGCTTCATTGCAAAAGTGAACGAAGAAACGATTTCATTCCTGATGAAAGCTGATATCCCGATCCGCGAAGCTGACCAGGTGCAGGAAGCCCGTCAGGCAAAACGACAAAGACTGAGTGAAAAAAAAGAAGAGTCCCGCTCATTGCTGCAAGGTGGAGGCGCGCAACCACAGGCTCCGCAACGTGAAGTAGAGGAGAAAGTAATGCCTGTTAAATCCGAAAAGGTTGCCGGTCGGAATGATAAGGTTAGTGTTCAGTATCCGGATGGTCGTGTATTAAAAGATGTTAAGTTCAAGAAGGTGGAGGATGATGTAAAAGCAGGTCGGTGCATCGTTATTGAAGGATAACTACACGAAGGGTTTTTTTGTCGATAAACTAACACGAGGATAGTTCAAAGTGATTCCATCATTCCGTTTTAGTTTCGTATCTTCAAAGATCATTTTAATATGAGAAGGAACACGTTTATTATTCTTTTTAGCCACCTACTCATGGCCTGCGCTGCACAGAATAACAGCAGCGACAAAAGCTATTACGAAAATCTCTCGGCCCTGAGGCCAAAAGTGGTTGTGCCGGTGGATACTCCCCGAAAAGATACTTCCACTCAAAAAAATGTGACTGCATCAATAACCCCCACCAAAACAGTAAACACAAAGGTGGATGCAGTATTGGATAGCATTGATCGTTATAACCTGGTGCGCAAATTTGTGGATGGTTATACCATTCAGATTTATTCCGGTCAAAACCGGGAAGAGGCTATGAATACCAAAAAGAAAATGAATGAGGAAATACCTGACCTTTCCGCAAACCTTCAATATCAGCAACCCAAATTCAGAGTAACTGTGGGTAAATATTATACCAAGCTTGAAGCTAATCCAGATCTTGTTCGCCTTAGAACAAGTTTTTCTTCAGCTATTCTGGTTCCTGAGAAGATTCAAATAAAATAAGTACAACACCCCTACGGAGTTGGCGCTCTCAACGAGTTAATCCACCCGGCAATTTTTAAAGCTTCATCTTTTGGCACTTGCGGCATTGGTGCCATTGGAGTCTCATGCTCAGGCCAGTTTTTAGGTTCCGGATTATAAATTAACTGCACGATTCGTTCATTGCTATACTTGCGTTTGGCTATATCGGTAAATGCAGGCCCTACCTGTCTTTTATTTACCTGGTGGCAAGCCGTACACGTATTCTTTACCAATAGTGGCTCAATCTCCGCATAAGTAAGAGATTTATTCCCTGATGTGGCTTTTACGACAGGCTTCGCGGCAGCCGGTTTGGTAGTTGCTGAAGCACGTTTAGTACTCAATTCACTTACAGGAAGCTTATCCCCATCCGGAATGTTATTCAATGTATAGTACGCAGTATTATGTAAAACAGGAAGACCTTCTTTTGACTTAATTCCTGTAACCATAATTTCATGCAGATAGTATTGCCGCAAATTATCAACCACAATACGTATGTGCAGCCCATCATCAGAAACTTTTACACCTTTAATGGCTAACTTCTCTTCGTTGATGGTGGGGCTTCCATACACGGGATGATATTTATAGATGTAACTTCTGCCGAAATAAGAATCAAGATCATCGGCAGTTTTCTTATCAACCGGTTGAGTGAATTCAATCTCAAAACCATCGGGCCTTGCACTTACCGTTTTCATTTCCATGGGTAACTTACCGGTCCAGATAAGTCTTTGTAAGCCTGCTGTAGTTGTACCTGCTGAACCCCAACCTCGATTGGTAAGCCCCGCATAGATTGAACCATCGTGACCCCAATTCATACGCAACACACCCGATTGAAATCCAGATTTAAAATCAAAAGCAACGCCTTGAAATTCACCTTTCACTTTCTCCATTACCACACGCATAATTTTACTCTGACCTTGGTCTCCCACGAATATCTGTCCTGTAAAAGGACCGAACTTTCCGGCCGTCTCATCACGAATAATTTCTGAATTAGAAATTCCCAACACGCCATGGGGTAACCACACCGCAGGAACACGTGCTTCCGGGAAATCACTTTTTAAAGTATACAGTAAGTTGGGGCTTTTCTCATCAGCAATATTCTCAGGCTTTATGTACTGACCTTCTTTCTTTATTTGTCTGGGATCTACCTTACTATACAATTGTTCAGTAGAAATTTTCACCGGAGAATTATAGCGACTCGTCCAGCGTAATCCTGCGGGGTGTCCTGTAAAGCTACCTTTGGTTAGATGAAATATTCCACCTGAGCCCTGCCAATCACCTTGATTATCGTCATAAAAGAATTCACCATCAATCATCCCTAATCCACAGGGTGAGCGCATGCCCGTTGCCCAAGGCTCCATCGTGCCATCAGGATGTATCTTCATCGTCCACCCACGCCAGGGCACCCGACTTTCACCCCGCCACCACTCCTCATCACCAAAAGCAACATTGCCTGTTACAAAAAAACTGCCATCTGGTGCAATCTTCGGCCCGAAAGAATACTCATGATAGTGACCTGACAAAGGCCAGGCATAAACCGTTTCGTACACATCTGCCCTATCATCTCCATTTTTATCAATCAGTTTGGTTAACTCACCGCGCTGTGCCGTATAGAGTGCGCCATCCTTATAGGCTAATCCTAACGCTTCGTGTAGTCCTGATGCAAACAATATATACCTGGGCGATGTACCTCTTTCCATTGCAGGATTTTCGACAATCCAGACATCTCCTCTTCGGGTGCAAACCGCTATTCTTCCATCTGGCAAGGTTGCTACCCCACCCACTTCCAGAAGAATACCTTCAGGTGTTGGCAGTGTAAGAATTTTGTAATAGTCTTCTTCTTTCGGTGTGTTAACCTGAGAGAAGACCTGAATGGAGGTAATCAAACTCAATAGGAAGACTATTGTTAAAATATTTTTCATTGCGATCAGAGCTGTTTTCATTGAACTATTACCAAATGATTGAATAACTAAATGATCCTTCTACCGGAACAACTAACTCCTGGTTGCCAGCATTCCCGCGCACTTGGGGAGTTACTCCTTTTACCCGGATGTAATAACTCTTGTCATCCACAGCATACATTCCGTTCGGCATTTGCTGGATTGTTTTTCCTTCGGCCAGTTTATAGTACAATCCCTGTTTTGTGCCCCTGCTTTTAATATTCACTTCATGGGTAAGGCTACTTTGATCGGGATAAATTTTATCCTCGACATCTATTCCCTGATACTCGTATTTGAAAATTGGCCTATTCGTAGCTTCTTCTATTTCATATCCTTTTCCCCGATACTCACCTGCTTTTACTTCTGCATCGCGAGTGATTACTGGAAATGTTGATGTTGAGGCGGGTAAGAAAGTCAGTGGCTGATTATTGAACAAATACTGAGTTGCTCCCATAGGTTTGAAAGAACCATCGCCCCGATCATGCCACATAGGGGTTGCATCCACAAAATCACCACGCCATACACAAACCAGATTTCCTGCTTTCAAATCATAGACATAGTTTATTCCGCTGGGATCGCCAACACCAATCGTATGCGTTAGTCGCTGTTTATAATCTCCTTTAAAATCCAGAAAAGCACGGAGCATTCTGGGCTGATTACCGGGATTAATTAATATCGGAGCTACGGGTTGATCATCGGGAGGAAAAGAATTAAAAGCATGCAAAGGTTTTAGTAGTGAACCCGTTTGCACAAACAAGCCCAATCGGGGTGGCAGCCATGAAGCATTTTTGTAATTATAAATCTCGAAAGGATACGATCCGGCCTTCAATACGATAGAGGCCTCATCAGTACGCCACCAGCCATCTGCACTTTGAAAATCTGTAAGTTGCTGATTGTTGATTATAAGCCTTGCCCCACCCGTATAGGTCAACCTGAATTTATAATTTGAATCCTCTGAAACTGAAATTGTCCCCTGGTAATGACTTCCGTAGCCATCCTCATTTTCCAGAATTTCGCAAGTAAGCTCAGAAACCTGGCCCGAAGCTGAAGGCTTCAAGCCAGAATAATCTGAAATGATTTTATAATTCCCATACCAGGTCTGATAGGTAATGTTATTGAGTGAAACTTCTACAGATTTCATAAGCGAATACTTGACATTGCGAAACGCTACTGGGCCATGATCTCCCTGAATCATTAATGGTCCTAATGGTTTTTCATTATTTTCTATCGGACCACCCGTTGGTAGGGGCACTTCTACATTCTCATGAATGCGTACCCCATTTAAGTCAACATAATTAAATCGTGCATTTTCAATTTTGTTACCAGCCTTATCAAACCGGGGGGCCTGAAAGGAGATTTTCATTTTTTGCCAAAGGCCAGGGGCTTTTGCCGGGTTGCTCAAAGGAGCCTTCCCCATATAGATTTTGCCAGGCTCATTTTCCCAGTTCCTGTAGATACCTCCGATATCAGAGTACTTGGGATTTTGAACCCCCCAGCTGTCAAGCAGCTGAACTTCATATCGGCCTTGAAGGTAAATTCCGGAGTTAGAACCTTTAGGCAACATAACCTCCAACTCCAATTCAATATCGCCATGCTCAAAGACGGATATCAATTGGTCCTTCATTTTATCATCATTCATATTGAGCAAAATGCCAGTGCCCGTTGTAAATGTTACAGCTTGTGGTTTGGCAGGAAGTGCAGTGGCTTTTGCCTTCTTACTTTTTTTGGTTTCTACGGGTATGGAAACTTCTGACTTCTCGTGAATATCCACATCCGGGTTCATCGTTACATCACCCACAATTAACCAGTTACCGGCTTGTGGTTTAAAGTCAGACAGATCTTGCAAGGTTAGCGTCTTTGTCTGACCCTTCACCAGCCCGGCATATAGAACCAAAGTCAACAAGATGGTCACTCGAAATTTGATTAGTCTCATATGGGATTCGGATTGGTCGAAAGCACTAATATCTAATTATCAATCAGTATTAACAAACCTTCTGTTTTTTACGATTTTTATCAATCAAAACATAATGGATACCTTTGCCTTACCATGACTCTGCTAAATAGAATAAAGTCACTTTCTGAAGAATCCTTTAAGGAAGTTGTCGCGTGGCGCAGACACCTGCACGCTCATCCTGAACTATCCTACGAAGAATTCAATACTTCAAAATTTGTAGCCGCCCAATTGCGATCCTTTGGTATCGAACCTCAGGAAGGCATAGCTACAACTGGAATTGTTGCCTTAATTAAAGGAAGGAATCCAGAAAAAAAATCAGTAGCTCTACGAGCCGATATGGATGCCTTACCCATTCAGGAAATTAATAATGTCCCTTATAAGTCCATCAACCCTGGAGTAATGCATGCTTGTGGACATGACGTGCATACCTCATCCCTTTTAGGAACAGCGAGAATACTTCAACAGGTAAAGGATCAGTTTGAAGGCACTATTAAATTAATCTTTCAACCCGGTGAAGAAAAAAATCCTGGAGGTGCTTCCTATATGATCCGGGATGGTGCCCTGACTAATCCAACTCCAGCCTCCATTATCGGGCAACACGTAATGCCTCTGGTGCCTGTTGGCAAAGTAGGTTTTCGCGAAGGCATGTACATGGCCAGTAGTGACGAAATCTACCTGAAGGTAATTGGTAAAGGTGGGCATGGGGCAGCTCCGGAATTAACAATCGATCCTGTAGTAATTGCGGCCCACATCATTATTGCACTGCAACAGGTAATAAGCAGAAATGCCAGTCCAAAGCAACCAACTGTGCTCACATTTGGACGAATTATCGGGGCTGGGGCTACGAACATCATTCCCGATGAAGTTAACATGGCTGGCACCTTCCGCGCTCTAAATGAAGTGTGGCGCAAAGAAGGGCTGCAAAAAATAAAAAAGATGGCTGAATCGATTGCTGAAGGAATGGGTGGAAAATGCGAAGTGACAATCTCTCATGGATATCCGTACCTTGAAAATAATCCACAGGTAACACGCAGAATAAAGAAGGCAGCAGAAGAATACGTGGGCAAAGAAAATGTTGTTGATATTGATCTTACTCTTGGGTCGGAGGATTTTGCTTATTACTCACATGTGGTGCCTGCCTCCTTTTACAGATTAGGAACAAGGAACGATTCAAAAGGTATTACCGCGTATGTTCATACGCCTGGCTTTGATATTGATGAAGAAGCTCTGAAAATCGGGCCCGGCTTAATGGCCTGGATGGCACTTGCTGAATTGGATTCAATAAATTAAGTAATTGTTACCACCTTTCTTCTTGCTTGTGGCTAAGTATATTTACAGCCAGTGAAGGAGCAATTACCTGCGATCGAAAACCCCCAGTCCCCGGGACGTTGGAAAATTGTACTAAGAAATACAGCCTTTATTCTGGCCGCTCTCCTGATTTTTCTTTTTACTCTTGATTTAATGATTGCTTCTTTGCAGCACCTGGGAAAAGATGCTGCAGATGTTGTTATACTTGCCACGTCTAACCCCTTCACTGGCCTTTTCATTGGTTTATTGGTAACAGCTCTTATTCAAAGCAGCTCCGCTACCACATCGATGGCCGTAGCTCTTGTTGCGTCAGGGTCAATTACGCTGGAAGGTGCAGTGCCTATTATTATGGGAGCGAATGTAGGTACCACAATAACCAGTACAATCGTATCGCTTGGATTCATCACCAGGAAAAAAGAATTCAAGCGGGCAGTTACCATTGGCACCTATCACGATTTTTTCAATATTCTTACGGTGATCATCCTCTTCCCCTTAGAATATTATTTTGGATTTCTCTCGGGCCTTGCGCAATACATTGCTACTTCATTTTTTAATGAGCCATTAGGCCGAATTCAAAATAATTTTTCCCTCTTGGGTCCTGGATTCAGTCCTGTTATCGATTTTATCGTGAGGCTTATTGATAATGGATTTATCCTCGCCATTCTGTCCATAGGATTGTTGTTTGGGTCCATCTTATTCTTTAGAAAAGTGTTGTCTCAAACACTTGGATTCGGATCGCAAGATCGCTTTCAACAATTCTTTTTTAAGAATTCGATGAAATCATTTGCCTGGGGATTGCTCACCACAGCCGCTATCCGGTCCAGTACAATTACCACTTCGCTGGTGGTACCTTTAGTGGCCAAAAAGGTAGTGAAGCTAAAGTTGGCTTTACCCTTTATTCTGGGTGCAAACATCGGCACTACAATTACAGCTTTTATTGCTGCGATGTTCAACTCCAATGCTGCCATTAGCATTGCCATCGCCCACTTTCTATTCAATGCCATCGGGGTTCTGATTTTTTTTCCAATACCCTATGTTAAAGAATTGCCTATCAGACTAGCCGGATGGTTGGGTCGTTTGACATTACGTTACCGGCTAGCAGGATTTCTATATCTCCTACTCACTTTCTTCTTCATCCCTTTTTCACTGATTTATTTAAACAAAGATGCAGTGAAGGTTCAGGAACTTCTTTATCAAGTTAAAAATCTGGTTAGCAAGGAGAGTAACACATACAAAGTTGTTGTGAAAACCTATCAGAACCAACCGTTAAGTAACTGGATAGTATATGACCATGCTGCTGAAAATCAAATGGAACCCTCTCAGGTGCTTTCGGTTTATAGAAGAAAGAATATCCTAATCATCAATAATGAATTATTTGAACTAAATAAACCAGGGTTTTGCCGTGTCAGTGAAGATGAACATGGAAAATTCAGAACTTGTATTATTCAGCTATTTCCAGAATTTAAATTAAGTCCATCCCTTTCAGTAGATTCAGTTTACTTATTTGAAAAAGATTGGTATCAACCCAGCCTGGTAGACTCAACAAGCATGCGGCTCTACATCAGTTCCAGCTTAAACCTTCTCGTCAAAAAGGAAAAACTAAACAATCGGGGCGAAGTAATATCCCAGGATGAACTTGTGGAATTAAAAAAGAAATAAATACAGCATTCTCATATTTCGGCTGAAAATACAAAATGAGTATATTGGCACTTACAATTTATGGAAAGCATCAAAGACACGATATTCAAGTTTCTGCGACTAGATAATCTGATAGAAAATCTATCCGGCTACGTTGAGGCCCGGATTGAGTTATTAAAAATTGAAATCCGTGAAGATGTTGCCAAAGTGCTTGCACAAGCACTTATGGTAATTACCATTTTGTTTCTGGCACTCATATTTCTGCTTTTCTTTAGTGTGGGGTTGGCCCACTTTTTAAACTCATTCTTTGAACAACCCTATATTGGGTATTGGATTGTAGCCGGTATTTATGGAATTCCGTGTCTGATTTTTATTGTGTTCCGCAAAAAGATAGGACATTCTTTTGAACAGCACCTGATGGAGAAGATAAAAACCAAACGCAAAGAAAAGTAGTATGGAATTGTTGGAAACTCAGGATCCGGAAAAGAAACGATTAATTGAAGAATCTGACAGGCATAAGCAAGAGCTTCAAAAAGAGGTCAAAGCCATGTCCGACAAAACAGAGAAAGTAGTAAAAAATGCATTAATCATTGGTGGTGCATTAGCGATCACCTATCTGATTGTAAGTCAGCTTGGGTCTTCCAGAAAAAAGAAAAACAAAAAGGCAAAATCAAAAATAACCCGCGAAGAAAATGAAGAGAGACTGGAAAATATTGAGCCATCCTATTCTCCTCCTTCATTCCTCTCTCAATTGGGCGATCGTGTAGTTAGTCAGGCTACTGTTATTTTATTAGGCATTGCAAAAGACAAATTGGCTGAGTACCTCAATAACCGAAAGACAAAGGATGAAAATTCTTGAGACTCTTGAGGAACGGAGCCGCTTAGGTAAGAAATCTATTGCTGTGCTGGTCGATCCGGACAAGGTAGAGGACCCCAGTCGCTTGAATACGCTTTTACGTTTAGCAACCGAGAATTGTGTCGACTTCTTTTTTGTGGGCGGGAGCCTGGTTACAACTCCCAATCTTTCAGAAGTGGTAAAACAGATAAAAGAAAATGTCTCACTCCCGGTTGTTTTATTTCCGGGAAGCTCTTTGCAAATCGATCCTTCTGCCGATGCAATTTTATTTTTATCGCTGATATCCGGTCGAAATCCAGACCTGCTTATTGGCCAACACGTAGTGGCCGCCCCAATTCTGAAAAATAACAGATTAGAAGTTATGCCTACAGGTTACTTGCTTATCAATTCTGGCAAGACAACCTCAGTAGCCTATATAAGCAATACCACTCCTATCCCCGAAGACAAATATTCTTTAGCAGCCTGCACTGCGCTTGCCGGTGAAATGCTTGGGTTAAAATTAATTTATCTCGATGCAGGCAGTGGAGCTGAACGTGAGATTAGCCCTAAAATGATTACGGCTGTTCGCAAATCAGTGAGCGTACCATTAATTGTTGGCGGTGGAATTAATACGAGTCAAAAAGCATTTGCTGCCCTGGAAGCCGGTGCTGATCTCATCGTTATTGGCAATGCCCTCGAAAAAGATCCTAATCTTTTGATCGAAATCAGTGACCGTGTGTATGATTGGAATCAAAGTATTGAAGCCCGAAAATAAGAATGCAATAATATTAGTGCCTGATTTCAAAGCTCGTGAATCCCACAATTTCTCCGGGAACGGCATCAATCTTTTCAACTTTAGCGCGGACAGGCCCTTGATTACACCACTTTATAAATTTGTAAAGAACTTCCTCCGCTGCTTCGGCTTCAATGTACACATCTCCATTTTTTTCATTGCGCACAAATCCACAAATACCCCATTCCTCAGCCTTTTCTTTTGCTGAAGCCCGGTAATAGACTCCATGTACCTTACCTGAAACTTTAATTTTTATGTGTCTAAGCTCCAAACGGTTCAATTATACGGCTACATTAAAAAATATAATCCGTACTTAAAAAGACTGACTCGCGATTTTGAATAATTGAACTGATTATTTTTTTGTTGTCGTCTGTGCTTTTGGTTGCTACTAATGTTCGAATGGAGAAAACACGCAGTGCATCAGCTACTGAAAGCGTGCCCTCTGCAGAATCCTTTCTTCCGTTAAACGGAAAGTTATCCGGGCCACGTTGGCATTGCGTATTTAAGTTGATCCGTCCTACCTGACTGGAAAACGCATCGATCAATCGTGCAATAGACTTGGACTCTTTACCAAACAAACTTAATTGCTGGCCGAAATTTGAGTTGAGTACATATTCAATCGCCTCTTCTTCACGTTCGAAGGGAACAATGGGCACCACCGGACCAAATTGCTCCTCGTAATAAACCCTCATCTTACTATTTACTGGGTATAGAACAGCAGGATAAAAAAACGTATGTAGCGATTCTCCTCCACCAGCATTCATAATCCGGGCACCATGCTCCTTGGCATCTTCAACCAGTTTTGTCAGGTAATCCGTTTTACCGGGTTCAGGTAATGGGGTTAATCCCACTCCGGTATCCCAAGGCATTCCGGGTTTTAGCTTTGAAATTTCATCGCAAAGCCTTTTGGTAAATTCCTCCACTATACTTTTATGAACGAAAAGGATTTTAAGTGCTGTGCAGCGCTGACCATTAAATGAAAGTGAGCCCAACACACATTCACTTACCGCATTATTCAAGTCTGCATCGGATAAAATGATAGCCGGATTCTTAGCATCCAGCCCCAAAATGGATTTGAGGCGATGAGGTTTGGGATGAAGCTTCTTTAATTCATTGGCTCCTTTGTTGGTTCCAATAAACGCAAAGACATCTACTTTACCCGTTTCCATTAGTGAGCCTACTGTTTCGCGGCCCCGGCCGTAAATAATATTAATTACTCCGGCAGGGAAACTCTCCTGAAAAGCTTCCAACAGAGGGCGAATTAAAAGCACTCCGTATTTAGCCGGCTTAAATACAACTGTATTACCCATGATCAGTGCCGGGAACAACGTACTGAAAGTTTCATTGAGTGGATAATTGTAAGGTCCCATACACAAGGCCACGCCCAAAGGTACACGCCTGATTTGTGCCATAATTCCTTGCTCATGAACAAAGCCTGAAGATTTTCGATCCAACTCCTTAAGGGAATTAATCGTGTCAAGAATGTAATCACACGTTCTGTCAAATTCTTTTTCAGAATCTTTCTGCGATTTCCCAATTTCCCACATCAACAGGTTTACAACCTCTTTCCGTTTCTCGCGCATTTTAACAAGAAACTTTTCGACATAACTAATGCGTTCAGCTACCGACATTAATGGCCACGCACCGTGTCCCTGATCATACGCACGCACGGCAGCGTCCAATGCTTCAAGGGCTTCCTTGGATGTTAGCAAGGGAGTGCTGCCAATAATCTGTTGCTTCAATTCACCGTTCTGATGAACAAAAACAGGGCTCGCTACCGGACTCATATCCCCCTTCCAGGTAACCATTTTTCCATCCAGCAGATATTCGCGCTGTTCCATATATCCAGGAAGTGCCACCGAAGAAGGAAAATTTTCCTGATGGGGAAAAAAATTAGCTAAAGTCATGCTCATGTGTGTTTGTATTAGGATGGATTAGAGGTTACGAGAGAAATACCAGAAGATGTACCGAGCCGATCAGCACCTGCTTCTATCAGTTTAATTGCCTGATCAAGTGTTTTTATCCCACCCGAGGCTTTGATGCCGACCCCTGCGGGTACCGCCTGGCGCATTAATCTTACGTGTTCAACTTTAGCTCCGGCTGGTGCAAACCCGGTTGAAGTTTTTACAAAATCGGCCCCGGCATCGGCACAAAGCTTACTGGCTTCTATAATTTCTTCGTCAGAGAGGTAGGCCGTTTCAATAATTACCTTGAGTGTCTTTTGATAATCGTGAGCCAGTTTACTGCACTTAGCTATTTCAATTTTCGTCCAGGGTATTCCGGTTTTAAATGAAGAAATATTCCAGACTACATCAATCTCATCAGCCCCATTATCAATGGCTCTATTAATTTCATCAAGTTTGGTCTCGGTCATATTATATCCAAGCGGAAAGCCGGCCACCGTAACCAATAAAATTTTGTCTTTGCCAATCTCGCGCTGTGCCCGCTTAACCCAAAATGGAGGCACGCATACTCCTAAAAAATTATACTGTCTGGCTTCATCTACTAACTTATCAATCGATTGAATAGTAAGCGTTGGGCTTAGATTGGTGTGTTCTATGTGGTGGGCAATATTCACCGGTCGTTCGTATAAAGAACGAAATTACTTTTTCTGATTCACATTTAATAAATCAGATGAAACATAGCTCTAAAACTGCTAATGCCGGATACCGCACTCTTTACAGTACTTCATTTTATGAACCGGATTTCTTTTCGGGGGGCGCTTGTGACCAAAGAATAACGGATTGGCATACTGAGGTGCCGCCATCTTCTTAAGCATTCTTTGCTTATCCTTAGCAACCTGTTCAATGCGGGCATAGAATTCATACTGGGCCGTATGCTTTACTTTTGCTTTCTTAAGCAAAATCTTTTGCCGCTTCGATGAAATATGCGCGCGCTTGGTTTTGCTCGCCTTAACTTCGGATTCATCAGAATTTCTGTCGCCTAATGTTGTGCTTTGAGCATGCGACAGCCACGGGATGCAGGATACCAACAGACAATAAATAAACTTCAATAATTGTTTTTGCATAGCAGTCTTAAAACGACTGCTTTTAGATTTTATTTTCTTAGCGGCTAGAGGACGGATCAGTAGAAACCTATTAGGGGACTAGTCCCACAGGGAGGGCATACTTAATTAATCAAATACTGAAAGAGATAATAGATTATTGTTGCCAAGACCACAGCCATTATTAGATATCCAAATACTTTGGCCCTTTGGTAATAGCCTTTAACAGGCATAATGCTTTTATTCCTGCGATGGGTTTTCAATGTTTAATATTCAACAATGAGTCTGGTTACAAAATAAACCACGAAACAAATAACCACCAGGGAGACTAAAGTCCTTGCCCTTTGGTGATAGAATTTCATCGGAACCATTTTCATAACTATCTGATTTAGATCAATTTAATATAAATATAGTAAAATATACTTCAAATGCTACTCAGCGTGAATGAATTTCCATCAAAGGAGCCTGAAATTGTCGGTAAGTAAGTCTCCTTTGGAGTTGAATGGGTTCACCTAAGGAAGAAGTAACCCTGGGCATAGGACATAAAAAATCCCCCGTGATTTTCGGGGGATTTTGAGTACGAAAGGTTAAAAATCCTATAAATGAATCACCTCGCCATACGCAGCTGCAGCAGCTTCCATAATCGCTTCACTCATGGTGGGGTGTGGGTGAACGGTTTTGATGATTTCATGGCCAGTAGTCTCCAGTTTGCGGGCAGCCACAACTTCTGCAATCATTTCTGTTACGTTGGCACCAATCATATGGGCTCCTAAAAACTCACCATATTTGGCATCAAATATCAATTTAACAAAGCCATCCGCGGCACCTGCGGCTTTCGCCTTACCCGATGCAGTGAACGGAAACTTACCTACCTTAATCTGATAGCCAGCCTTCTTGGCTGCCTCCTCCGTATAACCTACTGAAGCGATCTCCGGGGAGCAATAGGTACACCCAGGAATGTTATTGTAATCCAGGGGCTGAGGATGATGACCTGCGATCTTCTCTACACAAATAATGCCTTCTGCGGATGCAACGTGAGCAAGTGCCTGGCCTTTGGTTATATCCCCAATAGCATAAACATTGGGCACATTGGTCTTATAAAAATCATCTACCAATACTTTTCCCTTTTCAGTTTTCACTCCCACTTCCTCTAACCCAAGATTTTCGAGGTTGGTAGCAATACCTACAGCGGAAAGAACAATGTCCGTTTCGATTTTGATTTCACCGGAGGGTGTTTTCACGGTGGCAATGCAACCCTTTCCTTTCGTATCTACTTTTGTTACTTCAGAATTGGTGTAGATGGTCATTCCGGCTTTCTTGAATGATTTTTCCAATTGCTTGGATACCTCTTCATCCTCCACAGGAACTACGCGCGGCAAAAATTCAACAATGGTAACTTCGGTTCCCATCGTCCGATAGAAATAAGCGAACTCTACCCCAATAGCTCCTGAGCCCACCACCAACATTCTTTGTGGTCGTTCAGGCAACACCATGGCTTCGCGGTAGCCAATGATTTTCTTACCATCAATAGGCAAAGAAGGTAGTTCGCGGGAACGTCCGCCCGTAGCCAAAATAATATGTTTGGCCTCATAGTCTGTCTTTTTACCAGAGGCATCTGTTACTTCAACCTTATTCCCTTTTTTTAATTTTCCGTGCCCGGCAATCTGTTCAATTTTATTTTTCTTGAATAGAAATTGTACCCCTTTGCTCATACCTGCTGCGACATCGCGACTGCGTTTAATTATGCTGGCATGATCGGGAGCGGCTTCCTTGACATTGATTCCATAATCAGTAGCATGCTGAATGTATTCAAAAACATTGGCACTCTTCAATAAAGCTTTAGTTGGAATACAACCCCAGTTAAGGCAGATACCACCCAATTCCGCTTTTTCAACCACGCCTACTTTCATACCCAGTTGCGAGGCACGGATTGCCGCTACATAACCACCCGGGCCAGAGCCAATGACGATCAGATCAAAGTTTGCCATAAATTATATTCTGTTAGAGTTTATCTTACTTAAATAAAGTGCCAAATTAACCCAAAATATTGATGCCAAAAAAAGGTTAGTTTCGCACTAAATATTGTTTGCTTAATCAATGAATCTGAAGAACTCTATTTTACCAATTGCCGGTTTGGTTGCAGGAATAATTGGCACTTTCCTGATTCAACCCCAGATTCCCGGTGGCCTATTTGCGCGTGGTCTGGGCATTGCTTTTCTGATTGTTTTCTCGTTCGATGTTATACCTACGTTAATTAAGAAGAAACATGAAACTACTTCAAGGTAAAAATGCTCTTGTAACTGGAGCTTCCAAAGGAATTGGCCGGGCCATTGCATTGCGATATGCAGAGCAAGGTGCGAATGTTGCATTTACCTATCTGTCAAGTGTTGAACAAGGACAAGCGCTCGAAGTCGAACTTGCTGCCAAAGGGGTAAAAGCAAAAGGATATCGCTCCGATGCTTCTGATTTTACGCAAGCAGATAAATTAATCAATGACGTTGTGACCGATTTTGGTTCTCTTGATATTTTGGTTAACAATGCTGGAATCACCATGGATAACCTGCTGCTTCGTATGACAGAAGAAATGTGGGACAAGATTATGAACGTTAATCTGAAATCTTGCTTCAATACCGTAAAAGCGGTAGCCAAACCCATGATGAAACAAAAAGGAGGTTCAATTATCAACATGACTTCCGTGGTGGGATTGAAAGGCAATGCCGGCCAGGCTAATTATGCGGCCTCGAAAGCAGGTATTATAGGGTTTACAAAATCAATCGCACTTGAACTTGGCTCAAGAGGGATTCGCTCTAACGCAATCGCCCCTGGTTTTATCGAAACTGAAATGACTGGCAAGCTTGACGACAAAACCGTTCAAAGCTGGCGCGATGCCATCCCACTTAAGCGGGGTGGTAAACCTGAAGATGTAGCAGATGCATGTGTTTTCCTTGGCTCAGATATGTCCTCATACATCACAGGACAAGTGATTCAGGTAGATGGTGGAATGCTGACCTAACAGATGCAACCCTCTTTGCTATTTTGTCATCTAAACAAAAAAGCAATGTGAAATCCTTATTTTTTGCAATTTCCATTCTACTGGCAAGCTTCTCTTCCAAGGCTTGTTATTTTATTATAGGGAAAAAGAATGGTCAGGTGCTGGTTGGCTATAATGAAGACTGGTATCAATCTAATGCCAAGTATTGGTTTGAATATCCCTCGAAAAGGGAAAAATACGGTGCTGTTTTCTTTGGCTTTGGGGGCGAGTTCAAAATTGCCCAAGGTGGCATCAACGAGAAGGGGCTATTTTTCGATGGAAATTCTATTCCAAAGCAAATTCTCAACGAATCAGTAAAGAAAGAAAAGAAAGCAGCACCCGTTCCTATCTTCAAGAATTTATTAAAAAATTGTGCAACGGTTGATGAAGCCATTAACTATTTAAAACAGTATTACATTCCATTTATAAAGAGTGTTCAGATTATCCTTGCCGATTCTCAGGGATCATATGCTGTCATTGACCTGAATGGAGTAGTTGAAAGGGGAACTCTGTCAGAAGGATATAAGATTATCACAAACTTTCGATCAACAGATCAGAATCATTTTTGCTACAGGTATGATCTGACGTCCTCCCTGCTTGAAAAAGAATTTTCCAATAACGTAGCTGAGTTTGAAAACATCCTATCCACCGCAAGGCAAACTTTTCCGGGAGCCACTGTGTATTCAACGATCAGTGAACTCAATAGTCAAAAAATAAATCTTTATTACAATCATAAATTCACGAACAATGTAGAAATAGATCTTAAAAAGTTGTTGGCAGAAGGTAAGAAAGAAGTAGTAGCTCTGGAGAATTTGTTTCCCAAAAGAATGATTACTGAATTGATTGACGTTTGGAATAAGAAGGGTGTTAATGCATCGCTTTCATTTTTCTATCGTGAGTTCAATAATCCTAAAACAAAATTTCAGGTGGATGCTGAACAATTATATGATTTAACAAACGTGTTACTCAATCGTCAACATCCGAACGAATCGTTGATTGTTGCCAGAAAAAATTGTGAACTTTTTCCCGATAGTGATTTATCCTTTGAGGCGCTTGGCAAATCTCTTTTCTGGAATGGTGAGGTAAATGAATCGAGGCAAGCCTATGAAAAAGCAAAATATCTTAATCCTGCCAATCGTTGGGCCAGCATCGTTCTCTCTCAGCTTTCCACGAATCCCTCAAATCAGCAAGGAAATGTTAAGCTTACTCTTCGTGGTTTTGAAAATGCAAAAACGGTTGCTGTCGCAGGCAACTTCAACGAGTGGCAATCTCTTCAAAATATTTGCTTTAAGAATCCGAAAGGAGATTGGGAATGTGCCGTTTCACTCCAGCCAGGTACTTACGCCTACCGGTTTATTGTAGATGGCATCTGGGTTGTCGATCCCTCCAACCCACCCGCTCGAGAAATCGAGAAGGGTTTTTCCGCTTCTGAACTTACCATAAAATAGCACACACATCCGTACTGGTACGTACACAATTATACCATTGAACTGGTATTGCAGGTGATTGGGGTTGCTAACAACTTTCGGTTTAAATATTCTATACACCAAACCCTAATCTCAAAACACATGAAGAAGCAGTTTCTGGTCTTTCTGGTAGTCCTCCTTACTACAATATCTCAGTTGCGGGCACAACAACTGGATCTTGAAAAGACTTACAAAATTTCTCGTGCATCAAAACGTGGTTTTTTAGCCGGCCTCGATTACGATAAAGACGCTAAGACTTATACACTCACTTACTTCACAGATCAAAAAAAGAACACATTCAAATATGAACAATATGTGTTCGATAACGACTTCAACCTGGTGAAAGAAGAAGAATTCACAGAGGAAGCCGAGAAGATGAAGAAGAAATTCAAATGGTTCAGGTTTAAGGGTGATGAATACACCGTAATGGGTAATACCGTTGAAAACAATATGATGGGAACCCTTGTGCTTCGTAAAAAGAAGATCACCTATAAATATCAATTCCTGTTAGGTGGCTATAATCGCAAAGTAGAGGTTCTTGAAAAGGTAAAACCAAAAACCGAAGATGGAAATAAGCTAACCGGGATGACACATGCAGAAGATGATATGACAGGAGATTTATATGTTCTCGCCTCGGTAAAGGCAAAGATCGGTGTTAACGCTGGCGATGATGTAGGTGCTGTTCGGTTAATGAAATTTGACGCTGACCTCAACGTAGTTAAAAGCAAAGATTTTGAATTCCCCTATTTACAAACTCTGGCTTTCGTCAGAAGCATTGAGAGAGAAAATCCAGATGATCCTGAAAGTACAGGTGTTGCAGGATTAGTTTTCATTTTCGCTCCCTCCAATGCCATGGGAAAGAAATACTCTGATCCGGACAACAATAATTATACTTATATCCGGGTAGATGATCAGTGCAATATTGTTGAACGCTTCAACTTTAAGAGCCCGGCAAGCTACTGGAATATTCATGAAATGATTTCTGCGGGCACCGAGACCTATTTCTACGGACCCGCCATGGCGGGGCGGGATAAATATTACAATGAAGGCGCTGGATCACGTTTAGGTGGAGGCGAGGTAAAATACAAAGCGGTTCAATTAATGAAAGTGTCAGGTGGTAAAATGGTGTATCTGACAGAAACCAACCTGGAAGAATTTAAAGCCAAGCAACAATTTCCACCAAGCCAGCGAAAAACACCTGACTATACTGGTCGCGAATTTGGTATCCGCTCCTACAACTTTGCATCTAATGGAGATCTGATCGTTGTGGGGCAGAATTATGATAAGACTAAAGAAGGCAACATCACTAAGTTCGAAGATGTGCTTGGCTTTCACTTTGATACAAACGGAAAACTGAAAGCACAGTACGGATTAGATACAAAAGAAAATGGCGTGGCTGTTGACTACAATTACTTGCAAGGAATTGGGTATTATACGGTAACAAAAATTACGAGCGTGTATGCGTGTCCACAAACAATCATTGAAGGTAGTGATGGAGATTTATACTGGGTCCTTCAGGAAATTAAGGGTCAGGGCAATAATAAACTCTTAACCTATCCACGCATTGGAAAAGTAAACATGAAGAATAATACCGTGACGGATTTGAAGACTTTTGGTAAAGGTGAAGGATTTTACCTTGACCCTAAATATCCCTTTTTGGAAACAGACAAAAGCGAAACGCTTGTCTTCTTCGGAGCTGATAAAGGTGGAAAGGAACTTTGGTTCGCAAGAGTTAAACTAAAATAGCATCTGATTTAGTTGATTAATCTGAAGCGTGGGAGCAATTTCACGCTTCATTTTTTTTCAGATTTTAACTAACACCCGTCAGTAAAAATAATTTTAACAATTTTTTAAAGCTCTATTTGGAAACTCTACCAAACTGCTATACGTTTGTGATATCATAGTCGGTGAGGCATCTGCTCAACCGATTTATAAAGAAGCGTGGAGAGTACAGGCTCTTTGAAGCGCTAGCAACCAGCTCCAAAAATGGGGAAAACGGTGCTAAATCCTGCTCCCGGCAAGGTGCCGAGGAGAACTATAAACCGGTAAAGTAACATGAAAACAAAACTTTGCATCCTCAAAAAACGATCAGGTCTACACGATTTGATTAACTCATTCGACAATTTCTTCAACCATTTTATCACGCTGCTTCAACAAAGCTGTACACCTGCTCCGCAGTGTTATATGTGTTGTTGTTGGTGATTGTTGCTTTTTGAGAAGCGTAGCGCTCTCGGCAACAGACTAACCTAAGACCCTGTCAGGTGACAGGCAGTTTTGGTCACGGTTATGTTAATTCTAGTCTATCCTCTTAATAATATTCCAACCATAAAACATCAAAATCATGTCAAACTTACGTTTCGAAACCCTTCAACTTCACGCAGGCCAGGAAGCAGATCCTACAACCGGTTCGCGCGCTGTGCCTATTTATCAAACTACTTCATTCGTGTTCAAAAATGCCGAACACGGAGCCAACCTCTTTGCGTTGAAAGAGTTCGGCAATATTTACACCCGCATCATGAACCCTACCACTGATGTATTTGAAAAGCGAATCGCTGCATTAGAAGGTGGAGTTGCTGCCTTGGCGGTAGGTTCAGGTCAGGCCGCACAATTTATTGCTCTGAATAACATTCTGCAGGCTGGAGACAATTTTGTTTCCACCTCTTTCCTTTACGGTGGCACTTACAATCAATTTAAAGTTGCTTTTAAAAGATTGGGTGTTGATGTTCGCTTTGCCGAAGGTGATAAGCCCGAAGCATTTGAAAAACATATCGACAAAAAGACAAAGGCATTGTACCTCGAAACCATCGGAAACCCCGGTTTCAATATTCCTGATTTCGAAGCCATTGCAGCATTGGCTAAAAAGCATGACCTGCCATTGATTGTTGATAATACATTTGGTGCAGCTGGCTATCTCTTCCGCCCGCTAGAGCACGGAGCACATGTAGTGGTTGCTTCTGCAACAAAATGGATTGGCGGACATGGCACCTCGATTGGTGGAGTGATTGTGGATGGCGGAAATTATAATTGGAACACCAGCAAGTTCCCTCAGTTCAGCGAACCTTCTGAAGGCTACCATGGATTGAAGTTTGGGGATGTGTTTGGCATTAACAACCCTCTTGGACTTCCAAACATTGCATTCATTATCCGCGCACGTGTTGAAGGTCTTCGCGATTTCGGATCAGCATTAAGTCCATTCAATTCGTTCCTGTTTTTACAAGGCCTTGAAACTTTATCGTTGCGTGTACAGCGTTCAATTGATAATGCACTTGCACTGGCTCAATGGTTAGAACAACATCCTAATGTTGAAAGTGTAAACTATCCAGGACTTACATCAAGCACCTATCACCGTCTGGCAAAGAAATACTTGCGCAATGGTTTTGGTGGTGTACTCTCGTTCACGGTAAAGGGAACCAAGGAGCATACTACGCAGGTTATTGATAATTTAAAATTAGTAAGTCACCTGGCAAATGTTGGAGATGCCAAAACACTCATTATCCAACCTTCAGCCACCACACACCAGCAATTGTCGGAAGAAGAACAAATTTCGTCAGGCGTGTTGCCTACTTTGCTGCGGGTGTCTGTAGGTATCGAGCACATAGACGATATCAAAGCAGATTTCCAGCAGGCATTTGAAAAGGTGTTTGCTAAAGAACTCGTGAGCTAAACAAACCAGAATGTTAAAATCTGATTCCATATTTCACTTTGCCAGTGAGTTCGAGTTGGAGTCCGGGGGAGCTCTCCCGGGCTTCCAACTTAAATACACAACGCTGGGTCAACTTAACAAAGAGCGCAGCAATGTGATATGGATATGCCATGCCCTTACCGGCAGTTCAGATTTTACAGATTGGTGGAAGGATCTTTTTACTGAAGGAACCCCCTATGACCCACGGGACTATTTTATTATCTGTGCAAATACATTAGGGGGGTGCTACGGATCTACAGGCCCCTTGTCAATTAATCCACAAACAGGGAAACCGTTTTACCATACTTTCCCCGCAATTACCAATCGCGACATTGTTAAAAGTTTTGATTTACTGAGACAACATTTGGGTATAACAAAAATTCATACCCTGCTCGGTGGTTCGTTGGGCGGTCAACAAGTACTTGAATGGGCCATTCAACATCCGGACGTGTTTGATCGAATTATCCCGATAGCAACTAATGCTTTTCATTCCCCCTGGGGAATTGCGTTTAACGAAGCTCAACGGATGGCTATTGAAGGTGATGCTTCGTGGAAAGAGGACGATGCGAGAGCGGGAATTGAAGGAATGAAGGCTGCCAGGGCAATGGGCATGATATCCTTTCGCACCTATGATACATTTCTGCAAACTCAAAGTGAAAAGACTGTTGACAAAACAGATGATTACAGAGCCGCATCTTACCAACGGTACCAGGGGCAAAAATTGGCAAATCGATTTAATGCTTTCACTTATTGGGTGCTTACTAAGGCGATGGATAGTCATCACG
Source organism: Cyclobacteriaceae bacterium (assembly GCA_044229915.1). Classification (GTDB taxonomy): domain Bacteria; phylum Bacteroidota; class Bacteroidia; order Cytophagales; family Cyclobacteriaceae; genus ELB16-189. The sequence goes on from JBGASB010000010.1 coordinate 147,615, forward strand.
TTGGCCGGGGAAGAACAAGTGCAGAAGCTGCATTGAAAAAAATAAAAGCAAAGACCTTGGTGATTGGAATAGATTCAGATTTACTATTCCCGGTGCGTGAACAGGAATACCTGGCTAAGTATATTCCGGGGGCTACCTGGGACACCCTCTCTTCATTGCACGGCCACGATGGGTTTCTCGTAGAATTTGATCAATTCAAAAGTACTGTGCGAAAATTTTTAAAATCAGAATTCAAGAAAGAAATAATTGTATGAAGAAGAAATTAAAGTTGGGATTGTTTGGATTCGGCTGTGTTGGACAAGGATTGTATCATGTGTTAAATGAAACTCATGGAGTAAAAGCCGAGATCAAAAAGATTTGTGTAAAAAATAAGAATAAGTCGCGCATCATTGATTCCTCATTCTTTACCTATGAAGCCAATGACATTTTGAACGACCCGGAAATAGATGTGGTTGTGGAATTGATTGACGATGCAGATGCTGCTTTTAAAATCGTAAAAAAATCTGTTGAAAACGGTAAACATGTGGTAACAGCAAACAAAAAAATGCTGGCCGAACATCTGGAAGAAATCTATCAACTTCAACAAACGCATGATAGATCAATTCTTTATGAAGGTTCTGTTTGCGGAAGCATTCCTATTCTTCGTAACCTGGAGGAATACTATGACAACGATTTGATCACGAGCATCGAAGGCATCTTCAATGGTTCAACCAATTATATTCTGACCAAAGTTTTTGAAGAAAAGAAGAGTTACATCGAAGCGTTGAAAGCGGCTCAAGATCTGGGTTTCGCAGAAAGCGATCCTGCCCTGGATGTAAAGGGATATGATCCAAAGTTTAAGCTTACGATCGCCATCGCGCATACCTTCGGCATTTTTGTAAAACCCGAAAACATCATCAACGTAGGTATTCAGAATATTTCTGCCGTTGACCTAAAGTATGCCCGGAAAAATAATCTTACCATCAAATTAGTAGCCCGTGCTTATAAAATTAGTGGAAATATTTTTGCATTTGTAGCCCCTCAATACATACCAGCTGACCATATGCTTGCCTCGGTGCGGAATGAATACAATGCTGTTTTGGTAGAAGGCGCCTTCGCAGAAAAGCAGGTCTTTATCGGAAAAGGCGCTGGCAGTTACCCAACGGGTTCAGCCGTACTTTCCGATATTTCGGCTCTTACCTTCGACTACCGATACGAGTACAAAAAATTTACTCAAGGCGAGGGTTTGCCATTCTCTAATGAAGCACTGGTGGACGTGATCGTTAGCTTTCCTGAAGGCTCTCTTATTTCCAACCGCGATTTTGAAAACTTTAAAGGCGGGTACCAGGGCAATGGGTATCAGTACCTTCAAGGCACTGTAAGGCTTGAAAAACTTAAAGAATGGGCGGAGTGGGATGAGTTGAGTGTAATTCTGGCACCAGAAATCAACCTGGTTTCTGCCAAACTTCCCCAAAATGAAGAACTTTTGTCGGCCTGAGTTAATCTTTTTAACCAGAACTTAGCCGAGACCTAAACAAGGCACTGGCAACCACATGGTTGCCTTTTTTTATTTCCTGACTTCTCAGAATTTTTAAGCTCATTCAAAGGAGTGTTTTAAGTCCGATTCCTATATTTGTAGCCCAAGGTTAATCTAAGTTTATCCATGTTAATTCTTACTTCAATCGTTGCATTTACCGCAGTAATTCTGCTGCTGGTGGCACTTCTGATTTTTGCACAAAAAAGATTGGTTCAATCCGGCCCGGTTAAAATTGTGATAAATGGCGAAAAGACCATTACGGTCTCGGCCGGCAGTTCTCTGTTGAGTACCCTTGCCAATGAAAAAATATTTTTACCCTCTGCCTGCGGTGGTGGTGGCACCTGTGCCATGTGCAAATGCGTGGTGGAGTCAGGTGGAGGCGATGTGCTGCCAACTGAGGTTGGACACCTGACCCGTAAAGAACAAAAAGAGCATGTGCGCCTGGGTTGCCAGGTAAAAGTGAAACAGGATTTGAACATCCATATCCCGGAAGAAATTTTTGGTATTAAGAAGTGGGAATGCGAAGTGGTTTCGAACTATAACGTATCAACCTTCATAAAAGAGTTTGTTGTTAAACTGCCTCCGGGTGAGACTTTAAAATTTGAGGCTGGTGGTTATATTCAGATCGATGTTCCCGAAGTAAAAGTCGATTTCAAAACAATGGACATTACTCCTCACCCTGAACTGGGACACAAACAGGATGTATTCCAATCGGATTGGGATAAGTTTAAGCTTTGGGATCTTAAGATGAAGAATGAAGAGCCCATCTTCCGTGCTTACTCGATGGCCAACCACCCGGCCGAAGGAAACATTGTGATGTTGAACATTCGTATTGCAACCCCACCCTGGGATCGTGCCAACAACAAGTGGATGGATGTAAATCCAGGCATTTGCTCTTCGTATGTATTCTCACGTAAACCTGGCGATAAAGTAACTATTTCTGGCCCTTACGGGGAATTCCATATTAACAAGACACAACGTGAAATGATCTACATTGGTGGTGGTGCCGGAATGGCTCCACTCCGCGCTCAAATCTTTCACTTGTTCCACACAGAAAAAACCAATCGTAAAGTTTCATACTGGTACGGGGGGCGTTCCAAGAAAGAATTATTTTACACGGAGCACTTCAGAAAAATTGAAAAGCAATTCCCCAATTTCAAATTCTATATAGCACTCTCCGAACCACTTCCTGATGATAACTGGAAAGTGAATAAGAGCCTGGATGATACCGAAGGGGATGGCTACATCGGCTTCATTCACAAAAGTCTGTTCGATAATTATCTGGCAAATCACCCGGCACCGGAAGATGTAGAGTACTATCTCTGCGGACCACCACTCATGAATGCGGCCGTATTAAAGATGCTGGATGATATGGGGATCCCGAAAGAAAATGTCCGCTTTGACGATTTTGGAGGGTAACCTAATGTTCTGCTACGAGGAATCAAAAGCCCTGCAAATGCAGGGCTTTTTGTTTAATTTTACTCACCATGACAATTGCTCAAATTAAATCAATTTCTGAACCCATCCTTAGAAAACATGGTGTAACCAAAGCTGCCATTTTTGGATCGATGGCCTCGCAATCATTCAGTGCTTCCAGTGATGTGGACATTCTAATTGAATTAGATGATTCTTATAGTCTACTCGATATCATCGGATTAAAAATTGAATTGGAAGAGGCTCTTATCAGAAAAGTCGATTTGGTAGAGTATAGGGCAATCAAGCCCGGCTTAAAAAAGTACATCCTTGATAATCCTATGCCTATCTATGGCTAAACGAGATGTTTCATTATTTCTTGATGACATCTTAGATTCCATTCAGCGAATAGAACAATATACTGCCGGAATAACGGAAAGTGAATTTGAACTAAACTTCGAAAAGCAGGATGCAATATTTCGAAGATTAGAAATTATCGGTGAGGCCGTTAAAAATATTCCTGCAATAGTTCGAATGGAATTTCCCAATGTTCCCTGGCAGAAGGTTGCTGGTCTTCGGGATATAATCATTCATAACTATTTTGGTTTGATGCCGAAACGAATCTGGAATATTATTAAGAATGATATTCCCACCATAAAAATCGAAATTGAAATCGTTTGCCAAAAGTACAACCAATAATATGGACCTTACTATTCTCTTCTCACCCCTCGAAGAATCCATCTCCAACAAGTCCTTCCCTGCCAATTCATTGTTTAAAAACATTAAAATCTATGGTGATAAAATGCCTGACTTTAAAGGCGTAGATATTGCGATCTTTGGAGTAAGAGAAGAACGAGGAACCACTACTAATCAGGGCTGCAACAAAGGCCCTGATGAAATCCGAAAGAAATTATACAATCTTAAAAAGGGAAATGGCGCTTACCGGATCGTTGACCTTGGTAATCTGAATGCCGGTATCGACCTGGACGAGACCTATGTGCGTATCAGTGAAGTATGCCGGATTTTATTGGAGAATAATGTGATGCCCCTGATCCTGGGTGGCACACACGATCTGGACTATGGACAATACCGAGGTTACGAAGAAATGGAAAAGCTTATCAGCCTGCTCAACATTGATGCTTTTCTCGACCTGGATGACAACAAAGAATCAGCACCGGCCAATCAGCACATTCATAAAATTCTGCTACATGAGCCAAATTACTTATTGAGCTACACCCATCTGGCTCATCAACTCTATTTGATTGATCCTTCTTCAATATCCATATTGGAAAAACTATATTTCGAAGCCTTCCGGGTTGGGCAAATGCGCACTAACCTTACGGAGATGGAGCCTGCCATCCGCAACGCTGATTTACTTTCTTTCGATATCACTGCCATCCGATCATCTGATACGCCCGGCAATGCCAATGCTCAACCTTTTGGTTTGACAGGTGAAGAAGCTTGCCAGCTTTGCTGGTATGCCGGTATGAATGAAAAACTTAGCTCAGCTGGCTTCTATGAATACAATCCAACTTACGATGATGCTAATAAGAAAACCGCTTCAGTAATTGCCACCATGATCTGGTATTTCATCGAAGGATTCTATCATCGCAAGAATGAACATAATTTTAAGAGCAATGATTTTTTAAAATACGTAGTGTCCATGCCTGTAGAGCCTGAAACGCTTGCCTTCTATAAAAGTAAAGTAACAGAAAAGTGGTGGATGGAAGTGGCCTATCACCGACCCGGTGCCCGCTATACACGCAATAGTATTATTCCTTGCAGTTACAGTGATTATCAAACTGCCACCAAAGGAGAAGTGCCCGAGCGATACATAAGCACCTTGGCTAAATTGATCTGATCAAAAATGAAAAATGTATTTCTAGTTTCCGTGTTGGCGGTGTTAACGACTGCATGCACCACCAATCTGACCGACCCGCAAAAAATCATTGATAAAGCCATTACAGCTTCCGGTGGCGATAAATACCTTAATTCCACCATTGAGTTTGATTTCAGGGATCGGCATTACATCGCTAAGCGGCAAGGCGGAATCTTTTCATACGAACGGATAACTAAAGACTCCGTAAAAACCACGCACGATTTTTTGACGAATGATGGCTTTCGCAGAGAAATCAACAGTACACCTGTAGATGTTGCCGATTCTATGAAGACGCGCTATAGCGCTTCCGTTAATTCGGTAGTCTATTTTGCTTTACTTCCTTATGGTTTGAATGACCCTTCCGTACAAAAGAAATTTCTGGGTGAGACGCAAATAGAAAACAAAGAGCAATATGTTGTTGAGATAACGTTTGGCCAGGAAGGTGGTGGTGAAGATCACGAAGATATCTTTATTTACTGGATCAATAAAAAGGACTTTGCGATCGACTACATGGCATATTCTTATGCCGAAAACGATGGAACGGGCTATCGCTTTCGCAAAGCATATAATCCAAGAAAGATTAAAGGCATTCTTTTTTTGGATTACATCAACTTCAAACCCAAAGGCGAGATAAAAATCACAGATTTTGAAGAACTATTTAAGAAGGGCGAATTGGAAGAATTGAGTAAAATCGAATTACTGAATATTCAGGTGCAATGAAATACGTTCTATTAATACTGGGTATTTCCGGGTTTATAAATCCTCAGCAACAAGATTTCTCCAGTCTATTTCAAACCCAGCAGCTTATTGTGGTAACATCCGATAATTGGAGTACCACCCAGGGTCGATTGAGTTTTTACGAACTCAATGCCGAAAACAAATGGAAGCCCGTTCTAAAAGATATTGCTGTGATGCTCGGCCGCACGGGTATGGCCTGGGGTGCAGGGCTTCACCCAACCAATTTAAATACCGGTACCTTAAAGCAAGAAGGCGATGGAAAATCGCCAGCAGGTATATTTAAACTTACCCGATTGTTTGGTTATGGCGAAATGGAATCTCGTATGGATTACGTGCAAGCTGATTCTACTTTATACTGTGTGGACGATGTAAATTCTGCCTATTACAACCAGTTGGTGAATACGCGCAACATTGATAAAGATTGGTCATCGGCCGAAGACATGAGGCGCACTGATCATCAATATAAGTTTGGGGTGGTGGTTGCATACAACACAGAGGACGTTAAAAAAGGGGCAGGCTCCTGCATTTTCCTTCACATCTGGAGGAGTCCCACAAATTCAACCTCCGGGTGTACCTCAATGAGTGAATCTAATCTGCTCACTATTATGCAGGCCCTCGACAAAAAGAAAAATCCGGTGCTGGTTCAGATGCCAAACAAGGAGTACAATCAGTTGAAAAAGATTTACACATTACCCTGACGCTTACGCACCTGGATAAGTTGAATGGTCACTGCGATTAACGCTGACGCAGTTATTAAAAGTACGATCTCAAAGTGACTTGAGGAGAATTGAAATCCGCTGGTAATAGCCTTGTCCACATTATTTAATCCGATTAATAACGTAGTTCCAAAAATGACAATCAGGAGAAAGTCGTACCAAATCGAGTGACGGTATTCAGCAGGGATCACCTTTGCATCATTAACCAATAGAATTAAGAAATAGGCAAGTAACGGGAGTACAAATCCATTCAATGCCTGTACGGCTAAAATAACCGGTATCGGTTTTACCCCGCTAACACCAAATAGAAAACCTGTCAGCAAAACAACCATCCACACTACACGAATTGCGTTTTTGTTTTCACTGCCAAGCACCGTGGATGCAATCAGCGATGCCGCATAAGGTGAAGTAATGGCTGAGGAAAACCCAGCTGCGAATAGTCCAATACCCAAGGCCCAGGAGCCAACGATTCCCATTTTGTTTTCGAGATTAATTGCTAATTCTCCAAAAGAAGAAAAACTACCGGTCATCGATCCGGCAATCATGATCCATGCAGTAATTAGCCCTCCGATAATCACCGATACCGATAAACCCAATCGCATCAAAGGCACAGTATTTCCTTTGCTGATAGCCGAACCAATAAAAATATTATACGGCACGATGGTGGTTCCAACAAGTCCCAGTACTAACAATTCACTGCCTTCAGGAATAACCGGGACAACCGTAGCATATAAAAACTCTCCAAAAGAAAAATCAGTTTGCAGTGCCAACACAAGGAAGGCGACACCCATCATTCCCACAAGCACGGTCATGAGGATTGAAATTGTACGACTGCCGCCTTTCCATAAAACAATAGCCGCTGTCACTGTAATGATAACTGAGTATACTTTCCCATCTCCGGGCATTAAAAGTGAAACTCCGGAAACTGCACCGAGAATATTGCCCGCTTCGTAAGCAGCACAACCCAGTAAAACAGGTACTGCAACAATCCATTTAATCCAAAGGCCTTTACCAACTCCATATTTTTGCGACAGTGTTTGTCCAAAGGTCAATCCGCTTGCGATCGTAATGCGGGCCGAAACCTCTTGCAAAAAAATACAAGCTATCGTGGCAAATGCCACCGCCCATAGCAATTGAATCTGATACTGTGACCCGGCAGTAACCGCAGTGGTAATGGTACCAGGCCCAATAAAGGCGGCCGAGATCACCGACCAGAGAATGACAGTTGAAACTTTACTTTGTGCTTTCACCTGACGTTTTAACTTCTTGAATATTCATCAAAAAAAATGAGTAATGAAAATAGGTAAATCAATTAATGAAAATTAAAGACTTACCCTTCCCTGTGCACAGGTTTGGGGTAGCCCGGCTTAAACACGGATTCTTTTTCAAAAGCAATACTGCAAGCGTTGGCTTCCTTTATCAGATCAATCACTTCATCTACCAGCTCTTTTAATCGAGCAGGCTCTACCTGTACCCGCGCATTAATCAGCACTTTAAGTTGAAAAACTTCGTCATGCCTTATCCTTACTTCACCACTGGTGCTGGTTGCTGTAAAACTGATTTTCTCATACCAATCTTCACCTTCCAGAAAAAACTTTAAATGACCAATTTTATAGTGGCGATTATGCATCGAATTAAAAATGGATCGGATTATTTCGCGTGCAATTAAGGCTCCATTCCCGTGAGGGGATTGTATGACGATGCTTTTATCCAGCCACGCCAGTTTTGATTCTCCTTCCGCGTAAATGTCGTAATCTATATCAAGGGAATGCCTTGGAGTCAACTCCTTAAATTCTTCAAGAGCGGTAATCCACGATGAAACGTCCAAAAGAGAATTTTGATGAAGAATTTTTTTGCCTGGATACTCAACTCTTATCACCTGATCAACATTAGATAACTGCACAGGCGTGATCAAATCCGTTTTATTGATCATTAATACATCGGCTTCTTCCAGTTGCTTCTTATAAATATACCGGATCGATTCATCCCCGAATACCGAATTTCCCTCCATCAATGCATTCAGGAAACACGCATCGGTAAACACCGACACAACGACCTTCAAGTCGGGCCTTCTTCTATATAGTGGTTTTACAATGGTCGCAATAAGATCCGTACATGAGCCAACCGATTCCGCAAAAACAATCTCCGGATGCTCACTGGCTTCAAGTTGCTGCAGGTGATCTTCCAGTTCATGGTATTGACAACAGAAGCATCCATTACCAACTTCTCTCACCATCACTCCCATCGCGCGCACAAATTCACTGTCCACCTGCTGATTGCCCTGGTCGTTGGTGATCACAGCTACTTTCTTATCCCTGCTGATCAAACTTTTGCATGCATTCACAATAGCGGTTGTTTTTCCGCTCCCTAAAAAACCACCTGTCAATGCCAGTATCATTAAACCGTATGAAATTTTCCCTTCTGCAAATTGAAAAATTTAAGTTAATTTCAAACTCACCACCAGAAACCTAGCCTATGTCAAACCAATCCGGAAGACGCTCCTTTCTGAAAAAGTTTGGAGCCGGCAGTATGAGTGCTGCTATCCTGCCTGCTACTTTACTGGAAAATTCTTCGCACGCGGAAACAACTTCATCTAGATCGAAACTATTTTCGACCAACAAGAACAGTAACCGGCAATACAATGGTGCCTATGAAGGTGATCATCTGAAACGCATCGCCTTTCCGATTGGCGGCATGGGTGCCGGTATGTTTTGCCTCGAAGGCAGTGGTGCTATTTCGCACATGTCTGTGCGCAGTAAACCCGATGTATTCAATGAGCCAGGTATGTTTGGCGCCATATGCATTAATGGAATGAAGAATGGAGCGAAAGTAGTGGAGGGTCCTGCCCCTGAATGGAAGAGTTTTGGTCAGCCCGATACCGGCAATGGTGCTGGCGGCACTATCTTTGGCCTGCCACGATTTAAAAATGTTTCTTTCCTCGCGCGCTTTCCATTTGCAACGATCAAACTGGAAGAATCTAATTATCCGTTAACTGTCGAAATCAAAGGCTGGAGTCCATTTATCCCCAATGATGCCGATAATTCAGGTTTGCCCGCAGGTGCATTGGAGTATCGCTTTAAAAATAGAAGCAATCAATCTATCAGCGGAGTATTCTCTTTTCACAGCAAAAATTTTGTAAAGCCAAAATACATTGAATCCGTCAAGTTTGGAGCCAATTCCATTCAATCCATTGACAAAGGGTTTATTCTTTCGCAGGCCCCAACTTCAGATCGCCCCTTTGATGAAGGTCACTTCGCTATCTTTTGTGATGATACCCAAACCATAGTGGATCATTGCTGGTTTCGCGGTGGCTGGTTCGACCCTCTTACCATGACGTGGGAAACCATCCGCAAAGGCGAGATAAGAAAACATGATCCGGTTGAATCCGGAACCCCGGGAGCTTCACTCTATGTCCCGTTTTCATTGAATGCCGGGGAAGAAAAAACCATCAAGGTAATGATGGCGTGGTACATGCCGCTTTCCGATATGCGTCATGGTGGCGATGCCAGGCCGGAAGACTTGTGCGATGCCAATTCCGGATGCTGTGCTTCCTCCAGCGAACTGGGTGAAAAAATTTCTGACAAGAATTACACCACCGGAAAATTCAAGCCGTGGTATAGCAATCGTTTTAAAAACGTACAGGAGGTTGCCAGCTATTGGACAGAGCAGTATGCTACTCTTCGTCAGAAGTCGGAATTGTTTCGCGATGCATTTTATAAAAGCACCTTGCCCCCGGAAGTAATTGAAGCCGTAGCTGCAAATCTCACCATATTAAAATCACCTACGGTAATGCGTGAGTATGACGGCAGACTATGGGCTTATGAAGGCTGTGGCGATACGTGGGGTTGTTGCCACGGTTCATGCACACACGTCTGGAACTATGCGCAGGCAGTGGCGCATCTCTTTCCGGCCATGGAACGCACGCTGCGACATACTGAATTTTGCGAGAATCAAAATAAAGAAGGCCATCAAACTTTTCGGGCGGCATTACCGATTCGTCCGGTCGATCATGGTTTTCACGCAGCGGCCGATGGACAACTGGGCGGCATTTTAAAAGTGTATCGCGATTGGCGCATCCATGGCAATGCTGAATGGCTTAAGAAAATGTATCCCATGGTGAAGAACAGTATGGACTATTGCATCCGCACGTGGGACCCGAAGAACAAAGGGGTAATCGAAGAGCCGCACCATAATACTTATGATATTGAATTCTGGGGTCCGGATGGTATGTGCACCAGTTTTTACCTCGGTGCCTTAATGGCCGTTATCGAGATGGGGCGATACTTAAAAAAGAATAAAGAGGTAGCGGTCTATCAAAAACTGTATGATAAAGGAAAAGCAGTTATTGAAACGGAATTGTATAATGGTGAATACTTTATTCAGAAAATTCAGGTAACGGGTTTGAATGCGCCCAATCCTATTGAGGCCTCTACGAAATCTTTTGGTGGTGAATATTCTGAGGAAGCTCGCACCTTGCTCGAGAAAGAGGGTCCGAAATATCAATACGGCACTGGATGTCTCTCCGATGGTGTACTTGGAGCCTGGATGGCTAATGTGTGCGGATTGAACGACCCATTCGATACAGCGAAAATAAAAAGTCACCTGACGGCTGTGCACAAGTATAATTTTAAAAGCGATTTAAGTGAACATGCCAATCCACAGCGACCTTCCTTTGCGCTTGGTAATGAAGGCGGTTTGTTACTTTGCTCGTGGCCAAAGGGCGGAAAACTTTCGTTGCCTTTTGTTTATAGCGATGAGGTGTGGACCGGCATTGAATACCAGGCGGCCTCGCACCTGATGCTGATGGGCAATGTAAATGAAGGGCTCGACATTGTGCGTGCTTGTCGCGATCGCTATGACGGCCGTGTGCGCAACCCTTTTAATGAATATGAATGTGGCCACTGGTATGCGCGGGCCCTGGCAAGCTATGGATTACTGCAAGGCTTAACAGGCATGCGCTTCGATGCGGTAACACAAACTTTATATGTAGACTCAAAGGTTGGTAACTTTACATCCTTCATCTCGACTGAAACCGGCTTTGGAAGTGTTTCATTTACTGACGGAAAAGTGTCACTCAACATCGTGCAGGGAACTGTGCCCGTGCAGAAAGTAAGCATTGGTGGAAAGGTGATGAGTTATAAGAGTTAATTATTTCCGAAGGAACCCCGGGCTGGGTGGCTTTACGGATAGAGATAAGGCTCGTTATTATAGGCCATTGTTCTGATGTTCTCCAAAACCCGTTTCATATAAATTCTCCAAAAGGTTTTTGTGAATAGCCAGTTTAAGGGATACAGCAAGGCGATGTCTGAATGTAGTGTATAAGTATATTCAATTAAGATTTTGTTTGGTTCAAGCTCGGTTGTTTTCCATTCCCCAATAAATTTTGAAAACCCTACTATCCAAGATTGAAAATCACTTACTTCTATTTTCCAGTATTGGTTTTCGATTCGCTCGATAACTTTATCGGTAGAGGCCCAGCCTCCTTTTTGTGTAATTGACCGGGCCACAAAAACTTTTTTACTGTAGCCTGGTTTTCCCCAATTATCATCTTCCGTGCAATGGGTGACTTTAGGCATAGGACCATAACCTGTATGAACTTTAGAAACATCACATAGCATGGGTGTTTTAAAAGCCCGCTCTAATGAGCAATTGTATACCGTAGTAACTTTAGTGCTTGAGATCATTTCTGCATTTTATTGCCAACGTTTATGTGTAAAACGTAGCGTGGTTTAGGAGCTAAAGCCAAATGATCTGGCCTTAGGCTAGAGAATGGCTTTAGCGACCTGATGCGTTCTGTCCCAGACACCGAACGAAATTATGAAACTAAAACAACAATGCAACACCGTACCAGCGCTATGTTATATACATACTGTTGGCGGTAGTTTACTTCACCACCGTATTTTGAAGTCCAATTGTCGAGCTACCTATGAATGTGTACCACTTTCCAAATGGTTGCAGATTCATAAACTTAATATGAAGGGTATCTATTTCTGGAATCTCATTAATCGCATCAATAAAGTCCGTCAGTCGTTCCGCTTCTTTGAATTTCCTTCTATAGGTCTCCGGTGACAAGTAAGTCTTGTAGGATCGAGAATAGTTGTCTGTATATTCCAAGACAAAAACTCTCTCATTATGTCTATGATTCCGATGTCCTATAACTGTCTGGGTAGGAATTTCAAGTAATTGATTAGCCTTAATAAGGGAACTAATTTGTTTTGCGGTTTCCCATGACAATTCCTTTCTCCTGAAATACATCTCACTCCTTTCCTTCCCCTTTTTTCCATAATGCTTTCCATTTTTGCCTTCCTCTTGAAATTCCTTAATAATAAAGGTTATTGTCCCTTTAATACTGTCTTTTGAATTTCTGAGTTCAATTAATTTCTTTCCGTCCCAAAATCTGAAGGTCGATTCACAACCAACGTTGTCGATGGGCAAAATTCCCGATTGAGTTAGAATGGGTTGGTAATAACGTTCCCAATAAATTGTATCGCTGTCTGCGGTTAGTATTTTTTTCTGACCATTCGTTGTAAAAGCAATTATTGTCAGAAGTCCGAATAATAGTTTCAGTCTCATAAGTAAATTGCCACCAATGCTTGTGTATGTGACGTTGCGGGCATAGGAGGGCAAATGAAGGAGGTACGACTGATTTGCCCGACTACTCCGAAACTGTCCCATGAGACCGAACGTTGTTTGAAAACTAAGCTACGAATTTCGACTTCACCCCGCAATGGCACATACATTTTGTTGGCAGCTGTGGGGCGTCAACCACCCATTGTTTGCTCCTTAATTTCTCTCGGTCTCACTCTATAAAAAATACTCGCTACTACAAGTCCAACGGAATAACAGATAATCAGCAACTGTGTCATTGAACCTTTGATAAGTAGAAAAGTCAACATTGTCCCAGTAATAGCTACTACATTTAAAATCATCTTAATTGTCCAATTTGACATACCTGTTTTAATTATTTTATTAAATGTCAATATGTACAGGATGAATGTCGGAAGTGAAACAAATAGTCCAAATGTCACGAATAGAAAATACATACCTATTGCGTCAGGATTTAATTTGGATGATACAAAGGTGTCATAGATAGTCAAGACTAAAGGTCCAATAACTAATGATGTCAACCAATGTTTGAATGGATATACCAAATTCACTTCTTTATTGTTTACTCCTATTTGTCCAGCCCCATTGCTGCCAACATCTAAATACAAGCCACTCCATGACCTATACACTCACAATATAATCATCAGTCAGCAGAAAAAAGCAACCTGGCGCCCCGGTTTCGTTTGAACTGTTTCATTAAACTTTCTGTAAATTTAGGCATGCGAACGCTGGTTGTTTTCCTGCTCCTTCTTGCTGCCTGCCGGCCCTCCCATCAAATCGGAGATCTGGTAGGAGTGCCCAAAGAACGACCCCTTGAAAATACCTATTGGGTGCTTACCGAAATGGATAGCAAACCCATCGCCACCATCAACGAGACAAAAAAGCTGCACGTGCTGCTAAACCCGGTCACCAAAACAGCCAGCGGCTTTGCCGGATGCAATCAGTTTACTGGCAGCTATACGGTGGAAGGGAAAAAACTCAGCATAAAAGATCTTGCCTCCACCCGCATGTTCTGCCAGGAAACCATGGAAATGGAAACGCGCTTTCTACAGGTTCTTCAGGAGGTGGATGAATTCAAGATAAAAGAACATGAGCTCTTTTTAATCAAGGGCGATCTACAAATCGCTAAATTTCAGGCAGAGGTAAAAACCGCTAACTGATCAGGTACTTAATTCAGCACTTGCTGCATCTTGGCGGTAAGGGCTGCGCCAAAATCTGAGAACGCTTTCACTTCATTCGCATTGTTCATGTTCGACTGACAGGCGAGGATCACGCCATCCGGAGAAAATAAAAGTCCGAACTGATCTACTTTTTGCTCTTCGGTAAATCCCACATTGCTTTTCTTCCAGCCAGCAAGGGTTGCTACCGTAGCCTCATCAAAATATTTTTGCGCAGTCGTTTCCAGATTAGTCAGAATTAAAAAATCCTTTAACTGATCGCGCTCCAGCTTTACCCCGTCTTCACCAATACTAACCAAAGCCTTGTATTCGCTCCCAAAGTAACCTGCCACATAAAGATCCAACACGGCATCCGCTGCTATGTTCACCAGTTTATTCATTAGCCCTCCGCGTTTAATGTCACCCGTTTTAATTTCTCCGGGTGTCGACATCAGCAGAATAAATTTTCCGGCCGGAAGTTTTACGGCATCGGTTCGCCAGGCTGATTTGCGTTTCCACACCTGATTTCTTCCGCCACCAGAAACTGTACTATCGCCCACCAATACCGTTGATTTTAATGTCCACACAATGCCCCCGGTGGTTCCATTATAATTTGTATCGCCATGAATCTCTCCGGAGTTTGACACCCGGCCATCGGCCTGAGATGCTACCTGAACACCAACGGCCTGAGCTTGTTGCTGTGTTTTTTGATGGAGGTTGTTCTTTAACGCTGCTTGCCTTCTACGTCTAAGCTGTCCGAAAACAAGGAAGGCAAAGGCCACCAGAAATAAAATTGGTAAGGCATTGGAGATCAAAAATTGCATGATGCTTTGATTAGGATTATTTGATTGAAGGTACGAAAACGCCTGAAGATGTGTCAGCCTGGGGTTACCTAAAGGCTCTTTAGGGCAGGTCAGTTTTCGAGAGCCTCAAACTGACAAGGCTCTAATTTTCTGCAACATCCGTTATCTGACCGAAGATACTGAAAATTGAGGCCTCAAAAAGTAGCCCCTAAATGGATCTCAAAAGACTATTTCAGTTCAGGATTTATTCAGAATCACATCCAAACGATCGTTGACAAAACCTGACTCGGTGGTTGGCAAATCCTTCGTTCTGCTTTTAATATCTGCATTAGTTTTAGCAAGACTTTCAATGCGCTGACCTTCAAAACCATGTTCTTCAATTTTCAGCAAGTGATCATAGGGTCCTTGCGGGGAAATCAGTTTTACAAAGACAGGCGCTGTTTCTACCGCAATAAATAATAACATAATAAACCAGTTGGCCCACCAGATAGCATCACTCTGTGCGGTAATGCGGCTTAGTGCTTCCATGCGACTGGCCGGACCATTCAGCTTTTGTCGCTCAAGGGTTGCTAGTTCGGCAGCAATGGATGAATCACTCTTATCCAGCATGGCAAGTTTTTCCTGAATCAATTGATTATTTCGTTGTTCAAGTTGTTGCAACTCCAGGGATGCGCGATCCGCATCCGCTTTCTTTAACTTATAAATCGGTCCGGCATTTCTTCGCTTGCTGCCCCCGGTGCCGTCTGCTTCTTCTCTCGCCAGCCGATCTAATTCATCACGGGTAGTGGTTTTATCTGTAATTTCCTTTTTTAAAGATTCGATCTCACCATTCAGTCTTTCGCGATCTGATTGAAACCGAAGTTTTGTTTCGCTCTCCTGGGCAGCTAGCATTTGTTGTTCCATCATTACCAACTCTGCCTGAATTTCCTTTTCAAATATTTTCATCTCCAGTGGCTTGGCAATTACCAATGAGATTATTACAGCCAGAATAATCCGTGGCAACGCGGTGAGCAGTTCGCGCCTAACGTTCCCTTCCTTACGCATACTGGAAACTATGTATCGATCCAGGTTGAAAATCATAAAGCCCCACACCAACCCAAGTACGGTAGCAATCCAATAATTATCAAACACGGTGTATAATGCATAGGATGCCGCCAGCGCTGCGAACAACCCTGTAAAAAATACGGTAGCGCCAATGCCCACATATTTGCTAGCTTCTGATTCACATTTCCTAAGAATAGCAAGGTGAGCTCCGGAGCAAAGCCAGAAGAAGTGTTTCAATTTTTCCATGGGCTAGTAACGTGGAAGGTGTTTGGTTAGTATAATAAGCAACAACAAGTTGAGTGCCATCTGGTAAAAGGTCAATTAATTCGAAATTGGTTACTTAACTAAAAACAGATTGTACCAATCTGAACAGGATGGTGTTCGGTTTTAACTTGAGCGTGCAATTCTCGGGCTATTTTTTGAACTTCTCCCGTAGCTGTGCAAGCTTATCCTCCATCGATTCTACGGGTTTGGAAACTGGTTTGGGCTTATTGAATTTCTCCTGTCGCTGCGGAGCAGGAGTCGGTGGGGTTTTCCCGAACGGATCGCTCTTTAAAGAAAGGGCAATGCGCTTGCGCGGGATATCTACTTCCAACACCGTTACTTTTACTTTTTGTTGAACAGCAATTGCTTCATTGGGATCTTTAATAAAGCGATCACTCAGGTGACTGATGTGAACGAGACCATCCTGATGCACTCCAATATCTACAAAGGCACCGAATGCGGTTACGTTCGTTACAATGCCGGGAAGCACCATGCCAATTTTAAGATCCTTGATTTCATGAATGCCTTCTTCAAATGAAAACACTTCAAACTTTTCGCGCGGGTCGCGGCCGGGTTTCTCTAACTCAGCAAGTATATCGGTTAGTGTAGGTAACCCTACAGTGTCAGTTACATACTTTTTAAGTTCCAGTTTCTTCCGCAGTTCGGCACTCGTCATCAAATCCTTTACCGTACACCCCAGGTCTTTGGCAAACTTCTCCACCAATTCATAACGTTCAGGATGAACCGCACTGGCATCCAATGGATTTTTAGAATCGCGAATACGCAAAAAGCCTGCACATTGTTCAAAAGCCTTATCGCCCAGGCGCGGAATTTTACGCAACGCCTGCCGATCGGTAATCGCTCCGTGCTGATTGCGATATTCCACAATACTTTTTGCCAATTGGGGTCCGAGACCCGAAACATAACTCAATAATTCTTTGCTGGCGGTGTTCACTTCCACCCCTACCGAGTTAACACAGCTCATCACCACATCGTCAAGCCCGGCTTTCAATCTTGCCTGGTCTACATCATGCTGATACTGACCCACACCAATAGACTTAGGATCAATCTTTACCAACTCGGCCAATGGATCGGTCAATCTGCGGCCAATAGAAACTGCGCCCCGCACGGTTATATCATGATCAGGAAATTCCTCGCGGGCTACTTCGGAGGCTGAGTAAACCGAAGCGCCACTTTCATTCACCATCACGATTAAAATTTCTTTTGGAAGTCCAATGCTCTTTACAAATGCTTCTGTCTCGCGACTGGCCGTTCCATTACCAATGGCGATGGCCTCAATCTTAAACCGATCGCATAAGCCTAATATAATCGTTGCTGACTTTGTAGTCTCACGCTGGGGTTCATGCGGATAGATAACGGTATTGAAAAGCAATGCCCCTTGCTCATCCAGGCAAACCAGCTTAGTGCCCGAACGAAAACCCGGATCAAGTGCCAGCACGCGTTTCTGACCTAAGGGTGAGGCGAGCAGTAATTTCTTAAGATTGGAGGCAAATACCTGAATGGCTTCTGCATCTGCCTTTAATTTCGATTCAACACGCACTTCAGTTTCGAGCGAAGGTTTTAATAAACGCTTGTAGGAATCTTTCACAGCAAGACATACCTGTTCGCCTGCTGCAGAAGTTGATTTCACAAATTGTTTTTCCAGTGTTTGAATAACCAGCTCCTCGGTGGGTGCAATGTCAAGCGTAATAAAGCCTTCCTTTTCCGCTCTGCGCATAGCGAGCAATCGGTGTGAGGGCACTTTTTTCACCGGTTCCTTCCAATCAAAATAGTCCTTAAACTTTTGTGCTTCATCACTCTCCGCTTTCGACTTAATCACGACTGCTTCCACGATACCTTCCTGCCAAAACAACTCGCGCACCTTTTGTCTTGCCTCCTGATTTTCACTGACCCACTCCGCCATGATATCACGCGCACCCTCCAGGGCTTCCTGTTCTGTGGTTACACCCTTTTCTGTATCTATAAATCCTGCAGCAGTTTTGCTCAAGTCAATTTTTCCTTGTTCAAAAATGGTAAGTGCCAGTGGCTCCAGTCCTTTCTCCCTCGCCATGCTGGCGCGCGTCTTGCGTTTTGGCTTGTATGGAAGATAAATGTCTTCCAACTCATTCAATGATTCGGCTTCTTCAATAGCTTTTGCCAGGGCCGGGGTAAGTTTTTCCTGTTTTTCAATAGATTTAAGAACTGCGTCTTTGCGTTTGTCCAATTCGGCTAATTGTTCATGCCGATCACGGATAGAGGCCAACACAACTTCATCAAGACTTCCCGTAACTTCTTTCCGATAGCGGGCGACAAAAGGAATTGTGGATCCTTCTGACAACAACTCAACAACACGTTGTACCTGATCGGGCTTTAAATTTAACTCAGCCGCAATTTTTAAAATGTTCTTTTCCATGAAATACTAGCCGTGAATAATTTTTAATTGGGGCGCCAATCAACAAAATATTTTTGAAAATGCCGCGATAAATTTCAGGCAGGGAGAATAATTGAAAATGTTGAGCCTTTTCCCAGCTCTGAAGACACTGAAATATCGCCGCCCAACTTGGCAATGGCTTCCTTTGCGATATATAATCCTAAGCCTGAGCCATTTGAATGAGGAGAAGCTTTGTAAAACATATTGAAGATCTTCTCCTGATGATCCGGATGAATTCCCTGGCCGTTATCCACAATATGAATTGTTACATCTTTTTGAGTTTTCTCAACGTGTACCTGTACAAATTTTTCTGATTTACTTTTGTCATGATACCGGATTGCATTCGCCACAAGATTATTCAGAATAATTTTTAGGCGGGTGGGGTCTGTTATAATTTCTGAATTGGGCTCAATTCCGACCCGGAAAGAAATCTGCTCAACTCCCTCTGTAAATTTAAGTCCCTCCACGGTTTCGGTCACCAGGTTACGAAGATCCACTTTCTCATTTACCAAATCCAGGCGGGTATTGCGCGAGTAGTTAATAATATCAATAATGAATTTATCCAGCACTTTAACCCGACCTTTCATCATGGATAGATAATCTTTTATCTCTGCGAGATTTTGGCTGGTCTCAGCTATAGTGATAAGCCCGGAAACCGAGCTTAGTGGCGCGCGCAGATCATGCGAAGCACTGTAAACAAATCGATCAAGTTCTGTATTTGTCTTTTGCAATTGCTCGTTTTGATCCCGGATTCTTGCTTCATTCCTTCGAAGATGATCTTCATTTTTGTAGTTGATCCGAAGTACCAGGTAAAATAAATAAGTGCAGATCACTACGAAGGAAATTGCATTAATAATAAAAAAACTACTAACCTCTGATTCGGTAAATTTCCGCTCGGGTAACGGGGAAAAATCAGAAAAGAAACAAGCAAAAAACAAGATCACCGAAAAAATCAAATAGGCGAAACCCAAAAACCTTTCTTCATAGCCGAAGATAACAAAGGCAGCAAATGCCGTAACACCCAAATACATGTGTAATCCGGTTTCAGTTGTTTCGCTCGAAGCAATACTGTAGATAGCCAGATCAGCTGTAAACAACCCTACCATGGCTGCAATCCGGTGATACCCCATCTTGTTGAGAACTAACGTGGTAACACAGATTGTAAAAATGCTTAGAAAAATATAGGGCGGAATGTAAGTGACAATTACCAAATTGAGAAACCAGAAGATAAGTGCGATAATCATCACCATCACCGAAAGGTGAGTGATCAGATCAATGCGTTGCTTTTTTGATTCCAGGGCTGGGGAAAAAATCTGAAACATAAAATACAGATAGCCGAAGACGTTGATTTAGGGTGAACAAATATACAATATGATGCTTATGAATTAACAGATTTTATAAATTGCTCGCCTAACATCAATTACACTCCATGAAACGAAACATGCTCATTCTTTTTTTGTCACTTCTATCCGTGGCCGGGTTCAGTCAGAAGAAGAGCAAAGCGCTAGGCATCGCACCTTATTATCCCGAAAAGGAATGGATTCATAAACGGCCTGAAGAAACCGGAGTTGATAGTCAAAAATTAAAGGAAGCGATTGACTTCGCCATTGCTCACGAAACAAAAAGCCCGCGAAGTATGGAACAAAACCATTACCAGACTTTTGGCCGCGAGCCATTTGGCGATGCAATTGGCCCAATGAAAGATCGCGGGGCGCCCACTGGAGTAATTATCAAAAACGGATATGTAATTGCTGCGTGGGGCGAGCCTCACCGGCCTGATATGACACACAGCGTTACAAAAAGTTTTCTCTCGGCCACCGTAGGTCTTGCTTATGATCGCGGCTTGATCAAAAACATTCATGATACCGTGCATACCTACATGGCCCCCGTACATTGGTATTCGCCTATCGAAACCGGGAATAAGGCAGACCGATATGGCAAGCCTGAATTGCTGAACTTGTTTGACACACCTCATAACCGTTCCATCACATGGAATGATTTGCTATGCCAAACCAGCGATTGGGAAGGTACGCTCTGGGGAAAACCCGATTGGGCAGACCGGCCCGCAGCAGATCCCAAAGAATGGCTGGCGAGAAAAAGGAATGAACCCGGAACGGTGTATGAATACAATGATACCCGTGTAAATGTGCTTGCTCTTGCTGCTCTAAATGTTTGGAGAAAACCATTGCCCCAGATATTAAAGGAAAATATTATGGACGAGATCAATGCTTCTTCTACCTGGCGATGGTATGGCTATGACAATGCATGGATTGTATTGGATGGAAACATCGTTCAGTCGGTAAGTGGTGGCGGGCACTGGGGTGGCGGCATGATTATCAATGCGTATGATATGGCACGCTTTGGTTACTTAACCCTCCGAAATGGGAAATGGAAAGACAAGCAATTATTATCCGAGCAATGGTTGATATGGTCGGCCACGCCTACACCTGTGCAACCTGGCTATGGCTTTATGAATTATTTTCTAAACACGGATAAAAAATATTTACCCTCAGCACCTACAACGGCATTCACACACATTGGTAATGGCACCAACATGATTTACGTAGACAAAGAGAATGATATTGTGGCCGTGGTGCGGTGGATTGACAACTCATCGCTGGATGGATTTGTGAATGCACTTCTTAAATCGATAAAATAAAAAACGGTGACTCTATTAGCCACCGTTCATTCGAAACCAGAATTCAATTCTTAGAGCGGGCGAATTTTGATTGACCGGTAATACACCGGGGCCCCGTGATCTTGTAACGAGATTGCTCCCACCTTAGATTTATTCCAGCCTGGATAACCAACCCACTTGCTCTTTTGATAGCGCTGATTGTAGTCTTCACTACCTTCTTCAAACTCAACAGTTTTTTCGCCATTGAGATAATGCTCCACGTGGCCATTGTTATAAACAATCTTACTTGTGTTCCATTCTCCCACTGGCATTACTTTTTTAGTTTCAGGCGCTTCAAACATATCATAATTGCTGCCCACCTTTTGCTGAGGAGTTAAATCTCCGCCTTTCCAACCAATGTCATCCATCACCTGGTATTCCGGGCCTGTTTCGTAATCATGGCCATACTCCGTACTTTCCACCACGTGATAAAGAATTCCGCTATTGCCACCGGGCGTAATTTTCCATTCCACACTCAATTCAAAATTTCCAAAGGTGCGTGTGGTGGTCAGTGAACCTCCGTTCTTTCCAGAGCCTTCACCCAATCCTGTGCCATCACAGATAATCACTCCATCCTTTATTGTCCAAAGTGGGCCAATGGTATCATGGTTATATCGCTTCCAACCGTTGAAGCTGCTACCATCAAAAAGAAGCTCCCAACCGGCTGCTTTCTCTTCATCAGATAATGTATTGGGTGATGGTTCTGCAGAGGCAGTCTCTTGCTTTGTTTCTGACTTTTGGCAGGATAATCCTACAAATGCCATCAGAAATACTAAAGCGTAGAGAGAGTTAAATTTTTTCATAGCTATATATTTTAATTTTGAGGTTGATAAAACTAGTAAGTAATGTCCACACGTTGAACCATCTCTTATTTGAAAGGTCTTAATGCGGGTTACAATACGTTATTTAACTGTTCTTTAATTTTTTCCAGCTCCTCTTTCATCATCACCACGTGCTTCTGCATTTCGGCATCATTGGCTTTACTCCCAATGGTATTGATTTCACGACCAATCTCCTGGGCAATAAAGCCTAGTTTTTTGCCGTTCGATTGTTTTTCACTCATGATCTTAAGAAAATAATCGAGATGCGTTTTCAGGCGCACCCGCTCCTCATGAATGTCTAGCTTTTCAATATAAAAAATGATTTCCTGCTCCAGTCGGTTGGCGTCAAAGCCTTCATTTCCAAAGAAGTCAGTTATGTTTCCTTTTATCCGGCTGCGAATTTTTTCAATCCGCATCGGATCGATTTTTTCCACTTCCAATAAGCCCAGTCGGATATTCTCAATATAGCTGGTGAGTTTAACCTCCAGGGATTTACCCTCTTCGGTCCTGAAGTGTTCGCATTTACCCATCGCTTCGTTAAGCAATCCAAGAACGCGCTCCCATTCGGCAGGATCAAGTTCTTCCTTGCCATTGCTTTGCACTACATCGGGCGAGTTGAGGGCCATTTGAAATAGTGAATCATGACCCGCGTTTACTTTGTCAGCCAGTTTTTTCAATTCCTGAAAATACGAGATGAAAAGTGCCTCATTGTATTGTTGCCTGATCTCCACCTTAAGGCCGGTCTGGTAATCAATGCTTAGCGATACTTTACCGCGCTCCAACTTCTCTGCCATCAGGTTCCGAAGTTCCAGTTCCTTCTCTGAATATTTTTTAGGGAGGCGTAAACTTAAATCAAAAAATTTCGAATTCAGACTTTTCACTTCAACAGAAAGAGTGCCTTCACCGGAACTGAAAGTGGCCTGGCCAAAGCCAGTCATTGATTTTATCATAGAGGGGTATAAAGCTGATTTTTCAAAGCGCTATGCGAAGGTACTGTTTTTATACAATCCCCTTAACACTTAAAAGTCGAAGCCCAACGTAACGTATATGCGCGGATCCTGAACCCGGTAATTTTCAACAGGCCATGCGAGATCAAACTTCATGTAGTAGCCAAGCATCATGGTGCGTAAACCAAACCCATAACTATAAAGCCATGGATTCAGATATTCATCCAATTCAATAAGGAAAGGACTTCCGGAAGTATCTTCGGGTACAACTCGTTTACGAACACTGTTTTTGGAATCGAAGGGTAGTGCTTCTGTCCAACTGGTACCAATGTCATAGAATGCAGTAAACTGAAGATTGCGGAAAAAGTTTGAAGCAATGGGTCCATTAGACAGGGCTCGGATAAGAGGTACACGAAGTTCTGCGTTTAAAATGGCTACGCTATTTCCATACAGGGTAGCATAATCAAATCCCCGGAGGCTGGTTGCAAATTCAGAAAAAAGAAGATTCTGGTTATAGGTTCCCACGGCACTCGTCAGCGGATTCTGAAGACCTTCATAATTGATTTTATTGGAGAACCAGTTATCCATTCCTCCGAGTAAATACTTTTTAGGAGAGTTGCCAAAGAACGTTCCCGTAAATCCACGCACGGCAAATACAATTTCTCTATAGATTTTCTGATAATGTCTTACATCAAGCGAAACCTGAGAGAAGCTCTTCTGGTTGTCGCCTAAAGCCTGATAATGAATGATCCCTAATTTTGCGCGGGTACCTTCAATCAGGTTCATTCCAGTTGATATGGAATTATCATATACAATTTCACCTTTGGCTCCCGAATAAAACTGATACTCAGAAGGGAGAAAGACCGGCATAGTCTGCGGCTGCTCTAATCCGCGATCCAAAAACTGTGTAAATCCAATAAAAGGTTTTACAGTTAGCCGGGTACGCACCGACAAGGGAAGGGAAGCTCCCACTTCTATTTTCTGAAACGAATACTTTTGCTGTTCTACCTGGCTTATGCTTTCCTGGGGTGTTTCCCAAAAAATAACTCTGCGATCAAAACGAACGCTGTAATCAATGCGATTTGGCAAGTATTGCATCTCCAGAAAAACATCACCGCTCTTAAAATCAAAAGCAGTCTGCAATCCACCTAATATTCTGTAATTTTCCAATATATCATTCATCTGGGTTTCCACCCTCATACTGAATCCGCGTAACGGGTCAATAACAAAGTTGGTAACCACATTTTCATAACTGAACTTAGGAGTGTATGGGAATGGCCCGGTAACACGATTGGATTCGCGAGCCTTCATGTAACGGGTAAGAAATGTCTCACTGGGTTGTTTGGTCTTTACCACTTCATCCTCAAAAACATAATCATCCGTATTCAATGGTTTCTCTTTTGGCGTGGCTGGTTTTAAGGTGTCAATTTTCGGTTGATCTTCAAACTTATAGTCATCAATGTTAACCACGTTTGACTTGATTTCGGTTGTGTCCTTCACTACCGGAGTGAGTTCTTTTTTTTCTTGTGTGGTATCTTGTTTCTCTTTCAATCTGGCATTGATCAGGTCTTTGATCGACATGTTTTTTGCGGGCTCTTTCTTCCGCTTCTCCGTCACACTTTTTGCTTGCTGAATTTCCTTTCTGCGGGAGGCCGGGGTAAAGATCTGGCGCTCGTAATTAAAATTATTGATAATAAAAATATCCTCTGACAAATTCTTCGTAGTAACCAGAGCCAGCGACCGGGTATAAAAATCTAAATCAAAATCTTTAATACTTGAGTTAAAATTTGTGATCTGAGAGTAAATACCGGTCTGACGGTCAAATTTAAACAAATTGACTATGCCTCGCTGATCGCTTAAGTAATAGAAATTGTTTTCATCGGATGCTTTAGGGTGATAATCCTTACTCAGGGTATTGGTTAAACGTTTTACTTCTGTAGTAGTCGTATCCAGGTTGAATAAAAAGAGATTATAGTTGGGCGTAGATTTTGTGTAACTATTCACCGTTGTTGCAACCGAATCCGTAGTGCGATTGGAGGTAAAGACCACCGTATTTGTATTCGGTATAAACGAAGGATCCAGATCATCAAACAAATCGTTAGTCAATCTTCGCGTGCGATCCCTTCGACTGCTAATTAAAAACAAGTCGTTCTGCCCGGCCAAATCAGCACTTAATACGGCCAACCTTCCGTTTCCTGAGAAATCAAAACTTCGAATATTACTAAAGCGATCCAGCTCGCGGGGTAGTTTACTTTTCGTAACCAGATCATACAGCCAGAAAACATATTGGCCATCTTTAACCCCAATCACACCTAGTGTATTTGCATCCGACCAACTCAACAAAGGAATTTTATAATCAACCGTTTGTTTAATCACCCTGTTTCCTCCATTCAGGATTACAGTCTCTCTTCCGTTTTCAAGAGACTTCACTCTTACCGTAAACTTGCCGCGATCGTTTTCCGCATAGGCAACTTTTTTGCCATCGGGGCTAATTTTAACTGTAGTATAAACCACCGTTTTACGATGTTTCGGACTAAAGAGTACAGAGTCGGAAGGAGCTGCATAAGTTTGTGATACCCGGGTTTCCATGGAAGAATAAAACTCCCGCCACTCCATCATCAACTGATTGAAGGGAATCCCCAATGTTATTAGCACACTCTTTTCTTCATTACGAATTATACGGGTGTAGTTAAGAATATTGTTGATACTGCTCTTTCCATATTTTTCAACAATAAAATTCCAAATCGACTGACCCACAAGGGCTGCCTCTTTTCCGGTAAGTTTAAGGGCTTTGTTGCCTTTTTTGCTTGCTACCAACTGCCTTGCAAAATCATCAACTTCTTCATTCCATCCCTTGGCTACATACAATGAAGCGCCATCCACAAACCAATCAGGCAGGTTCAACAGTACTGCATTCTGAAACATGTCCTTCAGGCTTCCGCCAAACAACATTTCATGAAGCATCAAATCAGAGAACTTATAGATCAATTCTTCCTTAAAGGCCTCGAGTGTACCTGGGTGGGCAATTTCAACATAAGGTTTAATGAATTCCGTTTCACCGCCAGAGCTGAATTGCGTGTGATTAAGCCCAATGTTGCTTTGCTGCAGATCTGTAACTGAATTGTATAAGAATACTTTTGTTTTTTGGTAAGGATAAAAACCAATCAGGTCCGTTATGCGATCAAACTCGCCTTCAAGATATTCAATAGATTCCTGAGCTACTTTTTTACGATCGTCATAGTAATACACATCAAAGTTTTCGGAACTGAGGTAGTTCCACCGAAACTGCTTGTATTGAATTCTGTTTTTGCCGAACGTTTCTAAGGCCTGTTGAGCCTGGGAAACCCCGAAAAAAAGAAATATGAATATGCTGGCGCCTAATACCCGTAACATTCCTCTCATACTACCACACTGGATTTCGAAGATAACGATTTAAACCTCCCAATATTGACTTCTGGCTGGATTTCGCCAAATCCTAAAAGCCAATTGGTCAACTGAGCCGAAAAATAGGGTGCCAGGCTTACCCCCTTAGTACCCAAACCATTAAAAATAACAACATTTTGCGAATCTGGCAGATGCCCTAAAATTGGCCTCCGGTCAGGGCTAGTAGGCCTAAACCCCCAATCCTGAGCTATCACCCTATAAGGGAGCTTAAGCAAATCTGTAAGTTTCTCGTCTAACTCCATCCGCCCCGCAGTAGTAATTTCTTCCGATAAATTTTTTGTTTCGTATGTAGCACCAACCCGAAAATGGCCATGTTCAATCTGTGGCACGATATAAACACCTCTATTGTAAATCAGTTCCGGAACCTGATCTAATTTTATTGTCAATGTCTCCCCTTTCAGCAACCTTACTGACACACCCGTGATACGCGACATGTGTGATACACCTGTACCATTACAAAGTATAATTTTGCCTGCCTCTATGTCTTTATATTTAACGCCTTCATTTTTTATCTCAAGTAGTTGTTCATCAAATCGTTCAAGGGTAATAGATTGGGTTGCCCTAAGAAGATCACGAACGATAAGCATAAATTTCACTACATCAAGGTAGCCGCACCGCTTAAGCAAAATTCCTCCAAAAGGATCATGTACCTGGTGGCCAAATGCACTTCTTGAAAAGACTGTTTCGATATAATCGCTCATGGATGGATCTGAGCTCTTACCCATCCATGAATTCTGCTCTTCTACAGAAATAAAGGGCCTGTAAAGGGGCCGTGGGTAATAAAACTTCTGTCCTAACTGCCGCTCAGCATTCTGATAAAACTGATGAAGCTCTGGAAATATCTTATCAGCCATCCACGTACGGGTCATCAATTTTCCTGTAATGGGATTAAATAGTCCTGCCGCAATCGCTGAACTTCTGTTTTGATGAGGTTCGTCAAAAACCATAACCTTCTTCCCCTGAGCAAGAAGTCGTAACACTAAGCAAGAACCTGCCAGGCCTTGTCCTACCAAAATAAAATCTACTTTCTTTATGTCTTTTGAATTAAGGCATTAAAAATACAACACAATAAATAAGGGAAGAAGTGGTTCAATCATGTCATTACTCATCCTGTTTTTAAGAAAAGCCTTACTTTTACCCATTATTTATGATTCAGATTCAGACTTTCACCTTCAACCCCTTTAGCGAAAATACTTACGTTGTGTTTGATCAAACCGGTGCGGGGGTAGTTATTGACCCCGGTTGTTACGATGCTCAGGAGAAAGCGGCTCTTGCCAAATTCATAACAGATGAAAACATTAAGATTAAATACCTTCTTAATACTCATTGTCATATTGATCACATACTTGGCAACGACTTTGTAAAAGAAAAATACAAGGTTCCCTTCTTAATTCATGCTAAAGAAGAACCTAGTTTGAAATCGGTAAAGGCTTATGCTCCGTCCTATGGATTTGCCCAATATCATGAGGCTTTGCCCGATCAATTTCTTAATGAAGGCGATCTCGTTTCATTTGGCAAGATTGTGTTTCGGGTATTGTTTTTACCTGGCCATGCTCCTGGTCACATTGGTTTTTACCACGAAGAATCAAAATCATTATTCAGCGGAGATGTCCTCTTCGAACGAAGCATCGGTAGAACCGATTTACCTGGTGGAGATTTTAATACCTTGATAAAAAGCATCCATCAAAAAATATTTACTCTGCCCGATGATGTAGTTGTTTACCCTGGTCATGGCGACCCAACCACCGTTGGGGAAGAAAAAATCTCGAATCCATTTTGCGCGTTAAGCCTACTTAAATGAATATTGCCCGACACTTGCCTAATGCGCTCACCAGTGCAAACCTGATTTGTGGATGCCTGGGTATCATAGCCGTTTTCAGTTATCCCGTTGAAGCTGCTTATTTTATCTGGGCCGCCTGTTTCTTCGATTTTTTAGATGGATTTGTTGCCCGATCGTTAAAAGTCTCCTCGCCCATTGGCAAAGAACTTGATTCCCTGGCAGATGTAGTAAGCTTTGGTGTACTACCCTCGATGGCAATGTTCCGCTGGATTGACTTCAACGCAGATACTGGCTGGCTTCCCTACCTGGCGCTTATGATTGCTGTGTTTTCAGCGTTACGACTCGCAAAATTTAACATTGATGAAAACCAATCCGATTCCTTTATAGGAGTTCCCACTCCCGCCAATGCATTGTTTATAACAGCGCTTGTTTTCCTGCCGGAGTCGTTAAGATCGTTTGTTTTTACAGGTCCTGTTTTGGTGGGCATAACCATTATCTTTTCCCTATTACTGGTCGCCCCATTCAAACTATTTGCTTTAAAGTTCAAAAATTTCGGTTGGCAAGGGAATAAAGTGCGGTTTACCTTTTTGGCGTTAGCCGTATTCCTTATCATAATTTTACAAGCCGGAGCCTTACCGTTTATTATACTATCTTATATAATTATCTCGTTAGTGAGCAGGGCATTGGGTGTTGAGAAAAACTAACAACTTAGTGATTAGCGTAAAAAAAACGATAACAGCTTTTGGGCTATACTTCATTGGTATGGCTTTATGCTTCGCTCAATCACCTTCTGTGTTGAGTTCTGGAAATTGGTTTAAATTTTCTGTAACAGCGGATGGAGTTGTGAAGATTGATTATACCCTATTGCGCAATGCAGGTGTTAACCCCGATCAGATAGATCCCCGAAATATAAAAATCTATACTGGCCAGAATGGAATGTTACCGCAGGCAAACAACCAGTCAAGAAAAAGCGATTTAACCGAAATTGCCATTGAGGTCTCAGGCGAATCCGATGGCCGGTTTAATCCAAATGATTTTATTCTTTTTTTTGGACAAGGGCCGGATAAATATCAATACAATATTCAAAAGCAAATCTTCGAATACCAGAATAACTTGTTTGCTGATAAGAACTTTTATTTTCTTACAGTTTCATCCGATGCAGGTAAACGCCTTACACAAAGTGAAAATCTTTCAGGAGCGTTTCCTCTCATTCAACAGTATGACGACATTGCTTACTATGAAACCGATCGATACAATCTTCTAAAATCAGGACGTCATTGGTTTGGAGAACAATTTGATGCAATAACAGAAGCAACAATTCGATTTGATATCACTGGGGTTCTGGAAAATTCCGACATCAAATTAGTTTCTCATGTAATGGCTCAGTCTATTACCAATTCCTCATTTCAGGTTTCATTCAACAACAACTCCGTGCTTACACAACCTATTGTTGCTATTCCCAATACCAGCTATAGTATTAAGGGCCGAATACAAGCCGACACCATTAGTTTAAATTCTTCATCTGTGGGCGCCCCCGGACGAAACAACCAGGAGGTGAAATATCAATTCACAAAAGGGAGCCCCGGTATTTCTATTGGCTACCTAGACTTCTTGCTCCTGACTTTGAAAAGAAAGATTGCCTTATATGGCGATCAAACAATATTTAGTTCATCGGCAAGCCTTGCCAATTCTGTATCAACCTTTGAAATAGCTTCCGTTGCAACCAATACCCGCGTGTGGGATGTATCTGATCCAGACAATGTAAAAGAGCAGGGGTTTTCTCTTAGTAGTGA
Source organism: Cyclobacteriaceae bacterium (assembly GCA_044229915.1). Lineage (GTDB taxonomy): Bacteria > Bacteroidota > Bacteroidia > Cytophagales > Cyclobacteriaceae > ELB16-189. Next base: position 177,644 of record JBGASB010000010.1, read on the forward strand.
TAAGTTAAGTTTCTCTACAAACACAGAGGCTTTGAGAAATTTTGCCATCTTCAATCCGGATAAACTTAAAGTGCCAGCCTTCGAAGGCAAGGTGCCAAATCAAAATCTTCATAGCCTTACAGCGCCCGAATTAATCATCATTGCACATTCAAATTTTTTAAGCGAAGCCCAGCGTCTTTCAAGTCATCGTCAAAATCATTCAGGAATCAGTGCCCTGGTTGTAACAACTGATCAGGTGTTCAACGAATTTGGCGGAGGCAAGCAAGATGTTACTGCTATCCGCGATTTTGTTCGCACTCTTTATGATCAAGCAGGCTCTCAATTAAAAAATATTTTACTTTTTGGCCGCGGGTCGTACGACTACAAAAACCGTGTACTAGGAAACACCAACTATGTTCCCATCTATGAATCAAGAAATTCATTGAGTCCTCTCGAAACGTATGGATCTGATGATTACTATACCTTTCTGGAAGCTAGTGAAGGCGAGTGGAACGAAAGTCCTGCTCAAAATCACACGATGGATGTGGGTGTGGGGCGCATACCGGTAAAGAACGTGGAAGAAGCGCGCCAGGTGGTTGACAAACTAATCGAATATGATTCAAATCCTTCCGCCTTTGGGCCATGGCAAAATGAAATTTTGTTTGTAGCCGATGATGGTGATTTCAATATTCACAATAGCCAGGCCGACCAGCTTGCTAATTCAATTGAGCTTCTGAATTCAAATCTCATTACCCACAAATTTTTTCTGGATTCCTTTGATCAGATCAACAAACCCAATGGTCAGTCCAGCCCCGCAGCAAGCAAGGCGCTCGATCTGGGCGTGCGCAAAGGCGCTTTGATCGTAAACTATACAGGCCATGGTTCCGAACGTGTATGGATGGATGAACGAATTTTAGATGAGACCCTTGTTCAAAGCTGGAAAAACGGACCGCAATATCCTTTGTTTGTTACGGCTACCTGCGAGTTTGGTCGTCATGATGATCCTTTTCAAATTACCAGTGGTGAATTAACATTACTTCAAAAAAAAGGTGGCTCAATCGGGCTTGTAACTTCGGCCCGCCCCGTAAATTCAAGCACAAACTTTACGTTGAACAGAGCCTTTTATGAATCACTCTTCACAAAGTCTCAAAATAAATTCAGGGAATTAGGTTTTGTTTTTAAAGAGACAAAAAACAAAAGTACTAGTGGTGTTGCCAATAGAAATTTTTCACTTCTAGCCGATCCCTCTATGCACCTGGCCCTGGCCGAAAATGAAATTATTTTTGATGAGGTTAAAACCAACAGCGGATCATCTGAATTAAAAGGATTATCGCATGTAATCATTAAAGGTCACATCGAAAAAGAAACTGTTCTTCAAAGTAGTTTCAACGGTGAACTAGCTCTAACCTTATTTAGTGAAGAAGTTATTGAAGTGACAAAAGGTGATGAAAACCCTCCTTTCAATTATTCCGAACGATCGAATACTCTTTTTCGGGGTAAGTCATCCGTTGACGAGGGAATTTTTGAAATGGATTTTACAATGCCTAAGAATATTCCATCAGAATTTATCTCTGGAAAGTTTTCCGCGTTTGCATTTAATGAAAGTGGCGAACTTGCCAATGGTAGTTCAATAAACAGTTCGATTGGCGGCCTTGAGCCAGATCCTGTTGTAGATAATACGCCTCCATCAATTCGTTTGTTCCTGGGCGATACGACCTTTATTCCTGGTGGGGTTGTTGGCCCAAACACAAAATTGGTCGCCCTCCTGAGTGACGATCATGGAATAAATCTTTCGTCTGACCCTCCGGGCAATGAGATTACTGCTTCTCTTGATGGGGGAACGGGTATAATTTTGAATGACTATTATTCATCCAACCAAAACAACTATAAAAAGGGATCCCTTACATATCCATTAGACGGACTGGAAAAAGGAAAACATACGCTTACCTTATCAGTCTCTGATACATATAATAATCAGAATATCGCAAGTGTAGATTTTGTTGTCACTGAAGGAGATCAGATTCAGATTGAGGAATTCAGCAATTACCCGAACCCCTTTTATGAATCAACCATCCTTGAATTTACACATACCCGGCCAGGCGAGGATTTAGAGGCTTACTTAACAATCTATGATTTAACTGGAAAGGAAATGATGAATCAGACTTTTGAAGTGATTTCAAGCCAATATAGGGTCACACTAAGCGAATGGGACGGAAAATCAGCCACAGGAACAAAATTAAGCCAAGGTGTATATCTGGGTAAACTTTCCGTTCGTTCACAGGTGGACGGCTCGAAAAATGAGCAATTTACCAAGCTAATTATCCTGAATTAACTAACTTTACCGATTAGAACTTGATTATGAAGAGGTTAAGTATCCCGATAGTATTCACTCTCTTAATTATCCCTTTTTTCTCCTGGTCACAGAACCAAGGCAATCTTATTGGTCAGGATAGCACCAACAAAGTGATCACAACCGCTGTTCCTTTCCTAACCATTACCCCCGATGCCCGGGCTGCAGGAATGGGGGATGCTGGCGTTGCTACATCAGCCGATGTAAATTCAGCATATTGGAATTCCGGAAAACTCGCCTTTATTGATAATGGACTTGGCTATGGAATCTCTGGATCCTATACTCCCTGGCTGGGTAAAATCATAAACGATATGTATGTATTCTACCTTTCTGGTTTCTATAAAATCGGAAGAGTACAAACAGTAGCAGCCTCTATGAAGTATTTTGATTTAGGGGAGATTCAATTCAAAGATGTAAACAATAACGACCTCGGAAGATTTAACCCCCGGGAATTTTCTTTTGATGTTACATACTCGCGGATGTTAACTGAACAACTCGCAATCGGAGGAGCGCTTAGATATATTTATTCGAACCTAACGGGGGCTTTGAGCACTGGTAATATAGATGCCCGGCCCGGTAATTCTGTGGCCGTTGATATGGGCATTTATTATACGAAGCCTTTCAAGTCAAGCAACTCTTCGCTTTCATTGGGCGCTGCCATAACTAATCTGGGAGCGAAAATCACGTACTCAGATACCGATAACAAGGATTTCATTCCTACTAACTTACGCTTTGGTGGTGCCTTTACGCTTGAGATGGATGCCCGCAACAAAATAACGTTTGCTTTGGATTTCAATAAGCTCTTGGTGCCGAGTCCTCCAAAAGACAATTCAACACCTTTGCTTAGTGGTATTTTCGGATCCTTCACTGATGCCCCGGGAGGATTCGAAGAAGAGATTAGTGAAATCATGACTTCAATGGGAACTGAATATTGGTATAACGAAACCTTTGCTGGACGATTGGGATATTTCTACGAGGCAACCGATAAGGGAAACAGACAATACCTTACGGGAGGGGTTGGTTTTAGGTACCAGAAATTTGGAATTGATGTCGCCTATCTGGTTCCCACCAATGGTCGTGAAAATGCTTTGGCCGAAACTATTCGGTTCACACTGATGATGAACTTTCAAAACAAAAAAGCGGAAGAGGATCCAGCCACAGACGATTAACTATGCTCAATAGGAAGTCTGCCCCGCAGTTTGCCGAAATAGAAAGATTTCATCTCCCTACACCAGAAATAATCATGCTTGATAATGGTGTTCCATTAATTCAGTTTGATAAGGTGAATCAGGAAGTACTTAGGATAGAACTTATTTTTAAGGCCGGGAAATGGTTTGAAACCAAAAGGGGAACATCCTATTTCACAGCTCATTTGCTTGATAAAGGAACCGTTAGTAAAAACTCATTACAAATTGCGGAGACTTTTGATCTTTTCGGATCATCTGTCGAGGTCAATCCTGGTTTTGATTTTACTTCACTTTCTCTCTATACGTTATCAAAAAACATTAAAAACGTTTTACCACTTTTTTGCGAGATCGCTTTATTTCCTGCCTTTCCTGATTCGGAGTTCACATTGCTGAAAGATATTTTTAAGCAGAATCTTAAAATCAACAAGGAGAAGAGCAGTTACCTGGCTGGCAAATTAATCAGGCAGAACATATTTGGCAGTAATCATCCCTATGGCAATTCAGTAGATGAAAGCGAAGTGGAAGATCTTACTCGGGCAGATCTTATCAACTTCTTTAAAGTAAAATTCCATCTCCATGAAGTTTATGTGACTGGTTTACTGGATGACTCTGCGAAACAAATGCTAACGCGCAGCCTTGCTGAGTTTAGAATTGCCTCTGAAACAGAAGGAACCCTAAATTTTGACGAGGGGCAAAAAAAGCATTCGCAGCATGTTGAAAAGTCTGATAGCGTTCAATCATCCCTGCGATTAGGAAAAAAAATCATTAACAGAAACAATCCGGATTATCCATCCATCGTTTTGTTAAATCATATTTTGGGAGGTTATTTTGGATCACGGTTAATGAAAAATATTCGTGAGGAAAAGGGACTAACTTATGGAATTCATTCTTCCATTAACACGTTAAAAAACGATGCATTCTTTTTAATCGGAACCGATGTCAATAAGGAGAATCGCGAGTTAGCTTTATCAGAGATCAAAGCAGAAATAAGGAGACTAAGAGAAAATACTATTGATATTGAGGAATTGGAAACAGCCAAAAACCATCTTCTTGGAAGTCTTCAATTAGAAACAGCAAATCCCTTTTCAGTTCTGGAAAAAATTAAAACAATCAGGCTTAATCAATTAAATTCTGATTTTTATAGTGGTCTGTTTGATGGCATTCGGGTTACAAATTCAGAAGCCATTAAAAGTATTGCTCAATCACATCTTCACGAAGAGAATCTATATGAAGTGAGCGTTGGATAGACCCGTCACTACAAAAAATCTTAGATCTTACTTTCATTATCTGGATAGGCTGGTCTATTATCAATCACTTTAGAAAAAGCTGAGACATAAAAAAGCCTCAGTATTACTACTAAGGCTTTTAAAATAAAAGAAAGGCAACGACTTACTCTCCCGGGTTTTACCCTAGTACCATCAGCGCGGGTGGACTTAACTTCTCTG
>JBGASB010000011.1:0-132785 GCA_044229915.1 Cyclobacteriaceae bacterium
AAGAAATCAACTCGTTGAAACACTCTATCGCGTTCCAACGGGTCCGCTATCAATCTCCATTCATTCAAAGAACGTTTTGAACTCAAAAGGCCTCTCGGCCAGTTAATTCAATCGTGGTTTTTAAACCTCTTCAATCGATCTAAACCTGCTGTTTAAATCCCCTTATTTCGATTTGGGAGTGCAAATGTACGGCTAACCAAATTCCTATGCAAGGGTGATTAATAAAAATTTCAGCTATCCCAATTTAGGCCGTAAGATGGTCTGTGATCTATCTGGGCCAATGGAAATCATTGAAATTGGGACATTTAGGGCCTTTTCAAGAAAAGTAACGTAGTCCATGAGTTTAGATGGCAATCCGGACTCTACGGTTCCCGATAAGGGAGTATTCCAACCGGGTAACTCTGTATAAACAGGTGTAATTTTTTGATTTACAATTTCGTAGGGTAAAGTTTCCGTGATTGTACCATCACTCAGTTTATAATGTGTACAAATCTTAATTACTGAGAAGATGCTTAACACATCTGCCTTCATCATCAACAACTGGGTGACCCCGTTGATCATAATAGAATACTTCAATGATGGCAGGTCAATCCATCCACATCTGCGCGGTCTGCCAGTGGTGGACCCAAATTCATTTCCCTGCTTACGCATTTTTTCTCCTTCATCATCCATCAATTCTGTAGGAAATGGACCACTACCAACCCGGGTACTATAAGCTTTAAAGATTCCATAAACTTCCCCAATCCGACTAGGGGCAATTCCCAAACCTGTGCAAGCTCCTGCAGTAACCGTATTTGAACTCGTTACAAAAGGATAGCTGCCAAAATCAATATCAAGAAGAGAACCCTGGGCGCCTTCAGCCAGCACTGATGAGTTCTTATTAAGTTCATCATTAATAAAATATTCGCTATCAATCAGATTAAACTGTTTTAAAAAGCTGACTGATTCAAAAAACTGAGTCTCTAATTCAGGCCAATTAAATTCGATTGAATGGTTCTTCAGAATTTCAAAATGTATTTCGGTAAGCTTCTTGAACTTCGATTCAAAATTATCCGACAACACGTCCCCAACGCGTAATCCTTGCCGGCCAATTTTATCCTGGTAGGAAGGGCCTATGCCTTTTAGGGTGGATCCGATTTTTTGATCTCCTTTTGCTTTCTCTTGGGCCTGATCGAGTAAGCGGTGAGTAGGCACTATCAAGGTGGCTTTCTTTGAGATAAAGAGATTAGCCCGGACGTTCAGATTGTATTTACTTAGCTTTTCAATTTCAGTTCTGAATACAATGGGGTCAAGTACAACCCCATTACCAATTATGTTTCTGGTTTTGTTTCTGAAAATCCCAGACGGTATCTGATGTAACACATGTTTGATTCCATCGAATTCAAGTGTATGTCCTGCATTGGGACCTCCCTGAAACCGGGCTACTACGTCATACTTGGGCGCCAAAACATCGACAATCTTTCCTTTGCCTTCATCTCCCCACTGAAGGCCGAGCAGTACATCTACTTTCATCTATAAATACTTAAACATTCAGCCTTTCTGGCACTTATTTAACTTTCTTCATTATCTCCTCTTCCGATTTAATGATCTGAAAGATTGCATTCAGTTTGGTTATCACTAACAGTTTACTCACACTTTCAGAAGGGTTCATCAAATAAACTTCTCCGCCTTTATTTCTGAACTTGGTTAGAATTGTAATCAGAACCCCTATACCACTGCTATTGATATATCGTAGTCCCGAAATGTCAATAATACACGCGCGTACCTGATGACCCACCGCCTCATTAACGGCTGCTATTAGTTGTGTTCCATTGTCTTCTCCGATCAAATCTCCGGATATTCTTAATATCAGGGAGTTCCCTTTAATTTCCTGTCCAAAATTCATGATTTTCTGTTTTCACAATTTTTCTTTGTACAAGATGCATATAAAATGAGTGAATGGTGCATAACATTAAAATGCATCAATTCTTCTACCGTATTCTGAATGGTCTGTATTCTGGGATCACAGAACTCTATTACCTTATGACACTCCGTGCAAATTAAATGATCGTGCTGTTTATAACCATAGGATTTCTCGTACTGCGCCAGATTCTTTCCGAATTGATGTTTACTAACCAAATCACATTCCACCAACAAATCCAACGTATTATAAACAGTAGCCCGGCTGACGCGATAGTTTTTATTTTTCATGTTGATGTAAAGTGACTCAACATCAAAATGACCACTAAGCGAATAGATCTCTTCCAAAATGGCATACCGTTCGGGAGTCTTTCGCAGCTCTTTGTTTTCCAAATAAGCTGTAAAGATTTGCTTTACTTCGTCAAATACCTTTTGATTCAATGCCATTGTGCGAGACTGGTGGCAAATATACTATTTCGATAACAGGTTGGGCAAAATTATTCTGCCGAATACACTTGCTGGTTATTTCTGGAATCAAAACGCGAGACTTTTACAACCCCCTCTACTTTCTCAAGTTTGGTAATCAGCATTTCGAGGTGACGTGTGTCATTTACATAAAGCATGATCTCCCCACTAAAAATCCCCTGATCAGACTTAAAAGACAACGAACTCATGTTCACTTTCAATTCTTCTGAAATTACCTTTGAAACATCATTAATCAATCCAACCCGATCTGTACCAATAACTTTAAGACCTGTAAGAAAAGCTACCTCGTGCTGGGAAGTCCATTTAGCTTTAATCACCCGATTACCGTGGTTGGCAAGAAGTTCAGTGGCATTTGGGCAGGTGGTACGATGGATTTTTATACCCTCATTTACAGTAACGAAGCCAAATACATCATCACCGGGAATTGGAGTACAACACTTGGCCAGTTTATACTCCACAACATCCATGTCTTCTCCTATCAGCAAAATATCCTCATAACGCCCCTTTACTTTGCTTATTTCCTGTTCAATAGTTCTTACATCTGTTACCGACTCATTTGGCCGTGTTTTGAGAGGTGAAGAAGGTTTAAATTCCTTAAAGCGCTTAAGGTCATTGACCGTAATTAATCCTTTGCCAATTCGATAATGAAGTTCAAATTGGGAGTTCACATTAAAATAGGCCCGCATTTGTTCATATACCTGACTATTAGAATCAATTTTCAATTGCTTCAATTTTCTTAGAAGAATCTCTTTTCCTTCTTCTACCTGATTTCTTTTATCTTCTTTAAGAAGTTCCTTAATTTTTGATTTTGCCTTTGGGCTAATTACAAACCGAAGCCAATCTTCATTGGGTTTTTGTTTGGAAGATGTAAGTATTTCTATCTGATCACCATTTTTAAGTACGTGGTTTATAGGTACTAATTTCTGATTCACCTTAGCCCCAATACACTTAGCTCCAATGTCGGTATGAATATCAAAGGCAAAATCCAGTGCGGTAGCCCCATTAGGAAGTGTTTTTAGTTCGCCCTTGGGGGTAAAAACAAAAACTTCGTCATTGAAAAGATTGCCTCGAAAATCATCTACAAACTCAAGTGCAGTGAGGTCTTGCTTTTCAAGAAGTTCCCGCACCCTGATCAACCATTTTTCTAAATTTGATTCATGACTTGATGCATTGTCTTTATACTTCCAATGTGCTGCATAGCCCTTTTCAGCAATTTCATCCATACGCCTGGTCCGTATCTGAACTTCAACCCATTGTCCATTCTTAGCCATTACGGTAGTGTGCAGAGACTCGTAGCCATTTCCTTTCGGTGTACTAATCCAATCGCGAAGGCGATCAGGATTGGGAGTGTAGTAATCCGTAACGATTGAATACACCTGCCAGCAAAATGATTTTTCCTGTTCGAGCGGGGTATCCAGAATAATTCTGATTGCGAAAAGGTCATATACTTCTTCAAAAGGAATATTCTGCTTTCGCATTTTATTGTAAATCGAAAAAATTGATTTAGGCCGGCTCTTTATTTCATATTCAATGTTTAGCTTATCCAATTCATCTTTAACAGGCTGCACAAATTGCTTGATGAATTTGTTTCTGGATGCGCGCGACTCATCAATCTTATTGGCTATGTCGCGATAGGTTGCATAGTCAGTAAATCGAAGGTACAAATCCTCCAATTCTGTCTTGATTGCGTTAAGGCCAAGCCTATGGGCTAAAGGTGCATAGAGATAAATGGTTTCTGAACTAACACGCAACTGTTTGTTTCGAGGCATACTATCCAGCGTGCGCATATTATGCAGCCGGTCAGCCAGTTTTATCAAAATCACCCGAACATCTTCCGAAAGCGTGAAGAGCATTTTACGGAAGTTCTCGGCTTGCGCAGAGGTTCCATATTCAAACACTCCCTTTATTTTTGTGAGGCCGTCAATAATCTTGGCGATCTTCTTTCCAAAAATTCGCTCAAGATCTTTCAGTTGGATGTCAGTGTCCTCAACAACATCATGGAGCAAGGCAGCTATGATGGAGGTGGTACCCAATCCAATTTCTTCAACGCATATTTCTGCTACTGACAGCGGATGAAAGATATATGGCTCACCCGATTTTCTGCGCATGTCTTTATGCGCTTCCATCGCGATCGTAAAAGCCCTCTTTATCAATCTGGCATCGCCTTCCTCTAAAATTGGCTTTGCCTTTCTTAATAATCTGCGATAACGCCCTATTATTTCCTTTTTCTCTTCAACGGCATCTATTACCACCTGCTTACCACTTTAAAATCGTTTTTTTAACATTCTTTAATCATAACGAATAATCCCTAAATTTGCACTCCCTTTGGCAAAAAAGCCTGTTTTTTTAATTCAAAGGGCGATCTGCGGATGTGGCGTAATTGGCAGCCGCGCCAGACTTAGGATCTGGTGCCGCAAGGCGTGGGGGTTCGAGTCCCTTCATCCGCACTTAAATTTTTGAACCCTCCGGGCCGGACAAGGAGTTCCGTCTGGAGGGTTCACTAATTCTTAGCTGCATGGGAGCAGAAAAAAACGAGTATAACACACTAAATACGTAACCCTTGAACATTACATTAGACAAACAAAGCACTACTGACGGTTTGATTAAAATTAAACTAAGTGAGAGTGATTATCAACCGAAAGTAGAAGGAAAGTTAAAAGACTATGCCCGCAAAGCCAATATCAAAGGTTTTCGCCAAGGCAAGGTGCCAGCCGGTGTAATCAAAAAAATGTTTGGCAAATCAGTACTAGTTGAAGAAGTTAATCACCTGGTGTCGCATTCGGTTTCAGATTACATACGCGATCAAAAACTGCGAATTCTTGGCGACCCTATGCCTAACCAGGAAAAGGCTTTTTCCATTGACTGGGATTCTCAAAAAGATTTTGAATTTGAATTTCAAATTGGACTGGTAGAAGATTTTGTGCCAGATCTTTCTGCGAAGGTTAAGGTGAAATCACACAAAATTGAGGTTGATCAGAAAGTAATAGATGAGACGTTGGAAGATCTGAAAAAGAGATTTGGCAATGTAACCTACCCCGATGTAAGTGAGGCGGGTAATAATCTCTATGGCGAAATCTCCAAAAAAGGAGAAGAAGAGAAAAAGGGATCTTACATTGCCATTGAAAAAGTATCAAAAAAAGAACAGAAGAAATTCATCGGTCTGAAGAAAGAGGATGTAGTTGAATTTGATATTGAAAAGACTTTTGAAGATGCTGCTGCCCGTGCACAGGCACTTAACATCTCCGAAGATGAAGCCAAAAATGCTACAGGCACATACCTGTTTAAAATAACAACCATAAGTCAGACAGAGCCTGCTCAAATCAACCAGGAATTATTTGATAAGGTCTTTGGCAAAGATGCCGTTACAACCGAAGCCGATTTCCTTGAGAAGGTTAAGACCACAATTGGAGAAAATTACGATCGCGAGACAGCCCATTTGCTGGAGCATGAGATTCAACACTACTATGTTGATCACACCAAAATAAACATGCCCGAAGCTTTCCTTAAAAACTGGATTAAAAATACAAGCAATGGTCAGGTTACGGACGATATTCTTGAAAAGGAATTTAACGTCTATAAAGAATCACTCAAATGGGATCTTATAAAAAATAAGATTGCTGAAGATAAAGAAATTAAAGTGGAAGGCGATGAGGTGCGCGAAAAGGCGAAACAGTTTATTGTTGAACAATTTGGTGGCGCAGCTATTGCCGCTCAACTTGGCGATAAACTAAATGATATTGCAAACAATTATCTGTCAGGCCAGGACGGCAAAGGTGAGAACTTCATGAAAATTTACAATCAACTTCGTCAGGACAAAATTATGAAGGTGATAAAAGACTCGATTACTGTCACAGAAAAAAAGGTGACATTGGATGAATTCAAAAAAATCGCAGAAGAACACCGTCATTAAGATTCAGAACCATTCTTAGCCTTACATGGTTATTAGAGAGCCTCATTAATTAGTGGGGCTTTTTTATTGAAATTTTCTTAGTAACATTGATGTTAGAAACAATAAAAAGTCAGCCGAAACGACTTATCTTAAAACTGTAATCAAATAATTTTATATAGCTATGTCACAATCCAATGAATTCAGAAAATATGCCGTGCACCACATGGGCATGAGCGGTAATGCTTTAGACAGTTACACAAAATACTTGAACGAAAACCCCTATTCGATAACGGGTATGACTCCCAACGTGGTTGAAGAACGCCAGATGAGAGCCACCGTAATTGATGTCTTCTCCCGTCTTATGGCCGATCGGATTATCTTCTTTGGAACCGCGGTAGATGACTACGTGGCTAACGTAATCACTGCTCAACTTCTTTTCCTGGAGTCCTCAGACCCCAAGAAGGATATCATTATGTACATCAACAGCCCGGGTGGTTCAGTTCATGCCGGGTTAGGGATCTATGATACAATGCAATATGTTAACCCCGATGTGGCAACGATCTGTACCGGATTGGCTGCCTCCATGGGTGCTGTTCTTCTTGCTGCTGGCTCACCAAAGAAAAGATCCGGATTACCGCATTCCCGGATTATGATTCATCAACCTTCGGCAGGAATGCAAGGCACTTCAAAAGATATGGAAATCTCTTTGAAGCAAACCATTGAATTGCGTCAGGATTTGTATACCATTCTGGCCAACCATTGCGGACAAACCTTTGAAAGGATTGAGAAAGACTCAGACCGTGACTACTGGATGCGTGCCAGTGAGGCTAAAGCCTATGGTTTGATTGACGAAGTGCTTGAACGCAAGAAAAAATAAGAAATACCCCTCATTTGAGGGCGAAAATGTACCGCTTGAACCGGAATTGAAGATTAGCCGTTTCATGGGTACATTTGTATTTTAATCCCGGTTCCATGGCAGAAGTTACGTGTTCGTTTTGTGGTAGAAATAAGAAAGATGTAGATCTGATGATCTCAGGGATACACGCCCACATTTGTGATAAATGCGTAACGCAGGCAAATCAAATTCTATCCGAAGAAAAGAAGAATAAGGTAGAGGCTGGCTCCTTGCCCAACTTCAAATTGATCAAGCCCAGAGAGATTAAGAAATTTCTGGACGAATATGTAATTGGGCAAGATCAGGCCAAGCGAATTATTTCAGTAGCGGTTTACAATCATTACAAGCGTTTAATGCAACGCAAGATTGATACTGATATCATGATTGAAAAATCAAATATCATTATGGTGGGTGAAACCGGAACCGGTAAAACTTACTTGGCCCGTACCCTGGCTAAAATTCTTCAGGTACCTTTTTGTATTGCCGATGCTACCGTTCTAACGGAAGCTGGCTATGTAGGTGAAGATGTTGAAAGTATCTTGACCCGCCTGCTTCAGGCTGCTGACTATAATACAGAAGCTGCCGAGCGAGGAATTGTATACATTGACGAGATCGATAAAATCGCCCGTAAGTCAGACAACCCTTCTATTACCCGCGATGTAAGTGGTGAAGGCGTACAACAAGCTCTATTGAAATTATTAGAAGGCACCTCGGTCAATGTGCCTCCTCAGGGTGGTCGCAAACATCCGGATCAAAAAATGATCACCGTCAATACTGAAAACATATTATTTATCTGTGGTGGAGCGTTTGAGGGTATTTCCAGATTGATAGGTAAGAGATTGAATACTCAACCTCTTGGCTTTTCGTCCACGGCCAATAGTTTAAGTCCTAGCGATATCGATAAGGATAACCTGCTACAGTTTGTATCCTCCCAGGATTTAAAGAGTTTTGGTTTAATTCCAGAATTAATTGGTCGTTTACCGGTCGTTTCTTTTCTCAATCCCCTGGATCACACAGCTCTCCGTAAAATTTTAACGGAACCAAAAAATGCTCTAGTCAAACAGTATAAGAAGCTGTTTGAAATGGAAAGCATTGAATTAGAGTTTAAAGAAGGGGCGCTTGATTTTATCGTAGAGAAAGCTGTTGACTTCAAATTAGGTGCCCGCGGCCTTCGTTCCATTTGCGAGGCAATCATCAACGATGCCATGTTTGAACTTCCTTCTGACAAAACAACTGACCGGCTTGTTATCAATCGCGCTTACGCGGAAGAGAAGTTTAATAAGTCGCATTATAGCAAACTGAAAGTTGCTTAAGGGTTTTCTATTTCAGATAATCAACCATTAGTCGGGCGGCATTTTCCGAAGCTGATCCTGTATCCAACGCGCGATATACATCCTCGTAATCGGCTAACATTTTTTTTCTTGTGGGAGACTCTTCCACCAATTGCTTTAACTCATTATTTAAATTAATTGCGGTCATTTCGTGCTGAATAAATTCCTTAACAACCAATCGGTTCGCAATCAGGTTTGAGAGTGAAATGAAAGGAATCTTTACTAATTGTTTCAGAAGCCAATATTCGAGTATTCCAGCTTTGTAGATAACAGCTTGAGGAACCTTAAACAATCCGGTCTCTAACGTGGCAGTACCCGAGGTGACGATGGCAGCCCTTGAATGTGTTAACAAATCATACGTTGACTCATAAACAAACTTTACAGAGGGGATTTCCCGCAAAGGTTGATACAGTTCTTCATGCAAAGTCTTTACTGCCGCTACTACAAATTGATAATCAGGGTTCATCCGCACCACCTCTGCCATTACAGGAATCATGCGCTTCAGTTCCATGCTACGGCTACCCGGTAAAAGTGCCACAATTTTTTTTTCAGTAACCAGATCATTCTTCGCAAGGAAATCAGGATCAGGCTCAAAAGCTTTAATGGCATCCAACACAGGATTCCCTACGTAGTCTACCTCCCAATCAAATTTTTTAAAGAACTCCTTTTCAAACGGAAGAATGGAAAAAAGATGATCAACATTGGCCTTGAGTTTCAAGGCCCGGCCTGTATTCCACGCCCACACTTTAGGTGAGATATAATAAAACACCTTTAAATTTTTCTTTTTTGCAAAGCGGGCTATCCTCATGTTAAAGCCCGCATAGTCAATCAGAATAATTACATCGGGTTTGAATGCCAGAATGTCTTGCCTGCAAAATTTTAATAGTCTGGAGATTGTGCGGAAGTTGGCAATGACAGCCAAAAAACCCATGAACGCAAGTTGATTGTAATCAACAACAACCTCAACTCCAGCCTCCTTCATGTAGTTACCTCCAAACCCGCGAAAGTTGGCTTGCGGATCCCGCTGCCGCAATGCTTTTACTAAGTTGCTTCCATGAAGGTCTCCCGATCGTTCACCGGCTATTAAATAGTAACGCATTGCTAAAAGTACATATTAAAAGGCGGGTGCGACTTCAAACTGTATCGCCAAAATATTCAACATAATTCCGAGGAGTTTCCCAAAGGCGCACGGAATGAAGTACGCCATACTTACTGATTGCTGAAATTTTTGGCATCAAGATCTTCCAGATTTCAATCACCAGATTTTCGCAACTGGCAAGCTTATCCTTCATAAAGTCTACATCCAGGTTCAGATTCTTGTGATCCAGCTTATCAGTCACCTCCAATCGAACAAGGGTACTTAACTTCTTAAGGTCAATGACAAATCCGGTATCGGGATCGGGTGTTCCTTTGACAGTAACGATCAGATCAAAATTATGTCCATGCCAGTTTTCATTGGCACAAGGACCAAATACCTCTATATTTTTTTCTCGGCTCCAGGCTGGGTTATAAAGTTTATGGGCCGCGTTGAAATGCTCTTTTCTACTGACGTATACCATTTTCTTAAAAGACTGCTGCAAATATACAACAGTCCTTAGTCCATTCACAGAAGCTGGTTTTATGTAAATTGCCGAAAAAATTAACCTATGATCATAGTTACCGGAGCTGCAGGTTTTATTGGGAGTTACCTGATTCAAAGACTCAATCAGGAGAATTTCAATGCTATCATCGCGGTTGATAAATTTGATAATGCCGAAAAAAATAAAAACCTGATTGGCTCGAAAATAAAAGAGCGGGTGGATCGCGATCATTTTATAACCTGGTTAGATAAAAATTATGAAACCGTAGAATTCATTTTTCACATCGGGGCTCGCACCGACACTGCTGAATTTGACACTGCACTACTCAACAAACTAAATACACAATACACGAAAGACATCTGGGTTCGCTGTTGTAAGTATCAGATTCCTTTGGTGTATGCCTCGTCTGCAGCAACCTATGGGCTTGGCGAAATGGGGTACACTGATGACGAATCCCTGATACCCCAACTTAAACCGCTTAATCCGTACGGTCAATCGAAACAGGACTTTGATGTTTGGGCATTGAAACAAAAAGAGAAACCTTTCTTTTGGGTGGGTCTAAAATTTTTTAATGTATACGGACCTAATGAATATCACAAAAACAGGATGGCTTCAGTGATCTGGCACGCATACAACCAGATTACAAAAACCGGAAAAATGAAGCTATTTAAGTCACACAACCCGAACTTCAGGGATGGTGAGCAAATGCGCGATTTTGTTTATGTGAAAGACGTGGCCGATGTTTGTCTGTTCTTTATGCATAACCGGAAAAATTCCGGGATTTATAATCTTGGATCCGGAAAGGCCCGCACGTTTGTCGATTTAACTAAAGCTGTTTTCAGGGCATTGAACAAACCGGAAAATATTGAGTTTATTGACACCCCTGTAGATATCCGGGATAAGTATCAGTATTTCACCGAGGCGAATATGGAGAAGTTAAAAAAGATTGGATACTCAACATCATTTACCACGCTGGAGGATGGCGTGAATGATTATGTTAAGAACTACCTCAGTTCGCATCCAAAAAAGTAATAATCTTAATCAAGTCGCTTTCAGATTTTGCTTTCATTTTTTGCTCCTTTAAAAAAGCTTCAATCTGTTCGGATTGCTGGGGAAAAGCTTCTAGAATTGATTTCTTATTCAGTTTCACTTCTTTTGAAATTTTATCCTGATCTATCACAAAGTACAGTTTATTTAATTGAAAACTCTTTTGAGCATCCGAGGTGCCATAACTGGTAACATTCTCTTCAACAAACGAAGTCTTATATTTTCTTAACAAAGTAAAACGACCTTGATAAATAAGGTCAAAGTAATTTGTCCTGGAAAAACCCGGAATATCAAAGCCTGTTGAAAATGAATGCTTCATTACATCATTAGTTCCAGGCTCAGCAAAGGTTAGTGTGAACTTCGGATATTCCAGGGCGCTTACTTCCAAAATCTGGCCATCCTGATTCAATTCTACCCTATCTTTGTAGGAATCATACTTTAACAAAAGATTGGAATACACTTTCCCGTTTTTCTCCGTAAGAGTTCCTGTAGCCCAAGATGGGTATAAGTAAGCTGTACCCTTTATATCCTCATATTTCTTGGTCCTAATAACTACGTTATCAAGTCCTTGTATGTTCGTTATCTGACCATAAGATACCTTTATACCTATAGTCACTAAAAAAAATATCGCTAACCTAACTAGTTTCATCGCAAGATTATTTTTTGTGTATGTATTGAATGATTAGTGGCAATTATTATAAAATAAATTCCTCTTGACCACTGACTAACCGGAATATTCAAATCTGAAGAAGTTTCGGTCTCATAAACCTCCTCGCTATTCGCTTTAAGAATTTTTACACTTGAAAGGTCAGCCAGTCCCCGAATTGAAATTTGATCTTCGGCTGGATTAGGGTATATACTTAACAAATTTGTTGTTCCGATTGGTTCAGAAAATCCTGTAATTAAAACGGTATTTGAGATGCGATTACAGGTACTGCTCTTTGTCAGAACAAAATAGGATCCCGGTTCGCCATTAAAAGGATATGACCTTCCTGTAGCCCCTGGTATCACTTCAAATTCATTATACCATTCATAAGAATCGCCAGGCTGCGTACTGAACAAATTCAGTCCATTAAGCACAATCTGATTTTGCGGTAAATCATTATCCACAACTGTAATTGACTTTTTGTAAGTACGCGAATCATTACTATTGGAAATTCTTAAAGAGATTTCATATTCACCAGCCTGAGGAAAAATCACAGTTCCATTTTTCTCAGTTTCATTTACCAGGGTAGCATCAACATTATTCGTAGACCACGCCCAGGCTTCAATAGCACCTCCACTTCTATCAATCAATTGAATAATCCCATTTGAGCAATTATAGATTGTCTCAAAGTCCGGAAACAGAATGTTTTCGCAAGCATCCTTAGCCCAGTTCAGAGAATTCGTTACAGTACTGGAAAGACCCGCATTGATCACTGCAGCACCGGTAGCATCCACATCTTTTATATCCAAAAAATCGAAACATAGTTTGAAACGGTCATCGAATTTCAAGGAAGCCTTCCCGCCCACTGCTTCAATCGATACACGATTTGTCTGCGAAGAAAGAATCTCTGTCGTTTGATGCAAGGTCTGAACTGCCCCCGCCTCTATTGACATTGCCGAACCTCCTTTTAACATCAATGACCCAATAGAATTGCTTCCTTTAACAAGCAGCTTTCCATCAATCACTACTTCCCTTATTGAATTATTCCCAATTAAAGAAGTGTTTTGTTTTCCAACAGATAGTCTCCCATCAATTTGATTACCTCCTAAATTAACTATTGAATTTTCCGCTGGTGCTATCGAAACACCTTCGCTTATCAATGCGAGGCTGCCGGACTCTAAGCTTAATTCTACCACTTCTGTGAGAGTTGTTCTTGTAAGGTTTAACAATTTTGGTGAGGCTCCCGTTACCCTTAATGAACCTACCTTCAGATTTGCATCAACAAGATTTAGAGTGCCTGAAATAAGATTAATTGAATTTATCCATAGACCTCCGCCAAAATCAACAATTGAATTTGTGTTAATGTCAATGTCAACCTTCGAGAAATCATTGTTATTGGCCAACACCGTATTCTCGCTATTAAGGGTGCCATCTAAAATGATTTTACCAATCGAAAATACGGATACTTTATCGGAAGCTAAGGTTAAATTGCCTCTTACCGTAAGTGAATAACCATTTAGATTGAACCCTGTTTGTGCTTTGTTAAGCCAGGTAATTGAACCAATGGTTACATTTTCAGATAACGAAATCCATTCATTATCTGTAGAAAAAGAATTTTCATCTGCGATTATTCGATTGGCCTGATCAGGAACAAAGCCCGCACTTGGTCCGCCACTTGTTAAACTCCAGTGAGCAGGATCAGACCAGTTGCCAGAGCCACCCACCCAATAATAAGCTGTCTGAGGTTCATTGACCGAGGTGTAAGTAATAATTAATGAATAATTCTGACTTCCACCTGCCAAGGAGCCTTTGTGGTTTATCCGCAATTTATAGGTGCGAGGTTCTGGATTTTCAAATTCAATCTTTTCAACATTGTCCCGAAAGTTATCCGCCTTAAAGGCAGCCTCGGCTAAGGTTGCTAAATCAGGGTTAAGCGCCCACGGAAATTGTTGATTGCCGGCATCATCAACAATGCGCATATCCAGATCATTTACCAACATTAGAGTAGTTGGATCCAACTGTGAACCCACGGGAGTGCCTGCCGGATCCGTCCATGCTATTGTGGCTGTAATTTTAGTGTTTGCCTTAGGGGTTAACGTTAATTCGAAAGTCCCGCCATTTTCCAAAGCCAACTCTTCTACAAATACATTTTGATTATCCTTTGTCAGCAATACATTTGCTGCCGCTGCTACATCCAATAAGCCCCAACCGAAACTATAATCGGGACCTGGGGTTAATCCAGCCTCCTTTGCAGTATGAATTGTCAATGCCTTAAGTGTGGCCGAACGCATGAAGTTACCCCCATTCAAATTCTTTTGAAGTTCCTGCAGCAAAGTAACCGAGCCCATCGCTCCCGGAGTGGCCATACTCGTACCACTTTGGGTTGTGTACCCGTTATCGCTAATGGTAGAAAATATGTCAACACCAGGTGCAACCAGGTCTGGTTTAATGCGACCATCATCGGTGGGGCCCCACCCGCTAAAACTACTCATCTCAATAGAAGAAGGCCCCGTATAATCTAACACTTTACGAATCGCACCAATGGTAAAAACATTTTTAGCAGTTCCTTCCTGGGCGATGCAATCATACCCGCTGCCTTGGTTGCCATCCTGGGGATAAGTAGGTGCCCCTACAAGTTGCCGGTCGTCCCGATCGTTGCCTGCAGCCCAAAAAATACTATAATATGGGGCATTGAAAGCAATCTGGTCGATGTCTCGGGCAAGGGTTGTATAAAATCCAAAACGCCAGTCTTCTTTGTCACTTATGCTTTGCTGACCTGCCCAACTACAACTTCCATTCTGGCAATTCCAACCTTGCACAAATCCATAGGAATGATTTGAAAACAATAAACCGGTTTGATCTGGCCGTGCCATTGCTGTCATTTCTGCCCGATCGTTATTCCAATCGTACGAGTGCAACTTAGCTTCGGGCGCCATGCCCATTGCATTGCTGTTAATGCCACTGGCGAGTATGGTTCCTGCCACATGGGTTCCGTGGTCCGATGTGGTACCACCCTCCCGGGAAAGAATTCGCGATCCAAACTCAATATGCTCAAAGACCGGACCACTATCCCATACAGCTACTTCGATCCCGGATCCCAGTAAATTCAATCCCAGGCCACCGCCTTCCCTAACCTTTACAACATTTGTTGAAGCAGCCAGACCGCTATTTAATGTTGTTATATAAACCGGTTGACCAAAAGTATCCACATCAACCAACTGAATTACCGTTCCATCTAAAAAAGTCTGAACGAGAGGGATGTTATGTTGTGAGGCATAGGCTTCAGCCCGTAAACGTTGCTGGTAATATGAATTCGTGAAC
This sequence comes from Cyclobacteriaceae bacterium, assembly GCA_044229915.1. GTDB lineage: Bacteria > Bacteroidota > Bacteroidia > Cytophagales > Cyclobacteriaceae > ELB16-189. Next base: position 15,095 of record JBGASB010000011.1, read on the forward strand.
TCGTCTTTAAGGCGGGTTAAGTTCTCCAACTTTTGCTTCTCGGCCTGCTGTGCATGAAGCACCGTAGAAGCAAAAAACAATAATACCAGAATTCTCATACCATCAATAAGTTACAAAGATACATAACAAAAAAAGCCCTGAAAAGATCAGGGCTTTTTAAATAAAATTACAGAGTTTACTTTTTAGTGAATGTATGTGTATTTGTGTCTTGTAAAGCATTTGTTGATTTCAACCTTACTGTATAAGGAACAACAAATGAATATGTGCAAGCATCATAAGTACCTGCGGAAGCACCGGCAGCTACCACATACGTTACTCCACCCATCACCACATCTTGAGTCGGAAGTGTAACTGCATTGGTAGCAGGGTTAAACACATACTTAACTGTACCTCCAAAATCCCAGAAATTATTTATGACAATAGTGTTTGCATCAGCTCCATCAGCAACTGAAGTATTGTCATAAGTTCCATACCCAGGCTCGTTTGTGCTGTAGGTACCTACAAAATTTGCCCGGCTAAAAGGACAAAGTGTGCGGATAGTGCGAGTGAATACACCATACTTGGAACTAATGGTAGCGTTCGCATCATTACCTGTAAGGTTAATCTTGAGTTTCCATATTTCTCCTGGCAAGATGTTATCATCGATTACCTCAAAATAGATAAACCCAAAACTGCTATTGGCTGCAATGGTTACCGAATTCGTAGTAATCAGCGAATAATGCGTACCCGCTACAGCTGTGCTGGAAGGATCAATAGTAAAGGTAACGTTTATAGGTGTGCTGCGCTGAGGCCCTACCAAATTAACACGAATAGAGTCCTTGATTTTTATACCATCGGTCACCCTATTGTACGATTTACTTACATCCAATCCTGTTGCCGTTGTTGCTTCATTAATTTCAATCACTGCGGCTCCATCCAACAGGAGATCTGTTCCCGGATCGTCAAAGCAAGCTGATACAAAAGCCAGCAAGCCCAAGAACATAAAGATTTTATATATAGCTTTCATTTTCATGTTTTTACAGATTTAAATTAATACCCAGGATTTTGCACCAGACTAGAATTTAACAATACCTGATCATTAGGTATCTGTTGCAAGACTCTGAAATCCGAGTAAGACAAGGTTCCCACACCAGAAGCTGCTGGCTTGGTGATATCCTGACCTAACCGCTTGAAGTCATAAAAACGGAAACCCTCCAAAGCAAATTCAACTCTGCGTTCATTCATAATTAAATCAACCAAAGCTGTACCCGTTAGTGCGGTAGCGGCTAATCCGCGGTTTGTTCGGATTGTATTCACTGCCGTTTGAGCCCCTGCATCGTTATTCTGACGAGCCCGGCTTTCAGCCTGAATTAAATACATCTCTGATCTTCTTATAACCGGAATATTTTCTACAAAAGCACCTTTTTCACCAGGCCACTTCCGTGACTGTGGCTTATTGAGAGTTGCAGCTGTATTGATGTAAAGGTTTCTTCTTACATCGGTGGCTTCGTGCGCTGCAATCAATTCTGCACTGGCGGCTATTACATATTGACTACCGCTCAACATATTGGTTGTAATCGAATTCATTGAGTTGTTGGCACCGTCTACGCCACTCCAGTCGGTAGCACGAATTTCAATTTCAAAAATTGATTCGGGGTGTGTTGCCGTACTGAAAGAGGTAACAAAATTAGCGGCAGATACCGGAGCTGCTGTAGGTACAAGTGTAAGCGCTGTGGTAGCTTGTGTATCGGCATCAGCAAAACGACTCCAGTTCAGATAATGGCGAGCTAGCAACGCATGGGCAGCCGCTTTGGTTGCTCTGAAAGGGAACGTGTTAGTTCCTAACGAAGCTGGCCACGCAGCACCAATGGCGGAAGCGGGAAGTAATAAGTTTATTGCTTCTAACAAATCTGTTTCAACAAACTGATAACACTCGAGGTTGGTACTTCTTGCTCTTTTATCCGCATCAGAAACCACTTCCGTTGGTGTATCACGCAAGATTACACCCAGGTTAAAACCGTTCACTTCTTTACCAGGCGAGTAAGCATATACACGCAATAGCTCCATGTAGAAAAGTGATCTCAAAAAGAGGGCTTCTCCCTTCAAATGATCTAATACTTGCTGAGAGGTAATTGTACCAGATGAAGGAACATCAGACAATTTCAACTTAGGAAGATACTCGAGCACGTAGTTTGCATCGTTAATTCCGCGATACGATACAGCCCAACGGTTAGCATAAACACCAACGCCATTTACCCATTCTTGCTCGTAACGACCGGTACGGTTTACAATTTCGATATTATCAGCAAATGCATCTCCATGCAGATTGGCCTGCTGACCATAAAAGTCAAACTCAGCGGTTCTGCGATAGGTACTTAATACGGCACTTTGAACTCCGGCCGCGGTATTTAACGCTAACGCTGGAGATAATGCAGATTTATCAACCGTTGTAATATCACATGCAACCAGGCTGAGAGCGAAAAGCCCTGCAGTTGCTATCTTATTTAATTTCATTTTCATTTTCATTTTACGCTTTAATTGGTTGAACAATTAGAGACCTATGGAGATACCTCCCATAAATTGTTTTGCAACCGGATAAACACCGAAAGAAGAAACTCCCGTGCCATTGTTGTTGCTGACAACTTCCGGATCAATACCATCAAACTTGGTATAGGTCCAAAGATTCAAACCCTGAACAAATACACTTACCTTGTTCAACTTCATCTTTGAGATAATGCTGGAAGGTAAGTTATAAGACAACGTTATTTGCTTCAAACGGACATAAGAGGCATCGGACATAAATTGTGTAGTGCCAAAGGTTCCGAATTGCTGATCAAATCCATCGATAACACCGCCCTGATAAGCCCGGGCCACGTTGGTAACATCACCCGGGTTTTGCCAGCGGGCCAGTTGGCTAACCAACTGATTATTTGCGCTGGATCCGGAAGCATATAGGTTGTATAAGTCTCCATTGAATGCCTGGTTTCCACCCTGAAATTGGAAGAACACTTCAAGATTAATTCCCTTGTAGGAGAAACTATTGGAAAGTCCACCAAAGTATTTAGGAATGTTTGAACCACGAACGGCAGCATCTCTGGTTGCACCACTGTAGGATAGATTACCGAGGGTGTCATAAATCATAGCCTTACCATTAGCAGGGTTAATACCTGCAAAATCGAATAAGTATAAGAAGGAAATCGGCTCACCAACAATAAGTGTGTTTCCTATTCGCTTCTGATTATTTGGCAATGAAACCAGCTCGTTGTGCAGTGTACTAACGTTAGCAGTAATATTCCACTTGAATGATCCTTTGTCCAAAACAACACCACCCAATTCAATGTCGAATCCTCTGTTTACAACTTCACCGCTGTTTCCTCTTACCGATCCTACACCTGAGTCAGTAGGAAGGGGTACATCAAACAACAAGTCCTGGGTTAAGTTATTGTAGTATTCGAAAGAACCTCTTAGTCTGCTACCGAAGAGGGCAAAATCGATACCTGCGCTGGCTTGGGTTTCCGATTCCCATGAAATCAAGTCATTACCCAATCTTGCTAAACGTAAGATTGAGCCCCCCAAATACTGAGCTCCAGCAGGGATACCTGTAGAACCAGCTGCCGGGCTACCATAGGCAGTGAACCAATCATAATCGTTAATATCGGAGTTACCTATCTTACCATAAGAAACGCGGATTTTTAAATCATCCAACCAAGTAAGGCCATCCATAAAGCTTTCCTCTGTAATCCTGTATGCCAAAGACCCGGCATAGAACGTACCATATTTGCTATTCGTACCGAAACGTGAAGAACCATCTCTCCGCAAGGTGAAGTCAGCAATATATCTGTCTTTCAGCGCATACTTTACCTGACCGAAAATACCCTGACGAGCATTGTCATTAAAGAATTCAGAAGCAGGACGGGCAGTGGCACCTGAAGAAAGAAGGGTTAATGCGGGGTTAGGGTAGGTAAACTGACTGGCAGTAACTCCACCACGCTCCTCTTTTCGATATTCAAAACCAACAAGGCCGGAAATCTGATGGATGTCTCCTATTTTCTTTGAATAGTTAAGTGTAGCGTTAGTATTCCAAGCAATGGTTCTACGACTTACAACAACCATCTGGCCACCAGCAAATACCGGAATTGTTCCAGGGCGTTGGTTATTATCCGTTCCAAATGACGCATCAACACCAGCAAACCCAGCAAGGGTTAATCCTGGAATAATTTCATATGCCAGATTAAAACTGGAAACAGTCTGAGGTGTACGACCCAAACGAACTTCCTGCTCAACGCCTTGCTTAATATTGTAACCAAACAAATGTGAACCAGGCGCTCTTGTAGGATAAAGGGCAAATCCACCCTCAGATGTATATGGATTTGACGTGGGCTGAGCCGTAAATGCCGCCTGGAAGGGTCCGTTTACAAAGTTACCATTAGCAATAGAACCAAACGTTCTTTGGTAAGCCAATGAAATATTAGCTCCAATGGTGAGTTTGTCAGTTGGTTTGTGAGTAATATTTAAGCGAGCTGTTCCACGCTGCCAGTCACTTTTAATGATCTGACCTTCCTGGAATTGATACGAACCCGAGAAGAGGAATGAAGTTTTATCATCACCACCAGACATGGAGAGATCATACGTTCCTAACTGCCCATTCTGAAACATTTCATTTACCCAGTCATGACTTTCAAGGTTTGCATCATTTGGATCACCAAAAGTACTGTATGCCGTATTTACAGCTAGTCCCGCATTGCGATATGCCTCTTCTTTCATTTTGGCAAACTGCGGTCCGTTCATCATCTCATAAAGATTGAATGGCTGCGCAGTTCCATACTGAGCATTAACCTCTAACTTGGTTTTACCCTTTTTACCCTTTTTAGTTGTTACCAGAATTACACCATTGGCCGCCTGCGCGCCATAAATAGCGGAAGATGCAGCATCCTTCAACACCTCTACAGATTCAATATCGTTCGGGTTGATAGAACCCAATGGGTTAGAGGAGCCCTGAGTGGATTGGCCAAAACGGCCCAATTGCACCCCATCTACAATCCAAAGGGGATCATTAGAAGCATTGATTGACCCAATACCCCTTACTCGCACATTTAGTGCACCTCCTGGTTGACCAGATTGAGATGAAACCTGAACACCTGCCAGGCGGCCCTGAATACCTCTATCCACTGACTGGATGGGTACATTTTGGAGCACATCGCCCTTTACGGAAGCAATCGAACCAGTCAAGGTTCTTTTTTCCTGAACCCCGTAACCTGTAACCACAACCTCAGATAATTGAGTTACATCGGAAGCCATCTGAACATCAATAACCGCCCGACTTCCAACTGCAACCTCCTGAGTTACAAACCCAACGAAAGAGAAAATCAACGTACCGCCAGAAGCTGGTATGCTTAATCGATAATTCCCATCTACATCGGTAATTGAACCGGTTTCTGTACCTCTCAAAAGGACGTTAACACCCGGTAAGCCCGAACCATCATCGGCAGAGGTGACCCTTCCCGAGACGGTACGATCTTGCGCCCATGCCACGCTGGATATCAGCATTAGCACAGAGAAAATCTTTACTAGTAAAATTTTCTTCATACTGTTTAAGTTTGGTTTAAATTTAGAATACTTCTAAGTGAGGCAAACTTATAAGAAAGATGGCCGAAAAAAAACAGTTTTCACTTAGATGGGGGTAAGAAAACACCTTAAAGTACCCTTTTAAGTATAAAAAATAACCATTTACATAAATCAGCCAACCTGACGATAGTTTTGTTTAAGAATTGGCCAAAAAACCCTATAAAATTTTGAACTCTATTCTTCTATTTTGTTGCCGGTTTTCCTCGGAAGTGTTTGGCATCACTGGCTTTTGAGAACCATACCCCTTAACTACAATCCTTTGAGTTGGAATTTGATTGCTTTTTAGAAACTCTGCGACCGAGTTGGCTCTTTTGGACGACAATTGCAGGTTATAGGCTTCGGTCCCTGAATTGTCGGTATGACCGCCTATTTCAATCCTGAGGGTTGGATTCCGATTCATAAAATCCACTACCTCCTTTAACTCAGTGATCGATTGGGGTTTTAATTCATATTTATTGAGATCAAAAAAGAGATTATTAAGGACCACTATGGCATTTTGTTGTGCTGGAGAAAGGCTGATGTTTTTAATTAGAGGTTTCAACTCAGCCTTTTCTTCATAATTAAAATGAAGACTTTGAAATAAAAATCCCGGCTTGCTTACATATAATGCATATTCCGAACCACCCGGAAGTACCATCAGATACTCACCAGAAACAGAATCAGAATTTACCTTTGAAACCATCTTATTCTCCTTCAAATTGAAAAGTTCTATTACTGCAGAAATTGGATTTTGTGTTGTCATGTGAGTAACGATACCCTTCACAACATTGCCTTTGGATTTTGTTGTCAGATTTTCGGGCAAGGTGATTTTAAAAAGTCGGCTGCGATTTTTGCTCTCTTCTTTTGAATAATAAGCAATGGCACCATTCCCTGATACAATAAATGAATATTGATCCTTATGATCATTTAAAGGCTTGCCTAAATTAACGGGCTGGCTCCAACCAGCTTCGCCTTTCTCAGTTCTGTAAATATCATAGCCACCAAACCCTGGATATCCATTTGATACTAAATATAGATTTTGATTGTTAACATGGATGTAAGGAGAAATCTCATCAAATTGTGTATTAATACTTGAGCCAAGGTTTGAGGCTTTGGTCCATCCGGTTTCTTCCAATTGCGAATACCAGATATCGTAGCCCCCCATTCCACCTTTGCGTTCTGAAACAAAATAGAGTTCGCGGCCATCAGCCGACAGCGATGGCTGAGCATCCCAGCCTGAACTGTTGATGGCAGGTCCCATACTTTTGGGAATCGACCATTGACTTCCCGTTTTACGACTCTCATACAAATCGCATCCCAGGGTTCCGCAAACCGTGAAAATTAAATGTCTTCCATCGGCAGAAATAGTACAGGCACCTTCACGCTGAATTGTGTTTATGTTACTGGAAATTGAAACTGGCGCCAACCAACTTCCATCTGGCGCTTTCGCTGACACTACGATATCTTCATTGTCATTGCGGCTGCCACCAAATCGGGCGGTAAAAATGAGTTGTGAATCATCTCCTGTAACTACCGGAAAATATTGCATGGGATATTGATTTACAATTTCGCTAAGCGGTTCGATCTTAAAATCAGCCAGCATGCCCTCGTTGGCAATTGAATAAGTTGCTTGTTCATTCCACAGAGTCACTTTGTCAATTCTTCGTTTATCTGTTTTCTCCAGTTGCAAAAACTGTTTACAGAAATTTTGAGTTTTAGCATAATTACCTTGCTTAAGATGAATGTCTGCTAATTCATAGAGGTAAGATTTTTTTCTGGCTCCATCCGGAACAAGTGCAAGGCCTTGCTCAAAAGTTTCAGCAGCCTGTACCTGATTCTCCATGCCCTTATAGGTGATTGCCAGGCGATAGTAGGCTTCTTCAAACTTTTTGTCTTTAATGATAGCCTCCTTGAGGAGGGAAATGGCTTCAGGAAATTGGCCACGAACCCGGTAGTTATCGGCTTGTACATAAAGCTCAATTGCTTTTTTATTTTTTGTACTTAGTGGCTGGGCCTGAGAAAAATAACTAATCGTACAAATAAATATTAATCCAACTAGTTTCGGCATCATACAAGCAAGTTAATTCCCTTCCGGGGAAGTAAAAAGAGACTTATTCTAAAACGATAAAACCAACGCTGTGGTATCTAGGGAACGTCTATGTACTTATGCACCTGAATCGAGATCTTCCACTGTGGATGGGCTTTTACGTAATCTATAATTAGTGGAAGAACTTCTTTTTCTCTTGACCACTCAGGCTGTAAAAACAACTCACAATCAGATTTTACCTGACGGGCAAATTCTTCAGCCCAGGCAAAATCACTTTTGTGGAAAATGACCACTTTAAGCTCATCTGCTTTTTCAGAAACGGATGGATGGGGCGGCTTAAATTTTTTTGGTGAAAAACATACCCAGTCCCACTGGCCGGTAAGCGGATAAGCTCCGGAAGTTTCAATATGTGTTTTAAGTCCAGCGTTTTTTAACTCGGTGGTTAACGCTGATAAGTTATGCATTGTAGGCTCGCCCCCAGTTACTACGGTGATTTTACTTCCGCTCGCTTTAGCTTTCTCCGCAATTTGCCTGACATCAGTTTTTGGATGAGCATTTACATCCCACGAATCCTTTACATCACACCAGATGCAACGCACTTCACATCCACCAAGCCGTATAAAATAAGCAGCGCTTCCCTGGTAGAACCCTTCGCCCTGGATTGTATAAAAATCTTCCATCAACGGAAGTGAATTCAAAACTTCAGATTTCAAACTTAAGATGTTAAGGATTTCTTAATTCTGTAGCACGCAGTGTGTTCAATAAAAGAGAAGCGATTGTCATTGGACCAACCCCACCAGGTACCGGAGTAATAAAAGAGGTTTTAGGTGCTACCTCTTTAAACTCAACATCACCCTTAAGGGCAAAGCCGTTCTTATACTGAGGTCCTTCCACCCGCGTGGTTCCTACATCGATCACCACTGCCCCTTCCTTCACCATATCGGCTGTAATGATACCGGGTTTACCAACAGCTACAACAAGTATGTCGGCCTGGCGGGTAAACAAGGAAATATCTTTTGTGTATTTGTGACAAATGGTAACAGTGGCTCGTCCTTCCTCTACCAGCATCATACTCAACGGGGCACCAACCAATCGACTTGCTCCAACCACTACACAATTTTTTCCTTCTGTGGCGATTTGATAGCGTTTCAATAATTCCATTACTCCAAAGGGTGTAGCCGGAAGCAACAATGGATTTTTTGAAACTATACTACCAAAGTTCCGGTTGGTAAATCCGTCTACATCTTTATCAGGTCTGATTTTCTCTGTGATCCGTTCCACCGAAATATTGGGTGGTAATGGCAACTGCACAATAAAACCATCCACATCTTCATCACGATTTACCTGATCGATGTGCTTCATCAATTTGTCTTCGCTGATCGTATCCGCAAAGCGCATCATCGTATAGTGAAACCCAACTTCTTTACATGCCTTTACTTTATGATCTACATATGTTTGACTGGCTCCATCATCTCCCACTAAGATAATCGCTAAGTGCGGAATTTTCTTTCCGGCTTGTTTGCGCAGAATTACCTTCTCAGAAATTTCTTTCTTGATGTCGGTCGAGATTTTGCGACCATCGATAAGTGTATAGTTTTGTGTTTCCGTCATTGACTAAACTATTATTCGATCTTAAGTACGGCCATAAAAGCTTCCTGTGGAATCTCCACATTTCCCACCTGACGCATGCGCTTCTTACCTTTCTTTTGTTTTTCCAACAGTTTGCGCTTACGGGAAATATCACCCCCATAACACTTGGCCAACACATTTTTGCGAATGGCACTAAGTGTTTCGCGGGCAACTATTTTTTGCCCGATGGCAGCCTGTATGGCCACTTCAAACATGTGGCGCGGGATTAACTCTTTCAGCTTCTCACATAATTTCCTTCCCCACTCCTGGGCCTTGCCGCGATGGACAATTGCTGACAGTGCATCAATCTTCTCACCATTCAATTGGACATCTAATTTAACCATATCGCTTTCGCGCCAATCGATCAACGTGTAGTCGAGCGAAGCATACCCTTTCGAGATGGTTTTTAGTTTATCGAAGAAGTCAAATACAATTTCTGCCAAAGGCATTTCAAATGTTAACTCAACGCGGTCCGAAGTAAGGTATTGTTGGTTCTTGATCAGTCCACGTCTGTCCATGCAGAGCCCAATAATAGGGCCAATAAATTCAGACTTGGTGATAATCTGGGCACGAATGAAAGGTTCGTTGATATAATCCACCGTAGTGGGATCAGGCATTTCGGAAGGTGCATTGATATCAATCATTTTTCCATTCGTAAGACGTGCCTTGAATTGCACCGAAGGGACAGTGGTAATAACTGTCATGTTGAACTCACGCTCCAAACGTTCCTGAATTATCTCCATGTGAAGTAATCCAAGAAACCCGCATCGAAAACCAAAACCTAAGGCCGCTGATGTTTCAGGCTCCCACACCAACGAAGCATCGTTGAGCTGAAGTTTTTCCATAGAAGCACGCAACTCTTCAAACTCTGATGTGTCCACGGGATAGATACCTGCAAAAACCATTGGTTTTACATCCTCAAAACCTTTGATGGCTTCGCCCGGATTGCTCACCAGCGTGATTGTATCCCCTACCTTAACTTCCTTCGCTACTTTAATCCCTGAAATCAGATACCCCACATTGCCGGCACTGATCTCGTTTTGTGGAAGCTTATCTAATTTCAACACTCCAATTTCATCAGCTCCGTATTGCTTATCTGCGTTTACAAACTTCACCTGATCATTTTTGCGCATCGTGCCGTTAAACACCCGGAAAATAACTTCTATACCCCGGAAAGAATTGAACACTGAATCAAAAATCATTGCTTGCAGTGGGGCCTTTGGATCTCCTTTTGGTGGAGGAACCCGTTCAATAACTGCTTTCAAAATTTCTTCAATACCCTTACCCTCTTTTGCACTGGCTTTTAGCACTGAGTCGCGCTCACAACCAATCAAGTCAACAATCTGATCGGTCACTTCTTCGGGCATGGCTGCTGGCAAATCAATTTTATTGAGCACCGGAATTATTTCCAGATTATGATCCAGTGCCAGGTACAAGTTGGATATAGTCTGGGCCTGAATGCCCTGCGCGGCATCCACAATAAGTAATGCCCCTTCACAAGCAGCAATAGAACGAGAGACCTCATACGAAAAGTCCACGTGGCCGGGGGTATCTATCAGGTTGAGGATATAGTCCTTGCCTCCAAACTTGTAATTCATCTGAATAGCGTGCGACTTAATGGTAATGCCTTTTTCACGCTCCAGATCCATGTTGTCAAGCACTTGTGCCTGCATCTGGCGCCCGGTTAGCGTGCCGGTAAACTCTAAAAGGCGGTCGGCCAACGTACTTTTACCGTGGTCTATATGGGCTATTATGCAAAAATTGCGGATGTTCTCCATTCCCGTCATTTCTTTCCTTGGATTTTGGGCGCAAAGGTAGCAAAAATGAGGGTTCGCATGGTCTCCCTTGCTTCTAATTCAATTGATGATTTTGAAAGGTTTTGGGCGTTAACGAATTGGACGCAAAAATCAAGGCCTGAATAATTAAGCCTATTATTATGATCATCGCCAGTTCAAATTGGGTCAGTATAGTAGACCCGGCTACGATCTTCCTGGATTGATCCGTCATACTCTTTCCTTCTGCGATTTGTATGCTGGAAAGCTGATTGAGATGGCCGGCCGCACTAATAAATTGCTGATCCAGGGAAGTATTGATTGTTGCAAAGTCGGCATATGACCGCAGGTATTGACTTTCGAGGGTTTCCATATGTTTAATATTCCTCTTGAATTCATCAAAATATACGGATTCCTGATCGGTAAGCTTTGTCTTTTCATATTCATGAATGAGGGAATAGATGGTAGCATTATGGCGCTTGATCTTCAATTCCAGTTGATTATTATCACTTAATGGTTGACTGCATTGATCAAAAAGAATCTGCTTTTGGTATAACTGGTCACTAAGTTGATAAATATAACTCTCCACCAATAGCCGATCGGTATATACGGATGAAAACGAGTCGCCTAGTTCGGATACGTTGTTTCGTTCGAGGATATTTTTTACAAAGACACCAAAAAGAATAAGGGCTAACAAAAATGCTACCTGTGCCTTTTGCTGAATTGCATATATCCATTTCATAACCTTCTATTTATAGTTTTAAAGTCTGCATAAAACCATTGATAAAAAACAAACCCAATTAAAAACGAAAAGGATCATTCGGCTATGACCCTTTTCAATGTAAACAAGCGTAAATAATTATTCGTTCTTGTACACCACCCCCTCCTTCATTACAAAGGTCACCTTCTCCATGGTTTTTATATTTTTAGTCGGATCTTCATTGACGGCAACCAAATCAGCCAATTTTCCAGCTTCCACCGAACCGATCTTGTCCCCATAGCCCAAAATATCGGCATTGATCTGCATGGCACAAAGCAATGCTTCAATAGCGGGCATACCTCCTTCAACCATATAACCAAACTCTCTGGCATTTTCACCATGAGGATACACACCGGCATCCGTTCCGAAGGCCATCTTAACTCCACGCTTATACGCTTTGTTAAAGTTCTCCTGAATTTTTGAACCAATCTCAATTGCTTTCGGAGCCACTAATGGATGATAGTACCCAGGGATCTTCGCGTATTCCGCAGCCGACCTGCCTGCAATGATGGTGGGCACATGATAGGTTCCCATTTTCTTCATCAGGTCCATTACTTCTTCAGTCATCAATGTTCCGTGCTCAATCGTGGTAATACCTGCCAATACTGCGCGCTTCATTCCTTCGGCACCGTGTGCATGAGCGGCTGTATGAAAACCATAATCTTTAGCTGCATCCACTATAGCATTCACTTCCTCCTGAGTAAACTGAGGTCCGCTACCATCTTTCGCCACGCTAAGTACTCCGCCTGTTGCTGTTATTTTGATAAAATCAGCCCCATCTTTATAGCGTTGGCGTACTGCCTTTCGAGCATCATCGGGTCCGTTAATAACACCTTCCTTAGGTCCGGGGTCACCCATTAAATCTTTACGACTCCCATTGGTGGGATCACCATGACCTCCAGTCGTTGCAATTCCCTTTCCTGTAGTGAAAATTCTTGGTCCTACGATTGTGCCAGCATTCACAGCATTTCGTAAAGCAACGTTTACACCCGAACCACCACAATCCCGAACAGTGGTAAATCCGGCCATTAAAGTTTTGCGGGCATAAATAGTGGATTGAAAAGCAACATCCGCTTCGTTCTGTGTATATCGTTTTGCCAGAGCATCCTTGCTAGTCTCACTTTCGATGTGTACATGCATATCAATCAGGCCCGGCATCACGGTCTTTTTGCTAAGATCAATCAGTTTATCTTCCTTACCTGGCTTCGTAAAACCTTTATCAACAGATAAGATTTTATTTGCCTCCACTACAACAGTAACCTGATTTTGAACTTCTTTGGCTTTTCCATTGATCAGACTACCACAATGGATAAGTGTTCGTTGAGCAATTGTTGCTGTTGCAAAGCCAGACACTAAAAGGATAAGTACAAGTTTTTTCATATGTAAATTTTAATTTAGAATAAAAACTGAATGCGATAGTTCAGGATTTGGTAAGATATTGTTTGGCCATCTGTTTCAAAGTTTCCTTTTCTTTTTGATCCATTTCACCGGTCTTAACTTTCAGCATGAGTTCGACCATAACTTCCGGTTTATATCCGAGCCGGGCAGCAATGCCAGCACAAAATTTTATTTCATTCTCATAAAGTCGTTCATCAATTTTCATTAATTGCACTACATTGAAAATATAATTGAATCGTTGGTCAGCCGACAGGTCTTTAGATATAATTGTATCGTGAGAATTATAGAAAAGGGTTTCTACCGATGACTCGGGGAAGCCGTGGGCCTTACCAATGTTGATAATGTAACTGCGTTCCTGACCTGACATATCACCATCAATACGCGACAGGTTTACAAGTAATTTAAGTTGCTCCAATACTATCATATGCAAAGCCGGGAGTGTCCGCCATTCATTAGTTGAGTAAAAATAACCCAAATTCAACTACCTTACACACCGTCTAAGTAGTATTCGCAGTGAATTTTCTTGCACACCTTTTTTTATCTGGCGACCATCCCGAAATCATGGTAGGAAATTTTATTGGCGATTTTGTTCGTGGCCGGAATGTTTACGAGCAATTCAGACCCAACATCGCACTTGGCATAGAACTACACCGAGAGATTGATGAATTTACCGACAGCCATGGCGTGGTAATGGAAAGCAAAAAAAGACTGCGCCCAAAATACCGCCATTATTCCCCGGTGATTGTCGATATGTTTTATGATCACTTCTTAGCAAAAAACTGGCAAACCTATCATGCAAGTCCATTGGATCACTTTGCGTCAGAAGCCTATGGTATTCTAAGTAAATTTGAAGATCAGCTTCCTCAACGTGTTCAGGGTTTGCTGCCGCACATTATAAGGGGCAATTGGTTATATAATTATTCGCGGATAGAAGGGATTCATAGAGCCCTGAGCGGGATGTCAAAGCGAACACCTTATGAATCTAAAATGGATGAAGCAGTGCTTGACCTGCAAAAGTTTTATGCAGAATTCGAAGATGAATTTTCGCGGTTCTTTCCCGAACTTCAACAAATGAGCAATTTGTTTCTAAAGCTTAAGCAAGAAAGTTAACTCGTATAAAACGGAATCTTCGTCTCTTTGGCGCCTAACGATTGGAGGAAGTCGACTACCTTTTTAGATTCTTCACCACCCTTTTGAGCGTGATGGAGCATTGTAAAACCATGTGGACCTTTTGAATTCAATAATCCCGGACTAAACGTTAGAATGTTTTTAACGGTATCTAAATGACCAAGCATACATGCCAGATAAATATTATACCTGGCCCCCTTACCGATCAGGTACGCAGCAATCTCCTTATTTCCAACATGCCCTGCCGCTTCAATACCTGATTCAAAGTCACCGCCACCCCAATCAAATGAGGCATGAAGAAGCAAGGAGTTGCCTTCTAACATTTCCTTGGCACGGTCAAACTTACCATGACAAACACCCACAAATTCTTTCACAGTTTCTAGATCAAGGGGTGCAGGTTTTTCCTGCTGCTGACTTTGGGCTTCAAGAAATGAAAGCGGTATAAAAATACCAGCTGTACCTATAACTGATTGCTTAAGGAACTTGTGGCGATCGATTTTTATTTGCTCGCTCATAGTATTGGGGTTATTGGATAGTATACGAAGTCCCCTGGCTTATTGGGTATCCTCTAATCTGTTTTTTTGCTGAGCGGAGAAAACCGAATGAAAAACAAAGGCCCGCTGGGATGAGCGGGCCTTTATTATAGGAGGTTATAACCTATTTTACCTCCACCGTTACTTCACTGTTTTCAGTGCCATTGATAAACTTCACCTTATACTTTCCTTTGGCAACATACTTTAATGCTGGCGTAGCTGGTGTTGGTTTTGCTTTTCCTTTGGAGGGAGCCTGAACAATCTCATTCACTTTCAATTCCCACGCTAGTGAATGAAATCCGATCGATCCCATACCGCTTAATGTGCGAACAAGATTATTTTTCTCATCATAAATTTCTGCTTTTATACTGGCAGCAGTTTTACCAACATAATACAGGATGCTCGTCTCCGGTTCATTCACTTTCGACCATGAATATTGTTTTTGACCCCAGCGTTCGCTGTAGCGGATACTTTCTGGTACAAACGCTATGATGCCTTTGGATGCTCCACCTTCTTTCAAAGCCTGTAGCGGTTTTACATCCGTTACAAAAACGCTTCGTCCGTGCGTACCAATTACGAGTTCGTTTTCACGCGGATGAACAATCAGATCGTAGCTCGCAACATTCAAAGCCTTGTTCAACAAAAACCATGATTTACCTAAATCCATACTCACATAAGTTCCGTTATCCAGACCACAGTATAAAAGATTAGCGTTAACCGGATCTTGAATAATTACGTTTGCCACTGACTCAGGTAAATCACCTTTCACACTTGTCCAGGTTTTGCCATAATCTGTGCTCATGTAAACATAAGTTTTGAACTCGTCTTCGCGATAACCGTTGAGGGAAACAAACACAGTTGCTTTGTCGTGGGGTGATGCAGCTATATTGCTTACCCAACGATTGACCGGCAACCCTGAATGAATCGCTTCCCAGTTTCCACCCCCATTCTTACTTACCCAAAGATTTCCGTCATCTGTACCTACATATAACAACCCGAACTGTAGGGGTGATTCGGTCAAGGTAGCAATGGAAGAAAACGGAACATTGCCCTGCGGTTTATTTTTTGTGAGATCCGGACTGATTGCTTCCCAACTTTCCGCTTTATTTAAACTGCGATAGACCCGTTGCGATGCGATGTAAACAATGTCCGGGTTATGTTTGCTAAGAATAAGTGGAGTACGCCAGTTCCAGCGGTTGGGTGCTTCCCCTATATCGTGCCCAGGTGTAATGCGCGTGGTCTTGGATTTATCCAACTCCAGTTTGAAGTAATTTCCAAATTGAAATCCCGTGTAGATTAATTTACTGTTGCGCGGGTCGGGCGCTACATACATTCCATCTCCACCAAAAATCGCCTCCCAATGTTTGGTTTGATTTGGGATTGATTTGGAAGACCCACGGAGTACACCGTTGTCCTGAAGTCCTCCGTATACATTATACGGAGTTTCCATATCCACATTCACGGTATAGAACTGACCTACCGGCATATTATTAATGTGTAACCAGGTATCGCCCTTATCATATGTTTGATATAAGCCCCCATCATTACCCATCAACATATGATCTGCATCTTGCGGATTGATCCATAGCGCATGATGATCACTATGCATAGTACCTACGGTGTCAATCTCTACCCAATTCTTTCCACCATCTTCCGACTTCAGCATGGGTACCCCGTAAATAAACACATCCTCCGTGTTGGATGGGGAAACGCGTAACTCACCGAAGTAATACCCATACGTATAATAAACACCATCAATGTCTAAACTATGGGTGCGCTTCCATGATTTTCCACCATCATCCGAGCGATACACTTCTGCCCCTTTGATTTTTGTGTTGAATAAATCAGAATTGGCATCAGCACCAAAATATTCTGCGATAGCCTGAGGTTTATACTTGCCACCCTTAACATCCTTCTTAACCACCTGGGCGGTATATCGTGAAGGAAAGCGACTATCCTTCAACAAATCATCCAACTTTTTATCATCCAGCTTTAGAAAATTCTCTAAGGTCATTTCCTTAAGATCTGGAAGTTTGAGTTTTCCGTCTTCCGGCTTCTCCTTTTTCTCTTCTTGCACCGGCTCCTGATTATCGAGCACCGCATACACGACATTCGGTTTGCTCCAACAAACATCTAATCCAATCCGGCCTACAAATTTTCCTTTTGGAAATCCCTCTGAAGAGATTGTCCACGTTTCTCCACCATCTTCAGAACGGTAGATGGCAGAACCAGCCCCGTTGCCTTTGAAATTTCCTGCTTTGCGGGTGCGCTCCCAGGTAGCGGCCAATAATTGTTTTGGGTTTTGTGAGTTGATCACTAAATCCGAAACACCTGTGCTATCATTAATGAATAAAGTCTTCTTCCAGGTCTTACCGCCATCGCTTGATTTAAAAATTCCACGATCTGGATTGCTTGAATAAAGTGCGCCCAGGGAGGCTACCCAAATAACATTATCATCCTGGGGATGAATAAGTACCCGGCTTATATGTTGCGTTCCTGTAAGTCCGATATGACTCCAGGTCTTACCACCGTCACTTGTCTTATAAATACCTGACCCGGCATAACTGGAACGACTTCCATTTTTTTCACCCGTGCCAACATATAAAATTTGAGGGTTTGATTGTGAGAGCGCAAAGTCACCAATACCCAACGCATCAATTTGATCGAATACGGGCGCGAATGTGATCCCATTATTTTGGGTTTTAAAAATTCCTCCGGAAGCGTAGCCTACATAAAATTCCTTTGTGTCCTTTAGGTTAACCTCTACATCAATAATACGACCGCCCTGTACGGTAGGCCCGATATTGCGAACCGGAAATTCCTTCAGAATTGAATTATCTTCTCTTTGCTTTCGGGCTTTATAAGAGGCTTCGAGATCTGAAACCGTGGTGGGTTGCGCCACTGCCTGGATCGCTAAAAGAAACAGAAGAGGAATAAAATGTTTTTTCATGGAGATATAATTTTGCTAAAAATAGGGAATTCCTACCTTGACGGAATAAACCAGCAACCACAAATTATTTTAACGGCCTTAGACTATGTTCAACGATCCGGAGCTTAACGGAAAATACCTCGGTACGATTTCACAGGATTTTGTTAAAGTATCAGATACCTTAAAGGAAGCTTCCTATCAGATTCGCAAGGCTGGTTTTGATTTTCCTATTTTCCCTATTTCAAAAGATAAATTACCCATTGGTCAACTCCTGATTCCGAACGGTCCCATAAACCTGGTTTGGAATTATTATGCCTCCTTCTTAAATGAATTTGTTCAGCGCGAGTTAGTGGCTGCTGATAAGGAGGAAGAATTCAAAAAAAATTATAAAGATCCGGATGAGTTTTGCTGTCTCTTTGTTGTAGATAAAGAGTTTGCCAGTTTCGTTTACATTCCTTTTCCGGAAGATTAAGCTACATTATTTAACGATCGCCTGATAAATCAGGGTGCGAAGTTTGCTTTGATCATCAAGGTTATTGGTTGGTGTTAATTGTTTGAAATATACGATTACCATGTCTTCCTTAGGATCAACCCAATAGGAAGAGCCATACGCTCCACCCCAACCGTATTCACCTACAGAACCCGGAACGCCCCGATCGCCAAGATCTTCACAAACAGAAAACCCAAGACCAAAGCCAATACCTGTACCCCAGCTATATTTAATCTCTCCAAGATGGCTAACCGTCATTAATTCTACCGTGCCAGGCGCCAGTATACGATTGCCATTGAGGGTACCTTTATTCAACATCATCTGAAGAAACTTCGCATAATCTGAGGCAGTCGAAAGTAATCCTGCGCCACCAGAAAAACTTTTTCTCGGACCGTTAACATAGGCACCCTGGCCAACCATACCACCAGGATCGGGTGAGCGCTCAAGAGGCTTATCTGCATAGGCAGAATACACTGCGGTGAGACGATTCACTTTATTCTGGGGCAAATAAAAATGGGTGTCTTTCATTCCCAGCGGGGTAAGAATTCTTGAAGTGATAAATTCTTCCAACGATTTTCCGGAAACTTTCTCGATGACCACTCCCAAGATATCCGTGTTATATCCATAAACAAATTTCTCGCCCGGATGCTCATCCATTGGAAGTTTCGCCATTCTTGCAATAGTGGCTCCCACGGGTTCATCGCGATCGGCAAAATACCAACCTTGTATGCCCGCTTCTTTCCATTTATCAGCAGCCAATCCGTAGCCATAACCAATCCCTGCTGTATGCGTGAGCAGATCGCGTAACGTGATTTGACGTTTGGCTTTTATTATATCATATCCGCCACCTGCCCGGGATTCTGCCACCGTGGTTTCCATAAACTCGGGTATGTATTTACCTACCGGATCAGTAATCAATAACTTTCCTTCTTCCTGCAAAATCATAATGCCAACACTTATCAATGCTTTGGTCTGCGAGGCAATTCTAAAAATCGCATCGTTCTGCATAGGCGCATTTGCTTCAATATCTCTTTTCCCAAATGCATTGAAATACGCAACCTTACCATGTCTCGCAACCAACACTACACTCCCTGACATTTTTTTATCATTGGCATATTCTTGAAAAACAGTAGTGAGTCGTTGAAGTCGTTCAGGCGAAAACCCTAACTCTTCGGGCTTACCGACAGGAAGTTCCTGCGCGTTAAGGGATGATAAAAGAATTAAAAAAACAAAAAGAAAGTAGACCCTGCGGAAGTGTGACATAATCTGAAATTTGGTTACTCTATATTAGAAATGATTCGAACTATTTCAAAATTTCTGAACCACCCTGTAACAACTATTCATCCTTGAAGTGATTCCAACCCTGGGCAGTTATCGGAATTACTGTTTGTTGCTTGGTAACCAACACATGTTGAGTTGGATCGCTATGCATATGACCAATAAAATGGATGTCAGGATGATTTTTAATCTTTTTGTAGTCAGTAGGATCAATTGTAAAAAGAAGCTCGTAATCTTCACCCCCATGCAATGCACAGGTGATAGGGTCCAACTTAAACTCAATAGCCGTTTCGAAAGTATCATGGTCGATAGGCACCTTGTCTTCAAAAATTTTAACCCCAACACCCGATTGTTTGCCTAGATGAAATAATTCCGAAGCAAGTCCATCCGAAATGTCAATCATCGATGTTGGAATACACTTTCGTTCGCGCAGCTCATGTATTATGTCCATGCGGGCTTCAGGCCTTAACTGACGCCCCACCAAATATTCATACTTCTCCAGATCAGGTTGCATATCAGGGTTGGAGAGGAAAACCTCCTTCTCGCGTTCTAACACCTGCAACCCCATATAGGCTGCCCCCAGATCTCCGGTTACACAAATGATATCGTTAACTTTTGCTCCGCTTCGCTGCACAATCTCATTCCTGGATGCACGACCTAACACGGTAATCGAAATAACAAGGCCCGAAACAGAAGAAGATGTGTCGCCACCCACCAGATCAACTTTGTAATTTTGGCATGCCGCATGAATACCTTCAAATAAAGCATCCACTGCCTCCAATGAAAAACGATTGCTGATAGCAATGCTTATCACAATCTGTTCTGGCCTTCCGTACATGGCAGCAATATCTGATACATTTACAGTCACAGCTTTATAGCCCAGATGTTGCAAGGGCATATACGACAAATTGAAATGAACACCCTCCAAAAGCATATCAGTTGATACCAACAAGGACTCCTCTCCGGCTTCAATAACGGCAGCATCATCACCAATACCTTTTATCGTACTGGCATTAGATACTGAAAATTTGCTTTTTATATGGTCTATAAGACCAAATTCGCCTAGTTTCGAAAGTTCGGTTCGCTTTTCACTCATGTTGGTAATGACCGTTGGGCGGCCTGATTGTTAATTCGTCCGGCAAAAGTACTATTTGGCATTCACATCAGTGTAATAACCTCAGGGGTAGGTATATATTCATAGACAAAACCAACTGGGTATGAAACGGAGTGTTGTAATAATTGTGGCCTTAGTCATATTTACTTCCTGTACAGCCCCCAAACCATATTACGAAACCAAAGAGGGCAAAAGAAAGCAGAAGTACTATAATGACATTCAGTACGGAAAGAACGCGCACCCCAAAATGAAATTCTGATCAGCGCTTTTCCTGACAGAGTTCTATCAACACATGGTTGGTAGTTTTAGGATGCAGAAAAATAACCTCTTTGTTATCGGCTCCCGGGAAGGGTTTCTCCGCCAGCAGATTAAAACCATTATCCTTTAACACTTCCATTTTATCCTGAATAGGATCAGCATCGAAAGCGAGGTGATGAAGACCTTCGCCCCGCTTCTCAATAAACTTTGCTATGGCGGAATCCGGCCTAGTGGCTTCCAGCAACTCAATTTTTATTCCCCCCACCTCAAAAAAAGAAGTACGTACACCTTCCGATTCAACTTCTTCGATCTTATAGTGTGGTTTACCGAGTAGTTTGGCAAAAATCTTGTTGGACTCTTCCAGGTTTTTAACTGCAATGCCGATATGCTCCAGTTTATTCATATCTTTCTATTAAGCCGAATTTGCTAATTTTGACAGAAAATTGGGAAACTTTTCAGGGTTTACGAAAGTTTTAAAGCGAAATGCCAAAAATCAACATAGAAACAAGCAGTGACGCCCACGTTGAGGCTGCCCGGGTGCAACAACAGATAAAGGATTATCTAGGGCTGCGTACAAGCGACTTGATTTTCGAATACAGCGTTCACGATGGTAAAACGAAGCTCGATTTGATCACGATCAACCCAAGGCATAATCAGTCATTTCTCTTTCGATCCGAAACCGGGGCCGATAAAGTGGATGCGCTGAAGAAAATGTGGGATTATGTTCAGAACTATAAAGAGAAAGAAAACTCCTATACGATTCAGTGGGTAACTAAAAACGACCGCGAATTGCATACTTCTTACTTCCGGGCCAGCAACATCCTTGATGCCCTCGAGAAATTATATTATGCCCGGGACAGGAACACTATTACCGTGTTTAGTGTTGTAATGAATCCAATTTCGTAGAAAACCATGATCAGTGTAACCGATAAAGCCAAAGAAAGAATCATCAACCTTCGCATTGAAGAAGGTAAATCTGAAAATCATAATATCCGCGTTTCGGTAAAAGGTGGCGGATGCTCAGGGTTAATGTATGATTTAGGGTTTGATGATCAAATCAATCCGGTGGACCAGGTATTTGAAGACAAGGGTGTAAAAATTCTGGTCGATAAGAAGAGCCTGCTGTATTTGCTTGGCACCACGCTTGATTTTTCGGATGGCCTGAATGGTAAGGGATTTCAGTTTATCAACCCGAATGCATCACGTACCTGTGGCTGTGGTGAGAGTTTCTCGGTTTAGTGAGACTCAGGTATCTCATTCTGTTATTTAGTTTTTCATTCCTCCCATTTGTTTCGGATGGTCAAGAGAAAGTAACTTATCAATGGTTTTATTGGATTCGGTATTACAACGTTGCGCGGTTGAGTCAACAGTTCACCTTACACACGGAAATTGACAATCGCAGATATCTCAATCCATCGCAACAATCTCAGTTCTTTACGCACATCCATTTACACGACCGTATTAAACCCTGGTTGGATGTGGCTGCGGGTTTCAATTTTAATCTCACCCGGCTACCATCAAATACTTCTCTGTCCGTGCCGGAGTTAAGACCTTGGCAGGAGATTAACTTACTTTCCAATACTAAAAGTAAATGGCAATTTCTATTCCGCTATCGGCTTGATGAGCGATTCATTCACAATAATAATACTGTGGAATTGACGGATGGCTACCATTTTAACCTACGACACCGATTCCGGGTTATGGTAGGTACCACACTAGCAAAATTTAAGAATAAAAGCATGCTGTCACTCAAGCTATATAATGAGATTATGCTTAACACAGGCGATGTTCCCAGACCTTTTGATCAAAATCGTCTGAGCGGCTCTCTTGACTACCAATTCAATAAGCGGTGGTCGATTGAAAGCGGTTACATCAACATCCTTCAACCCAAATCTGACACTGAATATTACGATCGCCATGTAATTCGAACTACGTTGCATCACCGGATCGGTGGCCACATAATATCCGAAGATTAATATTCAAAACGTAAATGCACTAATTCTTACTGGTTTATCGTTGCGATACACTTTAACTCAATTGCTATGGGTGTTGGCAACGCATTTACCTCCACGGTTGTACGGCATGGTTGTGTTGCCTTATCGGGAAAATAAGTTGCATAGATTTTATTAAAGATTGGGAAATCATCTTTCATGTTGGTAAGATAGACTGTAACGTCAACCAGATTTTCCCATCGGGAGCCGGAAGCTTCCAGCACGTATTTCACATTCTGGAATACGGAGTGACACTGATCCTCGATATTATAAGCGATAATGTTTCTTTTATCATCCAACGTAACCCCTGGTATTTCTTTTGATCCTTTTTTTCGCGGACCTACACCGGAAAGAAAAAGTAAGTTGCCCACAATTCGTGCGTGGGGATACGGACCTACCGGCTCAGGGGCTTTATCAGAAGAAACTATTTCACTCATAGAATTAAATTCCAAAAACCAAACTTGCCCACAAACTGTGATACTCTGCCCCATCCTTTTCGGAGTGGATCATCTTTACACTGCTCACCATCCATGGGCCTGAGGCACTGATTGGAAACCGCATGGTACCGTCATTTTCAGTGTAAATGTTTTGAAGAAAAGTAGTATCGTTCACCTTATTCCATACTTTCACCAATGCGTGAGCCGCGGGTTTTCCTTCAAATAAAACCCTGCATTGCAGATGATCACCTGCCTTTAGTGTGTAAGGATTTTGATCCGGAATGATTTCATACCGCAAGCCAAGTTTCTTTTTATAAGTATCGTCTGTTTTGTTTCCAGCCTGAACCAACGCCTTCGCATAGCGACTGTAAAACTCAGTCGATTTTTTACTCAGGCTACCCGACTTAGTCCGTTCATGCAGAATATAGTCAAGACCATCCTCTTTCAGGTAGTCATTAAACATTTCGCCCTCTAATTCGATATAAGCAGCATTGCTCTGTAGCGAAAATAAATAGGTCCCTTCCTGGTCAGCTTTGAAAAAAAGATTATTTCCCTGAGTGGGTTTAACGTCTTTAGCCAGGTCACGAACTCCACCAAGACGGTGCAGTTCCATTTTCTCAGCTTTATGCTTATTCAAATCCCAAAATTCCCCGGTAAAACTCTCGCCCACCATAAAGTCAAGCTTGATTGTTTCACCAAGAGCAAACCTAAACTTCGCAGGCTGAAGCCAGAATTCATGGGCCTGTACTATACTCGCAATCACCAACACCACAATCAACGCACTCAATCTTTTCATAGCACTATTTTTACTTATTATTTTCAACTTTTCTTGCTCCCCATAATCTCCTCTATTTCTTCAGCTTCAATGGGAATATTACTCATCAGATCATGGTTCTTATTCTTTCCAATGACTACATTATTCTCCAGGCGGATCCCAAACTTCTCCTCTTTTATATAAATGCCGGGCTCAATCGTCCAGACGGACCCAACCTGAACTTTATCATGCATGTTGCCTACATCGTGAACATCCAGCCCTAACATGTGCGATGTACCATGATAAAAATATTTTTTCAAAGCCGGGTTATCCGGATTTTGATTCTTGATGTCTGTCTTGTCAATCAATTTTAGTTTTAACAATTCCGACTCCATCAACTTTTCAATTTCTTTCTGATAATCGAAATACACCACATCGGGTCTGAGCATTTTCATTGCCTGACGGTGAATGCGAAGTACCGCATTATAAACTTCTTTTTGTCTTTTCGAGAATTTACCGCTCACCGGAATTGTTCGCGTTAGATCAGAATTATAATTCGCATACTCAGCAGCCACATCCAAAAGCACTAAATCTCCGGCATGACACTGCGCACTGTTTTCGATATAGTGAAGGATTACATTATTTTCTCCGGAAGCAATGATTGGCGTATAAGCAAATCCCTTAGACCCCAGTCGTTTGAACTCGTGAATAAATTCTGCTTCCAGTTCATACTCAGTAACTCCGGGTTTCAAATAATTCAACACTCTGCGAAAGCCACATTCTGTAATATCACATGCTCGTTGCATCAATTCAATTTCACGAGGCTGCTTTACCCTGCGCAAGTCACCCATAATGGGCGCAATCCTTTTGTACTTATGGAGCGGGTAATTCTTTTGACACCATTCTATAAATCGTGCATCCCGGCTTTGAACAAGAACTTCGGATCGATAATGTTCATTTGTATTCAGATAAACATTATCCACTCTGCCCATCGTCATCATGTGGTGAAAAAGCTTTTGAAAGCCAGAAACCCAAACCACAGTTTCAATACCTGATATTTCAGTAGCTTCCTTCTTTGTCAATTTATGACCTTCCCATTTTTCCATCAGTTCATTCGGTTCACGAAGGAAAAGCACTTCGCGATATTTCTTATCCGGAAAGTCGGGACAAATCACCACCATGCTTTCTTCCTGGTGAATGCCGCTCATATAATACAAATCACTGTTTTGAATGTACCCAAGGGTGCCATCCGCATTGCTGGGCATAATATCATTGGAATTAAAAACCACCAGCGAGCCAGGCTTAAGGCTTTTTACCAGTCGCTTGCGATTGGTGATGAATAATTCCTTCCCAATAGATTCGTGTCTCATTTTGAATTTCAGGATTTACTTGATTAATCAGTTAACTTCTGATAGATTTTGGAAAGTTACAAAATACCTCCGCACATGAAAAAGCAATCTATTCTATTCCTCTTGTTGATTTTATCAGTGACAGTTTGGGCTCAGGAAAAAAAATATACTCCTACCACAGAAAACATGAAAACCCGTGAGTGGTTTCAGGATGCCAAATTTGGTTTGTTTATCCATTGGGGGGTGTACAGTGTATTAGGGGATGGCGAGTGGGTCATGAACAATCAGCAGATCCCTATCAAGACTTATGAAAAACTTCCGGCTTTCTTTAATCCCACCGAATTCAATCCTGCTGAGTGGGTGAAGATGGCCAAGGATGCGGGCATGCAATACATCACCATCACCAGTAAACACCACGATGGATTTGCCATGTTCGATTCGAAAGTCTCTGATTATAACATTGTAAAGAAAACTCCTTACGGGAAAGATGTTTTGAAAATGCTGGCTGATGAATGTCGCAAACAAGGCATCAAACTTTTCTTTTATCACTCACAACTCGACTGGCATCACCCAGATTATTTTCCGCGAGGGTTTACAGGCGGAAGTTGGACCGGCCGTGAAGAAAAGGGCGATATGAATAAATATCTGGATTACATGGACGCTCAACTAAGTGAGCTGCTAACCAATTACGGAGATGTGGCCGGTATCTGGTTTGATGGCATGTGGGATAAAAAAGATGATGACTGGCGCCTTGAAAGAACTTATTCACTCATTCACAAACTTCAACCAGCCGCCCTGGTTGGAAGCAATCATCACAGACCTCCTTATGAGGGTGAGGATTTTCAAATGTTTGAAAAAGATTTGCCGGGCCACAACACAACCGGCTTTGCCCCTGAGCAAAAAATTGGAGACTTGCCCAAAGAAACCTGTGAAACTATCAACAACTCCTGGGGCTTCAACTTGCAAGATGCAAAAAACAAGAGTCGCAAAGATTTGATCCAATACCTGGTGAAGGCAGCTGGTTATGGATCGAACTTTTTATTGAATGTGGGGCCTATGCCCAATGGAAAGATCCAACCTGAACATGTTGAATTACTAAAACAAATGGGTGAATGGAATAAACAATATGGTGAAACGATACAAGGAACCAGGGGCGGACCCTTAAGTGCACGTGAGTGGGGCGTAATGACTCAGAAAGGAAACAAGATTTATGTACACATATTAAACTGGCATGACGAAACCCTTACCCTGCCCAAGTTTGGCAAGAAGGTTGTGAGTGCAAAGTTGTTTATTGATAAAAGCCCCGTTAAATTCCTGGAGAATGATTTTGGATTAAGTCTTAAGGTACCAAAAGATAAAATGAATGAAGTTGATACTGTGATCGAACTAGAAGTAAAATAAATTAACAATGGACAATTGATTGTTGATAATCTATGATTATACAAATTATCAATTGTCCATTATCAATTGTTAATTAGATTCTCCCTGCGGATCATTCACATCATCGGTATCTACATAATTGATGATGATGAACGTAAATAGCAATCCTGAAAACAATCCCTCTAAGGCCACCATGAAAGCGGTGATGTAAGGATTGAGATACCGCCCCATAGGTTCATTTTCGATAATGCCTTGCATAAAGGCGCTATCTACTGACATATAAACAAAAAGAAAAACTGCGAAAAGGGCCGATGCAACAGCCCCTGTTGCCACTCCCGTTATTAATGCCCGGAAATAGTTCATGTGCTCCTCATGCGTTTGCTTGAATTTCTTCAAGGCGAAGAAAATTCCACCCACTTGAATGAAGACATTGAGAAAGCGCAGTTCATAATGGTGAGCGAGGCCAATCACTTTCATTAACAGAAAAAAAACAATCAGGCCACCTGCGATTTTCAAGCCATAGCTTTCGGGAATACGGTTGGGGTTATTAAAAAAACTCATGGGGTTACGGGTTTAGTCTATTGGCTAATTTTTGAATTTTTTAACACAATTACAACCTTTTAAGTCCTTTAATATTTTAATACCTTCGGTGCCTGTTTAAAAAACAGGCTAACATCATCCCAAAACCCTAACATTTAATCATTATGATCAAAAAAATCCTTTTCATTATCGCAGGACTGATTGTTCTGCTCGTGTTGATTGGATTTGTGCTTCCAGCCAAACTGGAGATCACAAAAAGCTACACCATTAATGCCCCGGCTGCAGCCGTTTTTGAAGAGATCAACGACCTGGAGCGTTGGGAAACATGGCAGTATTGGAACACCCTTGATCCGGAAATGAAGATTGTATATGGTGAGAAAAGAATAGGAACAGGCGCTTCGTATAGCTGGGAAGGACCCAAACTGGGGACTGGAACCCTGGCGATTTCCGAAAGCATTCCTGAAAAATCAATCGCCATTGACATGGACTTTGGCGGAAATCCAGCCAAAGGTTTTTATTCGCTTGAGCCAACCGGAGAAAACACTCAATTAAATTTGAATTTCACGAACGATGCAGGAATGAATCCCATCGGTCATTGGATAAATGTTTTCATGAAAGGTGAGATTGAAAAATCATTTGATTATGCCGGTGACAAAATCAAAGGTATTGCAGAAGCTAAACCAAAGTTTAATTATCTTATCACAGAAGAAAATGTTCCATCTATAAGCTATGTTGGTCTTTCTCACACAATGAGCCCCAAAGACGGAGCAGCCATTAGCGCTCAAATGGGAAAAATGTACACGGAATTAGATGCAGCCCTCAAAAAAGCTAAGGTGACTGTCACGGGTTATCCTTTCTGTCTTTACCCCAAGTATTCGGAAGAATCAATGGACATGGTGTGTGCCATGCCTGTAGCGGCCGATGCCAAAGTGCCCGGCAAATATAAAATCATGCAAACTGAGGGTGGTCTGGCTGTGAAAGGTGTAATGAAAGGTAACTATGACAACCTGCAAGCCATACACAACGAAATTGCCCGATACATCCAATACAAAAAGCTGACTGAAATCGGGGCTCCCTGGGAAGTATATGTAACTGACCCCATGGCCGAGAAGGACACTACTCAATGGATTACGGAGGTTTACTATCCAGTAAAGGAGAATTAATAATTTGTTGAGTTTAATTGAAAGAACGGTGACCCTGGAAGAATTCCAGAAATCAACAAAGCATTCGGAGCCACCCAAAGTCTCCGTTCTTTTACTCTCCCTTTGGCATGACCTTCGGGGAGATTGGGAAAAATCGCATGCGCTTGCCCAGGATATTAATACCCCTGAAGGGTCGTGGGTTCATGCTTACCTGCACAGAAAAGAAGGTGATAAATTTAACGCTCAGTATTGGTATAATCGTGCTAACCGAAAAATGCCTGATTACTCTCTGGAGAAAGAGTGGAATGAAATTGCTGAAGCGCTACTCAATAAGTAAATCCTAACTCTTTAAGTCCCTTTTGCACCTCCGGGCATGACATGAAAAGATTCCACAACAATCCTGAACGTTGATTCTCCATCATTACTACAATGGGGCCCTGATCAATCGCAAGGTACCAGGGCTTATACCAATCGTGGTGCACACTGAACCCATCATAAAATCCATAAGGCCCGAATGTTTTATCACCGAGATCAAAATAAAAATGTTTCATGGCTTCCATACTTTGCTGGGGTGTGTATGGAAAGGATGACAACGCAGCCGTTGGTGTAATTACTCCGGAATCTTCATTGGGGCTGTGAGCCGAATAAAAATTCACTGAGTATCCAGCAGTTAGTCCCCAACTGTTTTTCCCATAGTCTTTATAGCCCTTTGGATTTTCGACACAATACTGATAGTTGATCAATGTATGATTCACATTGTGTTGCCAGTAATCCGCATAGCGATCTTTCAGTTTACGCGGATCAAGACCTAGAAAAGAATAATGTGACCAGAATAGCGGGCCTCCAAACTGTTGAGCGAAATTATGCTTCAAATCAAGATGATACCCATATTGCTGATGGGTTGAATCATTTTTTATTTTACCTCCACGTGCCCAGCCCTCATGATAGGTAATGGCAGGTACGCTATGCGTAGGCGATGAAGCTGCCAATACATACGTGATTAAACATTCGTTGTATCCTTCCAGCGGAAAATTCATTTTCCATTGTTTATCCGGTGACCAGTGCCAGTACAACACATTCTTTCCTCCATTTCGATACCAGTCCCATTCCACTTCTCGCCACAGTTTGTCAATTCTATTCGCAAGCAATTTCTCTGCCTCATTGCCGTCTTTGAAATACTGACGGACACATAATAACCCCTGCACGAGGTAAGCCGACTCCACCAAATCACCACCATTATCGTTCTCACTAAAGGGTTTCACTTTTCCTGTCTCGCCATTCATCCAATGCGGCCATGCACCTTTGAAGCGATCTGCTTTCTCAAGAAAAGTGACAATTTTAGTGAAGCGTTCAACTCCCTCTTGCCGAGAAATAAATTTCCGTTCAATGCCCACAAGAATTGCCATTAATCCAAAACCTGTGCCGCCTGAGGTTACAATGTTCTTATCGTTATCCGGATAAATATTATCAACGTGAAATCGTTCGCGCGCAGCGCCTGAGGTAGGTTCTGCACCCTCCCAGAAATACTGAAAGGTTTTGTACTGAACGAGTGTAAACAAAGAATCATCGCTGATTCGATCTACCACCTCATCTGTCTGCTTTTGAGTAGTGCATGAGATCAAGCTACCAACAAACAAAGTCAGGAACGACACGACCTTAATTTTCTGAAATTTCATGTTCTCTTGATTTTATCGTTCTTTCCTTCCAAAGTAATAATTCCTTTTTCCGCTTCTCTAATTCTTCGGGTGAAGGTTTATAATTAATTAGCCCTTTCAAATCGGGCTGACCGGCATCCACCCAGGCAGTGTACCAGATATCACCGCTGCTTTTTACGCTATTGCGAAACAACCGTTCCACCATCCCCGAAAGCATTCGATGATATTTTTCAGCATAATCCTGTGAATAGACCTTGACCGTTTGTTTTCCTATAGTTTCAAAATTGAATTTATGTTCACCTTCTGATTCCGAAAGTTTCTTTTCAATCACTAATACAGAATCCACAGCCTGGTTCGATTGCATGATCATTTCCCAGGCTGCCAATTGCACATTGGGAAGATAGGTTGCCGGTCCAACAAAAAAATCATACTGGTCAAAATAGAGTTCTGGCAACCGCGACTCCCAAAATCCATGAATCCCAACCTGGCCCGTAAGCTGACCATCATAATTTTTTGACGTATGCAGTGGCACGTGGGCATCAGCTACATAATGACCCAGGTCAGCCGATAGTCTAAGGATCTGGTCTGGATCACGAATTATGAAAGCATCTTTCAGCTGAAAGTAAACTCTATAAATGTGCCACGGTAAAATGCCCCTTGCCTGTAGGGAATCTTCCCCAAACTTCTCAACGGCATCACTCCAATAGCGCGGCAGTTTTACTACAGCACTATCTCCATAATCATCTAAGTCAATGTAATGGTGGGGCGCTTCCTCGGGTATCGCGTACCGCCTGCGGTCGGGATTCACTGCGGCCTCAGTAAGGTACTCAATGTTCTTCTTATAGAATCCAGACATGGCAGGTGGTAGTGTAAATACCGCCAGCCGATTAATTTTTCTATGAGCAAAGAAGCCCCAACTGCTACCAAGCATTACCACTCCTACCAAAACCATTTTTAGAAATCGGGGCACAAGTTTACCTTTCCAATAAAGTTAAGCATCATGAAGAAGATTTTCATTTTTCTGTTTTTTGTTTCTCCAATAGCATGGGCCACCGATCCCTATCCAAAAAATCCGTCCATTGATGTTACTCACTATATTTTTCAACTGGAGGTAACTGACGCAAACGATGTTATTGCGGGTAAGGCCTCTGTTTCTATACGATTTAAAAACAGTATCTCCGAATTTGAACTAGACCTTACGACTAAAGACGCTACTGGTAAAGGCATGGAGGTTCAGCAAGTTTTGCTGAGTAGCAAGAGTTTGTCTTTCGCACATAAAAATAACCGGTTAAAAATTATTCTCCCTTCTTCCACGAAAGCAGGCAATGTATTGGCTTTTGAAATAATGTATAGCGGCATTCCACAGGATGGTTTGATTATTGGCAACAACAAATTTGGCGACCGCGGATTTTTTGGAGATAACTGGCCCGACCGCGGTCATCATTGGCTGCCGGTGGTCGATCATCCCAGCGATAAAGCAGCGGTTGATTTTGTCATCATCGCTCCGTTGCACTATGAAGTGGTAGCCAACGGAATAAAAATTGAAGAGAGTCCGCTTGATTCAAAACGAAAACTCACTCATTGGCACGAAGAAGTCCCTATTCCCGTAAAGGTAATGGTGGCCGGCATTGCACGATTTGCTGTTCAACAGGCCGGCACAGTCAATAACATTTCTGTGGAGAGCTGGGTATATCCACAAAACCGATTGGAAGGTTTTTATGATTATGCGATTGCCGTAAAAGTGTTGGATTATTTTCATAACCACATTGGTCCTTACTCTTACAAAAAACTAGCCAACGTACAATCCAAAACGCGCTGGGGTGGATTGGAAAACGCCAACACCATTTTCTATTTCGAAAATTCTGTTACCGGAAAAGCCGAACGCGAAAGTCTGATTGCACATGAAGAAGCACATCAGTGGTTTGGAAATTCAGCCACAGAAAATGACTGGCATCATGTGTGGCTGAGTGAAGGTTTTGCGACCTATTTTGCCAGTCTCTACTTAGAATATGCCTATGGTCATGACCGGCTGGTGGAAGAAGCCATGAAAGATCGCGATCAGGTGATCGAATACTATAAGAAAAATCCGGCCCCGGTCATTGACACCACAATTACTGATATTAACAAAGTTCTCAGTACAAACACCTATCAAAAAGCTGGTTGGGTACTTCATATGTTGCGACATAAGGTTGGCGATCTCAATTTCTGGAAAGGTATCCGACAATATTATTCTACTTACCGAAACAGCAACGCTATGACATCTGATTTCAAAAGAATCATGGAAGAGGTTTCTGGCCAAGATCTGACTCTGTTTTTCAATCAATGGCTTTATACCGGGGGTCATCCCAGGCTGTCAGCTAACTGGAAATTCAACCCAAAAGAGAAAACCATAACTCTTGAGATTCAGCAGATCCAAAAGGGATCACTATTCAGCTTCCCGCTAGATATCGCGATAATTGATAAAAATGGAAACCGTGAGGTTAAAACTCAACAAATCGACTCACAGCAACTAAAAATAAGCCTAAATACCCAATCTGAGCCTGCTGAGCTTGTTTTAGATCCCGGTACCTGGCTGCTTTTTGAGGGTACAATTCAAAAGAAATGAGGAAACAGGCCTTGCAAATCAAGTTATTGCCCTTATTTTTGCAGTCCCTTTGAAAAAAGCATTATGGCAAATCACAAATCAGCAGAGAAAAGAATCCGGGCCAATGAGACTAAGCGCGTAAGAAACCGCTATCAGGCTAAAACAACCCGCACCCAGATCAAGAAATTAGATGCAACTACCAAGAAAGACGAGGCGCAAGCCTTGCTTAAGGATGTTTCTTCAATGATCGATAAATTGGCTAAGAAGAACGTAATCCATTGGAAAAAAGCCGCAAACCAGAAATCAAAACTGGCTAAGCGCGTTAACGCCCTGGCTTAATCATATAGATATTATTTTTCCCTCCCTGGCTTTCGTTGGGGAGGGTTTTTTTATGCCTTGATCTGGATGCTAACTGGACTCAAGATTGAAATTTCTTATCTTCGGTTATGAGGATTGACGACAGCAAACCTTTGAATATCAGAGACTGGTCTCCGGAAGATCGCCCACGGGAAAAACTTTTATTGAAAGGTACCTCTGCCCTTACAGAAGCTGAACTTATTGCTATTCTTATTGGATCGGGAACAACCAAGACCAGCGCGGTTGAATTGGCTAAAAAAGTGTTGATGCTTGGAGGCAACAGTTTGAATGAATTGGCACGACTGACTATAAAGGACCTGATGAAAATTAAAGGTATTGGAGAAGCAAAAGCCATAACAATAGTTGCAGCCCTGGAATTAGGTAGAAGGCGAAAAGAAGAAGACCCTGAAGAGAAGCCTAAAATAAACAGCTCGAAAGATGCGTTTGATCTTCTGAAAGGCAATTTTATGGATCTACCACATGAAGAATTTTGGGTATTACTTCTAAACCGTGCTAACCGGGTAGTGAAGAAAAAAAGAATCAGCGAAGGTGGTGTTTCAGGAACAGTAGCTGACCCGAAAATAATTTACAAACTAGCCCTGGAAGATTTGGCCAGTGGAGTTATTGTGGCGCATAACCATCCATCCGGTAACCTAACCGCAAGCCAAAGTGATATTGACCTGACCCGTAAATTGAGAGAAGCGGGGAAGTTTCTCGAAATCCAGTTGCTTGACCACCTGATAATTACTAACCAGAAATACATTAGCTTTGCGGATGAAGGGCTGATGTAAAACCGAAATGAAGACAGTTTACGGCATTCTGATTGGTATTATTTTAATTCTTCTGGTGGCTTTTGTCTACTCACCCCACGAAGATGAGGCCGTAGTCTTTTCCTCGTCACTTTCAGACAGCACAAATCTGGCATCAAATCAATTTTCAGAACTTGTCACTCCGGAAAAAGAATTAGTAGCCTTTCCAGATCCCAACCCCCACATCCAACAAGTGGTTGCAGATTATGATTACTTTATTGAACAAGCCATCAAAAAAGGTATGGCACCCGGTGCGGCCGTAGCTATCGTAAGGGATACCTCCATTATTTTTTTAAAAGGGTTTGGGTTAAAACAAGTTGGCCATGCCGATTCCATCAATGTTAACACTGTATTCCGGTTAGGTTCTGTATCAAAATGCTTCGCTTCGGTGTTGGCAGGCACCCTGGTAAGCGATCAATTGATTAACTGGGACGATCCGATCATAAAGTATTACCCTCAATTTCAACTTAAATCAAAAGAGCATACTGAAAAATTAACAATCCGGCACGTGTTATCACATACTACGGGGCTTCCCTATCATGCTTATACCAATATGATTGAGGAGCACATCCCACTTGATACATTGTTGTCAAGCCTTAGAGGCGTAAGCCTTTTTGGTGAACCGGGCCAGATTTATAGTTATCAAAATGTTGGTTATAGCTTAATTGAAAAGGTAGTCCAGGCTGTTTCACACCAGTCTTTTGAAGCCGCCCTCACGGAAAATGTTTTCAGACCTTTGAAAATGAGAAATAGTTCAGCCTCTTATGAGGCAATCATGAATCATGATAATGTTGCCCGACCACATTTCTTCTCACGCAAACATTGGGTATCGGTTCCTATTTCGGATACTTATTATAATGTAACTCCAGCAGGGGGCGTAAATGCCAGTATTGCTGATATGGCACTTTGGCTCAGAGCATTAATGAATGGATCATCCGAACTGATGTCTGATAGTACCATGCATGAGATTTTTGAACCCCAGATAAAAGCGATCTCAAAAAATAGAAATTTTGCCCGCTGGAAAAGACCCCGGGCTTCTTACTATGCATTAGGATGGCGCGTAATTGCATTTCAAAACGACACACTTGAATATCATGGTGGCTATGTAAATGGATATCGCAGCGAAGTAGCCATAGACCGCAAAAATCACATTGCAATTTGTGTGTTAACAAATTCTCCAGGCAATCTTTCAGATTTATCAATCCCCGAATTTTTTAAGCGCTACACCCAACGTGCCGATTCAATTACTTTTTGGGAAAACCGGAACAAGTTGATTCTCGTCAAGAATACTGATAAAACCTCCCCAGTTTCTCTGAATTAATGAAAAGTTCTCGTCTCGTTCCCCTGATCATCCTCTTGGCTGTTATTGGTTTTATTATTTACTCGCTGCAAGGCAGTTCCTCAAATGAAGACTATACAGCAAGTATTCAAAAAGATCGGTCTGAAAAAGAAGAATTTATGAACTCGGGAGAAGGCTCACCCTTTTTAAAAGACAGCGTTCCCTTTACAGGCCTTCAGTATTTTCCTATTGATGAAAAATACCGGATCAAAGCAGCCCTTGAACCCATTGAAGACAAAAAAGTAGTGATCCTATCCACCAGTGACGGCAAAGAGCAAAAATACCTGGAGTATGCATTTGCTTCATTCTCGTTGGAAGGTATTGAAAATAAATTACTCATCCTTGAGTTGATGGAAATGGGCCCGCAACGCGGAAAACTATTTCTTGCTTTTGCCGATGAAACGAGTGGTGATGAAACCTATGGTGCCGGTCGCTATCTGGATGTTAAGAAAGTGCCAGCGGCTACATCAGTGGTTCTGGATTTTAATCTTGCTTACAATCCTTATTGCGCTTATAACGATAGCTACTCGTGCCCCTTCCCGCCAAAAGAAAACATTCTGAAAATCCCCATTAAGGCCGGGGAGAAAAACTATCATCAATAACTTTTGATATTAAGGCTTACGTTTAGAAAAGAGGGCATAAAACCCTACTTTTGAAGTCCTGATTTTTCTCAACCTATGAAGATTTCGTACCACTGGCTCAAGCAATATATTGACATTCCGGAAACGGCTGAAGAAATTGGTCATGTACTTACTGCTACAGGCCTTGAAGTAGAAAGTGTTGAGCCTTTCGAAACTGTAAAAGGAGGACTCAAGGGGTTGGTGATTGGTGAAGTATTAACCTGCTCAAAACATCCCAATGCGGATAAGTTATCTATCACTACTGTAAACGTGGGCGAAAAAGTATTGCCCATTGTATGCGGGGCTGCTAATGTTGCAGCCGGGCAAAAAGTGGTTGTGGCTTTACCTGGCACCACAGTTTATCCAACCAAAGGCGAGTCATTCACTATAAAGGCAGCTAAAATCCGTGGTGAGGTATCAGAAGGAATGATTTGCGCGGAAGATGAAATCGGATTGGGAGAGAGCCACGCGGGAATTATGGTGCTTACCACCGATGCGCCTAATGGAACTCCCGCTTCCAAATTTTTTAATGTTGAATCCGATTATGTTCTTGAAATAGGGCTAACCCCTAACCGCGCAGATGCTGCATCGCATATCGGTGTAGCCCGCGATGTTAAGGCCTCGAAGAAACGTGTCATTAAATTACCTTCGGTAGAGTCTTTTAAACCTGATAATAATAACCTCTCCATTCCGGTCGAAGTTGAGAATACTCAGGCCTGCCCCAGGTATTCAGGAGTAACTATTTCAGGAGTAACTCCAGGTGAATCTCCGGATTGGTTAAAGAACCGACTCAAGTCAGTTGGCTTATCTCCTATCAATAACATTGTTGATATCACAAATTTTGTTCTTCATGAAACTGGCCAGCCCCTACACGCTTTTGATGCGGATAAAATTGCGGGAAAGAAAGTGCTGGTAAAAACTATGCCAGCCGGAACTAAATTCCGGACGCTGGATGACAAGGAGCGTGTGCTCACCAATTTAGATTTGATGATTTGCAATACAGAGGAGCCGATGTGTATTGCAGGTGTTTTTGGTGGAATCAAATCCGGCATTTCCGCATCGACAAAGAATATTTTTTTAGAGAGCGCGTGTTTCTCTCCGGATTACATTCGGAAAACAGGCATGCATCATCAATTAAAGACTGATGCTTCATTTCGATTTGAGCGAGGCACTGATCCAAATATGACAATTTACCCGTTGAAGCGCGCGGCCCTCCTGATCAAAGAAATTGCCGGAGGTTCGATCTCCTCAGACATTGTGGATATTTATCCGACTAAAATTGAAAACCGGTTAATAGCCGTGAAGGACAAGAACATTAACCGGCTGATCGGCAAAGCAATAGCCAGGGAAGATATTTTTCCAATTCTGGAGGCTTTGGATATTTCAATTGTAACTAAGGATGATAAGGGGTTTACTGTTTCAGTTCCGCCCTACCGAGTGGACGTAATGCAAGAGGCCGATGTAGTTGAAGAAATTCTCCGGATTTATGGATTCAACAATATTGAGTTATCTGAACTTGTTGGCACAGATTATCTCGCAGAGTTTCCTGACAAGGATATCAATAAATATAAGCGCACGCTGGGCAGTATGCTGGTTGGTAATGGATTTTATGAAATCTTAACCAATTCATTAACCAATGCTGCCTATCAGCAAAAACATAACCTTGCCTTTTCAGGATCACCCGTTGAGATATTAAATAAACTTAGCGAAGAGCAGGGTATTTTGCGTCAAACGATGTTGTTTACCGGGTTAGAAGTTTGCGGATACAATATAAACCGTAAACAAAAAGACCTGAAGCTCTATGAGTTTGGTAAAATTTATTGGAAGAACGAACACGGTAGCACAGGAGAAGCTAAAAGCATTTATAAAGAAGAGGAGCGGTTAGCCCTGTATATTACCGGAAGTTTTGAAACTGAAAACTGGCAGAATAAATCGAGGTCGGTAAGCTATTTTGACCTGGCCCAGCAAGTAGTCCAGCTTCTGGAAAAGTCATCAGTAGAAAATATAAAGCAAGAGAAACTGGCTGACCCACTCTTTGAGTATGGAATGCGCCTGATGAAAGGAACTAAAGAGATTGGGAAGTTAGGAAAGGTAAAAACTGCTTTAACAAAGGATTTTGGTATCAAGCAAGAAATATTTTATGCCGATCTAAGTACCGCCTTGCTTTTCAAGTCGGCAAACCCTAAGTTCGTTGTACAGGAAGTGCCGAAGTTCCCGGAAGTAAGGCGCGATCTTTCTTTGGTATTGGATAAGCAAGTAACTTTTGACGAAATCAGAGAACTTGTTTTAAACACAGAGAAGAAACTGATTAAAGAAATAATTGCGTTTGATGTGTATGAAGGAGATAAAATTCCTGATGGCAAAAAAGCGTATGCGTTAGGCTTTACTTTGCTGGACGAAAACAAAACGCTCACAGATGAGGAGATTGAAAAGGTAATGACCCGTTTAATGGGAGCCTTTGAGGGGAAGATGGGGGCGGTAATCAGAAAGTAGAAGTTGAAGAGAGGTTGGAAGTTCGAGAACTCGCAATCTTTAAATTTTGAATTTGAAATCTTGAATTAGAGTATGGACCAGGAAGCATTAAAATCAAGCCTGAACGGGTTGGAACGAAAGGTGGTGGTGTTGTTGAATGAGCATAAGTCTTTAAAAGACGAGTTAAAAGGGCTAAAACTGGAGAATTTCGAACTCAAAACTGATCTGCGCAAGCGGGACGAGCAACTTCACCATTTTAAAAATCAGATTAAAATCACTAAGATTGTAGACCATATAAACCCGGAAGACAATGGTGTTTCGGAGTTGAAAAGGAAAGTAGACGAGTATATCCGCGAAATCGATAAGTGTATTGCTCACCTAAGCAGATAACCGGTAAGTTGATGGACGAATTATCCGTAAAAATAAAAATTGCAGACCGCGAATACCCGATGAAGGTAAAGCGCAAAGAAGAAGAAAAAGTGCGGGCTGCCGGCAAACTCATCAACGAGAAAATAAAGCATTACCGGGAACAGTTTGGTATAGACGACAAGCAAGACCTGCTGGCCATGGTGGCTTTCGATTGTTTGGTAGACAAAATAGCAGATGATGAAAATCTGCAGGTAATAGACCAAACCGTGATTGAGAAGGTAAACCATATCAATCAATTGGTTTCCCAATCACTCTGATCCTTTCTTTTAAAATTCCTTCCCATAATCTTTAGCCAGTTGGCTCCGGGTGTTTTTTAACACCTAAATAGAATTAAGTATGATATTATTAATCGAGACCCTTGGAACCCAGGAATGGCTGATTTTAGGGTTCGTCTCATTATTCCTGGTCGTTATTTTCAGTCTTTTAATTGGAACATTTCTTTACAAAAGAAAACTCAGGCGAAACGAGCAAGCAGCCACCGAGAAAGCTAAACTGATCGTCAAAGAGGCAGAACTTCAAGCCGAAACTGTAAGAAAAGACAAAATTCTTGAGGCTAAGGAAAAATTCCTGAAAATGAAGCAGGAGTTCGAAGAGGAAGCTAATCGCAAGAAAAATCAGATTGTGAGTAACGAACAGAAGATTAAACAGCGAGAAGCCCAACTCTCCAAAGAACTTGAAACCTTGAAACGCAAAGAGGCTGAGGTAGATGAAGAAAGACAAAGTCTGGCCCAGCAGCATGAGCTGGTGAAAAAACGCAAGGAAGAACTTGATAAATTCAATGCACAGAAAGTGGCCATTCTGGAAGGAATCTCGAAACTCACGGCAGACCAGGCACGCGACCAGTTAGTTGAGTCACTGAAAGAAGAAGCCAGTACCAAGGCGAGTTCCTACATTAAAGACATCATGGAACAGGCCAAAATTTCGGCCACCAAGGAAGCCAAGAAGATTGTTGTAGAAACCATACAACGCACAGCCACCGAACACGCTGTAGAAAACTGTGTTTCGATTTTTAATATCGAGAGTGATGATATTAAAGGTAAGGTGATTGGTCGCGAAGGTCGCAACATACGCGCCCTGGAAGCGGCTACTGGTGTTGAAATTATAGTTGATGACACACCTGAGGCGATTATTATTTCGGGGTTTGATCCTGTTCGGAGAGAAGTTGCCCGCCTTTCTTTACACAGACTTGTGCAGGATGGACGCATTCACCCAGCCCGCATCGAAGAAATTGTTGCCAAGACATTTAAAAACATAGAAGATGAAATTGTAGAGATCGGAGAACGCACTATTATTGATCTGGGCATTCATGGGCTTGCTCCTGAATTGGTCAAAATGGTAGGTCGCATGCGCTACCGCTCATCCTACGGCCAAAATCTTTTGCAACACTCACGCGAAGTAGCTAACCTGTGTGCAATTATGGCAGCCGAGCTCGGGTTGAATGTTAAACAAGCTAAGCGAGCCGGACTTTTACATGATATCGGAAAGGTATGGCCTGAAGAACTGGAAAAACCACATGCCATTGTGGGTATGGAGCTGGCCCAGAAGTATAAAGAACATCCGGTTATCTGCAATGCGATTGGGGCTCACCACGATGAAATCGAAATGACCTCCATTATTTCCCCAATAATTCAGGCTTGCGATGCGATTTCTGGCGCAAGACCTGGCGCCAGACGGGAAGTGATGGAACAATACATTAAACGCTTAAAAGAGCTTGAAAGCGTTGGGCTGAGCTTTGAAGGTGTCGAAAAATGCTATGCCATACAAGCGGGTCGTGAACTACGAGTTATGGTGGACGCTGAGAAAGCTTCAGACGAGCGGGCCGCACAACTTAGTTTTGATATCTCCCAGAAAATAGAAAAGGATATGCAATACCCTGGACAAATTAAAGTAACCGTAATACGGGAGATGCGAAGCGTAGCCTACGCAAAGTAAACTATGTTTCAAAATTGAAAACTTAGAAGGAGCCTCGATCGGCTCCTTCTTTTGTTATAAAGTGCAGCCTGCAATTCCTATATTTACTTTTTGCCAAATTATTTTGTTAACGGTAAGATGATTTTTTAATCATTAGTTATTTTTAACCGATTGAGACTAACGATCATAAGGCTATTGTGAAACCCCTGCTAACGTTAACCCAAATAATCATTGTAGGGATATCTTCGCATTCCATACTTTGGGCGCAAAACCTTTTGCCAGATTCTGTTATCAGGCAAACTGCCCTCAATTCGATAATCAAACTTTACGATCAGGAGCTCAGAGAGAACTCTCATTTATATAACGGAATCGAGTTCATGGATCCCTTTGAAAGACAACTATTGGATGGCCATGCCTATTTTCTTACCGATGATTGGCAAGAAGGATTTATTCATTATGACGGACAGCTTTATGAAAATGTATTGTTGAAATATGATCTCTTTAGAAATAAAGTAATTGTTGAACATCCTGAAAGCCATCAGGAAATCGAATTAATATCAGAACAAATCAAGTATTTTGGGTTAGGTGATCAATTCTTTGTAAGACTCCAATTACCTCCTGTTGGATTCTACGCCAGGATTTATGATGGAGACGTTAAAGTTTATGCTTTCCATTATAAAACCACTCAAGATAATTTAACAACGAAGACTAAAACAACCGAATTTTTGACTAAACGAAAATTATACATTTTCAAAGACGCAACTTACCACCTCGTAAACAGCAAAGGGTCTGCATTATCCGTATTAAAGGAAGAAAAAAGTGAGTTAAAGAAAATGCTAAATCAGGAAAACATATCATTCGAAAAAAATAAAGAAGTTGCGTTAAGGAAAATGGGAGAACGATTTGATCAGTTGAAACGAAGCAAATGAAGTTAGCCCGTTGTTTTCTCCTTTGTCTATTGTTCGCATGCCTTGCGGTTACCCAGGTATTCAGTCAGCAGGATAAGTTGATTAGTGGTGAATTTCGGAATCAGCCCTTTAGCCAGTTCGTAAGTGAACTGGAACAAAAAACGAACTACCGGTTCTTCTACAATCCGTCATCAGTAGATAGCTTAATAGTTTCTATTTCTGTTTCCGATAAATCAGTAGAAGAAATTCTGGAAGAGGTTTTTAGAAATTCTGAATATCGGTTTGCTATTGATGAAAATCAGTACGTGTATGTCACGATTATGGAGCCGGTTTTAACAGAGTTGCCCTCCGATTTCTTTAGCAGAACCGGATCAGCTTCAGACACACTCAGCAGAAAGAGTGACAACTCACGTTTTGAAGAAGCAGAGAAAGTAAAAATTGAAAAATTAATTGCGATTGGAGTTCGGGGGTCTAATAATAAATCAACCGCCAGCATTGCGGGTTACGTACGAAACAAAAAATCAGGTGAACCGGTAATTGGTGCCTCTGTCCTGATCGAAAATCCTTTGATTGGTGTTGCTACTGACCCTAACGGATATTATTCTATAACCCTTCCTCGGGGAACACATCAATTAAAAATCCGAAGCATGGGTATGAAAAATACCGAGCGTAATGTGCTGTTACATTCAGATGGGAAATTAAACATTGAAATGGAAGAAGATGTATTACCCCTTAAAGAGGTTATTATTGAATCAGAAAGAGATGAACGCGTATTAGGTCTGCAAATGGGATTGGAGCGAATCGATATAAAAACGATGAAGCAAATACCCGTTGCTATGGGAGAAGTTGACATTCTAAGGGCCGTGCTTACTTTGCCAGGCGTTCAATCGGTAGGTGAAGCAACTGTTGGCTTCAATGTACGGGGCGGTGCTACTGATCAAAATCTTATATTGTTTAATGATGCTACCATTTACAACCCTTCTCACCTTTTTGGATTTTTCTCGGCATTTAATGCAGACCTCCTGAAAAATGTTGAGTTGTACAAAAGTGGTATCCCAGCGGAATATGGTGGACGAATTTCATCCGTAATGGATGTAACTACCCGAGAGGGAAATAAAAGAAAATGGGGCGGATCGGGTGGCATAAGTCCGATTACAGGTCGCTTTGCGTTGGAAGGCCCGATTGTGAAAGACAAAAGTTCATTTCTGATTGGCGGACGGTCCACCTACTCTGACTGGATTCTTAAACAATTATCCTCCTCACAACTTAAAAATAGTGAAGCCTCATTTTATGACCTTAACTTAAATATTAGTCACGAAATAAATTCAGCGAATAACATTTACGCATCCGGATACATCAGCAAAGATCGTTTTAAACTTCAAGGCGACACATCATACAGTTACAGTAATAAAGTTCTTTCAGCTAAATGGAGACACATTTTTAGCAATAAATTCTTTGGTGTACTCACCGGTAACTACAGTGGGTATGACTATACCATTTCAAGTGAAAATAATCCTGTGAACGCATTTGATCTTAGCTACACGATACAACAATTCCAGGCAAAGGCCGATTTCAATTATTTTCTCAATGCAAAACACACACTTAATTTTGGGGCGAGTACAATAAACTACAAACTATCGCCAGGAACCCTTTCTCCAACGGGAAATGAGTCATTGGTTATTCCGGATGTTCTTCAAAATGAACAAGCATTGGAGAGTGCTCTTTACGTGGGCGACAATTTTGAAGTTAATTCACGACTTTCTTTATATGGCGGACTGCGATATTCCCTTTATCGCAACTACGGTCCTCGTGATTTGTATGTGTATCAGAACGGGAGCCCTAAAGATGTCAACTCAATTATTGATACTGTATCTTATTCTGCCGGGGAAAAAATATCTACATCCGGAGGGCCGGAAGTAAGACTATCTGCACGTTTCAGTCTTTTACGAAATACCTCTATTAAAATCAGCTACAACCGGATGCGTCAATATATTCAAATGCTATCCAACACTACGGCCATTTCACCTACCGATATCTGGAAGTTGAGTGATCCGTATATTAAACCCCTGATCGGTGATCAACTCTCGGTGGGTTATTACCGTAATTCCAGAACAAAATCTATCGAAGTTTCTATTGAGGCTTATTATAAGATCATGGAGAATTTTCTAGATTATAAAGGAGGTGCCGAATTGATACTAAATCATCACATAGAAACGGATGTGCTGAATTCTATGGGTAAGGCCTATGGTGCTGAGTTTATGGTGAAAAAGACCAGCGGCAAACTCAATGGATGGTTTAGCTATACCTATTCACGTTCATTAATTAAAACCAAGGGAGACTCCGATGCGGAAACGATCAATCGGGGAGATTACTACCCCAGCAATTATGACAAACCTCACTCGGTTAATTTCATAGGCAATTATAAATTCAATCGTAGGTTCAGCACTTCGTTGAATATGGTTTATAGTACCGGGCGACCCATTACCTTACCTCTGGCTAAATACACCATTGATGGATCCGAAAGATTGTTGTACTCAGATCGTAATCAATACCGTATTCCGGATTATTTCCGTACCGATGTTTCACTAAATATCGAGGGTAATCACAAAATAAGAAAA
The DNA here is from genome assembly GCA_044229915.1 of Cyclobacteriaceae bacterium. Classification (GTDB taxonomy): domain Bacteria; phylum Bacteroidota; class Bacteroidia; order Cytophagales; family Cyclobacteriaceae; genus ELB16-189. The sequence goes on from JBGASB010000011.1 coordinate 59,309, forward strand.
CTAGCCCATAGCTTCTGGAGCATATCCGTATACAATCTTACGGGAAGGCGAAACGCGTATTCTGTTTATTTTAAATCAGAGAATGGGGCGATAAACGGTTACAAACTCTCAATCTTTGGAAATGCAATTCCGACCATCACCTATAATTTTAAATTCTGATGAAGAGATTTGCACTTATGTATATTCTTTTAATTGGCTGTGTTGATCCCTATACCCCCCCTGGATTAAAATCATCAGAAGCGATTTTGGTCATTGATGGCTTTATTGATGTAACCAATGAAAGCACGATTAAACTATCCAGGTCGCAAAATTTAACAGACAACAATGAGCCACAATCCGAAACCGGAGCCACCGTATGGGTCGAAGATGACAACGGAAGCAATTTCTTTTTCTCAGAAGGACTTGATGGAGTGTATTCTTTACCGTCACAATCATTTACCTCAAAAAAATACAGACTTAATGTCAAAACCTCAAACTCCAGGTTATATGTATCAGATTTTGAAATGGTTACATTAAGTCCTCCTATCGATAGTATTACCTGGTCACTTACCGATGATTTGGGTGTTCAGATCTATACAAACACGCACGACCCAGAAACGACTGAAGGTTTTTATCGTTGGACCTTTGATGAGACCTGGTTATATAGATCAGCTTTTAGTTCCGTTTATGTTTACGATTTTGAATCACATAGTGTTTCACTCCGAACAGATGATATCTATAATTGCTGGCGAACCGCCAAGTCAAATGATTTGTTGATTGAATCTACTACGCGCTTGAGTGAAAATCGAGTTAGTCAATATCCAATCGCCTATATCAAACAGGATGACGAACGTCTGCGATTCAAATACAGTATTCTGGTTAAACAATATGCTATCTCAAAAAATGCATTTAATTATTGGCAGCAATTGAAGAAAACTACTGAAGACCTTGGAACTCTTTTCGGCCCAATACCCTCTCAGGTAACCGGTAACTTTAAGAGTATTTCCAATCCTGATGAACCTGTTATCGGCTACTTTTCTATAGGATCTACAACGTCAAGTCGCATCTTTATACCGTGGCAACAACTAGTTGCACCTTCTTTCTACAATACGCCCTACCAAGATTGTGAGAGTTACAGCCTCATGATGCAAGACGTACCCAATTTTAGCGGTCCATTCTTATTAACCTACGGTATCCCTAATCCCAATGGGCCGGGTATTATAGGCTATTATTATGGATTAACCTCATGCGTGGATTGCCGCTTGAGTGGGGGTGTCAATATTGAACCTGATTTCTGGGAATAATGAGGCCATTTCAACTTTTGTTTTTTACAATTTTCCTTTGCTTATCGGGTCATGGTTGGTCACAGTCTGTGCTGGATCAATACATAAAAAAGGTTAACGATCACACAACTGCCAGACTCCAAGAAAAAGCTTATGCCCACCTGGATCGAACTTTTTATGTAGCTGGAGAAAAAATCTGGTTTAAGATTTACCTCGTAGATGGATATATTCATCATCCGGTGAATAGTAGTAAAGTAGCTTATCTTGAAATTCTGGATGCAGCAAAAAATCCAGTGGTTCAAACAAAAATTGGCTTACAAGACGGCAAGGGCAATGGCTCGGTTATAGTGCCAGCATCGCTCAATTCCGGCAACTACCTGGTTCGGGTCTATACGCAATGGATGAGAAATTTTAACCCTGATCTTTATTTTCATCAACCTATAACCATCGTTAATGTATTCCGAAGTCTGGATGAAAAGCGAAATCTTTCTGAATCCAAACTGGATATTCAATTTTTTCCAGAAGGGGGTCAACTGATAGATGGTGTAAGATCCAAAGTTGCCTGCCGGGTCGTGGATGTAACGGGCAAAGGAATCTCTTACAAAGGGTCTATCATTTCCTCCAAAGGTGATACGGTAGCCAGGTTTGTTCCCCTGAAGTTTGGAATAGGAAATTTTATATTTACTCCTTCGCTGACCGATCAATACACGGTACTTATTCAGGAAGCTAGTGGACGTAAGACATTGTCAGAACTTCCTGCAATTCACTCCTCGGGATACACCCTGCAAGTGACTGATACCTTGCAAGGCAGATTGTCTATAAAAATCCAGGGGAAGGGTAAGGAAATCAATTCACCATTAATCTATTTTATTGGTCACACCCGGCAAGTGATTAAAGTTGCAAACGCCAACTATTTAAAAGAGGGCCAAACTAATTTTACAATTTCCAAAAAAGAATTAGGTGAAGGCGTTTCCCACTTAACTGTTTTCAACGCAGAATTTAAACCTGTATGCCAGCGACTTGTTTTTATTCGCCCTGAACCTGCAATCCAGCTAAAAATCACTCCCGACCAGGTTTCCTATGGTACCCGGGCAAAAGTCAAGCTGAATGTTGAATCCGATAAAACATCAAGAAAGCCAGTCAATCTTTCTCTTTCTGTATTTAAGAGTGATTCTCTTCAACAATTTACCGCAATAGATATTCAGACTTACCTATGGCTCACCAGCGAGCTTAAAGGAACCATTGAATCGCCAGAATACTATTTTTCAAAAAATGCCGATGTTGCTACTGTTACTGACAATCTCATGCTAACTCACGGCTGGAGTCGGTTCCGTTGGGAAGATGTGAAATCGGATGAGGACTTTGTTCAATTTCTGCCGGAGTATCGTGGACATCTTATAGCCGGAAAAGTTGTAAACAGGGATACCGAAAAAGCATTACCCGGCATTGCAACTTACCTCTCGGCTCCTGGAAAAAAAATTCAATTGTATGAATCCGTGAGCGATGGTAATGGAAATATACTTTTTGAAGTACAAGATTTTTATGGAAAGAAAAAAGTAATTGCCCAAACTTCATATACCGACAGCATAGCTCGAATTGAACTGGCTTCGCCATTCTCAAATCAATTCTCATCTCATACCCTTCCGCCTGTTTCCCTCACAAATAAACAGACCAAACAGCTAACGGCCCGGAGTATCTCTATGCAGATTGATGATGTCTATAAAAGATCAACAACTCAAGGCACCTTAGCAGTGACAGATAGTTTACCATTCTACGGACAGCCGCTGGAGCAATATGATCTTGATGCCTACACCCGCTTTCCCCTTATGGAAGAAGTAATGCGTGAATATGTGAAAAGTGTAAGGTTGAGAAAAAAAGATGATCAGTTCATTTTTAAGGTGGTCAATACTACCCGCAATACCGTTTATGACAATGAGCCTTTAGTACTGCTTGATGGAGTACCCGTTTTTAACACCGACAAATTAATGGATATCGATCCCCTTAAAATAATGCATCTCGATGTTGTTACTGGAAAATATTTTCTGGGATCATTGTCATTCGATGGAATTGTTAGTTTTAAAACGTATCCGGGCGATTTGGGTGGATTTCAGTTCAACCCTAAAACACTCATCCTCGACTATGAAGCTTTGCAGGCACAGAGTGAGTTCTTTTCACCTACTTATGAAACCAAACAACAGCAAGAGAATCGATTACCGGATGCACGCCATTTATTATATTGGTTACCTGACTTGACCCTCAACCAGGAGGACAAACAAGTGGATTTCTATACATCCGATCAGCCAGGTACTTATCAGGCTGTGCTACAAGGTATCTCCCTGCAAGGCTTGCCGGTCTTTGAAAGTTGTTACTTTACCGTTAAATCTTCCCGATAGGTATCACGGGTTTCAATCGATGTAGAAAAAAAATACCGGGCTGTGTTTCTTAACCTGCGTGCTAATCCTTTAATTGTATAAACTATTCTATCCTACGTGACTCCTGCACGCATCGCTGTTAAGCTTGTTTTCTTTATTAATGGATTCGTTCATGCCAACCTGGCATCACGGTTTCCAAAAGTTCAGGAACTCTTTTCCATCGACAACGGAACACTCGGATTTGTTCTCCTCTCCTCTTCTGTGGGTGCACTTATTGCCATGCCATTTACCGGTTGGCTGATTATTCGCAATGGCAGCAGGCGCATAACAATCTTCTCGGTATTTGTCTATTGTTTATTTGTACCGCTCGTTCCCTTGCTTCCAGGGATAGCCGGACTGATTTTAATTTTCTTTATTATGGGGCTTACGGCAGGCATGCTCGATGTTTCAATGAATTCTCAGGCAGTGATGGTTGAACAACAACATAGCAAACCAATTATGACTTCCTTTCATGCGCTGTTTAGCGTAGGCATGGTGGCCGGTGCCGGTTGTGGCGCACTGTTCATTAAACTCGACACTACTTTATTCACGCACCTGGCAATTGTTACAGGGTTAGGTCTGATAGGTGCCGCATGGGCCCGTTATCATCTCATTCACGATAAACCTAAAGACAAGGTTGCCGAAGGTCCTGCGTTTAGATTGCCCAATGCGGCAATGGTCAGTATTGGAGTAATCGCGTTCTGCTGTATGCTGGGTGAAGGGGCGATGGCCGACTGGAGTACCAATTACATGGAAAACATTGCACATGCCGATAAAGCATTAGCTCCCATCGGACTCTCAGCCTTTGCATTGGCCATGACCATCGGGCGTTTTTTTGGTGATTCAGCCCGTCTGAAATTAGGAGATCGCAAACTCATGATTGTCTGTGGAGTAATCTCAACCGTTGGGCTTTCGTTTACACTCACCTTCATCCATCCGTATGCAGTAATCTTCGGATTGTTTATTACCGGTATTGGCCTCTCCTCATTGGTTCCAATTGCTTATAGCATTGCGGGAAATACGAAGGACCTATCTCCGGGTGTTGGGCTTGCCATGGTAACAACCGTGGGCTATTCTGGATTTTTGTTTGGGCCGCCCTTGATTGGTTTTATTGCCGACTTGCAATCCTTGCGTGTATCACTGGGACTGGTGGCTATTCTGTTTGTTATTATGACCGTATTGAGTGCCCGGTATAAATCGTAATTTCGCCTCATGAATATTGAGCGAATTGAGCACGGCTCGAAAGGTGCATTTATCATTAAGGTAAATAATGAACGCCTTGCTGAAATGACGTATTCAAAAGCCGGGGAGAAACTTATTATTATAGATCATACTGAAGTATCAGATGCCCTTCGGGGTAAAGGGGCTGGTAAACAACTGGTAAGTGCGGCTGTTGAGTATGCCCGGAAAAATCAAATCAAGATTCTTCCTCTTTGCCCGTTTGCAAAATCAGTATTTGATAAATCTCCTGAGTTTAATGATGTGCTCAACTCCTGATTTCGACTCATACCATGCCGCTCATTGCCACATCTCATTACCAGCCACCCTTTCACCTGTTTAATCGACATCTCGAAACAATTATTCCCAGTATTTTCAGAAAGATTTCCGCTGTTTATCAACGCGAACGCATTGAGTTAACCGATGGAGATTTTCTGGATTTAGATTGGCTCTCAAAAGGGAGCAATAAATTGGTGATCGTATCTCATGGGTTAGAAGGCAACAGCGATCGGCATTACGCAAAAGGTATGGCTGCTTATTTTTTTGAACGAGGCTGGGATTCAATAGCCTGGAATTGTCGAGGCTGTAGTGGAGAAATGAATCGCTTACCGCGATTTTATCATCACGGTGCCACCGAAGATCTGGCTGCAGTAGTAGACCATGCCATTCAGAAAAAATATTCTCACATCGTGCTGGTCGGTTTTAGCATGGGTGGAAGTATGACCTTAAAATATCTGGGTGAGCGAAAAGATCGGATAGCGAATGCAATTAAATCGGCCATAGTATTTTCAGTGCCTTGCGATTTAGGCTCCAGTGCACGTGAACTGGAAAAATCCAATAACAAATTCTACCTCAATCGCTTTCTTAAGAAGCTTGGAGCAAAGATGCTGACTAAAGCATCTATGTTTCCAAATCAAATATCTATCAAAGGATTTGAAAAAATAAAGTCATTTCGTGAGTTCGATAATCGCTACACTGCACCCTTACACGGGTTTTCCGATGCCGATGATTTCTATTCCAGGGCTTCCTGTGGTCCCTATCTTTCTACCATTCAAAATCCTGTCCTCATCATAAATGCACTCAACGATCCCTTTCTGCCAGAAGCCTGCTATCCGTATGCCGTAGCAAAAAATCATGATTTCATATATCTAGAAACTCCGGCACGTGGCGGTCATGTTGGATTTTCGTTGGCAACTCAAACCGAAAATTGGATGGAGCACCGGGCTTTTGAATTTGCTTCTTCACAATAATATCCCGGTGGGCTTCGCAAAAGATGTACTTTATAAAGCTACATCCCAGAAAAAGTCAGAAACCCCAAATCGTTAAAGTTTTGTAACTTGACACCTATAACAGAATAGAATAATGAAATTACTCACTCTCCTCCTCACCCTTGTTGGCATAAGCCCTTTACTCGCTCAACAAACAGATGGTGTAGTCGATTTAAAAAAACATAAAATTGTAATGCAATTCAGCGACAGCGACTCGGTTTCGCAAGCCTCAGTAGTGGGACAAGTAAAAAATATTCGTACGGCCTGGCCAAATGCCCAGGTGGAAGTAGTGTGTCATGGTCCGGGCTTAGATTTATTAATAGCCGCCAAATCAAAAGCTGCCAGCCAGGTAGCAGAATGGAGCGGAAAAGGAGTTGTATTTGCCGCCTGCAACAATACGATGAAAAGAAGAAATGTGAAGAAGGAGGACCTATTAGGTTCTGCGCAAGTGGTTCCTTCAGCGTTGATTGAAATTACCCTTAAACAAGAAAAGGACTGGGCTTATGTAAAAGGTGGTCATTAGGCATTCAATTCATTCATTTTCATTTTAATAGTATTCTTATCTGTTTGAGTGCGAGCTAATGAATTAGCTTTTTCCAAATATTCTCTTGCCTTATTCTTGTCGATCTCTTTATAAAGCTCACCCAGCAATGTAAAATAATAATGGTTGTCGGTTAATTGAAGTTTTTCGGCTTCCTTAATTGCCTCCTGATTTCCATGCACCTTTGAAAGTGCAAGGGTTCGGTTAAGCGCTGCGATTGGCGAATAGGCAATCATGAGCAATTGGTTATAGAGCTGTAAAATGCTCATCCACTTTTCTGGGGTGTCCGCCTTGATGGTCTGCCAATAAGCAATGCCTGCTTCCAAATGATACTTCGAGATTTTTTCACCTTGTGAGGCTTGCTTCAGATAGAAACTGCCTCTTGCAATTAACTCCTGATTCCAAAGTGAATCGTCCTGGTCTTTATATAAAACAAGATGACCACTTTCATTTTTTCTGGCCGGGAAACGCGAGGAATGAAAACACATTAAGGAAAATAAAGCATTTACCTCGGGCTGATTTGTTTGCTCGCTTTCAATAAGAAGGTAGTTAAGTCGCATGGCCTCCAAACAAAGATCTTCCCGCAGAACTGAATTGTTACTTTCAGAATAATAACCTTCGTTGTAGAGAAGATATAACGTGGTAAGAACTGCCTCTAACCGATTACTAATTTCTTTGCCTGCAGGAAACTGGATCTGTACCTTTTCAAGACGTAATTTTTCCTTTGCCCTGAAAAGGCGCTTGTTAATTGTCTCTCGGTTAGTTAAAAATGCATTAGCGATTTCATCTATACCAAAACCACAAAGAATGCGAAGCGCCAAACTTATTTGAGCCTCCGTTGAAATGGAAGGATGACACAAGGCAAACAGCATTTGTAATTGACTGTCAGTAATGTTTTTATCCGATAAGTCAATTAAAGGTTCATCGCTCTTTGCTGACTGCAATGATTTTGCAATCTTCTGGTCAAAAAGAGTAGTACGGGCTAAATAATTTTTGGTCTTGTTTTTTGCCACCGTATATAGCCAGGCGGTAGGGTTTTCTGGGAGACCTTTGTAAGTCCACGTTTCAAGTGCTGACAAAAAAGTCTCGCTCGCTATGTCTTCCGCAATTTCAAGATGTTCAATACCAAAATGCTTACACAGAACAGAAGTGATCTTCCTGAATTCAGTTCTGAATAAGTGCGGTAATAAATCTTGTTGTTGCATAAGGCCTAAAAAGCTATTTCACCAGAAGCTGATTGCCGGCCTGAGTATGTCGAAAGCTATGTTCGACATGCTCAACCTGACATAATCATTGATTCTAATCAAGAAACTTCTCAATGAACCCCATCACCCCGGGCAATTTTCCGCACTTCCACACTATTACCCTCGCCTTGTAATACCGGGCTACCCTTAGCAAATTCCACTGCTTCTTCCACTGAATTTGCTTTCACAATAATGTACCCGCCAATAGTTTCCTTAATTTCTCCAAAGGGTCCGTTGGTAACGACATTATTTGGCCATACCACTTTTGCATCATCAAAAGGTAAACCATTACCACCACTAAATTTGTTTTGAGCAGCAATACCGCCAATCCAATCCATAGTCTGTTTCATCCAGATTTGCATCTGCTCAGGAGAAGCAAGTTTTTGGCCGTCCTGATGCCTAAAAATTAAAATAAACTCATCCATCTTGTTGAAGGTTTAATTGTTAGAGAATATTTGAAGTACACATCCATAACAATTGAGGTCGCCAGGATAGGACATAACTAATAAATTCTTTTAAACTATTTCTCTTAACATCTTCAATACTGATCCAGGCAGTCGATTAAAGAACGCGCAATAATTGATTGCTTCCTGATCACCTCAGCGAATATCTGCTAAAATACTTATAGATTGAAAGATGACAAAGAGATTAGACCCTACTGAAAGAATCTTACAATAATACAGAAGGTTCATCCTCCACCATTCTTCTTCGGGCCCGGTAGCGCACAGTCACTTTAGCTGTACCCAGAATGAGTATGCCACCCATAACACACAACCACATGACCACCACCATGGGTAAAGCAGTTCCATTATACCATGTGCTTACCCATACGGTAACTAACCCTCCAATCAGCATACGAAAACTACCCAACAGCGAGGATGCACTCCCAGCATGTTTTGAAAACGGTGCGAGGGCCAGTGCCGAACTATTTGGGCCAATAAGGCCTTGCCCAAGAACAAATAAAAATATCATTATTGTAAGACCTATGATGTTATACCAACCGAACCAGACACCAGCTACTAACATCGTGCCCATAACAGTTTGGTAGGCCAATGCATACTTTACCAACTGCTGACTGGTATACTTTTTTAATAATAAATGATTGAACTGAGCGGATCCTATTAATCCCGAGGCCACAAAGGCGAAGATCCAACCGTACTCACGTTCTGTTGCTTTGTATAGATTCAGGAAAACATCAGCCGATGCAGCGATGTAGGCAAATGTTGCTGATGTAGCAATACCGCTCGTTACCGTATAAATACTAAACTGCGGTTGCTTCATCACCAAAACGAAATTATGTAGAATAGATGCAGGCTTTAATGAAATTTCGGGGTCAGCCTTTTTTCCTTCCGGTAATAGGAAATACGTAGCCAATAAAATGAGCAGCGTTAATAGGGCGAGTATTATAAACACAGCGTGCCAGCCAAATGCGACCGTAATATAACCACCCAATGTTGGTGCGATCATGGGTGACACGGCAATTACTAAAATGATGGATGAAAATGCCTGCGCTGTTTTACGCATCGGAAAAAGATCGCGTACAAATGCCTGAGCAGCTACCATACCTACACAACCTCCTAACGCCTGAAGGAATCGCATAGCGATCAGCGATTCCAGTGAAGTGGACAAAGCACACAGGAAAGAACTGATTATATAAATTACCAACCCAACATATAAGGGTTTCTTTCTGCCAAAACGGTCTAGCATTGGCCCATACATGAGCTGGCCTACGGCAATGCCTAATAAATAGGCGGTTAGTGATAACTGCACTTGTGAGATGCTAACTCCCAACTCGGAGGCAATGGCCGGAAATCCCGGCAAGTACATATCAATAGAAAAAGGACTGATTGTAGAGAGCGAACCCAGAATAAGAATGAGTAGTATGTAGCGGTTGCGCGTCATCAGGAAAAGGTGCAAAGATAAGGCTGGTAATTTGCGAGTTGAGTGGTTCCTTAATTAAAAATTATCTCGCTTTATCAATCGATTTCGATAGGATTTTAAGCCTAATGGCTATTGGTGAGAACTTTTGATTATTGAGGCACAACTACAAACGGGCTATTTTTTCTCATACTCATCCCTATAATAGCCAATATGCACTTCACTACGATTGATTTTACTTCTGTGTACAAAGTAATTGATTATGCCATATGTTAGCAAGATTAATGATATAGAAAACAATACGATCTGGATTATTAATCCATTTTCTATTAGCAGAACGTTCTTTATACTTAGGCCAGCAATCAGAAAGTACATGGAAGTTCTTAAAAACGCCAGAAAAGTTGATTGATTGGCAAGTACAGTTCGTTGTAAAGCCAACCTTTCCCTCAAAATCAAATCTTTGTTTACGCTGTCCCTGTCATTCATCGTAACAAACTTAAGAATCTCAATTTCAATTAGTCTCCTTCAAACTAAAATTTTATCCTTTTGAAGAAGTAGTGCTTTGTAAACTCTGCCACCAATGCATATAACAAAGCAATCGAAATCATACCTACCACCATCTGCCATGGTAATGGACTAAGACCCAGAAAATCTGCAAAGGGTAAATAGGGAAGGATAATGGTAACTGTTCCCACAAATAATACGGCAAAAAGCAGATGTTTGCCGGGTTTGCTTTTCAAAAATGTTCGTTGTGTGCGAATAACCAGCAGAATCAGAATTTCAGTAGCTACTGATTCCAAAAACCAACCCGTCTGAAAACGCTCGGGGGTGGTCTTAAAAAACCAAAGCAAAACTCCAAAGGTAAGTAAGTCGAACAACGAACTCTCAATGCCAAACACAATCATAAACTTCTGAATGAGCTTAGTATCCCATTTTCGGGGTTTAGTAAGTTGCTCTGCGTCCACACTATCTGATGAAATAGCCATGGCCGGGAGATCACTCAACAGATTGAGCAGCAAGATTTGCTTGGGCAACAGGGGTAAAAAGGGCAAAAATAAAGAAGTGGCCGCCACGCTGATCATGTTTCCAAAATTGGCACTGGTGGTAATGAAAATATATTTTAAGGTATTGATGAATGTTTTCCTTCCTTCCAGGATTCCATCATGAAGGACTTTCAGGTCTTTCTCAAGCAAGACAATGTCGGCCGTTTCTTTAGCAACATCTACGGCAGTATCAACCGAAATGCCTACATCAGCCGCCTTCAGCGCGGACGCATCATTAATACCATCGCCAATGTAACCAACTACATTGCCGGTTTTTTGCATCGCACGCACCAGGCGTTCTTTCTGATCGGGCTCCGTTTCGGCAAATACATCTACATCCTTCACTTTTATGGCAAGTGCATCATCATTCATCGTTCGCAGGTCGCTGCCGGTAAGAATATCCTGACTCAATCCAATTTGTGTACAAACATGGGCTGCTACCAATTGATTGTCGCCTGTGATTAACTTAAACGCAATGCCCGAATCTCTTAATTCCTTGATAGTTTCGGTTATGCCTGATTTAAGTGGATCTGATAAAACGATGAATCCCAAGAATGTCATACCGGTTTCATCATCTTTATTAATGATCGGGTCTCCGGTAATATCCTTGTAACAAACACCAATGGTTCTGAATCCCTGTGTACTGTATTGTTGTTGTGTGCTCCTTATTGTTTCTACAACCTGTTGCAGAGGCACAGGCTCGCCCTTGGCAAGCGCGGCCCATTCACATACTTCAAGAATATTTTTAACCGCTCCTTTAGTGATGAGTAAATGCTTTTTCTCAAACCTTACGGCAATACTGAGACGTTTGCGTATAAAATCGTAAGGTACTTCATCCACTTTTTCATAACCCTCGGTATTGATGTCCGTAAGATTGCGAATGGCCTCGTCCAACGGATTGGTAAAACCCGTTTCAAACTTTGCATTGAGATATGCAAATGTCTTTACTCTGTCCGAAGGATTTCCATGAGCATCCACCGTGGCTTGTACTTTTACGACACCTTCTGTTAGAGTTCCCGTTTTATCAGAGCAAAAGATATTTACGGAACCCAGGTTTTGGATAGAAGACAATTTCTTAACAATCACCTTTTTCTCTGCCATCCGCTTCGCTCCGGCCGACAAGGTAATCGTAACAATGGCCGGCAAGAGTTCTGGAGCCATTCCCACCGCCAGAGCCAGCGCAAAGAGAACAGAATCACTTACGGCTTTTCCTAGATAAATATTGATGATGAGGATAAGGACCGAGAGTACGATGGTAACCCGCATGATCATATACCCGAATTTCTTCACACCCCTTTCGAAAGAAGTTTCCGGTTGGTGCATGCCCAGTTCAGCTGAGATCTTTCCAAATTCTGTGTGCGTGCCGGTATACACGACCAGCACTTTTGCGGTGCCGTTAACAACACTGGTACCCTTCAACACACAGTTCGTTCTTTTGCTTAACGGAGTGTCAACCGGCAATATCCCCGGTGTTTTTTCGGCAGGAAATGATTCACCAGTAAGCGTTGCTTCATTTACATGCAGATCATTGCCTTCCAACAGGATGCAATCACCCGGAATAATGTCCCCCGCATTAAGCAACACGATGTCGCCTGGCACTACCTCCGATGCTGTGATGTCTTTTACTTTCCCGCTTCGCAGAACTGAGGTATTCACCTGTACCATGGCCCGTAACTTTTGTAAAGCCCTGCTTGCATTTCGCTCCTGCCAGAAGCCCAATAGGCCACTTAACAAGATGATGCCAAGAATAATGAAGGAATTCGTGTATTCGCCTAAAGCCGAGGCAAGGATAACAGCAAAAATCAGGATTAGTACCAGCGGGCTTTTGAACTGCCCAAACAGCAAAAGCAAATCAGAAACGAACGGGCTACGGGGTGGCGGTGTTTTAGTTTCTTTTAATCGCTTACCTGCTTCTTCATTGCTAAGACCATTTTCCGTTGAATTGGTTTTTTTCAGCAGCTCAGAAAGTTCCGCACTCCAGTAAGGAAACTTATTATCCATTCAAAAAAATCAAACAACCTGAATCAAACAGGTTGTTGAGTTATGATCCGAAGTTAATCATTTAATGGCTCCATTGATAAAAGTTTTAACTCCTTATCATCGTCAGCATCATTTTAAACTTTTCAGTGGCCTTGAGTGCATGCGGGATGCCGGCAGGCAAAATAATAGACTGTCCAACTTGTAATGTACGAGGAACGCCCCCGATTATAATTTCCGCAACCCCGTCCAGGATTTGAACTACAGCCTCAAACGGTGCGGTGTGTTCGGACAACCCCTCGTCTTTGTCGAACGCAAACAACGTGATTGTGCCTGTTGATTTTTTTATGATGGTTTTACTAACCACAGCATTAGCAGCATATTCCACGCTCTCAGCCGGAGAAAATATTTTTGAGGGTTCGATTGTGCTACTCATATCTCATGTTTTTATGTGTTTACAACTTACCTCAATCTTCTTTTGATAAGATACAACTTTAATCCACGGGGTGCCAATCAAGATTCACTTAAGAAAGCTCAACTTAAAACATCCTTGATTCATTACATATGTTGCTGTGTTACATTTGGCCTATAACGAACTTTCTCATAAAACAATTAATTGTCATATCACTTCTTCCAACCCGGCCCGCGTACCACTTGGCCAGGTTTAGCACCTGTGTGTTCCCCATCGGCAAGCACCTGTGTGCCATTGACAAACACATGCACCATGCCCGTGCTGTATTGATGCGGGTTTTCGAAGGTAGCATGGTCTTGTATTTTGGCAGGATCGAAAATGGCGAGGTCGGCATAATAACCGGGTACAAGTTGGCCACGCTTCTGTATCTTCAAATTTGTAGCTGGCAAAGAGGTAAGTTTGCGAATAGCTTCTTCCAGCGGAATCACTTTTTCATCGCGCACATATTTGCCAAGTAATCGTGAGAAATTTCCATAAGCCCTTGGGTGATCTTTATATTTTAAAAACATACCAGCTGCAGTCGGTGAGCCCGCATCCGAACCAAAGCTTACGTAGGGCAGCGCAATCTGACGCTTGATATTTTCTTCGTTCATCAAAAAATAAGCCGTCTCCACCCGTGTGCTGTCAGTGATCACCAGATCCATAGCCGTTTCTTCTGGTGACTTGCCATAGATTTTGGCCACCTCACCCAGTGTTTTTCCTGTGTACCTCTTCAATGAATCGTTGGTGAAACCCAGCAAAAGAACACGTTCGGGATCACCCGCATTCAATAAAAGATTCTCCCAGGTATCGGTAGGCGTCCGCATCTCCAGCAACACCTTCTTCCGGATCGCAGGGTTTTTTAATCGCTTGATCCATTCTTTAATGCCACCTTCCTGTACCCACGGTGGCATGGTAGCATCCAGTCCCGTAGCGCCTGCGGTATACGTATACATATCTGCAGTAATGCGAAGGCCCGACTTATTTGCCTTGTCAATTTTTGCAATCACCGAATCAAGTTTGCCCCAGTTTTGTTTACCGCCCATTTTCAAATGATAAATTTCTGCTGGCAAATTCGCCTCGCGTGCAATGCGAATGGTTTCGTCCACCGCGTTGAGAATGTTGTTGCCCTCGCTGCGCATATGCGAAATGTACATACCACCGTAAGGTGCAGCTACCTTGCTTAGTTCAATGAGTTCTTCCGTGGTAGCGTAATTATCCGGAGCATAAATCAGGGCCGTAGTAGTACCCATAGCACCTTCTTCCATCGCTACTTTTATTAACTCTTTCATGCGACCTAGTTCTTGGGTATTGGGTGCGCGGTTGGCGTATCCCAGTTCATGGATGCGAACGGTGTTGGCTCCCACAAAAGAAGCTACATTAGGTGAAATGCCTCTGCGTTGCAACGACTCAAGATATTCGCCCAACGTAGTCCAATCAATATCAAATTGCCAATCCGAATTGCGTTTCATTTGATCCTTCCAATCCTGTTTCATTTTATCATTCAAAGGACCCATTGAGCCTTCTCCCAGCACTTCGAGGGTAATACCCTGGCGAATGTCGGCTTGCGAGTTGCCATCTATGAGCAATGAAACTTCGGCATGGCTCATCATATTGATAAACCCGGGAGCAACAGCTAAGCCGTTGGCATCAATTTCTTTAGTACCAATAGCATTCGTGAGATCACCGATAGCAGCCACGGTGTCGGCATTGATACCAACATCCGTTACAACACCTGGTTTGCCTGAACCATCGTATACGGTGCCTCCGCGAATAATGAGATCAAACTTTTGTTTTTGACAAGCGCTGAACAAGATCACTAATGCCAGAAGAAGGAAAAGATTTTTCATGGAATGAGTTAGGTTAATTGATAATTATGTCGCAGTTACACTACCGGAAATTTAAATATTGATTTCATCGGAATTCGTTTTCCGGTTGCCTGTGATGCGCGGGCGGCTTCCATCACTTCCAACACATGCAAGGCATGTTCGGCTGCAATAAGCGGTTCCTTATTCATTACCAAACTTTCGGAAATTACAGATGCACCCTGCTCCCAAACATAGGTTCCGGTATCGGTAGCTTCGCGTGTAGTCTTTTCATTTTCAGAAGTTGCTACATCTACGCCAAAAGGTGCCCAATCGTACCCAATCAATTGCAGATTGCCATGCGTTCCCCAAATGGAGATGGTAGGTTTGTCCTGTCCTTCACCTTCATGACCATAGGGATCAAAATAATTAAACCCACATTGCACATGCGATAAAACTCCATTCGCATGCTCCATCAATATCATAGCATTGTCTTCTGCCACGACTTTTATTTTTCCTTTGTCATCCACTGTACGCTCGGGAGTTATTATGCTTGTCATGGCCATCACCGATTTGGCCGGGCCCAACAACCCGGTAAGGGTTGCAATGTTATAAACACCCAAATCTGGCATACTTCCACCTCCCTCTTCATAAAAGAATGCCGACCAGGTAGGACCAAGGTGACCATAATGTGCATGGGCTGCCGATACCTTTCCAATCTTACCTTGCTGTATAGCTTTGGCCATATAGGCAAACTGCGGACTGTTTACCACGGCAGGCGCACCCCAGATTCGCACGCCCTGTTTTTTCGATAAGTCTAAAAGTGCTTTTCCCTCGGCATAGGTATTAGCCATTGGCTTTTCGCTCCATACATGCTTGCGCGCCAGCAACGCTTGTTTGTTCAGTCGGCCGTGCTCTTGCATGTTGGTAAGGTTTACCATCAGATCGAAAGGTGCACCCGCCAGAAGTTGGTCAATATGAGGATAGTGATTGGGTACATTATACTTTTCAGAAGCAGCCTTTGCACGTTCCGGTTTGATATCGCATACACTCACCAGTTCAACAAACTCTGATTTGGATAAATGCGGCAGGTACATACCCGAAACACTGCCGCAACCAATCAATCCGATTTTGATTTTCTTGGTTTGAAATAATTCTCCGGCTTGGCTTACAAAGGGGGCCAGCATACCTGCTACCATAAGCTTTGCGCTGCGGTCGATAAATTCTTTACGATTGATTTTATTAGTCATATGAAGTTATTTTTAATTGTTGGCCGCCAGCTATTTTTCTCTGCGAATTACTTTTCCCGGATAAACCTTTGTTGTTTTTCCAGTTGCAAAAACTTCCTTGCCATTTACCCACACGGTTAAAATACCAACCGAAGAAAGTTGCGGCTTTTCTGGAGTTGCCTGGTCGGCAATTTTTTCAGGATCAAACAACACTAAATCGGCATACTGACCAACTGCAATCCGGCCGCGCTTTATTATCCCCAGGTTATCCGCTGTAAGCGAAGTCATTTTGCGAATGGCTTCTTCCATAGATAATATTTTTGCTTCCCGCACATAATTTCTGATCACTCTGGTAAATGCACCATAACCTCTGGGATGCCGACCCACCCCGGAGCCATCTGAACAGATTCCGGCATAGGGCCACTTCATAATAGTAGCCAGGTCTTGTTCAGCCATACTGGTAGCGATAATGCTTTCGTCACCATTGTTCTTTTCCACTTCCGCTATTAAATCCATCAGCGTTTTAGGTGCATCCGTCTTTCGAATGGCCGCTACTTCCGCCAATGTCTTACCAATATAAGAAGTGTCCGGGCTGTAGTTACCAATGAGCATGCCTTCGGGTGTAGTTAATTCTGTAAGTGCAAACTCTGCCACTTTACGATCCTTAAAATTCCGTTCAGGAAACAATACCGTCATGGTCGATGACCAATAGGTATATGGATAAATATCTGCGGTAAGATTAATTCCGGCAGCGCGTGCTGAATCAAGCTTTTTAATTAACCGTTCCGATTGACCCCAGATACTTTTCATAGCCAATTTGGTATGCGAAATTTGCACCGGCATATTCGTTTCTTTCCCAATATTAATGAGTTCATCAATCGCCTTCCAGAAATAACGATCTTCACTGCGAATGTGACTGATGTATCGGCCATCATATTCAGCAGCCACCTTTGCCAAAGCAATTACCTCGGCCGGATCAGAGAAAATTCCAGGATCATATTCAAGACCGGTTGATAAACCCAAGGCACCAGCTTCCATATCCTTGCGCAACATCTTCTTCATTTGTTCAACCTCTGCTGAAGAACTTGCCCGTTGGTAGTTTCCGACAATTGCAGAATCTCGCAACGTATTATGACCCGAGTAAGAAGCTATATTCACTGCTACTGGTGTTGTTTCAATTTCAGTAAAGAAATTACTGAGCGGAAATTTTGAGCCTCCATCCTGACCTACTACAATGGTCGTAATCCCCTGGCTTACGCAGGCCGGCATGTCGCGGATTCCAAACATACCCCGATCGTGATGGCTGTGCGCATCAATAAAACCCGGGGCGAGGGCAAGTCCCATGGCATCAATAATTACGGGTGCTTCTGCTTCCGATAAATTGCCAATGAAAGCTATGGTATCAGCACGAATACCTACATCGATAACAACGGGTGCATTTCCTGATCCATCGTACACTTGTGCCTGACTAATAATACTATCGTAGTGATCTTTCTTGCAGCCCAGGAGGGCAACCAGAACAACCGAAAACAAAAAAACTTTCTTCATGCAACAGCTTTTTCCTAAAGTAAGCAATCGCAGGAAGAATTCGAACTGGATTTTTTTAAATGGCTTTACACAGGATTCACATTTCCTAGTCTTAGGAAGAGTGGAAATGTGACGGTCTTTAGATTCTGTGTCCAGAAGGGGTTGATATCCTCCATTAGCTTTACAACCGGATTGACCTGATTAGCCCGAATGTATTTCTGCACGGCCGACCAGGTAGTCAGGTATCCTTCCAATTGATCTTTGGTCCACTGAAAAGAGAATTCAAAGGAGGGTGATTTTATTTCAGCAAACGGAAAGGGAATTGTCTTATACTCCTGGTCAATCAATTTTCGTTCTTTGTTCCAGTACGCGCCCACTACATTTTTATAGAAATTCTGTATTAATGGATCCATGGCAGAATTAATACGTAATAAACTGTATCCCCAGACGGCAATTACAGCTCCTGGCTTTGCAACCCGATTTACTTCACGATAAAATTTATCAAAATCAAACCAGTGGATCGCCTGAGCTACGGTAATCAAATCGATGCTGTTATCTTCAAAATTGGTTTCCTCACCTGCCACTGAATAGAAAATATTATCGGCCTTAATCGCCTGTTCAATCTGGCCAGCGCTAATGTCGGTAGCTAATACTTTTTTAAACTTGTTGGCTAATGCGCGGGCCGCTTGGCCATTGCCCGTACCACAATCCCACGCAGCGTCATACGAATTAACCTGGGAAAAAATAAACTGATATAATGCATCTGGATAGGTTGGCCTAAATTGGGCATACTGTTCTGAGTGCTTTGAAAATAAATCAATCATTGTACTACTCATTTTTCCATCCTGGCCCACGAACACAGCGACCAGGTGTTGCTCCGGTATGATTTCCCTGATCAAGGACCTGGCTTCCATTCACAAACACATGCACAACCCCTTCAGCATACTGATGAGGTTCATCAAAGGTTGCGCGATCCTTTATCGTAGCAGGATCAAAAATTACGACATCGGCATAGTTGCCTACCTTCAAGCTTCCGCGCTTCACCAACTTCAGATTAGATGCAGGCAGGGAAGTCATTCTGCGAATAGCTTCTTCCATCGTCATTAGCTTTTCCTCTTTTACATATTTACCAAGAAGCCTTGCAAAACTTCCATAGGTACGGGGATGAGTTGCATCTTCGGTATACGGCACTTCGGCTGGTATTGAACCTGCGTCCGAACAAATGCTAACATAAGGCATTGCCAACATGCGCTTAACATTTTCCTCCGAGATCAAAAAGAATATCGCAGCAATTCCCGACTTATCAGCTACAATCAAATCAAGCATGGTCTCATTGGCATTCTTACCATGGAGCTGCGCCACTTCATTTAAGCGCTTGCCCCGGTATAATTGGTTTAGAGAATCCTTCCTAAACCCAAGCAACATGACATCTTTCGGATCAGAATTTTTTGATGGGATTCCCAACTCTAAATCGCGGAGTAATTTCCTTCTCGTTACCGGATTCTTTAATCGTTTACGCATGGCAGGGCCTCCACCCTCCTGCACCCAGGTAGGCAAGCGGGCAGTAAGTGAAGTGCCACTGGCATTGTAGGTGTACATATCGGCTGTAATTTTCAAACCTGTTTGCTGTGCACTGTCAATTTTTGAGAGTACCGTATCAATTTTATTCCAGTTCCAGGTGTTGTTGATCTTCAAATGATAAATCTCAGCGGGCACATTGGCTTCTTTCGAAATTCTAAACACTTCATTCAAGGCCGAATAGATTTTATCACTCTCGCTACGCATATGGGTGATGTACATTCCACCATAACCGGAAACTACTTTGCTTAACTCGATTAACTCTTCGGTTGAAGCGTAATCAGCCGGAGCATAAATAAGTGAAGTACCAAGACCCATGGCTCCTTCTTTCATTGCGGTGCTAACCAATTCTTTCATCCGATTCAACTCGTCTGGTGTTGGAGCTCGATTTTCGTATCCTAACACATAATTGCGAACGGACGTGGCCCCTACAAACGAAGCAAAGTTTGTACTGACACCCTTTCCTTCCAGTATTTCAAAATACTCACCTAGGGTAGACCAAAGCGTGTCGCCCTTGCTTTTCACCCGCGGCCCAGGACTCCACCCCTCACCAAAGACCTCCAGCGTAACGCCTTGCTTGGTGTCACTCAGCGAACGACCATCCTTAAGCAACACACCATCGGCCCAGCTTAACATGTTGATAAAACCGGGTGCCACCGCTAACCCCTGAGCATCAATTTCCTTTTTACCATATGCATCAGGTAAAGTTCCAACTGCAGCAACTGTATCGGCACGAATTGCGACATCCCCTACAACTGGCGTGCTCCCAAGCCCATCATAAATTGTTCCATTGCGAACAATTACATCATACTCCTGTCGCGACCTTTGGCATGAACTAGAAATCAAAAAAATACTCAGAACGAAAAGTAATCTCATGAAATGAAAAATTAACACATTAAAGCGTACCCGATTTCAAAAGCCGATCCAACAATTCCTTAAAAAGTTTACCTGCCAGCATTGCCGTTATTCCGGATGGGTCGCGGGTAGGATTGAATTCAACCAGATCTGCGCCTACTAAATTGCCTTTCAGGTTTTGAATAATCGATATCACCTCACGACTGCTAAATCCGCCTGGCTCGTGATGCGAAACCCCCGGAGCGAATGCTGGATCAATAGCATCCATATCAAGCGAAAGATACACGGGGCCATCAAATTGAAAGTGGATCATACTATTCCAATTCTTCATTTCAATAATCTCAACCCCAAATCGGGCTGCCTGCTCGCGCTGATGGGCACTCAACGTACGAATACCAACCTGCACCAATCTCGCTGCCAATCCCTCTTCCATAATCCGGGCAAATGGGCAGGCATGGGAATATTTATCGCCCTCGAACGTATCATATAAATCTGCGTGTGCATCCAGATGTAGGATGGTGAGTTTTGCATACTTTTTCGAAAATGCTTTAACTACAGGGTATGTAATTGAATGATCACCACCTAATGTTAAAACTTTATCATGTGCAGATAAGATTTTGTCGAATGACTTCTCTATGGAAACCGGCACAGGAATACCTTTGTTAAGTTCAATACTTCCAACATCGGTAATGCCTGGATGGTCCTTAAGATCGTTTCCGCTTTCGGTAAAATAATTGGAAGAATCTGAATGAAATGCTTCCCGGATTTTTGCCGGTGCCAGCGCACATCCGCGCAGAAAAGACGAAGATTCATCGTAAGGAATACCTACTACAGAAATCATGACATCGACTATTTAAGAGGTAAAATTCAGTAATAAAGACCCAAATTTAGTTCAAACTATGCCTTTTACGGTATGATCAAGTTAGGGCGCACGAAAAGAATTCGAAATGACTTTTAAAAGAATTCTGTATCTTCGCATTCCTTTATTTTTCAAGAAAAATAGACCAAACTATTCCAATCCTGAGCCATAGAGGATCATCATCGTAATCATCCTAACAAAAATACATGGCCAGACCGCAAGAAACGTTTAACAAAAAGGAATTAGAAAAAAAGAGACTTCAAAAAAGGAAGGAAAAAGAACAACGCAAAGAAGAACGCAAGGCTAATGCCAAGGAAGGAAGTTCTTTTGAAGACATGTTGGCCTATGTAGATGAAAACGGGAACATTTCTTCCACCCCTCCCGACCCCACCAAAAAGAGATCAACTATTAAAACTGAGGATATCGTTATCGGCTCATCCAATTTTGGTTCTGCCAATCAAAGTGGAGGCGCAGCCAGAAAAGGAAAGGTAACTTTCTTCAATACTGCCAAAGGCTTCGGATTTATCAAAGATTCAGACAACGGTGAAAGTATCTTCGTTCATAGCAACGGACTTACCACTCCTATTAAAGAGAATGACATGGTAAGTTTTGAAACCGAAAGAGGATTTAAAGGCCTTAATGCCGTGCGGGTAAAAGTAATTAAGTAGTAATTACTTTCTCTGGCGCGGTTAGTTTGGTAACGCTTAGGGTAAACTGCTTATCCAGCGTAAATTCGTAGGTACTACCTCCCATTAATTCAGAAGCTTTTTTTGAGGTAGCCAGTACATACAGTAAATCCTGGGCTACAACAGAACTTTTGATATTATTTACTGCCTTGCCATTAGCCGCCTGCATCGTAAAAGCAAATCCCTTTTTCTCTTTGGGATTTAGCGCTTTAAATTCATGTCCGTAAAACTTGTATTGCTGGGGGCCCTCTTCTGAAGCCACCATAAGTTTGAGTATGGCAGGACGATATTTATTCCAAAGTGACACATAGGTTTCGCCTGTACTTGAACTGAAGAATTTCTGATTCATTTTTCCGGATTAATAATGTAACACTGTCAAGAGATTTCTTATCCCAAATAAGATTTCAAATACTTACTACGCGATGCATGTCTTAGTCTGCGGGTAGCTTTCTCCTTAATCTGCCGTACCCGCTCGCGGGTAAGCTTAAATTTATCCCCAATTTCCTCCAGGGTCATCGGATGACTTCCATTTAATCCGTAATAATCACAAATAACTTCCGATTCTCTTTCAGAAAGCGTTGACAATGCACGCGATACTTCCAGTTTTAATGAGTCCATCATCAACCCTGAATCCGGAGTCTCCTCGCTGCTGCTTTCCAGCACATCCAAAAGTCTGTTTTCTTCGCCTTGAACAAACGGTGCATCTACGGAAATCTGGCGACCTCCGACACTCATCGTGCTCTCTACCTCTTCAATGCTCACTTCCATTATCTCTGCTACTTCGGCTGGCGATGGTTCACGTTGAAATTTCTGTTCGAGCTCGGAAAAAGCTCTCGAAATTTTATTCAATGAACCTACACGATTCAACGGCAAGCGCACTACGCGGGATTGTTCCGCTAATGCCTGTAAAATGGATTGACGAATCCACCATACCGCATAGGAGATAAATTTAAAACCACGGGTTTCATCAAATCGCATAGCTGCTTTGATTAGCCCTACATTTCCTTCATTGATTAAATCGCCCAGAGTAAGACCATTGTTCTGATATTGTTTTGCAACAGAAACAACAAACCTAAGGTTAGCCTTGGTTAGTTTCTCCAACGCAGCCTGGTCTCCGGCCCTGATTCGCTTCGCCAGATCCACTTCCATCTCAGCGCTGATCAAATCCACTTTTCCGATCTCCACTAAATACTTGTCCAGGGATTGACTCTCCCGGTTTGTAATCTGCTTACTGATTTTTAATTGCCGCATGTAACTGTATTGATTGTGTTAAAAATATGATTGATTAATTATAGAGCCTTTGCTTTCTAGGCAGGTCTCATCCCTAATTGCTTTAATAGCCTGGCATGCCCTGCAAGAGCATCCATAAACGTTCGCGCGCTCTTGTAAGGAAGCCCAAACTCTTTGGCGGTATCCTTCACGATGTCAGAAATTTTCCGATAGTGAACATGACAAATGTTAGGGAACAAATGATGTTCGATCTGAAAATTGAGCCCGCCTACATACCATGAAAACCACCGGCTTTTATTGCCAAAGTTGGTGGTGGTAAGCAATTGATGAACTGCCCAGTTATTTTCAAGCTTATCATTTTCATCAGGTAACGGAAATTCAGTTCCTTCAATTACGTGAGCTGGCTGAAAAATAATTGCCAGCAAAAAACCTGCGATATAATGCATGGTAAGAATTCCGATGAGAATCTGCCACCAGGAAAGAGGAGTAAACAATACAGGAATTAAAAAGATGTAGGTGAAATAAATCAATTTGGTAAAAATCAGAATGATCCACTCCTGTACAATGTTTGCATTATTCTTTTCGGCAAGCCCGTTCTGATGGTACTTTACTATACGTACGAAATCTTTAAACACCATCCATACAATGGTCATCAATCCATATAAAAACCAGGCGTAGATAAATTGATACTTGTGAAACCACTTCCAATCGGAGTGTGGGGTTAACCGCAATACACCGCGCGGACTGATGTCCTCATCTTCTTCATGAACATTCGTGTAGGAATGATGTAACACGTTGTGCTGAATTTTCCAGTTGAAGGCATTTGCGCCCACTAGATTGAGTGAATATCCGATAAGAGTATTTAACCACTTCTTGTTTGAATAGGCACCATGGTTTGCATCGTGCATCACGGATAATCCAATTCCTGCCAGGCCAAGGCTCATGATCAATACCGATACAATCAACCAGATTGTGCCCGTTACTACACCGGCCAGAATTAAACCATAAGGCACAAAATACATGGCAAACATGAAAATGGTCTTTATTACCATTTCAGAATCTGCATGACGGGTAACTCCATTCACCTTGAAATAATCGCCTACACGTTTATTCAAAGTGGCTGTAAAATCGCGCCTCGTGGAGCCAAACGTAATATTTTTCTGATGGGATAATGAAGACATATTAGAATTAAAAGGTAGAACAACTCAAACAGTAGACAGACACAATACGCTTAAAGTGGCTGTTTTGGGCTTGCAGGCCCACTTTCAATTGAAAAAATCAAGTGGGAGGTAATGATCTTCAGGAAGATGATGGCCTTCAGCAGGATTCAAAGAATTGATTCTCAAAGGTACGAAATTTTGACGAGTATTTGCCAGAAAAGCCTTTTACGGTTGCCAAGGGGTTTTTATGGCAGATATAAAGGAATCCCTTCAAAATCTACAGTAAAAACTGAAGAGCCAGGAGATAAGTTCAATGGAAAGGCTACCAAATAACCAAATCCCAGCACTTCTTGACGGAAGGGATGATTTTGAAGTTTGTAGTGCCGAATGAAAACTATTCAGTTAAACAAAATCTGTTATGGATAACCTACAAATGGAATTTACCTCTAACCCTGTAAAATGTATCGATTGGGCCAGCCATTCCGGGCCAATCAGTTCATGTTTAATTTATACAAGTTGATTCTGTTCCGGATGATCCACAATCGCACAATAACAAATACACTGAGTTAAGACAAAAACGCACGGCTCATTAAAAACCAGTGATTTGTGTAAGTCTCGATGATAAGTATGTAACGCAGGTAAGTCAAATCATACTGACCTTTATTTGGTGAAAATACCTTCACCCTGTAAATCTTAATCTTATGAAAAAATTAACTGTCTTGTTTGTAACGTCATTGCTGTTTTCTTTCTCTTCTCTTTCGTTGTCTGCGGCAACAAATCCTAAAGAATCTCTTCCTGTAACGCCTTCCGCTGAAGCACAAGTTTTGCTTAATCGTTTAGATGAAATTAATAACATAGACAAGGCGCCCCTAAGTAGAACTGAAAAAAGAGAATTGCGTAAAGAAGTTCGTACCATTAAAAAGGAACTAACTGAATCCAATGGCGGCATTTATCTATCTGTGGGTGCCGTGATTATCATCATCCTGCTACTGATTCTTTTGCTTTAATACAAAATTAAATAGCACGCCCGCTTCTCAGAAATTGAGGAAGCTTTTAGAAAATAAATAAAAATTCTCAAAGAGGCTTACCGCTGCTCACAGAGCCAAATGCGGAGGCCACATAATGCAATACATCCCTCGAGTAATCTTCAGCAATGCTGGTTGTAAAGGGCATAAAAAACATCGTCCCATAATAAGAGACGATGTTCGAGAGTTTGGTGAATCAACTTTGACTATCCTAGCGTTATGCCTTCGCCCAAATAAGGTTGTTGGTAATGACGCTTACCTGTTGCCTTATAAAGTGCATTCGCCAACGCACCGATTACCGGTGGGAATGGTGGCTCACCCAGGCCAGTAGGATCTACTGTGCTGGGAACAAAATGAACGTCAATAGCTTTAGGCGCTTCCTGATGTCGGATTAATCGATACTTGTTAAAATTAGTCTGATCGGGTGTGCCGTTGGTAAATGTTAGTCCACTGTACATCGCATGCCCGATACCATCCACCGAACCGCCTTCCACCAGGTTAATTGCGGCAATAGGATTGACTACAATACCACAATCTACTGCACAATGAACTTTTTCTACCCGCGGCTTGCCATTCTCCACTACCAAATCAATCACGTGGGCCACATAACTATCATGACAGAAATACGCTGATACCCCACGGTGAACGTTAGGCATATCTTGGCCCCAGTCCGATTTGCTTCTTACCAATTCCAGTACGCCTGCTAAACGTTTAGCCTCATAGTCGTTGTTCTCGCCTACCGGCTTGTTGAGTGCACGATCTAATAAATCAAGCCGGAATTGAATCGGATCTTTTTCTGCGGCCTCGGCAACCTCATCGAGAAACGACTGCTCGGCACCGGCAATAAAGTTGGAGGCCGGAGCGCGAAAGGCACCGACACTAATGTTGGAGGGAGCCGTCCACTCTTCCGCGAGATAGTTTTCAACTGCACCGGCCGGAAAGCGATTGGCAAACAACGGACTCTCCGGAATTCCACCCGCCTTTACATGAAAAGCAATCAGATTATTATTGGCATCCAATGCTGCACGATACAAGGCATGGTATGCAGGCCGGTACACACCGAACGACATATCATCTTCGCGTGTATAAACTAATTTAACGGGTCCTTTAATTTTTTGCGAAATCACCGCGGCCTCGACTAAGAAGTGTCCATACAGTCTTCTCCCGAATCCGCCACCCTGCCGTGTCATTTGAATATCAATTTTTTCCAAGGGCAAGCCGAGACGGGCTGCCACACTTTTCTCCATGAACTCCGGTGTTTGAATCGGACCAACTAGTTCTGCTTTATCATCCGTTACATGGGCAAAGAAGTTCATCGGCTCCATTGTGTTGTGCGCCAGGAACGGAGCGGAATATGATCGCTCGATTACTTTCGCTGCCTTCTTGAATACTGCTTCGGGGTTACCGTCTTTACGAACAACTTTTCCGGTTTTGCTTGAAAACTCGGTCATTACTTTGGCGTGTTGGGTACTATTCTCCAAACCACCCGGTACTTTTATTTTAACCGTGGTTCCCCAGAAAGTTGACGAGTTGATTTCATGATCCTGAAATTGCTCCCATTCCAACTTCAACGCTTTGCGGGCTTCCATCACTTCCCATGTGGTGTTACCTACTACTACCACCAGGTCAGGAAAGGAAGAAACATCACACCACTGCTGGGCATAATCTTCGGGATAACTCTTGATGGTAAATACATCTTTTATTCCCGGCATGGTTCGCGCCTGCGAGTCGTCCACACTTTTTAATTTCATACCAAAAGCTGGCGGGTGTGCAATCATGGCAATTGACATACCTTCCTTGCGATAATCCAGTCCGTAAAGTGGTTGTCCGGTAACAATTTTCCTGCCATCTACATTATTGCGCGAAGTTCCAATGATTTTAAAGTCACTGTTGTTTTTAAGTTCAACTTCTTTAGGAACTTCAATGCCCGCAGCAGCCGATGCCATCTCGCCATAGCTGGCTGACTTGCCACTGGCTTTATGGTAAAGCATACTTGCTTCGGTAGTAATTTCATCCACCGGTACCTGCCAGGTTTTAGCGGCTGCTTCGCGCAGCATTTTTCTTGCGGTGGCTCCAGCCATGCGCAGGCTCTTCCAGCCCT
Source organism: Cyclobacteriaceae bacterium (assembly GCA_044229915.1). Lineage (GTDB taxonomy): Bacteria > Bacteroidota > Bacteroidia > Cytophagales > Cyclobacteriaceae > ELB16-189. The sequence continues at coordinate 86,657 of JBGASB010000011.1, forward strand.
GACTGATGGATTGACTGCCTCCCGCCAGTTGACGGGTAAATACAGTGGTATTAAGTGGTGCTTGTTCTACGATTACATTTTTCCAATCCACATCCAGTTCTTCAGCCACCAGCATGGGCATAGAAGTTTTTACATTCTGCCCGATCTCGGGGTTGGGCGACATAATCGTTACCAAACCATTCTCACCAATCTTCAAATAGCCATTTAACTCGAACCACTCTTTAGGAAGTGCCAGCATTTCTTCGGGTGAAGGTTTGCATCCTGCCAGCCAACTAAAGCTTAGCATCATGCCACCACCTGCCAGTACTGAAGCTTTTAAAAATGATCTTCGGTTTATACTCGTTTTTACGATTGTCATACTTGCGATGATTAAGGTGATTATGATTTAGCTGTTGCTGCTGTTTTGATCGCTGCTTTGATGCGCAGATACGTGCCGCAACGACATAGATTTCCATTCATTGCCGATTCTATTTCCTGATCACTTGGATTAGGCTTTTGCTTTAATAGGGAAACTGCCTGCATTATCTGCCCCGCCTGACAATAACCGCATTGCGGAACATCATGCTCCAGCCATGCTTGCTGCACCGGATGATCCCCATTTTCAGATAAGCCTTCAATGGTAGTGATTGCCTTATTTCCAATCACTGACACCGGCAACTGGCACGAACGAACCGCCACGCCATCGAGATGAATGGTGCAGGCACCGCACTGAGCGATACCACAACCATACTTGGTACCCACCAGATTCAGGTGTTCGCGTAGTACCCAAAGCACAGGGGTTTTGGGATCCACGTCTACTGTTTGCTTTTTTCCGTTTACGTTCAGGTTAATGACTGCCATAATTCATTAAATTTTTGTTTTACACTAAAGTCATTTCGCAGGGAAGTTACTTACTGAGATTAAATATTCCGTTACGAAATTCAAATATCTGTTTTAAGAGCCCCTGGTGAGAGTAAAAATCAATTTGCGGAGTGGAATTTACGTTAACAGAATGGAAGTTGTTTGGAGACGGCTTTGGCCATTTTCAACTCTGTGAAATCAGTAAAATGGGCCAATCCATCTAAAACCTGGCACATTTTGTCTAATAAGGTTGATCAAAAGCAAAATCTTGCAGAAATTCCCTTCATTAACTTAAACTCCAACTATGAAAAAGCTATTGTTAATCCCCTGCATTGCCTTCCTTGGCCCTCTGTTTTTTCAAGGAATTTCAGAATCGGAACCAGCAATCACTTACACCGATGCAGCCTTGCCAGACAATGTAAAGGCAGTGGTTGATCAAAAGTGTTACGGTTGTCACAACGTGAATTCAAAAAATGAAAAAGGTAAAGCAAAGCTGGACTGGGATGCTCTCGATAAAATGAAAAAGTCGAAGCGGTTAGCGGTTATGGATAAAATTGCTGAAGTACTGGAGAAAGGCGAAATGCCACCCCAGAAATTTCTTGATAACAAGCCAGAAGCCAAATTGAGTGAATCTGACCTGGCCACTTTAAAGGAATGGAGTGCAGGTAAAAAGAAAAAATCCAAATGAAACGGTGGCGTTACATCCTGGGAGGGTTGGCCCTGGTAATAACGGGCATTCAATTAATACCAACGGAATTACCAGCTACAAGCACCGATAATCCCGGAGATATTATAAAATCTGGCATAGTCAGCCAGGATGTAGCCATCCTGTTAAAAACTTCGTGCTACAGTTGCCACAGTAATGAAACAAAATACCCATGGTACTCCCACGTGGCCCCCTCCTCATGGTTGATAGCTCGTGACGTTCATGAGGGCCGGGAGGAACTTAATTTTTCAAGGTGGAAAGATTATGACTTGAGCAAAATGCTGGGAAAGTTGGATGACATTACCGCTGAGGTGGATGAAGGTCGAATGCCTTTAGGCATCTATACAATCATGCACCCTTCAGCCAAGCTCAATGACGAGCAGCGTAAACTCATTGTGGCGTGGGCGGAAGCAACAATGGACTCAGTAGCAGAAGATGAAGAAGACGAAGAGGAGTAAAAATCATTCGTCTGGCTGTTTCCTAAAAAATCCTTTCTCTCAATTCAATTGCTTCTTAAGAAAACCAATTACTTTACTTCTTATTTCATCCGCATCGAACATCACACCAAAATGGGGTGCATCTTTTACGATGATCAATTCATTTTGAACACCCGCCACAGTCAACCATGCACTCAACAACTGGGATTGTTTTGGTGAAACCAAGTCATCTTTTTCACCATGAATGATCAGGAATGGAGGATCGCTTTTATCTACGTACGTAACCGGGCTCGCGGCTTTTGCCAAATCCGGTCGCGAAAGCGGAGTGGCCCCAATCAATTGACTCTCGGGTGACTTTTCATCACTGTTTCCGGGAAACAATATCAATTCAGCGGGACCGTAAAAATCAACGACACATTTGAAGTTGAATGCCTTGGTTGATCCGGGCAGGAAGAATGTTTCAATGTTATTGTTCTTCGATAACCCCACCAATGAAGCTAAGTGTCCGCCTGCTGAAAAACCCATTACGGCAAACCGATTTTTATCAAAGCCATACGTATCGGCATTATCAAACAAAAATGAAATGGCGCGATTGCAGTCTTGCATCTGTGCCGGAAAAATCGCTTGTGTAGCAAACCGGTAATCGATAGAGGCCAAAGCAAAACCACTGCTGATAATTTCGGCTACCGTCTTTTTCATATAGCCCATATCGGCATATTTATCATTTACCAACCAGCCACCACCGTGTATGAAAATCACCAGCGGCACTTTGCCCTTTGTGTTGGCTGGCAAATAGATATCGAGCAAATGCTTTGGCAAGTCATCGTTGTTATACGGTACGTTACCATGCAAGATGGTGCCTTGTGGAAATGCATTGATAATAGGATTGGTTTGAGCGAATCCATTGATTGCAGCAACAAGAAATAGAATTATGAATGAATTTCTGTTTTTCATATTATATTTTATTGCCTGGCAATCCTCTACAACCTGCCTGCGTCCCTAAATCTTATCGTTTTTATCCTTCAACTCATTTACAAAAGGTTGGTTGTAGAATCGTTTGCCCATGTTTTTATACAATGCATTTGCCACTGCTCCAAAGACGGGTGGAAAGGGTGGTTCGCCCAAACCCGTTGGATCAATATCATTTTCCACAAAATGGACATCAATTTTTTTAGGCGCCTCTCTGAGGCGTATCATTCTGTAGCGATTGAAATTATTTTGCTCCGGAACACCCTCCTTATGGGTTAACGCTCCAAAGAACGAATTTCCGATTCCATCCACGACCGCGCCCTGCACCATGTTAATAGCTGCATCCGGATTAATGACTACCCCACAATCCATCGCGCTGAAGACTTGCTCAACATAGGGCTGGCCTTCCTTCTTCACCATATCAACAACATGAGCGGCATACGAATTATGACAGAAGTAGGCAGCCACTCCGCGACTGTATTTTTGGTTTTCAGGCTTATTCCATCCAGATTTTTCTTTCACCAACTTTAATACACCCGCATATCGGTCGGCATCATATTCATTGTTTTTACCTACTGGATTTTCTTTAGCTCGTTTTAAAAGTTCGAGTCGAAAATCTATTGGATCCTTGCCCATGGCTTCAGCCAATTCATCCAGGAAGGATTGCTCTGCTGCTGCATTGAAATTGGACCGGGGTGCCCGGAATGCTCCGATTGTGATGTTGGATGGGATGGTCCAACCTTCCGCAAGGTAATTGTCAACCGCACCTGCAGGAAACCGATTTGCATGAATGGGATGCTCGGGAATTCCACCACCTTTTACGTGGAATGCAATCAGATTTTTATTGGCATCCAATGCCGCGCGATACGTAGCGGTATACATAGGGCGATAGATGCCATACGTCATATCATCTTCGCGGTTGTAGACCAGTTTAATGGGTGCTTTTACTTTTTTAGAGATCAGAGCTGCTTCTACAACATAATGTCCGTAAGCCCTCAAACCAAAACCTCCGCCCATCCTGGTCATTTGGATTTCGATTTTATCGGCAGGAAGATTTAAAATTTTTGATATGGTTGGCTCTATCCAACCTGGTGCCTGATGAGGTCCCACCAGCAACGCTTTATCATCCGTAACATGGGCAAAGAAATTCATAGGCTCCATACAGTTATGCGCCAGGAAGGGAGCCGTGTAGGTGCGTTCTATAATTTGTGCTGCATTGGCGAATGCTGTTTCAGGGTCGCCATCTTTGCGTAATTGTTGCGCAGGCTTCTTTGCATACTCGGCCATTTTTTCCAACTGCGTACTCGTACTTTCGAGTCCTGCTGGAACAACAATCTCAGTTTTACCACGGAACCCTCCAATAGTCTCTTTGGTATCGCTGATCGGTTCCCATGTTACTTTTAGTTTTTTACGGGCATTCATTACTTCCCAGGTGGTATTACCCACCACTACCAGCAAGTCATTAAATGTCCGTGTATCAAAACCAGCCTGTTCAAAACCATCTTCATACATCTTCAACGAGAAAACATCTTTTATCCCCGGCATCTTCAAGGCTTCAGATGCATCAAACGATTTAAGTTTCTTACCGAACGCAGGTGGATGTTCAATCATGGCAACCAACATTCCTTCATAGGAATGGTCCAGGGCAAAAAGCGGTTTGCCAGTAACGATTTTCAAACCTTCTACATTCTTGCTTGAGTTTCCTACAACGTTGAAACTCTTTATATCCTTTAGTTTAACTCCTTTGGGTATGGGATTGGCCGCTGCCTTCGATGCAAAGGCGCCATACGTTCCTTTCTTACCGCTTTTTTCATGATAGAGCATGCCGGCTTTTGTTGTCACTTCTTCCACCGGTACACTCCAGGTTTGCGCTGCGGCATCTCTCAACATTTGACGAGCGGCTGCGCCAGCCTCGCGGAGAGGTTTCCAGTACATTCTGATTGAATTGCTTCCTCCGGTAAATTGAGGCCCTAATTTCACATTGTCGTGTGGCCCCATTTCTACGATCACTTTTTGCCAATCCACATCCAATTCTTCTGCAACAATCATTGGTAGTGAGGTCATCACATTTTGTCCAAATTCAGGATTAGGATTAAGGATCTTAATAATATTGTCAGAGGTAATTTTGATATAACCGGTTATTTCATTCCATCCTTCAGGAAGATCAGCGGTATTCAGGTTACCCTCACGCATAAACTGTGTCAATCCGCTAAAGCTGATCATCAGGCCACCGCTGGCAAGTATGGATGACTTTAAAAATGATCGCCTGGTTTGTGATGTATTAATTTTTTCCATTTTTTAATCTTTAAATTATGGTAATGGTATTCGATCAATTTTATTTCTGTGCAGACGCTGATTTGATAGCATCTTTTATGCGCAAATAAGTACCACACCGGCAAATGTTGCCTGACATTGCATTCTCAATTTGTGCATCAGTCGGATTTGGATTTGTTTTTAACAATGCGACTGCAGACATGATCTGTCCGGTTTGGCAATAACCACACTGTGCAACATCATGCTCAAGCCATGCCTTCTGCACAGGGTGATCTCCATTCTCAGAAAGCCCTTCGATAGTTGTAATCTTTTTATTCGCCACAGCGGATACCGGCAGCGAACATGATCGAACAGCCGTACCTTCCAGGTGAATGGTGCATGCCCCACACTGGGCAATGCCACATCCATACTTCGTACCCACGAGATTGAGGTGCTCACGGAGAACCCACAGCACGGGAGTTTTTGGATCTACATCCACGGTCTGTTGTTTGCCGTTGATGTTTAGGTTAATTTTTGCCATCGTTGAGTGTTTTTAGTTACTTAAAGTTTACTTGTTATCGTCCTTCGCGCACCCTTTATCCCTAAAGGGAACCACGCGCAGTTAATAGTTTTTTATCATCTCTAATTATCCTGTTTTGAATTTATTATTTCCTGCACTTGTTTCGTAATCTCGGCTATCACATTACTTAAATCCTGCTCAATTTGTTCGTTGGAAAATCGAATCACCGTCAGTCCATTAATTTTAAGATTAAACGTCCTTTCTTCATCATATAATTTTTGATCCGTAGTATTATGATTCGCACCGTCAACTTCAATCACTAATTTTGCTGCATGGCAATAAAAATCTGCGATGTATGTTCCAATTGGATGTTGGCGCTTTATTCGCGCACCAAGTATCTTATTTTTTCGTAAATATTCCCAAAGCATTTGCTCGTGCTTTGTTGTGTTGTTTCGTAACCATCTCGCCTTTTCAAACGAACTAGATGTGGCACCATAAAACATTTTCTTTTCCATGTCGCCTTTTCGATAATATTACTGAATATATGAACGTGCCAAGAAATTCGCAAGGATGTTCTGCAATGTTGCCGGCTACCGCTCACCCCCTTATCCTTAAAAGGACCCACCGCACGAATTGATTCTGCGCGGTTGGTTCCCCTTCAGGGGTCAGGGGTGTGCATGGACAGTTCATTTATTCTTACCACACTACACTCAAATACCACGTGATTGTATACTTTCTCTCTTCTTATTAAATGCCTTTTCAATCACATTGAATCTTGCTTTGCGCGAATCGGGTTTGGCTGCCACTTTTCCATCCAAGTCAACATCCAGGATTTCTTCTTTTTGAGTATCGTACATTGGCCAGTTCGGCACGCCTTTACCATTAGGATTACCAGTTTTGGCAAAGTTTGTCCAATACGTATTCATTATTCTCGCTAACTCTTTCTCATCAGGCGTTGCTTCGCCTCCACCCCATCGGGCATTGAGTGTGTTGAAAACAAAAGAGATATCCGATCCGTGGCCGGCACCATAACGGGCCCTTTCTCTTGCTGCAACAGGAACATAACCGAATTGAAACATATAAGCCGGGGCCTGTTTAGCTAAGAAAGTTCTTGCTGTCATACGGGCGGGCTCACCCCATACCCAATCGGTATTAAACTTTGTCTGTACCTCTGCGAACTCTTTATTGCCATCCGGATCGAAGGCAGCTTTTACTTCAGCTTCCAGTTCGCCAAACAATGAAAAGAGCTGTTCTTTTGAAGTGGCATTACTAACAAACTGGCCACCTATTTCTGCACTGCAATTTCCAATCATGAGTGGCACCCGTGGCTGCCTTCCAGCCTTGTAAGCACTCTCGGCAGTTTCCACAACCAGCTTTCCATCGAGAATTGGCCCGGAATAAGTTCGGGCACCTGTACTATCATTTTCCTGACCGCCATCTACAATTTTCTCTACAGGCAGTGAACGGAGTTTCGCCAATGCATCAGCATCCGTACTTTGGATTTTATGTCTGCGGGCAAAGTTTACCCCGATGGTTTCCGCAGAGACAGCATATAAAGGATCAGCATTTTCTTTATTAATCGGTCTGCCGGTAAGAACACCATCACGACCGCCACTGGAATGACCGATTGCTTTATGGAAGAGACCTTTTGCAGCGGGAATTGTTAAGAGTGAATGAACAGCCACTCCTCCAGCTGAAAAACCGAAAATCGTCACATTATTGGGATCGCCTCCGAAGGCCGTAATGTTTTCCTTGACCCACTTAAGTGCCGCAATTTGGTCCATAAAAGCATAACTGCCTTTGTATTCATCAGCATTTTCTTTGCTCAATGCGGGATGCGCAAAATGCCCAAGGCGACCAAGTCGGTAATTCATTGTTACAAGAAGGACGCCTTGTTTGGCGAATGCATCTCCTGCCGAGCCGGGCCCTGAGCCACTACCTCCAGTAAAGCCGCCTCCGTGTATCCAAACCATGACGGGCAATTTCGATTTCTTTGTAGCAGTAACGGGTGTCCAAACATTAAGAAAAAGACAATCTTCGGATTGTTTTGTGGTAGAACCGGGCCACGCTCTTTGCGGACAATCCGCACAATCTTTGGTTGCATCAAGCACATCTTTCCAGGGAGTTACCGGTTGTGGTGGTCTCCATCGGTTGGCACCGACTGGTGGTGCTGCATACGGAATACCTTTGAAGGAAGCGACATCTTCTTTGACAGCTCCGCGCACAGTGCCAGCGGCTGTTTTAATTTCAGGTCCCTTGTCCTGTTGCACTGCCTGTTGTGCATATAAACTGCCTGCTAAGAGTACTAATACAAGTAAGATGGATAGTTTTTTCATGGTGGTGCCTTTTTCTAAGTAATTGAATCGTTTTAAGCTACATGTCAGCATTGACTCTCTTGTTTGCATGGTCGCTTGCTGGACTTTGCCCATAAAAGTAGTTTTCCCCTGTCCGGAACACGTATATGAATTACGGATTCAACTACCAATTTCACTGATTGCGGGGGCAAAACCCAAATTTTTCAATCTGAGTCTTTCTGGAACAGGAACATTATTTCAATTACTGATTTATTCCGGAAGGCTTTACTCATGCTGTTTGACTATTCAGCCATCCGTATTCGCTCATCCATTTTACAATTGCTGGGTCACGGTGGTCAAAGAAGATGCTTTTTTTAGTGTCTAGTGTTCGGATGCTCTGCATGTCTTCATCCGATAGATTGAAATCAAAAATTTGAATATTCTCAATCATTCTTTCTTTACGTGCTGATTTAGGAATTGCAACCACACCTCTTTGTTTTAGCCAGCGCAGGATAACCTGGGCAACCGTTTTCTTGTACTTCGCGCCAATTGCCGCTAGTATTTCATTGGTGAATACACCATTCATTCCTTCAGCAAATGGACTCCAGGCTTCGATCTGCACGTTATTGGCTTGAAAGAATTGTTGAGCTTCAATTTGTTGCTGGAAAGGGTGAACTTCAATCTGATTAACTGCTGGTGTAAAGCCACTGTTAGCAATTAAATCCATCAGCCTGTCTGGTAAAAAATTGCACACACCTATTGCCTTGATCTTTCCTTCGTTATAAAGATCCTGCATCGCGCGCCAAGACCCGAAGATATCTCCAAAGGGCTGATGTATAAGGTACAGGTCAATATAATCAAGTTTCAATTGTGCGAGGGACCTTTCAAATGCAGCTTTAGTCTTTTCGTAACCAGCTTCCTTACTGCCAAATTTTGTTGTGATAAAAAATTCCTCTCTTGGAACACCACTTCTTTTAAGGGCATTTCCTACCGCCTGTTCATTTCCATAAAGTTCAGCAGTATCAAATAAACGATACCCAACTTCTATTGCATTGAGTACTGCTGTCTCACAATCGGGACCGTACATTTGCATAACGCCAAATCCTAAAACTGGCATTTCTACTCCGTTGTTTAATTTTACTTTTGGCACAGTCACTTCGAAATGCGTTGAATCAATTGTTTCACTTTGATTTTTCATATTGCTTATTTTTAACTTTTTATTCTATCTGCTCCTAAATTGCTACGAGCGCTCTTTGAAAATTTCGAACTCGTTAGTTGATGCAAAGATATTTGTAACGCATGCCGTCAAACATTACCAGAATTACTGTTTTGCTTACCATAATTACTGCCGCTGTAATCGCGCAGCGCGTAATGTTAATTTTTTATTTTGAAATCGTGCTCAATGGATATAGGAATGGTGGGCCAACGTCTAATCATTCAAAAGGTCTAACGCGATTATGTCAGCTGGGTGACTACCAAAATCACTGTTTTGCTTACCATTTTTCCGGTTTTATAATTTGTAGTTATTTAAAGCCGTGTTGAGGCCGTACTTTTGTTTTATCAATTACACTGCGATGGACACTATAAGAATTAAGACTATAAATGACTACAATGACATTGTTGCTCAAGAGACGCTTCACCCGTTGGTTAGCGTTATCGATTTTGCCAACGCCCCGATGCCAAGCGGGCCTCCGCCATCAAGTTCGTTCACTTTTGATTTTTATGCTGTGTTTTTAAAACAGGGACAGAATTGTACTATTAAATATGGAAGAAACAAGTACGACTATCAGCAAGGGACGTTATTATTCATCGCACCTGACCAGGTAATAAAGGTGGACGGAAGTCCCGAGGATTATCAACCGGCTGGTCACGCGTTATTGTTTCATCCGGACCTGATCAGAGGAACTTCCCTCGGACAAAATATTAATCACTATAATTTCTTCTCCTATGACGTGCATGAAGCATTGCACTTATCAAAGCGTGAGCGACAACTTGTTCTTGATTGCCTCAATAAAATTGAGTACGAATTATCACAAGGAATTGATAAACATAGCAAGCACTTAATTGTGGCAAACATTGAATTGTTTCTTGGATATTGCGTTCGTTTTTATGACCGTCAGTTTATTACACGTGATCATGTGAATAAAGGAGTACTTGAGAGGTTCGAAAAACTCCTTAATGAATATTTTCAATCTGAAAAGTTACAAATTGAGGGCATGCCATCTGTAGCATATTGTGCCTCAGAACTCAACTTGTCAACGAATTACTTTGGTGATTTGGTTAAAAAGGAAACCGGAAAGAGTGCCCAGGAATTTATACACGCCAGGATGATGGTTCTTGCCAGGGAAAAAGTGTTCGATCACTCCAAATCAATTAGTGAAATCTCTTACGAATTAGGATTCAAATACCCCCAGCACTTTACACGTTTCTTTAAAATGCATGAAGGGGTTTCTCCTAACGAGTATAGGAATTTGAATTAACTACTGTAATACACTCGTTAATTCAAATTCCTTTTTACTTTCTATTTCTATTTTTGCGGTTCGCCAGGTGCTACTAGTTTGGTGAACGAGAGATCCATCAGCTTCCATTTGCCCTTTTCCTTTACATACACTTCAGTAACCATAAAGGGATTGCTAACTTGATTTCCTCCGACAACGGCCTCCAAGGTTATTCTATTTAAAAGCACAGCAGTCTCGTTAATAATATTTACGGAAGGTACTTCGTGGATCTCCGCTTTCTTATAGTGAATGAAGCCATCCCGAATGATATTCACCTCCTGCTCTTTGCCCCATGACCCGCCCATGTGTACAAAGACAGATTTCTCATGGAAGAGAGTTGCCAATGAATCCGCGTTTTTGTCCGCCATCCACTGCCATTTCTTTTTTGACAAGGCAATGATATCCTGGGCTGCTTTTGAATTTTCCACCTTCAAGGTGTTTGGCATTTGGGCGAATGACGTTAACGTAGTAATCGCAAATGCCAGGGTAAGAGATAATTTGTTCATAAGGAATTCTTTTTAGTGTGATTTATTAAAATTATATAGTGATCCTTGGTGTCATCGAGCTCAGGGGGCACCCATAATTGGAGTCGCCTTTACTCGTTATTTCATTTAAGAGTAGAAGAAGGTTATTCTCGTATCGATAGTTTTAGAATTTGACTGCTAATGTTTAATGACATGGGTGTCGCGTACGCTGCTAAAAGTGAGTGCTAACAATTTCCAGCTTTTCTTTTCCTTTTGATAGACTTCTGTTACTGTGAACTCAACCTTTGCGTCATTTCCCCGAACTACAGATTCTAGAGTAATACGATTCCACACAACTGCAGTTTTCCCAATTATTTCTACTGCTGTATCATGAACGGTGGCCTTCTTATACCAGATGCTTCCGGTTTTGATAATCTCCAGTTCCTCATCTTTTTTCCAAGTACCACTCATGTGAACAAATTTTGATTTGTCGTGGAAAAGCACCCCAAGCTTGTCCACGTTCTTGTCTGCCATCCACTGCCATTTCTCTTTGGAGAGATTTATAATTTCATTTTCAGTGGTTGAATTTTGTGCGAAAGAAACTTGTGCACTAACGAGGATGAAGAATAGTCCAATAATTGATTTTTTCATTTTTACCACGAATTTAAATGACGGGTTCCGTTGCTAGGTTTATTCCACCACAAAGATGCTGGTTTCTATGCCGGACGGCTTATCAAGATTACAGATTTACTTACCATTTTCACTGATAGGACCAATCTTAATGCCGGGGACTGTTTTAAGAACCTTTCTGGTCTTTATTTGAGCTGTGAAATAAAGGGTTGATTATAAAGACGTTTTCCAATTGCCTTGTACAAGGCATTGGCCAATGCAGCGAAGACCGGAGGGAATGCCGGCTCACCCATGCCAGTGGGATCAATATCATTCTTCACGAAATGGACATCGATTGCTTTGGGCGCTTCGCTAAAGCGAATCATTCGGTACTTGTTGAAATTATTTTTGTCGGGAACACCGTTTACAAAGGTCAGCTCTCCGTACAAGGCATTTCCAATGGCATCAACAACAGCACCTTCTGTCAGATTAATAGCAGCATCGGGATTGATGACAATACCGCAGTCCACTGCACAGCATACTCGTGTGACTACGGGCTTTCCCTTTTCAATAGTCAGGTCAAGCACTTGCGCTACGTAAGAGTTGTGACAGAAGTATGCCGATACGCCCCGATGAACATTCGCCTGTTTTGTTCCCCATCCTGATTTTTCACGTGCAAGTTTTAACACACCTGCATAACGGGATGCTTCGTAATCATTTCGTTGGCCTACCGGTTTCGCTATCGCACGATCTAAAAGTTCAAGACGGAATTCAAATGGATCTTTCCCTGCCGCCTCGGCTACTTCATCAAGGAATGATTGTTCAGCAGCAGCAATAAAATTAGATCGTGGTGCCCGGAAAGAGCCGGTCGTGAGATTTGACTTTATTGTGAAATCTTCTGCAAGGTAATTGTCCACAGCTCCGGCAGGAAAACGATTCGCCTCTAACGGACTTTCAGGAATACCACCTGCCTTCACATGAAAGCCAATCAGATTATTGGTGGCATCCAGTGCAGCACGATACATAGCAGAATAAGCCGGACGATAGATGCCCGAAGTCATATCATCTTCACGCGTGTAGATCAACTTCAACGGAGCTTTTACTTTTTGTGAAATGAGTGCAGCCTCAATCAGCCAATGCGCATAAGATCTTCTTCCAAAGCCGCCACCCAAACGTGTAATCTGAATGTTGATCTTTTCTACAGGCATACCCAGCCGGGCGGATAGCGTCTGTTCCGTCAATTCCGGTTTCTGAAGTGGACCTGCCAACTCCGCTTTGTCATCCGTTACGTGTGCAAAGAAGTTCATGGGCTCCATGCAGTTGTGCGCCAGGAAAGGTCCGTTGTAGGTGCGTTCTATAATTTTTGCGGCATTCCTGAATGCCTCTTCAGGATTGCCATCTTTCCGGGCTACGTTGACGGGCTTTGTCATGAATTCCGCCAATGCCTCAGTATGTTTTTTTGTACTCTCGAGTCCGGCCGGAATCGTTACTGTTTCCTGGCGACCCAGCGCATTCCTTTTAATCGCGTATTCAGCAATTGGCTCCCATTCAATTTTCAATGCTTTCTTCGCATTCATTACTTCCCAGGTGGTATTGCCCACGATGGCAACCACTTCATTGAATGTGCAGGTATCGAAGAATTGCCTTTCGTAATCCTCATTCATGATTTTGATCGGGAAAATGTCTTTTATGCCCGACATTGATTTGGCAGATGAATCGATCATGGATTTAAACTTCATTCCAAATGCCGGAGGATGCACGATCATGGCGATGAACATGCCATCTCGTTTTATGTCGGATCCGAAGAGAGGTTTTCCGGTCACAATGTTTTTGCAGTCAACATTTTTTTGTGAGGTGCCAATAAGTTTAAAATCCTTTTTGTCTTTGAGCTTCACTTCTTTCGGGACGGGCACTTTCGCTGCGGCTGATGCCATCGAACCATAGCTTGCAGTCTTTCCACTTGGCTTGTGATGCAGGATTCCATTTTCAGTGGTGACTTCCTCTACCGAAACTCCCCAGCTTTGGGCCGCAGCCTCACGAAGCATGTGTCGCGCGCTGGCGCCTGCAGTCCGCAGGGTTCTCCATCCTTGTCGGATGGCCTGGCTGCCACCGATAAACTGACGTGTATAATATTTTGTATTTAAATCAGCTTGTTCAATGAGTACACTTTTCCAATCAACATCGAGTTCCTCCGCCACAATCATCGGCATGGATGTCTTTACATTTTGCCCGCCTTCCGGATTGGGTGACATGATGGTGATACTACCATCCGAAGAAATTTTGAGAAACCCATTTAACTCCGTCAATTCGTTTGCAACAGAAGAGATTTCAGCTGATGTGGTAGCATAGGATGAAACCCAGCTAAAACTGAGCATCAATCCGCCACCGGCAAGTGCGGACGATTTGAGAAAGTTCCGTCTGCTTATTGAAGTTTTTGATGCAGCCATAGTTTTAAGCTTTATTATTTCAGCATGCCTAATTTAACTATTAAACATCTAAGGGCCTATTGAGCGAATCTATTCTGTGCCTTACAATGCGAACGCCATGATCGATCCGGAAGGATTTTCTTTAGTGCCCCCTACCGAAAGTGCGATAAACTGTTTTCCTTCTACATAATATGAACACACATTAGCATTATTGGCGGCAGGTAAGGCAGTTTCCCAAAGTAATTTGCCGGTACTTTTATCAAACGCCCACAATTTTTTGTCTGCTGCTCCGCTGATAAACACCAATCCGCCTGCTGTCACCATCGGCCCCGACCTCGCGAGCAATCCTGTAATGGGTCCTCCTTTTTCCTGTAACTTTTCGTCATTCCCCACAGGAATTTGCCAGGCATATTCACCGGTAGAAAGATTCAAAGCACTTAAGGTATTCCATGGACCTTTCATTGCCGGATTACCACTCGGGTCAGACCACGTTTGATAGCCAGTAATATTTCCATATCGCACAGGCTTTGCCTTGTCAATTTTTCCATCTGCTGCCTGACTTGTCTGCACACCTTTTTTGTCATACAAGAATGCTATGATCGCTTGTTCCTCAGCTGCCGATATCGACCCTTTGAAGGCTGGCATTTGACCGCCACCCATGCGTGTCTTTTCGAGTGCTTCTTTTTCACCCATTCGATCTTTTAGACCTACTAATGATGGGAATGTTGGAGGCATTCCTTTTTTCTCAGGGCCATGACACGATGAACAATGCTTCATGTAAGTCGCCCTTCCTGTTTCAAAAATGGAGTTGTCGCGAGCCGCAAAATGTTTATCAATATCAACGATGGTAATAATTTCCGGCAAATTGTTGCCTCTGATGTAGAGGTACGCTGTGTTAGGATCATAAGCGGCTCCACCCCAATTGGCTCCACCTCTCGTAGCGGGGAGTGATAGTGTGCCTTTAAAATCGGGTGGAGTAAACAACCCTTCATATCTTACCGATCTGAATTTTTTGAGAATTGCGTTATGGCTTGAATCCGAATAATGGTTTAAATCATCTTCGGTCATTGACTGTTTCACAAATGCCTTTGGTATTACTGGAAAAGGTTGTGTTGGCCAAGCCTCTTCACCCGGCATATTTGAAGCAGGAACTTTTCGTTCTTCAATGGGATAGAGTGGCTTACCAGTTTCACGATCGAGCACAAACACAAATCCATGTTTGGTTACCTGAGCAACTGCGTCAACATCTTTCCCATCTTTTTTGATTGTCACTAAATTCGGTGGAGCAGGTAAATCATAATCCCACAAATCATGATGCACGGTTTGAAAATGCCATTTGTAATGACCTGTTGCGGCATCTAATGCCAGCACGCAGTTACCAAAAAGATTTTCACCTTTCCGATCAGCACCATAATAATCATAAGAAGGGGAACCGAGGGCAAGAAAAACCATTCCTCTCTTGGAGTCGATACTCAAACCTGCCCAACAGTTAACTCCACCGGCATATTTGTAGGCTTCCGGTGGCCAGGTTTCGTAACCGGGTTCACCGGGATGAGGAATGGTATGAAACGTCCATTCCAATTTTCCGGTTTTGCAGTTATAAGCTCGGATATATCCCGGAGGAGCTCCATAAAAATCGGGTGTTCTTAATCCTATGATGATTAAATCTTTGAAAATCCTGCCGGGCGTTGAAAGTGAAACCGAAATCTTTTGTGGGTCATCTCTTACACCTTCATTGAGATTCACTTTGCCATTAGTTCCAAACGAAGGAATAATGCTTCCCGTCTTTGCATCAATCGCCATCAAATAATTTCCGGCAGAGTATAAGATTCTTTTGTCATCGCCACTTTCCCAATACGTAACACCGCGGCTGGCAGCACTGGGCATACCTTCTTCTAACGATTTAAATGACCAGATTTCTTTTCCGGTAACTGCATCGATGGCATATACAATTTGCTTACCTGAATTGGCATACATAACGCCATCAACAATTATTGGATTACTTTGACTTGAAACAGCATCCGCACCTGGTGCCAAATCATGCATTTGGAATGTCCATGCACTCTCCAATTGACTTACATTGGAGATATTGATTTGGTCTAACGATGAGTAGCTGGAACTATTCGCATCGGCTTTGTATTCTGCCCATGTATTTTCATGGTTATTGTACGTCTTACATCCGGCAAGCCAAAACGGAGCTATCAAGATAAAGAAGTTAAAAAAGCCTTTTATCGAAGAGTATTTTCTCATGTCTATATTTTATTTAACAGAAATAAATATTTCTTTACTTCAACAGATTGATTTTATGAAACCACTTTTTGATTTCAGGTTTAATTAAATGTTGATAAAATGATTATTAATGAATTGGTGCCGCTACTTAGTTTTATAATCATTGATCTTTAAGTAAAGTGTCAGCGTTTCGCACTCCGATGAGGGTAATGCGTTCGACTTCCGCTCTAAATTCTTTCAAGTCATCTGAAGAAATGTTTACGTTGTTAGCCCCAAGGTTTTCCTTTAAATGTGCCGGGTTCGTAGTACCCGGAATGGGAACAATCCACGGCTTTTGTGCCTGTAGCCACGCCAGCGAAAACTGACCAGGTGTAACACCTTTTTTCTTTGACCATGTACGAACCACGTCCAGCAACTTTATGTTTGCTTTTAGTGCCTCTGGTGTCATATAAGGTAATTGCGAGTTACGGTTGGAGCTATCAAACGTTGTGTTCTCATCAAATCTGCCTGTAAGGAAGCCTCGGTTCAGTGGGCCCCAGGGAACGAAACCTATACCTAATTCTTCGCATGTCGATAAAATACCTTTTTCCATCACTCTCTCGACAAGGGAGTATTCACTTTGTAGTGCTGTAACTCTCTGCACCGCATGTGCTTTCCGTATGGTATCAGGAGATACTTCAGAAAGCCCAAAGTGTTTTACTTTTCCTTCCTTGATTAAGTCTTTTACCGTACCTGCGACATCCTCGACTGGTACATTCGGGTCAACCCTATGTAGATAATATAAATCAATGACATCTGTTTGCAGGCGTTTCAGCGATCCCTCCAACGCCTGCCTAATATGCTCAGGACGACTGTTTCGCCCACCTCTTCTGCCACTGGTTGTGTCAAAGCCGAATTTGCTTGCGATTACAACTTTATTTCTAAATGGCTTAAGTCCTTCTCCAACACATTCTTCACTGTAGTGAGGACCATAAACTTCAGCTGTATCGAAAAACGTAACACCTTGGTCAAATGCAGAGCGTATAAGAGCAACCATCTCATTTTTAGGTTTGGGCTCGTTATAAACGCCAGCCATACTCATGCATCCGAGCCCAAGCGCAGAGACCTCCAACGCCCCCAACTTGCGCTTATCTTTGCTTCCGGGATTTTGACTCGTGTTTAAATCCAGTTTTGACTTTTCACCCGCAAAAGCAGAAGGAGCCAAAAATAATCCCACTCCAGCAATCGTAGCCTGCGAGAGGAAATCTCTGCGATTGATACTTGATTTTTTGGACGACATAATTTTAAATGTTAAATGTTTTCTGATAAAAAGATTACCAACTTAATTATTGCCTCTACCACGATTTCAGGATAAGGGATGTCTTTGAATAACATGACTTCTTCATCTACTTATCAAGTTTCTTTTCTTTCAACCACTTCGACATCAGGTCAGCAACTTCTATGTTATTTAAATCTGAAAATGGGAAGTGTGTGTTTCCCTTCAGACCGACTTCCGGAAGATGAACAACAGTAACATCACCGCCTGCTGCATTCACTGCATCGCGCCACTTTCTGGCCATCACCATACGCGCGCGCCAACCATCCGCTCCGGGATTCGGGTCTGGATTAGCAGGGATATTATCACCGTAGTAAATGATGATGGGAATTTTTGTGAGCTTTAAAAAATCTTCCTTAGGAACACCAATGGCCGAAACCGGGCCTGAGGAACTTTCTACAGGTGCTGGTACTTCTCCTTCCGGAAAAACAAATCCTGATCCTGGCTCATAGGATACAATGGCCCGAACGTTTGAATTTTTGATTGCCGTTGCCCAACCAAAGCCGCCTGAATGAGAATGTGAAACAAGAATAGCCGGTCCTGTTTTAGTAAACAGAGCTGACACCGCATCCGTAATTACCTTCGTGTCGAAGCCACCAATGTTGGGAGTCATCGAACGGAAATATTGATTGAGTGTTTCCGTATCTTTTGCGAATTGTACTCCCGGAAAATAGTCTGGCCATATCCCCACGCGAAAAGTTCCAAACCAGGTTTGTTCATCCGGAATAGGAGTGATGGTTGTTTCCACTGTGCTGCGTCCTGCATTTCCGCGTCTGGGCTGGTCGATGAGATATACACCAAAACCTCGTCTTAAAAATATATTCTGATACCCTTCACGACCGTCAGGAGTAGTCTCCCATGTTTTTGAAAACTGACCAATGCCGTGCCAGAAGATAAGCGGAAGTTTTTTTGCTTTTACGGGTATCTGATAAAACACATACGCATGGTCGCCATGAAAAGTCTGACCTTCCGGAGTGCGCTTGATGGGATCAAAGGTTCCCGGATTTGTGATCACTGATCCACCTACAGCGAAGCTACCTTGTTCCTGAATGACGATGGTTTTCTTCTGTGCATACACGAAGGAAATACTCAGCATCAACGTGGCTGCTAATAATACACGGTGTGTTTGATTGTGTTTCATAATTCTTATCAAGTGTGGTTTGTTCTTTTTTACAATGGATTACTGTTTTACTGTAGCATGATATTCTTCATCTGTTACTGCCTCCATCCAAACCGTTGCCCCGAGGTGATTATTGGTGACTGCCACCTGAACGAAAGCCGTATCCGCACTGGCTCCATGCCAATGAGGAGTATTCGGTGGACATTTAATTACATCCCCTTTGCGAAGTATTTTTTTGGATTGACCTTTTTCCTGGTAATAACCAACTCCATCAGTCACTAACAATATTTGTCCACCGGGATGCAAATGCCATTTTGTTCTGGCTCCAGGTTCAAACGTGACGTTACCAACAGCAGTAGGATTGATACTGTCCGCTTCAATGAGCATTTTCAGATAGGCGGTTCCGGTAAAATTATTATTGGTGATTTTTTCTCCTTGCGGAAAAAGCAGGTTGATATTTACTTCCGATTTACCAGATTCCTGATTTTGCGAATCGGTGCATGACATGATGCTGATGGTTGCACCCATAAAAATTATCGCTGCAAATAATGTGAGTCTTGAAGGTGTTACGTGCTTCATGCGGCTTCTTGTTTGTAAATTACTTTTTGGATCTGCTTTGCAACACTTCCTTTACTACTGCACTGGCTGCATCCGCTTTTTCCTTGCCAACAGCCGGTTCAATGATACTTACGAAATGATTTAATTGATCAGGCGTAATGCCCACATTTAAACAGATTAACAAATGTGATCGAAGCATTGGCTCTGCGCCACCAATGGAACTTATGATCGAGATGGTTACCAGTTCACGCTGCGCATAGGTCAACACATCTCGTTCAAAAATGTCTGCAAACAAATGCTCTTTCAGAAAAGTGTCTATCACCGGAGCAAAGGCTCCATATCCCGTTAAGGCTGCTGGTTGTGGCGCTTTGGTGAGTTCAGCGAGTACTTTTTTACCGCGTTCATATTTACTTCCTTCATTACTAATCGGTGAAGGTTCTTTTCCAATGACATCGTTTATGCCTTTGGCCTTTCTGTCATCAAGCACCGTCATGAATGTTTGCAAGCCTCTGATGCTTCTTGGAAATCCGCAATACGCATAGGCATGAACAATGGCTTCTTTAATTTCATTGATGGTGAGTCCGGCATCTAAGCCTGCATGCAATGCGTTGGCTAATTTGGTCAGGTCGCCATTCGCAGTGAGCGCTGCAATCGTGACCAGGCTTTGTTCTTTGCTACTCAACGTCTCCGTACCGTTTATTTTTTTTGCTACCGTTTTTGCAGAAGTGCAACTAGCGGCCACGATTAAGAGGACAAGCGATTTTAAGATTATTGATTTCATCATTCTGTCTTTGTAATCTCATTTATTTCAGCAGGCTGAGTTTCCTCAACCACTCCTTTACTTCAATCTGTGCCTGCTTTTCTTTTTCACCTTCCATCACAAAATAGATTCCGTCTCTTTCCACTCCACCTTTGATTGAAAACCCAACTAAGATAGTGCTCCTGGGGCATAGCTTTTTTATAGTTTCAAAACTGCTTCCGGCTCCATAGCCCGCATGTGTGTTAAATGGCACAATGGTTTTTCCACGCAGATCATATTGATTTAAAAAGCTTTTCATGGGTGGAGGCAGCTGCATGCCCCAGGTGGGGAAACCCACAAAAATGACATCGTATTTTTCAATGCTGTCAATTTTCGTTTTTAGCGGAGGCAAGAATCCGGTTGCATTCTCATGGACAACCTGATCAACAATGGCTTTGTAGTTTTCCGGATAAGGGGTCTCCAACTCCAGCGCTACCAATCTTCCGCCTACATTTTTCTGAATGATTTCTGCAATGGCCTTTGTGTTGTTCGTGCGTGACAAGTACACAATCAATACTTTGTCTGGATCTACCGTTGAATGGGTTGAAGTACCGCGATCATCAACATCAGCAGGAGAGCAGGTAGAGAACAAAAGAACAAATGTCAATAGCGCTTGTGTCATCCAAGAAAATTAATTAACGGGAGTCATTAAGTTTCATTAATGTTTAATCACATGGGTGTCGCGCACGCTGCTAAAGGTCAACGCTAATAATTTCCAGCTTTTCTTTTCTTTTTGATAGACTTCGGTAACCGTAAACTCGGTCACTACATCGCTGCCCCGAACGAAAGCCGTCAGTGTAATACGACTCCAGACAATGGCAGTCTTGTCAAAAAGTTCCACTGCTACATCTTTCACATCCGCCTTCTTATACCAGATACTTCCTGTTTTGATGATCTCCAGTTCCTCGTCTTTTTTCCACGTGCCACTCATGTGTACAAATTTTGACTCATCATGAAAAAGCGGAGCAAGCTTTTCTATATTCTTGTCGGCCATCCATTGCCATTTGTCTTTCGAGAGTGCAATGAGCTCCTGTTCAACTGCAGAATTTTGTGCGAAGGTTTGGACACTGATTACAATAGTGAATAATGCGAGAATGATTGTTTTCATATTTCTGCTTTTAATTGAGGTTAACTTTCTGCTGTAAATTTTTTCCAAAGAACTCATTGAGTTTATTTATCGCCTGCGTCACATACTCAGGAACGTAATACGTTTGAATGTGCGTAGCGCCCTGAATCAGGAATAACTCTTTCTGTTTGGTTCCGGTAGCCAGGTTGAATGCCTGGTCGGTCATGTAAAAACTATCCGCTTTACTTCCTGCAATCATCAGCAAGGGCTGATTAATTAAATCCATGTTGGTGGCTGCATCAAATTCCATCAAGTCGAGCAGGCTGCTCATGGTGTATCGGAATGTAGAATTGGGATGTGCATGCGTTCTGTTATAATAATAGTGACCTTCACGATACAAATCATACGGCATTTTATCTGCCATTTCATCGGTTATTTCTGTATCCGCAGCATAAAGTATTTTCCCTCCGGCTGCTTCCTGTGCGCGTGCTTCGGTGGCTTGCTGTAAACGTTGCTGAATGGTTGACAATCCAGAATCTTTGAATCCATTGCGTCTTACTACACCGGAATTAAACATACTCAGCGTAGCCACCGCCTGAAAGCGTTTGTCGGTTTGCGCTGCCTTTAATGAATAACCTCCGCCACCGCAGATACCTAATAAGCCCAGTCGGCTCGCATCTACTCCTTTATAGCAGGTGATATAATCTGCCATCCCACGAATGTCTTCGATGCGAAAGGCAGGCTTATCTATGTTGCGTGGCTGTCCACCGCTTGCTCCCTGATAAGCAGCATCGGCAGCAATGGCGATGTAGCCTGATTCTGCTAAACGCTGTGCATACAATCCTGCTACCTGTTCTTTAACACCACCATTCGGGTGTGCTACCACCACTGCCGGATAAGTCTTTGCCGGATCATAGTTGGCAGGCGTATAGATATTGGCAGCGATTTCAATGCCATTCAGTTTATAGGTTACCGGATGAATGTTCACTTCTCCAACCACATTTTTTGTAATGGCATTCTGATAAACCAGGCCAAAAGGCTTGGTAGGCTTAGTTTGAGCGGATACAAGGATGCTTGTTGATAAAACCATAACTGTTAAAAAATTGCTTTTAGTTTTCATATTAAATTCCTCAGGTATTGATATTCCGATCTATTTACCCTACAAAGGTGATGTCATAATCCCAATGGGGACTTATACAGATTACAGGTTTACCTACCAAATTCACTGATTGCACGATTTCGATGAGGAATCGATCCAATAAGGCTTAATTTTGAGGTACTAATTCGAAATCTTATGGAAGAGATCTTAACATTTGATACCGTAGGTCAATACAATGCATTCAATAAAAACTCTACACTTCATCCGCTGGTCAGTGTAGTGGATCTTTCGAAGGCTGAACCCAGGAGGTTAAGGCGCATGAGCTATAATTTTTATACCGTTTTCTTAAAGGAAATTAAATGTGGTGACCTGAAATACGGGATAAGTAATTACGACTACGAGGAAGGAACGCTGGTTTTTTTAGCACCCGGCCAGGTAATCGGTTCACACGGGGATGAGTATTACCAGCCCAAAGGTCTTGCCCTGGTATTTCATGCAGACTTTATTAGAGGCACCTCGCTTGGGCGACACATGAACGAGTATTCATTTTTTTCTTACAGCACCAATGAAGCCTTACACCTGTCCGAACGCGAGCGGCAAATTATTCTCGACTGCTTTTCAAAAATCAACTATGAACTGGAGCATGCAGTCGACAAGCACAGCAAGAAATTGATTGTAACCAATATTGAACTATTTCTCAATTATTGCGTGCGCTTTTATGATCGCCAGTTCATCACCCGTGAAAATACGGTGAAGGGAATTCTTGAGAAATTTGAAACACTACTCAACAATTTCTTCGCATCCGATAAACCACAGACGGTAGGATTGCCATCAGTTGCCTGGTGTGCCAGTGAACTTAATCTTTCTCCTAATTATTTTGGCGACCTGATTAAAAAAGAAACCGGTAAGTCTGCGCACGAATTCATACAGCTTAAACTGATTGATGTGGCGAAAGAAAGAATCTTTGACACGAAGAAATCCGTAAGTGAAGTGGCTTACGGATTAGGATTCAAATATCCCCAGCATTTTAGCCGGGTGTTCAAACAAAGTGTTGGGATGACACCGCAGGAGTATCGGAGTTCGATGAATTAACTCTGTCGTTATTGTCGGAATTCCTCTCCGACAATAACAGTTTACTTATCGTTCGGGGTGTTCTTCACCCACAACAACAAGGGCTATTTCAATTTCATTTCAACCGGATCCCACTTTACAATTTGTTTGGAAAGGTAGCTTTCGTTACAAGCCAATGCCGGTGCTACGGCTCTAAATCCAAACTCAGCATCTTCCACTACCTGTTTGCCTGCTCTAACGGCATCAAAAAAGTTGGTGATGTGATCTAAATGGTCATCATACCCGTTAGGGGCTTTAAAAATGATATCTTCTTTTGTCTTCCTTTTTCTTTGTTCGGGTGTCCACTTTGCATCATATTCTTTCTGCATTTCTGCCTGCATACTCTTTGAAAAAGTAAACAGGGAATCATAGCCACCAAATCCAGGCGCTTCCGGCATCAGACTATGTTTTACCGTAATACTATTGCCGTTTACTTCGATCACTCCTTCCGAACCGATCAGGCGAATGATTTCCTGCCCACCCGTTCCACTGATGAAGTTCACCTGTAAGGTCATTTGAAATGCACTGTGTTCTTTGCTGTCGGGATATTGCATTACGCCAGACATTACATCGGGCAAATTGCGGCCATCTTTCCAGTAACTGAATTGGCCCGTACTAAAAATACTTTCAGGTCCCTTCGAGTTTGTGATGAAATGAGATCCACTAAGCAAATGGATAAACAAATCACCGGCCACACCTGTACCTACTTCTTTGAAGGCTCTCCACCAGAAAAACTTTTTGGCGTCAAATGCCATCTTTTCCGTGGCTTCGATAAACATATCCCAGTTGGTAGTCAATGCGCTCGCATCTTTTGGAATAGTATATTCCCATGCTCCGATAGAACTTTGCCGATCATAGACAGCATTTACCATATTGAGTTTTCCTATCTCGCCAGCGGCCAATAGCTCCTTCGCTTTCGCATATCCAATGCTGCTTACCCGCTGACTACCCACCTGAAATACTTTACCTGATTTCTTTGCTGCCTGCATCACAGGATACCCCTCGCTGATTTTATAAACCATTGGCTTTTCACAATACACATGTTTGCCTTTCGCCAATGCATCGAGTGCGATACGGGCATGCCACACATCGGTCGTGCAAATAAATATGGCATCAATATCTTTTCTATCCAATAGGTCCTGATAGTTGCTAGTCGTGAACAGATCTTTGCCATGTAATTCTTTTGCATTCTCCAGTCTGCCTGTATACAAGTCGCAAATTCCTGCTAATTCTACGCCAGGTACTTTGAGTGCAGTGCCTAAATCAAAATGGCCTTGCACCCCATAGCCAATGACTCCTAATCGGATTTTGTCTGCAGGCGAAGTTTTCTTTTCATAATTTAAGATGCGTTCCTCTGCTTTGGCTACCGATGCCAGCGATGACAAGGGAGAAGCACCGATCATTAAACCGGTTGCTCCTATTTTTTGTAAGAATTTTCTTCTGGAGCTTGATGTATCGTTTTTCATATAGCATTATTTTTTAGATGAATTACTTAGTTAACTGAATAGCTGACGAAGGCAATCTTCTTACTATCCGGACTCCAGGAGGGAACATTGATCGTACCCTGGCCGCCATAAAATACGGGTGTAATGTCTTTGATTGCTTTGGTTTTAAGATTCATTAAACGGAGTTTAACATTCTTTCCGAATAAATGACTTTGCTTTTCATCAGAGGTATAGGCGATATAAACTATCCATTTATTATCCGGAGAGGGATGCGCGAACCAATTTGAATTTTCATCAAATGTTACTTGTTCCGGTTTAGTGCCATCTGCGTTCATTCGCCAGATCTGCATGTGTCCTGTGCGATAAGAATTGAAGTAGATGTATTTTCCATCGGGTGAATAATCGGGTCCATCATCCAGGTCCTTCGTGTCTGTCAATCTCGTTTCGGCACCTCCATTCACATCAATGGTATAAATATCAAAATTACCGTTGCGTTCAGCACAATAAGCCAATGTTTTACCATCCGGACTCCAACCATGCCAGAAGGAAGGAACTTCAGGGGTGACTCGTCTGGGTTCGCCTCCCGCTATGGGTAGTATATAAATTGCGGACTTATAGGGCTTGGGCGATGGATCAGTTTTATCATTGTTACTGATGACTAACCATTTGCTATCTGGCGAAATGCCATGATCGTTGTTACTTTGATTAGCAGAACCTGTATTGAGGGCACTTGTTTTTCTAGTGGATAAGTCCAGGGTATATAGCTTTCCTTTGCTATTTAGAATAAGGTAATTATTACGATGCCAGTTAGGAGCCTCAAAATGTGCTTTTATAGAAGTAATGGTATCAATTTTTCCTGTCGTTATATCCAACGTCAGGATATGGCTTGTGGTGTCGGGCAAGACATGAGCCGTTGAAGTTAACGAAGATTGAAGAAACAGAACAACTAGGCAGACGACTTTCGTCCCATTAAGTAATTTTTGAACATGAAATAATTGCTTCATAACTAGACTTTTTAGAGTTCAGTAAATAATTTATGCCGTGCGATCTTCGCTAAACTTCAATAAATATAGAATTCTTTTTCTATTTTCTAAAAAAAAGATAATAAATGTTGATATTTAGGCTTGTATTTAAATTAGATGTCTTTAAAACCGCTACTTTAGAGGAGTTCGGCTTGTTAATAGTTGCATAGAATTAGTTAAAAAAAGGGCCATCCGTAATGAAGTATTCTGATCACAAAAGATATCTGCCTCACCTTTCCATTGATTGCGTGATCTTCGGTTTCAAGGAAAAAAAACTGAATGTGTTGATCTCTAAGTTCAAATTCGGAAAAAACTTATGGAATTTACCGGGCGGATATATTTTGAAGTCAGAGGGTACAGATAAGGCTGCCGGCAGAATATTAAGGGAGAGAACCAATTTGAAAGATATCTACCTGGAACAATTCCGGGTGTTTGGTGATGAAAATCGAATCATCCATCATGCTTTGAAGGATGTGATGAAGCGGGAACTTAGAAAATATGATAAGGAGCGATTCAACTCAGAAACAATAGAATGGATGACAAGCCGATTTGTTTGCATTGGTTATTATGCGCTCGTTGACATCAATAAAGTGAATCCACAAAAAACTGAATTTGACGAATATCTTGAATGGCGAAGTGTACATGATCTTCCTAAAATGACGTATGACCATAATGAGATTGTGGCCGTTGCCCTTGAAGCCCTTCGTCAGAATCTCGACCAGAAACTAATCGGTTTTAAGCTGCTTCCTGACACTTTTACCATGAAAGAAGTACAAGAATTATACGAGGCTGTTTATGAAAAGCCATTTGCCATAAATAATTTTCAGAAAAAAATCCTTGATCTCAATGTCCTGGAAAGGCTTGAAAAGAAGTTTACGGGTGCACAAAATAAGGCACCGTATCTGTATCGATTTAAGAAATAACAAATTAATAGTACGGCAGGAGCTTAACACCAAATGAATACATCCCTGCATTAAACTTCAATGGACCGTTATTACTTTTTTGTTTGCTCTGCGGCCAAACCAGTATAGCGCTCGCCTACAATTTTTATCTTATTAATATCGTCAGTGAGTTTTTTTAATTCATCGGCACCAAATTCATAATCAGCCGCCCACATGTTTTCCTGCAAATGTGCCAGCTTGGTGGTTCCCGGAATAGGAACAATGAATGGCTTTTGTGCCAGCAGCCAGGCTAATGCAACCTGAGCCACCGTTAATCCTCTGTGATCGCTAAATTCCTTTAACATTTCAATCAAGGGCCAGTTAGCGATGAGGTTCTCTTTTTGATACCGTGGCAATGATTGCCGGTTATCATTATTTGCGTTGTACTTCGTGCGTTCATTTATGTACCCTGAAAGTAATCCGCGACTTAATGGACTGTATGGTACAAAACCAATACCCAGCTCTTCACACACTTTAATCACATCGGTTTCGGGTTGGCGGGTCATTAACGAATATTCGCTTTGCAAAGCAGTAAGTGGCTGAACAGCGTGAGCCTTCCGAATGTTCTCACCGTTGGCTTCACTCATCCCAAAGTTTTTTACTTTGCCTTCTTTAATCAGGTCTTTTACCGTACCGGCTACATCTTCCATAGGAATGTTGGGATCTACCCGATGTTGGTACAGCAAATCGATATAATCTGTGCGTAAACTTTTTAGCGAATGTTCAACAACTTGTCTGATTCGTTCCGGCCGGCTGTCTAATCCAAGACTCGGTTTACCTTCTTTAAATCCGAATTTGGTAGCGATGATGATGTCCTTACGGAACGGAGCCAATGCTTCGCCAACCAGTTCTTCATTGACTAAAGGACCATATGCTTCGGCCGTGTCAAAAAAGTTAATGCCGAGATCGGGAGCTTTACGAAGTAATGCAATCATCGCGTTTTTATCGGGAACAAAGCTCCTGTGATAGCTCATGCCCATGCAGCCAAATCCCAATGTCGATACTTTTAAGCTGTGTTTTCCTGAACCTAGCGTGCGATATTTAGTAATCGCAGCAGGTCTATTTATTACTTGAGTCGAATTACTACCTAAAGCAGGAGCGGCTACCAGGGCCGCGCCTAACGTGGCGCCCAACTTCAAGAAGTTTCTGCGCTCCAGGTTCTTCGTACTTTGAAGATCGTTGCTTTGTGAATCTTGGTTGTGTATCATACCGGATAAGTTTAATGGTTGAGAAATTGTTTAATCTGAGGTGTATCCATTTTTCAGTTAGTCATTCAGCAATGCCTGTTAATTGGGTTTACTGATCCCCAGGTTTTCATTTTTGTGCAAATCGGGATTTTGAATAATGGCGGCAATAAAGGCCGCAATACTTTTCCTTGAAACGGCTGTACCTGTTTCGGGTGTGCCTTTCTTCGTAATGGCATAATTCACTTCATTCGCATTGGTAAACCAATCGGGCCGGAGAATAGTATAATCCAATCCAGAACTTTCAATCACATCAGCCAATTTTCTATAAGGGACCAAAACAGGCTTCAACGGGGTAGTGTAAATACCGATGGAACTGATGGCTATTACTCTTTTCACATGTTGCTCCTGCATCGCTTTTACAATATTCTTTGCCATGGCTTCCAAATCGCCTGCAAGATTGATGTACACAATATCCTGATCTGCAACGGCCATTTTTAGCTTTCCATAATCCATCACATCGGCCTGCATTACTGTACAATTGGTTGTATCATTGGCTATCCTGCTCTTATCTCTTAACAAGAGTGTAAGATGGATATCAGGTACATTTTGCAGGGTGTCTATGACATATTTGGCAAGGCTTCCACTTGCCCCTATGACCAATACGTTTTTCATTTTTCTAGTTTTAGCAACCTGGCTATCTACACTCATAGTAAAAAACATTAGCGACAGCGCAAGAAGCAGGTTATTCATTTTGAACTTATTTCGATAAAGATGATCTACTTGCCAACCCGCTGTGCAAGTGCAGCCGGATATCGTGCTCCCTGTACTTCTATTCCAGCGAATGCACTTTCTATCTCAAGCAAATCATCCGGTGTCAATGTAAGTTGTTCAGCTTTCAGGTTTTCTTCGAGCCGGTGAATCTTGGTGGTTCCGGGAATAGGAACGATCCATGGCTTTTGCGCCAGCACCCAGGCAAGTGCTACCTGAGCATTGGTTGAGTTTTTCCTTTTTGCAAATTCATTAAGCTTATCCACTACCACCTGATTGGCTTTTCTATTCTCCTCTGCGAAGCGGGGAACAACATTGCGAAAATCGGTTTTATCAAACGTGGTATTTTCATTAATGGCACCGGTAAGAAAACCTTTGCCCAGCGGACTAAATGGTACAAACCCGATTCCAAGTTCTTCCAGGGTTGGCAGAATTTCTTTTTCTGGTTCGCGCCACCACAAAGAGTATTCGCTCTGTAAAGCCGATACAGGCAATACGGCATGTGCCCGTCTTATTGTTTGCGCTCCGGCTTCTGAAAGACCGAAATGCTTTACTTTACCCTCCTTGATCAGTTGCTTCACGGTTTCAGCAACGTCTTCAATCGGAACATTCGGGTCAACCCGATGCTGATACAACAGGTCGATGCGATCGGTTCTTAATCGCTTCAATGCAGCTTCCGTAACATTTCTGATATTCTCCGGCTTGCTGTTCATGCCCAATGCAGTCAGGCCCTGTTCAAACCCGAATTTCGTTGCGATAACAACCTGATCACGGATCGGAGCAAGCGCTTCTCCAAGCAGTTCTTCATTCTTGTACGGTCCATATGCCTCCGCACTGTCGAAGAAAGTAACACCAAGTTCAAATGCCCTTCGAATCAGTTTGATGGCATCCTGCTTATCAGTTTCTGGTCCATAGCCAAAGCTAAGGCCCATACAGCCCAATCCTATTTCTGACACTTCAAGACCGTTGCGTCCAAGTTTGCGTTTTTTCATAATGAATGTTGTCCTCCTGAGGCACTTTATTTATGAAACAAAGGTAAATGACTAACCAAGTTTAAAGACAACCCAAAGCAAACAACTACTTACGAAATTCAAACAAATGGACAGTTGTTTATTCTGCTTATCAGGAATTCATTCCCCCTACAAATCAAATTTACCCTCAATGGGCGGCAGGTTCTTTTGATTCAATTCCTTCATGTACTTTTTGATTTGTTTCTTGTTGGATTTCGCACCCACACTCGTAGTTACACCACTTAAAATCATCTTCACCCAATATTGAAATACTGCGCGGTTGCGATCTCGCTCATAATACACTTCGCCCGTACGCTTGCTATTATTGGTTCGGATAACGAAGGCGTTAGCCGCAAACTTCAGAAGTTGATTTTTTACCGAATGGCGGGAGGTATCATTCTTGTCCAGAAACTCCACTTTCAAATCATGATACAAAAATTTCATAGAACCAAGCGACAAGTATTCACGACCTACAGCACGCATATATAAGGTGTCTACCTGTCCCGCCTTAAAATCAACGGATACCAACGGGATCAGGGCCTTGTTCAGTATCGAGGTATTGAACGGACTGACCTCAGTAGTAAGCAAGAACCCACCTAAGGTATCACGATACGACTCCCGTACACGAAGATTTACGCGAGCGCTGTCCATAAATAATGTGCTGGCCTTGATTCGCAAAGAATCATTTAAATTCAAATCAATGTTTTTCACATTGCGTACCAAAGCATCCATTTTGCTAAAGTTCAAAACACCCTCCTGCCCGGTAATTCTTGACTTCTCGGTATATGCAATGTTACCATCGGAAACCTTAAGGGTATCAATTTTGAATTTTACTTTTAGCTTTTGAAATGCATTGGTTGGCAATGGCTTAATGGCAGTTGCAAAGAAGGGATGAGTTTTATCTCGACCAAGATCAAGAGTGGGTGATTCAACATGAATGGATGACACCTGGAAAGCCGTATCGCTTAAGAATTTCTTAACATCAAGCCTATTAAAAGCAATAGATTCAATCCTGGCATGCATATAAGTGGTCTGATAAAACCTGTCTTCTAAAAATTGCTGCCTGTTTTTTAGAGGGCGAAATTCAAATTGCCGCACCTGACCCGAGGTGAGCGTTGGATTATAATCCAGCCGATCGAATTGAATCAGATTACCATTCGTCTCAATTTTTGCTTTCATATTATCGATGGCAAAGGTGGGATGGTTATCTTCCAATAATTTCCACGGAGCTTTCAGATGATCTGAATTAATATAAAAATTATTTAATGACCCATTCCCAAGCTGTGCAGTAAGTTTGTCTGTGGTTATACCTACCTCGTTAAATACTATTGAATTTACAGCTGCAGTTACCTGCATGGCTGAGTCTCGTTTAGAGGATTTAATATTGACTACATTCAATTTAATTCCGCCCAAACCACTATATACCCGAATTGTCTTTTTAGAAAAAGCTGTATCAGGGTTAGCTGTGTATACCCTTAACTCCTTTTCGGATTTTTTCATACCCTTAATAGCATACCTGGTTTGCATGAGCGTATCCAATGTGTTCCTTAGGTTCCGCGCACCTAATTCAGTAGTCTCCGTGGTCTCATTCCCCCACTTTTCATTCAGTAGATCAAAGGGGCCAACATTTAATGAAACAGTTCCAACAGAAAAATTCTTTTGTTGGTATGTAAGGTCTGTCGCATACAGATCACTTTCCAAATCAAGATTTACAAATTGTGCGCTATCCTGCTTAGTGAACTTCATCTTTATTTTATCTACCGCAAGCTTAGTCAATACAAATTTCTGCCGTGCAAAATCAGGAAGGGTAGCTTCGAATGAAACTTTCCCGACTAATAGATTAATCTTATCGATCTCATTACGATTAAATTGAATATTGCTGAGGGTTCCCCTTTGATCGTTAAAAGAAAAGTCCCCTACTCTGATTGTAGAGAGTTTTGAGTCAAGTGCCAACGATTTACCCTTTATATCAATACCTTCCACTGAAAGGCTATCCTCAAAATTCAATTCATTTAGGTTAATTTGTTCCAAATACGTTTGGAGCCTAAGCTCTTCGTTACGATAAGAAACACTCGAATGTCCGCCCCGGATGTTACTAATCTGAATTGCCATATTCCTGACACTGGTGGTCTCTTTTTGCGACCCTTGTTTATGAGCCGCATCCACTTCTACGTTCAGACTTTGCCAGCCCAACCCATTAAGGGTAAGATTATTTTTGGATTCACTCCAACTGATTTTACCCAGCCTCAAACCTGCAAGGTCCAGGGCAAGATTAGTTTTAGCCTGATAATTCAAATTTCCAATTACAGAAGTCCGGTCACCAAATCTGAAATTCTCAATACGGGCATTAAAATCCGGATTAGTAACATACAAGATTCTAAATGATAAATCCCTCAGAGCATCCAACCCATCATTTACGCTACCTGAGTTAATTAAGTCCTTCACCAACACGGTGGTATTAAAGCCACGTAATGTGATATCTGCATGTTTATCAGCAACTGTAACAAATGCGGTAGCATTCTGTAAGGTGAATAAATCAACCTGTAAAATTTCGTTCAGGGAAGCAATTAGTTCAAAGCTATCAATAGGTTTAGCTTCTTCGTTTACTTTTGGTTTTAGGGTGGTAATGATGGTAGGGTTAAACACAGAGGCTTCACCGGCCACCAGTCTTCGATTCACCAAAAGTTCATACCAATCAACCTCTCTCAGTTCAAATCTTGGAGCTTGAATAAGGGGTTTTCTTTGCTTCTCCGTACTATAAATAAAATTCAGGAGCGACAGCGTGTGTTTTTGAATCTGAATGGTATCGAAACTGATGGCAGCATGATTTTTACCCAGAAAAGTAGAATACTGCGTGATTAGCAAATTGTAGTAAGGAGAATAAATTATGTGAGACGAATCCGGTCGATGCTTGAATCTGTCAATCGTTAAAGCGGCATGCTCCACTTTAAATGTATTTTTAAGTGAATCATTTCTTATTATGATATAAGATGCTATTTCACTAAACTCGATACTGCGGATATCCATGTCCGGTAGTGCGGGTATCTCCTGTTGTTCGCCCTTTGCTTTTTTCGATTGAGCAATCATCCAATCCACTGCAATGACTGTTTTACCGAGAACGATGGAATCAATTACAAGAGCACCTTTTGTGTACAATGTTTCAAAACTAACATGTGCCAGTCTTACTTTATCAGAATGCATGCGATAGGAATTCCGCGCTTCCGCAGGCGGTGAGTTTAACTCAAGATTATTGAACTGAATGGAATTATCTGTCGTACTGAAATAAAGACTGTCAAAACCCAAAGACAGTTGGCTGGGTAAGGTGATTATTTGTTTGGGGAGGGAGAACTCAATCGTTGGTTTTTTTCTAAGTAAGGAGTCTGCACTCAGGTACAAATCCTGCGCACGGGCGTTAATGTGCTTTATCGTAGTGGGTGCCCGGGCGCTGTCTTTGCTAAATGTCAGGCTCAAATCGCGGAATACAATATCTTGTATCCGAAACCGAATGGCATCCGATTTTATACGATGAATAATCGATTGCAGATTAAACGAATGCTTTGTGGTGTCGGTGGTGGCCTGGTTATAAACGTTGAGATCGGCCCCTTCACATTCAAACTTCTCGATAACCAAGGTGCCGCCAGTAAAGAAATCCCACAAGGAGACGACATCCAGGAAAATCTTGTCGACTTTTAACTTCCTGAAACTTGCCGAATTATTATCCCTTACCAATATCGTTACCTCTTTGAGATTAATACTACTGGTGACGGGCTGAATATTAAGCCGACCGATACTGACTTCAATGCGATTGTCTGAACTGGATTCCATCAGGCCAATCACGATGCGTTTAGCCTGATAGTTAATGATAATTACTGCAGCTATAACCAATAGCAGAATCACCAATGATATCTTATAACGCTTTTTCAACTATGACCTGAAGGAGGAAAGTTAAGTAAGCGGGTAGGGAATACAAAATCAAACCATTAATAAATAGTCAGAATTATAGGTCTCTCGTATTAAACAAAAGGTGGGTTTACATCAAATGATTACAGCTCGATGAATTGAAAGCGAAATAGTTTTGTCATCAAACATTCCTGAATTTCAATGGACTTGTTTTAACATGCTTTTTAAAGAAGTTATTGAAATGGGTCATTTCTGCAAATCCGAGGGCGTGTCCGATTTCTGATACATTCCATGAACTATGACGCAACAGGATTTTTGCTTCCTGAAGAATGCGTTCAGCAATAAGCTGGGTGGTGGTCTTCTGCGTGATCTCCTTCACGGCCCGGTTCAGATGATTCACGTGCACATTCAATCGGTCGGCAAAATCAGAGGCTGCCCGTAACTGCACAGAGGGATGTGAATCATCAATTGGAAACTGACGTTCCAGGAGTTCAAGAAACAAGGCCGAGATGCGCTGGGCAGCGTTAATGGGCTGCTGAACCAGGTTATCCGAGGGTTGCATCTTCATCGCAAAATGCAACAACTCAAAAATTGTAGTTCGAATCACATCATACTTGTATTTATAATCCGAGTTAAACTCTTTCGACATCCGCTCAAAAATGTCGCTTACATGCCTGGCTTCCTCATCCGTGAGTTCGAAGATGTGCGCACCCTTAGGCTGGAATACTTCATACTGATTCAATTGACCAAACTGATGAAAGAGTTGCTGATTGAAAATGCAATATACTCCTTCACGAATCTGATCGAGATGCTCCCATTTATATGGGATAAGTGGATTGGAAAAAGATAACGCCTGCTTTTTCACCTGCACCACCTTATCGGCATAATGCACGCGACTGCCCCCTTTAACCAACATGATCTTATAAAAATCCCGTCTGCGATAAGGAATGCTTGCCGGTTGCCCGGGTTGTAATGGTTGAAGTTGGAAAAGGTTAAAATGCCCTATGTCGCCACGAACATTTTCCGGCAACCAATCAAACTTTCGTTTATAGAATTCCTCCAGTGTTTCAATCCCGTCCATCATTACACGATATCTATTATACAGACTGTTTTACTTGCATTCAGTATTTTATCCGAGCCTTTTCAATCGATCTGCACACTTTTAATTTACTTGTTTGATCATGAAATTTCTATCGAACGTATAAATCAAGCTCACATTCCAATCAAAATCTTTAGACGGTATTTCTGATTCAATCGCTTTATTAACAATACTGGAAATGGTTATTGGAAAATTTTGGACACCAAAGGTAGTAGTAGCATTTACATAAAACCCATCATCGGCATCTACTTTCAGATAAAACACCTGCGGGTTAAAACTAAAATATGTCTTTCCAACTAATTTGATTTTGGTGAAGTTGCCTTGCAGTGACAAGAAGTTGGTATTCTGTGGTCCTTGCTTTTGAAAAGCATGGCCACGCAAATAATATAAACCTACACTGATCTTGTTTGTAATTTTATAAGTAGGGATAATTTCCGCAGCCAGAAATCGCCTCATTACTGATAGGTTATCTTCCACTCCATTTATGGTTACAGGGAGGGTAATAAAGTTCAATCCGGGAAGATGACCTCCGAAAGTCAATTGAAATTTAGGTTTTATAATTGCTTTGTATCGATAAATAAAAATGAACGACCAGGGGCGACCTTCCAGTGCATAACGAAACTGTGGCTCAAAGCTCAGACGCTTGTTGCCTATTCGCAGATCCAGGAAAGCGGCAGGATCGCCCAACGTAAAAGCCGGCACGATCGAGAACCCGTTGTTAGTTACACTTAAGTCGGCATGAAAATAGAAAGTACTATCCTTCCCCTGACTAAACGCCTCAAAATTCGCGCTTAGTACAACAACGATAGCAGCTACCCATCGTGATGATAGCCTGTTAGGGTATAAGTGCATGGTTTATTAGGTTGAATATTTATACAAATAACACAGTTAAATATTCATAAAATAAACAAAAATCAATGCGATACTTACGAAAATCAAACAACGGAGCCTAGCCATCGCGCCAGCTTTCCAACAATTCACTATCTTTGATTCGGTATGAAAAACATCATTTCTACATATTGCCAGGCCGATAATGCGGCCGCCTGATTACAGACCTTTCGTTTGAATTCAAGTCTGTAATCCGTTTTCCCTGAGATCGCAACAATACGATCAGGGTTGTGCTTTCGTCAAAATGGCAATACTTCTTAGATACCATTATTAAATTTCAAAGAAATGATCTCACTCGAACAATACGGCTGGAGCGCTCGCTTTCAACCTGAAAAAATTCATGATGACCTGATTATAGGTCGTGTAATCTCCATACAAGGATTTAAGTATTATGTTATTACCGAACAGGGTGAACGGGAGGCCGAGCTTTCGGGCAGACTGTTGCATGGAACCCCTACGGAAGAAATTCCAAAACTTGGCGATTGGGTTACCCTTAAAGAGTATGACACCCTGGGCTACATCATTGACGTGTTACCACGCAAAAATGAATTGTCGCGCAAAAACCCGGGTGCAAAAATGGAACGGCAAGTACTGGCAACCAATATAGATGGCGCCTTACTGGTACAGGGTCTTGACCGTGACTTTAACCTCATGCGCCTGGAACGGTACCTTGTGCAACTCGCTGCCTGCAACATTCAACCCATCGTAGTCTTAAATAAAGCCGACCTCGTTGAAGATCAGGCTGTCTATGTTTCCGAAGTAAAAAAACTGCAGCGTGATTGCCCGGTCTATTTTTGCAGCACCTACACCGGGGCCGGTCTTGATGAATTGCGAACCCAGGTGCTTGAGAGAAACAAAACGTATATCCTCATCGGGTCTTCCGGAGTTGGCAAAAGCTCGCTCCTGAATTCGTTGATGAATACGAACGTGCAAGCGGTTAATACCACGAGTGATTTTAACAACAAGGGAAAACACACCACCACTTCGCGTGATCTTTTTCAATTGCCGAATGGCAGCCTGGTGATCGACACTCCGGGGATGCGCGAGTTCGGTCTGACCTTCGAAGAAGGCGCCCACGATGAACTGTTTCCTGCCATTCAAAAATTTGCAGCAGACTGCCGGTTCTCGGACTGCAAACATTTGAACGAAATGGGATGTGCCGTAATCGAGGCGGTAGATTCCGGAGCGTTGGAACCCAAGGTCTATGAAAGCTACCTGAAATTAGTCAAGGAGCAGAGGCGCTTTGAACTTAGTGCCGAAGATAAAAAGCGACTTAAAAAAAAGTGGGGAAAAATGACCCGCGAGGCGAAAGATTATCGGAGTAAGTATAAGTACTAAGTTTCAGCCAAGATTTTATGGAGATGCTTTTTACCAGCAGCTGATTTGAAATATTTTTCACGAACGCGGGCAGACTGATAATTGGGATGTGGTTCTTTGAAGATGACTCTCCATGGAACAAATGCCTTGGTATAGCGATTACTTCCTTTGTTGTGTTCACCAAGCCTCCTTTCCACATCGTTTGAAATACCAACATAGATTTCTCGGTTGGTCGTGTTGGAAAGACCATAAACATAAATAGTAGTCCCAAGGTTACGAATATCGAACCAATTCATAGAAAATCTACGAAAGTTTTCGGAATTGGAACTTTAGGACTTTTTAGCTATCCCAGATTTGAAGTCAAAATTGTCGAGCCTAAAACCTCTCAATACCTCGATATCATCAAAACCGCTTACCAATATTGAAGTTACTGCACCTTCGGGATCTATTATAGGAGAGCCACTTGCTCCTTGATAGTATTCATGACCCTGAAAATTTCGACAAGTTTTAAAGTAGTTGAAGCTTTCATCCTGATCAACTAACTCTAATCCGATTTCGTAGCAGAGGTATACTGGAAGAATAAACCCATTGCCACTCTTGACAAATTCATAATTGTTAATAACAGCAAAACTATAGGCTTCTCCGGGGATAGCTTTTACGAATTCTCTGAAGTATTGAAAAAGTTCGACCCCATCGTATTGCGCTATTTCCTTTTTATAGAGGTCCATTGGAAGTTCACTAAATGCAACATCAATTTTATCCCTATTGTAGAAGGCTTGAAACTTTCCTGCATTTATTTGAAGCATTTCACCATTGTCATTTTTTACTCTTGTCTCAATGAACGATCCTTCATCTGGCATGTTATGACCGGCTGTAATTACGAGCGGGCTATCGTGATTGGGGGATTTATATAGAAATCCCGAACTGCGTCCTTTTAAAACTCCAGCATCCCAAGTGGCAATCCTCACAGTTATCTTTGTCAAATCATCCACTAAGGATTGAATGTTCCCATGAATTTCTTCTTCTGGCGTCATATCATCGGAATAAATACTTAATATAATACTTAAAACAAAAGGAGCCACGCTTTCGCATGACTCCTTTTCGGGCTCCTACATCAATATTTTGGGCAAAAATAATAGCCTTTCCTAAATCACCGTCATTAATCCACGAATAAATCCTACCTCGGTCAGGTATTCGACCTGGGGATCGCTTAGACCTTTTTTATCAGTCGTTGATACGATTTCAAAAGGAACAATCAACTCGCTATCCATGAACTTTTTAAGTTCCTTAGAGAGTGCCCTTTGGTTGTCTTTGGTAAAAATATACTGGCCTCTTGTATCACGGATAATGTTGCCCTTGTCATCCGTACTGCAATAATCAATGTTGAGGTCTTCCAGTTTGTCATTGTAAGCCTCGACAAAAGACGAGGCGTTTTTCAATGTCTGGTTTCTGGCGTGTTCTAACTTCGTTCCAGCTGGGGCTGGAGTATCCATTAATGCCGTAATAAGTTTGTAAGCTTCTTTGTTTGTCATGAGTGATACTGATTTAATATTTTCCTTCTGCGTTTCCTTTTAAGATTGATTGCTCAATCAGCCAATAGACCAAATCAGAGATTTTAATATCCTTCAAGGCTTCCCTGATTTCATTTGTCATTGAGCTAATACCTGGGAATGAATTCAGTCCAATGTTTTGCCAGTACTCAAGTTCTGTAATAGCATTTGGTGTTTCTGAACTCACTTCAATTCCAGTTAATGGGTTAGTGAATTTCCCATCTGTTTCCTTAGTAATTTGTTTGGGAAGGAATAGTTGCCGTTGAAGTTCATTGCTTGGAACTATTGGGTTACCGTCTCCTTCTGTGAATTCAAGGATTATTCCATGTCTCATCTCCAGATTGCTCTTAATGATCAGGTAGTCATGAATAACCTTTTTCCGTTTGTTGGTTGTTGAATCTAATTCTGGAAGATTCACAACGATTGAATTTCTACTCATAAATATTCTATGTTAAAATTTTACTGTTCTAACTACTCCTGATGGAGTAACAAACTTGAGATCCTCACCAACGAAGTATAGCCTTCCTACCCCAGCGATACTTGCAGGATCAATTGTGACTTGCCCAAGTGAAACAACTCCGTCTTTGTTAACTGAGAATTTTAACTTCAAGGAATTGCTCACTGTGTCATACTTGAAAGCCTCTACAAATGCCCCGGTTGAACCAATGTTTTCTTCCATTCTTAGGAATGCGCCTGTGTGGTCAAACCCATTTAGTATTGCATTGTGTTTTCGAATGAGGAGCATTGGCTTGGTAGTACCTCCCATCATGTTGTTCCCTGTTGTGCTGTACTGAAGCCACATGAGGTAACCATCATAGTTATAAGTGCCAAGTGATTGTTGTGGACTTATAAACAAACCATTGGCTTGTGTTTGTCCTGGAGATATTATCATCCCTGTTCTTTCAGAACCAAGCGGAACGACATACAAAGCTGCGCTAATTATGTAGCTCCCATTAAGCAGCAATGCATTTGCTCCGGCATGAGCAGAGCCATCCGTATTTATAGTTGTTACTGGTGCGGTAAAAGCCATTCCCGTACCATCAAAGAAAATTCTACTACCAGTAGAGCGAAAAGCAAATGCTTGAGCGTTTGCATTGGTCGCCCTTACGTCAGCAAAGAATCCATCTACAAAATGATTCGTTACACTTGCGAGGGCTGCATATATCTGAGCACGATTATAATTTGGATAACTATCATCTATGGGTAAATTTATCTGACCATGAAATGCAGAAACAAATCTGCTTTGTTGCCCTGTATTTGTTCCTTGAAGAATATACCGGTAGCCGTATCCTGTATTGTAAACATCATTTGGGCGTACAAGAATCGCAGTATTGGCATAACCCGCTGGCGATATTCTAACCATTTCTGTTTTGGTGCCTCCAAATTGATAGTCAGTAATTTCAAGTGTTGCGTTGATGTTGCTTGAACTCAACAAAAATTCATACCCTCCATACCCGCTTAAATAACTGTTAATTCGAAATGAATTTTTTACTGCACCATTCCCTTCTTCACCAAGAGTAATTGAGAAATTCCCATCGCGAAAGGATGCAGAACCTGAAACTCCAAGTGCCGCTCCTCCAGGTTTGATAACCTGAAATTTATAACCGTTAAATCCAAGGTTAGCTGTTGTTCCAGGCAATTGAAAGTTGCAACTCTCTGCACCAACAACAATCTGATCATTAAGAACTCGACCAAGCACCAAAGTATTTTGTGTGCGCACTATTGCACCTGCTCCAATGGCTGTCATATAGTTCTGTCCACCTCCATTTGTTGTAAGGTCTCCGAAACTATTATATGCTCTTGTTCCCGAACCTAACAGCGTATTGAAGAAATTAGACCTTGCATTCTGAGCATCATAGCCAATCAGTGTGTGATCGGTTCCACCTTGGGGAGCGGTGGCTCCTGCGGAAGATCCAATCATGGTGTTTCGGTGGCCTGAGCCAAAGCCAATCAAGTACCCAGCCCGATAGCCGACATAGACACTATCTGAATAACTGGAACCATTGTTATCCGATGTTCCTGCTTCAGAACCTATTGCAACATTTCGTGCAAGCCCTCTCCCAGGATTACCACCCGAACTTGATGCTGCGTTGTAACCAACGACAATATTATCGCTTCCTGTATCAACCATCTTTGCTCCCGAGGTTCCAGAAGTGAGAATAAGATTCCTTAATCCAGTCATTCCTGTCCATCCACCATTAATAAGTAGATTAGAGCGATCCTTATTCATGAAGACTTTTCCAGAATTAGTTACTCCAAAAAGAATATTCAGTATCGGGTCTTCGATGTAAGTGGCGTAGTTAGCCTCTAATGAATCGTTTGTTCTCAAATGAATTTTTCCGATTGCTGCTCCATTGTATCCAATCAGGAAGTTTCCATTCACATCGAATCTCCCTCGCTCAACATTCGCTGTTATGAAAGGAAGTGGGAAATTATCCTTTGTACCAATGGACTTCGTTGCTCCAACATTATTACCATCTTGAACCCATGCTGAGAGAATAGGTTGAAGGAGATTGTAAATCTTCTCAAGCGTATCAGCAATAACAGGGGCATTTCCTTTTAGTGTAGCAATGGCATTTTGAAGGTCTTCGGTTTTTATCAGGTCAGCATCAGACAGAATTACATTTAACTCGGCAAGCGTGTCAATGTCATCTGCTTTCAGATATGTTAACCCTTGGATGATATTGAATAGTTTTTCAAGTGTATTGCCTGCCTCTGGAACATTCCCTTTCACCGCATTGATAGCCGATAAAATATCTTCGGTCTTCATCAAGTCTGCATCGGTTAGGATTGCATTCAACTTGGCAAGCGTACTAATATCACTCTCCCTTAGATAATCCACATTCTGAATCTTTAAGTAGATATTGTAAAGCAGTTCCTCTGAAGCTGTATGAAATGGAGGTTTCGGAATACTCATAATTTCATGTTCGGTTTGAACACCCATCCTAAAGCAATGGCTGCAAAAATGGTTGTCGCTGTTACTACTCGCTTTAGCGTAATTCTTCTGAGCGATCTGAAATCAATCAGTGTGTAGCTGAATTTATTTCCATAAAGCTTTGCATGGTTTTTACAAAGCTCCATGAACACCAGAAAGTCATCCGCGCTTTTAAACACCTGGCATCCGGCAGAATACTTATCAATGGATTTGGTTGTGCCTGAAATGGAAGCTCTGTGAATGTTGATTCCAAAATGCCCTGTTTGTTTTTCGCCATTGTTAAAATCAAGAATAGCGTCACGGTCATAGTCTCGTATAACGGTTACTGGCTTTTGCTGAACAAGAGCTTCATACTTTCCTCGATGTTTTCCGATGGTGTAAGCATCTACATTCTGGCCTTGGGCAAGAATGGCAGTGCCTTGAGGGTATGATGGATTGTTCAACCAGAATGTTCCAGGGTCAGTTGTGGCCGGATAGATGTGATAATTCCATTTGCCATTGGGCAAAGTGTAAAACACATGTATCTCATCATCAAAGGAATTTGATTCCACACTTTTACTTCTTAGCCCAACGATGTTAAGCTCATACGGCCTTGTGTAGAGAACAAAGCCGTACTCTTTCAAAATCCCTTTTATTCTTGATAGCATGTGTTTTACTCTTTACTTGTTTGATTTATGCAGCTTGCTTAAAGCGGAAGGAGTTCACTCGATTCATCCATCCATCATAAAATACAATTTGGTCTGGCCTTCTCTTGATGATGTTATTCAAGAATACCTGACGTTCAATCTTGAGCAGATTGAACAAACGCTCCTGATCTGCACAGTTGATAGCGGTGAGCGTTTGTACGCCAACGATTCCATCCACATCTGCATTGACCACACGCTGCACAATCTTCGCGACTGTTTTTCTTCCTGAGTTGTAACCCCAATCGACAATGAACTGAGCTACTGATTCATTCAGGATGAAGTCTGCCTGGAAGTAATCCCAAAAGATTTTCTTTGCGATCCACTTGGCATCTTCTTCACTGAGTTTCTTGATGTCTTCTGCATCAATGTCTCCATCACCATCTTTGTCATGGCCGTATTCCTTCCACACGGAAAGAATGACTCCATACTTAGTCGGGCCTCCTTTATCCAATGGATGATTCACATACCCTCCCTCTAATCGCAGGAGTTTCCCTGCGAAGTTTTCAAACTTTGCCATTGTTATTAATTGTTTAAGTGTACTTCACGTCCTGCGTTGGGACTTTCAGAATGCTGTTATCAATAGACTTGAACCATGTCATTCCATTAGCGACTTCCAATTCATCTCCGAGTATTGTATTCCTGCGCACAGGTATCCGGTTATTCCTGGCATCCGTTACCACAGTTTCGCGGATAGTGACGAGGTCTTTGTAGAGTCGGATTCCTTGGAGGCTCCACGTTCCCGTACTGCTTACTTTTAAACCTATGCGCAGGAATTCATTTCGTATCTGCACCTTGGCAGCTTCATTGCTTTTGAAAGCATATTCCAAGAGGTCTGTTACAATGGTCTTTGAGATAAAGCTTTGCTTCTTGTAGTACTCATTCACCGCTGAATATTCTGTTACAGATTTTAGCTGTTTTAAAATATCCATCACTTGAGCAAGATTCTTGCCCTGCGCACCTTTGTAAAGACTCTCAGCTAATGCCGAAGGATTGAATACCACCTGGACAGAACCTTTAGTCGATCCCGTGATTTTGTTGAAGAGTGTTTCATCTACAATTTCAGGATACCCCGCTGTCTTTAATGCTCCTGCTGTTTGTGGTCCGAATTGTCCATCAATCATAATGGATGGAGTAGTCTTCGCTAAAGCCTGTTGAAGCATTGTCACTCG
The DNA here is from genome assembly GCA_044229915.1 of Cyclobacteriaceae bacterium. Lineage (GTDB taxonomy): Bacteria > Bacteroidota > Bacteroidia > Cytophagales > Cyclobacteriaceae > ELB16-189. Next base: position 129,886 of record JBGASB010000011.1, read on the forward strand.
TGTACCTCGGCTTCCTCTCTTCAAGGGGAAACTGTCACTGGCTGAACTCAGGACTTTTGATGTGAAGGTGCTAAACGAAGCAGGTAGTGTGTTGTTGATTATGATTGTATCGTTGTTGTCTGAAGGCAACTGATTTTGTTCAGCTAACTTCTTTCTTTTAATTCTATCATATACCAGATAACCACCACCGCCAAGGGCAGCTAAGGCCAATGCATAGATAAATACCTTCGCAGGTTTAACAGCACCTTTCTTGCCTTGACTCTTTTTAGGGGCAGCGGTCTTTTTTGCTTTCGGCTTTTTCGCTTGCGCTTTCTTCTTTCCCTTCAGTGTCTGTTTAGCCTTCTTCGCCATTAGTTCTTCGCGTTTAAAATCCTTATCAGCTCATTATACTCTTCACTGCTCAACTCGTCTTCCAGGTCTGCATTCAGACTTTTACCATAGAGGTTAGCGTACTCCTTCTGTACTTTTGAGTACATGCTCTTGGATGGTATCTCGTTAAACACTTGCATCACCATCTTTTCATTTGTTCCCCAACCTGCGTAATTGTCATTATCAAAAGCCATCTTCAATTGCTTCGCAAATGTTGCTGGATCGCCTACTTCCAGACTCCGCTTTTGAGATACATTCGCTCTTGTCTTTTTGTAAAAGTGACGCGCCAGAAAAAACAGTCCGGTAGCAGTGCCAAGTCCTAGTGTCGAATAGATCACTATGTTCTTGAAATTTTGAACCTTCTGTGCGTCTGCGTTCATGTCTTACTTATCCCTTCTTTAATTCTCTATAACCCCAAGGCTTTTTTGGCCAAGGACGTTTTCATCGGGTCATTCTTGACTACATCGGCAAGCTTTGCTATTTCTCGTGCCTTCAATTTCTGCATCAAGATGGATGCTGCTGACAGTTTTACTTCTGCCTCACCTTGCGTTTGCGCTTCAATGCTCACTTCAAAACTGTACTTGTTCATTGTTATAATTGTTTAATGTTTACATGATTTATGATTAGGTCAATCTTACTCTTGTCATCGGCAAGAGTTTGAAGAATAAGAAGCACTCGCTCAAATTCTTCTTTACTGAACTGTGACTTAAGTTGATTGACAAACTGAATGGCAGCCTGATCTTCTTCAGTGAGTGATGAAGCGGAAGAACTTACCTTTGGTTTGAAGCTTACTTCTGAATCCGGTATTGGTTCTTCACTCGTTTCTTCATTGCTTGATTGCAACAAACCTGCGAGTGCCTCACCACCTGGGAAAGCTGCCATGAGTTTGGGATTACGCTTGATGAAGCTCTCCACCAGACTTGACCCAACATCTCCCAGGAAACTGTTCAAAGGAGATTGCTTCATTTCAAGTCGGGCATTTTGCTTCTCCAACTCCTCAACTTCACTCTCCAGGTCTGCGATGTGTTGCTTTAAGTTTTTATTTTCACCTTTCAGTTCATCGTATTCCTTCTCCCGAAGTTTTCTTTGCACTTCTTCATCCACGATGTTTTTCACATCCATTCCTGATAGCCCCTCTTTCTGTTCTTCACCGAAGTAGAATATTCTCTTTTCGTTGTTATTGCTGCTGCCAGTGAAAAGTAGAATTTCAATTGATCGGGTATCCGCTGTTACGAAGTTTTCAAACATCGTAAACATATCAGGGTCACTTGTTCTGCGTACTGCCTTGAATCCATCAACCAGAATTTCGTAATCAATGGGTTGACCCTTGTCATTGTAAAGCCGCAGGTACTGCAAAAGATTGTCAATCTTTTTCTGTTCGTATTTTTCTTTATTCGGTAGTGCCATATTCGTACCCCGATGGGGTTTAATTCACTATGATTGCTTGTATAAATTTTATTCTTCGCTTCGCATCCCCTGGATTTGTAATCTTGATTTCGCCTCGATGAATATGAATGCTCTCTGGTATAGGATCTTCCGTTGAATCGTACATTCCATAATCAGAGTCCACCACAAGCCCAGGCGGTTCATCAATGATGAAGAACATTTCATTGTAGGCAGGAATGGTTACTGTTGTTCCTGCCTCGATGATGAAATCCCTGTGACGGAGATGATACTTCGAATAACCTTGTTGTTTTAATCGCAAAGGCGCAAACTCTAAAATGAATTGCTCGGTCATAAGTGTATCTCTGTTGGTTCAAGAAAATCTGCTTTATCATTCTTGCTCTGTTCTAATTCTTCATCCGCAGTAACTTCCTCAAGCTCTTCAGCCGTTTCACATTCAACATAGACCGTGATTACAAATGGGTCTTGATAGGTCTCACCTTTGAACCAGGCATTGATGATGGAAGTATCGCCCTCAACATGTACAGGTTTTATCTTCGGTACATTACCAGTTACCCAAGCCTTGTCACTGTCGAATTGTGAATCCTCAATCTGAAGCAAGGTGTTGTCGGAGGGTTCAATTCCCTCGTTCACAACCTGAGCTACATGGAAGACATCCATCTTATCATTAGCCTGAAAGCTTATGTTACCTAACACGTTGCTCATTTTTCAGATGCTGTTACAAGTATTCCTGTTACTTTCCTCACATTGGCCGGAAGCCTGATTTCGAATGGCTTGAACCGCTCAAGCTTATTCACTTCAAGTTTGGCTATGATGATTCTCCGTTTGGTCTTTGTGATTATCATTTCATCTCACATAAAAGAATGATGATAACTTTGTAAGCCGCAAAGGGAGCGTTGGGATTGACCGTGTCCTTGTATTGGATTTTCAGTTCACCGTTTCCGGATACCACTCCATTACCCAACGACTTGTATTTGTTGTCAGGAGCTACTGCCATTCCACTCATGAACATTTTGCTCTCAAAGTCTTCAGGAAAAAGTTCTTCTCCTGAAAGTTCAATCCGTTGAGAGCCTCGGTAGAACAAGAGGTTCGGTCTGTCTGAACTCATCATGATACCGTGTACCACT
>JBGASB010000012.1:0-94876 GCA_044229915.1 Cyclobacteriaceae bacterium
CATTCCAACATTAATAACTATTGCATTTATGAAAATGAATTCTACTTTTGAGTTGTACTAAAATGGGGATGCTTACATTGTCTCGAGTTGTAGAAAATATCTTGATTGTCACCATACGTGTCCTCAATCTCCATTGAATACATTCCGAACATAAGTAGTCCACCAAGTCCGATGACTAAAACTCCAAAAACTGTCAGAATAATTTTAATTGTCTTCTTCATGTTTCACTTTGTCCTGGCGGCTTGCTGCTAACAATTGGCTATAGGACATTTATGTCCTATATACCCTTATTGGATACAGGAAAGTTAGGGTGCTTAATCAATTAATCCAATGCAAAAACGGGCTATTTCGCATAATTCACCTCTAACGCCTTGTTTATTTTACCCATTCACCGGTTGCTTTCCAACAGAGCCAATGTCCGTTATGCTCAGCTTCCCGCCTTGCTGGTGTTGCGTGTGAGCAAAGTCGCGATGGTTTCACCAACAAGCAAGATGAAAGCTGATAACGGACTATTTGAAGTAGAGAATTACTTGGCTAAGATTGAAACAATACTAAAATTTTCAGTTCATCAATCAAAAACTGGTTTACATCCATGCAAATCCATGCATCGTACCTTTACACAGTTATTTAGACACTACCACTAAATACACCCTCGACATGTACACGATGCGGGAACACCTTGTATCAATTACACCCTTGACGTGTATACGATGCGGGAACTCCTTGTACCAATTGCACCCTCGACATGTACATGATGCGGGAACGCCTTGTACCAATTACACCCTCGACATGTACACGATGCGGGAACGCCTTGTACTAATTACACCCTTGACGTGTACACGATGCGGGAAAGCCTTGTACCAATTGCACCCTCGATGTGTACACGATGCGGGAACGCCTTGTACTAATTACACCCTTGACGTGTACACGATGCGGGAACGCCTTGTACCGATTGCACCCTCGACATGTACACGATGCGGGAACGCCTTGTACCAATTACACCCTTGATGTGTATACGATCAGGTCTGTTCGGGTCTGTTCAATAAACTGTGTCAGTTGATTTTCTTCAATAACATTCCTCTAATGAAAATCTAATCTCCGTTAAATGAAAAAATGTCATCAAACGTGCCACTCTAATTTGGGTTTCATGGTTGACGATAAATATAGTTTTATAAATACTTACAAAATCGAAAACAAAATGGAGCCTGAGTTGCGTATTAAGGATATAACTTAATAATAGTTATGTCTACAATTAAAACAGTAGGGAGCTACGAGGGATTCGTAGAACTCTGCTCCGGGTATAGAGGATACAACCCCGGATCGCCCAACCTCACGGTAAGTGCCTTACGCGAATTGTCGGGGAAAGCCCGCGCTTCGATTGAGGCCTTCAATGTGGCCAAGTCAGAAATGAACCGGGTCACCAATGATCGGGAGATAGCCTTTGACAGTTTACCAAAACTGGTATCGGGTATTTCCTTCGCCCTGGCCGCCTCAGGCGCCAGTGAACAAACCATGAAGGACGTTCGCGCGTTCCTTCGCCAGATGTCGAGCCGGAAGAAAAGCCGGGATCCGATTCCATCGGGTCAGTCGACCGAGCCTGAAAGTAACAGGCCGTTTTCGCAGCGCGGGTACGAAGCCATGACAAACCATGTTGCCCAGTTGGTGCAACTGGTGAGCCTGGAACCGAAGTACCAGCCCAACGAAGCCCACTTAACAGTAGCGGGCTTACTGGAAACGGTGAGTAACCTTCGCAGCCTCAATCGGGCGGTAAATGATGCGCGGGCAACCCTCAGTCACACCCGGTTAGCGCTCCGCCAGGTAATCTATGGCGAGTCGAATTCAGTGGTGACAACAGCCCGGGCCGCGAAGAAGTACCTGCGCTCGGTGTATGGGCTGAACAGCAATGAGTACGGTCAGGTACGGAAAATCCAGTTCAACAAAACATCCTGAAGATGAAAGAACCAGATGAGTAAAAACCTCTGTCGCAAGGCAGAGGTTTTTTTATGCTGCCTGATCAGGCTTGCTCTCCTGAACGTAATAAGTTGGATTACCATTAAACCGCCTGTCTACTTTATCAATCACAATTCCCGGCTATTAAGTAGCTTTCGAAAAATGGACTAATGCCGTTTAATGATACTCAACAAACTTTTAACCGCAGGCTTTATCGCAATGGTCTATTCCATACAGGCACAAGTAAACCCGGGGAAGCTTGAAGCAAACCATGTTCCTATACCTGTGCAGCATTATGCAAATGAATATACATTTGATACCCCTTCCGATTTATCGCAGTGGAAAAACCAAAAGCCAGGGTTGAATGCCGGGTATGCATCAACGCTTTTCCCAGCGGAGTCTCCCGTTTCGGGGACTCCGCGTAGATAGAAAAATGAATCCTGTAAGTAAAAAAGATGATTAAAATGGAATGAGCACTAAAAGACAAATATCTGAAACCGAAGGATTGTATTTTATCACAGTAACTTGTTATCAATGGTTACCTCTGTTTGAATTAACGACCGGTTATGATATAGTGTATAAGTGGTTTGATCATCTAAAAGGAAAAGGTCACTACATAACCGGATACGTTATCATGCCCAATCATTTTCATACTTTAATTGCATTTACAAAGTCAGACGCCTCCATCAACACAATTATTGGCAATGGTAAGCGCTTCATGGCCTATGAGATTGTAGAAAGATTCGAAGAAAAAGGTGATACGGAAATGTTAAGCAAACTTGCCAAAGGAGTAAGCAGTCGTGATTACAAGCGTGGTAAGTTGCATGAAGTGTTTGAGGGATCATTTGATTGGAAGGAGTGTCGTAGTGTAAGATTTACGAATCAAAAACTGAATTACATCCATAATAATCCATGTCGGGGAAAGTGGACCTTGTGTGATAGTCCGGTTAATTATACACATAGTTCAGCTAAGTTTTATATTGCAGGGGAACAGGGGGTTTATGAAGTTAAGCATTATGGAGAGTTAGAGGATATTGATTTAACGAAATCATTAAATGAATAAGTTTAGTTTAGGTAAGACGCGGAGTCCCGGGGCGGAGACTCCGCTAAGAAGTGGCCAGGTGTTGCCGGATTGATAGTCAGTGTATAAATTTCAATTCCTTAATTTAGATTCATGAAGAAGTTTGTTTTTCTCTTTCTACTCTCTGCTTCAGTTGTTGCCCAGCCCTTCAGCAAAGAAGAAGCTGCCCGCTGGCAACAGCAATCAAAACAAGTTACCATCATCCGCGACACCTGGGGCATTCCACATGTGTATGGAAAGACCGATGCCGATGCCGTGTTTGGATTATTGTATGCGCAATGCGAAGACGACTTTGAACGGGTAGAAATGAACTACATCACGGCCGTGGGGCGAATAGCCGAAGTGGAAGGCGAATCAAAATTATATAATGACTTACGCACCCGGCTCTTTTACGATACACTGCAAGCTATTTCGATATATAAAGAAAGCCCGGCCTGGCTTAAACGACTATGCGATGGGTTTGCCGATGGCGTTAACTATTACCTGTATACACATCCCCAGGTAAAACCAAAGTTATTGAATCGCTTTCAACCCTGGATGCCTTTTCTATTTAGTGAAGGAAGCATTGGTGGTGATATTGAGTCAATTTCAATCAATCGCCTCAAAGACTTTTATGGAGATGGGCAGTTGGTGCGAGAAAAAGAAGAAGTGGATCACAACGAGCCTGAACCTGAACCCCGTGGATCTAACGGGTTTGCTATTGCACCATCAAGGAGTGCTTCCGGTCATGCCCTGCTGTTAATTAACCCACATACCTCCTTTTACTTTCGCCCGGAAGTGCATGTAACGAGCGAGGAAGGATTGAATGCATATGGAGCCGTTACCTGGGGTCAGTTTTTTATCTATCAGGGATTCAACGAACACTGTGGCTGGATGCATACCTCAAGTCAGGCGGATGTAATGGATGAGTTCATAGAGAATATTGAATCCCGCGGTGACTCTATATATTATAGACATGGAAATTCTGCGCGTCACATTACCTCAAAAAAAATCAGGGTGGCTTATAAAGACGGGAATCAAAAACGCTATAAGGAATTTATAGCCCGCTATACGCATCACGGTCCGGTGATTGCTAAACAGGGTGAACAATGGGTAAGCATTTCAATGATGGTTGAACCGATGAAAGCGCTGACGCAATCCTTTCAACGAACCCGGTCAACCGGGCTGGCGGATTACCAGAAGACCATGGAACTTAAAGCCAACTCATCGAACAATACCGTGTTTGCCGATAGCAAAGGAAACATTGCCTACTGGCATGGTAACTTTATTCCAAAACGAAATCCTGAATATGACTGGAGCAAACCCGTAAATGGGAGTGACCCCAATACCGATTGGCAGGGACTTCATGATGTGGTTCAGATTGTCCATGCTATTAACCCGCCCAATGGATGGATTCAAAACTGTAACTCCACACCGTTTACGTTAGCCGGGGAGAATAGTCCGAACCCGGCCAACTATCCATCGTATATGGCACCTGACGCCCAGAATGCCCGGGGTATTAATGCTGAGCGGGTGTTGAAACGTGAATCTGCTTTTACGTTGGACAAACTGATAGCCGCAGCCTATGATCCATACTTGTCGGGCTTTGAGAATCTGATTCCCGCATTAGTCACTGCGTATGAATCAACCCCTGCCAATGCTTCAAGCTTAAAGTTAAAAGAACCCATTGCCGTGCTTAAAGACTGGAATAAGAGTTACGGAGTTACCTCCATACCGGCAACCCTGGCAATTTATTGGGGCCAGGAATTGCGGCAGCAAATCTTTTCCAGGATTCCGGCAGGGAGTGATCAGCTTAGTATTATTAATTATATGGTTGCTCAAACTTCAGCCGAAGAGAAAATCAAAGCACTTGAAAATGTGGTAGACGAACTGCTGCGCGATTTCGGTACCTGGAAAGTTGCATGGGGCGAGGTTAATCGCTTTCAACGGTTAACGGGAAAAATTACAGAAACCTATGACGACACAAAACCAAGTTTGGCCGTAGCTTCAACGTCATCCTTTTGGGGATCGCTGGCTGCTTTTGGTAGCAGGAAATATCCTGGTACTAAGAAAATGTATGGCTATGTTGGAAATAGTTTTGTAGCCGTGGTTGAATTTGGAAAAGAAGTAAAAGCGAAGTCGTTGCTGGCCGGAGGTAATAGCAATAATCCTTTGTCACCACACTTTACAGATCAGGCCCCGCTGTACAGCCAGGGAAAGTTTAAGGATGTGTGGTTTTATAAAACGGATGTGGTTAAACATGCCGAGCGGACCTACCATCCCGGAGAAAAAAAGTAATCTAAGGTGTCAGACCACTCAAAGTGGTCAGACACCTAAAAAGAATGATTATGAGTTCAGAAATGCAACCAATTAAAATCGGAACACCACTAACGTCCTCTGCAGTAAAAGTAATGATGTTGGGTTCTGGTGAATTAGGCAAGGAAGTCGTTATCGAATTTCAGCGCTATGGGGTTGAAGTAATTGCTGTAGACCGTTATGATCACGCTCCCGCAATGCAGGTAGCACATCGGTCGTATACCCTTTCAATGTTGGATGGAAAAGCTCTCCGCGCTGTCATTGAAAAAGAAAAGCCCGACTTTATTGTACCCGAAGTAGAAGCGATTGCGACTGATACACTGGTTGAATTAGAACAGGAAGGATTCCGGGTAATTCCCACAGCCAACGCAGCACGCTTAACCATGAATCGTGAAGGCATCCGAACCCTGGCTGCTGATAAACTAAAAGTTAAAACTTCGCCCTTTTGCTTTGCCAATACACGTATCGACTTCGAAACCTCTGTGCGGAGAATCGGATTCCCGTGTGTGGTAAAACCCATTATGAGTTCATCCGGCAAAGGTCAGAGTGTGGTGAAAACCGAAAAGGACATTGAGACTGCCTGGCACTATGCACAGGAAGGAGGTCGTAGCGGAGGTGGCAAAGTAATCGTTGAAGGGTTTATTGATTTTGATTTTGAAATTACCTTGTTAACCATTCGTCATCGGGATGGAGTTTCATTTTGCGAACCGATTGGTCATCGGCAGGAGCATGGTGATTATCAGGAGTCGTGGCAACCACACCCGATGAATGAGAAGGCACTCGCTGAAGCCCAACAGATTGCAACGCGGGTTGTGAATGAATTGGGTGGCTATGGAATATTTGGAGTTGAGTTCTTTGTGAAAGGAGATCTTGTTTACTTCAGTGAGTTATCGCCACGGCCCCACGATACCGGTATGGTCACGATGATCTCGCAAGACCTTACTGAGTTTGCCTTGCACGTACGGGCAATTCTGGGTTTACCCATTCCGGTAATCCGACAGCTTGGACCTTCAGCCTCATCCGTTATTTTAGTGAAAGGAAAATCCCGCAACATTTCATTTTCCGGTTTGGAACAGGCCTTGAGTGAACCCGATACGCAGTTGCGTTTATTTGGTAAGCCGGAAGTGAATGGAGAACGAAGAATGGGCGTGTGTCTGGCGAAAGGTAAATCAATTGCGGATGCCCGGGCTAAAGCAAATCATGCTGCAGCCCAGGTCGTCTATACACTTTGATTTTAGTCAACTTCTTTAATAATCACTTTCTCCATTACATCGCCTGCGCGAATCTGGTCGATAACATCCAGACCTTCATATACTTTTCCGAACACAGTATGGTTTCGATCAAGGTGTTTGGTCCCCTGACGGTTGTGACAGATAAAGAACTGTGAGCCCCCTGTGTTACGTCCGGCATGAGCCATGGAAAGTACACCGCGGTCGTGGTATTGATTCTCTCCGGTTAGTTCGCAATCAATCTTATATCCTGGCCCTCCATTTCCGATTCCGTTCGGGCAGCCGCCTTGAATCATAAAATTTGGTATCACCCGGTGGAAGATAAGCCCATCATAAAAACCTTTCTTAGCCAGGTCAACGAAGTTTTTTACTGTATTCGGGGCATCGGCTTCAAAAAATTGAATCTTCATGACACCTTTTTTGGTATGGATTTCAGCTGTTTTCATTCAAAGATAATTTGGGTGCAAATAAACCCAGATTGTTTGACTCTGCCAAGAGGCTTGGTTATCAGGTAGCGTAGTCATAAATTGAGTGTAATTGATCTGAAAAACTCTGAAATGTTCAATATCCTTATTTTCTGTTTGATTGGTACATTCACGATCCAACCTGAGGTCCCCTATAAATCTTCGGCCGACTTTGAGTTGAAAATAGATTATGTATTTAGAGAACGGCCGCCCATCGATCGGCAAACCGTGGAGTATGATAAGCCAACCGATGAGAAAGTAAGAAAAGCAACCTCAGGTCCGCTTCCCTATTTGTTAATCCAATTGAAAGTACTTTCCGTTACAGATCAGGAATTGAGAGTAAGGGTAACTGATGCGCAAGGGCGTCTTGTATTTAATCGAAAAGCAGAAGCAGGTACACTCGTAAAATTAGATTGGGGATTTGCCGAGGATATCAAAGACCGGATCGTACCTCATGAATATTCTATGCTGTTCATCGATTCCAATAAGAAGCCTGTAAGTAGGATTTTTATGACTGTTACGGAAGATGGTACTTTTTTTGTCAATGAGGAGAAGCGCGGTAAGTTTTGAATTCTATCCGGAGATTCTATTCCGCTAAACCTCTTAACCAGCCGCTTAATTTACCCAACTCTGTAGATTATAGTTTTTTGCTTTATTTCACGATCTAATTTTCATCGCACCATGCGGATTGTTCTACTTTGTTTAATACTATTTTCCCTCCCAGGGTTTTCCCAATTTCATCAGCCCGGATCGTCTGAAATAAAACTTAAACTTAAGAAGTTGAATTTTCTGGGCTCCGTATTATATGTGGCGGCTCATCCCGATGATGAAAACACGCGGGCCATTACCTACCTGGCCAATGATCGGCTGGCAGCTGCCGCTTATCTCTCAATGACTCGTGGAGATGGCGGTCAAAACCTGATCGGTCCTGAGATAGGTGAACTATTAGGGCTTATTCGGACCCAGGAACTTTTAGCTGCCAGACGCATTGATGGCGGACAACAATTTTTTACGCGGGCTATTGACTTCGGTTTTTCGAAAAACTATCAGGAGACTTTAGAGATTTGGAATAAAGAGGCTGTGCTTTCTGATGTTGTTCGTGTAATCCGTCAGTTTCAACCCGATGTAATCCTGACCCGTTTTCCACCGGACGAGCGTGCCGGTCATGGTCATCATACCTCCTCGGCCATCCTGGCGCAGGAAGCATTTGATCTCACGAACAACCCAGGGGTTTACCCTGAACAAGTAAAACAGTTTGGTACCTGGCAGGTTAGCGCGCTTTATACAAACACAGGTCGTTGGTGGAATCAGACCATCAATGAGAATACACCGGGTATCCTTGCCATGAATGTAGGTACCTACAATACGTTGTTAGGAAAATCATATTCCGAGATTGCAGCCGATAGCAGAACCCAGCACAAGAGCCAGGGGTTTGGTTCTGCAGGCAGACGGGGTGATGCATTGGAGTTTTTTGAATTTATAAAAGGGGATAAGGCGGATAAGGATGTATTTGAAAAAGTAAATACAACGTGGATGCGTGTGAAGGGTGGAGAAAAAATTCAACCCTTAATAAAAAAAGCGATTAATGAGTTCAATGAGGAAAATCCATCGGCCAGCGTACCGCTCTTGTTGGAAATCAGAAAACAGATTACGCTTCTTGAAAACTCCGTCTGGAGAAATCGTAAACTGATTGAAGTGGAGCAACTCATTCGTGATTGTACGGGATTATTCATAGAGGTTATTGCAAATCAATACATGGCTTCGCCAGGCCAGCGTGTGAATTTATCATTTGAGGTAATCAATCGTTCAGGGGTAGTAATCACACTTGATAATTTAAAAAGCGAATCGCTGGCAATTGACTCCACGTTCTCACTGCTGCTTAAGAACAATGATCCAGTAACTTTCAGGTCGGTAAAGAATATAAAATTGGATAAAGAGTACTCCGCACCCTATTGGTTAAAGGAACCCCATGCAACCGGACTATTTACTGTGAATGATCCTGTGCTGATAGGTAAGCCCGAGAATGATCCTGCAATAATAGTTCAGGCGCGCTTTTCAGTGTCTGGGGTAACCTTAGTAGTTCCCGTTCCTGTCGTTTTCAAATGGACGGACCCGGTGAAAGGTGAACTCACACGACCCTTTGAAGTAGTACCACCTGTATTTATCAATTTCCCGCAAGCCGTTTTTATTTTCCGGGATCAAACTCCACAAACGCTCTCTGTGCTGGTTAAGTCTGCGTCATTGCAACGACTAAAAGGCAATGTAAGGCTCGAGCTTCCAACCGGCTGGATATCAGACCCGGCTTTTATTCCTTTTGAACTCAGTAAGATGAATGAAGAACAAACACTTACGTTCAGGGTAACAGGCGGGAAGGAAGAATTTGATGGCTCTATCCGAGCCATAGCTGAGATGGATGGGAAAACCTATTCAAATTCAATCCGGCAAATTCAATATGATCATATTCCGGTACAGACTTTATTGCCTCCCGCCAAGGCACGGGCCCTGCGAATAAATATTGGTAAAACAGGTTCGGTCGTTGGCTACATTAAAGGCGCTGGCGATGACATTCCTGTAAGTCTGCGGAATCTGGGGTATGAAGTGTGGGAAATGAAAGATGAAGAGATTACTGCAGCCAATTTGAAGCGGGTAGATGCAGTGGTGTTGGGCATTCGGGCACTGAACACGAACGAGCGCATCCGCTATACCATGCCTACATTATTGAATTATGCAAAGGAAGGTGGCACCGTGGTGGTACAATACAATACCAGTAATGACCTCGAAATTGATGCCGATAAATTTTCGCCCTATCCGATAACGCTTTCGCGGGATCGTGTAACTCAGGAAAACAGTGAAGTCCGGATTCTTAAACCAGATCACCCTGCTTTAAACTATCCGAATAAAATCACATCAAAAGATTTCGAGGGTTGGGTACAGGAGCGGGGATTGTATTTTCCTTCGGCCTGGAGCGAATCGTTTGATGCCTTATTGTCTATGAATGATAAGGGTGAGCCGGCACGCAACGGTAGTTTATTAATAGCAAAGTTTGGCGCGGGTCATTATGTTTACACAGGCCTATCATTTTTTAGAGAACTTCCTGAAGGAGTGCCGGGAGCCTATAAGCTTTTCGCAAATCTTGTTTCCCTGAGCAAGACAAAAACTCCGCCTCCTACGAAAATAAAATCAAAGAAATGAGTGATCAGAAGCCACCCTTATTTAAGAACTGGAGTAGTTGGTACTGGCTTGTGCTTGCCGTTATGGCGGCCCAGGTACTGGTCTTCTATTGGGTAACCCGCCTCTTCGTATGAACCTGTTAGATTGGACAATCCTGTTTGGTACATTAATTTCCATCGTTCTTTACGGAACCTGGAGAACACGCGGTGCAAAAAATATCGAAGGCTACCTGAAAGGCGATAACACCATGAAGTGGTGGATGATTGGAGTTTCCATCATGGCCACACAAGCCAGTGCAGTTACATTTTTATCCACTCCGGGCCAGGCAATGGAAGACGGCATGCGCTTTCTGCAATTTTATTTTGGATTACCCCTGGCCATGATAATCATTTCGGTAACCATGGTACCGATCTATTACCGGCTGAAAGTGTACACTGCCTATGAGTATCTCGAAACCCGATTTGATCTAAAGACCAGAACATTGGCGGCAGGTTTGTTCCTGATGCTCCGCGGGCTCTCTGCAGGGATCACACTCTTTGCTCCCGCCATTGTCTTGTCAACCATTTTGGGTTGGAATATCTTTTTAACCACTGGGTTAATCGGATTATTCGTAATCATTTATACGGTATCGGGCGGTACAAAAGCAGTGAGCCTTACGCAACGAACCCAAATGACAATCATTATGGGCGGGATGATTCTGGCAGGTGTAATGGCCTATCGATTATTACCCCAGCATATTTCGTTTGGAGATACGCTTCAGATTGCAGGCGAACTAGGTAAACTGAATATAGTAACCACAAACTTTAGCTTAAGTGATCGTTTCAACATCTGGTCGGGCTTACTGGCGTCTACGTTTCTGTTTCTTTCCTACTTCGGAACGGATCAGTCGCAGGTTTCGAGATACCTGGGAGGCAAATCGCTAACCGAAAGCCGGATGGGACTGATTTTTAATGGCCTGCTGAAAATACCGATGCAGTTTCTGATCCTCTTTATTGGTGTCCTTGTATTTGTGTTTTATCTTTTTAACCAACCCCCGGTATTTCACAATCAGCCATTAAGGAATAGTGTTGCAAAAACAGTTTATGCCGACACCCTTAAAAATCTTGAAGACAAGTATTCCATTGTCTATCAACAAAAGCATACGGCTGTAACCAAACTGGTGACGGGGATTAAACAGGACAACCAGGTATTAATCGATGAATCGAAACAGGATTATTATCATGCCAAAAAGAGGGAAGACAGCATTCGCACCAAAGTAAAGAGAACCATTTCTGCCGCTTTGCCAGCCGCTAAAACCCAAGACCGTGATTATATGTTTTTGAATTTTGTGCTGAGTTACCTGCCACACGGCATCATTGGGTTATTGCTGGCGGTTATGTTTTCAGCGGCTATGTCTTCCATGGCTTCTGAACTAAATGCTCTTGCCTCAACCACTACAGTTGATATTTACAAGCGTTCCTTTAAGCAAGAAGCTTCACCGCTGCACTACCTGCATGCATCCCGTTTCTTTACCATTATGTGGGCGCTGATTGCTATGGCTTTTGCTATGTTGGCCAATCAGGCGGAGAACCTGATCCAATTCGTAAATATTGTAGGGTCGCTTTTTTATGGAACCATACTTGGGATCTTCCTCGTAGCGTTCTACCTCAAATCCGTGAAGAGCAATGCAGTCTTTATTGCTGCAATCGTGGGCGAGACATCTGTGTTGATGTGTTATTTCTTTTACTATGATGAAATTGCCTTTCTCTACTATAATATAATAGGTTGCGTGCTAGTCGTTGTCACGGCATTGATTCTGCAACTTTTTACATCAAAAGAAGAAATAAAAAAGGCCCCGAAATAATCGGAGCCTCTTTTTTGAATTTGATCGGATTACTTCAATGACTTCTGAAGTTCTTCATTCATCATTTGATAGTCGCGGTTGTTAGCAGCTTTGGCGCCTTCCCATGAAGCTTTAGAGGTAGCTAGTGCACCGGCCTTGTCGCCAAGTCCTTTCTGAATTCTGGCTTTCTGGTATAACTGCCAGAACTGAGGGTTTGCATTTCCTTCCAGGGCTTTGTTCATCCACTCCATTGCCTGCTTCAGGTCTTTACCATTTTCAAGGTAATACACAGCAGCGTTGTAATAGTTGTTCGGATTCACTTTGGTATTAGCCTCGATCGACTTCATTACCTTGGCATCAAAATCAGCCACGATCGTGAATTTCACGGATGTATTTTCCCACGCAATCTGAACTTTCGCAGACTTGCTGTCAGCAGCGATATCTCCAATGTTGATGGTGAAGGTTTCTACTTTCTCTGTTAGCTTCTCTGACTTCACTTTGAAGTTGGCAGCTTCCTGCGCCTTGTCATATTTCTCTGTATTGGCACCTAATTTAGTGTCTTTGTATAATGACACGGTCCATTCCGTTGCTCCCGGCCATGTGTAAATCGTGTATTCACCTTTAGGTACAGCAACACCTTCCACATTAACGTCATCGCTGAAAGTAATTTTGGTGCCTGAGTTAGCAGCCGTTCTCCATATTTTGCCGTAAGGAACTAATACAGTCGTGGCATCGCCAAAAATCTTTCTTCCTTTTGCGCTTGGGCGCGAATAGTCAATTTTAACATCTGTAAGACCTACCGTGGTAGTTACGGAAGCTGATGCGCTTGCTTGTGGCGTTTGAATCTGGCCATTTGCCACCAGACCAACGGCCAGCAATACGATTAATAATGTGTTCTTCATGTTTGTATTATAAATTTAGGCTGTAAAAATAGAACCATTTTATTCTTTTAAAAACCCACTGATCTTGTAGACTAATGAAGCCTTTGCCAGCCTCCTTTTATGGGCATAAAGACGTTGTTCGCGTTGCCCGCGACCTTTTGGGCAAGACCTTAGTTACGCTTACCGATGGAAAGCTTACCAGCGGCCTGATTGTTGAGACTGAAGCATATTCATATCGTGAACGGGGATGCCACGCATTTAACAATAAGATGACTGAGCGAAACAAGGTTATGTTTGAGCAGGGCGGAGTTGCCTATGTTTACTTATGTTATGGAGTACACAACCTTTTCAATATTGTAACCAATAAAGCAGGTAAGGCAGATGCTGTTCTTGTTCGCGCCCTCCAGCCCGTACAGGGTGAAGAAACTATGCTTGCCCGAATGAAAGTCAATTCCTTAAAACGCATTACTTCCGGTCCTGGTAAATTAACGAAAGCCTTGGGTATTGATAGAAAATTGAATGGGATAAGCCTCGTAAACTCCGATCTTTGGATTGAGGAGGGAAAGAAGATTCTTAGAAGTGAAATCACCATGGCTACACGAATTGGCATTGATTATGCGGGAGAAGATGCGAAGCTCCCCTGGCGGTTTTACGTGAAAGGCAACGAGTGGGTGAGTAAATCGTAACTGACGATGAGGTTTCACAGGTATCAATATAATTAATGTAATAACATCCCTTAATTTGCATCTTGATTTTTTGTTCATGAAGTACGCGGTTCTTTTTCTTCTCTTGATAAGTTTCCAATTATTCTCTCAAACCAATCCATTTACCCTGGTCAATTCATCCTACGATGAACAAAATCCGGTGATTAGCCCCGATGGAAAAACACTATACCTGACCATTGCCAATCATCCCCAAAATATGGCTGGTAAGAAAGACCCCGGAGATATCTGGATTTCTCTATGGGTTGGCGATAGTTGGTCGGCACCCGTACATGCAGGTTCTGTACTAAACAACAGAGGCTATAATGGTGTTGCCGGCATTAGCCCGGACGGCTCAGAACTTTACCTGCTAAGCCACTATTCCAAAAATGGAGAAAACCCAACCACTCAGGGCATTTCGATATCGCAAAGGACAGGTACAGGTTGGTCGGCACCGCAAAACATTTCAATTCCTTACTTCCTAAACCGGTCTTCCTTTTTAAGTGGACAATGGCAATCGGATTTATCGGTATTTGTTTTCTCGGCTGAGTCATATAATACACTTGGCGCTGAAGATTTATATGTTAGCAGTAAAAAGGCAGGGCAGTGGACAGAACCCATTAACCTGGGTAGCACAATTAATACAGCCTTTCAGGAATCAAGCCCCACACTAAGTAACGATGGGCGCAAACTCTATTTTGCTTCTAATGGTAGAAGAGGCGGATTAGGTAGTTTCGACATATACGTAGCCGAACGATTAGATGACAGTTGGACAAACTGGTCACTACCTGTTAACCTTGGATCGTTAATCAATTCGGATGGGCGAGAATTGTTTTTCAGAAACGATGAGAACCAGAAGTTCGCGTTATACACCACCACACGCAACAGTGACGGCTATGGCGACATCCGGATTTTTAAAGATAGCCTGCAAACACCGGTAGCAGTTGATACCGTTATTAAGATTGTTGAAGTTAAACGCGATACCAATGTAGTTACTGACAAACGGGTAAGGATTACCGGCCGGATCAGCAATTCCAAGTCGGGAGAGCCTGTTATTGGAAATGTAGTTTTCAGGTCAGATTCCTTATACTCAGCCACGAGTAACCGGGAGGGAAATTACTCCCTCTTTGTTCCCTCAACGAAGGTGTATTCAATTGAAGTAACAGCCAAAGGCTATGTAAACCTGTCCGAGAAACTCGACATCCACACGTTCGAGATGCAAGCGCTGGAAATGAATTTTAAACTTCAGCCGATTGAAGTAGGTGCGGTAGTAAGTTTAAAAAGTATTTTGTTTGAAATTGGCACCACCAAACTGCTGGAGGAATCATTCGATGAATTGAATGTGGTGGTGGACTTTTTGAAGTCAAACCCTAAGGTGGAGATCGAACTGGAAGGCCATACCGATAATCGGGGTGATGCAAAGAAGAACCTTGTGCTTTCGCAACAGCGGGTGGATAAAATCAAAACCTACCTGGTATCAAAAGGCATTAGCCAGAAACGCATTAAGGGGAAAGGCTATGGCGGTTCAAAGCCCATTGCAACCAACGACTCGGAAGAAGCCCGCAGATTAAACCGCAGGGTAGAGTTTAGGATTTTGAAAAATTGAAAGGGAATTTGCAATCAAGCAATTGAATGCTGACCAGGTTATCTAATAGGTAATGTGTGCTATAACTCCGTTGTGGTTTGATCCCTGACAAATACTTACTTCTTTTCGGGTATCCGTAACGGTTTTTTTAGAAACCTGAACCCGACAGCTAATTCAATGGTATTGAATTTAAGCACACGCTGTTCTAATAGAATGTTGCTTATCCCATCTTCGTAATTAAGGCTATTTATCCGGTAATTAAATCGCACCGATACTTCATTTTTCTTTAATGCTATGAGTGTTCCTAATCCAATCGTGAATCCCAGGATTTCATTCGATTCCTTGACTTCAGTTTCAAAAGTAGGATAGAGGTCGCTGGGACTTGTAGGATCGATTTTCGCCAGATAAGATTCACTTAGTGGAATATAAAAGCTTAAACCTGCTGCCAGGAATGGCTTGGCCTTCCACTTCTGAGTCATAATTATGGTGAACTCTATAGGTATCTGAAGATAGGAACTATTCACCTCAAAGGTGAAATCACCAGTAGCATTTGGGTTAATCAACCGGCTATCAATATAGACGGGATCGGTCGCGCCCTTCATCTTTATATAATTTATCCCTGAGCCCATACCGAATGAATTTGTCAACATTAAATTAACCGAGGTCTGTAGACCATAGATGGGAACCGCAGAGAGTTTATAATTAGCATAGGGTTCACTGGTATCTTTAAATTCGAAAGTAGAAGTTCCATAGAATGCATGTGCATAAAAATCAAACTCCTGACCCAATGAATTAAAGGCAATTGACAACAGCATGATTGCAATAAAATTAACTTTAAACATATTATTTAATTATTGGGTATAGACGTGATGATACGTGTGAGGATAGCTTTATCAACTAATGTTTAATAACCTGCAGCTTTATCATCCCCTCGTGTATAATCCGCCCCGGCTTCCAGCTTGCCATCGGGTAAAACCAGAATGGCATCTACCCGGCCAATAAATCTGCGGGGGGTTATTTTATGACCAAGCGTTACCAGGGCGAGACTATCATCTTTCAGTAAAGCCCCAGCTTCCGGAATGATAACATCGGGCATCCATTGAGCATGAATACGTTTTGCATTCACTGCTTCCTGCATCCGCATGTCGTGTTCCACTACATTCAGAATTACCTGAAAAACAGAGGTAATAATAGTAGAGCCCCCGGGCGTACCCACAACCATAAAGAGCCGGCCGTCTTTCTCCAGGATGGTTGGCGTCATGGCACTCAGCATCCGCTTGTTGGGTTCTATTTTGTTGGCTTCGGCCCCGAGCACGCCAAACATGTTGGGCACTCCGGGCTTGGCACTAAAGTCATCCATCTCGTTGTTCAAAAAGAAACCTGAACCCGGCACTACTACGTGCGATCCAAACCAGCCGTTGAGGGTGGTGGTCACGGCTACAGCATTTCCTTTTGGATCGACAATCGAAAAGTGGGTTGTCTCTTCTGATTCATAGCCGGCAATCTTGCCTTCCTTCACGGTTTCGCTCGGGGTTGCTTTGTCAGGATCAAAATCACTCATGCGCTCATCGTTGTACTGATCGTCCAGCAATTGTTTGGCGGGTACTTTGTAAAAGTCTGGGTCACCGAGGTAAATCGAGCGATCGGCATAGACTCTGCGCTCGGCTTCCGTCATCAGGTGAATGGTTTGTGGTGTATTAAAACCCCATTGCCTGATGGGATATGGCTCCACAGACTTTAGCAACTGCAAAAGACAAATGCCACCGCTGGAGGAAGGGGGCATAGAAATCACTTTGTACTCCTTATAGTTGGAGACTATTGGTTCGCGCCAGGCCGATGAATAATTCTTTAAGTCTTCGAGGGCAATCAATCCTTTGCCACGATTCATTTCCGCAACCAGGTCTTCCGCAGTTTTGCCTTCGTAAAATCCGGCCCGACCCAGGTCGCGAATGCGCTCCAGCGTATGACCTAACTCAATCCATTTTATGGAGTCCCCTGCTTTCCAATTGTCGCGCAGCAGAAATTCAGGCTGGACTGAGTTGTATTTAATCAGGTCTTCCTTCATTTCGTTAAACCAGGTAGCCTCGCGTTCGGAGAGGGTAAATCCGTTCAATGCCAGATCAATGGCAGGTTGTACCAGGTCTTTCCACGGAAGTGTACCATATTTCTTATGAGCTTCCACCATGCCGTCTACCGATCCCGGCACACCGGAAGCAAGATGACCTTGGGTGCTGAGTTCAGGTATTACATTGCCGTCTTTATCGAGGTACATATTTGTGGTTGCTCCGGCTGGTGCTTTCTCGCGAAAGTCAAGCGCGGCAACTGTTCCATCGTTGAGCCGGACAACCATAAAACCACCACCACCAATATTGCCGGCTGCAGGAAACACGACCGATAATGCAAACTGGGTGGCGATTGCTGCATCCACTGCATTGCCACCTTTCTTCATAATATCAACACCCACCTGCGAGGCTAAGCCATGGGCAGAAACAACCATAGCCGAGTCGGCCAGCAGACCAATGACTTTCTCTTTTTTTGAAGTTTGACATGCAAGGATTGTGACGGCCAACAAAAGAACGAGGAAGCGCTTCATGGATTAGAACTTTGGTTTTATGGTCCTAAATGTATTACTTCCGCTCGAAGAATGCCATGAGCCTGCGAAAAGAAAAAGCTGCCCGGCTAAAACTTGCGGTATTGGATAACACCATCCGCCTGATCGGGAAAAAATCGTTTGACGATTTATATGTAGAAGAGATTTGTGCCAAAGTAAAAATCTCTAAAGTAACGTTGTTCAAATACTTCCCGCAGAAGGAAGATATTCTGCTCTATTATTTTCGCACCTGGTGCCTGAAGCGGGCGGTAGAGTTTCGCGATAAGCCAAAAGAAGGGATTACAGGAATTACTTTTCTCTTTGATAAACTGGCTGAAGACTGTGAATCTCATCCGGGTATTATCTTAAGCCTGGTGGCATACCTGGCCGACCTGAAGCGCCCGCCAAAACCTTTCCCGTTAAAAGCCGAAGAGAAGAAATTTTTATTCCCGGATGTGAAAGACATCCACCTGGTGGAAATCCAATCGGTAGACCAGATGTTCGAAAAATTTGCCCTTGAAGCAATCTTTAAAAAGGAGATTACAAAGTCGGCATCAACCCGCGACCTGACTAATTTGCTCACAACGATATTTTATGGATCGGTAGTAACAGCGCATATTCAGCAGCTGAGCCCGGTGAAGTTCTTTTTCAGGAAAAATGTGGAGATGGTGTTGAAGGGACTTAATTAATCAGTCGACAGCCCACGGTCAACTGTCGACTGTCGTCAGTGGACTTGCGTTCTATTTCATCCTTACAATCTTCGTCCGTTTTCTTTCCAGCATCCGGATGTGGCGGTTGCCAACGGGAATATCAATGACGTAGCGATTGCCCTTTGCCCAGATTTTATGCGTGCGCGGTTTAACTACTTTGGTACCTGAGGAGCTACAACAAAGCAGGAGCAGGGAGCAGATCAATACAAAAATACTTCTCTTCATTTCTGATACCGAACTCTAAAAATAGCTTTTTATTTCAACTTTGACGGAGTAAATTGACATCCCTCGGCATATGAAAATCTTTGAAACCCTTTCGGAGGCAATTACAGATCTGAAGCAGCGTGGCTACGTGCAGGACTTCAATCTGCATCCTGAATGGATCGAATGTCCACCGCTTAATCTTAGGTTGCGGCCTACCGAATTTCATGTTGATGAAGTGCACCGCTTTGAAGGGATGAATAATCCGGACGACAGCTCTATTTTATTAGCTATCCAATCGACTACCGGAGTAAAGGGTTTGCTGGTGGATGCCTATGGTGCCTATGCAAGCTCGTTAAGTCCCGAAATGATTAAACGCCTGACCATTGATTCAAAGACTTCGCATTAATTTTAAGTTTAGCCTGGGCGTTACCGGGTGGATACTGTTTATACTTAGCTTTTCGGCATCGCTTTCTCATGCTCAACACCTTCAAACCATTACGGTAACAGGCAATAGACTGGTAAGTCTGTCGGATGGTAATCAGGAATATTCTGTAAACAAACCCTTGATTTCATTTGAGGTTAATCAGAAAGAATATAACTCAGATAAGTCTTCACCCTTTCAGATTGAATTTAAATCGGAGCCACAGCCTGCGCGCGGGATCAGCGGAACAATTTTGTTTAAGAATACTTCTAAGGACACACTCAGCCTTTCTAATGTGGTTCCTTATGGAAGAGCCGGTAATGAAGTTTACATAACCGGGCTTGGCAATCACCGGCTTTCGCGGACGCACTTATTTCTTCCTGGCCGGAAACCCGTTAATGTGATTGTTCCCGACAATGCCTGGGAATTAGGTTACACCGCAATTAAAGTAAATGAGCAATTCAATTTGTTTGGCTTTGTAAGGCGCGACTTAAGTACGCTGATAAAAGCTACACGCAAACGGTTTGAAACGGTAATCGCCCCGGGCGGATCGGTAGCGTATAACTTCTATGCCGATTTATATAATGGCGAATGGCAGGCGGGACTTAGACAAGTATTCCAGCAGCGCTATCTGTATGATGCTAAGGATTTCGATGACTCCTTATTTAAACGCAGCGACCTGGCGTGGATTAAAAAAGCCTATGTCATGCACCTGATGATGGCCTGGGACAAAAATTTTTACGATGGAAATGCGGGAACCTTTAACCTTACCGGTTTCATTAAAAGTGGTAAAGAGCTTTATGGTGGCGATGATGTTGTGTGCGTTTGGCCCACGTGGCCAACGTTGGGTGTGGATCAACGAAATCAATTTGATTTGTATCGCGATCTGCCGGGTGGACTTCAGGGACTTCGCTCGTTGGCGGATGAATCGCGTAGGCAGGGCTCAAAGTTTTTTATTGCCTATAATCCATGGGATGAAAGCACGCGCAGTGAAGGTCATTTGAAAGGATTAGCGGATTTAATAAAAGGAACATCGGCTGACGGAGTGGTGCTGGATACAAAAGGTGAATCGAGTCGCGAGTTGCAAGACGCTGCCGACAAGGTGAAGCCGGGAGTCATTATGTACAGCGAGGGCATGGCAGTACCTAAAGATATGCAGGGTATAATCAGCGGTCGCGTACACAATGCGCTCTACTATCCGCCCATACTCAACCTCAACAAATTTATCCGGCCCGACTTTGCCATCTTCCGCGTGGCCGAAGTTTATAAAGAACCAATTCAGCGCGAGTACGCAGTCGCCTTCTTTAATGGATATGGTACCGAGATCAATCAATTTGCACCGGGTCATCCGGAGTGGGAGGAAGACCAATATAAATATCTTGGCAAGACAACGCGCATTCTTCGCGAAAACACTTCCTTATTTACTTCCGACTACACCCCGCTCATTCCTACACTCCGCGATAGTGTATGGGTGAATGCATGGAGCAGCAAGGATAAGACCATTTACACAATTTTTAGTCTTAAGCCTGAGGGATTTACCGGACCGTTATTCGAAATGAATTCAACAGAATCAGAATCGCGATGGATTGATCTTTGGAAACATGAAGAAGTTCAGGTAAAGAAATTTGGTGATAAGTTATGCGTGGTAGCAAATATTGATGGCTTTGATGCGCGGGATTTAGGCACTAACAATGAAGGTAACGTTTCGAGTATTGCGCGGTTTACGCCAGAATTAAAGGTGAAGATTGCTGGCGATCTGTTGAGTGGTCAATGTAAACCAGCTTCAACAATAAAAGTGTGGAAAGGAAATCCGGCTTATGATAAAGAGCCAATGATGTTACAAGCATCAGGCAATCAATTTGAACTATCCCTTTCAAAGACCTTCGGCCGATATGAAGGCAAGCTGGTGGTTCAGGCTTTTCGCGATGATGAATTAATGGATGAGCAGATACTTTTTCTTAAGCCCGGTACTCCGCGGTTGGTTTCTGAAATAAAGAAAACACCGGTTGTCGGTAAACTTCCGGCTGAGATGGTATTGATCCCGGCCGGGAAGTTAACATTCCACTTTACCCAGGGTGATGAATTTATACCATATCCCAAGGATCATGAAGGTGAAACTGTTTCGATGAATACTTTTGCCATCGACAAATATCCGGTAACCAACCTGGCATTCAAGCGGTTTCTCGATGCAGGTAACTACAAACCAGCCGACACTGTCAACTTTTTGAAGCATTGGGTAAACGGGCAAATCCCGAAAGGACAAGAGAACTATCCTGTAACCTTTGTATCGTATGAAGATGCCAAAGCCTATGCTGCCTGGGCGGGTAAACGATTGCCCACCGAACTGGAGTGGCAATATGCTGCCCAGACTCCGGCAGGAAATGAGTGGCCGTGGAAACAGACAAAGCCGGTGACCCGCGAAGAGACCTATGTTACAGAAACCCTGACAGTAAAGAATCTGAAAGGCATTGATCCTCGGCATTGCAACCTGGGTGATGGTAATTTATATCCCGTTGGTAAATACAAAAAGGGGGTTAATCCTTATGGACTTTATGACCTGGTGGGAAGCGTCTGGCAACTGACCAATGATGTGTATGAAAATGGAAGTTATCGCT
Source organism: Cyclobacteriaceae bacterium (assembly GCA_044229915.1). Classification (GTDB taxonomy): domain Bacteria; phylum Bacteroidota; class Bacteroidia; order Cytophagales; family Cyclobacteriaceae; genus ELB16-189. The sequence goes on from JBGASB010000012.1 coordinate 21,720, forward strand.
ATATATTAATAAAGGGTGGCAGTTACTTTAAGCCCTCATCCAGCTGGTGGTATGTGCAGGGTGGTCCGCGTGAGTTGCATTACCGGCAATTCTTGCTACGGGTTTCACAAGGCTTTGAGCGGAATGCTACGGTTGGGTTCCGGTGCGTTTCTGACTTTAAATAGTTGTTAACCCTGATAATTATCATTTATCTTTCATAAAAGTTTATCGAAGTTTCAGTTTTACTATAAACCACATATTCCATGAAACACACACGCAGAAATTTTTTGAATACTTCAACAAAAGCAGCGATTGGTTTGGGTATCGCCACCACACTTCCGTGGGAATCATTCGCACAAGCGAAAAGTCTGATTTCCGCCAATGAGAAAATTAATGTCGGGGTAATTGGTGTCAATGGCATGGGCTGGTCCGATTTGACCTCTTTCATGAAAATACCGGAAGTAAATGTGGTTGCACTCTGCGATGTAGATGATAATGTGCTCAACTATCGCAAATATGATCTGGCCAGAAAGGGAGTTCAAACCAAGACCTATGGAGATTATCGCAAGATGCTGGAGAACAAGGATCTGGATGTGATCATCATTGGTACACCCGATCACTGGCATTGCCTGCAAATGGTAGAGGCCTGCGAAGCCGGCAAAGATGTGTATGTAGAAAAGCCGGTTGGCAACTCTATTGATGAGTGCAACGTGATGGTCGCAGCGCAAAAGAAATATAATAAAGCAGTACAGGCAGGGCAATGGCAGCGCAGTATGCCGCACTTTGTAGATGCACTGAACTTTATAAAATCAGGTAAGCTTGGAAAAATCCGAACGGTGAAAGCCTGGGCCTACCAGGGTTGGATGACCAACATCGAAGTGAAACCTGATGGACCTGCACCTGCGGGAGTGGATTATGAGATGTGGCTCGGGCCGGCAACTAAAAGACCGTTCAATCCGAATCGTTTTCACTTTAACTTCCGCTGGTATTGGGATTATGCCGGTGGGTTGATGACAGACTGGGGAGTTCACTTAATTGATTATGCACTGCTGGGTATGGATGCATCATTTCCGAAATCAGCTGTGGCCCTGGGCGGCAAGTATGCTTATCCGGATGGAGCTCATGAAACGCCAGATACACTGGCAACTGTGTATGAGTTTGACGGCTATAATATGATCTGGGAACAAGCGCAGAGTATCAGCAATGGAAACTATGGGAAGGATCATGGTATTTCATACATCGGTAATAACGGCACACTCGTGTTGTGGCGCGGAGGTTGGGAAGTGATTCCAGACGAAAAGAGAATGGAGGCAATTCCTGTGCAACCTAATAAGGGCTCGGGATTGGATTTACACACAGTAAACTTTATACAAGCTGTTAAGAATCGCGACTTCAGCAAACTTACTTGTTCTATTCAGGCCGGTGCGCATGTTGCCACCGTGTGCCAGATGGGTAACATCTCTTACAAAACCGGAAGCAAGGTGAGCTGGGATGTAGCAAAGGGAAAATTTAATGAAGAGAAAGCGAACGCATTGCTGGCAGCTAAGTATAATAATGGCTATAAGCTGCCGAAGGTGTAAGTGAGCGCAGAGCTCCATGAATCAGAAATTTGATTACATCGTTATCGGGTCTGGCTTTGGCGGATCAGTTTCTGCCATGCGCCTGGCAGAGAAGGGGTATTCCGTATTGGTGATCGAAAAAGGAAAGCGCTGGCAGGCGAACGACTTTCCTAAAACCAACTGGAACATTCGTAAATATCAATGGCTTCCGCTACTTAAGTGTTTTGGCTTTCAGAAACTCACTTTCTTTAGGGAGGTATTTATTATTTCTGGAGTTGGAGTAGGAGGTGGCTCGCTGGTGTATGCCAATACCCACATGATGCCCAAAGAAAGTTTTTACTCAAACCCGATCTGGTCGCACTTCAAAGATTGGAAAACGGTGTTAGCGCCCAACTACGAGAAGGCGAAGTTCATGCTGGGCAGTGAAAAATATTCGAAAGAATATGAAGAAGACCGCATTCTGAAATCAGTAGCTGTAGACATGGGTCGGGGTGCTTCCTATGGTCGCGTGGATTATGTTGGGGTATATCAGGGAGATACAAAAAAAGATAAAGATCCATACTTCAAGGGATTAGGTCCGTTGCGCAAAGGCTGCACCGAGTGTGCGGGTTGCATGGTAGGTTGCCGGTACAATGCAAAGAATACATTGGATAAGAATTATCTGTGGTTTGCCGAGAATATGTTTGGTGCCCAGGTACTGCCCGAAACCCAGGTGACGAAAATCGAACACCTTAATAATGAGTATCACATTCATACAGAGCAAAGCACATCATGGTTTGGGAACAGAAAGCAGACCTTTATTTCGAGCGGATTAATTGTCAGCGGGGGAGTATTGGGAACAATGAATCTGTTGCTGCGACAGAAGTATGTGTATAAAACTTTGCCTGATCTTTCAGATAAACTTGGGGAAAACATCTTAACCAATTCCGAAATGCTTTCAGGTGTTGTGGCAGCCGATCGCAAGTTGAATCACGGGGTTGCCATCAGTACTATTTTTGATCCGGACGACCACACACACATTGAGTTGTGCAAATTCCCGGATGGCTCGGGAGCGATGGTACGACTGGCCGCCATGGCAGCAGGCAATGGAACTCCGATGGTGAGAATCTCGAAGATGATAGTCAACATGGTTACACAGCCGTGGAATTTTCTCCGCTCACTATTCAATTTTAAGTTGGCTGAGACGAGTATTATTTTCCTCATCATGCAATCTTTACCCAATGCCATGCAAATGAAATTGCGAAAAGGCATCTTCGGTCCTCGGCTGATCATGAAAAATGATTCCGGACAAAAGGTGCCCAGCTTTATTCCCATCGGGCAGGAAGCACTTTATCGGTATGCCGAAAAAGTAAAAGGTGTTCCGCACAATGCAGTGACTGAAATTATGTTTGGACTTGCTTCTACCGCTCATATTCTCGGTGGTTGTCCTATGGGTAAATCAAAAGACGAGGGCGTAGTAGATGAGAACTTTAAGGTACATGGCTATTCCAATTTCTACATTCTGGATGGCAGCATCATGCCGTGCAATCTGGGTGTAAATCCTTCGCTAACAATCACTACGTTGAGTGAATATGCTATGGATCAGATTCCTGCTAAGGAGGGAAGAGAAGTAGTGAGTTTAGATCAAAGATTGAAGGCTATGGTCTGAAAAGTGGTTCTGATAAATAATTTGCTGGTTTTTTGCATTAAATACCCTTAACGCTATATTTGCACCCTGTTTTTAAAGGTCAGGTAGTTCAACTTGTTAGAATGCCTGCCTGTCATCTCGCCTTAGGCGAGACGGATTCGAGTCCCGTCCAGACTCTTAAATAAAAGGACAAAAATTTTATGGTCCGGTAGTTCAGCTGGTTAGAATGCCTGCCTGTCACGCAGGAGGTCGCGGGTTCGAGTCCCGTCCGGACCGCAAAAGCCTCACATTGAGGCTTTTTGCATTTTATGCAATTCTATGTTTACATACTTGAGAGCGCAGTAGATGGTACCTTTTACAAAGGGTATTCACACGATTACCTTAAAAGGCTTGAAGAACATAACTCAGGGTTAAGCAGATACACAGCACACAAACGACCATTGAGGTTAATCTATGTAGAGAAGTGCATTGATAAACGAACGGCATTGATTCGAGAGAAGCAACTCAAGAGATCGAATAAAGAGTATCTGAAATGGCTACTTAATCAAGACATCAACCTTGTCCGGTAGCCTGCCTGTCATCTCGCCTGAGGCGAGACGGGTTCACGTCCAGACCGCAAAAGCCTCAGATTGAGGCTTTTTGCATTTTATGCAATTCTATGTTTACATACTTGAAAGCGCTGTAGATGGTACCTTTTACAAAGGGTATTCATACGATTACCTTAAAAGGCTTGAAGAACATAACTCAGGACTTAGCAGATATACATCCAGCAAGCGTCCTTGGCGGTTAATCTATGCAGAGAAGTGTATGGATAAACGAACGGCATTGATTCGAGAGAAGCAACTCAAGAGATCAAACAAAGAGTATCTGAAATGGCTACTTAATCAAGACATCAACATCGTTCGGTAGCCTGCCTGTCATCTCGCCTGAGGCGAGACGGGTTCAAGTCCGGACCGCAAAAGCCTCACATTGAGGCTTTTTGCATTTTATGCAATTCTATGTTTACATACTTGAAAGCGCTGTGGATGGTACCTTTTACAAAGGGTATTCACACGATTACCTTAACAGCACACAAGCGACCATGGAGGTTAATCTATGCAGAGAAGTGTATTGATAAACGCACAGCATTGATTCGAGAGAAGCAACTCAAGAGATCAAACAAAGAGTATCTGAAATGGCTACATAATCAAGACATCAACCTTGTCCGGTAGCCTGCCTGTCATCTCGCCTGAGGCGAGATGGATTCTGGTCCGGACCGCCAAAGCCTTAGATGAAAGTCTAAGGCTTTTTTGTTGCCTTTTTTCCGAAATCGGTTGCTTTCTATAGGCTATTTCGTAAGTATATCGGCATTTTAACCCTTTTGCCGGTTTTGTGTTTATACACTATATTAATACCAATACATTGGTGCTATAAATAATAAAGCACATGGACAAAAGACCACTTTTCTTGAAGGGACTGATTAACGCCTTGTTGATTGAATCGATCTTGTTGGTGCTTCTGATACTTTAAGCAACTAGAGCCAACTCATTAACAGTCAAAATCCCTTGGGCCGAAAGCTCCGGGGATTTTTTGCTTCTACCCAAATTCAAACACCTTCTATTTCTTCTCTTTTTGGCCCTTTCTTACACGCAAACCTCCAATTTCAAAATTCTCTTAATTTTGTACCCTATTAATTAATCAGGGCAAATGAATCTATTGGATTTTGAAAAGCCCATCGCTGAACTGGAAGGAAAGCTGGCCGATATGAAACATCTTGCAAATGACAGTGATGAATCGGTAAAAAAAGCGATCCAGGCGTTGGAGAATAAAATCACCGACCTCAAAAAAGAGACCTTCGAAAATCTAACTGGCTGGCAACGTGTTCAGCTCTCTCGTCATCCTGACCGGCCTTATACCTTAGATTATATCTACGAAATCACTAGTGACTTCATTGAGCTTCATGGCGATCGCACGGTAAGCGATGATAAAGCGATGATTGGCGGACTTGGAACTATTGAGGGTCAAACCTTTATGTTGATTGGTCAGCAGAAGGGCCGTAATACCAAGCAACGCCAGTTGCGCAATTTTGGAATGGCTAACCCGGAAGGTTATCGCAAAGCTCTTCGCCTGATGAAGATTGCAGAGAAGTTTAATAAACCGATTGTTACATTCATCGATACGCCCGGAGCTTTCCCTGGGTTGGAAGCTGAAGAGCGGGGACAAGGTGAGGCTATTGCCCGAAACCTGAAGGAAATGTTTATGCTTAAAGTGCCTGTTATCTGCATCGTAGTGGGCGAAGGTGCATCGGGTGGGGCATTAGGAATTGCTATCGGGGACCGGGTCTTGATGCTGGAAAATTCATGGTACTCCGTAATCTCGCCCGAGAACTGTTCGGCCATTTTATGGCGAAGCTGGGACTTTAAAGAACAAGCGGCAGAATTGCTCAAGCTTTCGTCTAAAGACATGTATGCACTTAAGTTGATAGACGGTGTTATTAATGAACCTTTAGGTGGTGCTCATACCGATGTAAAGGCAATGGCTGCAGAAGTAAAAAAAGTAATCCTCCAGAACATTCAGGAGTTGAATAAGCTTTCCGCTCAGGAAAGAATAAATCAGCGTATTGAAAAGTTTTGTGCCATGGGCGTTGTCAAAGAATAATTCAATTTCCAGAATTTAAATTCTAACTTGAGGTCGCACGTGGCGACCTTTTTTATTGACCTTGTAATATGAATTTGCATGTAATCAATACCGGATTTTTTAAACTGGATGGCGGGGCTATGTTTGGAGTGGTTCCGAAATCGATCTGGCAAAAATCGAACCCAGCCGATGAGAATAATTTATGCTCATGGGCTATGCGCTGCTTACTCATTGAAGAAGGAAATAAACTGATCTTGATAGACAACGGCCTGGGTGATAAACAAGACGCTAAATTCTTCAGTCATTACTATCTGCATGGCAATGATTCTTTGTTAAACTCCCTAAGACAGGAAGGCTTTACACCTGCTGATGTAACAGATATGTTTCTTACCCATTTGCATTTCGATCATTGCGGAGGTGGAGTCCGGAAAGAAGGTGAACGTCTTACATTAACCTTTCCAGATGCTACCTATTGGTCGAATGAAGATCACTGGCAATGGGCTACCAAACCCAATGCCCGGGAGAAGGCCAGTTTTCTTTCTGAGAATATTCTTCCCATGCAGGAGAGTGGTCATCTTAAATTCATCAAAGAGAAGGGTGGCACAAGTCCATTTGAATTTATGGAAATCTTTTACGCCTCCGGCCATACCGATAAGATGATGATCCCTAAAATCAGGTATAAGAATCATATCATCTGCTTTATGGCAGATTTACTCCCATCGGTGGGCCATATTCCATTACCCTATTTGATGGCGTATGATACCCGGCCATTAATTACCTTAGAAGAGAAGACACAGTTTTTGAAAGAAGCGGCCGACAACCAATATGTACTGTTTCTCGAACACGACCCGGTAAATGAATGCTGCACAGTCAAGCATACTGAGAAAGGAATACGCCTCGATCGAACCTTTAGCCTGAAAGAAATTTTATGAAACGGGGGCTGGTACTTTCCGGTGGGGGAGCGCGTGGAATTGCTCACGTAGGTGTACTTAAAGCCCTCGATGAAATGGAAATTAAATTTCATAGGATTTCAGGCACAAGTGCGGGTGCAATTGTCGGAGCCCTTTATGCCTGTGGCTATAAACCGGATCACATTTTTGAACTGGTTAAGAACCTGAGCATTTTCAAATCGGTGCGCCCGGCATTTGCCTGGACCGGCCTGCTTACGATGGATGGGATGAAGGAATTGTTACTAAAGAGTATTCCGGAGAATAATTTTGCGAAGCTTAAGATTCCACTTACTGTAGCGGCAACGGATATCCGCAAAGGTCAAATCCGATATTTTATGGAAGGAGAATTGGTACCGGCTATTGTTTCATCTTGTAGCATCCCGGCTATTTTCAATCCGGTAAGTTTAGATGGTAACTTGTATGTGGATGGAGGATTGCTGGATAATCTTCCGGTAAAACCGATACGATCTGAATGTGATTTTATTGTAGGCTCTCATTGTAATCACATCAGTCCGGATTTTGATGTGAAGAATATTAAACTGGTAGTTGAGCGAAGTTTGTTGATTTCCATTTACGCCAATACAGAGGTAAGCCGCAGCTTGTGCGATGTATTTATTGAGCCGCCCAGAATGGATCGATTCAGTAGCCTTGACCTTAGCAAGGCCCAGGAGATTTTTGAATTTAGTTACCGGTTTACAAAGCAGAATTTTTTACCACATCATTTCGAAAAAAGCAAGGCTGCATGAGTTCCCTAAGCTTTAAAGACCAGATAGTACAAGGCATACCCGATCAATTGCCGGAAGTCAAAGCCTATGATCAGTCTGTAAATCACGCTCCCAAACGAAAAGACATTCTTTCCGGGGCAGAGAAGAAACTTGCTGTTCGCAATGCACTGCGCTATTTTCATCCGAAGCATCACAGCATTTTGGCTCCTGAGTTCTTTACAGAACTTCAAGCCTATGGACGTATTTATATGTATCGGTTTCGGCCGGAGTACGAAATGCGAGCCCGTGCGATAGAAGAGTATCCGGCTCAATGCGCGCAGGCTGCTGCCATCATGTTGATGATTCAAAACAATTTAGATCCTGCTGTGGCCCAACATCCGCACGAGTTAATTACCTATGGTGGCAACGGTGCGGTTTTTCAAAACTGGGCTCAGTATCTACTTACCATGAAGTATCTGGCTACCATGACTGAGGACCAAACACTTCATATGTATTCGGGCCACCCGATGGGATTGTTTCCATCTTCCAAAGAAGCTCCCCGGGTAGTAGTAACTAATGGCATGATGATTCCGAATTATTCGAAACAGGATGATTGGGAAAAATTCAACGCACTGGGAGTTACTCAATACGGACAAATGACAGCCGGAAGTTATATGTATATCGGTCCGCAAGGGATTGTGCATGGAACGAATATCACCATCCTGAATGCAGGCCGAAAGATTTCGAAGCAAGGGGAAGGTCTGGAAGGAAAAATATTTGTCACTTCGGGTTTGGGCGGAATGAGCGGAGCACAACCCAAGGCGGGCAATATTGCAGGATGCATCACTGTAGTGGCCGAGGTAAATTCAAAGGCTGCTCACAAACGACATGAACAAGGTTGGGTGGATGAATTGATTCGGGACGTGGATGAATTAGTAGCTCGGGTTAAAATTGCCAAACAAAAGAAGGAAGTTGTATCCCTTGCTTACGTGGGCAACATCGTTGATGTGTGGGAAAAATTTGATCGTGAAAATATTTTTATTGATTTAGGATCAGACCAAACATCCTTACATAATCCATGGGCTGGTGGTTATTACCCGGCCGGACTTTCCTATGAACAGTCCAACAAAATGATGGCCGATGACCCGGCAGAATTTAAAAATAGGGTGCAGGAATCTTTGCGAAGACAAGCGTCAGCCATTAACACACACGCAGCTAAGGGAACCTACTTTTTTGATTACGGAAATGCATTTTTGTTGGAAGCCTCACGTGCGGGTGCGGATGTTATGGCTGATGATAAAATCAATTTCAGATACCCTTCCTATGTACAGGATATTATGGGACCTATGTGTTTTGATTTTGGATTTGGGCCCTTCCGGTGGGTTTGTACATCTGGCAAGGAAAGCGACCTGGACTATACCGATCAACTGTCGAAGGAAGTACTGGAACAAATGGCGGCAAAAGCATCACCTGAGATTTATTCGCAATTGCAGGATAATATTCATTGGATCACTTCCGCGAAAGCGAATAAACTTGTTGTGGGTTCACAGGCAAGAATTTTATATGCCAACTCAGAGGGAAGAATAAAAATTGCATCAGCATTTAATCAAGCTATCAAAGCGGGAAAGATAGGGGCTGTTGTTTTGGGTCGCGATCACCACGATGTTTCTGGTACGGATAGCCCTTATCGGGAAACTTCCAATATCTATGATGGCTCCCGCTTCACGGCTGATATGGCGATTCATAATGTGATTGGTGATTCTTTTCGCGGGGCTACCTGGGTTTCTATTCACAATGGAGGTGGAGTAGGCTGGGGCGAAGTAATTAATGGAGGTTTTGGAATGCTGCTTGACGGATCAGCGGATGCTGACCGGAAGTTGAAAAGCATGTTTTACTTTGATGTTAACAATGGTATCGCACGCAGAGCCTGGGCGCGTAATGAAGGTGCATTGACTACCATTGAAAAGGAACTTTCTGAGTCCCTGGTGGTGACAATACCCTATCACGCTGATGATAAACTACTCGATAAATTAGTTTGATGTTTCGCCCGCTGTACATAGTGATTTTCAAAATACTCGGCTGGAAAATTGAGGGGGAATTTCCTCACCAATTAAAGAAATACATAGTAGCCGTTGCACCTCACACCAGTAATTGGGATTTCCCGTTGGGAGTTATGGCCCGAAGTATTTTACGGATGAAGAACACTCACTTTCTTGGCAAGCATACATTGTTTAGACCGCCTTTTGGTTGGTTCTTCCGGTGGTTAGGTGGTTATCCGGTAGATCGTTCAACGAGTCATGATGTTGTACAACAGGTTGTTGATATTTTCAATAAGCATGAAAATTTTATTATTGCCCTGGCACCGGAAGGCACCCGTAAAAAAGTAGAGAAACTCCGCAGCGGGTTTTATCATATTGCAAAAGGCGCACACATACCGATTGTTCCTGTGGGTTTTGATTTTTCTAAAAAGCGGGTAGTAATCAGCAAACCCTTTTATCCAACCGATAATCAGGAAGCGGATTTCGATTCGCTGTTGGCATTCTACCGAACTATGCGTGGTAAAAACCCTGAATTAGGCATTAATTAGCCTTTTTCCGTTAGCGCCTCAAACAACAGGATAACCAAATGGAGTCCTTCTTCGTAAATTAGGGAATAACTAAACCCCTTATAACATGAAAAAGATACTTATCGCTTTGCTGATTAGTGGCTTTTCCTTTTCAGCATTTTCTCAGTTTATCAAGCAGGGTTCGATTATCGGTGGTGGTAGTTTTGATTTTAGCACTGAAAAAGTGAAAGATTCCGATGCAAAAGGATCTTCGTTTTCTTTGATTCCATGGGCCGGCTATTTGGTCATGGACAATTTAGTGGTTGGAGCTAACCTGGAAGTAGGAAACTCAACATTTGAATCAGGTCCACCTTCAGACTTTACCACAAAGGATAACTCCTTCTTGTTTGGCCCACTGGTTAGATATTATATAGATCAGGGTCTGTTCGTTCATGGTCAATATAATTTTGGGAGTTCAAAAAGTACGACTGAATTTACGGGAAGTTCAACTACGAATAAATACGGTCTCTCACAATATAGACTTGGTATTGGCTATGCAGCCCGCATCACAGATACGGTATTGTTTGAGCCAGTACTCGGCTACTATTCCCGAACCGATAAAGATAAATCGGATGATTCCAAATCTACAGTAGGTGGGTTTTTTATCATGGGCGGGTTCACAATCATACTAAAATCAGTACAATAGCGTTACTATAAAAATTTCGGCCCTATCTTTGTACTACGTGTGAAAAATAAACAACTATGAAAAAATTCCTTTTTTTAAGTCTGATGTTGGTGAGCCTTGTGAGTTCAAAAACTGCGCTTGCCCAGGTTCAGTTTTCCCTGGGTATTAAAGGTGGGGTGAATTTTGCTTCAATCAATGTAAATGATGCAAAGGCCACCTGGGATGGGAAAACTGGATTTCATGGTGGAGCTTTTGCACTTTTCAAGTTAACGGCCTTTGCTATTCAACCTGAGGTGATTTTTTCGCAACAGGGTTCAACGGTTAAGTTTCAATCTCAGGATATCAACGCTAATTTTAGTTATCTCAATGTTCCTGTTATCGCCAAATTCTATTTACCACTTGGATTAAACTTACAACTAGGTCCTCAGTTTGGTTTCTTGACCACTGCTGAATCGGATTACAACCCGGTTTCAGGTACTCAGACGAGCACGGATTTGGAAGATTATTATAAGAATTCAGATGTAAGTTTAGGCATGGGTATAGGGTGGGATCTTCCAATGAAAATTACGATTGATGCCCGCTATAACCTGGGACTTACTGAGATTGATGACAATGCCAGCATTGAAGCAACAAAAAATCAGGTGTTTCAGATTTCAGTAGGGTATAAGTTATTTAAGTTCGGAAAGTAACGGTAAATAGATTATCCGTTCTAAAAAGCCATCCTAGAGATGGCTTTTTTATTTCATTTCTGATGCTATAATTTCGCAGCCAGATTTCATGACCTATTCGGAAACACTTAATTATCTCTATGCAAACCTACCGATGTTTCAACGGGTGGGTGCTGTTGCTTACAAAAAGGATTTAACGAATACACTTCAGTTATGCGAAGTCTTAGGAAATCCTCAACGGAAGTTCAAATCTATTCATATTGCCGGAACGAATGGAAAGGGGAGCTCCTCTCACATGCTTGCTGCAATCCTGCAGACGGCTGGTTATAAAACCGGACTGTATACTTCACCACATCTTAAAGAGTTTACCGAGCGGATTCGGGTACAGGGTGAGGAAATCGATCAGGAATTTGTTATAGATTTTGTCGAACGAATTACTCCCGCTATTGAACGAATTCAACCTTCGTTTTTTGAAATTACAGTGGCCATGGCCTTTGATTATTTTGCCAAAGAAAAAGTGGACATCGCGGTTATAGAAACAGGACTTGGCGGTAGACTGGATTCAACGAATGTGATTACACCGTTAGTTTCTTTAATTACTAATATCAGTTGGGATCATAAAGATTTATTGGGCGACACGCTTCAGAAAATTGCTTTTGAAAAAGCGGGTATTATCAAACAAGATGTTCCTGTAGTAGTAAGTGAAAACCAGCCGGATGTACGTGAGGTATTTGAAAGTAAAGCACGTGAGTGTAATAGTGATTTAGTATTTGCGGCCGATCTTTATCAGGTCAATCGAATAGCTGCTGGAACCTATGAAGTAAAAAATGATGGTGAAACCGCTGCTTACGAATTAGATTTATTAGGGCTTTATCAAGCCAAAAACATAAAAGGTGTATTGGCTGTAATTGATGAATTACGAAGTCAAGGCATCAGCATTTCAAACAGTCATATTGCCCTCGGTTTGAAGAATACCGCAAGTCTTACGGATCTTAAAGGACGATGGCAAAAGATTGGCGACAATCCTTTAACCATATGCGATACGGGGCATAACGAGGCGGGCATTATGGAGATCCTGAGCCAGATCAAGGAAATCAAGTTTAATAAACTTCATTGGGTGTTGGGTATGGTTAAGGACAAGGATGTGTCAACGATTCTACACTTGTTGCCCAAAGATGCCAGCTACTATTTTTGCCAGGCATCTATCCCACGGGCTATGCCAGCCACTGAATTACAAGTAAAAGCATTGGAAGCAGGATTAAAAGGAGTAGCTATAACTAATATCAATGCCGCTATAGGCAAGGCCCGCTCAAATAGCACTCCTGCGGACTTGATATTAATAGGCGGGAGTACTTTTGTGGTTGCTGAAATCGAAAATTTGTGAAGAGTAAATTAAAGCGCTTTGAGATTATTGCTGGTCGCGAAAACGTGATTGAGCCCGGAAAGGAAATCTTCAAGACAATAAAAGGTAAATGGAACTCCGAATATTTTAAGCGGGATAAACCCATCACATTGGAATTGGCGTGTGGGCGCGGTGAGTATACAGTGGGTATGGCCCGGTTATTTCCTGAAAGGAATTTTATTGGGGTTGACAAAAAGGGTGATCGTTTGTGGAAGGGGAGTACCTGGGCAGTAGAAGATCAGTTGGCGAACGTGGCGTTTTTAAGAACAGAAATACTATTCATCGAAAGCTTCTTTGAAGCCAGCGAAGTAGATGAAATCTGGTTAACCTTTCCAGATCCGCGACCGAGGATTAGGGATATTAAACGAAGGTTATCCAGCAGCCGCTATATTGATATGTATAAAAAGCTATTGCCCCCTGAAGGCTATTTTCGATTTAAAACTGATAACACTGATTTATTCAATTTTACGCTCGAAGAACTTGGGTATCGGAATGATTTGATTGACTTTGAGTATACCCACGATTTGTATGAATCTTCGTTACGGCCTGAATGCTACGATATTAAAACCAGGTATGAAGAGATGTTTGCCGCTAAGGGGGAAAAGATCAAATATCTAAGATTTAAGTTTAGCCATTAAACATCAGGAAATAGTTTAGTCGGATTCAAGTTGTTCTAATACCACAGCAAGTTCTGTATAATCTTTTAACCCCGGCTTCAGTTCCTGATTCCCGGAAATGTTAATTCCGGCAATCCTGAAATCTAAAATTTCGCCCAGTGAGTAGGGACAAGCTTCGAGGTTAACCAGTACTTCAAAGTGGGTTGCTATTTCCTTAAGCATTAGCTTATCAGTATCCTGTGAGCCAGTTAAATCCATTACCAGCATCAAAATGCGATCTTTGCTTTTTATCAGTTCACTTTTTGCCACAGGCCAATCTATAGCAGGTAAGCTTACGATCAATGATTGATTCAGTGATTCGCTTGCCTTTACTTGATGATAGGCAATCTGAAGGATACTTACCGGATAGTCTGACAAGACAGGGATAGAACCAGTGCCTATCTCCAATACAAATTGTGGTCCTGTTACCCAACTGGTTATCTCTTTAAATGTTTTTGGATCAATAGAATCAATCGGGAAACCGAGCCAATCTACGCCCATGCCTGCGCAATACCGAGCATCACTCAGATTGGTTATGTTTCCCGCTTTTACTTTGGTTTTTAGCATGCCCAAATATCAGTAAGAATAGATAACTTTGAAATGAATTTGGTGATTGAATGAGAAGAGGTTGTTTCCTTTTTATACTTATAGCAGCCATAGCAGCGTGTTCATCCGAAGATCCGGTTAATCCGGATACCGGCTTTAACTACTTTCCGCTGAAACCCGGAAAGAGTTGGATTTACCAGGTTGAGGAAACTACCATTAATCAGTCTATTGAAAGTAAGGTGAATTATGACCTTAGGGTTACTGTGGCCGATTCGATCAAAAATTCATCTGACGGATATACTTATATTTTAAATCGCGAAACAAGAACCTCAGACACCAGTCCTTGGCAAAGTCTTGATACCTGGTCGGCCAGTCAGCTAAATAACCAAATGACTCAGAATGAAAGCAATACTGTATTTGTGAAACTGATTTTCCCGCCAGCCTCAGGGCTGAAATGGAATGGAAACCAATACAATAATTTACCGGACAATGGCAATGTGTTTAATGGAAAAGATAGTGAGACTTATCAGATTACTGATTTTGATAAATCGATTACTCTGGAGACAGGCCTTGAATATCCAAAAACATTGACAGTCATTCAGAATAACTTCACCGATGATATCGTGGGGCGTGATGAGCGCAGTGAAATCTATGCACGTGAGGTTGGTTTGATTTATAAAGAAGTGACTCAGTTGGAGTATTGTACAACTCCTTCATGCTTAGGACAACAAAAGGTCGATAACGGAGTTATTTACAGACAAACCCTGAAAGCATATGCTTCGCAGTAAGCTTGTCTTTTTCTGCCTGGTTATTTCCTTGATTGCCCAAGCGCAGACAAACAGGTACTTTGTTTTTTTTAAGGATAAAACGGGAACTCCCTATTCGATTTCTAACCCCTCTGAATTTCTAAGTTCAAAAAGTATTGCGCGAAGACAGAAACAGGGAATTGCTACTACCGAAGAAGATCTTCCGGTAAATCCAACCTATGTGGCACAGGTGAAAACCACCGGAGCCAAAACGTTTTTTACATCTCGTTGGTGGAATGGGGTTTTGGTTGAAACCAACACAACTACCATAAGTACAATAAATTCTCTTCCCTTTGTTAAGGAATCAATATTAATCGCTCCAGACAGTAAACTTGTAGGTGGAAGAACGTCAAAAGTAAAACAACGGAAAAATTCAACGGCCGATGAACCTGCCAATCAATTTCAACTTGAGCAAATCGGATTGGATGAAATGCATCAGGCCGGGTATCGCGGTGAAGGCATTTCCATTGCCATCTTTGACAGTGGCTTTCAGGGAGTAAATTCAAGTACCCCATTTTCAGATTTATTCTCAGAGAATCGGGTGAAGCAGACAATCAACTTTGTTACCAATGGTTCGAGCGTATTTGTAGCTGATGACCATGGAACTGAAGTTCTCTCCGTGATGGGGGCCTATGATGAAGGCTCATACACCGGAGGCGCCTATAAGGCTGATTATTTCCTTTACCTGACGGAAGACGTTTCAAGTGAATATCGGGTGGAAGAATATAACTGGACATTTGCTGCTGAGCGCGCTGATAGTGCTGGCGTTGATATCATCAACTCATCGTTAGGATATAACCAGTTTGATGACACTTCAATGGATTACCAGACATCCGATTTGGATGGTACCACCACGGTTGTAACACGTGCTGCCCGCAAGGCTATTGAAAAGGGAATGATTGTGGTATGCAGTGCCGGAAATGAAGGATCATCATCATGGAAGTTGGTTACTCCACCAGCCGATGCAGAAGGAATATTGGCCATTGGATCCATTACGAGTGCAGGAACCTTAAGCAGTTTTAGCTCGAAAGGGCCAACGGCAGACGGCCGCACAAAACCTGATGTCGTAGCCCTAGGCTCAGGCACCAGTGTAATTAAACCTAGTGGGGCACTGGGAACAGCCAGCGGCACCTCACTGTCTAGTCCGCTGATCGCCAGCCTTGCAGCCGGGGTGTGGCAAGCCTACCCCTCGCTGACTGTAACTGAGTTGTATAATGCGATTACTTCATCAGCTTCATTAGCTGATGTCCCCAATAATCAAATGGGGTATGGACTTCCCCATTTCAAGGCAGTAAAAAACTACATTGAAAGTCCGCAAGGTTCAGATCAGTTAATATCGGTCTTCCCCAATCCGGTCACAGGTACAAGTTTTAGTATCAGGTTAACTGAGTTATCCTCCACGCCAGTGCAGGTAACAATTTATGATGCGCGAGGCATTCGGGTGGCCGAGTCCAGTTTGCAAATCTCGTGGTTAAATAATCCGTTTGAGTATGATATCTCCTTGTTAACCTCGGGTCTTTATTTTGTAAGGGTCCAATCGGGAAGTAACCTGGCAACACTTAAGATTACGAAGTTGTAATCTCTCTTAGTATTGAATCAAACCTGCTTATCTTTGCACCGGAATCAAAAGCATTCCTCAAAATATCGCTTTCATGAACCCTCTCATTGCACCCTCCATTCTGGCCTCAGACTTTGCCAATCTGCAAAGCGAAATATCCATGATCAATGAAAGCCAGGCCGATTGGATTCATGTGGATGTGATGGATGGAGTTTTTGTACCGAACATTTCTTTCGGGATGCCGGTAATTAAAGCAATAAAAAAGCATGCTAAAAAACCACTGGATGTCCATCTGATGATCGTGCAACCGGAGCGATATATAGAAACATTTAAAGAAGTGGGTGCTGATATTTTGTCTGTCCATATCGAGGCCAGCACCCATTTACATCGCACCCTTCAACAAATCAAAGCGAATGGTATGAAAGCGGGGATAGCCATCAATCCGCATACACCGGTTTCGCTCTTGCAGGATGTAATTGCGGAAACCGATCTGGTTTGTATGATGTCGGTAAATCCGGGTTTTGGTGGGCAGAAGTTCATTGAAAACACCTACCGTAAAGTGGCAGAGTTGAAGCAACTTATTTTGGAAAGAAAGTCCTCGGCTCTCATCGAGATCGATGGCGGAGTTAATCAGGATAACGCAAGATCTTTATTGGAAGCAGGGGCTCAGGTGCTGGTGGCTGGTAATTTTGTGTTTTCCGCCTCAAATCCCAAAGAGGTTATTCAACGTTTAAAGGCTATACGAAAAACAGATTTGGCTTGAAGTTTGGACTATGAATCCCAAAGCTTTTACCATGCGTATATTTTTGTTAATTCTGGCAGTCTCCGCCATGGGCTCATGCGCTCGTACAGTATCCCGGGTAGATCCTAATCAACAAATTGACCTAAGTGGCCGGTGGAATGATTCGGATTCGCGACAAGTAGCAGATAAAATGACCAGCGAGCTTCTCGGCAGTCCGAAGTTTCAGGAATACACAAAAGCATTAGGAAAAAAACCAGCAATCATCGTAGGCCAGATTCAAAATCGCACGAGCGAGCATATCGATGCCAATAATTATATCAAGAAATTCGAATTAGCCATCTTTAATTCCGGACTCGCTGACCTGGTAGAGTCCGATGAGTTTAGAGATAAACTGCGCGAAGAGCGCGCACAACAGCAGGATTTTGCAGACCCCGCCACCATGGCTCAATGGGGAAAAGAATTAGGCGCCAACCTGATGCTCTTTGGCGAAATGACTTCTGAAACGGATGTCTATAATAAAAATCGCGTGGTTAATTATGTTACTACGTTGTTTCTTACGGATATGGAAACCAATAAGCGTATTTGGTATGGCCAGCAGGAAATAAAGAAGTATATCAAGAACTAGTTGCTTTTAAATTTTGAATGATGATGAATCGGTATTGGATTCCATATTTGAAATTTAAGATTCTATGTGTCACACTATTGGCAACTTCCTGTGCTAATTATTACCAGGCCAACTATTCATTTAATGAGGAGTTCGAAAGAGGTAACCTGAATAATGCGCTGGCTACCTTGCAGGCGAAATCTTCGGAAGCGAACGGTAAGCGTGAATTTTTATTTAATGTGAACAACGGACTCGTGCTCTCTATGTTGGGGCGCTATGCCGAGAGCAATGAATACTTTGAAAAGGCATTTTTATTTGGCGAAGATTACCGCATAAATTATCTTAACGAAGCAGCCTCATATTTAACAAATCCCATGATCACTACCTATAAAGGGGAAGATCACGAGCACCTGATGCTTCTGTATTATAAGGCTCTCAATTTCCTAAAAATGGGTAAGACGGAAGAAGCCCTGGTTGAATGCAGAAGAGTTAATATTCGCCTACAGCAACTTAGTGATCGGTACCACAATGAAGATAAGTACCAACGCGATGCCTTCATTCATATCCTGATGGGGATTATTTATGATACCGATAAGGACTATAACAACGCCTTCATTGCGTATCGGAATGCGTTGGAAATTTATTCAAGTGATTATCAGCGATTGTTTGGAGTTTCGGCCCCTGAGCAACTTAAGAAAGATATTCTTCGCACCTCCTGGTTAAGTGGATTTACAGACGAATTTAATCAGTATAAGAGCGAGTTTGAGATGCCGGAATACGAATACAGAGCTCCAGAAGGTGGTGAGTTAGTTTTCTTCTGGCATAATGGATTAAGCCCGGTAAAAGCTGAGTGGGGGATTAATTTTATGGTTGACCGCAGGGGTAACATGGTCTATTTCTATAATCGCGAATTGGGTCTCACATTTCCATTTCCCCTTGAGGGGTATGACGAGCGGGAGAAGAATGGATTAGCTAGCCTTGAATTCTTTCGGGTGGCGTTGCCGCGCTATGTAGAACGACCCTGTTATTATTCAGAAGCAACATTAACCTTGCAGGGTAATTCAATACAGCTGCAGTTGCTGGAAGATGTAAATAAAATTGCGTTCAAAAGTTTGCAACAGCGCATGGACCTGGAGTTAAGCAAAGCGTTAATCCGGGTGGCACTTAAAAAGGTGGCCGAACACCAGGTTAAGCAGGAGGATAAAACCTTAGGTTCTGTATTAGGAATGATTAATGCGATCACTGAAAAGGCTGACACGCGCAATTGGCAAACGTTACCACACAGCATTTACTATACCCGCATTCCCCTAAATGTTGGTCAAAATGTTGTGAAGTTGAACCTCAAAGGGCCCCGGGGAGATTATAACGAGCAGGAGTTTACCTATCAGGCAAGCAAGGGTCAGATACTGTTTCATACCTTTAGTTCGTTAGAAAGTGGGTATCCAAATTATGGATACTAGCTTTATGAACATTTTACCATCCGGTTCTCCCTGCTATCTTTAAGGTTTAATTAGATAGATCCTGAAAAGAAAGGTCTCCATATCCTGCCTTTGGCTAGTAGTTCTCTTTCTACTGCCGGTTATGTCTTTAGCTCAGGATGACGAAAAGCCGACCTTTCCATTGGAAACTATTTATGCCAAAAGAAAGAAAAACCCTACCCGTAAAGTTCTTAGAAACTTCAAGTTTAGTCTCAGTACTGGTGTTGGAAACACTTATATGAGTCACGAACTTGAAACCTTTGGAGTATTTCAACGAAGTGGTAATGCGCCCCGGATATTTCCGGTGGGAAGTCCTGTTGACCCACGATATTCAAATTGGGTAAATCAGGTAGCGGCCGATACTTTGTCGGTAATGCCGGATAGCTTTTTAGTAACCGGAGACACAGCGAAGCTGGGATTCAAGGGAAAGGGTTTAAATATTCCGATTAATCTGACCGTTCATTATGAGTTTCTCAAGCGTTTTCGACTAGGTGGCGGGTACTCTTATGAGGCAATGTTCCTGGGGCAATTCAAACCTACCACCTATCAGGATAAAATTGCAGGCTTTCAACCAGGCAGTTCCTTTGGTTGGATGCGGAAATACTATGGCATGGCAGGCGTTTCCTTTTATCGACTCGATAAATTTCTCTTCACGGGGGATCTTCATGTCGGCAAATTTAAGCTGGGAAAGAATTTCGATCGAAACCTCATCACGAATGGGATGTATTACAATTTGGGGGTAACGATTGAGCATGAATTCTCAGAAGATCTTAGGGCTTTTGTAAGGCCCTCTTTTGAAATCAAAAAATACACGTTGGATGTGGGTGGAAATCCAATCGTTCATAAGATGAATGCGGCCTATTTCCAGTTTGGTCTTACGTATTCTCTTCCAGAACTTCCCCGGTGTTATCTGAAGGATTGTAAGATTCAAATGAATCATGCGCATGGAAATAAAGAGTACCGGAGCAGGGTGCATGCCTTCTTCAAAAAACAGAATCCTGAGTATGGGGAAAACCACCCGACCCTGATCAAATACAAGGGCAAGAACAAGCGCAAGTTAAACCCGTATTGAGCTACCGGCAGTTCGAAAAATAATCGTTGATTTTTAGTAGAAAATCCTTCTTTTCGCGTGCTGCAAAGGCGCTACAATTGGCTAATTTTCTTTACCTTGCAGCCTGATTTTTAAAGCCTTTCAATTGGCTGAATATGACCCATTTTAACCCCAGGTAAAACGTGGCTGAAGATAGCAGTAATCCTCCCGCAAGGCAGAACATTATTCCAATCAACATAGAAGATGAAATGCGTGGCGCCTACATCGATTATTCGATGTCGGTCATCGTTTCACGTGCCTTGCCTGATGTACGCGATGGACTAAAACCCGTTCACCGGAGAGTACTTTACGGCATGCTGGAGTTGGGAGTGAATTATAACAAACCCTATAAAAAATCTGCCCGTATTGTAGGGGAGGTGCTTGGTAAATATCACCCCCATGGCGACTCATCGGTATACGATACGATGGTGCGCATGGCCCAGGATTGGTCATTGCGGTATACGCTGGTAGATGGTCAGGGTAACTTTGGATCTATTGATGGCGATTCACCGGCTGCCATGCGATACACCGAAGCGCGTCTACGTAGGATAGCCGAAGAATTACTGGCTGACATCAACAAAGAAACAGTTGACTTTCAACCCAACTTTGATGACTCACTTACAGAACCTACCGTTTTACCGGGCAAGGTTCCCAATTTGTTAATCAATGGATCATCAGGTATTGCGGTAGGGATGGCCACGAATATGGCTCCTCACAATTTAACTGAAGTTGTAGATGGGATTACTGCCTATATTGACAATAAGGAGATTACGATTGCTGAGTTAATGAAATACATCACCGCTCCAGACTTTCCAACGGGCGGTATTATTTATGGGTATCAGGGAGTTCAGGAAGCATTTCTCACGGGCCGTGGAAGGATTGTGGTTCGGGCAAAAGCAGAGATTGTAACTACGCCTAATGGCAGGGATCAGATCATCGTTACCGAAGTTCCTTACATGGTGAACAAAGCGGTTATGATTGAAAAGACGGCCGCTTTGATTAACGAAAAAAAGCTGGAGGGTATCAGCGACATGCGCGATGAATCCGATCGCGATGGGTATCGGGTAGTCTATGATTTGAAGAAGGATGCTATTCCAAACATTGTATTAAACAACCTTTATAAATACACACAACTACAGTCTTCGTTTGGGGTAAACAATGTGGCCCTGGTTAAAGGAAGGCCTCAGACATTGAACCTGAAGGATTTGATTGTTCATTTTGTTGATCACCGGCATGAAGTGGTGGTTCGCAGAACCAAATTTGAACTGAATGAAGCGGAGAAGAGAGCCCACATTCTGGAAGGCTATCTGATCGCACTCGACCATTTGGATGAAGTGATTACCCTGATCCGCAACTCGCGCGATCCGGAAGTAGCCAAGGAGGGATTAATGAAACAATTCAACCTTTCTGAAATTCAATCCAAAGCAATCCTGGAGATGCGACTTCAAAGACTGACAGGTCTTGAGCGCGATAAAATCCAAAATGAATACAATGAGGTGAAGGCGTTGATCGCCCGCCTCAATGAGATTCTCGCCAGCGAACCTGTTCGCATGGGAATTATCAAGGACGAATTGGCCGAAATTAAAGAACGCTATGGTGACAAGCGCAGAACGGAAGTAGTTCATAGCGATGATGATATTACCCTGGAAGACATGATTGCCAATGAAGAGATGGTGATTACGATTTCCAATCAGGGTTATGTTAAGCGTACGTCACTTTCAGAGTATCGTACTCAGGGAAGAGGTGGAATTGGATCGAAGGCAGCCAGTACCAAGGAGGATGATTTTACTGAGCATTTGTTTATTGCCCAGGCCCACAACTACCTGCTCATATTTACTGAGTTCGGAAAAGTTTACTGGAAAAAAGTATACGAGATCCCGGAAGGAAATAAGACCTCTAAGGGAAGAGCTATTCAAAACCTGTTGAACATAGAGCCGGGCGATAAAGTGAAAGCCGTGCTTAACGTAAAAGACTTAACAGATGAAACGTACATCAATAATACGTTCGTTATTCTCTGTACGGAAAGAGGTACTATCAAGAAAACTTCATTGGAAGCCTATTCAAGACCCCGGGCAAATGGGATTACATCGATTACGATCAACGATGGAGACCGCCTGTTGAATGCAGCTTTGACAAACGGGCAGAATGATATTATCATTGCAAAAAGTGAAGGGAAGGCCGTTCGCTTTAACGAAAGCGATGTGCGCCCGATGGGCAGGACAGCTTCCGGGGTGCGCGGAGTTACTCTTGAATCCGGAGAGGATAAGGTAATTGGAATGGTTTGTATTAGTCGTCCAGATGCCAATTTGTTAGTGGTTTCTGAGAAAGGGTACGGAAAACGGTCCTCTATTGAAGACTACCGGATTACCCGCAGGGGCGGAAAAGGTGTTAAAACCATAAATGTTACCGAAAAAACTGGCAAGCTTGTTGCAATCAAGGAAGTTGTCGATAACGATGACTTGATGATTATTAATAAGTCCGGAATTAGCATTCGTATTAGCGTTGCCGAATTGCGGGTGATGGGGAGAGCCACACAGGGAGTGCGCCTGATTAAACTGAATGAGGATGATGCGATATCATCCGTGGAAAAAATTCAAAAGATAGAAGGCGATTTACCAGAAAACAATAATACAATAACCGAATAAACTAAACTTGAACTTAACCTTACTTTTAAAATGAAAAAGATAGCCATCTTATTAATCGGACTTCTTCCGTTTGCTGCCTTGGCCCAGAAAGAAATAAAGCCAAGCATTGCCAATGCGGAAAAAGCTCTGCGTGCCGGCAAGTTTGATGAAGCGAAAGCCATCATTGATGTAACAACGGCCAGTCAGGAATTTATGGTTGATAAAAAAGGACAACCGAGCAAAAGTGCAGCAAAGGCATGGTACCTAAAAGGTGTTATTTATGCTGGTATTGATACAACTAAGGTCGAGAAGTATAAATCGTTGGTTCCGGATGGTTTTCCAATTGCCAAGGAAGCATTTGAAAAAGCCAAATCTATTGACAATGGTAAAACGCCAGCCTTTCTTAATGATGCAGTAGGCTTTCCGATGATGAACGATCAGGTAAACGCTTTTCTGGCACAGAGTTATTTCAATAAGGCCGTTTCGTCTTATCAGGATAATAAAGACTATAAGAAGGCTTTTGAATATACTGAGCGTACACTTTACTTCATCCCTAATGATACGGCCATTTTAATGAATGCAGGAGTTTTCTTTGGTCCTGCAGCTAATGAATACGATAAATCCATTGAATACATAAAGCAATATCAGGCCAAAGGTGGCAGCTCTCCTGACGCTTTTATAATGCTATTTAGTATCTATCGTGATCAGAAGAAAGATAATGAGTCAGCTCTTAAACTAGCGCAGGATTTGGTCGCAAAATATCCTAACAACAAAGAGTACCCCAAATTTGAGTTGGATATGTATGTGAAGATGAACCGCCTTCCGGAAGCTAAGGCTGTCATGGAAAAGCAGGCAGCGGCTGATCCTAATGATAAGGAGTCCCGCTACTTTCTAGGTGTTATCAGCAATGAATTGAAAGATCCTGTAGAAGCCAGGAAATGGTATGAAGAATCAATTAAATTAGATCAGAAATATTTCGAGCCACAACTTGGTTTAGCAGAAGTGATTTACTTTGACGCCAAGACCGTAAAGGATCAAATGAACCAACTGGGCAACTCCAAAGAAGACTTCAATAAGAAGGTTGAATTGGATAAAGTCTATCAGGAAAAACTTCGTATAGCACTTCCTTATTGGGAAAAGTGTGAAAAACTGAGTCCCGATGAAGGAAAAGTGCTTGATGTGTTATATCTGATTTATACCGACCTTGATATGACTGCGCAGGTTACTCGAATTGAAAAGAGAATGAAAACCCTAGGTCTTTTAGATTAATTTCAACTCTTGATCGCAAGTAAAAAAGCCCTGATTTATCGGGGCTTTTTTTATTGAATTTAAGTATGCGATAAAATATTATTCTGCGTAGAGTGCTTCCTTCTGGGCAACAATGTGCTCACTGGAAATGTATTCATCGTACGTCATCAGACGATCGATGTGTCCATTTGGAGTTATCTCGATAATCCGGTTGGCTACGGTTTGGGTAAACTCATGATCGTGGGTTGTGAATAACACAGTGCCTGGAAAATCTTTCAAGGCATTATTAAATGCCGTGATTGATTCAAGATCGAGGTGGTTCGTAGGTTCATCTAAAATCAACAGATTTGCTCCGGCAAGCATCATGCGTGAAATCATGCAGCGCACTTTTTCACCTCCCGATAACACACTGCATTTTTTAAAAACCTCTTCGCCCGAGAATAACATCTTACCGAGAAATCCACGGATATAAACCTCATCCCGGTTTTCCTCTTCTGCATATTGGCGCAGCCAATCGATCAGGTTGTCATTCGATTGAAAATACGATTCATTATTGACGGGCAGGTAGGCAGGGGTAATCGTTTGGCCAAATTTAAAGCTACCGGAGTCGGGCTTAAGTTCGCCTATCAACAATTGAAATAAGGTAGTGATGGTTAAACTGTCTTTACTTAGGAAGGCAATTTTATCACCCTTATTCACAAAGAAATCAAGCTTCTTAAAAAGAACCGTTCCATTAAGTGTATGCGTCAATTCTTCAACATGAAGAATCTGATCGCCCGCGGTGCGTTTTTGCTGGAAGATAATAGCCGGATATTTCCGGTTGGAGGGTTGAATGTCATCCAGGTTAATCTTCTCAAGTAATTTTCTGCGACTGGTTGCCTGCTTTGATTTCGAAGCATTGGCGCTGAAGCGGGCAATAAATTCCTGAAGCTCCTTCTTCTTTTCCTCTGCCTTTTTATTAGCAGATGCGCGTTGTGACAAAGCCAATTGACTGGACTGATACCAGAATGAATAATTGCCCGTATACAGGCGAATCGCTTTAAAGTCGATATCTACAATGTGTGTACAAACCGTATCTAAAAAGTGACGATCGTGCGAAACAACAATTACCGTATTCTTAAATTCTAAAAGAAAATCTTCCAGCCACCCAATCGTATGTAAATCCAAATCGTTGGTAGGTTCATCCAGAATGAGGATATCCGGATTTCCATAAATAGCCTGCGCTAACAATACTCTGACTTTTTCCGAACCACTTAATTCCTTCACCAATTTGTAATGGCTATCTTCGGTTATGCCCAAACCGCTCAGGAGTGAAGCTGCATCGGATTGCGCATTCCAGCCATTGAGTTCGGCAAACTCTGCTTCTAATTCAGAAGCTTTGATTCCATCTTCTTCTGAAAAGTCTGGTTTGGCATAAATGGCATCTTTCTCCTGCATGATGTTCCACAGGTGCGTGTATCCCATCATAACCGTATCCAGTACAGCCACCTCATCAAACTCAAAGTGATTTTGGCGCAACACCGCCATCCGCTTACCTGGATCAATGCTAATCTGTCCGCGGGTAGGATCAATATCTCCGGAAAGAATTTTTAAAAAGGTTGATTTACCGGCACCATTTGCACCGATAACGCCATAGCAATTACCGGCTATAAATTTCAGGTTAACCTCATCAAAAAGCACCCTCTTACCAAACTGAAGGGTGACATTATTGGCAGCAATCATGCAAATTTTATAAAATAAGCCGCAAAGGTAAGGAAAACCCTGAGAATTAACCTCATAGACTCTAAACCAAACCTGATTAATCACATCGCACGACATGCGCTAGATTATATCTGGCACTGATTTTTATCATTTTTTACTGATAAATTGAGGTATAATATCGTGCGTTCAATAAACATAAATCATATGAAACCAAGCCACTTTTCTGCGGGGCAAAATAATAGCCTCATTTTCCTGCGCATCCTGATCGGATGGCACTTTTTATACGAAGGAGTTTTGAAGTTATATAACCCCGCCTGGACCTCGAAAGGGTATTTGCTAAGCGCCTCTTTTTTGAAGCCATTCTTCACCTGGATCTCCGGAGATTCGCTTATCTCGGTAGTTGACACACTAAACATTGTAGGATTGATTGCTGTTGGTGCCGGCCTATTGCTGGGACTCAAGATTCGTTGGGCTTGTATTGGAGGTATCTTATTACTCGCCTTGTATTATCTGGCACATCCTCCGTTCCCGGGCCTGGAGCAAGGACCTGCCGAAGGAAGTTACTGGATTGTAAACAAGAATCTGATTGAGATGGCTGCACTATTGGTACTCTACCAATTACCAACATATGCTTCCTTTGGAATTGAACGATTCTTTAACCGGAAAAAAACAGAAACAGCCAACGGCTAATCCACACCTTAAAGATACAGACTATGAAAAACGAAGATTCTATATTCAATTCATGGAGCAGGCGCGACATGTTGAAAAGCCTTGCCGGCATCCCGGTGTTAGGCACCGTTTGGTTTGCCGGAGCGAAGTTGACTACCTCGGCAAAAAAGGAAAAACAATTTTTACTTGAGACCCTGAATATTAAGGCAGCAGCACCGCCACCTACAGGCCCCATGACCGGGAATCCAATCCGGCTTGGAATCATTGGTTTTGGAATTCGCGGAGAACAGCTATGCAGAGCGTTGGGGTTTGCCACCAAAGAGTGGCTTGCTAATATGAAAGAAGCAGCCGAGAAAAATCCGAATGATACAAGGCTAAAAGAATTTTTAGATCAGGAGAATCTCAACATCAAAATCACAGCCGTGTGCGACATCTTTGATGTAAATGCTGAACGCGTTCTCAACTCATTTTCAACTCCGGAAAATAAGGTTACCCGATTTTTAACCCATAAGGAAATGGTTAACAGTGGGCAAGTGGATGCGGTGGTAATTGCTACACCCGACCATTGGCATGCGCCCATGGCAATCGATGCAATTAATGCCGGAGTGCATGTGTACGTTGAAAAACCAATGACTCATAACGTATCAGAAACCTATACCCTCAGGGAAACGGTTCGTTCAAATCCAAAAATCGTATTTCAAGTGGGTCACCAGCATCGTCAAACACAAAGTTTCCTTACCGCGATGGACATCATCAATAAGAAAACGCTGGGCCACGTTTCGCTGGTAACTACCAATACAAATCGCAACGATGACAATGGCGCATGGCAGTATGACATTCATGAGAAGGCTTCACCGGAAACCATAAACTGGGATATGTTCCTGGGTAATGCGCCCAAAGAACCATTCAACAAGGAACACTTTTTCCGTTGGAGAAAATGGTGGGCCTATGGCTCTGGGTTGTCCGGGGATTTGTTAACCCACGATTATGATCGGATCAACTGTCTGTTAAAAATGGGAATCCCAACTTCGGTGATGGCTTCCGGAGGAATTTATACCCACCGCGATGGCCGCAATGTTCCCGATGTGATGCAGGTAAACATGGAGTTTCCAGATTTTAGTACTGGTGGCAGCCAGGAGGAAGGTAAGGAGAAGGGGATGACCTTCGTTTACAGTGCTACGTTGGGTAATCAGTTTGACCGGGGAACTTACCTGATGGGACATGATGCAACGATGGAACTTGGAAACATGATCAGCATTTATGCCGATGCACGAAGCACCCGGTTTGCTGACATGATTAAGGAAAACCGTATTGATCCGGGAGTTCCTATCTATCAATACAATCCAATGGCTAATGCCACCGATGCAGTTACCTCAGCTACGGCCAAGTATTTTGCCAACAAAGGATTACTCTGGACGTATCGTGATGGAAAGAGGGTGGATTCAACCTTCTTACACATGCGGGAATGGCTGAGTTGCATTCGCAATGGAGGCACCCCAAGCTGCAGTATCACCGAAGGATTCCAGGAAGCCATATCGGCACACATGGCCGGCTTGTCTTACAAATTAGGACGCAGGATTGAATGGGATAAAGCAAGTGAAAAGATTATTGCCAAGCCTGGAGAGGATCTGGATGCAGCTTTGTTAGCCAATGAAGAGAAAGTGATCGCTGTTTAGTCGGATTGATTCTCAAAAATCGGGCCCCTTATACAAATGTATAAGGGGCTTTTTTATAACAATAATTATGAATTTGATGACGTAGATCATTTTTATTGCTGAAAGAGAGAAGTAATATCGGGTAGTCAATAAGAGGGATAAAACAACTTGAGATTGACAAAATTTTAAACCCGGGAGTTATGAAAACCACGAAGCAATTAGGTGTTTGGATGGATTACTCCACTGCTTATGTAATGGAGTTAAAAGGTGATTCAATTACTACTACGGTGGTAGAATCTGAATTTACCTGGGAAGAAAAGCACCACAGTTTTTCCAGGAATGAAGGATTGATGCATAAAAAGGAAAGGCAGTTGAATACAAACTATTTCAAAAAAATAGCCGACTTGATTAAGGGATTTGATGAGGTTGTTTTGTTTGGCCCCAGCGATGCAAAAACTGAATTATTCAACTTATTAACGGCCGACCCTGAATTTAAAAAAGTAAAACTGAATGTAGAAACAGCACACAAGATGACTGAAAATCAACGGGAGGCATTCTTGAAAAAATACTTTCCCCATGTAATGGATTCGGCAGTGTTATGAAGTTGAACTAATAATCTTAAGCTATGAAAACGGAAGAAACCCTCGAAAAGAACATCCTGCAAAAGGTAACCGAGAAGTTGTTGTCGGCCCAGCAGGAGATTGACGAACTGGCTCTTCAATTAGCCTTGGGTAAAGCTGAGGCAACGGATAAATTTGAAGAAATTAAGAAAGAGTTCAAGCTCAAAATCAGCGAACTCAAAAACCTGCTGTCAAACCCTTCCGAAAACTATTTGAGCCCGGAGGTAAAAGCTAAAATTGAAGAACTGGAATTACAGTTGGCGTTGGGCAAGGCAGACTCTAAAGTTATTTTTGAAGAGCAAAAGAAAAAGATATTGAAGGCCCTGGCCAATCTCGAGGAAAATATTCAGCAGAGTTGGCGCAAGATAAAGGCTCCTGATTTCTTTATTCATGAGGTGGAACAGTTTAAACTCAAAATGGAGATCCTGCGATTGCGCTTCAGACTCAAGAAATTTGATGTGCGGGACGACTATCGCAACAAAATGCAAACCGTTCGAAGAGAGATCAAAAAGATGACGTCCAAAACAAAAGATAGGTTAAGCGCCAGGCAGGAAAAGTATGATGACTTTAAGTATGAAATTTCGCTGGCGTACAAGCACATCAAGAATGCAGTAGAAAGTCTTAACTAAATGAAACACATTGTTCATTCGAAATTTGAATCTGTTACGTGGGTCGTTTCCATTGTGTTGCTACTCATTATTGGTTTCTCTGCCAGTCTGGGCGGATTAGCATTGGTTATTGATCCTACCGGTATTACCCTGGGGCTAAGTGTGAGAGGACTGAGCGAAACATTTTTTACTGATTACGAGGCCCCGGGGTTGATTCTGTTTTTTGCAGTGGGTATTTTAAGCCTGATAACATCGGTTGTTACGATGATGAAACGCCCCATTTATCCCACGTTAGTATTTATTCAAGGGGCTATCTTAACAGGTTGGATCCTGGCGCAGGTGTATATGCTCCCTGAAAATCACATTTTACAATTGGTTTACTTTCTATTGGGGTTGTTTCTCATGTTATTAGGTAACTTTCAACGGAGCAAGCGCGCACTTTAACGAAAGTAAATCGGTGGATACCTTAACACATGTGGCTCTGGGAGCCTGCCTGGGTGAACTTCTTGCTACGAAACGTATTGGTAAAAAAGCCCTGGTATTTGGTGCCCTGGCGCAGTCCGTTCCTGACTTTGATTTTGTTTTTTCGTTTTGGCTTGAGCCCTCTGCGAATGTCCTGGCCCATCGGGGATTCACTCATTCTTTTCTTTTTGTGCTTCTTATTACCCCTATACTCGCCTGGGCTGCTCAACGCGGGTGGGGCAATACACAAACGACTTTTAAATACTGGTTAACTTTCTTTGGTATTCAGGTACTTGTACACTCTGTGTTGGATGCCTTCAACGCTTATGGCACGGCCTGGTTTGAACCCTTCAGTCACGCGCGGGTTTCGTTTCATACCCTATTTGTTGCGGATCCGCTTTTTTCAGTTTCATTGGGTGTGGCTACCTTATTCCTGATAGTTGCCTCTCTTGAAAACAAGGGCCGGGTTTATTGGGCCGCGGGTGGAATCATTGTGAGCACAATTTATTTAGGGTATGCACTGACAAATAAATTCACGGTGGACAAAGCAGTTAGAGCATCCTTCGTTGAACAGGGAATAAACGCCAACCACTATTTTACAACCCCCACACCGTTTAACAATTTGCTGTGGTATGTGGTGGCCAATAGCGATTCAGGAAGTTATGTTGGTTATCATTCTGTTTTTGACAGGCCGAGCGCTATTACCTTTCAATTCTTTCCCCGCCAGGACTCCCTATTGGGTCTTGCCGGCAATCAGGAGGAAGTCAATCGCCTGAAGCGGTTTTCGCAAGGCTATTATACGGTTGAACTGAAAGGGGATACCCTTATCTTCAACGACCTCCGGTTTGGTCAGATGATCGGATGGCAGCAACCAAGAGCCGGCTTTGTGTTTCACTACTACCTGCAACCCAACCTTGATAATCACCTGGTGTTGCAACGCGGACGATTTGCCAATTGGGATCGAACAGCAACCAAGTCACTGATTCAGCGAATGCGTGGCATTGACTAAGTCAATTCTTTTCCCGCTTGAAATAGAACGTGAAAATAAAAAAGATAAATCGCACTGTTTCATACGATAGTCGATAGACGAGGGTGTCGAACAGGTTAGTCTTTTCAGCAAATGATTCCGTTGTAACCGGATCGCAATCGCGCAGGATAATTTCCTCCAGCACATTTTCAACCTTATGAGCAAAGGGCTGACTATGCACATCTAAGTTCAGTTCGAGACTGGCATAGGCACTGATGTTATTGAAATTATACGAGCCTACTGTTACCCATTGCCCATCATAGGTTGCGATTTTACCATGCAATACTTTCTTTCTGTATTCATAGATTTCAATGTTCCGTCTCAAGAGCCAGGGATAAAAAAAACGTTCGGCCGATTTGGCTAAGGCAACATCGGAGAGTTTTGTCAAAACCAACCTGATCTTAACACCGCGCCTGGCGGCCGCTGTAAGATTCTTCCTAAACACGCGCCCTGGCAAAAAGTAACTTGACAGAATCGTTATTTGAGACTGAGCCCGGTGAAACATTTCGAGATAACTTCTCGAGATTTGATTTCGGTTGCGTACCCAATCGTTGATGCGCATCCGGATAAAGCAATCTCTTCCTTCATCAAGAACCGTACGCATGGAGGACAGGAGTGCCGACTTTTTGTAACTCCGGAACCACATCTGCACACACCGATTATGTAAGTCGGTAGAGATCTCACCTTTCACGTAAACCGCCCAATCGAGCCAGGCCGGCTGATCGGGCCGATCGTTGTAATGATTGCTGATGTTGATACCGCCCACGAGGCTGTGCAATCCATCCGCAACAAAGACTTTATGGTGCATTCTCCGGCCAATGTAAAACCGGCTACTTTTAAACAACGGTTCAAACCAGCGGAAGTAAATTCCGGACTTCCGGATGTTCACGATCATTTCGGGTTCCAGGGATCGGGAGGCATACCCATCTAGCAGCATGTAGACTTTTACTCCGCGCCTGGCAGCCCGCATGAGTGCCTCTGTAATGCGTATGCCGGTTTCATCAGCCACATAGATGTAGATCTGCAGGTGAATTGTTTCTTTCGCCTCTTCAATCAATCTTACAAGCAAATCAAAATAGGCTGAACCGCCACTGATCAACTCAATGGTATTGTGGGCTGTGTATCCAGTGCCTACTGCGAGGGGTTCCGGTTGCATGTGAGAAGTAAACTAATTAGGGCCTGTACCTGTTAATGAGATGAACTTAAATCGTAAGCGAAAGCTATGCAAACAATTGAGAATAAAGTAGTGTTGATTACGGGTGGCAGTAAAGGAATCGGGTATGGAATTGCAGAGGCCTTAGTACATCACCATGCCCGGGTAGCCATCACAAGTCGTTCGCAAAAATCGGCTGATGAAGCCGCGGTTCAATTGAACAAAATCGGGAAGGGGTCTGTGATCGGCATTGAAGCCGATGTGCGCGATTTTAATTCACAACAAAAAGCGGTTGATCGTGTACTTAATACGTGGGGCCAACTGGATGTGGTAGTTGCCAATGCCGGCCTCGGTTATTTTGGTTCCGTAGAAACCATTACCGTAGAACAATGGAAAGAAACAATAGACACCAACCTGACTGGTGTGTTTTATAGTGTGAAAGCTTCTGTGGCGGCTCTGAAACAATCTAAAGGATACCTGATCACAATTGCCAGTCTTGCCGGAACCAATTTCTTTGAAGGAGGTGCTGCTTACAATGCCAGCAAATTTGGCCTTGTTGGATTTACTCAAGCTGCTATGCTCGACTTAAGAAAACAGGGAATCAAAGTGGCTACTATTATGCCGGGTTCAGTAGCTACGGAGTTCGGTGCTCATGAACCGTCACCACAAGATGCCTGGAAAATTCAACCCGAAGATATTGGCCAACTGGTGGTTGATCTCCTGGAAATGAATCCCCGCACCTTGCCCAGTAAAATTGAAGTACGACCTAGTATGCCAGGAGGTAAATAATTGATTTTAAGGTGTATGTGACCACACCATAAAGCGTTCCTTCATATCTTCCGGAAGCACTGCAATGATGTCGTGCAATTCGCCTGCCGATACATAGTCGGCCATAGTTTTAATGACTGCTTCAATACCATCCATAGCATCGCTTACACCCGAGAAGTCGCGCCACGCAGACATTCCATCCAGCTTCATAACTTCTTCACTCAGCTCCTGAAGGGTTTTAATCTTATTGTGATACCGGGATGGTTGCCAGCCTTCTATATACAATGCTTTAATTACCATTGGCAATTGAGCAAGCAGTTGAAACGATTCCTCTACCGTAAGACGATCGCGAAGCGCATGAAGCACACAACGCAATACCCGTCCGGCCCGATCGCGGTTCTCTTCATCACCAAGGCGCGCTGCTAACCGGTTGACAAACTCGTTTCCTTTAGCGGCATGTTTTTCAAAATTGAGTGACATAACAATTCCTGTTTAAGAGTTTATTCGAGTTCTTCATCACTAACGAGTCTATCAACGGGAACGGTAGCCCGCACATTCAGTTTTGCTTTATGTTTTTTGATTTGACTTTCCAGGTCAATAACAACCTTCTCGGCAGCAATCTCAAAACTTTCTGCTTTCTCACTGGCGTATAAATCATTGCCGGGCACAACCAGTCTCGCTTCTACAACAAAGTAATTCTGCTTGTCTTCTTTTTCTTTTTTCAACACGATGTGCCCTTGCAGAATCCGGTCAAACACTTTCTCAAGGCGATCAAACTTTTCCTGAATGGCAATCTCCGTTTTTTCGCTAATCCTGATGCGGGGTGATTGAATTACGTATTGCATATAGTTCAAGGTTTTAACCTTGCGTTAAAAGTGGAAATCAAGTACCCGCTGATTCCATTGTAGCGGCTCTTTGATCTTTACTTATCTGCTATGAATGTCTATAACAGAATTTGTAAAACAAATGACGAACGTCATGTTTAAGGAAAATTAATCTGGATAGCGGATTAAATAAAGTGTGAAATTCCCAGCTCAAGGCCCCGTAGTTCGGCCAGGCCGCGCAATCTGCCAATGGCTGAATAACCGGGATTGGTTTTTTTAGTTAGATCATCAAGCATCTGATGGCCGTGGTCGGGACGCATGGGAATGGAGTGGCCGGTGTGTTGCATCAGCTTAACAATTTCTTTTACTACGTGTACCATGTCGGTATCACCATCGAGGTGATCGGCTTCATAAAAATTTCCGGCCGCATCGCGTCTTGTATTGCGCAAGTGAAGGAAGTGGATGTGATCGCCCAATCGGTTGATCATACCCGGCAAATCATTATCCGCGCGTACGCCATACGAGCCAGTACAGAAACACAACCCGTTAGCGGGAGAAGGAACTGCTTCAATAAGTTCAACTGCATCTTGTTCCGTACTCACCACCCGGGGCAAACCCAGCACCGGATAGGGCGGATCATCCGGATGAATGGCCAGCTTTAATCCTGTCTCCTCGGCCACCGGCACAACTTGTTCAAGAAAGTAAAATAGGTTTTGCTTCAGTGTTTTTGCATCGATGTGTGCATAGGAATTTAATGTAGCCAGTAACTCTTCGCGCGTGAAAGGTTCATTGCCTCCGGGAAGTCCCATCAAGGTATTTCTGTAAAGTATTTCTTTCTGTTCGGCACTCATGCCTGCAAATACCTTTCGAGCATCATCAATCTCATTCTTCGTGTACTCTTGTTCAGCCTCAGGTCGTTGCAACAAAAACAGATCGAAGGCCACGAACGCAGCTTTCTCAAAACGCAAGGCCCGGCTGCCATCGGGCATAGGATAGGAGGGATCGGTGCGCAACCAATCCAATATAGGCATGAAGTTATAGGTAACTACTTTCAGTCCACACGCTGCCACATGGTGCAAACTTGTTTTATAATTTTCAAGATAATGCTGATAGTTACCCGACCGCTTTTTGATGTCTTCATGTACAGGTAAACTTTCAATCACCGTCCAGGTGAGTCCGGCCGCTTCAATGTCTTGTTTCCGTTTCCTGATTTCTTCGGGAGTCCAGATGTCACCCACCGGAATGTGATGTAGCGCAGTAACAACCCCGGTGCAACCCGCCTGACGAATGTGGGCCAGGCTCACCGGATCGGAAGGGCCGAACCAGCGCATCGTTTGTTCCATCCAAACTCTTCCGCGTTCTGACATAAATCCAAACTAAAAGAAATTGAGTGCAGAAAAAAAGAGTTTCAACACATTTCAACCTTTGAAATAAATAGGTGCGGCAAAATTCTGTTATTACCGTACCTTTAAAGAATTGTTTCATAGACATTAACAGATATGATCCTTCGCGGAATAAAAGCAGTTGTCGTAACCACGCTACTCTATGGAACACTCCTGGTTTCGTGCTCAACTCCCGGAGAAGAGTTAGTCCCGGTGGTAGCGGAAGGATTGTATATCAATGAAGTTTATGCTTCGGGAGATGATTGGATAGAACTTTATAATTCACTGGAAACCAGCAAGGATATAAGTGGTTACCTTATCTATGATAATGTTGCCGCAAAGTATAAAATTCCTGCTGCTACTACGATTCCCGCCAAGGGATTCCTGATCTTGATTTGCAATGATCTTGGATCGGGATTAAATACTAATTTCAAATTAACCTCAACGGGCGAAACAGTTTTTCTTGAAAACGCATTGGGTACGTTAATCGACCGTGTTGAATTTCCCGAACTCAATGCGGGGCAATCCTATGGCCGGTACCCGGATGGATCCACTGCGCTGGCAGTATCAGGGACTACCACGCAAGGAGCTACCAACGGCAATAGCCAGGCTCCGGCCATTGCATCGGTTACACGTCAGCCTTTGGTACCTGCACTCAACCAGGCGGTAACGATAACAACAACGATGATTACAAATTCCGGAATCGCTTCGGTGAAGCTCTTTCATCGGTTCAATGGTGGCACCTATACTTCATTGGATATGACGCTCACCGGAACTTCTTATACTGCAATCATCCCCGGAGTGTCAACCACCGGGCTGGTAGAATATTATGTAGAAGTTAAAGGCACCAATGGGAAGACTACCTATGAGCCGGCAACCGCTCCGGCAAAAGCCAAAGACTATCTGTTGAATACCGATGCTTTACCCATGCTGGTAATCAATGAATTTATGGCCTTCAACTCAACCTGCTGCCCAGATGATGATGGGGGTGTGAATGAATTTGACGACTGGATTGAAATTTATAATAAAGGAAACGTTGCCGTGAACATTGGAGGCATGTATCTATCGGATAATAAAGCAAACCCCTTTAACCATAAACTTCCCACCGATAACCCATCGGCTACCACTATTCAACCGGGTGGATATTTGCTCCTTTGGGCCGACAGTCAATCCGGGCAGGGGCCGTTGCATCTTGGTTTTGGGTTGAGCAATGCCGGAGAAGACGTGGGCTTGTATTATCTTGATGGGCGAACCATTGATGTGTATACCTTTGGGGCTCAAAGTGAAAATAGCTCGTGGGGCCGCACTACCGATGGAGCCGCTACCTGGAAAAGTTTCAGTACGCCTACACCCGCATTACCGAACCAATAATGAATTGAAACCATACGTTCATGTTTGAATTATTTCCCGATCAGCCCGTATACGAATATCCCCAGTTGATCAACATCACATATTCATTTTTGTGGGCCTTTTTGCTGGCATCCATCATTGCCATCACCCATAAGCTCACCTTCACGGGTGATTATTATCCCAGGAATTTCTTCCAATCCTTAGTATTGGGTGCGGTAGTAACTACGCTCGTGATGATGGCGATTGGTGATAGCCTCGCCCGCGGCTTAGGTGTATTTGGTGCGATGGCCATTATCCGTTTTCGTACCCGCATTGACGACCCGCGCGATGTGTTGTTTCTTTTTGCAGCCTTGAGTACCGGCCTTGCGATTGGAGTGTATGGATTTACCATTTCATTTGTGGGTTCCATACTTTTCTGCCTGGTAGCAGTATTATTGCATTTGTCGCCCTTCAGGAGCTTTGCGCATCACAGTCATTTGTTTTTTACCCTTACCGATTCCACTCTGTTGCCGAACGTTGTGAAGGTGATCGCTTCGCATTGTGCCGAGTACCGGGTGATCACGCTGCTGGTGAATAAAGAAAATGCCTTGCGCTACCACTATGCGGTTTCGCTCCGGAGCTCGGTCAGCAAAGAAGAACTGGTGGATGCACTGCGTAGTATGGAAGGAGTGAAGCAGGTGAAATTATCGTCTAATGAAATAACTCCTGCCTGATGAGACCGAGCCCAGTCAATTGGTTTTATGTATTAACAGGGGTGTTGCTGGTGGTGATGCTTTACATCAGTGCCCGCTATTTTAAAGGCAGTGGCAATGCCTCGATCGGCCTGGCGCAAACCCGCGAGTATAAGATTAACTCTGAAAAGTCTGCGCTTGTTAAAACCATCCATGTGGTGCCTGGCCAGCAAGTAAAAGAAGGCGACCTCTTGATAGAACTCACCAGCCAGGAATTAGAGATTGAAATCTCCAAGTTTACGAGCCGTATTGCCGTGCTTAAATCCGAACGAGCCGAGAAAGCAAAGCTCACCGAGGCGGAAATCTCTTACATCAAAGCACAGAATAATATTGTGCTGGAGGAATTAGATGCCGAGATTCTTCAGACCTCGAGCGAGTTGACGATGAATGAAGCGCTTACGAAGGATTTTGTAACGGCCGACAAGGGCAGTGCCGAAAGTCCACTCGCGATAAAGATCAATTCGTTGAAACAACAAAAGCAGATGCACCTGCGCGCCCAGGACATAAAAATAAAAGATGTGTTACAGGAGAGTTCGACTGAACAAACGCTGCTCGAGAATCAGATCCTGCTACAGGAAAGTGAATTGCGACTAATGCAGGAGGAGAAAACCAAGCTCAATAAATATGCAAGTGCCTCGGGAGTGGTTAAGAACGTGTATGTAAAAGCGGGTGAGCAGGTGGATGCCTTTACCCCCTTGCTCGAAGTAAATCCGTTGCGGCCCACCACGATTGTGGTTTACCTCGTTGGAAAGAAATCAGACCTGTATCCCATCGGGGCCTCTGTTATGGTATCCTCCTATGATCAGCGAAGTAATGCCGTTACCGGGAAAGTAATTGGAAATGGTTCGGTAGTTGAACTGCCGGAGATCCTTCAGAAATCCACCGCGGTAAAAGCCTTTGGCCAGGAGGTGTTTATTGAAGTGCCGCCTGATAATAAATTGGCCAATGGAGAAAAGGTGTTGATCCGATGATTGGTCGAAGATTTTATTTCCTGCTTCTTATCATTCCGCTCGCTGCCCAGGCACAGGTAACGATGGAAGACTTTCTTCAGGCTGCGTGGGCGGAGCCAGCCCTCAAGTCGTTTGATTATCAAAATCAGTTTCTCAGTACAAAGCCCTATCGGCTGGCGCCTATTCAACGACTGGAATTCCGCACGGAAAGTAATCAGTTGGATCCCGACCGCCAGGATTATGCCTTGCGGATAAACCCGGCTAATCCGTGGGAAATGAAACGCAACAATCAATACTTCAAAACCTACCAGGAAGCATTGCAATTGGATCGCGACCGCCTGCTGAAAGAATCATTGCTGGCACGTTATGAAGTTATTATCGGCTGGCTGTATTACCAGCAACTGCTGACATTAAAAGCAGAAGACAAGCAGAATACCGAAAAGCTTTTGTCAATTCTGGAGGGACAGCGATACTCAGGGTTTTTTGATGCTGAAGATTATGTGAAGTTAAAACTGGATCAGGTAGATAAAACGATTGAGCTGGAGGAAACTCACTTTGAAATTGATAACCAGCGCAGAAGGGTAGAGGCGCTTTATGAGCAGGCTAAACTTAAATCCCTGATGTGGCCGGTAGATGCTGTAATCACGCTCGAGCGATTGGAGGTTGTAGTCGATAGTTTATCACAGTTGGGAACCACCGGGGGCGAAGTATTATATCGCGAAAAACAAATTGATCTTACTACCCATGAGTGGCAATTGGAAAAGTCTAACATCAATGTAGGGTATCTCCAGGCGCAATATCAACCCTTTCGTGTGGAACAAGGTCGCAAACCCTGGAACCTGTCGTTGGGGGTTACCATTCCGGTGTTCAATCCGAATAAAGGAGATATGACGAAGCGGAAACTGGAAGTGATTGAAGCCGAAGGCGATCTCGGAATGGCAAAAAGCCAGCAACAGGCGGGTCGCGACCTTACGCGCGAAAAGATAAAAAGCCTCATCAAACGCCATCGCGAGGTGAACGTGATGATGGAGAATCTCAACGTAGGTTCCATTGCCTCCATGCTGCAGCAGATTAATAACAGTAACCCTTCGGCAACCATTCGCCTGCAAACCAATCTGATCAAATTAAAAACCCTGGCCGCCCGGTTGAAGCAGGAAATCTTTTTGTCCTACATCGAATTTCTAGGATACTCGGAAGTAATTCAACAGCGGCCACTGGTCAATTATTTATCGCCCACGCTGGCTACGCTTGAGCAGAAATGAAGCGTCACCATATCCTCGTAGGTTTATTTCTTTTGCTGTGCTTGCAGGGCGTGGGGCAAACCATTAACCATTGGGAGACGGTAGTATATGACAGTATGAAGTGGCGGTATTGGCCAGGTAGCTCGGATCCCGGAAATGGTTGGAATACTTCGGCTTTCAATGACAACGCCTGGTTGGAGGGGCGCGGGGGCATTGGCTATTCCGATGGGGATGATCGCACGATGATTAATCCGGCACTATCTGTTTTTTTGCGCAGGAAGTTTACCATCAGCAACCGCGATAAAATTAAAGATGCCCTGCTACATGTAGATTATGATGATGGCTTTATTGCCTATTTGAATGGCGTGGAGATCGCACGGGCTATGATGCCTGCGGGCACGGTGGCGTTCAATCAATCAAGTGCCGGCCTGCACGAAGCCATGTTGTACCAGGGGCAGGCCCCGGAAGGATACCTGATTAAGAAAGAGCAACTCGATGGCTTGCTGGTTGCAGGCGAAAACACATTGGCCATTCAGGTGCATAATGAAAATATTAATTCATCGGATCTTTCGTCAAACGTGTTTTTTTCGGTGGGCATTACCGACAACTCATCTCAAACGTATCTGCCAACGCCCGCCTGGTTTGTTGAACCGCTTGTCTTTTCATCCAACCTGCCCATCCTTGTCATTACTACGAATGGTCAGAGCATCCAGGATGAGGCGCGTATTGTGGCCGACATGGGTATTGTTGATAATGGGAGTGGAGTTCGCAATTTGATGACCGATCCGTTTACGAATTACAATGGCAAGATCAGTATTGAAACGCGTGGCGAATCGTCACAAATGTTTCCAAAGAAATCGTATAGCCTGGAAACCCAAAATCCGGATGGGAGTAACTTTAATGCGGCCTTGCTGGGTATGCCTCCCGAAAATGATTGGGTGCTTTATGCCCCCTACACCGACAAGACTATGATGCGTGATGTGCTCGCCTTCCAGATCGGTCGCGATCTCGGTGACTACACGCCTCGCACGCGTTATGTGGAAGTGGTGATCAACGAGGATTATAAAGGTGTGTACGTGTTAATGGAAAAAATCAAACGCGATAAGAACCGGGTGGATATTGCAACGTTGCTTCCACAGGATGTAAGTGGCGATGAACTTACGGGTGGCTATCTGCTGCGGGTCGATAAAATTGATGGTAATGATTATCCGGGCTGGTCGGCCACACCCACTCCGCTATTGGCCGGTGAGAATGACATCACGTTTCAGTATTATGATCCGGAAGGAGCAGAGCTGGCTGAAGCCCAGCGTACCTACATCCGTAGCTATATCAGGGAATTCCAGAATTCACTCACCACCACAAACTTTGCAAATCCTACGATCGGATATCAGAAGTACCTGGATATTCCCTCAGCCATGAATTTTATTCTTGTCAATGAAATTGGCAAAAACATCGATGGCTATATCTTCAGCACCTATCTCTATAAAGAGAAAGACAGTGATGGGGGCAAGTTGCATCTGGGTCCGTTGTGGGATTTTAATCTTGCCTTTGGCAATGTAGATTATTGGCAGAACGCGCAAGTAGCCCCGGGCTGGATGTGGGATGATCAGTATCGGATGTTCTGGTTTCGCAGAATGGTACAAGACCAGAGTTTTGCCAATTCATTGAAGTGCCGGTGGCAGGATTTACGCAACGGCTTTCTCACCAATGCTTATTTTACCAATAAGATCGACTCCCTGGCAGCAGTGCTGCAGGAATCGCAGCAGCGCAACTATCAACGCTGGCCGATACTCGGTACTTATGTGTGGCCGAACCAGTTTGTAGGGCAAACCTATGCCCAGGAGATTAACTTTATTAAGCAGTG
Source organism: Cyclobacteriaceae bacterium (assembly GCA_044229915.1). GTDB lineage: Bacteria > Bacteroidota > Bacteroidia > Cytophagales > Cyclobacteriaceae > ELB16-189. Next base: position 62,812 of record JBGASB010000012.1, read on the forward strand.
GACACTTGACCGCCTTGCCTGGATGGATCTGGCTATGCCCGGCAATTGCAGTATAATTACCGCAGTCGAAAGCCCAAAAACAAGCCTTCAGACATTTCCGAACCCGTTTGATCAATCAGTTTTAATACGGATAGATAGTAATCAGGAAATCAATAGTTTAGAGATATATGATTTACTGGGCAGGAAGGTGTTTAGCAGCCATTTTTCAGGAACAGAATTTGAGTGGTTGGCTCACGACCAGTCTGGAAATGCGGTGGCCCGTGGTCTCTATTTTATTCGCATCATGAACCCGGATGGTTCTGTGGCCGGTCAGGGTAAAGTTATCCGAAACTAAGTCACCGGAACTCCCAGCGCACAAACACTCCGTAGTTTTCTTTCAGGGTTTTATCAGGCCCGTAGAGATCGAAGTTGACACCGGGCCCGAAGCTTAGATTTTTGCGCATCAGCCCGAGGCGCAGGTAATAAAAGCTGCGATCGTGAAACTCACCGGCTGTGTTATAACTGTATAGCCCTTGTACGCGGGAGTAGAGCGACCATGTTGCATTGAGCTGGGGTTTATATTCCAGCAGGGCGAAAGCTTCGAGGTTATAATCTTCGGTAAGAAAGTAACGGCCGTTAATTACAATAAGCAGTTGCTTGCTGGCCTTTACATATTGCGGACCTATTACGGGGTGCATACCCGATCTGCCATTCATGGCAACACCTGCATAGGCACCAATCCCTTTCCAGAACGTATAGGATAACTGAAGCGGGATAGCGAGTTCATTTTTATCCGGATCATTGTCATACCCGGCATGATAGGTGGCAATGGTAAAGAGACCAAAGCGGCTGCCAGGCACAAAAGGTTTTGATACCAGGGCCTGAAAGAATAACCGATCGTGACCAACCAGAATTTCTACCGGCACGGGTGGACTTGGTGCATCCTGACTGTGCAGCGAAAGCGAAATGAATTGCAGGGAAACCAGCAGGATAATTAACCGGAGATAGACTGGTGCCAAAATCAAACCTGTGCTGTCAGATCTGTTGTTGGTCTCAATGCCCATAGCTATAGGTTCTATTTCAGTTAATCCGATTTATTCATAATCCTGCTCAATGCAGTCGAACGGCCCACGCGAGACCGTCAGGCGTGGGGCCCACATCAATGGTACCGGTAACTTCCAGTTTCTTTAAATCCACCACTCCTACATAGTTATCGGGACTGCAGCCAACAAATGCACGCGAGCCATCGGCATCTACTTCAATGCCTGCTCCGCCATGGCCGATGGTAATTCGTTTTATTTCCTTGCGCGATTGTACATCAATAACAAATAAGTCCCCGCTGCGCAAGGTAGAAACAAGTACGCGTTTGCCATCGGGTGTAAACTTAAGCCGGTTGGCACCCACCGCTTTTGCATCAAGTACAAAGGCCAGCTTCTTACTCTTCAGATCGATCACCGAAATGGTTCCATCTTCGGCCGAGGCAGCCCATAATTGTTTGCCATCCGGACTTACATCAAAGCCTTCTACACCTTTCGATACCTGGATAACCGTGTGCTTCCAATCGTTGCGTGGCTGCGCACCCGGAAAGTTGGGTGCGGGGAGCAGGGTATCCGCAAGAATGCTAACCGTGCCGGCATTGACGTTGGTGGTATAAACCTGTTTCGCATCCTGAGTTACATACACCATGTGGGTGCGGTCCTGGCCGGTGCCCATACTCCAGTCTAACGTACCGGTGGCAGGATCATAACGACCCACCGCCCGGGCGCCTTCGGCAGAGAACCACACTTTACCATTAACAAACACTATACCGTGCGGACCGATCAAAGGTCTTGTATCGATGTTGGGCAATGCCTTGTGTGCAACCAGGTCGATTACGTTGATCTCGTAGGAGCGACCACCACCGGTGTTGGTCACATAGGCCAGTTTACCATCGGCAGAGGCGACCACTTCATGCGGATCGGGGCCTACCGGCACGCGTGCTATTACTTTTAATGTTGTTGAATTGATAATTGCAAGGGTATGATCCTTTTTTGAAAGTGCCAGCAGCATGCGTTGCTCAGACTGGGCCCAGGCTGAAGAAACGAAAGTTGCCAGGCAAACCGTGGCAATGGCCCGAAGGACTCGGCTGAATTTGTTCATACGAAAGGTTGGATTGAGGTTGGAATTTCGGTGGGTTTGTTGGTTAGACCAAACAAGGGTTGTTATTTATTCCTAACCCCTGCAGTTTATTTTTTTGATTCATGACTGGCATCATTTTATTCTCTTTATATATAGTGCTTCTTCGATACAAATTCGGCAGGTGAGGAGCATGAAAAAAATACTGTGTCCGGTTGATTTTTCAGCGACATCGCAGGAAGGTGTGGAGTATGCAGCCCATTTGGCCCAGGCGCTTGGCTGCAGCATCACGTTGTTTTATGTGCGCACGACCATCTGGCCCGAAGCCCGGCAACTCGATTACCTGGCCGAACTGAGCGATGATAACATTCGCCATTTACTGGCCGACTGGGGTGATGAATTAAAACAACAGTATAGCATTGCCTGCGAAAGTTATTTTGAATCGGCCACCGAAACGTTTGAAGAAATTGTAGCTGCGCAGGCGATGCATCACGACCTGGTGGTGATGGGCACCCATGGGGCCGATAGTTTTTTCAGTTATGTGTTTGGCAGCAATGCATTTCATGTAATCGAAAAGGCTAAGTGCCCGGTGATTGTAGTGCCGCACGGGAGCCATTACCAGCCGCTGAACCTGATTGTGTATGCATACGACCCGGACACCAACCCGTTATTTTTTGTTGAGCAATTGAAACAGCTTACGAGCACCCTGGGCTGTAGCGTGCGCGTGTTGCATGTAGAGGAAAATCCTAAAGCAGATGTCAGGCGCAGGATGGAGATTTTGAAGGAGGCGATCAAAGCACGGGAGTCGAAGTACATGAAACTAAGTTTTGATTTTCAATATTCAGAAGAGGTTTCCTTTGCGCTGAACACATATATGAAAGCGCACCAGGCTGAGATGTTGGCGCTTTCTGTGGATCATCGCACGTTAATGAAGAAACTTTTTACTGAAGATGTGGTGAAGCAGATTAGTCTGACGGCCAATTATCCGGTGTTTGTGTTTTGGAATTAGTATTAGGCATTGGGACATTTGGGCATTAGGCATTGGAGAAGTAGGCAGTATCCAGTAGGCAATATCCAGTAAGCAGTAGGCAGGTAGCAGTAGGCAAGTTGGGAAATTGCTATTGGGCAATAAGCATGTAATTATGGGTTAAAGGAGGCAGGACAGGTTACAGGTCACAAATATTACTTAACATAATATAAATTATATAACGTTATACCGTGTTAAATAAGCGTATTTGGGCTGTATGCTGTCCTGGTGCCTGATCTCAGCCCTAAACCCGACAGATTCGAAATCATATCAGCAGCCATGTAGAAAGATCCAGGTAATAACTAACTACAAGTCAATAAATTACTCCACTTCAATTGATGTAAAATTTAGGGACCCGGAAGGCGGCAATCCTATACGTATAAATGCTTCTGAAACATAAACCAGGAATAGCTGAAATCTGATGCGCGTTTTCGCTGCCATCAAAAAGTATCTCTCAAGCAGGCGGGTTTGGTTTAAAAAATGAAACCTCCGATCGTTTATCACAACCGGAGGTTTAACTAAAAAAACAAGTCATGTCACATGGGGTTTACGCTGCTAATTTAAGTTTACTTAATTCTTTAACGGGCTCGCTGCTTACACCAAACACAGACCGGATATAATCCTTCACCGCGTTGGCCGTTTCATACATGCCGCCTTTTCCAAACAACATCTCATTGCGATGGATGCGGGCGTTAGCCAGTGCGTTGGCCGCTTTGGAAACTGACCCTGAAGCATTTCGCAAGCCGGTAACGAATGCCTGCAGTGCTGGCAACTGCAGTTCCGGTTCATTGGGTGCATACGAAGGCATCCGTTGGATCAGTTGAACCAGACTCGCGAAGGACTCCGCCCGGTTTTCATAATCCATGTACGAAATTATGCCCGGTGTTTGAGTAGGGGTTCCCTCCTCTTCACCTTTTGTGATGATAAACCCTTTCACCGTGGGTTTCGGGGCCAGCCTGCGTCTTATCATGCGTGCGTCACGGATGTTCTCATTCGAACTTTCAGCGGACGACAACGCACGAACAACACGTGCTGCCAGTGGATAAACTCGCGCAAACAGATCCTGCCGGCTGTTGATAGCCAGCACATAGTTTGTGCGGGTAACGTTCACTGCCTCTAAACTTTGCTGTGCCTGTTCAAGCAAGGTGGCTAAGGCAGTGGGCGTAAGAGCTGCCTTGCTTGGGTTGTAACGGGCACCGAGATCGTTGCAGATTCCTACGAGCTTCCCGAAGGCTGCAACCTGGTTTACATTGGACTTTTTCATAATGGGCTCTTTATTGTGAGCTTGTGAATTTCAACGTAGCCACTCATACACCGTTGTGTTTTTTTAGGGTGTTTGTGAAATATAAATATTTTGAAAAACGGCAACGCTTTCATAGGCAAAACGTTTATAGTCTTCCATTTTTTTTGTTCGCTTGCGCGGAAATATTTGGACAGTTACATCACTCAGCTACTCCATAAAATGTTTGTCGCGTTACGTTTCTGTTGGGCGATAAAAACAACACGCCCCGCTTGTAAAAATCACTGCACTCCCACCCTGGTTATATCTGGTTGATCCGGCAATCCACCCGGCACCTACCCCATCAAAGGTGATGCAAGCTCCAGTAAGAAGAGAGCGAAGGTGAATAAGACGGGAGCGAGCGCCAGTAAAGCGGGAGCGAGCAAGAATAAAGAGAGAGCGAAGGCAAATAAGACGGGAGCGAGCAAGAATAAGACGGGAGCAAGCGCCAGTAAAGAGGGAGCGAGCAAGAATAAGACGGGAGCGAGCAACAATAAGACGGGAGCGAACGAGAATAAGACGGGAGTGAACTGAACCTTCCTAATATTACTTGACACTTTTGAGGGTAACTTGACATTTTCATTTTAACAGCCTCTAAAACAACTTCAGCTGATCTGTTTCTTGTTCCTGCCTAGGCATTATCACACCTTCAAAGTTGGAAAGGCCAACCCCCAGCAAGCGGATTTTTTTGTCGGTGAGGTCGGTGCCCGCCAGCAACTGTTTAGCGGCTTCGCTAAGTTCTTCCACCGTGGTCACGGCCTTGTCAAACGAATGACTTCGGGTAATCTGTTTGAAATCGTGGTACTTGATTTTAAGCGTAACGGTTCGCCCCTTCAGCGACAACCGCTGCACCCGCTTACCTACCACTTCGGAAATGGTTTCCAGGGCTTCATTCATTTCTTCCAACGTGGTGAGGTCATGGGCAAAGGTGTCTTCAGCACTGACGGATTTTGTTTCGCGATCGGGTTGCACCGGGCGATTGTCAATGCCGCGCACAATCTGGTAGAAAAACCGGCCGGATTTCCCGAAGTGTTTCGTCAGCTGCTGTTCCGTTAATCTTTTAAGGTCGGCCCCGGTGTGTAAACCCAGGGCATTCATTTTCCGGGCTGTTACTTTTCCTACCCCGAAAAACTTTTCGACCGGAAGCTTTTCCATGAACGATTCGATCTGGGAAGGTCCAATGAAAGTTTGTCCATTGGGCTTCTTCATATCGGTGGCGATTTTGGCTACAAACTTATTGATGGAGATCCCGGCCGAGGCTGTGAGTTGCAGCTCGGTATAAATGGCCTGCCGGATGCGGGTTGCGATTTCAATAGCCGAACCAATGCCTTGTTTATCTTCGGTAACATCCAAAAAGGCTTCATCCAGGGACAGGGGTTCGATGAGGTCGGTGTAGCGTTTGAAAATTTCGCGGATGTGTGCTGACACTTCTTTGTACGCACTGAACCTGGGATAGATAAAAATTACCTCGGGACATAACTGCACTGCTTTTTTCGAGGGCATGGCCGAGTGTATTCCAAACTTACGGGCTTCATAGCTGGCCGCGGCTACTACCCCGCCCCTTCCCTTCGGGCTGCCACCAACTATAATGGGTTTACCCTTGTACGCGGGGTTATCGCGCTGCTCGACAGCGGCATAAAAGGCATCCATGTCAATGTGGATGATTTTGCGAAAGGGTGGTGGTGTTTTCATGCCGAAAGATTGCCAAAATTAAATAGTGGATTGACACGTGTATGTCAGCAGGATTCTTCTTGGAAGCCAAAGATTGGTTGGGGAATACATACTTGCGAAGATTCTTGTTTGAAGTCACCCTTGCCATTCGTGGTTGTGTCAGGTCGAAAGACCTGACAAAATTATAATGCTTCCACTCACCCGCCTACACACCACTTCGTTTCTTTGGGTCGTGCCAGCGAACAGCATTATTATCAAAAATTTTGATAAATTTATTTATGCTTTACCATATCAAGACAAACCGAGTAATAGACGACATACCATATAGGGATGAGTATGATGTTTGGCGTGGCCGTCTAACCGACACTGAGTACAAAGCTATCATTGACGAATTAGCAAGTAAAATTGGCAACACAGAGATTCAAACTTCAAGCTGGATGCCGGGAAAGAATTGGGCAAATACTGTTTTTGATCCGATTTATTCTAAAGCATGTAACTGTGACTATGTTCAAGCGGCAAAGTTCTTTGGATTACTTGTATGGGAAACCTTTTTGAATCACAAAGACTATTGGGCATTTGATCACTATGAACTTGATGGTAAACCAATTAATGGGCTAACTTACTTCAAAGTGCAGCCAAGAATTATCAAGATCTAATACTTAATAAGCCACTAAGTTACGTGAGTGCGGACTGTGCGTTCTCCACCCTCCCCTCCTGCTAGCACACGTTCAGATTAAGATCTCCTTTTTTTGGCTTATTTTTTATTAGTATAGCAAATGGTGCTCCCATGTTTCAGTGAGCTAGGTCTCTATTGTAGGCTGTCCAAAGAAATAGTATTATTGTAATTAAACGGTTAAGACTTAAACTTCATTTCAGTAAAAGATGGCACAGAAAAAGGAATCGATTCATAGGCTATCGGTAATTGTTCCTGAGAATCCATTTACCCCAGAAGACTTGAAGGGAAAAAGTCATTGTCTATGCGCAATGAAGGTATCTAAACTAATGGAATGGTGGCCAGGTAGACCACATTCGCCACATCGTAATCCTTTAAAAGTAAAATCAATACAGAGGTCCTTAGACTGGAAGCGTGTAGCTCAAATAGCAGCTTATCTTACTCAAGACGAGATTATCGATGCTCCTGATAGAATAAATAAATATTTCAGAGAGTATTATTTTTCAACAAAAAATGAACCGGGGCGTGAATGGCCCCCGAAAATTAGTAAAGTGATTAATTTTCATAGAAGTGAATTCCCCACCTTTTCAAATGTTCTCATTCACGTTAATGGAGCCAAGATTGAGCAAATAAAGCTACCAAATTCGAAGTCCAATGGAGCTGCAAATCTGGTATTTGACGAAGATGATTCAAAGTTAAATTTCTCTGTGATTGATGGACAACACCGGATTAATGGTGCATACTTCGCCATATGCTTACTACGAGAAAGAGATCCTAATGCGGATTGGGAAATCCCGTCTGAAATATTTATTGATTTAGATAAATCTGATGGACCTCCTACCCGACAAGCTCAAATTTTTATTGACGTGAATTTCTATCAAAAGAAAGTAGATCGATCTTTAGTAGCTGACCTATTCCCAACTGCTAGGGGTAAGCGTGATCCTCTAGACTATAAGGAGCGTGCACAAGATCTTGGTAGAAAATTGATGTTAGAGGTTGGACCCTTAGTTGGAATGATACAGATTCCAGGAATACGATATGGGGTGAAAGATGTAATTACTCTAGCAACATTAAATGGTGCAATTGAAGATTCATTAGAAGTTCTTGAGAATAACGACATAACAAGTTTGGAGATGCAGGCAGAATTTCTATCTCAAGCAATGGAGGCTTGGCTTAGATCATCGGGAAGATTTGAAAGCAACGCAACTGAACTCGATTCTGAAAATGTAGCATATCAAGGAAGAATATTGGTCTCTGTTCTTAGTCTAGTTCCAGCTATGATCTGGAAATTGAATAGTGAAAAAGTAAAACTGATTTCAGAAGAGGCCCTGAGTTCTCTCACAGATTGGTTCAAAGAGATTTCGACAACAGCTAATCTCTTGTCAAACAATAAATTCATAAGTAAAAGCGAGTTTAAGAAGAAGGGATACTTGGGCAGCGGTGGTATCGGCAGATTTAGGGACGTTTTGTGGGCTTCGATTTTTAGTAAAAGAAAGATAGGTGCTCTAAAGCCAGAAAAAATATCGCAGCTAGCAAATGATAGCCGAGAAAAGATTTGGTCTGAAATCTAAATTGATATTCTTAAATGCCAAAAGATCCAAGTGTATTACAAATCGAACTCATGTTCAGAGGGCTGAATCAGCAAACTGCGGCTTTTCCAGGCCAAAGTGCATTGTCAAATTCTCTAAATGGCTTAATTGGTTTAAACAAAACCGATTTTATAAATGCTGTAAATCGTACCACAGTTCTTCATTTTGCTACCGCTGCGATTGAAATGTGGCAAAGATCAGTTCATAGCTTTTTAATATCAGCTTCATTAACCAAATCAAGTCCAATATGGTCTAGTGTAGCGGGCTACTACTCCAGTCATTACTCGATTAGAGGATTTGCTCATTTACTGGGACATTTTCAGCTTCATGCAAAAAAATGGATAGTTACTCTCGAAATAAATGGGGGAACTTATTCTTGTCATTTCAGGAAAAAGGATGGAAGTGACCGAGAGCACAAAGTATATTGGAGATTGGTCAAAGCGAATCCAATATTCGGACTGGATCCATTTTTCACAAACAATGAAGATGTTCTTCCTGGTATGGGCTCTGAGGTGCTGTCAGACGGTGGTCATAGAAACAAAGCAAATTACTCTGACCATGTGGGAAGATTCCCGCAATTTCAAATTTTGGATGCTGAAGAGTTGAAGCAGCGTGTTAAGAAGATCTCCAGAATTGAGTTTTCAGATGCACCAATACCAAGAATTGATTTTTTCCCTGATCTAGATAACGTTCAGGTAATTGCATACCACCGTATGGTAAGGTTTAGACATTTTTTAGACAAAGTTCTTGGGGGATCAAATCGATTTTGGACTATTCAACGGAAGCCTACTTGGTGTCCTCAGTTTTTGGAATTCCAAGTTATTCAGCCAGAGTATGCTACACTTTACAACTCAATAACTTAAACTTCTGCATCTAGTAATTCTTGATCAATAATTCAGCGACTTGCTTTCTTTCAGATTTGCAGCTAACACATCTTGTAGTCTTAAGCTTCTTCTTTCTCCACTTTTTAGCTCTATACAATTTCCTTATTAGAGGAACATCAGAATTTGAGATTAAAACAAAGCAGCCTTTTTTATCCAATTTCCGTGCAAATGCAGCTAATTTCTTTTGATCTCCCTTGGAGAATTTATCTACTGTAAATTGCTGGGCTTGGCTATCCCAATCGAGTGGCGGATACGGAGGATCCATGTAGATGAAATGGCCGCTTTTGACTTTGCTGAGGATTTGATCGTATGATCCCGTGACTATTTCTTTACCTTTAAGTTTCTTGCTAATCGTTTTTAATTCACCTAGTGAAGGTAAACACGGTTCAAGTTTACCTACTGGTACATTGTACTTTCCTTCCTTGTTAATCCTATACATACCGTTGTAATTGGAATGAAGGAGAAAAACAAATCGGGCTGCCTGTACGTAGCTCATTTCATTTTGATCTCGGTTAAAAAGGCTTCTTATTCTGTAGTAGAACTCATTATTTGCTAGGAACCTTTTTTCATACAATCGGATCAACCTATGAACTCTTTTATAGTCAGTTCTTATTTTCTTGTATGAGTTGATTAAATGCGGATTAATGTCGGAAATAAGCGCATTGTCGAAGCCGTTGGCAAAAAAAAGGGAACCCGCTCCAAGAAATGGCTCGTAGTATTTTTTTACTCTATTATTTTCAGGGGCATGCCTTAGTAAATGGCGAATTAAGTTTTGCTTACCTCCTGCCCATCTAAGAAAAGGGCGGATTTTCGGGATCGTAAGTGTCGTTGTCTCGTTTTTTGGCACCAACAAAGTTAACAATTTTATCATGATGCATCCTTAGTATCACCACACATTGAACAGGACCCGCCTTTCTTCTTACAGTCAGGTCTTTCGACCTGACACACAACATTTCCCGCAAATCTTTATGGAATTCTAACTGATTTAGCATCTCACTGTTAGTTACTTTTTTTAACTCAAGGCATTCTAACCTTAAAACCCACCGATTATGAAACGCCAACTCGTGTTCTTGCTCGCGATTTCCTGGTGTAGTTACGGCCAGCAAACCGAATTTAAAGTGTATGACAACGGATTAATTTACAGCGAAGCCAGTATGACAAAGCTCGGCACCATCGTAGATTCACTCAATCTCAAATTCCGCACCTGCGACCTCGCCCATCCTTACTATTCAATGGCGCAGGGCATGGCCACAAAAGTAAACGTGCGAAACAAGGAGGCTTTTAAACTCATCGAAAGCGGAGTTTCTATCGAAACATTCAAACAACGCTATCCCGGCAGCATCGAAGAAGAAATCTGGATCACCAAATCGCGCTACCGCGATTATGAAAACAAACTGTACATCGAGTACAGTGGATTGCCACACGGTTGGAATAGCGAACCTTCCATTTCGGTGAAAGTTACTCGCGCGAATGATAAGACTACCGGCTGGATTGTGAACCGCGACAAGTCCATGGCATTTTATTTCCACAAGCTGGAACAAACCACCCTACCCCATCCCTATGCGCGACTGGTTCAATACGTAGATTGTATGATCGACACTACGGCCACCATTTTTCTGCCCAAAGCACAAGGCGAAGTGTATCAACAAGTGGCAGGCGGCAGCAAAGCCGATGAGTTTGTAACATGGGCGCGACAATACGCAAATGAACCAGCCTTTCCGGACTTTGATAAGCTTGACGACAAGGAATTCGAGACAGCCTATGTGAAATACAGTAAGCAGCATAACACGTGGGACAGCCTGCGGCTGTTGCACCTCGATCAACAGATGAGCAAGTACGCACGCTGGCATACCCTGCTCATGGAAGCCGCGGAAGAAAGCATTGACACCGGCAACAGCAGCACCGAGTTTGAATTTTATGTGGCCCGTTATTTATCCAAAGAAACCGCCTTGCAACTCAAGCGCAGTCGCAAGGTAATAGGTGGTTGCAGCCAGGACCAGAGTCCGCGCTATCATGCCATAGAAATTTGTCAGCTGGCAGCGGAAACAACGAAGTGGGATATTTTTCTTCGCTCCCATCTTGACATCATGAATGATCGCTTTGAGCGGGTAAGTGATGGCAGTTATGCCTGGGAAGGAAGAAAAACATATTTGAAAGAACTGGAGGCGCTGGAGATTCCTGCGATTGATTTACTGATTGGCACGTGCCTGCGGGTAGAGAATGTAAGTGAAAATCATTATTGGGGTGCTATCGGTCGCGTGGGTCGGGCCCTGGCCGATGCCGAAGACAAAGCCGCCTTGGAGCAACGTCTGCTTGCCATGGTGCAGGACGAGAAACTGGATCCATACAACAGGTTGCTGTTTGCTTATCTGTTCAACAACTATGCACATAACCTGGATGCGGAGTCACGAACCGCTGCCTGCCTGAAAGATCTTGAAAAGGCAGTGAACACGTTACCAGATTTTGTTAAGGTGGTTTGGAAGAAAGGATGAGTTGCTTTCATTGTATGTCAGGTTTAAAGACCTGGCTCTATTCTTAGCGGAGTCTCCTGCAAGGGACTCCGCGCCCCCTGTTACGCAGAGTCCCCGAAACGGGAGACTCCGCTGGGAATAGAAGAACCGACAGCAAGAGGAAGCGGTCTTTAAGATTGATCAGTCAGGTCGTAAGACCTGACAACATTATAAATGTAGTGCACTTTATCTAACTACCCTTCGAATCAATAGCTCCAAGGCTATTCTTTATCAAACGAAAATCCCATTAGATTTCTCGCTCATAATAATTTGTAAATCCTGTCGATTTTAGGATTTGAAAACATTTGCTCAAACGGTATATTTGTTTGAGCTGATTTACGTGTATGAAAAATAGACCTACTGGGTACTTATTAATAATTTCACTAGGCTTTGTCTTTGCATATTGTGTATACAGTCCTGATGAAGATTTTTTTAAGGAGATTCAACCTTTAGATTCTGCGGATTTTCGTATTTCGCTAAACTCTTTTTTTGATGATGATACTATTTACTTAGAGGGGGTAACAACCTTCAGCTACTCCCTAGGAAGTAGCGGCATTGTGCAAGAAGTACGGGTTCTTTTAAACGATGAGTTAATTTACACTCTTTACAATAAAAATGGAACATTCACAATCACACCAACCACCGGCATTTATAAACTTAGAGTGGAATTTATTTCCACTTCAGGAACAGGTAGTTTAGCAGATCAAGTTGGCGCAGAACTTGTTAAAGTCTGGAAAGAATGGGTTATAGATGCTTATGTTGAAACTTATCCGGAAACCCCACAGATAACAACCTCTATTGAAAACGGTTTTGCTGTCATAAGCTGGACTCCTTATACAAAGACCAAGTTTGTTGGGTATGAGTTGACGATGGAGAATACCCCCTTTTCGTTCTCAAAAATATTCACAGATCCAACCATAACATCATGGGTTGACAGTTCTTACACGGGGAACTTTACGAGAAGATATTCGATACTTACTAAAAATGAAGTGAGTTCAAGCCGAGCAGAAGTTTATTTGTATGGAAGTAATTATGATGCTACCCTAGAAGCCACATTTAATGAAGCTGATAGCACAATTACAGTTCAAACCCCCAAGCCAACCTACTATGGTCCCTTTCTTTCTTATACAATATTTGAAAATAGTAATGAAGTTGGACAAACTACTAACGTAAATCAAACGTCCTTTACATTTAAATCTAATAGTGTTGGAGTTAATTATACTTCTTTCATTGTCCTTCAATCAAATGTTAAAACCCCAGCATCAATATATTTCAATGCTAGCAAAGAAATTAGTACAGCAGTGCGTATTCGTAAATTTCCTCAGCCCCTTGAAAAATTTACCTACAATGTGGATATGAACTCAGTCATTGGATTTTGGGGATCAGGTAATAGTGGTCAACTATTTACTTTGGATCCAATATCGTTCGATATAACCAGAACCTACAATATTTTTAATGGTCCTGGCTTTCACATTCCTTATAATGGCCACTTTGTATATTATTCTAAACCTGCGCAGTTAATTCAGTTAAATTTAACCACACTCGAAGAAAAGCCATTTGATGCAATTACTACACAATTTGGAAGCGGACCAAGTAAAATATATGGATCCACTCCGCAAATTGTGAGCTATACATGGTTTGGTCCCGGGGGAGCTGGTGTACCTATTTATTATTACACCTGTTTGTATAATATGATTACTAATCAATATTTTGGACTCCATACTGAAAGTTCACTAGTTAATTACGTAATATCAGACGATGGAGATTTTGTGAACCTAAAGAACACAATCTATCGAGTAAATAACAATTCGTTAACCCCAATTGGAAACATTCCTTCGAATGTTGGATGGATAGGGTTCCGCGCAGACAACTGTAAAGAATTTATTGCGAGGGCAGGAAGCGGTGTTTATATATATGATACAAATACAATGTCGCTTAAGCGAACTATTCCAGGTCCAAATGGTGCAGGATTTGTTACCTACGATACTGCGACCAAGTCCTTGATCCTGTACAGTTACGATGCAAAAGAACTGTACTGCATAAATATAGATACCGGATCGATAAAAACTTATAGGGTTAATTTACCAGTCGTTTTCGGGTTCATAGGTGGAGCACTTATCTTAAACTCAACTGACTACGTAAAAATTTTCTAACATGAGAATTTCTTTACTTATAACATTTTTGATTTGTTCATCACATTTATACGCTCAAGTTAGTGTAGGATTATCCATGGGTTACGGCACTTATTCTATGAGTGAAATGAAGTCGCTACAAGAGGAATTACTTCTGGACTTTCCAGCAGGAGCCAAAATTACTGCGAATTTTCCCGGTTATTGGTTCTATGAATTGAAAGTTACCACCATAGCAAGAGAAAAGTTTGTGGTGGGAGCGAATATCTTATTTGGATCAACAGGCGGACGGATTCATTATTCAGACTATTCCGGAGAAATCAGTAGTAATCAACTTGTAAATTATTTTTCAGTTGGATCTCCCCTTGCACTAAAGCTAAAGAATACGGATGATGCTTTTCAAGTTTACCTAAATTTGAAACCGCAACTATATATAAGTAGGCTAAGCTTCGAATTTTATAGTAGGTTAGGAACTCAGTATGATGATGATTTGCTGGAATTCTCTTCAGTAAATCTTGGTATTGAGCCTGGCTTAACGTTTCAGAGAATGATCAGAAAGTGGGGTTTTGATTTATCGCTAGGGTATAATCTAAATCTTTTTCGAGGTAAACTAATTTATTCAGAAAATGACCAAGCACACCTTCAAAATCAAAGTGGTCAAGATATTCATTTGGACATGTCAGGTCTCAGAATTAGCCTTGGTGTAATTTGCAGGATTGATAACAAACATAAATAGATACATACAAATCACTTGCATGTATCTTATAAGCTTAAGCATTAAAGCCAGATTAGATTCAATCTGGACAATTTGACAAAAATATCCTAATCCTCTGTTCATGTTGGTGTTCTTCACCAACAATTTTCATTGCATTCAGGTCTTCCGACCTGGCAAGCATCAATTTTACATCAGGGAGGTTTTCCAGAGTTGTTTCCTAGTTCTGTCAGGTCGAAAGACCTGACAGCATTATAAACACACCACCTTGCCTTTGGGCCGGGCCACCTGCTTAGCTGGTTCTGGCCAAAAAAAAACTATTTTAAGTTTATGGAAAGTGTCTATTAATTGCATCCTAGGGCTACCTAACCTATACCTATGAGACCACTATTTACTGCCATTCTTTCATGTTTCCTTTCTTTATCCATTCATGCGCAAGAACGCACTATTTCCGGACGACTTACTTCAACAGAAGATGGTAGTCCCCTACCGGGAATTAATATCAGTATAAAAGGCACGAATATCGGTACGTCAACTGATGCTGATGGTTTTTACTCAATACAAGTTTCTGTTGGTGCAACCCTGGTATTTTCATTCATCGGAATGCAAACTCGAGAGGTTGTTGTAACAGAAAGTAATCTTCAACCTATAAGTTCTCTGAACCGCCAAGGAAAAGTTAAGCATAGAAACAAAAGTATTGCTCTTAAACCAATTCCAAGAAACCTTTATCAGGATTCAACTTTAAAGGGCAAGATAGGAATAGCATCATTAACTGATGAAACTTCAACTTATAGTACTAAAAGTACTATAGATCCCACTACACTAAGAGCAATAAAGCAGCGAGGTAATTCATATTTTATTAAAGCAGATCCTGATCCTATTCAAAGAACTGGCTTTGCCCTACAATTCTCAACTTCTTTGGGTATAGAACAAATTAATAAGCTACCCTCCTTTCAGAATCAATATTCTCAAGGCCGAACTAACGGTGGCAATCTTCAATGGAACGGTGCTGACCAATTGGAAATATTTTCATGGGGTCCTTTAACCAGAACTCTTGAATTTGATGGAAGCAATTATCCCTTTGACAAGAATGGCAGACTCGTGCCTGGTGGAACAGGAAATGGAAAGCCAGCTAATACTTATGATCCCCTTTCATTTTTCAGAACATCTATTACGAATGTCAATGAACTTATGATTACTGCGCCCATACCCAGGAATGGCACATTGATTTTTGATCTTGAAAATAGAACGAGAACGGGCGTGATCCCAAATTCCGAGTATAAAAAGACACGTGTGACCACAAATTTGAAAAATTATAAACTGGCAGAAAGTTTGAACGTCAGTGCATCAATTTCTTTCAACCGATCAGCAGGTAATTTGCTCCAACGAGGCGCTAATCTTGCATCCATTATCGGCAGTGTCTATCGCACCCCGGTAACGTTTGATAATGCGAATGGTCTATCATCAACCTCAGCAAGAAGTTCTACCGAATCATTTCAATTTTCCGATGATACAAAACGGTCGCATTCCCCTGGTCTGGCTGATAATCCTTATGGACTGATTAATGAACTTCCTGATAATGAAGTGCTCTATCGGCTAATGGCGAATGCAAATCTGCACTATGTGCCTGATGGTCCTTTTAGCCTGGTTTTTAATGGGAGTGTTGATCAGCAATGGAACACATCAGTTTTTGGTACACCTCCTGGCTATGCAGGTTATCTTAACGGGCGATTGACGAATAGAGAAGATAATCAAACCTTTGCTAACGGAATACTAACAACCGCATATAGGCATGATCTTAACGATGGTGATCTGAAACTAAGCCTGTCCTATCAGATTGAACATACTGCTCGTGAAATAAATAGATTGGACGGATTTAATTTCTTTTCTAGCGATTCGTTTGGTAGTATATATGAAGCTGATTCGATTATTACATTGAGCAAAGACATTAACCGAACCGCTCATGAAATAATTTTAAATGCACAATACGAATATTACAGCTGGCTTAACATTCGATTTACTAACAGGAGTTACTTTTCAAATACACTAAGCAATAACCCATACACAAATTTCTTTCCTTCGGGAAGTTTGAGTGTTGATTTTGCCAACCTCCTCTATTTATGGCCCATCGATGGCTTAAAATTATATACTACCCTATCCAGAACTCTGCGTGAGGCCCCCCTGCTCTATTCAAATTGGTCCTACGGATCCACTGCTTTACCTGTTGAAAATTATTCAGGTTTCTACGAATCAAATGAATTATTCTTTAACAAAAGTGTGGCTCCCGAAACAGAGCGGAAGTTTGAAACGGGACTAAAGTTTCGTGCAGGCCGATTTAGCACAGAGATAGCCTATTTCAATAACCTGACTAAAGATTTCTTTTTGCCAATCAATACTTTAAGCGGAATTGAACTAATGAATGCTGCTACAATCAAAAATTTTGGTGGACTAATTTCTGCCGGATATGCCGGATATATGATGAATGGTAGCTGGGGCATTGACATAAGGTGGAGTAAATACAATAGTCTTGTTGATGAAATACAATCTCCAGATGAGAGGATCGCTATCGCTGGATTTCAATCTACCCAAACTGTTCTCTCGAAAGGAAAGCCAGTAGGAGCAATATTCGGAACCACGTATACCAGAAATCAGGAAGGTGACAAAGTAATTGGTAGCGATGGATTTCCTCTAAAGGATACCAATTTAAAAATGATCGGTAATCCTATACCCGATTGGATTTTAGGATGGTCATCATTCATTCATTGGAAACAGTGGAAGCTTTCGTTTTTATTAGATTTTAAAAAGGGCGGTGAAATCTGGAATGGTACAAATAGTGTTCTTGACTATCTCGGACGGTCATCAAACACGGGTACCCTAAGGAATACAGCCAACTATATTTTTGAAGGTGTTGATATGAATGGGAATGTGAATCTGATTCCTGTAAACTTCTACGACCCCGCAAAACCTATTACCGAAAATCGTTGGATAAGATATGGTTGGGATGGCATTGGAGAGGACTACATAGAAGATGCCTCATGGATTAGGTTAAGTGAACTTGTATTCTCCTATTCAACAAACCATAACGGGAATGCACCTATTAAAAGCTTGAAATTTTCTTTAATCGGTAGAAATCTCTTTTTGGTTACACCGTACAGCGGTGTAGATCCATCCGGTGCTTTATTTGGTTACAGCACTGCGAATGGTTTAGACCTCTTTAATGCACCGGCAACTCGCAGTTACAGCGCACAAATAACTATTAAGATCTAAGAGCTATGAAACAGAAATACCACTTAGTTATTTTAACCTCGCTTCTATTGATTTCGATCAGTGGCTTTCAGGTAATTGAGGACTCTACTTTTGTCAATAAGCTTAAGGAAAGCCTCAAGCAGTATCATTCAAATTATCCGGAAGAGAAGGTCTATTTACAATTAGATAAACCATTTTATAAACCCGGTGAAGATATTTGGTTTAACGTTTTTGTGTTAAACAGCAATACGCATAAACCAACTAGTACAAGTGATGTTGTCTATGTTGAGCTAATCGACCCAAAGGGAAATATTACTTCAAAATTAGATCTTGTTGTACGGGAAGGCACTACCCATGGTGATTTTGCACTTCAACTTTCAGCTACTGGCGGATTATATCAAATCCGGGCCTATACACAATGGATGAAAAACTTTGGAAAGGATAACTTCTTTAAGAAAGAGATTCAGGTTCAACGTATTGTCACCCCTCGCCTACTTCTCAAAATGGACTTTGAAAAGGAGTCTTATGGTGCTGGTGAGCAGGTGAATGCAAAACTTACCATCACGAATTTAAAGAATGAAAAAGTCGCCAACGCGTTAATTGACGCCATTGTTAAACTTGATGGTATCAATGTGTTAACCGCTAACCTGCATTCTGATGAGCAAGGTCAGGCGTCCATTAATTTTAGCTTACCGGATCCGTTAAATACTACCGATGGATTACTTCAGACTATTGTTAAAACACCGGATGCTGAAGAATCGATTAGTCGTTCTATTCCAATTGTGTTGAATAAGATAGCCATTCAGTTTCTTCCGGAAGGAGGCAATTGGATATACGATATAAATTCAACGATGGCCTTTAAAGCGCTCAATGAATTTGGAAAGAGCGCGGATGCAGCGGGCGTAATACTTGACGACAAAAATAATATTCTAACCAGCTTTAAAAGTTACCACATGGGCATGGGTGCCTTTCAGTTAAAGCCAACTATGGGCACAAAGTATTATGCGCGTATCGAAAGTCCGGCAGGGAAACACCCACTCATTCCACTTCCTGATCCAACACCTGCGGGGTTTATTTTAAACCTGGTTGAAAAGACTGATACCACACTTCATTGGGTAGTTCATTCAAACACGATGACCGAGGTACATCTGGTTGGGCAGACGCATGGTGAAATCTATTATTCAGAAACTTTTAAATTAAAAGAAGGTGAAAATAGACATACAGTATTGACCAGGAATTTCCCAGAAGGAATATCGGTATTTACTCTATTTGATGCGAATGGAGTTGAACAATGTGAGCGATTGGTTTTTATCAATAATGATAAAGTTTTGAAAATTGAATTAAAGACTGATAAGCAACGATATCTTCCACGGGAATTAGTTAAACTCGAAATCAAAACCGTGAATAGTGAAGGTAAACCAATACCCTCTAAAATATCACTAGCCGTTGTTGATGATCAATTAATAGCTTTTGCCGATGATAAACAAGACAACATACTTTCTTCCTTACTATTAAGTTCTGAAGTAAAAGGTGAAATACAGGAACCAGCCTTTTATTTTGATCCGGATGAACCGAAGGCTTCTAAAGCACTTGATTACCTGTTGATGACCCAAGGCTGGCGAAGATTCTCCTGGAAAGAGGTAGTAGATAACAACAGGCCAATAACCTATTCAGCGGAAAAGAATAAAAACCTGGGTGGCATTTTGCTCAATGGACAAGGTATAGGATTTTCGGGAGAGGTGACATTACTGGAGCTTGGTGGTAAAAAGAGAATTGTAAAAGTTCAAACTACCAAGGAAGGATATTTTGTATTTAAGAACATTGACCCCACTGTATCTCTTCTCTTGCTAGCTAAGAAGCCTGGTGAGATTGTCTTAAAGAAGGAAGGTTCCTTTGCTGTTTCACTGAATGATAAGGAAGGTACTGTCATACTTCAAGAGGGTGAAACAGAAGTTCAAATGGCATCACGTGCTGCCGATAAAGTTCAGGTTGAAGACATTTCGCAAGAAAGCGGATTAAATATGACCTTAGGTGCAGATGTAACGCAGTTAAGCGAAGTAGTTGTCACTGGCTTTGGTGTGGAGGAAAAGCGAGGTATTGCCGGAAGCGTAGTTACAATTCAGGACAACGCAATTGAAAGTATGTTTGCAGCTTCGTCAATAGAAAATGCCTTACAGGGCCGTGTGGCCGGTATGTTAATAACACCCCAAACAGGAAACCCGGGGGCTCAATCCAATTTAAGCGTAAGGGGATTAAGCTCGCTGGCAGGAGGCCGTAGCGAACCTCTATATGTTATCGATGGTCACCCTATAGGAACCAGTCTGAATCAAAACTTCTCAAACGGCAGTATGTTTGGCCCGGATGATATTCAATCTATTGAAGTGATTAATTCACCGGAGGCAGCAGCACTTTATGGCAGTGCAGCAGCAAATGGTGCTATTCTAATCACCACCCGATCTCGATTAGGTTACTACTATTCTCAACCGAGGGAAAGACCAGCAAAATATTCAAGTCTTACAATAACACCTCGAATATTTTCACCTACCCGCGAATTTTATATACCACCACCCACTGATAATAATAAAGAAGTAAGAAAGGATTTTCGTACAACGGTTTATTGGAACCATACCATCGTAACGAATGAAAACGGAAAGGCAAATCTCTCATTTTATAATAATGATGCTGTGAGTGCTTTTCGCATTACTGCCGAAGGCTTTTCAAGAACAGGATTGCTTGGGAGAACTGAAGAGGTTTATTACACAGAATTACCGCTTTCCATGGATGTAAAATTGCCTGAAACTTTAGGGTTTGAGGATCTTTTGAAATTACCAGTTCGAATCAAAAATGAGACATCAACTGCTCTTTCAGGCATCCTTTCTTTAACGCTGCCACCCGAGTTAACCGTTAAAGAGTCAACCAGGCAAAATGTTAGCATTGAACCTCAATCCAGTAAGACTTTATGGTTCACGATCAATCCAACTGGTGTTGAAGGTCAATTTCCCATTTCTCTCAAACTAGAATCAGGGGATTATACAGATGAGATGAAACACATCATTCAGGTTAAGCCAATAGGTTTTCCCATGAGGTTGAGTTTCTCATCAAAGGAATTGGACAAAACGATTCGATTTACAATTCGTGATGCAGAACGCAACTCAGTTAAGTCGGAACTTACAGCGTTTCCTGATGTACTGAGTGATCTGTTTACAGGTGCAGAATCAATCCTTCGCGAGCCGTACGGATGTTTTGAACAAGTGTCGTCAAGTACGTTTCCAAATATTTTAGCGCTTCAATTTTTGAAGCAGTCGGGATTAATAAATCCAGCAATTGAAAAACGAGCTCTTGCATTCATACGAGACGGCTATACTAAACTTATAGCTTATGAAATAAAAGGTGGTGGTTTTGAATGGTTTGGTCATCCTCCGGCACATGAGGGATTAACTGCTTATGGACTGCTACAGTTCTACGAGATGAAGAAAGTCTTTACAGAGGTAGATGAAAAGATGCTTGACCGTACACGTGAGTGGCTACTTAACAAAAGAACAGGTAAGGGTGGCTTTAAGCAAAGTGCAGGTAAGTATGGATTTTCTGTAGCATCGGAAGATGTAACAAATGCCTACATCACTTATGCTCTTTCTGAAACGGGATCAAAAGACATTTGGCAAGAATATGCTCACGCGCTTGCTGAAGCAACAAAGAGCAAGGACATGTATCGCATGGCCCTCGTTGCGAGTGCTGCTTTTAACCTGGGAAAACTTGATGACTATAGAAATTTCGTTGAACATTTTAAAGAGCACGTGAAGCTCAATGGACTTGGTGATCTGAAAGCAGAACATTCTATTGTAAGAAGTTATGGCAGTTCACTTCAAATTGAAACAATAAGTCTTTGGACAGTTGCTCTAATGAAGGATTCAGAGCCTGATTTAAGTCTTATCAATACATGTATTCAGCAAATACTTTCGGCTCGCTCTTATGGTCAATTTGGTTCAACTCAAGGTACAACATTAGCGCTTAAAGCTTTAACCGAATATGCCAACCTTGTACGGACTACGCGTGAGGCTGGTACGATTCAAATTCTTGATGATAATAAGTTAGTGGATAAACTAAGGTATGAAAAGGATGTTCGTGGTAAGTTAATTCTGAGAAATTTTGTAAAAGATAGAAATGGTGATCAAACAATGAGGATTAGATTTGATGGCACAAGTGAGCCACTTCCTTATTCCGTTAACATTCAATGGCATACCAAAAAACCTCAATCCAGTGAAGACTGCATGGTGAGTTTAGCAACCTCATTAAGCGAATCAGCCATAGGATTAAATGAATCCGTTAGATTATCAGTTTTGCTTAAGAATAAAGTGACTGTGGGTTTGCCCATGACTGTTGCCGTTATCGGTATTCCTGCCGGACTAAGTGCACAACCATGGCAATTAAAGGAACTAAAGGAAAAGGAAGTATTTGATTTTTATGAAATAATCGGTGGTAACCTGATCCTATACTTTCGTGAGTTGGCACCAAGCGGTGAGTATAAAGTCAATCTTGATTTGAAAGCTGAAATACCAGGCACCTATGTAGGTGGCGCAAGTTCTGCCTATTTGTATTATACAAACGAGTACAAGCATTGGGTTAATGGAAATTCTATAGTGATTCAACAGTAAATTGATTTGTATTCTCATGGCTGTAAGGGCTTCCGACCTGAAAGTAAAAGACTATTCTTAGCGGAGTCTCCTGCAAGGGACTCCGCGCCTCCTGTTACGCAGAGTCCCCGAAACGGGAGACTCCGCTGGGAATTGAAGAACCGACAGCAAAAGGAAAAACCTGACAACATTATAATCAAGGAGATTTGCCGAATGCTCCTATTCTGGACTAAATATTTGCATCAGCATGTGGCATTTTTCTACATTACAACCCTAAATCCTTCCGAATTTATTTTTATAGCTACAATGTCAGACCGCAATAAATAATCGATAGTTTGCTGTTGAAGACGTGTACCCACCATTACAAACTCACCATTTGATGTTGTGAATAATTCTTTAAATTGTGCAACATCAGAGTAAAAGTATTTATCCCATACAAGCGTTCCGCTAAGTGAAAACTTTGCACACCGCATGTTGTCGAAAAATATGTATACAAAGCCGTTCAATTCTTTGATTCTAATTCGGAAATCGAAAGTATCCCGGTTGTTTTCGTAGTCCAAGTTTAAAGTTCGCGTCCATAACACTACCCCTGAGGCATCAGTTCCAATGACGCTTATTTTATTCCCTTGTTCGTAATAATTGGTAAAAATAAATCCTCCTGTACTTATGGAATTTAATTCACTGATAAATATTGGTGGTTGAAAATATTGGACAAATTCAATATTACTTCCAATCTGAATACCCATTAACAGCGACCTTGTGTTTTCTTTATTCAAATAATAAGTAACAACTCGTTTTTCATCAACTAAAAAGTAGTTATAAAGTGTCATATCTTCAACACCAACAAATTTGGTTTGTCCTTTATCTAGTTGACTGGTGTTCAAATCCAATTTCTTTAAAGTGATGTGCGACATCGAGTCAAACATTAAGATCGCATTATCCTCCTTCACAAGGATTTTGCGTGGAGACTTGTCGTGATTAAAATAAATCTGTTTTTGCAAAGTAAGTGAAGCATTATATATAGCAAGTGTTTGATTATATCCAATGACCAATGTTCCCGAAGAAGATGCACCATGACCAAAGAAATCGGGATAAACATCTTGTAGACTCATATTTAACAATCCACCTTGTTGCCGCAAAGATTCATTGATTGTAAGAACTTGATAATCAAGTGCACTACTTCCATAGTAGGTACCTAACAAAATATTTAAGCCTGCTTCAGTGGTCCACCCAAACTCCACTCTTTCACCTCGATTTGGAGCTCCATATTCTGGAGGTGCCTCAACGATATTTAATGATGTGTCTATTTCAAATAATTTATTGTTGCTTTTTATATTAGCCTTTATCTTGTAAGTGCCAGCGTCAAAGGAATACTGTTGGTTAGGCATGTTTACATCCACCCTTTTTCCATCAACAAATAATTCCATTTCATAAAAATAGCCTTGAGACTGACCCTTTTCTTTAACCGTAAAGGAAACAGGAACACCAGCATAAAATTCATAATTGCTATTATGAGGCTTTAATAGAAACTCGTATGGGTTGACCTGCAAATCTTCATCAGCACAGGATGCAAGAATTGCAATCGTTATGATATAATAAAGTAATCGTTTCATTGCGAGAACTTGTAAAATTTGAATACTTCGACTCTGCTCTCCAGAGTAAGATAAAGTATATAAACCCCATCCTTTAATGTACTGATATCAATCGAACCGTCAGTCAACTGATTGGATTCAATTTTTACACCTGTAGCGGAGAAGATGCTATATTTAATACCCGGTATTTGCCTATCAACATAAAGTATTTTTTCTGCAGGAACAGGAAAAATATTCAACCTTAAAACCTCATTCGGGATAACTCCTGTAACCAATGGAACAGCTGTCAGATCGAAATATTCTTCAAGCCACCCTCCGCTTATGTGTTCGGCACGAATTTTTATTCTTAATAATGTCTCAGTCGTGAGCTCTTTTTTCAACAAGAGCTTATCACCATTAATCAAAAAGTAATCATTGTTTATGCCATTTACATTAGCAAATGAATAAGT
The DNA here is from genome assembly GCA_044229915.1 of Cyclobacteriaceae bacterium. Classification (GTDB taxonomy): domain Bacteria; phylum Bacteroidota; class Bacteroidia; order Cytophagales; family Cyclobacteriaceae; genus ELB16-189. The sequence continues at coordinate 87,298 of JBGASB010000012.1, forward strand.
AACCGCATTAATGTCATACGCGCTAGTTGTTGTAAATTGAGCCACTTCCTGCCCAATTTGCTTTTGAGTTACTGTAGTATTAGAAATATTTATATCTGATAAGGGCATATAGTTGCAATTGCATTCAATAGCACCGATATCAATTGAATTTTTATAGCGAGGATTGCCCAAAACATCTTTTGGCAATAAGTAATCTGAATAATTGGAATTTCCTTTGTCGATCGCTGGGCTGTTAGTTGCTAGTGAGAAACCATTCAGGTATTCATTCAATCTTGGATTTTTGTTAATATTACCTTCACCTCCTACATCAGACGGGTAGAGATTGTATTGAAAGATTCGATCATTAGTATTTAAATATTCTGCGCCAGGTAGTGTGCAATCCAAGGGATAATTATTGTAAAAAATATTATTGACAATTGTAAATTTGTTGACTGACCACATTCTTAATCCAATTGCTCTATTATTGATAAAACTATTATTGGCAATTACGGGGGCCGACACTTCTGTATATTCAATCCTGACAATTCCCTCATAATCATTTCCAAAATAATTGTAAGTATCTTCATAGCGATTACCTAGAAAGACATTACCAGTTATTATGTTGTTGCCAAGTTCGAAATAAATCTGCCCACCATTATAGGCATATAGGTTATTTCTAAAGAATATAGAGGAGAAAATGCCTCGCAGTTCAATGGCACCAACGTTGTTAGTAATAGTGTTTTCCTCAAATGAGGAACTTGAGTTATAGGTCGCTCCTACAAGCATGGCACGAACCCTATTATTTTCAAAATGACAAGCCTTAATTTGGTAAGAAGCTGATTCAGCGTAAATGAGAGAACCAACCATATCATTTCCACTAAATTTTGTATTCAAAATTGTAAGAGAGCCCGAGCTCGTTATGCTCACCAGACTGCCTGCGCCCTTATTATTGGTAAAGGAACAATTCCGGATAATGACTGACGCTTTGTAACCTTCAATGTCACAACCTTCATATGTTTGCTGAGCATCCCGTTTAAGTTTAAATCTGCAATGCTCCAATGTCATTGCAATAGTGCTTTCATTGCGAATAGCCCCAAATACTGCGTTGCCGTTTTTCGAGTGAATGGATTGACCGAGTTTTTCAAAGACTGTATACTGTGCGTTTACTGTTCCATTGCCATACGCATATATTCCTCCCCATCCGTAGAATACTTTCCCTGTGTTGGAGGCAAACCAAGTGGTATCAGGCGCTGTCATTACCACTGAATCTTCGATGGCACCAGCGATAATAAGTTGCCCATAAACATCAATAAAATTTTTGTCAGTAAACAGAACTACTGTCCCTGCATTTATGGTCAGCGTGGCACCTACATCTACAATTAAATTCTGGTTTACATAAACAGTATCGGCCTGCCATACCTGATTTGTATCGATGTGAATTTGACTTAACGTTGGATATGAAAAAGGTAGGAAAAAAAAGAGAACAAGAAACATCCGCATGTTGCAAATTTGCAAAAATATTAGCGATAATTAATGGAGAAAATTTCCGAAGTTTTCAGCGGCAGGTATAAACTAATTCAACATGACCCATTCGTTTTTGTTGGTCGCTGGCCAACCAATCTATTCAATTTTGTCCTCCCGTGAAATCAGGCTTAACTTTAAGTTCTCTATTGTTGCGGGCCAGGCGACCTGCCAACAACTAGAGGAAAGATGTTTGACAAAGCAGTAGTAAAAGATCCTTCGCTCAAAATCTGGATGTGATGGAGAGTATTTACTTATGATAAGTCCGAATGATATGAAGCAGTGTTATTTTTAGCCGCTCTGGATTGGGAACGTTATTACTTTTCAATGACACCGCAACAATAGCAAAAGCCGTGGCCTCCGCCACGGCTTTCTTGTAAAAAAAATCGAACCCTTTAGAAGGTAAACAACATCGCCATCCTTTTTCTACGGCACCGCTTCACACCTTCCATCAGCTGGCTTACCTCAAATTCCGCCACCGATGTCACCAGGGCTTCTTTGTACGCTTTGATGGCAGCGCCAAGTTCACCCCGCAATTCATAGGCCTGGGCAATGTTCGACATCAACGCATATTTGTTTGCATTGGGCTTTGTTAATCCCACCCGCAGGCAATCGATGGCCTCACTGTACCGACCCAGCCTGTTGTACAACACACCCAGGTGCAAGTACGCAGGCGCAAAGGCGGCATCGAAACGAATCGACAACTTCAGGTGCAGCTCGGCTTTGGCAGCATCTGGCGTGTAGTACATGTAAGCCCAGCCGATATGGTTGTGCAGACTACCATAGCCTGGTTCTTCGTACAACAGGGTATCCAACACCTTCAATCCCTGTTCCACCTGGTTGTCGTAGATCAACTGCTCGGCAGTAGCCATGTGCTTTTCAATCCATTCAATTCTGTTCATGTTCATACGTTTTTCATTTTCAGGTTCAGGGTTTTGCCCAACCTGAAAAGTTGAAACTAAAACCCTGAACTAATCTTCGGCTGGTGAATCATCTCCACACATCCTTACAATCTTCGGAACAAAGGTTCCGAGCACTTCTACAAGTTCATCCTGCTCGTGCATCACTTTCAGGATGTCCTTATAGGCCATAGGCGCTTCGTCTAACCCACCGCCTAACAAATCCACTCCATACTTTTCCAGTTCCTGCCGAACCATCTTGTTCGTGATACTTTGCTTTGCTACCGTTCTGGACATCAACCTTCCGGCACCATGCGATGCGGAGTTCAATGACTCAGCACTCCCCTTCCCTTTTACGATGAAGCCCGGGGCTGTCATCGATCCGGGAATGATACCCAGCACACCTGCCCCTGCCGGAGTTGCCCCTTTACGGTGAACGATCACCTCGGTTCCATCACCCAGCTTTTCCTTCCAGGCAAAGTTGTGATGATTCTCAACCATCAACAGGGCCCGTTCACCTAATGCAGTACTGATCCGTTCATGAATCTGATGATGGTTTGCCGATGCATAATCACCCGCCAGGTTCATCGCCAACCAGTATTCCTGCCCGGCATCGGTATCAAGATCCAACCAGGCAAGACTGGAAGCATCGCCCGGAAGCATGCACACTTGTTTTGCAACTTTGGTGTAATGCCTGGCGATCTCAGCCCCTAAGCCACGAGAACCGGAGTGCGATAGTACAGCCAGGTACTTGCCACCAGCAAGATTCCACTCGTTGCCGGCACCCACTTCCATCAATCCAAATTCAACAAAGTGATTTCCACTTCCGGAGGAACCTATCTGTCTGGCGGCACGACCTTGCAACGGTTTCAGGATCGCAATCTCTTTAAAAAGATTGCTGTCGAGAACTTCATGTTCTTTGGGCCGCTTCAATACTTCGTTACCAAAACCTGTGTTGTCAATCAAGATCTGTTTCAGGTTGCTTCGATGCCGGTTCAGGTAGATCTCATCCAGCGGATAAGCCGTAAGGCACATCCGGCATCCAATGTCCACTCCTACTCCATAGGGAATTACCGCATGGTGTGTTGCCAGCACTCCGCCAATCGGTAACCCATAGCCCTGGTGGGCATCGGGCATTAATGCACCCGCTGCCGTAACCGGCAGTTTCATGGCGAGCTCCATCTGATGCCGTGCACCTGCTTCTATTTCCGAAGCCCCGTAAATACGATAGTCGATCCGGGTCTTATTCAATTCATGCACCAGCGATTTCTTTTCGGTTGGAACAAGTTCCAGCGCCACTTTATTCCAGATGGAATCGTTGATATAGTTCCTGGGTTCAAGAAGTACATTCTTCAACATGGTATAAATCTCTTCCTTCTCGCTTCTGCGAAAATATTTGAGCACGGTGTTGATGGCCATACCGATAGCCCGACCTTCGGGATAACCCAATTTCATCAGATCTTTTCCGCTTAACATCTTCCTTTTCATAAGCACTCCTTTCTGTCTCTTGTCGGGAGACATAATTTAAATTTTTCGCTAACGCATAGCAATTCCCTTACGGCTGCTGTCGTTTTTTCTTTTCAATAAGTCCAGTGTTAAATAAAAAACCCGGACATGGCCCGGGCTTTCAGTTGAGAGATCACATTGTGATCAACTGAAAATCCGCAGCGTAAACCGAATCTCACCCGGCTCCTGATTAAATCGATATGTTGCTTTGCTTCTTAGCATGATGCAAATGTAAGTCAACTTCTTTCTGACTTCAAAGAGATCAGCACAAAAAATGTTTTTGGAGACGCATCGTCCTCTGCGAGAGACGATGCGTGACATCTCATTGCTGTCAGGTCGAAAGACCTGAAAACAAAAGGGGTTCTTTTTGTCTTAGACTTGCTCCACGGCCGCATGGCCGCGTCCACCACAACGGAGCTGAATTAAATCTCACGCCATTACATCCGCACCGCCCGCGATTAAATTAGGCTCCTTATGTGGGGACTGGAAGGAATCGATCGAGCTATCAGTGCATTTTAATTTGACAACATCCTAATATTTGTCCTATGAGGTAAATGAAGACAAGGTGATCAGCACAAAAAATATTTTATAAATCATTTGTGCATCGTCCTCTGCGAGAGACGATGCGTGACATCCCTTGTCCAGCATCGTCTCCGTTTCGGGACGATGCTGTAAATGGAAATCCACTTTGCAATCAGATCGAAAGATCTGACTGCAAAAGGAAAGATACACTTCACGTGCTTACTCTCACGTGAAATTTAACGCCCCCCGGGCGGGCAATGTTGCTTCAGGTATTGTGTGTAGAGTGTTGACAAGTGCTCGGTCGTACCCTCGCCTTCTGAAATGCCATGCGAACGGTTTGGGTAAGGCATGATCTGAAACTGCTTGTTGTGTTTGATTAATTCGTTCACCAACATCTCAGCATTGTTGTAATGCACATTATCATCGCCTGTGCCATGGATGTATAACAAATTCCCTTTCAGGTTTTTCGCGTAGGTAATGGGCGAGCCATCCACAAAGTCTTGCAAGTTCTCTTGTGGAATGCCCATGTAGCGCTCTTGATAAATATTATCGTACGTAGGTTGATAAGCCACGGCAGCAATAGAAATACCCGTTTTATAAATCTCAGGATACTGAAACATCAGATTGAGTGTAGCAGAACCGCCCCCACTCCAACCCCACACGGCAATACGCTCCGGATCAACGAACGACCATTTCAAAATTTCTTTCGCTGCACCCGCCTGGTCTTTGATATTTATCCTGCCAATGTTGCGGTAGATACTCTTACGCCATTCACGACCCTTGGGTGCGGGTGTGCCGCGGCCATCCAAAGAAATGTAGATATAACCATCTTCAGCCATATCGCCTTTATACAATGAGTTACGGGCAACACCAAAACGGTCAGTCACCGTTGCTCCGGCTGGCTCCGTGTATACATAAAACACCACCGGGTATTTTTTGGCCGGATCAAAATTAGTGGGCTTAACCATCCAACCATCCATTTCAATACCTGCTTCTGTTTTCACTTTGAAGAACTCAACGCGCTTTGGTTTTTGAATGGTTGGCATTTTGGTGGTGATGGCCTCACTCACATTCAACGGTTTATGATCGGGTAGTGAAATATACTCCGTGACCATTGGCGTATAGCTATTGGTGAAGGTATGTACTGCAAACCGGCTGTTGGGCGACACGTTATAATCGTTCGTGCCCTCAAATCCTGCAGGCGTTACTTTCTCGGCTTTACTCTTGCCATCCAACTTCATACGATACAAATACTTCTGCGTGGCGTTCTCGGGCGAAGCGGTGAAATACAGGGTGTTGTTTTTCTCATCGAGATGTTTTACATCGAGTACATCAAAGTTGGTATTCGTGATGAGCGACTCTTTGGTACCATCCACCGTAAGGCGATAGAGCTGGCTCCAGCCACCCTTTTCACTAGCCCACAGAAACTCTTTGCCGCCATTCAGCCATCTGAACGTATGCCTGAAATCCAATCCACGACCTAAATCCCAGGGCGCGCTGGCATCAATCCATGCTTTCTCCGTTTCAGTGAAGATCATTTTGCATTCGCCATTGGGTGCACAATTATAGATTTTGCTCACTTGCTGTTTGCGATCCAATTGCTGGACAAAGATTTCGGTTGCCGTTTTCCACTCGGTTCGTGGTAAATAGTTTTGAGCCGGGTCGCCCGGAATTTTCAACCACTCGGTTGCCTTCGTAGCCACATCCACCACACCCACGCGCACAGGCGAAGGCGCCTCGCCCACTACAGGATACTCCACGGGAATAATTTTAGAATACGTGGAATCGGTCAGGTTGATCATATAGTAGTCTTTGATTTTGGTGGCATCCACATGCCAGAAAGAAATCTTTTTGCTATCGGGGCTCCACTGAAACCCATCACGGCAATCAAACTCTTCTTCGTACACCCAATCAAACGTGCCATAAATATTTTTACGGTTGCCACCCGTTGTCAAGGGAGTAATAGTGCCGCTGGCCAAATCTTCCACATATAAATTGTAGCCACTTACATACGCTGCTTTGGTGCCATCGGGCGAAAACTTGGCAAACATGAGCGATGACTCCGGCAGCGATGCACCCAATTTCTTCAAACTCTTGCCAGTCAAATCGAGCAACCAATAATCGCCCCGGCTATCGTAGCGCCATACCCGCTTTGTGTTGGTGTAAACCAACATCTTACTGCCATCGGCAGAGAACCCATAGCTTCGGAGCCCCAGTGGTTTATCTGCGCCCGCAGGGGTAAGCATACCTTTACTTACCAACACCGTTTTTGTGTTTGCCGGCAAGGTGTATTGAACCAACTCGCCACTCTCAATGCGGTAATAACTGTTTCCATCTTTGGTCCACTTGATTGGGCCCTGGGCAAATACAGCAGCGGTCGTGATAAAGCAGATAAGAATATATAGAACTCGTTTCATGGTTTTGGTTTTAGTCGTTGCTAATGTAAAGAAAGTTTGGATTTGTACTGACTATAGAATATATAGTTTGTCGACTTTGTGATGTGGAATTTCTCATTGCTGTCAGGTATTTTCCTTGTCCAGCATCGTCTCCGTTTCGGGACGATGCGGTAAATGTGTAAGTATCCCCGAAAATAGTACAGTTTAAAAGTATACCAATGAAAACTTTTAAATTGTATAAAAATGAAACGGAGCAAATTCAGTCCCAATCAGATTGCCACCATACTCAAGGAGTTTGATGCTGGCAAAAAAGCCGAAGATCTTTGCCGTGAACACGGCATTAGTAAAGCAGCATTTTACAAATGGCGACAACGTTATGGTGGCATGACCGCCAGCGAGTTGAAGCGGGTAAAGGAGTTGGAAGAGGAAAATGCGAAACTTAAGCGAATGTATGCTGAGCTCGCCCTGGATCTTCAGGCTGCCAAGTATTTCATAGAAAAAAAGCTTTAACGCCCTGCCAGAAAAAACAAATGGTTAAAGAGACCGAATTAGAATGCACCATGAGCAAAAGCAGGGCATGCCGTGTTCTAGCACTGAGTCGGTCTGTTTACAGATATCAATCCATTAAAGACGACACTACCTTGATTGAACTTCTGCAACAGAAAGCAGAACAACATCCAAGGGAAGGATTTCGGAAGGCGTTCCTGCGATTGCGCAATGAGGGCGTAAAAGACAACCATAAGCGTATGCATCGGG
>JBGASB010000013.1:0-88014 GCA_044229915.1 Cyclobacteriaceae bacterium
ATGCTACAAGTCACCAGCCGCAGTGTTGTACCTGCTGGCGCTGGATGCTACAAGTCACCAGCCGCAATGTTGTACCTACTGGGGACGGATGCTACAAGTCACCAGCCGCAGTGTTGTACCTGCTGGCGCTGGATGCTACAAGTCACCAGTAGCAGTGTTGTACCTACTGGGGACGGATGCTACAAGTCACCAGCCGCAGTGTTGTACCTGCTGGCGCTGGATGCTACAAGTCACCAGTAGCAGTGTTGTACCTGCTGGCGCTGGATGCTACAAGTCACCAGTAGCGGTGTTGTACCTACTGGCGATGGATGCTACAAGTCACCAGCCGCAGTGTTGTACCTGCTGGCGCTGGATGCTACAAGTCACTAGGATGTTCATTACCTACAAGGGTTTAGCCTAAAACACACGATCATCCTTCTAAGGAAAATCTTGGCTGCGAGTGATCAAATAAGTTCATCTTTGGTACCTTGTAGTCGCTTTTAAATTCTACCTAAAATCATTCTTATGGAATCAACACATTTTTGCTTATATCCAAAATGCCGCCTTGGCATGCTGGCGATCCTCTTATTTTTAGGTGCTACCGCCAATGCTTTTCAGAATGATACCCAAGCCATCGAAGGCCGGTGGGATCTGACAATCACCATGGCCGACAAGCAACTCCCTTCCTGGCTCGAAGTTCAACATTCAGGTGTGCGCACGCTGGTGGGCAGACTTGTGTTTGCCAGCGGCAGCGCACGGCCTATTTCTAAAATCAATTTCAAGGATGGCAAATTTAACTTCACCCTGCCACCTCAATGGGAGCAAGAAACCAAAGACCTCGAATTTGAAGGTACGATCACAGCAACCGGTTTATCAGGAACGATGATTTTTGTTGATGGAAAAAAATATACCTGGACTGCCGTTCGCGCTCCGTCTTTGCGCAGAGAAGGTGAGCCCGTATATGGCGAGCCCATTACGCTATTAAATAGCGCTGATCTTAAAGGCTGGCATGCAATGGGTGAAAACCAATGGGTCGTTGAAGGTGGAGTTTTGCGAAGCGCTAAGTCCGGAGCCAATCTTGTTACTGATTTAGCCTTTACCGACTTTAAACTGCATATCGAATTCCGGTATCAGAAGGGCAGCAACAGTGGTGTCTATCTCCGGGGTCGCTATGAAGTGCAGATAGATGACGCAAAAGGATTGGAACCCATGAGCGGACACCTGGGCGGCATTTATGGATTTCTTCCACCCAGTGAAAATGTGGCCCGCGAACCCGGTGAATGGCAGGCATATGATATAACTCTAAGAGGTAGAATGGTTACGGTGGTTGCCAATAACAAAACCGTAATCTACAACCAGGAAATTCCGGGAATTACCGGGGGTGCCATTGATAGTAAAGAAGGCGAACCCGGGCCGTTAATGCTCCAAGGCGACCATGGACCGATCGAATACCGCAACATAATTATTACCCCGATTAAGTAAGAACTATCGGATGTCAAAACCTCGGCTTGTGATGCCGGGGTTTTGCTTTTTACACCCATTCAGAAAAGCTCTATTTTTATCGCTTTAGGAGCCTCTTTTGCCTGGAACACCCAGGCTATGTAACATCCGTTACACAGCTGCACTGCATTCGTGATAAAGATCATAGCCCCCTGTGAGTAGCGTCATTACCCAGGTGGGGAGTAGAACTTACTTTTATATCACCAACCAGAAAATCAAATGAAAAAGTTACTCATTCTAGGGGCCGGCACAGCGGGAACTATGATGGCCAACAAACTCCACAAAAATCTTAATAAAGACCTTTGGGAGATTACAATTGTTGATAAAGACGAAAACCATTACTATCAACCCGGTTTTCTTTTCATCCCTTTTGGGGTTTATCAGCCCGAAGAGGTGATTCGACCAAAACGCGAATTCATTCCTAAAGGTGTGAACTTCGTAATCGACAAAATTCAGAAGGTAGAGCCCGAAAAGAACCAGGTGCTGCTTAGCAGTGGTACCGTTCTCAACTATGATGTTCTTGTAGTAGCTACTGGAACCATTCCGGTTCCCGAAGAGACGGAAGGCCTCAAGGGCAAACTCTGGTACAAAGACATCTTTGATTTCTATACTTACGAAGGCACCACCAAACTTGCCAAGAAGCTGGAAACCTGGCAAGGTGGTAAACTGGTCATCAATCTGGCCGAGACGTTAATAAAATGTCCTGTAGCTCCGCTGGAGTTTACATTCCTGGCGGATGCTTTCTTCACTGAAAAGGGAATGCGCGACAAAGTGGAGATCTATTATGTAACTCCGCTATCGGGTGCTTTTACCAAACCTAAGGCTACAGCCATGCTAAATAAGCTGATGGACGAGAAGCACATCCATGTGATTCCTGACTTCTATCTCCAGATGGTAGACAACGACCGCAAAGTGCTTATTTCTTATGATGGTAAAGAAGTGCCTTTTGACTTGCTGGTTTCTGTACCTGTAAATAAAGGCGACCAAATGGTGGAAGACAGCAACCTGGGAGATGAAGATGGTTTGAATTTTATCCCCACCGATAAACATACACTTCAGTCAAAGAAATACGAAAACATGTTTGTGATTGGTGATGCAACCAATGTACCTGCATCGAAGGCAGGCTCCGTGGCTCACTTTGAAGCTGAGATTCTTACCGAAAATATTCTAAGCTATATCATCAAAGAACCATTAACCCATACGTTTGATGGTCATGCTAATTGTTTCATTGAAACCGGCTATGGCAAAGGTACTTTAATCGACTTTAACTATGTGACTGAACCGCTTCCTGGCAAATTCCCATTCGCCCTGGTGGGCCCGATGGATTTACTGAAAGTAACCCGTGCCAATCACTATGGCAAGCTGGCTTTCAAATGGGTGTACTGGCACTTGCTGCTCACGGGTAAAAAACTTCCGGTAAGCACCAACATGTCGATGACTGGAAAACTTGTAGAAACAGAATAATTAAACCAACCAATTAAATACAATCTATATGGAAACCTTAACATACAACGGAACACAAATCGAAGTAAATGCCGAAGGGTATTTAAAAGATATGAAGCAATGGACTCCCGAACTGGCCCGCGAAATGGCAACTCAGGAGAATATCGAATTAACCGATAAACATTTTGAAGTATTGAACTGGCTTCGCGCCAAGCAGGCCGAAGGAACCCCCCTTAGCATCCGCAAAGTAGGCAACTCGGGCCTTGTTGATATCAAACAGTTTTATGCACTGTTCCCTGGTGGGCCACTCAAAATTTCAAGTAAAATAGCCGGTATACCTAAACCAGCAAGCTGTATTTAATCCTACTCAACCATAAACTATACTAGTCATGCAAGATGTACTCGAAAGACCGGTAACTAAAGTAGCTGAAGTTCCGGTTGATAAAAATAAAGGAAAGGTGAAAAAAGTTTTAGTCATCTGTTCTAAAGGTAAGCTGGAAGATGTATATGCCGCCCTGGTGATGGCCAATGGCGCATTGATGGAAGGGATTCAGGCAAAAATGTTCTTCACCTTTTTTGGTCTGGAAGCCATCACGAAAAAACATGCTGATCATTTACATACTGCAACGGTAGGCAATCCAGCTTTTATGCCCGGCATGCCAACCGTAGTAGCTGGCTTGCCAGGGTTCGAAGCCTTTGCTTCCTACATGATGAAGAAGGAAATGGATAAACTCGAAATGCCACACGTAACCGAGTTTTTACAGATGATTGAAGCGGGAGGTGGAGAAATCTATGCCTGTAAATTAGCAGCCGACATGTTCCACTTAAAGAAAGAAGATTTTGTGGACGAAGTGAAGGATATTATCACGGTAGGCGATATGTATGCGCTGGCCGAAGGTGAAGGCACTCAGATAATCTTTATCTGATTTGGTTGGTGAGGGTTGGTTAGAGTCGTCAGGGGTTCTCTCTGGCGACTCACCTTTTTTATTGATTATGAAAATTCATCGTGCGTTCCGGACCGATCGTGCAAAATGAATAAACCATTTCAGCGGCTTTGTCCATGAGCGCTGGCAATTCATTAATCTCCTCTTTCGAGAAATTGCTAAGCACAAAATCTACCTGCTGGCCTTTTGAAAAAGTATTGCCTATGCCAAACCGCAACCTTGAATAATCCTGGCCATTTAACAATAGTTCAATATTCTTAAGTCCATTGTGGCCGGCAGCGCTGCCTTTCGTTCTCATGCGCAGCGTACCAAAAGGCAATGCAATGTCATCCACCAGCACGAGCAGGTTCTCTTTGGGTATTTTTAATTCCTGAAGCCAATAAGCTATGGCTTTACCGCTCAGGTTCATGTAGGTATTTGGCTTGATGAAATGCAACTGCCGTCCCTTGTACTTTAATTCCGCTCTATCCGCCAGGCGTTCCGTTTTAAAATTAATCTTATGATTATCAGCGATGCGATCCAGTATTAAAAAGCCAATATTATGCCGGGTGAGTTCATACTCAGGTCCAATGTTCCCCAGACCGGCAATCAGATACTTCATGAGTTAAATGCTTACAACCCGAAATAAACAAAAAATCCCGCCCCGAAGGATCGGGACAGGACTTTTTGTATTGGGAAAACAAAGGTTACTTTTTCTTTTCGTCCTTCTTAGGAGCTTCCGCTTTCTTGGCATCGGCAGCAGGAGCAGCGCCAGCAGCAGGAGCAGCACCGGCAGCAGGAGCAGCAGCACCGGCAGCAGGAGCAGCGGCCGCAGCAGTCTCTTCAGCCAGCTTGGCAGCGCGGGGTACTTCAACTACCGCAATGGAGGCTTGCTTGGGATCGATGAATTCCAGGTTAGGAAGTTTCATATCACCCACTTTAACGGAGTGATGGAAATCCAACGTGGAGCAATCAACATCAATATGATCAGGCATATCCTTGGCGAACGCTAATACTTTTAATGAAGCACGCTTACGCACCAAGGCACCGCCTTTAGCTACACCGGGTGACTGACCTACCAGGCGGGTAGGGATATCCATTTTAATCTTACGGTCTTCACTGATTCTTAAAAAGTCAACATGCAAAATCAATTCACTTACCGGATGGAACTGAACTTCCTGCATGATCGCCTGACACTCTTCACCTTCAATGTTGAGGTGTACGAAGTGGGCTTCGTTCGTGTAAATCAAATCGCGGAACAAAATAACAGGCGAGTAGAAATGAATTTGCTCATTACCTCCGTACAATACACACGGCACATTGCCCTCTTCACGGATTTTCTGAGAGTCATTCTTGCCGAGATTTGCTCTTCGATACCCTATAATCTCGATGGTTTTCATAATTGTTTTATGGTTTAAATTATACTTAAGAAATTACAAACGAATAAATAATGAACTGATAGACTCATGGTCGTGAATCTTGCGAATTGCTTTCGCAAACAGATCCGAAACAGTCAACACTTTAATTTTAGAAGTCACCTGCTTAAGGGGGATCGTATCCGATACGACCAACTCCTCCAACGCAGAGTTCTGGATGTTCTCATACGCATTACCCGAAAGGACAGGATGTGTACAAATAGCCCGTACAGTATTAGCGCCTTTTTCTTTTAGCAAAGCTGCAGCTTTACAAATGGTTCCTGCGGTGTCCACAAGGTCATCGATCAGAATTACATCCTTTCCTTCCACTTCGCCAATCAAACGCATGGACTCAACCTTGTTGGCTTCTTTTCTGTATTTATCGCATACGGCTAAGTCAGCATTAAAAAACTTGGCGAAGCTGCGGGCGCGCTTAATGCCACCTACATCCGGTGTGGCAAAAATGATATTCTGGAGATTGAGTGATTTCAGATAAGGAACGAAGATGTAGTTTCCATCGAGGTGATCCACCGGGATGTCAAAAAATCCCTGGATCTGATCCGCATGCAAATCGCACGTCATAATCCGGTTGGCTCCGGCAGCCGAAAGCAGGTTGGCAATTAACTTCGCGGCAATGGCAACCCGGGGCTTGTCTTTGCGATCCTGACGGGCATAGCCAAAATAGGGGATGATCACGTTTACATTCAGGGCACTGGCACGCCTCGCGGCATCAATCATGAGCAACAGCTCCATGAAATTATCAGCGGGTGCAAACGTGGACTGAACAATGAACACATCATGACCGCGTACGGATTCTCCAATAAATGGAGACATTTCGCCATCGCTAAACTGCTGATAGTTAACGGTACCCAATGGCTCGCCATATGCATTAGCGATTTTTTCAGCCAGATATGCCGTTGCGCGACCCGAGAAGATTTTTACTGCCATGAGTAGTTTACTTCAAAAATTAAATCCTGGCATAAATCCAGGATTTTTATGTTGCCCGACCAGGGCTCGAACCTGGACTTTCTTGAATCAAAATCAAGCGTGTTGCCAGTTACACCATCGGGCAATCAACACCCCCTAAAAAAGGGTTCGCAAAGGTAGAATTAATTTTGAGAAGTGAAAATTCGATTTTCACTGTTTTTTAAACCATTATTCGGTTTTCAGGCTCTATTGAAGTTCTTTCTCCTGGGCAGCGGCAGTAGTACCCTCACTAAAGCCTTCGGCCATAAACCGATACTTATCCAGGATGGAAATAACGGCATTTCGTAAATGACGTTCGTTATTAAAGTTGATACTGCCGTACATAGTAGTTGCGTACCCTTGCCAGATAGATCGGTTCTGGCGCCTGTCGAAGAATTGAATCAATAAGGTGCCTGTTTTCAGATCCAGCTTGTGCGCATCATATTCAACGTCTTCAGACTGACTTTTTACCCACTCCTCAATGTCGGGCTGATCATATCCATTAAACCTTAGACTATCATTATACATTTTGAAGCCAATAATCAGATGGGGGCGGGTTTCTGTTTGCTTGTACCCTAAAAACTTCATTCTTGAAACAATGGATTTTTCAACTATTGCATTGATCATCGTGGAATCCTCGATGCCAACGGGGCGCATAATGTCAAAAGAACGGTACTTCTTGAAATTGCCCCGGTAACTGTAATCGTACTCAACAGGAAGCTCTTTATAACCAAGGCATGACGTAAGGAGAATCAAAACCAACACCGGCAAGTAGAATTTCTTCATAGACTCTGGTTTAATCTACAAAAGGTAAAAATTTTCAGTACCGTAAGCAAACCAGAGAAATTTCTTTTCGATAAAAGTCTATTTCACGTAAATCAAAAGGATTTAGCTGAGAAAATTGAAACAATAAGTTCTTTCCACCTATTTTCATGAAAAATTCAAGTCAATTTCTGAGTGATGACTTCAAAATACGAACAAACAGTCGGTGCACGCTACCATATATACAATAGTCTGTTTCTAAATCTTCCGTTTCAGGAGATTTTGAGAACCGGCACATTACTACCCCTTTTACAACAGTACTGTGAGCAGGGTTTTGAGAAAGGACAGCCAGCCACAGAGATTCTTCAGAAATTTTTTAAAGATCTTGTTCCACAGGCTACTCAGGAAGAACAATTCGACCTGCTGTTCAAATTCATTCAATATGTAGAGCGCCAGGTGGCCTTATTCGATTCCATTGAGGATTCTGCTTTTGAACAGATTAATGATACGGCCGGTAAGGGTACTATTTCAGCCTTGTTGCTACGAACTAAATTCGATCACAGAGAAAAGGAATTGGCAGCCCGCCTGCAGAACTTTAGCTTGCGCACAGTGCTTACCGCACACCCCACTCAATTTTATCCGGGTCATGTATTAGGCATTTTAACAGATCTGGAAAAGTCAATCCGTGATCATGATTTGCCGCAGATTAACTTACTGTTACAGCAGTTGGGAAAAACGGGTTTCATCAATCAAGACAAGCCTACGCCTTATGATGAAGCATTAAGTTTATGCTGGTACCTTGAAAATGTTTTTTATCAGGCAATTCCAGAGATTATCCAATCACTGTGCGCTGGGTTACAGATTCCATTGGCCGAATGGAAAAACGATCGTCTTGTAGTCATCGGCTTTTGGCCTGGGGGCGACCGGGATGGAAATCCATTTGTCACCAGTGAAATTACCCGCAAGGTTGCGGCCCGCTTGCAGGAGAGCATCCTGAAATGCTACTACCGAGATGTGCGCACGTTGCGCAGGCGCCTCACTTTTCATGGGGTAGATAAAGTAATCATCGAAATTGAAAAGAAGATCTATCAGTGGGCCTACGGTACCGAACGGGGATACGCCCGGGCCGAAGACCTGGTGGCCGACCTGATGCAAGCGCGCACTAAGCTGATCAACGAGCATGATGGTTTATTTCTCAACCTCCTTGATGCTTTCATTCTTAAAGTAAAATTGTTCGGATTTAATTTTGCAAGCCTCGATGTGCGGCAAGACAGCCGCAGGCATGATTATGTATGGGCACAAATATTAGATACTGCTTCAAAATCAGGCAAAACCATTTCAGCGGTTGACTTTGAGAAACTATCCCGGAAAGAGCAGATACAATATTTGCTTTCACTGAAACTAACCCTTGATGAGTTTCAATTTGAAGATCCCTTTGTAACCGAAACGCTTAACAGCATTCGTGCTATTGGTGCTATTCAAAAAAGTAATGGTCCAACGGGTTGTCACCGGTATGTGATCAGCAACTGCCAGAGTTCGCTGCATGTGATCGAAATATTTGTGTTGGCCCGGTTGCTGTTGGCGACCCAGGTAGGATTGGAAGTGGATGTTGTACCGTTATTTGAAACGATTGATGACCTGGCTCACGCGCCCGATGTCATGGATGAGCTATACGGCATTCGCGAGTACCGCGACCATTTGGAAAAGAGAAAGAGTCATCAAAACATTATGTTAGGCTTTTCGGATGGCACAAAGGATGGCGGATATTTACGGGCTAACTGGTCCATATTCCGGGCAAAGGAAAACCTGACCACTATTTCGCGCAGACACGGACTCAAAGCTATCTTCTTTGATGGTCGGGGTGGACCTCCAGCCCGGGGTGGGGGAAACACGCATGATTTTTATGCTTCGTTGGGCGACACGATAGAGAATGAAGAAGTACAGATTACGGTTCAGGGACAAACCATCAGTTCCAACTTTGGAAAAATTGCCTCGTGTAAATACAACCTTGAGCAATTACTCTCAGCCGGGCTTGAGGGCGCTGTTTTTCAACGCGATGAAAACCAACTTTCGGAAGAACAAAAGAAAGTATTGGATGAGTTGGCTGATGCAGGCTATCAGGCTTACCTGAGTCTCAAGCATCACCCCAAGTTTGTTCCCTACCTGGAAAAAGTTACACCGCTTTCATTCTTTGGCGATACCAATATTGGTTCGCGCCCGGTGAAACGCAGTGCAACAGAAGCCCTGAAGTTCGAAGACCTGCGCGCCATTCCCTTTGTTGGTTCATGGGCCATGATGAAGCAGAACATTCCGGGTTTTTATGGAGTGGGCTCGGCCTTGAAAAGCATTGGCGAAAAAATTGGATTACAGAAACTGAAATCATTTTATCAGGATTCACTTTTCTTTCGCACGTTGCTGGGCAATAGCATGATGTCGCTTACCAAAACAAATTATCAGGCAACCACCTATCTGGGAAGCGATCCGGAGTTTGGTGAGTTCTGGAAAAAGATGTTTGCCGAGTTTGAGCTTTCACGACAGCAAACGCTGGATGTATCAGGCTTGAGTGGGTTGATGGAGAATAATCCGGGTATCCGCGATTCGGTTCGGTTACGCGAGCGCATTGTTTTACCGTTGATTGCCATTCAGCAATTTGCTTTAATGAATTTGCGAAATCAGAATGAGAGCAATAAGATGTATGAATTGCGCTATCGCAGGTTAATCATCCGTTGCATGTTCGGAATTATCAATGCTGCAAGGAATTCAGCCTAAAGATGCACAACCATACCAACCAGAAAATTAGCCTGTATGAAAGATCTGACAATCGTTTTCAAAGGATGTTTTAAAATCACCCTTTTATTTTTTACCCTTACGCTGGCCCACGCGCAGAACTCGGTCGTGCTCAACACCGATCAGGGAAAGACCATTATCAATAAGCATATCTATGGACATTTTTCAGAGCATTTGGGTAGATGTATTTATGGCGGATTTTATGTGGGCGAGTCGAACACGAAAATTCCAAATACGCAAGGCGTGCGTAAAGATGTTGTGGATGCTTTGAAAAAACTGAAGGTGCCCAACCTGCGTTGGCCGGGTGGATGTTTTGCAGACACCTACCATTGGAAAGATGGGGTGGGACCAAAAGCTAAACGACCAACGATGATCAATACGTGGTGGGGCGGTGTAACGGAGGACAATAGTTTTGGAACGCATGATTTCCTGAACATGTGCGAACTGATTGGAGCTGAGCCATACCTCGCAGGCAATGTAGGAAGCGGAACCGTTCAGGAGTTATCGGAGTGGGTGCAGTATGTAAACTTCGATGGGATTAGCCCCATGTCGAATTGGAGAAAGGAAAATGGACGCGATAAACCGTGGAATGTAAAATACTGGGGTGTGGGCAACGAAGCCTGGGGGTGTGGTGGCAACATGAAGCCAGAATACTATGCGAACATCTACCGTCAGTATGCAACATTCATGACTGACTGGAGCAATAGCAGCAAGCTTTTCAGGATCGCATCAGGTGCCAACTCATCCGACTATAACTGGACCGAAGTATTGATGCGAGACATCCCACATAATATGTTAGATGGAGTGGCTCTCCATCACTATTCAGTAATTGACTGGAATAAAAAGGGATCGGCTACTGATTTTAGCGAACAGCAATATTTCCAGATCATGCAACGCGCCTTGTTTATGGATGAGCTTATCACAAAGCATTCAACGATTATGGATAAGTATGATCCATCCAAACGTGTGGCACTTGTAGTGGATGAGTGGGGGGGATGGTACGATGTTGAACCTGGCACTAATCCTGGATTTCTCTATCAACAGAACACGCTGCGCGATGCGCTTCTCGCGGGAGCTACGTTAAATATTTTCCATAAGCATAGCGCTCGCGTGCGGATGGCTAACTTAGCTCAGACGGTTAATGTTTTACAGGCAGTTTTGCTTACGCAGGAAGAAAAAATGATTGTAACGCCAACATATCATGTAATGGAAATGTATAATGTGCACCAGGATGCAACGCATTTGCCGTTAGAAGTTGTTTCAAACAATTACTCCTATGGTACAGAAACTCTTCCTGCGATTTCAGTATCGGCATCGAAAGACAAGTCTGGGCTTACCCATATTTCCCTGGTAAATATTGATTCAAAAAACAATCAGGAAATCACTATTGATCTTCGGGGTGGAAAGTATAGTTCGGTTACCGGGCGAATCTTAAATAGCCCTAAACTTCAGGACCACAATACATTTGAGCAACCCGATTTAGTGAAGCCTATGCCATTCAAACAGGCTACCCTATCTGGAAATGCGTTGAAGGTCAGTCTTCCTGCACACTCGGTTGTAGTCCTTGAATTGAAATAATTCCTAATTCTAATTCCTGTTTTTTTTCTTCACCCATTCCCTTGCATTCACGAAGGCTTCGATCCAGGGACCGATTTCATCGCCTTTGCGCTGACTTGGATAGTACCCCCAGTTCCAGGGAAATAAGGAGCGTTCGATGTGGGGCATGATCGCCAGATGCCTGCCGTCTGTTGAACAAAGCGCTGCTACAGAAAAATCAGAATCATTTGGATTACCCGGGTATTCAGAATGGGTATAAGTGGCTGCGATTTTATAGTCTTTATGATTTTTCAAATCAAACTTACCCTCCCCGTGGGCTACCCATACCCCTAGTTGAGCCCCTTCATAACTTGTCAGCATGACAGAATTATTTTTAGGTATGGAGATATTGACAAAGATTGATTCAAACTTGCCGGAGCCATTGTGAAGCATCTTGGGGTGTGCACTCATTTCCTTTTCGCGATATACCAAACCCAACTCCATCATTAACTGGCAACCATTGCAAACTCCGAGGCTCAGCGTGTCATCACGTTTATAAAAATTATCGAGTGCTGCTTTAGCTTTTGGATTATAGAGGAATGCACCGGCCCATCCTTTGGCTGATCCAAGCACATCCGAATTAGAGAAGCCACCAACAAAGACGATCAGGTTTACTTCAGTCAGATCTTCACGACCTGTCATCAGGTCTGTCATATGAACATCTTTCACATCAAAGCCAGCGAGGTATAATGAGTAAGCCATCTCCCGATCGCCATTTACACCTTTCTCGCGAATGATGGCTGCTTTTATTCCGGTTGGCTTTCTTCGCTTCGAATCGATGCCATAGGTTGAAAACTTTCCATCAAACCCGGTTTGAAACTTATACTCCAATACTTGTTTGAAAAGATTGGCCTTACGTTTTGCAGCATGTCCTTTCGGACGTTGGATTTTATCAAGCAGGTAGGAGGTATGGAACCACTTAACTCTAAAGTCATCAATAGACAATTGGTAATTGGCAATTGATAATTTTCTGTTGCCCGCTACTTCGCCAATAATTTCAAACTTGATTCCATTTTTGTTGAGCAGGTTGCTGGTGGCTTGAATGTTTTCAATCTGTAAAACGATCCCCGGATTTTCGCTGAACAAGGTTTTGACCAGATCCCCTGGATTTTTAAGATCAATCTTCATTCCAACATCCGGAACCGGGAAGCACATTTCCAGTAATGTGGTAATGAGACCACCTGCAGAAATATCATGACCGGCCAGCACAAGGTTTTGGTTGATCAGTTGTTGTACGGATTCAAATGCTTTGACAAAATAAGCTTCATCATTAACTGTAGGGGCTTCGGTACCAAGTTGATTTACAATCTGGGCGAAGCTGCTTCCTCCGAGTTTGAAGGTATCCTTAGAGAAATCAATATAAATTAATGTTGAACCCACAATTGGCTCCAGAGCCGGTGATACCGTTTTACGGATATCGCTCACTTCGCCAACCGCTGAAATAATCACCGTGCCGGGAGCGTATACAACCTCACCCCCGGGATACTTTTGGGTCATTGATAGCGAATCTTTTCCCGTAGGAATATTAATTCCCAGTTTACATGCAAAATCACTTACCGATTCAACCGCTGAATAAAGCCTTGCATTTTCGCCCACGTTTTTAGCGGGCCACATCCAGTTAGCGCTAAGTGAAACACCTTTCAATCCATACGTAAGCGGGGCCCAGATAATATTAAGCAGTGCTTCGGCAATAGCCAGTTTACTTCCGGCCACGGGATCAACCAACGCTGCGCCAGGCGCATGACCGATGCCAGTAGCAATTCCTGTATTGCTGTTGAAGTCCAGCGCCATTACCGACACATTGTTCAGAGGAAGCTGTATGGGACCACAGGTTTGTTGCGTAGCCACTCGTCCGCTGACGGAACGATCAACTTTGTTCGTTAACCAATCTTTGCAGGCCACA
Source organism: Cyclobacteriaceae bacterium (assembly GCA_044229915.1). Classification (GTDB taxonomy): domain Bacteria; phylum Bacteroidota; class Bacteroidia; order Cytophagales; family Cyclobacteriaceae; genus ELB16-189. The sequence goes on from JBGASB010000013.1 coordinate 13,275, forward strand.
GCTTCCAACTGCAATACCTGATCAAGGTATTCGGTTAGTTTAGTCTGTTGGTAGATAACATCTTCAAACTGTGCTGTTGAAGTTTTATCCTGAAGAATAGTTTTTGGAGATGAACCAAAAAGATGACGCAACTCTAACTCAACAGGCTTCGTATGTTTAGCATTGTCAATAAACTTGAATTGCTGATCACCGGTAGCAGTGCCAACAACATACATGGGTGCCCGTTCGCGATCAGCAGCGCGCTTCAGCGTATCAACATCCTTTGCATGCATCGCTACACCCATACGCTCTTGCGATTCATTGCTGATGATTTCTTTATCGGACAGGGTAGGATCACCAATCGGGAGTTTGTCAATTTCAATGGTACCCCCGGTTTCTTCCAGTAATTCTGAGAAGCAATTTAAATGTCCACCGGCACCGTGATCGTGAATCGATACGATAGGGTTCTCAGCTGATTCAACCAATGCGCGAATAGCATTCATCACCCGCTTCTGCATTTCCGGATTAGAACGCTGCACTGCATTGAGTTCAAGGGCATTGCCAAATTCACCAGTAATAACAGACGAAACAGCTGCGCCACCCATGCCGATGCGATAATTATCACCACCCAGTAGAATAATTTTATCGCCTGCCTGTAAGTGTTCTTTCTTGCTATCCTTTTCTTTTCCGTAGCCAACACCACCTGCCAGCATAATTACCTTATCAAAACCAAACTTCTTATCATGTTCAAAATGCTCGAAGGTGAGCACGCTTCCGCCAATAAGAGGTTGTCCAAATTTATTTCCAAAGTCGCTTGCTCCATCGGATGCTTTAATAAGAATCTCAGCCGGTGTATGGTATAACCACGCACGTTCGGAAAATTTTTTCTCCCATGGCCTGCCATTTTCTAATCGTGGGTAAGAGGTAATGTATACAGCGGTTCCTGCCAATGGCAACGATCCCTTACCACCCGCCAGGCGATCGCGAATTTCACCACCCCCACCGGTAGCCGCTCCGTTAAAAGGCTCTACGGTTGTCGGGAAGTTATGGGTCTCTGCTTTCAACGAGATCACCGAATCAAAATCATCAATTCTAAAATAGTCTGGTTTGTCCTGGGTAGCCGGGGCAAACTGTTCTACCCTTGGGCCTTTGATAAAAGCCACGTTGTCTTTGTAGGCAGAGACTAAGTAGTTAGGATTTTCTTTAGAGGTTTTCTTGATCAATTGGAAAAGTGTTGATTCCTTTTCCTGACCGTCAATAATAAAGGTACCGTTGAAAATTTTATGGCGGCAGTGTTCGCTGTTTACCTGAGAGAATCCAAACACTTCACTGTCGGTAAGTTTGCGACCCAGTTTCCAACTCACATCATTCAAATAATCAATTTCTTCCTGACTCAGAGCCAGGCCTTCTTTTTCGTTGAAGGTTTTGATGTCGTCAATTTCAATAATCGGCTCAGGGATATGGTGAATTGTGAACAACTCCTGATCCAGCCCCTTATACAACCGTTGTAACATGCGGTCGTGGTGCGCTGATTCATCGCTCACTTCCACAAATTCTTCTATCCGATCGATGCCTTTGATGCCCATGGTTTGGGTGATTTCTACAGCATTTGTGCTCCAGGGAGTGATCATCTCCTTGCGCGGCCCCAGAAAATAACCGCTAACCGATTTCTCATTCAGGGGTCGGGCACCGCCAAAGAGCCAGATTAGTTTTTCATAGGATTGACTATCAATTGGTTGAGCACTTCCAACCGCGTAAAGGGTGGAACCGGAAGCCCGAAAGAAAACGATCATAGTGGTGTATGTAAGCACAAAAATAGAAACCTTTTCAGGGATTCCATGGGAATGACCTGCGATGTTTTTTTGCTCTAGAAATGAAGTCTATTTCTTCTTTGAAAACATCCAACTCAGATAGTCAGGTTCTGCAAAGGCATTGTCCCAACTGTTGTGATTTACACCTGGAAATTCCTTGTACCGGACATTTGCTTTTAATGATTTGAGCCTGGCCACCATTTGCTGAGATTCTTTTACGCCTACTACCACATCGCTATCACCATGATAGATTGAAAATGGAACTTTTCGAACCCGCTTGTTATAATGTTTTGAATCGCCACCTCCGCAGATCGGAGTGGCCGCGGCAAATAGTCTAGGATATCGATACACGGCTTCGAAAGTTCCCATACCGCCCATCGAAAGTCCTGTGATATAAATCCGGTTTTTGTCAACGCCTTCTTCAGTGGAAATCTTTTTCACTAAGGCAATGGCATTCTTAAGCGGATCAGTTTCAGCCCGGGTATAATCGAAATCGAATGAATAGGGTGATGTAGTACGATCAATCACTACACTGCTCCAGTAGCTTTCGGCTGGGCATTGCGGAAAGACCACAATGGCTGGAAAGTTCTTACGATTTTCTTCTGCAAGGAAAAGTTTTGCACCATGGGTCAATTGTTTTTCATTGTCGTTGCCACGCTCACCGGCACCATGTAGAAAAAGAATGAGCGGATATTTTTTTGTTCGATCGTAATTTTCGGGAAAGAGAATCCGATAAGGTAATTGCCCGCTTGTGGAAGTAAACACCTGTTTTTCATAAGCGCTGAGATCCTGGGCAGGTAGATTTCCTGAGATCAGAACGAGGAGTAGATAAATAATCTTTCTCATACAAAATAGTTAAGAATGAAAAAGGCGTCATGCCAGATTCGGTATGACGCCTGTTTAAAGAATGAGAACTAGCCGTTGGCTTTCTTCGCTCTTTTCTCAGCCCGCTTTTCTTTCAGAGTTTTTGTGGGCTTCTTCTTTTCATCCTTTTTACGGTCCATTCCTTTTGACATAGCTGTAAAGTTTTAGTGATATAAAAGTAATAAAAATTTTCATTGACTTTAACTGCCCATGCATCAGGACCCATAAGGAGTCAGACGCCTGACTTACTTAATACCGGAATGCTTCCTGCAATTACCCCATTGTGGCCGGTGTCTAATATTTCAAGTTGGTATTCTTTCAGGTGACGAAGCAGTTGCTGCATATTTTCGATCGTGATGATCTTGTCGTGCTTACCCACGATGAGGGTGAGTTGTATAGAATAACCTTGGATTAAACCGGCAATTGTTTTCATTTCAAATTGCAGATGCCTGAAGACCACCCAGGAGTAATACACCCGCTCCCGTTTTTCCTGTGTGTCCATTTGTGACTCCGCAAAGCGGAGCAAACCCTTATCGACCACCCGTAATGTATGCAGGATGGAGGTGATGGTATGAAGCCGGCCTGGTTTCAGAATCATGCTTTTAAAAAGCCTGCGCAACAGAAGCGGGTAAGTGGCAAGGCTGTACCACAGGTTGGTTTTGATGCCGTCAGGAGCGAGAAGAAATATTTGCCCAATGCGATCTGGAAATAATTCAAGAGTTGCCAGAGCAAACTTGCCGCCCAGACTAAAACCCAATACACTAAAGCGGTCAATCTTATTTTCACCAAGAAACTGGAACATGATTTCGCGCCACGTTTCTTTCTCAAGCGGGGTTTCATTAGCCCATTTACTGTGGCCATGAAAGAAAAGATCAAACGCATAAAGCGTGTATTGTGGACTCAACGCTTCAGTGATCGTCTCAAAGATCTTATGATTTTGACCAAACCCATGAAAAAGCAACAACACTTTATCTCCAGCACCGGATTTTTGATAAGCGAGAGAACAGTTTTTATAAGCTACTGTGATGTGCATGCTATAATTTAAAAGTAGGGAAATTAAAGGGAATGCATAGATAGGAAGCGCAATCAGTTCAAACTTAAGGTATCGGAATAATTTTTATCTTGGATTAATAATTCCGAAAACAGATTTTTGTTTGCGAGGTATTTTGAAACTTTTTTTCAGCGAAATATGAAGTATCAAATCGATAAAATTGACGAATCCGAATATCAGGAAGTAGTAGACGTGTGGGAAGCTTCGGTGCGGGCAACCCATGATTTCCTAAAAGAAGAAGACATTACCTATTTTAAACCACTGATTCTTAACGAGTATTTAAAGGCAGTTGATTTGCGATGTGTGAGAAACGTCCGGCATCAAATCATTGGCTTTTTAGGGGTGGCGGAGGGAAAAATTGAAATGCTTTTTTTACATCCCGATGCCCGCGGCCAGGGAATTGGAAAAATGCTGGTTGATTATGCGATTAAGAAAATGCATGTTACAAAAGTGGATGTAAATGAGCAGAACCAACAGGCGGTCGGTTTTTACGAGCATGTAGGATTTCAAACGATAAGTCGTTCTGAATTAGATGGGCTTGGAATGCCCTATCCGATTTTGCATATGGAACTGACCCAATAGAAAAAGAATTAATCCTTAACCCGGTTGAGCCCAAGCAGGTTGAGCATCCAGTTGGCCAATGGTTTTTCGCGATCGCGGTTTTTAAGACTTAAATACAACCCCAGTTTTTCTATGATCGGAATCTTATGGGTTTCTACAAACTCGATAAGGGTGCCATCCGGATCTTCGATATAGGTAAAGTGCCCGGCAGCTTTGCCCATATCAAACGACTGGCTGCTATCAACCGTAAATGCATATCCCTTGGCCTTACAATTTTCGCGCAGGGCAGCCATCCCATTTACATCAAAGCAAAGGTGTATGAACCCAAGGTCACCCCACAGTCGGTCTTTAAAAATCTTTCGTGGTGTACGGCCTTTAACTTCAACGAGTTCTAATTCTGTAGCGCCTAGCAATTTTGAAAAAGCACCGAGTCGTGGTTTTGGATGTCGTAATAAAACTCGTCTTACTTCACTTTCTCCACCTTGCAATCCTTTCAGATCTTTGAATACAGAGGTAACATCGTAGACAATTTCTGAGTAACCCAGAATTCCCTGATATAACGGAAGAGCTTTATTAACATCGGAGACACCAATCACGCAGCCGCCTATTCCACCCATCGATTTCTTTTCGAGCTTAAACCAGCTAAGCCCTTCTACAACTTCAAATAAATTTCCATACGGGTCATTTACAAAGAAGTGCAACCGGCCATCGGGCATTTTTTCGGGCGAACCCAGCAAGGCGGCACCCTTTGACTTGAGCTCATTGTAGGAATCCATTACATTTCTGGACTTCATCTTTACCGCAAATACGCCAGTATCGCCTAGTTGAGGCTGAAAGGAAGCAGGGTTGGGATTTCGTGAGGTGTATTGCCAGATCTCAAAACCGCCCCCGCCCTGCATATTCATAGCTAGAATGGCAAACCTTTTTTCGGCATGTCCGGCTGTATATCGCGTCATCAGCGAGGCTTCTGCCGCATCCTTGAAAATGGGCACATCCATACCAAAATGATTTCGGTACATGGCCCAGGCTTCTTCGGCATTTCTGACTCCAATCCCCACCTGTTGAATTCCACTGATGATATAATCCATACTGAACGTTAGCCGATCGGTTTAAAGATAAAAATTTTCAGCAACCTAATAATAAAATCTCAATCCACCCATGTTTTTGATGCACCCGGCACTCAAGGCCGGGTGGGACTGAATAATTGAGTTGCGGAGTTTTCTCGAACCTGCGAATCACCTAAAAAAATCCGGGCATTTCTGCTTTTAATTGGTAATTTGAAATCCATTCCAATAATGCTATGAGCAACTTAAACCTAAAGGCAAAAGCCGAAAACACATTTGATGCTATTGTAGTCGGTTCTGGTATTAGTGGTGGATGGGCCGCCAAAGAGTTGTGCGAGAAAGGATTAAAAACGCTCGTTCTGGAACGTGGGCCTATGGTGGAGCACATCAAGGATTACCCTACGGCTTCATTGGCTCCCTGGGAGCTTCCACATCGTAATAAGATCACAGAAAAAATGCGTGAGGAACAATATATTCAGGTTCGCGGCTTCTGTAATGAGCATAACAGTCACTTCTTCGTGAATGATAAGGAACATCCTTATAACCAGGTAAAACCTTACGATTGGATTCGTGGCTATCATGTTGGCGGAAGAAGTCTTACATGGGGACGTCAGTGCTACCGATGGAGCGATCTTGATTTTGAAGCCAATGCAAAAGACGGACATGGGGTTGACTGGCCTATTCGCTATAAAGACATTGCCCCCTGGTATAGTTATGTTGAAAAATTTGTTGGAGTAAGCGGATCTGTTGAAGGATTGCCTCAATTACCCGATGGAGAATTTCTTCCACCGATGGAAATGAATTGTTTGGAGCAACATCTGGCCGGAAGCATCAGTAAAACCTTTGCAGATCGTAGAATGATTATAGGCCGGGTAGCGAATCTTACACGAGGGTTAAATCAGCGCGGACCATGTCAGTTTCGTAATGCCTGCGATCGGGGCTGCCCATTTTCTGGATATTTTAGTAGCAATAGTGCCACACTTCCTGCTGCCAGAGCAACCGGTAACCTTACCATTCGCCCCGATTCGGTAGTGGCCGAGGTGATTTATGATAAGGAGAAAAAACAAGCAACCGGAGTACGCATCATCGATGCGAAGACTATGCAATCGGAAGAGTATTATGCAAAGATTGTTTTTCTGAATGCGTCTACGTTAGGCTCTACGTTTGTATTACTTAACTCGATCTCTGAAGTTTTTCCAAATGGAATGGGCAATGCCAGTGGCCAGTTAGGGCATAACCTGATGGATCATCATTATCATGTCGGGGCTGCCGGTACCCATGAAGGATTCAAGGAAAATTATTTTTCAGGTCGCAGAGCGAATGGCATTTATGTGCCACGGTTCAGAAATATTGATGAAAAGACAAAACGAAATGATTATGTGCGCGGCTTTGGGTATCAAGGAGGTGCATCCCGCGGGCAATTCAATGGTTCCGAAAAAATTGGAGTTGCATTAAAAGAAGAAGCTGCCAGTCTTGGCGATTGGAGCATGTGGCTGGGTGCCTGGGGTGAGCAACTACCCGACTTCGATAATAAAGTATCGTTGAGTAAAGAGAAAAAAGACAAGTGGGGTCTTCCTTTACTGGATATTGATTGTGAATTCAAAGAGAATGAAATGGCTATGCGCAAGGATATGATGAACAGCGCGGCTGAGATGCTTGAAAGCGCAGGGATGAAAAACATTTCAACTTTCGATGACGATAAAGCGTATCCGGGTTTATGCATTCACGAGATGGGCACTGCGCGCATGGGCAAAGATCCAAAGACTTCCGTGCTCAATAAGTGGAATCAATTGCATGAAGTGAAGAATGTGTTTGTCACTGATGGTGCATGTATGACATCATCCGCTTGTCAAAATCCATCCATCACCTATATGGCGCTTACTGCACGCGCTACAGACTACGCGGTGGCAGAATTGAAGAAAGGAAATCTTTAAGAATTGCGAATATTTATTAACGAATAATGAATCTTGATTTGTTAATCTTAGTACTTGTAATGCTTAGATGATCAGTTAGTGCACAATTGTTCGTAGGCAAATACATGTCCGGCCAAATCGGCCCACTTGATTTTTTCGCCAGCAAATGCCTGGAGTATTATCGGGCAGTTAGCGTATAACTCATCAAAATTTTTATCATAACTGCCCTTTTTTACCAAAACAGCTTTCTGTGCATTTTGAACAAATAAATAAGATTTGTCTATGCCCCCGGTAATTTTTATTCCTGCTAACCCAATCCCTGAAGTTTGTCTATTTGGGTTAGGATCACCAAAGACTTTTATCTTACTATCGAATCCGGGATTAAGCAATTGCATGAGTCGCAACTTTTCAGATTTATTATGTCGCATCGCTGTTTCGAAAATAATGGAGTCGCGCTTGATAATATCCTCAAAATTTGTTTGGGTCATCTCTTTAATCGATGAGGTTGATTCAGCCACCATCGTTAGTTTGGCAAGTTTCGAGGCTTTAATGGACAATCGTTTTACATTCTCAGGGCTAAGTTTGGATTTTTCGCCACTCTCTAATTTTAGTGTAAAATTATTCAGGTAACCATTTACCAAAGACCCGGAACTGAGTTTGCCGGTTATCACTTCCCCGTTATTTAGTGCTACCGTACACGGATTGCCAAAAAGTGAACTTAATCCATCCTCTTCAATTTCAGTCACAAACCCCTGACCTAAGCCTATTGAAGCATTTAGTACAAATAAAAGCACAAAGCTATTTTTCATATTTAATACTGATTTGAGCTACGTAATTGTTAATAAAGAGGTATTTAAACTTCCCTATTCAATCGAAATCCATCTTGTAGCGTTTAATACGGAGAACCAGGTGCCAAAGTTTTTTCACCTTTGTTAAAATAATCCGACCCCATGCCCCGTCTATGCAGATGTAATAACAATGCGGTGGAATGGACCTGGCAATGCAAGAGTTAAAGCAAAATACATTCCTGAAGGAGAAAGACAAGCTGTTGGGGTTTATCCGCAGCCGCGTGTCTACGGTGGAAGAGGCGGAGGATATCCTTCAGGATGTTTTTTATCAATTCATCGAAGGGTTTAATTCCATTCAATCGTTAGACCGAGTTACTTCGTGGTTGTACAGTGTAGCCCGAAATAAAATTATAGATCGTTATCGAAGAGACGCCAGTCGCCCGCAGCGTACTGACTTTGAATTGCTTTCGGGTAAAGATGAGGATGCTCCACTAACCCTTCAGGAGATTTTGCCTGATTTGGATAACACACCCGAAGCAACGTTGCTGCGGGAGGCGATTTGGGATGAGGTAACCGATGCGCTGGCAGAGTTGCCGGCCGATCAGCGCGAGATCTTCATCCTCAATGAACTTGAAGAGAAGAGTTTTCGTGAGATCGCAGAAGAGACCGGGATTTCTATCAACACCTTATTGTCGCGCAAGCGATACGCGATTATGGCCTTGCGTAAGCGGCTACAGAACTTTTATGATGATTTGATTGGGTAAAAATAGAAGGCGTCAGACCTTTTAGAGTAGTCAGACGCCTGGGAAGATTAATATTAAGAAACTTAAAATATCAAAAGTATGAAACGTGGAATGTGGGTTGGAAAAATTTTAATGTTCACCCTGATAGGGATCAGCATTGCCTTTGGCTTTGTCATAGGCACCATGTATTTGTGGAATTGGCTTGTGCCCGAATTGTTTAGCGGCCCGGTCATTAACTTCTGGCAAACCCTGGGCTTGCTTGTATTATCCAAGATCTTCTTTTGGAGTTTTGGAAGAAGATGCCATTGTAATCAGGGTCATGCTGCCGGCCCATGGAAATATTACTGGAAAGAAAAGTGGGGAAGCATGCCAGCGGAGGAACGCGAGCGGTTTAAACAGAAGATGAAAGAAAAATGGTGCTATAAGGGAGAAAACAGCCCAACCGCGAATTCAGGCACTTCAAACGGTTGAGGGAGCACTTAACAAAAAATTCATAAACTTTTTCCTTAAAACCCCGAACAAATACCCAAAAAGGGCGTTGAAGGAAACTGTGGAAACTATGGTAAAGTAAATAGTTTCCATAGTTTTGCGCCCGCTTATGGAAGAAATAGAGACACGAGATAAAATTCTGGAAGGCACTGAGGCGCTTTTCATGAAGTATGGGATACGCAGCGTAACCATGGATGACATTGCAAGGCACTTGTCGGTTTCGAAAAAAACCTTGTATCAGCATTTTGCCGACAAGGATGAACTGGTCTACAAAATGTCTGAGTTGTACCTCGAGCGTAGTTTCCGGCAGTATGAGGAAATCGCCCAGAGTTCAAAAAACTCAATTGAAGAATTGAGCAAAATCTCAGTGTGTATGAAACACGATCTGGAGAACCTCAATCCCTCCATGTTGTATGACTTGCAGAAATATCATCCCAAAGCCTGGGCTCTTTATACCGAACATAAAGTTAAAATCATTAGCCAGTCGGTGATGCGAAATATTCGTCAGGGTATTGAAGACGGTTTTTACCGACCGGAAATCAATGCCGAGATCATGGCGATCACCCGGTTAATTTTAATTGAGGCAGCCTTTAATCCGGAGTTATTTCCTAAAGATCGCTTCAATTTTGTAGCGGTCCAGACTCAGCTCTTTGAACTGTTCGTACATGGCATGTGTACTGAAAAAGGAAAAAAATTATATCAGAAATATAAAGAAGCCAATTATCAACCCTCAATTTTATAAAACCATGAAGTCTTTTTACAAAATTTCATCATTGCTTTTTATTGCCTTGATGCTTGGATCAGGTAAAATGAATGGACAGCAACAGCCTCGTTCATTTTCCTTGCAAGAAAGTATTGATTATGCTCGCGAGAACAACCCGAATTTGAAAAGTGCGCAAGCTGCTATCACTTCTTCAGAGGCGCGCGTGGGTGAAATTCTGGCTACCGGTTTACCACAAATTAATGCTTCTGGTAATCTATCAGATAATTATATAATTCCTACTTCCTTTTTACCCGCTGCCATATTCGATCCAACAGCAGCTGCCGATGAATATGTTCCCGTCAAATTCGGAACGCAGTACAACGGAAACGCTTCGATCAATCTTGATCAAATGATTTTTAATGGTTCTTACTTTGTTGGGCTTAAAGCTAGCAAAACCTATACAGAGCTATCCCGCAGAGATTTTATTAAAGCGGAGACTGATGTCGTGGAGGCAATTAAAAAAGCGTATTATTCGGTGTTAGTTAATAAAGAACGGGCTGACTTAGTAACTAAAAACTTCCAGCGCCTGGATTCGCTGTTGAAACAAACGAAAGCTCAATATGAAAATGGTTTCGTTGAAAAAATTGATGTTAACAGAATTCAGGTTCAGTATAATAACATTGTTAATGCTAATAAGAATGCTTCGATCGGGTTGGCAGTAAGCTATAACCTTCTCAAGTTTCAAATGGGGCTGCCCATTTCCGAACAGATTGTGCTCAGTGATAATCTTGAGAGTATGAAATTTAATGTACTGGATGATGATTTCGGGAAGGATTTTCAATATAGCAATCGTATTGAATATAGTACGATAGAAATAAATCGGACCCTCGTGGAGTATGACATTAAGAATACAAAGTCACAATACCTTCCTTCCTTGGATTTTTATGGAAATTATGGAGCAAGCTATGGAACGACTACAGTTGGTAATTTGATTCAATTTGGACCGAATTGGCGAGCCTTAGGAACGATTGGAATAAAAGCCAATGTTCCAATATTTGATGGATTGCGCAAAAGTAAAATCATTCAGCAGAAAAAAGCGAAACTATTACAGATAGATAATAGCCTCGTATTAGCAAAAAATCAAATCGATCTTGAACAAGAACAAGCCAGCTTAACTTTTGCCATTTATTTGGAAACACTAAAGACACAGCGTGAAAACATGGAGTTGTCCAAAGAGGTCTATGATGTAGCGGTAATAAAATACCAGCAAGGTGTTGGATCGAATTTGGAAGTAATAGATGCCGATGCTTCTTACAAGGAGGCGCAAACAAATTACTTTGCATCCCTTTATGATGCCTTGATTGCTTCAGTGGAATTAGAAAAGTCATACGGTAAACTCTTAACAAAATAATGATTATGAAATCCTTCCTAAATATGAAACATAAATATCTACTCTTAGTGTTAGCTGTGATGGCAGCTTGCAGTCAACCAGTAAGCGATTTGGAAACAAAAAAGAAAGACCTCGAAGCTGCCAGAAATGAAATGATTTCTCTCAAAGAGAAAATTGGGAATCTGGAGAAGGAGATAGTTGAGCTCGATCCCACATTTGCTCGTAACAACAATGCGGTTCTTATTTCTACATGGCCTCTTGAAGCCAAGCCCTTTGAGCACTATGTAGACGTGCGAGGTTCGGTGGAGTCGCGCAAGAATGTAACCTTAAGCGCGATGACCGGAGGAAAAGTAGAAAGAGTATTGGTAACTGAAGGACAAAGTGTAACTGTAGGCCAGACGTTGATCGTGTTAGAAGCTGAAATTCTACGCAATTCAATAAAAGAACTAGAAACTTCGTTGGCATTAGCCACGACAGTCTATGAGAAACAAGAGAAATTGTGGAAACAAAAAATAGGGTCTGAACTCCAATATCTCCAGGCAAAGAACAACAAGGAATCCCTGGAAGGAAAACTTGCTACCCTGAATTCTCAACTTGATCAAATGATCATTAAAGCTCCCTTTTCTGGCACGATTGATAAAGTTGATGCACTGGTAGGCGAAATGGCTGCACCCGGATTGGCTTTAGTACGCATGGTAAACTCCAGCGATATGTATGTGAAGACCGATGTATCGGAAGATTTTATTGGAAAATTGAAACCTGGCGATAAAGTTGAAATCTTATTTCCGGCTTTCGATAAAAAGTCTAAGAGCACAATCTTATCCATTGGTCAGGTAATCAATCCTGAAAATCGCACATTTCGCGTTGAAGCAGGATTGAGCAATGAAGTTGCAGCAAAGCCGAATCAAGTAGTTGTTATATCGTTGCGCGATTATGTAAACCCCAAAGTATTTCAAGTGCCTACTAAAATCATTCAACGCGATAGCGAAGGACAGTATATATATGTGGTAGAACAAAAGGATGCTACTCTGATTGCACGAAAGGTGTATGTTAAGTTGGGCCTGTCTTTTAATGGACAAACAGAAATTTTAGAGGGGCTTACAGGATCTGAGAAGGTTGTCTTTGAAGGATTCCGCGAAGTTACAGAAGGGGCCGAACTGAAAATTGCTGAAGATGAAAAAGCAGCTATTGCAAACAACTAAAACTGAAATCTGAATTAACCATGAGCGAATTAAAAAGCCCAGCCAGCGATAAGGAATTAAAAGTTGATAAGGAATTTGGACTTACAACGTTCTCATTGAAGAATGGTACCATGGTCATGTTCCTTACTGCGATGTTTGTTGTCTTTGGAATCATTACTTATGTAGCGCTACCCAAAGACAGCTACCCGGAGGTGAAGCAGCCTATTGTTTATATAGGCACTCCGTATCCCGGAAACTCTCCGGTAGATATGGAGAACCTGGTTACCCGACCAATTGAAAAGGAAATTAACTCCATTTCGGAGGTAGATAACATTAAATCTACTTCGGTACAGGACTATTCCACCATCATTGTGGAGTTTGATCCAAAAATTACTATAGAAGAGGCGCTCACGAAAGTGAAAGATGCGGTAGATAAATCGAAACCGGAATTACCCGATGATCTTCCTCAGGATCCTAATGTTTTTGAGATTAATTTCTCGGAGTTCCCTATCATGAATATCAACTTGTCAGGTAATTATGAGTTGGAACAACTTAAGAAGTATGGTGAATATCTGGAAGATGAGATTGAAAAAATATCGGAGATCTCTAAAGTTGAAATTCGGGGTATTGATGACAAAGAAGTAAAGATCAAGGTTGATCCTTACGAATTAGAGGCACGTAAACTGAATTTTGCTGATATAGAGAATGCCGTTAGTGCCGAGAATGTAACGATGTCTGGAGGGAACGTATTGGATGCTGGCGTTCGAAGAACGATACGTGTAGTGGGTGAATTCACGTCACCCAAAGATTTGGAAGATATCGTAGTAAAAAATGAGAAAGGTAATATTGTTTATTTAAAAGACGTTGCCAAAGTAGAGTTTGATTATATCGAAAAGCAGAGTTATGCCCGCATGCGCAAAGAACCTGTGGTAATGGTGGATATTGTGAAGCGAAGTGGCGAGAATTTATTGATTGCCACTGATCAAATTAAAGAAATACTTGAAAAGGCCAAGAAGAATGTATTCCCCAAAGATCTTAAGGTTACAATTACAAATGATCAATCCTCGATTACAAAAGAAATGGTTAGCAGTCTGGAGAATAATATTATTTCTGGTGTTATCGTAGTAGTTATTGTTTTATTACTTTTTATAGGAACCCGAAATGCCTTATTCGTGGGTATGGCGATACCGTTGTCGATGTTCATTACGTTTATTGTATTAAGCGCGCTCGGTATGAACATTAATATGATGGTGTTATTTGGGTTAATCATGGCACTGGGTATGTTGGTGGATAATGGAATTGTAGTTGTTGAAAATATTTATCGTTTGCGTTCGGAAGGTTATTCCATGTGGGATAGCACCCGATTAGGTGTTGGCGAAATTGCGGTTCCAATTATTTCATCAACAGCAACCACATTGGCAGCGTTTATACCTCTTATGCTTTGGCCGGGCATTATGGGTCAGTTTATGAAATATCTTCCTATTACCTTGATTATTTCATTAAGCGCCTCTTTATTCGTTGCGTTAGTGATTAATCCCGTATTCATTGTTCGATTTATGAAAATGGAGAATGAAATCGCAACGAACCACAAACCACTCTTGCGCAATGTTGCCATTGCAGTTGCCGTTGGAATCGTATTTATTCTCTTACAAGTTTATTGGTTAGGTAATCTTCTTGTATTCTTTGGGTTATTAACATTGCTTAACGTTTATGTTTTAGTGCCTATATCTAAGCGATTCCAGGCTGTAGTGCTACCCTGGATTGAAAACCTCTATGAGCGTACCGTTAAGTTTGCACTCGCGGGCCGGAGACCTTCAATGATCTTTGGAGGGACATTTATGCTTTTATTTATATCTTTTGCCCTCTTATTTATTTTTCCTCCCAAAGTCCTCTTCTTTCCAGAAAATATTCCTAAATATATTAATGTGTTTATCGAGTATCCGGTAGGAGGTGATATTGAAGAAACAAATGAGTTCACAAAGGGAATTGAAGATCGGATTTTAGAAATTATAAAGCCTTATGAAAAGGCTGTTGAATCTGTTGTAGCCAATGTTGGCGCTGGTACCGGTGATCCCATGGATATGTCGAGCATTGGACAAGCGGAATCTCCTAACAAAGCCAGGATTACCGTTAACTTCGTTGACTTTAAATATCGGGAGGGGATTAGCACCACTGAAGTGTTGGATAAAGTTCGAGAAGGCATAAGTGGCTTTCCTGGAGTTTCAGTAACGGTAGATAAAAATGCAGATGGCCCCCCAACAGGGAAACCAATTACAATAGAGGTTTTGGGAGAGGATTTAGAAACCTTGATTTCTGTATCTGAGCAAATGAAAACCTATATCAATGAGTCGGGTATTCAGGGTATTGAAAAATTGAAGTTGGATATTGAAACTGGCAAACCTGAGTTATTGGTTAACATCGATCGTGAAAAAGCAAGAAGATTTGGACTTTCGACCTATTCAGTGGCCAATGAAGTGCGTACCTCCTTGTTTGGTAAGGAGATCAGTAAATTCAAGCAAGGCGAGGATGATTATAAAGTGCAACTTCGCTTGGATGACAAGTATCGCTATAATGTTGATGCTTTAATGAACAAGAGTGTTACATTCCGTGATCAAACCAATGGAAAGATTTCACAAGTGCCTATTTCATCGATTGCCAGAGCGGAACTCAGTTCTACCTATGGTTCGATAAAGCGAAAGGACATGAAACGTCAGATCACGATTGCTTCTAACGTTTTAGGGGGTTACAATGCAACTATTATTAATGATCAGATTAGAAAAGTGCTGGCTGATTTTCCTATGCCAGTAGGATATAGCTATAAATTTGGTGGCGAACAGGAGAATCAAGCTAAAGAAATGGCATTCTTGTCCAATGCCTTGATTCTTGCTGTTTTCATTATTTTCTTAATCATCGTTGCGCAGTTTAATAAACTTACCTCGCCATTAATTATTATGACTTCCGTGTTATTTAGTACCATTGGCGTGTTTTTCGGATTGATTATTTTCCAAATGGAATTTGTAATTATGATGACCATGGTGGGCATCATTTCGCTGGCAGGTATTGTTGTGAATAATGCAATTGTATTGCTTGATTTTGTTGAATTGAAAAAAAGAAGAAAGCGGGAAGAGCTTGGAACAGATCTCACGATTGAAGAGGTTAGGGAAGCTATAATTGAAGCAGGTAAAACCAGACTTCGTCCAGTGTTGCTGACTGCCATCACCACCGTGTTGGGTTTGATTCCTTTGGCGATTGGAGTGAATGTTGATTTTCTAGGTTTTTTTAACAGCTACGATGCTGACTTTTACATGGGAGGTGACAGTGTAATTTTCTGGGGACCTTTATCGTGGACGATCATTTTTGGATTAATCTTTGCTACTTTCCTTACATTGGTTGTGGTACCTGTGATGTATCTGCTTTCTGAGAAATTTTTATTCTGGATTAATCACAGAACAGGAGTCAATTTAAGATCCGCACACTAATGATGAACTAAAAACTATTGAAAGTCGTCTTATAACTTTGTAAGACGACTTTCACATTTATGAGCCAAAGATTTATGGTAGCTTTCTTTTTTATTATTGCCTTTCTTTTGATCGATATCTATGTCTTTCAGGCGGTATTGAATGTAAGCAAGGATTGGCCTGCCGCCTGGAAGGGCATAGTTCGTTACGGGTTCTGGATACCTACTGTACTTTGTATTGCTGCGATGGTCTGGTGGACGTTTGCCGATCCCTATAAAATAAGTGCTGGTTTTCGCAATTGGATTCTCACAGGATTGTTTGCAACCTATTTCTCGAAATTATTTGGTGTTTTCTTTCTATTGATTGATGATGGTCAACGGCTTGTTCGATGGGTTGCCAAGTATTTTACTAAGGATCCCACTACTGCATTGCCGGGTGAAGTGATTTCGAGATCTCAATTTTTAACGAATGCAGCACTGGCTGCTACAGCCATTCCATTTGGGGCAATGGCCTACGGAATTATTTCAGGTGCCCATGATTATCATGTAAAGTGCATTTCTCTCAGGTTGCCAAATTTGCCAAAATCATTTGATGGTGTTCGAATTGCCCAAGTGTCAGACATTCACTCCGGAAGTTTTTTTAATAAGACTGCAGTGAAAGGTGGAGTTGAGATGGTAATGAAGGAAAAGCCCGATATGATTTTCTTTACCGGTGATTTGGTGAATAATGAGTCAAGCGAGGTAAAAGAGTATATCGATGTGTTCAATAAGTTTCGGGCACCCTTGGGTGTATATTCCATAACGGGTAATCACGACTACGGAGATTATAAAAACTGGGCTTCCAAGGAAGCTAAACTGCAAAACTTTAAAGATTTGATTGAATCACATAAGTTGTTGGGCTTTGATCTCTTGATGAATGAACACCGGTTTATTGAACAAGGCGGAGAGAAATTAGCTGTCATTGGAATTGAGAACTGGGGTAATGGCAGATTCTCCAAATACGGAAAACTTGATCAGGCCTACGCTGGCACAGAAGAGGCAAGTACAAAAATTTTACTTTCTCATGATCCCAGCCATTGGGACGCGCAAGTTCGGCCTACCTACAAGGATATTGATCTGATGCTTTCCGGACACACCCATGGTTTTCAGTTTGGAGTTGAAATTGGTGGTTTTAAATGGAGTCCATCTCAATATGCATACAAACAATGGGCTGGTCTTTATCAGGAAGGTGAACAATACTTATATGTAAACCGTGGGTTTGGTTACCTGGGTTATCCTGGTCGCGTAGGTATGCCGCCTGAAATTACCATTCTTGAATTGAAGCGAGCCTGATCATCCAGCCGGGTGACTTTCTGAGGCTTTTTCTTTTCTCCGCTTTTCATCAATGGAAAATCTACCGGCTCCAAAAATCATAAAAGTAATCAGGCCTACTAATACCAAAATGGATACTTCCAGTTCCATGTGATTGCCAACCGATAAAAATCCTTTCGGGAAGTTGACCATTATAACAGCTCCAATCAAGATAGGTAGTTGTACGGCACACATAATACGTGTTAATAATCCCAAAGCAATCAGAGGCCCGCAGAGTACATGTGCAAATACTACATAATGCGCCAGGCTCACAGACATAAAACTCATATTCATTCCTTGTATGCTTAGTTCAAGGTCGCTGATGTGGCTCAGAAAAATGAAACCCTTAGCGGTGATGAATATACCGAGTACAATACGAAAAATATCCAGAAAACCAGGACGGTGTGAATTGCCCCAGTCTTCAACTTTGTGAATGAAACTCATGGCAAAACGGGGTTGTATGTTAACAAAGTTTAAGAAATATTTATCTTAAATGCAATGTGAGTCTGCCAAATCGTTTAATTCAAATACGTTGAAGGGGTTTTTCTTGTTACTTTTTTGAAGGTTCTGTTAAAGTGCGACAAGTTCGAAAAGCCTGAGTCGTAACAAATTTCCTGAATACTTTTTCTCTTCTCGATCAGCATTTTACACGCATTGCTTACTCGCACCTCGTTTAGAAAATTGGTGTAGGTTTTTCTTGTCCTAATTTTAAAGTAACGACAAAACGCCTCAGCTGAAAGGTTAGCTATTTCGGCCACCTCTTCAATCTTAATTTTACGATTGCTTTGACTGAAGGTGAATTGTAAAATATCATTCATGCGCTTGCCCTCATTTAACGTTAGATTGGCATGAGCCTGGGCAACGGAAAGTGGAATTAAGTCGGTTGATTCACTTAGCAAGTTCAGTAATTGCATAAAGTGAATTAACTTATTGATTCCTATCAATGATACCATTTCCCGGATTAGGGTGATAATTTGAGGTTGTGTTTTTCCCTGAATGCGATAACCCACGCCTGATTGTAAAAGAAATTTATAGACCTTTTGCAGTTCATCCAGTTGCCAGAAACTTTCACCAGCATAGCGTTCATCAAAGTATAGCGAAATGGCATTTACCCGTAGTTTGTTTTTTGGCTTATAATACACATCATCATTACGAAACACGTGCGGCTGGTTGCTACCAATAAGAAATAAGCTTCCATCAGAAAATCGTCCAACATAGTCACCAGCTATCAGTGTGCCTTCTCCTTTTTCAATAAACATAATTTGTGTTTCCGGATGTTGATGAAGCTTGTCGTAGAGATAAGGGAGAGCATCAACCTGGATTCGGAAAGCTTCGCGGGAAGTCTTGGGTACGTTAAAAGGGATTACTTTCATGTGAGCTTATATTGATCAAAATTAGGCATGAAATGCCAATATTTGATCAATATAGTATCAATATTCACTAGTTGCAGCAAACTATAATCCATTTCATGGACTTAATTTTGAAGAATAAACCTAATATTTTGAATATGGCAATTCAATGGAGCGGAGTCTTTCCGGCACTTACCACCAAGTTTACTTCCAATGATAAACTGGATTTTCCCTTGTTTGAAAAAAACCTGAGAGCGCAATTGGAGGCAGGCGTTGAAGGAGTGATCCTCGGAGGTACGCTGGGTGAAGCCAGTGTATTGAGTAATGAAGAGAAATTTGACCTGGTAAAATTTACAGTAGACAAGGTGGCGGGTAAAGTTCCAGTTGTGATGAACATCGCAGAAGGCAGCACGCGGGAAGCAGTGAAGTTGGCCAATGAAGCTGAAAAATGTGGCGCTAAGGGACTCATGATGTTACCTCCCATGCGCTATAAATCCGATCACCGCGAAACGGTAGCCTATTTTAAGGCAGTCGCTGAATCAAGCAGTTTGCCGATCATGATTTACAATAATCCAATCGACTATAAAATTGAAGTGACTCTCGATATGTTCGGTGAGCTGGCCAGTAATAAAAATATTCAGGCGGTAAAAGAATCAACCCGCGATGTAAGCAACGTTACGCGCATGATCAATCGCTTTGGCGATCGTTTCAAAATTCTTTGTGGTGTCGATACGATCGCGATGGAAGAACTTATGCTTGGCGCTGATGGCTGGGTGGCAGGTCTGGTCTGTGCCTTTCCAAAAGAAACTGTTGCTGTTTATAAATTGACCAAGGCAAACAGAATTGCAGAAGCTCTTAAAATCTACAGGTGGTTTCTGCCATTACTGGAATTGGATATTCATCCTAAGTTGGTTCAGTATATTAAACTTGCTGAACAGGAAGTAGGACTAGGCTCAGAAACAGTTCGTGCCCCACGGTTAACTATTGTAGGAGAAGAACGCGAACGGATATTAAAAGTAATTCGTGATGGAGTTCGCGCAAGGCCTGTGTTAAACTAAGCCATGTCACGGTTCAGTTGGCAGGATATTGTGGAAGCTCAGAAGGTGATTGATCCTGTTTTTTTGAATTCACCTCAATATGAATACGAACCGCTGAACGCTGTGTTGGGCGCACGAGTGATTTTAAAAGTTGAAACACAAAATCCGATACGATCCTTTAAGGGCCGTGGGGCTGATCTACTCGTTTCTCAAGCAAAGCAGCCAATCATATGTGCCAGCGCGGGAAATTTTGGTCAGGCGATGGCTTATGCAACTCGTAAAAGGGCGTTACCGCTGACTATCCTGGCGAGTGTGAACGCAAACCCATTCAAGGTAAAACGGATGCAAGATCTTGGGGCCGAAGTTTTGCTTCGCGGAGTGGATTTTGATGATGCAAAAATTTTTGCTAGGGAGTTGGCCATTGAAAAGAACCTTCGCTTCGTTGAAGATAGTGCCGATGTTGAAACTGCCATTGGGGCGGGAACCATTGGTTTGGAACTTTTATCACATCCTGCCGAAATTCAATGTGTATTGGTGGCTGTAGGAAATGGAGCCCTGATAAATGGAGTGGGTAAGGCATTTAAGGAAAATAATCCTGATACAACGGTTATTGGAGTACAGGCAAGTGGTGCTCCCGCCATGATTGAATCCTGGAAAAGCAATAGCATAATTAGCTACCCAACCATAAATACCATTGCGGATGGAATTGGAGTCCGCATCCCGGTACCGGAGGCACTTACGGACATGAAAGAAGTAATCGATGAAGGATTACTCGTGAGTGAAGATTTTATTTTGAAAGCGATGAAACTATTGTATCGCGTTGCCGGCCTTGTCAGCGAACCATCAGGGGCTATTGCCATTGCCGCGATTTTGGAATACCCATCCTTGTTTAGAAATAAAACTGTTGCTGCCATTATTTGTGGCAGTAATCTGACAGATGAGCAATTAAAAAACTGGTTGTAATATGATCATGAAAGACACAAGCCTTCAGGAAATTGAACAGGTAATGAATGAAGCCCAGCTTGCATTCCTTTCCTATAAAAATTTTCCCGGAAAGAAGAAAGCAGAATTTCTGCGCGCGATAGCTGATGAAATTGAAGCCTTGGGTCAACAGTTGGTGACCACGACTATGCGGGAGACCAATCTACCGGAAGCACGTATCATCAACGAGCGTGGCCGCACCACAAGTCATTGCAGAATGTTTGCTGATTTGGTAGAAGATGGGTCGTGGGTGGAAGCGAGAATTGACACCGCCATTCCCGATCGTGCACCTGCACCAAAGCCCGATCTCAGAAAGATGCTGGTTCCCATCGGTCCTGTTGTGGTTTTTGGGGCAGCAAATTTTCCATTGGCCTATTCAACGGCCGGTGGTGATACTGCCTCTGCACTTGCAGCTGGCTGTACGGTGATTGTAAAAGCACATCCGGCTCATGCCGAAACTTCCGCGCTTGTGGCAAAAGCGATTTCAAAAGCAATGGAAAAAACCGGAATGCCTCAAGGTGTCTTTCAACATGTGTTCGGTGCAGGCTTTGAAGTAGGACAAGCATTGGTGAAACATCCATTTACCAAGGCCGTAGGATTTACAGGTTCGTTGGCAGGAGGAAAGACTTTGTTTGATTTGGCCAATAAACGTCCCGACCCAATTCCGGTATTTGCTGAGATGAGTAGCATCAACCCGGTAATTCTTTTACCCGAGACACTGAAAAGAGATGCAGAAAAAACGGCTGCAAGCTTAGTGGGGTCAATCACACTTGGCGTTGGGCAGTTCTGTACCAACCCCGGGTTGATCCTTGCGGTTGAGGGAGACGGCTTAGATCGCTTCGTCAAAACACTATCATCAGAGTTTCAAAAAACAATGCCCGGCACCATGTTGCATCAGGGTATAGCTGATAATTATTCTAAAAAATTAAAGCAGGCTTTGGCCCAAAAAGGTGTGAAGGTAGAAGGTCAGTCTTTATCTGAATCAAATTCTTCCCAGGGCAGACCACACGTTGCTTCAGTATCAGCCAGTGAGTTTATGAAAAATCCAATGCTGGCAGAAGAGGTGTTTGGTCCGTTTTCATTGATCGTGCGTTGTAAGAGCACAGATGAATTGCATTCAGTAGTCAATCGCACACATGGCCAGTTAACTTCAACTATCATTGCTGACGAAGCAGAGTTGACTAAGTACTCAAGTTTATTAAATATGTTGATTGAGAAGGCTGGACGTTTGGTTGTCAATGGAGTTCCAACAGGGGTTGAAGTATGCCCATCCATGCAACACGGGGGACCGTTTCCGGCAACAACCGATTCGCGTTTTTCTGCCGTTGGCACGGATGCCATCAAGCGATTTGCACGTCCGGTGGCTTTCCAGAATTTTCCGGATTCAGTTTTGCCTGAGGAGTTGAAGGAAATTAACCCGTTGAAGATTTGGAGGTTGAGAAATAATGAGTGGGGTAAGAAGTAACCAATGGGCAACATGCAGTAGACAATTGAACAATTTTGTTGCCTATTGTCCTTGCCTACTGTCTACTTAAAATTGTAAACTATGAATAAAACATTTTTCTGTATAGATGCTCATACCTGTGGTAACCCGGTACGTGTTGTAGCGGGAGGTGGTCCTAACCTTGTAGGAAAAAATATGAGTGAGAAACGTCAGCACTTTTTGCGTGAGTATGATTGGATCCGGAAGGGGCTGATGTTTGAACCGCGCGGTCACGATATGATGAGCGGAAGCATATTGTATCCGCCCTCTGATCCAGCCAATGATGTTGGAATTCTTTTTATTGAAACCAGTGGGTGTCTGCCGATGTGCGGCCATGGAACTATTGGCACAGTAACGATTGCGATTGAAGAAGGACTAGTGATTCCTAAAACTCCCGGTATTTTAAATCTCGAGGTTCCTGCCGGATTAGTACGGGTAGAGTATAAGCAAGAAGGAAAGAAAGTAAAGTCAGTAAAAATCACCAATGTAAAGGCGTACCTCGCAGCCGAGAATATTTCAGTAGAGTGTCCTGACCTTGGCGAATTAACATTGGATGTTTCTTATGGGGGAAATTTTTATGCCATTGTTGATCCTCAACCAAACTTTCCGGGGCTTGAAAAGTACACAGCAGATCAATTGATCAGTTGGAGTCGTGAGCTTAGGAAAAATATCAATAAGAAGTATCAATTCGTTCATCCCGAAAATCCAACCATCAACGGATGCAGTCATATTCTCTGGGCAGGAAAGGTAATTGATCCAACCTCTACAGCCCGTAATGCAGTGTTTTATGGTGATAAGGCGATTGATCGGTCCCCGTGTGGTACCGGAACCTCCGCGCGGCTGGCTCAGTGGCATGCCAAAGGAAAATTGAAGAAGGGGGAAGATTTTATTCATGAAAGTATTATTGGCTCAAAGTTCATTGGACGAATTGAGGAGGTTACCGAGCTAAATGGAAAACCGGCCATCATACCCAGTGTGGAGGGCTGGGCAAAAATTTATGGATACAATACCATTAAAATTGATCCTGATGATGATCCGTATGCGTTTGGGTTTCAGGTAATCTAAATCGTTACCAGTTACTGGTTTCTAGTTGCTTGGTGGATTTGTTACAATTATAGCTATGAGTTATAAAAATCTAGAGATTTGGCAGGAGGCAAAGGAGTTATCAATTCAGATTCATGGAATTAGTTTGAAATTACCTCGGTTTGAACAGTTTGAGGAAGCCCAGCAAATCAGAAGATCTGTAAAATCGGTACGATCAAATATTGTAGAAGGGTATGGCAGAAGAAGATATATAGGAGAATACATTCGATTTTTGATAATTGCACAGGCATCAAATGATGAGACCATTGACCATTGGGAAACATTGTATGAAACGAAATCAATCACAGATGAAAACTTATACGCGGATGTTCACGAACGATTACAGCGATTGGGAAGAAAACTGAACAACTTCATTAAAGCAATAGAGAAAGGAAGCTAACTGCCAACCTTAACCAGACACCAAGTAACTAGCAACCAGGAACATGAAAATCGGAGTCATAGGAGGAGGCATCATCGGGCTGAGCTCGGCCTACTATTTAACGAAGGCTGGACATCAGGTTACCATTATTGAGCAAGGTGATTTGAAAGACGGTTGCTCGTTTGGTAATGCGGGTATGATCGTGCCAAGTCATATTATTCCTTTAGCTGCGCCCGGAATGATTTCCAAAGGCATCCGCTGGATGTTTAATTCAACAAGTCCGTTTTATGTGAAACCACGATTGAATAGCGATTTAGTTAAATGGGGCTATCTGTTTTATAAACATTCAACCAAAGAGCACGTGAATAGTTCTATTCCTGCTTTAAAGGAATTGAGTTTGTTTAGCAAAGCACAGTATCAGCAGCTAGCCAAAGAACTTCCATTTGATTTTGGCTATCATGAGCGTGGACTCTTAATGCTTTATCAGACAAAAGAGACTGAACATGAAGAAGCTGAAACAGCGGCTATTGCTAATGATCACGGAGTTGAAGCACGGATTCTATCGTCTGAGGAAATTCAGCATCTTGAACCAGAAGTGAAGATCCAAGTTCGGGGTGGCGTTTATTTTCCGGGTGATGCCCATATCACTCCGCAAGCATTCGTAACTCAGCTAATAAAATTTCTGAAGGACAATGGTGTAGTGTTTCTGACAAATACATTGGTTGAAGATTTTATTATTGATCATGGAAAAATCAAATCTATAAAATCAAATCAAGGTGAACACACTTTTGATGAAGTGGTGATTGCCGCAGGCTCATGGTCTGGTTTGGTTGGTTCAAAACTAAAGATGTCGCTACCCATGCAGGCTGGGAAGGGATACAGTTTTACGTTACAGAATGTAGAGAAGAATATTCGCATTCCATCTATTTTCCTCGAAGCCCGGGTAGCCGTTACTCCCATGGGAACTACGCTTCGGTTTGGAGGCACAATGGAAATCACCGGTGTTGATCATTCCATTAGCATGAATCGCGTTCAAGGCATTGTTGACTCTATTCCGCATTACTATCCTGAGATGAAAGTATCGATGCCGAAAAAAGAAGAAATCTGGCATGGCTTAAGGCCCTGCTCACCCGATGGGATGCCATACATCGGACGTTCTAAAAGTTTCTCAAATCTTATTTTCGCCACGGGGCATTCTATGATGGGACTTAGTCTGGGGCCTGGCACTGGCAAATTGGTGACAGAAATCGTAGCAGGGCAAAAAGCATCTGTCTCTCTCAATGCATTTGCACCCGATCGGTTTGAATAGGATTTGGGCCTGCAACAAAATAAGTAAAACTTTATCCTTTCTGTAACCATCTTCGTTAAAGGAAGTATTTCTGTTTTTATCGGAAGCCTAAAACCCCAGAGCCTATGTTCAAAAACAACCTAAAAATTGCCCTTCGCAGTTTACTTAAACAAAAAGTCTATACGGTAATTAATGTATTGGGCCTCGCGGTGGGCATCGCAAGCTGCTTGCTCATCGTGCTGTTTATTCAGAATGAGTTCTCGTACGATAAATTCTTTCAGGACCAGGAGCGTATTTACCGCATGGTGCTAGAGCGAAAATACCCCACTCATTCCACGTTTTATTCCATCATCCCAAATTCTTTTGAAGGTGTAATCAGGCGCGACTTTCCTGAAGTAGAGGAGTCTACCAATGCTTTTGGGTTTCAAAACTTTACCATGTCTTATAAAAACGAGCGCGATGAAGTAAGTCAGTTTGATGAGGGTTTTGTGATTGCCACGGATAGTAATTTTTTGAAGATCTTCAGCTTTAAGGTCTTGAAGGGTAACCGTGATAAAATGTTGAGACAGGCTAATGAAATGGTGATTACTGAAGAAATGGCAATGCGCTATTTTGGTGAAGCAGACCCAATCGGAAAAATTATTACTGCCGGGCAACAGGAATTTAAAGTTTCAGGGGTAATTGAAGATATTCCACATAACTCTCATTTTAAATTCAGTGCGATTCTTGCAGCATCAACTTACCCATTTACAGCACGCGAAAACTTCACCAGCTTCTCTGCCTACACCTATTTTAGATTAAAACCAGGTAGCGATCCTGTAGCAATGGAAGCAAAGATTCCCAAAGTTGTTGACACCTATGCAGCAGCTCAGATCGAAAAAAATCTTGGCAAGTCGTGGGCAGATTACCGGAAGGAAGGCAATGGCTATCGTTATTTTCTCCAACCCCTGGCATCTATACATTTGGATCCTACAAACCTGGAAGCGCGAATGAAACCCGGAGGGAATCGCACTTCGGTATATATCATGATTTCAGTTGCTATTCTTGTTCTGATGATTGCCTGTATCAACTTTATGAATCTGGCTACAGCGCGCTCTGCCGAACGGGCCCGGGAAGTAGGTGTTCGTAAAGTCATGGGTTCTTTCCGTCAACAACTAGTAGCTCAATTCCTTACTGAATCATTTGTGTTAAGTGCGGTTGGGGTATCGTTGGCTATTGCAATAATTTATTTTACGTTGCCTCTTTTTAATAATTTAATTGAGAAACAACTAAGCATACCGTTCACCCTCAATACCACATTGATATTGATCGCCCTTGCAGCTTTTGTTGGATTGCTGGCCGGAATTTATCCTTCCTTTGTCCTTTCGTCTTTCAATCCTGTGGTGGTGCTGAAGGGAAAATTTACCGGAAGTCAGAAGGGAAAATGGATACGGAACGGTCTGGTAATCTTTCAATTCTGGATCTCTATTATTCTGATGATCGGAACATTGGTGATTCAGCAGCAGATGAAATTCATGTCCGAGAAATCGTTGGGATTCGATAGAGACCAGGTATTAGTAGTGGAGCGCGGATTTGGACTTGAAGCTCCAATGGTAAAAACGATGGTTGAAGAGATTAAACGGATGCCAGAGGTGGCAGGGGTAGCTGCTTCCTTTGCTATCCCGGGTCGTGAGAGTGACTATTTCGGAATCCAGTTTCAACCAGAAGGTTCTTCTGAGATTCTAACCACGAAATCGATGGTGATTGCCGATGGACTGGCTGAAGTATTGGGCTTTGAGCTGGCCGAAGGTCGTTGGTTTTCTGAAGAGATGAATGATTCTTTAAACGTTATTTTGAATGAGGCTGCTGTTAAGGTGATGGGGTTAGAGAATCCAATTGGCAGAAAGCTGATTGATATTCAAGAGCGGCCGGAAGGAAACGTGGCTGTGCCCTTTGTAGTGGTAGGTGTAGTGAAAGACTTTAATTTCATTTCTCTTCGAGATAAGGTTACACCGCTGGCTATTCAGAGTAACGAGTATTTTGGTCGGGGCACTCAGTATTTTGTTACGCGGGTCAAGGCCGGGCAAATTCCGGCCGCGATTAAATCAATTGAGACTAAGTGGAAGGAATTGGTGCCAGCAGAGCCCTTTAAATTTTCTTTTCTCGATGAAAATCTGGATGCGCAATACAAAAGTGAACGCCAATCGGGTAGACTTTTTGCCGTGTTTTCTGGACTAGCCATTTTTGTTTCCTGTATTGGGTTGTTTGCACTTTCGGCTTACATCACAAGCCTGCGCACCAAGGAGATTGGGGTTCGCAAAGTGTTGGGTTCATCGGTAACTGGCGTGGTGGTGTTGCTATCTAAGGATTTTACGAAAATGATTCTTCTTGCATTTGTGTTGGCAGTGCCTGTTGCCTGGTATGTAATGGAGCATTGGTGGCTACAGAATTTTGCGTATCGAATCAATATCAGTTTGTGGATTATTTTAGTATCGGGCTTGGCCGCGCTGATGATTGCATGGATCACAGTTAGCTATCAGTCGATCAAAGCAGCTATACAAAATCCGGTTGGATCCTTAAGAAGTGAATAAGTAACTTATTTGGGTAATTTTTTACCCTATCACAAGATCAATAGCCCAATTAATCTTCCATTCAAATCCTTTCTTTTCGGGATTTGAATGGAATTATTATTTCCTGATAGTTTTTGCGGAATTATTCAGCCCTGTAGAATCTGTAAGGTGTATCAAATCGTTGTTACGAGGTTTAGATTCAAAATGGTAAATTGTGCCTTAGCTGATCAATAAACTTTGAATAGATAGATACTTATGATGAAGACAAGGGCTCAGGTATTAATATTTCTTCTAAGCGGACTTCTGGCTTGTTCACCGTCAGAGCAGACATCAAAAGATAGTCTTTATAAACACACGTCTGAACTTACCTCCATAGAAGGGAAATCACAGTACCTGAATTCACCCTTTGTAACCTCGGGTGACCGGGTTTACCTAGTTGGGCATCAGGATGGTTCTTTTCCAGATCTGGGCTGGCATGTTACAGGTGAGATGGGCGGGATCTGGGATCATCCCATTAAACTTCTGGATGGATTCACGGCCTCCGTTAAAGCAAAAGATAACAGTGATTCATTTTGTCTGGATAAGGCAAATAAGTTTGTCAATTATCCAATGGCCAATAGTCACCATTTTAATTGGGATAAGGAAAACATTGCCATCGAACGCCTTCAATTTGTTCCTGATGAATTGGAAGGTGTAATTGTAGAATTCAGAATTACTAATTCTGGTAAGCTTGAAAAAGAAATAGTTTTCTCATTCACCGGAATGACAGACCTGCGGCCAACCTGGTTAGGCGAACGTACCAACATGATAGACACGGAGGATGAAATTTCGTTTGATAAGAAATTGTCGGCTGCAATAGCCAGGGATAAGAATAATCCGTGGTACACAGCCTTCGGATCCTCTCAGGAACCTACTGATTTTTCAGACGAAACTAATGAATGTACTCCATCGAATAGGGGAGGATTAGGGAAGAATGGAACACTATCATTTTTATTGAGCTTAACGCCTGGTGAGGAGAAAGTCATTCCGATTTTTATAGCTGGCTCTTATCAGTCTGAAGAGGAGTTGCGATCTACCTATGAGTTACTAAAGAAAGAAACAACGACAAGATTTAACCAGAAAGTAGAGCGATACAAAAATATTGCAAACTCTTCTAAACTCAATATCCCTGATCAGGCCATTGGGCAGATGTATGAGTGGCTTAAGTATAATACCGACTGGCTTGTGCGCAAGGTTCCAGATCAGGGGCGTGGCGTTTCTGCTGGCTTACCGGATTATCCTTGGTGGTTTGGAGCTGATATGACCTACACGCTGCAAGGGGTATTGGCAACGGGTGATCATGAGCTCGTTAAAAGCTCAATTCAATTAGTAAGTATGATCTCGCAAAAGACCAATAGAAATGGCCGCATCATCCATGAAGTATCCACTAATGGCGCTGTGTTTAATCCGGGTAACGTAAATGAAACTGCTCAATACATTACACTGCTTAAATTCTATCTGGATTGGACAGGTGATACGGAATTGATCAATCAACTATTTCCGGAGGTAAAAAAAGGAATTACCTGGCTGACAGATGAGATGGATCCGGATAAGAATGGCTATCCCAATGGAAATGGAATGATGGAAATTCCAGGATTAGACAGCGAGATGATTGATGTGGCTGTTTATACGCAGCAAGCACTAGGCGCAGCCGCTGAAGTGGCACTTGTGATGGGTGATACTATAGCAGCAAGCGATTATCAACAGCAAGCTGATGCTTTAAAAATTAAGATCAATAAAGAATGGTGGAATATACAGGATCAATCGTTCGGTGATTTCAGAGGAACGGTAGGAGAGGCAATGCCAATTCTTGAGGCTGCGCTTGTCAGGGCGGATACACTGGGAAAACCATGGGCGGTTGAAGAGTTGAATGCTACCAAAAGGAATATGAAAAAGTATGGTAAAGATCAGCATGTGCCGCATGTCATTTATCATAATTGGGTGGTAAATACGCCCATGGAAACAGGGGTAGCTGATCTGGAAAAAGGTAAAGCTGCGTTGCATACAGCCCGTAAATACGAGAATCCATTTGGAGTTTATGTTACGGGTATTGACAGAACTGAACAACCCGATAGTGTTGTGTTGAAGTCCAGAAAGAAAACATTTTCTTACACGGGTGCTGTTATGACCCTGCCTACAGGGGTACAAGCTATTGCATCAGCTAAGTATGGCACCCAGGAGGAAACATTGAGTTATCTGAATAAACTTCAACAATCCTTTAGTTATGCTTTGCCGGGTTCTATGTATGAAGTTTCGCCCGACTTTGGCATGGTAACCCAAGCCTGGAATATTTATGGCGTGGCAGTCCCTATCATTAACTATTTCTTTGGAATTCAACCGAAGGCTTACGAGAAGACTATTTATATTTCTCCGCTCATGCCAGCTTCATGGAATGAGGTATCAATTGAAAATGTGAAAGTGGGAAACAATTTTATAGGTCTGGTTGTAAATCAAAAGGCAGATCAAAAAGAGTATCGAATCCAGCAAACCGAAGCGGACTGGACACTCATGATTGATGTAAAAAACAGAAGGAAGGTAATGGTAAATGGGAGGGATGTTGATAAGAGCTCTATCGCAAATGGTTTTCTTAAGCTAACAGGCTTGCAAAATACAGTAGAAGTTTTCTGACAGGATGTAACGTCAATCGAATAAAGTTAGATTGCCAAACTGATCGGTGGCTGGTGTAGGGAGGATGAGCAGCGCGCTCTCTGCTTCCGGTGAGTTGATGCCCGGTGATACTGTATAGCCCTCAAGATCATTAGCGGGGTATTCTTTGAGGAGGGCAAGCAGCGTTTCTTCTGAAGAGTCTTTGTTCAGCCAGATTTCTTCCTCTGGCCGATTAAAGATCACGGGCATCCGATCCGTTACTGACACAACCGTTTCATTGGCAGGCACGGTGATAATAGAAAATGTATGAAATGCATTTCCTTCCGAGTCATCGTATTCTTCCCATAATCCGGCAAAAGACACAATCTTTTTTGATTTTAGTGTGAACCGCCATGGGATAGAGGTTTTCTTACCTACTTTTTTCCAGGCATAAAACCCATCTGCCGGAATAAGGCACCGGTAACGCATCAACTGTTTTTTGAAGACCGGTTTTTCCCTAATCAATTCTGCTCGTGTGTTTATAATTCTTTCGGCAAGCGTTTTATTGCGTGCCCATTGCGGAGCCGTACCCCAATAGAAATAGGAAAACCCTTGCGGACTCTCATGGGTGATTACCGGCAGCAACTGCGATGGTGCTGCATTGTATCGTGGCTTATAGGCAAGTGATTCTTCTATCTTAAATCGCTCGATCAGTTGCGATTGAGTGGCATGGATCGAATATCGCTCGATCATAATGTGGATTGAATAAAGTGCAAGGCCCTGAGTTCGGACCAATATAAACCATTTTTAGCGAATAGTGAGAATCCCACATGTCCACCCCGATTTGGGTATTCAAATGTGAGGTAAGGTTGATTGGCAAAATTGGTTGGGTAGCAATCAGGGCTAAGGAAAGGATCATTCAAGGCATTGACTACGAGGGTCGGTCTTTTAATGTTGGACAGAAAACGAATGGCGCTGCATTGATCATAGTAGTCAACTGCATCGCGGAAACCATGGAGCGGGGCAGTGTAGACATTATCAAATTCCAGCAAAGTTTTGATTCGATCCAGTGGTTCGGTATTGATCTCAGAGATGAGTTTTGATTTATCAACCACTTTCTTCTTTAAGCTTTTTAGAAAGCGCTGCGAGTAAATCCAATTGGAAGGAGCTGAAATTTTTTCGCAACTGGTTTTAAGATTGAGGGGAACAGAAAATGTGGCCGCTTTTTTAATAATCGGATTGAGCGCATCTCCCTTTTCGCCCAAATATTTCAATGTTAGGTTACCACCCAGGCTGAAGCCGACCAGGTTTATTTCATCGTAGCCTAAGGAAGCGGTATGGCGGATGGTAAAGTCGAGGTCATCCGTAGCCCCACTATGATAAAACCGGATTTTTCGATTCATCTCACCGCTGCAACCGCGATAGTTCCAGGCAAGCACATCAAATCCATGATTGAAAAAGATCTTAGCCATTCCGCGCACATAAGCCCGGTCACTATTCCCCTCTAACCCATGGGAAATTATCACCAGTTTTTTTGATCCCTGTCGTAGCCAATCCAGGTCTAGAAAATCATGATCGGGTGTGGTGACTCGTTCGCGTGAATAGGTAATGCCTTCTACTTTTCGAAATAGGGATGGGAAGATGGTTTCAAGATGACTTCCAAAGAGAAGGGTTGGAGCCTTATACGGTTCCATAATTACCAATGCATGCGCTTCTTTAATTCAACAATGTGAGCGAGGTGGTGATCACCATGCCAGGCATACATGCCGATGAGATTGTGAAGAACTACATGCTTCTTGGTATCTGGATGAATAAATTGTTTTTGTAACTGATCCGGAGTAAGTGTCTTTAGCAGGACAACCCATTTTGCATGAAGCGCTTTGATTAATGAAATGGATAAGGCCGGATCAGCAACTATTTCGCCCGTCTCAGCCCACAACTTTTCGTTATAGGCTTTAATTAAGGGGGTTTCTTCAGTAAGCGTCCATTTAACCCGGATGTAGGCATTCATGTGACTGTCGGCAACATGGTGCACTACCTGGCGAACAGTCCAGCCTCCTTCCCGGTAAGGTGTGTCAAGTTGCATGTTTGATAAACCTGAAATTGCAGCTTCCAGTTTTTGAGGTAACGATTGAATGCGCTGAATGAAAGCAGCCACTTCTTCCTTAGTGTGAGTTTCTTCGGCAACGAATTTTCCTATTGGGTATCGTAAATCTTCCATTGATAACTGATTAAAAACTAATACCGTGATGCCAATGAAATTCTTATTTCAACTGGCTCACTATGAAAAAAGCTTTGGATGGACATTATTTGTTGAGTTCCTCTACCGCCTCTTTCCGTTCTTCCTCATTATATTCCTTATGAAGTTTCACAGGGTTTACTTTCTTCTTGCGCTTTTTCCGGACGCGAATGTTGGTAAACTCAATTAACAGGGAGAAGGCCACGGCAAAGTAAATGTATCCTTTCGGGATTTCCTGGTGCAGTCCTTCCAGTAACAGGGTAAACCCGATTAAGATCAGGAAGCCGAGTGCAAGTACTTCCATAGAGGGGTGATCTTTAATAAAATTGCTGATCGCCCCGGAGAAAAACATCATTACTATAATGGAAACAATTACAGCAATGATCATGATCACCACTTGTTCGGGGGGAACGATTCCCACCGCGGTCAGAATTGAATCGAAGGAAAATATTATATCAAGGAGAATGATCTGCACGATGGTACCGGCAAACGTGATGGCCGCAGTTTTTATGCCTTCTTCCTCGTCCTCATCGCCCTCCATTTCGTGATTAATCTCAAGGGTACTTTTTGCAATCAGGAATAATCCACCAAACCCAAGAATTAAATCCTTACCACTAAAACTCATATCGTGGGTGATCAGAAAATTGGCAGGAATGGTAAAGAGAGGTTCAACAAATCCAATGATCCAGGTGATGCCAAGTAACAGGGCAATGCGGACAAACATGGCGAGAGCCAACCCTACATTACGGGCACGACCCCGTTGTTCTTCGGGAAGTTTGTTGGAGACAATAGAAATGAAAATGATGTTGTCGATACCCAATACAATTTCCAGAAAACAGAGCGTAAGGAGCGCTAGCCAGGTATCGGCTTTAAGAAACATTTCCATACCTATAGACAGAGTTTGTTTAAATTAAAACGTTTAAATTAGGCAAAGGAACTTACATTTAAAACAAGCGAAGGATTAAAGAAAAGGGCTTTTTTAAACTCAAAAAAGCCCTTTTCTGTGTAATACCTTACTTGCATTAATTTTTGTGTGCAACCATCACCTTCTTTCTTATAACTCCCGGTTTACCTACTCCGATTTGCACAATGTAAATACCCCCGGCCAGATCCTGAGTTCGAACCGTTTTGGTTTGTTCTCCTTTTTCGAAGGCAGCATCATGCACAGATCTTCCTACCTGATCGATGATACTAACCGGTAATCTGTTTTCTGCTTTAGCGGGTAGTTCAATTACAAAACTTTCGTTGGCCGGGTTGGGGTAAATCTGGATACTTTCCGCAAATTCTTCAAGACCCGTAATTACGCTGGCTGTTGGAAGATTGGTTGGTGTTAAGTTTAACCCGGCCTGATAGACCTCCTTGGTTAGCTCATCTTGTATGAATACAACCAGGGCAAGGTCTGCAACGTCTTGCGTATTTTCAATCCGAACGTTTTCAGTCACAGTTAACGTAGTGTTCTGGGCCATGGGAACAGTCAATGGGGTGCCGGCTGCCGATGGCACCAGTTTACGCAGCACGAATTCGTTGTTGCCCTCTGTTTTCTCTACTACCGCTATTTGCAGTATGGGTTTGCGATTGCCCGGGATATTTACATCAGCAGCTATAGAGACAGCAATTTTTAAATAACTGGGATCTGCCGGCACCTGGGTATCTACCGATAAAGTATAAGGTGAGTTCTTCAGGGCCTGCTTGTTAAAGCGACCCAAGATCCAGGCGGGTTGATCGAAGCGGCCATCGCTAAATCCGTCAATATAGCCACGCGGTATATACTGATCGGTGAGCGGAATACCGTAGAAGGCTGCACGGGCCGAAGGGTCTGCAGTGTTTAAAGGGTAATTAGGATCATCGCCAGGGAAACCCAGATGATATTGAATCTTAGCAACCTCAGAACCTGAAACAACTTTGAAAGCGGTATTGTTGCTGGCATACTGAGCATCACTTTCGTTTGTAAAGTTTTCTACTAATGAGATTCGATCGCGACTATCAATCGTTACATTGTTAAAAGCAATACCCTCAAGTTCACGATCACTATTTGTTTGAAAAGCCATTCGGAAGCGAACTTTAGATCGCTCTGCCAAAGTTAGATCAGGTATATTATCCAGCGCCCTGCGCACTTGTACTAGCGTATCTCTAACAGGATTATCCTCCAGGTTCTGGGAATCCCCCGACCAACCTACCGGACTACTTCCGATATTACCAGCAAAAAAACCTGAGGTATTAAACCAGTTAATTCCAGAATTAACATTACCAACAGGCTTCCACGTGATTCCATTATCATCTGAATATTCCAGAACCACACCATCAAAGTTTTCCTGAGAGTTCAGCACCATATCCATAGAAAGGACAGGTCTTGCAATACCTGAAATATCTAAACAAGGACTGTTCAAAAAGGATTTTTCGTTCGGTGAATAATTTCCAGCAGCGTTGGTTACCCACGCTGGAGTTGTCAGCTCACTCTTCAGAGGTGAAGAGGCTTGAGCGAATTCCCAGGTTGAATTTCCATTGATATCCTCCAATTTCCAGAAACCTTTACCTCCATCCAGAGTTGCCATTGAATAAGGTGAGGCAGAAGTATAAGTAAGATATTCTAAAATCGTTACCTGTTTGGTGAATGGGTTATTACATCCGGAGGCTGTATAAGAAGTTACTGTAACTGGATAGCTACCAGGGCCAGGAAATTGATGCACTGGGTTTTGGATTGTACCACCTTCTGGGGCTGCATTACCAGCCGTTCCCTGACCGATGGTTATCCCATCACCGAAATCCCAGGAAAATTCTGAAACGGGAATATCTGTTGAGGCATTTAGAACGGTATTATCTCCATCACATAAAAGATTGGAGGTAAAATTTGGTTTAGGGTTTTGTCCTACTAATACAGTTTTAGAAAAATCATTTCTGCAGCCTACATTATTAACCACCGTTAATCCAATTGTATAGGGTGCGTTGGCTGAGTTAGGGCCATAATTATAGATTTTGATATTGTTATTTGATACAGAATCAACATTTGTGTCACCATAAGACCAAACATAAAGCGTATGGGGTACCGCCCCATTCAATGGGCCGGTTAATGTAAAATCCCGATCCTCACAAATGTTACTATTGGTAAAAATTGCGCTGGGGGCGGGCTTAATTTCGATGTCGACTGGGGTAGTGCTTCCTTTACAACCTTTAAATTTTTGTAAAACAAGGAATGTCTTGTTAACCGGAACGAGACCAGAAACACCAGGCGCTGTAAATTTCCAATTGATTGAATCAAGCGGTACGGTTGGAGCCAGCGCATCATACCAAAATGGTTTATCGGCTGATCCATCAGGACTTCCAGTTATTATGAAGTTTGTAGCATTGGCAACTTGACAATATTGAACATCAGGTGCAATTGGGGCGTTGGGCTTTTTTACCCAGGTGAAATTTGTACTAACTGAGTTAGGGCAATTGTTTCTGTCATTGTAACTCATGTTGATAGTGAGGGGTCTTTCATCAGCTCCGAAGAGCGAGGCTTGGCCAGGATTAAAATCCCTATTATTTGTTCCAGATAATGCTGCCGAGAATGCTCCTGGTGCAATTGAAAAATTAGTAACTGTATAGGCTGGCTCTGAGGATGAAAGGGTGATAGGCGCCAAATCTGAACAAATATTTCCTTTTTCAACGATACCAACAATGGTTGGATTTGCTTCATTACTCAGAACCTCAAAGGGCTGGAACGATCGATAGGTTTCGTTTCCGAATGCATCTTTACCATAGGCAAGAATGTAAAACCAATTATCTTTTGAATAACCATAGTTGTTTCTAAGTACATTCAAATTCAATGTATAGGAAACTGGTTGCGACAGGGTTGTTCCCGGAAGCAAAGTAACACCAGCTTGAATGTCAGTAACTGTCTGAGTTGAATTGACCGTTAAGGGGTTGGGGAGACCACAATAAGAGAAGGTGGGTGCCACTTCTCCTAAACAGTAAGTGTAGGGGGATGCATTTAGCTGACGATAAAAAACAAGTCTTGTAAATTGATACCCACCAGGAAGAAGCCTGCCATAGGTTGGATCAATCGAAATTGTAACAGGGGACAAAGGACTGTCTGAAGTAGTGTTTTGACAATAGGAGACATCGAGTCCATTGATGGCACTGGGTGTAACTTCAAAAGTCTCCGTATCCTGGTCTGAACAGCCATTTCCATTAGTGAATGTATAGGTAATAACATGATTGCCAACACCTGCACTTTGGGGGTTAAAATAATAATTTCCATCCCCCTGAAGAGAGACTCCTGCACCACTAAAAACGCCACCTGCCGGTGAACCATAAAGTTGATAAAACCTATTTTCAATTGTGTAATTCTTTCTTACAGCCGTTTCAGTAGGGGCTGGTACTATATCTGCAACAGGATTAGGATTTACAGCAATAGCTATAAAGTCGGTAACAATATTACCAGCATCATCTTCTACTTCAAGATTATAAGTTGTGTTTACTGTTGGGCTCACGGTAGGGCTTGAACTTCCGCTTGAGTACCCGGCAGGTACTGAAGTCCAGCGGAACTGATAAAAACCGGTACCACCGCTTGCAGACCCAATCAGCGTAGTATTATTACCCTGACACACGGAGGTGATAGTTGCACTTACGTTTAAAGTCAGTGATGCAACAGTAAGAGTGATAGGAGTATTTGATAAAGTTTTTGTTATACACCCTGTACGAGAGACATCTATTCGATAGGTATAGTCTCCGATAGAAGTTAAATTAGGATCAGGACCTTCAGAAGTGTTAAGGACGCGTGTCCCGCTATTTCCAGCCAGTGTATGAACAGTAGCAGGTGGTACAAGACTATAACCTCCAGGAGCCGCAGTAAGTATCAGGTCATAATTGTAATTGCCGTCCTGGGTGGAACCCACTGTAACATCCACATTAGTGTTTTGTGCAGGGTTGAGGGTTGCTGGTGTAACCGGGAGTGTAGTGATGATTGCGGGAAACACATTCAGGTTGCTACCCGAATTTGTACTTAGTAGATCGCTATCATTGTTTCTGATGGTGATAGGACCAGAAGGTGTTGAGGGTAACGTAAACACAACTTGTGTTGTATTGAATGAGACAATATTGCCCGGAACCACAGCTACCCCGTTAATGAATACAGTAGGTTGCGTATTTCCAGAAGTTGGGTTGCCAGTTCCGGCAAAGCGATTTCCATTAACAGTTACGGCATCGCCAACACAAGTACCTGCAGCAGGCAGAAAACCACTTATGGAAGGCCTGTCTTCCGTTGTGAAAGTAATAGTTTGTCCAACCGAAGCATTGTTCACCGCATCCTCAATCGGATTTATTTCCACATAATAAACCTGATTGTGAAGGAGGGTAGCATTGGGATTAATCGTAATCACTGTATTGCTTCCGTTAATGGTTGCAGTAAAGGGCACAACTGCACCGCCATCGTTGGTCAGTTTAAATTCAACCAGGCCGCCCTGAATATCTGCTGGAGTAACAGCTGAGTCATCCAATTTCCGGATGGCTTCAGAAAAGGTTAAAACAATATTTCCAACAGCCGAAACATCCGTTGCCGAACCAACTGGGTTAAATGTCGCAGTCGGAGGTTGGGTGTCACCGGTTGTAAATGTTATGCTGGTTGCTACAATGGGATTGTTACTAAAGTCTTCAACTGGATTGATCTCAACATAATAAAGAGTGTTTCCAGCCAGGGTAGCTGTTGGGTCAATTGTTATAATTGTTTTTGGACCGTTTATAGTAACGGTAAAAGGAACTGAAGCTCCCGCATTATTAGTGAGCTTTAGTTCGAGCAGTGTGGCCAGATCAGCAGGGGTAAGCATTCCATCATCAAGTTTGCGAACCGGCTCATTGAATGTAATGACGATGTTATTGGTCTCCACAACTCCAACAGCTCCACTTAAGGGATTAAATGTTGGAACGGGAGGATCAATATCCTGAGAGGTAAATGTAATATTACCGGTAACGGCATTATTGCCACTATCCTCTACTGAATTCATCTCTACGTAATAAACGGTGTTACTTGCAAAGTTAGAGGTTGGATCAATGGTGATTATTTTATTAGTTCCATCGATGGAAGCAGTGAATGGAAACGCTGCTCCGCCATCATTGGTTAATTTAAGTTCTACTAATGTTGCCAGATCGCCAACAGTGATGGGACTATCATCAGTTTTCCGAACCGGTTCATCAAAAGTAATCGTAATGTTGGATGCCAACGCTACCCCGAAAGCACCATTCAAAGGATTAAATGTAATGGTAGGAGGGATTGCATCGGCAAAGCTATACGCTGTTCCTGTAACAGTGCCTGCATTAACGGTACCGGTTGCTGTAACGGTGGTATTAGAAACGGAAGGTGTTACTGAAGGAGTTGCTCCTGTTACAGCGTTATCAATATCCACAACCAAAAAATACCTTCTGGTTTCAGCTGTGCTATTGCCCCCAAAAGTTGTAATCCCCCCGGTAAAATCTATTGACGTAGCTCCAAAGGCCGGAGTTCCAACTTCGTTGGCAAGATCAGCCCCGTCAAAACTATTGTTATTATCAGAGCGGTAAAGGTGAGGATTTGTAAACAGACCCACTGGATTTGCAGTTAGCGCAAAAGAAATGGCAGTAATTTCATTTGTTCCACCAGCCGCTTTATCGAATTGTACACCAAGAATAGAAACTCCTGTTGCATTGCTGGCAAGGGGTGACGGTGCCACACCTCCAGTAAGCGGGCTTAAAGTAATATTTTGCGCAAAAACGGTATTACCAAAAACCAATAGAAAAATTATTAGCCTTAATTTCATTGATAAAATTTTACTCATAACTCTATTTTCAAGTTAGTTTTTTAGTTCTCCGTTTTTATCCATTCTCATCAAGAACACGGAAGCGTATCCGCTTAATGAGTTTGTGCCACAAATAAGTAAATCACCATTCGATGCTTCTGTAATGGCTGCGGGTACCTCATCACCGGTACCGCCAATGGTTTTAATCCAAACCAAATCGCCAGCAGCATTTACTTTAACCAGCAAAAGATCTTTACCTCCGTTTCCCTTTTCAGGAATCGTGGTCAGTGTTCCCGCCAGCACGAACCCGCCATCGCTAGTACTTGCAATAGCCTCTCCGGCATCAATAATTTCAGACGCACTTTTATCAACTGTGGCGGAGGCGAAAGAAGCTATGCCATCAAAATACCGGTCACTGCCGGAAATGATGGTTCCATCTGTACCTACTCTCATAAAAAACATATTGCCTTTTAATCCGTCAGGTGACTCGCTGTAAGTGCCGACAACTCCATAGCCAAAGGCAGGTGAACTTGCGGGCTGTATATCTTTAGGTAAAAACAATTGGGTAGTGGTTTCATACAGCGTACTGAAATTTACAGGCACCGATTGCTCTTTAACAAAAGGAATGGTTACATAGGAGGAAGTAAAATCTCCCTGGACATCTGCAATTGCACTCGCCCAAATGATGTTTCCATTCGAGTAATGAATTGACTTTGCGTTTGCATAGGTATTGGATAATAACGGATAGTATTTTACCCACGCGCTATCCAGACCCGCGTCCAATCCAAAAAGAAGTTGCTC
The DNA here is from genome assembly GCA_044229915.1 of Cyclobacteriaceae bacterium. Classification (GTDB taxonomy): domain Bacteria; phylum Bacteroidota; class Bacteroidia; order Cytophagales; family Cyclobacteriaceae; genus ELB16-189. The sequence goes on from JBGASB010000013.1 coordinate 53,182, forward strand.
TGCCGGTGCACTTTGTTGGTTCACAATACCGGCTCTAAAGGTTCCAAGTACAATGGCACTGCCGGTGCCGGTAAGGCTTACAGAACCACCATAGAAATCATCTTTAACAGGATGAGTACCAGAAAGGGGTTTTCGATCGGATATGTAAACTCTTTTTACCTCCTGAAATGAACTATTTAAAACCATTACACTCATAGAATAAATAAGTACGTTTGCAGCTTGCTCTGCCAGAGGGTCGGTGTAAATGCTGTCGCCTACAATGATGTAACCGCTAACCGCTCCATTAGAAACAACAGCTTTAAATGATTTGCTCGTTATATTGTTAAAAAGATGGAAATCGCCAATTCGGTTTCCGTTTTCATCGGTTTCGATTAAGGCGGTTTGAACATTGGAGGCATCACTGGATGAACCAATGGTATTAGCAAGGATTACGTACCCACCAGGAATTTTTTCTACAGCGACTGCTTGCGATGATTTAGGACCTTCAAAGAATTTGGTAAACGTACTTCGAGGTGAGGGTTCAGCTGTATCAATGTTTTTGCAAGTAAATACAAAACTGGAGGCAGCAAAGATATATAGTAATGATTTTCTCATTGGCTGATCTTAATCTTATTTTTCTTAGGATTGAAAATATTTATAACATAAGTGCCACTAACTGCCAATGAGGCAACTTTAAAAACGGGATCAGCATACCCCTGATCCCAGGTGGCTTGATGGCTAGCAAAGGCAGTTTCGTTTGAGTTTACATTAGTAATGCCGTAGATGTATCTTACATCAGCAATGAAATAACCGCTGCCCATTTTTAGTTTTACCCCGGCACCTACAAAGGCGCTTATATTAATATTCTCCCGAAGCGATTTTAAGTCGAATGTGGTTTCTGGTATAGAAGCCTCGTCAACTCTAATACGTTCCGCTTTCATTTTGTCACTAAGTAAGTAATCCACTGAAATCCCGCCCGTTACAAATGGATTGTATTTTTTGTCAACTATTTTATACTCAAAACTTAGAGGGAGGGACAAGTAGTTTTGAGTTTCGAATCCCTGGAATTCCTGACCCAGAGGTTTACCATCGGCATCAAACCCCCGATCTACTTTAAGATCAAGCTCGAACTTCTTCTGGAGATAAAGCAGTTCCCCATGCAGCGTCATTTTGTCATTTAATGGTACATCAACAACGCCACCAAAATGAATAGCAATTCCATATTTGTATTCGCTGTCGGCTGCCAGCTCCACTGCTGTAACTGAATTAACAACATTCGGTTGACTGGCATTAACTCCCAGCTTTGCACCCACCCGGTAGATTTCATGCGTACGGAAAGTATTGTACAGCGCAACAAACTCGGCAGGATCTACTGTTTCATTAATTTCAAAGTAATGATCGGTTTGCAATAGTTTAAGCATGGCGTCATCTGCCTTTTGTGGTTCTTCCAGATAGATGTAGGCCAATGTTAACAGCTTGTACAAGCTTACTTTCGTTTGCGTGTCGCAATCGCCCCCCAACAATCCTTTTTTAATGATGTCTTCCAACTCATGCAATCGCCCCTGATCGTAAACCGATTGAGCAAGCCGCAGGGTCTGCGCACAGTTTGTTGCTTGCGCGAATACCTGTATACTTAAAACAGTAAAGCAAATCGGGATTAAAATTCTCTTCATAAATTATTTCCCGCCTTTTTTGGTTGCACTTTTATTGGATTTAACACCCGGATAATTTTCACAGGTCTTTTCATAATCCAGATCCTCAGCTACAAAGATGTCCCATTCCTCTTGTGTCATGTTTCTGGTAACTTTGCCACACAGAATATCTTTCATTACCTCGAAATCAGTGGGATAAGCATGAATGGTTTGGTCAACGCCTTTGGCAGTCTGCCTCACTGTATTTATACCTACCATCAACTGTGAGTCATCGGGTGTAAACGCCACGGTCCATGCCCAGTCGTGGTCGCTCAACAAGATAGGTTGCTGGTTAAGTTGCCGGAAATTCCACAAGCGAACCGTGTGGTCTTTACTGGCCGAGGCCATGAACGTACCTGCATGATTGAAATCAATGTCTTCAATCTGTGAAGAGTGACCCGCAAGGGTGCGAATCACCAGGTTATTGCTTACCAAATACAAAACGCCTTCAATGTCGCCTACTATAAGTTGCCGTCCATCAGGTGCAAACTTTACAGCAGATAAACCCTTGGCCATTTTTATGGTGGTAGCGGCATAGTTCTTTGCAATGTCCCACAGATACAGGGTTCCATTGGCACCGGCACCCGCTAACATGGTTCCGTTTTGATTCAAATCCAATGAGGTGATTTTTTCTTTAGAATTAATTACCTCTTTTGCGGTTGATAGATCAGAGTACTTGATGCTGTACCCGGAGTTATCACGAGCATACAGACCTGAACCATCTGGAGTAAAATGAACATTCTCCACATCCGACACAAAGCCTGTGATTTTTTTCGGAGCACTCCCTATGTTTTGTAAATCGTACAATTCAACATAGTTAGCATCCCGGTTAACAGGGTAAAGTCCTCCAGCGGCAAGTCGATTTCCATCCGGGCTGGTATCCATCGAGAACACCAGGTACGGTTCCTTGCGTTTGGTCTCATCCATAATCACTTCGGCATTCCACTGTTTGTTAGCATAACTCCAACGAATGATTTGTCCATCACTACCTCCAGAGTAGATATGATTTCCTTGGCCGTGGGTTTCTAATGCGCGTGCAGCACCATTCTTATGGGCCTCAAGACTCTTGGTTAAAGGATCACCATTGCTTTTTAGAGCGTAATAAAGTCCGCTATAGATATCACTGTTATACGGATAACCATTGAACTTTTTATTAAATAGATACGCTTGCTGGGCAACGATGGCTTCTTGTTCCGGATCGTTACCTAACTCTTTGGATTTAATAGCCATTCGCGAAGCAGTGGCGAGGTAACGTTCGCGCTGGGCAATGGCAGCGTTCTGATTGGCACGTTCAGCATTAGCAGTTGCTTCATCTTCAGCCTTTCGGGCAGCGATAGCATTCTTTACCGCAAGCGCCTCCTGCTTTTTTGCTTCTGCTTCAGCTATCTCTGCCTGCTGTCTCCTTTTTTCAGCTTCTAACCGCTGGGCGGCCTCAGCTTCTTTAGCTAATTCAGCACGTTTGGTAGCTGCCTGAGCTATATCTCTTTGTGTTTCTGCCTTCTTTCGTTCCGCAGTCGCCTCTTCTGCATTTTTCTTTGCTTCAATAGCATTTTGTTCAGCAATAACTTGTTGTCTCTTTGCTTCAGCCTGTTGCACGAAGGCATAGACAAACGCAATCAGCGCAATACCAGCAAGCGTACCAAATACAATAGCTGTAACCCGGGCCCGCTGAAGTTTCCGCTTTTGTTCAAGTTCCTTAATTCGCTGCTCGGTATCGAATTCCTTCTTTGAATATTCAAGGAAGATCAACGTACGTTCAAAAGCCGGATGGTAGCGCTGGCCCCACACCAGGGTAGGCTTGTGTTTCGCCTGCCAGTTAAGTGCCAGTTGCAAATCGGGTGGGCGCCACAAACCGGCTTTGCCTACCTGGTACTGGCCTGCAGCTTCGGCAAGGCGCAAGTACATTTGCACGGCTTCGCTTTCATCATCTACCCAGTTCTTCAATCGCACCCAAATCCGCATCAAACTTTCGTGCGAGATATCGATCATGGATTTTGATCCCAACTCAATACCAAAGGCCGGAGTAAGTAATGAACGTCCGGGCTCGCGGAATTTTTCTATTACCGCTACTACATCGGCCTCCGATACATCGGCTATCGAAGCAATTTCATTCAATCGGGTAGGTCTGCGAATTCCAAAGTTCTCACCTCGCTTTTCGGTAATAGCCTTGAACATGATTTCGCAAATGCGCTGCTGGTCTTGATCAAGTTCGTCATAAGCTTCATTCGCGTGTTGCGACAAGGCCTCTGACATGGTACCGATGGCCTCGTAATGCTTCAGGTCAACGGGTTCATCATCGTAGTCTTTATATTTTGCCCAGTAACTCCAGGTACGCATCAGTGCATGCTGTAGGATAGGAAGTTGATCTGGATTGTCGCCCAAATCATTCAATAGTTGTTGCACCAGGCGCGGAGTAATTTTGGCATTGCCTACGGCAACAGGACCTTCAATAGCTCTGCGCTTCTGATCGCGGGTCATTTGCGGAATCAGGTAGTGGCTATCATTGATCTTGCGGGTTAATTCCGGAAACTGCGCACAGTCGCCAATAAAATCCGAACGCATCGTGATGGCCACGTAGATTGGGGAATCTTCATAGTTGACTGCTTCCATCAATAAATTGATAAAAGCGAGCGACTCATTTACGGAGTTAGCATCCGTACTATCCTTAAACCGGAATAATTCCTCAAACTGGTCAACCAGAATCAGGTAGTTGATGTCATCTTTTCGTCTGGACTGCTGAATAGCCTCCACCAAACCCAGTGAACTGCTTCGCAAGAGTGTTGATACAATAGTGCGTTTGATTTTCTTGTCTTCGACATCTGCGAAATTGTAGTCTTTAACGGTTTTCAATAAAGACTCCGCCAGGTTATCAATCGGGCCTGCACCCGGGCGAGTAACAATTACTTCCCAGTTGGGGCTCGCATCCGTAAGAAAACCTCCATATAAAATAGGAAGTACTCCGCAATATATAAACGAAGACTTACCACTTCCTGAAGGACCAATCACTCCAACAAACCGGCTCTTCGAAAGTTTGAGGAGCACCTCGTCACTTTGACCTTCGCGGCCAAAGAATAAGTGACTTTCTTCAATCTTAAAGGGTCGGAGTCCGGGAAAAGGGTTGGCTGTGCCAACCAGTGTTCCATGTTCGTCTACGATCTGGCTCATAACTTACGAGTTAATTTCTTGTAAAAAGTTTTTCAACGTTTCCAGCGACCGGTTCGTGTCTCCGGAAATGAGAGTCATGTTCTGATTCTTAAAGTTGTCGAGGCTGGTGTTGCCGCCACCCACAATTGCTTTACCCTGAATCGGTTTATTTCTACCAAACCCAGGAGCTTTCAGCAAATCAAGCACCTTCATCCGCACCCACTGATCGTTCACCTTTCCTTTAAAGATGATAGCACCATCAAAATTTCTTAAGTTGTCGATGTGCTGCTTACGCACTTCGAGCAATTCACCTTCAAAGGCCGGAGTTAAAACTTTGAATCCGGATTTCTCAATGGCTTCGCGGAATGGTTTTACTTCACTCACGTCAATTTTATCATGCACGAGATAAATAGATTTTCCTGCGCCCTCCTCTAAAATCTTTCGCTCTTGTGATTCGAGTAATTCTTCACGCATAATATTCTTAAAGTCCTCTAATGGATTTTGAAGAATCTCAGCACCTTCCTGGGCTTCGGTATCGCGTTTGATCGTATCAATAAAAGATTTTTGTTTATCGCTGGCGTTTTTTAAGTTTTGTGAAATCCAGATAAGCCGCGAAAACTCCTGTTTGGCTTGTTTTTTTGAAAGCGCTGTTTCGGCAGCGAGTCGGTTCTGAATGTCTACAATGGAACGATCCGTACCTTCAGGAATTTCTCCATAAGCACTTCCGATGAGGTGTATAGATAGGCTACATTCGTCCAGATCTCTTCTTATTTCGCGTTCTACTTCGTTCAATTGGGTGGGTAATGTGTTTTTAGGTAACACAATGTACCCGTGGCGTTGAAGCTCACGCTTAATGATATTGCGCTGTACAGAAAGATCATGGCCAGTTTCTGCGAGATAGATCGACTTCCGCTTATAAATGTTTTTTACTTCAGATTTGATATCACCCTCATTCAGGATCATCAATGCATCATGAATATCATAGGCAAGATCAACCAATTTCATCCAATACTGCTTTTCAGCTTCCTGGCTGAAAAAGTCAGAGTACTCTTTCTGAAGCCCGGTTTCGGAATCCAATTGATACATTTCGTACCCGATTAAATCGCGAAGTCTGGGTGGCTGTTCCTGCAAGGTAAGCGGTGCCTTCAATACCTTGAATACGCGATTGATTTTGGAAGAAGATGTGTTCTTGTAAAAGGTTTCAACATTATCAAGGCAACGGCCTGATTGCACAAATTCTTTGGTGAGTACGGCTACCAAAATAGCAGCATTATTAAGTGCCGGGGCAGTGGCTGTATCAAATTCTGATTTGAGTACGATGTTGGGCTTTGAGCCAAGCACCTGTAGCAGCATCAGCTCGAGAAATTTTTTGAATTGGGAAACCCAACCCTGCTCACTTTTTTGAGCCGTTTCATTGTCTTTCTCGGCAAAAGTTATTAGTACGTCAATTTCAAAAGCCATGAGTTTAAAAAGTTTGGTTATACGAGTTGTTTGGTTTCTTTTTCAGTGATGTTGTGAATGAGCCCCTGCGCGAGTTCGTGATGATTAGCCAGGACAAAATAAAAATCGATGAGATTTATTTTCAGAATCACAGATCGTTCAGTAGCCACCACTTCGGTTATATTGGGGGTAGGGCCCTCCTGGAATAAATCGCCAAAGACATTGCCAGGTTTCATGCGCATTACTTCCTGATCTTTGTTTTTCAGGGTAACCTCACCGTGGGCCATAATAAGGATTGGCATATCCTGCGTTTCCGTGACACTCAATTTCTCATTGGGCTTCAGTGTTATAGGCATAATCTTATCAGACAAATCGCTTAACACTTTTCCCTGAATATGCTCGAAGACTGGAATCTTTTTGATCAACATGATCATTTCAATAAACAGAAAGAACCCGTCATCCAATCCATCCAGTAATTGATTGCTTTCAATCGATGAGTCAAGGAATTTCTTGTCCTTATAAGGAAGTCTGTCTGTAACAGCCTGATAGGCTGCTTTATCTTTATTGTATACAACCCATGCAGTTGTTTCCTGTAACAATTTATCATTGTTAAACATCTGGCTGATCAACCCGCGACTAATTCTGAAATTTGGAATGTAGGCCGTTGCATACACGGCACAGACTTTTGTCCAGCGATTATTGAAATTAAAGTCCCGGTTCAAAATATAGTTAATCACCTGAATCGGGTTGTAGCTCTCGCGCGGAAAGAAAGTTTGAAGCTTCTCCAGTTTTTGTGTAGTAGTGGAGTCATCCAGTAAGGGGATAAGTTTTGGCTTCAAATCCTGGTCTACAAAGAGATCTAAAAGCTCCAATGCGTATTGAATACTGTCGGGGGTTCCTACTTCAATATTTTCCTTTACTAATTGTACAGATTCCGGATCATAGAGGAGCGATAAGAGTAATCCGATATGATCGTAATTATCGCGGATTTCTTCGCGCAAGGCCTCTTTTAAATACGTATATTGAGGTTCATCCGTAAGTTCATGCAAGGCTGCGAGATTCCAGAGGGTCTTGCTCATTTCTGTATCGAGCAAATCCTTTACAGCCATTGCCTCCCGTGCCACTGCGCGATAATTTATATACCGGAGCGAGTATAAAATTTGTTTTACGATTCGCTTATCCGGGTAATCGATTTTTTTCCAGAGTAATTGCAAACTTTCCTTACCGGGAATATGACCCATGATCTGAATTAACTTCAGCATGACCAGATCATTCTGTCCCGATTTATGAAAAGCAGTTTCAAGGATCGGAAGTACAGGTTCTCCGGCTTCTTTAAGTGCAGAAGCTGCCTGATGGGCATACATGGGTGAAGAGAGTAATTCAATAAGAACATTCCAGGTTTCTGGTCTTTTAACTTTACGGGCCGTAAGCAAGGCTTCCGTTCTTACTTTTGGATCAGCATCGCGCATTAACTCCAGCAAAATGAAGATGGTCTTCTGATTGGTTAATTTGCGCATGAGCTTGGCGGCCAGTAATCGATCGGCTTGCTTTACCGACTTGCTCAATTTCATAAGTTTCTCCACAGGAATCGAGAGCAGGTCGCTATCTTCAACCATCCCGGCAGCTTGTGTGGCTAATCCCCGAATTTCATTATCCCCCGAATTGAGGCCAAGGTCCTGGATTTTTTTCTGAGCAAACAGTGATACTTTTTTTGACTTGCTTTCGGCCAGTTGAACCAGCGAAGATTCGAAGAGTGCGGGTTCAAGTTTTTCCATCAGCTTAAGGCCATAAATGATTTTTTCTTCGGCTGTACTTCGCACTTCTTTTTCCAGCACACTATCCAGGGTGTATTCTTTAACTAGGTTCTTTTTTACGGCCGACTTATTCTTAATGAGAGAGCTCTGCAGCGTTTCGCGATATCCATGATACATGCGATTTGAAACCCAATACCAAATGGCAAGCACGGGTAGTGTAAAGAAGGTGATTGACAATACCGTGAACACCTGAAACTGATTAATCAGTACGATGATCCCCCCAGCCACCGTACTGGCCAAAGCAGTAACGAAGCCTTCAATTTTTGTTTGCGCATCGATGCTGATGGCCCGATCGATCGGTACATAATAGAACTTAAAGGTTGGGGTATCGAGGGCGTCTCTCAGTGAGTTTATAAAGAGTTTACTCATGGCCACCGCAATAAAGAAGAAGATTATCGTACTCCCTTCGCCTGTATTAAGATCGTATCCGAAGAACGAGCCAAGGGCAAATGCAGCGCCTGTAAAAAGTATTAGAAGTAGCGGGTTAATCAGTAGGGATATCCGCAATCCATAATCCTGATTGATTCGATCCGTAGCGAATGTTGAGAAGAGGAAACTGAAGATAACTACCGTAGCTTCAAAATAACTTAGAAAGTAGGGAAGGTCATTTTGCTTAAACTGATTGGAAGTCGCGTTATAAAATGAGTAGTCAACAAATCGTAAGGCCACCATGGAGACTATAATAAAGAGGGACAACGTCATGATATACCGATTGCCCAGAAACTGGCCCACTGATAGTTTCTTGATGTCGGTTTCAGATTTGATAACGGAACGCCCTTTAACCAGGTACCGATTGGCCAGAATTATAAAGAGGGCTAAATAACCCACAACACTTACCAGCCCGATTGTATAAAGAGATCTGATGTCTACACCGGAACTAAGCATTACGGGGATCGCAAAAAAGGCAAGGATCTGGGCGATGGTGGTTCCTAAATCGACACTACCTATAATGCGTTTCGAAACACGCACGTTAAACATGCGGTTAAAAGCACCCCAGAAAACTAACTGAGTAACAAATGTGAACGGCAGAATAAGGGTAAAACCGAAATAATACAGGTAGTCGGTATCCTGCACATATTGCTCACCAAATTCAATAAAAGCAGTTAAAATAATAACCAACAAAAGGTTAAAAATAGCCAAGGCTGTAAATGGAATGCGTCCCTGCAAGAAATTGTAGAATATGGTAATCACCATCCCCAGGGCTCCGGAAATAGCTAAAGCGACAGGTAGTTGGGTTTTCTCATCAAAATGCTGCAAAAACAAGGATTGCGAGGCTACAGCCACAGAGGCCAGAAACAATCCCATCAGGAAGCTGATGAGGAGCAGCAGGGATACCGGGCCTGTTTCTTCAGGCTCAACATCCAATAGATTCCAAAGCCTTGAGAGCATACTTGGGGGTTTAGCTGTTAAATTTTACACAATTCAACGGAAAATCCTATTCAATTAAGAGTTCATTTTACTAATAGTTAACTGTTGATTAGTAGTTAGTTGATGAGAATTCCTCAAAAATTCAACTTCGGCCTGTCGAAAATTCCCAGTGGAGTGAATGACCTCAGACCCTGTTTAGGTAAGCGAAGTGGGTCTTAAAACTTCCGATTAAGTCAATCTGTTGGGCTCGAGTTAGAGTGGTTCATAGGCCTTTGGATAAAGGATCGAACTGTCCCCATAGCTGAGAAAGCGATAGTCATGATTAAGTGCTTCATGGTATATTTCCTTCCAAACCGGACCAACAAAGGCTGCTACCAATAAAATAAGGGTTGAACCCGGCTGGTGGAAGTTAGTGATCAGAGCTTCTACTACCTTAAATGAGTAGCCAGGCATTATATATATAGAGGTTTCTCCTGATAGGGTGTCAGCGCCTTCCTTATCAAATAGGTTAAGGATATTCCTGAATGCTTCCTCTTTCTTAAGATCCCCGGATAGGATAGAAGGATCATGTTGAGTGATACGAAAGGGAGCTTCGGGATCGGCTTTTAATTTCACCCCGTACCAATAAAGACTTTCCAGGGTGCGCATGGATGTGGTACCAACCGCAACAATTGATCTGCCTGATAGGAGGGCTTCAATATTTTTCCGGGTAACAATAACCTGCTCCCTGTGCATTTTGTGATCTACAGCATTCGCAACCTTTACCGGCTGAAAGGTGCCTGCACTTACATGCAACGTCAGGAATTCTGTTGAATGACCTTTGGCATGGAGATCATCCAATAGTTGTTTGGTAAAGTGAAGTCCGGCTGTTGGTGCGGCAACAGCCCCTTCATGATGCGAATAAACCGTTTGGTAAGTTTCACGATCTCGTTCTTCCGCTTCGCGATTAAGATAGGGAGGCAATGGAGTGATTCCAATGGGCGCTATAACTTCAGCAAAGCTTTTTGATTCCGGTTGCCACGAAAACTCAACAATGCCTTGCTCCCGGTTGACTAAGGCTGCACTAATTGTTACCCCTTCCGCTCTTTTAATAAGGGAAGTATTTTCCGGCCACCGTTTTAAATTACCTATCGAGCATTGCCATTGTGAACTGTGGGAGGTTTCCATGGCTTGCTGAACCAACGAGGAGGGAGAGATTGGGTTTAGTAAGAATATCTCAATGATGGCCCCGGTTTCTTTTTGAAAATAAAGCCTTGCGGGAATCACTTTGGTATCATTAAAGAATAAAGTGCTTTGTGACGGGAGGAAGTCGTTGATCTGGGTAAACTGCTTATGCTCAATGGTTCCATCTTTATATACCAGGAGCCGCGATTTGTCTCGCTCAGGCAGGGGATATAGCGCGATCCGGTCAGCGGGTAAATCATACCAATAGTCTTTAATAAAAATGGATTTATCCATGAGCGAATTTTGCTCAAAGGTATTAAGTCAGGTGATTGATTGCCATGTGTAAAGTTTGTTTTAAATAATGATCTTCACGGTTTGATTGCCTATAACTAATTATTATGGCACTGAAGGCAAGTTTACATAAACGCATTTTTGAATTCTCATTCAACGCAAGAACGTCACGGGGTGCGATGAAAGAGAAAATTTCCTGGTTTATAAAAACCTGGGATGATCAGGCACCTGAAATCATGGGTATCGGAGAATGCGGACCGCTTCCAGGCTTAAACCCGGAATATACTTCTGAGTTTGAATCTATCCTGGAAACTCTGATTGGAGACATTAACAGAAAATCAGCCAGCCAGCCGGCCTCATATGACCTTGCAGGATTGAATGTCTTCCTTATAAATCTTGTGGGGGAGGAAGTTATTTCGAAATATCCATCCTTTGTTTTTGCACTGGAGACCGCCCTGCTTGATTTAATGAATGGCGGAGGTAAAATCATCTTCAAAAATCAGTTTATAGCTGGTCAGCCCATACCGATCAATGGTTTGATCTGGATGGGGGGACTCGATTTCATGCTACAACAGATAGAGCTTAAGATTCGGGATGGATTTACTTGTCTCAAATTAAAAGTAGGCAGTCATGATTTTGAGAAGGAATGCGATGTACTTCAATACATCAGAAGGAAATATTTCCGGGATAAGATTACAATTCGGCTGGATGCAAATGGAGCATTTAAGAAAGACGATGCCTTAACCAAATTAAAAGAACTATCACGATTCGGGATTCAATCTATTGAGCAGCCCATTAAGCCGGGGTTGGAGGAGATGATTTACGTGTGCAAGGAATCACCAATCCCGGTTGCTCTTGATGAAGAGTTAATTGGAGTTCATGGATTAAAAGCCAAACGCGACTTGCTAGTGAGGATAAAACCCCAGTTTATAATCTTAAAGCCTACCCTTCATGGCGGATTGTTTTCCTGTGCCGAATGGATTCGCATTAGTGAAGAGCTAGGAATCGGTTGGTGGATAACTTCAGCCCTGGAAAGTAATATTGGGTTAAATGCAATCGCTCAGTTTACGGCCAACTACCCGATTCAGATACCCCAGGGGTTGGGTACCGGAATGATCTATACCAATAATATTGAAGCCCCCTTGGAGGTAAATAAAGGCCAATTGACCTATCAAAAAGGTCTTATTTGGAGTCAGATAGATGATTAACTAAAATATTTAGTTTTATTTTTGATTTAATCAGATTAATCTGATATTTGGCTAAAATAATTAGCCAATGGAATCATACAAGTTGAAAATCCAAAGCAAAAGACTCAATTCAGGTCGATTTCAAGTTAACTTTTCTACTAATGATGTTACCGCTGGTGGCTACTATGGCTATCTATTGGCTGAACCCAAGACTTCCATTACTGACATCGTAAACAAAATAAGCCGGCATCTGGAGGCGATGAATAATTCGGAGCGGTATTTTCATAGGAATTTGTTTTCACTCGGAAACAGAAAAATGAACTCAGGAAGAATTTTGATTTTTAAACGTTAAAGCCATGGTTAAACTGAATGAGAATATCCGGATTCTGCGTAAGCGCTTGTCTCTTACTCAGGATCAATTTGCCCAGCAATTGGGTGTGAAGCGTTCATTGGTTGGAGCCTATGAGGAAGGTCGGGCCGAACCTCGACTTGAGTTACTCCAGAAGATGGCGGAAGTGTTTTCAATCTCCGTAGATCAGTTAATTGGAAAAGACTTCACGACAGATTCAGCTCCTTCACCCTCCAGCACGGTGCGGGGTAAAGATGTGTTGGTAGTTACGGTAGATGCATCTCAGAAACAAAATATCGAATTCGTTCCACATAAAGCTGCAGCGGGTTATCTCAATGGCTATGCGGATATGGAGTATGTAAAAGAGTTACCCCATTTCAGTTTGCCAAATCTAAGACAAGGAACCTACCGGGCTTTTGAAATCAGTGGCGACTCGATGCTTCCCCTAATGCCAGGAACGATTGTGATTGGAGAGTATGTAGAGGACTTGAAAAATATCAAAAGTGGTAAAACTTATGTGCTGGTAACACAGCGCGAAGGGATTGTGTATAAACGCGTGTTCAATTACCTGGAAGACAACGGAAATCTTTTCCTGGTTTCCGATAACCGGCACTATGCACCCTATCAGCTCAGCGGTACTGATGTAATTGAAGTATGGGCAGCCAAAGCCTACATCAGTGTGCAGTTCCCGGATGTAGCCGATAAACAAGATGTCTCAGTCGAGCAACTTGCCGGTGTGGTGCTGGACCTTCAAAAGGAAATCCTTCAACTGAAATCAAAGAAATAAACTTAGCGGTTTGACCTAACCCGATCTCTTCCTGCACCAGGAAGAGGCGGGAGCGGTGATTCTTTATTCTGATTAACGAATCAATTCAAGTGTCTTTGGTTTATTGATTTTTCCCGTTTCAGTCTGGATAAATTTAGTCACGCAATGAATGGATTTTGGAATCTCATAACGACTAAGGCTTTCCTTAAATCGTTGTCGTAGATTTTCTTCCTGGGTTGCCGACAGGTTTTCTCCTTCCACGATAAGAGCTACTGTTTGCCCTAGCGCTGCATCGGGGAGTCCTCCAATAAAGAATAGATTGGATAAACCCAACGCTGACATCATGGGTTCTATGAGCGACTCAATTTTTTCCGGAATCACTTTTACACCTCCGCTATTAATTACATTATCTACACGCCCTAACCATTTGAATTTATCCACATCAAGCATTTCTACCAGATCATTCGTGATAATAGGGTCAGGATTCACATGGGGTGCTTGAATGACAAGACATCCACGATCATCCGTGCGCACGGAGATACCAGGAAGAACCTGAAAGAAATTTTTAGCATCAGCCCCGTTTAATTTTTGCAGCGCTATATGGGAAAGGGTTTCTGTCATTCCATAGGTTGAATAGAAAGAGCAATCAAATCCAGCGAGAGATTTCCTGAGTTTATCCGACACGGCTGCTCCGCCAATGATTACAATTTTCAAAGAGTTCAACCTGCTTTTATGCTTTGATTGTAAAATGGCCTCCAATTGATAAGGAACCAGTGCTGCAAAATCAATGGAAATATCCTTAGGGATTTTCTCAAATGGATTGGCGGTGGGTTCCACCACATACAAATTCATTCCTGTTTCCATCGATCTAACCAGCATCATGATGCCAGCGATGTAACGGGTGTCTAAACAGACCAGGGAAGTGTATTCCTTTTTAAGATTCAGGTACAATGCGGTTAATTGCGCACTGGCTTTTAATTGTTCGCGGGTAATGGATATTTTTTTGGGTGCTCCGGTTGACCCGGATGTACTTAAAATAAATTCTTCTTTTCCATTTAACCAATCCCAACAGAAATGTATTGGCGCATATTCTGATGCACTAAGTTTTGGCAGAGTCCCTTGCTTAATATCCGATAAGGAATAACAAATGCCATTGAGTGTGAGCCATTGCGAAGGCATGTCTCAGTTTTTCTTTTTTTGTTTTATGACGAGTTCCTTGTACCCGTAGGTGGAATCAACAATTCGTTCAAATTCCACTTCCGTTAGTTCACCAATTATTAGTTCTGCCGTGGTGTAGATCAAACTCTCGTCCAGCAAATGTCCACCCCAGGTTTGCCCGGTAGCATCGGCCACGGATAAGTGTAAATGGGCCGAAGAATCGGAAAATGTTCCTACCAGGCTAAGGATTTCAAAATGACCTTTCATTAACTTTCCGGTCTCTTGATTTGCGAACCTAATATTAACCTGTTCCAGACTTCCTACACAGGTTATAACAAAGCCCGCCTTGATTTTTGATTTAACAGCAAAGTCGGTCAACGCCTTTTTCAAATCCTGATGAGGCGCAAGTCTTATAGCGGTAACTTTTGTTGAGCTCCATAAATCTGGTTGAACCTGGCCCATAATCGTGTTGGTAGATAGCAATAGAACGACAAGAAACTGAAGGAACTTCATTTCTATACTATGGAAACTTCGGAAACTTTGAGAAGTCGGGCTCTCGTTTCTCCAGGAATGCATTTTTTCCTTCTTTAGCCTCGTCACTCAAATAATAAAGCAAGGTTGCGTTACCTGCGAGCTCCTGAATACCAGCCTGTCCATCTAGCTCGGCATTGAATGCGCTCTTTAACATCCGGATGGCAAGTGGACTTTTCTGAAGAATCTTTTTAGCCCAGGCTACATAGGTCTCTTCCAAGTGTTCTAAGGGCACCACTTTGTTTACAAGTCCCATATCAAGTGCTTCCCGGGCATCGTATTGATCGCAGAGGTACCAGATCTCACGTGCTTTTTTCTGACCAACTATCCTGGCCAGGTAAGAGGCACCAAAACCGCCATCAAAGCTACCTACTTTTGGCCCGGTCTGGCCAAAGCGAGCATTCTCAGCAGCGATCGTAAGATCACAGACCACATGTAATACGTGTCCACCACCAATAGCCCAACCTGCTACCGCAGCAATAACGGGTTTTGATATAGTACGAATTACTTTTTGTAAGTCAAGCACATTCAAACGTGGTACTGTGTCCATGCCTACGTATCCGCCATGACCTCTTACGCTTTGATCACCACCACTGCAAAATGCTTTTCCGCCTTCCCCGGTTAAAATAATTACCCCCACCTCCATGTCCTCGCGACAAAGATTCATGGCATCCAGAATTTCCTGAATGGTTAATGGAGTAAATGCATTATGAACCTCTGGTCGGTTGATGCTAATGCGAGCAATACCTTCGTATTTATGAAAAAGAATTTCTTTGTACTCTTTTACGGGTTTCCAATTGTATTTAAGATTCATAACCTTTTTTGATATGTTTTTTGAATTGTTCGAATGCGCCTTTGGCTGATTTTTGACTGCTAACTATTTCCATGATTTTAGTGTTACCACCAAAATCAAAGAATTGCTTTACGGATGCTTTTAACTTTTTACCGGAATCTACTTTTAGATAGTCAAAGCCAAATTCGTTGGCCAGATAATTGGCAGAAAGTTTTTGATTGGTTATAAAGTACTCACTTTGTTCAGGCAGATTTCCAGGCCCATCAATCAGGTTAAAAATAATTCCACCCTGATTGTTAATTACGACCACCCTTAAATTAGGAATTGGGTAATTATGCCAAAAAGCATTGCGATCATAAAAGAAAGCAAGATCACCGGTAAGGAGTATGTTGGGCACATCACTGCTTAGCGAATGCCCCACGGCAGTACTTGTGCAACCATCAATTCCACTGGTTCCACGGTTTGCATACACGTGAATGCCTTTGCTTTTTTCTGCTAGTCCTACCAGATTGGCATATCGAACGGACATACTATTTGCTACATGAAGATTGCAACGATCGGGCAGGGAATAGAATAACTCATGGATGGCACTCAACTCGCTGAATTCAGTGGTGGCAAAGTGTGTTTCGTGGGCACGTTGTGTTTTGTGCTCTTCTGCTTTCCACAGCTGTGAATAGTTTTCTTTTTTCTGTAGTTCAAACTTGCCGATAACAGAAGGCGAACTTAAGTTTTCAAAAAAAGATTTTGGATCGCAACGCACAACACGTGAAAGGGATTGAAACGTATCTGCAGGTGATCCGGCTTGTTGTATGTGCCAATGATGTAGTGGCGGATTCTTGCGAAGGAAAATTTTTAAATTTTTGGAGATCACAGATTTGCCAAAGGTGATCAACAAGTCGGGTTGTATCGATTTCTTTATTGACTCGCTACAGGGTCCTAAGAAGATGTCTGCATACCTTACATTACCTGGGATGGCATGAAGATTGGAAATAACATCACCTACTAAAGCCACTTTATTTACTTTGCAGAACTTTTCAACTGCCTTACAAAGACCTTGATGATAATCCTGCTGACCCGCTACCAATAATACCTTTGTGAACCCCGCTAAAGACTGTGAAAGAGATTTCGTGTCAGCATCCGATAGTGAATGGGAGGCTGGAGTGATGCTAATTGTTTTTATTTTTTTGCTGAAGGAAATTTTCTCCCCGGCAACAGGATAAAGAGGCTCACGCAGGGGCACATTAATATGGACGGGGCCTTTTGGATATTCCTGAGAAAGCACAATGGCTTCGTTTACAACCCTATGAATGAACCATCTCGAATCGTCATGCGAGTAATCTTCAGGGAGTTCATAATATTTTTTTACGTGCGTACCATATAAATTTTTCTGCCGGATAGTTTGTCCATCCAATTGATCTATCCACTCTTTCGGACGGTCGGCTGTAAAAATGAGCAGGGGAATTTCCTGAAAGAAAGCTTCGGCCACGGCCGGGGCAAAATTATAAGCGGCCGATCCAGACGTGCAAACCAACACGGAAGGCATCTGGGTTTGTTGAGCTATTCCCAATGCTACAAACCCAGCACTTCGTTCGTCACTGAAGGTGCGGCAAGTAATATCCTCGTGTCGTGCAAACGCAAGAGTAAGAGGAGCACTACGCGAGCCCGGGCAAACGACCGCCTGATGAATGCCTTGCCGGGCGCATATTTCGGCAATATCGTAGATCGGTTGTAGTCGCAAGGTAAATAGACTTAGTGTGCTATGATTTTTTGTAAGGTCAACATCTTCATTTCGGTTTCATTCCATTCGGTTTCCGAAACCGAATCGGCAGTTACTCCTGCACCGGCATACAGCCTGACCCGATCAGGAAAAATCTGCATGCACCGAAGGTTTACATAGATATGACTTTCTTTTTTAATGTTCACCGGGCCCAGGTAGCCACTGTAAAACTGACGATTATAACCTTCGTGATCTTTCAGAAAGGCAAGTGAATTTTCAAGCGGCATACCACATACTGCAGATGTGGGGTGTAGTAGTTTCAGCATGACAGAACCAAGTTGTGGAAAGTTAGTTGCCAGCATGTCTACTTCATATTCTGTTTTCAGATGCATCAGATTTCCCGCCACGGTAGTTTTAGGGCCGTGTTCTTCATATTCACGCAAGCGGATCTTTTTGAAACAATTAATGATGTAGCGACAAACGAGGGCTTGTTCTTCAATTTCTTTCTGTGTCCAGGCTACCGACTTAAGATTGATTTCAGCAGCGTAGGGGAGTGTACCCGCAAGGGCAACAGTCTTGAATTTATTTTGAACCACACTGACTAACAATTCGGGTGTCGCACCCATCCAGGTACCTGTCTCGGGTGATGAAACCAACGATATTAAAGCATTGGGATGATTTTCACATAGCAAGTCGAACACTTCTAATAAATCGAACTTTTGATTTAAAGAAATGTCTTTAAAGCGCGAGGGAACAATTTTTTCCAACACGCCTGTTTCAATTTGTGCGATACTTGCTTCTACCAGACTTTTGAAGTCAGGGATTTCATTATTTTCTACTGGACGGTAGTGAAAGGACGATGCATCCAATGAACTTGATCCGGGATCAAACGTATTTGAAGTGGGCCCCTCTATCAATAAGCCATTTTCAAATCGGTAGAGGGTATCGGCTGGAAAGAATATTTTCTTTTCATCCGGAAGAAAGGGGGAAAAAATGAATCCCGCCTCACTGTCTTCCAGAGAGACTTCATGAATCTGTCTTACTCCCGTGGTACTTATCACTAAGAACTTTTCGTTTTTGGTTGGAGCTTTCCAAAGTGAAAACGAATACCTCTGCTTTAGTGCATAGTTAATTGCATGAATGATAATTTTCTTTTCCTGTAGTTCTGTGGATTTCTGTTCAGTTGAGATCATTTTCTGCTTCTTACCGCTTATCAATTACAGCCATAGTAATCCGGCTGATACAAACTAATTCATTGGCTTCATTCACAATTCGGATTTCCCATACATGTGTGCGCTTTCCTATGTGTATTGGTTTTGTGGTTCCAAAAACATGCCCACTTTTTACACTCTTCACATGGTTAGCATTTATATCCAACCCTACGCAGTATTGGGTGTTGCGGTCTACACAGCATGTGGCCGCCACACTACCCAGGGTTTCGGCCAGTGTTACCGAAGCGCCTCCATGTAACAAGCCAAGGGGCTGATGGGTTCTGTGGTCCACCGGCATTTTTGCCGAAATATGTTCTTCTCCAATTGAAGTAAATTCTATTCCCAGATGACTAACCATGGTATTGTGGGAAAGGTTGTTTAAGGACTCGAGGGTAATGCCCGGTTTAAAGACAGACATAGTGCTGGATAGTTGGGGTTTAAACTATTTCCTTATTTTTGCGCCCGCATACCCGCAAGGCGGCCTGAAATTAGGTAGAAATTGACGAGCAAAAAAATATATATCATTCGCCACGGGCAAACTGATTTTAACCTGCAAGGTATCGTACAGGGTAGTGGAGTAGACTCGTCATTGAACGACCATGGACGAGCGCAGGCGGACTCATTTTATCAGATGTACAAAGACATACCCTTTGATAAGATCTATACCTCTTCGCTTAAGAGGACCCGAGAATCAGTAGAAAATTTTCTATCAAAGAATATTCCGCACGAAAGTCTTCCGGGGTTAAATGAAATCAGTTGGGGGACTAAAGAGGGCCAGCGGATTACCCCGGAGGAGGACATGTATTATCATTGGATGCTGAATCAATGGCAGCAAGGCAACACTCAGGAGAGAATAGAGGGGGGTGAAAGTCCGGAAGATGTAACGAAACGACAAGGGGTGGCTATCAACCATATCCTGAGCCAAAACAATGAACGTACCATCTTGATTTGCATGCATGGTCGGGCCATGCGAATTTTGCTGTGCCGACTGTTAAACTATCCGCTCAAAAGCATGGATATGTTTGAGCATGAGAATTTATGTTTGTACTTACTGGAAAATACAGGTTCACTATTTTCGGTCAGAAAATATAACGACACAACTCATCTGGCAAATATGATTGTGCCAATAGCGAAACCAGTTGAAAAGTCTATGCCTTAAGCGGGGAGAGCATTTCAAGCTCGGTGCGGGCTTTGCTGTCAATACTGTTTTTGTACTCGTGCTTAGGGAAGCTAAGGGCTAACTCAAAATACCTTCGGGCACTAATAAAATCTTTCTGCTCCTTGGCAATGTACCCTAACTGAAGAGCCGAGTTGGCACCAAAATACCAGGGATTATTTTTTGTCATATCAATGCTTTGCTGGTAAAAGAGTTTTGCAACGGCCAGGTCACCTGTGCGGTGGGCCAACCTTGCTTTGCGGTAGTAGTACTCCGTTTGTTCCTTTAGCGTAATAAGATCAGCGGGCGATATAGTATGCAGTATACTCGCGGCTTCTTTATAATAACCACCATCAGTACTGAACCGGGCTTTTAATAATTTCTTATTTGGAAAATTACCTTCCTCCAGTTGTTTGGCTGCGTAGCGATCGGGTTCTGCCTTGTCACTTCCAGTTACTTTTGCCTTTTCATAATTTTCTTTCGCTTGTTTTGTGTCACCCATCAACCAATAATTGAGGGAGATTTTAAAGTAGGCATCTTTTTTAAAGCTGACCGTGGGGTAATTTTTTATGAATCGTTGGAACGATTCGATCGACTTGCTATAGTCACCCTTTTGCAATAGAATTTCTCCCCGAAGGTAGTCGATGTAATAAATGGGAAGGCCCTGATTCTGTTGGTCGATCCTATGAATGAGACTAAGAGCTTCTTCACTATGACCATCTTTAATAAACATATTTACACCCAGGAACAAAAGCAGGCGATTGTCGGGTTGATCCTTTAAGCAGGTAGCAATGCCTTCGGCAGCTTCCGTGAATTGTTGATTAAGGAAACCCTTCACGGTATAAAACAGAATGGTTGCCTCCATGCTTAGTGAAGATTTTGAATTTCTGAGGTCGCTAAACTGTTTTTGACCCGTGCTTACGGAGCCCTTCATTCCTAACAGACTCACAAACCATTTGTACTTTTCTGGCACAGAGCCCAACATCACCTGAATAACCCCACTGGTCTTTTTGATGGGAATGAAATTAGGATACTTCTTCAGGCACTCGCTGGTAAGTTGATAGGCTTTACGAATCGACATCACGGCATTGAGTTCCTCACCGAGATTAAGAAAGCAAAACCCGCGCTGTAGATTAAGTTCCGCTTGTAAGAATAGGGTCTCGGGGCCTGACGGTAAACCTTCGAGATATTTTAACCGGGCTTTGAACCGTTCATCAATCTGAACAAAGCCTTTGGTGTCTTCAGTGATCAGGATATAAATAGTTTCATTCAGGCTCTGAACATAGAGTTTGTGAAACTCATTGGTCTTGATTTTCTTTAGATATTCAGTGGCCTTATCTTGTTGAAGCGAAAAAACCCAGGTATATGCTTTTTGTAGTTCCGGGTCGAACTGCCAGATGAGATCGGTAGCAAACGAAGCCAATGAAAATAAAAAAAGGCAAGTCGTTATACCTGCCCTTCTTATGTTTTTTATGACTCCTGTTCTATTCAACTTTTTTGGTCTTTTTTACCGGTGCAGCTTTCTTGGGTTTTGGTTCCTCCTCCATGGAGCCCAGGTCTACATCGGCTAATATTCTTCCTGAGTGCTCGTCAATAACTATTTTCTTCTTCTCACGAATCTCTGCAATTTTTTGTGGAGGGATGATGATGTTACAACCCTCGGCCGCACCGCGAACAACTCTTACAACGGCTAACCCATTGGATAAGTTTACCCTTAGCCGATTATAATGTTTAAGAAGTTTGTCCTCTATTTTCTTGGTGGCCTTCTCTCTTTCCACCAGGAGTTTTTTCTCTTCTTCCTGGCTTTCGTTTAGAATCCCATCCAGTTCATCTTTCTTGTTCTGTAGGTCATCTTCTCTTTCCTTGATAAGTGTCTCAATCGTAGCTATTTCGGCCTTTTTGGAATCTATTTTCTCCTTCGCCTCCTTGATCTTCTTTTCACAAATCTGAACTTCCAATTCCTGAAGCTCAATTTCTTTGGTAATGGCGTCAAATTCCCTGTTATTCTTTACGTTTTTCTGTTGCTCAGTGTATTTTTTGGTCAGCTTTTCCGCTTCCTTAATTCCTTCTTTGTTCTTCTTAATAGCTTCTTCCAATTCCTTCAATTCACCTTCAAAACGGCTAAGTCGGGTGCGATACCCCTCCATTTCGTCCTCCAGGTCTTGTACTTCATCGGGTAGGTCCCCTCTCAGTTTTTTGAGTTCGTCCAGTTTTGAATCTATGGATTGTAATTTTACTAAGGCTTCTAGTTTTTGTGCAACTGTTTGATTTTCCATTACTTACAGGTAGCTAATTGGATTTGTTACGACATTTGAAAAAATGATTGCAAAAGTAGGAAATTTTTCTTGTAAAAACTCACCCAGAAGCTCTTTCGTGTATTGTTCGCTTTCATAGTGACCAATATCAGCAATTATGATTTTGCTATCGGCATCAAAGAATTCATGGTACTTGAAATCTGCGGAAATAAAGACATCGGCCCCATGGCCAATGGCCGTGGGAAGCAGAAAACTACCAGCACCGCCACAAACAGCTACCTTTTTTACTTTGTTACCGGTAATCCGGGTATGCCTCATACAAGCGGTATTCATGCTTGATTTAACCCTTTGTAAAAATGCCTTCGGTTCTTCGGGGGTAACAAGTTCTCCGATCATGCCAGCCCCAACTTCCTGATTTTCATTTTCCAGGGCCGTCAGGTAATAAGCCACTTCTTCATAAGGATGACTTTCGCGCAATGCGCTCAAAACTTTTCTCTGAAGATGCGAGGGAAATAAAACTTCAACCCGCACTTCCTCCGCTTTTTCCAATACACCCTGCAATCCCTTAAAGGGTTTGGCATTCTCGGTTGGCATAAAGGCTCCCTCACCAGCTATAGAAAAGCTGCAATTCTTATAATTTCCAATTTGACCGGCTCCGGCCATGTGCAGGCTGGCTGTCACCTTCTCTTTGTGTTCTTTAGGAATGAAGGTGACCAGTTTGGTGAGTGTATTCTTTTTAGGCAATAGGATCTGAAGATTGATCAGTCCGATGCGTTCTGCTATTTTTTTATTGACTCCCTGGATTACGTTATCAAGATTAGTATGTATTGCGTAGATGGCGATGTTGTTGCGGATTGCTTTTATCAATACTCGTTCCACGTACGTTTGGCCAGTAAGCCTTTTAATACCCCTAAAAAGAATTGGGTGATGAGCCACAATAAGATTGCATGATTTCGTCAAGGCTTCTTCTACCACATCCTCAGTACAGTCCAGCGTAACCAAAATACCTTTCACCTCATCGGCCGGATGGCCGGTTAATAACCCGCTGTTATCGTATTCTTCCTGATAGGAGCCAGGCGCCATACTCTCCAGACTTTCGATTATTTTTTTTATCGTTATGGTAGCCATTGATTATGTACTTTTGATCAAAAATAGCGAAAGATCACGTGCTTTATGCCCTTTTTAAAGTACCTCTTGTTGCCTTTTGCCGGGCTATATAATGGTGTCACAAGGCTTCGAAACTACCTCTATGATATAGGGCATAAAAAATCATTTCAATTTGATACAGTCGTAATCAGTGTTGGCAATCTGAATGTGGGCGGTTCTGGCAAGACACCCATGATTGAGTATCTGATCCGGTTATTAAGTGACCGATACAAGGTGGCTACCTTGAGCCGCGGGTATGGCCGAAAGACCAAAGGCTTTCATATGGCAACAAAGAAAGATGATGCTCAAACTATAGGAGACGAGCCTTACCAACTGTTGAGAAAGTTTGGCGATAAGATTCTTGTAGTGGTGGGCGAGGAACGGGCGCTTGCAATCCCGACCATCTTAAATGAGCGACCAGAAGTACAGGTTATTTTAATGGACGATGCCTTTCAGCATCGGGCCGTAGTACCGCAATTTTCTATTCTCGTTACCGATTATGAAAAGCCTTTCTACAAAGATTTTCTGATGCCTCTTGGCCGGTTGCGCGAAGCCCGAGCCGGGGTATCGCGGGCACATACCGTTGTGGTAACTAAATGCCCCGAACTGGGGGCTGAAGGTGAAGAGAAAATCCGCAATGAGTTACATCCCCTGGTGGGTAACAAACCTGTTTTCTTTTCGAGCATGAATTATCAGGCACCCATTGCTATTGGGCATAGCCACCCGATTACTACCGATGTTGTATTGGTGTCGGGGATTGCAAAGAATGGCCCGCTGGAAAGGGAGGTAGCAAAGCGATATAAGATTCACCGGCATATCAAGTTTCCAGATCACCATGCGTACACGGCAGCAGAGATACAAAGCATTCATCAAACGGCTGTACTTTGTAACGTAGATTCAATTTTAACTACTGAGAAAGATATGGTGAAATTGATCGGGGGTTCACTGTTTGATTTGGTTAAAAAGAAAAACTGGTTTTATATTCCTATTCAGGCCACATTCACCAAAAATGGATCAGATTTTGATACGATGATTTGTCACTTAATCGAAGATAAACTAAAGGAAGTTGCCCTGGCTTGAAAAATCGGATGCACTTTTCTAAATCTCAGCTATTTTTGCGCGTGTTTTCAAAAAACCACTTCATATTACTTTTACTAATGATGGGAAGTATTACTTCCTTTTCTCAGAGAGGCGTTGAGCCTTCCAAAAAGAGTGGAGTTCAAAATATTGACACTGTTCGAAGACCAATTTCGAAATCTACAGGCCAATCACCCACTCGCTCAGGTCGGGGTTCTCAGGTTGTAGATGACTCTACCAAAAGTATTTATGGACCCAAAACAACCAAGTGGGTAACAGAGAATAAAATTTTCCAGAACAAGGTTGAATATCAACCGCTGGATACCACATTGAGTAATTATCATCGGTGGACTTATGTTCAGGGCTTCAACAATTTCTATCACGACCTGGGCAATGTCGGAACTGCTCTCAATCCGATTTTTCCAATGGCGCCTTTAGTGGTTGGGGCAAGCCCCGGATTTCATACGTACTATCCATTTTTTGAAACTGCAGAGCCTGTGATCTATGATACTAAATCTCCGTATACCCGAATCTTTCTGGTATGGGGTGGTGAAGGCCGGGCGATGTCGCATATTGAGTTTAGCAGGAATATCAACCCGCGTTGGAATTTTGGTTTTAATTATCGTCCCATTCTGGTGGATAAGCAAATTCAGCGCAATGGAAAAGGCGATCGTCAAACCATTAGTCAATACTATGACCTGCACTCCTCCTATCGGTCGGAGAATAAACGATACTTTCTTTCAGGAAACTACAGGCGTATGCGCCACCGGGTAAATGAAAATGGGGGAATATATTTAGTTCAGGACACCACAATAAACGGATACTTCGAAGATAATGTGCAGCCTTATTTATTAGCTGCTCAAACGGAAGAAAAACGAATTGCACTTCATTTTTTCCATCAATATCAATTGGCGTCCCCGCTGCAGGTCTACCACAAATTGGATTTAACAAAACAGGAAAATTACTTTACGGATGACCGGAGCAAGGAGACTAATTAT
This sequence comes from Cyclobacteriaceae bacterium, assembly GCA_044229915.1. GTDB lineage: Bacteria > Bacteroidota > Bacteroidia > Cytophagales > Cyclobacteriaceae > ELB16-189. Next base: position 78,417 of record JBGASB010000013.1, read on the forward strand.
GATGAATACTTCAAATACACAACTCCGGATGCAGATGTTAATACCCAGCTTGTAAAAGATGGAATAAGGTTTAAAACCATTATGAACGAAATAGGCATGAAGGGAAATGCTGCTTTCCTGTTCTATAGTTTTTATTACAAAATGAGATCGTACAGTACTTTTAACGAGTATGTAGATGAGACTTTACTGTCGTTTAAAAATGATGGCATAGAAAATTACCTGGGCGGTCAGATCGCCTTTCGGTTTGATTCCCTGGCAGAGTTATCAGGTAACGCAGAGTATTTATTAGGGGGTAATTACAAGCTTAATGCGAAGTTAACAACGCCCTGGTTGGATGCTACGGGCGTAAGTTCGTTAACCAAGCCCGCTTTTTTACCGCTTGCTTATCGGGGAAGCCACCACGCATGGATCAACGATTTCTCAGACCCTTTCTTTAATCAACTTTCCGGATTTATCAAGGTGAAAGCAGATGGATTTAATTTTTCACCGGGCATTACCTATACTTCCATTACCAACAATATTTATTACAAGGAAAATAATGTTTCGGGTGAACAAGAGGTTATTGCTGTGCAATCCACGGGGAGTCAGCAAATGCTAACCCCGGAAGTAAGAATGTCAGTCCGTTTTTTACGGCATTTATATTTCAGGCCTCAGGTTCTTTATACGCACATGCTTCAGAATGATGAACGTGCCGTGCGTATTCCGGAGTGGTTTGTTAATGCACAATTAGCCTACGAAAATATGCTCTTTAAAGGGAATATTCAGGTGCAGATTGGAATTGATGCACATTGGCGCTCAGATTATACTGCGCTGGGGTATTCTCCGGCAATCCAACAATTTTATGTGCAGGATAAATTTGTTAATCCTGCCTATCCGTTGGTCGATGTGTTTTTTAATGGTAAAATAAAAAGTGGAAGATTCTTTGTCAAGTACACAAACCTTTTGCAACTGATTACAGGCACGGGATATTTACCAACACCGGGTTATCGTGGACAGATAAATATTCTTGACTTTGGTTTTGATTTAATTCTTTTTGATTGATGGAAAAGCACGTATTGGGACTCGAGTTACCCACCGATCCGCGCTGGATTAACATTGCTGAAAAGAATATTGAAGATATTCTTGTTGATCATGCTTATTGCGAGCAGAAAGCAGCTTCATCATGCATTTCTTTAATTATTAATTATCCTGAGAAAACAAACCTGGTAGAGGTACTGACACCTGTGGTAGCTGAAGAGTGGAGCCATTTTGAGCGTGTGCTCGAACAACTTAAGAAACGAGGTTATCAGTTAGGTTTTCAACGCAAGGATGAGTACGTAGAGCAATTGCAAAAGATTGTTAAGAAGGGCGGAAATCGCAACCAGCAATTAGTAGAAAAGCTTTTGATGAATGCCCTTATTGAAGCCCGAAGTTGCGAACGGTTTCGCCTGCTATGGAAGGAGATTGGAGATGAAGAACTGAGTAAGTTTTATTACGAATTAATGGTTTCAGAGGCTGGTCATTATAAGAATTTCTTATCCCTGGCGAAAGAGTTTATGGATGAAAATGAAGTTGAAAAGCGTTGGCGCGAGATACTTACACAAGAAGCTGAGATTTTGAAAAATCTGGAGGTTAGAGGCGACCGGATACATTAGTCAATTCTGAACCATTACTTTTATTACCTGTTGGTTTGACTTAGTACGGAGTTGGAGGAGGTAAGAACCTGCCAGTGCAGAAAAATTTATAATCTCTTTGTGTTCTCCTGGTTCTACTATACCAAGGGATTTATTAAAAACCATTCGGCCAGTCATATCAAAAAGCATTAAATCGACCTGTGATTTTTGATTTAATGTAAAGGCAACTGTCATTGGCCCTCGGGTGGGGTTGGGATATGCGTCCAACTCAATTGCGCGTTTATGAATTTCGTTAACACCGGTTGGTTTTTGTTGAATATATAAATCGTCTATAGACCATCCCCAGGCTGTACCGGAATCATCCGAGAAAAGACGAAATCGGAAGAGCAGCGTATCACCCGGGGAGAATTTGGTTGAAAGGTCAATTGAATGATCAACATATTGAGTGTTACTTCCTGATTGGTTGGACGTGTAAGTACTCAGCCAATCCGCATTAAAGGAGGCATCATAGCCTGGCGAAATAGGGATCCAGGTAACTCCATCTTTAGTGCCTTCTACCACAACGTAATCCTTAAACTGAGGTTGACCAAAGACAGAACCTGAATTACCCGGTTCAACGATGGCAACGTCCCGATAAAAAAAGAATGGATATTCATTGGTAATGATTACCGGATGTTTTAGAAGTGCGATAAGGTCTTGGTTTAATGGATAGTTGTGAAAACTCTGCAAACTGCTATTTGAATTTCCAAAAGGCTGAATGGTAAAAGACGAGAGGGAGAAGTCATTCCCATTTGAAAAATAATTGAAGTATTGCTCGAGCGGGGATTTAAGCTCAAGATTTTCTCCCGTAACAACCTCAGAATGAAAAGGGGCAGTTCCTTTATAACTGATTAACTTGGCCTGAATAGTACCTTTTGGTGCTCCCGACAGTTTCACAAGATAGTTAGCTGGAATGACCTTATTAATCTTGCCGGCCTTCTCCCCCTGAAGCCAGATTTGGGTAGAGTCAAATTCATCCAAGAGTGTAATATCTAAAACCAGGGCAGACTTAGGCGAGGTACCTATTGCATTGATTGTTGGATTGACTAACAGCGATTGGTTGTTATCAATCTGCGCAGTCCAGATTCCCCGGCCATGCGTGGCAATCACAACTTGATCGTCCTGGCCTTTCATATTCCAAACAGCAACATTGGGAAAGTCTTCAAGCAACGACCAGGATTGTCCGTTGTCAAGTGATTCAACAATTCCTATTTCAGTTCCTGCCCAAAGGATATCCGGATTATCCGGGCGCACATAGAGACAGTAAACCGCTACATCCGGAAAACCTGTGGAACTTATTGTCATCGCTCCAAACCCTGAAATGTCATGCCAGCTTTGTCCAAGATTGGTTGTCCTCAGAATTTTTGGTTTTCCTGCAAATGAGAAAAGTGCGTAAGCCGTGCTATCCTCGAGGGGATGCGAAGCCAGTTTCGTGATTCCACCTAACACTACGTCTGTATAATTAATGGTGGGTGCAAAGGTAAGGCCGCCATTAGTGGAGACATGCAGATTCCTACCATCGCCTGTGCTTACCATACCACTACCGGCCCAGATAATATTTGCGTTGGCCTGCGATACTTCTACATCCATCAAAGAAGTTGAACCCCATTTATCGATGATAGGTGTCAATATCCAGGAAGTACCAAAGTCGGATGAACGAAAGACACCGGCTGAAGATAACGTGAAAAGAACATCCGGGTTGTCTTTTGAATTGGCGAGTTTTGAAACAAATGGATGTGTACCTGATAGGCCGCTGGTTGCCACCGTCCAGCTGACACCACCATCCACAGATTTCCTAAAATTATTTCCTTGCGAGCCGCCTATAAGTTTCTTATCGTCAAGCTTATGCCAGACTACTTCAAAACCATCGCCACCAATACTAAACTGATAGTTTGTAGTTTGGGAAGCATTAATCCCGCCTGGAGATTTCCAGGTTCCATTATCCTGCATACCTCCAAAGTATTCATCGAATCCAGGTCGCTTGTCGGCACCATAAAATTGACTGGTATTATAGGTGCGTCCAGCCATGATCCATTCTCCCTGATTAATGCCCGGAGTAGCTGATGTGTTGGATACAAATATTCCACCATCACTGGCATTTAAAATTCTATAGGTTGTCGCTGACATAGGAATGGCCACCAGGTTATGATGGTCTGGATGTACATCGCTGCCGAAGGTTACAAATCGATTCTTGCCATCAAACTGACCATAGGCATCGGCTACGGGATTGGTGGTTGCATTTTGTTTGGGTAGCGAACTAAAATTGATTTTGAGTTTTGAATCCACTATGTCTGCCGGCCAGTTTTTTCCAGCTGCTAATACAGGCCAAAAGAAGTACATCTTTTGAAAAATATGACCACCTGCTGTGGCAATGCCCGAAGAAGGATTAACAGGATTGTATTCCAGGTTATTGATATAAATGTATTCACGACTCTGAACCGTAGCCTCTCCATCCGTATTTTGTGGCAGCAGGTTGAATTGCCCATTGCGATCCTGATCCCGAAAGGAAACCATTAATTGTTTGTTGTTGGTAATGTCCCAAACCTCAAAGGGTACATCTACATAATCAGCATAACTGTAGCTAACATCGGGCACCCCGGAGGTTGCTCCTACGGGGGTAAGAAAACGATGAGCCTTTTGACTTTTGCCAGAACCAAATCGTAACTCCACCGATGCATTGGCCAGCGGGCCAATTGCCAAACGACCACCTGAGAAAGCAGCACCGAAATTTACCAGGGTAAGAAAGGAAGTATTTTCTTCTTCGATTGAGAAGCTATTAACAGCGCTTGATCCTGACTCGAGTTGCGTGCGAAAAAGACTCACCCCCCCGAAATAAACAACATCTGAATTAAACGGGTCACACAAAATCGTATTGTCATACCAACCCTGGCCGCCCAGAAAATCAACAGCCGAATTATTGAATGCTACATTGACCACAGACCAACTCACACCCGCATCGTTGGATACATATAAATCGGATTGGGATCCAGCCAGTGTGCCTTGCGCAGAAGCAAAAATGCGATTGGGGTTTACCGGGGAGATGGCAATTTCAATTCTGCCGGAGGGGCTCATGCCGGCATTTGATAATGTCCAGGTGGTCCCGGCATCCGTTGATTTTATAATACCAACACCATTTTGACTTGCATATTGAATGTTAAAATTTCCGGGGGTTGCTTTCAGATCTTCAACACCTTCAAGAGTCGATACCTGCTGCCATGAATCCCCACCGTCAGTTGTTCTGAAAATTCCCGTGACGGTTGCAGCAACTACATGGTTGGCATCGTTTGGATTAACAACAATTCGGTTAATGTCTGAAAAATCGATTGTGGATGAGAGATAACTCCAGCTTTGCCCCCGGGTTGTCGACTTAAACATTCCATTTCCACGGATTCCTACAAGTCCTCCGAAACTTTCGCCTGTGCCCAGATAAATAATATCATGATTGGACTCGGCCATAGCCAGTACAGTAGTAGCAAGATTTGTTAGATCAGGTGTAAGAAGATTCCAGGAATTTCCAGCATTGGTAGTTTTCCAAACACCGCCACCGGCCGAGGCAGCAAACCACGTGTTTTTGGTTGGGTCGTCTGGATCTACGAGTAGCCCCCGGGTTCGACCTGGTACGTTGGCCGGGCCACGTTCTTTCCATTCAAGAACCCCGTTTGATTGAGTGCGGGCAACGGATCGCCTTCTTGCTGAGTTGGCTTTGGCCTTGCTAAGCTCACGCAAAATAAAACCTCTTTCATATTGAGGAGCTATGGCATCTTCCGGGGTGCGTATGGCCCGATGGAGTAAAGCGAATTGTTCAGGTCCATTGAACTCCCCGGGGGCATATTCTACGACAACCTTATTGGACAAGATATTGAACACCCATAAAATTCCGGTGCAAACTGACAAAAGAATTAACACCCAAAGTCTGAACTTCATGAACTATTTTTTATAAAGCCTTAGGTCAATTATTTTCTTGTAATCACCAAGATCTTCATTCTTCTTTAAAATGCCAGGCATATCAATAAATTCGATGGTAGTATCACCTATCCATTTTACATACCCGGGCCTAAAACTTTGCTCCAACATTACCTGCTGGTTGGCTATTTGAACAACCAGAAATTTAGAAGTTTGATTGGCTGACAAATCCTTCACCCTTTGCACAAATAAAAAGTATTCCCCCTGTGGGCTTTTAAAGGTTTCTAAATCTGTTCCCAGTTTGCTGATCGCAAGTTTCTTTGCCGGATCATCATGCTGACTGTGGGATATGGTTTTGCAAGCAACCACTCCCAGGGTTATACTGATTACCAAAATGTGTGGTGCTAATTTTACAACGTCACCCACCATCAGGTCTTCTGCTTTTTCTTTTTGGCAGCTGGGAAAAGGATATTGTTTAAAATCAGGCGAAAGCCGGGCGAGTTAGGATGCAGATTGAGATCGGTAGGCTCTTCGCCCACGGTGTGCTGATAGTCTTCAGGATCATGACCACCGAAGAAAGTCCAGAACCCTTTGCCATAAATCCCGTGCAGGTATTTGGCTTCTTTGATCTCGCTTGTTTCTCCCATGATCACCACATCCGGTTTGATCAACCGTTTTTTAAAGCCTGTTGTTTGTCCATAAAATCCTTTTACAACCCGCGTATGATTTTGTGTTAACATAGTAGGGATGGGGTCCCACTTGGCTGAGAATTGAAAAATTGAGAAGTAGTCGTTGTCCTGTCGTAGTCCGCGATCAGGGAAGTTGTTATCGATATCCGAAAATTCGTATTGATAAGGATCGCGCGAGATGCGGAAATCGGTGAAGGCAAAGGTATTATCAAAGTTGAGTTTTTCCTGGGCCTGCGGATCGGCTGCATCGCCATCGTACATGCGTTCGCAAATGTCTACCCCCTCGGCAGCGAGGGCTATGTCGTACGAATCGGTAGCCGAACACATTGCAAATAAAAACCCACCCCCTGCTACAAATTCTTTTATTCGTTTAACAACAGCCAATTTGGCCTGCGACACCTTATGAAAACCAAACCTGCGGGCGGTTTCTTCGGCTTCTTTTTGCTGTTCGATGTACCACGGAAAATTGGCGTAGTTACTATAGAACTTTCCATACTGACCAGTAAAATCCTCGTGATGCAGGTGAAGCCAATCGTACTTGGGCAACAGGTCATTTAACACTTCATCGTCAAAGATCACATCATAGGGAATTTCGGCATAGGAAAGCACTAAGGTTACGGCATCATCCCACGGCTGTTTTGATTTAGGGGAATAGACCGCAATGCGTGGGTATTTCTCCAACTTCATGATATCGTAATTCACAGCCGGGCTCGCTATTTCCGACACAATCGCATTTACTTTTGCCTCCGAAATGATCTCGTAACTAACCCCGCGCACCACCAGCTCGTTTTGTATTTTGGGGTTATACGTGCACATAAAACTCCCGCCCCGGTAGTTCAATAGCCAGTCTACCTCAATGTCATTTTTCAGAATCCAGTAGGCAATTCCATAGGCTTTCAAGTGGTTCGCCTGCTTTTCATCCATGGGAATGAAAATAGAATTGGCCAAAACCCGGCCCGAAAGGGTCAGAAACAAAAACAAAATGAAGAATCGCATCGTTAAACCACTCATTTGGCTTCTTGTTGTAACAAAAGAATCAGTAAAAAGTCTCCACTTTAGAGCGTTTAAAGATATAATTTTGGAAGTTAGTTTTAACAGGACAGTCGAATTCGTACGTAAAAACCTATCAGCAGCATGAATTTAGTAGAAAATATCCGGGAAGGGCTAAGATCAGTGAAGGCCAATATGTTGCGCTCAGTACTTACCGCCCTCATCGTTGCCATTGGCATTACTTCGCTGGTAGGAATTCTTACCGCCATTGATGGCATCGAGTACTCAGTTTCCGAGAGTCTTTCTTCATTAGGTGTCAATACATTTGATATGTATTCGAAATGGAACCGGGGCACGAACCAGGATGGTGTTAAGGAAAAGGTGTATCCCCGACTTACCCTGTCAGAAGTTCAAAAGTTTGTTGAGCAGTACAATATACCATCCTCGGTTAGTTTGTCGGCACGCCTTACCAACCTGGCCGAAGTGAAACACGGGTCGCAGAAAACAAACCCCAACGTAGATATCCGGGGGGCTAATGAGGAGTATATAGCCATCAAAGGATTAAATATTCTTGAAGGCAGAAATTTTTCACGATTCGAAATCCAGTATGGAAGCAAAGTAGCTGTGATTGGTTATAAGCTTGCACAAGCCTTATATGGTGATAACCCCAAACCCGTTAATACGGAAATTTCATTTAAAGGAACCCAGTTTAAGGTGATTGGCCTCTTGAAAGAGAAGGGAGACCTGTCAGAGAACAACTACGATAACATGGTTATCATCCCAATCCTCGTTGCCAATCAAATGGCTGCGGGGCAACCCTTGCGCTATGTGCTTACGGTAGGCATTCAGGATGCGAAGCAGGTTGATTATGCGATGGGTGAAGCCACCGGACTTATGCGAAAAATTCGCCAGGACAGAGTGGAGAACGGCAACTCTTTTGAAATAGAAAAGAGTGAGTCGCTTGCGCAGGAATTGGAGAGCATCACGAACGGACTAAGATTTGGTGGTTTTGGAGTAGGATTTATCACCTTATTGGGGGCTTCGATTGCCCTGATGAACATTATGCTGGTATCAGTTACTGAACGCACCCGCGAAGTAGGAGTGCGGAAGGCTTTGGGTGCAACACCCTTGCGTATCAGACAACAATTTGTGATTGAGGCCATCGTGGTATGCTTGTTGGGAGGAATAGGAGGAGTTATCCTCGGGATTATCGTGGGCAACCTGATCTCAAAAGCGATTGGTATCGATGCCTTTGTGGTCCCGTGGCTGTGGATGATGGTGGGGATGCTGATCTGTATTTTTGTAGGCCTGCTATCGGGCTATTACCCTGCGCACAAAGCTTCCAAACTTGATCCGATCGAATCGCTTCGCTTCGAGTAGGAGCACATAACAATATTATTTCAAACACCCTCTTTTTTCAAGGAGGGTGTTTTATTTTTGTAGCCTTTCGGAGAAATGCCAGAGAGGTTGAATGGGACGGTCTCGAAAACCGTTATACCTGCAAGGGTATCCAGGGTTCGAATCCCTGTTTCTCCGCATCCCCAATCACTGCGGGATAAATACATTTTGTTTTGAGCGTGTACAGGCTTGCCTGGTAAACGAAAAAACAAAATGTATGCGAGTGAAGCGAGGGCAGTGATTGGGGATTAGCCTACCCCCGTACGGGATCACTGAAAGTAATCCCTGTTTCTCCGCACATCAAATCCCTGCTGTCAATCACTTTTGTTTTGAGCGTTGCAAGGCTATGCCTTTGCATAAGCGTAAAAACAAAAGTGATGCGAGTGAAGCGAGTCAGCAGGGATTTGATGTTAGCCTCTCCCGTAAGGGATCACTGAAAGTAAACCCTGTTTCTCCGCATCCCCAATCACTGCCGGATAAAACCGTCAAATTCTGTCCAACTTATGGGGGCTAGTACAATAAATGGGTTTCCACAGAAGTAATTATTTCTTCTGAATTAGTTTTAATAACCTTACTATTTCGGTCTCATCAATTTCTTTTTCAGATCTAATTTCAATAACTCTCATTGTTTTTCCAGTACCTTGAAATAAAGCGATTTCATCTTTTGACAATCCTTTTATTGAAAAGCCCAAATTGACATGAGTTTTTAGTGCAACGAAATAATATTTACCCTCAGCATATGTTGGAACTCCCCATTTCATTTCCTCTTTTATACCAGGAAATGATTTAAAAATAATTTCCCTTAGCTTTTTACAAACCTCTTTTTGAGGAGACTTTTGCTTTACTATATATCCATCAACTTTTTTGTTTTTCATTGAGGTATTGGTGCCAACCTTTAGATTCAAATCATCATTTTAAAATTGTAGTAGTTGTAGTAAATTTTGTGGGTAAGTGGGTAACCGTTTC
>JBGASB010000014.1:0-83804 GCA_044229915.1 Cyclobacteriaceae bacterium
CTGTTGATCATGTTTTACATCTTCCATTTTCATTTTGGGTTGTAAAACCTGTCAAGCTATTTCAGGACTAGACAGTATAGATTGCTCCGGTGCTTAGTATAGATTGCTCCGGTGCTCTGCATAATTAGGTAGCCCCTATTCTATTTAAATACAAGATACTAATTCTTCTTCAGTCCCTGGATCACCACATTACCCGTTCCATCGGGATTACATGGGTATTGAAATTCATTTTTAAGTCGCTTCGGATCATTAATCGTTTTGTAAAAGTCATCCAGAAATTTAACCGTGGATTTCAAATAGCTTTCTTCCAGGATCGTATTGCTGGTATATACCTTATAGAAATCATCTTTTTTCTGATTAAACCTGGCAATCACATCGGTAAACTGACTCATATCCTGAATGCAATATCCCCGGTACCTTCTTTCCCTGGTGGATGACATCAGCAACTCAGCTGCAGGTAGTGCATAGGGAGCCCCGACAATGCCGGCATGATCAAAATCATAAGGCACTGTTGACGGGATTGATAAGGAATCGCTGGCGATCAGTTTTACATTCTGAAGATACTGCACCGACCAATCCGTATTGCCAATCATATATTCAAACACGGCCATGTTCAAAAAATCATTTCGCTGAGTTTGATCCGGGCGCACCAGTTTTCCCACCACTGAAACTGAATTGTTTCGTTTAGCCATTTGCTCCTCATCCTCGATGAGCATTCCATAAAGGGGCTCAATCTTTTTTGATTTCGAACCTTGGTCCTCGTAGGTCACCCTCACTAGCCGCACCTTAAAACTCCTGGGGGTTAATTGGTTATACAGTTTATACACAAGGTACTCGCGCACCACATACTTATCGCCCCGGCAAGGGGTTACCAATTTCAATTTATCCTGGCCCTCAAAAAGTGTGTTTTGAGTTTCCTTAGAGAAGTTTAATAATAAGGGTGGATAGGTACAGTTTTCCTTAGCTTTTCGAAAATGCCCCCGCACTTTAATCTTAACCGGAATTGATACCGGATTGTCTGCATTTTTATAGGACAGAGTGAGGGAATGATATTGGGGATCGTTTCCCCGATCCTTCATAAGACCCCCTAGGTCTCCGGAAATTGTTAGCTCAAGGACGTCCTCCAGGCCAAATAACTGATCAGGTTGTGCAGATAAAACACCCGAAAAACAGGTAAAAATCAACACCCAACAGCTCAGCAGTGCATTACGGCTTGTATTCATGGCTTCTCATTTTTTAGTGAAATTGAGGATTATTTGTCTAAATACCGGCCAAACTAACAATTGTATCGACAAGCAGTTACTTTGGTTCAGATTTGTCCATTTATAAGTATATTACACTATTCTTACATTGGATCAGACTGTTTTTTGATATTATTCGAGCTATGACCCCTCTATGCACCAACCTGAATCGCTATGAAAAAACAGTGTTATAGTTCCAGTTCCGGTTTGATAAGGAATTATCTAATTCGGACAATTTTTACACCCGTCCGTCCTGTCCCAATCAGCAACTCCATATTATATAATTAAGTTGACATTTAATTTAAATCAAGTACACCATCCTTACATACACTATTACGGTACTCACTTAAATCTCCCAAACCTCAACCCAAAATGAAAAAGGTAATCTCTAGTTGGCTGCGTGAAAATTTCCATTTTCACAAACTAGGTATCTTGTTGCTCTTCTTAACCCCAACCCTTGCTCTGGGCCAGCAAACCCAGCAACTTCAGATGTCTGATTTTGTGTTGTTCTCGGGTGCGGGTGGTGCGGGAACTTCATCCTGTGGCAGCCCGGGCTATGCAGTTCAACTCGGAAGCTCTTCTAATGTAAATGGAGGTACTATCGGAAGTTTAAACCTCGTTAAGACCACAGGCACGGTAAGTATTACAGGAAATGTTTTCAGTAAGGGAACCATAGCCCTTGCAAATAGTAATAGCGTATCAGGTAAAATTGCAGCCTCTAACGTACCCTTCAAAACCGGAACCATTCTTTCGGTTGGCTCCAATGCTAATTTGGGTGGAAATATCGATGTTAGTGGAAACATTATCGTAAGCGGTGGAACTGTTAGTGGAAAAGTTACTCATCCTTCTGGAACAACTTACTCAGGCCCGGCTCCGGCTGGGGGAAATGTTGTAGGTGCTCCTACCCTTCCTGTGTTTCCATCCTTGCCCCCTGTTACTCCATTCCCACCCTATCCGCAGATGGCAGATATAAACACCACCAGAACTATAACACCGGGTGGTTATGATGATATTAAGCTGCCAGGAAACAAGACTTTAACTTTTAAAGGCACGGGGGTTTATATACTTGACAAAATTGAAAATACGAACAACAACAGTTTTGTATTTGATTTTCAGAACAACCCAACCGGTACAATTTTAATTTATGTGCATAATAATGTTAAGCTGAGCAAGCTTAGCGTAAGCATTATTAATGGTGGAAGCGCCAATCGCATTTTTACAGAAGTACATGGAACAGGATTAGGCTCCTCAAAATATGCCTTTGATATTGCTAATGGATCCACCGGGTCAAAATCAGAATGGCTTGGAACAGTATGGGCTCCCTATGCCGCTATTAATGTGGGCTCAGGAACAGGAGCCACTGATATTACCGGAGCACTCTGGAGCGGAACCCAGGTAAATGTACAGAGTGGTGTTACCGTTGTTTATGCGCCCTTTCAAACCTGTACAACTCCTAATGCAAATGCCGGAGCTGATAAAGTGATTACCTGTTCAGCAACTTCGGTACAACTCAATGGATCGTCCACAACCCCAGGTGTATCCTATTCATGGACAGCAAGCAATGGTGGAAATATTCTATCCGGAGCTAATTCGGCCACACCAACTGTCAACACCGCTGGAACGTATACCTTAACGGTAACTTCCGGTAGCTGCACAGCAACGGATGTTGCCCTGGTTACGCTGAATAATACCCCGATTGTGGTTAATGCCGGCATGGATGTCAACGTGTGTGCTGATGCCAATACCGTTACACTAACGGCTACAGTAACCGGTGGCGCAGGGCCCTACTCGTATGCCTGGAGCAATGGAGCAACCACTCAATCCATTTCAGTTGCCCCGGAAACAACGACAACCTACACCGTAACGACAACAACTTTAAATGGCTCTGCCTGTTCTGCAAGCGATGTGGTAGTGGTTAATGTGAATCAACCGCTTTCAGTTAATGCCGGTGCCGATGCAACAGTCTGTTTCGAAAACAATGTGGCAGTGCTTTCGGCAACGGCTACCGGTGGAACCGGCTCGTATACCTTTGAATGGTTTGCTAATAATGCATCGGTAGGTACCGGAGCCAGTATTTCAATAGCAACCCCGGTCAGTACCACGTATACCGTTGTTGTGAAGGATAATTTTTCTACTACCTCTGCTCTTGCGTGTGATGCCAGTGACGAAGTAGTGATTACCTATTCAGAAATCTGCCCTTATTACACACCCCCCACCGAAGGAAAAATACCTGACCTTATTGGTTCAGAATTATTCTCGCTTTCGGAGAATTTTGATCCTGAAAATACAGATAGTACGGATGTTATTTATGAGATTTCAGATGATTTAGTACTCATTGAAGTAATCTCAATAGTGGGTAAGTATGATTCCCTATTGAACTTATTAAGAGAGCCGGCCTATGGCTTGCTGGATTCTGATTTTGATAACGATGGAAGTTCGCTAATCATCACCGGATTCTTTCCTATTGCTAATCTTCCTTCTTTGAATGAATTACCAAGCCTCATCAACTATGTGCGCCCTGCTTACCCTCCTGTACAAAATGAAGATGTGATTACCGGGGTGACCAAAACCAAAGGCGATATTGCCATGCGGGCAGATCTGGCAAGGTTAGGATATAACTTAAGCGGGAAGGGAATTAAAGTGGGGGTTTTATCAGATAGTTACAATAAGCAGCCTGGCAATCCCGCACTTGCCAATGTAATTAATAATGACTTACCTGCCGATGTTAAAGTACTGAAGGACTCTCCCTTTGGTGGTATTGATGAAGGCCGGGCGATGATGCAAATCATCCACGACATTGCACCGGATGCTAAACTTGCATTTCGCACCGGTGTTATCAGTGCCAGTGATTTTGCCAAAGGGATTAAAGAATTACAAAAGGATTCTTGTGACATTATCGTAGATGACATCACCTACATTACCGAACCATTTTTTCAGGATGGTAAAGTAGCGCAAGCCGTAGATACAGTCACCAAAAAAGGGGTTGCTTATTTTACAGCAGCCGGGAATTTTGGAAGCAAAGCCTATGAGGGATATTTTTCGCCAGCTCCGGCCCCGCAGGGAATAACCGGAATGGCTCACGATTATAGCAATGGAGATATCTTCCAAAGTATAACAGTTGAACCCGGTGAATTTGGACCCGGTACATATACCATTGTTTTACAATGGGAAGATCCTATTTATTCCCTTGGCCAATCAACGGGAACACAAAACGATCTCGATATTTATTTAACAAATGATACCGGTGCAACCCTCTTTGGATTTAATCGCAATAACCTTAATGGCGACCCTATTGAAGTATTGCCTTTTACTGTGAATGCACATACGGCCACGAATATCATGATCGTAAGAGCCGCGGGAACAGATAATGTACATTTCAAATACATTGTTTTCCGTGGCGATAAACTTACTTTCAATGAACACAACACAAACTCCTCTACCATTGTTGGACAAGCCAATGCAAAAGGTGCCATCACCGTGGGTGCCGTTTTATATAGTAATACTGAAGCATTTGATTATAAACGCCCTGAAGGTGCAGAAGAATTCAGTGTAGCCTCTTTCTCGTCTATTGGTGGATCGCTCATCAATGGTGAGGATAGAAATAAGCCCGATGTTATTGCACCCAATGGGGTTAATACCACCGTTACCCTGGGCGGTCTTAATGTGGATTTGGATTTACCGGCTGGAAAGGATATCAATCCGGTTTTTTATAATTTCTTTGGAACTTCCGCTGCCGCACCTCATGCAGCTGCTGTTGCCGCACTTTTACAGGAAGCTCGTGCCAAGTATTACAACGGATCCACCTATACACCAGAAGATATACGCGAGGTGTTAAAAGGATCTGCAAAAAACATGCACGATCCTGGGTTTGATTATAAATCCGGAGCTGGTTTTATCCAGGCAGATTTATCCTTATTGACAATTGCTAATCCAAGACCAACAATTACTGCGCTAAATTATGACACAGCCCGGATAACCCCTGGAGACACCACCTTCGTGTTAACAGTTAATGGGATAAATCTAACCGATTCATCGAAAGTTCTTTTCCGGGGTGATACGTTACAAACAGCTTTCATTAACTCAACATCCGTTGAAGCAACAATCCCGGAATTTACGGGTAATCCACCTATTCAGGTGTTAACCCCATCCATAGCACCAGGACCCGTGAGTGATGGCGGCAGATCGGATTCTCTCTTTTTCAGAAATATTGCTAAAAAGCATGTCACAGTCATTGCCCATAATAAGAAGAAAAAGTATGGTGAAGTACTACCAGGATTTACAGCAACTGTTTTATTAGACGGTGATACATTGACTGCCGATACACTCCAATTTTCCGGTCAATGGGTTGTGGACGGAGATACACTAACTGCTGATATGCTAGGGCTAGCCACGCTTCAAATTAAAGCAGCCGACTCCGTAAATGCATTAACTAACACAGACGATTACATTATTTATGTTAGTGCTCAACCTGACATTTCCTATCGGGAATTGTATGATTACACATTTGTAAATGGCTTTCTCACCATCGAAAAAATGCCATTGAAGATTATTCCTAATAATCTAATAGCGGAATTTGGAGAGAAGTTCGACAATCGGATTACTTTCCATTATGAATTTGATTCTTCAAACGTAGAAGACCCTGAGGCATTACTTAACACACTTAAGGCCGACCACACAGCCATCATTGCTGAAAACGCTATAGCCTTAGTAGATTCCAGGTCGTTGGTAAACTCCCGTTCATTGGTGAATTCTGATTTGCGTAATCTAAGCTTTCTGACAAGTTCACGGTCACTTGTAAATTCGCGCTCATTAGTCAATTATTCCCGTTCACTGGTGAATAGCACTCCCGTAGTTGATACAACCTATGTTGTAGATTTTGATAAGCAATCAATTTTTGACTACCAGGTAAATCCTGATACAGCGGAAATGATCACACTTTATTCGAGATCGTTGGTTAACTCCCGGTCGTTAGTGAATTATTCAAGGGCATTAGTCAATTCCAGATCATTAGTGAACTCACGTTCCCTTGTGAACTACTCGAGGTCTCTTGTGAATTATTCACGCTCATTGGTCAACTCAAGATCCCTGGTCAACTATTCACGAGCACTTGTTAATAGTGAAACGGTGGGTTCTGACAGTGATTCCACCAACAGAGATGCCATTGTAATTATCGATTCGTTGGATATCTTTAATGATAATCCTCCTATTATCGAAGAAGGTGAAGAGTTCTACGAACTTGACTCACTTATCTCTATCAATATGGTAACGGGAACTACTGCAGGCACCCATTACATTGTTCCGGGAGCATTCCTTACTGAGCTCTCAACCAATTTTGATATCAGTTATGGTACCGGAACGCTCACTATCCTGCAGGATACACTTACGGTAACGAGCCATGATGCAGAAATTACCTATGGTGATGAACAACCTCATTACAGTAGCACAGTAACTGGATTTAAGTATGTGGATGATGAGGAATCGACCATCGATACGATCCGGTATGAACTGATCGATAGCCAGGGTTTAACGAAAGGATCAGGAATTGTTGATGCTGGTCTTTATCAGATTAAGCCTATCGTAGAGTTGATCTCTACAGAACTTCAACCTGGCGAATCTGAAAATTATATCGTGAATCCCGTTAATGGAGCCTTACGGGTTAACAAGGCTACTGCAACCATCAATTTGACTGGAGGAGAATTTGAATATGACGGGACTGTCAAAGCAGCCACCGGTTTTGCTTATGGTGTAGGCGGGGTATTAGATGTATTGACTCCTGTGGTAACCTTCGTGTACACGGGTACTGGAGAAACAACATATGGCCCTTCTTCATTGGCACCGGTAAACGCTGGCACCTATCTGGCAGCGGCTACCTTTGTCGGTAATGGTAATTACCTAGCTACTGATACAACTGCCACCTTAGTAATCAATACGAAAGCAGCATCGGTTAGCCCAATCGCTGCAAGCAAAATTTATGGCAGTGCAGATCCTGACTTTAGCGGAACACTTACCGGCTTTATAGAAGCTGATTCAGTAACAGCCGCATACAGCAGAACGGAGGGCGAGACAGTAATAGGATCACCCTATATCATCAGTGCTGTGTTAAGTCCGGCAGAAGTATTGAGTAATTATAACATTACTTATGACACGGCTCACTTCATGATCCATGCAAAAGAAGCATCCGTTACACCCCTTGCGGTAAGCAAGATATATGGCGATACAGATCCTGTTCTTAGCGGTAATCTTTCAGGCTTCCTGGAAGCTGATGCAGTAACAGCCACATACAGCAGAACTGAGGGCGAGACAGTAATAAGCTCACCTTACATAATCAGTGCTGCATTAAGTCCGGCAGAAGTATTAAGTAATTATAACATTACCTATGATACAGCTCACTTCACGATTAATGTGAAAGAAGCCTCTGTAACTCCGACTGCGGCAAGTAAAACATATGGAGAAACAGACCTTCCGTTTACCGGGATATTGTCAGGCTTCCTGGAAGCTGACGAAGTAGTGGCATCCTACAGCAGAAGTGCAGGTGAAACTGCTGGCGCTTATACGATCAGTGCGGTCGTAAGTCCGGTTCAGGTATTAAGTAATTATAACATAACGTATAACACAGCCACCTATATGATTGAAAAGGCTGCACTAAGCGTGACGGCTGAAAACAAATCAAAAATATATGGCGAGGTCAATCCTGAATTCACAATTACTTATTCAGGATTTAAGTACGAAGACTCTATCCTTGATTTTGAAACTGCCCCATCGGCATCCAGTATCGCTTCAAATGTTAGCCATGCAGGCACCTATGAGATTATTCCTGCCAATGGAGTCGACAACAATTATGAGTTTAGCTATATCAACGGAACATTAACTGTTGAGAAGGCACCTTTGATTGCAACCGCGGATAATAAGATCAGATCCTATGGAACTAATAACCCCTCCTTTACGGTATCTTATGCTGGCTTCAAGAACGATGATACTGCATCGGATCTTGATCAGGTGCCCGTAGCAAGCAGTCTTGCAAGCATTTCCAGTCCGGTAGGTGTTTATCCAATTACACTTACTGGTGGCCTTGACAATAACTATTTCTTCGCTAATCTAATGAATGGTGAACTTGAAATTACCAAGGCCTTACTGGTGGTTAAAGCTAACGATGTAGTGATTGAGTGTTTTAACATTCCAACATTCACTTCTACCATTACCGGATTCGTGAATGGTGACACAAGGAGTTCAGCGGTTTCGGGAGGTCCCTCCTATAGAATAACGGGCAATATTAATCTGGCAGGTATCTACACGATTGTACCCTATAATTTACGCCTTAACAATCCTTCCAATTACGAAGTTGAATATCAGAACGGAACCCTTTATGTTAACCCCAATAGGTTAACTGCCAGAGCAATTACGCCTGTGTTACGGTGTGTTGAAGAATTACCTCGAGACACTCCCGGATTGAGATACAAAGCTCATTTTGAATACACAAACGACAACTGGTCTGCTGTTTATATTGCAGAAGGATCTAATAACTATTTGGAAAGTACTGGATCTTATTCCGGACAAATTCCTCAATTATTTGAAGCCGGTGGCGGTCAATTTGATATTCTATTTGATGGCAGCCCGCTAACATGGACTGTGAGTAGTTATTTCTTTACCAAGAAGACCACTTTGACTGCACAAGCGAGCACCACGTCAGTCCGTTGTCAGGACAACGCCCGTATCGCTGGGACATCTTCTAAGCGCGAAGATCTAAATTTGGCTGAGCAAATTGGTGAATCCATTGTTGCTTATCCGAATCCAGTAATCGATCGAATCAATATCTCAATAAGCGGAATGACGGTACAACCCGAATCTTCAGCAATCCAAATTGTTGATCAAATTGGTAAAATGTATCCTGTAAGGGCTACCTGGAACCGCGATGGGCATCAGTTGGAAATTGATTTTTCTGAAATGAATAAAGGGCTTTATATAATCAAAATTGCTCAGCCTCAGGGAGTAAAAGTGGTGAAGGCATTTAAAGAATAACTACTTTACCAAATCAAGTAAAAGGATGAAGGCTGGCCTTCATCCTTTTTTTGTTTCATTGCAAATAAAATTCCCTAATTCTGAAATCATTTGTAACTTTAAAAGATACAGTATTCTTTAAATCGTGAGCGCTAAAAACTATTTCGTTATATCACTGCTACTTCTGGCAATACCCGGACTTTCACAGACCTACGAAATTCAAAAGCTCAAAGAAACCATTGCCAAACAGCCGGACGACTCACTAAAGGTTAACAATCTTATTTTGTTGAGTAACCAATACCTTACGGAAGATCCAAAGGAAGCTGTACGATATGGAGTGGAAGCTCAACAACTCGCAAAAAAAATCCATTATAAAGGCGAAGCCTATGCGTACAAAGCAATAGGCCTCGGATATTATTATTTATCTGACAACCGGAATGCCGCTATACAATTTCAAAACTCATTAAGACTATTTGACTCGCTTGGCTTTAAATCGGGTGTAGCCAATATTCTTACCAACCTGGGTTCTACCTATTTCAATGCCGGTGAAGGTACCAAGGCAATTGATTTTCACTTTCGGGCTTTAAAAATTGGTGAAGAATTGAATGATTCACTCCGTATTGGCACTGCGCTCAATGGAATTGGTAGTGTCTACAACAACAAAGACGATACCCGTGATAAAGCGTTGGAGTATTTCCTAAGAGCCTTACCCATCTTTCGCAAAATTAACAATGAATTGGGTGAAGGAACGGTCTCTATGAATATTGGTGAAATCTATAAGAAAAAAAGGCTCTATGACTCTGCTATCTTTTATCTTGATGAGTCTTTAGAAATATATCGGGGAACCATCGATGCTACGTTCCCACTCAATCTATTAGGTGAAATTTATGTTGAGCAGGGAGATTTTGTAC
Source organism: Cyclobacteriaceae bacterium (assembly GCA_044229915.1). Lineage (GTDB taxonomy): Bacteria > Bacteroidota > Bacteroidia > Cytophagales > Cyclobacteriaceae > ELB16-189. Next base: position 10,148 of record JBGASB010000014.1, read on the forward strand.
AGGGACTTATGTACCACAACAGAGCCCTTGAGATTGCCCGGAAGTTGGATGGAAAATTGGAAATCACGCAAAGTCTTCTCGGTATTGCCTCAGCCCAAAACAAAAAAAGCAATTATCAAGTCTCCATTGACTTCTATCGTCAGGCAGCAACGATCGCTAAGGAAATTGATGCCAAACAGCAACTAAAAGATGCCTATAATGGATTGGCCAGGGCGTATGCCAAAATAGGGGAATTCAAGAAAGCCTATACGTACGATACGTTGTATAGCAGCATAAAGGATACGCTTTATGTTGTTGATAATGATAAAAAGAACCAACAATCAGAATTCAATTCTGAATTAGGCAAAAAAGAGGCTGAGATCAATTTATTAACAGCAGACCAAGCATTAAAGGAAGCTACTATTCAACGCCAGCGGATACTTAACTATGCCGCTGTCATTACGGGATTTCTCTTAATCCTGGTGGTTGCTGGATTTTATAACCGGTACCGGTACGTACGAAAGACTAATAAGATTATTAAAGACGAACGGGATCGGTCGCAGGAATTGCTACTCAATATCCTACCCGAGGAAACAGCCAGGGAATTGGAATCCAACGGGCATGCAAAAACCCGCTTCTATGATAACGTGACTGTTCTTTTCACTGACTTCAAAGGGTTCTCAACCATAGCCGGAAATCTAACCCCTATTGAATTGGTGGCCGAACTTAACGATTACTTCATGGCGTTTGACGAGATCATGGGAAAATACAATCTCGAAAAAATTAAGACTATTGGAGATGCCTATATGTGTGCAGGGGGTATTCCAACCGTAAATGATACTCACCCATTAGATGCCGTGAATGCAGCTTTGGCCATGCAGGCGTATATGGAAAAGCGACAACGTGAAAAGAATATAACTGGAATAGCCGGGTGGGAATTGAGAATCGGTATCCACACAGGTCCTGTGGTTGCCGGTGTGGTGGGGAAAAAGAAATATGCCTATGATATCTGGGGCGACACCGTCAACATTGCCAGCAGGATGGAATCAAATGGAGAGCCTGGAAAAGTAAATATCTCAGCCTCTACGTATCATCTTATCAGTGAGCATTACCAATGCTTATACAGGGGAAAGATTTCTGCCAAAAATATTGGGGAGGTCGATATGTATTTCGTAGAAAGCAAAATTAACAAACCGATATTGCAATCTGCTTAGCATTCGCAAAATCAACGTCTGAACTTTGAGATGATTTCTTCCAGGTGTTGTTGCTTTTTATTCTCACGGGTCTCTTTACTAAACTTAGTATGATAGCGGTGAGACTCCAGAAAAGTCTTTTGTACAAGATTCCACTCCCGCTCAGTTTCTACCACACCCTGCTCCTTTAATTCTTCCAAAAGACGGCCGCCTATTTCATAGAAATCGTCACGGCCCAGGTAATCGAGGTCAGCATCGCACAGAACTTTCTCAAGCTGTGTAGCAGGAGATTGTGGAATGCGGGTTGCCTTGATCATGTTCGCAATGGTCTCTACCTGTTCAGCGCTCAACCCATACGCTGGCAATATTTCTTTGGCCATCTCCGCTCCTTTGGCCTCATGGTTCTTAGGCGAATGAATGAATCCTGCATCATGAAACAGGGCCGCCAGTTTAAGCAATGGGATTTCATCTTCCTTGAGTCGCTCTGTTTTCGCAATCACCAGCGAAGCGTTAAGAACATCATAGACATGATCAATATTGTGATATTGAAGGTTGGGCATTTCCTTCTCCAGCAAGTCCATAATATGCTTTTCAGCGGCTGCAAAATCAGGTGTTCTTGATTTTACTCCCCCATTAGGCAAGGAGTCTCTAAGGCTTTTCAAAAGCGGATCAACCTGCCACCAGATTAAGTCGATATCATTGGTTTTCCACGCCTTATCCAACCAGCTCTTTGCCGCGTCAACATCACCCAGTGCATTAAATGCATGCACCAGGTAAACGTTAACCCCCTTTTCGTTTGCCTCACTGCGCTTAATCAATTCATTGGTCAATTCTTTTGCCTTCGTCTCATTTTTTAATCCTGCATAGGCCCCTACCAGATAGGCAATCATGGAAGGGGGTTTTATCTTTGAGGTTCGCATCCCGGTAAGCAAGGCTTCCTCTGCCTCTGCATACTTACCAATAGTTAAATAAACCCGGCCAAGAAAATCATAAAATCGCAATACCGTTGGATACAATTGCAGCGCCTCATGAATGGTGCTGATCGCTTCCTCATAGCGTTTCAATAAGTACAAATTGATGATTTGATAATTAAAGTAGGCAACGGTTAATGGATCAATCGCTTTCGCGCGATCGACTACGTTTACAGCTTCCTCGTGCCGCCCCATCGTATTAAGCAAATAACTATACGTATAGAGTACGTTAGCATTATTCGGACTTAATTCAATGGCCTGAAGTAGTAATTTTTCAGAGGTTTGAAAATCCTTGGCAATAAAAAATTCCACAAAAGCCTTTGTGAGATAATCATTGTCTGAAGGTCCACGCTTCCAGGCCTCATTTAAATAGATTTCTATATTCGATCTTGCCTCTTCCGGAGAAAGATCTCCGTTCCATGACATTCGGGCAGAATAAGAACTGGCGAGGTATGAATAGGCCTGTTTAAACTCAGGATCTTTGGCAATAGCTTGCTTGAAATATTCGGATGCCGTTCGGTATCCATCCACACTCCATTGATTAAAAGCATGCCTTCCTTTCAGAAACAAATCATAGGCCTCCAGATTTTTTGTTGGAATTTCTTTAAGCTTTTCGTTTTGCTTTGGACTAAAGGATGAAATCAATTCTTTCGCAACCACCTCGGCTACGTTGTTCTGAATTTCAAAAATATCATCCATACTTTCCACAAAAACCTTGGACCATAGATGCTGATCTTTCAAGGCATCAATCAGCTGAACGTTAATTCGAACCTTCTTTCCATGAGCCTGTGCACTTCCTTCAAGAATAAATTTCACACCCAATTCGGTGGCTATTTCAGGTGCTGTTTTAGTTGTCTTTTTATAGCGCATCACCGAGGTTCTGGAGATCACCCGTAATTGAGGTATTCCCGCAAGTTGTATCAGAATATTTTCGGTAATTCCATCGGCAAAATATTCCTGTGTAGGATCTTGTGACAGGCTTACAAAAGGAAGCACTGCCAAAGACTTTTCGATCAGACTCTGTTCAGATTTCTTTTTGTCTGCTTCTGCCCGGCTTACTTTTGGTATCTCCTCTTCGGCAGAATCCTCATACACATCTGAGCTGCGGCCCGGGTATTTTATTGCATTGATTATCTCCTTAATTGCATTAGCAACCTTATTGATCTGATCGCGATAAAAAAGGTTATTGGCGTTGTCCTGTCTTTTATCATCCGGGCGCAACGGGCGATTAACCCCGGGCGACCGGAAAATAAAATCAATGGAACGAAGCTTGGAGTTCAATTCGGACTCGAACAGGCTGCGGTCTTCCGGATCCAAATTGTGAATAGTGACTGGTAAGATCCTGCTGGCAACATTCCCATCCCTTAATTTTATATCGCGACCTATCGAATCATTTTGTGCCATTCTGTTAAAAGCACAAAACTCCTGTTGCCAGGCAAAACTTTTCGGATCACAATAAATTTGAGAAAGTATTGGTATGAAAATGACAGCCTTCAATTTCCCTTCCAGGCTTTTATCCACATTATGAGTCTCCAGCAATCCGTCATGTGGATTGGAATCAAAATAGATTGAGATATCTTCCTTGAATGTGCTCTCCAGTTCCTTTCGCAGATCGCTTATAAAGTCAGTAACCCATCCATTACTTACCTGATATCCCTGAGCTAATGATGGCCCCGAAGCACTCCTATTATCTTTATGGCGGTATGAAACAAAAATGTCATATTCATATCCCGAAATCACAGATGGCATAGCTTCAAATATACTAACTTGGAATGCTTCTGGCAACCAGAATGAAGGGGTATTGATGACCGGTGATAGACCTGATCCGCCCTCGTAATTCCAGCTTCCGAAAGGTTACATTCATGGCATACTTTTTTCTTATACTTGACTATCTTGCGATCAATTTGAACGTTAAATTTTTTACTATAATGACTAGAAGAATCGTACTTTCTGTATTGGTACTGGTTAGCCTTTCAGCTACTAGTCAAACCCTTCTTGTACCGCCCTACCTTCAACCTGGCAATGCGTCTACACTTTCCAAGGAACAAAAGGTATTGATTTGGCAAACAGATAGTATCCAGGGAAACTTTAAAGTAGAGTATTCCTTAAATACGCCCGGACAAAAAATGGCAGTAGCCAAGGCATCCGCTTCAAAATTATTCTTAAAGAACAAAACCACGTTTCTATATCGCGCTACCTTAAGCGGATTAAAATTCGATGCTTCGTATACCTATAAAGTTTCTTTAAACGGAAAGTCGATCGCTGAAAATTCGTTCACTACACGTACTAAGAAACAACAAACCAAATTTGTAGTATTTGGAGATTGTGGTGGTGGAACTCCCCAACAAGCAGGAATTGCCTATCAGGTTTACCAGCAAAAACCTGAGTTTGTATTAGTTACTGGAGACAACGTATACGTGAAAGGATTGGAGAACGAGTATAGAAAAAACTTCTTTCCTTACTATACAGCTAAGGAGGCAGATCCAGCGGTGGGAGCACCGTTGATGAATTCAATTCCATTTTACATGATCCTGGGCAACCATGATGTGTATGGATCTGAATTTGATAAAACACAGGATGGTCTCGCTTATTTCTATTACAACGACTTGCCCCTCAACGGACCAGCCACAGAATTAGTGGTAAAACCCACTGGCCCGGAAGAACTGGTCAAATCCTTCAAGGCAAATACGAAACCTCGGTATCCACGGATTTCCAATTACTCATTCGATCACGGGAACGTACACATTACCTGTATGGATGCAAACCCATATACCAACCCGTTGGATCCTGATTTTGTCCAGTGGCTTGCCGAAGACATCAGAAACAGTAAAGCAGATTGGAAAATTGTCTCCTACCATCACCCAGGCTTTAATAGTAGTAAAGCTCATTACGATTATCAGTTTATGAGGTTGCTAGCCCCGGTTTTAGAACAATTAGGAGTCGATCTGGTATTGACAGGGCATGTTCATAATTACCAGCGCACATTACCCTTGACGTTTGAACCCAAACGGGATTCAACCGGCACGCAGTACGTTATCTCACCGGAAGGAAGAGTGGATGGTAAGTTTACTCTTGATCAACAGTATGATGGGGTTACTAATACCAAACCCAAAGGGATTATTTATATCGTAACCGGAGCAGGTGGCGCTCCTTTGTATGATCCTTCCCTAAGTGGGAAACCCGAATTATGGAAGCACGATCCACAGGATAATTGGGTTCCATTTACCGCGAAAATTGTATCCGATATTCATTCATTCACTACCATTGAAACCAATGGAAAGAAACTGGTACTTAAACAAATGAATGCGCAAGGCGCGGCTTTTGATGAAATCATAATCACCAAATAATCTTCTACCAGGAATACTTATTTCAAACTGACCTGATAAAGGCCGCAGCTTTCCGTTACTTCGGGTGGTTGAATGACCCCGGCATAGTCTAGCTGAAATTTCTTAGGATACAAGGCAAGCACAGAGGCAAATCCAATACTTGCACTCACGCTTCCTTTGGTGGCATACCGTGTGATTGACCTAAGCAATTTAATATCACTATCCTCTTCGGCTGAATGAATATACACCGGTGCCACATGGAGGCCAATCCGAATCGGTTTCTCAGGTTTAAAGGGAGCCGTACTATTCCATACCGAGCGAACAATATCCATCAAGGCAATTTCCGTTTCAAGACCAATAACTATCGAGGTCTCCTGCTCTTCGTATACCTTGAACGACAGTTGCTCTTCACCAGCTAACGATTTGATCAGTCGTTCGATTCGTTCCCTTTCCATGGGCAACACATCAGCCAGATCAAAACATGCCGTGAATAAAACAGGGCGATTGGGGATGATCGTTTGCTCTTTCCTGCTAATAGAAGTTCTTGATGGAATTAATTGATCCGGTGTATACATAACATCCGGGTTGATATTATTGTATCGTTGCGGATATGGCCACATTTGAATGGTATCGCGTGTTCCACCCTCCCTCCGTTTCATGTCAAACTCTGATAACACGGTTAACAGAAAGGGTTCCTGGTGATAGGTTTGGCTGCGCAGAATAGCTGCTCCAAAAATTACTTTTCCAAGCAGAGAAAATAAATCATCGTTGCCACCGTAGTGATCATGGGTAATAAATGTACTTGGATATTTAGCCTGCAATGCCTCGAATCGATTTACCCAGTGCTCCCCTGCGAACGCTAAACTTGTATGGGTAAAATCACTTTTGTTAAAAGGCATAAGTATATGCACCTCCCCACCTTCCTCAACCATAGCTTCAGCAAAGAGAATATCTCCGCCACAAGCCAACGAACAATAGCCAATGCTGGCGTTTAACGTACGGATCGCACTCTTGATAGCATCCTTTACCTTTGTTTCAATTACTGTTGGAAAACGAGGCGTAGCCCGGTTTGGTGCATCAACCATGTGGCCTGCGAATGCCATGACAACCGGTGGAGCAAAGATGCGAAAGATTTCCTTTGGCACGGGTACATAATGATTGAGCAACCACAATTGATTATGGATACTGAGTACCTTACCCCAGTCATTACCTGCCGACTGCCTGGCCTTGATATAGTACTCTACGGAGCGATCTCTGTTTTTTGTCAGGAGATACGCTTCCCCCAAGGTGGCAAATTCCCATACAGAATTTGCTGTGCTTTCAATAAGAGCAATTACCGCACTTGCAATTTCGCGGCCTTGCACTGCTTTCCCAGCAATGGCCGACATCGTTGCAGCATTGATTCCTGTATAGTAACTCTTCGTTATAGAAAAGTTCTTCGAATAGGTGTCGCGGGAAAGGATGGCATACTTTGAATCCTGAAATTTTCTAAACAAATCTTTATAAACACCACCCAATATTCCTGCAGTCTCAGGATCCTCGGGGTTTCTGCGATAGGCTAAATCAAGGTGGGCTAAGGCTTGTTCAGGTGAACCTGACTTCGATAAGCTTATCGCTAATAACTGATCGACCCGTAAATGATCCACCTGCGGATCATCCTTAAGACGCATTGCCAGTTCGCGTGCTTCCAGGTACCGGCCATGATTAACGAGATTCTCAAGATAAACCAACTGGTCAGCCAACGTACTGCTTATTTTTGGTTGGAAACATTGTGACGGTTAATAAACTGATCATACAATTCCTTAAAGGATGTCAAATTTAATCAGACCCATATAGGTTGTAATTAAAACAAAGAGTGTCAATAGTACAATTGATCGGTCTTTAAATTTTAGTACAATTGTTCGTACTATAAAAAAAACGAAGGTCTTACCGTGGATGAAAAAGGTATAAAATTGTGCGAACGGATGAAATACTTATCAAAATGACGGGCAGGCTCTACCATCGAATTCTACTCCATTAATCTTAGAGTGTCCGCAAACCCTTGAGTAAAATTTCCCGCATACCGGCACCCATTGGAATGGTATGCTCTGCAATCTTTACGTTTCCTTCTGTTACTTCATCAATGTGAGTTATATTGACGATATACGACCGATGGATGCGTAAAAAAAGCTTTGCGGGGAGTTTCTCTTCAATTGCTTTCAGGGTAACAGCCAACACATAAACTTTTTCTTTTGTAAACATTTGACTATAATTCCTGTCGGCTTCCAGATAAATAAGGTCTGCCAGCATGATCTTTACCATTTTCTCTTTATGACGTACAAAGATCCGATCGTTTAATACAAAGGTTGAATCATCCTCCCCTGCTTCAGTAACGATAAGTCCATTTGCATCCTCGGCCATCCTGCTAATCGTGAGTTCAATGGCACGTTGCAGATCCAATTGCTTATAGGGTTTTGAGATAAATGCATAAGGCCGGGTAGCTTTAGCCTGATTAAACGTAGCTTCATCCGAATTAGCCGTAAGGTAAATGACTGGAATATTGCCAAGCCGTTGTAATTGAGTGGCTGTTTCAATACCGTTAATCTCTCCTTTCAGGTGTATATCCAGCAACACGATATCCGGTTTGGTTTCCTGCACATGAACAATGGCATCCTCCCCGCGCGGAAGTATGCCTGTTACTTCGAAGCCAAGATTGGTTAGTTGCATCGAAATCTTGGCACCGATAATCATCTCGTCTTCTACTATCAGAATTTTTACCGAATTCATTAATGAGGTTTCTTATGTTTGAAATAAATATTCACGGTTGTGCCTTGGTGTGATTCGATAGTGAGCTTACCATTTAACTGTTGCACAAGCAAATTGACAAGTTCGGTTCCAAAGCCGGTACCTTTTGCACTGCCATTGGTCTGCTTTCCTATGCCATTATCCCGCACCTGAAAAAATAACTCGCCACTATCATTGACGGCAGTCAAACTTATATGGATCTCCCCACCCTGATCTTTCATGAACGCATACTTAAGCGCATTGGTTAGCAATTCGTTGGCGATCAGTCCGATGGGTACTGCAGTATCTACATCCAACTCCATGGGCGCCATCGTACAATGTACTTTAATCCGATGTGATTCATTGAAGGAATCAAGAACGCTTTCGCTCAGGTTTTGAAAATAGTCCTTCATTTCGACAGCTGCCAGGTTGCCTTTTTGGTAAAGCTTCTGGTGTATAATGCCCATGGAAAGAACCCGGTTTTGACTGGATTGCATAATAGCCTGGGCAGCCGGAATATCGAGTTGTGCGGCTTGAAGTGAAAGTAATCCCGAAACTATTTCCAAATTGTTTTTTACCCGATGATGAATTTCACGCAAGAGCAATTCATTTTCAGCATTTCGCTTATCCAACTGTGCATTTTTAATCGCTAGGTTTTCATTTAACTGATTTAACTTGAGATTCACTTTCAATTTGTTGCGGTACGTGCGATACAAAATCAGGACAACGAGGATTAACAACAAACCACCTGCCAGAAATAAAATCTGTACCCGCTTTTGCTGAGAAATAAGTTGTTGTTGTATTTGTATGGTGATCTCCTTTTGGGCCACCTGGTATTCAGTTTGAAGCCTTGCAATGCGCTGATCAGCTTCTGCTGTAAACACGCTATCCTTAAGTTGGTCGTATTTTAAAAATGCACCGTACGCGTTTTTAAAATCTCCGGCTTGAGCATGGGCTGTCCCCAATTCTTTATACGCGATGTGTAAGAAATAGGTGTCCCTGAATTTTTCAGTTGCCACCTCCAGACATTTTTCAAGACTTGAAATAGCTAGCACTGGCTGTTGGCGAAGATTTTGCAACTTCCCCAATTCCAACCAGGAGCGCATTAACATGAAATTATTACCTAATAAAGCAGAGTAACGAATGGCACTTCGTGCCGACTCTTCTGCCTTGTTATAGTTTAACGTAAGCGTGTATAAATCTGATAAGGAAATATAGATATCGGCCAGGTTGTTATAAAATTGATAACGTTCGCTTATAAGTAATGCCCTGCTAAAATAATCGAGGGCTTTAGTATAGTCTTTAATTTTCAGATAGTTATTTCCGATCACGTAAAGTGTGAAACTGTAATCCATGTCGTCTAGGCCTCGCTGTTTGTAAAGTGCTTCGGCTTGTAATCCATATTCAACACCTTTCTCAAACTTGGATTGCTTCCAGAAAAGATTACTTAAATCGCTATACGCCATCGCGCTGGCCCTTATATCATTGAGTGAATCACCCAGGTGCAATCCATACTGGGCGTAGTCCGCAGCTCCGCTCAGCAGACCTTTGCGTTCCATTACATACCCCATTTGTGTAATCAGGAGCGGCCATTCTTTTGATGGCAATTTTGTCTTGGCTGATTCAAGTACCATCATGGCGGTATCTAAATTATCCTGCCTCAACAAAATGGCACCTAATGTAGTTTGAAGCCTACCCTGCCAAACTTTGCTATTGGAGGATACTGCGAGCCGATACACGGTGTCGGCCCATTGCAGCGCTTTGTTAAGGTTACGGGTATGCCAATAATAAGCCAGGTCATTGCCGAGGGCAAGTTTAAGTGTATCTGGCAATGGTTGTCTGAATGCCCTTTCAAGATCTGTCAGATACGTGGAGTCGAAGTCATCCGTTTCTGTAAAAACCGAATGATAAGGATGCGGTCTGGTACTATCAAAAATCTGACCCTGAGCAATCCAGGCACCTACTAAAAAACTTACCGTTAAAATTGTTCGCTTCACAACTTGCCAACACCTAAATGGTAGACGCATTTTCAAAGATAGAATTTTTGGTTTAGGGGAATAAATCCAGGGATCATTTCATAATTTGAACCAAAATAAAATCTCATGAAAGCCAGCATCGATAGTGCATTTGTCCGGAGTCAATTCCCATCTCTTCAAAGAAAGAACAATAACCTGCCCATGGTTTTCCTGGATGGTCCTGCAGGCACGCAAGTGCCTCAATCTGTGATCGATGGTATTACCAGTTATTATAAAAATTCCAATGCAAACTCGCATGGCACGTTTATTACAACGCAAGAGACTGATAAGGTAATTCACCATATGCGGGTGTGTATGGCCGCATTGCTTGGCGCTGAAAGTGAAAGCTCCATTTCGATTGGTCAGAATATGACCACACTCAATTTTGCACTGGCCCGGGCCATGTCAAGGGTTTTAAAACCCGGGGATGAAGTGTTGATCACGCAACTGGATCATGAAGCCAATCGCGGACCATGGCTAACGCTAAGGGACTTTGGTGTTAAAGTAAGAGAGGTACGACTACAACCTAACGGAGTTTTAGACTATGAAGATTTTGAAAACAAAGTAAATGAGAACACCCGATTGGTTTGCATGGGCATGTCGGCCAACAGTATTGGTACGGTAAATGATTTTAAATTTGCACGCAACCTTACCTATCGTTACAACGCATGGTTATTGCTCGATGCCGTTCATTATGCACCTCACTTCTCCATTGATGTTCAGGATATTGGCTGCGACTTTCTGCTTTGCTCCGCCTATAAGTATTATGGCCCGCACGTTGGAATCCTGTATAGCAAGCCTGGATTGCTGGATCGGCTTCCCACCGATCGGTTGCGCACGGTCGGCCAAACTGCACCGGAAAGTATTGAAACAGGAACTTTAAATCACGCAGCTATAGCGGGAGTATCGGCCGCAGTCGAATTTATTGCGAGTCTTGGCCATGGAAGTTCACTACGAGAGAAATTGGTAAGTGCCTATCATAAAATCAGTAGCCATGAGTTTACGCTGGCCAGCAAGTTGTATGCAGGCTTGAAACAAATTTCGGGGGTAACGGTGGTAGGTCAGAATTTTTCTTCCACCAGTCGTACCCCAACTCTTTCATTCACAGTCGATGGAAAAACACCTACGCAGGTCTGTGAGCAACTCGCAAAGAAAAACATTTGCGCCTGGGACGGACATTTCTATGCGATCCGCGCGATTGAATCACTGGGGCTCTTAGAGCGAGGTGGAGTTACGCGAATGGGGATCTCTGTGTATAATACGGTTGACGAAATTGATTTTACGTTAGCTGAAGTAGCAAGAATTGCCCGCATTTAATTAGCCGTAAAATTTAATTTGTTTGTTTCTGATGCTAGATCCAAAGGGTAAAGCATCCAGCTGAGAGCAATCGGTTTGGATGGTTTAGCTAAAACCACCTATTGACCGCACATCCCTTTATTTATTTCCAGCCTTGGTTATATTTTATACTTTGCTTCAGCTAAAAATACACTTTATTGAATATGACCAATACCTATTACTCTGTTACGAAAAAAAGCAAGATCATCATGATTCTTGCTTTGCTCTTTTGCGGATGGACCGCTTTCGCGCAGGAAACATTCCCGCGAAATGATGTAAAAGACAACCGGGCTGGCTTATACGCCTTCACCAACGTTACCATTATAGTTGACCCCCAAACCACCCTGCAGAACGCAACCTTGCTGGTGAAGGGTAATAAAATTGAACAGGTAGGCGCAAGCCTCTCCGTACCCAAAGGATACGTAACCATCGATCTTAAAGGGAAATTTATTTATCCGTCCCTGATTGATATGTTCACCAGTTATGGCTTACCCGATGTTGAGCGACCACGGGGTGGTGGCTTTGGTGGGGTTGAGCAAATGGAGTCTAAGACAAAAGGCGCTTATAATGCAAACCAGGCCATTCGCTCGCACTACAATGCGGCCGATGAATTTACAATCAACACAAAAACTGCCGATGAAATGCGGAAGTTGGGCTTTGGGGCCGTACTTACTTCCAAACCTGATGGGCTGGCACGCGGAACCTCGGCCTTTGTAACACTCAACGAGAAGAATGATAATACTGCCTTGATAAAACAGAAGATTGCAGCCAACTATTCACTGGAGAAAGGAACTTCTACCCAAAACTATCCTTCTTCCTTAATGGGCTGTATTGCTGTATTGCGACAAACCTATCTGGATGCAGATTGGTTTGGTAGCCAAACTCCACGGCCCTTTGCAGATAATTCACTCGAAGCCTGGATTCAGAATCAACGCATCCCACAAATATTTGCGGCCACCAGTTGGATGAACGTGCTACGGGCAGACAAGGTGGGTGATGAATTTGGCGTGCAATATATCATCAAAGGAGCCGGAGACGAGTACAAAAGAATTAACGAGATCAAAGCAACCAAAGCTTCCCTTATCATTCCGGTTAACTATCCTGAAGCTTACGATGTAGAGGATGCTTTTGATGCGGAACGGGTTTCTTTATCTGATATGAAGCATTGGGAGCTCGCTCCTACTAACCTGGCAACCCTTGAGAAAAACGGAATCAACTTCGCGATCACAACTTCCGGCTTGAAGAAAACTTCCGACTTTCTGCCCAACCTCCGAAAAGCAATGGAAAACGGATTAACGGAAACTGCTGCCCTGAAGGCACTAACTACTACACCCGCACAACTGCTTAAAGTAGATGATCAGGTGGGTAGTATAAAGAAGGGTATGTTGGCCAACTTCATCGTAACCTCCGGTAAACTGTTTGATGAAAAAACGGTCATCCATCAAAACTGGGTGCAAGGTGAACCCTTTTCAATAAAATCTCTGGATACTAAAAACTTCAGCGGTAATTACAATTTAACGGTTGGCCCTCAATCGTATAAGCTGGAAGTAAGTGGCGAAGCAGGAAGTCATAAAATAAAGGTAGGAGCTTCAGATTCCACCCTGGTGGATGGTGCTGCCACCTTTGGCAATGACCTGATTACGTTAACCTTTAAACCCACCAAGCAAAGCGCCACCAGTATCCGTCTCTCAGGATGGAATGAAGGTACAGGCTGGAAAGGGAAAGGTCAGTTGGCGGATGGAAGCTGGATTACCTGGTCAGCCAACCGTACAGGCGATCTCTCATCCAAAGCTGCTGCCAAACCTGCCTCAAACGATAAGAAAGAAGAGTTAGGCAAAGTAACATATCCTTTTGGTGCCCACGGTTACCCTGCTTTACCGGTTGCAGAGACTTTATTGGTTAAAAATGCAACGGTATGGACCAATGAAGGTGAAGGAATTCTTCAGGGTGCTGATGTATTAATCAAGGATGGAAAAATCTCGAAAGTAGGTAAGAATCTTTCTGATCCGGCCGCGCGGGTTATTGATGGCACCGGCAAACATTTAACTGCCGGGATCATTGACGAACACTCGCACATTGGCGCAGCCAGTATCAATGATGTGGCCAGCAACTCAGGGATGGTGCGGATTGGTGACAACATAGATGCGGAAGCAATCAACATTTACCGGGCCCTTGCCGGGGGCGTGGTGGCCGTGCAAGTATTGCATGGATCAGCTAATCCGATTGGTGGACAATCTGCCTTAATCAAATTGCGCTGGGGCGAATCACCAGAAAATTATAAAATTCAGGGAGCTGATGGTTTTATCAAGTTTGCCCTCGGGGAAAATGTGAAACGCACCAGCAACCCAAGTTCAATTCGCTTTCCGCAAACGCGTATGGGTGTTGAACAGGTTTATGTTGATGCCTTTACCAACGCAAAAGAATATGAAAAGAAATGGAGTGCTTATAACAGCGCCAAAGATAAAACCCTGACTATAAAGCCACGCAGAGATCTGGCTGACGAAACCATGCTGGAGATCCTGAATAAAAAACGATTTATTACGTGTCACTCCTACGTGCAATCAGAAATCAATATGTTGATGAAAGTAGCCGAGCGCTTTAACTTCCGTGTCAATACGTTTACGCACATTCTGGAAGGCTATAAGGTAGCTGATAAAATGGCAAAGCATGGTGTTGCCGCATCAACGTTTGCTGACTGGTGGAACTACAAATGGGAAGTACGGTATGCAATACCATACAACGCAGCTATTATGCATCGGGCTGGTGTAGTTACCGCCATTAATTCAGACGATGCTGAGATGGGCCGCAGATTAAATCAGGAAGCCGCTAAGTCTGTGAAGTATGCGGGCATTTCCGAAGAAGATGCCTTAAAAATGGTAACGCTGAATCCTGCCAAGATGCTTCACCTAGATAACCAGATGGGAAGTATTAAAGCCGGTAAATCTGCCGACATTGTGTTATGGACAGATCATCCACTATCTGTATATGCAAAACCAGAAAAGACCATCATCGATGGCAAAGTGTATTTCGATCTTGAAAAAGATGCACAGAATAACAAAGAATTGGCTACCGAGCGTGCACGGCTTATTCAGAAGATGAAAAATGCCAAGAAATCAGGAATGCCTGTTCAACGGGCAGAATCACGCAGCCAACTTGATTTCCATTGTGATGATGTCTTGGGCTTTGAAAAAACGGAAGAATAATCACTATTAAATGAACACTATGAAAAAGTTATTATATACCCTATTCGCGGCAACCCTGATCTTTAATATAGCCGGAGCCCAGACACCGGTTCCTGCAAAGCCGCAGGCAAAACCAATCGCACTTACCGGAGGGGTTGCGCATCTTGGCAATGGCCAGGTAATTCAAAATTCAATTGTCGCTTTTGATAAAGGTAAACTTACGGTGGTTGCCGATGCAACCACTGCCAAAGTTGATCTCACAGGTTTTGAGGTGATCAACATCACCGGCAAGCATGTGTATCCGGGATTTATTTTACCTAACTCCCAGGTAGGTTTGCAAGAGGTTAGTTCGATCCGTGCCATGAACGACTATACAGAGCGCGGAGAGATGAATCCTAATGTACGATCTCAAATTTCTTATAATACGGACACAGAGTATACTCCTACGTTCCGGTTTAATGGTGTTTTGTTAGCCGAAGCTACCCCAACAGGCGGTACCATATCCGGTACATCTTCTGTGATGGAAATGGATGGCTGGAATTGGGAAGATGCCACCCATACTGCAGACGTTGCTGTGCACATGAACTGGCCCGCGCTCATGAGTCGTCAGTTTGATTTCAACACGTTTAGCTTTAATGAATCGGCTAATGCAAATTATGAGAAGCAGGTAACCGACCTGGAACGCTTCTTTGCCGAAGCTGTGTCTTATGGTGTACTATCTCCAAAGGAAACCAATCTGAAATTTGAAGCCATGCAAGGATTGTTTGACGGCAAGAAGACGCTGATGCTTCATGCCAATAATCCGAAGGAAATTGTTGAATCCGTTCGCTTTGCACAACGCAGCGGGGTAAAACGAATTACTGTTGTTGGTGGAACCGGAGCACTTTGGGTTGCCGACTTTTTGAAAGAGAACAAGATACCCGTGATCTTACCCTCTACCCACAATCTTCCAAACCGAACGGATGATGACGTGGACATGCCTTACAAACTTCCACACCTGCTTACCCAGGCGGGAGTAGCCGTTTCCCTTATGGACGATGGCGCTTTGCATGGTGCAAGAAACCTGGGCTTCTATGCCGGTACTGCTTCCGCTTACGGAATGAGTAAAGAAGATGCGTTGAAAACCATTACCTCTAATACCGCCAAAGCACTGGGCATAGATAGTCGTGTAGGTACCCTCGAAGTGGGGAAAGATGCCACCCTTTTTGTATCCAATGGCGATGCTCTTGATTACCGGGGAAATGTTTTAACCCATGCCTTTATTAGCGGCAAGCTGATGACCTTGCCGGGTAACCAGCAGGAATTGTACGAACGCTATTCAAGAAAATATGGACAAATGAAATAAGTTCTATAGCTTTTGAATCATAAAAGCAGCTCTTCCATTGGGAGAGCTGCTTTTTTTGTGATAGCCAAATTCACTATTTTTATAAGAACCCAAGACTACTCCTTTGAGCCAATCCCGCCAGTTAGCCGCCATCATGTTCACCGATATTGTCGGGTACACGGCTTTAATGCAACAGGATGAAAAAAAGGCTTTTGAGATCCTGAAAAAGAATCTCGCTATTCATCAATCGGTAATTAATGAATTTCGTGGAAGATTGATCAAAGAAATGGGTGATGGTACGCTGGCCAGTTTCTCGAATGTTTCCGATGCCTTAAATGCCGCGATTAAAATTCAGAAGATATGTAATGAATCCAACGAGTATAAACTCAGCATTGGAATTCATCAGGGTGAAGTAGTCTTTGAAAATGGAGATATTTTTGGCGATGCCGTGAATGTAGCCTCCCGGATCCAATCCCTTGGTATTTCCGGTTCAATTCTCATCTCAAGAAAAATCGCAGACGAACTTAAGAACAAATCTGAATTTTCTACTTCCTCACTTGGCAGCTTTGAATTCAAAAATGTAACTGAGCCAATCGAAGTCTTCGCATTAACAAACCAGGGATTAACGATTCCCAGAAAAAGCCAACTCCAGGGTAAATTAAAGAAGAGCAAACAGAAACGAAATTTAGTTGTAGCTGTTTCAATTATTTTCTTGCTAATATCCGTCTCATGGGTGTATTATAATTTCTTCTCTAGCGAAAGAGTTACCAGAAAGAGAATAACCGCAAATCCTGTTGCCTATGAATGGTATACCCGTGCAGAATATAGAATCACCCCGGAAAGTAAAGTTGATTTAGACTCAGCCATCTTCTTTCTCACAAAGGCGATAGAAGCGGATTCAACATTTGCCCTAGCTCATGCAGAATTATCAAGAGCTTATTCGATCAAAAACTATTTTTTTTATGATCCTAAGGGCGGTTACAATGAGAAGGCGTTTGTTGAAGCAGAAAAATCTCTTTACCTAAATCCGGATTTGGCGGAAGGCTACTTTGCCAGAGCCTACCTTAACTGGAATTTCCAAAACAAATTTCCTCACGAAAAAACGATAAGAGAATATAAGAGAGCGATAGCACTTAAGCCGGATATGGATGAGGCTTATCACCAACTTGGTGTAGTTTATTTGCATATCGGATTGATGGAGGAATCAGTAGATGTTGTAAAGAAAGCCCTGGAAATTAATCCGAACAATAAATTTGCTGCCGTTGACTTATCGTCAGGCTATTTCTTCACAGGCAATCCTGAAGATCTCCAAAAACTGATTGATTTATTTAAGGCAACACCCGATAAATTAATGTCTCCTTTCAGGACCTCACAATGGGCCACTGCCTTTATTACTTTAAGTCGCCTCGAAGAAGCGCGTAATATTCTCGATGCAGGACTGAAGAAGGATTCTTCAAATCTATTTATTAATAGTGCCTATGCTGTACTTCTTGCAAAAAAAGGAGATAAGTCAGGCGCCTTAAAGAAAATTGAGTTCTGTGAAAAAAGTAATTTAAACACTGGCCATTTCCATCATGCAGTGTACTACCTGGCTGCTGCTTATTCGATCCTCGGTGAGTCTGAAAAGGCTGTGGATAAACTGAATTGGGTAGCAGAGAATGGTTTACCTAATTATATTTATTTTCGTGATGATCCATTGCTTGAATCGTTGCACTCGTTCGAGCCTTACAAGAAGTTACTTGAAGAATTAGAAATTTCGTGGAACAAGTTTAAACTAGTTGCCAGTGAATGACTGGTCGTTCAAGTAACAAATAGTAAACTTATGCTTTATTGTTCTCATTCCTTGTTAAAGGTTGGCACATAAGGCCCGATCTTAAACACCGCACCAACGAAGATCAGGTAGTCTGTCATCCCGCCCCGGCTCGGGCGGCCCAGTTCTGCATCAGGAACAGTCTGCTGCATCCTTCGATATACTGGCACCGGCACAAATAAATAAAGCATCGACTTCTTGAAATTGTAATTCAATCCAGGCTCCACCGATATAGAATATCCCGCCCTTCGTTGACCATTGCTTCCCCCCACCACATCATGAACCGGAGATCCTTCCATCCTCATTCCACCCCAGATTACAAAGTCTTTAACTGTAACATTGGCGCCACCCCGAAGCGTATAGGCATCGGGTACGCTATTTATATTTGCTCCGGCATTAATCTCATCCTGGCTATAATCCATAGGAGCCGGATTCCTGCTCTGCGTTCCATTTATGTCTCTTGGGCTCAGAAGATAAAATGCATTGGCATAAAGGCTCACAAGTTTATTGATTGTGTAAAACGCATTCACTTCAGTTGTTATACCTAATCCGCCATCCCCTAGTTGAATCGTTGGATTTACCGGGGCGCTTTCTTTTCCAGCTGTCTCATAGAAGAAATCTTCATACTTGTAATCGCCCGTGGGCAATTTCAAACCCAGACCCACCTGTATATTTCCTTTATGTACTTCAGAAACATCGAACAACCACTTGTAACCGGCAACGCGGATATCGGCTAACCCGAAAGAGTGGGTTTTGTGTTTAACATGGTCCCCGGTAGCCCCCCCATGTTCCTGCCAGGTTTCACGCATCCCATTCATGATCGGTATATCCATGGTAACTGACCAACCCCTATTATAAAACCGGGTCACGGCAAAGTCCAGGATGAACGTGTTGCTGTATGGCTGGTTTTCCGAGGGAATGGCTACCTCATTAATACCTTCATAAGTCTTGTGGAATTCAGAATACCGGGTGTTCACATTGACCAGCCATTTTATTGGTTCCTGATTATACTGGGGTAGGCTGAATTGCCCAAAACCGGTAAGGTTACGAATGGCGATGCACCCTTGTGCGTTAGCGGCAAAAGAAAAAACGAAGACAGATAATGATAACAGGACGCACTTTTTCATAGATCAATAAATTAGTGAACGTGGGGAAAGGTCAACTAAACTTGGAGTGAAAAATCTTTATTCCTAATCCATGTTAAGACTTATATTTCATTAAAACAAGCACACCTGCCTGGCAATTCTTAAAATCAACCGGCATAGCAGTAACCACACCCATGTTCTTGTGCCCGGCCAAGAGCCCACACGCCCGAGGGTACAACCTGTATTCCCGGAAGCAGACTTGAAATCCATTCCTTCTTAACCAGTGACTGATCCAAGCCTTTACTTTTCGCAAACTGGCTGCTGGTCAATGTTATTGCTGTCTCACATACACAGAATTTTACCCCACGCTCCTGTAGTTCCTTTATTGACATGCCTGCCTGAGGCATCTCGCCTTCTTTCGTTTCCCAATATAAGTTTCGTTCAGAAGGTGCATTGGTAGCGTAGTCAATGATCTTAAACATCCTGCCCAACTTAAACTTACTCCAGGCTGCATTATTCAAAGCCAGTACGATGGCTTTACTCCGTAAAACAACAAGCACGCTTAATTGATCATCCGGAGTACCCGTATTATTATTGGTAGACATAAAGTTAAATGCATACACGATAGGAAGACCATCATTCGTGGAGGTAGCATCGAATACCATTTTGTGTTTTCCAGTAAGCGTATTAAACCATTCCTCTAACGAATCCTGAATCACCGGACTTGCTTTGGGGTTCGATCCTACAACAGAAGGGATAGCTGAGAACCCCAGCGTGGCAGCCAGCGAGGTAAATGCACCCAGAAACTTTCTACGATTAGTGATCGAACCGTTTCCATTTTTATTCATAACGATGAGGGTTGGGAGTGTATGAAGATACGAAAATTCCATCCAAACAAAAGGTCTTCAACCGGGTGAAAACGTTTTGATAATGGAATCATCATCAGCCCAGTAAAAGAACATGGATCAACTTTACTATATTTGACAGATGTCATCTAACATGGAGGAAACCGAAGAAAAAGAACAAAAGAAAAAAAAGGCGGACCGCGGCCGGGAAACCCTTTTCAGAGCAACCTACCAAAATCAAAGTAATCTCATCCAGATGGCGGATAATAAGGCCAACATCATTATCAGCATTAATACGATGATCATTTCCTCCATCATCGCGATTACAGGATATGGAGCTGTAGCCGGTAAACTCACTACCTATGGTAATCAGGTTCTGATTCCGATCGTATTGATTATTCTCTCATGCCTGGTATCTGTCATCTTTGCCATTCAGGCAGCTCGCCCCAAGTTAATCAAAGCCAAAGCTGAAGGGGGCGAAATGCAGAAATCAAGTTTATTATTCTTTGGTGTAATCTCAGGCTACACGCAACAGGCCTACCTCGATGAAATGAATAAGTTGCTGAACTCAGGAAACGACCTCTACGAACACATGACCATCGATTTGTATAATCAGGGTCTGATTCTTAAGCGTAAGTATAACTTGTTGGTCTATGCCTACCAGGTTTTTATGTTTGGTTTTATTTTCAGTGTATTGGTTTTTCTTTTATTTCTTGGGCTTGGATGATTGGCAGAACAAAGTCAGTTAAATTATGAAAGTATTAGCAGCGGTCTTTCATTTTTTTCTGATTACTCTCTCCTATCCGGGATTCGCTCAGGGTCCTTACGAAACCACCAGCTTTCCGGAAATCCGAATTTATATTTCCCACAAGCAACTGGATCAACTTCGCAATGTTGAGGGAACGAAGATGGAACTTAAACAACCCTTATTCCTGATCAACAAAGACACAGCGACTGTCAAGGATATTCACTCGCGGGGTGCCAGTACCATGAAGTTTGCGCGCAAGTCTTTATCCGTAGACCTGGAGCACTCCGTTGCCTTTCATTCGCAAGGCGAAAAAGTAAAAATCAAAAAATTCGATCTGTTGAACCTGGTCATGGATAAGAACCTCTGGCATAATCGCTGGGCATTTATTAACCTTAATGAATTGAATCTCTTTCCCTTATTCAATACCTATTGCAAACTTTGGATCAACGATCAGCCTCAGGGAATTTACCTGCTCGTAGAAAAACCGAGTCATTCAAGTGCACACCTTAAAAGCCCCTACATGCTCAGACGCGGGCCCAATCATAAGATTGAGCAGGAGTACATCAACATTCCCTCCAAGCAGGAAGCACATCAATACAAAGAAATGTATTACACAATCTACCGCGACCTCGGAAAGCACAAAGGTCAGGCACTGGAAGAGCATCTGCGTTCAGCCTTGCAACTTGATCAGTATTTTAATTGGCTTGCGTTTAATTATTTTATCATGAATGGCGATTACGCGGATGAAATTTTCTTTTACATTCATCCTGATTCGCAGAAGTTCGATATCATTCCCTGGGATTACGATGATATTTTCAGACGCGAACCGCATGAAGGCGCCAAAGCCCGGCAGGCTAAGCTAACCGACAAGCTAATATTTTCCATTGAAGATGAACTGGATCGCAGCATCGCCTCTGATGAGTGGCTTTACGCCCAGTACCGTGCTGCCTTTAGGAATATGCTAACAACACGCGATATGAAAGTGATCGGTCGCACGTTCGATCAGGTGTTACAGGAACTGGAATTAGTGGCCAATGATCCGGCCATGAATAAAGTCTCAGGTTATATGGAAAAAGATTCCTTCCATATCGAGCAGGCTAAAGAAAGCATTAAAATCGCGCAAGAGTTTTTAGTAAATCAACGAATTGTTCTGTTGAAAGCATTGGAAAAGTAGCTTTGGAATTGGTTATATTTGATTATGTCATCCCTTCTGCCGGGCTACGAATACGACATTTTCATATCGTACCGCCATAACGATAATCGTTCGGGTTGGGTCACGGAGTTTGTAAAAAACCTGCAGGAAGAATTAGCCACCACCATCAAAGATCCGGTTTCGGTCTACTATGATTCCAATCCCCACGATGGACTTTTGGAAACTCACAACGTTGACAAAAGCCTGGAAGGAAAACTGAAGTGCCTGATCTTTATTCCGATACTTTCTCACACCTACTGCGATCCTAAAAGTTTCGCCTGGAATAATGAATTTCTTGTTTTCTGTAAGTTGGCGAAAGAAGATCCTCTTGGTTTGGATGTTCGGTTAGCCAATAAAAATGTAGCCAGCCGGATTCTCCCGGTTCAGATTCATGATCTCGATGAAAAAGACAAAAGACTTTTCATAACCGAGAGTGGTGGACCAATCCGTGCTATTGATTTTATATTCAAAACACAAGGTGTCAATCGACCCCTTACTCCGCAAGACAATCGCACTGACAATCTGAACAGAACCTACTATCGCGATCAACTAAATAAAACGGCCAATGCGATTGAACAAATTGTTGAAGCTTTAACTTCTTCAGAAGGATCTGTTCCTACACCGGCACCTCATAAGGTTTATTCCCGTGATCCTGCTTCTCAAACAGGGTATACAAGGTTGTGGAGTGAACTACTTCGAAGGAATGTTTTGAGAGCAGCATTTACGTATGTAATCGTAGCCTTGCTTCTCCACCAGCTACTGATTTTTCTGACTCCTGTACTGAAACTGGAAGCTCGATTCGTAAACCTGATCACCTGGGTTATGCTGGTTGGGTTTCCTTTTGCCACCCTATTCGCATGGTTCTACGAAGTAAGTCCACACGGGATTATCAGAACCACCTCTCCACAGGCTGCCACGAATCCATTCCCGCCAAATAAAAAGAAACCCTTTACAGGCGTACCGCTTGTGTCGATTTTACTTTTAGCCTTGGGTTTACAATACTTCTATTTCAACTATATAAAAACCCCCCTTATCGATGGGGCAGGAAATAATGTTATTGCCATTGCGGTTCTTCCCTTCGAAAACCGAAGTGGCGATGAAAAAGACAGATATATCGCGGATGGCATCACCGATGATATCATCAATCGGTTAACCATCATCAGCAAATTCAGAGTTACTAATCGCAAGAACAGTGAAAAGTTTCAGGGCCAATTAGTGCCCTTCGATAACATCGCTAAAGATCTTGACGTGAAAATTCTGATCACCGGTAGCGTTGAGCGTCATGGAAATCAGATTGCGGTAAGGGCGCAAATGATCGATGAGACCAATACCTATCTGTGGGGGAATACGTTTCAGCGAACTACCGAAAATATCGTTGCCGTTCAATCCGAAATTGCGCTGATGATTGCCGAACAGTTGAAGATTCAACTCAACGAGAGAGAAAAAGCGCGACTCCATCTAACAGCCACAAACAATCCAACGGCTTACGATTATTATCTGCGCGGAAGAAGTCTGTATTATGAATACCAACCAACCGCTAACGACTCAGCCATTAAAGAATTCAAACTGGCGATAGCCCTGGATCCAACCTATGCCCGTGCATGGGCCGGATTGGCCGATGCATTTTCACAGATATCGGGCCGCTTTGCGGGTGCTCCCTATTGGAGGGATTCAAGCATCGTGGCCGCCAGCCGGGCCATCCAACTCGATAGTACCCTGTCCGATGGATATAAGGCACTTGGCACTGCCTATAATTATAAAGATGATTACGAAAAAGCTTTGCCCTTCTTACTAAAGGCGGTTGAGCTTAATCCCTCGAACGAACAAGCGATTGGCAATTTGGGTACGAATTATATGTTGCGAGGCGATTTGGCCACGGCTTTGTATTGGGAGAAGAAAGGAGCGAGTATGGATCCTAAAAATTGGATTCCGTATCAGATTATCGGATGGATTTATCGGTTGCTGGGTGATTTTGATAATGCGGAGCGCTGGCTGCTTAAGGCACTGGAATTAAATCCTCAGCAACATGATACGTATGAAATGCTGGCTTACACATATACAGTTCAGGGCAGGTTGAAAGAAGCTTTAGCTCTTATTCCCCGCGTCCTTGAAATTGATCCAAATGAAACCCGGGTTCTTGAAACCGCTGGCTTAATTGCTCACTTTGCAGGAAACACCCAGGAAGCAAAAAAGTATTTTCGTCTGTCCATCGAGAAGAACACTGGATTCAAAGAAGATCGGATGACCATAAGTCCTATCGGATTGGGTCAAATTTTATTGAAGGAAGGTAACCATGTGGAGGCTGAGGTTTATCTTTTACGTGCCCAGGAAAACTTTTTAGCTGAAGTTCGGAATGGATCCAAATTCTTTGAACCCCCTTTTTATCTCGCGACTATTTCTGCAATTCGCAATGACCCAGCTTCGGCTCTGGCCTGGTTAAAAAAGGCCATCGAATTCAACTGGCTGGACTATACACGCGTGACACATGGACCCTATTTCGAAAACCTGAAGGCTAACGATCAATTCAAGGAATTAATTAATCAGGTCCGAAACAAAAGTGACTCCATTCGGGCTCATGCTTCTAAAATGACTATTCCTGTATTGAGGTAGTAATTTGGATTTATGCTTGATAATTTGTTACTTCAGTAAACTAAACCAAAACGGCTATGCGCATCCTTTTCCGAATTCTATTCGTAGGGATTGTTTTGTCCCTATGGAATTGTATTGAACCTGCAAAAAAAGAACCACGGGAAGATAATTCAAATCAATCCATATCCTCTGTTAGTGATCGATACATTGTTTTTCTTAAAACAGATTCGATCCAGCCTCTTCTAGAGGATTCTCTTGCATACGTCACGGATGAAAAAGCCCTGGATCAAAAGCGTATACTTATTAGAGATAAAGTAAAAAGTCATTTTAAAATCAAGCATCATCTGGCCCTCGAAGATCATCAGGTTTTAACTGACATCACTCTGGCAATAATAGTCAACCTTACCACGGATCAAGTTGCGGCTTTAACTGCAGATACTGCGTGGGTATCTTTTTTGATGCGAGATGTTATGATACAAGGTCGTCCTATTCAACAGGGCCGTCCTATCCAGCAAGGTAGACCAATACAACAAGGAGAGGATTGGGGGTTGAGTCCTAATGTGGGCACATGCTTTACAAGTTGTGCAGTAGCCCGAGCAGGGGGTGTGTTTACACCATCCTCTACGGATCCTCGAAAAATCTGGATTGTCGATACAGGAATAGCAGATGGTCATCCAGACCTGAATATCAACAAAGACCTCTCAGCTAATTTTTCTGTTACACCTGCTGAAATTGGATCTTCTTCCAATACCAATGACCTGAATGGTCATGGTACCTTAGTAGCAGGTATTGCTGCCGCTAAGTCAATAAATTGGAACAGCTATCAAATATGTTCCGGAGTTGCTTCAGGTGCGATGGTCGTACCCATCAAAGTCTTAAATGATGAAGGAATCGGTACCTGGTCCGATGTATTGGAAGCGTTAGAATATATCTCAGCGGTTTCTGTTATGGGTGATGTCATTAACTTAAGCATAGGTGACTACCCCGTATTTGGGTGTGCCGGTGCATTTTCGTCCTCAACACCAAATCCACTTGAGGAAGCTTTTGAACGAGCTGCTACAAAGACCTTTATTGTGATGGCATCGGGTAATGATGGAGGCGATTCAGGTGAAAGTCTACCAGGATGTTTAACTATAAAACCGAGTCGAATCTTTACCGTGGCCGCCACCAATTGTAACAAGTCGTGCCCTGATTACTCAAATTATGGCACTTCAGTAGATTTTGCAGCCGTAGGTTCAGATGTATTCTCAACCTACCTGTTTGATTCTGATCCTGCAGTTATGAAGTGGACCTATCGTGTAGTTTCCGGAACATCCATGTCGGCAGCCGTTATTTCTGGAGTGGTGTATGCACGCGGTCAAAAACCATTAAATGGCGATCAAATTTGCTGTGGAACGCGATGCAATGGCAATCCTCGGAATTATAACTTAGGTGTGTGGAGAAGGTGAGTCGGATCTGATTTATGGCAGGAGATATAAAGTTGCTGGGATTTGATCAGGAAGCGTCTTTTAACTATAGTTTCAAGGCACTCAACCTTTATGAAAATGAACCTGCCTTTGAAAAGATTACTCAGCGGACTCTATCCAAAAAGATCAGAGAAAACCGGATGATTATGCTAGTTCATGAAAGTAGGTTTCCCGAATGTCCTTCAACAGAGCACGGGCCTGTCAAGAATGAAAAATATGTAACGTAATATTTCCTGACATGCCTTCTCCCCTACTAGAATTCTTAGACAAACCTTTTCCGATTACTGATTCTCAAATCAGATTCTTTCAGCAGCACGGATTTATAAAAATTAAGCATGTACTGCCGGCTGATTCGATTCGCTACATGAACGAAACCATTTCGGCCGAGGTGAAGCGTCTCAATACCCAACACCTGCCTCTCGAGCAACGCGATACCTACGGTAAAGCATTTTTGCAGATCATGAACCTCTGGACAAAGTCTGATCGAGTGAAAGAAATCGTGTTTAGCAAACGCCTTGCAAAAATGGCTACTGAGTTATTGGGTGTTGACGGTGTACGCATGTATCACGACCAGGCGTTGTTTAAAGAACCCGGTGGCGGCCATACCCCCTGGCATGCCGATCAATACTATTGGCCTCTGAGTACCGATAAATGTGTAACCGTTTGGATTCCATTACAAAAGACAGGGCTTGAGTTAGGCCCGCTGGAGTTTAGTGCCGGCAGTCAGCGCTTAACCGAAGGCCGGAATCTGAAGATCAGTGATGAGAGTGAGAAAGAGTTGCAGAAGAAATTGACCTTGCGTGATTTTGAACAAGTGGTAGAACCCTTTGATGTGGGTGAAGTAAGTTTTCACATGGGGTGGATTTTTCATCGGGCTGGTCCTAACAAAACCAATACCATGCGCAACGTGATGACTGTTATCTATATGGATAAAGACATGCGACTGCAAGAGCCTATCAACGAAAATCAAATTCAAGATTGGAACACCTGGTGCCCGGGTGCCGTAGTGGGTGAAGTGATTGATAGCCCGCTTAACCCCATTTTGTATTCCAGGTAATCTTAAGGATTAAAAACATCCTACTTCTTGCCCAGCAAATCAAACATATGTGTGTACTTGATCGTGAAACTTCTGTTATTAGGTTCTCCATCGGTGTAGATATCGTTGTACACAACAAATAATCCGGTGTTGGCTTGTTCCAAAATGCTGAACCGCAGGTTAAACGACCACAAATCGATTTCGCTGTTGTATTGAACAAATCCTTGAAAATTAATGCGCGGGGTAAATAAATAATTGATGCGGGCCCCAAATAAAGTTGAGATAGTGTTTCCATTTGGCAATTTCAAATCATTGATTGCAAAACTGTATTCCGAATTAAACTTGTCGCCCACCCGAAAACCAATGGCTCCGGAGTTTAAGTACCGGGTTCCGCCAAAGGATCCACCCAGGATGGATCGGGTGCTCACATAAAACACTTTGCTCGGGTTTGTCATCAACACGAGTTGCGCTTCTTCGTGGTTATAGGTTCCCGGGTCGACAGTTACGCCTGAAATGCTAAATGGATTCACAACGCCTTCCACCGTGAAATTTATTCCCGTGTGAATTTCCAACCCGTTTACCCATACCCAATGATTATCGACATGCAGAAAACTGGTTTCAAGGAAATTATCATAATTCCAATAGCCCCGGTAACTCACGTGCGGCCGTAATTCCAACAAACCAAACCTCCCTTTCATTCGAACCTGCTGAAAGATCAAAGCTTCGGGTTTGCGAAACCCCGATCGGAACAGATAGCCCACTTCAGGATTAAATCCTTCCCCTACTTCGGTATAAGCCAATGTTGCCCGCAGTCCATTCCACTCATAATTACCAGCTAATTTGAAAGACTGTGTATTAAGGCTATCATTGGGCGATTGAGTCTTAGCATAATACCCCGAGATCGTGGCTATTTTCCCTAGCCCCCATTTGCCGTCTATTCCATAGGCACGATTGTAGTCATTATCAGCTTCAAGTCCATTTCGGTTCACAAAGATTCCGCCAAGTGATGAACGCTGACCAATCTGTTGGTTAATGCGCGCTACATTGAAATTATTTTTTTGAATCCCCAGTGACTCAACGTTGTCTGTAAACATACTGAGAAAGCCGAGGTTGGTGTTGTTAACTTTACCAGACAGGCGGGCACCCCCAATGATAGGAACAATTTCTCCGTTGGAGCCAATGCCGATTCTTCGACTAAAGAACAAATCAACTTCGCCCGGACTACCCACCGAAAACTGACCCGCATTCTCTAGAAAGAACGGTCGCTTCTCCGGAAAGAAAAGATTGAACCGGTCAAGGTTGATTTGTTGCTGATCCACTTCCACCTGGGCGAAATCTGTATTATAGGTTAGGTCCAACGTAACGGAAGAAGTTACACTATATTTTATATCAGCTCCGAATGCAGGTTTGACCTTCGTTTCGACAGGTGCGTTTATAAAATCTTTGCTTGCCTTACCCAGTACATAAGGAATGAACTTTAAGTTACCCGGACTTTGAAGATTAAGACCCGTGAGTGTTCCTTCAAGCGATAAACGCTTTAAATCAAATTGAATAGGCAAGGCTGCCCAATAGGCAATCTCATTGGTTTTGCGAATGTTGCGTTGAAAATTAACCCCCCATACCTGATCCTTACCGGAAGCAAACCGCAGCGTGCGTAACGGGATTGCGAATTCTGCACTCCAGCCAAAATCACCAACTAACGACTTCACAATAAAGGGCGCATCCCAATTGAGATTGAAGCCACCAATGGTTCCTTGCTGCTGCCGATTTTGCGACTGATTTCCCTGCCCCTCGTTGTCAACTTGTCCATCATACTCGATACCGATTGGGTTGGTACCAAAAATGAAACCATTTTGTCGATCGTGAAATGTATCGAGGATAAATAAGAAACTATCCGTATTGTCAAGGGTAGCATCTCTGCGGGCATCAGACACTACCAATTTGGAAGGCTCACGATCGTAACAAACAACCGACAAATAAAAGGTGGTAGCTGTGTAGCCTATTCGGATCTCAGTTTTTTCAGTAGCGGGAAAGCCGGCATTGGGTTTGGTTTGGATCAGGTTGTCAATCGGGATAAGCTTCTGCCAAACCTCATCGTCAAGTACATTGCCGTCCACCACCGGCTCCAGCGTCAGGTTGGTTGCTGCAGCGGTTGGCCGCTCGTTTACATTAGGGTTGTTAATAATTTGCTGAGCTGTTGCCAACGGGTAGAGTGCGCCTAGAAGCAAAGTCGTAAAGAGTAAGCGCATAGGGTTTCTTTCCCAGTCTACTAAGATCTGTTTCCCCTGAAGATAATAATTCGCAATAAAGAAAAAAGTCATTTGTCATAGGAACGGTAGTATAGTCTGGTTGAAAGCATCTGCTCGCCCCTGAGTTTGCCGATAAGCTGTTTAAAATTGCTATTTTTGACAAGTGCCCAACCATAATTGACTTCAACATCAACCGATGTGTGTGATGGCATTTAATTTCAGATCCTAATCCGGTCCTATTCTAAAATGGAAAACATGAAAACCCTGCTGTTAATTTTCGCTACGTTTATTCCATTACAATCTGTGCACAGCCAACCCGCTGCAGAATATGATCTTGTCATCAAAGGCGGTCGCGTGATTGATCCGGAAACAAAATTAGATGCTGTAAGAAACATCGGCATCAGGAATAACCGCATCCAGCAAATAACATCAGAGCCGTTGAAGGGAAAGGAAACACTGGATGCCACAGGTCTTGTGGTATCGCCTGGGTTTATTGATCTTCATGTGCATGGCCGAAGTAATCAGGAGCAGGAATATCAATTACATGATGGCATCACCACGGCACTTGAATTAGAGTGGGGTATTGAAAATCTAAAAGAGTGGTATGCCGCTCGAACGTCAAAAGCCTTGATCAATTACGGAGCCAGTGTAAACTGGCCCTTCGAACGATTCAAGGCGATGGACAAATACAAAAGCGGAGTTCAGGAGCTACTTCAAAATACAGTAAAGGGAGATTCAAAACTGGAGACGCTTTTTACAATCGCAGGGTCCAGCTTCACGGAAAATCTTGCAGCCGATGAGATAACCAAAACCATCAGCAACATCAAAACCTCGTTGGAAGATGGAGGCATTGGTATTGGTTTGCCGATCGGCTACTTGCCTAAATCCGATCCGGAAGAATTATATAGAATCTACCAATTTGCCGGCAGGGAGCAGACATTGGTGTTTTCACACGTACGGGAACCTAATCTTATATCTATTCAGGAGGCTATTTCCAATGCGATTGTAACCGGGGCACCTTTACATCTTGTACACATCAACAGCATGTCATTAAGTAAAATCTCTGTTGCCTTGGAGATGATTGAATCTGCCCGGAAAAAAGGATTTGACATCTCCACCGAGTTGTATCCTTACACGGCAGCCTCTACCCTGTTGCAAAGTGCCATGTTCAATGATGGCTGGCAGGAAAAACTCGGAATGAGTTATGGCGATTTGCAATGGGTAGCCACCGGTGAGCGGCTTTCAAAAGAAACCTTTGATAAGTATCGCAAAACAGGAGGATCCGTCATCATGCATATGATGAAACCGGAATGGATTAATACTGGCATAGCAGCACCTGGTGTGATGATCGCTTCAGATGGTATGCCCTATTCGCCCCTTGCCCACCCGCGCACAGCCGGAACATTCTGCCGGGTGCTAGGTAAATATGTAAGAGAAGATAAGGTTATCGATTTAATCACTGCCATTGAAAAGATGACGTTGTTGCCTGCGAAGCGATTGGAAGAGATCTCGCCAATGATGCGCTACAAAGGAAGAATCCAGGTGGGTGCAGATGCAGACCTTACAATCTTTAATCCAGCAACCGTGAGTGACAAAGCCACGTTCGAAAAAGGCCTGGCCTTTTCGGAAGGGATCAGCCATGTTATTGTTAATGGTGTGGTGATGTTAAAGAATGGCAAAACGGTAGTTAATACGTTTGCAGGCCAGCCGGTATATGGGAAGTTCAAAAGGTAAATTTTCATTTACCGAAAGGTCCTGGCAATCAGTCTTCGACAAGCTCAGACTGACACTAGCTTTATATTGTCACCCTGAGCCTGTCGAAGGGTGAGTAACGATCATTGCTATGTCAATGTCACATAACTATTTTGTTTATATTTTAGAATGCTCAGATGGTCTGTATTACACAGGAGTAACTAACAATGTTGAAAGAAGGGTTTTTGAACACAATGAGGGCAGAGACCCGAAAAGTTTTACTTATAAAAGACGACCTGTTATTCTAAGATATTGGCTACGATTCACTGATATTAATCAAGCGATTGCCTGGGAAAAACAATTGAAAGGTTGGGGACGAAAAAAGAAAGAAGCGTTATTTAACGAAGATTGGCAAGAGATTAAAATCTTAGCAAAATCGAAAAGCATGGGTAATCAGTCTTCGACAAGCTCAGACTGACACCAGCTTTGTATGTCACCCCCTTCCCGAAGTTATAATAGAAAGCCCTCAGTGTTGAGGGCTTTCTGTTTATTGAAACAATCCCTTACTCCTTCACCAGTTCACTTAACACATCATAGGTTTTAGTTCGGTCAGTGCATAAGTCAAGTTCAGCAATAAATTTTGCATACGCTCCCTGGCCATGCACCACATCAAACTGCTTCACAAAATCAGGAGTTGAATCTAACCACGACCAACTGGCAAAATCGCTATACGTTACTGCGTGAGGCCCTGCGGATGCTCCTTGCCGGATTGCTAAATAATATGAGGCAGTGCTTTTTAAACTCTTATAAACAGCCGCGACTTTTTTCATTTGGTCAACGAATCGATCCATTTGCCCTGGTTTTATATAGCTAAAACGACCGCGACTTTTTGTGAATGCTGATGGTGATCCACCTTCCGGCATATAGCTGACGTCCTTATTCATGCGCCAGTACGTTACCTCTCCATACGATTCGACATACGGAGTAACATTCTTATCCCAATCCAGCTGGTGCTCCCCGGCTGCAGGTCGCCCATCCATTTGAGTCCACGTAGTAGGCCCCATATACCAAACGTAATCGCCTGATGTCGGACCGGTAAGATCGGTCCAAACACTTCCTTTGTAAGGATCCGCTGCATGATACTTTTTATTATGGGCAGCAATTCCCTTTTTAAACAAATCAATTTTGTCAGCTTTAGGCAGCATCGGAGTCGACTCAAATTGTTCATAGGCAGTTTGAGCCATAAGGCCTGAGTTTAGAAAAGCAAACATGGCCAGTGTTAAAAACACTTTTTTCATAAAATGTAGGGGTTAGGTTATTAAATAAGAAAAGAGAATCCGTGTGGAAATATTAACTACCCATTATACCCCTGGCTACAAATAGCCCACTTGCGGTTATCACAGAATCAATACGTATTGATCTTGGGTATATATGGTTGAAGAATGTATTATTAAACTACAGTATTTTTTTAATAGTAACCTAAGTAAAAGATGTATTTAATTGCACGATATCGAAAGGAGTTGAAATCCGTAACTAATTACTCATAAAAAAACCCCGCATCGCTGCAGGGTTTTTACATTCTAAGGATGGTCATCGCACTTTGGGTTTAGTGAAACTAATTCGAAACACTTCGGTACGCTGCTGGCTGGTAAAGCCATAAATGGCTTTGACATACTGCTTCACAGCTTGCGCTGTGGATACCAGGCTTTCCTCCCCTACGTACAGTAAGGTGTTCCGATTTCTGCGCGCTTCCCGCAAGGCCACCTTGGCGGCAACGACCTTCTCATTCAACTCACGCAAGTTGTCCAACACGCTTTGTAAACCCGCTACCGAAAGGTAGGATTCGTTTGGTTTATACGTGGGTTCGGACATCACGATTTCCAGCAAGCTGGCAAAGTGATTTACCTTGCTGGGATAATCATGGCCCCCAAGGGTTCGTCTCTTTACCGTTACCGGTTCCGATCCTTGCGAAGGAATGGCTGGTCGGTAGCCTTTAGAGCCCCGAAGCTTATGCACGAGCGTTTGCGCATCCTTCACCAGAAGTGGACTTGCACCCCCCGCTTTCAGAATACCGAAAATACGGGTACTCAGTTTCCCGAGTTGAGCAAAAGCCTGCTCCCGATTGTTGGTGGCAATGTCGTACTCAGCCTTGGCTACGATCACGTCATCCATCACTTGATTCGCGTTGAGCCATAAGGTAGTCAACGCTTCTACCTGGAGGTTTTGTTTTCCGGGATTGTACTCTCCTCCGTACCCGGTGCAAAGACCCTTGAGCTCCCCAAAGGCGTGCACGTTTTGAACATGGGTCATAACTTTATTTTTTTTAAGTTATGTAGATATACACGAGGGCTGCTTCAACAGGTTGCTATTATCTATCACATTTTGTAAAACTATATTCTTGCTACAAACAGCAACCCAAAAGGGATTGGCACGTTAAAGCACACTTTTTCGACTTTTTCTAAAAAAATATTTTTAACAGTAAGGTTTGTCTGTTGGTTGAGTATGATACGCTACATTCATACATCGCGTTGAGACTTCGGACACAGGATTGCAGAGTTCCGGCTTGCGTTGTTACACACCAGGTGGTGGCTTGTTACACATCAGATCTGTGATTTCACACATTCAGGCTACGTTATCACACTTCAGGTATTCCTTGTCAGAGATTCAGGCAGGGAAGTTCTACTTCGCGGCTACGATTACAGCGTTCGGACACAGGATTTCAAAGTTCCAGCTTGCGTTGTTGCAAACCAGGTGGTGGCTTGTTACACATCAGACCTGCAATTTCACACATTCAGTCAATGTTATCACACTTCTGGTATTCTTTGTCAGAGATTCACCCATAGAGGTTTACTCAGGAGGTCTGTAAATTCAGGCAGTCCATTTGGAGATTCAGACCCCCGGCCTCAATTCAAATGGGCTGACAGGATGCTGTCCGGCAAATTGCCTTAGCTGTCAGCTGGACGAACTTTGATTTCAGGAAGATCGGCATCTCAGACAGATCTTCGCTAGCTACCTTGTCGCCCCAGGAAGGTGAATAAGCCTCCTTTCAGTTTCAACAAGACGAATAACTATTATATTTGAATAATGTCCTCTTTAATACCGGCAGTACATCAACGATGATAAGAGTGATTTGGTAACAGCCATTGACTGGCTGAAATTGAAGTGACAATACCTACTCGTAACAAATTTGATTAAACATATTTTATGGGATACTCAAGAAGAAACATGCTACAATCAATAAGCGCCCTGGCGGGTGCATCCATGTTGCCAATAGCGGGTGATAGTAAAGCGTTTAATGCGAGTGGGTTTATTAATAACCCTGGCGATTTAGAGGAGATAATAAATCTTTTTGATTTCGAGAAAATGGCAGCCGGGACAATGTCAAAGATGGCTTATGAATTTGTTGCCAGCGGTGCGGCCGATGAATTTACCGTAAAATGGAACAGAGAAGCTCTTGATAAATTAAAAATTCAAACACAGGTACTTAATGATGTCAGCAAACTGGACACCAGGGTTTCGCTTTTTGGAATGGAGTTACCTTATCCCATTTTAATTGCCCCTACGGCTTTTCATAAATTAATGCATCCAGATGGCGAGATTGCAACCGCGCGAGGAGCGGGAGCTGCCTCCGCTGTTTATGTGGTTAGTTCTTTTACTACTACACCTATTGAAGAAATTGCAAAGGTAGCCACGCAACCACTTTGGTTTCAATTGTATGTTGTCGATGACAGAACTTTTGTTAAAGATCTGGTACAAAAAGTGGAAGCCCAGGGATGTCGCGCATTATGCATCACGGTAGATACGCCTGTTTCGGGATCAAGGGATCGGCAACAAAAGGCAAAATTTAAATTACCTGATGATCTTAAGCCACCGTATATGATTGATACGGCTTTTGCCAGTAAAGGCCAGGCATTAACTTTCAAAAAACCGCTCACGTGGAAAGATATTGAATGGTTAAGGTCGCTTACCAAATTACCTGTCTTGCTTAAAGGCATATTAAATCCGCACGATGCGGAAAAGGCTATTCAGGCAGGGGCTTCAGGAATAATTGTATCCAACCATAGTGGACGCAACCTTGATACCGTTCCCGCAACTATTGAAGTATTGCCTTACATCGTACAAAAGGTAGACAAGAGAATCCCGGTTTTGATGGATGGAGGAATAAGAAGAGGGACCGATGTATTAAAAGCTATTGCGTTGGGAGCTAATGCGGTGCTTGTTGGCAAACCGATTTGCTTTGGACTAGCCTGTGGGGGCTCTGAAGGAGTAACAAAAGTTCTAACCATACTTCGGAAGGAATTTGAATTTGCAATGGCATTATCGGGCCGACCAACCATTGCAAGCATTGATCAATCTATTATCTGGAAAGATGTTCAAAGTAAATAAGAGTTGCTATCAATAAGATAGGCTTCCTGGAATTACCAACAAATAGTAATCTGCTGTCTTTTAATTATCTTTAGTGTGTAGGTTAAGCATTGTCATTCCCCGTACATCAATTTCCCTGAAGAAGACAAAGCACAATTATAAAATTGAATAAAATGAATACGATCAGTCCCCCACCCATGCCAAGCGCTGTGAAAAATGAAGTGAAGAGAATCTTTACACTTCAAAAAGCCAATCAGCAAAACGTGGCTGATTCCACCGCTCGTGATCGGATTAAAAAATTAGATCGTTTACAGGATGCTGTATTGAAATATCGCACGGAAATCCAGCAGGCCTTGTATGACGATTTTCGCAAACATCCCAGCGAGGTTGATATTGCAGAAATTTATAAGCTAACCTCCGACATTAAGCATACGCGCTCGCACCTAGCAAAGTGGATGCGACCGAGGAAGGTGGGTACACCCATGGCACAGCTGGGATCGAGCTCTTACATTCACTACGAACCCAAGGGTGTGGTTTTGATTATTTCGCCTTGGAATTTTCCGGTTAGTCTAACGTTCGGCCCCATGATCGCAGCTATCGCAGCGGGCAATTGTATCATCCTCAAACCCTCCGAGTATACACCGCATGCATCTGCGATGATGAAAAAAATAATCACCGAACTATTCGATGAATCGGAAGTAGCGTTGGTAGAAGGCGATGTTGAAGTCTCGACAGAATTATTAAAAATGCCATTCAATCATATCTTCTTCACCGGGGCTCCGGAGATTGGCAAAGTGGTGATGAAGGCTGCGGCTGAGCATTTGGCCTCGGTTACCTTGGAGCTGGGTGGCAAATCGCCTACCATTGTGGATGAGACTGCTAATCTGAAGATGTCTGCACAACGCATTGCGTTTGCAAAATGGATCAACAATGGCCAGGTCTGCATTGCTCCGGATTACGTATTTGTGCATCAAACGGTAGCTGATGAATTCATGAATAATCTGAAGGCGACCGTGAAACAATATTATGGTGAAGATCCGTCCACATCCGTTTCGTATAATCGCATTGTCAATACCCGGCACTTCAAACGGGTGGAAGGATATTTCAACGATGCCCTATCGAAGGGCGCGGTGGTGGAGTATGGTGGCAAAACAGATCCGGCACAGGATTATTTTGGTCCCACGATCATGACAAACATTTCAGAGGATTCTGATTTGTGGGAGAAAGAAATTTTTGGACCTATCCTCCCCTTCATTGTATATACTGATTTGCAGGAAGTGATTGATAAAATCAATGCAAAGGAAAAACCACTGGCTTTGTACATTTATAGTAAGAGCAATACGAACGTAAACCGGATTATTAATAATACCCGGGCTGGAGCCACCTGCGTGAATCATAGCGCTATACACTTCTTCAACAACAACCTGCCATTTGGAGGATCAAACAATAGTGGCATTGGGAAAGGAAATGGGTTCTTTGGCTTTGAAGAGTTCTCCAATTCGCGGGCAGTGTTGAAGCAGTGGTCACCTATAAGTGGGTTGGATCTGATGGCGCCCCCGTATACCGAAGCCAAGCAGAAGCTGATTGATATGACGATCAAGTGGTTTTGATTGAGCCCGTCTATCAATGATTCTGATCCGGAAAATGAAGCGCCACTTCCGGGTGCATAGTGTACAGGCGATAGCGGGTTCCATCATGCACCAGGATGCCACTTGATTTATTGTCACCCATGATCGGGTTTGATTCATATTTTTTCCAATGGATCAAATCCCTAGATACTGCCACATTAGTGCTCCATTCATGCCAGTCTTCGAAAGCCGTACCGTGATAGTAACCATAGTACACACCTTCATGTTTAATAATCTGGTTTAAAGCAACTCCAAATTTGTCATACCCTTCCGGCCCTTTTCGAATAACCGGTTCATCCTGTTTGTTGATCCATGTTTTTAAATCAGTTGAAGTTGCCAACCAGATTCCTTCATCATTTCGTTCATAGAACAAGTACCAAAGATTATTTTCAAACCAGGCAGTAGGTGTGCCATACGGACCGGCACTAAGTTTTTCACCGTTTGTAGTTCTTATATCCAGGGATCCATGGTCAACCCAATGAATCCTGTCTTTTGACGTCATCCAGTGAGCGACATCATGTTTACCTTCTGCAAACATATAATACAAACTGTCGGACTTCACTACCATCATATCTTCTACCCAGCTTTCGGTAAAGATTGGATTTCCTTCGTAGCGGGTAAAAGAGATTCCATCCGTAGAGGTAGCATAGCCCAGATACAAGGTTGCACCTACCGTATCCCGGAACCCCGTATACCAAAGATGATACGTTGAATCTTCGTGCACGATGTAGCCCCGCTCGCGAATCTGTTCATCCCACGTTTGTGCACCCGTGCCAGCAAACACCGGGTTTTTTGAGTATGGATAAAACTTGACAAACTCCGGTAGAATAACAAGTCCGGATTCCGTTGGTCTATCTTGCGTGCAAGAAGTAACAATTAGTAAAATCAATGCGAATAAATTCTTCATGGTGAATAGAAGGGATGAGTCCGTCAGACAAATAAACCAGCTGAGGATGAAATAATTTTAATCTGAGACACAAGTAAAGATAAGACAGTTTTCGCAAGGTGAATAGGCTTTCTTTAGTTGATAAGGTCCATATAATTCGAATTACAACAAAACATTCCATCCCTACGGGACGGCTCACGACCATTTCAATTATCTACAAACATATAAGTCAGGGACCTGCAGGAAAGGAGTTCCATCTCTACACCATATGAATCTGTTGATTTTGTATATTTGATTAATGTCCTCCATCCTCCCCGGTTACGAATACGACACCTGCCTGCCTGCCGGCAGGTCTTTATCTCTTACTGAATTAGTATGCCAGCTTTGATTCCGGGATATGAGTATGACATCTTTATCTCCTATCGCCACAACGATAACCGGAGCAACTGGGTAACGGATTTTGTTAATGCTTTACAAGAAGAGTTGGCAGCCACTATTAAAGAACCGCTCTCCATTTACTTCGATAAAAATCCGCACGATGGTCTGCTCGAAACGCACATTGTAGACAAGAGCCTCGAAGGAAAACTCAAGTGCCTCATCTTCATTCCCATCATCTCCCAAACTTATTGCGATCCAAAATCATTTGCCTGGCAACATGAGTTTGTTGCTTTCAATAAACTTTCTCAGCAGGATCAGGTTGGCAGGGACATAAAGTTACACAATGGAAATGTTACTAGCCGGATTCTTCCGATTAAGATTCATGAACTGGATTATCGCGATAAGGATACAATAGAGAAAGAACTGGGACAGTCACTACGCGGAATAGAGTTCGTTTTTAAATCGGCAGGTGTAAACCGTCCCCTCAAGATATCTGATAACAAGGAAGATAATGCTAACAAAACAGTTTATCGTGATCAGGTTAATAAAACATCGAATGCTATTAAGGATATTATTTTAGCCGTTGCAGAACCTGGAGTTTCAATAAATCAATCAAAGCCCCAAAAAGCATTTGATCAACATAGTCCACTCTTGCAAAAAGATAGGAGAAATAAATTTAAGCTGATCTGGTTATTTCTTGCCGCGGTATGCCTAACCCTTATTTTTCTGTTTCCGCCATTACGCTCCGAATTTAATGATTCCGCAAATTCAGATAGTCCTTCCATTGCAGTAGTTCCCTTTGAAAACCTAAGTCGTGATCAAAGCCAGGAATACATCAGCGATGGTATAACCGATGCCATTCGCAGCCACCTGAATAAAATTGAGAGCTTGAGGCTGATATCAGGCACAACAATGGCCACGTATAAGGGCACGAAGAAAACCACACCAGAAATTGCCAACGATTTGGATGTTAAGTATGTGCTGGAAGGAAGCGTGCAAAAGGTTGGTAATAAAATCCGCATAAACACACAATTAATCAATGCGGCAAAGGATAGCCCGGTGTGGTCGGAATACTATGTTCGTGAAATGGCAGATCTATTGTTAATCGAAAGCGAAGTTGCTCAAAAGATTGCTGAAAATCTACGGGTAAGGATTCATCCAAACACCAAAATTTCAATTGCTAAACTGCCAACCAAAAATGCAGAAGCGTATGAACTCTATCTAAAAGCAAATCAAGTCAGAAATGCCAATCAAAACCTGGATTCCCTCCGTCTATTGGCGGAGAAAGCCATTCAGTTAGATTCGAATTTTGCAGGTGCCTACGAGCGACTTGGCTGGTATTGGGTAAGCAAGGGACTACGAGGTGAGACCCGGCACGAAGCTATCCGTCAAGCTGAGTTAAATTTTAATAAGGCATTAAGCCTCGATCCTGAAGAACCTAATACCTATACAGATCTGGGGCTATATTACCTTTGGTATAAATGGGATTTTTATGGTTCGGAAAGGGCATTTACCCGTGCCATTCAATTGGCACCATCTAATCTAAATGCATACTATACAGATTTAAAGGTGTCGATGGGAAAGTATCATGAGGCTTTAGAATGGGCTAAGCACTTTTTAACCATAGAACCTAACAGTCCTATTGCCAGAGTGAATATGGGTTTTACCTTATTTTTTGATGGTCAACACGAGGAATCTTTACATTGGCTTGATTCTGCAAGATTAATATCCAAGCCAGATCTTCCCTATTTCACCGATCTGCCAAGAGGGTATTTATATCTCGGCAGATTTGGCGATGCATTAAGTGCAGCAGAAGAAGGTTTGCATATAATGCCTGTCAGAATGAGTGCAATAAAAGCGATTGCCTTGTTTAAAATGAATAAACAAAAAGAATGCAGTCAATTGCTTAAGGAGTTAACTAAAATTAGCGAAACAAGCACTATCGGAAGTCCAGCTTTCTACTCAGCCATGATCTATGCAGAAATGGGTGAGATCGATATCGCTTTTGAATACCTCGAAAAATCATATAGAGCTCATGAGGTGGAATTTTATTGGCTAAAGGTAGAACCACCCTTTAAACCATTACATAATGATCCCCGATGGAAACAACTCATGGATAAAGTACCTTTTCCATAACTGAAATGTTAGATTATCCGAATTTGTTAAATGCTAAGGATTTTTATTCAGTAACTACCAACTATGAACTAACCCCTATGAAAAAACTCAACGCTTTCATCATTGTCCTCGC
Organism: Cyclobacteriaceae bacterium; assembly: GCA_044229915.1. GTDB lineage: Bacteria > Bacteroidota > Bacteroidia > Cytophagales > Cyclobacteriaceae > ELB16-189. The sequence goes on from JBGASB010000014.1 coordinate 50,453, forward strand.
TTTGCTTTCCTTCCATCAGGTTGTAGCCCAGCCTTCTACTCCTTTTGTTAAGGTGATTGTGGCCCCGGATCACACGGACTGGCTCTACAAGGTCAATGAACCCGTGAAATTCACCATCACCGTATTAAAGGATGGCAACCCATTGAAAAATGTTACCATCAAATATCAGGTGGGCCCTGAAAAAATGGAACCCGTTAAAAAAGACTCGCTGGTTCTGGCAACGGGTGCATTAACTTTACCCTCTTACACCTTAAAAAATTCCGGATTTCTGCAATGCATAGCTACTGCATTCTATGAAGGCAAGGAATACCGGGGCCTGGGTACGGCTGGGATTGATCCCTTGTCTATTAAACCGACTGCAATAAATCCGAAGGACTTCACAACGTTTTGGGACAATGCCAAAGCTGACCTTGCTAAAATTCCGGTGGATGCCCGAATGACACTCCTGCCCGACCGATGCACTGAGAATGTGAATGTATATCATGTTAACCTGCAGAACTACCGGATCGGTGCGCGCTTATACGGGATTCTATGTGTTCCTAAAAAGGAAGGAAAGTATCCGGCTTTGTTACACGTACCAGGTGCAGGTATCCGGCCATACAATGGCGACATCCTCAATGCAGAAAAGGGAATCATCACCTTGATGATTGGCATTCACGGAATTCCGGTTAACATGGATGTCTCCGTTTATAATAACCTGATGGCAGGGGCTTTGAATGGCTATTGGTATTTCAACCTGGAGAACAAAGACCTTTACTACTATAAAAGAGTTTATCTGGGCTGTGTACGGGCTAATGATTTTTTAACCAGTCTCCCTCAGTTTGATGGTGTTCATCTTGGTGTAACGGGTGGAAGTCAGGGCGGAGCATTGTCTATCATTACAGCCGCATTGGATTCGCGCGTGAAATATCTTGCCGCATACTATCCAGCTCTCTCCGACTTGACCGGTTACTTGAACAACCGTGCCGGTGGCTGGCCACACCTCTTTAACAAAGACAATCTTCCCAACAATAACACAAAAGAGAAAATTGAAACTACCGGCTACTATGATGTCGTAAACTTTGCGCGCCAACTGAAAGTGCCGGGCATGTATTCGTGGGGCTTTAATGACGAGGTCTGTCCGCCTACTTCGATGTATGCAGCCTACAATGTGATCACGGCTCCCAAGACATTATATCTTGCTCTTGAAACAGGCCACTGGACGTTCCCTGAGCAAAATGAAAAGATGACGGGTTGGATTGTTGAACAACTTAAAGGCAAGCCTTAAATCTTTCTTGGATTGTGATTTACTTTATTGGTCGACCCTTAACCTTTGTTATCCCTATTCAAATGAAAATCAAAACGATTTTATTCAGCCTACTCCTTGTTGTAATCTTATCCTGCACAGAAACCAACTCACATCAAGCGCTCTCGCCTCGCATCAACCATGTGATGCTTTATGTTTCTAACCTTGAAAACTCAATAGACTTCTATACGCGAGCCTTCGATCTTCAGGTAACCAATAGACTGGATACCCTGATTGCGGTACAACCCGATGCTACTGAAGTGGTAAGAACTGTTAAGATGGCTTTTCTAAAATTTCCCGGTCAGGATTTTGTGTTTGAACTTGCCGAGCATGCAGCAGATACCAGCAACCGGCCGTCTGCTTTTTTATTTCAACATGTAGGAGTAGACGTTCTGGATATTGATGTAGCCTATAAACGGGCGCTGGATGCCGGAGCGAAAGAATTATTGCAGGTTAGAAAAGTAAAAGCAAAAGGGATTGAAGCAAAACAAGCCTTTATTGCCGGACCGGATGGTGAGCGCATAGAACTGATGCAGGTTATTTCGGGTGAATTTTAAACAGAATTAGCGCATAGATCCATTCCTTGTCGTTAAGTGGCAAGTTTGTATATTTGATTAATGCCCTCCATTCTTCCCGGTTTCGAATACGACACCTGCCTACCGGCAGGCAGGTCTTCATCTCATATTGAATCAGCATGCCAGCTTTGATTCCGGGCTTTGAGTATGATATTTTTATTTCCTATCGCCACAACGATAACTGCACATAATTATTTACTTGTTCCCTTTAAAATAATCGCACACAGCATTCATCACACACTCACTACACTTGGGATTGGTGGGCCGGCAGATTTCTCTTCCTAAAAATGAAATAGCCATTCCTGCTTCACCCCAGTCTTTCGGATCCAGCAATTCCATCATTTGCTTCTCCAATTTCTTGGGATCGGTACCTTGGGCGATGCCAAGTCTTGGCGCCACTCGCACTACATGCAGGTCTACAATGATCCCTTCAGCCTTTACGCCCATCTCGCGTTTGATCACGTTGGCAGATTTCCTGCCGATGCCCGGCAATTCTGTTAATGCTTCTAACGTAGTGGGTATGTTTTTGTCTTCCTTGATTTGGGCCGCGATTTCCAACAGCCACTTCGTTTTCTTTCGGGAGCTTCGAACTTTATTTACCAAAGCTAATACTGACTCCTCCTCCGCCCGGGCCAGTGATTTCATATCGGGGAAAGCTTCAAAGAATGCTGGTGCAAGCTTATTGATGTTCCTGTCCGAATCCTGCGCGGAGAGTACCACAGCTACGATAAGCTCATAGTTATTGCGATAATCCAACGGATGCCTTTTGCCTTTGTATTTTTTAATCAGCGGCTGCATTTCCTTTTGCCAATCGTGAGAAGCCATTGGGGTTACATTTTAGGTAGATAAAATTAGGGAATAAAACATTCAAAAAAACCAGAGCTATTCGCGCGCAGGAATTTTAAACCACCGAATGGCATTGGCGTAATAAATCTTATCAATGACTTCCTTGGGTAATTTTAATCCACGAAAGTCACCATTCACTTCATCCACGGTCATCACTTCATCGGTAACAAAATATTTCCAGTCGTTCACCCACGTCTGATGCAAATGCGCTTTAGTCGCTTCCGGATCAGAGGTTGGCTCTATCCCTGAATCCGTGGCATAGATTAGCCTGTCCTGGTATTTGATAAAGAAGTTGCGCACCTTTTCCCAGTCCTTCTGACCTTGATACTGCAGATGACAAATCCGTGAGGCCATATCTACCGCCAGGTTCGGGAATTGGTCAAGCCTCTTGGCCAGTTCATCCACATCCCACTCAAGGCTGCCAAGGTGGGCACCCACAAAACGCATCTCCGGGTGCTTGGAAAGAAAATGATCCCGTGCATTGATCTGATCTTCATACGATGGGTATTCAGGATGGAGATACATGTGATATTGGGGATTCTCTTTAAAATAACTTCGGTCATTATTGACCGTCATCTCCTCTAGTGGCAGCCAGCAGTTCTTAGGTTCGCCCAGGTGCGCCATCACGGTTTTATCCTGATCGATTACAAACTGAATTACCGGATCAAATCCCGGATCATCAGCCATGATAAACTTACCTGCAGAATCTTTATAGACCATTCCTATGTTCTTCCATAACTTAATGCCCAAGGCTCCCTTCTCAAAAGAAGATTTCAATTGCTGAATCGTTTGTTCGGCCCAACCTGCAGAATCCCAGTTCATCAATGTAAATGCTGACAGGAATTCAACTTGATCCGGAAATTTATCTTTCAGTAGTAAAGCCAACCGTTGCTGTTCGCTGAGAGTTGGATAATCCGGCACATCCACATTCACGGCCAGAAGCAGGAAATTATCCGCCTTAGCTTGTTCGGCCATAGCTGTGCTTTCAGCATTGGGATGAGTATGCGTATCCACTTTTTTTACCGCACTGAAATCTTCTACCTGATAATATTCATCACCGCAAGCACATAATGTGAGCAGGACAAGGATAAAGTTTAAATACTTGTACGTTGAATTACTCATAGTGAGAAGTATCTACCATGAATTCTAAGATAAGGACAATAAAGATACCGCTCAGTAGCGATTAAATTTTATTTCGATACACACTTACTTTCAAAAATCAGTTACTATACACGTAACTTACACAAAAAAATTCTCAGATAACTTCTTGGGCACCAAAAAAAGCTTGCATAGCCAAGAAATCGATTGCTCAATATGAACTATTCTCAACCCTCCATTTCGCTTTTTGGCATCCGCATTGATGAACCCATCAACACACTTACTGATCTGCTGGTATCAGCCGTATGTTTTTACGCTTTTTACCAGTTAACGAAACGGAAGCTATCCGCAAAAACATTCGTTTACTTCCGGATGTATTTTCTTTTACTTGGGTTGGCTACTTTATTTGGTGGCCTGGTGGGTCATGGATTTTTATACGCATTCTCATTCGCGTGGAAGTTGCCCGGCTGGATCATCAGCATGCTTTCCGTAGCCTTCATCGAGCGGTCTTCGATTGAACATGCCCGGCCACTGATCGATCCCCGCGTAGGCAAATTCTTTTTGGTTTTAAACATCCTTGAGTTGTTAACCGTTATGACGATTACCTCATACACGCTCAACTTTGAATGGGTAGAGTTGCACTCTGGCTATGGTTTGTTGGGGGTAGTGCTCCCCTTTCATGGGTACGTCTATTTTAAATCCCGCGACCGCGGGAGTCTGATCATCACGGGGGCTGTTATGATAGCCAGTGCAGCCGCACTTATTTTCATGAATCAGATTTCGCTGCACGCCTGGTTCAACTACATTGACATCAGTCATGTATTAGTAGCTGGTGCAGCCTTTGTTTTTTACCGGGGAGCTTTAAAACTTAGTGTACTCAGAATGCAAGGGAAAGAATAATTAGTCATCCGGGTTCGGGTTAAACTATTATTTCTAAATTTCGCATAAACCAATGTAACGTTATGAGCAACACAAATTCTTTGCGCGTGCTGGTAGTAGGCTGTGGTAATATGGGCGCCTCGCATGCGATGGCTTATCATACGATGGATGGGTTCAGGATTTGTGGAATCGTCTCTACCGGAAAAAGTAAAGAAGTACTAAATAAAAAACTCGGGGGTGGCTATGATTTATTCAGCAGCTATGAAGAAGCGTTGGAGAAAACAGAGCCCGATGCAGTTTGTATCTCCACCTATCCGGATACGCATGAGAGCTTTGCTATCAAAGCCTTTGAAAAAGGATGTCATGTGTTTATTGAAAAGCCAGTAGCGGATACAGTGGCTGGTGCTGAACGCGTAGTAGCGGCCGCCATCAAAGCAAACCGGAAACTGGTGGTGGGCTATATCTTGCGTCATCATCCCTCGTGGGAGCGCTTCGTACAGTTGGCCCACGAACTGGGCAAGCCGTTGGTGATGCGCATGAATCTGAATCAACAAAGCCATGGGGTGATGTGGGATGTACATCGCAACCTGATGAAAAGTTTAAGTCCGATTGTAGATTGCGGAGTGCATTACATTGATGTGATGTGCCAGATGACGCGCAGTAAACCGTTACAGGTATCGGCCATTGGTGCACGGCTGACAGAAGATATCCCGGCAGGGAATTACAATTATGGTCAGCTGCAAATACGATTCGAAGATGGTTCGGTTGGTTGGTATGAAGCCGGCTGGGGTCCGATGATCAGCGAAACTGCATTCTTTGTTAAAGATGTGATCGGCCCGAAGGGGTGTGTATCCATTGTAGCGAAAGATGCCGGAGCCAGCGGCAAATCAGATTCGGTCGAAGCCCACACAAAGACAGAATCACTCAGGTATCACCATGCCGATATTGATGATAAGAATAACTTCCTTAAGAAAGACGACTGGATTGACTTGCAGGACGAACCCGATCATCAGGAGTTGTGCAATCGCGAGCAGCGCTACTTTCTAAAAGCAATTAATGAAAATCTTGACCTGACCGATCATATGCAGGATGCAGTAAACAGTTTGCGGATTGCATTCGCCTGCGATGAGTCGGTACGCACGGGGAAGGTAGTCTCTCTTAGGTAGGTTAGGCCGGGTGAGATGATGATTCTCCAACCAACAAGATTTGGATCTACTCTCACTTTAATTCCATTGACTTTTAGCTTAGAAAACAGTAATCTTAACATACTTTACATTCTAACTTCTCTACCCTACTACCTATGAAAGGTTTAATGATGGATTACCAACTCACCCTGCCAACACTCCTCAGGCGGGCTGAAACACTCCACGGCAAGAAAGAAATCATTACCCGTTTGCCCGACAAATCGTTGCACCGGTATACCTATGCTGATTTTGCTTTGCGTACTAAGAATCTAAGTGTTGCATTACAAAAACTTGGGGTTAAACCAGGCGACCGCGTGGCCACGTTATGTTGGAATCACTATCAACACCTTGAAATCTATTTTGGTGTGCCTTCCTTTGGGGGTGTACTTCATACGTTGAATTTGCGTTTGGCACCCGATGATCTTGAATACATTGTAAATCATGCCGAAGATAAAGTGATTCTCGTTGATCAGGTGTTGCTTCCCCTATTTGATAAATTCAAGAGCAAGATCAAGGTGAAGCATGTGATCATCATCCCCAATGCCGGTCAGCCGGTACCTGAAGGAATGTTAAACTATGAAGAAGTAATTGCAACAGGCGATGCAAGTAAGTATGTTCCTTTTGAAGGTGATGAAAACACGGCCGCAGCCATGTGTTATACATCCGGCACCACCGGGAAACCAAAGGGGGTTTTATATTCGCATCGATCCATTGTACTGCATTCGATGGTATGTTCTTATGCTGAAGGTATGTCCATCCTGGAAGCTGATGTAGTCTTACCTGTTGTCCCAATGTTCCATGTGAATGCCTGGGGTTTACCCTTCACGTGTACCATGCTGGGTTGTACGATTGTATTTCCTGGCCCTTATCTTGATCCTGCAAGCTTGCTTGAGCTCTATGACAAAGAAAAAGTGACTATCACTGCGGGTGTACCTACCATCTGGTTAGGTATTCTGAATGTACTTGATGCCGATCCCGGTAAATACAACCTGGGATCTATGCGGCACATGATTGTGGGCGGTTCTGCTGCCCCGCTTTCCATGATTAAAAGCTTTGATGAACGACATGGATTGAAAATACTTCATGCCTGGGGGATGACGGAGACCTCACCTTTGGGTAGCATTGGTGTGCTTTCAAGCGAAATTCAAAGAGAGAGTAAGGAGATACAATATACCTATCGCGCCAAGCAGGGAGTGCCGGCAGCGTTTGTTGAAATAAGAGGCCGGAATGAAGATGGATTTATTCCCTGGGATGGAAACACGATGGGCGAACTGGAAGTGCGCGGTCCGTGGATTGCCAGTGCCTATTACAATACTCTCGAGCAGGAAGATAAATTTACTGCCGATGGCTGGTTCCGTACCGGTGATATTGTAACTATTGATGCAAAAGGCTACATAGAAATCAAGGATCGCAGCAAAGATGTAATCAAATCGGGGGGTGAGTGGATCAGCTCGGTAGCATTGGAAGGTTCGTTGATGGGCCATCCCGCGGTTGCAGAAGCTGCGGTATTTGCAATTCCCAGCCAGAAATGGGTAGAACGCCCCATGGCCTGCGTTGTATTGAAAGACGGAAAGACAACAACCGATGCAGAACTGCTTGAATTTCTTGCTCCTCAATTTGCGAAGTTTCAATTACCGGACGTGATTAAGTTTGTGAAAGAGATTCCAAAAACTTCCGTAGGTAAATTTAAGAAGTCGGTGTTACGGGAAGAGTTTAAAAGCTATGGAAGTTAATCGGTAGTTTCTTTTGCAGGACTGATTCCTAACCAGAGCAAGGCCGATATAATTGCCAGTGACGCTGCAATGTGTAAGGCATATTCCCAACCTATGTAGACTGCAATCCATGGAGTAAGTACAGGAGACAACAAACCACCGAGGTTGCTACCCATGTTCATGATGCCACCGGCTGTACCACTACGACTACCGGCTATGCGAGTCATCATGGCCCAGAAAGGACCTTCTACACACAATACAAAGGCGGTAGCAAAAGCAAGGGTAATCGCAGCAATGATAGCATTCGAGGTATGAGCACCAATGGAAATCAGGATACCAGACATTCCCATTCCAATCATCGGTACGATTCGACCACCCCAGGTAGTGCCAAGTCTTCCCCCTATCAGTTTATCAGAAATGTATCCGCCTAGGGGAATGGACACAATGGAAAGTACCCACGGTAAACTGCTCATCCAGGCGCCACTCAACAAACTGAAATGACGCACCTGCACGAGATATAAATAAAACCAAGACACAAATATGTAGCCTACATATCCTTGCAAGCCATAACTGATGGAGAGCAGGTAAAAGCTTTTATTCTTCAGGTTCTCAAAAGATGAAATACTTTTCTGTTCTACCGTTTTGGATACGGGTATTGCAGGTACCTTAACTTGTTGCCAAATTATTGCAATGATCAACGCTGGAATTGCAGAAACAAGCAGTGCCATTTGCCAGCCCCAGTTTACCATAACAGCCGACACCAGCGGTGGCGCAATAGCGGACCCTAAACCCACTGAACCTATAACAAAGCCATTGGCCCGGCCCTGAAAAATCGTAGGCACCCATTGAGAAACTCCTAACGCAGAAGCTGGATACGTGGGCGATGCGGAGATTCCCGATAAGAAACGCAACAGTACAAATACAATAAGTACAGTTGTTACCGAAAACTCCCAATTACTCCAGCCAATAAAAGCTTGTAAGGCTGTAAGTAATACCCAAAGCCAAACTGCAATACTCAAGACCTTTTTCGTACCGAAGCGATCAGCCAATGCACCCCCCGGAATTTGAAACAATGCATACCCCAAAAGAAAGGAACTGAAGAGACGGCCCATGTCTACCTGCGAAAGATTGAATTCATCCATCATTAATGCTCCAGCAGTGGACACATTAACACGGCAGATATAACCTGCTGTGGCAGTAGCACTAAGAAGGGCAACTAATTGCCAGGGTTTTGAGGTCTTCAACGCAATCGTTTATGCATGAGTATTTCCGAGTAGCCATCTATAACGTAATCCTTAAACTCGCCTACCTGTTCATAGCCATTTGTTTGATAGAATTTATGTGCTTTAGCATTGAAGGAGGAAACACAAAGGAAAATATGTTTTGAAGTTGGCCGATACCTGTTTTCTGCAAAATCCAATAAGCGCTTGCCAATTCCCTGACTACGGTAGTCAGGTGAAATGGCAAGTGATTTGATATAGGGCGATCCGGCTACACCCTGGTCTTGTAAAATAATTAGTCCACAGGGTGTTCTATCAGCATAGGCTATATAAATCTGGTTTCCCTTATCAGAACAGGCACTCAGGCATTGGTCCAGGGTAATCCCCAGGCTTGTCCATGGTTCCGATGAAGCCATGAGTTGGGCCGCCCAGGGTTTTTCTATATCTGTTGCAGGTTCTATTGAAAAGGTAGTCACTATCTCCTTGTTCAAAATCGATTTTGACGAATTGTCGGTTTACAAGATATTGTTTTATGGTATTTTCTCAATCAATTGAATTCAGATTTAGGCACAAAAAAAATACACCGCAGAGGGCGGTGTATTTTACTTTAAAAGCCTGCTTCTAAACCTTGAGGGTATCCTTCAAATAGTCAATGCTTGACTTTCCCTCACCGGCAAAGGCTTCTACCTTTTTGTTATAAGCCTTCTTAACGTCATCAAAAGAGTCTGATACCTTGTTTTTAAGGTCTTTTGATTTTCCCAACAACTTTTCTCTTGTTTTCTTTCCACTGTCGGGTGCAATGAGAATTCCTGTTAATAATCCCACTGTCGCGCCAGCTAAAACTCCTACCATTACTTTTCCCGCGGTATTCATACAGGTACTAGTTTAGAACGGCTATTCTGAAGTTTTCAGAACATTCCTGGTAGTCATATGGCTACAATCTTGCAACGGTACATGGCCACCCAACGTTCAATAAAATATCAACTTTTTTTTCAACTATTTATAGCAAAATAGTTGGAGCGTATAAACAGCCCGATCGACTTTTCGTAATTAGGAAGAGATGTTCAGATAAACCAGGGAAGAATCGCAATTGCCAGGAGAATAATAAACCAAAACAAAAGCTTGCGATCGGTCTTCGACATAGAATCAGTTTTAATGCTTTCTACGCATTAGCAGGTGTTGTGGTTATTCACGTTCAGCCTTTAACAAATCCTTAACACCCCCGCAGGAAGTTCTCCGCAGATTGCCTAAACTTGTGGCTTAATTTCTACTCATGACCAAGTACACCTTTACCGAAAAGAAAGACACCCGTTCAGGCTTTGGCGTTGGCCTCTATGAACTCGGAAAATCCAACCCAAATGTGGTAGCGCTTTGTGCCGATCTTACTGGATCTCTTAAGATGGATGCGTTCAAAAAGGAGTTCCCGGAAAGGTTCTTTCAGACCGGTATTGCCGAGGCTAACATGATGGGCCTGGCAGCCGGGATGACCATCGGGGGCAAGATTCCTTTTACAGGAACCTTTGCCAACTTTTCTACAGGCCGGGTATATGATCAAATCCGCCAATCAATCGCTTACTCCGGTAAAAATGTTAAGATCTGTGCTTCCCATGCAGGTTTAACTCTTGGGGAGGATGGTGCTACTCATCAGATACTTGAGGATATTGGAATGATGAAAATGTTGCCCGGGATGACGGTCATTGTGCCCTGCGACCACAATCAGACCAAAGCTGCAACCATAGCATTAGGAAGCCATCAGGGCCCTGCCTACCTCCGTTTTGGCCGCCCAAGCTGGCCTATTTTTATGGCCCCTGACAGACCCTTTACGATTGGCAAGGCCGATAAATTGATTGAGGGAAATCAAGTCTCAATTTTTGCCACCGGCCACATGGTATGGCTGGCCATTGAAGCTGAAGAAATACTGGCTGAAAAAGGCATCTCGGCAGAGGTCATTAACATTCATACGATCAAGCCACTGGATGTCGAAGCTATTCTTTCATCGGCTCAAAAAACCGGATGTGTTGTTACGTGTGAAGAACATCAGATCAATGGCGGTCTTGGCGATAGCGTGGCCCAGGTATTGTCGCGGTTCCATCCTACCCCCATCGAAATGGTTGCGGTCAATGATAGTTTTGGTGAAAGCGGCACACCTACCCAATTGCTTAAGAAGTACGGCCTTAGCAAGGAAAACATTGTGGCTGCTGTTGAAAAAGTACTGAAGCGTAAGAAATAAAAGGTGACTCCTTATATAGAAATTTGGCAAGTGCTGTTCAGTACGGTTGAATCTATCTGAATTATTAGCCATTAATATAGCTGGAGTACGTCACTAACCTTGGGGAGTGCGAGACTAAATCTGGGGAGTGCAAGACTAAACCCGGGGAGTGCAAGACTAAACTCGGGGAGTGCGAGACTAAACCCGGGGAGTGCAAGAGTAAACTCGGGGAGTACAAGAGTAAACTTGGGGAGTGCAAGAGTAAACCCGGGGAGCGCAAGAGTAAACCCGGGGAGTACGAGACTAAACTCGGAGGACCCCACACTCGTGGCTTGTCCCTGACAACTAAAGGGTAGCCATATCAATCACAAACCTGTAGCGTACATCACCTTTCACCATGCGCGCATAGGCTTGCTCGATGTCTTTAATATTGATTAATTCAATATCCGATACAATGTTATTGGCCGCACAGTAATCCAGCATCTCCTGGGTTTCGCGGATTCCGCCAATCATAGAACCTGCCAGCGTTTTGCGTTTAGGAATCAAACTGAAAGCATGCACGGGCACTGCCTCGGGCGGAACGCCCACCATCACCAGGGTACCCTCTGTTTTAAGCATTCCTAAATACATGTTTATATCATGCTGGGCTGATACGGTATCCAGGATAAAATCAAAATGGTTACGAACTTTTGCTACGGCCTTTTCATCTTTTGTATTTACAAAGTGATGGGCGCCAAGTCGTTTGGCATCGGTCTCCTTAGAAGCCGAATGGCTAAGCACCGTTACTTCAGCACCAAAGGAAACAGCAAACTTCACACCCATGTGGCCAAGTCCACCCAGCCCAACAATAGCAACTTTTTGTCCTTTCCCTATTTTCCAATGCCGCAAAGGCGAATAGGTAGTAATACCTGCACACAGCAAAGGCGCTACCGCTTTCAAGGGAAGTTTATCGGATACGTGCAGCGTATAATTCTCATCTACCACAATGGAATTAGAGTATCCGCCATAGGTGGGAGTTTTCTTATCCATTTCATACCCGTTGTAAGTGCCGGCCATACCCACCTCACAATATTGTTCATTGCCTGCCTTGCAACTGGAACAAGTTCGACACGAGTCCACAAAGCAGCCAATACCGGCAAGCTCGCCAACTTTAAATTTCTTCACGTTCGCTCCTACTTTTGTGATGCGGCCAACGATCTCATGCCCGGGGACCATCGGATAGATTGACCCACCCCACTCATCGCGCACCTGATGCAAGTCCGAGTGGCACACACCACAATACTGAATCTCAATCTGAACATCATTCAGACCAACTTCCCTGCGATTGAAATTAAAGGGGGCTAACGGAGCTTTTGGATTTTGGGCGGCATACCCTTTTACTGCGATCATACTTGAGCATTTATTTTGCATTGCAAATGTCTGCTATTATTTGTCAGTTCAAACAAAAGGTCACAACTTAAAGTCGCGGTAAAATATTTCATTATGCGACCCCTGATTACTCTCATCCTTTTATTCTCTGGCCTATTTTGTTATGGGCAAAGTCAGAAAAACTATGCGCTCACGCACCTCAATCTTTTCAATGGGTATGAAAACAAAATCCACCCAAACGCAATCGTCCTGGTAAAGTCTGGAAAGATTGATCGAATTGGTAAAGAGGGAGAAACCATTCCTGCGGGCTACGAAATTGTAGACTGCCAGAACTACTTTCTCATACCAGGAATGATTGACGCCCATTCACATTTAGATAACCTGGCTGCTGCCAAACGGGCGCTGGAAACCGGTGTTACCACGGTCCGAACTGCGGGTGTCGCTGCTTATCAGGATGTTGCGCTGGCCAATCTCACATTAAGCGGAAAAATTGCTGGCCCTGATGTAATTGCAGCCGGTGTCTATGTTTCACCCAATCTGGAAGAAACGGTTCTGGCCGACACCCGGCTGGCTCCCCTGATTAATGGTGTAAAGAGCGATGATGAATTGAAGTTGCTTGTGAATGTAAACATTGATCGCGGGGCCAAAGTAATTAAGACCCGAGGCACGGAGCGAGCCGGAAGGCCGGACACCGATCCACGCGAACAAGTCTATACAGAACAGCAGATCAGGGTAATTGTGCAGGAGGCTGCCAAGAGAAATATTCCGGTCATGATTCATGCCCATGGAGACGAAGGATCCCGGGCAGCAGTTTTGGCCGGAGCCAAAAGTATTGAACACGGCACATTCCTATCAGACGAAACGTTGAAACTCATGAAAGAAAAGGGAACGTACCTGGTGCCCACATACATTACCCTGGAAGATCTGACTCAACCCGGTGGTGACTATGCTGGACCTGTTCTTGAATTGCGTGGTAAGTTTATGATGCCACAGGCAGAAAAGGTATTTAAGAAAGCACATGAACTTGGAGTAAAGATCGCAACAGGCGCAGATAACAGTTATACAGCTAACACCACAAGTCGGATTTCATTGGAATGCGCGCACTTCGTTCGCATGGGCATGACAAACTTTGAAGCTATTCAGGCAGCAACGGTAGTGGCTGCCGAACTTCTGGGGGTTGATAAAACTACAGGTCGCATCGACAAGGGTTATGAAGCTGATCTTGTACTGATTCCGGGTAACCCGTTGGAAGAAATCAGGCACTTACAAGATGCGCTTTTAGTGATGAGCAATGGCCAACTGGCCATGAAACGAATCCCCTTTGGAAAATAAATCTCGCAGAAACTGAAACTTTAATCGTAATATTACGATTATTGTACTATGGGACTTTCAAAGACCGAAGAATTCACTAAAACGCAGAATGAGATCGCCTTGATTGCCAAGGCGTTGGGTCATCCAGCCCGCATTGCCATCTTGCAATACCTCTCGGAACAAAAATCCTGTGTATGTGGCGACATCGTTGATGAACTTCCGCTTTCGCAATCAACAGTCTCTCAGCATTTAAAAGAATTGAAAAAAGCAGGCCTCATTAAAGGAGAAATTGAAGGCCCATCGGTTTGCTATTGCATAGATTCCAAAGCGTTATTAAAAGCAAAAAAATTATTAGGTGATCTTCTGCATGAAGTTCACGAAGGCTGCTGCTAAAATTTTTTATTCAAATTAATCGCAATATTACGATAACTAAAATCCCGACAAGATGAATACCACAGAGGAACTAAAGCAAATTGTAAAAGAGAAGTATGGTGAAATTGCCGATCAGAGCAAAAACCAAAATGAGACCAGTTGTTGTGGCAGTGGATGCGGATGCGCTACTATTGATGACGCTATTATGGCCGAAGATTATTCAAAGCTATCCGGCTATGTGGCTGATGCAGATTTGGGCTTAGGTTGTGGCCTGCCTACTGAGTTTGCAAAAATAAAAGCAGGCGATGTTGTTATTGATCTGGGTTCTGGTGCGGGTAACGATGCCTTTGTGGCACGTGCCGTGGCCGGTGCAACCGGAAAGGTAATTGGAGTTGACTTCACGGAAAGAATGATTGACAAAGCCCGGGCAAACGCTGAAAAATTAGGGTATCAAAACGTTGAATTCCGCTTTGGTGATATCGAGAAACTACCCGTGAGCGCTAACATAGCCGATGTGGTAGTTAGTAATTGTGTAATGAACCTTGTTCCCGACAAGAAGAAAGCCTTTGCTGAAACTTTCCGTGTCATAAAGCCTGGCGGGCACTTCAGTATTTCTGACATTGTTCTTGTTGGCAACTTACCCGAAGGGTTGCGTAAAAATGCAGAGATGTACGCAGGCTGTATCTCGGGAGCCATACAAAAAGACGAATACCTTCAAATCATAAAAGAGGCTGGTTTCAACAACATCGAAATCCAGAAGAACAAAAAAATCACTCTGCCCAATGAGATCCTGGCTGCATATCTGAATGAAAAAGAATTGAATCAGGTTAAAAATGAAGAGTTGGGGATCTTCAGCATCACGGTTTATGCTGAAAAGCCCATGGCGCCTAAACCGTCAAGCACGGAAGCGAAAGCTGCCTGCTGCGGTGAAGGATCGACTTGTTGTTAATCATTTTTTAATTAAGATTCCTTCTTCCTTTCAGAGAAGCTTATGAACTTTGAGGCATGAGAGAATTTGTTATTCAGCAGCACGTCAAAACAAATAAGGAATTAGAATCTCTGAAAAATTTTCTGCAGGTCAATCAGTTACCGGCTGATGACCTGCAGCTTAAAAATAGTTTACTCCTCACCTACTACAATGCAGACGAAGCATTAGTAGGGTCAGGCGGCCTTGAGTTTTATGGCGACAAAGCACTACTTCGTTCCTTAGCAATAAGTCCGGAATTACGGGGCCAGCAACTGGGTAAGCAAGTTGTTCATGATCTGTTACAACAAGCCCGCGAAGCCGGGATGAAAGAAATCTATCTGCTTACTCAAACTGCATTTTACTTTTTTCAAAAGCTTGGCTTCAATGAAGTTCAACGTGACTTAGTTCCCGCTGAGATAAAAGCATCGAGTGAGTTCTCACAGGTTTGCCCTTCTACTGCTCAGGTCATGAAACTATTGCTCTGAATTAGTTGAAGGCCTAACATATGTTAATGGACTTTTAGTTTTACTTTTGGGTTTGCACGATACCCAATGAAGCCCACTCGCTACTTCGTAATCGATTTCGATAGCACTTTTACTAAAGTTGAAGCCTTTGATGTACTGGCTGATATCTCATTAAAGGATCATCCGGAGCTTGAACGGATGCGGCAGGAGATTATTAACATCACCAATCAGGGTATGGATGGTTCTATTTCCTTTCGGGAGTCGCTGGAAAAAAGAATCACCTTGTTGTCGCCTACGAAAAGACACCTGGAACAACTGGTAGTTGTGCTGCGCGAACTGGTGTCCGAATCCTTTAAGCGGAACCGGGAGTTTTTTCAATCCTATGCGGAGTACATTTACATCATCTCGAATGGGTTTCATGCTTTTATCGACCCCATTGTTACCGAGTTTGGAATCAAACCCGAGAATATTCTTGCCAACCGGTTTCATTTTGATCCGCAAGGCAATGTGATTGGATTTGATAAAGAAAATCCACTTTCTCAAAATAATGGAAAAGTGGAACAACTGAAACGGCTGAACTTGCCCGGTGACGTTTACGTTATTGGTGACGGCTATACGGATTATGAAATCAAACATGCCGGTCTGGCCAATAAATTCTTTGCTTTCACAGAGAATGTAGAGCGGGAAAAAGTGTTGAGTAAGGCTGATCACGTGGCACCAAGTCTTGACGAATTTTTATACCTCAATAAATTGAATACAGCTATCTCCTATCCGAAAAACAGAATTAATGTTCTCCTGCTTGAAAATGTTCATCCCTTTGCGGTGGATGCATTCAAAGCCGAGGGGTTTAATGTAGAAGTGTATCCGGCTGGATTGGATGAAGATGAGTTATGTGAGAAAATTGCAAACGTTTCTGTTTTAGGAATCCGGTCTAAGACCATGGTAACTGCCAAGGTATTGGCAAGTGCTAATCGATTGATGACCATTGGTGCTTTTTGCATTGGAACAAATCAGATCGATTTGAAAGAAGCAACCAAACGGGGTATTGCAGTATTTAATGCGCCTTATAGTAATACCCGCTCGGTTGTTGAGCTTGTGATTGGTGAAATCATTCTGCTCATCCGCAACATCACCGACAAGTCGGCCAAAATGCATGAGGGGGTCTGGGACAAATCAGCGAAAGGAAGTTTTGAAATTCGTGGCAAGAAGTTAGGCATTGTAGGGTATGGAAATATCGGTTCCCAACTTTCAGTACTGGCTGAATCGCTCGGCATGAAAGTGTTTTATTATGACCGCGAAGAGCGGCTAGCCCTGGGCAATGCTACCAAATGCAAATCGATGAAAGAGTTGCTGGAACAATCTGACATGGTTTCCCTTCATGTAGATGGAAGGAAAGAAAACACCAATCTCTTTGGCAAGAAGGAATTCGACATGATGAAGAAGGGCGTTATTTTTCTTAATCTCAGTCGTGGCCATGTGGTTGATATCGCGGCTTTAAAAGAAAATATCCAGTCTGGTAAAGTGGCTGGTTGTGCTGTAGATGTATTCCCGCACGAGCCAAAAAGTAATAACGAAGAGTTTGTTTCCGAACTGCGTGGTTTGCCCAACACAATCCTTACACCCCATATTGGTGGCAGTACGCTGGAAGCTCAGGAAAACATTGCTCAATTTGTATCTGGAAAATTTCTGGATTATATCAACACCGGTGGAACCAGCAACAGTGTAAATTTCCCTAACCTGTCATTGCCAATCTTGGAAAATGCGCATCGATTAATTCATATTCACAGCAACGTGCCGGGTATCCTTGCTAAGATCAACCAGATACTCGCTACCAACGGCATCAACATTGTTGGTCAATATCTCAAAACGAACGAGAGTATCGGCTACGTAATCACCGACATCAACAAAGAGTATAACAAGGAAGTAATTAAAGAACTTCGGGCGATTGAGCACACCATCAAGTTCCGGGTGCTTTATTAAACAGTTATTTCGTTTAGCTGATGTGGGTGGGTGGCAGTCTTTTCAAGATCACTCTTAAAAAAACAAAAACCCACTGGATTTGGAGAGGTGTTTCTGAACCTCAAGAAAGACAAGTTTTGAGCTGTTCGTTGGTCGCAACCTTCCACTGTTAACCTGCTTTGTGGGCGAGGGTCCGCCAGCTGGCGGATTGAGGCCTGATTTTGTCCGAGAACTTAACTCGGTATTGTTTAAATGTTAGGTTCAGCAAACGTGTCCCAAATCCAAGTGGATTTTATGATGTAAAGTAGAGAAAGAGTTTGTTCAATGTAAACGTTGACTATTCTGTTATTTTTTTGTAGCAGCCGGCTAATTATTTTGAGCATCCGTCTCTTTCCGGTTATTTTGCAATTCTTCTTCCAACTCAATGAACATTAACTTCACTCCAGGGCCATCTCAACTATACTTCACCGTTGAAACTCACATGCGGCAGGCATTTCGTGATGGTATTCCTTCACTCTCGCATCGAAGTAAGGAGTTCGAAAAAATCTCCAAAGAAACCACCTTTGGATTAAAAGAGCTTCTGGGTATACCCGATGACTTTCATGTATTCTTTACCGGGTCGGCTACAGAAATCTGGGAGCGATCCATACAGAATCTGGTTGAAAACAAATCACTGCATTTTGTTAATGGCGCATTCTCTAAACGATACTTTGAAATTGCCTCTCAATTAGGAAAACATCCTGTTAAGATTGAAGTGGCCGGTGGTCAGGGCTTCGATTCCAATGTTAACGTTGACAAGGACGTTGAATTGATTGCCCTCACACACAATGAAACCAGTACCGGAGTCTCACTTCCAATTAGTTTTATAAATCAGTTTCGCGAAAAATTTCCGGAGTCGCTTATTGTGGTTGATTCAGTTTCCTCTCTACCCTACCCCCGGTTTGACTTTACAAAAATTGACTCGGTCTTCTTCTCAGTCCAAAAAGGATTTGGCTTGCCGGCAGGCCTGGGTGTCTGGATAGCAAATGATCGGTGCATTGCTAAAGCCGAGCGGCTATTATCAAAAGGTATTTCCATTGGCACATATCACAACCTGCCCACGTTACAGGCCAATGCAAAAAAAAATCAAACTCCTGAAACGCCTAATGTACTTGGCATTTACCTGTTGGGAAAAGTGGTTCAGGATTTCCTTCGCAGGGGTATTCATAGTATCCGTAAGGAAACGGAATATAAAGCAGCCATTCTTTATCAGGCTTTAAGCACTCATAAATTAGCCAAGCCCTTCGTTCTGGATTCGCAATTCCAATCACAAACAGTATTGGTGGCACAGACCGGAGAAAATACTGAGCGTATTACAAGGCATTTACAGAGTCACCAGTTCTATCCCGGTGATGGGTATGGTGATCAAAAGAAAAACCAGTTGCGTTTCGCCAATTTCCCAACGCATTCCAAAGAGACGTTTGAACACCTGGTGGACCTTCTTGAAAAACTTAATCAGGGACATTAAACCATGTCGTATCTTTAAGGTCTAATCCACGTAAAAGCGGCCAGCTTGGAAGACAAAGACCTTCTCGCGAAAATCAAGAATCCAGAAACCAATAGCTATGGATTTAACCTGTTGGTACGAACCTATCAGCAGCGCGTTTATTGGCATGTGCGCAAAATGGTAATAGACCACGATGATGCCGATGACCTGACTCAAGAGGTGTTTATAAAAGTCCATAAGTCCATTGGCACCTTTCGTGAAGACTCACAACTGTTTACCTGGATTTACCGGATTGCTACCAATGAGTGCCTTACCTTTCTGAACAAGAAGCGCAGGCGGTTCTTTTTGCCGTTGGAGGATGTTGGAAAGGAACTGTCCTCCAAACTGGATACCGCCCCCGATATAAGTGGGGAAGACATTCAGAAAAAGCTTCAAAAAGCGCTACTTAAACTGCCTGATAAACAACGACTTGTATTTAATATGAAGTACTTCGATGACCTCTCATACGAGGATATGTCGGAGATTACCAACACCAGCGTAGGGGCATTGAAAGCGAGCTTTCACCATGCAGTAAAAAAAATAGAGGATTATCTGACCGAGTGATTAAACTTTTATGAATTTCAATAGTCTTAGAGCCAAATGAAAAAACTGGAAGACATACCGAAAAAGAACATTTTTGAAGTGCCCGAAGGGTATTTTGAAAAGCTACCGGGTATTATCCAATCGCGGGTAGCCAGGCCCGAAACTACCCCATGGTTTGCTCCTACCTGGAAGTTTGCTTTGCCGGTGCTGGCTTTGGTGGCCGTGGGCATCTTTTGGTTTAGTTCTCAAACGGGTGTTTCACTAGAACAACAATTGGCCGACATTCAAACGGAGCAGCTCATCGCCTATCTGGACGATGGAGACTTAACGATGGATGACTTAGCTGAAACAGTTACCTGGAGTGAAACGGATCTGAACGAATTGGAAGAAAAGGTTTTTTCATCCATAGAAGTATCAGGTGACGAACTGGATATTTTGTTGGAGGAATTTAATGTAGAACCAGAAGATTTTTAACATCATGACTATGAAAAAAATAATCATACTTGGATTGTACCTGATCAGCGGATGGGTGGCTATGGGTCAGGATCCTGTTGAAACTGATCACATACCTCAGGACCCGCAAGTGCAGGAAAAAATAAAAAATCTTCGCATTGCCTACATTTCTGATAAACTAGGACTCACACCCGATCAGGCCGAGAAATTCTGGCCTGTGTATCGCGAGTTTTCTGATCAGCGAAAGGAAATTCGCAAGGAAATGATTGAAGCGCGCAAGCAAATTAAAACTGACAATCCGGATCAGGCTAAACAGGAAGAACTAGTAAAGTTGGGGCTTACCCTTAAGCAGCGTGAGTTAGATCTGGAGAAAACCTATTCCGAACGATTGCTGCGGGTAATCAGTGCCCAACAAATTCTTAATCTGCGAAAGGCAGAAGGAGATTTCCAACGCATTGTTCTTGAGCAAGTGCAACAAAGGAGAATGATGCAACAACGCAATGAAACGATTCGCGAACGAAATCAAAGACTAAAGCAGCAGCGGAATTAATACCTGGCCGTGCCTTCTAAAATTATTCTAATTGGCATCTTTCTTTCATCAGTTTGTGCCTCCTCGCTTCGGGGTCAGCAAACTGATTCGGCTTTACTATATTCCGATCCATACATTGCAGAACTGGATTCCCTCCTGGAGAAGGATTCCTTGCAGATTTTTTCGCTCATTGACAGTCTGATCAACCTGCCCGTACCTGCTTTTCGCTCCCAATTAGTTGCCCGACTTGGTTACAACAGCAATGTAGTCTCGGCAAGCCGCACCCTGGGCTTCAACCAATTTGGCCTGGCGCCAGGCATTGCCTATTACCATAAATCCGGATTATACACTGATGTTACCGGCTATTGGAGTCCGGAGTATGATCCCTCTTATTATCTTACCGTTGGTTCTGCTGGCTATATGAATAGTCCAACCAAATGGTGGTCTTTTATGGCAGAATACAATCGGTACTTTTATTCCAGTCTCTCGGAAGACGATTATATCGCATATAAAAATTCAGCAGGCATCTCCAATTTCTTTGATGTACACCTGTTTACGTTTAGGCTGGACTATCAACTTTTTTTTGGAGATAAAATTGCCCATCGGGTGAGTCCTTCCGTTATGATCAACCTGGAAAAAACCCGGTGGGGCAAAATAGACCGGCTTGCCTTTTACCCGATGGTTTCGGTTTTATTCGGCAGCGAACAGATCACAGAGATGTTACCCTATGCACAAACTTATATAGGAATCATCTACCGCCTGCGCAGAGGGTTGCCGCTCTATTACGAACAGACAAAAACCGAGTTTGGTGTATTAAACTATTCGTTCGTTGCTCCCATTGCACTTACCATCAGGCAATGGACTTTCATCGTAAGTTATACCTATAATATACCTAAGGCACTTCCTGGCGAAACTATTGATCTTATCAATAGTGGTTATCTTTCAGCCAGCATATCAAAGCGAATCAGGCTTTGATCCTGTAAAAAGCATTTGATAGTTTAACTCCTTTTGATACTTTTCAGACCTAATCTGATCCTTCATGAAATTTTTCCTACTCATTGCATCATGTATCGTTTCTGTCTTTTCAGCTGCGCAAGACTATCACTGGCAGCAGCGCGTGGAATATACCATGAATGTTCAACTCCATACAGAGACCCATCGGTTGAACGGTGACCAGAAGCTGGTTTACTATAACAACTCACCTGATACTCTCACAAAAGTTTACTACCACCTTTTCTTCAATGCATTTCAACCAGGCAGTATGATGGATGTTCGATCCAGAAATCTTCCGGATCCCGACCGCAGGGTGATGGATCGGATCTCTAAACTTAAAGACGATGAAATTGGCTATCAGCATATTCAAGCCCTCAGGCAGGATGGCAAGCCAATCGCCTATAAAGTTGATGGAACCATATTGGAAGTTACGCTTTCTAAACCCTTACTCCCCAAAACAAAAACAACGTTTGAGATGTCCTTCGAGGCTCAGGTGCCTTTACAGATTCGCAGGTCCGGTAGAAATAACCGTGAAGGAATTGCCTATTCGATGACACAATGGTATCCCAAGCTTGCCGAGTACGATTTTCAGGGCTGGCATGCGTATCAATATGTAGCCCGGGAATTTCATGGAGTATGGGGCGACTTTGATGTGAAGATTACAATCGATCCTGAATTTGTAATTGCCGGAACCGGAAAGTTGCAAAATCCGGAGGCCATTGGTCATGGGTATGAAAAACCGGGAACCACGGTAAAGCGAGCTGCTGGCAATTTGACCTGGCATTTTCTTGCCAAAGATGTAATCGATTTTGCCTGGACGGCCGATCCGGATTATACACACGATCGTCAACAGGTACCTAACGGGCCCGAGCTTAACTTCTTCTATCAGAAGAATGAAAAAACTGCAGCAACCTGGAAGAAGATGGAAGATGTTGCTGTAAAGGTCTTCCAACATCTAAATGAAAATTTTGGCAAGTATCCGTTCGACACTTATTCCATTATTCAGGGTGGCGATGGCGGGATGGAATATCCCATGTGTACGCTAATTATGGGAGAAGGGAGTCAGGCAGGACTGAACGGAGTAATGGCTCATGAAGTAGCACACAGTTGGTATCAGATGGCCCTTGCATCAAATGAAGCCTTGTACGCCTGGATGGATGAAGGCTTCACTGATTTTGCAAGCGAAGAGGCATTAAGCACGATCTTCAATGAGCCGATTGATCATGCCGGTAACTATGGGAGTTACTTTAGCCTGGTTAGAAGTGGATTGCAGGAACCAGCCAGTCAGCACTCTGATCATTACAATACAAATCAGGCTTATGGAACAGCTGCGTATAGCATTGGAGCAGTTTTTCTACACCAATTAAAGTATCTGATAGGCACAGAAAATTTTTACAAAGGCATGAAGCGATATTTCAATACCTGGAAAATGCGACACCCAGAGCCTAATGATTTTCTGCGCATTATGGAAAAAACCTCCGGACTTCAATTGCATTGGTATTATCGTTATTGGATACAAACTACCAAGCGAATCGATTATGGCATCGGTAGCATTCTTGAAAAAGATGGCAATGCACTACTGGAATTACAACGTATTGGAGATTTTCCGATGCCCGTAGATTTGCTCGTAACCTATAAAGACGGAAGCAAAGTACTATACTATGTGCCTATGAATGAACTGATGGGTAGCAAACCGGCAGAAGATAAAACAGTGAGGCGAATCGATGCTGAACCTTGGCCCTGGGTGTATCCCACTTATACCGTTAGTCTGGGAAAGAAGACTTCAGAAATTGAAAGTATTGAAATTGATCCTAGCCAAAGAATGGCCGATATCAACCGCAAAAACAATAAACTGGTGATTCAGGAAATCAAACCCTTTAAAGACCCCACCCGATAGGAACAAAAAATTCTATTGTAGTTTCTTACCATGCTGGTCTATGACTACGATTTTGCTTTCGCCCGCAGTACTCGATGTTTTTATAGTCAATTCTCCCGTACTGCTTGAATAGAGAAGCTCAGACGGTTTCAATTCAAATTTGTAATTGTTACTCCAGGCCAGGCCACCCGAACGATTTACTTTTGTAAGTGTGGCCGGGAAGCCCTCACTCACCTTACTTTCAGAATAGATCAATGCAAAATAAACCTGATTTGCATCTTGAAGGGACAAGCCTTTCAAAATAGGTAAACTTCGTTTCTTAAAGTTTGTTGCATCCACCGGAAAGTTGAGTGCTATATCGGGTATCCGTGAAGGGGTAATCGTATAAAAATACCCAACGGCTAGCGAGTCCAGGTACTTTAGCCCAATAGTATATTGGTCACTTACTATTACTAGGGGTTTAAAAACTCGCTTATCCGATTCATCGATGAATAAGGGAATAGAATCCTTCTCGGCAAACACCCACTTTAAAGCTTGCATATTTTCCTCCCATTCCTTCTCCTTTTGGATCAATTCACGTTGCGCATATTCATGGGTGGATTTAATACGGCTTTTCAGAACCGCTGTTGTACCGTAGGCATTGGTGATGAAATGCTTGTAATCGAGTCCTTCTTTTTCAAAATCGCGTTTCACCAAAAGCGCTGAAATACTATCCAATTTTCGGACAGATTTAATTTCAGATTGTATAGCTCCCATACGGATGGCTACATTGGAAGAGTCAAGAAGGGGTTTATCTGAGAGCAGATCAGAATGATACTCCAGTTCTGCAATTTTCATATTGAATAAGGCAGTTGGCATCGGATTTGGATCAAATTTAGTTAACTGATTAAACAAAATCTTATCCACTAGTTTTGTCAGGTCATTTTTAACAGACACCGAATCCTTTTTAAGCTTTTCAGTAAGCTTGTTAATTTCAATATCGTACGAAATCAAATTATCGCGCAAAGGCGCGATCTCTTTCTGAATAATATCATAGGATTTCTGAGCCCAGCGGCTATAATCCCATAACCGCAAATCATTCACTAAAAAATCTGCACCGGTAGTGCCGTCTTTCTTGAAGTCGTTGATTTCCAATAAGGTCAATTCCTGATTGTAATCCGATTTTCCCATCGATTGAAGAATAGACTTGTAACTCTTAAAAGCTACCTGGCTCGAGTCATAGACAGCAATGAGATTATTGAGTTCTACTAACAACTGCTCATCCGAGCGAAGGAAAAACTCCTTTTCATTAGCATACTTACCTTGAATTCCTTTAAAAAATTCATTAGCCCGGTTGTATAACTTCTGGGCTTGCAGGAAGTTGTTTTTAAGCGGTTTAACCTTTTCTCTTTTTTCCTTTAGTCCTTTAACCCGGGTTTCAATGTCCAACTGCACATCCGACTGCTTAATACCAAATTCACCGGTTCGCAGATCACGCCTTGTATACATTTGATAGTTCTCATCGTTCCGCTTGATCTCCTTCTCGGTTATCATGGGATGTGCCTTGTCATAAAAATAAATGGCAGAGTCGATGTTGGTAATCAATCCTTCGGTTTGCTTCAGGAGATCATTTTTGAGTGACTTTTCCTGGTAGATGATACCCATGAAAAGATAGGCACTGGCGTTGTCTGTGTTTTCTTTCAGATACCGCTTTAAAAAGGGCTCAGCCATTTCATACTGCTTGGCATTCAATAACTCAATCAAGTCTTTGTATTTGACTTTTTGAGCGATCGAGTAAGTAACTTGCAGGAGTAAAAAAGCAACGATTAAAGCACCTTTTCTACACATTTTACTTTCTAAAATTATTCGAAGTTATTAAAATTAAAGACATTTGACGAATCACTTTTCAATAACCAAGCCAATTTTACTGATCCAATGAAGAATTTTGTTGGCCTTTTGAAAACCAGCCTGACAATACTAATTATAGTTGGGCTGCTAAAAGTAACCGGGTTGTTGGGTGATGTTTCCTTTATTACTCAAACGGTAGTCATGAAGGCTGGTATATTAGATGTAAGCCCGGTATCGGAAAGCAAAGCTGACCCCAAATTTGACTATGGATTCACGATTAAAGACCTGAAGGGGAACAAGGTTTCTTTTGATCAATATAAGGGCAAAGTAGTGTTTCTGAACCTATGGGCAACCTGGTGCGGCCCCTGCAAAGCTGAGATGCCCGGTATTCATAACCTATATGTTAAAATGCGGGGTGAGCCCATTGAGTTTGTGATGCTCTCCATTGATAAAGACAAGGCCCTTTCAAAAGTAGAAAGCTATGTTAAAAACAATAGCTATACCTTTCCCGTGTTCATGCCTTCGGGATACCTTGCCGAACAACTTCAGGTGCCATCCATTCCAACCACTTTTGTAATCTCCAAGGAGGGAAAAATTGTGATGAAGGAAGTGGGTACCAGAAATTATGACACCAATAAAATGATGGAATTTCTTAAAAAGCAGGCGACCAAATAACTTTTAAATTTTGCATGAACACACTTTTTAATCTAAAAGGAAAAGTAGCCGTTGTAACCGGAGCGGGAAGTGGAATTGGCAAGGCAATCGCCATTCAACTTGCTAAGCAAGGAGCGCAGGTTTGCTTGCTTGATCTTAATGAGGCTGCGGCCAACGAAGCGGCACTCGAAATCAAAGACAAACTTGCGAAAGCCTACCCCTGCAATGTGTCGATTCAGGCAGAAGTAGTTCAAATTCTAAATCAGGTAGCCTCGGAATTTGGCCGCATAGACATATTAGTAAACAGTGCCGGCATTTCACACATCGGTAAATTGGATACCACAACAGAGGCTGACTTTGACCGACTCTACCAGGTAAACATCAAAGGAGTTTACAATGCCATGCTCGGGGCAATCTCGCACATGAAAAAACAAAAACAAGGCGTGATCCTGAACCTGGCCTCGGTGGCAGCCGGACTTGGATTAAATGAACGCTTTGCCTATTCCATGACGAAAGGGGCTGTTCTCTCGATGACCTTGTCTGTAGCCAAAGATTATATCAAGGAGGGTATTCGCTGCAATTGCATTTCTCCAGGCCGGGTACATACGCCTTTTGTAGATGGGTTTTTGAAAGCCAACTATCCTGGAAAAGAAAACGAAATGTTTGAAAAATTATCAAAGACGCAACCGATCGGACGCATGGCCAAACCAGAAGAGATAGCTTCTCTGGCGCTATACCTTTGCTCTGATGAAGCATCCTTTGTTACGGGTACTGATTATCCCATTGATGGTGGATTTATACGATTAAACAGTTAAGAGATGAAACTTTTTAGATTTGGTGAACCGGGTAATGAAAAACCGGGTGTTGTTATTCAAGGTAAGATGTATGATGCTTCCAACTTTGGCGAAGATTATGGGGAGGCATTTTTTGAAACCGATGGATTGAACCGGCTAAGGAAATGGGTTGATCAAAATAAGAGTTCTCTTCCC
Source organism: Cyclobacteriaceae bacterium (assembly GCA_044229915.1). Classification (GTDB taxonomy): domain Bacteria; phylum Bacteroidota; class Bacteroidia; order Cytophagales; family Cyclobacteriaceae; genus ELB16-189. The sequence goes on from JBGASB010000014.1 coordinate 77,291, forward strand.
TTGGTAAAAGAGGATACACGGCTTGGACCTTGCTTTCAACGACCTTCAAAAATTATTTGTGTAGGTCTTAACTATACCAAACACGCCTTCGAATCTAAAATGCCATTGCCCCCTGAGCCCATAATATTTTTTAAATCAACATCAGCGTTAACAGGGCCCAATGATGGAGTCATTATTCCCAAAAACAGTAAGAAGACAGACTGGGAAGTTGAACTTGCCGTAGTAGTAGGAAAAAAAGCCACCTACGTGGAAGAGAAGGATGCCATGGAATATGTGGCCGGGTTCTGCCTACATAATGACTACAGCGAGCGCGAATTTCAACTTGAACGAAATGGCCAGTGGGCCAAAGGCAAAGGCTGTGATACCTTCGCTCCCATGGGCCCCTACTTAGTTACCAAAGATGATGTTAAGGACTTTAACGACTTGCACATGTGGCTAAAAGTAAATGGCAAAATGATGCAAGACAATAATTCGGACGACATGATTTTTGAAGTTCCTTTTCTAATCAGTTACATCAGCCAGTTTATGACCTTGCTCCCAGGGGATGTTATTTCTACAGGCACCCCATCAGGAGTTGGTCACGGGTTTCACCCACCTGTCTATCTGAAAAAAGGTGATATCGTTGAGTTAGGGATTGAAGGTCTTGGTGAACAAAGGCAGGTGGTTGCCTAAATCTCACTATGTCCGAGTCCAAAATCAAGGATCAAGAATCAAGCAGCCCGTATCCGGTTACAAGAATTGACTCCCACCAGCATTTTTGGAAATACAATTCCATCCGAGATGCCTGGATAACTGATCAGATGAAAGTCATTCAACGCGACTTTCTACCACCCGACCTTGCACCTATTTTGATGGAGAACACCATTGATGGGTGTGTTTCCGTTCAGGCTGATCAATCGGAAACTGAAACTCAGTTTCTGCTCGAACTGGCTTCTAAAAATGATTTTATTAAAGGGGTTGTTGGCTGGGTGGACTTGCGATCAGCAGAACTCAATCAGCGACTCGAATTCTATTCGGGTTTCAAAAAGTTAAAAGGGTTCCGACACATTGTGCAGGGTGAACCTGTTGGCTTTATACGGAACAAAGAGTTTTCAAAAGGTATTGGAGCCCTGAAACACTTTAATTTCACCTATGATATTTTAATTTATCCACACCAGATTCAGGATGCTATTTGGTTAGTGAGCCAGCATCCTGACCAAAGGTTTGTGGTTGATCACCTTGCCAAACCCGTTATCAGAGAAAAAGAATTCAATAGCTGGTCAATCCGGATGAAGGAATTGGCTTCCTATAGCAATGTGTATTGCAAACTTTCAGGAATGGTGACAGAAGCTATTTGGGATCGTTGGACAAAGGAAGATTTCAATCCGTATCTCGACTTCACTATTAACAACTTCGGAACCAGTCGTGTAATGTATGGTTCTGATTGGCCCGTGTGTTTGCTGGCAGCCTCCTATAAAAAACAGTTGACCATCATTGAAGGATATTTGCACACCTTTTCATCTTCAGAAATAGATAAAATAATGGGTGAAAATGCCATAAGATTTTACAATCTTTAAAAATGGATCTTCATCTTAAAGACAAAGTCTATATAGTAACGGGTGGCGCACGAGGAATTGGAAAAGCAATCGTTCGGGCGTTGACAGAAGAAGGCGCGCGCGTGGCCATTGTAGACAAGAGCGCTGAATCCATCAAGACCTTACCCGACAGTAGTCAAAAAGGGAAGTTCTTCAACGCAGACTTAAGTACTCCAAAAGCATGTCAGGAGGTTGTTGCAGAAATCATAACTGAGTTCGGTCAGATTGATGGACTTGTAAATAATGCCGGAGCCAATGATAACATTGGACTGGAAGGCGGAACCCCTGAGAAGTTTATTAAGTCTCTCACCAGCAATGCCGGTCATTTTTATTTTATGGCTCATTACGCATTGCCGCAGCTCAAAAAACACAAAGGCACGATCGTCAACATTGGCTCCAAAACTTCAGTAACCGGCCAGGGAAATACCTCAGGCTACGTAGCAGCTAAAGGCGCCATTCTTTCGCTTACGCGTGAATGGGCGGTAGAACTTCTACCCTATTCGATCCGGGTGAATGCGGTTATCCCCGCAGAGGTCTCCACTCCACTTTATGAATCCTGGCTCAAGAGTTTTGCAGACCCCCAGGAAAAGTTAAAATCTGTTTCTAAAAAAATACCCTTGGAACATCGTTTGACAAAACCAGAAGAAATTGCGGATGCCGTTTTGTTTCTTCTCTCCGACCGCTCGAGTCATACTACCGGGCAATGGTTTTTTGTTGATGGTGGTTACACTCACCTCGATCGTGCAATCAGTTAAATCCGAATTCATATTATGGCTCTACCCGCATCCAGCAAGTCCGATTTTCAATACAACCCCAATACATCTTACCTATTACCTTTCAGCTTAGTAACCAGCTTATTCTTTTTATGGGGTATTGCCAACAGCATGAACGGAACCCTCATCAAACATTTTCAAACTGCCTTGAACCTCAATCGCGCGCAAGCAGGAATTGTCGACTCGGCTTTCTACATCGGATATTTTGTAATGGCCCTACCCGCTGCTTTCTTAATGAATCGTATCGGGTATAAAAAAGGGATTTTGATAGGATTGTTTTTATATGCCGGAGGCGCATTCCTGTTTTATCCGGCAGCTGAGATGCGCGTGTATGGTTTCTTCCTGTTTGCATTATTTGTTATTGCCTGTGGTCTTGCTTTCTTAGAAACCGCTGCAAATCCGTATGTGACCGTACTGGGAGATCCCAAATCATCGGATAGCCGAATCAACTTTTCTCAGTCGTTTAATGGATTAGGTGTAATACTTGGACCTGTGGTAGGAAGTCTGTTTATTTTTTCGGCTACCGAGAACACCAATGAGTCGCTGGCCGCCATGCCGGTTGCCGAAGCTGAAGCGATTCGTATAGCCGAAGCCCAATCCGTGCAAGTACCTTACCTGGTTATCGCGGGTATTGTATTACTCGTAGCTATATTATTTGCCATCACTAAAATGCCCGAGATTTCTTCCCCCGAAGAAAAAGGTGCTTCGTTCAAAGGGATTACCCGGCATCGGCATTTGATTTTTGGCGTGATCGCCCAATTCTTCTATGTGGGTGCACAAGCTTCCATCTGGGGTTACTTCGTTGATCTGAAATTGCACTTTGCCAAAGACTCGCATCTCGAAATCGTTCAGTGGTTGTATCGTATCTCAGAAACAGCCACACCCACACAGATTGCCAGCTACCACGCGTCCTTTGCATTTGTACTTTTTATGGTGGGCCGATTTGTAGGAACCTGGTTGCTGACCAAAGTTGCATCAAATAAACTACTTACAATCTATGCAGCCATTAGTACAGGTCTTGTGTTGTACGGTTGGGTAGGCAATGGATTATCCGCTGTGCTAGCAATTAGCCTGACCTATTTCTTTATGTCGATCATGTTCCCAACAATTTTCGCCTTGTCGATTAAGAACCTGGGCGAGCAGGTAAAACTTGGTTCGGGTTTAGTCATCATGGCCATCGTTGGCGGTGCCGTATTGCCACCCCTTACCGGTTTGCTATCACTATCCGGTATCGAAAATGCATTGATCTTACCTTTTGTTGCATTCTTAATCATCATGTTCTTTGGATGGAAGGGTTATAAAGTAAAAGCGGCTTAAGATGAAACGCTATTGCCTGGCGTTGGATTTAAAAGATGATCCGGCATTGATAGCTGAGTACGAGGTTTACCACCGTAAAATCTGGCCCGAGATAGAAAGAAGCATCAAAGATTCAGGAATTGAATCTATGGAGATTTATCGGACAGGGAATAGACTTTTCATGATTATGGAAACCCTGGACAACTTTTCATTCAATAAAAAATCCATCGCTGATGCTACGAATGTAAGAGTGCAGGAGTGGGAACAATTGATGTGGAAATACCAGCAAGCATTGCCTCATGCCAGGCCAGGCGAAAAATGGATTTTGATGAATAAGATTTTTGAGTTATAGAAGATTTCAACGCACTCGAATTAAACCGTAATGGCTATTCCTATTTACATCATTGGAAGTTCTAATACTGACATGGTTGTAAAAGCGGAACGGCTCCCCGCCCCTGGCGAAACCATTCTGGGAGGTACCTTCCTGATGAATGCCGGAGGCAAAGGAGCCAATCAGGCGGTGGCTGCTGCACGACTAGGCGGCCATGTAACCTTAGTTGCCAATGTTGGGAATGATCTGTTTGGAAAGCAATCCATCCTTCAATTCAAGAACGAAAATATTAATACAAATTACATCAGTGTCGATCCGGTTTATCCATCCGGAGTAGCATTGATCAATGTAAATGCCCAGGGCGAAAATTGCATTGCGGTAGCTCCTGGTGCCAATGGTCAGCTAACCCCAGAACTACTAAAAACATTTTTTGAAGCATTGAAGTCACCCGCTATAGCGTTGGTCCAGTTAGAGATTCCAATTGATACTGTTGAATATATTATTGACCAATGTAAACAACAGTCCATACCTGTGATACTCAACCCTGCTCCCGCGCATGTGTTAAGCAAGAAAGTTTTACGAAACGTATTTCTGATTACCCCAAACGAAACAGAAGCCAAATTGCTTACCGGTATTCATATTACAGACAATGCATCGGCTCAAAAGGCGGCTCGTGTTTTTCACGAAATGGGAATTCCCAATGTAGTATTGACGCTAGGCGAACGAGGTGCGTACTGGTCTTCCTCAACGGGATCTGGTTTAGTTTCAGTACCTGTTGTTACAGCGTTGGATACCACCGCTGCCGGTGATTGCTTTAATGGTGCGCTGGCAGTTGCCTTATCGGAAGATAGATTGCTGGCCGATGCAGTTCAGTTTGCCTGTAAGGCAGCATCGATATCGGTTACGCGCATGGGCGCCCAGTCTTCTATGCCAACACGCAAAGAAGTAGATGCTCATGAATAAGATCTTTTGAATCATACTATGTGTTCACACCTAATACCTGAAATATGTTCATCATCGAAAGTTATTCCCTGGCGGTCATCTTCTGTTTCATAACCATGCTTTGCTGGGGCTCGTGGGCCAACACGCAAAAGCTGACTGCCGGGCAATGGCGTTTCGAATTATTTTACTGGGACTATGTATTTGGCATAGTTGTATTCACATTGCTCTTTGCATTAACGGTTGGAAGCACCGGAGATGCAGGCCGACCTTTCCTTCAGGATATTCAACAAGGAGATAATTCAAATATTTGGTCGGCCTTTCTTGGCGGGATTATTTTCAACGCTGCCAATATTTTACTCACCGCTGCGATTGCTATTGCCGGTATGTCGGTTGCCTTCCCGGTAGGTATTGGATTGGCTTTGGTCATTGGGGTTTTCATTAACTACCTCGATGTTCCGGTAGGCAATCCTGTGCTCTTGTTCTCTGGTGTAGCCTGCATTGCCGTTGCCATCGGGTTAAATGCCTATGCCTATAAAAATCAATCCGGTACAAAAAAAGCTTCTACCAAGGGCTTGGCACTATCGATAATCAGCGGAAGCCTGATGGGACTTTTTTACAATTATGTAGCCGCCTCTATGGCTACTGATTTTGTTAATCCTGAAGTTGGAAAACTAACACCTTACACGTCCTTGTTTATCTTCTCCCTCGGCATCCTCGCCAGCAACTTTATTTTCAATTCGTTAATCATGGCCTTTCCGTTTACCGGAGAGCGGGTGGCAGTTGCCAGTTATTTTAAAGGAGCAATTCGAAATCATGCGGTAGGAATTTTAGGTGGCTGCATCTGGAGCCTGGGCATGTCTTTCAGTATCCTGGCCTCGGAAAAAGCCGGCCCGGCCATCTCCTATGGCTTAGGGCAAGGAGCCACAGTTATTGCTGCCCTTTGGGGGATTTATATCTGGAAGGAATTTAAGGATGCCCCTGTGTCCATTCTCCGTATCTTGCAAAGCATGTTGGGTCTTTATGTCCTGGGTCTCATTATTCTTATTTTATCGAGGTAGACTTACATTAACTACACAGTTATGAAAAGAGTTATTCTTATAAGTTGTTTCATGGTGGCATTTTTTATCCGCTATGAAAGTGTTAGCCAAACAAATCCCGTAAAATCTATGAGCACATTCAAAGTACGACACACCGTAGTCTTCAGCTTACGCTATCCAAAGGGCTCGGCTGAGGAAAAAACATTTCTTGAGGCAGCCAGAAAGTTATCTTCAATACCCGGAGTCCTTAATTTTGAATGTTTGCGCGAAGTCAGCAGTAAAAACAATTACGACTTTGGGTTATCCATGGAATTTGAGTCATTAAAAGCCTATGAGGCATATCAGAAATATCCGGATCACGATGTCTTTGTGAAAACGTATTGGATGCGGGATGTGAAGGATTTTCTTGAAATCGACTATGAGCTACTCAAGTAAGGATCTGGCTATGATGCCTATATTAATTGCTGAGTCCTGAGACAGAGACTGTCCCTTCCTGAAATAGCTTGACACATTTTGAGGGGTAAAAAATCTCAAAATGGAAGAACAAAAAACATTCAGTAA
>JBGASB010000015.1:0-81659 GCA_044229915.1 Cyclobacteriaceae bacterium
ATCATCCCTGGTTTGTTGGAGTACAATATCACCCCGAGTTAAAAAGTACGGTACTCAATCCGCATCCACTCTTCGTTAAGTTTGTAGAGGCTGCGATGAATAATAGAAAGATGAAAGCATAAAGCGGAAAGCTTCTGCCTACGTTAAAACTTCGGCAAATGAATGGAAAGCGAAAAGCATAAAGTAGAAAGTCTAAAGTGGAAAGTTAAAAGCGCAAAGCCAGGGCAGTTATAACGATATAGAATATAGTAAAAGGTAAGAATTGGGAATTAGGAACCAAGAAGTTATAGATTAGAAATAGATAAGGAATAGATAAATCATGGATAGAAATTCGGCCATAGGACTAACGCTCATTGCAGTATTGCTTTTAGTGTATTTTAATTTTTTGGCGCCAACGCCTACCCCGCCTGAAGCAGCGCCTGCCCAGGTAACCAGTCCTGTGGCAACACAGGATAGCCTGAAGGTTGTAATGGATGCTCAACCTGATAGTTCCGTATTTAAGCAGTATGGAAACCTCTCCACTTTCCTTTCCGGAAATGAAGAAGTTACTACCGTGGAAAACAATGACCTGAAAATCAAACTCTCCAACCAGGGACATATTGATGAAGTTGAACTGAAGAATTTTAAAACCTATTCACAGACTCCGTTGTACCTGGCCAAGGAAAACAACAATCGCTTTTCGCTGATAGCAAATTACGAAGGCAAAGAGGTTGATCTTTATCGATTATATTATACGGCTGCTACTTCGAAAAAAAGTGACACAACACTAATCACTTTTACTGCCAAAACAAGTGAATCAAGTTTCGTAAAGCATATTTATTCCATACCGCCTTCAGGTTATCAGATCGGGTACGAAATTCAAACTTCGGGTATTACTTTAGGTGGTAAGAACCTTACCTACCACTGGAATGATCAAATCCCCTTGCAGGAAAAAGCGATTGCCGATAGCCGTACAAAAACCACGATCAACTACTATGATGTAAACGGAGATTTTGATAATCTGTCTCAGACTTCGAATGATCTGGAAACAGAAACGCTGGCTAATCCTTTGAAATGGGTTTCCATTCGCCAGAAATTTTTTATTTCCGCCATCATTGCAACAAATTCATTCCCGGGTGGTGAGGTTAAAACCTTTGCGAATGTCAACGATCCGGTAACGGTTAAAGAAGCAGACATTCAACTTTTTATTCCGATCGAAGATGTTTCTGCAAGAAAAGCAACTTTCAATTACTTTTTCGGACCTAACGATTATGAAATTCTACCCCATGTAACGGACGGTTTCTCTCGAAATCTGGATCTTGGCTGGCCACCCATGTTGTGGATTAACAAGTTTGTTATCATTCCTATTTTCAATTTCCTTGAGAATTATATTGGCAACTATGGACTCATCATTGTGTTGCTTGTGCTCTTTGTAAAAATCATCGCTCCCACTCTCTTATAAATCTTACCTCGGCATGGCAAAAATGAAATTGCTAAAGCCGGAGTTAGATCTGATCAAAGAAAAGAATGGCGATAACATGGCCCAAAACCAACAAGATCAGATGAAGTTGTATCAGCAGGCTGGAGTTAACCCATTCAGCGGATGCATTCCCCTGTTATTACAAATGCCTATTCTTTTTGCGATGTTTTATTTCTTCCCGGTTTCCATTGAGTTGCGGCAAAAAGCCTTTCTATGGGCTGAAGATTTATCAACCTATGACTCCATTGTCAACTTACCATTCACTATTCCCTTTTATGGAAGTCACGTAAGCTTGTTTGTGCTTTTAATGACTGCTTCCACCCTGGTGTACACCTGGCAGAATAACCAGATCAGTTCGGTACAAGGACCGATGAAATCGATGTCGCTCATTATGCCTGTAATCTTCATGTTTGTTCTGAACACCTTTTCGGCCGGCTTAAGTTTTTACTATTTCGTTTCCAATCTAGTCACTTTTGCCCAACAGGCCATCATAAAACGGTTTGTGGATGAGGACAAGATTATGGCCGTTATGGAGGACCATAAAAAGAAGATGTTAGCAGGTGGTGGAACCGGCAAAAAATCGAGCTTTATGAGCAAACTGGAGCAAGCCATGAAAGCCAGTGAGGAGGCCCGAAAGGCGACTAAAAAGAAGTAAAATCTGCGTTAAACGCCCTGAATTTCAACTTCAGAGCACCTTGGTACATCCGCACATTAGCCTATATTTGTAGCCCCGTGTGAAACGGGGCTATTTTTTTAACTGAACAATCACTGGTAACCTGACGATGGGTAAAATAATCGCAATTGCGAATCAAAAAGGAGGAGTTGGTAAAACAACTACGGCTATTAACCTGGCAGCAAGTTTGGCGGTACTGGAGTGCAAGACACTATTGGTGGATGCTGACCCACAGGCTAATTCAACGTCTGGTCTTGGGATTAATCCCAAAGAAGTAAAAAAGAGTATTTATGAATGCATGGTGGATGGAGTGAATCCACTCGATGCCATTGTAAAAAATGATCTAAAGTTTCTTGATATTCTTCCATCGCACATTGATCTGGTGGGTGCTGAGGTGGAAATGGTAAATATTGAACACCGGGAAGAGAAAATGAAAAATGCTCTTGCCAAGGTGAAGGATCTGTATGATTTCATCATCATCGATTGCTCACCTTCACTTGGTTTGATTACGATCAATTCACTCACTGCGGCAGACTCCGTGATGATTCCTGTGCAGTGCGAATACTTTGCGCTTGAAGGATTAGGTAAATTGTTAAATACGATCAAGATTATTCAAACCCGGCTCAATCCTAAACTCGAGATCGAGGGTATATTATTGACGCTATATGATTCCCGTACTTCGCTGGGAAATCAAGTGGTCGAGGAAGTACGAACTCACTTCAGAAACATTGCTTTCAACACCATTATTCCACGCAATGTAAAACTCAGTGAATCGCCCAGTTTTGGTTTGCCTGTAATCGTACATGATGCTGAGAGCAAAGGCGCAATCAGTTACCTGAACCTGGCCCATGAAATCCTGGATAAAAACGGTATAGCAAGATGAGTAAGAAAAGAGCATTGGGCAGAGGCCTGAGTGCACTGTTAAGTGACACCCCGGATGAGGAAAAATTAGACGTGGATGTAAGTTCCCCCATAGGGTCACATAAAACCTCTGGTGATTCCATCAATGAAATTTCACTTTCTCAGATAGAAACCAATCCGTTTCAACCGCGCCAGCATTTTGATAAAGAAGCATTGAATGAATTGGCTGAGTCTATTAAAGTGCATGGTATTATTCAACCGATCACCGTACGAAAGCTCGCTCACAATCAATATCAGCTTATTTCCGGAGAGCGCAGATTTCAGGCCTCCCGATTAGCTGGACTAAAAGCAATCCCGGCTTATGTACGTACTGCAGATGACCAGCAGATGCTGGAGATGGCCCTGATTGAAAATATTCAGCGTGAAAATCTTAATCCCATTGAAATCTCATTGAGCTATCAACGGCTTATCACTGAATGTAACCTGAAGCAAGAGGAATTAGGTGACCGGGTGGGCAAGAACCGATCCACCATCACTAACTACTTACGCCTCCTTAAACTTCCACCCGATATTCAGATAGCGCTGCGCGATCATAGGATTTCAATGGGCCATGCCCGTGCAATTATTAACGTTGAGAATCCAGACTCTCAACTCTATATTTTTAAGAAAATCCTGGCCGAAGACCTTTCCGTTAGGAAAGTTGAAGAATTGACTCGCCAATTAATGTCTGGACACAAAGAACCGGGTGTTCAGCCAACGTCTGCTTCAAAAGAAATAAGTCAGCTTCAATCGAGGTTGTCATCTCATTTTGGCACGAAAGTTAGTGTTAAAAGCGATGGTAAGAAGGGTGATATCCGTATCCCGTTCTTATCGGTAGAAGACCTCAATCGAATTCTTGATATCTTAAAAATCTAACATGCGTGGAGCCGGGCTCATTGGCATTTTTCTGATTTCGATTAGTTCCTGTTTTTCGCAGGCGATCAGAAAGGATACCATTCCATCCGGAAACCTGGCCGATACGCGGGTACAAGACAATCGGCCTGTGGAAACCATAGAATCCTACGCCAAGCGCTATGATCCGCGTAAAGCATTGTTCTATTCAGCCGTTCTCCCAGGCATGGGCCAGGCATACAACAAGAAATATTGGAAAATACCTTTCGTTTATGGTGGCTTTGGGTTTTTGATTTACGTTGATGCCTTTTATCAATCTGAGTATCTGAAATACAAGGAACAACTTTTTGGCATTATTAACGATCCTAATTCAGGCGGTGTAAGTCCCGAAGGGCTTACCGAAGACCAACTGCGAACCTTAGTGAATCAAGCGAGACGGGAGCGTGATTTCTTTCTCATAATCACAGGGTTCTGGTATATCCTTCAGATGGTGGATGCACATATTGATGCTCATCTCAAAGAATTTGATCTGAATCCCAAACTCCAGGTTAGAATTGAGCCCATGATGGAAAATAACCTGCAATTGGGGAGAAGTACGGGGATAGCTTTGAAATTAAGATTTTAGAATTGAGAATTGAGATTTGAGATTTGAGACTTGAGATTTGAGACTTGAGGTATACAATGAGAATTTTGTTGATCGGATATGGTAAAATGGGAAAGACAATCGAGGCTATTGCGCTGAAGCATGGGCATGAGATTGTTGGAAAGATTGATGTTGGAGACAACCTCACAGATTTCACTCAACCTGCTGATGTGGCTATCGAATTTACTCAGCCAGAAGCTGTGGTGGGTAATTTAAAAGCTTGCATTGAAAAGGGAATTCCAGTTGTATGCGGAACCACAGGCTGGCTAAAGCAACAACAAGAAGTGGATAACTATTGCCGCGAGAAGAATGGAACACTTCTTTATTCCTCAAATTTCAGCCTTGGGGTTAATATCTTTTTTAAGATCAATGAATACCTGGCGCGCATTATGGACCGCTATCCGGTCTATAACGTTTCAATAGACGAAACACATCATACCCAAAAGAAAGATGCGCCCAGCGGCACGGCCATTACCCTGGCCCAAGGTGTAATTAAAAACCTGAAACGGAAAAAAGAATGGGTATTAGGGGCAACCCAAAAGCCTGATGCTCTCGTTATTAACTCTTTCCGGATTGATCCGGCCCCGGGAACGCATGTTGTAAAATACAAATCAGCCATTGATGACATTGAGATCACACATAAAGCCCATTCCCGCGAAGGATTTGCTTTGGGGGCAGTGCTGGTGGCCGAGTGGCTCGCAGGGAAGAAAGGAATTTATACCATGGATGATTTTTTAAAGGTGTAGCCTGCGCTAACTCAAAAATCATTTTATTTGCCAGATTTTTAACTACAGAAGACATGAATTGGAAGTTTTGGGAGAAAAAGAAAAAAGAAGAAACTGAAAGAAAGCCTAAGTCAGCCCTGCGCGAATGGTGGGATGCCGTCCTTTTTGCTGTAGTGGCTGCCACGCTTATCCGTTGGCTGATTATGGAAGCCTATACCATCCCGACCCCTTCCATGGAGAACTCGATGCTGGTAGGTGATTTTCTATTTGTAAGCAAGTTTCATTACGGAACCCGCACACCACGTACTCCCCTTCAAATTCCGCTCACCCATCAGAAAATCTGGTTTACCAATATTCCTTCTTACCTCGACTGGGTTCAATTACCCACGTTTCGTTTGCCGGGAATCAGCGAAGTAAAAAGAGAAGACGTAGTAGTCTTTAATGTTCCGAGGATAGAGGAAAACAACTACATGCTTCCTAAGGAAGACTGGATCGATTACCCGGTGGATTTAAAAACAAACTATATCAAACGGTGCGTAGCAATCTCAGGTGATGTATTGGAAATAAAAGACCGTCAGATTATTGTTAACGGTCAGCCTTCGCCTAATCCCGAAGAGATGCAGTTTAGTTATTTGGTTACAGCCAAGGATGAAATCAATGATCGTAATCTTGAATCATTAGGGATCGATCCGGATGACTATACATTTATGGGGCGGCCGGAGACCAATAAGGCTGTATATCAGATGTTCTTAACCAAAGCTAAGGTGGATGCATTGAAAGCCCTGCCTTATGTTATTTCTGTATCGGAGGATTACCGAACGCATGAAGGGCCTGATATCAGAATTTTTCCAAGTTCAAAGTATACCCAATGGAATGGAGATAACTATGGCCCGTTGGTAATTCCTAAGGAAGGAATGAAAATTGCCATCAATGACTCTACCTTAAGCATTTATGGTAGTTTGATCAAAAACTACGACCTTAATAAAGATGTGAAAGTTGAAAACGACAAACTCTATATTGATGGTAAAGAAGTTACTGAATACACGTTTAATCAGAACTACTACTTCATGATGGGTGACAATCGCCACAACTCGCTTGACTCGCGCTATTGGGGATTCGTTCCGGAAGATCACATCGTAGGAAAAGGATTCTTTATCTGGTTATCCATCGACAAACATGGAAGCTTCCTGAATAAAATCCGGTGGAACAGGTTTTTTAAGTTGATAAAGTAAGTTGAAAGTTTAAAGTGAAAAGCTGAAAGCTGAAAGTGAAAAGCATTTTCACCAATCAATTTCCTTCAAGCCTTTACTCTTCAGGTATTCATTTGCTTTACTGAAGTGTTTATTGCCGAAGAACCCGCGGTCGGCCGAAAAGGGCGAAGGATGTGCTGACATTAAAACCAGGTGACGGGAACGATCAATGATTTCACCTTTTTTCTGGGCATAAGCACCCCAGAGGAGAAAAACAACATTGTTCTTTTTGTCAGAGATTTCCTTAATTACTGCATCCGTAAATTGTTCCCAGCCTTTATTCTGATGCGAACCCGGTGTTGAAGACCGCACGGTGAGAGTAGCGTTGAGAAGCAGAACACCCTGATTTGCCCACCGCTCCAGATCTCCGTTTTTTGGAAATGGTTTTCCTAAATCGCTTTGGATCTCTTTAAAGATATTTTTGAGTGATGGCGGCATAGGAACCCCATCACGTACTGAAAAACAGAGTCCATTGGCTTGACCTGGCCCATGATAAGGATCCTGCCCGATTATGACCACTTTCACCTTGTCAAAGTCTGCGCAGTCAAAAGCCCGAAATATCTCTTTACCGGGCGGAAACACCGTTTGGGTACGATATTCTTCCTTCACAAAGTTGATTAATTCGATGAAATAGGGCTTTTCAAACTCTGCTTTTAGCCCTTCTTTCCAGGAAGGTGCGATTTTTACCTCTGCAACCATGAAATTAAATTTCGGTGAACGAAAGCCGTTACCGGATTGAAAAATAGAAAAAAATGATATTTTTGACCGAATGATAGCTGAAATAACACAAGGAATCAAGGTAAGCGTGGAAACGGAATATCAGCCGAGCTACTCCAGCCCAAGTCAGTATCACTATGTGTTCACCTATCGGATCACAATTGAAAACCAGAGTGAGTTTACCATTCAGCTTTTAAGAAGACATTGGCATATTTTTGATGCCGGCTTTCAGTCGCGCGAAGTAGAAGGCGAAGGCGTTGTTGGACAACAACCTGTTTTGGAGCCGGGGCAAAGTCATCAATACGTTTCCGGATGTAACCTCAAATCGGGTATCGGCAAAATGGTTGGAACTTACCAGATGGAACGCATTGTGAATGGTGCAAGATTTGAAGTGCTCATTCCGGAGTTTACCATGGTGGCTCCCATCCGATTGAATTGAGTATTTCAAATCGCCTCCCTGGCCGATTCATTTATTAGTCCTACCAAAAAAATCTTTACTTTTCATTTTCAGAATTAACTGTGCCTACATTTTTTCAGGTCAAATCATATCTCAATCATTGGCTTCATGTCGTAGATGAGCACTCCATTCACTCACCCTTTTTCTTTGACTTTTTTGAAAAAGTAATTCGGAATAAGGAACCCGTGAGTGGGTTTGAAGAAATTGAACATGTAAGAACAAAGTTGCTTCAAAGCACGATGGAAATAGAAGTGCAGGATTTAGGAGCTCGATCCCCACACTTTACAAAGGCAAAGCGGCCTTTATCCAAGGTGGCTGCAACCAGTACCAGTCCGTCTTCACTTTGTGAATTACTATTTCGTATCGTTCGTTATCAGAATGCAAGATCTATTGTAGAATTAGGTACCTCGGCAGGTATCACTACCCTTTACCTGGGCAAAGACTCACAAGCACAGGTAGTTACTTTTGAGGGCAATCCTGATTTGGTTAATATAGCACTAACTCATTTCGAATTATTTGATGCTCATAACATTCGTTTGATTCAGGGTAACTTAGATATTACTCTTCCGGATTTTTTACAAAATCCTGCTAAGATCAATTTTGCATTTATGGATGCCAATCATCGGTATGAACCCACAATGCGATACTTTACCTTACTAAGTAAGCGCATGTCTGAAAGGGGAATAATTGTAATTGATGATATCTATCACTCTGAGGAAATGGCCCGTGCCTGGCAGGAATTAAGCCACCATGATTTGGTCTACGGAAGTGTGGATTTATTTCGATGCGGCATCTTATTCTTCGATACAGCACTTCATCGACAACATTACACGTGGTCGATGTAGGCGTTGGTAATAGCTGCAATAAAACCTACTTTTACGGGCTGAAAATTTGAACCATGACAACACCGAATACACCCGAGACAAAGAAAACCCCAGAACCTAAAAAATCAAGCAGTAAAGCGGGCATTATCATCGCAGTGCTTGCGGTGATTGTTATTATCCAGAGTATTAAAATCTACCTCGATTACCAGGAAAAGGTAGAAGTAAAGCAGGAATTGGCAACCACCGAAGAAGACCTGGCTTCTACCATGCAGCGCTTAAATGACGTGAAGATAGAATTAGATCAGAAAATTGCAGAAATCGCTAAACTGGGTGGCGATATAACCGAACTCGAAAAAGCCAAGGCTGAGGTAATGGCAGAATTAAAACGCAGCAATACCAGAAACTCCAAAGCCATCAAAGAATTGAAAGATCGGTTATCGGGTTATGAGGAGTTGCTGAAAATCAAAGATGATGAGATCGAAAAACTTAAGTCGGTTAATAAAGAACTCTTTAGTGAAAACAAAAACCTGAAGACGAAGCAAAATGTGTTAAGTGATTCACTGAACCGCGTAACAAAAAATAAGGAAGAACTGGCTACTAAAGTTGCGATTGCTTCCCAACTTAAAGCCGAAAACATTGCCTTGGTTTCCGTTTCGTCAAAGGGTAAAGAAAAAGAACCTCCCTTCCGGAAAAGACAACTTGAGAAAATTAAAGTTGAATTTTCCATTGCAGAGAATAAAGTAGCGCCCATAGAAGGAAAGAAAATCCTGATTCGCGTGATCGATGAAAATGGACAACCCATCTTTGATACCACCAAAGGCTCAGGCACTTTTATGCTAAATGGCAAAGAGGAGTTTTATACCTCCGCTCAGGAAATCCTGTTTGATAACACGAAGCAAAAATTGATTTTTGTTTATGATAAAGGGTCAGAATATACAGCCGGCACCTATCAGGTTGAGATCTATACAGATGGATATCTTATGGGCACAACCCAGTTTGAAGTGAAGTAGATTTGTCTGAGGTTATTGTCAGGTTCACGAGAACTGATCAATGAAGCTATTCCTGATTGTTTTATTCTTTGTTGGTGTTAGACTAGCTAATGCTCAAGGTAAACCCTCGCACGAGGTGTTTGATGCTTTACTCAAAAAGTATGTATCGGCCGAAGGCAATGTTAATTATAAAGGGTTCATTAAAGATACTGTCGCTCTCAACCAGTATCTAACTAACTTAAGCAAAAACCCCCCCGATGAAAAATCGTGGACAAGGCCTGAACAGATGACCTATTGGATCAATGCCTATAATGCGTTTACTATAAAACTGATTACCAAATATTATCCCATCAAGAGCATCAAAGACATTGGTAGCAGTATTCAGATTCCATTTGTAAATACTCCCTGGGATATCAAGTTTATCCTGATTGGAAAAGAGAAATTGGACCTCAACAACATCGAACACAACAAACTGCGAAAGTACTTTGACGAACCGCGCATTCACATGGCGTTGGTTTGCGCCAGTAAGTCCTGCCCCATTTTGCTCAACGAAGCCTATGATCCTAACCGCTTGGAAGATCAGCTAAGTCGCCAAACCAGGGCCTTTTTGGAAGACCCCTTTAGAAACAAAATCTCGGCTGATAAGCCTCAATTGAGCAAGATTTTCGATTGGTATGCCATGGATTTCAATAAAAAAGGAGGCTCAGTAAGAGACTTTGTAAACCGGTATTCCAAAGTCAAAATCAAGCCCGGAGCCAAAATTTCGCATCTGGAATACGATTGGGGGCTGAATGACCAGTAAATCTGGCAATTAGCATTCTTATTTTTAGCGGATATTTGGCCCTTTTGGACGCTTTTCCTACTTTTGCAGTCCATTTTAAAACAACTAGTTAAAATCATGAAAAACTACGAGACGGTATTCATTTTAAATCCCGTTTTGTCTGATGACCAGGCAAAGGATACTGTCGAGAAATTCGTGAAGGTGCTCACCAAAGCCAAGGCTGAAGTGATCAACGTAGAAAAATGGGGACTAAAAAGAATGGCTTACCCCATTCAAAACAAGTCCACCGGCTTCTACAACCTCATTGAATTTGCGACAACTTCTTCTGACCTTGTTAACACGCTGGAGACAGAATTCAGACGAGACGAATCTGTAATGCGCTTTTTAACAACCGTGCTGGATAAGCATGCGATTGTTTATAATGCCCGCAGACGCAAAGGAGAATTCAAAAGAAACAAGAAACAAACAACCACAAGAAAGGAGGACGTTGCAGCATGACATTGATGAACGAACCCATCAAGCGCGCAGAGATTAAACCTAAATACTGTCGCTTCAAGAAAAACGGAATCAAGTACATTGATTACAAGGATCCTGATTTCTTATTAAAGTTTATTAACGAGCAAGGAAAGATCCTTCCGCGCAGATTAACAGGTACCAGCTGGAAGTTTCAGAACAAGGTGGCCCAGGCCGTTAAGCGTGCCCGTCACATTGCTATCCTTCCTTACCTGGCCGATTCATTAAAATAACCTAAACCTGAAGCACGATGGAAGTGATATTGAAACAAGATGTAACAGGACTCGGTTATAAAAACGATACTGTTAAAGTAAAGCCCGGCTACGGAAGAAATTATTTGATTCCTACCGGAGCAGCCATCATCGCCAATGATTCGAACAAGCGTTTGATTGCTGAGAACATTCGCCAGGCTGCCCACAAGGCTGCTAAACTCAAGCAAGATGCTGAAGCATTGGCCGCCAAGATTGGCGAATTGGTAATTGAAATCGGAACCAAGGCCGGAGAATCCGGAAAGATTTTTGGTGCCGTTACTGCTGTGCAGGTTGCCGATATTCTTAAGACTAAAGGTTTTGAAGTTGATCGCAAGAAAGTTCACTTCAAAGAACAACCTAAGCAATTAGGAACTTATACGGTTACGCTTGACCTTCACAAAGAAGTGAAGCACACAATCAACGTAAATGTGGTAGCTGAGTAAGCTAATAATCCACTTAAAATAAAAACCCTGGCCAATTAGCCGGGGTTTTTTTATGCCATTGGGAGATAAATGACCTAAAACTTAAAGTAAAACTCCCCTACTATGTTTGAACTATCCCAGGTATTTTGCTTTTGCTCTGATAATCGGAGGACGTTTAGTCTTACTTCTTTAAAGACTTGTTCAATGGTACGTCCGGGTTTGCGAATTGCTTTTAGTATTTCCTGAGTATAAAGACCATTCCTTCCGGTGCCATCAATAGCAACAGAACCAGGAGCCGTTGCATACGCTATAAACGAACCTCGGGCCTTTTGCATCTCAGCTAACCCTTGCTGTCCTATGCCGCGGGTAAGCGAAGGAAATGGATTATTTCTGCAAGCATCAAGAATTACAATATTTAGACGGGTGTTAGATTGCTCCATATTCGATAAAACCATTCGCTGAACAGGGAAGCAGTATCTCCAGATGTCATCCTCATATTCAATCTTAGCATCCACCGGCACTATGTAATTCTCCTCTTCCAATCGCAATCCATGGCCAGCAAAATAAAAGAGGCCTACTGTTTTATCACGATCGCCAGCATCTAACTTCTCTTTAAATTTTAATAGACCCGCGCGAATCTGGCCATAGGTAGCATTTGTTAATAGTTGAACATCAAAATTTGATTTCTCTAACTCGGCAGCCATGTCGGTTGCATCATTTACCGGATTCCTTAATTCACCAATTTCCCTGGAGTATTGCGAGTTCCCAATCACCAGGGCATATCGCTTCTCATCCTTGTATAGTTCAACTAATTGACTGTTCACTTGACCTGGTTCAGGAATTGAAACTGCCCTTTGAGCGGACTGTTGAGCCTGCAGGGTTGCCATCTCGTCCTTATCAAATTTTTCAAGTTCCAACCGGATGGTCTCATTACCCGGTTGTATCAGATATGCCTTTTGCAAGTCATTATACGCAAGTAACTTGTTTTCTAACTTCTGATAGACTTTACTTCTTTCATAAAGACGCTTAATCTGGTTTTCCTTGCTATCCTTTAATTCCCTGTTGGCATTTTCATAGGCATCAACCGCTTCGTAGTAATAGCCAAGTTTTTCATTGCTCAAGGCCAGAAACCAAAAAATATTTCCTTTGTTAGGATGATTTAGAAGAATTGCTTCTTGAAAATCGTTGATGGCATTTTTATGATTCTCTGTTTTGAAATATGAAAGTCCACGCAAATAATAGACCTCAACATCCAGAGATTTCTCCCGGGTTGGCTTATTAAGAAACTCAGAGAAATCAACAATTGCCTGATCAAATTTTCCGGCCTTATAGTTTTCAAAACCCTTTTCGTAAAGTTTGTACTGGGCCGAGGCAAAGGAAAAACTAATCGTCAGTGCTAAAACAATAAGTCCTTTCATGCCAAAATTTCTCATATTCATTAAAAATAATAGGACACACCAACTGAAAGGTTAAGGGTAGAAAAGCCTTCCTTTACAAATGGATAATCGGGATGATAATAGCCATCATTCCGCGAAGGAGGAAACGCATTTGTTTTAATGTGAGTAATTGGCAACGTAAATTTTATAGTTGACTGCATAAAGATTTTAATGTTGGATTTTATAGAGTAGTCTAACCCTACACCAAAGCCTACACCCCCGGAAATTTCGGTATCAGCTGCCCATCGTTCGAGCCCGGGTGTATCAGAACTAAGGTTCTCATATAGATCTCCCCCACTCCAATTATTATTAAGATCACTATCATAGGGAAGTTTATATGGAACAATATCTGGATACCATATTTCCGTTGAAGCACTAACCGCTGATCGGCTCGATACAAGCAAGAAGGGTTTAATAAGGCCAAATGCAGAAAGTTTTCGCTCCTCTTTGAACGGTATGAACTCGAATTTAAAATCAAGACCAACTGATAAGAAATTAAGATCACCACCTTCCATATAAACAACGTAAACCTCGTATCCGCCATCTTCCAGAAATGTGTTATTCCCAATAGCATCAGCATTTTCAAAGGAATTGGAAAGAGACTGATCAAAATTGAATTTTGAGTAGTTCAATGACGCTCCAACCGAAGTGATTCGGTTCAGTCTCTTTAAGAAACCCGCTTCCAGATTAAGTCCACCACTATAATCAGATGTGTTGTTGAATCTAAATGAGGGGCCGCCCAGTAAATAAAAGGATTTGCCTTTTGCGATACGCTCCTTCTTTGTAAGCGTGCCCTCTTCCTGCGACCAAGCAGCAGAGTAAGACAGCGCTATTAATAGGCATGAAAGAATAATTGGATTTTTCATAAGCAGCGTCTGAAATAAAAGAAAAGGGAATACTAAGATAGTAAAATGGTCGACTACCCTCAAGTAAGTAAAGGCTGGTTATAACTTACACTCCAAAAGCCTCTTAGGCCTCAATTTGCGCAACCAAATCATCATACCACGCCACTCCATACTTTCGAATGAGCGGGTCTTTCAAAAACTTATATAATGGAATCCCCAGCGATTTACCTAATTCGCAGGCAGCCGAGCATATATTCCATTTGTGATAGTTCACGGCTTCAAAGCCTTTTTTGTTTTTGGTGATCCGGATCGGATATAAATGGCATGAGATGGGTTTACGGAATCCGATTTTACCATCCAGGTAAGCTTGTTCAATGCCGCATTTCAGTATTCCTTGCTTATCATACAGCGCATACGCACATTCTTTTCCACCAATAGTGGGTGTCGAGTAATCGCCATCTTCATCCAGAATATAAGGACCTTGAGATGCAATCGACTGCGCACCTTCCTTTGTTATATACGGCCGCACTTCTTTTTGGATTGCTTTCATGATCTCAAGTTCGGATTCTTCCAGGGGGGCACCAAGATCTCCCTCAACGCAACAAGCGCCCTTGCATTTCTCCAGATTGCAAACGAATTCTACCTCCTTAATGTCATCTGAAACCAATATGTCTCCTACTTTGATCATTTCCTGTTGATTTTAATCTCCAATTTAGCACTTTGGCTCAATCCCTTTCGCTTCTGATAAAACTCCTTACTGGCAATGTAGCAATGTCGTTCTGCTTCTGCATGCACAACACCCTGTTTATCCTTCCATTGAATTACAAAGATATGAACTACATGCCCATGGTCACTTACCCGTTGTTTAATATCGATCAGATCATCAGGAGTGATCATCAACCTTGCATAGAGCGTAGTTTTAGCCGGTCGTTTAAACTGAATGCTGGCTGACTTATCCCATACTACATAGGAGGGTCCCAGAATTCGTAACAGCATTACCATATAAAATGGGTCGGAAGCCGCAAACATGCTACCGCCAAAAATGGTACCTACGTAATTGTAGGTCCAGATATTCAATCGAAGCCTGAGCTGTACTTCCGAATTGTCGGCTGACCAGAAAAGGATTTTGCCTCCTGTACCAAAATACATAGGGTACCAATTCATGAGTGCACGAAACCACCAGCTTGTCCACGACTCTTTTTTATTAGTCTTCAAAAATTCAGGCCTCATTTAATTTCTATTGAAACAATTCAAACTGGGTATGACGGGTTGCCTCCACATCCTGTTGAATTGCCCGGGTGGAAACCTGTTTTGAGAAGAAACCAATCTGGTAGGTAGGCAATTCCATCAATCCCGAATCCGCTTTGTGTGTTGAAAGAGAAAAGTTATACCCTAACGCAAGCATGTTATTTTGATAAATCTGCACCAAACGTTTATAAAATTGAAAATTACTGTCGATGTCTTGTCCCAACCTGTCCAGGTCACCCGTTCCATTCAGGAATTTTTTGAGTTTATCTTTATTCTCCTTCAGATAGAAACGATAATCGAGCCGGTCGTTAATCGCGAAGGAAAATGGAATTAAGAAATTGAAGCCTTGTTCGGCCAACCGATTCACGGTGTCAAAATGCAGGTCGAAGGAAAATGAATCGCACAGACAAAAAACAGCAACCTTAAAAGAACCTTTACTGTGCGGTACATAGTGGATAAACTTTGAAACAAGATCTTCCGGCTTTCCATCGAGCAGCAGTACGTTTTTACCACGAAAATATTTGTTCACCCTGATTTTAAGGGTGCGCAACTGTTCTTCTTCAGGGTCGCAAAAAATAAATTTAGTTATCGGAACGTCAAGGGATAATGCCATCAGTGAAGAAGCCGCGAATAACTCCTTACGGGCGCCCAATGAATAAATTCCATTGCCTGCAAATAAATCGATAAATACCACCTCATCCACTTTACCGGCCAGGGTACTGACGAATGAATAAAGGTATTGTCGAATAATTTGAATTTTCTCTTTAATCCAGGGCTCGGCAGCTGTTACGCTAAAGCCATCATCGGGAAAACTAAGCAAAGGAGAAGAGGCCTGATTCAACTGATATGTTTTTTAAAAGTAGCTGTGAATTCTGAAAAAATGACAATTCCTACCCTAAGTTTTTTTCTAGAAATTTCATGCATCCTTGTAACTCTATCTAAATCAACTCTCTCAATAGATTTTATAAATGAATTATTTAAGCAATAAAAAGCCCAGCCTTCTTATCTCGTGGCACAGTTCCTGCATTCCATATAGCTAACTTCTACTTCGTTCATTACTCAGATAATATTTGTTACATAGTCCATTTTGTTGCATGAACTACGTAGCACACAGTATATTGCGACTTATTATCTATGAGTGACTATTTAGAAAGCCTCAACGAACCGCAGCGGGAAGGGGTAATTAATACAGAGGGGGCTTGCATGATTATAGCGGGGGCCGGTTCGGGAAAAACGCGGGTGCTCACCTTTCGCATCGCACACCTCATCCAAACCAGGCAGATTGATCCTTTCAATATTCTCGCATTAACCTTTACCAACAAGGCGGCAAAGGAGATGCGAGACCGGATCGAGAAAATGGTGGGCGCTGATGCCCGTAATTTGTGGATGGGTACCTTTCACTCTGTGTTTGCACGCATCCTGAGAGCTGAAGCACATCACCTTGGCTACCCCAATAACTTTACGATTTACGATACAGACGATTCCAAATCGTTGTTGCGCAGTGTGGTTAAAGAAATGGGGCTTGATGAAACCCAGTATAAAGTAAATACGGTATACAACCGGATATCCTCTGCCAAAAACCGATTGGTATCCTGGCAGGATTATTTGAGCAACCCGATTTTCGCAGCCGATGACGCGGCCAACATGCGGCCTGAGATCGGTAACATTTATAAAGCTTATGCCTTGCGGTGTTTTAAGTCGGGCGCTATGGATTTTGATGACTTGCTGTTTAATACGGACAAACTCTTCAAAGAACACCTGGAAGTCCTAAATAAATATCAGCATCGGTTTCAATATGTGCTCGTGGATGAGTTTCAGGATACGAACCTTTGCCAATACTTCATTATCCGCAAGCTGGCATCGGTGCGACAAAATATTTGTGTTGTAGGAGATGATGCCCAAAGTATCTATGCATTTCGTGGCGCTGACATTACCAATATCCTCAATTTCGAAAAGGACTATCCGGATCTGCGTATCATTAAACTTGAGCAGAACTACCGGTCTACTCAAACCATTGTAGAAGCAGCCAATTCCGTGATCGCGAAAAACAAGGCCCAGCTTCCTAAGAAAGTCTGGACTAGCAACGAAGAAGGAAATCTGATTGAACTGATCAAAGCAGTTTCTGATAATGAAGAAGGCAAACTGATTGCTACCTCCATCTTTGAAGAAAAGATGCAGCACCAGTATAAGTTCAGCGACTTTGTGGTTTTGTATCGCACCAACAGCCAATCGCGTGCCATTGAAGAAGCTTTGAGGCGCATGAACATCAAATACAAAGTAGTGGGTGGTCTCTCCTTCTACCAGCGTAAAGAAATTAAGGATATGCTGGCCTACCTCCGTTATTCACTCAATCAACAAGACGAGGCTTCCTTTCGTAGGATTATTAATTTACCAAAACGTGGGATTGGCGACACCACAATCGATAAGATTGTAGTTGCGGCCAATGACCATACGATGTCGATCTGGGACGTGCTTCAAAATGCATCTTCCTTTTTAGGCGGCAGTGCCGTTGGCCGGATTGATGACTTTGTTACCAAGATTAAACGGTTTGGTATTGAGATTCAAAACAAAGACGCTTATGAGGCTGCTGCTGAAATTGCCAAGTCATCGGGGTTGCTAAAAGAGTTATACGAAGACAAAACCGTTGAAGGTCTTAGCCGATACGAAAACGTGCAGGAATTACTCAATGCCATAAAAGAATATGTAGATGATCCTGAGAAAGAAGACAAAAGTCTGGGTGCCTTCTTACAGGAAGTTTCATTATTAACAGGGCAAGACGAAGATAAAGATCAGGACCCGGATAAAGTAACCCTGATGACCATTCACATGGCCAAGGGACTTGAGTTTAAGAATGTGTACATCGTAGGAATGGAAGAAGATCTTTTTCCCTCGCAGTTGATGTTAAGCAGTCGCTCGGAGTTAGAAGAAGAGCGCAGGTTGTTTTATGTAGCTATCACACGCGCCCAGAAAAAACTCTTCCTTTCGTATGCGCTTACCCGCTATCGTTTTGGCCGGTTAAAGAATTGCGAACCCAGCCGGTTCCTCGATGATATTCAGGGTAGCTATATCAAAGTGAGTACAAAATTCGGAGGTATCGAATCGATGGCACCGAATCCGAATTTTGCCAAGAGCTTTATCAGTGGGATGAAGAAGACGGTTACTTCACAACCTGCGCCTAAAGCCACTGCTTATAAACCTTCGGCAGACTTTGCACCAAGCGACACCAAAGGCTTGAAGGAAGGCATGAAAGTAGAGCATCCCAAATTCGGGTTTGGAACCGTAACCAAAATGGAAGAAGTAGGGTCAGAACGCAAGGCCAAGATCAATTTCGCTGATTTTGGGGAGAAGACCTTATTGCTTAGTTTTGCTAAATTGAAAATACACGAAAACTGACATGATCGGAGAATACAATACCTCACGTGAGGGCATCATCCTGAAGGAATATGGAAGAAACGTTCAAAAACTGGTGAATTATATCCGCACCGTTCCCGATAAGGAAAAACGTACTGAACTGGCAATTACCCTGATTGAATTAATAAAGCAATTGGCACCCGTTGCCAAAGAGGCCCAGGAAAATCCGCAGCGTATGTGGGACGATCTATACATCATGGCAGACTTTAACCTTGATGTTAACAATCCTTTCACTACACCTGACCGCACGATTCTTTTTAAGAAGCCGCGCAAAATGGAGTATCCGCAAAACGATGTTCGCTTTCGGCATTATGGAAAGAACATTGAGAAGCTGGTAAAAGAGGCGGTTAAAAAAGAAGATCCAAAAGAGCGCGAAGAGGCCGCCATCTATATTGGCAAACTAATGAAGACCTTCTTTGGAGCCTGGAATAAGGAAACGCTCGATGATTCTGTTATCGTGAAAGACATCGCTATTCTATCGCAAGGAAAACTTACGTTGAGTCTGGATAAAGTAAGAGAAGAGAATCTTTTTGAAAAACTCTATCGCGAACAACGTAACAAGCCTGCTCGTCCACAAGGTGGAGAACGCGGTGATAACAGAAATCAACGGAGCAATCGCCCGTTCAAAAAGAACCGTCATAACCCACATCGCAGAAGAGATCAATGAGTTCATTTAAGATCAAAGGAGGTCTTCGGCTTAAGGGTGAGATAATTCCTCAAGGAGCCAAAAACGAAGCCCTTCAGGTAATCTGTGCACCCCTGCTTACCGCAGAACCAGTAACTATTCACAATATTCCCGATATTCTAGATGTCAATAAGCTGATTGAATTAGTTGGCGATATGGGATGCAAGGTGGAGAAGTTAGGCAAAGGCTCCTACCGATTTACTGCGGTTCAGATCAATACAGAATTTCTACAGACTGAAACGTATCGCAAAAAGGCAAGTGCCCTGCGTGGATCCGTGATGTTGCTGGGGCCAATTTTAGCGCGCTATGGCGGAGCCAATATTCCAAAACCCGGGGGTGATAAAATCGGAAGACGGAGATTAGATACACATTTTATCGGATTTCAAAACCTGGGGGCAAAGTTCAACTTCAATTCGCAAGACGGACTATACCATATTGATGCAACCCATCTGAAAGGCTGTTACATGCTTTTAGATGAAGCTTCCGTTACAGGCACAGCCAACATTGTAATGGCAGCCGTATTAGCGAAAGGCACTACTACCATTTACAACGCTGCGTGCGAACCCTACCTGCAACAACTTTGCTCTATGCTTAATCGCATGGGTGCAAAGATCAGCGGCATTGGTTCAAATTTACTCGTGATTGATGGAGTTGAAAAGTTAAAAGGCACAGAACACACGTTGCTTCCCGACATGATTGAGATTGGCAGTTTCATCGGCTTGGCTGCGATGACTCAATCGGAGATTACCATAAAAAATTGTCGCATTGAGATGTTGGGTATAATCCCTGAAATCTTCAGACGATTGGGAATTAAAATGGAATTCAGGGGTGATGACATATATGTACCAGCCCAGGAACACTATGAAATTGAAACTTTCATCGATGGTTCTATTCTTACCGTAGCCGATGCGCCATGGCCGGGCTTTACTCCGGACTTGTTAAGTATTGTGCTGGTAGTTGCCACGCAGGCCAAAGGAACCGTACTGGTGCATCAGAAAATGTTTGAGAGCCGTTTGTTCTTTGTCGATAAACTGATTGATATGGGCGCACAGATTATCTTATGCGACCCACACCGGGCTACCGTAATTGGTCTTGATCGCAAGCAAGCGTTACGCGGAGTGAAAATGGCTTCTCCTGACATCCGTGCCGGTGTTGCCTTGTTGATTGCGGCACTCTCAGCCCAGGGTGAAAGCGAGATTTCCAACATTGATCAGATTGATCGCGGCTATCAGGATATTGAGAACCGATTGAAAAAATTAGGCGCACAGATTGAACGGGTCTGATTTATTTAAGCGCATCCTTATACAACCCGGCAGCTATTTTTTCGGTTAGCACCTTCGGAACAAATCCTGTAAGCTGTGATGAAAACCAGTTTACAAATCCCGGAATAATCTCGGCCTTTCCCTTAAGCATTCCGTCAATCCCTATCCTGGCGACTGACTCGGCACTCATGCTGAATTTATCTGCACGCTCTTTGATAGCCTGCAAGCGGGCACGATCAATAAAGTTTGTTGAGGTTGCTCCTGGACTTAAACAAGTTACCGAAACAGAAGTGCCTTTGAGTTCATACCGCAACCCCCGGGTAAACAAAACAACAAAGGCCTTCGTAGCTGCATAAACAGAAAGTGTAGGAACGGCCTGGTAAGAGGCAGTGCTGGCTACATTCATAATGTAGGCTTTTGGTTTTGTTTTTAGCATCGGCAGAAAAGTATGGCACAACTCCATGAGTGTATTCATGTTAAGCTGCATCATATTCTTTACCTCGCTTACTTCCTGCTTTTCAAAATATCCAAAGAGACCGTACCCGGCATTGTTAATCAGAATATCGATCTCATAGTTTCTCGTGATGCACCAATCTAACAGTTGCTCTGCGGCTCCAGCTACTGACAAGTCCATGGCTACATACTCACACTGAATCTGGTAGCGCTCTGTCAATAGATTTTTTAGCTCCTTTAGTTTTGATTCCGATCGAGCTACAATAAGTACATTGTGTTTCTTTCGAGCTAATTCATGGGCAAAATAATAACCGATACCACCACTGGCACCGGTTATTAACGCGAAGTTCTTCATACTTTTATTTATTGGTAAGCGCCATAAAGCGCTGGTATAGCCTGGGTTTACTCTCCTTGGTTTTATGAATTACTTTGCCGCTGATAATGGGAACATACATCACTCTTCGCCTGCTCGTCTCACCAACAAAAGGTGACTGAGCGACCCGATGCCAAAGTCGTCCATCGTGGATGGTTAAATCGCCTGGCTCCACATTAAGTCCTACTTCATTTTCATCCGCCTTATTATCAAAGTACATTTTATGGAACAAGATCGTTTTAATCCCTTTGTTATGAGTACCCGGTAATAATCTTAACCCACCGTTATCGGTACGGGAACGGTCCAGGTGCACCCCCACATTGAGCATGGGCATGATTCGCTGGCCATAAAATACATCGCGGAGCGAATCGGTATGCCACCCTAATTGAGAGTAATTACTTTGATCTGTATTTATGTAGTGATTGAATACCAGTCCGTCTTTTTCATTAATTCCCACGCGACTGTCCACTGCACCGATTAATTCGAATAATGCCTCAAAGCGTTTGTCCTTTAAAAACTCTGCCAGCAATGGGCTATGTTGATTTAAAAAAGCAAAGCGTTGAACGATTCTTTTTCCATCAACATCCTTTCCATATTTAATAGGAACTCCATTGACCATTTTTCTGTCCTGGGCGATCCACTCTGACTGAACCCGTTCTGACTCTTTGAGTATTTCTGAAACCATCTCCTTTGAGATAAATGGCCTGAAATGAAGAAATCCATAGGTGTCAAAAAACTTCTTTTGTTCTGCTGTAATTTTTTCCCCTAACACAAACAAGGGATAGCTGAAATCCCGGGGCTTTGACATTTGTTGAACCATACTTATCGATTTACCTTTAATCTTGATCAATTAACAGTAGATTACGTAAAAGTGACCGTAAAGTTAATTTAAGATAAGCTATTAAACTGAATTTTTTATGGCCAAAAGCCGATTTTGAACTATGTTGGTCTACCTAACCAGTCTGAATGGCCTTTTTCTGGAATTGGTTAAACAATTTTACAATTCCATAGGTAATGAACGGGGCCGCCACTACGTCTATCGTATAATGTACCCGTTGGATAATTATTAAAACCCCCACAATTACTACACAGCACAGCACACTCTTTTTTGCCCAGGGTCTTTCTTCCAACAACCCTAATAAGGTTAACGTTGCCACATGGCCGGAAAAGAATAAGTCCTTGGTAAACACATTACCCCCGTAGGCAACGCGGTCAATAAATGGATCCTGAAGCACAATAATACCAACAGGAGGCTCCAGCGTAAACACATACATTGTGATTGTGCGAACTATTGTAATTACCAGGTAACTACCAAGTCCTAAAGCGATGCCGTAAGGTTTATTGACGAGTCCCCATAAAACAATGAACAGCGATAAATATATTATGGTAAAGATGAGTACCGAGAAATCCTGAGGTTTAAAAAGATTCAGAATTGGATCCTGAAGTTGCAAGCCGGGTTTAGGGCCGATTACGGAATGGAAAAAGTATGGTAAGGCAAGCAAAATGGTAAGCAAAGCCACAATAGTTACTATAAACTGAACCAAGAAGGTTTTGCTATGAACAGCACTCTTCCATGTAAGATGGTTGGACACAGTTCGATGAGATTAGGATAAATCTATTTTCAATCCCACCGGACAATGATCTGAACCATGGTATTCATTATAGATAAACGCATCTTTTACACGGGGTAGAATTTTTTCTGGAACGAGAAAATGATCAATGCGCCAGCCTACATTTTTTACACGGCCATTGGTAACAAAATTCCAGTACGTATATTTAATAGTATCCGGGTAAAAATGACGGAATGTATCCACCAGGCCAGCATTCATAAGTTTATCAAAACCATCTATCTCCTGCTGGGTATAGCCAGCTGATTTATTATAATTTGCTTTGGGATGTGCCAGATCGATGGGCTGATGGGCCACATTAAAATCACCACAAACGATCACTGGTTTTCTTCGATTCAGCCATACTATATACTCACGAAATGCATCATCCCAGGTTTGACGATACTCCAGACGCGACAGCCCCTCACCTGCATTAGGCGTATAAACAGTAATGAAAAAATAAGTTGGAAACTCTGCCATAATCACCCTTCCCTCCTGGTCATGCTCATCCAACCCCATATCGTAGGTAACATCTAATGGCTCGGTCTTAGTGAGGATAGCCGTACCAGAATATCCCTTTCGCGCCTTGGATGAATTTGCATAGACTTTGTACTCCGGTAATACTTCGAGAGCTGATAGTACTTCTTCTTTGGCAGCTTTAGTCTCTTGCAAACCCAAAATATCCGGGGCCATGGTTCGCACATTCGCTACAAACTCCTTTTTAATAATGGCGCGGATTCCATTTACATTCCAGGATACAAGGTGCATGGTAGCTTTTAGTTACTTGTCATTTGTTGCTCGTTCCTGGTAACTAGAAGCTAGTGACCAGAAGCCAACAACTCTTAAAAATGGTATCGGACAAACGCCTCAATGGCTTCGTACTCAGCTAATCCAAGCAGGTTATATGCTTCCGCTGTCGCGTGATTGCGATCTTCGGCCCGCACCCAGAACTCGCGCTTGTCGCTGCCCGGGAATACAGCACTGTCTTTTTGCGACTGGTGCTTGAATACTGCTCTTCGCTTACGCATAAGTTCATCCGGACTGAGTGGAACTGCCATTTCAATCTGATCAATATCCCACTCCTGCCATGCACCCCGATAGAGCCATACATAGCAATCTTTCATGTAGTCTTTGTGCTTGAGTTTATCAATAGCCTGATAAATGGCTGCCAAACAAACCCGGTGTGTTCCGTGCGGATCGGAGAGATCACCCGCTGCATAAATCTGATGTGGTTTAATCTGTTCAATAAGATCAACGATGATTTGAATATCCTTTTCCCCCAACGGTTTTTTCTTCACGGTTCCGGTTTCATAAAAAGGCATATCTAAAAAGTGAGCTTGCGTATCTGGAATACCCGTGTAACGGCAACCTGCTTTCGCTTCGCCTCTACGGATCAATCCTTTGATCTTCATTACCTCCTGGCTATCAACCTCACCCGGTTTTTTATTTCTAATGTCACTGACAATTTTTTCATAGAACTTATCACCATCGGCTTTACTTAAACCAAACGAATGATTGAAGTCCCGTACGAAGTCGGCAAAGCGAATTGCATCATCATCAAACACGGCAATGTTACCGGAAGTCTGGTAGGCAACATGTACCTGGTGCCCCTGATCCACCAAACGAATGAAAGTTCCACCCATGGAGATTACATCATCATCCGGGTGTGGACTGAAAATGATTGCGCGTTTCGGAAATGGCTTTGCACGTTCCGGGCGATTAGAATCATCTGCATTTGGTTTCCCGCCCGGCCAACCGGTGATGGTATGCTGAAGTGCATTAAAGATCTTAATATTTACCTGGTAGGCTGATCCGTATTCTGTAATAATATCACCCATCCCATGCTCCATGTAATCGTGATTGGTGAGTTTAAGTACCGGCTTTTGCAGGCGAAGCGCCAACCAAACTACTGCCTTTTGTATCAACTTATCGCTCCACTCACAACTGTCAACAAGCCAGGGTGTTTGCACAGCAGTAAGCTTTGAAGAAGCCGCTTCATCCAGAATTACCTGGGTATTATCATGCTTCTGCAAGAACGTGGATGGAATCTGATCGGTAACCGGGCCTTCTACAGCCTTTTGAATGATGGGTCCTTTCCCTTCACCCCAAGCCATCATGATGATTCGCTTTGACTTAAGGATTGAGCCTACTCCCATAGTTATGGCCTTGCGCGGAACGTTCTCCTCACCAAAGAAATCACTGGCCGCATCGATCCGGGTTACCTGATCGAGCGTGATCATACGGGTTGGTGATTTCTCGGATGATCCAGGTTCATTAAAACCAATATGACCTGTACGACCAACCCCCAGAATCTGTAAATCTATACCCCCTAAAGACTCAATCTTCGCATCATAACTGCGACAATAGTCAGCTACTTTTTCCTTGGGCAAAGTGCCATCAGGGATATTAATATTTGCTTTGGGGATATCAATTGCATTGAACAAATGTTCATTCATGAATCGAACATAACTTTGCAACGAAGTGGGTTGCATCGGATAGTATTCATCAAGGTTAAAGGTGATAACGTTCTTGAAACTAAGACCCTTTTTGTGAAGGCTCACTAATTCTGCATACATCCGTGTGGGGGTTGACCCCGTAGCAAGACCCAGAATACAGGGCTTACCTTCGGCTTGTTTTTTGCGGATCAGGTCTGCGATTTCGTTAGCAACGAAAATGGAAGCCTGTTCTGAAGTTTTGAAAATCTTGGTTGGAATTTTTTCAGAAACGGATAACTGACTCATAAAATAATTGATAGGTAGAGGCTCAAAAATAGCTGTTTAAAGATTATTCTAATCTCAGGACTCTTTAATTTTTCAAATACTCGGCAACAGCCTTCTTAACTGAGCCATGCTGAAGGAGTAGGATACGCGCCTTTTCATACTCTGTAATTCCTGTATTTTCCATCACCATTTTAATGCCCCTGTCTACTAACTTATCGTTTGTTAGCTGCATATTAACCATCTTATTGTCTTCGACCCGCCCAAGGCGGATCATCAGCGAAGTAGAAATCATATTCAGGATAAGCTTTTGCGCGGTGCCACTCTTCATCCGGGTGCTGCCGGTAACAAACTCTGGCCCCACCACCACCTCAATGGGAAAATCAGCCAGCTGACTAACCGGTGAATTCGGATTACACGAGATACTTCCGGTGAGAATACCTTTTTCCTTGCATTGTTTAAGTGCCCCAAGCACATACGGAGTCTTGCCACTTGCCGCAATGCCAATCACAAAATCCGTTTCACGCACATGATGGTTTTCCAGATCAGTCCAACCCCGTTCCGGGCTGTCTTCGGCAAATTCTACGGCCCTGGTAATCGCCTTCTCTCCACCCGCAATAATCCCGATCACTAATCCATAGGGCACGCCATAGGTGGGTGGACATTCGCTGGCATCAACTACTCCCAACCGCCCGCTGGTGCCGGCTCCTATGTAAAAAAGCCGCCCGCCACCAAGCATTTTATCGAATGCTGCCTGGACCAATGCCTCTATTTGTGGGATAGCCCTTTCAACTGCAAGCGGCACAGATTTATCCTCCGTATTAATATTCCTAAGCAATTCGCTTACAGACATTTTCTCAAGGTGCCGGTAATTCGAAGATTGTTCTGTAACTGTAATGAACTTTGAACTCATAATTTTTTATCCCAACAATTTATCATTCTTTTATCAGTATCAGACTCATTTAATCAATTCGGAAAAGAAACTTTCCCCATTGACAACGTTGGCACCTTTGAACGCCTGCCAAAATCAACCTTGCCTCCAGCAAGCGCTTCATTGGCAAGAACAGCAAACAAAACTGCTTCCTTGGCATCACCCGAAATCCCCAACTCAGCCATTTTATGAAAGGATACCATCGGTAGTAAATCCCGTAGCCACTCCATCAACAATGGATTATGGGCACCACCCCCACTCATAAATAACTTAAAGGTTTTTTTCTTCTTTATAACTTTCAGAATTGCCTCGGCCATTGTCTCCGCGCTTAATCGGGTTAAAGTGGCTAATAGATCTTTCAGTATGATATCTTCTGTCTTGCTAATTTTTTGGGCTTGCTCAACGTAGGTAAGATTAAATAATTCGGGCCCAATTGTTTTAGGAAAAGATTTAGCAAAAAAAGGATCAGACTTAAGTGCTTTTAAAAGTCCGGGATGGCAGGTGCCTTGCTTTGCCAGCCTGGCATCTTTATCAAAATGGGTACCGGGCACATATTTACGAACGACCTGATCGAGCAAGGTGTTGGCAGGTCCGGTATCAGTTACAAAAACTTCGGCCGCTTTACCGGATGTTGGTAAATACGTAAAGTTTCCGATGCCTCCGGCATTCAACATAATGCGGTCTTCCCCTTTGTGAGAGAATAAAAGGTAATCGCCATACACAGCCAGCGGTGCACCCTCACCACCTTTAGCAATGTGTTTCTGACGAAAGTCACTGAACGTGATTATTCCCGTCTCAACAGCAAGGTGATCACCATCTCCTATTTGTAACGTTGAATTTTGTTTTGCCTGGGGATACAAAAAATGAGGGGCATGAAATACAGTTTGACCGTGAGATGCTATCACATCGATTTGAGATGATTTAAACTTCCATTTTCGTAACGACTGAAGTACCAGTTTGCCATGCAGTGATCCAATAAAAGCGTTGAGTTCACAAAGAACCTGAAATTCAATTCGTTCTTTGGCAAATATCCGGAGTATTTGATCTTTCACTACCTCAGGATAAGGCAAGGTTTGAAACTCTAACACCTTTAATTTGGTCTGTTGACCACTTCCAGAAATCTGGCAAAGGGCCACATCCAGGCCATCTAAGGAGGTGCCTGACATCAGGCCGATGATTAGTCTTGTTTTTTTTGAGGCGATGCGGTGCAGGGCACCGATATTTCTGTTCATAAATTAGTTCAGAAAGTAACCTGAGCCCGACAGAACCTGTTATCTTTCAATTTGAATTCAGCTATTCAAAAATATTCAAAATCCTGATGCCGCTCTCGTTTCGCACCGAAATAAATTGCTCGCCACACGCATCGATCGAACTGCATCATAAAATAGTGACCTTGGGTTCCTGCTTTGCCGATCAATTTGGTCAGTGGTTGAAGGCTAATAAATTTCAGGTTTCAGTTAATCCGTTCGGAACTACCTACAACCCGATCTCGATTCATCAGTTGGTTTTGCAATCCCTGGAAGGAGCATTGAACGAATCTCTTTTTGTAGAGCGCGAAGGACTTTGGTACCACTATCAATACCATTCTCAATGGTCGGCTACCACCCGGGAAGAACTAACTCAAACAATCCAGCAACAACAAAATGCTATAAAAGAATTATTAAAAACTACCGATGTATTGATTCTCACCTATGGAACAGCATGGGTGTATCATTTGCAACAGAATGACCAACTTGTTTCCAACTGCCATAAGATTCCTGCCTCTCAATTCACAAAACAATTATTAACAGAAAGAGAAATTAAAGAGTCGTTTGATGAGTTATATAAAAAATTAAAGTCAATAAACCCTTCCATTCGGATAATCCTAACAGTAAGCCCTGTACGACATATCAAGGATTCATTGGAATTAAACAGTGTAAGTAAAAGTATACTCAGACTGGTTTGCCATCAATTTGGGCAGCTTTATGCTTCTGTAGAATATTTTCCCGCATTTGAAATTATGATGGACGATCTTCGGGATTACCGGTTTTACGAACGCGATATGATTCATCCTTCGGCCGAAGCGAAAGATTATATCAACCAGAAGTTCAGCGAAAGCTACTTTAGTGAAGACACCAGGAGTTTTATCAAAACATGGACAGGCATTCAAAAGGCACTTGCACATCGTCCATTTCAGTTAAATAGTCCAACTCATCAAAAGTTTTTAAAAGACACGCTTCAAAAGTTAGAGTCAGTCAGAAACTTAGTTTCCGTTAACGAAGAAATTCAGCTCATACAATCCCAACTCCATGCCTAACAGACTGATTCTTTCCACATCCCCCTATTTGTTACAACATGCACATAATCCGGTGGACTGGTATGAATGGGGTAACGAAGCGCTTCAAAAAGCAGTTGCAGAAGATAAGCCCATTTTAGTAAGCATCGGATATTCATCCTGCCATTGGTGTCATGTGATGGAACGCGAATCGTTCGAGGATGAAGATATCGCCCATATCATGAATGAATACTTTGTTTGCATTAAAGTCGATCGTGAAGAGCGACCTGATATTGATCAGGTATATATGGAAGCTGTGCAAGCAATGCAGCAACATGGCGGTTGGCCATTAAATGTATTTCTAACACCCAACCAGCAACCCTTTTTTGGGGGCACTTATTTTCCTTCCAAAAACTGGGCACAATTGTTACTCCAAATCAACAATGCCTTTCGCGAAAAGCGAAAAGAAATTGATCAATCAGCAAGTTCATTGAGCGAACATTTGCGTACAAGTGACCTGCAGCGATTTGCAAAGGATTCAGGCGCTTCCTTTAAGCTTGAAAGCCTTGATGGAATGTTCAGGATTTTAGCTTCCCGGTTTGATGCCACCTGGGGCGGACTAGAAAAAGCGCCCAAGTTTGTGATGCCATCGATCTGGCTATTTTTGCTCCGCTATTATGCAAGCACCAAAAACGAGCAGGCGCTCCACATGGTTACGCTTACCCTTAAGCAGATGGCCTATGGGGGTATTTATGATCAACTGGCGGGTGGTTTTTCCCGATACTCTGTAGATGGAGAATGGTTTGCCCCGCATTTCGAAAAGATGCTCTATGACAATGCGCAACTCCTTTCCCTTTATTCAGAGGCTTATGCAATCACGAAAAACAAATTATTTCGGGATGTGGTTTATCAAACCCTGGAATGGCTCAAAAAAGTAATGACGCGTCCTGGAGGCGGATTTTATTCAGCACTCGATGCTGATAGCGAAGGCGTAGAAGGCAAGTTTTATACATGGACCTATGACGAGGTAAAACAAATTCTTGGTGACGCAGGGGAACCATTGCTTTCATACTACCAGGCAACCAAGGCAGGAAACTGGGAACATGGACGAAATATTTTCCGAAGAGACTCAGCAACACAAGATTCTGATGAGTCCGAAGAACTAAAGGTACTAAAGCACAAACTTCTCATTGCCCGAAGAAACCGGATTCGCCCTGCGTTAGACGATAAAATTCTAACTGGATGGAATGCCATGACCATTCAGGGTTTAATTGATGCTTATAAGGCATTTCAGGATGATCAGTTTCTTATACTGGCACTTGAAAACATCTCTTTTCTTGAAAGTCATTTAATCCTAGATGGAAAAGTATACCGCGCATTTAAAAACAAACATTCGGAAACAGAAGGTTTTTTAGAAGACTATGCCTATTTAATTCAAGCCTATACCTCGTTATATCAGGTGACGTTTAATGAAGGCTGGCTTTTTAAAGCCGTTACCTGGAGTAATTATGTTCAGGAACATTTCTATGATTCATCGGAGGGATATTTTTTCTTTGCATCTAATTCGGCCGAATCTCTCATTGCCAGGAAAAAAGAAATTTTTGATAACGTAATTCCCGGTTCCAATTCATTGATGGCCCGCAACCTATTTACATTAGGCACTTTGCTTGATCGTGATGATTGGAAGAATCAAAGCCAAGCCATGATCTCTAAATTATCAAGTTTAATAGAATCGGAGCCGGGGTATATGTGTCACTGGGGTGTTTTATTATCTGAAGTAATACAAACACCGGCCGAAGTTGTTATCTCAGGTAGTGATGCCCTTGTCCTTCGACAAGAACTCCATAGTCATTATCTTCCCTTTATGGTAACCTTGGGAAGTGATCATAAAAGTGATTTACCGCTGTTACAAGGAAGAGAAACGAAACTCAATCAGACACAAATTTATGTGTGCTATAACAAGACGTGTCAGTTGCCAGTAACGCAGGTAAGCCAAGCCATCCAACAGATTAAAAAAAATAATTGAATATGAAAGATCTTGTTTTGATTTCAATTCTATTCTTGATCGGGTGTGTTAACAAAGAAACGCCACCACCCATACCCCTTCTTCCTGTGCCTGACGAAAATCAGCTAGCCTGGCATGAAATGGAGATGAATGCGTTTGTGCATTTCACCACCAGCACGTTTACGGGAAAAGAATGGGGTTACGGTGACGAGAGCCCTGCCATCTTTAATCCAACAACTTACGATGCCGATCAGTGGGTACGCACTTTTAAAGAAGCAGGATTCAAAGGGGTAATCCTGACCTGCAAACATCATGATGGATTTTGCCTTTGGCCAAGTAAGTATACTGAACACTCAGTGAAAAACAGTCCTTGGCGGAATGGAGAAGGCGATGTTGTTCGGGACGTGATGCGAGCCTGTAAGAAATATGAATTAAAGTTTGGAGTATACCTGTCACCCTGGGATCGCAATCATGCCGACTATGGAACTTCCGCCTATCTCGAATACTATCGCAATCAACTTAAAGAACTTTTTACCAATTACGGACCTGTGTTTGAAATGTGGTTTGACGGAGCCAATGGCGGTGACGGCTACTATGGAGGCAAGCGTGAAAAGCGCAGCATCCAGGGTTCTACCTATTACGATTGGCCTACTACTTTGAAATTAGTTCGTGACATGGAACCTTCCATTCTTTTCTTTAGTGATGCAGGGCCTGGTGTTCGATGGGTAGGCAATGAGCGCGGTATAGCTGGAGAAACCAATTGGAATATGATTACGCCTGATACTTTATATGCTGGAAAGGCAGGGATCGAAAAACTACTCAACGAAGGCGCTGAAAATGGAACTCACTGGATACCCGCAGAAGTAGATGTTTCCATTCGTAAGGGCTGGTTCTATCATGCCGAGGAAGACACGCTTGTCAAAACTCCGCAGCAACTATTTGAGATCTATCTTACTTCTGTTGGCAGAGGCTCTACCCTTCTTTTGAATGTGCCCCCCGATAGGCGCGGTCTGGTACATGAAAGGGATGTAGCGGCCTTGCAAGGATTTAGAGAACTGTTGAATAATGAATTTAAAACGAACCTGGCCCTAACAAATAAAGTTACGGCAACATCATTTCGGGGAGAGGATAAACGTTATGCACCAAAACAGGTAACTGACGGTAATAAAGACACCTATTGGACAACCAATGATGATGTACTGACTGGCAGTCTGGAGATTGAGTTGGAAAAAGGTCAAACTGTCAAATACGTAGTGCTTCAGGAAGATATACGGCTGGGCCAGCGCATAAAAGCATTTTCTATTGACATTCTGAATGGGGACCTATGGGAGCCGGTATTATCTGCTACTACGATTGGCTACAAACGGATTCTGAGGTTTGAGAAACCGTTGCAAGGTGAAGCCATAAGAATCAACATTCTCGAGGCTAAAGCCTGCCCGGTGATTTCGAATGTGGAGGTTTATTAAGTTACCATTACCGTCATTAGGGTTGAGATATTTCATTGATCCTAAAATTTGCCAAACTGATATAAATCATATTTCTCAAATCGCTAACGCGTTAGCTTTGACCAATTCTAACTCACCTGAAAATGGACAAGGCAAACAATTGGCTCACCGAAAACGCAATGAATTTATTGCGCATCAGTATCGGCATTATCTATGTTTGGTTTGGAGCGCTTAAGTTCTTTCCAAATCTAAGCCCGGCCGATCAATTGGCTAAAGACACCATTTACCTGATTACATTTGGATTGATACCTAATAATGTATCCATCATCTTACTAGCAATTTGGGAAACGTTGCTCGGAGTGGTTCAGATTATTGGAATATGGAGGAAAGCCGTTTTTTATATCCTACTGATCCACATGATCTGCACGTTTGTGCCGCTTTTCTTCTTTGAAGATGTTTCATTCACTAATTCTCCATATGCTTTTACCCTGGTCGGTCAGTACATTATGAAAAACCTGATCATTATTTGTGCCGCCCTCGTACTCAATGCGCATGACCGGGGTAAAATAGCACTAATTGAATAGTGTATTCGTCTTTACCTCTAATACACCATTAATTACAGCCAGGACACTCCCACTCTTTATCCAGGTCGATTACCGTTACAATCGATAAATGTTTTTGTTTAGGAGCAACAATGATTCTTACATGCTTCCGGTCTTTTGAGGTATATCCCTCCAAGGCATATTTCGGACCTTGAGAGGCATCTAATTCACTTTTGTTATAATTGACGTCTGCTTTGCGCACAATCTCTTTTACTTCCTTTTGTGTGATACGCCTGCATTCCATACGGCAGCGCGCATGTTTGGTGAAAAAATATTCCGCATCGGGATTTCTAAAAACATCTAACCTATTCCTGGAGTCTGATGAATGCTTACTGTCTTTTCTTGCCTCTGTCTGTGAGGTTTGTTCATTGTAAGTATTTCGCTCACGATACTGCCTTACAAAAAGTGCAACAATGAACAGAATGATCAGCAATAAATAGGGTATCGCTTTTTTCATTTGTAGACAAAATAAAGGCCAATATTATCGAAGGTAAATCTACTGGGCGGCCTTTAATTTAAAAACATAGCCATCAGTTACAAAATACAAATCGCCATTCGGGCATTCAATTGGATTTCCCAATCCCATATCTAAAAAGTCTCCCACCCATCCAACGTTTCCTTTCTTATCTGTTTTAAATATAAAGGTCCTATTCAAGTCACTTTCTCGTAATAATAAACCACCGTCAATAGTTGGCCCAACCATCGATATGGTGGAAATGGAATTCGTCCTAATCTTCCACTTTCTGAGTGGCATTCCTGTAATCGGATTGATAAGTGCTGAATAGAACGTCATCGTTGATTCTTTGTCATGAAGCGTTATATATAGAAGGCCTTTAATAAAATGAAATGAAAGATATTTCCCTTCAACACCAAATAGGGTATTAGAGGTAAATGATCTAGTCCACTGCCTGGAACCGTTTGAAGATTTGAGTGAGGTAAAAGTCAAACTATCTATATAATTTGTTTCAAAAAAAGCAAGATTGGAGGCCCCGATAAACGGAAAAGGACGAATTTTCTCCGATGTGTGTTTAACACTCCACTGAAGTTGACCTTGGTAATTGAAGCGACTTATTCTTGTTCCAGGAAAGTCACCCTCATACTCAGAACGATAAATTTCATTCTCAGTAAAAGTTAAGGTATGAAAGGTGGTGGGTCTGGCAAAAACAAATGATTCCTGATTAGTGTCCAACTCACCATTAATATGTATTTTAATAAAATCTGGCTTAGAAAAATCGGTGGTCATTATTAAAACAAACCCTCCATCAACTCCATCAATAATACTTGTAATGAAATAGCCAGCAGGTAAATCTATAGTCTTGGTAATGACCCCTTCTAAATTGACTTTAGTAATAAAATATTCAGATTGGGTTTCGCCCACACGTCTGCTAAAAATAATAACCAAAGAGCCATCAGGTACAACTTTAAATTGTACTGTTTGAGGTCTATTAATTGGTAGGTCTTTGTTTTCGATAAATTTGGAAGCCACATCTAATTGCCATTCTGATTTGTAGCTACGAACTAATGAAACTTCATTATCCTGGCAACCAAAAAAAACAAGAAGGGATAATCCGAGTATTCCTGACTGCAATCTCATAGAACAAAAGTAAACTTTTTCAGGGAATTGCTTTAAACACTAACACACCTAACAAAACTTGATTCAATATTCTGTTTCGAGCCATGAACTGAACCAGGAAGGAAACAATTCGTAGTGCATTGGTGTCTTCATGTTTCTTATTGTATTTAATCTGGCCGACATTAGCCTCATAGCAACACGAAGGAAAGGTTTAAAGTCTATCTGATCACAAACGACCGCATGGATATCGAACCCATATCTGTCTTCTCATTAAAGAAAGATACCTGTTCGTTTTTCTCCTGTTGGGCAATTGAATAAATCAACGGCAGGTAATGGTCATGGGTAGGCACCGACATGCGGGCGGCATTTCCCAACTTATCATACTGGATAATCCCTTCATGGTTTTGATCCTCCAAAAATGATTTGATGGTTGAGTCA
Organism: Cyclobacteriaceae bacterium; assembly: GCA_044229915.1. Taxonomy (GTDB): domain Bacteria; phylum Bacteroidota; class Bacteroidia; order Cytophagales; family Cyclobacteriaceae; genus ELB16-189. Next base: position 34,742 of record JBGASB010000015.1, read on the forward strand.
AACTCCGTAGCCCAATCGTAAGTCTGGCCCGAGAAGTTCAATAGTCTCAAATTATGAACGATGTTGCCACTGCCAATAATCATTACTCCCTTCTTACGTAACTCACGAAGTTCGCGGGCGAGGTCATAGTGATAGTGCATGGGCTTGTAATAGTCAAGACTCAACTGATATACAGGTATATCAGCTTGTGGATACATGGGCAATAAGAAACTCCACGTACCATGGTCGAGTCCCCATTCAAAATCTGATTGCACCGTTGTTTTGGTAATTAATTTCTTTGTGAGTTCAGCAAAATCAGGTGCACCGGGTGCGGGATATTGTGCATCAAACAAGGCTTGTGGAAATCCACCAAAATCGTGAATGGTTTTAGGTCGCTCCATGGACGTTACCCGGGTGTCGCGCGTAAGCCAGTGGGCCGAGATTGTGAGAATAGCTTTAGGACGAGGAAGCTTTTTGCCCAACTCCGCCCAGGATCGGTTATATTCATTCTTCTCGATGGCATTCATGGGACTTCCGTGCCCGATAAACAAGGCCGGCATGATTTGTTCCGAAGGCGTTAAATCGTCCATCGAATTCATAAATGAACTGAGTGTGCTCATAGTGCTGATTCCTAAAAGTGAATGTGTTAAAAAATCTCTCCGCTTCATGGGTTAGCAAATTAACGGAAGGAGGGGAATTTTAATTCCAGCGTTTAGGTAAAGTGATGCGATCTTAATCTAGGTTAATTGGGGTTGCACGCAAAGGGGGCAATGCACCCAGTTGCAAACGAAGGGTTACTTGATCAGTGGGGTATTCTGGGTGGCTTCTCTTCCTTCTTTATAGGAAACTCAAACCCAAAACCAGACAGCAAGCCTATCACTAGCTAATTAAATTTTGTAGTAGGATTAAATATCAAGTCTATTTTAAAGAACGCGGAACAGTTTCATCATTATGGGACTTTGACACGGAAGACGAGGCATGTAATTATATGTTTCAAAAACTAAAAGACGAGCAGACATTTTGGAGAATTAGGAGAATAGATGGACTGCATGGAATGACTGTTAACGAACGACTTTTTGCTAGCGGACTTTTAGATGAGTTCGACATGTGAAAAAGAATGACAAATCCAGAGCTCGACTAATTCTCAAATGGTTACAAGTGGACGAACCATCGATCAATAAAATAGTTAATTGACCCGGTGACGGTCAAAGAGCGGAGAAAAAAACTGGCGCTAACAAAATGTATAGGCCATTGCGGGGTTCGGTTTAAGGTGTTAGTTTTATCATCAAACAACGTTTTGTATCATGGGACAGTGTAGTGGTAGTCGGGCAAATCATTCCTATCGTCATTCATTTGCCCTCCTATGCCCGCAACGGCCTATACATAAACGTTGCCGGCAATTGGGTTGGCTCCGTGGACAATGACGACCAAGATGATTAAGTTTGGAAAAAGAATACAGTTTGGACGACTTGCAGACTTTGATAAAAGAGTTAGAGACTGAGAAAGCAGGACTACTTCGACTTATTGACGAAGCAGTAAAGGAACAAGAATTTTTAAGCGCTCACTTTCATTTCGAGGCACTTAGACAAATTAACCGACAGCTACAAACGCTAAAAAATCTTGACGATGAGTTGTACGATAAGAAGCACTTCCTTGAAATGGGAATTGAAAATTCAAGAAAGCGACTGAAAGAAGAAACAGACGACAGAATAAAATCGATGATGAATCGATTTATTGAAGAAAAAGAAAAGGAACTCTACGAATTAAATCAGACTCCTAAGAAACAAAGGGACATAAATGGCAAGAGTCACTTGCGCGACTACTTGGAGCAATTTATCAAAGGTAAAGTTAGGGGACTACGAATCATTCTGAGTAAGAGCGACAATTTATCAATTGAAATAAGAAATTCAAAAGACGGGACTAAGTTGACTATACCCAATGTCAAAAAATTAGAAACTAAGTATTTGCTGACAGAGGAGCGACTTTTGAAAATGAAAGGACTTGGATTTTCTCTAAACAACAAACGCGACAAAGCGACAACAGTTATTAACGTGGACAAGAAAGTGGCGACTGAAAGAATAATGAGATTATTGTCAGTTATTGTTTTTGAAGTATTTTATTTCAAAGAATTAGATAACGAGGCAATAATTGAAATACTAAATAAGAGAAACGGACAAGAATAAAGAACGGTGGAAACCCAACAGCCGGCAACAAAATGTTTATGCAATGTGGGGGTTTGGTGTTAAATTAAAGTTTATGTTTCACAATGAAGTTTGGTTGTTGTAAGCATCCCCATTTTAGTACAATCCAAAAGTAGAATTCATTTTCCTCTAGCTTCAACTTTCTTTAACCAACATCAACTTAAGTCATACCTCATTTAACTCTCTGCCTCAATGGTCCGTTATCAGCGTTCATCTTGCTTTTTGGTGATAACGCGCCTTGGCTCACACGCAACACCAACAAGGGCGGAGTGGCGCTCTGTGCTTTCGTGACCTGGTATTTACCGGATCTATTGAACCCCGAAGAAACACGAAGCTAAAATTACTTAAACCAAATCAATTAACTTAGCGGCTTAAGTATGAGTACACCAGAATCCGATCTTTTTAATACCATCGATAAGGACACCCGCTTTGCCGAGATCGTTTTGCCGGTACCTATTCCAAAACTATTTACCTATCGGGTTCCAGCTTCATTGAATGAGGTGATTAAAAAAGGTCATCGTGTCATTGTTCCCTTTGGCCAAAAGAAAATCCTGACCGGAGTTGTCGCCCAACTTCACCACCAACCGCCCAAAGAGTATGAAGCAAAATATATTCTCGAGCTTCTGGATGAACGCGAGGTAATTTATGAACCGCAGTTTAAGTTATATCAATGGATTGCCGATTACTACCTATGCACACTGGGTGAAGTAATCCAGGCTGCTCTACCTTCCGGGCTTAAGCTCTCCAGCGAATCGATGGTGCAATTAAGACCCGGATTTGACCTGGAGGAATCTACCTTTGATTTTTCAGAAAAAGAACGTCTGCTGCTAGACCGGCTTAAGGCAGACACCCTCAGCTATACAGAGGCGGCCAAATTGCTGGGTACTAAATCTATCTATCACCTCCTTAAATCACTTGCTTCCAAAGAAGCCATTATTCTTTTTGAAGAAGTTAAAGAAAAATTCAAACCCAAAACTGAGAAGCACATCCGCATTCATTCTGATTTTGTAGGTAAAAAAAATCTGGAGGCACTGTTTGAAACCCTGGCTACCAAACCCAAACAGGAAAGTGTTTTATTAAAATACCTGCAGGAGGTACCGATATTCTCGCACCCCGAACTCAACCATCAAGGTATTACCAAATCGAAACTACTGGATCATGCGATCTCAGAGTCCTCTATTAACACACTGATAAAAAATAAGGTACTGGAAGAGTTTAAAGTGATTGTGCCCCGATTCGGATTCCCTGATAATACCCATGAACACCCGGTGTTGCTAAGTGAATTGCAAGAGAAGGCCCGTAATGAAATCTTATTGAGTTTTGATAAACAAGGAACAACGCTCCTTCATGGTGTAACGGGGAGTGGGAAGACAGAAATTTACATTGACCTGATCCGGAAGGCCCTGGAGGGGGGATCACAAGTTTTATACCTGCTTCCTGAAATTGCACTCACCACCCAGATCGTGCATCGCTTAAAGAAAATGTTTGGCAGTGAGATGGGGGTGTATCATTCCAAGTTTTCTGATAATGAGCGGGTAGAAGTGTGGAATGGCATTCTCTCTGGCAAGTTCCGGTTTATTATTGGTGTGCGCTCGGCTGTGTTTCTCCCCTTCGATAATCTCAGTCTGATTATCGTAGATGAGGAGCATGATGCCTCTTATAAACAACACGATCCGGCCCCACGTTACCATGCGCGCGATGTAGCGATGGTCATTGCTCAAATTCATCATGCCAAAGTTTTGTTGGGCAGCGCCACCCCGTCTGCCGAATCCTTTCATCAGGCAAGTATGGGGCGCTACGGACTGGTTGCCTTATCGCAACGATTTGGCGAGGCGCAACTTCCCGAGATCGTATTTGCCGATTTAACCCAGGAGAAAAAGCGCAAGACAAACAAGGGCGAGTTCTCCGCCCTTCTATTAAAAGAAATAAAAGAAGCCCTTGACAAAAAGGAACAGGTCATTCTCTTTCAAAACCGAAGAGGCTACTCCCCATTGGTGCAGTGCGAAGATTGCAGTTGGGTACCCAAGTGTATCAATTGCGCGGTGAGCCTAACCTACCATCAGTACCGGCATGCGCTGATTTGTCATTATTGCGGCTATCGTGAGGAGTTGCCCAGTCAATGTCCAACCTGTAGTTCAAAAAGGATCCTTACCCTTGGGTACGGTACTGAAAAACTGGAAGAGGAATTGAAGTTGCATTTTCCGGAAGCTCATATTCAACGGATGGATTTAGATACCACGCGCTCGCGATCCGGCTATGAAACCATCATGGAAGGGTTTGAGAGTGGGGAAACCGATATCCTGGTGGGCACGCAAATGGTAACCAAAGGACTTGATTTTGATAGAGTGAGCCTGGTTGGAGTGTTTGACACCGATCGCATGATGCACTTTCCGGATTTCCGTTCGTATGAAAGAGCCTTTCAACTGATTACGCAAGTGAGTGGCCGGGCGGGCAGAAGAGAAAAGCGCGGCAAGGTGGTGTTGCAAACCTCCAGCCCTCAGCATCCATTATTCAAGTACGTTATTGACAATAATGTTATTGGCTTTATTCAGGATCAGTTGCGCGACCGCGAAGAACATCTTTACCCACCCTACTCCCGGCTGATTGAGGTAACTATTAAGCACGTTGATAAAAAAATTGCCCAGGCTGTTGCCGATACATTTGTGAAGCAATTGAAGGTTGCCTTGACCAACATTCGAATTATGGGCCCTGGGGAGCCCATGATTTCAAAAATCCGAAATGAGTATTTGATGATGGCCATGCTAAAAATCAGACGTGACCAGGGAAAGTTGCACGAGATCAAATCAACTCTTACTCACCTGGCGAATGAATTGCAGCAGACCAAAGAATATCGCAATGTAAAAATTGTGTTTGATGTAGATCCGGCATAAATCAATTTACTCAACTGTAATATACGATACAGCCCGTACGGGAACTCCTTGATCCGTTACACCCTCCACAACAATCCTATACCGCGTGGCAAGGTCGGCCGTAAAAAAGCGAACTGTAGCATTTCCTGTATCAGCTGTCTTTATATCCGGTTTCCAGAAAATTGTCGTTCTGAAGTCAGGAGTTTGTGAATCTTTAGCGGTACTATAATCTGGCGAGATAAAGGGTTGTGTTCGGGAATAGCCAGGAATTTTATAGTCGAGATAGTTCTTTTCTGGTGCCTGCGCTGAGAATCCTGATTTTGTATAAATCGCAATCACACCATTAGAACCTCGACTTCCATACTGGGGTGAAGCCCGTGTAATTACCTCCACCCTATCTACCATACTTGGACTAAGCGCAGAAATACTCTGTGCATCCGGAAACGGAACACCATCCACCAGGATAAGGGGCTCCGTGCTACTGGCAAAACTACCTGCCCGGCTAACCCTAACACTGATCAGCCCATCTGAATTTTCAATCACCCGAAGACCTGGTACTTTACCTTGCAGGCCAACTAAAAAATTGGTGCCGGCCACTGTTGACCGGATATTATCACCGGCAACAACATAATCCGGGCTACCATAAATGCGTACCTCCTGTTTGCTGGCATCATTAGCCAGTTTGCTACTTTTAATTTCAATCTCAGAGAGCATAGTTACTTTTTCGGTAGCCTGGTAGGTGTTTTGAATGCGCTGCATGGCATCTTCTTTCCGCATGCGAAGTGGAACAACCGGAATATTAAAATTCATTTCAGGAATTTCCCGGGGCAGCAAATCAATTCTACTTAACGGTTTTCCTTTCTTATTGAATGGTTTGAATGCAAAAATAAGGGAGTCAGTAAACTTCACACCGGTAACCAGAAATTCACCCTGTTCATCTGTTTCCATCGAAATAAGATTATCCATATTGCCCTGAATAATTTCTAACCGGGCCGCAGTAGGAACATTCTTTGAATCTTTCACCACACCCCGAAAACTGATTCCTCGTTCCATGAAATGGGTTATCTGATCAAAATACTTATTGGGCGTATCAAATGATTCTACCTTTAATGATTTTGGGTTGGTGATCTTACTATCCGACAAAGGCACCGATGCTACGGCATCGGTAACGGACACCGAGAGGTTTGATTTTACAGGATTGCCATTCTCATCACGTACATGGATCTTTACTTCCACGTTTTCTCGTGCCTTAAAAGATTCGTTGCCAAGAGAGAGTGAAATCTGCTCACTGGCCACGTTATTAAACTCCTGATCAATATATTCCACGTTCTCGTCAACTTTCAAAATGGGTATTGGTTTGATGAAGATTGTGCTGTCCCCATAGTTTCGAAGCCAGTTGGTATAAGCCCGAAGGTAATACTGGCCGGCAGGTAATGTCTCTTCCAACTTAAAATCACCAGAGGCAACTCCTTCCCGAATAGGGTACACTTTCGAATCAATCCGAATCTTGTCGGGTGAGATCAATTCCACATATAAGGTTTGGCTTAATGTATCCCGCAAGGCAGGCATACTATAACCCAAATACGCCTTTAACCAAATGGTTTCGCGCGGATAATAATAATCGCGATCCGTATGAACATACACTTTCTCGCGAAGCAATGAAAAGTTCTTCCAGTCTACTTTTTCATTTTCAAGCGAAGAGGTGGGAGAATAATCGATCGGTAAGCCGGATGCTAGTTTTTCACTCCCCATACTTCCTTTTACCTCAACAGACTGGGCATTGAAAAGGATTCCATTGCGATTTACCTCCAGGGTACCCTTCGGTTTGAGATATGAAACCTGCATGGATTCTTCTTGTTTAATGCCGGTGACTGAAGGTTCCATTTGAAAAACCACCTTAGTCTCCCTTTCCAGAGCAATGGTAAAGTAACCGGGTATCTTCCCTTCCCGTACCAGTCCGGCAGCATCGATTGGATTATTCTGATCAAATAGTATAAAACCTTCTTGCTTAACTTCTCGGGCCACCAGGGACTGAAACAAATGCCGGGTGGAACCCCAGTATGCTTTTAAGCGATTGCGTTCCCAGGTACTTTGTACAGTAAAATCAGAAGATGACTTTACAACATAATTAACCAACACCTGATACGATGAAGAGTCAACGCCTCCCTTGAATTGCAAGAGAAACACATTAAGCTGGAGTCCTAGCAATGCATTTTCGATTTTAATAGGTTCATCCGCTGTAACAGTCAGTTCAGCGCCTGTCCGCTGGAACTGCAGACTTTTTGGATTTTCAATCTTACAAGAATTGGCAAACTCACCGGCACCCAGTAATCCCCGAGTAAACCATTGCAGGTTGTTTGCCCATTCCTTATCAGGTTTGGCTTTTGCTGATTTAGAAGTTTCGGGGGAGATCTCCAGATTTAGTTTATACAATTTGTTTTCCTGAACCCGAACCGCAGATTTAAAAATATCAAATCCTGATTTATAAACTACGAGATCCAAAAATCCAGGCTCAAGTCCTTCCAGCGAAAATGAGCCATCCTTTTCTGTAATAACGCGCCAACTTGAATTGTTTATAAACACTTCGGCCCCAGCCACGGATTTGCCGCCCTTATCTTTTATAAAGCCAGAAATCTGCGCCTTCGCTTCGAAAATAAAAAATACCAGGGCCAGAGTAAGACATTGTTTCATGCGGGATCTGATTCGTTTTTATCCTAAAATTTCCCAGTCCTCATTTAGGACGGGTATTGCCTGATGAGCCGTGAGATCAAACTGGCAGGGAACAACTGATACATAGTTATTGGCAATAGCCCATTCATCATTGTCTTCGCCTTTATCGAAGTTAACAAAGTTACCCGTCATCCAGAAGTAACTTCGTCCGTTTGGATCAAAGCGCTGAACAAATTCTTCCACCCATTTGGCATTAGCCTGACGGCAAACCCGAATTCCTTTTAGCAGTTCGTTGCGCTTAGGCGGAATATTAACATTGAGGGCTACTCCTTTTGGTAAGCCTTTCTCTAATACTTGTTGAGCAATTTTCTTTACTACTTCCTGGGTATGGGAAAAGTCTGCCTTGTGGCTATAATCACATAATGAAAATCCTATGGCAGGCGTTCCTTCAATAGCTCCTTCAATGGCTGCGGACATGGTGCCGGAATACAACACGCTGATCGATGTATTGCTTCCGTGATTGATTCCGCTAACAACAATATCGGGTTGACGATTGTCTTTACATACAAAGTGCCGGGCCATCTTAACGCAATCCGCTGGAGTACCAGAACATTCGTAGGCCTTTACCCCATCGAAGATGAATGACTCCGTAAGGCGCAACGTATCGCCTACCGTGATGGCGTGACCCATGCCTGATTGGGGACTATCAGGCGCCACCACCAGCACATCGCCCAACTCTTTCATTACTTCCACTAAATTGGAAATTCCCCGGGCAGTGATACCATCGTCATTGGTAACTAAGATCAGTGGTTTGTTCATAGTAAGAAAGGAAGGGATTATTTTTTTTCGTAGAGGGAATTATAATACTCAATCACGCGTGCCAGTTCGTATTTATCGTCCAGGTTGAGCCGGTTAGACTTGGCATATTTTGCTACGTCATCCACCTTACTTTGCATAAGATCATACCAATCATTTTTCTTGCCTTTGAATTCCTCAATATCTCCATTCTCTTTCATGACAAAATACTTGGTCACCAATACCAAGCGACTGATTGACCCATAGTAATATAAAGGCGAAGAAGTGGTTCTATATTCAAGCGCTTCGCGACAAAGTACCGTAAGTTTTCCTTCCTGCAGCAATTCAAAAAAAACAGGTGCTTTATACATGCCTGCCTGTGCATAGGGTAGAGAATAAAATGCCCTGTAACGCCTTACTGTTTCGTCAAAGATTTCAAAAAAAAGTACTTTGCGTGCTGTGTAACTCTCTAATCTTTTGTCAATTTGAAGTTGTAAGATGTCACTCTGCAAATCATACTTAAGGGTGCCCCGGAGGGTATCGCCTGTATCAAGTACCATCTTACCGGTATGCCATAACTCAAATGCAAACCTCTGAGCTGAGACCTGAAGCGTACTCGCCATCAACACAAAAAAAAGAAACGCTCTCATTTTTGCTTTAAAATCGAATGTCCCATTTTATCACGCTTGGTCATTAAATACTTTTCATTGTGTGGGTTTGGGGAAATCTCTATTGGAATGTTCTCAACAATTTCCAGGCCATACCCCATCAGACCAACACGCTTCTTGGGGTTGTTGGTAATTAATTTGATTTTTGAAATGCCGAGGTCATTTAAAATCTGGGCTCCAATGCCATAATCCCGATTATCCATATCAAAACCTAATTGCAGGTTTGCTTCCACCGTGTCTAATCCTTCTTCCTGCAGCTTGTAAGCCTTCAATTTATTCATCAACCCAATTCCCCTTCCCTCCTGTTTCATATAGAGCACAACTCCTTTTCCTTCCCGTTCTACCATCCTCATCGCACTATGTAGCTGAGTTCCACAATCACATCGGCATGAACCAAAGATATCGCCCGTTACACACGAAGAGTGAACACGCACCATAACAGGTTCATCTTTGTCCCAGGTTCCCTTGATTAACGCCATATGAACCTCGGTGGTATTTATCTGTTCGTAAGCCACCAATTTAAAATCGCCATATTCTGTTGGCATATCTACCTGCACCTGCTTTCGGATTTGCGACTCCACCTTCATCCGGTACGCGATCAGGTCTTTAATTGTAACGATTTTTAATTTAAACCGATCGGCTACTTTACGTAGATCTGCCAGCCGGGCCATTGAACCATCTTCATTCATGATTTCCACCAGCACACCAGCCGGTCGAAATCCTGCCAGGCGGGCAAAATCAATAGCTGCTTCGGTATGACCGGAACGCCTTAACACGCCTTCTTTTTTTGCTTTGAGTGGAAAAATGTGTCCGGGTTTACCCAGTTCCTCGGGTTTTGTTTCCGGATCAACCAACGCTTTAATCGTTTTGAAACGATCATGAGCCGAAATTCCGGTTGTGCAACCATGGCCAATCAAATCCACAGAAACGGTAAAAGGAGTCTCAAACGCAGCCGTGTTTTTTCCAACCATCAGTTCAAGGCCAAGTTCTTCGCAACGATCTTCAATCAATGGCGCACAGATAAGTCCGCGGCCGTGGGTTGCCATGAAGTTTACAATTTCAGGAGTGATCGATTCAGCAGCACAGATGAAGTCACCTTCATTTTCGCGGTCTTCATCATCAACCACTATAATCACTTTACCGTGCTTTATTTCATCAATCGCTTCTTCAATCGTGTCAATCTTAATTTTATCGCTCATTTTATTTTAGTTCAAATCATTCAACAAAAATGGTATCTATCCCGTTCCTATTTAGCTATCACAATGCCCAGCATTTTGGCCAATTCCTGTTCTGCTTCTTTCAAGCCCGTTTGAGCAACCAGCGCTTCCTCAAGTTCTTCCCAACTTCCGCCTATTTCAGCCTGCTTAACTTTTTGAAGGTTATCTTCCATCATTTTCTGTACCACCCGGAACTTTAAGCGCAGCACGTTAGTCAGTGCCAATTCATTCACCAATTCATCCTCTTTCGGAATAAAAATCTTATACTTATCGCCCCAGTGTTTGCTGGTATCATAACGCATAGTAATAAGATCTGTTACGGCCCGCTTTACTTCTTCGCTACCGTGTTGTAAAAAATAATGACTGTCGGGTACTGATCCTTTGCTTATTCCTTTTTTAAACTCCTCATAAATTTGCCGGTAGGTTGGATTCGATAGCGTTACATCATCCAATTCGCGGGCAAAGAAATCCGAAAGTGGGTTGTCATCTACGGTCTTATCCGCAAAGTTTAATAACAATCGAATCGTTTCGCGCTCCTGCAAATCCACCATGCCCTGGGCATCAATTTTTACCTGAGTCGGTATCTCTGGCATGACATCCACCGGCATAGGTGGTTCATCCCGATCACGCAGTTTGTCATTTTGCGTTTTTCTGCGCTCCTGAATAATTACTTTATTCAACTCCGTGAGCAAAACCTCTTCTGCAATTTTCAGTTGAGAACTGGTTTCCTGAATATAAACTGAGCGCTTTACGGGATCAGGAATCTGGGCAATACTGGTGACAATTTCTTTGATGGACTCTGCCTTCTTGATAGGATCAGTTGCTGCTTGCGCAGCAAAGAGACCTGCTTTGAAGGAAACAAAGTCCTGGGTATGATCTTTTAAAAATTTCTGAAACTCCGTGGTGCCAACTTTTCGCGAGTAGCTGTCAGGATCTTCACCATCCGGAAATAATACAACGCGAACATTGAGTCCGCCTTTCAGAATCATGTCGATTCCGCGTAATGCAGCTTTAATGCCGGCTGCATCTCCATCGAATAACACCGTAATGTTTTCGGTGAACCTGCGGATGAGTTTAATCTGACTTTCGGTTAACGCGGTGCCTGAAGAAGCCACTACGTTCTGCACATCGGCCTGGTGCAACGAGATTACATCGGTATACCCTTCCACCAAATAGCACACATCGTGTTGGCGGATGGCATTCTTACCCTGATACAAACCATAGAGCACATCACTTTTGTGATAGATCTCGGTTTCTGGTGAGTTAATGTACTTCGGCTGGTTCTTTTCCTTGCCCAACATGCGGGCACCAAAGGCGATCACCTTACCTGAAATATTGTGTACCGGAAAAATTACCCTTCCGCGAAAGCGATCGTAGGTACTGCCATCATCTTTCTTAACAATCAACCCGGTCTTTTCCAGCAGCTCTTTATTATATCCTTTGGCAATGGCCATCTCACTAAAGTTCTCCCAGCCATTAAGGGCATATCCGAGCTCAAACTTATCGAGCGTGCGATCATTAAAACCGCGTTCACGAAAATAGCTCAACCCGATGCTAATGCCCTCTTCACTGCCCAGTAGTTGTTGGTGGTAGTAGTCCTTCGCAAAATTCATGAGAATGTAAAGTCCCTCTCGCTCACTAAGGGCAGCCTTGCTTTCATCCGACTGGCGGTCTTCCTTGATTTCTACTCCATATTTTTTGGCGAGGTAACGCAGCGCTTCGGAATAGCTCATTTTTTCGTGTTCCATCACAAAAGTGATAGCATCACCCCCTTTGCCACTACTGAAGTCTTTAAAAATACCCTTGGCGGGAACTACAAAAAATGAAGCGGTCTTCTCGTTAGAGAAAGGACTGAGTGCCTTATAGTTCTGCCCTGATTTTTTAAGCGACACAAAGTCGCTGATTACATCCACGATATCGAGGCGGTTTCTAATTTCTTCTATAGTATCGCGGGAAATCACTCGGTAAAAAATAAGTTGATTTGGGGCCTCAAAGATACTCTTTCCCTATAAAAATACGCGACCGGGAAACTGTTGACAAAGAGTTTTGTTTTAGGAAGAACCGCATCTAAATTGCGTCTTGAATGAATTTCTAACTCAATCATTATCAATGCCCTTTGCACAAGCCGACATCCTGAAAGCGCTCTCCACGGTATATGACCCTGACCTCAAAAAGGACCTGGTTTCGTTAAATATGGTAAAGGACATACAGTTGAGTGATAAAAAGGTCAGTTTCACCGTAGTACTGACCACGCCTGCTTGTCCATTAAAGGAAAAAATCAGGCAGGATTGCGAAGACGCAGTTGAGGGTGTGGTGGGTAATGAATTTGTCATCGATATTAAAATGACTTCTTCGGTAACAAGTATGCGTGACAATACACCCATTCTTCCAGGAGTTAAGAACATCATTGCCGTTGCTTCAGGAAAAGGGGGCGTTGGGAAATCAACCGTAACTACCAATCTGGCGGTAGCCTTAGCTCAGGCAGGTGCAAAAGTGGGCTTGATCGATGCCGATATTTATGGGCCTTCTATCCCTGTGATGTTCAATTGCGAGCGCGAGCAACCTGAGGTGAAAGTGATTGAAGGGAAAAACTACATCGTGCCTTTAGAACAGTATGGAGTTAAATTACTGTCAATCGGATTTCTAACACCGGCCGATAGTGCCGTAGTTTGGCGGGGACCGATGGCTTCGGCTGCATTGAAACAATTTATTGCTGATGCTTTATGGGGTGAGCTGGATTATTTGCTGATTGATTTGCCTCCCGGAACCAGTGATATTCATCTTACCCTGGTTCAAACGGTACCTGTTACAGGAGCTATTATTGTAACTACACCTCAAAAGGTGGCTCTTGCTGATGCAAACAAAGGGTTAGCCATGTTCCGCCAACCACAGATTAACGTACCCATATTGGGGATTGTTGAGAATATGGCCTACTTCACCCCGGAAGAACTTCCCAATAATAAGTATTACCTTTTTGGAAAAGATGGTGGACGGAACCTCGCAGAGAAATATGATGTTCCTTTGCTGGGTCAGATTCCGTTGGTGCAAAGTATCCGCGAAAGCGGAGACAGCGGGTTGCCCGCAGTGTTAAAAGAAGGAGCAACGGCTTTAGCGTTTAAAGAACTGGCTGAAAGCCTGGCTCGTCAAGTTGCCATAAGAAATGCTAAATTTGAGTCTACGAAACGAGTTGAGCTAACCGCAAAATGAAAAGCCATACCTTGAGTAAAGAAGAGATTACCAGCCGGGTTGAATCCGCGCTAGATAGTATTCGGCCCTACCTCGAGGCTGATGGCGGTAATGTTAGGGTACTTGATTTAAGCCCAGGCAATATTCTCAAACTTGAGTTCGTTGGTGCCTGTGGGAGTTGCCCCATGTCCACAATGACCTTTAAAGCAGGTGTTGAAGAAGCCATTAAGCGCGTTGTTCCAGAAATTAAGACAATCGAAGTGGTGAATTTGACAACCGTCTAGGTTACTACCTAATTATTTATTGAATTTAACCTCAACGAAAAGTCTCTGAAACCAAAACAGAGAAACATAATCCTACTTAAATCATGAGACAACAGATTTTTATTATTTCTGCGCTTCTCATGGTGACTTCACAAAATATCCTGGCCCAGGATCGCTGTGGCACTGTGAAGTATGAAGAACTTCGACATCTACAAAATCCAGCGCTTGAAGAAAATCTGCAGTTTGAAAACTGGTTGAACCAAAAACTAACGCAGCGCCCTTTGGAAATGCAACGGACCCAGCAGCCAGAGAATACTACGTATGTGATTCCTGTAGTTGTTCATGTGATCCATAATGGCGAACCTATAGGTACAGGACTCAACATCTCCGATGATCAGATTATTTCTCAGATCAATGTGATGAATAAAGATTTTAAACGCTTAAACCTGGATGCATCAAACACGCCTACAGAATTTCTGGGCGCTGCTGGTAGTATCGATATTGAATTTGTTTTAGCAAAACAAGATCCGTTTGGCGCACCCACTAACGGAATTCAACGTGTAGTTGGAACTCAATCCGTCTGGACCATCAACGACAATTCAACCTTCAAGGCGTTGAGTTACTGGCCGGCAGAAGACTATTTCAACATTTGGGTAATTAACATCCCCTCATTCCTTGGTTATGCTCAACTTCCGGTTTCCAGCCTTCCGGGTTTGGAAAATTCGCCCGATGATAGACTTACAGATGGGATTATCGTGCATTACACCGCGTTTGGGTCAAATTTTGAGAGTGGCTTAGGGCCATTTGCATTAGATTCCAGGTATAACCGCGGAAGAACTGCCACCCACGAAACTGGACACTTTCTTGGACTGCGTCACATCTGGGGTGATGGCCTTTGTGCGACCGACTACGTTGATGATACACCCACACAAAGAGAAGAAACACATACCTGTCCTGTTCATCCTCAAACAACCATCTGCGGAACCCCCATTGTAAAAATGTTTCAAAACTACATGGACTATACCGATGATGCCTGTATGAATTTATTTACACAAGGGCAAATTTCGAGAATGATTGTTGTGCTTGAAAATAGTCCCCGGAGATTCAGTTTGCTCAACTCAAATGGTGCAGCTTCACCACCCACTTTCGCCTTTGATCTTGCGATCCGGGAAATCCTTTCACCCGGAACATCCACATGTGGTGAGGGAATTACTCCAGGCATTGAAATTCAAAACCTGGGCACAACCACGGCAACTTCTGCGCGGCTACAATTAAAAGTGAATGGAATAATCGTTGAGACAAAAGATGTTGTTTTGAATCTTGCCAATTTAGCAATAACGCAAGTGTCTTTCAGTCCGGTTTCTCAATCCTCCGGCACTGCATTATACGAAACAGAAGTACTATTAGTAAATGGTGTTGCCGACCAACGTATTACCAACAATCTGCTATCTATTTCATCTAATGTTCCTGATACTGGAACGCTACCAATCACCGAAGTTTTCAATTCCCTCCCCACTGCCTGGAGCAGCAGCAATCCTGATAATAATATTCAATGGGCATTAAAGAGCACATCAAGCAATGGAAATGCGATGTATGTTAACTGTTACGATTATGAGAATCAAGGTGCTGTTGATCAGTTCATTACTCCCATTCTTGACCTTACCAACGAGCCCGTTGCGGTTCTTAAGTTTGATCGGGCCTATGCTTTATATAGTGCAGCCAATCCAGAGCGGTTACGGGTGCTCGTTTCGACAGTTTGCGATTTCAATTCGGTAGTTTATGAAGTCTTTAATCTGTCTGGAAGTGAACTGGCCACTGCCCCACAAACAACCAATCAGTTTTCTCCTACATCAACGCAATGGAAATCAGAAACCATTTCGTTGGATCAGTTTATTGGCAACAAAATTCAAATTGCCTTTGAAGTAACGAATGGCTGGGGTAACGATGTCTATATCGACAATGTGATCGTGCTTTCCGATGAATTTGTTGATCTCGCTTTGTTGTCTGTAGAAAGCCCCGGACCGATTACTTGCTTAGCCAGCCCGGCTCCGGTTATCCGGGTAAAAAATCTGGGAAGCACCACAATAACATCTTTTAAGGTTCTAACTACTGTTAAGAATCAGGCTCAACCCATTCAAACCATTTCGAATATTTCCCTTCTCCCCGGCAATGAACAAATCGTAACATTAAATCCAATTTCACTGGGCACTGGTAATAATACAATTAGTTTTACATTGAGTGAGCCTGGCGGATTGCCTGATGCCAATGCAAACAATAATTCCCTCTCAATAAAACGAATGAGTAACAGTTACTCTGAGGGCATTCCACTCCGTGAAAATTTCGATGAATTTTATCTTGACCGGTGGCCAGTAATAAGTCAGGGTAACGATGCTTTATGGGTACCGTTTGCCACCAACCAATTGTATTCACTCGCCTATTCAGGCTATACCAATCTTAATAAGGGAGATGAGTCGTGGATTGTGAGCCCGGTACTAGATCTCTCAAAGACCTCTAAAGCAAGTTTATTCTTTGATGTTAGTTATGCTACCCAGCCCCAGGGAAACGAGCGTTTAAGGATTCTTTATTCAGAGGATTGCGGACAGACCTACCCCAATGTATTATATGATCAGGCAGGTTCCTCCTTAGCGACTACTAACACAAGTTCATCCTGGATCCCAACAGAAGACAATGATTGGAGAAGAGAGTTTATTAATCTTAGTGCCTTAACAGGACAGGACCAAATCCGGATTGCCTTTGTAGCCACGGCCGACAATGGAAACAACTTATATATTGATGATATAGAATTTTTTACCGATGACAATCCTTTTCCCATCCCGACCAATGATCTCTATGCTGTTTATGGCGTAGCCTCGGACGTGAAACTTACTTTTAACCTACCCGAAAAGCAGCTGGTTAATCTTAAAATCTACAACATGCTGGGCCAACTTGTATTGGATAATGATTTACCAGAGACCCTGAACCAAACTTATTCTTTTGACATTCGCCAGCAAGGCACAGGTATCTACATTATAAGAGTTCAGTTTGGCAATCAGGCGGGAGCCTCCAAGGTGTTTCTGACAGGAAACTGACCCCGTATTAACCTGTCGGATTTAAAACGATTTTGCATACTTTCATGTGGAAATCAAGTTAAACGTGAACATCTTTGGGTTTGATTTTAACGAATGACTAAAAAGAAAATCGCAATTCTCTATGGTGGCCGATCGGTAGAACATGGAGTTTCTATCAATTCGGCACGGAATATTTTTCAATACATTGACCTCACGCGCTTTGAGCCAATTCCAATCGGCATCACCCTGAGTGGTACATGGTATAAAACCAATGCCATCACTAAAGAAATTGAAGCCGGGGAAGAACTCTCGCTTCAATTAAATCCGTCATCACCTACTTTTACTACCAAGGCTGGAGGTTCATTCAGGTTTGATCTCGTATTTCCTGTTCTGCATGGTACGGATGGTGAGGATGGCAGCATCCAGGGTTTGCTTAAGGCCATGGATATACCGATGATAGGCACGGGCGTGGCCGGCTCGGCCATGTCAATGAGCAAGCTTGTTGCCAAACGACTTTTAAAGGAAGCCGGACTTCCTGTAAATAAATTTCTGTACTCCTACTACTCAGATAAAAAGCAGTTTGAATTTGAAGAGATTGAAAAGCAGTTAGGTCTTCCCTTTATGGTGAAGTCGGCCAGTCTTGGTTCTTCAGTAGGCGTATCGAAAGTAAAATCAAAAGCAGATTTTACAAAAGCTTTGCAGGACTCCTACCGGTATGACGACTGCGTATTGTTTGAAGAGTTTATTGAAGGGCGTGAAATTGAATGTGCTATTCTGGGTAATGATCCAGCCCTGGCATCTATGCCGGGCGAGATTCTTATCAGTAGCAACTACGAATTCTATACCTTCGATGCGAAGTATGTAGATGGTGCAGCAGTATCTATTGACGTACCCGCAAAGCTGGAAAGTTCAATTGCGGAAAAGATCCGAGATGTATCAATAAAGGCCTATCAGGCTCTGGGCTGCGAGGATTTCTCGAGGGTGGATTTGTTCCTGACCAAACAGGGCGATGTGTATGTAAATGAAATCAACACAATTCCAGGGTTTACCAATTCAAGCATGTTTCCTATGATGTGGAACGAGCGTGGTATTTCGTTTACTGATTTAATAACCCGCCTGGCTGACCTGGCAGAAGAGCGATATAAGAAATCGAAGCGCATCCAGAGAGATTATCAGTCGGCACTAAACTTTTAGGAAATGAAGGTGCGTACTCTTTTTAAAAGTAGTTCGGTTGGAGGTTTGCTGATGAGCCTGGGAATTACCTTAGGCACTATACTGGTTCTGGCTATTATTTACTTCTACA
Organism: Cyclobacteriaceae bacterium; assembly: GCA_044229915.1. Taxonomy (GTDB): domain Bacteria; phylum Bacteroidota; class Bacteroidia; order Cytophagales; family Cyclobacteriaceae; genus ELB16-189. The sequence continues at coordinate 52,962 of JBGASB010000015.1, forward strand.
TTTATTTGCCATCGATTACCAATCATGGCGAATCAATTACTGTACCCGATCTGAAGGGCATGAGTGTAGAGGAGTTGGAAACTTTTTTGAAAGACCATGACTTGCGCTACGCGGTAAATGACTCTGCCTATTCCTCCGAGCTCCCGCCCCTGGCAGTGCTGCGCCAGTTTCCACAGGCTGGCTCACAGGTAAAAATTAACCGGGTCATTTACGTGTCCCTCAACCGCGTTACGCCACCCACATTGCCGTTACCCGATTTAGTAGACCGCTCATTGGTGAATGCGGAAGTGGTTTTGAAAAGTATTGAATTAAAACGCGGTAGAATTCTGTATGTGCCCAGTCCCTTTCGTAACCTGGTAAAAGAAATGCGCCATGACGGAAAAGAGATTAAAGCCGGTACCCGTATTACAAAAGGTGCCGTCATTGATCTTGTGGTTGGCGATGGAAATGGTCCTGCCGATTTTACTATTGGCAACCTGATCGGAGACTCGTATGAAACGGCCAGGTTTAAACTCATGGGCTGGAATCTCCACCTCGGCAATGTGCAAATACCCCTGGGAGTAGATACTACAGGTGTTGAGCCATTCGTTTATAAACAATCACCGGCCAAAGGTGATTCGGTGCGCGTAGGCGATCCGGTTGATTTGTGGATTGGCCCAAAAGGCTACACAGAACCGGAAGAGGAAACCGAAGGCGATGGGAGTACAGAAGGCAACAATCAATAAACCAACCCTGTGCGGATAGTTTTCACTATTCTGTTTTTGATGTTCGTAATACCTGGCTTGTGCCAGTTGGTGATTGTTCCTATCCAAAAAGAAATCTCCGAAAAAAAAAGCTCATCAGCCCGCACCCAGGACATTACTCCCCTTACGCTTCCTTTCTGGGATGACTTTTCTGCCGCGCGCAATGGTTATGTAAACCCGGCTACCTGGGAGTATGGGCAATCCGTTTGGATTAATTCAGGTATGAGTATCAATGCCCCTTCATTAAATGTTGCTACGTTCGATGGTCTTGATTCACTCGGCAAACCCTACAATGTTAATGATGTGCTGGCCAAAGGATTTGCCGATAAATTAGTCTCAGCTCCCATTCGCCTGGATCTGCCAACGGCCAGTGAGCGCCTTGCCATCGCACTGACTTTCTTTTATGAGTTTCAAGGCAATGGCGAACCCCCTGATGCCGGTGATATCCTTTCTCTTTCCTTCAAAAATGATTTGAACCAATGGGAAGTGGTATGGTCAATTGAAAACACCGGTACACTTTTAAAAGACAAGTTTATTCCTGTTACCATACCCATCAGCAATACCAAATATTTTCACGATAAATTTCAATTCCGGTTTCAAAATTTTGCCCGGCTATCAGGCCCGTACGATACCTGGCATGTAGATTACATTTACATCAGCAATGGAAAATCACAAACCAGTCCGGTATTTCCACTCTTCCCGGATCGCACGATCAGCACCCCCATCACATCGCTCTTCCCTGACTACCTGGCTATGCCTATCAAGCATTTCTTTTCCAACCCAGCAACCAATATGATCAAGCCGACCATCGCCATCACAAATTTGAGGCAAGACCAGGTGGCTGGAAACGGGCAACCGATCAGCTACTTCTCAACCGCAAAGATCACGATGTTTAAAGAACCACCCGTTGTTGTAGATCAGCAACTTGATATCAACGTAAATATCGGAAGCGAATTATCCTTTGCTGAACACGAGGTTGTTACTCTGCAAACTATTCCTGATCCAGGTACATTTACCCAAACTTCCGATTCGATATACATTAAATTAACTGTTGGGTTTGATACCGGTGACGATAAAATTAAAACGCCCACGGAAGGCGATTACGATTTTAATGTTTTTAATCCGATTGTTTTCAAAACGAATGATAGTTTGAGCGCCCGTTATGTGCTCTCGAATTATTATGCTTATGACGATGGCGAAGCGGAGTACGGTGCCGGATTGAATCAGCCCGGGGCCAAACTTGCCTACCAGTTTACTATGCGGACAGACCAACCTGATACCATCGTAGCCGTAGATATGTACTTTCCGCGATTTGGTGATGATTCCAATCAGATTATTAAGTTTCAGGTTATGAAGGATCTTACTAACAGTGCTTCCAGTGTTCTATATCAGGGCAATATTCCCATTCAGCGAAACTCGATGAATAATTTCTGGCGTATTCCATTGATTGAACCAGCCGGAGTGAAAGGTGATTTTTATATTGGCTGGGAACAAACCTCTTCGGCAGTAATTGCTGTGGGGTTGGATAAAAACACCAATTCGGGCAACAAGATCTTCTCAAACATTAATGGTTCGTGGGAACAAAACACAACGTTAAAAGGGAGTTTGATGATTCGTCCGGTATTTGGTAAGGGCAATGGTGGGCCGATAACGCGCGTAGAAAAACTGCCTGAAGTAGCCATTTACCCTAACCCGAGTCAGGGAACATTTTATGTTTCTGCCCACATAGAAGATGCAGTGCTGTATGATCTTTCCGGCAGAAAGATCGCGATTGGTATAGATAAAGAATCAACAACCACAAAAATTACGATGCTCGCTCCTGCCGCAGGCCTGTACCTGCTTCGCACGATTCAAAACAGTAGGTGGTCGAGCAGTAAAGTCATTGTTAACTAGCAAGACGTTTTTAATCAAGTTCCAAAACTCAAGGTCTGCTTAAGTTCCCTGGATTCCGCCAGTCCCTATTATCTCCACGATCTCGATCGGATTTGGTGCAAAGCAAATAATGAAAATGATCAAGGCTATCCAACCCAGTATAACCCGACCCTGACTGAGGGGCGCTTCATTTTCTGAAGGCGGATGTTGGATTCCCACAAATCGTCCGATAATAAAAGCGAACAACAACCAACCTGAATACCCACGTACATCAGGAAACACTGTTACGATCAGGTATTGCACAGCAAAAAGCGCGAGGGCATACATCCACGTGTCGCGATTCGATAATGCCAATCCACGCATGGCCATGTATAAAAATCCGATGAAAAGCGGAATCTTATACCACAAAACCTCCAACCCCTCTCTTGGGTGCACGAACCCAAGGCCAGCGTAAAACAGGAAGCCAAGAAAAATTACCGAAGCAATTCGCTTATGCCAGGTGTACCCTGCCAATCCATATAACACGTGACCGCCATCCAGTTGACCAATGGGTAACAAATTAATGCTGGTAAATATGAGCGACAAAAATCCGGCAAATAAAAAGGGATAGTGAATGATCTCATGGATGTTTGGCATACGGACCGGATCAGCAACAAACTTTTCGAAGAATATGAACAACAGATTCTTGCCGAGATAAACATTCAGTGAGCCTTCAGGTAAGAAGCCGGGTGCATAAACATAATTTGCGTAGTCAAGTCCGTATTGCTCATACTCAGGATGAATCGTGAAAATATACTCTGGTGGCGGCAGATGGGTGAATCCATAAAACAAAAATCCCAGGGACACTACAAAACCTGCCAGAGGTCCAGCAATACCGATATCAAAATTTTCTTTGGTAGACTGAACCCGCTGACGCAGGCGGATCAATGCACCCAACGTACCCAGCATTAAAGGAATTGGTGGCAGCGGAATGTAATACGGCAACGAAGTTCGAACCTTATAGTAAATAGCCGTAAAGTAATGACCAAACTCATGGACTGTTAGAATGGTTAGGAAGCAAATCGCATACGGCAAGCCCGAATAAAAATCCTGCCACGTGTAGCCACTCAATAAAACCGATTTTCCATAGGTCCACTCAGCACCGGCCAGCGTGGTGGTAATAAATGTGACAATGAACAAGGACGAATGAATGAGAAAAGTCTTGATTCTTGGGTTCATGGAAAGAGTGAAAAAATCTGGTCAGGGTGCTCTACATGAAACGTATGAATGCCCACCTTGTTTGCTCCTACCAGATTATCTTTATTATCGTCTAAAAAAATAGTCTCTTGTGGCACCAGCGCATGCTGAGAAAGTACATGCTGGTAAATTTCCGCATCGGGCTTGCTCATCTTTACCAGGTGCGAAAAGAACGATCCATGAAAATAATAATCGATGGTCGGCTTACCGGTAAGGTCACGCACAATCCCATTAAAGCATTGCAAGTGAATATTGTTGGTATTGCTAAGTAAAAAAATAGTATAGTGGTTCTTGAGTCGTTCAAGTAATTGAATCCGTGCCAGCGGAATATCCAGGAGCATAGAATTCCAAGCCAGGTCGAGTTGCGCGTCTGTTACCTGCATGTTAAGTGACTCCCGCAGATGGTTGCGAAACTCGCTGTCGGTGATCAGCCCTTTTTCAAATTCGTGGAAGAAGGCCCCATGGTGTACACGGGTTTTGATTTCGGTTACCGGTAGGCCGCTCAATGCAGCAAAAGCCTGATGGGTTTTTTCTACCGAGAGGTTGATAATTACTCCGCCTAAATCGAAAATGATATTTTTAATTCCTGCTGGCGCCAAAGGAGTTGTATTAAGATTCAAAGATGTAAAAAATGCTCCATTAAAATTGCTTTCAAAAAAGGTCGGCCAACAGAAGAGGTGGCTATCGGTAGCACATGGAAACAAGGGCAAGTTCAAATCTTTGGTTATTATGGGATGAATCACTAAAATTGCATCCCCAAAGAGGGCCCATAGCTCAGCTGGTTAGAGCACTTGACTCATAATCAAGGGGTCGCTGGATCGTGCCCAGCTGGGCCCACTTTTCTATCTCACCCCCAATAAAATTGATCCCTTCTTCTATCCAATTATTATTTATCTTGGATCGATCAATTTCCGACTTATGTATTCAAAATCCTCCCTTCTCATTCTTTGCGTTGGTTTCTTATCGGTAACAACGTTTGCGCAAGCACCTAAACGGCAATTTGAACCTGTAAACTTTTCGCAGGTTACCATCAACGATTCATTCTGGAAGCCTACCCTGGATAAGGTAGCAACCACTACCCTTCAGGCTTGCGTATATCAAACCGAAGTAAAAACTCCCCGCATCCGCAACTTCGAAAAAGTAGCCCGCGGTAAAAACGAAAAGCACGAGGGTATTTTCTACGATGACTCGGATGTATTTAAAGCGCTCGAAGCGATTGCTTATTCTTTAAAGAACCATCCCAATCCAGAATTGGAAAAAAAGGCCGATGAATGGATTGATAAAATTGCTGCAGCCCAATTGGAAGACGGATACATTAACACCTACTATACGCTGGGCCGGTTAAACGAGCGCTGGACCGACATGAGCATGCATGAAGATTACAATGGCGGTCATCTTATCGAAGCCGCAGTGGCCTATTATCAGGTTACCGGAAAAAGAAAACTCTTAGATGTTGCTATCAAATTTGCCGACCACTTTGATTCGTTGTTTGGTCCGGGTAAAAGGCATTGGGTTACAGGTCATCAGGAATTAGAACTTGCCCTCGTAAAACTTTATAATGTTACCCAAGACAAAAAATACCTTGCTCTTGCTTACTGGTTACTGGAAGAACGTGGCCATAAATACGCCAAAGGGTATACCTGGACAGAGTGGAAAGACACGGCTTATGCACAAGATGCTGTACCCGTTCGCGAGCAAAAAGAAATTACAGGTCACGCAGTACGTGCTATGTATTTATACACTGGCGCAGCCGATGTCGCTGCCCTGACGGGTGATGAAGGCTATATGAAAGCTATGCAAACTGTTTGGGAAGATGTGGTTTACAGGAATATGTACATTACCGGTGGCATTGGATCGTCTGGTAATAACGAAGGGTTTAGTACCGATTACGACTTACCCAATGAACAAGCCTACTGTGAAACGTGTGCTTCTGTTGGCATGGTATTCTGGAATCAGCGCATGAACCTACTCACAGGCAACAGCAAGTTTATTGATGTATTAGAGCGAAGTTTATATAATGGCGCCCGTGATGGATTGTCATTGCAAGGAGACAGGTTCTTCTACGGAAATCCGTTAGCTTCCGATGGCCGGCATTTCCGCAGGGAATGGTTTGGTACTGCTTGCTGCCCAGCCAACATTGCCCGATTAGTATCTTCCTTGGGCGATTATATTTATGGATATTCCGAGGAGGGTCTATGGGTCAATCTGTACATTGGTAGTACTACTACAGCTCAAATCGGGAAGTCGCAGGTGCCGGTAACCATGGAGACAAACTACCCATGGGATGGAAATATTAAACTTACCGTGCAGCCGAAATCAAAAACAAAATTCAAACTACACTTACGCATCCCGGGCTGGGTGCAAGGCGAAGCAGTGCCTGGAGATTTATTTGTATTTGAAGATAAAACAAAATCTGCCTTCACAGTATCTGTAAATGGAAAATCTGTTCCCTACAAAATGGAAAATGGCTATGCCATTATTGAAAGAGACTGGAAAAAAGGAGACCAGGTGGAGTTAGTGTTACCCATGGAAGTAAAAAGAATTGTTTCAAGGGTCGAAGTAAAACAAGATGAAGGACGTGTAGCCTTGCAACGCGGACCGCTGGTGTATTGCGTGGAAGGTGCCGATAATAGTGGCCAGGCATGGAACCTGATCTTACCCGATCAGGCTAACTTCCAGATTGCCTATCAGAAAGATTTGCTAGACGGAATAACTACTATCCAATTCGAAGCGCCCACAGTACAAATTGGTGCTGATGGACAATCCGTAAAAACGGAAGTTAGAAAAATCACTGCTATCCCCTACTATGCATGGTGCAACCGGGGTCAGAATCCCATGCAAGTTTGGCTGCCAAGAAAAATTCAGGATGTTAAAGTGAACCGGTAAATCATCGACATAAGAGTAAACTAATTTCAATTCTCTCTTACCAATCCATTCTTGTAACCAGAATTGAAATGGTATATTTAACCACTTACATCCTATTGACTTGAATTCTTCAAAATCAAAAATTACTACCTGGCTGGAACAAACCAATGGACTTTGGTTTACCTTATACGTTTCCATCTCAGCCTTCTGCCTTTATACATGCATCTTTGCCTTGCGCAAGACTTTTGGTGTGGCCATGTATGAAAACATGAGTGTTTGGGGTGCCGATTTCAAAGTATGGATGGTGATCTTCCAGGTGTTGGGCTATATGCTCTCCAAGTTTATTGGAATCAAAGTGGTATCTGAGTTAGGGGCTCATGCACGGGCAAAGGGAATCTTATTGATGGTGAGCATGGCGAGTTTGTCATGGTTGTTTTTTGCTATCACCCCTTCTCCTTACAGTCTCATTTTTTTGTTTTTCAATGGACTTCCCTTAGGAATGGTTTGGGGTATGGTATTCGGATACCTGGAAGGAAGAAGATTTACTGAGGTATTAGGAGCTAGTTTGTCTGTGAGTTTTATTTTTTCTGCAGGTTTTGCCAAAACGATTGGCGGATTCCTTATGCGAGACTGGGGCACTTCAGAATTCTGGATGCCCTTTGTGGCTTCCTGCCTTTTCTTTTTACCACTCCTGCTCTTCTTGTGGATGCTGGACAAGATTCCGCCCCCAACGGCAGAGGATGAAGCCCTGCGTACCAAGCGAAGTCCCATGACTGGCCAGGAGCGGATTAAATACACGCTAACTTTTGCTCCGGGCCTCATCTTGCTGGTGCTTACCTATATGCTGTTAACTGCTTTCCGCGATTTTCGCGACAACTTCTCTGCAGAAATCTGGCAGTCGCTAGGCTATGGCAACAAGCCAGGCATTTTCACTTTCACCGAATCGATTGTGGCCCTTACCGTTCTCGTTGTAATTGGAAGTTTGATGGTGATTAAAAATAATTTCAAAGCCATGGTAATCAATCATCTCATTGTTCTGGTGGGGATGATAACCGTTGGTCTCAGCACCCTGGCATATGAACAGGAACTGATCAGTGCACCCACCTGGATGATTCTGATTGGGATGGGATTATACTTTGGCTACATTCAGTTTAACAGCATTTTTTTTGACCGTCTGATTGCCACCTTCCGGTATGTAAGCACGGTGGGTTTTCTTATCTACCTGGCAGATTCCTTTGGCTACCTGGGAAGTGTGGGTGTATTGCTTTTCAAAGAGTTCGGAAATGCCGAATTGAGTTGGCTTGAATTCTTTATATCCTCCGGATACATTCTATCAATTGCCGGATCGGTGCTGATTGTCCTCTCACTCGTGTATTTTATTTTGAAATATAAAACTTGGTCCGGTGAGGATCTGAACAACGTGTCTCAAAAAATATAACCTTAGTTTTTTGTCTCGATTAACTTAGCGAGGTCATCCAACCCTTGCACCGTCAGGGGCTTAGGAATAAAACTGATAACATTAGTATAAGATAAGGCCCGTTCCCGATCCACCAGACTATTGGAGCTGGTAAGGATTACCACTTTCATCCGGTCAAAGGTTGCCTCAGAAGTTTCACGCATCTGCTCAAGAAACTCAAAACCATTGACGATGGGCATGTTAAGATCGAGAAAAACTATTCCTGGAGACTCATCTTCGCTCGAAGTCAGTACATCAAGAGCCTGTTTGGCTGAGCTAAAGGTGACAATCTGATTGGCAAACTGCCTGATCTCCAAAAACTTTTTCTGCACAAACAAGTCAACCTCGCTATCGTCAATCAGGAAGGCAATTTGTACCGGATATTCTTTTACCATCTGCACTTAAACTGGAAAATCGGTAATAATGTTTGACCCACGCCCAACTTTTGCAAGTTCTGGCTAAAATAAAGGTCAAACGGTTTTACCGGATTGGAAAAATGTGCTAAAATTGGAGGCTAAACTAAAAACCCATGAAATTTACTCGTCTTAATACCTATTTCTTTGCTTTACTAGCAGTGGCAGGCCTTTGGTCTTGCGGGGGGCCAAAAAATGAGACTGATCAGAATGCTAAAGATTTTGATGATGCCGAAAAATCTATGAACGACCAGGTTCAGGATGTAATCAATAATTTGCCTTCACCGTCTGAAATACCCTATCTATTACAAGCCACAGGTGCCGAGTTCAACCAAAGCTTGCTAAACGATCGCAATAAAGTAGATAAATACAGTACACAGTCCGACAAGGCCGCCTTAAACCTTGGGGTTTACACCACCGATATCGGTTACTTAAGTTCTTATGAAAAGACCCAGGAAGCCATTGACTATTTGAACTCAGCTAAAAAACTAGCTGATAATCTGGGAGTTATTGGAACATTCGATATGGATGTTCTTCAGCGTTTCGAGGCCAACATCGCTAATAAAGATTCATTGGCAAATATCCTGAATGCAGCCACCCGTTCCAGCGAAAAGTATTTGAAGGACAACAGCCGCAATAAGCTGGCCGCCTTGTTACTAACAGGCAGTTTTGTTGAGGGACTTTACATCTCTACAGGTTTAATAAAAACCTATCCAAAAGATCTTCTGCCTGATGATTCCCGTAATCTTGTTCTAACTCCGCTGATGCGTGTTATTCTTCAGCAGGAGAAATCTGTTGATGAGTTAGTTGGAATGCTCTCTAAAATGGATCAGGCAGAGCCTATCGGTACCTTAATGAAAGACCTTACTGCCCTACAGGCAAGCTACCGCGACCTAAACATTGAGGAGCAAATCAAAAACAATAAATCTGCGCTGGTCCTTACCGACAAGAATTTAGTGGAGATCACCAAAATAGTCGAAAAAATGAGAAGTTCTATTGTTGATTAGTCTCAACAACAGCTCCATAAAAAAGGATTAACCCATGGTTAATCCTTTTTTGTTGTCACAAAAGCATCATTCTTTCTTAACTTTAAGAAAACCGTGACCTGACCTATGAGCGAACCTGTATTAAACGCCATCATGAGGCTTTTTGCCCTGGTGGCGAAAGAAGATCAGATTACCAAGCAAGAACGTGAACACATTCAGGTTTTGCTTTCGGACCACCTTAGCCAGAAATCGACAGAAAGTCACATGCAGCTTTTTGATGAGTATGCCATCGAAACGTCAGGTAAACTAAGTGCCGCGCAGGAAAGGGAAACGATCATAAAAATTTGTCGCTCGATTAATGAAGAAATAGCGCAGAAGCAAAAAGTAGTGATTCTGCTGGAACTGATGAGCGTAATCCTGGCTGATGGCGCCATCTCCGACCGCGAGCAGAGTCTTGCCATACAAATCTGTCAGGCCCTTAACATCTCAACCGATGATCTTGAACTAATAAAAAAATATGTCCTAAGTAAAAAAAGGGAAGAAAATGATCACGATGATATCCTGATCATTGATTCAAAATCCGTTGCACCGGGAAATTGTAAGCATATTAATCGTGAAGAACTTGACGGATTTATTTCGGTTCTCTTTTTACGCAGCTCCGACACGTTCTTCTTCAAGTATGTAGGTCGAACCGATGTGTACCTGAATGGCGTTCCGAAGAAACCAGGCAGTATCAATGTTTTTGCCAACGGAAGCACCATCCGATGGGATGCTTCGGACCCTATTTACTATGGTGAAATTCTCGGTCTGTTTAAGAAAATAAATACCAGTGCCCGCACAAGCTTCGAAGCAAAGAAAATCACGTATCAATTTAAAAACGGTAAACTGGGTTTACGCGAAGTTGATATCGCGGAAGAATCAGGAAATCTTGTAGCCTTAATGGGCGCCAGCGGTGCAGGAAAATCCACGTTGCTCCATGTGCTTAATGGAACCGAAAAGCCTTCGCAAGGGCAGGTTTTAATTAATGGAATTGACATCTATAAAGAACCCGACAAAATTGAGGGGGTTATTGGTTTTGTTCCTCAAGATGACTTACTGATTGAAGACCTTACAGTCTATCAAAACTTATACTTTGCAGCAAAACTATGTTTCAGTCACCTCACTGAAAAAGAGATTGATGACCTGGTGCTCAAGACCCTCAGCGATCTTGGCCTTACCGAAACTAAAGACTTAACAGTAGGTTCACCCCTGCGTAAAACCATTAGTGGGGGGCAACGCAAAAGACTCAATATCGGATTAGAACTTCTTCGTGAACCCGCTGTTTTATTTGTTGATGAGCCAACGTCCGGATTATCTTCCCGCGATTCAGAAAATATAATTGACCTGCTGAAAGAATTATCGCTAAAAGGAAAATTGGTTTTTGCCGTTATCCATCAGCCCTCATCCGATATTTTTAAAATGTTCGACAAGCTGGTGATACTTGATACTGGTGGATACCAAATCTACTATGGCAACCCTGTGGATGCGATCACCTACTTTAAAAGAAACATTAACCTGATAAATAGTGAAGAGGGTGAATGCATAACCTGCGGAAATGTAAATCCCGAGCAAATATTCAACATCATCGAAACAAAGGTTATAAATGAGTTTGGAAATTTTACCGATGAACGAAAATTCTCCCCTGAACAATGGAACCAGCAGTATAAAGAGAAAATCAAGATTACACCGGTAAGCCCCTCCGCAGAGATTCCGCACTCCACCTTAAGGATTCCCTCCTGGCTTAAGCAAATTAAATTATTCGGGCTTCGCGATTTGCTTGCCAAGTTGAGTAACACCCAATACCTGTTTATCAATCTACTGGAGGCTCCGCTGCTGGCATTTATCCTGGCCTTCATTGTGCGCTATTATAACACCGATGATCCTTACAACATCGGTTACGTGTTTAGCAAAAATCTCAATATGCCCGCTTATCTTTTCATGAGTGTGATTGTTGCATTATTTATGGGCCTCACGGTAAGTGCCGAAGAAATTATCCGGGATCGCAAAATTCTGAAACGAGAGAAATTTCTTCACCTGAATCATAGCAGTTACATCCTTTCCAAAATCGGCATTCTCTTTATGATCTCCGCCATTCAAACCGCCTTGTTTGTAGCGGTAGGGAATTCAATGCTGGAAATCAAAGGAATGTTTTTTATCTATTGGGCTATCCTGTTTACCACCTCTTGCTTTGCTAATCTATTGGGACTTAATATCTCCTCAGCATTTAACTCAGCCGTAACCATTTATATTCTTATTCCGATCCTGCTTATCCCTCAATTAATTCTAAGCGGTGTGGTGGTTAAGTTCGACAAGCTAAACCCTGCTATTGGGAATACAGCAACCGTGCCTTTGGTGGGAGATATTATGGCATCACGGTGGGCTTTTGAAGCCAGCATGGTGGCGCAATACAAAGACAACGAGTTTGAAAAACAATTTTACCAGGATGATAAGGTGATGGCGGATGCCGACTATAAAAAGATCTATTTTATTCCAGCCCTCGAAACGCGCCTTGATTTCGTCAATCTGAACATCCGAAACCCCGCACCTGAAATACAACGGGAAGTTGAATCAGATTTAAATTTATTGAAGCGGGAAATATCGGAAGAACTTGATTTTGTTGGAAAAACAGACTTCACGCACGCTAACGACTTTACACTCGATCATTACGATTCGTCCGTCTACGAAGAAACAAGTCTCTTCCTTAGCGCCTTAAAGAAATTCTATGTTAACCGATATAACAAAGCAGACGCAGAAAAAGATAAGAAGATTAATGAGTTGACCAGAACCAGTGAAATGGAAAAAAGCTTCGAAACTGAAAGAAATAGTTATCAGAATGAAGCGATCACGGAATTAGTAAAGAACACTGCTGAATCAAACCGGATTATAGAAAAAGATGGAAAACTGATTCAGAAGATTTTCCCGATTTATAAAAATCCTGACCCCGAGCATATGGTAGATTTTGATGCGCAGTTCTATATGCCTGCCAAGCATTTCCTAAACAAAAACATCGATACGCTCTATTTCAATTTAGGAGTAATCTGGTCGATGACCATTTTGTTTGCAATAACGCTTTACTTCGAACTCCTGGGAAAAATTATAACCGGGCTGGGCAATATCTCTAACCCGATCCCAAAACGAATGTAGCCGGGCTATGTTTTTTATTCTTTCTAAAACATTGAATTATCTCACCATGCCGCTGGTGATTATCTGCATTTTATTCCTGATCTCGTGGCTGCTTAAAAGTCAAAAATGGAAAAAATCATTATTTAAAACCGGACTTATTCTGCTCCTGGTCTTATCAAATGATTTTTTTAGTAACGAAGTCGTTTTACTTTGGGAACTACCCGCCACCCCGATTAACGAAATAAAGAAAAATTATGAACTCGGCATCGTGCTAACCGGAGTAACCAAAGGCAACATGGTTCCCGAAGATCGGGTTTACTTTCAACGCGGTGCCGATCGTGTAACGCATGCGTTGCAACTTTATCGAATGGGCATCATAAAAAAAATACTGGTGACTGGCGGGAGCGGAACCTTGCTGGAGCGAAGCCGGCAAGAAGCTGATGAAATTGCAGAGGCCCTGGAATTAATGGGCGTTTCAAAAGAACATATCCTTATTGAAAATCAATCGCGAAACACGCACGAATCGGCTGTTGCTGTAAAAAGAATGATTCAGGATTCACTGTCATCCACCCAATGTCTTTTAATCACCTCTGCCTTCCATATGCGTAGGTCTCGCGCTTGCTTTAATAAAGTTGGCTGGTCAATGGATACCTTCACAACGGACTTTTTGCATCATGAAAGAAAGTTTACCCCAGACATACTCTTTGTTCCGCATGTCGAATCTCTGGTACACTGGAACATTATGATCCGCGAATGGGTGGGCATGATCGCCTATAAAATAAGTGGATACATTTAGAGCCCTTTCATTTACCAATTAACCTTGCTATACTTGACATACAAATAAAAAGCATGCAGAAAAACCAGTTGATGCAATCCCTTTGGCTGCTTCTGCTGATCATTGGCTTTCTGTTGCTAGCCTCCCTCCTGCCCCCGTTCACGGTCGGTTCTTTATCATTTAAAAAGATAAACCTGCTGGCAGACATTCAAGCTGAACCTAATCTGGATACAATTCCTGCTACACTTACGTTGCTGAAAGACACTACACGTGATAGCACCCTCGTAGAGAAGTTACCGGTAACAATAAAGCCGCAAGCATTTCCTTGTCCGGAAGGAATAACCTGCCTGGAAGATTTTAGCGCGAGCAAAAGAGCTTTGCAAAGTTTCTTTCAGGCTCTTCGAAATGCCAGGTCAAAACCTGTGCGAATTGCCTTCTACGGGGATTCGTTTATAGAAGGGGATATTCTCTGTGGCAGCTTTCGCGATACCTTGCAGAATTTGTATGGAGGCCGCGGTGTAGGGTATGTACCACTAGCCTCGGAGGTTACGCAATACAGAACCAGCATACAACATACCTACGCAAATTGGAAAACCTATTCTCTTGTAGGAAAGTATAAAGACAAGGTGCCGCCACTGGGTATTTCAGGATATGCATTTGTTCCGGCTGAACAAAATGAAGTTGAATACAAGCCCGGCCGAAAGCAAGCAGTTAGAAAATTCGACCACATCCGGGTCTTTTATCAAGCCAGAGGCACCTCATTCATGAATTATTCACTCAATGATACGGCACAACACTCATTGGCGTTGAATGTATCTGATAGCCTGCAGCAAGTAACCATACCTGAACCAAATGCCCAATCCATAAAAATGAAATTCACTAATCCGGATAGCGTGGTCCTTTATGGAGTTAGTTTTGAAGCCAGTACAGGAGTCTATGTAGACAATTTTGCGATGCGGGGTAATTCAGGCATGAGTTTATCTGTTCTTTCTCCTGATCTGATCAAACAATTCAATTACTACCAGGATTATAAATTGATTTTACTGCAATATGGATTAAACATTGTAAGTGAAACAGACTCCATGAACTATGTATGGTATCAAAGCAAAATGGTTAAAGTAATTAACCAGCTAAAAGAATTATTTCCGAGAGCCAGCATTATTCTGATTGGTATCAGCGATCGGGCAGGAAACATCAACGGAAAAATTCAGACCATACCGGCAATACCCAGAATGCGGGATGCACAACGTGAAATTGCCCGTAAAACTAAGATTGTCTTTTGGGATTTATACACAGCTATGGGTGGGGAAAACACGATGGTAAAATATGTAGCAGCTCAACCACCCCTGGGTGCGAAAGATTATACACACCTCACCTTCCGGGGCGGTCAAAAAATTGCCAAAAAACTGTCTGATGCCTTGCTTTACGAACGTACTCGCTATGATAAGAAACCTATTCTTCCTTAGCCTGCTGCTGACATCCGGCCTTACCAGGGCCCAGGACACAATTGCGTACGTGATTGAACCCGCTTATGACTTTATCAAATCTGAGACAAATGAAATTCATAACTCGGTGGCCTTGGCTCCTTTTTTTGAAAAATTATATCAGGTTAAAAAGCAAAAAAAGTCTACGGTCAATATTTTACAAATCGGAGATTCACACATTCAGGCAGATTTCCTAAGTGGTACCACGCGCAGATTGATTCAACTTGAATTTGGAAACGCAGGTCGGGGTTTAGTCTTTCCGGGTCGTGTGGGGCGCACCAACGAATCGCCTACCGTGTACTCTTCTTCCTCGGCAAATTGGGAGGCGAAACGAATTATTTATACGAATCAGCCCCTGCCCATTGGCATCGGCTCTATGACATTGCAGACGAAACAAGCCGGAGCCGCCCTATTGTTGAAAACAAAATCGGGTGATGGAATCAGTTACGCATTTAACAAAGTTACTTTCCTGTTTCAGAAAGACTTCAACAGTTACAACCTGGTGGTAAAAGATTCTGTTGGCGAATACCTCGCTTATGTGGGACCTTATACATTCGAAACAACAAATACTTCCCGAATCCTGCTTCCCTTTGCAACCAGTCAAATTGAATTTCAAACCTTACAATCCACTCCATCCCAAAATCAGTTTGTGCTTTTTGGCATTAATCTGGAAAACAGTATGCCGGGAGTGATTTACCATGCCACGGGTGGCAACGGAGCTAAAGTAAAGCATTACCTCGAGGCTGCTTATTTTGCCGAACAGACCAAGGAGCTCTCACCGGACTTAATCATCCTTTCGCTGGGCACCAATGAAGCCATTGAATATCCGTATGTGGATCCAAAGTTTACTGAACAACTGAATGCATTTCTTAGTCAGATTAGAAACCAGAACCCGAATGCCCAATTCATCCTTACCACACCTGCTGACTTTTACAAAAAGAAAACACGCAGGAATCCGGGGGTGGAAGTGATCCGGGATAAAATAATCGAATACGCCACTGAAAATAATCTCGCCTTTTGGGATCTCTACACCAGTGCGGGCGGAAAACACTCTGCAGACCTGTGGAAGAAAAACAGTCTATTACAAAATGATGGAATTCACTTTACGAAAGCCGGATACGAATTGCAGGGAAGTTTATTATATGAAGCTTTAATCAAAGGATTCAATGAGTATGTTCTCTATCGATATCCTTAAGCTGTTCAATCAGTTTGTTTACAATCCGGAGGAGCCGTTGATCTTCAACAGCGGGTTCTTTCTGTTTCTGTTTTTAGGGTTTTTACTCATGTACCTCCTGCTCAGTAAAACCCATCGCCCCAAGCTCCTGTTTGTTACGTTATTCTCACTTTACTTCTATTATAAATCAAGTGGCATCTACTTCTTATTATTGATTAGCACCACCCTCATTGATTTTACATTAGCCAATCTGATCTACCAGGCTACCACAGCCTGGAAACGAAGCAGCCTGCTGGCACTAAGTCTTTTGGCGAACCTGGGCCTGTTGGGGTACTTTAAGTACACGAATTTCCTGCACGAAATCTTTAGCAGTATGGCCGGCATTCCGTACGAACCCTTCGACATTTTCTTACCTGTAGGGATTTCCTTTTTCACCTTTCAGTCGTTAAGCTATACGATTGATGTTTACCGGAAAAGATTACAACCTGCGGCAAGTGTCCTCGACTATGCCTTTTATGTCTCCTTCTTTCCACAATTGGTGGCCGGCCCTATTGTGCGGGCGGCTGATTTTTTACCCCAACTCAGCAAACCCACCTTTGTCACCACCGAGATGTTTGGTCGGGGTGTGTTTTTAATTTGTACGGGATTATTTAAGAAGGCTATCATTTCCAATTACATCAGCCTAAATTTCGTTGACCGGATTTTTGATGCCCCTACCCTTTATACGGGACTGGAAAATCTTTTCGGAGTGTATGGTTATGCGTTGCAAATCTATTGTGATTTCTCCGGGTATTCGGATATGGCCATTGGCATCGCCTTGTTACTCGGCTTTCATTTCAACATTAATTTTGATTCGCCTTATCAGGCGAAAAACATTACCGAATTCTGGAGGCGGTGGCACATTTCTTTATCGACCTGGCTGAAGGACTATTTATACATCTCGTTAGGGGGAAACAGAAAAGGCAAAGTGCGTACGTATTTTAATATACTCATTACCATGCTACTGGGCGGCCTCTGGCATGGTGCAGCTTTTCGATTTATTCTTTGGGGTGGTTTGCATGGACTTGCCCTGGCTGTTCATAAATTTTTTACTTCACTCAACATAAATCTACCAACCCGAAACCCTTATGTTAAATCACCAGGCTCAATAGCCGGTATTTTAATAACCTTTCACTTCGTTTGCTTTTGCTGGATCTTTTTCAGGGCTTCTTCGATGGAGGTTGCCGGACAAATGATCAGCCAAATCACGACTCAATTTACTCCTCAAATAATTTTCGACTTTATATCGGGGTATCGGGGAGTTTTGTTCCTGATGGTTATTGGATATATACTTCACTTCATGCCAGTCTCAACCGAAAAAAGAGCCGAAGCGTGGGTTACGCAAATGCCCTTGGCCGGGAAAGCGGCCCTGGTTGTTTCAATTATTATTCTTGTGATTCAAACAAAATCAGCAGGCATTCAACCCTTCATTTATTTTCAGTTCTGATTACTTACTTGATCACCTGTACCCAGCCCTTGCAGGTCGCTTCACCCTCGATTTGAATCTCGTAATAGTAAACTCCCGCGCCCACGTTACCGCCATCCCAATCATCCTGATAGTCTTTGCTTTCATACACCTTGCCACCCCAGCGGTTATAAATTACTACGTGAGCAGTCAACGAGGATGCAGACAACTTTTTGCCACCATATAAAATAGTAAATGTATTGTTTTCCGGAAATTCATCCGGGGTAATGACATTGGGAACCTTCAATTCGTAAATGGGTAGTGACACGCTCTCTTCATAAATGCAAGATTCCTTTCTGCCCAACAACCTGACATTGAAGATTCCGTCTGCAGCAAATGTATGATTAGTCGCATCTAAGTCAGAAGTAGTACCATCACCAAAATCAAAGAATACCTCCTCAGAAGGATCTGTAAGGTTTTTTACTTCCAGTGTTGGTCGCGAAAAACAATCGTACACTTTGAAATATTCAAACTGCAGATCGATGCCAGGTATAACCTCAATATTCACAGTATCCTTTTTAACACACCCATTGGCATCCGTAATTGTAACCCGATATCCATCATCCTCCTTTGGATTAACTAAAGGAGTTGGCAGCGTAGAAGTAAAGGAGTTATCCCAATTCTCCCACTTATAAGTAACTCCTCCGGTAGCAACTAATCTTGCGCCCGCATCAAAGCACATCACCTGATCGGGACCTGCAAAACCAGCAGGTTTTGACACAATCACATTAGTGAATGTTGAATCCTTTCCCACGCAGGTTCCAATATCAATCGCGAGTAATTTTACTCGATACGTTCCGGGCTCTTTGTAGGCATGCATGATAAAGGTGGTATCTTGTTTTACCTGTTGACCCCCATCTCCAAAATCCCATTCATAAAACTGGCCCCCTGTGCTTTTGTTCTGAAAGACGAATGGATCGGGTAAACAAATTTTGTTTAACCCTGGCATGTCGAACGTAACCGAATTAGTTTGAATCCGGGCTTTAAGCGAAGACAGGTCAAACTTGAATGCTGCATTATTACAATTCAAACTTCTGTTTTGCCTGCTCCACGCTCCTGCCGTAGTTGGAAAATCATCAAACCCACCTCCACAGCCTGCACAAACAGCATGATAAACAATTCCTCCTTTATCAAAACGACTGGTGCCTCCATCCACATGCGTGGGCGATTGATTGCCTCCTAAAAAAGTAGCATACAGAAGTTCTGAAGCATCATCGGTCAGAACGATAAAATAGAAATCAGAACCGGCCGTGGTTTTCTGAAATGCATCAGCCGTGACAGGCATCCCAAAGGTGTTACTATTCCAAAAACCACGGGAAATATTAATCAGACCACCCCAGCCACTCATGTAGATGTTATTGCAATCATTAACCAGGAATGCGGTTGGAGAAATATCCGGAATGCCACGGCCTGCCCCAAAAACTGTAGAGAACTTGAGTGAAGAAAGTCCATTGTCAAACTTTTGCAGGAACTGTCCGCTATTCGGGTTCGAGTAAACTCCTGTTGTTACAGGAAAACTTCCCGAAGTTTGTCCATACACATAAACATTTTCATCATTGTCCAGGTCGATGAAGTACACCTGATTAAATGCAGGTGTACCTGTGTATGTGGAAGCAAGTGTTTCTGAACCATTTCCTTTGATTTTAGCGATCCAGCCATCTACAGATCCCCCGTGGATTGGTTGATAAACACCTGCTGTTGTAGGAAAATCCGAGCTAGAACTTCCACCTGCAACAAACAAATCCCCAGCCGCATCAATCTTTATCGTGTGCGAAGCATCGGCTGCACTGCCACCTAAAAATGCAGCCCAGATAATCTGAGTTAAATCGGCATTGAGATGCATCAGGAGCGCATCAGTTGCTCCTCCATTATAGATTAGTCCGAAACTATTCGCGACAGGAAAATCAAAGGAAGCAGTTACCGAACTGATATAAATATTTCCAGCCGGATCGGTAATAATGTCGCCACGCAACTCATCGCCATAGTTGGCCACTAACGGACTAACCTGAGGATTTAACCCATCGTTGCCTGAGCCTCCTAAATAGGTAGCGGATATCAACTGACTGCCATCAGCACTGATTTTCGCTACAAACAAATCCGAACCATTGTTGTACGGAATTACATTGGCTTCGAAGGTTCCTCCATTATACGAATTATCAAAGGCTCCATTTGTTGTTGGAAAATTGGAAGAACTGGTAGTACCTAAAACCAGTAATTCATTTTGAGAATTCATCACCAGGCTATGGGGTGATTCGTTGTTGGTGCCACCCAGGTAGGAAGCATACTCTAATTTTTGGCCTGCCGAATCATATTTTAAAATTGCCACATCATAGGCACTTCCATAATTAATCTGAAAAGCACCCGTGGTAACCGGAAATGTGCCACCCAAATGGTGATTGGTAACACCTGAAGAATACAGAGTACCATGCTCACCGGGGGTTGCCGTGCTTCCCCAATTGTCGGCTGTTGAACCCGAATACGTTGAGAAGATTAACAACGGATCGATGACCAACGGATAACATGCGTCAAAAGATTGCGGGAAATAGAAACTTACCTGATCGTTTTTTAAAACGTACTCGCACTTTACATAAATCTTTTCACCATCCACAAACTGATAGGCCAAAGGTTTCTTTTCATAGAACGTAAATTTGGATGCATTCACCACAAGGTCTCCCGCCTCCAGCCTTACCTGGTCGGTGCCCGAGTATTGAAAGACAATTTGTGCAGGGTCAGCACCGGCAGCCAGGTTAAAATCATACTTCACATGATTGCCTTGCGAATACACTTTTAAATCAATGCCTGGATAAAATTCCTTATATAGAGCGCCTTCATAAGCCGAGGCAAATGAACTCCACGTAGATTGATCATTCCCTAAAAAGTAATTATAGTACTCAGGAAGTTTTCCAAATGGAACCGGAACGGAAGCCCGGTTAGAGTGTGCAAAAGAAACCTGAACCCGGTGTGCCTGAATCTGCAGATCTGATTCCGCGAGCGAGGATTCATTCTGATGATGACCTTGTTCATGTAACTCATGTAGTCGCTGCTGGTCAATAAAGGTATACGCAAAGCCGCCAGGCAATAACTGCATAGTTCCCCCGGGGATAGTAGCCGAGAACTGAATTTGTTCTGACCACTGACAATTATTCTCAATAAATTTAATTGGAGGGCCGGCCCAACCAGCCAAACAAAAAGTAAGGGCAGAAACTGTTAGTATTCCCCTGATCATAACCCGCACACACATGGTTACAAGTTAACTCTCCTTTCGCAATACTTGCAAGGGTGGCGTTGAGATGACTTCCCGCGAATTCCACCAGCCAATAAAGACGGTAAGTATAATTACACCGGCCGAGATACTTGCCAATTCTAAAACGTTAACCGAGAACTCAACTTCAAAGAAAAATTTGGTCAATAACCACCCTCCGCCCATCGAAAGTGCCATACCAGTAATCGCTGAAAAGATTCCTACATACCCGTATTCAATAAGAGTAATCTTCATTATCTGACTTGTGCGGGCACCGATCGTTCGCAACAGTACATTTTCTTTTATGCGTGCAAACTTGCTGTTCATTACAGCGCCTGCCAAAACAACCAGCCCCGTTACTATACTGAATAAAGCCAAAAAGCGAACTACCAGGCCCACCTTACCAAAGAGTTCATCAACGGTGCTTAAAATCAATCGCAGGTCAATAAGTGAAACATTGGGGAATCCGAAAATAAGTTCTTGCTGAAATTGAACTGCGTCTTCGGGTTTATTTACGCGGGTAGCGGCCACCCAAATCTGGGGCGCATTCTCTAACACACCTGCCGGGAAAACAAAAATGAAATTGGGTGGATCCTGCGGCCAATCTACTTTACGGATGCCGCTGATAAACGTTTTGATCGGAACACCCTGTACATCGAACACGAGTGAATCGCCCACACCTACTTTCAACGTTTCCTGCATGCCATCGGAAATACTAACCCAAACGGAATCAGTACCTGCTTTCAAAGATTGAATTTCGCCTTTGATCAATTCCTCTGAGGCATGCAGACTGTCGCGATACGTAACCCTGTATTCGCGGGTCATGGCCCAATTGGGAATGCGCATTGAATCACTACGTTGCAACACTTTATTAACTGAATCTCTTTTTTTAAGCTCTTCAATAGATACGCCCCGGATCTCACTTAACCGACACGTAACAATCGGCACGACCTGATTGACCGGAAGATTGTGCTTACTGATTAGCTTCACCACCTCATCCTTCTGACTTGATTGAATATCAAATAAAATCGTATTGGATTGATTTGTGTTTCCTTTGAATTCAACCTGATTGAGTAAACTGCTTTGGATTATATTCAGGGTAGCAATGATGAATGCCCCCAGCCCAATGGTCACCAATAATACTTGCGTCTGATTATTCGGTCTGAATAAATTCGAAAGGGCATGCCGGAAAATGAAGGTACTGTTTTTAGGAAAATACCTGCGCACCAGAAACAGCAAGGCCATTGCCACCAGCATAAGACTTCCCAGTGCCAGTACCAGTCCTAATGAAAACAATCCGCCTGAAATGAAACTACGGGTTTGGTAAGCGGCCGCTAAAATGGGAAACAGCCCAATCAGGAAAATGATAAGCCATTTGGTTTTTGAGAAGACTTTATCCGATGTAAAATCGGCCCTTAATACTGAGAGGGGCGGCACAAAACGCACCGCAACCAACGGAAGAATAGAGAACAGGATTGAAACCAGGGTTCCTACAAAAACTCCTTCGGCAAACGCACGCCATGAAATTCCAAATTGCAATTCAACCGGTAAATACTCACCAAACGCAATGGGTATTAATTGTTGAATGCTTACCCCTAACACAGCCCCAATCACACTTCCAAAAAAGCCGAGCACAAAAATCTGGATGAAATAGATATTGAACGCCTGCCACCCCGAAGAGCCCACACAGCGCAACACGGCCACTTCTTCCCGCTTCTCGCGGGCATAGATATGAACAGAACTTGCTACCCCAATACACCCTAAGATCAGGGCAACAAAAGCCAATAAGGAAAAGAACCGATACACGGAACGAAAGCCGTCACCCAAATCATCTTTTCTTTCTTCTACCGTATCATAGGAGTATCCCAGTTTATCATTCAACGGTTTAATTAGGTCAATCGTGCTTTGCGTTTGGTCTTCTGAAACCGTCTTTACATAAAGACTATAATTGATGCGGCTGCCAAACTGCACAAGCCCGGTAGAATCCAGCGCCTTTAACGAAATGTATACGGCCGGAGCCAGGGTAGCGGTAAGCGCTCCACCGCCAGGAAATTTTTCTACAACCCCGGCTACTTTAAAATTCCGGGTACCAATCTTAATCGTATCTTCTGAACTTACCTGGTATTGCCGAGCCAGGGATTCGTCCAACATGGCATACTCGCCCGTCTTCACCAATTCGTAGGCGTTGGCTGGCTGCGTAACCAGTTCACCATAAAATGGGAACTCGCCTTCGAGAGCAGTAAGTTTTATCAGGCGGCTTTGTTTCGTGTTCATGAACATGACCATCGATGCCATATCCGCATCACGCGCCAATTTTCGGCTGGCCGTATCCAGTTGATCAAGATAATTTTTATCAAAAGGCTTATTGCTGTTTATCACGAGGTCGGCACCCAGTAATTCTTTGGCATTCTTATCCAGTTCGTCCTGCATTACATAGTTGAGCGAGCCGATGGCAACTACGGCCGCGATGCCGGTGATCAGGGAAGCAACAAAAAGAAAAAGTCTTGAAAAGTTATGGCGGCCATCGCGCCACGCCATCGACCAAACCCACCGATCGCGAAATATCGACCGAACCTCGCGTTTAATTTTAATGATATAGTCTATCATGCCAGGTTCAGGATCCGTTCGTGTACTAATTTTCCACCCTTCATTTGAAGAATTCGCTCCGTCTTCTCAGCTAATTCGATGTTATGGGTAACAAGGATCAAGGTGGTTTTCTCCTCCCGGTTCATACCAAAAAGTAAGTCTACAATCTGATTGGCATTTTCTTCATCGAGGTTACCGGTAGGTTCATCGGCAAACAAAATCCGGGGCGAGGTAATAAAGGCGCGGGCCATGGCTACGCGCTGTTGCTCACCGCCCGATAATTGAGAAGGATAATGACTAAATCGTTCACTCAACCCTACGCGGGCTAGCAAGTCCTTTGCTTTTGAAGCCACATTCCGTTCGCCACGAAGTTCCAGGGGCACCATCACGTTTTCCAATGCCGTTAACGTAGATAACAGCTGAAAATTCTGGAAGACAAATCCAACATACTGATTCCGGATGTAAGCCCGGTCGTCTTCCCCCATCTTGTTTAACTTAAAACCCATCAACGAAATTGAACCCGAAGTAGGTACATCGAGGCCAGCACACAGACCCAGCAGGGTGGTTTTACCACTGCCCGAAGGGCCTATAATCGACAAACTTGTACCCTGAACTGCTTCAAAGGAAACATGATCGAGTACCATCAAATCTTTTTCGGCTGATTTATAAATCTTGGTGAGCCCCTCGGCCTGCAATACGGTTTCTGGCATGATATTTAAGTTAACAGATCAGGAATTAAATCGTTTATTGAGTAAAATTGTTTCAACTAAGATTCCAACCCCGGTAATACTATGTTAGTCGGTAGTAAAGCATTGATTATTGTAATTCTCCTGGTATTTAACACGTTCCAAACTCCTAAAGTAATTCTTTTTTTTGGCGATAGCCTGACCGCAGGATATGGCCTTTCTACGGAAGAGGCATTTCCGGCCCTCCTTGAAAAGGAACTGAATAAGACGGACAAAAAAGTGAAGGTGGTAAATGCAGGACTCAGCGGAGAAACCTCGGCCGGTGGGTTCAGTCGCATCGATTGGATCTTGCGACAGCCTATTGATATTTTTGTTTTAGAGCTTGGCGCCAACGATGGCCTGCGGGGTTTACCCATTGAACAAACCCGTCAAAATCTACAAAGCATCATTAATAAAGTAAAAGCCAAGAACCCGAATTGTAAAATTGTGCTGGCCGGAATGATGGTGCCCCCAAACATGGGCAAGCAGTACACGGATGAGTTCAGGAACATTTACCCAAACCTGGCCCGTAAGAACAATGCCACCTTAATTCCTTTTATTCTGGATGGTGTAGCCGGAATTGAAAAATTGAATCAGGCCGATGGTATCCACCCCACCCCGGAAGGGCACAAGATTATTGCTACTAATCTTAAGAAGGTTTTTGAGAAACTGATTTAGATGGTAAGAGTATTTAACCGCTGAGACGCGAAGACGCAAGGATAACTTATTACTTAGCGTCTTTGTGACTTTGCGGTTAAACTAATTACCCAATTCTACTTTAACTTTTTTTTTGAGAAACTGATTTAGTTTTGAAATGCTCAGGAGATGTCAGCCTCCCCGATGAATCGGGGTCGAAGGCTATTTAGACAACAGGTCAGTTTTTGAGAACCTGATTTAGATGGTAAGAGTATTTAACCGCTGAGACGCGAAGACGCAAGGATAACTTATTACTCAGCGTCTTTGTGACTTTGCGGTTAAACTAATTACCCAATTCTACTTTAACTTATTTTTTAATCCCGCACTGATTACTGCCACCCACTGTGCATACATTTTACCTGAAGGGTGTAATCCATCCGCTGCTACCAGCGTGGGATCATCAAGTCCTTTGCGGGAGATCCCGGTAATGTTGAAATAAGTAATCTGATACTTATCGGCAATGCGCTTATTGATCTGATTGAATTCATCAATCCGGGGAGTAATTATTTCCTGTTTGGGTTTGCCAAAGGGAGTATAGCCATAATCGGGAATGGAAACCACAAACACATTCTTGCTTTTTCCCTTTGCCAGTTGGATGGCGGTCTTCAATAAATCCTCAAACTCAATCTCATACTGCGCTGCCGACTTACCCTGATATTGATTGTTTACTCCAATGAGAAGCGAAACGAGATCATACTCATTCTTAAGATTGGCCGATTGAATCGCACCGTTCAGATCATCCGTACGCCAGCCCGTGGTGGCAATTATCGTTGGGTTAGGGATTTTTAACTTCTGAGCTAACTGATTAGGCCAGCGTTCGGCCTCGGCAACACTCTCACCTATGGTATAGGAATCGCCCAGCGCTAAATAGTTAACTCCACCTTGGCCATACAAACTCATAGACGACATAACGATAACTACCAATAAACCAATTCGAAAATCCATTTAACTTTTAACAAAAGTTAAATTATATACAACATCAACCCCACCATCGATAATATCCATTCTGATAATGAGTGAAGTTTCAGTCAGTTCTACTACCGTTGCAGGAAAAGGGAGAGCAGCAAATAAAACATTGAATGAACCAGTTAAATTATTTGGAAGAATGATAATCATTTTTCCATCCGTGGTAAACGTCCAAGTTCCAGATTCAACGATGTTGGCCGGATCATTCGAATCACATATCGTTGCACCTTCGGTAACATCATAATCCTGAGCATCATTGTTTTTGAATGTATAAATATTGTCTAAAAAACAACTATAAAAAGCAAGGTCATACTGAGGTTCATAACCATCCTTTACGGTTCCGCTTGTAAGCTTCCAACTCTTACTTTTACCTCTTTCACCAGCTAATAATACCGCCTTTACTTCTGATTGAAGAGGTTGGGGATCGTCTTCCTTGCATGACAGAACAAAGATTGATAAAATTATAGATAAGTAGATAGATTGATTTCTATTCATAATATTTATTTAAATAAAGTTGGTAATATTATTCTAATAAATGAAAAAATGAAATCTCTTGCCGCCTGCCTGGTTCTGATCACCTTTCTGATTTCTACAAACGCATTAAGTCAAACCTACTCACTTCAACGTTGTGAGGTTTCGGTACAATCCTCCTTCCGGGGTTTGTCGGTAGTGGATGATAGCGTTGTGTGGGTGAGTGGCAGCAATGGCTGGATCGGCAGAAGTACAGATGGGGCACGGAATTGGAAATTCAGTCAGGTGGCTGGCTTTGAAAAACTTGATTTCCGTTCGCTCCACGCATTCGATTCGCAGCGTGCTGTAATCGCCAATGCCGGTTCGCCTGCCCATATTCTTCAAACTAATGATGGTGGAAACACGTGGCAAACTGTTTACCAAAACAATCACCCCGATGCTTTCTTTGACGGGGTTGGTTTTTGGAATGACCGCGAGGGAATGATTTATGGTGACCCGATACTGGGGCGCATGTTATTGCTGATTACAAAAGATGGCGGTAAAACCTGGAGCGAATTACCGGAAACCCAGCGGCCAGTTTTGAATGCGGGTGAAGCCTCCTTCGCGGCCAGCGGTACCGGGATTCGGAATTACAGTAAATCAACAGTAATGATTTCTACAGGCGGAAAAGTCTCCCGGCTTTTTACTTCCACGGATGCCGGTACAACCTGGAGAGTTGTTGCGCCTCCAATCATACAAGGAGAAAGCAGCACCGGGATTTTTTCAGTAGCCTTTAAGGATAAAAAGAACGGAGTTGTTGCAGGGGGTGATTTTCAGAAAGACTCTTTGAAAGTGAGGCACATTCTTCTTACCCGGGATGCCGGAAAAACCTGGATTCAGCCAACCACCCCTACCCGTGGTTATCGTGAGTGTGTAGAGTACATTTCCGACAAGGTATTAATTGCCACGGGACCATCGGGTACGGATATTTCCCTTAATGAGGGAAAAGACTGGCAACCCCTCTCCGATGAAAAAGGGTTTCATGTGGTGCGCAAAGCACGCAAAGGAAAATTAGTGGTGGTTGCAGGTGGTGGAAAGATTAGTCGATTGAAGTAAGGAAGCGTTAGCAAATAACTTTGCTGCAATCAACAAGCATGTCTTTAGTTGGGGGCAAGTCCGAGAGTCGTCATGACCACTAAGAGTGGTCTGATGACTCACTAAAGGCCGTTACGTGCAAGGACTAAGATTCCAGAGACTTCATTAGAGGAAATCTCGCCATGTCATGCATCGTCCCTTACAGGAGACGATGCTGGAAAATGAATTTGAGTCGTCATGACCACTAAGAGTGGTCTGACGACTCACTGTATATAAACAAAAAAACCTCCGCAGTCTGACCGCAGAGGTTTTAATCAAGGATGGATGTCATCAGCTTTTTCCTGGTTTTTTGAATTCAAGTGCTTTGATCAAGGCGTATTCTGCGCTGTCGTGACCAAACAGACCACGCACATACTTTTTCACTGCGCGTGCCGACTGGGTCATCGAACCTTCGTCTTTGTACAACACCTTGTTCCGATCAATCAACGCTTCGCTCCACTTTCTGCGAGCATCCGCCACGTGCCGGTTCAGTTGGTTCAGTTCCGTCACCTTTTCTTCCAACCCCGCTTGGGTAAATTGGTTTTCGCGGGGCTGGTACAAGGGTTCGGAGATCACCGCCTTCACCAGTTTGGAAAACGAATCGGCCTTACTTACATAAGCCAGTTGTAACTTTCCCCGCACCGGTTTCACTTCCGCTTGCGCTGACGGAAGGGGCTCCCGGTTTTTCGGTGAAGCTCCAATGATCTGATGCACATACGCCCGTGCGTCTTCCAGTTTTTCAGGTTTCGCACCTGAAGCTTCCAGCCTTCGCAGGATGCCGGAAAGCAACCTTGGTAACTGATCGAATGCCTGCTTCCGTTGGTTCACTTCGTTGTCATATTCAGCTTTGGCAATTTTCACATTTTCTATTGCCGACTGAATGTGGTTCAACTGCGTGGTCAACGCATCGACCTGGAGGGATTGGCGACCGGGGTTATAACCTCCATACCCGGAGCAGAAGCCTAAGAGCCTGGCAAAGGATTCCACTGTTTTGACATGTGTCATACTCTTTTTGTTTTATGCAATTACAACGAAGGTGAGGCCATCCATGGTTGTAATTTTTTTAACTATTTGTGAAAGTATATTTTTCTCTTAACACGCAACCGAAATGTCATTGGCACGTTTGAATGCATTTTTTTCTCAAGCTTTAAGAAACTTTTCGCTGAATGGTTGAAAGTGTCGCCAGTTTTATGTCATCTAAAAAAGCGCCTACTCTTACTCCCTTCCAGG
>JBGASB010000016.1:0-46659 GCA_044229915.1 Cyclobacteriaceae bacterium
AGGTTTTGGGTTAAAAACTGTTTGTTAATGTCAGGCTCTTTCTTTAGCCTGGATAAAGATTACACTATTTTCGATAAGCCCCCTTGTTATTGTTGGTCTCCTGACCAACAATCCTAAACCTCCGAATGATGCGTAAGAAACCTAAATCCATCTTCACTGGTTCATAAAAACGCGCGGAGCTGTATTTGTAATCTTCAGGTAGCGTTGCCAACTGCCAATGCGCCTGACAAGGGTTATCGTGAAGATAGTCAAACTTTTGCCTGAAAAACCATTCGTGAATTAAATCAATGCTCATCGAATTCCGTTTCCATACTTGAAATGTCCTGTCCTTAAACATAAACGATCTTCACCTGATACTGAAGTGCCTTGATACCTATATCTTTAGCCTCATCAGAATCGAGCAAACGAAGCCAATCATTACAAACTGCAGTGAAGAATTGAACGTGTTGACGTTCTAATTTCATACTCGAAAATAAGCCTAAAATAAGAAATATGATGCGAGATTAAGATTGTTGGTCGGGAGACCAACAATAACTAAACTAAACGTTTATTACGGCTCCAAGGCTCATCTTTGGGAAAAATTACAGCTAATGTGCATTTATAATGGTCTGTTGGATATTTTAACGCATACTCCTACCTTAGAATACAATAAGGAAATATAGGCAATGCCTATACACAATTGTTGGTGGCAAGGCGGTGGACAAGAAAGTAATGACAAAATAAATCAACGACTGCAACTAAATTATATGAGATTATGATGACAGCAATTATTGTGACTTACATTGCTTTGGTTATGGTATTATTTTTCTGGGCGTGGACAGACATGGCATTCACGCGGAGAATTAAGAATAATAAACGTTGGTTTTGGTGGTTAATGATATTGTTTTTTCCAGTCTTAGGACCAATACTTTACTTTCAAAACAAGGACAAAAGAAAATTTAACCCGAAATTTCAACAACGTTAAAAATTGTTGTGACTGGACAGCCAGTTCGACCTTGACTTCGGGGGACAGAGACGTGCAGGTCGGGCTTAACATTTCATTTTTAAGCCCTCCTGACCCGCCACTGCTTATGCACTCACGTTATGCGTCATGTTTAAGCCCATAGTTGTTGATGACTCTATAAAACTACAAAAATGCCTAACCAAAATCCTCAAATTATTCCCATGCTTTCATACGAAGATGGAATTGCTGCACTGGATTGGCTGTGTAAAGTATTTGGCTTTTCCGAAAGGACTCGAATGCTAGACGATAAGGGCATACTTATTCATGGAGAAATTACCCTGGGAGATGGAGTTGTTATGTTAGCTTCTCCAACACCTGACTATCAAAGCCCAAAACATCACCGCAAGGTTTGTGAAGACACTGCCAAATATTATAGCGTACCTTATATTATCAATGGTCTGCTAGTTTGTGTTGATGATGTTAAGGAACATTATAAAAAGTCCAGGGAGAATGGAGCAACAATACTTTCAGATTTAGAAGACGGTGGGCCTGGACTACGATATAGGGTAGAAGACTTAGAAGGTCATAGATGGATGTTTATTCAATAATAATTCTGTGTTCGAACAATCCGGTAAGAACAAATATTATCACAATGATCAAATGTATCCCTATAAATACGAGCGCACAACAAAATGTATAGAAAATGGCCCTGATCTTTGAAATCGGCTGGGTGGACTTTGTAACAAGGATTTCCCACGCGGACAAATTTCCTATGTCTTCTAAAATTTTATCTGATAAAAACATCAATGCAAAGGCTCTGCTAATAAATTAATCTATGATTACTGTTTCGTTAATATATCTTGGTGTACCTACTTTTTTAATTGCTGTCCTGCTTTTTAATAGACAAACAACGAAGTTAAATTGGCTTCTTTTCGTCATGTTATCAGGTTTAGGTATCTTATTTATTGCAACGATTGCACGCTGGGAAATCGTAAGTATTTATTTTAAACCTTTTTTTATCATCCTCTATGTTGTTGCTTGTATTGTCAGCTATAAACGGATCAAAAGACCTTTAAAACCAAAAAATAGAATTGCCTCATTAATCATTATTAGCATCAATATTATTGTCATTTGTTTCATGTCTATTATGAGTTTTTTAGCACTAAGAGGATATAGAACTCCTGACAACCCCATTGAATTATCTTCTCCTCTTAAAAATGGAGAATATATTGTCCTACATGGGGGATCTCGTCCAATGATTAACGCTCATTTTAATGGAAGTGCACAAAATTATGCAATTGACATTGTTGGGGTGAATAAATTTGGAATGAGAGCAACTTCAATTAATGGTGGCACAAACTTGAAGGACTATGTGATTTATGGAAAACCTGTTTATAGCCCTTGTATCGGAAAAGTGCTGATTGTAGTTGATGAATTTGATGATTTGACACCTCCAAATACAGATACAAACCATATTGCAGGAAATCACATATTGATAGAATATGAAGATAAAGAAATACTTCTTGCGCATTTGAAAAAAGGTAGTATAAAAGTAAAAGTTGGTGACTTAGTGGATACCAATACAATAATTGGACAAGTCGGAAATACAGGAAACACAAGTGAACCTCATTTGCATATGCATGTAGAGTTCGGAGGAGATGCTAACACAATTTTAAATGGAACAGGAGTTCCCTTCACAATAAATGATCATTTTTATCTTAGAGGAGATATCATTGAATAATAATATGCAAAAGCCACTAACAATGTATATAAAAAATAGGCGAAACAGTAGTGAATTCATGAATTCTGGCTCATATTAAATTTGTGCTTATCCGAAAGTTTTGTGCTTCGTAATCGCCTACCTTTCATATACTAACAGACAGATGAATATAGTGATGACTAAACTTTACATATCAATCCTGACTTTAATTGTATTTGCATCATGTAAGACAACCCAATACAACTATGCCTTGATTTCAGACAGGGACAAAAATCTTGACCTGTATGTTTCGACTTCGAATGACCAACTCATTAACGTGACAAATGACAAATTTGTAGACTATGGAATTAAGTGGAGCCCGAACGGAAAGCAAATTCTTTTTGCAAAACAAGTAAATAAACAATATGACCTGTATCTCTATGACACAGAATTAAAAACTACAGAACAAATTACGAATGACACTCTCGACCAGTATGGCCCGTCTTTTTCGCCAAACGGAAAAAATATTCTATTTGTGTCAAATCTTGACCATAAACTTGCAGAAGTATATTTAATGAACCTAAAGACCAGAAAGATGACACGTATTACATCGAATGACAGGTTAGACGGCTCAGCGACATTTCATCCAGATGGTTTGAATATATTCTATACATCATTCATGGACAAAGACTCAGCAGATAGAATTACAAATAGTGAAATCTTTGTGACTGATACTATCGGCAGCTTTCACACTAGATTGACAAACAGAGTTGGTAATGACGGTGCCTTGGACATCTCTCCGGATGGAAAAACAGTTGCCTGTCATTATTTTTTGAACGGCAAAGCTGACATCTATACAATGGACATTAAAGGAGGTAACATTCAACAATTAACATTGGACACTTTAGACAATCGGTGGCCGCGATGGTCTCCTGATGGCAAATTCATTGCCTATACGCGAGTCGCTGATAACTCTGACATCTGGATAATGGATAAGAATGGTGAACATAAAAAGCAATATGTTACTTCACCCAAGAGAGATGAAATTCTTGAATTCAAACCGACAAAACGGAATAAGAGATAGTCA
Organism: Cyclobacteriaceae bacterium; assembly: GCA_044229915.1. GTDB lineage: Bacteria > Bacteroidota > Bacteroidia > Cytophagales > Cyclobacteriaceae > ELB16-189. The sequence continues at coordinate 3,730 of JBGASB010000016.1, forward strand.
CAAAGCCACCAACAATGTGCATAATCAATGTCGGGGTTCAGTGTAAATTTGTAGTTTTAGTTTTTAAACAACCCCGATTCCGCGAGACGCTACATCGGAGCAGGCTGTTTGGTTTCGTGGGACACATAGATTCTATTGAACACGAGACGAATTTGAAGTTGGCATTTATTGTGGGAGACAACATTAATAGAACAATTAAATTTAATTTATACTATGAAAAATGAAATCAAATTGTTGGGGTTATTGTCATTTCTTTTGATAGCAAATTTTGATACTTCAGCATGTACTGGAATAAGGCTGGTAGCAAAAGATGGCGGAGTAGTTTATGGGAGAACAATGGAATGGGGGGCTTTTGACCTACATTCTCGTGTCGCTTTAATCCCAATTGGCTACGAGTTTACCGGACTAACACCCGATGGAAATAACGGGAAGAAATTTACCGTTAAACATGGAATAGTAGCACTTGATATGCTTGGGAAGGAATACATTGCCGATGGCATGAATGACAAAGGATTGTCTATAGGGTTGTTTTATCATCCGGGATATGCAAACTATCCAGCGTACAATAAAGCCAAGGCTGATAATTGCATATCGGCTCAGAACGTATCTGCTTTTATACTATCTCAGTTTTCCAACATCAAAGAAGTAAAGGAAGGCATGCGGAAAATTACTGTGGTTGGTGTTGTCGAAAAAGCAATTGGAATTGTTGTTGATGGGCATTGGATGGTTACCGATAAATCGGGGACTTCTATTGTGATTGAGTATACGGATGGCGAATTAAAGATACATGACGCACCTTTGGGTGTTATAACAAATGCTCCAACGTATGATTGGCATATGACCAATTTGAGTAATTATTTAAACCTTTCCATGTTTTCTGTAGAGCCAAAGAATTTATCTGGTGTTAAGTTTGCTCCAACCGGTGCTGGTTCGGGAATGATAGGACTCCCTGGAGACAATACCCCTCCCTCACGATTTATAAGGGCGGTTGCGTGGACTCAAACGGCAAGAAAAATCGAAAATGCTACGGAAGGGATTTATGAAGCTTTCAGAATATTGGATAATTTTAATTTGCCATTAGGACCTGATGGCGCAGAAGGTTCTGGAAAGGGAAATGATGCTGATGTAATGAGAAGTTCTACGATATGGACTACAGCATGGAACTTAACCGACCTGACTTTAAATTTTCATACCCAACACAATAGTAGAGTAAGGAGAATTAACATAAAAGAGATAGATTTTACGAAAATAGGTGCTGAAATTGCTTATATAAATCTTGAAGAAAAGAAGGAACAGGATATTTTAGATGTGACCCTATTTTCAACTAGCAGATAAACCCTTGTTATTGTTGGTCTCCTGACCAACAATCCTAAATCTCCGAATGATGCGTAAGAAACCCAAATCCATCTTCATTGTTTTCATAAAAACGCGCAGAGCTGAATTTGTTATTCATTGAAATATGTTTACCCTTGTATCATAAGCTAACCATGACAATGTCCCAAACCCGCCAACTCGCTGCCATCATGTTTACCGATATTGTCGGGTACACCGTCTTGATGGGAAAGGATGAAGCAAAAGCGTTTGCTATGCTGGATAAAAACAGAGGCATTCAAAGACTCATTATTGAACAATACAATGGGCGGTGGATCAAGGAGCTGGGCGATGGAGTGATGTCCAGTTTCAATTCCGTTTCTGATGCTGTGAATGCCGCTATAAAAATTCAACAAACCTGTAACAGGGCGAAAGAATTTCAATTACGCGTTGGTATTCATCAAGGGGAGGTGGTCTTTGAAAATGATGACGTGTTTGGCGATGGTGTAAACATAGCGGCCCGCATTCAGGCAATAGCGACACCCGGAGGGATCTGGGTTTCGGAGGCTGTAAATCATAATTTGTCTAATAAGATCGACATCGAAACGGAATTCGTCAAGACGGAACAACTTAAAAATGTAAAAGAACCGGTTCGTATTTACCAGGTGAAAAATGAAGGTGTTATCACTTCAACCCCGGAAAAACCAGTAGAGTTGGTGGCGGAAAAGAGCATCGCGGTATTACCGTTTGTAAACATGAGCCAGGATGCGGAGCAGGAATTTTTCAGCGATGGCATCAGCGAGGAAATCATCAATGTGCTGGCTCAGGTACACGAGCTCAAAGTAATCGGGAGAACATCTGCCTTTGCCTTCAAAGGAAAGAATCTGGACTTGAAATTAATTGGTGAGCAACTGAAAGTGAACTACCTGTTGGAAGGAAGCGTACGGAGATCGGGAAATAAACTTCGTATTACAGCACAGCTTATTAAAGTTTCCGATGGCTTTCATTTGTATTCCGAAAAGTTTGACCGTGAACTGGAAGATATCTTTGCCATCCAGGATGAGATATCACTAGCTATCCTAAGCGCCATAAAAATAAAATTGCTAGGCGAAGAGAAGGAAGCCATTCTAAGTAAAGACACCGAAAACCTGGAAGCGTATCAGCTTTACCTCAAGGGTCTTTTCCATTTTAATAGAGTGTCACCCGAATCCTGGGGGAAAGCCATTGAATATTTTAAGGAAGCTATCAAATGCGATCCGGGGTACGCACTGGCCTATACGGGACTTGCGAATTGTTATTATGATTCATATTTCTTTAACTGGCTTCCCAGGGAGCAAAGCCTTCCACAGGCTATAGAGGCTGCCCGCACTGCACTTCAATTGGATGACAAGCTTGCGGAAAGTTATATCACCCTCGCCAGGATAACGTTGTGGCACGACTGGGATTTTAAGGGTGCTGCCATTGAACTTGACAAAGGTATCCGGCTCAACCCCAACAGCATCGAAGGGCTCAGGCAATTGGGTGTATTAAATATACTCATGGGGAAAAATCAGCAAGCTCATGCCTACCTAAAGAAAGCGGCTATCCTGGATCCGTTTTCTTTATTGAATCTTTTTTACATAGCGAGCTACTATTACCTTGGTGGAGACGTTGACAAAACAATTGAGTTCGGTAGAAGGCAAATCGACCTGGAACCTAATTTCCACGGTGGCCATTCGATGATATTGGCTCTTTACTCGAGAGCAAATCGATATGAAGAGTGGGTCGCTACAATTGAACTAACAAATAAACTGAGTGGGTACCAGGACCTATTGATGTTGTCATTGCTGGGGGCTGCGTATGCTTTCACGGGTGAAAAAATGAAAGCGGTGGAAGTACTTGAAATAATGAAAAAAATACGCGGCACACAGAACATGGGCAATCTACAATTCGGATTACTTCATGCAGCCATGGGTGAATTTGAACAGGCCTTTGACTATTTTGATACAGCTGTAGAACTGCACGAAGGATTAGCATTTTTTCTAAAGCCGTTTTGCCAGGATTATGCGCCTGAAGTTATGAAAGACCCAAGATTCAGGAAGCTGATAGAAAGAATAGGGATTCCAAAAGATCAAGAATAAAACTATGCCCCAAACCCTCCAGCTCGTTGCCAGAGCCTCTAACGCTCTACTAGGCCAAAGTAGTAAGGGTTAAAGTAAACCGAAGCAATAAGTATTATCTTTCGTAACACACGATTTTTAGAAATTTTGTTTACCTTGAATCATTAAAATCTCTTTATAAATATTTAAATTCTCTTTACACAGCCAGATGGCTCTGTAATCCTTTGTGCTGCATTCCAATTCAGCAAAGGAAGATTCAACTATTTTAAATTTTATAAAGATGAAAATGGAACAAGCCAATAGAATTGCCATACTGGGTGGTGGCGGAAGAACAGCAAAGTATATTCTTACCCAGTTATTAAGTCAGGGCTACAGCGTTAAAGTACTTCTCAGAAACCCTGAAAATTTCCACTTTGAAAGTTCTTTTATCGAAATTATAAAAGGTGATGCCCTTGATCCAGACGCTATTCGAGCTTTGGTTCAAGGTTGCCATGCCGTTATCAGCACGGTAGGTCAACGCAAGGATGAACCGCTTGTAGCAAGTCAGGCAACTATAAATATCCTCAGCGCCATGACTGAGTACGGAATAAAACGTTACATTTTAGTTTCCGGAATAAATGTCGATACTCCGTTTGATAAAAAAAGTCCGGAAACAATTGCTGCAACGGAATGGATGAAAATGACCTTCCCAACAATTCACGCGGATAGACAAAAAACATATTCCCTTTTGTCGACCAGCGATGTAAACTGGACGTTGGTCCGGGTTCCCTTTATTGAATTTACGGATATAAAGGGTGAAACAGTAGTTAGTTTAGAGGATTGTGGGGGAAATAAAATAAGTGCTGGTGATATAGCAACTTTTGTTATTGAACAATTGTCTGATGACACCTATATCAGGAAGTCTCCTTTTATTGCAAATGTCTGAATTGTAATCAGTGGGCCAGAAAAGGCTCACTGTTTTTAGTTTACTCTAAGCTCCTAAAAGCAAGGGAATGACAACTAGTAGAGCGCCTATAAGCACTCCGACTGCAACAAAAAGTTTCTCAAAATACTTGGGGTGTTTCTTCTGAATAAAGAAATCTTCAATCTTTAGATATTTCAAATTACTCACAAGAAGCAAGTCATTAATCACGTAAAGGGACGCAAATAGGATAAAACATGGAATAACAACATCAGAAAATTTCAAATCTTGCCCAACTAATAATTTAGCAATTAATAAATGAATGTTAAAGATCAATAAACCTATGAGTAATACCAGTAATCCCGATGCCAGGTTTGGCGCATTTGTAGACTTCAATCGCTGCAATGACGAATAAATTCTATAAAAAGCATATTTGTAGAATAACAGCACTATTGATTTGCTTTAGATAAAAGGGCATAACAAAACCTAAGTTCTTGTTGGTTGTTTACAACAAGGCTTACAAAATTTCTATATTTAGTAAGCTTGAATTAGAACGTCAGTTGGAATATTCAACTTTTCGTGAAGTTGTCTAATCATATCCAACGATAGTTTTCTCTTCTTGTTCAGTATTTCACTTGCCCTGCTTTTGAGTCCAACCACCTTTGCTAAATCGGTTTGAGTATACCCAAGTTGTTCCATTCTGAATTTTATTGCCTCTATCGGGTCAGGTAGGTCCACTGGAAAATGTTCGTTTTCGTATTGGTCAATCAATATGCCCAGAATCTCAAGTTCATCTCCTTCCTTAGTTCCTTTTTTAGAGTCAAAAATTAATTCAAGTCTGTCCAACGCTTGGTGGTAGTCCTTTTTAGTCTTTATTGGTTTTATGTGCATAGTTATCAAATTTTATTTGCGTCAATCTTGTCATATTCATTATGAGTGCCAACAAATCGTATCCACATCATTTGATAATGGAAATTAATCTTAACGATTAGTCTGTAGTTATTTCCTTTTATGTTTAAAATAACTCTATTGTCTCCAAGAATACTAGCTGTCGGATACTCCTTCTTAATTTCATTGGTATTTCTCCATTCACCTTTTTCAGATTCTCGATACCACGACTTAAGTTGTTGTTCACAATCCGAATGTTTTATCCAAAACTCCCGGAGTATCTTTTTAGCAATTACTCTCAAGTCTTAATCTTTTATCAAAAGTAGATAGAAGTTCCCGTATTGGGAAATATATTACCAAATATTGTTTCTTATATCTGTTCGGGTCTAAACACTAACAATAGCTAGGCATAGTTTTCTTCTTTAAACCAGTCCGGCAAAACCCATAAAGGCCATGGAGAGAATGCTGGCAGTGATTAAGGCTGCGGGGATGCCCTGCATGTATTCAGGCAGGTCGGCTGCTTCAAGTTGTTCACGCAAACTTGAGAATAATGCAATAGCCAACGTAAAACCGACCGAATTGCCAATGGCAAAAATCACACTCTCTAGTAAATTGAAATTATTCTGGATCACTAATATCGCTACCCCAAGAATGGTACAGTTGGTGGTAATCAGCGGCAGGTACACACCCAACGCCTGGTACAAATCGGGGCTTACTTTCTTTAATACAATTTCTACCACCTGCACCAGAAAGGCAATCACCAAAATGTAGGTCACCGTTTGCATGTAAGCGATTTCCAGCGGAATAAGAATGTAATGTTGTACGAGGTAGGTCATGATGGTGGAGATCACCATCACAAAAATGACAGCCCCACCCATGCCCACAGCAGTGGATGTATTTTTGGAAACTCCAAGGAAGGGGCAAATGCCCAGAAACTTCGCCAACACAATGTTGTTGATGAAGATGGTCGAGATAATGATTACGAGGTATTCCATACTCAATAGATTAAGAATGTGCCGGCTTTCTTTTTTTCAGCCAAGTCATTACGGCAATGATGAAGCCCAGCGTAATGAAAGCACCTGGGGCGAGAATAAACACCAGCATGCCATCGGCATCCACCAGTTTAACGCCAAACACCGAAAGACTACCGAGCAATTCGCGAATGGTACCCAGCAAGGTTAATGCAAGTGTAAAGCCCACACCCATGCCGAGTCCGTCAAGCACACTGGCAAAGGCGGTGTTCCTTGAGGCAAACGCCTCGGCCCGGCCTAACACAATGCAATTCACTACGATCAGCGGAATGAATAACCCCAGTTGTTCATTCAATGCCGGAGTATACGCTTCCATCAATAATTGAACAACCGTAACAAAGGCAGCAATGATCACAATGAAGGCAGGGATGCGCACTTTATCGGGGATAACATTTTTAACCAATGCAATTGCGAGGTTCGACATCACCAACACAAAAGCGGTGGCTGCCCCCATGCCAATCCCGTTGATAGCCGAAGACGTAACACCCAACGTAGGGCAACAGCCCAGCAGCAACACGAATACCGGGTTCTCTTTGATAATTCCGTTAAGGAAATTTTCCTTATAGTTAGTCGTTGCCATGATTCTCAGATTGAAACGTTTCATACGCTACCTGCACCGCTTCCGAAAATGCCCGCGAGGTGATGGTGGCTCCCGTAATGGCATCCACTTCGCCTCCATCTTTTTTAACTTTCAGTTTCATTTGTGCGGGGTTCTTTCCAAAAAACTGATCGAGAAACTTTGGTGAAGACATTTTAGAGCCCAGGCCCGGAGTCTCCTTGTGTTCAATCACCACAATGCGTTGGATGTCGCCATTCATGGCAAAGCCCACCATAACCCAAACGTGACCGCTATATCCCTTTGAGGATTTTGTTTTTACAGCAACACCGATCCGTTCGCCATTTTTTTTGGCAGGAAAAAACTCGAGACTGTCTGTACCATCCGGTGTTGCTACTTTATACTTTTCAGCTACCGGGTTATTATCATATCCTGAAATCACGTCCTGAATGGCTCGCAATTGTTTTTCCATTTGTGCTTTCGCGATAGGCTCTTTCGTCCATTGAAAGACATAGCCCAAGGATAAGCCTGCAATCAGGGTGATCACCGTAAGGGTGACGAGTAAGTTGAGGAAAGATGATTTAATGGCTGCCATAAATTATCCTAGGCGTCTGACCGTTCCAAGCGGTCTTGACGCCTTCACATTTTTGCTTTCTCTTTAACTACTCCATAGCGAGGTTCTTTCGCGAACTTATTGATCATGGGCACAAAGGCATTCATGATCAAAATCGCAAACGACACCCCTTCCGGATAACTTCCAAACAAACGGATCAACACCGTGAGCACACCAATGCCCACACCAAAGAGGAGCATGCCGCGATGAGTGAACGGTGAGGTAACATAATCCGTAGCCATAAACACCGCCCCTAACATCACTCCGCCCGTTAATACATGAAATACCGGGTTGGCATATTTAGTCGAATCAATAACCCAGAAGATTCCGGTCATGATCATTACTGTTAAAATCATGGCGACCGGAATATGCCAGGTTATGATTTTGCGGTAGAGCATATAGATCAAGCCCAACAATAACGCAAAGGCCGACATTTCGCCTAAGCTTCCCCCCTGCAATCCAAAAAAGAAATCGGTGTAGGAAGGCATCTGATTCATGAGTTTCTCCATCGGCTCACCTGCCCGCATTCCATCTTTTAAAATTCCAAGCGGAGTGGCACTTGTTACGGCATCAAGTGACCACGTGGCTCCGACTGTTGGCCAGCTAGTCATGGCTACCGGAAAGGATAAAAGTAAAAATACGCGCCCCACCAAAGCGGGATTGAACGGGTTGTTACCCAGACCTCCAAAACTCATTTTACCAATGCCGATGGCTACCACGCTTCCAATCAGAATAATATACCAGGGCAGATTGCTGGGAACATTAAAAGCGAGTAACATGCCGGTGATGATCGCTGAACCATCGTAAATGCTTGCTGGTTTATCCAACAAGTATTTTGCAAGAGCATACTCTATCGTTACACAAAAAACCACAGCAAGGGTAGTAACATAAAGTGCACCCAGGCCGAAGTTATAAATTGAAAAAGCAAGCGCAGGAACCATCGCGATAATCACCCCTTTCATAATCTGGGGTACCGTAAGTTCTGAGTGAACATGCGGTGAGGGTGAAACGGTGAGAAGTTCCGCGCTCATACCTTTTTCTGTTTTCTTACCTGCGTCTTGCCTAACCGGATATAATCCAGTATAGGTCGGTTGGAAGGACACACAAAGGAGCATGAACCACACTCAATACAGTCGAGAATATGTTCTTCTTTGGCACGGTCGCTGTTTCCTTTCTTTGACAGGATTAATAACCGATAAGGTTCTAACCCCATCGGGCAGGCTTCAATACATTTGCCGCAGTGCACACAGTTATATACTTCGGCCCGCATCGATTCCGATTTGGGAATAAGAAGAATCCCTGAGGTTCCTTTGGCCACGGGTACATCAAGATCCGCAATGGCTTTGCCCATCATGGGGCCACCGCTTACAATCTTTCCGGTATCTTCAGGAACACCACCGGCTGCAATCAATAAATCAACAACCGGGGTACCGATGCGCGCCAAAAAATTAGAAGGTTGTTTTACTGATTTACCGGTAACCGTAACCACGCGTTCAATCAACGGCTTGTTTTTTTGCACCGCTTCGTAAATGGCAAATGTGGTTCCTACGTTATGAACAATCACACCTACATCAGAAGGAAGTCCTCCCGAAGGCACTTCCCGATTCAGCAACGCCTGGATCAATTGCTTCTCACCCCCTTGCGGGTAATGTACTTCCAGGGCTTCGACCGTGATTCCGGTTTCATTTTTCAATAGCCCATCAAACAGATCGATGGCATCATGCTTATTATCTTCAATCCCGATGATTGCCTTGTTCAACCCAAGGGCTTTCATCAGGATTTTTATCCCGACAATAATTTCTTTTGGTTTCTCCAGCATCAGGCGATGATCGGATGTGAGATATGGTTCGCATTCGACACCATTAATCAATAAGTAATCAACATGCTTGCCTTCGGGCACACTGAGTTTAACATGCGATGGAAATGCGGCACCACCCATGCCCACCACACCTGCTTCCATGATGCGGTTTACAATTTCTTTAGGGTTAAGTTTTATTTCTTCAACCAGTGTATCGCTGCGATCAATGCTTTCTTCCCACTCATCACCCTTCACACGAATGGAAATGGCGGTATGTTTAAATCCGCTGCTGTCCATCACTTCTTCAATTATGCCAATACGACCCGAAGCCGATGCATGAATGTTTGAGGAAACAAATCCTTCATGAGTAGCGATAATTTGCCCCGTCTTAACAGTATCCCCGCGCTGCACTACTATTTTGGCTGGAGCGCCAATGTGTTGGGCTACGGGAATAGTCACTACTTTAGGCAAGGGCAATGTAGTGATAGCAACCCCGGCAGAAAGTTTCTGATCATCCGGGTGCACACCGCCAATTTTGAAGGTTTTAAGTTTATGGTGCAGCATTGCTGTTTTGTTTAGCTGCTTCAGCAGCCAGTTTTTCTTCCTCTTTCTTTTTACGGGCCCGCTCTTCGCGTTTCAGCCGCTGTTCATTGGCAGCCTGGATTTTTTCAGGTGTAACGTTAGCCGTAATTATATTGTGAACATCACACGTATCAACACACTCCATGCATAACTTGCACTTCTCAGGATCGATATGCGCCAGGTTATTTACCATGGTAATGGCATCGTACCGGCACGCTTCAAAACACTTGCTGCAACCCGAACAGGCCACGGCACATTCTTTTCGCGCGGTACTCCCCTTCTCTTCATTAAGACAGGCTACATATACGCGTTGATTTTTCTTCCCTTTCGGCCAGAGTTCGAGAATACCTTTCGGGCACTCTTTCACACAGGCATTGCAGGCCGTACACTTATCTTCAATCACTACGGGTAAACCTGTCTTCTCGTCCATGTACATGGCTTCGAAGTCGCAGACCTCAACACAATCGGCCATGCCCAAGCATCCGTAGGCACAACCTGTGTCACCGCTATACAGAGCCGCAGCAATTTTACACGACTCGGTGCCATCATAGATATTAGTCTTCTTGCGGGATTCAAAAGAGCCTGAACATCGAACTACAGCGATGTAAGGATCTCGTTCAACGGCTTTGATTCCAAGGATCTCTGCTACTTGTTTCATCACCGCATTCCCACCTACCGGGCAGTGTAAAGAAGAAAGATCACCAGCTGCAATTACAGCGGTAGCAAACGCATGACATCCGGGTTGACCGCAGCCGCCACAGTTCGTGTTCGGCAGCACCTGCTCTACCCGACCGATCCGGTCATCTTCCTGTACGGCAAATTTCTTTGATACAAAATAGATAACCACGGCAGCTACTATTCCAATGGCTGTTAAACTTATTACTGTATAGGCAATGACGGAGTTCATCTTTTTACAACCTCCATTTTACAATGTGTGCTTATTTCTTTTCTGAATGTATAGAGTAGACCAAAATAAGGGACTAAGATCAATAAGGAAGTTAATCCGGAGATACCTTCGTTATATCCTGCATGCAGCATCACAATCAGCATCAGCAATAACAAAAGAAAAGGGACGAAATATAACAGAATGACTGCCTGATATCCGGAAGACGGATTGATTCGTACAATCACTTCATCACCCGCCATAAATCCGTTTTCCTTGTATGGAATTTCTACTTCTTTGGCCTTTGAATCGCCCAGCATACACAAACTTTTATGACACGCGGAGCAACCCGATCCTACCAGTGAAATTTTTAGCCGACTGTTACTGCAATCAGTAACCAGGCCTATATGCTCAAGATAGTTTGTATTACCAATCATACAGGTACCCATTTTACTTTTGTGCGTTTCCGAACCGGATATTTTTCAAGCAACTGTAAACTGGTACGCAATACCTCACCCATCGAATTGCAGGTTAGGAAGGTATCATCCTGATAGAGTTCGGAGAGTTCTCGTTTCAGTTGCACAATGTTCTCGGGTGTGGATAAAATATCAGTAGCCATGGTATCCAGCAACGAGTTAAGCTGCCCATAGGAAGTCATGACCCGGTTACGCAAACGCATACGCTCTTCTTTTTGGTATTGCAATTCCAGTACCGGTGACATGTTTTTTATTCCCAGGTCGATAATCGGATTGTTCTCTTTAAAATACTGGGGCATGTAAATGCGGCTGCTGCCTTCATAACACTCCTGATCAAAATCGATTGCCCGCAGCCTGAAATGAAGTTCATCAAAATCTGGTATAATCTCCACTACAAAATTATCCCTGCGCATATCGCCCAGCAATTGCACCAGGCTGCGTTCGTTGAATTTTACAAACTCCTTGGCAATGCGAAGTGGGTTGTAATTGTGATTTTCCATCAGGTAGTGATGGATGAAGGTATCACCCGGGATGCCCTGAATGTGTTCTTCAATAAAGGTGTTGCCCTTGGTGATGTAATTGATTTTGTTGGGCGACAGCAAATGCTCTAACTCCATGCCATAGACCCGCGAGGCATCGGCCTGCTTGATGTAGAAATAATCAAACAAGTCATTCAACTTATTTACAATCCGGATGCGGAACGGATGGGTGTTGGCATACAGGCAATAATCTACCCGATCGATAAACAGGTGTTCAATGACAGAAATATCTCCGGCTACTTTTAGCTGGGCATATACCTTACGGAGTGATTCGTGAATGTACTCGCGATCGGATTCAGAATAAATCATCGTCTCCCATAGCGTATCATTCCCCTTCTTATCAAGCAGGGAAATCGTGCTATTGGAATGTGTGAGGTCCTGGTAGGTAATCGGTACATCAATCTCGCGGTTGGTGGCGATCAAATAATCGCGCAACCTTTTGCTTATGGGAAAGATGGGTTTCTTAAACCGAATACCTGCCATGACCATTCATTATTGAAATTCAGGTTTAATGATGGCAACCCATTTCTCAATACGACCCGCTGTAAGATTCTTCTGGTTGTCCTCATCAATCACCAACCCAAGGAATTTACCATCGACTACACTCTTGGAGGCTTCGAAGTTATAACCTTCAGTAGGCCAGGCTCCCACAAACGTTGCACCTTTGTCTTTGATGCGTTCATGAATAATGCCCGGTGCATCCACAAAGGTATCAGGATAGCCATCGGCATCGCCTACCCCTACGTAGGTTACTTTTTTACCCGCATAGTCTACATCACCTAGTTCATCGATAAAGGTATCCCAGTCTTCCTGCAGTTGGCCAATCTCCCAGGTGGGGCAAGCCAGTATCAGGTATGGATAGGGTTGCATGTCATCGGCAGTAGCCGAGTTTACATTGTGTAAGGCTGCTACCGCTTCACCCCCCAGCAGGGTTTGGATTTGAGTTACCACTCGCTCGGTGTTGCCTTCGGTTGAGCCATAAAAGATTCCAATCTTTGCCATAGTATTTCAAGTTTTAAGTTTTGTTTGCATTAAGTTAAATATCTTCCTGATCATTGTGCAACTCGCCCCGTTTAGGGTGATACTGCATAAAGATTTCGGACCTCATAAGTATATCCACATACTGAGCGCGTTTGTAAGCAAACGGATCCATCATGTTTTCTTTTGAGAGCCTGCCTCTGAATTCGTTGATAGATGGATACTTTTTCTTTTCCATCCATTGTTCAATTTCATGAAGCATGGTTTCAATAACATGAATCCCGCGCTTGTAGATGGCACTTACTACCTGCACAGCATCAGCCCCCGCCAACAACATCTTAACTACATCGTGACCCGTTAAAATTCCAGTATTGCTTATTATGGAAGCATCAATTTTGGTGTATAATAACCCTGCATACCGTAAGGCAAGCCGGTTGTCATTTTCGCTGCTGAAGTTGTAAGGATAATGATGAATCTCTTTGTCAATATCTATATCGGGCTGGAACAGCCTGTTGAACAAAACAAAACCCGCAGCTCCGGCTTTATCCATCTTAGATATTACGGAGAGGGTATTCGTATAGAAAGGACTTAGTTTCACAACCACCGGAATGCGAATAGATTTGGTTACACTTTTGAGAATTTCTATTTGCTCATTCACCAGGTGGGCACCATCCGTTTCAAAATCAATCTCACTGGCATAGAAGTTTAACTCCAGGGCATCGATGCCGGTCTCAGCCATTTTCTGTGCATATTCAACCCAGGTATCCCGGTATACGCAGTTCAAACTGCCGATGAGTGGAATGGAGATTGCGTTGCGAGCCTGACGCAGACGCAACAAGTGTTCCGCGGGGCCGCCATGTTTAAGTTTAGGGAAAAAGGAATCATGTTCAGAATCCCAATTGCTATAGGCATCCTGTTTGTTTTCCATCTCTAACGATTCCAATTGAATCTGCTCTTCAAACAGAGACTTATAAACGATGGCAGCAGCTCCGGCCTTTTCCAGTTTTACCAGGTTATCGGTATCTGTCACCAGATTGCTGGCACCCACTACAATAGGATTCTTGAGTGTAAGTCCGCAGTATTTTGTTTTTAAATCAGCCATGATTGATATCGTTTAGAGGTTAAACTTCAGATAAGTGTTGGAGGTCTTTAAACCGAACTTCGTTGTCTTTCTTAGCAAGTTCAGTGAGTCGTTCAGCCTCCACCGGGTTAGACAAGTTAAGGGTTTTGTACCGGATCTCTTCTTCCAGGTAGTCTTTAAAGGTTACCACCTCTTCGGTAGCCGGTACATCCCATGTAAATGGATTCTTACCTTCGGCACGCAAATCCGGGTTGAAGCGATACATTGGCCAGTAACCAGATTTCACAGCTTTTTCAGATTGCTTTTTAGCAAACTTCATGTCGTACCCGTGTGCAATACATGGCGAGTAAGCAATAATGATGGAGGGACCTTTATGCTTCTCGGCTTCTACAAAGGCAAGGGCAGTTTTTTCACGATCCATACCCATGTTCACCACCGCTACATAGGCGTTGCCATAGGTTGTCATCATCAAACCGAGGTTTTTCTTACCCAGCTTTTTACCATCCGAAGCAAACTTCGCTACAGCGCCCCGAGGTGTAGATTTAGAAGCCTGGCCACCCGTGTTGGAATACACTTCAGTATCCAATACCAGAATATTCACATTCTTATTGGAAGCCATCACATGGTCAAGGCCACCAAAGCCAATATCATATGCCCAGCCATCGCCACCAAAAATCCAGACACTCTTATCTACAAAGTAGTCTTGCAGCTCTATAATCTTATCAAGAAGAATCCGAATTTCTTTATTGCCCGTACTTCTCTTGTGTTCTTCCGCCAGCAAAACTTTGATCGCATCTGCCTGATCTTTAGCCTCGCGCGTTACTTCATCGAAAAGGATCAACCCTTTTTCAAGAGCACTTCTGAGCGAAGCGTTGTTAAGCAATGGCAATAATGATTGTACATTAGTCTTTAGCTGCTTGCGGTTGGAATCAACCGCCAGGCGCATTCCAAAACCAAATTCAGCATTGTCTTCAAAGAGAGAGTTGGCCCAGGCTGGACCCTTTCCATTTTTATCTTTTGTATAAGGAGTGGTTGGGAATGTGCCCCCATAAATGGAGGTACAACCTGTTGCATTTGCGATGATCATCCGATCTCCGTAAAGCTGAGTTACTAAATGGATATAAGGTACTTCGCCACAACCCGAACAGCTTGGAGGATATTCTATATAAGGTTCTGCCGTGTAGGGCTCCTGAACAAATGGAAGCTTGTCAATCCACGTGGCAGGATTGCCGGGCACACCACGATACTCAAGTTTTTTGGTACCTGTTGGCACTGCGCCATTCAACGGCATCCTGGAGACTGGAATCGTATCACCTTTCAAACGTAAAATCGGATCGACTACTAACTTTGCATAGTCATCGGAATCCGCTGGCACCACATCGGAAATCTCAGCAAATTTTTCAGATTCGGTAGGAATTGGTACTGCAACGATGGACTCGCACGTAACATCGATTGCTTTCCAGTTCATTTCCACAATCTCTTTTCCCTTGCGGGCGAATTGCTTCTCTACGTATTTCTTAATAAGGGCAATGGCTTCGGCTTCAGGCACAACGCCCGATACTTTAAAGAAAGCTGTTTGCATTACGGAATTGATTCTTCCACCCAGGCCTACACTCTTGGCAATTTTGGAGGCATCAATCGCATACACTTTTATTTTCTTCTTCCAGATGGTTTCCTGCATATCTCTCGTAAAGAGGCGGAAAACATTCTCGGGTTTCTGACTGGTGTTAAACAGGAAGGTACCTCCTTGGGTAATACCTTCGAGGATGTCGTACTGACCAATGTATTGTGGCCGGTGCAGTGCTACGAAGTCTACCTTATTTAATAAGTATTCAGATTGGATTGGTTTTTTGCCAAAGCGTAAGTGTGAAACTGTGTACCCACCTGATTTATTAGAGTCGTATTGGAAATATCCCTGCACAAACAAATCGGTGCTTTCGCCAATGATCTTGATGGAGTTCTTATTTGCACTCACAGTTCCATCCGATCCATAGCCCCAGAACTTGCAGCGCACGATGCCCTCCTGCTCAGTATCTATTTCCTCTTTAACGGTTACTGATTTATGGGTAATATCATCGTTGATGCCCACGGTAAATCCATGCCAGCCGTTGTTTTCAAGATGGTCAAACACAGCTTTCACCATGGATGGAGTAAACTCTTTAGAAGATAATCCATAGCGACCACCAATGATTTGAATTTCCGGACGAGCGCGCAATGCAGCCACTATATCTAAAAAGAGTGGATCGCCTAAGGCTCCGGGTTCTTTGGTGCGATCTAACACCGCGATCTTTTTCACACTGGCCGGAATCACCGACAGAAAATCTTCCAATGCAAAGGGGCGGTATAGTCTTACTTTAACGGCACCTACTTTCTCTCCCTTTTTCAATAAATAATTTATGGTCTCTTCTATAGTATCTATGGAGGAGCCCATCGAGATCAGAATTTTAGTAGCCTTAGGATCGCCTACGTATTCATAGAGTTTATAATTACGACCCGTCTTCTTACCAAATAACTCCATGTATTTCTTAATAATACCCGGACAGGCATCATAATACTTGTTCACGGTTTCTCTCCCCTGAAAGTACACATCGGGGTTTTGTGCGCCCACCTTACATATAGGAGCTTCTGGTTTTAATGCCAGCTTGCGAAACTCTTCCACATATTTCATGTCGAGCATTGACTTCAAGACATCATAGTCGATGGGAACTATCTTTTGTATGGAGTGGGAAGTGCGGAAGCCATCAAAGAAATGAAGGAACGGGATGCGCGCCTCCAGCGTGGCAAGGTGTGAAACTACAGCCAGGTCTTGCGCTTCCTGCACATTGCCGGAAGAAAGCATTGCAAAACCGGTTCCGCGGGTAGCCATCACATCGGAGTGATCGCCAAAAATTGAAAGCGCCTGACAGGCCAATGACCGTGCGGAGACGTGAAACACGGTAGGAATCATTTCTCCAGCTATCTTAAACATGTTGGGCACCATGAGCATCAGCCCTTGCGAAGCTGTGAAGGTGGTTGCCATAGCCCCTGCCGATAGGGCACCGTGAATTGCGCCCGCTGCACCCGCTTCGGATTGCATCTGCACCACATCTACGCGTTCTCCAAAAATATTCTTTCGGCCCTCGGCCGACCAGGCATCTGCTTTCTCACCCATATCGGAAGATGGGGTGATTGGATAAATGGCTGCTACTTCGCTGAAAGCATAGGCTATATTGGCAACCGCTGAGTTGCCATCGGTGTTGATATAAGCGGGTTGATTTTTCATTGGGCTTTAAATTTAATAGTCGAAAATTAGCCCAAAGGTTTGCCCTACGTACTGTCAGTGGTCAGCGTCATTTATGATTTTTATCAGGTTCAACTATGATGAGACTCATGACCACGTGTATCAAAAATTCTTAGATTTGTTTTAAAACACGGAAATATGAAAAATATAACAACAATTCTAATAGCTGGTGTCTTGGTGCTGATCGCCAGCGTGGGTATTCTGTATGGCAGTATCACATTTTTTCCTGCGCTAATGGAAGAGTATTACAACTCCGTGTTTCGTTCCAATTCCTTCACTACGGATCTGCTTTTCTATGTTCACCCCTTTATTTTAAGTGCTGCCATGTTCTGGTTCTGGGAAATCACTAAAGAGCTTTTTACCGGATCCTTACTAGTAAGAGCTTATAAAGTTGGTGTTTCCTACGGATTGATCGCGATGGTACCCGTACTTTGGTTAACGTTCAGCGCCATCGATGTTTCACCCTTAATGGTCTTCACCTGGGTAGCTTATGGTGTTCTCCAAGCGTTTATTGCCTGTGTGGTTTTCGCAAAACGAAATCCCTGAAGTTTCAAAAGTCATAAATCCAAAAACAATTTTTTGAAGGGTTCTTCTCTATAATACAATAGAGTTGAACCTTGATTGATCTCCCGCTAATGGGAAGATTGAAAGTCATATGCCTTTTTTGATTGTAAAGCGGTAAAAAACTTTTACTTATTGTTTTTACCAATTAACCGTTTTCTGCAAAAGACTGATAAAAGTCATTTTTGACAATAAGCTAAGTCATATCCAGATCCTGAATGAGTCGCTTCCTTTAACTCATCAAAGACGCAGAAATCATCCGCGCTCTTGATCCTGAGAATATGGAACCCTATTCGTTACTCACTTTCTTTCTTACCGCAGCCGTTTTGGTAGGGGGCGCTATAGTCTTCGCCTATTATGCTGCGCCCAGTTTGCCTGGATTGGTCAAATCAGAACCGTATGAGTGCGGAATACCAACCGAAGGACCCACCTGGATTCAGTTTCACGTGGGTTATTATTTATATGCCATCATCTACCTCATCTTCGATGTAGAAACTGTATTCATCTATCCCTGGGCTGTGGTAATGCGCGAAATTGGAATGACCGCTTTTATTGAAATATTAATCTTCTTCACCGTTCTGGGTTTAGGCTTGCTCTATGCCTGGAAGAAAAATGCACTGACGTGGGAATGAGAAATACAAATAGGCAAAGGGCAATAGGCAGTAATAAATGACAAGATGAAACCGGATATAAAATCAATACCCTACGATGAGTTTAACGACAACGAAACGTTGGAGGAACTCAAGAGATCCAGAAGTCCTGTGATCGTTTCAACGCTTGACAACATTATCAACTGGGGACGATCCAATTCCGTTTGGCCACTCACCTTCGCCACGAGTTGTTGTGGTATTGAGATGATGGCCACCGGTGCACCACGACATGATTTTGCACGCTTTGGTATCGAAGTATATCGGGCTTCACCAAGGCAAGCTGATGTTATTGTCGTGGCTGGAACCATCGTTAAAAAGATGGCACCTGTACTTAAAAGACTTTATGATCAGATGGCTGATCCGAAATATGTAATCGCCATGGGCGCCTGTGCCGTCTCTGGCGGACCATTCTATTACAACTCCTATTCTGTCGTGCGCGGTGTTGATCAGATTATTCCTGTGGATGTGTACATCCCGGGTTGTCCGCCACGACCCGAGGCCCTATTATATGGAGTGATGCAATTGCAACGTAAGATCAAGATGCAAACCATCGCAAAAGAGGCTGGCATTGAGTTAATCAGTCATCATATTGATAGCACAACAGCCGACCATTCACGCTATGTTGAGCCTGCAGCTGAAAAACAAGAACCATTAAATGAAGAAGGAGAATGCAAACCGAAGAGCTAACCACTTTAATTACAGCACTGGTTCCTGATCAAAAACCCGGAATCAGCAAGCAATATCCGGAGTATATCATTCCGTTAGAAAAACTTCATGATGTAGCGAAGACGCTGAAAGAAAATCAACAGACCAAAATGGATTATCTGTTTAGCCTTACCGCTGCAGATCGTAAAGATGGATTGAATGTGATCTATCACCTTACTTCTACAGAATACCATCATATAGTTGTATTGAGAGTGATACTTAATGATAAGGAAAATCCGATAGTCGCTACCGTAAGCGATCTCTGGAATGCAGCCGAATACTTCGAACGTGAAGTGTTTGACTTGTTTGGAATCAAATTCGAAAATCACCCTGACCTGCGCAGATTATTTCTGGATGATGAGTGGGTGGGCTATCCGCTTCGCAAAGACTATAATGATTCTTTCATTTTTGAACGCTAATTATTATGGAAGAGACCTTGCTTGATTTTGACCTGAGAGATAAAGAAGAGTACATCATTAACATGGGTCCTCAGCACCCATCCACGCATGGTGTGTTGCGTTTTGAAGTTTGTCTTCAGGGCGAACAAATAAAATATTTAAGACCTCATTGCGGTTACATTCATCGCGGCATTGAGAAAATGAGTGAAGCCCTCACCTATCCGCAACTCGTTCACTTAACAGATCGCATGGATTATCTTTCTGCCCACATCAATAATGAAGCTGTGGCGCTCTGTGTAGAGAATGCCATGGGCGTGGAAGTCAGCGATCGCGTAAAATACATTCGGACTATTTTTGCTGAACTCACCCGTATTGCCTCACACCAGTTATGGTGGTGTGCATTCGGTATGGACTTAGGCGCTCTTACTACTTTCTTTTATGGTTTACGCGACCGGGAACATATCCTCGACATATTCGAAGAGACTACCGGCAGTCGATTGACACAAAGTTTTATTACACCCGGAGGATTGATGGCTGATGTACATCCTAACTTTCAGAAGCGCATCAAAGAATTTATCACCTACTTCCGCAAAAAACTTCCTGAATATGATCAGCTGCTCACTGGCAATATCATATTCCGCGAACGCACCCAGGGTATCGGTATTATGAGTAAAGAAGATGCCATTAATTATGGAGTTACAGGCCCCAGCGGTCGTGGCTCCGGTTTCTCTTGCGACATTAGAAAAATTGCGCCTTATAGCGCATATCCTTTCGTAAAGTTCAATGAAATCACGTTGCCCGAAGGTGACACCTATTCACGCTATGTGGTGCGCATCAAAGAAATGTGGGAGTCATTGAATATTCTGGAACAACTGGTTGATAACATCCCACAAGGACCGACCATGCTTGAGTTGAAAGCTGTGAAAGCACCGAAGGGCGAATACTATCAACGAGTAGAAACGGCCCGAGGAGAGTTAGGTGTATACATCGTCAGTGATGGTGGCCCTTCACCGGCACGCATTCATTACAGGACTCCGAATTTTTCGAATTTGTTTATCATCAACAAGCTCGCCAAGGGTCACAAGATTGCCGATCTCGTTGCCATCAGTGGTTCACTGGATTTAGTTATACCCGACATAGACCGATAATTGTATGTACGACTTCACCCCATTCATCGAATCCATCACAAGCTACCTCAATGAGAACCTTTCTCCCTTTTGGGCAGGTTTGATTTCAATGGTGCTGTTGGGTGTTGGCATCTTACTTTTCTATGCCGTTTTAGGATTATACCTGGTGTATGCCGAGCGTAAGATCTGTGCACGCATGCAAAACAGAATGGGTCCAAATCGTGTCGGTCCCGGAGGAATTTTCCAGACCATTGCAGACTTGATCAAACTTCTGTTGAAGGAATTAATCTACATCCGCAATGCCGATAGTCTCTTATTCAACATCGCTCCGTTCATCGTCATCGTAGCTTCCATCATGGCCATTGGTGCCATTCCTTTTGCGAAAGGATTGCAGGCCGTTGATCTGAATATCGGTGTCCTCTATATACTTGCTATCTCTTCCATGGGTGTGATTGGAATTCTTATTGCCGGATGGGCCAGTAACAGCAAGTACTCCGTGATTGGTGCCATGCGCAGTGGTGCACAAGTAATCAGTTATGAATTGTCTGTAGGCTTAGCATTATTAGGCATCATCACCTTCGCAGGCTCCATGCAATTCTCCGAAATTATCGCTTCACAGCAGGATGGCTGGTGGATTTTCAAAGGACATATTCCGGCTATGATTGCATTTGTAATTTTTCTGATTGCTGGAACGGCTGAAACCAACCGTGGCCCGTTTGACTTAGCCGAAGCAGAATCAGAATTGACTGCAGGATTCCATACCGAGTATTCCGGTATCAAGTTCGCCTTCTTCTTCTTAGCAGAATATATGAACATGTTCATCATCGCTGCGGTTGCTACTACCTTATTCTTAGGTGGATGGCTTCCTTTCCATTTATTTCAGTGGGGAGCATTCAACAACGTTATGGATTTCATTCCTCCGGTATTCTGGTTCTTTGCAAAAACCGCTTTTGTCATCTACCTGATGATGTGGTTCAAGTGGACATTCCCCCGCTTGCGCATTGATCAGTTATTGGCGCTGGAGTGGAAATATCTGCTTCCCATTAATCTTATGAACTTAATTCTTATCGCATTCTTAACCCTCATGAAATGGCACTTTTGAAAACGATAAAAGCTATAGGCAAATACTTTTATGATATCTATGATGGTGTCACCTCACTGGCACGAGGTATGAAAGTAACCGGATCGTATTTCGTAAAACCCAGTACGATCGTTACGCAGAAATATCCTGAGAATAGGGCAACGCTGAAGATGTTTGATAATTTTAAAGGCGAGTTGCAACTGATTCACGATGAAAATAATAAGCACTCATGCAATGTGTGCAATACCTGCGCACGCAGGTGCCCCAATGGCTCCATTGAAATCATCTACAAAAAAGTAGAAGGAGCCGATGGCCGCACCAAAAAAGTATTAGACAAATATGTTTATCACCTGGAAACATGTTCGTTCTGCGGACTCTGCGTTCCATCCTGTGATGAGTTTGCCTTGAGATTCGATCAAGACTTTGAACACGCTGTCTTTGATCGCAGCAAACTCACCAAAGTGTTGAATAAACCAGGTTCATCCTCTAAAGCCATGAAAGAATGACAGGTCCTAAAATCATATTCTTTATCCTCGCTGCTGCCATTGTAGTATTCTCCATCCTATCTATTTTCAGTAGAAGAATTTTACGCGCAGCGATTTACCTGCTCTTTGTGTTGGTAGCCATGGCAGGTTTGTATTACATGATGAACTTCCAGTTTCTCGCGGCCGTGCAACTGATGTTGTATGCAGGCGGTATTGTTGTGCTGATCATCTTCTCCATTTTACTAACGAGTCAGATTGATAGCAAACTAGAGGGACCAAAGAAAAGTCACTTACTGGCTGGGGCTGTTACTGCCATTGCGGGAATTGTCCTGGCAGGCATCACCATTCTTAAATTTACGTTCACGCCATCACCAGAAACTGCCGTTGGCACAGACATTCGCACCATTGGTCTGCAGTTGATGGATACCGGTGTTCATGGATACGCATTACCCTTCGAGGTAATCAGTGTTTTGCTGTTAGCCGCTTTGGTTGGCTCCATCTTTATCGCACAAAAAAAGAAAGTATGAACCTGCAAGCTGAGATACCATTCAATTATAATCCATGGTCTGTGTCACCACAGACCATTAGCAGGATTTGGATTTCGGTCTGTGAGGACACAGACCAAGGGGCAGATGTGTTATTAATTAACTCAATTAGTCTCCTGATTATAACCAAAAAATCAAGAATATGAACCTGCAGGCAGAAATACCACTCCACTATATGATTGTGCTCAGCACGATCGTCTTCTTTGTCGGATTGATGGGCGTGCTCATCCGCAGAAATCTGATCACCATGCTCATGGGCATTGAACTCATGCTGAATGCGGTGAACATCAACTTTGTTGCCTTTAACCACTACTTGTTTCCAAACCGGTTGGAAGGACACTTCTTCGCCTTGATTGTGATGGCCATTGCCGCTGCTGAAGCTGCCATTGCCATTGCCCTGATCATAAATATTTATCGTCAGTTTAATACGGTGAGTGTTGACGATGTTGATGAACTTAAATTTTAAAAAGTAGGCAGTAGGCAAGGTGCAGAAGGCAGTACCGCACAATCACTGCCGACTGCATACTGCCAACTGCCTACTCAAACGAAAAGAACTATGAATTACTCATACACGATACTGATCCTGCTTCTCCCCGTCCTGATCTTTCTCTTCATTGGGTTGATGGGCGATAAAATGAAGCCACAACTTTCCGGATTACTCGGCACTTCAGGATTGTTGGTCATCACACTACTCTCCTACTTCACGGCATTCAATTATTTTGGTCATCGTGTTGGAGAAAGCTTTCAGTCGATAGAAGCTTTTCAATTACTTTGGTTACAATTCACCGATACACTCATCATCCACATTGGTATTTTGCTTGATCCTCTTTCCGTAATGATGCTCGTGGTTATCACTACCGTGTCGCTGATGGTACATATTTATAGCTTAGGCTATATGAAAGGTGAAAAAGGATTTGCCCGCTACTACGCATTCCTGTCACTCTTTACATTCTCGATGTTGGGGTTGGTATTGGCCACAAACATTTTCCAAATGTACATCTTCTGGGAATTGGTGGGCGTGTCATCATATTTACTGATTGGATTTTATTATGAACGTCCCTCGGCCGTTGCCGCTGCCAAGAAAGCATTCATTGTTACACGCTTTGCGGATTTAGGATTTCTATTAGGGATTCTCCTTCTCTCCTTCTACACCAACACCTTTGATTTTAAAGCGCTTACGGATTTAAACGGACTTGCCATTACACAACCCACTACGGCAGTGTTCATGGGTTTATCGGTAACCACCTGGGCGATGCTGCTCATCTTCATGGGTGGCGCTGGTAAATCAGCCATGTTCCCCTTACACATCTGGTTACCCGATGCGATGGAAGGTCCTACTCCTGTCTCTGCCTTGATCCACGCGGCAACGATGGTGGTGGCTGGCGTATACCTGGTTGCCCGTTTGTTCCCCGTCTATAGTTACACTTCGCCCGATTCATTAGAAGTGATCGCCTACATCGGAAGTTTCACTTCCTTGTTTGCAGCGGTTATTGCCTGTACACAACTCGATATTAAACGCGTGCTGGCCTTCTCTACACTTTCACAGATTGGATATATGATGGTAGCCTTAGGGTTATCGGGTTATGGAACGGAAGGCTTAGGGTATATGGCTTCGCTGTTCCATTTGTTCACCCACGCATTTTTTAAAGCATTACTTTTCCTGGGCGCTGGTTCTGTTATCCATGCTGTTCACAGTAATCTCATGACCGATATGGGCGGATTGAAAAAGTACATGCCCATCACACACATTACGTTTTTAATTGCATGTCTTACCATTGCAGGAATACCTCCACTTTCCGGATTTTTCAGTAAGGATGAAATATTAGTGGCAGCCTTTGAACACAACAAAATCATTTTTGCTGTGCAATGGCTCGTAGCCGGAATCACTGCCTTCTATATGTTCCGCTTGTATTTCAATATTTTCTGGAATCACACTCCCGACTATCATCATGCACCCCACGAGTCACCGGCAACGATGACGATCCCGTTGATCTTTCTTGCAGTAGCTTCCATCTTCTCCGGATTCGTTCCCTTCCATGAGTTAGTAACCAGTGATGGAAGTCCCTTGCATACCGAATTTCATTGGATGATCGCAGGGCCTTCTATCCTCATTGCTATCGTAGGGATCAGTGTTGCCTACGTACTATACGCTAAGAAAAATTCAAGACCAGAATCCATAGCCACGAACCTCAAAGGTTTGTACACAATGGCCTATCACAAATTCTATATAGATGAAATCTATTTGTTCATCACCCATACAGTGATTTTTAATTTCATCTCAAGGCCTGTTGCATGGTTCGATCGACATATTGTAGATGGAACTATGAACCTGATTGGAAACACTACAATGTATTTCTCAGGCGCCATTAAGAAAATGCAATCCGGGCATGTGCAGTGGTACATCTGGTATTTTACTTCCGGTGTTTTGCTTTTGGTATTTCTCGTCATGTATTTAAACTAGCGACCGATCATGAACCCATTACTTATTTTATTGATCATCCCGCTGCTAACGATCGTTGGAGTAGCCTTTGTAAAAGATGTAACGAAAGTTCGGTTGGTCTCTGCCATCGGCATGTCTGCACAACTGGTCTTTGCCTTTATCCTGCTCTATCTTTTTTATCAGCAACGAAATTCAGGCAATACTGACGAAATGCTTTTCGTTTCTACAACAACCTGGTATCAGGCCTTTAATATTCAATTGAAGTTTGGCATCGATGGCATTTCTATATCCATGATCTTGCTTACTGCGATTGTAACCTTCGCGGGAATATTTGCATCCTGGCAGGTTGATTACCTCCCCAAAGAATTTTTTATTTCCCTCATTATCCTGGCAGGCGGTGTATTCGGTTTTTTCATATCACTCGATCTGTTCACAATGTTCTTATTCTATGAGATGGCCGTTATCCCGATGTATTTACTCATAGGCCTCTGGGGTAGCGGACCAAAAGAATACTCAGCCATGAAACTTACGCTGATGCTGATGGGTGGATCGGCTTTGTTGATGGTTGGGTTATTGGGAATCTATTTCAACTCCGCACCGGATGGAGGTCAACTTACCTATGATCTTACCGAAATTGCAAAGGTTAGCATTCCATTGGATGCACAATTGTTTTTCTTTCCATTCACGTTCATAGGATTCGGTGTGCTGGGTGCTTTGTTCCCTTTCCACACCTGGTCACCCGATGGTCACGCTTCAGCGCCCACAGCAGTATCCATGTTACACGCAGGTGTCTTGATGAAGTTGGGTGGTTATGGAGCATTCAGAGTTGCCATGTATCTGCTTCCAGAAGCCGCACATGAGTTAGCCTGGATCTTTATTATACTCACTTCAATCAGCGTAGTGTATGGAGCCTTTGGAGCGATCTGGCAAAAAGATTTAAAATATATCAACGCTTACTCTTCGGTGAGTCACTGCGGTCTTGTACTCTTCGCCTTACTGATGATGAATGAAACTGCTACGACCGGTGCGATCCTCCAAATGATTTCGCACGGATTAATGACGGCCCTTTTCTTTGCTTTGATCGGCATGATCTACGGTCGCACACATACACGCATGATCAACGAAATGGGTGGATTGATGAAAGTGATGCCTTTCTTATCCGTAATCTACGTGATTGCAGGTTTGGCTTCATTAGGTCTCCCCGGATTAAGCGGCTTCGTTGCGGAAATGACGATCTTTGTTGGATCTTTCCAGCATACAGATACTTTCCATCGCGTAGCCACCATTACTGCGATCTCCTCCATCGTGATCACTGCCGTATACATTTTAAGAGTAGTGGGAACATTACTACTGGGCCCTATTACCAACAACCACTACCTGGAATTAAAAGATGCACAATGGTTTGAAAAAATAAGTGGTGTTACTCTCGTGGTGGCTATTGCCATCATTGGTCTAACTCCTTTCTGGTTATCGGATCTGATCCGGGAACCGCTTGCTCAAATGATTCAAACCTTAACGAACTGAAATCATGAACTGGTCTACTCTATCCGTCCTGCGCCTCGAAGTACTACTGACCTTCATGGTCTTGTATCAACTGATTGCTGACTTATCTGAGAAAGAGAATAAACGAGCCGTCATCAACTTCACCATTATCTTCTTTGCGACCATCACCCTCATAGGATTTTTTCCTTCTGAGAACACTACTTTGTTTGGCAGTATGTACATCAACGATGACCTGCGCATGCTTCTCAAAAACATTCTTAACGTTTCCACACTGATCGTTTTGCTGCAATCCACCGGCTGGCTGAACAAACCGGAAAACCAATCCAAGACGGGTGCATTCTATTTGCTGATTTTCTCCACACTGATCGGCATGTACTTTATGATTTCAGCCGGAGATTTTCTCATGCTTTACCTAGGACTTGAACTCGCCACACTCCCGCTTACCATATTAGCGGCCTTTGACAAAAATCTAAGGCGTTCTGCCGAAGCAGGTATTAAGCTACTGATGTCATCCGCAGTGTCATCTGCAGTATTGCTCTTCGGAGTATCACTCATGTATGGCGTGTACGGAACACTTCACTTTTCAGAAATGGCCCTTCTCACGGATGCCAGTACCTTATCGATCATGGCCCTGATCTTCTTCATTGCGGGATTAGGCTTCAAACTTTCCTTGGTTCCTTTCCACTTGTGGACTGCCGATGTGTATGAAGGCTCGCCCATGCCGGTCACTTCTTATTTTTCAGTAGTCTCTAAAGGGGCTGCCTTATTTACACTTGCATTAGTGTTGTATCGTGTGTTCGGTTCACAACCCAAAGTGTGGACGATGACCGCGTACTTCCTATCGATCACCACCATGGTAGTCGGTAACTTATTTGCACTGCGTCAAAAGAATCTGAAACGGTTCCTGGCATTTTCATCTATCACGCAAGCAGGTTTTATGATGTTAGGCTTTGTGAACAGCGATGCTTTGGGGATGAACACCATCGTGTACTTCATGTTGATCTACTCGTTATCAAATCTTGCTGTATTCGGTGTGCTTTCTATCGTATCCAACAACACCGGTAAAGAAACCATGGACGACTTCAATGAATTTTATGCTACTAATCCAAGATTGAGTCTGATTATGTTGTTGGCTTTGTTCTCATTGGCCGGCATTCCTCCTGTGGCCGGATTCTTTGGTAAGTTCTTTTTATTCACAGCAGCTGCTTCTAAAGGTTTTTACATCCTGGTATTTATAGCCGTATTAAATGCTACCGTGTCACTCTATTATTATCTGCTGGTGGTAAAGGCGATGTTTATCAATAAAAATGAAACTCCTATCCCAACGTTGGTTTCTACGGGGTATGAGAAGCTGGCGCTCACCCTATGCTTTGCCGGTATTGTTATGATAGGATTTGTGAGTGCTATCTATGATTATGTTTTAGCGGTGGTTGGGTAACAGGGGTGTGATTATTTGGCTTTCAAATAATTTATCAGTCCAAATAATGAAACAATTGTCCAGCAGCCCTCAAGTATGATGAATGGCCAATAATTCAAAAAAACTGATGCTAAACATGCTATTCCGGCTCCTATCAAGTTTAAAAGAAGGTAGGCTAAACTATCCTTCGCAATGAAGTCTCTTAAGTTTAGAAAAAATGCAACAAGGAGAAGTGTTACTCCAATGAATCCTGTCCAGTCTGTAATTGTCATTTAAATGTTTTTTCTCTTGACCTTCCTTAAAACAAAAAAGCCCCGATAAATCGGGGCTTCTGTTTGAAAAAATCAGGTGTATTAATTAGCAACGCGAACGTTGACTGCATTCAAACCTTTTTTTCCTTCTTTCAGTTCGAAAGTGATGCTGTCGTTTTCACGAATCTGATCTACCAGACCTGATACGTGTACGAAATACTCTTGTCCTGAAGACGTTTCTTTTACAAAACCGAATCCTTTGGTTTCGTTAAAGAATTTTACTGTTCCTTCTTTCATTGTGATTTGTTATAAATTTAATACACAAAGATAAGAATTAAAATCGGATTTCCTCAAAACCATCAGGCAGCCCGTTTAATACGTTCAAAAGTCACTTCTTTTTGCTGCGCAATGCGGATAACCTTCATTTTATCCAATAACCGAATCACCAGGTAGGTTGGGTCAATCTCATGCCAGCGAATTCCACCAAAGTTGGCTCTTGAACCAAACTTGTGATGATTGTTGTGATAGCTTTCGCCCATCATCAGAAAATCGACCGGTAAGAAGTTTCTGGATGTATCGCCCACAGGAAAGTTTCTATAGCCATATTTATGAGCAAACCAGTTGATGATCGCTCCGTGAATAGGACTCATCAGGAAGTGAATTGGCAACAACAACCACAACCACCAGTAGGCAGCAAACTGCACGTAAAAGGCAACATATAATGCACCCCAAAAAAGGCGTGACGGCCAGGACCTGGCAAACTTATCGAAGGCAATCCAATCGGGTACGCCTTCTGTAAAGCGCTTTTCAACAACAATTCTCTTATTAGCGATATCTGAATAGATGGTCTTGGTCTTCCACATCATGTTCCAGATTGTCTCATCGTATTTAGGTGAATGCGGGTCGTTTTCGGTATCGGCAAATGCATGGTGCATGCGATGCATAACCCCATAGCCATACGGGCTTAAGTAATTGGAACCCTGAAAAATCCAGGTAAGGATGTACACTACCTTTTCGGTAAACTTATTCATCGTAAACGCCTTATGGGCTGCATAGCGATGAAGGAAAAATGTTTGAAAGAACAAGGACAGGTACCAGTGAGCAACGAAAAAAATCAAAATCTCCTTCATGAAACAGGTTAGGTTAAGGTGATAAATAGGTAGATCAACCCCAAAATGGGGCCAAATTAACTGTAAGACCACCCCTTACGGGTTTTGTGACAGAATTATTGGAAATTATTTTTTGGACTGGAGACCAGCAATGTCGGTCTTCAAATGTTGGACAAAATCACCCACATTACCCAAATCACAGGCTTTTTTGAAGCTTTCAAAGAGATTTGACTCTGGCTGTACGGCTTTTACTTTCGCACTTTCGTCAAGTTTTTTGCGGGCGCGACTTAACAACTGACGGCAATAATCAGCTTTCTTACCCAATACTTTCTGAATCTCATCGTATTCAAAATCAAAAACCTCTTTTAATAGATAGGCAGCCCTTTCGAGAGGCTCCAATTTGGTTTGAATCACCTTAAAGGCGGCTGATAGCTCCTTTTCAAAGTCTATATGTGCAAAATCAGATTCCTTGAACTTTACCATCAGCTCAGAAAGCTGAATGGAATCCCAATACTCCTCTTTCTTCTTTTTGAGTGATTTTAAGTGATTAAGGCAGTTATTAGTAACCGCTCTAATCAGATAGGCTTTCGTATTCTCAATTTTCTCCTGTTCAATACTTAGCCACTTAACAAAGGTATCCTGAACAATATCCTCTGCATCTGCTTTACAACGCAACAGGTTATAGGCGATTTGATGTAGCAAAGGTTGATAGAGCGTAATCGCTTGTGAAGGGTTCAAGTTGATCAGGTTATTCCTACAAAGATACGCTTAAATACAGACTAAATGCTAGAAATTTTTAAGCGGTACTAACAGCTGATCGGTTCAGGCCTGCACTTCGGAGAGCTCAAGCCAGCGCAAGGTTTTATCATCGATCAACTCATTGGTTTGCTTGATTTGGGCCGACAATTCCTGCAGCTTTTCATGATCTGTAATGCCACTATTCAACATCTGGGAGAGTTCTTCTTTCTGCTTTTCTAATTTCTGGATCTCATCCTGAAGCTGGTCAAATTCCTGCTTTTCCTTAAATGTGAGCTTTTTCCTGGTGTTTTTATCCTCCTTTACAGGAGCCAGCGGTGCTGCCGGTTTGCTCTTCTTATCCTCTTCCTGTTCTTCAATCCAAACGCGGTAATCAGAGTAGTTTCCATTGAAGGGCTGAATCTTGCCATCGCCCTCAAAGATAAAGAGCTGATCCACCAGGTGGTCCATAAAATAACGATCGTGCGAAACCAATACGAGACAGCCATTAAACTTTTCGAGAAAATCTTCCAGCACATTAAGTGTGTCGATATCAAAATCATTGGTGGGTTCGTCCAGCACCAGAAAGTTTGGATTTCGCACCAGCACTTTTAACAGTTGCAAGCGTTTCTTTTCACCCCCACTTAATTTCTCAACGATGTTGTATTGCTTCTCAGGTGGAAATAAAAATGTATCTAAAAATTTGGAAGCCGACACCGTTGAACCATCTGCTAATGTGATGAACTCAGCAATCTCTTTTACTTCTTCAATCACCCGGTGATTCGGATTGAGGTCTTCTACCTCTTGCGTAAAGTATCCCACCTTGGTGGTAACTCCGGGAATGATTTCACCGGAATCAGGTTTCGAAGCCCCGGTAAGAAGGTCCAGAAAAGTGGACTTACCTACTCCATTTTTCCCTACTATTCCAATGCGATCTTTCTTCTTAAAAAGGTATGAGAAGTTGTCGACCATTTTGGTTGCCCCATAGCTTTTCGACACGTGGTGAAGTTCGAGTACTTTGCCACCTTGCCGGGCTTCCTGAATATCCAGTTCAAGTCGATCTTTCTTCAGGTTAACAGACGCTTTGTCCTGTAGATCATAGAAAGCCTCGATCCGGTACTTGGCTTTCGTACCCCGTGCGCGGGGCTGTTTCCGCATCCATTCCAACTCCTTCTTGAGGAGGTTCCGGGCCTTGGCTACTTCGGTTTTTAACATTTCCTCACGCTCCGACTTCTTTTCCAAAAAGTAAGCGTAATTGCCTTTATACCTGAAAAGTTTACCCCGGTCAAGCTCAATAATCTCATTCGCCACATTGTCCAGGAAGTAGCGATCGTGGGTTACCATCAGCAACGTAATCTGCTGTCCTGACAAGTAGGATTCAAGCCACTCAATCGCCTCTAGGTCGAGGTGGTTGGTGGGCTCATCCATAATGATGAGGTCTGGTTCCGCCAGCAACATTTGAGCGAGGAAGACCCGCTTGCGCTGGCCTCCGGACAACTCCTCAAACTTCTGTTCCAGATTTTCTACACCCAACTTACTGGTAATAGTATGAACCTTGGCATCGTAGTCCCAGGCCTTAAACTCTTCCATAAGTTCGAGCACATGTTGCATGCGTTCGGGCGAAGTATTGGGATCATGAATGCAGGCTTCATAGTCCTTCACGACTGATGCAATCTTATTATTCTTATCAAAGATGATTTCATTGATTGTGAGATGACCGGCAACCTGGGGTTGCTGCACGAGGTACCCAAGCTTAATTCCGTCACGCACACTGACTACACCCTGATCGGGTGGAATCTGGCCGATCAGAATCTTGAGCAAGGTGGATTTGCCAGCACCATTTTCTCCGACCAGTGCCATCTTATCCCCCTGAGAGATTCCGAGGGTGAGATCTTTAAAAAGCCAACGATCATTAAAGGATTTGGAGAGTGATTCGGCAGACAGGAAATTCACGGAAAATAAAAATTAGGCTGCAAGTTAGCACAACACAACCACCCCGAAGAATCAGGCTGATAAATAAATAGATTTTATAGATTCACGTTAACGGATTGACAACCTTATGTCGTGCGTGTTTGCTTTAAATGATAGCAAAAAAAGCACAACCCAAGCTGAAAAAGTACCGTAGCAGTGATGGCAAAAAGTAGCAACATAGCGTCCATCTTTAATATTGAATATAAAGTTAATGTGAATACTATAAATTACCTACTATTCAGCTAGTTATAACTTGATATTTAAACTAACTTATTGATTATGAATCTGGTAAAAGTGATTCTGTATGAGCATAGCAAACCTCAAATGGAAAAGATCAGGCGGTATGTGGGTACTGATGCGAAACGCTTTGAGGAATTGGTGAATGTATTCCTTGCCGGCCCCTACCGCGTTACGCAGCGTGCTTCCTGGCCACTGAGCTCATGTGTTGAGCATAACCCTTCCCTGATTAAACCGCACTTGAAAAAGATCCTTAGCTATCTGTCTAAAGAAGGTGAGCATGTGGCTGTCAAGAGAAATATTCTCCGGCTGCTTCAGTATGTAACAATACCCAGGTCACTTCAGGCTAAAACAATCAATCTATGTTTTGACTTCCTCAACAATCCAAAGGAAACCATCGCTGTCCGGGTGTTTGCCATGACCGTGTTGGCTAATTTGGCTAAAGAAAATACAGACCTGAAAAATGAAATCATTATGGTCATTGAAGATCAGCTACCCTATGGAAGTGCCGGCTTTTTATCAAGGGGTAAAAAAATTCTCAAGGAATTAAAAGGCTAACTTTGGTTCTCATGAGTGCCCCATCCACCACCCATACATGCAAGAGTTGCCAACATGTTTTCACTGGTAACTTCTGTAATCTCTGTGGTGAAAAGATTTTAACGAAACAGGATAAGTCCTTCAAAACGGTCTTGAACAATGTCTTTCGCACCGTGACATCGGTGGACAGCCAGTTTATAAAGACCTTGTGGCTGGTACTTACCAATCCAGGCTTTCTATCTCGCGACTTTGCCAATGGAAAACGGGTAAAACACCTTAGTCCGATGTCGTTGTTTTTTGTCCTTAACCTGATCTATTTCTTCTTTCCCCTTATTCAACTATTCAATGCTTCCCTGAATACACAATTATTGTCACCACTCAGCTCCTTCTATCAATCCATAATTGCCCACAAAATTGTGAGCATGAATCTGAACCTGGAATCGTTTACACTTTTCTATAATATGAAAACAACCAGCCTGGCAAAACTGATGGTGATGGTTTTTGTCATTCTGAGTTCATTGCCTTTGAATCTTCTCTATTGGAAGAAGAACAAATACTTTACGGACCACGTGACGTATGCCGTGGAGCTGGCTTGTTTTAATCTTTTTGTAAATGCCATCCTGCTAACAGTGATTGTGCGATTGATCGGCATTGGCCATTATCTCAACGAGACTACCTTAACCGCGATTTTCATTATCACCAATCTTTACTTCGTGCTCCGGTCGAGCCACACATTTTATCAGGAGAAGAGCTGGCGGTTGATTGTAAAGTCCTTTACTATGATCGTGTTTTTGAAAATAGCCCTTGAGGGATATCGCTCCATCCTGTTTTTCGTAACCTTGCTGATGCTATAACTAGCGAACAGAGCGCGCCAAACTGTTTATCAGTTCTTCGGCCTGCATGCGCTCTTCCTGCACAACTAAACTCTGATAGGTGTGTAAGCTGCGAATGGCTTCATCTATTTCCTTATTCATTGCCAGAGTAAGCCCCAGATTAAAGTAGCTATTGGGGAAGGAAGGTTCTATCTCAATGGAAATCTGATAATGGATTTTAGCCAAGGGCAGGTTGCCAATTTCGGCATATACATTGGCCAGGTTGTAGTGCGCTTCAAAATGACGCGGATCTTCCTTCAGGCATTTGGTGAAACAATCAATGGCCTTGCTGTGATTCCTTTGTTCAGATTCAAGAATACCAAGATTACAATAGGCATCGGCCACCGAGTCACCTTTCTCAATAGATTTCAGGTATTGGCTTGCGGCCCGACTGTCACCCTGTTCATCCAACATCAACGCTTCTTCAAAAGCTGTAAGTTGATTCAGGTTGATGATTTTGGCCCCGGAGAATAAATTCAATTGGCCATGCTTATCGGCCTCGCGCTTCTTCTTGCGCACGGGTTTGAAACCGAACTTTTCGGGGTTGGGAGCAGGAAATTGAATGACCTTGGCCATGTCACAAAGGTAACCAAAATCTGGAATGGTATGTTGCTATTGGGTGGCTTAGCTTGCCTTTCTGCGCAGTGTTTTCTTGGCAGTCTCCTTCTCTTTTTTAGCGACCGTTCCCTTGGCTTTTTCCATGGGTTTCTTCTTCGCAGCTTCAATGCTCTTCTTAAGAGCTGTCATGATATCCACTACTTCTGGCTCAGCTTCCTCTACGGTTACTATTTCCTTACCGGCAATCTTGGCATCAATAATTGATTTCAGTGCATCAAAATAATGATCCTTCATTTCAATCTTCGCGAACGTGGTGGTCATTGAGTCCACCAGCGTTTTGGCAAGTTTCAGTTGTTCTTTATCGGCCTTTACTTCAATAAGCTGGGGCACTTCGCCCATGCTGCGTACTTCATTAGGATAACGCAGGCGGTACATAAGGATACCCCCTTCGTGCGGTGAAATCAACACCGGAGTTTCACGGTCGCGGAGCACGACCTTCCCCACGCCAACCTTGCCGCTATCCTTCAGGGTTTGACAAAGCAAGCCATACGTCTTGGCTGCAATATCTCCATCCGGACCTATAAAGTATGGGGTTTCAAAAAGGGTATGATGTACTTCCTGTGATTTTACAAAGCCTTCGATCTCAATTACCTTCTCACTTTTCAGTTTCACTTTATTAAGGTCATCCTGTTCGATAATCACATACTGGCCTGGTTCATATTGGTAGCCCTTCACGATGTCCTCATTCTTCAGCGGCTGACCCGTGACTTTATCCTTCTTCTCATAACTAACCGGGTTGTGCCCTTCGCGCGTAAGCAGGTTGAAACTGATCGTTTGGCCGGTATCAATAGCATTGTAAATGCGAACCGGGATGGTGACCAACGAGAACTGGATGTGCCCTTTCCAAATAGCCCTCATAAAAAATGATGGTTAGTTTAAAAAATGAAGTATAAGGCACTAAATTATTGACTATGAATGACTTTTCAAAATGAATCTATGGTAAAATACTACCACCCTACCCCAATACCGGATAGAGAATTGAACCTTGGCCATTTAACTAAGGCTTAAAATCAACAAAAGAAGTTGTATCGATTTCCGCTTTTAACTCGTGAAGCAGGTTGTATAATCCGTAATAGGTTCGGTTGATATACAAAGCATCTTTTACTCCCCTCGCCTTTTTAGATTCGCGGAAGGCTTTCATCTGGCCAATCTCTTCGCCAAACTGATAGAGTGAAGTGAAGTACGATCTCTCGGCAAAATCAAACCTGGGTGTGCGAAACGGCCTGCCCAATAATTCTACCAGGTGTGTAAATACTTCCTTAAAGAAGGCCTTCTCCTGAACAGAATCGTCAGGGTATATAAAGCGCAGATCATGAAATACTTTATCCAACCGTTTGGGGTCGCTGAGAATATCCTTGTCCAATAACTGGAAGTAAATTTTATAGAACTGATCAGGAATCACTTTTACACAACCAAAGTCGATGACACCCAGATTATGGTTCGGGGTTATGATAAAATTGCCAGGGTGTGGATCGGCATGTAAGGAGCGCAACGTGTGAATCTGGTAATGATAAAAATCCCACAGGGCCTGCCCGATTTTGTTTCTTTCAGCAATCGAAAGTGTAGCAGTTTTAAAGACTTCGCCCAACATCTTTCCTTCAATCCAGTCCATGGTCAGAATCCGGTCACCCGAGAATGAAGGATAGTAGGTAGGAAAGATTAAATTGTTGATATGACTGCACTCTTTCGACAGCTCGATAGATCGCTTTAGTTCCAGTTGATAGTCAGCTTCTTCCAGTAAACGGGTTTCTACTTCGCCAATAAACTCATCATACTCGGCAGGGTTCAGTTTAAACATGCGCAAGGCAATGGGCTTCACCATTGCCAAATCACTCTTTACACTATCAGCAACGCCCGGATACTGAATCTTAACTGCGAGCTTTTTACCCTTCCATGTGGCCTGATGAACTTGCCCGATGGAAGCTGCATTGCTGGCTGAATGGGTGAAGGTTTCAAATACCTCGGTTGGTTTTTTCTGCAGTGATTTCTCAAACGTACGCACTACCAGTGGATATGATAGTGGCGGAGCGCTGTACTGAGCCATGGCAAACTGTTGCTGATAGGCTGTTGGCAGGAGGTTTTTATCCATGCTTAGCATTTGAGCCACCTTGAGCGCACTGCCCTTCAACTCGCTCAAAGAATTATAAATATCCGTGGCATTATCCTGATGCAACTCATCGCGCGACAACTCGGGGTTGACCAGCCGTTTGCCGTAGTGTTTAAGATAATTGCCTCCGATCTTCGCCCCGGTGGAGATAAACTTTGTGGCCCGCTGAACTTTGCCCACCGGAATACTCTTCTGCTCTTTCAGCTTCGTCATCAGTTTTTGGAATTTTGATAAAGAAACTTACCAAAATCAAGGGCATTGTCGAGTACGCCCTTGCCAATCAGATCAAAGGCAAGATTCACCGACTTTTCAATGGCAGCATCGGTCTTTTCAAAGTTGGCGCTATCATCGTGACTCCAGAACTGAAGAATAAACATCAGGTGCAGCCAGAATAATACATCATATCGTTCATCGAGGTAAGGCCGTTTTGCAATTTCGCCTGAAGCTTTGCCTTCGTTGAGCACAGAGTTAATCCATTCGTCAAACGAAGCTTTAAAGCCTTTCAGAAAAGTAGGAACCAGGCCGGGTTTCTTCCAGGACTTCAGTTGGTGGAGCACAAAACTCCGGTCTGTTTTCAGGGCTTCTGTTAGCATGAAGTAAAACGTAAGGATTTTCTCGCGCGTGGTGAACGTGGAATAGCTTGCATCGGCTTCCATCTTTGAACGGGTTTCGTCCACAAAGTTTTTCCAGATTGCTTTTTCAAGGGCTTCAAAGGAACCGAAGTATTGATAAAATTCGTCTTCCTTAAATCCCTGATCCTTACAGAATTTAAATACCGAAGCCGGTTGCTTGCCTTCGGTTAGTACATAGTCACGGTATGCAGCAGTTATCTTTTCCGCAGAAGCGGAACTGGCTTTCATTTTGGATTTTCTGGTCTTTTCCATGATTACAGAACAAGTTTGCCAGCCGATAGTTTGCTTCGAAATAACATTTCTTGTGACTTGCCTGATGTTTTTGGATTTGACCTTTTATCCCGAACTTTAAAAATGGCTTTAAGGAAGTTCTTTTTGACTGCCTGCATCGGGCTTATTGCCCTGATGACTTCGGCTCAGAGCCGATCGGCCGTTTCTTACTTTGAAAAAGGTGAAGAAGCATTAAAGAACAAATCGTATAAAACTGCCCTCGCCCATTTTAATGAATGCCTTCGGCTAAACCCCTACTATTATGATGCTTACTATTCGCGTGCACTGACTCGCGAAAGCCTTGGGGATAAACAAGGAGCCCTCAACGATTATAACATCTACCTTGAATCCAAGCCCGAAGACAAAGAGGCATTATTTGCCCGGGCTGTAGGCCGGTATGATTATGGACAGTGGGCTGTGGCCAAAGAAGATTTTCTGAAACTGCTTGCCATGCCGGCCGGGGGCGAAACCAACACTGTGTATTTTCAAACCGATCAGTCTGCCGATGGCGAGACCAAGGCCTTTACTGCCCATCATGACCTGACTGCCACGGTGCTCAATTACCTTGGGCTTATTGAAACCAGGTTGAAGAACTACCCACAGGCTTTACTGTACTTTGATTCTGCAATCCATATTCATTCGGGCAACCCGGATTATTATTTGAACCGTGGAATTGCAAAGCTACAAGCCGGTGACTCAGCAAAAGCGATTCTGGATTTTGAAGAGACTCTCGCATTAAATCCGGAGAGCAGCCTGGCCCGCCACAATCTGGCAGTGTTGAAGAAATCGAAAGGCAACCCGGATGAGGCTGAAATGTTGTTGTCTGAAGCCATCGATAAAAATCCAAAGCAGCCTTACTCCCATGCCGAGCGCGGCCTTGTGCGTATGCAGGCGGGCAACCTGAAAGGTGCGCTTGAAGACTACAATGAAGCAATCCGACTCGATCCTACCGATGCTGACTATTGGCTTAACCGGGGAATCATTAAAGAACAAAGCAAAGATATCCATGGAGCGCTGGCCGATTTCAAGCAAGTAATTACGATAAAGCCCGATTATGAAAAAGGTTGGTTGAATCATGGCAATGCACTGGTGAAACTCAATCGGTTGTCAGAGGCCATTGAAGATTATACAGTAGCCATTACCTACTATCCTGAGTACGGACTAGCCTATTATAATCGCGGGCTCACCTATCATCGGTTGCACAAAAAGATGGAGGCCTGTAAAGATCTTGAGCGGGCGAAAAAGTTTGGAACACAGGTAGAGTCTAAAGTAATGAACACGATTTGCAAATGAATTCAATTAGCCGGATACCGTAGACGCGGCCAGTTTGGTTAGACCCATGATAGACACCACTCTTTTGCTTGCCCGGGGTGCCAGTTACAAAAAACTTGCTCCTGAAGAATTTCTTTTTAGGGAGGGCGACCGGTGTGACTTCTATTATCAGATAGTACGCGGGCAAATCCGGTGGGTTAATTTTAATAAAGAAGGTGACGAGTATTTACAAACGCTGGTGGAAAAGGGCGAATGTATTGGAGAACTTCCCTTGTTTGATGATGGGGTTTATGCAGCTATTGCTAATAAGGCATCCCTTGTGTTGCGACTTCCCAGGGAGGCGTTTCATCAATTGCTGGTGGATGAACCACAAATTCATTTTTCATTTTCGAATTTGTTAACCCAGCGACTGCGCTTCAAATTTTTCCTGTTAAAGGAGATTGCAAACAATAATCCGGAAAAGATTATCAGCTCACTGCTAAGCTACCTGCATGAGAAAAAGGATCATGTGTGCGCTATGTGCGGCCAGGTTCGGCTTACCCGGAAGCAAATTGCAGAGATGGCAGGCTTACGGGTAGAAACGGTGATCCGGGTGATGCGTATTCTGAATGAAAAAGGCGTGATTCAAATTCGCCATCGCAAAGCCTATTTCGGAAACAGTGCAGGATGCGATACCAAACAATGTACTGCCAGGTAAAAATTTACTTCCCACTTTTCTTTCGTGCTGTATGGGGAGTTCGAAAACTGGGTACTGCCCATAAATAATATTGGACCCCAAAACCGATTGCCACATCAAAGCCGTGGTACGGTGAGTAATATGCTGCCAGAGACGGACCAATACCCCAGTTATTGGAATTAAATGCCTTTTTCTTTTGCTTCGGAATCGCTGAAGTAGCTGAGTCAGTTGATCGGATGGTATCCGAGTATACAAACTGTTTGATCAAAACTGTCTCATACCGGTAGATCACCGTGTCGCGATAGGTAACCTTATAAATTACAGTGTCCCGGGTATCTTTTTGTTGCGAATAGGAAATCGCTGGAGATAGCACTAAGACGATGAAAAGCAGACAAACCTTATCATTCATTGCCATAGCAGGTTGGATTGTATAAGTAAGTTAAGAAATCCTTTGTCTATCACGCTTCCGAGAAAAGGAAGCTTTTCTTTTGCATTGATACCCTTCGGGGACTACCTAATTCAAGCCACTGGCTTTCAAAAAAGCCTCAATACGCTTCTTCTGTCTTAAGTGATGTCGGAAATGCATATCGGCAAACTGGAGCCATTCCGAAGCGTTGAAATAGTGTAAGCCCGGATGTTTTGTTTTGCCGGTAAACGGACTCTCAGAAATCAGTGCCTCTGCGGCATTCATGTCAGCCTTCAGTCTTAGCAGATCATTCCGAAGCTGCTCCTTACTTTCCGGCTGTGGGATGTCGGCATTAGACGGTGCGCCTTCAATGAATTCATCCGGAAATTCATTCCTGGCAAACATGGATTTTGCATCAGAAGAAGCTTGATCAGCAGCATGTTCATTATTTGCAACACAGATTTTTATTTGCTCTAGATAATACCTCGTATCCGCAATCAAATGCAGATACATTTGTCCCAGCGACCAACTTGCGGGCGAAGGTTTGGCACAAAGTTGGGCAAACGTGTAGCGCTCTAACTCGATTATATACGCATCGATTGTATGATTGAAATCGTCAATTAACACACTCAGGTTTTTGATAAATATATCAAGGATTTTCTGTCAGGTCGCAACCAGACAGCAATTGCAAGAATCATTCTGAAATTTTGGTTAAAAGCCACTGCTCCGCCACCGACATGCTTTCAAAGATTCTAATAAAGAACCCGCGCTTTTCACCCACCTCTTTCCAATAATTGGCAAAGGTGAGGTTTTGTTTTTCAAAGACTCCGGCTATTGTTACATTTTTTAACTCGGGCACACGGGCCTCATAGCGCTTTACGATATTAAAGGCTTCGGCAATACTTACGTTGATCTGCAGCTTTCGATAATCCACTAACAGGTACCGGCAGCCGGTCTCAATAATCTTTTGTTGGATCAGCGCTGACGCTTCTACCATGGAGGAAAAATTATCTCTCTTTCCATGACCCACTACCAACAAATATTTATCCTTTATTTCAAAGGATACCAGCGGGAAGTCCATCTATCTCTGAACAAATCTTAATGTATTGCCGTCTGCATCGGTAACATAAAACTCACGCGTTCCCCAACTCTGATTCATCGGACCCTGATGAACGGGTGAGTTTTCTTTCTTTGAGGTGTCCAATCCTCTCGCAACATATTTTTTAAACAGAGTATCAATGTCGGTTACCAACACATTGGTAGCAATTCCAATCTTCTGGTCGCCCTCTAACCTGGTGAGGACAAGTTCTGCGGCTCCGTTTTTGAGGGCAACCACCCAATCCTGAGGAGACGCATCTGCATCTTTACATTTAAAATCAAGAATGGTGGTATAAAAAGCGATTGACTTTTTCAGATCGCTACACCTAAAAATGGGAATCATTATCATGTTTTCGTCATGATCGTTATTATGCAACCTAAGATAACAACTTTATTATTTATGTGTCCAGGTAATTGCGCAGAGCCTGTCAGGTAGAAATACCTGACAGCAAAGAAATTAAGGATTACTATCAGGTCTTTCGACCTGACAGTATCCGTAAAGGGCACGAGCCTTCGACAAGCTCAGGCTGACAGCATTGAAAGAAAGAATACCGATAAATCAGTTTGCGTCCTTCCCTTCTTCCAGTTTTTTAATCATGATTTCAACACGCGCTTTATTGGCTGCATCCGGAGCCAGTGGTAATGCCTGCTTCATAAAAGGCAAAGCCTTTTTGTATTCCCCCAGGGCTGAGTAGCCCCGGCCCATGCCCAACAGGGTCGTATACTCTTTCGGATATCGATCATAATTGATTTTGAAAACCTTGAAGGCTTCCTGCGGTTGCTGTTGCGACTGCAAGGATCTCGCATAAAAATGAAGATCCAGCATGTTGCCCAACGGCAAGGCCTCTTCCATTACTTTGTTTGCTTCCTGCTGGCGCTTCATTGCAACAAGTACGGCAGCCTTGGCACTGAGGGTCCGGAAATTCTTTTCTCCCATTACCCTGAAATAGATAGCCCTATCAGCCCACGCCAGCGCCTGTTCCAATTCATAGTTGTTGCGCACACACCAGTAAATGGCCGAAATGAAATCGTAATAGGGCCGGGTAGTTCTGAAATCATTTTTAAAGGCCTCAAACTGTAACTTTTTAGTATCTGCTTCCACCGTAAACGGGATGGCGCGCTTCTCCCACGACATCACAATCCGCACACTGCTTTCGGTTTGATCGGTAAATTCATACTTGAGCCATTCAACGCTTTTATCGAGCGATTGATTTTTGACTACTACCCGTAAAGCATCCTGGGTTTCATCGTAATAGAAACTTCCCCACGAAGTATTGATTTTTGAAAAAATCAAGGTGCTTTCTGTCTCGCCCAACGCAATGAAGAAACCATACTTACCGGCAGGCAAATCCTTGCCTTCGATCTTCACGGGCTGCGAAAACGAAAAAGTTGTATTTTCATTGGCTCCGGCCCGCCACGGTGCTGCCGTACTGGTGCCATGCCCCTGATCCACAAACCCGTAATGAGCTACGGGGGTATTCCAAATCTTGCCTTCCCGGCCCTTAACTCCGGGCCGACTGTAATTGATTTCTATTTTTACAATTCCGATTTGCTCGGAAACCGAAGCCTTCCTGTTTCCCCCATCGGGCTCTGTTGTAAGCGGCATGATCTGGGCATAGCCTGTGCCAGCAATCAGCCAAACTAAAAGAAGTAGAGTTTTTTTCATAAAAGATGCTTTTATGCCTGTTTACGGTTTTGGACAGAATAAGGTGGCGTTTTTAAATCCTGATCTGGCCTTTCATCAAAATGGTCGAAATTGGGACGCTTGATACATGAGGTTGTCATCAGAATGAGAAGCCTTCCTTCTTAGACATCGTCCCTTACAGGAGACGATGCTGGAAAGGAGTATAGATTGCGCGGATGCTCTGTATAGATTGCTTCGGTGTCTAGTATAGAATGCTTCGGTGCTCTGTATAGATTCCTCCGGTGCTCTGTATAGATTGCTCCAGTGCTCTGTATAGATTGCTCCGGTGCTCTGTATAGATTGCTCCGGTGCTCTGTATAGATTGCTTCGGTGCTCTGTATAGATTGTGCGGATGCTCTGTATAGATTGTGCGGACGCTTAGTATAAATTCCTCCGGTGCTCTGTATAGATTCCTCCAGTGCTCTGTATAGATTCCTCCGGTGTCTTGTATGACTCGTCCTAAAAAAACTTGACAGGTTTTGGGTTAAAAACTGTTTGTTAATGTCAGGCTCTTTCTTTAGCCTGGA
>JBGASB010000017.1:0-45115 GCA_044229915.1 Cyclobacteriaceae bacterium
GGTGGGTGCACAGAAAATCGTTAAGACCTGGCATGACCCCATGCACTTGCAGGTAAATGAAGAATATGCTGTTTCCAATGCAGACGGTCAAACCATGGAGGGAATGTACCGCAGGTTTTTTCCCAATGGAAAAATTGCAATTGAAGGCACCTTCAAAAACGGAGTTCGATGGGGTACGTTTTATGAATATCATGCCAATGGAACCCTTATTCGCAAAATAGATTATGAAAATGGGTTGCGTCATGGATCGGTTGAAGTCTATGATGAACAGGGTCACTCCATCCAGCAAGCCTTTTACCAGAACAATAAGTTAGTGGACAGTATCAAGTCCTTCTACCCTACCGGCATCATAAAACAAGAGAGTAATTTTGTAAAGGGGAAGCCTGATGGATTTGTAAAGGAATATTACGCGTCAGGAAAATTACAGAAGGAAATCTCCTATAAAAACCAGAAGCCGAACGGGATCACCAAAACATTTTATGAAAGCGGGGTATTGGAAAGCGAAGCTAATTACAAAGATGGATTCATCGCTGGATTTTATAAGCTCTATTACCCCAATTCACAACTTGAATTGGTTTACACGATAAAGGAAGGCGAGAAAGTTGGCGACTTTCTCCATTTTGATGCGGCTGGACATAAGTTGCTGGAAGGACACTTCATGAATGCGCGGTTGCATGGGGATAACACCGGATACTATCCGGATGGCACCTTGCGCCACACCTATCAATTCAAAGAAGGAGCTAAGACAGGTACGAACCTCGACTACTATCCAAATGGAAAATTAAGGGCTAAGGAGCAGTTTGCACTTAATGGCAAGGATAGCAAGCTGACTCAATATTCCATTGATGAAAAAGTGGCGTTTGAAAAATCTTTCCGCGAAGGCAAGCCGCATGGCAGCTGGTTCTTTTACGCTGCTGATGGCAAAACCCTGACCTTGAAAGAAAACTACGAAGCCGGGCAACTGCATGGCATTCGGACAACGTACCATCCAAACGGAGAAAAGTCTACCGAAGAAACGTGGAAATACAATCTTATCACCGGGCCGGTTAAGAATTACTATGATAATGGTAAACTGCTTTCTGAGTGTGAGTATCGGGCCAGCCGGCAACATGGCGTATACACTCAGTATTATCCCTCTGGTAAAATCAAAGAACAGGGTGAATATGTAGCCAACAAAAAGCACAAAGAGTGGAAAGAATATGATGAGCAGGGAAACCTGACAAAGACCATGACCTTTCGGGCTGGTATTTTATTGGAGGAGAAATAAGTACGTTTTGTTGTGAGGTAGTGGCTTCCTTAGCTATTTTGCGGGCTCCATTATAAAGCCATGAAAGCCATCAAAGAAACCCACTTTCAATTCAAAGGTCAAACTGGTTTTTACCGGGGCAAAGTTCGCGATGTGTATTACTTTGGCGACACGATGGCCATGGTTGCTACCGATCGCATTTCGGCCTTTGATGTTGTGCTTCCTAAAGCCATTCCTGATAAAGGAAGAGTGCTAAATCAAATCGCAGCTTACAATCTACAAGCAACTAAAACAGTTGTTCCAAACTGGGTACTTCAAACTCCAGACCCTAATGTTACGATCGGATTCAAATGCGAACCCTTTGCGGTAGAGATGGTTGTGCGGGGCTACCTGGCTGGACATGCAGCGAGAGAATATAAAGCAGGCAAAAGGAAAATTTGTGGTGTTTCGCTACCAGACGGATTAAAAGAGAATGATAAACTCCCAACCCCAATCATTACTCCAACCACAAAAGCCAAGGTTGGCCATGATGAAGATATTTCGCGGGAAGAGATCCTGGCCCGGAATATTGTAAGTGAAAAGGATTATACCCAATTGGAGG
Organism: Cyclobacteriaceae bacterium; assembly: GCA_044229915.1. Classification (GTDB taxonomy): domain Bacteria; phylum Bacteroidota; class Bacteroidia; order Cytophagales; family Cyclobacteriaceae; genus ELB16-189. The sequence goes on from JBGASB010000017.1 coordinate 1,848, forward strand.
ATTACACACTTAAACTTTATCGAAAAGGAACCGAAATGGCCGTTGCCCGGGGATTAATTCTGGTGGATACGAAATATGAATTCGGCAAGCATAACGGAACCATTTATTTGATTGATGAAGTGCATACCCCTGATTCGTCTCGCTACTTTTATAAAGAAGGTTATGAAACACACCAACAGCAGGGAGAGGCACAAAAACAGCTTTCCAAGGAGTTCGTACGGCAATGGTTGATTGAGAATGGCTTTCAGGGAAAAGAAGGTCAGAAAGTTCCGGAAATGACTGAGGAAATCGTACGATCTATTTCAGAGCGTTACCAGGAATTATATAAACAAATGACCGGAGAAGCCCTGGCCCCCGTGAATTATGACACCTTGATCGAACGAATTGAGCGAAGTATCGTTAATTACATAAATTAACTTAATTTTAGACCGCAAAAGCATTTTTATGAAGTATTCGATCGACAAGCAAGAGAAATACACCATGTTGCGCCTTAATGAAGAGAAACTGGACTCCAACATTGCACCCCAGTTAAAATCAGAGATGGTAACCCTTCATGCAGAGGGTGTACGCAATATTATTCTGGATTTATCCGAAGTAAAATATACCGACTCTTCCGGCTTAAGTGCCTTACTGGTGGGCAATCGCATTCTTCAGGAAGACAATGGGATTTTTATTTTAACCCGCCTTTCCGATCACACCATGAAGCTGATAAAAATCTCTCAATTGGATAGCGTGCTGCATATTCTGCCTACCGTAGAGGAGGGAATAGATGCGGTATTCATGCATGAGATTGAAAAAGATATGAAAGAAGAAGATTAAACCTTCCACTTCACCCCTGCCTACCGAAAGAACTTTCGTTCTGCAGGCAGGCTAAATCGCACTCTAAGGAGAGGGACTTTCAGCCTGATTTTTTCAGGCTGTTTTTGTTTCGGGGTAAAAAGAATTCTTCGTTACTTGTTAGCCTTCAACAGTAGCCATAATTCAATCAGGTTTTGAGTTTTAAACTTACCATATTAGGATCAAGTGGCGCACTACCTGCCTATGGAAGATTCCCTACATCACAATACCTCGTTATTCAAAACCGGCATTTCCTGATCGATTGTGGCGAAGGCGCACAGATGCAATTGATACGGTATCAAATCCCAGTTCACAAAATCGACCACATCTTCATCAGTCATTTGCATGGCGATCACTATTTAGGTTTAATGGGACTGTTATTCTCGATGCACTTGCAGCGTAGAGTTAATGATTTACATGTGTATAGTCCGAGAGGACTTGATGAAATCATTCTATTACAATTGAAGTACTCCAAATCGGTACTACATTATGAGATCCACTTTCACCCCTACAACCCTGAGGAAGAGGTGGTAATTCATGAAGATGATGCAGTAACCATATATACCATTCCCTTGATTCATAAATTGCCTTGTGCCGGATTCTTATTTCAAGAAAAGGAAAAGCCTGTTAAATTAAATAAGGAAAAACTTATTCCTGGCATGCTCCTGCAACACCTTGCCCAGTTGAAAACCGGGGCCGATGTTTATGATGATGCCGGAAAACTCCTCTACCTCAATGGTAACTTTACCTTGCCCCCTGCCCCCTCCTATTCGTATGCCTTTTGTTCGGACACCGCCTTGAATGAAAAAATGATTAAACAAATTCAGGGTGTAAACCTTTTATATCATGAAGCTACCTTTATGGAGGAGGAAATAGAAAAAGCTCATGAAACCAAACACAGTACTGCGGCTGAAGCGGCAATGCTAGCGAAACAATGTAACGCGGGCATGTTGTTGGTGGGTCATTTTTCTGCCCGTTATCGGGAACTCGAACCCCTTTTGGCTGAAGCAAAGGCAATTTTTTCAAACACACAACTGGCTATCGAAGGAACCTCATTTGAACTACCCTATGAACCAAACCCTTGAACAGAAAAAGCACCGGCTGCTAATCGTCCTGTCTGGCCTGTTTCTTACGAATGCTATTCTGGCCGAAATGATTGGCGTGAAAATTTTTTCCGGAGAAGGAACGCTTGGCTTTGAGCCCGCGGGATTGAATATCCTTGGGTTCACCATGGACTTTAATCTTACAGCCGGAGCTATTATCTGGCCCGTAGTATTTATCACTTCGGATTTGATCAATGAATACTTTGGTAAGCCCGGTGTAAAGCGAATCAGCTACCTGGCCGCTTTCTTCATTGCTTATTGCTTTATTGTAATTTACCTCACCATGAAATTGCCCCCTGCGCAATGGTGGCTTGATGCCAATAATCAGGATGCTAAAGGCAATCACTTTGATATGGATTTTGCGTTCAATAAAATTCTGGGCCAGGGTCAACGCATCATTATCGGATCACTGGCTGCTTTTTTAGTTAGCCAGTTAGTGGATGTCTTTGTGTTTCAAAGACTACGGAAAATAACCGGACAAAAAATGTTATGGTTACGCGCAACAGGATCCACGCTGGTATCGCAGTTTATCGACAGTTTTGTCGTGCTGTATATTGCTTTTGCCGGAGTGTTTCCGAACCAACAAATCCTGGCCATTGGCATCACGAATTATATCTACAAATTTTCTGTCGCCATTCTCCTCACCCCGGTTATTTACCTGGGGCATTATTTAATTGACCGGTACCTGGGAAAAGAAAATGCTGTGAAGCTATCCGAAGAAGCAGCCCAGGGCAGCAAATCATTTCTTTGATCGTCTGATATTATCCAGAATGATTCCGGTAGCAATTGCAGCATTTAAGGATTCTGCTTTTCCAAACCGTGGAATGGTGATTTTTTGCGAAATGAGCTTTTCAATGGCAGGAGAAATTCCATTTGATTCATTACCGATTACAATCAGTCCACCGCCATTGAATTTCAATTCATGTACATCGGTGCCTTCCAGAAAAGTACCGTAGATCGGTTTCCTTGCCGCAACCAAATACGACTCCAATGGTGTGTAATAGACCTGCACCCGGCAAAACGATCCCATGGTTGCACTTAACACCTTAGGGTTATAAAAATCAGCAGTTTCTTCAGAAGCAATAATGTGACTGACCCCATACCAATCGGCTGTGCGGATAATTGTACCCAAATTGCCCGGGTCGCGGATATCATCCAGCACAAGAGCAAACTCCTCTGTGGTTAGAGAGAATGAAGCGTTAGGTTTCATTCTGGCGATAGCCAAAGCTCCCTCATTGGTAAGTAAACTGCCCGCGGTAGCCAACTCCTCTCCATTTGCTTCAACTACTTCGGTAACTTTGCGAACAAGCTTTTCATTTTGTTTAAGAAAGGGCTCGGTACCTGCCAACCAGATTACATCAAAATCAGCTTTGAGTAATTCCAGCACACTTTTAGTACCTTCCACAACGAAGCATTGCTCTTGTTTTCGGTATTTTTTTACCTGCAAGGCTTTGATTTGCTTAATTTTGGCTTTGGAGATCATAGTGAATAAACTGAAACGAATTGTCTATATTTTACTACCCTGGCTACTGAGTGGCTGTCTGGGTACCCGGTATCTCCAAGAAAATCAAAAGTTATTATACCGCCAAACAATTCAGGCACCTAAAGGATTTAATAAAGAAGGCCTGTCTGATTTGTATGTAAAAAAAGTAAACCGAAGACTATTCGGATTACCCATCAACTCGCTGGTGTGGATGCATGAAGTAGGCAAAAATCGATATAATCAACAAAAATTTATTGACAAGAAAGTACAGACGGAAACGAAGTTTGATAAGAAAATAGCAGCAACAAAAAATCAGAAAAAGGTAGCCTCGCTCCAGTATCGGAAGCAGGAAAAAATCAATGTACTTGATGGAAAAATCGAAAATGGAAACCTCTTTATGCAATGGGGCGAAGCCGTTGCCGTATTTGATACCGCAAGCCTGGAGGGTACTCAAAGTAAACTTGGTGACTATTTGTTTAACCGGGGTTATTTCCGGAATAAAGTCAGTTATCGCACCCAGGAATATAAAAAAAGGGTAAACGTAATCTATCAGATTGAACCGCGCAGGCCCTATTTGTATGATACCATTTTTTACCTGATCCCTGATACGAAAGTTGACTCGATCATTCAGACTACACAAAGTCTGAGCTTAATCAAAATAAATGATCGGTATGATCAAAGTAAACTAAATAAAGAACGCGAGCGAATTGATTTGCAAATGCGTGACCTGGGTTACTATGATTTCACCCGGCAATATGTGGAGTTCGAAGTCGATACCTCCTATCAGGGAAGTTACCACGTGGCGCTACAAATTGAAATCAAGAATCCACCTCGCAGGGATTCGCATAAAATTTTCTATTTAGACTCCGTTACATTTACCACCGATGCGGCTGTCAATACAACGGATAGCCTTAAGCGTCAATCGGTAGGTAAGTACAACATCACTTTTAATTATTTCAGAAGTGAATACAGTAAGAAGTTGTTGGCGCAACGGGTTTTTATTCATAAGGACAGCTTGTATAGCCGCACACAATCCTTTGATACCCAACGACAACTTGCCAATCTTGATATATTCAAATTCATTAACATGAATTATGATTCTTCGGGAGGGAAATTCATTGGCAATATCTTTTGTAGTCCATTAAATAAATACTCGTGGTCGAACGAAGCAGGTCTTACCATGACCCAGGGATTCCCGGGGCCATACATTAGCACCAACCTAAAGAAGCGAAATCTTTTTGGCGGGATGGAAATTGCTGAAATCAGCGGCCGGTTTGGTTTTGAGGGAGTAGCCTCAGCTACCGATCAGAATAATTTTTATAAAAGTACCGAAGCCAATGTAAATGGAAGCATCACCTTTCCCCAGTTTCTATTTCCCTTTAATGAAAAGACAGAATTCCGGTTGGCAAAATTCAACCCGCGAACCAGGTTGTTGGCCGGTTATACTTACACTGATCGACCTGAGTACACTCGATCCATTACAACCGTATCCGATACCTATACCTGGCAGAACAAACAAAGAACAAATTATTCTTTTACTCTAATTAACCTGAACGTTATTCGATCCACGCTGGATAGTGCGTTCAATGCCTTGCTTACCGACTTACAGGAAAATGAAGGCAACAATCTGAAAAATTCCTTCAATCCCTCATTCGTAAGCAGTATGATCTTTGCAGTTACCTGGAATCCGGACAACTACGGAAATACGGAGCGAACTTCACACTTGCTCAGAATGCAAGCAGAATCGGGTGGTACCTTATTTAACTTTGCCGAACCGGGGTACATCACTGACCGCGGACTTGAACTCTATCAATATGTTCGGTTAAGTGTGGATGGGCGCAGAAGTAAAGTGATTGATAAAAATACAATTCTCTCCTATCGTCTAAATGGGGGCGTTGGATATGCCTATAGTTCCAACGAAGTTTTGCCTTATGAAAAATACTTCTTTGCCGGGGGAAGTAACAGCGTTCGCGCCTGGTTGCCACGCAGGTTGGGGATCGGCAGCGTGCCTCCTAACCTAAGTGATGACCCCACGAAAGACGGATTGTTTGATTATAGTTATGAAAAGCCAGGAAACATCCTATTGGAAGGCAGCATTGAGTTAAGAAAAAAGTTATTCGGTTTTGTTAATGGCGCTATTTTCGTAGATGCCGGAAACGTATGGACATTTAATCAAATTACAACTTCTCAGGCTGGGGACAATAAAGCGCCCTGGCAGGGTAATTCGAAGTTCGGGAGGGGTTTCATAAAAGAAATAGCGGTAGGTACTGGATTTGGTCTCCGGTTTGATTTCTCTTTTCTACTGCTCCGATTGGATATGGGCCTTAAGGTCTATGATCCGGGAAGAGAGGAGGGCGACCGATTTGTACTTGACAAAATCAAGTTCTTTAAGCCCTTTGGCACAGATAAAGAACCGGTAATTTTTAATGTAGGGATCGGGTATCCTTTTTAATTTGAATGATCTCATTTAGGACGATGAACAGGAGTCTCACATTTATATTGCTACTTTCGATACTTTCAGGCCCGATAGGCTTTTCACAAAAACTTATTTGGGGACTAAAGGGGGGAAGTACTGTATCACAAACCACATTTCTGGATGCGGATGACAAAAGTGAATTCTCAAGCGAAAACAAGTTTGGTTTTGCAGGGACAGGTTTGATCAATTATCCACTAAAAAAAAATTACTCCATTCAAAGTGAAATCGGATTTTCACAAAGAGGCCGGAAAATTAAATTCAACACTGATAGCTCATTAAATAATGCTTCCTATCAATTTCTGGATTTTGGGATTCTTGCACGAAAGTCATTTCCGGTTAAATGGGGGGAACATATTCCAGGTCATTGGTTTTTCAATGCCGGTCCCCGATTAAGTTACTGGCTGGGTGGCAAAGGAAATGTAACGGGTACTGAGTCATATGATTATTCAGTTGTGTTAGGTCCGCTAAGTGAAGTGCCTTTGATTAAACCGGATGAGATGTACCTGAAAGAAACCAACCGATGGCTGGTTGGATTTGATATCGGCTTGGGCGTTGATGCTCCTATTCGCAAAAATCATGATGTGGTGATTGAATTACGTTATTCGTACGGATTAATACAGTATGGAAATAAAAACAGTGCTTACACATCCCAGCCTGGTTTCCGAGATAGTCTTAAGGCAACGGAACAAATAATTTCCTTGTCGATCGGGTATACAATTGAGCATGATATTAAAGAGGCTAAGAAAGGGAAGAGTACCAAAGAGAAAAGAAAAAAGCCTAAACCCAGAAAGGAGATTGATTCACTGCTTCATTAATAGTGAAGGAGTTTCTCTAATTCTGATTTTACCTTTTCAGGATTGGGTAACATCATTCTTTCCAATTCAATGTTTAATGGAATGGCCGGTAAATTAACTGCTCCTAATGTCCACACCGGGGCATCGAGAAATTGAAAACACTCTTTTGAAATTCTACCTGCCAGCGATTCAGCAAAGGAATTCATCAAGGGCTCTTCCGTTAACACAAAAGCTCGTCCATGTTTTTTGACAGACGTGGTAATCGCCTCCCAATCAATCGGGTTCAAGGTTCGTAAATCCATAACCTCCACTTGCCCCGGAAGTTTTCTTGATGCTTCCCGGGCCCAATAAACCCCCATTCCATACGTAATAACAACTGCCGACTCTCCTGATTGGATTTTATCAGTTAATGCTTCCTGAACAATTCTTGCTTTCCCTAAGGGAATTACATAATCCGCATCCGGTTCTATTGTCCTGGCCTCGGTTGTGCCCGGAACTTTACTCCAATACAATCCTTTATGTTCTAACATGATAACAGGATTAGGATCAAGAAAGGCAGCTTTCATCAACCCTTTCATATCGGCAGCGTTAGATGGATAGACTACCTTTATTCCCCGAATCGTAAGCAGGGTAGATTCAATGCTACCGGAGTGATACGGCCCTCCTCCTCCATACGCACCAATGGGTACCCGAATCAATGATTGTATAGGAAATTTTCCTTTGGTAAGATAGCAGCTCTTCGACAACTCTTCCACTAACTGGTTCATGGCCGGCCAGATGTAATCGGCAAACTGGATTTCCACGATTGGCTTTGCACCTACTGCCGACATGCCCGCTGTGGAACCCACCAAATACGCTTCCTGTATCGGAGTATTGAAAACACGTTCATCGCCATACTTCTGGGCAAGCGTGGCTGCCTCGCGAAATACACCGCCTAATCTCCTGCCAACATCCTGACCATAAAACAAAGCTTCCGGGTACTCTTTCAATATTTCATCCATGGCGTGAAGCGCAGCATCCACCATTAAAGTCTTTTCACCGCCTTGAGGTGACCGGATTCCTTTCTCTTCTACAACCGGAGTTACTGCAAATTCATGAGAAGCAAAATCACTGGAGTCAGGATCTGCTGAAGCCAGCGCTCGCTTATAATCAGCGTTGACTTTTTCCACTGCTCGCTTCCTTACATTTTCCAACTCTGTAGCCAAAGCTCCTTCTTCAAGTAATTGCTTTTCCAAAATAAAAATGGGGTCTCTTTTAGCCTGCTCTTTCAAATCCCCGCCCCGATACCATTCCTTCCGTACACCCGAAGTATGATGACCCAATAAATGACATGAAGCATGAATCAATAGGGGTGATCGATTTGATCTTACATACCCAATAGCCTCTTCCAGGGCCAAATAACTTTTGGTGAAATCTGATCCATCTACCCTTCTTCGCTCAAGCCCTTTAAACCCGGCCGTATATTCATACGCATCCATTGCCCGCATCTCCTTACCAGAGGCAGAGATACCCCAATCATTATCTTGCACGAGAAAAATGATTGGCAGTTTTTTCAACACCGCCATCTGAAAAGCTTCAGCGACCTCCCCCTCAGTGATTGAACCATCACCCAGTGAACACAAAACAATTGACTTCTGATTACGCTTGATTAGTTTTTGCGACTCAAGATAAGCCAACCCATGTGCCATGCCGGTAGCCGGGATCGCTTGCATGCCCGTTGCCGAACTTTGGTGTGGAATAGTGGGAAATCCTGCCCTTCTCAGAGAAGGGTGGCTATAATAGGTTCGTCCGCCTGAAAATGGGTCATCCCGTTTCGCCATTAATTGCAGCATCAACTCATAGGGCTCCAGACCCATACCCAACAACATGGCCTCATCGCGATAATAGGGTGCCGCGTAATCATACTCTTTTAGTTGCAGCCCGGTTGCCAACTGAATAGCCTCGTGGCCGCGCGAGGTGCTGTGGACATATTTATCGCAAACATCCCTATGATCTTCATACGTATCGGTCAGGCATTTAGCCACCTGCATTAGCTCATAGGCCCTCCAGAGGACATTAATATCCACAGGCTTAACGAGTTCTGCATTCTGGGCAATTCTTCCGGCCATTTTGCTACTTTAGAAACATTCAAATATAAATATTTTATAGCCTGGATCGGGTGAAAATATTTGATGTGTAAAAAGTAAAACAATCGTTCAACCTGCAGTAAAAAATTATTTCTATATACCACGAATCACCAATGCCAATTCTGACAAAAATCATTGGCTCTTATGGATGTTAATCATGGTTTTCGGGTATATGAATACAGTATCTTTAATTATCAATTAAAAAAAGGAGGGTTATATGAAACTGATGAAAAAATCGAATTTCCCATCTTTACTAAATGAAAGATGGTTGACCGACTTCTTTGATACGGATCGTTACTTCTTTGACAGCGACCTGCTGAAATCATCCGTACCCATGCTACCACCTGTAAACATTTCTGAAGAAGAAAAAGAATTTGTGGTAGAAGTGGCTGTTCCAGGAATGGAGAAAAAAGATTTTGTGATCGCAGTAGAAAATGGAGTCCTCAATATTTCTGCTGAACACAAAGTTGAAAAAGAAGAAAAAGAGAAAGACTTTACGCGCAGAGAATTCAACTATCAATCTTTTGCACGTTCGTTCACCCTTCCGGAAAACGTAAGTGATGAGAAAATCGTTGCTAACTATGAAAATGGGATTCTGAAGTTGCAACTAGGTAAGAAAGTACTTACCAAAGTGCCACCCAGAAAGGAAATTGCAGTTCATTAAATGAAATAGTTGGCAATCAAAGCAACCAGCGAACACACACGATCTTTGAGGCTCTTTAAAGAACCTGCCTGTATTAAAATGACGTGTGCTCCACTCGAAGGTTGTTAAACAGTAGAAAGCCCCGACAAATTGCCGGGGCTTTCTATTTATATAAATCGCAGGACCGATATTTTAATATTTCTTAAGAAGATAAACACATTATGCCTGGTCTATTAAATGATCGTCTTTCGAGCCAAGATGTTGTGGAAATTTAATTTAATCTCTGCTGTGGCGCGATGGTTTTACTTCAAATTATTCCACGGATTCCGTGGCTACAAATATTAAACCCCTACGGGGTTCTGTAATGCATCTGATTAAGATAAACATAGATAAAAACATTAACCCCCTAATGACGACATTTTTTTATTCTTAAAGAGGCGTGATTTAATAGGGATACCTATATTATGGAAGCAATGAACGGACAAATTCAGAAATGTCAGTCTTTAGATCTTTACTGGTTTTAAGGGTTGTAATGAATGAACTTCCAACAATAGCTCCCGCGGCAAATTCACATGCCTGTGAAAAGGTTTTGCGATTTGAAATACCGAAGCCAATAAGACAAGGATGCTTTAGCTGCATTTCCTTAAGTCGTTTGAAATAGGCACACTGTTCATCCGAAAATTCAGTTCTGGCTCCTGTCGTGCTTGAAGACGAAACTGCATAAATGAACCCCGTACTCAGGGAATCAATCTGCCGGATCCGTTTTTCTGTGGTAGTAGGTGAAATCAAAAACGAAACGCTGAGATTTAGTGATTCCGTTAAATCTTTATAGTGAGTTACATACTCCTCAAGCGGAAGATCCGGGAGAATCAAGCCATCTACACCAGCCCGGGCCGCATCCTTGCAAAATTTTTCCATACCATACTGCATTACAGGATTGAGATACCCCATCAGTACAACAGGCATTTTAATTTGAGGCCGCAATTCCGCTACTTGTTTTAATAGCAGCGGGACATTCATTCCCTGATCAAGCGCTATCTTGTTGCTTTCCTGAATGGTGGGGCCATCGGCAATGGGATCAGAAAACGGAATTCCAATCTCAATCATATCCACACCAACTGCCTCTAACTCAATAGCGATTGCAGCAGCGTCTTGTAAAGATGGAAAACCAGCTGTAAAAAAAACCGAGAGAATGTTTTTCTTCTTTTGATCAAAAAGTTGGGTAATGCGATTTTTCATAGCGTTAGTGTGCCCCTTTATAATTTTTTTCTCCAGACCCGATAGCTATCGGCAATACATTTTGCGATGGCGGCAATGGGCAGGTTGCAAACGGAGTAAACGCACAAGGCGGGTTGTACGACTTATTAAAATCAAGTATTGTCTTCCCACTGGCATCCGGAATTTTAACATACAAATACCGACCGGCTGGATATGTTTCCTTTTCATTCGTGGAGTCACCGAAGATGATAAACAATTCTTCTTTGTTACCTTCCAAGGCATCCAACTTGTACGTTTTGCCATCAATCTCAAATACTAATGTACCTGGAGAAACCTGATCGGTAGTTTGTCCCAGCACATTCGTTATACTTATTCTTCTGGGGGTTGAGGATACTTCAAGATTTGCTTCCACCCGCCACTCCGGATCAACATCATATCGCCCGATACCTGAAAACTCTTCTACTACCCGGCTTTGCAAATCCCTTAACCTGATTCCGACCTGATCATCACGTTTAATCACAAACCACTGCAATGACCCATGAGTAAGAGTAGCATTTTTTGAAGAGTCGGGGTGAAAAATAATTTCCCCTTTAACTATCTGGCTATCCTTCATAACTTTTACATCGGCCATTACATTCATCTGAACGACTCCGTTCTTTACCAGGAAGAAACCTGCCCTTGGGGCAATCTTTCCTTCCGGAAAAACCAGGTCATTCGATTTATCACTACCAAAAGTGTTAATCCCTTCCTTTAACCAGTACAGTCCCGCCAGGTTAAGCCAACCTGATTCGCCCTTCAGTTCATCTATTCTTTTCTGATGCCACTGATCAATCTCCTGTTTGTAAGCAATAGGGTCGATCGTTTCTTTCTTCGAAGAATTACATCCCACCAAAAGAAATAGAACTGCTGTACCAATTTTAAAAAATGTCCGCATCTTGAATTTCAATTTTTAATACTTACCCCAACGAATATAGGTTTCCAAATCCTTATCACCCCGGCCCGACAAATTAATGACCACTACATCATCAGGATTTAATTCCATTTTACCCAAGGCAGCTACGGCATGCGCTGACTCAATCGCAGGAATTATTCCTTCCATCCGGCTTAGTTCAATACCGGCATTCATCGCCTCATCATCCGTAGCACTTACAAATTTTACCCGACCCACCTCAAACAAATGAGCATGTATGGGGCCAATACCAGGATAATCTAACCCCGCTGAAATTGAATAGGGCTCTATTACCTGACCATCTTCCGTTTGCATAAGCAGTGTTTTGCTCCCATGCAATACTCCAGGCTTACCCAGGGCGGTAGTAGCTGCTGATTCTCCGCTATCAATACCTTTACCGGCTGCCTCCACCCCCACCAGGTTCACATGCTCATCCGAAAGAAAATGATAAAATGCTCCTGCTGCATTACTACCGCCTCCCACACATGCCAGCACATAATCAGGGTACGGATTACCTATCTCGTGTTGTAATTGTTTTTTGATCTCTTCGCTAATCACGGACTGAAAGCGGGCTACCATATCGGGATAAGGATGGGGGCCCACGACTGATCCAATAATGTAATGAGTATCCGTTGGGTGGTTTATCCAATGGCGCATGGCCTCATTGGTCGCATCTTTTAACGTCATGTTTCCCGATAAGGCCGGTACCACCTTAGTACCCAGAATTCGCATCCGTTCCACATTCGGCCGTTGCCGTTCCATATCGAGTTTACCCATGTAAACAATACACTCCATACCCATTAAGGCGCATACAGTTGCTGTGGCAACACCATGCTGGCCAGCCCCGGTTTCGGCTATTATCTTTTGCTTGCCCAATCGTTTAGCTAATAGAATCTGGCCTATGGTATTATTGATCTTATGAGCTCCTGTATGGCACAGGTCTTCTCGCTTCAGATAAATAGTTGCCTTGTACTTTTCGGACAATCGTTTGGCGAGATATAATGCCGTTGGTCTTCCTACATAGGTTCTGAGCAGGTCATTAAATTCCGATTGAAATCCCGGCTCATAAATGATATCCAAATACCTTTCCCGAAGTTCCTCCACATTCGGATAAAGCATTTCGGGAATGTAGGCACCCCCAAACTGCCCGTAATAACCGCGATGATCTACTTGAAAGTTCATACTCTTACTTTATTAATGATCAATGAGACTTTATTTAAATCCTTCATACCTGGAGATTGTTCGACTCCACTATTGACATCGATGGCGTGGAGATTAAGATTTTTTAATTGCCATATTTCCTTTACGTCATCCAGTTTAATTCCACCACTTAGAAAGAACGGCACGCGTTGATTATATTTTTTCAACACCTGCCAATTGAATTTTTCTGAATTACCGCCATACTTCTTTCCTTTCGTATCAAACAGAAAGTACTCCGAAACATCTTCAAATTCTTCTGTGGTTGTAAAATCAAAATCATCGCTTACGCGGAAAACTTTAATCACTGAGATTCCCTCATGATTTAATTTATTACAAAGCCCTACGGATTCATCTCCATGCAGCTGAACAAAATCCAGACGGTAATGCTTTACTTTATTTAAGATCACAGCGATGGATTCATTCACAAAAACTCCAACACGCTTAATCGAAGCCGGGAAATTATTGGGAAGGCTAAATTCACGGCCTACAAAACGAGGCGTGTTCTCATAGAAAATAAATCCCATATAATCCGGAGTCAATGCACTCACCGCTTCGATGTTTGCAGGATCCTTCATACCACAGATTTTAATCTTTATCGTTGAGTGTTCCCTCATTCAACTTTTTTCATTTCCAATCGTTTCAATTCATTCACAAATTCCTGGCATGCTTTCTCTGGTTGACTACGTTGCATAAAATTCTGCCCCATAAGAAATCCCTGGTATCCATATTTTTTCAAATCCATGATTGTTTCCGGATTCTCAATTCCACTTTCCGACACTTTCACAAATCCGGCTGGAATTTTACATGACAATTGCCTTGAGATAGTTAGATCCATTTTAAATGTTTTCAGGTCCCGGTTATTTACCCCAATTAAATCAACCTCTGCGGTTAGATTTTCGAGTAGTTCGATTTCATTATGAACCTCCATCAAAACTTCCAACTGCAGTGACCGGGCTGTTTTTGCCAGAGCCCGGAGGCGTGCTGGCTCCAGTGCCGCAGCAATCAACAATATTGCATCGGCTCCGATGGATTTAGCTTCAATGAGCTGATATTCATCCACCACAAAATCTTTGCGCAAAATTGGACATGTATTGAATTTTCGGGCAGTTATCAGATCTTCATTGCTACCTCCAAAGAAATTTGAATCGGTGAGTACTGATAATGCTGAAACACCCGCCTGCACATAGCCTACCGAAATTTGTTGAACCGAAACGTTGGAATTAATTATTCCTTTCGAGGGGGATTTACGTTTTACCTCTGCGATAATACCTGTTTTTTCCGGATGCTGAATATATTCCTTTAGAGATACTCCGGGAGATTGAAACTCCTTACTTTGCTCCAACAATTTCACTGGATACAAAGCTTTTCGCGCTTCAACCTCTTTGAATTTATACTGAATAATTTCGTCCAGAATGTTCATCTATTGCATTAATTTATTAAAAGCCTCCAATGCCTTGCCTGACTTGAGTGACTCCGTAGCTTTTACTACGGCAGCTTTTAGTCCTGCATTTCTGTCAACACAATATAAAGCCATAGCTGCGTTTGCAATTACCGCTGCGTTTTGAGGTTCCGTGCCTTTGCCTGCCAGTACATTCATAAAGAGTGTAGCTGATTCCTGCACGGTAGCACCCCCTTTAATATCCTCGTAGTTAATCACGGGTAAGCCGAGATCAGATGGCTCGGCCAGTCGTTCTCCTTCATTAAAGAAGAATTTAAATGGTGACGTAAGAGAAACCTCATCATATCCGTCCAGCGAGTGGATAATAACAAAGTCTTTTTCTGTATTTTGATAGAGGTATCCATACTGCCGGGCTAGTTCAAGACTAAATACCCCTACTAATTGTCGGGTTGGAAAAGCTGGATTTACCATGGGCCCCAGCATATTAAAGAATGTCTTCACCCCTAACTCTTTGCGGATGGGTGCTACATTCTTCATGGCAGGATGAAACAACGGGGCGTGCATAAAACAGATATTGGAACGGTCGAGGCTTCGTTTCAATTCGTCAACATCGTTTGTGAATTTATATCCAAAGTATTCCAACAAGTTCGAAGATCCACAGGCCGATGAGACTCCGTAATTTCCGTGTTTAGCAACAGGTTGGCCGGCAGCTGCTACCACAAATGAGGAGAGGGTTGAAAGATTGATCGTGTTTTTTCCATCGCCACCGGTACCACAAACATCCATCACAGGTTGATCGAACCGGGCCGGAATACATAACTCCAACATGGCATCACGAAAACCCTGCAACTCATCTACGGTAATACTGCGCATCATATAAACCGTCATGAAAGCAGCGGTTTGGCTCAAATTGAACTTTGCCGAGGCCAAATCCACCAATACCTGGCGGGCAGTTTCCCTGGTAAGTGAGCGATGTTCAATTAATTCCGTCAAGATTTGTTTCATAAGAAGTCTGAAAGTCAGGGCGATTCCGATTTAATTGTTCAACCAGTTTTTTATCATTTTAGGTCCCTCAGGAGTCATGATGGATTCAGGATGAAACTGCAATCCCCGCACATCATAACGCACATGTCTTAACCCCATAATCAAGCCTTCATTATTCGTTGCGATAATCTCCAGATCAGCAGTCATACTCTCAGGTAATACAGCCCAGGAGTGATAATGAGTTGCCTGAAATTTTTCAGGGACGTCAGTAAAGAGATAATCATTAACTTTCACTTCGGCCACTGAAGTTACCCCATGCAATACCTTAGGAATATTGTATAAGGAAGCTCCGTACACCTCAGCAATACCCTGGTGTCCTAAACAAATCCCCAAAATACTTTTTGTCGGTCCGTATTCCTGAATCAACTGTTTCATGATTCCTGCTTCATCGGGTATGCCCGGTCCTGGAGAAAGCAGGATTTTATCATACGTCTTCACTTCCTCCAGGCGGATTTTATCATTGCGATAAATATCCAATAAAAACCCATTTGCCCGGATAATGTGTACCAGGTTATAAGTAAACGAGTCGTAGTTATCTAATACTAAAATCTTCATACTTAGATTTTCTCAGCTAAAATCAAGGCCTTACGCAATGCCTCTAGTTTATTATTCACTTCCTGTAATTCACTTTCTGAATTTGATTTTGACACCACACCGGCCCCAGCCTGGTAAATCAATTTATTATCCCGGCTTAAAAAGGTTCGAATCATGATCGCATGATTAAATGAACCGTCAAAGCCAATGAAGCCTATAGCTCCGCCATAAAACCCGCGATTCACATTTTCATATTGATTGATCAACTTCATGGCCATATGTTTAGGGGCTCCTGACAAAGTACCCGCAGGAAATGTGTCCGCTGCCATTTGAATTACTGATGTTGTTGGATCCAGTGTGCCCGTTACTTTAGAGACCAGATGAATCACATGTGAATAATATTGGATCTCCTTAAATACTTCAACGTGTACCGCTTCTGCATTTCGACTCATATCGTTGCGTGCCAAATCCACCAGCATTATATGTTCAGCATTCTCTTTCTCGTCTGCAGAAAGTTTTTCTGCCAGTTGTGCATCTTCGAGGTCATTGCCGGACCTGCGAAACGTTCCGGCTATAGGAAAGATATGTGCTTTCCCATTTTTAATTTGAATTTGTGCCTCTGGAGAGGATCCGAACAACTTAAAGTTCCCATAATCAAAATAGAAAAGATAAGGGGATGGATTGATCGATCGCAGCGCTCTGTACACATTGAACTCATCGCCCCTAAACCCTGCTGTAAACCTTCTTGAAAGTACAATTTGAAAAACATCGCCCCGGTAACAATGCTGTTTACCCTTTTCTATGATTTCCAAAAATTGCTGGTCCGTGTAGTTAGACCTCTCTTCATCTGACTGTCTAAACTTAAATGTTGTGATAAGGTTATTGTAAATCAGCTGCTCAAGCCTACCTAGAGTACTCTCCTTACCTTCATCAAGTTGATGTTCAAACAACGTCATTTCATTGAAGAAGTGATCAACAACAATAACATACCTGTACATGGAGTAAATCAAGTCTGGCAAACCTTCCTCTGTTTTCTGAATACCCAGGTCTTCAAAATACCGCACGGAATCATATGCCATATAACCAAAGAGTCCATCATGTGGATATTTGGAGTGCACAGTGGAGTCCGGATGAAAGGAGTTCCGGAATTGTTCCAGTAATTCAGCTACTTTACGGGTTTTGCTTATTCCAATTCTTTGAATCTCCTTACCGGGATACCTGATTTCCGCCTTGTCATCGGCAACCCTAAATGTTGCCATCGGATCACAACAAATAAATGACAAGCTATTTTCATTGCCGTGGTAATCAGAACTCTCCAATAAAATACTACCCGCAAAAACATCTCTGAGTTTAAGGTAAATGTTAACCGGGGTGATCGTGTCGGCCAGCAGGCGTTTGGAATATGTTTTTAGTTTATAGTTCATTCTGTTTCGTTTTCTTAAGTCGTCTGACCGCAGTAAGCGGTATGACGACTATATAAATAAGAAGGCCCGCTGTGAACAGCGGGCCTTCGGCAATAAAATATTACATAGCAAGGCTGCTCACATATCGAAATTCGATTTGTGCCACCACCATGCCATATGAATGCTACCAATCATTGTTAAGCGTCAGCCTTTTTACGGGCTACTTTTTTGGGTTTGGCTTCTGCTACCACTGTTGCCACCTGAGGCTTTTTAGAAGCAACTCGCTTCAATCTTGCCTTGATCTTGTTTTTGTTTCTTGAAACACCAAATGAACCTATCGTCCGTTTGCCTTTTTTTGTTTTTTTATCGCCCCTTCCCATTGAGTAAATTTGAATTTATGGGGCAAGTATAGTAAAGGGTTTACTATCCACCAAATCTTACTAATAAATTCGGTCATCCCAAAGTTCTGGATCTATAAGAGCTTAAAAAGAACGCAATCCCTTGGTTCATTGCCCTGATTAGGAAACCGACACCACTCGCTTAGTACTGCCTCAGACTGCATACCTGCTTTTAATAATACGTTGGCTGATGCCAGATTCTCAGCATCAACAAATGATCCAATGCGAAAAACCCCGTGTTGAGATCTTAGCATCTCAATCAATTTACGTGTGGCTTCGGTGGCATATCCTTTTTTCCAATGAAGTGGCCCCAGGATATAGCCAATCTGAATTTTACCAGCATCATTCAGAAAACCACAACTACCGATCAATCGGTCATTGGCAATTAGCCGGATACTATATGAAAAATCAATTCCCTGCTCCCACCCTGAAATCGTTCGCCCCAGATACTCGCGGGTATCCTTAACCGTTTGGTGCGTTGGCCAGGTAACAAATCGCGTGCATTCCGGCTTGCTCGCATAGGTATAAAAGATTTCTTCCGCATCTTCGTAACGAAGTCGGTTTAGCCGCAATCGCGGTGTTTCTAACCGTTCGGGAATTTGCCGGGGATTTATACCTTGCGCTGACATTTATGGGAAAAGAAAACAATATCGTACATCAATATTTTAAAAAGGAGGCCGATGGGGCAAAAATTCTCGTCAAGGTTAATCCAATCCACTTAAAGGGTTCCGAAATAACAGTTGAAAAAGACGGAGTTCAAATCCGGGATTTAGAATTTGATGCGGAGATTTTTGAGGATTTGAAAGCCGATGGATTTATGGAGGTAAATGCGCTTGAGTTTAATCTTTATTTGTCAGGCCTCGCATAACTTTGAATTGGTGTCAACTATTTTACTAATTTTGACCCGGCAAATCGGCACGACCAGCTCCTGCTGAACTCCCCCAGGACCGGAAGGTAGCAAGGGTAGGCGGTTGTAGCGGTGCGATGTTCGGTTTGCCACTTTTTATCAACCTTCTCAGGCAAATCCAGGGAAGGTTTTTTAGTTTTTTGGGTTAATTTTGGGTGCATTAAAACCACTACGTATGAAGTTCTTTATCGACACTGCCAATCTAAATGAAATAAAAGAAGCCTATGACCTGGGCGTATTGGATGGAGTAACTACAAACCCCTCGCTGATGGCTAAGGAAGGCATTTCCGGCAAAGAGAAAATCATGGCCCATTACAAAGCCATTTGTCATATTGTAGATAACAACGTGAGTGCCGAGGTTATTGCCACTGATTTTGATGGTATCATTCGGGAAGGAAAAGAGCTCGCCAAAATTGACGACAAAATTGTGGTTAAGGTGCCTATGATTAAAGAAGGTGTTAAGGCTATTAAAAAATTTACAAGCGAAGGCATCCGTACCAATTGCACGCTTGTATTTTCATCCGGCCAGGCATTACTTGCTGTCAAGGCCGGAGCCAGTTATGTTTCTCCCTTTATTGGCCGATTGGATGATATCTCACAAGATGGACTTGAATTGATCGGACAAATCAGACTTATCTATGATAACTATGGTTATGGCACGGAAATTCTTGCAGCCAGCGTGCGTCATACCATGCACCTTATTAAGTGCGCAGAAATTGGGGCTGATGTGGCAACCTGTCCTCTCAATGTAATCATGGCCCTCTTGAAGCATCCTCTCACGGATAGTGGACTTGAGAAGTTTTTAGCAGATCACAAGAAGGTAAATGGGTAATTTAGAATTACGATTTACGAATTTGGATGTTAGAATCAGGAATTAGCATGTTTTCATCCGATCCGGTTGTTCGTGTAAAAGAAGCCAGCATCTTTCAGGACCACAATACTGTGCTGAATGAGATTAGTTTTGAAATCGATAAAGGAGAATTTGCATTTCTTATTGGCCGAACCGGATCTGGAAAAACTTCATTATTAAAAACTCTATACGCTGACCTTCCTTTGCGACTCGGAGATATCAGTGTAGCCGGATTTAACATTCGCGAAATTAAAAGTCACCAGGTTCCCTTGTTGAGGAGAAAAATTGGAATCATCTTTCAGGACTTTCAGTTATTTCCAGATCGCACAGTGGGAGAAAACCTGAACTTTGTAATGAAGGCTACCGGCTGGAAAGACAATGCAAAAATGAAGAACCGCCTGGCCGAAGTATTAATGCAGGTGGGATTAGGTTCTGTTGAGAAAAAGATGCCCCATCAACTTTCCGGTGGTGAGCAACAACGAGTAGTGATTGCACGGGCTTTGATCAATGAGCCTTTAATTCTGATTGCAGATGAACCTACAGGAAATCTGGACCCCGAAGTATCCAGTGGCATTTTAAAAATATTTCAACAAATCAATAAAAGCGGCACCGCTGTATTAATGGCTACTCATAGCTACGGGCTCATTAAACGATTCCCGGCCCGCGTGCTCAAATGCGAGAACTCAAAGGTACTTGACAGCAATAAGGATACATTCGAATTGAAAAGCGAAGAAGATTTTTAACTCTTATACCGAGGACTCTTCTGTTTCACTTTTAGCTTTTTTGGAATCTTCAATGTATTCGATTTGCTGATTAAGCAAATCGATTCGTACCAATAAATTTAAAATGAGGGCATCTTTTACCTTTTCGGATGGATGTGATTTCATTTGTTCTCGCAATACAAGATACATCGCCTCAAGTTTTTCGAGGTCCTGCGTAAACTGCTCTTCATCGCTAAAGTTTTGGATGTGACTAATCAGTTCAACTTTTTCCTCTATTTGCTCACTATAAAAACTCTCCAGATCCGAAAATTCACCTTGCAATTGGGCTGATTCACGGGATGTTTTTGACAGATTTCGGGTATTGAAAAAATATACGGAAAGGCCCAGGAAGAGGATAGCGGCCACCCGCCAAACGACAACATTATTCCACAACGATACCTGCTTACCAGGTAACCTGGACTTTATGTGAATCCATGCATCGGGTGATGGCTCGCGTTGATCAAACTCCTGCCGGTGTTCGTCCACGAATTTTTTAAGTGAGTCTTTCATTGAATACCTCCCTCCAAAAGTTCCTTTAATTTCTTTTTTGCCCTGTTAAACTGCGATTTTGACGTAGATTCTGTAATACCTAAAATCTCTGTAATTTCACCGTGGTCATAGCCTTCCAAAAGATACAAAGAAAGCACAGAACGGTAGCCATCTGGCAGTGACTCTATGGCTGCTCTCACCTTTTCTACCGTAAAGGGAAAGCCTTCCAATACATCAACCTCCTCTTCTTCCTTTACATCAAAGCGATCATCTTCAGGCATGCGTTCTGGCTTCCGCTTATTCAAATAATTAATTGCCTTGTTAATGACAATTCGCTTTAGCCAGGCACCAAAGGTTGAATCCCCCCGGTAGCTACCCAGGTTGTTAAAAGCACTTATAAACGCATCCTGAAGCACGTCCTCCGCTTCTTCAGTATTGTTAACGATCCGAAAGCCTACGTTGTACATGCTTCTGGAATAAAGCTTGTAAAGCCTGTAATACGCATCCCGGTCGCCTTGCCGGCAACGGTCAATCAAATCATGATGGATATGTACTGCCTGGGCCTCCAAGCTAAATCAGCTACCCCCAAAGACCTGGCAGGTAATAAAAGGTTGCATGCTATTTAACTTTGGCCAGATTTTGCTTGGCTAATACAAAATCAGGGGCAATGGCTAAGGCCTCTTCAAATAGCTTTTTGGCGGCCTCTTTATCTCCCAAATGCTCCTGAACCGCCAATCCCTTGAGGTTAAGCACGGCTACTTTCATGGAGTATTCTTTGGGTTTATTCTCTACATCATTAAATGCAACCTTTACCGTATCGATATCCTTATTGGCCAACAGAGCATCAATTGAAGCGAGACACTCAGCATACCGCTTCAGATCAAATTGTAAAAAAGACATTTTATAAAGCGTGCCAATGTTATTAGTGAGCAGGTATAAGCTCTCATAATTCTGCAATGAGCGATCCGGCACACCCATTACTTCATACCCAACCGCAGATATTTCCAGAGCTGCAGTATTTTTAGGATTCCGTGCCAACAATTGTTGCGACACCAACACAGCAGACGCATATTTCTGATTTTCATAGTAATAGTATGCCAGATTAAAAATCAAAGAATCATTCTGTGGATTTTCCATGATCAAATCATACAAAGCATCCTTTGCCACATCGTAGTCACTCCATTGAATAGCCGTTACATATTTTTTATAGAAATGCTCGGTCAAGGGATTTGCAGCTGGCTTGGCGGGTTGTTGCTTTTGCGAGGTTTGTGTTTTAGCCGGGTCTGTTTTAACAGCTGGCTTTTGTGCTTGTGAGTGAGCTACTGAAACATTCAGGCTAATGGCTAAAAAAACAAATACAATGGTTCTCATTTTATATCACTGGTTTACTTCGTGGGTTAATCCTTTTCTGTTTGCGATTCGCAACAATAGTTCATACGCTTCCTGGCGGTTGTTGTGAATGATACCCTCCAGAATAGCTTCTTTAATTTCTTCCTTAATTTCTCCAATTATCGGGCCAGGTATAAGGTTAAAAAGTTTGATAATCTCATCACCCGAAATGGGTGGCTGAAAATTCCGGACCTTGTCCCGCTCCTCTAAGTCAATCATCTTTTTTTCTACCTGCTCAAAATTTCGCAAATACTTTGCAACCTTGTCGTTGTTCTTAGAAGTTATATCGGCCCGGCAAAGCTTCATAAGGCCGTCTATATCATCTCCCGCTTCAAATAGTAATCTGCGAATTGCGGAATCTGACACCTCCTTAACTAATGCGATCGGCCGCAAATGAAGACGAACCAACTTTTGAACAAACAGCATCTTCTCATTCAAAGGCAATTTAAGCCTGCGAAAAATACCAGGAACCATGCGGGCTCCTTTATCTTCATGCCCATGAAAGGTCCATCCTACTTCCTTGTCAAATCGCTTGGTAGCCGGCTTGGCTATGTCATGTAAAATCGCGGCCCACCGTAACCAAAGATCATCTGATACTTTTGAAACATTATCCAATACCTGAAGGGTGTGAAAAAAATTATCCTTATGCGCCTTATTATCCTGATATTCTACACCATGCAAGGCAATCAGTTCAGGAAAAAACTGTTTCAATAAACCCGATTGAAAAAGGAGTTTAAACCCATATGAGGGCACTGGCGACAAAATGATTTTGTTCAATTCCACCACGACACGTTCCATCGACACGATTGAAAGGCGGTTTGCATGTTGAGTGATGGCTTCAAAGGTATCGGCTTCAATGTCAAAGTTAAGTTGAGCCGCGAAACGAATGGCCCGCATCATGCGGAGTGGATCATCTGAAAACGTAATGGCGGGATCCAACGGGGTTTTGATCAGCTTTTCTTTCAGATGCTGAACACCCCCAAACGGATCAATTAGTTCACCATAGTTTAGCTTCTGTAAACTAATAGCCATCGCATTGATCGTAAAATCCCTACGCAACTGATCCTCTTCAAGCGTTCCATCCTCTACCAGTGGCTTTCTGGAATCTTCACGATAAGACTCCTTTCGGGCGCCTACGAATTCCAGTTCCCGATCCCCCAGTTTAATCATCGCGGTGCCAAAATTCTTAAAGACAGTAACCTGAGCACCCCCAAGTTCAATAGCTACCTGTTCGGCCAGTCGAATTCCACTTCCCAGGCACACAAAATCAATGTCTTTATTAGAGCGATTAAGCAATAAGTCGCGCACATACCCACCCACCACATAGGCTGGTAAATCCAGACGGTTCGCTACCCCGGCCACTGTCTTAAAAATGCTGTCTTGTTCCAGTTGGCGACTAAAATTCATCCCGACCTTGAAAAATGAGTTCAAAGGTAAGAAGGAAAATCAGGATAAATAAGTTAATTCGGGGGATCGAATTAGGGGTCTATATTTAATGTAGGTGTTTCACGCCAAGACGTGTGAATGCTTAATCTGATCTTTGCCTGGCGCGATTATTTTTGTGTATACGTTATACCACGGAGTGCATCCGTGGCTACAAATATTAAACCTCTGCGGGGTTGGGCGACCCCTTTGATAATACAATTGATCCAGTATATGCATTTCGTGCCAAATTGTGCTCACGTAATTTATTCCACGGACATCCAAGACTAACATATCACACAATCTCGGGGTTTGGTGACTCCATTAATATAATTGATTCAATACACGCCACTCCAAATTGTGAACGCGCAATTTATTCCGCACTCATGCGCGACTATCATATCACCCTATGGGGCCAGGTAATCCGTATTGTTGAACGCAGGGAATAAAGTCTATTTCTTGATAAACGTGGGGCAGGGAATAAACTTTTCCTTTTTCTTCGTCTTCGCCTGCATCTGTATGCCCAGTTTATATTTTAATGATATTTCGTGGCTACCCCCGGACATGGGTCCCAGTTCTGAAACCGTGAAATCGTAGCTATAACCAATTTCAAGCTTCTCAAATTGAAAGCCTAATACCAATACAATAGCATCCTGACTAATATTATCGTTAACATTTTGTTGAATCGGGATACCCCGGTACCACAAACCAATCATTACCGGATCGTACAGGAAATGAAGACCCAGATCCAATTGATCAAATTGGCCTTGCCGTTTATAAACAAATGACGGAGACAAAACTGAAATATGATCTTTCTTGAAAGGACCTGCATAAAGAGGTATCCGAACCCCTCCGTGAAAACTTGTTTTAATTGGAATTAATGATTCCTCATTTAACAAGGAGCGGTTGGGGGTATTCAGGTGGCTCGCTGAAAATCCAAACCAAAAGTTCTTGTTATACATCAAAGCACCGGTATTAAAATCAAAATAACTGGTCGTATTTAAATTGTATAATGCCGGATCATCGCTTGGGACATTGCCATCTGAATCAAACTGCAATTGATCGCCAAATACCAGCTTATTCATATCTACCGACCGAAATGCATATCCAAAATTCAGTCCAGCCGAAACCACCCACTTACTGGAAATATTCCACTTGTAGGAATAAAGAAAATTCAATTGAGATGATTTCATCCCAGCAGTTCCAGCCTGATCTACGGTAGCCATAAACCCAATTCCACTATTGTATTGATATAAATTATAATCGTACGAAAAGGCATAGGTTACAAAGCCTCGCGCTGCATTAGGCCATTGATTTCGGTAGTTAGCAATAAAGCGATGATCCTGTGTGGTACCCGTGAAGGCCGGATTCAGATAAAGCGGGGCCGCATAATACTGTGAGAATTGAGGATCCTGTGCCCATAATGAAAGCCACATGTTCAAGAATATCAAACAAGTAATTAGTCTTTTCATCACCGGATCAGATTTACATCTCCTACCCTCACAATCTTTTCACCTGTCTCATAGGAAGCAGCAAGCTTATAGATGTACACATCCTGCTGACACAATTTACCTTTATAGGTACCATCCCAGCCGTAATCGGGATCGCGACTTTCAAATAATAATTCGCCCCATCGGTTAAAGATCGTTAATTCAAACTCGACTACGCCCCGCGTAAGCGGAAGGAACACATCATTCTTACCATCACTGACCCCGCCTCCACTTCCGGCACTGGTTTGATTAGGAGAAAAGGCATTGGGTATCAAGACCTGTCCGCCTTTCTCTACCTTGACTGTGTTTTCCTGAATGGTGGAATCACTGCATTCATATTCATTGTAGGCTACCAGCTTAATTGTGTAGAAACCTTCATTTTTGTATTTATGCTCAGGTTCATATTCTGTTGTAATTGTGCCGTCACCAAAGTCCCACTCAAAACGGGTTGCCTCAAAACTCCGATTATTTGTATACAAAATCCCTCCCGGGATGTACACCAGCTTTGGTTTGATTTCAAATTCAGCATCAGGTCGGGGAAATACTTCTATTATTGCTTGCTTGTTTTCAGTAACCGTTTGCCCGGTGATGTTAGATGCTGATAGGGATACTGAATACTTCCCCGGTTGGTAATAGGTGTGTGTTGGACTGATAGCCTGAGATGTAATCTGGTCACCAAAATTCCATTGATAGGTGGCCGGATCGGCAAACTGAGACAAGTTGGTAAAATTTACGGTGAGAGGAGCACAACCCGAGGGTGGATCGTATATGAAATCCACTACCGGAGGTATAGCCAAAATCTCCACCTGCTGGATCTTCGTTTCAATACAAACATTGTTAGTTACAGTAAGTTGGATTGTGTAAACTCCGTAGGTACCATACAAGTGTGAACTTAGGTTTGGATCGGTGGAAGATGTCCCATCTCCAAAATCCCATTGATAGTTCCATGGACCGGGATTGGTTGTATTTGTAATTGAAACTGTGGATGAAGGAAGGGATTGACTAATTGGGGTTACTGTGAACGAAGTATTGATGTTATCCTTTATGGGGACCATAAGTAATTGATTTGAAATTACACTCTGGCAATTGGCAAAATTCTCAGTATCCAGAGTGAACTGAACAGAAATATCGGTTGTCGTTGATCTGGTGAAAACATGCTCAAGCTGATCATTTGACGATGTGGCATCGACCGTTGTGATTCCATTTTCCTTAATCACCCAATGGTAGGATGATAATCCCTTTTGGATCGCTTCCAGATTTACGCGCATCACATTGCAGTCAAACTGAAGGGTGTCTAGTGTAAACAACGATGATGGAACCGGGCTAATGCGGATCGTGCGGGTTGAATCTCCAAAGCATCCGGAAGCAAGGGTCGTGATCAGCATCACGTTATAATCCTTCAGTGACTGTGTTGAATTGTTGAACAGGTAACTAAAGGCTGGAGTAGTGCCCGAACTGATATCATCAATCACTCCAGTATTGTCGCTTATCCGCCACCGGTACTCCAATGGATTCAATGCCTGAGTTTCGGTATCCACAGTGAAGTTTACGGT
This sequence comes from Cyclobacteriaceae bacterium, assembly GCA_044229915.1. Taxonomy (GTDB): domain Bacteria; phylum Bacteroidota; class Bacteroidia; order Cytophagales; family Cyclobacteriaceae; genus ELB16-189. Next base: position 28,316 of record JBGASB010000017.1, read on the forward strand.
TTGTGGAGAACAGTTATCATTGAAGGGCGAATAATTGGTTGAAATGAAACCAGATCGGGTACCAGGAAAAACAGTAATGGTAACAGGAGCCGAAATAGTTTCACATGAATTTGTCGTTACTGCCCGAAGCCGAATATCAAACAGCTTATTGTTAGTTGTTATGTTCTCAAAGTCGTGAATAAAAACTGCTGAGAAGGCAGGATCTGCCGGCAGCTGTGAGGCGATAGGCAAAAAACCTAACCCCTGTCGTTCATCTACTTCCCAAACATACCGATCGATCACATCGGTTTGACCTGCCACAGAAGTATTTGTAAAAGTTACTGTCAAGATGCTGCACCCGGAAGTAACATCCGGTATAAAGCTGGCAAGTGGAAGCGGGTCAACCACAACCGGAACCACTAAGATATCAGAACATCCACTCTGATTTGCTGTGGTTCGCAACGCAACCTGATAAGTACCTGCACTTCCTAACGAACGGGTAAAAATGCTTTGGTTATCAAAAGCAGGATCCTTTGTAAATGTGATACCATCGTAATTAAAATCCCATTCCCGCAAGGAAATTACTTCCCCATTAATTGCCTGAAGTGTTGAACTTTCTGCAAACGAAGTGACTTGCCCGGCACAAACCCGGGTAGCTGTAAATACCGGAACTGGTTTCTCATAAACACGAACCTGAGCCTCATCTATCGTTTCACAAGAAGTAATATTGTCGCGAATAATCAACCGAACCCGATAAATTCCTCGATTGGTGAAACTCCGGTCGAAGGGGCCAAGCGCCACCGATGAAAATGCACCTGAAGCGGGCACTTGTTGAATCAGTGAGTTGGTTTCGTCATAAAATTCCCAACGCCATTGTGTGGTTGCAGTGGGTACACCAACAGACACATCCTTGAAACGCGCCTGAAAAGTTGTTAATGGAATACTCGCGTTCTGACAAAAGTCCGGAGTAATTGGGTTGTCTAAAAGATCGGTTACTTGTATCTGAGCAAGTAGTGAAGGCGAGATGGTGATTACCTTTTCTACGATGGCTACACAATTGCCGGCTGCATTCTGGTCGCGTACCGAAAGGCGAATTAATTTTTGCCCAGTTGTCGGATAGGCAAAGATTGGATTGCTATTGTTTGAGGTTGACAGAGGTGCTCCTACCCCAGTAACATTGTCATAGAATTGCCAGGTATTGGCAAACGAGGCTCCCGCTATCCCAGGCGTTTCGTTATCAAAATAAATATTGTCACCAACACAAAAAACCGTTTGTAGAGGTCCGGCCGCTCCCCCTAACCTGGTTAGAAAATCCGGTTGGGGTGCTGGCACAACAACAATACGGGCCGTAGTTATCTGGGGTGCATTATCTCCATTTACAAGATTACCGGATACCGGATTGAATGCGTTCCCATCCACCAGGTTGTTATCATAGGCATTACATTGATTCCAGTTTTTAAGCGTGATCACGAATTCTTTGCCCAAATCTGCGGGTGCAGTTACCGGCACATTGATAGGTAAACTAATTTGTCCGGGAGCCAATACCGGATAAATCGGATTCCTTACCGGAGCGGGGTCTAAGTAAGGAAAACCACCAGGCAAAAGTGAATTGACCTGAACTCCCGGGATTTGATTTCCCAAAGGTCCGGTCCCATAAATCCACTGAATCCATCGGGGCTCATTGTTCTCGCGTGTTGCACGCGGAAAACAATTCCAGTCGCTATCATCGGTAAATAAAACATCCGCTGCATAGCCCTGGCATACCCTGAATACAGTGGGATTAATCGAAATCACATCGTTTGTCCACACAATTACCTGCGTATTGATGGGCACCACACTTCCCCGTGGATTGCAGGCATTTGAAGCATCAATGACGACATCATAACCGCAGTTTACTGAAGTATTTGGATAGGTGTGAACGATCGAAACACCGCCTGGCCCAATCTGTGTATAGGTTTCTTCTGGAGTACCATCACCCCAATCAATGAAATATTGAGTACCAGGAACCGATGAAAGATAGAGGGTCTGAATATTTACTGTAAAAGGTGCACACCCACGGCTGCTCGTAAGAAAAGCAAATCCTGGTTCCATAATTCCACCGCACTGAGCATAGGAATTAAAACTAAAAACAGGAATAATAAGAAATGCTGCTAATAATAAACGTAGTAATCTTTTCTGCACCATGCTTTAATCGATTCGGGAATCGTTCAAAGCCTCCTTTAGACACCATTAATGGGGTTAGATTTGTTATGAAAACAAATGTGCCGATCGATTAACATAATCAGGCGACCAATCGAAAGAATCAGGGGATAAACCGGAGTTACCTTAGTTCCAGAAGCTCTTCTTGGTATTGAAGGTAGGACAAGGAATCAGTCTATTTCGCTTTTTCACACCCCGGTGAAGTGGTTTGGCCACAAATTCGTAGACGATGGAAATTTCATGTGCACCGCCTGACGTTGTAGATAATTCAGAAATTGTAAAATCATAGCTATAACCAACCGTGAAACTGCTCAGATAAAGGCCCAGGGTAAAAATCAGGGCATCCTGATTAACCGTACCGATATAATTACTCTGGAATGGTTTGCCTCGATACCACACTCCAATGGAGATTGGGTCAATATGATAATTTAAACCAAAATCAAGTTGTGAGATTGGGCCTTGTTTGCGATAAATAAACGATGGAGTCAGGTAAGATGCCCGATCTTGTTCACGAGGTCCCGATGCCAATGTCAACCTGGCTCCACCATGGATAGTGATTTTCATTGGTAAGCGACTTACATCATTCAAAATTGATAAGTTAGGCTGATTCATATGATGAAATGCAGCACCCATCCAAAGTATACGACTGTAAAAAAGGAAGCCCGAGCCAAAATCAAAATATTGCTGATTCCCTAACTTTTGTAAATCCGGATCCAACGAGATTCCATTGTATTCCAACCCATCACCCAACTGCAGCTTGCTTCTATCGAGTCCATTAATTCCATAGCCGAAATACAATCCCGGAGAGAAAACTATTTTATCGTTGAGCCTGACCTTATAGCTGTAATTCAATCCAACAGTACTAGTCCGCCAACCAGCCGATCCCATTTTATCCGTAGTAGCTAATAGACCAAACCCGCTTTTTAGTTCGTCTACAAAAATATCGTAGCTGGCGGAATAGGTAGTATAGGCCTGGGGTAAGTTGGGCCACTGAATTCTATTATTGACGGCAATGCGTTGTTGAGGAGTAATTCCTGTAAAGCCAGGGTTAAGATATATCGGAGCTGCATAATATTGAGAGAACTGAGGATCTTGAGCAAATCCCATGTTCACCCATCCTAGTGCACTAAGTAATATCAATAAAATCTTCCTCATGCTCATATAAAGTTACTGAATTACCGGATCATGGTTACATCTCCAATTTGAGTTGATCGCTGTCCATCTGATAACCTGATGGTAAGTTTATAAACATACACACCGGCAGGCATCAATTTACCATCATCATTATAGCCATCCCACCCTACATTGGCGCTATTACTTTCAAAAATCAGGTTACCCCAACGATCGAAAATCTGCATATTGAATTCCTCGGCTCCTTTAACAATTGGCAGGAATACATCGTTGAAGGTACCATTACCCCCGGCACCACCGCCACCTACATTACCACCGGTTGGACCATTTGGATTTGGTGTAAAGGCATTTGGAACTTTTGTAACACCCCCTTGTTTAGCCGTAACTTTTCGTATTAATGTATCCGTACATACAAGGCCCTGACCGTGATCATTGCGGGCAATCAGACGTACGTCATAAGCACCTTCCACTTTATACACATACGTAGGTTCGATGTCGGTTGATTTTCCACCATCGCCAAAATCCCAATCATAATCTGTTGCTCCCAAACTAAAATTGAATGTTGTCAATTCAGTATCCGGTACATAAACGGTAGTTGGCCTTAAGTCGAAAGACGCCACCGGGTTATCAAACACTTCAAAATTATCCTGCTGCGTATTGGCTACCTGTCCGGTTAATGAATTAGACGTTGTCAGGAAAATTGAATACACTCCCGGATTCGTTATCCTGAAAACCGGTAGTGGTGCATTGGACGTAGCGGCAATTCGACCATTGCTATCTACCACACGCCAATCCATTACATCCCCGGTAGAAGTATTGGTCAACACCGTTATATCAGAAGGGAAACATGCCCGAACCGGATCTGCCGTGAAAGCTGCCACTAATGGCAACAGCGGTATGTTAATCGTTTTTGTAAACGTGCTTTCACATCCAAGCAATGCTGTTTCCGCTGCGATGTTAACCACTTTAAGTGTGATATCACGAGGACCCGGTGAGCTATAATTCACAGAGAATGGACCAGCTCCATTACCTGTTGCCGGAGTTGAATTTAGACCAAAATCCCACTCATAACGGAACTGGGTAACATCAATCGGGGTTGATGTATTCGTAAAGGTTACGGTGGAGTTTCCACCGATGAATGGAGGAATTGTGCCTTCATTAAATCCGGCAGTAATGTCACGATAGACCATAATCGGCATCACGACATCCGCGGCAGGACAATTTCCATTGTTGGCCTGATATACTACTTCATAAATAATTGGATTGCTGGTCGATGTATTTACAAAATTGTAATTCACTGTTGGTGTTGTGCGGATGTCAATCTCTGTTCCAGTTCCCTGAACACGATAGAACCAACGATGTGAAGTTGCTCCAAAACTCTGGTTGAAGAATTGAATACTCTCACCGCTACAAATTTCGGTTCTATCCGGGAATGCATTCGTAATGATAGAAGGGAATACCGTTACATTATTAGTAGTTGATTTAAAGCAACCAGGGAATGGAGCCGGCAACTGCGTACGCAAGGTTACCTTATATGTAATCGCTGCATTCGGGTTAGGATTTGTAAATGTATGGGTGATTGTATTATTCGGAATGCTAGTAGCTGCGAGGAATACATCATCCGGAGAACCATCAAACCACTGCCAGGTGTACTCGGTTCCGGCCACTTGGTTGTACTGGAAGGTAGCTAAGTATGGACCGCAGGAAGAAGCAGGGCCAACAATGCTGAAATTTGCGTCCGTCTCGCCAACCGTTACTGTGACTGTCTGGCCAACTGGCGAGAATGTACAGTTCAAGGCATCCTTAATCGACTTGATCGTATACGTAGTGGTGGCCGTTGGGGTCACCTGTATTACCTTGAAGTTACCGGCATTGTTAACTGTAATATCCGAAGTACCATCATTGTACACCAATTGGAATGGAGCCTGGCCATCAATCTGAATGATCAGGAACTCGGAACTACCCTTACAGATACTTGAGCTTGTGTTGACGAATAGTGCGTTGATCTGTGGCGATACGGTTACAATAATAAGTTTCTGATCGCCCGGACAATTGCCTGGACCGGTCGGTGTGATTGTATAGGTAAGACTAGCCTGCGAACCCGTGAAGTTTGTCAGGGGTTGATTAATTACATTTCCTGAACCTGTTAGCGGAACTCCTAATCCACTCGGATCATCCACTAACCAATCGAATGTTGTTCCAGCGACAGTGCTGGTTAAAGGTACATTCAAGGTTCCACCATGACAAACTGTTACAGCTGTTGGTAATCCTACAAATTTAGGTTTAGGATTCACTACTGCTGAAACAATTATCGGAGTGCCGTTGCAACCACCAACCTTTGGAGTAACCGTATAAGTAACCGTTTCAGGTATGTTGCCATTGTTGAACAGTGTCTGGAAGATCAGATTACCAGCTCCGTTACTTGCCCCGGTAACAGTAGCCGGTGCAGAGACTGTCCAGGTTGCTACTGTGTTTGCAACATCTGGTGTAAGCGTGATGTTGACAAAGTCGCCACTACAAATATCCGGTTGCGCACTCGCCACGATTGTAGGTAATGGATTAACTGTAATCGTAACCACGACATTGTCACTCGCACAACCTAAACCACCAATTACTTTAGGTTGGAAGGTATAGGTAACGGTCTGTGAGGTAACGGTTGGGTTGTTCAGAATGTCTGCCAATGAAGAACCTGGGTTAAACAACGTTCCAACAGCCGACATTCCTGTTACCCCGCCTGAGGCCGTAGCACTTAATAATTCAAAGCGAATATTGCCAGGTGCAGAGGGCACTGTGCTACTATTAAGTGTTACAGCGGTTGCTACGCCTTCACATACCGTTTGAATAGAAGGTGAAGCTACCAGTTTCGGTTTCGGATCAACCGTTACTACCATTGTAACTGCTGGTGGAAGACTGGAACAACCAGCTCCATTCCTGGCACCATTGGCGACAGCCGAGATGCTGTAAGTAACTGTAGCCGGGTTATCCGAGTTATTAACCAATGCATCCTGAATTTTGTAGTTCTCTGGCAAGTTGTTCAAGGAAGGAACAAAGCCACTGATTAATCCACCTACCGAAGAAACAGCCGTGTAATTAAAGGTGATAACACCTGAAGTCGGGTTCGTTGGTGAAATCAGATCAATGTCTGTCTGGCTATTGCTACAAATATTCGGTGCATTGTTTACCGGAGTTGCAACAATCTCTGGTTCAACCGTTAGGATTATATTTCTTATCGGACCCAGACAAGCTGATCCGGAAACAGCCTGCACGCCATAAGTAACCGTCAACGGATCATTGGTTGGGTTCTGGAACTGGTCGGCCTGAATATCATTCGCGGTAACCCCATTGCGAGGGGTTACTGGATTACCCGCTGTGCGTACGAGGCCTGGCTGAATAGTAATTGTTACAACATTATACGAAGCTGCAGCCGTGCTTAGCGGAGCTGTTTCCGTTGCAAAGACAATTCCTGCAGCCTCATCGGAGCATACCGTTTTATTCAGATTGTCATCAACGGCTGGTGCAGGATTGACTGTAAAGACTACGGTTTGATCAACCCCACGACACCCTGCTGCAATGGGAACAACGGTATACGTTACCAACAGCGGACCATTGGTGGTGTTGGTAAAGGTATCGTTGATGAGGAAATCCGATTGGCCACCTGGAAGATTTGCCGGATATGTTCCCAGCGCAGCATTACTTCCACCTGCCACCAATGCTGGGGCTTTTACAATACCCTTTAATTCAAATTGTGTGGTTGTTGCTGAACCCGCTGCCGGGCCCACAATGATTCCGGACGGAACATCACTACACAAGTTTGCTGTGCCGGGTGACATGGTAGGAGCCGGATTTATCGTCAGGTCTATGAATTCTGAAACACCTTCACATCCTAATGGACTGATACCGCGTACTTCGTAGGTAACAATCGCATTGGTATTGGTAGTATTGGTGTACTTATCATTTCGGATCAGGTTAATTCCACCCGTTGATCCAACCACTACGTTGGTTCCATTTGCCGTAATGGTTCCTGGTATTGCAATACTTACCAATCTATAGGACCCGGCCGCAATGGAGGTTCCGTTCGTACTTAATATAATACCAGAAATCTCATCGCTACACACAGTATTGTCTAATGCCGGATTAACAACCGGTTCGGCATTGACCGTAATCGTAATGTTAAACGGATCGCCTAAACATCCGGCAGCGGAAACAGGTATAACCTGATAGATCACTTTAAGAGGGCCGGTGGTTACGTTTATGAAATTATCGTTCACGATGGCATTAGCTGCTAATCCATTACCCACCGTTGGCACTCCTGTAAGACCTGCTTCCTGACTCACCAGGGAAACATTATAGCTCGCAGCCGCCACGGATGATCCGTTGGTATTCAAGATGACATTTGAAATCTCCCGACTACAAATTGATTTGGTAGCCAGAGCCGGATCAACTACCGGTTCAGGATCAATCGTTAAGACAACATCCAATGGATTACCAAGACATCCTGATGCGCTTACTGGCACAACAGAATAAGTAACTGTAAGTGACGAATTAGTTGCGTTCGTAAACTGATCATTAACCAAATAATTTGGTCCTACTCCATTGGAGATTGTTGCATTACCTGCCTTTGGAAGTAATCCACCGGTAACAGCAATGTTCGTTATATTATAGTTTGCAGCGCCAATAGAAACCCCATTTGTATTCAAAATAATTCCGCCCGGGGTGTCACTACATACCGTTCCATCCAGTGCGGCCGAAAGAACCGGCTCCGGTTCTACAGTTACTACAACAATAACCGGATCACCGGCACAAGAACCAGCACTGATTGGAATGATCATGTATTGAACTGTAAGCTGGGTATTACCGGGATTGGTAAATTGATCATTAAAAATATAATTTGATGCTACGCCAGATGCCGGGATTGCTGAGTTTGTACCAGCCGGTGTAAGTCCCCCTGCGATAACAATATTTGTGATATCAAAGGTTGTAGCCGCTACTGAAACTCCATCAGATGTTAACGTTACCCCGATGGAGATATCGCTACACACAGTCTTGTCAAGTAGTGCTAAAACAGGTTCGGGATTGATTGTTTGTTTTATCAGTAGCGGATCTCCCAAACAACCTGCACCACTTACGGGCACAACAGTATAAGTAACATCCAGCGGTGCATTTCCTGTATTTCTATAAATATCACTTGCGAGGTAGTTGGCAGCAACACCCGTTGCTGGAATCGCTACCGCTGATACCGTTGTCAAGCCAGCCGCAATGGTTACTGCCATAACATTGTAATTGGCAGCGGCTACCGATGTTCCGTTGGTATTAAAAATAATTCCCCCTGCAATATCGCTACACACAGTTCGATTCAGACCACTTGCCATTACTGGTTCCGGGTTGATTGTAATCGTTATGTTTTGAGGATCTCCGGTACATGTTGCTCCGCTTATACCAGCTACTGAGTAAACAACGGTTAATGGCGCTGATCCCGTGTTAGTGAATAAATCGTTAGATAGGTAATTTGCAGCGACTCCATTGGCGGGAACAATTGCATTGGTGACTGCCGGGGTAAGGCCTGCGGCAATCGTTCTGGTGAGTACATTGTATGTTGCGGCCGCTACAGATACCCCATTCGTATTTAGTGTGAGTCCGGTCGCTAAGTCGCTACATACAGCAGCATCCAGGGTTGTTGCAATTACCGGCTCAGGACTAATGGTAATGGTAACTACCTTCGGATTTCCTTCGCAGCCCACTCCACTTACCGGAACTACTGTGTATTGAACATCCAGGGGTAATGATCCCGTATTTGTAAATACATCGAGTGCGAGGTAATTAGCTGCCACCCCATTGGCCACCACGGCATTCGATCCGGAAGCAACCAGTCCACCAGCCACATTGATGGCTGTAACATTGTAATTGGCAGCTGCTACCGAAGTTCCTGTTGTATTTAAAATTAGTCCTGTAGTTGCATCACTGCATTTGGTTGCGTCCAAATTGCTTGCCACAACAGGTTCAGGATTGATTGTTACGGTAATCACTTTAGGATCACCTAAACATAATGCAGCACTCCTTGGCACTACTGTGTAGGTAACATTCAAAGCCGCTGCCGTTATGTTGGTATAGCTGTCGGCAGCCAGGTAATTAAAAGGTACTCCGGTCGCAGGTACAACAGCATTTGTTCCTGCCGCAGTAAGCCCAGCCGGTATTGTTACTCCTGTAATATTGTAATCATTCGCAGCCACCGAAGTCGGATCTGTAGACAACACAAGGCCGTTCGTCAAATCACTACAACTAATTACATCTAACCCATTGGCAACTACAGGCTCAGGATTTATTGTTAGAGTAATTACCTGTGGTTTACCAAAGCAGCCTGCAGCACTTGCGGGCACCACGGTATAAGTAACCAGTAACGGTATGGCGCCCGTATTTGTGTATTTATTTGCCGTTAAATAATTAGCAGCCACACCGTTGGCAGGAACTACTACATTTGTGCCAGCTGCGATAAGCGCTGGGTCAACGGTTTGTGCCGTAATGTTATAAGAAGACGCGGCTACAGAACTTCCATTCGTATTTAAAATCAATCCGGTTGTAGCGTCACTACATATGGTTGCATTCAACCCTGTTGATACAACAGGCTCCGGGTTGATTGTTATAGTGATTATTCTGGCATCACCCGCACAGGATGCCGCACTGGTAGGTATCACCGTATAGGTTACTGCCAGCGGCAGATTGCCGGTGTTGGAATACACATCATTTGCCAGGTAATTGGCAGCTACATTATTTGCAGGAACAATAGCATTGCCAGCCCCTGCAGTAAGGCCACCCGCTATTGAACGTGCGATCACATTATAATCTGCAGCCGGAACCGAAGTACCATTTGTATTTAACGTTAAGCCAATATTGACATCGCTACATACGGTTGAATTAAGTGTATTGGAAACAACCGGCTCTGGGTTAATGGTGACAATAACATTGACCGGATCACCCTGACAATTTGCGGCACTTACCGGTACTATCGTATACGTTACCGTAAGTGGTAAAGCCCCGGTGTTTGTAAAGACATCGTTGCCTAAATAATTCGCATTAACACCTGTTGCCGGAACAACAGCATTCGTGCCAGCCGCAGTAAGACCAGCCGTTACACTGATGGCGGTTATATTATAATTTTGTGCGGCAACTGAAGTGCCGTTGGTATTGAGAACCAGCGCTGTTGGAATATCACTGCATTGAGTCAGGTTCAGCGCTCCCGACAGAACCGGTTCCGGGCTAACCGTGATGGTTACCACCACAGGATCTCCCACACAGCCAATAGCACTAACCGGTTCAACAGTATAGGTTACGTTGAGTGGTAAAGCTCCGGTATTGGTAAACCTGTCGGTCGCGAGATAATTGTTGGCTACTGCCACGGCAGGTACTACCACATTGGTTCCCGCTGGTGTTAGCCCTACATCGACCGAGCGAGCCGTGATATTATAATTTGCGGCTACCACCGACAATCCATTAGTATTTAAAACCAATGCTGAAGCGGCATCACTGCAAATCGTTGCATTCAGACTCGTAGATACTACCGGTTCAGGGTTTATCGTTGCCGTTATGATTCTTGGATCTCCCAAACATCCTGCTGCACTTACAGGTACTACGGTATATGTTACCGTGAGCGCTGAAGCACCCAGGTTCGTAAATTCATCAGCTGCCAGATAATTAGATGCTACTCCGGCTGCCGGGACAATTGCGTTTGATCCATTCGGAGTCAATCCTGCAGAAATAGTACGCGAGGTAATATTATAATTAGCCGCAGCAACAGAAGTCCCATTGGTATTCAGGTTGATAGCCACTGAAAGATCGCTACACACCGTTACATCCAACCCGTTGGCCACTACCGGCTCCGGATTAATTGTTATGACAATACTCTTTGGATCACCCAGGCAACCTGAAGCACTTACTGGAACCACCAAATAGGTAACCGTGCGAGGTGTTGCTCCTGTGTTTGTGAAAATGTCACCCACAAGGTAGCTGGCCGGTACACCTGTAGCAGGTACTGCTACATTGGTTCCTGCACTTGTTAATCCCGCTGAAACCGTTCTGGAAATAATATCATAGTTAGCTGCAACTACCGAAGTTCCATTGGTTGCCAGCGTTAACCCGATGGTCTGATCACTACAAACGGAAGCATCCAATGAATTAGCCACGACAGGTTCCGGATTGATGGTCATTGTAATCAACCGGGGAACACTTACACAGCCCACTGAACTCACTGCCTGTACTGTATATCCAACAGTAAGTGGTACTGCGGTAGGATTTGTATATTTATCTGCGGCCACGTAATTGGCGGCAATACCTGATGCCGGGATTACCACGTTGGCTGGATTTGCAATAAGTCCGGCAGCGGGTACAACAGAAATAACATTATAATTCGCAGCAGCAACCGAAGTACCATTCGTATTAAATGTGAGCCCAATGCTGGCATCACTACACAGCGTGGCATCCAAAGTTGATGCCACTACCGGCTCAGGATTTATTGTAAGGGTAATAACCCTGGGATTTCCTAAACACCCAGCCGCACTAACAGGAATAACTGTGTAGGTAACCGCTAATGGAGCCACCCCCGTGTTTGTATAAATATCATTAAGAAGGTAATTGCTTGCTACACCTGCAGCAGGAACCACCACGTTTCCACCCGATGCTGTTAATCCGGGAGCAATTGTACGCGCTGAAATATTGTACGAGGCCGCAGAGACTGAAGTACCATTTGTATTTAATGTCAAACCAATCGCCTGAGAGCTGCAAACATTTGCATCCAATGTGGACGCAACAACGGGTTCGGGATTTATTGTAATTGTAATTACAACCGGTGCTCCAACGCAACCGGCTGAACTTACTGGAACGACTGTATAGGTTACATTCAGAGGAGCGGCACCCGTATTAGTAAAGATATCATTTGCCAGGAAGTTGGCAGCTACTCCAGTTGCCGGTACGCCAACATTACCTCCATTGGGTGTTAAACCGGCTGCTATCGAACGTGCCGTAATGTTATAAGAAGCTGCTCCTACCGAAGTCCCATTGGTATTTAGTACCAATCCAGTAGCAATATCACTGCATACTGTGTTATTCAGGGCAGCCGACATCACCGGTTCCGGATTAATTGTTATCGTGATTACAACTGGATCGCCCAAACAGCCAGCAGCGCTGAGTGGCACCGCGGTATAGGTTACCGGTAATGCAGACCCCGTTGTATTGGTATAAGAATCCCCGGCCAGATAATTGGCCGCAACTCCGGATGCCGGGATCGCAACATTCGCCCCGCCCACCGTTAAGCCAGGGTCTACGGATACAGCAGAAATATTATAGCTGGCAGCGGCTACCGAAGCTGGGTTTGTCGCAAGCGTTAATGCTATCGCTGATGCGCTACAGGAAGATTTATTCAAGCCCGATGAGATCACCGGTTCCGGATTGATTGTAATCGTAATTATGCGAGGATCTCCCAAGCATCCTACTGCGCTAACAGGTACAATTGTGTAGGTAACATTCAGAGGAGCGGTACCAGTGTTCGTATAACTATCGGTTGCCAAATAATTAGTAGCCACAACTACGGCTGGTATGGCAGCATTGCTACCACCAATCACTAATCCACCCGCCACCGTCCTGCTTGTTACATTGTAACTAGCTGCTGCCACCGAGGTTCCATTTGTATTGAGTATTAACCCAATACCTACATCACTGCAAACAGTAGCATCGAGTGTATTAGAAACTACAGGCTCGGGGTTGATTGTGAGGGTAATCACCTGCGATGCGCCCACACATCCGGCTGCACTTACTCCCTGAACAGTATAGGTAACAGCCAGAGGTCCGGAAGTTAAATTCGTAAACTGATCACCCGATAAATATCCGGCTGCAACACCCACTACTGGAACGAATGCATTACCGCCCGCTGCTGTCAATCCACCTGCAATCGTTCGAGCTGTAACATTAAAAGTTGACGCAGCAACTGATCCGGCTGCCGTGTTTAAGACCAGACCCGTAGCTACATCACTGCATACAGCCGCATTCAACAGTGAAGAGATTACAGGCTCAGGGTTAATTGTAACTGTAATTGCCAATGGGTTGCCCAAACAACCAGCCGCACTGCGCGGCACCACTGTATAAGCGACATTGAGCGGACCATTTCCCGTGTTGCTATAGGTATCGGCAGCTAAATAATTTACCAACACATTCGATTGAGGCACTGCTACATTTGATCCACCAGGGATGAGGCCCGGGGCCACGTTGATTGCTGTAATATCATAACTGACAGCGGCCACTGAAGTACCATTGGTATTAAGCGTAAGCGCAATGGGCGCCAGACTGCATACTGTTTTATCCAGTGCAGGAGACACTACCGGTTCGGGATTGATCGTGATCGTGATCACCTTGGAATCTCCCAAACATCCGGCTGTACTTACAGGAATGACTGTGTAAGTTACATCCAATGGAATAAGGCCCGTATTGGTATAAACGTTATTAGTCAAATAATTTGGTGCCACGGCATTTGCGGGTACCACTGCATTTGTACCGGCTGCCACTAGTCCGGCAGCTATCGTCTGAGCCGTAATATTATAACTGGCCGCAGCCACAGAAGTACCATTCGTATTCAGGGTTAATCCAATCGCCAAGTCACTACAAATGGTTGCATTTAAACCATTCGCAATTACGGGTTCCGGATTTATTGTGATTGTAATTACCCTGGGCGAGCCAACACACCCTAAAGCACTGACGCCCTGCACCGTGTAGGTTACATCAAGCGGGTTGGCTGTGAGATTGGTAAATAAATCGCTTGCAAGGTAATTTGCACTTACATTAAGCGCTGGGACGAAGGCATTGCTACCAGCTGCAGTAAGTCCGCCCGCAATCGTTCTTGCTGTTACATTATAGGTTGCTGCTGCCACTGAACCTCCAAGAGTAGATAACGTGAGACCAGTAGCCACATCACTGCAAACCGTATTATTCAGAGTTGCAGAAATTGTCGGTTCAGGATTAATCGTAATCACCACTGTTTGTGGGGTACCGGGACAAAGACTTCCGGATGTAGGAGTAATTGTATAGGTAGCTGTAATCGGACTGGCAGTTGTGTTTACAAGAACATCTGTAATATGAATTGAACCTGCACCACCGCCAGGAACATTGGTACCCGTTGTACCCTGAGCCGGACCCGCTGAGAGTACCGGCAACGGCCAGCTAAAGGTTGTGCCCACTGGTAATGTTGATGGATTGAGCAGAATCTCATAATTGGCAGATTGACCGCTGCAAATTGTTTTTGTCTGAGGCGTTACCAAAACTGGCTGCGGATTTACAGTAACAACTACATCTTGTGGTGTACCCGCACAGTTAGGCGGGTTAGGAACCACGGTTTCCGTTGGTGTAACGCGATAAGTGACTGTGCCAATTACACCTGAGGTGTTAGTCAGTATTTCCGATAAGTTTCCTGAACCAGTATTACCTACTGTAGTACCCGACACCGCACCTGTAACGTTGATTACCTGCCAGCCGAAGTTAACAGAGGCAGAAGGAAGGCCTCCCAAAGTGGCCGTGAACAATAATGTTGGTGCATTACCACTACACACTGATGTTGAGGTACTGGATGACATTACTGGTCGATCCACCAAATTCACCACTACTGCTGCTGGCGATCCGGCACAGCCTGAGGAACTTGTTTCTGTCACAGATACCGTAACCGGAGTTATGGTTGTGAAATCCAATGTGACTGAAGAGAGACCAACACCACTTGACGGGCCCTGAAAGGAAGCACCAGGGGCTGTCCATGTATACAGAGATAATGGATTAGGTGCGGTCAAACTATAGACTACACCCGTTTGATTTTTACAGACGTTTGTCTGGGGGCTATTAAAAGTAAGTGCTCCCGGAGCTCCGGCAACCGTAACTACAAAATTGCTTGTATTACCATCGCAACCATTTAGTGTTTCAAATACACTGATGTTCACGTTACCAGTGGTCGGACCTGGAAACTTTAACAAGACGAAAAAATTTGGGGAATTGGTACCGCCACCTCCAAAGATCTGGAAGTCAGCTGCACCACTAACTGTCCAGGTATAACTTGAACCCGGATTGAGCGCGGGGTTAACCTGGTATAACACAATGGTAGAACCCGTACATACTGTAGCACTTCCTGTAATCGGATTATCGGCAGGACGTAATTTTAATGTTAAGGTAACATCGGCTACATCAAAACACCGTGGCGTTACCGGGCTGGTAAGATCAGTAACTTTAGCAAAAATGGTTTTGGTAGCCGCTATCGTGTAGTTCTGTTCCTGCCCTACACCAGCTCCAGGTGATATCAGAGTTGTCAACGCAGCATCTTCATACCATTCCACATCCCGGTTTACTGCAGTACCCCCATTAGTAACCCCTCCGGCACCAAACTCAAACGAGGTAAGATCAATCGTATTACCGGCAAAATTTCCAGCGATCCCGGCTCCTACTGTATTTTCACAAAACTGAAAGTTTCTATCTACTGCTGCAGGTAGCGAGTTAACAGTAAATGTCACTGTACCCGTATTCTGGCATCCGGCAGCGTTTGTCAATCTAACAAAGTAAGTACCGCCTGCACCATTAATTATATTTTGTGGCGTGGTAGCCGGAAGAACAGGACTACCAGGAATTGGATCTGCAAACCACTCCACTGTAACCCCAGCAGCACCTCCCGTTACACTGGCATCCAATGTTGTTAAATTGAAATTAGCATGCGTGCCGCCTCCAGATACATCTTCGCATAATTGCGGAGTAAGATTGGTTACTGCAGGAAGTGGGTTTACTGTTAAGATCACATCGTCCGTTGATGGAGAACAAACGCCCAGGGCACTGGTAGCGGTCCACCGTAACGTTGTAACTATCGGAGAGCCTCCGGGGACATCCTGAGGTAAACCTGTAACTGTAGAAGTAGGACTGGAGGGAGTGGTAATTACAATTGTGCCCACAGGGCCAACCACGGACCAGGCACCGGTGCCTCCATTATTAACAGCAGTGGCTGCAAGCGTTGCGCTTGTTGTACATAACAAAGGCTGGTCGGGGCCAGCAGCAGCTGGTGAAGGAATTAAGTCGCGGGTATGAAGAACGGGAAGCGAGGCACTGCTTAAGCAATTTGTAGGGGCGATATCATCGCGAGTGAATGCATGGTAAGTAACTGTATTTACACTTGTTGGCGTAAATGTATTCCCGCGTGTGCCGCCAGTGGTACCAACTGCTGCTGTAAATGTTGGAGAGGCCGTTGACGACCAAACAATTGTAAAACCAACCGGTGGGGCTGTTACACTTATTGGAGAACCGGTAGCCGCAGTACTACAAGCTATTCCAGGCACCGCGCCAGTTGGTGTTGGCGGCCGTGGATTAATTATCAGGGTTGGACCATTGATAGGTACGGCCCCCGCGCAAAGTGTTACTGTATTTTGAATCGCAGTTATTACAACCTGGTACCCTTGAGGATCATTTGGAACTGCTCCAAACTGAGCATAGGTT
>JBGASB010000018.1:0-36713 GCA_044229915.1 Cyclobacteriaceae bacterium
TCATGTTGCCAGTCGATGGCTGTCTGCCTTTCGCTTTTCGAAAAGTAAGAGTGTGAAGGAATTCTTAAAATCAGCTGATAATCAGGGAATTGAAATTAGAATTGGATGGAACCCCCTGCATCGGATGCAGCATTTATCAGATTTCCCTAAGGTCCTGAATGGCACTTCAGAAAAGCTTTTCAGAGAGGTACTTTGCCTGCCCAGTAACATACTGTGTACAGGGGCAGTTGAGGGGTTGATTAGATCAACCAGGGTTACTAAGGGTCAATAATTTGTATTGAATACAAGGGTTTTTCTGTTCCATGATTTACCCTTATATTTGACAGATTAGACTAACTATGAGAATGAGGCTTTTATATTTTTTACTGCTTGTCATTGGATCAACGGCAAGCATGGCTCAGTCAGAAGGGGATTATAGAACAGATCAGGCAGGAAACTGGGATGCGGCAACAACTTGGCAGATTTTTACGGCTGGATCATGGACAGATCTCGAATTAACAGCTTTTCCAACACCCACAGATGCATCGGGTGCAATCAACTTACAATTTAATGGTAACATAATCGTAGCTACAAGCGTTTCGGCCGATCAGGTAACTCTTGCTTCTGGCACTCTTACAATAAACGGTGGGAGAACTCTTTCAATTCTCGATGGCCCAGGAAGTGATTTTGTAAATCTTAACGGAACAGTTACAACAGCAGGCACACTTTCGATTGCGGCTGGTGCTGTTTATCAACATGCAAGAAATGGCGGTACAATTCCATTGGCTACCTGGGGGGCTAATTCAACATGTGAAGTGACAGGAATTATAAATACCGCACCAACACTCATTAATACAAATGCTTACCAAAATTTTACATGGAGCTGTATTGGGCAAACCGCAGCTATTTCGCTAGCTGGAAATTTAAGAACAGTGAATGGCGACTTATTGATACAAGAAACGAATAACCAAATTCTAAGGTTAACAGCAGGAACGGCTTTTACGCTCAACATAGCCCAGGATTTTACAGTAGTCGATAATTCGAGGATTCAGTTTTGTACAAATGCTAATCCGGTAAATATAAATGTAAATGGCAATGTTGATTTTTCATTAACAACGTTAACGGTTTCGATCCTAAAAACTTCCGGAGTTTATAATCTAAATCTGGCCGGTGATTTCTCTCAGAATTCAGGGTCACTTAACTTATCATCCGGGGCAAATGCAGGCACTATTAATGTTGAGGGTAATTTTATACAAAGTGGCGGAATTCTTACAGAATCAGGATCCGGTACGGGTGTTTTTAATTTTGTAGGAACAGCTGGAATTCAAAGTATAGTCCAGAATGGAACCATAAGCAATGCAGTAAATTTTTCAGTTAGTAATCCATCAGGAGTATCTCTAAATTCAAATGTGACCCTGCCATCAAACCTGAGTCAGCTTTCAGGGTCTGGCAATATTGATCTAAACGGATTTATTCTTACTGTCAATGGAAGTCTGTCCCAGGCAAGTGGCTCAATTGCTACAAACTCTGCTTCTGAACTTATACTTCAGGGCACAGGAACTTTACCTGGTGTTGGCTTTCCTATCTCTTTTGCTGGTACTGACATAAATCGATTGCGTCTAAGTCAGACGGGTACTTTCGAAACTTCAACTTCGATAACAGTCACCAACCTCGATTTGTACAATGGTACATTTGATGCAAATACAATAAGTATTGCTCCAGGCGGAACCATTGAACGCAGGGCAGGCTCGATAACGAATACTCCAGGTGGGTCAAGCTATAACCTGCTTTATAATATCACGGCACCAATCAACACGGGCCCGGAAATGCCGGCATCGGCTACGGTGTTAAACAACCTCACTAAACAAGGTACGGCAGCTCTAACACTGAACCAACCGTTGGTTACGGTAAATGGCAACCTTACCTTAACAACCGGTACGTTTGCCTTGGGTGCAAATAGTGTAACCCTGGCAGGTAACTTCATCAGTAATTC
Organism: Cyclobacteriaceae bacterium; assembly: GCA_044229915.1. Classification (GTDB taxonomy): domain Bacteria; phylum Bacteroidota; class Bacteroidia; order Cytophagales; family Cyclobacteriaceae; genus ELB16-189. The sequence continues at coordinate 1,973 of JBGASB010000018.1, forward strand.
TGCGCTCACATCAGCTGCGGGATCTGTATTTACTATCGCAGGAACCTGCAGTTTATCAGGATCAACGGCACCTGCATTTAATGGCTTAACAATAAATGGAACCCTTACCCCGGCTGTAGGATACCGGGTGAATGGGAACTACATAGTGTCAAACGGAGCAACGGTGAATGCCGGCTCAGGCACGGTAACTTTTGGTGGTACAACTGTAATTACCAATAACGGAACCATGAATCTCAATTCCGTAACCATTAGCACCGGATTTACGATGACAGCTCCATCAACAACGATGGGAATTGCAGGCAATTTTACTTCTACGGGTACCTTTAACAATGGAAGTGGTACCATTTTGTTCAATGGAACTTCCAATCTTTCTGCAGCTGAGGTTTACAATAATATTACTATAACAGGTGCCGTGACCAGTACGGGTAATTTCGGTCAAACCGTTGCTGGAGATTTAATTAATAATGGATCTTTTAGCTTAGGTACAGGTAATTTAACATGGAGTGGAAGTGGAACACTCTCAGGATCGGGAAATACAACCGTGGGCGATGTGAATGTCACCGGAACTTCTTGTACGTATACTTCTACAGGAACCCTAACCTTAAACGATGATCTTTTAGGTACAGGTAGCTTCGATTCTTCAAATCCGTTAGCAGGCAATGTTATCTTTGCAGGCGCAGGCTCCGCAATAAATAGAACTGGGACGACAACCTTAAGAAATATTTCTGTTACGGGTACATTAACTCCTGCTACCACCTATACGTTGGTTGGAGTAGGAGGCATTGATGTTAGCGGTACGTTAGTTTCAGGTGGAACCATAATTTTTGGAGGTACAACCCAAACCATCACAGGCAGCGGTGTTATTGCATTCAATGTCTTCACGACCAACATTGGCTCGGATCTTACAATCACTCCGGATATTACCATCAATGGCAACCTGACGGGAGATGGCAATATAACCGCAGCAGGGTCAATAACGTTCGTTGGACTTACCATGTCGGGCACCGGAACAAAAATTTTCAATAATGTTACCGTTGGCACCGGCACCTTCACACCAAATGCTGATTACTCAATTGGTGGAAATCTCGTAGTGAATGGAACGCTGGCTGCCGGGAATGCAACGACAACATTTAATGGAACCTCAACCATTTCAGGGGCCGGGCCTACAACCTTTAACTTCTTGACAATAACAGGCACCCTTACCTCTTCAACCGGCACCATTTCCATTGTTCGTGACTTCACCAACAATGGGACTTTCAATCATAATAGTGGTACAGTCAGTTTTAGTACGGCCGGAACAACTCTGCAAAATATAGCAGGTTCACAAAGCATCATCTTTAACAACTTGATAATTAATAATTCTGGCGGGGCAACGGATGTAACTAATGCAATGACTCCTCCGGCTACAATATCATTACTCGGAACACTTTCATTTGGTGAAAACAATTCCGTTTTCGATGCCGATGGTGCCGGAGGTTTGGATTTCATATTACTTTCAACCAATGATAGTCCTACTGCCGATGCGCGGATTGCCGCCATAACAACCGCAGGAAGTAATATAACAGGTAATTTTACGGTGCAACGGTTCGTGTCGAACGAGGCAAGTGGGCGTTTCTATCGATACATTGCTTCACCGGTTGTGGGTGCCACAGTGGCAGATCTGAAAAGTGCTATTCCTGTTACAGGTACATTTTCTGACCCCTCCGATGGAACTTCATCACCTCCTTGTAATGGTTGTATTCCTTCAAATCCATCCTTGTTTTTTTATAACGAGACTTCGAATGCGTATGTCGCCTATCCCACTGCGGGTTTGGCGAGTGCCAATGCATTTACGAACGGTCGCGGCTATTCTGCCTTTTTCCGCCACACAGGATCGGGTGGGGTTGGAAATGCAACCATTAATTTTGTGGGCACTAATCCCTCAACAGGAAATATTGCTTTGCCGGTTTCTCCCAATGCAAGTGGCTTTAGCTTGGTTGGCAATCCTTATCCCTCGGCCATCCGTTGGGATAATGGGGGTGGTTGGGCTAAGACCAATATTGCAGATGGTATCGTAGTACGGGATAACTCAACAGGCGTACATCAATCATATAGTGCAGCCGCAGGAACAGGAGTTATAGCCGCGGGTCAATCTTTTTGGGTACAATCCAGCGCAGCAGGTGCTTCCCTTACGATAAACCAAAACGCAAAATCGGCTACAACTACTTCCTTCTATCGTCTCGATCAACCTATTGCGGATGAACTCGAGATACAATTGACAAAAGGCAGTACCGGTACCACGGATGCGGCCCGGATCGAAATCCGGACCAATAGCACAGCCGGAATCGATAACTATGATGTGTTTAAATTCAATAACAATCTTGACAATGGAAGCGGCATAACAGAAGTACATGATATTGCAGTACTCAACGCCTCCTCCATGTTAATGGTAAGTGCTATCCCATCAATCTCCTGTTCCGAAACATTCAACTTGCGCGTGAATGATATTCTGAACAATGGCGAAACAACAGCCACTTATAATCTTTCACTGAACCCGGGTGGTTCCTTTGCTGCACTGGGTTGGGTCCTGGTTGACGCTAAGACAGGTCAGGAAATAACTATGACGTCAGGAGCATCTTACGAGTTCACTGTAAATTCTACGGATGCTGGTTATATTCTGCAATCCGGATCACGGTATCACTTGATAAATAGATTTTCATTAAAGCCGGTTGCAGTAACTATTAATACCGCTTCTGAGCTAACTGCACAGAATTCGCTTTGCAATGGATCAGAAGCAGTTGTCACGTTAACCAATAGTCAAAACGGAGTGACCTATGGTGTAGAAATAAATGGTCAGTTGTTTCCCGCTGTAGAGCAAGGCAACGGGGCGAACCTGAATATTTTTATTCCTGGCGAAAATCTCGTGAATGGAAACAATAACATTCGCATTCAGGCAAATGCCGGCTGTGATACTCAATTTCTATCCACTGTAACTACTATCAATAAAGAAGAAGTTTTCCAGATCACTCAGACTTCGGGGGATTCACTATGTAAACCAGGGTCAGCAACCCTCAACGCAGTAGCGTCTTCAACCAATGCCTCCATTCGGTGGTATGAAAGCGAAAGTAGTACCGAGGTATTGAGTACGGATGCACAATGGATAACCCCATCAGTAAATACCACCAAAACATATTATGTAGCTGCTGTCAATGCTGCTGGTTGTGAAAGCCTCCGGGTACCTGTGTCTGTAGACGTTACGGATGTTACAGCGACCATCGAAGTTGAAAATTCAAGCCTCGTTTGCTCAGGTCAATCAATGACACTGACAGCGAATTCGGAAATGGCGGATGGAACCTATCGTTGGTATGAAACGCTTACGAGTGTAACCCCGGTAGGAGAGGGCAATTCATTTACAACTCCGACCTTACCCAAGACGACCAAGTATTATGTATCCCTGATTTCGCCTTCTGGCTGTGAAGGTGCCCGCAAAGAAGTAATTGCGAATGTAGCCTCATACAATCCTGATCTGACCTCAGTGGCTGAAAGTCCTGAGATCTGCGTAGGTGGTTACCACAGCTTAACTGCACAGGGTGCTCCGGCAGGTTCAACGTATTTCTGGTTCGACTCAATGGACGGCACAACGCCATTACAGGAAGGTGCCCTTTGGACCACCCCGCAATTGACGGCTACAAAAACCTATTACATCGAATCGAAGAGCGAGTTAGGCTGTTCCTCAAAGCGCTTTGCAGTCGAAGCAAAAGTGAGCTCTGACATCCCAACCCTGGTTTCAATGCCTGCCTTGGAAGTTTGCCCTGGCACCGAGCCGGCCCTCAAACTGGTTGCAGGCGATGCCTCGAATGCAAGTTACCGGTGGTATGAATCAACGACTGCAACTATTCCGGTCCACGAAGGAATGGAGTGGATCACACCTCCGCTGGAGTCAACAACATCTTACTATGTTAGTGCGCTTAATAGCAAGGGGTGCGAAAGCATGGAGCGCAAAAAAATAAGTGTTAATGTGGTTTCCATACAGGAACCTATCATTGAAAGTCCTGGGGCTGGACTCCTGAGATCATCTGTTTCTGCAGGCCAGTTGCAATGGTATTTTAACGATGAAGAAATACCAGGCGAAACTAGTAATGAAATAATCATTGGCGATCAGGTGGGTGCCTACTCACTAATTGTAACCCGTAACGGTTGTCAAACTTATTCTTCCCGTTATGCCGACCAGAACATTGTAACCAGCGTAGAAAGCAAGACAACTACTTTCTATGTGTATCCAAACCCTGCCGATGAGCGGATTATGATCGAAGTAATAGAAGTCGATCCGGTCAATGCCCAGCTATTGGATTCAAAAGGAGCTTCGGTTGGGAAAATTAATTTACATCAGTCGGAAGACCGTTGGAAAGGGGAATTTGATATTACTGGCATTTCTGCAGGTAATTATTTCATTCGCCTCACGTCAGGTAAAAAATCAATTACGCATCAAGTGATTATTCGCAAATGAAACGAGCTGGCTTTATTCTACTGATCTTGGTTTTGTCTCTGCCACTAGTTGTGCTGGCACAGCCGGGCGATCCCGGGGGCGACCCTGACGTTCCTATAACTGGTATTGAAATTCTCCTGGCCATGGGTGGATTTCTCGGTCTGCGGAAATTAATGAACTCTAAAAAGGAAAATAATTAATAAGTTGAAGTGAAAAGCTTTCCGGCACTTTTACGAAGATTAAAGATTCTTCCACGCTGGGTTATTGTTATCATCGACTGCTCGTTCATTCTCTTTTCCACACTTACTGCATACTTACTGCGCTTTAATTTTTCAGGTTCCGACCTCGAAGTAAATCATTTTCAACAAGGCCTTCTTATTTATACCCTCTGCGGGTTCCTTTCAATAATTGCTACCGGCAGTTACCGCGGTATTATTCGCTATACCGGACTGCAGGATGGGGTGCGCATTTTTTTTATGTTGTTGCTCAATGTATCTCTGGTAGCTTCCATCAACCTCATTACCTACTTCACGAATGGCACGTTCATCATTCCATTCTCAGTGGTTTTTATTAGTCTCCTTTCTTCCTTCCTTTTTCTGTTCAACTACCGACTATTAGTGAAGTATATCTTTACTTACTACCGCAATGCGATAATCAAAAAATCCCGCGTGTTGATTTTCGGGGCTGGGCAAACAGGCATCATTACCCGTCATGTAATCGATTCAACTCCCCGCATGCAGATCGTTGGGTTCCTTGAAGATAATCCGAATAAGATTGGCAAAGTGGTAGATGGCACGAAAATCTTTGATGCCCGTAAAGACAACCTGGACCATTATTTTGATGAATTGAATATCGATGAACTGGTAATCACGGTTCGTGATATTTCACTTGATCGAAAAAATGAATTGGTGGACGCCTGCCTTAGAAACAAAGTGAAGGTAAGAACGGTACCCCCCGTAGAAAAATGGGTGGGCGGGGAGTTAAGCCTTAATCAGATCCGGGAGATTAACATTGAAGAGTTGCTGGGAAGAGAGGCGATACAGTTGAATAATGCATCGATTGTTCATGATATCAAGGGTAAACGAATTTGCATAACCGGGGCTGCTGGTTCTATAGGAAGTGAATTGGTGCGTCAGGTTGCGTCCTATGCTCCGGAACGTATAATTCTGATTGATCAGGCTGAGTCTCCGCTGTATGAAATTGAACGCGAGATAAAAGGGCATTATAAAGTTCGGGTAATTCCCTACCTGGCTGATATCACCAATAAGCATCGAATTGCCTCGATTCTTGAGGAAAACAAACCTGAAATAATTTATCATGCCGCTGCCTATAAGCACGTGCCTTTAATGGAGGGAAATCCCAGTGAGGCAATTCATTGCAATATTTTGGGAACTAAAAACCTGGCTGATCTGGCAGCACAATACAAGGTTCGGAAGTTTGTAATGATTTCTACAGACAAAGCAGTAAATCCCACCAATGTAATGGGATGTTCAAAGCGAATCGCTGAGGTCTATGTACAATCCTTGAATGAGAATCTGAAAGTTCAGGGAAATTTTGTCACAGCCTTTGTAACCACGCGTTTTGGAAATGTGTTGGGCTCCAACGGATCGGTGATTCCGTTGTTCAAAAAGCAGATCGAAATAGGTGGGCCGGTTACGGTAACGCACCCTGAAGTAACTCGTTTTTTCATGACCATACCTGAAGCGTGTCAATTGGTATTGGAAGCAGGCACGATGGGAAAAGGGGGTGAGATTTTTATTTTTGACATGGGCAAGCCTGTGAAGATCATTGACTTGGCAAGGAAAATGATCTTACTTTCAGGGATGCAACCCGGAAAGGATATTGAGATCGTGTTTTCGGGATTGAGGGAAGGAGAGAAACTCTATGAAGAGTTGTTAAACCAAAGTGAAGACACCATTCCAACCCACCACGAAAAGATCTTAATTGGAAAAGTGGAACCGTATGCTTACGAAGAAATCAACAGATATATAGAATTGTTCTTCGACCTGGTTCACGACAGGAATGAATTAAAGATGGTAGCCCTGATGAAGGAGTTGATCCCAGAATTCAGGAGCAATTACTCCCGCTACGAAATTCTCGATAAGAACTAGAACCTGCCGCCCTATTGCCAACTGCTTACTGCCGACTGCCTACTTTCTGGTGCCGAAAACCATTTCTTTTCACCGATAATTACCTATTTACCACCTGTCAACGGCCTACTTTCTGGTGGCTGTTTTTGAAAAGACAATTATCATAAGATGAAAAATCTGTAGATAGGAGCACTGACTAAATTAGGAAGTACCGGTTATGAGAGACTAAAACTATCTCCTTCTTACTCCACCCTTCTTATTGTACCTGTAATTGGCACTCCGTTTCTTGCTATAGGTTCGACCACTGTTTTGGCCACCCAAATCCCAAGGTAGATAATATTCAACTTTTACATTCAGGAGCATGTATCCATCATCGTTATCAGGATTACCCCGCTGAGTTCCTGGCGGTTTAGCCAAATTACCCATTTCAGGTCTCCGATCAGATAAAGCAGCTGCAATGGGATCTGAAAAAGCAGCTGGTCCGAGATGTACCGTACTGACATCATCCAGATAATCTGTAAAAATCTTTCTATAGCCACCTTCAAGGGCGATGTTAAAGTTAGGACCTGCTTTCATCCTGACTCCTAACCCAAAAGGAATAACCAATCCAATCCGGCTATAATCAGCTCCTTCTGTATTCAGGGGCTGTAAAGCATATTTTTCACCATTATACGTTGTTGTTGGATTGAAGTAAAGTAGCCCAATTCCACCAAAACCATAGGCGTTGAAATAGGGTCTTCTATAGTAGCGATTTCCGTTAGGAAACAGGTTAAAAGCACCAGTAAATCCTAATTCAATATTATTGGATTTGAACGATAGATTTCTTCGTACTCTGCTGTTATCATCAGCTTTTGAATCAGTTCCCTCTAAAGTGAACCAGGTTAACTCAGCCCGGGCGCTTATTCTGGGCGTAAAGTAATATTGCAGTCCCGCATTGATATTGGGTTTGGCATCAATATAATCCCCAGGATTTGCCAACTCCCCAAAATAAGTTGAGGTACCCGTGCCAGCTACTAATATCACTGCCCGGTCTTTTCGGATGGCATAGAAACTCTGTGCATAGGAAACCTCAGCAAGAAGAACCAAAGTAAAAAGCGCCAACAATTTCCTCATAGGATACCCTTTAAGCAGCTAATTTATGCATTTTCTTCCAATTTAGAAACCAGCCTAAGCCAGCACTTCTTTTATTTTCTGGGCAGCATCCTTAAGCAGGATAGCCGAGAAAACCTTAAGCCCTGATTCCTGAATGATTTTTGCACCTTCTTCAGCATTTGTGCCTTGTAAACGTACAATGATAGGGACCGGAATATTGCCCACTTTTTTATAGGCTTCCACCACACCACTGGCTACCCGGTCACAACGGACAATACCTCCAAAGATGTTGATAAGGATAGCCTTTACGTTCGGATCTTTAAGAATAATCCGGAATCCGGCTTCAACAGTCTCGGCATTGGCACCACCACCCACATCCAGGAAGTTGGCCGGCTCACCACCAGAAAGCTTAATGATATCCATCGTAGCCATAGCCAGGCCGGCACCATTTACCATACAGCCTACATTGCCATCCAGTTTTACATAATTCAAACCAGACTTCCCGGCCTCTACTTCGAGGGGATCTTCTTCAGAGATATCTCTTAATTCCTCAAGGTCTTTATGACGGAACAAGGCGTTGTCATCCAGGTTGACTTTTCCATCCACAGCAAGAATTTTGTTATCAGAAGTTTTTAAAACGGGATTGATTTCAAACATGGAGGCATCCAGCCCTATGTAAGCTGTGTATAAGGCATTAACAAACTTCACCATCTCCTTAAAGGCATTGCCTTCCAAACCCAACGCAAAGGCAACCTTACGTGCCTGAAACGGTTGTAACCCGATGGTTGGATCTACCCATTCCTTAACAATTTTTTCAGGATGAGTTGCAGCGACTTCTTCAATGTTCATACCGCCTTCAGTCGATGCCATAATCACAGGCTTGCTGGTAGCCCTATCCAAAAGAATACTCATATAGTATTCTTTGGGTTCGTTCTCTCCTGGATAATAAACATCCTCTGCAATAAGAACTTTATTTACTTTCTTTCCGGTTGGACCAGTTTGAATGGTAACCAGGGTACCACCTAAAATTGCCTTTGATTTTTCAAAGACTTCATCTGAACTTTTAGCAAGCACAACACCTTTCGAGCCAGTCTCTTTAACAGTTCCTTTACCTCGTCCCCCGGCATGAATTTGTGATTTAACCACGAACCATTTGGAGCCGGTTTCGGCATGAATTTGCTTGGCCGCGGCTACCGCCTTGTCGGGTGTATCTGCAACAATGCCTCGCTGAACAGCAACTCCAAATTTTTTTAGAATGTCTTTAGCCTGATATTCGTGGATGTTCATAAAATAGTTTTGGAGGCAAGCTACTTTTTTTAAACCTTTAATTCAAGAATTTAATTTATACTCATGCTTAGAGCCGAAGGGTTGAAAAAGTCGTATGGGGCACTTAATGTGCTGAAAGGCGTAGACATCGAAATTAAAAAAGGAGAAGTGGTCTCTATTGTAGGAGCCTCGGGAGCTGGTAAAAGTACCCTATTGCATATTCTTGGTACGCTCGATAAGCCTGATGAAGGGAAGGTTCAATTGGCTGGCAAGGATGTATTTACGCAAACTTCAAAGTCTCTCGCTGAATTCCGGAATAAGAATCTTGGCTTTGTTTTTCAGTTTCATAACCTCTTGCCAGAATTCTCTGCTCTGGAGAATGTTATGATCCCTGGGTTCATTGCCCGAACGGATGAAAGGAAGGTTAAAGAAAGAGCCTTAAAGTTGTTGGAGTCACTGGGACTAAAGGAAAGAGCTGAGCATAAGCCTTCAGAGCTTTCCGGGGGTGAGCAACAACGGGTGGCAGTAGCCCGGGCGTTGATTAATGAACCGGTTTTGATTTTTGCCGATGAACCTAGCGGCAACCTGGATTCAAATAATGCCCGGGAATTACATCAACTCTTTTTCAAACTGAGGGATGAATTCGGTCAGACATTCGTTATTGTTACCCATAACCAGGAGTTTGCTGCTATGACCGATCGCAGACTGGAAATCAAGGATGGAAGAATGGTCAATTAACTAGTGTGCAGTGTAAATTGTTCATTGTTAATGAATTCCTCTATTTCTACATGACCCTTCTCATTAATGTTGGTGAGCACTACCTTTTTTAATTCATTGATAAGAAGCGGATCATATTTAGCGGCTACCCGAATATAGTTTTCCGTAAATCCATACATGAATCCTCCTTCAAGATCGTTTTCGAATAGCACTGTGAATGCCCGGTTAAGATTCTTTTCGTAGAAGGCTCTTCGCTTTTTATCTGAAAGAATATGGAGCATCCGGGATCGTTCATTGCGTTCTTTCATGGGTACAGAATTCGGAAGGGTAGCAGCCAGGGTATTTTCCCGCTCTGAATAAGTAAATACATGCAGATAAGAGATTTCGAGTTCATTCAGGAACTGGTAGGTCTCCAGAAAATGCTCGTGGGTTTCTCCCGGAAATCCAACAATGACATCAACACCTATACAACACGAAGGTATGACAGATTTAATTTTCTCAACCCGGCTAACGTACAACTCGCGTTGGTATCTTCTTCGCATGAGTTTTAATACCGCATTGGATCCTGACTGCAAGGGTATGTGGAAGTGAGGAACAAAACGTTTGGATTTACTTACAAACTCAATGATCTCATCCGTCAGCAGGTTGGGCTCAAGGGATGAAATCCGGAATCGGTCAATTCCATCTACGTGTTCTAACGATTTAATCAGATCAATAAACTTCTCCTTTCGTTCACCTTGCTGCAAACCGAAGTCCCCCGTGTTTACTCCCGTCAAAACGATTTCTTTAACTCCGGTTGCCGAGATTTCTTTGGCATGATTAACAAGGTTATCTATACTATCGCTACGGCTTGCCCCCCGGGCTAAGGGTATTGTACAAAACGAACAGGAGTAATCGCAGCCATCCTGAACTTTAAGAAACGTGCGGGTTCTATCGTGGAGTGAATAGGAGGATTTAAATGTACTTACTGTATCAATCTCAGACGCAAACACTGCGGGAGTCTCAGGTCTTACAAATCCATCCAGCAATTCTACCAACCGGAATTTTTCGGCAGCCCCCAACACCGCATCTACCCCGGGTATCTCAGAAATCTCTTTAGGTTTTAACTGGGCATAACAGCCAATAATTGCCACGTAGGCATTGGGAGAAATACTGCGGGCCTCGCGTACGATCTTCCGGCATTTCTTATCTGCATTTTCAGTAACGGAGCAGGTGTTAATAATGAAAATATCGGGCTGGTCGGTGAAATCAACTTTCTGATAACCTTTCTCCTCAAATTTTCTTGAGATCGTAGAAGTTTCGGAATAATTGAGTTTACAACCCAGTGTATAAAATGCAACTTTTTTCATGATTAAGTCACAAATTTAATCAATTCATTCGTGATTTATTAAATCCTGTTATTGAACGATATCTTTCTCCAGAGCAGCGATTTTCTTATCCAATTCCCCATTAACCACATCGTAGTCCCAGGCTGCTTTGAGATTGGCACTTACGCTAATGTAGAATTTGATTTTAGGCTCTGTGCCTGAAGGTCGTATTGAGATCTTACTCCCGTCTTCTGTATAAAACTGAAGTACATCCGATTTAGGCAGTTCAATCTTATGGGTAGCTTGACTTACAAGATTTTTCTCAAGACCTGTTTTGTAGTCCAACATCCTAACGACCTTATTTCCTCCGATTTTTGCCGGGGGCTGGTTTCTGAATTTCTCCATCATGCGTCTAATTTCCTGCTCACCTTCAGCTCCTTTGCGCACCAAATTAACAAGCCCTTCTTTATAAAATCCAAAGTCGATATACATTTGAGTCAACCAGTCATAGAGTGTATAACCTTCATCTTTCGCGGATGCTGCCAGTGCAGCAAAGAAAGCGCACGCAGAAACTGCATCTTTATCACGTACAAAATCCCCAACCATATAACCATAACTTTCCTCACCGGCTGCTATGAATTTTTTCTTGCCCTCCATAACACCCATCAATTCAGCAATGTATTTGAAACCCGTGAGCGTATTGTAACAATCAACACCTAGTTTTTTTGCGATGGTATCAACTAATTCAGTAGTAACAATGGTCTTTGCGATGTAGCCACTTTTCTTTTCGGACTCACTGAGATTTTTCATGATGAACCACATCATCAGACTAAAAGCCTGATTACCGTTAAGCAGAAAGAAATCACCCCTTTGATCTTTGATCCCAATTCCAACACGGTCAGTATCCGGGTCTGTAGCCATTACGAGCTCTGCAGTAACTTCCTTAGCTTTCCTCAGCGACAATTCCATGGCTGACTTCTCTTCGGGATTTGGAGAATGAACGGTAGGAAAATTACCATCGGGTATTCTTTGTTCCTCTACAACAACCAGATTTTTGAAACCGAGTCGCGATAAACATTCGGGTACCATGGTAATACCAGCTCCATGAATGCTCGAATATACAATAGGTATGTTTGACTGGCGGGCAATACTTTCCTTCTTGGGGACTAGCTTCTCTACTTCTTTGTAGTAGGCATCCTCTAATGAAGAATCGATTAATTTGATTTTCGATGGATCAGACGCGAATTTAATATTCTCGAAATCTCCAATAGAATTAACTTCTTCAATTACATTTTTGTCGTGGGGTGGAACTAATTGAGCGCCATCAGACCAGTATGCTTTATATCCATTATATTCTTTCGGATTATGAGATGCTGTAATGACTATCCCTGAATGACACGTTAAATAGCGAATGGCAAACGAGAGCAGGGGAGTAGGACGTAACTCCGGGAAAAGATAGACTGAAATTCCATTGGCAGAAAATACGTCAGCGGTGGTTTGAGCTAAGGATTTGCTGTTGTTACGGCTATCATAGGCAATCGCCACTTTGATCTCCCCGGTAATACTTTTCTTCAGATAGTTGGCCAATCCCTGGGTGGCAGCTCCTATTGTAAATTTATTTATGCAGTTAGAACCAACACCCATCACACCGCGCAAGCCTCCGGTGCCAAACTCAAGGTCTTTATAAAAACTATCTATAAGGGGCTTGGTATCGGAATTCTCCAGAAGTTTTCGGATACTCTTTTTTGATTCCTCATCAATGACAGAACTACTGAGCCAGGCGTGTGCCCGATTTTTTGATTGCGAGAGTAAATCCATTAGTAAATTAATTATTCAAAGTTTGTATAGTTATAAATTTCCTCTAAGCCCTTGTTCTAATTCAATCGCTTCGAAGAGGGCTTTGAAATTACCCTTCCCAAATGACTTGGCGCCATTGCGTTCAATAATTTCAAAGAAGAGAGTAGGCCTATCCTGTATCGGCTTTGTGAATATCTGAAGTAAATAACCTTCCTCATCACGGTCAATCAGAATATTCAGTTTTTTTAAGGCCTGAAGATCTTCATTAATATGCCCTACACGATCAAGTACATCCTCATAGTAAACATCAGGCACCCGGAGGAACTCAACGCCACGTTTACGCAATTCACCAACCGTGAAGATTATATCATCAGTTGCGATGGCAATGTGTTGCACCCCGGCACTGTGGTAAAAATCCAGGTATTCTTCTATCTGCGATTTTTTTTTACCTGGAGCGGGTTCGTTAATTGGAAATTTGATGTACCCATTTCCATTGGATACCACTTTCGACATTAGTGCACTATATTCCGTTGAGATGTCTTTGTCATCAAATGTAATTAGCAGCTTAAAGCCCATTACATTTTCATAAAAGTCAACCCAGCGATTCATTTGGCCGAGCTCTACATTTCCGACACAATGATCTACATAATTAAGACCGATGGGATTAACCTGAACGGTTCCCTTTATGGCTTTATAACCAGGCATAAAGGCGCCTTTGTAATGGGTTCTTTCTACAAACGTATGAATGGTTTCGCCATAGGTTTTAATGGATGAAATAACCAGCTCACCAAACTCATCCTGGAGCTTTTTGGGCTCTGCTGCTGGCTCAGCGCCACGCGCAACTGTCTCACGAAATGATTGGGTAGCATCATCTACCCATAACGCCAGAACTTTAACACCATCGCCATGATTTTTCACATGTTCTGAGATATACGATTCAGGCTGCAAACTGGTAGTTAGCACAAACTTGATTTTGTTCTGTTGTAACACATAGGAAGCCCGATCGCGTACACCAGTTTCGGGTCCTGCATAAGCAATAAGTTCAAACCCAAGACAATGCTGATAATACAAAGCTGCCTGCTTGGCATTTCCTACATAAAATTCAATATGGTCAGTGCCTTTAATAGGTAAAAAATCCTGATTCATGTTTTATGTCTTTAACCAGTTCAAAATTAATCATTCCCTGAGTTTTAATTTAGCCCGTATTTCTATAATCTTGACAAAAATTTGACTTATGGACGTGAAGGAACTTGATAAAGCAATTCAGGAGATAGCTATACGCAGAAATGCCTTAAAGAAGGTAGATTACAACAATCCCAAATATGATGACCTGGAAGAAGAACTTCATGATTTAGAGGATTCGTTGCATGTAAAATTTGGGGAATATCTGGAGGATGTTTTGCAGGATGTGCATGATAAGTATTGCCCTGATACCGATGTACTCTATCCCATAGCCTATTTAGCTAAATCTTACACGATCAATGACAAAAACGAATTCTCCGTTGCCACCAGCGAGGGTGTATTTGTTGAAGTAGATTCTATTCCAGGTAAGGATACCAAATTAGTTATTGTGCCCAATCCTGTACGGGTGATACTTAATGTAGGGAAAGATCAGCAGCAAACCGTCTGGACCGCTAAGTAATCAGTACCCCAATTTCTTCCTGACCCTGGCAAGAACTTCACGGGCAATTATTGTTGCCTTTTGTTCACTTTGCTCGAGTTTCTTCTCTAATTCAGGTAGATTGCTCATATAAAAATTAAAGGCTTCACGCTCTTTCACATACTTCTGAACAATCAGATCAAAGAGTGCTTGTTTGGCGTGTCCATATCCGAAATTTCCCGCCAGGTATTTTTGCCTTAAATCTTCAGTCTGCTCAGGCGTAGCTACCAATTTATAAATGGCAAAGACATTGTCGGTGTCCGGATTTTTTGGTGCCTCCATGAGTGTGCTATCCGTAACAATGGACATAATTTGCTTTCGCAATTCTTTATCGGGAAGAAAAATATCTATAATGTTTCCGTACGACTTACTCATTTTCTGACCATCTGTACCAGGAATGGTCATAACCTCCTCTTCAATTTTAGCTTCCGGAATTACAAAGGTTTCACCATAAAGAGTGTTAAAGGAATTTGCAATATCACGAGCCATTTCTAAGTGCTGACGCTGATCCTTTCCAACCGGTACAAAATTGGCATTGTATAAAATGATATCAGCAGTCATCAAGACAGGATAAATGAACAATCCTGCGTTTACATCCGCCAATCGATCGGCTTTGTCCTTGAAGGAGTGAGCATTGGCCAACATTGGATAAGGAGTGAGGCAATTTAAATACCAGGTGAGTTCACACACTTCCGGAATGCGGCTCTGTCTGTACAGAAGATTTTTTTCTGCATCAAATCCAAAAGCTAGCCAGGCAGCAGCAACGGCTTGTACATTAGCCACGCGTTGCTGAGCCTCTTTTATACTTATGAGGGAGTGAAGGTCAGCAATGAAAAAGAAGGACTCATTGCCCGGTTGTTGTGATAATTTAATTGCGGGAATAATAGCTCCTAAAAGATTACCCAGATGAGGTCGGCCGCTGCTTTGTATTCCGGTTAATATTCTTGCCATACACATGCAAAGAAAATGAAGTATTGTGAATTTGGCGTTACCTAATGAAAAGAAAGTTGGTAAAATGATTTTATTTCAGAAGTGCCTGTTAAGAAGTAATTTTGCCACCTATGAGATTCTACATACTAATTTGTTTACTATTAATGAATGTGGCTGCTCAGGCCCAACTTACAGAGCCCCTTATTTTTAAAGAGAAGACGCACGACTTTGGAGAGATTGTTGAATCAGCGGGCCCAGTCGAGTATGAATTTAATTTTACGAATAACAGTGGCCAACCTATTAAAATAATTTCGGTGCAAGTGTCCTGTGGGTGTACCACACCAGGCTGGTCAACAGCACCTGTGATGGCAGGAGAGAAGGGTTTCATAAAGGCAAGTTTTGATCCTAAAGGTCGACCGGGCTATTTTAATAAATCCTTAACGGTAACTACTGATTTTGATCGCAACCCAATCGTACTACAAATAAAAGGCGCGGTAGTGGATCGGCAATCCGTAGCGAATGAATCTTTGCCTGCGGTCAATGGTAATCTGCGCCTCGCTTTCAATTCATTTAACATGGGCAAAATATTTATTAATAAACCATCCACCATGAAAGAGTTTGCAGTTATGAATGCAGGAACTGATAAGATTGATTTTGGTAACGTGGTTGCACCGGCCTATATCAAGGTTGAAAAGCCAGCCTCACTTAAACCAGGCGAGCGGGGACTTATCAAATTAATCTATGATGTTAAGCTTCGTAATCAGTATGGTTTTTTGTCTGACAACATTGAAATGCACACTACCGATTCCGTAAACCCGGTTAAGGCTTTTTCAGTATATGCCACTTGCGAGGAGTTTTTTCCCACACTTTCACCAGAAGAACTTGCAAAAGCTCCGGTACTGCAGAGTTCACTATACGAAATTAATTTTGATCGGGTAAAGAAGGGAACTCCGGTTGAGAATTCAGTAACACTAACTAACAAGGGAAAGCAGAATCTTGAAATTCGTCATCTCCAAAGCAATTGCACCTGTATTGCTGTAAGAATGGATAAGAAGTCAATTAAGCCGGGTGAGTCTGTTCAACTTTATTGGGTTTTAAATACCGAGGGTAGGATGGGTACGCAAAACAAAGCAATTACGATTTACTCGAATGATCCACGTAATCCGGTTCAGAGAATAACGTTAAGTGGGTATATAGAGGATTAAACGAAGTGGTTCGCGATGAGGGTGGCCGCATGGCCATCGCCATAAAGACCTTCTTTTATTTGGATGTGTTTGCTGTAATTCTGTTTGAATAAACTGAGAATTACTTTTTTATCGGCTCCGGCCAATGCATTGGCTCCAGCTTCAACCAATTCTACCCATTCCGTTTGATCACGAAGCGTTATACAGAATTTCTCAAAGAAATATGCTTCTTTTTGTAACCCGCCACTATCGGTCATCACCATTTTGCAGTTTTGGAGTAGCGCCAGCATATCAAAGTATCCAACAGGTTCAATAATGGTAGCTTCTATCTGGATATTGTTTTTTTCGAGGAATGCTCTGGTGCGCGGATGAAGTGGCAAAACAATCCTTACCTCCTGATTTATTTCATTTAACGCTTCACAAATTTCTCTAAGCCGCTTAGGGTCGTTGGTATTTTCTGCCCGGTGAAGGGTGACTAAAACAAAAGGTATGTCGTGTAGTTTCCCTTTTTGAAGAATAGTGGCGTGCGTAGTGATCTTCGACTGATAATAGCGCACCGTATCGTACATCACATCGCCAGATAAAACCACCTTGCACTTGAATTGGTCATAGCCTTCCTTTTGTAAATTCCTGATTGCAGTTGTAGTTGGGCAGAAGAGAACAGAACTGATCCGATCCGTGAGAATCCGGTTTACCTCTTCCGGCATTTTCATTTCAAAACTTCTCAATCCAGCTTCAACATGAGCTACAGGTATGTGAAGCTTTACTGCAGCCAGGGCGCCAGCGAGTGTTGAATTGGTGTCGCCATAAACAAGAACATTATCTGGTTTTTCTTTGAGCAATACCTCCTCAATTTTCTCAAGCATCCGACCAGTCATGGCCCCATGATTTAGTCCGCTAATCTCAAGGTTATAATCAGGTTGTGGAATTTCCATCTCGTCAAAAAAAACCTGACTCATGTTGTGGTCAAAGTGTTGTCCCGTATGAACAATCACCTCCTGAGCGCCTGCTCTCTTGAGTTCACGCGAAACGGTTGCAGCTTTTACAAATTGCGGTCGTGCACCAAGAATAGTTACAAGTTTCATCTAAGAAAATGCAGGTATTCCTGTAACATGATGCCCCAGAATTAACAAATGAATATCATGTGTTCCTTCATAAGTAACAACCGATTCTAAGTTCATCATATGGCGCATGAGGGGATATTCCCCGGTAATTCCCATACCACCATGAATTTGTCGGGCTTCCCGGGCAATCTCCAATGCAGTATGAACATTGTTTCGTTTAGCTAAGGAGATTTGTGCTGTTGTAGCTTTACCTTCATTCATTAAAACACCCAGGCGCCAGTTAAGTAGTTGGGCTTTAGTGATCTCAGTAAGCATCTCAGCCAATTTTTTCTGTACTAACTGAAATGATCCAATGGGCTTGCCAAACTGGATGCGCTCAACTGCATATCTTCGGGCAGAATCATAACAATCCATGGCAGCACCAATAGCCCCCCAGGCAATTCCATAACGTGCTGAATCCAAACACATCATTGGGGCACCCAAACCATTCTTATTAGGCAGCAAATTCTCCTTGGGCACTTTTACATTATCAAATACCAATTCGCCCGTAGCACTGGCACGCAACGACCACTTGCCGTGGGTCTCCGGGGTAGAAAACCCGGGCATTCCTCGTTCCACTATCAAACCATGAATTCTCCCAGCTTCGTTCTTTGCCCACACAACAGCAACATCTGCTTTAGGTGAGTTGGAGATCCACATCTTGGCACCGTTTAATAAATAATGGTCACCCATATCTTTGAAGTTGGTCACCATTCCACTTGGATTAGACCCATGATCAGGTTCTGTTAATCCAAAACAACCAAGCCATTCACCACTAGCCAGCTTAGGAAGATATTTTTTCCTTTGTTCCTCACTTCCAAACTTATAGATTGGATACATCACTAGGGAGCCTTGTACCGAAGCGGTTGACCTCATCCCCGAGTCACCGCGCTCAATTTCCTGCATTAATATTCCGTAGGAAATATAATCCAATCCGCCACCGCCATATTCCTGAGGAATGGTTGGTCCGAAAGCTCCTATGTCTCCAAATTTTTTTACAATCTCGTAAGGAAAGTGTGCCCGCTGCGCCCAGTCTTCGATGTAGGGGGAGATTTCTCGTTTAACGAATTCTCTTATGGAACTGCGAATTAATTTATGTTCTTCCGTCAACAAATCGTCAATTCCGTAAAAATCAGGTTGTTCGTAACGATCTTGCTTTAATGATTTCTTGACTTTTGGTTCGGAGGAAGAATGTGAAGACATAAATATTTTGGTTATTCTTTTGAATGGGTCAAATTTACGTAAGTATTAACAAATCTATGGACAAATCTTCTCTGGATCCAGCGCTGGTTGAACAGTTAAAAAAGCTACAGCAAAAGTATGCTGTTATGGGGCAGGACCTGTCATCGTATCTGGATGGCTTGCTCTATTCGGATTATCTTACCTATTGGGATTACATTCATCTGGACACTTTACTTAGTCTACAAAATCCAAAGACCCGGTTTCCTGATGAAAAGGTCTTTATTATTTACCATCAGATTACGGAATTATACTTTAACCTGATTTTGTGGGAGATAGAACAAATCGCGGAACAGGAAAAACCAGAAGAAAAGTTTTTTTTAGCTCGCCTTGACCGCATCATCCGTTACTTTCAATTGCTTGAGAATTCTTTTGCAGTAATGGTTGATGGTATGGAGAAAGATCAGTTTCTTAAATTCAGAATGTCGTTGTTGCCGGCATCAGGATTCCAGTCTGCTCAATATCGGCTTATCGAAATTTGCAGTACCGATTTAGTTAACCTTGTTCATGTGGAATTTCGCGAATCCATGATGGAGTACAGCGATATTGAGCAACAAGTGGAACATTTATACTGGCGCAGCGGAGCAACCGAACTTGCATCCGGAAAAAAGACTCTTACGCTGCAACAGTTTGAAGAAAAGTATATAAAGCAGTTTAAGGAAACAGGAATGAAATACCGCAACCGTAATCTTAGAAAGCTCTATCAACAATATTTTCCAACTTCTAAAGATGTAATTGAAAGATTGCGAGAGTTTGATCAGCTTTCAAATGTGTTGTGGCCTTTAGCTCACATGCGGTCTGCGGGCCGGTATCTTCATCGCGATCCTGATGATATTAAGGCTACCGGAGGCACCAATTGGCAAAAGTATTTACCACCGCGTTTCCAACGAATTATGTTTTTCCCAGAACTGTGGTCTGATCAGGAAAAGCAGGAGTGGGGCAAAGCGGCTGTTATGAAAGCCTTGCACCCATAAAATACTTTTTTCTGGATTTCATTAACTTTACACAGTATACTCATTCCTATGAAAAAGGTAGTGGTCTGTATATTGTTTTTGGTACCTCTCACCCTTTTTTCTCAGGGCGTAACCCGCTATACGTATCATGATGCAGATAATAAAAATCTGAAGGAGGTATATCAGGTAAAGGATACCATCCAAAATATTTTGCATGGCCGGTATATTTCATATTTTCTTAACGGGAATATAGAATCCAAAGGACAGTTTGTGAATAATGAGACCTCAGGTGTTTGGGAATTCTACTACGAAACCGGAAATATTAAAATGCGCGGCATCTTACGTCAAAATTCCAATTATGGAGTGTGGGAATACTATTATGAAAGTGGCCAAAAAAGCATGGAAGGAACCATCAACAATAAACTTCGCGAAGGTCTCTGGAAAATCTATTACGAAAGTGGAGACTTGAAAGAAAGTGGCGAGTACGTTGACAATAAACGGAGTGGATTATGGAAAACGTTTTTTGAAGATGGCACATTGCGTGGGGAAATAGAATATTCTGAGGATCACGGTCGATATATCGAATATTATCATTCGGGAAAAGTGATGGCTGAAGGCCCGAAAGCAGGTGCGAAAAATGTTGGTCACTGGCGCTATTTTTCAGAAAATAGTATCCTGGAAAGTGAAGGCGATTATAATGGTGGGCGTAGGAATGGCGAATGGAAGAATTATTACCCGTCCGGAAAAGTCTCCTCAGAGGGGAGATATGAAAATGATGAACCAACGGGTTCGTGGAAATATTACTTTGAAGATGGTACCCTTAGCTCGTCAGGTGAATTTGTTGGGGGGAAAAAAAATGGCTATTGGAGTGTCAACAATCCGGGCGGAAAACTCAAAAGTGAAATTACTTACCAGCTGGGAAGTGGAGAATACAGGGAATATTATCCAAGTGGGAAACTTAAAGTGAAAGGAATGATTCAAGATGGGAAGAGTCATGGCCTATGGAATTATTATTACGAGGATGGCAAACTGGAAGGTGAGTGCGACTTCGTTGAAGGCAAGGGCTCCTATAAGGGATATTATTCTTCGGGATCCTTACAAACTAAAGGCACCATTGAAAATGACTTGAGAGTAGGTACCTGGGAATTGTTTGAGGAAGACGGAAAATTATCGGGATACTACAAGCCTTTTTATGAGAACAATACTTTGGCCAATGAAATAAATACACTGACTAAAGCTCAGCCAAAGTTAGCTCCAGCAACAACACGCAAAGGATTTAATTACTTCAATCCCCGGTACCCGGAATATCGGGGTGTAATCGTTCAGGGTAATCCGGCTTTCTCGTTTGTTGGATTTATGCCGTTTGGGATTGAATTCTATAACGAAGAAAGGCTGGGGCATGAGTTTGAATTTGAGGCCATCCGTAGTCCATTTTACATTGCCGACTCCGATGTTCCGGAAGGAGAAGTCTTCGATCGTGGATATGCCATTTCCCTTAAGCAGAAATTTTATAACCCTATGAAGACCGGCATGTGGTATTTTGCTCATGAAATCCGGTTTACCAACCTCAGTCATTTTGTAAACATCAATTACCCGTTGTCACCCGATAATTTAATTACGGCCAGTGCTTCGGAACAGCGCGCAGAGTATGGAGTTTTAGTTGGCAGTCGGTTAATGCAACGAAATGATGGCGATGGATTTACTATAGATGCATTTATCGGGTATGGTATAGGGTATAGAATCTTTGATGCCGATCCTGCCTATGAAGATGACTTCAGTTCAGTCAATCAGGACAAACTCTCTCAGACCTTCCGCTTTGGATTAAACTTTGGATACTCATTTTCCTTTGACGGGAGACGGTAATCCTGGTTAAACATATTACCTTTACTCAAGCGGCAAGAACTCAATATTATTGAAAGGATAAATACCTTTCCTATGAAGAAAACAATCGAAGTTCAACTAAGCCCTCAAGAGGCATTTGATGAAAGAGTATTTAAGCCTGCGCTCTTTCAGAAATTGGGCATTCAGGATGATGGAAGTGTTTCTATAAATCCTGTCAGGCGTTCTGTTGATGCGAGGGGAAAGAACGTGTGGGTAAAGGTGCTTGTAGAAATAACCCCAGCCAAAGAAGCTTTCGCTAAGATCACTTATCGAAAGGATTACCCGAATGTAAGTCAGGCCAAGCCTGTGATTATAGTGGGGGCTGGTCCTGCCGGTTTATTCGCAGCCATCCGATTAATTGAATTAGGGATAAAGCCAATTGTATTGGAACGCGGCAAGGATGTACAAACCCGCAGACGTGATATCGCAGCAATCAACAAGGAGCATATAGTCAATCCCGAATCTAATTACTGCTTTGGTGAAGGGGGTGCGGGCACTTACTCAGATGGAAAATTATACACCCGATCAAAGAAGCGCGGAGATGTAAGGCGTATTTTGGAGATTCTGGTTGCCCATGGTGCTAGCGAAGATATTTTATTTGATGCTCACCCACACATTGGTACTAACAAACTACCCAAATTGGTAGCCGAACTTCGGGAGAGTATATTGAATGCCGGGGGTGAAATACATTTTAATACCCGTGTAACGGATTTCATCTTAGTACAAGATGAGGTAAAGGGTGTGATAACTCAATCTGGTGATCGACTGAAAGGTCTGGCGGTAATTTTAGCTACCGGGCATTCCGCCCGCGATATCTTTCAGTTGCTAAACGAAAAGAAGATTTTAATTGAAGCAAAACCATTTGCTTTAGGTGTTAGGGTCGAGCATCCACAGGTCCTGATAGACCAAATACAATATCATTGTGAAATAGATCGAGGACCATACCTGCCAGCCTCGTCCTATGCACTTGTACATCAGGCCAAACTAAACGGAAAAGAGCGCGGTGTCTTTTCCTTTTGCATGTGTCCTGGTGGATTTATTGTTCCGGCTGCAACTTCCCCTGGTGAGGTGGTTGTGAATGGAATGAGTCCTTCGCGTAGAGATTCTAAATATGCCAACTCAGGAATTGTAGTGGCAGTGGATGAGGCCGACTTTAAAGATTATCAAATGCATAGGCCCTTGGCGGGAATGTATTTTCAGGCAGAAATAGAAAGGAGAGCCTGTGAGATTGCAGGCAATAGGCAAACGGCTCCAGCTCAGCGACTTATGGATTTTGTAGAAAAAAAGACTTCAAGCCTATTACTTGAAACTTCTTACCAACCTGGATTGCTTTCTGTGGATATGCGGGAGGTTCTTCCAGCCTTTATATCTGAAGGGTTACGGCAGGGTTTTCAAAGTTTTGGAAATAAAATGAAAGGTTACTTAACTAATGAAGCACAGATTGTTGGAGTAGAAAGCCGGACTTCATCACCCGTGAGAATTCCGAGAAATAAGGAAACCCTGGAGCATGTTCAAACTAAAAGACTTTTTCCTTGTGCGGAAGGTGCTGGATATGCTGGCGGCATTGTTTCAGCGGCTATGGATGGGGAACGATGTGCAGAAGCACTAGTTAAAATTTACGCAATCAAGAAATAACATGGGCAAGAAGACAGTAATTATAGGAGCCTCTACAAATCCATCTCGTTATGCTTACTTAGCGGCAGGTTTGCTTAAAGAATATAAACATGAAATAGTACCTATTGGTATTAAAAAAGGAGAAGTGTACGGAAAGCAAATTCTGTCAATTAATGAACGCCCCGCTGTTAATAATGTAGATACAGTGACCCTCTATATCGGACCTCGGCATCAGCCAGAACATTACGATTACATTCTAAGTCTTAAGCCAAAGCGGGTTATTTTTAACCCTGGAACCGAAAACGAAGAATTTGAAAAATTGATTGAACAAGATGGAATAGAAGCCGTGGAAGCCTGTACGTTAGTTCTACTTCGATCAGGTCAGTATTAAGGGTTATTTTGGATAGACGGCAATTGCGCCAACACAGACTACTCTCCACTTACCATCTTTCTTCTCCATTATCCTTACTTGAGAAGTTTCATCGTGATCAATGTTGTCATTCACCTTCTGGTTGTATCGTACATAGGCCCCATTTCCATAGATTCGGAAACTCAACCATTTACGTTCAATTTTTACATCCGTTGCCTGGTGCGCAACATCAATCTGTCGGCTGGAAACCTGGGTTTTGAAATATTCATCAAATGATTTTTTAATACCTTCCCAACCTTCAATAAAACTAGTTCCGGTGGAGTCTGAGTATGACCAATAAGCATAAGGCACCTGTGCCCAACTGTCTTCCCAATCTTTCCGATTAACCTTAAAGAAAGACAAGGTTTCTTTTTCAATTACAGCCTTTATGGCTGCTACTTCTTTAGCATCCTGGGCAGCCAAAGAAGTGATTACGAGAGCAAACAAACCGGTCAGAAAAAGTTGCTTTGTATTTTTCATAAGGGATTGGCGTTTATGAATATTAATGTACGGAATATAGTATAAAAGCTAAAGATTTGATCAAAATATTATTTAGGTGTTTTTGAATTTTGAGCGATAGCCCACACACAAACGACCATCCATTTTCCATCTATTTTTTCCAAAACCCTAACTTGCGAGGTTTCATCTGTATCGATGTCGTCTTTTACCCGCTGAATAAAATGGGCATAAGCGCCATTGCCATAAACCCGAATTTCAATCCATTCATTTGAGATTTCAGCATGGGAGGGCCTGGAGTCTTTAAAATACTCGGCATATGTTCTATTGAGAGCATCCCAACCATCTACGAAGCTAGTTGTTGTTGAATCAGAATAAGACCAGTAGACATAAGGCGCTTTAACCCAGGTACCAGCCCATGTTTTGTAGTCCACATTCATGAAGGCGGAAGTTTCTTTTGCTATAACAGTCTTAATGGCTTCTTCATCATCCTGCGCTGCGAGTGGAGTTATTGATTGCCAGCTAAGCCCGACTATGAATAATGTGATTATGTTTTTCAACCTGTAATACCAATTGTCTGCCATCAATTTAGTGATAAATCAATTGTTTTTAGTGAAACAATGGAGCATTTTATTAATTTCTGAAAAGTGATATAAATCATAGTATGGGTTCTATGCTATTCCTTAGCTTAGAGAATTAAACCTTCACAAATATGCTTACCGATGAAAAATTAATCCAACTCAAGAAGTACACTGTCAAGCCTGGCAAGAATATTAAACTCAAGGATTTTGACACGGAGTACGATGGTAAAACGTTGAACAAAGCAGACTCAGAACTGCTGCTGGAAAATGGCCGCAAGCATTTGGCCGAAGTGCAGGATGAACTGTATGCCCACAACCGATATAGTGTTTTAATAATTTTTCAAGCAATGGATGCAGCGGGAAAGGACGGTGCAGTTAAACATATTATGTCAGGCTTCAATCCGCTTGGCGTTAAGGTGCATAGCTTTAAGGCTCCTAACTCTGCTGAGTTGGACCATGACTACTTCTGGCGACACGAATTAGCGCTGCCGGCCCGTGGCGAGATAGCAATTCATAACCGCTCACATTATGAAAATGTGTTAGTCACCAAGGTACACCCTGAATGGATATTGAACGAGCACATTCCCGGAGTTGAATCTGTAAAGAAGATTGATGAAAAATTCTGGCAACAGCGGTATAAGCAAATAAGAAGGTTTGAAAAAAACTTAAGTGATAATGGAACCGTGATCATGAAATTCTTCTTACATGTATCCAAGAAGGAACAGAAGAAAAGATTTTTGGAAAGAATTGATGACCCAAGCAAAAATTGGAAGTTTTCATTGGGAGATCTGAAGGAGCGCGCCTATTGGGATGATTATCAAAAAGTTTATTCCGAGGCTCTTAGTGCAACCTCTACAGACTATGCACCCTGGTTTGTGATTCCGGCTGACGACAAGTGGTTTGCCCGGCTTGCCATCGCGGCCATCATTACACGCCAGTTTGCTAAACTTGAAATCAGTTATCCAGAGGTCACACAAACCCAGAAGGAGGAGTTGCAAAAGGCAAAGCTTCAACTAATGAGTGAGAAGGATAATGGCAAAGGCAATAAAGAGGGGAAAGCAAAAAAAGTGACTAAGGTTAAACCCAGAAAGTAAGGGTCCTATTCATTTACATGAACTACCACTTCTCTGTTTCTGAGTTGGGTGGCAAGGGTTGTAAGGACAGGAAGGGTTGAATCATCCCAGGGGTTATTCATGATAACTAGAAGCTTCAGGTTCGGAAGTTGAGATAGCCCATAGGGAAGTTCGGTCAACTGATTATTTGAAATATCAAGGTTTTCGAGGTTAGTTAACTTTGGTAAATCCTTTGGTATTTGTATTAGTCTGTTGCCATTTATCCGCAGTACCTTTAGGTGGCTAAGATTAATCAGGCTCGATGGCAATTCACTAAGTCGGTTGTTGGACAAGTATAATTCCTTTAATGATCTGAGCGAACTGATGCTATCCGGCAGGCTTAATAACCGGTTGTTGGATAGGTATAAGACTTCCAGATTTTTAAGCTTTTGGATTTGACTTTCAAGCCGTTCAATCTGATTGAAGTAAAGGTCGATCTCTCTGAGATTGGAAAGCCCATAGATTCCATCGGGTATTGCCTTGAGTTTATTGTTATATAAGGACAGTTGCTCAAGTTTGGTTAACAAGGCAAGGGATGAGTCAACCGAACTGATGGAATTAAAGTTAAGGGTTAGTCTTTTGAGGTTAGGAAAATTTTGAATTGAGGAAGGAAGGTTTTCAATTCTATTTTTCTGTAATTCTAACTTTTCGATACTTGACAGAAATTCTATCCTGTCATTTTTTAGAGTGATAAAATTATTACTCAGCTGCAACTCTTTTAATTTTTTATTAGTGGCGATACCGGTTGGAAATATATTAAGATCTGTAGCAGCCAGGTCAAGTCGTTCAAGGTTTTTTAATCTACGAAAGGTTGAAGGAATCAACTCAGGATTATTACCCCGGATGACAAATGATTTTACACTCACACTTTTCCCAACCTTTAGCCTACGGGCTGGTCTATTATTCAATACGTAAATATTACTTAAGCGAACCAATCGCTTCATCTTTTTGAGTGTACGGATCCGGGTGTTAACCAATTCAAGGGTTTCCAGATTTTTACAGTGCCAGACGTTCTCAGGTATTCGGTTTGACTTAATGTTTGAAATACTAAGCGTCTTAACAGAACTGAAGTCAGTAATAAACGACAAACTATCATAGGGGAAAAGGTTAAGCGAGCCCTTGTAAACTCTGCGGTAGCCGGTAATGCTCCGGGTGGCAATTTCTCGCATAACCTTAATAAGGCTATCAGTAGATAGCACATTCGATTTGGAAGCAAGTATTCTTTGAAATTCAGCCTGGGTCTGAGCGTACTCAATGGAGTCGTTGGGTGACTTAAAAACAGGGACTTCGGTCATTCTAAAATTCTGCTGACTGTAAAGTGACAAGGTTATAAGGATTCCATAAAAAGTTACAGCCAATGCTTTCATGAAAGAAAGGAATTTATCAAAACTAAATATTTAGTTGAGACTGTGCAAAGGATTAATGTCTGATCCATTTTCACCATAAAAAATAGTTTTGTTTTTCGATCTAAAAATGCGGTAAACGCTTGTAAAAACCTTATTTTTGAAGGTTATATAAAAGCCAAAATGAACGAACCAAAACCAAGTAAGGAAGCCAATTATTCAGCAAGTAATATTCAGGTTTTAGAGGGTCTTGAAGCAGTGCGCAAAAGACCTGCCATGTACATCGGAGATATTGGGGTAAAGGGCCTCCACCACCTGGTTTGGGAGGTTGTTGACAACTCGATTGATGAAGCCCTGGCCGGCTATTGCGATGATATCCATGTGATCATCAATGAAGACAATTCCATTACTGTTGAAGACAATGGTCGGGGTATTCCAACGGATATGCATGAAAAGGAGAAACGCTCAGCGTTGGAGGTGGTCATGACTGTTTTACACGCGGGTGGAAAGTTTGATAAGGATACATACAAAGTATCGGGTGGATTGCACGGAGTAGGTGTGTCCTGTGTAAATGCACTCTCTTCGCTATTAAAAGTCACTGTATTCCGAGAAGGCAAAATGTTTGAGCAGGAATATCATCGTGGTGTTCCGCAATATCCTGTGCGTGTTGTGGGCGATTCTGACCGTAGAGGAACTACAGTAAATTTTAAGCCTGATGCTGAGGTTTTCACCCTCACTACCGAATACAATTACGAAACTGTGGCAACACGACTTCGGGAACTGGCCTTTCTTAACCCGGGCATTAAACTCAATCTTAAGGATATGAGGGACAAAGATGAACAAGGCTTACCAAAAAGTACTGCTTTTTTGTCTGTAGGTGGTTTGAGCGAATTCGTTGAGTATCTGGATTCTACCCGAGAGAAATTAATTCCAGCTCCGATATACATTCAAAATGACAAAAGTGAGATTCCCGTTCAGGTAGCGCTCAATTATAATACTTCGTATAGTGAGAACCTGGTTTCGTATGTAAACAACATTAACACCCACGAAGGAGGCACTCACGTGGCTGGTTTTAGACGGGCATTAACCAGAACCCTGAAGAGCTATGCAGATAAGTCTGGCTTGTTGGAGAAAGCAAAGATTGAAATTAGCGGGGACGATTTTCGCGAGGGCTTGACGGCAGTAATTTCGGTGAAAGTAGCCGAACCTCAGTTTGAAGGACAAACCAAGACCAAACTGGGCAATTCGGAAGCCATGGGGGCTGTGGATACGGCTGTCGGGGAGGTTCTCCAGCACTATCTGGAAGAACATCCCAAGGAAGCCAAGATGATCGTCAGTAAGGTGATTCTTGCAGCCCAGGCACGTATAGCAGCCCGTAAGGCACGTGAAATGGTACAGCGCAAGAATGTGTTGTCTGGTACTGGTTTACCCGGTAAGCTGGCTGACTGTGCCAGTTCAGATCCGGGTATCTGTGAACTGTATCTTGTTGAAGGCGACTCAGCTGGCGGATCGGCCAAGCAGGGGCGTGATAGAAACTTCCAGGCTATTCTTCCTTTGCGCGGTAAAATCCTGAACGTAGAGAAGGCCCAGGAACATAAGATTTATGAGAATGAGGAGATCAAGAATATGATCACGGCCCTCGGGGTTAGTTTTGGAACAGCAGAAGATAACAAGGCGCTCAACTTGTCTAAGTTACGCTATCATAAAGTAATTATTATGACGGATGCAGATGTGGATGGAAGTCACATCAGGACTTTAATTTTGACTTTCTTCTTCCGGTACATGCGCGACTTGATAGAACAGGGTTACGTTTACATTGCTTTGCCACCACTTTACCTTTTGAAGAAGGGAAGAGAGGAACGTTATTGCTGGAATGAAGAAGAACGCGATGCCCTCGTTAAAGAACTAAGTAAAGGAGGCAACGAAGATAGCGTAGGTATACAACGCTATAAGGGGTTGGGGGAAATGAATCCAGAACAACTTTGGTCGACCACGATGGATCCGATCCGGAGAACACTGAAGCAGGTAAGCATTGAGTCGGCCGCAGAGGCCGATCATTTGTTCTCCATGTTAATGGGTGATGAAGTAGCACCCCGCAGAGAGTTTATTGAGAAGAATTCAAAGTATGCCCGAATAGATATCTAAAGGACCAGGTTATGACGGATGGAGCTGGGGGCAAGCCCGCGGACTGGGTAAGTAAGCACATACAGGATAGTAATTATATAAGTCGCGATTTGAGTTGGTTGCGATTTAATTATCGTGTATTGGATCAAGCCAAGCATATCGATCGATCCATTTTCGATCGATTAAAATTTCTGGCCATCACTGCCTCCAACCTGGATGAATTCTGCACAATTCGCCTTGGTAGTCTTTACAATTACCTGGATTATGGCAAAGAACGCTATGATTACAGTGGACTCAGGGAGATTCCTTTCCGGCAACTCTTACTTAGCGAAATTCAGAAGTTTGTCCGTGATCAGAATGACTATTACATCAAAAAATTAAAACCTCTTTTCGAGAAGAATGGTTTTCGAATCGCTACCTGTGAAACCCTTTCCATAGACCATTGCACACAAGTGGATCAATACTTTCAGCGTACGATCTACCCCATGCTCACACCTATGCTGTTTGATAACTATCACACCTTTCCGGTGCTGAAGTATAATCGATTGTTATTTGGTGTGGTGACTAAAGCTCCACAGGATCCTAATAATCAACAACGTGTTTCGTTCATCCAGGTGCCCAGTAACTTACCCCGGTTTTATGAAATTGAAAACCCGGATGATTCATTTTCATTTGTTCCCATTGAAGATATTATAAGGCGAAATATTCATAACCTTTTTCGCAACATTGAGATATCCTCCGTAAACCTCTTCAGAATCAATCGGAACGGTGATTTTACGCTGGAAGAAAGTGAGGATATAGAATCGAACTTTTTAGAGGAATTAAAAAAAAAGTTACAAACACGCAGAACCGGCCGGGTGGTTAGGATTGACATTGAAGAAAATCCTGATCCCTGGATGGTGCGCATGTTAAAAATTCAGTGGGATCTCGATGATCTGAATATTTTTCAAATTCCTAAAGCCGGTATGATTGACTTCAACGGCATTGGTCAGATAATAAATCATCGTGAATTTCAGGATAAGAAACTCCAGCCGAGGCCACCCATCAAGCCTATTTCATATCCCGAGCAAGGTGACAGCGATTTGTTTGAAATCCTTAAACAACGGGATATTCTTTTGCATCATCCTTACAACTCTATGGAGCCAGTACTTGAGTTGTTGGAGAAAGCCGCTGATGATCCACTCGTTTTGTCTATTAAAATTACCATCTACCGGTTGTCAAAGGAATCGAGGGTAAGTGCCGCCTTGCTTAGGGCGGCAGAGAATGGCAAGCACGTAGCAGTTTTGTTTGAAGTAAAAGCCCGGTTTGATGAAGAAAACAATCTTCGGGAAGCACAGAAATTACAGAAAGCTGGATGCTTTGTAATCTATGGTGTCAGCAATCTAAAGACACATACCAAATTATTACTTATTGTAAGAAATGAAGCGAATCGTGTATACCGCTACGTTCATTTAGCCAGTGGTAATTATAATGAAGTTACTTCCCGCTTCTATACAGATATTGGTATGTTAAGCACCAATGAAGCTTATGCCAATGACGTGTCGGAATTCTTTAATGTTATTACGGGTCATTCGCAACCTGCTGCTTATCGTAATCTCATTACTTCCCCGCGCGATATGCGGATACAACTCTGTAACCTGGTGAAACGCGAGGCGGAAAATGCCCGATCCGGTATTCCAGCCGGAATCGTAATTAAGTTGAACTCTCTGCAGGATAAAGAGTTTATTGATGCCCTTTACGAAGCGTCTCAAGCGGGTGTTGTTATTAAATTGATTGTACGGGGCATGTGCTGCCTCAGGCCCGGCAGGAGTGGGCTAAGCGAAAACATCGAGGTCATTTCAATTGTTGGAGAGTACCTGGAGCATTCGCGAATTTATTATTTCCACAACGCAGGAAACCCCAAGGCCTACATTGGTAGTGCAGATGCCATGGTTCGGAGCTTTGATCGCAGAATTGAATCTTTATTTTTATTAGAACAAGAAATGCTACGCAAACAGGTAATGAATATTCTTCGATACAACCTGAAGGATAATGTAAATGCCTATACCATGAAGGAGGATGGTTCTTATGTTATCAAAGAACAAAACGGAGAGCCTCCTTTCAATATACATAAGGAATTCTATGAAGTTACCCGTGAGATAATCAAGGATGTACAGCTTTTTTAAGAAACTTAAAATCTGCCTTGCTTAAACTCGATCTTCTTTTGAGAGAGATTTTTTTCGAGAAGGTGAAGTAAGATACCATCCTTTAAGCCCACATCTGGAACCAGTATCTGCTTGGCATTGGCCCACTCCATCACCTTTAAATAAATATTGCTGGCGGGAACAATAACATCGGCCCGATCGGGGTTCATTTGCAATTCGTAGATCCGCTGTTCAATCGAAAAACTTTCAATCATATCACGAATCTCTTTAACCCTTTTAATGGAGATGGCCTGACCAGGCTTCTTCTTAGCCAGTTCAAAGATCTTGCTCATGTTTCCACCGGTGCCCACTGCGGTTACTTTGCCATATTCTTTTTTAACATTGCTTTTTACCCAATGCTCCATATCACTCCACATGATGGGAGAATCGTGATGCTCAAGTACCCGAACAGATCCAACTTTAAAGGATCGTGTTTTTATTTTCTTACCCTTGGTGAAAAGATTTAGCTCGGTGCTACCGCCTCCTACATCAATGTGTAAATAGGTATCTTCTTCAAGGTAAGAAGCTATGGCCCGATTGATCATTTCGGCCTCCAGGTTACCATCAATAATGTTAATCGTAACACCCAGTTCTTCCTTTACTTCATCAGCCAGTTCTTGTCCGTTTTCAGACTCGCGCATGGCAGAAGTTGCACAGTACATATAATCATCCACCTCGTATAGTTCAAGCAAGAGCTTGTACGTCTTCATCAACTTCTTGAACTTCTCTTTACTCTTATCGCTAATGCGGTTGCTGCTGAAAACATCATGCCCTAAACGCAGGGGAAAACGTACGTATTCTAATTTCTTGAAAAGAATCTTATTGCCTTTGTCAAGGATGGTTGAAATCTGAAGTCGGATTGCATTGGATCCGATATCTATAGCAGCGAGTTTCAAAAAGATGGCTGATTAATCTGGCCTAAAATTAACCATCCGGATTTTAATATTGTTACCTAAATGTGTTTCTTTGTGGTGCTTATCCAGAAAGACTGAGGGACCGGGCCCGATGACGTCTTAGCAACCTTGCCAATAACTTGGTGCTAATTCCCCTCCTGACTGATTTCAATCGGATTAGGAAAAGATAGGCGGCCAATCATAAGGCTCTTTCTGGATAAAAATTAAAACTGGAAAGAGTGAAAATACAAGACATTTTAAAAGAGCGCATTTTGGTTTTAGATGGTGCCATGGGTACCATGATTCAGCGTCATATCCTTACGGAGGCAGATTTCAGGGGCCATCGGTTTAAGGATCACGCTTATCCCCTAAAAGGGAATAACGATCTCCTTTCAATTACACGGCCCGATATCATTAAGGATATACATCGTCAATATCTTGATGCCGGTGCGGATATACTTGAGACGAATACGTTTAGTAGCACATCCATTGCACAAGCAGATTATCATTTGGAGAACCTGGCGTATGAATTGAATTTTGATTCGGCCAAAATTGCAAAGGATGTTGCTGTCGAGTTTACCCGAAAGGACCCTTCTAAACCAAGGTTTGTTGCAGGAGCTATGGGACCTACCAACCGAACCTTATCCCTGTCTCCGGATGTTAACAACCCTGGTTACCGGGCCACCACATTTGATGAATTGAAAGAGGCATATAAAGTACAAGCAAAAGGGCTGATTGATGGGGGAGCAGATTTGTTACTTGTTGAAACTATATTTGATACGCTCAATGCCAAGGCATGTCTTTTCGCAATCCAGGAATTGTATGAGGAAATTGGTCAGGAGTTACCCATTATGGTATCCGGTACAATTACAGATGCCAGCGGGCGTACATTGTCAGGACAGACAACAGATGCTTTTTTGATTTCAGTCTCACATGTTCCGTTACTAAGTGTAGGATTAAATTGTGCGCTGGGCGCAAAACAACTAAGGCCCTACCTTCAGGTGTTGAATGAGCAGGCACCGTTTTTTGTCAGTGCGTATCCTAATGCAGGACTGCCCAATGAATTTGGACATTACGATCAAAGCCCCGATGAAATGGCGCAACAGATTGAGGAGTTTTTGAAAGAAGGGTTAGTAAATATTGTAGGTGGTTGCTGCGGAACAACTCCGGATCATATTCGGAAGATTGCAGAAGTAGCGAAGAAGTTTAAACCAAGGGAGGTGGCGGCTCATGTCGGATAATCTAAAGTTAAGTGGCCTTGAGTCAGTAACAATTTCTCCAACTTCAAATTTCGTCAACATTGGCGAGCGAACTAATGTAACCGGTTCGGCCAGATTCCTGAAACTCATTAAGGAAGACAAATTTGATGAAGCCCTTGAAGTTGCATTGGATCAGGTGCGGGGTGGTGCCCAGGTAATTGATGTAAACATGGACGAGGGCATGCTTGATTCTAAGGCAGCCATGGTGAAGTTTTTAAACCTGATGGCCTCAGAGCCAGAGATTTCAAGAATTCCCGTTATGATTGATTCCTCAAAGTGGGAGGTAATTGAAGCGGGATTAAAATGCCTTCAGGGAAAAGGGATCGTAAATTCGATCAGCATGAAGGCTGGCATTGAAGAGTTTAAACGTCAGGCTAAATTAGTAAGACGGTATGGAGCGGCTACCGTAGTAATGGCCTTTGACGAACAAGGTCAGGCCGATACCTACCAACGCAGGATAGATATCTGTAAGAGGGCGTATGATATTTTGGTCAACGAGGTACACTTTCCTCCCCAGGATATCATTTTTGATCCCAACATTTTTCCGGTGGCTACCGGTATTGAAGAGCATAGAAATTATGCCCTCGATTTCTTTAAAGCAGCCAAATGGATTCGGGAAAATCTTCCTCATGCCCATGTGAGTGGAGGCGTTAGTAACGTTTCTTT
This sequence comes from Cyclobacteriaceae bacterium, assembly GCA_044229915.1. GTDB lineage: Bacteria > Bacteroidota > Bacteroidia > Cytophagales > Cyclobacteriaceae > ELB16-189. Next base: position 36,297 of record JBGASB010000018.1, read on the forward strand.
CAGTTTTAGAGGTAATCAGAAAGTGCGTGAAGCCATGCATTCGGCATTTCTTTATCATGCTATTCACAATGGAATGGATATGGGCATTGTAAATCCTACCATGCTCGAAGTTTACGATGAGATCCCAAAGGATTTGTTGGAAAGGGTAGAGGATGTTTTATTGAACAGGTGTGATGATGCAACAGAGCGATTACTTGAGTTTGCAGAAACCGTAAAAGGAAGCGCCAGGAAAAAAGAAACGGATGATGAATGGCGCCAAGGGACTGTGGAGGAACGAATCACTCATTCATTGGTAAAAGGTATTATTGATTTTATTGACGCGGATACCGAGGAAGCTCGCATGAAGTATGGAAGACCTTTGTATGTGATTGAAGGTCCTTTGATGGCAGGCATGAATGTAGTGGGTGATTTGTTTGG
>JBGASB010000019.1:0-35729 GCA_044229915.1 Cyclobacteriaceae bacterium
CGCTCCCTTACTTTCGGATCGGTTATCAGTTTACCGGTATGGTCATAATAATCCCACGCAAGAGTCCTGCCTTTTTTACGTTTCCGCGAAATGCCTTTTTTTATCACTTCTCTAAAGTAGGTATTTTCCAGGATGATTAAAACGTTCACCTGCCTCAATGCTTTAGGTTAGCTACCATAAAACCACATCTTTCGCTATATTAGCCAACATGTGCTGATACCTAACCCAACGAGTCTACCCTACTCCAATGCTCTTTCCTAACAAAGCAGACGAAGTCCGAAATGTAGCCGATACCGGGGTCAGTGTGTTGTACCCAAATGTTGCGAGAGTGCCGTAGGCACGACTCATATTATTTCAGGTAGGTGGTAACCAGGTAAAATGAAAAAGTAATCAAGGCCTCGCTCAATAAAGACTCATGAAAGCTAAATCAATCAAAGGAAGTTCGCCCGAAGAAATTAACAAAGCCTTGCACCTGATTATGGCTGGAGGTTTTAAACCTACCCTGGCCTTTGTCTTCATCTCCATCAAGCAAGACATTGATGCTGTTCGTAAACTGCTCGACCAGCAAGGCATTCAAATCTTTGGTGCTACCACGGGTGGTGAGTTCATCGATGGCGACATTGGGGCCGGAACTATCGCCATACTGCTGGTGGACATGAAACCCGAATATTTTAAAGTGTTGTTGCATGATTACCGGGATAAAGATCCGGGGACTGTGGTGCGGCAAATTGCGGCTGAAGCAAAAGAGACTTTTAAAAACCCAGCTTTCATTATCTCGGTCAGTGTGGATGTAAGGGGTGAATCCGGACCTGTCATGGAAGATTCACTTATCAATTCGATAGAATCTGTTACCGGAAAAGATATAATCATATGGGGAGGTCGGGCTGGTGATGATTTTGCTTTTAAAGAAACAGTTGTCTTCACAAATGGTCTATCAACGAAAAGGGGAATCATCATCCTCGCACTGGATGGAGATAAAATTCTTGTAAGAGGCGAGGCAGCTTCAGGGCAAAAGCCGGTAGGAACCGAAAAGATTATTACCAAAGCAATTGGTAAATGGGTTTACGAAATTGACCATCAGCCAGCGGCAGAAATGGTGTTAAAATACCTGGGCCTTCATTTAACGCAAGAAGAAGCAGAAACTTTTTATCCCAAGGAGAGCATCGTGTTTAGTGTTTCGCGCGACAAAGGCGATGCCGTATTACGGGGTTTGGGGGTGTTTGATTGGAAGAACAAATCTTTCTCATCGCTTGGCGACATCCATGAAGGCGACAAGATACGCCTTACCATTCCTCCGGGTTTTGAAGTGATCGAAGAAGTGAAGAAAAATGCCGAAACAATAAAAGAACATGAACTGCCGGATGTGGATGCCTTGCTGATGTTTTCCTGCATTGGAAGGCTCGGTCAATTTGGACCGTTGGTGGGCGATGAAATTGAAGCGGTGAGAAAAGTCTTTAACGTGCCGGTGGCAGGATTTTTCACGTATGGTGAATTTGGGCGAACAAGAAATGGAAGCAATGAATTTCATGCCAACACCTGTTGCTGGGTGGCATTGAAAGAAGTGTAAACCATCCGCGAAAATCAGCGCCATCAGCAGGAGAATTTCTTGCTCCCGCAGATTGCGCAGATGAACGCAGAAGAGAATTAAGGATGACTGAAAACGTAATACGATTAGGGTAGTTTATGCATATTAACCATCAGCGTAAATCAGCGGTATCTGCGGGAATACTTCCTGCTCCAGCGGATGAACGCAGAAAAAGAATGCACGATGACTGAAAACGAAATCTCTTATAAAACCAGAGGTGCCATTTTTAATGTATTCAATGCGTTGGGTCCTGGGTTGCTTGAATCAGCTTATGAAGCTGCGTTAATGTATGAGTTGAGTAAACTGGGTCTTAAAGCAAAATCACAGGTTGCACTGCCATTACTATATGAGGAGATAAAGATGGATGTGGGCTACCGTATTGACTTGCTGGTAGAAGATAAAGTAATAATAGAAATTAAATAAGTAATAAACCTTGCTGAGGTTCATCATAAGCAAGTGATCACTTATTTAAAATTATCAGGAAAAAAGTTGGGGCTTTTAGTGAATTTCAATTGTGCAGAAATTGATAAATCCATATTCAGGAAAGTTAATGGCTTATAAAATCATCTGCGAAAATCAGCGGTATCCGTGGGAAATATTTCTTGCTCCCGCAGATTGCGCAGATGAACGCAGAAAAGAAAATGACCCAAAGAGAATACATATTAACCATCCGCGAAAATCTGCGGTATCCGCGGGAAATATTCCTTGCTCCCGCAGATTGCGCAGATGAACGCAGAATAATTAGCACTACTTAAATCCGGGAAATAAACATTTATGAACAAGCACCTTCAACGCATACTGGAAATCCTTCAACAGGAAAACCTTACTGCCGGGCAAAAGAGTGCTGCCATAGAAGCACTCAAGGATGCCAATAAAGAACTGGAGATCACTGCTTTCAAACTGGACAAGACTGAAAAGGTAAAACATACTACTGCCATTTTACTGGAAGAAACCATTGCCGAACTGGAGCAAAAGAGAAAATCAGTTGAGTCTCAAAAAAGAGAACTTGAGATTGAGGCGGCATTGGAAAGAGTGAGAGGGCGATCGTTGGCTATGCATGCAAGTGGCGAGTTGAAGGAGGTTGTCATTGTGGTATTTGATAAGCTAAAAGAACTGGGCTTAACATTTGATGTTACCGGCATTCAATTATATACCGAAGGTTCGAATGACATCGTGCAATGGGTGGCCGCTCTTGATCTTCTATCGGCTCCTGTTCTTGCAAAACTTCCCTATTCAGAAATTGATTTTAATGAATGTGAAATTATCCATGACATCTGGACAGCCAAGGAAAAAGGGAAGAGTTTTCAAAACAAAAATTATTCATTTGAAGACAAGAACAGGTTCTTTGAATATGCCGGCAGGAATAATGACAATTCTGCAATTCCAGCTGAGGTTAGGGAATTCCAACTAAAGGCTCCTGGCTATACGCAATCTTTGGTAGCCGAAAAGCATTCGGCTCTATGGGTGGATAGTTACCAAGGTCAGACTATTTCTGAAGCGGAGTTCCGGACTTTGGGGAGATTTGCAAGTGTATTTGAACAGGCCTATGTACGCTTCCTCGATCTGCAAAAAGCAGAAGCCCAGGCACGGGAATCTCAAATCCAATTAGCCCTGGAACGAGTGCGCGCCAAGACCATGGCCATGCAGTCATCAAATGATTTACTGGGTGTGGCCAATGTGTTGCGCGAGCAGATGGGCAACCTCGGGCAGCCTGAGTTGGAGTCTTCCATCGTGCATCTATATAATGATACCTCGCCCATGCTTGAAGCTTGGTACGCCTTCCGGCCACCTAATCTTTCATCTGGCGAAATTATTACTGGGGTTGGTATTGTACCAAAAGATTGCAGCGCCTGGTCGCGCGAGGTAATGGCGAAATACAATTCATCCGAGACCGAGTATACCATCGTTGCAAGTGGCGACAAATTATTAGAATGGTATAAAATACTTGAGCAATATGCATCCCCTACAATTGATTATGATGAGAAGGGTCAAATCGTAGTACCTGAAATTCTCCATTATCATTTCTCCAAGTTTTCCGGAGGAGCTCTCTTAATGATTTCAACTCAGGAGCCATCCGCAGAAGCACGAGAGTTGCAAAGGCGCGCTGCCGTTGTGTTTGATCTTGCTTACACCCGCTTTCTCGATCTTAAAAAAGCAGAAGCGCAGGCTCGGGAAGCAAAGATTGAGGCGGCCCTGGAAAAAGTGCGGTCGCGGTCATTAGCTATGCATAACTCCAGCGAGTTGAGCGAATTGGTAGCAACGCTCTTTGATGAATTAATCAAATTGGACCTGGTTCTGGCTCGCTGCATTATCTGGATTTTGAATGAAGATAAATCAGCCCAGCTCTGGATGGCTAATTCCGAAAACAAACAATCGGCCGATAGTTATCACATTAATCAAATTGATCACAACTATATTCATTCGATTTTCAAAGGCTGGCAGGAACGAAGTGAACACTGGATTTATGAATTAAAAGACGATGAAAAGGCGAGTATTGATCAGATCCTGCTTTTTGAAACCGAACTCAGTCACCTTCCACAGGAAGTGAAGCAAGGCATTCTTGCCGCTAAACAAACCTATGTTTCCGGTGCCTTCAATAAGTTTGGGTTGATTGAAGCCTCAGGCCCGGTACAACACACGGAGGAACAACTTCAAATCCTGCATCGGTTTAATAAAGTTTTTGAGCAATCCTATACCCGCTTTCTTGATCTGCAAAAAGCAGAAGCGCAAGCCCGCGAAGCGCAGATTGAAGCATCGTTAGAACGCGTGCGTAGCAAGACAATGGCTATGCACAATAGCCAGGACGTTGGCGAAACGGTGGCTACCCTGTTTGATGAGTTGACAAAACTTGGTGTGGAGAAAACCGTCCGCTGTGGGATCATCATCGTTGAAGACACAAAGCAAATGGAAGTATGGACGGCCGCTGATAAAAATGGAAAAGTTGATTTACTTATTGGGCATCTGGATATGAACATTCACCCCTTACTGCTGGGTGCTTTTAATGCGTGGAAAAATAAAAAAGCTGTTTTCACATACGAGTTGATGGGTGACAATTTAAAAGATTACTTCAGAGCCATCAATAATTCACCTGATTATCCATTGCAGGTTGAGTTGGATGCCCTTCCCCTAAAAATGACCAATACAGAATTCTACTTTGGTGAAGGTGCTATTTTCACGTTTACGCTTGAACCCATACCGGACGAGGCAGTACAAATTTTTAAACGGTTTGCGGGTGTCTTTGGTCAAACATACAGACGCTACCTCGACTTATGCAAAGCTGAAGGGCAGGCACGCGAAGCACAGATAGAAGCTGCATTGGCGCGGGTAAGAGCCAGAGCCATGGCTATGCACAAGAGTGATGAACTCAGTGATGTTATTCAGAAAGTCCTTGAAGAATTTCTGGAATTGAAGATTCCGGTTGCCATTGCAAACTTCGCTCTTAACTACAAAGCGAATAACGACTTTGACATTTGGTCGGCCGTAGCTGGAGGTTCTACACCGTTTAAAATTTACATCCCTTATTTAGACCATCCCTTCTTCAATTATATTATTGAGGATAAAGCTAAAAACCTTGAATTCTCCTCTCATACCCTAACCTTCGAGGAGAAGAACAGTTATTTTAACCACATTTTCAAGTATGCACCTGGCGCTCCGGAAGAATTAAAAAACTATATCTTGGAAAGTCCGGGATTTGCTCAATCAACAATCTATCTGAATAGCTTCTCATTAAGCATAAATAAGTATGATGGGATTCCTTTTTCGGAAGATGAGAATGCGATTATGAGAAGACTTGGAAAAGCCTTTGAACAGGCCTACACCCGCTTTCTTGATCTGCAAAAAGCTGAAGCGCAAGCGCGCGAAGCGCAAATAGAAGCCGCTCTCGAACGAGTGCGCGGCAAAGCAATGGCCATGCATAGTTCGGAAGATCTGGCAGCTACGATTAGTGCATTTTACCATGAGTTGGAATTATTCAGCATTACACCCCGAAGGTGCGGTGTGGGGTTGTTGGACAAGGAAACTCATATGGCGGAACTCTCCACGATGAATACAACCGAGCAGGGTGAGTCCATTGAAGTTATCGGAAGAATAAAAATGGTGGGCCACCCGGTACTGGAAGGTGTGTTTGATAACTGGCTAAAACAAAAAGAATATCATCCTGTTTTGCGGGGCCGGGAGATTTCGGAATACTATCAGTTGATAAGACCGCAAGTTGCCTTTCCGGAGTATCCGAATGATGTGATTCAGTATGGCTACTTCTTTTTCTTCGTGGAAGGTGGCGTGTATGCCTGGACAGAAAAACCACTATCGGATGATGAATTAAAAATTTATCGCAGGTTTACCACGGTACTCAGTCTTACCTACAAGCGTTACAAAGATTTGAGGGATGCCGAGGCGCGCGAACAGGAAGCAATTAAGCAAGCTGCTCTTGATCGGGTGCGTGCCGATATCGCATCCATGCGCAACACGGCCGACCTGGATCGCATCACGCCTTTGATCTGGAAAGAACTTACCACCCTCGCCATTCCCTTCATTCGCTGCGGAGTGTTTATAATGGATGAACATGAAAATAAGGTGCACACCTATTTATCTACACCTGAAGGCCGGGCTATTGCAGCCTATCACACGCCTATGGATGATTCAGGAAATCTTGAAGGTGCCATTGAACATTGGCGGCAGCAAAAAGTATTTATAACATATTGGGACGAATCTGATTTTCAAAAACAGGCCGATGTTTTGTTGAAACAAGGCTCGATCACTTCACGCGAACAATATTTAAACACGCTTCCGAAAGGTGGTTTTCATTTACACTTTCTGCCTTTCCGGCAAGGCATGTTGTATGTAGGCAGTCACGAATCGCTTCCAACCGAGGTATTAGAGTTGGTTCAATCCTTGGCGGATGCTTTCTCGGTGGCCTATGCCCGCTATGAAGATTTTACCAAACTCGAATCGGCCAAGGCGCAAATTGAAAAAACCCTAACCGATTTGAAGCAAACCCAAACACAATTGGTACAATCAGAAAAGATGGCGAGTCTTGGAGAACTCACTGCCGGCATTGCCCATGAAATACAGAACCCCCTGAATTTTGTCAACAACTTTAGTGAAGTGAGTAAAGAATTGTTGGATGAAATGAAAGTAGAATTGGATAAGGGCAACCCGGAAGAAGCCAAGGCCCTTGCTGCCGACATTATACAAAACCTGGAAAAGATAAATTTCCACGGCAAGCGTGCCGATGGCATTGTCAAGAGCATGTTGCAACACTCGCGCAAGAGCACCGACCAGAAAGAACTTACAGATCTGAATGCCTTGTGCGATGAATACCTGCGCCTCTCCTACCATGGCCTGCGCGCTAAAGATAAATCGTTCAACGCAAAGTTTGAAATCCAACGTGATCCGGAGTTACCAAAACTGAATGTGGTACCGCAGGATATAGGAAGAGTGATTTTGAATCTGATTAATAATGCATTTTATGCAGTGAGTGAAAGGCTTCGACAGGCTCAGCCTGACAGTGGTTACGAACCAATGGTTACTGTTTCAACTAAGAACGTGGGTGAAAAAATTGAAATCATTGTAAAGGATAATGGCTATGGTATTCCGGATTCCATCAAAGAAAAAATCTTTCAGCCGTTCTTTACCACCAAGCCAACAGGACAAGGAACAGGCCTAGGCTTATCGTTGAGTTATGACATTATTACAAAAGGGCATGGAGGGGAGATTAAGATGGAAACGAAAGAAGGAGAAGGGACAGAATTTATTATTCAACTACCTAACGTCTGAATCACGCGTGCCGCTAGGCATGGATTTATAGGATTTAAAGATAACACCGACTAACTATGACTGGCGTAAAGTTCAAAGTTATTCCAAAGGCATACAAACTCGAAGTAGGGCTGTTAATCAATTTCGGAAGGAGTAAAAATCTTTGATTTTGAATTTATAAACCGAGCCACTAGCTTCTTAAAAAAGTAAAAGATGAAGTATATTACTTAATGAATCAATTTTAACCACCAAAAAACCAACTCGTATGGCAATCAATCCCAAGACCCCCGGCATTCACCATATCTCCCTGCGGTGCAAGGACATGGACATTTCGAAAAAATTTTATCAAACCACCCTGGGTTTAAACCTGGTATACGAATCACCCGATCTCAACGCCTTTATGGTAGGTTCGGTACTTCTGGGCATTCGAAAAGCTGTAACGAAAACTTCTGATGAGGTCTTTAACCCCATGAACATCGGGCTCGATCACCTGGCCATTTCATGCGAAACAGAGGCCGAATTGCACCGGGTAGCCAAAGGGCTTTCTGATGCCAAGGTTGAAAATACAGGCGTAAAACTTGATGAGACCTTGAAAAAACTCTATGTCGCCTTTAAGGATCCGGATCGGATTCAATGGGAGTTTTATATGATTTGATTCTGCTATCATGACCGATGACCAAAATGCCCTGATCAAAGAAATTGACCGACTCAACAAGCACGCCTTTGAAATACGTGCCAATGATTCCAATAAGGCATTCGCTTTAAGCAAAGAAGCCCTGGAATTGGCACGAAAGGCAGGATACGATAAAGGAGTGGCCGATGGATTACGAACCCAGGGATTTTGTTACATGCGATTTTCCAGAAATGAGGAGGCTCAGGTGCATCTCAATGATGCCAAGTCCATCTTCGAGAAGTTACAGGATAGACGAGGCATCGGATATGCATTGGAAGGATTGGGAATCGTTCAACGAAATTTTGGAAATTATCCGGAGTCACTTACTTCGCTGTATCAGGGACTTGATTATTCGCAACAGGCGAATGATGAGGAACAGGTTGCTTTGTCGTGGTATCACATTGGGGTTACCTACAAATACATGGGCGACCTGGAGAAAGCATTGGAAAGCTTCCTCAAAAGTCTGGAGTTGTCAAAGTCAATTCACAGCGTGATAGGCCAATCCTATTCACTCAATTTGATTGGCAGCATTTACAATGAAATGGAAGATTTTTCCAGGTCCATGGAATATTATGAGCAAAGCCTGGACATACGCAGACGTTCTGGCGACAAGTGGGGGGAAGCCGGCTGTCTCGATAATATGGGTTATACCCATTTTAAACTTGGGAACCATGAACAGGCTCTTGAATTTTGTTCGAAGAGCCTTGAAATAGCACAATCCGTGGGTGACAAAAAAGGCCAGGGAAATTCGTTGTTGCATTTAGCTGAGATCAATCTCGCAGCGCATAACTATACAGAAGCGGTGCGTCATGCCAATAAAAGCCTGGCCATCCGAATGGAAAATAATGATAAGAAAGGTCAGGCTGAAGTGTACGTCTCCCTGGCCGGAATGAAAGCAGAAACCAATTCTCCAGAATCACTTGACTTTCTGAACAAAGCGCTTCTCCTTGGCACTGAAATCAACGCCTTGGACGTTCTACTCAAAATACATAAGGCATTCTACCAAAACTATAAAAAGGAGAAGCAATTTACGGAGGCCCTCACCCATCTCGAACGATCGAATGATATTGAAAAATCCATTCATTCCAACCGCGTGAATCAGAAGATTCAAAGTTTGGAAATTGAAAACAGAATTGAGCAAGCAAGAAAGGAAAGCGAAATCTACCGGTTAAAAAATGTGGAGCTGGCCGCCTTGAATGAGGAGACGAACCGACAAAAAACAGAGATCGAGAGAGCCCTGGTTCAATTGAAAGCTACTCAATCCCAATTAATTCAATCTGAAAAGATGGCCAGTTTAGGAGAACTCACTGCAGGCATTGCCCATGAAATTCAAAACCCTTTAAACTTCGTCAATAACTTTTCGGAGATAAATGCAGAATTGGTTGATGAATTAAAGAAAGAACTAATCCTTGGCAATAATCAGACAGCCGAAGAACTGGCTAATACGATAAAGACCAATGAAGAAAAAATAAACCACCACGGTAAACGGGCTGATGCCATCGTGAAGAGCATGTTGCAACATTCCCGCACGAGCACTGGCCAAAAAGAACCAACAGATCTGAATGCTATATGCGATGAATACCTGCGCCTCTCCTACCATGGCCTGCGCGCGAAAGATAAATCGTTCAATGCAAAGTTTGAAATCCAATGTGATGCGGAGTTACCCAAACTGAATGTGGTACCACAGGATATAGGAAGAGTGATTTTGAATTTGATTAATAATGCATTCTATGCAGTGAGTGAAAGGCTTCGACAGGCTCAGCCTGACAGTGGCTACGAACCAAATGTTACTGTTGCCACAAAATATCTTGGTGATAAAATTGAAATCAGTGTGAAGGACAATGGCAATGGTATTCCGGATTCAATTAAAGAAAAAATCTTCCAGCCGTTCTTTACCACCAAGCCAACTGGGCAAGGTACAGGATTAGGATTGAGTTTAAGTTATGATATTGTAAAGGCACATCGTGGAGAAATAAATGTTGAAACAAAAGTAGGTGAAGGCTCAGTATTCACTATTCAGTTGAAACTTTAGAAGTAAATTCAAACACTTTATTGAATAATATTTTATGAAAGCAAAATCAATCAAAGGAAAATCTGCATTGGAAATCAAAGAAACACTTCTGCGAAGCATTGCTGATGGCTTTGCTCCAACACTGGCAATTGTTTTTCTGTCTATCAAGCAGGACAAAATTGCTATTTGCGAAATCCTTGACAAAGCAGGAATTTCAATATTTGGCGCCACCTCTGCAGGTGAATTTATTGATGGCGAAGTGGGTGAAGAATCTACGGCAATTCTCCTTCTGGAAATTGATAGAAATTCATTTTCCATCTTATTTGAAGATACAGGTGCAAGGTCAACAAGGGAAACGGCTAATCTTATTGGTAAAAATGGAATGTCCTTATTTTCAAATCCTGCATTTATAGTCTGTGGCAGCGGGGTTACGGCAGATGGGGAAATGATTATCAGAGGTATTGAAGATTCTGTTGGGCCCCAGGTAACTATCTATGGAGGGATGGCCGGAGATGACTTTACCATGACCGGGACATTTGTATTTACTAATGGAAAAGTAAGTGGTAATGGTATGGTGGCCATTATACTTGATGAAGATAAATTTATACTTCAAGGCCTTGCTACATGTGGCTGGCAACCGGCAGGCACGGTAAAAACAATTACCAAAAGTGAAGGTTGCTGGGTGCATACCATTGATGATGAACCTGCTCTGGATATGATTGTAAAATACATGGGAATTACATCATTAAACAAAGAAAAGGAAAACGACATCATTGTAAATATTGGTGCTAATTTCCCCATGCAGCTTCAGACTGAAGGTGGCAATACTGTTATGCGGACTGCCATGCTGGGCAATTGGAGTAACAATTCCTTCATGTGTGCCGGTAATGTGCCCCAGGGATCAAAGGTAAGGTTTACCTTACCTCCGGATTTTGATGTTATAGATTTTGTTGTTTCAGCTTGTGAGGATGTAAAAAAGAAGCAATTGCCAGAGGCGGATGCGATGATATTATTTAGTTGCAAAGCCAGACACGTTGCTCTTGGGCCTCTGGTGGGTAGGGAAATCCAGGGATTGAAGGATGTGTGGAATATACCTATGGCTGGCTATTTTACTTACGGTGAATTTGGAAAAGCAACCAAAGGCAGACAGGAATTTCATAATATCACCTGTTGCTGGGTAGCGCTAAAAGAAAAATAAATGAAACAACAGGTTAAAATCATTCTTGATTTTATTCACCTGAGTGATGGTACTAGCCAGGAAGTAAAAGATTCTGCTTCAAAAGCCTTGAAAGAGATTGATAAGGAATTGGAGATAGTAATTTTTAAGTTGGAGAGAATGGAAAAAGTTAAGAGAACAACAACAATATTGTTGGATGAAACAATTGAGGAACTGGAACATAAAAGAAAAGCAATAGAAAGTGCGAATGACGCTTTGCAAAAATCCTTGGCCGAACTTAAAGCCGCACAGGCCCTTCTGATCCAATCAGAAAAAATGGCTTCCCTGGGCGAACTCACCGCAGGTATAGCCCATGAAATTCAGAACCCGTTAAATTTTGTGAATAATTTTAGCGAAGTAAGTGGCGAGTTAATTGCAGAAATGACCGATGAATTAGAGAAAGGCAACACCGAAGATGCGAAACAGATCGCTGCTGATTTGAAGCGAAATCTTGAAAAGATCAATCACCACGGCAAAAGGGCTGGTGACATTGTAAAAGGAATGCTGCAACACAGCCGTGGCAGCAGCGGCCAAAAAGAGTTCACCGACATCAATACCTTATGCGATGAATACCTGCGCCTGGCCTATCATGGCCACCGAGCCAAGGACAAATCATTTAATGCAAAATTTGAAACTCAACTTGATCCTGCCCTACCTAAAGTAAATGTTGTGCCGCAAGATATTGGAAGAGTTGTTTTGAATTTGATTAATAATGCTTTCTATGCAGTGAGTGAAAAGTTAAAAGTAGAAAGTCAAAAGTCTGGAACAAGCTATGAGCCCATTGTTACTGTTTCGACTAAAAACCTGGGTGATAAAATTGAGATTAGGGTTAAAGATAATGGCCCCGGTATTCCTGATTCTATCAAAGAGAAAATCTTTCAACCGTTCTTTACAACCAAACCAACGGGACAGGGAACTGGGCTGGGGTTGTCATTGAGTTATGACATTGTGAAGGCGCATGGCGGGGAGTTGAAAGTGGAGACGGTTGAAGGCAATGGGTCGGAATTCATTATCTCTTTACCGATTTGATGTATGAAACAAATTGAAGAAATTATGCCCATGATCAAAAGCTAGTTCATGGGTAAGAAATGGAATATGAAAATAATATTTTTCATCTCGATCACCATGTTGACAATGCCTATGGCATTTTCACAGATGGTCAATATCCGGCAAGCCGATAGCTTGAGGCATCTACTGGGAAACGCTAAGCAGGATACCAGCCGGGCAATAATCCTGGCCGATCTTGCAGAGGCTTACCGGGCAGCAAAGCCAGATTCTACCTTGTACTTTGCAGACCGGGCACTGCAACTCTCACGCAACATAAATTTTCCGTTTGGTGAAATGCGGGCCTACATGGTTCTCTGTCATTATTTCCAATTTAATGGGATTGATCTTAGTAAGGCCCTGGAAACAGGTCAAAAGGCAGTGGACATTGCCAGGAAGTATCATTTCAACGCTTACGAAGCCGGATGTCTGATACGGTTGGGTTTGGTTTATCTTACATTAGGGAATAAACAGGAAGCCTTCAATTGTTTCCAAAGGGGTAACCAGTTATCATCGCACGGTGTACATCCTTTCTTTCATGCTATTACATATTCGTGGCTTGCCAGAACGTATTTGAGCATGAATAAACCGGACTCCGCTTTATATATGGCAAAGATCGGTTATGATAAGGCTATCGAGACCAGGAACGACTTCGTATTAGGCGGGGCACTTCAAAATTTGGGAAGGATGTACGCCATTAAGCGGGATTATGAACAGGCAAAGCATTTTTATCACTTGCGGATAGCTGCCGCGGAAAGAATTGACGAGTATGTAGATGTTGCAAACGGCTATATGAACCTGGCTTATTTGTTCACGGACATCAATCAAAATGACTCAGCTATCTATTACACAAAGAAAGCATACAACCTGTTTCAGCCGCGTTTATTTGCATCCGTTAATGACCCAGCGAGATTGTTGTCAACGTTGTTGGAACCAACCGATCCTGCTGAAGCGCTTCGTTATCTCAAAATCGCTGATGCAGCGAAGGACAGCGCTTTCAATATTCAAAAGATGCAATCGGCACAAGCACTGGTGTTTAAAGAGAAAGAACGTCAGACTGAATTGGGATATGAAAAGCAAGCTTACCAAAACCGGATAAGGCAATATGCACTACTGGGTGGAATAGCACTGCTGCTATTGGGAGTGTTTAGTCTCTATCGAAATAACCGGAGTAAACAGCGGGCAAACCTTGCTTTGGAAAAGGAAAAGAAAAAAGTAGAAGAGACTTTGGTAGAACTAAAATCGACTCAAGTCCAACTTATCCAATCCGAAAAAATGGCCTCCCTCGGAGAACTTACCGCAGGCATTGCACATGAAATACAGAACCCGTTGAACTTTGTGAATAATTTTTCGGAGGTGAACACGGAGTTAATTGATGAGCTCAAAAAAGAGTTGGCAGTAGGCAATAGGCAGTTAGCAGCAGAGATTGCTGAGGATGTAAAGGCCAACTCAGAGAAAATAAATCATCACGGCAAACGTGCAGGCGATATTGTAAAAGGAATGCTGCAGCATAGTCGGGGTAACTCTGGTCAAAAAGAACTTACAGATCTCAATACCTTATGCGATGAATACCTCCGCCTATCGTATCATGGACTTCGAGCCAAAGACAAATCCTTCAATGCCAAGTTTGAAACTAATCTTGACCCTACCCTGCCTAAAATTAATGTTGTACCTCAGGATATAGGAAGAGTGATTTTAAATCTGATTAATAATGCATTCTATGCAGTAAGTGAAAGGCTTCGACAAGCCCGCCTGCCGGACGGGCAGGCTCAGCCTGACAGTCGCTACGAGCCAACTGTTATTGTGGCTACAAAAAATCTTGGTGATAAAATTGAAATCAATGTGAAGGATAACGGTAATGGCATTCCTGATTCCATCAAAGAAAAAATCTTCCAACCTTTCTTCACGACCAAACCAACAGGGCAAGGAACTGGGTTAGGATTGAGCTTGAGTTATGATATTGTGAAGGCGCATGGCGGTACCATTGATGTTGATTCGACAGTTGGGTCAGGTACGATCTTCCGCATCTTTATTCCAAATCACTAAATAAAACGTAACGCTTACTATTATGCGCAAAACAGATGCACTAATACACGAGGTAAAAGTAGCGAGGGACTCATACTGTAAGAGAATTTCATCCATTACAGAAACTCAGGCTCAATGGAAACCAACACCTGAATCCTGGAATGCCATTGAAATCACCGAACATCTTTATTGGTCAGAGCAAGGTGGAATACTGGGGATGTGGAAGACATTGTTTTCTATCCGTAATGGACAGATGGAGAAACGATATGATTCCATCCACAAGGATTTAACAATCGAGGAAATTGTAAACCGTACGTGGCAGGAAAAAGAACAGGTGCCAGCGGTAGCAGCCCCACGTCAGGGTGGTACATTAATCTTTTGGCGACATGCCCTGGCTAGTCTGCAACCCATACTCGATGGATTTGGAAAAGATTTACAGGATGATGAATTAAGGATTCAAGCACACCCTCATCCTATTTCTGGTCCGATGGATTTTCAACAGCGGCTGGAGTTTTTAACTTTTCATATTAAACGACATGAAGGCCAGGTGGAGCACTTGCAACGGCAGTATCCTTTATCATGAATATGGTTGAAACAAAACATCTGCGAAGCGGGGAGTTGAAAATGAAGGAACAGAATTTACAATAAAATACAGGCATAGTATTATCAATTTTCCATTATCTTGAACGATTATTCGCTTCCATGAAGAACCTATTCCTGGCCATCAAGTATGGTAGTTTTATTGTCACCATTTTCTTCATTTCATCATGCGATCGTAAAAAGACGATCCCTTTTCCAGAGAATCCCTCTGGGTTTAAGGTGCCGGTAGCGAAACCTTTTGAATTTCCAGAGGCCAGACCCCTTCAATGGAAGGAGATTCCAAAGGATAGCATTCCTAAAGGTGTAACGATCCCGTTCAACATCACCAAACTTCCCTCCCAGCGATTTTCTATTAATGATTTCAAGCCACTGAAATCTCCGATTGAGACCACCCCTCTTGACTGGAATAAACTGGATGAGATAAAAATTAATCTGGATACATGTAAAGGTAAGCCCATTAAGGTTAGACGATTTATATTACCTAAGCCGCTCATTACACGGCATAATCCGGCAACTAAGCTGGAAGGCACAACTTCCGGCATTTTAAGTCTTGGCCAAGCCGAGGGGTTAGTGGGTAACCAGATCTGTACGCAGATTGCTGACACGTTGGGTTCAATCTGGTTCTCCACGGAACGTGGTTTAAGCAAGTATGATGGTGACATTTTTAAAACCTATAACTTTCTCTCCAAAGGGCCGGAAGGCAATTTAGAACTCATCCTGGACCTGAGTTTCGATGTAGACGGGAATCTTTGGGTTGTAGCCAATCTAAGCGGGCTTTATAAAATTAATCTCAACAATGAAATTGTTGAACATTATGAACTTGGAGCCGGCTTTCTTCGCATCCAAAAGGATCATAAGGGAATTATCTGGCTAGCTAATTTAAACCGGGGGATCTTCTTCCTGAATTCAGATCTTACTTCCATTCATCAGCTCCTTTTACCCATTGAGAAAATCCAACGAGTGGTTACGTATGGGGTATTCGAAGATACACACAACAATTTATGGATTGGATATGCTAATAAGCTGGCTATTATTAATTCCGAGCGAAATTCTATAAGATTGATTGGCACGGAGGATGGTCTTGAAATCAATGTCCCCTATGAGTTCACAGAAGATAGCACAGGCAAAGTGTGGATTTCGGCCTTTGCCAGGGGCGCAAAATCGATCTCATTGGCAGAACGTAAGATATATACCCTAGGCTCAAAGCAGGGATTTTTTGGTACCAGCCGCGATGTGGTATTAGATCCACAACAAAGAATCTGGATTATCGATAATGATACGGTTTATCTTTATAATCAGGCTTCCAATGAATTAAAGAAATTTCCAACCGGGGCTGCAGTCAGAACCACAGGGCATCCAGCAAAATCCATCGCGGATTTAAATGGAATGATCTGGATCGGCACAGTTAACACCGGGTTGCTTCTGGTGGATTCGCGCGGTACATTCTCAGAACATTTCAACACTGCCAACGGGCTTGCCAGCAATGATGTTTGGGGAATCGTGGAAGACAAAAACAAAAGAGTTTGGTTAGCCACCTATCGCGGAATCAACATTTACGATCCCGCGGTCGAGAAACTTTATTTAATGAAGTTTCCTGATAACCTAAGCAGGAACGACCACAGAAGACTGGATTTGCTTGATGAAGATCATATTTTAATTGGATCAGTGGGTGGCTTCTCAATTATTGATTTAAAAAGGAATACAATTACGTTTTATAAATCAGGTCCGAGTACGGCTCAGTTTTTCTGGGCCGGGATTACTGACCGGGAAGGTAATCTCTGGATAAGTTCTGCCAGTGGGATTATGAAATTCAATTCCGATAGAACAGTAATGTGGAAAGCCAATGAATCTTCAGGTTTGATCTCAAATACAGTCTGGGTTATGGTGCCCGATCTGCAAGGCAAAATCTGGTTGGTAACAGACAAAGGGGTGAATGTGATCGATCCAAAAGCAAATACAATCCTTGCTCTCGGCCAGAAAAATGGCTTGACCAGTGATTATGCTTCCATCATTGTTAAAACCAGGAAGGGCGAAATGGTGATAGGTGGCGATAAAGGATTATCTCTCATCGATCTGCAAAAGATGTTGATGACTAATGTATCTGCTAAAGAAGGTTTATTACCAGAAAGTATGTATGACATGACTGAATCTAAAGGAAGACTCCAAATAGGTTCTGAAAACGGCATGATAATAGTAGATCGACCCACAGACATTACTTCGGCCAAATCCTGGAGGTTTACCAACTATGGTAAACGCGAAGGATTTCCATTCAACGATTACAACCAGGGCGCAGCATGGCCAACACCAGCCGGCAAGGTTTGGTGGGCAGCGGCTCCTATTCTTACCGTTACACTTCAGGATCCATTAATTGACACGATTGCCCCAAAAGTATACATCACCGACTTTAACATCATGGATCAAAATCCTTCGTACCTGGATTTATACCATATGATATTAAGCCTTGCAGTCGGTGATACCCTGTGGGCCAGCGATAAGTCAAAGTACTTTATCAAAGATTCATTACCACAAGATTCCAGCTACTTGTCGCAAAGTAATATCACCTGGGATAGTTTGAGCCCTGAATATAAAATGCCGTTAGGGCTAAAGTTGCCACACAATCAAAACTCATTTAGCATCTCGTTTACCAATCTCGATGTTAAGGGTCGGGATAAAATTGTCTATCGCTATATATTAGATGGGGCTGATCAGGGATGGTCAGAGGTAAGTTCGAAAGCAATTTCAAAAAACTATTATAACATCCAGCCTGGAGATTATACCTTCAAAGTAGCGACCCGCGGATTTAATGGAGTATGGAGCCAGCCAGCCGAATTGAGTTTTACGATCTTACCACCGTGGTGGCAAACCTGGTGGGCTTACTTTTTGTATGTTATTGGTTTTGGCGGAGCAGTCTGGTTTACTGCACAATACCGATCTCGCTGGTTAAAGAAAGAAAATAGAATATTGGAGGAAAAAGTTTCGCACCGCACAGCCCAGTTAAAGCAAACCATTGAAGAATTAAAAGGCACACAATCTCAACTGATCCAATCTGAAAAAATGGCAAGCCTTGGAGAACTCACCGCAGGCATTGCCCATGAAATTCAAAACCCGTTAAACTTTGTCAATAATTTTTCAGAGGTCAACTCGGAATTGATTGCCGAATTGAAAGAAGAAATCTCAAAAGGTAATCTGGAAGAGGTTAAGAACATTGCCAATAATATTGATGAGAACGAAAAGAAAATCATCTTTCATGGAAAACGAGCCGATGGTATTGTTAAAGGAATGTTACAGCACAGTCGCAGCAGCAGCGGAGTAAAAGAACCTACAGACATAAATGCGCTGGCCGATGAATACCTGAGATTGGCCTATCATGGTCTTCGGGCCAAAGACAAATCATTTAATGCTTCCATGAAAACTGAGTTCGATGCAACCCTGGGATCTGTGGCCGTTGTGCCACAGGATATGGGAAGGGTGATTTTGAATCTGATCACCAATGCGTTTTATGCGGTAACCGAGCGAAAGAAACAAAATGAGAATGGATATGAGCCCACCGTTACTGTAAGTACGCATAAGATCAACAATAAAATTGAAATCAGGGTAAAGGACAATGGAAATGGTATCCCACAAAAAGTGCTCGATAAAATCTTTCAACCCTTTTTTACTACCAAGCCAGCAGGAGAAGGAACCGGGCTGGGGTTAAGTATGAGTTATGATATTGTCACAAAAACCCATAATGGAGAAATAAAAGTAGAAACAAAACCCGGAGTCGGTACTGAGTTCATTATTATAATACCCCAATAAACACGTTATGAAAATTCTAGTTGTAGATGACGAAAAAGATATTCAAGTACTGTTTGAACAGCGTTTTCGAAAGGAAATAAAAAGCGGTCAGGTCGAATTTATTTTTTCCTTTTCAGGTGAAGATGCACTGCAACAACTCAACCGATGGGAACATGAAGCCATGCTGATTTTATCAGACATTAATATGCCCGGCATGAGCGGCTTGCAACTTCTGGAAAACGTGAAGAAAAAATACATGAAGCCCCCTCCTATCGTAATGATGATCACTGCCTATGGCGATGCCGAGAATCATAGAATCGCGAAAGAACTGGGAGCTGATGATTTCTTAACCAAGCCTGTTGATTTTACCATGTTAAAGGAAAAGCTTAACCTGAAAAGTTAAATGACAAAAATATTAGTGGCCGATGATGAGGCCGATTTGGAAACACTCATCAAGCAGAAGTTTCGCCAAAAGATCCGTGAACATCACTACGAATTTATTTTCGCTGTCAATGGCAATGATGCATTAGCTAAAATTCAACAACATCCGGATGTGGATATTGTACTAAGCGACATCAACATGCCGGAAATGGACGGACTAACCCTCTTAAGCAAGTTAGGTGAAACCAGTCCCCTTATTAAAGCCGTGATCGTTTCTGCCTATGGCGATATGGATAATATTCGCACAGCCATGAACCGCGGGGCTTTTGACTTCATTACCAAACCCATCAATTTTGATGACTTGTCCCTTACGATGGAGAAGACCATCAGGCATGTGATTCAAATGCGCGAAACACTGAAAGCCATTAAGGAAAACAATATCCTGAAGATGTACGTGGATGAAACCGTACTTAATTTTATGGGAAGTCGGGAGTACGAATCTTCCATCATGGCCAACGAAACCATTGAAGCCTCGGTGGCCTTTATTGACATTTGTGGATTCACAGCCATCAGCGAACGCGAGTCGCCCGATACCGTAGTTCAATTGTTAAATAATTATTTCGATATCATTGTTAAGGAAATTATTAACCAGGGTGGCTACATCGATAAGTTTATTGGCGATGCGATCATGGCCGTATTTCGTGGCGACTATCACCTCGATCGGGCGTTAGATGCCTGCCTCGCGGTTCGCAACCGGATTAAAGAGTTACCGGAAACGGCTACCCAGAGTGCCTTCAAACCCCAGGTGTCTATGGGCATCAATAGTGGTGAAATGATCTCCGGAAATATCGGATCTGCCACCCTACGCAGACTCGACTACACGGTGATCGGTGACACCGTGAACACAGCACAACGTCTGCAATCAGCAGCCGGTCCGGGTCAGCTTATCATTCATGAAGCTTCCTATCAAAAAGTGAAGGATTCTTTCAAGTGCACCAGGGTGGGTGAAGTAAGTTTGAAAAACAAACAAGTGCCGGTTGTCATTTACAATGTTGAAGATTGATGCGGGTGTCCTACACCGGGTGATAGATGTCCTACACCTTTAAGGTGTAGGACACCTGGTTGGTCAAGCGTGTAGGGCACCTGGCTGGTCAAATGAATAGGATACCTATCACTTGATTTTCAAAATCAATCGTATCAATAAATACTGAGCCAGCGGGATTCCAGCAAGCTGGGCAAAAAAGAAAATGGTTTGTGTAGCACCGCTAAGTTCGGCATACCCTTCGGGCTTGTAAGAAATTAGCAACTGATTTCCAATGGTTCCACTTGAAAATACAATCAAGCCAACAGAATTCCACCCGAAGTGTAAACCAGTTCCTAATAAAATTGATTTTGTTTTATAGTAAGCATAGGCCAGCGTCCAGCCATAAAGCCCGGTCATCACAAAGGTGATGATCATCATGTTGGCATCGCCCAGCACTCCCCAGCTAAACCAGTGATAGATACCAAAAGCTACCGAAGACACTACCATGGTAATCTTTGCACCCACTCGTTCAAAACCAAGATAACATAGTGCGCCTCGAAAAATCAATTCCTCAAACAACACAGACTTTAAACACCACCATAAAGCACACAGGAACATCATGAACGTATACTCGTTGTTCAACCGCCATTCCAAACCAGTTAAATAGTTCTTGCTGGCGGTATGCGCATAACTCAAAAGTGCTGCAAACAATATTCCCAGCACTAATTGGAACAACCTTACCCGGAGCGGTGTGAAGCCCAGTGCATTCAGATTTGTTTTTTGAACGAAGTGCAGCAAGGCCCAGGAAATACCCAGTTGAAAAAGAATACCGATCATACTTAGTGGAAATTAAATCTTGAACTTGATTAGCTTCTTCTCTTCCAGATCAGGAAAACTACCAGCGTGATGATAAAGATCACGCCTGCTAAAAAGAGAAAGATTTCAAAGTGAGTTTCCGGGAAGCGATTTGATTGCGCTGTAAAAGCCCAAGCGAGGAAACCTATAAACAAGCTGGCCCCTATTGAGAGAATAATCTTTTGTGTCGAATTTACATTGCCAGGTTCTGATTGAGTCTGCTCACCCTCTATTTCATCCAATGCAAATCCCAATGTGGCCGATAACGTCTTGATCGTATAAAGCCGGGGTGTCAGTTCTCCGTTTTCAATGCGTTGGATCGAACGCGTGCTGATGTTTGTTAATTCCGATAATTCCTTCTGTGTAAAGCCTTTGGCGATTCTACCTTCTTTTACCAGGTTGGCGAGCATCTTCTTCTGATTTGGTTTCATCGCAAAAGTATGAGGTGCAAGATAACCAGAACGAATCTTCTGCACGACACTCAGACGACATAAAGGCGACAAATGCTTGATTCAGACGTGTGAGAGCCATAATTAACTACTATATTCATCCTGAATTTAATATGGGTCTTCTCATGAATAATTTCAACATCAACCGCAGACATTTCCTGAAAGGAGCCAGCGCCTCACTCCTGCTGGGTGCCTTCAGTGCACAGGGTATGGATTTCCTGGATCTTCAAAAAACCTGGCGCGTAGGATTAATCGGTACCGGGTGGTATGGCAAAAGTGATCTCTTCAAACTGATCCAGGTAGCCCCCGTGGACGTAGTTGCGTTATGTGATGTAGACAAAAATTTGCTGAACGAAGCCGGTCGCCTGGTAAGCGAACGACAAAAGTCGCACAAGGTACCCCGGTTGTACGGAGATTATACTAAGATGCTTTCCGAAAATCAACTGGACATTGTTCTGATTGGTTCGCCCGATCATTGGCATGCATTGCAAGCCATTGATGCCATGAAAGCGGGCGCCAATGTATATGTGCAAAAGCCCATCAGTGTGGATGTAATGGAAGGCGAAGCCATGGTAGCGGCTGCGCGAAAATATAAGCGCACGGTTCAGGTTGGTTTACAACGCAGAAGTACTCCGCATTTAATTGATGCCAAGAAAAATATAGTGGAAGCCGGACTGCTTGGAAAAATCTCGCATGTGGAAATGTTCTGTTACTACCACATGCGCAACAACAGCAATCCACCCCTGCAATCAATCCCTGATTACCTCGATTATGAACGATGGACCGGCCCAGCCCCGCTCCGTCCTTACGATGGACTTCCCCACCGCGGTTGGTGGCGAGCCTTTATGGAATACGGCAACGGCATCATGGGCGATATGTGTGTGCATATGCTCGATGCGGTACGCTGGACACTTAACCTCGGCTGGCCGGTAAGAATTTCTTCTTCCGGTGGAACCTATGTCTACAAAGAAGGCAAGTCGAACATAGCCGATACCCAATCTGCCATTTTTGAATTTGATAATCTCACGGCCGTGTGGCAGCATCGTGCGTGGGGTGCACCCGTTGATCCGGAATATCCCTGGGGTTTTAAAATCTATGGTGAGCATGGAGTACTTGCCGGCAGTCCGTACCAATATGATTTTATCCCGATGGGCGCTGGAAAGAAAATCCACAAAGAAGCCGTTTACGAAAAAGAAAAATATCCCGAAGACCTGAAAGAAAAGGATATTGAGATCCATACCGCTCCTGCTACAAGAGCACAAATGTTAAACTTCTTAAAATGCATAGAAGATGGAAGTAAGCCAGTAGCCGATATTGAAGAAGGTCATATCTCTACTGCAAGTTGCATTCTGGCAAACCTCGCAATGAAGACCGGGAAAACGTTGCGATATGATCCGAAGACCAGACAAATCGTTAGTGATGCTGAAGTAACTAAATTGCTGACACGTTCTTATCGCGGTCCGTGGGAACATCCCAATCCAGGCTCATTTTAACAGTTTTGTCGAATTCTCTAATATTTTTTTAACATCAATGGCTTTCATTCATCGTATCTTTATAGACTATTTCTTTTTAAGATATGGTAAGTGTAATTATCCCTGTGTTGAATGAAGAGGCAACCATCGCTGCAGTAGTTCATTACGCCAAATCGTGCGAACATGTCTCTGAGGTTTTGGTAGTTGATGATAAATCTATTGACAACACGGTTAACGAAGCCGAGTCAGCAGGAGCGCGGGTGATAACAAGTACCAAACTTGGTAAAGGCGCCTCTATGCGCGAAGGTGTTATGCTTGCTCATAACGACATTGTGGTTTTTCTGGATGGAGATATTAATCCGTATCCGATTGAAACAATCCCCTTGCTTATTAAACCCCTCATTGAAGATAGAGCCGATTTTTGTAAAGCAACTTTCAGTAGACAGGCAGGACGTGTTACAGAACTGGTAGCCAGGCCCCTTCTATCCATTCTCTTCCCGGAATTATCAGAATTTAAGCAACCACTCAGCGGTATGATTGCGGCTAGAAAAAAAATTCTAACCGAAATTCGTTTTCAGGATGACTATGGGGTTGATATTGGATTGCTGATTGATGTATTTAAAGCGAATGCCCGCATAGAGGAAATTTTCATTGGCGAAATAGCAAATAAAATGAAGCCGTGGCAAGAATTAGGTAAGATGAGTAAGGAAGTCTCGCAAACAATTCTAACCAAAGCCCTTAAGTACCCGGAAAAACTATTTTCCTTAGAGGACGCTGAAACTATTCAAGTCATTAGAAGTCAGATGGATTTTGCATTAAAAGAAAGGCTACGCGATTTTAATAAGGCGGTAATTTTTGATATGGACAATACACTACTGCAGGGACGATTCATTGATCGATGTGGAAAAATCTTTGGATTTACAAACACACTCATGGAAATCCGGGCTTCAGTAGAGGACGCAGTTTCGCGCACGAAAAAAATAGCGATGTTACTTAAAGGCCTTACTATTTCTCAATTATTATCTGTAGCCGATACTATACCCTTAGTGACAGACATAATCGATACGGTTACAATCCTTCGTAAACGCGGATACCTGATCGGCATCATCAGTGATAGTTACGATTTTGTAACATCGCATATCAAGAATAAAATCAAAGCAGATTTTGCTCTTTCCAATGAACTGGAATTCTCGCAAAGCGTAGCGACCGGAGAAGTTAAAATACCGTCTTTCTTTTTTCCCGGAGAAAATAGGATTTGCCAGCATACACTCTGTAAAACCCATGCCTTGATCCAGGTATTGGAAAAACATGCTATATCCTTATCGAATACGATTGCCATCGGTGATAGTTCCAACGACTTGTGTATGATAAAAAATGCTGGCATTGGTGTGTCATTTTGTTCTTCACACGAATTGTTGAATTACAGCGCTGATAAAGTTCTTACTACCCCATCCTTCACACCGATTCTGGAGTTCGCTAATTGATCCGGTGTAGTAACAAATACAAGTTTCATTTTACAAAATCTACCAATTCACTAGAATTAAGTTTACCTTTGCGTCTCTTAATTCACCAACAAATTGAGCGCAAACGTTGGATTTATAGCAAATTCACTATCGGCCCTTTCTGCTCAGGAAGGACTTCGCTGGATTTCATTGCAGTTTCCGGATTCCGTACGGTTTTCAACATCGCTGGGATTGGAAGATCAGGTGATCACGCATATGATTGGATCGGAGAAACTTGATATCAAAATCTTCACGCTTGATACAGGGCGGCTCTTTCAGGAAACGTATGATGTACTGGACCTGACGCAGAAGAAATATGATGTTTCCATTCATGCATTCTTTCCACAGACTACGGCAGTTGAAAAGCTGATCACTGAAAAAGGACCGAATAGTTTTTATGATTCCGTAGAGAATCGGAAAGAATGTTGCCGCATCCGGAAAATAGAACCCCTGAAGCGTGCACTCCAGGGTGCTACTGTTTGGATCACCGGAGTGCGGGCCGAACAATCGGAAAATCGCAATGCCATGAAACTTGTGGAGTGGGATGAACCCCACCGGGTTATAAAATACAATCCTCTATTACATTGGACCGAGAAAGAAGTAATGACTTTCATAGAAGCAAATAAAGTACCTGTAAATACACTGCATAAGAAAGGGTATCCCAGCATTGGGTGTGCGCCTTGCACCCGGGCCATTATGCCGGGCGAAGATCTGCGCGCTGGCCGTTGGTGGTGGGAAAATTCAAGTAAAGAATGCGGTCTGCATGAACATCGTGCAGTTAATTCAAAGTGAGCATGTCAGAAAACCAGAAAACATTTCCGCGGGAGTTAGAAGACGAAGCGATATATATTCTTCGGGAAGCGGCTGCCCAGTTTGAGCGGCCTGCTATTTTATTTTCCGGGGGCAAGGATTCTATCACCTTAGTGCGGTTAGCACAAAAAGCATTCTACCCCGGTAAGATTCCGTTTCCATTACTCCATGTCGATACGGGTCATAATTTCCCTGAGACAATTGTGTTTCGCGATTGGCTGGTTGAACAAACCGGAGCAGATTTAATTGTAGGCTACGTTCAGGACGATATTGACGCCAGGCGCGTTGCCGAGGAAAAAGGAAAGTTTGCAAGCCGCAATACGCTGCAGACCGTTACGCTGTTGCGGATGATTGAAGAACAAAAGTTTGACGCCTGCATTGGGGGCGCCCGCAGAGACGAAGAGAAAGCCCGCGCAAAAGAACGGATCTTTTCCGTGCGCGATGAATTCGGACAATGGGATGCCAAAAATCAGCGGCCCGAATTATTTGACTTCCTTAATGGCCGAATCAAACCAGGTGAGAATGTAAGGGTCTTCCCTATTTCCAACTGGACAGAACTTGATGTATGGAATTATATCAAGGAAGAAGAGCTCGCTATTCCATCCATCTACTTTACGCATGAACGCGAGGTGGTTGTGCGAGATGGAGTGCTCTGGCCAATCTCTGATTTTATTTACCGCGATGCCGATGAAGAGATTATAAAAAAGAAAGTCCGCTTCCGCACGGTGGGTGACATGTCGTGCACGGCTGCGTTGGCTTCCGAGGCTGATACACTCGATACTATAATTGATGAGATTATCTCGGCCACGCTTTCAGAACGCGGAACCCGACTGGACGACAAACGGGCCGAAGCTGCCATGGAACTTAGAAAAGTAAGTGGGTATTTTTAAATTCGTTATTCGTTGTTGGTTCCTGGTTGTTCGTAAATACAAAACCGCTAACCAACAACGAATAACGAACAACCAACAACGAATAACGAGCAACGATCAACGAGCAACGAACAACTATAATTGAATGGAAGTATTACACATAGCAACCGCAGGCAGTGTAGATGATGGCAAGAGCACGCTTATTGGTCGCCTGTTATATGAAACAAACTCAATTACTACCGATCGGCTGGAAGCCATTCATAAAGCCAGTCAGCGCAAGGGTATTGACTTTGTTGACCTCTCGTTGCTTACCGATGGATTGATTGCCGAGCGCGAACAAGGAATTACCATAGATGTAGCCCATATCTACTTTCAGACCCCGAAGCGAAAATTCATCATTGCCGATTCACCGGGTCACGTTGAGTATACCCGCAATATGATCACGGGTGCCTCCCATGCCGATGTATCAATCATTTTAGTAGATGCCCGTCTTGGTATCCTGGATCAAACTCATCGTCATTACTACATCGCGCATCTGTTGCAAATTCCAAATGTAATTGTATGTGTTAATAAGATGGACCTGATTGGCTATGAGGAAGAGAAATTCCGGGCCATTGAAAAGAAGTTCACAGAATTTGCCAACGAAATCAAGACAGCCGATCAACACATTCAGTTTATCCCGATCAGTTCGTTGTACGGTGAAAACATCACCACCCGCTCGGAGAAAATGAAGTGGTTTGATGGAAGGGCATTGCTTGAAGTACTGGAATCGCTCGAAGCGCATCCAAAAGAGTCGCATGCCAAAGCAAGGTTTCCGGTTCAATATATTATTCGGCCCCGCACCGAAGCGTATCATGATTTTCGTGGCTATGCCGGACGCGTAGCCAGTGGTAAATTTAAAGCCGGAGATTCCGTAACTATTTTACCCTCGCAACGAACCACCACCATCGACAAAATCTTTCAATATGATACTGTGGTTGAGGTTGCCAATACCCGCCAATCGGTTGTAATTACATTAACTGATGATGTGGATGTAAGTCGCGGAGATATGATTGTAAAGACGGGCGAAGAGCCTACGCAACGGAAAGAACTGAATGCCGATATCTGCTGGATGGATAATGAACCGATGACAGGAAGTAAAACGTACTTGTTGCAATCAGGAACCTCCCTGTCAAAAGCAAAAATTGCTACGGTTGAATATATAAAGATTCCTTCTACCCTTGAGCAGGTAGCGGCCACGACCGTTAAGATGAATGAGATTGCGCGGGTGAAAATCAAAACCGCCAAGCCGGTGGCTACCGATTCGTACAAAGAAAATGCAAGCAACGGCTCGTTCATTCTGATTGATGAGTATTCAAATAATACCGTTGCTGTTGGCTTTGTAAATTAACCCAAAAAAGTCATTAGACTTTTTTGCACTACGTGATCTCCACCGAGATGATAATAGTTAAGCCCGAAACTTATCCAAACAAATCTGAACTCAGGTAGCGATCGCCCCGGTCGCAGATGATAAACACGATCAACCCGGCATCAATTTCACCGGCAATGGTGAGGGCTGCTTGCAACGCTCCTCCACTGCTCATACCCGCTAAAATCCCTTCTTCTTTCGCTAAGCGTTGTGTCATATGCCGCGCATCCTTTTCACTCACATCAAGTATGCGATCAACACGGTGCGGTTCAAAAATCTTTGGCAAAAACTCAGGTGACCATCTGCGGATGCCTGGAATGCTGGAACCTTCTACAGGCTGCGTACCTACAATTTGAATCGATTTATTCTTTTCTTTTAGGAAGCGGGACACACCCATGATCGTTCCGGTTGTACCCATGGCAGATACAAAGTGTGTGACATTGCCTTCTGTATCGCGCCAAATCTCCGGTCCGGTTGTTTTGTAATGCATACCGTAATTGTCGGCATTGGCAAACTGATTCAAAATAAAATAACCTTCCTGAGCAGCCATTGATTCAGCTAATTCGCGTGAGTATTCTATCGTTTTGGAGGCTGGAGTTAATATTACCCGGGCACCATAAGCCTCCATTGCTAACACTCGCTCGCGCGTAGAATTATCCGGCATAACCAATGTCATGTTCAGGCCCATGATGCGGGCAATCATGGCCAGGGCTATCCCCGTATTACCACTGGTAGCTTCAATCAATTGATCACCTCGTTTAATCTCCCCCCGATCCAACGCACCTTTAATCATGCCGAAGGCCGCCCGATCTTTCACACTTCCACCCGGGTTATTTCCTTCCAACTTTCCCAGGAGCTTTACTTTCTTGTTAACCGGAATGTGCTGCAATTCTACCAATGGCGTATTCCCAATCAAGTCTACCAGCTTCATAGGTCAAATTTTTATCAACAGAGTTTCAGGATTGCCGGCTTCAGCCTGATAGTATACTTTCGAATGGGGAGCCAGGCTTTTTGTGATCCACACATTGCCGCCAATAATACTATCGTGGCCGATCTCCGTTTCACCCCCCAGGATGGTGGCACCGGAATAGATAACCACATGATCCCCGATGGTCGGGTGGCGTTTTTTTTCAGCATCTTCTTTGTTAACGCTAAGTGCGCCCAGGGTAACGCCCTGATAAATCTTTACGTGATTGCCAATCACGGTGGTTTCTCCAATGACGATACCGGTTCCATGGTCAATGCAGAAATGAGTTCCAATACGAGCTGCCGGATGAATATCGATACCGGTCTTACTATGAGCGTGCTCGGTAATGATGCGAGGAATTCCCTTAACACCCAATTGATGCAACGCATGGGCAAGTCGGTAGGCGGCAATTGCATAAAACCCCGGATATGTGCGAATCACTTCATTGCGACTTTTCGCAGCCGGGTCGCCTTCGAACATGGCCGTTACATCCTGCTGCAGAGAATTGAATAAATCGGGCAACGATTGGAAAAATTTATCGGCAACAAAGGCTGGATTACTCCCACCGGGTGCGGGATTATGACGAAGGATACGCTCCAATTCTTTCTGTAATCGTTGAAACAATTCCTCTAATTCTTTTTCACTCAGGTGTGCAAGCTGGGTAAAATCAGAAAACAAGGCGCCTAGTAAATCAATAAAGAATTGAGATACTTCGGCCGGAGCCGGACAGGTGGGGCATTGCTGGTGACTGAGGTAGAGTTGACGAATAAATGCTTTATCCATGATGCTATAAGCTAAAAAAAATGCAATAGGTTCACCCATGAATAACGGTTTCATCGGCCCTGGGTTTGAAGGATAATGTAGAAAAGGAATATTTAACGAACTGTTAACAAGAGCAACTAAATTTCCTTCCAGGTATGATCGGCCAGCAACTTTACGGCTGCAACAAAACTTTTGTAAGGCGTTTTGCCCCGGCCCCACTCTTTCGGACTGATCATCGAGACCAAATGCGAAGCATCATCCTTTTCATAGAGGTAGTAGGTCTGACCAATCACCGGTGCAAAGCTGATCTGTGCATCATATATAATCATCGAGAGTTCCTTTCGCTTTTGAATTTCTTTGGCCTGGATAGCAAGTAATTCTATTTGCTGCCGGATCTGCGTAAGCTGCATGTTGGTTTGCTCTTCCATGGCAGAAAGGCCCTGATGGCGGATTACACCCGCCTCATTCGGTTTAATTACAGCTCCTGAAACTGAGGCTGAATACGGTAGCACACTTAACTGCTTGTGATAGATTTCTTCGTTGGTGAATTTCTCCCCACCTTCATTGTAGTGATGATGAGTAACCTTCAAATATCCTTTGGGAGTAATCTCGTGGGTTACTTCGAGCGCGGGTCTTTTGTTTTTACTGAAGATGGTTTGAAACGAAAGCGAATTGATAAACTCACTCTTTACCGTATCTCCTATTTCCTGATTATCAAAATCGTATTCAGTACCATCTGGTGTTACCAG
Source organism: Cyclobacteriaceae bacterium (assembly GCA_044229915.1). GTDB lineage: Bacteria > Bacteroidota > Bacteroidia > Cytophagales > Cyclobacteriaceae > ELB16-189. The sequence goes on from JBGASB010000019.1 coordinate 29,934, forward strand.
GTACTGGCTGGAGAAGGCCTGGTCTTCCAGTGAAACCCAGTTCATACTTATAGACAACTGTTTACCTGTGCCTGCTAATTCAATTCTGAAAATGCCAGACTTGGGGCGGTTGCCAAATTCATACGTACCCTTTTCAGGAAATAGTTGCCACGAGGCAAGAAAGTTATAAGCATCTACCATAGAGAAACAAACCTCAATAACGCAGATAACCGGGAATTGGTTATACCCTGACCGGGAATCAACTATTTCTTATAATAGGTCATGGCCTCGGGAATCCAGCCCTCCAGGTCTTTGATTCGGGTCTCGTGCGAAGGGTGTGTCGACAGAAACTCAGGAGGTTGTTGCCCACCACTTAATGAAGACATTCGTTCCCAAAACTGGGGCGCTGAAGCCGGATCATACCCGGCCATAGCCATAAAAATTAACCCCATATGATCGGCTTCCGATTCATGCGCTCTTGAAAACTTAAGCATGCCCACATTGGTACCCATTCCAACAGCCTGCATGAAAATTTGTTGGGTAGCTGTTGGGTTTTGCCCCATGGCAGCACCCAGGGTACTCATTCCAAACTCAGCCACCAGACCCTGGCTCATACGTTCGCGGCCATGATTCGCAATGGCATGGGCAACTTCATGGCCCATCACCACAGCTACCCCAAGCTCATCTTTGCAGATTGGAAGAATAGCGGTATAGAAAGCCACTTTACCACCGGGCATACACCAGGCATTTACTGTTTTATCATCCTGAATCAGGTTAAACTCCCAATTAAATCCCTGAAGTTGATCACTGGCGCCTTTGTCGGCCATATACTTTTCTACCGCCTTCTGGATACGCACGCCTACCCTTTTAATCAAGGCTGTTTGCTCCTGATTGGTAGACAAGGGTCCTGTCTTGATAACTTCCTGATATTGCTGAGCCGACATTTGATTCATCTCCGCACTCGAAACAAGGCTCAGTTGCTTACGCCCGGTTACAGGCACAGTTGCGCAGCCATGTAACACAACGAGTAAAAGGGTTGAGAAAATAATTCTTTGGGTCATGACGTTCTGGTTAACGAAGGCAAATGTAAGTTCCTTGTAGGTAAAAAATCAAAATTACCAGCGAATTTGAACGTTTCGCTTAAGATTGTTCCTAAATTTGCATAAAGCCTAAGCCATTATGAGGATCTTTGCAATTGGAAGGAATTATGCAGAACATATTAAGGAGCTTAACAACGAGCGCCCGGACGAGCCTGTAATCTTTACAAAACCTGACACTGCTATCATTCGCAATAATGGCCCCTTCTACTACCCTGACTTCTCGAAAGACGTTCACCATGAAGTGGAGCTGGTTTTAAGAATCTGTAAAGAAGGAAAGAATATTGAAGAAAAATTTGCCAGCAAATATTACGATGCCATTGGGATTGGTATTGATTTCACTGCGCGTGATATTCAACAAAAACTAAAAGAGAAAGGCTTACCCTGGGACATCGCCAAGGGATTCAATGGCTCCGCTCCGATCTCCGATAAATTTATTCCGGTGAGCGATTTCAAAGATCTTAAGAATATCAATTTTAAACTGGAAGTAAACGGACAATTAAAGCAGCAAGGAAATACAAGCCTGCTACTTTTTCCGTTCGACTATATCATATCCTATTTGTCAAAATTTTTTACGTTACGCACAGGGGATTTAATTTTTACCGGAACTCCGAAGGGAGTAGGACCTGTGGCGATTGGAAATAAACTATCCGCCTACATTGAAGATGAGAAGCTGTTGGAATTTGAAGTTAAGTGAGTTAGTATTTTTTAGTCTTTTTCTTTTTTGCGGCAGTGCGTTAGCACAGTTCAGCCCTGACAAAGCTATTTTATCCCGCAAGGCAGAAAGGAGTAATTACCTGTTCCCGATTAAACCCGGAAACACGGCTATACTAACGGGCACCATGGGTGAATTGCGTAATACGCATTTTCATGCCGGGCTTGATATCGATACCCCAGGTATCGGGGTTCCCGTTTTATCGGCCGATGATGGTTATGTATCCCGCGCAACGGCTACCACCGGGGGCTATGGAAATGTTCTGTTTATTACGCACCCCGATGGCAATACCACCGTGTATGCACACCTCGATCAGTTTAAGGGTGCAGTGGGTGATTACATCCGCAAGGAGCGTTATGCCCGTAAAGTTTCAGAGATCGATTTGACCTTCAAGCCCAACCAGTTTCCGATAAGCAAAGGCGAACTGATTGCCCTATCCGGCAACACGGGTGGTTCGGGTGGACCCCATCTTCATTTCGAAGTTCGCAATGAAAACAACGAAGCCATTAACCCGCTTACTTATGAGTTTACAGAAGTAAAGGACAACCTCGCTCCGGTTGTATTCAAAGTTGCCTTGAAGACCATGGATAGCAACTCCCGGATCAATGATCAATTTGGTCGCTTTGAATTTTCGGTTGTGAAGAGTGGCAATAATTACACGTTACCCTTCCCGATTTTAGCTACCGGAAAAATCGGTGTAGAAGTGTTGGCCCATGATAAAATGGAAAACGCCCGGTTTCGCTATGGCATCAACTACATCGATATGCAGGTGGATAGTCAGGTCGTATTTAAACAGACGATCGATAAGGTAAACCTGAGTGAGTCGAGGAATATTCTTGCCCTGATGGATTATCGCACCCTGGAACTGAAAGGAACGCGCTACAATAAATTATACATTGACGATGGCAACCGGTTGGATTACTATCCAGGCATTACTAAAAAGAGTAGCATCCTTATAAGAGACAAAGAAACTCCGGTAGATATCCGGCTCAGGGATTTTAACGGAAATGAAAGCAAGGTGCATTTTACGTTACGACCCAGTCCCCGGGTTGAAGAAACATCCTTACTCAGTGCCAGTGGCAAACCTTACGAAACAGAAATCCTCGAGAATTTACTGAAGGTATCCGTTAAACTGTGCGCGGCTGATGAAAAACCAATTGAAGTCTGGCACCAGGGAAAATCAAGCCTCGTTACATACGCCTATCGTGGATCGAACCAACACGTTTATTTGATCAATCTATTGAATGTTCTTCCCGATTCTATTCAAACCTGCCAGGGTACAATTAACTTTAATTTCAAAGACCGGATTCCTTCCGACACTGAATACAAATACTATAGTGACCTGGCGGATATTGAATTCCCCAATCAATCTCTTTACGACACCGCTTATCTATCGATAGCCTACGATACCCTGAACAAACAGGAATCCTTTACCCTGGGAAGCCGCACCATTCCCCTGCACAAGAATATTACCGTTACCCTCAAACCCAGACTGAATTACTTCCAGTCGCGCGACCTGGGCCTTTACCGGAAAGAAGGCCGAGGCTATGCCTATGTAGCCAGCGAATGGAAAAACAACCGTCTGAAGTTTAACACGCGCGAGTTTGGGGAATTTACGTTGCTGCGCGATACAGTGCCCCCGGTGATTACCAAAATCGGGTTATCGACTGCCGCTGCCCGGTTTAAGATTAAGGACAATCTTTCCGGAATTGCCTACTTTGAGGCAAACATAAATGGTCAGTGGTTGTTGATGGTGTATGATTATAAAAACGGGAACTTAAAATCTGAAAAGCCCGACAGTTCCAAACTCCTGCAAGGAGATTTTGAATTGAAGGTGGTAGATCAGGCTGGTAACGAAAGCATTTTCAAACAAAAAATTTAGAATCTATGGCGCTCACCGTTGGCTCGAAAGCTCCGGACTTCAAAACGAAAGATCAGGATGGTAAAGACGTTACGCTTTCTGACTTCGAGGGAAGAAAAGTTGTACTCTATTTTTATCCGAAAGATCTGACCCCCGGGTGTACTGCGGAAGCCTGCAGCCTGCGGGATAACTATAAGGCGTTGCAGAAAGCCGGGTACGAAGTGTTGGGCATCAGTTCAGATACTGAGAAGTTGCATAAGAAGTTTATTGAAAAGGAAAAACTCCCCTTCCGGCTTTTAGCCGATGAGGATAAATCAGTCCACGCTAAGTTTGGTACCTGGGTTGAGAAATCGATGTATGGCCGAAAGTACATGGGCACCGCACGCGTTACTTTTATCATCAATGAAAATGGTATCATCAGCGAAGTGATTGAAAAGGTTGATACTAAAAACCACGCAGATCAAATCTTAGGTGGGACTCCTAAAACCGTTGTTGCTAAAGCTCCAAAATCCCCGGCTAAACAAGTCAAAAAGGCTGTTAAGAAAACACCCAGCAAGGCTGCCAAAAAGAAAAAGTAAGTCCATTACTGCGCTATCAAAAATCAACCTGCTTTATAGCCTTAGCCAGGACGACCCCCGTATTGCCTGCATGAGGATTCCGGCACCAGGCTCTTTTAAACGTGATCTTAACGAGAGTTTTATTATCCTCAAATGTCTGTCTATATTCGGGCAAAATTTCAATTTCATGCCCCAGGCCGACCTAGCTCAATTAAAGAAACTTACCAGTCAAATCCGCAGAGACATTGTGCGTATGGTGCATGCCTGCCAAAGCGGTCACCCGGGCGGTTCCCTGGGTTGTACTGACTTCTTTGTGGCGCTTTATTTTCATATTTTAAAGCACAATCCAAAGTTCAACATGGATGGTAAAGAGGAAGATCTCTTCTTTCTGTCCAATGGCCACATTTCTCCGGTATGGTATTCTACCCTTGCCCGTTCAGGCTACTTCGATGTAAAGGAACTTTCCACGTTCCGGTTTCTTAATTCCCGACTGCAAGGACACCCGGCCACACACGAGCATTTGCCGGGAGTGCGGATTGCTTCTGGCTCTTTAGGACAGGGTTTATCCGTGGCTATCGGTGCTGCACAGACCAAAAAGTTAAATGGCGATAACAACCTGGTGTATGTATTGATGGGTGACGGAGAGCAACAGGAAGGCCAGGTATGGGAAGCGGCTATGTATGCCGCACACAATAAAATGAATAACATTATTGCCACCATTGATTACAATGGGCAGCAGATTGATGGCCCCGTTGATAAGATCTTGTCACTCCTGAATTTAAAAGCGAAGTGGGAAGCGTTTGGTTGGACCGTGCAGGAATTCAACGGCAACAAGCTGGAAGATGTTCTTTCGGGTTTAGAGAATGCCAAACGATTATTAACCCAGGGCAAACCCGTCATGAACCTGATGAAAACCGAAATGGGCTTTGGGGTTGATTATATGATGGGCTCCCATAAATGGCATGGTGTTGCACCCAATGATGAGGAGTTGAAGAAAGCACTGGCGCAGTTGGAAGAGACGCTGGGGGATTATTGACTAGTCAGGTGAGTCGTCATGACCACTAAGAGTGGTCGGACGACTCACAGTGGTATAAACAAAAAAACCTCCGCAGTCTGACCGCAGAGGTTTTAATCATGGATGGATGTCATCAGCTTTTTCGTGGTTTTTTGAATTCAAGTGCTTTGATCAAGGCGTACTCTTCGCTGTCGTGACCAAACAGACCACGCACATACTTTTTCACTGCGCGGGCCGACTGGGTCATCGAACCTTCGTCTTTGTACATCACCTTGTTCCGATCAATCAGCGCTTCGCTCCACTTTCTGCGAGCATCCGCCACATGCCGGTTCAGTTGGTTCAGTTCCGTCACCTTTTCTTCCAACCCCGCCTGGGTAAATTGGTTTTCGCGAGGCTGGTACAAGGGTTCGGAGATCACCGCCTTCACCAGTTTGGAAAACGAATCGGCTTTACTTACATAAGCCAGTTGTAACTTTCCCCGTTGCACCGGTTTTCCTTCCGCTTGCGCTGACGGAAGGGGCTCCCGGTTTTTCGGTGAAGCTCCAATGATCTGATGCACATACGCCCGTGCG
>JBGASB010000001.1:0-916417 GCA_044229915.1 Cyclobacteriaceae bacterium
GTTTAATCTGCAGGGAGCTTTCCAGCCAGACATGAACTTCGCGACTTAATAAGTAATGAACCAGCAAGCGGGTATATAACCCGGTGTGCTCCAAACAACATAGCGTAGATGAATCGCATTCACAATGCATTTCTTTACACCAGCGTTTGAGGTGGCGGAAGCCCGACAGGTTGTTGTGAAATTTACTTTCAAACAACTGTCCATCGGAGGTGCGGATCAAGCAGGCATCGATGCTTTGCTTGGATACGTCAATGCCCAGGATCCAGGCATGGGGTTGAATTTGCTCTGACTTTTCCATAACTTTTGGTTAAGTAATTTAGTAAGTGAGTTTTGGATCGAAACCTTTATAATAGGCCCGTAGCCTTGAATATCTATTTGATCCCTGCTCACGGTTTAAAGCAAGCAGCCGGACTAAATCGTTTGATAAGCCCACACTTAGTTGTGCGCATAGTGCTCCGGCTGCTTTTTTTTGTGGATAAGCCGGATAACCGAAACGGTTACCCACTTACCCACAAAATTTACTACAACTACTACAATTTTAAAATGATGATTTGAATCTAAAGGTTGCGGTCATTACAAACTGAATAGGTTTATAAGAGTTAATCCAACTTAAAATCAATTATGAATTTCACCACCTTAGTTCCCAATGTCTATTATCAGGATCTTAAAGACGGGTTAAAACTATTTATTGATTGTCTTGAATTTAACGTTGGACACGAAGAATTGAAGTCCGGGAATCCATTTTGTGTGATCGAAAAGAATGGGCTGCAAATGTATCTTTTTCAGCATGAAGAACTAGCGAAGCAGCATAATCCTGAATTTAGACTTCAAACAAATAGTATTGATGAAGTATACAAAAATGTAAGTTCATCGCATCCGGAATACCTGCATCCCAATCTTAATAAAGTCACGCTTCGGCCCTGGGGAGCAAAAGAATTTGCCCTGCGGGATCACCAGGTATGCATCATTATTCAGCAATGGTGAGTGCTTAAACAATTACCTAAAGGAATTGACATATTATTAAAACATTAAAGGAAATAGAAAATGAATAAATTAAGTTGTCCTATTGTGGTTGTTTTTTGTTTGACAATTTCTTGTTCAAATCAGCCAGATACCTCTGATAACGCAATCCATCAAATTGCAAATGACTCCAGTAAAAACATTAACACTAAAAATATGATTACCCAAAAAATTACACCCTATTTGTGGGTTGAGAAAGATGCCAAAGCCGTAGCCGATTACTACTTATCCATTTTTAAAGACGGAAAGCTGAAAGATTTTCGCACGTTTGAAAGTGACGAAAGTGGAAATGATGCAGGAATAGAAACAGCGGTAATTGAAATAGCCGGAATGGAGTTTAGTATCCTGGCAGCAGGCCCACTATTCAAATTTAATGAAGCCGTTTCTTTTGTTATCAATACAAAAGACCAGGCCGAAACGGATTATTATTGGGAAGCGCTTACAAAAGATGGTGGTGAGGAAGGCTCTTGTGGATGGTGTAAAGATAAATATGGATTATCATGGCAAGTTGTACCCACTGAATATTTTGATTTAATCCATAGCGATGACCCACGCGTAAGGGAAAAAGCAATGAAGAACACCCTAAAACAGAAAAAACTGATACTTTCAGAACTCAAATGAACAGGGAAATACCAAAAGACCTTATTAAGTTTCTGAAAGCCTACAACAAGATTAATTCAAAGTTTGCGTTTAAAATAACCTTAGAACGCAGTATAATGCGACAGGAATGAGTTTACTAACCGTATTGCCTTACATACAATGGGATATAAACCCGGACCTATTTACCATTCCGATCATTAATCATCCGGTTAGATGGTATGGACTTCTTTTCGCGCTGGCATTTCTGATTAGTCAACAGATAATGTATATCATTTATAAAAAAGAGGGACGACCAGTTTCTGAGATAGATACATTGACAATTTATTTGGTGATAGCAACCCTTGTTGGTGCCCGGTTGGGACATGTACTATTCTATGACCCCATACATTATTTTAAAAATCCACATAAAATATTGATGGTATGGGAGGGCGGACTTGCCAGTCACGGTGGAGTGATTGGAATTCTGATAGCAATTTACCTATTCGCACCAAAGACTAATGTAAATTATCTGTGGGTGCTCGACAGAGTCTCGATAGTAGCTTCATTAACCTTTTGTATGATACGATTAGGAAATCTTATGAATTCAGAGATGATTGGCATACCGACAGATCTACCATGGGCATTTATTTTTACAAGTAAGGACAATATACCGAGGCATCCTGCACAACTATACGAAGCAATCCATTACTTTATTTGGTTTGTTATCTTATTTTGGGTTTGGTATAGACTAAAAGACAGAATGAAAATTGGACTTCTTTTTAGCTTGTCTTTAATAGTTCTTTTTAGTTTGAGATTCGTTGACGAATTCTTCAAGATTGATCAAGTAGAATTTGAGGGTGGAATGATTTTAAACATGGGACAGCTACTAAGTATCCCATTCCTATTGACAGGAGTACTATTATTAATTTTCAAAGTCTATAAGAAACCAGAGAAGGCATCGATTGACAAAATTCTGGTTGACGGAGACAGAATTGGGATTGAATAAAAACCATTTGCTACAACAACACAATAGTGGGGTTTGGTTTAAGCTTTAAATATTTATCTTCGTTCAACGCTCAGTTAACGGTGGACAGATTCGGCTTCGTAAACCCACCACTGCTTTTAAAATGATTTGAATCTAAAAGGTTGTACAACACTTTATATGACACAAAGATGGATTAAACTATTCCTTCGTTTCTCAATTTCAGCAGGCTTTTTGTCAGCCGTGGCAGACCGATTTGGATGGTGGAGTGCACCCGTCTCTGTTTGGGGAAACTGGAATAACTTCCTTGATTATACTCGCTTGATTAATCCTTGGTTTCCTGGCAGACTAATTTCTGTTGTTGGGGCAATTGCGACTGGAGCGGAAATATTCTTTGCGTTGTTTTTACTCCTGGGACTTAAAACAGAATTGTTTGCAAGACTAAGTGGGTTTCTGTTACTTGCTTTCGGACTTTCAATGACTTTCTCGACCGGAATAAAGGGAGCTTTTGACTATTCCGTTTTTAGTGCGTCAGCGGGAGCATTCGCGTTGAGTTTGATGAAAGAAAAATATCTCGAAGCAGATAGTTTAATCTCAAAACAAAAGTAAAATCAGACACTATCATGAACCATCTGTTTTAGCTGTGACCCTTTGCGCGTTTGGAAGCCATGAATAATTGATTCAGTCAGAGATTAAATAAAATAGCCAACCGGTACAAAACATTGATGTTCTAATACGCTGATACATGCAAGAACGAAGTTCATCTTTTAAAGCTCCCTCAAAAAAGCACCAACCCAAAGGGCTTACCATTATCTATGAAGATCGGGATATTATCGTGGTCGATAAGATACAAGGTCTGCTTACCATGGGCACAGATCGGGAGAAAGAGAAAACGGCTCACTTCCTGTTAAATGCCTATGTAAAAAAAGGGAATGCACGCTCAAGAAACCGGGTATATATTGTCCATCGCCTGGATCGGGAGACTTCCGGGATTCTGATCTTCGCCAAACATGAACAGGCTAAACTCTATTTACAGGAACGATGGCAAGACTTTAGTAAAAATTACGTGGCCGTAGTGCATGGTAGACTTCCAGACAAAGAAGGCGCAATTACTTCATACTTATTGGAAAACAAAGCCTTTAGAGTGTATTCTGTGCGCGATCAGGAGAAAGGTAAATTTTCGAAAACCGGGTACCGTGTTATTAAAGAATCAGACAACTTTAGCCTGCTGGAAATCAATCTCTATACAGGAAGGAAACATCAGATTCGCGTTCATCTTTCCGAAACCGGGCATCCCGTGGTAGGGGACAAAATCTATGGACCTGCCGATCGAGAAGCAAAACGACTGGCGCTCCATGCGGCCTCCCTCACAATCACACATCCGTTTACACATAAAGAAATGAGTTTTGAGACTGCGATTCCTCAGTACTTTAAATCATTGGTGAACTACAGAGGCCAGCATTGGGAAGACTAAATTTTTATACCCGGGCTACGCGTTAATGGCATGATAGTATTATCTTGTTTGCCCATGTCATTTAATTAGATGAAAAACTTTCCGCTGGTATCCGGTATTGCAATCAGTTTGTTTTTTTACGCATGCACAAAACCCGATCAGCATTCCATTCAAAAAATAGAAACAACGGCTAATGCCGGAGTCTTCACCAAGCCGCAGGTAGAAGCCGGATCGGCATTGTATTCAACGAATTGCGCTGCCTGTCATGGAAAGGATTTGCGCGGAACGGAAGGTGGCAACCCGTTGATGGGGGATCGTTTTGTTGATCGGTGGAAAGAGAAATCGTTGGGTGAATTGTTTGACTTGACAAAAGCAACCATGCCCAAGAACAATCCGCAGTCATTGGATGATGCAGCTTATGCATCGTTGTTGGCGTTCATTCTCGATGCGAATGCGTTTCCTTCCGGCAGTGTTGCTTTATCCACGAACAAAGATGAGTTGCAAAATATTCTGCTTGGCACGCCACCCAGGGTAAGCCTCGGGTTTGTTCCCAAAGTATACGATCCAAAAATACCCACGATTGAAAGCGAGTGGCTGCAACACCGGGGCGACTATGCCAGTACAAACTATTCTTCGCTGGATCAGATCAATAAAGAGAATGTCCATAAATTAAAAATTGCGTGGCGATGGAAGACGGATAACTTCGGTCCGGGCCCTGAGTATTATTTTAAATCCACGCCTCTCATGGCAAAGGGAGTTTTATTTACTACCGCTGGCCTGAGCCGAACCGTAGCGGCCATTGATGCTGAGAATGGAGAAACATTATGGACCTTTAGATTCGATGAGAAAGAACGGAAGTCCAATGTGCCGCGTCAGAATTCGGGGCGTGGGGTTGCTTATTGGTCTGCTCCCGCTAAAGGAAAAGACAGAGTCATCTACATTACACCTGGGTTTCAATTGATTGCCCTCGATGCCCGGACAGGAACGCTAATTCCAGATTTCGGAGATCATGGGGTTGTTGATCTAAAGAAGGGGTTAGGTTCGCATGTCGATCCGCTAAAGGCCACGATTGGATCTACTTCACCTCCTATTATTGTTAATGATGTAATCATCATGGGTGCAAGTTTTCCGGTAGGCCTGGCGCCTGTATCCAAAAATCAAGTCCGGGGCGATATCATGGGCTATGATGTGAAAACCGGGAAGCAACTTTGGATCTTTCATACCATACCCCAGCAAGGAGAAGAAGGCAATGAAACCTGGGAGGGTGAGAGTTGGAAGTATACCGGAAATGCAGGTGCCTGGTCGCCCCTCACTGCTGATCCTGAATTGGGTTATGTGTATCTTCCGTTGGAAGCAGCGACCGGGGATTTCTACGGGGGCCACCGACCCGGCAATAACTTATTCTCCCAGAGTTTGGTTTGCCTGGATGTGAAGACCGGGAAAAAAGTCTGGCACTATCAATTGATTCATCATGATATCTGGGATTATGATTTACCCGCTCCGCCCATTCTGGCAGATATTACCGTTGACGGAAAACCCATAAAAGCAGTTGTACAGGTTACCAAACAAGCTTTTGCTTTTGTCTTTGATCGGGTTACAGGCAAACCGGTTTGGCCCATTGAAGAACGTACCGTACCCCAAAGTGATGTAAAGGGTGAATGGACTTCCCCTACACAACCCTTTCCTACCAAACCTGCGGCCTTCGACAGACAAGGTTACTCAGATGATATCCTGGTAGACTTTACTCCTCAGATCAAAAAGCAAGCGCTGGAAATTGTTAGCAAGTATAAAAAGGGTCCTCTTTACACACCCATAAGTATTTACGATCCCCCTAACCATTTGGGAACACTCATGCTGCCCGATGCTGTGGGTGGTGCCAATTGGCAAGGCGGTGTTCTCGATCCGGAAACAGGAATTCTATATGTTTCTTCAAGCACCGTGCTACGACCGATGAGTCTGCAGGCAGCACCACACTTGTCGGATATGGATTATGTAGCCTATATGGGAAGCGCCCGGATCGGGCCTCATGGTTTGCTTCTGGTAAAGCCCCCGTATGGAAGAATTACTGCCATTGATTTGAACACTGGCGATCATAAATGGATGATCCCCAATGCAGATACACCCGATTGGGTAAAAGACATTCCTGCGTTAAAAGGAATTGATATTCCCCGCACGGGATTACCGGATCGCGTTGGCATGCTGGTGACGAAAACACTTTTGTTTGCCGGTGAGGGATCGGGGTTATATGGTTCGGATGGCGGTGGCGGCAACAAGTTCAGATCATACGACAAAGCAACGGGTGAAATCATTTCAGAAATTGAGTTGCCCGCAAATCAGAGCGGTATACCAATGACTTATTCTATCAATGGTAAGCAGTATCTTGTTATCGCTGTTGGAGCGGTAGGGCATCCCGGTGAATTGGTTGCACTCTCACTTTAGTAAATGTATTCAGTGTCCACATGGAGGGCCTTACATAGTGTCTTGAAATATTGTTCGCGATGCAAAATCTTATGACCTTACCCGAAATTTAGTACACACACTATGGATGCACTCACGCCCGATCAACGCTTTGCACAATTGAATCTTACATTACCGCCACCTCCTACTCCGCTGGGTGTTTATAAACCTTTTCTGCAGGTAGATAAGTTTGTTTATGTCTCCGGGCATGGCACGGTAAAAGAAGACCGCAGTTTAATCATTGGTAAGGTAGGTGTGGATCTGGGTGCCGAAGAAGCTAAACTGGCGGCACAACAAGTGGGCCTCGCCATACTGGCTACCCTGAAAGCAAACCTTGGGAGTTTGAATAAAATCAAACGGGTGATCAAAGTGTTGGGGATGGTGAATGCGGTGCCTGAGTTTGAACGTCATCCATTTGTGATCAACGGGTGCAGCGAATTGTTTGCAAAAGTCTGGGGACCTGACCTGGGTGTGGGTGTGCGCAGTGCGGTGGGCATGGGCTCATTGCCTGATAATATTCCGGTAGAGATTGAAGCCATGTTTGAATTGGAAGCTTAAAGCGGAAAGCGGTAAAGCTTAAAGCGGAAAGCTAAAAGTTAAAAAGTTGAAAGTTGAAAGTTTGAAGTAATGGTATGGAAAATTGGTATCAGATAGATAATGTAGCCGGGCTGGATTCACCTGCGCTGGTGGTATTTCCGGATCGCGTTAAAGAGAATATTAAAATCCTAACGCAATTCGTTCCGGATGTTAACCGGTTGCGCCCGCATGTAAAAACCAACAAGTGCCCAGAGGTGTGCACGTTGATGATGGATGCCGGAATCAAAAAATTTAAATGCGCCACCATTGCCGAAGGTGAAATGCTTGCTATGATCGGTGCCCCGGATGTATTACTTGCCTATCAGCCCGTGGGGCCCCGGGGGGTTCGATTAAGTCAGCTCATAAAGAAATATCCTGCCACTCAGTTTTCCTGCCTGATAGATAATGAAGCAACGGCCTCTGAACTATCCGCCACTGCGCAAGCGCAAGGGGTTACGATAAAAGTCTTTCTCGACCTGAATGTAGGCATGAGCCGCACGGGCATTGTGCCTGAACAGGCGCTGCCACTTTTCTTGTATTGTAAGTCATTACAAAATATTACTCCGGTTGGGCTGCACGCCTACGATGGTCATCATCGCGATGCGGATTTAGCGGTTCGTACAAAGGGCTGCGATGAAGGGTTTGCGCGCGTAGAAAAATTGCAACAGGAAATTTTAAAACAAACCGGAATCCAGGCTACTATCGTAACCAGTGGCAACACAACAATCTCCATTCATGGCAAAAGACAAAATGTAGAATGCAGTCCGGGTACGTTTATCTTCTGGGATTACGGGTATCATAAATTATTTAGTGAGCAGCCATTTGTATTCGCGGCCATCCTGGTTACCCGCATTATCTCTAAACCCGATGCCGAAACCATTTGCATCGATTTAGGGCACAAGGCAGTAGCTTCCGAAAATCCGCTCAACAACCGGGTTTATTTTCTAAACGCACCTGAGTTGCAACCAACCGGTCACAGCGAAGAGCATCTCATCTTAAAAGCTGAAAAAGGTAATACCTATAAAGTGGGTGATGTGCTCTATGGAGTTCCGTTTCACATTTGCCCTACCGTAGCATTGCATGAAACCCTGGCGGTTGTTGAGAATCATCGGGTAACCGGAAGCTGGAATGTAGTGGCGCGCAAACGAAAAATTTCCATTTAATCGTGGCCCGGTTTATTGTTGATGCGCATTTGGATTTAAGCATGAATGCCATGGAGTGGAACCGTGACCTGCGCAAATCCATTTCAGAAATTCGCGACCGCGAGCAGGGACTGACCGATAAACCTGATCGTGGTAATGGGGTGGTAAACTTTGAAGAGCTGCGAAAAGGAAATATTGGATTAGTAGTTGCCACACAAATTGCACGCTACCTTGCACCGGGTAATTCACTTCCGGGCTGGCACTCGCCCGAACAAGCGTGGGCTCAAACTCAGGCGCAACATGCCTGGTATAAAGAAATGGAATTATCTGGTGAGCTAACTCCTGTTACCGATCTGAAATCGTTAGAAAAGCATTTAAAGAAATGGGAAGCTGACACCTCTTCAAACAAAGCCATTGGCTATATCCTTAGCCTTGAAGGAGCCGATTCGATTGTAACTATCGAACACCTTGAAAAAGCTTACTGGTACGGATTAAGGGCACTGGGTCCTGCGCATTACGGGCCTGGCCGATATGCGATGGGAACGGATGCAACCGGTGGGTTAAGGGCTAAGGGAAAGGAGTTGCTAAAGGAAATGGAGCGGCTCAACATTATTTTAGACGCCACGCATTTATGCGATGACAGCTTTTGGGAAGCTTTGGACAATTTCAATGGACCGGTATGGGCGAGTCATAATAATTGCCGGGTGCTCGTCAATCATAACCGGCAGTTCAGCGATGATCAGCTTAAAGAACTTATCAGGCGCGGGGCAGTGATTGGAGGCGTGCTGGATGCATGGATGTTGGTACCCAATTGGGTACGCGGAAAATCAACGCCTAAAGAAATGAATTGCAACCTCAACCGGTTAATTGACAATTACGATCACATCTGCCAACTGGCGGGCAACGCCTTACATATTGGCATTGGTTCAGATTTAGATGGCGCCTTTGGCAAAGAACAATGTCCCTACGATATTGAAACTATTGCTGATTTACAAAAGGTATCCACCCTCCTCTCGCAACGCGGCTTTACCGACAAAGACATTGACCATGTTATGCACGGCAACTGGTTGCGGTTTCTCCGAAAAGCGTGGGGTTAGTTGAATTTTGAAGTCTAGGGGGCCCTTCAACCTCCTTACAGGGATTTCAATGGAATATTTTAAACTTTCACGCCTCACATTTCGTATTTTAGACGTTGAATAGTCTGTATGAATAAAAAAATCCTGCTGCTTTTAGTTGTTGTTTGTGGTGTTGTTGGATTCTCTTTCACACCTCCGGCCGAGCGCTACTTCGAAATCGCCAAGAACCTCGACATATTTGCTTCGCTCTTTAAAGAGGTGAATGCTTTATATGTTGATGAGATAAATCCGAATAAAACGATTCGCACCGGCATTGATGCCATGCTGAATTCGCTTGATCCCTACACCAACTTCATTTCTGAAGATGAAGTGGAAGATTACCGCACGCTCAACACCGGGCAGTATGGAGGGATTGGTGCCGTTACCCGGCAAATCAACAATCGCACATTTGTTACCATGGTGTATGAAAATTATCCGGCCTTCAAAAACGGATTGAAGATCGGTGATGAGGTGTTGAAAATGGACGGCATTGAACTGGCTCGCCTTTCGGTAGAAGAAGCCAATCACCTGATGCGAGGCCAGGTAGGCACCACGGTTAAACTCACCGTTAAACGCATGGGGCAAACCAATCCCATCGACATAGAATTTAAGCGTGAAAAGATAAAGATCAGCAACGTTCCTTACTTCGGCATGCTGAATGACAACACAGGCTACGTACAATTAACCGAGTTTACCCCTGAGGCCGGCAAAGAAGTAAAAAATGCAGTGGTTAGTCTGAAAGAAAAAGGCGCTAAGTATCTCATCATAGACTTGAGAGGTAATCCGGGTGGCTTATTGCTGGAGGCGGTGAACATCTGCAACCTGTTTATTCCAAAAGGAAAGAAAGTAGTGGATACAAAAGGAAAACTGGAAGACAGCAACATTACGTATGAAACACTCAATGCTCCGGTAGACCTGGACATTCCTGTTGCCGTGATCATTAACCGGGGTAGTGCATCGGCTTCGGAAATTGTTGCCGGCACGTTACAGGATTATGATCGGGCCATTGTGCTGGGCGAGCGCTCTTATGGCAAGGGATTGGTACAGGTTGGAAGACCGCTGTCGTACAATTCGCAGGTAAAAATTACTACCGCTAAATATTATACACCAACCGGTCGATGTATTCAGGTGTTGGATTACACCCATCGCAGGGAAGATGGCAGTGTGGCTTCTATTCCGGATTCGTTAAAAAAAGAATTTCGTACTACCCGTGGACGCAAAGTGTATGATGGCGGTGGTATTGATCCCGATATAAAAGTGGAAGCCCAGGAAGCTGCCACCATCACTCAGGTGATTTATGGCAAAGGTTTTATTTTTGATTATGCTACCCTCTATGCATTTAATCACCCTACCCTGCCGGAAGCAAAGAACTTCTCACTGACCGACCAGGAATATCAGGATTTCGTTACCTGGATGAAAAACAAAAGTTATTCCGTGCAGTCGCCTGTAGAAACAGAACTCCTTGAACTTACGGAAGAAGCAAAAAGAGAGAAGTTTTACGATGACTTAAAGCCGCAGTTAGACCAAATTAAAACCCGGCTTGCTGAGACCCGCAAAAACGATTTGACCCATTACAAAGATCAGATCAAACAATTACTGGAAAAGGAAATTGTTTCTCGTTACTATTTTGAAAAAGGCTCAGTCGAAACTGGCTTTAAATACGATCAGGAAGTTAAGGCAGCTATCGAGGTTCTTCACAACCAACCAGAATACAAACGGATTTTAAAAATTCAATAGAGCAATGCGATCGTATCGAAGAGCATGGAAATGGCTATGGACACCGATAGCCATTTTTGCGTTTATACTGTTGATGGATTCCTGCATTCAGTTCCGCATGAGCAAGTCGGAAATCGATACCTATTTTAAAGACAAAGAAAAGAAAGGCACCCTCAGACAATATACGGTTGGCAAACGCACACTGAACTACCTTGTTGCAGGCGATACCAATAAACCTTTGATTGTTTTTGTACATGGATCGCCTGGCTCATTAAGTGCATTTATTGATTTTATGGCAGACAGTACGCTTCTTAAAAGAGCGCAGCTGATTACAGTTGACAGACCTGGGTTTGGAGCCTCCAATTTCGGATATGCTGAACCTTCGCTGCAAAAGCAAGCCAGTCTTCTCAAACCTATTTTGGAAGAGTACAAAAATGACCGGCCAATTATCCTCGTGGGGCACTCGTTGGGTGGGCCGTTAATCGCCCGCATGGCAATTGATTATCCTGAACTGGTGGATGGTCTTATCATGGTAGCACCTTCGATTGCTCCCGAACTGGAGCCATACGAATGGTTCAGAGCTCCGCTGGCAACTCCCTTTTTGAAATGGCTTTTACCCCGATCCATCAGGGCCTCCAACGATGAGATCTACCAGCTCAAACCCGAACTGGAGGAAATGTTGCCGCGCTGGAAAGAAATTCAAACTCCTACTATCGTTATCCAGGGTTGTAAAGATTCACTGGTGGATCCACAAAATGCTGACTTTGCCAGGCGCATGTTGGTAAACGCCCCGGTGCAAATTGAGTTGATTGAAGACATGGATCACTTCGTACCCTGGACTAATCCGGAACTAATCCGAAATGCTGTGGTGGATTTGCTTGAGCGCTACCCGTTAACAGTACACAAATAAAAAAGGACTGCCCAAACAAATGAGCAGTCCTGTTAAATTCAATTGGTGAGGGTTAGCGCAGGAACAACAGTTCTCTGTATTTCACCAATGGCCAATCAGCATTGTCAACAAGTAATTCAAGGCGATCTACAGCATCCCTGATTTTATCAAAGTACTTTTCTTTGATATCATCACAGTACCCAAAGGCGCGCTTGTGCGTATCTGTAATTTTATTGAGACGTTTTCTCTCTTCAACCATCTCGCGCACACTGGCTTTAATGGTTTCAATGTGACCAGAAATTTCCTTGATCGTTTGAACCACCGCTTTGTTATCCATACCTAGTCCACTTAACCCGTTGGCATTGGCTATCAATTTATTCTGATAGGCAATTGCAGTAGGAACTATATGATTCATGGCAAGGTCTCCAATCACCCGGGCTTCGATCTGCACCTTTTTGATGTAGCTCTCCAATTTAATTTCGTTACGAGCCTCCACCTCTTTATGACTTAACACACCATATTTTTCAAAAAGCTCCAGTGATTTTTTGGAAACGTAGCCTTCAATCGCACGAGGCATATTCTTAATGTTGTTCAAGCCGCGCTTTTCAGCTTCCTTCACCCACTCATCAGAATAACCATCTCCTTCAAAGCGAATTGCTTTTGATTCTTTGATATACTTTCTCAGTACATTGACAATCGCAATTCTCTTCTCTTCACCCTTCTCAATTTCTTTCGAAACGGTTTCGTAGAATTTGGTCAACTGATCGGCCACAATCAAATTAAGTATTGCCATGGGGGTACCACAATTGTCGGAACCACCTACCGCACGGAACTCAAATTTATTACCGGTAAAGGCAAATGGCGATGTACGGTTGCGATCGGTAGCATCCAGAATGATTTCAGGAATCTGGTCGATACCCAATTTCATATACATGTTATCTCCTTTCTCGATCTTCACATTTCCTTTCTTCTCCAACTCATCCAACACGGCCGTCATCTGAGAACCAATAAAAGCAGACATGATTGCAGGCGGTGCTTCGTTAGCCCCCAGACGGAAGTCGTTTCCGGCCGTGGCAATACTCGCTCTTAACAAATCGGCATGTTCATGCACCGCTTTGATGGTGGTAACAAAGAATGTCAGGAAGAGTAAGTTATCACGGGCTGAGCTGGAAGGCGCGTAAAGATTAACACCGGTGTCAGTAATCAATGACCAGTTGTTATGCTTACCGCTACCATTCAATCCGGCAAACGGTTTTTCGTGAAATAAAATCTTCAGGTTGTGCTTCTCACCCACGCGGCTCATCACGTCCATCATCAACTGGTTGTGATCGTTAGCCACGTTTACTTCTTCAAATAGCGGGGCAACCTCAAACTGGCTGGGGGCAACTTCATTATGACGAGTGCGAACAGGGATGCCTAACTTCCAGCTTTCGATTTCGAAATCGCGCATGAAATCATAAACACGACCGGGAATAGTTCCGAAATAATGGTCTTCCAACTGCTGACCGCGAGCTGGAGCATGACCAAACACCGTGCGACCGGCCATGACCAGGTCTGGACGCGCATTATACAATGCTTTATCAACCGCAAAATATTCCTGCTCAGCACCCAACGAGGCAACCACATGCTGAATGTCTTTATCAAATAATTGACAAACCTGAGTAGCAGCCACATCCACTGCTTTCAACGCCTTTAATAAAGGGGATTTTGTATCAAGGGTTTCTCCTGTATAGGAAACGAATACCGTTGGGATACTCAGCGTTTTACCATACAAGAACATGGGCGAGGTTGGATCCCAGGCTGTATACCCGCGCGCTTCAAACGTGCTACGGATTCCTCCGCTTGGGAACGATGAAGCATCTGGCTCCTGTTGTACCAGTTCACTTCCTTTAAATTTTTCGATTCCCGAAAGGGCATCAAAGAAAGAGTCGTGCTTTTCAGCCGTTCCGCCCGTCATGGGTTGAAACCAGTGGGTAAAATGTGTGGCCCCTTTGGCAATAGCCCATGATTTGGCAGCTGAAGCTACGGCATCCGCAGTAGTTTCATCTATTTTCTCATGATTCTTGATTGCATTGCTGACCTTTTTAAAGACAGCCGGTGCCAGGGTTGCCCTCATTTGCTCCATACCAAATACATACTCACCAAAAAACTGGGAGATATTTGGGGTAGTAGCTTCAACATGAACTTTGGAACGTTCATTAAGCTTTTTTAAGGCTTCAAATCGTAGTTGCGACATAGTAGTGGTTGTTTTTTGACAGAATTGCGTCAAAAATATGTGTTTTTTACAAAACAAGGGTCCTCATTACCCTTATTTTAAATAATAATTATTTCATCCGATGGAAGTCGGGTAAAAATATACCCTAACAGGAATTAGTATTACTGAGGAAGCCGGCCCTTTACCTCCTCAAATTTTTCATCATAGTCAGGTCGGATCGTGCCCATCCAGCGATCCCACCACAAAAAATAGAGCCCGTAGTTTCCTTTAAAGAATTGGTGATGCTGATTGTGATTGACGGACGTATTTACCCACTTTCCGAGCCGGGTTTTGGTAAAGCCTTTAGGATAAAGTTCGTACCCCAGATGACCATAAACATTATAAATCATCATGATCAACAGAAATAACGCAAGGGCCAATGGGTGCACGGGCATAATGAAAGCGATCACCACTATAATTCCCGCTTCAATGATTGCTTCCAACGGGTGAAAAGCAAATGCAGCCCAGGGCGAGGGGTTGGTAGACAGATGATGGATCTTATGGAAAACAGGAAAAATACCCGGCTGATGCATGAACCGATGTGTCCAGTAGAAGTACGTGTCATGAACCAACATCATAATTAAAACACTTGCATAAAAATACGTCATGCCATAGTCTTCAAGATTCGTGTATAGTTGTGTGTACGGACGGATGGGCGTCATGAAAAGACCGTAGCCGATGAGAGCAAAAACCAAAGCGGTGAGGAATGAATAAAAGATTTCGCGGGCATAATCTCCGGCTAGGGGAAATCTAAGTTGAATTTTTCGGTAAGTCCACGCTTGCTTCTTTAATAGGTAAAAAACGAGGAACGCAATAAATGCGATAATCAAATACCTGAATAAGATTACCAGAAATAGAACAGAAAACCGAGCGTCTGTAAACCAACTCATAGGCTGCTTAGACAAAAATTTCCTTACAAGTTTAAACTAAAACCAATACTTTTTCGTCTTAAGTCCTATACAAAACAGTAAGGTATGATCAATTTAGCATTTACACATCCCAATCTGTCTAACCCAAAGCTGGGTGGCTCTTATCTAAAAAATTTCAATTTAGCGCTGATTAATTGGGAACTAAACCGGCAGGAAGACCGGCAAGGGATCTCCAATAAAAAAGTCAGAAAGCAGACCCGGTAACCTTTAAAAAAGGTAAGCGTTCTCAAAAGCACAATCCCTTTTGAGAACGCTTTTTTATTTTAATGATCAGTTAGATTTCTTAACCGAACCCCCGCTGCTTGAATCGGTGTTGGTCTTAGCTGGTGATCCGCGAAAGCGGATACTGCCACCACTGCTGGCATGTGCATTTAATTCTTTTGATACTGATATCTTAGCGCTACCGGCACTACTTGCATTCGCTCTCACAATTTCGCTTTCGAGCCCATAGGCATCCACCTCGCCCGCACTGCTTACTTCTATCGCAAGTTCTTTGGCCTTACCTTCTAATACCAAATCTCCGGCACTCGATGCATCTACGCTGGCAAAACCGGTTTCAATAGTGATTTCAACTGAGGCTGCACTGGAGGCACTGATGTCCATGGAATTGGCGCGAATTGTTCCTTCAGAAAAAACATTGGAAGCAGAACTGGCATGAATTTTTTCTAATGACACGTAGGTGACATACACTTTCACATTTCTATTTCTATATCGGCCGTCCCGCATGTGAATTTTAAGGTAACTGCCACTCACCTCAGTAAGTACATCTGATGCACGTGCTCCGGTAACTTCCACTTTAACGCTTTCCTTGTCCCCTTTCTTCAAATACACATCAATGGCTTCACCCACCTTCACACCCGAAAAGGAACCCACCGAGCGTACTTCGCTTTCCTGAGCGAGGGCTAAGAAGAACGTAAAACAAAGTGCTAAAACCCCTAAAACCTTTTTCATAGACATCTAAATTTGATACAATGACCACCCGTTGCAAGATAGGTTGCTTCGAAGCATGTATTCACTAAAAATTTCGGCAACGGTGTAAGAAATATTCAATTTTTACTCTAAATTTCGAATATACTCTACCTAAATTTCGCACAAAACTAAGAACTCAACATGATTAAAGAGCAATTAAATGTGCTAATCAATCTGGCTGCCAGCGATCGCACGGTTGGAGATAAAGAAGCCAAAGTTATTCACATCATCGGCAAGGCTAATGGACTCACCAAAGAAGAGGTTGACGCGATGCTTAAAAAGCCCCAACCCATTGGAGACCTTAGTGCTCTTACGGAAGATCAAAAGTTTGAAAATCTCTATCACCTCATTCAATTAATGAAAAGCGATGGCCAGGTTTTTAAAAGCGAGATACATTTCTGTGAACAAATGGCCGAAAAATTGGGCTACAAGAAGGCCGTGGTAGGAGAACTTTCATCAAGAATCTACTCAGACCCCACTATTACATCAGATCGTAAAGCGCTTGTTGACCGCGCCCATAAATTTCTTAAGTGATCTAGTACCTAAACCTAGACCCGGGCCTGCCTAACCAGCAGGCCTTTTTTATTTCTTCTCATATAGTACCTTTCCGCCAAGAATAGTCATGGCTACTTCAGTAGCAAGTATCTTCTCGTCAGGTACGGTCATTAAGTCCTGGGTAAAAACGGTAAAGTCGGCCAGCTTGCCGGGGGCGATAGACCCTTTTATCTTTTCTTCAAAAGCACCATAGGCTGCATCGAGGGTATAAGACCGCAAAGCCTGGACCCGGGTCATCTTTTCTTCAGGCTCATAACCACCTGCTGGCTCACCTGCCAAAGTTTGGCGGGTAACCGAAGCAAAGTAAGATGCAATCGGATTGATCGGTTCTACAGGAACATCTGTACCATTTACAATTACTGCTCCTGACTTTAGCAAGGATTGCCACATGTAAGCGCCTTCTTTAATTCGTTTCTCTCCTAACCGTTCAATAGCCCAGGGGCGATCGGATGACAGGTGAATTGCCTGCATAGCCGGTATAACTCCCAACTGACCAAAGCGAGGAATATCCGTTGGCTGAAGATGCTGGGCATGCTCTATGCGGAAGCGATGATCTTTAACTTGCGGATTTTCTTTTAATGCAATTTCGTACCGGTCCAGAATTTCTTTGTTGGCCCGGTCGCCAATGGCATGCGAGCAAACCTGAAAGCCATACTTCAGTCCCGCCCGTGAAATCTTCATAACTGTATCCATCGAAAGAGTTGCCATCCCACTAAAATCAGGACGATCAGTGTATGGCTCCAATAACCAGGCACCACGAGACCCCAGGGCGCCATCGCAGTTTAATTTTATAGCCCGGATGGTGAGAAGATTTGCGGAATCAATCTCTGGTCCTCTTTTAAACCATTCATAAATCAACTCACTGTCAAATCCGGTTAGCATTACATATAAACGAGTGTTCAGCTTGTTCTCGGCTTTAAATTTTCTGAACAATGCAATGTTCTCGCGTGATACACCCGCATCATGAAAGCTGGTTATTCCATTTCGTAGACTGGCCGCAATGGCTAATTCCAAGGCTTGACTGTCCGATTCCTCTGTGCTCTCCGGAATATGTTGGGCAATCAGACTTTGGGCACGCTCATTAAATATACCGGTCGGGTTTCCCAGGTTATCAAGAATGATTTCTCCGCCTTCTCCTAAATCTTTATCAAGCTTCTCAACCGACAGCTGGTTAACACCGGCAATCTGCATCGCCCGGGCATTGACAAACCCTGCATGGCCACTGGCATGTCTTAGAAATACAGGGTTATTAGGCGATATTGAACTCAGTAGTTGATGGGTTTGAAAACCCTTAAACATTATTTCAGGTTTGGTTGTCCACTTGTCCTGATGCCACCCTCGGCCTACAATCCATTGACCAGGCTGAGCCTTCGCTACCGCAGCTTTCACTTTCTCAACCAGCTCCTCATAGCTGGTAACGCTCATCAAGTCAAGGTTGAGTTCATTATAGCCGAGGCCCATAAAATGCCCATGACCTTCAATAAAACCAGGGGTCATTGTTTTACCCTGAAGGTCTATGATCCGGGTGTTTTCACCTTCATACTTTGAAACATTTTTCAAATCTCCTGCAAACACAATTCTATCCCCACTCACTGCAACAGCTTCCACTAAAGGATTGCCTTCTTCCACTGTGTAAATAGTGCCGCCCCGAATAATCAAATCGGCAGGTGTTTTCTTTTCTGAGCAACCTGTTAAAAAAACTGTTAGAAGAAAAGCACCAGTAATCACCAAGAACTGATTTCGCATGAGTTTGAAGTTTTAGTGCCTAAAAGTAATAAGCAATTCGATCATTCGGGCAGTCAATTTTATCAACGGCTGATAAAGCTTGTTTTGTATCTTCGCAGCCGGAATGAAAGCGCGGTTAAAATTTTTCGGTCAGCTTACACTGTACTGGCTACTCTTTTTTACGGTTAGCCGGATCTTATTCTTTGTTTATCTGTATGCACAAACCAGTACGCTTACAGGAAAGGAGATAGTGTTGCCTATGATACTTGGCCTACGCATGGATGCAGCTATGACGGGCTATTGGTTGCTGTTACCGGGACTGATATTTATTGCCTCTGCATTTATTTCAACACCATGGGTTCACATCCTTCAGGGATTTGTAACCAGTCTTCTGCTTTTTATCTCCACCCTTTTAGTGGTAGCCGATTTAGAGCTTTACAAACACTGGGGCTTTCGAATTAATGCTACTCCCCTAATGTATTTAGAGTCGGAAGCAGCCAGCAGTGTTAATCCGGCAATTTTGATTTTGTTGGTGATAATTTTTGCTGTACTGTTCACCGCATTCATGCTCTGGTACTGGAAGAAATTAGCACCGCAATTATTAAGTCTTCCGGATCTTCCTAAAACATGGGCACCTCTCTGGTTATTGATTACGGCCACCCTGATTATACCTATTCGCAGTAGTTTCAGTGTTGCTCCGCTCAATACAGGGGTGGTTTACTTTCACAAGAGCAAGGCTTTTCCCAACCATGCAGGTATTAACCCTGTCTGGAATTTCTTTAAAGATGTTACCCGTAAAGACAACCTTCAGTATTCCAATAGTTTTTATCGTCCCGCCCATCTCGATGCGCAATTTGATTCACTCGTTAATACGAAGGGCGAGACACAAAAACGCATCTCCCTTGAGAAGCCTAATATCTTACTCATTATCCTCGAAGGTTTTACTTCAAAAATTATTGCACCTCTGGGTGGATTGGAGAACATCACTCCTGAATTGAATGCACTGGCCGAAGAAGGAATCCTGTTTGAAAATTTTTATGCAAGTGGTGATCGAACAGACAAGGGTATTGTATCAATTTTGAGTGGATATCCGGCACAACCCCGAAGCTCCATTATTAAGTTTCCGAATAAAACACAGCATCTGCCCTACCTGCCAAAAACTTTAGAGAGGTCAGGTTATCACACCTCGTTTGTGTATGGTGGCGACATCGGTTTTGCCAACATGGAATCGTATGTAACCCAGGCAGGCTTCAGTCACATTACGGAGGTAGATGATTTTGGCAGTGAGTTCGATGACTCGAAATGGGGCGTGGCCGATCATTTTGTTTTCGAAAGATTATTAGCTGAAATCGATACTGCATCCAGTCCATTTTTTAAAGTCATGCTTAGTCTGAGCAGCCACGAACCTTTTGAGGTGCCCATGGAAACGGTGATTAAGGGAAATGATGAAGGCTCAATGTTCCTGAACGCTTGCTATTATACTGATAAGAGTCTGGGGAAATTTATCAGAAAAGCAAAACAACAATCCTGGTGGAAAAATACGTTGGTAATTATTACGGCTGATCACGGGCATCGCTTTCCTAATCCAAATGAATTAAAAGAGAAAGAACGGTTTAAAATTCCTATGCTCTGGTTAGGTGGGGCAATTGAAAAATCGGATCGCATCAAAACCTATGCGGGCCATACTGACATTGCAAATACTGTTTTGAATCAAATAGGTATTAGTTCTCCGGATTATTCATTCAGCAAAAACATACTGGCTGATACTGTTAACTCGTTCGCAATTTATGTCTTTACCAATGGCTATGGATATGTTAGTAAGACTAACGAAAATATTTATGACTTTGATCTGAACAACTATCTCAAGCGAGAAGGGAATGAAAAAGAGCTTCCGCTCGGAAAAGCTTATATGCAAAAACTTTTTGACGACTATAACAAAAAATAAATGAAACGAATTATTCTCATTTGTGCATTTGCCATGCTTGGCTTTATGCAGGTTCAAGCTCAGGATGTTGGACTTTCGTTTTCCTACTTCATTCCGCGCAACGGCTACTTTTCTACGCCTATCAGTCCATTCTCCATACGGGGGTTGGGCGTAAACCTGAATCGATACCTCGCTATCGAGACCGGTGCATCCCTTTATCGGATGTCGGGATTAAATATCATTCACTTACCGTTCGAATCGAAGGACGCCTTACTGGGCCCTAACTTTACTTTATTTGTTCCGGTAGAATTAGTCATTCAATTCCAAGGCAAGCAGGTGGAGTTTGATATAAAAGCGGGTGGATTCGCATTCTATGGATTCGATCAGAAATTGAACTATGGAAATTTTGATCGAGCAATCCGAACCTTTGAAAACTGGGATGTCACCAATTCCAGTCTAAAGTTTAGTAACAACCCCGGCTTCGGATATCATGTGGGTGCAGAGCTTACATTTAACGTGACTCGTCAATTTGGAATCTCATTGGAGACCAACTACCTGATGGGCTCCGCTAAATTTCCGCTAACAGGAAGTTATACAGGTGGAACAATGACCGATCCCTTAGAGACCATTTCGGTCGATTACAAAGATGCGAAAGTGGACTTTACAGGATTAGAATTTTCAATCGGGATAATTTTCTCAGGAAGATAGCAACAGCCACTTTAAAGTTTTAATTCTTACTTCCAGCTAAGGAGGTTGACTTGACGGCTTCCCTATCCACGCGTCTGATTATACGAGCGTTTCGAAATGATGTTTTACTTAAGATTTCAACCAACGCTTGCTGTGCAACTTCAAATTCATAAAATGTGCCTGCAAGCCATATCGGTTGATTTTGGTCCAGATTCACTCTTTCAACTCCATAGAATTTTAGAAGCGGATCATTCATCACGATTGAATCAAGATCGTGGGTTGGTTCCAGGCGTATAGAGAAAATCATAGTATCCTGAGCCGGATAACTCTTCTCTTTTATCTGAATATTATGTTTGTTAAAAAGATCTCTCGAGTCCTTTGCGAATAATGCGAAGGCTTCTCGTGAAGTCTTTTCCTTAGTAAAAAGAGTATCGCCTTCGAAATAGCGAAAGGGCATCATAACAAACTTATCATTAGATTTTTTGACCCACTCCAATTCATACTCGGCATTTCTAATAGACGTTGTTGATGTTGAGTCGTGCCTTATCTTCTGTAAATCAATCCAAAGCATGGCCCCGCCATCGCGAAAACGAGGTCGTTGGCCGGAGACAAAATTGCCGAGGGAATAAGCAATTAACTGGTCGTCTTTTTGATTCCACACCATTGGCTGCAGTACATGGGGGTGAGCCCCGATTACAAGTTTTGCCCCCTCGCGCAAGCAAAGGGCGGCTAGTTTTTTTTGTTCCTGGTTGGGAAGGCTCTGATACTCCGCACCCCAGTGTAAGAAGACAATAATCGCGTCTGATTGCTGGGTTCTTGCCTTTGCAAAGTCGATCTTCATCGCAACGGTGTCGATCAGGTTTACAATGTTAGGTTTCGTAACTGGAATTCCATTGGTGCCATAGGTGTAGTTCAATAGAGAAAGCTGAAACCCATCCTTGGTGATTATCATCGGATAAACACTTTCCCGATCCAAAGAATCTTTGAACGTTCCGGTGTGCTTAATTTCCAGGGAATCCAAAACCTTAATGGTACGTTCTACCCCTTTCCGTCTGCGATCGAGGCTGTGATTGTTGGCCGTGACCAACACATCGAAGCCAACTCGTTTTAATTCTACAGCAAGAGCGTCAGGCGCGCTGAATTGAGGATATCCTTTAAATGGCGGACCTGCCAAGGTAAGTTCCAGGTTGCCAATCGTTAAATCGGCCGCTCGTAAAATAGGCGCAACATATTCAAAGCAAGCTGAATAGTCATACTTTTTTGAGATTGGATCAAGAGCGGCTGCAATATTCGAATCGTGTTGCATGATGTCACCTACAAAAAGTAAAGACAGGCGCGTAGTATCCTGTGCCGCTGCCGAACTGGTAGCAATCAGAAATAAAATGAGTACCCGAAACTTATTCATTCCAGTAAGCAATGATTTTATCTTCTGCAATAACGAAAACTCTGTCCTCTTTTTTTGGTACGATGCGGGCAATTCCGGTAAACGAACCAAAAGCTGGAAGAATCCCCTGGTTCTTCCCAAAATAAAAACAAGGTAACGTAACCGATTGCTTTCCGGTTCCTCGCAATTGCACGCCTGGATGAAGATGTCCTGAAAGATTATATAATCCAGGAGGCACTTCGGTCATAGGTTCGTGCGTAAGAATTAAATCGCCTTCGCGCAATTCGTTTACATAACACTTCATCGTATGCCGTTCGTACTGCACCGCACTTAAAATATCATGATTGCCCAATACAAGTTCGAAGGAGCATTGAACGAAATGTTTCCGGATCTGACCCAGCACTTCCCATTCTTCATTGTAGTGGCTATGAAATAAATCTCCTAAAAAAATCACGCGATCCGGCTTCGCTAAATGAAGTACTGAAATGAGGGTCTCCGTATTCTTGTCGTTAGCCCGGGCGGGCACAGGTATTCCCGACTTTCTGAAATGATTGATTTTACCAAAATGCAGATCAGCCATTAGCAGCGTTTTCCTGCTTTTAAGCCACAAGGCCTTTTCTGGCAAGAGCCACGCGGTTTCGCTCATTAACTCAATCTCCATTCGCCCCAGTTCCATTGATATTGATTAAGAGGCAAATTCGCATAAATCCAATTCAGTAAAAAACGAAGCTGATAACCTTAGTCAAAAAGGACTTCTCCTTGAAAATCATAGTGTTATATTAATCTCTGGTTTTTGGTTTCAAGTCATGAGTTTGGAAAATAAAAAATGGTAACATTGGGTTAACATTGACCGATCGGCTTCCCATTACATTTACCCCGATTTTTGATATATGTTCGATTTAGAGCTCTCCTATTCCATCCTGCTGGTACTCTGTCTATTGGCAGCCTGCACATTCGAATTTGTTAATGGATTTCATGACACAGCTAATGCAGTAGCTACGGTAATCTATACTAATACCCTGAAGCCGTGGGTTGCAGTAATCTGGTCGGGTACCTGGAATTTTTTAGGGGTTTTTGCCGGAGGAATTGCCGTGGCAATGGGTATTGTTAATCTGTTGCCCGTAGAAACACTGGTAGATCAAAATATAGCCCACAGCATTTCAATGGTGATGGCGCTACTAGTAACAGCTATTTTCTGGAACCTGTTAACCTGGTTTTTTGGAATCCCCTGCTCAAGTTCTCATACACTTATTGGATCTATATTAGGAGTTGGGTTGGCATTCTCCCTGCTGCCCGAGGCAACCAGCGAAGCAGTGAACTGGACCAAAGCAAAGGAAATTGGGCTTTCACTTTTAGTGTCCCCGCTATTCGGATTTTCCGTAACAATCATTTTAATGTATTTCATCAGGACGCTCACCCGGAAAACTGAAACCGGAGATGCGCTCTTTAAAGAACCTAAGAAAAATCAACCACCTCCGTTTTGGATCCGGGCCATCCTTTTCCTTACCTGTACATTAGTCAGCTTTTTTCATGGTTCCAACGATGGACAAAAAGGAGTGGGCCTGGTTATGTTAATTCTGATTGGGATTGTGCCAGCCTATTTTGCCCTCGATGTAAATTATGATCCAGCCCGAATGCCAGCTTCACTAAGTAAAATTGAACGCGTAATCAACACTATTGATTCTACTACCCTTTCAAAATCAGACAGAGTAAAACTTGCTGATGCACGCTTCATGAATACACATCTCGAAGAAACATTCGCTTCGCTGGGATCAATAAGCCAAATTCCTAAAGCTGAAAAGTTCGAAGTGAGAAAGCATGTGATGTTATTGGATCGGAATCTGAACTCGCTGATGAAGAAAGAAGAAGTGAGAATGAGCGCCAGCGACAAGAAAGTTCTAAAAGATGAACTTAAGGCAGTGCGTAAAGTGACTGACTACTCTCCTACCTGGGTATTATTCATGATTTCGATTTCATTAGGTATCGGCACCATGATTGGGTGGAAAAGAATTGTTAAAACAGTAGGCGAAAAAATTGGTAAAGAACACCTCACGTACGCACAAGGCGCAAGTGCAGAAATGGTTGCGGCCAGCACAATTGGCCTTTCCACGTACTTTGGGTGGCCTGTAAGTACCACCCACGTTCTGTCTTCCGGAATTGCCGGCAGTATGGTGGCGAGCAAGGGAGTAAAAAATCTTCAACCGGATACGGTTAGAAATATTTTGCTTGCCTGGTTCCTCACATTACCTGTTGTTATGATTATGGCGGGAACGTTGTTTCTGGTGTTCCGGGCAATTTCTGCCTAATCAACTCCAAAACTAAGACGCATCTTTCTAATTCTGTCTTCCAGTTTTTCGGAAGTCAGTTTTTCGCGTGTGCGATCAACCATGATCGGAAAAGCAAAGGGTGTGGGCATCTCTGGCTCGGTGATTATGATTTTCTGAAGGGCTATCCGATCCAGTGCCTTGCGTAAACGTGCTTCTTCCAATTGAAAATCCATCACCTCTTCAAAGGCTTGTTGCAGCAATAAGTTTTGTGATTCATACTCGTGAAACACATTGAAGAATAGTTGCGAGGAAGATTGTAAATGCTTCTCTTTTATTTTTTGTCCGGGTAAACCTTTAAAAATCAATCCTGAAATAGCAGCAATGTCGCGGAATTTTCGCCTGGCCATTTCGGTGGAGTTAATGCTTGCCTGAATGTCCTTCATCAGATTTTCATTGCCCAGCACATTGGTTTCAATGGCCTCATAAATGGGTATCTCCTGATCCGAAAGTAACTCAAAGCCGTAATCATTCATGGCAATCGAAAAAGTAATCGGTGTTCCTTGCGAAATCCTGTAGGCAATCAGGGCGGCCATGCCTTCATGTACAAAACGACCCTCAAAAGGATACATTACCACGTGGTAGCCTTCGGAGGAATGAAAGTACTCGACCAAAAATTCATTCTTCTTCGGTAGATGTGATCGCTCTCGCTGCAAGGTCATCAATGGCTTAAGAAATCGCATTTCATCATCCGTCTCATTCCCGGTTGCCGATTCGTCAATTTTTAATCGGATCATTTCGCTCATTTGCGATGAAAGCGGCATTCGTCCACCCTGCCAGGAAGGTACCTTTCCAGATTTCTTTTTGCTCTTGCGAACATGCACTTCCATCTCTTTTATCCGCACTAATTCCAGACTCTGGCCGGCAAACCAAAATACATCGCCTGTATTAAGACGTGAGATAAAATACTCTTCGATGGTTCCCAGGTATTTACCGGAAACAAACTTCACGTACAAAAGATTGTCACCCACAATAGTGCCAATCGATAACCGGTGTTTAAGTGCAATGCGCTTGTTTTCGACTTTGTAAACTCCTTCCTCTATAATCACTTTCCGGTATTCGTTATAAGCGGTAAGCGCTTCACCCCCGGTGGTAATAAAATTCAATACCCGGTTCCATTCATCTTCCGTAACTGACGAATAACTGACCGTACCTTTTATCTCGGGATAAATTTCTTCCGGTCGGAATCCATCGGAGACAGCCAGCGTAATCAGGTATTGAATCAATACATCAAAGGAGCGTAGATAGGGCACGCGATCTTCTACAATATTCCGGGTCATGGCCTCCCGTAAGGCAGCCGCTTCAGTTAGTTCTAGGGTATTGGTTGGTAAAAAATAGATCCGGCTAACAGCCCCGGGCTGGTGCCCGCTTCGACCTGCCCGTTGTAAAAATCGTGCAACACCTTTTGGGCTGCCTACCTGGATTACAGTTTCAACCGGTCTGAAGTCGACACCCAAATCCAAACTGGATGTACAAACCACTGCTTTCAGTTTCCCTGCATGCAATTGATCTTCTACCCAATCGCGAAGTTCTTTACTGATAGAACCATGGTGCATGGCGATCTGGCCCGAAAGTTCTGGCGCTTTGTCAAGCATCTTTTGATACCAGATCTCAGCAAAGGAGCGGGTGTTTGTAAAAATCAGGGTGCTATTACTTTCCTTGACAATCGGAATGACTTTATCCAATAATTGGATCCCAAGATGACCAGCCCAGGGCAACCGCTCAACTTCATCAGGAAAAATGGAAACGATCTCAATCTTCTTTTGAATAGTTGCCTTAATCACTTTTACTTTTTTACTCACGGAGTAACTGCCCAATAATATTTGAAGGGATTGCTCCATGTTTCCAATGGTAGCCGAAATTCCCCAGATCTTTAGCTGGGGAGAAAGTGCCTTCAATCGCGATAAGGCAAGCTCCATAAGCACGCCCCGTTTTGAACCCATCAACTCATGCCATTCGTCAATCACAATCGTCCTTAAATCCGCGAAGTATTCGGCATATCCTTTTTGAGAAAGTAATAAGTGAAGACTTTCGGGAGTGGTGATGAGAAAATCCGGAGGTCTTTCCTTTTGCTTAGCCCGTTCCCGGGTTGATGTATCGCCACTGCGCACACCAACCCGCCACGAAGTATTAAGGCCTTCGTTGGCCCGCTTAGCGGATAGTTCTATTTCCTTGGCAAGCGCCCGGATAGGTGTGATCCAGATTGCCTTAGGGCCTTTTGAACTCAGCTTTTTAGGATTGCATTCCAGGAGAATTGGAATGAGTAAAGAATATGTTTTACCACTGCCGGTAGGTGCATTTACAATCCCGTTGTAGTTATTGCATACACTTTGCCAGGCTTCCAACTGAAATGGAAAAGGTTTCCAATCCTGCTTTTCAAACCATTGCCTACCTCTTTCCAAATCTGCCATAGCAACTTAAATTGAAGTAAAATAACATTTTTGTCGCGGCCGTGTTAATTTGAGCAATAATATATGACTGATGGGAAAGTATTCGATTAAGGAACTAGAAAAGCTCTCTGGAATAAAAGCTCATACAATTCGTATTTGGGAAAAGCGGCATCATTTGGTTACTCCGCAGCGCACCCAGACCAATATCCGGTATTATTCAGATGAAGACCTGAAGAAAATTATTAATGTTTCCGTTCTCAATAATCATGGGGTTAAGATTTCCAAGATCGTAGGACTTACCAATGACCAGATTTATCGGCAGGTTAATGAGTTAAGTGAGGCTAAAAGCAGCATCGAAATTTATATCGATCAGTTAGTTCTTTCCATGATTGATATGGAAGAAGAACAGTTTGAAAAAATCCTCTCCAACCTGGTACTGAAGTTCGGATTCGAAAAAACGGTTGTCGAAATTGTTTATCCATTCCTTGAAAAGATTGGTATCCTTTGGCTTACTAATAACATCACCCCTGCCCAGGAGCATTTCATCTCCAACCTGATCAGGCAAAAAATGATTGTTGCTATTGATGGTTTACCACTGGTGCCAAAATCTGCACGAAAAGCATTATTGTTTTTACCTGAAAATGAACTACATGAATTAGGCCTTTTATTCTATCATTACATTACCAAGAAGGAAGGGTTTCGCACCTACTATCTCGGACAAACCGTACCGTACAAAGATTTAAAATACGTAGTTGAGCAACATCAACCCGATCTTCTGATTACCTCACTTACCAGTGGTCCCTCACCCCATGCCATGCAGGGATACCTGACAAGACTAAGTCAAGACTTTGCCCAGGCTTCAATTCTGGTAGCTGGTTATGCCCTTAAAAAGGCAAAACTTGAACCATTGCCTAATATCACAACCTTTGATAACGCAATGGCCCTCAAGGACTTAGTTAAAAACCTTAAATAATTGTTTATTCTTTACTAAAATTTATTAAACATATATTGTTGAAAAGTCATACTTAGTCTATATTTGTTTAATATTTACAAATAAACGTTAAACAAATGACAAAAGTAGAATTCACCCAACAAGTCGCCAGTCTACGTCCTACGCTTAGAACGTTTACACGTAGATTTACCAACGATCGAGATGAATCCCTTGATCTTGTTCAGGATACAATCCTAAAGGCGCTTATGTACCGCGATAAATTCAGGGAAGAAACCAATCTGAAAGGTTGGCTTTTCACGATCATGCGTAACACGTTTATCAACAACTATAGAAAAAATCAGCGCGCTAAAACATCGCACGATGATACCAAAGAACTTTACTTTCTTAATGTAGAGGACACGCATACATTTAATCGCCCGGAAGGGAGTGTGGAGTTTAAGGAAGTATGGCGTAACGTGAACGAACTTAAAGATGATTTATTGGTTCCCTTCAAAATGCACACTACCGGCTATAAGTATCATGAAATAGCTGAGCATTTAAACATTCCTATAGGTACGGTAAAGAATCGCATCTTTCATGCCCGAAAAGAAATTCAGAAGAAACTAACTGGGTACCAGTAAAGGGTAAACACGGTAGAAAAAACCGTGTTTTCTTTTTATACTCGAACAATGAAAAAGATAGCGGTGATTGGTGCCGGCTTTGCAGGCTTATCGGCAGCCTCCAGTTTGGCAAAGGAGGGTTATGATGTAACTGTGTTTGAAAAGAATAATTCGGCTGGTGGCCGGGCCAGAAAATTCGAATCACAAGGCTTTACGTTTGATATGGGCCCTAGTTGGTACTGGATGCCCGATGTTTTCGAAAAATTCTTTCAGCGATTTGGCAAGACCACCTCTGACTATTACGAACTCGAACGACTGAGTCCTTCCTATCGGATTTACTATGGAGCCCATGATTTTATGGACCTGCCTGCCAGTGTGGATGGGCTTTGTAAACTCTTTGATAAACTGGAACCAGGAAGTTCTAAAAACCTGCTTCGGTTTCTGGAGGAAGGAAAATACAAATACGAAATCGGTATAAATGAGCTGGTTTATAAACCAGGGCTTTCACTAGCCGAATTTGCGGATATTAAACTACTTACCGGAGTACTTAAACTGCATGTATTTCAATCTATCTCGCAATACGTGCGGAAGTTCTTTAAAGAGCCACGCATCATTCAGTTACTTGAGTTCCCGGTTCTGTTCCTTGGAGCAACGGCTCAAAAAACTCCCGCGCTCTATTCACTCATGAACTACGCAGATATGGCATTGGGTACCTGGTATCCCAAAGGTGGCATGCATAAAATTGTGAATGGACTCACTGCGCTGGCTGTAGAACAAGGGGTTAAGTTTGAGTTCAATAGCGAAGTTAATCGCTTCACATTGAAAGGCAATTCTATTCAAGAGGTGGTCGTGAATGGAAAGTCAAGAGTATTTGATTATGTGGTAGCTGGTGCCGATTACCATCATGTTGAGCAAACAATGCTTCCGGAGTCGCACCGCAGATATTCGGAATCGTATTGGCAGAAACGCTCGATGGCTCCCTCAAGCCTAATTTTTTATTTAGGTCTTAACAAAAAACTTACGGGGCTCCTGCATCACACCTTGTTCTTCGATGAAGACTTTGGGCTACATGCCAGGGAAATTTACGAAGACCCGAAATGGCCTACTGCCCCTCAGTTCTACGTTTCATGCCCTTCGCAAACAGACCCCACCGTTGCTCCTGCTGATCATGAAAATATTTTCATTCTGATTCCCGTTGCTCCGGGTTTAAAAGATGAGGAATCTACGCGCGAAAAGTATTTTGGCCTGGTGATGGACCGATTCGAGAAAATTATGGGCCAGTCCATTCGTGAACACATTGTTTTTAAAAGGATCTATGCCCACACCGATTTTATAGCCGATTACCATGCGTTTAAAGGCAATGCCTACGGGTTGGCCAATACTATTTTACAAACGGCCAATTTAAAACCCTCCATCTTAAACAAAAAGGTAAGTAACCTGTTCTATACTGGTCAACTAACTGTGCCAGGGCCCGGGGTTCCGCCATCACTTATTTCGGGTCAGGTGGTGGCCAAAGAGTTAATTGAACGAGATAGAAGGCAGAATTAGAAGAACGGGAAGGCTTTGGGGGTTTTCTTGTGTATTTTGACTAAAAAAAACTGAAACTTATAGATGAGTAAGGACCTGTTTGATAAAGTTTCTTTACGGTGTAGTAAACTCACTACACGGGCTTACAGCACATCCTTTTCGTTGGGGATACGCTGCTTAAAAAAGGAAATGCGTGGCCCTATTTATTCCATCTATGGATTCGTTCGCTTTGCTGATGAAATTGTGGATACGCTCCATGACTACGATAAAAATTTATTACTCAAGCGTTTTAAAGAAGCTACCCATCAGGCTATTGACGATAAAATCAGTCTTAACCCAATTTTGAACAGTTTTCAAAAAACAGTGAATGAGTTCAAATTTGAAAAGGAACTAACAGATCAATTCCTGAAAAGCATGGAAATGGATCTTGCTCTTACATCATACGATCAGAAGGGAATTGAAGAGTACATCTTAGGTTCGGCAGAAGTTGTAGGCCTTATGTGCTTGCGGGTCTTTTGTAAAGGCAATGAACAACTGTATCAATATCTAAAACCTTCGGCTATGAAGCTGGGGTCTGCCTTTCAGAAAATAAATTTTCTGCGCGACCTTAATGCTGATTTTAACGGAATGGGTCGCAGTTATTTTCCTGGTGTTGACCTAACCAACTTTAACGAGGCAACAAAAAGTCATATTGAAGAAGATATTGCCAGAGATTTTCATGCCGGGTACGAAGGCATCAAACAACTTCCGCGTTCGGCTCGCTTTGGTGTCTATGTTGCCTACTTATACTACATGGCACTTTTCGAAAAAATAAAAAATACTCCAAGCCATATTATCCTTACCAACCGGATTCGGGTACGCAACAGACGTAAGCTTACCATTCTGGCCTACTCATATCTGAAGCATCAACTTAACCTGTTATAGCATGGAGCAGGTGATTTTGGTAGATGAGCAGGATAATGAAATCGGGGCCATGGAAAAAATGGAGGCCCATCAAAAAGGCTTACTGCATCGTGCTTTTTCTATTGTGATTTTCAACTCGAAGGGAGAAATGCTTCTTCAACAACGCGCTGCTGAAAAGTACCACAGTGCCGGGCTATGGACGAACGCTTGCTGCAGCCATCCCAGACCGGGGGAAACAATTGAAGCTGCCGGGAAACGAAAATTGCTTCAGGAAATGGGTTTTGTATGTAACCTGAATTACTCTCACAAATTCCTTTATAAGGTAGAACTGGAAAATCAGTTAACTGAATTTGAATGGGATTATGTCCTTGTTGGATTTTATGATGGTATACCAGCTGTCAACTTCAGTGAAGCGCAAGCCTGGAAATATGAGTCTCTTGATTCGATACGAAACCATGTGAATCAAAACCCTGATTTATACACATGTTGGTTTAGGCTCATGCTCAACCAACCTGAGTTACTTTCATTGAGCAGCACACCAAAGAACTAAATCCCGAGTTCCATTTGGAACACAGCAGAATAATATCCTTCCGCGAAGGATTCTGTTCTTAAATCCGTCAGTTTAGAATACATTAGTCCGCCCTGTATTTTTAAACGATGACCATAGAAATAACGGGTAACGCCTAACTCATAGTTCTCAATCTGTTTCTCATTTAAGAGAGGAGCCTCCACGTTGTCATATAGTTTGGAAGAGGGTTTGGACGTTGCATATCGGGCGGCAATTTCAAAATTATTTTTAAAGAGATAACTCATCTGAGACATAAGCCCCTTCCCCGCATACACTGCGCTGACCTGCGAACTGTTATTCGGATTGACCGTTATCGGGTTACTGGTGGTTCTATTCATAAATTCTGTATACCATGCCCATCCATTGTATTTAGCAAGGAGATCAAATTCAACTGCATCCATGGTACGGGCGGCATACAAATCATTGCCTAATTGCCCCTGCGTACGGAGCGCCCGATCATTTTGTGAATAGGTTGCTGCCACGGAAACTTTCAATTTCTCCTCCCTATCGAGATCTCCCTCCTGATAGTCATTCTCACCGGTAAAATGACCGAATGGAAGAAACTCAATTCGGCCAGTATAAGCGAGTCCGTTGTTCGACAGATCAGAATTCCTTCCTTCACCAGAAGTAAGCGACCCGCGGAAAATTACATAAGGAGTTGTATAATGTCCGAAAAATCCAAAGTCACGATCGAGTGTAAATCGCGCATTCACGATTGAGCGATCGAAAAATTGCTGATCACCCGAAGAAATAACCCGTTGTCTGTTTCCTGGAATTTTGGTTTGTCCAAAGCCTATTCGCAACCGTGAATTGGGATTATAGTAAATCACTGCATCACGTATGATGTTGGGACTACTATTAATTTTATTGTTTTCAGGGCCACGCCAATCCATATCTCCCCTCGAAAAACCCAATTGAAAGTAATAGGTAAGCTTTGGGTTTAGAAGAAAGCCTGTGAATTTTAAGCGAAGTCTTCGCACTCTCATTTCGAATGCCTCTGGCGCTAAATCTGTTTCGGAATTACTAATATACATGGCCCGGTTCTGCATCCGGAACTGAAAATTGAGTGAAAACACACTATCAGAAGTAACAAAACCAACCCCCTTTTGCTTCCTGGTGAAGACGGTAACAGCAGGTTTGCTTTGTGCTGAACTTAAAAAGGAAATTGAGGCTAAAATTAACTGGGAGGTTAAAATGGCAAGCATTAGCTTACCCGAGGATAGGTTTTTCATACAGAATTTAAGGAAGGCAATATTATCAAAATATTACCGAAATATTAACTTCATAATATTTAGTTAATATTGAATTTAGGTTATCCAAAGGTGACCCATGGTAGTGCCCAGCCATTAATACTAATCATTATGAGAATACTGAATACCTTGTTGCTTCATTCGCTTCTCATCTTAAGTACATTAAGCCTGGCTTCCGCAACGCCCATTGTTTTTGTGGGCAGCACCCCTGGTGATGAACTTATTAAATCGCAACTGACAATTCCTTCAGATAGAGAAGTTGATTTTATCCGATGGAATCTGTTGCTGAATGATACGAAATCAAACCAAAATACTTTTGTCTTAAAGATTGCCTTTGGTGTTTCGCAACCAAATACTCTTGATTTCAAGACAGAAGAGCAACTTTCGTTTCAAGGAACTTACACAATTGTGCCCAGTAAGAATAAAATTCTACATGGAGTTATCTATCATTTAAAAAGCAGCTCGCTACCGGCAGAAATTATGATGGTTAAGCTGAACGAAAATATTTTCCATTTATTAACTCCTCAACACCGGCTCATGATTGGTAACGGAGGGTGGAGTTATACCTTGAATCGAAAAGAGTTGATCGTTGATAATGCCGCTGTTGCACCGGCACTGACAAGCCCATCCACGTTACTGAGCGACACCACCCGGCAGGTTGTTTATGACGGACGCACGCCCTGTCAGGATTACGCTGTAGAACACCAGTTGAAAGTAACTTCCTCCTGCTTCAAATTAAAGTGGAGATTAATCCTAAACAGAGATGCGATTACCCACCAGCCTACCACCTACACCATTCGTAAAGTAGTTGACAATACTCCGCGTGATGTGTACGGCAATTGGCGAATCATCAAAGGGACCAAAGAAAATCCGGATATCATCATTTACCAATTAGATCCGGAGGATCCCCAAAACTCAATTTGCTTTCTCGCAGGAGATGAGAATGTCCTTTTCTTTCTGGACAAAAATTTCAGGTTGCATGCCGGCAATGGTGATTTTAGTTATACACTTAATAAACGGCTATAACGAAACAACTTCAAATCACTGGCGATTTTCTTTTAATACTACTCACCAATACGTCTAAACCAAATGCAGGATTGGTTGTTATAGAGTCATGCTTTCACTATTCAGATCAGATCCTATGAAAAAACTGCAGGCTAAACAGGTAAATCTACTCGAAGAAGCCATGCAAATACAAAGGTCCGGAGACCTTAGGTTGTATGCGGAAAAAATGGTGATCATCGACCAACTCGAAAAAGAAATTGAAGCGCTACAATCAAAAAAATAGTCCGCTCATTGAACCGTCTACCACCATCTTCTGGTTCAGGAGAGACCTTCGCTTGCAAGATAATGCGGGAC
This sequence comes from Cyclobacteriaceae bacterium, assembly GCA_044229915.1. Classification (GTDB taxonomy): domain Bacteria; phylum Bacteroidota; class Bacteroidia; order Cytophagales; family Cyclobacteriaceae; genus ELB16-189. Next base: position 34,229 of record JBGASB010000001.1, read on the forward strand.
TTTACCATGCACTGAAAGAAAATAATGAGGTAGTTCCTATTTTCATTTTCGACACGACCATTCTTGATACCCTTGAAGACAAAGCCGACCGAAGGGTAGAGTTCATTCATAATTCACTTACGGTAATACAGCAGCAACTGGAAGAAGTAGGAAGTTCGTTGCTTGTGTTTCATGGGAATCCGATTGACATCTTCCGGTCTCTAAAACCCAAAGCGGTTTACACCAATCACGATTATGAACCATATGCACGTAAACGCGATGAAGAAGTAAAAAATATCCTTTCAAAGTCCGGTGCGGATTTCAAAACCTTCATGGACCAGGTGATCTTTGAAAAAGATGAAGTAACTAAGGACGATAATAAGCCCTATACGATCTTTACACCCTACAGTCGCAAGTGGAAATCACTAGTCACGCCAGCTCATCTTAAAAGCTACCCTACCGAAAGTCATTTTGGGTCATTCAAAAAAATTAAAGCAATACCCCTGCCTTCTCTGGATGATATTGGGTTCCTAGCAACCGGAGCACCGTTTCCGGAACGCGTGATTAAACAGTCCATCGTAGAGAAATACGATCAGCAAAGAAATTTTCCGGCCATTGAAGGAACAACAAAGCTGAGTGTGCACTTGCGCTTTGGAACGGTGAGCATTCGCAAACTGGCCCAACTCGCACAGAAAAAAAATGAAGTATGGTTGAATGAATTGATCTGGCGGGATTTCTACCACATGATCCTCTGGCATTTCCCACAAGTAGAAAAACATGCGTTCAAACCCGCGTACGATCACATTCATTGGCGAAACAATGAAAATGAATTCAAAGCCTGGTGCGAAGGCAAAACCGGCTATCCCATTGTAGATGCAGGAATACGCGAACTCAATAACACAGGCTTCATGCATAACCGCGTGCGCATGATTGTGGCTAGTTTTCTAACTAAACACTTGCTTATCGATTGGCGTTGGGGCGAAGCATACTTCGCAAAAAAATTATTAGATTTTGATTTAGCTGCTAATAATGGAGGTTGGCAATGGGCAGCCAGTTCGGGTTGTGATGCCGCTCCTTACTTCCGTGTCTTTAATCCTGATTTACAAACCGAAAAGTTCGATCCTAAATTAACCTACATTAAGAAATGGGTGCCTGAGTTAGGAACCAAAGAGTATCCTAAACCGATCGTGGATCATAAGTTTGCTAGAGAAAGGGTCTTGAAGGTGTATAAAGAAGCATTGAATGGTAATGAGTTATAGGTTGCAAGACCTTAGTAGTAAGACTGAAAAACCAAATGAAAATTCTCCTCACGGGCTCCACCGGATACATTGGCCGAAGACTGTTGCCAACATTACTAGCCAATGGTCATGAAGTAATCTGCCTGGTGCGCGATCAGCGCAGGTTTGATTGGGAAGATTTTTCAAAGGAAGAGTTGACGAGAATTTCGGTAGTGGAAGGAGATCTTGCTAAGGCATCCTCACTGGAAGCGGCTCCGTCAGATTTTGACGTGGCCTACTACCTGGTGCATTCCATGAGTTCTTCTTATGAAGATTTTACCCGTGTTGAATCCGATTCGGCAAACAACTTTGTAGACCTTGTCAATCGCAGTAAGGCAAAACAAATCATCTATCTGAGTGGAATTGTTAATGATGCCGGTCTATCGAGTCATCTGCGCTCGCGAAAAAATGTTGAAGATATTTTAAAGACCTCCAAAGTTCCTGCTACGGTGTTGCGAGCTGCGATCATCATAGGATCCGGTAGTGCATCCTTTGAAATCATTCGCGATCTTGTCGAGAAACTTCCAGTGATGGTTGCTCCACGCTGGTTGAAAACACGCTGTCAGCCCATTGGCATCCGTAATGTGATTGACTACCTGCAAGGCGTGATACTAAAACCAGAAGCATTTAACCAATCTTTTGATATCGGGGGTGCAGACGTTCTTACATACAAAGAAATGTTACTGGGCTATGCGAAAGTCAGAAAGCTAAAACGGTTGATCATCACTGTACCCGTGCTTTCGCCCAAGCTCTCATCACTGTGGTTGTATTTTGTTACGTCCACTTCCTATTCACTGGCACACACGTTGGTTGCGAGTATGAAAAATGAAGTCATCTGCCATGACACGAGCATTCAAAAAGTAGTCCCGATAAAGATTTTGCATTATCAGGAAGCACTGGAATTAGATTTTGAAAAGATCAGTCAGAAAAATATCATCTCGAGTTGGAAAGACGCTATTTCACAAGATACAATGCGTATTAATTTTCTGGATAACATGATGGTACCGCAACATGGCGTGTTAACTGACAAACGTGTGGTGGAGTTTGATAGAAACAAATCGGAAGTAATTGAAAACCTTTGGCGCATTGGGGGCGAACAAGGCTGGTATTTTGGAAACTGGATGTGGCGTATTCGCGGGGTAATGGATAAAATGGTTGGCGGTGTAGGCTTAAGAAGAGGGCGCAGAAGCGAGATTGATTTGAAATCAGGCGATGCACTTGATTTTTGGAGAGTGCAGGTAGCTGATAAGAAGACCGGGCGTCTACTACTATACGCTGAAATGAAACTGCCGGGAGAAGCATGGCTGGAATTCCGTATAAAAGAAAGTAATGGAAAGAAGTTCCTAACGCAGACTGCTACATTTCAACCGCTTGGTCTGTGGGGAAGGGTTTACTGGTATCTGGTCTTGCCTTTTCACGGATTGATTTTTCCCAAGATGGCAAAAGGAATTGTGAGCGCTAAATAATCCGATTAATCCCACACAAACTTCCAGGTACCATCAGATTGACGTTTCCATACGGTATGAAAAATACCTTCGCTGGATGTTGAGTTCCCTAATGAATCAGTTGATGTGTAAACATACTTTCCATAGGTGTAACCCAAATCACCAGACGAAGAAACATCCACGAAATCAGGAGCCCAGGTGAGTGACGTATTTTCGGAAGAAAATCTTTTATCGTAACTGATCTTTATCGCTTCCTTGCCTCTTATGAGTACATTGTTGCGCAATAGGACTGCATCATCAGCAGCAAAGGTGATGAAGGCCTTTGGTACGCCATCCATTTTAGCCATGGCAGCAAAAGCTTGCTCCGTGTCAATAATTTCTTTCTTCCAGGTTGCGATATTACCCTTCTCCTGAGTACAGGATGGAAGAATTAAAAGCAACACCAAGATTGTAAATATTGATCGTTTCATAGTGTAATGTAGTAAAGACGTGTCTCTTTTAATCAATAGAAAAACACTTCGTCCACAAAGAACCAACCCTTTTGTCCTTTGCCCCCATGCCAGAGCGGAAGTTTACTGACCGGCTTGGCTACAATTTTATAATATGGGTGAGTGGATCGATCAAATGAAATTCCGATCGCCTCCATACTTTGCGGACGATAGTCTGTCGGCTGTGTAATCTTTATTGCTTTAATCAACTTGATTTCATTTGCGTTCTTTCCGCCCCACACTTCCAAATCCGTAGGTGGAAATATGTAGCCACCCAAATTATCGGCATAGCTTAACACAATTTTACTGACTGATGGGGGCTGGCTCCCAAAATCAAATCCGGCTTCGAAAGCATTCTCGCGAAATCCAAGCCAGGAGGGTTCTTTGAGTATATCTGTAAACCCTTTCCGTCCATCCGTTAAACTGCTGGCACCTTCTCCCGGATATTGCTTATCCGCAGGTTTCAACAGTGTGACCTGTTCTGGCTTAAATCCTTCAACATAGCAAGTGACTTCCAACTGGTCGCTGCAATACCAGCCATCCTTGCAAGCCAATGCCTTTAACTTCACGGTTTCATTTACCGGAATAGGTTTATCATATAAAGTGCTTGAAATACTATCCGGCTTACTTTCATCTAAGGAATACCGAACGATTACCCCCGGCATAGTATGCTTTAATTGAAGAGGTTCTCCTTTCTTAAGGATGCCTTCGTTTACCAATATCGGCTTGCTTAATGCCAGCAAGCTGGGATCATTAAACAATGTGTGAATGAACTTTATTTTTGGAAATAATTTCTCTAATTCTACTTTCTCGGTTTCACTGATCAGAGTATTCCAAATAAAAACTTCGCTCAAGGCTGGAAGTGTTAGAATGGCCGCTAAGGCATCTTTTGTAACAGAAGTGCCTGACAAAGAAATAGACTCAAGAATGGTTAAGGACTTCAAACTAGTCAACCCCTCTCCTTTGATAGTCGTGAAGTTGAGATTAAGCTTTTCAAGATTTTTAAATCCGCCAATGATACTTAAGTCTGCATCCGTTACCGGCATCTTCGAAAGATTAAGAACAACCAGTTGATCTTTTATTTCTCTCAACTCCTGTAACGAACTCACTTGAAAAGACTCTTTCACGAAAAAATCGGCTTGAAGAGCCGGACTATTCTGAAATAATGGAAATACTGTTCTGAATGGTGTGTTCATTTTATTGATCACTTCTTCAGAAGCTGCTTTGAATGGGTATTGTTTAATTTCTTCCGCCTTAATATCTCTCTTTATCGCAGAAGTTGCCAACACTTTCAACGTATCGCCATCAACGAATTCATCTATCCTCTTTTCAAAATCAGCTCCCGACTTAATCCAGGCTTCCAGTAGCGAGACTTCAAAAGCAGTTAATTGAGGTTTCCCATCTGGAGGCATATGATCATCATGTTCTAAAGGCAAATGAATATTCTGAATCATTCTGCTGGAGTCAGGATTTCCTTCCATCCAGGGCTTACCGTGCTCACCTCCAGCTTTAAACTTTGCAACCGAAGTCATAATTAATTTACCCTTAGCTTTGGATTCATTATGACATGAAAAACATTTCTTTTCCAGGAGCGGCATTACAGCCACCTGATAAAGTGAAGCTTTATCAATCGTGAGGGTTTGTTCGGTAGCAATAGGCGCAAGTACAAAATTTTCGCCATGGGTTAAGACCGATCCCGTATGGCCTGCAAACACCAAGGCCAATAAAGTAAATACAACTGAACCGTAAAAAACAATTTCCCCCTTTTTTACACTTTTATACCACACCAATAGGAAAAAGGTGAACATACTAAGTACAACTCCACTGATTTTATGTTGACGCATAGAGTCAGTACCATAGTCACCGTTTATTGAGAGAAAAAACCCAAACAATGCAGTTACTGAGGCGGATAAAGCAGCGAGTAACAAACAAATAAGCACGATCTTCCTGAATTGCCGTCTGCGAAATGTATTCCGTAGCATCATGAATACAAACAAGAGAATCAGAATACCGATCGGCACATGCAGCACCATGGGGTGCAGCCTTCCCGCCACCTGAAGCCAACCCGGCAATTCAATTCTTTCTTCGAAGAACAAAAGAAACACCAGCAAAACTTGAAAGAAGAAAATCAGGTTAATGAAAATGCGGGCAGTTCTCTGCATGAATAAAATGTTAGGCTAAAATCCCCTCTACTACTTTGCCAGCCACATCGGTAAGCCGGTATCTCCTGCCCAGGTGTTTATAGGTTAATTGCTCATGATTAAGACCCATCAAATGAAGTATGGTTGCATGAAAATCATTTACGTGTACCGGATCGCGAATAATATTATACCCAAATTCATCTGATTCCCCATAAACAATTCCAGGCTTTATGCCTCCTCCAGCCATCCAGATCGTATAGCAACGCGGGTGGTGATCGCGGCCATAATTATCCTTCGACAAATTTCCCTGACAATAATTTGTACGACCAAATTCGCCACCCCAAATAACCAGTGTTTCATCAAGTAATCCGCGCTGCTTTAAATCCATAATCAACGCGGCTGTTGCCCGATCAACATCTTGTGCTTGTAGCGGCATTTCACCTACCATATTGCCATGCTGATCCCAGCCCTGGTGATATAACTGTACAAAGCGAACTCCGGCTTCCGAAAGTTTGCGTGCCAGTAAGCAATTCGCTGCATAGGTTCCGGGCACAAGACAATCAGCACCGTACATTTTAACAATACTATCAGGCTCTTTGGTAAGATCCGTTAACTCTGGTACGGCAGTTTGCATGCGGTAAGCCATCTCATACTGCTGCACGCGTGTTTGTATTTCCGGGTCGCCAAACTCCTGATAGTTTAGATCATTTAACTGAGCAAGGTTATCGAGCATCCTTCTGCGGTCATCACGATCGCGGCCTTCCGGGTCCTTCAGGTACAAGACCCGTTCTTCAGAACTACTAAACTGCACGCCCTGATGTACGCTATCAAGAAAACCATTTGTCCAAAGCTTTGAATAAACTCCTTGCCCGTTCCCACGACCGCGAGACAACAATACACAATAAGCAGGAAGGTTCTTATTCTCACTTCCCAATCCATAACTCAACCATGCGCCCATACTTGGACGGTTTCCCTGCTGGGCTCCGGTTTGCATAAAGGTAAGTGCAGGATCATGATTGATGGCCTCCGTGTGCATCGATTTAACGATACACAAGTCATCTACCACTTTTGCTATGTTCGGGAAAATCTCACTTACCCAGGCACCTGACTTACCAAATTGATTAAACTTAAAATGTGATCCCACCAATGGAAATTTTGCTTGCCCTGAAGTCATTCCAGTTAATCGCTGACCCATGCGGATAGATGCAGGCAACTCCTCACCGGCCATTTTATTTAGCATGGGCTTATAATCAAAACTCTCCAATTGCGAGGGCGCACCATTTTGAAAAAGGTAAATAACCCGTTTTGCCTTGGGTGCGAAATGTGGAAGTCCTAAAGCTTGAGTTGAACCTTCAGATTTTGAAAACAAATCAGGTATTAGCAAGGAGCCCAACGCCACAGAGCCCAACCCCAAACTCACCTTTCCTAAAAAGTGTCTGCGTGTTAAATGTAACCTGTGATCAATAAAGTCTTTACTCATACCCGATTCAATATTACATTTTTATGTTTTGGTGATTGCTTCATCGAGGTTATAAATTGTTTGCACCACCTGCATTAAAGCTGCCAGGGAAACCACATCCGTAACTTTTTCATGTTGATACTCTCCTGCGTCAACAAATTTCCTTGCTTTGCCAGGCGATTGTGTGAACCCGGCTTTTTCCTGTTCAAAATATTGGAGCAGCATTGTAAGTTCCGCCTGCTTGGGCTGTCTGCATACAATTGTCTGAAATGCTTTCTTCACTTTTTCTTCTGCGGATGATTGTTCCAGCATCAAACGCTCCGCAAAAACCCGTGCCGCCTCCAGCATTAAGGGTTCATTCAACAGCACCAAAGCCTGTAGGGGGGTGTTGGTTCGCATGCGATTTACTTCACACTGATCGCGGTTACTTCCATCAAATACAAGCATGCCCGGAGGGGGAACAGTACGTTTAATAAATGAGTACAAACCCCTGCGATATAACTTATCGCCATGGTCCTGCACATATCTGGCTAACACCCCGCGGCCAGAAGTAGAGGACTCCCAAATTCCTTTTGGCTGATACACCTTTACGCTAGGGCCTCCAATTTCTTTAACCAATAATCCACTGGTTGCTAACGCAAGATCCCTAACTCCTTCAGCTGTTAACCGGGTACGTGGTCCGCGTGCCAGCAAAATATTATCTGGATCTATTGCTAGCTTCTCCTTGCTCATAGCAGAGGATTGTTTGTATGTTGATGAAGTCACAATCTGCTTAATCAAGCGTTTTACATCCCAACCATGTTCCCTGAAATCTACGGCAAGCCAGTCAAGCAATTCAGGATGCGATGGCATCTCGCCCTGCATACCAAAGTCACCACTGGTTTTCACCAATCCTCTTCCGAAAAATTCCTGCCACATGCGATTCACAAATACGCGGGCTGTTAAAGGATTCTTCTTATCGAACAACCACTTTGTGAGCCCTAACCGATTATTTCCATATCGATTAGAGTCATAAGGCAAAATATCAGGGGGTAATCCAATGTCCACAACTTCCCCGTGTGCATCATAAGCCCCGCGTGTAAGTACGTAGGTGGGTCGTTTCCAGGTAGTATCTTTCATCACCATCACCTCCACGGGAGTAGTGTCTCTTTTATTGATGAAGGTCAGAATACTTTGAACTTCCTCTGATGTGATTTTGATTTTTGGCGGATCGGCCAAGGAGGCTAATTGGATATCGCCTACTAAACCTTTCTCTGGGACCCGGTTAAAAAAGGCAAAAGTCCGGTAATAATCCTTCTGAGAAATTGGATCGTACTTATGATCATGGCAATGTGCGCACTCAAAGGTGAGCGCAAGAAAAGCTTTACCAAATGTATTGGTTCGATCTGTCACATACTCAACCCGGTACTCTTCATCGATAATGCCACCTTCCTGAGTGATTTTATGATTGCGGTTAAAACCCGTAGCCAGAAGCTGCTCTTTACTCGGATTAGGTAGCAGATCACCGGCTAGTTGCCAGGTTACGAACTGATCATACGGATAATTTTTATTGAAAGCGTGAATCACCCAATCGCGCCACGGCCACATGGTGCGCAATCCATCATCCTGATAACCGTGTGAGTCTGCATAACGCGCCACATCCATCCAATACACTGCCATGCGTTCACCATAGTGTGGTTGCGAAAGCAATTGATCTACCATTTTTTCATAAGCATCTTCCGATTGATCGGCCATGAAACTGCTTTGCATTTCTATCGAAGGCGGTAAACCCGTAATATCCAGGCTTACTCTTTTTAACAATCGCTCCCGATCAGCTGGTTGATTAGGTGTTAACCCTGAGGCTTCAATCCGGGCTAAAATAAAATGATCGATTTCATTCGCAGGCCATTTTTCTTCATCCACTTCAGGAAGAGCTGTTTGAACCGGTGGAATAAATGCCCAATGGGGCTTATACTTTGCTCCTTGCTCAATCCATTTCCCAATTATCTCAATTTCATTTTTTGTGAGCGACAAATTGGACTTAGGTGGTGGCATCTGAATTGATGTATCGGATGATGATATCCGTAAAAAAACCTCCGATTGATCAGCATCGCCAGGAACAATAACATGAGCATTTGGATTATCTTTCAAGGCGGCTAATGCTCCTTCTCGAGTGTCAAGTCTCAGATTTGCTTTACGCTGATTGGCATCCGGTCCATGACATTTAAAACACCGGTCTGATAAAATGGGTCGAATATGTATGTTATAGTCTACAGAATCGAGATTTAAGGCAATGGAGTTCCTTTTCTCACAGCCAGTTAAGAAAATACTGACAGCAAGAATACAAATCAAAATAAAGCCGAGCGCAAACCTCATAGAATAAGGATAGTTTCTAAAAATGAGGATTTTAGATCACATTTGAAACTGTTTTTTGATGGCTGATTTCAACATCCAAAAATTATTGGCCTAGACTTAAACTCTTCCTACCATAGGATGTTTATATAACGGATGAAAATTTACAATCTCACGCGAAAACAATTTCTGCCAGTAAGCCTTAAGGAAGCCTGGGAATTTTTCTCAACTCCTAAAAACCTGTCCAAAATCACTCCAGAACATATGGGATTTAAAATCCTCTACATTTCTGGTGGCGATAAGGCATATGCAGGCCAAATCATCCGTTACCATGTAAGCGTTTTACCTGGTATCAAAGTGCATTGGGTAACGGAGATCAAACAAGTAAACGAACCCTACTACTTTATTGATGAACAAAGATTCGGACCGTATGCGCTTTGGCACCACCAGCATCATTTTAAAGAAGTGCCAGGCGGTGTGGAAATGACCGATGAAGTAAATTATGCGATACCTTTGGGTGCCCTGGGCAGGCTGGCTCATATCATTTTTGTAGGCCGCGAAGTAAATCGTATTTTTGAACATCGCTTTAAGGTGCTGGAAGAATATTTTGCAGGAGGAAAGAACTAAATTATGGACTGGAAATTAATTTTAATCTGTTCACTGATTACTGTGGGCACTTTTTTGTTTTGGGAATTCGTAGCGTGGTTTACGCACAAATATGTAATGCACGGTTTTCTGTGGGTCTGGCACAAATCTCACCACACGGTGCATGATCACACATTAGAGAAGAATGACTGGTTTGCTGTTGTCTTCAGCATCCCATCCATTGGGATTTTTTACTATTTCAGTCTGGTACAATATAATCCTTACATGCTGGCTGTCGGATTAGGAATTTTCTGTTACGGTGCGTTCTATTTGATATTCCACGACATCATCGTACATCAGCGCATGAAGTGGCGCCCCGAAAAACGGAGTCGATATCTTCAACGAATGATTCATGCCCATTACATTCACCATGCCCGGCACACCAAAGAAGATTGCGAAGCCTTCGGTTTTTTGATTGCTCCTAAAAAATATGAGCCCAAAAAATTCACAATGAAAGAGAAAAGACAAGAAACACAATAGACGCCAGAATCAAGACAAACGTAATAAGACTTACAAGCCTTGAAACAGGAATACCTTTATCTCGCTATCGATTTTTTCTCCATCCTGTTCCCCTTCATTTTTAGCTTTTATCCTAAATACAAGTTCGCAGACAAATGGAAGTTTCTCTGGCCTGCCATTTTACTGCCAGCATTGTTTTTTATTGTGTGGGATGAATTGTTCACGCAAATGGGTGTGTGGGGATTTAACACAAGGTATTTAACCGGAAATTACTTTTTCTCACTTCCTATTGAAGAGATCCTGTTTTTTATTTGCATACCCTACGCCTGCGTTTTTACATACGAAGCGGTCAATTATCTAATCTCATGGAGAATAAGTAAGAAACTACAGGATACGATTACCGATATTCTTGTCATGCTTCTTCTTTTAGCCGGATTGATTTTCTATGATCGCTGGTATCCAACGGTTACGTTTATCCTCCTGTCAGCTTTTCTGCTCCTGCACCGCTGGGTTTGGAAAACAGACTATCTGGGAAAGTTTTATGTTGCGTTTATATTCATTCTTATCCCCTTCTTCTTGGTTAATGGAATACTTACAGGCACTGGTATTGAAGAACAAGTGGTATGGTATAACGATTCTGAGAATTTGGGAATTCGTATGTTAACGATTCCAGTAGAGGATACCTTCTATGGAATGTTACTATTGCTAATGAATGTCTCCCTTTTTGAATATGGGCAAAAGAAAAAGGGCCTTGCGGCCCCTGTTCATTAATTAATATGGATTAAGCTGTTTCCAGCTCCGGCTCCTTCACTTTCTTTACCTTTTTAGCTTTTACGGTTTTGAATTTTTTCTGCTCTTTTTTCATTTGAGCCGCAACCAATTCTGCAATCCGCTTAGCTGATTTATCAATCAATCTATCAGTCTTCTTTTTAGACTTGGCAACACCAAGGGCCTGAACTGTCTGATGTAACGAATCGGCCAAAAGGTTCTTTACTTCTTTCTTTCCTTTAAGTACTAATTTTTCCATAAATCATTGAATTTGATAAACAAGTTATCCGGTTACCTGTGCATTACCAAGCAGTTAATAAAACTTAACATTGAAAATTTAAATCCCCTCAATTCGCTTAATTTCAGGGGTTTTCTTAATTAATTCGAACTGGCTTTGTACCTCCGCAAGCTTATCAGAAACCAATTTAAACACCTCTTGTTGCTGGTCGGTTGGGGGAGCATCGGCACTGGAAATCTGGCCCTCTTTAGCCATGGCAAAAAGCCGCTCCAAAACCTGGGGTGGATTACGGAAAATATCCATACGGGCACCGGTGGCGTGAACGTCATGTAAGGCTGCTTCGAGTTGATAAATCTTCTCTTCTAAGGCTATTGATTTCTTGTCGCCTTTCTTCGCCAACAACTTGGCGCGCATACGTTCCATTTCGTCAATCAATTTAAGGGTGGTAGTGGTTGCAGTATACAATTTCACCCCAAAACTATATTGTTTCAAGATATCAGCATCGGTGCCTTTGGTATTAGGATCCTTCACCATAACAATCGACTGCTTATATTCCTTGCCATTTACCTTTAATACAATGGTATACGTACCGGGTGGAGTCATCGGAGGAGTCTGTCCGGGGCCAATATCAAGGTCATAAATAAACATAGTACGTTCCCCCTTTTCATCCAACATGACCCAATCCTTGCCCCTGGGTTTGGTACGAAGCTTGGGCATTTCATAAGGTTGCAATCTTAAATCCCACCATACCCGATTTACTCCAGGTTTATTGGTAGCTGTAATTTTTCTGATAACTTCATTTCGCGAATTAAGTACTACCACCTCCACTGAATCTTTCGATTTTTCTTTCAGATAGTAGTTTATATCAGCACCTTCCGGTGGATTTCTGCCGGATACATAGCTGTCGTCAGTTTTTATTCCATTGATATCCTGAAAGCGATAGGCTTTTCGCAACGAAAATAAATGTGCTTCCGAATTCTGAACTTGTTCACTGAATTCGCGAATAGGGGTAATATCATCCAGAATATAAATTCCTCTTCCATAGGTTGCGATTACAAGGTCTTTGAAGTTGCGTTGTATTTCAATTCCAAAAATTGGAACCGGGGGCAAATTATTTTTCAGATGAACCCAGTTCTTACCATCATCAGGTGAAAAGTAAAGCGACTTTTCAGTTCCCAACCACAACAATCCTTGTTTATCCGGGTCTTCTTTAATTTGATTTACAAAGTTTGAATTATTGGCAGGCAAATTTATCTCTAACCGACTCCATGTATTTCCATAGTCTTTAGTCTTATAAACGTAAGAACCAAAGTCTCCCACATAATGTGCGTCAACAGCGATATAACAAGTACCCGCATCAAAATACGAAGCATCAATATGCCGGATAGTGCCCCACTTAGGTAAGTCTGGCATATTAGCTGACACGTTGGTCCAGGTTTTGCCGCCATCCTGGGTAACATTCACTTGTCCATCATTGCTTCCCGTCCAGAGTACACCAGCTTTTACGGGCGACTCAGCCATAGAATAGAGTGTGCATCCATCCCACGTCATCAAGTTATCGCTGGCCATACCGCCTGAGTTTTTTTGATGTGTTTTGTCATTGGTGGTAAGATCAGGACTTATAACCTGCCATCCTTGGCCGCCATTAGTGGTCTCGTGCACAAACTGACTTCCTACCCATACTTTTCCTTTTACATGCTTGGAAAGTACCATCGGAAAATTCCAGTGCCATCGATACTTTGCGTTGGCGGGTGTTTCACCTATCTGGGTTTGAGGCCAAACCCGCACATCCCGGGCATGCATGGTAGTGAGATCAAATACATCCAAACCACCATCATAACAACCAGACCAAACAATATTATTATCAAATGGATCAGGTTGAGCAAAACCACTTTCACATCCCCCCACTCCATGCCAGGCCCCAAGAGGAATTCTCCAGCCGCCCAAATATCTACTCGGCCCACGATACGACCACGCATCCTGGCGATTGCCATAAACCCAATAAGGTACACGATCATCCACGGCTATGTGATACATCTGGGCAATTGGCAAATTGATATTACGCCAGGTTTTACCACCGTTGTAGGTCATGTTCAAACACCCATCATGTGCACATAAAATCCGGTTGCCGTCTTTAGGATCAAACCACATGTCGTGGTTGTCTCCGCCTGGTGCCCACTGATTATAATCTTTTAAAAAGGTTTTACCGCCATCAATAGATTTCTTTATTCCAACACAAATGGTGTATACCTCATCTTCGTTTGCCGTTGAAACTCTAAGGCGTGTATAATATCCTGCCCGTTGCCCCATGGAATGATCTTGTTGCATCAACTTCCAACTATCTCCGCCATCATCAGATCGGTAGAGACGAGGTTCAGTATCTTCAATCAAAGCATATACTCTTTTTGGATTGGTAAACGAAACATCCACAGAAGTTTTTCCAACCGGATGGCCCGGACCACTCTCCAACCCATTCCGTAAAGGCTCCCAGGTTTTGCCACCATCTTTACTGCGGTATATTCCACTGCCTTCACCCCCACTGCTTAAATTCCAGGTCCGAATATCAGCCTGCCACATAGCTGCAAAAAGCACTTCTGGATTTTTTGGATCGATACTGAGATCAGAACAGCCTGTATTTTCATTTACAAAAAAGATTCGTTCCCAGGTTTTTCCGCCATCTGTGGTTTTATAAACCCCTCGCTCTTGCTGAGGCCCATGCGTGTGCCCCATAGAGGCAACATAAACTGTATTCGTATCCGTGGGGTGTACTATAACCCGACTGATCCGATACGTTTTTTCAAGACCCATATTTTGCCAGGTCTTACCAGCATTACTTGATTTATAAACTCCATTACCTACGGCATGAGCTGGTCGGATCAAAAAAGTCTCTCCTGTGCCTACCCAAACTTGTTTAGGAGAGGATGGCGCTATTCCGATTGCTCCAATGGCTGAATCCTCAGTATCGTCAAATACTGATTTCCATGTAACCCCTGCATCATCGGTTTTCCACAACCCCCCGGATGCTGCTCCTGAGTAGGATACGTTTGGATTACCGGGCTCACCCGCTACTGCAATCATCCGGTTACCATCCGGACCGATAAATCGAAAGTTTAATTTCGAAAAAAGTTTAGGATCGTAAGACTGGGCCGATACTGAATAGAAACAAGAACTCAGAAGGACATATAAAAAAAGCTTTCTCATAGGGCATTACTTTGAAGAAGTAAATTACCTAAGAGAAAGCTGAATTAATAGAGTTCAATTACTCCGTTAATCGAATTTTTGATGAGTGGCTATTCGTATCTCAGGGAGTCAACTGGATTTGCAGCCGCTGCTTTAATTGACTGGTAACTTACTGTGAGCCATGCAATCACAATAGCAGCCAAACCACTTAGTACAAATACAATCGGACTAATGTCAACCCGGTAGGCAAATCCATTGAGCCACGTATCAGAAATGTACCACGCTAAGACGGCAGCAGGTATAAATGCTATGACAACCAGTTTAGTAAACTCTTTCGATAATAAAACAGTAAGGCTGAAAACCGAGGCACCCATTGATTTGCGGATTCCTATTTCTTTAGTGCGTTGCTCAGAGGTGAAAGCGGCCAGGGCAAATAGTCCGAGGGAAGCAATGAATATGGCTAAGCCAGAAAATACTGAGAACAATTTACCCATTCGTTGCTCGGCCCTGAATAACCGATCGAAACTTTCGTCCAAAAACGAATACTCAAACGGCTCACTGGTGGAGTATTGTTTCCAGAGCTTTTCTACATTTTGGATTAGTGCCGCAGGGTCACCCTCGTAACGGACCAATAGATTGTTAGCATTTTGTGTAAGCAAAATAGAAAGTGGCCTTACCTGTTCTTTGAATGATTCAAAATTGAAATTCTTGATAACTCCAATCACTTTATATTTTTTAAAGGTAGATCCATTGTCATTGTAGAGAACCTCTTCCCCTACCGGATTTTCAAAGCCAAATTCCTTGGCAGCAGCTTCATTCAATAAAATCGCTAATGAATCGGATGGAAACTCTTTAGAAAAATAACGCCCGTCCTTTAATTCAAATCTCAATACGTCCTGATGTTCATAATCAGCATAGTAAACTCCCATAATATGGTCTTGTTCAGAGCCACCCGTTTTAAACACGGTAGTATTATTAACACCTGGAAAGGTATTATTTGTATAACTGATTTTCGTAATTCCTGTTTGCTGTGCCAAGGCATTGCGGAAAGCTTCCTTATTGTTTCCTAATCTACCGGCATTATCCAGAATTAATACGCCATTTTTGTCAATCCCCAAATTCTTCTTTTGCATGTATTGAATTTGCTGGAAAACAACTACTGTAAAAATGATCAGAAAGATAGAAAGTCCAAACTGAAAAACGACAAGGAAACTACGGATGCCTTTACTCTTAGCGCCAGCTCTTACTTTTCCCTTCAGAACCTCTACAGCACTGAATGAAGTCAGATAAAATGCAGGGTAACTACCCGATATAACGCCAACCAATAAAACAAGAATGGCAATACCTCCGATAAACCACGGAGTTTGAAAAGTTTCCATACCCAGATCTTTGCCCGATAAAATATTAAAGTAAGGCAATAATAAATAACATGCTATTAAGGCAAGTACTACCGCGAACAAGCTATACAGAATTGACTCAGCCATAAACTGACCCACCATTTGTCCGCGTAACGATCCAAGAGCCTTGCGCAATCCTACTTCCTTAGCACGGCCGGCAGAACGTGCCGTGGATAAGTTCATGAAATTAATGCATGCAATAATTATGATGAATAGACCTATCCCACTGAAAAAATAGACATACATAATACTACCCCCAGGCTCAAGGTCACCCTGCGAGGTAGAGTGCAGATGAATATCCATTAAGTTGGTGGCATAGTATCCGTAAGCTCCACCCGCTTCTTTCATTTGCTTCAACGTGGTGCCCATGAATTTCTCCAACTCGGGGCCAATGTACTTCTCAACCAACGGAATAAACTTGGCTTCCACCTGGCTTACGGAAGCATTCGGTTGAGTTTTAAAGTAGGTGTACATGAAATTGCTTAGCCAAACACTGCTCTTCAGGTTTTCGCTGGAGATTGCTGACACCAAGATATTATAGTCGAAGTGAGAATTAGTTGGTGGGTTTTCAGCAAGACCCGTTACCTTAAACGTTTTATTTTCGTTTCCTATCACCAGCAAACCACCAATCGGGTTTTCGTCACCAAAATATTTTTTAGCCATGCGCTCTGTAAGCACTACCGTGTTGGGCTCTTTTAAAACCGTCTTAATATCTCCTTCTCTCAACTTATAACTGAAAAATTCAAAGAAATTAGAGTCGACAAAAAAGACTTTCTCTTCAGAGAAAATCTTCTCGCCATTTCGAACTACTGGCTGGCCAAACATAGAAGCAATGCGTGTAGCTGACTCAACTTCCGGGATATCCGCCACCAACGCCTCAGCCATGGGTGGACAAGTATTTGCCACACGAATGTCCTGACCTCCGATTTTACCATTTAAACCAACCTGATAGATTCTGTCAGCATCAGCATGGAATTTATCATAGCTTAATTCATGAGTAACATAAAGAATGATCATTAAACAGGAAGTGATCCCGATGGTCATTCCTAAAATGTTAATAGCCGAAAACATCTTGTACTTGAGGATGTTGCGAATGGCAACTTTGTAATAATTCTTAAGCATGGGTATTAGACTTTTAAATCAGATGCTAAAATCAGATAATACGTTGCACCTCCTATTCAGAGGATTGCAATTGTTCAGGCAGGTATCGCTTAGACGCTTTATCTAAACGAAATGTTACAATTAATTTCAAGATTTTAATTAAAAAAGGTTCTACAGGCAGGGCTTTTAGTTCCCCAAGAACCAATCACTCATCCCGTAACGTCTTGGTTGGATTTAGTGATGCAGTACTAATCGTTTTGTACCCAACAGAAGCTATCGCAATAAACAGCATGGCTAATATTGAAACCGTAAGACTGACAACACCAATTTTTAGGTAATATTCCCAGATTGAATCCATGAGCGAATCGGCCATATAATAACCTGCCGCTCCTCCAATGATAGTGGCTATTCCAAGATTAATAGCAAATTCAAAGTTGATCACCCGCGCAATATTGAGAATTGAAGCACCTAACACTTTCCGAACCCCGATTTCTTTCATCTTTTTAACAATATTCAATGAAACAAGCGTAAACATACCGATGCCCGTCATTAACGCGGCAAAAAAACCAAGGAAGCCGAACATGGTTACAATATTATTATTGATCTCAGCAGTCTCCTGTAGCTCCTGCTCAATCATTTGTCCGTTATAAACCGTATTTGGAAATACTTCCTTCCATTTCTTTTCCATAAACTCATTTACGGAAGTCAGTTTGGCTGGGTCGGTCCTGATAACTACTTGCTGAAATTTGTCGGGCGATGAATAACGAATCATCAGTGGTTGAATCGGATCCCATAAAGCGCGGGCATAAATATTTTTTACTACGCCCACAACATACAGCTGTACAGTATCCATCCACACAAGACGCTTTCCAATCGGACTATCTGTCCAACCAAATTCCTTTACCAGTTCTTCTGTTACCAAAACTGACTCTTTCCGGTCTGTTTCCGAATCCTTCATAAAATTCCGGCCAGCAACCAGCTTCATATCCATTACTTCAAAATAATTATCGCCAATGTCAAAAATATCAACTTCTCGCTCCAGTGATTCATATTTTACCGGATCGTTATACCATGCATTGGCTACATGATGTCGGGTGCCGGCTATCAATTGAATGTCTTTGTTGGACGACAGAGCATCGCGGTAGGTGTTATATCCACCTTCATTATTAACCCATACAGAGATTACCCCTTTTGTTGCAAAGCCAAGATCATAATCCTTTTGATATTCTCCGTTATTGTAGAATGCAACACCCATGATGATGGAAAGAATTGAGATTACAAATTGTCCACCCAGCAAAAACCGGGTAAACCAATTGGTACCACCAAATTTGGCTCTGCCTTTAAGAATAGAAACAGGCTCAAATGAGGTAATGTAAAACGATGGGTATCCGCCAGCAACGATGGCAGTGAACAACAATAGAACAAAAAGAAATGCAAGAAATCCGATATTCTCCGAATAACTCAATTTCAATTCTAGCCAGGCCCAAAGTGAATCGTAAGCAGGCACCAGCCATTCGGCCATGAGCAAACCTGCCGCTAAACCCAAGAAACAAAGAATTAAGTTTTCGCCCAAAAATTGAAATACCAACTGACTACGCATGCCGCCCATTACTTTACGAATGCCAATCTCTTTCAGCCTTCGGCTAGAAATAGCAATTGATGTATTGGTGAAATTAAAACACGCTAATAGGAGAAGAAGCCCAGCCATGACAGCAGGAAGTGTAACGGCTTCAGAAGGAATTCCGCCATAAAGCCAGTCGTTGTTAACACGAGGATTTGCCCGGTTACGTTTCATCATACCGTTGAAATTCTCCAGGTAATAGGATGTAACCTTAAAATCTTCGCGGGCTTTGTTTTGTGGTTCGATGTAGCTTTGAAGTTGTTTCGTTACGGAGGCAACTGCTGAAGGATCTTTAATTTCAATAAACAAAGTATTCCAGCGTTTCCAGCTCGACTCGCTCATATCCGGGTCAAGATTAATATCCCAGAAATTATCGAACAGTGTTACCACTTCAAACCGAAAGCTGGAATTTTGTGGTAATTGTTTAAATACCCCACCTATCATAAACTCTTTAGGTCTTCGGATTCCATCCTTACCAAGAATTATTTGGGTGATTGAACGCCCTACCACATCCTCCTGATTAAAATACTTCAACGCAACTTCGTCACTGATGAAAACTTTGCTTTTATCGTAGAAATCAGCGAAGGTTCCATACTTCAGCTCGTAGGTAAACAAGTCGAAAAAACCAGAGTCAACAAATACAACCTGGGTTCCGAAAACCTCTTCACCAATCCTGATATCACAATAAGAAGATGTATAACGAACTACCTTAGAAACTTCTTTGAAATTCTGCTTTACAAAATTCCCAAGGGGCATGGGTGCCATCCCATAACGTTCGGTGCGACCCTGGAAATCTCTTACAAGTTGCACGCGATAAATCTGATCGGCATTTACATGCTTTGAATCCCAGGTTGCAGCAAACTCCCAATTTACATAGGCAACAATGCAACAGGCGATGGCGATACCCATACCGAAGACATTGATAAAAATAAAGAGTTTATTCTTGGCCAAACTCCTGAGGGTGATGAGTAGATAGTTTTTGATCATGGGGTAATGATTACATGACAAGGACGAAAAGGGTCGCTGAAGGTTGCATGCAAATGGTCAAGAAATATGCCATCTGATTATTTCACCGAAATCACAATGAAAACCTAGTGTTGATTCGGGATCTTGAAAGTTTCTGTTCAAAAGTGTACACATGCGTGTTCGCTTTTATCCGTATAAACTTTGTATGAAAGAATAAAGCCCATCCTGAAAAACAGAACGGGCTTATATTCTAACCTAAACCTAAACTATGAAGAACGAATCAGGAAAGCGAATTCCCTGAAATCTTTAGTCATTAAATATGAAACTGCTCTTTGATGTTCTCGGTAACTACTTTACCATCGAACAGGTTTACAATACGGTGAGCATAATTTGCATCATACGGTGAGTGGGTTACCATAACAATAGTAGTTCCCTCCTCATTTAATTGCGACAGCAGTTTCATCACTTCTTCGCCATTCGCAGAATCCAGGTTACCGGTAGGTTCATCTGCGAGGATTACTTTTGGCTTAGCCACAATAGCACGGGAGATTGCCACACGTTGTTGCTGACCCCCGGATAACTGTTGCGGAAAGTGATTTCTTCTATGCATGATATTCATGCGCTCCAGTACTTCTTCTACACGTCTTTTGCGTTCCTCCGAAGGCACTTTCAAATAAAGTAAAGGAAGCTCAACGTTCTCGAACACAGTTAACTCATCAATCAGGTTAAAGCTCTGGAATACAAAGCCGATGGAGCCCTTGCGCAATTGTGCGCGCTGGCGCTCTGAGTATTTAGCTACTTCGTGCTCACCAAAGTGGTATTCGCCACCGGAAGGGTTGTCGAGCAAACCCAGGATATTGAGTAAGGTGGACTTACCACATCCTGACGGTCCCATAATTGCCACGAATTCACCATCCTTAATTTCCAGGTTGATGTTGTTAAGGGCGGTGGTTTCTACTTCTTCAGTTGTGTAAACTTTTTCTAAATTTTTTAATTTGATCATGACCTGTTAGGTTTAATGTTAGATGATGTGTGTGGGAGTATAGTTTTAAGGGTTACTTTATTTTTTATCAAAGGTTACCTTGTAGTATTCATTTTCCTTGTATTAGACGCCAGTTCTTATAAATAGTTGCATTAATTGAGAATTAAAACCTCATTGTTGCCAAAATTCTCATAAGATGAAGTAATTACCCGATCACCCGGCTGTAGTCCCTCCAATACCTCGAAGTTCTCTGTGTTCTTCCGGCCTAGCTTAATATTTCTACGAACGGCCTTATTATCACTGTCAAGCACGAACACCCAATTGCCCCCGGTATCCTTATAAAATCCGCCTACAGGCAAGAGCAATTCTTCAGAAGCCTGGCCTAATTCAATCCGCAGTCTCAACGATTGGCCTCTTCGGATACCCTCAGGAGTTTCTCCATCAAAATCCATATCTACTTCAAACCTACCGTTTTGAATGGTTGGATAAATGTAGGTAATGACAAGGCGGTAGTCTTTTCCGGCATAACTGGTTGAAGCTGGAAGTCCAATAGATATTTTCGGGAAATAGAGTTCATCAATAGGCACGCGTACTTTATAGCTTCCTACAATATCTACTTGCCCCATTCGCTGACCTTGACTTACCGCTTGACCAATCTCCCAGTGTGGAGTAGAAAGTTGTCCATCAATAGGAGCACGTATAACGAGGTTATCCAGAATTTTTGAAAGCCCATTTAAGCTGATCATCATTTTCTGTTCAGACTCAGCCGTAAACCTTAACTGACGAATGCGATCAATGGAGTCGTTCTTATAAACTTCATACGTGATTCTTTTTCTCTCCAGGTTATATTTATAATTAGCTTCTGTTTGTTCAAACTCCTGTTTGGCTATCAATTTTCTCTCAAACAATTGTTTCTGACGAAGATACTGAGGCTCTAATATCTGTAATTGATTCTCAATCAATGCAAGTTGCTGTCGCTGGTCCAAGTCGTTACGCATGATATTCAACTTTGTTTCACGAGCTCTGTTAATACTTTCGTTAAAGGAAGCCTCTTGCTGCAACACCGTGAGTTCGCGATTAAGATTCGTTAATTCCAGAATCACATCGCCCTTCTTCAGCATTTTTCCACTTTCGCTAACAATGTTTTTGATGTTTCCGCCTTCAATGGCATCCAGGTAAACCGTGCGACTAGGCTCTACGGTACCGGTCTGCGGGATGAATTCCTTAAACTCTCCGCGCTGTACGGTTGAAATGGTGAGCTTATCTTTATCTGTTTTAAATGTCGATCTGCGATCGGCAAAAATGAATTGATAGCCAATAAAAGTAACGATCAGGGCAATTCCTCCATACGTAGCGATTCGCTTCAAGGTCCAGGTCTTCTTTGCAATCTTCTTGTCCATTGGTGCTTTTAACTCGGTGTGAAATATCTGTTATAACTAAATCCTCCCTGCACTTGCCAACAAGCGTGCCAACGGGAATTGACTGGAAAAAGATGCTTTTTCAGTCGAATTTTTATTATTTCTAGTTCACATGTGAACGTATCTGTCCGTATACGGACAAGAATATTTACCTTTGAAAAGCTGGTCTTGCGAATTCGGGCGATTAAAGCACATCTCGATTTCGGTATTAATATTGCCCACTTGCGGACAGGCTAATTGAATTTATTCTTATGTCAGAATCCAAGCATGGCAAAATTTTGATCGTTGACGACAACGAAGATCTATTGAAAGCAGCGAAAATGTACCTGAAACGTCATGTGGCTCAGGTCGATATCGAGAAGAACCCGGAGGCAATCCCTAGCCTGATGGGAAACGAAGATTACGATGTGATCCTGCTCGATATGAATTTCACAAAAGATGTTAGTAGCGGCAGCGAGGGGTACTATTGGCTTGAAAGAATTTTGAGTATTGATCCTTCGGCCGTGGTGGTCCTCATTACTGCCTATGGGGATGTTCAAATGGCTGTGAAAGCAATTAAGGCCGGGGCCACCGATTTTGTGTTAAAACCCTGGGAGAATGAGAAGTTACTCGCAACTATTTATTCCTCCATGCGTCTGCGCGAATCACGCGACCAGGTGCAAACATTAAAAACAAAGAATGAGGAGATTAATCAGTCGATAAATGAAAAATATAGCGACATCATCGGTCAAAGCCAGGTGATGCACCGGATCTTTCAAACCATTGAGCGTGTAGCACAGACTGATGCCAATGTATTGATCCTGGGCGAGAATGGAACCGGTAAGGAATTGATTGCCCGTGCAATCCATAGAAACTCGGCCCGAAAAAGTGAATCTTTTGTGAGTGTGGATTTAGGATCAATCACTGAAACGCTTTTCGAAAGCGAACTTTTTGGACATAAAAAGGGATCATTCACGGATGCTAAAGAGGATCGTGCCGGCCGGTTTGAACTTGCCAACCAAGGAACTCTATTTCTGGATGAGATTGGAAATCTCTCCATGCCCTTACAGGCAAAACTTCTTACTGCTATACAAAATAAAAAAGTGAGTCGGGTAGGTTCTAATAAAGAGACTCTCATTGATCTGCGTCTTATTTGCGCCACGAACCTGCCCCTTTACGAAATGGTGAAAGAAAACCGGTTTCGACAAGACCTGCTCTATCGCATCAATACCATCGAAATCGAAATTCCACCTTTGCGGGACCGGATTGAAGACATTCCATTACTTGCTCATCACTTTCTAAAGCATTATTCATCCCTCTATGGAAAGAACATCACCAAAATCAGCGAAGGAGCCATGACGAGGATGACAAAACACCCGTGGCCAGGAAATATCCGCGAGCTGCAACATTCCCTTGAACGCGCTATTATCTTAAGCAACTCTTCCGTGTTACAGCCGGAGGATTTCAATTTCGCAACACCCACTGCGCGGGAAAGCGATCAGCAAATCAATCTGGATCAATTTAATCTTGATGAAGTAGAAAAGTTGCTTATCCGCAAAGTGCTGAAAAAATACAATGGAAATATCACCCAGGCTGCTGCCGAACTCGGGCTTACGCGATCCTCACTTTATCGCAGATTAGAAAAGCATGGCCTTTAACGATTTTCGTTTTCGGGTTGCCTTTAGAGTAATCTTATTAGGGATTGCCATGTCGCTATTTGTCTATATGGTAAGCAAGCCTAATATGATTTTTGCAGCAGGATTAACCCTGTTGATCATACTCGGGCAATTTGTTGAATTGTATCGCTTTGCCTCTCAAACCAACCGAAAACTCACCCGGTTTCTTGAATCCGTGAAATACTCAGATTTCATTTCCGGTTTTGCCAATGATAACAAGTTAGGCAAGAGTTTTCGGGAACTCAATGCCGCATTTAACGAAGTGCTGGAAGCTTTCCGAAAAGCCAGAACGGAAAAGGAAGAACATTGGCAGTATCTTAATACCATAGTACAACAAGTACGAACCGGTATTATTTCCTTCGATCCTGAAGGTCAGGTACAATTGATGAATGCTAATGCAAAACGCTTTATTGGTATTGCCAACTTAAAGAACGTTCATGAATTGGCCGATAAGAACCCTAAATTATATGAAGCCTTGATGGACGTGCAATCTGGCAAAAGCACCTTATACAAGGCCAGCAATGAATTTTTATTGACGTTGCAAGCCACTGAATTAAGAATTCGGGGGAATACCGTAAAACTCGTAACACTACAGAATATTCAAACTGAACTTCAGAAACAGGAACTTGAAGCCTGGCAAAACCTAACCCGGGTTTTAAGGCATGAAATCATGAACTCCATTACTCCTATTTCCTCTCTCACCTCTACCTTGCGGGAAATTCTTGAGCAAGATCTTATTAAGAAAGAGAATAACTATGAATTGAAATCTGAAGGCGCTGAAGATTTGCGGGAGGGGCTGAATACGATTGAAAGCCGAAGCAAAGGGTTAATCAAATTTATTGATGCTTATCGCGAATATACATCCTTGCCCCAACCTAAAATTAAGAACATCCGGGTAAAAGATCTCATTGAAAAAGTAGCGCAACTCCTTAAGCCCGAATTCAAAAAAACATCGATACAATTCAGTTATAAAAGTGATTCTGAATATCTGACTATTCAGGCAGATGAAGAAATGATTGAACAGGTACTTATCAACCTGATCAAGAACGCTATCGAAGCATTGGAAAATTCACCAAATGCAAAAATTGAATTAACAGGAACTTACAACGACAGTTCAGTAATAATTGAAGTTACTGACAATGGACCGGGTATAATTCCTGAAGCTATAGAAAGAGTTTTTATCCCTTTCTTTACAACAAAGAAATCAGGCTCCGGAATTGGGCTTGCACTCTCCAGACAAATCATGCAGATGCACAACGGATCGCTGACAGTAAAATCTGAACCTGATGTTAAGACTACCTTTACCTTAAATTTTTAAATCTCTACCTTTTCAATAGCTCGTAAGGGAATAGTGACGCCCCCTCTGAGCTCAATAAAATCCCCGGATAATTCGATAAAATTAGAAATCACCTCAACTCTTTCTCCATTGGCCAGACGGACAATAATTCCAATATCATCATGGTCTTGATGGGTCTCATTCATGGCTGTTTTGAGGTCATGGATGCGCACTAGTCTTTCTTCATCAGTTGTCAAAGCATCCGTTATTGGGAAATGTTGCGTTGACAGTTCCAGCGGGGTTATTGGCCTGAGAGGTTGTGCATGTTTAGTTTTTAACCAGCTATGCAATTCCTTTAGAAACCATTCCTTCGCTTTTTCAGTCCAATGAAAAGTGGCCAGTACATGATCCACTGTATTTCTCTCAACCTCAGTGAATATGTTCCCATCTTTAACCGCTGCAAACAAGTCCTGAGCATCTTTCATGGAGATACGTCCGTCACTTGCACCTTCAACAGATGTATGTGCAAGATCAAGAAGATGACGATCCATCTTCTTTTCATTAGTTACTTTATAGTAGCTCATCGTAGTTTAGTTTGGTAAAATAATCAAACTTATTTTAAGCCTGAAGATGAGTTTCATCTCACCAATAAAGTAATCAATCTTAGTTGAAAGGAACTATGACTTTGATCATTCCTGTAAAATATTTGAAGTGTTAATTCTGACTTACCACAAAAACAAAATCACTGGTCTGTTCATCTTTATCAGAAAAACTTCCATAGCGCGGACTTGTGGTTAATCGCTGGAAATAAGGATAAAGATCAAGTAGGGTAAATATGCGACCACCCTTGCCACCCGTTTCCTTTAGCGCCTGAATAAAAAGAGCCGCAAAAGGAGAATGTCTACCGGCAACTCCATCGGGAACGTATTCTTTACTACCGCTCGTTAAAAATTTCCGGGTTCGTTGCGAAAGTTTTCGTACCAACAAATCGATGTCTGTTGCTTCGGCATAGGCCTCCCCTCTCCGTTTTGAAAACTCAGGATCCAGGGTGCCTCCAAAACAAACGTCCATAGCTAAAAAAATGTGCTCACATTTAATATTATCTATCCGTGTGCGTAAAATAGAGTGTGGAATATAGGTAGATCTCCCCTTATCGTTGCTCTTAGAATCCCGGGCTGCAACGAATCCTTCGTTTAAATTATCGTCAAAGACTCCATGCCCGGCAAAAAAAACGAGGAGTTGATCCTGTGGATTGAATTTGCGGGTATTGTATTCTGAGATCTTCTCTAAAATCTCGTCATGGGTAGGGTCCGTAATAATCTCGGTTTTGAATCCATATCGGGTTCTCAATACTTCTTCGATGGTCTTTGAATCATAAATCGGGTTCACCAGATCATCAAGATCATCATAACTATTGGTGGCAAATATCAGGGCATAATCACTGCGATTAATATCAATAGCTGTTGCAATAGCATCTTTGCCGACCAAAACGTTTCGCGTGCTGCTTATTATCCCGCCATTGGTATTCTCCACCTGCACTTCAATTGAGTTCTGGCCATCCAGTAAGGTTAAATGCTGTTTAACCTTTTTAGTAAGCATACCAGCCTCAACACTGATTTCCTTTTTATTAATCACCGAAGTTCCGTTACCCAAAATTATCTTAACTGCCTTTAAAGGAACTTCCGAATTAATCAGAAAATCGATATCAATGGAATTAGACTGACTGAATGTTTGATCTACACGTGGCAATTCCCAGGTAATTACCGGAAAACTAGTCACCGGTTGAATTGGATTTTTAAAATTCAAAACCACCTCATTAGTCTTTTCACTGAAGTTTTGACCATGGCCTTTTAAGAAAGCCAAAACCATGAGAGTTATAATGATGCATCTCATCTTATTCAATTTTTTCCAGTTGTCGTTCCAATATCTAATGGGTCAGGAATATCATTATTGGTGTCACCCTGAGTCAGGAAATACACAGCTGCACCTACACCTGCAAAAGCGAGCGCTTTTGCCGCAAGCGGAATCTTTCTGTGAACCGAAAATTCTTCGGTAAAAATATACTCTTCCTTATTTTTACTATCGGCTATTCTAAATGTATATCCGCCTCCCGGTTTTGTATTCTTTGGAATCAGGATGCTATATTTTCCAAGACTGGTTGCTATACTCGTGTGCGGAGCCGATACAAATTTTCCGTCTTTATAAAGCTCAAAATTAATAAGGCTATTTGCCCGACCTCCACCCCAGGTTACATCTTCCTTTACTCCCCTCTTCCATGCCTTCTTATTATTAAATCCATCCAACTTAAGAAATGGGATAAACTCTTTACCTCTTACCTCCAAACTGACTTTTCCTTCAAAATCAGCCCCTAACTCCTCCTTAGCATTCCAGGTAATCTTTCTATTTCCTCCGGGCCTCACTATTTGGCCTACATCACCCGTAACTTTCGTCAAAGGAGATGTATAACTATCGCGAGAGGCATAAAGAGAAATTGAATAGGTTCGTTTGGAGTTTTCTACACTATCAATAAGATCGTAGTAGAGGTTAATTTTATCACCCACCTGCTCCAGTTTTTTTATTTTAAAATCCTGAGCTAACCCCAACAGCGTACCCGCAATCAGAAAGATAGTTAGTGTGCCCACTTTACTTCGTTTACTAATAAGCATATTTAATTCTTTTACTTACTATCGAATTATTACCCTTCCAATCTTTCGGTTATCTCCTGAAATCATTTGATACAGGTATATACCCTGCGTAACTCTACTACTTTGAGAATCTGTACCATCCCAGGTAGTCTCGTGATATCCTGGATCAAACCGATTATTTACAAGATCCTTTATTCGTTTGCCCATTAAATCATATACAGCTATTTGTACATGCCCATCCACTTTACTTGTAAAGAATGGAATAGTGGTTGAATGGGTGAATGGATTTGGGTAAGCCTTCCCAATCGCATCACTTTCTGGCTGCAAAGATTTTTCATCTGCGCTATAAATGAATTTTATTATTTTACTTGTATTGATCGAGAACGAATAGACTGAATTCTTCCTCATATCTATCAACTCATTAGATTCAGCATCATACAGGAAAAGTTGAGCCGAATTATTACCAAACAAAGACGGGTTCCACTCTAATTTTGCTATTGACTCTTCTACGTTTGACTCAACATTATAAGTCCAGATATAACTCTTGGCTGTTGGTACCACGTCACGGGCAAAGCGAGGCGTAAAGGCTTCCGGATGATAGGAGTTTAATTCAAGATAGTTAATAAACCGCGGGGCCGTTTGTGTGTCAAAACGATCTTTATCAATCATAGCTTCCGGGTGCATTCCAAAACCGCTGTAATCATTGGTGCTTCCTGCGTGTACAAGAGTAATAGGAACAAACCAATCAGGTTGATCCAATTCACGAGTTAGCTCAGTTGACAGTATTCGGCCACCCGCTGTATTTTTAAGGGTTACCGGAATATTCAGTGTTTGAGCTGAATTAGCATATACAAATCCTCCAGACCAGGTCTTAATTGAGTTTGATGTTTTGACATTTGCATTGCCCGGATCATAGACAAGATAATCCTGATCTACATCGGCCGCTGAATTGGCTGCGCGAACATCATCCCAATCGATATCAAATAAATAAGGATTGCCTATCTGGTTCCAGCCTTTTTCCAATTGCATTTGAAATGGAGCTAATTGGTTGGCTGGTATAGACTGACCAGAAAGTTTAATATCAACCGGCTCAAGTGAATTGAACCAGTATCCTTTACCCTGATCGATTCTTGACAATCCATCGTAATCGGTATTTCTTCCGTTTTGATATCTCAGTAAACGCCATTTTTCTTTGTTGTAGCCTCCGTAAAGAGATAAGAGTGGCGCAAATACGTCCCGGATATCATTTGACTCTAGTTTCAACGGCACTGAAATTATCCGATAAGATGAAAGCGTGCCCCCTGAACCTAAGGCTGGTATACTCTGGGAAGCAAAAGTTTTGTAGATATACCCTTTATTACTTTCAGAGGTTTTATCCAACTCATCCGTTACCTGAAAATAATACTCCATTCCTATCTCATCTAAAAATGATGAATTGATAGTGGCTTCATAGGTGGTACTTACTAGGTTTGTGGGTGGTTCAGAAGTAAAATTGGCTTCAGTTATTTTACGGTGTTTAAATATTATTGAAATCGTACCAAAGCCACCACTTACTGACGATTTCACTGAAGATTGTGAATTCTGGTTATCTACAATTGTAATGCTGGGAGCGGTAGGGGTACCTCCGCCACTTGCATCGGTTGTAACTGCTAACTTAGAGAGTGAATTGCCTGAAACACCAGCCGAATTATAGGCCCTTACCCGATAGCGATAAGCAGTACTTGGCGTTAGGCCGGTAACTTGATAATCACCAAAATTTGGAACTTGTTTAGCATTATAATTAGCAAGGTTGGGAGCAAAGTTATCATCAGCAAGAGATACATCTATCACATACCCATCGGCACCATTAACCACCTCCCAGTTGGCTATAAACGAGGTTGCCGTTGGGGTTGAGTATGCCATGGCAACCGGGTTAGCTGGAACGGTGATCTGACTAACAGTTGAAGAACTTGGCGAAGTGCCAGCCGTGTTTCTTGAACGAATTCTGAACTGGTAAATTGTTCCTGGAGTTAGCCCGGTAACAGTATGAGAAGTAGCAGTCTCTGATTTTGGATAGCCAGTAAACAGTGTGGCAAAATTGTCCTGAGACAAGTCAACAGAATAATCAACTGCACCTACTACGCTGGTCCAGTTAATTTTGAAGCCTGTCTGACCCGGTTCGGATGCACTAGGTGCTGGTGAAGCCGGAACTGTTAGTTGAGTGATGCTATTGGAATTACCTGATACACCTGCAGTATTTACAGCACGTACCCGATACTGGTAAGTTACACCTGGATTCAGTCCTGTCACAAGTTCTATTGTTCCAGAGACTATCCTATCATTGAAGCCGGAAACAAAACTTGTAAATCCATCAGAAGAAACATCTACTCTATAGCTGGTGGCTCCCGTTGCTGCGCTCCAGTTAGCAGTGAATTGCGTTTGTGCTGGCAATGTTGCTGAACCTGCTACCGGGTTGGGAGGTACAGTGATTTGTGAAATGGTATTTGAATTGGGTGAAGTTCCTGCTGAATTATAGGACCTAACCCGATAGTAATAAGTTATCCCACTACTTAGTCCTGTAACAGGTGAATTATTAGAGGTAACGTCCTTGTTTGAAAATCCAGCAACAAATGAAGAAAAGCCGGCATTATCAGATACATCCAACTTATAACCAGTGGCACCAGCGACTGCATTCCAATTGGCTGTAAATCCAGTTTGCGAAGGGATTGTTGCTGCGATTGCCACCGTTGTGGCAGGGACCGTATTCTGTGAAATCTCATTTGAATTCCCAGAAGTCCCGGAAGCATTGACGGCTCTAACCCGATACTTATAGGTTGTGTTTGGACTTAATCCTGTGACCGGATCACTTGTTCCAGTAACACTCCTGTTATTATAACCAGAGACGAAAGTTGAGAAATTATCGGATGATACATCAAGCCGGTAACTTGTTGCTGACGTTGAACTATTCCAATTGGCAGTAAAACTAGTTTGAGTTGTACCCGTTGCTGAAATAGCTATTGGGTTTGAAGGAATGGTTACCGTGCTATTTGATAATGAAGAAGTGGTTCTGTAATTTAATGATTGCCCACTGCCGTTGTAAGAAAAAACCTGATAGAAATAGGTTGTACCCGCAGTCAAACCCGACTGAGCAAAAGTTGTTGATGGTCCTGAAGAAACAACAACTCCATCACCA
Organism: Cyclobacteriaceae bacterium; assembly: GCA_044229915.1. Taxonomy (GTDB): domain Bacteria; phylum Bacteroidota; class Bacteroidia; order Cytophagales; family Cyclobacteriaceae; genus ELB16-189. The sequence goes on from JBGASB010000001.1 coordinate 64,872, forward strand.
ATCACCGACCCCAGGCTATAAGTTGTTGCGTCTGTTGGTAATCCTGTTGGAGCAGACGCTACTTTTCGGAGAACTAAATATCCGGTCGGGCTCCCTGCTGCTGGGCTAAACGAACCAATGAAAGAAGTTTGTGTGAATGAATTAAAGGTTAGGCCAGTGGGTTGAGCCGTAGGTTCAGTTGCCAACGTAAATTGACTTCCTCTAAGTGGATTAGCATGCAAGTAGTTTCCATAACCATTAAACGCATAAATAGCGTAATAATATTCAGTATTTGGAGGCGCACTGCTTAGATTGAATGAAGTTGCAGAACCCGTATAAGAATACCCAACTACTGTGCTACTTCCAAGTATTTCTGCACCGCCAAAGTCAAAATAACTTTCTGGTGAAATACCATCCGGTGGAATCTCCATAGGAGCACTTCCAGTCTTACGAACAATAATAAATCCACCCTGTCCATTTATGGGTTGCGAAAATGTAGGAGTATAAGACGCATCAAATCCAGAGGTAGTAACATTTGAAAAAGTGAGGGCTGCAGGTTGCGAAGGTGGATCGTCAAAATATTTGGTAATCTGAAGAGAATAATTGGATACAGTTGTTCCATTTCCAGCAACAATAACATTATTGGCAACATCAGACGTAATTGTATTATAAGCGTCAGGCCCGGTATTTAAAACTGTCTTTACCCATTTGAAGGAACCATCAACTCCACTATACTTCGCAACAAATGAATCACTGTCGCCAAGGGAAGAAAAATAGTAAGGACCGGAACATACAGTGGCGAAACCTGTACTACTTGTAAAGTATCCTGCAACCACCACATCCCCATTCGTATTTACAGTTATCCCCTCACCCTGCCCAACACCACCTCCAAACTGACAAAGGGAAGTGGACCATTGTGAGACCCCCGAGGAGTTAAATTTTTGAATCCAAACCCCTGTATACCAGGAACCCGTAATATAAACGTTACCTGATCCATCAACGGTAATTGCTTTACCAAAATCATTTGTTGCATTTACACCTGAAGATGCAGCCCAAACTGGAGAAAGGGTTGATGTATATTTGGCACAAAACATATCCATATTTCCAGTGGAAGAGAGGTTTGTATTGCCAAAATTTACTGTACCGTTGTAAACCCCCGTGACATAAATGTTAGAACTGGCATCAGTTGCAATTGAATATCCATAATCTTCGCCCGCTGTCGATCCTATGATTCTTAAATTGTTCAAAGTTCCACTTGACATAAAATAGCCAGCAATAAAAGCATCAGCAACTCCCGAGGAAGTCTGACTATTAAAATCGGACCCAAAACCAAAATCTGCAGTTCCATAAAAAAGACCCGTAACATAAACAGTAGTGGGCGTGCAGACAATGTCTCTTATCTGAGCATCAGCGGTTCCGCTAATATTACCAATCCACATATAAGCACCGTCCGTAGTATACCTTCCAAGGAAAGCATCTCTGCCCCCCCCTGAAGTTAAAGACGCTGTTCCACCGTTGGGATCGAAATCAACTGTACCACTAAATATGCCTCCTAAAAAAATAGTCGATCCGGTCTGATCAAATGAAATAGTTAAGGCCTGATCATCCCCTGTACTCCCAATTCTTTTAATCCACAATAAGGAACCAGCTGAATTAAATTTTGCAAAAAATATATCATTGCTTCCAGCACTTGTAAGGCTGTAAGCTTCCATTGTGCCACCGAATACTCCAGCAACATATATGTTACCGGAGGCATCTTTGGCTATATCCGTTACATAAGAAGGACCACTATTTGAGGACTTAATGTCAAAACCAATTAAAGGAGGATTATCCTGTGCATTGATTTTCAACGAGATCAAAATGAAACAACAAAAACAGAACTTAATTTTAGCAATCATTGGTTCGGTCGTAAACAGGAATTGATTGTCTGAAGCCAGGAACGCTTACAACGACTTAATAAAATTAACAAAAAGTAGTAGAAATCCTAATTCCCTATCGTTCCAAAAAATCATCCCACTCGTTATGCGGGCTATTATTATCGCGCAAAAAAAGTGCATAGGATGGTTTATAGGGCTTGCGTCTGATATTCATCTGAGCCTCTTCGGGAGTGAAGTCACCTTTTTTTGCATTGCAGCGCTTGCAGGCTGTAACCAGGTTGGTCCATGTATGAGCGCCTCCGCGCGAACTTGGTATTACATGATCCAGTGTCAAATCTCTGCGTGTGCCACAGTATTGGCATTCGAAATTATCGCGTTTAAAAACATTTTGGCGTGTGAGGCTAACTCCTTTGTAGGGAGCATGAACATAGCGATTCAACCGAATAACCGAAGGCATGGGAAAGGATTGCGTAACAGAGTTTATCCGATACCCATTAGCCGGACGCACCAGCTCACTTTTGTTCAGGTACACCAATACAAAAGCCCGCTGCACAGAACAAACCATGAGCGGACTGTCGTCCTGATTGAGTACCAAAACCCTATTATTCATGATGTGAAAGATAATCCCAAAGTTTGGGTTTATCAAGATTCAGAAGAGACCTTTCTGAGGGGCATAAGACCGGACAAATTACAGCGGATTGAATATTCGCCTGATCTGAACTAAAGAATGAGTATAAATTTTTGACTCCGCTCGTAAAATCCCTTCTTCCAGAAAATGGTCGATACGAACTTTACCATCGGAATGAATAATCCTTTGATCATCTAGTATTATACCTGCGTGAAGATTATGTTGGGAATGTCCTTTAAAAAAAGCCACATCCCCAGGTCGGGCTTCTTCCAACCCAATTATTTTTTTTCCTTCCACAATTTGCTTATCAAGTGAACGCGGGAGAATATAGCCTGCAATTTTATAAACCATTTGAATCAACCCGGGCGCATCGACACCAAACGGGCTTTTGCCCCCTGCCAAGTAAGGAGCATTTAAATATTTAAGTGCGATCGATTTCAAAAATTCGTACTCCCGCTTTTGACCAAGACTTTTCGACTCTCCATTAAAAGCAAACTGTTCTTCCAGTTTAAATAATTCTGAATTCGAAATAGGAACGATACTTCCTATAAGGATTGTTAAGGGGCTTTTCTTAAAGAGAATACTACAGGTTAGATCTGTAGTGATTTTAAAGTTAGCATGATTGATCTGTTCAAAATATTCATGGGTAATACCATGGTGTTGCTCAGCATCAATCCACCCTTCCGATCCATCAAAATGAATTCGGATGAAAACCCAATCTTTATGATCGGGCACATTTAATACCTCATAATGATCTCCAAACAATAATTGAGTGATTAGTGGAGCATGCTCTTGCGGGGCAAGGCGAACCGAAACCAGGGATAATCTGCAGACACCGTAACCAAGTACTTCCATGTAAAGACCGTTAACCTATTTTTATCCTGCTCAATTCACGTTTAATATCCCGCTCCTTTATGCCTTCTCTTTTATCATGCGTTTTCTTTCCCCGGGCAAGGGCAATCTCCAATTTAGCAAGCCCCCTGTCGTTAATAAATATTCGAAGCGGAATCAAAGCAAGGCCTTTTTCCTCAACTTTAGATTCCAATTTGCTTAACTCCGATTTTTTCATCAAAAGCTTTCTTTCCCGGGCAGCTTCATGGTTGTAGTGGGTCCCTTGGGCATACGGTGTAATATTGATTCCTTTAGCGAATATTTCCCCATTACTAAAATAACAATATCCATCCTGCAAATTCACCTTTCCTTCGCGGATAGATTTAATCTCGGTTCCGCGCAACGCAATACCGGCTATAAACTTATCGAGCAACTCATATTGAAACGTAGCTTGTCGGTTACGGATATTTATATCACTTGAAAACCTTTTCTCTGCCATACCTAATCTTAGTGTATTTATTTTGAGTTAAACAGAGTTTTTAATTTCTCCTTTTTAAACATTTTCTGACCCGTCTTCCCGATTGCTATCACCCGGTTTCCGCAAACTGCTTCAATGGTACAAATTAATTCATTACTCTTAACCGATTCAATCGTTGCTGTTAAAGTTACTTCCTCGCCAACTTTCGCAGGATTTTTGTGCTCTATACTCAAAAAGGTACCTACACCTTCTTCATCCTCATCTTTCATTTCAAGAAAAAACAACCGGGACGACCATTCAAAATCCCGGGCCAGAGCAAAGGTAGAATAAACAGGGTGCAAAACCTCTCCGTGAAATGCAGCTAAATCCGCCTCCTCAACTTTTTTCAAGTACTGTTTCTTATCGCCTGGTTTAAAAATCAGTTTCATATCAATCGCCTATTGCCAGGTTTGCCAATGGTGCTACTTCAAGGCTACTAAACTTCTTCTGCAGGAATTTATAGTGAGCTGCAATTGCTATCATAGCCGCATTATCGGTACAATATTGAAAATCCGGAATAAAAGTAGTCCACCCAAATCTTCCGGAATTATCCTGAAGTGATTTTCTCAACTCAGAATTCGCAGCAACTCCGCCAGCAACAGCCACTTGCCTAATTCCTGTCTCTTCAGTTGCCAGCTTTAATTTCTGCATCAACATATTAATCAAGTGCTTTTGCAAACTGGCACAGATGTCATTTCGATTTGCTTCAATAAAATTGGAGTTACTTGCTTTTTGATCCCGAAGGAAATATAAGAACGCAGTTTTAATTCCGCTAAATGAAAAATCAAGACCTGGTATAGAAGTATGAGGGAATTGAAAAGCATTCGGATTGCCCAACCTGGCATACTGATCAATTAACGGACCTCCCGGATAAGGAAAGCCCATCATTTTGGCTGCTTTATCAAAAGCCTCGCCCACAGCATCATCACGAGTCTCTCCAATCACTGTCATATCAAGGTAATCCTTAACATGAATCAGTTGTGTGTGGCCTCCGCTCACGGTTAAACAAAGAAAAGGGAATGAAGGCTTAGGATCGGCAATAAAATGTGCCAACACATGGGCTTCCATATGATTCACCTCAATGAGTGGTACACCAAGGGCTACCGCCATTCCCTTTGCGAAGGAAACACCCACCAACAAAGAGCCTAACAAACCCGGTCCACGAGTAAAAGCAATCGCATTTAAATCAGTTTGAGAAGTACCAGCAGATGTTAATGCCTCGTTTACTACCTGAAGTATGTGTTGCTGGTGCGCCCGGGAAGCAAGCTCTGGCACCACCCCTCCATATTTCTGGTGCACTGTTTGTGAGGCAATTACATTATTAAGTACCTTGCCATGTTGTATAACCGAAGCTGAAGTTTCATCACAGGAAGACTCGATGGCAAGAATTACAGGCTGCATTTTTTAGCAAATGAAACTGCAAGTTATCAAAAATCGTGTTTTTAACTGGCTTAAAAAGATCCTGCTTTACGGGATCTATTTTCTACTCCTATTTGCTGTACTTAGTTTCACTCTTCTTCAGATACCTGCTGTGCAAGAAAATCTGGTGAATCGGGTAACAGCCTCATTTTCGAAAGTCTCTGGATTTGACGTAACCTATGAAAGTATTTACCTAGTATGGTACGATCGGCTTGAAATTGAAGGATTGGTAATCAAAGACCCCGCTCAAAACAGAATGATCGAAGCTGGCAAACTTCAGGTCAACTTCAGTCTCTCTACCCTTTTTGAAAACAAAGATGTAAATATCGATGGTGTAATGTTAGAGGCCAGCAAGGTTAACCTGGTCAAAATCCCAACATCAGATTCAACCAGGGACTTAAACATCAATTTGTTCATTTCAGAAATTAACAAGCAACTCGCCTCTGGAAGTGGTCAAGGAGGAGGAGCCAAAGTAAATATTGGCGAAATTGTAATTCATCAAACGGAATTCAGATTAAACGATCCCCTGAAGGATTCGCTGAAAAATGCCTTTGACTATAATCACATCCTACTTCAAATTAATGAAGCCGAGGCCAATAATTTCAATGTAATCGGAGATACCATTCAATTTACAATGAACTCATTGATTGCAGAAGAAAAAAACTGCCATCTGCCTATTCATAACTTATCTACGTTCTTCCGGCTATCACAAGCCTCGATGGAATTCCTCGGGCTTAATGCGCGTCTGGGTGAAAGTAAAATTTCTGATACCCTAATATTTAAGTACAAAAGTCTAACCGATTTGAATGACTTCAACAATCGGGTAAACATGAAGATGATGCTACGCAATACCGTGCTCCATCCGTTGGATCTTGTTTTGTTTACCCCCGGATCAAAACCCCTGCCCGAAACCCTTTACCTGAATGGGACCATCACAGGAAAAGTGTCACGATTCGTATATCAGGACATGGACGTAGTTCTGGGCAACACAAAAATTAAAGGCAAACTTCAGTTGGACGGACTTCCTTCTGTAAATGAAACCTTCATTAACCTGGATATTAAGAATGGCGATATTGATATTAAGAATCTGGCATTTTTGTTTCCGGAAAATGTCTTCAGCAGATTATCGGCTCTTGGTAAATTTCAATTGACCGGCAAGTTTACAGGATTTATAAATGATTTTGTTGCGAACGGAGACTTTCGCGGAAAGTTTGGTCAGATTCAATCGGATATCAATCTCAAAATTGATCAATCCTATATTGACCAATCTACTTTTAGTGGAAACCTTAACCTGAATAATTTCGATTTGGGGATTTTGTTACGTGATACATCCCTGTTTCAATTAGTAACGCTGAGTGGAAAAATAAAAGGAAAAGGACTAACTCAGGAAACAACTGACTTCAATTTGAATGGAAAGATAAACTCAATCGGAATTCTGAACTACAACTATACCAATATCACAACCGATGCCCGTTTCGCAAAAGAACTTTTTAGCGGGAGTGTTAACATTGACGACCCAAATCTGAAACTAAATGCTAACGGCTCGATTAACATTCGTAAAGGGCAAGAACTGATCAATGTAAAAGCCAAACTAGATACCCTCTTAACCCAGAATATAGGCTTCACAAAAGACCATCTATTTGTAAGCTCCTTCATAGATATTGATACCAAAGGCTTAAAGTTAGATAGCTTATTTGGAAAAGTAATTTTAAGAGATGCCTATGTTGAGTATAAAGATAGGTCACTGGCAATTGACACTATTTCAATAAATTCCTTTCTCAAAGATAATACGCACAATCTTCAGCTTCGAAGCACACATGCCAATGCTGATCTAAGTGGCAACTTCTACTACTCCACACTTTTCAACGATCTGCAGCGGCTTACCCATGAACTTCAACTTAATGTAAGGAACAACAAAGAAGAACTTACTAGATACTATGCCAACAAAGCAAAAAATAGTCAGGAATACCATGCAGAATTCTCAATCAATCTAAAGGATATCAATCCTGTTTTTACGTTAACTAAGCTCGGAATATCATTTTCGGGGGAAACTCACATAGATGGCTCTTTTAACAATGGCTTTACTTCCCGGCTCCAGGCCTTTACCCAAATTGATACGATCACTTTTCAGGGAAAGAAAATTATCAATACAGAAATTGAGTTTTCCGGTTCTAAAATACGCGATAGTACGCGGGTATTGGCTGTGCTATCCGTTAGTTCACAACGACAAGAGATTAGCAAGACTTTTATTACCAAAGATCTTTTTTCGGAAGCCGTCTGGGATGAAGATCATATTGATCTGAATCTGGATTTTGATCAGGAGGGAACTACAAACTTTGTGCGTCTTCAATCGGAAATTGATTTCCTAACCGATAGTACACGTATAAAAATTCTCCAGACCCGGATTCATGCATTGGAAGAGGAATGGCTGATTAGTCCTCAGAACTACACTCTTATGAAAGGCAAGGAATGGAAGATTCGAAACTTAAAACTATATAATGGTGAGGAATCCGTACTGCTGGATGGTCTCATCTCAAAGGATCCTGAAAAATCACTGAATCTAACGTTAGCAAATCTTAATCTTGATATACTTAATGCTATAAGCAGTTCATCCCTTAGCGGAATTGTAAATGGTCATGCCGAGGTAAAAGATGTTTATAAAGATTTTTATCTGCAAAATAATCTGACCATCAAAGATCTGGTAGTAGATAAATTCCTGGTGGGTGATGTGTCGGGTACAAACATCTGGAATCAGGAGGAGAATCAATTCGATATAAACTTATTGATAGACCGGCTGGAGAAAAGAACCTTAACATTAAGCGGATTTTATAATCAAGCAAATAAAAAACCTCTTTACTTAACAGCCAAACTTGAAGAAACAAACATCAAACTCATAGAACCATTCCTCAAGGGAATTTTTTCTCAAATGGATGGTATGCTATCGGGATTATATGAAATTACAGGCACTTTCAGTCAACCGCTGATTCAGGGTGAGGGAAAAATTGAACGTGGTCGAATTATGATTGATTACCTGAAAACGCTCTATACGTTTCAAGGTACCTTAGGCATGACTCCTAATCAAATCATATTTAAAGACTTCACCCTATACGATGGATTAAGAAATCAAGGATCTCTGGATGGCTATCTGACTCATCGTAACTATACAAAATTCAGGATAAACCTGGACGCAACTTTTGCCAATTTTCAAGTACTCAACACGACTTCAAAAGATAACAGTCTGTTTTACGGTCAAGCCTATGGCAGCGGCAAACTCAACATGTTCGGGCCGCTCGCAAACATGAAGATCTCGGCTACCGCACGCACCTCAAAAAACACCCGTATTTTCATCCCTATCAGTGGAGCCGAATCTGTTGAGAAGAGTGAGTTTATTACGTTCGTCCATTTCAATGATTCCCTTCGTAACATTAGTCAGAAAAAACAGAAAAAGACTTCTGATGAACCATCAGGTATTATACTTGATCTGAATCTCGACATTACACCAGATGCCTATACCGAAATTATCTTTGACATTAAAGCCGGTGATATTGTGCGTGGATATGGCAATGGAGATATCAAACTGCAAATTGATACGAAAGGCGAATTCAATATGTTCGGACTTTATGAATTTGAACAGGGATTCTACAATTTTACTTTATATGACATCATTAATAAGGAATTCCGAATTACCAAGGGCAGCCGCATCAGTTGGTTTGGAGATCCTTATGCTGGTGTTCTTAATCTGACAGCCAGCTATCGGCAAATGGCCTCGCTTGGCCCAATCTTGCCTAACCAAAACGAGGATGTTTTGTCTTCTCCGCAAGTACGAAGAAAATATCCGGTTGAGGTCTTACTTAAACTGGATGGACCCATGCTTTCACCACTTATCGTTTTTGATATTGTCGCTAAAGATTTGCCTAATAATGTTTCCACTGATGATGGAACCTTGATACAACTTGATTTTTATTTCAAAGCTTTTAAAGCAAAATTGGACGAACAGGAATTAAACCGACAAGTATTTAGTTTGTTGATCCTGCGAAGATTTTCACCTCCGGATGCCTTTAGCACAAGTGGCTCCATTTCTAACAGTGTAAGCGAACTGCTCTCCAATCAATTGAGCTATTGGTTAACTCAGGTAGATCAAAACCTTGAGATTGATCTGGATTTAGGTTCATTGGATCAGGAAGCCTTCAATACATTTCAACTCAGGTTATCCTATTCTTTCCTGAATGGAAGGCTGCGTGTAACACGCGATGGTACTTTCAACAACCAATACAATCAATCAGAACTTGCCAACATGCTTGGCGACTGGACTATCGACTACGTACTTACCCCCGATGGAAAATTCAAAGTAAAAATGTATAGTCGTTCCAACTTCAATCAAATTAATAACACCCTCGGCACTCAAACCGCGATTACAACAGGAGTAAGTCTTTTACATACTCAAAATTTTGATCAATTGAGAGATCTGGTGCGAGGAGCTCACAACAAAAGAAGAAAGGAAGTGGAACAAACCCCCATCAATGAGGAGACTATATTGGAAAAAGATGGAACTCATTAAAGTAAGTCTTTTTGGCTGTCAAACCTTCCTTACCAAAGGTCTACTATTTATTCTCCTTTTACTCGCTATTACACCTCCGTCCTATTCACAACCTATTGACACAGTAGCAACCATTAACCCAACCCGACTCAAAACAGTTATCGTTGGATCGGCTGTGGTTTATACAGGAGTTATGATTGGGCTGAGTTCAGTTTGGTATAGTCAATATGATAAACAGGAGTTTCAATTTTTTAACGATGCCGGTGAATGGAAGCAAGTTGATAAAGTAGGGCACTTTTATTCTGCTTTTCAACTATCATCCATAAGTTCACGAACTTTACAATGGAGCGGTGTTCCCAAAAAGAAATCAGATTTGGCTGGTGCTATTACCAGTTTTGCTATGATGTCATCTATTGAAGTCTTAGACGGATTCTCAGAAGGTTATGGAGCCTCAGCCAGTGATTTACTTGCCAATGCCATTGGTGCCGGTTTCTATTTAGGGCAGCAGGCGATTTGGCATGAAACAAGAATCTATCCTAAGTTCTCCTTTCATCGTACCGATTATGCCGAACAAAGACCTGAAGCGCTTGGCACTACGTTCATGGAACAGGTTATTAAAGACTATAATGGACAAACCTACTGGCTTTCGGCTGATGTCGATAAATTTGTAAAATTTCCGAGGTGGCTAAATTTTGCAGTTGGATATGGTGCCGAAGATATGCTCTATGCAAATGACGAAGACAATCTCAATAATGGACTTAACCCATATCGCCAATTCTATTTAGGAATCGATTTTGATCTTACCTCCATTAAATCCCGATCTAAATTTGTGAATAGCCTTATCTATTTGGTTAACATGATCAAATTACCCGCACCAACTCTAGAATTTTCGCAAGGAAAAGTGAAGGCCCATTTCTTTTATTTCTAATTCGCCAGCCGAAAATCGCCTTCATTTTATTAACTTCGGAAGCCTAAACATAACAACTATGGATTTAACCGCTTTCATGAAAAAATATGCGGAGCAGATAGGGGGTCAATTTACCGAATACGATCCTTCGCATTCCATCATTATCATACCTGTTTCCGGGAATCGCTTTCAAACAGTGATAGGAACCGTTCGAAAGAATGACCTATACAATCGAAGCCTGATTACCCTTAATTCAAAAGTATGTGCTTTAAGGTCGGGCATCGACTTCAAAATGTTATTGGAACAATCCGCTTATTTTAATTATTGCCGGTTTATCATTTCTGAAAATCACTTACAGGTTGAGGCTGTTACCGCATTAGATGCTGTATCTGAAAGTACAATTCAGGAAATGCTTCAGGAAGTCGCCAATCTGGCCGACCAATATGAGTTAAAGCTTACCGACACGGATATTCACTAGACCACTTAAATTCAAAATTTCACATTAAGTGCGTAAATTTGTGGTTAATGCAAGCCGGTTTATCGTTCTTCAGCCTTAAGCTGAGGAGAGGAAAGTCCGGGCAACAAAGAGCATCGTACTTCCTAACGGGAAGGGCTCTCGCCTTAAGCGAGAGAACAGATAGTGCCACAGAAAACAAACTACCCTGACTTGACGTGTCGAGCTGGGGAAAAGGTGAAAAGGCGGGGTAAGAGCCCACCGGTCTTGAAAGTGATTTCAGATGCATGGCAAACCTTACGAGTTGAAAGGCCAAATAGGCCTCGGTCAAGAGCTGCTCGTTCAAAAGAATGCCTCGGCATTCCACCGGGGTTGGGTAGGCTGCTAGATCCTGACGGTGACGTCAGGACCAGATAAATGATAAGCATCCCGATTTATCGGGATACAGAACCCGGCTTATAGGCTTGCATTTACTTTTAATATCCTTACTTTAAAATATCAACTAAGTTTAAATTTTAACTAAACGTGCCCAAAGTATTACTCATTGAAGACGAAGCAAGCATTCGTGCAGTGCTAAAAGATATTCTTAAAGATCAAAAAGAACTGAAGCTGGAGGTAGATGAAGCAAAAGACGGGGCGGAGGGACTTTCCAAACTAGAAAATGATCATTACGATGTTGTGTTCTGCGATATCAAAATGCCTAAAATGGATGGCATGGAGGTGTTACAACAAGCTAAAGCCAAGGGAATAACTACAACCTTTATCATGATCTCCGCTCACGGCACCACAGAAATTGCTGTGGATGCTACCAAGCTGGGAGCTTACGATTTTCTGCAAAAACCCCCCGATCTAAATCGACTGCTAATTACGTTAAGGAATGCGCTCGACAAAAACAGCCTTGTTAAGGAGACAAAGACGTTAAAGAAAAAAGTCTCCCAGAAATATGAGATAATAGGAAACTCAACTCCTTTACAGGATGTGAAGGAGATGATTGAAAAGGTAGCTCCTACTGAAGCTCGTGTTCTTATCACAGGCCCTAATGGATCAGGTAAGGAATTGGTTGCCCGCCAGCTTCATGAAAAAAGTCCCCGGAGTGGTGGCCAGTTTATTGAGGTGAATTGCGCAGCTATACCCTCCGAGTTAATCGAAAGTGAGTTATTTGGACACGAAAAGGGTTCATTTACCTCGGCTATTAAGCAACGCCTTGGAAAATTTGAACAAGCTGAAGGCGGTACGTTATTTCTTGATGAAATCGGAGACATGAGCCTTGCCGCTCAAGCCAAAGTGCTGCGAGCCCTGCAGGAGAACAAGATCACCAGAGTGGGTGGTGATAAAGATATATCTGTTAATGTGCGCGTGCTTGCTGCAACCAACAAAGACCTGAAAAACGAAATTGCCGAACACCGCTTTCGCGAAGACCTATATCATCGCCTGTCTGTAATTGTGATTAAAGTACCATCGTTAAATGATCGCATTGAAGATATCCCCCAACTGGTTAACAAGTTCCTGGAAGATATTGCGGTGGAATATGGTTCGCGTAAAAAGGAATTGAATCAAGAAGCGATGGATTTGCTTCAAAAGCACAACTGGACAGGAAATATCCGCGAATTAAGAAATGTGGTTGAGAGACTTATAATAATGAGCGAAGGCCCAATTGGACCTAATGAAGTAAAAAAATACCTTTAACCTGACTAAATTTTAGTCTCAGATACGTTTTTCTTCACTTCTTTCTTGCTGTACGTAGGGCAGGTATACTGGCTGCAGGACGTCAGAAATGCAAGAAGAGCGGCAAAAGCTAGAATTTTCTTCATATTTAGTGGCTTTGTAAAGAACAAAAATATCAATCTTTTAAATTCCCGCAAATTTTATATTGAAAATTTGCATTTGGGCGACAATAACGACTATCCAACTAATAAATTACACCCTCGAATATCACTATTATCCAACCTTCCAAGTACCTCAAAATTACCGTTTTGGTCTATTTGTCCTAAATCCTGAGTTTCAATAAAGGCACAGGAATGAAAATTAGCCAAATCAATCACCTTAATTTCACCAGTCTTCCCATTAATCACTGAAAATGGGTCATTTATATCTCTCACTAACACCTTCATCCAGGGTGGGCATTGATAGTAACCATTTCCGCTTGAATAGGCTTGAGACATCAGTTCAGTCATTCCATATTCTGATTGAATTGCGCCCAGGTTAAACCGTTTGCATAGGAACTTGTGTAATTCCTCCCGTATCCATTCCTTTCTTCGTCCTTTCATACCTCCCGTCTCAATCACAATGCAATTGCTTAGATCCAATTCATAGGCCTCTGCCAGATCAAGGAGTGCAAAGGAAACGCCCCAAAGAATAATCTTACGTTCACTTCCTTTTAAAGTCAGAAGTTTATTTACCAACTCATCATAATTATGGAGATAAAATCCAGAATGTTCAGATTTACTTTGCCTAATGAGATGATCCATCATTGCAATTAGCGAAGAGCCTTTTCTTTCAAGGTAAGAGGGTAAAAGCGCCAGAAAGTGATAATCTGAAGGCGCACCATAGAATTGGGTGAAAATATGTTCCGATAAGTCTAAATAAAACGAGAGATCAAATACCTCGTGCTTGCTTGTAAGCGTCCCTGTAGTACCGCTGCTGGTAAAGGTTATTTCTGGCTGCCAGAAGTCAGTCTTTACAATATGAGATTTAAAAAAACTAATTGGCAAGAATGGGATTTCCGCCAACAATCGGATCTGGTCGGTCTTGCAATTTAAGTAGTGCAGATACTGATGATAAACTTGGTTGTTTTGGGCTTGAAAGTGGAATAATTGAAGGGCAATATCTTCGAAGTTACCTTCGTTTACCGAATACAAAGAATCTTTAAAACTTTTGAATGTGCTCAAGCGTTGCTTATTTTACAATGGTTAAAGGTAGAAAATGAGATTGATAAGGAATCTGTTGGTTTTTCTGTTTATTTCTTTGGGCATTAGTGCTTGTTTCACCCCTCCGGAATACCCCGTTCAGCCACAAATTGAGTTCGAGAGTATTGAGTTTAGGGAATATGGATCAGGTTTTGACGCTGAGGCCGATTCCCTGATTTTAAAAGTAACCTTTAAAGATGGCGATGGGGACCTGGGGCTTGATCCCAGCGAGCTTAGCTGTGTGAGTGAGGACATATGTTATAACAACAAGTTTTACTTCCTTAAGTCAGACGGTAAACTAGTTACATACAAGGATAAAAGAACCAACCCTGCTTACAGTTCGTTGCCTGAATTTATTAAGCCTTACAATTGCATCAACTGGGAGGTTAGGACAGATAATAATAACGTAGTTGATACTCTTTACTTCGAGTTAAATCCAGATCATTATAACATTGAAGTAGATTTTTTGGTGAAAAATACGGATGGAACTTTCACTGAGTTCGATTGGACCAAAGAATTCAACTACCCAAACTGTGGAACCTCATTTGATGGTCGTTTCCCCATCCTGTTTAAAGATGAGCCGGGTGCTCCACTGGAAGGGAGTTTGAAATATAGCATGGGATCCATTGGTTTTAAAGCGCTCTTTAGCATTAAAACCCTTAAACTAAGGGTTCAAATTAAAGATCGTGCACTCAATAAGAGTAATGAGATTTTTACTCCCGAGTTTACTCTTTAAGTTTTCTAATAGATCGGAGGAAATCGTAAAGGATCAGATTCATTCATTAAATTATAAACTATCTCAAAAACATCCTCTGCATTGGGCTTTGAGAAATAGTCTCCATCCGATCCATACGCGGGACGGTGTTCTTTGGCTGAGATAGTGCGTGGAGTTGCATCTATAAATTTATAAGCTCCCTGAACTTCCAGCACTTGCTGCATCATAAATGCAGTAGCTCCTCCAGGAACATCTTCATCAGCAAAAATTACCCGGCTAGTTTTCTTAACAGAATCAAGTATTGTTTGATTAATGTCAAAAGGCAATAAAGTCTGAACATCAATAACCTCACAAAAAATTCCTACACGCTCTAAATCACGGGCTGCCTCTAACACAATCCTGCACATTGAGCCATACGAAACGATAGTTACATCAGATCCCTCTTTCAAAATATCAGGCACTCCTAAAGCAACTGTAAACTCGCTGATGTTATCGGGTAATCGCTCTTTCATACGATACCCGTTCAAACATTCAATGATCAAAGCCGGATCATCAGATTGAAGTAAGGTATTATAAAAGCCGGCAGCCTGAGTCATGTCACGGGGCACCAAAACATGAATGCCGCGAATGGCGTGTAAAATCATTCCCATCGGGGAACCTGCATGCCAAACGCCTTCAAGGCGATGACCTCGGGTACGAATAATCAACGGAGCTTTTTGCCCCCCTTTTGTGCGATATTGAAGGCACGCAAGGTCATCAGACATAATCTGAATTGCATATAACAAATAATCCAGGTATTGAATCTCAGCTATCGGCCTCAAGCCCCTAAGTGCAGCACCTATCCCTTGTCCTACTATCGTACATTCACGGATCCCTGTGTCTGTAACACGCAGTTCTCCAAATTTTTCCTGTAACCCAGCAAACCCCTGATTTACATCTCCAATTTTTCCTACATCTTCACCAAATGCCAACACCCGGGGATCTCTTATTAAGGCTTCCCTGAAACACGCCTGCAACACCTCTCTCCCATCTACCAGAGGTGATTTTTCTGAATATATTGGATCAATACTTTTTACATTCAACGCAGACCATTCCGAGTTGCTGAATAAAAATGAATTAAACCGTTCTTGATTTTCGATTTCGGATTTTTGTATCCATCCTTTAAGCTCCTCACGGATTGTGGGTGAACCATTGAGTAATAACCGTATTGCCTTTTTTGCAGTCCGCATCGAATCAAATCGCAACGGATTGATTGTCTTCTTTAGTTCACGCAAAAGTTCACCGACCTCTGCAACTTCTGCAGAGGCACTTTCCAAAATTTTCTCCAGTCGCTTCTGATCTTTTTGAATGTCTTCGTTAAATACTCGCCAGGCAATGTCTTTTGCAGCCTTCGCGGTAGCCTTTGCTTGCTTTTCAATTTCAATCAACTCTTCCGCTGTTGAAGCACCGTTTTCAATCATCCACAACCTCAACTTGCGTATACAATCATGTTCTGCTTCCCATGCTAATCGTGCTTTGGTTTTGTATCGTTCATGAGAACCTGACGTAGAGTGCCCCTGAGGCTGCGTCATTTCTGTAACGTGAATCAATACAGGAACATGATCCTCGCGACAAATTTTCTCGGCTCTTTCATAGGTCTGAATAAGCCCCTGATAATCCCATCCTTTCACGGTAAGGATTTCAAACCCTTTTTCAGAATCAGTTCTTTGAAAGCCCTCAAGAATTTTCGAAATACTCCCTTTGGTTGTCTGATATTCTTTTGGAACTGAAATGCCATAATCATCATCCCACACGGAAACAAGCATGGGTACCTGTAACACTCCTGCTGCATTTATGGCTTCAAAAAACATTCCTTCCGAAGTTGAAGCATTGCCGATTGTGCCAAAGGCAATTTCTCTTCCATGATTACTTAATTCCTTATATTGGGCTAACTCAGGATTATTTCTGAAAAGTTTTGAGGCATAGGCTAACCCAACCAATCGTGGCATCTGACCCGCAGTAGGTGAAATGTCTGAACTGCTGTTTTTTAATTTAGCCAGATTTTTAAAGGCACCTTTCTCATCGATCATACGGGTTGCAAAGTGACCGTTCATTAATCGACCAGCCGAAGCAGGGTCTGCTTCAACATCTGGGTGGGCATATAGCTGGGCAAAATATTGTTGCAGCGTTAGTTCACCTATTGCCAGCATGAAAGTCTGATCACGATAATAACCAGCACGATGATCGCCCTGACGAAACACCTTGGCCATTGCCATTTGCGCAAGCTCTTTTCCATCACCGAAAATTCCGAACTTGGCCTTGCCCATGAACACTTCCTTGCGGCCCAATAAACTTGCTTCACGGCTCTCGCAAGCCAACTTATAATCTGTGAGCAAGCTGGAAATCTTCTTGGCGGTTAATCCACTAACCATTGTCTTTGTCTGGCTCACGGTAAATGGGTTGGTTGATCTTCAAAAATAGGTAAAATCAAAGGAGGGGTCAAAGCAAAAATTTTTGCGGAAGAAAATACTGGGAATTTGCTCAACTACCGAAGAATTTAACCCAGTCACCATGTGGAACTTGAGGATAATTTGCTGCGCTTTCAAAAAGAAAGATTCCTACTGGTTTATTCTGAATCAAGATGTCAGTGTAATAGTAACCTGCATCCATTTCAATCTTAAATATTTTTTTCTCCACATTCGGATCTTCTAACTTCATTACTTCTACCAGGATTTTATTGCTAGAATTATCTGATTTGACTGCACACGGATATGGGCCCAGTGAATATAAGTTATACCCCTTAAGCCAAAAACTATGATGATAGTTAAGGCTAACCTTGAATTCTTCATGGTACCTCATTCCTCTTCGTAAGGAGCCATAAAAGGCATATGTTGATTCTGAATTCATATTCTTCAAAAAGTGCTAAAACAACTCTCGCAATCGTGTCCGAATGCTATCTTTGCGTGGGTTTTAAGGTCCCGTGACCCTAAAATCCATATCAAATTGCCAAAATAAAAATCTACTATTATGATCATTGGAGTTCCTAAAGAAATTAAGAATAATGAAAACCGCGTAGCGGTAACACCGGCAGGCACACAGGAGTTCATTAGAAAAGGCCATACAGTATATATACAAACGAAAGCTGGCGAAGGCAGTGGCTTTAGTGATCAGGAATATATTGGTGCCGGAGCCAAAATTCTTCCTAAAGCGGAAGATGTTTACAGTATTGCTGAAATGATCATTAAGGTAAAGGAGCCAATCGAACAGGAATATGGTCTGATAAAAAAGGACCAGTTGGTATTTACCTATTTTCACTTTGCCTCCTACGAGCCGTTGGCACACGCCATGATAAAAACAGGTGCTGTTTGTCTTGCCTATGAAACAGTAGAGCGTCCAGACAGAAGTTTGCCTTTGCTTGTCCCAATGTCAGAAGTTGCCGGAAGAATGGCCATTCAAGAAGGTGCAAAGTATCTGGAGAAGCCTCTTAAAGGAAGAGGTATTTTATTAGGCGGTGTACCCGGTGTGATGCCTGCCAAAGTTTTGATTTTAGGAGGTGGTGTTGTTGGAACCAACGCAGCTAAAATAGCTGCCGGAATGGGAGCCGATGTTATTATCACTGATGTAAACCTGAATCGCCTCCGCTACCTGGATGACGTAATGCCTAAGAATGTACATACCATGGCCTCCAATGATTATGTTCTTCGTGAACTGGTTAAGACTCATGATTTAATAGTTGGTGGGGTATTGATACCTGGCGCCAAAGCACCTAAACTTATCACCCGCGATATGCTAAATACAATGAGACCTGGTACTGTTTTGGTCGATGTGGCTGTTGATCAGGGTGGATGCATCGAAACGTGTAAACCCACAACGCACGAAGATCCTACCTACATTATTGATGATATTGTTCATTATTGCGTTGCTAACATGCCAGGAGCAGTGCCATACACCTCTACGTTAGCCCTTACCAATGCAACACTTCCTTATGCGTTAAAGCTTGCCAATTTAGGTTGGAAGAAAGCATGTAAAGATCATGAAGACTTAAAGAAGGGATTAAATGTGGTGGGGGGCAAAGTTGTTTATAAAGCCGTAGCTGATGCTTTTAACCTTCCATTTGTAGATGTGCAAGAGGTATTGAACTAACGATTTTCATAGATTAAAATTGAGCCTTCCCGACCTGGGAAGGTTTTTTTATTCAAAGGCTGGGAATGATTCTAAAAATTTAACCTCGCTCCCGGGTTTATCAATTGCCTCAAAGCAAAACTGAGCCATGCCATTAGTGACTGCTACATACCTTGCACCGATCGTCATATTGTAAACAGCAACCTGATTAAATGCCTTTTGCGTTAGCTTAATAACAGGCGATTTACATTCAATTAACATCCATGGTTTCCCTTGCCGGTTGTGGATAACTATATCCGATCTTTTCTGAAGTTTATTATAGGTCAGGCCACTCTCAACCCGAAAGAGTGACCTCGGATATTTAAACTGATCAATTAAATAATGAACGAAATGTTGCCTAACCCATTCTTCCGGGGTTAGTACGATATACTTCTTTCGGATAATATCAAAAATCCATACTTTGCCTTCCTCTTTACGTAACGTAGGGTTAAAGTCTGGGAGATTTAACTTATACATGCTTAAAAATAGATAAATAGCTGATATGAAAACAAAACAAGAAATTGTTGAAAACTGGTTACCGCGCTATACGGGTGTTAAACTGGAGGACTTTGGCAAGTACATTCTCTTAACCAACTTCGATAATTATGTAAAAAAGTTTGCTGAGTGGAACGATGTTGAAGTCCAAGGAATGGACCGGGCCATGCGTAGTGCTACAGCGGGAGGTATTACCATCATCAATTTCGGCATGGGTAGCCCCAATGCGGCAACTATCATGGATTGTCTTTCAGCCATTAAACCAGAAGCTTGTTTGTTTTTGGGAAAGTGTGGAGGCCTTAAAAAGAAAAATGACCTTGGAGATTTCATACTTCCGATTGCTGCTATCCGGGGTGAAGGAACCTCCAATGACTATTTCCCTGCAGAAGTTCCCGCCTTACCAGCCTTTGCACTTCAGAAAGCAATTTCAACCACTATTCGGGATAACAATCAGGACTATTGGACCGGAACCGTTTACACCACCAACCGAAGGGTTTGGGAGTGGGACGAACACTTTAAAGAGTATTTACGAAAGATCCGGGCTATGGCTATCGACATGGAAACCGCTACGATTTTCTCTACTGCCTTCTACAATGAAATTCCTGCAGGCGCCATTTTATTGGTATCAGATCAACCTATGGTAGTTGACGGAATTAAAACGGAAGCAAGTGACAAGGTTGTTACCACCAGTTATGTTGATCTGCATGTTAAGATTGGTATTGAGTCGCTGAAACAGCTTATCAATAACGGAGTAACAGTTAAACACCTTCGTTACTAATCTGTGCTTTAGTACGAAGTTCTTGATAGCGGGCCATCATCAGTCCGGCAAAACCTAACACAAAGAAAATTATTAGCATCAACACAGAATTTTTCATTCCAAAGACTTCATCGATGTAGCCGAAGGTAAAGATGCCAATCACAATAGCAATTTTCTCAGTTACATCATAAAAGCTAAAGAAAGAGGCTGTGTCTTTCGTCTCAGGCATTAGCTTACTGTAGGTGCTGCGGCTCAACGCCTGGATACCTCCCATCACTAAGCCAACGGCTAAAGCAAGTAAATAAAAATAAACCTCCACATTGATTCCCTCCTCTTTCAAGTTCGCAACGGTATAAGCAGATAGGCAGACAATAATCCAGAAGAATACCACTCCCATTAACACGCGAATATTACCCAGTTTTCCAGAAAGAAAAGACATCAGCATAGAGCCGGGAATTGCTACCAATTGAATTAATACAACCGTAATAATGAGTTTTTCGGTAGGCAGACCCAGCGCGTGACTTCCGAACAGGGTAGCTGCCAGCATCACGGTTTGAACTCCCATACTATAGAAAAAAAAGGCTGTCAGAAACCATTTCAATAATGGAAGATGCTTTATCTGATCCCAAACTTTTTTTAGTTCAGCAAAGCCTGTCTGAAAAACTTCCTTCAATCGTTTTGTCTTTGGTGGCTTATTGTTTGGGAGATGAGTAAACGTTATTTGAGCAAACCCTATCCACCACAGCCCCACGAGTAAAAACGTATAGCGAGGACCGGAAGTCTGATCTCCCATAGCGCTAAAATAGAGAACAAGGCCAAATCCAATCAACTGAAGGATTACACTCCCGGCATAGCCCATAGAAAAGCCACGCGCACTAATCCAATCTCTTTCTTCAGGTTCTGCAATTTCAGGCAAATAAGAGTTGTAAAAGACTAAGCTACCTACAAAACCAATGGCCGCCAGTATAAAGAAGCCTACACCCCACAAAACATTGGGCTGTGGACCTTTAAACCAGAATAATGCCATGCAGGAAATAGCTCCCAAATAGCAGAAGAACTGCATAAACTTCTTCTTATTTCCCCGGGAGTCAGCAATCGAAGAAAGAATTGGAAGCAGGATGGCAATAGTGAGATAGGCAAATGCCAGGGAATAATCGTAAAGAGAAGTATTCTTGAATGTCCTACCTAAGAAGGGCACTGAATATTCGCCATACGCTGATTTAGTAATTCCTGCAAAATAAATTGGAAAAAAGGTAGTGGTAATAACCAGATTATAAACCGAATTGGCCCAGTCATACATGCACCAGGCGTTTATTGTTTTCGGATTATGTAAAGCTGCGATTGAACTCATAAAAAAGAAATAGCCTTCCAAAGACTGGAAGGCTATTTATATTACCATGAAAATAATCAACTAATTTCTATCTCTTTCACTTTCCTCCAATGCAGAGTATAGTAGCTTTCTAGCGTTTGCTTTTCTCAACTCGGTTTCTACATCAGAGATAATTCCTCGTTTAGCATCCTTGTCGACTTTTAACGCAACCGTTAATTGATCGCGTTCGATTTCATCAAGTTTACTCTTTTGTTCATTCACCCAGCGGATGATATCCTTTGTATCGATAAATACATCATCAGCTTGAATTTTTGGCTCCTTACCAAATTGCGCAACCTTTGTTGGTTCACCAATATAAAGATTAGCAACCAGTCCTTTGCGCATCAATTTTCTTAACTGAGTAGCACGCGGGATCTGCTGTCTAACCTCGATTGAGGTCTTTCTCAATTCGGTTGTCACCATAAAGAAGAACAAAAGCATGAACACCACATCAGGCATTGACGAGGTAGGTATGTCCTGCTTTACTTCCGTCTTTTTCTTAAATTTTGACATAGTATTTTTTAGTTACCAATTTTAGAAGGATCAGCGATTGAAATATTCAGTGGAATACCGGCTCTGCCTTTTTCATAAATAGCCTTATTTTCAGCTATTGACAAATCCGAGGCAGCATCCCTGAACTTGGCATTTGTAACTCCCGCCTGTTCAGCATAGATATCATAATAAGCACCTTGAATGATATCCAAGAGCTCAATAAAACGCTTATGGCTTGTCCCACGGTCAGTCTTGAAAGAAACTATGGCTTTTTCAGGATTATCTGAACTAGCTGGATTTCTACCATTGTTGAGAATAAAATCCTTAATCTCTTCTTTCAGATTACTAATATCCTCCCGGGGTTCTCCTTCAACAAGTAGTGCGTCAGAGGAGTTAATCTGAATCTTAAACATATTCCGCTCCTGAATCTTCACATCCTCAGGCGGAGTTGCCTCAGGGGGTGGAGGTAGCGCAATACTAAGACCCCTATTATTGGGCATAGTTGTAGTAACCAGAAAGAAAGTTAAAAGCAGGAAGGCTATATCTGCCATCGATGCATTAGGTATTTCTGGTGTTGAGCGAGCCATTATTTAAAAGCTTTATTAATTTCAGAGTAAACTACACCAACCACAGCCACTATCATTACAATATAAAACATTGTAAGACCTGCTCCGATTAATTTAGAAGATGTGGCATCTACACCAGCTGCCGCTGCTTTAGTAGTCACTTCTGAACCGGAAACTGCATAGGCAATGATAAAAATAACCACCAACCCTCCCATACTTGCCAAAGACTTAACCAGTCCCGCAGGGGATTTGATCGCATTGATGAGCGGAAGTACTACGGCTGCTCCTATTGCAACAATGGTTAATACGTAGGCAATATAAAGTCCGATATCATAACTTTCCATAGAGCACCTTATTTAGAAAGTTTGTGCTTAACCAATATATCAATCAAACTGATTGATGCATCTTCCATAGAGTTCACCAGGCTATCAATCTTGGAGACAAGATAGTTATAAAGAACCTGAAGCACCATACCTACAATAAGACCACCAACGGTTGTAATCAAAGCCACTTTCATACCACCGGCAACAACCTGGGGAGAAATATCACCAGCCGCTTCAATAGCATCAAATGCACCCACCATCCCGATTACTGTTCCAAAGAAACCAAGCATGGGTCCGAGTGAAATGAACAACGAGATCCAGATCAAGCCTCTTTCCAAGCGAGCCATTTCAACACCACCATAAGAAACGATTGACTTCTCCACCATGTCAATACCTTCTGAAGATCTCATAAGACCTTGAGTAAAGATAGAAGCAACAGGACCCTTTGTATTTTTGGTTACCTCTTTAGCCGCTTCAATGCCACCCTTAGCAAGGGCATCTTCAATTTGACTCAGTAATTTTTTTGTATTGGTTGTAGCTAGGTTCAAGGTAATAATGCGTTCAATGGCTACAGCAAGACCCAAAATCAAACAGATGAGGATTGGCCACATAAATGGAGGACCACCTTCAATGAATTTTTCTTTGACACCTTGATGGAAAGAGAGTTCTTCGTCAGCGACTGCTGATTCATCGGCCGTTGCATCTTCAGCGGGAGCAACTTCTTCCGTAGCGGCTTGAGTTGAATCCTGAGTTTGTGCATAGGCTTTGGAGGCACCGAATGCCATTACCCCCAGAAAAGCTAAGATCGTAAGTAATTTTTTCATGGTTTAAGGTTTAGATATACTTGAAGTGGCCAAATTTAAAGCTTTTGCTGAATCACAAACAAGATTTTAAAAAAAAAAACTGAAATTCTCTCGATAGCTTCATGCTTTCCGCCATAGAATTCAAAATACGTCCGTTAGTCACAGAATAACCCATCTTGTTTAACTCAAAATAAACTTAAGGTTCAATCCAAAATGAACCAATACTGGCTTTGATTCAGGAATATTAATCTATTTCTTTGTGGGCTTTTTTTGGAGAGGTGTCCGAGTGGTTGAAGGAGCACGCCTGGAAAGTGTGTATACCTGAAAGGGTATCGCGGGTTCGAATCCCGCCCTCTCCGCCAAACTGCGCTTACCACGCACCCACCTTGCTATAGCTTCGTTTGGCCGGCCAATCATTTAATGAGGATATGTGGTTTGTATACATCCTTAAGAGCCTTAAATCAGATTTCATTTACATTGGGTCAACCAATGATCTTAACCGCAGGCTTCAGGAGCATAATGATTTAAAGTCTCTATCCACAATGCCCTATGCCCCTTTTGAAATCCTGGCTTATGTAGCTGTAAAAACTGAAACCAAGGCAAGGGAACTCGAGCAATATTTTAAAACTGGATCAGGTAAAGCCATACTTAAGAATAGAATCCTTTAGCTGACGAAGCTTTCAGCGCAGTCAGCCGCCCTCTCCGCCAAACTGCGCTTACCACGCACCCACCTTGCTATAGCTTCGTTTGGCCGGCCAACCATTCAATGAGTATATGTGGTTTGCATATATTCTTAAGAGCCTTAAATCAAATTTCATTTACATTGGGGTCAACCAATGATCTATTAATTCATAGTGGGCTACAAGCTAATGTTGGTTAGTAACTAATTTCGCCTGCCAAAGGTTTACTTATCATCCCTGAAGTCTGTGTAGATCCAAACTCACCCAAAAGGACCATCAACTTTGTTACGGCTGCTTCCATTGTCATATCGCCTCCGCTAATAACACCGACCTCTGCAAGAGACTTACTGGTTTCATATCTTCCTTGAACAACCATACCTCCGGGGCATTGCGAAATGTTTAGAATCAAAATACCTCGCTTGATTGCTAATTTCAAAGTTTCAATAAACCAATGTGAAGAAGGAGCATTGCCAGATCCAAAGGTCTCCAAAATAACTGCTTTCAACCCTTCGGTATGGAGGATGGCTTCAACGGTTCGTTTGTCAATGCCGGGAAATAATTTCAAAATAGAAATGTTCGAGTCAAAACGCTTTAACAACCTAACTTCTTCGCTGACAGGTTTACTGATAGCACTATAGTTGTAATCTATTTTAACTCCCGCAGTCGCCAGAGAGGGGTAATTTTCTGATTCAAAGGCATCGAAGTGCATACTTTCCACTTTTTTAGAGCGGCTTCCCCTCAAAAGTTCATAATCAAAGTAGATACAGACTTCGGGCACAACTGGTTTACCCCCTGCTTTTGCTGAAGCGATTTCCAAGGCTGTAATCAAATTTTCGCGGGCATCAGAACGGGGTTCGCTGATAGGTAATTGGGCACCTGTGAAGATGACAGGCTTGGCAAGCCCGGGCAACATGAAACTAATAGCTGAAGCTGTAAAGGCCATTGTATCGGTGCCATGTAAAACTACAAAGCCATCCTGATCCTTATAGTTTTCAAAAATTATTTCTCCAATCATCTGCCAATGAATGGGTTGGATATTGGAAGAATCTACAGGTTGATCAAATGAGATCACTGTGATATCAAGGAACAAATTGCGTAGCGTTGGCAATTGTTCCAGAATTAATGAAAAATCGAAAGGTATTAATACTCCAGCAACATCATAGGTCATTCCAAAGGTCCCTCCGGTATAAATGATCATCACCCGTGATTTTGGTTTTCCGGGCAAAGCAGTATTGATACTTATTCTTTTATAACTCATGCTTTATTTAAATAATCGGATTGCATTTGTTGTAGTGATGCTCCTTAACTCTTCGAGTGTAATCTTCTTAAGTTCCGAAATCTTCTGGGCGATCAATGGAATATACTCTGGTGTATTGCGCTTCCCACGATGCGGCACTGGGGAGAGATAAGGACTATCCGTTTCCAGAACCAGGTTTTCCAAATCCAAATCAGGGATCACTTTATCCAAGCCCCCATTCTTGAAGGTAGCTACACCCCCTAAACCCAGATAAAAACCCATCGAAGTAATTTTCTTAGCCTGTTCAAAGCTACCTGAAAAGCAATGAAAAACACCTTTCAATTTTCCATCAGCCAGGGGAGCTAACAATTCAATAGTCTGATCAATCGACTCCCGACAATGAATCACCACCGGGAGATTATACTTTTTTGCCCAACCTATTTGAATTCTAAAGGATTCAGTTTGTTGCGCCCAATGTGTTTTATCCCAATACAAATCTGTGCCCATCTCTCCAATAGCCGCAAACTTTCTTTTCGAAAGCCACTCCTCCACCCGATATAGTTCCTTTTCAAAATCTCTTTTCACCGAACATGGATGAAGACCCATCATGGCAATGCATTGCTGAGGATGTTTATGTTCAACTTCCAGCATTGCATCAATGGTAGTATGATCCACGTTAGGCATGTATATTCTCGTCACATCCAAATCCTTACAATGACTCAATACATCCTCACGGTCCTGATTGAATTCATCCGAATAAATATGTGCATGTGTATCAATCCAGAAATTCATCACTTTATTTTTTCCATTTGAAGGAGTTGGTCAACAGCATTGATGAGCAAATTAGTTTCTGGATCAGTGTCTTCAAAACCCTTATACTCCTTAACCTTCACGATGGCCGTGTTTAAGTCAAAATCCGATTGAAGTTGACGTAAAGCGATCTTTCTCCGGTCCAACTCTTCGGCTAAATATTCCTGCTCGGTTTGGCCCGGGGTTGGAATCAGAATTACATTTTTCTTTTCTAGTCTTGTTAAATCCATCACTGTGCTATAACCACTGCGGGTGATCAGGATTCCAGCGTTTTGAATTAACTCTCCCAGTTCTCTCCCACTTACATGATTGATGAAAGTTATCCGGGAATTCTTTTTCTCCTCTCCTGAAATAATACCACGAACGATTATACATCTCCTGGTTTGTTCTGACATTTGATGTTCTAGTATAGATTCAAGGATCTGACGTTGAGGCTCAGGACCTGAAATTACTCCCAAAATCAAATCTTCATCAACCTGAACATCGCTTTTCTTTAATCTTGATAGCATACCTACAAAACGGACTTTTAATTTGCCCGGTACAGTAAGTGGACCAGTAATCCGTTCGTGACCGGAATCCGGAACCCAACAGGTATCAAAACGCTTGATTAACCGGTGATTAAAAAAATTAAGAGCTGCACCTAACCATTTAAAGGAGGCCGGCATAATCAAATTAACCTGATGCGTTATAAACACACAGGGAACCTGGCCTGACCAGCAGCCATACCTGTTATCTGATATCACTCCATCAATTTTATGTTGTGAGATAAGGAGTTCTATTTGCCTATGCTCCTTTCTTATTGCATTCATAAATTTTGGAAGCTGCAAGAAGACTTTCACCATAAAGGGCAAGGAAGAAGAATACTCAACCTTATAAGATTCAAGTTCGTGGAAATTCAAGTGTGGAAATTCCTGCTTCAGTAGAAGCAACGATTGACCGTTGCCGGCAATTGAAACTTTACAACCCCGATTTAACAAAGAGTTGATTACCGGAATGCAGCGGGTAGCATGGCCCAACCCCCAATCAAGTACGGCTAACAAAATATGCTTGCTGATTTCAGGCATGTTGCAAAGGTATCAGAACCTGACACAGCCATCAAAGAGCAGAAAAAACAAACCCTTGATTAGAAAAATGGTCGAGGTAACGTGGAAGTGTATGTGTAAGATTAGCTTCGGCCTTTAAACTATCATGAAAAACAACAATAGATCCTGGTCGTGTTGCTTTGATCGATCTGTTGAGACATCTTTCCGGGGACATAGATTGGGAATAATCATGAGTAAGGACATCCCACATTATAATTTTATAACTTTCCTTCAGTGACTTGATCTGATTTCGTGTGATTCGTCCGTAGGGTGGCCGGAAAAGTCGACTATCAACAGACGACAGCGGTTTATGACCAGATACTATTTGATCAGCGCATAATTCTATGTTAGCCAGATAATCTTTAGTTGAATAATTCCAGCCCTTAAGGTGATTGAATGTGTGGTTGCCAATTGAATGCCCAGATTCAATAATTTTTGTGAATACAGCAGGATGCTTCCGTACATTATCACCAATACAAAAGAAGGTAGCCCGTGCATCAAATTTTTTTAGAGTCGCTAAAACAAACTCGGTAGGGCCAGGCACAGGTCCATCATCGAATGTGAGAAAGATATTTTTTTCTTTCGTTGGGATCTTCCAAACTAAATCTGGAAATAACCAAGGTAGAAAAAAAGGCGTTTGGAATGGGATCATTTCAAGTTTTGAAATTCAACATTTCAAATTCTTTATTCAACCCGGCAGGTGAGCATGGTAATATCATCCCGATACCCGTTGCGGCCTTTAAAACCATCGAGAGCAACAATAATATCCTGATGAATTGTTCTAATATCCTTGCTGTGGTTCTTTTCAAAATAGTCAAGCAATGATTTCAAGCCAAACTCCTCTCCATCTTCGTTCACTGTCTCGGTAAGCCCATCCGTATAGGCAAAAAGAGTAAAGTCACCAAGGTCGGTTACAAATCCTTCATTCATAAATGGAAGTGGATTCATAGCACCTAAAACCGTTGAACCCTCCTCCAGCAATCGCATTCCATTTTTCTTGTCAAACAGAATAGGAGCATTATGACCTGCATTTACATACACCATCGTCTTCAAACTCAAATCATATATCGCTCCAAAGAAGGTGATAAACTTTTCGCCTTTCGTGTTTTCCATTACCTGATAGTTGAGCGCCTCTACAATCTCTTTCAGATTGGGTGTTTGTCTTAACAAGGTTCGCAATGAAGCCTGAAAGTTCGACATCATCAAAGCTGCCGGAATTCCTTTTCCACTTACATCAGCAACACAAATCAGGAATTGGTTTTTATTGATAGGTATATAATCATAGTAATCGCCCCCAACCAGATCATGAGGTAAATAACTGGCCTCCATTTTAACACGTTCTGTATAAGGTAAGCGTTCGGGAAACAGAAACTGCTGAACATCACTGGCAATTTCCAACTCCTTTCTAAAAGCCTCCTGTTCTAATTGCTTGCGCGCTAACTTTTTATTCTCAATAGCAACAATAATGATATTGCTGAGGGCCTGTATAAACTTGATGCTTTCGTCCCGATCGTGATTGTTGTTATTATTTAGACCACCAACAAAAATCAGGGCCAGCGTATCCGATTTATGGGCAACCGGAATTACCATATCAAACTCATGAAATTCACATTCATCAAACTCTTCCATCCGATGAATGTTTTTAATGAGTTTGAACCGATCGTCAAGTTTTAGTTTTTGAAAATTATTTTTTGTACCAAAATTGACTTTACAATTCCAGATTTCATCCAACACGAAAAGAGCCAGCTTCTTGATATTCAGGTTAGAACGAAGCGTAAAATTGAAAATCTTATATAAAGACTCCTCAGGCACATTATTGTTGATCGATTGAGTGATCTCCAATAATGCGTTGAGCTCCAGCTCTTTCCTCTCAATCTGTTTTTTTAATTCTACCTCGTTCATAGCCTAAGTAGGGTAAATTTAATAATAAATGCTCAACCCTACCCTTGTTAACAATCTCTTAACGCGAAAAAGAGGATTCCCTGTCCTTCCAACTATACTTTTTAAATTGGGCAAGTGTACCAATACAAATAACATACAGGGGATAAAGGACTTGCAAAACAAAAAATGCTGATTTTGGGAACACCTCATGGAAATACTTACAAATGCGCCACAGAAAAATACCTTCAAGCGTAATCTTAATAATTATGATCATGGCTAATTCAACCTTAAATGAAATCATCAGAGAGACCAATATGATTAACCAACTAATCTGAGCAGTCAAAACGAACAAAGCAATTATCCTGGCAAGTACGGAATCATTTGCTTTCCATTTTCCAGCCCATCTGATTCTTTGTTGAAAAAACTCTTTAACGGTATGCATAGCGTGAGTACGAACCACACAATCGGGTTCCGAAACAACCTCAATAGTGCCAGGGTATTTTTTTTCAATCTTTCGCATCAAAAATTCATCATCACCTGATGAAATATGAAAATTACCAGTGTAGCCACCCACATCCTCAAAAATATTCTTTCGAAAAGCCAGACTAGCGCCATTGCACATGATGGGAAATCGCCAACCTAAGAATGAAATTCCGGCTCCCATAACACTTGCAAACTCTAAAAACTGAAGTGAGTGTAAGAAGGAGTCATCCGACTTTATTTTTACCATACCTACCACCATGTTCGTGTTCGATCTAAATGATTTTAGCATGCCCATGACCCAATTAGGTGGTAAGAGGCAATCAGCGTCTGTGGTTAGAATTATTTCTCCGGTTGCCATCCTGATTCCATCAGTCAAAGCCCTTTTCTTACCTGTACCGGAACATGTTGCCGTTTTGATTGCCAACATGGGATACTTCCGCTGCAGCTCCGAAATCATGGAATGTGATTGATCCGTAGAATGATCATCAACGAGAATTATCTCAATCTTATCATGGGGATACGATTGTCGGGCAAAGGTGTTTATCAAATCCGGTAGAGTTCCTTCTTCATTCCTTACAGCAACTACCACGGAGACCAATTCATTCTTAGGTAACCCTTTTCCGTAATTCGTAGTCGCTTCCTGCCAACCTAAGATCAGCAAAATCAAAAAGATAAAATAAACACTAAAGATTGCGAGCAGATAAATCAGCATTGCCTGTTTCTCTGTAAGTTTGAGTCGTGAGCAAAGTTGAGAAAAAACCTGTCATCGAAAAGATTATTCTCGGGCTTGACCCAGGCACAAATGTAATGGGTTATGCTGTTATTTTAGTGCAATTAAGTAAGGTGAAACTACTTCAGTTCGGGGTAATTCAAATGGGGAAATACGGAGCCCATGAGTTGAGACTGAAAAAGATTTTTGACCGGGTACTCACCCTGGTGGATGAATTCAAGCCTGATGAAGTCGCACTGGAAGCACCTTTCTTTGGCAAGAATGTACAGTCTATGCTGAAACTAGGGCGGGCCCAGGGAGTGGCTATGTCCGCAGCGCTTTATAGAGAAGTGCCCATTACAGAATATGCACCCAAGAAAGTAAAGCAGTCGGTAACCGGAAATGGAAATGCATCCAAGGAGCAGGTTGCCAAAATGTTGATGCAGATTTTCAACATCAAAGAAATGCCAAAATTATTGGATGCCTCGGATGCATTGGCAGTGGCAGTTTGCCATCATTACCAAAATGGTGCCTTAAAAAGTAAAGGAAAATCGTGGGAAGGTTTTTTAAAAGATAATCCCGGAAGAATAAAATCAGCCAAGTTGTAATAATCTTGCAACAATTCGTTCCGAGGTCCTGCCATCCCACAACTCAGGAATCCTACCCTGCTTCCAGGTTCCTCTGTTTAGTTTTTTAAGGCCTCGCTGAGCGCCACAAAATCATCACCGATCATTTCATTTGTACCTGCCGTAACAGTTTCCGGTCGTTCGGTATTGTTTCTCAATGTCAGGCAGGGAATTCCAAGTACAGTAGTCTCTTCCTGAACACCACCGGAATCGGTGATCACTGCTCTCGATTCTTTGATGAGGTATATAAATTCAAGGTAACTGAGCGGATCACAGGCTATGATATTAGCTGGCTTGGCACTCAGTTTAGAAAAGTTCTTTTGCGTTCTGGGATGGACTGGAAAAATAATGGGCAGTCCAACCGCATCAATTACCTTCATCCAGTTAGCAAACTTACCCGCATCATCTACGTTGGAGGGTCTATGAAGAGTTAATACGATATATCCTTTTGGCTTTATATTCCATTCATCCCACTTCTCCGGCCTTTTTGTCTTAGGCAGTTGAGTCAACAACGTATCGATCATGGTATTTCCAACAAAGAAGATCTGATTGTCAGGAACACCACTTTTTCTTAGATTCTGGTTAGCTACCTCAGAGGTAGTAAAATAGTAGTCTGCTAATGAATCGGTGACTATGCGATTAATTTCTTCTGGCATCGACATATCAAATGAACGGATACCACCTTCCACATGTGCTACTTTTGTATTAAGTTTTTTAGCAACGATCGTGCAAGCCATCGTTGAGGTGACATCCCCCACAACGATTACCAAATCAGTTGGATTTTCGATCAGATCTTTCTCGAACTCAATCATAATACGGGCCGTCTGTTCCGCCTGGGTACCTGAACCTGCTCCCAGGTTTACATGAGGCTCCGGAATTTCGAGTTGTTCAAAAAAAATCTTACTTAGTTTATCATCATAATGCTGACCCGTGTGAACAAGTCGATATTGAATTGACTTACCAGACTTCTGCGCATTTTCAATCGCCCGGATCATAGGGGCAATTTTCATGAAGTTGGGCCGGGCACCGGCAATCAGGGTAATTTTCATTTACAGTTTATTCCGGCTGCAAAATTCCCTTTCTTTGCGAGAAATAAAAAATTAAATTTCTTAGT
Source organism: Cyclobacteriaceae bacterium (assembly GCA_044229915.1). Classification (GTDB taxonomy): domain Bacteria; phylum Bacteroidota; class Bacteroidia; order Cytophagales; family Cyclobacteriaceae; genus ELB16-189. Next base: position 97,209 of record JBGASB010000001.1, read on the forward strand.
ACGAAAAGTTCCTGAATTATGTCAGCTGATACATATAAGCCTTCACAAACAAAAACAAGAAGATATAGTAAGACATGGCAGTTTATCCAACCCACTTTAATGGAGGGGCAAACTATCCTTGATCTTGGTACAAAAAATCCTTTTTCAGAATTATTATCGAATAAAGGGTTTAATGTAATGAATACAAAAGGCGAAGACTTTGATGAAAATCCCGAATCAGTCTCCCAATATACGTCCGATATAACTACAGCTTTCGAAATATTTGAGCACCTTCTTAATCCGTTAGGCGTTTTGAAAGCAATTAAGTCAGATCGCCTAATTGCCAGTGTTCCTCTTCGACTCTGGTTTGCAAAAGCTTATAGAAATAAAAACGACCGTTGGGACCAACACTTTCATGAGTTTGAAGACTGGCAGTTTGATTGGCTGCTTGAAAAGGCTGGCTGGGAGATTGTACGGAGAGAAAAATGGACCAGCCCTACAAAGATCAATGGCATCAGGCCTATCCTGAGGTTATTTACCCCTCGATATTATATTGTTGAAGCCCGAAAAAAGAAATGAAAAGAATTCTGATTTTGGCTTTCAGTGACCTGAATCATGATGCCCGCGTAGCAAGGCAAATTGATTTTCTATCGGAAAGATACCTATTAACCATAGCCTGTTTTGATGCCCCTAAAACTGAGACAAATGAAATATTTTATATTAAAAGGATAAAGCCCCGACCCTTGCAAAAGGCAATAGGCTCAATCCTATTGCTCTCAGGTTTATTTGAAGCAGCTTATAAAGTAATTTATGATTTCCCGGTTTTACGAAAGCAGTTGGAAAGAAGAAACTTTGATCTCATCATTGCCAATGATATTGAAAGCCTTCCCCTCGCCTTTAAAATCAAAAAGACAGAAAAAATTCTTTTCGATGCACACGAGTTTGCCCCACGACATTTCGAAGACAAATTGGTGTGGAGAATTTTCTTTCAACGATTTAATAAATATCTCTGTAAAAGATATCTTCCAATGGTCGATCAAATGATCACCGTGGGAAGTGGACTTGCTAAAGAATATGCGACTCATTATCCTGTAAAACCAATTGTTGTAACCAATGCGAATTACTTCGCTAACCTTTCTCCCACTCCCGTGGATGGGAAAAAGATCCGATTGATTCATCATGGTGCAGCCAATCCATCGCGACAGTTGGAAATCATGATTGAGATGATGGAATTTCTTGACAATCGATTTACACTCGACCTTATGTTACTTACTCCAACCATTGCTAATAAAAAAACACGAAGTTATTTGAGTACACTGAAGGACTCGATAAAGAATAATTCACGAATTACGATAGTACCCCCTGTAAAAAGTTCTGGGGTGGTGAACTTTATCCATCCTTATGACATTGGGGTTTTCTTACTCCCCCCCATAAACTTCAATTACGCTAACACTCTTCCCAACAAGTTATTTGACTTTATTCAGGCAAGATTGGCAATCGCGATTGGCCCTACTCCAGAAATGGCAAACATTGTCAATACCTATAAACTAGGAGTTGTTGCTGATGATTTTACATCCCTGTCTCTAGCTAAAAAGATAAATTCGCTGACGACTGAGGAAATTCTATTCTTCAAAAATCAATCTGATAAATGTGCCAAAGAACTTTCTGCCGAAAAAAATAAGATTATTTTAAACGATCTTGTGCAGAATCTGCTAAAGTAGCCATAACGAATGGGCCTCGTCATCCGCCAAAGCATTTATTCCACCATTATCTCCTACTTAGGAATTGTGATTGGCTACATTAATTTACTTTATCTGTATCCAAAGTTTCTCTCACTTGAACAAGTTGGACTTTTCAGGACCATCCAGGATGCAGCAATCCTATTCACGCCTTTTGCCCAGTTTGGTTTAACACAAAGCATCTTTCGGTTCTATCCACAACTGGTGAAGGATCAAAGAACCTCGCACACATTTATCACCCTCATGGCCCTGATGGCGCTGGCAGGGTTTGGTATCTTCTTTCTTGTATTCAAGGTTTTTGAAACCCCGCTGTTATCCTACTTTCAGGACAACGCAAAAGAAATCATTCAATATGCATCCCTGGTACTTTGGCTAACGCTTCTACTCGTAATGATTGCCGTGCTCGAAGCTTTTTCGAGGTCCCTTTTGAAAACTGTTGTACCCAACCTGCTGCGCGAGGTAATGGCCCGCCTCTTCCTTTCAGTTCTGGTTTTATTCTATTTCGCTGGATTCATCACCTTTAATCAGTTCATTATCTGCTCAGTACTCGGCTATTTACTTTGGCTTTTAATTTTACTTTTTTATTTATGGAGGCAAGGCGAAATCTCATTACAAACCAATTTCAACGCACTTGATCAAACTAAATTTCCGGAATTGTTCAAGTACAGTCTGCTGAGTTTTGCAGGTATGGCGGGATTAATTCTAATTGGCAAAATTGATAGTATGATGGTTTCGGCAATACTGGGACTGAGCGCCAACGCTATTTATACAACAGCTTTTTACATGGCCACGGTAATAGAAATACCCAAGCGAGCTTTGAGCCAGATCATTATGCCGCTTATTGCAAAAGCCTTTGAACAAAATGAAATAAAAGAAGTCGCCAATCTTTATCGTAAAACTTCCATCAATCAATTAATAATTGGGGTTTTACTTCTGATTGGTATTTGGATCAATCTGGATAACATATTTAACCTGATGCCCAAAGGAGAAACTTATGCATTAGGCAAATGGGTGGTAATTATTGTTGGTTTTGGTAAACTGATGGATATGCTTTTTGGACCAAGCAGTGAAATCATTGTACTATCCAAATATTACCGATTCAATATTATTTTAATTTTAGCCTTAGCTACTATTGTAATTATTTCTAACAACATTCTGATCCCACGTTATGGAATTGAAGGAGCTGCCTGGGGAAGTTCTTTTGCACTAATAACATTTAATATTATTAAGTTTGTTTTCATTTACTATAAATTTCGAATACAGCCTTTTGAGCTGACTACCGCCATAGTCATCGGGATCGCTTTAATAGCTTTGCTGGTCAATTCCATACTGCCCAAAGTAGAAAATATTCTTCTCGATATTGGCTTACGATCTGCCGTGATAAGTATAATTTTTGGAAGTTCTATTGTCATAACAAAAGTTTCTCCAGAAACAAATACCTTACTCCAAAAGGGAATTAATCTTTTTAGAAAAAAAGTATAGAGCTACAAATTAGTAAAATTTATATATCTTAGGTATTCTGTTTTCCTATCAACAACTGCGTGCCTTCCGTTATAATCAATCCTTGTAATTCCATTAACGGATTAATTCGCTACGTCACATTTTTTACAGTATACTTTTTACTGTCTTTAACATTTGCCTTTGCGCAAAATACCAGGTTAATAAATTACTCAATTCGCGAAGGGTTACCGAGTTCTGAAGTCTATGAAGTATTTCAGGATAGTCATGGATTTATATGGTTTGCGACAGACCATGGTGTTGTAAAATTTGATGGATATGAGATGAAAATTTTAACAGTAAAGGATGGATTGAGCGATCCAGTGGTTTTTGGATTTAGCGAGGATGAGCAACAGCGGCTTTGGTTTAGAACATACTCTGGAAAAATATCTTATCACGAAAGGAATAAAATACACTCAATTAAATGGAGTGATCAATTACAGAAACTCATAGAGAATAACCTTGTATACACGCTATATTCATACAATAACGAAATTCACATTTCAACCGAAAGATTTTTAGCGAGAATCCATTCCAATGGAGAAATTGTGAAAGAAGAGATAGGTAAGCATGAACTCGCTCTAAAAACCACACCCAACAAGAAATTACTTTACGGTTTGAATGGGCTATCAAATCGGGTAAGGAGAGTCTATATTAATGATAAATATTATTCAATTCAATTAACTGACACTCTAACACATAACAAAGTTGTTTGTGGATTGCAAGATGAAACCAAGACATTAATTACAATAAATTCTGACATTTTTGAATTCAATGGTTCGCTTCTGAGAAAAGTGTTTAGCGGCCGGGCGCCAATAATAAGTCTTTCAAAAGATCTCGAAGGCTATTATTGGGTAGGTTATGCAAATCAAGGGGTTGACAGGCTTTCAGGAGACTATAGCGTATCCAACAAATTAGCTATTCTAACCAACCTATCTATTACAAAAGTACTTCAGGATTTGGAGGGTAATTTTTGGTTTAGCACCCTTGAAGATGGAATATATTTTACTTCAAACCTCGAAACGGTTATCATCAACCTTGAAGCCAAGATCCGATTCGCAACATTCAATTCAAAATATGCCGTTATCGGTGATCAATTAGGAATCGTTTCTACTTATGATCTCAAAAGCGGAAAACTTCTATGGAAGAAAAATCTTACACCGCCAACCCGGTCTCTTTTCATTGATGCTCAAAATCAATTATGGGCTTCTACCCAAAATACATCGATCCTCGATCTGAAAACCGGTAAAGTAAAAAAGAAGATAGCTGGATCATACACTAGCTTTAGCTCGGAATCTGATTCCATGATATGGGCTGTTGGGGGATTGAGATTAACAAAATTCAAAATTAGTGGTAGTTCAGAGTATGCCATTACAAGTTCTCTCCACATAAAAATCCTTAACGAAAATTCCAACTTGTATACTTCCGGGCGCACAGGAGTGGAAATCTTTGATTCAAAAACTAACCTGATCAACAAGCCCGCAATGCTTTCAAATTCAAAAATAACATCCATAATACCCTTTGATGATGAGTTTGTTATGGTCGGAACAATTGGAAATGGATTTCATCTCATTAAGAAAAATTCCTTAGAAATAACATCATTTACTACAAAAAATAACTTCATAGCAAATGATGTGTATTATCTTCAAAGAAAAGACTCGCTATTATGGATGTCGTCAGAAAAGGGCCTACTTGCGTTAAGTTATAAATTATTAAAAAGTAATAAAATTCAATTTTATAAAAACATATCAAATGAATTTCCTAACGAGCGAATCAACTTTTTTAACGTAACGGATAGTTCAATCTGGGCAGTCTCAGACTATAGCATTAAAATTATTCCCACTAAAATGGACGTGGGCAAATCAAAACCTATATTCTATTATGAATTGCGAAAACCAGATGAAGTTGGGAAAAATACAAGGATTAAGATTGACTACAAAAGTACTATTCAATTGGATTTCGGATTCATTTCATTCCATAATCAAAATATCTATACTCGTTATCGAATCTCAAAAAACAATGATTGGACAGAAATCTCCTCCCGGTCAATAGACCTTCAATCCATAACCCCTGGAGAATATAATTTAACCCTTGAATATTCTGTGGATAAAGAAAATTGGAATCAGGCCCTAAGTCTACCCTTTGATGTAAACCCACCCTGGTGGAACACCTGGTACTTCCGGTCAGCAACAGCACTTTTTGTATTGACTATAGGAGTGGTTGTTTACAAAGTAAGAGTTGCACGATATAAGGAAAAGAATGCCTATCTGGGTGTAATTAATGAACAACAAAAGAAGTTGCTTAACGCAGAAATTGAAGCAACTGAGCGCGAGCGAACCAGAATTGCAAAAGACCTCCATGATGGTATTAGCATTGACCTGGTCTCCATCAAACTGATGGCAAATCGCATTGCAAGTAAAATTGACGAAAAAGATGCTCTGGAAATTGAAACCCATATTCAAAAAACTATTTCTGAAATTAAAGACATCATTTACGGGTTAACTCCCCCAGGGCTTAAACTTTTTGGATTATCTGCCGGATTGCAGAACTACATTTCAATGATATGCAAAAACCACCCGGTTGCTATTAAGTTTGAAGCACTGGGTGAAGAGATTAAAGATCAGCAGATTGGATCCATGGTCTTCCGGATCATTCAGGAGTTAATAACCAATTCCATTAAGCATTCTCATTGCGACAAAATTTCTATAGCCCTGAACGTCTCCACCCAGTCTATTGAGATTATCTATCGTGATAATGGAGTTGGATTTAACCTTTACAACATTAAACCGGGACTGGGATTAAGTAATATTCAATCCCGGGTAGATTCGCTGTCTGGTCAAATTAAAGTTGAATCTAACTCAACAGGAACATTTTATTCAATCAGTTTGCCTCTCGATAAAACCACAACTTAATTCAATTAAGCTTTTGAGTAATCCCATGAGAACTTTAGATTGGAAAATTATAAACCGGACAAAGCGCCCTTGAGGACATCTTACATTTTATCCAATACTGAAATCAACTTATTCGTTAATTGGTATCTGGAGTATAATTGAATGTCTTCTGTAGAAGGGCCTTTAGCATTTTTCCAATATTTATAATATCGTAACAGTTCATCTTTAATTCCCTCGCAATCCTCTCTATCTTTGATTACCCCGGCACTGGTTTGTCGTAAAATCTCAGCAGCATCCCCTTGCACCGGGCCAATCCCCAATATGGGTTTACCAGACGCGAGGTATTCGAAGAATTTTCCGGGCAGGTTTCCAGGAGCAATAGCCGTGTGGGCCAATACCAGCAACTGAAGATCTGTTGAACCATACAACTCAAGCAGTTTATCATGTGGCACCTGATCCAGAAATCTGGTCATTCCTGAAAGTTGCTGATCATTTTGAACAAAAGTTTTAAAAGCTGTGTTCACCTTGCCCACAAACTCAATTGTAACCTGGCTTGCAAATTCAGAATCAGATTGACAGATTAGCTTAACTGCTTCCATTACTGGCTTTGGGTCCCGCAATTCATCTACGACACCAACATGCCGAATTGTGAATGTCCTTGTTTTCACTGAAACAATTCCTTTAAAATCATCTTCATCATATCCATTGGTAATCAAATCAACATTTCTGCCGCTTAATACCTCAAATCGATTCACATGATAGGGAGCAATCGTGATCACACGATCAGCCCTTGTCAATACTTGCCTTTCGAGATTCTGATGTCTCCTTCGTGCCAACGATGTTAATGACAAGGTGTCCAACAAATCCCATTCGCTCCAGGGATCTCTGAAATCAGCAAGCCACTTTAGTTTCGGGTTCAATTTCTTTAACCCCAAACCAATAAGATGAATGCTATGGGGTGGACCAGTAGTAATAATTTTATCAACGCTGTTCCTGGTTATAAAGTCGGTCAGATATTCCACCGAGGGTTTCACCCAAAAGACGCGTGCATCTGGAATAAAAAAATTACCCCGGATCCACGTGCTAATGCTTTTAAAAAAAGGCTTCTTTCCGGTTGAAATAAAATCTGTTTGTTGAACATTTTTATTCCCAAACAGTGCCGACATCTTGAAAAACAACTGGTACGGTTCCCAAATGGGAAACTTAATTACTTCGACAGAGGCGGGAACATCTTTTTGTAAGGACTGATCCTGAATAGTAAATGAAGGATTTTCAGGAGTAAATACAATAGGTTCCCATCCGGCCTTTACTAAATACTTGACAAACTTCAGCCATCGCTGTACCCCACTTCCCCCGGAAGGGGGCCAATAATAAGTTATAATCAGAACCTTTTTATTACTCATTGCTTAATTCCAGTTGACAATTGAAAATGAACAATTGACAATCATTAACTATAAATGTATACAAATGCGTACCCGAACAAAATTATCAATTGTCCATTATCCATTTTCAACTAATCTTACCATCTCATCCAATTGCTCAGGCCTGAACCAATGAATTTTAGGGTCGCGTTTAAACCAGGTTAGTTGTCGCTTAGCATATCTACGGGTGTTTCGTTTCAACAACCGAATCGCCTCCTCTTTATCGTACTTACCTTCGAAGTAATCAAATATCTCACGATAGCCTACGGTTTGCAACGCGTTCAGATTCCGATTTGGAAAAAAATGCTCAGCTTCACTAAATAATCCTTTTTCAATCATTACGTCCATACGGGTATCAATTCGGGTATAGAGTTGTTCACGCTCCAATTCCAATCCGATTTTAACTACTTCGAAGTGATGGGTCCGTTTCTCCTTTACCCTCAATTGACTCATCTTTTGGCCGGAAGCCTTAAATAATTCAAGCGTTCTTATTAGTCTGTGCGGATTTTTAATATCAACCTGTTCAAAATAATCAGGGTCGATTTCCTTCGTCTCTTGTTGCAACCATTCAAGCCCTTTCAATTTATACTCGGTTATTATCTGATCCCGGATACCTGGTGGTATCTCAGGCATCTCATCAAATCCTTCAAGTACAGCCTTTATATACAAGCCTGACCCTCCACACAAGACCAAGGTGTTGTATTTTATAAACAAAGAATGAATAAGTGCTAAAGCATCCCTTCCGTAAGCCCCAGCATCGTAGGACTGCCCAACGGAATGAGTATTTATAAAATGATGAGGAACGCGACTCAACTCTTCCAGAGTTGGTTTTGCCGTACCAATTTCCAATTCTTTATAAATCTGACGGGAATCAGCCGAGATTATTTCTGTCCGGAAATATTCAGCCAGACGCAAAGCTATTTCGGTCTTTCCTACTGCGGTAGGGCCTGCAATTACGATAAGCTTCTTTGAATTCACTTTACAAAAGTAATTATTTAGTCATCAGTCGGCCGCCCACCATTGACTATGGACTATGGACTAATAACTAAAATCCTTATCTTGCACGACAAAAATTCGCCACTACGAATGATTAAGTATACCAATCAATTCCTCACTAAACTAGAGGACCTTATCGCGGAATCAGACTACATCCTACGGTATGAAAAGGGAAACTTTAAGTCTGGTTATTGCTTATTAAAAGAGCAGAAGATTATGATTGTCAATAAGTTCTTCACGACAGAAGGAAAAATAAACGCGTTATTTGAGATTCTCAAAAATCTGGAATTGGATACCACCCGGTTTTCAGAAAAAAGCCTGAAATTATACGAAGAACTTGTTCAGGCCGAAGTAAAACAATAATCCGGTGACGATGAAAGTCACCTTTCTGGGCACAGGAACCTCACAAGGTGTGCCCGTTATTGGCTGCGAATGCGATGTTTGCCGATCCCTTGATTACCGTGACAAAAGACTAAGATCATCCCTTTATCTGCAGGTTGATGGGAAAGGTATTGTAATTGACAGCGGGCCAGACTTTCGTCAGCAGATGCTAAGGGAACGAATTCAAAAATTGGACGGGATTATCTTTACCCATGCCCATAAAGACCACATTGCAGGATTGGATGATGTGAGAGCATTTAATTTTTTACAAAATGCCGATATGCCTGTGTATGGTACATCCAGTGTACTTCGTCAGCTTGAAGTTGAGTTTTACTATGCTTTCGAAAAATTCAAATACCCGGGAACTCCGCAATTACAATTGATTGAAATTAATGATGAGGAGTTCTCCGCCCAGGGTGTACCCGTTATTCCATTACCTGTACTCCACTTCAAATTACCTGTGATGGGGTTTCGCATCAACGACTTTAGTTACATCACCGATGCAAATCAAATACCGGAATCCACCTATGAAAGACTTAATGGAACAAAGGTGATGGTGCTCAACGCGCTACAGAGAGAGAAACATTTATCGCACTTTAACTTAGAAGAAGCCCTGGCTGTTGCCAAAAAAATCGGTGCCGACCATACCTATCTGATTCATGTTAGTCATAAACTGGGCCGGCATAAAACGATCGAAAAGGAGTTGCCAAATTCTGTAGCTTTGGCCTACGATGGATTATCCATCGAGATCTGATCGTGCACACCAATTATTATTTCCTCCGTCAACTCAGCAGCCAGCTGAAACGAGAAATTACTGGATACACCGTAGTTTCCTGCTTCAGTCAGAATAAGGAAGAACTCATTATAGAATTAAATAATAGCCAAAAATCGTTTTTCATTAAGACCAGTCTGCTTTCACAATTTTGTTGTCTTTCCTTTCCTGAAAGTTTTAACAGAGCCCGTAAAAACAGTGTCGATTTATTCAGCGAGATTCTGATGCTAAAGGTTACAGACATCAGACAGTTTACAAACGAACGAAGCTTTTCTCTTGAACTTGAAAACTCATATCACTTATTGTTCAAAATGCATGGCAACAGATCTAATTTGATTCTATTCCAGAATGAAAAAGCCATAGCTCTTTTTAGAAACCACCTAAAGACCGACTTGGAATTATCGTTTGAGTCCCTTGATCGCACAATTGATTTTAGTCGTGAACAATTTGATAAAAATCTCAATAATTTAAAGGAGTTATATTTTACTTATGGCAAACTGGTTTGGGAGTATTGGCACGAGAAAGGATTTGATCAGCTATCTGCAGACGGCCAATGGAATGAACTAACGCTACTCCGAAATCAGTTAGAAAGCCCTTCGTATTATATAATTGAAAAAGATGGCGGGATTAAATTATCCCTATTACAGATGGGCAAAGTTTTACAAACATTGCCAAATCCAATTTCGGCTATTAATGAATTCTTCGCATCAAATTCAGTTACAAAAGCCTTTCAATCTGAAAAGACTTTTATTCGAAAGCAGCTTCAGGATCAGATTAAAGCTGGTAAAAATTACATTGCTAAAAATCAGCAAAAACTTAGTGAGCTGGTAAATGATCAGCATTACCAGATTTGGGGTGACTTGATTATGGCCCATATGCATGAAATAAAAATTGGAACCGAAACAGTAACTCTGGAAAGTTTCTATGATGGAAAACCAATCGAGATCAAATTGAAACGCGAGCTCAATGCCCAGAAAAATGCTGAGGTATTTTACCGGAAGGCTAAGAATCAACAAATCGAAATCAGCAACCTGAATGAATCCATTCAAAAAAAAGAAACAGAACTTAACAAACTGAATGAAGCACTCATATCACTTGAGGAAACAGAAAATCTGAAAGCGTTAAGAAAAAATGAAAATTTGCAGCGCACTTCTCAAGGCGTTAGGAAAACCGAGCCTCTTCCCTATCATGAATTTGAGTGCAATGGGTTTAAAATTTGGGTTGGAAAAAATGCTGAGAAGAACGATGAACTAACCTTAAAACACTCATATAAAGAAGATTTATGGTTACACGCCAAGGATGTTGCTGGTTCGCATGTTATAATTAAACATCAAGCGGGTAAAAATTTTCCCAAAGACGTAGTTGAACGAGCTGCGCAACTGGCTGCGTATAATTCAAAACGTAAAACAGAAACACTTTGTCCCGTTTGTTACACTCCCAGGAAATTCGTGCGAAAGCGTAAAGGCGACCCTGCCGGGGCGGTTGTGGTTGAACGAGAGAATGTGATCATGGTGGAGCCGAAGTTTTAATTCCAAATTAGATTTAAAATAAAATGGAGGTTTATGAACCCTCCATCTTGAATTTTTCAATATTGAACCGAAATCTAACTAACTACGTGTACTTTAATCATGTTAGACCGGCCACGCTCCTGAATAGGCATACTAGCCAGAATAATGAAAATGTCCCCGCTCTTTACATGACCATCACGCTTTAGTATTTTTTCAACATCTGCAATAGTCTCATCCGTAGAGGCCGCTTTATCATAGTGATAGGCCCGAGTTGCCCATACTAAATTCATTGTGTTAAGAATGGTGTCGTTGCTTGTAAAAGCAAAGATGTTAGCATTCGGTCTGTGAGAAGAAGCTTTGTAGGCCGCATACCCCAACTGTGTCATTCCCACGATTGCTTTTGCATTTACATCCTTCGCTAATTTACATGCGGTAAGAATTAAGCTATCGTTAAAATAGTTGCTCGATTTCGGATCAACTTCGCGGAAGCGATAGAAAATATTCCCTTGTTTTTCAACTGATCCAATCGTGCGTACCATACTGCGGATAACTTCTATCGGATATTTGCCGGCTGCGGTTTCAGCGGAAAGCATCAAGGCATCCGCTCCATCCATTACCGCATTGGCTACATCATTAGTTTCTGCGCGTGTTGGTCGCGGGTTCTCAATCATGCTCTCCATCATTTGAGTAGCAACGATTACTGGCTTGGAAGCTTTGTTACATTTTTCAACGAGCATCTTCTGTACCATGGGTACCTCTTCCATCCAGATTTCAACACCGAGATCGCCCCGTGCTACCATTACGGCATCGGTTGCTTCGATAATTGCATCGATATTTTCAAGCGCTTCAGGCTTTTCAATTTTTGCAACTATGCGCGTATTCGACTTAAACCGATCAATTACTGCCCTGAGAATTTCTATATCCGTTGCTTTTCTAACAAAAGATAAGGCCACCCAATCTACATTGTTCTTCAAGCCAAACTCCAAATCCTCATAATCTTTGTCTGTAAGGGAGGGGGCAGACACCCTGGAGAATGGGAGGTTGATTCCTTTTCTGGATTTTAGAGGTCCGCCATATACAATCGTACAAACCACCTCAACTCCGCGCACTTCCTTTACTTTTAATTCAATCTTTCCATCATCAATCAGAATCATATCACCCACCTTTACGTCTTTAGGCAGTCCTTCGTACGAAGTACTAACCAGTTCCTGGTTTCCCAGCACTTCCTTGGTGGTAATGGTTATCGTATCCCCTGCTTTAATCTCAATACCGGGTTGCATTTCATTCACGCGGATCTTTGGACCTTGTAAATCCTGCAAAAGAGCAATGTGAGTCCCTAATTCTTGATTTATTTCACGAACGAAATTGATCACCTTCAGGTGGTCTTCGTGTTTTCCGTGCGAAAAATTGAGTCGAAAAACATCAACGCCCTCTTTGGCGAGGGCGCGGAGCATTTCTTTATTATTTGAAGCGGGGCCTACTGTAGCCACAATTTTGGTCTTGTTGTACGAGATACGTTCCATTGAATTGGGTTAGAAAATAAAGTTCTCCTTAGATTTTAAAGCGTCCAAAGGTATGAAAGCGACTAATTCGATGGAAGGATTATTACGCAAGAGTTCCTGCAATCGATTGCTGCTTTGATGTTCTTCACCGCGGGTAAGAATAATATAGTCGTAATGCGGAAACTCGGGAACCAGAAGATTTTTGACCAACTCGGCCTCATTGGGCTTATTGCGAAATAGTTTTAGGGTATTCACTTCATTCTCAAAAGAATAGTATGAATAAGATGCTATCGAATTACTTTTTAACTGAATTGACAAGTCTTTCTGCTTCACCAGTTTTGATGCAAGAGTTGTATTAATATCCCATGCCAGTTTATAACCCTTAGCAGAAGAAATGACGCCTAATAACTCAAAATCAAAGCTATATTCGATTTCAAGTCTTTTTTTCTTCATTTTTGCAAATCTATAATTACCCTCTGGTCTCTAAAAAGTTTGACAATATTGCACCAAATCTCTTTATTTGCACAGATTTTTGAATACTCTAAACCTTATAAACATGTCTGAAATCGCACAAAAAGTAAAACAGATCATCATCGACAAACTTGGCGTGGAAGAATCTGAAGTTACACCAGAAGCAAGTTTTACCAATGACTTGGGCGCTGACTCTCTGGATACTGTAGAATTAATCATGGAATTCGAAAAGGAATTCAACATCTCTATTCCTGACGACCAGGCCGAAAACATCGCAACGGTAGGCCAGGCGATTTCTTACCTTGAGGAGAACGTTAAGAAATAATTGGTAGTCAGTCTTTTGCTCCCCTAACTTATTGTATGACTTTAAAGAGAGTAGTAGTTACAGGTGCAGGCGCATTAACCCCAATCGGTAATAATCTTCACCAGTACTGGGAAGGTTTGAAAGAGGGAAAAAGTGGCGCTGCCCCGATAACAAAATTTGATGCCACTCTATTTAAAACCAGGTTTGCCTGCGAGGTCAAGGGCTTCAATTTTGAAGACTTCATGGATCGCAAAGAAGGTCGCAAAATGGATCCGTTCGCACAATATGCAATGGTGACAGCTGACGAAGCAATATTAGATGCCAACCTTCCGCTATCTGAACTCGACCTCGATCGTATTGGGGTCATTTGGGGTTCAGGTATCGGAGGGTTGTTTACTTTCCAGGAAGAAATGAGATCTTTTGCTAAAGGAGATGGCACTCCTCGCTTCAATCCTTTCTTCATTCCCAAAATGATTGCTGACTTAAGTGCGGGACATATCTCTATTAAGTACGGCTTTCGTGGACCGAACTTTGTTACAGTATCGGCCTGTGCTTCCTCTACCAACGCAATTTACGATGCTTATACCTATATTAAATTGGGCAAAGCCGATGCAATTGTAACGGGTGGATCTGAAGCTGCTGTCTGCATTGCAGGGGTGGGTGGTTTTAATGCTATGAAAGCATTGTCTGAAAGAAATGACTCTCCGGAAACGGCTTCCCGTCCTTACGACAAGGATCGGGATGGGTTTGTGTTAGGTGAAGGTGCCGGAGCCCTTATTCTTGAAGAATATGAACACGCCAAAAAACGAGGCGCAAAAATTTATGCAGAAGTATTAGGCGGAGGACTTTCTGCAGATGCATATCATATTACTGCCCCACATCCGGACGGTGCCGGAATTACCAAAGTAATGCAAAACGCTTTGGACGAAGCTGGTATTAAACCTGAGGAGGTAGATTATATCAACACCCATGGAACATCAACCCCACTTGGGGACATAGGGGAAATTAAAGCCATTCAAAAAGTATTTGGCGAGCAAGCTTATAAGATGAATATTAGCTCGACCAAATCAATGACGGGTCACTTATTAGGTGCTGCTGGGGCCATTGAAGCATTGGCTTGTATCCTTGCTATTAAAGAAGGAGTTGTCGCTCCAACCATCAATCATTTTACTGATGATGAGGAACTGGATCCTCGTCTGAATCTCACCTTTAACAAGGCGCAGAAGAAAGAAGTTAAGGTTGCCCTGAGTAACACGTTTGGCTTTGGTGGCCATAACGCATCAGTAATCTTTAAAAAGGCAGAGTAAGGCCCCGCGTTTGTGTGGAACTTACTTACTTTATCCAAATCAAATTCTAAAGAAGATAAGAAACTAGTTACTGCTATAAAGACGATTGCTGGTTTCACACCATCCAATCTTGCTCTTTATAAACTCGCCACCCTGCACAGTTCAAGATCCAAGGAAAAGGATGGTTTTCGTGAATCCAACGAACGACTGGAATACCTGGGAGACGCAATTTTAGGTGCAGCCGTTGCAGACTATCTTTTCAAAAGATATCCATTTAAAGACGAAGGCTTTCTTACCGAGATACGCTCACGTATTGTAAACCGCGAATCATTGAACCATTTAGCCCGTAAAGTAGGGGTGGCAGCCATCGTTCAATTTGATCACAAAAATGCCCAACTCCATCAGGTAATTTTAGGCAACGCACTGGAGGCTCTGGTGGGTGCGATTTATCTTGATAAAGGGTATCTGCGCACAAAGAAATTTGTTATTGATAAACTCATTCACCCTTATTTTGATCTGGAGGTAGTAGTAAACTCAAACTCGAATCACAAAAGCAAAGTGATTGAATGGGCTCAGCGAAATGGAAAAGAGATTCGCTTTGAAGTGACCGATGTAAAAAAGGGAAGAAACAGCAAAGAATTTACAGCCCAGGTAATCATAGGGGATCAACCTTTTGGACAAGGTTTTGGTTTTACTAAAAAGAAAGCCGAACAGGATGCAGCCGAAAAGACCTGCATTCTTTTAAATATTTAAAATCCGTTTACAATCTACATGAGTTCGTTACGCATCGGTGGGGCCACAGTCAATCAAACTCCTTTGGATTGGGATAGCAACGTTAACAATATTATTTCAGCCATCGGGGAGGCAAAAAAACAGAAGATCCGGATACTCTGTTTTCCAGAACTTAGCCTGACAGGCTACGGGTGCGAAGATTTGTTCTTAAGTGAATGGCTATGCGAAAAAGCGTGGCAGCATCTCCAAAAAATCATTCCACATTGTGATACCATAACGGTTTGCGTAGGCTTGCCCATTCGTATCACTGGAATAACATACAATGGCATTTGTGTTATTCAAGATCAAAAAATTATTGGCATCACCTTAAAGCAAAACATGGCGCGGGATGGCGTACATTATGAGCCCCGGTGGTTTGATGCCTGGCCAGCAGGAAAGACGCAAGAGATTAGAGTTCAGGATCAAAGTTTTCAGGTGGGAGATTTGATTTATGAAGCCCATGAAATAAGCTTTGGATTTGAAATTTGTGAAGATGCCTGGCGAAAAGACAAACGACCTGGCTACAGGCTGGCTCAACGTGGTGTTGATTTAATCATGAACCCCAGCGCTAGTCACTTTGCTATGAGTAAGAGTCAATTGCGGGAACAAGAGGTAGTAATTGAAGGCTCTCAGCTATTTGAATGTGTTTACTTATTTGTTAACCTGTTAGGTAACGAAGCAGGACGCATGATTTATGATGGCGATATCATTTTCGGCCAACAGGGTAAGCTGATAAGAATAAACGAACGGTTGTCTCTGAAACCTTATAACGTACTCTGGTGCGATATTGACTTTGATGAACCGTCATTGACTACAATCCATCCAGTCACTGATAACAAGGAGCGCAACGAAGAATTTATCAAAGCTACCTCACTCGCCTTATTTGATTACTTAAGAAAGAGCAAAGCAAAAGGGTACGTTTTGAGCTTGAGTGGTGGTGCCGACTCATCCCTTTGTGCAATATTGGTTGCGGAAATGGTGAGAAGAACTTCGGCTGAACTGGGTTGGGAAAAATTCTGTCAACTACTCAATCTGCCAAGTACTCAGAATACCAAAGATGCGGTTGGTCAACTTCTTACCTGTGCTTATCAGGGGACTATTAATTCCTCAGAATCAACCTTAATAGCAGCAAAAGAATTAGCACTTTCCATTGGAGCCAGATTCTATCACTGGAACATTGATCAGGAAGTAAATTCTTACGAGGAGAAAATTGAGAAAGTACTAGGTCGCAAATTGACGTGGGAAAAAGACGACATTGCAAGACAAAATATTCAAGCTCGTACACGCTCGCCCATTATCTGGTTGCTGGCCAATATTAAACAGGCAGTTTTACTTACTACTTCCAATCGCAGTGAAGGGGATGTAGGTTACGCTACTATGGATGGTGACACGAGCGGAAGCCTGGCCCCTATTGCCGGAGTAGACAAACCCTTCATTTTGCAATGGCTTACCTGGGCTGAAAAAGAATTTGGGTATACCGGTCTATCGTATGTAAACAACCTAACCCCTACAGCCGAATTACGGCCTGCAGAAAGAGCCCAAACTGATGAAAAAGATCTGATGCCATATGCCATTTTAGTAGAAATTGAAAAACTTGCGATTCGCGATCGGAAATCACCGGTTGAGGTATTCCAACTTTTGAAAATCAAATCGTTAAATCCTGGGGTGACGCCAACCCAACTTAAAGAATACATTAAGAAATTTTTCCGACTATGGTCGGCAAACCAGTGGAAACGTGAACGATTGGCTCCCTCCTTTCATCTGGATGATATCAATGTAGACCCACGCAGTTGGTGTCGGTTCCCGATTTTATCGGGGAATTTTAAGCTTGAATTGGAAGAACTGGAGGGCTTGTAAAACCACCTTGGGCATTTGGCTTTAGTCCTTATATTTGCCCATTAGGCCCGTGGTTAATGCGGGTATTTTACTAATTCTCATATGATAAGTTATATTATTTGGAACGGAAGCCCCGTGATATTCTCCCTAGGCACATTCGCGTTGCGCTGGTACGGTCTACTCTTCGCATTAGGCTTTCTAATAAGCCAGCAGGTTCTTTATTATATCTACCGCCAGGAGGGCAAGCCTGAAAAAGATGTAGACACTCTCACCATCTATATGGTTCTTGCCACTATCCTAGGAGCACGCCTTGGACACGTTATCTTTTATCAACCTGAGCTTTTCGTTACTGATCCACTTAGTATTCTTCTGCCTTTTGAATTTTCCCCTTTCCGGTTTACCGGATTACAGGGCCTGGCTAGCCATGGTGGAGCATTTGGAATTCTTTTTGCCTTATGGCTTTACAGTCGGAAAAAGAAACCAAGTCAAAATTATATTCAGGTTTTAGATCGGATTGTAATTGTCGTTGCTCTTACGGGTGCCTTGATTCGTCTTGGTAATTTTTTCAACTCAGAAATTGTCGGTTTACCCTCAAACAATCCTTTAAGCGTTGTCTTTGTTAACCGGGTAACGGAGGGCATTATGAATAACAAGGGCGGCCATAATCCTGCAGAGTATATCAAAGTTGAAAAGGATAAAATGTTACCTGAGGGATCGAACGGTCGGGTACCAATCAATATCTATGTGATTTTCAAAAAAAGTATTAGCCAAAGTGATGCTGTTTCATTTTTAGAAGGCGATGTAAAACACTTCTTGACTTATTATAATGAATTTGTAGATGAACCGGGAATAACTCCCTTAAACTATAAAATGGATGTTGATGCTAATGGCAACCTTGCTGCCAAAGTAAGCACATTTGGAATTGCGCGGCACCCTGCGCAACTGTACGAATCAATTTCATGTGTTATCCTGTTTATCATTCTGTTTTTGATGTGGAAAAAAGACAAAGCAAACTTACCCCCCGGAAGGATTTTTGGTGTATTCATGATTGTGCTATGGAGCCTCCGTTTTGCCTATGAGTTTTTAAAAGAAAACCAGGTCTCATTCGAGGATGAACTTCCATTAAACATGGGCCAGATCTTGAGTATTCCATTAGTTATTGTCGGTATCTTAATTTTGATTTGGTCGTTTCGTAATCAGGCACAAAACAAAACTAAAGTCTGATTGAATTCGAATAACAGCAGGTAATACACAGGCATGTGGGCATTGATTTTTGGTATTATTAGTTTTGTACAACCCGCATCTGCTGATATGGTGGTAAGACCCCCTACAGACACGCTTGCAAACCGGATCCTTACTATTAATCGGGTACTTATCGTAGGCAATAAAATCACGCGGGAGCGAATTATTTCACGTGAACTTAGTCTGAAGCCTGGGGATACCGTGAGTACCCAACGCATTGACGCTATACTTCAACAAGATCAAAGGAAGATTTACAATCTGAGATTATTTAATACAGTAACAGTACGATGGTTAGAACTAACCTCAGGCAATGTGGATCTGCTTATTGAAGTAAGCGAACGCTGGTACACCTTTCCTTCCCCGATCTTCGAATTATCCGATCGCAATTTTAACGAATGGTGGCAAAACTACAATCACGACTTTAGCCGTGTAAACTACGGCCTGCGATTGTACCAATATAATTTCCGCGGTCGAAATGAAACCTTGCGATTCACGGCTCAGTTTGGCTTTACCAGGCGTTTTGAATTATCCTATCGCATCCCCTACATCGATCGCAAGCAAAAGCATGGCCTAAGTTTTGATTTTACTTACAGTGAACCAAAAAACCTGGCTTACCAGACAGTTGACCATAAACTTGAGTTTGAAGAAGGAAGGAAAACATTAAAAACTGGCAAGGGATTTGGAATCACCTATACCTTTAGGAAGTCCTTTTATGAATCCCACTCCTTCAATTTTGGCTACCTGAACAATACTGTTGCCGATACAATAGCCTACTTAAATTCAAATTATTATGGAGATGGGCTTAATAACCAAATGTATGGTGTACTAACGTATTCATTTAACTCTGAGCATCGGGATGTAGTTGCATACCCTCTCAAAGGATACCAGGTAACTGCTTTTGTTCAAAAATCAGGTTTAGGGTTTGGCTCTGACGTAGACCAATGGGAGACCAATCTAACATACTCCCGGTATTTTGATCTGAAAAAAAACTTCTATCTGTCAAACTTCTCTTCGGTCTATTTAAGTACTCCCAACGATCAGCCATATACCATGTTTAGTGCATTAGGGTATCGCAGACAGTTAGTAAAAGGATATGAGGTTTACGTTATTGAAGGGCCCAAGTTCTTTCTCAATAAAACCACATTCAGAAAGAAAATCTTTTCGCGCACCTGGAATTTAGATGGCATGCCCTTAGAACAATTCCGATATTTTCCACTAACCATCTACCTCAAGAGCTATGTAGATCTTGGCTATGTTGAAAACTATCCTTACTACGAGGAACGCGATTTAAACACACGTTTATCCGACAAACTATTGGCGGGTGCCGGTGCGGGTATTGATATCGTTACAGCCTATGATGCAGTACTTCGATTTGAATACACTTTCACACGAGAAAAGACACAAGGCTTCTTCTTCCATATGAAGAAGGAGTTTTAGTAGCTCTTATAAATTTTCTTTTTGCCTTTCACAAACTGATACCAAACACCAACCGGCTTTCCTTCAACATACTGGCCTTCAAATTCCAATTCACCCTCTTGATTATAAAATTTCCATCCACCCTCTTCCAGTCCATATTGATAAAAACCCTCCTGAACCCGAACCCCCTGGTTATTGAACACAACGGTTGGACCATTTGGTAAACCCTTCCCATAATTAACAATACGCTCAACCTTTCCATTTTCAAAAAAATGAACCCAGGTGCCATTGTACTCACTGTTTTGATATACTCCTTTCCTTTGCAAGGATCCACTGGGGTGATAATACCATGCCGAGTCAGTTAGCACTCCGTTGATCCAGGTCTCCTTACCCTGCAAAGTTTCGGTGGGATAGAAATAATAGATCTCTCCATTTAAACGTCCCTTAGTATAATTTTCAATGGCATTCTTTTTTCCATTCGGATAATAATATTTCCACTCGCCTTCCTTTAAATCAGCATTTATATAACCCACAGCCCGAAGTTCTCCGGTCGCATAGTATTCTATTTTTTCTTGGGCTGGAGCATTAAAACTCATAATCAACAACCCTGAGAGTAAAGAACTTTGAAACAAATATTTTAACTTAGTTATGCAAACCATTACCTGTGCTACGACTTATTAATCTTTTCACCATTCTGCTGATTGTAAAAGTAGGAAATGCACAGAGTATATCCACGCAGATGGGAGCCCGTGCAGCCGGCATGGGTTATGCCTCCTCAGGCATAACGGATGATTGGTGTTTATTCAATAACGTAGGGGCTATTGGGTCGGTGGATAAAATGAGTGCAGCTGTCGCTTATGAGATAAAGGCACAACTCAACAATGCTAATCGCATGGCATTTGCATTTAATTCTCCCATTCGGTGGGGTGTAGCTGCTATTGGTGCTTTCAGATTTGGAGATGAATTATACAACGAGCAAATACTTTCAGCCGGTTTTGGAAACAAATTTGGCATTGCCTCCCTAGGAATTAAAGCAAACTATATTCAATACCAGGCAAGTGGATTTGGAACCCATTCTTCCTTTAGCTTAGACTTTGGTGGATTGGCTCAACTTACAGAGCAACTATCCATTGGCGCTTACATCACAAATCTTAATCAAGCCAAAATAAGCACAGATTATGATTCAGAAAGACTACCTACCCGACTAACCGTGGGGCTTATTTTTAAGCCAAAAGAAAATATTTTTATAACTACCGAACTGGACAAGGATATTGATTATGCTGCAACATGGAGAACCGGGTTGGAGTATTCCTTCAAAGAAAAGTTTTTTGCTCGTACAGGGTTTAACCTCAATCCACAAGCTGGGTTCTTTGGATTGGGTGTAAGAAAGAAAAGAATTCAGGTCGACTATACCATACAGTTCAATTCTATACTGGGTGCCAGCCATCAAGCTTCAGCCAGTTATTCGATCCATCGAAATGATAAGAAATGAAAAAGCCAATTTTCATTTCCACTTTACTACTTACTTCTGCTTTGGCATTCGCACAGGACTATCCCAGAAAAGACGTTAACCTTCAAAATCTGGTTGACGAAATTCTGGCCATTCAGAGCGAAGATTTGAACTATGAAGACTTGTACGAAAATTTTGCTCAACTGCTCTCCAATCCGGCAGATCTAAACCTGATTACCCGGGAACAACTTCAATCGCTTTTTCTTTTGAGTGAATCCCAAATTCAATCCATACTTACTTTTCGCGAGGAAACAGGGCCTTTTCTTTCTGTGTATGAATTACAAAATGTGACTGGAATTAATCGGGATACCATTCTTAAGTTAGCGCCTTTTGTTACTGTTACT
Source organism: Cyclobacteriaceae bacterium (assembly GCA_044229915.1). Classification (GTDB taxonomy): domain Bacteria; phylum Bacteroidota; class Bacteroidia; order Cytophagales; family Cyclobacteriaceae; genus ELB16-189. The sequence continues at coordinate 119,075 of JBGASB010000001.1, forward strand.
GATCTGTCATCAGGGTTCAACCGGTCAATCTGGGAGAGGATCCTGCATGAGAAAAATAACTACCTCATCTTCCGCTACGACCGCACGCTGGAAGAGAAGAAAGGGTATCAGGAAGATGCACCACCAGGAAGTCGTTATGCCGGTTCTCCGGATCGACTTTACACCCGGTTTCGCACCAGCCGGCCCGGAGACTTTAGCATAGGCATTACCATGGAAAAAGATGCCGGAGAAAAAAACAAGTGGGATCCTTCCCGTCAACAGTATGGTGCTGATTTTCTCTCTTTTCATGGTCAGGTTCTTAATAAAGGGAAAATCAAGAATTTAATTCTTGGAGACTATCAGGCACAATTCGGGCAAGGGTTAATTCTTGGTTCCGCTTTTGGCATTGGTAAAAGTGCGGAAGCGGTAACTACAATCAGGCGACCCAATATCGGTTTTATGCCCTATACTTCCTTGTATGAGGCAGGTTACTTTCGAGGAGGTGCCTTGTCGCTATCAATTAACAAAAAGGTCACGCTTCATGGAATGTTTTCTTACCGTGGAAGGGATGGCAGTATAAATGAGGACTCAACCACTGACAATACTTTAATTTCATCAATCACTTATACAGGACTTCATCGTACGGCTAGCGAAATTGTAAATCGAAATATCTTGCAGGAGAAAAATATTGCCAGCGTAATTAACTACAAAGACAAAGCGCTGGACGCAGGGTTCATTATTCATTATACCGAGTTTAATTTTCCTGTTATTAAAACACCTACAGTCTATAATCAATTCTATTTTCAAGGATCGCGAAACACCAATGGTGGAATGTTCCTAAACTACTCATATAGAAATTTCGCTTTCTTTAGTGAAGCAGCTCATACCTTCAATCAAGGGTTTGCCCTTACTGCCGGAATCATAGGCAGTCTCACTCCTTCTTTAGATGTATCTCTGCACTATCGAAACTTCGATCGCAACTACCAAAGTTTCTATAGTAATGCACTGGCAGAAAGCTCCACTCCACAAAATGAAAGGGGTATTTATTGGGGCTGGAAATATGTAATAAATAAAAAATACTCTTTCTCCGGTTATTTGGATCTGTTCAAGTTTCCCTGGCTTCGCTATAGAAGTTATTCGCCCTCTGAGGGCAGTGAGTGGCTGTTGCGTTTTAACTATAAACCGTCAAGGAACATCCTGTTATTTGTTCAGGCTACTCAAGAGAATAAATTACGGAATATCCCCACAGAAAGTAATGTAACCCTAACGGCACCGGGTATAAAAAGAAACTATTGGGTTAACGTGGATTATATGGCCACCCCGGCCCTGTCTTTCAAAACCCGTGCCCAGTTCAACACGTATGAGTTAAGCACAAGCACAACTCATGGGATGGTTGTGCTTCAGGATGTAACCTGGAGTTATAGAAAATTTACTATCAGCGGCCGGTATGCACTTATCGATACAGACGATTATGACAACCGCCTTTATGTGTATGAAAAGGATGTATGGTTAGCGTTTACTTTTCCCGCTTACTATGGGGTTGGCATTAAGAATTATCTTATGCTTCAATATGCTGTCTCAAAAAAGATAGACCTCTGGCTGCGATGGGGCTACGAACGCTATACGGATCGGGAAACTATTGGATCGGGGGGCGAAACAATTGAGGGAAATACCCAAAATGATCTTAGATTTCAGACGCGGATTCGCATTTAACCCTCAAAACATGCATGCAATAAAACTGGTCACACCCACGGTATTCTTCCTGATTTGCCTCGGTTTCGCAATCTTTGTCATTGTTTTCCGATACATTTTCAGGAAAAAATAACATCGACAGATTAGTTTAACTCTGGTTTAGTCTTTTTATCGCTAAGGCCGTAATTTTATCGAATTAGTCCAAATGCTGTGATTAAAGCTTTGCAGCTTGTAAACCTAATTAACCTATCCATGAGAAAAATCAATTTTATCTTCGCCATCATACTGGTTTCCCTGGTTCTGCTTTCAATTGCCTCCTTCACCTTTGCCCAAACGACCAAGAAGACGCTTGAGCTACCTGAGTTTAAAAGCATTTATGTTAACTCTAACTATACCGTGTATGTCAAACAAACCAATAAGCAGGAGGTTACTGTTGAAGCTTTGACTGAAATCTGGGAACTGACCAGCGTGAAAGTTGAAAACGGTGTGTTGATGGTGAATGTAGAACGTAAGCCTGATAGTCCTAATAAGAGCATCTGGGCAAAAATTGACGACATTAAAGTAAAACCCACTATGAAGTTGATGGTAAGTGTTAAAAACATCAATGAACTTCAGGTTAATGGAGGGGGTAAAATTATTTCTGAAAACTCTATCGCTTCAGATTATATGAGCTTGTCTGTATCAGGCAGTGGTGGAATAGAGTTAGATCTGAAAGGCAACAATTTAAAGACCGAAATTAGCGGTTCAGGAAATGTAACCCTTAAGGGGTATGCAACCACCAATGATATTATCATGAGTGGAAGTGGCACTATGAATGCCTTTGCATGTGAGTTGGAAACCGCTAAAGTTAAAATTAGCGGATCTGGAGTTTGCGAACTAACAGCTTCTGCTACTCTTGATGCTTTAGTCCTCGGCAGTGGATCCATAAAGCATAAAGGCAATACCAAAAATGTATCTAAGAAAGTATACGGATCCGGCACTGTAGATAGAGCTTATTAGAAAAGCAGGCGGTGCTCAAAGGGCATTAGGCAAAAATCTAACCCCTTTGCTTACTGCCTATTTTAATAATCACCATCCAATTCCATAATCTTCACCATGGTTGCTTGAACCGCCCCAAAAGCTTCCATGCAACCAATCAAAATAAATTGCATTAATCGGTCCGCTGGTGCGATCATCAAACCTCATACGATAGCCCATACCTTGTAACTCCTTGCGCACATAAGGTGGAGTACTGTCATGAAGCAATATATTTCCTACTTTAGGTTTTCGATCCTCACCACCCAATGATAGATAAAGTTGATCCGTATTGATATTAGGTGCTTCCGTTGCCTCCTGAACCGTCATACCAAATTCAACTACATCCAGAAAAAATTGAAGCAGGTTCTGATCTTGTGTATCACCACCCTGGACTGCGAATGACAAGAATGGTTTGCCATCTTTTAAAGCAAGAGTGGGGGTAAGGGTTACTCTGGGTCTTTTTCCCGGTTCTACCACATTGAAAGGATTCTCTTTGGGATTGGTAACAAAACTTTGCATACGCTGACTCATCCCTATGCCCGTTTTACCGGCAATGCAGGCTGGGTTCCAACCCCCGCTTGGCGTAATAGATACAACCCAACCTTCTTTGTCAGCCGCCTCAACAGAGGTTGTGCCCAAAAAGACTTGTTGAAGGTACTCTTCAGAGAGCGGTGAAGTGTATGTACCCAACGATGCCTGCGTCATCTCTTTGAGATAATCTTTATACGGATTAGTTTTTCCCTCAAATGGATACGGATCACCGGGTGCTGCCTTCGAATCGTTACGCTCCCAATTAATTGCTTTGATCCTTTCTTTCGCATACTCCTTGGAGAGCAAACCTTTCATGGGCTCTTCGGGTCCGAAATAAGGGTCACCATAATAAAAGTCCCGATCGGCAAAGGTCAGATTCATCACCTGATAAAGAGTATGAATATATCGGGCGGAGTTAAAACCCATTGCTTTCAGATCAAAATTTTCCAGCATGTTCAAGGCTTGTAACATCATTGGCCCTTGAGTCCACTGCTGCATTTTATAAACATCAATTCCCTTGTAGTTCACCATTAAAGGTTCTTCTGTTATCACTTTCCAATTGGCAAGATCCTGTTCAGTAATCAACCCCCCTTGCTCCTGGCAGCCCCGTGCAAATTCTTTAGCAATATCTCCCTTGTAAAATCGATCATAGGCTGCATAGATCGCTTCCTTACGTGACTTTCCTTTTTTCAAGGCCTGCTGTTCTGTGTCTACCAGTTTCTGTAGTGTCTGTAATAAATCCGCTTGCTTAAAAATTTCACCAGCAACAGGTGCTTCGCGTTTTTCACCAAGGTGTGGCAAAAAGACAGCTTTTGAATAAGGCCATTGCTTCAACCGTTCTTTTTCACGCTCGAAGCTATTAGCTGTTTGCGCTTCAATAGGATATCCTTCAGCAAGTTGCATGGCTGGAGTTAATATATCTTTAAGACTCATAGTGCCATACTCAGCCAGCATAACCATTAACCCCCCCGGTGTGCCGGGTGTAACGGCTGCGAGAGGTCCATACTGAGGTGGATAATTCATTCCCTTACCTTTGAAGAAATCGGCTGTGGCCCCGGTTGGTGCAACTCCAAGCCCATTGATGGCTATTACCTTCTTTGTCATTGGATTGTAAATCAACGCCTGGGTTTCCCCACCCCAACTTAACACATCAAACATAGTACAAGTGGCCGCCAGCATTGCGCAAGAGGCATCTACCGCGTTGCCACCTTTGCTAAAGATCATGGCACCTGCAGTAGCCGCCAGGGGTTTACCTGTAATGGCCATCCAATGTTTTCCATGAAGTGGTGGCTTTTGAGTTGTTACTGGTAAATTGTTAAACGATTGACCCGTGGCCAGGAAACTAATGCCCGCCACGATGATGCCCAGAATAAGTTGTTTTATTTTCATTGCTTTTAGATTAGCTTTCATATTAGGTAGAAGCTAAGATACTTCATTTTATGAGCGACAAAAAGCAATGCCTGCCTGAAGGATGAATAGTTCCACCAACGGATAAAATATGGATCACCGCGAATTAATTGTCAAATTCTACACCGCTTTCCAAAGAAAAGATTGGAAAGCGATGATTGAATGTTACCATCCGGATGTCACCTTTTACGACCCGGCTTTTCGCAATCTCAATAGCCATGAAGTACGTGCCATGTGGCATATGCTCTGTTTAAATGCAAAAGATTTTGGGTTAAGTTTTTCAGAGGTTCAGGTAAAAGGAAACCGAGGCAGTTGTTTATGGTTGGCCTCCTATTCATTTTCAAAAACAGGCCGTAAAGTAAACAACCGGATTCAGGCAACATTTACCTTTAAGGATGGGTTGATTTTTGACCACTGCGATGATTTTGACCTTTGGAGATGGAGTAGGATGTCTTTAGGAGCCCCAGGCTTATTGTTAGGCTGGACGTCCTTTCTTAAGAACAAAATCAACCAAAACGCCCGTAAAAGCCTCGAAAAGTTCATGAAAGAGAACCCCTAGAAAGGCAAGAAAATGTCCTATATGCATTAAAAACTTGGTTTAAAGCCTCATTTTGAGGATAATTGAAAAAAACTATTACCTTTGATTTGTTAATGATATAATTCCCACCTGAAGTACTCCACTAATCGTGTTTATTATCGGCAGGCCTTATTGAGTTAGCAAGAACATTTTTCACTTAATTTCAAAAAACAAAAATGAACATTTATGTAGCCAACATTCCCTGGAAGGCATCCGAGGAACAATTGAAGCAGTTATTTGCCGAGTACGGTGAAGTAAGCTCTGCGAAAATCATCATGGACAAAGTAACACAGCGCAGCCGTGGCTTTGGATTTATTGAAATGGCAGACGATACTGCAGGTCGTAATGCAATCAATGAATTGAACGGATTCGATTTCATGGGAAAAAACTTAGTTGTGAACGAAGCTCGCCCACGTGAAGAAGGTGGTAGCGGTGGCCGTGGTGGCAACCGTGGTGGTGGCGGTGGCTTCCGCAGAGGTGATTTCAACAAAGATTATTAATCGTATTGAAATAAGAATTTGTAATGCCCTTACCTCTGGTGAGGGCATTTTTGTTTTTCAGCAGGTAACTCAGGCTTAGATTTTTCAGGAATCCTTACGTTAACCTTCCCAATTAAAACCCATCATCCTCTTCTTTCTTTGCTGGGTCAGACTTCTTTTTTGGATCTGCTGAATCCACCTTACTTTTCTTTTTAAACAAACCTCCTAAGCCTTTCTTTTTGGGCTTTGTTTGAGTGGAGTCTGTGACTGACGGATCTGCTTTTGGTTCTACAGTCAAAGAATCCTTCTTATTCTTTTTCTTAAACAGGTTTTTAAAGAGTCCACCTTTCGCTTTTTTATCAGCCTTCCGGGTAGCTGCTCTTACTTCTCCTTCTTCCATCATGGCAGCCCGCACATCCGGCAATACCAGCACATCCCGGAAATACCACATGTAACTATCCTGGTCCATGTTATACTTCTCTTTGGTCTTGGTAATTGTATAAACACTATCCTCGATTGCAGCCTTTGTGGATGATTGAGTAGTTAAGGTATCGGTCAGGCTACGGGCGGCACTATCCAATTCACTTTTGATATCCAAGGAATCCACTTTCTTTGGATAAACTGGTTTCATCTCAACAGTTCTTAATGCCTTTAACGCCTGTTTATAGGTCTTTTCAGGAAGCAACAAATAGCGATCTTTCTTAACACGCCTTACATGGGGTAATGCCGGACCCGGAAGCACATCGCTCTTTATCCAGGATGAATCTCTGGGTGGTAATGTAATTGTTTTGCTATTGGAGGCTAATACATCACGCGGCTGGGTGGTGCTCTCATTATAGTAGACAAATTTCTCTTTTTGGGTAGGCTTGTCGAAAATAAAGGAACTCTGATAAGCAGGGCAAACCAGGCGCTGGGTACAGGAACCCAGCATAAGAAGTAATGCTACACTTAAAAATAATGGCCTGGTCATTCCAAACGGATTGATCGCAATCAACAAAAATAAATAATTAACCTAAGTAATCCGATAGGTAACCGAAATCAAAAGGCTCCCTAATCCACTGATAACCAGACTAAATGCGCTTTAATTCAAGTTGCAGCTGCCTACTCAGACTAGCTGCCACCAGATTGTACGAATCATCAATCCAGGTTTTAATCAGTTTATCCGGGATACTTCCATCCATTAAAACCGAGTTCCAATGCTTCTTATTCATATGATATCCTGGAAGCACCGAGGGAAATTCTTCCCTGAGTTGAGCTGCTTTTTCTGGATCGCATTTCAGATTCACACTTTTAAAATTCTCCAAATCGGTGAGCGCGTACATTTTGCCCATCACCTTAAATACAAGGGTATTTTCGTCAAAGGGAAATTCTTCTGTTACCCCTTTCTTCCCCAGGCAATAACTGCGGAAAGACTCGATGTTCAAAACAAACGTTTAAGTACCAGATATAGTACGGCCACCAGGAAAATGGCTATTGAAATTTTGTTGATACCATGCATCATCCTGATGTTGATATTAGAAGGCCTATTAGGGTCTTTCTTCCGAAAGAAGTAGCCACCTACTTCACCCAATGATAAAAATTCCCTAAGAGATAATTTTTTTTTCTCGCCTGCTCCCGTATGATTTTCCATAACTTTAATGATTTATAGCCTGAGGCTCAATCCAGTTTTTGTCTTCCCGAATTAGATCAATTAATGCATCCACTGCCTGAGGGGTAGGCACATTCCTTTTCACAACTTCCTTTCCCCGATACAATGTAATTCTACCAGGACCTGAGCCCACGTAGCCATAATCAGCATCCGCCATCTCTCCCGGGCCATTTACAATACACCCCATAATACCAATCTTGATTCCCTTCAAATGACTTGTGCGGGATCTTATTTTCGCTGTAGTCTCCTGTAAATCAAAAAGCGTTCTTCCACACGAAGGGCATGAGATATACTCTGTCTTTGAGATGCGGGTGCGTGTAGCCTGCAATATTCCAAAGGCCGTTTCATTCACCATCTTATCCGAGCCACAATGTTCGGCCGCAATGAACACTCCATCTCCCAATCCATCAATCAACAATCCCCCCAGATCGGTAGCAGCATACAATTGCAATTGGTCCGCGCTCAAGTCACCATAGGCTCTTCCAATAATTACCGGAACCTGACACTCCCGATTGATTAATTCAACAAACAATCTGCGTTGCTCTGCGAGACCATGAGTGTTATATGTATCAATCAATAAAACTGCAGTAAGGTCGCCATTTAGTTTCCTAACAAGTTCATCCGAAATATCCTTCAATTGGGTATAAATAAAATTCAATTGAGGAGAGGCTTCCACTCCAGACAAGTAATCTCTGGGATTAATGAATGGATAGCTGCGGGATTTATTTTTTTGGTTTAGCCAGGTAGCATGATTATAAATTAAACCTAAGGTTCCAGGAATTTCAAAGTCGATGGTCTTATCCCCCAGAAAAATATAATCGCACGCCATATCCGTAATATTCCACTTGTCGAGCGGAACGGAATACTGATATCCTAAAGCAAAGAGAGAGGCTGCCGTTATTTTTTCCTTTGTTGAGAAATCAGCCACTACCCTGGGCACTTGATGCCCGCCAATATTCAGTACCTCGTGTGTGTGTCTTCGGGTATAGGCAAATGGATCAATGGGGTAATGCCTTATGTCAGGAATCGGATACGAAGTATTCCTGCTAACATACCGGTCAGCCAATTCCTTAGCAACGGGTACTTCGGCTTCGGGCTCTTCTGTAAGTGAAACGCGAATGGTATCTCCAAGCCCATCTTCCAACAGAGTACCAATACCTACTGAAGATTTTATACGACCATCTTCCCCATCTCCTGCTTCGGTAACTCCGAGATGTAAGGGATACGGTTGAAAATTTTCTTCATCCAATTTCTGAACCAACAAGCGATAGGCCTGTACCATCACTTGTGGATTACTCGCCTTCATCGACAGAACGATATCGTAATAGTTGAGGTCCTCACAGATGCGTAAAAACTCCAGGGCAGATTCAACCATTCCCAGCGGAGTATCACCATAGCGGCTCATGATACGATCTGAAAGCGATCCATGGTTGGTACCAATGCGCATAGCAGTACCATACTCCTTGCAAATCTTTACAAGTGGAGTGAACTTTTCGCGAATACGATTCAGCTCTTCCTGATACGTTGCATCGGTATATTCAATTTCCTCAAATCGCTTTTTATCTGCATAATTTCCAGGATTAACCCGTACTTTCTCCACGATACGCGCAGCCAGTTCAGCTGCATTCGGTGTGAAATGAATATCGGCTATAAAGGGTACTGAATATCCGCGCGCACGCAATTCCTTTTTAATTGCTTCAAGGTTTTGTGCTTCTTTAATACTAGGGGCTGTTATTCGCACATATTCGCAACCGGCTTCAACCATACGAATGGTTTGCTCTACCGAACCCTTCGTGTCCATAGTATCAACCGTAGTCATTGACTGGATCCGAATTGGATTATCCCCACCCATGGGAACACCCCCAATATTAACTACCCGGGTTTTTCTGCGGCTATAGCTTACCAGACTGTTGCAATACTGCTTTAATTGAAGGATTTGATTGCTCACGAAGCACAGATTTTTAACAAAAATAACCCATTGTCAGGTACTTTTGTTCGAACGGGTAAAAACTTAAATATCACCCAATTGGGGCCTGATCAGAAGTTCTTCAACCACGCTATGGGGTGAAAGGGAATACGCGGAAAAAACGGCCTCCGCAACATCTTCTGGTTTCATAAATCGGCTATCTGGCAACGTGCTGCCCGCCCAACTTGCAGTTTTTGTTGCACCCGGTAAAACAGCCGTAACGCGAATGCCAAATTCCTTTAATTCCTCGCGCAATACTTTGGAGAAACCCAACAACGCAAATTTAGAAATGGCATAGGAACCACCGTTGGGATATGCCTTTATACTGGCTATTGAACACATGTTAAAGATGTGGCCTGACTTATTAGATTTCATAGGACCAATCAGTCCACGAGTTGTGTAATAAGCACTGTATACATTGCCTTCAATCATGCTCTCAAGTGTTCCGTCCGGCTCTTCCATAACCTCACCAGGCAAAAAATGGCCGGCATTATTGACTAGTACGTCCACCGGACGACTTAACTTATTTATGAAGTCAGTAAATACCTTTACTTGATTCTTATCTGCGATATCTGCCGTTTGGACAGATACTTTTACCGGGTATTTTTTTTCAATATCTTCCTTTAATTGAATAAGATCAGGTTGTTTACGGGCACATGTTGCCACATCAAAGCCTGCAGCAGCAAATCGCTCTAAAATAGCCCGCCCTATGCCTTTGGTACCCCCGGTAACCACCACCAACTTGTTCATGAGAAATTATTTTATCTTTGAGCAATATAGCATTTGAACGTTACTGCATGAAGGGTTTTGGCCAGTACATGATTTTTTTAAGCTCGCTGGTAGTAAGGCGCGAAACATTCAAAACCTATTACAAACTTACCCTCGAAGAGTGCATTCAGATTGGCATTAAGTCAATCTTACTGTTTATGCTTGTGTCCACTTTTATGGGGGCTGTAACCACAATTCAAACAGCCGCCAACTTAGTAAGCCCATTTGTTCCACGTTTTGTTATTTCGCAGGTAGTACGGGAAATGACGGTACTGGAATTAGCCCCTACCATTATGGCCGTTATTTATGCCGGCAAAGTGGGTTCCAGTATGTCGGGTGGGTTAGGCACGATGCGAATCACAGAACAAATTGATGCCCTGGAAGTAATGGGCATAAACTCTGCATCGTATCTGGTACTTCCAAAAATAGTTGCTTCTTTAATGATGTACCCGCTGTTGGTCATTGTATCAGCCGTTTGCGCGATCATGGGGGGATATATTGTTGGAAGTTTAACGGGGGCATTAACTGCCACAGAGTATATCTATGGAATTCGGTATGCCTTCAATGAATACTTCATCACTTTTGCGCTCATCAAGTCCTTTGTTTTCGCATTCCTTATCAGCTCTATTTCTTCCTTTAAAGGATACTATACACAAGGCGGTGCCCTCGAAGTTGGAATCTCCAGCACGAATGCAGTAACCACTAGTATCATTGCAGTCTTATTAGCAGATTATTTTCTGGCCTACCTGCTATTGTAAAATCATGATTAAGATTAACAATATCTCAAAGTCATTCTCCGACAAAGTAATCCTGAGTGGAATCTCAGGACAATTTGATAAAGGAAAAACGAATTTGATAATAGGTTCAAGCGGAACTGGCAAAAGCGTACTTCTTAAATGTATCGTAGGCCTTCTGCAACCCGATACCGGAACTGTGTTTTACGACCTACGCAATTTCACTGAGGCCGACAAAGAAATGAAATCTGAAATTCGCAGAGAAATTGGGATGCTCTTTCAGGGTGGAGCACTCTTTGATTCCAAAAACGTTGAGGAGAATGTGATGTTTCCATTGGAAATTCTTACCAGGATGCATCCGGACGAAAAGATTGAACGGGTTAATTTCTGTTTGAAACGTGTGGGGTTAGAGGGGGTGAATAAAAAAATGCCTTCTGAAATCAGTGGTGGAATGAAAAAGCGCGTTGGCATTGCCCGCGCGATTGTAAATAATCCAAATTATCTCTTCTGTGATGAACCCAATTCTGGATTGGATCCACAAACGTCCATTTTGATTGATGAACTCATCATGGAAATTACCCATGAGTTTGACATTACTACTATTGTGGTTACCCACGACATGAATTCGGTGATGGGTATTGGAGAAAAAATTATCTTCATGTATAAAGGTGACAAACTTTGGGAAGGCTCAAATACAGACATAATGGATTCAGGAGTTAAAGAACTCGATGACTTTGTTTTTACGAACAAAATCATGAAGAATTTAAAACACAAGTAATTTTACTAGTCAATCGAAGCCAGCTGAATATAAAAAGTTGTGCCGCCACCCCGGTTGGATTCGAACCAGATCTCGCCTCCGCTCTGTTCAATTCCTTGTTTAGCGATCGCCAGGCCTAATCCGGAACCTGACATTTTTGTAGAAAAATAGGGTGCAAATATTTTATCTTTTAACTCCTGATCAATACCCATTCCATTATCGCGGAAACTAATCAGCACCTGATTCGGCCCACGCTTCAATGTTATCTCAACGTGAACTTTGTGCTCCACTCCTGCCTGCAAAGCGTTCAAAATAATATTAGAAAAAATCCTGTTTAATAATTGTTCATCACCCATTACAAACACAGGTGATCCCGCATCCTGAAAGCTAACTGTTCCACCTTCGTAGTTAGCATATAGATCAGCACTCTTCCTGATCAATGCCATCAATTCAATTTTTTGTAGAATAGGTGCCGGCATTCTGGCAAAAGCACTAAAGGAAGATGCAATCTCATTCAAAATATCAACCTGAGTGAGTATCGTTTTAATGGAGTGCTTTGTCTTTTCCTTGTCCAACTCACCACGAAGAATTGCAACCTCCATTTGTTGCAAAGTGAGCTTCATGGGTGTCAAGGGATTTTTGATTTCATGAGCTACCTGCTTGGCAATTTCGCGCCATGCGCTTTCCTTCTGGCTGCGGGCTAGCTCCACTTTACTTTGTTCTAGATTCGCTAACATTCGATTGTACTCCGCTACCATCAACCCTATTTCATCTTTTGAATTCCACTCAAGAGGCTTATTGGTTCCTGTCAGAGTAGTTCGACTAAGCGTTCGGGTAATAAATCGCAATGGAAATGTCAATGAATTCACAACAAAGAATGACAATATTGAGAAGAGTATGAAGATTAGTGTGAATACGGTAAGAATATTAGCTAACACATTGATCTGAGTTGCTTCCAATGACAAGGCTGACTCAAAAAACGGAACACTCAGAACTCCAATCAATAAACCGGATTCCGGAGATTTAAGGCTGAAATAGGAATTATTAAATTTCAGTGATCCTATCTGTTCATTCAGAATTAAGGCATTATCACCACTTTTAAAAATTCTTTCCCAGGCATAGCGATTCATCAGGCCAGAAGTAAGTTGGTTTTCCAAAATACCTGGCTGACTGGAAGCTAACACCTTGCCTGAAAGGTCGTAGATTGATACATCAACATTTGAAAATTTGGATACATTCACCAATTGATTCTCTAACTCACCGCGCATATTATCAGGATCTTTCAAGAAGGATGCGAGTACTGGTTCCAGGTTCTCGCCCAATAATTTTGACTTAGTTTGAAAATCCTGGTTTAATTGGCTTTCCGCAGACCCAGTTACCCGGTTTAGTGTTGTGATCGTAACGATCACCAAAGGAATTGCAAAAGCCATATAGATATATAGCTGAATACGGGCAGCATAATTTATTATACCCCCCTTAAACCAAACAATAGATCCATAAAGAATCAGGCCAAAGGCCAAAACCCAGATTCCAACAACAAAAAAGAAAGAAAAATTTGTAAGCAGAAAAAAGGTAGGGTATACCATCGAGGTCACAACCGCCACCCTACCCGACTCATCTTCAATTCCTGCATGAACAAATCCATTTTTCTTCACCCCAATCCGATAAAAATCCGGATTGTCGAGCAAAGTAAAATCAAAATCCCGTTCATAATTAAAATTACCAAAGCTGCTTACTATACTTTTTGAAGATAAAGAAGCAAAACTCTTGTCTCGATTCTCAAAGTATTCATTGAACCGACTATCAACTAACAATTCAGGGTAAACATTCTGAGGGATAATTCTTTTTAGAGAAAGATCCAGTACCACATATCCAATCACCTGTTCAAATCGCGTAATTGGAATAGATGCAAAATATCGCTTGCCCGTCTGTACACCCTGTGACTTAATGAAATAAATTCCTTGATACTCGGTCGCATTTACAGGTTTCGCCAACTCTTGTTCCAATACCGCTAAATCCAGAAATGTCTGGTCATCAAATCGTTCTTTGGAAGCGTTGTATAAATAAATGTGAACGTCATAGCGATCAAAATAAGAGTTAAGATAGACCTGTTTCACTTTCAGACGAATCGGGGACTTACTTAAAAATGGGCTTGCCAGCCTTGTCTGAATAAATACATCATTGGGAATACGTTTTACACTTTCGTTCAAAATGTATTCAGCGAGTACATCCCGATCAATCAAATAACTGTTTGCAAACCTAAATTGAGATTCCACACGTTCCTCCTCTACAAAGCGCCTGATACTCAATGAACTTTGTGCTGCAAATACAGTAAGTACCAAAAAGGAATAGAGAAAAGTGACATAGGTTAACCGGGTGAGCGAAGAATTTAGATTTGAAAGGTAAAGTATCACGATATAAGGAACCACAACCATCAAGGTAATCCAGTAATCCCTTGACCCAACCATGAAATAAGTTACAAAAAGTACACTAGCTGCCACCAACGCCAGCGTATACTTCCAAAACGAATCAGAAAGTATTTTTGACAGCTGAAGAAAAATATGAGTAAAGAAAAAAGCACTTATCGTTCCGATGATCAGTGATAAAAAGGAGAGTAATCTCAAGAAGTCAAAAGAAAGAGTTTGAGTGATGTCAAGAGAGATAGAAGAATTATTAAAGATTACCTCTATGAATAGAAAGGGGTAGAGAAAAGAAAAAATAGCCATTAACAGAAATAACGCACTCCATCCCCATCGGATTACTCCGCTTGCATTGAGTAATTTCCTAATCACCGGCCATCGGGAGTACGTAAAAAATACATACCCACAGATACATAATATTCCCATGGAATTCAGGAACAAATCACCGATGGATGCATTATAGGCAGACGAGGCAAATTCTTGTGGACTAAAGACCTTTGCGCTGTACCATCTTCCCGGAAAATTAGTCTGAACCATCAGCGTACGCACCACCACAAAGGCGAGAATAGATACCACAAAAACACGTTGGTACTCTCTTCGTTGATGCCATTGTTTCAGAAACAAAATTAATCCAATCAGTAAAGTCAGGAGTGATACTATGCCAAAAAAGAGTGACAGTTGGTTTTGCTGAACGGATACTTCAGGTAAGATAATTTTAAACATCACCTTATCCTTAAGATATATATCAGCTCCCGTACCAAATCCCGAATCAACTATACGTCCGGAGTATTCTCCAAAAACAGACTGATTCCAGTGTGGCGATAAATACCTATTGATGATTGGATATTTCTGGTATAAAGGCAAAACAGAAACAAGAAACCGGGATTGACTGATCTTCTGTTTCTTAATCAAAAAATCACCCCCTGAGACCTGCAAAATTTTCACCTCAAAAGAATCTTGCAGCATCCTGACATCTGGCAAGAACTCATGTTTACTCCACGTCAGAATATTCAGACTGTCCAACAAAAAATGAGAACCTTTCAAGGTAGACCAATTAACTTCCTGTTTTGAATTTATGATTTGACTGGCCTCGATCTCCAATGAATTAAAAGCCTTCAGAAGATTTAATGAAATTTTCCTGGCCGATGTTTCTGCTGCATTATCATTGGCATACTCCCAGCCTATGCTTATCAATGCACAAACGATCGAGAATATCAATAATGCAGTTAGTTTTGTCCTACTCATGATCTATGACAATACTTAAAAGTAAGAAAATCCCTACTAAGATTACTTAATTTGAAGTCCGCCAAACCAATGGAGAAACAAGATTCGGGAGTATCTAAAACTGAATGGGATGAATAGGAAAGATGCCACCACAAGCGAAACTCCATAAACCCATTCTGGCGGGCTTATGAAAAAATACAAGATTACAGAGACCATAACCATCAGCGCAACATTGAATGCATAACTCACAAATAACGCCCCATAATAAAAGCCAGGTTCAGGAGTAAACGGAGCGGAACAATGTGGACAGACGGTATTCATTTCAGAAAATTTTGAAATGCGGCTTAGTGGGTATTTGAAAATATCACCCTTTTTGCAACGTGGGCATTTACCTTGCCATAGTGCGCTTGACTTCATTACGGCTGTTGCTTTTACTTGTTCGATACCAGAAGAAGGCAATCAGGGCAATAACTAAATACGGTGCAGCAAATAAGTACAAGATGCCAAAATTTATTCCTGCTGCAATTCCGATATTACCGTTACTAACATTGTTCTCCAGAGATGCTCTGCACATGGCACATTGCGCGGAGGCACCGAAAGAAAGAAACAAAAGCCCCGCGCCTACAATCAAAAATTTGAGTCCACTGCGTCTCATATTCATCCTCTTTTAGCTATTCTGAACATAATATGGGCTGATCATCAAATAAACAATTACACCCGTTATAGCCACATACAGCCAGATTGGAAATGTAAACTTAGCTAAAGCCTTATGCCTTTCAAAATTGCCTGATAAAGCCCTTGAAAAGGTGAAAAGCACAATGGGCACCACAGCAACCGACAGTAAAATATGGCTGATCAGAATTACGTAGTAAACAATCCGCACGGGCCCCGCTCCACCATAAGGAGTTGAATCACTGGTCATATGATAAAGAACATACATCACGAGAAACGCAGCCGACAATCCAATGCATGTTTTCATCAGGTTCTCATGCAGCTTTCTCTTCTTTTTTTTAATGGCTACCACGGCTATCACTAAAAGGATGGCCGTAAGTCCATTGATCGATGCATAAATGGGCGGCAAAAAACTAAGATCATAACCGGGGATCTTAACTTTAAAAAGTATAGCAACAGCCAGTGGCAACACCACTGATAGTACAACTATTAATTTATGGTACGGTCCTTTCTCCGACATATTAATACTTTTTCAGCAGAATTTTCATTTCAACAATCAATCGATCCACTTCCTCACGGGAATTGGGTGCGTAGTAACCCCGAATTCTTTTCTCAGAATCAATCAACACGGCAGTCCAGGGTCTTTTCAGAAAGAAGAAACACGAATACCAATGATCCAGGGAATCTAGTCCCACTGATGGATAAACAAGTTGAAAATCGGTGGGCTCGAACTCTTCCTGCAAGTGCTTCAAGCCAATATCCACTACCGTGGATGTATCAGCAATCAGTAGAACGACTGATTTATCCGCTGCCAATCCAATCCTCTGCATGATCGAATCAGGTACTGAATAGGGAACCGGATAGGTATATGCGCAAGAAGGCTGCACGTCTTCTACACCCTGCACGTAATATACAGGAATGGTAAACTCGTTTTTTCCAAACATCCGCAGAAAAACAAAAACACCAATCGGAAGTAGTAGTGCTAAAAGGAGATAGATGAACTTCTTAGACATTATCATTGAACATAAAAAGAAGGCTAAAGTTCTTCACTTTAGCCTTCCATAAGAATTTATATTTTGAACTGGGATTAATGAAAAACCGGCATCTTCATCCCCTCATATACAAACGCAACCAGCATCCAGATAATAAACAGAGTTGGTATTAAGATGGACCAAAACAAAACCTTCACCTCGTACTTAAGGTGCATAAATTCGCCAACAATATACCCTGCCTTTACAATGGTAAGGATTACGAACAATGCAGTCTTGGCGGGTCCGTGCCCCATCGTGAAGGCAATAATAAACTCAACTCCGGTAACGGCTCCTAAGATACCAGCAACCGTCCAGAGCTTCTTTATTTTCTCCTTGTTGGGAGGAAGTACGGTTACCTGAGGTTCGTGTGAATGATGTGCCATGTGCAGAAAAATTTTTAAACCAGATAAAAGAACGTGAATACAAATACCCAAACCAAATCCACAAAGTGCCAATACAAACCTACCTTCTCAACCATCTCATAATGGCCTCTGCGATCATACACACCGGTTACTGTATTATAATAAATCAGGAAGTTCAGCATTACTCCACTGAATACGTGGAATCCGTGAAAGCCTGTTATAAAGAAGAAAAAGTCAGCAAAAGGTTGCGGGCCGTACTGATTAATCTTGAGAGAGGCCCCGGTAACTTCTTTGGTTATCCATTGCCCATTAACAAACTCTTTAACCAAGGTAGGAGTATCTGTACCCACGATGAAGTGAGTCCACTCCCAGGCCTGGCAGCCTAAAAACGTTAAGCCTCCAATTATTGTCCAAAGCATCCACTTCTCAACTGCCTTTCTATCCATGCGATGTCCCGCCTCAACTGCCAACACCATGGTAACGCTACTCATAATGAGGATAAAGGTCATAATACCGACAAACACCAAGGGCAATGAATAGCCATGCAAAAAGGGTACTGCTTCAAAAACCCTTTCAGGCACAGGCCAATATTCTGCCGAGAATGTAAATGCCTCAGGGGCACCTACAAAAGCCGGATGCGAAGAGCGGACCAACCCATAAGTGATTAGCAGTCCGGAGAAAGTAAATGCATCCGAAAGGAGGAAGAACCACATCATGAGCTTGCCGTAGCTTACACCCATGGGTGAAACTCCGCCATCCCAAACGCTTTTTCCATGTGCTTCTACAGTGGCTGTACTATGTGCCATAATCAGGGATTAGATATTTATCGATACAATAATAGAAATACAAACAAATATAGCCAAAGTCCGCCCAAAAAATGCCAGTAAGTTGTACACATTTCTATCTGGGTAAGGTTTTTGGAATGAACCCGGTATCGGTATGTAGACACCAGAACAATCAGTAAAAAAACAATTGCACTGATAAGGTGCAGGCCATGCAAACCGGTAATTACGTACAAGAATGAGCCTGAAGGATTTCCCACCAGGTAAACTTGATTAGCAACCAGGGCTTTCCAGCCCTCAAACTGGAGTATGAGAAAGGCAAGACCTAAAACGCTGGTAACCGTAACAAGTATTTTTACCATTTCCACTTTGTCCTTTTTGGCAGACCAATAAGCCCATTGCATGGTCAAACTGCTGAGCAAGATCACTACTGTAGAGACAGTAAGTATTGGCGGGAGTTCAAAGTACAGCCAGTTGCCTTCGGCCTGACGCACGATGTAGGCCGAAGTAAGAGAGGCAAACAACATAACCACACTGCCTATAAACAGCCACATCGCAAATTTCTTTGGATTCATGGCCAATGTTTTCTTGGGCTCTTCTACAATTTTAAACTCTGCTGCCATCGACTTCTCCATTTCTCTATCACATTAAATTTTATCCAACAAATAAGCAATCTGCACAATGGGCAAATACAAAAACGAACCGAACATAATGCGCAACGCTGATTGACGACTTCCGGTCTTCATCAATGAAAACGTCTGCGCAAAAAATGCTACGCCACAAACAGTTGCTACAATTGCCGAATCTAGTCCAGTAATTCCAAATTTGGCTGGTAATAAGCCAAGTGGAATCAGGAACATCGTATAAATCATTATCTGAATCGCTGTGTTGTGATCTTTTCCGCCTCCGGATGGGAGAAGTTTAAATCCTGCTTTCTTATAATCATCATCAGCAACCCAGGCAATCGCCCAGAAGTGGGGGAATTGCCAGATAAACTGAATACCAAATATGATCAAGGCTTCGTGGGTGATTGAACCAGCGGCTGCAATCCAGCCTAACAGGGGTGGCAAAGCTCCCGGAATAGCGCCAACAAAGACAGCAATGGGGCCCACTCTTTTTAATGGTGTATAAACAAAACTGTAAAGCAGCATCGAGACGAATGAAAGAGCAACAGTAAGCGGATTCGTATATACCCACAACAAAACCAAACTCACTACGAGACAAATAACAGCAAAAAAAGTAGCCTCGTTGACCGATACTCTGCCTGTGGGAATGGGACGATTGAGCGTTCGCGACATCAATTTATCAAGATCCTTTTCAATTATCTGATTAATCGTTACAGAAGCTCCTGAGAGAAAGAAGCCTGAGAACGTTAGTATAGAAAGCGTTATCCAATCAATATTACCGCGGGTAGCTAATCCGTAACCAAATGCGCAAGAGAAAGCCACAAGCATTGACAGCCGTGGCTTCAATAGTTCCACAAATGCTTTTACTTTAAAACCAGTATAAGTGAGTACTGACGCATGTTGAGCTTTCGAAATCATATCAATTCACTAACACGTTTACCTGACTTGTGTTAAGCCTCAAAAACAAAAGAAATTGAATCCCAAATGTGACGGTGGCTACCAGCAAATGAATCGGTTGCAAAAAGGCTGGCATCGCAAAGTAAGCCATTCCCGCACCTGTCAATAAGGTGAGCAAAATTAACAGGATCAATCCAAGAGTTAAAGGATTCCGGCCCGTAGTTTTTATCAACCTGGCAGCAAAAATGACATGAAAAAGGACTACAACCCAGGAAAATGACCTGTGAACAACAAATTCAGACCAGACCTCAGAAATCCATGTCTCCCTAGGGAGCAAAAGTGATGAGACCCGATCAATGGCAGCCCTCACTTCAGTACCGAGTAGTACCTGTGCAACCAGCATAACCATGCACGAAGCCAATAAGACTTTGATTCCGATCGATGCCTGAATTACCCTCGGCTCTCCACTTTTAACATACAGCAGTACCAACAGGGCTACCAGCACAAAAGCAAGAAGCATATGAATGGTAATCGTCCATGAAGTCAGGTTGGTAGATACAACGATGGAACCAAACCAGCCCTGAATGATCACAGTCAGTAACGTGGCCAGGGAGAGCCATAGAAATGAGAAACTTTGACCTCTTAATTGAATGGATTTCACAAAAAGAGCGACAATTAATAATCCAATCGTTACGCCCACTAACCGGTTCAGGTATTCAATCCAGGTTTTGGTTGGGTTAAAGTCGGACTCTTCTAAAATCGATTTGTCATTCAAGATGGCAGTAGCTGTTTCTTCAAAGCCGACCGCTGACAGGTAGCGCGCAAATTTTTGATTTTTCTTATCACGAAGGGCTGAAAATGTCTCTTTGTAATCTGCTGGCAATTGATTTACCGAAGTTGGCGGTACCCAATAACCAAAACACTTTGGCCAATCAGGGCATCCCATCCCCGATCCTGTGGTCCTAACAACTCCGCCAACCAGAATTAAAAAGTAAACAGCGACCAGAGTTGATAAGCAGAGCTTATGAAATCCCCGGGTCGCTGTTAGATTCAATGCTATTCTGAGATCAGTGCTTCTTGGCTTCGACTACAATAGCACCATCGTTCATCTCCAACTTAACCAACTCATTTTCATGAGGTAAATTGGATTCCGGAGTTTCTGAATATGGAATATGCTGAGGAATAAAATCATCCTTCGCGCCAGGTTTGCTATAGTCGTAAGGCCAGCGATAAACGGTAGGAATTTCTCCAGGCCAGTTGCCGTGTCCGGGACTTCTTGGTGTTGTCCACTCCAGGGTATTTGAACTCCAGGGGTTGGCTGAAGCAACCTTACCGCGGAAAATACTGTAGATGAAATTAAACAAGAAGATGAACTGAGCACTTAACGTCAAGATTGCAGCAGCACTCACCAGCATATTCAAGTCAGCAAAGCCGCTGAATGTTTCGAAGTTAGTCCAGCTGTAATAACGTCTAGGGAAACCGGCAATGCCAATGTAATGCATCGGGAAGAATACCAGGTAAACACCCACAAAGGTCAACCAGAAATGGATGTAGCCCAGTTTCTCATTCATCATGCGGCCAAACATTTTAGGGAACCAATGATACACACCGGCCACCATACCAAAGAAGGATGCACTACCCATTACGAGGTGAAAGTGAGCAACTACAAAATAGGTATCATGCAATTGAATATCGATCGCGGAGTTACCAAGAAAAATACCAGTAATGCCTCCTGTAAGGAAGAAAGACACGAGGCCTATTGAAAACAACATCGCTGCCGTAAACCGGATATTACCTTTCCATAGCGTAGTAACATAATTGAATATCTTCACAGCTGAGGGAACTGCAATGATCAATGTTAACAGGGTAAAGATTGAACCCAGGAATGGATTCATACCTGTTACAAACATATGGTGAGCCCATACTACGAATGACAGGATGGCAATGAATAACATGGAGCCAACCATGGCCTTGTATCCGAAAATCGGCTTGCGTGAATTGGTAGCGATAATTTCAGAGGTAATACCCAACGCTGGTAACAACACGATGTATACTTCCGGGTGACCCAGGAACCAGAATAAGTGTTGGAACAGGATCGGGCTTCCGCCTTGATTGGGAAGAGCTTCACCTCCAATATAAATGT
Source organism: Cyclobacteriaceae bacterium (assembly GCA_044229915.1). GTDB lineage: Bacteria > Bacteroidota > Bacteroidia > Cytophagales > Cyclobacteriaceae > ELB16-189. Next base: position 140,787 of record JBGASB010000001.1, read on the forward strand.
CTGAAAGATAGAAGCTGGTTCCGAAGCTACGGTCGAAAATCAATAGCAATGCCGCTGCAAATAGCACCGGGAAAGAAAGCACACCAATAATCGCTGTAAAGAAAAATGCCCAAATGGTTAGCGGGAGTTTAGTGAAAGACATTCCCTTGGTACGAAGGTTTATTACGGTAGTGATATAGTTAATACCCCCTAACAATGAACTTACAATAAACAAAGCCATAGCCACCAACCACAACGTCATACCCAAACCAGACCCCTGCATCGCCTGGGGCAAGGCACTCAGTGGTGGATAGATTACCCAACCTCCGGACGCTGGACCTGTGGAAATAAACAGGGATGTAAACATGATTGTACTGGACAGAAAAAAGAACCAATATGACAACATGTTCATAAATCCGCTGGCCATGTCACGGGCTCCAATCTGAAGCGGAATAAGGAAGTTACTGAAAGTACCACTCAAGCCTGCGGTAAGCACAAAGAACACCATGATCGTTCCGTGCATTGTAACGAGGGCCAGGTAAAACTCAGGATCGATTTTTCCTTCAGGCGTTAACCAACCACCAAGAATCGGTTTTAACCACGATAAATCTGCGTCCGGAAAGCCCAATTGCAAGCGAAATAGAACTGAAAGAGTTCCTCCAATAAGCGCCCAGGCCATTCCTGTGATCAGGAATTGCTTGGCAATTACTTTGTGATCCTCAGAGAAAACATAATTAGTCCAGAAATTACCATGATGCTCATGCTCGTGGCCATGGTCATCGTGGTGTTCTGTTGTTGTGTGTGGATGTATATCTATTGTTGCCATGCTTGGAAATGTCTTAGTTTAAAATTTAGCAGTAACAGTAACGGGTGAAGCAAGAATAGCTTCTTTACTATCCATTGGTATTCCTGCTTTGATCATTGCCGCCTCCCTTAACTCCACGGGTACCCGTTGGAGGTAGTCGGGATTTTGTTTTAACCAAGCTTCCTGAGAAGCCATCCATTTCTCATAGTCTTCAACCGTGTCGTGTACAAACACCGGAAAACGCATGGAGAAATGACCACGACCACAAATCTCAGTACATGCCATTTCATAGTTGAAATTGGGATTACCCGTTTCTGCACGCATGTCTGCTGTAGATTTCGTAGGAATAAATTTAAAGGTTGTGTGCATACCCGGTACCGCATCCATTTTCAGGCGGAAGTGAGGTAAGAAAACACTATGCAAAACATCCTTAGCGCGGATCATCAACTGAACTTCCTTGCCCTTAGGTAAGTGGAGTTCAAGTGATTTAAAGTCATCATATGTATTTTTGTCTGAAAGATCCAAGCCAAATTCATTGGACGCATCAATCATTTTGTAATTGTGTTTACCCAATTGGCTGTCCTTTACGCCTGGGTACCGGGCTGTCCATAAAAACTGTTGCCCGATTAACTCAATAACTACCGCATCCTTCGAGGCTGGCCCGGTAATGTCATTCCAGGCACGGAGACCACTGAAAATAAGAAGTGCCAGCACGATTGCAGGAATCACTGTCCAAACAATTTCGAGTCTATGATCATCTGCAAGGAATGATGCCCTTCTTCCTTCCTGATGCCGGTACTTGAAAGTGAACCAGAACATGACAATCGTGATAATCACAAATGCGACAACCGTTACAGCCATGGTAATCCAAAACAAATAGTCTGTTACAGCACCATGCTCTGAGGCCACAGGCAAATTGTAAGAATCGAAATGAGCGACAGAATACCAGGTGAACGCAACGAGGCTTCCGATCATAAAAAACATCATCAGATAAGCATTCACCGTATTCCAGGATGAAACATCATCTTCCTTCCCCTTCACCAAACTCACCAGATTTCCAATCCGGAAAATCAGGTAGAGAATGGCAAGCACCAACACTACCCCTAAACCGATTATCAAACTCATCATATGCTTACTTTATTCAGTGTTTCAAATTAAATATGGTGATTCAAACTTTCCGCCATCATGGGATCGTTCTTGGCAACCAATGGCATTTTGGAAAGAGCATTCAAGGAAACAAACAGGAAAAGCGCAAAGAAAATCAATGCTAACCCTATTTCCAGTAATCCTAAACCGCCATCGTATTGCATAATGCCTGGCGTAACCATGTTATAAAAATCAAACCAATGACCTACGATAATTATTGGGCAAACCAATTTCAACATCGCGATATGGCGCTTTGCATCTCTTGTCATTAATAACAAGAATGGCAACACGAAGTTTAAAATCAGGTTTAGATAAAATATCCATGAGTACGGTGCATTCTTAATTCGTTCAATGAAGTACACTGTTTCTTCAGGAATATTGGCATAGTAGATCAACATAAATTGACTAAACCAGATGTATGTCCAGAAAATACTGAAAGCAAAAATAAATTTCCCTAAATCATGAAGGTGATTTGAGTTAACCATCTTCAGATAGCCTGCCTCTTTCAGGTTAACAACGATTAAAGTAATGGTTGCTAGTCCGGCTACCCACCAGCTGGCAAAAACATACCAGCCAAACATGGTACTGAACCAGTGTGGATCGATGCTCATCACCCAATCCCACGCTGCAACCGAAGAGCTAACCGCAAAGATCACCAGGAAGATGGCTGATATTTTTCGAGCAGAGGTCCAGTGTTGAGTACCCCCTTCAACATCCTCGGCCATCATATGCTTCTTGATCATTGTATAAAACCAATACCAAAGGCCAAAGAAAATTACCATTCGTAAAATGTAAAAGGTTGGGAATCCACCCTTTTCACCTAGCCAAAAGAAGTAAACACTTTTCTTATCCAGAATTTCATCGTAGTCGGCTGAGCCTACCTGATAAAGATCGTGGTGCGTCCAATGAAACAAGTCTCCTTTAGCTACGAACCAGATCACCAACATAAGAATACCGGCAAAAGGTATCCACTGCCCCATCGCCAAGGGAATTCTTTTTATCGGTGCCGACCATCCGGCCTGAGCCGCATATTGAATCGCTACGAAGAACAAACCAATAATACCTAAACCGGTAAAGAAGATATTGTTATGCCATAGCGAGGTATAAATTTTCTTTAACCAGGTTGGACTCCCATGATGTTCACCGGCCTCCTCAGCAGCTGCTCCGGGCTCGGTGCTTGCCACCAGGCTTTTCGTTACTTCAATGGACCCATGCTCACCTGCAGCTCCATGCTCGCCCGCATTCATGGCCATAAAAACTCCAACCACAAAAAGAAATATCCCAACACCCAGTAGAATGAAAAGGCTTCTCTTTGTTTCCGGTTTAAAAATATACTGTTCGTCCGCTATCATTTGATTTGATATCTAGTAAGTATTAATTCTTTTGTAACTCCTTCACATATTTGGCAATCTTCCAACGCTCCTCTTCGTTTACCTGCGATCCATGAGCGCCCATAAGACCTTTGCCATAGGTAATGACATGAAATATATGACCTTCGGTAACACCTTTTATGGCATCGCCTGTTAAGTTAGCCACACCCGGATATTTGTCTGCTACTTTTCCATCACCCGTTCCTTTTGCTCCGTGACAATGTTTGCAGTTGATTTCGTAAAGAAGTTTACCCTGCTCCAAGATTGCAGGAGAAGCCTCATAAGGATTAACTAATTTATTCGCTAACCGAAGGCTTGTTGTATCATTGGTTCCACGGTACGGCAACCATCCGTTTGCATTTCTGCGAACTGTATTGGCTACCGGCAAACGCATATTCATGTGAAAGGGATTGTAATTATTTGAATTATAATATTCACCTCTGTCTTTATCCGATGAATTTACCCAACGGCCGGCATCTTCATCAGTGATTTGGGAAAGTGGCTCATAGGCTACTGAGTGATACATGTTTGGAGCATACTCGAGGCCCTGATTATCACCACCGGCCTTACATCCAGCCAGCAACGTGGCTGTTACCACACTTACCAATCCTATTTGTATAAAACGCATAGACTGCATCATGATTAAAAGTTCTTTTCGTTTACTTCCGAAGCACCGTTTTCCTTCAGGATTCGGCTGATTTCCTCTTTGGTCAATTTATTGGAGCCCAGGTCAATTGCCATCACATGTTTATCATCTGTGCTGCGGATATCATAAGAGCGCGGGGTTTTGTAAGGCTTCATATCGCTTACAACAAAGAACGTAGCCACCATCCCCAAGGCAGAAAGTAACACCGTCAACTCGAACGTTACCGGGATAAATGGCGGAAGAGAAACAAAATTCTTTCCACCGATGATCATCGGCCAGTCGTACCCAAGCATCCAGATTTGCATAACTAAGGCAAGAATGGTTCCGGTCATCCCAAACATGAAGGCAGCAATAGGTAAGCGTGAACGCCTGTAGCCCAATGCCTCGTCCAATCCGTGTACCGGAAAAGGCGTATACACCTCATGAATCTTTACACCTTTGTCGCGAATGCCATCTACCCCGTGAAGCAAAATGTCTTCGTCATCAAAAATGCCTACTAAAAATTTTTCGCTTGTGCTGCTCATAATTTTATTAATGCTTCTTTTCGGAAGATGATTTAATAATACTCTTAACCTCTGCCATGTTGATTACCGGAAAAAACTTCGCGAACAGGAAGAAAGCCGTGAAGAAAAATCCAAAGGTCAAGATGTATTCTCCTACATCATACATGGTTGGATAAAACATCGACCAGCTTGAAGGCAAATAATCCCTGTGAATAGAGGTAACGATAATCACGAATCGTTCGAACCACATTCCAATATTTACAATGATGGAAAGTACAAACGTTGCCACGATGTTGGTACGCAATTTCTTGAACCAGAAAAGTTGTGGCGAAATTACATTACAGGTCATCATCGACCAGTAAGCCCACCAGTATGGACCCGTGGCCCGGTTGTAGAACGCATAGTATTCTGCAGGCACCATTCCATACCAGGCAATAAAGAATTCGGTTATATAAGCAATGCCGACAATTGAACCGGTGATAATGATGATGATGTTCATCAACTCGATATGGTAGATCGTGATGTAATCTTCCAACTTGAAGACTTTACGGGTTACGATAAGAAGTGTCAACACCATTGCAAAACCCGAGAAGATAGCACCCGCAACGAAATAAGGCGGGAAGATGGTTGTATGCCAGCCTGGAACGATTGACGTAGCAAAGTCGAAGGATACGATTGTATGAACGGAAAGTACGAGAGGAGTAGACAACCCGGCCAGAATCAAGGCAACCGATTCGTAGCGCATCCAGGTTTTTGCTGCACCATCCCATCCAAAGCTCAAAGCATTATAGATGGAAGCGCGAGTTTTATTACCCATGCGGGTAGCGCGATCCCGGATAACGGCAAAATCAGGAATCAACCCGATATACCAGAAAACAAGTGATACGGTGAAATACGTTGTGATTGCAAACACGTCCCAAAGCAAAGGTGAATTGAAGTTAGCCCAGAGGGAACCCCACGTATTGGGCAATGGAAGAACCCAATACAATCCCAACCACAAACGACCCATGTGTACCAACGGGAAAGTAGCCGCACAAATAACGGCAAAGATGGTCATGGCTTCTGCAGCGCGGTTAATTGACATTCTCCACTTCTGGCGGAACAATAATAAAATCGCTGAAATCAAGGTTCCTGCGTGACCGATACCAACCCACCAAACGAAGTTGGTGATATCCCAGGCCCAACCTACTGTTTTATTCAAACCCCAAACACCGATGCCTTCCCATAAAACTGTGGCAAGGCAATAGACACCGAACATTAAAAGCACAAGTGAGATACTGAAGGCCGTCCACCAAAGCCCTGAAGGTTTGCCCTCCACTTGCCGGCTGATGTCTTCGGAAACGTCACGTACTGTTTTTCCGCCCGTTATTAAAGTTTCACGTAGTGATGAAGTTGCTTGCATACTTTAGTTGCGTATCAAAATTCAATTATCAATTTATGCGTTCTCCTTTACCTTATCTTTATTTCTGATCTTGGTGAGATAGAAGATATTCGGTTTAACACCAATTTCTTCCAACACCCGATAAGCTCTTGGATTATGATACTTCTTATCGATACCATATGGCTTATCCTTATCCAATTCAATCTGCAATAGCTTGCTGATTTTGCTTTCCGGATTGTTCATGTCTCCAAATACAATAGCTCCTGTTGAGCAGGAAGCCTGGCAAGCAGTTATTACTTCGCCATCCTGCAAAGGTCTCCGTTCTTTCTTGGCGGTTAGCTTACCGGTTTGAATGCGTTGCACACAGAATGAACATTTCTCCATTACTCCGCGTGAACGAACGGTAACTTCCGTATTCAATACCATACGGCCCAAATCGGTGTTCTGGGCAGGGTTGGCCTGCGTAAACTGCTGATTGTCGTGGTACTTAAACCAATTGAAACGTCTTACTTTATATGGACAGTTGTTTGCACAATACCGGGTACCAATACAACGGTTATAGGTCATCTGATTGAGACCTTCCGTACTATGGGTGGTTGCCGCCACCGGACACACCGTTTCGCACGGGGCATTATTGCAATGCTGACAAAGCATTGGTTGGAAAACAACCTCAGGATTTTCAGAGGCGATCTCCATTCCCTTATAATCCTCTACATTGGCATCGGATGTATAATAGCGGTCGATGCGTAACCAATGCATTTCCCTGCGATTAATTACTTCTTGCTTACCTACCAGCGCAACGTTGTTTTCTACATTACATGCCACCACACAAGCTCCACAACCTGTACATGTGTTCAAATCGATGGACATACCCCAATGGTGATTCTTATACTCGTGACCTTTCCACAAACTCAATGCAGAAGGATCTACTTTCTTATCCCACTCAGTAACCTTGGCGGCTCTTTCCTTCCAGAACTCAGGATTTTTATTGTAGTCAGCAAGCAATGATTCCTGAATTACATTTTCGCGACCCATGTACGTCTGATGAATCTGGGTCTGAGCAATCTGGAATGACTCACTTGTCTTCTCCATTTTTACCCCAGACAATACACGGTAGCCTATCGTTTCACCGGCCGAAACCAGCGGGTAAGCATTAGTACCAATGTTCTCGCCTACTTTTCCAACTTTCGTGCGTCCATATCCCAAGGCCACCCCTACTGTTCCGGGGGCTTGACCAGGCTGAACCAGCGCTGCTACCGAAATCGTCTTTCCGTTGGCCGTCAGGTTCACCAATTGTGTTCTTCCCTCCGCATCGTTTTCGATACCGAGTTCAGTGGCATCCTTAAGTGCGATGGTTACATAATGATCCCACGTAGCTTTCGTAATAGGATCGGGTAATTCCTGCAATAATGGATTGTTTGCCTGCGATCCATTACCCACTCCGCAACTTTCGTAAATCACTAATTCAATACCTGAACTAGTTGCTTTATACGTTGAGCCAATAGCCGAAAGCGCTGCTTCAACATTTCCAGTGAAAGTATAAGCTGGCGATTCTCCGGTTAATTCATATACACCATCATACAAGCACTTGTCCCAGAAACTCTGGAAGTCAAGACCTGCACCCGCTTTGTAGAACCGGTTATTCCAATATTCTTTCAGGAAAGTAAAATAGTCAGCATTGGCTTCTCCTGCCCACACCAGGAAGCTCTCTTGTGCTTGCCTTGTTTTAAATAGTGGTGTAATGGAAGGTTGAGAAAGACTGAATGAGTTTACTTTTGGTTCGGCATCATTCCACGACTCGAGGAAGTGATGGTCGGGAGCCATGTAAGCGGATGCTGAAGCAGTTTCGTCAGGTGTGGTTGATGTAGAAACCGTTAGTGAAATGTTTTTTAATGCCGCACCGAGTGCATCACCTTTGGGATGATCGTACACCGGGTTACAATTATAGAAAATCACTCCATCTACTTTACCTCCTTGCACATCGGCAACAAAGGCAGCCATTTCTTCGTCATTTCCCTGACGGAAATTGACGGGGGCATTGGGTAGAATCGTAGAACCATAACTTCCCAACAGGTTGTTGATCGCATTAACAACAATCTGAACTGATTTGTCATTTGATCCACATACCACCAGGGCTTTGCCTGCATTTGCTTTTAATTCTTCGGCCGCTTTCTCGAGGTAAGCAATCTTATCAATGCTCTTTGCACCATTGCCGGCCAGAATATTATAAATCTGAGCTACCACCAATCCTTCCTGCGAAGGCTTGATCATAGAACGATAGTCTGCGTTGGCACCTGTAAGCGAAAGATTAGATTCAAACTGATACAGGCGCGACATGTCGCGCTTATCTTCCGTTACCTCTCTGTTAACGGCAAATTGTTTTGTGAATTCAATGGGCGATAACCAGGTACCTAAGAAATCGGCACCAATACTCACAATTACTTTAGCCTTACTGAAATCGTACGATGGAATCATGGCCGTACCAAAGGATTCTTTGTTGGCCTTCAGGATTCCATAATAAGAAATCGGATCGTACTGAATGTGTGTGGTGGTAAGATATTTGGCTTTGAACTTATCGATTGCAACTTTCGTACTTGGACTCAAAACTGTATTGCTTACAATCCGGATTTGTCCGCCTTTGGTTGAGATCTCGTTCAACTTGGCAACAACCTCTGAATCAACAGTCTCCCAATCGGAAGCCTTATCGTTAATTTTCGGTCCGCGCAAGCGGTAATTATCATACAAAGACAAAACTGAGGCCTCAACCTGAGCACTTGTGCCACCCATCGTGACCTTGGATAGACTATTACCCTCAATTTTAATAGGACGACCATCGCGCACCTTTACAACGATGCTACAATAATCACCCCCATTTATATAGCTGGATGCATAATAATTAGGAATACCCGGATCGGCATCTATTGGCTTATTAATATATGGTATGGCTTTGCGTATGGGGGCCTCGCATGCTGCGAGCGAAGCAGCTGCTACGCTAAAACCCATCATCTTTAGAAAGTCCCTGCGCGAATGACCGGGGTCCTCCTGCGTAGAGAGATCCACAAACTCTTTATCGGCATGCTTTACAAAAGCCGGATCGTTTTTAAGTTGTGGTAGTCCTTTCCAGTATGTCTTTTTTGTATTGCTCATAGATTCAAAATCCAGTCGAGATCAAGTATTATATTAATAGTGGCACTTAGCACATTCCAGACCACCGATGTCTTCTACCTTCATAGCCTTCTTGCTATTGTGTAGTTCAATCAGTTTATCATAGTAGGCATTTCCTTTAGTGTTCACATCCGTTTTGCGGTGACAGTCAATACACCAGCCCATCGTAAGAAGTGAATATTGTTTAACAACCTCCATTTCCTGCACAGGTCCATGACACGTTTGACAAGCAACACCGGCAACGTTTACGTGCTGTGAGTGATTGAAATAAGCTAAATCAGGTAAGTTGTGGATGCGTACCCATTCGATTGGTTTTTGCTTTCCGGTATATGACCCGGTAGCAGGATCATAGCCAATGGCGGAGTAAATCTTAGCTATTTCTCCTTCACCTGTGTTAGTGCCAACTTTAATCTGAGTATGACAGTTCATACAGATATTGGCCGAAGGAATATTGGCTTGTTTACCTTTCAATGCTCCGGTATGACAATACTTACATTCAATTTCATATTGACCCGCATGAATCTTATGTGAAAAAGCTATCGGCTGCTTTGGTTGGTAATTTTGCTGAATACCAATTGAATACAACCCATCAATAACCGTTTTGAAGGTAATAGAAGCAACAAGAAAAACTACCAGGAAAATAAAGCCCGAACTGCGCACGAGCGAACCTAAATTATATTTAGAGTGAACAATCTCTTTGTCGTCCGCACTCAGGTCTTTTTGATCGAGGTATTTCTTTAAGGCATTAATAATGAGTGCGAGAATCACCAAAAGCAAGAGCAGGATTACGATCATTCCGATCAGGATGGCATTTAGATAGCCTGCAGGCACACCGGACTGCGCACCACCACCAGCCGTAGTTGCTGCAACTGCCGGAGCATCCACCTTATCAGCTTCGGCTTTCACATAAGCAAGAATGCTCATGATCTGGTCGTCCGTATAACTGGTAAAAGCCGTCATCTGGCTTTTGTTGTACTCCTCGTAAATCTTATTGGCGTATGCGTCTCCGCTGGCAATCATCTTGGCCGGGTTACGCACCCAAGCCTTAATCCAGTCGATGGAAGGAACTCTGGTTTCTACTCCGGCCAACGCAGGGCCTACCAGCTTTTGTTTTACCCGATGGCATGACTTACAGTTACCATTAAATAAAGCCTCCCCAGCGCTGATCACTGCCGGGTCTTTGGAGATATCCTGAGCGAAAGAATTGAAACTTAGGGTGAGGGAGAATAATATGAGTGTTAGAAACTTAACGGGATCAGACAATCTTTTCTTCATCGTGACGCGTTTAGGGGTTTCCGCTTTTTTACGGAATCGCACAAATCTACATTGCGAATGCATTATTTCAAATTTATTTTATCCCCTGAGGGAATTATTTTGAAGGTGTTTTACATCCTTAAAACACGTGAATGAAGATCAACCCAGAGATCACTCCGATCAATTTTGTAGTTTGTATTTTAAATCCAAAACTCTATTTAGAATGAGTTTAAATTATCGCGTAACCAGGCAAAAACGACTTACCGTTTAGACAATGACCCCATTTGAATATGTTAGCGTGCTCATTTCCATTGTTTTAGGCTTGGGAATAACACAAATCGTTTCGGGGTTAGCGGACATCATTCACCAATGGAACCGGGTAAAACTCTATTGGCCACACCTGATGTGGATTGTTTTTACTTTCTTTCTGCACATTCAGGAGTGGTGGGTGCTTTTCGATCTTCGCACGCTTGAGGAATGGAAACTGCCCACGTTTCTTTTCATCATCCTGTATCCGATTAATCTTTTCATCCTGGCAAGAATCCTTTTTCCAACTGCGGGTACTGATTCGGTAGACTTTAAAGTATTCTATTTCGAAAACTTCAGAAAGTTCTTTGTGTGGGCCGTTATTCTGATTGCACTCTCTATGATCGACAACCTGTTGCTTAATGGTTATTCATGGACGGACCAGCCAGTTCATATTTTCCTGCTGATTGCCCTACCCTATTTTATCTTCATGAATTTCCGGCAGGAGTGGCTTCACAAGCTTGCAGTTATTTTATTAACTGCGCTTTTGATCTCCAGTTTGCTGCTGGTCGAGTGGACTTTAAAGATTTAAGCCGCAGGGAACAATCCCAATTTATGTTGAAACACCCGGGCTATGCTACGGGCACGATCCTTAACTTCCTGTGCCCGATCGCCTTCAAAGTTTTCGTTCACCGTCTCTTCAAATAATTTTAGCCATTGATCAAAGTGGTTTGCTTTTAGGGGCAGCGGAACATGCTTCTGAAATGGGTTGCCCTGATAACTTTGTTCACCCAATAGCATTGATGACCAAAAGTTATACATGATTGGCAAATGGTGTGGCCAATCAACATGGGCAAAAACAGGGGCCAACAAACTATCCTGATTAACCTTCTCATAGAACTTATCTACAAGTATTTTTATTTCATCTCGTGTTTCTATTAACATCACGCTAAAAAAAAGTAAATCGAAAACTCAACCCGGTTATAACGAATGCAACGGCTAATACTGTAGCCATTACAATGTGAAAGGCCAATGATGGGAGTAATTCCACAGTTAATTTGGGAATAATAAATAATCGTGCATGTACTGCTAATAGGATTGTACCTAACAGCAACGAAATCTTGATCCACAGATAATAATGATGTGGTGAGTCCAGATTCCACCAAAAGTTAAAGGGCACATAATAAAGAACCATCCAGAAACCAGTAATCACCTGAATAATCAGAGCGGGGATTCCGATGCGTTCATAATTTGTTTCAAAGTTGACAATGATTGTGATGTCCTTCTCTCTTAAGGCACGCGGCAAAAACCCAAGCGATAGAATTAGATGCCCTCCTGCCCAAATCGTGGCACCTAAAACATGTAAAAGAATCAACCATTTCATAGGTCCTTCTTATTGAAGATTCTCAATGCGATATAAATCGGAATAATAGCCCATAGAAAGAGTATGGAAGAAGAAAATAATACGCCCATATTACTGCCAAAGAAATTCTTGTAAAACGCCCCGGTATATCCCATCAGGGCGGAGATATCGAGTTGCAAAAGCATGATGATGCGGGCCAGGTCCACCGGATTGAATGCTATAAGTGTAAGGGTTACTTTCTCAAGGGGATAATCGTTGAACGTATAGATAACCCACAACACCAACCCATCATATATCAATGAAAAGTAAAACCAGAAAAGTAACGCAATACCAATCGCTTTAGATTTGTCGCGGGTAAGTACGGAAGATAAAAAGGCCAGTGAAACAAAAACGAGTGTAAGAAAAATGCCTGTGAACATAAGGGGTAACACGCTTAGGCCGGCACCAAAAACCACGAAGGGCACACCTACTCCAATAACGTAGGCTATGCATAATGAGCTTGCTACCGCCACATACTCGCTTAAGAAGATTACTCTGCGGTTAATCGGTTGAGCCAGCATCAATTCAATAAATTCGTAAGAACTGAAGAAGTGGATGGTGGTAAACACTACGCTTACCAGCGGAACAACCATTAAAACAATGTTGAGCAGGCTTAACACCACCTTTCCATAGTCGCTGTCCAGTTGAAAAAGTGCTATGGTGCTTACCAGCAAAAATGCCGTATAAAACACGATAAAGCGGGTACGCAAAATGTCATTAAAAATATATCGGATCACGCGGGTCATACTTGTTCGGAGATAGAGGCCAATAGTTCCTTCTGCTTTATTAAGGTAGTAACTGCCTTATTCAATTTGGTCTCATTCGTTTCCAGTTTCAAGGCATCAATAGAATTATTGTACTGAACTTTTCCCTCGAATATGTAGATCATCTCGGTGGATAACTCATCCAGATCACTCAAGATGTGCGAAGTAATAATCATAAGCTTACCTCGTCTTCTTTCATGCAGAATTTTTTCTTTCAATATTTCAACCGAAATCGGATCCAATCCTGCTGTTGGTTCATCGAGAATGAGCACCGGTGCATGAAAGAGAAAGGCCAGCGAGGCACTTACCTTCTGCCGTGTACCTCCGGAGAGTGTGTGCATTCTCTTATCATAGATTTTATAGAGTTTAAAAGCATCGATTAATTCTTCATCTACCGTCTTCATGTCTTTGCGGATGTTCTTCATCATATCAATGAGTTCTCCAATGCGCATGTTTTCCGGATACCGGCCAATCTGTGGCATATACCCGATCTGCTCCCGGTATTTCCATTCGTTAGCTATGTCTTTTCTATCGAACTGAATTAATCCTGAAGTAGGCTTGACCATTCCCAGAATACTCTTGATGAGGGTGGTCTTTCCCGATCCATTCGGACCCACAAAGGCATAACTTTTACCAGCATTCAAATTCAGGTTAACCTGATCGAGCACGATCAACCTGCCAAAGTTCTTGCACAAATTCTCAATTAAAATCATAGGGACTCATAGCTGGTAAATTATCCTTTAAGTTTTCCGGGGTAAGAACCGGAATTGCCTTCTCGGCACGATCCAACAAAAACACAAGAAAACTGCGCCACAGCAACACGGCCGTTGGCATTCGTTCCACAATCATTCCATACATGCTTATCGGACGATACGGAACATCGCCTACCTGGTTGCGATCGAGATCGTATCCTTCATACCGATCCCAATAATTACTTTCTATTCTATTTAAGACCAGGCTTCCATTGGTAACAAGGTCAAATGTATTTTGCTGAAAATTATTCAGTGAAATCACATTATCATCACAACTCGCTTGTAACCTAAACGCATACCCATTTCTGACGAATGTATTTTCCTTAATTTCGTTTCTGCTGCTGCCTTCCATAAAGATTCCAACCGAATTCTCTTCAAACTCATTGCCCGAAACAAAACTATCGCGGATATCTTTTAGCAGGAGGCCGTAAGCTGATGATCCCCAATTATGCAAGAAGTGGTTATTGATCATTTTTACCCCTTTGGTGTACATTACCGCCACCCCGGCCCCATTATTAATGAAGGTATTATCGCGATATTCATCGTTATTAGAAAACATGAAATGCAAACCATACCGCATATTGCCTTCACTATAGTTATTTGTAATGAGGGAGTTGGTTACAAACTCAAAATAGATACCATCACGATGGCCCTTAATTTTATTTGCATTGATTGTTATATGGTTGCACTGCCACAAATGAATGCCATTTCCAATCTGATGCTCGGCTTCAGCTTCTGATTTCAATTCGTTGTTCTCAATCCAGATGTGTGAAGAGTTTGCCAGGTATATTCCAAAGAATGTGTTCTCGAACTTGTTGTTGAGAATGCGCAGATTGTCAGACTCCAGGATTTTGATGGCTGCTTTATCTTCAATGCTTCCAATACCGATATCGATAAATTTCAATCCTTGAACTACCGCATTTTTGGTATGCACCGTGAGGGTCTCAAATGTATTCTCACCATCCAGTACCGGGTAGCCCTCGCCCATCAAAACAATTGATTTTTCCAGAATGATATTTCCTTCGCGATAAATACCAGCCCGAATTAGTACGGTATCGCCTGGTTTCGCCAAGGCAATAGCTTGTTTGATACTTTTTATTGACTCACTTCCTCCAACGTTTATCGTTTTACCGAAGCCCGCCAGGTTTATCAATAGAAATACGAATACAATGCTTCTCTTCATTTTGTGTGGCGTCAAAACAGAGAAATCAAACTTATTTAAACTGTGTTTGAACCTCTCCCCAACTCATTAAGATCCCTTTCCATTCCTTAAGATACGGTTTTAAAGACGCTTCATTTTCAAACGCTGCAATTCCACTGGCCATGGGTGTGCGGATATTGGCAGACTTTATATAGAGCGCATGTTGTGCATCAATAAATTTTTCCGGATTAGAAAAATCAATCACCAGTATGTGGGTAAAGTCTTCTGTTGGTTCATATTCTGAATGATAAAAATTTAACATGCAATTCATGTCATCAAACTTATACACTTTACCCTTTCGGGTTACCAGTTCCGCCCCGTACTTAGTATCCATCAGCGTCATCTTACAGGTATAGCAGGCATCCATACCATATTGCAAAGGCTCAGGTTTTACCGAGCATGCAACAACCAGGATACCCACAGCCAAGAGAGACAACCTGCTCATCCTTTTTTATTCGATTTAATTTCTACTATGAGCGCAGCGATTGAGATCAGTGCAGAAGCAACAAATATCCAACCACCAATATCCGGGCCCGAGAATGCGGTAAAATTTAAAAGCTGTTTGGTGCCGATTAACGGGGGTTGATAAGACATTCCAGGGACCACGATCGCAGCGGTGGGATCCAGGTTATGGCCATAGTCGTAACCCCATAACCAAAAATCAACAAGCGCGGCAATGCCCGTTAGTAATAATAATCCAATAAACGACCATAGCATAACGCGCCTATTGATTATGGCTGCGAGCAATCCAAAGCCAATTAGGAAGGCCACGATATAAATCATGTAAGTAAACTCGGGAAACATTTCTACCTCGATATGTTTCATGCCGATGTAGTGATTAAGCGCACTGATAATCTTAACATCACCCGTAATGTTGTTAATCCAAATGTCCATCTCCAATCCTTCCGGATATTGCGGTGCCCACATAAGGATTTGCCAAAGTGGCACAAAGTAAGCGCTCACCATGAGTAAAGCAGCCACAGCCACAAGCACTCGTGAAATGGGTTTTAAGGGTGTCATGATATAAATTATTTTAGTTTAGTCCCGACCACCCCCGACAAGTCGGGGGACGGACGGAACTTTCAACCTGTAAACTATGAAAACAATCCGCCCCGACTTGTCGGGATGGAAGAGATCTACTGACCAGCGCCACTAGCTTCGTCTTCGATCTTACCGGTTGAAAACTTTAATGGAACGTTACTTCCGGCAGGAGATACACGAACGTAGCCTTGCATTTCCTGGTGTAGTGCAGAACAGAAATCAGTGCAATAGAATGGGAACACTCCGGTAGTGAGTGGCTTCCACTTCAGTGTAGAGGTCTCTCCAGGCATGATTAAGATCTCGGCATTTGCAGCACCTTTTACAGCAAATCCATGGGGCACATCCCAATCCTGTTCAAGATTCGTAACATGGAAGAAAACATCATCGCCTAACTTAATACCTTCAATATTATCAGGGGTTAAATGTGAACGAATGGCTGTCATATATACATGCACCTGATTTCCCTTGCGCTCAACTTTTGTCTGACCTTCGCCTAAAGCAGCATACGGATGTTTATTTTCCTCCAGTTTATAGATCTTGGTCGAGTTAGGCATCACTAATTCGGCAGGTATTGATTCTGCATAGTGTGGTTCACCGGTAGTCGGGAAATCCAAAATCAACTTCATCTTATCACCCGAAATATCATATAGCTGTGCCGATTGGGTTAACTCCGGGCCTGTAGGTAAATAGCGGTCTTTTGTAATCTTATTGTAGGCTACCACATATTTTCCATGAGGTTTTGTGGTTGGGCCGCCTGGAACGGAAAGGTGACCTATTGAATAATACGTAGGAACGCGGTCTAACACTTCTAATGATTGTACATTCCACTTCACAATTTCTGATGAGACGAAGAAAGAAGTGTACGCATTACCATTTGCATCAAACTCGGTATGCAACGGACCAAGGCCTGGCTTCTTCACTTCACCATGCAATGCGGCTTCGTATTTAATTACAGGTATTCCTGCAAATTCACCCTCAAACTCTTTGTTGGCAATCGCTGCCTGAATTTTAGTGAAAGAAAATACAGGAATTAACGCGGCTAACTTACCACTACCAACAATGTATTCACCCGTAGGGTCAGTATCACAACCGTGTGGAGACTTAGGACAAGGTATGAAGTAAATGATATCCTTTAATTCTGCCGGGTCTAACTGAAGCACTTCATCCATAATGGTAGAAACTCCGGTGTGGGTGGTTTCATCCCATACGTTGTGGGCATACTTTGCTTTTGAGGTTGTGCCTTTTCCTGCAGCAATATATTCTTCTGCTTTCTTCCAGTTTACGGCCATGATAAAGTCCTTATCCTTTTGCGAAGCATTCACTTCCAAAAGTGTATAGGCTTGTTCTGTATTATAGGTAGAGAAGAAGAACCAGCCGTGCGACTTTCCTTTTCCAGCTCTTGCAAGGTCAAAACTTACACCAGGGGTTTTCAATTGAAATGCAATTTTCATCTCTCCCGTAGTAGGTGCTATTGAAATGAAACTGATGTAGCCTTTAAAATTTTCTTTAAAGGTGCTGATGGGTACATCCGTCTTATCGCCCACTGGCACGCTGAATCGTGTACCGGCTACTATATACTCAGAATTTTCAGTAATGAATGGCGAGGAGTGATTACCGCCACTATTAGGCAACTCTAAAATTTCTACGGTCTTAAATGTTTTCATGTCTACACGAGCAACGCGAGGAGTATTGTTAGCATTTCCAAATGCCCAACGTCCATCGTGTTCACCTTTTGTTGTAGATAATGCAATATGGTGCAGATCATCCCAGGGTACAAATCCATGCGAAGTATTCAACATCGGTTTCGTCTCTTCACTGTAACCCCAGCCATTTTCAGGGAATTGTGAGAAGACAGGTATTATGCGGAACAAGCGACCCGAAGGAAGTCCATAGATGCTCATTTGTCCGTTAAAGCCTCCCGATACAACATTGTAAAACTCATCATACTTTCCTGGGGCAACATAGGCTTTGGAGGCTGCATCACCCATAGTAACAGTGCCCGGTGCTTTTGGCTTACAGCTTTGCCATACAACCAGGGTGGCTAAGATTACGAGTACGGATAGTACCCGATGTATATTCTTCTTCATAGTAGTTAGTTTTTAGTTCATTATTATTTCTTATCAGGAGGCAGTAATACGGTGTCAATTATATAAACGATTCCGTTCGATCCTCTGGCAGAACCCAACACGTTCGCTCCATTTACCGTGATCTTACCATCCTTCTTACCAATCGTTACATTATCCAGGTTTACCTGATTCAATTTCATACCGTCTTGCATCATCGTCTCGGTGAGCACACCTACATACACATGGTATTCCAGGATGTTGCGCAGGGCATCCTTGCTTTCAGGTTTCAATAAACCTTCCACTGTTCCTGCAGGTAGTTTATCAAATGCAGCATTGGTTGGGGCAAAGACAGTAAAAGGTCCTGCATTGGAAAGCACATCCACATATTCTGCCGTCTTTAACGCGGTTACAAGCGTTGTGTGATCGGGAGAGTTGACAGCAATATGTACCACATCTTGTTGAGATACATCATCCTTCACATTGGATTGACCGCCACCTACAGCAGGGGCCTCCTCGGGTGTTGCACTTTCGGTACTGGCCGATTGCTGGCCACAGGAAAATACGAACAGCGCCATTACAAAAATTAAAATATAGTTTTTCATAGGTATGATTTTGGTGATTCAAATTCTATTTCTCGCCATCATTTTGGCGCATGAACTCCAGAATATCGCGCGCATCGCCAACGGAAACATTTTGATTAGGCATACGCATCAAACATAACTCAAGCATTTTTTGCGCCTCCTCGTCTTGCTCCAACATCACATCCACGTTCAAGATCATGTTCATAATCCACTCTGGTTTTCTCCGTTTGGTTACATCTTTCCAACCCGGACCTACCACACGCTTATCATCCAGTTTATGGCATGCCTGGCACTTCATATTATAGATTTCAAGACCTCTCTTTACGCGTTCTGCATCCAGGGGGCTATTGAGTGTTACATTTTTTATGGCACCAATTCCTTTCGTTGGATCGGTGATGGCTTCGACTGCGCTCTTATTGGGGTCTGTCTCCTTTGTATCTGCTGAGGGCTTATCGGGCGCACACGACAAGGTCAAGCAGGCGAGGGCGATTACAGGTATATATTTCATGGATATTTATTGGTTATGGTTATAGTGTTATTTTTCTTCCTACGAGTTTTAGTTTACCTTCCTCCTCCATCTTCTTCACGGTGCGAATTACTGTCTCCACTCTAAGACCGCTCATATCTGCCAACTGCTGACGGGTGAACGGAACTACGTACTCATGATTCTCCTGAACCTGAGTATTAAACTGTACTGCCTGATGGAAAAAGTCTTCTTTCAAATATTTCAATAAGCTTGTGATACGATGTTCCGGGTCGTAAAATGAGATTTCAGAAAGCACCATGGATTTGTATCGCAACCTCTGACACAGCACCTGATCTAAATGAAGATGAATGTCAAAGTTTTCGCGGAGGAGCGTGAGAAATTTCTCTTTGGATAATTTGATCACAACGGTTGGCTCCAGGGCTATTGCATTACTGGGATAAGGAAAAGAACAAAGCAGGGGCGGTTCTCCAAAACTATCATGGGTTTTGAAAACACCTTGAATAAATTCCTGACCATCCGGACTATTGGTGATCATTTTAATCGATCCGCGAATCACCTGAAAGTAATTCAAGGCCTCCTCCCCTTCCCGGAATAACACCTCATCTTTTTGAAGACTGATTTCTTTTGCACCATAACTCTGTAGTACCAAGGGGTCAATCATAATTCTGTTGCTTTTAGTATGCGAACTTACTGTTGCACCCGATTGCACAAAATGATTTATGTCACCCTTAACGATGACTTCTTTTGTAAACGCCTCCAATACAGGGTTCCAGAGGGAATTATAGTCTGTAAGGCTTGATGGAACGTTGCTTTTCTTCATTTCAATCGGCCATCAAAGATTATGACTGGATCACTCTTCGTTTATGATCAGGATCATGTTGCTGACTTTTTTTGTAATATTTTGAATCTGGCTTGGGGCAGGATATTCAAAATCTGTGAAAGTGGAAAAAGCAAAAGCCCCTTCATCGTGCGATGAAGGGGCTTTTGATGGAAGATTTTCCAGTAATGCTACTTATTTCTCGCCATCATTCTGACGCATGAATTCAAGTACATCACGCGCATCACTGATGGACATAGTTTCTACCCTCATGCGGGTGCCACAAGACTCCAATAACTTGAGGGCTTCCTCATCATTATCCAACATAACGTCCACGTTGGTAACCATATTCATAATCCATTCTGGCTTTCTGCGTTGCGTAATATCTTTCCATCCCGGGCCTACCGTGCGTTGATCATCCAGTGTATGACAAGACTTGCACTCGGCCTGATAGATTGCTCTTCCTCTCTCTACTTTGTCCAATTCGAGAGGGTTTGCGAGTGCTACATTTCTTATAACTCCAATTCCTTTTGCTGGGTCAGTCAATGAATCAATTGCACTTTTACTCAGATCGGCTTGCGTCCCTTCAGTTGGCTTATTCTGAGAACATGCAAAAATTAACAAGCCAAGGACAATTCCAACTATGTATTTCATAACCTAAAAATTTATAGTTCACTACTCGTCACGAATTCAAATCCTTCTGGCGTAAAAGTACTGCCGCACTCGTTTGTAAAACATGATTAATATCATGCAAACCGATGACTTCTTTAATATTCCACTAGAATGCTTATGTAATGAAGCAGCTGATAAATCAGTAGCAGGTGCTGGTAAATTTCGGATTACTCCGATTTAAATTTATAAACCGTCTTTTGTTTATAAACTTCTCCCGGCTTTAATACAGTAGATGGAAAATTGGGTTGATTAGGGGAATCCGGAAAGTGTTGGGCTTCCAGGCAAATTGCTGTCCTGAATTCATACTTCATACCATCCTTTCCAATATCACTACCATCCAAAAAATTACCTGAATAGAATTGCAGTCCTGGCTCCGTTGTCCATACTTCCATGATCCGGCCAGAAGTAGGTTCCTTTACGGTTGCGGCTAATGAAAATTCACTCCCGGTTTTTACTAATACCCAATTATGATCGTAACCCTTTCCATTTTTAAGTTGCTCATCATTTGCGCCAATACGCGCGCCAATTTTAGTGGGTTTGGTAAAATCAAATGGAGTTCCGGTAACGGGTTTCAGTTCGCCTGTAGGTATCAACCCGGCATCCACGGGAGTAAACCGATCTGCATGAATCATCAATTCGTGATTAAGAATATCTCCGGTACCTGCACCAGCCAGATTGAAAAAAGAGTGATGGGTAAGGTTGACTACTGTCGTAGCATCCGTAGTAGCTTCGTATTCAATCATTAACTCATTGTCATCGGTGAGGGTATACGCCACCCTTGCCTTTAATGTACCCGGATACCCCTCTTCGCCATCTTTACTGGTATAGGTTAAAATAGTACGACCTGGATTTGTATCGGTGGTATCCTTCTGCCATAACACATTGTGAAATCCACCGGGTCCACCGTGCAACGCATTGGCACCATTGTTAGTTGCCAACTGGTATGGTTTACCCTCAAGGGTAAACTTCCCTTTGGCTATGCGGTTCCCATAACGACCGATTAAAGCTCCAAAGTAAGGATTGCCTGAAATGTATTGTTCCGCAGAATCGTATCCAAGTACCACATCCGCCAGCTTTCCATTACGGTCAGGAACCCAAAGGGAAATCAATTTTCCACCAAACGGGGTGATGATGGCGACTACTCCATGCTTATTAATTAATGTGTCGGTGTATTCTTGTAAGGAAGCGGAGCTTTGAGTATCCTGCATAGCGTCTTGCTTTTTTTCGGTGGAGCAACCTGCAGCCAGCAGGACAACAATGCCCACATAGATTATTTTCATTGCATTAAGATAAATAAAAAAGCCGATCTCAAAAGGCTTAAAAAGGATGGCCGGTTGATTGCCCGCAATGCCGTGTCTATCTCAAGATCTGGTTGAACTCCAGTTTTTCTCCATCAGGACCCAGGATATTAAAATATTTACACCCGTTTCTCCAAAACGATGGGAGGTGTACAGGCTGCTCTTCCAGAATCTTGAAAGCGGCTTTTTTCAATAGCATGAACGTATGGTCAATATCATCTACATCAAATGCGATGTGATCAATATGTCCGTGGCTTCGCATCCTGATTTCCTTGAGTTGTTTCTCCGGCATTTGATATAATTCAATGATGCTGTCCTTTTTCTTCATCATGATACAGGTTCCCGTTTCACCCTCAAACGTAAAGGTTGTTTGCATCACCTGTTGAAACCCAAACCGGGCATAAAAGGCCTCAGAAACAGCGATGTCAGAGACGGGGATGCCGATGTGCTGAAGGCTGTTGATGATGGTGGCGAGTTCATTTTCCATATTTTTTGGATTGGTTAAAGGGAATCCGGGATCAAATAAAATACCTTTTCCAACATGGAGAACTATTTTTTTGCCATTCCGACAGGTTCACTCATTCAAAGGCCGTTATGTACAAGGACTAAGATTGAAAGTCGAGAGTCGTCATGACCACTAAGAGTGGTCTGACGACTCGCAGTGGTCTGTATATAAATAAAAAAACCTCCGCAGTCTGACCACGGAGGTTTTAAATAGCGGTGTATCGCATCACAACTGGGGTTTATTGAAACGTAGCTTTTGCATGAGTTGGTGCTGCTGGCTTTGGTAGCCATACACACTGCGCACGTAGGTCTTCACCGCGCTGGCTGTGCTCAGTAGATTCTCCGGAGCGATGTAATAAACAGTGTTGCGTTTAATACGCGCTTCGGCAAGCCGGGTTTCGGCTTCCATCACCGCCTTGTTGAGGGTAAATAACCCCGCCAGGGTTTCCTCTAAACTTGCCAGCGAAAGATGTGGCTCGTTGGGAGTGTACCGACTCTCGGTTGCGACTGTTTTTACCAGCCTGTCAAAGTACTCGGCACTTACCAGGTACGCCTGGCCATACGAAGGTCGTGCGTCTTGTTTTTCATTCTCTGGCGATTCGGTTGTTACGGCCGGATGTTTTGAAATGCGTGCGCCCCAGATTCTGCGCTTGCAGTTTAACGCATCCTTAAGCAGCAGCGGGTTGGCACCACACACTTTGAGCATGTTGTACACGTTGCTACTGAGGGTGCGGATTTGTCCGAAGCCAAGTTCGCGGGCATTGGTAGCGTTGTCATACGCCTTCTGTGCTTCTTTCACTTCTTCCCAGATTTGTTGGGCGATGTTCAACTGGGTGGACATCGCATACACCTGAAGGTTTTGTTGTCCGGGGTTATAGGTTCCTCCTAACCCGGTGCAGATCCGAATGACCTTGTCAAAGGACTGCAGGTTTTGCACGTGGCTCATAACTGTTTTTTTTAGTTATGGTTATTGTACGGATCATACCGTGGACATTGTTGTTGTTTTTTAAGTTATTTTATAAACTATATAGTTGTGTTTATCTGCAACCAAAAAAGCATTGGCACGTTTGTTGGCTTTTTTTTCTTTACAACTGGTGCTGGTATTGAAAATTTAATTTCTCTCTAATAAGTTACGTGAAGAAGTGATTTGCTTACGCGAACCCAGCGTTGTTATCGGAGATTAATTTTGACCTCACCCCTAACCCCTCTCCAGAGAAGAGGGGAATTGTTGCAACGCTGGACTTCCCGGTTGGTAAGGTGCACTTAATTGCCGGCCGATGCGCTCCTGCGATTTGAATGGTGCACTTTTGTAATTGGTACGGTGCATTTAGTTGCTGACCGATGTGCTCCTGCGATTGGAATGGTACATTTTGAGATTGCAACGGTGCACTTAATTGTTACATCGGCTGACTTCGCGATTGGAATGGTGCATTTTGTTGCTGACCGATGCGCTCCTGCGATTGCAACGGTGCATTTGAGATTGCAACGGTGCACTTAATTGTTAAATCGGCAGACTTCGCGATTGGAATGGTACACTTTGCGATTGCAATGATGGACTTTGTTCCTGCAATGGTCGACTTTGCGATTGGAACGGTGCATTTTGTTGCCGCACTGGTCGACTTCGCGATTGGTATGGTGCACTTTGTAATTGGTATGGTACACTTTGCGATTGGAATGGCGGACTTTGTTCCTGACCGATGCACAGGACCACCACGTCACCAAACCTGTCTGCCGGTAGGCAGGGCTAAGGCAAGAGCCAATAACTCATACCATTTACTTTACCTTAATCACAACCTTCCCTTTAGCACGACCTGCTTCCACATAAGCCATTGCTTCGTTTGTTTGCTCAAATGGAAAAATCTTATCCATGACCGGCCTGATCACACCCGACTCTATCAGCTTGGTAATTTGACCCAATTGTTCCCCCTGTGCTCTCATAAACAGGAAAGAAAAGTTTACGCCTAGCCGCTTTGCCCTTTTTCTGACCCCTGCACTCAATATTCTCATAACAGTTTTTAAAAACCAATTTGCATGAATCTGCTTCGCAAAATCAGGGTCTGGCGGGCCCGAGATGGAAATAACTTTCCCGCCAGGTTTTAGTACTCGCAGCGATTTTTCAAGTGAGTTCTTATCCTGGCTGTTCAGCACCACATCATAGTCTTTCAGTATGTTTTCAAAATCATCCTTTTTGTAGTCAATGACAACATCAGCACCCAGACTTTTTACCAAATCAAAATTTTCCGCACTGGTTGTGGTAGCCACAGTGGCACCCAGATGTTTTGCCAACTGAATGGCAAATGTGCCGACACCCCCTGAGCCAGCCTGAATGAATACTTTCTGCCCCTCTTTCAAATTTGCTTTTTCAACGAGTGCCTGCCAGACAGTTAAACCAACCAAAGGAATTGATGCCGCTTCGTCCATCGAAACATTTTTTGGTTTAAGTGCAACATCATTTTCATTCATAGAAATTAACTCGGCAAAAGTCCCTATCCTATGGTCGGCAGGTCTTGCATAAACTTCATCGCCAACTTTGAACTTGCTTACCCTTGAACCCACTTTGGTTACAACACCGGCCACATCATGCCCCAACGTGAATGGCGGTTTATAGGGTAAAAAGATTTTGAATTCGCCATCCCTGATTTTGGAATCTAACTGATTTACACCTGCCGAATGGATTTGCACCAATACATCCTTTTCTTTTACAACGGGATCGGTTATTTCAGTAAGGTGTACTTTTTCTTTCTTACCGTAGCGTTTAATAATAAATGCTTTCATTTTTTTGAATGTATTTTGCCTTGTGATTTTACTTTTCTAAAAAAGTTCAATACGTCATTTACAAAAACCTGGGCGGGTTGTCATTTTTTAAATTTGTTGATGTCTTTGATTACAGATTTTTCAAAAGTCTTAAATGAAACATACTGTATGGCAGGGAACAGCGAAGACCCTTTGCCCACGGGATGGTTAAATTCCGGACTTTCACTTTCAACCAATTTAAAAAGAGTTTTAATGACAGGTGTTGGTTCTTCCGATTTCGTAAATAGATCTTTTGTATAGTCTGCAACTTTTGTGCGATATACATCATAATCACTTATTTTACTTTCCGCAACTACAGAGTTAGAGACTATATTGGTTTTGAAACCCACGGGTTCAACCATACTTACTTTTATATTAAATTCATTTAATTCAAAACGCAGCGCTCTGAAATAACCTCCGAGGGCATGCTTGGAAGCAGCGTAATAATCACCACCTGGAAGACTAATTAGCCCCATGATGGAGCTCAGTGTGATTATTTTACCAAAACGTTGTTTTCTAAAATAGGGCAGCAACTCATTCGTGAGTTTTGCAGTTCCCCAAAAATTGGTTTCTAATTGCTTCTTGCCTTGCTCAATCGTAGTTTCTTCCGCAAGGCCAGATAAATAAAAGCCTGCATTGTTTATCAATACATCCAATTGCTTAATATGTTTGAACAATTCCTTTCCAAAAGATTCAATTGAATGATCACTGATAATATCTAAAGGCAATAATTTGAATGGCAATTTGGATTGGTATTTCTCCGGTTCACGACTTGTTCCGATTACGATATACCCACTTTCGTGTAGCTTGTTGGCGATCAGGAGTCCAAAACCTGATGAGGCCCCCGTTACTAAAATTGTTTGTTTCATACTTTTCTGTGTTGTAATTTTACTTGCATATTGCAAGTGCAAAGGTATATTGGATTACTTGCATATTGCAAGTGAAACAAAAAGTATTTATGAAAAAGGCCAAAAAGAGGTCAGATTGCCCGGTTAGCTGCTCCCTTGACATCTGGGGAGACAAGTGGTCGCTGTTGATTGTGAGGGACCTGATGTTCGCAAAAGAGTGTACTTACGGTGATTTCTTAAAGTCAGCGGAAGGAATAGCCACCAATATTTTAGCTTCCCGGTTATTGGCATTGGAAGAAAACAAGATCATTGAAAAGTTAGATCACCCGGATAGTAAAGCAAAGGTGCTCTATCGGCTGACCCGAAGAGGAATCGACTTACTTCCTATTATGATTGAAATAAATTTATGGGCTGAAAAGTATTTTAAAATACCTGACGACAGGAAGGCCATGTTGAAAGAAGTGAAAAAAGATAAATCAGGGTTTATAAAAGCAATGACTAAAGAATTGGAGAGACAGGACGATTAGGTAGTGAAATGATAGTGTAAAAAAACCTATACGTTGAACAGAATCATTGTTTTGAATCTGTAGTCACATTCGGCCTTGACCCGGCCGCGCCAGCTACCTGGCCGTGCAACCAACTTAGGTCGTTTCTTAATTGAGCAGATTATAGTAATTTCGATTGCACACGCGTAAATCAGAATCACATGCCTCAATTTCTCGAAACCCTCTTATCAAACCCTGTTTATATTGGCATTGCAGTAGTCATTGTGCTGGTGCTCCTGTATTCGGTTGTTAAACGGATCATCAAGCTGATCATTTTTATCATCATCCTGTTGATTGCCTTCCTGGCTTACGTTCATTATACAGGGGGTGATGTAACCGACTCGCTTAAAAAAGCGAAAGAGAAGAGTGAGAAGTTGGGTAAATAAACTCTAAGGGGTAGTTATAAAAAAAGCACTCCTTACAGAAGTGCTTTTTTAACGGGAGGTTCCGAGCGGATTACTTGAAGTGATCCTGAAGGGGGGTGCTTCAACATCACTGATCACCACTGCCTATCGGCAGTATTTTTTTTATTGGATCATGTTCGGGCAAGCAAAGCTTGCCTCACACACTCCAATAAAAAAACCCTTCCAGAAACTGGAAGGGTTAGTCAGTGATGTTGAGGTTCCGAGCGGATTCGAACCGCTGTAGGAGCTTTTGCAGAGCTCAGCCTAGCCACTCGGCCACGGAACCTTTTTTATTTTCTTACCTATTTTACTAGCTCAGCCTATCCGCCAGCTGGCGGACACGGAACCTTTTTTATTTTCTTACCTATTTTACTAGCTCAGCCTATCATCCAGTTGGCGGACACCAAACCATTCTACCTATGTTCACTTTGCAGAGCTCACCCCGACTTGTCGGGGCACTCGGCCACGGAACCTTGTCTTACAAAACTATAAAAATCAACTCGTATTACAACGAATTAAAAAAGAAGGTGACCGTGGCCACCTTCTTTTATATCCTGAAGCGAAATTTACTTCGCTTCGTCTGATGGTTTCGCTTTCGCGGCACTCATCTTCTCTTTCAACGCACTCAATGCTTCGATATCGCCCAAGGTAGATTTCTCCGACTCCTGGTTGATCTTATCGATGCTCTTGCCTTTCGGTGCAACCTTTTTCTTAGGCTGTTGTTGCTGCTGCTGAGGTTGAGCCGCTTTCTCTTCTTCGGCTGACCAGGTAGCTTTCAGACTCAACACAATGCGTCTGTCGTCTTTAGAAAACTCGAGCACTTTGAAGTCGTATGCTTCACCTACTTCAGGCTTGCTCTCATCTTCTTTCACCAAATTCTTGGTTGAACAGAAGCCTTCAATACCATACGGTAACTCGAGCACAGCGCCTTTGTCATTCTTACTGATGATGGTAGACTTATGCAATGAGCCAATTGTAAAGATGGTTTCGAAAGTATCCCATGGATTCTCCTCCAAATGCTTATGGCTTAATGCCAGTCTGCGGTTGGTGGCATCCAGTTCCAATACCTGAACATCTAACGATTCACCTACTTTAATGAATTCAGAAGGATGCTTGATCTTTTTAGTCCAGCTTAAATCAGATACGTGTACTAATCCGTCAATACCTTCTTCCAGTTCGATGAATAAGCCGAAGTTGGTCAGGTTGCGTACGATCCCCTTATGACGGGTACCTACTGCATATTTAGCCAACACGTCTTGTCTTGTCCAAGGATCTTCGGTGAGTTGTTTAATGCCCAACGACATTTTGCGCTCTTCGCGATCGATCGTAAGAACAACTGCCTGCAATTCATCTCCTACTTTAATAAAGTCCTGCGGATTGCGAAGGTGTTGTGACCAGCTCATTTCTGAAACGTGGATCAAGCCTTCTACACCGGGTTGTAATTCGAGGAATGCACCATAATCGGCAACATTCACAATCTTACCTTTCACTTTAGAACCTACTGCGATATCGGCAGCAAGTGATTCCCAAGGATGAGGCGTCAGCTGCTTCATACCTAACGAGATTCTCTTCTTATCTTCATCGAAGTCAAGCACTACTACTTTCACCACCTGGTCAAGTTTCAACAACTCTTCCGGATGGCTGATGCGACCCCATGAAATGTCTGTGATATGAAGTAGTCCGTCTACACCACCCAGGTCGATGAATACACCGAAGTTGGTCATGTTCTTGATCACCCCTTCCAATACTTGTCCTTTTTCGAGGTTCGTAAGGATTACCGCCTTCTGCTGCTCAAGATCTTTCTCGATCAACACTTTATGCGATACTACTACGTTATCGTTGGTGTAGTTGATTTTCACCACCTTCACCTCAATGTTCTTATTTACATAGATATCAAAGTCGCGGATTGGCTTCACGTCAATCTGTGAACCTGGCAAGAATGCTTCGATGCCAAAAACATCTACAATCAAACCACCTTTTGTTCTGCGCTTTACAAAACCTTCAATCACTTCGTCTTTGTCAAGAGCCTTCTGCACATTCTCCCAGCCTTTGAGCAACTTGGCCTTTCTGCGGGAAAGTACTAATTGGCCCATGGCGTTTTCGCGCTCTTCAATGAAAAGGTCAACTACATCGCCAATCTTAAGAGAAGGCTGGTCTTTGAATTCGGCCAATGGCACAAGACCATCCGACTTAAATCCAATGTTCAGAATTACATCGCGGTCGTTAATACCTACCACAGTTCCAACTACCAGTTCACTTTCATTTACTGAAGTAACCGTGCCTTCGTATTTCTTAAGCAGGGCATCGCGGTCTTTGGTAGAATACCCTTCGCCAAAACCTTTGCGATCGTAAGCATCCCAATCGAAGTTCTCAGTAGACACGGTAGATTCCGTAGCGGCCTTGCGGGCTGTTACATCCTTAATCATGCGGCTGATACCTTCTTCTTCTTCAGCTTTTTTAGCTTGTTTGAATTCCGTGAGTTCGTCTTTTTCAAAGAGTTCTTCAGCGGCTGCGCCTTTAACGGCTTTCTTTACCGGGGCATCGTCAACAACAGGTTTGCTGCTTTTTGACTTTGGCTCTTCGGATTTTTCTTTCTGGACTTTCGCCATAAATGATCTGCCCTTTTTACATGCCACAGCCGGGCTCGCTGTAACAAATTTTAGTTAATTATGCTCGTTTTTAACCAAAAACAAGCCCTGCTTACTTAGCAGGGCTGCAAATGTAGGTATTTTTTATAAAAAGTCTATCGAGTCAATCAAGGCTTAATCAAGTCTGGCTGAAGCGTTCCGAGGGCATATTCCAGCAATATTTTCTGGAAAAGAAGAGTCACCTGTGCCTGCACTTTGGCTGCGGCACCTAATACGTAGGTTTGGTTAGCCTGGGCCAGGGCTACCTGCGTACTGATTCCTAACTGGTAGCTTTCCTGTTGCGTGTTTAAAGCAAGTTCACCGGCCTGAAACTGGGCCAGGCTTGCATCATAGTTTTCGAGCGCATTGATAAAATTGTTCAGAGCACGTTGCACATCCAGCTTTACCGTCTTTTCAAGATTCTGATAATTCAACACGCTGTTTTCAAACTGAACTTTAGAAGTAGCACGCTGAGATTTAGTTTGAAAACGGGAGAAAATGGGGATGGTAACATTCGCTCCATAGGAAAGAGAAGGATTGGTTGTGCGAAACTGACCATTGAAATCATCCGCTATCAAGGAATAGTAAAACGAACCATAGTTGCCAAAAAGGGTAACTGAGGGCAGTGCTGGCGATAAGGCAGATTTATAGGCAAATTTATTTGCTTTGGCCTGGTGATCCAGTTGTTTTAAGTCGGAACGATTGGCAATGGCAACAGAAATAAGACTATCCAAAGACATGGTCTTGAATCGATTCAAATCTTCGCCCAAAACCGGATAGGTTACTTCAAAGGGTTGTGACGGGTCGAGCTGAAGAGTTTGTGCCAGGATTGATTTATCGTTCAGCAAGGTGTTCTTTGCCCGGATCAATAATACCTGGGCGGTTTTCGCCAGCGCATCCTGATTATAAACGTCTGTAATGGCTCTTGAACCTACCTCGTAAAAACCTTTCATTTGTTCAAGCATCGTGCTCTGGGTCTTTAAGTTTTCCTCGGCAATGTGAACCAATTCCTGATCTAACAACACCTGCAGGTATTGATTGGCTACATTCGAAACCACATCCTGTGTGCTTCTCTTAATGAGGTACCCCTGTGCCATTACCTGGTTGTTCGATTGGGTCAACGTATTATAATTTCTAAAACCATTAAATACAGTCAGGCCGGCATTAACCTGGGCTCCCAAATAATCCGTTGTCAGATTTTCGAGGTTCCCATTAGTCGTATTTGCCTGCTGACCTTCCTGGCGTTGCAAGGCACCGGTTATATTAAGGTTGGGCATATAATTTCCCATGGCATTAAGCTTTTGAGCCTGGGTTGCCTCCAATTGGTTTTTCTGCTGATTGAGGAGTACGTTTCGTTGCAATCCAATAACCACCGCTTCTTCAAAGGTTAATTTAGTAACTGGACTTTGCGCCCATGCCCCGATCGGTGAAAGAATAATCAATAGTATTAAAACTCGCTTCATAATTTATTAAGATACTTTTTCGTCCGACTCTATTGCGCCATCTGCAATTCTCACTACCCGCTTGCTGCGTTTCGCATTCTCTTCCGAGTGGGTCACCTGAATAATGGTGATACCTTCCTCGTTTAGCTTCTGGAAAATATCCATGATATGTTTTCCTTGTTCTGAGTGAAGGTTACCCGTTGGCTCATCGGCCAGCAATAACTTCGGTTGCCCCACAATGGCGCGGGCGATGCCCACTAATTGTTGTTGGCCTCCGGAAAGTTGTTCCGGAAACAAATCCTTTTTTGCAACCATATTAAATCGGTCCAGCATTTCGGCCACCATGCTTTTACGTTGGCCACCGCTCACTCCTTTATATAAAAGCGGGGTTTCGATGTTTTCGTACACGGTAAGTTCATCGATTAGGTGGTAGGCCTGAAAAATGAAGCCGATGTAATTCTTGTGCATTTCACTTTTCTGCTTCTCTTTCATTTTATGAACCGGCTCATCAAAAAAATAGTACTCTCCGGCCGACTGCTCATCCAACATCCCCACGATGTTCATAAGGGTTGATTTTCCGGAACCACTCGGTCCCATAATGGTTAGAAACTCACCCTGGTTTACGTCAAGGTCTATTCCTTTTAAAATAAATGTCCGCTGAAAGCGAGAATCGATGTACTTGTCAATGTTTTTTAAACTGATCATGAAAATGGCTTTAAAAATGAGCTGTCTTGCCAATTTGCCTTTCCTTTTGGCTAATTACATGCCAAGACATAATACCGGATTAGACGTACAAAAAAGGGATTAGTTGCACAGCAACTCGTCCGTAAGTGAAAAAAGGTGTCCGGAATCGGATAATTTTAGGGTGGTCAGAAAACGAGGGGATGTAAAATCACATCCACTCTCCTGTTCATACGCATTCCCATACGGCTGTCATTTTGATAAACCGGGTTTTCGAGGCCCCAATCTTTAATGTTGATAAACTTTTCTGGGATATCTTTTAGTACAAGAACTTCCAACACCGACTGGCTTCGCATTTTCGAAAGCCAATCATTAAATTCCTTTCCACCGATGGGATCGGTATGACTAATTAATTGAATCTGATATTTATCGAGTAAGTTAGGAATCGAATCGAGCCAATCTGAAAGCATCAGTACCTGTTCTTCATCGATGTAGTAACTACCTCCATTGAAATAAATGCTTTTGCGTAATTCCTCCTGATTGCCTTGTGAAAGAGCAACGCAGGAATAAACCATGATGACCCAAATGATAATAAGTCGTTTCATGCTTTTGAAACCAGAACCTAATTTACCAATTTCCTGACTAATATAATTCCAACCTCAGGGATCAAAAACTCAACCAGACTACTTTTGCATTCTTTCCTTTCTCAACAACGGTAACGATCAAGAGATTGTCATACTCATTGTCCTCAAAATCTTTATAGGTTTCTTTTCCCGTCAGGTAGTTCGCGATCCATGGAATGTTGTTTGAATGTCCAGAAATAACCACGGTGCCGCCTGCGTTTTTTTTAAGCATCTGATCAATCTCCCCCGTTTTAAAAGCCTCATAGTCCGACACACTTAACCCCTTTGCAGTAGCGAGAGGTGAAACCGTGTTGCGCGTGCGTTTATAGGTAGTGGAGTAAATCGCATCGATCTGAGTTTCCTTCAACATGTTTGCCAGAAGTTGTGCCCGCTGGCTCCCGGCATCCGTTAAGTCGGGATCTTTTGTGCCGTCATTTCCTTTTTCGGCATGCCGAACTAAAATAAATGTAGTCGGTTGGGCCTGTGCAAACGAAAGGCTGATGAAGAGAAGAAAAAGAAAGATGTATTTCATAAAATGATGTTGGATACCTGATTGATGGCAGGTTCTTGGTTATTTAAACTGATCGCTCACTGACGCTGGTACGTTGCAGCCCGAAGTATGGCGGGTATCTGCCAGATGAATTATCTTCCATCCGTTTCCATCATTCACAAGTTGAAAAGCATCGACCCCGCAATGACTAAACTTCTTGCCCACATAAAATCCATACTGGGTCCACACCTGGGCAAAGGTTCCGTCTACTTCAATCCGCGTATCCCAAATCGGCTCACTCCAGGGTTCGGGGTGTGGTGTACCCACTGCTTTCAAAAAGCCTGCGATTGAAGATTCCCGCCTTACAACCATGTTACCGGATTTGTCTTTCATTACGGTTGCCATGGTAACTTCTTTGGCAAACGCGCTATGCACCATAGCACTGTCGCCCAGATTCATTCCGGTAAAAAGTCTTACAATGGGTTGCATGATTGCCATTCCTTCAGCATCCTGCTGTCCATGGGCACTTAAGGAGATGCCTAAAACAATCATTAAAAGAAATCTTTTCATAAGCACTTGGTTAACAAAGTACAAGATTGAAATTTTAGTTAAAAAGACCTATCCCTTCTATACGGAAGGCAGAATATAGGGTTCACAAATAATATCTTAAATTTAACACCGATAAAATCACCCTATGAAGCCTGTTTGCCTTATTCTCGTTTTACTACTTTCAGTCAATGGTTCTTTTTCGCAGTCTAAAGTTGATAGTCTTGAAAAAGTATTGGCCACAGCCAAAGGAGATCTTAAAGTAAAGACGCTGAATGAATTCTTCCGGGCTTATATCAATTCGGATCCTGTAAAAGCTATTGGGTATACCCGTGAAGCGCTTTCGCTAGCCACTGAAATTGATGACAAAAAGGGAATGGCAGCCTCCTATAATAACCTGGGCGTTGCCTATCGCAATCAAGGTGCCCTTGACAAGGCGCTCGAATACTATCTGATCTCCCTTCAGATTTATGAAACCCTGCAAAACAAAGATGGCATTGCCACCACAAAAAATAATATCGGAAATATTTACTCCTTCAAAAAAGACTATGGCCAGGCCATGAAGTATTTCGAGGAATCGCATAGCCAGTTCATTGAAATGGGCGACCAGCAAAAGATTATTGGCTCAATGAATAATCTGGGTAACCTGCACAACGACCTGCAACTTTATGAGCAAGCATTAAAATACTATTCTGAAGCGTATGAACTAAGCCAGCAAAGTGGAAAGGTATATGCAGACCCACTCAACAATATCGGCAACCTCTATTTTAAACAAGGCAACTACCAGCGGGCTGTGGAATATTACCAACGTGCGCTTGTATTAGCACGGCAGGAAAACGATAACCTGGTGGTCCTGAATGTACTCAGCAGTTTGGGGGAGGTGTATGCCCGTGCCGGACAGTTTAAAAATGCACAGGCTTATCTCGATAGCGCTATGACCTTGAGTGGCGAAATGCAG
Source organism: Cyclobacteriaceae bacterium (assembly GCA_044229915.1). GTDB lineage: Bacteria > Bacteroidota > Bacteroidia > Cytophagales > Cyclobacteriaceae > ELB16-189. The sequence goes on from JBGASB010000001.1 coordinate 174,824, forward strand.
GCATTCATTTTTGAACCCTCGATATTGAAAAGCATGGCCTTAAACTTTTCGAAACAAGGCAAAATGAAAGAAGCCTATGAAACGATGGTACGCTATGATCTTACGAAAGAAAAGATCTATGGGGAAGAAAGTAGTCGTAAGATTGCTCAAATGGAGATAGCCCTCGACCTTCAGGAGAAGGAAAAGGAAATGGAGATTATAAAGACGGAGAATGAAATCAACACCCTCGAATTGCAAAAGACGAGAATGATCATCACGATTACCATTCTGGCGATTGGCCTTGTGTTGGGAGCTTTTAACCTGATTTATTCAAAACGCAAGACCATTAAAAGGAAATGATCACTCGTCTTCAGGCCAGCGAACTACTCACCAGTCTTACCAAAAATCCAAGTTTACTTCGCCACATGCGCACGATTGAATTGGTGATGGCGGCTTATGCTGAAAAGTATGGTGAAGACCCGGAAGAATGGGCCGTTGCCGGAATGTTACATGATGCCGACTATGAAGCGTATCCGGAAAAACATCCAACGGTGATTGTTGAAAAATTAAGAACTCTGGGTGAGGAGAAAATCGCACACGCCATTTCGGCCCATTATACCAAATGGAATGTGCCCTATGAAAACCTGCTTGACAAAGCGTTGCTAGCCTGCGATGAGCTCACAGGCTTTGTTGTTGCGTGCTGCCAGGTGCGTCCGGATGGAATTACCTCGCTAGAGGCCAGGTCGGTAATTAAAAAACTGAAAGACAAGGGTTTTGCTGCCAAGGTGGATCGGGATGAAGTGTATAAAGGGGTAGAACTTCTAGACGTTGATTTGACTGAGCACATTACGTTTATCATTGACATACTCAAAAAGAACCGCGAAGAGTTAGGAATTTAGCTGGAATTTAAAATCTCTGGGTGTGGAGATTTGCCGGAAACCATTACCTTTGGCTTCATAAAATCTGAAAGAATATGTTCGAACAAAATGTAGGAGACGGTGCAAACTTGTTTGTGACAATTGTAGCGGTGATTGTCGGTTTTGTAGCCGCACTCGCTTACCTGGATAAGATGAAAACCAGCAAGAATCAAAAGAAAGATTAATACTACCTAAGCTTAAATAAAAAAGCCTCCTGCAACACTTGCGGGAGGCTTTCTTTTTTTACTTCACCCTATTAGTTACCACCGGATGTTCCTGGAGATGCACTTCCATAGGGGGACTTATATTCTTTCTGGTAGTCCTGAAAAGCAATTTTCTTATAGAAATCACCACTTACAAAACTTACGAAGATGTGGAATTCCTCAGGTTTGCGATACCCGGGTAAGGAAGTGTAGCCTTCAATGATCGGAACAATCCGAAACTCCTCATCCAGGAAAACGAAATTAGGATAACTCATTTGATTATTAAGCAGAGCCATGGCCAATTGATGCGAGCCCTTGTTTCCATAAGGAACAAATTTAAAGGTAGTCCCTCTGAAAACTACATCGGCAGTTTGTTCGGCATCGAACTTCACAGGATAAAACTGTTCGTTAAGTAGTTTAGCTATCTGGGGATCGGTAAAGGTATTCTTATCCATCACCTTACACCAGCCACACCAGTCGGTATATACATCAATAAAGATTTTGCGCTTTTCAGTTTTAGACTTCTCTACAGCCTCCTCAAAGGTCAACCATTTAACAGGTGAAGCCCCTGTTGCCTTGCCTTCCTGTGCGTGAACCTGGCCAACCCATCCCAAAAGCACTAAAAGAAAATATTTTTTCATTTTATGTAATTCAAAACTTGAATCGGTAACAAATTTAGAAAGAAAAGAAGTTCAATCCGATCTTTAATAAGCAAACGATGGGCCGGTGTAACCGAGCCAACTGTTCGGGTTTGAGCCTATAGGTTGTGCGAAACTGAACATGAGCTAGCGATAAAACCTCAAAAAAAGGACCATTTAGCCACATTAAGGTACTGGCACCGCTTTTGGGAAAGCGGATACCGTGCGACTAAAACTCACCGATAAAGATCTCATCCTTTTAGCAGGAATTGTTGTGGCCGTAATTATTGCCCTCACCACGTTGATTATGGATACACACCTTCCGCAAGGCGAGTCAAAAAGAAACTCTCCTTCCCTGATCAAATCTGCCCCCGCACCAACCGTTTTGATAAATAAACTTGGGCAAAGTTTCCTGAGAAGATAGTTTACATGAGTTACACTCACTGTCGGTAGGTATAATACTGAAGCACCGTTTCTAAAGCCCGCCTGATTGCTTCATTGATCGGATAGAAATTCTGCGTTAACTCAAAATCAATGGCATGTAGCTGCATGTAAAACTGATTCATAACCGGCACATCGGTTTCGGCTTCAATTTTAAGAACTGCCTTTTCATAGGCGTCCGTTTGCTCTGTCTTTATAATCTGGCAGGTCACTAATTCTTTCTTTCCATACTTGTTGGTACGAGCCGAATATCCAAATAACCGACAGATCAAACCCCGATGCGGATATTCTGTACATAGTCCGGCACCAGCCTGAGTCGGATTCAAAATCAGGCAAACCGATGAATCCGATTGATTGATTTTATCAAGCCATTGTTCGGCCTGGCCTTGCTGATACAAGTGATAAGCAAATGGAAGAAATTCAAGCACCGTAGCCTCTATGTCAGGTTTGAAGCAACACTTACCACACCCAAATTTACAGTGAAGTGCAGTAGCCGCCTGAAAATTTGCAATCTGTTGATCCAGACTATCGAATACCTGCTGGACGGCTTTCACTTTATCTTCGAGTTGCATCGCGTAAAAATACACAATCCAGGTGCCTGACCCATTCTGGTAGTTATGCCATACAAAACCGTGAGCAAATTTTTCCGTATTTTCATTAATGAAAACCAGAATCCCATGAAAAAGAGTTTATCGATTCTCATTCTTCTAGTTTGCGTCCACACCGGCTACGCGCAATGGACCCGGGAGTGGTCAATGGGTTATGTATTTACCAGCCCAACCGGCAAAATGAATCAAACCATCAATCAGGGACATGGAATTGTAATGGATTTTCACATGTTGGCGCCAAGCCAGAAGTACTCGTTAGGCGCAGATCTCAATTACACGATCTATGGCTACGACAAATCACGTCAGGAATACATGTTTCCCGATGGTACTACGGCCCAAATGGACGTAGATGTCTCCAATACATTTCTGAACCTGATGGCGTCCGGGCGATACAACCTGGTTACTGGTAAAAGCTTAACCCCTTATGTTGCCGCCAAAGCCGGCTATGCCTGGTTCAGAACTGACTTGAACATTTACGACCCGGACGATACGGATAGCTGCAAGCCCCTGGAGACCGCACTCCTCCAGAAAGACGGAACCTGGATTTATTCAATCGGAGGTGGGGTTAAGTATGATCTTTCGTCTGTATTTAAGAAAGTTAGAAAAGAACGAATGTTTATCAACCTGAGCGTCAATTACACTCAGGGTAGCACCGTCAATTATATGAACACAGATGCTCCTGATACTCATCATTCAACCACTACTACCAATCGCTCGGGCGATGTTGAAGCTACTTTTATAAATACGCAAACACAGGTTGTTCACAAACATCATGTGGGCTATGTATATTCCAGCTATGCGCAGATGATGGACTATAGGTTATCGCTTATATTCCGATCACCCAGGTAGAATTCTAACTTGAGATCAAACCTGTTTGTTTATTCGGGTTGATACCGAAGCGAAACAAGTCCAGTCTCGTATATTTTATGCTCAGTTAACCTCAGCTTTTTACGGCTGGCAATATTCTGGAACAAAGGTTTTCCTGCGCCCAACAAAATCGGGTGGATTGATAGCCAATACTCATCAATCAGGTTAAGATTGATGAACTGCGTAGTAAGATCCGCTCCACCAAAAAGCCAGATGTCTTTGCCGTTCTGTTGTTTGAGTTGTTTGATTAATTCTTCCAGATCTCCATTCAGTAACTCTATGCCTGGTGTAACAGGCAAGGTGCTGGAGAACACATAGGTTTTTGCATGACTCCACGGACTTGCTCCATCATATCCCTTCATCATTTCGTAGGTTTTACGGCCCATCACTAACGCATCGATTCGTTTCGAAAATTCAGCAAGGCCATAATCCTGATCCGTGAAACACCAGTCATACTCACCGTTGGGGCCTTCGATAAATCCATCCAGGCTTACTGCGAGGCCAAGAATAACTTTTCTCATAATCGTATTATTTATAGTGTTAAGGCATCAGACCGCTTAGATGGTCTGGCGCCTTAAAATTAATTTACTCCAACTCTTCACACATAAATCCCTGATAAGCCAACAACTGAATGGCCTGCTGAGGTTGCACGGAAGCAGAAACAATCCTAAGAATCCGATCACAATCATCCAATGCAAAATTCCATTTCCCTTGTCCTGCTAATCCATTCAACATGGGAGCCAGCTGATTCACGTTTTCGTGATTTTGAACCGATGTTTTAAAAACCAATACTTCCATACGTAAAAAGAATTATATACGCTGTTAAACAAGCAGTCACGAGTCCTAAAAACAAGATCACCAACCGAACACGACTCATGCTATGCCTACCTGAATTTCAGTTGAATTAGCCTCAGGAAAATTAAAATCAGCATTGACATAAATCTCCCGATTGACTGCCACAGGGTGCAATGATTCTTTCTGTAGGAACTTCATCAGTTTTTCATAGCTGGACGGAAGCTCATACCAACTTCCTTCGTGCAGGATAGAAACACATTTGAATTCCTCGGTGCGTTTGAAATGAAACTTACCGTCATACTCCGGTAGCACTTCGGCTACTGGTAAGGAAATTTCCAGAGTAAATGGTTTGGATGCATCGCCCATAAACCCCAGGTAATGCCAGTGAATCGGACCTGTTATCGTAAGCTTATTGATTACCGCCTCCTGAAATAATTCAGAAGCTACCCACATAAACTTGTTTAGTTCTGCTACCGTGGTCTCGGTTCGATAAAATAAAAAATTGATGGGTTTTACATTTCTAAGCGTTGGAATTTGCTCTGTTGTTGATTTCATAGCCTTTGAATTTTATGCTAATCAACGATCGATCCATGACAGCCCTATGTCAATAGAAAAAATATATTTTCAGATTATTTTTAAAGCAGTGACAACCCTATGTCAGCAAAGAGAAGAAAGAAGACAGAATTGAGGAGTGGAGAATGGCAAGTCAGGATTTAGAGACTTCGCTCTTCCTGGCGTGATGTGTATATAATTCTTTCGAAAGTTCGGCTACGCGATCGCGTAGTACCTCCGGACTTTCTACCTCCACCCCACTACCGAACATCAGCAACCAGCGGGCTATAAAATCGATACTGTCCATCATAAACTCAGCTCGGATGCGATCTCCTAAGTCAGTTTGTGTGGTAGCTGAATTCAAGGGTCTATTGGCAAGCACTTTCTTATCAAACACAACCACTGCCTGCACCAGGTTTTGATTGGATTGATAAATCGCCTGAAAGTATTCTTTTAAGGAGACGTTACTGCGTGCTTCAAATTTCTCGCCTGTAGTGATCAGATTTTTAATCCGGTCGGCCCGAAAGTCGCGATACCCATTGCGCAACCGGCACCAACCGATCAAGTGCCAGGCCAGGCTATAAAAGAAAATGCCCGCTGGCTCTACCAACCGCTGAGATACATCGCCCGTGCTGCTGCAATAATCTATTTTCAGAACTTGTTTTTTAGCCACGGCCCGCTGAATCTCAGTCATGAAATGATCCGGAAACGACTCTGTATTGGTTTCATTTCTTCCACGAAAGTGGACTTGGATATTAGAGTCAAGGGTTTCGAGGCTATCCTTGTCTGCTTCATTCAACACCGACTTGATTTTATATAATGCCGAATCAAACGCTGACCGCACAGACTTGTCGGCAATCTTTTCAACCAGTTTCCCGGCCAGCATCATGGAATTGGCTTCGTCTTGGGTAAACATGACGGGCGGCAAATGAAATCCATCCACAATAAAATATCCTTTACCCGCCTCTGAACCAATGGGCACACCGGCTTCCATCAAAGCCTTCACATCCCGGTAAACGGTGCGCAGGCTCATGCCAAACCGGTCGGCAATTTCTTCGGCCTTTACAACCTTTTTAGTTTGCAGGTGTATGAGGATAGCCGTAAGACGATCAATGCGGTTCATATATCAAAAATAATAAACCCCGATGAATCGGGGTCTATTATTATAATAACGCTATGTATGTGCTTCTACCAGAAGATTGTATAGAGTATTGCGCAAATGATCAGAATGATGGTAGCTCCAATATTGAATGCCGGAGTTGTTTTAAATAACTCGGCAGTCAGGTTGATTCCTTTTTCATTCACTTTTCCTTTTCCTTCCAGGTAACTAATCAACAGAATGATCGCGATTGAAGATAATGCTGTAATAAACATTTGATGCATGAATGGAATCTGCACAAAGATGGCAGCATCTGACCACCCATTAGGTGCTACCTTAAAGTAGAGGGCGATTGGTACAGAAAGAATTACACCCCAAATAGCCGCATTGTTAGTGGCACGTTTCCAGAATAATCCCGTGAGGAATACTGCCAAAATTCCCGGACTTATAATGCCTGTATACTCCTGAATAAATTGAAAAGCCTGTCCTAAATTTCCCAGCATCGGAGCAATGATCATGGCTATTACTAAGGCCACGGCTCCGCTGATGCGACCTACATTAACGGTTAACTTATCGGAGGCATTTTTATTAATATAAGGCCGGAAGATATCCATCGTAAAGATAGTAGACGTAGAGTTGAGCATTGAGGCCAGTGACGAAACAATCGCTGCTGCCAAAGCGGCCAGCACCAAACCTTTTAGTCCTGCGGGGATGAAACTTCGCACCAGCCAGGGGAAGGCGTTGTCATTAATAACAACCCCTTCTTTATTCAGGAAGCTGGGATCAAGGGTTTGTGCAGTCAACTGACCCGAGGCATCAGCATTCATAACAAAAGCGATAATCCCCGGAACAACTACAATGAGCGGAATGATCATTTTTAAAGCGGCTGCAAACACAATTCCTTTTTGCGATTCCTCTAAACTTTTAGCAGCCAGCGTTCTCTGAATAATGTATTGGTTGAAGCCCCAATAATAAATGTTGGCAACCCACATCCCGCCAACAAGCACGGCCAGACCGGGCAAATCCCACCAGGCATCTTTTCCATCGGGAGTAATGATCTCTCCTTTGGATAAAATCATTGAGAACTTACCCGGCACTGTATTATACACATGAACAAATCCATCAATTATACCACCCGTTGGTGAAACATCCTGAAGGGTAATGAACGTGGTAACTAACCCACCAATAACAAGAAGGACAACCTGTACTACATCCGTCCATGCTACTGCCGAGAGCCCGCCCCACAATGAATAAGCAGCAGCAAATAGGCCAAGTGCCAGAATGCTGCCCATCATCATACTTCCATCACCGGCACCAATAACAGTATCCATGGCGCGGGCACCGAGGTAGAGAACCGTGGTTAGGTTAACAAATACAAACAAGGCAATCCAGAATATGGCAAGAATCGTCTTTAGATTGGTGCTAAACCGCTTTTCTACAAATTCCGGGATTGTATAGATTTCCTTCTTTATAAAGATCGGCAAGAAGAATTTACCTACCACCAGTAGCGTAATAGCCGCCATCCACTCATAGCTGGCTATAGCAAGACCAATGGCAAATCCAGATCCAGACATGCCAATAAATTGTTCGGCAGAGATGTTGGCCGCAATTAAGGAGGCCCCAATAGCCCACCAGGGCAGCGATTTACTCGCGAGGAAATAGTCTTCGGCATTTTTCTGTTTGCCGTCCTTATCACGCGAGACCCACAGGCCAATGCCCAAAATCAATACGCAATAGGCACCAAATACGACAATATCCAGAATTGATAAACTCATAGGTTAGGGTTAAGTGTGAAGATCAAGGTCAGCTTTAATCAATTGTCATTAGCATGGACACCTTGAGAAAAGTTAACCGAATAAAAATCAGGTTCTTTTTTGAAAGTAACAACATATTTCTTTCTGACCGCCAAAGAATATTTCTCTACTGCCTCCCTCCTAACCAGGTTGATGATGCACCCGCCAAAGCCACCCCCCATTTGCCGGGCACCCAAAACATCCTTTGAACACTCTGCAGCAAACTCTACCAGCAAATCAGACTCGTCACAGCTAACTTCATATTGCTGGCTCAAGCCCCAATGAGTTTCAAACATCAGCTTCCCGAAACCAGCCAGATCCTTAGCCTTGAGCAAACCCGCAGCACGCTGAGTCCGTTTTATTTCACGCACAACAAACTGACATTTTGAAAATACAGTGGGAGAAACCAAGGTTCGGATTGATTCCAAATCTGATTCTGTTACATCCCGCAAAGATCTAATGGTTGAATTTTGCCTCTTCAAAAGAGAAACGCCCTCCTCACAAGCTGCTCTTCGATCGTTGTACGCTGAAGCCGCCAGTGAGTGTTTCACCTTCGTGTCGATCAGCAAGACCTCAATCTCAGGAAAATGAAAAGGAAGGTATTCATGTACAAGGCTCCGGCAATCCAACAAAAGGGCTGCATCCTTTTTTCCAAACAGACTTGCATATTGATCCATAATGCCGCAACGCACTCCGGCAAATTCGTGTTCGGCACGTTGTGCAATGTGAGCTATTTCCAATCGCGAGAGTTTACATCCAAACAGTTCGTTGAGGGCAAAGCCAAATCCACAACACAATGCAGCCGAGGAAGACATACCGGCTCCGGTGGGTATGTTGCCCCCAAATACACAATCAACTCCACCCATATCAAAGCCGCGATGTCGGAATCCATCCACCACACCCATCAGGTAATTGATCCATTCGCCACCGGCCTGCAGTTCATTGAACCGAAAGGAAATCTGCCGATCAAAGTCTAAAGAATAAATAGTAAACAGGCCACTTTCATTTTTAGAAACTGCAAACTGAATGTGTTTATCAACCGCTGCCGGCATTACAAAGCCATCATTATAATCTGTGTGTTCACCAATCAGGTTAATCCGGCCCGGAGCAATAACCATGAAGGGTGCTTTACTAAATTTTTCTACAAACAGAGCATGAATAGTCTTAGATAAAGGCATAATTTAGATAGATGTACCGACCGCCTGCGGACGCCACTCAACGTAATTGAACAGCGTTCCATTTACAAATCGTCATTTAAGCTCTAAAAATAAGGTTATTTTTCTGGTATCTGCTTTGGAACCATCATTTAAACAATAAACCTATGTGGAAGAATTACCTCCTGCTCTTTGTAAGAAACCTTAGACGCCAAAAGCTTTTTTCCACTATTAATTTATTGGGGCTCACCGTTAGCCTTGCGAGTACACTCTTGATTTATCTGTATGTACGTCATGAGTTTAGTTACGATCGCTTTCATCAGGATGTGGATCGCATCTACCGGGTAAATCAGACTTTTATCTGGGGCGAGAACAACAACAATCAATTTGCATCTACTGGACCCGGTGTAGCCTATTCCATTCACCAGGAATTGCCTGAGGTAGAATTGATGACAAGCATACACACACCGGGTAACTTTATTGTTTCGTACACAACGCCAACCAATGAAGTAATCTCCTTTGAAGAGAAAAGAGTATTGGCTGCCGATTCCAATTTTTTTAACATGTTCAACTTTCCGATCGTGAGCGGAAACCCTAAGACTGTGTTCCGTCAGGCAAACACACTGGCAATGACACGCTCTACGGCACAAAAGTATTTTGGTGATCAAGACCCCATCGGTAAGTTGTTGCGATTGGGGACTTCGAATGGAGATAATCAACAAACCTATGAAGTTACGGCAATAGTAGAAGATACACCCGATAACTCCTACATCGAATTCGACCTATTGCTTTCGATGAAAAGTTTTCCGGTTGAAAAGTTTTATTGGAGTTGGGTGTGGACCCAGTTAGAGACCTATGTGCGGTTAAGTCCTGCGTCAACTGTTGAACAAGTTCGCGCCAAGCTCGCCAGAATTCCTGAAAAATATGCTGGTGAAACCTTACGGCTGGCCTTTAACACCACCTGGCAGGAATATGTTAAGTCAGGAAAAAAATGGGAATTATTTCTTCAACCCATGACGAGCATTCACTTGCCCCCGGAAACGGTAATCAACCGGTTAAACGATTCGGGCAACCTCACAGTAATCTATTCCTTTATTGGAGCCTCTATTTTCATTGTACTTTTATCCTGTGTGAATTTTATGAATCTCTCAACAGCGCAATTCACACGCAGGCTAAAAGAAGCCAGTGTACGAAAAATACTGGGCCTTGGAAAGAAGGAACTTGGCCTTGGTTACTTTTTGGAAGCCCTCGCTTTTTGTCTCCTGGCCATGATGATTGCCATTGGATTAACTCAACTTCTCCTGCCATCGTTCAACTTAATCACGGGTCGGGCTTTGCAGTTAAATTTAATTGAGTCCCCTGAAATTATTCTTGGACTTACGGGGCTCGTCTTGCTGATGGCACTTGTATCTGGCATCTACCCGGCTGCATTTCTCAGTGGCTTTCATCCGGTGGAGGCGATAAAAGGAAAAGTAAAAACCGGGCGTGCAGGTAAATCCTTCCGCGATGGATTGGTTGTATTTCAATTCAGCATTTCAATCGTGTTGATCCTATGTACTGCCATCGTATATCAACAACTTAACTATGTAGCAGACAAAGATTTGGGGTTCAACCGTGAAAACCTGTTGGTGCTTAATCATGTGGAAGCAATAAAAGATGGCGAGAGTATCGCCACCGCTGCCCTTACCATTCCAGGCGTATTGGGTTCAACTTTATGTACGTCAGTGCCGCCCCGTATCTGGGGTGGCGACTCGTTTGGGGTAGAAGAAAAAAGCGAACTGCGCTTTCCATTGAATTTTCTAAAGGCCGATGAGCAGTATATTCCAACCCTGCAAGTCGAACTGGTGGTGGGCAGAAACTTTTCTACCGATAATCCAGGAGATTATGAACGAGTATTGGTCAATGAAGCCACGATCCACAAAATTGGTTGGGAGGTTAATGAATCTGTACTTGGCAAAAAGATTACCTATGAGAATGCAACTTTTGAAATTGCAGGGGTTATGGCCGACTTCAATTATTGGTCGCTCGAAAACCCGATTGAACCTATGGCGATTTTTCACTTCAAGACAAAAAAACTGTATCCCGAACCAAGTCATTATCTCGCGTTGCGTATGGAGCCCCAAAGCCGGGCTAATTGGGATGTTACCCTAAGTCAATTGAACACTCTTTGGCGGACTCATGCCGGTGATGTACCCTTTGACTATTATTTTGTGGATCAGGCTTTCGCAGAAACATTTAAGAGTCAACAACGATTCGGTACAGTCTTAACGGTAATGGCTACACTCGCAATCATGATTGCGGGATTGGGCTTATTGGGCATGATTGTGTATTCACTGGAACAACGCACCAAAGAAATCGGAATCAGAAAAGTATCCGGTGCCCGGGCCGTGGACATCCTTGCATTAATCTCGAAGAGATATACCCAGTTGATACTACTCGCCTTTATAATCGGGGCTCCGATAGGCTATTGGATTATGCAGCAATGGTTACAGGATTTCTCTTATCGCATTACACAATCACTGTGGATTTATGGTTTAGTGGGAATCAGCACGTTGCTAATAGCAATACTCATCACAGGCTACCATTCGGTGAAAGCTGCATTAACTAATCCCGTAGATGTACTTAAGGACGAATAATTGACTCTTTATTCTGTCTTCTGGCGGGCTAAGTGATTGGCTACCATCCTGATTTCGCCATAAGAATATTCTTCGCCCAGGCGCTGCTTTACGGGTGTGGTAGAACTTTCATTCGTTTCTTCAATAGCTTTTTGAATGGTAAGTATCTTCTCTTGGGACAAGAGTTCGTGGATTTCGATGTCGCCTGATTTTACCAATTGTGCCAGATGTCCTTCAATGGTGCTTTCGGCCAGGTTCCTGCTTTTTGCGATTGATTTCTGGTCTTGTCCTTCGCGGAAAGCAGCCAATGTTTCCTGCAGACTACTTCCCTTTTCCTGTTTCCCTTTTTTGCGAACGGCTGGCTTCTTAAATGTCTCCAATTGCTCCACTTCTTTCTCCGAAGGCTGATAAAAAGCTATGTCGCCATAGCTTGCTTGCTGAATTTGCTTAAGCTTGGCAGCCAATGCCTGCCGCACAATACCTACTTCGCTCAAATACTTTTTTACTTTCGCAGCCTTTCGCAGGGAATCTTCATGGTGTTGTAAAGGCACCAGCATCTCTTCCACGATGGCTTTTGAAAAATATTCAATAGCCTTTTGCATGCGCGCGGTTAGTATATCAACTCCATGTTGGGGCACCGATGTAACTAATCGGTTCAACTCGGGTTGAAATTTCCCTGCCACCTCATGTTTCTCATTCGCGATAAGTAATAACTGATCGGCCATGGCGGAAGCTGCCTTTATATGAGGCTTCTTCTCCTTGAGTTCCTCTTTGAAATTCTCAAGGATATCAATCACTTGTGCAAAATCAAAAACACTTCGCAATCGTTCTGCCCAAAATCTTTGTTGCTCATGAACCAGCAACGCTTCCAGTTCATTGGCGGCTTGTTCCTTCTGAGCAAATTCAATCACCCGCGGATCGGTAGAAATACTATCAAATGAAATCTTTGATTGCAACACAAGCCCTTCAAAGGTAGAACAACGACTGAGTGCTACATAAACTTGTCCGGCTGCGAAGGAATTACCGGCATCCAATACAGCTTTATGAAAGGTAAGTCCCTGGCTTTTGTGAATCGTTATTGCCCAAGCCAACCGGATAGGGTATTGGGTAAATGAACCTATTTCTTCCTCCTCTACCTTCTCCGTTTCGCGGTTGAGCGTGTAGCGGATATTCCGCCAGGTTTCTTTCTCGATCGTCAATTCAGTTTTTGAATCCGGGAACGAGACGGTAATCTCATCCTCTCTTATTTTACTGACTACCGCCAACTTACCATTGTAATACCTGCGTTCCTGCTCCTGATCATTTTTAATAAAGATCACTTGTGCTCCTTCCTTCAACCGGAGCTCCATTTCTGTCGGCAACGACTTATCAGAAAAGTCCCCTTCAATACTTCCGTGAAAGCGATAGAGTTTGCCTGGCAACTTGTCTAACTCGGAAGCATTAACCGCATCGGCTTTGTAATTATGGGTGCAAAGGGTAATATAGTTTTCAGATGCAGGCGGTGTGTATCGGCCTTCATACCGGCTGTTCAACAATTGCAGATCTTCCTGGGTAATGTTGTTGTTTCGCACCCGGTTCAATAAGTCGATGAATTGCGGATCGCTTTGCCTGTAAATTTTCTTTAACTCGATGTACAGTGGCGGTGCCTGTTTAGCGGCATGGGAATGAAAAAAGAAAGGACTCTCATAATGCTCTTTTAAAATCTCCCACTCTTCTGTTTTCGCTACGGGTGGTAACTGATATAAATCTCCGATATACAAGATCTGAACTCCGCCAAAGGGTTCGTTGTATCGCCTTCTGAATTGACGAAGAATAGCATCCATCGCATCGAGCATATCGCAACGAACCATGCTTACTTCATCGATGATCAATAACTCCAGTTCGCGCAGTAAGTCTCGTTTGTCGCGACTAAAGCGGATGTTTCTGAACAGACTTTGTTTATCCGAAACTTCGACCCCATTAAATTTACTTTGTGTGCCGGGTAAGTACGGACCAAAAGGTAATTGAAAAAACGAATGCATGGTAACGCCCCCCGCATTGATGGCTGCCACCCCGGTAGGTGCTACCACCACGCATTTCTTGGATGTGGATTTAACAATGTGTTTTAAAAAAGTTGTTTTACCCGAACCCGCCTTTCCCGTAAGGAAAACAGACCGTGAGGTATGATTGACAAAATCTGCCGCTAATTTAAAAACGGGGTTATGATCATCCTGTTCGACCACACTGCCAGTTATTGAGGATTCTTAAAATTCCAGCCAACACAACCCAGCACAACCAAAAGCAGCAACCAGCCCGAGGCCATCGTGATCTTATTCCCGACTACATACGGCTTTGGTTCAAATCTGAATTCAATCACATGCTTTCCAGTGGGCACCTCTAATGCACGCAATACATAATTGGCTCTGAGAATCGGCACTTCCGTTCCATCGATGAGCGCATGCCAACCCTTAGGATAATAAATCTCAGAGAACACAACCAGCCCGTTGGCTGAAGATTCTGATTCATACTTAAGGTAGGGTGGAGTTCTTTCTATTACTTGAATTGACGATAGACTGTCCACAGTCAACGGTCCACTGTTGACTATCGACTGTTGACTGTCGACTACTGCTATCTGTCTTGAATCTACCCTTCCTGTTTGTTGCAACTCCTCTGCAGGAGTACTCACCTTCACCACCTCCTTCACAAACCAGGCCGGACCATTGGCCGCTGGATTGAGGATAACATTTTCCTTATCCGAACCATACACAATGTATTTGGCATTGAGCATATTCAATGAGTTGTATTCACCAAAACGTGGATTGCCCTTCTGAAAATCTTCGATCAGTTGGCGCGTGTCCTTGGAAATACAGGAGTCATACAAATCCTGGTAGCGTCTCATTTTTGCACCGTGATATCCGCCAACGGAATGATGAAAATAAGACGTACGCGCTTCTGTGAATGGACTCTGTAAATTATAAACCCGGTAATAACTCTTGTCTTTTAAAATCTCTTCATCGGCTGCGGTGGCTACTGCAAAAGCATTTTCGCGTTTACGTTTGTAATTGTCTTTGGTGAGATAGCGGCTATCCACAAATCCCAGGTCAAACCAAATCAGGACCACCAATACCGGATAAACTATCACAGGCTTTAAATAATTTTTAAGGAGCGCAAAGATGCCACCACTAAAAAGCAGAATAAGCCAAAGTGAACGCCAGGCATCTGACCGAAGTAAGGCAACCCGATCTTTCTGCAATGCATTTCTAAACCAAACCGGCCATTGAGCTTCTTCTGGTTTTAGGAAACTTCCAAAGCCACCCACCAAAATAAAGAGCAGGCAAACTCCCGCTGCAATAGAAACCGGCCAGATTAATTTTTTCTGTGTGTCTTTGTTCCATCCTTGTTTCAATAAATTCTCTAACCCCAACATTCCTAATAAAGGCATCGAGAAAAGAATAATCACAAGGGCGAAATTGACAGACCGGAATTTATTGTAGCCCGGAAAATAATCGAACATGAAGTAATTGAATGAAGAAAAGCTATCACCCCAGCTTAACATGATGCTTAATACACTTAACGGCACAAGCCACCACACATATTTTTTTTCAGCAAATAAAATCCCCACAATAAAAAGAAAACAAATAAGTGCTCCGGCATAGTACGGACCTACCGTAAAATCCTGTGGACCCCAATAGGCCGATGTATAATTTGCCAACTGATTGAATGTCTCATTGTCGCCAGATTGAGCAAGCGCTTTGTACGATGCACTGTTCTGATCTTCTACAAAAAAAGTACGACTACTGCCACCATAGAAATTAGGGATGAACAACGTCATGGGTTCCCAGATACCATACCGGTATTGAAATGCATACGCTTTCGATAATCCGGAAGCATCTTCAGCATTCTGCTTCGCAGCAATTTCAGAAGCCCCCCGAATAGAATATCGTGTATATTCGCTAATCGCCCAAAACTGTCCGAAGAACGTTCCTGTGGCAATCACAACAGCGGGGATCAATACCAGAATTGTTTTGAAGAAACCAGCCAGTTGCTTTTCGCGAAAGGCAAGAACCAAATGAACAAGTCCATACACCAGAACAATCAGTACGAGATAATAAGTAATCTGCAAGTGGTTCTCACGCAAGTGAAGTGCCAGTCCCGCAGCAGTAACTCCAAAACCCAGAATTCGTTTTCCTGAAAACGCGAGGTGAATACCCGCAAATACCAACGGCATAAAGGCTATGGCTCCAATGCGCGCATTATGCCCGGCCGAAAGTCCGATAATCATGTAAGAGGAAAGTCCAAATGCCAACGCTCCGGCAATAGCAAACCACGGCCGGATCCGGAATGAAAGCAATAGAATATAATAACACACGAATGCCAGGAAGATATTTGAAATCGGGTGCGGAAGAAATGCAGAAAGAACTTTCTTCATGCCCACAACAACGCCATCACTCCAACTGAGGTTGACCAGATATGCTGGCATGCCTGAAAACATGGTACTGGCCCATAACCCTTCCTCCCCGGTTTGATCCCGATAATCGCGCAGTTCTTTTGAAGAACCACTCCACTGCTCAATGTCGCCTTGCGAGATTGCTTTGTTATCAAAGAATACCGGATTGAAAAAAAGAACCGTCACAAGCAAAAAGACAATACCTGCAATGAGATGGGGAAGTATATGATCACTGAATCGAATATTTTTCATCTTGACAGTTTCTTAGAGGTCGCAAAATAGGAAGGTTTTGAGGAAATTAAACCTCTGATTTGGCGATTTTGTATATTCAAGCCTATATCTAATTACTATGCGAGCAAATCCCCTTTTCATTCTAAGCTTCCTCCTGATACTCTCATTCAGCGTATTGGGTCAACCCCGAGATAAAATCCAGGGCACCGTTTTTAACGACAAAAACAATAACGGGACTCGCGATAAGAATGAAGAAGGTATAGCGGGTGTTGCCGTATCAGACCAGGTGCAGGTGGTAAAAACAGATGCCGCTGGGCATTACGAAATCCTCAACTCAACTGGGTTTGGTTTTGTTTTTATTAGTCAGCCTTTAGGCTTTAATACTACTTCAACATGGTGGCAAAAAATTACGGTTGGAGATTCAAAGGTCATTGATTTTGCTTTAGTGAGTTCAACTACTCCTACATCATTTACTTTTATCCACGCTTCCGATACACACATCAGTGAAAAGAGCCTGGATCGGATGCAGAAATTGCGCGAGATTGTAGACGCTACCAAACCAGACTTTGTATTGATTACAGGCGACCTGGTAAAAGATGCCCTTCGGGTCTCTGAGAAAGAAGCTTCCGGTTACTATGAACTCTACAAACAAGAGATTAAGAAGTTTTCAGTACCAGTATGGAACGTTCCTGGTAACCACGAAATTTTTGGTATAGAACGCCATCTTTCCTTAGTCAGTAAAACCCATGCGCTTTACGGTAAGAAAATGTATCACCATTACCTGGGGCCAAACTATTTTTCGTTCAACTATGGCGGGGTTCACTTTGTTGGATTGGACGATGTGGACTTTGAAGACCTTTGGTATTATGGTCATGTAGACTCAACCCAACTTAACTGGCTAAAAGCAGATCTTGCTAACGTACCCTCAACCACACCGGTTATCTCATTCAATCACATTCCGTTTTTCTCTGGTAGTCTTAGCACTGATCCATTTACAGAAACCGGACCGGGCCGAACATTAGAAAGAGAAAAAGGCGTATTGCAATTCAGGCATGTGGTATCCAACGCGCATGAAGTTGTTGGCATGTTTAAGACACATCCTTACCCCATTGCTTTGTCAGGACACAATCATGTGCGCCAGGTTTTCTGGTATGAAACGGAAGGCCAGAAAACACGATTCGAACAAACCGCAGCTGTTGTGGAGTCTATCCGGGAAGCTACCGAAGTGATGCCTTCCGGGGTTACACTCTACTCGGTTAAAGATGGAATTATTGGCGAGGGAAAGTTTATTCCACTGGATAAAAAATAATCAATTGATCAGAATCTTAGTGCAGCATATCCCTTTAACTGATACGTAGTAAGAGTTGTCAAGACAGAAGTTGCAACCTTAACTTCGGGTACCATTTTATGCCGATCAATTTTGCGGGCAATCAACGACTGACCGCATACAAACATTTTTACTCCAGCCTGTTGCAGTTCCTGATACAGTTTAAGATTCGGATTATCAACGCCATACTTTGCCTTATAGGTTTCGTTATTCATCACCGTAAATGCGGCACTTCCGTGGATGGCCAGTATCACCTGAATTTTCTCTTTGGGCACTCCGCCCATTACGTGAAGATTTATGAGTCGCGCCACATTAAACAAGGGCCAGTTGATGGAATCATGCTTTTCGGTATTTGATACAACTTCAACAATAATTTTGTAATCAATCGTTGGGTCGGGTTTCTCTTCAGCATAGGGAATTTCAAAAATTCCGCCAAAGTTTTTAACTACCGGATTAACCCGGTTTTGTGACCAAGCGCTTAACGATAGGCAAACGAGGAAAATTGAGAAAATGAATTTCATAAATGGTCTTTTAAAATATTGAGAGCAGCTACTAAAATAAGAATTGAAGTAATCCTTCTGATATAGATTGAATTAAATGTCTTTGATCCCAACCGTGAGCCAATTTGTCCGCCTACCAATACGGCCAGCAGCAACGGAAAAATAAAAATCCAATTAACTTGGTGTGTGCCTGATGCAAACTGACCGATCAATCCGCCAATAGAATTTACCAGAATGAAGGCACTCGCCAACGCAGAAATCTTTTTGGCTTCTGACCAGTTCATTAAATGCAAAACCGGTGATAGGAAAATGCCGCCTCCAATGCTTACCAGGCCCGAAAGCAATCCAATACCCCCGCCCAAGGCAACCTGACCCGAGATATTAAGCGACTTACCTTTTGCTTCCCTAGGTTTAATCCACAAAAAAATTGAAGCCAGTAAGAGTGTAAATCCCAAAAGAATAAAAAACGTGTTGTCACTTAGCTTCCAAAAGCCGCCTACAACAGCCATCGGAACACTGGCTACCAAAAAAGGCCAGATTTCTTTGAAGGATAATTTGCCATCGCGATAAAAGATGATCACACCCCCTGTTACCACCACAATGTTACACATCAGGGCGGCCGGTCGAATGGTTTCAGGAAGCAACCCAAAGAAAGGTTGAGCCAGTAGTGCGAGATAACTCGAGCCACCACCAAAACCAACCGAAGAGTAAATCAGGGCAATGAAGAAAAATGAAAACAACAGAATGTACAACTCCATGATTACTGCGCCCTTTTCACTTCAATGGTGGCAAGGGATTTAAGGTATCTGCGTCCTGTCATATAGTCTTTAGGTGAAATCATTAAAATTGTTTCCTTCATCTCCTTTGCGCCTTGTCCGTTTTTGGAAGTAACCAGGTAAACTGATTCACTTGCAGGGGAATTAAAAAGCTCATTCCAGGAGTAGACTACTTTATATCCATCCGTGCTTTTGCAAACGAAATAATACTCGCTAAGAACACGCGGATTTTCATTATTTATTTCCACCGATTTCAAAATGTCTTTCAGAAGAATTCCTTTCAATGATTTTTGCTCGCTTTTCTTTTCGCCCAGATGATTCGTGATCGTGATGTCACCCATTGGGACTTCCGGATATTTTGAGAATTCGGTTAATGATATCGTAACGTGGGCCTTTACTTCTCCTGAAATAATAAATGAGGTAGTAGGTTCCGGTTCCTTCTGACCAAATCCAGAAAGACTGATTATTAGTGAAACAATCGTAAAAAATGCTTTCATAAATTCTTCTTATCCACCAATTGTTGACATTGATTCGATTGCCGGGGCTCCGCTTTTTCTTCTTTCCTCCGCCTCAAATCCATCTTTCGGGCGATTGCTGAAAGCCTTGAGTAATTCGCGTTTGATTTCTTCATCGCCTTTTCCTGCCCGCATCAGGTTTTTGATGTTTAGCACCCCATCATCATACAAACATGTCTTCAAAACCCCCTGGGCTGTTACCCGAATGCGATTGCACGTTCCGCAAAACGTACGACTGAAGGCCGCGATAACTCCAACATCTCCCCTATGACCCGGAATTTTGTAATTGTACGAAGTAGATTGTGGCGGATCAGGTAAACGATCAAGGGATGGATAATGGCTCCGGATTAAATCAAGTATTTTTTTGTAGGTCCAATTTAAAGTCGCGTAGTGATTTCCTTCGCCATTAAATGGCATCTCTTCAATAAAGCGAACCGAAACCGGATGCTGACGGGTTAATTCTACTAATGGAAGTATATCCTCAATATTTTTTCCATCCATTACCACCGTATTGATCTTCACTGCAATCTCAGCTTTTAAAAGTTGTTGCAGCGTGTCCCACGTTTTCTCAAACTCATCCCTGCGCGTAATCATTTTGAACCGGTCGCGGTCCAGGGTATCCAGGCTTAAATTCACCGAAGCAATGCCCAATGTCTTGAGTTCAGGAATATGAGGACTCGTAAGGATTCCATTTGTGGTAATGTGAACATCCTGAATCCCTTCAATTATTGTGATCCTTCGGATCAGACTCATCAAGTCATTTCTAACAAATGGCTCGCCACCCGTTAACCGGATTTTGGAAATACCCATGGAGGCCAAAAGGGTAATGAGTCGTTCTATTTCTTCAAAAGTCAGAAGTTCTTTTTTGGGTAAGTACCGGATCCCCTCCTCAGGCATGCAGTAAAAACAGCGCAGGTTACAGCGATCCGTTACCGCCAGTCGAAGGTAATTGATGGGCCGGCCATGGTTGTCATATAGTTGCGCGGGTTTCATATTCAGCGAAAGATAGAAAATGATCGATCGAATGCGTATGGGTTGAGTCCGTATATTTGTTAAATGATCATAAAAATCAAAACATTTGGAATCTCACGCGATATTTTGGGCGGTCGGGAGGTAGAATTGGATATGAACGGAACTTCGGTGGGTGATTTGCGGAAGTCATTATCTATGCGATATCCGCAACTGGACAAACTGAATTCGCTTTTTGTTGCCGTAAACCACGAGTATGCACCCGATGAAAAAGTTCTTTCAGAAAAGGACGAGATTGCGCTAATTCCTCCGGTTAGCGGGGGATAGGAAATTCAAAATTTCACATTTAATATTCAAAATTCTGATGATTGAAATCACCGGACAACCCATTGAAGTTCAAAAAGTGATTGACGCTGCTTCATTAAAAGAAGCGGGTGCCATCAACACGTTCATTGGTACTGTTCGAAACCAAACTTCTGGGAAAAAAGTGACTCAGTTGGAGTATGAAGCCTATGAACCCATGGCTGTTTCGGAAATCCGGAAGATTATTGATCGGGCTTCACAGCAATGGAAATTAACAGGCTGGGCTGTTAGCCACCGGGTTGGCACCTTACTACCCGGGGAAATAGCGGTTGTTGTAGCCGTGGCCACTCCACACAGAAAAGAATCCTTCGCGGCTTGTCAATTTATTATAGACAGCCTGAAGCAAACCGTTCCGATTTGGAAAAAGGAATTTTTTGAAGATGGTGATCAGTGGGTATCAGCACACCCCTGATCATATTAAATCTGACTTACAATCATCACCATAAGCGTAATGATTGCCATCGCGATTAATAACCCGGAAGAGATAACAATCAACAAATCCCGATTAATCGGATTTAGATGAAAGCCCGGGAATAGATTTCTGCCAATTGATTTCATAGCCAACTTTATTTAGACACTCAAATTTAACAATAAGCATTCTAAAAAGTTCGCAAAAAATAAAATCAAAAGGCGAAGTACTATTTCATTCGATTGCAAAAAATTTTACCTCTGAATTCAATTAACCGCAACCGGTTTAACCAGTTAATAAATTGGCAGTTATAGAAATAAATCAAGCCTTGATTTGATTCGGAACTACAATCCAGGATGGTGGGTTAATCACACTTTTCTTAGAAAATCTTTCTTTCCACCCCGCTTCTCCATCAGCTTTATCTCTGCAATAACAATCTCGTGCGAAAGTGCTTTGCACATATCATACACGGTTAGTGCAGCTATTGAAGCAGCCGTCAGTGCTTCCATTTCAACACCCGTCTTGGAGGTAATTACAGCTTCCGTATCGATTACAGCTTTATTCTTCTTAACAGAAATTTTGACTTTGCAATCTTCGAGATTTATTGGATGGCAAAAAGGTATTAACTCATGCGTTTTTTTTGCGGCCATAACTCCTGCGATAATAGCTGTTTGAAAAACGGGACCTTTTTTGGTGATGAGTTCATCGCCTTTCATTTGAGACAAAATTTCCTTGCCCAAAAAAACAACGGCTTGTGCCCGGGCAATACGTCTCGTAATTTTTTTAGTGGAGACATCCACCATTTGGGGATTGCCGGAGGCGTCAATATGTGTAAATTGTTTCTTCATTGTCAGGATTGGAAGGCCGTTAAACCAAAGGTAGTAAAACATGATAAGCGTTTCAGAGGCTACTGCAATTATTCTCTCCCACTCCATCGAAACGGGGCAGCAGGAAATTCCCATACAAGAAGCCTGCGGGAGAATTCTGAGGGGAGAAGTGTTTGCTGATCGTGATTTCCCGCCCTTCGATCGGGTAGCCATGGATGGAATTGCTATCAATTTTGAATCGTGGATGAAAGGCGTTCGACAATTTCCGGTTGAGGATATTCAGGCCGCAGGCCAACAACCCAAACGATTAACCCAGGCAGAGTCCTGTATGGAAGTAATGACTGGGGCCATGCTCCCTCTTGGAACAGACACTGTTATACGATATGAAGACCTGGAAATAAAAGATCGAAAGGCCATCCTTATGATTAAAGAAGTTCAGCGGGGAGATAATCTTCACAGGCAAGCTCAGGATGCAAAGCGAAGCGATCTGTTGTTGAATCCTGGAATAAAAATTTCCCCCGCAGAGATCGCCTTGATGGCTTCTGTTGGTAAGAAAAAAATTGCAGTATCATCTTTTCCCAAAACAGCCATTATTTCTACAGGTGACGAATTGGTGCCAGTAGATCTTATTCCTCTCCCTTATCAAATCCGCAGATCAAACAGTTATGCTTTACAGGCATCACTCCTGGAGTTGGGTTGTGTGGCCGACCAATATCATATTCCCGACCAACCCGAGATGCTGGAAACGGAGGTTCGAAAAATTCTTGCTCATTATGAATTAATCATCTTCTCAGGCGGGGTCTCAAAAGGAAAATTTGATTTTGTACCACAGACTCTTGAGCGCAATGGAATTCAAAAGCGATTTCATCAGGTGAGTCAAAAGCCAGGTAAGCCGCTATGGTTTGGCACCTCTTCAAGACATGTTGTGTTTGCCCTTCCGGGGAATCCGGTCTCTACCTATATGTGCTTTTACCGCTACATCAAACCCTGGTTGATGAAAAGCCTTGGTGGACACTTAGAACGAAATACGGCTGTACTTGCTGAAGACTTCTTGTTCAAACCTCATCTTACTTATTTTCTACAGGTAAATGTTCAAAATGAAAAGGGCCAACTTTTGGCACATCCAAAGGCAGGGGGTGGTTCAGGTGATTTTGCCAATCTGAAAGATGTTCACGGCTTTATTGAATTACCAGCCGAATCCTCAGAGTTTAAAGCTGGGCAAGCGTTCGAATATTATTCTTTCCGAACCTAAGAAACAGAATGCTTCAAATCATTATCGCACTTATAGTCTCCATTGCTGCACTCATTGCAGTTTCAAGGTATTTGAAACTGCACCCTTTTTTCTCACTTATTCTGGCATCGATCCTGTTCGGAAGCATCATGGGTAAGCCTTTGCCCGAGATCATTTCTTCCATGCAATCCGGCTTTGGATCTTTGTTGCAACAGATTGGATTTTTAGTGGCAATCGGCTCCTGCCTCGGTATCGTTATGGAAAGAACCGGAGCGATGACTTCAATTGGCAACAAAATAATCTCAAGCTTTGGTCCCAAGAGAACGCTGATGGCTATGTCTGTGATTGGGGTTCTGGTAGGGATTCCCGTGTTTTGCGATTCCGGTTTCATTATTCTTTCACGCCTGGTTCCGGCTCTTGCATCCTCAGGTACAAATCCGGCACAACTTTCCCTTGCTTTATCTTCAGGTCTTTATACCACGCACACTTTGGTGCCACCCACACCTGGCCCCCTGGCAGCCGCTGCTAATTTGGGACTCACGCCAAATCTTGGGCTGGCTATTTTAGTTGGCCTGGTTGGTTCATTACCCGTTGCACTTGTTGCCTATCTCCTGTCAAGAAAACTAGGTGCAAAAATTGAAACAACCCAATCAACACACATCCAAACTAATGCAAGTAAACACTCATCAGTACTTGTTTTTCTTCCGTTAATCCTTCCCATCGTTCTGATTTCCTGTGGCTCACTCCCGGGTTTTATTCCAAGCCTTAAATCGTGGTCGTCATTTTTTCAAATTGCAGGGAATCCATCATTAGCGCTGTTGATTGGATTAGCAAGTTCTTTTCTTTTAATCTCAGGGAAACAGAAAGCTGAGTGGCCTTTGTGGATTTCCGAAGCGCTTAAAGATGCTGGCATCATTATTCTGATTACCGGAGCTGGTGGGGCCTTTGGGGGTGTAATTAAATCGAGCGGGGTTGATGTAATTTTAAAAGACTATGTTTCCACAACCCAGGCAGGCGGCCCGATTTTCTTAATGGTTGCTTTTTTCCTGGCGGCCATTTTAAAAACCGCACAAGGTTCTTCTACATCTGCACTTATAATCACAAGTTCGTTGCTGGCTCCGTTAACTCCGGCTGCAGGTTTTACATCATCAGTCGACCTTGCCGTTTTAGTTCTTGCCATCGGTGGTGGCGCCATGATAATTTCTCATGCTAATGATTCTTATTTTTGGGTGGTTTCGCAATTCAGTGGTATTAGCGAACGAAGTGCCTATAAAAGTTATACACTGATTACACTTGCCCAGGGATTTACCGCGCTGATCACTTCCATCCTACTTTATATTGCCCTGTGACTATCCTTATTGCACCGGACAAATTCAAAGGATCGCTCGCTGCGAAGGGTGTCTGTGAAGCTGTGCGCTCAGGATTGCTGAAACTCGATCCTTCGCTTTCTATTATCTCCGTGCCTTTAGCTGATGGCGGTGAAGGTACAAGTGAATTGCTAACTATAAATTCCAAAGGTTCTGTCATAGACTGTTTTGTGTCAGATCCAATGTTCAGAAAAGTAAATGCGTCTTATGGAATTTCTGGAGACGGAACAACTGGCTTTATCGAAATGGCCAGCGCCTCGGGCTTACACTTGCTGACAAAAGAAGAACGTAATCCTCTATACACGACAACATACGGAACCGGAGAATTAATTGCGGATGCAATTGCGCGAGGTGTTAGTAAAATTATTCTGGCCATTGGTGGTAGCGCTACCAATGATGCCGGAATAGGAATGGCGGATGCCTTAGGTATGAAATTCATGGACAAGGAAGGAAATGAACTGCAGCCTACGGGGGCAAATCTGATTCATATTCATTCTATTGATGATACCTATTTTCTTATAAAGCAGAAAAAATTAGAGGTCGTTGTGCTATGCGATGTCGACAACGAACTTTATGGACCTCGTGGAGCTGCCTTTGTCTATGGTCCGCAAAAAGGTGCGGATGATGAGACTGTAAAAGTACTGGATCAGGGACTCAGGCATTTTGCATCGGTTGTGGAGAAAGAATTAAAACTTGACGTTCATTTTCCGGGTGCCGGGGCTGCGGGTGGTTTGGGTGCCGGGGCCAAAGTATTTTTAAATGCAACTTTTACCCGAGGCATAGATTTTATTCTGGAGGCACTGAACCTGGAAGACCAGATCAAATTGGCTGATCTGGTAATTACCGGAGAGGGAAAAATGGATGACCAGACTTTATCAGGAAAAGTGGTAATGGGAGTAACTGAGCTCGCCCACAAATATCATAAACCCGTTTTAGCTATTGTGGGAAAGAATGAACTCTCCGATGAAAAAATACGATTGATATATCTGAAGAAAGTCATTCAGCTGGTTGATGGAGAAACCTCTTCATCGGAAGCAATGAGAAGCACTGCCAAATTAATAACCGAGCGAATTTTGAATCTCCGCCTGAAGGATTACTTCTAATTTATTCTTTCAAAAAAATAATCTATCGACTTTCCGTTGCCGGAAATGGTTGCCTTTAGTTTTGTGTCAATAAGCTGATAGGTGATTTTCTTAGGGAAGTCATGTTCAGGATCTTCGCAAACAAAGCCTGAGGCCGTGAGCTCTGTAAATTTAAAATAGGTCAATTCCTTATTGCCCGGCACATCGGCAACATAATAAACTTCATTGTCTTTGGTGATGATTTTTAATTTTTCAACAAAGGAAGTATCCGGTCCATTCATGGTAATTCCCCAGCCTTGAAATCCACTCTGATTAGTTCTCACCCATCGCTCATGCGCTGTGCGTCCTGTTTTTACATTCGTGCGATTCCATGTCCCCTCCAGCCAGGAAAGTTTATCCAATTTTTGTGCGTCTGTTAACGGCTGAGAAAAAGCAAAATCTGAAATCAGGACTAAGATGATCAGGATTCTCATAAAGATTTATTTTATGTAAGTTGCAAGGGTTGCTTCAAAAATCAAAACCGGCATGCCGCTCAATGAAATAGAATTGATTGTTCTGCGAAATCTCGTCAAAAAAGGAGGCACCGGTAATGTCATGGAGTTTTTGAATTACAGTCAGACCGATTTTGAAAAAGGGTTCGAGTTGGCTAACAACCTGCAAAATCAGGACCTGGTTAAGTTGTTATACTCTAACTTTAACAAGAACCTGATTGTAGTGGAACTTACGCTTATTGGTACCAAAGCCGGGAATAGCTGAAAATGAACGCAAAGGGCCGTTTATTTTTTTGATTGAACTTCCTAACCTTCATTTCCCGAATACAATTTAGCCATTAACTTTGTGGCCCTTTAATTAAATAAGATCATGTTCGATAGTTTAAGTCTCAAGTTGGAAAAAGCCCTTCAAACTCTTAAGGGCCAGGGAAGAATCACGGAAATTAACGTTGCCACAACGGTAAAGGAAATTCGTAAGGCGCTGATCGATGCAGACGTGAACTATAAAGTGGCCAAGGAGGTCACTGACGAAATTAAGGAAAAGGCAATCGGCCAGAATGTACTTACGGCTGTTTCCCCAGGTCAACTCCTTACCAAAATCACGAATGACGAACTCACCCTCCTGATGGGTGGTGATAGTGAAGATATTTCCATCGAGGGCAATCCTGCTGTAATTCTGATTGCAGGGCTGCAAGGTTCTGGTAAAACAACCTTTTCTGGTAAGTTGGCAAACTATCTAAAGCGTCAGGGTCGTCAGGTGCTATTAACAGCCTGCGATATTTATCGTCCGGCTGCCATTGACCAATTAAAAGTATTAGGTGAGCAGGTAGGTGTAGAAGTGTATGCCGAGCCTGAAAACAAAGATGCCATTAAGATCGCGAAAGCGGCCATTGAACACGCTAAGAAAAATAATTACCGCATCGTTATTGTTGATACCGCAGGTCGTTTAGCGGTGGATGAAGCGATGATGGATGAGATTGCCCGCTTAAAGGAAGCACTCAAACCTTCTGAGACTTTATTTGTAGTTGACTCCATGACTGGTCAGGATGCCGTGAATACAGCGAAAGTATTTAATGACCGATTGAATTTTAACGGGGTAGTACTTACCAAACTGGATGGCGACACACGGGGTGGGGCTGCGCTTTCCATTCGCAGGGTAGTTGATAAACCTATCAAGTTCATCAGCTCCGGTGAAAAAATGGAAGCGATCGATCGCTTTTATCCCGACCGTATGGCGAGCCGTATCCTTGGCATGGGTGACGTAGTGGGATTGGTGGAAAAGGCCCAACAGACTTTTGACGAGGATGAAGCAAAAAGGCTCAACGCCAAAATGCGAAAGAACCAGTTCGACTTCAATGACTTTCTTTCGCAACTGGAGCAGATCAAGAAAATGGGTAACATGAAAGACCTGTTGGGCATGATCCCGGGTATGGGCAAAGCATTGAAAGGAGTAGATCTGGATGACAATTCTTTCAAACCTATTGAAGCGATTATCCGATCTATGACAACCGATGAAAGGGCAAATCCTGATAAAATAAATCCCAGTCGTAAAAACAGAATTGCCAAAGGTAGTGGCACCAACATTCAACAGGTGAATCAGTTGCTTAAGCAATTTGAAGACATGCGGAAGTTGATGAAAACCATGAATAAAATGGGTGGTGGCAAGCGGGCCTTGAATGCCTTGAATCCATTTGGAAAATAGCCGATCTCCTCATTTGGCAAATTTTAGGTTGCGGGAATAAATAAGATGACCCCTTTGTCTAAGCAACAGTTCGACTTATCTAGGTTCTCACTATTACTCAATTTGGTAACAAAACCTTCTATTATGAAATCGATGATTGTAAAACTTATCTTCATGGTTTCTATCGCTGCCATCAGTACTTCGGGCTACGCACAATCAAAAGCCGAATTGGATTCTAAAGTCCAGAAATTTTTAAATGACCACAAACGCGATTGGCGCGACATGAATGTGCCTTATGAGGATGGTCAGCTATTGCATGACCTGATTGTAAAGAATGGATATAAATCAGGCCTGGAAATTGGCACCTCCACGGGGCACTCCACCATTTGGCTGGCATGGGCCATGAGCAAAACGGATGGCAAAATAATCACCCTTGAATTGAATGAACGTAGATACAAAGAAGCATTAAAGAATCTCGCAGAGGCAGGGCTTTCAGAATATGTAGATGCACGACTGGGAGATGCTCATGATCTGGTGAAAGAAATACCGGGTCCCTTCGATTTTGTTTTCTCCGATGCCGACAAAGACTGGTATAAACAATACTTCATCGATCTGGAATCAAAATTGAAAGCAGGTGGATGCTTTACGACTCACAACGTAGCTGATGGCCAGGCTAATCCTGATTTCATGAACTATGTTAAAAATCATCCCCAGTTTACAACTACTGTTGATCGTACCAGCCGGGCTGGAGTCATGATTAGTTATAAAAAGAAATAATTGCCTCTTAATAAAAAGTAATACTGATTATCTTTGGACCTTAACCTAATTATGAAACTCACCTCACGTAACACGCACCGCGATCTAGCTTATTTTTTCCTTGGGCTTATTATCGCCTTTTCTATTTCAGGAATTTTTCTTAACCACCGTCAGTCCTGGCACCCAAGAAGGTATACATACAACTCACAGGAAATCTCCGTTAACCTTCCTACTATGGCTGATTCCATCAACGAAGCTTTTATCAAGCGATTTACAGAGGAGCAAAAGATTGATGACAACCTGCGCAGATTCAATGTGGAGAAAAACAACCTTCGGATTTCATATGCCAGTCATGATGTTCAAATCGACCTTACTACCGGCAAAGGAAAAATTGAATCGTATCGTACTACACCCATTCTCGGGCAAATGACTCAATTACACCAGGATACCAGCAAATGGTGGATTTACTATTCCGATATTTTTGGTGTTGCCATGTTGGTTATTGCCTGCACAGGCATGTTCATCCAGAAAGGCGAGAATAGTTTTTGGGGACGTGGCTGGAAATTAGCACTGATAGGTGTTATCTTTCCGCTAATCTTTCTGTTCTTGCTTTCGTAATCAAAACCATGTCAGCCACCGACTCTCTTTTTCAGTCTTTATTAAAAGATGAAGTTTCAGCGTACGGTCAGTTAAAGAAATTTCCGGCAGGGTCTGTGATCCAACAGGAGGATAGCTATATCAAAGCCATACCCTTGGTTTTAAATGGAAGCCTGAAAGTAATGCGCACCGATACCGATGGGCATGAAATACTGCTCTATTACATTATCCCGGGAGAAAGCTGTATCATGTCTTTCCTTGGCGGAATCCACAATGAGACAAGCAAAATCAAAGCTATTGTAGAAGAAGATGCCGAGATACTCTTCATCCCCGTTGAGAAAGCCAGTGAATGGGTGAAGAAATTTCCGGAGTGGTCGGATTTTATTTTCAGACTTTATCACAAACGCTTTGAGGAATTACTCACTGCCGTGAATGCAATTGCCTTTCATAAGTTAGATACCCGCTTACTGCAACTCCTGAAACAAAAGGCTGAACTATATCAATCCAAAGAGATCAAAATTACCCATCAACAACTGGCCGATGAACTGGGAACGGCCCGCGAGGCTGTTTCGCGGGTTATGAAACAGATGGAAAATGAGGGATTGGTACAACTTTCCCGCAATAAAATCACACTTCTGTGATTCAGGTCACAAACTAACCAGTATTGCCTCAGTAATTTTGCATTCACAAATGCAGACAACTATGGCAATTTTCAAAAAGTACTGGCTTTCATTGGCAGGTGTGGTGGTAGGCTTAGGGGCCGGCTATCTGTACTGGCAGCAAATCGGATGTGTGTCAGGTACATGTCCCATTACTTCAAACCCGGTAAATTCATCTCTTTATGGAGCCCTTATGGGTGGTCTGGTTTTTAATATGTTTCAAAAAGAAAAAAATAAATCAAATCAATAGATAATTATGAGCGTAAAACAAATTATTCAAAATCAGGAAGGTACAATCGTTGATGTTCGCACTCCTGCAGAATTTCAAGGCGGGCATGTAGCCGGATCAATCAATATTCCTGTTAATCAACTAACTCAAAGAATCGAAGAATTAAAAAACTTAAAGTCTCCCTTGATATTGTGTTGTGCATCGGGTGGCCGTAGTGCTATGGCAGCTCATTTACTTAAACAACAGGACATTACTTGCTACGATGGCGGTTCCTGGCTTTCGGTGAATTATTTAAAGAACCAATCTGTTGGAGTATTATGATAGAAGCATTAAAAAGCCTGCTGGGCTTCGGTCCTAAGGTGAACTACTCAGAACTTGTAAAAAGTGGGGCTGTGGTATTGGATGTTCGTACGAAAGGAGAATATGCCGGTGGACATATTCGTGGATCTGTGAATATCCCCGTGGATCAACTCAACAATAATACGAGTCGCCTTTCCGATAAGAATAAAGTCATTATTACATGTTGTGCATCGGGTATGCGCAGCGGGGCCGCTAAAAATATCCTTAAATCCAAAGGTTACACCCAGGTGTATAATGGTGGAAGTTGGATAAGTCTTCAAAACAAAATTTAACTACTATGGAAGCTCATTTTTATAATGTTCAGATTGAGTGGAACAAAGATCGCAAGGGTATTATGTGTTCACCAGAACTCAACACACCAACGTTAGGTGGAGGATGCATTGAAGTAGCTACTCCGCCTGAATTTCCGAAAGGGATTCCGGGCATCTGGTCGCCAGAACATTTATTTACAGCTTCTGTAAGCAGTTGCTTAATGACTACATTTTTGGCGATCGCGGAGAATTCAAAATTGGAGTTTACCCGATTTCATTGCGACTCGAAAGGGAAACTTGATCAGGTAAATGGAAAGTATCTAATGACGGAAGTTATTCTGGAGCCCACCGTTACCATTGTTGATGAGAAAGATCGTGAACGAGCTGAGCGCGTTCTTATGAAAGCGGAAGCAGCTTGCCTGATTTCAAATTCAATCAAATCAAATGTTATCATGGTTCCTAAAATAGTGGTGGCTTCGCTCCAAACAGCGACTAATTAATTATGGCTAAAGGTGATTTTTTCGAATTAATTAAAAGTGAGGTCCCGACACTGGTCGATTTCTCGGCCGAGTGGTGTGGTCCTTGCAAAATGATGAAGCCTATTTTAGAAGATCTGAAATTAAAAGTTGGTGATAAGGCAAAAGTTGTAAAGATTGACGTAGATAAAAACCCATCTCTTGCCCAAACATTCCAGGTGCAAGGGGTGCCAACCCTGATTCTATTCAAAAACGGAGAACCAAAATGGCGACAGTCAGGGGTGGTTCAATCAGAATTTCTAAAGCGGCAGATAGAGCAACTGCTCTAATAACGACCTTTTATCAAAAAAAACAGTTAAATCCGGTACCTGGCAAACATTTCAGGACCGGATTTCGTTTTTTCAGCAGTCAGATCATGCTTATATTTAATTACTTTTTCCAAAACTCGTCACAAAATTTCATGCTATGAAAAAATTAAAACTTATCACGCTAGCTATTTTACTGATTGCAGCGGCCAGTCAATTATCTACAGCCCAAAAATTACCTGGGGTTGATCCCAGCCCAGCCGACATTTCTATTTTCAGGCCTAATGGTCGCGGAACAACTCCCGTAGCCAAAGTGGTATATGGTCGCCCCATGAAGAAGGGTCGTACAATGCTTGGCGGTACTGAAGCATATGGTAAAATCTGGAGATTGGGGGCTAATGAAACGACAGAGATAAAATTATATCAGGATGTAACCTTTGGTGACAAAACCCTAAAGGCTGGCACCTATTCTTTATATGCCATTCCTGATAAAACAGAATGGACTATAATATTTAATTCGAAGTTGGACACCTGGGGAGCTTATGAATATGACGAATCCAAAGATGTGGCCCGCATAAAGGTGCCTGCTGGAAAATCGGAATCAGAAGTTGAAGCATTTACGATAATGTTTGATGGCAAAGATGCAACAGCCTCTATGGTAATTGCCTGGGAAAACACGATGGTTAAAGTTCCATTAAAATACTAACCTCTATTTAGAATTATCTGATACAAAACTTTGACACTCTTAGTTTACTCTGCCTGTGCTCCAGTTTCGGCAGCGTTCACTATTGCTATCGAAAAAAATAACTTGGTATTAAAATGGGAAAATACTGTCGTTGCTTTTAAAGTAACTAAGTAAACACTCATTCATAATCTTACGAAGAGGCTGCACTTTTGTGACAGCCTCTTTTTTATTTTTAAAAAATTGAAGTAGCTTGAGAAACTCTATATTAATGCAAACTCTTGGACGATCCGATCGTGTTGATTTACCCGGCCTTGGCCTTACCAACATTCATGCGAAAGTTGATACAGGTGCATACAATTGCAGCCTGCACTGCTCGCGGGCCGAAATTGTAGACGGCAAACTCGAATTTGTTTTATTGGATGAGGAGCATCCTGAGTTCACCGGCATGAAGTTCGTGTTTAAAAAGTATGAACAGCGGGAAATAAAAAATTCATTTGGAGAAGCCGAACTTCGCTATGTGATTAAAACTACGATTCGTATCTACGACTATTTAATACGGGCTGAATTCTCACTAAGCAACCGGGGTAATCTGAAGTTTCCGGTGTTACTGGGGCGTAAAATATTGCGCGACCGGTTTCTGATTGACGTGACTAAAAAAGATTTATCTTTCCAACACAAACAAACAGGCGTATGAACATCGCCATACTATCCAGAGATCCCAAGTTGTACTCCACCAAGCGACTGAAAGAAGCAGGTGAAAAGCGCGGCCATAGAGTGGAGATCATTGACCATATGAAGTGCGTATTGCTGATTGAAAAGAAAAACCCAATGGTATGGTATAATGGGCGTAAGCTTGATTACTTCGATGCGATCATTCCACGTATTGGTGCTTCGGTAACTTTTTATGGTGCTGCGGTAGTCCGCCAGTTCGAAATGATGAAAGTATTTACAGCGGTTGAATCTCAGGCACTTATTCGGTCCCGGGATAAACTACGGTGTCTTCAGATTCTTTCACG
Source organism: Cyclobacteriaceae bacterium (assembly GCA_044229915.1). Lineage (GTDB taxonomy): Bacteria > Bacteroidota > Bacteroidia > Cytophagales > Cyclobacteriaceae > ELB16-189. The sequence continues at coordinate 208,014 of JBGASB010000001.1, forward strand.
GGCAGGTCTGGGGTTGCCCAAAACTATTTTCATGGACTACTCGCGCGATACCGAAGGGGTTATTGAGGCTGTGGGTGGCGCTCCGGTTGTAATCAAACTCCTCGAAGGAACTCAAGGATTGGGAGTGGTGCTGGCCGAAAATAAAAAAGCAGCACAGTCGGTAATTGAAGCCTTTCACGGAGTGAAGACCCGCATCATCGTACAAGAATTTATTAAAGAAGCTAAGGGGGCGGATATACGCGCCTTTGTTGTAAACGGAGAAGTAGTTGGCTCTATGAGGAGACAGGCAACTAAAGAAGGAGAGTTTAGATCTAACCTGCATCGTGGGGGTGTGGCTACTGTGGTAAAATTAGATCGTCATGAAAAACATGCAGCCATTGAAGCTGCAAAAAAAATGGGGTTGGGTGTTGCCGGTGTAGATATGCTGGCATCCAAACGCGGTCCACTCATCATTGAAGTGAACTCGTCACCAGGTCTGGAAGGAATTGAAGGGGCCACCAAAGTGGATATAGCCGGAAAGATTTTTCAATACATCGAGAAGAATGCTGGTAAGAAAAAAATTCAGAAGGATAAAATAAACGCCTGATGGTCCACCGTTGACAGTCAACAGTCGACTGTGGTCCCATGGATAGAGATCATGAAAGAAGTAAGCATCGGTGAGCATCACCTCCGGCCCGGAGAATTTAAGGAGATCATTATCAACATCGCCCGCCTTCCATCGCGTACACAAATTGATACCCCCATTTATGCTTATCGCGGATTGGAAGATGGCCCCGTGCTGGCACTCACGGCAGGCATGCACGGTGACGAAATCAATGGCATGGAGATCGTGCGCAGAATTTTAGACATGGGCCACAATCGGGTGAAGCGCGGCACGGTTATTTGCATGCCGATTATTAACATCTATGGCTTTCTGAATTATTCACGCGAAGTACCGGATGGTAAAGATGTCAATCGGTCGTTTCCAGGTAGCAAAAATGGATCTCTTGCTTCACGGGTCGCATATCACCTTACCCATGATGTAATTCCATTTATTGATTATGGCATTGACTTTCACACCGGGGGAGCTATGCGCACAAACTATCCTCAAATACGATGCGTAATGTCCGAAGAAAAGAATGTTGAATTAGCGAATGCATTTCATGCACCCTTTACCATTGATGCTCCCTTTCGCCCACACTCAATCCGGCAAACGGCTGCCAAGCATGGAAAAAATATAATTGTGTATGAAGGTGGTGAATCGTTGCGCTTTGACCAACAAGCTATTGACGAGGGAATTAATGGAACGCTTCGGTTGATGAAGCACTTAAAAATGATTGATTGGGCTCCGGATCCTAAAGAAGAAAATAAAATAATCTGGAACTCGGCCTGGGCACGAGCCCATCACGCTGGCTTATTCCAGTCGGCAATCAACTGTGGTGATTTGGTACATAAAAATCAAATTGTTGGAACCATCACCGACCCATTTGGTGAATTCAAAGAGCAGGTAAAATCACCTTCTACAGGCTATGTAGTTGGGCTCAATAATCATCCGGTAGTAAATGCCGGAGATGCCTTGCTACACATTGGTATGGACAACTTCTGCAAAATTGATGGAAGCGGAGAAGATTAAATCTAAAAATCCGGACAAGGAATCATCAACTTATCCTTGGGTGGCTTGCGCGGATTGCGAGTAGACCATGAGTATACCAGACTGAACTCATGAGCTCCCCCACTGCCGGGACCTAATTGGGAAATAGTATAGTCATAACTGTACCCAATATTCAAAATGTCTTTGGGTCCTTTCTTTGTAAATCCCACCAGCAGTACAATTGATTCGTTGTTATTAAACCCATTCACAGTCTTGAAAGGAACCCCGCGATACCAGGTTCCAATAATTATTGGCTCAAACGTAAAATAAAATCCAACATCCATCTGATCAAACTCGCCCTGATGACGATACTGGATAGCCGGTGCAACACTCCTTTCTCGCGGTCGGGTATAAAATCCATCGCCCATTTCTCCAGGTTTAAAATAAAACTTCAATCCGGCATGACCCGAAAGCTTCATGGGAAGCCTGCTCTCCTCACCAATAAGGGATTGGTTGGGTTGAGTTAAATGATGTGCTGCAAAACCTAACCAGGCTCTCTTACTATAAAACAATCCACCCGCAGCAATGTCAGGAAAAAATTTTGACTGGCCTGTGTTTAACCCTTCGGCAGATTGTGGATTGATAATATCGCCAGTCAAAGGATCAAACTGGTCACCAAAAGTAAGCTTATCAAAATTGATTGAGCGGTTATAAATAGCAGCCTGAAATCCGGGTCGAAATGAAAGGCCTTCGGTAATGCGCAAATCATAAGAGTATTGAAAGGCTAGGCTAATCGATTGCAAGCCAAGGATTCCCTCGCGATCGCGAGTCAGCAGCACTCCTACCCCACTGTTTTTGTCCTCAATGTACGTATCATAAAAGGCAGAGATCGTGTTGAAGTTTGCATCAATAGCAGGCCACTGGTTACGGTAATTGATACCTACCCGGCTTTGATTGGTTGAACCCGCAAAAGCCGGGTTTAAATAAAGCGGTGCTGCATAAAATTGAGAATACTGAGGGTCTTGCGCAGTTACCGGCCCCACTACCAACAGCATACATACACAAACAAAAAGGACGATTCGCTGCATTAATTCAGATTTTGACCATGCTCAATCTTAGCAAATTAAATTCTTTCAGAACATTAAAAAAAACATTTGCCGACAAATAGGGGCCTTTCGACTGGTTAACGATATTTTCCATCAAATTGTATTACTTTAGTGTTATTTGACGTTTTAATTTCAAAATGAAATCAGGATCAACTAAGTCGAATGGTTATGCGGGAAGGAAGTAAGCAAGATCGGAAAGGAATGTGGCGGGGAACGATAGCAGTTTTACTCATACTTAATTCATTCAACCCCCTTTTCTCGCAAGATCTTTCGCAGCACAATTGGTATTTTGGAAATTCTATAAATGGAATCCGTTTTAATCGCGGTACTAATCTAGCCCAGCCCGTTACCAATCAGGCAATTCCCTTTGCCAGAGGCGGTGCTGCGGTCGCTACTGATCCGGCCACAGCCAATTTACTTTTTTATACCGATGGGGTTCGTGTTTATGATGCCTGTCACCTGGCCATGCCCAACGGCAGTGGTCTTAATGGCCAACCGGATGCCAACCAACCGGTTGCTATTGCCCCTATGCCCGGACAAACCAACCGCTGGTACATATTTACAAACTCTGCAAACTTTACAACGGGAGGCTCTATTAGTCAAAGTGAAGTTGACTTAAATCAATTTGGCAACGCAGTCTTTCCGGCACCAGCACTCGGTGTTGTTGGCGCCAAGAATGTGGCTATGCCAGGTTTATCGAACCGGTCAGAAGGTATGATTGTGGTTCCGCACGCCAATCGTATTGACTTCTGGCTGATCACTCATCAAAATGGTTCGCAAAATTATTCGGCAACACTTATCAATGCTACAGCAACATTTCCCACTACTGTTTCTTCGGGCATTGCTTTCCCGACATCGGTAGCAAACTTTTCTTATCATGAACAAACAGGAAAAATTGCAGTTTCACCGCAGGATCCCAATACCGATGCTTTAATACTCAACTTTGATGATGCAACTGGACTAATCACCTTCGATCGCTTTATTTTTAATTCTGGCCAGGCAACCAGCAACGGTCAATCGATCTATGACATTGAGTGGGACTCAAAAGGCCAGTACTTATATCTTAGCCGTTTTGGCGACACCGGAATTACAGCCAATGTGCTGCAGTATGACTATCAGAATCCTTCTATCACACTAGCACCAGTTTTAGTTTCTCCGGTTTTTAGAAGCTTCGGATTACAGACTGCACCCGACAGTGCTATTTACCATTTGTATCAGGCCGTTTCTGGCGGCCCATTTTTATTGGGCAAGTTTATCAATACGGATACCGTAGCCAGTGAAGTGATTAATACACAAGCGCTATTTAGTAGTGTTGATTTTAATAGTTCCCAATTCCCTGCGTTCAAACCCAAGGATAGCGTTATCATGAACGTAAGTTTTACTATCCAGGGTACATGTCAAAATTCTCCAACAAGTTTCTTTCCGGTAGTAACCCCTAATGCGGATAGCCTTAGATGGGATTTTGGCGATGGAACCGGTTCAGGAAATTGGAGCCCGATTTATACCTATGCAAGTCAAGGAACATTTAATGTTACACTAAATGCTTTTTATCGAGGACAAACTCAGTCTACTACTTTACCAGTAACCATCAATCCATTTGCCCTGCAACTGCAACTAGTTCAGGATACTACTGCTTGCAAAGATGAATTTCCACCTCCAAGAGGTACCTCATCACCAACACAGTTTTCAGTAAAAGTAAAAATCCAGGGTGGCACACCTGCCTCAATAACCTGGTCAAACGGAGATTTAGGTGACACCCTTACACCTGATTCGGCAGGTTACTATTATGTAGTAGTTACCGATGCCTCTGGTTGTTCTGCTTATGCCGGTGTCAATGTAAAAGAATACGGCCTGCAAGATCAACGATTTAATGTCTGGTATTTCGGCAATAAGGCCGGTATTGATTTCAATTTTCAACCCCCGGTGCCACTTGATAATAGCGCGATGGATGCGCCCGAAGGCTGTGCGATAGTTTGCGATCGAAACGGGGATGTGATTTTTTATACAGATGGAGATAAAGTATATGACAAAACAGACACGGAAATCGATAATGGAATTGGTGGAGATCCTGCTGCTTCCCAATCTTCCATCATAGTCCCCGTGCCCGGGGATGAAACGCTTTACTACATTTTCACCACGCAAGCTATCAATGGAACTGCCCCCTATGAACTTCGCTACTCCTTATTCGATTTAAAGCTGAACTCTGGAAATGGTGCTTTGGTTGAAAAAAATGTTTTGTTGTTTTCAAAAAGTACAGAACGGGTAACTTCTAATGGCCGGTGGGTAATTGTACATGAGTATGGAAACAATGTGTTTCGCGCCTACCCTATTACCCAGCAAGGAATTGGTCAACCTGTTTATTCTGAAATCGGATCGGATCATGCATTTAAGACGCAGCAAAATGGAGAAGGCTACATGAAGATCGGACCCAGAAATAATGTGGCCGTTGCGCTTTCAACTCCCGGAACCAGCAACCTGGTAGAATTATTCACGCTGAATGATAGTACAGGACTGCTGACCAATTATCGCAAGATAGATTTGAATGAGCCAAACGGCCAGGTTTATGGAATCGAGTTTTCACCGGGCGGTAATAAAGTATTTGCTACCGTTAAAGGATCGCCAACCCCTTCTCAGATCTTTGAATATTTTCTTGATTCCCTGGAGCGTCCTTTCTTTAAACAACGAATTAATCAAAACGCAGAGTTAGGCGCGATACAATTAGGACCTGATGGACAGATTTATACAGCTATCAATGGCAGTGGAACGTTAGGTACCATCCAGGCAAATGATGATACCACTGCGTTATCTACCTATACTCCGGCAGGATTTGCATTATTAGCTGGAACCAACAGCCGCCTAGGCTTACCTAATTTTGTTCAGATCCAAAGCAATGCATTTGGTGGACCGGGATTTGATTTCACCGGAGTTTGTTTTGGTGATTCAACTCGCTTTGCCGGAACCGCCACCGATGCGATCGACAATTTTCAATGGTTCTTTGGTGATGGTGGCAGCAGTACCGATGCAGCACCTGTACATCTTTATGCTGCACCTGGTCTTTACACTGTATCCATGCGTCTCACTAACCGATGCAGTTTAGATACAACCATCATCAAGCAGGTAAGGATTTTTAGCCCTCCTGCTCCACCTTCAATCCCCGGAGCTGCCGTATTATGTACCGGACCTGTGACATTAGATGCGAATATTCCAAATACTCCGGGAATAACTTATTTGTGGTCGAGTGGGGATACAACCCGAACCATTACGATCGATGAACAAGCATTTATTTCCGTAACTAATACCGATGTTAACGGTTGTACATCCTTTGCGCAAAGTATTGTTGCTGATAACCGACCGCAGGTTGATCTTGGGCCAGACCTAAGTATTTGTGAAGACAATGCAACTCCAACCTTGAATGCTCAAAACCCAGGAGCAGTTATACAATGGAGAATAGATGGTGTGAATGCCAGCACTATTCAAACTCAGGCTGTAGATACTTCATTACCGGGCATCTTTACCTATGAGGTAACGGTTACCGATCCGGTTACAACATGTGCTATTACCGATGACAAAGTATTTACAGTCAATGTTTCCCCTTCATTTACATTAACAGGTACCAATCCTGTTGGGTGTGGTACTGCCACGGGCACAATTACCTTACAACTCAATACCTCGGCTCCACCCGCAGGCCCTTACTCTTACTTCCTTACCGGGCCAAGTAGTTTCAATCAGCAAGGCATCGATCAACTGGCACCTTCTACAATTGGCCCAATAGCGGGCCAAACCGCTGGAACTTTTTCTGCCGTGGTATCAGATCAGATTTCAGGCTGTACAATTTCAAGTTCGTTTGGTTTGACAGATGCAACTTTCACGGCTTCGGCTTTGGCACAAGCACCCAATTGCGATCCGGTAATCGTACGCGTAACTACAGTGGGTGGATTTACTCTTCCTCTTCAGTATACAGTTACTAATAGTGGAACCGGCCAAGTGATTGGACCTGTGATTGGTCAACCAGCAATATTTGACATCACACCAGGTCTTCCTGCTGGTACATATACAATTGAAGTAAAAGACAATACCGGTTGTATCTTTACTATAAATAATTTTGCTGTAACGCCAGCCGCACCTGTGAACGTTACTTTTACTCCCAATCTTTGTGTAGCAACTCCAACATTAACTGCCTCGGGCGGTACTGCCTATACCTGGACAACAAACGTACCTGGAAGTATTGTTGGAGCTACTAATGGTGCAACCATTCAATTATTACCCGGAGCAGGAACCGTTACTTACACAGTTACAGCAACGGGTGCCGGTTGCCCTTCAACCGTAAGTACAACAGTGGATGTGCCCGGAACTATTACCCCAACCTTTACACAGAGTGATGCCTGTGCCGATCAGGTAATATTAACTGCACAACCTTCCGGCAATTTCACTTACCGGTGGTTTAGAAATGGAGTATTACAAGGAGGTGGACAGCAAATTTCGCTTGGTTTATCAGACAATGGCGCATCGTATCGGTTGGATGTAGTAAATACAGTAAATGGTTGCGTTGTCTCGTCAACTGCTCAGTCTGTAGAAGTAACCGGGCTAGTAACAGCAGCGGTAACCGGAACACCCGCATGCGATGACGACAAACCGTTCACATTAACAGCAACCACAAATGCCACAGGGGTTACGTTTGCCTGGTTCAGAGATAATACGTTAATCAGTGGAGCCACTACCGCCATCATCAATCAAACGGAGGCCGGTATTTACCGTGTCGACATTATAAAGGGAAGTTGTACTACTCCTGCACAAATTCAGGTGATTAAAGCTCCCTTGCCTGAAGGCGAGTTGCCCAATCGCGTTATCATTTGCAATGATCCGGATAACAACGATCCAACTACCGCCAGCATTGATTTGGATCCCGGAGTTTTTACTACCTACAACTGGTTTAAAAATCAAGCGACTTTGAGTTATACACAACGCGTACTCACTGCCGATAGCGAAGGTTTGTATGAAGTGGATATCACCAATTCATTCGGATGTATTGCCAGAGACCAAACCGAAGTAGTTAATGACTGCGTGCCTAAAATTGTAGCTCCTACCGCATTCAGACCAACCAGTTCAATAGCAACTAATAAGGACTTCTTTGTGTACAGTTATTTCATTACCGATAATTTCCAGATCTTCATTTACAACCGCTGGGGTGAATTGGTATTTCAATCAAATGATCGGAATTTCAAATGGAATGGTACCTATAATAATGCCGGACAACCTTTGCCCGGAGGCACCTATGCCTATATCGTGAAGTATGTGAGTTCATTCCGACCCGATAGAGGAATTCAGGAAAAACACGGTGGTGTTGCTCTCCTCCGGTAAGTATTAAGTTTCTTACATTGAATCTAAGGCATCTAACCCAGATGCCTTTATTTTTTCCAACGGTTTGCGTAACTATGTACTGATATTACAATCCACAAACTATTACGCTATGAAATCATTCATGATCATATTGTTTTTTTCTTTGACTGCATTTTCATTTATCGGTCAGCCCGATCAGATTTTAAACACTTCCTTAACAATTACGGTGCGCGATGAAGTAGGTAACACGGTGAGTGGTGCGGAAGTTAAGTTATTCAAGTCGGAGCAAGACTATCTGAAAGAACAAAATGTAGTGATGGAAGGAACTTCCGATGCCAAGGGGTTGGTAAAATTAAAAAAAATGGAAGCGACCTCTTATTATGTGATCGTTCGGAAGGATGATAAAGATAATTCAGGCGGTGGCGAAATAATTGGCAAACTGGAAGAAGGAAAATTCAATAAAGTCACCATTGTTATTCAATAGAACCAGTGGATCGTTCATCATTGGTCCGTTTCTTTGCCGGATATAGTTCAGCTTTTCCAGAAGAAGTACTTTTCATTAGTCGTTTCCTGGAATTACTTTCGCACCCCGATTGTTTTGAACGCACTCACCTGCCTGGTCATATAACTGGTTCGGCCTGGATTGTTGATAGCAAACGGACGCAGACTTTGCTGGTGCATCACGCCAAGTTGAATAAGTGGGTACAACCCGGAGGACATGCGGATGGCGATGAAAATGTTTTGCGGGTGGCTTTACGCGAAGCAGAAGAAGAGACCGGATTAAAAAATTTAAGGGTTGCTGCCACAACCCCGTTCGATGTAGACATACATACCATACCGCAGCGTAAAGACTTCCCCGAACATTTTCATTTTGATATCCGGTTCCTTATCGAAGCCTCAATCGATGAACAAATTGTAGTAAGTGAAGAATCACATGACGTGAAATGGGTTCCCCTCGAATCGCTTAAGGACTATACCAAAGAGCGATCTGTCTTGCGAATGAGAGATAAACTACTTCGATCCTATCAGCATTAATCCGAACGCAATCACTACAATCCAGAATTTATAAATTGCAATGGCAGGAATAATAATAATTTTTAGTTCCATCAGAACTGCCAGCAAGACTAAGATTACTGCAATAGCTTTTAAAATAGAGCGTGTTTTATTACTCATAGGTTTATCATTTGCCACCACAACTTACGGCCTTTATCACATCATGACAAATTAATTTTAGCTTTGCGATTCAATGGCTGAAATCGGCAAAGATATTGTCAAAGCGAAAGCATTACTTGAACAAGGTGAATTAGTGGCCATTCCCACCGAGACTGTTTACGGGCTTGCCGGCAATGCCCTCGATTCAAATGCAGTGGTAAAAATTTTTAAAGTCAAAGACCGGCCGCAATTCGATCCATTAATCGTTCATGTAGCCAATCTTCAACAAGCCAAACAACTGGTGGAATTCTTTCCTGAAAAAGCTGAAAAACTGGCAGCCAAATTCTGGCCAGGTCCACTAACATTTCTACTTAAAAAGAAGAGTTTGATCCCCGATCTCGTCACGTCTGGTATGGATACAGTTGGCATCCGGTGTCCTGATCATGATCTTACACGATCTTTGCTTCATTCCTTATCATTTCCGCTGGCGGCACCTAGTGCCAACCCTTTTGGGTACGTAAGCCCCACCCGTCCCGAGCATGTGAATGATCAACTTGGCAATAAGATTCAATACATTCTGGATGGAGGTGAGTGCCGGGTTGGCATTGAATCAACCATCATAGGATTTGAAAATGATTGTCCAACTGTTTTCCGATTGGGGGGACTTACCCTCGAGGATATAGAAAATGTAATTGGAAAAGTGGACATTCAGCTTAACTCATCCTCCAACCCTAAGGCTCCAGGTCAACTGAAAAGTCACTATTCACCACGAAAGAAAGTGGTGTGGGGTTTGTTGCCAGAATTAATAACCCGATACCCTGCTTCAAAAATTGGGATCCTCGCCTTTCGAGAAAAAGTAGCAGGAATAGATCCAGAGAATCAAATTGTATTATCAAGTACTGGAAATCTTGAAGAGGCAGCCCAACGCCTGTTTGCTTCATTGCGTGAACTCGATAAAAAAAGCAAAGAAATTATCCTTGCCGAGGCATTGCCGGATATCGGCTTAGGCAAAGCTATTAATGACCGCCTGCGGAGAGCTTCAGCAGAATAAAAAAAAATTCTGCCCTACCCCTTTCCATTTGATGACTTATTTGGATATTCACCTCTTATACGGGTCCGGATTTACGGTATCCATACTTATCAGAGCAAGATTAGAAAATGACAAAGAAAATTCTCGTTCTCACCGGTGGTGGTGATTCCCCAGGGCTTAATGCGGTTATCCGCGGTATTTGCAAACGCGCCCGTAAGGAGAGTGCGACCAAAGAAAATGAAGACTGGGAAGTTTACGGAAGTATTGAAGCCTTTAATGGGGTCTTTAATGAACCTCAGGAGATTATAAAACTTACCAGCAAATTGACGGCTGGCATTCATGTAAAGGGCGGAACCATTCTTAAAACAACCAACAAGGGGAATCCTATTAAGTTCCCTTTTCCCCAGCCCGATGGCACGGTACGTTTTGTTGACCGTTCCGATGAGTTGATTAGTAAACTGAAAAAATTAAACTTCGATGCCATTATTAATATTGGTGGCGATGGCTCGCAAAAAATATCCAAGACACTTTATGACAAAGGGATGCCAATGATCGGGGTTCCTAAGACGATTGATAACGACCTCTCAGCAACTGACCTGACTTTCGGATTTCAAACCGCGGTGCAAATTGCTACCGATAGTTTCGACAAATTGGTGACGACTGCTGAAAGTCATCATCGAACGATGATTATGGAAGTGATGGGTCGCGATGCAGGTTGGATTGCTTTGCACACCGCAATTGCGGGTGGTGCAGAAATCTGTCTCATCCCTGAAATTCCATACGACATCAATAAGTTGGTAAAGAAAATCGATAATCGTTACAAAAAAGGTCGGGGCTTTGTCAACATTGTTGTTGCCGAAGGCGCAAAGCCAAAAACAGGTACCATTACAGCTTCGGCTGGTGAAAGAGGATCCGAGCATGTGCGGTTAGGAGGAGTTGCCTACCAACTATCCAAACAACTAAAAGATGCCGGATGCCAAGCTGAAATCAGGGAAACTGTGTTAGGTCACGTACAACGCGGAGGCACACCGATCGCCTTTGACCGGGTGTTGGCCTCACTCTTTGGGGTGAAAGCCTTTGAACTCGCTTTGGAGAAAAATTTCGGGCGTATGGTGGCTTTTAAAAACAATACAATCACGTCCGTTTCGCTTGAAGACGCAACCAAAGAATACAATACATTAAAGAAAGATTCTTATTTAGTTAAATCAGCTAAAGGACTCGGGATAAGTTTTGGAGATTAATCTGCATTAATCAATGAATAAAATCGAACTCACTACATTAGTAAAAGCTCCTATTGAGCTTTGCTTTGATCTTTCAAGGAGTATTGATCTACATAAAATATCAGTTCAACACACGCAAGAGGAAGCTGTAGGCGGAGTCACCCATGGACTTATCGGGCCCAACCAAAAAGTATTATGGCAAGCTACGCACCTTGGCTTTCGTCAAACGCTCGAAACTCAAATCAGCAAATTCACGCGCCCCTTTTTCTTTACGGACGAAATGGTTAATGGTGTTTTCAAAACCATGATTCATGACCACTTCTTCTATGCCATGAACGAAGATACCGTAATGATTGATCACTTTTATTTTGAATCACCTCTCGGAATTCTTGGCGAAGCTGCAGATTTTATCTTTCTCAAGCGTTACCTCACCAAATTGCTAACCCAAAGAAATGAGACTATCAAGTTGTATGCAGAAACTGATAAATGGAGAGAAGTACTCCCTGCTTCTTTGAGTGAACCTTCAATCGTTTGCTGAAAAATAGGCGTTGTCATTCACCCTCCCTTCCAATTGATTTGCTAACTTGGGCTCCTCTAAAAAGTGATTTATGAAAACCATCCAGGATCTTAATTTTAAGGGTAAACGTGCGCTCATTCGTGTAGATTTTAATGTGCCGTTAAATAAAAGTTTTGAAGTAACTGATGACAATCGTATCCAGGCTACTATTCCTACGATAAAAAAAATTTTAAAGGACGGTGGCAGTTGCATCCTTATGTCTCACCTGGGCCGTCCCAAAGAAGGGCCAGAGGATAAATATTCACTTAAGCACACGATCAAAACCACCGAAACGCTCTTGGGTGTACCCGTAAAATTTGCTTCGGATTGCATAGGTGAAGAAAGCTATAAGCTTTCAGGTGCCCTAAAGCCAGGCGAAGTTTTGTTGTTGGAAAATCTTCGCTTCTATAAGCAAGAAGAAAAAGGCGATGTTGCTTTCGCTGAAAAACTTTCTAAGCACGGAGATGTGTATGTAAACGATGCGTTTGGCACAGCCCACCGTGCACACGCTTCCACTACCATCGTTGCACAATTCTTTAAAGATAAATGTGCCGGCTATGTGATGGCCGCTGAACTTGACAATGCCAGGAAGGTCCTTGAAAATTCTGTAAAGCCTTTTACTGCCATTATGGGTGGAGCAAAAATCTCAGATAAAATTCTGATCATCGAAAAACTTCTTGATAAAGTAAACCATCTGATTATTGGTGGCGGTATGGCCTACACTTTCTTCAAAGCTCTGGGTGGCAACATCGGTAATTCATTGGTTGAAGCAGATAAGTTAGACCTCGCTAAAGAACTTATTCAGAAAGCAAAGGCCAAGGGTGTTGAATTGCATTTGCCTATTGATTCTATAGCCGGTGATAAGTTTGATGCCAATGCAAATACACAAACTGTCAATAACAATTCAATACCTGATGGTTGGATGGGGTTGGATATCGGACCCCAGGCTACACAGGTTTTTTCCAAAGTAATTGAGGGATCAAAAACCATTTTATGGAACGGCCCGATGGGTGTTTTTGAAATGGAGAAATTTGAAAAAGGAACTAAGGCTGTAGCCGAAGCCGTAGTCCGTGCAACTTCAAAAGGAGCGTTTTCTTTGATAGGTGGTGGCGACTCAGCTGCAGCGGTTGCTAAGTTTGGATTCGAGGAAAAAGTAAGTTATGTTTCGACAGGTGGAGGCGCCCTTTTGGAATATTTTGAAGGAAAAGTATTGCCTGGTGTTGCAGCTCTTGAATAATTTGTATTAACTATAATTGTAAAAGTCAGGCCCAAAGGGTCTGACTTTTTTATTTGGCCATCCAATAATTTTATTAGTTCACTTTGCGCAAAACCCAAAACTCATCATAAGCAATCTGTGCTGAGTCCACCATCTCGCGCACTACTTCAATAAACAATTCCTTTTCCTGCGGATCAACAGCTGTTTCAAGTTCCTCTACCGTCATCGGTTTTTGTTTTAACAAATAAAGAATTTGTTGCTCATAGTCCTTGAGCATTGCAAGATTTTCAGTTTTGCGCTTGCTGATGCACACATCACACATGCCGCAGGTAGCATAGGTTATCTCATCAAAGTATTCCTGGATCACCTGCATGCGGCATCGATGGGTTTGCTCAACATAACTCTTCATCGCCTCCATCTTGCTTAAATGAAGTGCTCGTCTGCTGTCAAACTCCTTACGGTCAATGGGCAATCGGTTTGCGTCCTGTCTTGGCAGAACAAACGTAATCTTCGGACTTTCATTGATCGGTTCATACACAAGCACCTGCAGGTTGTGCAATTGACCAAGCTCTAATTTGATAGTAGATACTGATTGCTTCATCATCAAGGCAATCTGATTTTCTGATACCGGAGTGAAATCGGAATACAATTCCCCACCATAAAGCCTCAACAAGGCTTTAATGAGTAAATCAAATCGTTCATGGGCAATCTGAAATTCATACAACTTCTTTTTGTCAAAGGCGAAATGAAGCAACGAGGGTCTGTAAAAGCTTTCATTGAATTCCAATAGACCAAATTCTTCCAGTTTTTTTAAAGCCGGGTAAACATCCGTAGACTTAAATGAAAATTTTTTACAGAACCCATCGAGATCAAAATCATAACTCTCGCCTTGACTACTACCTTCCGCTACCTGAAAATGATTCGCCACCGCCTGGTATATTTTCTTGAGATATTCGATTTCAGGCTGCGATTGTAAAACTTTGCTTTGAAGTGATAGCACATCTACTTCATGAAAAATGATAGCTGCGTAAGATCGTTTTCCATCGCGACCCGCGCGACCTGCTTCCTGGTAGTATGACTCCAGGTTCTCTGGTAAGTCCATGTGTACAACTGCCCGCACATCCGACTTGTCAATGCCCATGCCAAAAGCATTGGTAGCAACCATCACACGGCTTTGGTTTGATAGCCATTCTTCCTGGCGGGTTATGCGTTCGTGATGAGTTAACCCCGCGTGATAAAAGGTACCAGAAATTTTATTCTTGTTAAGGAATGCCGCTAAAGAGACCGTTGACTTCCTGGACCGAACATAGATTATCGCTGGACCTGGCACTTTACGAAGTATTTCCAACAACTTCTTTTCTTTAGTCTCCGTTTTTCGCACCACAAAAGAAAGATTCTCCCTCGCAAAACTCTTTTGAAAAATCGCAGTGTTAGAAAGATTCAACTTAGCGATGATATCATCCTTAACTATTCGCGTTGCGGTTGCAGTAAGGGCTATAAACGAAACATCCGGCTTTACCTCCCTGAGTTCGGCAATTTGCAAATACGGAGGTCTGAAATCGTATCCCCATTGTGAAATACAATGCGCCTCATCAACCGCCACGAGGCATACGTTCATTCGCTTTACTCTTTCCTTAAACAGATCGGTTTGTAAACGTTCGGGGGAGAGGTATAGAAATTTAATCTTACCAAATACACAGTTGTCCAGCGTAATATCAATCTCCCGATGATGCATTCCGGCATGAACAGATACAGCAGCAATACCCCGTTGCTTAAGTTGCTTAACCTGATCTTGCATGAGTGCAATAAGAGGAGTAATTACAAGACAGATGCCCTCCTGCATTAATACGGGAACCTGAAAGCAAATGGACTTTCCGCCTCCAGTCGGTAGAATGGCCAGCACATCGCGTTTCTCCAACACAGCCTGAATGATTTCCTGCTGTGGCTGACGAAAGTGGGAATAACCCCAATATTGCTTAAGTATTTCAAGAGAACTCACTACCAAAAATAGGAATAACCGGTGGGTCTAAAAACTGGTTCATCGAGGGCGTGAGACCACGGATCATTGCGTCACAGAGCGATCAGACCAATACCATTAATAGATAACATCTATCCGCCTGTGATTACCAACGAAGTTCCAGCTTATTCAAAAAGGAGGCAATGCCTTTTTTACAATCTTCTGTTGCACGGGCCTGAGCATTCATGGTCGCGGCAAGATCAAGCGCATTATCCAATGACAAGGATTGTACATTTGCAATTAATTGCTTGGTTAATTGCATCGATTGGGCTGAGTTGTTTCGAATCAGTTCCTGAGCAAAATCAAAAACAGAAACTTCAAGGCCTTTTGTTTCAACTACTTTAGAGATGAGACCCCTGCTCAAAGCGTCTTGAGCCTTAATTATCTCTCCCGTAAGCAATAGCTGTCGGGCCTTTTGTTCTCCGATTTTTCTTACTAAAAAAACCGCCACCAGAGCCGGGATAAAACCAATCTTCACTTCCGTGTATCCAAACTTAGCTTCAGGAACTGCGAACGTAAAGTCACAAACATTGGCAAGACCACAACCACCCGCCAACGCATGGCCTTGTACCTGTGCAATCACAACTTTTTTCAAGGTATAAATCTGGAGGAACAATTCTTTGAGAAGTTTCGAGTCAGCAAGGTTTTCCTCAAAAGTAAAATTCTGAAGTTGTTGAAGGTAAGCAAGGTCGGCACCGGCACAAAAAGATTCTCCGTTAGCATTGAGTACCACAACCTTGATGCTAGCATCATTTTCAGCTCTGGAAAAAGCTTCCTTCAAGTCGCGTATTAAGTCATGACTTAAAGCATTTCGCTTGTCAGGTCGGTTTAACGTTACGTACCCTACACGTTCCTTCACTGAATAATTTACCAAACTCATATCATTGGGTTAATACAAAAGCACCTTCATCGAGTACGACATGCAATTTTTCTTTATCAACAACTTTTCGCCATCTATTCACAAAACTCTGAGAGTTGCTACCATCAAGAATAATCTTCCCAACAGAAAGGTTCTCAATGCCTTTCGGAGATAAAGAATTTCGGCCGACAACAAGGTAATCGATTTCGCCCAATACAGGTAATTGAGCTTCTTTATTTTGAGCAACAATTATTTTATTACCCTTCCAGTAAAATACCTCCAGGTTATGTGGCAATTCCTGCCTGAAAGGAATTTCTGTATTTATGGCAATCACTCCCCGCTGTAGGCGATTAGGCCGGATATGGAAGCGTAACCGCTCTTCATCATTATACAAAGCTGAGTCTGCTTTGAAATAACTAATCCCTCCATCAATCCATTCCAAAGCCGAATAACCGGAAACACTATATACGACAAACTGATGACGGTCTATCCCTTGATTATAATGATGGTATTGGGTGAAAATAAAAATCACGGTAATGACACACGCTACGTAAAGTCCTTTTATACTTCGATACTGAGCCATAAAAATCAAGGCTATAAGCATCCCCATAATCAGCCAACATTGAAAAGTTGTAAGATGGATTTCACTAATCAGGCTAAAGGGTAGTTCTTCTGTTTTAAAAACGAGCCAATTGAGAAGCTGTATTAAGACCAATAGTAGCTTACCAATCACCCAACTTAACCACGACCACGCACTAACAACCAAAAGAAGGATCCCCCCAATTAAAACGAACGTTGATAGTGGTATTACAAATAAATTCGAGACTAAAAAGTAAACCGGAAACTGATGAAAGTATAACATACCCAAAGCAAACGTAGCAATCTGAGCAGCAATGGATACACAGGTAATCTGCCATATCCAGTCACCCACATGATTATCAATTTCCCATAAGTTGTAAATTGATCTTTGCAAATAAACAATTCCTAATACAGCTAAATAAGACAACTGAAATCCTACTGACATAATCAGGTATGGATTATAGATCAACAGCACAAAAGCTGAGGCCGCCAGCGTATTGTAAATATTGGTTCTCCAGCCTAGCGGTCGGGCTAAGGCTATAAAAGAAAACATAGTGACTGCCCGCAAAACTGAGGGCGACAAACCTGTAACAAATGCAAAAGACCAAAGCAGAAGAATGCTAATACCCGCAACCACCCAGCGACTCCATGCATAAGAATTCAGGGGACGCAGTAGAACCAGAATGATACCATAAATAATACCAACATGAAGTCCGGATACGGCCAACACATGCATGGCACCACTCGCAGCATATGCATTTTGCAAATCGGTGTCAATCCCTTCTGTAACACCTAATACAAGAGCCATCGCAATGGCCTGCTCCTGTTCGCCAGGAATATTTTTCCGAATCACTTCACTAGCCCAGGCCCGCATCTGATGCGAATAGTACATAAAGCTCCTTCTCTCAGCATGGCTTATCAATCGAACCTGATCAGCCAAAACAAACTGCTGATGATAGATATTTCTGAAACTGAGAAACCGTTTGAAGTCAAATTCATTGGGATTGGCTGGCGGTTTTAACTCATTCGGGGTTCCTCTTATCAAAAGTCTGTCACCATACAGCCAGGGAACCTGATCCATTGATCTTTTGGAAACATATAAAATCACCGATCCGGTCCTTGATTTCCATTGATTTGTCTTCACCCGAACAATTTCAACCTGAAGTTTCCACGACTTTGCTTTGGATTCTGGTGCACTTCGTACAATCGCTTCATAGGCGACTACAGGATTCTTTTCATTCAGGAGATGATTGGATTGCCTGCTGCCCGTACTGATTAGTAAATGAAGATAGCCGAAAAAGAAAATTGCTAACATCCCCACCATGCCATTGAAAGCCTTAACCCACCGCCACGACCGAAGTGAGAACACAGCAATTAAATAAATACAGATCAGGGATAGTAAAAAGTAAAAAGCGACTTGTTCTGGAATCAGTTCAGGGTTATAGATAGCTAACAGAATTCCTCCAGCAAGGAATAAGGTTATACGTACCATAGCAAAAGGAACCCAACTCATAAGTGAATTTACCAACTGGTATCAAGTAAACCAAAGGCCTAACTCCTTTTAAGGTTCCTGATCCATTTCTCTAATTCCACCAGATGAAATACGATGGCCGCTGCTCCAAAGCAAATAAGCAACTCGTTAACAGAAAGTGCTGTGGTATTGAAGATTTGTTGCAGAACAGGTAGATAGACAATAGCTAACTGCAAGGCTACCGTTCCCAATACCGTGATCAACAAAATACGGTTTCTGAAAAGTCCATGCTTATAAATAAAAGCATCAGAACTACGTATGGCAATTACGTGGGCTAACTGACAAAGAGATAATGCAGTGAATACCATTGTCTGCCAGTGTTCAATACCTAACCGCATCGCACCTGCCTGAATACCCAAACACAAAGCTCCAATCAACAAGCCCACCCAAAAAATATGCATCCCTACACCATCAGAAAATACATTGTTACTGGAACTACGCGGTGGGCGTTTCATAATGTTTGCTTCGGCCGGTTCGTTGGCCAATGCCAGACTAGGCAGTCCATCTGTTACCAGATTAATCCACAAAATATGAATTGGTAATAAAGGAATAGGAAGGCCTACAACCGGAGCTAAAAATATTGTCCAGATCTCACCAGCATTTCCGGTCATGATGTACCGGATAAACTTCCGGATGTTATCAAAGATTCTGCGACCCTCACGTACGGCCTTTACGATTGTAGCAAAATTATCATCCAACAATACCATGTGCGCTGCTTCCTTGGAGACATCGGTACCGGTAATCCCCATGGCAACTCCAATGTTTGCCATTTTCAATGAAGGCGCATCATTAACTCCATCGCCTGTCATGGCTACATAATGGCCTTCAGCCTGAAGAGCTTTAACAATATTCAGCTTTTGCTCTGCACTAACCCGAGCATACACCCGCACATGTTCTGCTTTCTCTATCAGCTTTTCCATGCTTATTCTGGCAAGGTCAGAGCCGGTCAGCATTTGATCCTTATCCTCCACAATTCCCAGTTCGCGGGCAATAGCCAAAGCCGTTTTGGGATGATCTCCCGTGATCATCACTGGGGTAATCCCTGCCGCCTTGCACTCTTTAACGGCAGCTTTTACTTCAGGGCGAGGCGGATCGATCATTCCGATTATCCCAATAAACTGTAAATCGTTTTCAACTTCATGTAGTTCATTCTGATTCCATACCTGCGAATCAATAAACTTACAGGCATACGCAAGCGTTCGCATTCCATTCTCGGCAATCGAGTCGGCTTTTAATACAATCTCTTCTTTATTTGACTGGGGGCTCTTTTGCAAAACAGATTCTACCGCTCCTTTGGTAATCAAAAGATACCCGTCATTGAATCGATGAACCGTTGTCATCATTCTACGATCGCTATCAAAAGGAATTTCATTTATCCTCGGGTAAGTTGTTGTTGCCTGGATAAGCTGGGGGTTCTGTTCATGAGCATACAAGACTGCTGCTACTTCCGTAGAATCTCCTATAAGATTTTCTCCATTTATATGTGTATCCTGATTAAGACTCATGGCCAGCAGAAGCGCTTCCTGAGCCGACAATCCAATCATAGAATTGGTAGCCCAGGTTTCACGCACCGACATTTTGTTCTGCGTGAGCGTACCTGTTTTATCTGTGCATATAAAATTTACTGAGCCTAATGTTTCTACGGCAGGCAGCTTACGAATTAATGCATTCTTACGCACCATCCTTCGGGCACCCAGGGCAAGTGCTACGGTGATTACAGCAGGCAATGCTTCCGGTATGGCTGCAACCGCCACCGAAACGGCCGTCATTAACATTTGCAAGTGACCCTCTCCTCGCAACAATCCTACACCATAAATAACCACACAGATAAGCACTATTATGACTGAAAGTTTTTTGCTGAAATCTGTCATGCGCTTTTGCAACGGTGTTTCTGTCTCAGACTGTTGTAGCAGGGAAGCAATCTTTCCGATTTCAGTATTCATACCTGTAGCTACTACAACTCCTACTGCCCGCCCATAACTAACCATTGTAGATTTAAAGGCCATATTCACCCGATCACCCACCGTAGCTTTTTCATTCGAAATGGGTTCAACACTTTTTTCAACCGGATATGATTCTCCGGTAAGGGAAGCTTCTTCAATTTTAAGGGAATGGATTTCAATCAGTCGCAAATCAGCAGGCACGCTATCCCCGGCTTCAAGCTTTACAATATCTCCGGTTACCAATTCAGCGGCTGGGATAGTTTTTACTTCACCTTCGCGCACCACCCGAGCCATTGCGGCCGCGAGTTTCTTTAATTCATCCATGGCCTTCTCGGCATTGTATTCCTGAAAAAAGCCAACGATTGTGTTCAGCACAACAATTACCAAAATGACAATTGCATCCTTTATGTCTCCAACAAAAAATGAAACTACCGAAGCCGCTAATAAAATCAATACCATAAACTCCCTGAACTGGGCAAAGAGTATCCACCAGGCAGACTTGCGGCCTTGCGTCTTTAGTTCATTTTTTCCTTGTACAATCAGCCGTTGCTGAGCTTCGGTAGCACTCAGGCCCTGGAGGGAAGTGCCTAATGTATCCAGTGTATGCTTAACCGTTATCTGAAACCAATTCATAAGGGGTAATAGACACTTCTAAGTTGGCTATTATTGTTCAACTTACAATTTAAGGATCAACATTAAAGAATTTCGAAATTCTAGGCCTGACCCGAAGGGATTACTTTCCCATAAGCTTCAATGATATCGCGCACCAATCGATGACGCATTACATCGCGTTCATTAAGTTCAACAAAACCAACTCCCTTTACTTCATTCAATATCCGCACAGCTTCTTTCAGTCCTGAGCGCTGATTATGCGGCAAATCGATCTGTGATGTATCCCCCGTTACAATCATTTTGGAGTCCGGTCCCATGCGGGTAAGAAACATTTTCATTTGCATGGGTGTAGTATTCTGTGCCTCGTCAAGCAAAATAAAAGCATTGTTGAGTGTGCGACCTCGCATGTAGGCGAGCGGTGCAATTTCAATGATCTCCCGCTCCATGTAGTATTTCAGCTTTTCAAACGGAACCATGTCGTTGAGTGCATCATAGATAGGCCTCAGGTAAGGATCGATTTTTTCTTTCAGATCACCAGGTAAAAAACCAAGGTTTTCGCCAGCTTCCACAGCAGGTCGGGTGATGATGATCTTCTTTACTTGTTTATTCTTGAGGGCTTTCACAGCCATCGCTACAGAAACAAATGTTTTACCTGTTCCCGCAGGACCAAGTGCAAAGACCAGATCATGGTCTTTAACTGCTTTCACAAGTTTTTGTTGATTAACGGTCTTGGCCTTGATGGCCGATCCCTTCGTGCCATAGAGAATAATGCCATCCGGGGAATCCTCGGCAACAAATTCCTGGCGCTCCTGAGTGATGTAACCACGCACATTTTCTTCGGTTACCCGACCAAACTGATGGAAGTGGTCTATGAGGGAATTTAGAATGTCGGTTATCTGCAGAATATCCGGAGCTTCACCCTTGACCAGAATTTCGTTTCCCCGTGAAATGATTTTGCTCTTCGGAAAAGCAGCAGCAAGTTCAGTGATGTTCTTATTCTCCACGCCAAGGAAGTCGGTAAGTGGAATGTTTTCGAGTGTAATGGTTTTCTCTATCAATGAAGTAATGTGGTTGAAATCAATTAATTTTGATGCATAAAAGTAAACAAATCCCGTCCAAGCAAAAACATCCGGACGTGGTTTAACGTTCGCGAATGGCCATCATTACCCTTCTTACCGACAGTGGAGAAAGCGATCACTATGTGGCTGCTGTGAAGGCCAAAATTCTAAGCATCAATCCGGGATTAAACATGATTGATATCAGTCACAAAATCGCAGCTTGTGATATTGCCCATGGCGCCTATGTACTAAAATCTGCTTTCCGCGATTTCCCGAATGGTACTGTACATCTGGTTGGAGTGGATTCCTCAGGCAATCGCGATGATGCTTACCTGGCCCTGCAATTGGAAGATCATTTTTTTGTTGGTGTGGATAATGGCCTGTTCGGACTTATCAGTGACAAAAACCATCAGCAGGTAGTACAACTCAACTCCGTAAATCCGATTCAAACTACCTTTCCGGAAAAAGATATTCTCGCGCCTGCTGCCGCCAGATTGGCGAGTGGAGTAACCATTACCACCTTGGGAAAGCCACTTAATTCATTTCGCAAAAGTATGAACCGGCAGGTAAAGGCTACCAAAAGGATTATTGCGGGGCACGTAGTACGGGTAGACAATTACGGAAACCTGATCACCAACATTGCTAAGGTAGATTTTGAAATTCTCACAAAAGGAAGAACATTTACGATTCAGTTTGGTGGTGAGAAATTCAAGCGAATTCACACCAACTACTATCAAACCGAGCAGGGCGATTGTTTCCTGATTTTCAACAGCCAGGATTTACTGGAAATCGGAATCTATAAAGGAAATGCAAGCGAGTTGTTGGGGTTGCAATACGACAGCCCGGTGAATGTGACATTTGACGAATAAATAGCCGAAAGTAGAATGTGTTAAGACACATAGAATTGTCGTTTGAACACCTAACCCTCTTCTTATTGACTTACTCCTTATGTATTAAATCCTTATGATTATCCGAATTGTACGTATGCACTTTACAGAAGCCGGGGTCGAAGAGTTTTTAGAAATCTTCAATGGTAATAAGGAAGCAATCCGGAATTTTCCAGGGTGTTTGCACTTGCAATTGTTAAAAGATTCTGAAGATGCCTGCTGTTATACCACATTGAGTCATTGGGATGGACTACAGAGCCTGGAAAACTATCGCAAGTCTGAATTATTCAGTAAAGTCTGGGGCCGGGTTAAAACCTTGTTTTCTGAGCGGACGCAGGCCTTTTCGTTAGAGAAATTTATTGAGCTTTGAATTTTGGCAAAAACTAAGTTTTATACATCTTTGCAACCCGTTCGTAATAACGGATCAGGTAAACGAGCCTGAGTGGCGGAACTGGTAGACGCGCACGACTCAAAATCGTGTGCCTTCGGGCGTGCCGGTTCGATTCCGGCCTTAGGTACAATGGGTCTTTCAATCTTGAAAGACCCATTTGATTAAGCCCGACATTAATCCCACCACGAATAGCTTTTGAAACTTATTTTATAATCTGAAATGCCCGGATGTTCTTTGGCATTTCAACAAAACAAACACGCATGCAAATCACCAAACACAAAGTAGCCGCCATTCACTACACACTTACTGACAATGAAGGCAACATTCTTGATTCCAGCTCAGGTCGCGATCCCTTGCACTATATTCATGGCATCGGCAATCTGATTCCCGGCATGGAAGAAGGCCTGGAAGGAAAGGCAACGGGCGATAAGTTTAATCTTAAGGTAAGCCCTGAGAAAGCGTATGGTGTAAAAAGCGATGACTTGATGCAGCAGGTACCCCGCTCTGCTTTTGGCGACCAACCTGTTCAGGTAGGTATGCAATTTCAAACCAATCAAGGCCAGGTAGTAACAGTAACTAAAGTTGGTCTTGATTCAATTACAGTAGATGCCAACCACCCATTAGCCGGTGTTGAATTAAACTTTGCGGTAGAAATTCTTGAAATCCGAAACGCGACTGAGGAAGAGATAGCCCATGGACACGTTCATGGCCCGGGTGGACATCATCATTAATTCTTTAACCCTGCTATCATTATCGCATCAACACGAGCTTTCCTTGTGTTGATGTTTCTTTTGAGGGTGTTTTGATACGCAAACGATATACATAAACTCCACGCGGAAGATAGGCTCCTGTTGCTTCTCGCCCATCCCACATTAACTCATTGCTACCAATGTTGAATTGTTGAATACTATTGGTAGCAAATGTGTGCAACCGTTGGCCTTGAGTTGTAAATATCTCCAACAGGAATTCATCAGGTAGTTCATTACCGGTAAGTACAAAGCTGAAGAAGAAATCTCCGGTTGATGGATTCGGGAACACACTGGTTAGCGATAAAGAAGCTTCTGATTTTACCTTAAATGAAATTTCGTAGGGAGAAGCACCACTTAAATTACCGCTGGCATCTGCTACCTGAACTGAAAGAACATAATCTCCATCAGCTAGCTGGGGTGTAAATTCTATTCTGTAATTTGAATCCGCTGTCGCAGCAAACCATTTTATATCATCACCACTAAGCGGGATTCTTGTAAATGGGCAAGAGGAACTACCGCAGGGATAACTTAGTAACAAGGAAACACCCAAGGTATCTGACTTAAAGAGGAACTGGTTTTCATCAACCATAATGATTGTGATTTCCGGATTCGATGACACATAATCACTATTGCGCAGAGTTCGATTATCGAAAGTAACATTTAATATGGGTGGTGTTTTATCCGCCAACACGGTCAAATAATCAGGCAGCGCTATAAAATTATTATCGTAATAAGTTTCTGCAAGCACTCGATTGTTTACAAACACATTCACATCATTCTTACCCACCTTTCCTAAGGTGGAAGATGTAATATCAAAAAAAGCAGTGTCGCCCGGAGCAGGAGGATCAATCATGAACTTCTGTAGCTCACGACTCTGAGTTTCCTTTGTTACGATTTCCAGGTCTACCCGTAGTGGACTGTTAAAGTCTTTTGACGTGATGTTAGTAAATCCAAAGGTTGAATTCCAGCTTTGCCCTTCCTGCACCGTGATCGAAGTTTCCGGACTTTTCAGCAGGAGAATACCCTCCGCAACGGGTTCATAAAGTACGGCCCAGTTTTGCCATTGCGCTGGTGTAAGATTCACTTCATCTTTGGTATTGAAAATTACTTTCAGATAAGGATAGTCCTGAACGGAAATTGATGAAAGATCATAGTTTGATCCGACTGCGTCCGCAATAAATACTTCACTACCATCCAGTGAAACACCATAAACAGAAAACGTGATTTGATCCTCAGGTTCAAGGTGAGCCTTCGATACGAATTGTTTCCATTCAGAGGCGGGACCAATGATTACAGATTTCATAAAGCCCTCTGTATTCCTGCCGGTAATACTTTCATTAACTGTAATCACTTGTTCGCTGGCTGGCGATAACAAAGCGCGGGTTATTTTTGCAGTGCCTGGTATGGCGCCTTTTCTACCAAAAATGATAACCGGTTCACCGGCCTGAAGCGCATCCAGATCCGTAAGACCAATACCGAGTTCACCAAGCTTGGACTTTACATTAGCCGACCATGAACCATATCCTGGATTACCGATTGAGAAGAGTACCACAGAATCGCTAACACCAACTGCATTGACAAAGGCTTCAAGATCATCATTCAGACCAGTCTCCAACTCGCTTAGAGTAAAACTATTAATCAACTGCGGCTCCCGACCACACGTTCGAGGATCCTGAAAGTTAAAAGGCAAACCAGCATAGGGTATTGCTGTTGTTTTATTGAAGGCAATCAGGTTGAGGGTATTGTTGCGGCAAGGTTGGCCTTGGGTAGCAAGGTTATACTCCGAATTGTTGATTTTAACTGAAACATCAGTGACCGGTGAAGGGTTATCACTTCCAAACGTTGTTATAGAAACAGAAGTACTGGTTTCCTCAAAACTGAAAAGAGTTCCCTCTCCTAGGGGATTCAAACTACTGAAGAAATTTTCTGTTAGCTGATCAGAACTTAGTTGGGCCCAGCCTTCCGGGCTACCCAGAATGTAGGAAAAAGTTGAAGTGCTCCACTCACCACTCTCGCCAGGTTGTGGAGTCTTAAATCGGGTGCGCCAGAAGTAAACAACCGAATCAGCATTCACCAGGTTGATTTGGACAGAAGCCAACACTTTTCCGGATATGGTTTGACTGATTAAATAAGGGCTATTAAAATAAATTGTCGTATCAATTTGCATTACAAATTCACGGGTCGCAGAAAGCAAATCGGTTGATTGCCAGACTAACTTTACATTTTGCTGGTTAACGATTGCATAAGCAACTGGAAATAGATTTAAGGTAGCATTAGAAGGAATGAACGCGCTGAAAGAAGCTTCATTATTATTCTCTTGCAATTCCTTAATCTTATTTTCAGGATCAATGATTGCGGTAAACTGATTATTCCCACCACCTGCATTTCCTTGCCTGTTCATTTTAAAAATCAGGGTATCCGTATTAAGAATCGGGGCAACGAGAGAATCATAGGTAATTTGCGATCCATCACTTAATTCCCTGACCAATCTAATCTTTACAGAATCCGTTTTCGCCAACCCCAGGTTTTTCATTACAATCTTAATGGCAAAAGAATCGCTGGTTGCTGTTACAGGTTTATTATCAAAGGATGACAGCGACAAAGAAGCACTTGTAATTTCATAATCGGGTTTACCATAGTTAAACAATTTAACTGCAGGATCACCTAGCAAAACCATTTGCTGTACTTGTGTAATGTTGGCCATGGTTGCCGGTGCGGCCTCCATGTATTGTCGTGCTACTTCCTTTTGCACATCTCCTATCCCCTTTTTAACAAATACCGAATCCGCAAATCCAACATTATAAAGCAAATCAGAATAGTATTTCAGGGAATAAACAAAACCAAATGAACTATGCGCAATAAAATTCCGGGCCCCTTTGTTAGCGGTCAGTATCCAGTCTTCCCCAAACGAAGTGCTGCCTGAAAAGAAATTTCCGGCATTGCAACCATTAATAAGGAAGGCCGGATACTTTCCTGGATTGTTATACCCCATGGTAGGATCTGATACATAGCCAACATCAATATCGATTGTGCTGGGAGATGAATGGCCAAAAAAAGTTATCAGGTTAACACCTGCATTTACTTTATCTGAAATATTAATCAGCTCGACTGGATTTGGATCACGCTTGGCAATTGTACTGACGTTAGCGCCCCAGTACGGATTCTCAGCAATCGTTTTAAATCCATCCACATAAGAACGGAACGTAACAAGTTCCTCGGGCTTTATGCCGCCACTCAAATGCAAACCCTCCTTTTGCCATGATGGCACTACGCTTGCTTCAACTTCTTTTATCTTATTGAGATAGGCGGCTACCTGCAGCGGTGTGCTTGCCGATAAACGGCCAGTGGGTACAGCTGGCTCATACGTGGTTCCGGCCAAACCAGCCGTAAACGTCATATCCGCAGCGGGTGAACCAGCCGAGGGTACAAGATCTTTCAACACGGTCGGTGCCGGATTTATCAGCCGGTGAAATCCAGAACTCACGTCTCTTCCTTTCCCAATTAGAAAAAGATAGCGAGGCGAACCCTCCTCTACCAGGTAACGCATAAATTCATAAATGGCACGAGGCGAAGTTTCACCATAGTTAAACTGATTATAAAGTTGATCCATACTTACAACCAGTGTATCATAAGATCCACCTTCCTCAGAAGCCCTGTAAGCGGCATAGGCCTTTACCGGATCGGCATAGCCAGGCGCAGGCTGCATTAACAACTTATTTGAAATAATTACGAAGCCCGCTTGTGCAGGATCAATCAGGCGAAATGAAACTTGCCTGATTGCCGGGGTAAGGGTAGTATTGAATGCAAAGAGCTCTCGGGGTGCTTGTGTATCTGGTACAATGGCTTTTAAAGTTGAGCCCGCACTGGTTGTGCCGATTGAAAC
Organism: Cyclobacteriaceae bacterium; assembly: GCA_044229915.1. Classification (GTDB taxonomy): domain Bacteria; phylum Bacteroidota; class Bacteroidia; order Cytophagales; family Cyclobacteriaceae; genus ELB16-189. The sequence goes on from JBGASB010000001.1 coordinate 235,710, forward strand.
AATGGATGTCGGATCGGTAACATCCCAAAGACGGAGATTGGCTGCAGCATTTTCCAATTCAAGATATGACTTGCCCGATGGGTTTAAAGAGAGTGTATAATTTTTTTCGGTAACGCCTGCAGCATCAAAGTTTTGTGGGAACCCAATGCGAATGTAGGAAGCACTGAATTGAAACCGGTTAGTAACTGCTGGGGTGGCTGAGAAGCGAATTGTGATTCGTCCGTCTGCACCGATATCACTCCAATTAAGCGTGTAAGTAAGCTTCTCGGTAGTATAACCATCGAAGCTATGTGAATCTAATAGTCGCAGGGAACTAGAGTTAGGCCCCACATAAATTTCTGCAGTGTGTGGAATCTGATCCCGACCTACCAATAAAATCTCCAGTTGTGGATCTCCGGCAATTGGTACAGATTGTGAGATTAAATCAAGACTATATTCTATGCTTTGGCTTTGCCGAAGAGCGGTACCAGTCCACCCTTCGCCTTCATCAAAGTGAGTGAATTGAATAACATCGTTGAGTCTATTTCCACCTGAGTATTCATTCTTGATGATGAGCAATCGCTCCTCCGTGTGGTGAACTTCTTTGGGGATGCTGGTGACATTTACTTCAGAAAAATTGGTGATGCGTTTTCCCAGAACTGCTGACTGTTGCCAGGTTAGAAAATAGGCTGTCGTGTCGCTGTAGAGATTATAATAATTATGAGGTTGTAACGAAGCAGGTTTATATAAGTCTTTATCAAGCGTGCCATCATTACCTACTCCATAAAACTCAATAAAGTCGCCCGGATCCAGAATGGCATCCGCCTGACCCTGTACAAAAATGGCTTGCTCCTGACCGCGATGAAAAATCTGTACTCGTCTTGGGTCAATTGTCGATACCGGAACCCCTGCCGCCTGCAAATCTGAAAAGGTGAGTTTATAAACACCCTTTTTTGCAACAGATATCCGATAATAGGCTTGGCCCTGCTTTATCCAATCATGAGAATATTGAGAAAAACCCAAAAGAGGAGCAAAAAGAAAGATCAAAAGCCTGAAACCAAACCCCACAGTTTTTCTAAAATAAGGATGTATAGAAGGTAAATACGTTTGCAAAATTACTGGTAACTATGGTTTTAACCCTGCGAATTCAGCGAAATTAAGAGGTTTTTAAAAAAATTGTAACTTTTTACATCTAGTACTTGGCCATACATAGTACTTTTACCGTATAAGTCATCGAGATCTGATCTTAACTAATATGGATGTATGAACCTTGAAAACACACAAGTACAGATGAGAAAAGGCATATTGGAGTACTGCATCCTGCACATCATATCGCGCGGTGAGGTTTATGCCTCAGATATGCTGGATGAATTAACTGCCGCCAAAATGATTGTGGTGGAAGGAACCTTGTACCCGCTTCTCACGCGCCTAAAGAATGCCGGGCTATTGGAATACAAATGGGTGGAATCCAAATCGGGCCCACCCCGCAAGTATTATAAATTGACGGAAGAAGGAACTAAATTTCTCAACGGTTTAACCGAAACCTGGGAAGACCTCGTTCACTCAACTCAAATGATTAAAACAAAATCGAATAGCTAACTCCAAAACCCAGTTCATAACGATCTTTCAGCTATGAAAAAGAACATTAGCATAAACATCAGCGGCATTATTTTCCACATTGAAGAAGATGGGTACGAAACCCTGCGCAAATACCTGGATTCCATCAAGCGCTATTTCGCCTCGTTTGAAGACAGCAGTGAAATTCTTTCTGACATTGAAAGCCGCATTGCCGAAATATTTTTAGCCAAACTCAATGAGGGTAAGCAGGTAATCACCGCTGAAGATGTGAGCAGCCTGATTGCAACCATGGGTAGTGTGAGCGACTTTAAGGCAGCCGAAGAACAGGAGTTTTCAGGTGAGTTTGCCCAAACAGAATCTTCACAAAAACAAAGTAAGTCAAGCAGCAGCCATGCAGCAGCAAAAAAATTACTTCGCGACCAAAAGAGAAAAATTCTGGGTGGTGTGTGTGCCGGCTTCGGCCACTACTTCAACATTGACCCGGTATGGCCACGTTTACTCTTTGCCCTGTTGGTATTAGGTAGTTACGGAAGTTTAATAATCGTTTACATCATTTTATGGATTGTTCTGCCGGCTTCTGAAGATCTTGAAGAAGAACCATCAGTAAAAAAGATGTTCCGTGATACAGAGAAGAAAGTAATTGGCGGTGTAGCGAGCGGTGTTGCTGCTTTTTTCGGTGCTGATATTGCCTTGATTCGTGTTTTATTTGTGATAGCCACCATTTTTGGCGGACTTGGTCTGATCGTCTATATCATTTTATGGATCGCTTTGCCACAGGCCAAAACCATAACTGAAAGAATGCAAATGCAGGGGGAACCTGTAACTCTTTCCAACATCGAAACAACGGTTAAGAAAAGCATGAATGAAAAAGATCAGGAAGAGGAGAGCACACTAACCAAAATCGTCTTATTTCCCTTTCGCTTAATTGCGATGATCATCGAAGGAATTACCAAAGTATTGGGCCCACTTTTTAGAGTTCTTGTAGATGTGTTGCGGGTTGCAATAGGCATAGTGATTAGCTTAACGGGCTTGGCAATGATCCTTTCTCTGATTATTGGTGCTGGCGTAATCTTTGGCTTCTTCCACTTTAACGATTGGCCATCCTGGTGGAATCTTAGTGAGACAGGCTTTCCATTAGAGGCTTTCCGTAATAGTTTCCCAAACTGGATCATTTTCTTCGCCTTTACGGCAGTACTTGTACCTGCTTTATTCATCAACCTGATTGGTAACTCAATCATCGCCAAACGTGTGGTCTTTAATCCCCTTGTAGGCTGGTCGTTATTCGTGCTATTCTTTATAAGCGTTGCTGTACTCAGTATCAGTGTTCCACAAATGATTTATGCCTTTAAAGAAGAAGGAGAACATAAAGTAGAAAAAACCTTTACCCTTAATGGAAAAACTGCGGTGCTGCGGGTAAACGAAATCGGGCTGGACGATTACGATGTCACCTCGTTAACGATCAAAGGATACGAAGGTACCGAACTGAAACTGATTGAACGCTTTGAAGCCCAGGGTAACACACGTAAAGCAGCGGGTGAAAATGCCCAAATGGTTGACTATAAAGTTGAGCAGAATGACAGCATACTTTCATTTGATTCCAACATCTCATTTAAAAAAGATGCAAAGTTCCGCGCCCAACGGCTCGACATGGAACTCTACATTCCTTACAACACACTCTTTGTTGTTGAAGAACCCATGTGGCGATTAATTGATAATAATTATATGGACTATGATGGATACATCGACTCGAATTTCAACCGTACCTGGAAAATGACTGACCGTGGCTTTGAATGCATCAACTGTGAGCGACCTACAGAAGCCAAATCCTTAAGCTTGCGCGATCAATATGGACTTCGGGATTTTAAACGGGTTGATCTTTCAGGTTTGTTTGATGTTGAGATAGACAAAGGGGATGTTTATGCTGTTGAGTTAGATGGAACCACAAAAGAAAAAAATCGGTATGATGTTTACCTCAGCGGAGAAACTCTCGTAATTGATTTTGATGATGAGAAAAATGTTTTCTGGAAAAAAGACATCTTTAAGGAAGATAAAGTCAAGATCAAAATTACCATGCCCAACCTTGAGGATTTAAAGATAAAGGGTGCAGGTAAACTCTCGTTTCGAGGCTTTGAGCAAGATGATCTGGAAATAAATATTCTCGGTGCGGTGGAAGCAGAAGGAGAAATCTCAGCTCAAAATCTTACCGTTGATCTTACTGGAGCCTCAACGCTGGAGCTTAAGGGACGCGGTAGGTTTATGGAGGCAACTGCAACCGGAGCCTCTTCCATTAAAGCCTATAACTACGAAGTTAACGAGGCTATTGTAGAAGCCCGCGGTGCCTCCTCAGCCCGCGTATTTGTAACAGATAAATTGGAGGTTACAAAAGGCATTGCCAGTTCTGTTTCGCACCGTGGTGATCCGCAGGTGATTGAGCGAAACTAACGACTAACATTTTCATTGATAAAGGCAAGGCGCAGCAATGCATCTTGCCTTTGCTTTTTTAGTACATTTCAGAGTTGAAATTAATGATTCATGAACGTACGTCTTAAATTTTTAGGTGCTGCCCGCAGTGTAACTGGCTCCAAATATTTACTCGAAATTGATAACAAGAAAATTCTGATCGACTGTGGTTTGTTCCAGGGGCAAAAAGAATTACGATTACGCAATTGGGAAAGCTTGCCCGTTAACCCGGCCAGTATCCACACAGTTATCATTACGCACGCCCACATCGATCACATAGGGTATCTGCCAAGATTAGTGAAAGATGGATTTCATGGCCGCATTGTATGTACCCATGCAACCGAAGATCTGATGAAGATCATGCTGAGAGATGCAGCTAAACTGCAGGAGGAAGAAGCTCAGTTTGCATTTAAAAAAGGATATTCGAAACACAGCAAACCCCAACCTTTGTTTACGATCGAAGATGCTGAGCGGGTACTGACCTTGGTGGATAGTGTACGTTTTGAAAAGGAAAGTAAGGTATTACCAAATGTATCGGTTACGTATTACAATGCTGGGCATATTCTGGGTTCGGCCATTGCTGAATTAAAACTTTCAGCCAGCAACCACTCAAAAAAAATTGTGTTTTCAGGTGATCTTGGGCGCTATGACGATCCAATCATGTATTCACCAAAGGCCATTACGGAAGCCGATATATTATTAGTGGAATCTACCTATGGCGATCGGCTCAACCCCATGGAACAAGTGGAAGCAGACCTTACTCAGATAGTGAATGAAGCTATCGCCCATGACGGAACCATCATCGTTCCTGCATTTGCTGTGGGGCGCACACAAATCCTCATCTATTATTTCCATCTGCTGATGGAAAGAAAAGTAATTCCAACGCTTCCGATCTATATCGACAGTCCTATGGCAATTGATGTAACGGATCTTTATGAGAAACATAATAACATACATAAAATAAAAGTTGAACATAAGGATGGCAAGCTTGTAAGCATTTTCGATACCCCCAATATTCGCTTCTGTAATACCCGTGAAAGTTCGAAGGCATTAAATGAAATAACAAAACCTGCTATCATCATCTCGGCCAGCGGAATGGCAACAGGAGGCCGGGTGCTTCATCATTTATTTCATCGATTACGAAGAGAAAATGATACTGTGCTGTTGGCGGGTTATCAGGCAGAAGGCTCCAGGGGCAGGCGAATACAGGATGGAGAACCTATGGTTAAAATTTTCGGGGAAGAAGTACCGGTTCTATGTCATGTTAAAACGATTCATGGACTATCGGCACATGCAGATCAGCGCGAACTGCTTCAATGGCTAAGTAATTTCAAACAGAGTCCAAAGCGCGTTTTTATTACCCATGGAGAAATTGAAAGCGCTACTACCTTAGCCAAAAAAATTGAAGCAATGGGCTGGGTAGCGATCATTCCTGAATATCTCGAGTCTTTTGATTTGTTTGATGGCCTCTGACGAAATTCTGATTAAAACAAAATTCATTTAATAATCGTAAAAGTAAAGGGGTTCCCCGTTTGGCAGCCGCAAAAGGCACTAGTACCCAAGTTCCCACTAAAATAGTTAAAACCCGGTGCAACCTCCCCTGCCTTAGGTGCATCTTGGTATTGATTCAGGACTTTAAATGGAATTTCAGATTTACCGCGCTAAAGACGTTGAATTGATTGAAGGCTGCAAGCGACAGGATCGCCAGGCACAAAAGCGCCTGTATGATCAGTATGCTTCAAAGTTCTATGCATTATGTTGCCGGTACATCAAAGACAAGATGGAAGCTGAGGATGTGCTAATCACAGCGTTCACAAAAATTCTGAATCGGATTGATCAGTATACGGGTGAAGGAAATTTTGAAGGTTGGATGCGCAAAGTAGTTGTGAATGACGCCCTCAGCTACCTGAGAAAAAACAAAAACATGTACCTGGAAACAGACATTGCTGCGGCCGACCATGAACCGGATTATGAAAAACTGGAAGATCAGTTAGAAGCTGAAGATTTGTTGAAAATGATAGAGTCTCTTCCTTCCGGGTATCGAATTGTATTTAACCTCTATGCGATTGAAGGTTATTCGCATAAGGAAATTGGAGATCAGTTGGGCATCAGTGAAAATACCTCCAAGTCCCAGCTGAGTCGCGCGCGGGCCGCCTTACAAAAATGTTTACTGGAGGCAGAACAGAAATTGGTTCAAAAAATAACTGAGTATGAGCAACCGAATGGATCAACTATTTAAGAAAAAACTGGGTGACCACCGACTCCCCCCTTCCGCGGAAGCGTGGACGAAAATAGAATCAGGAATATCAAAAAAAAATAACACGGTAATTCTGTGGCGTGCGGCCGCTGTGTTTGTTCTGTGCGGACTCCTCACCAGTGCCTGGTTTTACTGGCAATCAACCCAGGATAACACTCAGCAACTCGCAACGCAGCAAGACAAAACCTTTGATGCCACTCCTAAAACTCAGGAGCCTTTGCTGGAACCTGAGGAGAAGGAACAGAATAATAATCATGCAGCGATAGTTAAAAGACCGACTCGCATTCAAAAAGAAATAATCGCTCCACCAAAAAATAATGAAATGGTACAAGAAGCGGCCATAATGAAAGAAGCCGAAACGAAGTTGATAGCAGATTTAGAAACCGAAAGTACAGAACCGGTAGCGAAAGCGGAAAAGCCGATTGTAATAGAATTTACTCTTGACCCGGTTCCTGCAACTATTCTTGTTGCTAAGGCAACAGAAGCAGAAAAAGGTAATGGGTTTAAGAAAATTTTAGATAAAGCTATTGACCTGAAAAATGGAGAAGGCGACCTGGGTAGTTTACGGGATGCTAAAAATGAACTCTTCGCCTTCGATTTTAAAAAAGATAAAACAAAAAGAAATTAGTTATGAATGCAAAAATTGTATACGCAGGTGCGCTGATGGTATTGAGTATTGTCAGTCTGGCTCAACCCAAACCAGCCGATACGGTGGTGATTAAAGTGGGTGAAGGAAGTAAAATTATTGTGGCCGTTCAGAAGGAAGACCTTGAGACGATGAAGCAATATGACTTCCAGAAATTAATGACAGATCTGATCGTTAAATTAGAACAAAGGGATACGGCAAGTCAGCAATCGCCTTCTGCAGAGTATCTTAAAGAACCTGTGCAAGAGGAGGCGGTAACGATAGAAGAAAACAAAAATGATGAAAGTGTTGATGAAACTTGGGATAATCACAAGCGTGAAAAGTGGCATCACAGGAGAACCTATCATTCGATAAATTTTGATTTAGGTATGAACAACTACTTGTCGGACGGAAAATTTCCTGATGAGAATAACAGTTTATACACAGTAAAGCCCTGGGGCTCCTGGTATGTGGGAATTAATTCAAATCTTAGAACGCGGGTATCAAACAAGTTTTTTCTGGAATGGGGACTAGGTGTAAACTGGTATAACTTCAAATTTCAGGATGAACAAACCATGATTTCCAAAGACGACAATTCAGTTATCTTTTCATTAAATCCTCTGGATGTTGATTTTACCAAAAGCAAACTCACAGCCACATACATTCAGGCTCAACTGGTGCCGATGATTGATTTTGGCGGGAACCGTAGAAAACCCAGCTTCTTTGATGGTGGTGATTCAGAATCATTTCGGTTTGGAGCCGGACCCTATGTGGGCTACCGTATCGATAGTTACAGCAAACAGGTATACAAGGAAGATGGCGACAAAATCAAGCCAAAAGACCACGACAATTTTTATTTGAATAATCTCCGATATGGGTTGCGTTTCCAGGTAGGGTTTGAGGAATTAGATTTGTTTTTCAATTATGATCTGAATGAACTCTTTATTGAAAACAAAGGGCCCAAATTAAATGCCTTTAGCTTTGGAGTAACATTCTAGAAATTTGCCACAGATTCACTGATTCGATAAAGGTCATTGAATCTGTGGTTCATCCCTTACTTAAAAGCATCACCCCTGCTCATTACCATTTCGCGTTCATCTCCACGTAGCTTAAGCAAATCCGAAACCCTACCCGGGGTTGGCCATTGAAGGAAAAACCAGGCCAAGGTAATACCGAACAGAACACTGAATAATTGATTGCCTGTGGTTACCAAACCCAGCGGCATCAATAAAGTAACTACTGCCTTCCATACCATCCGCTCGATCAATACCGATCCCAGTTTTTCCAGCTTAATTCCCAACCCAACTTCTGAGGCTATCCGAATAGCCTTTTTGTTTGTATAAATCTGAACGATTGTTAGTATTACTGCACCTAGTCCGAAGAAAGCCCATAGCAAATATTCTCCCAAACCTGGTTCTACCAGAGGCTGACTATCATAAAAGTAAGACTGGGTGTAAAAGTAAATGAAGAGAATAAGGGGTATCATCATCAGTTGATACCCGGTGTTGTTCAACTTCAGGAAATATTCTTTAACGGAATTAAACTTCATTTTTTGGTAATACGGAATTTTATCAAATTTAATTAATTAAATTAGCCTTCGATTTCGGTGACATATGGAAGCAGTAGGAAACTTATCCCGCAAAGAACAGGTAATCAGAAGTGCTGCAGAGTTATTTCGCGAGAAAGGATATGCAGCATCATCCATGCGCGATCTGGCCCAAAAACTGGGTATTGAAGCCGCTAGTCTCTATTCACACATCAAGTCGAAAGAAGAAATTCTTCAACTACTTTGCTTCGACATGGCCTCAGAATTCCGCAAGTCTTTGGCAGAGGTTGAGAAGAAAAATGTTACTGCCTCAGAAAAACTCCGCTTAGGCATTATCGGTCATATTCAGGTAATGGCAAAAGATCTTACCGCATCTGCCGTTTTCATGAATGAGCATCGCCATTTAAGCCAACCCTACTTACGCGATTTCCTTTTATTGCGGATTAACTATATCAACCGGTTTAAAGCTATTATCGAAGAAGGTGCGCGTATGGGCGAGTTCAAGGATACTATCGACAAAAAACTGGCGGTAATGACCCTTTTCTCATCCCTCAATTGGATGCCCATGTGGTATGATCCTGCCAGCAAAATTGTTCCGGCCGAACTGGGTCACCAGTTGGCTGACATGCTTGTAAACGGCTTGAAGAAAAACTAAATCCCCCTTTACGACTTTTTTTGCCTTGCGGGACTAACCTTCTTACGTTCGGTAATGTTATATTTGCAAACGATTGTTAGGCCTTAAAATCCAACCAATATGTACGGTGGCGGAAATACATTTGAAGGAATAAAAACGGATAGCATTGCCCAGGAAGATCCAATAAAATTAGCCGCGTTTGAGGCCCGGATTGATCGGGGTGAAAAGATAGAGCCTACCGACTGGATGCCTCAGTTGTACCGCAAACAACTTATCCGCATGATCGAGCAACATGCTCACAGCGAAATTATTGGCGCCCTTCCTGAAGGAACCTGGATCACCCGGGCCCCCGGTTTTAAAAGAAAAATGGCGTTGATGGCCAAAGTGCAGGACGAGGTCGGGCACGGTCAACTTTTGTACAGTGCTGCCGAAACACTTGGTAAGCCGCGCGAGCAAATGATTGAAGACCTGATTAATGGAAAATCAAAATATTCGAACATCTTCAACTATCCTACTTTTACCTGGGCTGATTGTTGTTTTATATCCTGGCTTGTAGATGCCGGTGCGATTGTAAATCAATTAGCCAATGCCAAAGGTAGTTATGGCCCCTATTGCCGAGCGTTAGACCGTATCTGTGCGGAAGAATCCTTTCATTTGAAATATGGACACCACTGTGTTATTTATCTGGCCTCTGGCACTCCTAAACAACGACAGATGTTTCAGGATGCGTTGAATCGTTGGTGGGCACCTATGATGCACTTCTTTGGTCCTTCCGATAAAATATCTGCTCATACTGAAGTATTGATGCGCTGGAAAGTAAAAATGGGAACCAACGATGAGATGCGTAATCAGTTTCTCGATATGTATGTACCCAAAATCTGGGAATTAGGTTTCACGATACCAGATCCAAACCTCAGGAAAAATGAAGAGACCGGTAAATGGGATTATACAGAGCCCGACTGGGAAGAGTTTAAGCGCGTAATTAACGGTGATGGCCCTTGCAACAAAGAACGCCTCGAAGTAAGACGAATTGCGGAGGCAAGAGGTCGGTGGGTGCGCGAAGCACTTAAGTCTCCCAAGACTGCTTATGTGACTCCGCTAGCATAGTCTATTCAATATTCATAATTGATGTTGGATGTTGAATATTTGAGTACTAAACAATTTTGAATTTTAAATCCTGAATTTTGAATTCTCTAGATCCCCGAGTAAACCGCTTACCAATCGTTACAGAATCTGTGCGCCCAAAAGCTCCACTCGATCAGTTCGGTACTTACGAAGTTTTTGTACAACCTAAAGAAGGAAAGCCGTTTCAACATGAAGGGATTGTACACGCCCCCAATCTGGAAATGGCTTATGTGTTGGCCAAAGAAACTTTTACACGCAGGTTTATGTGTGTATCCTTATATGTGGCGGACACAAGGGATGTTTACGTTTCACCTATGACCGAAGGAGAAAAAAATGCCTATGATTTTATTCCGGACGTATCAGCCCAAACAGGCAATAAATTAAGTTTCGAAATTTATCACCTCATAAAAAGAGGAAAACAACATGTTCATATTGGGTCAGTAACAGGAAGTACACCACAGGAAGCCATGGTGTTGGCTAAGTCGAAGTATAACACTGGCAAAGTCATTTACAACGTGTGGGCCATTCAAACAGATAAAATCCGGTTCACCTCCGAAGAAGATAAAGTACTTTGGATTACGCTGCCCGAAAAAAAATTCCGCGATGCTTCGGATTACAAGGGTGGTGATAAACTGAAAGACTTTTTAGAGAAAGTAAAATAAGATAGCAATGAATGAATTAGCCCTGAAAGAACTTCTCTACAAAATGGCTGATGACCAATTGATTCTCGGGCATCGCAATTCAGAATGGACAGGAATGGGACCTTTATTGGAAGAAGATATTGCATTCTCTTCCATGGCTCAGGATAAAGTGGGTCAAAGTTTAGCACTCTATACGTTACTTCAACAGGTAGGGGAAAACGACCCCGATACAGTAGCCTTCACCCGTAATGCGAATCAGTTTCATAATTGTGTATTCGTTGAACTCCCAAACCAGGAATATGACTTTAGCCTGATTCGTCACTTTCTTTTTGATACAGCAGAGACACTTCGTTTTGAAATGCTAACACACTCTTCCTACGAACCCCTTGCTCAGCTGGCAACCAAAATCAGAGGCGAGCTTCGCTATCATACCCTTCACGCTAATATCTGGATGAAACAACTAGGCTCAGCCACCGCTGAAAGCATTGGCCGGTTACAAAAGTCATTAGAGTATGCAATGCCTTATGCTCTCGGTATTTTTGAAGATTCACCATATGAAGAAGACCTGATCAAAAACGGAATCTTTGAAGGTGAACAAAAGCTCAAAGAGAAATGGATGGCCAAAGTAGAAACAGTAATTTCACAAACCAGTTTGCATCTGCCCGATTGGAATCTCGTGCAGCCTGTTATGGGTGGAAGACTTGGAAAACATAGCGAGCATCTTCAACCCCTGCTGGACGAAATGAGTGAAGTATTTAGAATTGACCCAACCGCAGAGTGGTAATGGAAGAGACCGCTACCGAGCTACAGGAAATCGTTACTTCCTTTTCATCTAAGATTAAGGCGATTGGCCCCGGGGAGTTTAATGCGAAGCCAAATCCAGCCAAGTGGAGCAAAAAAGAAGTGCTTGGCCACCTGATTGACTCAGCACACAACAACCTTCGCAGGTTTGTAGTAGGGCAATATGAACAAGAACCCAACATTGTATACGATCAGGACTTTTGGGTTAGTACCAATGATTATCAACACATGAAAGATTCGGAAGTAATAGAACTGTGGCGGCTAATGAATGAAAGGCTTGTATTCATTTTAAAAAAAATGCCTGTTGAAAATTATGACCGCACCTGCAATACCGGAAAATTAAGTCCATCCATTCATACCATTCAATGGCTTGCCGCGGACTATGTAAAGCATTTGAAACACCATCTAAATCAAATCATTGCTGGATCTTTTACTATAACCTATCCATCATGAATCCAACTGTGGGTGAGGTATATGTTTGGTTGGAAGAGGTGAAAGATCCGGAAATACCTGTGCTTTCATTAGTTGACTTAGGAGTAATTACAAGCGTGGTTATTGGTGAAGAAAAAGTCACCGTAGAGATGACTCCTACTTTTGTGGGCTGTCCTGCGATGGAATACATGAAGAATGAAGTTGTGGCCGAGTTAAAAAAACATGGTATTAAAACTGCAGAAGTAAATATCACATTTAAAAAACCCTGGAGTTCAGATTTAATCTCCGAAAAAGGCAAGGCTGCCTTGAAAAAATATGGCCTTGCACCACCACCTTCCAGAAAAATTTTTACTGACCTTGAAATCCTTGAAACCGCGATCTGTCCACGCTGTGATAGTTCAAATACTGAGTTAAAAAGCCCCTTCGGACCTACTCTGTGTCGGTCTTTATACTATTGCCACAATTGCAAAGAGGCCTTTGAACAGTTTAAACCTCTTTAAACTTTGGATAACATTTTCGAATCCCTGCCGTATAAGGAAGCCAGACGAATGAAAAATTATACCCCATATATAGCATTGTCCCTATTTATGCTATTGGTGGCAGCCTGTAGTAATACCGCCACAACTGAGCGCTCTACCTTTACCAAGGCTGATTCACTTACGGAAACTTACCTGACCTTCCAGGACAGCCTGTACCATCTTTGGAGCGTACTCCTAAAAGATGAAAATGAAAAAGTCGAGACCATGCACGCGGCATTGAATCATTTTATGGTGAGCGGGCTAGACGGGTACGACCAAGTAGAATCCTTAAAAAAGAGATTGGAACAACTCCAACATATTAGGATTACTCAGAAAACCCTCTCGAATCCACACGTGATCGAAGAATATGATTTTGAATGCAGGTCGCTCGTTGCAGAAATTGTAAGCGCTGCTGAAACCAGCGCCTCGTTTTTAACCGATCCACGTTCAAAAAAATTAGTTGATCAAATTAAATTCTCAGATCAGCGGCTAGCGGACTATCGCCAGGCCTATGACAGCCTCGCCATGGAGTACAACGAATTCATTGAAAAAAATAAAAACCTTCTTAAAGACATCGATAAAAACTCTAGTCTTCAAAAAAGGCCTTTATTCAATCAGGCAGCAGATCGATAGATCAATACCTTCTTGTCCTTTTGCGCTGACCATCACCTCCGGAACCACTTCGATCGCGATATGACCCTTGCGGTTTAGAACCGTAAAACCGTTCCTTCTTTTTCTCCGAATATTTTTCTTTGTGTGGCTCCGTCATTTCAAGGCGTACCTTTCTTCCGCGCAGCTCCACTCCTTCAAAGCCTTTCATCACTTGAGCAGTCTTATCTTTTTGAATTTCGAAAAAAGAATAGGCCCCTTTCAAATCAATTTTGCCGATGACAGCACTTGTAACTTCACCGAAGTCACAAATCAATTCCAAAAGGTTTCCTTTCTCCAAACCATCCATCTTCCCAACATTGATAAAGATCCGATCACCGTCCGTATACCGTTCACTTTCTCCTTCGGATGAATCAAATGTCCTCGATCTATCTGATTTGTTGAGATCGCGCGCATCGCGATAGTACTCGAGAAAGCGATTAAATTCAATGGAGGCAAAACGCTTGATGATATCTTCCTTGCTTAAATCCTTGAGTTCGTGGTATACTTCGGGTAAGAATGAATCGATTTCTTCTTCATTCACTTCCACCTTGCGAACTTTATGCACAAGATCCAATAATTTTTTCTGGCATACTTCATCTCCTGTAGGCACGGGTACACGGGTAAACTTCCGCTTCAACCCACGCTCCACTTGCTGAATTTTCCCTACTTCCTTTTTTGAAACAATTGCAAGTGAAATCCCCTTCTTACCTGCCCGTGCTGTGCGACCACTACGGTGCGTATAATATTCCATTTCATCAGGCATGTTCATGTGAATTACATGGGTAATGCCCGTTACATCAATACCACGTGCCGCCACATCGGTAGCCACCAATAACTGTAATGACTTGTTCTTAAAGTTGCGCATAACACGATCACGCTGCTGTTGGGTTAAGTCACCATGAAGTGAGTCCGCACTATAGCCATCTTTAATAAGATGTTCAGCAATTTTCTGGGTATCAATCTTTGTCCTGCAAAAGATTACACCAAAAATATCAGGTGCATAATCAACAAACCGTTTTAATGCCAAATACTTGTCGCGTTCGTCCACCATGATATACTGATGGTCAATATTTTCATTTCCCTGGTTTCGCTCACCCATGGTAACTTCTTCGGGATTGCGCATGTAGTTCTTGGCAATCTCACGCACTTCGCGTGGCATGGTAGCTGAGAAAAGCCATACATTCTTTTCTTTAGGTGTCGTAGAAAGAATCTCATCGATATCTTCCTTAAAACCCATATTCAGCATTTCATCCGCTTCGTCCAGAACAACATACTTTACTGTGGTCAGGTCTACTACTTTGCGGGCAAGCAAATCGATGAGGCGACCGGGAGTAGCCACAATAATTTGCGCTCCGCGCCTTATCTTCTTAATCTGATCACTAATGCTGGCACCGCCATAAACGGTAACAATATTCAATTTCATGATCGAAGAAGAAAATCTTTCCAAATCACTGGTGATTTGTACGCTTAGCTCGCGCGTAGGCGCTACGATAAGTGCCTGAGTGGACCGGTCAGATTCATTTACCAATTGCAACAAGGGCAAGCCAAATGCAGCAGTTTTACCGGTGCCAGTCTGTGCCAGACCAACCAGATCAACATTTCCTTTCAAAAGTATAGGGATCGCCTTTTCCTGAATCGGGGTGGGTGATTCAAAACCCATTTGGCGGATAACTTCCACCAGTTGCCCGGAGAGTCCCAGGCCATCAAATGATTCCATTAATTATAGTATGATAAGATGCAAAGGTAGGCTAATTAATTGAAAGTGATATTATTGTGCCATTTAGCCGGTCACTGCAAATTGAAGCGGTGTTATCACCAAGTACTTCATTTTTCTTTGGTCGATTAAGCCAATCACTGTCATTTTGTAAATTTCGAAGCGTGAAATTCGCTTAGACGATCGGTTTTTTATTCCTTTTACATCTTCTTGCAACGGCTATTGTTGATTCCTGACGATTTATTGATCGATGACCCGAAAAACAAAAGATATTTTTCATTTCAAAAAGTTTTCGGTTAAACACGACCGCTGTGCGCATAAAGTTGGAACCGATGGTGTACTCCTTGGTGCCTGGGTAAATGTTCTTACTGCTGAGAGGATTCTGGATATTGGTACCGGTTCAGGGGTGATTGCTTTGATGCTGGCACAACGTACACAACCTACCGTAAGGATTGATGCAATTGACATATCCATTGAAGACTGTGAACAGGCAAAAGAAAATGTAGTCGCATCTCCCTGGTCAGAAAAAATAAGGATCGAACCTGTGGCACTTCAAGAATTTGAATCGGAACCTTATGATCTTATCGTAAGCAACCCACCCTTTTTTATCGATAGTGCGAAGCCGCCTGCGGAAGAAAGAACCAGAGCACGGCATACGGAAGACCTACCGCCCGAAGAACTTCTTGCCCATGCCAAGCGATTATTATCGCCTAAGGGAAAATTGTGTGTTATCCTTCCAGTCAACGAAGCGCAAAGTTTTATTAGTTTGGCTGAAACACAAAGCTGGTACTGCTCAAGAGTTTGCGAGTTCCGTGCCCGAGCTAATAAACCCGCGGAGCGCTTGCTATTTCAACTTCAGCTGGAAAAAAACGAGATCAAAAAAGAATCACTGATACTTTACGAAAAAGGAGAAGAGTGGACTACGACCTATAAGAATCTTACACGCGAATTTTATTTGAAAATCTAATGCCTCATGGGTTTTTGAGTTCACTTATTGGCTGAATTTGTAGCCTTTACAACCAACGGTTCAGTTAAAATTTAATTTTTACTACCTGATTAACAACTATTTAACAAAATATAAATAGATGTTTAAACATCTATTTTAAAACTGGTGTTATACTTGCACTGCAAACAAAAACTAACTTAAAAACTAATACAAATGAAAAAATTGAACGCATTGGTCGCCTTCTTACTGGTAGCCGGAGTAGCAAGTGCTCAAACAACCTGGAAAATTGACAAAGGACACTCTAAGGTAGGTTTTAGTGTGGTTCACATGATGGTATCTGATGTAGAGGGTAAGTTTAACGACTTTGATGGTACATTGATCAGCAAGTCTGACGATTTCAACGGAGCGGATGTTGAATTTTCAGGAAAAGTAGCTTCCATTGACACCGATAGCGAAAGACGCGATGGTCACCTTAAGTCAGCTGACTTCTTTGATGCCGAAAAATTTCCCGACATTAAATTCAAGGGTAAACTTGAAAAACAAGGTGGTAAGTATGTACTGAAAGGTCAGTTCACCATGAAGGATGTGACCAAAGACGTAACTTTTGATGTCACCTATGGTGGTACCGTCAACACAGGCCGTGGCTTCAAAGCTGGCTTTAAACTGAGTGGTGTCATTAACCGTCAGGATTATGGTGTAAAGTGGGCTAACAAATTACAAGATGGTGGAGCTGTAGTAAGTGATGATGTTAACATTATTGTGAAAATTGAATTAGACAAGCAAGCCTAATTTATTAATACTATTTATATTGAGGGGAGTTTAAAGGCTCCCTTCTTTTTTTATGGCCATCGAAGTAGAAATCCAGCAAAAAAAATTCAAAAGCCCACATCAGAAGGCAGTGCTCAATCTTCTATATACAGCCAACTGGATTCAGAATAAGCAACGGGAACTCTTTGAACCCTATGGCATAACTAATCAACAGTACAACATACTCAGAATCTTAAGGGGCCAGCATCCGAACAGCATCTCTGGTGCTGAGATCAAAAGCCGGATGCTTGATAAAAATTCAGACGTCTCTCGTTTACTTGACCGATTAATTGGGAAAAAACTTGTTGCAAAGACTCCATGCCCCGAAGACAAGCGGGCTTCTAACGTTAGTATTACCCATGCCGGATTGGAACTGCTTCAAAAGCTGGACGAAGACATTAACAGTATGGACAAACAGCTAATCGCACTCTCCCGGGAGGAAGCAATTCAATTAAGCTCCTTATTGGATAAATGCCGCGACTAGATCTTGCTAAACTCCTCTTTAACAAAATCCATTAACTCCTTAATGTACGCGCGGCTAAAATCAAATTTGATATCGGCTGCTTTGTAAATTTCAGGGATGGTAGTCAGGTTACCCAGTTTCAAGGCATTCATATATCCCTGAAGTCCTTTCTGCTTATCTCTTTTATAGTTTCGCCAAAGAGCAATCGCCCCCAACTGAGCCATTCCATATTCGATATAATAGAACGGCACTTCGTATAAGTGAAGTTGCCTTTGCCACAGATAATCACGGTTCTCCTCGAGACCACTCCAATCAGTTACAGTATCTGAGAACCGGTTGAAGACTTTATTCCATTGTTGGATTCGTTCTGATGACAAATGATTCGGATTTTCATACAACCAGTGTTGAAACTGATCAATCGTAGCCACCCAGGGCAAGGTTTCAATAATATCTTCAAGTTGTTCGCGCCTGGCACGCTTCAAATCTTCCTCATTCGGGAAGAAAATATCCCAGGTATCCATCGAGATAAGTTCCATCGACATCGAGGCCAATTCAGCTACTTCCATGGGTGGAGATTTGAATTCAGCCAGTAGCAAATCTTTGGTGAGAAAATTATGAACGGCATGACCACCCTCATGCATGATCGTTGTCATGTCGCGCATGGTTGATGTTGCATTCATGAAAATAAAGGGCACTCCAATTTCAGCCAGCGGATAATTATAGCCACCAGGAGCCTTCCCCTTACGGGACTCCAAATCCAGATGTCCCATCGATTTCATAATTGAAAGGCATTGACCTAAAAAAGGATCTAGTCTCTTAAATGACTCAATTGATTTCTCGGTAAGATCCTTACCATTTTCAAAGGCCTTCAAAGGTTCTCTTCCTTCCGGGTCCACGGCCTTATCCCATGGCCGAAGTGTAGGAACCTTCAATTGATCCCTTCTCTCTTTACTGAGTTCATTCAGAATAGGAACCACCTCGTTGGCAATCGCATCGTGAAACTGAAAGCAATCCTGAGGTGTATAATCAAACCTTCCATAGGACTTAAACATGTAATCACGGAACGATTCAAAATCCGCATTCTTGGCAACCTGATGACGTAATGAAATTAATTTTGAAAACAGCTCATCCAGTACTACTTTATCTTTTAACCTTCGCTCTGCAATCTTACGATAGGCTTCCTCACGCTTAACCTGATCGGTTGATTGCAAAATCACTCCTGCCTGTTGTAAGGTTAGCTCCTTTCCATCAATCTCAACGGTCATGGCCCCGGATAACTGTCCATACTTTTGGGTTTCCGTGTTGATCTGAGTGAACAATGGAATATTTGCCTCGCGAAATAATTCAATATCCTTTTTAAGATTCCGAATTAAAATTTTGAAGCCTTGCTCCTTTTCCAGCGCCTGCAGAAAAGGAGACGCTGCCAGTTTTTTATTCAATTGATCAGCCAGGGGAGCAATCTCAGGTTGGATGTTCACCACAAAATCCTGGTAACTCTTACTGTATGCTTCATTATCTGTATAGCAGGTCATTTTAATATACCGCCATCCTAAATCTTCACTGATGGCCGATTCGAGTTCACTCCGGTCGGATAACCATTTTCGTAATGATTTTACATCCTCCAGGGTTCGCGACAGCAGATTTTCAAAGTAAGGTTTTAGAGAGGTCCAGTCAGAAATAACAAATTCCTCTGGTAAAAATGTGCGCTTCGGCCGGGTGATTTTCTCTTCCGCAATCATATGGGATAATTAAATTAAGTTAACTTGAGCGAGTTGTAAAAATAGATGTTTTTGCGAATAGAGTGATAATCGCATGAAAGTATTCACTATCAAGTTTGGCCCTACATGGTACTAGAATTAAAGCTGGTAAACACCAAGGCTCTGTTACGTCAGTATATCTTTCTGTGTGAAAATATTTATAAAACAGTAGATCGATGGGTACCTCCATTCTATGACGATGAATGGGCTTTTCACAATCCAAAGAAAAACAAAACACTGCAACAGTGCGATGTAATCCGGGTGCTCGCAATGATGGGCGGTCAACCGGTGGGGAGGATCATGGGCATTATTCATCATTCTTACAATCAATTACATCAGGAAAAGACTGCTCGCTTTTTTAATCTGGATTGCATCAACAACCAACAGGTTGCACATGCATTGATTGAATTCATTGAGCGATGGGCCTTGGAAAAAGGGATGAATAAATTGATTGGCCCCTTTGGGTTTTCAGACAAGGACCCACAGGGATTGCAAATTGAAGGGTTTGATTTTCTACCAGTGCTCGCAACACCAGCCAACCCAATTTATTTGCCTGAGCTTGTAATGAATGCGGGGTATATCAAGGAAGTTGATTGTGTTTCCTACCAAATGATCATCCCCAAAAAAATTCCTGAATTGTATGAGCGGATTCACCAGCGGTTCAGAAAAAATCAAAATCTCAAATTGGTAGAGTTCCGTACAAAACTGCAGATTAAGCCCTACATCATACCCGTGCTACAATTGGTGAACGAAACCTATGCACCCTTGTTTGGGTTTGCACCCATGAGCGAGGAGGAAATGAAAAAATTTGCCAACCAATATCTTCCTGTCCTCGATCCGGGATTTGTTAAGGTAGTAATTGATAAAGCGAACAACGTGGTTGCATTCGTGGTAGGCATTCCCGACATGAGTGCCGGAATCCAAAAGGCGAAGGGAAGAATTTTCCCGTTTGGATTTTTCTATATTCTTAACGCCATGAAAAAGAGTAAACAACTTAACCTGATGCTGGGAGCCATTAAAAACGGTTATCGCGGCACGGGTATCAGTGCATTCATGGGTAAGGCAATACTTGAGTCATCCATAAAGCGAGGAATTGAAGTAATGGACAGTCATTTAATTCTTGAACATAACTTACCTATGCGCGGAGAGTGTGAGAAACTTCATGGCAAGGTTTGTAAGCGCTACCGTATTTTTTCAAAAAAATTAATCTAAGCACAGGTATTTATAAATTTTGTAACTTCATAATCATATGCCTCGTAAGGCTATGATTTCTCTGATAATTCAAAGGCTTACAGCTTTATCAACCTGAAACTATGTACCTATTTGCTGCTTTAGGTTTCCTGCTGCTTACTTTGGTTTTTTATTTCCTGTTATTCAGGAATTTGAAATCTGCCATACGTCAAACTTCCTGGACGGAGGCCAAGAAGAGTAAAATAAGTGCTGGTATTCTATTGGGCTTAATTTTATGGGCAGCTATAGTTAGTGCACTTTCTCTATCCGGTTTTTCTGGGAATTTCAAAAACTTCCCGTTTAATGCTATGCCTTTGGTGGGAGTGCCTTTAATTACTACAATAATCCTTCTCTTTACCTCCGAAATGAAAACACTTTTAGGCTACCTTTCATTAAAGACTCTTACCCAACTTCAGGTCTTTCGGATTTTTGTTGAGGTACTGTTATGGCTCCTCTTTATTCAAAATCTATTGCCAGAACAAATGACTTTCGAAGGACGTAACTGGGATATCCTCTCCGGTATAACCGCTTTGTTGGCAGCCCGTTTTCTGCTCACCTCAAAACATTGGATGATTGTTTGGAATATTCTGGGTTTGGGATTACTGGTTAATATCGTGACCATTGCCATTCTTTCCATGCCCACTCCATTTCGGGTTTTCGAAAACGAGCCAGCCAATACCATTGTAACTCAGTTTCCATTTGTATTTCTTCCTACCTTTCTGGTACCACTGGCATACATACTGCACCTTATGTCACTACGAAAACTATTGGCGAAATCATAATCGATTCTTTTTTATAACTTCCATCGGAAAAAACTAACCCGATGCGAATCTTAATTCTGGCTCTTTTTCTTGTATCATGCAGCACAAAAGAAATTAAAACGATAGGCTCAATTGAGCGTCTTGATCCCGCTCTTGACAACATCATTTCTACCGGGGCAAAAGCAGAAATTATTGCCGAAGGATATACCTGGAGCGAGGGCCCTGTATGGATTGAAAAAGAAAATATGCTTCTCTTCTCTGACGTTCCTGAAAACAAGGTGTATAAATGGACAGAATCTAAAGGGGCAGAACTTTATTTGACCCCGTCAGGCTTTACCGGAGACTCAACCCGAAGTCCTGAGCGAGGGTCCAACGGACTTTTGTTACTCAACGATTCACTTATCCTTTGTCAACATGGCGACAGGCAGGTTGCGAAAATGAATGCATCCCTTACTGACCCCAAACCATCATACATTCCTCTTGCCGAATCCTATCAAGGCAAACGGCTAAACAGTCCGAATGATGCTGCATACCGAAGGAGCCGTGGAGATCTGTTCTTCACGGATCCACCCTATGGCTTGGCTGACCAGGATAAAGACATAGAAAAAGAAGCTACTGCTAATGGTGTTTATAAAGTATCCGCCAGCAGCGTAGTGTCATTACTGGTTGATTCATTAACGAGGCCTAACGGAATATCGTTCTTTCCGGGTGAAAAAAAATTTCTGGTCGCCAATTCCGATCCATCCAGGGCCATTTGGTATGAATTTGAAATGGGGCAAGATTCAATCAAATCGGCCAGAATATTCTACGATGCCACATCGAACACAGCTACTGAAAAAGGCCTCCCTGATGGATTAAAAATTGACAGCAATGGAAATGTGTTTGCCACCGGACCGGGTGGTGTTTGGATTTTTGATTCCACCGGGAAAGCATTAGGCCGGATTATGTTACCAGAAGCTTCTGCCAACTGCGCCTTTTCTCCTGATGAAAAGACTCTTTACATCACTGCAGATATGTATCTGTTAAGAGTTAAAATGAGGGACTAGCTGAGTGGAGTTGTTAATAAATATTCTTGGTTGGATTGGTTCAATCGAAGTGGTTGCCGCCTATGCGCTTAACAGTTCGCAAAAGATTAAATCAGATTCAATGACATTTCAAATGCTAAACTTAACAGGAGCTATTTTCCTGATCATAAACAGCATTTACAAAGAGGCGTACCCCTTTACCTTTATCAACACAGTTTGGGCCGTAATTGCAATAGTGGCTATCCTGGGAATCATCAGAAAGAAATAGACAGATGGAAGTCAACAAAAATATCCGGATTCAGCGTATCGTAGTTGCGGTGGCCTTTGTACTACTGTCTATTAAACTAACCGCCTATTTTCTAACTCATTCGGTAGCCATTCTTACCGATGCATTGGAGAGCATTGTCAATGTGGTTGCGGGTCTTCTAGGGCTTTACAGTCTTACTGTCTCGGCCAGACCACGGGATGCCGATCATCCTTACGGACACGGAAAGGTTGAATTCATCTCTTCTGCAGTTGAGGGAACCATGATATTAATTGCCGGCATTCTAATTATTTACGAATCCGTCAATGCCTTGCTTCATCCACGCCTACTTCATCAATTAGATTATGGAGTATTGCTGGTTTCATTTACAGCTGCCATCAACTACCTGATGGGTAGCATTTGTGTAAGGGAAGGAAGAAAAAGCAACTCGCATGCCCTCATTGCCAGCGGTAAGCATCTTCAAACCGATACCTACTCCACCTTGGGTATAATTGTGGGTTTAGTGCTCATTTACTTTACTGATCTGCAATGGCTGGATAGCGCTGTGGCAATTCTTTTTGCCGGGATCATTATTATAACTGGCTATAAAATCATCCGCCAATCAGTGGCTGGCATTATGGATGAAACGGACAACGAATTACTGGTAAAATTGGTAGCAACTCTAAATGCTAACCGAGAAGAAAACTGGATTGATCTTCACAATCTACGGATTATCAAGTTCGGACCGATTCTTCATGTTGATGCGCACCTTACACAGCCGTGGTATTTAAACCTACACGAAGCCCATAAGGATATTGATACACTGGCCAGTTTAGTTCGAAATGAATTCGGAGAATCACTGGAGTTATTTATCCATTCCGATGGATGCCTCGACTTTTCATGTAAAATTTGCACCAAGCAGAACTGTCATGTTAGAAAGCATCCGTTCGAAAAACGTATCGAGTGGACGATGCAAAACATCTCCTCAAATCAAAAACATGAAATTAACACTCATTAAAATTATAAATGAAGATAATGTATGAAAAAAGGTGTTCTTCTCGCACTAGTTGTTCTGGTTGTCTCCTGCGGTCAAAAATCAACCTTCCATAAAAAGATGGATGCAATCTTTTCCGAATCTTTTAGTTCCGTTGGACCTGGAGGTGCCGTACTCGTTATGAAAGGAGAAAAAATCATCTTCGTAAAAGGCTATGGGTTAGCAGATTTAAACACTAAAGAGAAAATTACCCCGCAAACATTATTTAACACGGGCTCTATCTCCAAAACTTTTGTGTCAAATGTCATTCTTGATTTGGCCCGGGAAGGAAAAGTTTCACTAAACGATTCTTTAGCCAGGTACTTTCCGGATTTCAAAAACCCAGAAATTGCACAAAAGGTTCGTATTCATCATTTACTCACTCATACCTCTGGATTACCTGATAATCGCAGGGCTTTTCTGGACAGTGTATTTCTTTTATCTGCAAAAGACGAAGAAAATTTTGCGCCCATTAAATTAAATGATTCCTTATTATTTGAACCCGGATCGAGGTATGAATATTCCAACCCAGCTTTTAATGGTTTAGCTTTAATAATAGAAAAAGTTACCGGAAGAAAATGGCAGGATGTAGTAAAGGAAAGAATATTTACACCAGCCAACATGAAAACGAGTGTGATCACCGATGGGCCTTATCCTACCACGGGAGTTGCGCATGCTTATCTAAAAACTAAGGAAGGATACATCGAAAAAGATTATGGTGAAGAACCGACCTTTGCCGCAGCAGGGAATGGTGGAGTGTGGAGTTCTGTTGAAGAACTGGCCAACTATGAGCTGGCGATTCGAAAAGCCAGTTTTTTAACCAACGAAATTATCGATGATTCGAGGGTGGTCAAAGAATATCCCGCTTGGAACAGTGATATTCCCGCCTTCATTGGGTACAGTTGGTTTATTGGGCAAACTCCTGAGGGTTACAATATGATTTATCACACTGGAACACAAGGTGGCTTTTATGGTGATTTCGCTAGTATCCCGGAAAAAGGTATTACTTACATTATGCTGTGTAACATTCCTACGCTACAAGAAGAAAAGCGTGCATTGGTGCTATCTCTATTAAAAGAATTTAACTGGCTCGACTAACTCTACTTTAAACTATTTATTATGAAGAAATTACTTTTTGTATTTATCCTTCTGATTGCCGGAATAACCCAGGCACAAAATCTCGATCAACAAATAAAAGCCTTCGATACCTATGTTGAAAGTGCCCGTAAACTCTATCAGGTTCCAGGGCTTGCCGTTACCGTTGTAAAAGATGGAAAAATTCTCTTTAAGAAAGGATATGGGGTGCGGGAGTTAGGCACTACCAATGCCGTGGACACTCAAACCTTGTTTGCCTGTGCCTCCACCACCAAAGCCATGACGGCTATATGTATGGCCATGCTGGTCGATGAAGGGAAAGTAAAATGGGACGATGCAGTAATTAACTACTTACCTGATTTTCAATTATATGACCCTTACGTAACCCGCGAACTTAAGATCAGAGACTTGTTTACCCATAACTCGGGTGTAGGCAATGCAGATTTCTTTTGGAGCATCATGAGCATACCGGGTGATGAGGTATTATCAAAAATGAAAATGGTGAAACCAAGCTATTCGTTGCGTTCCAGCTTTATCTATCAAAATATTTTCTATCTCTACGCAGGTAAAGTAATTGAGAAAGTAAGCGGCCAACCCTGGGAAGAGTTCATTCAGAAAAGAATTTTCCAACCACTGGGTATGACCCGTACCTACCCCATGCTGAAGATGGTAAACGATCCGAATCAATCGAATCCACATTACCTGATCGAAAATAAAATAAGTGTAATCACAAGAACCAATGCAGATGCTATTGGCCCTGCCGGTAGTGTGTGGTCATGCGTGGATGATATGAGCAAGTGGGCACTTTGCATGCTGGATAGTAGCAAGTATGCAGGAGGCCGATTGGTAAAGCCTTCTACGTGGGTTGAACTATTCAAACCACAAGTAATGGTAACGGCTAGTCAGTTTTATCCTACCGCTCAACTAACAAAACCCAACTGGGCTACCTACAGTCTGGGCTGGTTTCAGCAAGATTACAAAGGGCGAAAAGTGAATTTCCATACCGGAAGCCTGGCAGGAGAAACAGCTATTCACGGCCAGTTGCCCGATAGCAAATTGGCTATCTATGTTTTTGGAAATTATGATCATGCGGAAGTGCGTCATGCCTTAATGTTCAAAGCCTTTGATCATTTCGCTCTTGGCGGTACACGCGATTGGAGCGGTGAGTTTCACACTTTGTATAGCAATATTCAGGCAGGTGCAGATAAAGAAGAAAAAGCATTTGAAGCTGCCCGAATGGTTGATACAAAACCCTCCTTATCGCTGGACGACTATACCGGTAAATACACCGATCCACTTTATGGAGAAGTTATAATCACCCGTGAAAATGAGGACCTGATCTTGGTTGCAAACCAGTATCTGAAAGCCAGGGTAAGTCATTGGCACTATGATACCTTCCGTGGGTGGTTTGACAAACGTTGGTATGGAAAAATCAATACCAGTTTTACGTTGAACGAAAAGGGGAAAGTTTCGAAGGTGAGTTTTGATGGTATACAATTCACCAGGACCGGGAAATAAATCAAGATCAAAATGGTTGGATACCTGATCCTGTGATCTGGTATCCAATTTTTATCCTATTTCAATCACCACATCATCGGTCATCGGGTGACCAACACAAGTAAGCACATACCCTTCTTCACGTTCTGATTTAGAGAGGCCTTCTTCTTCATCCAGTTTTACCTGACCTGATAAAGCTTTGCCGCGACAAGCTGTGCATAGTCCGCTCTGGCAAGAATAGGGTAAGTCAATTCCTGCATCCAAAGCAGTCTCTAAAATAGTCCGGTTAGGCTCAACCTGAAATTTATATTCTTGTCCGTCATAGCGAATGGTTACTTCGTGAGCCTTCTTTCCATCCGCAGATTTTACTTCTGCCTTTTTTTCCTCTTTATCGATCGTTCCTTGAACAAAACTTTCCTTGAATACTTTTTCCCTCGCAATGTTTCTTTCTGCTAAAAGTGCCTCCACATTCTTCATCATACCTTCCGGGCCACACATCAGGTAAGTTGTTTTGTCAATTCCCCAATCGGGAATACGTTCAAACAATTTCGTTAGCATATCATGATTGAGAAGCCCTGAATATCCTTGCCAATTCATAGGTGCATTGTCAAGCACATGAATCACATGCAAACGACCTGCATGCGTGATCTGGAGTTTCTCAAATTCGTCTTTGAAGATGATACTGTCAATATCGCGATTACAATAAATGAGAGAGCAAATACTTTCCGGCTCCTGGGTCAGGGTACTCTTAATTAATGACATCATGGGTGTGATACCTGATCCACCGGCAAACATGATAAGGTGTCTCTTGTTTTCCTTTTTGTATTCCGTTGTGAAATGACCGGTAGGTGCCATCACCTTCATAGTGCTACCCGCTTTAAGACTATCGGGCAACCAGTTTGACATAAGGCCCTTTTCAACGCGTTTTACAGTTACCACAAGATCAGGATCTGTAAAAGGTGACGAACTCAAAGAATAGGCTCTGCGAACTTCCTTGCCACCCACCGTTGCAATGAGTGTTAAGAATTGACCTGCCTTATAGGTGATTTTTTTTTCAGGCTGCTCAAATACGATGCTAATGGCATCTTTTGTTTCCTGAATGACAGACTTCACTTTCAAGTCAAAATAATGAGGACCGGTATGAACAGGTGTCTCCACTTTTTTATCACTCTTTTTGAAAAATCCAAAGGCCATCTTGATGTGAATTAAACTCACACAAAATTACGGATAAAGTACCAATCCCAAAGGATAAGATCTAAGACGTGAGACAAAAGGCGATTAGAATCAGATATTAAGCCAATAGGTAAACTTTAACACCAAAGCCCTGTTTTTACTCATCAGGTGTTCCGGCAGGTAGTTTTCCTTATAAACAATGAAGAAATCGGAAGCTGGTTTGTAACGCCATTGAAACCGGGCGTTGAGGTTTACATTGTCATAGCGATCATTATATTGGACAAACGTAGTCAGAAACAACTTGTCTGTTAGCGTAAAATCCAATCTCGGACTTAACAATAGGAATTTAGCACTTCCATACTCAGGCGGCAAAATAATATCATTGTAGTCACCGGTCAGTGATATGCTACCATACGGTTGAATGCGATACGATAAAGTACCAGCTATTCCCGTTCTGTTACCATTGTAAAACTCACCGGCACGTACGGTAATCATATAAGTAAAGAGTTTACGTGTGTTTGAAGTGTACTTAACTTCAAACTCATTCCAGTCGTATTCTTCGCCTTTCAGCAGAATCGAATCTCCCTCTGGGTCAAGAACATCAAAGTCAGCAGGCAACTTTTGAAAGACATCTTTAAGCGAGGCTGTTAACATAGCTGTATTCCTGAAATTCATGGAATAGCGTAACGTAACATTCTGGTCAGTAAGCGTACCGTCCGGGATGTAATTATTGTCGTAGGTTATTCCTGGCATGATTAACACGAATGGCCCTGATTTTGGATAAAATTTATAATCAACCATAGCTATACCTCCAATTGTACCAGGATACACATCGAGGCTTGGCACAAAACCCACTTCAGCATTATAATTTTTTCCCAGTCCAATAAATCCGGTCATTAAACTAAGGTGCTTCGTATTATACGATGCAAAGCCTCCAAATGAATACCGATCCTTTTCAGAAAAATTATCAAACGAGTAATGGTAATAAGCCTTTCCACCCCACATGTTATCAGCAGTGATCAGGTTGAAATCCGCGCCAATAACACGGTTATAGGTATTGAGTTTAGTCACGCTATCCGTTCCATTCCATACCTCGTTTACCAGGCTTTCGTGGTAGTACTTAGTGGGGTCATACTCGCCCAGCCCGGTGGATTCCTTATTAACAAGAAACACATCAAAATTGGATCTCTCAAGAATTTGCTTCTGAAGTACAGCCACTGTATAATTTTGAGCTGGCAACCCTAATGACTTTGTTTCTTTGGTTTGCATATTCATAAGACCAACCCGCCATTTAGGTCCTAATTTTCCACTGATGCGCGCTCCAAATAAAATAGGAACCCGGGTCAGATTATCGGTTGTGTCAGTAGCCAAACCAATTCTGCGCGAAAAGAAAGGTTGTGTAAGTGAAGTGAACCCCGGTGCTGAAAAGAGATCACTATTCTCTAAAAAGAATTGTCTTCGCTCAGGAAACTGAAATTCAAAACGGGTAAGATTAATTACTTGTTTATCTACCTCTACGGTAGAAAAATCAGGATTTACAGTGAGATCCAGGTTTAAGGAGGGTGTAATTGCCACCTTGGCATCAAATCCGGCATTGAATGTATTTTCAGAAGTTCCTTCTTCATTATCTTTTGAAGAAGAGGCAACCGCATAAGGGATTAGTGAAATGTTTGTACCTGCATGCGGAGCCGGACTCTGCCATTGCAACTTACCACTATAGGCAAAGGAAGCCGGGATGAATTGGATAGGTGTGGCAATCCAACTGGAGACTTCATTTCGTTTTAAGTCCTGCCGTACAAAGGTGATGTTCCAATTTGGCTGGCTTTGATTGTACCGAAATGATTTGAATGGAATAGCCAGCTCAGCTACCCAACGATCTTCATGACGGGTTACTGCCGAATACCATTTATTATCCCAATTGTTGTTATACGATTGTTCTCTGTCTGACCCCCCATAGGACATTATTCCTTCCGATTGAACCCCGTAAGGAGTGATGGTAAAATAGAATCCATTGGTGAAATCATTGAACGGATCGAGGTACATGCCTACGTTGTCGTTCAGAGACCATTCAAAATCCCTTCGCAACGATTGAACCACGGTGGGTTTGCTGTCATCGTAACAAACAAATGACACATAGAAAAAATGGTCGTCAAATGTAAGTCTTGCCTCAGTTTGAAAAGCTGGCGGCAGAGAATCCACCGGATAATTAAGAAAGAAATTAGTTGCGGCTCCTGTCGATTTCCAATCTTCTTCATCTAAAATACCATCTATTTTAATTGCTCCCTGTGCTTTCGAAATGGGCAAATCAATACCGGGCTTGTTTTGGGCCATCAGGTCAGAAACGAGAAACAGAAATAGTAAAGTAACGAGGTGATGCCTACTCATAAAGTGCGCAAAACTATGAAAAAGTGATCTCTTAAAAAGATCAAATACGGATTTCAAGCGAGGAAGTTATAAGTTTAATACAATCGGTGGCTACCTTAGGTAATCCAACCAGCCACCTCATTTCAAAACCTTTCGTATTTTTGAATCTTAACAAGTATACTGTGCAATTAAATTCCCTCTCCACCATTTCGCCCCTGGATGGCCGTTACTCCGAAACTACGAAACCACTGGTCTCCTACTTCTCAGAATTTGGACTCATGCATTATCGGGTTCGGGTTGAGGTAGAGTATTTTA
The DNA here is from genome assembly GCA_044229915.1 of Cyclobacteriaceae bacterium. Classification (GTDB taxonomy): domain Bacteria; phylum Bacteroidota; class Bacteroidia; order Cytophagales; family Cyclobacteriaceae; genus ELB16-189. Next base: position 265,381 of record JBGASB010000001.1, read on the forward strand.
TTGCACTTACTTACGCATTGCCAGAATTAGCCGCTGTTTCAAAAGATCTTGAAGCCAACTTACGTGCGATATACGAGTCATTCAATGAGGCAGATGCCGAAACGATAAAAGAGATTGAGAAAACCACCAACCACGATGTAAAAGCGGTTGAGTATTTTATCAAGAAAAAATTTGAGGGCCTCGGTCTTTCCCAATACAAAGAGTTTATTCACTTTGGACTTACCTCGCAGGATATCAATAATACAGCCATTCCACTGTCACTAAAGGAATTCATAGAGCGAGAGTTTGAACCTGCACTGCAAAATTTAATCACTGAGCTAACTGCGCTATCGGTGCAATGGAAAGACATTGCTATGCTCGCCCGCACCCACGGACAGCCTGCTTCACCCACCCGGTTGGGAAAAGAAGTCTACGTGTTTGTGGAACGGATTCACAAACAGCTGGACCTGCTGCACACCATTCCATATTCTGCAAAATTTGGAGGTGCTACCGGTAATTTCAATGCGCATCACATTGCTTATCCGGAAATTAACTGGAATCATTTCGCTAATCTGTTTGTAACAGTTCAGCTGGGGTTGTCACGTAGTCAACCCACCACTCAAATTGAACATTATGATAATCTCGCAGCGCTCTTCGATAATCTGAAACGAATCAATACAATACTGATTGATTTTAGTCGTGATGTATGGCAATATGTTGCGATGAATTACTTCAAGCAAAAAATCAAAGAAGGTGAAATTGGTTCGAGCGCTATGCCCCATAAAGTAAATCCTATTGACTTTGAAAATGCCGAAGGGAACCTGGGTTTGGCCAACGCACTTTTTGAACATCTCTCCGCTAAACTTCCAATCTCCCGTTTGCAGCGCGACCTCACAGACTCAACCGTATTGAGAAACGTGGGCGTACCACTCGCCCATACTTTTATTGCTTTGAAATCATTGGAGAAAGGGATCAGCAAGCTCGAGCTGAATAAAGCCGCTATTGATCACGACCTTGAAGAAAATTGGGCCGTAGTAGCAGAAGCTATTCAAACTGTATTACGAAGAGAAGGTTACCCCAACCCGTATGAAGCCTTAAAAACGCTTACACGGAAGAATGAGAAAATTACCAAAGAAAGTATTCATCAGTTTATTGATAGCCTTGACGTAAAGTCCGGATTGAAAGCAAGGTTGAAAGAGATTTCTCCGTTTACCTATAAAGGGATTTGATTATTGTGCCTCCTTAGCTTCTTTACCACATATTCACAAGCTCACATAGTACGTAAACTCAACCTATGTTTCCTATGTGGTTAGATCTCACACTACTGATCACATCCAAAACATACCGAACCGTTTGCTCTAAGCGAATCCAATCCTGCTTCTCAAAAAGTTCTTTGGTAAATAGCTGTGAACCAAGCCCCACACACATAGCCCCAGCGCCAAACCAGGCCGAAAGACTTTTTTCGGTGGGCTCAACACCCCCTGTAATCATGAGCTGAAGACCCGGAACTACCGGCATAATAGACGAAACAAACTGAGGCCCTAATACGGAACCTGGAAACACTTTGATTACTTCGGCCCCATGTTGCTGGGCTGTTACAATTTCTGTTAGCGTGGCACAACCGGGTATCCATAGCTTCTTGTATTCGTGGCACACTGATGCCATTTCTGTATTGAGAATCGGGGAGATAATGAAATGTGCTCCGGCTGCAATAAACTTTAACGTTGTTTCCTTATCCATGATGGTACCAATGCCCAGCATCAGACCAGGAAGTGCCTCAGCAGATTTCAATAAGTGTGCAAACACTTCAAAAGAATTAGGTTGCCGGTTAGTATATTCAAACACACGCACACCACCGCGGTAAGCGGCTTCCATAACCTTTTGTGCGACTTTGGAATCGTTATGAGAGAGTAAGGGAATAAATCCCGTCTCCTTCATAGCCGAAACAATTTGTTGCTTTGTAAATGTCATTCCTTATCGCAGAAGTTTACCAATATTCTCTCCATTCAAAACTGCGTCAATTTCTTGCACGGTACACACGTTTACATCGCCTTCAACAGAATGCTTCAGGGCGCAGGAAGCCGTTGCAAATTCAAGCGTTTGCTTTTCTGTTTTCTCATGAATCCACCCAAAAATTAGCCCTGCCATAAATGCATCGCCAGCACCTACCCGATCAACAATATGCGTGAGGTCGTAGGGTTGTGACTTCAATAATTCCTTACCTGTCCAAAGCATTCCCTCTATTTTGTTATGTGATGAACTGATAGACTCACGATGTGTGTTCGCAATTTTCTTTACAGCAGGATTTTTTTTCTGAACCTCCTTACATCCCTTTTCGAAATCAGTAACAGTAATTCCCAGACAATTTTCAAAATCAGTAACTCCACCCACGATAATATCTGAAAGCTCAATGAGTGAAGGCATAATGTCGATGGCCCGTTTGCCATATTGCCACAAATTTCTCCGATAGTTGATATCGGCCGAAATAGTAGCTCCTTGCTTCCGCGCAGCCAGTAAAGCTTCTTTGCATACATCCGCTGCCCCTTGTGAAATAGCGGGAGTAATTCCCGACCAATGAAACCAGCGGGCGTCTTTCATCACCTCACTCCAATCAATCATACCCGGTTTAATGTGAGCAAAGGCTGAATCAAAACGATCATAAATAATACGCGAAGAGCGTTGCATCGCCCCATTCTCAAGAAAATAGAGACCCAGGCGCTCGTCTCCATAAATAATTGAACCCGTATCCACTCCAAATTTTCGCAAGGATTCTGTGGCTGCCCTTCCAAAATCATTTTCTGGAAAACGGGTGACATGAATCGCGGGAACTCCCCAACCTGCCAATGCCGAGGCTACATTCCCTTCAGAACCTGCATAATGAATTTTGAACGTCTCAGTCTGAGTAAAGCGGGCGAAGCCTGGTGTGGAAAGCCTCATCATTACATCGCCCAGCGTGACTACTTTTTTGGTCATAGAATTCTTAATGAATAAAAATACGCACAAACTTCAGATTCTTGCATGCCTTCTGAAATTTTGTCGTGTCAGGGCAGTTCATTATCCAGGTGGCTGGCGTCTAAACCCATGGCTTTGGTTTAAATAAATACGTGCTATTTTATACCTTGTGCATTCAATTCAAAGACTTTAATAATGGCTTATAAGTTTCTGAAAATTAATCCTGCTGATAATGTGCTGGTCGCGCTTAGTGATTTGAATGCCGGTGAAGAAATTGAAACATCCGGGAACATTATTCGACTTACTCACTCAATTCCTGCTAAACATAAATTTGTAATAAATTCAATTTCACCAGGAGAGGAAATTATCATGTATGGTGTGGTGGTGGGTAAGGCGTTAACGGCAATCCCTGCTGGCGGACCAATCACTACCCAAAATGTAAAACATCAGGCCGCTAACTTTTCAGGAAAGTCAAAAACATTTCACTGGACCGCACCTGATGTCTCACGATGGAAAGACAAGACCTTTCTGGGTTATCACCGGCCTGATGGACAGGTGGGAACCACTAACTATTGGATTGTAGTACCTCTGGTATTTTGCGAAAACAGGAATGTAAATGTAATCCGGCAAGCCTTTGAAGAAGAACTCGGATTCGGAAAGCATAATGAATACAAAAGTTATGTGCATGAATTGGTTCAACTTTACCGCGAAGGGAAAACTGAATCAATTAAAAGTATTACACTCAACGATTCTGTAGGTGTATCAAAATCAAAACTCTTCGAAAATCTGGATGGCATCAAGTTTCTGACACACGAAGGCGGTTGTGGTGGTACCCGTCAGGATTCAGAAGCACTCTGCTCATTGCTCGCAGGGTATATCAATAATCCGAATGTAGCCGGAGCTACTGTATTAAGTTTAGGTTGTCAGCATGCACAGGCTGATATACTACGCGAAAAACTAAACAAACACAATCCGAATTTTGCTAAACCGTTGATTGTACTTGAACAGCAAATAGAAGGCACCGAATCAGATTTACTGGCACGTGCCATTCGCGAAACATTTTTAGCGCTGGCCGAAGTAAATAAGCAAACCCGAAAACCTGCGCCTTTGAGCAAACTGGTGATAGGTCTGGAGTGCGGTGGTTCGGATGGATTTTCTGGCATTTCTGCGAACCCGGCAATTGGTCATACATCAGATTTAGTGGCTGCCCTTGGGGGTACAACCATCTTATCTGAATTTCCAGAACTCTGTGGGGTTGAGCAAGAACTCATTAATCGAACCATCAACGATCAAACAGCGAATCGCTTCAGCGAACTGATGCGCGCTTATTCAAAAGCGGCCGAGTTGGTGGATTCGGGATTTGATATGAATCCCTCTCCCGGCAACATCAAAGATGGGCTAATTACAGATGCCATGAAATCGGCCGGAGCCGCAAAGAAAGGCGGCACCTCACCAATCACTGATGTGCTCGATTACGGTGAATATGTTCGGAGACCAGGTTTAAATCTTTTGTGTACACCCGGCAATGATGTGGAAAGTACCACCGCCATGGCAGGATCAGGTGCCAACATCATGTTATTCACAACCGGTCTCGGTACTCCTACCGGCAACCCGGTTGCCCCGGTGATCAAACTTTCTACCAATACGAAGCTTGCGAAAAAGATGCCGGACATCATAGACATAGATTGCGGGGCAATCATAGCTGGCGAAAAAACGATAGAACAAAAAGGCGAAGAGATTCTCGACTTTATCATTGAGGTAGCTAGCGGAAGAATTAAACCGAAAGCAGTTCTCTTAAATCAGGATGATTTTATTCCGTGGAAGCGAGGAGTCTCTTTATAGGTTATCAGTTCGCCTCAGGAGTATATAGCAATTGTTTATTGGCAAAATCATAAAGCGTCAATCGCCTCAGATCATAATAGGCTGTCCAGAAAGATTTCAGCGCATCGAGGTAACTTCGCTTGGCATTGTCTTTTTCGGTTAGCGCAATGTTCAGGTTGGTGATATCAATTTTACCAATCAGGTACCGGTTTTGTGCCACGTTGTATCGCTCCTGGGCCACCTGGTCCGATTTCTTAGTGATCTCTATTTGCAATCGCATCATTTCAAACTGTCGAACTTTCGTAATAATCTCCTGTTCAAAAATTATTTTACTTTGCTCAATTTCGTAATCCCTTAATCTTTTATTGGCAAGCGCTGTTTGCATAAGCGCCTTTCTCCGTCCCCAATCCACCAGGGGTACATTAAATCCAATATTGGCAATTTGTTGTTTAGAGGGATTGTCGTACAAATCGGAGACTGAAGACCCCGTATTATTCAAACCAAAGGAAGCTGTAAGTGTAGTTTGATATCGCTGCCCTTTGGCCTGAGCCACTTCACTTTCCGCCTCCATTTTCCTGCGTTCGAAACCAATGTAATCGGCCCGATTCAGTTTGGCATACGTAAGGGCTTCTTCCACCTCCACATCAAAGCCAGGAATATTATCGGGGAGTACCAACGAAAAAGCATCTCCATCTTTCAAGCCAATATAAGCGCGCAATTGAAGTCGTGCGTTCTCCAGTTCCATTCGGGCCTGGGCCACCTCCTGCCGGGATCGAAGCAGTTGTAATTCAACCTGCAAAAGTTTGTCTTGCGAAGTTGTTCCAATATTGTATCGACCCTGTTCTATTTTATAGATAGTATCGTTGTTGGCAAGGTTAAATCGTGCAATTTGTTCATTCACTTGCTGGCGTAATACATCGAAGAAAAAACTTACGGCATCGCGCGAAATCTGTTCCTGACGCTCCACAAAAGAGCGTTTTGATTCCTCATACATTACAGGCCTTATTCGTTTATCCCACTTCAAGGGATTATACGCGAAAATGGGCTGCGATAACTGAACATTCATAACTGTACCACTCCACTGAGTTACATCGGCAGAAATATCGTTGAAGAAGTTATAGTTGGTATTGGCTGAAAGAGTTCCCCCTGTTAGTCCAATCGGCTGCTGCAGTGCAAAGTTTAAATTGGGATTTATCTGATTAACCGGCAAATACAATAATGAGCCGTCAGGTTGACGCACTGGGGCAACATAATTTGTATAGGTCGGTAGATTACCATTTAGCCGGAGTTGTGGATTATAATTCGTACGAAAGGAACGGTATTGCCAATAACTGGTTTCCTTTTGCGTTTCCGCTTGCTTCGAAAAAATAGACTGTTGCTTTGCCCGGTCAATTATGTCTTCAATGCTAAAGGTATTTTGAGCCGTTGCCTGAAGGGAGATCAGAACGAGTGTTCCGAATATTAGTTTCTTATTCATATCGTAATGAAGCTATTGGGTCCTGAATTGCTGCCTTGCGGGCTGGTGCGATTCCAAAAATTAAACCAACCGTGGCAGCAACCCCAAAGGAAAGCACGATGGAACTGAAACTAACAATGGTAGGAATATTGGCAACGGTGGAGACGATAAAGGCCATGGTTACGCCCAACACAACCCCAATCAGCCCACCACTTACGCTGATCATCACGGCTTCGAAAAGAAATTGCTGCACGATGTCACTTTTTTGAGCTCCAATGGATAGTCGCAGCCCAATTTCCTTAATGCGCTCAAGGACAGAGGCCAGCATGATGTTCATAATACCAATGCCCCCTACTAATAGCGAGATGCCTGCTATTGCGCCAAGAACATAATTAAAAATATCGTTCGTTCGCTGTTGTTGTTTCAATAGCAATTCAGGAATCTCAATTTCAAAGTCTACTACCTCATAATGTTTACGGGCCAGCATGCGCGAGAGAATCTCGGCTGTGGATTGAAGTTTAGTGGTTTCGTCTACTTGAATTACAAGGCGATCCAGTTGATGGTAATTTTTCTTTTCGAGTTCACTTTCTGCATCTGATTCACCACTGGATGAGGTGAACACCATCCCGCGACTGCGCATAGCTGCCAATCGCAGAGCTTCCGAGGTAATTAAATCGCGATTTTCATATCGGATCAAAACACTTTGTAAGGGCGCATAAACATCCATGTTAAAATCCCGAATCCCCAACTTACTAATGCTGCTTTCTGAAACCAGCCGCTCACGCATAACCCCTACAATAGTAAGCCAGTGCGGTCCTACTTTTATACTCTTGCCAATCGGATTTTCAGTTGGAAAAAAACGTCCTCTTAGGGCTGAGCCAATTATGCAAACCGGTGCCCCCAATTTCATTTGCTCGGTATTGAACATTTGTCCCTCCGCCAATTGGAAATCATAGATCTCAAAATACGTTGGTTCAACACCCACTAACTTAGCTGATCTGCGAATTCCGTTTCTGATTACGTAGGTATTAAGAATAATTTCCGGACTCACCCGAGTCAATCCCGGGATTGTAGTTCTAATACTGTGTACATCGCGAATCGTGAGGCCTGGTGAAAACTTCTTCTTTTCCTTTTTCCCATTAGCTTGCTCGTTCAGGTTTTCTTCCTTTTGCTCGATGATAGGCTTAATAACAATATTATTGACGCCAACCAACTTGATCTGATTCAGAATTTCCTGTTGCGCACCATTCCCAATGGCAAGCATGGCAATCACGGCCGCCACTCCAAAAATGATCCCGAGTGCAGTGAGCAGGGAGCGTACTCTATTGGCAATTACCGCGTCAATGGCAATGTACAGATTAGCCAACACGCGAGGTGAGAAATACCTATTTTTGATTGTCACCGGATTAGTTGCTTGGGTTGGAAACAATCTTCACATCCGGAGTAACTGCTTCCTCTTTTTCTTTCTTCCCGCGCTTTCCATTCAATTGAGGCAATAGTTCAATTTTTTGTTCCTCCAACTTGGGGGGTATCGAAAGAAATATTCTATCATTTTTTTCCAATCCTCCGAGGATAACAGCATCATTTGAATTTGTTTCGCCAACAATCACCTCCTGTTTCACTGTATTGAGACCGTCTTTCTTAAATACATAGGTGATTGAATCAAACTGACTATGCAAGCTTTCTAATGGTACATAAAGCACGCTGTCAATAACACTGGCGATTATCTTATTACTCGTGGTCATTGATGGTCGGAGGGTGGCATCGGTTCCATTTATTTCCACTGCTACTTCAAAGACCTTGGCATCTGAATTGGGTCGTTGCTCGCCCACATTGGCAACCCGAATCACGGAACCTGTCAACTTTTTATCAGGATAGGCATCAAGCCCAACTTCCACTGGTTGGCCAACTTTTACTTTTCGTACATCCACTTCGTTCACGTAGGTCTTCGACATCATGGTAGTAAGGTCTGGCAAGGTAGCTACCGTGGGTTCCCACATCTGAATTTGTGAACCAGCCTTGATGGGCTTTCCGTCCCAGCCCTTTTCATAAATCACCATCCCATCCTCTGGTGCCAGTACATTAAATGATTCAAGCACTTTCGTCATGCCTTCAAACTCAGATTGCACTTTGCGTAATTCGGCATATACCTCACGCATCTTTTCTATGTTCTGATTCTTTTTGATTTTATAATTGTCAACCGCTTGCTGATAAGCACGTTTGGCTTTATCCATATTAATCTCTACCTGCTTAATTGTGGCCGGGGGCTCAAACTTAGATTGTTCAAACACAATAGCACTCTCCTCCACTGCGTACTTGAGATTGATCAACTCGTCTCTCGACTGCCGCAATTGAAGCGTAGTGTCTAATTGAGTCTGATTAAACTTTGAATTGGCCTTGTCAAGCTCAATCTGCTTTGCTGTGAATTTATTTTGAAACTCAGATCGGTCCAGAGTCGCAACCCAATCCCCCTTCTTTACAACTGTGCCCTCGTTAATTATGTTTTGGATGGTAACCTGCCAGATCTGAAAATTGCGGAGGGACTGCGGGCCCAGAATTTTCACAGAATTCTTGGCTTCCAATTCCCCGGTTGTTTCAATATCAATCCGGAATTGCCCCTGCTTGACCGTAGCCATAATGGAGGCTGCTTCGCTGGCCGTATCGCCTTTTAATATAAAATACCCGATCAGCATTACGACAAGTATCCCTGCCCCGATAAGTACATTTTTCTTTTGCATAGCCAGGCGTTTAGTTTAAAGATAACTGTAAAAAGGGCACTTTAGTATTAAGCTAGTACTGGTAATCAGCTTGTAGGGTTACAAAGGATGACCAGAAAAAACAGAAAAGGCAAATAAAAAGGGTGAAAGGCAATTTCATTCAATCCTTTCACCCTTATCATATTTATTGATTGCTCCCCTTTTTAACTGAAATCTTGCTCAAAGCAGCCTCCTTGGTCAGTTTACCTAATCCATAATTAGTTAAAACATCGGCCTGCACTGATAGCTCCAGAGAAGAAGGAATACCACATTGCTGACACTTGGTTAGCTTGATGTTGAACACCAGAAATTCTTCAGGCTTTAAGCTCTTCACCGTGCGACCATATTCAAGAATATCAGCCTTCATATCCTTTTCAAATTGCGGATACAATTCCTTCACCTTCTTATCCCGATCCTCCTGGCTTAACCCTTCCATCCCAATGGTAGGCATAACATATTTTCTGTCAAAATCACTTTGATTGCTGGAATAGACTTCCATATAGTAAATCACACCATAGTCCTTCAGTCGTTCGTAATAAACATTTTCTTCGGTGAAATATGTCTTGGAAAGATCTCTTCGGTATAAGCGATTAAAGATACTCGTGAGCAATTCCAAATCAGGTTGTAATTCATCATCCATCACACTGTTGATCACCTTCAGGTTCTTCATAAATTGATCGCGACTCACTTTCCCTTGTTTCAATTGAGTAACCTCTGCTTTTGTTGTTTCAATTGAGATATAACTTGGCTTGGAGGCATTTACAAAAGCACCATACCAAAGACGTTCTCCGTCACCCCGATTGGTAATCATGATTCTCTCATTGGGTGCCAGTTGGGTAATCAGGTCACCGTACTCAGCAATAAATTCCTTGCAGGCTTCAATGATTTTATCGGCTGTTACATCGCGGATGCTATCAATATTCACTTTGCGTGGGGGTGTTTTCGAACGACCCGTACTGCGGATTGTTTCGGTCTTAACCCGTTGATCTTCGTCCAGAACGCGAGCCAATTCAGCCTGTTCTCCATTTGGAAACTCGAAGGAATAACTAAATGAGCGGCCGTCCAGGACAGCAATGTCAGGCCCCAAACCCCAGACCATCGGTCCATTAAATTCATAGGGCAACCGATAGGTTACCCCATGCCCTTCGCGATACTCGCCCTGTATTTCTACCGGAAAAAATGACCGTTTTTCAAATTTCTGTTTAATCAATGTACTCAGAATATTTTCTGTTACCTCCAGATCACGCTGCATACGGTCTTCATCTACCTTTCCCTGTGCAATGGCACCCGCGGCTATAAAAACCATCGCCCCCATCATCACCATAATCCTCACTGCTCTGTTCATATCAATAGTATTTTAATAGTTATTTACTTTTTTTATTGTACCCTCCGGACTCGAGATAATGCTTGCCAGAATTTGTTCTGTTTCCTGTTTAAATTGATCCGTATTCTTTTCGATGCTGCTCATACGTGTTTGAAACAACATCAGATCTTGTTTGCGTTGTTCTTGCAGATACTTGGAGAAATCAACCAGTAAGTTTTCCACATATACTTTCTGATCTTTTGCAGATAATTGAAGATAATCTTTCATTAATCGCAGATTATCTTCCTGTAAGCCGGCCACGAAACTGCGCACCTGATCTTGCGATGCCTGGGAAGCCACCTTCATCAGGTCGTCAATTTTAGCCGAGTTAGATGCCAGGCTGGTTTGCAATGAAGCCTGAAGCCTTTTATTATTACTCTCCCACCCGGTTGAAATCAGTTCGTTGTTCTTTATCAGCGAAGTATTAATCATTTCCTGAACCTCATTTGAGGTAAGGCCGGTGCTGGCCGGCAGAATTTGTTTTTGTTCAACCGGAACAGTTCCATTGAAACTAACCCTTAACTCACCTTTTGAATAAGAAATTTCCGGACCGATTAACCGTGCTGCCACCAATAAAAGCAGGAAGGAAGCCGCTATACTCATGATCGTTTTAAAATAGCTTGCTTGCCAGAATCGGGAAGCATGCCCGCCCTGATCCATAAAGATCGGAGGCGCGATTACTTCTTTATCTTCAACATGCTTCAATGCAGTTCGCACATCCATCACCTGTTGAAGCTTCTTAAACTCCTCGGGATTTTGATTGAGGTAGTCCAATACTTTTTCTGTTTCTTTTGCATCCAGTTCTCCATACAGATAGGAGATCAGGGTGACTTGGTCCGGTTTATAGTTCATAACCAATTGTTTCTTTTGTGATATTCTTACTCTCCAGAATCTTCTTTAATCCATCCAACCCATAATACATTCTCGACTTCACTGTGTTCTCCGAAATCTGAAGGACATCAGCTATCTCGCGAAACTTCAGGCCTTCATATTCTTTCATAATTACTACTTCTCGTTGTTCATCGCTTAACTCCATCAGGCATTGCTGCAGCAAGTCTGAAAGCTCGGTTTGACGAAGTTGCTTTTCCGGGTTCTCGCCCCTGTTGCTACTGGCTTCCCACCGGTAGCTTTCGTCACTTTCTCCGGGTCGCAGATCGTGCAAGGAAACGGAACGGCTAGCCTTTTTCTTGCGCACTTCCTCCCGGCAATAGTTTACAGCAATGGTATAAAGCCAGGATCGAAACCGGGGCACTTCCTGAAGGCCTTCAATGTTCCTGTGCATGCTGATAAAGGTTTTCTGGGCCGCCTCCATAGCCAGATCATGATCGAAGAAGAATTTATAAGCGAAATTATAAATGCGCTTATACCACAGCTGCACGAGCTTACCCTGGGCATTCTTATCCCCTTCGCGGGCCCGGGCGATTAGGGCATCCGAATGCATCATAGCTATGTCAGGTAAGGTTCTGGCCACTAAAACTGTCAATTTTGAATCGATTCAATGCATTTGCACTATAAAGATGAAGGATTGAGTGAAATAGTTTTAGCGAACAGTAAAATATGTCTTGAGTCCAGAGCTCGAGGTTGATAGCTAATTTATGGATTATCAACCCTGGACCAATTGCCATGGACTATTGACTATATTACCTTTGCCGCCCATGAAGCAAGTGATCTCTCTTCTTATTCGGTTTGTACCCCGCAAATACCTGCAACTTTTCAGTGGTATCGGGCTAAAAGCGGTAGGAATTTTTTATACCGGAAATAAAGTGGAATGCCCTGTGTGCGGAAGTCACTATCGGAAATTTCTTCCCTACGGTCGAATTAATCCGAGGCCCAATGCACTTTGTCCGAACTGCCTGAGCCTTGAAAGGCATCGGTTAATCTGGCTTTACCTGAAAGAGAAGACCAATTTCTTCACAGCCCGGTTGGATGTACTTCATTTTGCCCCCGAACCTTGTTTTATGAAGCGCTTTGAAAAACAACATGGTGAAAAATACATCACCGCGGATATTGAATCGCCACTGGCCAAAGTGAAGATGGATATTCACCAGATTCCCTTTCCGGAGAATCATTTTGATGTTGTGCTTTGCAACCATGTTTTGGAACATGTGGAAAATGATATCCAGGCGATGAGCGAAATTTACCGTGTACTAAAGCCAGGAGGCTGGGCGATTATGCAAGTACCCTTTTTCGCGCCTGTTCCTGAAGTTACATTTGAAGATCTGTCTATAACAGACCCGCGCGAACGTGAAAAAGCTTTTGGTCAGAGTGATCATGTGCGCATGTTTGGAAAAGACTACCCGAAGAGAATTGAACGAAGCGGCCTGAAAGCAGAAGCCAACCGGTTTGCCTTTGAACTCACAGAAGCCAACGTGCAACGAAATGGAATAGTCCGCAACGAGCTACTATACATTGGCTATAAATAAAAAAGCCGGGCACTAACCCAGCTTTAGACTTCTACCATAAACTTACTTTACTTTCCCAGCTTATCAAGTACTTCCATAACCTCTTTCACATGCTTACGACTGGTTTCGAGTAAGGTTTTTTCCTTATCGTTCAAATCGAGTTCAATTACTTTCTCTATACCATTTTTACCAAGTATCACCGGAACACCCAGGTAGCAATCTTTGATTCCATATTCACCGTCCAACTGCATACAAACCGGTAAAATTCTTCGTTGATCTTTTACAATTGATTCAACCATTTGCGCGGCCGCAGAACCCGGTGCATACCAGGCCGATGTTCCCATCAATTTAACCAACTCGCCACCGCCCACTTTTGTACGTTCAATGATGGCATCTAATTTATCCTTCGAAATAAGTTCTGTTACCGGAATACCAGCCACCGTTGTATATCTTGGCAGCGGAACCATGGTATCGCCATGACCGCCCAGCAACATAGCCTGTATATCCTTTGGTGACACGTTCAACGCCTCCGCTAAAAAGGCCCGGTAGCGCGCGGTGTCCAGAATACCGGCCATCCCCATTACTTTTGTTCGTGGTAATTTGGAGGTAATGTGAGCCTGATACGTCATTACGTCCAGCGGATTGGAAACCACAATAATGATTGCATTTGGAGAATGCTTCACCACATTTTCAGTAACTGATTTTACAATCCCGGCATTGGTCGTAATCAAATCATCTCGTGTCATTCCTGGTTTACGTGGCAACCCGGAAGTAATCACTACTACTTCTGAGTTAGCTGTCTTTGCATAATCATTGGTAGAACCGATAGTGCGGCTATCATATAAATCAATCGGAGCCTTTTGCCAGATATCCAACGCTTTGCCTTCGGCAAAACCTTCCCGGATATCAACTAACACAATTTCATTTGCAATTTCCTTGTAAGCCAATACATCAGCACAAGTGGCACCTACGTTTCCGGCACCAACAACTGTTATTTTCATAATATTAAAAGATTAGGTCTGTCAAATCGGGTCGCAATTTATCATTCGGGGATTCAAAAGAAAAAGCTATTGGGATAAATATGGATGAATGGATAGTGACATGGCACACCCCGTTACCGGGGTAAGTTTATAGCGGTTATCGATGCGGTGCCCCACTACCCAAACAATCTCCCCTCCCGATTCCAGTACGGTTAGCGAGTCCTTCTCGCCTACCGAAATCTTGTTATCTATCAAGAAATCACTGATTTTCTTCCGGTGCGTCATCCCCAGTGGAAAAAAGTAGTCACCCGGCTTCCATTTTCTCCAAATCAGGGGAAACTTCAACTTATCAGCATCTAACAGGGCCACTCCTGATTGTACAGAAGGAGTTAGTTCATACGTGATTTGTATCCGCATTTCATAAGTGCCCAAAACAGCCTTTTCCTGCTTCGGTTCAATAACTACTCCTTCCGGAATTTCCCGCTGGGCTGTAATCACCAAAAAGTCGCGATCTACAACCAGTTTATGAGTGGGCGTAATAAATTGTTTTCCGGATTGACCATGAAGTGCCCGAAGGATATCTTCACATTGGGTATAACTAAAACCAAGAGGTTTGATGCCATGCCAAAGACGTGCTGCACCTCCTTCAAATGATACCCCATTCTTTTTGATACGGATAACCTGACCGTCTTGAACCCAATGCTCCTTTTTCCATACAACCAGATCCTGCTGAAGCAGGGCCAACTCGCCTCGAATTTTAGAAACCGTCTCCCTGAATGTATTATCAAGCGCGGGATTGACCTTTTTCAATGCGGGAATAATCTGGTGCCGGATAAAATTTCGTTGATAGTCGTCCGTCATGTTGCTGCTGTCATCTCGCCAGGCAATGCCTTCTTCAGCAGCATAATTTTCAATTTCTGATTTTGTTGCAAATAAAAGTGGACGAATCCTGTTTCCACTTTTGACGGGGATCCCAACCATTCCTTCAATTCCGGTTCCTCGCGCCAGATTAATTAAAACTGTTTCCAGTGAGTCGTTCAAATGATGGGCCGTGGCCACATACCTAAATCCTTCTTTATTAAGTAACTCATCAAACCACGCATAGCGAAGTTCGCGGGCCGCCATTTGAATGGACAACTTCCTTTCCATGGCATAATTGTTGGTTTGAAAGCGTTGCACGAAAATAGGGATGTTGTGTACCGCACAGTAGTTTTTTACAAACTGCTCATCGGCCTCGGATTCCGCACCTCGTAATTGAAAGTTTACATGCGCTACGCCCACCAAAAATCCACAGGTTTGAGACAGATGCAACATCACCATCGAATCGAGTCCTCCACTTACTGCAAGCAACAACCGATCGCCACCGAGTTGCAGGCCAAGCCCCTCAAGATGTTTCAGAAATTTATCTTTCACCGTTTCAAAGATAACTTTTATCTATTTTTGAGCCCCGTCATGGCACGCTTTACTTTTATAATCCTGTTGATTTTGGTTGGCTCAGCCGCGGTTGCCCAGAAGCGGGTAAAACTAAAAAAGGCAGACAACCTGATTGGCGGCATCAAAGATGGACAGCGGTTTGACCGGGTGATAGGAAATGTAGTGTTCGTTCAGAACAAGACTACGATCTATTGTGATTCTGCCCACTTCTTTAAAACTCAAAACCGGGTCGAAGCATTTGGAAAAATCCATATCACCGAAGGTGATTCGGTGGATGTAACTTCTCACGGATTGTCTTATGATGGCACCAAAAAAATTGCTTACCTCCGAAGGAATGTTGTGTTCACCAAACTAGGGATTGCAACCCTTTATACCGATTTCCTGGATTATGATCGACCCCAAAATGAAGCCCGGTATTTTAATGGTGGTAAACTGGTTGACACAACAAATGTTCTTACCAGCAAGAAAGGGTACTATGATATCGGAACCAACCTGGCATCTTTCAAAACTGATGTCGTGGGTGTTAACCCGGACTATACTCTGAAATCGGATACGTTACAATACGATTCAAAGGCTAAGATCATTTATTTCCGCGATTTAACCACTGTTACAGATAAAGAAGGTGCCATTGCAGTTTACAAGAATGGTTTCTACAATACAAATCAAAAATACTCCACCCTTAACCAGGGCCAGATCGAGACTCCCGAGTATAAAATCAAAGGCAATGAATACGACATTGACGATGCCCGCAAAATGTATCGGGCCAAGGGAAAAGTAGTGATGACTTCCAAAGAGGAAAACATGCTCATCTTTGGTGACGATAGTTTCTACGACAAGAAACGTGGCATCTCCAAGGTATATGGAAACGCCTATGTGGCCAAAATCGGGGATGACCTGGACACCTTGTTTATTGGAGCCGATACTTTGGTCTCTATAGAAAGTAAGGATCCGCGGAAGAAACGGCTTTTGGCTTATAACCATGTAAAGATTTACAAGACTGATTTACAGGGTGTGGCCGACTCGCTGGTGTATGCGGCTTCAGACTCAACCATTCATTTTTATACAAACCCAATTCTATGGAGTGACGAAAACCAGATTACGGCCGATTCAATCTGGATGCAACTAAAAAATAAAAAGATTGACAAGTTGTATATGATTACTAACTCGTTTGTTGCCTCACAAGATTCTCTCGAAAATTTCAACCAGATTAAGGGAAGACGAATGATTGCCCTGTTCGATGGCAGTGTGATCAGTCATGTAACCGTTCAGGGAAATGGGGAGAGCATCTATTATGCACTGCAGGAAAAGGAACTTGAAGCCGATGGAAAGAAATACAAAGTCACCTACACGGCAGGTATGAATAAAATGATCTGCAGTAACATGCGCATTAACTTTGTTAAAGGCAGCGTTAATAATGTGAGTGCCTATGTTAAGCCAGATGCCTCCTTCATTCCACCCCAGGAAATAAAAGAAGCTGATAGAAAATTGAAGGGCTTTGATTGGAAGGAAAAATACCGCCCCACCAGAACTGATGTCGTTAAAACTGGCCGGTAACGATAGAGAATACCGAAAAATTGTAAATTCTTAGAATTTTTTTCTGTTTCGGTAGGTTAAAAAATCATTTTGTAATATCTTTTCAGTTGAATAAGTGTGTCTGGTTATGAAACCTTGGGTTGTTGTCATATTGATGCTTATCATCAGCCTTCCCGGACTGACCCAAAATTTCGACCTCCTCGAAAAGCAGGATAACTTTCAGGGATCCATTGGAGAGACCCTCAGAATCCCACTTAAAATCAGAAATAACTCTGAAAAGGCACAATTTTATATCATCCGAAAGCTTCATGGCGACTTAAGTTCTACTCAAAAAGGGTATTTCTGCCTTGATAAAAATTGCCTGGAATCAGGAATTAATGAGTTCTCAAAGCGAGTTGAGCCCGGGGAAACCCTTCAACAACTGGTATATGTGGTGGAGGGGGGAATGCTAAGCAGTCAGAACTCTCTCAAGTTTCAGGTATTTCCCAAAGGCAGTCCCCAGGAAACCGAAGAATACTCCGTTGCAATAACCATTCGCGAAAAAGTTGAAAAGCCAATATTGTTTCAATCCAAGGAGATTACCATTCAGGATGTTTATCCAAACCCTGTGCAAGATCAAGCCTTTATTGAATATCGGATTCACGATGAAAATGTGAAGGCTAAGCTTGTCATGCACAACATTCTGGGCAAGCAGTTGAATGAAATTGACCTCCCTACCTCGGAAACCCGGATAAAACTTCAGACTGATGATTTTACTTCTGGTATCTATTTCTACACCCTATACCTGGATAATAACGGGGTTCTAACCCGTAAGCTTATTGTGAGAAAATAAGGCTACCACCCGGACGTTATTGGCCTCAAAGCTCAAATTGCTATTTTAACCCCCTGTCGTATATTTGCAGGCTTAAACATAACAGAACCCTTGATTTTAAGAAAATTAGGACACTTTATTGGTGGGAGTATGAGGTTTTATCAAAGGGGTATTTTAAGCATACTAATTCTTCTGGTTTCGATCTCTTGCAGCAAATTCAGGCAAATAGAAAGAAGTGAAGACTGGCGTGTGAAGTATGAGGCGGGATTGAACTATTATGCCAAGAAGGACTACTATCGTTCATCCATTTTGTTTGAGCAAATTTTACCTATCGTGCGTGGATTGCCTGAGGGGGAAAAGGTGGAATTTAACCTGGCCTATTGCCAGTATAATGAGAAATTATATTTACTGGCCTCTGATCAGTTTAAAACTTTTTATGAAACGTATGGACGTAGTTCAATGGCGGAAGAAGCTTATTTTATGTATGCCTACTCACTCTATGCATCCTCTCCTGACTTTAAAAAAGATCAAAGCAGCAGTATTGAAGCCATGAATGCCATGCAGACGTTTTTGAACCGGTATCCTGGCAGTAGGTTTATGAACCAGGCGGTAGAAGTGATTACTACGAGTCAGGAAAAACTGGAAAAGAAAGGGTTTGAAAATGCTAAACAGTATATAAAATTAAGAATGTACCGTGCTGCCGTGGAAGCTTTCGACAATTTCAAACAAAACTATCCGGACTCAAAATATCTTGAAGAAGCTGCCTACCTAAAGGTAATAGCCGAATTTGAATTAGCGAATGTAAGTATTCCGAGTAAGCAGTTAGAACGCTATACCACTACCCTGGAATTTTATAAAGAACTTGTAGATAATTTTCCGGAAAGTCAGTTTCTCAAACAAGCAGAACGCTATTATTCAGAGAGTCTCGCAAAAGTAAATAAGTTAAAACCCAATAAAGTTTAAAATTATGGCCATTCAACCATCTATTGTAACACGTGATGTAGACAAAATAGCAGCTCCAACAGGAAATCTCTATGAGTCTGTTGTAGTGATATCAAAGCGTGCCCGTCAGATTGCTGTCAATCTCAAAGAAGAATTGAATAACAAATTGGCTGAGTTTGCTACTACCGTGGACAACCTGGAAGAAGTTTTTGAAAACCGTGAGCAGATTGAAATCTCTCGTTACTACGAGCGCATGCCCAAGCCTACTTCCACTGCTATTGAAGAGTTTTTGGAAGGCAAGCTTAACTATCGTCTTCGTTCAGCAACCGAACCTGAGGCAAAACCTGAATAAGGATGCTTTCGGGGAAGAAAATTCTGCTGGGAGTAAGTGGCAGTATTGCTGCATACAAATCAGCCATTCTTACCCGTTTGTTAGTAAAAAGTGGAGCTGAAGTAAGAGTCGTAATGACGCCTTCTGCCCATGAATTTATTACTCCCCTTACACTCGCCACACTTTCGAAGAACCCTGTATTAACAACGTTCAGTAAAGACGAAACAGGGCAATGGAATAATCATGTTGAGTTAGGCCTTTGGGCAGATGCGATGGTGATTGCACCCGCTACTGCCAACACGCTTGCCAAGATGGCCCAGGGAATCTGCGACAATCTTTTAATGGCTGTCTATCTCTCAGCGCGATGCCCGGTGTTTTTCGCTCCGGCTATGGATCTGGATATGCTTCAGCATCCTTCAACAAAAAATAACCTTGATAAGCTCTTAGCCTGGGGAAATCGGCAGATCAATCCCAACCATGGAGAATTGGCCAGTGGATTGGTTGGTACCGGACGGATGGCCGAACCCGAAGAGATTGTGAATCATTTAAATCAATTCTTTTCCTCTGGACCGCTTGCGGGAAAAAGCGCCCTCGTTACTGCCGGCCCAACACACGAGGCGATTGACCCGGTTCGTTTTATCGGAAATCACTCCACCGGAAAAATGGGTTTTGCGATTGCTGAAGAATTAGCCGTTCAGGGTGCAAAAGTAACCGTGGTATCTGGACCAACGCATGTTAAAGTATTCAATACAGGAATAGAGGTGGTACCCGTTACTTCAGCCGAAGAAATGTACCAGGCTTGTGTCTCACGATTTTCCTCGGCAGATATCACTGTGCTCTCAGCTGCGGTAGCAGATTATAAACCTGCCAACCAGGCAAATCAAAAAATCAAGAAAACAGATCAACCTCTGACCATCGAATTGGTTAATACAAAAGACATAGCAGCTGAGTTGGGCAAATTGAAAACCAATGGTCAGGTTGTTGTGGGTTTCGCGTTGGAGACAGAAAATGAACGCGCCAATGCCGAAAAGAAACTGTTAGCGAAAAAATTTGACCTTATCGTTTTAAATTCACTTCAGGACCCAGGTGCCGGTTTTGGTCATGATACCAATAAAATCACGCTGATCGACAGCCGCAAGCAGGTACAGGAATTTAATCTCAAATCTAAAAAAGAAGTAGCCCGGGATATCGTTAGAGCGATTATAGATCATACCCATGCCTAAAATCCGGATTCTTACGTGTCTTCTTTTAATCCAAACCATTGGGCTCGCGCAGGAACTCAATTTTAAAGTGAGCGTAAACGCAGACCAAATCCAAACTACCGACAGGGCTGTATTTAAGGATATGGAACGTGCATTCGCCAATTTTTTAAATTCACGAAAATGGTCGAACGACTCTTACAAGAATTACGAAAAAATTAACTGTACGCTTTTTCTTAACATCAGCAAAATGCCATCGATTGGCAACTTCGAAGCAAGTGCACAGATTACGGCAGCCCGGCCCGTGTACAACAGTAACTATGAAACCGTGTTGTTCAATTTTGCCGACCGCGAGTGGGAGTTCGAATACATCGAATCACTGCCCCTCGAATACAACGACAACACGTTTATCAGCAATCTTACTTCGATGCTCGCATTCTATGCCTATATAGTGCTGGCGCTGGACTATGATTCTTTCAGTGAGCAAGGCGGTAGTGCCTTTGTTCAAAAGGCATTGATCGTAGTGAATAATGCTCAACCTGCTAACCGGGCCGGCTGGACTGCCTTGGGTAACAATAGAAACAGATACGCTCTGCTTGAAAATCTAAACAATCCACAAATGGTGGAGCTACGAAAAAATACATATCGCTATCATCGGCTTGCGCTTGATACCTTCGATAAAACACCTGATCAAAGTCGTGACATTATATTGGAAGTTTTGAAAAACTTAAAAAAAGTCTGGCTAATCTATCCGAATTCAATTGGTGTGATCTCCTTTTTGGATGCCAAGGCCCCCGAACTGGTTAATGTTTTCTCGGAAGGAAGTTTACAGGTGCGAAGAGAAGCCTATGACATCCTCATTTCCATTGATCCAAAACGGAATATTTATCAAAAAATCATTTCCAACTAGTTAGTTTCTAAGAGCCCAGTAATTAATTTACAGGTTCATAGCTGAGAACCGGATGCTCACTCATCTCACCATAAAAAATTATGCATTGATCAAATACCTGGAGTTTACCCCTTCCACCAGGCTTAATGTGATTACCGGTGAAACCGGTGCCGGAAAATCAATTATGTTAGGAGCCATCGGTTTGTTGTTAGGAAACCGGGCAGACAGCAAGACATTGTGGGATGAAAATGAAAAGTGTGTAACGGAAGGAGTCTTTGATATCTCGTCTTATTCTCTTAACGAACTGTTCGAGTCCGAAAACCTGGACTACGAAAATCAAACTGTAATCCGTAGGGAAATAAGTCCGGCAGGAAAAAGCAGGGCTTTTATTAATGACACACCTGTGACATTAGAGGTAATGCGAAAAATCGGTTCGCGGTTAATGGATATTCACTCGCAGCATGAAACACTTGAGTTGGGAACGAAATCTTTTCAACTTAACCTGATTGATTCATTTGCTTCTAACAATAGTTTACGGGAAACTTATTCGCAACACTGGAAAAAATTTATTGAAGCCCAAAAGGCTTACAATGAATTAAAGGACGAGTCCCTTGCACTGAAAAAAGAATCCGATTTCATTTCGTTTCAATTAGATGAATTGTTAAAAGCTGATCTCAAAGAAGGGGAGCTTGAAAAACTCGAATCCGATCTTAAGATCCTGGAACATGCGGAAGAGATCAAAACCCAGTTTAATGCCATCATTCACCACCTGGAGCGCTCTGATAATTCTGTGAACTCCGTCTTGTCTGCGGTGCGCAATCAACTGAACTCCATTGCTTCTTATTCGCCCGACTATAATCATCTTCTTGAGCGGATAGAAAGTACACGCATTGAACTGGATGATATTTTACAGGAGATTGAACAAGCGGAAGAAAAAATAGAATTCGATCCACAACATTCCGAGGAAATAAAAGATCGGGTTAGTATCCTTTATCAACTCCAGCAAAAACACCGGTTGCAAGACATTGCCCAATTAATTGAACTGCGTGATTCGCTTCAAGTAAAAATGGACAAGACCAACAACCTTGACGAATTACTGACCCGTGCAAAAGATGCATTAACCAAGGCTGAGAAAAGTCTTACTCAGGCAGCTGCCGATCTCAGTAAGTCGCGACAAAAAACATTTACTCCCCTAACCAACCAACTTACTAAACTGTTAAAAGAATTAGGAATACCTGATGCTTCTCTTGCTATCGAACATTCAACGCTTGCCCCTGGACCAACAGGATCAGATTCTGTTGAAGTACTCTTTAGTGCTAACAAAGGCATCCCGCCCCGGCCGTTGGCTCAGGTTGCATCGGGCGGTGAGTTTTCGCGGGTCATGTTCAGCATCAAATACATTATGGCTGAAAAGACCGCTTTGCCAACACTTATTTTAGATGAGATTGATAGCGGGGTTTCAGGTGAAATTGCCATTCGGTTAGGGAACCGGATGAAGGAAATAGCGCAACGCCACCAGATTATTGCCATAAGCCACCTGCCCCAGATTGCCGCAAAAGCCGATGCTCACTTCTTTGTCTTTAAGGACAATTCCTCAGCCCGAACAATCACATCTATGCGGAAATTGGCCGATAATGACCGGATCGTTGAAATCGCTCAAATGATTGGGGGTGCCAAACCTTCGGCTCTGGCCCTTGAAAACGCACGCGAATTGATGAAGTCCTAGTCAATACTACCGAAGCGGCTTGAAAATATTGGGATAAATCTCTATTTTGGTCATGGGTGAGTTTAAACTCCATGGGGTTTAGCCGCACTCAAAATCAAAATTCAATTTAATTTTCGCTTCTATTATGAACATTTTCGTAGCCCGATTGAACTTCAAGACCCGCTCTGAGGAACTACAAGCAGCCTTCGCAAAGTTTGGCGAAGTCTCTTCTGCAAAAATTGTCAAAGATCGCGACACCGGTCGGTCAAAAGGATTTGGCTTTGTTGAGATGCCAAATGATGAGCAAGCCAAACAGGCCATCGCTGCATTGAATGAAACAGAATTAGATGGCCGCACCATTGTAGTTAAACCTGCTAACCCTAAAGCACCGACAGATGGCGGACAAGGATAAGAAAGATTAACTACATAAACCGATAGCGAGACCACCCGGCTCGCTTTTTTTATTGGCAGTAAAACAACGCTTGTATTACCTTCTTTGAATCTTTACTTTGATGACCTATTTACATTTTTATAATCCATGGAAGAAAGTCAAAGTTCAGGTTCAGTTTCCATAAAACGGTTTGGCTTTTTAGCAGGCCCCATTTCGTTTCTGCTTATTCTTCTACTGGTAGATTCTGATTTCATTTCACCCGGAGCCTATAAAGTACTCGCAGTTGCCATGTGGATGATCATCTGGTGGATCACCGAAGCGGCTCCCGTCCCTATTACAGCCTTGCTCCCTTTAATCCTGTTTCCTTTTCTTGGGGTTATGAAAATGAGTGAAGCCGCAGCTCCTTACGCCAATCCAATCATCTTTTTGTTTACGGGTGGATTTATGATTGCACTGGGATTAGAGAAGCACCGGTTGCATGAACGCATTGCATTGAATCTTATCAGGATTACGGGCACCTCGGGCAACGGGATCATCCTTGGATTTTTAATTGCCACCGGCTTTATCAGCATGTGGATCAGTAATACGGCTACGGCCATGATGATGCTGCCCATTGCCATTTCGGTAATTAACCTGCTGAGCACTGAAAGAAACAATACACCCGAAACAACCTCGGTGGGTGAACGTAACTTCGGCATCGGACTCATGCTGGTGATCGCGTATGCAGCTAACATTGGCGGAATTGCAACGATCATTGGCACACCTCCCAATGTAGTTTTTGTGGGGTTACTCGATCAATTCTATCATCAGAAAATGCAATTTGGAAAATGGATGTTGATTGGCGTCCCCTTAAGTCTGCTCTTGCTTGCCGTATGTTATATTACTATCACCCGGTTATTTCCCAATCGACTGGAAAAAATTTATGGGGCTGATTCGCTGATCAAAAATAAATTGGCAGAGTTAGGAGCAATCCGACATGAGGAAAAACTCGTGATGGTTATTTTTTCTATTACCTGCTCGCTCTGGATCTTTCAACAACCACTCAACGTTTTATTCGGCAAAGAAATTTTGAATGATACCAACATAGCCATGGGCGGTGGCTCGTTAATGTTTATCGCGCCCAGCAACCTAAAAAAATTTACGTTTCTGCTTCATTGGCGTGATACTGAAAAACTCGCGTGGGGAATTCTGATTCTATTTGGAGGTGGGTTATGTCTGGCTCAGGGCTTATCGAATGCCGGAATCATTCAGGCAGTAGGTGCGCGGATTGCCGAACAAAGTACGTCTGTTAACTGGCTGCTGTTGGGACTGATCACAGCTTCAGTCTTTATCACTGAACTTATGAGCAACGTAGCGCTGGTTCAGATTTTCATCCCGGTAGTTTTCGGAATTGCTGTGAATCTTGGATTGGACCCGATATTATTAGGAATGCCTGTAGCCCTGGGAGCAAGTATGGCTTTTATGTTTCCCGTTGCCACCCCTCCGAATGCAATCGTATTTTCAAGTGGTCATATGAAAGTAAAAGACATGATGCGGGCTGGAATTTTTATGAACATTATTTCTGTTACAATCATATACCTGGCCGCCAAAACGATAATCCCGTGGATCTATTGAATAAAAAAAGTCTCAGGGGTAATCTCTGAGACTTTTGATCTAAGAACTGCAAGGACCGCTTACTTTCTTTTCTTCTCCTCAATCAGGTAGGCTAATCCTAACCCCAACCCGCCAAAGATGAAGATCATGGAGAAATACGCTACTTCTTCCATGTCAAAAGTACTATCCAGCCAATAGCCGATCAGCAATCCAAGGCCTGCGCCTACAAACAACAACGATGCCTGCAAGACTCCCGAGGTAGGTCTTTCTTTTTTAAAGAGATCGGGGCTTAGTCCTTTTTCGATAATGGCCATCCGTTCAATGTTGTCATACTTGCGGATATAAACCACCATCACAAATGCGCCCAGGGTTATAATGATTGGCAACATAATACCAAGTGCGGGGATGATTATTGCGTCTTCGTTCATACGTGTAATTGTTAATTTGCCTCTATGACGCAGCCTTGTATTGGCCGGTTACAGAGGATTGAAAAAAAACCAGCGAATCCACGAATAACGAATAACCAACAACGAACAACCAACAACGAATAACGAACAACCAATAACCAACAACTATTTATGTAACTTCGAATTCAAATTAAGCGTCCAAAGGCCGTGATCACAACGGAAGACGAATATGTACTCATAGACCGGATTTTGGCGGGGGAAAAGCAGCTTTATGCCACCCTGGTGGATAAGTATAAAAGTTATGCCTACACCATTGCCATGAAAATCCTCGAAAACAGGCCGGATGCGGAAGAAGCTGCTCAGGATGGTTTCATTAAAGCCTTTCATTACCTGAAAAGTTTTAACCGGCAGGCTAAGTTTAGTACCTGGTTGTACCGGATCGTGTTTAACACGGCCATCAGCTACAAACGTAAGGCAAAGCCGGCTTTTCAGAGTATCGAAACCAGTATTATTGAGTATTCGGAGCGGGCTGACCACCAAACTGAACAAGATGATAAACAGGTATTTATCGTAAAAGCAATGAACCGGTTGAATGAGGCCGACAGGCTGGCGATCCAATTATTCTACATTAAGGAATTTAATATGGAAGAAGTGGCGGAGATGATGGGACAGAATATTAATACCATCAAAGTGCGCATACACCGGGCGCGGTTGCGGCTGGCCGATGAATTGAAAGGGTTATTAAAACAAGAAGCATTAACTTTATAGGGATATGAATAAATTATCACCTGCCAAAGAAGAGGAACTGTTGCGCTACCTGGATGGCGAATTGGAAGCCTCGCAAAAAATAAAACTGGAAGCCGAACTTCAAAGTACACCTGCTCTGAAAGACCGGTTGGAAGAAGTGCGAAGCATCCGGACTTTTCTCGTACGCAAGGCAACCTTCGAAACTCCTTCCAAAACATTTACTCAAAAGGTAATGGCCGGATTGGATAGCCAACCGGTGAAATCATTGCTCTCGCCCCGTAAGGGATTGCTGTTACTCATAGGTGTAATCATCGCTTCCGGCCTGGCTCTGATGTTATTGTCCAATGGCGTATTTGATCAGACCAATACTTCACTACTGGTAGATACCACCCCGATTAAAAACAAATGGATTGAGGAGACTACCTTCTCTATTCCTTTCAACGGAAAAATTCTGGTGAATGTAATTATCTTTTTGAATCTGGCGCTGGCTCTCGTTGTATTAGATCGTACCGTACTGCGTCCGTTGTTTCAAAAACGGGCCTCGGTGGGGTATTGAGATTATTCTGTTTTGGATAGTAAAGCCGATCTTCTTCTTATCCATGGTTCGTGTCCGCTCGAACTCCGATTGGGTTTTGTGAAGCAACTTACCATGTCATTATCAATTCACAATTGGTGTGTATACAATGCGGAGAGGATTGCACCCAATGCAAACTGATGTGCATCAAATTCATAATTGGTGACCTGTTTGGGGAGAGGTAAATTAAAAGAGACATCCTAGCAAATGCCTCTTTAAAATATAAGTCAACTTCATTAGACGGATTTATTTGAGGCCCTAATGGGGACATAAGGGGATTCGTGGGAGAAAGAATTGGCGTTGCCAAATATTTAGCAGACCGTGCTGACTACGACACAATAATAATGGGGAGGAATACTTGTGTAAGTATCCCTGTTTTAATGCACTTCAAAAGCCGAAATGAAGGTCTTTAGAATTTTAATAAAGTCAGAGACGGCTCCAACTTTTTCCCCTATAACAAAACCTTCCAGGCATCTTCTACCCTTCCTGCTTTCAGATATTTCTGCGCCAACCGATGCATCTCTGTTTCTCCTTTAGCCGCTGCATCCTTCCAGCTTTTTTCAGATTGCAGTTGCTTGATCTCTTCCTCGCTTGGTAATTTCTCTATATTCCCTAAGCGCCCAAGATCATTTCCCGTAAGGATTTTACTTTTTCTGATACTGTCAGGAAGTTGATCTATGCCAATACCCACCTTCTCATTGGGTTTTGGAACTACAAAAACACTTTCCCCGGATGCCCGGCAATAATAGTCCTGCCCCATGCGTGCAACCGCATCCAACTTGTGCGGATCGATGCGACCATCCGCATCCAGTATTTGATCCTGAAGATGCATCAGAAGCACCTCGCAAATAACAAGATTGCCAGCACCGCCTTCAGTACCCAGAGGCATCACCTGATTAACCTTACATTCAAAGGATACCGGGGATTCCAAAACCCGGGGTGGCTTTACTTTCTGAGAAGCAACCGGGGTGAAGCCGGCTTTAATAAATTCATTTACCCCTTGCGGGAAATCGCAACTCGCCAAAGATGTCTGTTCAACCATCGGATACGAAACGATGTTAATTACTACTTCAGGTACTTCCAATACATTGTGAAGCGTGTGTTTTGTTGAATTATCGCGCACCCGCCTGGATGGCGAAAAGATCAAGATGGGCGGGTACATACTAAACATGTTAAAGAAACTAAAGGGGCTAAGATTTACATTCCCATTCAGGTCAACCGAGCTTACAAACGCGATGGGTCGGGGTGCCACAGCACCTTGCAAATAAGATTGAAGTTTGGGTACTGGTAACCCGGCAGGGTCTATAATCATAAAAACAAAGTTAAGGTTTTGAGATGCCTTCGGAGGATGTCGGCTTGGTGCGAACCCGAATATACCCTTGCAGTACAACAAGTATCAAGATTACTGGTAGAAGATAAGCTCCGAACCTAAGCTTATAACCTGTGTGATGGTACGACCAACTTTGAAAATCAAGTTCGGTCTTAACCAGTACTGCCATTAATAAAATAATAATGACTATAAACAATCGTGATAAACTCCTTTTGAAGATTTGCCTGTTTATAACCAGAACCAGTCCTTCTGTGATTAGAATAAAAACCCCAACAACCACTGAAACCGTAAGCAGGGCATGTGGAAATGTGCGGAGGTAGTTAAATTTATAAATGATGAAACCAAGTTTGCCCAATAAATTCGGGTTGGAGATAAGAAACGCATCAAGCCCGGTTAATAATCCAATAAAACCGTAGAACATTAAACCCGATTTCATAAGGCTTGTAAAATTTTTCCGCTGCACTCGCCAAAGCCAATCCGTACATTATTCTTTTCAGCATGGCCTCTCATGATTACAGTGTCTCCATCTTCAATGAATTTTCGCTGCGATCCATCCGTGAGGTGAAGTGGTCGCTGTCCATTCCATGACAATTCAAGCATGGATCCGAAAGACCCTGGCGAAGGCCCGCTGATGGTACCTGAAGCATATAGGTCACCCACCTGAATATTGCATCCATTCAGGGTGTGATGGGCTAATTGCTGGTTCACATTCCAATACACGTATTTGAAATTTGATCGCGCCACGGGTGTTGCCTCTGATTTCCCGGGTTGAATTAATACTTCCAGGGTTACATCAAAATTCTTTTCCCCTTCGGTTGCCAGATAGGGCAGCACCCTGGGAGATTGTTCCGGACCTTTAACACGAAAAGGCTCCAGTGCGTCCATCGTTACAATCCAGGGCGAAATGGTTGAGCCAAAATTCTTACCTAAGAATGGACCCAACGGTACATACTCCCATTGCTGTATGTCGCGTGCCGACCAATCATTGAAAAGAACAAATCCAAAAATATAATCCTCCGCACTGCTGGTGGAAATGGATGTGCCCAATCTTGTATCCTGACAGGTAATGAAGGCCATCTCCAATTCGAAATCCAATTTTTGTGAAGGTCCAAAAACTGGTTGATCCGAGTCAGGAGGTTTTATTTGCCCTTTAGGGCGATGAATAGGCGTGCCTGAAACTACAATGGACGAAGCGCGGCCATGGTAGCCTACCGGGAGATGTTTCCAGTTTGGCAATAAGGCATTTTTCGGATCGCGAAACATAGATCCCACATTCGTGGCATGTTCCTCGCTGCTGTAAAAATCCGTATAGTTCGGTATCCTAACCGGAAGCAACATTTGCACTTCATCCATAGGAATCAATGCCAATTCTCTGGCTCCTACATTGGATTGTAATTCATCATTCGTATTCTGTAGTAACTCGGAAATTCGTTCCCTCACTTCGCGAGTTTTCCGTTTGCCAAGAGCGATGAAGTCATTCAGGTATTTTTGATTAAAGATTCCGGACGGCAATCCAAGCCCATCAAAAAAACCATGCTCATGCAGGTAAACCAAATCCAATACATGGTTGCCAATTGCTACACCCGCTACGGCTGATAAATACTTAGTCTTAAAAATTCCAAAGGGCAAGTTTTGAATGGGAAAGTCAGAACCCTTCGGTATCTCTATCCAACTGGTGAGTGCGGGGTCGTTAGCCTTTATCATAAATGTCAGTTACTTTCACAAGTTAATTTCTTTTCTTACCACCGCAATAAAGCGATCTAAAATACATGCCGGGCATTTTTCCTCCAGCCTTTGAAAAAAGAATGAAGTCAACCCTTGGGGATGAGTGGCCAGATTTTATTAGGTCCCATGAACAACCGTTGCCGGTTAGTATCCGGATCAATCCCTATAAAAGTAAGTTGCGCACTAGCAAAAAAATACCGTGGACTGAATTTGGGTATTATCTGCCCACACGCCCTTCATTTACTTTAGATCCTACTTTACATGCAGGCGCATACTATGTGCAGGAAGCTAGCTCCATGTTTCTAGAACAGGCATTAAGGCTATCAACAGAACTTGACAAACCTTTACGGGTGCTTGATTTGTGTGCAGCTCCGGGTGGAAAATCAACTCACCTGTTAAGTCTCATCAATAAAGATTCAATCTTGGTTTCCAATGAAGTAATCCGATCGCGGGCTCAAATACTTGCCGAGAATATTCAGAAATGGGGTTGTGCGAATGTTATTGTTACCAATAGCGACCCGGAAGCATTTCAAAAACTAAATGGATTTTTTGATGTGATTGTTGTAGATGCGCCTTGTTCGGGCGAAGGATTGTTTCGAAAAGATCCGGAAGCATCCAACGAATGGTCGGAAGATCACGTGGCACTGTGTTCAACCCGGCAACGGAGAATTTTAAATGACATCTGGCCGGCTCTCAAGGAAAATGGTGTGCTGATTTACAGCACCTGTACCTACAATCGCGCTGAAAATGAAGACAACCTAAATTGGCTAGCCGAAAACCAATCTGTTGAATTTATTAGCCTCGACATTCTGCCTGAGTGGAAAATCGAAAAGATAAAATCAGGCAAAACGTTGGGGTATCGGTTTTATCCACACCAAGTGGAGGGTGAAGGATTCTTTATTTCAGTGCTGCGAAAAATGGATGCTGAACAAGAGCTTAGAATCAGACCGGGAAGAAATTTCGCACTCGCCTCAAGAACAATTTCTGATCAACTTCAAACGTGGACCCTCGATCCGGAATATTTTAAAACTATCCGACAGGAAAACTTACTGATTCATATTCCAACTGCGAGGTATGATGAAATGGCTTATATCTCGAACCAGTTGCATGTGGTAAGTAAAGGCACTGCCGTGGCTGAAATCAAACATGATAAACTAATTCCGGAGCATGCTATGGCGCTTGCCACGCATCTTAACCGCGAACATTTTCAAGTCATTGATTTAAATCCGGATCAGGCTTTGTCGTATCTCAGAAAAGAAAGTCTGCAGATTGGTGAAGGTCAAAAAGGATTTGCCCTGGTAACGCACGATGGATATGCCTTAGGTTGGGTAAATCTCCTGGGCAACCGGGTTAACAATTTATATCCATCATCGTGGAGGATCCGGATGAGTTCCTAGGCTTGCTCTTTTTAATAGCCTAATGCCTGGAGTGATTCTACGATACCATCGGGTAGTGCTACTCCGCTAAAAAAGATTCCCACACAAAAGACTTTCTCAAAGTAATTTGCTCGTTCGATGGCCAGGGGCAATGAACTGATGGAAAGCCCGGTAAAGGAAAGTGTGAAGATTAAAATAGCCAGTAGGGTTAGGAATGAAGATCCGGTGAAGAAAATAATCAAAATGGCAAAACCATTTACAGCACAACTGAACCAAAACGATTTTTGAGTTCCATACTGATTAATGATATTACTGGCCGGCAACGAAAACAAAGCTGTAAGTACCAACACGATAACCAAAAACCATTTGCCTTCGAGGGCAAAAAGGGAAGCTAGATTCTTCTCCAGAATCTCCGGGAAATAGTTAAAAAGTAAGGTGGTGGAAAGACCGAGGGCTACACCCAGAAACAAGATATAACTGTAGTCAGATCGTTGGGTATCAAAACGGAACTCCGTGCGCGGACGTGTTGAATTGCTATTAAATAGACTGAGCGAATTTTTTTTCAACGCGTAGCCAGAAACAAAAACTGCTACCCCCCCAACTATGAAAGTTATCGGGGCCCCTACATAATCAATCAAATCAACAATGATGGGTTCCAATGAATAAATGAGGTTAGCTACAATTGTAAGAATAGCCATAGCCCGCGGAAGTTTATCAATCGGTGTAAAGAGCTCAAGGGTTGATAAAGCCGGACTAGTAAAAATACTCATGGCTACCAGCCACAAAACAATGAGCAAAGGTAAAATCCAACGAAACGTATCAGTTGGATTGCCCAGAAGTGTAAAAGCCACCGCCATAAAAATCATTGCCGCAAAACTGATCCCCGATGAAATGATAGGAATTCGGTGCCCTTGCTTAAAACGAAAGCGGTCGCCAATTTTTCCCGCTATTGGCGGAGTAATAAACAGAATGATTCCCTGTATGATAATAAGGATAAAAGTATACTCAGTAAAATTGAACTGAATCAGTAATTTGGGTTGGTAATTGTGGTAAGCTATCCACCCAATCACAATGGAGCCATATAGGGCTGCCAGGCTCCATAATTGCTTCCATTCAATATGATCCGTTTTAAAACTTTCGGCTGATGCTTGGTTCTCCATCTACTTCTATTTTTGACATACTAAACTACAAATTATTACAACCCACCCGATTTCAAAAAGATTAACTCACACATACCTAACCTTTTCCTATTTTTGCCCTCTTATTAAGTCGTTTTCCGCATTTATGGCACTTTCCACGAAATACAATCCCTCAGAAGTTGAAGATAAGTGGTATCAATACTGGATGAAGCAGGGCTTCTTTCATGCTGTGGCCAATCCCGCTAAGGAACCCTATTGTATTGTAATTCCCCCACCAAATGTAACCGGAGTACTGCATATGGGGCATATGCTAAATAACACCATTCAGGATGTATTGATCCGAAAAGCCCGGATGGAAGGAAAAGAAGCTTGTTGGGTGCCGGGAACTGACCACGCATCCATTGCTACAGAGGCCCGGGTAGTGGCGATGTTGAGAGAAAAAGGCATTAAGAAATCTGACTTATCGCGCGATGAGTTTTTGAAATATGCGTGGGAGTGGAAAGAAAAGTACGGTGGAATAATTCTGGAGCAGTTAAAAAAATTAGGTGCTTCCTGCGATTGGGACCGGACCTCCTTTACTATGGATCCTGATTATTACCAGGCCGTGATTCGTGTGTTCGTTGATTTGTATAAGAAGGGGTATATCTACCGGGGCATGCGCATGATCAACTGGGATTGCGAGGCCAAAACGGCTTTATCCAACGAAGAAGTACTATATAAAGAAGATGGAGAAAAGTCTATCCTTTATTCAATCCGGTACAAAATTAAAGACACTTCAGACGATTGGATGGTAATTGCCACCCAACGCCCGGAAACCATTATGGGGGATGTGGCGATCGCTGTAAATCCAACGGATGAGCGGTACAAAAATCTGATCGGTAAAAAAGTTCTTGTGCCTTTCATCAATCGGGAAATTCCTGTGATTACGGATGACTACGTTGATAAATCCTTTGGAACCGGGTGTTTGAAAGTAACTCCGGCTCATGACGTAAATGACTATGAGATCGGGTTGCGTCACCAGTTGCCAGTGATTGATACGATTAATAATGATGGCTCGCTCAATGAAAAATGTGAGATCCCGAAGTTCTTTGGTAAAGACCGTTTTTTAGTTCGTAAGGAGATTGTTAAGGATTTGCGCGAAGCCGGACATCTGATCAAAGAAGAAGAGTTCATTACCCGCATCGGAAGATCAGAAAGAACCAATACGGTTGTTGAGCCAAAGCTTTCCTTGCAGTGGTTTGTGAAGATGAAGGAGATTTCGCGCAAAGCCTATCGGGCTGTTGAAGAAGATGAAATCAAACTTCATCCGGCAAAGTTTAAAAACACGTACCGCCACTGGATGGAAAATGTGCGCGACTGGTGTATCTCCCGACAACTATGGTGGGGTCATCGAATCCCTGCATACTATTATGGAGAAGGTGAAAATGATTTTGTAGTAGCGGAGACTTTGGAAGAAGCTATCAAATTGGCATCTCAGAAATCAGGCAACGCAATTACAGAAAAGGATTTAAGGCAGGACTCGGATGTGTTAGATACCTGGGCCTCTAGCTGGCTATGGCCGATTGAAGTATTTGAAGGATTCAAAAACGAATACTTTGACAAGGAGAAGGGTAAAATAATAGTTGCTAAAAATAAAGAACTCGCTTACTTCTATCCTACCCAGGTGTTGGTAACCGCACCTGAGATTCTCTTCTTTTGGGTGGCGCGGATGATCATTGCCGGGTATGAATACATGGACAAAAAGCCTTTTGAGAACGTTTACCTCACGGGCATCGTGCGCGATAAGCAAGGACGAAAAATGTCCAAGTCTCTTGGCAATTCTCCCGACCCCCTTGAACTAATTTCAACCTACGGTGCTGATGCCGTACGCACCGGAATGTTGTTTAGTTCACCCGCTGGAAATGATTTGTTGTATGATGAAAAACTGGTTGAACAAGGGCGAAATTTCACAAATAAAATCTGGAATGCATTTCGGTTGGTAAAAGGCTGGCAAGTTGACGAATCACTAACTCAGGTACCGGAAAACAAGACTGCCACGGTGTGGTTTGAATCGCGGTTGAATCAATCCTTAGCAGAACTCACTGACCATTTTGAAAAATTCAGAATGTCGGACGCGCTGCTTACCGTTTACAAACTGATTTGGGATGATTTCTGTGCCTGGTATCTTGAAATGGTGAAACCTGAATTTGGCAAACCCATTGATTTGGTTACCTACACTAAAACCGTTTCACTTTTCGAAGCACTCCTGAAGGTGTTACATCCGTTTATGCCTTTTATTACTGAGGAGTTGTGGAATGAACTTCAGCCTCGCAAGGAAAAAGAAAATGTGATCGTAGCCTCGTGGCCCAAACCGGGTGCAGTTGATACCTCTCTCTTGAAAGAAGCAGATTTTGCCTTTGAAACGATTACTCAAATCCGCAATACCCGAAATTCAAAAGGGATTTCACCAAAAGAATCTATCAAACTCTTTAAGCAGGAAACAGGGACCGATTTAATGTACTTCTGGCCCATCATCAGGAAGCTTTCAAATATCAGTGAGGTTTATACGTCATTAGAAAAACCATCTGGTGTTTCCTTTTTGGTAGGAACAGTTGAGTATACCATACCCCTGGAAGGAAAGCTGGACGCTGTGAAAGAGCGTGAATCTATTTTGAAAGATCTTGAATATCAAAAAGGCTTCCTGGCCTCCATTGAAAAGAAGTTATCCAACGAGAAATTTGTGAACAGCGCTCCGCCCCAGGTGATTGAACTGGAGCGTAAGAAGAAAGCAGATGCAGAAACTAAAATTCGTTCCTATGAACAGGCATTAAAAGAGTTGATTTCTTAAGATTTTATTTTTGAATTAAGAAATTCAAAAACCTTTTTTAAATCAGCTTCTTTGTTCACGTTTAGTTTGTTGGATTTAATAAACGACTCAACTTCGCCCGCCCGGTCGCCAGCGGCTGCCAGAACGTCTTTTTTACCTTTCACTTTAACCATCTCACCTTCTATTGCATAATAGATTATATCCTTTAAATAGATTTTAGTATCACGGGTACCTACATCGAGTGCTGCATTATAGGTGGGTTTCTTAACAAAAAGTTCTGTTTTCTTAACCAGAGGTAATGTGCCATCCACCAATACTTCTAGTAGACCCTTAGATGGAACTCCGTCTTTTTTAAACTCACCGGCATTAACAAAGTAATGAGGAGCTGAAGATATTGAATCAACCCAAACTATGTTCTTAACTTTTTTAACATCCAATATTTTAATCCCTGCACTAGTTTTGATCTCAATCAAGTCACTTTTAATATCGTATTTAACTGGGTAGCCCTCAATTACTGTCTCGGATTGATAAAGGAGTATATTGGCCTTGTTCCACTTTTTGTCCAGGTAATTATCTCCAACAACATTGCCTGGGGGCAGTGGTACCCCATATAAAATGTCGGAATTTGATAAGCCACCTTTATCTGATAATCTATCTAAAGTATTCTCGGCCCGCATTTGAGCGGGGATAGCCCACTGACCATAAACTTCGAATTGTGTTAAGATTATTAGTAACACCAGTAAACCTTTCATATTTTTTGGGATTATTTATTATTCAAATCCTGAGGGCCAAAAGCAGTTCTATGTTTTTGAATTTCATAGCAAATTTACGAGCAATCGATTCATTTGTCAACGTCCCTTTGTAGGTGTAAACTCCTTTCATAAACCATTTATGTGAAAAGATCATCTCCTCTACACCGCCTTCTTCTGCGGCTCTTAAAATGGTGGGCGTGAAAATATTACTCAATGCAGTGGTAGCGGTAGTTGCCACGCGAGATGCAACATTGGGCACACAATAATGAATGATATCGTATTTGCGAAAAACAGGTCTGTTCAAACTGGTCGTCTCGGAAGTTGCAATACACCCGCCCTGATCAATACTTAAATCTATAATCAACGAATCCGGTTTCATTTTCTTTACCATCTCTTCGGATACTACATGCCTCACCTTGCCTTTCTCCGCCCGCAGTGCACCAATTACAACATCTGCATTTTTGAGACTTTCGCTAAGCGTAATCGTATCGATCGTTGAGGTGTAGAATTGATTTCCAAGGGTATGTTTTATTCGCCTTAACTTATATAGATGGTTGTCAAAAACCTGGATCTCAGCCCCCAGGCTCAGGGCAGCCCGTGCCGCATATTCTGCCACGGTGCCGGCACCGATGATCACAACTTTCGTGGGTGGTACCCCGGTAATACCGCCCAAAATAATTCCCTTTCCTTTATTAACTGTACTCAAATATTCAGCTGCAATTAACATCACTGTGCTGCCGGCTATTTCACTCATAGCCCGTACAATCGGCATGCCCCCTACTTTATCTTCAATAAATTCATAAGCCAGGGCAGTAACCCGCTTCTTCAACAAGGCATTAATGCACTCTTGTTTTAAGTGCCCCATCTGAAGTGCCGAGATCAAGGTTTGTCCTGGTCTGAAATACTCCAATTCTTCGAGGGTTGGCGGCTCGATCTTAAGAATGATTTCCGCTTTATAAACTTCCTCGACTGAATACACAATTTTTGCACCTGCATCGCTATACTGCTTATCTGAGAATTTTGAACCTTCACCGGCCATGGTCTCTACCCAAACCTCATGACCATTGTTAACTAAAAGCGCTACCGCATCAGGGGTAAGGCTGATTCGATTCTCCTGTAACGAAATCTCGCGTGGAAGCCCGATGAGGAATGAGTACTTCCCTTTTTTAACCTTAAGCATTTCCTCCTGAGGGTAGAGGCCTGATTTTGCCAATGCTTCAAATCCCGTCCTTTTCTTTTCAGTCATGTCTCCGAAAATATATTTCTCTGCTTACCGAATTATAGTATTGAATCTTCACTTCAAAAAATTGGTCGGGGAGTAAGGTATTTACTTTCTCCGGCCACTCAATCAAGCACAGATTACCCGAAGCCAGGTACTCTTCGAATCCCAGATCCAAAGCCTCGGCTTCATTTTTTATCCTGTAAAGATCAAAATGATAGACACTTGATTTGCCATCTTGCCCGTACTCATTTACAATTGAGAATGTAGGGCTGGTAACCAAACGTTCAATACCTAACTCCTTTACCAGGTGTTTTACAAGCGTGGTTTTTCCACTGCCCATTTCGCCATGCAAAAGCCAAACCATAAGTCCCCTACCTTGCTTCAGTAACTCCTTTGCTGCTTGCTGCAATGTATCTAACGTCAAGGGTCCGGTACCAAGCCGATTCCACTCCTCAGGCATTCTTCGAAGATAATAAAATAAAAGGAATGATCATCTCTTCCAGACTCACACCCCCATGCTGAAAGGTGTCTTTATAAAAATTCACATAGTAGTTATAGTTATTCGGATAGGCGAAAAACTGGTCTTCGATGGCAAACACATAAGCTGTGGAGACATTGGTTTTAGGTAAGAAAAATCTCTCGGGCTTAGCCGCCTCAAATACCTTGTCCCCTTCAAATCCCAAATTCTTTCCTTGCTTGTATCGCAAATTCGAGTTTACACTTCGATCGCCAATTATTTTAAAAGGTCGTTTTACGCGAATGGTTCCATGATCTGTGGTGATTATTACCCGGGCCTTTTTATCTGCAATCTTTCGTAAAATTTCCAGGAGTGGAGAATGAACTAACCAGGATTTGGTAATTGACCGATAGGCCGATTCATCCGGGGCTAGTTCGCGTACCATCGCCATATCAGTACGGGCGTGGGATAGCATGTCCACGAAATTGTAAACGATCACATTCAGATCATTGTGAAATAAATTATTGATCGAGTCGGCAAGATCTCGACCTTCCTCCATTTTCTTAATCTTGTTATACGAGAATTTAATGTTCAGATTGTTCTTCCGGATCTGCTTGGCTAAAAAATCGTCCTCAAAATTATTCTTCGATTCATCTTCATCTTCACCAACCCATAAATCAGGGTGTACCTTAGCCATTTCGGAAGGCATTAAGCCAGAGAAAATCGCATTGCGCGCATAGGCCGTTGTGGTCGGGAGAATCGAGTAGTAAGTTTCTTCTTTGTCTACATTAAAATATTCGCTTAAAACAGGTTCAATGGTCTTCCACTGATCAAATCGCAGATTATCAATCAAAATAAAAAAGCAAGGCTCACCTGGTTTCAGTTCTGGAAACACCCATTTCTTCATGACCTGATGTGACAGAAGTGGTTTATCAATCTTGGGGTTGTTAAGCCAATTCTCATAATTGTGTTTTATAAACCGGCAAAAATTCAGATTAGCTTCTACCTTCTGCATCTCAAGAACTTCGGCCATTTCACGATCTGCCTCTTCAATCTGCAATTCCCAAAAAACAAGTTTCTTATAGATATCAGCCCATTGTTCATGGTTCATATCATCCAGAAAAGCCATACTGATTTTCCGGAATTCCTGCTGATAATTGAGATTTGTTTTTTCAATAACCAATCGCTTGTTATCCAGAATCTTTTTGATGGATAGCAGAATCTGACTTGGGTTAATCGGCTTAATAAGGTAGTCATCAATCTTGGCACCAATAGCCTCCTCCATAATTTGCTCTTCCTCGTTTTTAGTGATCATCACTACAGGAAGATTTGGTTTGGCATTTTTAATTTGAGCAAGCGCCTCTAATCCTGACATGCCGGGCATATGCTCATCTAAGAACACCACATCAAAATGCTTTGCCTCACTAAGCTCCACTGCATCCGAACCATTGTTAACCGGGGTTATGTCATATCCTCGCTGCTGAAGAAACAAAATATGAGGTTTAAGCAAATCAATCTCGTCATCTGCCCACAAAATGCTATATCTTTGCATGTATTTTAGTAGTGAAAATTCTTTCTAATTTACGTTATATACGCCAATCTAAGCTGATCGTTTGAATAAAAAGAAAATCATCAATGACCCCGTTTACGGGTTCATCTCGATAC
This sequence comes from Cyclobacteriaceae bacterium, assembly GCA_044229915.1. Classification (GTDB taxonomy): domain Bacteria; phylum Bacteroidota; class Bacteroidia; order Cytophagales; family Cyclobacteriaceae; genus ELB16-189. The sequence continues at coordinate 304,118 of JBGASB010000001.1, forward strand.
AGAGTGATTTGATCCATGACCTGATCCAACATCCCTATTTTCAGCGGTTACGGTATATCAAACAACTCGGCTTAAGTGACCTGGTATACCCGGGTGCCCAGCATACGCGGTTTCATCATGCCTTGGGCGCCATGCATCTGATGAGTCGTGTATTGAAGAACCTTCAGCTTAAAGGCGTGGCCATTACGGATCAGGAAGCCGAAGCAGCTCAAATTGCAATTCTACTGCATGACATAGGGCATGGACCCCTTTCTCATGCCCTGGAAGAAACTCTTTTACAAGACATCAAGCATGAAAGTTTATCTTATCTTTTCATGAAGGATCTTAACATCCAATATAATGGGGCACTTACGCTGGCGATCCAATTTTTCAGAAACGGTTATTCACGAAAGTTCTTTCATCAATTAATAAGCAGTCAATTGGATATTGACCGATTGGATTACCTGACCCGGGATAGTTTTTTCACAGGCGTCATGGAGGGAACCATTGGAATTGATCGCATTATTGCCATGATTCATGTGCACCGCGATCAATTGGTGGTTGAGGAGAAGGGAATCTACAGCATAGAAAGTTTTTTACACGCACGCAGGCTGATGTATTGGCAGGTGTATTTACATAAAACTGCGCTCAGTGCCGAGCGTATGATGGTAAACATAATTCGCAGAGCCCAGTACCTTTTAAAAGGGGGCGAAGACCTTCACGCTACCGAAGCATTAAAAAAATTCTTATTGAACGATTATCAGCTCGCAGACTTCCATGAGAACTCCGAACTGCTTGATTTGTTTGGTCAGATGGATGACAACGACATTTGGGGTGCAATTAAAATCTGGCGTAGTCACAGCGATGCAATCTTATCTGGATTATGTAATCGATTATTGCAGCGCGAACTTTTTCAGGTTGTTCTTTCCAGCGATCCGATAAAAAAAAGTATTGTAGAAAAAGTGCGGCAAGAAATCCATCAGATCTATGGAATCTTGCGTAAGGATACCAATTATCTTTATTCCCTGGGAACGGTTAGCAATGAAGCCTACGTTTCCGGAGGTAAGTCCATTAATATTCTTACCAAGAAAGGCGAGATCGTAGACATCGCTCATGCTTCTGACTTGCCTAGCATAAAAGCCATCAGTAAAATCGTTGAAAAAAACTATTTATGCTGGCCTAAAAATGTATCTTTGTAAATGGTGAACTGTAAGTTGCCCGATCATCCATTCAATTAAAGTAACATCGATCTATGGAGTTTAGCATCGCTCAAATCGCTGCCATGCTGGCTGGAGAAGTGAAGGGTAACGGGTCTGAAAAAATCAACATGCTGGCCAAAATTCAGGATGCTAAAAAAGGTCAGATTGCATTTCTCTCTAATCCAAAATACGAACACTTTATTTACACCACGCAGGCCAGCGCGGTAATTGTCAAAAAAGATTTTCAAGCAAAAAAAGAGATTACGGCTACGCTCATCTTAGTGGATGATCCCTATTCCAGTTTTACTGCTTTGCTTGAAGAATATCACAAACTAATATCCTTTCAGAAATTAGGTGTTGAACAGCCCGCATACATAGGTGAAAATTCTCAAGTGGGAAAGAATATTTATCGGGGCGCATTTTCTTACGTGGGGAATAATGTGCGAATCGGAGAGAACGTGAAGATTTACCCGCACGTGTTTATTGGGGATAATTCCGTGATAGGAAACGATACCATCCTTCATCCAAATGTTAAAATATATGCCGGTACGAGCATCGGAAACAATTGTGTGGTTCATGCTGGCGCAGTAATAGGCAGTGATGGTTTCGGTTTTGCACCGCAGGAAGACGGATCTTATAAGACCATTCCACAACTTGGTCATGTGCTTGTTGAGGATAATGTAACCATTGGTGCCAATACAGTGATTGATTGCGCTACTATGTTTGGGGATTTTACAATCATTCACAAAGGAGTTAAGCTTGACAATCTCATTCAGATTGCCCATAATGTTGAAATAGGGAAAAACACGGTCATAGCAGCCCAAACTGGAATTTCAGGATCTTCCAAGGTTGGCGAAAACTCAATAATTGGAGGGCAGGTGGGAATTGCGGGGCACCTGGAGCTGGCCAATCGAACCCAAATCGGGGCCCAATCAGGTATATTAAAGTCTATTAAAGAAGAAGGCCTCCAAATGAACGGCTCACCAGCCTACGAACTTAAGCCCTTTTTCCGGTCTTACGCCCTTTTCAAACGATTGCCAGAGCTTGACGACCGTCTGCGTGAACTTGAAAAGAAAGCCGTTACCTCACCTGTTGAAACTTCCAATGGAACGGAACAATAAGGGATTATAGGAAGTTTGGTAATCGGGGCATAACCGGTTAAATTTGCGGACTTTTTACTATGAGGTTAAATCATAAGCAACAAACCATTAAGAAATCGGTAACTCTTTCCGGAGTTGGGCTCCATACGGGTGTACAAACCAATATGACCTTCCTTCCGGCAAAACCGAATCATGGAATCAAGTTCCAACGGATTGATTTACCTGGTTCTCCTATAATTGATGCTGATTGTGATCGGGTAGTAGATGTTTCGAGAGGTACCACCATTGAGCAAAGTGGTGCCCGTGTTAGCACCGTAGAACACACCTTGGCCGCTTTAGTAGGCCTTGAAATAGACAACGTACTGGTTCAGTTGGATGGCCCAGAGGCTCCTATCATGGATGGAAGTTCCATTCAGTTTGTGAATGTATTGAAAGAAGCTGAAACCGAGGAACAAAATGCACTGCGCGATTTTTTTGAGGTGCAGGATAGTATCTTCTACCGCGAAGCAGCCCGCAATGTTGAGATTGCAGCACTTCCGTTGGATGATTATCGGGTAACTGTAATGATCGATTACAATTCCCCGGTTCTTGGAAGTCAACATGCTTCCATTACTAATATCCGTCAATTCGAAAAAGAGATAGCTTCTTGCAGAACCTTCTGCTTTTTGCATGAACTGGAGATGCTATATAAAAACAATCTGATCAAAGGTGGTGATTTGAATAATGCCATTGTGATTGTTGATCGGGTGGTTGAAACCCACGAGCTGGAGAACATCGCAAAGATGCTTGGCAAACCAAAAGTTGAAGTCAAGAAGGAAGGCATCCTGAATAACATAGAACTGCGCTATAACAATGAGCCGGCCCGGCACAAGTTGTTGGATATTATCGGTGACCTCGCATTGGCTGGCAGACCATTAAAGGCTCAGATCTTAGCGGCCCGTCCGGGGCATGCAGCTAATGTTGCCTTTGCCCGCAAGCTTAAAAAAGCCATGCAGGAAGATGACAAGAAAGGTCGGCCAAAGTATAACCCCAGCCTGCCTCCGGTAATGGACATTAATAAGATTACCGGCACGTTGCCACACCGGTATCCATTTCTATTGATTGACAAAGTTATTTACCTCGATAACGAGACTGTTGCCTGCGTAAAAAACGTAACATTCAACGAGCCATTCTTTCAGGGGCACTTCCCGGGCAATCCGGTCATGCCAGGTGTACTGCAGGTAGAAGCGATGGTGCAGACCGGAGGAATTTTAGTGTTAAACACAGTACCCGATCCTGAAAATTACTGGACTTACTTTTTAGGTATCGAGAATTTCAGATTTAGAAAAATGGTATTACCAGGGGATACACTGGTTATTCAGTGCGATCTGATCGCTCCTATTAAAAGAGGAATTGCCAAGATGTATGGAAGGGCCTATGTTGGTAATAGTCTTGTGTGTGAAGGTTCTATGACGGCAAGTATTGTGCGTAAAGACTCATGAGTTATCATCCACTGGCCAACGTTCACCCAGAGGCGAAAATTGGCAACAATGTAATAATCGAACCATTTGCTACGATAAAGTCGGATGTAATTATTGGTGATAACTGTTGGATAGGTCCCAACGCAGTGATCTGGGAAGGCGCCCGGCTTGGAAAAAACGTAAAAGTGTATCCAGGCGCTTCGATCTCTTCTATTCCGCAAGATTTAAAATTTGCTGGTGAAAAAACCGAAACCTTCATTGGTGATAATACAGTAATTCGGGAATGCGTTACCATCAGCCGTGGCACGAGTGATAAATTCAGGACAGAAGTTGGCAAGAATTGCCTGTTGATGGCTTACGTGCATGTTGCTCATGATTGTATCGTTGGTAACAATTGCATTTTCGCAAACACCGTTCAGTTGGCAGGCCACGTAACTATAGAAGACTGGGCCATTATTGGTGGAGCAAGCGCTATCCATCAATTTGTAAAAGTAGGAGCTCATGTAATGATCTCCGGAGGATCGCTGGTCAGAAAAGATGTACCGCCATATACCAAAGCCGCCCGCGAGCCGCTCACGTATGCAGGTGTGAACACGGTAGGTTTGCGAAGAAGAGGATTTAGTCCTGAGAAGATCACTGATATCCAGGAAGTATATCGTTACATCTTTTTGAAAGGTTTGAATAACTCCAAAGCCCTGGATCTGGTTGAGCAAGAATTAGCTGCCAGTGAAGAGAGAGACTACATCGTTTCTTTCATTCGTACCAGCGAGCGTGGGGTCATGAAAGGGTTCTCTGCCAATGCGGCCGCTTTTGAATGAGGATTATTGTTAAAAATCTAAGTAAGCGATTTAATCGCGAATGGATTTTTAAAGACCTCTCCTATCAGTTCTCTTCACCCAATACCTATGCACTTATTGGCCCCAACGGATCTGGTAAATCAACGCTACTTCAGATATTATGGGGCCAAATGCTGGCAAGCCAGGGGAGCATATCCTATGAATACGAGGGTCGCGAACTTTCAACCGACCATGTTTATAAACATATTGCCATCGCAACCCCTTACATGGACCTGATTGATGAATTCACATTGATTGAAATGGTGCGCTTTCATTTTAAATTCAAAAAGACCCGTAATAACCTAAGCCTGGAAGAACTGATTGACCTTATCGAATTGCCGCATGCAAAAGATAAAATGATCTCCAATTTTTCATCCGGAATGAAGCAGCGGTTGAAATTGGGATTAGCCTTTTATTCGCAGGCTGATGCCCTTTTTCTGGATGAACCAACGACTAACCTGGATCGAAAATCAGTTGACTGGTATCAAAGACACAGGGAACAATTGCCCGATAAAACATTGGTTTTAATAGCCTCCAATCAAGAGCATGAATATCCGGCAAATGCTCAGAAAGTCGATATTTTAACCTATAAAAAAGGTTACTAAAGGATCTAAGTCTTGATTAATCCCCGGATTCTGACATTTACTGCCGGTGTACAGTTTTTTTTAGAATGTCGATTTTACTATGTTTAAGGTGATTTTAATGAATAAATGATGAAAGCATTCAGAATACTGGCTCTCCTTTTCATTTCTGCTGTGTTGCTTACCTATGCAGGTTGTAAAGGCAAAGACCCAGACCCAGCACCTGTAACCGATGTGCAGTTCGACAAATTGAATAAGACCTGGAAAATCAACACGGTGTCTTTGGATGGAACCGATAAAACAGCCGACTACACCGGTTTTCAATTAACCTTGTCAGGAACAAAAGGAACTCCGCCATTTAACTACGCAACTTCAGGCAGGCCTAGTTTAAGCCCATGGCCTGCGAGTGGTAAATGGGATTTTGGTGCAGCCCCTGAAACACAAATGATCAGAGACAAAGGCACGGCTGATGAATTGGCAATAACCTATGCGGTTACAGAATCAACCCTTACTGTCTCTTTCACCTTCAATGGAACCGGCTATGCAGCAAGGACAGGGGTTGTTAAAGGCGCCTGGATTTATACATTTGGTCTGTAAAGAATCTTCTACATAGAATTTGAAACCTGTTCAACCAAAGAACAGGTTTTTTTATTTCAATACAACAACGGTTATTCCATCACCTCCACGTTCTACATGTTCATCAGCAATGGAGGCCACTCCTTTCATCTTTTTTAATCTTTCTCGTACAACCTTACGTAAAACACCTTCTCCTTTTCCATGAAGTATTTTCAGCTCCGAATGACCCAGCAGCATGGCGTCATCAATAAACTGATCTAAAAGAGAGTTTACCTCCTCTACCCGTTTGCCCCGGATATCTAGGGTATTTACAAATGTGGATTGCTTACGAGTGACGTCTAATCCTAATGACTTGGCTCTGACAACAGCAGGATTCGATACCTGATCGCTGCGCACCAATTGCTTCACTTTAACTTGCGAACGCAAATCGCCAAACTGAACTACGGCAGCATCATCTTTCATGGAAAGAACTTTACCACTTACCTCCTGTCCAATCAATCGCACACTATCGCCAATCTCAATTTTATCCTGGTGAGTCCGAACCTGCATGATTGGCTTTACCTTCTCTACTAAACTCTGCAATCCTACACGAACTTTTTTAGTCTCCTTTTTTTCCGCTTTGTTCTCTCGAATATGACGGATCGTTTTCTCTATCTCGCGATTGGTATCCTTCAATAAATTGGAAGCCTCGGTTTTTGCCTTATCCAGAATCTCTTTCTTCTTTGCGTTTAACTCGGCTGATAAAGACTGGTATTGAGACAATGTTTCATTGAGTTTACTCTCGCGAATTTGAATTTCACGAAGTCGCTTATCAAGAGATTGTTTTTCTTCGGCAACAGATTTCATCAACGATTCAAGGCCGGTTAATTCTTGTCCGATTATTTGTTCAGCGCGTTGAATGGTTCCTTTCGGCAACCCTGTCTTTCTGGCAATTTCAAGAGCAAATGAACTCCCCGGTTTGCCAATTTCTAATTGAAACAATGGCTCAAGTTTTTGTGTATCAAATTGCATGGCCCCATTCCGTATGCCGGAATGATTGCTGGCAAACAATTTCAAATTGTAGTAATGGGTGGTGGCAACTCCCCAGACTTTCCGATCCAGTAAACCCGCTAAGACCGATTCAGCAATTCCGCCTCCAAAATTCGGATCGGTACCGGCTCCCAACTCGTCCAACAAGACCAAGGTGTTTTCATCTGAGTGTTGGAGAAAAAAAGCCATGTTCTTAAGATGTGAACTATACGTGCTCAAATCATTTTCAATGGATTGCTGGTCGCCAATATCCAGAAATATATTTCTGTAAATGCCTATCGTTGATTTATCGTGCAGGGGAACAAGCAAACCACACTGCGCCATATATTGGATTAACCCTACTGTTTTTAAGCACACAGACTTACCCCCTGCGTTTGGCCCTGAAACCAACAAGAAAGGATGGGCTGTAGTCAAATCGATTGTAAGGGGCACCACTTCACGCTTACCCTTTAAACTCAAATAGAGCAAGGGATGGCGGGCCTGTAACCAATTAAGATCCGGACCTGGTTTGAGTTTCGGTAGTTCTGCCCGAATATCAAGAGATAACTTTGCCCTGGCGCGGGTAAAATCGATAATGGAAAGAAATTGATAAGCACCTTTTAATTCCGGCAAGTTGATTCTAAGCAAATTAGTTAGCTCCCTGAGAATTTTTACAACCTCACGCCTATCTGCATGAATCAAATCCCGGATTTCATTATTTGCTTCCAGAACTTCGGAGGGCTCCATGTAGACAGTTTGACCCGTAGCCGACTCATCCATGATAAATCCCGAAAGCTTTCTCTTATGTTCTGCCAGCACGGGAATCACCAGCCTGCCATCCCTTATCGTAGTCGAAGAGCCTTCGGGTACCCATCCATGCCCTACCGCCTGTCTGAAAATCTGGTCTACCAAACGCTTTACCCGAAATTGCTCATCGCGAATCCGTTTTCTGATTTTTCCCAGTTCAGCACTGGCAGTATCCCGCACCTGACCCTTATCGTCAAATTTTGATTCAATTGCTTTTACCAACTCCAACGAAATTGATACTGATTGAGTCAGTTTGAATAGTTCAGGATACGGCTCCTGATTAGTTACAAGAAATTTTCGGCAGGCCATTATAGTCTGCAATGAAAGCAGGATGTTATGAAAAGCTTCTTCTTCGAGGAAGCTATCCTCCACGGCTGCAGTCTTAAAATACTCGGTAGGATCCGCGTAGTTAGAAGAGGGAAACTCATCCCCTTTCTCAAGTATGAATTTGAACTCAAGATTTTGCTTAAGAAGGGTCTGTATCGCGGTGAAGTCGGTCGAAAAGCTCATCTCATCCACCAGGCGAATGCCAAGGGGACTCAGGCAATAATTCTTTAGGCGGTGACGGATTTGGTCAAACCCCAGTTTCTGCTCAAACTCGGAAGGGAATACCATGAAGAGTCAATTTAGATTGGAAGGTTTTGTTCTTTCCTTCTGCTCCCGTAAACTCAGGGTATCAATCACTGAATCATATATCTTCTCTAACTCTTCTGAGTGCCCTATATAATATTGATATGTTTTTCGAAGGGTAGAATCTGAAATCCCATGCTTTGTTTTCAACTTTTCTTCGAAAGGAATAAAGAATTTCATGGCCGAATCCCTTACTATATTCTTACCGCTTACCCTGGCTTCGGCCAGATATAATTCAACCATTAGTTTCGATAGCTCCTCTGGAGATAGCACACCTTCGGGCTTTTTCTCCTTTTGACATGCACTAAAAATTAGTCCTGCCACCACAAACCACAAACCAACACGAGACCTCAACGTAAATAACCCTTGCCGACTGTTGATCATATAGGCTGCGAAATTAGTCATATTTCTTATTTTTAGGCCTCCAAAAAGGTGCCAGAGTGAAAGAGCTGCTGAAAAAGCTAAAGAAGTACGAAATACAGATCAGAAAGGCCATCAACAGCCAGATGCAGGGAGATTTTCACTCCATCTTCAAGGGCACAGGTCTTGAATTTGATGATGTAAGACCCTATCAGTATGGAGATGATATCCGCACCATTGATTGGAATGTATCGGCTAAAGGGCATGGCACCTTTGTCAAGACTTTCCGCGAAGAAAAAGAGCAGACCATTTTCTTCATCATGGATGTGAGTGCCTCGCAGTTTATCGGCACACCCGGAAAAACAAAATTCGATATTGGTAAAGAAATCTGTGGAGTGTTGGCGCTATCAGGAACAAAAGAATCCAGCCAGGTCGGGTTAATCTGCTACTCCGATGAGCGGGAAAAATTCATCAAACCCAAAAAGGGAATGGCACAAGCGTATGAGATTATCTACACGCTCGATAAGCTTGAACCCAAATCAACTAAAACTAATCTCAATAAAGCCATTACGTTTGCCTTGAATTCGGTTAAACGCAGAAGCGTTATCATTATGATTTCGGATTTCATTGATGAGGGATACCAGCATCACTTGAAATCGCTGGCGCGAAAACATGATTTGGTGATGATCCAGGTGAGCGACAAACGAGAAACTCAACTACCCAAATTAGGGATCATTCCGGTTTTGGATAAGGAATCAAAAAAGACCTTATGGGTCAACTCTTCCTTTGGTGACTTTCGGGAAACTATAACTTCTCATCATTATTCGCGGCAGCAAGAACTGATCGACTTTAGTCGAAAACATCAGATAAATTTTTTAAGCGTTTCTACGGATGAGGACTATGTGCCCAAGTTGTTAAAGTTGTTTAAGGTGAGAAATAAAACAAAGAAAAGTGTTTAAGCGACTTCTACTTTCTGTTCTCTTAATGATTATTGGGGGTGTTGGCTTTTCGCAGGGAATCCAGGTGAAGGGAAGCTTTGAAGGCGACACGGTAAAACTAGGTCAGCCCATCCAATTTTATCTTACTGCAAAATATCCAAGAACCGATCAGGTATTATTTCCGGATTCCACATTTTCGTTTGCCCCCTTTGAGTTTCAAAAAAAGAAGTTCTTCACAACAAAGACTGAAAATGGCATTAGCTATGACAGTGTTATCTATACACTGAGTACCTATGAAATTGATAGTCTCCAACGATTGGCTCTTCCGGTTTTTCAACTTCAGAAAAAAGATTGTGTGGCATTCTATTCCGAGACCGATACCGTTTTCTTCAAGAAGCTGGTTGCAACTGTGCCAGATTCATTGGCTATCAATCAACTTCCGCTTAAGACTAACACTGCTTATAGTCCGGTAAGCTGGCTGCTCAACTATCCATTGGCTCTTATTATAGGGGGAAGCCTGATTCTGATCGCAGGTATTGTCTGGATACTATTTGGAAAACGGATAAGAAAGTATTTTACTGTTAAGCAGTTAACCCGAAGTCATACCGCCTTTCTCAATCGCTTTGAACAATCCGTTGAAAAGTTGAAAACCAGTTTTACTCCAGAGTTAGCCGAATTATCGGTATTAATCTGGAAAAAGTATATGGAAGAACTATCCGCTAAACCCTATACAAAGTATACGTCTCGCGAAATCCGCGAATTGGAAGAAAGTAACCTGGGTCAACCGTTACATTCAGTCGATCGGATGATATATGGCCGAATGGCTCCTGACACATTTGATTCCTTTCATCAGTTAGAGGAATTTACAAAAAACCGTTTCAATCAAAAGATCGAGGAGGTAAAGCATGGATGAGATAACCGATCCCTGGTATTCGCTTAGCTGGTTTTCACCTTCAACCCTGCAAGGGTTTACATGGGAAAATGCACCTTTTCTCTATGCGATACTGGCTGTACCCCTTATATTCATTGCCCGATGGTTTTTTAGACATTACTTCAACCAAAAACTGCCGGTCGCTTTGGTTAAAAGTGATCTTAAGAATTCGCCACTTACGTGGATTCGAATTATACCGGAGCTAATTCTGGCGGTTGTGCTCGCTTTAATTCTTACTGGACTAGCCCGGCCTCAAAAAACCAATGAAAAAGTAGAACAGTGGACGGAGGGAATAGACATTATGCTTGCCATTGATATTTCTCAATCCATGCAGATTGAAGATTTTCAACCCAACCGATTAGAGGCCGCTAAAGATGTTGCCCGCGATTTTATTAAAGGCCGGATTCAGGATCGGATCGGTATCGTTGTATTCTCCGGGGATGCCTTTTCTCTGGCACCTTTAACGACTGACTATGATCTGTTAAACTCTTACCTGAATGATATCAGCTTTGATATGATTGAATCGCGCGGCACCGCGATAGGCTCAGCCCTTGCCGTGGTAACCAATCGGATGCGGGAGTCAGAATCAAAATCGAAAGTCTGCATTTTACTGAGTGATGGCGATAATACAGCCGGGAACATTGACCCCATTACTTCGGCCGAGTTAGCGGCAGCGTATGAAATCAAAATGTATACAATTATTGTTGGTCAGGAAGGGATGGTTCCCTTTGGTAAAGATTACTTTGGCAGACCCAACATGGTGGAGAATACCATTGACGAAACCACCATGCGCAAAATTGCTGAGATCGGATCCGGTGAATTTTTCAGGGTAACTGATAACGAGGCGTTAAAGAATGTATTTGAACGGATTGATCAGTACGAGAAAGCGGAGATTAAGGAGACACGCTTCAAAGACACTGCGGACTACTACTATATCTACCTACAGTGGGCTTTAGTTTTTTTAATCCTGTGGCTATTTCTAAAGTCTTCATTTCTGTCTAATGTGCTGCAGGATTAAGACAGAAACGTATCGGCAAGAAAAATCAAGCGGCCGCCAAAAATAATCAGGCAAATTCCCACAATCACATTCATGATCCGCATCAGTCGTTGGGTTACCAATTGCCTGAGTTTATCTGCCAGATAAGCTTTTAGAATATCGGTTGAAAGCACGGTGCCCAGAACAACACTAAAAAATAAAAAGAACTCGAACCCCCGGGAATATCCAAAATCTATAGAAGCCACACTAATGGTACCGATCCAAAAAATCAGCACCATCGGGCTGAGTCCATTAATGATAAAGCCTTTTACAAAATAACGATACATTTTCTTTTCGTTCGCCACATCCAATGACGGATGAACATTTCTGCGGCTTTTGATAAAGAGATGGTAGAGCCCAAAGAGAATCAGAATAATTCCGCCTGCATAGGCCAGGTAAACCCGGAATCCGGGCTCATTAATAAATTGAACTAATCCGAAATAACAAATGGTTACATACAGAATGTCACTAAGGGAAACTCCCAGGGAAACAATAACTCCATTCCAAAATCCCTTCTCAACACTGGTTTGAATAATGGTAAAGAAAACCGGGCCTACTAAAAAGGCTAACACAACCCCCAGCTTCAATCCATTGAAGATGATTTCCATCATGCCCTTAAACAATGAACTTTACCCACTCGTCAAGCTGAGTGTTTTTCATCACCCGTGGGAATTTGTTTTGACCCCCCACTTTGCCCTTAGATTCCATCCAGTCATAAAATTTGTGGAGCGGGAGTACTTCCACCAAAACTTCTTTTAGCGCGGCACTGCGTTCAACCGCATAATCATCGTTGATTTTTTTAAGATGAAAATCAATTCTTTCTTTCAATACGTTGGCATCAACCTTATCATCGGTACCTATAAACCAGTGATGGGCAAATAAGGTCTGATGTGGAATACCAGCTACAGTGAACTCAGGGATATTGATATTCATTTCATTTGAAACCAGTTCTATTGCTTTGTTCATATTATCCACGGATAAATGTTCACCGCACAAACTCAAAAAATGTTTGGTACGACCCGTAATTACAATCTCTGATTCCTCAATAGAAACAAACTTAATTACATCCCCAATCAGGTAGCGCCAGGCGCCTGCACAGGTAGACAATAGAATAGCATACTCCTTACCTTCCTCCACCTCATCAATCAGGAGTGTTTCTGCATCGGGTTTTATTTCGCCAGCAGCTGTAAAGTTTTTCTCTTCAAATGGTACGAACTCATAAAAAATCCCATTGTTCAAAACCAGTCGCATGGATTTGCGCTTGGGCAGGGCCTGGTAAGCTATAAAGCCTTCTGAAGCGAGGTACGTTTCTATATAATAAATCGGTCGGCCTAATAATTTTTCAAATCCTTTGCGATAAGGATCCATCGATACTCCTCCATGAACATAAATCAGGAGGTTTGGCCAGATCTCGTGAATGTGATCCACTTTGTGATATTCGATTATCTTCTCAAGAAGAATCTGAATCCAGGCAGGCACGCCTACCACAATGCCTATGTCCCAAACATGGGCCTTGCGTACAATCTCATTGAGCTTGGAATCCCAATTGCGGGTAGAGGCTATCTTTTTCCCGGGCTTATAGAAATGCTGAAACCAGAAGGGCAATCGGGCAGCCTGAATTCCACTTAGGTCACCTTCAAAATAACTTCCCTTTTTATTCAAGTGAGTACTGCCGCCAATCATCAAAATACCCGACTCAAAAACTTCGGGTGGTAAATCATACTTGGAAAGACTGATAATCTGCCTGATACTAGTCTTTTGAATGGCCTTCGTCATCTCCTTTGTTACGGGAATATGTTTTGAAGAAGCCTCTGAGGTTCCGGAACTAAGCGCAAAGTATTTTATTCGACCCGGCCAGCAAATGTTTTTGGCACCCTTTAATGCCAGTTGCCACCAGTCTTTATAAATTTTATTGTAGTCATGAATGGGGATAGTGCCCTTAAAGGCCAAATAGAAATCATTATGACCTCTGCGAAAGCGGGTGAGGATGTCTTGAAAGTTATAGTATTTACCAAACTCCGTTTGACTGGCGGTGATCATGAGTTCCTTTAATTCCTTCTTTTGAAGCTCAAAAGGCGAAGTATATTCCTGCTCAAGGTTTTCCCTAAGTTTAATTCCTTTTTTGAGTAAGGTTCCGAGTATGGCCATAACTTTGTGGAAACTGAAAAGTTAAGATATTGAACGGGCGAAATTATTAAATGGTGATTAAAAATAATATAAAAGCACTTCAGGCCGAATTGAACGGCACGAAATGCAGGCTGATTGCAGTCAGTAAAACACAACCCATAGAGAAAGTGTTTGAAGCCTATGAAGCCGGGCAAAGACTCTTTGGAGAAAACAAGGCTCAGGAGATGACTGCTAAATATGAAGCGCTGCCAAAGGACATTGAATGGCATATGATCGGACATCTGCAAACCAATAAAGTGAAATACATAGCGCCCTTTGTCTCGTTGATTCATTCGGTAGATTCTGTTAAGTTATTGGAAGAGATTAATAAACAGGCGAAAAAAGTGAACCGAAAAATCTCCTGTTTACTGCAGGTTTATATTGCCCACGAAGAGACCAAGTTTGGATTCGAGCCCGATGAAGTCATTCAGTTTGCTAACCAAACATTAGCTGACAAATTTCAGAATCTTGAAATTATTGGTTTGATGGGGATGGCTACTTTTACCACTAATCAAGAACAAATAAGAGCTGAGTTCCGATCTATTCACAAACTCTTCGACCAATTAAAATCTATGCCATTGCCTGCTAACATGAAAATGAATGAACTCTCCATTGGCATGAGTGCTGATTACAAGATTGCCCTGGCAGAAGGAAGTACCCTGGTGCGGGTAGGCACTGCTATTTTTGGTGAACGTAATTATGTTGCAATCTCATGATCAATTCCCGACAAACTCTTCTCATCGCTTCGTTCTCTGGTTTATTAGCAGTATCGCTTGGAGCATTTGGTGCCCATGCATTAAAACCCTTGCTGGTGCAGAATGGCCGGCTGGACACCTATGAACTTGCAGTTCGGTATCATTTTTATCATACCCTGGCATTACTTGCCATCGGACTTTTAATGGACCGATTCAATCCAAAAACTTTGTCCTGGAGTGCCTTATGTATGCTTATCGGGATGTTCCTTTTCAGCGGAAGCTTATATGTACTGGCTTTGTTAAACACTACCTCCGTTGCCCTGATTACACCTTTTGGGGGTTTGTTAATGATTGGAGGCTGGGGGCTTTTGTTTTATTCTGTATTGAAAAAAGTTAATTAGGATCCTTTTTTTCCAACACATTGACAGTGATCATAACCTGATTGGTGGTACCTGCCGAATTGGAAGTCACCGTAACTACTTTATTCTGTTTACCGAATTTGCCAGCACTATTAAAGGCAACGGTTAATTCGCCCTCGCCCCCGGGCATGATCGGGTCACGCGGCCAACCTTTAGGTGTAGTACATCCACACGTTACTTCCACATTGGTAATTACCAAAGGTTCGTTTCCGGCATTGGTAAACTTAAAGACATGGCTGACTTTTTCGCCCTGAATAATATCCCCAAAATCATGGGTAACTTTCTCCCAGCTAATCACGGGACCTTGTACCACTGAATTAGATTGAGCCTGCAAGAGAGAAGTCACGCACACAAAACCAATGAAAAAAAAGAATCTTATCCTATCCATATTTTTATCAAATTTAAAACTTGCCAAAAGAAGAACTGCCAGGAGATACTTTTATTTTGAAGATCTTTACAAAAGTTTAACATAACTATGTCCAACCCGGTTCATGAAATTTTTGGAAATCAACTGCGAGTGCGGGTTTGTGGAGTTTGCATTGATCAAAATAAAATCTTGCTGGTTAACCACCATGGACTCCAGCATGGTAATTTCTGGGCTCCACCAGGTGGGGGGCTGCAGTTTGGCGAAACTGCTGAAGCCTGTCTTAATAGAGAATTTAAAGAGGAAACCGGGCTGAATGTTGAAATTGGTGACTTTTTGTTCGCTACTGAATTTATTCATGAGCCACTCCATGCTGTAGAGTTATTCTTTTTAACCTTTATAAAAGATGGGGTTCTTAAAAAAGGTGTGGATCCGGAAATGGGGGCCGAACAGATCATTCAGGAAGTAAAATTTTTCGACCGTCTGGAAATTGCCCAACTAAATTCAGGCGAACTCCATGGGATTTTTGAAAAAGCCCCAGATGCATTGAAAATAGTCGATTTGAGGGGCTATTTTAAGTTATAATTGGTTGTTTTAAACGCCATAAAATATTTATAATTGCAAGCTAAACCTGTAACCAATGAACTTGACAAAAATCCTTACTGGAGTACTTCTTCTGGCCAGTCTTTTTCTGGCTTATCGGCTATATCGCAGTGTACAAGGCACCATTGAAGAGCGTGAATCGATATCAACAACTGAGTCGGCTATTATTGAAAAATTGAAATTGATCCGTGAGGCTGAAGTTGTTTTTCAAAGCGTAAACAGAAGATATACAGCTAATTGGGATTCTCTTGCAGACTTCATTCAAAATGGTCAGGTTCCCATTATCCAGAGAAGGGAAGAGATTACCCAGAAGTCGTATGGAGTAGAAGAAGTAAAAGTGTTTGTAGATACCTTAGGGTTCATTCCTGCCAAAGACCGGATATTCAAGAAGAACTATTCGGTAAATGCCCCAGACAATGGTATTTTCATGGGTTTTAAAGTTAAAGAGGGCGATCGTATCGTTAAAAACCAAAGAACTTATTCGATCAAGGTTGGCGAAAAAGTAAATGAACCGCCCATGCAGGATGAAGGTACTATTACCAAACTGGAACCGGTTAAGGTTGGTGACGAACTGCGCAAAGGTCAGCCCCTGATGAGCCTAACAGATTATATGTTTAACCCCAACACTGATTTGAGTACGTTAGGTGACGTTCCAGGTCAGGAAGGTTTGAAGTTTGATATTTTCGTTGGTGTGGTTGATAAGTCAGGGTTGAAAGTACAGGTTATTGAGGTAAAGGACCCTAAACCTGTTAACCCGATCCGAAAAGAAAGCAACGAAGCCAAGAACAGAAAACCGCTACACTTCGGATCACGCTTAGACGTTTCGACATCAGGTAATTGGGAATAACAACTTATTTTGCAATCTACTGCGCAAGGTTTTAAGTTAATAAAGAAGATCAAGGATGATCGCTTCGATGAAGAAAAGCTTCATCAATACGAGTTGCTGGTTCAACTTGGCGTCCGGGATCTGCAGATTGCAATTGTTGATACGTTAGATAACCGATTACTTTTTTTTGAGGATTACGTCCTGGGGGATCTAAGTTCTCACGAAGAGTTGCTGGACCTTTTCAAGGTACTGTTTGATTCGCATACGGTTTTACAGGCCGGGTTTTGGAAAGAGGTTAGAGTCTCTATTAAAAATACCAAGTTTGCACAGGTTCCTGGTACACTTTTTTTAGAGGAGGCAGCTGCGGAATATTTACAATTCAATGCTTCGGTAGATCCGAAAAAAGAAGACATCCTATCGTGTCGCAATAATCTCATTGACGCAGTTACAGTATTCGCCATTCAAAAAGAGTTGCATGAATGGTTTAAATTGATTTATGCCAATACAACTCTTCACATCGTGCATCAATCCACGGCACTGATTGAAGGCGTGTTACACTATTCAAAGAGCGATGAAAAAATGCCGCTGTACATTTATGTGGATCGGTTCAAACTTCATATACTGGCTGTAAAAAAAGGCAAACTGGTTTATTACAATCAGTTCATGATTAAACAGTTTTCCGATTACGTCAAATACATCATGCTCGTAATGAAGGGGCTTTCGCTTGATCAAAATACCAGCGAAGTGATCTTGTGGGGGTATATAGGAAAAAACTCTCCGCACTATCAGGAGTTTATCAAATATATTCGCAACGTAAGTTTTGGAGGCCGCCCTACGTACATCAAGTTCGGATACTTGTTTGACGAAGTACAGGAGCATCATTTTTTTGATCTCTATTCCATTCACCTGCTTCAACACGCATGAAAAGGATCGCCCTATTTCCTGGTTCCTTTGATCCTTTTACCAAAGGGCATGAAGACATTGTGCTTCGGGGTCTTTCTCTTTTTGATGAAATCATTGTAGCGATCGGATACAACAGCGGCAAAAGTCAGCGGTATTTTCCCATCGACTTCATGGTTGAGAAAATCAAGGAAACGTTTGCCGGCTATCCGAACATATCGGTACAAACCTTTTCTGAATTAACGGCCGAGTTTGCCAAGAGAAACAATGCCCGGTACCTCCTTCGCGGATTGCGCAACACTACTGACTTTGAATACGAAAACAGCATTGCCCAGGTAAATCGAAACCTGAATAGTGATTTAGAATCTGTTTTTTTGATTACATCGCCCCTGTTTGCTTCGATTAACTCTTCCATTATTCGCGAAGTGCACCGCTATAATGGAGACGTGTCTTCGATGATCCCCTACAAACTCTGATCAGGAGATTTTTTCTTTGCTTCGGTAGTATTCTTCAAAGACAAAGTGGATGGATTTATAGGAATTTTCCAGGGCGTGATAGACTTCTTTCTGCGTCATCCAGCGCAACTCTTCAATATCCTCTTCCAGGCTGGGTTTACTTCGTGAATCATCCAGCAATTCCATTTCGTACCAGCGGGTTTTCTTTAACATGCTGTTCTTATTCATGGTGTACGTGTGCCAGGTAGTACAGATTCTCTTTCCCAGTTTCACGGTTACATTACACTCCTCCTCCACTTCACGCATGGCGGTTTCCTTGTACCGTTCACCCGAATCTTTCTTTCCTTTAGGCAGGTCCCATTTCTTCATACGATAGATCATGAGAACCCGGTCCTTTTTCTTCACCAAACCTCCGGCCGCCTTTATCACCTTAAATTTCGTGAGGATAAATAGCTTGAGGGCATCATAATCCTTTGGGGAAATATGCAATGAAAAGAGATTGGTGGGCACTTTGGAATTAATCAGATCCAGAATCAAATCCATATCCGGAACGCTTACATCATGAATCCAGACATGATGAAAAAGTTTTGCCTTGGTAATTTCTTCCGAAGAGGCACTTATCTCATAGTTAATATGGCCTGCAGGAGGCATCTCGTCCGCGTGAAGTATCCGAATGGGTATGTCGTTAACAAAAAGGTTCATGTCACCCGAAGGACGATTTCATAGATGCAAAAAGACAAATTATTCTCAATGAATCAACCCCTGAACATTAAAATCCCGATTTCCTTTTGAAATTCCGAAGGATTATCCCGTTCAACTCTTGGCCTGCGCAGGCTTTCCTGATAAATTGCAGCTATGAGTAAGATGAAAACACAGGAAGAAACTGCCGGCCCGGTTGCTGCCCGGTTGCTGGAAGTAGGAGCAATTCAATTAAATCACAAGCAACCCTTTACCTGGAGTTCAGGGTGGAAGTCCCCGATCTATTGCGACAACAGAATAACGCTCTCGTACCCAGCGATACGGTCTTATATTAAAGAGAATTTGGCCCGCGCCATTAAACTTAATTTTCAGCGAGTTGATTGCATAGCCGGAGTTGCCACAGCCGGCATACCTCAAGGAGCCTTGGTAGCTGATATGATGGGGCTTCCATTTGTCTATGTTCGCCCCAAGCCGAAAGAACATGGAATGGGAAATCTTATTGAGGGCAAGGTTGAAAAAGGAGCCCGGGTTGTGTTGGTTGAAGACCTTATCTCCACTGGTGGAAGTTCATTAAAAGCTGCCCAGGCCATGCAGGAAGCCGGATGCAAAGTGATTGGCATGGTGGCGATTTTTACCTATGGATTCGAAACAGCCGAAAAGAATTTTTCAGAGGCGGGTATCCCACTTGTTTGCCTCAGTGATTTCACCCATCTGCTAAAGCAGGCGGTAGAGCAAAAGTACCTGGACGAAAACCAATTGGTTTATGTAAAATCCTGGCGCCTTGATCCGGCCAACTGGAAATAAATGCTTGTAAAATAGAATAGAAATATTCCTATATTTCTATCTATGACTTCATCTCAATACGCTTTTAGAAATGCCATCGTAGCAGCCCTGGGTGGCTTCCTGTTTGGGTTTGACACCGCGGTGATTTCGGGTGTGGAAACTGATATCCAACAACTTTGGCAACTCGATAAATTCTGGCATGGATTTACAGTAGCCTCTGCTCTTTTTGGTACTGTATTAGGAGCTGCGAGTGCAGGACGTCCGGCAGAATTATACGGTCGAAAAAAAATCCTGCAGGCTATTGGCTTGCTCTATGTTGTTACTTCGCTGGGTGCAGCGCTAACTTCTTCCTGGGAGGTGTTTGTCATATTCAGATTTTTAGGAGGAATTGGTGTGGGAGCTTCTTCGGTAGTAGGCCCCATGTATATTTCAGAGATCTCGCCTGCCCATAAACGCGGAAGGCTCGTTGCCTTATTTCAGTTTAATGTTGTAGCTGGTATTTTAATCGCCTTCCTTTCCAACTATCTTCTTTATGGAATGATGGACGAGTCCTGGCGGTGGATGCTTGGCGTTCAGGCTGTTCCCTCCTTGTTCTTTTTTGTTATGGTATTTATGGTACCTGAAAGTCCACGCTGGCTGATCAAAAACAATCGGAGTGATGAAGCAAAAGTAATTTTGAACCGGGTTGGAGAACTGAATCCTGATGAAGCCGTGCGAAACATTCAACAATCCATTTCAGCCGAAAAGCAAGCGGGCCACGAAAAGCTATTCTCCAAGGCTTATCGCCAACCGATTTTCTATGCCATGACACTGGCCATGTTTAATCAATTGTCCGGCATCAACGCCATTATGTATTATGCACCCCGCATTTTTGAAATGAGTGGCCTGGCAAAAGACACTGCCCTTTTGCAGGCAGTGTCAATCGGAGCCACTAATCTGATCTTTACCCTGCTAGCTATATCGGTGATTGATAAGTTTGGAAGAAAAACGTTGATGATAATCGGATCGCTGGGCATTGCCTTGTTTCTTGGATTAACTGCGCACTTCTTTTATACCCAGCAACAGGGTGGCTATAATGTGATGATTTATCTGGTGGGCTTTATTGCCTTCTTCGCATTTTCTCAGGGCACAGTAATCTGGGTATTCATTGCCGAGATCTTTCCGAATACCGTGCGGGCCAAAGGTCAATCGCTCGGAAGTTTCACGCACTGGGTTATGGCAGCATTGATCTCGCTAAGTTTTCCAATCATTGCCGAAGGAAGTGCAATGGGCGGAGCCTATGCATTTATCCTTTTCACAGCTATGATGGTTCTGCAATTCTTCTTTGCCTGGAAGATAATGCCCGAAACAAAAGGAAAATCGCTTGAGCAAATCCAGACCGGCATTATCCATTAAGATCAAGCTATTAATACTAGCGCTGGTCCTTTTCATTCCTGGTATTGGAAATACGCAATCCCGTGAGGAGGAAGTAGTGAAATTACTAAATGCGGTTAGAACCAATCCGCAAGGTTTCCTCCAGTCGCATGTCAATAATTATTTGAAAGAAAACGAGCTCACAAAGAACAGCTACGCCAAGTCATTGATTACAGACCTTAAAAAATGCGCTGCCATGGGTGAGCTTAAACTTTCAAAAGTTCTGAGCGAGGTTGCCCAAATGCATGCCTTAGATATGGGAAAAGCCGGCACGGTAGGTCACACCAGTTCGAACGGCACCACGTTTAGTGATCGGTTAAGAAAAAAAGGAAAAGCAGGCGGTATGATTGCCGAGAATTGCGACTATGGCAATGAAGAGCCCCTTGATATCGTGATGGCTCTGCTCATCGATGATGGAATCAAGTCCCTCGGGCATCGTAAAAATATTCTGGAACCTACCTATCGGTGGATTGGCATTGCCATCGAAAAGCACAAAACCTACCGGGTTAATTGTGTCATGGACTTTGCAGAAAAAATTGAATGAACAAAAAAAATCCCGATCAATCTGACCGGGATTCTATGTTGGTTTACTGGTAATTAATTCTTACCCATTTTCTCCATTTCCTTATCAAAGGTCTCTTTGAACTTCTCATAATCGTAATCGATTTTCAGACGCTCATCTTTAGAAAGACGCTCATTGTATTTAGATACCAGTTCATCAGCAGAAAGTTCAATGGCCACATAGGTTTTGTATGTGCCCTGATCGGTCTTCACAAGTTTCTCGCAAAGGGTGCGGATACCTGATAAAGACTGGTCTACCACTTCACGGTTTAAGCTCTCGAAACGCTCCTCTACTTCTTCCTTGTTATTCATTTCGCGCGAATTCACATAGTTATCTGTCACAGTCTTAACCGTGGTATTGATAGCCTGAGCTAATTCATTGCGGGCATTGGTTAAAGCCTTCTTTTTGGAAGTCACCTGATCCTGGCTTTCGCCAATGGAGTTAGCACGGAAAAATTTAGCAGTTGTAAAGAAATCTGGACCTGAACAAGGAACCACAACTTCTTTCTCGCCCGCTGGAATTTTTTCCTTGCCTTTACAGCCAGCTATCAAAGCCGCTGCGATTAGAACTACTAATGAAACATAATTTAACTTTTTCATATCAATTTGGAATTTTGGTTATGCAATTTACAATAATGCAATTAACAGGCCACTCTGATTCTCTTAGATTTTATTAATTCGAAATAGTGCTTAATTGATGCTAAAAAAGCCATAATTATTGCAGAATCGCGTTTAATAATTCAGGTAGTTTTTCCTTTTCCAGCGTCTCCAACGACTTATTATAGGCCTCCTGACTTGATCTTTCGTAATCGAGGCTGAACCCCTTCACCCGATCAAGTGTAGTAGCATAAATCTCTTTGTTGTCTTGGGCTGTGGAAACTCGGATCAAGGCTGTAACATAGGTTATGTAAATACTGCCGGAGACTGCGCCCTTTTCTGAGTTGGCATTAACATCCAGGGCGAGTTCGGCTTTGCTTCGGTCGTCTGTGAATTCAAACCCTGAGTTTGCCAGGTAATTCTTTATGCGATTTGTAATCTGTTGATTTGACTTATCTACACCCAGGCTTTTTTCAGTGGAGGTAATATAAACGACAGGCCGCTGTACCTTCATCAGCACGGTTGCTTTGGGAACCACCATTTTTCTGGCTACCAAAGAATAAATGTCGGAGCCTTCCGGCCCGGCAAAGCTCATCATATCCACCTTCACCGCTACAGTTTGTTCCAGATCGCGGGAACTTATCTTGGTAAGAAGAATTTTTGCCTGGCCTGCGCCATCTGTTTTATAGGTTGGATAAACATCACCGGCTCCTTTTTCAAAGGCTGCAGCCAGCGGTAAATCAGGTATTACTTTACGCGAATTCTTTTCAACCACTTTGGTTGTTACGGCCAAAACATTTTGTGCCACTCTCCGGTTTAGCATAATCTCATGCGGATCTACGGTGAGTTCAATTTTATCCAGAACCAACTGCATGCTGGCAATAATTTCATTGGTCAGCAAAATTTCCTTCCCCTCAAATTCCAACCGGATGGGTTCAGCCAGGTATTTTTCAATAGCTCTGAATCCCTGGTAGTAAAATCCTAAAGACAAGACCAGTTCTCCTTTTCGTTCGGCTTCTTTTGCCTTGGTGAAAAAATCCAGTCCTTGCGAAACCGCATCTCGTTTTTGCTGATCCTTTATATCCTTATAGCGTTGTTTTGAAAGCCGGTAATAAACCCAATAGTTTCGCTCATCTTCCCAGGCATCTACCTGTTCAAATTCCTGGATTTCATCGACTACGGTAGTCTGAATGATTTGCTCATATTTTTCCTGAAATTCCTTATTCACATCAATCTGACTTAATACCGAGGTGGACGAGATGTTTACCTTAATCTCGGAAACAAGATCTTCAAGGGCACTTTTCTTTGCTGATTGAATGTAATTGTTGGATCCATCTTTGGTACTGTGCCCAATTCCGATGTAGTAGCTGGGTTGAACAGGTTTTGCCGTTAGCCACTCAGGCCGGGGGGCTTGTAAATTCGACTTCAGGGAAGAATTTGTGACGGAGGGGCTACAGCCAGCGGTGATCAGAATAAGAAATAAAAGTCGTTTCACAGAATTATAAGCTACTTGTTTTCGTTAACACGAATATACCATATCCATGCCAAATCGAGGATTTAAAGCAAATCTAACGGCAAAACAAGGGGGCTGGTTAAGGTTTCAACTAAATTTTCTAATTTTAAACAGTATAAATCGTGGTTATGAAAAGTGTTTTAGGAATTGTACTGATAGGCATGATTTGGGTATCGTGCCAGGAGAATGAAAATACCAGCGAATTCACAGGGAATGAAACTACCTATTCACTCCAATCTGCCTCTCAATATAATGTCTCGGGCATTGTTACTATTAAGGAACGCAGGGATGGCACTTCGACTGTGCTCGTCAATCTGCAAGGCACTTCGGGCAACTCTAAATTGCCGGTTCATTTACATTTGGGAGATATAGCTACCCCTGCGGCAGACGTAGCTGCATTGCTTAGTCCGGTCAGTGCAAAAACGGGAATCAGTGAAACCACTTTCAGTCAACTGGCGGATGAGTCTCCTATTTTATATGCTGATCTTATTAAACTTGAAGCGTGTATAAAAGTGCATCTTTCTGATGTAGGCCCGGAGCGCGATATTATTCTGGCTGGTGGAAATATTGGTCAGTCGGTAGCCAAGGCCGCTGCTTCCGGCAGGATTGGTGTGGGTGTTTGCAAAAGTGAGTAATTTGTCCGCACCCTCCCTTTCAGGAGACTGCTTGAATTTTAAGCGAGTAGTTTCAGATTATTTTCTCGCTAAATCAATTACCAACAAATCAGGGTCTCATCTTGCCTGAACCCCGTAGGGGTTTAATATTTGTAGCCACGGCCCCGCCCCGACAGGTCGAGTCGGGGCCGTGGATTAAAAACGGTATTAACATCGCGCCACAGGTAAAGCGATTCGGGCTACACGGTATTTGGCGCGGATTGATGAGTGGTGATAGAACAATTGCATTTTCAATCTAGGCTGTTTGTTGGTCAAGAAGACCAACAAAGACAAAGTTAGTCCGGAGGCGTTTCTTAATAATTCAGCGCTCACATCAAAGAGCATCTGTTTTTATTCACTTTGTCCTTTTTTGTCTTGACCTGCCTTTGCCTGCTCCGTCAGCTGACGGAGCAGGCAGGTACAAAAAAGAACCCTGTCCGACCGGAATATTTTATTTGGCTTCTTTCAACAAGCAATGTCATCCGGGCGGGGAAAAAAAATCAAGACATCCGCTAGCTGGCGGATTGTCTGGCCACCGCTCTTCAGGTTTCATACTAAGATTCAGACAATCTGGAAGGAATCGATCGAGCTAATTGCGCATGTTAATTTGAACACTATTCTTAGCCCCGAAGGGGCGAGATATTTGTAGCCACGGCCCCGCCCGACATGTCGGGTCGGGGCCGTGGATTAATAACGGTATTAACATCGCGCCACAGGTAAAGCAATTCGGGCTACACGGTTTTTGGCGCGGATTGATGAGTTATGATAGAACAATTGCATTTCCAATCTAGGCTGTTTGTTGGTCAAGAAGACCAACAAAGACAAAGAGAGATTCTTTTGCTCTACATTGCTTTCCGGGCAATCTCGCTTCAGACTCTCTTGAACGGGTGCTTGTGGGTGGAGCGCATGCACAGCCCGCACATACGATCAACTTGGTTCGCTTGCGCGGAAATATCAGGGCAGTAACATCATTCAGCTACTCCATAAAATGTTTTGTCACGCTACTTTTTTGTTGGGTGATAAAAACTGCATTCTCTTCTATAAAAAATCACTCCGCCCCCACTTCCCTTTACTGAACTCTGCTAGCTGCAACTGAAAATGCAGACCCTAAAAGCATGGGGAGTGCAAGACTAAACCCGGGGAGTGCGAGACTAAAGAATGTGCAAGCTCCAATAAAGCGGGAGCAAGCGAGAATAAAGAGAGAGCGAAGGCGAATAAGACGGGAGCGAGCTCCAATAAAGCGGGAGCGAGCGAGAATAAAGAGAGAGCGAAGGCAAATAAGACGGGAGCGAGCGCCAGTAAAGCGGGTGCGAGCGAGAATAAAGAGAGAGCGAAGGCGAATAAGACGGGAGCGAGCTCCAGTAAAGCGGGAGCAAGCGTGAATAAAGAGAGAGCGAAGGCGAATAAGGCGGGAGCGAGCTCCAGTAAAGCGGGAGCGAGCGAGAATAAAGAAAGTGCAAGCACCAGTAAAACGGGTGCAAGCAAGAATAAAGGGTCTGTTCAATAAACTGTGTCAAAGATACTGCCCGGAAAAGTGGGCAAGTGCGGGTGTCTGTGGGAAGGTATATATGGACTGAGTGAAAGACTGGAATTGCGCTTTTTAAATATACCCGATTGTAAACGTTTTATAAACGGGCCGCCCAAACCACTTTTTTAGATTATGTCAGGTATGTAAATGATGATCCCTTAGGAGCGGTGGCTTAAAAAGGTCAAATAAATGGTCTGTTGGATAATTTATCCCATACCTCTACATTAGAATACAATAAGGGTATATAGGCAATTGCCTATATACAATTGTTGGCGCCAATACGCGGACAAATCGACAATGAAAATAATAGGAACTTTACTGATTCTAGTATTTATCTCGCTGACGACTCACGGACAGTTGAAGTCGACAAAATATGGACTCGACATGATGCTTCGAGACATACCGAAAGAACAATTGATAAATGACATAAGATTTGAAGACGGCATTGACGACACCGTAAGCGTAATCCGATTTGACCACGTTGGACCAAATCTTTATCCATTATTAATTTCATCAAAATTACCTGTACCCACTGACTCATTGGGGATTCTATCATTTAAACTGCAACCAGATACATTATACAAATTCCTTTGGACAATTGACCATGTCAATCCTAAACTTCGAACAAGGACGTGGGACAATATATTGATAAGAGTGACTTACAGATTTCAAGGACGACTTGAGCAATACTATGTAACAAACTATAAAATTACGACTGGGTACTTCATGATAATTGAGAAACTATTAAAATCAAACGGGGACAAAGACTCATTGGACAAATTTTATCGCTTTTTGGCAGAGACAGGTTTATTTACTTCGGACTACGGAAAGAGAAAATGGAAATATTTTAACTGATGCGTACTGGCGCCAACAAAGTGTATGTAACATTGCGGGGTGAAGTAGAAATTCGTAGTTTAGTTTTCAAACAACGTTCGGTCACGTGGGACAATTTCGGAGTAGTCGGGCAAATCAGTCGTACCTCCTTCATTTGCCCTCCATGCCCGCAACGTCACATACACAAGCGTTAGCAGCAATGGCAGATATGACCTATGACGATTTACTGTTCAAATAAGTTGGAGAAATTTCTAGGACAGATCAGTACTAAGTTTCAAGAGTCAATAGACTCCGACTTTGGCGATTGGAATGGACATCTATTCACGATTGACAGAAAGAAGTGTTTAATTTTTTTGAATAATAGAACTTGCTATTCAGTTCTTTTGACAAATGTTTATAAAAAGGATTTAAAAAACTTTACTCAACTTTTCAAAGAAAGGCTTATTCAACAACTTGACCATGATTTGGGAATAAGTGAATCACAAGAAGTAAAAATAAGGCAAGAACTTGGGGACATATTTGTGAGCAAGTCAAATAACGACAAGAAAATTATAGGGACAATAAATCATATTGTTGAGAATTTGAAATTCAGCCGTTACGAAAACGCTGTAGAATATTGGGACGAAGTTGAAGTAACCGGACATATAAACGACTCCCTAGTTGGGACAAAGATTGAACCTAACACCAGACGAAGTAGGGACTACTTTAGACCAGTTGAATTAATGAAAGAACTGATTAGGTAAGCCACAGCTGCAAACACAATGTTTGCGCAATGGTAGCGTGACATCCAGGTATGAAGTATATTTATTTGCATAAAAATCATTTTTGACAGACCATTAAACCTACAACCATGAAAAGAAGAACCTTCATTAAACAATCATCCCTTACAGCTTTGAGCATAAGCGCCTTTGGTGCAATACAATGGAATGGTAAAGGTTTTGTAGGTGACAGTCCTACAACAACCGACATTCTTGGCCCCTTTTACCGACCTGGAGCACCCCTGAGAAGTAACATAATACCGATAAACTCTAAGGGAAATCCTATAAATCTAAATGGAATAGTTTTTAAAGAGGATGGAAAAACACCATTGAACAATGCTTTGGTTGAGATTTGGCAGTGCGATGATAAGGAATATTACGATAATACTTCAGACGACTATTTATTTCGTGGTGCTCAGCATACCGGGATAAATGGCAAATACGAATTCAAGACCATTATACCAGTACCTTACAAAGCGGACCCCAATGACGAATCATCATGGCGACCCGCTCATATCCATATGAGAGTTTCAGTTGCTAATCAGCAAGATTTAATAACTCAACTCTATTTCAAGGGTGGTAAATATATTGACAAAGACCCATGGGCATCAGCACCCCAAGCTGTGAATAGAATATTGAGCATTACCAAAGCTAAAGGTGGTGAAAACGAAGTTGCCTTTGACGTTGTGATGGCTAAAGAATTTCCTCTTGACCCCAAGGTTTTCAAAAAAATAACCGGACTTTATAAAGTGGATAAAGACATTATTGAGTTCAAAAAAATGGACGATTTACTATTTGTGAAAATTAATGGTCAACTGCTTTCAAGTCTTAAATACATTGGTGAGAATACATTCGAAGAAAAGATTGAAGAGACTAAAGTGACCTTTGAATTAATGGCCAATGGAATAACAAAAGCAAACATTGAGTATGCCGGACAAAAAATGACAGGTGAGAAATTTTTAAAGTATAATGACTGACTTGCGGCCAGCCCACAACAAAATACATATGCCATGGCGCTAGCTCGGTGTTGCCTTGTAGTTTTAGTTTTTTTATTTCGTTCGGTTCCGTGGGACAAAACGCAGCTGATCGCTAAAGCCATTCTCTAGGCTAAGACGTAGACGTACAGAAATATAATTCTCCTAAATATGATAACAAGAATTTCAATAGCAGGAATTGTAACCGGCATTGTCTGCTTTTTTCCTAGCGCTCTGATTTACGGACTGCTGAGTGACTATGTCCAATCTAACACTACACAGTACGAAGGACTTTTCAGGAATCCACCTAATATTTTTGGAATCATAGTAGCCGGTATAAGTTGGGGCATTGTGACGGCATATATTTTAAGCCTAAAACAAAAAACCTCCATGCTTAGTGACTTCATAACGGGCAGTATTGTTTTTACATTTATCCTGATAGGGATTGAGTTAGGGGAACTTGCTACTAAGAATCTAATCACGGTTGGCGTTGCACTTTCGGGGATTGGAACCAACGTATTAGTTGGCGGCTTGCGCGGTTTAGTTGCCGGAATTGTTTTGAGGCGAATGACAAAGGGCAAAGTACAAACGCAAGCCTGACCAAAAAGAGTTGATTAATAACAATGGACAAGGTTAGGATTGCGGATCGATCTGCAAATAGTCAAACGTTGCCGGCATTGCAGAACGACAGTCAAAACCAAAAAACAAACGAACCTATTATATGAGTAAAATAATCTTTGACAGTGGAATATCGCTTGATGGTTTCTTCGCAGGAAATAACAGAGGTCCTAAAAATCCTATGGGTGGTGTTTCCGGACAAATTCATTCGTGGATGTTTAATCAAAAAGCGTTCTGGGAATACTTAGGATTCGAAGGCGGCAAAGAAGATGGCCCTGATGGAAAATATATCAGAGAGACCATTGAACGAACGGGCGCATTCATTATGGGAAAACGCATGTTTGAAGAAGGCGAAGTCAGTTGGCCAAATGACCTATACAAAGCAGACGTTTATGTATTAACACACGAAAAGCGAGAACCCTGGGTTCAAAAAGGAACGACAACTTTTTACTTCATTAATGACGGAATAGAAAGTGCCCTGGAGAAAGCAAGACAATCGGCAAAAGGAAAGGACATAAGAATACAAGGGGGTGCAAACACGATTCAACAATTTTTAAATGCAGGCCTTGTGGACGAATTTTTTATCCACATAGCGCCTGTTTTTTTAGGCAGTGGTATCCGCCTCTTTGACGGTATTGACAAAGACAAATATAACCTGCAAATCGAAGATGTGATACCTTCTGACCTGACAACTCATTTGAGATATACACTGACGAAGAAATAGAAACAACGATCCGCCAACAGGTTCGGCAAACGTGGCGGTTCCGCGCTCCGACTGAGCTGACAATGACTGATTAGAATAATTACTGATGACCGAGTTAAAATCCAACATACCGTATTACAAGGAAATCAATGATTTTTTGAAATCAATCCCGTCCGACTTTGAAACAAAAAACCCGAATTTCTTTTGCCTTAGACTAAAAGAGAATGAAGGTTCTATTAGTAATTACAAACCTCCTTTTCGTAAGGATTTTTATTTTATTGCGCTGGTATCAAATGCGGGCAAGACCAAAATAACCTACGACAACACCAATGTTACTAAACTGAATTCTTTCCTTGTTTTTCAATCGCCTGGACTGCTCTATAGTTTTTACAGAGATAACTCGGCCAACGGTTATTTAATTTACTTTAAGAAAGAATGCTTATCTTTTTTTAAGCCCGACTTTGAAAAAGAATTCCCATTCTTTAACATCTTGCATACCAACTTTTTTAAACTCAATGAAGCAAAGTTTCAGGAATTTGCTCCACATTTTGAAGAGGTGTTCTCATCTTACGAAAATACTAATGACACCCAACATAAAGTGGCGGCTATAAAATTTCTTGCGTTACTCTATCAGTTGAAAGAGTTTACAACTGCTTTCAAACAATGGGAGGAAGGGTTTACATCCCAGCAACAAATTTTACTTCATAAATTCATTCAATTGGTAAACAACTTCTACATCGAAAAAAGAACAATCGAGGATTATGCCGCCCTATTAAATGTAACGCCAAATCATCTTTCGCAATCGGTTAAATCTGCATCTGACAAAAATGCCCTGAGTTATATCAATGACCGGCTATTATCAGAAGCTAAATCATTAATTCAATTTACCGATTTCGATATGGCCGAAATTGCATACCAACTTAATTTTTCAGACCCAGCCAATTTCGGTAAATTCTTCAAGAAGCACACCGGCCAGACACCGCTTGAATACAGGAAGCAGTCAACAAAAGAATAATCTACCATCACAACCAAGTTATTGACCATTCCTAAGCAACTGGTTCTGGTCATCTTTGTATCATAATTTTTAAAGTAATTTAAAAAGATAACTAAATGAAGCCGCTTTGCGGTTTTACGAATTCAATAACCAACATAAATAAACATGAAAAAAGTAGCAGTGTTAGGAACCGGAAATGTCGGAGACACCATCGGTTCAAAATTAATTGAAGTGGGGTATACTGTAATGATGGGTTCAAGAACAGCAGACAATGAAAAAGCTAAGGCCTTTGTTGCCAAACACACTGGCAAAGCAAGCGCAGGAACATTTGCCGCTGCCGCGGCATTTGGAGAAATCATTTTTAATTGCACTGCTGGTGTTGGTTCCCTGGAAGCTTTGAAAGCAGCCGGTGAGAAAAATCTAAATGGAAAAATAATTGTGGACATAGCCAACCCGCTTGACTTCTCTAAAGGAATGCCGCCCTCCTTAGCGATATGCAATACCCATTCGTTGGGCGAAGAAATTCAAAAATCATTTCCTCAAACCCACGTTGTAAAGGCTCTGAACACCATGTGGTGTGGGCTCATGGTGAATCCAGCCATGATTAATAACGGTGACCACAGCACTTTTGTAAGTGGAAACGATGGGGATGCAAAAGAAAAGGTAAAGGGAATTTTAAAATCATTTGGCTGGTTAGAAAAAAACATCCTTGACCTTGGAGACATCACCAAAGCCAGAGGAACAGAAATGTATCTTCCTCTTTGGTTGAGTATTTATGGCGCTACCAATAACGGGGCATTTAATATCAAAATAGTAAGCTAAAATGAAAATCATTTTGTCCATCCATTGGGCACTGATTGCAATCAGCATCTTCCTAATTATAGCTGCAACAAAAGCCATTTACAGTTTTCCCACTATTTACAACATTATGCAAAACTATAAGTAAAATGAAAAAGATAGTTTTAGTTACAGGAGCAACAGGTGCCATTGGTAAAGCCACAGCACTTGAATTGGCAAAAAATAATTGCGTAGTTATTTTGCTCGGACGAAATGCGGACAAATTATCAAAAGTGAAATCAGAAATTATTCAAGCGACAACCAATAACGAAATTGAAACTTTTGTTGCCGACCTGAGTGAACCAACGTCAATCCGAAAAGCAGTAGAAGAAATAAAAAGCAAACATAAGTCGCTGAATGCATTAGTAAATGTGGCGGCAATCTTCACTAAAAACAGAACCGAAAATTCTATGGGTCTTGAATATACATTTGCTACCAATCATTTAGGGCCATTTGTCTTAACCAACGAATTGCTTGGCCTGCTTAAAGCAGGTAAACCAGCCAGGGTGGTAACGGTTTCCGCTCCATCAACAACCAAAATAAACTTCGATGACATTAATGGAAAGAAAAAGTATTCATCGGGATTCTTGGGAGCTTTCGGTGCTTCCAAAATGATGAATATAATGTTCACCTACGCTTTGGCAAGACGACTCGAAGGAACAGGAGTAACAACAAGTGTTTACCATCCCGGTCTTGTAAAATCTGAGTTGACCAAGGATATGCCCAAACTTCTCTATTACATCTTTAAGACTATTTCTTCCACACCGGACAAGGCTGCAAAAATGCTTTGCCGGTTAGCCATAGACAAACAGTATGAAAGCTCAAACGGAACATTCTTGAAATTTGATGGTAAAGAGATACCATCAAATAAATATTCCTACGACAAAGACTTGCAAGAAAAACTTTGGACATTAAGCGAACAACTAGCAAAGTGACTTGGTTGATAAACAAGAACGACAACAGGTACCGGCACCTACCAGTAATTGGCGCAGATGATTAGAAAGTTATGTATCTTTAAACACCATCTGTTGGTAAAGAAAGTTAATGTTTCAAAAACATAAGTTTTGGAGCTGCATTCTATGCAGTATTGGGACTTCTCTTTATAATAATATTGTTTCGTCATCCAATCAATTCAACGATTGACAAGTAAAAGCCACATTAGCAGCAAGCCGTTTTGAACAAATTTGTTAACCTATTTTGTTGTGAAAAAATTGTAAATTGAGGCAAATATTAAACTTATGTCGACCACAGAATTGAGGAGACGTCTAATTGATAAAATTCAAAAGACCGAGAACGAGGATTTACTTGCAGAGGTTTACAGACTACTTGAGTTGGAGACTGAGGACATTGAAATGTATAAACTTAATTCCGATCAAAAAAAAGCTATTAGTGAGGCCAGACAGCAGATTACTAGCGGACAATTTTTGACAGATGAGCAGTCTAACAAAGAAATTGACGAATGGCTAAGCAAGTAATTTGGTCTCTTAGAGCACAAAATGACAAAAAGGAAATTTTAGATTATTGGAGACAGAGAAATAAGTCAAATACTTATAGTAAAAAGTTAAACGAATTATTTAAGGAATCAATTAGAATCATCCTTGATTTTCCACAAATCGGGAAAGTGACGGACGACACTAAAGCAAGAATAAAAATTGTCAGGGATTACTTGATAATCTACGAAGAGACTGAAACTCAAATATTCATTCTAACAATTTGGGACAGTCGACAAGATCCAGACAAACTTAAAAAAATCCTGGAATAAACGGCCATAGACACAGTGGTCAGGTAAATTCCATACTGTATGTGTGTGAGCATCCCCGCAATAGTACAGTTTAAACGTATCCCAATGAAAGCGCTGCCTGGCAATAAAAAAAACCGGCTTAAACCGGTTTTTTGTTTTTCAGGTATGAAAGAGGTTAATCACCCCCACCCTTACTTTCAATCTTATAAGAAGTTAACATTGCGCTAAAATACTCACGGTTCATGCGGGCGATATTGGTAATCTTAATTCCCTTCGGACATTCCGCTTCGCATGCATACGTGTTGGTGCAGGCACCAAACCCTTCTGCATCCATCTGGGCTACCATCTTTTCTACGCGTGTCTTTCTCTCCACCTGGCCCTGGGGCAATAGAGCAAATTGTGAAACCTTGGCACCTACAAACAACATGGCCGATGAATTTTTACAGGCAGCCACACAAGCCCCACATCCAATACAGGCAGCCGCATCAAATGCTTCTTCTGCAATGTTTTTAGAAATAGGAATCGCATTGGCATCCGGAACACCCCCGGTATTAACATTTACATACCCACCGGCTTGCTGAATGCGCTCAAAGGCAGTACGATCCACAACCAGATCTCTGATAACCGGAAACGGACGAGCTCTCCAGGGCTCGATGGTTATTGTTTCTCCATCCTTAAACGAACGCATATGAAGCTGGCATACGGTGGTTTGAAGCGGTCCGTGGGGCCTGCCATTGATATACAAACTGCACATCCCACAAATACCTTCGCGGCAGTCATGATCAAAGGCAATAGGTTCTTCATTTTTCTTGATCAGCTCATCGTTCAGTACATCGAGCATTTCAAGAAATGACATATCGGCCGATACGTGAGTATGCTCGTAGGTCTTGAATTCGCCTTTGCTTTCTTTATTCTTTTGTCTCCAGACTTTTAACGTAATCTTCATATTATTTATAGCTACGTTGAGTAAGTTTTACATTCTCAAATTTCAATTCTTCCTTGTGAAGCGCTGCCGGTTGATTGTCTCCCTTATATTCCCAGGCTGCCACATACGCAAACTCATCGTCCTTACGCAGGGCCTCGCCTTCCGGAGTTTGAGATTCTTCGCGGAAGTGACCCCCGCAAGACTCGGAGCGGTTAAGGGCATCGTCCACCATTAATTCACCCAATTCTAAAAAGTCAGCCACCCGACCTGCCTTCTCCAACTCCTGATTTAATTCGTTGGAAGAACCTTGAACATTCACATTGGTCCAAAACTCAGCGCGCAAATCCTGAATGATTTTCTTCGCTTTCTTCAAGCCTTCTTCCGTGCGTGACATGCCGCAATATTCCCACATGGTAAGCCCCAACTGTCGGTGAAATTCATCTACCGTCTTCTTACCTTTTATGCTGAGTAATTTATTGACACGCTCATTTACCCCATCCATCGCTTCCTTGAAGGCAGGATGATCGGTTCCTACTTTATCATTCCATCCGATTGTTGCCAGGTAATCGCCAATGGTATACGGGATCACAAAATAGCCATCGGCTAACCCTTGCATAAGGGCAGACGCTCCCAACCGGTTGGCCCCGTGATCGGAGAAATTACATTCACCCAACGCATACAAACCCGGCACAGTAGTCATCAGATTGTAATCAACCCACAGGCCACCCATCGTATAGTGCACAGCCGGATAAATCATCATCGGACCCTTGTAAGGATTTTCTCCGGTGATTTGAGCATACATATCAAAGAGGTTTCCATACTTTGCCCGGATTGTATTCTCGCCATCGCGCTTGATCGCATCGGTAAAGTCAAGAAATACTGCGAGGCCAGAACCTACTCCTCGTCCCTCATCACATACTTGCTTGGCATTGCGCGAAGCCACATCGCGGGGAACAAGATTACCAAAGGAAGGATACTTTCTTTCCAAAAAATAATCCCGTTCTGATTCCGGAATATTGGCTGCATCTTTTGATTTCAATCCGGGCATTGCCTTTTTCGGAACCCAAACCCGTCCATCATTGCGAAGAGACTCAGACATCAGCGTAAGTTTTGACTGATGGGTTCCTGTTACCGGAATACACGTGGGGTGAATTTGCGTAAAGCACGGGTTGCCAAAAAAAGCACCCTTCTTATGCGCACGCCAGATAGCCGAGGCATTACATCCCTTGGCACTGGTTGATAAGAAAAACACATTACTATAACCCCCGGTACATAAAACCACCACATGCGCACTGTGAGCTTCCACTTTCCCGGTAACCATATCGCGGGTTATTATGCCTTTGGCTTTTCCATCAATAACCACTACATCGAGCATTTCGCAACGGGTGTACATCTTAACTTTTCCGTTTGCGATTTGCCGGTTCAGGGCACCGTAGGCACCAAGCAACAACTGTTGTCCTGTTTGACCACGGGCATAGAACGTTCGGGATACCTGCGCGCCACCAAAAGAACGGTTTGCTAAAAGTCCACCATATTCGCGGGCAAAAGGAACCCCTTGTGCTACGCATTGGTCAATAATGCTTACACTGGTTTCCGCTAAGCGATACACATTTCCCTCGCGAGCCCGGTAGTCACCTCCCTTAATAGTATCATAAAACAAACGGAAAACACTGTCGCCATCATTTTGATAATTCTTAGCGGCATTAATGCCTCCTTGCGCAGCAATGCTGTGCGCTCTGCGCGGGCTGTCCTGATAACAAAATGCCTTTACATTGTAGCCCAACTCACCCAACGAAGCAGCTGCTGATGCGCCTGCCAACCCGGTTCCTACCACAATTACATCATACTTTCTCTTGTTGGCTGGGTTGACCAGCTTCAGATTGAATTTATGCTTTGTCCATTTTTCATTTAAAGGTCCTTCCGGAATTTTCGAATCTAGCTTCATGATCTATGATTGAAATTTTTTAAACTGTGTACTTAATGCTCAAACAAAAAACATCCAAATGGGAATCAGCGCAAAGGCAGCCGGAACAATCACCGCAAAGGTTCTTCCAACGAAGTTAATTACAGGATTGTATTTCATATGATTTAGCCCCAGGGTTTGAAAAGCACTGGTAAAGCCGTGCCATAGGTGAAAGGCAAGTGCAATCATACATACTACATAAAGTATTACATACCATGCCTCGGAGAATGCCAGGGCTACAATCGCATAAAGGTCTTTTACCTCAACCCCATCATAGGTCGCGGTTGGGATGCCGCCCCAATGCATTTGGGCCCAAAAATCTTTCATGTGGATGATCAGGAAGATCAAAATAAGGGTACCTAAGATACCCATGTTGCGGGATGCCACAGAGGATGATTTGCCGGTTATAGCATATCCCTGAGGGCCGCGGGCTGCACGGTTCTTTCTTGATAAGTAGCCAGCCATGAAAATGTGCAGCAGGATGAAGGCATAGTTACCGTAGGAGATTACTTTAATCAGCGGGTTAGTCGTCATGAATTTTGCATACACGTTAAACGACTCACCGCCATCTTCTTTAAGCAATTGCAAGTTACCCGCCAGGTGCACAGCCAGGAAAAGAATCAGAAAGAGCCCGGTGAGGGCCATCAATACTTTTCTTCCAAGCGAACTTGAAAATAGGTCAAGAAACCATTTCATAATTTAGTATAGGTTGAGCTTTTATTGAAACGAATCAAAAATACTTCTCAAAGCCATACCAAACAATCGGTTGTTATATTTTTAAACCGTCTAAATAGCCTTGTTGAAGAGTCTTCTTTAAATGAGGAGTTGAAACGTGCCTCGCAAAAACAAAATCATGGTTAAAATAAATGACCATGAAAAAGAATGCCTGGGATGTAAGACAATACAATTTGCTTCATAACGACTTCATGGCTCAATCTCAGCGAATTAAAGAAACGGGGACAAAGAACAACGGAATTATTATGCTATTGATAATCAATTACTTAAAGGCATCCAATAAGTTGGTCAGAATACTTGTGCCTGGTTTCGCGTTCCGATAACAGGATGATTGGAGGGCTCATGAATAGGATTAAATTTACACCAACAACCACTGAGTTTAGATGTATTTGATTTTCGATACGGAAACCACAGGTCTTCCGCATAATAAGACTGCGCCCCTCACCGATCTTGATAACTGGCCACGACTGGTACAAATAGCCTGGCAACTTCACGATCATAAAGGCAAACTTCTCTCTCAACAAAACTTCCTTGTAAAACCCGATGGATTTGATATACCCTTTAAGGCCGAACAAATACATGGCATCTCAACCAAGCGTGCGCTGGAAGAAGGACACGACCTGAAAAAGGTCTTAAGCGAGTTAAACAATGACCTCGCCAAAACCAACCTGTTGGTTGGTCACAACATTGAGTTTGACATTAATATAATAGGAGCCGAGTTTATCCGGCAATCCCTTGACACGGCTTTTTTTCTCTCGCTTCAAAAACTAGATACCGGAATTGCTGCCACTGAGTTTTGTCAGTTGCCAGGTGGGATGGGTGGTAAACTTAAAATGCCACGGCTTACCGAGCTCCACGAAAAACTATTCGGTGCCACTTTTGAAGATGCCCACGATGCCTCGTATGACGTGGCTGCTACTGCCCGGGCGTTCTTTGGCCTGATTACCAAAAAAGTAGTTAAGCCCTTCGATACCACCCCGGTTGATGAAATCATATATGAAGAACCTAACCTGGAAGTGGGCAACTCTTCAAAACGGGAAAAGAAAAAGAGTGGTGATTACTCCATTGACTCGATAAAGAAAGATCTTACCGAAAAGCCCTTTTGCCACTTGCATCTACACTCACAGTACTCGGTACTGCAGGCGGTTCCCGATGTCAATGAAATTATCGCGAAAGCAAAATCACAAAACATGCCTGCGGTAGCGATCACGGATTTCGGGAATATGTACGGAGCCTTCAAATTTGTGAGCGAAGCGCTCAAGCACTCTATCAAACCCATTGTTGGGTGTGAGTTTTATATTTCTGAGGAGCGCAAAAAATTAAAATTCACAAAAGACAATCCGGATAAACGCTATCACCAGGTACTGCTTGCTAAAAACAAAGTTGGCTATCAGAACCTGGCGAAATTAAGTTCGCTTGGTTTTATCGAAGGTCTCTATGGTATTTATCCAAGAGTTGACAAAGAACTGATTAAACAACATAAAGAAGGCGTTATTGCAACAACCGGTGGACTGAACAGCGAAATCCCATACCTGATTCTACATGTGGGTGAAAAACAAGCTGAAGAAGTTTTTATATGGTGGCATCAATTATTTAGGGATGACTTCTACATTGAACTTAACAGGCATGATACCCGGGAAGAAGACCGGGTTAACGAGACATTGCTCAAGTTTGCCGCCAAGCATGGGGTAAAATATTTTGCGGCCAACGAATGTTTTTATTTGGAGCGGGAAGAATCTAATGCTCACGATGTTTTACTATGTATTAAAGAGGGAGAATTTCAATCTACACCCATAGGCTCGGGCCGTGGAACGCGGTACGGGCTGCCCAACAGTAATTTCTATTTTAAGTCGCAGGAAGAAATGAAATCGCTCTTCCATGACCTGCCAGAATCCATCGATACGATCAGTGAGATTCTTGACAAAGTAGAAACGTATGAACTCAAGCGCAATGTGCTGTTGCCCAATTTTGTTATTCCAAAAGACTTTGCAAGCGAAGATGATTACCTGAAACACCTCACCTACGAAGGTGCCAAAAGAAGATATCCGCAATTAACTCCGGAAGTAAAAGATCGCCTGGATTTTGAATTGGAAACAATTAAGAAAACAGGGTATCCCGGATACTTTCTTATCGTACAGGATTTTACTGGCAAGGCGCGCGAAATGGGGGTATCGGTCGGACCCGGTCGTGGTTCTGCAGCCGGATCAGCCGTTGCTTATTGTATTGGCATTACTAATGTTGATCCGGTTGCCTACGATTTACTGTTTGAGCGTTTCTTAAATCCAGACCGCGTGTCGCTGCCCGATATTGATATTGACTTTGATGATGAAGGGCGCGACAAGGTCTTGAAGTATGTGATTGAAAAATATGGGCATGATCAGGTTGCCCAGATTATCACCTATGGTACGATGGCCGCAAAATCGTCTATCCGGGATTGTGCCCGGGTGATGGAATTACCCTTGACCGAAGCCAACAATATGGCCAAGTTAGTTCCGGAGCGGCCCGGTACTTCGCTCGAAAAAGCATTTGAAGAAGTAAAGGAACTGAATGAAATAAAAAAGGGAAGTGATCTGAAGTCGCAGGTTCTTAAACAAGCCATTGTATTGGAAGGATCTTTGCGGAACACGGGTACCCATGCATGCGGGGTAATCATTACCCCTGATGCACTTACCAATTTTGTTCCGGTCTCAACGGCCAAAGACTCTGACATGCTGGTTACCCAGTTCGACAATAGCGTGGTAGAGAGTGCGGGCATGTTGAAGATGGACTTCCTGGGGCTGACTACACTCACGATCATCAAGACCGCCATTAAGAACATCAAGAAGAGAAAAGGTATTGAGATCGACATTGATAAAATTCCACTGGACGATGTAAAGACCTACCAGCTTTATCAGCGTGGGGATACTACCGGTACCTTCCAGTTTGAATCGGATGGGATGCAAAGTTATCTGCGCGGGTTGAAGCCAGATAAGTTTGAAGACCTCATTGCGATGAACGCACTCTACAGACCGGGCCCCATGGAATACATCCCGGCCTTTATCGCACGTAAACATGGCCGCGAACCCATCAAGTATGATCTGCCTGTAATGGAAGAATACCTGAAAGATACTTATGGGATTACCGTTTACCAGGAGCAGGTAATGTTGCTTTCACAAAAGCTCGCCAACTTCTCGAAAGGGGATGCGGATGTGCTGCGTAAGGCGATGGGTAAGAAGCAGAAGGAAGTTCTCGACAAGATGAAAGATAAGTTCATTGCCGGCTGTAAAACCAACGGCCATGATGAGCGGATCGCTGAAAAAATCTGGAAAGACTGGGAAGCTTTTGCACAATATGCTTTCAATAAATCACACTCCACCTGTTACTCTTTAGTAGCGTATCAAACGGCTTATCTGAAAGCTAACTACCCGGCCGACTACATGGCGGCCATTCTCACCCATTCTCAAAGCAACCTCGACAACGTTACTTACTTTATCGAAGACTGCAGGAAGCAAGGCATTGAAGTACTGGGTCCGCATGTAAATGAATCGGGTGTTAACTTTGAAGTAAATAAGCAAGGGCAAATTCGATTTGGACTGGGAGCCATTAAAGGTGCCGGGGAAGCAGCCGTTGAAGCCATTATTATTGAGCGCGATGCACATGGTACTTTCAAAGATATCTTTGACTTTGCCAAGCGTTTGAGCCAGCGCGCAGTAAACAAAAAAACATTTGAATGTCTTGCCCTATCCGGAGCATTCGATTGCTTTACCGAATATCATCGCAGGCAGTATATCGCTGCAAAAGACGGTGATATGTCGCTTACAGAAAAAGTAATTCGCTATTCGAGCAAGATGCATCAGGAAGCACAAAGTGCACAGGCCAGTTTATTCGGAGCATCTACCGGTACCCAGATGCCGGCACCCAAAATTGAACCCATCGAACCCTTTAGTGAAATCGAAAAACTACACTTCGAAAAGGAAGTAGTGGGAGTTTATATCTCAGGTCACCCGTTGGATAATTTCAAATTTGAGATGGACACCTTCTGCACAACGGCTGTTACAACACTCAATGACATGGATAACCTGGAAGGAAAAGAATGCAAAGTTGGAGGCATTGTTTCGGGTGTGGAGCACCGCATGACAAAAACAGGACGTCCGTTTGGTAAATTAATACTCGAAGATTATAGCGGAAAATTTGAGTTCATGCTCTGGAGTGACGATTACATGAAGTTCAAGGCGTTTCTCATGCCTGGATTATTTCTTTTTATTGAAGGGGGTGTTGTGCGTAAATCATGGGGTGATCAAAACCTGGAATTCAAAATCCGGAACATCGAATTATTAAATGAGCTCGCCTCTAAGAGAGTACAGGGATTAGCCCTGCGTTGTGAAATCGAAACGGTATCAGCTCCGTTCATTGAAAAATTGGAAAAGCTCTGTAAAAAGAATTCGGGTAATTCAACTTTGACTTTCTACCTACGGGATGAAGCAGAAGGAGTTCAGGCTGAACTTCTTTCACGATCCTGTCGGATAAAAGTGAGCAATCAGTTTATCAAAGAATTAAAGAGAATCAGTGAAGTGGGCGTAGTTACCGATAAATCTGAAACCCGCTGGCTAACAGAAGTTGTCACAAAACCTGTGCTCTCAGAAAAAACTGAAATTGGAACAATTTCTTCTACCTTTATGTTGGAGACAGTAGATTAACGAAAACAAACACTTAATACACTTATATCATGGGTAAAACATTGGAACTCAACGACTCTAATTTTGATCAAGCCATTAATTCTGACAAGCCTGTACTGGTAGATTTCTGGGCTGAATGGTGCGGACCTTGCAAAATGATTGGACCACTCGTAGAAGAACTGGCGGGTGATTATGAAGGCAAGGCTGTGGTTGCCAAGCTCAACGTGGACGAAAACCCGCAGGTTACTGCACGTTTTGGCGTTCGCTCAATCCCCACCCTTCTCGTTTTCAAAAATGGCCAGGTTGTGGATAAACAAGTTGGTGCTGTGCCTAAATCAGTACTATCACAAAAACTCCAGGCTCAGGTAGTTTAAGATATATCTTCAAAAAGAAAGCCCCACCCGTATTAATCCGGGTGGGGCTTTTGTTTATCTGCCTGTTAATTAAGCCAGGCTGTTGCTTCACAAAAGTCGGTGATTCGATTTGTATAGGTATCGCGCACCTTATAGTTCAATTGTATCTCATTCAAGTACAGTGAACCAACGCCTTCAATCTCATACCCATTAACAAACTGCCGTGGGATGATGATCTTTCCTGAATAAACTTCTGCGCGAACATCTACGCTCGCATTATAGAAATTCTCGATCATCACATCGCGCGAATTATATCCATATCCCGATTTGCGAATGTAAATGTTGAATCGAATCGATTCATTGTACGTTTGGCTGTATTCTTCAATCCGGTAAGAACCTGTTACCCGGTCGCGCTCATCATACATAGGTTCAACCACCAGAATATCACATGCGGAAAGAACCAATCCGGCAATCAGAAGTAGTACGTTCGTTTTCATAACTCACATTGTTTGAAAGAATAAAAACAATTGGTGGGCCAGAATCGGAAATCGCAAATTGGTAGTTATGCCAATGAATCAATTGACTAATGATTATCAGCTAGTTAGAAATTAAACTGCCCCGACAAGTCGGGGCAGTTTAGCTTAAAAAATGGGTTAAACTCAGTTTAAAAAATAAGGCACTCCGGCACCGGCAAAAAATATTTACCACCAACAACCACTACGAATGGAGTAAAAACCAGTCGTGCCGGATATGCCATGTCACCTCACCCCCGGCCCCTCTCCCTATGGGAGAGGGGCTGGGGTGAGGGTTAGTCCACATTGTCATGCAGGAACTTATTATTACCTAAAAGATTATTATCATCATTCAGGTTATAGCGCGAAATAAAGGGCTCGGAAGAATGAGGCACGTTATCCATCTTAACACCTCGTCTCAAATAAGCTGGAAGCGTCCATTTTTCATTGAACTCTTCTTTCGTCATTTCCTGTTTCTTGGTGGCCTTCAATTTCTCTCTCCGCTGACGGGCCTGCTCTTCTAATCTTTCCTTCGTTCTTCGAATCTCCATCAACCCTTCTTCATTGATTACCTGATCCTCAGAAACTCCTTTTCCCA
The DNA here is from genome assembly GCA_044229915.1 of Cyclobacteriaceae bacterium. Taxonomy (GTDB): domain Bacteria; phylum Bacteroidota; class Bacteroidia; order Cytophagales; family Cyclobacteriaceae; genus ELB16-189. Next base: position 346,934 of record JBGASB010000001.1, read on the forward strand.
ATTTGAAATCCTCTTCTTCCTCTTCACTTCGAAACAAACTATCCTCCCCTTGATCTTCCTCATTCAAGGATGTTGATTCGTTACTCCATTCAAATGTATAGGATCTCTCCTGCGAAGGAGTTTCCTCTTTTGAGGGGGGTGTTACAGGAGTTTCGGGTCTCTCAGTTTCATCATGCTTTGAAGGTTTCTCCTCACTCTTAAGGATTGGCTTGTCATTGTCCGATCTGACCTTAAGTTGAATATCAAGGTTCTGCTGATTCACAGAATTATCCACCGCACCGAACAAGGGAATTTGAGTGCGATCCAATTCATGTACTTTTTTCTCTTCAGGTTTTTTCTTCATTCTTCCTTCCGCAAAAAAGCCAGTCGCAATTACAGTTACCCGGATCCGATCACCAAGTCCTGAATCAACACCATGACCAAAAATCACCTCAGCTTCATCACCTGCCTGCTGTTGAATGTACTCGGTGATGGTAGTTAACTCATCCATTTGAAGTTCAGCTTCATCTCCTGAGATAATGGACAAAAGAATTTTCTTAGCTCCCATGATATCCTTGTTGTCAAGCAGTGGCGAGGCAAGTGCTTGTTGGGCTGCTTTGATGGCTCGATTGTCACCGCGGGTCTCGGCAGAACCCATGACGGCAGCACCTGCATTCAACATCACGGTGCGCACATCCTGAAAGTCTACATTTACGTAGCCAGCCAGGGTAATGATTTCGGCAATACCTTTGGCGGCAGTGGTTAACACATTATCTGCTTCACCAAAAGCCTGACCAATCGCCAGGTTACCATAGATTTCACGGAGCTTATCATTAAGTATGATCAGCACCGTATCGCAGCTTGAGCGAAATGCATCGATGCCCAATTCTGCCTGTGCAATTTTTTTCTTTCCCTCAAAAGCAAAAGGAACGGTAACAATACCTACGGTAAGGATGTCCATATCCTTTGCAATCTTGGCAATTACCGGAGCTGCCCCGGTGCCTGTTCCACCACCCATACCGGCAGTAACAAACACCATCTTGGTGCCCATCAGCATTTCGCGGATTTGCTCTTTGCTTTCAATCGCTGCTGCACGACCTACTTCGGGGTTGGCTCCACAACCAAGCCCTTCGGTAAGGTTTACACCCAGTTGAAGCTTATAAGGTACCGGACTGCTGTTTAAAGCCTGCAAGTCCGTGTTGGCCACCACAAACTCGACATCCTTGATGCCTTGCCGGAACATGTGGTTCACTGCGTTGCTACCTCCGCCACCTACACCAATTACTTTAATAATTGATTTGTGATGTTTTGGGAGGTCAAATTTGTATCCTGTTATTGGTTCAAACATGACAATTATGATTTAGTGGTTGATTCAATATTCATTTTTTCCATCGAGGTCATCAATCAAAAGACCTTTCGTCTTATTAAGAATGCTGGAAAAGAAATCAGAAGCAGGGTTCACTTTTTCTTTTTTCACTTTCACAACCTTCTGTAAGCCTTTTGCTTCCTTGTAGCGTTCCTCCCGTTCATCCAATGAACGGAATCCTGAGAGAACGAGACCAACAGAGGTGGCATACATGGGACTTTTCACCGCTTCCAGTTTACTCTTACCCAGATGTTCATTGGGATATCCGATTCGGGTGTCCATGCCGGTCATATATTCAACGAGTTGCTTCAGGCAACTAAGCTGAGACCCGCCTCCGGTAATCACGATACCACCTGCCAACCTGTTTTCAAATCCTGAATTAATAATTTCGGTGTGCGCCATTTCAATAATCTCTTCCATGCGTGCCTGGATGATACTGGAAAGATTCTTTACCGAGATTTCTTTAGCCGTTCTGTTTCTGATTCCGGGAATCGAAACGATCTCATTAGGACTGGCCTCTTCTGCAATGGCTTTTCCAAAGCGGGTCTTCAACTGCTCCGCCTGCTTCGCCATTACCATCAGTCCATGTTGTATATCGCTTGTCAGAATATTTCCTCCGAAAGGGATAACCGCGGTATGACGAATGATACTGTCATGAAATACTGCAATGTCTGTGGTGCCGCCACCAATATCAATCAAACAAACACCGGCTTCCTTCTCTTCCTCACTTAACACTGCAAGGCTGGAAGCTAAGGGCTCAAGAATAAGATCTTGTATTTCAAGACCCGCCCTGCGTACACATTTATTTATATTATTGATGGCACTGGTTTGCGCGGTGATAATGTGGAAGTCTGCTTCCAGTTTCACACCACTCATTCCTACCGGATCTTTGATGCCTTCTTCATAATCTACTATGTAGTCTTGTGGCATTACGTGAATAATTTCACTGCCCGGTGGAATTACAATCCGATACATGTCTTCGGTGAGCCGGTTTACATCTTCAATACTCACCTCGTCATCTTTAGAGCTGCGGGTGATTCCACCATGGTGAATAGAGCTGCGGATGTGCTGACCTGCAATCCCCACATTGACTACTCCGATGTCAATACCCGACATATCACTCGCTTCCTTAACGGCTTTCTCAATGGCAAAAACGGTTTTGTCAATGTTTGTCACAATTCCTTTAATCACGCCTTCCGATTCTGCTTTGCCCATACCGAGCACTTCCAGTTTGCCAAACTCGTTTTTGCGGCCTACGATTGCACAGATCTTGGTTGTTCCGATATCAAGACCTACTACTATTTTTTCGTTTTCCATGACTCTTAGATTATTAGTGGTTGTTTGATGTTATTAAGTGGTTATATATAGGCTATGTAATTTCATTCGGCTACGATTTGACCATTATACTCGAGGTTCACCCGCTCATAGCGTGTCCATCCGCGCTGAGGGAGAATCTCTTTATAAAAGATCATCAGTTTTGTAAACTTCGATTCAAAGTCCTCAGGTTTTCCAAATTGCACACGCTGCCCCGTCATTTGAGGATAGATTGTAATCTTGCCATTGCTGCTTATATCCAATTGAGCTATCTGCGCTTTCCAGAATTTATCCTCATTTATAAACTCAATCATTTCCAAAAGCTGCTTGCCTTCTTCCAGGTTGTTAAGATCCTGGCTCTCCAACAAAGTCTTCACATAGGCCCCACTGACTAACACAACCCGCGAAGTATACTTTTCCGACACTTGCATGATCACCCCATCTTCAGCGATGTAAGCATCGGGTGCATCTTCCTGAACAATGCGAGCAATGGGTCTTCGCAACTCAACATTCACAACGAGGTTCCCCTTCAAGTCGCCAAATAACTCGGCATCCAAAATATGTTTATCATACTTCAATTTTGTTTCAATGGCTTTTAGGTTGATGTTATCCAGGCTTGTTCCCTTGATGGGTTGCCCGCTCCCAACAACCAACTTCATTATATCCGCCTCATCCAGAAAATGATTTTCATTGACATTATCCAACTCAATCTCAATATCCTTACAGATCAACCCATCCTGCTTTCGTTCGCTGAAAGCAATCAAAAACGAAATAACCAGCAGCGATACGGCCACCTTAATTTCTTTTCGAATGTTCAATTTCCACTTCATATCAGTTACGACTTAGCAATTCCTTAATAGGTTTTACAAAGGTGTCAATATCTCCCGCTCCCACAGTGGCCAGCACTTCAATATCCAAACTCTCTAACTTTTGCATCACATCACTTTTCGAACATCTGATTTTTACCGGACTGGTGATGTCTTTGACGAGCATATCTGAAGTAACTCCCGGAATCGGTTCTTCCCGTGCAGGATAAATATCCATCAGCAACAATTCATCAGCGAGGCTAAGGCTTTTAGAAAATCCTTCAGCGAAATCACGCGTTCGGGTGAATAGATGGGGTTGAAATATTACGGTGATCTTCTTGCCCTTATACATCTCTTTCAGTGATGTTAAAAAAGCTTCGATCTCTGCCGGATGATGCGCATAGTCGTCTATGTAAACCAAATCCTTTTTGCGAATGATGAATTCAAATCTCCTCTTCACCCCGCGGAATGAGGCCAGCGCTTCACGGATCGTTTTTTCGTCAATGCCAAATTTCAGGGCCACCAGCGTTGCGGCAATGGCATTTTCCATATTATGAAAACCGGGGACACCGAGCTGTATCTTCTCAACCTTCTTACCTAATCCAAGAAGATCGAACTCAAAAAATCCGCTATTCGCGGTAATATTGCCGGCAAAAAATTGTCCCCGGCTCATGCCATACGTCTCTTTATTTATGTGTGTGGCTTCGTTGGCCAGCAATGCAATTGACTCGTGAATGATTAGATTCCCCTTCTTGTTAATCTGGCTGATGAACTCCTTATAGGCGCTCAACATCTGCAGATGATCTCCATAGATATCAAGATGATCGGCATCGGCAGAAGTAACTACTGCAGTGTGTGGAAATAATCTCAGGAAGGAGCGATCAAACTCATCGGCCTCAGCAACAACTATCGTATCTTCATTGACTTCACCATTCATTACAAGGTTCGACTCATAATTTGAAGTAATACCGCCTAAAAACGCAACCATGTTCTTCCCGGCTGATTTAAGTATGTGCGCAATCAGTGAGGAAGTAGTTGTCTTACCGTGTGTACCCGCAACAGCTATAGTCTTATAATTTTTTGTCAGGAGTCCTAATACTTCTGATCTCTTGAGAATTGTAAACCCCTGCTCCTTCAAATAATTATGCTCAAGGTGATTCTTTGGGATTGCTGGTGTGAATACAACTAACGTTTTCTCTTTACTGATATAGCCCGGAATGAATTCAATCTTATCATCAAAGTGAATCTCCATGCCCTCCTCAAGGAGTTCATGAGTAAGAGGCGTTGGGGTGCGATCATAACCGGCAACCCGTAAGCCTTTATGTTTGAACCACCGGGCCAATGCGCTCATACCAATGCCGCCAATTCCTAAAAAATAAATGCTATCGTATTGATCCAGTTTCACGTTATCGCTCTATCAGTTTTTCAATTTCATTTACAATTTCCTCGGTAGCGCTGGGCCTCCCCAGGCGACCTATATTCTCCTTCAGTGAGTCGCACAATTGCTGATCGTAAATCAGTTTTAGTGATTCACTCACCAATGAGTTTTGAGCCTCGCTATCTTTAATCATTCTGGCTGCACTTTCCTTAACCAGGGTCATAGCGTTTTTGGTCTGATGATCTTCTGCCACATTGGGTGATGGCACGAGGATGCACGGTCTTTTGGCCAGACATAATTCAGAAATCGCAAGCGCACCGGCACGAGAAATCACGACATCCGATGCGGCATAGGCCAAATCCATTTGTTTCAGAAAATCATAAATCCTGATTCTTCGCAAATCTTTATTCTGAACCTGTGCCTTTACGCTCTCATAGTAAGACTTTCCTGTTTGCCAGATTACCTGAATCTTTGAGTCAATCAGGCTATCAATACCATGCAGAATACTTTCATTAATTGTTCGGGCTCCCAAACTTCCTCCTAAAATCAAGAGCGTTCTTTCATTGGAGGAGAAAGCAAAATGATTCAATGCTTTATCCTTTTTCAAATCCAGATCGCTGATATCTTTTCGCACCGGGTTGCCGGTGAAAATTATTCTCTCCTTAGGGAAATAATTTTCCATAGCGGGATACGCGACACATATTTTCTGAACTTTACTTCCGAGTTGCGTATTGGTAAGTCCCGCATAAGAATTTTGCTCCTGTATTAGGGAAGGAACTTTACTTCTTGTAGCTGCCAACAAAATGGGGCCACTAACATATCCGCCCGTTCCTATTACAGCATGTGGTTTAAATCGCTTCACGATTCCCCTGGCTTTGAAATAACTTGAAATCAACTTGAACGGAAATGTCAGATTGGATAATGTTAGTTTGCGCTGTAATCCACTGATCCAAAGCCCAATGATCTTATAACCTGCTTCGGGCACACGCGTCATTTCCATTCTGCCTTTTGCACCAACAAACAGAATCTCTGCATCAGCATGTCGACTTTTAAACTCGTTGGCAATTGCAAGAGCCGGGAAAATATGTCCCCCGGTACCACCCCCGGTAATGATCAGTCGATATGGTTGTTTAGTACTCAACTTTTATTAGGCAGCTTTCGCATCCATATTTTTTTCCTTCACCTTAACTTCTTCGGTATTTTCTTTTTGTCCCCAATTCTCCTCTTGCTCGCCACGACTCACACTCAAAATAATTCCTACCGACAGTCCCGTGAATACCATGGCAGTACCGCCCATACTTATGAGCGGCAATGGCTGTCCTGTGATCGGACCTAACCCCACAACAACACCCATATTCACCATAGCCTGACATACCAGATCAAAACTTAGTCCTGCCGAAAGTAATCCTCCAAATGCTCGTTCACTGTTGTAAGCGGCTTTCATTCCCCGATGCAAAAGGACGAGGTATAAAACCAACACAACAACTCCACCGATTAAGCCATACTCTTCAATTACTATGGCATACACAAAATCAGAATAAGGATGTGGTAAAATATTTCGTTGTTCGCTGTTACCAGGTCCCTTACCAAAAATTCCACCTGTTGCAACTGCAATCATGCCATGCTTTGCCTGAAACGGAAGTTCGGTTCCATTCACAAAACTCATAATCCTGTTTTTGGCCGTCTCCCCTCGCACGCCAAACTTTAATGCTACAGCGCCAGCCAACAATCCAACCAGCACCAGCATGGCAAGATATTTAACAGGTACTCTTCCGATGAACATGACAAGCATGCAGGTAGCAAACAACAACATTGCTGTTGACAAATTGGTAAGTGCGATTAATCCACAAATCACTCCACACCAGATCAACATGGGAATAAGTGATTCTTTTATATCATCGATATTCTGTTGCTTTTTGGAAAGCATACTAGCCAGATTGATGATTAGGGCAAGACTCGCAAAATCAGAAGGCTGAAAAGAAGTATTAATAATCGGCAACGTGATCCAACGGGCGGCATCATTGATTGTAGTACCATTGGTAAAAGTATAAATCAACAACGGAACACTTACCCAAAGCGCCAGGCGGGAAATTTTTGAATAATACCGGTAATCAATCTTATGGGCAAACCACATGGCGGCCAAACCCAGGAATACCATGAAGGTATGTTTGATTAAATAGGACTCAGGACTGGATGAACGCTTATACGCCAGTGTGCCTATTGAACTGTACACCACCAGAATACTAATCAGAGAGAGCGCAAAAACCACAGCCCAGATCACCCGGTCGCCTTGCAGGTTTTTATCAGCCCATGTTTTAAATCTTACAATCATACCAATGATTTTTCTGTTTCTCTTTTAAGTTCGAGCACGGCTTCGCGAAACTGATTGCCGCGGTCTTCATAGTTCTTAAATAAATCAAAGCTGGCACAAGCCGGTGATAATAAGACTACATCTCCCTGTCGGGCCGACTGCAATGCGATCCTCACCAGTTCTTTCACAGTTTGTGTTTCCTTTATCTCTCGTACCACTCCACCAAAAAACTTTTTAAGCTTATCATTGTCCTTACCTAAGCATATCAATGTCTTGACTTTCTTTGCTACGTCTTCCTTGATGATGTTATAATCATTCCCTTTATCAATTCCCCCAGCAATCCATATGAGAGGTTGTGAATAACTGCCCAAGGCATATACCACAGAATCAACATTAGTCGCTTTCGAATCATTAACGAATTCTATTCCATTAATTACGCCCACCGACTCCAACCTGTGTGGTGCATTTTTAAATGTTTTAAGCCCGGCTTTGATCAATTCAAACTGTCCACCCGCGAGATACACAGCCGAAACAGCCGCCATGGTGTTGATTAAATTGTGGGGTCCTTTCAATGTGGTTTCAGATTGGATAAGGGAGAACGTGTCCTTACCGAAATGAAACACCATGCTTGTTCCATCGAAATGAGCTGGCGTATTCTTATCGGTTAAAGAGACTTTGATTTTTGCTGCTTCAATTTTTCTCTTTAGAACTTCTGGTCCTGTAACTGCATCGTCCGCATAGTAGATGAAGTGGTTATTTCGTTTCATATTTTGTGTCAAACGAAATTTGGAGTTGACATAATTCTCCATTTTATACTCGTACCTATCCAAATGATCGGGTGTGATGTTGAGTAGAATTCCAATGGTTGGTTGAAACGTAGAGGTGCCATCCAATTGAAAACTACTGATTTCAATTACGTACCACTCATGATTTTCCTTTGCAACTTTCCGAGCCAGGCTCTCCCCTACATTGCCTGCCAGTGCTACGCTGAATCCAGCCGTCTTCATAAGGTGGTAGGTGAGTAATGTAGTTGTGGTCTTTCCGTTTGTCCCGGTTATTGCAATCACTTTACCGGTCAGGTATCGAAAGCCAAACTCCAATTCATCAATAATTTCAATTCCCTTAGCCTTTGCTTGCTTAATGATCTCAGCCTTATCAGGAATACCCGGGCTCTTGATAATCAAATGAGCGTTTAAGATCAATTCCTTGGTGTGAACTCCCTCTTCAAATTTGATTGACTCGGCAACTAGTTCATTCTTATACTTTTCCTTAATGAGGCCCTGATCAGAAACAAACACATCATATCCTTTCGCCTTTGCTAAAAGTGCTGCCCCTGTACCACTCTCACCTGCACCTAATATGGCTATTCGTTTGCTCATCTCAGTTTCAACATGGCTAATGAAAGAATTGCTAATAGAATTCCTACGATCCAAAACCGGGTTACGATCTTGGATTCATGAATATTCATTTTCTGATAGTGATGGTGTAAAGGCGACATAAGAAAAATTCTTCGTCCCTCCCCATATTTTCGCTTCGTGTACTTGAAGTAAGAAACTTGCATGATCACGGATACATTTTCGACCAGGAAAATTCCACACAACAAAGGAATCATCAATTCCTTGCGGACTGCCAATGCCAGCACAGCAATGATTCCACCCAATGACAGACTTCCGGTATCGCCCATAAACACCTGCGCGGGAAAAGCGTTGTACCATAGAAACCCAAGGCACGCGCCTACAAAGGCCGTACAGAAAATTACGAGCTCACCCAGGTTGGGTATGTACATTATGTTCAGGTAAGAACTAAAGTCAACACGACCTGAGAGATAAGCAAAAATGGCAAGCGTTAAGCCAATGATAGCCGAAGTACCTGCCGCCAGGCCATCAATACCATCGGTGATATTTGCTCCATTCGAAACCGCAGTAATGATCACAATCACCACTAACGTAAAGACAATCCAGGTGTAGTTTTTATCAAGCCAGGGAAGAATATCACTGTAATCAAACTCGTTGTTCTTAATAAATGGAACCGTTGTCTTTGTCGACTTCACATCATGATACTCCAACCTAACCCCTGATTCCGGTTGCATCACCTGCAGGCTGGCTGTTGTAGCCGGCTTCACCTCACGAATGACCACATTGTCATTGAAGTAAAGCGTCAGTCCTACAATAATGCCAATCGTCACCTGGCCTACAATTTTAAACCGGCCCGCTAATCCTTCTTTATTCTTTTTAAAGACTTTTATATAGTCATCTAAAAAACCAATAAATCCAAGCCAAACCGTGGTGGCAATCAATAGAATGATGTACACATTATCCAATCGTGCCATTAACAGCGTTGGAATCAAAATCGCTGCGATGATAATAAGACCTCCCATAGTAGGAGTTCCCTTTTTTTGAATTTGTCCCTCTAATCCAAGGTCGCGTATGTCCTCTCCTACTTGCTTCTTTCGCAAATAATTAATCAGATTTTTTCCAAACGTGATGGTAATGATCAACGACAATAAAGCAGCTGCCCCTGCGCGGAAAGAAATGTATTGAAACAATCCAGCGCCCGGTAAGTCAAAGTTCTTTTCGATATAGTCGAAAAAGTAATACAGCATTAGTTCGTGAACATTTTAAGCATCCGTGTCAATACTTCTTTATCATCAAAAGGATGTTTCACACCCTTAATTTCCTGGTAGTTCTCATGTCCCTTACCCGCCACGAGAATGATATCCTTCTCTTTCGCCATCATACAGGCAGTCTTTATCGCCTCTTCCCGATCCACCATTACCAATGTTTTTTTTGCTTCCGTGGGGCCAACCCCTTTCTGCATCTCGCGGATGATTTCCATGGGGTCTTCGCTCCGTGGATTATCAGAAGTAAAAATGACTTTGTTGGAATATTTGCAAGCAATGGCTGCCATCAGCGGGCGTTTGGTTCGATCGCGATCACCCCCACAGCCCACTACTGCTATCACTTGCTCAGCGCCCGAGCGAAAATGCTCTATCGTTTCCAATACATTCTTCAACGCATCCGGAGTGTGAGCATAATCCACAATAGCTGTAAACTTTGACCCGGGCATAACCAACTCAAAACGACCGGAAGCTCCTGTCAAAGCAGAAAGCTTCATCAATACCAACTCTGGGTCTTCGCCCAATAAGCAGGCAGTGCCATATACCGCTAATAAATTATAAGCATTAAAATCCCCTATTAACTTAAACCAGACATTGCGCTCACCAATTTCTAATTCAAGTCCTTCAATGGAGTTGGTAATAATCTTTCCTTTGAAGTCGGCCATCTTCTTTAACCCATAGGTTTGCTTTTTAGCCTTGCAGTTTTGAAGCATCACCATACCGCGTTTATCATCAACATTCACTAAAGCAAAGGCCTCAGCCGACAATCCATCAAAAAATATTTTTTTGGCCCGGATGTAACTTTCAAATGTGTGGTGATAGTCGAGATGATCGTGGGTAATATTTGTAAAAAGCCCGCCAGTGTATTGCAAACCCTCAATACGTCCTTGTGCAGCGGCATGCGAACTCACCTCCATGAAACAATGCGTACACTTTTCCTCCAACATCTTCACCAGAAGTTCATTGATCTGGATGGGATCTGGTGTTGTGTGAGTCGCTACGATATCTTTATCCACAATTCTATTAACAACTGTGGATAACATTCCGCAACGATACCCTAATGAGGTGAAAAGCTTAAACAGTAATGTTGCTACAGTCGTTTTTCCATTCGTACCCGTTACCCCAATCAACTTAATTTTTGCTGAAGGATTTCCGTAAAAATTTCCAGCAACAATACCAAGTGCCTTTGCGCTATCCTTTACGGTTACATAGGTAATCTTATCTGAAATCGAATCTGGAAGTTTTTCAGCAATAATCGCGATAGCACCATCAGCTACAGACTTTTCAATAAAAGCGTGCCCATCCGATTGTGTTCCCTTAACAGCAATAAAAAGGAAGCCCGGTTTAACCTTACGGGAATCAAAACAAATTCCTTTCACATCAACGCCCATGCTGCCTGATGTTGACGTAATATGTACTCTATATAATATATCCTTTAATTCGGCCATTATCCTAAGCGCAAATAAATTCGTGATCCTTTTGAAATCTTAGTTCCCGGGGAAAGTGATTGTTCCGTTACACGGCCTCTCCCTTCAAACGAAACCCTTAATCCGGATTTCTCTAAAAGATAAATCGCATCCCGGAAAGACATGCCAGTTACATCTGGCACATGATCCTTCACAATTGCATTCTTCTTCCAAACAACAGCGCTTCCGTTTTTTGCAGCCTTAATCCACTCTTCTTCGGTTGTTGAATGATTGGAGACTCCCAGTTCATTACTTAACATGGTTAACTCATCTTGCTTTCCTGCGCGGATCGTTGGGAATACTCCGGGCTCCATGGTCTTCTTCTTCTCCATGGCTGTGTGAAGATTGATATCGCGGGAATAAATATTATCGGCTATGTCTTTGAATACCGGTCCAGCCACATTATTACCATATTGATAAAATCCTCTGGGGTTTTTAATCAACACTATAGCGGAATACTTAGGTGCATGAGCGGGGAAATATCCAACAAAGGAAGTGATGTATCGTTTTTCATAGCGACCATTCTCCAGTATCTGCGCTGTTCCCGTTTTGCCGGCTATGCGATAGTGAGCATTCTTTAGATTCTTAGCTGTTCCGTTATCGACAACGCCTTCCAAAAGAAGTTTTAATTGATTAAGGGTTTTATTAGAACAGATTTTACCTGTCAGTTCTTCGGTTTCAAAATCCTGCTTAATATTATCGGCCTTGCTTACAGAAGTTACAAAAACGGGTTTGATCATCTCTCCATCATTGGCTACTGCGTTGTAGAGAGTCAGTGTATGAAGTGGGGTAATTTCAAGTCCGTAGCCATAAGACATCCAGGGCAACGTAATTCCACTCCAGCCTTTATCAGAAGGACGAGTAATTTTTGGATACGCTTCTCCGGTAATCTGCAGACCCAGTGGTTTCGATAATTTCAATTTATCAACATGTTCTAAAAATTTAGAGGGCTTTGTGCCGAAGTGTTTATCCATCAGTTTGGCCATCGCCACATTGGATGATAACTCAAAGGCTTGTTGAACCGTAATCTTACCATATCCACCTTCATGATGATCTCTTACCTTCCTGTTATAAAAAGTGAATTCACCATTGCCTGTGTTGATGCTATCCGATAGTTCAATGTTGGTTTCCTCCAATAGGGCAATCATGGTTACGAGTTTGAAGGTGGAGCCTGGTTCGATTGATCCACCTACTGCATGATTGAACTCCTCATAAAACTCACCGTGGCCATCGCTGCTAAGATTTGAAATTGCTTTTATGTGACCAGTCTTCACTTCCATCACCACGACAGTTCCTTCATCCGCATTGTGCAGCTTCATAGCCCGATAAAGAGATGTCTCGGCTACATCCTGAAGGTTAATATCAATGGTGGTATGGATATCCAAACCATCAACAGCTTTTACAGAGTTGCCATCAAATACGGGCTTCCAGGTTCCCCCCGCAATTTTTTGAAATAGCGCTTCACCGTCTTGTCCACCGAGTACTTCATCAAAACTGTATTCAAGACCCGCTCCCTTCCCGTCTTCATTTACAAAACCTACTGTTCTGCGGCTCAGATTTGAAAAGGGACGATAGCGCACATCAATTTTTTCAAAAATGACTCCCCCCTTGTAGCGGCCTTCGCGGAAGATTGGCCACCTCATCATTTCCTTTTTTGTCTGGTAATTAATCTGCTTGCGATTTACTACTACATATTGTTTTCCTGCAATGCGGGCATCCTTCAACAATTGTTTGTATTCTGAGGCCGATTTATCCTTGTAATAGCGAGCCAACATCATACTCAATGAGTCAATACCATTTTTGAATATTTCACTTTTGGCTAAGGTAGGGTCGATAGCCACTTTATAGAATGGTAAACTGGTAGCCAATAGACTTCCGTTGTCTGAGTAAATATTTCCGCGGGTAGCTTTCACTTTTTTAAAGTCAAAGTTGATTTCTTCACTCATCTTCTCCCACTTGGCTCCGTCCACAAACTGAATGTGACTGATCTTGGCTGCCACAGAAATAGCAAACACCATCACACACAGAAATGCAACGCGAACTCTTACTAATATGGACTTCTTAATATTCACTTTTATCTACTACTACTTTATACGGTGGATTCAAACTTTCTTTCAGGCCCAGGTCCTTCACACGCCTGGCTACTTCGCTCTGCTTGCTGGCATACATGATATCTGCCTTTAGCGTGGTATAGTCGGCCCGCAAATCCTCTACTTCACTTTGCATTTTATCAATCTTTCGGGTGGCTTTCTCAGCATGGTGTGTGTTGCTGATATATAGCAAGCTGAGTAACACGGCAAACAAGATTTTAGGAAGGTATTGAACCGGAAATCCCTCCTCGAAGTAGGATTCTAATTTCAATTTCTTCTCCAAACCAGAAAAAATGCTAGGTCCCGGAGCTGAAGGTTTTACCCGGGCTTCATTGCCGCGATGTGGTTGAGGTTCAATTCTGAATTTATTTTCTCCCATTCTTTCTTTGCTCTATAATTTCTCTGCCACCCTCAGCTTTGCACTTCGGGCTCTTTTATTTTCTTCAACTTCTTTTTCCGAGGCCTCGATTGGCTTTCGGTTTACTGCCTGAAAGGGTTTGATCGGGTTCCCATAAAAGTCCTTTTCAAGTTCCCCAAACACCTTTCCTGTGTTTATGTAATTCTTTACCATTCTATCTTCCAGTGAATGGTAGCTCATCACTACCAATCTTCCACCGGGCTTCATCACTTCGCCACACTGGTGCAAAAAATCTTCAAGCGCCTTCATCTCTTCATTTACTTCGATGCGCAACGCCTGAAACACCTGGGCGAAATATTTATTCTCCTTTCCACGAGGAGCAATGCTTTGCAACGCAGCTTTCAAATCCTCAGTAGTTGAAAACGGTTTTCCTCCCCGGGCCATTGACACTGCCTTGGCTGCGGTTCGGGCATTTTTCAATTCCCCATACATTCCAAAAATTTTATGGAGATCTGCTTCCGAATACTCATTCAGAATTTTTGCTGCTGTGAGTTTACCTTTTTGATCCATCCGCATATCCAGCGGGCCTTCAAAGCGGGTTGAAAAACCGCGCTCGGGAGAATCAATCTGGTGCGATGAAATTCCCAGGTCAGCCAATATGCCATCAACCTGGTTCACTCCACTTAACTTCAGATATTGTTTCATGTATCTGAAATTCGCCTGACAAAATGTAAAAGAACGACTCTGAATATTTTCTGACTGCCGCTTTGCATCTTCATCCTGATCAAAGGCTATTAACCTTCCTTCTCTCAGGTTTTCGAGTATTACCATGCTATGCCCGCCTCCGCCAAAGGTTACATCTACATAGATGCCTTTGGGATTTATTTGAAGTCCTTCAAGGCATTCTTTCAGCATCACTGGCTTATGATACATTAGCTTCAAGCTGCAGGCATTTGGCTGCAAGACCGTTTTATATCAACTACCAACTTTTTCAATGAACTTAGCGAGCATCTTCTGCTCTGTCTTTATCATCTCCAATAATTCAAGAATCACTTTTTCCTCAACCCACTTTCTCCTTTGCACTACCAATGAATGTGTTTCTAATTCAAAAGCCGACCCAAAAGAAATCTCCACATACCTTCTGTAGTCCTTCTCACTTCTTTTCGCACTGCCTTCAGCAATGTTTGCGGGAATAGCCGTTGCACTCCGCGTCATTTGAGATCTGATTCCATACTTCTCCTCAATCGGAAGAAAAGAAACAACCTCATATACTTTATCTACGATCTCCATCCCTTGCTGCCAAATCAAAAGCTTCTTAAAGTCCCTCATACTCTAATTCACTTTGCTTTGTCGCTTGAAGCCTGAGGCTTGCAGCTATAATGGAGCTGGATTCAAAGCAAAAACTTTGAAATCTCATTCTCATCCGCTACTCGTTCAGATACTTTTCAGCCAGCTTAGACAATTCACCTGGGTCCTGGATCTGGTGCTTCTCATAGATCGATGGGTTCCAGACCTCAACTTTGCTGCCCGTGCCTACCAGCATCGCGTCTTTATCAACTTGAGCGTAGGTGAGCATGTTCCTGGGAATAAGGAAACGGCCGTTGCTATCCAACTCTACCGTAACTACTCCCGACAAAAAGTTTCGCTGTAGTTTGCGATACTCTTCATTGAACTCATTGAGACCCGAAATTTTCGAGAAGACCTTCTTAAACTCCACCATGGGGTAAATAATAAGGCATTGCTCAAAACCACGCCTGATCACAAGCTCCTGCACCCCACCATCTGGTGCGGGCAACTGAGCTTTGATCCGCGCAGGCAGAACCAATCTGCCTTTGGCATCAAGCTTACACTCATATTCACTGGTGAAGAAAGTCATGACTTTGTAGTGGTTGTCTATTTCTCCTAAGCAAACTTAAGTAACTTTCAACCACTTTCAACCACTTTAACCCACTTTTTTACTTTTTTCGATAAAAAAAGGCTCCAACCCGATGATTTTATGGTTTGAGGACAAGAAAGAAGGAGATGCCAAGAGAATTCCTGGACTTGGAAAGGCATCTAAAAACTGATTTTTAATCGTTTTGATTACATACTGGATACTTAGACACTATATATAATAGTGTCTGAAAGGGATAATTGCCTTGATGGATAATTGAAACTTCAGCTTTTGGATGGCTGAAACAAAAAAGTAGGTTAAAACATTAGTCAACTATTTCAACTACCGGTTGACCCGTGCAGCCGCTGGGAAATTTTATTTTTAAAAGTAGGGATAGTGTTGGAGCAATATCTGTGATTGTGTGAAACTGGGAGGAGCTACCCTTTTTGATTCCGGCACCATAAAATAATATAGGTACATGCGTATCATAAGAATAGCCGGATCCATGAGTTGAGCCGGTAACTCCACCCCAGGAAATCCAACTGGGTTCCAAGACAAACGCAATATCCCCCGACCGCTTAGGATGAAAACCGCGAACCACCTTGCCGCGAATTCCAATTTCGTCTGAATTAGCCTGACGAAGCGTAGTAGATGGAAAAACCTGGGCCACACCATCCGTAGAAAGTAAGAATTTTGTGATCAACTCAGTGGCAACGAACAAATCGATACCGGATGCTTTGGGATCTCCTTCAAATGCACTTTGATTTATATAAACTTCTCCGGATGAAAATTCTTCAATAATCGTCTTTCCCGGAAAATATTTCTCTAAATGTTCATTCAATGCAGATTGAATATAGCTCGGACGAAAATAACCAGAAGGCACTCTCAGATCAGTCAAATATTGTGGAACCTCGGAGACAGCGTGGTCGGCAGTAAGAAACACTGTATAAGCGCCTTTTCCCACCTCTTTATCAAGATAAGCGAACAATTCTTCGAGGGTCTTATCCAATCTCAAATAGGTGTCTTCTAATTCAACCGCATTTGGTCCCATTGCATGGCCAATAATATCCGTGCTTGAAAAAGATATAGCGAGAAAATCTGTGATCTCGTCCTTACCTAATGCTTCTCCTGCCAAAGCCGCTTTCGCAAACTCTGCTACCAATGTATTGCCCCATGGGACCATGGTAAGTAGATTGTATACACCCATTTTCTTTCTCAGTTCTGCAAGATTGTAAGGAAACGTTGGCTTTTCCTTTCCACCCCATTTTCCCTCATACGGAGAATCGTCAGGGCCTGATTCGAGATATTGATTGGCAGGCAACAAGGTATTCCAAACCTGGTTTAAATAGGTGTCGGGTAGTTTTTGAAGATTGAATTTAGTAACCCATTCAGGTAACAGCTGTTTATAGTAAGTACTGGTAATCATTGAGCCGGTTTTACCATCATACCAATATGCACCATCCGGGAAATGACCCGCAGGCAATACTGCTCCACGATCCTTAATAGAAATTCCTATTACTTTAGCCCGCTTTTGTGAGGCCAGTTTTAATTCATCCGTGATCGTGGACGACAACATACGCCAGGGCGATACCATGCCACCAACGTCTGTACCGATTGGTTTCTGAGTGCTATCACCAACACAATTTACATCTCTTTTCAAGGCCCGATCGTACCAGTCATTCCCTATAACACCGTGGACAGCGGGTGTTGCTCCTGTATAAATAGACGCATGGCCAGGACCTGTTTCAGTTGGAACATAATTGTAATGTGCATTTTTAAGCATGAATCCTTCATTCATCAATCGTTTAAACCCTTGCTCACTAAACTTCTTTTCAAAACGATACAAATATTCCTGGCGCATTTGATCCACGACAATACCTACTACCAACTTAGGTTGTGTCTGTGAAAATACTGGCAGAGCGATGAGCCATAAAAGGGTTAATTTGAATAGATTTTTCATATCTCAATAATCATCAAAATAATACGAAATTAAGTGGAATAGATATTAAACTTATGTGAATGGTTGGAGGCTGAACATGCTCAGTTCATTTCGCAATAAATACGATCATATTCTTCTTCCTCATAGGCTTGCCTGCGCACCAGTTTGCCATATTGATTATAATAGATAACAACATAAATATCAGCTTCTTCCACCCCCTTTTCGGTAAAATAAAACGGCAACTCAGGGGTTCCCAAATTAATTATCTCATGAAATGTAGGCGGTATCAGTAGTCCTTTTCGGTTGCTGATAATCCCGTAATAGTTTTCGCGATGAATTAAAGCAAGATTCTCCTCATCACTTTTCCGTATCCATGAGAAATCCCGGATGCGATCAATAACTATTTCTTTAGTAAGAAAATTTAGGAGAGTCCAATGAAAATTTTTTTTTACCCAAATCACAGAATCACTCCAGGGTATAACTTCCAAAAATTCAAATTCTGTAACCGGTTTGGTATCCCAGCCAATAATTCCATAAAATCCATCCTTAAAGACAATCAAATGGTGCTTATCAAGCAAGGTGACATTTCGCTCATAGATTGGCTTTATTAGTTTACGCGAACTGAAATCAAACAATCCAAATTTCTTATCCTTCAACAATGAAAGTTGACCAGTCTGAGTTAGGATCATGGCATCCATTTCTACAGGCACTACTTCTTTACCCTTTAGACCTAACACTCCTTTTTTATTTCCTTTTGCAACCATAAAAAAATTGTTACCCAGGGATTCAGTCAGCTCATATTCTGAAGTGAACAAAGCCTCCCCACTCGCAAGGTTGAATACTTTACGCTTGCCCTTATTTTCAGTATAAAAAAACCGCACTGAGTCTCGTGCATTGATAAACCTGATTTTTGACTCGGGTAGCAAGTCAATCGAACGACTTCCCGACAAATGGACTTTCGTTGAATTATCTGAAAGGACAAATGCAAGGTTGTGATCAAACCAAATACTATCTGCTTTTGTTACCACCATTTTCTTCGATGGAATATTAAATAATTGCTGGGTACCTTCTGAATTAAGTACTAACCAATCGCGGTATAACAGAACCTGATTCCAGATCTTGTTTTCAAGCTCCGTTGAAAGTCCCCTCACAACAGTTCCTGCTGGTTTTTTCTCAATCAAACCGAAGGAAGTCCTGGTAAGCACGTGATGATCGAGGGGTACTGAAAATTGTAATTGGCTATTAATAATACCTTCCAATGGACCATTACGTACCCATAGCAAATCTTTATCGATGGCCACTATTTCATCAAATTCCAGATCATCTTTAAGTTCCACATGATCTGTTAGCCTGGCAATCTGATCAACTGTGGTCAAATATTTTTTTTCCATTCGGGTAAGAACTATTACACCTTCCAGTTCTTTCACATCATCAACACCTGAAATATCCAGCGGCCGACCCGTTAGTGTAAATAATTTCCATGTTTTTTCATTCTGGGCTGCAATAAAATTGGTACCAACAATTTTATAATCGGTATGACAAGCAGAAATAACAATCACTCCGGATTTATGTATGAGATAAATACAACCTTCACGTTCTGCTTTCATAAAACCTGAACCGATATGAGAAATCACCGTGCCCGGACCAGCCAATTTTTTTCCGCTTCTACTATACACTCCCGATTTTACTATCAGAATATCATCTTTGATGGGGCCACACTTATACTTTCCTTCAATTTCATCAAACTGGGGTGATAGCATTTCTTGCCCTTCCTGATCCATAAATCCAAATAATCCATTCTTGTAAAATGGAATCCAGAAGTGGGAATTGAGATTAATCACCTGAGTGAGCGAATCTGATGCTATTGATGTTGGAATCACCTCATCCCTTTCAATTGCCAAATGAAAGAGAATATCACTAGCAAACTTGGCAAATAGTCCAAGAGGAAACTCCTGTAGGTATTGTAAAAATGTTTCCGGATCACCTGAGGCGGTAATTAATTCAAAAATTTCCTTTTGAGTTGCTGCCGAATAGGGGCTTGCCGGATGATTTTGAAAGAATGATTTATAGCTACTTAATTTCTTATCCTTAGTCTTCTCCTCAAATAATAATTTCTCATAACGGTCGCGGGCCTCACGCGCCCGATGCGACTGAGGATAACGAACCAGATAATCATTGAAACTATTGTAGGTATTAACCTTCAAAGATTCTAAAAAACTAACCTCGTCTCTAAGTTCTATGGCATTATCAAGTTGTTGCGCCAATGGAAATGAAATAATAAAACGATTATAAGCTTCTTCGGTATTGATAAGTTTAGCTCGTTCAAAGGCGGTACTGTCAATCTTATCATGCAGTTCTTTTAAAATCAGGCTATCAATTGGAAACCGCTGAACCCGTTCTCTGTCGCGCAGAGAAAGCTGGTAAAATATTTTTTCTGATTTTTTGATATAACGATGAGCAGAGTCGATATGAAATTCAGGATTTCCTGGAGTCAGAAACCAAAGCGTCATAACGTAGGTTGCCTCCACATTGCTGGTGTCTTTGCGCAGGGATTTTTGAAGTAACCGCAAAGAACGCTCCCATTTACCAGATTGGAGTCTATTAAGGGCTGTGCGTTCAATGTTTAATTGTGCATTTACCCCGTTTGCAAGCGTCCCAAACAGGCAGGCCAGGATTAGCCGAAAGCCAATTTGAAAGAATCGTTCACGCATCGCAATCATAAACGGCAACATACTAAGTAAAAGTACAAAGCCAACCCTAATTTCTCCCAGTTACTTACTTGCCCAATTTAGACGTAAAGATTGCCTGAACAGATTTATTAACTAATACTGATGAAAGGCATCCGAAACAAAACCTAACACGGTAGGTAAAGCTGTGCGCCAATACGTCCAGGTGTGACCACCATCCCGAATCCGAAACTCATGCGGAATTTCTTTCTTCTTCATAGCAATGTGGATGAGGGAATTACCTTCGAAAAGAAAATCATCATCGCCACAATCGATATACCAACGCACTGACTTCTTCTGGTCATCCTTAATATCATTTACAAGATTGATGGCATTGTGCTTGCGAAAATAGGTTTCTATCTCCGCATCTGTAGCCGTTTGATTAGTTCTTGCCAAAAAGTTTTTTACATCTTCCGTTGTGAGTGGCCCCACATAGGCACTGAGTGGGCATGCTGAAGAAAAAAGCTCTGGCCGATGTAAGGCATACATGAATGATCCGCCCCCACCCATGGACAACCCGGCCACAGCCCGGAATCGCTTCTCGCTCTTTATACGATAAGTCTTTTCGATGTATGGCATAAACTCGTCAAAGAAAAAGTCCTCATATCGCCAATCATTTTTAATACTATTAAAATAACCCATCTGGCCAGTCTTGGCATCGGGCATCACGATAATCATAGGCGTGGCAGTTCCTTCATTAATCGCTTTGTCAGCTATGTGCAATACTTCTCCGAACTGAACCCAACCTGTTTGATCATCTCCGGCACCATGTAATAAATAAAGCACCGGATAACTGCGCTGTGAGGTCTCATATCCTGGAGGAAGATAAACTGCATACTTACGGTCTCCTTTTAGAATCTTGCTAGGCAAGGACAGATTATCCAATACCTTGCCTGTTTGGGCAGTCAACGAGGCAGAAACCAGAAATGCAATAAAAAACAATATGGGCTTTTTCATAGTCAGAGTTTTATGATTGACGAAAATCTTAAATAAGTACCATGGAAACAAATAGTATTATTTTTGCGGTAGGTTTACGCTGAACAAACTCCAATAAGTTGCGATATTTCTTCCATACAGGCTTTGATGGCCATAACTACCGGGGCTGGCAGCGACAAGCCAATGCCGGCAGTGTGCAGCAAGTGGTTGAAACTGTCTTAAGTGAAATGTTAAAAGAACCCGTTTCGATAATGGGTTGCGGACGTACCGATGCTCAGGTTCATGCCAGTCAGTTTTTCTTTCATCTTGATATTAAAGAGCCTTGGGATTACGACTTGTTGTTTCGTGTTAATAAAATGTTGCCCGATGATATTGCGATCTTTGAAATCATTCCGATGGAAGCCAATCAGCATGCACGCTTTGATGCAACTCAACGAAGGTATGATTACTTTATTCACACCTATAAAGATCCGCATTTAAACCACGTCAGTGCCTGGTACCCTGAAAAGAACCTGGATCTGGATAGTATGAAAAGGGCTGTATCACTACTTACTCAATACACTGACTTCAGGGCTTTTTGCAAATCGCCAGACACTTACCTGCATACTATTTGTAAAGTATCGTCCGCCATTTTATTTACGGATGCCAAAGGCGAGCGGCTCAGGTTTCAAATCTCGGCTGACCGTTTCCTCGGACGAATGGTTCGTCTAATTGTTGGCAAACTTCTCCAACTTGGAAAAGGAGAGTTAACCCTGGATGAATTTGAAAACTATTTAGTCACCAAAACCACACCGAAGGTTTTAGATGTTGCCTACCCGCAAGGGTTGTTCCTTTCAAAAGTGAGTTATCCTTATCTTGATATCCCAACGCGAACTACTTTTTCCGCTATTGGACATCCGGAAGATCAATGGTTGACTTTATAAATGATTGGTTTATAATTTGGGTGGACAGCTTACCTGGGGATTATATCTTTTGCCCGTTTTTTCAAAATACCTTTTTCCCGGAATCGATACCCCACTAATAGTCTTAGTGTGGAACTCGCATTCGTAAACTTGATATCTTCAAATCTAACCTCGCGCGTTTGAGCCCTGTAACTAAGGCCGCCAAAAATACGATCGCTGTTATAGCCAAGTGAGATGCGGATATCTGCAAATGTATTAATAGAAATATCATACTTTGTAGATTGATCTTTAGCTTTATAGAAAATCCAATAATGGGTTGGACCGTAAGAAAATACGCCATTAAGAAAAAACGACTTATATACCAATGTGTGGGTATAACCTGGTGCCAAACTTAATCCTGTGTATTGAAATTCTTTAAATGAAGAAGTCGGGGAAAAGATCGGAAAATAATCCTGAGTTAATACGGAGGAATCTGCCTGAAGTCGCAATGTGTTTACTCCACCTGATACAACAAAGGAACCAGCACTCTTTAATTGACGCTCGGAGTAATTATAGGCAGACCTAAGGGAGAATTTCTTTTTATTAAATGCATATATACCTGTAACCCCAGTGTTAATCAATTTAATGTCAGAGCGCTTGATATAGGGCTCAGATGAAGAAGCTGTAGAGTTTGGGTTTGCAACATAAAATCCGGAATAATTCTGGTGGAAAAGGTCAGCCCCCCAATGCTTCCCGAGAAAAGCTGCCTGAAGATCACGAACGTCTGAAGCCCCATACGTATTGGTGCTTCGATCCCCAATTGGTATTGCAAAACTTAACTCCAAAGCGACTTCAAATAAATATACTCCCATACCTAAACTATATGCGTTGTTGGGTTTATAATTCAATTTGCTATCCGGATCATAACGATTACTAATGCCAAAGGACAATTCCTTCTTTTTAATGACCGGCCAAACGAAGAATTTATCCGGATATCGCTCTATGTATTCAGAACTTAATGAATCAGTCTGTGCATTTACTGCCTGTATACATACTATGCAAACAATCAGTAAAAGGAATCTGATCATGGATTACAGAATGTATTCGCTCAGGTCTTTGTTGGTGATTAACCCAGTAAGCTTGTCTTTCACCATTTGTTGGGTAATCCGGATTTTCGAGGGTGCGTTAATCTTATCAGGTACATCAAACAAAAATTCATTCAGCAACCGGCTCATCACGGTCTGAAGTCTGCGCGCACCGATGTTCTCCATCTCAACATTGAAATCAAAAGCGGTCCTTGCAATTTCGTCAATAGCTTGATCATCGAACTCAACGGTCACTCCTTCGGCCTCAAAAAGAGCCTGGTATTGTTTCGTTAAAGCATTCTTAGGTTCTTTCAGAATCCGGACAAAATCGTCTTTTGTTAAGTTGGTAAGCTCTACGCGAATTGGAAATCTTCCTTGCAGTTCCGGAATAAGATCAGAAGGTTTTGAGATATGAAAAGCACCGGCTGCCACGAACAATACATGATCTGTTTTGATTACACCATACTTGGTATTCACCGTGCTTCCTTCCACAATCGGAAGTAGGTCCCGTTGAACTCCTTCGCGGCTTACATCCGGACCGCCTCCCCCCTTCTTACCCGAGCCAGAGGCAATCTTATCAATCTCATCAATAAAAATAATTCCAGCATCCTCTGCTCTTCGAATAGCCTCTTCCTTCACTTCATCCATGTCAATCAATTTGGATGCTTCCTCTTCGAAAAGAAATTTGCGCGCCTCACCTACGGTTACTTTTCTTTTCTTTGCTTTTTTAGGCATCATGCCACTTAGCATTTCCTGCAGATTCATCATGGATACTTCATCCATCATACCCGCCCCAATCATTCCAACACCCGGACCACTGTTTTGCTTAACATTGACTTCAATCTTGCGGTCCTCCAGCTCTCCATTTTTTATTTTCTCGCGAAATAGATTTCGTGTGCGTTCATTCAATTCGACATCATTGGTGGGTGTGCCATTGGTCTCTTCTGCGGTTACCGGAAATCCGGCTGTCTTTGATCGCATCGGTGGAATAAGAGCATCCAGAATTATTTCCTCTACTGACTGGGCAGCCTTCTCTTTTACTTCTTCCCTTTTTTTTGCCTTCACCATGTTTACCGATTGCTCAACCAGATCACGCACCATGCTTTCAACATCACGGCCTACGTAACCAACTTCAGTAAACTTGGAAGCTTCCACTTTTACAAAAGGAGCATCTGCTATTTTCGCAAGCCTGCGGGCAATTTCTGTTTTACCTACACCCGTTGCTCCAATCATCAGGATATTGTTGGGAACAATTTCTCCCTGAATTTCAGAGGTTACATTCATCCGTCTCCAGCGATTGCGCAAAGCGATAGCCACATTTCGCTTGGCTTCGTATTGACCAATTATATATTTGTCTAACTCCTTTACGATCTGTTGTGGGGTGAGGTAGGTGGATGATAGCATGCTTATAAATTTGTTTTAGAGTTTTTCAGATTTCGCCTCCGCAAACACAAACTCAACAGGTTTAGCTACTCTCTCTTTTAGTAAGGCAATTTTCAATACTTCATCTACCGTTTCCACATAGTGAAAGATAAGTCCTTTGATGTAGTTTTTTTCTATTTCAAGAATATCGCGTTTATTTTTCTTGCTCAGGATAATCTCTTTGATGCCACTTCTTTTTGCCGCCAGGATCTTTTCCTTAATGCCACCCACAGGCAAGACCTTTCCTCGCAGCGTAATTTCGCCTGTCATAGCGAGTTTATCTTTTACTTTTCGTTGTGTGTAAATAGAAGCAAGTGATGTCAGCATTGTGATTCCGGCAGAAGGACCATCTTTAGGAACTGCCCCAGCCGGAACGTGTATATGCAAGTCATATTGCTGAAACACCCGATGATCGATGCCTAACGATTTAGCATTGGATTTAAGATACGACAATGCCGCCATGGCCGACTCCTTCATTACATCTCCGAGTTGTCCTGAGATTGTAAGCGCACCTTTACCCTGACTAAGGCTCGATTCAACAAACAAAATATCACCACCCACCTGAGTCCAGGCTAAACCCGTAACTACCCCGGCTATATCATTCCCCTGATAGAGTTCTTCATCAAAAATTTCAGCACCCAATACTTTAATTACGAATTCTGATGTGATTTCCTTATCGAATGATTCTTCCATCGCCACAGACTTGGCAATGCTACGAACCACCGAACCAATCTTACGTTCCAGGTTGCGCACGCCTGATTCACGGGTGTAACTTTCAATAACTTTTAGTAACGATTCCTTCGAGAACTTTATCTGGTTGGATTTTAATCCATGCTCCGCCAATTGCTTTGGTACCAGATGGCGAATGGCAATCTGCAGTTTCTCTTCTACGGTATATCCCGTTAACTCAATAATCTCCATCCGGTCGCGCAATGCAGGGTGAATGGTATCCATTGAGTTAGCTGTAGCTATGAATAAGACTTTTGAAAGATCATATTCAACCTCCAGGTAATTATCACCAAATGAATTATTCTGTTCAGGATCCAAAACTTCTAACAAAGCCGATGAAGGATCGCCACGAAAGTCGGATCTTACTTTGTCGATCTCGTCCAAAATAAAAACCGGATTCGAAGATTTAGCTTTCTTAATATTTTGAAGAATCTTTCCCGGCATGGCGCCAACATAAGTTTTACGGTGGCCGCGAATCTCGGCTTCATCATGAACACCTCCTAAAGACATACGGATGTAATTCCGCTGCAGCGACTTTGCGATTGACTTCCCCAATGAAGTTTTACCAACTCCAGGAGGTCCATACAAGCAAAGAATAGGTCCCTTCATATCCTGCTTCAGCTTAAGCACGGCCAGGTATTCAAGGATACGAACCTTAACTTTTTCAAGGCCAAAGTGGTCTTTATCAAGAATTTTCCGCGCACGCTTTAAGTCAAAATCATCTATTGTATATTCATCCCACGGCAAGTCAAGCATGAACTCAACATAATTCATAGCCACAGGGAACTCCGCAGCCTGGGGATTGATACGCATCAGTTTGTCCAACTCTTTGTTGAAATGATCTGCTACCGCTTTCGACCATTTTTTATCAGCACCTCGTTTTCTTAGTTTTTCAATTTCCTTGTCTGGACCATCATAGCCAAGCTCATCTTGCAGTACCCGGATTTGCTGACGCAGAAAGTAGTCACGCTGTTGCTGATCTATATCAGTATGTACCTTCTTTTGAATCTCATGCTTGATCTCCAGCATCTGGATTTCTTTAAGCATGTATTGCAGTAATAAGGTACCGCGATCAATAATATTATTTGTCTCCAGAATCTTTTGCTTATCCGCCACGTCCACGTTCAGATTGGACGAAAGGAAGTGAATAAGGAAACCGGTACTCTGAATATTATCAAGCGCTACCTGGGCTTCTTGTGGAATTTCAGGATTCAGCTTTAAAATTTTAAGAGCCGCATCTTTAAGAGATTGAACCAGTGCCTTTACTTCCTTGCTTTCCAAATCCAAGACAGGTTCTATTTGTAAATCAATCTTGGCAGTCATAAAGGGCTCGTCTTGCAAAAATTCCTTTATCTGAAATCGGTTCTTGCCCTGAATAATAATGGTCGTATTTCCATCCGGTAACACTAGCATTTTTATGATGCGTGCCACAGTACCGAAGCGGTAAAGATCATCCATCCCCGGTTCTTCGGCTTGCTTGTTCTTTTGAGCAATCACACCAATAATCCTGTTGCCTTGATAAGCCTTCTTGATCAGTCTGATAGATTTCTGACGAGTAACCGTAATGGGAATAACAACACCTGGAAAAAGTACCGTGTTTTTAATCGGAAGAATAGAAAGTTCTTCGGGTAAGTCTTCAGGTTTAAGATCAGATTCCTGTTCTGGATTAATAAGCTGAATCAATTCTTCCGAATCTTCCTGAACCATGGGTGTAATTGCGAGTGATTTAAACATATATTATAAGTGCCAATTTGACACAAAAAAAGGGCGCCTCCAATTATTATTTGATTACTCGTCTATGGGTCAATCTATATGCCAGTGTTTTGGTTATAAGGCAAATTTGTTTCAATTTTCGTTATAATAAAGGCATGACTTATCCTTCATTGAGAGCTTCAAAACCCTGTTTATTAGTGCTTTTGGTGCTATCACTGTGCTTCTCTGTCTCTGTTTACGCTCAAAAGGAGAAAAAGGGTTTTAAAAAAGGCGGAGTGGTTAAATTGAATGATTCCCTGACTGTTTACAGCCAGTCTGACATATTTGATTTTCCCAACATCAATAACATAAAATCCTATCGCAACGAGACTAAACTTGAAAAAATTCAAAACCTTGACAATGCTGGTCTCGAAGATCAAATGTACCAGGAGCTAAAAGACTACGTAAGAAATTTTGGCATTGAGAACTTCAGTAAAAATGTAGCTATGATCTGGCGTCTCGCTAAACTTTCAGAAACGTATGGCCCCCCAGGAGAATCGTTATTGCTCTACAAACTTGTTCTTAAACATCACCAACAGGGATTAGATATCAATGATATCTACAAGCGATATCAAATGCTCGATCCGGAAAAAAAAGAAAATTATGTTCCGCTCGACTTTTATTACAAACTGGTCGACTACCGAAAAGACATTGACACTTTGCGCCCTCCTCATGCCGTACTTGTGAATATGGGTGAAGAAATTAATTCATCAAAAGAAGATTATGGACCTACTGTTGGTAATGTGGATGATCTCATGCTCTTCACTTCAAAGCGAAATGAACATCAGGACCGGGCCTACAATGAAGATCTTTTCTACAGTTTAAAAGCCGAAGACCGATGGACGACCGCTCAACCTTTTTCCAATATCAACAGCGAATACAACGAAGGCTCTGCTTGTTTAAGCCTGGATGGAAAATTTCTCTTCTTCTCACGCTGCAATGCTCCCAATAGTTTAGGGAATTGCGATTTGTATGTGGCTACCCTGAATGCAGATAGCACCTGGGGTGATGTAAAAAATCTTGGCCCCAACATCAATAGTACCGGGTGGGATTCGCACCCTTCGCTTTCACATGTAGGAGATACTTTATTTTTTGCTTCTAACCGAGCCGGAGGTTTTGGCTTATCTGATATCTTCTTTTCGGTGAAAGATAAAAAGGGCAACTGGCAGCGGGCGCTCAATGCCGGCCCCATCATCAACACAGTTCAAAGCGAAGTAAGTCCGTTCTTTCACCACACATTTAATGTTCTGTACTTTAGCTCGAATGGGCATCCGTTAAACTTTGGGGAGTTTGACATTTATAAATCCAACCGGGTAAAAAATGGCTGGAGCGAACCTAAAAACACGGGGCCGCTTGTTAATGGCGCTGGAAGCGAATACTACTTTACTATCGACTCCAAATCAAAGGACTTATACTATGCGCGCTCGGTTCAAGAAGATTTAAAAAATCTCGATCTACATTCCTTTCCGGTTCCCATGGAGGCGCAACCTGAAGCGGTAACTCAACTAAAAGGAAGTTTGAAAGACCCGGATGGAAAAATTGTGAAAGGAATTGTTTCTGTAATCGATCTTGACCAGGGTGTAGAGGTAGCTCCAAAATTCATTCGTGATGATGGCACCTTTGACTTCAGCCTGATTAACAAACGAAATTACCTGCTGGTCATACAGGGTGATGAGTTCTTCAGGATTGAAGAAATCTTTTTTTTAGATGGCGACAAGGAGATTAATAAGATAGCAGAACCAATTGAGAGTAAGATTGCTTTCGAATCACTTGAGTTTGAAAATGGCAAGGCGAATATTTTGCCTGAGATGCATAAAGACCTCGATAAAATTGCCAATTTCTTAATCGACCATCCTTCCTACAAATTGAAAATCTCAGGGCACACCGATTCGGCTGGTAAGGAAGACTCCAATCTTCGGTTATCCCAGGCTCGTGCAGATGCTATCAAAGCCTATCTGATAAATCAATTCCCAATCGACAGCGCACGAATTACCGCGATAGGATATGGCAGTTCCAAGCCCATCGCACAGGAAGTAACCGATGATCACAAGCAGTTGAACCGAAGAGTTGAATTTGAAATCAGCAAAGATTGATTTCAATCGGTTTTTTGAGTTTATTATCCCCATAAACCTTCTACTCATGAAAAACATACTCCTCTGCTCTCTTTGGCTATCGGGATTCCTTGCTCAGGCACAAACCGAAATTAATCCTAAAATAAAACCTGACCGCGACAAGGATTTTGTCGTAGCCGAATTGAATAAGAAATTTCCCGTCTATCAAAAAGTGGCTCGCGATATCTGGTCCTATGCCGAACTGGGATTTCTTGAAACGCAAAGCACCGAACGGCTACAAGGCGTTTTAAGAACCGAGGGTTTCAAAATTGAAACCGGAGTCTCTGAAATGCCAACCGCTTTCGTAGCTACCTATGGAAGTGGCCAACCTGTAATTGGGATACTGGCCGAATTCGATGCTCTTCCCGGTCTGTCTCAAGATTCTGTACCTGATAGAAAAATAAAAGTAGAAGGTGGCCCAGGTCATGCCTGCGGCCATCACCTCTTTGGAACAGCTTCGGTTGCTGCTGCAGTAACGCTTAAAGACTGGTTGATCAAAAATAAAAAAGCCGGTACCGTAAAATTATTTGGTACTCCAGCCGAAGAAGGTGGCTCAGCAAAAGTATACATGGTACGTGATGGATTATTTGATGACGTAGACGCTGTTCTGCACTGGCATCCATCCAGCGCCAATGATGCAAGCCCACAGTCATGTCTTTCCATCAAACAAACCATTTTTAAGTTTTATGGACGTTCCGCTCATGCGGCAGCAGCACCACAGGCAGGTCGCTCTGCCCTGGATGGTCTGGAAGCTATGAACTACATGGTGAACCTGATGCGCGAACACGTTCCTCAAGAAACGCGCATTCATTATGTAATTAACAAAGGTGGCTTAGCCGCTAACGTAGTTCCGGATTATGCCGAAGCAGAATACATGGTGCGGCACCCGGATGCACGCATGGTGGAAGAAATCTGGAACCGCATTGTAAAAGCGGCTGAAGGTGCCGCGAGCGGAACTGAAACCACCATGAAATATGAAGTGATCTCCGGTTCCTTTAATCTGGTGCCAAACGAAACTCTCGCACGACTCATGTACAACAATCTTAAAATGGTAGGTGGAGTTAACTATACACCCGAAGAAGCAGAATTCGGAAAGAAAATTCAAAGCACACTAACCTTCAATGTTCCACCCCTTGAATCGGCAACACAAGTACAGCCATTCAAGACCGGTGGATTCTTTCCGGCCTCTACTGATGTGGGCGACATTACCTGGGTTGTACCTACAGCTGGATTAGGAACTGCTACCTGGGTACCTGGAGTACCTGCACACTCGTGGCAAGCCGTTGCCACCGGAGGTATGAGCATTGGTTATAAAGCCATGAACAATGCAGCTAAAATTATCGCTATGACAGGGATTGATATTTTCAACAATCCAACGATTATCGGCAAAGCCCAAAAAGAATTGGATGAATATGTTGGACCCGACTTCAAATACAAATCCATGATTGGCGATCGCAAGCCGCCTTTGGATTTTAGAAAGGGTAAGCAATAGAATTGCTTTATCAGGTATTCGATCTGTGAGTCAAATAAAAAAGGGCATCTAACCGATGCCCTTTTACTTTGTATTCTCTACTCTCTTAACCTCCTGTAACCAACTTGGCAATGTCGTTGTAAAACACAAACACCATCAGCAATAAAAGAATCGCCATGCCCACCTTGATTGCATTTTCGAAGAATTTCTCTGATGGCTCGCGACCGCTTATCATTTCATAAAGCAGGAACATTACATAGCCACCATCCAATGCCGGTATTGGAAGTAAATTCATAAATGCAAGTACCATGGATAAAAGGCCGGTCATGCGCCAGAAACGCTCCCAGTCCCACGTACCACCGTACGCTTTCGCCATCCCAATGGGGCCCGATAAAGATTTTTGAAAAGAAAGCTGGCCAGTAAAGATTTTACGGAATGCCTTAAGCTGAACAATGATAACATCGAAGGCCCGGCCAGGACCTATCCATAAAGCCTGCCCCAACGAATACTTTACATTCTTCTCGCCTTCTGCCGGCACAATCTGGTTTGGAACATAAAATCCTATTCCCGGAGCATCTTTAAAATACTCTTTGAATGCCAGAACCTGTTCGCCTCGCTTCACTTTAAATTGTATCGAATCTCCTTTGAAACCAGTTGTTACCGCCTTTAATTCATCATGGTATACAATCGGTTGATTTTGAATTTCGATAATCTGGTCACCTTTTTGAAGGTTAATCCTTTCTGCGATGGTGCCCGGAGAAATTTCGTCTACAATTGGCAATCTACGCGGGATTAAAAAATTAGCTACAGCTTCCTTCTTATCAAATTGCTCAATAAAATTAGATGGGATTGGGATCTCAATTTCCTGTTCACCCCGTAAAACCGTGTACGAGGAGTTATGCGAAAGCAATACATCGGGTTTTGCTACATCATCAAAGTATTCAAACTTCTGGCCATTGATTTTGATAATCTTATCGCCTGTCTGGATTCCGATTTGCTGGGCCAGATCCAGGGCTTGTACGCCACCGTGCTTATTCACATAATCGTTGAGAATAAATCGATCTCCTAGAAAATAAACGAGCCCAATAAAAATCAAAATGCCAACAATCACATTCACTATGATTCCACCGAGCATCACAATTAATCGCTGCCAGGCTGGCTTCGAACGAAACTCCCAGGGCTCGGGTGCAGCTTTTAACTGCTCTTTGTCCATACTTTCATCCACCATGCCGGCAATTTTTACATAGCCGCCCAACGGAAACCAACCAATACCATACTCGGTATCGCCCTTTTTGTATTTCACCAATGAGAAATTTAGCACATTAGCCATCGGGAATAAGAAATCGAAGAAGAGATAGAACTTCTCAACCCGGATATTAAACATGCGGGCTGTAACAAAGTGACCCCACTCGTGTACTGCAATCAAAATCGAAAGGCTCAGCAACAGCTGGGCCGTCATAATCATTCCTTCCATCAGTTAATCAGTTCTTTTGCTTTAATTCTCGTTTCCTTATCTGTATTCACGTAATCCTCAAAGGCGGGACTAGCGATATAATCCATTTTGGCCAGACATCGTTCCACTACGTCCGACATTTGCAGAAATCCGATGCGATCCTGCAAAAACTCCTGTACTGCCACTTCATTCGCGGCATTCAGCACACAGGGCATATTTCCGCCCCGGGCCATTGCCTCAAATGAGAGCGCAAGATTACGAAAAGTTTCTGTATCCGGCTTCTCGAAGGTTAGTGCGGGATAATTCGCAAAATCAAACCTGGGAAACTCGCTTTTCAGCCTTTCGGGATATGACAGAGCAAACTGAATGGGTAAACGCATATCGGGCAGGCCGAGTTGTGCCTTAATTGAGCCGTCTTCAAACTGCACCAGGGAGTGAATAATGGACTGCGGATGGACTACAACCTCCACCTGATTGGTATTCAGTCCAAAAAGCCATTTCGCTTCAATGACCTCAAGTCCTTTGTTCATCAGACTGGCAGAATCGATTGTAACCTTCGCTCCCATCGTCCAGTTCGGGTGTTTCAAGGCTTGAACTTTAGTAACATATAATAATTCATCGCGTTTCCTTCCCCTGAAAGGTCCCCCGGATGCTGTGAGTATGATCTTTTCTATTGGGTTATGAAACTCCCCAACCAAGCATTGAAAAATAGCTGAGTGTTCTGAATCAACCGGATAAATATTTACCCCCTTTTCCTGGGCAAGACGCGTAACGAGTTCTCCGGCCACTACCAACGTTTCTTTGTTGGCTAATGCAATATTTTTACCGGCTTCAATGGCTTTAATGGTTGGCTTTAAGCCTGAATAACCAACCAAAGCGGTTAGTACTAAATCAATTGAGTCCATCTGAACAACGGAGTTCAGCGCGTTCTCGCCAGCAAATACTTTAATATTTAACGGAAGTAGCGCGGCCTTTACCTTCTCATAGGAATCCTCATTAGCGATAACTACCGCATTGGGATTGAATTTTTTCGCTTGCGCGATAAGAAGATCGGCATTATTCTGCGCGGTCAGTACCTCGACCTCAAATGATTCGGGATGAGCTGCAATTACTTCAAGACCCTGGGTGCCGATACTTCCGGTTGAGCCCAGGATGGCGATGTGTTTTTTAGAGTGATCCAAGGAAAGTTCTTTATATAAATTACATGGGACTAAATGCCACTATGCAAAGGTGGCAAATTGATTATAAACTTTCATCTTAACATCCAGGTCATAAAACTGTTTAAGTCTAGGATATAATTCTAAACTCTCAGGAACACATTCTTTTTGTAAAGAAAATAGAGAAATGTCCATTCCACCAATACATAACAGATTGCAAACATTACGGTATTATATGGATCGCCCACTAACTGGAAAAGCCATGGGAAAATTGCTTTTGTTGTATAACTCCAATTAATAAACTGACCCGACATATAAATCAAAATTGAGTTCATACCGATGATGCTAAAGAAGAATGCCCACTTTTTATATCCACGTACATCGATGATGTAGTAGAACAAGGCCAATAAAATAAGGCTCCAACCACCTACGTGTAGCACAAATGAACTTGACCAAAGATTTTTATTAATCGGGAAAGTCAAATTCCAAACTTGCGCAAGAATCAGGGAAACAATGCCCATCACTAACAACCGAAGTGCTTTCCGCTGCATAGCAAGCGGACTGTTCTTTAAAAGATTACCGGCATAGATTCCTAACAAGGCTGTACTGATTGCCGGAATGGTAGAGATCAATCCCTCCGGATCGTGAATACCCAAATAAAGTTTGCCAGGCATTATCAATCGATCGAGGTAAGAAGCAAAATTTCCTTCCATCGTTAAATCTCCGGCATGATATCCGGGAGCAGAATTGAATAGTAATAAAAACCAGTAGCCGATCAGTAAGGAACAAAACCAGATGATCTGGCCGCGTTGCTTAGTATATAAGTAAATAATGTTCGCAAACATATAGGCCAATCCGATTCGGGCAAGTACGCTACCAAATCTAATCTCAGAAATCGGCTTAAGTTCTAATCCATTGTTATAAATGACACCCAAGACCGCCAGTATCAATCCGCGTTTGATTACCCGAACAAGTAACTGATTTTTTGTTTTTCCTTTTTCAAGCTCTTTTCCAAGGGAATAAGGGGTGGCAACTCCGGCCATAAACAGGAATAAAGGAAAGATCAAATCATAAAAATGAAAGCCGTGCCAATCCGGATGCGTCAGCTGATTCGACAGGACTTCCATGAAGGGGGAACCTGTAATCTTAGAGAGGGCATGAACGATTTCCTCGGCACCCATAATCCAAAACATATCAAAGCCACGAAGGGCATCGAGAGAGTACAGGCGTTGTGTTGGCGTATTGGAAGCCATGGTACTTACGTTTATTTTGATAAATCCTTAATTCTGATATTTCTGAATTTCACTACCGAACCATGACCAAGAAATCCGATGTGACCCGTGTGACGATTTACTCCGGGATGATCTTTGTGATCGAGTGTTCCATTCGCGGCTGCTTTTTTCAAATCCCCCTCAGTGATTACTGTTCCGTTCAGTGTTACTTTAATGTAATCACCTTTTACATACACTTCCTCCTGGTTCCACTCTCCTGTCGGTTTTAAAAATCCGCGCTTAGCGGCCATGACTCCATACACTGAACCATGGTATTGATACACCTCTAGCTTGGAGTAAACAGGCGCATCGTTGTCCAGTATCTGAATTTCTTTGCCAACATATGCAGCATCACCATCCAGCGGTGCATGAATGCCTAATCCATTGTTGGCACCCGGTGTGAGTTGAAACTCAAAACGAAAAATAAAATCAGAATATTCTTTTTCTGTATAGATGTTGCCGTGGCCTTCCTTTGCAGGATAAATGGCAATGGCATTATCTTCTACCACATACTCGGTCTTGTTTCCAACCCAATTGTTCAGGTCTTTTCCATTGAACAATAAATCAAAGCCCTGCTCCTTCTCCTCCTTCGAAAGTTCGTATGCTTTCGAGCTCAACTCTTTCACATAAATATTCCTGAAGGCCAGGTCCGTTCCGTGTGCCTGCAACTCGATGGCTTCTTCTGAAAAAATTGGAATGTTTCTGTCCCAATAATTTTCCATCACTACATTGTCTACCACGAGTACGCCATTCAGATACACCGTCACACGATCACCAATCATTTTAATGTGGAATGTATTCCATTCACCAACCGGATTATCGGCTACCACCAACGGTGTGCTTCTTTCTTTTTGATAGTTGTACAGCCCACCTGAACCCACCTGGGCACCATCTTGTATGCGGGAGATATCCCAGATCTGAACTTGCGGTGAACCACGCAAATAAATTCCACTATCCCCATTTTTTGAAATCTTCCAATCCACGATCATCTCAAAATCCCCGTAAGAGCGCGTAGTACAAAGATTGGCCCCATCTCCCTGAAACACGATCATGCCATCTTTCACACTCCAGTTATTTTTAACTTTCGCGTTAGCTTCAGCCTGCTTCTTTGCCAACACCTCTTTCGTCATTTTGGCGCGCGCGATGGGGTTCTCCACTAATCCTTGCCATCCGGTCAGATCTTTACCATTAAAAATGGATTCATAACCCTTGGTATAAGGAAGTCCTTCCAGGTAAGTAAGTATATCGATGCGCTCATACTGGCTATCTTCACCTGTTAACTTATCCAGCATGCGTTCTAATGTTTTACGCACTTCTAGACCAGTGAGACCTGGTTTGGCATCGGAAGTAGGTAACGCGATTTGCATAGCGGCACGACTGGCTGCACTACTGAGTTCCTGATCATCGAGGTAGTTTGCAACAAACATGAGGGATAAGAATGTTCTCACATTACCTGCTGCCCTGATCAACGCAGACTTTTCATTTCTGCCCGAAGCCAGTGTCATCATTTCGCGCAACATCAAAAGCTTCTGATCATCCGGCCAGGAAGATTTTCCAACCTGGGAAACAAATGCCAGAAGTGCTTGGGCATGATACTGTTTTAAGTTTGCATCTTTTCGAATGGTTAACAACGTTCTGATTGCTCCACTGTCCTGCCAGTTCCGCAATGCATCAAAGGCTACTTGTTTTTCTTTCTCACTTCCTTGATAAAATGCAGTTACCACTTTTTCAAGCGCGCCAGCATCATTCAAATACGGCATCACTGGAAGAAGTTTTACTTTCTGAGTTGGATAAGCGGTGTTGATCAGGACTACTGCATTTTTATCAACAGCAGAAATGATGGCCGACTGAATGGCTTTTAACTCCTTATCATTTTCTGAAACTGATAACATTCTTAAAAGCTCGCTCACATTACCTGATGACGACACATTGGGCAATGCGCTATAAGCAGCCTCCTTCACCGCTGCATCACCCGATGAAGTCTGCTTTGCTATTATTGCAAAATGATCTGCCGCCCGTCTCGCTCCCAGAATTTGTAATAATACCACTTTGTTTTTTGATTGAGCTGTCTCTAATTTTTGAGTTATCAGCATATCAGTGTCTTTATCTGCCAGCTGAAGCAAAGCTGCTTTAGCTGCTGCCAATTCAGTGTCCTCGGTTGATTTCAACAGATAGTCCAACAGGATGGGTGCAAACTTTTTACTTCTGTAGCTGGCGATCTCCGAAGCTGCGGTCATTCTTGTTTGTTGATTGGATGAAGAAAGTGCCGGCACCAACATCGTTTCAACAAAGCCATCAGTGCGATTTGCCTTTGCGAGTATGGATAAAATATCGGCCTGTGAAGAACCCGTTGATTTTTTATACTCTTTCTGCCATAGTTTAAAGGCTGCTGGTGTGCCAGCCGATGTAACTGCAATCTTCAAAATCTCCTTTTGATATTCAGAATCAAAACGGCTGCGCTCTTTTATCAAAGTTGCTACTGACCCTTGTGGGTCAACCTGTGCCAGTCCTTTTAATCCGGCCAATCTGAAATGTTGTTGTGAAGCATCGGCCGTATTGTCAACCAGTGCCTTACTGATTTCTTTAACCAATGCACTATTGCCTTTGCTTGTCATCTGATGAAGATATTCAACCAATGCTGTAGTTGCTTCCGTTGGATCGTTCTTGAATCCTACATTTTTTGCCTGTTGCAAAAGAACCTGGTATGAACTGGCATCTGCGATTAGTGCTATGGTCCACAACGCTTGTTTTTTCAGCAATGCGTTTTCACTGGAGGCGAATGCCGTGATGGATGCTAATGCCGGTTGATAGTTTAATTCGCCCAGCGCCTTAATCAATCTTACCTGCGTGGATGCTGGTTGATTTGGAAGCGCATTCAGTAACGCCTTGCCGGCATCTTCACTACCGATGCGTACCAGTGTTGATATGGCTGGATCATAGGATTCTTTGTCACTAATATACTCCGCAAGTACAGCCACCGATTCATTGGAACCAATCACTTTCAGATTATCCATGAAGGATGCTTTCACCTCGGTGTTGGTAGACTTCTTCAGTGCAGCGAGGTAAGCACGTTCAATTTTTGCTTTCTGTTCTTTTGTGGTAGCATAGTGCGTAAGTAAGGATACTGCATATCGTGAAGGAATTCCTTCTGCAATACCATTGGGTTGCACCCCTTCGGTCACTCCCTGTAAACCTTCATCTCCAAGATTAATGAGATCCTGAAATATTCGGGCCGCTTGCTGATTATCAGTAGCAGGCAATAAGGCCAATGCATCGGCCACTTTTGTTTTGGTCAATCGTAAATCCTGGGCCGACAGAAACAGAGGTGCCAGAATTAGCAACAGCAGAATGATGCGTGAGATATTTTTTATTTTCATTTCGATGTAGTCTAAAAAGTAGTGATTAGATTTTCCAAGGACCTCTCATCGGTTGATTGATCAAACGATTCGCTGCTTCATCATTGATGAACTCCTGTTTAACCGGATCAAAATCCAGCGACCTTCCTAACTGAAGTGCTATCTTACCTATGTTCACAATCGTAGCCGAACGGTGCCCATTCAGTTCATTCAATCCAAACTTCTTGCGGCTTCTTACCGAATCAGAAAAGACTGACATCTGCGGTTCAGGATCAGGGAATGTATCAATGACTTTCAGAATGTTGGGAATGTCTGACTTAAAGCCACGGTAAATTTTTCCATTCGGCCCTTCGATGTAAGGCACGTTGGTATCTTTGTTTTCACCATCCAGAATAATTTTACATCCATCGGCATAAGTAAATTCAATGCGTCTCCAGGTGCCGACTGCATCATCATGCTGTTGCGGGCAATCTACATCCACACGTATCGGACTTGTATTGTCCTTTCCTAAAAAGTACTGCACCGGATCAATGTAGTGCTGGCCCATGTCACCAAGACCTCCGCCATCGTAATCCCAATATCCTCTGAAAGTGCTGTGCACGCGGTGCGGATTGTATGGTTTATACTGAGCAGGTCCGAGCCACATATCATAATCCAATTCAGCAGGCACAGGCATAGGATCAAGATCTGTTTTTCCGACCCAGTAAAACTTCCAGTTAAAACCTGTAACACCGCTGATCGTAACTTTTAAGGGCCAGCCTAAAATCCCGCTGTCCACCGCTTTCTTCAATGGCTTCACCGTAGTACCAAGTCCATAGAAATTATCCTGAAATCTAAACCAGGTATTAAGCCTGAACATGCGACCATATTGCTCCATGGCTTCCACCACACGTCTGCCTTCGCCAATGGTTCTGGTCATGGGTTTTTCGCACCACACATCTTTACCTGCCTGCGCGGCCATCACCGACATGATGCCATGCCAATGCGGAGGGGTCGCAATATGAACAACATCAATATCAGGTTGAGCCAGTAGTTCTCTGAAATCTGAGTAGCCTCTTACATTTCCGCCCGCCATCGCAATGGCATCCTTAAGATGAGTTTTATCCACATCGCACATAGCCAGCACTTTTGTGCCTTCATATTCAATGTGGCCACGGCCCATGCCACCAACACCAATGATGGCTTTGGTCAGGGTATCGCTGGGTGCAAGAAATCCTGGTCCGCCCAGCACATGGCGAGGGACAATAGCAAAAGCTCCCAATACAAGTGCAGACTTTTTTATAAAATCCCTGCGGGAGTTACTTTCTAAGCTGACGATTTTATTTTTTTTTATTCCCATGGTAGATATAAATGGATGGTAATATTTCTGTTAGAAGAGATCAGGAGGTGATAATTGCATGACGTTAGTTTTGAAAGCAATTCCGTATCAGGAAAGGCGTCTCAATGTACTTATTTATTTACTGAAAATTTACCCACTTATATGCCCGGTAAATTATTTATGTAAATCAGGATTTCAATTTTATGAGTTCACCGGCAATCTTCCGGTCATTGGCAAGTCTGGGCACTTTGTTTTGTCCGCCCAGTTTTCCTTGCGATTTCATGAAGTCGATAAACGCATTCTTACGAAGGGAAGAAATAACAAGTGTTCGCAAAATATTTCCTGAGATCAGATCATCGTAATAGACATTCAGGTTGCGCAGTTGGTTATCTAGCTCCTGAGAAAAAGCGGCTAAGTCTTTTGGCAGGTTAGCAAACTCAATCAACCATTCGTGATGCGGCATACCTTCAGTGGGTGCCACATTGGGCGCCACTGTAAATTCTACCAACTCCACTTCCGGAAATTTCTGCATGGTGAACTTCATGGCCTTCTCCACTTCTTCGCCAATCACGTGCTCACCAAATGCTGAAATAAAATGTTTGATCCTGCCGCTCACTACAATCCGATAGGGATTTTTAGAAACAAACTTAACTGTATCACCAATGGAATAACCCCACAAGCCAGCGTTGCTGTTGATGATCACCGCATAATTTTTTCCCAGCTCAACTTCTTCGATCGATAACCTGCGTGGATGGTCATTGAAATATTCTTCGGTGGGTATGAATTCAAAAAATATTCCTGAATTCAATAATAAGAGTAATCCTTCTGCTCGCTGAGAATCCTGGTAGGCTATAAATCCTTCCGATGCCGGATAGGTTTCAATGGAATCAATTTTCTTTCCAATCGTTTCAAATAATTTGGCGCGATAGGGTTCGAAGTTTACACCGCCATAGACAAACATCGAAAAATTGGGAAAAACATCTTTCACTTTTTTTCCGGTGCGCGCCACAATGCGATCAAAATACATTTGTGCCCAGGGAGGTATGCCCGAGATCAAAGTCATGTTGGCATGAATCGTTTCATCAATGATCTTATCCAGTTTCGTTTCCCAATCGTCAATACAATTGGTGGTATAACTGGGTTTTTGATTGGTGCGCAGATAGCCCGGTACGTGATGATTCACAATGCCTGAAAGTCTTCCGGTTTTTATTCCTGCTTTTTCATCTAACTCAGGGCTACCCGAAAGAAATATTAAACCTCCATCCAAAAATGAGGCATTTCCGGTTTCGTGAACATAACTCAGTAAAGCATTGCGAGCACTATTGATGTGATTAGGAACCGATTCTTTCGTGATGGGAATATATTTGGTGCCAGAAGTAGTGCCTGACGTTTTTGCAAAGTAGGCAGGCTTGCCTTTCCAGAGAATATCAGACTCGCCATGTAAAATCTTTTCTACGTACGGCTTGAGGTCTTCATAATCCCGGATGGGCACTTGCTTTTTAAAATCTTCGTGCGTTCGGATGGACTCAAAGCCATGATCTTTTCCGAAAAGGGTACCTTTTCCCCCCTCAATCAGGTGATTAAAAACTTTCTGTTGAAACTGAACAGGTTTAAATGACCATTCTTTTGTTTCCTTTGCGATATAAGCCGCGAATGGCTTGGCAAGCACAGAACGTATACCCATAGCGGCAAAAGTAAGGGTAAGGCAGGGAGGGTGCAAGCCACGCTAGACTGACAAACCTTCCGGATTGATAAATTTGGGATAGTTTTTGAGTTGTAGAAGGCACGTTACAGTAAGTAACATATGTTTAAATCCATCGTTGGAATACTAAAATCAGGATTATGAATACGCTGAAGACTGTGATCATTGGATTTATTGCCGGTTTGGCCGGAGCCTATACCTTTTACGCATACCAATTGGAAAAAGAATCGCGTCAGCAAAAAGAAGAACTATCGCAAGTAGCTGATTATAAGCCTACCGAAATATATCGCCCAACGATTGTCGATCCCGTTCAAACTGCTATCAACCCATCAGAAAATGCAGATTTTAGTTTGGCGGCAAAGAAAGCCACCCCAAGTGTCGTGTATATTAACAGTATCTCACAAGGAAGTTCTGCCTACTCATATTGGGACCTTCTTTTTGGAGGAAGCGGTTCACAGACTCAGGTTAGCAGCGGATCAGGGGTAATATTTTCAGCTGATGGTTATATCGTTACCAACAATCACGTAATTGAATCGGCTGAAAAAATTCAGGTGCTTTACAATAAAAAATCATATGATGCTGAATTAATCGGAACCGATCCCTCTACGGATTTAGCCGTATTAAAAATTAAAGAAACCAACCTGCCAGCTGTTACACTCGGAAGTTCAAAAAATCTTTTAGTGGGCGAATGGGTAGTGGCGGTGGGTAATCCATTTTCGCTTTCATCAACAGTAACTGCCGGTATTGTCAGTGCCAAGGGGCGTAAAATCAATATTGTTGATGCCCGCTTTCCTATAGAATCCTTTATTCAAACGGATGCCGCCATTAACCCAGGCAATAGCGGTGGCGCGTTGGTAAACAAAAACGGGGAACTGGTTGGGATCAATACAGCCATTCTTTCGCGAACAGGATCCTATACGGGTTATGCCTTTGCAGTACCCGTTGATATTGCTAAAAAAGTAGTTGAGGATTTAATCAAACATGGAGTGCCACAAAAAGCAATATTTGGCGGTCGTGTATTGGAATATGACTATCAAAATGCCCAGAAGTATGGCCTTAATGGAGATGTAAAAGAATTTAAAGGGGTTTTGATTGGAAAAGTGGATCGGCCCGGAGCTGCAGATAATGCAGGTCTGCAAGAAGGTGATATCATTACCAAAATTAACAACGTTGAGATAAACAGTGAAAGTGCCTTTGAAGAAGAACTAAGTTACCGTTATCCAGGTGACAAGATAACCGTAACGTTTGTCCGAAATAATAAAATTAACAATGCCGTACTTACTCTGCTCAACAAGAATGGTGATACAAACCTTGTAAAAAGAAAAATATTTGTAGATACCACGGTAGGCGCTAGCCTAGAGTCAGTGGATTATGGGGTACGGGTGTTTAATATTAAAGAGGGTGTCTTTAAGAAATTGGGGCTTCCCGAAAATTTCACCATCGCCTACATCAATCGTCAGCGGGTTAAAGATCCACAAGATGTCATTGAGTTCTTTAGCAAGTACAAAGGGCGGGTATATATGGTAGGGCTTAATAGCTCGAAACAGGAAGTTCCACTCACCTTCTACCTTCAATAAAAATTAAAGATGATTTAGTTCTCAGGCAGTCATACGCGACTTGAACTTCTTTGTCAGGTCGTCTACACTGTTCTTGAAATTAGCATCGGTCTTCATCATGTCCTCTACCGATTCGAGAGCATGAATTACCGTGCTGTGGTCGCGGCCTCCAAAATTCTCCCCGATAAGGGCTAAGGTAAGCTGTGTGTACCGCTTGCAAAAATACATGGCTACCTGCCGGGGAATTACGATCTCTCGTTTCTTCACCTTACTTTTCATTTGCTCAAGGCTCACCTTGAAATAATCGGCCACGGTTTTCTGAATGAAGTCCACGCTTACATCCGATTGAATTTCCTTTACAATATTTTTCAAGACCTCTTTCGCGAGTTCAAGATCAATGTCCTTTTTAAGCAAGGTTGCATGGAACAGCAATGAATTGAGAACACCCTCCATATCACGCAGGTTGGTGTCTACACTATACGCAAGATACTCGGCTACCTCCGTAGGAATTTCAATTCCATCGGATTGCATCTTATTATGAATAATCGCCAGCTTGGTTTCAAAATCAGGCTCTTGCAGATCAGCTGTCAATCCCCATTTAAAACGAGACAGCAATCGCTCTTGAAATCCTTTCAGATCCCGGGGTGGGCAATCGCTGGTCATGATGATTTGTTTGCCTGACTGATGCAATTGATTGAAGATATGGAAGAACATTTCCTGGGTTTTTTCACGACCGGCCAGAAACTGAACATCATCCAAAATCAACAAATCTACCTGCAGGTAATAATTTTGAAATTCCTGAATCTTGTGATTTTGTAGCGCATTTAAAAACTGGCTGGTGAAATCATTCTGATCCACATATAATACAATCTTCTCCGGAAGATTCTTTTTTATTTCATTACCAATGGCTTGTACAAGGTGCGTTTTTCCAACCCCAACGCCTCCATAAAGCATCAATGGGTTGAAAGAAGTTGTTCCTGGCTTTTTCGCCACCGCTACTCCCGCAGAGCGAGCCAATCGATTACAATCACCTTCAACAAAATTATCAAACGTGTAGGTTGGATTTAATCGTGAGTTGACGGTTTGAGGATTCAGTGCCTTAAAACTAAATGGAGAATAATCTTCATGACCATTGCCATTCATCGGCTGAAGATGATTGCGCTTCATTCCGTTGCCATTGGGGTAGTTAACCATCAACGGAGGATTCTTTTGATTGCCGCTGTCTACGACTACTGAGTATTCCAACCGGCCATTAGCACCCAACACCTGATGAATAGCCCTTTTAAGCACGGGTACATAATGTTCTTCCAGCCACTCATAGAAAAATTGCGATGGCACCTGTATCGTAAGAACATCAGCTTCACTCTTGATTGGATTTATCGGCTTAAACCAGGTATTGAAATTTTGATCGTCTACTTCTTTGCGAATTACTTCGAGACAATCACTCCATACGGTTGCGCAGTCAACTACCATTTACTCTTTAGCTTGCAGATTG
The DNA here is from genome assembly GCA_044229915.1 of Cyclobacteriaceae bacterium. Lineage (GTDB taxonomy): Bacteria > Bacteroidota > Bacteroidia > Cytophagales > Cyclobacteriaceae > ELB16-189. The sequence continues at coordinate 390,852 of JBGASB010000001.1, forward strand.
ATGAAAAAGCCTCAATTTTTTTTGGGGCGGGAAACAAAGGTGTGAAAAAATCGAAGAACAAAAAAACAAAAATCAGTCTTGCTTTTGAAGATTTTTTTTGCGTAATGAAAACTGACGAAAATCATAAAAAGATTGCATTACTCATAACTATGCATCAACTTGAAACTTGAATTTCACTCGAATTCATGGATCAAAAGAATTCAGAAAATTTTCCTGACTTAAAGTTTAACGCCCCTTCCTATTTAAATTGGCTGGAAGCGGCCAGGCAGGAGCTTGATGGAACTGATCCAATCGAAAAACTTACGATTTCAAAGGGTTCGTTAAAAATCAAGCCTTATTATCACGAGCCTCCGCAAGAAAATATAGGTGATTTCGCACTTAAACCAGCAGTTAATCCACATTACGGAGCGAGAAGTTGGATGAATACTCCGCGAATCGCAGTAAGGGATGAAAAAAGGGCTAATGAATTAGCACTTCAATACCTCAATTCAGGTGCAGATGGAATTTTATTTGAAACCCTTAAAACGAATATTCAATGGAATGTTCTTTTAAACCGGATAAAGCCAGAATTCTGCTCACTTTCATTTCTGATTGGCAATAATTTTTCTAAAAGCGTTGTAGATTTTAATGCCTGGGTAGATCAGGAAAAAATTTCAGAGACCATAAGCGGTAACCTTTATTGGGAAACCCTTCCCAAAGCAGACTTTAAAAAATTTCTAAATAATCGTTCTCAAAATTATTCTTATCTGGGTGTTATGGTTAACCCTGAAATGAATGCTGAGGACGAAATTGTAAATGCCCTGGAAAAAGCTGTGGACTGCCTTGATCAGATAACAAGTCAAGGGATTTCAGCAGATGAAGTAATTCATAATTTTTCATTCTCTCTTTCGGTGGGCACTGATATCTTTCTTGAAATTGCAAAGATTAAATCGTTACGGATTTTATGGTATCAAATTCAAGGTGGCTATGGAGTGAACAAAATCAAACCCGTTCACATACATGTAACATCACCCTCCTGGTTAAGCGAAAAATTTCAGCCGCATGGTAATTTGATCAAATCCACAACAGCAGCTTTAGCTGCCATTGTGGGAGGATGCGATAGCTTAACGATTGAGCCCGAAGATCAAAACTCTGAAATGATGAGCCGGGTTGCAAGAAATGTTTCATCCATCCTGCGCGAAGAATCTCATCTCTCACGAGTGGCGGATCCCGCAGCTGGGTCGTACTACCTGGATTCATTGACTACAGAACTATCTGAAAAAGCCTGGCAAAAATTTCAATCGAAGGTGACAGTATGAAGCCCGATTTTTCTAAAATAAAATTCAACCAGTTTAAACCTGGTTTTTCTTCCGGGCAACATAACCCTTGGCTTTCATCTGAAAAAATTGAAATCAAACCCTCTCTCACAAAAGATGATTTGAAAACTAACTCCACAAAAGATTTCTCCGCAGGCATTGCACCCTTTCTACGTGGCCCGTACGCTACCATGTACACCGTTCGTCCGTGGACGATCCGTCAATATGCAGGATTCTCCACCGCGAAAGAATCAAATGCATTTTACAGACGCAACCTGGAAGCCGGGCAAAAAGGCTTATCCGTAGCTTTTGACCTTGCCACGCACCGGGGTTATGATTCTGATCATCCGCGTGTAGCAGGAGATGTAGGCAAAGCCGGGGTGGCCATTGACTCTGTGCTCGACATGAAAATTCTCTTCGACCAGATTCCATTGGATAAGATGTCAGTGTCCATGACGATGAATGGAGCTGTGATCCCAATCATGGCATTTTACATTATAGCTGCGGAAGAACAAGGGGTAAAACCAAATCAATTAAATGGCACAATTCAAAATGATATTTTGAAAGAATTCATGGTGCGGAACACCTACATTTATCCACCGGCACCTTCCATGCGGATTGTTGCGGATATCTTTTCATATTGCTCCCGGCACATGCCTAAATTTAACAGCATAAGCATCAGCGGCTATCACATGCATGAAGCCGGAGCTCCTGCCCACATTGAATTAGCCTATACATTAGCCGATGGATTGGAATACTTGAGAGCAGGTTTAAAAGCAGGCATTGCCATTGATGACTTTGCGCCACGGTTATCTTTCTTCTGGGGCATTGGAATGAATTTCTTTATGGAAATCGCAAAGATGCGGGCCGGAAGAGTGTTATGGGCTAAGTTGGTTCAATCGTTTCATCCTAAAAATCCAAAGTCTATGGCGTTGCGTACTCATTGCCAAACATCAGGCTGGAGTTTGACTGCGCAAGATCCATACAACAATGTAACACGAACTACTATTGAGGCGCTCGCTGCTGTTTTAGGAGGAACACAATCGTTGCACACCAACTCATTGGATGAAGCAATTGCATTACCTACCGATTTTTCGGCACGTATTGCACGCAACACACAATTGTTTCTTCAAAAAGAAACAGGCATAACGGAAGTTGTGGATCCTTTGGGCGGTTCCTACTATTTAGAATATCTCACAGATCAATTGGTAAAAAAAGCATGGACACTGATCGAGGAGGTTGAAAGTCTGGGCGGCATGACACGAGCCATTGAAAGTGGAATTCCAAAGATGAGAATTGAAGAAGCAGCTGCAGCTAAACAAGCCCGTATTGATTCAGGTACCGATGTAATTGTAGGAGTTAATCGATATCAAACTAACGAGGTTCCAGATTTTGAAATTTTAGATATTGACAATACAGCCGTTCGCAAAGAACAGATTGAGAAACTCAAGTTGCTAAGAAGAGAACGAAATCAAAATGATGTTGAGGCATCCTTATTGGCATTGGAAACAGCCGCTGAAACTGGCACTGGTAATTTATTGGAACTGGCTATTGTAGCTGCGAGACACCGGGCTACGTTAGGGGAAATTTCTTCTGCGATGGAAAAATCGTTTGGGCGGTATAAAGCCACCATCCAATCCATTTCTGGTGTATATTCGGGGGAAATGAAAAACCGGAAAGAAGTTGATGAGGTACGTGCCCTTTCTGATAGGTTTGCTGAACTGGATGGCCGCAGACCTCGCATTTTAATTGCCAAGATGGGACAAGACGGCCATGATCGTGGGGCAAAAGTAATTGCCACTGGTTTCGCGGATTTAGGATTTGATGTTGATATCGGGCCACTCTTTCAAACACCCGAAGAAGTTGCGAAGCAAGCTGCGGAAAATGATGTGCACGTAATTGGAGCCTCAAGCCTTGCCGCAGGGCATAAAACTTTGGTTCCGCAACTAATCGATGCGTTGAAAAAAATTGGTCGACCTGATATTAAAGTAGTAGCGGGTGGTGTTATACCAGCCAAAGATTATGATTTTCTTTTGAAAGAGGGGGTTGTCGGAATATTTGGGCCGGGCACACCGGTTTCAGAGTCTGCAAAACAAATCCTTCTTAAATTACTCGAAGAATAACCTTCTTTATTTCCTGGCTTGAACCGAAATGAAGTTTCATTGGTAACAGCCGTCAGAAATGTTTACATTTAATGTGGAAAACTCATAGTTATGAAACGATTTCACATATCAATCTCCTTGGTTTGTATCATTCTGCTTAGCACGCTTCAGGTCGAAGCTCAAAGCAAGTATGATAAAATGCTGAAAGATGCTGAAACGAACTATGAAGCTGGTAATTACAGCAAGGCCATGAGTACTTTGGCCAAATTCAAAAAGAAAGCGTTCAAAAAGTTGGGGCAACAAAATGTTTATACCCCTACATACTACATGTTGCTGGCGAAATATAACCTTGCATCCGGCTATATCGCAGAATTTGAATCCAATTTACAGGTTGCGCTCAACAGTAGTAAAGGTATCGATAAGGAAAATAGCCAGGCCTATGGGGTGAAATTGATTGAAGCCGCAGAATTACATAACCTGAATGGATCATACCGGGTTGCGCGCGAATTTCTTGAACAAGCAAGAAAGGTGCTCGATGATGGCGGGTTCATGAAAGATGCCGTGAAAGGACAATACAGCTTAGCGATGTCAGAAGCACTTACTGGCCAGGGATACTATACGGAAGCGATCGAACTTTTAAAAGAGCAGGAAAGATATTTTGTGGGCAAAGCTGTAAAACAAGAGACCTTTGTTGATGATAAGGGTAATCTCAAAAGTCGTAAGCTTTCGGAAGAAGAAATGATCGTAAGGTTTAATGATTATGCCAATCTGTTAACTCAATTAGGTAACGCTTATGGAAAGCAAGGAAGTTTAAAAAGCGCTGATTCAGTTTTCGTTTATGCAGCCGGATGGATAAAAAGGAATCTGGGTGAACCTAGTTTGGCCTTCGTACGAAATCAATTTTATAACGCTAACATATTGGTTGAAAATGGAAATGAAAATCTTCCTAAAGATCTGGATTACAGCCGCACCTTAAATAACCTAAAAATCAAACACAGCGGCTCGCACTATCTGGGTGTTTCAATCTACGAAGAGTATCTACGAGAACTTCAGAAAGAAAATAGTTCGGCACGCTATCTCAATACAAAGTTGGAGTATGAGAAGATGATCAACAAAAGTTTTAACGCAAGCAGTATTTATAATGTAAGACTCAAAGCAGTAGAGTTCGATGCGAAGTTGGATAAGGATAAGACCAAAAACCTTGAAACCCAGGCGAATAATCTTATCGCTAACACTGCCTCCTTACCTCGCAATAATATTGTTACTGCTAATGTTAGTGATTTTTTATACGGCCTGGCCCTTCATAAAAAGAATTACACCAATGCAGAAAAGTATCTTAAAGAGATAATAGAAATAAAAGCAAACTTATTTGGAACTGAAGCCCCGGAAACACACCTGGCCCGGCTACACCTGGCTAATTTTTACTTAGACAATACGAATAAAATAAATGAAGCCGCCAAAATCTATGAAGAGAGTTACACCAAAGTGGTATCAAAAGAAATCGGAGCATGGCATAAAGATCACTTAGATATTCTCAATCACATGGCTATCCTGTATGAATTGACGGACAAATATGCTGATGCTTCTAAAACTCTGGATAAGGCGGGCTATGTAGCCGCTTCCAAATACAGCAAGACCGACTACCAATACGCTGCTGAACTTACCAACATTGCCCGGCTTGAAATTAAACTAGGTCTTTATGAAAAAGCAGAAGAGCATATTAACACCTCGTTAAAAATTCTGGAAGAATTCCGAAAAGATGATTCCAAGAAGGTATTTCTAGTAGACGCCATCGATACACAAGCAAATCTTTTTGGGATCAAGGGTATGTTTGATGAAGCGGAAGATGCTCTGGATCGTTCATCTCGAATTATAAGCAGATCAAAAAACACATTAGTCGGACTTGACGAATTAACAACAGCACGTGAACTCTCCGCCTTAAATATTCAGTTAGGCCGTTACACAAAGACAGAAGAAATTCTTACCAAGTTGATTGGCGAATCTGAAAAACTATATGGAGCCAACTCCATCAGGCTCATCGATCCTTTAGTTGACCAGGGCCGATTAGACCTAGCCAAAGGAGACTATACGCAAGCCGAGAAAATCGCTCAGCGGGTAAATAAAATTGCTACCGAAGTATATGGCGAACGATCCACCAAGACCGCACCTACTCAAAAACTATTAGCCGATATTGACTACGCTATTGGTGATTATGATAAAGCTGAAGAAATGACGCTCAAGGCTCTGGCTAGTCAGGAAAAACAATTTGGGCGCAATCATATTGAAGTGGCTAAATCACTTGCACAACTAGCCCTTATTAAATTTTATAAAGGAGATAAGCCAGCAGAAGTTGAAAAAATTCTTGCCGAAGCCCGTGAAATTATGGGTAAGAAATTGGGTACGGAAAACCCACAGTATGCTGAGATCTTGAAAAGCGTTGCCACTGTTAAAATATCGGAGAAAAAATACAGCGAAGCATTTAGTGTACTAACCCAGGCAGAAGCAATCTGGCGGGCCAAGACAGGCACCAGAACGAATATTAATGCGGCAGCTATCTATACCCTTAGCGGAGATGTTTACTACCAGTTAAAAAACTACAAACAGGCTGAAGTATTTTATACGAGCGCCCGCGATATCTATGAAGAATATTTTAGTCGCACCCATCCGGAGTATGTTAAAATTCTTTCCAAGCAGGCAAAAGTCTATTACATGGAAAAGGACTTTAAGCGCGCCAAGAAAAATATTGAAGAGGCCCTTAATAACTACGAGGTATTTATCAAGCAATATTTCCCGGCATTAAGTGAGCGGGAAAAAGCAAAGTACTGGAACACGATCAAAGGTGACTTTGAATTTTACAATACACTTGCCTTTAGTCAATTGGAGGACTTTAAAGATCTAAGTGGTAAGGTGTATGACTACCAATTGCTGACCAAGGCATTGTTGTTAAGCTCATCTATTAAAATCAGGGAACGAATTTTAAATAGTACGGATGAAAACCTGAAGACTTCCTATAGCCTGTGGATTGAAAAGAAAGAATTCCTTACCAATGCGCTTTCAATGAGTACTCAGCAGCTGACTGAAAATGGGATAGATCCAAATGCTCTAAATGAAGAAGTTGAAAAATTAGAAAAAGATATCAGTCAAAAGTCAGAATTATTCGGGCAGAGTTTTGATAACAAAAAAATCAAATACCTGGATGTCCAAAAGTCCATTAATAAAAATGAAGTCGCGATTGAAATCATTCGCTACCGATACTTCAATCACTCATTTACTGATTCGGTGATCTATGCAGCCTTGTATATAAAAAATGATAACGCACGTCCAAAAGTAGTGGTCCTGCCAGAAGGACATCGAATGGAGACTCGGTTTTTCCGTTACTATAGAAATTCAATTATTGGAAAAATACCCGATCAATATTCTTATAGTGTGTTTTGGGAACCGCTCCAAAAAGCGATCGGTGCAGCATCCACGATTTATCTATCAGCCGATGGCGTTTATAATCAGATCAATCTTGAGGCCATCCCAACACCTGATGGAAAATATTTAATCGACAACACTAATATTATTATGGTAAGCAATACCAAGGATTTGTATTTGCGTAAAGTAAAATCAAAAACAGTTGCTGCTTCCAATACAGCAACCATGTTTGGAAACCCAACGTTCTATATGACCGCTTCTGCAAATCGAAGCATTCCGCAACTCCCTGGTACTGAAAAGGAAGTTGCTGAATTGCAGGATTTGTTAAAACAAAAGGGATGGGCAACGGACGAATACATTGAAAAATCAGCCAGTGAAGATCAAGTGAAAGGGCTGGCAAGTCCAAAAATATTTCACATTGCAACACATGGTTTTTATACACCAGCAGTTAACGCTGATGAATTATCCACTCTTACAGAAAGCGAAGCTATGGTAACAGAAAATCCGCTTCTGAAAACCGGTCTATTGCTTACGGGTGCCGGAGATGTACTAAACAAAACAAAGTACAATTACAATATGGAGAGTGGAATTCTCACTGCGTATGAGGCTATGAGTCTAAACCTCGACCAGACAGACCTGGTAGTATTGAGTGCCTGCGAAACGGGATTAGGTGAAATCTCCAATGGGGAAGGTGTCTATGGATTGCAGCGGGCATTTTTAGTGGCTGGGGCTAAAGTCTTAGTTATGAGTATGTTCAAAGTGGATGATGAGGCTACCCAAAAGCTGATTATTAATTTTTACCGGAAATGGTTAACCACCAATAATCTGCGCCAAAGTTTTATTGATGCCAAGAAAGAACTTCGAGTGGAGTATCCTGAACCAATTTACTGGGGTGCATTTATGATGATTGGTTTCGATTGACAAAAGCAAAATTGAAATTCTAAACTCCTGAAGGAATTCAGGAGTTTATTATTACCAACTTTCTATCCAATACCAAACCATCACCAGGCACGCAACCAACTTCAGAAGCGTACTGAAAAGAAATCCGATGAACGATCCTACGGCCGCCTGAAAGGCATGTGCTGAATTTTGGTTTGCAAGTATCTCACCAATAAAAGCACCCAGGAAGGGACCCAATATTATTCCAAAGGGGCCCATCCAAAGCCCTAAAAATAAGCCAATGGTACAACCCCAGAGGCCATACTTACTACCTCCAAATTTTTTTGTGCTATACACAGGCACCCAATAATCCATGGCAGTAACAATCAGTGTGATGCCAGCCCAAATCCATAGAAATTTACCTGAAAAAGGTTGTTGCAACTTCAGCTGCTGAATCCATAACCCGATGAATGCCAATGGTGGTCCGGGAAGAATTGGTATAAAACACCCAATAATACCTGTTGCTATAAAAATCCCGCCTAGTACAATCCAAAAAATATCCATGAAAGATGGTTAGCAAATCACACCAACGAAAGTAGTTGATTTAAGGCGATCGCAAGTAGGCTGAGTTGAATCAAAGGGCTCAGATTTTGGAGTTCTCTGAGGGGGCTTCCTTTTTTTTCTTTTTATCATCAAACAACATTCGTACTGAAGGTCCATAGGTATCATCAAACTGGCCACTCTTCATGCTCCAGATAAACGCAACCAGGAAAAGGATTGCTATGGTTAGCGAAATGGCGATAAGTAAGATGATAATCAGCATCTATTTTTTCTCTTTAAAAGTTCTATTGGCCACTAAAGTTACCGCTATTGTACTGAATCCCACCACGCTAATACTACTTATAGGCATAAGTATGGCTGCTATTAACGGGGTTAAGTAGCCTCCGATGGCAAAACTCAGGGCAATGATGTTGTAGAAAAAAGAAATTGCGAATCCGAATTTCAAAATAGTAGTTGCCGACCTGCTTAACCTGAGGAATTTATCAAGTTGACCCACTCTTTCTCCGGCCAGAATACCATCGCAGGCAGGCGTAAATACTCCGGTGTCATCAGTTACGGCAATGCCCACATCGCTTTGCTGGAGAGCCCCTGAATCATTCAGTCCATCACCAATCATCATTACCCTGGCTCCAGTTTGCTGCAGCGATGAAACATAACCAAGCTTATCATGGGGAGATTGATCAAACAAGAGTTGTGTTTGGGCCGGGAAAATATTTTTCATCCGATCTTCATCCACGTTGTGATCTCCGGAAAGCAGCGCCACACATCTCTTACCAAGTTTAGCAACCACTTCACGAATCTGAGGCCTTACCGAAGTTTCAATATGGAAATATCCACGCACTTGTCCATCAATTGATACGAATACTTTTGAAGCAGGATCCGTGATTACTCCGTCAAATCCCGTAAAGGATGCAGAACCCACTTTAACAATTTGTCCGGCAATTACTCCCTCTACACCTTTGCCCGCACGCTCTTTAAATTCTTCAACGTAGAGCGTGGTCATATGTGAAATACTCTTTGCAATCAGGTTACTCAGGGGATGGGTAGAAGCAGACGTGAGCAATTTCACCCAGCCTAGTTCCTGATCATCCAACACCCCCACAAACCTAACCTTGGCTGCTCCATGAGTAATGGTACCTGTTTTATCGAACACAATAGAATCAATGCCGGCCATTCGTTCAATGACCTCTGCATTCTTTAAATAAAAACCATAGCGCCCAAAAACCCGAAGCATATTTCCAAAGGTAAATGGAGCGGCCAAAGCTAACGCGCATGGACAGGCCACCATTAGAACCGAAGTAATAACTAACCACATACGAGTTGGATCATACATATACCAGCCAAACGCAGTGATCAATGCAACGACCAACACCACCCAGGTAAACCTCCGTGCAGCCAGGTCAATCATTCGCTTATACTTGCTTTCTTCTGGTTTCTGAAAAGCCGCTTCATTCCATAAACTTGTAAGGTGACTTTGAGAAGTACGTTTTTCAACTTTCAGCAAAACAGGTTGGCCGACCAGACGACCACCGGCATACACCCCGGCTCCTTTGATTACATGCACAGGTTTGGATTCTCCGGTAACAAAACTATAATCTAAAAATGCCTCATCACTTTCAAGAAGGCAATCGGCCGGCACAATCTCCATATTGCGTATGCGAATCGTATCGCCAGGCATAAGCTCGTATACAACAACCGGTTTCCAGATTTCCCCAATCAGTTTATGAACAGCGAGCGGGAAATAGGATTTGTAATCCCGGTCAAAAGCCAGGTTTTCATAAGTCTTGCTTTGAAACCAACGTCCGATCAGTAAAAAAAATACCAGGCCAGATAATGAATCAAGGTACCCCGGGCCTACATGAAACAGGATATCATAAACGCTTCTGGAAAAAAGTGCAAATAATCCAACAGCTATCGGTACATCAATATTTATTTGTCTTTGCGTAAAGCTTTTCCATGCATTAACAAAATACTCTTGTCCGCTGTAAAAAGTTACAGGAATAGCAAGCGCGATATTCAAAAACGAAAATACCCGTTGGAGTGATTCATCGCTCTGATCTAACCCGAGATATTCTGGAAAACTTAGCAACATGATGTTGCCAAAAGCAAACCCCGCTAGTGCCAATTTGATAACCAACGATTTGTTAAACTCAACCGAGGCGGGTAGCTCTTCCTTCTTCAGATTGATTTTGGGTGTATATCCCAGTGAAGTAAGAAGCCGGGCCACTTTACTGAGTGGAATTTCCTGAGGATTGAAATCAATCCTCACAGTTTTTCCGGAGAAGTTCACTTCGGACTTAACAATTCCCTTTTGCAGTCGTTGCAGATTCTCCAGCAACCATATGCAGGAGATGCAATGAATTGCCGGGATATAAAATCGCACCCTAACAAAGGAGGTTGAATCAAATTCAACTACTTTCTTCCGGATGGCGGGTTCATCGAGGTAAGCAAACGATTCATCACTTACGTGGCGTAATGTAACCCCTGGAGTTTTATCAAATGAATAATATTCGCAGAGATCGTTTTCGTTTAGAATTTCGTAAACGGTCTTGCACCCATAACAGCAAAAATTTTTATCCTCGACATGAAATTTATCTTCTTCGCACGGCAAACCGCAGTGATAACATTTCAAGTCTTCCTGTACCTCTGCCATTAATTATTTGAATAATAAATAGACATGTGATGATCTGCAACCTGTGTAGCAAGTTCGTTATTATTCAGCAAATTTAAAGCAGCGCGCCCCATCACCAACACGGGCTTGTTGAGTTTTGCCGCATAATTTACAAGCTGATTGGCCAGATCTTTATTACTCATGGGCACAATTCCCACATTGGTAAAAATTTTCTGAAGGTAGCTAACAAGATATTTCTCTAAATGAATTTCAGGGGCATCATCAGGACTTACCGTCAAAATCGTTACTTTTTTATCACTGGATTCCTTACCAAAGAAAGACAGGAATGATTTTAGAGCCGCCAATCCGGATTGATCGTAATCAAACAGGACCAGTATCTCCTCGTAGGGATGCAGCAAATCATCCGAAAGGAAAATCGGGCAACCTACTTCCTTAAAGAAATTCTCAGGAAAGGACTCAATCAATTGTCCGATGTTTTCATGTGTAATCGGAGTAATCAAAGCCAGATCCGCAAATCTGCTTTGATTCAGTAGTGTATTGCCATTAGCCTGGCAGCGGATAAAACTAACATCCAGATTCAAGGCTTTAGCTTCTTGCTCCAGTGATGATTGAAGTGCTGACTTATCAGCATCGGGGCTGCTTACCGCTTTATTTTTCGGATGTTTAACAAAATCCTTCAGGAAGAAACCTGAAAAACTTTTACTATCCACATGAGAAAATAAACGAGCATAGTCGGCCAAATGTATTTGTGTTGGTTGAAAGTCAACCGGAAAGAGTATGTTCTTTTTCACGATAGTAATGAGTTAGCTAATCTTATAAGTCCAAATTGGGCAGGTTAAATGATTCACCACATCCTCAGCAATACTTCCGCTCATCAGGTGGTTAATTCCCCTCCGTCCATGAGTTGACATCGCTACCATATCCGCTTTTGTATCGGCAACAAAATTCCGCAAGCCTTCCTCTTCACTATAATCATTAAAGATGGTAAGAGTGTAGTCCTTTAACATAAACCGCTTGGCAAAGGCCTTCATTTCCTTTTTCACTTCAATATCCCTTCTAAAGCTAGAGGGGGTATTCACATACAAAACATGGAGGGTAGCATTAAAAAAATTCTGAAGAGCTTTTACTTTAAGGGTAAGCTCTTCCTGCTCCGTGCCCATAGTGTTTGGGAAAACGATATTCTTGATGGAGGAGATTTTAACCGGGCCCTTAATAGCAATTACAGGAACCTCTGATGTACGAACAATTTTCTCGGTATTGGAGCCGACAAAAAATTCTTTAAGTCCACTGGCCCCATGGGTACCCATTACCATGAGATCAATTTTATTGTCCTTAACAAAATCACGAATCGTTGGAGTGGCTCCGCCAAATTCAACAACTGAAGTAACCTTAGGTCCTTCCTTGGCCCACTTGTCTTTCATTTTTGCAAAATTCTTTTCTGCATGAGCTTTCATGTCTTTGATGAAAGCTTCTTCGAAGGAGAGCGTGGGCATCAACACACTTTCGTGCATCACGGGTAACTCAACTACGTTGAGTAGGATAACCTCACCTCTGCTTTCCTTAGCAATATCCACGGCAAACTTAAAGGCCTGCACCGCTGGGTCGGAAAAATCGCAGGGAACCAATATCCGTTTCATAATCTTAGTGGTTTATTTATAAACCAAAAGTATTATATACCCCCCCGCAGGCTAATGATGGGTATCAACGAAAAAGATGACTTTTATCAGTTTTGATTAAACTATCAATAGGACTTGACCTTGATAATCAATTCAATAAGAAAATTGGAATCAATTATTTCTGAATAGAAAAAAATCAGGCTATAATCAGGTCAGCTTGCTTGGCTAGCTTTCTGGCATCGAGTACACGGATTTTCTTACCCTCAAAGGCAATAAGACCATCTGCTTTGAATTCGGATAGTAATCGGATTACAGTTTCGGTAGCAGTACCAACAATACTTGCCAGGTCTTCACGGGACAATGCCAACTCAATGAGAGTGCTTCCCTCTCCTTCCATGCCATACGTTTCCTTGAGCATCAGAAGATTTGCAGCTAATCGTTCACGTACTGATTTATGAGCAAGTTCGGCAAGCTTTTCTTCCATGATCCCCATTTCATTGCAAACGGCCTGAACGACACGCCTCATAAAGACTGGATTCTTTTGAAGCACTTCGAAAAAACTTTCTTTGGGTATAAAGCAAATCTTTGCATCCTCCAGCACGGTAGCAGTGGCCTTATAAAAATCTTCGCTTAACAGCGCACGGTAACCTAAGAAATCACCGGGTTTAGCAATGTATATGATAAATTCTTTACCCTGAACATTATTCTTATACACTTTTACCTTGCCGCCATTCATACAATAAAGGCCAGTAGGGCGAGTGCCTTCGTAAAAAATATTCTGTCCCTTTTTGTACTGAATGCAGGTTTTGTGATTATTAATCCTGCTCATTTCCTCAGGATTCAATCCATTAAATAATGAATCTTTCAGGTGGTCGCAGAGCGTGCACGCAATATTGAATTCTACTTTCGCCATCGGTCAAAAATGCTAAAAAAGATGATTTAAATCAAGTTTTTACAGGATTAAGCCCATTCCAAACAAAAGAACAAATAATAAGGTAGAAAGTGCCATTTGTTTAAGGAAAGGATCCAATTCCTCCGATGGTTTGTGATGAATGGACAAGCCATTTTTAACAAATAATGGAACCATAATCAGGAAAAGAAACTGCCAGGGCGACTGATAATGGAGAATTGTGTAACCAATAGCGCATAGAAGTCCCCCGATCAGCAGAACCCAATGATATCTGGCAGCTTTTTCCTTCCCAATCCTTACAGGAATGGAATACTTGCCTGCTATCCGATCCGATTCTATATCCCGTATGTTGTTAATATTCAATACAGCGATAGAGAAGAGCCCGCAACTGAGGGCGGGCAACAATTCCTTCCAGGTAATAGTGTGGGTAAACAAATAGTACGAGCCCATGACGCCAACCAATCCAAAAAAGATCAATACCGAAATATCGCCCAGACCGATGTAGCCGTAGGGTTTCTTCCCTATCGTATAGCCAATGGCTGCCGCTATGCTCATCAATCCTAAACAAAAAAACAAGGACATGGCGCGCCAATTCGTGCCGAAGGATACCCATAGTAGAAATAAACCACAGATAAGGCTCAAAAATGAGAATACGATTACAGCACTTCGCATTTGAGCAGGTGATATTACGCCCGACTGAACAGCTCTCAAAGGGCCTTTGCGGCCATCATGATCGGCACCGTTTAAAGAATCACCATAGTCATTCGCTAAATTAGAAAGCACTTGCAAAAAAATAGTGGTTAAACAACAAAGGGTAAAAAGTACCAGATCAAATTTGCCAGCCGCAGCCGCCAGAAATCCGGCCATGCCAATACACGCCAACGCGAGCGGTAGTGTCCGTAACCGAAATGCATGTAGCCAGGCTTTAGTTTTCATCACTTAAAAAAACAAAGCAAAATGAAATAAGTTGAATTAGAAAATTTAAAAGGACTATTGAATTTCCGCTATCACCAAGGTTTGTTTGTTAAAGACGAACTGATCTCCCATTTGGCAGCCTATTAATCTGGCCCCCAATGGCGAAGCCGGTGCCAACGCCACAAACTCGATTCCCCCGGTGGTTAGCCTACCTGCGCTGATCGCTAAATAAAAATTATGGGTACCTGTAAAAACTATACTTCCCGGACCCACCCGATCGCATGAATTATTCTGACTTACTTTTTCCAGGGCCGACTTAAGTTTCATTGCCTCGTTTAATTGCTCCAGAGCCTTCTCTCTTTCGAGGTGGGCCATGGCGCGGCCAGTTTCATACTTATCTCCGGCACTGCTCTTCTCTTCTGCATTAGCGGATTCCTGTGCGTTGCTTAATGCTTGTTTGGCCGTCTCGATCCGTTGCATCACATACTCCATGCATTGCATATAAAGGATTGGCTTGAGATTTCTGGGTAGATCCATCTTTCTTAAAGACCGAGAATTAATTTCAGCTTGCTATACCCTGTTTTGCTAATTGGAATCTGTTGACCATTTCGTAACACGGCCATGTGCGTTTCCTTTTGATAGGGTTCGATTTTCGTAATCTGACCAATGTGAATCAGGTACGATCGATGGACCCGAACAAACTGTTGTGGATCAAGTGTTTGTTCATAGAAAGACAAGGTCTTATTCTTTAAAAAAGACCCTTCCGCTGTGAATATTTTTACAAAGTCATCATCTGCCTCCAGATACTGAATGTCATGAACGGGTATAATCTTCACTTTATTTCCAGTTTTCACAACAATGCGGTTGTTCTGTGAAGGAGACTTCGCCATTGCATCTAGCAAATCAGCGGTTTTGTTTGTTATGCCCGTAGACTTGTCCAAAAACTTTTGTATCGCCTTTTGAAACCGTTCTTCTGAAACCGGTTTGAGTAAATAATCAATGGCATTGGCTTCAAATGCTTTAAGGGCATAATCATCAAATGCGGTGATAAAAATTACAGGTGGCATTGGATGAATCAGTTCCAGCATTTCAAAGCCATTGATCTTGGGCATTTGAATATCCAGAAACACCAGGTCGGGCTGATGTTGCTGGATAGATTTTACCCCTTCAAACCCATCATTGCATTCATCCACTACCTCAATTAACGGAAACTTACGGAGATAGCTCTTTACTATTTCCCGGCTCAAGGGTTCATCGTCAATCAGAATGGCTTTGATCATGATCGGAATGGTAGTTTCAGATTAACAGTAAATTTATTTTCCTCTGCGTTAGTTTTAATCAGATCATTACGGGCATAAATCAGATATAATCTTCTCTGCAAGCCAGCAAGACCAAAACCACTACCCGTTGAAGGTTGCATATCAGAATCAAATGGATTGGTGATCTCAATTTCCAACTGACTATCACTTACTCGTGTAGTTAACTCAATAAAAATCCGGCCCGTAGTTCCATAAAGTCCAAACTTAATTGCATTCTCTAAAAGAGGCTGTAACACCAGGGTTGGTATTGACCAGATTTGTGCCGCTTCCTCAATCTGTAACTTAACTTCCAGTCGATGACCAAACCGGACTTTCTCGATAGCCAAATAGGTTTCGAGATATTCCAACTCCTGCGCCAGGGATACCCAAGGTTCATCGGCCCGTTTTAAAGTAAGCCTGAGAAAGTCGGACAGTTGTTGTACCATTTGCTGTGCCTGATCAGGCTGCACTAAAATCAATGCATTGATTGAATTCAAACTATTAAATAAAAAGTGAGGTTGAAGTTGCACCTGTAACTTCTGAAGTTCTGCCTCGCGCGCCAGAGTAGCCATATCTGTTTCGCGATTCTGTACCTCCAACAATTCCTTCCATCTTAAATAATAAATCATCCCGATTCCAACTCCGGTAAGAACGATAAATCCCAACGCCCAACGCACAGGAGTTGACGTTGAGAGAAAATCGAGATAAGCAAATTCTTCAGGAACGATCCGGATCATTGCCTGATTGAAAATCCATTCCGAAGTTAATGATAACATGAGCCCAAGCCCGATTACAATTTGAAAAATGCCTGTCTTTGGTAAATAATTTAATAGCGCGCCTACCAACAAGGCGGCACTCATGATCATAAGATTGAAAACGAATGAATCCCATAAAGCTACGTGCCATTCAAAACCAAAATATTGGTGTAGCCCCCAGGCATGAAAGCCTGACCAAAGTAAGGCCGCCCCTACCAGAGGTAAACGATTGATTGACGAGGTGGGTAATTTATTCAAGCGAATGTTTTGGATTGTGTAAACTAAAAACAAATCGAATGCGGCAATTTACTTCAGATTAAGTTATTTTTATAAAAAGAGTCAAAATGAAATCGGACCGCTGGAGCACCGAACTGGATGCGATAACCAATTCATTTAAAAGAGAATTCTCAACTCTTACTGCTGATCAACTGAACTGGAAACCCAGTGCCCAGCAGTGGAGCGTTGCTCAATGTATTCATCATTTGATCGTTGTCAACGAGAGTTATTTTCCAATCCTGGATCAGGTTCGCAATAAAACCTACTATTCACCTCGCTATGGAAAATTTGGATTTATTACAAAGTTCTTCGGCAAAATTGTTCTTGATGCCGTGCAGCCCGACCGAAGAAAAAAGATGAAAACATTTCCTATCTGGGAGCCGTCTATCAGTTTGGTACGTGGCGATATCCTTGATCAGTTCGAAAAGCACCAACAGGAGTTGAAGCAACTTATAACGTCCAGTGAGGACCTACTTGAAAAGGGAACTGTGATTTCATCGCCAGCTAACAGAATGATCGTGTACAAATTAGAAACAGCTTTTGACATTATGGTTACTCATGAAAAAAGACATCTGGAGCAATCAAGAGAGGTAAATCAGCTTAGGATGAAATCCATTCGGTAAATTGTATATTTGTTTTCGAAATGTTGCACGTCACAAAATATTCCCTCAGAAAGACCCTATCAAAGTGGATACTGGTTAGTGCTATCGTGGCTAGCTTCTTTTCAGGATACGCGGGTAATTTTTCTTCTGAATCAAGACACAAAACCCAAACGGAGTGGGTTGCCTCCGGCAGAAATTTTATAGCGAGAACATTCAGTATTAAATTTAACAATAAATTCGTCTGGGAGCGGTCTAAAATTTCCTTTCTCCTTTTTCAAAACAGACTTACTCAAATAGCCTTTATTACTAATCTCAACAAGCTTAAATCATTTTCATATCTCCGTCTCTTCGTTCAGGCAAAACAGCCTCAGGTGACTGACGAGGAACCAATCTCGTCCTAATCCCGGGACTCAATTCCCGATAGGGTCAATCCGACTCACAAATTCATCTTACATACACCTGATCCTTTGCATTTGCGATGGGTTAATAATTCTATTTATGAATCACTTTAAAAAAGTTCTAAGGACGATTGGCCTTATTTTGCTGATTGCATTGGCGTTATCCGGAATTGGAATTGCTGGCGCTCCATTTCTGCCAAGAAACAGGCAAGATTATCTTGGAAAGGAAATTACCATCGAATTAGTAGAGGAAAAGAACGAGGACTCTGAAAAAGAGAAGAATTGATCGTAAATCTTAAGGAATTTTCTATGGTTGATTAAACCTTGCAATCCATTCACCATCTAAACGAGTTACTTTTGAATTACATAATGAAGTGTTTTCATTTTTAATTGTCCCTCCATTAAACTTCTTCTTGTCGCAGGTCTCTAAGCACCTGAAACAAACTTAACGAGACTATGAAAACGCTAAACATCAACACCTCGCTTAATCCATGGATTGGAAAATTCTCTTTTCTTATCCTGAGCCTTTCGCTCACGCTGCTGGTATCGTGTAACAACGATGAAACAACTCCGGATTTATCTGTCGAAGAAATTGAAGACGCTAATCTGGATGCCATTGAAGATTCTTATTTCGATGATGGTGACGATCTGGTGACTGAAGCATTTGCCTCAACCGATGCTGATCTTTTGGGGGGAAGGGTCAATTCGGATGAACGCTTACTTTGCGCTACCCTAACTCGATCAGGATCTAAGGCCGAGGGCGGCCTGCGGGTAGATTTCCGCACGGGTTGCACAGACCCTCGTGGCAATGTTAGAACGGGTGCTATCGTGGTAGTTCATGAAGGAAGCTGGCATGAAGCCGGCTCGCAGTGGACCGTTTCATTTGAGGCTTATTCGATCAATGGAATACAGATTGAAGGTACACGTAAAATAACTGTTGTTAGTGTAACCGATTCGTTGACCATATACGATGTTGTTCTCACCGGAGGTCAGCTTACCTGGCCTGATGGCAGAGTGGCTACCCGCGAAGTAAACCGCAGACGTGAACATGAACGCAATGAAAATAATCTCCTCGATCGTCTGATCATCTATGGCTCAGCACAGGGAACCTTTCGCAATGGTCGCAGCTATTCGATTGAGATTTTGGAAAAATTAATTTACCGCAGAGCTTGTGCAGCCGAAGGGGTGATCATCCCGGTAAGCGGTGTTAAATTGATTAAACATGGTGATCGCGAGCTTACGGTTGATTACGGTGATGGCACATGCGATAATTTTGTGACCCTCACCAATAAGAATGGAAGAACTGTCCGATACGAAGTGAAGAAATAAAATTGCCTTTAAAAAAAGAATCCCGTGGCACTCGCCACGGGATTACTCTCTATTTGCAAGCAGAGAGACCTCACCCCTACCCCAACAGGGGAATGAGCTCGGTAATTTTTAATAACGATAATAATCTGGTTTGAAAGGACCCTTCGTTTCCACACCAATATATTTGGCCTGTTCCGTGGAAAGTTCTTCCAACTCAACACCAATTTTCTTAAGGTGCAAACGAGCTACTTTCTCATCCAGATGTTTAGGCAACATGTAGACCTTGTTTTCATATTTATCAGCATTGAGCCAAAGCTCTAACTGTGCCAGTGTCTGATTTGTGAATGAATTCGACATTACAAATGAAGGGTGGCCAGTAGCACAACCTAAATTCACTAAACGACCTTCGGCAAGTAAAATCACCTGACGGCCATTTTTCAATGTGTACAAATCAACCTGAGGTTTTACTTCATCGCGGGTTGCGTTCTTCTTTAACCAGGCAACATCAATTTCATTATCAAAGTGGCCGATGTTACAAACAATCGCCTTGTCCTTCATGTTCTCGAAGTGGCGGGATAGTACGATACCAAAATTACCAGTAGCTGTAACAACAATGTCAGCTTCCTTAACGGCAACATCCATTTTCTTTACAGCAAATCCATCCATGGCTGCCTGAAGCGCACAGATCGGATCAATTTCTGTTACAATCACACGTGCCCCAGCCCCGCGCAACGAGGCTGCAGAACCTTTACCCACATCTCCATAACCTGCAACCACAGCTACTTTACCAGCCATCATTACATCGGTAGCTCTGCGAATAGCATCCACCAATGATTCTTTACATCCGTACTTATTATCAAACTTAGATTTGGTTACCGAGTCGTTAATATTGATTGCAGGCAATGGAAGTTTACCATTGTGCTGACGCTCAACCAATCTGTGAACTCCCGTGGTTGTCTCTTCCGAAATTCCACGAATACCTTTTACAAGTTCCGGATAACGATCCAGCACCATGTTGGTAAGATCACCACCGTCATCCAAAATCATATTCAATGGCTTGCCATCCTTAAAGGCATGCAACGTTTGTTCAATGCACCAATCAAATTCCTGTTCATTCATTCCCTTCCAGGCAAACACCGGAATACCCGCTTTAGCAATAGCAGCAGCAGCATGATCCTGTGTTGAGAAAATGTTGCACGATGACCAGGTTACTTCTGCCCCCAGTTCAATAAGGGTTTCAATTAATACAGCTGTCTGGATTGTCATGTGAAGACAACCTGCTATCCGAGCTCCTTTTAATGGCTTTTGTGCTCCAAATTCTTCGCGCAGCGCCATCAATCCTGGCATTTCTGCTTCTGCCAATCTGATCTCTTTGCGGCCCCAATCGGCCAATTGAAGGTCTTTTACTTTGAATTTTGCTTGTTCTGTTACAGTCATGGGTGTGTTATTTTCAAGTTTTAAGCCTGTTTTCAGGCAGGAAAGCGGCAAAGGTAAGTGAAAGGTTTAAGATTTACCATTTGATTTTAACCTTCCTTATTGAATGATGTTAATGAAAGTTTAGGCTGTTGAACTATTGTTCCTATGCCTTGTGTTTATGTTAAAATTTCAACCGGATGAATAAGCCAAAAATTAAAATTGATATAGCCTCGGATGTTGTTTGCCCCTGGTGTTACATAGGCAAACGAAGAATTGAAAAAGCGATGAATCAATTGGCTGACCAGTTTGAATTTGAGGTCTCCTATCTACCCTTTGAACTTAATCCCCAAACTCCCAAAGAAGGTTTTAACCAAAAAGAATACCTCGCAAAAAAATTTGGTAGCGAAGAAAAATATAATCAGATCACCAGGCATGTGACTTCCATAGCAGCCGAAGAAGGGTTGAAGTTCGATTTCGGAAAGCAAAAAATTTCGCCTAATACACGCGATGCACATCGAATCATCTGGTATGCCAAACAGGAAGGAAAACAACTGGCGGTTAAAGAAGCTTTCATGAAAGCATACTTTGAAGAGGGGGTTGATCTTTCGAAACAGGAAAATTTAATTTCCATTGCAGAAAAAGTTGGATTGGATCCTAAAGAAATTTCTTCCCTGCTAAATTCGGACCAATTGCTTGCTGATGTTACTGCAGCAGAGCAACTCAACTATCAACGCGGCATTAGTGGCGTTCCGTATTACATTATCAATAATCAATATGGAATTTCAGGTGCACAGGCAACTGAGGTTTTTATGCAGGCATTAACTCAAATTGGCAGTCAATATGCGACCCCAGAGGGTGATGCATGTGCAGTGGATGATCCAACGTGTTAATTACTTTTTGAGAAGATCTGAATCTGTTATTACTGATGTCCAAACACTGGTGCGACCATCATCCATGCGCGTCCAGATAGGAGCGATTATTCCTTTGTGAGCATCGATGTTATTATAGTCACCGAAGAATTTGGTATCTGTTGGAATGAAAGGGCTCTCGCTGATTTTTACTTCTTTGAATGTACTGCCGCCATCTGTTGAATAGGCCATGTAAACATCAGTCTGCAGATCATCATAGGCCCTGCGATCATAATACACAATATAAATATATCCCGTGCCCTGATCTACTGTCATCCACGGCAGAAACTGATGTTTACCCGGTCCATCCTGATTGATGCGCATTGGTTGTGTCCAAAGATCACCCTTGTTAGTTGATCGCATGAACCAGATATCCGTATCATCCGTCCCATTTTTCTGATCCGCCCAAACCAGGTATAAACTTCCATGAAGTCTTCCCCGGCTGTTGTCAATCATTAAAACTGGCATTCCATTGCACCGGCTGATTCCAGGAATATCCATCGACCAACCACCCCCTTGCTTTGCAATCAGTAAATCATTCGAAAGCCACATTTCGCCACCATCAAATGACCGATCAAAATAAATATTTCCATGGCTGGACCACGCTACATATACACGACCCTCTTCATCTACTGCCGGCACAGCCCCTTCGGTAGTGTTGTCATCATCAATACAATCGCCCGGGTTCTGATTAATTTGCACGGGGTCGCTCCACTTTTTACCAGCATTCATTGATTTGCTGAAAAGAATATTAGAATGACAGTTAGGATCTGCCAACCCATATTTATCAAACTGTGTCCATGTAGTGCAAAGATATTGCTTTCGCGGATGAACCGCTGGCCATTGTTTATCCTGATCCTTGGGTGGATTGTTTCCAATTGAGGCTCCGCTGCTCCAGGTCTTACCGCCATCGGTCGACTTCTGACAAACAATTCTGTCAAGCCATTCATCATTACTTCGTCCCTGCTTGCTAGGATCTGCCAAATGGAAAAAATAAATATCACCCTTTACATCTGAAATCACCGCTGGATCGCCAAAAACTCCATAAGGTGACTCGAGCTTAGTTTCAGCCCAGGTCTCGCCACCATCCAATGTGTAAATAGCACGATCAAGAACTACCCCGGCTACAATATTTTTTGTGTTCTTTTTATTGATTGTAATGCTCGGCTCCACTGGCGGGTAGACTCCATCTACTTGCTCAGCCAATTTGATATTTTTAAACTGACCCTGCGCTGTAACACTCAACACCAAAAAGCAAATCAACAAAAAGCGACTCATACTAGTATTTAGATTAACGATTTAAAGGTACTTCAAACTTTTCAATATCCCGACCCAGTGTTGGTACCCGGAAGCGTTAAGATGAAGTCCATCGAACGTATAAGAGGCCTTTAACTTCCCCTGATCATCCAGAAATTTGGCATGCAGATCGATATAGGTGTAGCGAAGTCTTTCCGCATACCGTGAAAGCTGATCATTAATTATCAGAATGTGACTTTCGTTGTTAAACTGCTGCGGAAATTTTTCAACAGTTTCATTTACAGGCAAAATACTCTGTACGAAGATTTTAGTTTTGGGAGAGCCTGCCTTGATCTTAGATACGATTGAAAATATATTTTCAATAATCACCTCGTCTGGAATGCGCTTCGATAAATCATTTGTCCCTATAAGTATGAAAATTTTAGCAGGCTTAAGTTTAATAATTTCGTCCATCCGGGCAATTACTCCAAACGTATTATCACCCGAAATACCCCGGTTGATAATAGACGAGTCTTTCAATAATTTTTTCCAATTGCCCCCTTCCGTAATACTGTTACCCAGGAAAACAGTTTTGCCCTGAATATTGGTTTCCTTCTTAAACTTTTCCATCCGTACCCAATAATGCTCGGGCAGGTTGGGTACTGTATCATAGGTCCGCTGTTGCGCATATGTAGAAGTTACCAGGAAAAAACCGAACAGACAGAAAATCGTGCTTTTCATTTTTTAAAGGTGTCTATTTTCGTGTTCAGGTTATCGTCACCACCAATTTCAATTACTGATGATCCATAAACTTTGATGGTAGCCTTCACAAAGTCTTCTGCATTGGCTTTGTAAATGTTGTCAACATACTTCTGTGGATTGCGGTCAATGTAGGGGAACCAGGTGCTTTGGATCTGAATCATCATCTTATGGCCTTTCTTAAAGGTGTGCAGGATATCCTGCAATGGGAATTTTACATCAGTGATTTCATTAGGTTTGAATGGCTCAGGCTTTGAAAAGCTATTTCTGAAGCGGCCCCTAAAAACTTCACTACGCACCAATTGCTGATAGCCACCCATTATTATATTCTTTGGGTTATGATCGTAGTTGGGATGATCTTGTGGATAGACATCGATTAACTTCACCACAAAGTCGGCATCGGTGGTGCTTAACGCAACCTTAAGTTTGGCCATGATCTCACCGGCTACGGTTACATCTTCGGTGAGGATCTCAGTAGAAAAGGTGAGAACATCGGGTCTTCGGGAAGCCTCACGTTGGTCATCACTCATAAACCTACGTGGCGTAAATGTGAGACCTTCAATCTGCGAAGTGTAAGGAACTGGCTTGGCCGGATCGCTGACGTATTCAAATGCAGCCTGCTCATTGATCGGCTTATTGATACCCAGTTTGCCATTCTCTCCAAAATACAATTGAAGGCGCGCTGCATCTTTGGGCGGCCATGTTTCGAATTGTTTCCATTCTTTTTTTCCGGTATCAAACATATAGGCTTCCGGCAATGCAGGTGCGCTTCCTCCTTTCAAATGAAAGGCAAAAAATTTGCGCTCGATCTCACGCTGATAAAAGGTTGATATACTATCGCCAAAATAAATATGGTTGTGGGTTGATTTACCCGTTTCGCGTGCCCAGTCGCCATGACCCCACGGGCCCATCACCAGTGTGTTGTAGGTTCCCGGACTACTTTGCTCCACGGCTCTGTAAATATTTAATGGACCATACAAATCTTCAGCATCAAACCAACC
Source organism: Cyclobacteriaceae bacterium (assembly GCA_044229915.1). Classification (GTDB taxonomy): domain Bacteria; phylum Bacteroidota; class Bacteroidia; order Cytophagales; family Cyclobacteriaceae; genus ELB16-189. The sequence continues at coordinate 415,136 of JBGASB010000001.1, forward strand.
GCCCACCGTCATCACTGCCGGTTTAACGTTTTTCAAATGTGGTAAAAGACTCCGCTGCTGCCAGAAGTCATCGTAATTCGGGTGCTCAACTATTTGTTGCCAGAAGAAATTATCACCATGATATTTTTCAGTAACCGTTTTCAACGGGCCATTGTCCAAATGAAATTGATAGCCATCTTTTACAGGTTGACTAAAGAAGCGATTCAATTTGTCGTCAAACCAATCTTTACGGGTTTGTCCTTCCTTCTGATAACCAAACACGGCAAAGGCGGCTGTGTAACTTTGCAGGTAGGCACCCTGATGATGAAAGTCGTCAAAAAAGAAATCAGAGATAGGTGCCTGAGGCGATGATGCTTTTAAAGCCGGGTGCGCATCGGGCAAGGCTGCGGCCGTATAAAAACCGGGGTACGAAATTCCATACATTCCAACTTTGCCATTGTTGCCCGCTATGTTCTTGATCATCCAATCGATAGTATCCCAGGTATCAGAACTTTCGTCCACGGCAGTTTTATTCTTTCTATCGTTCCCCGGAATGTTCGGGCGCATATTATCAAAAGTACCCTCACTCATGTAGCGGCCCCGCACATCCTGAAAAGCCAGAATATACAAGTCATGCACAAGAAAATTTGAAGGATGCCCATAAGTTTTGAAATCACCATACACCGAAGCATTATAGCAGGTGCGGTTCATCAGAATCGGATAAGTCCTGGACTTATCCTTGGGAGTATAAACCACGGTAAACAGTTTAATACCGTCCCGCATTGGAATCTGGTACTCTGCTTTATCGTAATGAGTTCGCATATAGACAGAATCTTTTTTAAAATCCTGCGCAAACGCGACCAGTGAACTAAACACTATGGCAACTAAGACAAATGCTTTTTTCATAAAGTATGGGAATAAACTGAAAAATAAGCAGTTAGAACCCTAAACACAATTCTTTTATGGTAAATGGAAAATATGTTGGTCAGATTCTTCGAAAAATATGAATCAACACAATCAATCTTTTTCGAAAGTATGTAAACATTCAATTGGGTAACCTGTTAAATGGAGCACAACTCAACTATTGAAAACTATGAAAACACAAAAATCACTCATCCTAGTAGGCGCATTCGCCTTATTTGCCATCCTCGTTACCAGCTGTGGTGATGGTGGAAAAGCGGCTAAAGAAAAAGCAACACAGGATTCCATCCGCGTAGCTGATTCACTAGCTGCCGTTCAGCGTGTGGCTGATTCATTGGCTGCTTTGCCCAAAACAATTGCCGAAACTGCTATCAATACCCCTGGCCTGAGCACATTGGTTGCTGCTCTTTCAGCGGGCGAACTGGTGGAAGTATTTAAAGGAACCGATGCCTATACTGTATTTGCTCCAACCAATGAAGCTTTTGCAGCAGTTCAATCAACCGTTGATATGTTGCTGAAAGCTGAAAACAAAAGCAAACTTCAGAATGTGTTGAAATATCACGTAGTGGCTGGTACCTATAAGTCAACCGATCTTACAGATGGTCAGGAATTGACCACGCTTCAGGGCGAAAAACTGAAAGTTGCTATTAAAGATGGTAAAGTAACTGTGGGTGGAGCCGAAGTAGTAGCTGCTGATGTTGCCGTAAGCAACGGTGTGGTTCATGTCATCAACAAAGTGGTAGTACCTAAGAAGATGTAATTCAAATACGATTTCTTCCTTAGAAAAGAGACCTTTCTGATATTCAGGAAGGTCTTTTGTTTTTTCGTGATCAATGCTGATCTTCTCGGCTTCAATTGATGACCGGATCTAAAAACTATACTCTCACTGTCGCTATCACGTTGGTTATTGCCAACATGATTGGCACCGGGGTATTTACTTCATTGGGGTACCAGGTGGGGCCATTGCCCTCCGGGTTTGCCATTATGATGTTATGGTTATTAGGTGGTGTTGTAGCCTTATCCGGGGCATTGACCTATGCAGAAATTGCCACTACACTAAAACGCTCGGGTGGTGAGTATCTTTATTTATCAAAAATCTTTCATCCTGCGCTTGGCTTTCTTAGCGGCTGGATGAGTTCTATAGTAGGTTTTGCAGGAGCAATCTCAGCCGTAGCGATTGCTATTGGTGAATATGCAACCGAAGCTACCGGGGTCTCAACAAAAGTGATTGCTTTAATCGCCATTCTGGCCGTATCATGTGTACACTGGTTCGGTGTTAAAACAGGTGGCCGGGTTCAAACAATACTTACTACACTCAAGCTTTCTTTGATACTCTTTTTCTGCATCGCCCCGTTCTTCATTTACTCTGTACCTAAAACGGAGATTCATTTTCTCCCGCAACCCGGTGACTGGAATCTCATCCTTAGTTCGGGGTTTGCGATCTCATTGGTATTCGTTGTTTATGCCTACACAGGATGGAATGCTTCGGCTTACATTGCGGGTAACCTGGATAACCCAAGAATAAACTTACCGAGGTCGTTGATCGCAGGAACGACACTTGTTGTGTTAATTTATCTCGCCCTTAATGCCACGTTTTTATACACAGCCACATTCGATGAACTGCAAGGACAAAATGATATAGGCAATGTAGTAGCCCACAAACTTTTTGGAAGCACAGCCGGAACTGTCTTCGCTGGCATTTTTAGTTTTGCTTTATTGTCCACACTCAGTGCAATGACCATTGCCGGGCCGCGGGTAATAGAGGCCATGGGCGAGGATTATAAATTACTTCAGACCTTCTCGGTAAAGAACCGGTATCAGATGCCTTATGTAGCCATTCTTGCACAAGCGGGCTGGTCTGTCTTTTTAGTGCTCGTGAGTTCGTTTAAAGAAATCATTCAATACATTTCGGTAAGTCTTTCTTTTTTCTCCATGCTCACCGTATTCGGGATTTTCTTTTTGCGAAACAAGACAACCAGTACCGATCATTTCAAAACACCTCTATATCCACTCCCACCCATCGTATTTATTGCCTGCACAGTGTGGATGATTTATTATGTGGCAGTTGAAGATGTAAAGATCATCTTATATTCGCTTGGTACCATGTTACCAGGCTATGTGCTTTATCTTGCATCATCCCGGAACAATCAGAATAAATAAACCGAGGCAGGCTAATGCAAATAATTTTACCCGTCATACCGGGCAAGTTAACCGGTTAGCAAATACAACCGAAACTTCCATACACGACCCGGGATCCCGTAATCCGAAAAAGAAGCTGGATTAAGCATTTGCCACCCACACAATTTCGTTTCGCAAAATGTTAAACTTTTGCGTTCTTCCTGCCCGTTAATCCATTACTATGAAAAAACTGCTTGGTCTCTTTTTATTGATTGCGTCCCAGTCACTTGCCCAAACCATGGGCTTTACAACAGCAAGTTCCCAAACCCAAACCAAAGCCGAAGAAGCATTTCTGCAGCAACAGGAAAGTGAACGCTATAAAAACCATTTAAAAACCTTAACGAAAGAACCTCACATTGCCACCTCAAAAGCCAATGAGCGTGTACGCGACTACTTGGCGGATGTAATGCGTAAGGCTGGTTTCCAGGTAGACATTTATCCGTACGATATTTATTTGCCGGTAATGCCCGGTTCTGCTGCTGCAGAAATTGTAGAGCCCATTCGTTTGCCACTCAATAATAAAGAGTACATCCATAAAGAAGATCCGTTTTCGGCCGATCCCAATTTATATTTTGGTTACAATGCCTATACCGGCTCAGGCGATGTAACAGCCGAAGTGGTCTATGCTAACTTCGGTCGTAAAGAAGACTTTGAAAAGCTTGCTGCCCTGGGCGTATCAGTAAAAGGTAAAATTGTATTGGCACGCTATGGCGGAAACTTCCGTGGTTATAAAGCAAAATATGCCGAAGCGAACGGTGCAGCTGGTCTTATCATCTTTACCGATCCGGGTGACAGCGGCTATGCAAAAGGACTCGTATATCCCGAAGGGCCATACTATAATGAAAGTGATATTCAACGAGGCTCATTGCTTACATTGGATTGGACGGGTGATCCGTTAACTCCGTTCGAACCGGCATTACCTGTTGATGGCAAGAAAAAAATTGTGCGCAAAAAACCAGAAGACGTAACCGGTATGCACAACATACCTGTGTTACCATTGCCTTATGGTGCAGCAAAAGAAATTATTGGCCGTATGACAGGAAAGCCTGTGCCCAGCGGCTGGCAAGGTGGATTACCTTATACGTATCGCCTTGAAGGTGGACCCGAGTTGAAAGTGCGTATAAATGTGCAGCAAAAAAGAGAAATCCAACGCGTGTATAATGTGGTGGGCACGCTGGTGGGATCAGAATCTCCCAATGAATGGATCATTGCCGGTGCGCACTACGATGCGTGGGGCTTTGGTGCTACCGACCCTAACAGCGGCACTGCTATGTTGCTTGCCTTGAGTGAATCGCTGGGCAAACTTTCACAAGCCGGGTACAAGCCAAAGCGCACGATCAAGATTGCCCATTGGGATGCTGAAGAACAAGGGGTAATTGGTTCAACCGAATGGGTAGAACACTTCCGCGATGAATTAGATGCAAAAGGGGTTGCTTACTTTAATGCCGATGGTGCCGTGTCAGGGAAAAGTTTTGGTGCAGCTTCGAGTCCGTCATTGAAAGCTTTAGCCATTGAAGCTACCAAAACAGTGCCTTATCCCGATTCATCGAAGACAGTTTATGAACACTGGTTGGGCAACCGCGGACTTAAAGAACCTCCCCTCGGAAATCTGGGCGGTGGCTCGGATCATATCGCATTTTATACACACGTAGGTATTCCCTCGTGGGGCGGTGGCACGGGTGGACCGTCTATCTATCATTCCAACCACGACAGCTTTTCATTTTACGAACGCTTTGCAGATCCTAGTTTTAAAATGGGTCCATTGGTTGAGCGCGTGTTTGGTGTGATGGCCTTGCGACTCGCCAATGCCGATGTAATCCCGTATGACCTCAGCCGCTATGGCAGTGATTTGAAAACACACTTTGAAGGATTGCAAAAACTGACAAAAGCGTATGACAAATCGCCAACTCCATTTTCATTTGATGTGCTGATCAAAGCAGCCGATGATTTGAAGAAAGCCGGTGACGAGTGCCAGGCAGCTCTGAAGACACTGAATGAAAACAAAAAGAAAGCAATCAATGCAGAACTGTTGTTGCTCGAGCGCCAGTGGATTGACAAACAAGGCATGCCCTATGGTAGCTGGTATCGTTCACTCTATGCCTCGCCTGATCCCTATAGCGGCTATGCTTCATGGATGTTGCCGGCATTTCAATATGAGGCTGCAAACAAATCCACCACTAACTTAAAAATGTGGGAACAGAAATACCTGGATGCCATAGGCAGATTGAAAACCAAAATGGAAGCGATTACGAAACTGGCGAAGTAGACATTTGCTTTCCAGAAGTTATTTAACCGGTTTCGATCCTGAGGGTCGAAACCGGATTCGTTTTACTCAGATACTTTCCTCAAATTAGGCAGGTTTTAAAGTGTGCAAAAATATCACTCATTCTATGCCAAACTATGCTTTGGCGAGATTTGAGAGGGTCTGATATGAAGAGTACATCAACAATATGTATATAAATTTGTTGACGGTAATTTTAACCGGAACAAATAAGGTTATCTAATTAATTTGGACATGGCTGGATTCGGATTCCTTAGACAGATGGCTGAAACTTTCAAGTATAATCGTGATTTACTTGGAAAGACTAAAAGGAAACCATTTGACAACGGACATTATAAAATAAAAGACGGGCAAAAGCTGGATGTTAGAAAAGAAATGACACCAGTTGAAAGACAAGAATTTATAAACAAGGCAATTAAGATCAACAAAAGTGAAACAAGAAAACGACTATTGACTTTACTCTTGATGATTTTAATAGTGACAATTATTTATTTTGGGTTTGTACCATTTGCTGAGTTTCTATTGAACTTATGAGATGAATTGTAGCAGAGTTGTTGTAAGCATCCCAAAATAAAATAGTTAAAAAGTAGAAAATGAACCGGATCCTATACCATCTAGTTTCTGTAAGGCTTAACTTTCTTTGATTGGTCAGGCGTAGCTAATTGCACCGTCAGCGCAGCACCACCACCCGCAGCGAGTTTCAATTTAAGTATTGTTTTACTGGTGACCGTATAGCTCTGAATGGAATAAGCCATTGGGTTGGTTTCCCAATGTGCATCCGGGGCATCGCCATAAATTGTTACCACATAGGTCTTCTTCGGCTCCAGAAAATTAAAGTTAACCTGCACCTCGCGTTTGTTTTCATCGGTAATCGCACCGATAAACCAGGCATTTTTTCCTTTTTGTTTGCGGGCCGTAACAATGTAATCGCCCGGTTCGGCTTCAAGCACGTTGGTATTGTCCCAATCCACGGGCACGTCTTTGATGAATTGAAAAGCATCGAGATGCTTCTCATAATTCTCGGGTAAGTCAGCCGCCATTTGCAGCGGACTGTACATCGTTACATACAATGCCAGTTGTTTGGCCAGCGTGGTGTGCACCTGGTATTTGTTTCCGGTATTATAGTAATCCAGCTTGATCTGAAAGATGCCCGGAGTATAATCCATCGGGCCGCCCATCAGTCGCGTGAACGGCAAAATCGTTTCATGCTCAGGCAGATTACCACTGCTCCAGGCATTAAACTCATTACCGCGCCCAGCTTCGCTCGCCATCCAATTCGGGTAAGTACGGTGTAACCCAGTAGGCCGTACTGATTCGTGGGCATCTACCATAATTTTATTGGCTGCAAACTTTTCTGCTACCCGTGTAAAATGGTTTACCATCCACTGCCCATCATGGAATTCGCCCCGCGGAATAATACGCCCCACATATCCAGTCTTGACTGCGTCATAGCCATGATTTTTCATGAAAAGGATGGCCTGGTCAATTCTCCGTTCGTAGTTGGTTACCGAACTTGACGTTTCATGGTGCATAATAAGCTTCACTCCTTTTTCTTTTGCATAGGCCTGCAGTTCATTCACATTAAAGTCGGGGTATGGGGTAACAAAATCAAAAACTTCTTCCTTCCAATTGCCGGCCCAGTCTTCCCAGCCAACATTCCAGCCTTCTATCAATACACCATCCAGGCCTTGGGCAGCCGCAAAATCAATGTAGCGTTTTGTGTGTTGCGTAGTTGCGCCATGTTTTCCATTGGGTTTTAGTTTACTCCAATCGGTGTTCTTTAAAATGATATTTCCCTGGTCGGCATAATTCCAGGTAGCGGTACCCATGTGCATGCCCCACCAGATGCCCACAAATTTTTGGGGTTTAATCCAACTGGTCTCTTTGATCAAAGAGGGTTCGTTCAGATTGAGAATAGTTTTTGACATCAGTAAATCGGCCGCTTTATAACTTACCAACAGCGTACGCCATGGCGAATTACACGGAGTTTGCAGATAGGCTTTGTTACCAAATGCATCGGGAGCTAGTTCGGTGGAGAGTGAAAAGTTATCCTGATTCACTTTCAAATACATTGCTGGATAGTTTAGCAACGCTGCTTCGTGGATGTTGATGTACAACCCATCGGCTGAATTCATCATGAAAGGTGTTTGTACATAGTTTTTACCAATGGGCGACCGGGTTCCTATCTCATTATACTTCTTCGACACAGTTACCGCATCAACCTCGCTGAGCGCAGATGTTGTGTAAGGATATTCATTCGTATCATAATCGCCCGGAATCCAGAAGGACTTATGATTGCCGGTCATATTATATTGAGTGCGTTCCCCGGTAACGGTGAAGTAACTTAATTTAGCCTGTGCCGGAAACTCATAGCGAAAGCCAAGGCCATCATCAAACAAACGGAAGCGAATGATCATAACCCGGCCGGTAGCTGTTTGCTGAAGGTGCGCGGTCAACTCGCGGTAATTGTTAACAATCTCACTTACCTCGCCCCACACCGGGTTCCATTTTTCATTTACTGTTGTGGAGTCTATAGTGGTAATTGTAAACCCTTCGGCCAACGCGGGCTGATCCTTTAGTTCCAGGCCCATCAGGCTTGGCTCCGTCACCTTTTTATTGCCAATGGAGAGTTGATAGCTGGGCTCACCATTATCCGTCAACTGAAAGCGCAACGTAAGTTTTTTCTGAGGCGAGGTAATCACCTGGCCGTAGCCGTTAAGGGTGACAAAAAGCAAGATGGCAACGACTGAAAGGGCTTTCATAAGTAGGGTATTAAAATCGGGAGTGAAGGTAAAGTCAATGGCACGGATTAAAAAATGAGTTTTCTCAGCTTTCGTTTTCCGGCCAATTTCCAAGATTCCTCAAGAAATATTTTTAGACTACTCTAAATATTTGTTTAGTTATTTCTAATTATATAAGTTTGCTACTCTAAAATTATGCGGTTCCTGATTTTCACCATACTGTTCATGTCGTTGATTTCGGCAGTCGTGGCCCAAACTGGCTCAGTTTCAGGCATTGTGCGTAGTGATTCGAGGGCTGTTGAGTTTGTCAATCTTATTATTGAAGGAACCCGGCTTGGGGCCAGCACTGATTTGGATGGCCGGTTTCGGATTGAAAATGTACCCACCGGAACACATAAGCTAAAAATCTCGGGAATAGGCTATCAAAACCAGGTGTTAACAATTAACGTGAAGCAAGGTATCGTCAATTCTATTGAAATAGATTTAAAGGAAGACATTTCACAACTCGAGGCCGTAGTGGTTACAGGCACAATGAAAGAAGTTACCAAAATGGATTCACCCATTCCCATTGAAGTATATGCCCCCTCATTCTTCCTTAAAAATCCAACGCCAAATATTTTTGAAGCGCTTTCATTGGTGAATGGCGTGCAGCCACAAATCAATTGCAATGTGTGCAACACAGGCGATATTCACATCAATGGCCTGGAAGGTCCGTATACCATGATCCTGATTGATGGTATGCCCATCGTAAGCAGTCTGGCTACTGTGTATGGACTGGCCGGTATTCCGAACAGTCTGGTAAAACGCATGGAGATTGTAAAAGGCCCGGCCTCTACACTTTATGGATCGGAAGCTGTGGGTGGTGTAATCAATATCATCACGAAAGAACCCTTTTCGGTTCCTAAATTTAAGGCGGATGTTTTTGGAACTACGGTAGGTGAATACAATTTCGATCTGTCCTCCGGTTTTAAAGCAGGCAAGTCTGCAAGTCTTTTCGGTGTCAACTACTTTCATTATGATCAAAAGCGCGACATCAACAATGATAACTTCACGGATGTAACCCTGCAAAAAAGAATTTCACTTTTTAATAAGTGGACATTTCACAGGGCTTCCGGAAAAAGTTTTTCATTGGCCGGACGATACATTCATGAAAATCGCTGGGGCGGTGAGTTACAGTGGACTCCCGCTTTCCGCGGAAGCGACCAGATTTATGGCGAATCCATCTATACACAACGTGCCGAACTGATCGGCAATTATCAGTTCAATACGGAATCGCCTTTTTATTTTGATTACTCGTACAATTATCATAAGCAAGATTCCTACTATGGGATTGTTAAGTTTTTTGCCACGCAGCAAGTAGCCTTTGCTCAATTGCGATGGAATAAAAAATTTGGAAAGCACGATCTGCTCACTGGAATTCCGATTCGCTATATTAATTATGATGATAATACAGTGGGTACGTCCAGCGGAGATGGTGCCAACGATCCGGATGTAACTTTCCTTCCGGGGATTTTTGTTCAGGATGACATTCAACTTTCGGATAAGGTGACCACGCTGGCTGGTCTTCGGTACGACCGGCATAATGTGCACGGCAACATCTGGACACCCCGCTTGAGTTTTAAATACGCACCCAACAAAAACAACACCCTGCGATTGACGGGTGGAAGTGGTTACCGGGTGGTGAATTTATTTACCGAAGATCACGCAGCCTTAACGGGATCGCGCGAAGTAGAAATATTATCGGATCTAAAACCCGAGCAGTCCTGGAATGTGAATTTAAATTACGCCCGCAACATCATATTACCTGAAGGCTTTATCAACCTCGATGCAAGTCTTTTTTATACCTACTTCACCAATAAAATTGTTGGTGATTTTTTAACTGACCCAAATAAAATAATCTATAACAACCTGGATGGCTACGCGGTTTCGCGCGGGGTTACACTCAATGCCGATGTTTCGCTGGCCAATACCTTAAAAATCATTTCGGGTGTTACTTTGATGGATGTATTCCAGGTTCAAAAAAATGAAGTCTCCGAAGCAAAAATCCCACAAGTGCAGGCACCTAAATTTTCTGGTACGTTTACTATCAGTTACACCTTTGCCTCCAACATCAATGTGGATCTTACCGGCAGAGTTACCGGTCCGATGCACTTGCCCGTGGTACCCAACGATTTCAGACCGGCCATGTCGCCCTGGTTTGGACTGATCAACCTTCAGTTGAGTAAACCAATTAGTAAGCAGTTGGAAATTTATGGCGGAATAAAAAACCTATTGAACTTTAAACCAAAGGATCCACTCTTGCATCCTGACGATCCGTTCGACAAACGCGGAGGAAAATACTTTGATGACAACGGGAACGCGAGACCCGATACAAATCCCTACGGTTATACTTTTGATACAACGTACAATTATGCCCCCTTGCAAGGGGCCCGTGGAATTATAGGGTTGCGGTGGACGATAGATTAAACTAACCTACTTCACAAACACGGCTTCTTCAACAATAAAGTTGCCATGCTCAAGATCTGCATCGTTAAGTTTTAATTTGCCTTTGATGCGAATAAACTGATCGCCTTCAAACTTTGGCGGCTTCGCCTTAAAATAGATTTCAGCAATAGACTCCGGGCCGGCACCGCCACAAAAGAAACACTGGCTGTAGGGAAATTTTGATAAAATGATGTACGCATCACCCTCTACATCGATGGGCAGATAATAACCTTCCAGATCAATTTCCTTTCCCACGTTGGCTTTCAGATCGGCCGGAAACGTGGGGTATAAAAAATACTCGCCCGCTTTTTCATTGTATTTGGCATCAAACTTTGTTTTGGCAAAGGCTGTCCAACCATCGGTTAGGGTTTGGGCCAATCCTAACCCGGAAAGAAATAAAAGCAGCACCAGCAGACTTAATCGGTTCATATCGGTTTATTAGGTCTCAAAAATAATCAATTCAATGCGTGAGTTATCTAAAACTATGCCAACGGAAAATTAGTTTCCAGCCAGCACTTTATGGATGTCGGTACGGTAGGCCTGAAAAGAAGGAATAAGAGAACAAAGGATACCCAGCACCAGGCTTCCCGCCAACAGGTATAGTTCCTCTTTGTAGAATACCCAGGCGCTGATTCCGGTCTTGCCACTTTCTTCAACTAATTCAGTAAATAAGTAAAGAACTCCGTGCCCCAGGGCGAGACCAATTACACTTCCAAATAACGTTAGTGTTATTCCTTCCAATTGAGTGGCTATAAATAATTTCGAGCGGCTTGCGCCCATCGAGCGCATAATGGCAAGATCGTATTGACGTTCCTTAAGAGAATTATACAACGCTATAAAAATACTTAAGGCCGAAATAAAAATCAGAACATAAGCAAACCCTGTAAGCGCCTCAATGCCAACACCCAAAATTGAGAAAAGTCGTGCGGCTTCAAATGCCGGAGAAGCAGCCTGCATACCGGTTTGACCATTGATATAACGCGGGAGTTGAATGGCTGCAATCGGATTCCGATACTTAATTAACAATGCCGTAATTTCTTTCGTTGAATCACCTGCTTCCACTGCGGGTACGAGTGGGGAAGGATTTGCGATTACTTTTTCTTTTATAAGTGCCTCATCATGTTCATGCACTTTCCAAATACTTGACACATTGGTAAGAATCAAATTATCCAGTACTCCGTGTGTGCTTTTCAAAATACCTTTCACAACAAATGTATTTTCTTCGTGAGTATGGCCTTCTTTACTCAGACCATGGGCACTTTCGAACGTATCTCCTACTTTTAGTTTTAATAATTCGGCAACTGTAGACCCCACTACAACTTCAAGGTCGTTAGCCCACCATTCACCCATGGCCAGTTCAGCCTTATACAATTCTGCGTAAGCGCGATTCGTGCCAACGATCCGAAAATTTTGATAACTGTCGCCCAAAGCCAAGGGGATTGCACTTTTTACCAATCGATGCTTTGACAATCGTTCAGCCTCCGGCAGCTTAATGTTTCCAGTAGGAAAATCGATATGAAAGATATTGCAAAGAATTAATTGCAACGGGCTTCCCTTTGCCCCCACCACCAGATCAATTCCTTTGGTGTTGTCCGTAATCTTTTCGTTGAGCTGGTTGCTAAATAAAAGTAAGATTGTAATTACGGCAATTCCCAACGACAATAACAAAATATTGAGCAGCGTATTGAGCGGCCGGGCTTTCAAATAACTGATCACAAGCGATAGGAGATTCATCAGAGTTGGATCAGGTTTTTGACTTTGCTCTTTAATCGCTGATCATGAGTGGCAATGATCAAGGTAGCATTATTTTGATCGGCCACCGATAAAAGTAAGTCACTCACCCGATCACAATTTTTATCATCCAGTGCAGACGTGGGCTCATCGGCCAGAATTACAGATGGTTTGTTTAATACAGCTCGTGCTATCGCCACCCGCTGGGCCTGTCCTAAACTGAGGTCTTGAATTCTGTTTCTTTTCTTATCAGCAATGCCTAAGTGAATAAGCACTTCTTCTACCCGGTGGTTGTCTTGCTTCATTCCGGCCAGAAAGGGAGCCATCAATAAATTCTTTTCCACCGACAGCGCACTGATCAAATGGTTACGTTGAAAGATAAAACCATAATGCTGGCCGCGAAAGCGATCCAACCCGGACTCAGTAAGTTTTGTGATGTCTGTTCCATTTACTTCAATACTCCCATGCTGTGATCTGAGTAAACCTCCCAGTAAATGAAGCAACGTAGTTTTTCCACTTCCTGATTCCCCCAGCAACAAAAATTGTTCTCCGGTTTGAATCGTCAGGTCACTGAATTGCATTTTCTTTTCAGCAGCATAAGAATAAAAAAGTGAGTTGGTTTTGATCATTCGCTTTTACAATCGAAATATAGGCTGAAAATTAAAGGTTACTCATTAAAAATTTAAAAGTCGCCCCGAATAAATTCGAGACGACTTTTAATTTGTTTACGATCTAATGTTAATTCTGCTTCAACGGTTCATAGTTCTTAAATGGAGATAAACTCACCTTCTCCATTACAGTACGATACTCCGGCCATGTTTTGTCGTAAAATTTATTTACACGATCCGTCAGCTTAGTGATTTCATCCTGGGCTTGCTTATATACACGCTGATCGGTTGCCGAAACCGGATCTTTCGAAGTTGCGATGTAGCGTTGCGCTGTGAAGATGAAGGAAACCGGAGTCGGTGTTGGCGAGCGAATGATCCCCTGCCGCTTATCTTCTTTTCCAACAATGTAATCCATGATGGCATTTATCGAGTCTTTCACCACCTTGGTTTTATCAGTCGCATCTTTCAAATCGTCTCGCTTTGCCTCCTTCATTTTCTTCTCATACTCATCCGCTATTTCTTTTGACTCACGCAAGCGATCCATGGCCTGAGCCGCAAGGCCGGTTAATTTTTGCAAATCTTTAATCATGGTATACCGCGCTGTTATAGTCGATTCCGGAGTGTTGAATCTCGGATCGGATTTCACCGTGATATTAGTAGAGTCCTTTTTATCGCCAAACGTCAATCTTACTTTATAAGTACCCGGCAACACCTGGGCTCCTCCGGGTTCGGGGGCGTTTGCTCTTGCTTTTTCACGGGAAGGACGTGCGGGTCCCTTTTCGTTCATAGCCCATGCCATCCTATTGAGTCCATTATTTTCAGGGGCCTTTTGTTTTACCGTGCGAATCTTCTCTCCTTTTGAATTGAAGACTTCCATGGTTAGCGAATCATATTTCACTTTTAGCTCTGGCTTTTTCTCTTCAACTGGTTTTACATCTGCCTTTTGATCGCCCTTTTTCGCATCTCCTTTCTTCGTTTCAGTTTTTGCAACGGGTGCAGCCTCTTTCTTGTCCTCGGGCTTATTCACCACATAAGAAATCATTGCACCATCAGCTTTATTTTCACCCTTAAACATGGCGTTACCCGGGAATAAAATTCCGGCCGGATCCTGGTACACAACCTGATACGCATCGGGTGCATCAAATACGTGAAGCGTCTTCGTCAATACCTGAGTACCTTCCTTCACCATTTCTCTCAACGGACGAATATCATCCAGCACATAAATCGCACGACCAAAGGTTCCCAATACAAGATCATGCTCACGCGGGTGGATAACCAAATCCATGGTGGGTACACCAGCAGGATATTCGTTAGTCCATTTTGTGTATGTCTTACCTTCATCCAAACTCACGAATAAGCCATTCTCGGCTCCAACAAAAATCAATTTCGGTTCAACCGGATCCTGGGCAACCGCCAGCGTATAATTATTATCTCCCAATTGAGCAGCATTCACTATGCCCTCCCAGGTTTGTCCGTAATCACGTGAACGGAACATATAGGGTTTGTAATCGAACTGGCGATAGTTGTTAACGACCACAAAAACTTCTCCGCCTTTGAATGAAGATGCCCTTACTTGCGGGATCCATGCGCCTTTAGGCATGCCTACTATTTTTGAAGTAACATCACTCCATGTTTTTCCTCCGTCACGGGTGAGTTGAACTTTGCCGTCATCTGTACCTACCCAAATAACTCCTTTCTCAACCGGGCTTGGTGCGATGGCAAGAATGGTGCAATGATTTTCAGCACCGGTGGCATCCATCGTAATTCCACCACTCTCATGCTGCTTTTGCTTTTCAGGATCATTGGTGGTCAGGTCTGGTGAAATAATTTCCCAGGTATTTCCCTTATCGGTAGACTTATGTACAAACTGGCTTCCGTAATAAAGGGTAGAGTTATCAAACGGATCAAGTGCTATGGCCGAGTTCCAGTTAAACCGAACCCGCATCTTCGCGTCTGGGTGCGTAGGCTTGATTGTTTTTACATACCCGGTCTGCCGATCGTAGCGACCCAGATTGCCTTGCTGCGACATGGCATAACCGAATCGATTGTTATCCGGATCAGGCACTACGTCAAAGCCATCGCCAAACATAACCGGCTGCCAATAATAATTTCTGATTCCATCATCGCGCCACATGTACCCAGGGCCAGCCCATGAACCATTGTCCTGAAGACCACCATATACATTATATGGCTGATCCATATCAACATTAATGTGATAGAATTGTCCCACTGGAATATTATCGATGAAATGCCAGTTCTTACCCATATCGCGCGAAATGTTCAGGCCTCCGTCATTTCCTTCAATGATGAGAGACGGATCTTCCGGATGAATCCACCATGCATGATGATCGGGATGGACACCTGAATAAGGAAGCAATGTTTTAAATGACTTGCCTCCGTCTTCGCTGATATTCACTTCCGAGAAAATAGTATAAAGCCTGTTTTCGTTTTTGCTGTCTACATAAATTTCACAATAGTAAAACGGTCGGTCGCCAATTTCACTCATCTTGTCATTCATCATCTGCCATTTCTGGCCACCATCCACAGAACGATACAATGCATTCTTTTTGTTTTCTACATACGCATAAACCACTTCTGGTTTGCTTCGGGCAATCGCTAATCCAATGCGACCCAATTCTCCTTCTGGCAAACCTTCTTTATTGGTAATCTTTGTCCAGGTTTCGCCACCATCAATGGTTACATGTAATCCTGATCCCGGACCGCCAGAAGTAAATGTCCATGGTTGTCTGCGATGCTGCCACATCGCTGCAAATAATTTATTGGGATTGCTGGGATCCATAATCAGATCAGCACACCCTGTTTTTTCATCGACAAAAAGAATGCGTTTCCAGGTAGCGCCACCATCAGTAGTTTTATAAACTCCGCGCTCTGGATGTTCGCCCCACGGAGAACCAATGGCTCCTACATAAACTGTATTTGGGTTTTTCGGATCGATAACAATGCGATGAATGTGCCTGGTCTTTTCAAGACCCATCAGCTTCCATGTTTTACCAGCATCTAAACTTTTATAAATACCATAACCACCATTTAAACTGTTACGTGGGTTTCCCTCCCCGGTTCCAACCCAGATTACTGCGGGGTTATCTTGTTGAATTGATATTGCGCCAATGGCAAGCGTGGCTTCTTTGTCGAAAACGGGTTCCCAACTGATACCCGCACTGGTCGTTTTCCAAACTCCACCTGAGGCTGCACCTGCATAGATAATGTCAGGATTAGCCACTACAGCGTCAATAGCGGTAATACGACCACTCATACCAGCAGGGCCAATCGCCCTTGGCTTCATGCCTTTGAGCTTTTCCATATCCAGTTTTTGCGCCAACGCAGAAATACCGATCAGCAGGGTTAACGAAAAAACGAATACACGTTTCATTTTCATCATAGATTAAAATTTTGAATTGGAAAGATAGTTGAAGGACCATCGACTAAACGGATGGATTGTAAGTGAAAGCAAAATAATAGGATAGAAAGTCAAGGACTTATTTGAATGGTATCACAGATCCTTTTCGGCAAAACTAATTTCTTTAAGATCATAGAATTGTTTGCCTTCCGATGTCTGAAGAATCAACCTTCCACGCTGATCAACACCCTCAATCATACCACTTAGTGCCCCCTTCATCGTGTTGAATTCATGCAATTCGCCTTTTCGATAAAGATTAGTCAAATAGTCATTCTCAAGCCGGTTGATGCTTCCATCGCGCAATTGTACATACCGTTTTTCAATAGCTTGTAATAGTAACGGCAGCTCATTTTCCAATGTGTAATCCTTACCCGTCACTTGCTTAATAGAAGTGGCATTTAAATTTGTAAACGAGACCTGATTTATATTTAAACCAATCCCAGACACGGCAGATTGAATGGTATCTCCCGAAAGAGAATTCTCGATTAAAATCCCACAAATCTTTTGTTCATTGACCAGCACGTCATTTGGCCACTTAATTTTAACTGAGTCCGGGACTTTACTTTTGACATAATCAGCGACAGCCAGCGATATAACCATTGTTAAGCGAAACTGTTGGTCCGGCCTGAGAAATGCAGGTTTTAAGACCACAGAAAAGGTCAAATTCATACCAGGCTCTGAAACCCAACGATTACCACGCTGTCCTCGTCCACTGTGTTGATTATCAGTAATAACGACCATTCCCTCCACTGTAGACTCGCGCTGGCTGAGATCCATCGCTAAAGTATTTGTGGAATGACATTCTGGCACAAAAACAAGGTTCTTTCCTACGAAAAGGGTATTGGCAGGGATTTTATACAAGGTATTTGGTTAGCTTTGCAGATTGTACAATTTTAAAAAATCGAAGATAGTTTAATGGCCAAAAAAAAGAAGGGGGCTGATGCTGAAAAACTCAGTGATGCCATCGTGAAGGGGATGCAGGAGAAGAAAGCTTCCGACATTGTGGTGATGGATTTAAGACAAGTTAAAAACGCAGTGGCCGATTTTTTTGTGATCTGCTCTGGCAGTTCGGATAAGCAACTGGAGGCTATCAGCGAATCGGTTGATGAACAAGTCTTTAAAATCGTAAAAGAAAAACCCTGGCATATGGAGGGTAAAAACAATAAAGAGTGGATGATTCTCGACTATATCTCTGTAGTGTCACATATCTTCCGAAAAGATCGCAGGCAGTTTTATGCCCTTGAAAAATTATGGGGCGATGCTGAAATCACCGTAATAGAGGACTAAAGAACTTAAAACAAAGAAAGACGTTATTCAATTGTAATTTTTATAAGTAATGGCAGACAAGGAAAGAGAAAAGAAGATTGTACCCCCTAAGGTACCACGGCCCAACTATCAAATGTGGATTATTCTGGCATTGGTAGCCGTTATTCTGGGTATCAGCTACTTCAACAGAACAGGCGAACTGGTTGAAATACAAAGCAACCGTTTTGAAGATATGGTGCAGACGCGCGATATCAAGCGCCTTATTCTGATCAAAAATGAGGAATTGGTCGAAATCACACTGAAAGCTGAAGCGCTTCAAAACGCCAAGTACAAACAGGAAATTGAAAGAAACAGTCCTTTCGGGATAAATCCCAATGGTCCGCACTACAAACTTAAAATTGGCTCAATCGATAAGTTTCTCGATAAGTATGAGCAACTCACAAAAAATATTCCGCGCGAACAGCAGGTAGATTTACAGGTAGAAGAGCGTCAGGATTACACCAACATGTTCTTCAACATTGGGTTCCTGGTATTGTTGGTTTTCGGATTCTGGATGCTGATGCGCAGGATGACCGGTGGCGGTGGCCCAGGCGGACAAATCTTTAATATCGGAAAATCAAAAGCGGCATTGTTTGATGCTGAAAGCAAAGTAAAAATTACGTTTGCCGATGTAGCAGGTCTGGAAGAGGCAAAAGAGGAAGTGAAAGAGATCGTTGATTTCCTGAAGACTCCTCAGAAATTCACCAAGTTGGGTGGAAAAATCCCTAAAGGTGCCTTGTTAGTGGGCCCTCCCGGAACAGGTAAAACTTTGCTGGCAAAAGCAGTTGCTGGTGAGGCCGGAGTTCCCTTCTTTTCCTTGTCGGGATCAGATTTCGTAGAAATGTTTGTGGGTGTGGGTGCAGCCCGTGTACGCGACTTGTTTAAGCAAGCGAAAGAGAAAGCTCCTTGCATTGTTTTCATTGATGAAATTGATGCGATAGGACGCTCGCGCGGAAGAGGTCAATTGCCGGGTGCTAATGACGAGCGCGAGAATACGTTGAACTCCTTGTTGGTTGAGATGGATGGTTTCGCAACCGACAGTGGTGTTATCATCCTGGCTGCTACAAACCGGCCAGATGTGTTAGACTCAGCGCTTATGCGTCCGGGTCGTTTCGATCGCCAGATCAGTATCGACAAACCCGATATTGCAGGCCGCGAACAGATTTTTAAAGTGCATTTGAAACCCATCAAGATGTCGAAAGATGTTGATGTGAAAAAATTGGCAGCACAAACTCCGGGCTTTGCCGGAGCTGAGATTGCCAACGTGTGTAACGAGGCCGCTTTGATTGCCGCCCGAAGAGACAAGAGTGAAGTGGATATGCAGGATTTTCAGGATGCGATTGACCGGGTAATTGGTGGTCTTGAGAAGAAGACCAAAATCATTTCAGCAGACGAAAAAAGAATTGTGGCTTATCATGAGGCAGGCCATGCCGTGGCGGGTTGGTTTCTCGAGCATGCTGATCCACTCGTTAAAGTAAGTATTGTACCGCGCGGGGTTGCTGCGTTAGGCTATGCTCAATATCTTCCTAAAGAGCAGTTTTTGTATCAAACAGAACAGCTTCTGGATGAGATGTGCATGACATTTGGCGGTCGCGCTGCCGAAGAAATAGTTTTCGATAAGATTTCAACCGGTGCCCTGAGTGATCTTGAGCGAATTACCAAGATGGCTTATAGCATGGTAACAGTATATGGAATGAATAAGGAGATTGGTAATATGTCTTTCTACGACTCCAAGCAATCCGACTATACGTTTAATAAACCTTACTCGGAGGCTACCGCTGAAAAAATTGATGTTGAGGTTAAGAAAATCATTGATATAGCGTTTGAGCGAACCAAGAAACTATTAGTTGATCATCGTAATCACCTGGAAATAATTGCTAAAGAACTTCTTGAAAAAGAAATTTTATTCCAAAGTGATCTGGAACGTTTGATTGGGAAACGTCCTTTCGCACACCAGACTACGTATGAGAAATTTACTAACAGTCCTATTCCTGTTGCAAAAACTGAAGAGCCAGCGGCACCTCCTGTTAATGGTGCAGCACAGGAAAACAAAGAATCTGAACCTGCTAAGGAAGTTAGTGGAGACCTGACGAAATAACAATTCAGGTAATCGTATCAAGCCTTTCGGTGAACCCGAAAGGCTTTTTTCATTGGTACACTTTTACCGTTATTTGCAAAGAATGATTCAACCAATTCAACTACCCGCTGGAAAAAAGATATACTTCGCATCAGACTTCCATCTGGGTGTGCCGGATCATGCAAGTAGCGTTGCCCGCGAAAAGCGAATCATTGCCTGGCTGGACTCAATCAAAGGCGATGCTCACGCCATCTATTTGCTGGGCGATATCTTTGATTTTTGGTTTGAGTATCGTTATGCCATCCCAAAAGGATTTATTCGGCTGCAAGGAAAGTTGGCTGAACTCAGAGATAGCGGGATGCCCATTTATTTCTTTACTGGCAACCATGACATGTGGTTGTTTGATTACTTCGAAAAGGAATTAGGCATTGTGATCTATCGCGAACCTCAAGTCCTGGTTTTCAACAATCAAAAATTGATGATTGGACATGGAGACGGATTGGGGCCTGGTGATGAAACCTATAAAATTCTTAAGAAATTCTTTGACAGTGGTTTTTGCCAATGGCTCTTCGCTCGCATTCATCCAAACCTTGGGATCCGCATCGCTAATTACTGGAGCCGTCAAAGCCGGATCAGCAATACCAGGCTGGAGGAAAAATTTACAGGCGAGGAAAATGAATTTCTCCTTTCGTATTGTCGCGAACTTGAGAAAACAACTCATCACGATTTTTATATTTTTGGTCATCGACACTTGCCGTTGGATTTGAAAGTTGGTGAAAACAGTCGTTATCTGAATCTAGGTGAATGGGTACACTTCGATACGTATGCTGTTTATGACGGTCAGAATGTGTCGTTGAAGAAATTTGAACCCCATGCGTAGCCGTACCTTTCAAATTTTATTTTCTGTATTCATTTTATTTATCGGATCTTCAGGTTATTCACAAACTAATCTGAAGAAGATTAAGGAATGGAAAGCCAGCCATGTTAATCTGGTTACAGTAGACAGGCTTGGTAATTTCTTTTTAGTTACTGACAAGGGTAAAATAAAAAAATATGATGCAACCGGAAAGTTGGTTGCGTCAGTTTCCAAAACAACGCCTACATTACTTGAGCCCTGGTATCATCCAAGCATCTTTGTTTACTCACGCAAGAATCAAACGTATTCCGTCTTTGGGCGAAACTTTGAAGATCGTAAAGATTATACGATTGAACCGGCTTTCGCGATTGAGCCAACTCTGGTTTGTCCAACGCATGACAATAAACTTTGGATTCTTGACAAAGCAGACTGGTCATTGAAAAAAGTGAATCCGTTAACCAGCGAAGTGATTCAGGAATTTACACTGGACACTTCCTTATTGAAGACTACACCTGACTTTATCTATCTTCGGGAGTACCTGAATCTTATTTTCTTAGTCGATAAAAATTCCGGTTTCCTGATTCTTAATCACCTGGGAAAAGTCATTGAAACCATAACCATTGAAAATCCAAAACAGGTTTACTTTTATGGTGATGAGTTCTACTATCTCGAAAACAACACTTTGAAATTCTTGAATCTTCTAACAGAAGAACGACACGAAGTAAAATTGCCCGATGAAACATCCCAGTCAGTAATGACGGATGAACTCATCATAACCCTGAATGATAGAAACCGGGTTAGTCTTTACACTTACACACTTACGGCCCAATAGGCTTTCAACTGTGTTCATTTTTGAACATCTTTGTACGGTTAAGCACAAACTGAATTGAAAAAACAGCATTTTCGGACAGTTCCTGCACTGGCACAATTTTTCCTCTAACCGAGATAATTTAAACCTACTACTGTGAACGAAGGCGGCAAAATCCTGATGATTGATGATGACGAGGATGTTCTTTTGGCAGCCAAAATGCTGCTGAAAAAATCCAATCATCAGGTGATTATAGAAAAGAATCCAAACAAAATTCCATTTCTCCTAAACAACGACTCTTATGATGTTATCCTGCTGGATATGAATTTCAGCAAGGACACAACCAGTGGGAAAGAAGGATTTGAGTGGTTAAAACAAATAAAAGAGCGCGACCCTGATGCGGTGGTGATTATGATTACAGCTTTTGGCGATGTGGAGATGGCCGTGAGGGCGTTGAAAGAAGGCGCAACAGATTTTATTTTAAAGCCTTGGCAAAATGAAAAGTTGGTGGCCACGATTTCAACCGCCATCAAATTAAAAAAATCATATAACGAAGTTGACAAACTGCGCAAAGCAAAGCAAATGCTTGAGGAGCAGATCAGTCAACCCTTCCGCGACATCATCGGTCAAAGTGCGGCACTTAAAGAAGTATTTTCGTTGATTGACAAAGTTGCCAAGACGGATGCCAATGTGCTGATCTTGGGTGAGAATGGAACCGGGAAAGAACTGGTGGCAAGAGCAATCCATCAAAAGTCTATGCGGAAAGATAATTCCTTTGTGGCCGTGGATATGGGTGCCATTACTGAGACTCTTTTTGAAAGTGAACTATTCGGCCATAAGAAGGGCTCGTTTACAGATGCCCGAGAAGACAGACCTGGGCGCTTTGAGTTAGCCAATGGCGGAACCTTATTTCTTGATGAGATTGGTAATTTAAGTATGAGTTTACAAAGTAAATTGTTAAGTGCGCTGCAATCTCGGCAAGTTACCCGCGTAGGCTCTAACCAGGCAATTGAAGTTGACATTCGCCTGATCTGTGCCACCAATATGCCATTACATCAAATGGTGAATGAGGGCAAATTCCGACAGGATTTATTGTACCGGATTAATACAGTAGAAATTACAATTCCTCCTCTGAGCGATCGGGTGGATGATATCCCAATGCTGGCCACTCACTTTTTGAATCATTACTCAAAAAAATACCGGAAAGATGTTTTAAGCATTTCTCCGGAAGCAATGAATAAACTTAAAAAATACCCATGGCCTGGCAACGTGCGCGAATTGCAACATGCGATTGAGCGTGCAGTAATTATGGCCGACTCTGCTACGCTACAGGAAAGCGATTTTCTATTTAGTAGGAAAGGGACAGATGAAATTGCCAGCGATACTCTCAATCTCGATGAAGTTGAAAAAGCAGCCGTAGTAAAAGCCATCCAATTACACAACGGAAACATCTCAAAGGCAGCTGAAGAACTCGGGCTAACCCGCGCCTCGCTGTACAGAAGGATGGAAAAATATGGACTTTAATTGGCGATCACCCTTAGTAACCAGGTTAGGCATTCTCCTGGCTACCTTGGTTGTGTTTGCTTTTATGGTTTCCTCCAGCGACCGGAGTTATTTTCTATTGCTGGCTTTACTGGGGGCTATTGTCTTTCAGGTTACACAGCTCATGAAAGTTGTAGAATCATCCAACGAAAACATGGCTTCCTTTCTGGATTCTATTCGGTTCGATGATTTATCTCAAAGCTTCAAAACCGACAGTAATGACCCCAGCATTCAACGCTTACACAAAGAACTGAATGAAGCTCTTTCTAAACTACGCATGTCGCGCAGAGAGAAAGATTCTGAATATCAATTTTTCAAAAACATTGTTCAGCATGTAGCGATCGGGTTACTCACCTTCAAGCGGGACGGTTCAATTCAGATTATGAACAGTGCAGCAAAGCGGTTGCTGCGCATCAACAAAGCAGATCGGATTGAAGACCTGAAAGAAGTAAGTGAATCGCTTGTCGATACATTTGTAAAATTGAAAACGGGTGGCCGGGAATTGCTACGCCTGAAGTTTGGTGATGAGACCGTGCAACTCTCCGTATTCGCCATTGAACTTACGTTACGCGATGAAGAAGTAAAACTCATTTCAATGAGTAACATTCAAAGCGAATTGGAAGAAAAGGAAATGGAGGCCTGGCAAAATCTGGTGCGCGTACTCACCCATGAAATCATGAATTCAGTAACACCCATTTCTTCATTGGCCGGAATTGTGGAGGAAGATTTGAAAAAACGAATTGATATTGAAACGGAAGTGCCATTGAAACGAGAGGAACTAGAAGACATGTATCTCTCATTGCAGACAATCAGTAAGCGGAGTGCAGGCCTGATCCGGTTTGTAAAAGAGTTTAGAAACCTGACGCACATACCGAAACCTAAATTGGCCGAAGTACCAGTAAAAGAATTGTTGGAAGAACTCGCCATCCTTCATAAAAAAGAACTGGCGGATCATGCTATTAGTATCAGTGTTCAGGTAAATCCAGTAAATCTGTATATTCTGGCGGATAAAACTATGATTGAACAGGTACTTATCAACCTGCTTAAGAATGCCATCCAGGCTTTTGATGAACAAACTGATAAGCGCATTGAACTACAGGCGTATGCAAATGAAAAGGGGCGGGCTGTGATTTCGGTGAAGGATAATGGGGCGGGGATTGATGCAGAGGCTCTTGAGAAAATTTTTATTCCATTCTTTTCGACCAAGAAGACCGGCTCAGGAATTGGCCTCAGCTTATCCAAACAGATCATGCGCCAGCATGAAGGTAATATAACGGTTAAGTCAACCCTCGGAGAGGGTACAGAGTTTCTTCTCCGGTTTTAAACTTATTGGCTTACTGGCAAAAAAATCCCGAAAGATTCTTAGATTTGAAGAACAGTCTATCCTTATGCAGGACGTTCAAAAGAAAGTACATGCTATCCTTATCGAAAAGTTAGGTATCCCCGATTCTGAAATCACCCCTGACGCAAGTTTTGTAAAAGACCTGGGTATTGACTCGCTGGATTATGCAGAATTGGTAATGGAATTTGAACAGACCTTTGATATCAAGATCCCCGATGACGATGCTGAAAAGATGCAAACCATTGGTCAGGCTGTTACTTATATTCAAAGCAAAGTAGGAAAGTAAAATTCTCAAGTCCGCTCACGATTGCAATTCAAAGTAACTGCAAAATCGTTTCATACGTTCCGAATCATTGATAAGTAAAGGTGTTCTTACATTGAGGTCCGTAAGCGGAGAATAATACCAACCATTCAGGCTTTCATTCCAAAAAACAACAAACTTGTCGAGAGACACCAGCAATACGTCCATCTCATAAATCTCCTCGCCTTCTTTGTCATAAAGCCCTGTGAACTGAAGTAGTACATGGTCTTTTTTCACTAGTTCCCCTTTGTTACAGTCTATGCTGTTGAGTCGCATCAGCAGGCGGCTTTCCTGATCCCAGGCTTTAAATTTTATTTTACGCTTCTTAAATTCCATGGCGGGGAAACTTACCTTTACAAGTGGCCAAATCTATGGACGAAAATAAGAAGGTATTATTCATAATCAATAAATACTCCGGAACCAAGTATCAACCAGGCGTGGAGGGAAGAATTCTTGCACAGTGCGCTGATCTGGGGTTGGAATGTACTATTGAGTTCACCCTCGGACGCGGACATGCCGCGGAGCTAGCAAGACAGGCAGCACGATCAAACAATTATGAAGTTGTGTTTGCTGTTGGCGGTGATGGTACTGTGAATGAAGTGGCCAAAGGAGTTTTACATACAAAGCAAATGATGGGTATTATACCCCGCGGTTCTGGCAATGGCCTTGCCCGGCACCTTGGCATTCCAATAAATTTCGCAAAAGCATTAGAATATATTGGTTCTACGTCTTGCATTCAAATGGATTCATTTATGCTGAATGACCATCTATCTGTAAATGTTTCTGGGATTGGTTTTGATGGGCACATTGCCGGACTCTTTGGCAGAAATGGAAAGCGTGGATTAATCGGATATACTAAATTGGTAATGAAAGATTTTTTCAATTACCCTGAATTTAATGTTGAACTTCAGATTGATAGCCATCGGTTTAAGCAAGATGCTTTTGTAATTGCTATTGCCAATTCCTCACAGTTTGGAAACAATGCGCGCATCGCTCCTCAAGCATCAGTATGCGATGGGCTTTTGGATATAAGTCTTATCCGCAAACCGCCCATTGCGAAAGTTCCTGGTTTCATTACTAAAATGTTTTCTGGTCGGCTCCTTCAATCCACTTTTGCTGAGATTAAAAAAGGAAAAAAGGCGTTGCTATCATTTCCTAAGCCAATGCCCTATCATATCGATGGCGAAGGCCTAAATCCCATTGACGAATTCAGGATTGAAATCTTACCGGCCTCTATCCGTATGCTGGTCCCTACTGCTTCTATTGACAAAGTTTAGCCTAAAAAATACTTTGAAAGTATTAACCGAATATCCTCAAATTTCGTTTAAAAGAAATGCCTATTTAAGAATTTAAAACCCTTACTATGAAAAAACTCATTACCATTCTCACCCTTACAATCATTACAACATCTGTCTGGGCACAGGAATTAACAACCCCACCCAGCGGGGATAATCAAAAATCAAAAGTCACTCAATTTATTGGTCCGGTTGAGGTATCCATTGCTTATAGCAGTCCGGATGTACACGGACCCAATGGAGAAGATCGCACTGGAAAAATCTGGGGTGAGGTTGCTCATTTCGGATTTATTGATCAGGGTTTTGGACCCTCCAAGGCTGCCCCCTGGCGGGCAGGAGCTAATGAAAATACAATCTTTACGGTTTCTCATGATGTAAAAATTGAGGGCAAAGATTTAAAGGCGGGTACTTATGGCTTGTTCCTGGCTGTAGCAAAAGAAGGGCCTTACACTTGGATCTTCTCAAAGAATCATTCGAGTTGGGGAAGTTATTTTTACGATCCCAAAGAAGATGCATTGCGTGTTGACGTTATGCCGTTGGACGCGCCCCATAAAGAATGGCTAACCTTTGGCTTTGAAGACAGGCTTCCTTCTTCGGCTAACGCCTATTTAAGATGGGAGAAAAAAAGAATCCCCTTTAAAATTGAAGTACCTAACATTAATGAAATTTATGTTTCAAAAATGCACGAGGAGCTTCGCGGTGCTACTGGATTTAAACAAGAAAACTGGATTACAGCAGCGCAGTTCTGTGCCCAAAATAAAATCAACCTCGAAGAAGCACTTACCTGGGTTGACATGTCCGTCAGCAATCCCTTTATTGGTGTAGAGAACTTTACAACGCTTCAAACCCGTTCGATGATCTTACAAGCTCTTGGCCGGGAAGCTGAAGCCGATGCTGTAATGGACAAGGCTGTTAAAGATCCTTCTGCAACCGTGCAGGCCATTCATCAGTATGGCAGGTCCCTTCTCAACAAAGGTCAAAAGGAAAAAGCATTGGAGATTTTTAAGTACAATGCAAAAACACATCCTGAAGAAAAGTTCACACCAAACGTAGGACTCGCCCGAGGGTACACGGCTGTTGGCGATAAGAAGAATGCCATCAAGTATTGGGAATTGGCAATCAAAAACATTCCTGCAGATCAAAAACAGTTTCAACCTCAATATGAAGCTGAACTGAAGAAACTGAAAGAAGGTAAATAATCTTTGTGTTCGTGTAAGAAAATAAGGTGTCTAACGGCACCTTATTTTTTTTTATCATCTATGCATTAACTGTCCAAGTGTTTTGAGACCACTTTCAACCGTATCACTCCAGGGCAGGCCGTAACTCAATCGAAAATAATTATGAAACTGTCCTTGTGAAGAAAATATCTGACCTGGGGCAATGCCAATCTGATGCTTGAGCGCACGTTTATGCAATTTGTATCCATCGCCATGCTGCATCTCAACCCATAGAACAAATCCCCCTTCAGGCCGGGTGATGCGTGTATATTGCGGAAAAAATTCCGTAACCGCCTGAAGGTAACGCAAACATTGTGTGTGCAAGGCCTTACGCAAATGCCGCAGGTGAAGTTCGTAGCGGCCATTCTGTAAAAAATGGGCAATGGCTGCTTGTGCCAATGTGTTAGTAGAAATATTATTCATCCGCTTCAATTGAATGACTTCATTTTTAAATCGACCGGGTGACGTCCAGCCAATACGATAGCCGGGTGCCAGTGATTTTGAAAATGATCCACAATGCAACACCAATCCCTTCTTATCAAAAGTCTTGCAGGTTTTAGGGCGACTCTTTCCAAAATACATTTCACCATAGATATCATCTTCAATCAATGGGATTTCTTTTTGTGCCAGCATCTCAACCAATTCTTTCTTCTTATCGTCAGGCACGCAACTGCCAATGGGATTATTAAAGTTACATACAAACAAACAGGCTTTGATGTTGAAGCGAGAAATTGCCTGAGTTAAATAATTAATATCTACACCCGTAACTGGGTCCGTAGGCACCTCCACCACCTTTAAGCCAAGGCTTTGCATCACGCGAAAGATTCCATAAAATGTTGGGCTTTCCGTTGCCACAGCATCCCCTGGTTTAGTTACCGCACGAAGGCAAAATGAAAGTGCCTCCATACATCCTGCCGTAATCACCACATCGTCTTCACTTAATGTTCCACCCCAGTTAAACGAAAGCCTTGCAATCTGCTTGCGAAGAGATTCATTTCCCTGAATATGTTCATAGTTAAGACAATGATCAGGAGAATTTCTAAGGGAATGCATCACCGATTTGTTCAATTTAGCAGAAGGCAACAGGGATGGATGCGGTGCACTTAAAGAAAAGGAAATAAGCTTTGGCGAACGCAAATCATGATATACGCTTGAAATCATTTCATCTATACTCACCGGAAGTGCTTCGTCCGAGGGTTCGCAACAAGCAGGCATATCAAACGTATGCAGAGGTGAAAATTTTACATAATACCCAGATTGCGGACGGGCTTCTATTAATCCTTTGCTCTCTAAAAAATAATAAGCCTGAAAAGCAGTGCTCACACTGATCCCCTGCTCCTTACTTAATGCACGCACCGAAAGTAATTTATCGCCTACCTTCAGGGCCTTCTTTTCAATGAGCGTCTCTATTCGATCGGCTACCTCCACATATTTATGATCGATTCCAGCAAGTGTTTCCATAAGCTAACTGATATGGTCAAAATTAATAAAACTGAAACTGTTTTTTATCCGTTAAATCAGGAAAATTTGTATCCATGAATTCAGCCTCTACCAAAAGTTCCTTGTTTGCTTACCTGGCGCTAGCCGCGGTTTGCGTTATTTGGGGTACTACCTATCTTGCTTTACGCATTGGCGTAACACAATTTCCACCCTTTCTCTTCTCCTTCCTGCGTTTTTTGTGTGCAGGTCCCATTTTACTTATCCTGGTTCTTACTATTGGTAAACAAAGGTGGCCCGACCGCAATACATTGTTTAACCAGGCAGTAAGCGGAGTTTTTATGGTCACTCTCGGAGTTAGCATGGTAGGTTGGGCAGAAGTTTATATCTCGAGTGGAGTAGCCGCCATCATCTGTTCTATGATGCCAATCTGGACAGTCTTGATTAATGTGATCGTTACTAAAGATGAAAAGCCGAACTGGCTTATAATTCTAGGATTAGCCACCGGATTAAGTGGAATCCTACTGATTTTTGGTGAGCATCTATCAGAGTTTTCTAATCGAAATTACCAGGCTGGAATTGCAATCACCTTTCTTGCCAATCTTTGCTGGGCTATTGGTAGTATCTGGATTAAAAAGAAGAATCAAACTACAAATCCATTTCTCGGAGCCGGCCTTCAAATGACGTTTGGCGCAATTGCCCTCATTCCATTAAGCCTGGTCCTTGATGACTATTCTACCATTCAGTGGTCAACCGATGTTATTTACTCATTAGTCTATATGATTCTAATTGGCTCGGTGGGAGCTTATGCATGCTATTCGTATGCAATCAAAAAACTGCCGATGACGTTAGTTTCACTTTATGCTTACATCAATCCCATAGTAGCCATCGTATTAGGGTGGTTAGTACTCAATGAAAAACTCAATCTTAGAATTGGCATAGCTATCCTTATAACCATTACTGGAATATTCATTGTGAACAAAGGATATCAACTAAAACCTTCCCAGAGATCATATTATGGAATAAAAACCTTACTCAAGAATTTACGACTTATGGGTTCCCGCTAAACCGTCTCTTATGAAAATCAAAATTTATCAGGTTGATGCCTTTACCGATAAGCTTTTTTCAGGCAATCCGGCTGCTGTTTGCCCGTTGGATCATTGGCTCCCGGATGCTACACTACAAAGTATAGCGCTGGAAAATAATCTGGCAGAAACAGCATTCTACGTAAATGAAAAAGAGGGTCTTCGCATCCGTTGGTTTACACCTGCCATGGAAGTTGATTTATGCGGTCATGCTACACTGGCAACAGCTTTTGTTTTATTCCACTATGAAAATTATGCTGGCCACAAAGTTGTTTTCAATTCAAAAAGTGGGCTATTAACCGTTACAAAAACAGGCGATCTGTTATCGCTAAATTTTCCAGTTGACACCATGATAGAAGTTCCTGCATTGCCTCTATTAGAACAAGCATTTGGCGTAACGCCAATGAAAACCTTCCGGGGTAAAACAGATTACATGCTTGTATTTGAAAATCAAGCGCAGATAATTAACCTAACTCCAGATTTTAAACTCATTTCAACAGTAAACGCGCGCGGTATTATTATTACAGCCAAAGGCATCCAGGTAGATTTTGTTTCCCGATTTTTTGCACCTCAAGCAGGAATAGATGAAGACCCAGTAACCGGATCTGCTCATACTTCGCTGATACCCTATTGGGCAAAAAACCTAAACAAAACTGAACTTACTGCCATTCAACTGTCCGCCCGAAAAGGAATGCTTTGGTGCAAGTTGTTAGGAGACCGGGTTGAAATTAGCGGCTCAGCAAAATTATTTTTAATAGGCACAATTTACACAGATTAATGTATGAAGCACGTGCGTGTTAAAATTACCGAATACAATCGAACTCATCAGACGTGGTTTGAAAAACTCAACCGAGCATGGATTGAACAATATTTCTGGATGGAGCCCATCGACTTCGAAGTCTTAAATAATCCCGAAGAACATATTATCCGCGAAGGGGGCTTTATCTTTATGGCTCAGTGCAAAAATGAAATAGTTGGAACTGTGGCCTTGAAGTTTGTTGATAAGGGCGTTTATGAGTTTACCAAAATGGCCGTAGACGAAAAATTTCAAGGATTAAAAATTGGAAAACAATTGGCTGAAGTAGCCATCGAAAAAGCAAGAGAAAAGAAGGCAAACAAAATCATATTATATTCAAACACAAAACTGATACCGGCCATCGCGCTTTATCGAAAGCTTGGCTTCATAGAAATTCCGTTAGATGGACCTTATAAACGAAGCAATATTAAAATGGAATTGATTCTTTCTAAATCTATATTCAGCCTTGAGTCAAAAATCTCAAAAGGTGTTCTGGGGCTTATTTAACTGGCATGAAAATACTTCCATGGTTTGAGCGAGATCTTTCGTTCGGCAGGCCGATCGAAATGCTGCCTTTCTACCTTGAAAGACTAGAGGGTACAATGATTCGGATTCATTCAAAGGTGCATGGAAACCCGGATGAAATTCTGTCATTCAAGCCGGATGGTAAATGGTCAGTTAAGGAGCACATCGGGCATTTGGCTGAAGTTGATGAAATTGCCACGAAGAGGATTGACGAAATGATAGCAGGAGCAGAAGTTATGTCACCCGCTGTTTTCGAACCTCAAAATTACAATCCATGGCCGATAGATAAGGTTGTTGAGTTGTTTAGCAAGCGCAGAAAATCAAACCTTGAAAAGTATAACAGCCTTTCACCAGCTACGCTAATTAAATCCTCGCTCCATCCCCGATTAAAACTAAAAATGACTCCGGTTGATCTTGCCTGGTTTGATGCCGAGCATGATGATCACCACCTGGTTAAGATGACAGAAATCATAAGAACACTAAACCGATAATCATGATCACCCAAGTATTAAATTCACTCATCACACGCGATCTTCAAAAACTGAAATCAGAAATTGAATCCTATAAAGACGAGTCCAACCTCTGGAGAGTCGAAAAAAAAATCGCCAATTCAGCTGGCAATCTATGTCTTCATCTGGTGGGTAACCTTAATACGTACATTGGTGCCACCCTCGGACAAACTGGTTATGTTAGAGATCGCGATGCAGAATTTTCTCTAAAGAATGTTCCCAGAAAAGAATTAGTTCAAAAAATTGTGGATACGATTGCTGTTGTTAATAAAGTCTTACCAACCCTTAGCGATGAAACTATTCAGAACGAATATCCGCTGTTGGTGCTCAAAGAAAAAACAACGACTGAATATTTTCTGATCCATCTGACAACCCACCTTGGGTATCACCTGGGCCAGGTCAACTATCATCGTAGATTAATTGACTAACCTGCTCACCTGTAGGTTGATTATTGAAAAAACTTTCATTGACTGTCTATTAAAAAGAAATATTTCTACCTTCCGCCAAAATCAAAACCAATGACCACCACCACTGCCATACCTGTAGAGCGAATTTCCAAGTCCCGTATTTCTTCTATTGATTTTAATAACCTTGGATTTGGAAATCATATTTCTGACCACATGCTTGTTGCCGATTATGCAAACGGAAAATGGCATCAGCCTAAAATTATGCCGTTCGGGGAATTAGCCATGACTCCAGCGATTCTGGCGCTTCATTATGGCCAATCAATTTTTGAAGGCATGAAAGCGTTCAAAAACAAGAAAGGTGAGATTGTCATTTTTCGTCCCGAGCGTCATCATCAGCGAATGCTTCGGTCCCTGGATCGCATGTGCATGCCGGCTATAAGTAAGGAAATGTTTATTGAAAGTCTGTGCGCCCTGGTCGCTACCGATGCAAATTGGGTTCCTGACTCAGAAGGATCTGCTCTTTACCTGAGGCCTGTGGTCTTTGCAACGGAGTCCCGTTTGGGAGTTAAGATATCTGACGAGTACAAGTTTGTTGTTCTCACCAGTCCGGTTGGGCCTTACTTCGCCAAGCCAGTGCGGGTAAAAGTAGAAGAAACCTATGTGCGTGCTGCCGAAGGCGGAACAGGTTTTGCCAAGTGTGCCGGAAATTATGGGGGCGCTTTCTATCCCACCCAACAAGCCAAGCTGGAAGGTTTCGATCAGGTGCTGTGGACCGATGCTCATGATCATAAGTATATTGATGAGTCCGGAGCGATGAATGTGATGTTTGTTCTCAATGGCAAACTGGTGACTCCAAATCTTTCCACGTCCATTTTAGATGGGGTTACAAGGAATTCAATTCTGACATTGGCTGAGGACATGGGTATGCCGAAGGAAGAACGGAAAGTAAGCGTTGCTGAAATTAAAGAAGGATTTGAAAAAGGAACTCTCACCGAGGCGTTTGGCGTAGGCACGGCAGCCGTTGTTTCAACCATTGCCATCATCAACATCGGTGGAAAGGATTATACATTACCTGCAGATAGTATCTCCAGTTTTCAGCAACGGGTAAAGAAAAAGCTTAGCGACATCCGCATGGGAATTGAACCTGATGTACACAACTGGAATTACCGGGTTCCGTTGAAGTGATTGCTAAATCAGTAATAAGATGCGGGCTGCTTTTTTTACCAATCGCGATCAACCCCTTCAAATAAGGGAAATCAAAAAACCCAAACCTGTAAAGGACCAGGTGCTTGTGCGCTTGCAGTATGCAGCGCTTAATCACCGCGATCTCTGGATATACAAAGAGCAAAATGCACCCGTACAAGACGGAGTAATTCTGGGCTCTGATGGAAGTGGCATTATCGAAAGTGTTGGTGAAGATGCCGATCCGCTTCTGATCGGAATGGAGGTTATCATAAATCCCAGTTTGAATTGGGGTGATAATCCCATTGTGCAGGGCGATTCATTCAAAATATTGGGCTTACCCGATGCCGGTACCTTTAGTGATTACATCGTAATCTCAAAGAAGCAAGTGTTTGAAAAGCCAGAGCATCTTTCCATGCTTGAATCTGCGGCCGTGCCACTTTCAGGGCTTACAGCCTACCGCGCCTTATTTTCTAAAGCCCGATTAAGGGCAAAAGAGAAAGTTTTAATAACTGGCGTAGGCGGTGGCGCAGCACTTTGGGCATTTCAATTTGCACTTGCTTATCAGGCTCGGGTATACGTAACCTCTGGCTCCGAAGAAAAATTAAAGAAAGTAAAAGAGATGGGAGCCATTAACGGCTTTAATTACAAAGACCCTGAATGGGCACAGAAGGCATTAAAAGAATCGGGAGGTTTTGATATTGTGATTGATAGTGCGGGAGGTCCACAATTTTCCCAACTTCCTGAAATAATGTCTCCGGGAGGTAGAATTGCAATTTTTGGTCGCACCGCAGGAAACATCCCGGATCTTTCAACCCGCACGCTTTATTGGAAGCAGATCTCAATTCATGGCACCACGATGGGCACACGCGATGAATTTATGTCTATGCTGGATCTGCTGGAAAGCAGAAACATAAAACCGATCATTGATAAGGTCTATCCACTTGATCAAATCAATGATGCTATGCAACGAATGGAAAGTGGCGATCATTTTGGAAAAATTATCTTGAAAATTAATTGATGAACTATGAGTTCGTTCCCGATTACAGATAAGACAGAAATCACCCGACTTGCCAAGCGTGGCGTGTATGATAAGGAAACTATCTATTCCATTTTGGACGAAGCACTGGTTTGTACCATTGCCTATTCAAAAGACAATCAGCCCTTCCAGATACCTACCGGCTTTTGCCGGATTGGGAATAAAATTTATATCCATGGTTCGGTGGGAAGTTTTTACATGCGCGAACTTCAAACAAAGAAACTACCCGTATGTATCAGTACAACCTTATTGGACGGAATGGTCCTGGCAAGATCGGCCTTTCATCACTCTGTAAATTATCGATCAGTAGTCATGTTTGGCGAGCCTGAATTGGTGACGGATAAGGACGAACTTTACAAAGCACTTGAAGTTTTTACCGAAAAAATGTGCCCCGGCCGCTGGGCGGATGTAAGGAAACCAACCGATGGCGAATGGAAAGCAACCATGGTGCTATCGTTTGAAATCAAGGAGGTTTCCGCAAAAGTAAGAGTGGGTCCTCCTAAAGACGATGAAGAAGATTATGATCTGAATGTTTGGGCTGGAGTTCTACCTATTCAAATAGTTCGCAAACCGGTTATTCCTGATCCAGCCCTTAAACCAGGCATCGGAATACCATCCTACCTTGCCTAGGCTCTGGACTTTACGTGGA
Organism: Cyclobacteriaceae bacterium; assembly: GCA_044229915.1. Lineage (GTDB taxonomy): Bacteria > Bacteroidota > Bacteroidia > Cytophagales > Cyclobacteriaceae > ELB16-189. The sequence goes on from JBGASB010000001.1 coordinate 449,849, forward strand.
AATTTGACCAAAATTTGGTATCTTCGCGGCTTCTGAACCAAATCACTCGTTCATTAGTTTAATCAGTGGGCTAAGAAAGCCCAAGAAACGCTAAAACACAATAAAATCATGGGAAGACCTCCTGTACTACCAAAAAAGAAAAAAGACGGTTTCTGGCTTGAAGTTCGTAACAAAGGCGCTAGAACAGGCACAATTTTAATTCGCGACAGCCATCAGGCAATGATGCAAGCTGCCAAGCAGTATGAAATGACCAAAGACGTCATCATTCTGGGCGAACATAAAAACGGCAAAAAAGTAGAGGATAAAACAAAGACAAAAAAGGCTAAAGAAGCCTAAGCCTCAAATTTCTTCAAAGAGTTACTCTCTCAGTTTCGCAAAGAACTTATTGAGTAACTCTTTGCTTTCCAACTCCCCCACTCCCTTTTTGACAATCGTTCGGGGATGTAACAAAGGGGTTTGTACTAACGAATATCCCCGTTGAACATCACTGGCGCCAAACACCAATTGTTGCAGTTGCACCCAATGCAAAGCTCCCGCGCACATCACACATGGTTCAAGGGTTACATAAAGTGTGCATTCATTCAAATATTTAGATCCCAGAAAATTGGAGGCCGAAGTAATTGCGAGCATTTCGGCATGTGCCGTTGAATCCGTTAGTTGCTCGGTCTGGTTGTGGGCTCGTCCTATAATTTTATTCTGACATACCACTACGGCTCCCACGGGCACCTCTCCTACCTCGAAGGCTTTTCGCGCCTCCTTAAGCGCTTCGCGCATAAAATAATCATCAGAGAACAAATCCATAGCTCACCTTATTTCAAACTTATTTTATACGGATGGTCTTCATCATGGCCCTGACATTCGCTTGCCAATCATCCTTGGAAGCTTTTGGGCTGTTGAAGGTAAATACGAGGGTCCGGTCAGGCTCCACCAGATACTGGATATACGTATAGCGAAAAACAGGTTGTTGCTCCCCCAAAGTCATCTTGTTACCGTTTACACGGGATTCAAACTCAAAAAATATCAGCTTCTTTTTGTGCACTTCGTGGATACCTTCATCAATCATATCCACCCGATCGTAAAAACTATGAATGCTGGCCTTGAAAAATTTAAGTGCCATCTCCAAATTGGCATCCGGCCATTGGGTAGCCGAAATATTCACACTAAAGTCCAGGGTGCGGTTAAGATCAGTATAGGCTGCAAGCGGAGCCCGTACGGAAGGATATCGCTGCACAATATCGTCTGTAGTCATGGGCGCAAGTTCCGGAGGCAAGGACACTGTGATTCCTTCGGCAACTTTCGTTTTTATCAATTTCGATGGGGTAAACCCAAACAGGCTAACAATTGACAGGAATAAAATAACTTTCTTCATAGTGGTTCTAGAACGAAAAGCACCTGATACGCAGGTATAACGTGCAACCTTTATTAATTTGCGGCCCTCAAATTTAAGGATTTTACTATGCTAAGAACTCATACCTGCGGTGAACTAAGAATAAGTGATGTGAACAAACAAGTAACCCTGACCGGCTGGGTACAAAGAACCCGCGATAAGGGAAGTTTGCTTTGGATCGACCTTCGCGACCGTTACGGAATAACTCAAATATTTTTGGAAGAGGGCAAGACAGAGGCCAGCCTGTTACAAACCGCTCGCCAAGCCGGGCGCGAATATGTTTTGAAAGTACAAGGCACCGTGGTGGAGCGAATGTCAAAAAATGACAAAATGCCCACGGGGGATGTTGAAATAAAAGTTTCTTCTCTGGAAGTTCTTAACCCCTCCAAGGTGCCGCCCTTTACCATCGAAGACAACACTGACGGTGGCGATGACCTTCGGATGAAATATCGATACCTGGATTTACGTAGAAATCCGGTACGTGAGAATTTACAATTACGTCATAAGATGGCGCAGCAAACTCGTATTTACCTGGATAGTTTGAACTTCATTGAAGTGGAAACTCCGGTGCTGATTAAATCAACTCCGGAGGGTGCCCGCGATTTTGTTGTTCCCTCCCGAATGAATCCCGGTGAGTTTTATGCTTTGCCTCAATCTCCACAAACCTTTAAGCAGTTGCTGATGGTTTCAGGCTTTGATCGCTATTACCAGATTGTTAAATGCTTCCGCGATGAAGACTTACGTGCCGATCGACAGCCAGAGTTTACTCAAATCGACTGCGAGATGGCCTTCATCACACAGGAGGATATATTAAACACCTTTGAAGGGTTAGTGAGGCATCTTTTTAAAAACGTAAAAGGCATTGACATGCCATCCGTACCTCATATGAGTTATGCCGATGCCATGAAATATTATGGCTCCGACAAACCCGATACTCGTTTCGATATGAAGTTTGTTGAGTTAAATCCAGTAGCCCAAGGCAAAGGCTTTCAGGTATTTGATAGTGCCGAGCTTGTTGTAGGCATCTGTGCCAGGGGTTGTGCGGAATATACCCGCAAACAATTAGATGAACTTACCGAGTACGTGAAGAAACCGCAGATTGGTGCCAAAGGTCTTGTCTACGTGCAATGCAAGAATGATGGAACATTCAAATCATCTGTTGATAAATTCTTTGCGGCCGATGATCTGAAGAAATGGGCTGAATTACTTCACGCCCAACCAGGTGACTTGCTACTTGTTCTTTCCGGGGAAAAAACTAAAACACAAAAGGCTTTGAATGAACTTCGCTTGCGCATGGGCGATTTACTAGGCCTCCGTGACAAAAATAAATTTGCTGCTTTATGGGTAATCGATTTTCCTTTGCTGGAATGGAATGAGGAGACCAAACGCTGGCATGCCATGCACCATCCATTTACTTCACCAAAAAGAGAGGATCTTCATTTGCTAGATAGCGATCCGGGAAATGTGCGAGCCAACGCCTACGACATGGTAATCAATGGAACCGAAGTAGGGGGTGGTTCAATTCGTATTCACGACCGGCCTACACAACAGTTAATGTTTACTAAACTAGGTTTTAGCGAAGAAGAAGCTAAAAAGCAGTTTGGCTTTCTGATGGATGCTTTTGAATTTGGTGCTCCACCTCATGGGGGCATTGCCTTTGGATTTGACCGTTTATGTTCTCTGTTTGGTGGTGCTGATTCAATCCGCGACTTCATTGCCTTTCCAAAAAACAATTCAGGTCGGGATATGATGATAGATACGCCATCCACTATCTCACAAGCGCAGTTGGATGAGTTGGGTATTGCAGTAAAAGAGATAAAAAAATAACACCTAATGCCAATCGTACTGTCAGTCTTAGATAAACTCGAGACTGACAGTATCTCATCTCCAGTCACCCAACAATACAGCTGCAGCCCAATAGAAGGGGTGCGAATATTTTGGGTTATTTGATAAGCTGACTTGCGCTTGTCTCAAAGCATCCACCGCATCCATTGTTTTAATGTTCTTGTAGAAATCACCCATCAACAACGAGGTTGCTTCATCGTCCACTTTCCAGAGCGTAGCTACCACAGACTTAACTCCATTTTGCAAAAATCCACTGGCCGGACTCACAGGTGAACTCTCATTTGAACCTTTGGAGACTGCTGTTTGACAGGCCGATAGAACCACTATATTTAAATGACTCATCACATCCATTCCCCACAGCTCTTCGAGCGTGAGTAACCCATCTTCATGCATGGCCGGATTGCTGGCCATCGTAAGAAATGATTTTCCAAAATCTTCGTAGTCGAGATTGCCGTGGGTAGCAAAATGCATCACATTATACTCTTCACCGGCATACTTCGCTTTGTCTTCAGTAGCATCATCTCTTAAAAATATTGAGGCACTGGGAAAAAGTTTCTTCAATTCAACAACTTCTCTTTCAGTAGAAGGAAGGGACTTGTCCGGGTTTCCAAAGGCTAGAATATTGAATTCCCGCTTTTCGGTTCCTATGGTGCGGAGTAGCATATCCGTTGAGTTCGCATAGAAGATCGAGTACTGATTAATCAGTAAACTAAATTTTCCATTTTTCAACGTTTTGCCAAGCAATTGGAAGGGGATGTAACTCAGGACTCCATTGGGTATTATGCAAAGTCTTTTCTTGTCCACTATTTCTGCGCTGGCCGGAGAAATCAGGTAATGATATAATTCTTCAAATGGCTTAAGTGTAGGATTCGGCTGGTTCAGTTCGGATACCAGCTCCTGACGCTCCACTTGTTCAGAATTTAAATCAATCTTGTTAAAGGTACCCTGACTGGATCTTACCAGATTTAAAACCGCATTTACATTACGAATAATCTGTGTACGCGGTATATTAACCACTTTTGCAATTACGGTATCCGAAGTAGCAATAAAAATGTATAACTGAGTTTCACCTGGCAAGTAAGAAAGCAACGCCATGTCTGAAGGAATCTGCTTTTTCTTTCCCTTTAACTGAGCCGGCTGAATGCTGTTATTAAAATACTTGGAAAGTTCGGGGCGTACATTGACTTGCTGATTCACAAACTTTAAGTAGTCCCCTTCGGCAATTGTTTTCGTCCCTTCAAGGTTTTTCAGTTTTTCCAGGTTCTGTTTGTCTGAAGGTAACGCCTTTTCGTTTGAAATCTGTTCCTCGATGCCATCAAGTTTTGCCTTCATGTTTCTCTCCTGAGCAATGACCTTGTTTTTGTCAGCATTCTCAAATTTCACATCCAACCCTTTAAACTTGGCCTTCAGATTATCTTCATTATTTTTTTGAATGTAACTCAGGGCTACATCTGTCTCACCCAGTTGAAGCAATACATCCACCAACGCCTCATACACTCTCAGGATATTTTTATCAGACGAAAAAAGCTTTTGGGCTTCTTCACCACCGGTAACTTTGTTTCTGATTTTCTCAATTACCTCTACCGACTCGGTAAGATATTGTTTGCTTTGAGGCAATTGTTTATTTTCTTTATACAAAACTCCCAGCCAATACAAACTTTCCCATAACGTATTGTATTTACCCATATCGCGCGAAGACTTCATACATTCTTCAAGCAAGGGTTTTGCCTTTGAGAAATCTTTGAGCTCAACTTCTAATTGACCCAACAGTCCAAGGTTTGAGACATAGGACAGTTTTAATGATTTTTCCTTCGAAACTTTAATTCCCTCATTTAGATACTTCGCGGCCTCTTCATACTTCCTTTCTTCAATTTTCAATCTGCCTATGGCACTTAACGCATCCATCTTCGGTCGAATAGCACCCACTTTATCAAAGGTATTTATTGATTCCCTAAGCCATTTATCAGATTGCACAAAATCATTTAAATAGAAATAAGATTCTCCAATGGAGGCCTGAACAATACCTACGTTTTCATTAAAGTCTCCGGCCTTCTTCATAATGGCCAATGACTTCTCATAATACTCCAATCCTTTTTTGTAATCGCCCTGAACTGTGTAGACGGCACCAATATTAGCGAGGGGCGCAAGCCGATTATACTCAGCCTTCAGTTTAACATACAAACTATCTGACATCTGCTGGAAGTGCAGTGACTGCTCATTCTCACTTAATTGCTTATAAATGTTGCCGATATCTATATAGACACCCGCAAGGCCCCATTCATTTTCAGTCTTCTTATATAGGTCAAGACTTTGCCCAGCCAGATCCAATGCCTTTTGAAATTCGCCCGTCTCAGCCATAATATTACCTCTAACTCCAAGCAAATAAGCTTTCAGGGTAACATCTGCTATTGTATCCGCAATTATCTGGGCCTGATCAAGCAATTGAAGAGCCTTAGTATTATCGCCATACACGTAGGCAGCATCATTGCCCATCTCAACAAGGGTATAAGCAATATTCTTTGGTTGGTTTATTTTTGTATATAGGTCTAGCGCTTTTTTGATATACTCTTCCGCAACCTTAAAATTTCCCTGAGCTCGATTCAAGCCCTTCATGCGCAGAAAACAATAAGCTAAAATGTTATCGTCCTTTAATTCAGTTCCCAACCGAATAGCCTCCTGGTAGTAGTTATTTGCTTTTTTGTAGTCATTTTCATCCGCTTGTGCTAATAATCCAAGATTGGCAAGTGTATAGGCCTGATTATACTTGTCCTTTAACTTACGTTGTAAAACCAATGTTTCGGAGTATAGTTTTTCAGCTCTTTTGTACTCATTCTTATTCTGATAAGCTCCAGCCAGATCATACATGGAAAGTACCCAATTGGCTGAATCTCTTTGGGCTTTTCGGATTGCGATTGCCCGGTTATAATAATCGAACGAGCTATTATAATCCTTTGACTTCAGATAACTAGCTGCCAGGTCATTATACGCTGAAGAGAGTGCCGTGGAATCATTGATCTGTTGAAGCGCCAATACCTGGTTTTTCAAGGCCTCGGTACTTGCAATAGGATTATTGGACTCAACATACAACGTAGCAAGCTTGGACCATGATTTAGCCACTTGCCTGAAATTTTTACATTTCATAGCCAGGTCAATAGCCGCACGATGCGATTCAATGGCTTGATCATAATTTAATTCACTCCAATAGGTCTGGCCCACATTCGAAAGCATTGTTGAAGCGCTGACAGAATCCGCTATTTCCATGTAAATCCCATAGGCAATACGATAGTTTGCAATAGCATCTTCATACTGTCTTAGGTTTTCTCCTTTGTTATAAGCATAGTCCCAATATGTTTCCGCTTCATCTGTTTTACTGCCCGCCTTCTTGTAAAGTTCTATTGCTTTTTCATAAAACAGATCAGCATCTGCGTATTGCTCCACTTCCTTAAAAGATACCGCAATACTTTCCACCATATAACCCGCTTTTTTATAGTCCACTAATTCATTATAAATCTTAAGCGCTTCGTGAAGTGCATCTACTTGCTTTGCCCAGTTCTTGAAATGGCCATACGTAAAACCTAGGCGCTCGTAGGTATCAGCCCTTTTTGCCAACAGATTCGGAGACGTACACAGGCCTAATGCTTTCTGATGAAACTTATAGGCATTAAGAGAATCAGTAAGGTCGCGATACTGGTAAGCAATATTGTTCAATATCGTAATCTGGTTTACGGTGTCTTTTAAATCACTATAGATTCTCTCCGTCTGCAGGTATAGGTCAATTGCCTTATTAGGTGAATTCAAATAGTCGATACTGTACAATAAGGCAAGTTCCCAAAGTACATCTGCCTTTGTTGATAGCTGATCAGGTTTTACTAGCTTTACTCGCTCTTGCAATTTGGCTAACGCAAGAGGATATTTCTTGTTATCGCGATAAGCCAAGGCCAGATTTTTCTTTGCCTGCAATAGCTTCTCATTATTTTGAAGTTGCGTATAAATCTTCTCTGATTCCAGGTAACTGGTAATTGCCTGCGTATACTCCTTATGATTATAAGCGAGGAGGCCCTGGTAATCGAGCGCATAAGCTAGTTTGCTTTGATTGCCCCAACTACGAGCCAGTGCTACACCTTCGGCAATTGCCTGGCGAGCCTTTGGTAACATTTTTAACTTTTCATAATTAATTGCCTGATTGCGTTTCATATCAACACAACTTGCTGAATCTGGCAGCGCGATATAAATTCGATAGGCCTTTTCATAATATTCAATACCTTCCTTAAACAATTGAAACCCTTCGGTATTTACATATCCCAGGTTCCAGTAAGTATCGGCTTCCAGGCCTTTGTCTTTACCAGCTAAGGCCACTTGCAATGCCTGGTTATAATAGGTTCGTGAAGTTTCAAAGTCCAATTGCTCTCCGGTCAAATCAGCTAAAGCATCCAGCGAAGTATACAATTCAGATTGGTAGCTCTCGTTTGCTGGTTCCTTATCAAGAAGTTGTCTGCGAAATGAGATTGCTTTTTTGTAGTGATCAACGGCTTCTGAAATTTTTTCCAACTTTTCATAGGCCCTTGCTAAATAATGTTGAGCGTAGCCCTCTCCCCAGCTATTATCAGCAACTTTAAATTTTTGAGCAGAAACCTCATACCAATAAATACTTGAATCGTACTGACCCTGATTATCAAATATCAACGCCATTTCATAAGTATATAACCCTTCCACATAGGGGTCATTCAATCTAGAACTTAAGTAAATGCAAGCCTCAAGTATTGATTCTGAATCAGCATAGTTTCCTTGTTCCCTTAATTCCTTGGCTTCCTTTGCCCAATCACTCAGAATTGATTTAGTGATTCTACGTTTATAATTTTCATATCGTGATTCTCTCAATTCCGGATTAACTCCTACAAAAAGATTCTTGAGCTCAGCAGAGGTTGCCAGGTCGCCTTCCAGGGTGTAGTCAGAAAATCCTTTGACCAGTGGAATAGTCTGTCCTAACGTTTGGGTGTATGAAAGAGTTAAATGGTAGAGATAATTCCAGACATCAGTTGTGTCCGTTGCTTCCAGAACATCATGAAGAAACTTGCCCTTATTGGGTCCTTCTTTCACTTTTTCTAAATTTCCTGAAGCCTTTAGTTTTCTCCCTGCTTCATTGATGACCATTTGCATGGCAACAAATTTCTCAGTGCGCAGCCGATGGCCATCTGACTGCTTTATCTCATCAAAGGTGTAATAGGGTTTCCCAGCTTCGTCTGTCAGCAGGATGTTGTAGGATACGAGATAGAAATAGGAACTATGAAATCCGGATTTGACGGGTATGTTCACAAAGATAATATCACCTTCATAAAGTGGTTCTTCAACTTCCACCAACCCGGTGGCACGCTTCAGAGCTACCTCGCTTAATATAATATTGGCGGTAAATTTGCTTTCCTTTCGTTCGCGTTGAAGAACAGTCCATACCTCTCCCTGGTCACCCTTTTTCAGTCCTAACTCAGTTCCTCTATCAATTGTAACTAAAACCTGAGACGCAGTCTTTTTTTCGACTGAAGTTATTTTGAAGGCAAACCAAAACGTTTCTGGCTGTGCAAAAGACCGCTGAGCAATCAGGCAACCAAATAGAAGCAGTACTGTTCTGAGTTTCATGGGATACGTACAGCAAATTCCCTCAAAATTTAGCAACAATTACGTAGGAAATTGATGAAGCTGTCAATTAAAATTGTTCATCCGTACTAGTACGGATGAACAGCTACCCCAAAACCGTGATCAATCTAACAACTGGGTTGTTTCTTCTGCATCAATCGAAATATCATCCTCTCCAACATCATCAAAAGGATTTTCGAGATGATCCTGAATATTATCAAGACTTACAAGAATGAAGCTATAGAGAACTGGCATAACATACTCAAGCGAGGCAGAATAATCGCCCACCGTGCTTGCAAAATAGGGGCCATAGATGATTGGGAATATATAAATGAAAACCTTCGAATAGGTACGCAAGGTAATCGGTGTACGATAATTGTGAATTATCTTCATGTTATCGAAAGCGATTATGATCTTACTCACATATTGACTGATCCTTGAAACCTCACCACTCTGAACTCCATGGTTTCTCATCTCCATAGTCATTAGAGAAAGTTTGGAAAACAACTGATACATTCTTGTTTCATTTTCCTTCCACACGTGATCTCGTTCTGTTTTAAACATATCCCGCATGAGTTTCATCATATCAAAAATTGTTTGCTTTGTTCTTGCAGGAAGATCATGGTCTTTGCTGGTAGGCCAATCCCGCGTTGCGTAGTAGATAGCTACTGCATGGCCCTTGAAATCAGCAAATCTTTGTAATGCTGTTTCTCTCCGGGTGTAGGCAGAGCCTATAGAAAATACAACCGGAAAAACAATTGCCACACCCACAAGCATATCCGGAAACTTAGCAATGAACCCAAAGCGGTAACATGTATAAGTGGAAATGACCGCCAGAGCGGTAATGATAAAAGTCTTATAGTTGATGATCAGTGAAAAACTCCGGATAATTCGTTTCATGCCTTTAGGAATAGAACTGAAAATTTCCAAAAAGGAATGAGATTACCAAATTGTTAGGCAATTATTAAGAAGTTTGAAAATGATAAATGTCATGTTTACTGATCCTCCAGCACTTCAACCTCAACACGAACATTCCTGCGGGCATTGTTGCTATGTTTATCATGAATCATGCGAGTTCCTCCCCAGGCTTTAATGCCTATTCTGTCTTCGCTTATCTTTTGCGAGACTAACCATTCCTTAATTACAAGGGCTCGCTGATAGGAAAGTTCCTTGGCTGATCCAGATCCATCTACAACATCAGCAGTGAGTTCGAAGAAATTTTTGGTAGGCCCCATGGTTATAATCTTACCACGTGAGTTGCCATTGGTGTGGCCATGAAGCATGATTTTATACTTTTCATTCGAGTTCATAAAGTCAAGGAGCCGTTCCAACTCATATCGGGACTCAGGTATCATGATGGCGGCATCGTTGAAGAAATATACGTTATAAAGGGTTTCAATATCGCCCTTGTGTAGGCGCGCCAAATCAAATTTGATTACATAGTGATTATCCCTCCACTCCATGTACTCAGGCATCTTTTCGGGGGTAATTTCCGAAGGAACAAAAACATGTTGCACTTTTCGAAACCCAAAGCAGGATCCTATTAGGGATATCTTACCCGATTTATTCTTTGGATCAGGTAAAGTGGCTACTTCATGAGCTTTAACTTTTTGAATAAGTCGCGCACCATCGCCATCTACAATATCTACTTCGCCATCAATCGGCTCGCTGTTGGTGGGGTTATATGTATAAAACAATACATTGGCGTCTTTGAGGGGGGGCGGATTATTCGAAACAGAATTTTCAACTTTTGGATCCTCCACTTTTACTTCTACTCGCTCAGAAACCAATTCATCCGTTTTCACCTCCTTCTTATCCTCCGTTAGTGCAATTACCTTCTCCTCTTCAACCGGGCTCTGCTTTGCTTCAGCGACCGGTTGAGGATTGTAACCCTCTTTCATTATACGAACCCAGGCATCTGTAAAACCACCTTGCTTACGAGTCTTTAACATCTGGTCAATAGATTCATTAAAGTCCGTGTAATAATCCAAATAGATATAGTAAAATTTTCTGCCAAAATCAAATCCATATTTCGTATGCAGACCGGACTTATTCAGTTTGGTTACATAGGCTTCCATATATTTTTCCTGACCGATGCGATACGCTGCCACTACAATGTAATAGCCCTTTTGAAGATATTCGCCTTTAGGGGAGGGGTCAGTAAACGAAAGGGAAGAAAGCCCTAGCACTAGTGCCAAAGCAAATGCATAGCCTCTCATAAAACAGGGTTTGGTTAAATAAAGATTGAAGAAAAATGTGAGTTTTCCAATGGATCAACGAATGGATCACTTAGAACCAAACAGTTCTTTTAAAAAACCATGGCCATACCCCGTTAATTGTATGAAAGCGGCTGGAATACTCAGCATGGCTACCAAGACTGAATGAGTAGTGAGAAAACAATCTATCGCTATTAAAAACAAGTATAATAGATAACCCATAACCCCAATCATGCCGAGTTTCGGAAAAAAAAGAAGCAAAACAGGTAATGTAAATAATCCTATCAAAAAAAAGGCTGGGAACCAATGAGTCACTTTGATTTCACCCGGATGCACCTTACCCACTAAAGCTCGGCCTTTGCCAAAATTTGAAACCTGTTTAAAAAATTGTGAAAAGGTCGTTCTTCGCTTGTGATAAACATAGGCATCCGGAATAAGCCCCGTACGAAAACCATGCCTGCGCATTCGTATACTTAGTTCTATGTCTTCAGCAAACCTATCAAACTTGAATCCTCCGGTTTTTTCAAAAACTCTACGGCTAATACCCATATTAAAGCTGCGAGGTTGAAATCCCTTTTGTTTACCGCCCCTGATTCCGCCTGTAGTTAACGTGGCTGCCATAGTAAAACCCATTGCCTGCTGAAGACTTGTAAAATCCTCTCGACCTCTATCGGGTCCACCCCAGGCATCCAAAGATTCTGATTGTAAAAAACTATCAACTGTTTCAATGTAATGTTCAGGTATAACACAATCACTATCGAACACAATAAAATATTCGCCTTTAGCTCTTTCAAATCCAAAATTGCGACTTGGTCCCGGACCACTGTTTGGTTTATAAAAATATCGGATCGTCATTTTATCAGCATACTGCTCATAAGCATTTTCGCTGGTGATCGAAGAGCCATCCTCTATCAAAAGGACCTCAAAATTCTTATTGGTTTGCCGGGTAAGGCTCTCCAATAATTCCAGCACCTCCTGCGGTCGATTGAAAACGGGGATAATTATTGAATATCTGGGCAAACTCATGTGTCGCAAAAATAGTCATTCGGTGCGATTACCTCTTATCTAAAATTGCGTTAGAGACAGTCTTTCTTTTACTACCTTTCCTTATTCAAATACCGTATCGGTATCCTCTTATGAAAATCACGCAGCACATTTTCTCATCTATCATTCTTTTGTTTGTTGTCATTACAACGATGGCCCAGACGGGTGAAGTAAAAGGCAAAGTTCTGGATGCTAAAACCTTAGAGCCACTTCCGTTTTCCAACATCTTTATCAATAATACTACCTTAGGTGTTGCAGCCGATCAAAATGGTTATTATACACTAAAAAATATACCTGTAGGATCCAATGAAATTGTATTCTCTTTTGTTGGCTATCAATCGTATCAGAAAAAAATTCAAATAAAGTCAGGTGAAACGATTCAACTTGATATTCGGCTGCTGCCCGATGAAACCGTGCTGGAAACTGTAGTCGTGAGTGGTACGCGTGACAAAGAATGGGATAAACAATTTAAGAAATTTGAAAAAATATTTTTTGGAAATACAAAGTTTGCCAACTCATGTAAAATTCTTAATTCCTGGGTGTTGGATTTTAAAGAGTCTGAAACCAATGGAAAGAGTGTATTTACCGCTACTGCATCACAGCCTCTTCAAATTGAAAATTTAGCGCTAGGGTATCGGATTGACTATCACTTAAAAAGTTTGGTATCTACCTCTGATGGTTATAATATTCTTGGGGAAGTCCGGTTCGAAGAATTAAAGAATACAGATGCTAAATTGCTGAAGACCCGCGATCAAAATCGGGCAGATGCATATTATGGTTCGCTTCGACATCTATTAAGAGCTATGGTAGCAGGTCATGTCAAAGAAGAAGGATTTAATCTGTATACTGACAAGGGGGGTGAGAGTGAAAACAATTCCTACCGTACCGCAAATTTTGCTGCCCAATTGGATAAATCAATAGAGGTTTTCAAGACTGATGATATTGTGCTGCCCGATAAGAATGAAGGTGAATTTGCAATTCAAATCAAAAGGAGATTGGAAGTTCATTATACCCGTGTTCGTTCTGCGAAGGTTTACAACGATATTTCCTATCCTGTTTCCTGGCTTCAGGTGAATGGTGGCGTTTTAAAAGTAAATTCAAAAGGGATCATGTTAAATCCTGCAAACCTGGTGGTATTGGGTGCCATGAATGATGCCCGCGTTGCAAATCTGCTCCCCTATAATTATTCGCCCGAAGTATCAGAAGATCTGCCTGACATGGTATGGCCCCCTATCCAAAAAAAACTAGTTCAACTGGAAGAAAAAGTATACTTGCGCACAGATAAACCATATTATTATCCAGGAGAAAAAATCTGGTTTAAAGCGTATTTGAATTACCGAACTCCTGAACTATTGGATTCTTTAAGTAAGGTCTTATACGTTGAGCTGATTGACAAGAATAAAAAAGTAACACAAACAAAATTACTGTACATCGATGGAGGGGCAAGTGAAGGATTCTTTGATTTGCCCGAGGATTTAGAAACCGGTAATCTTTACATTAGAACTTATACCAATTGGATGCTGAATTATGAACCGGAAAATATTTTTGTGAAATCATATCCGCTGTTAGGACTCTACGAATGTCCTGAAGTGGGCCTGACTAATACACCCCCTGAATTACCCGCGCTTGAATTAAAATTCAATCCAAGTAAACCATCCTATAAACCGAGAGAAAAAATAAAACTTGAATTTGAACTGAAAAATCAGGATGGTACTCCGATACCTGCTGATCTTTCCGTTTCTGTAACCGATATGCAACAAGTAATAGGTCTTATCGAAGAAACCAATATCCTGAATGGTTTCCTATTTTCTACACCTCAAAACCTAAGAAATGTTCATGATATTAAGTTTCCGGTTGAAACAGGCATAAGCCTTACTGGTCAATATAAAAATAAAAAAGGAAACCCTGAGAGAAAGAATTTTGCTGCTGTTGAGGGAAAATTCCAAAACATGAAACCTATTGAAACTGATGTTATCGGTAATTTTTGGATAAGTGGTTTTCAATTTTATGATTCAACTGAAATTATTTTTCAGGAATTAGGAAAGAAGAAAAAATTTGAAGGAACAATCAGTTTACGAGAACGAGAGGTGCCCTCCACAGAAAAACTAAAAACCCCGGTTACTCTTCGTATTGTCAAATCAGAATCGCCACAACGAATTAAATTGAACGACACACCTTCTGAAAAAACAATTCTATTAAAAGAAGTCATTGTTAATGAAGAGAAAGCAGAATTAAATAAAGATATTATTCCCAAAGTTTATGCAAAAGCAGACATAACAATCACCGGTGAGGAGATTTTGGAATCGAGTAGGACCTCTTTGGTAAATGCAATTAGAGCAAGAGTTCCAGGTCTCAATGTCGCAGGTGGATATTTAAGGATAGGAAGTCCATCTAATTTTATGGGGCCAGCCTCTACAGAACCTCTGCTCATTGTTGATGGACTTCAATTCACCGGAGGCGGATCAGACACCAACTATAGCCGGCTAATGCAAATCAACCCAGAAATGGTAGATCGGGTTGACGTTATTAAGTATGGTGGAGCAGCAATCTATGGTACACGGGGTGGCAACGGTGTAATAATTGTAACTACAAAAGGGGGAGAATATGCAACCACTAATCAATCTCCAAGCACCCGACAGCCTGAGTTCTTTAAAATATTTAAAGTAGTTGGATATTCAAGACCTTCAGAATTTGTGTCACCAGACCATAGTAGACCAGTACGCAATTTCGTTCCGGATAATCGGTCCACACTCTTTTGGAGCCCACAAGTGAGAACGGATGACTTATTTGGAAACGCTACCGTTTCATTTTATGCTGCTGATGCTCTAACAAGATATAAAATCGTTGTAGAGGGTATAACAGATTTTGGGGACCCCGTACGGGGGGTTTTTTATATTGAAATCTCTGAATAGGTGGTTCAATTTTTAAACGAAAAATTATTATGAGACTATATTTAGTTGCGTTTATCGTGCTGGTATCCGACTGTGCAATTGGTCAATCCAAAGATTACTCTTTAGACACCCGCTCCATCGAGTCTACAGTTCACGCGCTCTATGAGGTGATTTCCGGGGAACCGGGTTCAGCCCGTGATTGGGACCGATTCAAAAATTTATTCAAACCAGAAGCCAGGCTAATCCCCACCCGAAAAGATGATCAGGGCAATTTTACCATAAAGGCGATGACCCCCGATGAATATGTGCAATTATTCTCGTCACGGATTTCTACCGGGTTTTTTGAACGCGAATTAAGCCGAAAAGTTGAGGAGTATGGATCGGTTGTTCATGTTTTCAGTACATATGAAACGAAAGAAAAAAAAGATGGGCCGGTAACTAACCGCGGCATTAATAGTATTCAATTATTTAAAGATAAAGACCGGTATTACCTTGTCAATATTTTCTGGTGTGCTGAGAGTATGGGATTTCCAGTGCCCGATAAATATTTGAAATAGGATTTTCCGAAATCATGAGAAAAAAAGTTATTATCACGTTAGTAATCCTGATTGGAATTATTGGGTACGTGATCATTGGAATACTTGTTCCGGCTGGCATGTTTAAAACCATCAGGCCTCATGTTGAAGGAACCTTAACAACGTTAACCCTTGATGTAGCCGGCCCCGAGGATATTACAATTGATCAGTCAAGTGGCTTTGCCTTTATATCAGTAGATGACAGAAGGTCGAACCGGCAGAAGCCAGGTGGCATTGAAGGCGCTATTCTTTTAATGAATCTTACCGATTCAGTACAAAATCTTAAAGATATCACGCCCGTTGATGTTAACGATTTCCATCCCCACGGAATTTCACTTTGGAAAGAACCGGATGGTCGCACTTTTCTTTTTGTAGTAAACCATCGTAGGAATTACTCCGAACATGTGATTGAACGATTTGAATGGAAAAATGACAGCCTCATTCATCTTGAAACTATACCAGATACTGGTCTGATGACAAGCCCGAATGATGTAGCTGCAGTTGGTGAACGATCCTTTTATGTAACCAATGATCATGGCTATAGCCAACGAGGTCTCAGCCGAACCCTTGAGGATTATCTCCAACGAGCTATTTCCTACGTAAATTATTATGATGGCAACTCTTTTAAAAAGGTGGCTTCCGGAATTGCATACGCCAATGGGATCAATCAGTCTGCCGATCATTCAAAAATCTTTGTCGCATCTACTACGGGAAGAAAAGTATTGATTTACACGCGGGATATGACTAGCGGTGGCCTAAACCTGGAACAAGAAATTGATGTAGAGACCGGAGTGGATAATATAGAATTGGATGATCGGGGGGCGCTCTGGATAGGCTGCCATCCGCAATTATTGAAGTTCGTGGCGCACGCTGCCAATCCAACAAAATTCTCACCGTCTCAGGTAATAAAGATAACTCTGAGTAATACAGGAACGTATGAAGTAGAGGAAGTCTTCCTGAATGACGGGAGATCTTATTCCGGTTCGTCTGTCGCTACAATTTATAACAACACACTACTGGTAGGGTCAGTATTCGAAAAATCATTGCTTATTTGCACGCTAAGGAATAAATAAAACAACCATGAAACGCCTCGTTTATTTTCTTTTCTTTCTTGTATCTCCTTTGTTTGCCCAAAAAGGTATTGACATTAATAAGCTTACTGAAAAACATGCTATTCAGTCCTTTAAGGAATTTTACGAGTTATTAAGTATTCAGAATGATGCTCATTATCCCCTTGATATTGAAAAAAATATCCAATGGTGTGAAGTCGCTTTTGCTAAACGAAATTTCACAACCCTGCGATTGGCAACTCCTACTGTGCCCTTACTACTGGCTGAACGGAAAGTAAAAAACGCCAAACGGACCGTACTTATTTATTTACAGTTTGATGGTCAGCCGGTCAACGCATCGCAATGGGACCAGGAAAGCCCGTGGAAACCAACCTTGAAAGAAAAAGACAGTAACGGAAAATGGAACCCGATTGCCTATGAAAAACTCTATGAAGGATTAAATCCCGACTGGCGGATTTTCGCCCGATCAACTTCCGATGCCAAGGGACCTGCTATGGCCTTTATTGCATCACTAGATGCCTTGAGTGAATTGAAAGCGGAGCCTAACTACAATATAAAGGTGATCATGGACTTTGAGGAAGAATTAGGATCACCTAACCTACCGGCAGCAGTTATTAAATACAAAAACGAACTGTCCGCTGACATGTTAATCATCTATGATGGACCACGCCATGTAAGCAATCAGCCGACTTTGAGTTTTGGAGCCCGGGGTATCTGTGAAATTACACTTACTACATTTGGCCCTCGCACCCCCGTGCATAGCGGAAACTATGGAAACTACACACCCAATCCAGCCATGCGTTTATCCAAACTGCTGGCTTCCATGAAAGATGATGACGGAAGAGTAACCATACCTGGTTTTTATGATGGCGTGGTCTTGACAGACGAAGAGAAGAAAATATTACAGCTAGTGCCCGATGATGAAGCCGAGATCAAAAAATTCCTTGGCATTGCCGAGCCTGATAAAATTGGAAACAACTTTCAGGAGTCACTACAATATCCCACTCTGAACATTCGAGGGATGGATGCCTTGTTCGTTGGTAAAGAAGCACGGACCCTTATTCCGGCTACCGCCACAGCTGAGATTGATATTCGTTTGGTTCCCAGCAGCAACCCGGAACGATTGCTGAGTCTCGTGAAAAAACATATTCAGGACCAGGGCTATTATCTGGTAGATAAAGAACCGACAGAAGCCGAGCGGTTGAAATATCCAAAAATTGCTGCCTTCCAATCAAGTATCTCCTATGCCGCATTTCAAACACCATTTAGTTCAGAAACCGGAATCTGGCTGACGAAAGCGATGGTTCGGGCGTTTGGAAAGGAGCCGATAAAAATAAGAATCACCGGTGGCTCCATTCCCATTTCTCCCTTTGTGATTACTCTTGGCATTCCGGCCGTAGCTGTACCCACCGTAAATGCGGACAATAACCAACATGCCGAGAATGAAAATATTCGCGTGGGTAACTATATCGATGGCGTTAAAACATTTTTGTCGATCCTCCTCGAGAAACTTTGATTTCACCTAACGAAGGCTTCTAAATAAACTCTAAAAAAATCCAGTTACCGGTAACCAGAATCCGCCAACTGATTTTATCTTGCAACGAATGGAGAATTTTGTTGTATCCGCACGTAAATATCGACCCCTGGGCTTTGAGGAGGTGGTGGGTCAGGAGCACATCACCACTACATTAAAAAACGCCATTGACAACAATAAACTGGCGCAAGCCCTTCTGTTCTGCGGCCCCCGGGGTGTTGGCAAAACCACATGCGCCCGTATTGTAGCCCGAATGATTAACGGGTTTGAAGAAAAGGCAGAAGTAAATTCTTTAAACATTTTTGAGTTAGATGCGGCCTCCAATAATTCAGTAGAAGACATTCGCAACCTGATCGACCAGGTTCGCTATCCACCTCAATTCGGAAAATATAAAGTTTATATCATAGACGAGGTTCACATGCTCTCCAATTCAGCCTTCAATGCATTTTTGAAGACGTTGGAAGAACCACCTTCCTATGCCATATTTATTTTAGCTACTACTGAGAAACATAAGGTTATTCCTACCATTCTTTCACGGTGTCAGATTTTTGATTTCAACCGCATCCAGGTATCCGATATCTCACGTCAACTTAAGAAAGTTGCCGATCGAGAAAAAATTAAAGTAGAAGAGGAAGCCCTGCATTTAATTGCCCAAAAAGCCGATGGCGCTTTGCGCGATGGCCTCTCTATTTTCGATTTAATGGTTACGTTCTCGTCAGGCAAAGAAGTAACTTTTAAAGATGTGCTTAACAACCTGCACATTTTAGATTATGACTATTACTTCAAAGTAGTAGATGGCTTGCTGGCCGAAAACCATACTCAGCCGTTGTTGCTGTTGGATGAGATTTTAAGAAAAGGATTTGATGCCCATAATTTTATTGTAGGTCTCAGTGAACACGTACGCAATTTGCTGGTATCGCAAGATGCGCGCACGGTTGACTTAATGGAGGTACCTGACACCACTAAGAAAAAATATCTTGATCAATCATTAGCCACATCGCCTTCACTCCTCCTTTCGTGGTTAAACATTGCCAACCAATGCGACATCAATTATAAGAGCAGTAAAAATCAAAGACTGCTGGTTGAGTTGGCATTAATGAAAATGGCGCATGTTCATTCCGTATTTAAAGGCAATGGTGCCGCTCCTTCTCAGGAGGGGTTAAAAAAAAAAATGAATTAGAGCCGGCTCGGTCCCTTTTACCTACCGAGCCTCCTGTAAATTCTAATTTGGATTTCGAACCAATTGTTACGGAACCTACCGTAATTGAAACAAGTCCAAAAGAAATCCCGGCTAAGGAGGCCCGACCTAAAACAACTATCAACCTGGGAAGTATCTTAAAAGGACAGCCCAAAGAAGAAACCAAGAAAGAAGATAAAAACGGAACGCAGACTAAAGCAGAGGCCCCTGTTAATGAAAATCAATTGCGACAGGTGTGGACAGTGTATGCGGAAACGAAAAAAAATCAGATGGCTGAATACCACCTATTAAATCAGCCCTTTACATTTCGAAACAATCTTATTACCCTTTCGCTAACCAATCCCATTGAAGAACCCATCCTGACTTCAATCAAACAGGAACTACTCACCTATTTACGAGAAAAGCTCGGCAATAATAGCCTGCAGGTGGAAGGCCATATGCAAGAGCAACAACAGGGTAAAAAAATAGCGTATACTAATAAAGAGAAGTTTGAGCACCTGGCAGAAAAGAACCCCTTACTTAAGGAATTAAAGGATAAACTAGGGCTAGATCCTGATTTTTAGCTCCAAAAGCTCGTTTTATCTATTTAGAATTATTCCAAATAATTTGGATTTATAGAACTAGTCATCCATATTTGAGGCTATTAAGAATAATTCTAAATAAATATGGAGAAGAAATTTGTTGCAATCAATTACATTCAATGCGAACCGAATTACCGCGAGCGGTTTGAAGAACTTTTTGCGTCAAGGGCAAAAGCTATCGACAAGATGCCCGGTTTTGTTGACATGCAGGTATTAAGACAGAATGGCGAGGGAGAATATTTAATAGTGAGTCATTGGGCTTCCGAAGCTGCTTTTAAAACCTGGACAACTTCACCAGAATTTTTGGAAGGCCACAAGCGGGGTTTCGAAGACATCCGCAAAGCAAGAGAGCAAGGCATAAAACCGCCAATGAGTTCTTCATTTAAAACCTATGAAGTGATCGCTCGCTAATTATTGATCAACTTCTCTAAGACATTGCCAGACTTAAATAAGTCGAACTCGATTGTGTGCAATTCCGTTCAGCAAACTGTACATTATCGGATAGATGACATAGGTGAGCCTTTCATTTTATTCATTTTTGATTGAATTCAAATCTGGCCACCATTTTGCTAATGAAACCTCCGAATCTAAATTGATTGCTGTGAGAACATTTATTGCCCTGGCACTTTTCTTTATCCTTTTTGTGCTGTGCTGGCCGCTGGCCCTTATTATGCTTTTCCTTTTCCCGCTCTTCTGGTTGATCCTGTTACCCTTCCGGTTAATTGGAATTACCATCGAAGGAATTTTCAATCTCATTCGGGCGATTTTTATGCTGCCTTTCAAGTTAGTAAAGGCCCTATAGATTGGATTTGCTAATAGCTCAATCTTCAAGAATCTAATTCCTGTTCTCTCCTTTTCAAGGATCGGTCGAGTACAAATGTACCGATCGGGATAAGTGAGGCGCCTAAAGCCACTACTACAGAAAAGAAACCCCACTCCATTGCTTTGATTGCCATCAATACAGCAACAATATATAGAATGAACAACACACCATGTATCCACCCTGTTATTTTTACAGCCATTGGAAAATCCCAATAATACTTCAACGGCATTGCTATCAATAGTAAAACCAAAAAGGAAACCCCTTCTATAAATCCAATCAATCGTAAATTACTTACCCTACTTTTCATATCCAGATATTTACTTCATGTAATTGAAATCGCACCTTCCCCTATCATTAACTCCTTTATAACTTAGCCTTTAATATAAGAGGAAAGTATTTCTTTCCTCTTATCACAAGCCTACATCACTAAAGTAATAAACAATTAGTTGAACGAAGTGGTCTCGTTAGGCTGGTACACATAACGGAATGTATAATACCTGGCCGTGTTATTGAATGTGGGGTTAGCGGGAGCGTCCTTGTAATAGCTCAGGATTTCCATTTTTGCAAACCGACCCTCCGAAGTTTTCACCACGATGATCTTTCCAGCGGTTGGCTTATTTACCATATTGGCTCCGTCATAGGTGTACCATCCCTGACCAGAACCCGTTGGTATCGCGAGATTGGCATTAGGAGCACCGGCAATGGGGGCAACGTCATTATCTGATTTATATCCATCCGCTGGTGCCGTAGTCAGTTCATCGAAAATACCACTTATGATTTGTGCTTGCGTAGTACCCGGGCCACTAGTAGCACTGTTTACTATAATCGTAGTACCATTGAATCCAAGATCCCATTTATTGGTTGCGCTGTCTGTATGGGCTACGACATCTCCGGTCTTAAAACTAAAAAAAGTAAATTGTCTCGTAAGGCCGGTGGGCTGACCTGTGGTAGGATTAAACCCGGTACCTGGGTCGGCAGCCAAATTACTAAACGTAGTGGCAATTACAGGAAGTGGATCTTCGTTTTCACTACATCCAATGAAGGTTGCTACAAAACCGGCTATTATTACTAATGACAAAATTGATTTTACTGAATTCATGGTTTATATAAATTAATTAAGGTTTAACATTCTTTTTTGAAAACGAGTAGCTCACACTCCCATAATAGAGTCGCCCGGGGAGATTCGGAATCAGCACCGGTTCTGTGTAATCAAATAAATTATCTACACCCATCTGAAGTCGTATCGCACTCTTAATGGTTTTCGCTATAGAAATATTTACCAATGCATAGCCGTTGACAAATTCATCATATACATCCAGGATGGAATTGCTATTAGTATCAGAAGGCGGAATAATCTCACCCTGAATATTGCCCCGGATATTTCCAATGCCATACTTACCACGATAAATAACCCGCATACTTCCCTCCCATCCACTCGGTTTATGACTATAAAACACTTTGAAGTTGCCCATATTCCGTGAGCGATTGTATAAACCAAAATATTCATCTGGCTTTAATCGCTTTGTTACCAGGGTATTTGGATCGCGCCAATACACATCCCCAGCCTTCACAGCTTCCACTACATCTTTGTCTTTGGCATACAATAATTGATAGCCTACTGAAAGATTGAGATACTTCCCTACTGGATATGAGAAATTTGATTCAAGTCCCTGTGTATAGGCTCGTAAAATATTCCGATAACTGTAAATACTTTGACCCGATGTAGTGATTGCCACCGCCTGCGTTTCAATCAGGTTGTTTATGCTGTTATGAAAAACATTCAGGTCCATTTTCAATGAAGGGAGAATTTCCACATCGGCACCGGCATTAATTGAAATGGATCGTTCGGCTTGCAGATCGCCTAACTGGGAGGGATCAAATAAATATGTTTGAATTTGTCCTGCTGCCTCAAGCTCTGCCAGCCGATCGACTGCCACTTCGGTACCTAGCACACTGTACCCGCCCGCTGCTGAATTGTTAAAGTTGAAATATAGTTGACGAAAATCCGGGGCCTTAAATCCAACGCCACCACTTACCTTAAAAGTGACTTTCTTATTTAGTTCATAACGTGAAGATAACTTTGGGCTAAACTGGCCGCCATAAATCGTGTTGTAATCATATCGGCCGCCAACAATTACGGATAGTTTTTCTACCGGAAGCCACTCATGCTGAAAAAACCCATAGGTGGTTCCCTGGTATCGTTTTTCCTCGTCACCATAGCGCGAGGTTTGAACCATCTCACTGATATAGCCTCCACCAAGGGTTAAAATATTTCTGTCGTTAAAGAAGTATTCAGCATTAAGTTCTGGACGGGTAAACGATTGCTTAAAATCATCTTCGTAATATCTGCTACCATCCGATTCCAGATTTAAATAGGTTTCTGTTTGATAGTGTGTTGAATAAAACCGGGCAACGGTCTTAAGCTTATCTGAAAACCGATGAGTAAGCACGGGGTTAAAATTCCAATCGCGGGTATTGCCATTTCCTGAGGTTCGAATTCGGCTTCCGTTTGATTCCACCTCAAAATTGAATACCTGATCTTCGTTAAAAAACCGACCCGCTAAACTGATATCCGTTAATGGACTAAACTTGTAAGTAATTTTAGTATTTAATGTATAGTTGGTAAACGGGGAAACCGTTTTACCAAAGTTTTGTGGCGAGAGATCATAGCCGTCCGTATGGTAGCGATTACCAAATACATAAACTCCTAACTTCTTTTTTGTAAAACCCATATCACCATTTACATCCAGCGTATTATTGGTGCCATATCTTACGGCCATGTTTGCCCTGGTTTCCTGGGGCCTGTCTGTTATTATATTAATTACTCCTGCCAAAGCATCCGAACCATACAAACTGGATGATGGGCCTTTCACAATTTCTATTTGCTTTATGTTTCCAATGGCAATACGACTCAACTCCAATGATCCGGTATACCGACCAATGATTGGCTCCCCATCAATAAGTATGAGTGTATAATCCGGGTTGAATCCCTGAATCTGAATCCCATTGCCCTGAGCATTTACCTGGGGTACTACGACCAATCCGGTCTGTTCAGTAAGCACATCATTGAGTCGTAATGACCCCATCGTTTTGATTTGATTCTTAGCAATCAATGAAACTGGCATAGGAAGCGCTCCCATAGTCCGTTCATTACGGGTAGCCGTTACCACAACTGCTTCCAACTCCTTTGACTTTAAAGTGTCGGGAACAATCTCCTGGCCATGGCTGATCAGAAAAGCGAGACCTAAAAGGCTGGCGAGGGATAACTTAAAGGTGGACACATGTTTCACGGGGGCAAAGATTAGATTACCATCTTTTAAAAAATGCCCCGAAATGGATAATTAATGCCTTAAGCATTAACCTCGGGTGGCCGTGCAATAATTTGGTATTTTTGAACCAAATCTTATTAATTTGGTTATTATGCTACTGATTTTTGTTATTTTATTCAATGAACGATTTACATACACTCCTACCTGTAGGGATAAATACCCATAAAAGTAGTTTTAAGAACCTGCTTGAACGTGAGGATTTAACCCTTCAAACAGCTGAAAACAAGGGTTCTGATTGGATGGGTATCGATACGAAGGTTAGCCGGAATATCATTCACTTTTATTTCTGCCTGGAAGGATCGGCCATCTTTGCTTTCAGTCCACATTACAGTCGTCAAATTGAAAAACAACATAATTACTTCTTCTATAATCCGGAAAGTGATTTGCCCTTTGAACTGCGTCTTGCACCCGAGACCCGGATTGTCGCTCTCTCCATAATGCTGGATAGTCTTCACAAGCTCTTTACCCACGATGCGCTGCCGTTTTTAAAGCCAGAAAACGCCAAAACCAAGTTCTACGATGAGCGTGAAATCCCAGCTCAACTCTATGTGGTACTTAACCAATTATTTACGGTAACACTAAGTGAGAACGCAGAGAAGTTATATTATCATGGAAAGGCGCTTGAGCTATTAGGCTTGTACTTTTCAGAAAAGAAAACCGATACAGAGAATTGCCCATTTCTCAACGATCAGGAGACGGTTCGCAAAATAAAAAATGCTAAGGAGTATGTACTAAAGCATATGGAGACACCGCCTGGGTTGAAAGAGTTGGCAAGGATTGCAGGCCTAAATGAATATCAATTGAAGGTTGGATTTAAGGAAATTTATGGCAACACTGTTTTTGGCTACTTACTCGATCACAAATTAGATCATGCCCGGGTGCTTTTGGATTCGGCCAAATACCAGGTTAATGAAGTTGCTTATCAAATCGGGTATACGAATCCAAGTCACTTTATTGCAGCCTTCAAAAAGAAGTATGGGATTACTCCCAAGAAATACTTAATGAACAAGCATTAATACCTTCTTCTCGAAGTTCTTCTTGGTGTTGTTCCAAACAACATCCCAAACACACCGCGCACCAACTCGCGACCAATTTGCTTTGTAACCGGTGAAGCCAACACTTCATCAAAGGTGCTTTTCTCCTGACGGGATCGGGTTGAGGAAGACTTTGTCTCTTGAACTTCACGTTTCGTTTCCTCCTCTTCTTTCCGGGCCGCATTCATTTTTTCTTCCAGCATTTCAAACGCACTTCGCGGGTCTATGGTCTCTTTGTATTTCTTATTGAGATCGGATCCTTCGAGTTGTGCCTGGTACTCTTGCGGAGTAAGTGGCCCCATAAAAGAAGTTGGCGGACTCAAATGCGTAACCACCGTTTCAGTGGGTATTCCTTTTTCGTTTAGAACCGTAATAAATGCCTGGCCGGTACCCAGTTGAGTAAACTGTTGCTCCATGTCATAATACTCCGACCTGGGAAATGTCTTGATGGTTTCCTTTAACGCTTTCACATCATTGGGGGTAAAAGCCCGGATAACATGATGTACCCGATTACCCAATTGAGCCAATACATTGGCCGGAACATCTTGCGTAAGCTGGGTACAAAAAAATACGCCAACTCCTTTTGATCGAATGAGCCGAATGATCTGATCGATCTGATCCATAAATGCCTTGGGTGCATCTTTGAAAAGTAAGTGCGCCTCATCAAAAAAGAAAATCAGTTTAGGTTTGTCCAGGTCACCGGCTTCTGGCAACGCCTGATATAATTCAGCCAGCAAGGCAAGCATGAAGGTCGAAAAAATGGCGGGTTGACTTTGAATATCAGAAACATTCAACAGGCTAATCACTCCACGGCCATCTACTTTCTCAAACAGATCATCAATGTCAAAAGACTTTTCTCCGAAGATGTGATGCACCCCCTGCTGTTCAAGTGCAACAATCTTCCTCAGAATGGTGCTGGCTGTAGCCGATGAAATTTTACCGTAATCATTTTTTATTTCGGCTGCACCAGCTCCTTCTGATAGATAGTTAAGCACTTTCTTCAAATCATTGAGATCAACAATCGGCAAATCTTTATCATCGGCATACTTAAATAAAATCATGAGCACGCCACTCTGCACTTCATTTAACTCTAATACTTTGCTTAACAGCACGGGTCCGAACTCAGTTACCGTAGCCCGCATCTGGGCGCCTAGTTTTCCACTCAGCGAATACAGCTCAACCGGATAGCCTGACGGACTATAATTTATACCCAGCGCAGTTGCGCGTTCATTTATTTTATCATTGATCAATCCCTCTTTTGCCATTCCCGAAATGTCGCCTTTCATGTCGGGCATAAACACCGACACACCAGCTGCAGAAAGTTGTTCGGCAAGTAATTGAAGGGTGCGCGTTTTCCCTGAACCTGTTGCACCGGTAACCAATCCGTGACGATTCATCATCCGCAAAGGCAAATTGACTTTTGCAGCGCTCAGAATTTCGCCCTGATAAACGCCCGCTCCCAGGTAAATAGAAGCTCCGGCTATTGAATAGGATTTCGAAATTGACTCAATGAATTTCTCTTTTGACATAATTCATTTGTTTTGAAATGAAAGATTGGAAAATTAAAGGACAAGATAAAACCGGGAGCCAGCTTGCCCGATCACGGTTTTCTACACAACAGCCAATCTATTTGAGGATCATCGCCCATCCAGAAGGTATGCTCCGAAAATTTTTCGAAGCCCCAGGCCTCGTAAAAGCGCTGAGCTTTAAAATTTTGTTCCCACACGCCAAGCCAGATCCAATCATACTTCTTCCGGATGGCATATGTTAATGCTGCCTCCATCAACAATCTGCCCACCGATTTGCCCTGGGCCGAAGTAAGTACATACAATCGTTGGAGTTCCAGCGTATTATCACCCAGCAAGTTTTTAACCTCGTCACATTCGCGCACCCTTACAAATCCGACCAGTTGATCGGCCGCCCACGCCAGGTAAATGCATGAATTGGGTTCATGAAACTCTTTTTCCAAAGCCGCCAGGCTATAGGATGACTTAAAAAAAGCTTCCATGTTTTCGGGAGTATTGGATGCAGAAAAGGTATCTGCATAGGAAGAGATCGCTACCTCGCGCAGGGCAGGTATATCTTGCAGCGTTGCTTCCCTGATTTCAATCATATGCGAAGATAAAAAATACCTAAAGTTACTGAGGATGTCCAGTTGAGCTGTCGAAACTTATTTTGAATCAAATAGTCTTCGACCAAGCTCAGGCTGACCATTACATAAAAACTTGTAAGACGGTTCCGAAACCTAAATCACTTATTTCTTCTCTTCGAAGTTCTGGAAGGTGTATGCTATACCTAAGCTAAAAGCTTCTGCGAGTTGAACACCGCTATCCTGATCGTAATCGTAAATTAAAATCCCACCCAGCGTAACATTCATAAACCTGTTCACCTTAGCAGTGAGGCCGATATCAAGACGGTGATCGATCGTTTTTAAATCAAGCGTCTCGTAGTTGGCGAACATTAAATAGCGAAATTTTAAATTCAGGTTTTGAGCAATGTCCTTATTGAACTCAGCCTGCATCTGAAAAGCCAGCCATTCGTAGCGCGTGCTTTCGCCCACATTTACTCCATAAGGTTTTAATGGGTCTACTGCAGCGAAGCGACCGTTATTATCCGATACCACGGTAACACGTGGAGAAAATGGAGAGAGGGTCACTTTAAAATAATCTACCGGGTGATATTCAAAACCCCAGGCAGAGGTAATGAAAGCCGGAGCAAAAAAATCTGAGATTAGCGATCCTACTTCTACTCCATTAACATCCTTATCATATTTATAACCTTTTGCAAACTGTGATTGAAAGTTTATCGAAGTCGTCAAACTCCAGTTCTTATTCAGGTCATGCCCCACCTTGGTTTCCATATAAATGCGGTCGAGGGTTTTACGGTAGCCCTGACCTGCATTGTTAACCATTCCATACAGAAAGTCGAACTGATTATCCCAGGAGGTTTTGTTTTTCTTATAATTCGCTTTATAGTTAAGCAACCCATTAAACCCAAACGAATTCACACCGCCCGCTTTCCAGTTTGACGAAAAGGATGCCTGGTTGATATTAAGTCCGGTTCTGAAGGCCTTTTTCCAATACGTAGTAGAGTCGACTTTAATTACCTGGGCTGTCGCGCTTAGCGCGGAAGCAACAATGCAAGAAATTGTAAAAGCAAGAGCTTTAATGAACCGGCTTGAATTCATAGAAATTGGTTTAAGGCTGTAAAAATAACAAATATCTGAAAGCGATGTTCAGATATTATTGAGCCTTATCTCATCAAGGGCTACCTCGGTAAGAGGCTTGGTGATAAACTTGATGACGTGATTGTTGTTGACAATCTTATCGATATCGCGTTTGTTATCAGAACTGGAGAGAATGATTACTTTACACTTACTTCTTACCAATTCATTAAACTTTTCGAATTCATAGAGAAACACAAAGCCATCTACGATGGGCATGTTAATGTCGAGGAAAATAATATTCGGAATATCCTCCGGATTACTTTGATGCTCTTTCAGATAGTCTAACGCTCCTTTTCCGGAACCCTTCACTTCTACCCTTCTGGCAAACTTGGTAATCTCAATAATTCGCTTACTTATAAAATTGTCCGTGTCATTGTCATCTACCAACAAAACGAGATCAATTGTCTTTGTAGTGGTTTCCATTTCCATTCACTTGCTTAGCAATCCGCAAAATCAACTTCCACAAAATTATCCTTTTTTATCACATCCTAAACTTTTGGCTAAGCTGCAGGGGGGGTAAGTAAGTATTTGGTCAAAAAAGTAAAAAAAACAGAATTCAGCGAGTCAAAATCCTGAGCTTTTCACCTTGAGCAAGGCTAAAATTCTCTTTCTGATTCCAGTCCATCAATTCCTTGATCGTGACATTATACTCCCGGGCAACACTATACAGTGTGTCGGTTGGCTTTACCTCGTAAATGATAAAGGCAGGTGAAGTGGTCTTGCTGTTGTTGGTTGTGTCTTCGGTGCTCGAAATTACAGTGGGGGCTACTTTTAAAGACTGCCCCGGCTTAAGTCCGGTATTAATATCTAACTGATTCCAAGTAAGCAGCTCAGTCACTTTAACACCATAGTTTTTGGAAATTGAATATAAGGTTTCACCGGGCTTTACCTGATGAAGCCCATCCTGCGGGGTAGTTGCAATTACCAATTCCTGTTTAGCAGCAACCGGTTCCACCGGTATTGGTTTCACCTCGCTTTTATTCACTTCAATTCCTGTTTTCGGTTTTACTTCCCACCCAAAGAAGGAATCATCATCCACTACCACAACCTCGGCCTCTTCTGTTAACACCGGTTGCAAAGCTGATTCCTGAACCGGTCTTTTTGTATTTAGCCAAACCACCTCTCCGGGTCTTAGCGCATTGGAATCAGAAATCCGGTTTAATTTCTTTAGTCGCCTAAGTTGCACTCCATACTCCTGACTAATTGCCCAAAGGTTCTCATCAGCCTTTACAGTATGTTTCAATTGATCTGACTTTGTTTTCTTTTTCTGAAGGAAATAAAATGATCCGGCCTGAAGTTCATGATCGACCGCGATCTCATTGTATTTTAAAAATTCGGATAGTGATACATTGCCTCTTGTTGCCAGTGCACTGGTAGTTTCTCCGGCCGCTGCTTTAATTGCCAGCACCCCATTGATCTGCTTTTTCTCTAGCGTTGGTTTTGTAGCGATCGGTTCGGCCTGCGAGCCTTTGGTTGAGGCAAGCACGAGCGTATTAAATTCCTTAGTCAACTGCCCGCTGGGAACAATTACGGAATATGATTTATCAGCCGGGATTTTATCTGTGAGCACCCATTTATTATACTCCTTCAGGGTAGCTTCATCAATGGACAATTCTGTTGCCAACTGGGGCAGGGTTTTGGGTGATTGGGTCTGGAACTGAACTACTTTAACCTGGGGCTCGCCCTTTATCAAACCTTCATAAGCGATCTTATGGGCCAGAAATTTTTTCACATACCAGTAGGTATCGGAAGTGATTTCCATGTGGCGGGCTCCATTGTATTGATCGCCCATCGAGCGCTGAACGCCTCCACCGCCCATTTGATACGACTGCAAGGCCAACAACCAGTTATTAAACAGGTAGTTGTTCTTTTTTAAATACTGGGCAGCTCCCCGGGTTGATGAATAGATGTTCTTACGTTCATCAATTTCGTTATCCACCCGCAGGCCCATTTCCATAGCTGTAAAATCTTTGAATTGCCAGAACCCAACTGCATTGGAGACTGAGACGGCATCGGAAATCAACGCACTTTCCTGAAGGGCGAGGTATTTAAAATCTTCGGGGAGTCTTTCTTCTGCGAAGATCTTTTCGATAATCGGAAAATAGGTTTTGGCACGTTCTACCTTCACACCAAAATAGCGGGGGTATTTCGTCATCGCGTCCACATCTTGCTGTATTTCGCGCCTGGCATCATCACGAATGGTGAGTGTCATGTCTGCGAAATGCATCTTATGGGGCACTTCAGGAGTCTGGGCATGTGAGGCAGCAACTCCGAAAAAAATGAGTGCGACTGCTAAAAATCTCATTGGCACAAAGTTAAATAATAATTAATAATGGACAATGATTAATGGATAATGGATAGTTATTGTCTCAATTCAACTATTTAAATTTTATTTCTTGCGCACCATCATGATCCCATCGCGCAAGGGAAGTAATAGGTTCTCAACCCGACTATCAAGATTTACTTTTTTGTTAAACTCAATAAGAGCCCGTGTATCTTTATCAACTTTAGCCTGCGTTACCTTACCACTCCAGAGGACATTATCAGCAAGGATAGCGCCCCCCGGTTTTATTTTATCAAACACCAGATCATAGTATAGGGCATAATTCTCTTTGTCGGCATCAATAAAAACAAGATCAAACATTACCGCTAACGTTGGAATTATTTTCGCGGCATCGCCAATGCGATAATCGATTCTTTCTGCAAGTTCCGCTTCCTGAAAGTAGCCGCGCACACGAGTCTCCAATTCTTCATTGACATCCAGTGTAATAAGTTTGCCTTCGGGCGCTAACCCTTCGGCAAGACAAATTGCAGAATAGCCTGTATAGGTTCCAATTTCCAAAATAAATTTAGGTTTAATGAATTGACTGATCATAGCCAGAAACCTGCCTTGCACATGGCCCGACAACATGCGGGGCATCATTATTTGTGCATGAGTATCCCGATTAATTCTTTTCAGCAAATCCGATTCAGGAGAGGTATGTTCTTCTACATACCGGGCAATATCATCTGGTAAAAAATCCATTAACGATTAGGCTCCATGATTAGATAACTCAGTTTACGTTCATCAAACATTTCGTTGGCCAGCTCCTGTAGTTTTATTGCCGAGGTGCCTTTCACGCGTTCAAAAATTTCTTCCAACGAAGTAACATGACCCTGGTCCAGCAGATTCTTCGCCATCATAATCATAAAGCTGACGTTGTTCTCTTCGGCCATGGCAATTTGCCCCAGAATTTGTTCCTTACTTGAAGCCAATTGCTTTATTCCCAACGGCTCGTCACGCAATCTTTTCAACTCATGCTTCACCAGCTCAATTCCTTTTTTCATTTGCGAAGGCTCGGTACCAAACGAAATTACAAACAACCCCGTATCGGTAAAGGGAACATATAGAGCCCCGATGGAATAAACGAATCCATGCTTTTCGCGCAAGGCCAGGTTGAGTCGCGAATTCATTCCCGAACCGCCCAGAATACTGGTAAGCATATAGAACGGACTCCTTTTATCATCTGAAAATGAATAAGCCGTACGGCCCAGGGCGCAGCGGGCCTGTTTCACCGGTCGCCTTTGAATAACCTCTTTCGGCTTATAGCCTGCAAAGTGAGCGCGCTTCTTTTTGGAAGTGCAGGCTGGAACGTGACCCAGGTACTTCTCGGCCATGTGAATGACCTGCTCCATGGAAATATTGCCTACACACGAAAAGACTATCCTACGGGTGTCGAGGTGCGCTTTAATAAAGGATCTGAAATCCTTTCGCTTAAAGGCCCGAATGGTTTTATCGGTGCCCAGGATGTTCATGCCCAGGGGATGCCCCGCAAAAACAACTCCATCAAATTCATCCTGTAAGGAATCATCCGGGTCATCGTGATACATCGACATCTCTTCAAGAATAACATGGCGTTCTTTTTCTATCTGGGTTGCCGGAAAAATAGAATCGAATGTGATATCCGTAAGCAACTCGATCGAACGTTCGAAGTAATCATCACGCACGGAAGCATAGAATAGAATTTTCTCCTTATCCGTAAAGGCATTCAGTTCACCGCCCAACGACTCGAGGCGATTGAGAATATGAAATGCTTTTCGCTTGCGGGTGCCTTTAAAGGCCATGTGTTCCCAGAAGTGCGCGATGCCCTGATTAGTAGTCGACTCATCGCGACTTCCAATATCAAGCATGATGCCACAGTGTACTATTTTAGTAGTAGAAACCCGGTTATGGATAACCCGGATGCCGTTCTTCAATCTATATATTTCGTAATCTCTCATAGCGGACCACAAAATTAAGCTTTAATCTGACGTTCCACACCCGAACAAGGATGCCCGCCAGCGGGCACGGCTATTGACAGACGTCTGATTTTTTTTGTAAAATCGCT
Source organism: Cyclobacteriaceae bacterium (assembly GCA_044229915.1). GTDB lineage: Bacteria > Bacteroidota > Bacteroidia > Cytophagales > Cyclobacteriaceae > ELB16-189. The sequence goes on from JBGASB010000001.1 coordinate 482,597, forward strand.
GATTGGCAACGGCATAATAATTGTAAATACCCTATCGCTATGGATACACAAAAAGTAAAAACCTGCTTTACCATCACCTTTACGGATGATCAGTTTACCCACGCAAAATCCTATGTAGAGGATATGAAGAGACACCCCCAGCGGGTATTCTGGCGCGGCAAAGAAGGCAAAACGGATGATGAGTTAATTGTGGAACAAATTGCCCACCGGATTCTATCCGGGTTTTATAACACGGATGCCTACCGTGCCAGCAAGCATATTATTAAGATGGAGAGCATGTCGGCAACGAGGTGACCTCACCCCCTGCCTACTCCGCCAGCTGGCGGATTCGGCAGGCAGGCTGGCCCCTCTCCGAAGGAGAGGGGAAGAGTTTCAGAAAAAAATTGAAACCCCGGAGGGGTTGCATATTTGTAGCCACGGGCTTTAGCCCGTGGATTAAAAACGGTATTAACATCGCGCCATAGGTAAGCAGCATCGATCTTCTCGCTAGTTGGCGCGGATTGATGAGTGATGATAGGATAGCTGTATTTCTAGGAGTTGTTTTGTTAGTCAATAAGGCCAACAAGGGCAAGGTGCTTCTTAATAATTCAACACTCACATCAAAGAGTATCTATTTTTATTCTCTTTGTCCTTTTTTGTCTTGACACAAAAAAGGACGAAAAAAAGTCAAGACAAAAAGATGCTTCCCCGCTCTTGCTTGCACACCACCCCGCCTTTTTGTCTGGCCAACGCTCTTCAGGTTTCATACTGTAGTCTATCAAAAATAATTAGAAGAATAGATCGGGCTACTTGCGCATGAATTTGAAAGTATAACTCAAAACAAGGGAACCCTGAAGGTGAGCGATACTCAAATACCAAAGGCAAAGTACACTTGTGGAATTATAGTTATTATTACTCCATGAAAACAATGCTGATTACGCCCGAAGGTTTAGAGAAGTTAAAAGCTGAGCTGGATCAGTTGTGGCGGGTAGAGCGGCCAGACACCACACAAAAAGTTACCTGGGCAGCAAGTCTTGGCGATCGTTCTGAAAATGCAGATTATCATTACAATAAAAAACGCCTGCGCGAAATTGACAAACGCATTCTTTATTTACGCAAATGCATCGATGACCTGAAGGTAGTACACTATAGCCCCTACCAGGAAGGCAAAGTGATGTTTGGGGCGTGGGTGGAAATTGAATCCCGATGGCTATCGGGAGATAAAGTCCTGAAGAACCGCTTCCGCATTGTGGGGGGTGAAGAACTTATTGGCGCAAAAGATTACATCTCGATGGACTCGCCCATGGCGCAGGCGCTGCTGAAAAAAGAAGTGGGTGATGAAGTGATTGTTAAAACTCCTGCGAAGCAGTTTGTCTGGCGGATTACTAAAATTGAATATCAGAAATAAGTTGAAAGTTAAAAGTAGAAAGTTCAAAGTTCAAAGTAGTAAGTAGTAAGTAAGTAAGTAGTTGAAAGGGCTATCTCGTCATAACACGAGCAACAAGAGAATACCATAAATTGAAACGCAATTCGCAGTAGTTGCTTGTTGGTGAAGGATACTAACAGTGACGCACTAAACATTTTTATTACGTTTCACATCGTCCTCTACGAGAGACGATGCTTGAAATTTAATTTAATATTTATTGCGGTCTGTGGGGACACAGACCGAGGAAGAGGAAGTAGGACATCACCCCTGGCCTATTGATTTGGGTCTGTGCGGACACAGACCGAGGGGAAGATTATTTCCTGATGATTTTAATTTGGTAATTCTTGTCACGCTCTTGAATGCGCAATAGGTAAACGCCTTGCGAGATATGCTGAACATTCGCATGATAGATCTTACCGATTCTTTCGAATACCAGGGAGTTGGAACGCCCGGTCAGATCTATGAGGCGTGCGTCTGTCACCTCACCTTGCAGACCACGAACCTCCAAAAAGTTTTCGACCGGATTGGGATAAACATCTACTTGATTCGATGATGCGTTAAGGTCACCGGTCACAATCAGGACGGTCTCACCAGACAAGTCACTGACGCAGTCATCTACTGTTACCTGCACAGTATAAACGCCAGGGCTCGTTGCCGATAAGGTAGAATTAACTGCCCCTGCGATTGCCGTACCATTTAAAAACCATTGGTTTCCGGATGTAGCACTTGATGTGAGTACCGTCTGTGTGTTAGTGCCACTTATTGTGATTACAGGTTTCACCGGCTTGATACAAAAACTCTGTTCTACCAGAGCCGGGGCTGCGTAAACATCATTACCATCCTGACTGGCAGTAACGGTAACTCTTCCCGCTTTAAGAATGGTTACCGTTGCTCCGTTGATCGTAATTTTATCGGACGTAGTGGTATAGCTGACGGGCAAACTTGAGTTGGATGTAGCGGTTAATGCGAACGCTGGGTCGCCAACGGTTTTGGTTGTAATCGCAGGAAATGTAATCACTGTGGGTGTTACTCCCTTTTGATACACCCTTACATAGTCCACTTCCATGGTGGATTGCGTGAAAGCCGGATCAATAGCACCCCCGCCTCCACCCATTGCAATATTAAGCAGTAGATATTGAGGGTTATCAAATGGCCAGGTGCTGGCATTCTTTACAACTGGATTGTAGGTGTAAAATGCGATATCGTCTATTAAAAACTGAATCTGATTTGCATCCCAGAAAATTGAATAGACATGGAATGTGGTGCTCACTTGAGAGATAGCCGTAGTATTTGTATTTACCGTTCCACCAAAACTTGAAGGGGTGTGTATGGATTGGGCAATTACATTTGGATTGTTGCCCCAATGCTCCATGATATCAATCTCTCCGCATGCCGGCCAGGTTGTTGTACCATATTGGCTGGCAAAGTATGCACCCGGTTCGTTGATGTTCTTACCCAGCATCCAGATTGCGGGGAATGTACCATTTCCGGCAGGTAACTTTGCCCGAACATCCACACGTCCATACTTAAATGCGTATTTAGAGTTTAATCGGGTAGAGGTGTATTGCTTGGTGAGACCCTGATCCGCAAAGCTCTCTTTTTTGGCGACAATATTTAAATACCCATTGGCAATGAATGAATTCACATCTCTATTCGTGTAGTGTTGTTGTTCGTTACCGAACCAACCACTGGGTGTAGGAATTTGTGTTTGACGAAACCAATGGTCATTGGCAGGAGCACCCACACCAACAAATTCATCAGACCATACCAGGTTGTAGTCACTGGTAACACCACCGACATAGTTTGATGTTTGCACTACATCGTCAAATAAATAAGTTGAATTTGCAGTACCATCACCTTGCGTCCCTAAGTCAAATATGAAAACTATCTTATTGTTTAGATTGTTTACACCGGCTACTCCTGCAAAATCAAACGTTAGTTCCTGCCAAACATTAGCCGTTGTTATACCTACCGATTCTTTTTCAAACGTTGGCCCTGATCCTTCAAATTTCAATAGGAGCTTCTTACCGGCTACCGGAGAGAATACTTTTACTTTAATAATTTTGTTGGTTGCAAAGCTTATGGGAGAAGCCATGGTTATAAAACTTCCACCATAAACTTCGCCCGGGCTCTTAATCATTTTTGCAACGGTGGCGCTGGTGTTTATACCGTTGATTTGCGGGTTAGCAATCTTAGTGACAGCCCCACCCAGAAAATCAGTAAACGTGTATGAGATTGTATTAGATTCAAAATCGAGAGGCAATACTGGCAATACCGGTTGGGCAAGTGCGCAGTAAAATACCGAGGGAACGAATAACACAACGAGCATAAACTTTTTCATAAGCTTTAATTTTAAGGTTGTGTTACTATTTCAATTTTACTCCATTCAAGGAGGTGGTTTGGCCATCGCATCAGCCCAGGTAAAATGGTTGGTTGAATGGTTTCAAGACAAGATACCGCAACTCACGGATATTACAAAGAGCTTAATCTTTGATTCCGGTCTGTGCGGACACAGACCTAGGGAGGGGGTGAAGTACTAAACATTTTTATTACGTTTCGCATCGTCCTCTACGAGAGACGATGCTTGAAATTTAATTTAATATTGATTGCGGTCTGTGCGGACACAACTCTTTCATAGCACAGGGTTTAATTGTAGTATAAAATAGTAAGACTTAATGATCTGAAACAAGGTTTTATACCCAGAGAAAGACCTCACCCCCAACCTACGCTATGCTCCGGTTGGCAGGCCTGCCTGCTCCGCCAGCTGGCGGATCCGGAAGGCAGGCCATCCCCTCTCCCAACCTTCTCCGCCTGTTGGCGGATTCGGTTGGCAGGCAAGGAGAGGGGAAGAGTTGAATTAACGACTGAGTTACTTTTACTCTACAGCTTCTCGCCAGCCTGAATCTTTTTGGCGATTTCTTGGACCTCATCCAGTACGCGTAGCAGATTACCGCTCCACAGTGCTGCAATTTGTTCTTCTGTATAGCCGCGCTTCACAAGTTCCAAAGTAACATTAAATGTTTCGGAGGCATCGTTCCAACCTTCTACACCTCCGCCCCCATCAAAGTCGGAACTGATGCCCACATGTTCTAATCCTATTTTCTTTACGAGGTAGTCAACATGATCTACGAAATCGGCCACATTTACCGGTGGTGCCACCGGATTTACTTCTTGTTCTATTCTTGGTTTGGCTTTTTCACGAATCGCCAGGTAGCCTTCGAAATATTTTTCCCGCGCTTCCTCACTCATTTCGCGCACAGCCGAGCGCGGCACAATTTCAAAACCTTCCGCTTGGGCCACTTCGGCCATCACAGCCTCCGCCTTCTCACTATTCGCTTTGTTCTTTTCTGTGTTTACATAACTTCTGAAGGCCACCGCCTGCACCACTCCGCCATTCTCTTTCAGCATCATCAACTGTTCATCATCTAAATTTCTGCTTACATCGTTTAGTGCCCGGGCTGATGAATGCGAAGCAATGACTGGCGCTTTAGACAAACGCATCATTTCCAGATTCGCTTCTTTTGACGGATGTGAAAGATCTACCATAATGCCCCACTTATTCATTTCGGCAATGGCTTGCCGCCCTAAATCACTGAGTCCATGATGTAACCAAACGCTATCACTTTCACCGGTGTTTGAATCGCTCAACTGACTATGACCATTATGCGCGAGCGACATGTAGCGTGCCCCGCGATCGTGAAATTCTTTTACCCTGCTGATGTCGGTTCCAATCGGGTAGGCATTCTCTACACCAATCATGGCCACCTTTTTACCCGATGCGGCTATTCTTCTTACATCTGCAGAAGTAAGGGCCAGTTCAATTTTATCAGGCGCAATCTCTTCACACAACCGGTGAATCGCTTTGAACTTATCATCTGCATTGGCATAGGCTTTTTCGTAACCCGCGGGTGTTAACTCACCCTGACCGGTGTACACAATAAACCAGGCTACGTCCAGTCCGCCTTCTATCATTTTAGGAAGGTTTACCTGCGTAGAGAGCCGTTGGGTATAATTCGTTTCGCTTGTAAAGTTGGTGGTGTTGATATCGTCATGCGTATCGAGGGTAATCACGCGGTCATGGATGCCTTTTGCTTTTTCCACCAGTTCGGCTTCCGTAAGCTGCGGTTTTTCTTTTGGGCCGCATGCGGAAAGTATGATCAATACAAGGGAAAGTAAGGAGGTCAGTTGTTTCATAGGTTTTTGATTATGGGAAGTTAAAAATAGGCTATTCTATGGAGAGTCAGGTTTAGAATTATGTGGATGGTGGTTGGTATCTATGGTGCGCAGGGGACCTCACCCCTGGCCCCTCTCCCCAGGGAGAGGGGAAGAGTTTCAAAAAAAATGAAGACCGAGACATAGGGACAGCTATAGAAGTCATGCAAAGTTCTTCGCAGCAGATTTAGTAGAAAGTTAGGATCGAGCTTCTAAAACCCCGTAGGGGTTTAATATTTGTAGCCGCGGGTTTCAACCCGCGGATTAGAAAGACAAGGTGATAAACGCGCCATAGGAAAGTTAAGCAAGAGCTTCACGCAAGTTGGCGCGGATTGATGAGTGGTGATAGAACAATTGCATTTTCAATCTAGGCTGTTTGTTTGTCAAGAAGACCAACAAGGCGAGGCGTTTCTTAATAATTCAGTGCTCACATCAAAGAGCATCTGTTTTTATTCTCTTTGTCCTTTTTTGTCTTGATACAAAAAAGAACGAAAAAAAATCAAGACAAAAAGATGCTTCCCCGCTCTTGCCTGCTCACCACCCCGCCTTTTTGTCTGGCCAACGCTCTTCAGGTTTCATACTAAGATTCGGACAATCACTATCAAGGTTAGGGTGGTTCGGTGATAACAACGACCGCGGGGAAAATCCCTCACCCCTGACCCCTCTCCCCAGGGAGAGGGGAAGAGTTGAATGAACGATTTTAGGTTTGAAGAGTTGGTGGATCAATCACTCGCCCAATGACGGAAATGCTTTATCGCGGCAGGGGAAGAAAGCCAAATGGAATGGCATCGAGGTGGGCACTATAGGCGGGCCGGTGCAACGGAACAAATTTATTCTTGTTCAACACCCTGAGATACTCTTCTACTTCCTTGTCTGCGTTCTCATCATTAAATGTTACTACGATTTCCTGGCGACCTAAGGCATGCAGCAGCCCTTCCACATATTCTTTGCCTTCGGCTTCCGCCTGAATTAAAATGCGGTTTGTTTCGGCCAGGTGTTTTGCCGTGTCGATGCGGGTGGCTACCAGTTCGCCTAAATAATTTCCTACTAATGGATACAAATCCCGGCCGGCATGGATCTGAAAGGATCGGGTTTCGCGAATGATCATACTATTAATATGGTATACGGGTTCATTCAACCGGGCACGGGGCAGAATAATTTGCCGGATACTATCGCCTGAGCGCATCAGTTCAATGTCTTTTAAGTTGAGGTAAGCGGTGATGGTTACGGGTACTTGTACCATCGCGCGGATGGGTTTTGCCGGATCGTTTTTGCGGTGCAGAAAAAACAAGTCGGTGTAGGTGTGCTTTACCAGGTGTAGTTCGCGGATGGAAAGGATTTGCTCCAGCGTAAGTTGTTGGGGTGACCGGCCTTGTTTGGTGCGGCCGAAGAAAAGTCCGCCAAGGAAGGTGATTGCAAGAATGGCGAAGGCGAGGATGGGGATGAGGACGAGGTGTTTAAGCGTTTTCATAATGGTTTTTTTAAGGGCTCATTCGATAATGGTTAATGATTAATGGTTAATTTTTTAAGGAACCTCCGGCAATCGTCTTACAATCACCGGAGGTCAGGGATCACATGTTAACCGCATCAGGCTATTTTCTTAGTGACAAATCGAAGGCCCCGGATCTGGTTGTAGGCTACACTGCGAAAGCCAAATGCCGCTTTCACATAGTGCTTCACCGCCTTCGCTGAATCATACACACTTTGCGGTGCATAGAGGATCTTGTTGCGTTCGGCCCGGGCATTACTTAAGGCTACCCGCAACTCAATCACTTTCGTGTTGGCCCGGTGTAACTCGTCCAGCCTGGCATCGAGTGCTACCACCTTCAGGTCGTCTTCATTGGGTTGATAGGTGGGTTCGGCACTCACCACCTTCAACAAACCCGTGAATTGGTCGACCCGCGAGTTGAAGTCGGTTTGCCTATTCCTGCGCATCTTTGGCTGCGCTTTCATTTCCTTCGCTTCTTCACCGGTAAGCGGAGGGCGTAGCACAGGGTGCGAACGGAATTTTTTCACATACGCATAGGCTTCCTCAAGGGTGGCCTTGCTCGCATCGGAGGCCGCAAGGGCATTCGCGATACGGGTAACAAAAACAGGGAGACGGTTGAACATCTCCTGGCGATCGTTCACCGCATTGTTATAGGCGGTGTACGCAGACTTCACTGCCCCAAGCGATTGCTGTGCCGATGTGAACAAAGACTCCAGGGCAGTGATGGAGATAGAAGCTTTGCTCGGATTGTACATGGCACCATGGGCGTGGCAGAAACCTAAGAGCTCCTCGAAGGTTGCCACTTGTTTTACTGTTGTACTTTTCATAAAAAAAGTGTTTTGATTGTTTGTTGTAATACACGCAACACAAAAATTTTCGGATGCACTTTTGATGCCTCAGAATGAAATATTTATTTTTTGATTTACACGCAACGTTTTATGCATTGGCACGTTCTTATGCACTTTTTTTTCTGACTTTAGAAATTAATCGCTGAGTGGTTGAAAATGTCGCCAGTTTTTTGATACACAAAAGTTAGCTACTCTACCTCACTTCCAATCACTTTTTGAAACATGCGCTCTGACATCTCGTAACATACGATCTGCTATCTCGGAACATGCGATCTGCTATCTCGTAACATACGATCTGCTATCTCGTAACATACGGTCTGCTATCTCGTAACATGCGATCTGCTATCTCGTAACATGCGATCTGCTATCTCGTAACATACGATCTGCTATCTCGTAACATACAATCTGCTATCTCGGAACATACGATCTGCTATCTCGGAACATACGATCTGCTATCTCGGAACATGCGATCTGCTATGCCGGAATATACGACCTGCTATGCCGGAACATACGATCTGCTATCTCGGAACATGCGATCTGCTATGCCGGAACATACGATACCTCACCCCCACCTCACCCCTGGCCCCTCTCCCTAGGGAGAGGGGAAGAGTTGGATAAAGGATTGTGTTACACCCCGGAGGGGTGACATGTTTGTAGCCACGGCCCCGACAGGTCGGGGCCGTGGATTATAAGCGGTATTAAAATCGCGCCACAGGAAAGTTAAGCAAGAGCTTCCCGCTAGTTGGCGCGGATTGATGAGTGGTGATAGAACAATTGCATTTTCAATCTAGGTTGTTTGTTGGTCAAGAAGACCAACAAAGGCAAGGGACCTCACCCCATCCCCTCTCCCCAAGGAGAGGGGAAGGGCTTGATGAATGATTGAACTTTAAACAACTAGGTGACCAACAACAACAAAGGAATGACAGACTCTAAAAAAATAACCAATCACTGCTCTGGATTAACAGGCCGTAGTTTGCTGCCTGGTTTCCATGCTGGAGCCGTGGCGCCATCTGCCACCGTTGCTACAAGTCTATAAAAAAACTCGTTGAACTTTGCCGCTGCACCCCAATCGATATTTTGCACAAGGTCATCTTTAGGGGTGTGATAACCCTCACGATACCACTTCCGGTAAATTCGCTCGCTCTCACTGCCCGGCTGAAATCCAAATACAAAGTTGACTGCGGGAATGCCGGCTTGTATAAAGTTCCAATGGTCAGAACGCATCAGTAGTCCACGTTCAGGTTCGGGGTCGTTCTGGACTTTAATCTGTAAACCCGAAGCTACTGCAGCAGCATCGTCACCCAAGGTAGTCTCATCGAGTGCATGCACGGTTAGCAACTCCAAGGGAAAGAGGGGCCGGAGTTGATCGAGGTTGATGTTCGCTGCGATTGTTTCTTTCGGTACCGGCAGGTGTTGGATCAGATAGCGCGACCCAAGCAATCCTTTCTCTTCACCCGTAACGATAGCGAAGATCAGGGGTCTGTTAAATCCCTTTCCCTTTCGCCTTTCTGCCAATTGAATGAGAAGTGCTACGTACGCTGCATCATCTAACGTACCATTATAAAGACTGTCACCGTCAACGGGTTCACCATACCCATAGCCATCCAGGTGGGCCGTGAGTACGATCGCCTGATTCGCCAGACCGGGATCAGTGCCGGGTAAACGACCTATTACATTTGGCGAGTTCAAGGTTCGGGATGATATTGTAAAACTTGCCTGCAGCTGATCGGGTACTTCAAAGGTTGGCAGTGGTTTACCCTGGCTACCCAGGTCAATAAGTTCCTGTGCATTTTGTCCACTTCCTGCAATCACTTTATCTAAAGCAGCTGCATTAAGTCTGAGATTTAGTAAGGAGCGTTGAAGCGTGGGCGAGCCAGCCAGCGTAATGCTTCTGCTATAAGCAAATGGCCAGCGCGGTGGTTCAACCGTAAAACCGGGGTCAGCGATTGTGATCACCCCTAAAGCACCTGCTTCCGTAAGGATGCGAATTCGATCTGCATTGTTTGGCAGGCCAGCGCGATTGGTGCCATGACAGATCACCAATTTATTCTTCACATCACGGGTACTGGTGGAATCGCAATAGCCGCAGTATTTAATGGGTGCATTGACTGATTCTGAAATGTTGTTGGGTGAGGCATATACATCATGCAAGAACCGGAGCGGCCGACCCCCCACGGTAATTGTGGCACGGGTGATAGAAGTTTCCGCCATTGGTACATCCTGAAACCAGGTGCCATTGTCACCCAATGGTTCGAGGCCCGCGGCCTTTAATCGCTCGGCTACGATTGTTGCGGCACGCGCATAGCCCGGTGAACCCGTATCACGGCCTTCCATTTCATCATTAGAGAGTTCGGTGGTGGTCTTCCACCAGGCTTCTGTATCATCATCAAGGGCGGATGAATTATCACCCGGATTACATCCTGCGAGGATCAGGAGAAGCATGATGAACAAAGGGAAAAGAGTGCGCATGTGAAATAGGGTTGAAACTCAAGTTAAGGAAATTAATAACAACGCAATGCGACCTCACCCCTGCCTGCTCCGCCTATTGGCAGATGTATTCCCTCACCCCTGGCCCCTCTCCCCGGGGAGAGGGGAAGAGTAAATTTAACAAGTATGCCAACCCCGGAGGGGTGGTATGTTTGTAGCCATGGGCTTTAGCCCATGGTTTATAAGCGAGAAGGTCAAACGCGCCACAGGTAAGTTAAGTTTAGGCTGCACAGTATTTGGCGCGGATTGATGAGTGGTGATAGAACAATTGCATTGACTAACAAAGGATAGAGTGCGTACTATCAAAGTGCATCTCTTTTATTCTCTTTGTCCTTTTTTGTCTTGATACAAAAAAGAACGAAAAAAAATCAAGACAAAAAGATGCTTCCCCGCTCTTGCCTGCACACCACCCCGCCTTTTTGTCTGGCCAACGCTCTTCAGGTTTCATACTGCAGCCTATCAAAAATAATTGGAAGAATAGATCGAGCTAACTGTGCATGTTAATTTGAACACTATTCTTAAGCCCCGAAGGGGCGAGATATTTGTAGCCACGGGCTTTAGCCCGTGGGTTAAATAGCAGTATTAACATCGCGCCATAGAAAAGTTAAGATTAGGCTACGCAGTATTTGGCGCGGATAGATGAGTGATTGTAGAGCGATTGTATTTCTAGTAGATTGTTTTGTTGGACATGAAGCCAATAAAGGTGAGTGAACGTGAAGTTAGGTGGAGTAAATATTCTATCTTCCGGAGAAACGATTAATCTATAACTTTACAAAAAGTATCTCTATGAAATTTTTGTTTCTTTTCTTGATGAGCATCTCGCTTACCTCCTATGCGCAACGTGACTCTGTGGCGCTTGTAAATGAAATCCTTGCCTTTCAGAAAAAACTGAATGAGGAATATCACGATAAGTCAACATCTCCACTGAAGCCCGCAGACCTCAAAAAATTTAAGCAACATAACTTCTTCCCCATTGACCTGGATTATGCGGTTGACGCCAAACTGACACTCACACCCAACTCACTGTTTGTTCCTATGCAGGCAACCGGTAGCATCGTTCAGGAATATCGCACCTATGCCATTGCGCACTTTCAACTTCATGAAAAATTCTATTCCCTGCCGGTATATCAGTCTAAAAGCCTGATGAACAAGCCCGAATATATAGACTACCTGTTTCTTCCATTCACCGACCTTACCACAGGAGTTGAAACCTATGGCGGGGGCCGTTATCTTGAACTACGCATTCCAAAAGAAGGCAATGCCGTAATCATTAATTTTAATCTTGCCTATAATCCATACTGTGCCTATAACGAGAGATATTCATGTCCGTTAGTGCCAAGAGAAAACGATCTACCTGTTGCTATCCTGGCGGGTGTCAAGCTGGATCAGAAATAATGCATGCCTCCCCTTCGTTATTGTTGGTCGCCTGACCAACAATCTAAATTCTTCAAACCTCGAGGCGTGGCTGCTAAAACCAAATTCACGATTTACTTCTTACAAGCAAAGTCTTGCCATAGCTGGTCGAGGGATTTCCAAATGGTGTGGGTAAAAGGCTGTGGAGATAATTCAAAGAACACAAACTCTTTATCAGGTTCATTGCATGATCCTAATCGCACACGGCAATGCAGGGTTATCGGTTTGTATGTCAAATAATCTATCATGGTAACGGTGCCGGTAAATGCCGGTTGAGTTCCCGATGAGTGGTCTACTTTAAATTTAGTAGTTACCGAAATGGGTTGCAAGGCCGCAAGCCGGGCACTATCGCTGTTCACCTCAAACAATCCTGTGTAATACGCTTGCAAATCTTTCTCGAGAGTCGCTTCGGTTACTATTGGTTTACCATCAAGATACCATAAGAAGGCATACGACCAGTACTCCTCGCTGCCTGACTTAGCCCAGCCGGGTGCAAACCGAATGTCTTCAACTCCCTTATACGCTATGGATGGCGCGAACGAAGGCGGAACCGGAAACCGCTCAACACTCCAATTTTTTGGTGTGGGGAGCGAGTACGTGGCTTGCCACGTGTGCCCATCAATTTCATCTTTAGTTTCCTGTGCGTAAGCAGTGGCGCAAAACAAGAGGATAGCTGGTAAGATTTTATTCATTCAACTTTATGTTAAAAGGTATTGCTGACTTCAACTGAAATCAGATTTGAAAGATAGAAAGGAATGCCAGGATAAAATGTTAACAACCCGTTAATGTCAAACTTTCCTGCCGATCGGTGTTAACACCGACCGGAACCAACAATAACCAGGGGCAATATCCCCAACCAAAGCTTTTTCCTATCTTTATTAGCTAACGCGAAATAAAATGAAAACGATGACATGTAAACAATTAGGTGGAGCCTGCAACCAAACTTTCAGCGCAAATACTTTTGATGAGATCGCTATGATGGTTAGCAAACACGCCCGGGAAATGGTAGGGCAAGGAGATGCTGCGCATATCCAGGCAATGAATGACATGCGCAACAGAATGAATTCGCCCGAAGCAACGAATGCCTGGATGGATGAAAAGAGAAGTGCATTTAACGCTTTACCCGAAACCGGAGATCGGTAAACATCACCCTCATTCATGAAATGTAATACCGGGCCTGCCTGCTCCGCGACTTGGCGGATTCGGCAAAGGCAAGAACCTCACCCCAACCTACGCTTTGCTGCGGTTGGCAAGCCTGGCCCCTCACCTCAGGAAGAGGGGAAGGGCTTAATGAATGATTGAACTATAACCCGCCAGCTTGCGGATTGATGTTTGTAATGAACGGCCTATATCGGACATATGATCAAAATCTCTGAAGATTATCTTAGCCCCGAAGGGGCGATATATTTGTAGCCACGGGCTTTAGCCCGTGGATTAAATAGCAGTATTAACATCGCGCCACAGAAAAGTTAAGATTAGGCTACACAGTATTTGGCGCGGATAGATGAATTATGGTAGAATGATTTGAGTTTGGAGAAGTTATTTGTTGGTGAATAACACGAATGGTTGTATCAGATCGAGATTCAAACGGCCTGTTTCAATCGCTCTTATCCACGGTATTACGAACAGCACTAAATGGAAGTGTGCCCGAAGGCGTTTCAAATACTTTCTTTTCCAAATCTATAGCAGTAACGCGGAGCTTCTGGTTTTGAAGTGTAAACACAAAACAATCGATCACAATGTATTCGACCGAATTGCCATCATAACTTTCTGAGGTGAGGAAGGAAACCCGCAGGCCTGACTCTATATGCAGCGCCACATGCTCACGCATCCGATGTACTTCATCCCGAGCCTCCGTTTCTGAATCCACATAAGAATAAGAGATATATCTTTTGAAATTGAAATCATCATAATAGTTGAGATGCAAACCAACTTGCTGCACTATTTCCTGATGGTTGGGATCAGAGATTTTCATTTGCCAGATGTAGGAACTTTAAAATGCACTACCGAATGTAGGAATTATTGATGAGGATGCGAAAGATGGATGATGGTAGAATGATTTTTAGTTTAGAGAAGAAAAATTGTTTGTCAGGCGACCACAACAACAAAGGGGGCATGTTCAAAAATCTATGGCATATGATGCTGAGTCGCCTGTTTTATATTCTTTTAAAGCAAATGGTTCTTTGTTTTTAGAAACTTGTATTTCAATAGTGGGAGCTCCATCTATGTAATTACCGATTTGAACATCACATTTAAATCCTTTATTTAGTGGCCCAAATGTTTGAGTCCAATCACTTACCTGAGTACCGCTATTTGCGTATTTTCCTTGAGGTGTGGTGACTGACCAATTACTAAATCGACCATAAGTACTGTTGCCTTTTATAACATACTTCACATAGTAACTGTCATTAGTTACTGGTATTATGTTATCCATTTCGTCTTCATTACATGAAGAAATGGTAATAATACTTATTGAAATAATTATAATCATAGGTATAGTTATAATACCTTGTTTGAATAATTTTGGTTTCATCTTTTTTATTTTTAATGGTTATTATTTTCTTTTTTATAGCACGGGCCGAAAACTTGTTGGTCAGGCGACCAACAATATCAAGGTTATCTCGTGTTGATGCTCTTGCACCGTTTTCGTGTTCTTCACCCCACTCGCACACCTTCCTCCTCTATACTTTACTAAATGGGCAGTTCCTATTAACTACAGATCCCCCAACGCATTTTTCTTGATTATTTCACTATTGATCTTATCATAATAGGCTAAAAGCACATAACAACTAGTGACTCCATCATGCTCGATTGAAAGTTGAATTGTCCCTTTCCCTGTTTCATAGGTGGTGTAATATTTACATCTGTCCATTTTAACATCAAGCATTTTCGAATTGTCATCTCTTGGTTCATATCCATCGAATCGCTCCTCAGTATCTGACGGTTTTCCATATTTTTCAGTTAGCATCTCCAGCAATGAATAGTAATTAGATGAAAGACTTGACCAGGTATCTTGTTCAGGAAATATCACTGTTATTTTACTCACCAAGTCCTTTTGCTTTAATGTTGCTACTCCAACAATACAGTTTTTATAAGATGCAAAGTCACCTCTTAATATGGAGACTCCATCTTCAGAACCTATTTGGGTAAATCCATTCTTTTCCATTTTTAACGTATACTCACGGAGGGTTCCATCAATAGGAACTCCTTTGAATGTAAGGTGGACAGATGACTCATTATTCACTTGGGCCTGAGCCAATGAAACTATCGTTGTTATTACAAAAATGAGAGAGACAATTGCGTTTTTCATATGGTTATCTGTTTATCATGTTAATACTTTGACTTGGTTGGTCACAGCTTATCTGCGCCTTATCATTGCTCAGTACCACAGTATCCGCCTCATTTGCAAACGCGGCTACAATCGAGATAAGCAATAAGAAAATCAGCAGGGCAATGTTCCTGTACATCCGGTTTTTTATCTCAATAGTCATCATAGTTCTTTAGTTTAGTTAGTTAAATTAATTATTCGCTTACCTGATTTCGTTACGTCCTACAAGCGTGCTTCCTGGTATTATAAACGACTTATTTAATATTGAGGTATTGTCATTTACAGACAAGCCTTGTGTTTTTTATCCAATCTCTCAGGGCAAAGGCGATTAACAATGAGAGCTACTATTTCATCGAGGTTATCAAGTGAAATATTTTCTTCGGCACTCCTGAGTAAAAAATGCCAAAGCATGGAATCACTTACATCATCCATGACCACCACCGACAACTCAACTTCCCGCTTGCCAGACTCGCCCGCTACAACAGCCGATTGAAATGCAATAGATAACGGGCTCAGGGCGCTATTATGTACAGTCAGACTGGATAGTTGCCGCTTTAATTTACGTCCGAAGGATTGTTTATCCGAAACAGATCTTAGCAGAATGTCATCGAGTACATCATCTGTTGTTATCCTGAAAGAAGTATTTTCAGCGATCTGATTATTTAATCTGCCGCCACAGTAAATTGACCATGCCTTATTCATACTTACGCTTTTATTATTTCTAACGCAAGCGACAAAGGCAGGGTATTGTTAATACGGGACAGCTATTGTTATTTCAGGACAAACGGCCGGAGCGGGCTTTCTTCCTATATTCCAGCGGTGTGAGACCGTTGTGTTGTTTAAAGAATTTTGAAAACTGCACCGGGTCTGGAAAGCCTACGGAATATGCAATCTCCTTAGCCGATGACTGATCGTACATGAGTTGACGCTTTGCTTCGAAATTGATTTTCTGATGAATAATCGCTTGTGTTGAGTGTTGGGATACGGCCTGGCAAGCGCGATTTAAACTCTTCTCAGATATATGCAAAGCATCCGCATAATGTGATACGCGATGTGTTGAAGTGACCTGGTCATCGAGTAACTTTAGAAATGAATAGTAAATAAAGTTATCTTTAGGCAATTCCTTGCGCGATTGATTTTGCTCACAAATCCGAGTAACCAGCAGTGACATTAATGAAATGAGCGTAGGTGTAAGCTTATGTGTGGTTTTATATTCATTAAAGACAGTGCGTATAAGCAATGGAGTCACATCGGTGTCATATTGCTGCGCACGGATTGTCAAGTTTCCCTGTGCATCATTCGTTATCGCCTTCACACGCGCACCCAGGTTCAGGCGGTTAAAAAAGGTTCGGTTGAACGCAAGAATGATGACCTTAATTACCTTCTTGTCTACCGGTCGTACAAAGTGTATTTGATTGGGGTTGACTAATCCCACATCACCTGGATGTATTATCGTCTCTTTAAAGTCGATGTAACTTCTGAAGGACCCTTTCAGTGTATAAGAAATCACAAAATGATTCTTCTGATGCGCTTTGTATTGCATCATATCAGGTGGCGCGGTGGACTCAAAGACAACTGCATTGAAAGGCTGCTCTTCATCAATATTCCAAAACGAGATTTTCGGAATAACACTTTTTGATCTGAATCTTTTAGACATTTGCTTGTTTCTTTTATATCAAAACCTGCTTATCCACTTAATAGAGTTTGACTTGTACGAAGATAATGAGTAGTGTTATTACTCAAAATTTAATTATTAAGACTTTATAGTAATATCGGTAGCCAAAGCCCCTCATCACCTGCCGCTTCGGAGGAGAAGGGGTTAGTTGAAAAAAAGCGATGCGGTGATAACACCGACCGCGGACAAGATGCTCGATGAATCAACGTTGAATACTTACTCCTAAAACTAGCCAATGCAGGCAGGGGGTCCTACCCATGAGTTAAATAAACAAATGGACTTTTAACCCCGTAGGGGTTTAATGTTTGTAGCCGTGGGCTTTAGCCCACGGATTAAAAACGGTATTAACATCGCGCCATAGGTAAGTTAAGTTTAGGCTTCTTAGTAATTGGCGCGGACAGATGAATAATTGTAGAACGGTATCAACTTTTTATGAGTTATTGTTGGTCAGGCGACCAACAACAACAAGGGGGATACGCTGGCGATGGTGAGGATTGTTGATTACCTAAAAATAGTAGGATAACTAATGTGGCTTAATAAGACTGACCGCAGGCTAGAAAATATTTCTTCTTATACTTCTAACTCCTTTGATTTTTTTGTCTTTTAATCAAAGGCAGGTACAGAACAACATAACCACTAAAAACACCCATACCAAAAGTATAAAGATGAGTCATAATAATTTCCCAGATAGTTTCATCTTTTTCAATGTAGTTCATTAGGTCATTAACCTTTTTCTTATCCAGAGTTATTACTGAATTTATCTCATCAAGTTCTGATTCCTTTTGGTTCAAAATAGTGTTCAATTTATTCAAGTCACTTTCTTTCTTTCGGAGATCCGCTAAGATTGACTCCATATTTTTATTTACACCTATAATTCTATTGGATACGTCTTCTTGGAAGTTTGTGAGCTCTTTGCTGATTGTTCTGATTTCTTTAATTGATAATTCTATCTTATTTGATTCAATTGGTCGAAATTTAAACAAACTCGTCCAAAGAGCAGCAAGCATCATCAACAATATTGACCAATTATGGATGCCACTCAATATCTTACTTGTTGGAATAAGATATAATACAAGAATTATTAACTGTAAGATAAACTGCCCTAAAAAAGATATGGCGAACATCGGGCTATTTGCTTTTTCAAAATTTAAAAATTCATAGTTAAACATATCACTATTGCGCAACATCGAACAAATCACGTAAATAACAACCATTGTTAAGCCTGCAGTTTGATAAGGAAGGGGCGCAAGTAGATCAGATTCATAATTATTCTCCCGCTTAGCTTTAAAATAAATAATTAGTAGCAGAAAAATGTAAATACAATTGATGATAATAACAATTAACTGTCCACTCATATGCTTATTTTAATTGAAATAAAAACAAACGCAAGAAACAAAAGAAAGCTTAACTAATTCCTTGCTTTTTTGTGCAATGTAATTTTCCAAATCCCAGTATGAGCTGCATAACCTCTTTGCACATTCAATACTCCTAAAGGGTAATCAGACCATTCATAACTTCTTCTATCAAATCTATATCCAGTCAAGAGAGACTTTTCGGGTACCCAAGTATTTATCTCAGGTAGTTCTGCAGCTCTTAAAGCAACATTTACATCATGAATAAAATTCTTATCATTTTCAAGATCAAGAGTGCCTCTTTTTCAAATATCCAACTCGTTGCTCCGCTTCGTTCAGTAATAACGCTCGGTGAGTACTTAACTACACTATCTTTTTTAGGGCCAGAATAATAAAGAATCATTAAAAGTATAGCAATACCAATTAAGATTAGCTTTCCTTTAGTTCCTTTCATCAAAGCAATTTACAAAGAAAACCGGATACCCTTTGCAAACCAAAATTCTACCGAATACGAACTGGTTCATACTGCTGCTCTCCTTTGTTTGGTTCATTCCATCCTCCTATGATGATTAAGGGAACTGATAAGAGAATCATTATAAGAAACATTAATATGAAGTATTCACAAATTTTTACTTTCCATTTAGTTTCCACTTCATTCATCACTGAACTGGTTAAAGCCGCCCCAACGGACCCAACCCAGAAAAAAACCACGCCAATATTTTTTAAGTTTTCCATGGCTTAGATTTTGATAGAGGTAAAACATAAATGTAAGATAAAGTATTTCTTCTCAAAGTCACTGCTTCAAGACTCTGCGATTAGTTGCACTCCTATACCGCCAGAGTCCCCGAGGCGGGTGACTCTGCGGAGAATAGAGTAAGCGGCTCATCACCCATCTCAAATACTTTCTCTGTTATTTCTGAATCAGATAACACACAACTTAATTTAAATCATTGCCGAAAGCTTTTCGCCTTTATTTTATTCGACACTTTGTTTTCTTAAGCTTTCTTTCTTCTCCCTATGCAACTTTTCAAGTTCAAGAATCAATTTATGAATTTTCTCAAAAGACTTCTTGAAGGATTGAGTACTTTCACTTTCAAATAATCTTGAAAAGAATTTATTATAGTAAACCTTAAAATATAAATCATACAATCGTATTGTTTTTTCTATTAAATAGACAACCTCACTGTCATTAAGATTTTTTGCTCTATTTATTCTCTTACCAAGAAAAGTGAATTGATTAAATATGTATTGTATATATTCATGCAACTCATCATATGGCGATGGTCCATCATTTAACAAATAGTTCATCATTGAATCTAGCACACTAGGTTGCTTATACCTAGTACCATATTCACTTTGAATTTTTTGCAAGTCAGATTTTAACTCTTCATAGAATTTATAAAACAAATCTAGTTCGCGCTGTTCGTTAAGCGATTGAACCTGTATTCGATTTGCTTTAACTTGTTCCCTGAAAGATAAATAAACCAAAATAGACCCAAGAAGACCAATAATTGGAGTTGTTAACCCATTAATTGCATCTCCAATTGGAGCGCCATCTTTTAAAGAAGTATATTCATTAAATGGCCGAGTAAATACCCACCAGTAAAATAGGGCTAAGACAACAATTCCAGTTAGCCAAATAATTCTTGATTTCTTCATGCTAAACTTAATAATCTAAGTATTTCATTAATTCAGTTCTGAGATTCATTTCACTGTCTTTGAAATTGTTCATTGACCAAAATGGAATTTCAATAACATTTACTTTAATCTTATCTTTACCTGAAAAACCGGAATCAACTTCGAATGTACTTGGCTCTTTAAGTGACTCATCCGTATTTGGATAAATCAAGATCACATTATTGCACCCTCTTCTGTAAGCGTAACTTACCACTTGATATAAATCCCCTTGCGCAACTCCTTTCTTTTTATCGCTCTCTGAATATTCGCGGAGTTTGTATTTCGCATCAATGATAATCTCTTTGCCTGTGTTTCTATTTGTTAGAAATATATCATGTTGCATCTGAAACACTTGCGGATTGATGGACAAATAAGCATTAGATTTTTGATACTCTACCTTCCATTGATCAGAAAAATGAGTCTCCAGGAAGCCTGCCAGGAAATCCTCAAAGATGTACTCCATAGGAAAAAGCAAACACCACTGCGAGAAATCGTAGGTGTTGTGTGAATAGATTTGTTGATTGAGGATAGTCTTGCTCATTTCCATGATGAGCGTGTAGTCATCAAAGAAAGGATTCAGCTTTACAGAATTTGCATCGTGAATTGTGACAGGTACGTCCTCTACTTCATCTAAAACAAAGACGATCTCTTGCAGTAGCCGCTGATTCTCAGCAAACCGAGTCTGATTTAACAGCAACCGTGCACAGTATTTAATGATCCTATTCACCTTGTTATCATAGAGGAAAGGTTCATGATCTACTTCAATCTGATGGTAATTACCGGTAACCATACTTCTATTGATGTACCGGTTGAAATTGATACTTCCTCTTGGAGTTGTTACCCGATCTTCAACAGCCTGGTATTGCATGAAGGGATGGGTGGAGATTGTTTCTAGAAACTGATTGGCGATCAGATAAATGATCAATTCCGGAAATGTGTCTATATCACGATTATCCAGGTTAGCCTGATTGAAAGGAAAACGCCACTTTCGGCAGTAAGAGAACCAATAGAAAATATGCTTTAGCATCAAGTTTCTATCGGGATTTTCAAAGCCCTTAAATACTTTCGGGTAAATCTCGATCAATTCATTCTCATGTTGAATGAAGCCGATGTAGTTATTGGCTCTTATGCTGTTATCATCAAATTGAAGGAAAGGTTGATACTTGCTATCGATGACTTCATTGTTCTCATCCTCAGCCAACTCTTCCATACTGCGTTGCTGCCAGATGGTGCGCAGAAAGGTTTTTAATTCATCCTTCTTCTGGACCGGTTCCCATTTGCCATATTCAAAAAGAAGGCTCATTCAGTTTTTGCCAGAATATCCCAGGAATAGGTTTTTGAATTATAGCTTACCGACCAATCCGTGTCTTTGAAGATATCGCACACCAGATTGATCTTGCCAGAGAAGTACTCCATCAACAATGGAATCACCTTATTTCTAAGTGTTGGCTCCAATCTGTTGCCATTCATAAAATAGGCATGACCTATGAGGTAATCTGAGGAATTCTTGAGAGTATAGATTTTCTCGTTAATCTTTTCCAGTAACGTAGCTGCTTCCTGATCATAACCTTCATAAATGGGATAGTAACCCTTAAACTCAAAGCGTCTTCTAAGCGCGATATCAATTAAGGCGATCGATTTATCGGCTGTGTTCATGGTGCCGATTACATGCAAATTGGGTGGTATGGCAAAGTCCTTCTCACCATTAGGTAATGAAATCCTGAGCTCGTTGTCTTGCCCAAGACGCTTGTCATTCTCCAATAAGGTTATTAGTTCTCCAAATACTTTTGAAATGTTTGCCCTATTGATTTCATCAATGATCAAAACATACTTCTTCAAATCCACAGACTCTCCCGAAGACTTTCTATTCTTATTCAGGTATTCAATGAGAGGATAATAATAAGCACCCAAACCTGAGACCATTTCCCGTTTACCTTCTGCTACATCAATAAGGGTGGAAATGCTGAGTGTGTGGATTTCGCTTCCGGTTGACTTTCTTAAATAAAGGGTTTTATCTGTGTAGTCAGTGAGCCAGAAAGGTTTGCCGGTTCTAGTCTTAAGTTCTAAAGGTTGATCATCACTAATGCGCGTTAACATGTCTTCCACGAGATCTTCATAAGATTGTAACTTACTGCTTGATTTCGAGGCTTCATAGTTATCTCTAGCCCTTTTGCAGAGTTGGTAAAAGATACCCTTGTAGGGAACAAATCTGAGCAATGCATTATCAATGTCCGGCTTAATGCCCACCATGAAATCTTCATACGTATAGTTCTGATGAAAAGTAACAAACTCAATTTGTCCTTCCTTCCTTAACCTATCGAATTCAACTTTATTAGAAGCGTGATCAGACGAACTACCAGTTGCAATGCTCACCGCCAAATCAATGCTGTTGTAAGTCTTGCCAGTGCCAGGTGGGCCATACAATATCGTATTCAACGTGTTTATAATATGTGGCTTAGCTTTAGTCTCTTCTGCCTTCTGTTCTCCGTTATATCCCAGCAAGTGCAATAACTTATCATAATCAGTTTCTAAGGACTTAATAGCATCTACAGACTTTGAAATTAGTGCATCCCAACCAATCGACAATACTTCATCTCTTTTAAAGATTTTTACAATTGGGGAACTAAAGAATTCACCCCGATAGTTAAAGTACTTCTTTCTTATTGGATCATTATCACCCAGACCTACATTATCAATTTTTACACAAAGATCTTCCCTGTTTGAAAAAGTAAGCGTATACGCTAAGTTCTTCCAATTGAGCAAATCCTCATTCGGATACAATTTTGCCCACTGGTAAGCTTCAAATTTATTAGCCTGGTTAGTTGGTCTTTTTCTGATACTCATTCTACCATCCTGGAATGCCTGTTTAACAACCTGCTCAGCCCAATACTCTACTTTGGCATAGGATAATTTAAGGTGCTGATAGGTCTTTTCCATCCCAGGAATATTCTTATCATACTCTTGACCTGCAAATTTTTTTAATTGATCAAAATCAGTTTGAGTGAAAAAAGTAGGCGCTTCCATATTATGGTCGGTTTCCAAATACTTATTTTGAATACTTGCATTTTGCCTTGACTGAACGAACTTAAGTGCTTCTTCCTTTGTCACGATATCAAAGCCTAAATCCCTTAAGTAAGGAAAGGAGGCACTTGTTTCTCCACCGCTAAAAAGACTCTCGTGAATGAACTTGCCATTCCGGAAAAATCCCGCTAAAGAGATAACGTACTTGGGTGGATACGTCTTACCATTGTAAACCAAATCATAAGTTGTTGAACGCCTCATAGGGGGATAACCTTCCTCATCAATTCGATAAATGGCTTGAAGAACGTGCTCTTTTGCTATTCCGATAAATAAGTCCCTTTCTGTCATATAGATTATTTCAAAGCAATTTTAACTGTGTCCTTAATGATTTGAAGAAAAGTTTATCATTAGAATCAGCTAAGTAGTTCATTATTGGATTTCTTAAAAATTCCAAATTATTGTGATACCCAGGGTCAAAAGACTTAGCATGTCTTTTGAGTGCCGATTTCAAAAACGACTTCGGCCATTGAGTTCTTTTAGGATTGTTCGCTTTTGTAAGTTTCATAAACTTAACAAGCCAGTCATTATAATCATTATTTATCACCTCGGTCACATATCGATGCTTGATTTCAAAGACGTCATTCCAAGTTTTGGTATAGTCGTTTGATGGCTTAATTAATAAGTCCCACTTTCCAAACTTATTCTTGTAGTTTGGAATCCGAGAAGCCTTACCTACTTTAATTTTAATTTCTCTTTTATTTGTATAAGGTGATAAAAATGTTCGTCTCCTTCCGCTTCCGTCAAAAAGAATGTCTTTAGTTTTCTTATAAATAGTATTACAATCCCGACCGATGGGGAGCAGGTTAAGCATATTCACAGCGGCAAATGGATATTCATCCTTATAAATCAGGTGGTCATAGTCTTGCTTATAGTCTAAAGGGTTCTTAAGACGCTCAATCCCGCAAAATGGACATAAATTGGATTCGGTTTGATTGTCATAGAAATATTGGTAATGCTCCTTTATCCCATTATTATAGAGCGTGTTCTCGTACAAATAAATAAAGAGCTGTTTTGCTGGATCTCTAATTACCGCTGGTAATCCTGATAACTTTACAATGTTGATTTTTCTATTCAGAACATCCTCAATCATGTTTGAATTTTTAAAAACATTATAAACTAAGATCTGTTGAGGTGTTGAAAGATTGCGTGTGAAAGCGTGAAAAAAATCCCGAAGCTTTCTATTTAAAAGAGGCGCTCTCGTAATATAAGGTACGAAGTTTACGTCACAATTAGTGATCCTGAAATTCCGACCTAAGTTTCTAACATGATAACAATGATCAATGAAGTGATCAATATAACTTTGGAAGTTGTCAACTGCATGGGGAACGTAGGTGTACTTGTAAAGCATTCACTTTTTCTTTTTTCGTTTCCTCGCTGTCTCTTTTAAGTCCTCCATCCGTTGGATTAAATAAAATTTCTCGATGGAATCTCCAAACCCATTTAAACTACTTTCAATTTCTTTCAAGCTGCCGTTAGATTGCAAGTCTTGAAGCTTTTCTAAAGATTGTTTGGCAATTGGTGGTCTGACATCGAAACAAAGGGAAACCAATTTATCGAATGACGCACCATAAGTCTCCTCCTTAGGATTATTAGCAGTAATAACATTCTTTTCATCTTTAGAGAAGATAAAGATATTGTCGGACCTTGTGTCAGAGAGAATAAAAGGAGAATGTGTGGATATAAGAAATTCCTGAGATCCCTTCTTGCAAATGCTATTTAGTAGTTTGATAAACTCAACTCTCCAATGTGGATTAAAATGAGTTTCGGGCTCATCAAATAAATAAAGGACATTTTCATCATTCAGCATCATTACTGAACCAAAAACCTCAATAAACTGATGCTCACCATCGCTTAATTGAATATAATCAATGGTATTTCTAGGTTTTAAAAGGGATAACCTAACAAGTTCAAATTTGAAAACCTTATCACTTTCAGCTGGTTCTGGTAACTTGACCACCTGCCTTAAGTTTTCTCGGACTCTCTTCACCTCTTCTCTATGCTCTTTCTTTATAACTAGGTTATTAAGAAGCTCTAACTTTCCGAAAGCCAAATACAATTCTATTGCCGATTTGAAATATTTTTGAAACGCCCTGGAGGTTTCGTTATTTACCCAAAAGTCGAATGTATAAGAGTTCTTATCAGGATCGTAAACGTAGCATGTAGCGCACTTCCTTATGGAATCAATAATCCCTGCAAGTTCATCAGTTAGTTTAATATCTCTTGGAGCAGTTGATCTCCTTAACTGGATGGTGATCCTGAATGATTCAACGAAATTAATATTTGCATACTCTCTAAATGGCTTTAACTCCGACCTTGATCTAAAAAGGAAATTAGCAACTAGAATATTAATGTTTGAGGAATAGTTGATTAGAAGAAATCTTGATTCTGGAATTTCATTATCAGGATCTGAGCCTGACCTTATTGCTTTTGAAACATACTTCTCATATTCACTTATAAGGTCGAGAAATCGAAGGCTTAAAGACTCATTCTCCCCAGATGTATATCCAACAATTCGTCTCGGGAGCACCTTAAGGACTTGCTCGCTTTCGGTCAACTCAACTACAGATGAGTCAATATTTTCATAAATAACTAATTTGTCAGAAAGGCATGATATTTTAATGTGCCTTACTCTACTCTGATCAGTAATAAGATACTCAACCTCAAATCGTAAATTTGTTTTTTTTCTAATAGGATCAACCTTTCTGAAATAATTATTCAAATAATAAAATATATCTGTAATGGCTTCCATTAGTTGGGACTTTCCTGATCCATTAAGTCCAACAAATACAAGTGGAGATATTTGTTTTTCGTCCTTTCGAAATGCCGGAAAGGTTTGATCAAAGCCATCTAAAATATGACGTCTATCTCCTTTTTCAATATATAATCTCAGCAGTCGCACTATTTGATCCTTCGTTTAAAAACCATCATCTCCTTTTTAGCATCAAATGACATTTCCAGAAACTTAGTTGAGAGCAAACTAAACAATTCTTCCTTTGCGACTTCATAATCAATTTGAAGTTCCTTATGCAGATCTTCAAAAGAAAATTCTTTCTTTCTGAATTTAGATTCTATCAAGGCTTGAAGGTTCATAGTTGTTTCCTTTACAATTGTTTTTGGTGCAATTAATTTTCCTTTTATCTTTTTCGATTCAGTCGTCAATAATTTTTGCGTTCCTAATTTTTCAATTAGAATTGAGGCCGACTCATCATTTTCATCTTGCGGCACCAGCTCACCGCGGAAGGCCTTTGCCAACAAACTTTGCGGTAGTTTATCCAACTGGACTTTAGCTTTGCTATAGCGAGATTCAATTTTATCAGCTAAGGCTAAAAGTTTTTCTACCCTATGTATTATCTCCTTTTGCTCCGCTAGTGAAGGAATTGAGAAAATGAAATTTCTACATTGGGTGAGTGAAATATTAGTTTGGCCTGCACTCCCGCGATACTCATTTTCGAGCCTTTTAATTTCACTTCCTTCATTTAGGATGTAAAAGGTATAGATTGGCAATAGAAACTCCTTTGGTCGAAATAAAACAAGCGCCTGGTTCATATTCCATTCAGGATATTGATTTGTTACCATTGCAACCTTCCCGAGGGGCGGACCAACAATGTTAATTATCACATCATTCGGGTATAACTTGCATCTCTTTAGTTTGGTTTCATGAATCTCACGACTCACAAATTGTGGTTTATAGTCAAAATCAATCTTTTGATCCACAATATTGTAAACCTTCAGAAAGGGTACATCGCCTTTTTTTGTAAATGGGTTATTGGGGGGAGTTGAGCCACTTGCAACTTCAGTGCAAGCATCTGCCGCTCTCATTATTATCCATCCGTTTTCGTCCTTTTCGAAACCATCTTCTATTGAAATGTTTTGTTCGGTATTCCTCTCCCTCCACTCCTCCGTCAACTTACCACTAACTGCAGCAGAAAGAATACTTTGTCGAAAGCGTTTCAGAATTTTGGGTATGTGCTCTAACCGGGCACGGCTGCGATCTATCCTCCCCATCAACTCATCCAGCTTGGCTACAATGCGTTGTTGTTCTTTCTCAGGCGCAACGGGCACTTTAATGTTCCAAAAAATATCAGGATCCACATGTGGAATACCGGTACCTCTATGATTTGTTTGAAGATAATCGAATTGAGTTTGAATGAATCTATACAGATAATCTCTGTCAATCTTTGGCCTTAAGCCCATAAGCGTTGATCCTAGTGCTCCTTTCCTACTCTTTCCAACCCATCCGGCACGAGCACCATCCCAAACCACGATTAATTCATTTTCATCGGTTGCATTTGATGTCTCAGCATCAACAAATATTTCATCGTTCTTTTTTTCGATTGCTCGAATGTCTAAGTATACTAATGAACCATTGAAAGGTTTGTTCTCCATCCTCTTTGGCTTCTTCCCCTTCTTGTAATCGACCAAGAAAGAAAGCTCAACATCTTCCCATCCTTTAGGTAAACTATTCTCCATCGCTTTCCATCAAGGCTAATACTTCTCTTAGATCATCCACCACGGCTTCCAATTCTGTAATCGCCTCCGTTGCTAAAATCTGAGGCTCAGGTAATGAGTCCGCATCGTCCAGGCTTTCGTCTTTCAGCCAGTTAATGTCCAGCTTGTAGTCCCGCTGCTGCACTTCTTTGATATGGAATTTTCTAAAGCGGCCTTCTTCACCTAAGTCTTTGCGCTTGCTTTGTCCGTTAGGATCTTTACCATAGCACTTTTCAAATTCTTCAAAATGCTTATCACTCAATGGTCGGTCTTTCTTGGTCACGCCTTCCACATTGCTGCGGCCATCAAAGATCCAGACGTTCTCAGTAGGTAACCCTTTTTGCAAGAAGATCACGTTTGCTTTTACCCCTTGCGCATACGGAGTGAACGTGCCCCTTGGCAAACGTAGAATGGTGTGCAGGTTACAATCCTGCATTAAAATCTTAAACACCTCACCGGCTTTATCTTCAAATAGTACGTTGTCGGGTAACACCACTGCGGCACGGCCTCCGGGCTTTAATGCACTTAAGTAGTGCTGGATAAAATTCAGTTGTTTGTTGCTGGTGCTAATGGTGAAGTCTTCACGCTCCGGTGCCTGGTTGGCGCCTTTCGTTCCAAACGGTGGGTTGGTGAGGATGCAATCAAACTTCTTCCCGTCAAACGGTTCGTAAATGGTATCGCCTATTTTGATCTCCGTGGTTACCCCATGCAAGAACAAATTCATCATGGCCAGCCTGGCAGGGCGTGGTACCAGTTCTTGCCCGTAATAGGTTTTTGTTTTAATGCGTTTGATCGCATCGCGGTCAATGGCCCCCTTGGTTTCTTTCAATAGCCACTCATAGGCAGCAATTAAAAATCCACCGGTGCCACAAGAAGGATCGAAGATGGTGAAATCACTTTTGGTGCGCGGGTCGGGCTGCATCACCCGCACAATGCTTTGTATTAAGGGGCGTGGTGTAAAATATTGGCCTGCCCCTTTCTTGCCTTCGCTGGCACTCTTTTCAAGCAGGCCTTCAAATGCTTCACCTTTCACGTCCACATCCATGCTGCTCCAGTCTTCCTCATCAATCATGTTAATGAGGCGCTTGAGGTTCACCGGGTTATTAATGCGTGGCATCGCTTGCGTGAAGATCTTGCCTAGGATGCCTTTCTCTTCGCGCAGCCTGCGCAAGGCTTCCTGGTAATGGTCGGTGAGATCCGTACCACTGAGTTCTTTCAAACTATTCCAGTTGTATTTCTTTGGAACTTCCACGCCACGCTCATCGGCCATTTTTAAGAACAACAGGTAGGTAAGCTGTTCAATGTAATCGCCATAATCCACGCCATCGTGCCTTAGAGTGTGGCAGAACCCCCAAAGTTTATTTACTATATCGCTCATATTCTATTTTACGCTGCAATAGCCGTGTTAATCTCCGTTATCAATACTTTATAATCGTCTTTGAAAAGTTTCTTAAACCGGCCCAGTCCGCCATGGTTCTCAAAAACAGGCATGTCATTGAAGTCATCTTCTTCCAACGTGAGGTTGGTGATCAAGTGTTCTTTAATGTAGGTGATCCATTCCTGTTGGGCACTGTCAAGGATTTTATCACCAAATACCTTTTCAATGGCTCTATCAATCCGTTCGTTTACACTCAGCAAAGGTTCTTTCTTATCGGCATGTTTGATCATGCTGATGATATCCACGAGACTTTTGTGATATACGAGGTTGTGTGCCTTGCGCAGGTCTGCTTCCTGAAAATGGTTCTGAAGTAAAAGCTTCCTCAATTCGCGAAGTACTTGTGTGTTCCAACCCTTCGGTTTCTCCAACACAATCTTCATCGCTTCCAGATCGTGCCTATGTTCTTTCACAAACTCGGTAAAGGCCGTTAAGTACTCAGCAGGTTTCAGGTACCGATCGCCTACGCTGAATACAGGCTCTGAATAGACAGTATCTTCTTGTTCTCTGGCTATGTAAAACGAAGTAGGTGGTCGCTTGTAAGCAACCAAAAGTTTTTGAAAATCCTTGTTGTTTAAGGTTTTCATGGTTCCACCAAAGTCGCGCTTAATCAATTGAGGTAAATTGGTTGCAAATACCCCCATGTCACCATCCGGAATGTATGCAGCAAAATCAGCACGCGCATCGCTGCTCATGGTCTTTTCAATTCTTCGCAAGCGCTTGACAAAAACATTTACGTTGTAGTCCCGGTCTTCATTGTTGTTGATTCTGCGAATAATCTCGTCAATTGGAACCGTGGGTGTGCCTGGCGCTTCAAATTTGAAATTCGATACATCTTTGAAGTACTCAATCAAGGTGCCATCAAAGCAATCAAATACTGTAAAAGAATCCTTGTTGATCTCTTCACATCTGCGTGTGCCCCTTCCGAGCATCTGTTCCCAAAGGATGCGTGATTTTACCGGTCTAAGAAATACGATGTATTCTAAGGCTGGAATATCAACGCCTGTGCTAAGCATATCTACTGTAACAACCACCTTAGGCTCTGGCCGGTTGCGGAACATTTTAATCTTTTGAAGTGGGCGGTCCACATTGGGATTGCCTGTGATCTTGGCAACAAAATCATCGCCTCTGTTAAATACTTCTTTGCACACCGACACCAATTGATCAGCATGTGAGGTGTGGCTCACATCATTTACGGCAAATATTAGGGTTTTGGGGAAATGACCTCGTTCCTTTTCAAACTCAAGTGCATATTTGGCTATCTCTGCAATCACCTCCTTATTGCTATCGGGTACTGTTATTTTTCGCTCTACTTCAGTAGCATTATAAACACGCTCATCTTCCAGATTTTCGATTTGAAGTTGTCCTGTCTTTGTATCCACTTTTTCAACTTGCTCTCCTTCCTTGAGAAAGACACCGGTCATACGAATACCAGAATTGATTTTCACGGCATTGTAATCCACCAGGTATCCATCCAGGATGGCTTCTTCTATCGGATAACGAGAAATAGGGTTTCCGAAATAAGCCACCGTATGTAAAGCTGGAGTAGCGGTAAGCCCAATCTTAACGGCATCGAAATATTCCAGAACCGTGCGCCATACATTGGTATCCTGTGAAGTGTAGCCACGGTGGCATTCGTCTGCAATAATAATATCGAAGGTATGTATGGGGATATCCAACTGATCACCCTCTTCAATATCGGAGTCGTTGTTGTCATCTGTAAACACTGCGTTCTTCCCTAACAAGTTGATGGCCATCCGCTGGATGGTGCACACATAGACGAACGTCTTGGTAGCATCGGGCTTTGTCAGGTATTCATTGGGAAGTACGTTGATGTCAAATTTCTCCCCTTCTTCAAAGTCATCCTTTCTAAATTTCTGGCTAAACAATTCGTATTCCTGATTGAATTTATTCCCAGCTGGTGTTGAATAGGCAGAAAAGGAAACAGCTGTTTGTGCAGCCAGCGATTTTCTATCTACCAGGAACAAGACTCTTTTGGCAACTCCAGATTTAAGTAGGCGATAAACCGAATTAACTGCCATGAAAGTTTTACCAGTACCGGTAGCCATAGCTACCAGCATCCTTCGCTTCCCTTCAATAATGTTAGTTTCAATAGCTTCCACTGCCTTTTTCTGGTAGGGTCGCATGAAGTCGCCAGCATTGGGAGTATCCTGAAGGTGCTTGTGAGTGACTTCGGTATTTCGATTGAACAGTTCTTTTAATGCAGCTGGTGTATGGAAATCAGCAAGACTTCTTGCCAGGTTGCCTTTGCTTCTTACATCCAAAAATGAGATCAGCTCACCATTGGTTGAATACAGGAATGGAACCATATAGCCGTTCCAGGAACCAATCGAGTGAACAAGACCCCTGGCATATCGCTTGGCTTGCTCCAGCGTGTTTATGGTGGCAACTGTTACTTTCTTAGCCTCCAGGATTCCGATCAAGCGACCATCCACAAACAAGGCATAATCGGAAGGTCCGCTTTCGGTGGGATATTCTTCAACGGCATGATTCTTTAGCAGTGATGTATCAAGACCCAAATAATAAGGCGTGACTACCCACCCGAGCTTTTTGAGTTTGGGGTCGATTCGTTTCTTACGGGTTACTTTCTCTGATTCGAATAAGTCGCTCATTAATTAAAGGTCAGGACTATAGGTCATGCTAAATTTAACCCAATTCCCTCAAACTCTACGATTTTACAAGGGGGGATTTTCCCCCGAAAATATGGGGAAACTCCCGTTGACTTAATGGGGGGAAATAGCTATGCAATGAATAATTGATAATTGACAATGAATAATGGATAGCGGATCTGCCACGTTGAAACTTTGTTCTTCACTTTGTTGACTGGAAAATGGGTTAAAGCATCATAGTTCGGACTTTAGTTTACGGGCGAGTTCACATTGAGATGGTGAGGGGCACGAGGCCAGAATTTCATCCAGTATTTTAAGGGTCTCTTCGGGCTGACCGGAGGCATGATTTAATTCAGCACTTAACCGAAGCCACGACTCAATGTTCTTTTGATAACGAGGGTCGTCCAGGGTATACCCAAACAGTTTCAGAATTTTATGCATGCCTTCCAGCGCCTGCAGCCCATAGGGTATCGCTGTTGTATGGCCAGCCTTACTCTCTTCTAATGCCACCGTTGCAACCAGTTCGAAATTAGCTAAGTACAACCTGTAAATGAACGTTAACCCGTTTTCGGTACCATACTGTTTCAAATACCAATCGCAATTTTCCTGGTCACGCCTGTAGGCAACCCATAGTTGCTCTGGATGATCTTGTTCCATATAGGCAACGGGTTGTTGAGCCACCAGGGCGCGCAAGGGTTTGATAGACCAGGTTTTGTGGATATAGGCTATTCCTATGTTGTCCAATACTCCGGTGAGCATCAATGGCACCATACTTATGGTAACGAAGAAGATAATCAGAAATAAACGATGAAAACGTTTTCTCAAAAGTATCATCACGGGCACTACAATACCTATAGCAATTACCCCCATCCTAATCATTTCGTCTGCCCCTGCGAGGTGCAATGTTTTAAACAAGCTGCCGATAAGGCTTGTAGATAAGGCATAGGCTGGAAGAATGCTCAGCCACCGTGGTCGCGACAAATAGAAGCCCAGAAAAAAAGACAAGAGAGATAATGCAGAAAACCCGATCATTACCATTTCGTCCGCCCCCGGCACGTGCATAAGTTTTGTAAACAGACCCAGGATGGTAAGCATTGAAAAGATCGCAAACGGGATTTTGATTAGTAACCAACGCCTGCCTTGCCATTGGTTGACACTTTTTTCAATTGCACCAAATTGGATATCGGCATGCGGATAAAATACCAACCAGGTAAATATATAGACGGCAAAAGCAGTTGTGGCATATAGAACAAACTTGTCTGTGATCGCTGCGTTTACGTGCCATTGAATGCGTAATAAAAATCCGAAAAAAATCAGAGCCACACTAGCACACAGAATCCATACACTATACCGCACCAAGGCGGTACGCAGTTGAAGATTCAGGTATTGCATTGTCTGGCGTAACGACTGACGATTAAAATATAACCAGGCCAGCAGACTAAAACCGATAAACAGCATAGCCACAACGGAGGAGATAAAGAAGCCGCTGCTAATGAGGATGAGCAAAAAAATCAGCAAGCCACCATTGCGCAAATATTGCATCAATTCCATAATAGGCTGTACTTCATGCATAATAAGCCAACCTTGCTGCAGATGGGTGTTTACGCGGATGTTTACTTCCTTCAGTCGCTGATCGGAACGCCCACTTTCAAGCGCCAACTCTTCCTTTTGATTAAATGCCTTGGCCAGGTTGAGAGCATACAGCACGCGATCGGCTACGTTACTAAAACGCAACCGGCTTGCAATAACACCCAGGAAGAGAATGGAACACACCAGACTCTCGAGCGATAACAGGCAAAACAAATTCTCTTTTGTATTCAATTGCGACAAGGCTTCGATAAATTGCGGACCCGCACCGAGGATCAACGATTTAGAAGTAAGAAAGACTACCTGCGCAAATTGTTCAAGCACATTGAAGGAAACATGATCGGCACTCATGATCTGTAAAAACCCACTAAAGGATAAGGCACCAAACAAAGCACTTTCAAGCACATATGCTTCCAGACGGCTGGTGATGGAGGTAAGCTGAGTTTCCAGTTTCACAATTTCTTCATCGTTTCGATCGGCATCCCATTCGATGCGATCAGACTGGATGGCTTCGAGTTGTGATTTGAAAGAAGCCCTGCGGATACGGCCGACATTAAAAAATCGCAATAAAATAAAGTAATACAGTGGCAATGCCGCAAGTGCGATAAGCGCATAGACACCCGCTAACACATAGCCAATGTAGGCGCCTCCGAGCGCCATAAATGCCAGCAGGGTATATTGAAATTTTTTTAATTGACCGTGGATCTTAAATTGGATTTCAGGATGCTGACCCAGGATCTGATCATTATAGTGTCTATTACGTTTGCCCACCCAACTAATGATAACTAAAATCAATAATGGAATAACATAGATGTTAATGAGAAATATGAGCACTACTTGTTCTGTTTTATCAAAAACAAAGAGGGTAACCAACCGCAGCACAAAGTCAAGTACCAAGGGCCAGATGCGAATTGGCACTTCAATAACCGGGCGCTGATGAAATTGCCTGACTTGCTCATTATACTGCTGAACCCGATTGCTCAGCAACAATGCATCTACTTCAGCATAAGCTATTATTGTTTGTATTTCTTTTTCCACTTCGGCTACGTTCTCATCCTGCTTTTCTTTTACGTGTTGCAGGAAGAGCGAAAGGAAGGCGAAGACATCACATGTGTCTTCCGTACTCAGTGCTGATAGTTCTTTTTGAATTTTAGGGGAATGCAAGGGACGTGCTGAGCCGGAGCTTTCAAACCATTGAAATTCTCCGTCCTTGATGGGATCACTCAGGATGCGCAGGGTATTGGATGCAAAGAGTTTTTGTGTGGGGGTGAGCCGGGGCAACCCATAGAGGATTGAATTAATAAGCGTTATCAGGTTGGTATTCATGCCACCATGGTTAGCGTTAGGCTAACTAAAGATAAAAAAATTGCGGGAAGAAGAAGTTGAGAAGCGGATACTGGTGGAGTTAGGATTCCGGATTTCATTTTCAATATTGGGGAGTTCTCGCGTTAGGGATAGAAGCGGAAAGCCTCCCGAGGCTCCGCTCGGGATAGACTACGCACGCGCTCAAACGAGGGAGCTTGCAGCGGATAGCCCGACCCGGCCTGCCGATAGGCGGCCGGGGAACGCCAAAGAAGCGAGAATTACAAATATCATTGATAATCCGCTACCCACGTGCTTGCTTGCACCTATAAAACCCAGGGCCCGGGATTTCGTTTAGGTACATGGCCCCTCTATAACAACACCCCCCATGGTTAAAAATTACCTGTTGATTACCCTGCGCAGCATGATGAAGAACAAGCTCTTCATCTTCATTAACGTGTTTGGCATGGCGGTGGCCATTGCACAATGTATTAACGGCTACTTTGCCTACGAATATGATAACACCTTTGATGCCATCCATACCCACCGCGCCACCCTATACCGCGTAAGTGCCGTGCGCGAATTTGAAAGCACGCTTACCCCCTATGGGTATGCGCCCTTGCCGCTGGGCGACCTGGTGGATAAAACGTTTACCGATGTGGACCAGAGCAGCCGCTACTACCACTCGTGGGCGAACTTTAAACTGGAAGACAATTTGTTTCCGGCCAACATAAGCTATGTAGACCCGGAGTTCTTTCAGCTTTTTTCGTTCGAGCTGCTGGCCGGCACCCCTGCAGACTTAACGGATAAAACGAGTGTATTCATAAGCGAAGAGATGGCGGTGCGCCTGTTTGAAAACGCGGCAGGCGCCATGGGCAAAACCATTACGCAGGTATATGGCCAGGAACTGAAGGAGGTGAAGGTGGCCGGGGTGTTTAAAGACCCACCGATGAATTCCAGTTTTTACCGCAAGGATGGGTCGGCCTACATGAACTTTGAGAATTATAAAGATGAACATAAAGACATACGCGAAGATGACTGGAAGGTGCAGAGCACGTTGTTTGTACAGATAACGGATGCGAGCCGCGTGGCCGCAGTGCATAAACAACTGCAACCGTTTAAAGAGAACAACAACAAGGTGCGCGAAGACTTTCAGATAAGCGAGTTTGTGCTAACCCCGCTCACTACCATGGCGCACGATGACCGCGCTGCCGACTCGCGCACAGCCACGTGGGCCGCGCCACCGATCTCGGCCGTGATTGGCAGCAACGTGATGGGCGTGCTGGCGCTGTTGCTCGCCTGTTTTAATTTAACGAATACGTCCATCGCCATCTCATCGCGCAGGTTAAAGGAAATCGGCATCCGCAAAGTGATGGGCAGTCAGCGCAAGCATTTGATTATACAATACCTGGGCGAAACGTTGCTGATCTGTGTGCTGGCCTTGCTGGTGGGGTTGGTGATTTCGGATTTTATGGTACGCGGCTGGAATGTGATGTGGCAGTATTTTCAATTAACTCCGCACTACCTGGATAACCCGACTTTCATGATTTTTATTTTTGGCGTGTTGCTGTTTACGGGTATTGCCGCGGGTGCGTACCCGGCCTTTTACATAAGCCGGTTTGCCCCGGTGGAAATATTGAAAGGCAAACTGCGGTTTGGTGGCACCAATTATTTTACGCGCATTTTACTGGGCCTGCAGTTTAGCATCTCGCTGATTTCGATCGTGAGTGCCATTGGGTTTATACAAAACGCCCGTTACCAGCGCGCCTATGACCTGGGCTTTGATGCGCGCGGCTCGCTGATTGCGTGGGTAAACAACCGCGGTGAGTTTGAAACGTATCGCAATGCGCTGCAAACCAACCCCGCTATTATTTCGATGGCGGGTGCGAACAGCGGCATCTTCTCGAACCGCACCAACGACCCGGTGAAACACGAATCGAAACAACTGGAGGCAGACATCATTGAAGTGGGTGATAATTATCTATCAACTATGGATTTGAAACTGGTGGCCGGCCGCGACTTTGTGAAAGACTCGGAGACGGACCGGAAGGAATCGGTGATTGTTACCGAGAAGTTTGCCCGGGCGTTTGGGTGGGAGAATGCGTTGGGCAAAGAAATTATCTGGCGCGACACGGTGAAACTGTTTGTGGTGGGCGTGGTGAAGGATGTATATACACAAGGGCTATGGCGCGAACTGGACCCGATGATGATACGCTATGTGTTGCCCGAGCAATACAGTCAGCTTGTGGTGAGCACGCGTGCCGACCAGGCGGCTGAAGTGAATACGTTTATGAACCAGGAGTGGAACAAGGTTTTTCCGAACCGGTTGTATAACGGGCG
This sequence comes from Cyclobacteriaceae bacterium, assembly GCA_044229915.1. GTDB lineage: Bacteria > Bacteroidota > Bacteroidia > Cytophagales > Cyclobacteriaceae > ELB16-189. Next base: position 519,346 of record JBGASB010000001.1, read on the forward strand.
CATGTTAAATGAAAACATGCAGCAGGTGGATGAGGTGAACCTGAACATTGTGTACATGTTTGCTTTTATGGGGGTGGTTACGTTGCTGCTGTCGGCCACGGGGTTGTTTACACTGGTGTCGCTGAACATCATTAAGCGGATGAAGGAGATTGGGGTGCGCAAAGTGCTGGGGGCATCGGTAACGAACATTGCGCGGATTGTGAACACGGAGTTTGTGATCATTCTTGTATTGGCTTCGGGGTTGGGTGCGTGGGCGGGGTATGTGCAGTCGGACCTGATTATGGGGAGTATCTGGCGGTACTACCAGGGGCCGAATGCGGCCACGTTTGTGATTTCGATCGGGGTTTTGTTTGTGATTTCCATTTTGGCGATCGGGGTTAAGGTGTTTAAGGCGGCTACGATGAACCCGGTGGAGTCGTTGAAGGAGGAGTAAGATGGGAAATTTAGAATGAAGAATTTAGAATGAAGAATTGAGAAGTGAGAAGTGAGAATTGAGACCCGGTGGAGTTGTTGAAGGAGGAGTAGGGAATTGAGAATTGAGAATCAAGAATGAAGAATTGAGAATCAAGAATTTTGAATTTTGAATTGAAGATACAGTTATTAAAATTTCTGTCGTTAAAAGGTTTTCCATCCGGATCAGCTTTTACCTGGTATGAAGAAAAGTTATACCTGGTTGGGGATGATGCAACTCATCTCTTAATTCTCGACAAAAACTATGAGCCGATCAATTCCATTACGCTTTTCAACCACCCGGAAAAAAGAATCCCCAAACCTTTAAAGGCCGACCTTGAAGCATCCACCCTGATAAAGGTTAAAGGCAAAGATCATTTATTGGTTTTGGGTTCGGCATCGCGCGAAGAAAGAAAAAAGGTAATTCTTATACTTTTAGTGAAGTCCGATCGCAACGAACCATCCTTCAGGGAATATTATACCGGAGAGTTTGTAAGCCGATTGATTTCGGGGGGTATCAAAGAAATTAATTTTGAAGGTGTAACGACCCTTGAAGATCACATGGTTCTCGCTACCCGGGGCCATGCAGCCTATCCGAAAAATCACCTGATCGTTACCAATCCTGATTTCTGGGAGCGGCAAAAAGAAACCCCGGTTTCCTTTATAGAACTTTTGCCTTTTGCGCATGTCAGCGGATTTATCGGAGTGTCGGATCTGTTTTATTTGAAATCAAACAACGTTTTATTAGTTACGCTATCCAGTGAAGCCACCACAAACAGCTATGAGGACGGAGCTATTGGAAACAGCTATCTCGGATGGATCAAGGGTGTTACTCAAAAAATTAATAATCCTGAAGTAGCATTAGATGGCCTGATTAATCTGACGGATGTTAGCCCTGAATTCATTGGCGAAAAGATTGAAGGAATCTGTGTTGAATCGGTCACTCGACAAGGGTGTATTATTCATCTTGTTTCTGACAACGACCAGGGTGAGAGTAAACTGTTTAAGATCAAAATGGGATTTCAACGAATGACTTCCTGATGTTAATCCCCAAAACGAAATATCAATACGAGAGCTGACTTCATTGCGGCTCGTAAAATTATTAAAGACTAGTTATGTCTGGTCTGAAGACCTGACGGCATGTTTGAATTTATTGTTTAGCTAATTCGAGTAGTCGCTGGTTAGCAAAGTCCTGAACCTCACCTTCGCCATATTTCGCTGTGAGTTTATAGTATTCTGTAGCTTTTGGCTTATCTCCTTTTTGGTAATAGCAATAAGCGATGTTACTTAACACGATGGGATCTTTGGGTGCCACTTTTGAGGCCTTAATTAAAGGCTCGAGTGCCCGATCGAAATCACCGCGCACCATGTAGCTAATTGATAGATTGCTAAGACTCTGCACATGGTTGGGGTAATATTTCAATACGGCCTCGGCAATCTCGCTCATGTTCGACAAGAGGGAATCATCACCGGTTTGGTAGAGTTGTACAGAATAATCCTGCACGGCATCGAGCAAAAATTTTTCACTATCCTTTAATGGTTCATTGTTGGTCCATGTCCATTTGTTTTTTATGGTAGATGCGTAGTTGATGGTGGTGATAATGTTCTGGGTAAATGTCGCATAGTCTTTCGTTTGGCCGAGTATATAAATTTTGCCGAATCGCATATCCAGCCGCAGTGGAAATTTTTGGATACCGATATCGATGTAGTGAAATCCTTTATTGAGAATGGAGGGCACATACACCATTTCGCTGAACATATAGCCAACGGGTTCTTTCTTAGTGGTGTCCTTGTCTGTAATGGTCAGGTACTGATCTCCCTGTGGCTTATTTTCCAACCGAACAACTTCCTTCATGCTGGTGAGCGTGTAATAGTTGAACCAGGCCACATAGAGTTCGGCATCGTTGGGTTGTTGTGCTTCCCACATCGTAGCTACTTTTTTGGCTTCCGTGGTATCTTTCTTTTTCAAGTAATTGAAAAACTGTTCTTTAAAATTCTGGGCCTTGCCAGGAAGGGAGAAAGTGAGCAGGAGAATGAGAAAGATTGATTTCATTTTTATGAAGATAAGTGTTTGAAATTGAATCGGCAATTTTTGATGGACGATGGAATGGCTGTCATTCTTAGGGGAGTCTCCAGTTAGGCAAACACATAAAACTAAATGGACTATACAAATCCCATTGTTCAAGTAAATTCTTTCGGGGTTCGTATCGTCCCTTGCAGGAGACGATACTTGACTATAGGATTAACCGCTTTAAATTTTTAAACGAAATGTCAAAACAAGTGCTGACTTCATTGCAGGCTGTAAATTATTAAAGGCTAGTTACGTCAGGTCGGAAGACCTGACGGCATGTTAGAATTATACTATTCATGAAAGCAGGCACAAGTCTCGCATCAACACAACCCTGCACCCAGAAGACTTGCGCCTACTCTGCTTTATAAACCCCAATACTAAGACGGATAAAAAATTAAAACGGTTGCCTCGGGAATAAAGCTGATTATGATTTCAGTTACGTCAGGTCGGAAGAGCTGATGGCATAGGAAAAATACAAAAGAACTGGCCAACTCCATATGGGATTCCGGCCTGCCTGCCGGTTGGCAGGGTCGCGCCAGTGCTTGATCGGAATGCGCTGTAAAATATGGCACTCGGTTTTCTGATCACTCCTCATGCTTGCCCGGATGACAGTCAATTAAAGAACTAATTCAATGTTCTATTCACTTCGAAGTGAGCGCACCGGATTGGCTGCAGCTGCCCGCAAAGCCTGGTAACTGATCGTGAGAGAAACAATCACCAACACTAACCCGAGACTTATCAGGAACGTACCCACATCAATAGAAGTATGATAAATGAAATTGGTGAACCACTGATCTACCAGCCAGTACGTTAACGGAACGGCCAGTATAAAACCAAGCGCGATCAGCAACGTGAAGTCGCGGTAAATGAGTCCAAGAATACTTTGCACGCTGGCGCCTAACACCTTACGCACCCCAATCTCTTTTACTTTTCGCTGTACGGTATAGAGTACAAGTCCGTAAACACCGAGGCAGGAAATCAAGATAGCAATTACTGTAAAGGATTGAATGATGGACCCAAAATTCTGAAAGGCGGCATACTGCTGATTTAATTGTTCGTCCAGGAAAGCAAACTCAAACGCTTTCTCCGGAAAGAGGCGATTCCATTCCGCCTCAATTTTAGTAATCGTTTGCTGCACATTGGCATTGTCGAACCGGATCGAGAGCGCACTGAATTGATTGCGGTCGATTGAGAGTACAATCGCGGACAAAGGCGAAGTGAGATCGGCAAAATGGAAATCTTTTACTACCCCCACTACGGTACCTTCCTTGCCTTCGCGATTGATTGTTTTGCCGAGGGCCTGTTCGGGGGTGCCCCATTTAAACTCGCGCACGGCCGTTTCGTTTACGAGAAATGCTTTCTGTTCGTCCGATACAAATTCTTTACTGAAATTTCGGCCGGCTACCACATCGATCGCATAGGCATTAAGAAAATCATCATCTACTGAAAGGTTAACGATAAATAAATTGTCTTCGCTGGTAAAGCCCTCGGGAATTGTGCCTCTGAAAATACCCCCCATGCCGGGCGAACCGGCAGACAGCGTTGTACTCTGAACTCCACTTTGACTTGTCACCAGGTCGCGGAAGCTCTGCAAGCGGGTGCGGAATGTAGAATCGTTTTGCCGGAAGTAGCTATTCATGTTCTGGCTATACAAAGGCACGTTGATGATCTGCTCTTTTTGAAATCCTAACGGGCGACTCTCGAGATACTTGAGTTGTTTCATGATAAGGAGTGAGCCGGAAAGCAACAGGCAGGCAATCGTGAGTTGAAACACCACCAATACTTTTCTAAGAAACTGACGGCCGTCACCGGTTGTGCCTGCACCCCGCAACGAATGCACCGATTCGAAGGTAGTTGCAAAGTAAGCGGGGTATCCACCCGCCAGCAGTGTGATGAACACAAGCAACACCACCGAAGCGATCACCAGTTGAGTATCCAGCACCTCAGAAAATGTCAGTGTCTTTAATGTAAGAACATTAAGGAGTGGCAAGGTTGAATAAAATACTGCGTAAGCGATGATCATGGCAACAAGGCAAAACAAAAAGCTCTCCGCCAGAAATTGTCCGATGAGTTGATAGCGCATTGAACCAAAGATCTTGCGGATGCCGATCTCTTTGACGCGCGTAAAGGACTGGGCCGTACTAAGATTGATGTAGTTGATGCAGGCGATCAGCAGGGTAAGCAAGCCCACACCCATAAAGATGTAAATGTTAGTCATCGTATTGGTGGGTGTGGGTTCCATCAGCAAGGTGCTTTGCAGGTGAATATCTTTTACGGGCATCAGCGTAAATACCTGCCCCACGAGGAACCGGGGATCGGCATACTTTTTAAGGAAGTCGGGCATGCCCGCGTTAAAATGGTCTGGTGTAGTTGCGGGCTTCAGCAACACATAGGTGTAGGAATGGCTGATGACGAAATTTTTTGAAAAATTGTTTCGCAGCACGGCCTCTGTCTGGGGATCTTCCAGGTCATACATGTCATCGTAGGGAACCAGCATGTTAAAACGCAGGTGCGAGTTCTCGGGAAAATCCTTTACCACTGCTACTACTTTAAATGAATTATTGCCGGACAGCAGCAAGGTTTCGCCAATGGGGTTTTCGTTACCAAAATATTTTTCGGCCATCTCCTCGTTGAGGATGATGGTGAACTTATCGACCAGGGGATTGCGGAGAGTGCCTTGTACAAATTCGAAATCAAACATTTTCATGATGGCCGAATCGGCAAAGAGGATGCGTTGTTCTTCGAAGGCTTCCTGCGCTCCGGGTCTTGAGATACTTACGTTGCGCAGGTACACGCGTCCTGCTTCTTCTACTTCGGGAAAATATTCTTTAAGCAAGGGAGCAATGGGCGGTGGTGAAGCGGCCAGTTGCAGGTTGTTTGGGCCCGCATAGTGGATTCGATACAGGCGGTCAATATTTGTGTGGAACTGATCGTAGCTAAGTTCGCTGCGCACGTAGCTTATAATGAGGAGTGCGAGCGCAAGACCGCATGTAAGTCCAATAAAGTTGATGAGCGAGTAAGCTTTGTACTTTATAATATTGCGACTCGCAGTCTTAAAGAAATTTTTAAGCATGGGGCCCGGTTTTTTAATTCGTTTACGGATTAGGCGGGCGAGAGTTGCGAGGGTTTGACAAATGGGGTAAAATAGAGATCTGAGGTTGGAGTTTGGTGTTTAAAGAGTTCCCGATGGCGGAAAACCAATCCTGAGCGGGTCTATGGCTCCTGTTGATTTCAACCATGCGCATCACATTACACACCTCCCATATTCATCCAAACCGGAAGCATAGATGCGATAGCCTTGTCTAACAACTTGATAAGCGAAAGTCTGAATTCGTACTGACTTGGGTGTAAGCAAGCGTCCCTTGGGAATAATCGTTGCTCCCTGGCGATCAATGTAATTGAAGAGTAAGTGACGAGGAGTGATTATTTATTGATGATCGAATTATTATCTTTCAGAATTACCTGATCTGAAATGACTGTACACACCACACTAAACAGAACCTTAGGACTGCGGTTGGCCATTGTTGTTGTGATTGGCAATATTCTGGGCTCTGGAATTTATAAAAAGGTAGCTCCCATGGCTGCCGAATTGGATTCGTCTTTCCTCGTGCTGGTGTGCTGGTTGCTGGCTGGAATCATTACGTTATTCGGAACACTCAGCAGCATGGAACTGGCGGGAATGTTTGCCGAAACCGGGGGCGAATTTGTTTACTTCAAAAAAATCTACAACCGATTTTTTTCCTACCTGTATGGGTGGGCTAATCTTGCTGTCCTTAAAACAGCTACCATTGCATCGCTGGCTTATGTATTTGCACAATCGCTGAATGGCATTTTTCCATTGCCCCCATTTCTCGAATCGCTTTCAGATTGGAGTTTATTCGGAGTGTTCTACCCGTTCGCAGATTTCAATGTAAAAACCGCGGCCGTACTCCTCATCCTTTTATTAACGTTCATTAACACCTATGGCATCCGTACCGGCATGGGGCTCAGTGCTACCCTACTGGTATTGATCCTTACTGGAATCGCACTGATTGTAATTTTTGGTTTTACCAGCGAGCAAAGTGATTTGTCTTTGCTGGCAAGTGTACCCACCGATAGCGAAATCACCATCAGTGCCATACTCACCGCTATGCTGGCAGCCTTTTGGGGTTATGAAGGCTGGAACTCGGTAGGTTACGTTGCAGGTGAAATAAAAGATCCTAAAAAAAATATTCCCTTGAGTTTACTCTTTGGATTGTTGATTGTGATTGCGATCTACCTGTTGGCCAATACCGCTTACTTAACCTTATTGCCGGTTTCTGAACTAACCTCCATCTACGAATCCGGCAACCAGATAGCTGCTGTCGAAGCTGTAAAAGTTTTTTGGGGCAACACGGGAGGCATCATTATCTCCACCCTTATTTTAATTACTGTATTGGCCTGCACCCATGCTTCGGTGATCAGCTCTTCAAGAATTTATTATGCCATGGGACAAAAGGGAATGCTCTTTCCAGGCCTTGGTGTGTTGAATAAATCAAGAGTGCCTGGCAATTCTTTATGGCTGCAGGGAGTCTGGTCTTCGTTGCTGGTACTTTCAGGCACGTTTGATCAACTGACCGATACGTTGGTATTTGCAGCATTTATTTTTTATGGAGCCACCGCTTTTGGAGTTTTTGTAATGCGATATAAAGCACCGGAGCTCGAGCGGCCTTATCGAACGTGGGGGTATCCGGTAGTTCCGGCTTTGTATGTTTTATTTTGCATAGCGTTAGTTATTAATACTATTATCACTCAGCCCCGGGAGGCGATCATTGGAATTTCGCTGGTGGCGGCTGGGATCCCGTTGTTCTTTTATTTCAGAAAGAATATGGAGAAGTAAATCAATTGTCAATGGATAATGGATTTATCAATTGTGTTGCAGCACCTTTATTGATGAATGTCATTGCGGGCAAGTGGGATGAACGCAAACGTAGCATGACAACTCCGGAAGGAGATGCATTCAAAGAGTAAGGGTAAAATATTATCATCACTTTCGAGCTCGGTTGCGTTGGCCTTCGTATAAACTGAGCATCACCACCACCGTACCAATAAACGTGTAAACGGTGAACGGCTCATCCAGCAAAATCGCTGAATACAAGATTCCAAACACAGGACATAAAAAGAGCCACAGCGATGCATGCACCGGATCTTCTTTCAATAAATAAAGCCATAACTGCACCGCGCCAATGGATACCGGCACCACGAGCCACGCAATGGAAAACCAGAACCGCAGATCAAAGGTGCTGGCTCCACCTTCGAACCCAAGGGTGAAGGGCAAGAGTACGATTCCGGCAATCAACACCTGCCAACCGTTGATAACCATGCTTGATAATCGCCATGGCACAGACGAGTAGTACACCGCTCCGAGTGAATACATGACCATACTCAGAACCAGCAACGATACCCCAAATACAGTAGCATACCCACTTTGCAGCAACGGATAGGTGGCAATCGCCACACCAACCATACCCACAAGGATGCTGATCCATTCGCGAAACTTCACCGGCCGCTTCAACCACAGGGAAGAGAAGAAACTAATCATGAGGGGATTGAGGGCAAGCGCCAGGGCGGTAATCCCGGCAGCTACTTCCTGCAAGGCAATAATAAAAATGCCAAGGTATAAGGCAGTGTTCAGCATTCCGAAAAGTGTAAGGTGCAGCCACTCCTTACCCTGGGGCCAAAAACGTGGGGCCGCAATGCGCGCAACCAATAGCAAAACCCCACCTGCCAAAAGAAAGCGTACTGTAAACAATGTGAGTGGCTCGGCCGACATCAATCCAAACTTTCCAGCTACCGAGGCTGAAGACCAAAGGATAGCGAACGTGATTCCGGTGAGGATGAAGCGAAGGTTTGTGTGCAAGCGGCTGCTAAGATAATTCAAGATTTAGAATTCAAAATTCGAAAAGCATGGGATTTCGTATTGTCCCTTACAAGAGACAATACTTGACCGACAAAGCACACATTGCAAACATGCGCTAACGTGGAATTTATTTCGTAGCAAACTCAACGTAACGCGTAGCGTTACAAGCGCGGTGGCCCGACAAAAAGGCGGGGTGGTGTGCAAGCATGAGCGGGGAAGCATCTTTTTGTCTTGACTTTTTTTCGTCCTTTTTTGTGTCAAGACAAAAAAGGACAGAAAGAAATAGATCAACCGCTTTAAATTTTGAATGAAATGTCAAAACGGAAGCTGACTTAATTGCGGGCTTGTATCGCCCCTTACAGGAGACGATATTTGACAATAAATTTCCAATGACAAAGCGAGCGTTGCCAACGCGCGCTAACGCTAGCGAAGATTAGTTAAGAAAAGTAGAATGCTGTTTTAACTTTCCAGTATCGTTAGTATTCCCACGTCTAGTCGCTCTGGATTGGTTTGTTTGCACCCGACAGGAATAAGGCCTTTGAATCAAAGTTCAAAATAAATACGGCATCCTGTCATTCCTGACATCCGTCATTGTAAACATTAGAACTGTGAAGTAGCTTGATTGGCATATAACCGATCAACTTATGACTACAGAAACACTTGAAAACCCGGTTTTAGAAGACCAGAATGTGTGCTGCCCCAAATTTGATCCTGCATCGTGGGATCACAAGAAGCATGTGTGGAGTAATAAACTCTTTCTTAAAGATTCTGTACCCGAATTCTTTCACATTCCACTGCCTTCCACCTATGGCAAAGTAATTACCCGAATGTGGCAAAAGGCAACGGATGCAGGTGCCGCCCCGGAAGTAAAAGATTTTCTCATGCTGGCACATGATCCCTCACCCTTCAAAGGCGAGTTGCTGCTGGCCGTCACCAAAGAAATTCCGGGGGCCGAGATGGTAAAACTTTCCGGTACGTATATGAGCCGGGTATTTGATGGTCCTTATAACCATGTACCTAAGTATATAAAAGAAATGGATGGCTACCTCGCTTCGCATAAGATGAAGGCTAAGAAATACTACTTCTACTATGCTTACTGTCCGAAATGTGCCAAAAAATATGGACACAATTTTATCGTGGCAGTTGCCGAAGTATAATTGTTATAATGAGTAAATAAAATGCGGCTGTATCAAAAGTCTTCCAGTCATCGCCCCGATGCATCGGATCCTGATGGAATTCAATTTTGTTAGACTTTTGGTACAGCCACGTCTTACTATCCGATCAAAACTACGAGGCCAATTAAAGTGGCTTTCCTGATTCCAGGGTTTTAACTGCCTGTTCAAGAAATTTTCTATTCTCTTCATTGGGGGCTTGTGCCAGCGCCAGTTTTGCATACTCCAGAGCTTTCTTTAAATCTCCCATGGCAGAATAACCACGCATCATACCGCCATTGGTTGGCCATGCCCCTTTGTTTTTCTTATAATTTTTTTCAAACACAACCATCGCTTCCTTCACTCTTTTCTCGGCTAACAACTGCCGACCGTAACTGTGCATCTCATTGACATTGGCGTTTTCCAAAGCCGACTGCATGATCTTATCGGCCTCATCTTTTTTATTCAGTTTGGCAAGCAAGCCGGCCTTTGTGGATAATGCATGGAACGTAGTAACCCGGCCCAGATTCGGATCAACTACTACATTAATCCAGCTCAATGCTTCTTCATAATTAACATTGTTTTGTAAACACCAGGCCGCTGCGGCTTCCAGGCTAGGAGGATCAAACCCCATGGCACCACTTAACTGGGAATGTATGGAAGCTAATGTGGTCTTGAGCAAATCCACTTCTACCTTGAATGGAATGCGCCACTTCTCCCATTCCAATGCCACCTCCACTGCACGATCAGTTTGATTGGAGAATGTATAGTCTAATCGTTCTTTAATTTCTTTAAGATCTTTTTGCTGACGTGTAGTTACGCGCAAAACATCCATGTCGCTATTATAAAAATAACTACCCCAGCCTGCTGTGTTTCGATTAAAGATGAGCGTACACGAATCGGGATAGAGGGCGATAAAAAACCCATAGGTACCGGCTGCGAGCGGTTTGCCATTGATGGTAACATCAGTAGAGAATGAAATAGTCGTGCTTTCATTGGCCCCTGCCCGCCATGGGGAGGCTACATAAGAACCATAGCCTAATACGGTAAACCCATACGGAGCAATGGATGTTCCCCAAATATTTCCTTCGCGGCCTTTTACACCGGGGGCATTCCAGTGAATCTCAATGTCCGTCACCCCGACTCTTCTACCGGTCATCGATTTAAGATTTACGCCTCCATCCGGCAGCTGTAACATCTGAGCAAACGAGATATTAAATATCAACGCAAGCAAGATTGCCAGGGAATACTTATACGTAGCGTGTGTTTTCATAAAAGGTAGTTTTAGTTAATGGTAATAATGAGGGTAAACAACAAATACTAATGTCTTAAAACGAGTAGACTTCGATTTTCGTTACGTGCAGCTTTCAGCCTTAAAGTCCAGCGAGGGTGTTGAAAGGGTGAAGAAAAAGGTTGAAAGCAGGATCTGGAACTTCCATCCAACTGAAACCATTAATTTTATCTACACCATCAGAACTCAAGATTTGAAACTGCGGCCCGGAAGAGTAATGAAGTATCTGTCAGCAATTTACCTGGCTATGGCTTTTTCGTGTGATAGAAAAGAAACAGGAAACCTAATAGTTGAGCTATCTCAGCAGCAAATCAAAGTCATCATGGAGACTTTGCATGATCCCCTGGAGATTGATGGAGTAGTTGACCACAGTTCTGAAATCTCTAAAAATTCGTTCATCACACAATCTTCTTTTGATCCGAAAGGCAAATTGCTAAGTAAAGATCAATTTAACTCAAGTGGTAACAGGGAATGGAGAACGATTTATAAGTATGATGAACAGGGCAACCTTATCGAACATGCTACCTATCATTATAAAGCAGTTACCAGTAAGCGGGTTTATAAATATAACGCCTTAAATAAATTGATTGAGAGCAATACGTTTGATGAGAATGGAAAAAATACGGAGCGTGAGAATATTCAATCCGATAGCAATGGTCACACGAAAAGTGTGATGTACACTTTCGAAAAAGAGATGCTTGTCAAAACTTCAGAAAGTTTCTTTGATGAAAAAAATAACAACGTAGAAAATCATTACTTCACGGATGCGCGATTAACCGGTAAGGAAATAAATCGCTTTGACGCCCGGGGTAACCGGGTTGAAGCTATTGTTCAATATCCGGAAAAGAAAGAAGAGCGAATCACACATTATAAATATGACAGCCTGAATAATAACATTGAAACCATTGCCCTAAACGGGAGTTTGATGATTGAATCAAAAATGATAGCCCGGTATGACGACCGGCATAATGTAGTGGATCTGGTTCGGTATGGGATCAAGGGAAATGTAAAAGAGCGGATCGGGCATCACTATGAATATGATGAGGAAGGTAATTGGATAAAGGATATCACCTTTGTAAACAAGAAACCGGTTTCGGTAAGGGTTCGAAAAATTGAATACTATTGAAAGAAACTGAAAGATTGCTTTAAACTGCCAAGGTGGTCTAATGCATCAGTCAAAGTGGATACTTTTAAATTAACATGCATGTCAACAATTCTGGGCACGTGGGTGTGCATCCTCCACATGGCCGATCCGCCAGCTGGCGGACGGCTGGGCCAACGCTCTTCAAGTTTCATACTAAGTCTTCCAGCCAACGCGAAGTAGATGCTTTTTAATTTAATATGCGCATTAACTATCCTTGGAGCGTTGACGTGCATCCGCCAGCTGGCGGAGACCACTCGAGGCATGTGCGGATGCAAAGCGGTTAGCAGCGCGGAGAGGGGCAGTGTTCGTGCTGGCATTTTCTTTTGTTACTTTTCTTTTGTGCAGGCAAAAGAAAAGTAAGAGTGAAAAAATATTTTGTCCTTTCTGCCTTAGATTGCTCTACGGCCTGCCTCCATTATGGCAGGCAGGGAATGACCGTTTCAAATTTGAAGACTACGAACAAATCGGATGTGATGGCTTCTGAATACTATCCATTAACCATAGGTGCAACCCGCGAACCAATCAACTCAATGGATTGCAAAAGTTTGGCGTGCGATAAGCCCGCATTGTCCATTTGAAATGTGAGCCTCGAAATACCACCGAGGGATTCACTATGTCGCAAAATTTTCTGGGTTACTTCTTCGGGGCTACCAACTAGAAACGCACCCGTTGGACCGCGTTGCATATCAAACCTTGACCGTGTAACCGGAGGCCAGCCGCGCTCCTTGCCAATGCGGGTAAAGGTTTCGGCATAGCCCGGGTAGTAATCATCAATCGCTTCTTCGGTAGTGTTGGCTACATAGCCTAATGAATGCAATCCCACTTTCAACACTTCCGGTGAATGACCGGCCTCTTTACCGGCCTGACGATAGAGATCGATCAACGGCCGGAAACGATGGGTCTCGCCACCAATAACAGCCACCATTAAAGGCAAGCCAAGAAGTCCGGCACGGATAAATGATTCAGGAGTACCGCCCACACCCAACCAGATGGGCAATGGATTTTGCAACGGGCGTGGATAAATTGCCTGACTTTTTAGTGAAGGTCTGAATTTACCTGACCAGGTAACTACTTCGTTCTTGCGGATGTTCAGCAACAGCTCGAGCTTCTCTGCAAACAAGGCATCATAATCATTTAGGTTCAAACCAAACAGGGGGAAGGATTCTATAAAGGAACCCCGGCCTACCACCATTTCGGCCCGACCTTGTGATACTAAATCGAGTGTAGCAAAGTTTTGAAATACCCGTACCGGGTCAGCCGCACTTAGTACGGTAACGGCACTGGTCAGACGAATGTGTTGGGTGCGGGTTGCTGCTGCCGCAAGTAAAACGGTAGGTGCCGAATCCAGGAACTCTGCGCGATGATGTTCACCGATTCCAAATACATCGAGGCCTGATTTATCGGCCTGTTCAATACGTTCCAGTAATTCCTGTATTACCTGCACACTGCTGACCGACTTACCGCCATCACTCGCTGCAGTTGAAGCGAAACTATCAATACCGATTTCCATGCTGATTTTTTTCTAAGCTAGTTACTAAACATCCTTACAATCTATGATCCCTTATTGATTTGGCGATTAGTTTTTGCTAGTTTTTGCTCCACGGCCGTGGAGTAGTAACTATGAAATGTAAATTGTACAGACCATTTCTTCATGGGATTCCGGGTCTCGTTGATGTGTAAGTTAAGTATACAATGTTGTTCACTCGCCCGGAATGACTGTTTCAATTGAAGACAATTGAGAGGGGCATATGAATCACCAGGGATCAATGGATCTTAGAATTTCTGAATACTGTTTAATGAGTCTTTCATTCAATCCTTCTTCTTTGGTGTAGCCCACAATTTTTATCGCGTCTTTACTGGCAGTCTTATTGGTTACGGGAGGCGTCATGCAACTTACATTCATACCGGCCTTTTGCATGGCATGTGTGCGATTGGTAAAAGCATTATCATTGGTAGTCTTGCCAATAACTTCAAAGGTTCGCTTCGAATCATCCCGGATTACCTGCCAGTAGGTTATGTTCATAGCGTAAAAGTAATGGTAAGATTCTTAATAACTCAAATTACCTGAAGTAGGTGCCCGAAGTTCGGGATCGAGGCTTGGATTAAACCCGATCCAACACTTTTTTAATCAACCCATCTACAATCTTGTGTGGATCTTTTGAAAATTTTGTCTTCATGCGGTTGGCGATAATTGCATTGGCACTAAGCACTTCGTGACCCAGTAATTTTCCAAACGCATAATAGGCAGAGGTTTCCATCTCAAAATTAGTAAGCCAGAAATCTCCTTTATGAAAATAATTAAGATCTTCCAGCAGATTGGGAAAACGAATCGGCAGCCTAAGTACGCGTCCCTGAGGTGCATAAAAACCGGGGCACGTAACCGTATTCCCTTTAATCATATCGCTTCCGGCAATCTGGTCGCGCAGGGTTTCAGACCCGCGCACGACATAGGGCATAAAGGGAAGTCCGGTTTTGCGATGTATATCATGCGCTAATCCTGCCTCCACATCATCCATCGGCAAATCGTAAAAACTCATTAAGTTATCAAGGCCTACGGCATAATCCGAAACCAAATGGGATCCCACCGGAATATCTTCCTGTAAGGCACCTGACGTACCAATGCGGATAATCTTCAATTTCTTCTTTCGGGATTTTGGCTCACGGGTTTTCAGATCAATGTTAACCAATGCATCCAGTTCCGTGAAAACAATCTCGACATTGTCCGGACCAATACCTGTACTGATGACTGTGATGCGCTTGCCCTTGTATTTACCCACATGGGTGATGAATTCGCGCTTGTTCATTTCAAACTCCACTTCATCAAAATACTGACTCACTGAATAAACCCGGCCCGGATCGCCCACAGCAATCACGATATCTGAAATATGCTTCGGCAACAGATTTAAATGATAAACACTGCCATCCGGATTTAAGACAAGATCGGTTTCAGGAATTTTGGCCATACTTTATAAATTCAAAATTTAACCATTCAAAATTCAACATCTATTCTAATGTAGAATTTTGAATATTGAATTATTTAATTGCCTTTGCGGGATTTCCAAACACTGTCTCACCTTCTTTGACAGAAGCAATAACCACTGAACCAGCACCAATGCGAGCACCCTTGCCCACGGTTATACCGGAAACAATGGTTACACCCGAACCAATAAAAACTTCATCTTCGATTGTAACCCCTGCGTTGATAGAGCTGCCTGCTCCTACCTGAACAAAGTCTCCCAACGTACTTTCTACTCCAACAAAGGTGCGGGCATTAAGAATACAATGACTTCCGATTTTTGAACCTGGCGCCAGGTAGGTGTTAAAGTCTATAAAATTACCATGCCCGATACTGGCTTTCAGCGAAATCACTGATTGTGAGTGAATGGCATTGACCGGTTGAACATGTCTTACTTCCTGAAGCATCTTAACA
This sequence comes from Cyclobacteriaceae bacterium, assembly GCA_044229915.1. Lineage (GTDB taxonomy): Bacteria > Bacteroidota > Bacteroidia > Cytophagales > Cyclobacteriaceae > ELB16-189. The sequence goes on from JBGASB010000001.1 coordinate 534,761, forward strand.
AGTCCTTTCCGTAATTTATTATCATCGGCAGCTACGAAGGCTTCGCATTTCTTTCCGATCAGTTTAAGAAACCCATCATTATCCGTATCGCCCAAAACCACTACCTCATCCACTTCGGTGTTGTGAAGTTTTTTATCGTCATCCAAAAAACCATACACGACTACACCGTTGGTGTCAAAAATTTCTTTAGCCGCGCGCCCGAGGTGATTAGCTCCAAAAATGATAACCGGATTTTCCATGCCTCAAAGGTAAATATTGTGATGGATCTATGAACGCAAAAGATTGATTCTGTCAAACAAATAGTGTAGCAACGGATTGCGATAAGAAACGACAAAGACCAGAAATGGAACGAAGCCAATGCGATATCGCGACAAGGTACCCAGATTGGGTGTGGATAAAGCCAAAAAGATGCAAAGCAGCACTACATAGACCCATACAGAATAATAAAGGAGATGATTGGCCGAGGTCATTTTTTTTCTAAACAGTGAAGAAACAACCAGTACTACTAAGAACAGATTTTCCAAGGCGGCTACCATTGAGGTGGCTCCGGTCGCTTCCCAAACAAAAGGGCGGAACAAACCTGAAATCAATGCCCACGGAGCGTTAATGCAAACACTCCACCAATCGGCCGTTAACTGATAGTAGTGAATGAGCCCTTCCGGTTTTGAGATTTTTACAAAATCATTGTGATTGGTAATGAGTACATCCAAAAACCGACTCAGATAAAAATTGGGGTGCATCTGGCTGGCCGCAGCAATCAGCATCAGAAAAATACCTACCCAGAGTGACAACTTATATTTATTCAAAAATGTGAATCGGTTTCGCAGAAAGAAATTCAACAAAGAAGTGGTAACAACTGCCATGAATAAAGCCGTCCAATAGTATTTCAGGTTCCAGGCGAGATAAAAAGAAACAAGACTTATAACCCATTCCAGCCAGCTAACCTTCCCTGCTTTAACTAATTTAATGAAAAGGGCAGCCAGAAAGTAAATCCCGGCCAAGGCTAACGTTTCCTTCACCAATCCGGAACCCCAGAAAACAGCGGACGGAAAAAACAGAAAAGCAAGCGCAGCCGAATTCTGCGATTCCGGAACATATTTAGTTATGGTGCGAAACAAATGCCATGCAGCCACAAACGAAATGAAAGCGAAGTAGACAGCACTGATCCAGTAATTATTGTTACTGATCAATGTGAAGATGCTTATAAGTTTTACCAGGAAAAGGGATCGCTCTTGTGTATTTGTTAACTCGTTCCACACCGCAAGAGTAGAATCACTGGTCCACAGAAATTGAATATACAAACTAAGGTCCTTTCTCGCGAAATCAGCAAGTTTTACTGCGTCTTCAAAAAAGAGCCACGTATCGTTGGCACTATAATAATAGCGATACAACAACCCCAACGCAACAGCCATTAAGACTTTAAAAAGTAAAGCGGCCCAAAACAAACGGGGACTTCCACCAGCTGCCTGCCTATAGAAAAGCAAGGCAAGGCTAATCAGAATAGCAATGTTAAGGAGCATCATGAAGCCTGAATTTTAGGCCGCAGCAATGCAGATCCGATCGAACAATTTAAACACTCCCTGCGCTGACAATAATTAGTATATAACTCAATCAATCCTTGGGAGTCGAATGCTGAGCTACTTGCATACCCAAGATTCTGCCAAAGCTTTGTGATTCTGTTTTTCTCTGCAGGAATTGATTGCAGAATATGAATTGCCCTGTCAACCAAACTCCAGTCGTCTCTTGTTTGGCCATACGCTACCAACAAGGGAATTACGGTATTTATAATGAGGTTGTCGCGACTCGATTCACCAAAGACGGATACAGGGCCTTTTGATTTTTTACCAAACCGGTAATGGCTCTGCCAATAGGGTGACGGCTGAATTTCAAAGAAATGCACCAGCGATTTGTAATCCTGTAACCCGAGTATAGAGGAGAAAATATTTTTATGCGTGGCTAGTAAAGCAGCAAACTGGGCGAGCCTGATAGTTGGGAAGTTTGCCGGACGCAGTCGCAAAAATTTCCATTGGGCGACATGAAGTTGATTGTTAATCAACTCATACTTTTTGCCAAGAAATTGATATTCGTTAAAAAGACTGGTCAGATATTCATCTTTCGACCTGGCAACGAGAAAACCCGCTTGTCCAAAAAGCAATGCCTCCACCTGGGTAAGCTGATCGCTGTGCTTATTAATCAATTTATATGGCAACGATTTTGCCAGTTGGAGAAAGGGTTCTTTGTTAAGTTTAAAACCAAAACTGGCCGCCAGCAACTGATACGTTGTTTCCTCCCAATCTCCTTTGTTTTGATTGAGTAGTGCAATGATCAGTTTTGCCTTTGTTTCCAACCTTTGCATCAGTGCCTTATCAATCATGGAATGTTTAATCAATTCGTCAACGGTGGGAAAGGATTTCTCGCAGGAAACTGAACCAGGATTGTTGATCAGCCTCTGATAGGATTTAATTAAATGATCCTCCACCCGATGTTTGAGTTGCAGAGTTGGGATTCGTGTACCATCGTTTCGATACACAGGTTTGTTTTCTTCCCATACCACATGCAATACAACATTTTCATAAGCATGATCCTGATCATGTTTATGTTCATACCAACCAGAAGATTGCACGTGAATCTCGACATTGCCCACCCAATCGATAGTATCAATCTTGATTTTTACCTGGGAAAAATCCGGGCCTGAATCTGAATTTAAGATACCTGGCTTTAGGATATTCAGTGTTTCGCCCGCAGTAGTTTTTATATCTCGTTTATCGAAATATTGAAACTGCCACAGGTAATGGAGAAATGATTCGTTCACGCAACTTAAAAATTACCAACTGATTTTCTTTCAATCCCAAATTAGCTATTCCCTTGCTATTCAAAGCAAAAAAATAACTATCTTCCATACTCATACATTACATGGATATAAAATTCAGAACTATTCGGGGTGTTTTTATACTAGCCATCACGCTTTTCATCGCATTGGTTCCATTTTCTTTTCTGGTAGGGTGGAATCTGATCACACTATTACTTTTTTGGTTTATCCTGATTCCCGTGATTTCAATTTACCTGCCAACTAAAATCCTTAAAAACGAAGACAGGTTGATACAAGCGCTTGGTGGATTAGTATTATTCTATGGAGTTATGGTGTTTCTGATCTATCGGCAATATCAGACCGATTACTTTAAAATAATGATTTGGAGCGCTGTTGCGAATCTAGGCGTAGTCGCTGGAGTTTTTCTGGCAAAGAAACCTCAACCCAAATCCGGATTAAATCACTGAATGTATTTTTGAAGATATTCTTTCATCTGGGTTTTCAAGGCCTGCGCCTCTTGCCTTGCCCGGTCTGCAAAATCTTCTTTCGATGAGGCATAGATAATAGACCGCGAAGAATTTACCAGCAAACCACACTGAACATTCAATCCGGCTTTCGATACTGCCTCCAGATCACCGCCCTGTGCACCAACACCCGGAACCAGAAAAAAATGATCGGGTGCGAGAGCGCGGATAGTTCCAATCTTATCAGCCTTGGTTGCACCCACTACATACATCATGCGGTCGGCCGTAGACCAACGTTGGGATGCAAAAATTACTTCTTCATACACATAGCGGCCATCACGGGTTTCCAGTTGCTGGAAATCAATACTGCCCGGGTTGGACGTGTGTATTAATAAAATCACCCACTTACCTGGAAAATCAAGGAAGGGTTTAACAGAATCTTCACCCATGTAAGGCGCTACCGTGATGGAATCAAATTCCATCTGTTGAAAATAGGTGCGCGCATAAAGAGCGGATGTATTTCCGATGTCGCCTCGTTTGGCATCGGCAATAGTAAAGCACTCTTTTGGAATGTACTCGAGTGTCTTGCGCAGACTCTCCCACCCTTTTGGACCCCCTGCCTCATAAAACGCAATGTTGGGTTTATAGGCTACAGCGAATTCTTTGGTGGCATCAATGATTTGTTTGTTGAATTCAAATACCGGATCCGGTAACGAAAGCAAGTGCTTTGGAATTTTTTCAAGATCTGTATCAAGTCCTACGCAGAGATAGGAATTCTTTTTTTTTATCTGTTCAAACAGTTCCTGGCGGGTCACGGGAAAGTAGGTTAAAGGGTTAGCGGCCCGAAGGTAGAAATTTAAGTTCTACTAAACATAAAAAAGGCCATCCAAAAGGACAGCCTGATTTCTTCAATTTTATTTCAAGATCAACGCAAGTCAATAATCTCTACGCCAGGATATTTCTTAGGGTCGAAGGTGAAGAACGTGTCATCCACTTTAACGTTGGGAACAAATTTAGTGATCGTGTATTTGTACCGGTTTCCAGCCTTATCGAACATGGTCCAGCTTTGAATGCTCTTATCTTTCTTAACGATCATCATTTTGATCTTAAAATACTGAGCATCTTTTTTTTCTGGTACTAAATCAATCTCCTCGCACACCACCCCACTTTCCGTTTTATCAGCCAGATACAGGTATTTGAAGCCCTTCTTATACATTTCAAAAATCTTGGTTGGGTTTACGTCATCCGAGCCGGGATCAAAATTGTCGATATTCACTTCCTTGGCAGATGGCAAATAAGTCCACACCGTAGTACCATTATTAATAATCTCCTGGTCGTCCAGCAAAAGGCGGAATTTATCGCCCTTTACAGTGATTTTTCCCTTGAATTCTTCCTTAACCCCTTCCGTTTCGTTGGTCATTCCTGAGGTAAGGTTAGCTTCAAACGCAGTAATTGCTTTGTATTTTTTACTCATGGCCTCCAGAATTTCCAGGGCCTTAGGATCGTACTGAGAATAGGAAACTGTGCCGGCAAACATCAAAAGAGCGGCAAAAACGAGCTTTTTCATTATAAGGAGTTAGGATTGACTATGCTTTTCTTTCAGTTCATTCAATAATTGTTCCAAACTCATGGGGTCTTTGATCAGGACCTCGCGGGCTTTGGAGCCTTCAAATGGGCCCACAATTTTAGCTGCTTCCAGTTGATCTATCAAACGGCCGGCACGATTATATCCCAATTTTAGTTTTCGCTGGATCAATGAGGTACTTCCTTGCTGGTGTTGCACAAGGAGGCGAGCGGCCTCTTCAAACAAAGCATCTCTTTCAGCCAAATCTACCGTGGAGGCTCCGCCTTCATCTTCACCTTCAAATTCTGGGAGTAAATAGGCCGATTCATACCCTCGTTGGGAGCCGATGAATTCGCAAATTCTTTCAATTTCTGGCGTATCAACAAACGGGCTTTGTAAACGCACAATCTCCGAGCCAGTAGAAAGGAGCATATCGCCCTGGCCAATCAACTGATCGGCACCGCCTGTATCTAAAATAGTGCGCGAGTCAATTTTCGAAGTTACCCTAAATGATAAGCGGGCCGGGAAGTTTGCCTTGATTACACCGGTGATAACATTGACTGAAGGGCGCTGCGTGGCAAGTACCAAATGAATACCAATGGCACGTGCTAATTGTGCCAGGCGTGCTATGGGAGTTTCTACTTCCTTGCCGGCTGTCATCATTAAATCAGCCAGCTCATCAATTACTAACACGATATAAGGCAAAAACCTATGACCTTCTTTTGGATTCAGTTTTCGTGCTACAAACTTTGCATTGTACTCCTTAATATTCTTTGCGCCCGCATCTTTCAAAATCTCGTAGCGGTTTTCCATCTCAATACAAAGTGAATTGAGGGTATACACTACTTTCTTGGTATCCGTAATAATTGCCTCTTCGCTATTGGGAAGTTTGGCAAGATAGTGGCGTTCAATTTTGCTGAAGAGTGACATCTCCACCTTCTTCGGGTCGACCAGGATAAATTTAATCTGGCTGGGATGCTTCTTATATAATAGAGAGGTGAGAATAACATTTAATCCCACCGATTTGCCCTGGCCAGTTGCCCCTGCCACCAGCAAATGTGGCATTTTGGTAAGATCGATCACCATCAATTCGTTGGAGATGGTTTTACCAATAGCAATCGGAAGTTCCTTATCTGTTTTTTGAAAACGTTCGGAACTCAATACCGAACGAATGCCCACCATTTCGCGATTTTTATTGGGCACTTCAATTCCGATAGTTCCCTTGCCGGGAATGGGGGCAATGATACGAATACCTAACGCTGATAAACTTAAGGCAATATCATCTTCCAGGTTTTTGATTCTTGAAATTTTAATACCAGCCTCTGGTACAATCTCATAGAGTGTAACCGTAGGGCCTATCGTTGCTTTTATACTTTGAATGCCAATTTTGAAATTCGTGAGCGTGCTTAGGATTCGATCCTTGTTTTGGTTTAACTCTTCCTGAGTAACCTGAACCTTACTTGCTTCATATTCATTAAGCAGTTCAAGTGTTGGAAATTTATAACTGCCAAGATCCAGAGTAGGATCATAAACACCCTGGGCTTCCACCAACTGTTCCGCTAATTCATCCGTATCGCTTTTCGGTTCTTCAATCGTAAAGAGCGGCTCAACAACTTTTTCAGTTTTGGCTGGCTTTGCCGGCTCGAGATCCAACTTCACTTCTTTAACAGGAATGGTTTCTTCTACTGGTGGCTTCACGATCAACACAGGCTCGGGTAAATCTTCCGGCTGTTGTGCAGGCCAGATGTCGCGCTCGTCTGAATACGTTGGTTTGATGACAAAATCATCATCCGGTAACAAGGCTTCGTTGCCCATGGGTTTGGGGTCTTTCACCTGGAAGGCGTTGATTGCTGTTACATTAAAGTAGTAGATGATGAATATAAATAAAGAAAGAACCAGGATAAGAAACGTACCCCAACCAAACAGTCCGTCTGAGATTTTAGCAAGTTCATAGCCTAGCCCGCCACTGATAAAACCGATTTCAGTAACGCCAGCCATGTTATGGGTGATGTAGCCAAGCAGCAAACTCAACCACAATCCCGCAAAAACTGAAAGAATAAAGGCGGAGAAGATGGAAACCAGTTCTCGTTTGAATACCAATTTGAACCCAAGCAGAAAAAGCAATGGTGGAATAAAAAAAGCGGAAATCCCCAACCACTTCCAAATCAGAAAGTGAGAGGTAATGGCTCCATACAAACCCAGCCAGTTATCAGCCTCTTTGCCGGACTCAACAATGTTGGTATCCCACAAGGCCTGGATCACGCTTTGATCGGCTTTGCCGGTAAAGAGGTATGAAAGAAAAGCTGTAAAAAGATAGAGTGAAGTAATCAACAGAAAAAAACCGAGTGCAAGAATGAACCGTGGGTCCTTGAAAAAATCAAAATTGAATCGGGACTTGGACTTAGGGGACTTTGCTTTCTTTTCCTTTTCGGGTTTCTTAAAGGTGTTGGATTTATACGTGTTTTCTGCCATCAGTTTAAAAAGTACTCAAAGCTAAGAAAAAACGGTTTAGAAACGTAAATACCAAAGGGCGCCACCCGATGCTACCTGTTAACCAAGACAAATTCATTATTTTAGTAGTACTAATCTAATGCGCTATGAAGACCTTATACCTTTTATGCTTTCTTCTGTTGCCAGCTTTTGGCTTTGGCAAAATCTGGATTGTTGATAGCAATGCCGGAAGCACGGCAAAAGATTTTACAAACCTGCAGAGTGCCCATGATGGCGCCACCGCTGGGGATACATTGTACCTGGTAGGTTCTCCGGTTAATTATATCACCACAAAAGTGAGCATTACCAAAAAGCTGATAATCATTGGTCCTGGGTATTTCCTGAGCGAAAACCCCGATACACAAACTAATGTGGCTGCGGCTTTCTTAAACAACACAGCTGGGGGAGTATGTGAAGAACTCGAATTTGCCGCTGGTTCTGAAGGTTCCGTGCTCATGGGGGTTCAGATAATCGGGCGGTTGGTTGTTAGTGCCAATAATATTCTGATTAAACGCAATTTTATCCGGCAGGAAGTTGGTTGCAATTTATCGCATGTTAATATCAATGCATCGAATGTTATATTCGTTCAAAACTATGTAGACGGAAATTTAAACAACACAAGTTTTGCGGTGGTGAATGTAACTGCCGGACAATCAGGAATTGTGGTTTCCAATAATTATTTATTTCATAGTTGTTCAGGTTGCGGTGGTGGGATAGCAGCACTTTCATCACCAGTTACTTCTTCCCTGCAAGTTTCCAATAATATTTTTACGGGAGGCATAACTGTTTCCAATTCTACCGTTCAGAATAATATTTTTCTCACAAACAATACTTTCAATGCAACAGGATCCCTTGTAAGGAACAATATACATGTGTTTAATTCACTACCTGCTGGAAATGGCAATGTTAATGGCGTGAGTACAACGAGTATTTTTGAAGGTTCGGGAAGTACGGATGGACAATGGAAATTAAAATCAGGCTCGCTAGCTATTGGTGTCGGGTTTAACGGAGTTGATTGTGGAATCTTCGGTGGGCCAGAACCCTATGTACTCTCCGGCATTCCGCCTATTCCAACTATTTATTCACTTACTGCACCTGCGGTAGGAGAAAAGAATACAGGCTTGCCTATTCAAATAAAAGTGAAGTCTAATAACTAAGTTAGTCTTGCGGTACTTCACGTTCATACTATTTATTGTCAGCACTACGCTATGCGCACAAACCATTACGAGGATCGAGTATTATTTTGATACTGATCCGGGTTTTGGAAATGGAATAAACATACCCATTACAGCTGCAGTAGATCTTACCCGAGATTTTACTGTTTCTTTAAATAGTGTTAGTGAAGGATTTCATCAGCTTTACATTCGGGCAAAAAGTAATGGGTTATGGAGCCTTCCTGTTTCACGAACTGTGATGGTTAAGCGCGCTGCACAGACAGCCGCTTTATATTCAATTGACAGATTAGAATATTTTTTTGATACAGATCCCGGCTTCGGAAATGGACTATCAATACCCATAACATCGGCTGTTGACTTAACAAAAGATTTTCAACTTCCCTTAAGTACGAATGTAGAAGGTTTTCATACCCTTTATTTTCGGGCCCGGAGCAATAATGGATTATGGAGTACACTCCTCGCACGACCAGTTTTTATTCAACGGACCGCGCAAACCACAGCAACTCCCTCCTTAAGGCGAATTGAATATTTTATTGATACCGATCCAGGTGCTGGCAATGGAACCAGTGTTTCTTTGTCCGCTTCAGATATTGATCAATCTTTGTTGATTAACCTTTCTACGGCAACGTTAGGCTTTCACATCTTATATGTTCGATCGCAGGATGTAAATGGACGCTGGAGTATGCCCCTGGCCAAACCTTTTTTTGCTGGCAAATCAGGATCAAACATTGTAGCTGTGGAATATTACTACTTTGACGGGAGCACAAACTCACCCCTCAGAATGTATAACAGCTTTACACCCGGTAAAGACATTACGGTTGATTTTTCCGCAGTGCTTGATGGTTTGTTACCCAATACATCGTATGAGATTCATGTTACCGCTATTAATGCGGATGGGATCCGAAGTGCTGAAACTGTTCGCACTTTTTTAACACCAGCGGTTATTTGTGATCCTATCACACCACCCATTGTTGTTGACGCAAGCGTATGTGGAAATGGAAGTGTTGATCTTGTCGCATCGGGCGCAACCGGAAGTCAATTATATGCCTGGTATCAAACCCCGAGTGGGGGAATTGCCCTGGTCGGGGAGACAGACGGTTTATACAGCACCCTTGTATTAAACGATACCACTACGTACTATGTGGCCATTCAAAATGGAACGTGCGAGAGTGCCCGAACTGCAGTGACTGCTTTTATTAACCCAGTACCAATGGCACCTGTAGCTATCAATAATTCTTCTTGCGGAAACTCAACCGTTTCTGTCAGCGCATCAGGTGGAGTCAATGGCCAATATCTCTGGTATACAACATCCACCGGGGGTACTGCGATACCTGGAGAGACTAATAGTTCCTTTATTACCCCACCCCTAGCTGTATCAACTACCTACTTTGTTTCCTTATATAATGGAGTGTGCGAAAGTCTCAGGACTCCTGTTACCGCCACAATCAATGCAATTCCTTCACAACCTGTGCTCACAGCAAGCATCGCACCTGTTGGAAATGCCCTGACGATTTGCAGCAGTAACACACTTACGCTAAGCGCACCCAATGGGTTTGCTACTTACACCTGGTCGAATGGAGCCACCACGCAACAAATTACCATCAGTGCCAGCGGGACTTATTCAGTAACGGTTACGGATGTTGCAGGATGTAGTAGTCCCGCTTCGGATGCTATTTCTATAACGGTCATTCCAGCACCCTGCACTAACCAACCACCGGTTATCGACACTTCACCCTTATCAACAATAATCGGTGGTAGCGTAACACTTAATTTACTGGATCTGATTTCGGATGTCGATAATAATTTCGTTGCCTCTTCACTTACTATCGCGCAACAACCAGCTAGCGGGGCTAGTGCCACGTTGGTTAATGGTATTCTTACAATAGATTATAATGCAATGACTTTTGCGGGAAAAGACCAATTAACTATTGAAGCGTGCGATATCTTTAGCGCCTGCACCCAGCAAATTTTGGAGATTGATGTAATCGGAGATATTGAAATTTATAATGGTGTCTCCCCCAACAGTGATGATCAAAATGATATTTTTTTAATACGCTATATCGATTTACTTCCGGATACTCAGGAAAATAAAGTCACCATCTATAACCGCTGGGGCAGCAAAGTCTTTGAAGTTTCTAATTATAATAATAGTACCAACGTCTTTCGCGGCTTAAATGATAGTGGCGGTGAACTTCCTTCCGGTACATACTTTTATAAAATAGAATTTATAAGTGGCCAAGCTGTAAAAACTGGTTATATATCCCTAAAGCGTTAACCTCCTAAACAATTGAGCTAGTGCACCAATACAACAAACCAGGCAACTTACCAGGTAGCTACTCCCTCATTGTATATAAATCCTTAAATTTATATCCACAGACCTCAATCCTAGGGAATAGCATCTAGTACGCTTACTCAGGGTTTCAATGGCTAATAGGAATATGGAAATTAAAAAACTCTTTCTTGTCGCAGCCTTAGCATTAAATTTTGACCTCTGGCCTTTAACTTGCTCAGCTCAATATAACACACTACTTGATTTTGAAGGCATTTCAAATGGAAGCACTCCTAAAGGCTCACTTATTTCCGTTGGAACATTTTTGTACGGAATGACTTCTGTTGGTGGAGCAAATGATGCTGGTGTCATTTTTAAAATATTGCCTGATGGAACAGGTTTTGTCAATATCCATGACTTTGATGGTAATGCATTTGGGAACGGTGGTTATCCTCAGGAGTGTTCTCTTATTTATGATGGAGCCTTCTTATACGGAATGACCAGTAATGGAGGCACAAATGCGGATGGTTTTATTTTTAAGATAAATCCGGATGGAAGCGGCTATGTTAACCTTCACGAATTTGGTGGCAGCGGAGATGGATTTCTAAATAGTAAATCACTTTTCACTGATGGAACCTTTCTCTATGGAATGACTCATTTTGGAGGCGCCAATGGCGATGGAACAATATTCAAAATAAAGAATGATGGAACCGGGTATATCCACCTGCTCGATTTTGATGGGCTAAATGGATCTTTCCCGGAGGGTTCTCTTATTTCGGATGGCACATTCCTTTATGGAATGGCCACAAGAGGAGGTACGAATAGCGCAGGCACAATTTTTAAAATTTTACCCAATGGAAGCGGATACTCGCAATTACATGAATTTGGTGGCAGCGGGGATGGCAGTTTGCCTGGTGGCGCGCTTATATCCATTGGCGGTTTTCTATATGGAACTACATCAGATGGAGGTGCTAACAACCGTGGAAGTATCTTTAGGATAATGACAGATGGAAGTGGATACTCCAAGATATATGATTTTGCGGCTGGCCCAGACGGAAATTACCCATACGGGTCTCTTATTTCTGATGGAACATTTTTGTACGGAATGACTTCAAGCGGTGGAGTCAATGATGAGGGAACCATTTTTAGAATAATGCCTAATGGTACAAACTATTTAAAACTCTTTGATTTTGATAATAATATTACCGGGAGATACCCAACCGAATCCTTGATTTCTGATGGCTCATTTTTATACGGAATGACACCCGATGGAGGAACAAACGGGCTGGGAACAGTATTTAAGTATTCCATGGCACCACCTGTTCCCACTATTACAAATTTTACACCTTCAAACGGGCCGGTTGGAACAACGGTAATCATAACAGGTACTAACTTCAGTACAATACCCACCAACAACATTGTCTATTTTGGCGCTACTCAAGCTACCGTTATTGCTGCAACATCAATCCAACTTACGGTTGTCGTTCCGGTTGGAGCAACCTATCAATCTATTTCTGTTTTAGTAAATGGGTTGACAGCGTTTTCCAGCAAACCGTTTGCCGTAACATTTCCTGATGGCGGAATAATTAATGCTTGCTCATTTGCTGCTAAAGTAGATGTTACAACAGGATCTAAGCCTTACAGTGTTGCCATAGGTGACTTGGATGCGGATGGAAAGCCAGATTTGGCTGTGGCCAACGAAACCAGCAACACGGTCTCTGTCTACAAAAATATAAGCACATTAGGATCGCTCACTTCCTCATCGTTTGCTTCTAAGGTTGATTTTGTAACAGGTGCAAAACCTTACTTTGTTACTATTCAAGATTTAGATGGCGATGGAAAACCAGAATTGATTGTTACAAACAACGATGCCGATAAAGTTTCAATTTATAAAAACAATACAACAGCGGGAGTGATTAATAACAGCTCCTTCGCTGCAAAGGTTGATTTTAGTACTGGAGAGAACCCCTGGAATGCAACCATTGCAGATTTTGACCTGGATGGGAAACCCGACCTGGCCGTAGTAAATGATGTGGGCAACACCGTTTCGATTCTAAAGAACACTAGCTCATTTGGAATTATTGATGCTACTTCGTTCGCTCCTAAAGTCGATTTTGTAACAGGAAATTTTCCTATTGGCATTGCAAGTGGAGATTTAGATGGAGACGGTAAAATGGATTTGGCAATTACTAATCAAGCCGATAATTCCTTTTCTGTTTTAAGAAATACCAGTACTACAGGAATCATAAATGCGTCTTCCTTTGCGACAAAAATTGATTTCCCAACGGGACTAGATCCCTACAGTGTTGCCATTGGAGACCTCGATGGCAATAATAAACCTGAAATAGTGGTAAGCAATTATAGTTCCGGGTCAGTATCGGTGTTTGGAAACACAAGCACGATTGGTTCTATCTCGTTGTCATCAAAAGTTGATTTTGTTTCTGGTGCCGGCTCTCTTATGGTAAGCATCAGTGATATTGATGGAGATGGAATGCCTGACTTAGTAGTTACCAATGGGGGCGCAAGAATCGCCATACTTAAAAACCTGAATATTGCCCCACCCATCAATCTCAGTTCCTTTGCCAACAAAATTGATTTTAACTCTACTTCCGATCCGTATGGTCTGGCAATTGGAGACTTAGATGGGAATGGTAAGCCAGACATTGTGGCGACAAATTTCAACGGTAGTACGACCTCTATACTTCGTAATACAGTTTCCTCCTTACCGGCATTTACAGCTTCATCCTTTTCACCAACCAGTGGACCTGTTGGTACTAGTGTAACTATTACCGGGATAAATTTCAGCACCACTCCTATCAATAACACGGTAAAGTTTAATGGCGTGGTTGCAACCGTTACTGCCAGCACCGCCACCAGCATTACAGCAATTGTTCCATTAGGCGCAATTACCGGATCAATCTCGCTCGAGATCGGATGCATCACGGCCTTCACTGTAATTCCTTTTACAGTCACCAGTGGTAATACCATAAACATCACTACCCAACCATCTGATTTTATAGCTTGTGTAGGAGATATCGCATCATTTAATGCTGCTGCCACTGGTACTACCAACATAACCTATCAATGGCAATTTTCGATTGATGGTATTACGCCCTTCACAGACATTAATAATGGTGGGGGTTACTCAGGAGTTACAACAACTACATTAACCGTAAACACTGCCGGTAATTTTGGTGTTGGCAGGTATCGTTGCAAAATCAATGGCGACTTCGCTGCCACTGTCTTTACTTTCGATGAAGGCTTATTCATAACCCCAACTCCAACAGCGCCCACCACAACAGGCTCAAGTAGTTGCGTTGCTGCGGCATTAACACTCAACGCATCGGGCGGAAGTAATGGACAATATCGCTGGTATACAGTAGCAACCGGTGGAACCGCCATCCCTGGAGAGTTGAACAGCAGTTATATTACACCGGTTATTACAACCACTACTTCTTATTTTGTGGCTATCAACAATGGCTCTTGCGAAAGTTTGCGGACTCCGGTAGTTGCCACCATCAACATCCCGCCCGCTATTCCCACTATCACTTCCAGCGTCCCTGCGGTTGGAAATGCATTGACAATCTGCAGTACTACTTCGCTAACGCTTACTGCCCCGGTCGGATTTGCTTCATACAGTTGGTCAACGGGAGCAACGATACAACAAATTTCGGTTAGCACCAGCGGCAACTATTCAGTAACAGTGACCGATGCAGGCGGATGTGTTAGTCCTGTATCAGTAACCCTTATTGTTACAGTTGTTCCTGCTCCCTGTAACAATCAGCCGCCCGTTATCAGCACCACTGCCACATCCACTGTAATTGGCGGGCTGGCAACTATTAATTTATTAGATCTGATTTCTGATACGGATAATAACCTGGTGCTTTCTTCCCTAGCCATTGTACAGCAACCCACTAGCGGAGCCTCGGCTGTTATTACGAATGGGATTCTTGAAATTGATTATAAGGGGGTCAGTTTCTCGGGCCGGGATCAGATTACGATAGAAGTGTGCGATGTATTTGGTGAGTGTACTCAACAAGTTTTGGAAATTGATGTCATAGGCGACATTGAAATTTATAATGGTGTCTCCCCCAACAGTGATGATCAAAATGATATTTTTTTAATACGCTATATCGATTTACTTCCGGATACCCAGGAAAATAAAGTCACGATCTATAACCGCTGGGGCAGCAAAGTTTTTGAAGTTTCTAATTATAATAATAGTACCAACGTCTTTCGCGGATTGAATGATAGTGGGGGTGAACTTCCTTCGGGTACTTACTTCTATAAGATTGAGTTTGAAAGTGGAAGAAAAAGTGAAAACGGCTACCTCACGTTAAAGAAATAGTGACTTCTGTCATGTGGTAAAAAGTAGTATCTTAGTTTCTTCGGAAAGTCCATTCTGCACAAAAGACTGTTTTTATGATCAAAATCTACTGGTCATTCTTATTGCTTTGTTTATTGACAATCCCGGCACTTGCGCAGGTTACAAGCAATTTTAATCTTGATTCCGAAGGATGGACCTGTTCAGACAATGGCATGTCTACGAACCTCACCGTCAATTACAATGCCACAGGTGGAAACCCGGGCGGATACGTTTCAGCAGCAACCACTTCATCACAGCCTTTTTTCTGGACCTCACCTTCCCAGTTTGGAGGTAATGTTGCCTATCTCAGCTACGGACAAAATTTAACGTTCGACATTCAACTCAATCATGTAGGCACGGTACACGGGGCTTCGACCCTTGGAGATGTTCAAATCAGAATTCCTTCTGGTCAGGTGTTGTCATTAAATCTTCCAACTTTTCCAGCGCAAGCACCAGCCTGGTCCACTTTTTCTGTTCGACTTGATGAAACTGCCGGTTGGAGAGTAGGCCATACCGGTGGGCCACTCGCAACACAAGCAGAAATGCTCCAATATTTATCAGGTGTACATTCATTCCGGTTCAGTATCAAATACACCTCATCCAGTACAGTTGGCGGAGCTATTGATAATGTAGTCCTTAACCAAAGAACCATTTCGCCTGCACCAACCATCAGTTCGTTTACCCCTACTTCAGGCAAACCCGGAACCTCCATGATAATCAACGGAAATGGTTTTGATCCGGTAGCCGCAAACAACGCTGTATTCTTTAGTGGCATTGCTGGAGTGATCACGAATGCCACGGCAACATCACTCACAGTAACAATTCCAACGGGAGCTCAATACGGATCGTTTGCAGTAGTCAACAAAATCACAGGCCAAACAAAGTCTTCTGCACAACCCTTTATACCGACATTTGATGGCGGAGGTAGAATAATACCTGCTTCGATTGATCCAAAATTTGATATTCCCCTTTCAGACAATTATGGCGGACTGAATATTGCTGATATGGATGGAGATGGCTGGAACGATCTATTAGTAGCAAACAGATCTGGCAATTCACTTTCATTACATAGAAATCTTGGCACTGGTGGTGATCTATCAGCTGCCTCTTTTGCTCCACCTGTTGTAATCCCCGGGGTTGGGAATCAGTTATACGTGTACATGAAGGATCTCGATAATGATGGAAAATTAGATATCGTATCTAATTATTCTACAGGCTTCGTCATGTCTTTTGCCACATTGCGTAACACAAGCACTCCGGGAAATTTATCATTTGAGACTGCTGAACTTTGGCCAGGCCTGGTCTATTCCGGTTTTTTATCTGAGCCCTTTGACGTGGATGGTGATGGATTCATTGATTTAATTGCCCAGCATGGAAACGGATCAGTCGCGCCTGATTTTTGGATAGCGCAAAACTTGAGTACGCCTGGTAATATTCTGTTTGCAAGTTCCATCAGTTACTTTGGTAATACATTGGATGCGGGAGCAGGAGTTAGTCATGGTGACTTGGACGGTGACGGGAAGCAGGATTTAGTTATCAAATCCGGGTTTGGTGGCTCCTTTTCCATCGCGCAAAACAATTCAGTTCCAGGATTAATCTCCTTTGGCACTCCTCAAACTTTTTCAGTATCCTCAAGCGGAAATGTTGTCATCTCCGATCTTAACCTGGACGGAAAAAAAGACCTCGCCTGGAAAAACGGTTTCAGCAACGATGATGTTCACATTCGGATTAATACCAATAGCGGAGCCCCATTAGCAATAGGAGATTTTGCTACTGAAATAATCATAGACAGCGAAATTTCCAGTTACGGTAAACTTTCCTTAGGCGATATTAATGGCGATGGACGGGTGGATATCATTGCCACCGACAATGCCGATGTGGGTATCTTTGAAAATGTTTTTTCAAGCGGAGTCTTCGATGCCAATGCTTTTGTTCCCGGCTATCGGATTCAAGGAAATGGTATTTCTACCTACCCGGAAGAGGGACAGGCTGCTGATTTGAACGGAGACGGTAAACCCGATATTGTTGTGGGCATCACCAATGTTTCACCCAACCGCCTTAGCATTTACGAAAATACAAATATACACACACCGGTTATTTCGCTGAACACCGTGTCTCCGTTACAGGGTCCGGTCGGAAGTACGGTAACCATCACTGGTAATTATTTTTCAACCACCCTATCTGAAAATAAAGTTCACTTTGGCGATGTAAATGCCACAGTGCTCACTGCCACGGAAACGGAATTAACTGTAACCGTACCATCAGGTGCATCCTACGCACCGGTGCGCGTTACCCGCGATCAATTCACTGCTTCCTATCACTTGCCTTTTGCACCAACGTTTTCTCCAGGAGTTACTTTTGATAACACTCACTTTTCTCCGCCAATAGAATTCACACTGACTGCGGCCGACTACGATATTGATGCAGCCGATTTAAACGAAGACGGGAAGCCGGACGTAATTGCCGAGGGCAATTCAAACCGAACCTATTTATTCAGAAATACCCACACAACTGGCGCCATCAGTTTGTCATCCTTGCTGCCTGACGATAGCATCACAACAACACCTACTCAAAATGCAAGGTTGATTGACTTAAACGGAGACAATAAACCCGATTTCGTTGCCACCAGCGGTGTGTTCAGAAATATTTCTGTTGGAAGCGAAATCAATTTTGAAGCCCAAACCAATATGGGTGGAACCTTAACAATCCACGCGGCCGATTTTAATCACGATGGAAAGACAGACTATGTAGGTTCAGATGGTACTACCAACATTAACGTTTTTGAAAACCGGATGCGCCAGGGAACCGGACCGTTTGTCTCCGGTGGAAATTACAATTCGTTGAGCGCCAACATCAACTTCGCTAAACCGGGGGCCGGTGGCGGAGCGGTTGCTGTTGATTTTGATAATGATGGTTTTGCCGATATAGCCTGCGGCAACGGAGCAACCGATAACATAACCGTATGGCGTAACAACGGAACGTACCGACTGGGAGCCACCTCATTTACTTCCGTTGGAAATATAGCCACGGACGATAACCCTGGAAGGCTTTACACCGGTGATTTGGATGTAGATGGAAAAATGGACATCGTATTGTATTATGGTACAGGAACATCGGCTACCCTCATCACTATTTTCCATAATCAAAGTACACCAGGCAATATTACTTTTAACCGCGTAGACTTAACCAACCCAAGCAATACCACGCTCGCGCACATCGAGGATTTAGATGGCGATGGTAAACCGGAAATCATCACTACCAGTGAAACCGGAAATCGGTTCTCCATTTTTAAAAATGTACATACTGCTGGACCGTTAACGTCCGCATCATTTGCAGCTCCCTTCAGCACAACCGTTACGGCACCACGTGGATTAACTACTGCCGATTTAAATCTTGACGGTAAACCAGAAATCATTATTACGCGTGCGGCAGGATTCCTGGTGGTGTTTGAAAACCTGATCGGCAACCCCACGATAACTTCTTTCAATCCTTCCAGTGGCCCCATTGGCACTACAGTTACCATCACCGGAGCAAACTTCAGTTCAACTCCAACCAACAATATTGTTACGTTCAACGGCATTGCCGCAGTGGTAACAGCCAGCACGGCCAACAGTATTACCACCACTGTTCCGGCAGGGGCTACCACCGGAGTAATATCTGTTACTGTTAGTGGAGCCATAGGCGTGAGTGCAACTGCCTTCACCGTAACTTCTCCTGTTCTAACACCCGGATTGGTTTGGGCAAGAGCCCATATTGGTAGTACGGATACATTTTCTGAAGACGTAACCACGGATGCAGCGGGCAATGTCTATACTACAGGATCATTTGATCAGACCACTGACTTTGACCCAGGCCCCGGAGTACTAAACCTCACCTCTGCTGGTAATGCTGATATTTATGTTTCTAAGCTCAACGCCAATGGAGACCTGGCATGGGCATTTAGCCTCGGAAGTATTACAAGTGATGCGGGTACAGGGATTGCTACCGATGCTACCGGAAATGTGTATGTGTCGGGGTCGTTTTCAGGAACGGTTGACTTCGATCCCGGACCCGGAACGACAAATCTTACCGGTGGCGGGAAATTTCTTTGCAAGTTCGATACCAACGGAAATCTCATCTCAGCGTTTGCTTTACCAGGTACCTTATCATTTGACATTCCATTGGCAGTTGACGCTGCCGACAATTTATATTTAGCCGGTGGCTTTTCAGGAACGGCAGATTTTGACCCAGGCATAGGCACATTCAATATGACTTCAGCAGGGTCAACGGATATTTTTATTTTGAAACTCTCATCTACCGGAACCTTTATCTGGGGCAGGCGAATGGGAAGCACCTTGCTTGACAGAGCGACTGCCCTTGAACTCGATGCAACCGGGAATGCGCACTTAACGGGATCGTTTAACGGAACGGTAGATTTTGATCCAGGTGCAGGAACGGCCAACTTAACTTCGGCTGGTGCCACGGATGCGTTTATACAAAAATTAGACAATGCCGGAAACTATTTATGGGCCAGGCGGGTAGGTGGCACAAGTGCACTTGACACCGGCAATGGCATTGCGCTGGATAGTGACGATAATGTATTGATTACCGGTAGATTCGATGGTACGGTAGATTTTGATCCGGGGGCAGCTGTTAACAACCTTACTTCGGTTGGTGGCGGTGATGCATTTGTTTTGAAACTCACCAGTGCTGGAATTTTCGACTGGGCAAAAAGCATGGGTGGTACGTTCGGTGAAGAAGGTAGGGACATTGTCTGCGATGCGTTTGATAATGTTTACACCACCGGTGATTTGCGCAGTAATACGGCTGACTTTGACCCGGGGCCTGGAACATTTAACCTTTCTCGTACAGGGAGCTGGGAGGTTTACGTATCGGGGCTTGATGCTGCCGGTAACTTTATGTGGGCAATTGCTTCACAGGGTGCTGCAGGTAGCAGTGTTTACCAACCCGAACTTTCACTGGATGCAGCCGGAAACATAATTCTTATTGGCGTGATTGAAGATGCACCAGCGGATTTAGACCCAGGTATATGTGTCACGAATATCAGTACAAATGGTGTTACGGCTTTTATTGCCAAATTGAGGGCTGGCACAATTAGCTCATGTGGGCCAACCATCACAATCAATCCACAGCCTGTATCAACCATTGCTTGCGTGGGCAGTTCGGCAAACTTTACCACAGGTGCAACAGGAACTACCAACATTCTATATCAATGGCAATACAGCATTGATGGCACTTCATTCGCCAATATTGCCAACAATGTCAATTATTCTGGTGTAACTACTTCTACACTTTCAGTAAATGTTACTGGTTTAGTAGTGTCTGGCTTCTACCGTTGCAAAGTAGATGGCGATCTGGCGGCAACTGTCTTCACCAGCAACGCTACGCTTACCGTAAACAACTTGCCTGCTGCACCCACCGTTACACCCGGTAGTGGTTGTGCACCAACAACAGTTACTCTCAATGCTTCGGGTGGAAGCGCAGGGCAATACCGATGGTATACTGTGGCTACCGGAGGAACGGTTATCACCGGTGAAGTAAATAGCAGTTATATAACCCCAATTCTTACAGCTACTACTTCTTACTTTGTTGCAATCGATAATGGTTCGTGCGAAAGTTTACGCACACCTGTAATTGCAACAATTAACGTCCCGCCTACCGTGCCTACTATCACATCCAACATTCCGACTGTTGGAAATGCGCTTACAATTTGCAGCACCACAGCTCTTACACTTTCTGCACCAAATGGGTTTGCTTCTTATAGTTGGTCGACAGGTGCAACTACTTCTCAAATCAACGTAAGTACAAGCGGAACTTATTCAGTAACAGTAACCGATGGTTCGGGATGTGTCAGTCCGGCTTCGGATGCAATTATCATCACAGTTGTTTCAGTCCCTTGTAATAATCAGGCACCCGTGATTGCGAACAGCACCACTTCAACTATAATTGGAGGTCAGGCAACGATCAATCTTTTAGACCTTATTTCGGATGTAGATAATAATCTTGTTCTTTCTTCATTAACAATTGTACAGCAACCCACTAGCGGAGCCTCGGCTGTAATTACGAATGGGATTCTCGAAATTGATTATAAGGGAATAAACTTTTCTGGGCGCGATCAGGTAACCATTCAGGTATGCGATGTGTTTGGCGAGTGTGTTCAACAAATTTTGGAGATTGATGTGATTGGCGACATTGAAATTTATAATGGAATCTCCCCTAACAGTGATGACCAAAACGAGATTTTTCTTATTCGCTACGTTGATCTGTTACCCGATACTCAAAATAACAAAGTCACTATCTACAACCGCTGGGGCAGCAAAGTTTTTGAAGTGAGTAATTATAATAATACCACCAACGTATTTCGAGGATTGAATAATAGTGGCGGTGAACTTCCTTCCGGTACCTATTTTTATAAAATTGAATTCAGCAGTGGAAGAAAAAGCGAAAACGGCTACCTCACATTAAAGAAATAGTGACTTCCGTCACGTATTAAAAAGTAGTATCTTAGGTTCTTCGGAAAGTCCATTCTGCACAAAAGACTGTTTTTATGATCAAAATCTACTGGTCATTCTTATTGCTTTGTTTATTGACGACCCTGGCACATGGGCAAATTACCAGCACGTTTGACACCGATGCAGATGGCTGGACTTTTTATCATGGTCCCACAGGAACCTACAGTACTATTAATCAAAGCGCCTCTGGAGGAAATCCTAACGGATATGTATCCGTTACATACGCCAGCCAAATCAGTACCTCGGCAGTTCAGTATTGGATCGCACCTCCAAAATATCTTGGAACAAAGGTGGCGCAATGTCTGGATATGAATCTGAAGTTAGACTTGCAACAGTCAATTGCCGGTACCAATTCATCTACACGTGGAGATATCCGGATAAAGAATGGAAGTAGTCTTATTGTACTCACCTTATCATCAAAACCGGCTGTTGCGCCAGCGTGGTCATCCTACTCCATTCCATTGAATGAAACCGGTGGATGGCAATGGGGATACGGTGGACCACTTGCCACTCGAGATCAGGTTAAATCTATACTTTCTAATATAACAGCGATTGAGATCAACGGAACCTATGCAGCCAATGCCTCCTACCTTTCGGGATTAGATAATGTAGTATTGGAAGAACGCGCGCTTTCAACCGCACCAACGGTGAGCTCGCTCTCGTCAACGTCCGGCAAACCAGGGCAGTCCATCATCATCAACGGAAATGGTTTTAATGCTACAGCCTTGAACAACATCGTTCGGTTTGGTGCTGTAGCGGGAGCTATCACCAGTGCATCAAGTACACAATTAACCGTTACGATTCCGGTTGGAGCACAGTATGGAAAAATTGCCATTACCAATACAACAACCGGGCTCACCAGCACATCCAGTCAACCTTTCAATCCCCTGTTTGATGGTGGCGGAAGAATCATTCGCGACTCTTTCAAACCAAGAGTTGATATTACACCCACTACCGATGTTGAAGGATTCAGCGTTAACGATATTGACGGTGACGGCTGGACTGACGTGGCCATCGCCAGCAGCACAGCGTACAAAACCATCAGCATTTATCTGAACCTCGGCAATGGTGGAGACATTACCGCTGCCTCTTTTGCCCCGGCTGTTACTGTTACTATTCCAGGCACAGGTACCAATACTACCGGTTTGCAGTTTGTTGACCTCGATGGTGACGGCAAGCTTGATCTCATCACGTCCAATGTATTAGTAACGTTTGGGGGTGCCTACTTTATTACTTACCGAAACATCAGTACTCCTGGCAACATCGCTTTCGAATCACAGGAGACGTGGGCCGGCCTCACAGATGATTCAGCACCGAGTCTGATCACTGATCTGGATGGCGATGGCAGGCCGGAATTAGTGGGTGGAGAAGGCTCTTATTCTACCGGAGCATCGTTCTGGATTACACAAAACATCAGCACTCCTGGTAACATTGAATTTGGCAGTGCTGTGAGTTATTTCATCAACGCATCAAACGGAGGATTCGGTGGTGCTTCTGTCGGTGATCTGGATGGCGATGGCAGAAACGAAATGATGGTAGCACACGGTGATCGTTATTCGATTTTCAAAAACAATTCAGCCCCCGGATCCATTTCACTGACTAGTATTGGCATGATCACCTCAGGACAATACATCGCTTCGTTACACGCTGTTGATCTTAACCTGGATGGAAAAAATGATCTGATCTGGAAGAACAATGGTGTAACCATCTACACGCGTCTGAACACAAACACCGGAGCACCATTAGCGCTTACCGATTTCACTACCGAAGTTACATTTGCGGGCGACCTTAACAACTATGGCGGATTTTCGATTGCCGATATCAATGGCGATGGCAAACCCGATATTGCTGCTTCCGAAGATGGTGACCTGGGCGTTTATGAAAATACATTTGCCGGAGGAAACTTTGACGCTACTACATTTGTGTCAGCCTATCAACTTCAGGGTTATGCCGGTGGTACGTATCCTACATCACCAGTTGTCGCTGACCTTAACGGTGATAGTAAACCAGAACTCATCGTAGCTACAACCAACAGTGCAATCAGAATTTCTATTTTCGAAAATAAAAACGTTCATGCTCCTACTATTGCTGTTAACACGGTTTCACCTTTAAAAGGTAATGTTGGAAGCACAGTGAATATTACCGGTAATAATTTTTCACTTATCCCTTCCGAAAATAAAGTTCGGTTTGGAGGTGTTGAAGCCACGGTGCTCAGCGCAACAGGCAATTTGATTACAGCAGAAGTTCCAGCCGGAGCAAATTATGCGCCCGTAACTGTTACAAAAGATGGCCTGACCTCCCGATATCGTTTACCGTTTCAAACTACTTTTGGGCCCGGTGTCGACTTCGACAACACTCACTTTGCTCCTCCGGTAACGTTCACATTAACGGGTGCAAACTATGATCTGGACATTGGAGATCTTAATCATGATGGCAAGCCTGATATCATTGCCGAAGGTACTGCCTCAAATATTTATGCATTCCGCAATTCGCATTCGACTGGATCGATTAGCAATACATCCTTAGTTGCCGATGACACATTAGGAAACGGAATAAACCCACGTCTGGAGGATTTGGATAACGATGGATACTTGGACGTGATGTCGGTGAACGGGCCTCTTCGAAAAAACAACAGTACATCAACAGAGATTTCATTTCTGCCATCCGTGAATGTTCCATTAGGAGCCAGCATCGTTGACTTCGCTGATTTTAACAACGATGGAAAGACAGACATGACGTTTACTACCGATTTAAGTGGAGCCGGTGATTTAATCGTGTTGGAGAATAGATCGACTATGACTTCTGGGAATTTTGCGACTGGCACCTATGGAGCATTCTCTGGAAATTTTATATACAACAAACCAGCGGCCGATGGATCTACTATTACCGGAGATTTTGATAATGATGGTTTTGCAGATATCGTCACCACAAATCCAACAGCTGACAACATCAGTGTTTATCGAAATCTTGGACTGCCAAAAGTTTCATCCGCACAATTTGCAACACGGGTAGACATTGCCGTAGGCGATGACCCATACTTTATTTACAAAGGTGATTTTGACACCGATGGAAAACTGGACTTGCTTGTTTGCCATTGGACGGGTACCTCTACTACCCTGCTCATTGTATTACAAAATACAAGTACCACAGGAAACATCAGTTTCTCACGAATTGATTTAACCAATCCCAGTATCGCTACAATTGCTCACATTGCCGATTTAGATGGTGATGGCAAACCAGAAATTCTTACGACAAGCGAAGGAGGCAATCGTTTTTCAATTTTCAAAAATATTCACACATCGGGAGCATTAACAGCAGCTTCTTTCGCAGCACCATTCAATACCACCGTTACCGCACCGCGCGGAATAACTACAGCCGATATTAATCTGGACGGGAAGCCTGAAATTATTCTCACGCGTGCGGCTGGTTTGCTGGATGTATATGAAAATCTGATACCTAGTATAACTATTACTATTAACACTCAACCTTCGGATTTCATTACATGCGTTGGAGGAGTCGCAACATTTAATGCAGCCGCCACCGGCACTACAAACATTATCTATCAATGGCAGTTTTCTGTTGATGGTGTTGCTCCTTTCACAGACATTAATAATGGCGGAGGTTACTCAGGAGCTACCACAACTACCTTAACCGTAAACACGGCAGGTAATTTTGGCGTTGGCCGGTATCGCTGTAAAATTAATGGCGACTTCGCTGCCACTGTCTTTACTTTCGATGAAGGCTTATTCATAACCCCAACTCCAACAGCGCCCACCACAACAGGCTCAAGCAGTTGCGTTGCTGCGGCATTAACACTCAACGCATCGGGCGGAAGTAATGGACAATATCGCTGGTATACAGTAGCAACCGGTGGAACCGCCATCCCTGGAGAGTTGAACAGCAGTTATATTACACCGGTTATTACAACCACTACTTCTTATTTTGTGGCTATCAACAATGGCTCTTGCGAAAGTTTGCGGACTCCGGTAGTTGCCACCATCAACATCCCGCCTGCTATTCCATCTCTCACTTCCAGCATTTCTGCGGTCGGAAATGCTATAACCATTTGTAGCACTACTTTATTAACACTTACTGCGCCCTCAGGTTTTTCATCATACAGTTGGTCAACCGGAGCAACGACACAACAAATTTCAGTTAGCACCAGCGGCAACTATTCAGTAACGGTGACAGATGCAGGCGGATGTGTAAGTCCTTCTTCAGTATCCCTTGTTGTAACTGTGATTCCTGCACCGTGCAACAATCAGCCACCCATAATTACTTCTGCCACTTCATCAACCGTAATTGGAGGGTTGGCAACTATTAATTTATTAGATCTGATTTCTGATACGGATAATAACCTGGTGCTTTCTTCCCTAGCAATTGTACAGCAACCCACTAGCGGTGCATCGGCTGTTATTACGAATGGGATTCTTGAAATTGATTATAAGGGGGTCAGCTTCTCGGGCCGGGATCAGGTTACGATAGAAGTTTGCGATGTGTTTGGAGAGTGTACTCAACAAGTTTTGGAAATTGATGTGATTGGCGACCTTGAAATTTATAATGGAATCTCCCCTAACAATGATGACCAAAACGAGATTTTTCTTATTCGCTACATTGATCTGTTACCCGATACTCAAAATAACAAAGTCACTATCTACAACCGCTGGGGCAGTAAAGTTTTTGAAGTGAGTAATTATAATAATACAACCAATGTGTTCCGTGGATTGAATGATAGCGGGAATGAGCTCCCTTCAGGAACGTACTTCTATAAGATTGCATTTGTTGATCCAAATCGAAAATCCGAAGCTGGGTACCTCACACTAAAAAGATAACCTTGCGATAGATTTTGATCAGATTAGGCGCTAGCATTTTTTTGAATAGCAACCTTTCCATGTTTAGAACCAGAGCTTCGTATTACTTTATTCTATTCATTAAAACAAATGATTATCTTCACCTTGCCAAGGCGCTATGATTTTAAGAAAAGTTACTATCATCATTTCTATAGCTCTGTTTGTGGGTAACTTGGGCTATAGCCAGGTACCTCGCCTTGAATGGGCTAAAAGTATTCGCGGGAGCAGCGCAAAAATTGGATATTCTGTTGCCGTTGATGGTGTCGGAAATGTGTACAATACGGGCTTCTTTGTAGGTACTGCAGACTTTGATCCAGGACCTGGTGTTTTTAATCTTACTTCCAATGGATCTGAGGATATTTATATTCTGAAATTAAATGCTGATGGTGATTTCGTGTGGGCTAAGCAAATTGGCGGAGTTGATTTTGAAGAACCCCGGGGATTGGCGGTTGATGCCAGCGGGCAGGTTCATGTGAGTGGAACATTTGCAAGCCCTGTAGTAGATTTTGATCCGGGCACTGGAACACTGGAATTCATCAACATAGGAGCCACTGATTCCTTTGTCATGAAATTGGATGCGGATGGCAACCTTATCTGGGCTAAGCAACTGGCCGGGTCGAATGATGAAGCCATTTATTCGATGGCGGTGGATACGGATGGAAACATACTCACTACCGGCTACTTCAGTGCTCTTACTGACTTTGATCCGGGTATTGGCACGTTTGACCTGACTACAAGTAGTGTTGGTGTAGCTGATATCTTTATTTCCAAACTGGACCAGAATGGTGACTTTGTTTGGGCGAAAAGCATTGGTTCAGATAACTACGAAGTTGGATATGCCATCGCGGTGGATGGATTAAAGAATGTGATCATCACGGGTGAACTCCTAGGCGGACAAGCCATAGATCTGGATCCCGGTCCCGGTACATTTGATGTTGTTCCAACTGGCTCATCGAATTCATTACTATTGAAACTTAATGAATCCGGTGATCTGGTATGGGCTAAGGTGCTTAATGGTGATCAAACTCTTTCCAGTGTTACAGTGGCTACAGATAATCTTGATAATATCTATTTCGGTGGTGGATTTGAAGGAACCTCTGACTTTGATCCGAATGCAGGTTCAGTTAACCTTACTTCGACTAGTTTCTACGATGCATATATACTGAAGTTAAAACCTGATGGAACTTTTGATTGGGTGAAAAATTTCGGGATTACCGGGTATCAATATTTGTATTCAATCACAACAAATGCAACACGCGATGTGATCGCCACAGGTTTGTTTGAAGACATCGTTGACTTTGATCCGGGTGTCTCCACGTTCAATCTTACACCAAGGGGTGACAGGGACATCTTTCTTACCAAATTGGATGAAAACGGAAACTTTGTGTGGGCTGGTCAAATGGGAGGAGATGGGGGAAATGAGTTTGCTTATTCAGTGGTCGCGGATGCTGCTGGAAACATTTACAGCACCGGTTACTTTGAAGGAGCTAACGACTTCGATCCCTCGATTTGTGATTTTGATCTTGTCGCACTTGATGATTTTGATACCTACATTCAAAAAGTCGGAACTGCCTCAACAATTTGTTTTGGGATTATCCAACAACCTCAATCGATTACCACCTGCATTGGTACGAACATTACCTTCAATGTTGAGGCTGACGGAACCACAAATATTAAATACCAATGGCAGGTTTATAATGATGGTATTCCTGATTTTTTGGATCTTTCAGATGGTGGTGATTTCAGTGGAACCAAGACTTCTACTTTTACTATTAGCAATGTTAGCCTTTCAGACGGAGATGTGTATCGGTGCAAAATTTCAGGAGATGGCTTTGCTGACATCTTTTCGGATGAAGTAACCCTTACGGTTATAGGTCCTCCCATTGGCATAAGTGTTTCACGATGTGGTCCAGGGCCCGTATCGTTGCTTGCGAGCGGTGGAATCAATGGTCAGTATCGATGGTATACTACTGCCACTGGAGGATCTGCTATCTCCGGGGCAGTTAATAGCAATTACACGACACCCTCTCTACCTGTTTCTACAACCTATTTTGTATCTATTAATATCGGTACCTGCGAAACGACACGAACAGCCGTAACCGCGACCATTAATTCATGTGCTCCAATTCCAGAATTAGTGTGGGCTCAGGGTTTTGGTGGTACCGGTTACAGTCTTTCAATGGTCACTGATGCAACAGGCAATGTTTTTACCACAGGGTATTTCAGAGGCACTTCGGATTTTGATCCAGGACCTGGCATTACTTCTTTATCGTCTGCAGGAGGAAACGAGGTTTATATTTCTAAACTGGATGCAGCCGGTAATTTAGTGTGGGTCAAAAGCGTGGGCGGAACAAGTGATGATCAGGGTAATGCGATAAGTGTAGATGCAACGGGGAATGTTTATATAGTTGGTAATTTTCGAGGCACAGCTGATTTTGATCCCGGTGTAGCTTTATTTCCATTAACCTCAGCGGGAGGGAATGACGTGTTTATATTAAAACTGACTGGTGATGGAGATTTCATTTGGGCTAACCGGGTTGGCGGAACGCCCTCTGCCTTCGGCAGTGATAATGGTGGTTCATTAGCAATAACTACCTCCGGAGATCTATTAGTGTACGGATATTTTTATGGCACTGTAGACTTTGACCCTGGTGCAGGATCATTTCCTTTAACCTCTGCTGGCAGCGGGGACCTTTTTATTCTTCGGCTTACTACCAATGGAACATTTGTATCCGCCTTAAAAATTGGTGGCTCGAGTTTCGATGTAACTAGCGATATGTTTCTTGATCCGTTAGGAAACATTTTTCTAAGTGGCTTTTTTTATACAACAACTGATTTCAATCCGGGAGCTGGAGTATTTAATCTGACTTCAAACGGAGCTGGAGATGCATTTGTTTGCAAACTGGATCCAACCGGAAATTTTCTGTGGGCAAAAAGTTTGGGTTCGGTAGGAGATGATAACTCCACCTCGGTACGCACCGATGCAACGGGTGATGTTATTGTTACAGGGTACTTTGAGGGTACCGTAGATCTTGACCCAGGACCATCACAATTAAACTTTACCTCGGCCGGGATGAAAGACATGTTCTTTATAAAACTTACCGCGACTGGAGATCTTATTTGGGCTAAAATAATAGGAGCAACTGAGGATGATGTAGCCCAAGACATTGCTACTGACGCTTCAAATAATATCTACATCGCAGGTGCTTTCAATAAAACAGTTGATTTCGATCCCGGTCCAGCTACTTTCAGTATTACCTCATTTGCCTTTCAGGATATTTTTGCCCTCAAACTGAATACGAGTGGCGATTTTATATGGGTTATTGGAGCGGGAGGCGTCAGCAATGATTTTCCCACAGGCTTAAAACTAGATGCTTCAGAAAATATTTACTTAACAGGTGCCTTTCGTGGAACTGTAGATTTTGACCCTGGGCCAAATATTGTAAACATTACTGGAGGCGTAAGTGACTGGACTACATTCGTTCAGAAACTTGTAGCACCTACGCCTGTTATTACTATAGTAACTCAGCCCTCTGATGTTATAGCATGCAACGGAGAAACCAAAACATTTTCTGTCAATGCAACCGGAACCACCAACATCATTTACCAATGGCAATACTCGCTGGATGGTATCGTACCATTTACCGATATTGCCAATAACGGTGGTTATTCTAATGTTACTACAAACACACTTTCAATAAATACAACCGGTAATTTTGGTGCTGGACGTTATCGTTGCCGGATTAATGGTGACTTTGCTGCGGAAGTATTCTCTAATGATGAAGGCCTTTTTATCAGTGCAGCTCCCAGTCCACCTATAACTACAGGAAATTCTGTTTGCAATTCCGGTAGTTTAATGCTTACAGCCGCTGGTGGCGCAAACGGACAGTATCGATGGTATACAACACCAACGGGTGGCTCGGCTATTATTGGCGAGGTAAATAGTACCTATATTACTCCTGTACTTGTTTCCACAACTACGTACTATGTGTCGCTCTTTAATGGATCGTGCGAAAGCACTCGCACTCCTGTAATTGCAACCATTACCGTGCCGCCTGTCAAGCCAGTGATCGCAAGCAGCATTGCACCAGTTGGAAATGCGCTTACAATTTGCAGCACCACAACTCTTACACTCTCAGCACCAAATGGTTTTGCTTCTTATAGTTGGTCGACAGGTGCAACTACTTCTCAAATCAACGTAATTACAAGCGGAACTTACTCAGTAACAGTTACCGATGGTTCGGGATGTGTCAGTCCGGCTTCGGATGCAATTATCATCACAGTTGTTTCAGCCCCTTGTAATAATCAGGCACCCGTGATTGCGAACAGCACCACTTCAACTATAATTGGAGGTCAGGCAACGATTAATCTTTTAGACCTTATTTCGGATGCAGATAATAATCTTGTTCTTTCTTCATTAACAATTGCACAACAACCCACTAGCGGTGCAACGGCTGTTATTACGAATGGGATTCTTGAAATTGATTATAAGGGCATTAACTTCTCAGGCCGGGATCAGATTACCATTGAAGTTTGCGATGCGTTTGGCGAGTGTGTTCAACAAGTTTTGGAAATTGATGTGATCGGAGATATAGAAGTTCATAATGGCATCTCGCCCAACAATGATAACCAGAATGAAATTTTTCTGATTCTCAATATTGATTTGTTACCCGATACGCAGAATAACAAAGTCACCATTTACAATCGATGGGGCAGTAAAGTATTTGAAGTGAGTAATTATAATAATACGACCAATGTGTTCCGTGGATTGAATGATAGCGGGAATGAGCTCCCTTCAGGAACGTACTTTTATAAAATCGAATTTGAGAGTGGCCGAAAATCAGAAACGGGGTATCTTACCCTAAAAAGATAAGCCTGAACTGTGGTTAATAAATTCATCTCATTTACAATTTAAAGTGGTAGCATTAACACTTATGAAGGTTACTAAAAGGTGAAATTACCATTGCAAGGGTCGAAAAAATTGACGCCTAATGAATTACGTTGAAAGTCCGTAATTTTGTTGACTTACATGTACTCTGTAATGGTTTCAACTTCACGTACATATTTACTGGTTGTCATTTTAATACTGACCTGCATCAGCTTGCATGGACAAATAACAAGCACATTTAACTCCAACGCAGAAGGCTGGACAACCCCTAACGATGCAGATGCAACGATAACGTATGCTGCAGCGGGTGGAAATCCCGGGGGGCTTGTTGCAGGATCTCCATTTGTAATTGTCTTAGGAGCCACCACATTATATGTACCCTTCAATTTTGTTGCCCCTGGCACGTACCTGGGAAACCGAAGCTCATATTATAATGGTACTTTGCGGTACGACATACAGCAAAGTACTACGGGTGCCCCCAACCAATATGCAGAAGTAACTATTGCCAATAGTTTAGGGATAGTCTTGTATTACTTTCCCACGGTTCCCAATCAGCCTGCAGCTGCCCCAACCTGGACAACCTTTTCGGTAACCCTAAATAATGCATTAGGTTATTGGAAAACAACGAATAGTGCCACCGGACTGGCCGCAACCGAAGCTCAGGTTCTGAATGTACTAACAGATCTTGCAAACCTGGAGATACGCGGCTTGTATCGCGATGCCAATACCACCAACCGATTGGATAATGTTTCGTTTAGACCACCTATCGTTATAACCACACAGCCAACGTCATCTACTATTTGCAATGGGGTAACCACAACCTTAATTACTGCTGCTACAGGCAACCCCACTATAACGTATCAATGGCAGTTCGAGTCAAGCCCCACGGTTTGGACCAACATAACTAATACGGGTGGTTATAGCGGAGTCACAACAGCCACTCTTTCTGTCAATACTACGGGGAACTTTGGTGGCGGTAACTACCGTTGTCGCATTTCAGGACTTGCGGTTGACGATGCCATTACTTCAACTGCTACCATCACTATTAATCCATTGCCTACTGCGCCTACTACAACAGGAAGTTCATCATGCACAGCAGCCAGTCTTACACTCACCGCAGCTGGTGGAGCAGCAGGGCAATATCGTTGGTACACTGTGCCCACGGGGGGAACAGCCATAGCCGGGCAAACCAATAGTACATATACCACTCCGGTAATTGCAGTAACCACTACCTATTACGCAGCTATTAACAACGGAACCTGTGAGAGTACACGCACCGCGGTTATTGCTACCATCAATACACCACCTGCTGCACCTACAACAACTGGAAGTGCAGCGTGCGGTACTTCAAGTGTTACGCTCTCTGCTGCTGGTGGAGCCGCAGGACAATATCGTTGGTACACTGTGCCCACGGGGGGAACAGCCATAGCCGGGCAAACCAATAGTACGTATACCACTCCGGTAATTGCTGTAACCACTACTTATTATGCAGCCATTAACAATGGAACCTGTGAGAGTACTCGAACTGCTGTTATCGCTACCATCAATACTCCACCTGCTGCACCTACAACAACAGGAAGTGCAGCTTGTGGTACTTCAAGTGTTACACTCTCCGCTGCCGGTGGGGCTGCAGGGCAGTATCGTTGGTACACTGTGCCCACGGGGGGAACAGCCATAGCCGGGCAAACCAATAGTACGTATGCCACTCCGTTAATTGCTGTGACCACTACTTATTATTCAGCCATTAACAATGGAACCTGCGAGAGTACACGCACCGCGGTTATTGCTACCATCAATACTCCACCCACTGCGCCTACAACAACAGGAAGTGCATCATGCGTTGCAGCAAGTCTCACGCTCACGGCAGCAGGCGGTGCTGCAGGGCAATATCGTTGGTACACTGTGCCTACTGGTGGAACAGCCATAGCCGGGCAAACCAACAGTACTTACATCACTCCTGTAATTGCGGTGACTACCACTTTTTATGCAGCTATTAACAATGGAATCTGTGAGAGTACACGCACCGCAGTTATTGCTTCAATCAATACACCGCCCGGTGCACCAACAGCAACTGGAAGTGCAGCCTGTGGTACTTCCAGTGTTACACTCTCCGCTGCTGGTGGAGCCGCAGGACAATATCGTTGGTACACTGTGCCTATCGGTGGCACTGCCATAGCTGGACAAACCAATAGCACGTACTCCACCCCAGTACTTACATTAACCACTACCTTTTATGTTGCCATAAATAACGGCACCTGCGAAAGTACTCGAACTGCGGTTGTTGCTACAATTAATACACCACCTGGTGCACCAACAACAACAGGAAATGCCGCCTGTGGTACAGCAAGTATTACTCTCTCTGCAACGGGCGGTACACCCGGGCAATATCGCTGGTATACAGTACCGACTGGCGGAGCACCTATTGCCGGTCAAACAAATGACATTTATACAACGCCTGCGCTAACCACCACCACCACTTTCTATGTAGCGATTAACAATGGTACTTGCGAAAGCACCCGAACCTCTGTTACAGCAACAATCAATACTCTCCCCCTTGCACCCACTGCAACTGGAAATTCTTCCTGTCTACCAGGAAGTGTTACGCTCACGGCTTCAGGTGGTTTTGCTGGAGAATATCGTTGGTACACTGTACCTACAGGAGGAACGGCTATAGCGGGACAAATTAATAACTCCTATACCACACCAGTACTTACTTCAACTACTACGTACTACGTAGCCATTAACAATGGAATTTGTGAAGGAATCCGAACTTCAGTTACCGCTACCATCGCAGCCCCCGGTTGTGATAACGAACCCCCCGTTATTCAGCCGGTTCCGGTCTCAACACAGGTGGGGGGACTCATTACCTTGAATCTGTTATCGCTGATCAGTGATAGTGATGATAATATTGACTTTTCGACATTAACAATTGTATCCCCTCCCTCCAGTGGCGCCTCAGCAAGTATTGATGGCGGCTTTAATCTGATCATTAATTATAATGGTATTTCTTTTACCGGAGTTGAAAACATAACCATACGGGTATGCGACATCTTTGCAGCTTGCACCGATGAAGTATTTTCTATAGAAGTGATTGGTGATATTGAAATCTATACGGGCATCTCCCCGAATAACGATGAAATGAATGATGTCTTCATAATTCAATACATCGAACTGTTGCCAGAGACACAAAATAACAAAGTGTCTATTTTCAATCGCTGGGGCAGTATGGTTTTTGAAGTGAGTAACTATAACAATACCACTAATGTCTTCCGGGGCTTGAACACCAACGGCAGCGAATTACCTACCGGCACTTATTTCTATAAAATCGAGTTTGCCAGTGGCCGTAAGACGGAAACTGGGTATTTAACTCTTAAGCGTTGATTTTTTACTTGTCAAAATACTTCCTCCGGAGTCCTCTTGAGAGTTTATAAAAACAGGCTATATTCGTAACCTCAAATAATTTAACCATGAAACTACCTGGCTTACCTGTTCTTCTATTCGGCTTATTATTGGCTTCCTGTAGTACAGAGAAAAAAGAAACTACCGAAGAGATAAAAGCTCCACAGCCTGAGAAAGTTGCCAAAGAACTGACCGGCAATCGCATCGACAATTACTATTGGATGAAGCTTTCGGATGAGCAAAAGAATGCAGAAAAAAAAGATGAGCAGGCACAAAAAGTAATCAACTACCTGAATGCTGAAAATGATTACCTTAAATCCAAACTCGAACACACAGAAGCTTTACAGAAAAAAGTCTACAATGAAATTGTTGGACGAATAAAACAAACTGATGAATCAGTTCCTTACAAAGACAATGGGTATTGGTATTATACCCGCTATGAACAAGGACAGGAATATCCCATTTATTGTCGTAAAAAGGAAACCATGGATGCGCCTGAACAGATTCTTCTCAACGTAAATGAAATGGCCAAAGGCCACGACTACTATTCTATTACGGGCTTGAGTGTGAGTGAAAACAATCTCTTCCTCGCTTATGCAGAAGATTCTGTAAGTCGAAGACGTTATACAGTGTATGTAAAAAACCTTCGCACTGGCAAATTGGTTGAAGAGCCGGTGCCTAATACGGAAGGTCAGGTAACCTGGGCCAACGATAATAAAACCTACTTCTATACCAAGAAAGATTCTACAACCCTGCGTTCACGCTGGATTATAAAGCACAAAGTAGGTGTTTCTTATAAAACTGATCCAATCGTCTCTGAAGAAAATGACGAAACTTTCTACACCGGTATTTATAAAACCAAATCAAAAAAGTTTTTGGTAATTTGGGCAGGTAGCACCCTCACCAATCATTACCAGATTCTGGATGCCAACTCTCCTGATGGCAAATTCAAAGAATTCAGTCCGCGCGAGCGTGGCCTCGAATACTCTATCGAACACTATGGCGATAAGTTTTATGTAGTCACCAATCTTGATGCCCAGAACTTCCGGTTGATGGAGACCCCCGACTCTAAAACCACCAAAGCAAACTGGAAAGAAAAAATCGCTCACCGAAAGGATACCCTACTGCAAGGGATAGAGATTTTCAAAGATTATTTAGTCTTGAGTGAGCGGGCCCAGGCGAATACCCTAATGCGCATTATCGATCAGAGGACAGGCAAGAAGCATTATCTCGATTTTGGCGAGCCTGCCTATACCATCTATCCTTCGATTAATCTCGATTTTGACACGGACTTGCTGCGCTATGGATACACTTCACTCACAACTCCAAACTCTACCTATGATTACAATATGAAAACGCGCGAGCGGAAGTTGTTAAAGCAAACCGAAGTTGTGGGAGGGTATAAAGCAGAAGAATATCAAACCGAACGGTTGTGGGCTACCGCTGCCGATGGCACTACAATCCCAATGTCAATCGTCTACAAAAAAGGAATTAAAAAAGACGGAAGCAATCCAACCTTGATCTACGGGTATGGATCGTATGGCGCCAGCATGGACCCTACATTTTCTATTACCCGGCTTAGTTTGCTCGATCGGGGGTTTGTGTATGCAATCGCACACATACGTGGCGGCCAGGAAATGGGCAGACAATGGTATGAAGATGGTAAGATGTTCAAGAAGAAAAACACATTCACTGATTTTATAGATTGTTCTGAATTTCTGATTGAAGAAAAGTTTACCTCACCCGAAAAATTATTTGCTTCCGGTGGCAGTGCCGGGGGTTTGTTAATGGGCGCAGTCGTTAATATGCGACCCGACTTATATAAAGGTGTGATCGCCAAAGTGCCCTTTGTAGATGTCGTTACTACCATGGAGGATGAATCAATTCCATTAACAACCGGAGAATTTGACGAATGGGGTAATCCAAAAGATCCTGAGTCGTATATGTATATGTTGGAGTACTCACCGTATGACCAGGTGAAACCCCAGAACTATCCCAATATGCTGGTGACTACCGGCTTCCACGATTCGCAGGTACAATATTGGGAACCGGCCAAATGGGTGGCAAAACTTCGCGAATTAAAAACCGACAACAATACGCTCCTACTAAGAACGAATATGGAAACCGGCCATGGTGGAACTACCGGGCGATTTAAAGTATATGAGGAAATTGCACAGGAGTATGCATTTATCATAGACCTGGCGGGGATTAAAGACTAAGGAATAAACAGTAGCTAGTGGGATTGGGTCGAAATCGAAGACGCATTGATTGAAAATGCGCGCTGGTTCAAAAAGAAACCTCTGCAGTCTGACCGCAGAGGTTTTTATTTAGCGATGGATCGCATTACAATTTGGGTTTGGTGAAACGAAGTTTTAGTACTTGCTGGTGCTGCTGGCTCATAAAACCAAACGCGCTTCGCACGTAGGTCTTGACTGCCGTTGCCGTCTTCACCAGGTTGTCAGGGGCCATGTAGTAAACTGTGTTTCGTTTAATACGCGCTTCTTCCAACCTGATCTCCGCTTCGGTAACCGCCTTGTTCAGTCCGAACAGATCAGATCGCATTTGCTCCAGGCTTGCCAAAGTAAGTTCCGGTTCATTTGGGCTGTAGCCTGGTTCCGATGCTGTGGTCTTCACGAGCCTGTCAAAGTATTCGGCTATCGTAAGGTAACCTTTACCGTAA
The DNA here is from genome assembly GCA_044229915.1 of Cyclobacteriaceae bacterium. GTDB lineage: Bacteria > Bacteroidota > Bacteroidia > Cytophagales > Cyclobacteriaceae > ELB16-189. Next base: position 572,227 of record JBGASB010000001.1, read on the forward strand.
GAAGAACGCGTCTCGCGCTTTTCTTCGTTTGGTTTGTTTACATCTGCTACCGGTAGCTTTGAAATACGTGCACCGTAGATTCTACGCTTACAGTTCAAGGCATCGTCCAGCAACAACGTGTTGGCTCCGGATGCTTTCAACATGTCATAGACACGCGCACTGAGTTTGCGTATTTTCCGGAACCCCAGCTCGCGGTTGTTGGTTGCCTTGTCGTAAGCCGACTGTGCTTCCTTCACTTCTTCCCAGGATTGTTGTGCGATGTTCATTAAGGTGGCCATCACATTCACCTGAAGGTTTTGTTGTCCGGGGTTATAGGTTCCTCCTAACCCGGTGCAGATGCCCGTGAGCTTCCCAAAGGCTTGCATGTTTTTTACGTGTGACATAAAACTGTTTGTTTATGTTATATGCATATACACGTATCGGCTGTCGGCATGTTGTAATTTTTTCAACTATTTTATAAACTATATATTTCATAGTTGATGAAACCCTAAAGGCACTGGTACGTTTGAATGCATTTTTTCATGAAAAAAGTCTCCTACTATAAAAAAATAGTTGATTAAAATCCGTCCCGATGCGTACCTGAAAACGGCCGATGCTCCGGTGCGATGAGTACGGTACATTTCGCGGACGGCCGATGCAGAAGTGCAGTCGGTACGGTACATTTCACGAATGGCGATGCAGGAGTGCAGCCAGTACGGTACATTTCGCGGACGGCTGATGCAGGAGTGCAGCCGGTACGTTGAATTTCGCGGACGACCGATGCAGGAGAGCAGTCGGTACGGTGCATTTCACGGACGGCCGATGCAGGAGTGCAGTCGGTATGGTGAATTTCGCGGACGACCAATGCTCCAGTGCAATGGGTATGGTGCAATTCGCTGACGGCAGGTGCTTGAGTGCGATGGGCACGGCACTGGTAGTCGTTGGTAAACCGGATGTTATCACTTTACAGCCCAACCGGTGAAGTTTTTTGAACGGCTGAAGCCATGGCGGTGCTGATGGAATATTAACCTTTAATGAGATGTTCAGTTTTGTAGAAAAAGTTGAACCCAGACCAACCTCCGGTGAATTTGGAAGTAATGAACCCGGTAGTGATTTTTTACTTATATCGAAACAAAAAAAGTAGAATTTATTTAGCCTCTCTTGATAAGGATCTGATTAATTCTTTTCACCAACCCCGGCCCTTGATAAATAAACCCGGTATAGATCTGAACCAGGTCTGCACCAGCTTTTATTTTTTCAACCGCATCTTCCGGTGTCATGATGCCACCAACGCCAATGATGGGATAATTTTTGCCAAGCTTATTTCTCAAAAAAGAAATTACCTCCGTGGAACGCTTTGTTAAAGGCTTCCCGCTAATTCCACCGTTACCAAGGGATGTAACATACTCTTTATCGGTAGTAAGTCCTTCGCGGGAAATAGTTGTATTCGTTGCAATAACACCATCTGTTTTTGTTTCAATCAAAATCTCGACCACATCATTCAATTGAGCTTCATTCAGATCGGGCGCAATCTTCAATAAGACTGGTTTAGGTTTTTCTTTGGTTCGGTTCAGGGCCTTTACTTCACTTAGCAATTTTTTTAGCGGTTCTTTTTCCTGTAACTCACGCAAGTTAGGCGTGTTGGGCGAACTCACGTTCACTACGAAATAATCTACATACGGATAGAGAGCCTCAAAACAAAATGTGTAATCGTAAACTGCTTTATCATTTGGAGTGACTTTGTTCTTGCCAATGTTTCCGCCAACAATAACCTTAGACTTTCGTTTCGCTAGCCTTAGAACAGCTTCATCCACTCCCCGATTGTTAAAACCCATCCGGTTGATTAATGCCTGATCTTGCGGAAGACGAAACAACCGGGGCTTGTCGTTGCCGGGTTGAGGTTTTGGCGTAAGTGTTCCGATCTCAATAAATCCAAAACCAAAGGAAGCCAACTCGTCTATCAAAACAGCATCTTTATCAAAACCAGCGGCCAGGCCGACCGGATTTGGAAACCTTATTCCAAACAACGTACGCTCAAGCTTAGGATCGCGAACTGAAAACAAGTATCGAAAAAAAGAAGCCAAGCCAGGAATATAACCTGTCCATTTTAGAATCTTAAATGTGCTATGATGAATAAATTCCGGGGGAAAAAGAAAAAGCAGGGGCCGGATAAAGAAGTGGTACATGAACTATTTCTTTTTCTTCTTTGGAGGTTTGGGGTATTTTTTAAAACCCTTCTGTACAGCAGCATCAATCAAGCTTTGGGCACTTGCACTGAGCATTTCAAACGTTGAATTAATTCGCCACACCATAATGCCCCTTCTATCATTCAGGTCAATAACCAGATTTCCCACGCGATAATCACGGGAATAATTTCTATCCATCGAACCAGGCGTTAAGCCCATGGGGCCAACAGTTCCAGCATCACTTTTTGCAAGTGTTCCTACCACATAAGAAACTACCAAATCCGCTGCAGAATCAACCCGTTTCAATCCTCTCAACTCTAATTCTTTTGTTACCGAATCCTTGATCCATTTATCTACTTGCTCCGGGGTTACTTGTTGTTGATCCTTAGGTGTTGTCAATTCTCCTTCGCCAAAACGAAACGTCTTGTATTGGGTATAGTCACGGTCTTTGTCATATTCAACCTTAAACTCCTGACCCCAGGTAGTGCATGCACTTAACAAAAGCGCACATAAAATGAGTTGCTTAATCATAGAGTAAAGGTAATCACAATTAATTTAGTTTTAATTACGTCTAACTTCTGGGATGAAATTCCTGAATCACCTGCCGCAGGTAATCCCGATCGAGGTGGGTGTAAATTTCTGTAGTGGTAATAGATTCATGGCCCAACATCTCTTGTACCGCTCTCAAATCAGCACCACCTTCTATTAAATGGGTAGCAAAGGAGTGGCGAAACGTGTGCGGAGAGATTGTTTTGTTTAGCCCGATTTTCAAGGCCAGATCTTTAATAATCATAAAAACCATAACACGCGATAACTTCTTGCCTCTCCGGTTCAAAAAGACATGACTCTCAGACCCCTTTTGAACAGGCACGTGTACCCGGATTTCCTGCAGGTATATCTTCACATATTTTAAAGCGTCTTTGCCAATAGGCACCAGGCGCTCCTTATTTCCCTTTCCGATGACCCGCAAAAAACCAACATCAAAGTAAACATTCCCAATCTTCAGGTCCACCAGTTCGGATACGCGCAGGCCTGAAGAATATAGTACTTCCAACATGGCCCGGTTGCGCCCACCTTCTGGTTTACTCATATCGATGGCCTCCAGCATTTTTACGATCTCTTCATACTCGAGTGTGTCTGGCAATTTGCGGCCTAACTTCGGGCCCTCGATAAGAGCGGTGGGATCTTTTGTTATCAGCTCTTCAAATAACAGATACTTATAAAAGGCTTTAAGTCCGGAAAGAATACGGGCCTGGCTGAAAGCACTCATCCCCAACTCATTAATATATTGCAAAAAAGCCTGCAAGTGCTTAGAGGAAATGACTAAAGGGCTGATCCCTGCAAATTTCATTTCAATGAACTGAGCTAATTTCTCCACATCACGCACATAAGCCTGAATGGAGTTGCCGGACAGCGACCGCTCCAATTTAAGATAACTGCCAAAGTGTTTGATATGACTTTCCCAGTTCTTCATGCAATAGGCTTCGACAGGCTTAGCCTGACACGTTTAAAAAACTTTAGCAAGAGATAAATTGAAATACCTTCAGGTACAAATGTGCAAATTATTTTAACTTCGAAGCATGAAGATACAAATCATAAACGGGCCTAACCTTAACCTGCTGGGCAAGCGCGAGCCAGAAACCTATGGTAAGCAGTCTTTCGAAGAATATTTCAGTCAGTTAAAGTCCCGATTTCCGGATGTAGAACTTCACTACTATCAATCAAATGTAGAGGGCGAGCTTATCAACAAACTTCATGAGGTAGGTTTTTCTTTTGATGGGATCATTCTGAATGCCGGAGCCTATACACATACCTCGGTAGCGATACACGATGCCATTGCTGCCATAAAGACGCGTGTCGTGGAAGTTCATATCTCCAATGTGTATGCCCGTGAAGAATTCCGGCAAAAGAGCCTTATCACTTCAAAATGTATTGGGCTGATTACGGGGTTTGGCATGGAGGGCTATGCGATGGGAATTCAATACATTCAGAATTCCAAAAACTAATTCTTCAATCTTCATCTCCAATTTTGCTTTACATCCATGATCTCCTTCTACCCCGGTCCTTCGCGTGTTTATGATCAAATCCCTGACTATGTAAAAGAGGCGCACAAGCAGGGTATCTTAAGCATGAACCACCGCAGCGAAGAATTTATGGCGCTGTGCGAGAAGACGGTAACCTTGTTAAAAGAAAAACTTGACATCCCTACAGCATACACTGTGTTCTTCACTTCTTCGGCCACGGAGTGCTGGGAGATCATTGCGCAATCTATTATCTCAGAAAAGAGTCTGCATATTTTTAACGGTGCCTTTGGTGAAAAATGGTTTGATTATACCCAGCGGCTTGCTCCGGGAGCCCGGGCTTTTCCATTTGATCGGGAAAGTAAGCTGGATCTCAAAAAAGTGCAACTAAAAAAACAAGAAATAATCTGCCTTACACAAAACGAAACCAGTAATGGCACCGAAGTTAGTAATTCCATTATTGCTTCTATAAAAAGAAAAAATTCCCGTTCATTGGTAGCTGTGGATGCTACTTCATCTATGGCCGGTATTGAACTGAATTTTAAATCGGCCGATGTGTGGTTTGCTTCTGTACAAAAATGTTTTGGTTTACCTGCCGGTTTGGGCCTTATGGTATGCTCGCCCCAGGCCATGCAATACATTAAATCCGGCAACGAAAAAAAACATTACAATAGTCTTTTGTTCATGCAGGAGATGATGGAAAAATGGCAAACACCTTACACCCCCAATGTACTGGGCATTTACTTATTAATGCGGGTGCTGAAAAAGAGAAAGTCGATTAAACTCATTCACGAAAAAACGAAAAAACGCTTTATCGCCTGGCAGAAGTTTTTCAGAGGCGCAAAGAACATTAAGTTGTTTATTAAAAACCAGGGAGTGCGTTCTCTTACCGTACTTACCCTCACCGGAAAACCAGAGTTGATTCTGGAAATCAAGAAACAAGCAAAGACAGCAGGCTTTTTATTGGGCGAAGGATATGGTCCGTTAAAAAACGAAACTTTCCGCATCGCCAATTTTCCAGCATTGAAAAAAAATGAAATCAGGAAACTCCAGGCCTTTCTTTCCGGGTATCTCTGACCATTTAAACCTGTCGCAACCAGAAAACTGTTCACGCTTCCCCTCATTTACATTCATTTGAAATTATTGCTATTAAACTGTATATTTCAGATGTATGGCACTAAGAGCAAATAAGTCCCTAAAGTTTTTCGCCATTGCACTTTTTTTGCTGGAGTTTCTGGCTCCGGCATTTCCTTTAGAGGCTATCACACCCATCAAGGGATTTAATAAAACCTTTCAGGTAAATTCTTCTAACCATGCTGGTTTCTTAGTCACCTTATTCGTTGAGCAATTAAATGAAAACGAAGAAGGCCGAGAGAATTATAAAAGCATCTCTCCTTTCATCGATTCACATTTTGGTTATAGCGATTCTTATCACACCTATCTTTTAAAAGTTGGTTCCCGCCACATTGAAAATAATAATCATTCCTTCCATTCCCGGCCTTTATTCCGGCTTCATTGTACCTATTTGATTTGAGAGGTCCAGAAAGACTAAACACTTAGTCTTTATCCAGAGCGTAATCTCTATTCTCTTCATGCCTTTTCAATGATCTTTCTTTTTAAATCTGCTTTCATAATTGCCCTTGGGATATTCCTGCTACCCCGAAGATGGAAGGGATATGCCAGTCTTGTACCCATTCTTTTACTGGTAATTTCTTCTACCTTCTGGGCTATTGAGGCATTACTGGACGGAAGCCAGCAAATTGATTTGTTCAAATCCTTTTGGAGTGGTGACCTGGTACTTGTCGTTGACCGAATGAGTGCATTCTTTATTCTGATCATCAACCTTACTTGCGTTACCGGGATCATTTATAGTTTGGGCTACACGAAACACTACCTGGATAAAAAGGGTGCCATATCAATTTCACTTCATTTCTACTCATTCGTTGGGCTTCAGTTTGCCATGCTCTTAGTGGTGATGTTGCGCGATGGGTTTGCCTTTCTGGTGGCATGGGAATTAATGTCTTTGTTTTCGTTTGTACTCGTGATTTTTGAAGGCGAAAAAGAAGCCACACTCAAAACTGGTATCACCTATCTCGTGCAAATGCACATGGGGTTCACGTTACTGCTTATTGCTTTTCTCTTTGTAAATAACCAGTCAGGTGCCTTTGGCTTCGATGCATTGCAGGTATACTTCTCACAACACAACAACTTCTGGTTATTTCTCCTTTTCTTTTTAGGGTTTGGAATAAAAGCCGGATTTGTACCGCTCCATAGCTGGCTGCCTCATGCCCACCCTGCGGCTCCTTCGCATGTGTCGGGTGTGATGTCTGGCGTTATGATAAAAATGGGAATCTATGGAATTCTTCGCGTGCTTACTCAAGTGCAAAGTCAATTTATGGAAATCGGATTTTTTGTTCTCAGCATGGGGGTCATTACCGCACTTACAGGAATTCTCTATGCAATCTTTCAAAAGGACGTTAAAAAGACCCTGGCATATTCCAGCATCGAAAATATTGGGATCATCGGGATTGGGATTGGATTCACCTGGGTGGGCAAAGGATTAGGTAACGAACTGCTGATGACATTGGCCATGGCAAGTGCTTTACTTCACATTTTTAATCATTCATTATATAAGTCACTTCTTTTCTATACAGCTGGCAACGTTTATTATGCAACCCATACCCGCGATCTTGACCGGCTTGGGGGACTGGCCAAAACGATGCCTGTCTCCGCTATTTTTTTTATGGTTGGTGCCCTGGCCATCAGTGCACTTCCTCCATTCAATGGGTTTATATCCGAGTTTCTCTTGTATCAGGGAATATTCGAAAACATTACTGCCAGCGCCTTTGATGTCTCACTGATTAACCTGGCTGTGCTTCTTAGTTTAGTGGTGATTGGAGGACTTTCTGTATTTGCGTTTACCAAGACATTTGGAATTGCTTTTCTGGGTAGTCGAAGAACTCCAACCCATCATGAGGCAAAAGAAGTACCGTTGATAATGCGTATATCAGGTTTTATTATTATCCCAATCATGCTCTCCGTTTACTTGTTTCCCAATTTCTATTTGCCATTAGTATTTTCCGTAGCGGGAACTTTCATTAATCTGAATCAATCAGAGTTGGTAATGATGAACACACTTGAAACGTTGAACTATATTAGCCTTGGCAGTTTCATCTTACTGGTGGTCTTTGCCATTACGATGGGCATAAAGAAAATGATGCAAAAAAAATTATCCCTTACAGCCGGACCTACCTGGGGCTGCGGTTATACTGCTGGTGATTTTAGGCATCAATACACAAGCACATCTTACATCCATAGTGTACGCGAACTGGTTGGCCCTTTGGTTGATATTCAGGGAAAGCCTATCCCTTTTGAAGAACAGGAAATATTTCCACATCCCCGACAGTTTGCTACGCAGATGACTGATTTAATTGAAGAGAAGGTGGTATTGAGGCCCGTTGAATATGTTACAAAGGAATTGCCCAAAGCAGGCTGGGCTCAAAGCGGTATGATCAATCATTATCTGGTATATCCGCTGGCATTTTTAATCATCGTTGGTTTACTCACTCTAATAGGGTTAATGTAATATGATTGTCACACTTTTTAAGCTCGCTTTACTGATGTCCTTCGGAATGTTCTTTGTTCCGAAAAAATTTAAATACATTCTGGGCTTAGTACTTCACCTTGTGCTACTGGTTTCAAGTACCACCTGGGCGTGGAGTGTGTTGAACCATGGTACACTTAGTATCGAATTGGGTATAACCACGTGGAGCGGACCTATAAAATTGGTGATCGATCCATTGAGTGCATATTTCATGCTGATCATTAACCTGATTTGTTTCTGTGGCATGCTTTACGCTTCGGGCTATCTAAAACCTTACTTGCCAAAAAAGAGATCGGTATTTATTTCATTACACCTCTTTAGTTTTCTGTGGTTACATGGGGCTATGCTGCTGGTGGTTTCTATCCAAGATGGCATTGCATTTTTATTGGCCTGGGAACTCATGTCTCTTTTTTCCTTTATCCTCGTCATTTTTGAAGCTCAGAAAGAAGCCACATTAAAAACAGGGATCAACTATTTGTTGCAAATGCACCTTGGATTTGCTCTCATCATGCTGGGCTTTCTTATTGCAGCCAATCAAACTGGCGAATTAAGTTTTGAAGGTGTAAACAAATTCTTCTCGGTGTCAAACAACACACCCCTTTTCCTGGTATTCTTTGCTGGCTTCGGTATCAAGGCTGGATTTATCCCATTTCATTCGTGGCTCCCTCGCGCTCACCCGGCAGCTCCATCACATGTGTCGGGAGTAATGAGTGGGGTTATGATTAAGATGGGCATCTATGGAATATTCAGAGTCAGTTCGCTCCTGCAACATGATTTGCAAACCATAGGTATCATCGTGCTCGCAGCGGGTATTGTTTCTGGTCTACTAGGTGTAATTATGGCTATTATGCAACACGACCTGAAGAAACTATTGGCCTACCACAGTATTGAAAATATCGGAATCATAGGAATTGGAATTGGTGTTGGAATGTTAGGAAAAGCAAACGGTGAAACTTCCCTGATGATTCTTGGTTGGGGAGGCGCTTTATTGCATACCCTGAACCACGCATTATTTAAATCCCTTCTGTTCTTTACTGCGGGTAATATTTTTTATGCCACACATAAGATAAACATGGATCACCTGGGTGGCTTGGCTAAAAATATGCGTTACACCTCGGGCGCTTTTTTAATCGGAGCGTTAGCTATCAGTGGAATTCCTCCTTTCAATGGATTTATTTCAGAGTTTCTGATCTACAATGGAGTCATAAATCATATGTCCGACTCAGCCTTTACTTCTTCAATTTTCAGTGTTGTTAGTATTCTGAGTTTGGTATTAATTGGCGGGCTTTGCATTTATTGTTTTACCAAAGCATTTGGTCTTAGCTTCCTGGGTACACGCAGAGCCGAACATAGTGCTCATGTTGAAGAAGTTCCCGCAATTATGCTGGTTCCGGCTTTCATCCTAATTGTATGCATACTTGCTATCGGTTTGGCTCCGGTCTTTTTTGTAAACCAGGTGGTCATTGTTCTTCAAAACCTTACACAGACTTCATTTTCGATTGAGCCTTTACTGTATTCACTTCGATCCATCAGCCATGTTAATATCGCCTTGATTATTATTATTGCCACCATAGCCGGATTACGGGCATGGCAACAAAGCCTGGTGAAAGTGGCCACCGGCCCCACCTGGGGGTGTGGGTACACTGCAGGGGATTTCAGACATCAATATACACCCACATCGTATGCAGATAGTTTGCGTGAATTAACTGATCCTGTTATTAAATACCACCGCGACTATAAGTCATTTGAAGAAAGTGAGATTTTTCCGCCACCCAAAACATTCCATACTGAAAACAAAGATCTGGTAGAAGAAAAAACAATTCTAAGCTGGGTTCATTTGATTGTAAATCATTTACCTAAAGCCGGGATTGCTCAATCAGGTCTAATCAATCATTACCTGATTTATCCCATGCTCTTTCTGATGTTGATTGGGTTCTTAATAATATTAAATGTTTTGTGATATGCTTGCACTAATTCTAATCCTCGTATCTGCCATTTACTTTCCTGGAGTGATCGTAAAAACAAAAGCGATCTTTAGTGGAAGAAAAGGACCCGGCATTCTACAGCCGTGGTATGATATCTTTCGACTATTGAAAAAAGGAAGTGTTTATAGCACTTCGTCCAGTTTTGTTTTTCAGATTGGTGCTCCCATCTATTTAGCCACCGTAATTGTAGCTGCCTTGTTTATTCCATTCGAAGAGAATAATTCAATCATATCTTTTTCAGGAGATTTTGTACTGTTCGCATATCTGCTCGGGCTGGGAAGGTTTATGATTATTGTAAGCGCTTTGGATGTATCCAGTGGATTTGAAGGAATGGGCGCTAACCGTGAAGCGTTCTACTCCATGTTGATGGAACCTGCTTTTTTCATTTTACTCGGTTCCTTGGCGATGTTCACAGGCTACACCTCCTTTCACGACATTTTTGCAAACCTTCATTATAATTCCTACTTCTCATTTATTATCGCAGTGATAGCAGGATATGTGCTGGCCAATATCACCCTCGTAGAAACAAGTCGTCTGCCCGTGGATGATCCGCTCACTCACCTTGAACTTACGATGGTCCATGAAGTCATGGTACTCGATCATAGTGGCTTCGATTTAGGAATAATAAAAATTGCTAATAACCTAAAATTCATTCTTTTCAGTACCCTCAGTGCAAACTGCCTGATTCCACAATCAATCGAATTATGGATGCGCATCAGTATCTTTTTAGTCATGCAGGTATTTTTCGCGGCCGGTATTGGCTGGCTGGAATCTTTTCGTGCCCGCAATAAAATGGCTATGAATGCTCAGTACATTCTTTCTATCAATGCGGTTGCGCTTATATTGATTTTTGTTGCAATGATCATTAAAAATAAAATCTAAGCCATGGTTAATTTTCTTATTGTATTATTCATCATTTCGCTGATCTACCTCTCCAAAGTAGAAATGGTTAAAAGCTACTTCACACTCATGGCTTCGCAGGGGGTCTTGTTATTTGGACTTGCCTATTTTGAGTTAAAGGAGATTGATCTGGTGCATTTATTATTTATCCTGGTGGAGACACTCGTTTTCAAAGCCATCTTTGTTCCCCTGTTTCTGCAGCGGATCACAAAAAATAGAATTCACAGACACCATAATGGTCCTATAAAAGGATATTACTCGGTACTGATCACAGCGGTGATCGTGATTGGCTGCTTTATGATTTCCTATGCGATTCACGATGAATTAACCATCGATGCTGACCACCAGGTAAAATATTTTACAGCTGCTATATCATCCATATTGGTTGGCCTTTTTATTGCCATCAACAACCGCGATCTGGTCACTCACTTAATAAGCTATCTGGTAATTGAAAATGGAATCTTTCTTTTGTCCCTCGCGCTGGGGGCAGAGATGCCTATGTTTGTGAATTCTGCCATTCTGCTGGACATATTCACCAGTGTGCTTATTATGGGTATCTTCTTCAACAAGATGAAAGATTATTTTCAAAATGCAGATGCCGGTCACTTGTCTCAACTTAAAGACTAAGTATTATGATCTATTTGTTTTTTATTCTTACGGCCAGCCTTGCAATACTCTCTTACTTTATGAGAAGTATTGCACTGAGCCACATTATAGTCTTTATCTATGTGGGGCTGATGACCGGGCTGGCAATTTATCTATGGCCTTTAGCAGGGCTAACTCTGAACGAATACTTTTTCAGTGATCGGCTGGGTCTGATATTCTATCTCATCCTGATCCTGGTAAGCCTGTTGTCAGCTATTCATTACGTTAAATTTGTTCAAGATAGAAATGTAAAGATTAAAGATGTAGCGCTTCACAATTCAGGAACCATATTTTTCACAGGTGCCATTATCGGTGTGTTGTTTACCTCACACTTTGGTATTCTCTGGGCTTTTATGGAAGCAACTACCCTGGGGGCTTCAGTATTGATCTATCACAACCGAAATCAGGACGCACTCGAAGCTACCTGGAAATATCTATACGTTTGCTCTATTGGTATTGCCATTGCTTTTGCCGGAGTTCTTTTTCTCGGATTTGCGGCACAGCAAACCGGGCATATCGATTTTTCTTTTGCAGCAATTAAGGCCGAAGCCAATGATCTCAACACGGTATGGTTAAAAGCCTGCTTTTTACTAATAGTGACTGGCTTTAGTGTTAAGATGGGGCTCGTGCCCTTGTTTAATGTCGACATTGATGCGAAAGATGCTTCGCCTTCACAAGTAGGAGCAAGTCTTTCTTCTGTGCTGATGAATGCCGGCTTTATAGCAATCTATCGTTTCTACGAAGCATTTTCAGGCACTTCAATTTTACCCTGGATGAACAAACTGTTAATGATTACCGGCTTGCTTTCATTATTTTTTGCAGCCGTATATGTATTGAGAGTAAAAAATGTAAAGCGCATGTTTGCCTATTCCAGTATGGAGCACGCTTCACTTGTTATGATTGCCTTTTCGTGCGGGGGGTTAGGCTACTTTGCTGCTATACTTCACCTGGTCATGCACTCCCTCGTAAAATCGAGTCTATTCTTTCAGGTTTCACAAATGCACAGAATCTTCAGTAGTAAACTGGATGAAAAAATCGGAAGCTACCTGCGGGTAAATCCATTGGGTGGACTAGTGATGCTATTGGGCTTCCTTTCCATCATTGCTATGCCTCCTTCCGGCATGTTGGTATCTGAGCTTTACATGTTTCAGGCACTGGTGGCAAAAAACTATTGGTGGGTAGCGCTATTGGTGCTACTACTTGTATTAATTATCATCTACGGGCTTGCTGTAAAAATGCTTGGAATCATTTTCCTCAAAAAAAACACATCCTCTATTAACATGAAGGGTGCTACACCCTACGAATCTATTATGCAATTGACATTGATTCTGATTGTGTTTTATATCGGTCTATTCAGGCCATCCTTTATAGTTGATACTATTCTTCTTGCTATCCAAACGCTGCCTGCCTAATTATGGAAACTACAACCTCAAATTACGTAGCAATTAAAAATCAGGAAACCATTGCTCTGTCCACAATACCCACTCTTGCCTATGGCAAATTTTACGGAGAAGTAGTGGAATTAATGAAGCAACCTCATGTGCATTGCGTAAACTACTATGCATACTGGAGTGGAGATATCCTGAAGTTTATCTGCTGCCTGGCCGATGATCAGGCAAACCATATAAAAGTGCTTTCGCACGAAATGATAAAAAAAGAAAAAATGCAGCTTACCTCTATTACCCGTGAGGTATATGCCCTTCATATTTTTGAACGGGAGATTTCTGAAAACTTCGGAATAGAATTTATTTACAGCCCATGGTCTAAACCCGTGCGATACGCATTCAATCGGGCAGATCAAAAAAAGGTAATTAACAGCTACCCGTTTTATAAAATCCATAGTGACGAATTGCATGAAGTAGGCGTTGGGCCGATCCATGCAGGCGTAATAGAACCAGGACACTTTCGCTTCCTGTGTAATGGAGAAACAGTTCTGCATTTGGAAATACAACTGGGCTGGCAACATAGGGGGATCGAAGACTTGTTTTTGAAAAAATCGAACGTACTGCAACGGACCATTCTATCTGAATCCATTGCCGGAGACACAGCCATTGGTCACTCTACAGCCTTTGTGTGTCTGATGGAAGCGATGGGAAAGGTTGAAGTAAACAAGCGTTTGGAAATTGAACGCACCATTGCTTTGGAATTGGAACGAATTGCCATGCATGTGGGTGACCTTGGTAATATGAATATTGGACTCGCCTATCAGTTAGCTTCATCGGTTTTTGGAACCCTGCGCACACCGGTTATTAACTATACTCAAACCTGGTGTGGCAATCGATTTGGAAAAGGCATTAACCGGGTGGGCGGAAGTCATTATCCATTTACAGAGGAGCTATCCGAAAAGCTCGTTAAGCTTCTCGATAAGTTTGAAGAAAGTTTTAAACCCATGAGTGATCGCCTCTTTTCACTCTCCTCAGCCTTAATGCGTATGGAGAATATTGGAAAAGTCACCAATACTCAAATGAAATTGATTGGGGCTGTAGGTATGGCGGCACGAATGACGGGTATCCCTCGCGATATTCGATCTTCTCACCCTTTCGCTGGGTATAAAAATTATTCAATCAGTAGCGATACTTTGGAAAACGGAGATGTATGGGCTCGTGCCTATCTACGAAAGCTGGAAATTGAAAATTCGATTGCGTTTGTGCGGAATCTTGTCTCAGAACTAAAAAATATAAATGAGCCATCTCCTAAGCCGTTGGCAGCCCAGGATTTAAAACTGGCACCCGACTCATTGGGAGTTTCTTTAGTGGAAGGTTGGCGCGGAGAAATTTGTCATTGTGCTGTTACAGATTCGGCTGGGGCAGTGATACATTATAAGGTGAAAGATCCTTCTGTTCATAATTGGATGGCATTGGCGCTTTCCCTTCGCGATTTGGAAATTTCCGATTTCCCGATCAACAATAAGAGTTACAACCTCTCCTACTGCGGTCACGATTTATAACGTTAACTTATTTCAAACTATGCTTATTGAAGAGCTTCAAATATTAAACCGACTCGGCAAGCAATTTATACCCGATGTTACGAAGCCACAAGTACCTGGCCCCTTTAAGGGAAGGCCTGAAATTTCATTAGAAAAAATTAATGAGAATGCATTGGCTTCCCTTTGCCCTACCGGGGCGATTGGAAAAGCTCCTGTGAGTATTGATATGGGTAAGTGTGTGATGTGCGGAGAATGTGCCTTTGCCTTTCCAACTAAAATCAAGTTTACCACCGATTATAAAATTGCAACTAATATCCGCGAACGTCTTGTCTTTAAAGAAGGTGATAGCATTCCGATCCAGTTAGACGAAAGCAAAATCCGTGAAGAAATTCGTTCACTTTTTAGTCGCTCGTTAAAATTGCGACAAATTTCAGCGGCTGGTTCAAATGCAGATGAGGCTGAACTAAATGCATGCGGAAATCCCAATTTCGATATGGGTCGTTTCGGAATTGAATTTCTTGCCTCACCCCGTCATTGCGATGGCATTGTAATTACCGGGCCAATATCACAAAATATGGCGGAAGCCGTTCAGGTATGTTATGATGCCGTACCCGATCCAAAGATCTTAATCCTGGTTGGTACTGATGCTATCAGCGGAGGAATCTTTGCCGGGAGCGGTGCACTCAACAGAACCTTCCTTGATAAATATCCTGTGGATCTCTACGTTCCTGGAAATCCGCCCCATCCCCTGACCTTTGTAAACGGAGTTCTGGAATTGATCAGGGAAAAGAAAAAATAAGCGTGATCTGTTTTGATTCAGACCACGCTCAAAAGAAACCTAACCTTCCTAACCTAAGAAGACCTGTAAGCCATTTCGTAAATTGACTTCACATGAGGGCCCAGGAAAACCCGTGCATACATTCTGATGATAGCCAATCCGTCAATGACAAATGTTAACGCAACAATTAATGCCAGGATAGGCTGATCCTCATGTATGTGTGTAAAGATCAAATCCTCGCCTATAAACGTAGGTGTAATCGGGAAACCGGAAACCCCCAAACAAGCCAACAAAAATACAATAGCAAATTTCGGATGCTTATACGAGTGACCATGAAATTGATCAAGATCAATACTTCCTTCATGGGATCTTAACCATCGTAGACATTCAAATCCAAGAACACCAGCAAACGCAACTCCGCTAAGGTAATAGTGTACCTGACTGAAACTAAATTGCTCATTAAACGAAATAGCCAGGGCTACCCAGAAGTGATTCATGACCACCAGCAACCAACTAACGCGCGCTATCTTTCGCTCCGTGAACGCTTTCAATACTGTAATTAAGGCAATAATCGAAAACACATAGGGTAAATATTTTTCTATCTGATCAGGCACCAATTCCCTGTTGTAAACAGACCATAATCCAATCAAATAGGCTGGAATAAGAAAATAGATGACTCTGTTAAGCGATAAAAAGTCAAGCTTGCGTCCAGCAAATTTCAAGGGGTTCCATAGATACCGATACATGAAAGAATCCAGGTTCCATTCCTTTAAACACAACATGTATAAGGTATACTCCATCTTTCTTGGGAAAGAATCTTCTATCGTTTGCTGACGTGGTGTGAAATTGTAAAACTGCTCGCGGATCAGATAGCTTACAACGGAAGGAGAAACCAGAAGCTGATAAGTTCTTAAAAATGCATTTCCCGCAAAGTGGATCAAGGCTAGATTCTCAAAACCTGCCGCCAGTTCAATAAAGATCAAACCAATCTGGGCAATGGATGCATAGGCAATTTGACTTTTTACAGATGATTGAACCCGGGCGATTCCCGTAGCTATAAAACTTGATACTAATCCCACCAAGCCAATGATGATCCGAACCGACAGCTGATGATCCCAAAAAGGAAAAGTTCTTAGTAAAACGAATACGCCAAGGTGAACTGAAAGGGAACCATAAAAAATTGCGCTCGATGGTGTTGGCCCTTCCATAGCGCGCGGCAGCCACGAAGAAAATGGAAATTGGGCTGATTTGGCCGCAGCTGAAAGTAAGATCATTAACGAAATAAAAATTCCAATCCAGCTATGGTTTAAAAGATGTCCATGTACCAGTTCGTAATTGCTTAATTTCAGGAAGGTGATATTTTCATGAAATAAATGATGAGCCATCCACATGGCCAGAATAAGCCCTACATCTCCAATCCGGTAAATAGAAAATATTTTAACCGCATTTTTCACAGGAAGATATCGATCTCGATAAAAGGCAATGAGGAGAAATGAAGAAATACCCAGAATCTCCCAACCAATAAATAACGTCTCCATATTTCCTGAGAAAATGACCACGTTGTATCCTAAATAAAAGAAAAGGATCGTATTAAAAAATCGCTTATAACCACTTTCCCGATGCATATAATAACGACTATAAATCGTAACAAGGAATGTGAGGAAGGAGCCAACCAATAAATAAACGGCTGTTATTTTATCAAAATAAAAATCTATAAAGAATTCATAATTTGTGGTTGTAAAGAGAACAAGTTCTTTATAGTCAAGGGTTGGATGACCCTGCAGCAACCAATACACGAGGAAGACCTGGAAGGCAACTAAGTGTAATCCCACCGTAAGAAATGCGTTCCAGGAAATCAGAGTCTCTCTTCTTTTCGGAATCGAAAGACTTATCCCATAACCAATTATTGGTACGAGGATAAAAAATTGAAGTAAGTATTCCATATCTGAATTAAGCAAGAGAGTAAACAGGTAAATTATCTTCATGGGTTTCCAAAACACTAATCAGGTCGGAAACAACTTCAACGGATTGCTTATTGGGATTATAGGGTATGAATTCTCCTTCCTTAAACACAAAAAGTTCACGTGTATTAGGATGGATTACTACCAGATGTACCCACTCATTAATAAACCACTCATATGTCTCTGGTTGTTTTTGAATCACTTGCAGCACTACATCGTTAAAATGTTCGACTACAATCAATAATCTTACCGGATCATGCACTTCAATCATCTGACTTGGAAGTCCCGGTCTTAAATCACCATCGATTCCATTGGCCACACCAAAGAGGCCCATCACATTATGGGGAAGTTTTGTTCCGGCTCCTAACTTCTGATTATCAACCCGCGAGAAAAAATATTCGAGGTTAATACCTCCGCATACAGGGCCTAACGGTCTTATAATACCCAAAAGAAGTTTACCATCCAGATCAGTGGCATAGTCATAGGAATTCAAAAATGATCGTCTGTCTAAAAATAAGTGCCTGGTCAAATCTCTGCGCCCAACAATACACAGAGAATTAGTAGCATGATTTAATTCAGGGCGTGGTTCGAACAAGGAAACGGAACGAGTTCTGATCTTATCATGAATTCTTTCCGGGTTAAGATGCGTGTCTATGGATTCGAATCTTCTCGATCTTTCCTTGGCATTTAAATCCAAAGCTTTTTTAAAGGTCTGTTCATTTCTTAGATGTAATTCTTTGTTTTTAGGGCTGAGGGAATCTACATCAAAAAAAATGACTTCATCGCGTGTCGTATCGTGCAACCCTCCAACAAATTGAGTTTCATCCGGGATTATTAATCCTTTGTCACTCAAAATTGATCGAACTCCCGGATGATTGGCCATATGGCAAACAACACGCGAGTTGACCGAGCCAGCGCGACCGGAGCATGCACCGCAATCATAGGCAGCGAAATGTGGATTATTGACACTGCTCGAACCATGACCCACCACATATACGAGATTTGAAAAATTCTTTATCAAGCCAATACTTCTTAAAAGGCCCTCCACACGGGTAGCCATTTCATCTACCGTAAATCCTACCTGTAAATCATTTTCGCGATGTTCCGGTTTTTTATTCTCAATGGTTAGTTTCGAAAACTGATCCATGTGCTTAAATGAAGAAGCGGTAGCGGGACCCATGGCGGGTTTGAAAATATTTATGAACAACCGAAGGGCCGACCAGAAGCCCAGCGTTTGCGTGATCAGCCAACCTCTAAAAAGGGAATGTGAGTGTTTCGCGAAATAAGCATCCTTTTCATTTTTTCTTCTAACACCAATTTCTTTAATCAAAAATTTAGGATTGACGGGTGCCGGACAAAGCTTTGTATAGAACTTTCCATGGTCAGGCTGAAAGTAAAATTCTACTCCAAAAAAGCCGGGTGTGCCAAATGTCTCGCACAAAGTATCCTCTGCTTCCAAATATCTCCGAAGCGAACACTCACGATCATCAATACAAAACATGGCCTGAAAACTACTTCTGTCAGGTCTTTTCTCAACCTTTGTGTTTTTTAAACCAACAAGCACTTCGTCATAATAACTCCACTCAAATGCTTCTTGCCAAAGAGAAGTTACCTCATCCAATTCGGAAGTAGGCACTTCTTCAAAAAGATCAACAGGTTTGTTCTCTATTACCTGATCAAGGGGTAGCCACTTTTCACCAAAATGAACATCCATGGCATCGATTTCGAGCAGTAATTCAAAAATGATCAAATCGTGCAACGAAATCTTTTTATGATCCAGCAATGTTTGTGGTTGGCTTTCTACGGTTGCTACCATTCCCGACCAACCTTGATGAGAAAATTGCTGATCGAAGAGATAATGTTCATAGAAGGATTCATCGTTACCCACCAAAATCTTCAGCAATGATTTAATACCACAATGCTCCGAAAGCAGTAGATCTTTAGCGCGCTTATTTTTGAAAAAACTGGAAAAGCTATTCTTTTCCATCTCTCGTATCGATGTGAGAAAACCCTTATGCCAAACCGGAAAATTCCACATAGAAATTCCCTGATCCAAATAGGAACATAGGATTCTAAATAAGAGTGGATGAACTAGCGAATCCAAATCTATTCGATAATGTCTTTTCCAATTTGACCTCAACGAACTAATCCTCGGAAAATCTTTATGATAATGCCCATGTAAGAGTTTATGTTTCCACTGGGGCACTTGGTCCGACCCCTTTCGCTCTGCAATAACTCTTTCAAGAATTGTTGAAGTTATTCTTCCTGATTCAAAATGCGAACGATACTCCGCCAACGATAAGGAAACGCGATACCCAAATATGGCTGAAGCACTATAGATGGCTTTATTGAATTTCAGATTTTGAAATCCATGAAGCGTGTTATGATGTATAAAGTCTTTCAATGGAGCCTGTGCAGGAAGAAAATGTTTTAGTTCGTGCAGCACATGATGCTCATCAAAGAAATGATTACTATCAGCTTTCATTTTAAAATAAATAAGTTTGGACTGAAGGCTATGCCTTTAAATAATTCGAGAAAGAGTAACCGTACCGGTTAAAAAGTGAAAGGAATGATCAGATAAGAAGGCTTCGTTTGGCCAGGTACAATGGCATGGGCCTGGCCACAGGTTTTGTGGTATTATAATCAAAGCCCGAATTCTTTATTAAATCAAAGGGTGCTAACTCAGAAGCCAGAAAAAATAAAAGTAAAGCAGATGGATTGTTGGAGCCTATCTCCTCTTCCTTTTCCTTCTCCTCATATGGAAGTTGAATATCAGCTTTGGATGGGACACTTGCTGCTTTGTAGTGATCAATGCACTTTACCTGATCGTAAGAATGAGCAGGAAATGAGCGGACAATTATAGGAACAAACAAAAAGAAAACCAGCACAATGCTAAGGCCTGCCCGGATATGATTTCTTCTGTTCATTGAAACAAAGGTAGAAAATTCCTCAATCCTCAAAAATCTCTATAATTACAGCAACTTCAACGAAACCTCAATAACAAAGGTTCAACAGCCTGGGGCTATATAAAAATGCAAAACAAACGTTTGCTTCTTGTTTTAAAGTCCTGGAATAGAAAAATCAAAAAATAATCCAGACATTTGTCCAAAATCCGCGTTTCATGCCATTGAGGTATAACAAGATTTTGAAACTCTTTGCCATCTTCCTGTTCAGTTTTGAGCTGTTGGCTCCGGCTGCACTTATTGCAGCTCCCACGGAGGCTTTTGACAGTCAAAAGACGCAAAGTATAAGTAATCTTTCTGAATCAGCTCAATCATTCGACCTCTTATCCCATCTGGTATTTGAGGAAGTGAATAATGAAGTGCGCGAGGGAAAAGATGATTGCTTCATCAGCGTTTGCTTTATTGAGGTATTTAGCCAACTACAAAAGTTCGAACCCGTTGTTATTACCTGGGTTCTTCCCAAAGAACGGTTCGACATTCAACCTTCTTTATTCACGCTTCACGGGGTTCTTATAATTTGATTTTTTAGTTCTCTTTGCGGTTTTCTTAACCGCCCTTACAGCTCTCTCGCTTCGAGGATCTGTCTATCACTTAATGTCTTACTAAAATTTCAACGGTATCACTTAATGATGCCTCTATAAAATTAAAATATGAAAACACTCGAAATTCCTAAAGATGGCTTAGAAGGATTGAAGCAAAACTGGAGGACAGACGCCCTCTCTGGTTTCATGGTATTCCTTCTGGCCCTGCCACTGAGTTTAGGTATCGCAAAGGCCAGTGAGTTTCCTCCGGCTATGGGCGTACTCACTGCAATGATCGGTGGCTTGTTTGTAAGCATTTTTGCTGGCTCACGATTAACCATTAAAGGTCCGGCAGCCGGACTCATCACCATTTGTGCTGGAGCAGTCACCGAAATGGGTGGTGGAGTAGAAGGCTGGAAACTGGCACTTGGTGTAATTGTGGTGGCCTCTATCATTCAGATTGCCTTTGGTTATTTAAAATTTGGTTCACTCAGCGATTTTTTTCCACACTCCGCTGTGCATGGAATGCTGGCTGCCATCGGTTTAATTATTTTTTCCAAACAAATACATGTGCTTTTGGGCATTGATCCATCCTTGCTTAAAGGAAAAGAGCCTCTCGAGCTTTTTGAAATGATCCCATCTTCGATTATGCATGAGGACCCCCGGGTTACGATTATTGGTATTCTAAGTCTGGTAATCATTTTTGGACTTCCGTTATTAAAAGGAAAATACATCAAGCGAGTACCCGCACCATTAGTTGTTCTGTTGGTTACCATACCGATGGCCTGGATTATGGATTTTAAACACACCGAGCCTGCTTTCGATATGGTAAGCATTGGCAACTTCTGGGGAAATGTCGGTTTCAACGCTGACTTTTCGGCCATAGGAAGTATGGTATTCTGGAAATATGTAATCATGTTCCTTTTTGTAAATAGCTTAGAGTCTTTACTTACTGTAAAGGCGATTGACGGATTAGATCCCTGGAAGAGAATCTCAAATCCTAATAAAGACTTAATGGCTGTTGGCGCTGGTAATGCGCTGTCAGGATTGCTAGGTGGACTACCTATGATTTCTGAAGTTGCCCGTAGCTCAGCCAACATTACGTTTGGCGCACGTACCCGGTGGAGCAATTTCTTTCATGGCTTCTTTTTATTGGTTGCCATGTTGTTGTTTATTCCCGTAATCGAAATGATTCCCAATACTGCTCTGGCGGCATTATTGATTGCTGTTGCTTATCGCCTCGCCTCGCCTAATGAGTTTTTCAAGACGTATAAAATTGGTTCCGAGCAATTGGTTATTTTTATTACCACCATCATTGTTACGGTAGCAACTGATTTGTTGGTAGGTGTTGGTGCCGGCATCATGATGAAACTTATTTTCCATGTTCTGAATGGCGTGTCATTAAAAAATCTTTTCAAAGCCAAATTTGAATTTAATCAGCGGGGTGAGGATTTTCTGATGAAGATTAAAGGCTCAGCCATCTTCTCAAATCTGCTTGGGTTTAAAAAGGCATTTTCACAAATCAAACCCGGAAGTAAAATCGTACTTGATCTTACAGAAGCCCACCTTCTTGATCACAGTTTTATGGAATACATCCACCATATGGAAGAAGAGCAGGTACATTCAGGTGGTTCCGTTACATCGATCGGGTTCGATCGATTCAAACCATTCTCCAATCACCCCATGGCAGCACGCAAATTTTCTTTGGAGAATCAAAACCGCATCGAAATCAAACTCAGCCCACGTCAGTTGGAGTTGCGGGATTTTGCCGAAAGCGAAGAATATGCCTTCTACCCACAGCGGGCAAAAAATGCCCTTAAGTATAAAGGTTTTCCTATTCAGGTGGGCAACCGAATTCTTTTTGAAGAAAATACGCTTACTAAATATACAGACCTTGCCCGAGTTGATGTTTCAGACATCACCTTAACAGAAGGTGCTATGCAGGATCGTGAGGACACTCACATTACAGTTATCCATATTTCTGAAGAGGAAATTCAGGTTCCTGATTTTGCCCTTGAGCCCGAACGACTTTGGTCTAAACTGTTTGAAGGTGTTGCCGGAAAAGATATTGACTTTGCCTCGCATCCGGAGTTTTCAAAAAAATATTATCTCCGGGGTCAACAGGAAGTTGCAGTACGTGAATTCTTTTCAGAGTCACTTATCCAGTTTCTTGAAAACCGGGAGGAAATACATATTGAAAGTCATCGTAATCGCTTATTGTTTTACAAAAAGCGAGATCTTCTCGGAGCCTCCGAAATACTATATGTAGTAAAATTTGCTCACGACTTCCTAACTCTTATTAAGGAGAAAGAAGAACAAACTGTGTAAATTACTTTTTGGGAGACATCCCTCTAAACATTAAATAAAAAATTAAAGCCATGAACAGAATTTTTGCTTCATTGGTTTTTCTTTGCCTTTTTAATTTCGCACAGGCACAAGAGAAGCCAAAAGAAATTAATGAGCTAAAGCTTAATCTCAATGACGAAGGAAGTCATTACATAAAGGCTACCTTCCTAAATCAAGTTTGGTTACGCTATAACGATAGTAACCCGGGTACGCATGTACTTAACGAACCAGCTGCCCAAACCTTTGATATCGGCCTTCGAAGAACCCGCTTTCAACTCTATGGACAGGTCACTGATCGGGTTTTCTTCTATTTCCAGTTTGGACAAAACAACTTCAATTACCTGTCGCAAAATGCTGGTAACAGAAAAATGCAGGCATTTTTTCATGATGCCCTTGGAGAATACAGAGTCACTAAGGGAAATGAAAAACTGATTTTGGGTGGTGGTCTTACGATCGCAAATGGGTTGTCGCGTTTTAGCCAACCTAGCATTGGAACCATCATGACTATGGATGTACCCGTTTTTGCTCAGGCAACCGTGGACCAAACCGATGAATTCTCACGTAAATTAAGTGTGTATGCACGTGGTCAGCTAGGTAAACTGGATTATCGGTTGGTATTAAGTGACCCATTTCCAATTACTACCAATGGGCAACCTGCACCTGCCCTATCAACGAATGCTACCTTCTCACAGCGCGGACATGAGAAACAGTATCAGGGATTTTTTATCTACAATTTCTTTGATAAAGAATCGCATACTACTCCTTATATGACGGGTACTTATCTGGGAAAAAAGAAAGTGCTGAATCTCGAAGCGGGCTTTATAACACAAGGCAAAGCTACATGGACGAGAGAAGGCATAGACACTACCTATCACACCATGAATTTATGGTCAGCAGCATTATTTTATGATGCACCTATGAATGCAGAAAAGCAAACCGCTTTAAATGCTTACGCAGGATATTTTAACTATGATTTCGGGCCGGGCTATCTTCGATATAATGGGATCATGAATCCGGCATCTTCGGTAAGCGGACCTTATCCGACAGGAAGTCAGGGAAATGCTTTTCCCATGTTTGGTACGGGAAAGGTTTGGTATTCGCAAGTTGGCTACCTGATGAAAAAAGATCTTTTGGGAGAAGGTAACGGAACGCTAATGCCTTATGCATCTATTCAAAGTGCTAAATACGATCGCCTCGACAAGCCGATGAACGTTTATAACGTGGGTGTAAACTGGCTTATCAAAGGACACACAAGCAAGATCACCCTTGATTATCAGAGCCGGCCTTACTA
Source organism: Cyclobacteriaceae bacterium (assembly GCA_044229915.1). Lineage (GTDB taxonomy): Bacteria > Bacteroidota > Bacteroidia > Cytophagales > Cyclobacteriaceae > ELB16-189. Next base: position 596,333 of record JBGASB010000001.1, read on the forward strand.
TGAACAGCAAGGCACAGATATTACCCGGGCCGGTCGCAAAAGTCAGGTGGTGATGCAATACCAGATTTTTTTCTAATCTATTTTTTGGTTAAGGTTAAGTCGCGCCTGTGGTGGGCGCGACTTTTTTATTGGGCTCCTTGGATCTGGAAAACACATAAAACCGCTGCATCAAAATTTATGGTATTTTTGCCGAGATTATACAAATATGGATTTCAAGGAAATATTTTCAGTTTCGCTTATTCTCTTTTCAGTAATTGACATTATTGGGTCTGTTCCATTTATCATCCAGATAAAAAAAAGAGAAGGAAGAATCTATGCGGAAAAAGCTACTTTGATATCGGCAGCCCTGATGGTGGCTTTTCTCTACCTGGGCCAATCCATTCTTAATTTATTCGGCCTGGATGTGGCTTCCTTTGCAGTAGCCGGAGCCATTGTAATTTTTATCGTTGCCATGGAAATGTTACTAGGAATCACGCTGATTAAAGACGATCCGGAAGCAAAAGGCTCGGGGTCTATTGTTCCACTTGCATTTCCACTTATAGCCGGAGCCGGAACACTAACTACTATTCTTTCATTACGAGCTGTTTACCAGGAGACTAACGTACTTATAGGAATCTTATTAAACCTGGTTTTTGTTTACCTCGTACTTCGTTCTTCTTCGTGGCTCGAACGTGTAATTGGCAAATCCGGATTTGCTGTGCTACGAAGGGTATTTGGTGTAATCCTTCTCGCCATAGCCGTAAAGATTTTTAAGACTAACGTTTTCCCTGCATGATTCGGATTTATACGGATGGTGCTGCACAAGGCAACCCGGGACCAGGAGGTTATGGCACTATCCTGAAATTTAACCACCATACAAAAGAACTTTCAGAAGGATTTCGGCTTACAACTAATAATCGCATGGAGTTGATGGCTGTGATCATTGGGTTGGAGGCTATCAAGAAAATGGGCATACCGGTAACTATCTACTCAGATTCGAAATATGTTGTTGATGCGGTGGAGAAAGGATGGATTTGGGGTTGGGAAAAAAAGAATTTTGCTAAGAAGGCCAATGAGGATTTATGGCAACGATACATTCCATTGCATCACAGATTCAAACCAAAATTTGTATGGGTAAAGGGTCATGCCGGGCATGCAGAAAATGAGCGGTGTGATCAACTGGCGGTTGCCGCTGCGGAAGGAGACGACCTGTTAATTGATAAATGGTACGAAAAAAATCAGAACGACCAGAACTAGTTGTGATTTGAACGAATCCCGTATCTTTATTTTCTAAACTGCGTATTTTGCCTACCGAACCTATTTCCATTAATTTCTCTTCAGGCAGTCTTACTGCATTAAATATCTGCCTGGCGATCATCATGTTTGGAGTGGCCCTTGACATTCAATGGTCACATTTCACCCAGTTGGCCAATCAAAAAAAAGCGGTTGCAACCGGGCTGTTTTCTCAATTTATTCTTTTGCCCCTGCTCACCGTAATTATAATAGCGTGCTTACCGATTTCCACAGGCATCGCATTAGGAATGCTATTGGTAGCTTGCTGTCCAGGTGGTAATGTTTCCAATTTCTTTACCCAACTTGCTCGAGGTCATGTTGCCTTATCAGTTACACTAACGGCCTTTTCGTCATTGGCCGCATTCATAATTACACCAGTCAGCTTTTTTCTTTGGTCGGCTTTGCTCCCATCACTTTCTTCAGAAATAAAAACCTTTGAGGTCGACTTTGTATCGCTGATGATCAATATGGTTGCCATTTTGCTGATTCCATTGATCCTTGGCATGTGGGTAACTGCTAAATATCCAACCTTTAGCAAAAAAATAGCCAGCCCAATTCGCCTGCTATCCATGCTGATGCTTACCGGCTTTATTGTAATAGCCGTTCTAAACAATCAAGAAGGTTTTTCCGCTTATCTGGGCGATGTGTTTTGGATTGTTCTATTGCATAATGGAAGTGGACTGTTAGGAGCCTATTATTTTAGTGCCGCACTCAAAAACGAAGAAGCTGTAAACCGTACGGTTGCTGTCGAAACAGGGATCCAAAATTCAGGGCTTGGCTTAATTCTGATTTTTAATTTCTTTGGCGGAAATACAGCTATGGCCGTAGTAGCCGCCTGGTGGGGCGTGTGGCATTTGATTTCCGGATTTGCCTTTGCTGCTTTTGCCAGAACCCGACCTACAACTCAAATCATTCAATCCTGAGGTAAGACGTGATCCAGAAAATAATCTATTATTATCTTAAAGCTTATTGTACGATTGCCCTTTGGTTTTATTTCAGGCATTGGCAAATTCATAAGCACGCACCCATACCAGATGGACCCGTGATCTTTGTAGCCAATCATCAAAATGCATTTTTGGATGCCATCCTGATGATTTGTAGTACCAAACGAACTCCATGGTCACTTACCCGTGCAAATGTTTTTGATAAGCCTTTAGTAAAGAAGTTTTTAACGATCATTAAAATGTTACCGGTCTATCGCTTTCGCGATGGCTTTAGCACGCTACGCAAAAATGACGAGATGATCGAAAGTTGTGTAAACTTCCTGACGAGTGGTAAGTGCATTTTAATTTTTGGCGAAGGCAACCATAACGATCAGTGGTTTTTGAGACCCTTGCAAAAAGGTTTTGCGCGAATTGCCCTTGCCGCTGAAGAAAAAAATGATTGGAAGCTGGGGGTGAAAATAGTACCCGTTGGTTTGCAATACGATTCGCATGGAGATTTCCGATCACGCGTGCTTGTTAGTTTCGGTACGCCTATTGTGGTTAATGAAGTAATAAATTCTACCAGGAACAATCAGGAAAACATTGATAAGCTCATTAAAAAAACTGAAGCGGCATTCACCCCGCTCATGCTTCACATCAAGACTGATCACTATGATAATCGATTAGCTTACCTGCAAGCTCACAGGCTAATCAAGAAAGATCTTGTTGAACAATTGAAAGCGGATCAGGCCTTAGCAGACCAGGCCAACCCTGCTGAGGCCACCCTTACTAAACCTAAACAAGCTACCAGCAAATGGTTTAATCCCATCTATGTATACCAATATATCAATCATCTTTTGCCAAGATTGATTCTTCAATGGGTGTTGCGAACTAAGGTAAAAGACCCACAGTTTATTGGCTCACTTAAATTTGCCCTGGGTTTTGTCCTGGTGCCAATATTCTATTTAATACAAACGGGGATATGTTTTCTCCTTACCGGATCAGCAATGATCTCAGTGATCTATTTCCTTTCTCTCCCCCTTAGTCTTGTCTTAAGAAGATACTGAATTTTATCGCTCAATAAGGCGAATATTTAAACGGCTTAACTCCTCCAGGATAGGGTCGTAAAATTCTTTAACCACAGGAATTACAACACCTCTGCTTCTTATTTCTCCCAGAAGTAAAAGTTTTGTGGCAATGCCGAGTGGTAAACCAACTGTTTTAGCCATGGCGGTGTTTATCTCATTATCGCCAGTGACCGTAAGGTATGCTTGAATTTCTTTTTGGGTCCCATTTATTACATACCGAAACCGGTGCCACATCACAATAAAATCCTTCTCACCTGGTTTTAATTTCCATTTCTTACTAAGAATGTGTTCCACTATTTGGGCAGGTGTTCCCCTTTCCAATCCTATCTTTTCATCAGAAAAGAAACCACTCCAACGAAGTCTTCTCAGCTCTTCTCCATGTTCGGATAAGTTAAACGAAGCGCAAATTTTCTCTTCCACCGACTTAGATGGATGAAAATCCAAAAAGGAATTAATGAATTCCCGATGCGTCATCATACCAACGCCTTCCATTTGAAACGAATCATCGCAACATCCTAATTGCACCAGCACATTCCAGGCACTGCAATAGCCTTTATTTCGTAAGGTTCCACGCACCATGGTTTTGATTCCCTGCAAACCATAAGTTTCAAGATATTTCAATGAATCGCGGTTAGCATAGCCTTCATACTCGCCAAACCCCGGAACTGTTACAGGAGTTGTTCTTATAAAAAGCTGTTGATAGGGAATGAATTTATAGTGCCCCTCTTGCAAAAATTTTGCGGTACCCTGCCCTGCCATAACCACATTGCGGGAGTTCCAGGTAAACTTATAGCGCCATGGATTTTCCGGGTCTGTCTCCGGAGCTATCAATCCCCCGGTAAATGATTCAAACGAAGTTAACTCTCCCCCAGCTGCTTTAATCTTGTCAATAACCTGCATACCACTCATGTGATCTATACCCGGATCTAAGCCGCATTCATTGAGAAAAAGCAGGTCCTTTGCCCTTGCTTCCGAATCAAAAGATCGCATGTCATCCGACACATAACTTGCCGTAAAAAAATGCTTTCTCTGCTCCAGGCAAATAGCAGCCGCTAATGGGTGTAAGTGAGCAGGCAACAATGAAATTACCAGATCGGCTGCTTGAATGGCCTTCCGGCTACGTTCTCTGTCTTCAATATTAAATTCAATGGCTCGTCCTGAAGCAAACCCTGAAGTACGTTCTCGTGCCAATTGCTCAGAAATGTCTCCAACGGTAACTGTCCAATTATTATGATCAGCTTGTTGTAGCAAATAGTTAATTAATGAGGATGAGGATCGTCCCGCTCCAAGCAAGAGAATATACTTATGTTCCATAATTCACGCTAAGAAGGTATAAAATAAAGGAATTAAGAGGTAATATTTCCGAACCACCAACCGGTTTATTATCTTTCTAATTCGAGAAACCATCCATCCGTATGAAGGGATTTGAAACATTTCAGTCTATAGAAGAACTTGACAATGAGTCAAAGTATCTGATTCATAAAGCCAAGGAAGCAGCTCACCATGCCTATGCACCTTATTCAAAATTTCATGTTGGTGCAGCCCTGATTTTAGAAGACGGAACCATTGTAACGGGGTCTAATCAGGAAAATGCCTCTTATCCTTTATGTATGTGTGCCGAACGAGTGGCTTTGTATGCCGCTGCCTCGCAATATAGTGGCAAGAGAATTGTTAAAATGGCCATTGTAGCTCACAAGAAAAATCACAAAGAGTTATCTGCCGCTGCTTCATGCGGTGCCTGTCGTCAGGTAATGGCAGAGTTTGAAGAAAGACAACACAAGCCCTTTGAAGTTGTTATGCATCACACCGATAATCAGTGGATTAAATGCGCTTCAGCCAGTTCACTGCTTCCTTTTGTTTTTACCAAAGAAAGCCTCGATGAATAGAATCACCTGAATTCAATTTTTCAAATATTGGATGTCCTGCAAATTAGAATTGATTTAAATTAAACTCACACCGTGCAAATACTTGACCTACCTGCTACCGAACTAACCCCTTCCTTTCATTTCAATAAAGAAAAGGGAATTTTTAAAATTGGAGAAAGATCTTTAACTGATAACCCGACTCAAACTTTTAAACCTGCAAAGGATTGGCTCCTTGAGTATAGTAAGAGCCCGAACACCTCTACAGTGATGACCCTTAAATTTGAGTATTTTAATACAGCCACGTCCCGGGAGCTTCTGGATCTCTTTAAAATTCTGGAAACAATCCCCGGATCAAAAATTGTTTGGCAATTTCTGGAAGATGATGAAGACATGGAAGAATCAGGACAAGAACTTGCTGAACTGGTCTCTGTTCCCTTTGAATTTCAACCCTATTAAATTAAACCGTAATCGTGCAAGACGGTCCGTTCTTGCCGATTAACCTGAACTACCTATGAGTGAAGAAATACTCAAAGCGCTAACTCAACTTCTAGCCATTATTACCAAACAAGATGGTGGTGTTACCGACAACGAGCGTCAATTTGTAATCAATTTCTTCCAGCAGGAACTCGAGAAATCTGCTATAGACGGGTACCTCCAATTATACGATTCAATTTCCGGGTACAATACACAACAAGGTAAACACGTAGACGATCAAAATAGCAAACTCACCTCCGTAAAGGATTCTATCAAAACGCTGGCCATCTGCAAAAAGATTAATAAAACCCTTACACAAAAGCAGAAGGTAGTTGTATTAATAAAAATACTGGAACTGGTGGGGTCCGATAAAAACTTCACACCTCAACGAATGGAGATTGTGAATACAGTATCCACCGTGTTCAACATTGTTCAGGATGAATATAAACTAATAGAGAGCTTTGTTATTTCTGATAAAATTGAGGCTCTCAATTTTTCTGACATCCTTGTGGCTGATCAAGGAAGTCAGAAGTCTACCCCCATGCAAAAGCATATTCACACCCATGTAAATGGCCATTTGGTATTTATGCGGGTTAGCAGCGTGGGGATGTATTTTGCCAAATACCTGGGCGAAGACGCAAACAACCTGAACGGCTTCATCATGAAACCAAATCAGGTGTATCTCTTTTCTCATGGAAGCACCATCAAAACACCGGATGGAAGTGCTTTATACTACAGTGATCTTATAGCCGATTTCAACGATGAAATTCAAACCACCAAGCTCTCGTTCATTGCACAAATTGATGAGTTTAAATTCAAGAACGGGGCGGTTGGCATTCGCGATGTAAAAGTTGCCGAGGGCCCGGGAAAACTCATTGGTATTATGGGAGCCAGCGGGGCGGGGAAAACCACACTCCTCACAATACTGGCTGGTCTCGAAAAACCTGGTATTGGGAAAATCAAGATCAATGGCTTTGACATTCATCAGGATAAAAAGAAGGTTGAAGGCGTGATTGGTTATGTATCACAAGACGACCTCCTGATTGAAGAACTTACAGTTTACCAAAACCTCTATTATAACGCAAAACTATGTTTTGCCAATTTGAACGAGGCTGAAATTGATTTGCGGGTAATGAAAGTACTGGAGGATCTGGGGCTGGATCATCGCAAAGACCTGAAAGTTGGAAGTGTGATGGACAAACAGATTAGCGGGGGCCAACGTAAACGGCTTAACATTGCGCTGGAGCTTATCCGGCAGCCCGCAATACTTTTTCTGGATGAACCGACCTCGGGATTATCATCGCGAGACTCTGAAAATGTAATTGACCTGCTGAAGGAACTTTCACTGAAAGGCAAATTGATTTTTGTTGTAATTCACCAACCCTCCTCAGACATCTATAAGATGTTTGATAAAATGATCATTATGGATACCGGTGGATTCCCAACTTTCTATGGCAATCCGGTTGAGGCAGTCACATATTTTAAAAAAGCAACTCATCAGGTGGATAGTAACCGGGGCCAGTGCGAGGCGTGCGGCAATGTAAATCCGGAACAGATCTTCAATATCATTGAAGCTAAGGTAGTGGATGAATACGGGCAACCTACGAACAAGCGAAAGGTAACTCCCATGCAATGGCACGAAATGTTTAAGGGAAATTTCAAACCCAGCCGGATTGAAGATGTGAAGGAAATACCGCCTCGTAGCTTGCATATCCCTTCACGACTTAAACAGACCATAATCTTCACAACCCGCGATTTTTTGGCAAAGCTTAGCAACAAACAATACCTGCTAATCAATATGCTGGAGGCCCCGGTACTCGCTCTTCTCCTCGCCTTCATCATTAAATACAAAAGTGCCCCTGACGGTAAGGAGTACATTTTTCGCTATAACGAAAATTTTCCGGCCTTCATGTTAATGGCCATTATAGTGGCTTTGTTTATGGGCCTAACGGTAAGCGCTGAAGAAATTATCCGCGACCGCAGAATTCTAAAGCGCGAATCATTCCTGAATCTTAGCTGGAATAGTTACCTGCTTTCCAAGCTGACAATTCTCTTTCTTTTGTCAGCTGTTCAAACACTCACATTTATTGTAATCGGAAATCTGATTTTGGAAATTCATGGGATGACGTGGGCCTTTTGGTTGATCTTATTTACCACTTCCTGTTTTGCAAACGTAATTGGTCTTAACATTTCCTCTGCCTTTAATTCTGCCGTAACCGTTTACGTGATGATCCCCTTATTATTAATTCCTCAAATGATATTAAGCGGACTTTTATTTGACTTCGATAAACTCAATGAACTACTCAGCACCAAAGGAAAGGTGCCTTTGGTTGCAGACCTTATGACTTCCCGGTGGGCATATGAGGCCATGGCCGTATATCAGTTCAGGAATAATGAATTTCAAAAACCCTATTTTGATTATGAACGGGCTGAGTCCGAAGCTGATTTTAAGACTGCATACCTCGCTGACGAACTGAAAAAGAGAAATCAATTTCTACTTGATCATTTGAACAATCCGAACGATTCCATTCAAAAACTTGTGAGACTTAACAAAGGGATTTTGTACACTGAATTAAGAAATGAAACTTTTAAAGATGGTATTAATGCACTTGATTTAAAGGAAGTATTCTTGAAAAACGGATTTACAAAGGAAACCAGTGAAGTTCTCGATTCGTACTTTGATAACTATAAAAAACACTATCAAAAAAAGTACAATACCAACGCAGACCTGGTTGAAAAGAAAATGGCATTCTATGAAAGCAAAGGATTTAATATTCAACAAGAAAAAAATAATTACTTTAATGAAAGTCTATCGGATCTGGTACGGAATATAACCACCAAAGAACGTATCATGGAATACAAGGGGTCTTTGATTCAAATTATCAACCCCGTTTTTCAATCGCCCAAACCGAACCATATTGCGGATTATCGCGGGCCTTTCTTTATCCCTGAAAAGAATCTTTTAGGCACGACCGTAGGCACATTTACTTTTAACCTGATGGTGATTTGGTTCATGACATTTCTATTCTATATAACTCTCTATTTTGAATGGTTAAGGAAATTTGTAAATCTTTTTGGCAATTTCAGTCTTTCATTAAAGAAATAGGTGCTTTTCTGCTTTTGGTTAAGAAGCCGTTATTCTTATTTTTGTATACCATCTATATTTAACTATGAGATTTATTCTATTCGTGGTGTTTGCAGCTCTTTTGTTAAGTTGCACATCGGGCAAAAAGCCAGACGAGCAGGCCTTTGAACAAAGTTTAGACTCAGCAAAAACTGCAGGCCCCGGGGTTGACGAACAGGTTATTAACGCCATCCTGGAGCAGATCCCTAGTCCTCTTGAGATTTCAGTTTTATTGAAAGAATCGGGATCAAAGTATAACTCGGCCATGTTGAATTCCACAAATAACCTACCTAAATACAACAGCAATTTCAAGAAAGCTTTGAATTTAGGCATCTATGGGACGGATCTGGGCTACACAAATATTTTTGGAAAAAACACAGATGGAATCAAGTACATTTCATCCATTAAATCATTGGCTGACGAATTAAATATTGGCCAGTTCTTTGATGTGGAGACAATTGGTCGTCTGGCTACAAACAGCAAGAACCTCGATTCCCTGCTTTTGATTACCACGATGAATTTCAATCACATTAACCATTACCTGCAATCACAAAGTCGCGATAACCTAAGTGTACTATTACTTACAGGTGGTTGGCTGGAAGCTATGCAGATTACGTGTCAAACCGCTGCCAAAAATCCTGAGAACAAAGAACTTCAGGAAAAAATTGGTGAACAAAAAATAATCCTCGAACAAATACTCCTGCTTTTTTCATTCTACAAAGAGGATGCAAATATGGCTGGATTACTGACAGACCTTGAGCAATTGAAAACAGCCTACGACAAAATTAAAATCAATTACACGTATAAGGAATCCACTATGGAGATTGTGGATGGTGTAGCTGTGATTAAAGACAACAGCACTACAACCATTGATATCACACCCCAAAATGTGGAAGAAATAAAAAATATCACCGATTCAATACGCACGAAAATAATCAGTTAACAAGTCTACGATTAATACTATGAAAACTTTAGCCTTTGTTCTTTTGTTTATATCATCTCTGGCGGTAGGTTCAAACGACCTGGTGGATCAATGTAATGCCGATAACCTGGCGAATGCCTGTATACCCAAATTGGCTTCCGGATTTAACTTTTTGAAAAGCTATAAAGTAGATGGTGAGGCCAAGGATAAAGTAGAATACAGCTACGTTTTTACAAAAGGAACCCAATACATGATTAATGTTTGCTCCAACGGTTCTGCTACCGATGGTATCGTGGTTAGTCTCTTTGATAAAGAACGAAATAAAGTAGCCACGAGCAAGATCAATGGACAATTCATTACTGCCATTGCCTATCCCTGCAATGCAACTGGGATTTACTACATCCAGTATACCTTTGACGAACCTTCAGCGCATTGTGGTGGCAGCGCATTGGGCTTTAAGAGATAATCATCATTAATTAAATCTTGAAACGGCTATTGGTTCTCCGATAGCCGTTTTATTTTAATCCTGATTTATGAATGAATTTGAAGTCCGTTTTAATTTTAAAGCCAGGTATTATACACTTGGAAAAATAACCCCGGCCACGCAAAAAGTATGGTTCGTTTTTCACGGGTATGGTCAACTGGCGCAATATTTCTTAAGAAAATTTTCACCACTGCAGAACAACGAAACTTGTATCATAGCCCCTGAAGGCCTATCCCACTTTTACCTGGAAGATGTTGCCAGCCGGAGTCAAACAGGAAACACTAAAGTAGGCGCTACCTGGATGACCCGGGAAAACCGGCTCGTTGATATTGAGAATTACATTACGTTTTTGAATCAGATTTTTAGCAAAGAATTTCCAATCTCATTCAAGGGACAGATAACGCTCTGCGGATTCTCTCAAGGTGCAGCAACTGCCTCGCGTTGGGCACTCAATGGTAATGTTTCATTTCATCGACTTATCTTATGGGCCGGAATTTTTCCGCCAGATATGGATTTCAAAAAAGGCCATGAAATACTTAGCAATAAAGAGGTAGTCGAAGTCTATGGAACCAAAGACCCTTTTCTTACTGACGAACGATTAACGGAGATGACTCAATTAAATAAACGCTTAGGTATCAATCCAAGGCTTGTTCCTTTTGAAGGCGGGCATGAAATTAACTCAGATACCCTACTTCAACTTCAGTAAAGTTAAACCCCCAGATCTCCGCCCTCCGAGATTTCCACCAATAACACTTTAACTTCATCTGCTTTGGCGTGCTCGCCCATTTTTTCAAATGACATTACGAGATTGCGCAAGGCTCTTCGAACGATCTCAAGCGAATTACAGGGTTCAAAAAATGACTGCTGAGGAACCATATGAAGTTCATGGATATAATTCTCAATATCCTGCTTCGAGAAAATCAGTCCACGGTTAAAAGCGTTGATGTAAAATTGGTGATTATCATCTTTATAGGTAAGAATAAACAGGTTGGGTAAGTTTACACCATGGACAGGTAGTTTTAACTTTTGCGCTACCAGCATATATATCACACACAAAGTAATGGGGTTGCCTTTATGAGTTTCCAATACCACATTGATCATAGAATTTCCGGGTGAGTGAAAATTCTTTGTATTTGCCCCAAACTTTAGTTTATTAAAAATTACGCTGTTAATCACCTTCACCTGATCAAAGGCATAGAGATCTGGCCTGAATTCCAACCAGGTTTCATAATAGATCTGGTCCAGTTCCTGTCTGAGTTTTTCGAGTTCAATATCTGGATACTGATAGGTAGCGATTATCCACATGCCCGTGAGCAAATCCTGATCGGATTCGGCATACCATTTTTTCAGGCGTTCCCTTACCAATTCATATTGAAGGGTATGGATCAACTCCTCAATCCGACTTTGTACGGATGGATTAAGATTACTTTCCCACTCTTTTTCAAGAAAAGGGATTGCCTCGGTACCTAATGACAGAATTTTCTCCTGCACATGCGCGGAGATTTGTTTGTCCTCATCATCTAAAAGTGAAACCAACGCTTTTAATTCATTCTCTGTCATCACTGCAAGAATATAAAAAAAATCAATTCAATACACCTGCATCAGGTCTGAATAACACCCACATTGAATTTTTCTACCGGAGCATGGTTGGCGGCTTCTATTCCCATGGAAATGACGTTGCGGGTTTCGAGGGGATCAATGACACCATCTACCCAAAGCCGGGCAGCTGCATAGAAAGGACTTAACTGATCATTATAGCGATCTGTAATTTCCTTAAGCAACTGGCCCTCCTCCTCTTTGCTTATAGTTTTGCCTTGCGCTTTAAGTGTGCTTACTCTTATTTGTAATAACGTTCGGGCTGCTGAGTTGCCACTCATTACCGCAAGCTGGGCGGTGGGCCAGGCATAAATTAACTTTGGATCATAGGCCTTACCACACATTGCATAATTACCCGCACCATAAGAATTACCCAAAATGAAAGTAAATTTAGGCACGGTTGAATTCGCCATGGCATTTACCATTTTCGCGCCATCCTTAATAATGCCACCCTGTTCGGCTTTACTCCCTACCATAAATCCACTTACGTCCTGTAAAAAGACAAGCGGAATTTTTCTTTGATTGCAATTCATAATAAAACGGGCCGCCTTATCAGCAGAGTCGGAATAGATAACTCCACCCATCTGCATCTCACCTTTCTTCGTCTTCACAACTTTACGTTGATTGGCTACAATTCCTACAGCCCATCCATCGATACGGGCAAAGCCACAAAGAATTGTTTTTCCGTATAAAGCTTTGTATTCATCAAATTCAGAATCATCGACCATCCGTTTAATGATCTCAAGCATATCGTACGGTTTAGCCCGATCAGCCGGGATTAAGCCATAAATTTCTTCAAGCTTCTCTTTAGGTAAAGTTGACTGAATCCTATCAAAACCAGCTTTATCGGAAGCTCCAATTTTATCAAACAAATCCCGGATGTGGTCCAGGCAAGCCTGATCATTGGGAAACTTATTATCAGTGACGCCAGAGATTTCGCAGTGCGTTGTTGCCCCGCCAAGCGTTTCATTATCGATTTCCTCTCCAATGGCAGCCTTCACCAGGTAGGAGCCTGCCAAAAAAATAGAACCTGTCTTATCCACAATCATGGCTTCATCCGACATGATAGGTAAGTACGCTCCCCCGGCCACACAACTTCCCATGATGGCAGCTATTTGAACGATACCCATGGAAGACATCTTCGCATTGTTTCTGAATTGTCGTCCAAAATGTTCTTTATCAGGGAATATTTCATCCTGCATGGGAAGGAAAACCCCGGCACTATCTACCAGATAGATAATGGGCAATCGGTTTTCCATTGCAATTTCCTGGGCACGAAGATTTTTTTTGGCAGTGATTGGAAACCAGGCACCTGCTTTAACGGTGGCATCGTTGGCAACAATCACGCATTGTCTCCCCTTCACATAACCTATTCCGGTAATTACTCCGCCAGACGGACAGCCCCCAAGTTCGAGGTACATGCCATCCCCAGTAAACAAACCCACCTCTAAAAAGTATGAATCTTTATCAATGAGATAATCGATTCTTTCGCGGGCAGTTAATTTTCCCTTTTGATGCTGCTCCTCTATTTTCTTTTCACCCCCTCCAAGCCTTGTCTTCCTGGCTCTTGCTTTCAGCTGTGAGCAAAGTTGCTTTAGCTGGTCCTCGTTTTTATTGAATTCCAGATCCATGTATCAAGCATATTGAGTGAAAATTATTCTAATTCTTTTCCTGGGCGGCCTTCTTTTCCTCTTCTTCCTTCTTACGGTCGCGGTCAATTTTCTTTTTACTCTTGCCCAACGGAGCCATAAAATGGTTGGGATTATCATCAAAGTGCCGGGCTAGCGTATCGAGGCTCATCAACAACTTATTTAGATTCACATATAAAGAGTCCTCTGTAAGGAGCTTACTAACCGTGTTATTCCCCTTCCCTACTTTATCCAGGGTTTCATTTAGTTTAGTGAGGGTTACCTTTGCCGTATTAACTGTTTTATTCAGTTCCATTCGTTTTAGGGAATCGGAAAGTACTTTAAAGTTGGCAATTGTAGGTTTTAATTCCGTAAGGGTAAGGTTAAGATTTTCTGCAACTGCCTTATAGCTTATTGAGAGATCCACCACACTACTATTAGCCGTAACAATTGTTTTATTCAGTAAGTCTGGCGTAGCCTGAAGCTTCAGAAAAATGTCATCGAGCTGTTGGGAGTTCTTTGTCAGATTATCGAGTATCAAATTAAACTTGCGAAGTGTTGTCTGAAGGTTATCCGCTACCGGGGTTGCTGTTTCGGAGATTACATCCAACATTCCCTTTGCTACCTCAGCAAGCAGGGTATCATTGGGCTCTAATGGTTTAGTTACTTTACCAATCGATAATAGGATAGACTTACCCCCGAGAAAATCGCTATTTAATATTGCTTTGGATGAATCTCCCAACAGGATGTCAGAATCAATCATAAGCTCAACCAGCACTTTGTTTTGTCTTTTTTGCATGATACTGATATGATTCACCCTGCCAACTGCAAAACCATTTATCAGTACTGGGTTTGATACCGCGAGCTGATCGATATTGTCGTAGATTACATAGTACTTATTGGTGGTTGAGAAAAAATCAATCCCTTTTAAGAAATTAAATCCGAAATAGAGTAGCGCAATTGCAGCAGCCACAAACAGACCTACCTTAAATTCTTTATTCTTCACAAGTATTAATTTATGGCTTCAATTTCGGTTTTATAATCCTTAAACGCGCGGTAGATACCAGATGCAATAAGATCCTGACCTTTATCGCTATTGAGAAAACCCTCCTCCTTCTGGTTCGACAAAAAACCTGTTTCAACTAATACACTAGGTGTTGTCGTCATCCATAGTACCAAAAAACCTGCTTGCTTTACACCGCGGCTTGATCGACCCACCCTATTCTTAAACTGATCTTCTATCTTTTGGGCAAATCTCAAACTGTTCTCCTGATAAGCACTTTGGTTCAATGAAAAGAGAATATAAGACTCCGGGCTTTTAGGATCAAACCCTTCATATTTCTCCTTATAATTCTCATCCATTAAAATCACCGAGTTTTCACGCTTGGCAACTTCAAAGTTACTCTTATCCTTGTGTAAACCCATCACATAGGTCTCTGTTCCATACGCGTTGGCCCCAACAATTGAATTGGCATGAATACTTATAAATAAATCTGCCTGGTTTTTATTGGCTACATCAGCCCGATCCTGAAATTCAATGTATTTATCAGTTTTACGGGTGTACAGTACCTTAACTCCGGGGAGATTTTCTTCGATATACTTGCCTAATTTAAGGGCAATTTTAAGCACAACATCCTTTTCCTTAGTGCTTTTTCCAAGAGTACCTGGGTCATGGCCTCCATGACCGGCATCAATCACAATTACATCCACCTTGGTATCAAGGTGAGGGGTAGCGGAAAAATTTAGCAAGGTTATTGCTATTAAGACGAGCTTGATTCCGATATTCTTCACAGTCTTACCGATGTCTGAAGTATTTGCAATAACTTTACGTAAAGTTGTGAATTTTTCACTAAAAGCTAAACTCCTGAAATTCAAATCAGAGCCAGCAGGTATTGTGTTACGTTTCATTTTCGCTCTTTTTTTAGTTTCCACCACTTATACCGGCTATTCCCAAGTGGAAAAACCAGTAAAGGTCCCGGCAGGCGGCCTTCCCGTTAAACAAGACTCGCTACGTATCCCGGATTCCTCCTCTAACAAAAAGGATACCGTTACTGTAAAGGCCGACTCAGTTAAGAACTCACCCAAAAGTGACATTGAAACAACTATCCTTTATTCAGCCCGGGATAGCATCAATTCAAACCTTGATCAGAAAATCATAAAACTCTATGGTGATGCTAAGGTTAAGTACGGGCTCATAGAACTTCAGGCGGAAGAGATTGTAATTGACTACAACCTATCGACTATAACGGCCCACAGCCTCGTTGACTCTACGGGTCGGCATGTTGGTTATCCCATATTTATCAATGGTGAGGAAAAGTATGAAACCAAAGATATGGTATATAACTTCAAAACGAGGAAAGCGAAAATTACTGAAGTAGTAACAAAGCAAGGCGATGGATTTCTGCACGGAGAAATGGTGTATAAGAATGAAAAGAATGAGCTTTTCACCACAGGCAATGCATACACCACGTGCGATCTTGCCGATCCGCATTTCCGGATTATTTCCACGAAAGTAAAAGCGATCCCGGGTGATAAAATGGTATCAGGGCCGTTCTATATGGAACTCAATCATGTACCAACTCCATTAGGTTTTATATTTGGTATTTTCCCCTCGCCTCGCAAAAGTGCTTCCGGAATTATCATTCCTACCTATGGCGAAGAGAAAAGAAGAGGCTTCTTTCTAAGGGGTGGTGGCTATTTTTTCGATATCAATGAATACGTAAAATTGGCCGTTACCGGGGATATTTATTCAAAAGGAGGAAGTGCAGTATACCTAAATTCCAATTACAACAAACGGTATCACTTTTCCGGGGCTTTTAATTTTTCCTTTACCAATAACGTCAATACAGATAATATAGAAGCACCTACTGAAACCAAAGACTTTCGCTTGTTATGGAATCATAGTCCGCAATCAAAAGGAAGCAGCCGATTCTCAGCATCGGTAAATGCGGCTAGCTCTACATATAACACCAACAACTATTTAGGGGTAAATTCAAATCCTCAATCGGGTAGAATAGACAATACAACACAAAACCTAAGTTCCAGCATTAACTACAGCAAGTCGTTTCCAGGTACTCCCCTCAGTTTAGGGGTAAACTTTCGGCATAGCCAGAACCTGGGAACTAAAAAGGTGGACATGCCGCTCCCCGATATGAGTTTCAACGTCAATAATATTTACCCTTTTAAAAACGCACAAAACAGCATGTTCCTTCAGAATTTGAACGTACGGTATTCAATGAATGGAACCAATCAGATTACAAATGATCTTGGTAATATTGCCATCGATGAAAATGGAATGCCAAAAGACAGCATTGCTCCTTTTACTTTTGAGAACTTACCAGTCTTTTTTAGAAATGCTAAGCGAGGCATAAGACATAATATACCTCTTAGCACATCATTCAAAGCCCTTAAGTTTTTGACCTTAAGTCCCGGGTTGAATTTCGATGATCGGTGGTACCTTGAGAAATTGGATTGGACTTACACAGACTCTACAAGAATCTTTAAATCAAGAAAGATCACAGAGTTCAATCGCGTTTATAATTATTCGTTTGGAGTTGGCCTTACAACCCGGATTTATGGTATCTATCTTGCTAAAAACAAAAGCAAAAGCGTTAAAGCAATACGCCACGTAATAAATCCTTCTATCGGGTATAATTTTCAGCCAGATTTTAGCGACCCTAAGTATGATTATTTCCAAAAGTTTGTAACCATGGATGGTGCGGGAAATGAAACCGTTGTATTGAAGTCAAGGCATGAAGGATTTGTTTATGGAACAGTAAGCCCTGGTAAAAGCAGTGCATTAAGTATGAGCATTAATAATAATATCGAAATGAAAGTTCGAAATGCTAAAGATACTGTTGACCGTAAAATTGCCTTGTTCAATACACTTTCTGTTGGAACCTCTTATAACTTCCTGGCTGATTCCTTCAAGTTGTCAAACTTCGGATTTTCAGCCAATACAAATATTTTACAGGATAAGATCAATTTAAATTTTGGCGCTACACTGGATCCCTATGAATACAGAATGATCATAACAGATTATGGAAATCCAGAAACTAAAGAAGATCCGATTTATTCAGAACGAAGAATAAGCCGGTATGCTTGGAATGCAGGAAAAGCTGGACGAATTACCCGGGCTAACTTTGCGTTTAGCACCAACTTGAATCCCAAGGGTCAAAAAAGCGACAATGATACCCGTGATCGAATTGCCAAATCAGATGCCTCTGATACAGACAAAAAATACCTACTTCAAAACCCTGATGCCTATGTAGATTTTTCTGTACCCTGGAACTTACGAATAAGCTATAATCTCGATTACTCGCACGGTGAAAATCAAGAACCAACCATAACACAAGCTATGCGATTCAATGGAGATTTATCACTAACGGAGAAATGGAAAATTGTCTATAATTCAGGTTTCGACTTCGAGAGTAAAGAATTCACTCAAACACAAATCAGTATCAACCGCGATCTGCATTGTTGGCAACTAAGCCTCAGTTGGGTTCCCTTTGGAAGATATCAGTCCTACAACTTCTCGATCGGTGTAAAATCGGGTATGCTTCGCGATCTTAAACTGGATCGTCAAAGAAACTTCTTCGATAATTAGAAGCTAAAAATCACTTAATCTTTCAACCATCCCTCGATCTCCTGCAGGGTTGGATTCTGAACTCCGTCCAGTTTAAGTTTCTTGCGCATGCCTGGAATATCGTTAAAAAGTTTTGTGGCTTTTATTTCTTTAAGTTGTGCCACGGTGGTGAAACCTAGTTTCTGAAGAATGGGTATCAGTTCTGCGCGAATGCCAATGGCTTCAAAATCCGCATCCGAACTCACTTCCATTTGCTTCTCCGGCTTCATTTGAGGGAAGAAGATAACATCTTGTATCGATGGAGAATTTGTCATCACCATCGAAAGTCGGTCAATGCCAATTCCCAACCCAGCTGTGGGGGGCATACCATATTCAAGAGCGCGCAAAAAATCTTCATCCAACGTCATGGCTTCTTCATCGCCACGCTTCCCCAATTCAAGTTGCTCTTCAAATCGTTCGCGCTGATCAATAGGATCATTCAATTCGGAGAATGAGTTGCAGATTTCCTTCCGATTGCAAATGGCTTCAAATCGCTCAACCAAACCCGGACGGCTTCTGTGCTTTTTAGCCAAAGGTGACATCTCTAATGGATAATCCGTGATGAAAGTAGGTTGTATCAGATTGGGCTCGCACTTCTCACCAAAAATCTGATCAATCAATTTCCCCTTGCCCATCGTAAGGTCCATAGGCACATGAAGCTTCTTCCCCGTTTCGCGCAAAGCAGCCTCATCCATTTCTGAAATATCAATTCCCGTAAAATGCTGGATTGCTTCGTACATCGTAAACCGTTTCCATGGGCGTTTGAAATCAATCATGTTTTCACCCACCTTCACCTCGGTAGTACCATGTAAATCAAGAGCAACTTTTTCTATCATCTCCTCAACGATATTCATCATCCAGTTGTAGTCCTTATACGCAACATAGAGTTCTACTTGCGTGAACTCCGGATTATGAAACCGCGACATGCCTTCATTGCGGAAGTCCTTTGAGAATTCATATACCCCATTAAAGCCGCCAACAATCAAACGTTTAAGATAAAGTTCGTTGGCAATGCGCATATACAGCGTCATGTCCAATGTGTTGTGATGTGTCTTAAATGGTTTGGCCGCAGCTCCTCCGTAGAGTGGTTGAAGGATCGGAGTTTCAACTTCTAAATATCCTTTATTGTTCAGATACTCACGCATGGAATTCACGAGCCTGGTACGTTTTACAAAGGCATCTCGAACCTGGGGGTTTACAATCAGATCTACATACCGCATGCGATATCGTTGCTCGGGATCCGTAAAGGCATCATGCAAAACGACATTACCCTGCTCATCTTTGGTTTCTTTAACAACCGGCAACGGCCTCAAAGCTTTAGATAATATTTTGAAACTGGTAACGTGAATAGAGATTTCACCGGTTTGGGTTGTGAACACAAAGCCTTTCACGCCAATGATATCTCCGATATCCAGCAGCTTTTTGAAAACTGTATTATAAAGTGTCTTATCCTCGCCCGGACAAATATCATCCCTGCGAAAGTAAACCTGGATGCGACCCGTTTCATCCAGCAACTCGGCAAACGAAGCATTGCCCATCACCCTGCGCGACATAATCCGGCCTGCTAACGAAACATCTTTATATTCGATCTTTTGATTTGGGTAGTGTTCATGGATTTCCGCAGCCGAGGCATTAATTTCAAATAATTCGGCTGGATATGGATTGATCCCCAATTTAGTTAGCTCCTGTAGGCTCTGTCTGCGGATAATCTCCTGTTCACTTAACTGCATGACTAATAGTTATTTTGAGGGGCAAAAATAGTGAATTCAAACCGCACGCCAACCCCCCAAAAACAGAGCAGGATGGGGTTATTTGGCCGACTTTCTTCGTGCCAACTCTTTTCGGATCATAGTAAGTTCGCGGCTGCTTTGCCCTGCTACCGAAGTGTTTTCGGATGCCCTGCGGATAAGATAAGGCATAACCAACTCTACAGGGCCATAGGGCACATATTTCACCACGTTGTATCCGGCTTTTGCCAGGTTAAATGAAATGTTATCGCTCATACCCAGCAATTGAGCAAACCAAACCCGGGGGTCATTATTTCTCATGCTGTGTTTTTCCATCAGCACTGCCAGGTATTGATTGCTGTATTCGTTGTGCGATCCACACATCAAACTCACACGTTGTTTATTATCAAGGCAAAAAGCCAGGCCTTTGTTAAAGGAGTCATCGGTGGCTTGCTTGTTCGGATGAATAGGATTGGGATAACCCATCTTATCTGCGCGTTCTGCCTCCTTTTCCATGTAAGCACCCCTAACCATTTTTACACCCAGATAGTAGTTGTGCATAGTAGCCGTATGAAAAGCATTTCGCAGGTTCTCAAGCATATCCCTGCGATACATCTGATAGGTATTATAAACAATGGCTCGCTTTTGATTGAACTTTTTCATCATCTCATAAGCCAGTTCATCGATTGGGTTCTGAATCCAGCTATCCTCAGCATCGATCATCACCGGAACATCATACTCATAGGCTCTCGAACAGATTCTCTCAACCCGATCGCGAAAGTGTTGAAAAGCTTCTTTGTCTTCGGCAGTCAGATCTTTTTTGCTTTGAACTTTTTCTAAAACATCCATCATAACCAGGCCCGTAGATTTAAACACCGTAAATGGGATGGCCGCATTACCCTTGGCTTTGTCCAATGTTTTAAGAATTTCTTCGGTAGTATGATCGAACCCGGCTTCGTCTTTTGCACCTTCGGCTGAAAAATCGAGTATAGCGCCAACATGAAAGCTATTCAGAGTGTTAATGGTACGAACACTCTGATCGATGGTTTCGCCACCGCAAAAATGCTCAAACACGGTAGATCGGATAAGTCCTTTAACCGGTAAATGAAGGGCAAGCCCTGCTTTCGCCAGGCCGGTCGCAATGTTTGATACCCAGGGGTGATTGACTATCGAAAAAATGAAATTAGCCTTTCTTAACTCCCAATTGCTTTTGTAGGAGAAGGCAACTTCTGTATCATCAAAATGGACTTTCGGCTCAGCTTGCATACGTTTGCATTTGGTGCCACAAATATAAGATTGCCCTACATTTTTGGGACAGTTGCACGGCCTAAAGAACAGAATTGATTTAATTTGATGAAATGTCTCTGATCACCGTTAATGCCAATCCGCAGGAATTGATTACTGGGTTTCTCTCGGGAAAGAATTATTCCCGAATTGCCTTACTTACCGACTCAAACACGACCACCGTTTGTTTACCCTTACTAGGCAATTCCCTTACGGGAATTGAACCCATTATTATACCGGCAGGTGAAGAGCATAAAAACCTGGAGAGCTGCCAGACGGTTTGGGAACACCTTACCCGTCAGCAACTTGACAGGCACTCTCTGGTGATAGTGTTAGGTGGCGGAGTTTTGGGCGACCTGGGTGGATTTTGTGCTGCCACCTATAAACGGGGAATTGATTTTGTGTTAATGCCAACCACGTTGTTGGCCCAGGTAGATGCCAGCATTGGTGGAAAGTTGGGGATCGATTTCCTGAATTATAAAAACCATATCGGAGTGTTTTGCGAACCTGCGGCCACATTAATCAGTCCAGCATTCCTCAAAACTTTACCAGAGCGCGAGTTGCGTTCAGGCTTTGCTGAAGTGATTAAACACTGCCTGATTTCGGATAAATCCATGTGGGATACCCTTCGAAGTAAGCCCTTTAAAAGTCAGGAATGGAATAAGTTGATTCTGCACTCAGTAAACTTTAAAAAGGAAGTGGTTAAAAATGATCCAAAAGAAAAAGGTCTCAGAAAAGTTCTAAACTTTGGCCATACTGTAGGGCATGCTGTGGAGAGTTACTTTCTGAATTCCGGTAACCGGATTTTTCATGGGGAGGCGATCGCTGTTGGTATGATGGCTGAGGCATTCATTGCGTGGAGGAAAGACCTTCTTAACGAGTCCGAACTAGCACAAATTACAGATTACCTGAAACAAACCTATTCAGTGGTAGCTTTACCCCCAGATCGTAGCGGTATTCTTGAGCTTTCGAGTCAGGATAAGAAAAACAGGGGAAATAAAATTCTAATGGCTTTGACCGAAGGAATTGGTCATGCCCGGTGGGATGTGGAGGTTAACCTTGAAGAAATAGGAGCTTCGCTTGATTATTATCAGTCGAGTTACACATAGTGTACGTCTGAGTCATCAAAATCACGGTTCTCTTTCTTATTTATGGCTTGCTTGAGATCTTCAGCTTTCCTGGAAACAAACTCTTTGGTTTTCTTTCCACGATCACCCGTTAGCAACCAGGCAGCCAGCAAGGCACCGCCTGCTACCCCCAGACCAATCATTACTTTTTTTGTTGTTGTCATATGTTCTTCAACCGAATTCTAAATTAAAATGTTTCAGCGAACAGAAAAAATCTCTGATAAAAATTACTTTTAACATTCAGTTAACGCTCAATCCTTTGGCATCGTATCTCCAGATTTCAAAAACCCCACGACTCTCCGGTACCATTGGTAAGTTATCCTCTTCTAAGAGTATAAGTAACCGGGCCTTGGTGTTGAAGGCATTAAGCGGAAACCAATCAGTCGTTAGCAATTTGTCTGATGCACGTGACACTCAGTTAATGAGTCGCCTCATTGATAGCCCGAACAAAGTAATTGACGTGATGGATGCCGGCACCACGATGCGATTCCTTACGGCTTTCTTTGCCCTGACAGGGAAAAACAAAATCCTGACCGGCACTGCACGCATGAAAGAGCGGCCCATCGGAATTCTGGTTGATGCCTTAAGAGCCCTCGGTGCCACTGTCGAATATCTTGAGAAAGAAGGGTTCCCCCCCATCGAAACCAAAGGTTTTGTAAATCAAAAGACTAACTCATTAACAATCCCCGGCAATGTGAGCAGTCAGTATATCTCCGCTTTAATGATGGTTGCCCCAACTCTTCCTCAGGGGCTCACAATTCACCTAACGGGAAAAATTGGAAGCGTGCCCTATATACAAATGACGGCAGCCCTGATGGAACAATTTGGGGTGAAGAGCCAAATCAATTTTCAGGCTCAGACAATCCGGGTTAATCAGTCAATGTTTCAATCAACGCAGGTTGCTGTGGAGGCCGACTGGTCGGCAATCAGCTACTGGTATGGGTTTACTGCCCTGGCCGATCAGGCTGAAATTACTTTGCCAAATGTTTCTGAAAAATCTCTTCAAGGCGATCGTGTAATTGCCGACATCATGGAATGGCTGGGAGTGCAATCAACCTTCAAGAATAACTCATTGGTGTTGGCAAAGAAAAGTCACTTCAATAAAATTACCTGGGATTTTAAAGATTGCCCTGATCTGGCTCAAACTGTTTTGCCCGTATGTGCTGCCAAAGGAATCCATGGTGAATTTACAGGACTGGAGAGCTTGCGGATCAAGGAAACCGATCGGATTGCTGCCTTACAAAATGAATTGGCAAAAATCGGTGCAACGCTTACCGAGTCTCAATCTGCACAGTGGTTGTTGACTCCTGGAAAAATTACAGGCCAACCAATCACCATTAAAACCTACCACGATCACCGGATGGCGATGGGCCTTGCACCGTGGGCCACCCAAACTGACTTAACGATTGAAGACCCTGCAGTTATTAACAAATCGTATCCCGGCTTCTGGGACGACATGATGACCGTAGGATTTAATATTTCAGAAAAAGAAATTTAAAGAGAAGTCACCTCGAAATCAAGCCTAAAGTTGAAAGGTAAAAAGCTTAAAGCTAGCGGAGCTTAGCTTTAAACTTTTCACATTATTAGCTTTCAGCTTTATTTAATATATCTGAAATCATGTCCCGGCTTCACCTGCAGCAACACCTCATAAATCAGGTTGATCACATTTTCTACATCTTCTTTGTGGACGGTTTCCACAGTAGTGTGCATGTATTTCAACGGAAGTGAAATCAGCGCTGATGCAACACCCTCTGCTGAATACGCAAATGAATCGGTATCAGTACCAGTTGAGCGCGATACGGCCTGACGCTGGAATGGAATTTTCTTTTTGTTTGCCACATCAATAATCATCTTCAATACATTGTTCTGCACAGCAGGTCCATAACACACCACCGGCCCTGAACCACACTTTAGGTTGCCGCTCTCCTTTTTATTATACATGGGTGATTGTGTATCGTGCGTTACATCGGTACAGATGGCGAGATCGGGTTTAAGTCTCCGAGAAATCATCTCTGCTCCGCGCAAGCCAATTTCTTCTTGCACGGCATTTACCACATACAAACAAAAAGGCAACTTCTTCTTATTCTCGTGCAGTCTTCTGGCTACTTCGGCAATCATGTAACCACCCATGCGGTTATCTAATGCTCTACCTGTAAGGTAGTTTTTGTTGAGTTCGATCAACTCATCTTCAAACGTAATTACAGAACCAACGTGCACGCCCATCGCTTCCACTTCCTTTTTGGACTCGGCACCAATATCGATAAAGATATTTTTTAAGGTCGGTGTTTCTTCTTTAGCTGCATCGCGAACGTGAATGGCCGGCCAACCGAATACGCCCTTCACAATCCCTTTATCGGTATGAATGTTTACGCGCATAGAAGGCGCAATCTGATGATCCGATCCACCGTTTCTTCGCACATAGATGTAGCCTTCTTCGGTGATGTAGTTTACAAACCACGAGATCTCATCAGCATGGGCTTCGATCACTACTTTGTAAGCACCTTTCGGATTGATGATACCTACTGCCGTGCCATACACATCTACCATATAGTCGCTAATGTAAGGCTTGAGATAATCTAACCAGATCTGCTGGCCGCTTTGCTCAAAGCCGGTAGGTGAAGCATTGTTCAAATAATCAAACAGAAATTTTTTACTTTTTTTGTCCATAACAGTTAATTAATATTCAAAATCTCTTCTTTTAATATATTTCCAAAATTCCGACTTCAGAATTTGCAATAAATGAAGCAATGGCATCTTGATGTTCAATCAATTTACTTATAACCTTCAGATTACTTGAGTTACCAAAACGAAGCCAAATAATTTTTGGTGGATAGCCTCTCAAAAGTTGAAGGTCATAGAAATCCTCATCGAAAGTGAGAATGGTATATTCGTTCTCCTTTGCATATTGAAATATCTCAGAGTCCCGCTTTACGCTTGCTGAATCGTTGGTTACATGAATACTTTGAGGAAAAACTGAAATAATTGATTTCAAAACGCGGAATGAAATATTTTCGTCCAGAAGCAACTTCATATAACCACTGTCGCCTTCCGCTCCTTATCTGCAGAATAGCCAAGGCAAGCCAAAATCTGGTCTTTAGTTAGCTGCGGAAAATCTGACAATATTTCATCAACTGACATTCCTGAAGAAAGCCAACTTAACACATCATACACTGAAATCCGGGTCCCTTTAATACAAGGCTTTCCAAATCTCACTTGAGGATCAATTTCAATATATTTTCTGTAGTCCATAGTCAAAGTTAATGATTTTCCAATTCCTCAAAATCAATATCCATCACAGCATACTTCTGCCAGCCCACAAAATCGAAATGCCACCACTCAGATGCATTCACTTTAAAGCCATGTTTTTCCATCGCATCGATTAATGTTTTACGGTTCTTGCGGATAACAGGATCAGCCACCGGTGTTGTTGGCCAGGCCTCTTTCTTAAAGGAATCCCACTCAGTAGGCATTTGCAGTTCCTTTCCGGTCTTTGAATCAATGAGGGTAAGATCAAGCGCACAACCCCGGTTATGCCGCGAACCCTTATAGGGCGAAGCCACATATGTGGTGTCGTGATAGGTCTCGTAAAACATGACAGTTGCTGAGTAAGGCCGATACCCATCAAAGATTTTTAACTCCAATCCTTGCTTCTTTAAATCTGACTGAATCTTTTTCAATGCCTCGGCTACCGGCTTGCGGGCATAGGCCCGTGCCATAGTATAGATTTTCTTACCCGTAAAATTATTGGTGGTAGCATAACCGATTTCCAGCACAATGCCCGGGATAAAGTCCGCAAGGTTGACCAACTCATTCTCAGGATTTGTCTTCACACTCATCTTATACTCGTCAATTTTCATAGCGGTTAGTCCGTACTTATTCTGGGCATTTGTCCAAACCGGTACGAGCAAAAAAATTATCCAGTATTTCATAATTGATCTGTTGATTCCCCTAAAGTTAATTAGTTAACTTTCGATATTCCCTACTACCTATGAAAATCATAAAACGAATTTTAATTGGTCTGATCGGTTTGGTCTTAATAGCAACTCTTGCCCTCTATTTCTATCTGAACTCAACAAAACCTGTTTATTCAGGCGAACTTACTCTAACCGGATTAAAAGAACCCGTTGAAGTTTTGTATGACGATTATGGTGTGCCTCACATCTATGCCCGGAATGAAGAAGATGCTTATTATGCGCTCGGTTTTGTACATGCCCAGGACCGGCTTTTTCAAATGGAAATGATTCGGAGGGCAGCCGGTGGAAGGTTATCCGAAATATTAGGGCCCGATTTAGTAAAGACCGACAAACTCTTCAGAACACTTGGCCTCAACAAATTTGCGCTTGAGCATGCAGAAAAATATCTGAGTGCTGATACAGCTGCATTTCAAAAGGCAGCTCATGCTTATCAGAAAGGAATAAATCAATTTATTAAAACAGGAAAAACTCCACTCGAATTTACCATCATCGGAATACCCAAAGAAGAATTTAAGCCGGAAGACATTTACCTGGCTGCCGGCTTTATCGCTTTTGGTTTTGCGGAAGGGTTGTGGGTAGATCCTGTTCTTGAAAAAATTCGAAATGAGTTGGGTGAAGAATATTTGAAAGATATAGCAGTACAAACACCACCCAATGCGGTGAAGCTTAGGAATTTTAGCGGACCGGTAAAAAACAACGCCACCGATTCAATGATCGCTTTTATAAGTGATGCGCTTGAAAAAATCCCAGTACCCCTTTGGCAAGGTAGCAATGGTTGGGTAATTGCTGGTGAAAGAACAGCCTCTGGATTTCCAATTTTAGCCAACGATACACACATTGGTTTTTCACAACCTGCCGTATGGTATGAAGCACAAATCGAATACCCGGGCTTTCGGTTTTATGGTCATCACATGGCTGGTTTGCCGTTTGGAATGTTAGGTCAGAATGATTTTAGCGGCTGGGGAGTAACTATGTTTGAAAATGATGATATCGACTTTTTCTATGAGGAGTTTGATGAAAATGGCAAAGTAAAGTATAAAGGTGAATGGGTAGATGTGCAGTGGCGCAAAGAGCTTATTAAAGTGAAGGAAGGCACGGATGTAGAAATAACAATTCCCATAACGCCCCACGGGAATATAATTAATGATGCGATTGAGTTTACGGATAAGGAAAAACCAGTTGCCCTTTCATGGCTACTAAATCAAATTCCCAACCAGGCATTGCAGGCAGCTTATGAATGGAACCACGCAAAAAGTCTTACCGAATTTGAGCATGCTTCTTCATTATTCACTTCACCCGGCCTGAATATGATGTATGCCGATGTGAAAGGAAATATTGCCTGGTGGGCTGTTGCCAAACTACCGGTTCGTCCTCCTCATATTGTTTCAAAATTTTTCCTTGATGGAGCTAGTGGTAAGGATGATTACCTGGGCTATTATGATTTCTCAAAAAACCCGCACGCAGTGAATCCCCCCTGGGGTTATGTCTACTCGGCCAACAACCAACCTGATACGGTGGATGGTATCTTATATCCAGGCTATTACTACCCACGCAGCCGGGCCGGCCGGGTTGAAGAACTCATCAAAGAAGAAAAGAAATGGACTCTGGATGATATGAAGACTGTAAACCTGGATGTTACTTCTCACATGCATGCCGACATTTCACGCCAGATTGCCGCAATTCTTAAAAGTAGTAATAAACAAGAGTATGCTGTAATCACCACCCAACTTGAAACCTGGAAGGGTGATCATGGTAAAGAGCAGACTGAACCTGCCATTTATTATAATATGCTTTCGCAGATTATGCGACAGGCGATGGCCGATGAAATCTCTGATAAAGCCTTTGAATCGATAGCCGAGACTTCCTTATTAAAGAATAGCTACGAGCAATTTATCGGTAATGAAAACTCACCCTGGTGGGATAATAAAAACACAGCGCAAAAAGAAACTCGTGCAGTCATTGTAGAAAGTGCGGCAGCCAGGACGATTGAATTACTTACTTCCATTTGCGGAAAAAATCCCGATGATTGGAAATGGGGGAAAATTCATACCCTCACACACAAGCATGCTTTCGATGCAGTAAAGCCACTGCGATCATTCTTTAATGTCGGTCCTTTTGAAGTACCGGGTGGCAGCGAAGTAATCAACAACCTGTTTTTCAGTCTTGACTCTACCGGCTACTTTAATGTGGATGGTGGCCCTGCGTTGCGTAAGATCACCGACTTCAGTAATATCGAAAACGGAGAAACGGTGTCGCCTACAGGCCAATCAGGCAATGTGATGAGCGCACATTATAGCGATCAGGCCCAAATGTTTGCGACTGGTAAATTCCGAAAGATGCTAATGAACCGGAAGGAAATTGAATCGAAAGCAACCCTATTGATACTTAAACCAACAACTAATTAATAGTTACATGCCACAAGCTAAAGCCTGCGGTATGTAGCCACCTTTCTCAAAGTAATCTATGAACATCAACTTACTTCGACAACAGACTCCAGGGTGCGCTAAAAAAATTCACTTCAATAATGCAGGCGCATCGCTCATGCCGCAAGTTGTCATCGATGCAATAGTACAACACATCAACCTTGAAGCAATTACAGGGGGTTATGAGGCGGCCGATCTTAAAGTGAAAGAAGCACTTGGTTTTTACGATTCGGCAGCACAGTTACTCAACTGCAAAGCCACCAACATTGCTTTTACTTCAAGCGCCACCAATTCATTTAGCCGTGCGTTGTCATGTATTCCTTTTCGGGAAGGAGATTCTATTCTGTTAGCCAATGAAGATTACATCTCTAACCAGATTGCTTTTCTCTCGCTCCAAAAGAGATTTAAGCTAAAAATTCTGCGGGCAGCCAGTTTGCCTTCAGGCGGAGTAGATGTGGCAGATATGCAAAGACTAATGGATGCTCATCATCCAAAGTTGGTTTCACTCACACATGTGCCAAGCAACACCGGATTGATTCAACCGGTGGAGGCGGTTGGCGAACTCTGTGCCGAGCGCGATATTTATTACCTCGTTGATGGCTGTCAATCCGTAGGTCAGATTCCGGTAGACGTAAAAAAAATAAAGTGTGATTTTCTAAGTGCTACCCTCCGCAAATTTTTACGCGGACCGCGAGGAGCTGGTTTTTTATATGTGTCTGACAAAATCATCAATCAGAAACTCGAGCCTATGTTCATTGACATGCGTGGAGCCGACTGGATCGCTGCCGATGAATACACTCCACGTATGGATGCCCGCAGGTTCGAAGATTGGGAGTTGCCTTATGCCCTCGTGCTTGGTAGTAAAGCCGCGATCGATGTTGCACTTGCTGTTGGGATCAACGAAATACAAGCCCGAAATAAACACTTATGCAACCTGGTACGTGAGGCAGTTTCCTGGATCAGTCACCTGCGCGTGCTTGACATTGGAGAACATCAAAGCAGCATTATTACCGTTGAGATTCCCAATCGCAAACCCCAGGAAGTATTAGCTGAGCTGCGCCAACAAGGTATCAACACGTCTGTGGGTTACCGGAATTTTGCTTTGATCGATTTTGATGCTAAACAAGTAGAGTGGGCCTTGAGAATTTCACCTCATTATTACAATACAGAAAGTGAAGTAGAAAAACTGATTCTTGCGATTAAGGAACTGGTATGAAATTTAAAGATGCATTATTAAGTACGTTAATTATCGAAGTAGGCATTGCTTTGCTCGCGGTTATAAATTATGGGGCAACCCTTGAATCCCTGCAAGCCGTTACCCGGTTTTCTGGCCGGGCTTCGCTATTGATCTTTAGCCTGATCTTTCTATTTCAAAACCATAAGCACCTGAATGTTAAAAGCATTTTATCAGAAAAGTATTTCTTAATTTTCGCCATTGCCCACGGCATTCACCTGGTTGAGTTGTTGTCATTCGTGTACTTATCGGGGAACCCGCTAATACCCCTCCGGCTGGCGGGTGGCTTTCTGGCCTACGTACTTATCTTTATTATGCCTTATATGCAAAGCCTGTTTGACAGAAATAAAATATCACTGAAAGCATTTTCCTCGCTCACGCTCATCTATTTATACTACGTTTGGTTTATTTTCTTTATGAGCTACCTGCCGCGCGTGCGCGGTACTTTGCCCAATGTGGGGGGCTCGTATTCTGAATTTGTTGTATTGCTCGCATGGGTCTCCATCCTAATGGGTATAAAACTTCAAAGCCTGTTTATGGCTAAAGTTTCCTCCCGGAAATAATATACCTGTAAGTCTTATCATTCTGAATTTATCCTGAATTCATAAAAATATTTCTCAACTTAATCATAGCCTTGATAATAAGGAACAAGATTTCAATCCGCTATCATTGGCAAATAGTTAATATTATGAATCGCGAAGAATTTTTGAAAAAACTAGGTGTAGCAGCGCTATTAACTTGCTCAGGTAGCGCATTATTTAGCTGCAATCAGAACGACCCGGCACCATCCAATATCGATTTTACTTTAGACCTGACCAGTGGCCAGAACTCAGCACTGAATACTGTGGGTGGATCGGTAGCAGCCAATGGGGTTATCGTGGCCAGATTGAGTACAACGGAATTTGTCGCATTGAGTCGCTCTTGCACTCATGAAGGCACCGGTGTAAACTATCGTTCCAACCAAAAAGATTTTTATTGCTCTAACCACGGAGCCAGGTTTTCAACTACAGGAGCTGTGCTGCAGGGGCCGGCCAAAACTGCATTAAGGAAATATCATACAGAACTAACCGGAACTTCTCTCCGGGTCTTTTCATGATGAGCTAAAATGTATGCCATTGCTTACCTTTGAACTTCGTAAATGGCTACTTCAATGAAGGGATTATGGGTCAGTGTTCTATTTTGCCTGGCCAGTAGCGCGGCCATGGGTCAGCAGAATTTTTTCAATGTTCCTTCCTCCGATATTACGCTAAAAACAAAACCCTTCTTTCAACAACAGTTCAATATAAGCAAAGGGCTGGTTCAATTAAACTCAACATTTTGCTGGGGCTTGGGGCATGAGGCCGAAGTGGGAGTCAATGTATTGGGATTTAATCTTAATACGAATGGACCTATATCACTCGAAACCAATGGCGACACCACGAACCCACCAGTTTATCCTTTTTTCACTGTCAATTTTCAAAAAGCATTTACCCTAAGCCCGGTGTTCAAATTCTCAGTGGGTACACAAACCGGCTTTTCCAAAGACTTTCATTTTGGGATGTATAATTATGGCAACCTGGTTACGGTGCTTCGCGCCACTCGCTCGAAAATCGTTACCGGAATTTATCAGAGCTCTACAAGTTTTTTAGGTGCGGGTTCCCGAACCAAGTTATTTCCCAATGGTGAATTCGGATTACAGTTGGGCCTGGAGCAAGAGATTATTGAAGACTGGCTTACCCTTATTGCTGAAAACATCACCGGCAAACATAATCTGGGTGAAACTACGTTGGGCGGAGCCTGTTACATCTTGCCACACTGGGCACTTTCCGCAGGGTATCAATTTGCAAATCCAGGAAGTTCTACAATTAATGCGTTGGTGGTTGAAATAACCTACGTTCCCTCAGCACATCTTCATAAAAAGATTTTCAGGCAAGGCCATCAACATAAGGCCTGAGGAAACTGTTATTTCTTAACCCAGTAGTCAACCACAGTTACCTTATCCAGGTGCGGTTTTAAAACTTCCACAAACGCCTGGTGCGCGGGATGCACGAGATAGTCATCGCGGTCTTTGTCGCTGGCAAAGGTCACGAAGAAACAATGCGTGAGGCCCTGATTGAGATTCTCAGGACTGGAGTTAGTGCCCCATTCATAATCCTTTATCAGGCTGATCTTGCCCGGTAAAACACCAAAGGCATCCTCCACCTTCTTCACATCTTCGGGCGTGGATACATCCGTGAATTTAAAGAGCACTACATGGCGGAGCACCTTTTGATCTTGTTTGGTTTCGGTGGGCGAACAGGCACCCAGCAAAACAACAACTGCGAAAGTCAGTGCAAGGAGATTTCTTTTCATGCTTAAAGATACTGTTTTAAAGATAAGACTGAAAAGCTAAGTAAAGGTTAGTTTTTTTGATATCAGAAATATCTGCAATTGCATGTATGCGGATGTAGCCACAATTGCTTTAAATAATTATGGGATGAACCTTTAAAAAGACACCAAAAAAGAACCCTGGATTTTTTCGAAGACTATTCAAGAAGGAACCGGTGGACAGCGTATTTATTGAGTCGATTCTTATCGAAAAGGTATTACATTTGGTTCGCGTTAACTATAATGCCATGGTCTTGGAAATGCCCGGTTATCCTTTTGAAGAGGGGGGGGGGGGAAATGGTGAGTATTAATAAATCCGATATAAAACAATTTACCTCATTGGGGAAATCCATGATGACGGAGAGATTGGAAGGGAGCATGACTTCACAGGGAATGTCTGATCTTTTTGTCTTACTTACAGAATGAAAGCTAGCACAATGAAAAAGTTCATTATTATACTAGTAGCCTTTGCTTTGCTTGGTTGTCCAAATCAGAATCTGAAAAATAGCAAACTTCTAATAGGAGCATCATCAGCGATTATCAATCCTGATGTTGGATCATTTATCGCGGGTGATGAAAAGAACCGACATTTTACGGGCATACACGATTCGATATTTGTAAAGGCAATTGTGGTATACAGTGTTGATAATCATTTTGCCATACTAACATTCGACTGTATCGGAATGCTTCATCCTACATTGGTTGATATCCGAAAAGCTGTTGCATTACAAATTCCTGCATCAGAATTTGATCCCAGCCATATTGTAATGTCATCCAGTCACACCCATTCCGGGCCAGATGTTGTTGGCATTTGGGGTGCTGATCAAACTTCCTCAGGCGTTGATTCTGTCTACATGAAAACGCTTGTGAAAACATCCGTTGAGGTGATCGTAGCAGCATGGAAGGCCAAAAAAGAGGCCTCTGTTTTCATGGCTGAAACTACCTTTGGCAATGATTGGGTATTCAATATTTCTGAACCTGAAGAACTGGATCGGTCCGTTTCCATACTTCAATTCAAAGATGAAGACGGTATTTCAATAGCAACACTAACCAATTTTGCGTGTCATCCTACTATTATGGACGGTGTATCGTCATTGGTATCTTCCGATTATGTTGCCGGTTTATATAAGCACTTGAATAATTCCATCGGTGGAGAAAATTTATTTCTTCAAGGAGCAATCGGTGGATGGGTACAGCCCGAACACGAAGAGAAAAGTTTTGATCGAGCTAATCAACGTGGGCATGAATTAGCAAAGGCAGTGATTGATGGACTAAAGAAATCGAACCATAAAATTGAGAACACTAATATTCGTTTCAATTCCAGCTTATTTAAATTACCCGTATCCAATCATGGTTTCCAACAGCTTTCAAAGATGGGAGTTATTAAACGAACAATTACGGATAGTGTGCAAACTGAGATTGCGTGGTTCTCGTTAGGCGATGCTCAGTTTGTGACACATCCCGGAGAAACCGTTCCGGCATATTCCATCCAATCAAAGGCGTTGATGAAATTGAAGGGACCCAAATTTGTGATTGGATTAGGTATGGATGCGTTAGGATACATTTTAAAACCATCCTTTTTTAACCCAGCAGATTCACTGCCACATGCAGAGTACTTGACGGGAATGTCGATCGATAAAGATGCAGGACCATTGGTAATGAAACAAATAGCCAAGATGGCTAATTCTCAATAGTTGAAGTCCAATAATCGTTGTTCTTTTGATCGTACGCTTGCGTTGTAAAAACGAGTTGAACAATTTCTTAGCAAAGAATTATATGTATATCGACCACTGACGTGAATTCGATAAGTACTCGATGCAAATTTGACTTATCAAAAAAGTCCCTGATTACTAAATAAACGTTTACGGCAAATACTTAGCGCACTGCTTGACAGACAACAAACTTGAAGACGGAGAGAATGAAAAATTAAAGAATACTCTCAATTACTCCTTACTGTGACGGAGTTGAAGTAATAAAGGACGTTGGACGTAATCCGGTATATATTCTTCCATCTAACGCGGACATTTTATTAATGACTTTGAGTAAAGTTATAAATGAGCTGTAAATCAACTGTGGCTAACAGCAGCTATTTGCAATTGCAGGGTTTGATTTTTAAATTAAAGTTATGTTTCAAAATGTAGTCCGGTCACGGGGACAATTTTACAGCAGGTCGTGCTTGACATTTCGTAGAGCTTCATTTTCAAGCCTCAACTCACATCCCCATCATCACAAACGCGCCCCAGTAATAAGGCTCTTTGTATTTGGTCATCAGTTGTAGTTGGGCTTGCTTAAAGGCTTTTTGCTTGTTACCACTCCTGGTCCAGTTGGTGTAGAAGTTAGTCATCAGTTGTTGCGTGGCCGCATCGTCTACTTTCCATAAACTCATAATCAATGCATTGGCTCCGGCTACCAGAAAAGCTCGTTGCAATCCATACACGCCCTCACCCGCCCGCACATCACCCAGCCCGGTTTCGCAGGCGCTGAGCACAATCAGGTCTGTGCCTTCCAGCGAAAGGTTCATCGCTTCATAGGCGGTGAGCACTCCGTTATCATTGCTCTGCAAGTCGGTAGAAGTTTTGTCCTGCCCGGTGTCCGGCACCCCGGATAAAATTAATCCCGAGCGCAGTAACGGATTGTTCTTTGCATTCTCCGCATTCACCCCCATGGCATCCCCTTTCAGATCGGCATCGGCCAGAAAATATCCATGCGTGGCAATGTGCATCAGCGAAGGTCCTTTCACAGCCTTCAGCGAGCCTTCACTGGCTTCCTTCTGTTCGCGCTTGGAAACTTTATAGCCCGAACCAGTAAGAATTTTATTGATGCCATCGATTTCCACTTTTGTTCCTGGCAACGCCACCGCGTTACCTCCATAATCGGGGAAGCCCAGCACAAAGGCTTCCTTGCTGGCCTGCAATCCCTTTTTTGATTTTATCGCAAGCAGGTCTTTTGAATTGCCTATAACGATCACATCGAATTGATTGAGAATGTAATCACCATCCGTTTTCTTCAGCGTATTGACGTTGATCTGATTATAAACCCCATCGGGTGATACATAGATAGTTTTCTTTCCGGTTAGCAGCCGAGCTATGCGTTCCCAATATTGGGGATAGGAATAGTCATCCTGTGATTTCTGCTGGATGGCATTCTTATAAAACTTAGCATAGCGGGTCTCCATCTGGTTGCCATTGTCGAGCAGGGCCATGGTTGGCTGCGTGCTTCCTTTCGTGAGCACTAATGCCAGGTAGCGCGATTCGTCAGTAAAATCTTTATCAAACGTGCGGACGCGGATAATTTCGAGGATCGCTTCGGTGTCCTGCAACTGCGCGGCCACCTGTTCGAACTTTATTTGTTCGGTTTCATACCCTTTGGCAAAATCAGCAG
This sequence comes from Cyclobacteriaceae bacterium, assembly GCA_044229915.1. Lineage (GTDB taxonomy): Bacteria > Bacteroidota > Bacteroidia > Cytophagales > Cyclobacteriaceae > ELB16-189. Next base: position 631,829 of record JBGASB010000001.1, read on the forward strand.
AGCGTTGAGACAGCGAACGTTCTGTATTATTGGCTGCTTTCTCCATCTCGGCAAGATCAATCTTTTGCTGAGCCAACTCTTCTTTCGATAAAGCATAATACCGGGCGAGTGCTTCTTTTTGTCCGATCCAGGAAATGTATTCATCAATCAGCGACTGATCACCACTGGAAAGAATTGCTTTTTTGATTTTATTGGTTGAGTTGAGGAGCAAGGCTTTGGTAGCGATCTGATAGTTATAGACATCATTAAGAACCGCTGGATTGGTAGCACTTGCTTCAATCGCATAATTATAAAAGCGTTGAAAGCGCGGTTGCAGAATATCCCAATACTTGGTTTTTTCCGCCTCACTCATGGGTGGAAAATAATTGTTTATAAACTCCAACGATTTATTGGCCGACCCGCTTAAGTAGGGATACGCTCGTGTGAGATCGCCTTTCTTCCAATACAAAATACCCAAACTCTCCATCGACTTCACATAGTCGGGATGATTTTCGCCCAAAGTGCGTTGGCGAATGCCAAGGGCTTTACTCAAGGTTATTTCGGCTTCGGGATATCTTGCCTGCAACCGGTAGAAGTTGCCGAGATCATTTTGAACTTTGGCGAAAGAAGCATTCTCTTCTGTGAATTTCTTTTTATAAATCGTGGCCGCCTTTTGGAGCAGGGGCTCTACCTGGTCTATTTTATTCATTTGAATATAGAGCAGCGCCATTTGATTAAGCACCGCAGCATACTCAGGGTTGTTCGTCTGACCCCGGTTTTCAAACACTTTCTTTATGGCAAGAAAAGAAGATTCGGCCTGAGCCAGATCACCCGAAAGCTGGTATAGTAAAGCCAGGTTAGAAGTAAACTTGCGACTGTCAAAAGACTTCTTTCCCTGCAACAGTCTTTTGTTTGAAGTTTCGGCTGCAATAATTGCTTTCTTCATCAGCGCAATGGCTTCGTCATACCGCCCGATGGTTTGATAGAGCATTGCCTTGTTGTTGATTACAATGGCGTACTGCATTCCTGCTTCCCCAAATCGCTTTGCAATCACCGGAATGGCTTCATTAAAAAGTTGTTCAGCTTCATTATACTTACCCACCAACTGTTGCAGCTTAGCCTTGCTGTTCAGGTTAGCCGCATAGGCTACACTCTGCCGGCCCAGGTACTGATCGCTTGCTTCTAATGCCCAGGTAATGTATTGTTCTGCTTCCAGCGTTCGGCCCTGAATTAAAAACATCACCCCCATGTTGGAAATGCAACGGAGGTAACTGATGTCATTGATCAGGTTATTGGATTCCATAAAGGCTTTGGCGGTTAGGAAGGAAGCTTCAGCAATTTTATACCAGCGCGCGTTATAAAAGTCCACCGCCCAGTTCAGTGTATCGCTTGCCACTTCAGAAAGCGTTCGATCGCCTTTGCTTTTCATCGAATAAAAACCCTTGGCCCAGCCTTCACCTTTTTGCTGTACATCAAAGAAGCTTGAGTTTTCATTTACCGACATGGCAAACTGAAAGTCGATGGAGTCAAGACTTGCTTTTTGTATGGAGCCCGTCTCGGCTATTGCTTTGGTAAGCCAGTCGTCCTGGGCAATAGCCTGAAGACTAATTGTTGTGAACAGAAGTATGAATATTCGTTTCATAAGAATCTGCCCATAGGCAAGAGTAACTTATTGAATTGTACTTACATCCCCATCATCACGAATGCCCCCCAATAGTAAGGCTCTTTGTATTTAGTCATCAACTGAAGTTGCGCTTGCTTGAAAGCCTTCGCTTTACTGCCACCTTTGGCGAGGTTGGTATAGAAGTTTGTCATCAGGGCTTGTGTAGCCGCATCATCCACCTTCCATAAACTCATTACCATGGCTTTAGCCCCGGCTACCAGAAATGCCCGTTGCAAACCATACACGCCTTCGCCAGCACGCACATCGCCCAGTCCCGTTTCGCAGGCACTTAAAATAATCAGATCGGTTCCATCCAGCGATAAATTCATTGCTTCATAGGCTGTGAGCACTCCGTTGTCGTTGCTCTCAAGGTTCGGCATCACTTCCCCTTTGATCGTTGGCGAAGCACCCGCCAGCAAAAGTCCGGAGCGCAAGAGCGGATTGTTCTTCGCATTTTCCTGGTGAACGCCCACAGACGATTGTTCTACATCCGCCTGAAAATAACCATGCGTAGCAATGTGAACGAGGGTTGGCCCTTTCATGGACTTGATCACTGCTTCGGTGGCCGCCTTTTGCAAATAGGGAGTCGTTTGATAGCCCCCTGTCTTTAAGATTTTCCCGATGTTATCAACTTCAATTTTTGTTCCCGGTAAGGCAGCAACGGCATCGCCACCATAGTCGGGGAAGCCCAACAAGAAAGCATTTTTCTTTGCTGCCACCGGCTTTTGATTTTTGAGTATTATTACATCCTTGGAATTTCCTACCAGGATGAGATCATAGCGGTTGAGCAAATAATCACCATCTGTTTTCTTCAATGTACTTAAGCTGATCTGATTGTAGACACCATCGGCAGATATGTAAAGTGTCTTCTTTCCCGCTAAGGCGGGATCGATGCGCGCCCAAAACTGATCGTACGAATAGGCATCGGCCGATTTTTGCTGAACGGCATTACGATAAAACTTTGCATACCGGGTTTCCAATTGATTACCATTATCGAGCAAAACTAATTTTGGAGTTGTCGCTCCCTTGGTAAGAATCAAAGCCGCATATTTTGAGTCGGTGGTAAAATCTTTATCGAACGAGCGAATGCGGATAAACTCAATAGCTGCCTCCTGATCGCCCAGCACTGATGCAACTTGTGTGAAACTAAGTTTCTCGGCTGAATATCCTTGCGAGAAATCGGATGAACGTTGTGAGAGAGAACGCTCCATGTCGTTAGCCTCCTTCTCCAATGCTGGCAAATCAATTTTCTGATTAGTCAGATCTTCTTTTGAAAGTGAATAATAACGGGCCAGGGTTTCTTTCTTATCCAGCCAGGCTACATAGTCTTTAATCAGGTCGTTGTTGCCACTCGCAAAAATTGCTTTTTTGATTTTGTTGGTGGAGTTAAGCAGGAGCCCTTTCGTGGCCATCTGGTAGTCGTACATGGTTTGTGATACCGCAGGATTGCCGACACTTGCTTCGAGACAATAATTGTAGAAGCGCTGAAAGCGTGGCTGCAGCACGTCCCAATACTTTGTTTTCTCGGCTTCACTCATAGGGGGGAAATACCGGTTGATAAAATCCAGTGACTTATCCATCGCAATTTTATAACTGACATCTGCTTTGGCGAGATCACCCTTCTTCCAATATAAAATGGCAAGATCTTCCTGGCTCTTCACATAATCCGGGTGATTGGTGTCGAGAGCAGTGCCGCGAATAGTCAATGATTCCATCAGGTTCTGTTCCGCTTCGGCAAAGCGGCCCTGGATGCGGTAGAAATTCCCCAAGTCATTCAACACCTTGGCATAATTAGGATTCTGATTTCCAAAGCGGGTCTTATAAACCTCAGCCGAACGTTTAAGGTAACTCTCAACTTTGTCCATTTGCCCCATTTGTATGTAGAGCAGTGCAAGATTATTTAATACACCCGCATAGAAGGGATCCTTACTGCCCAGGGCCTTTTCAAGTTTCAGATAAATAGACTCAGCTTCTGTAAACTTTCCTGTTTGTTGATAAAGCAAAGCGAGGTTAGATTGAAAGCCAACCTTGTTTCTGGTAAGAGTAGTTTTTGCTTTAAGTTTCTCCAGGATGGCAATTGCAGCATTCAGTTTTTCAACGGCCTGCTCGATGCGACCAATGTGTGCATACAAGATCGCCTGATTATTTAATACAATGGCATATTCCTGGCTCTCGGCTCCTAGTTGATTCTGAACAATTTGCACTGCCTCATTAAACGCCTTCTCAGATTCATTGTACCGGGCAGTTTCCTGGTAGAGCACTGCCATATTATTTAACGAAGCCGCATAGGCCTTGCTGTTTGTGCCCAACGTTTGTTCACGAATGGATAGCGCTTCTGAAGTAAAGTACTCTGCTGAATTGTAGCGACCCATGGTTGCGTAGAGCAGTCCGAGGTCCGCATGCACCTTGCTGTAGTTAATGTTGTTGCTAAGCCCTTCAGCCTCATAGGTGAGTTTTGCATCGAGAAAATATATTTCGGCTGGTTTGTACTGGCGCACTTGGTAGAAATTCTCAGCGGCATCTAAGATAGCCCGACACTTCTGGGCGGGGGTTTTGTCCTTCTCAGACTTCAGTAAAAAATTAGAAGCCCCGTAAGCTGACTTAGTGAGGGTTTCGTCAAAGTCGCGAATGTTCATCATGCCCGAGTTATCAATTACGGTTATAGCATAATTGAAATCGGTAGAGTCCAAGCGATCGCGCTCCGCATCGACCGTACCCGTGGTTTTATCTTTCGCGGCCTTTGTCGCTGATTTTTTTGTTTTTTCCAGGAGCCGATCCCCCAATCCTCCCAACTGTGCTTTGCTTACTAACGGAAGCATTACCAACAACACACCAACAAAAATTACTTTTTTCATTTTACATTTCAATTTCACCTGTCATCACCTAAAATGCGTCACTCTCACGATAAGCATTGATCAAAGCCAACTCACCTTCTTTGCCTTCTTTCGCATTGCCATGTTCCATGCCCATAATGCCCCGATAGCCTTTATCGTAAATGTGCTTGAAAATATTCTTGTAGTTGATCTCACCAGTAGTAGGTTCTTTGCGGCCCGGGTTATCCCCAATCTGAATGTAGGCAATCTCATCCCAGCAAGCATCGATGTTATTAATCAGGTTGCCTTCGTTGCGCTGCATGTGATAAATGTCGTATAATATTTTGCAGGATGGACTCTTCACAGCCTTGCAGATCTCATAGGTCTGATCAGAAAAGCGAAGGAATAATTCAGGTGTATCGCTCAGCGGTTCAAGTACCATAACCAAACCTTGTGGCTCTAAAATCTCGGCCCCTCTGCGCAAAGCATCTATAACATTTGCTGTTTGTAAACCGATGGGCATTTTGCGATCAAAGAAGCCAGGCACTACCGTAGCCCATTTGGCATTAACCCGTTTGGCAGCCTCCACAGATAGTTTACACGTCTTTATAAATACATCTTTAAATTCCTGTTTGCCTGTTGTAAGCGATGTTTTCCAATTATCGCCACCATCGATAACAAACACACCCATGGTCATACCTAGTTGGGCCAGTGTTTTGCCAATACGCTCTTGTTCGGCAACTGGCCGGCCCAACAACCCATTGTCTTCGATACCACGAAAGCCCTGATCGGCCATGAACTTAATCTGATCTACAAAGTCAGCACCCCCATGATTCTTAAACATACCATCGTGTGGTGCATAATTGAGTTTGAATGGTTTTCCAGCGGCCGGTTTAAATTCTGTGGCAGATGCCGTGCCAATTGTCAACGCTGAGGCTACTGCAGCAAAACCAGTCTGGATAAAATTTCTTCTTTTCATAATTTAGATTGATTACTCTTTTTAAATAATGCTATTGTTGATCCCATTCATCCCAGGCAATAGCCTCAAATTCCGAAAATACTTGCTTAAACTCCTCAAGATTAAATGGCTTTTCAAAATCACATACTTTACCTGTACGCATCCAATGCTCCTGAACCAGAGGATCGGTCTCGGCATTGGCCATACTCTCTTTTCCTTTCCATTCAAAAATCTTTAATAAACATCCATTGGAGGCCTGCATCATAATCGGTGGACGGCTAGTTAAATACCCCCGATCTCTCAAAAGCATATAACCTGATTTCAGGATTGGAATCAACTCTAGCTCTTTGCCTCGGTGTGGACGATAAACCATTACAAAAATGCGACCCATAAATCCGCTGGAAGAACAGCCAAGTTAAAAACATTCTGTCAAAAATACCCTGATTGCCCCATCCAGTTTTTAACTTGCCAACATGAAAATATACCGCAACTTATCGGCAGCTGTAGTGGAGGGACTTCACGAGATCTTCGTGAACAAGAAATATGCCGATAAAGTGATTGAAAAGATCCTGAAGAGCAACCCAAAGTGGGGTGCACGCGACAGGCGCTTTATTGCCGAAACTACCTATGATATTGTTCGCTGGTACCGTTTATTCAAAGAAATATCAGAAGCTGAGGATGAAGATTTCTGGAAATTACTTGGGGTTTGGTGCCTTTGGAATAATACTGAATTTCCGGATTGGGATGAATTTGAAGGACTTGATCGAAAAAAGATTGAAGCCCGCTATGAAGAGTTACAGTCGGATCGAAAAATCCGTGAATCAATACCTGACTGGTTGGATGAATTAGGTGAAAAAGAGTTGGGGAAAGAATGGGAAAAAGAATTAACTGCGCTGAATGAAGAAGCCAGTGTTGTTTTGAGGGTAAATACCCTAAAGGTGGATCGCCAATCGCTCCAGCAACAACTGGAAGAAGAGGAAATCGTAACGGAGGCTCCGGCTGAATTTTCGGACGCTTTGATTCTTGAACAACGGCAGAATATTTTTACCCGTCAGCAGTTTAAAGATGGCTTGTTTGAAGTTCAGGATGCCGGCTCACAACTGATTGCTCCGTTCTTACAAGTAAAACCCGGGCTGCGTGTGATCGATGCCTGCGCAGGGGGTGGTGGCAAAACCCTACACCTCGCCTCACTGATGCAAAATAAAGGTCGAATCATTGCGCTGGATACGGAAGAATGGAAACTGGAAGAATTAAAAAAGCGTGCGCGCAGGGCTGGGGCCGGAAATATTGAAACGCGCGTGATTGAGTCCTCTAAAACCATCAAGCGACTTGAAAATTCTGCGGACCGCTTGTTGCTCGATGTTCCGTGTTCGGGACTGGGGGTTATCAAACGTAATCCTGATGCGAAATGGAAATTATCGGTTGACTTTATACAGCGGGTTAAAGAACTTCAGCAACATATTTTAGAAGACTATAGCACCATGGTGAAACCGGGAGGATTAATGGTTTACTCAACGTGTAGCTTACTTCCGACTGAGAACGAAAAACAAGTAGAGAAGTTTTTAGAATCCAGAAAAGAACAATTTGAATTAGTGGAACAAAAATGGATAAAGCCTACCGAGGGATTTGATGGGTTTTATATGGCGCTTTTAAAGCGGAAAGCTTAAAGCAGATAAGAGCTTTAATCAAAAAGCTGAAAGCAGTTTCTTTTTTCTTTAGGCTTTTTGCTTTTAGCTTTAAGCAAGAATCATCTCCTATGCAAAAATTAATTTTCCTTCTGTCTCTCACAATTAGTTACGGAGTCGTCAATTCACAGGATTTCAAAACTTACGATCAAGAAATACCCGGAACATCGATCACCTTTAAGATGGCAGCAATACCCGCTGGAAAATTTATAATTGGAAGTCCGGTTACAGAGCGTGGCCGCAGCGATGATGAAGGTCCACAAAAGGAAGTAGAGCTATCTGCTTTCTGGATGGGGGTTAAGGAAGTTACGTTTGCCGAGTGGGATCTATACTTTAAAGATAACTCCTTGCCACAAAGCAAAAACATTGATGGTGTTACACGCGCTACTCCGCAATACATCGACTTAACCTGGGGCATGGGGCGCGATGCCAAACATCCTTCCAATAGCATGAGTCATACAGCAGCGGTGATGTATTGCAAATGGCTTTATACTAAAACCGGAATATTTTATCGATTGCCAACAGAAGCGGAATGGGAATATGCATGTCGTGCCGGAAGCGAAACCGCATATCCCTTTGGCAATGATGCTCAGAGTTTGCGAGAGTATGGTTACTTCAAAGATAACAGTGGCAGTAAGTTTCACCATGTTGCACAATTGAAAGCCAATGCCTGGGGCTTGTATGATATGCTGGGAAATTTGAGCGAATGGACAATTGATCAATATGACCCCGCCTATTATGGAAAAATTGCAGGTAAAAATCCGCTTACGGTGGCTGGGTCAAAATATCCTAAAACTGTAAGAGGAGGATCCTATTTGGACGAGGCAAAAGAATTGCGCTGCGCAAATCGCCTGGCTTCGGAGGCAAACTGGAATATCCGTGATCCGCAAATCCCTAAAAGCAAGTGGTGGCTAACGGATGGCATGTTTGTCGGTTTTCGGGTAGTCAGGCCGCTGGTACAACCTTCGCAGGAAGAGATTGAAAAGTTTTATACCTTGTATTTGAAGTAACTGCCAGCGCCTTGTCTCTTGCCGCTGGAAACTAGCAACCAGATCATAATGAAATAAAACTCTATTTTATGAAAAACGAACCTACCCAGTCCCGCAGAGAATTTGTAAAGAAAACATCTCTTATCGCCAGTTCGCTGGCAGCTATTCCTTTTGCTTCTAAATCAGAAATATTTAACACCTCGGTGGATGATTCTATCAAGGTAGCCTTGGTTGGTTGTGGGGGTCGTGGCACAGGTGCTGCCATGCAGGCCATGCTTTCAAAGCAAAATGTAAAACTGGTAGCTATGGCAGACGCTTTCCGCGACCGGTTGGATGATTGCTACAAAGCGTTAATGTCGGATGACCTTTCTGATTGGTCAGGAGCGGCCGGTAATATCAAAGACAAAATTGCAGTGCCCGAAGAAAATAAGTTTGTTGGTTTTGATGGCTACAAGAAGGCAATCGCGTTGGCGGATGTAGTAATTCTTACCACACCTCCTGGCTTCCGTCCAATTCACTTTGAAGAAGCCGTGAATCAAGGCAAGCAGATCTTTATGGAAAAGCCAGTGGCCACTGATCCGGCCGGAATCAAACGCGTACTTGATGCCGCTGTAATTGCGCGACAGAAAAAGCTTAATGTTGTGGTAGGCCTTCAACGACACTATCAAAATTCATATCGCGAACTTTACAAAAAGTACAAAGAGGGTTTAATCGGAGAAATTGTTTCTGCCCAGGCGTGGTGGAATAATGAGGGGGTATGGGTGAACCCCCGCAAATACAACCAAACCGAAATGGAATACCAGATGCGCAACTGGTATTACTTTAACTGGTTGTGTGGGGATCATATCGTTGAGCAACACATTCACAACATTGACGTGATCAACTGGTTCAAAGGTGGCTATCCGGTAAAAGCCCAGGGGATGGGTGGTCGCGAAGTGAGAAAAGGAAAAGACTTCGGTGAGATTTTTGATCATCACTATGTTGAATTTCAGTATGCCGATGGCAGCATTTTAAACAGTCAGTGCCGGCACATTAAAGGCACCATGAGCAAAGTAGATGAGTTTATCATGGGTACGAAAGGAAACATTTACTGCGGATCGGGTAACATCACCGATCGGAAAGGAAAAGTCTTATACCAGTTCGACAGAACCAAAGAAAACAATCCCTACCAAACTGAACACGATGAACTCTTCGCAGCGATCGCTAAAAAGGAATATAAATTTGACGACACCGAAAACGGAGCCAAGAGTACCATGACGGCCATCCTTGGCAGATTGGCTACCTATACAGGTCAGGTAGTTGAATTCGATAAGGCTCTTAACTCCGGCATGAATATCATGCCCACAAAATTTGATTTCAATGCCCTGCCACCGATATTACCCAATGCCGATGGCAACTACCCGGTTGCGGTTCCGGGTACAACAAGTTATTTTTCGTAGCAACCATTCATAAACTTCAGTTCTTGAAATTCCCGAAAGATTCGCACCTTTCGGGAATTTTTTTTCACTTCTATTTTATAAGCGTTTGAAACTGATAAACAAAATCCTCTCTGCACTTTATAAATTCTGGGTTTTCCTGGTATTCACCGTCTTCATGCTCCTTTTTCTACCCGGTATTATTATACCAGCTTTCTTTGGGCAACATGCAGTTTCTGTTACATACTTTTTTATGAAAGCCTGGTCGTGGGTATTTAGTATGCTCACATTTATCAGGTATGAAATGATTGGACGGGAGAACATCGATAAAAACAAGTCTTATATCTACGTAAGTAACCACACTTCCTTTTTGGATTTACCCGGCATAGCCATGACCATTCGTGGTCAGTTCAGACCTCTCGCTAAAAAGGAACTTTTAAAAATTCCGGTCTTTGGTTGGATCACTCGTGCCACCTGCGTGGTGGTTGATCGAAGTAGTAATGAAAGCCGCAAAAAGAGTCTCAATCACTTAAAGGAAATTTTAACCATGGGGATCAACATTCTCATTTTCCCTGAAGGCACTCAAAACCGGAGCAACGAAATCTTACAGCCTTTTAAAGACGGGGCTTTTAAAATAGCTGCCGATACTCAAAAATCACTTTTACCTTTAGTTGTAGTAGGAGCTGGTCAATTAATGCCCCCGGGCACTATTAACTTAAGACCCGGATTAATAAAGATTATTGTTGGTAAAGAAATCCCCGTGGACGGGCTTGTTGACATTAAAGAGTTGAGGCAACGAACCAATGAAATTATGCTTGAGATGATAACACGAGAAAGTCTGCCTGTATCTAAATCTTAAATCACATGAACACTGCTCCAACAACCAAAAGTGTTTTGACAGCCCTCAATCTCATTTACTTTTCACTCGTGTCGGTTATGGCTTCATTGGGTCTTATCGTACTTTATCTCAATTATACAGGGAATCCAGTAACCGAAACAGATCCCGGTTTTGCCTTATTGCTTCGCTACGTTCTCTTCGCACTGCTGCCGATTGGAATGGGCATGGGTTATTTTATTTTCAAACAAACGCTGAAGCCCATCAACGCCTCCATGACTTTAAAAGAGAAATTATTCAAGTACCAGACCGCTTTACTCATTCGTTCGGCTTGCTTTGAATTACCGGGTCTTATGGGTAGTGTGGTTGCTCTTATCACAGGCGACAACTCATTTCTATTATTCACTGCAATCGTTGTGGTTCTTTTCTTATTGGCAAGGCCTACTTTGTATACACTTACCAGTGACCTGAATCTTTCAGCCAGTGAACGCAGCATTCTGGAGAATCCTTCAGCTCCTTTAAACTAAGCATACCCATATGATACGATCAATGATCATGGTTTTTGTGGGTGGTGGACTAGGAAGCGTTGTTCGATTTTCGCTTGGTCGGTGGATCAACTCCTTACATGCCCATCACTTTCCATTAGGTACATTGCTGGCCAATATCTTTGCCTGTTTTATCCTGGGACTGGTAATCGGCCTGGCTGACCATCGGCAACTATTCTCACCTAACGCCCGGTTGTTTTGGACAGTCGGGTTTTGCGGGGGGTTCAGCACCTTTTCAACTTTTAGCCATGAAACCATATATCTTTTGCAGGGCGGTTTCAGCCTATCCTCACTTATTTACGTGATCTTCAGCCTTTTATTCTGCGTGGGTGCAGTTTACATTGGGTTGTTTGCCGGAGAACATCTTTAACCCTGTAGCCCCAGCAAGAAGACAGTAAAATGAAAAAATCATTAAAAAATTACACCTGATGTGAAAATTTAACTAAAAGTTGTAAGTTTCTATTTCCTAACTACTTATGAGATCGAAATTTACTGTTTTGTTACTTGTCTTTTTGCCCTTCGTGGGCATGACGCAAGCGCGTCAACAGGTAACTAATATGGCCGGTTTCGATATCTCAGTTCCGGATTTCATTGTTACTTCCTCTATTGGTGAACCTGCCATACTCACTTTTACAAATACCAATCTGATTCTGACGCAAGGGTTTCTTCAACCTGAAATTCTTCCCTGCAAAGACCTTACGTTTAGTTACTACCCGAATCCTGCAAAAGGAGAAATCACCATTGAGGCCTTTGGTTGTGAAGTTCAGATTCAATTCATGGAACTCTACGATTCGTGGGGCAGGAAAATAACTTCAATTAAACCAAGCAAAGACAATAAAGTGCAACTGGGGGATCTTAGTCCAGGTGCGTACTTCATTAAAATACTGCTGACCAATGCAGAAAGCAAAACTATTAAAGTCATTAAAGTAGGAACCTGATGCTATGAAAAAACTTCTACTCTCTTTTGCTCTGGCAATTACTACTCTAATAACAGCCTATGCACAGGCCCCTAAAGGCATCAACTATCAAGGGGTAGCCCGTGATAGTGAAGGCAAGCCTATTATCTCCAAGAACATTGCTGTTCGCATCAGTATATTAAAAAGTGCGGTCAATGGAGATGTGGAGTACTCTGAGACACACAACCCTCAAACCAATCAGTTTGGATTATTTGCGTTGGTAATTGGGCAAGGCACGGCAGGCATAGGCACTTTTGCCTTTGTAAGCTGGGCTGTTGGTAATAAATGGTTGCAGATAGAGATCGACCCTGATGGTGGAAGTTCCTTTCAATTGGCAGGAAGCCAGCAATTGATGAGTGTACCCTATGCATTTTATTCTGAATATTCAGGTAATAGTTCAAGTTTAATGGCTGGCCAGGGCATTGCTATTAATAACAACGTTATTTCAAATACTGGAGATAATGATAATAGCGCTACGAATGAATTAATCACGGGGGCCAGTCTGACGGCCGATAAAAAACTGCGCATTACCGATGCGGGTGGTACCAAAGAAGTTGACTTAAATACAATTGCCAATACAGATAATCAAAGCCTAACGCTTATAGGCACTTCTCTGGCAATTAGTGGCGGGAACTCGGTTAACCTGGCTTCGGTAGTTTCAGATAGTCAAAATCTCTCGCTGGGTACTTCGGCTGGCACCAACCGCACAATAAACATCACAAACGGAACCAGTGTTACCCTTGATGTGGCTGATAATGACAACAACAGCACAAATGAACTTCAGGCATTAACAAAAACCGGGGCCGTTGTATCACTTAGTAATGGAGGCGGATCAATCACTTTAAATGATGACAACGCCACCAATGAAATTCAGGACTTAGCATTAAACACCGGAACAAACATTCTTAGTCTTACAAATGATGTAACGTCCGTAGACCTTACTCCCTACAAACAAAGTTTAACTTATACACCTGCTACCAATAACCTCGCCATTTCAGGTGGAAACAATGTGACCATTTCCTCAACATTAACACAGGTACTTACCACGAACCCCAACGCAGGCGCAATCCGGATTCAAAATGTAGGTGCTCCTAGTGCTAATACTGATGCAACTACCAAAGGCTATGTAGATACTGCCATTGCAACGGCAATAGCTACAAATTATGCTTTTAAAACTACCTACTCGTTCATTAATACAGGTGGCAGTTTCACAGATTCACCTATCGGCCTTACGGAAGACTTTGATGATTTTAATGTTGTTGGCGCGAACCGGTTTACTGCACCCTCAGCTGGAGTCTACTCATTTAACGTAACTGGAAATTCAACGATGGGTGGAATTCCTATTCGATTGAAAGTAACTTCTGGCACTGCTACCTACTTTGATATCAAAAGACAGCAATCTTATCCATTGGCGAGCACCGTTAATTACCACGACTCAATCATTTTTAAACTTAATGCCGGAGATACTGTGGAATTAGTGGTAACGAGTACAGGACTTGGTGAGCGGGTAGACGGTTTTCTTTTCGGTCACAAGCTATAGCGGTACATAAACCACTCGCTTGGTTTCAAAGAATTCTTCCTTAAAATAATCCGAGAGATTATAAATGCTGTAAGGGCATTTGAGTTCGTTCATCTCTTCATCCAGATCTCCACCCTTCAGATATAAGATTCCATTATCCAATGAATGGGTGGAGTCGGCTTTTATTTTATTGTTCACCCACCCATAAAACTCTTTCATCCGGGTAACCGCGCGGCTCACCACAAAATCATACTTGCCTTTAATCTGCTCAGCGCGGATTTGTTCTGCTTTTACATTTTTCAATCCCAATGCTTTTGACACTTCGGTAACTACCGTAATTTTTTTTCCAATTGAATCAACCAGATGGAAACTGGTTTCAGGAAAAAGTATTGCCAGGGGTATGCCCGGAAATCCGCCTCCGGTGCCTACATCAAGCACTTCGGCCCGGGCATTGAAAGACATCACCTTCGCTATTCCCAACGAATGAAGCACGTGGTTTATATAAATGTTTTCAATATCCTTGCGGGAGACCACATTGATTTTATCATTCCATTCCTTGTAGAGGCTGCCTAGTTGACTGAACTGGTCCTTCTGTTTTTCGGAAAGCGAAGGAAAATAATGAAAAATAATGGCTGAATCTTGCAATGGATGGGAATTAAAAATTACTTCAATATATTTCAATAATCATTCCTTCGAAAGGCCAAACAAAATTAAATGAAAGCTTTTACAAAACTACTGCCTCTACTTGTTTTCGTCTCACTCCTATCTGGATGCTCGAATCAAAAGCCAGTTTCGGAACAGGAACACCTTAGTAACCAAATTGATTCCATCCTGACAGCCGCGCCAGACTTTAGTGGAGTGGTACTTGTTGCCAGTAAAGGAAAACCCCTTTACCACAAAGCATTTGGCTATCGAAACTTTGAAACTAAAGTGCCCCTGGACACTACGGACGTCTTTGAACTCGCCTCCGTATCAAAACAATTCACCGCCATGATCATCATGATGCTGAAAGAGGATGGATTATTAACTTATGATGATCCACTCGAAAAATTTTTACCCGAACTACCCTACTCAAACATTACCATTCGTCATTTACTAACCCATACTTCCGGGTTACCGGATTACCAGGCCATGATGGATCAGTATTGGGATAAATCAAAAATAGCAGGTAATGAAGACATTCTGATTTATTTGAAAAAATATAAGCCACCGGTACAGTTTCAGCCAGGCGAAAAATATGAATACAGCAATACGGGATATGTTCTATTAGGGAGTATTGCCGAGCATGCAAGCGGTAAAGACTTTATTGAATTATGTCGTCAACAAATCTTTGGTCCACTTCAAATGAAAAGTACCGATATCCGCAGCCTTGACGAGAAAAGAGCCATGGAAAATTTTGCGGTTGGTCATATTTATGTTGAAGAGAAGCAACGCTATATACATGCCGACTCGTTTCCATCTTCAAACTATACAATCTGGTTAGGCAACCGCAAAGGACCCGGAAGGATAAGCTCCACTTCAACTGACCTGCTTTTGTGGGATCGCGCACTTTATAAAGATAAACTGGTAACTACCCAAACGTTACAGGAAGCTTTCTCTCCCATGAAACTAAACAATGATTCCCTATCCTGGTATGGCTTTGGATGGATGCTGAATAAAAGCAATCCCCGGATTGTTTCTCACACAGGTGACAATCCAGGATATAAAACTAAAATTGTAAGATTTACGGATCAGGATAAAACCCTGATCCTACTCTGCAACAATGCTCATGCAAAGTTTGCAATGATTGCAGATGCTCTGGAGACTTTGCTCAGGGATTAGTCAGAAAAAATTTCACTTACGCAAGCTATGTATTTATCTTAGGGCATGAATTTATTGAGAAGAAGAAAAAAGTATTGGGCCATCCTGTTTCAGGTGGTTATTGCTTTTTTCCTTTTCTACTCATCGTACTCAGAGCCAGGCAATCAACAGGATAAAACTCATTCTAAGACACTTCTTTGCCTAAGCTCTGGTGCAATGGTAGTAGTTCGCAACTCTTCAGAGCAATCAATTCCAGCTCTTTCATTTCTAAAAAATTTCAGCCTGCAGGAAATCTGGCACTATGCAGCTACGGTTCATTCCTCTGAATTGTTCACCAATTCAGCTTTGTTGATCTCAACCCGAATCTTTAATCCGTTCTACGTAGTCACCACCATTCACGCTCCTTAGCGTTCCAGGCTTCATCGGGCAAGTTTGCCATTCAATTATTTTTTACAATCCGCGTGGATTTTCGAATGAGAAGAGCCATGCTCAATATTTATTATCTATGAAAGAAACTTTTGAAACTATCAAACGACTTTGGTTTGTCATCCTTATGGGTGTACTTCTTGTTGCATTATTTGTTATCTTGAAAATGTCTTAAAGAAAGTGGAGTCATGAGTTAAGATTCATGACTCCATTTAACCATGCTTGAATTAATCATGACTCCTTCGGTAGAAAATATTCTCTTACTAGGCTCAATTCTGCTTTTCATCAGCATCATTGCGAGTAAGACATCTTTTCGGTTGGGAATCCCTACGTTAATCTTGTTTTTACTTGTTGGCATGCTGGCCGGGTCAGATGGTCCTGGTGGAATTTACTTTAATGACCCTAAGATCGCTCAGTTTCTGGGTGTAGTTGCTTTAACCTTCATCCTCTTTTCTGGAGGTTTAGATACCAAATGGGAAAGTGTTAAGCCGGTAGTGCGGCAAGGTATCTCACTTTCTACGCTTGGTGTATTAATCACTGCCGCTCTAGTGGGAGTATTTACTTCCTATATCCTGGATTTCACACTTCTGGAAGGTCTGTTATTGGGAGCGATTGTGTCTTCAACCGATGCGGCCGCAGTCTTCTCCATTCTCCGATCAAAAAATGTTGGACTTAAGGGTAACCTAAGACCCACCTTAGAATTTGAAAGTGGCAGCAACGATCCCATGGCCTACTTCCTGACCATAAGCTTGATTTACCTGGTAACAAACCCAGAGGCTTCCATACTTTCTCTTATACCCAAGTTCTTAACGGGCATGCTGATCGGAGCGATCTGTGGGTTTGTGATGGGCCGGGTTATGATCTGGCTGGTCAATAAAATAAAGCTTGATGTTGCCGGGCTCTATCCGGTGTTGGTGCTATCGTTAGTATTCTTCACTTTTTCGTTTACCGATTTTATTGGAGGCAACGGCTTTCTTGCCATATACATCTCAGCGATCATTTTAGGCAGCAATAATTTTATTCATAAAAAAAGCCTGATTCGTTTTTATGATGGTATGGCTTGGTTAATGCAGATCATTATGTTCCTTACGTTAGGACTATTGGTCTTCCCAAGCAAACTGGTTCCAATCTTAATACCTGGTGTTTTAATCTCCGTGTTTCTGATCTTAGTTGCCAGGCCGATAGCTGTATTTATCTCCCTTACTTTTGCGAAAGGGCTTAACGTTCGGAAAAAACTTTTTCTTTCGTGGGTGGGCTTGCGCGGAGCTGCACCAATTGTTTTTGCCACTTACCCCATGCTAGCCGGAATACCCTATGCCGATACACTATTTAACCTGGTATTCTTTATTTCAGTCTCCTCGGTTATTCTTCAAGGCACTACCCTACCCATTGTTGCCAGGTGGTTGCATGTAAGTGTACCCAGTGCCATCAAACGCAAATTTCCTATTGACCTGGAAATGAATGATGACCTGAAATCGGAACTTGTTGAACTTGATATTCCTGATGACTCACCTGTTATTGGCAAAGCAGTTGTACAAATCGGTTTACCAAAAACAGCTCTCATCGTTTTAATTCATCGGAATGAAAAATACATTCCTCCATCCGGAGAAACAATCATTGAGCCCAATGATCACCTGCTGGTAATGGCCGATACCAAAGATACCGTAGCCGAGGTATTGAAAGCCTTTGGACTAAAGAGTTAATTAACCCCCTACGCTCTTCTAAGTCTTCGATCTCCACCGCACTAATGACCGGCATTACTTTGCAAACAAGCGCTACCCTTAATGGCAAAGCTCTTGCACAGACAGCTGTGATTCTTGATAGAAACGTGATAGTTAAAAAATAAGAATTTTTGAATCTCAATGCTTGAAGGCTGATTTATTAGCAGCCTTCTTTTTAAATTCCAATTTGGCCTGATTTTACTGTTGCTGCTGCATCTGCATGTAAGCAATGTAGGAATTGCGTGGAACCCCTTCACCCAGGGTATTGCCACTGATAAAGGTTGGCTTTGGGTTGGCTAGTTGCTCTTCCGTAAATGCCTTGGTTCCAAACTGTACAGTTACTTCGAGTTTATGTTCAATGGCACCTTTATACGTTCCTTTCACAGGTGTGCAATCGCTGAAGTTTCGGCCAGTAGCTAATCGAACGTGTCGCTCACCTGCAAGACACTTGTTAGTCGGGTCAATCCCCACCCAACCCGTATCCGGAAGCCACGCCTCAGCCCAGGCATGGGTGGCACCTTCGCCACGCCATTCACTGCTGCCTGGACAAATATAACCACTGATGTACCGACCCGGGATTCCCATCAACCGCAACATGTACAATAGCAAGTGAGCAAAATCCTGACAAACACCAGCCCGTAAATTCCATAGTTCATCTACACTCGTTTCAATATTGGTGACTCCCTTTTTGTAGGCAAAGTTGTCATAAATGTATTCGGATAATTCAAGGATGGTTTCCAGTGGATGTTGTACTTTACCAAGTATTTCATGAATAGCATCCTGAACTTCAATCTGGCATTTTGCTTCCTCAGCCTTCAGGAAATCATGATAGAGAAGTTGATTTTCTGAAGTGTGCACTAACTTCCACACATCGGTTGCATCTTCTTTCTTTTGCAAACCCAGATTTTTAAAAATTTCAACAGCTAATAAACTATCAATCACAAGCTCATTGTGAGGCACCAATAAAGTAAAAAAACCTGTCAGGTTGCCAAAATAATCTCTCACGGTACTAACTGGCGGGTTCATCGAAATGTGCAAATGATGCTCATTCACCCGTTGATAATCATCATGGGCAGGATAAAGTTTGATCTGATTGGCTGAATCAATAACCAATCCGGAATAAATGTAATGCGTGCGATGACGGATGTAAAATAGAGGCATAAGTCAATCAGGAATAACCAAAGTATAAGGAGGCCAGTTTTTGACTAAGGTCCTTTATTTCAGTTTTAGTTCTGAGTACCAGAGATTTTACCTGCTCTATATTTTTTTGCTCGTGCCCGCCATAGCGAAGGTTACTTACAGCCCGACCCAACATAAATTCCATTTCCTTAAAATTTTCCGGAACCGAAATAATGTCCAGTCTTTTGAAATAACGATCTGCCTGCGACAAACAATACAGTGCTGAGTGGGGGAATTGCATATTCAAAATAACCTGATGAATTACATTCTCCGTGGACAACACATTGCGGTAATACTTGGTATGAAACTCGTACCCTGATAATGAATAAAGTAAATACTTCCATTGCGTAACTTCACTGCCCCCTCGTTCCAATTCCTTTATTTTCAATTCCAGAATGTCCAAACTCCGAAGCAAACGCTCGATGTATTTTCCGATGTTCAGAAAACTGTACCCTTCGCCCCGGTTCATGGTGATATCCACCGTACCGTAAAAAAGTGTACTCTCACGCAACAGATTATCAAAAGCCGTAACCGGATCATTTGCCAATAATAGTTGCTCTGTATGGGGATCGCGTATTAAATGATAGTAATCATTGATACACTGCCAAACTTCCTTCGTTATATAATCCTGTACCGAGCGGGCATTTTCACGGGCGCGGGCTACATTAACGAGCAACGAAGTATTATTTTCTTTATTCAATAACAGATGATGCAACGCTTCTCGATAGGTTGGGCTGCCCTTAGATACGTACCCTTCAGGTCCTAGTCCTTCCAACCAAAGTTGCCAGTCAAAATTCTGGATTTCATCCTGAGAGGCAATATAGTTGGTTCGAAGTGCGCGGAGAATATTATCCGTACGCTCCATGTATCGGGCCATCCAAAAAACTGCATCAGCAACGCGACTCAGCATGATTACTTTATTAACCTAATATCCATGTGTCTTTACTTCCGCCACCCTGCGATGAATTTACAACCAACGAACCTTCACGTAACGCAACACGAGTCAGCCCTCCCGGCACAATCTCAATTCCATGCGGGCCATTTAATGCAAACGGCCTTAAATCAACATGCCGGGGTTGAATTTTATTATCGATAAAACATGGCACTGACGATAAACTGATGATCGGCTGAGCGATGAAATGCCTGGGATTCTTCTCTACCTCCTTACGATATTCATTTACTTCCTTTTCAGTAACTGCATGTCCCATCAACATGCCATAACCACCACTTTCATTGGTTTTCTTGATTACCATCTTATTGATATTTGAAAACACATGCTGAAAATGTTCCTGGTTTTCCATGGCATACGTAGGCACCGTTTTCAGAATAGGTTCTTCGTTGAGGTAATACTTGATCATTTGAGGAACGAAGGGGTAAACAGCTTTATCATCAGCAACCCCGTTACCAGGGGCATTAACGATGGCTACATTACCTTTTCGATATGCATAATAAAGCCCGGATACTCCTAAGATACTATTCGGGTTAAAAATTAACGGATCAATGAATTCATCATCAACTCTTCGATAAATTACATCCACCTGCTTAAGTCCAGCCGTTGTTTTCATATAGACTTTCGCATTGTCAACCACCAGATCCCGGCCTTCCACTAATTCAATACCCATCAGGCGGGCAAGAGTAGTGTGCTCGAAGTAGGCTGAATTAAAAATGCCTGGTGTAAGCAAAACAACGGTAGGTTCGCTCTTTTGCCGGTTGGATAGAGAAAGCAGGTTCTTTAACAGTAAATCCGGATAATCCTTTACTGATCGCACATTACTCTTTGGCAGCAACCCTGGGAAAATCCGGTATGTCATACTGCGATTCTCCAGCATATACGACACGCCTGACGGAGTACGCAAGTTATCTTCCAACACATAGAATGATCCATCATTGTCCCGGATAAGATCAATGCCTGAAATATGTGTATAGATATCAAAGGGAACATCAACACCGACCATTTCCCTAAGAAAATTCGGACATGAATGAATCAGCGAAGCGGGAATAACACCATCCTTAATAATAAACTGATCATGGTAAATATCGCGCAGGAAAATATTCAGCGCCTTGATGCGCTGTTTGATTCCTTGTTCAATGTGAGTCCACTCTGTAGCTGTAATAATACGTGGGATAATATCGAACGGAAAAATCTTTTCGATTCCCTCACCATCACTATACACCGTGAAGGTAATGCCCTGGCTCATGAAAAGTTTTTTGGCGAGTTCATCTTTCCTGGCAAGTTCGGCTGGGGAAATCTGACTCAGGGTTTCAAATAAGACTTTGTAATGATCCCTGATTTCGCCTTCCTGGCACATTTCGTCCCAAATGTTGGGTCTCGTTGCATATTTGGATAGAAGGGAGGCAAAGGACATTTTATAAATATACTACCCTGAAAGTAGGAAGCAAGGCCTGCTTTAAAAATGTGACTCTTGAAATCGATTGCGCACGGGAAATATTTAATCGAGTAAAAAATAATGCCGGGTACCCCTACCCGGCATTAACCCTTAAACAACATTTTAATAAACTAAAGTATTATCATTTACTGCCAGGCATTAAATTTTAAACCCAATCGAAACAACCACCGACCGACCATCTGAAGACCAGACACCTGGGCCCGGATAAAAAGAAGGGCGTTTTGTGAAATACTGTTTATTGGTCACATTATTCACATTTACCCGAAAAGTGATCTGATTCAAAATCAAGAACGTAGAATTAATATCCAGCAACCCATAAGCAGGTACGATTCCTACAGCGCCATTGGCAGAGGGGGCTTCCGTGTTGGCCGCATCAGCATAGTTGCTACCAACATAGCTATATAAAAAAGAAACACTGGCTGCTCTCCATTTCACATTAACTCCATTGCGGGTTATAATTTCAGGAACACTTTCTATGCGATTCCCAGAAATCTCAAGATTTGTATCACCCGATCGAATCTGGGCCTTCGCATAAACACCCCGAAAAAAAGCTGTGGATGTAAACAGAGACAGTGAAATCTCTTTGGTGGTACGGATTCCATATTCCGCAAATAACTCAGCCCCATCCGTAACTGAATTGCCAATATTGGTACGATATAAATAAAACACATCGTTCTCATCATACATGGCTTGCGTGCCCATCCTATTATTATATCGCAAGTGAAACAGACTTACATCCCACCTAAGTGATTTCATGTTTCCCCGGAAACCCGCCTCCAGATTGTAGCCACTGGCATCTTTCAAATTCTTATCAACTTTTTCGTAAACCGAGCCAGGTATTAGATCTTTAAAAATCACTGGACGATACGCTTGGGATATACCTGCATAAAGCGTACCTGTCTTCGCAACCTGGTACTGTGCGCTGATTCCAAGCAAAGGGAACTTATGTTCGATTGTATTCGGTACATCCTCAGGGTCATAATAGCTAATAACTCCGCTCATGACCGACTCTCCCAATTCCAGGCGAGCTCCCGGTGTAATTGAAAGCTTTGGCAAAAGTTGAAATTTGTTTTCTATGAAAAATGCAATATTCTTTGATTTCAAATGCATGTCTCTGCCATATCCTGAATCCGTCACAGTAAGATCAAAATCGGTTCCTGTTGTTCCGATTCCTTGCTGCCTGCGATGGAGATCATTATTAAAAATCTGCACCCCGCCTACAAGGTTGCTCTCTTGGTTGAAAAGCTGATACCTGTGAAGCATACGCAATTCGGAAGTGTAACTATTAAAATTATCAATATCTACCTGACGAGGACTGTACTGCAATGTTACCGGATCGATTGCATCAGCTACATTGGCTGGTTTGTCAAACATAACGCTATTGCGATAACCCAACACAGCAGAGGTTACCCATGAAATCTGAGTGTGATCACCTAAACTCCATTCCATTCGAATGGAAGGAACATAAATTTCCGGATTGAAATAATTTCGCGAACGGG
This sequence comes from Cyclobacteriaceae bacterium, assembly GCA_044229915.1. Taxonomy (GTDB): domain Bacteria; phylum Bacteroidota; class Bacteroidia; order Cytophagales; family Cyclobacteriaceae; genus ELB16-189. The sequence continues at coordinate 654,219 of JBGASB010000001.1, forward strand.
TGGCTTGCCTTGGATTTGCCAGAAACATCGCATCCGTTAATGGCCCCGGCATTTGATAAACGTAGTTTGATCGGCTTAATTCGGCTGTAAACTTCAGCCGGGAGGTGGGTGAATAGATCAGTAATAAAGATTGAGCATCATAATCCGTTTTGCCATTTTCACGATAACCATCGGATACCCGCTTAGTGTAGTATGCCATATACTGAAACCTGCCCGCTGTTCCGCTGGCTGAAAGGAATGTACTCATTAACCCATATGAGCCTACAGAGGTTATGTTTTCAATACCAAGGACCCTGGTGCTGTCAGGTCTTTTAGTGATATAATTGAGCATACCACCAAATTGAGCTCCATATTGTAGCGATCCAGTACCACGCACCAATTCAATCCGATCAACTGCTTCCATAGGGATGCTATAATGACTGGCTGGATAGCCATACATATCGGAATTGGTGATCGCACCATTTCTTCGAATGTTAAATTCCCAACCGCGATGAGCATCGAGACCGCGAGTCGATACATTCATTTGATTGCCGCTTCCATCCATATCATAAACAAAAACACCGGGTACTTTTGCAAAAATCTGACGACCTGTTTTCTCAGCAATGTTAGCGTTCAAGCTCTGAATATTGATTACTTCATTCTTTTTCCCCGACCAAAGATTAGTGCCTTCGTACTCTGGTAATCGGTCAATGTCATACAGCCTTTGCCCCTTCACTTCCACTGCATCTAATCGTTTTGATCGAAGAGTGTCAGGCTGCTGACCCAAGGCCACCGTTGTGATTAAAAAAAATATGATTCCAAATAGCTTCATAAATTAAAAAGCGAAAAAATAATGCCGGGTACCCCTACCCGGCATTAACCCTAAACAACAAGTAAAAAACTAAATAATATCATATGTCGCATTTGCAATAAATTCTAATCTCTTAATCAGCTTTATCAAGCTTTGCTTTATTAACTGTGTATTCTGCTACTTTCTTTCCTTGTTCTAAACCTAATTCTGCGTCAAACCGATAGTGAATGCCGCCATAAATCCTTGATTCAGCTGCCTCACGCGCCCAATCTTTGCAGTAGGATGCTTCGGCTGGGAAAATATAAGCTAACACCTCAGCTGCGGCAGCTGAAAATGTACTATGCCCGGACGTGTAACTTGGAAAATTAGGTGTTCCCAGAATCGTTTTAAATCCAGGCATCGTTTGAATGGGCCGCGGATAGTGATAGTAATATTTCGCATCCCAACAACTGATGCCGGCATCCATAATGGCCATATTCAGGTAAGCAAACGTGCGGGTGGAACGCAACGGATTCATTTCATACTTAATTATATAATCCTTGGCAAGTCGGTTCCAGTGCCCTGGAGGTGTGTACGTATTTAAACCATCAGACCACCAGTTGGCAATTTTTCTCTGCTTCTCAGTCAGGTTAGCAGCAAAATCACGTAGCTCCTCTGCATCCACTTCAAATTCGGCTGAACCCGGTGCCGGAGGAATTCCTGGGCGTACTTCCTCCACAGTTGGCACGTTCCACATTTTCACTTGACCAAAAAGTGGTGTCAATCCCACAGGCCGTTGCGGTGTCTCCAGATTATCCCACGACCAACCGAATCGTGCTTGTGCCGCTGCCTTTATAGAATCTGATTTAGCCTTTGGTGTTTGCGCATTTTTCATTCCATCCGTGGCTGCCCGTGCGAGTGCAACCTTTTTTGCTTCGGTACCTATGTATTCTCCAGCAACAATGTCACTTTCTACATTTGAACCAGACCAAATCAAACTATTAAGATGCTCTTCAGCTTTAGCTGCAAGATAATCCTTCTCTAAAGGAAACATGGCCGTTAAGATATCTCTGGATACTACTGCAATCACTGCGCCCTCTGATGGGTACGAAGGCAAAGTATTTTTGGAATATGCATATGGAATTGAGGCATCTGTGATATAAGTAGCGGGTCTGTTGTATGTATACTTATAGTACCATGCTGTAATCAACCCATCAAATTGTGCTACACTTAAGTAAGCAAGCATTCTGCAGGTATAAGGCGGATGTGCAAACGGAAATGGTGGTGGACCAGCCGGGGTGGCAGGATTTGGTAACGTATAAGTTCCATCGGGATTAGGACCAGGAATTAAATTATACTTAGCTGCCAACTCTAAAGCAATTTCATTCCAGCGAATGGTGGGATTATTAGTCCAATATTGAATTGCTTCTACCTGACTACCATTCAGATTTTGAGTTGCCGATTTAAGTGCTGTCAATTCTGCCTGATACTCGGGTGAGGTTACTGCAGACGGAGCATTAACAACTATTTGACTTGAACTTGCCAGCAGAATAGGAGTCCATGTTCCACCGTCTTCATCCAATCCTGTAAATTCAATCGATGTAAACTCTGCCATTCTTGGCAAATCGTTCTCGCAAGAATTGAAGATGATTACACCAAAAAATGTAATCAGTAATATTTTGAATTTTCTATTTATCATGATACCTATTCTTAAAATTTAAACTGATAAGTAAAACCGCCACCCATGTTGGTGAACTTGCCCATGTTTCTTCCCTCATCAAGCATTTGAGAGTAGTATCCCATTACCCCAAGTCCCTTTATCCTTTCAAACTTTTTGAAAAAGTAGTGGGCAAAAAAACTAACCTGCGAGAACTCAACTTTGTTAGTAGGCTGTGGTGAATTATACTCTCTGATATCATCACCGCTGGTTGAATTCATAACGAAATATGTTGCTTCCACCTGAAGGGATGAGCCAAATAACCAGGCTCCAAGAGTTCCTTGATAATTCCAGGAATTGGGCACGTCCATATGCGTGGTATAGTAGCTTCCATTGTTGTAATAATAATCTCTCTCCACTTCGGTTTGTCCGCGCCAAAGATGTGCTACAGAACCTCGCACATAGGGACCTTTATCTAGTTCATACTGAACAATGCCTCTCAACGTCCATTCGGTAGTACCGAGGCCAAGGCTGTAAGGCTGGTAATCTGAAAGGTAATTGGTCATGGGTGTTGAAAAGGCAACAACAGGCAACAACATAAGTTTTCCCTTACCAATCTTCTTGTTGAAAACCTCATACTTAAGAGCCAGGCTTATATCCTGAAATCCTTTTACCCCTGCTAATTGACCACCGGAGGATTTGGTTTCAACATAAGGAACTGTGAGTAATGCATTAAATTTATTAGTGATTCCATAAGCCACCATGGCCATCGTAGTAGTGCGGGTAAGGGTACCAATATTATCATTCACTCGTAATTCAGGCCCTTCCCAATAATGGTCCCAGGTACCGTAATCATAATTTAAAGCAAAGCATATCTCGCGCTGCTTCATCATGATAGCATCAGAAGGCGTTTGTGCATGAGTAAGTCTGCCTGCAAACAGAATTACCATGCATAGTATCAGTTGTAAATATTTTTTCATTCAGTAATTAGTTAAACACTTGGATTTGGGGATTCCTATTCACACTTCTGATGTAAAAACGGGATGCTTTTAAAGTAGCATCTTCGTAAAAGCACATTAGAAAAGTGAATTATGATCGAAGTCATCAATTTTGAAAAATCATTGACCTCACGATGGTGTCCGGATTAAATTCCGGAAAAGGAGAATGTACTAAACTTTGGGGGGTGGACTATTTAACTGAATGCTGTGAGGATTGTACCCCCTGGCGTGTATGCCTGGAGTGAGCCTGTTGTTCCAGCCATCACTGATCGTTTGTAGGGTGGTGGAACTTATCATATAATCTTTGATCAAGTTCTGAGCAGTTTTGGAGTTGCTTTTCTCGCTCACAGGTTTGTCAGTAAAAGTCTTTACATAATCAACAAGAGCCTGCTTGATGTCCTTGGATATATTGTCCTTAACACACACAATATAAAGTGTATCGCTTTGAAGTTTTTGTTTCACCATACGATACACTTCACCCTGATGTTCAAATTCGCCATCCACGCGTGTATACTCACGCGAGTCAGTAGCATAAGGAACCGTGATGGGAACCTTTATGGTTATTTCCTGGGTGCGCGCATAATCTTCATTGTCAAATCGGGCTTGCATCTCCCGACTATTTTTGAATTGGAGGCCCACAAATACTCCATAATATCCCAGCACATTGAGCAGGAATAAAGCGAGCATAAATAGGGTAAATCCTCTTTTCACGATTTTAAAAGTATAGAATTGTTTTAAGTTTCGAAACTATGACAGTAGAAAATTTTGTAAAACTGCGATTTTGATATTAAAAAAGAAGATTACATGTGCTCCTTTTTATTCTTCACCAGGTCATACATGAGTTCGCGGGCCCGGTGAAGCTGCGCCTTTACTGTACCCAGTGGGGCTTCCAATTCAACTGCAATTTCTTCATAACTCAACTCATGAAAATAGCGCAGTCGTACTAACTTTTGATACTTGGAGGGAAGCATATTGACATACAGTTGAATGAGTTCCTCTTTTTGTGCTTTGATGGCTTCATCCTGCGGGTTAAGAGTACCATCATCTTCCACATCAATACCCACTGACTGGCCATCATCATCTGTAAACGTACTTTGAATGCTAAATGTGTTCAGCTTTCTTTTGCGAATAAAATCGATGGAGTTGTTGGTAGCGATGCGAAACAACCAGGTACTAAACGTGAAGTCTTTTTTGAATTTATGTAAACTGCGAAATGCCTTAGAGAAAGACTCCATCGTGAGGTCTTCTGCATCGTCAATATTTCGTACCATTTTTAAAACCATGTTGTACACTGGGCGTCTATACCGCTGAAGCAACTTAGCATAGGCCCTGTTATCACCATCAATGGCCATATCGATAAGCTTGAAATCCTCAAGTGCTTTGGGAGAAAATCGGCTGTCTTCTAGTTCTTCCATCGTATACGTTTAACTACTAATGCCCGCAGGCCGGTGACAAGATAATAAAAGGCAAAAATAAAATCTAAAAAAGGCACTTTCCAGCTCTCAAAAGAGCTTCCCAGTTTGTGTGAACCGTTATAAAACAAGACAATCAGCAATATCCATCTTAAAAAGAAAATACTCACTATACTATATACTGAACTAGTAAAAAATAACATTGGCACAACAAAAAACCAAGTGAGCAACCAGGTAAGAGAAAATACGGATAAAATTACTTTATCAAATAGCCTATACTTCTTGCCCACCGACAGATGTCTTAGTTTCTGATGCAAAAAGTCGCGCCAGTTCAATTTTGGTTTTGAAATCGTAATAGCATCCGCACCTACTGATACCCGCGTATTGTTTTTTGACGCATGCTTATTTACAAATAAATCATCATCACCCCCTATGATTTCAAGATGCGAATTGAATCCTTTGTTTTGAAGAAAAAGGGACTTTGTATAAACCAGGTTGCGCCCCACGCCCATATAAGGCCGGCCTAAGCGGGCAAGGCTGATGAATTGAATACCGGTAAGTAACGATTCAAACCGAATGAAAGCATTTAACCATCCCTCCCGCTTGCTGTAAGGGGAAAAACCTAAAACGATTTGAGTTTGATTATTATACTGCTCTGTCATGCGTGTTATCCATTGATTATCAACAGGGCGACAATCAGCATCTGTAAAGAGTAACCAATCATACTTTGCTGCTTTGATGCCAAGAGTCAATCCAAACTTCTTTCCACTTATATGATCGGGCTTATGAATTACCCGTACCATCTTTATCTTATGATTTTCGGCACTGACACCCCGTAAATAATCATAGGTTCCATCATTGCATCGATCTTCTACAATAATCACTTCAAATTCCGGATGATCCTGCGCTAAGAGCTGAGGGATCAATTCTCGCAGATTCTGCTCTTCGTCATGAGCACATACAATGACTGAGACAGGATGGGGTGGCTGAATCGATTCTTCTTCCTTTTTATTGAGCCCCCTTAAGAAGAGCAATAGATAAAAGACCTGGATACCAAGTATCAGAATGCAAAGTGTAGTGATCGCGAGCAATTGGAATGCAGTTTATAAACTAAAAACGGACAAATATAAAGGCTAATCACAATTGGAAGCGATTTATTCCTATGATAACCTCAGGAGACAATAAACCAACCGTTTATGGATTTGGAGAGCGCAACCGGTGAGGTTAACTTTGCGCCCTCATGAAATTTACTATCCAGGCAACTGACCCTCAATCAAAAGCCAGAACAGGAACTTTAACCACGGAACATGGTGATATACCCACGCCCATTTTCATGCCGGTAGGTACAGCGGGGTCGGTAAAAGCAGTACATCAACGCGAACTCAGAAATGATATTGATGCTAAAATTATCTTAGGCAATACCTACCACTTATATCTTAGACCGGGCTTACCGTTACTGGAAAGTGCTGGTGGACTCCATGCCTTTATTGCCTGGGATCGCCCCATTCTGACTGATAGTGGAGGATATCAGGTTTATTCGTTAGGTGCAAACCGGAAGATCACTGAAGAAGGTGTGATTTTCAAGTCTCACATCGATGGATCAAGACATACCTTTACCCCCGAAGGAGTAATGGACATTGAGCGCACTATTGGTGCAGATATTATCATGGCCTTTGATGAGTGTACGCCCTATCCTTGCGAATATAATTACGCAAAAAAATCCATGGAACTTACCCATCGTTGGCTAACACGCTGTGTGCAACGCATAAATGCTACAGTACCAAAGTATGGATATGATCAGACTCTTTTTCCCATTGTGCAAGGAAGCGTATACAAAGATTTACGAATCCAGTCTGCCGAGTTTATAGCAAATCAACAACAGCCGGGCAATGCTATTGGTGGATTATCGGTTGGCGAGCCGCATGAAATGATGTATGAGATGACGGATGTGGTATGTAACCTCTTGCCTAAAGATAAGCCCCGGTACCTGATGGGTGTGGGCACCCCGGAAAATATTCTGGAAAGTATTGCTTTGGGGATTGATATGTTTGATTGTGTAATGCCTACCCGTAATGCGCGCAATGGTATGCTCTTCACTACCCAGGGGATTATTAATATACGCAATGAAAAATGGAAGGATGATCTTTCACCTATCGATCCTGAGTTGGGTGGATATGCAAGCACCCTTCACTCAAAAGCCTACCTGAGACACCTGATCATCTCTAAAGAGATATTAGGCGCGCAAATTGCTTCAATCCATAATCTTACCTTCTATCTTTGGCTTGTACGGCAAGCCCGGCAGAAAATTAAGGAAGGAACGTTTACTCAATGGAAAAATGACATGGTTAAAATAGTATCTCAACGTCTTTAATTTCGTCAGTGAAATGACCATTCTTGATCGGTACATTATAAAAAAAATACTTTCCACATTCTTTTATGTGGTATTGATCCTTGTGGCCATTATTACTGTAATCGATTTAACGGAAAAAATCGATAAGTTCTCTGTCAACAATTTAAGTACTTCTCAGATACTGGGATACTACGGTGACTTTATTCCATGGATTGCCGGATTGATTTCTCCCATTACAGTTTTTATCTCAATAGTCTATGTTACCTCACGGATGGCCGCACATACAGAAATCATTGCCATTCTGAGTAGCGGAGTAAGTTTTAAGAGATTGCTTGTTCCGTACTTCGTAGCGGCCTTAATTATTGGCTCGCTCAGCTTTTATTTAAATGGCTGGGTGATCCCGAAATCCAATCAGGAGCGGCTTGTCTTTGAAATGCAATACTTTAAAAAGAACAATCTCTATAGCCGGGCTAACATTCACATGCAGATAGAGCCTAATGTTTATCTGTTTATCCAGAATTACAATAATCAATCAAATACCGGGTATCAATTTTCTTTAGAACGATTTGAGGAAAACCGATTGGTTGAAAAACTTTCAGCGGAAAATATACAATGGGACACCTTAAAACATAAATGGACCTTGCGAACCTGGAAGAGAAAACTGGTAGACAGCATGTTTCAGACAAGGCCGGTTGCGTTCGTTACAAAATTTGGTACCAATGGCTTCGAATTGGATACGATGCTGTCCATTTCACCAAAAGATTTTGAAGCCAACGACCGCGGCTATGATGGGATGACAATTCCCGAGCTAAATGATCATATTAGAAAAATGCAGTTCCGCGGGTCAACGGGTGTCGAGATTTACGAAGTGGAAAAACATATTCGGTTTGCAACTCCTGTTACTATTTTTGTTTTGGTATTTATGGGCGTGATCGTTTCGTCAAAGAAGAGTCGGGGCGGCACGGGTTTTCAAATTGCTCTGGGATTTATGCTCTCATTCGTATTCATTCTTTTTTTTACCATGACACGAACTTTTGCCGAAGCCGGATCGCTCCCCCCCTTTCTAGCAGCCTGGCTACCTAATTCTGTATTTACAATTATATCATTAGGAATGTATAAATACGTACCGAGGTGATAGCCACAACCCGCGATTACTTCAAATTACATTTCATTGTTTTTCTCTGGGGGTTTACAGCCGTGCTCGGTAAGCTAATCTCTATTCCTTCGGTGGAGATGGTTTTTTATAGAACCCTGCTGGCAGCAATTGGAATGGCTGTATTGATGATCTTTTTACAGAAGTCATTTTCTGTTTCAAGTACCGATCTCCTCAGTATCTTTTTAACCAGTATTATTGTCGCCATCCACTGGATTACTTTTTTTGTTTCTGGTAAAATTTCAAATCCATCCACCAGCCTGGTGGGGTTTGCTACATGTTCCTTTTGGGCGGCATTCATTGAGCCCATAGCGAAAAGAAAAAATATTCAACTGTTGGAAATTGGGTTAGGAGTAATCGTACTTATAGGTCTTACTATTATTCTGACCTTCGATTTTCAATTTCCGCTGGGTCTTTTCTTGGGTATAGTCTCCGGGATGACGGCTGCACTTTTCAGCGTTATTAACTCAAAACTGGTGCACCGGGTTAATGCCTACACAATTACTTTTTATGAAATGCTTGGGGCATGCCTTGTCATTTTGCTTTTCATGCCTGTTTATCAAAACACGTGGGCACCTCAAGGTGAATTAAATCTAACTCCAACCTTTGTAGATTGGATTTACATTGCAATTATGGCACTGGCTTGTTCTGTGTATGCCTTTTCCGTTTCTATTAACCTCTCAAAAAAACTCTCAGTCTTTTTTATTCAACTGGCATTAAACCTCGAACCTGTCTATGGAATAATTCTGGCCCTATTGGTTTTTGGGCAAAAAGAAGTGATGAGTTTGAATTTTTATATAGGCACATTAATTATACTCAGTGCTGTAGTGGCCTACCCCATAATCAAGAAAAAGCAAAATCAACTTAGTACTCCTGTCCAGTAAGTCATCTCGAAAAAATATTTTTTCAAATCTACAGGTGAATTAAAAATTCCAAAGACCGAAGCACCAGAACCACTCATGCTTGCATAAACCGCACCTTGATTATACAATTCTTGTTTTATTGCCGCAATCTCCGGATACTTCTGAAAAACAGATTCCTCGAAATCATTGACAAGTTTACTCCTCCACTCAGATAAGGGTAACATTAAAATTTCATCTAATGAAATGGCAGGACGTTGCGGTTTAACCCCTGCATAAGCTTCAGACGTAGCAACATGCGTATCAGGCTTTACTAAAACCAAAAACATTCCTTTCAAATTCAACGATGTAGGTGTTAAAATTTCTCCGCGACTGCTACCGAACATTGGCTTGTCATCCACAAAAAAGGAACAATCACTACCCAGTTGCGAGGCGTAGACATTCAATTGATGGTTTGACAATTTCAAATTAAAAATAGAATTGAGCGAGCGCAAGGTAAAAGCAGCATCCGAAGAACCACCCCCCAAACCTGCCCCGGTGGGAATGACTTTATGCAAATGCATTTGTACCGGAGAAAGGTCAAAATCGCATTGAAGCAATTGATAGGCCTTTATACAAAGGTTGTCCTCCGGATTTCCAGGAATATCAAGACCCGAATTTGAAAACGAAAATTTCTCAGCTTTAATTATCTCAAGAATGTCAGTCCAGGGCACTGGATAAAAACATGTCTCAATATTATGATAGCCATCTTCGCGTCTTGAAATAATGTGCAGGCCAAGATTAATTTTGCAATGGGGAAAGACGACCATATGGTTGTTGGTTGTTAGTTATTCGTTAGTGGCAAAAAACCAGGAACAAATAACCAACAACAAATAACTATTTAGATAAGCGTTGAACCAATTCGTTGGTAATACCTGAGCCAGAGAAGCCTCCATCATGCATGAGGTTTTGCATTGTTACCATGCGTGTATAGTCCGAAAACATAACAGCAATGTAATTTGCACAATCCTCCGCTGTGGCGTTACCTAATGGCGACATCATCTGAGCAAAATCAAAGAACACATCAAAGCCGGAGATACCCGTTCCCGCGGTGGTCTTTGTTGGCGATTGTGAAATCGTATTGACTCTTACTTTTTTCTTTGAGCCATAGCGCTGACCATAACTTCTGGCAATAGACTCGAGCATTGCTTTAGCCTGAGCCATATCGGTATAATCGGGATAAGCGCGCTGAGCTGCAATGTAACTGAGCGCCACTACAGAACCCCATTCATTCATCGCATCCAGTTTTTCAGATGTTTGAAGTACTTTATGAAAAGAAAGTGCCGAGATATCAATAGTCTTTAAATACCAGTCGTAATTCATATCCCCATACTCTTTTCCTTTGCGGATATTCGGGCTCATACCTATCGAGTGCAGGACAAAATCAAGTTTGCCACCTAATACTTCCATCGATTTGCTGAAGAGGTTGGTAAGGTCTTGCTCGGACGTGGCATCAGCCGGAATCACTTCTGCATTGCAGGCTTTGGCCAATTGGTTGATGGTACCCAACCGCATGGCGATGGGTGCATTGGTGAGGGTAAATTCACCTCCTTCTTCTTTTACCTTTAATGCTGTTTTCCAGGCGATAGAGTTTTCATCCAATGCTCCAAAAATAATTCCTTTCTTTCCTTTAAGCAGGTTATTAGCCATGACGGTTATGGTTTAAAGTTTGGACACAATATTACGAATTCCCCACAATTGCCGCTATTTTTGACACCTATGAAAAAAGAAGCGATAGCTCCTATTGGAATCTTTGATAGCGGAATTGGAGGACTAACGGTGGCGCATGCCATCCGGCAACTTCTTCCTCACGAAAACATGATCTACTTTGGAGACACTGCCCACCTACCCTATGGGGATAAATCGGAAGCAGCGATTCAGGCTTACTCTATAAAAATTGCAGATGTCTTGTTAAAGAAGGGCTGTAAAGTAATAGTAATTGCCTGCAACTCGGCCAGCTCCGCAGCTTATGAATTATTAAAAGAATATGTGCGAAAAGATGCTCACATCCTGAATGTTATTGATCCCATGGTTACTTTGGTGACTAAACACTATGAAGGAAAAGTTGTAGGCTTAATAGGAACCAAACGCACAGTACAATCAGGTATCTACACCACCAAAATTAAGGAGGCTAATATGGGTATTCACCTTCAATCGTTGGCTACACCACTTCTTGCCCCGATGATTGAAGAAGGATTTTTTAACAACCAAATTAGTCATGAAATCATAGCTCAATATCTTGATGATCCGATTTTGAGAAACATTGAGGCTCTGGTGTTGGCATGCACCCATTATCCTTTAATTAAGAATGAGATAAGTTCATTCTATCAGGGTAAGGTTGATGTGCTTGACTCTGCCGTAGTTGTCGCTGAAGCCCTTCAAAATTATTTAGCCGAAAATTCGCTCTTGAATCCGCAGGGCAAACCCAGCGATCACTTTTTTGTTTCTGATTATACAGAAGCTTTTGAAGCATCTACGCGGCTCTTTTTTCAGGAGAAGGTAACCCTTGAGCGGCATCCACTTTGGAATTGACCTTAAAATCAAAATCCGGGTGATGTAGGATTTTTAGCAATTCGGTAGATTTTAATTTCGAATAAAAAGTGACATTTAGGGCTTAATTAGACTGAAAACTGTGCTCTCAACTCTTTTCCTCATACTACCCTTGCTATTGTTTTACACAATAGTTGTAGTGTATGCCGAGCGTAAAATTTCAGCATTCATGCAAGACCGTTTGGGGCCTATGGAAGTAGGTTATTACGGTATACTGCAAACTGTTGCTGATTTATTGAAACTGTTGCAAAAGGAAGATATCGTACCCGCTGCCGCAGATAAAAAGCTTTTTAAACTAGCTCCGCTTCTAATCTTTGTGCCAATATTTCTTGGTTTTAGCGTCTTACCACTATCCCCAGCCTGGTCAGCCTCTCCTTTTTCTTCAGCCCTATTTTTCTTGTTGGCTGTGGTCTCGCTTGATGTGATAGGCATCATTATAGCAGGCTGGGCCTCCAATAATAAATATAGTATGCTAGGCACTCTTCGTTCGGCTGCTCAAATCATTTCATACGAAGTGCCACTGGGCATTTCTGTCCTATGTGCTTGTGTGTTGGCCCAATCTCTCGATTTACAGGAAATCTCTTTTCAGCAGGGGATTCTCAGTAAAGATCAAACCCATTACTTATTCGGAATTAAGTCATTGGGAATTGACGTTACTGAAACCGGTGGCTTCCTTGCATGGAACGTGTTTCGGATGCCAGCACTACTTTTTGCGTGGTTGATTTTCTTCATAGCCTCCCTGGCCGAAAGCAACCGGGCGCCCTTTGATTTACCGGAAGCCGAATCAGAGTTAGTGGCTGGTTTTCAAACAGAATATTCAGGATTTCGCTGGGCGATAATCATGCTGGCTGAATATGCAATGATGCTTCTAGTAAGTTTTGCCGGTGTGATTTTGTTTTGGGGAAGTTGGAACACTCCATTCCCAAATATAGGATCTATAGCGCTAGCCAATTGGACTACGGGTACCCCAGGATCCGTTGGCTTTCATGTTTGGGGAATTTTTTGGTTAGTATCAAAAACATTTTTTACTGTGGCCCTGCAGATATGGGTGCGGTGGACGTACCCCCGCCTACGAATTGACCAACTTACTTCATTAAGCTGGAAATTTTTAACGCCCGCGGCTTTGCTTTTGCTGGTTATTTGTTCACTTTGGAAATTACTACTGTAATGCCAACGAAATGCTACATATCGTTCTATTTTGCTTGGATACTTCTACTGCAAGTCAACTCTTCTTATTCACAAACTAAACGCGACAGTTTAGAGAATGTCTTAAAAAATTCTCCTTCAGATTCTGTTCGAATTCTAACGTTAATTGAACTTTCAGAAGAATATCAATATTCTGACTTCGCCCAGGCTGAGAAGTACTATCAACAAGCATTCGACCTCGCAGAAAAGAATAATTGGAACTGGGGTAAAGCCAAAGCATTTTCACGGGCTGGATTTCTCGCCACTATCAGGGGCGATCATTCGAATGCCATGAAATATGATAACGAAGGACTTCAAATAATGATTGCCGCTGGCGACAGTACAGCCATTGCCGAATCTCTCAATAACGTTGGTAATGACTATTTCGAACTTGGAAAATACGATGAAGCTTATTACTACTTTACACAATCATACCGGGTAGCAAGAGTGATTTCTGATTCACTCAAAATGACTGTTGCAATTTTTAATATTGGTACCGTCTTAACAGAGCTCGGTCAATATGACCTGGCCCTTAACCATTTCGATGTTAGCGCCAAGCTGAGCCTGCTGATTAAAGATTTCGATGGGATTGCCTTTGATCAGGATGCTATGGGTGATGTTTATCTGCGAAAAAAAGATTATAAGAAATCGGAAGAATATTTGCAAAAAGCATTGAAGAACATTCGCAAAAGAAACCTGACCGTTATTGAACCCAAAGCGTTAAAACATCTGGCCCAGCTCTACTTTGAAAAAGGCAATCCCGATGAAGCTCTTGTATATTATGATACCGCTGCTATGGTCTATCGGAGGGCTCAAAACGAATTCGGAGTTGCCGAAGTGAATCTCGGTATCAGTAAAATTTTAATTGATCAGGAAAGATTTAATGAAGCACAAGGTCTTATAGAAAGAAGCCTGGAAACAGCAAAAAGTTTCAATGCTCAGAAAATGGAGATTGACTGCTATCAACAGCTTTCGCTCCTTGCAGAGAAAAAAGAAGATTTTAAAAGTGCATTAGCTTATCATAAAAACTTCAAACAGCTTGAGGATTCTCTATTTAGTCAGGAAATGGTAGAGAAGATTTTCCAGGATCAACTACGCTTTCAAACTGAAACAAAAGATTTTGAAATAGCCGCTTTGAGCAAAGCCAAAACAAAACAAGATACTGAATTGCGTAGGCAAGAGTTTCTTAGCAACATTTTAGTAGTGGTGATGGCCCTTACCGGAATACTGCTCTTCACCGTTTATCGTAGCGGTCAGCGAAGAAAGCGTATCAACAATCTGCTGATTGAACATCAGGAAGAAATAAAGAGGCGAAGCATAGAACTGGAACAGCTAAATCAGGTAAAAGACAAATTCTTCTCAATAATATCTCATGATCTACGATCCCCTATCAATGCTTTGTATGGATTATTAAATCTTGCTGATAACAAACAAATTACACAGGATGAGTTTGTTAAACTTACCCAGGAGATAAAGATTCAATTTAATCATACCCGCACCTTAATAAATAATTTGTTGGATTGGGCATTGCTTCAAATGGATAAGTTGAAGATCCAACCTGAGAAAATTGATCTTGGCTCAATTGTGGATCAAAATTTCAAGTTATTAAGTTCACTCCATCTCAAAGAAATAAAGATGGTAAATAGTATACGGCCCGGAGTTATAGGATGGGGCGACCTGAATATGATTAACCTGGTATTCAGAAATCTGATTCTTAATGCCATCAAGTTCTCTGAAAGTGGTGGTACAATTGATGTGTCCGCTAAGGATCAAAATGATTTTTATGTTATTGCCGTTAAAGATCATGGCGTGGGTATCCGCCAGGAAGTGCAGAAAATACTATTTGACAAAACTTCTGGCTACAGCACCCGGGGCACGGCTAATGAAAAGGGCACCGGACTTGGTCTTATCCTTTGCAAAGAGTTTGTTGAGAAAAATGGCGGCCAAATCTGGCTGGAAAGCGAAGAAGGTAAAGGCAGCACCTTTTATTTCACCATTAAGAAGTCTGCGTAAAGGCGTTAAGCAATTTCCTTCTATTTTTGTTTTAAGATAGAATGGAAAATAAACCCTCGTATTGGTCGAATTTTGCCCTTACAGCACGGACCCTTGTGCAAGGCCTCACCCTTACCTTATCCCATATCTTTAAGGCAAGAAAAAGCAGGAATAAAATTTCCATTCAGCAAGCAGGCTATTTTGACAAACAAGCCGGAATTGCCACAGTCCAATACCCTTTCGAAACCATTCCTGTTCCCGATAATGGCCGGTATAAATTACATAATGAAATTGAAGACTGCATTGTGTGCGATAAGTGCGTAAAAGTGTGCCCGGTCAATTGTATCACAATTGAACCGATCCGGTCGTCAGAAGAATTCGGCAAGACTTCTGATGGAACCCCCAAACGTATTTATGCAGCCAAATTTGACATCGACATGGGTAAATGTTGCTTCTGTGGTTTATGCACCACAGTATGTCCTACTGAATGCCTCACCATGACCAAAGAGTATGACTTCGCCACCTTTGATATAACCGAACACAATTTTGGTTTTGGCAATATGACCCCAGCTGAAATTGAGATCCGAAAAAAAGAATGGGAAGAATACCAAAAGACGAAAGCTGCCTCGGGCTCTACATCTGCTGATACTTCAATAAAGCCGGTTTTAGCAAAACCCGCGATTAAGCCGAAGATAATTCCTTTACCTCCATCTTCAAAATCAGAATGATGCAAGAGATAATTTTATATCTTTTTATTGGCTCTTCCATAGTTTCGGTATTGGTCATGATTTTGAACCGAAATATTTTCTATGGCGCTTTGGCCCTCCTGGTTTGCTTGATCTCTCTTGCCGGAATCTACGCACTATTAAAAGCAGAATTTCTGGCGATCACTCAATTGCTTATTTATGCCGGTGGTGTGGTGGTGCTTCTCATTTTCGGAATTATGCTCACCAATAAAATTTCCGGAAAGCCACTTCATACGGATTCCCATAATTGGTTAAGCGGAGTACTAATTTCAACTGCAATTTTGGGGATTTTACTCGTTTCATTTCAACAGGTTGATATTATCACTACTTCCAATGATTCCCTTATCGGCAATCATATTAACAAAGTTGGTATTGAGCTTATGAGCACATATGTAGCTCCCTTTGAGGTGAGTGGTATTCTACTTCTTGTTTGCCTTATCGGTGCTGCCCTCGCAGCTTCTTCATTTAAAAAGAAACCAAATGGCTAAGACAGATTTGCTTTTCTATTTATCAGCCTTTCTTTTTTGTTCAGGATTGCTGATCATCTTCACTAAAAAGAATGCTATTATGATTTTAATGGGCATAGAACTAATGCTTAACGCAGCCAATTTGAATCTCGTTTTATTTAATTTTCAAAAAACGGGAATGGAGGGCCAATTCCTTGCCTTATTTGTAATCATCGTAGCCGTGTGTGAAGCGGCCGTGGGCATTGCCATTATTTTAAAAACATATCATTACTATCATACCTCAGTACCCGATCAGATCAGTGACCTAAAAGAAAAACCTTGACAGCAGCTGAATTTTCATCTTCGCCCTTTTTACTGGCGCTGATTTTACTCAGTCCGCTTGTTTCTGCTTGTGTTGCTTTTTTTATTAACGATAAGTTTGCCTGGCTTTCGCCTGTAATAAGCAGTTTGCTCATGCTTATCACTTTCATTTCATCTAGTGTATTACTTTTTCAACTTGATAGCCAATCAACAAATAGATTTACGATAGATTGGTTTTCAATTAATAACAAACCAATCACCATTGGATTTCTGTTGGATGCTACAGCTCTTGTCATGACTGCAGTTGCTTCCTTTGTTTCTTTAGTGGTTCATATTTTCTCCGCAGGTTATATGGCCGGTGATAAAGACTTGGTGCGATATTTTGGCCTGCTTGGGTTCTTCACATTTTCTATGCTAGGTCTTGTCATGAGCAGTAACCTGCTGCTTACATTTTGCTTCTGGGAATTAGTAGGCTTTAGTTCTTATCGATTAATAGGACATTGGTATGAAAAGCGTGAGGCTGCCCGGGCATCAACCAAAGCATTTCTTATAAATAAAGTTGGGGATCTCGGATTCCTGATCGGACTTATGATTCTTTGGTCTATTTCTGCTAATCTCGAAATATTATCTTTCGCACACTTATCATCTTCCTGGTTAACCACTGCCGGAATCTGTATTTTCATAGGGGTAATTGGCAAGTCAGCACAGTTCCCGCTCTTCAATTGGTTACCCGATGCCATGGAAGGCCCAACTCCAGTATCGGCCCTCATACATGCGGCAACGATGGTAGCCGCTGGTGTCTTTTTGCTGGTAAGGATTGAACCTGTTTTCACTCCTGATTGCCTTGTGCTTATTTCTGTCATTGGATCTATCACCGCAATAGCTGGTGCATTTGGGGCTCTCTTTCAATTTGATATTAAAAGAATTCTGGCATACTCTACTATCTCTCAGTTAGGCTTAATGGTGATGGCCATCGGATCGGGAGCGACAGAAGGCGGCTATCTGCATTTACTACACCATGCATTTTTTAAAGCCGGCCTGTTCCTGGGTGCGGGCTCAATCATCCATGCTATGCAGCAGGCCCAGTACCATACCCATGGTGAGATGGATGTTCAGGATATCCGCAATCTGGGTGGACTTAGAAAAAAACTACCAATCACATTTTTAGGATTTATTATTTGTTCTGCAGCATTGGCAGGCTTACCACTCACTTCAGGATTTTTGTCTAAGGAATTAATCCTTGCTGAGATGAGCGTTTGGGCCAGCTCTGCAATTTCATGGCGTTGGGTTATTATGGGAACTGCCTGGATTGTAACATTTCTAACTCCACTCTATATTTTCCGATTGGTATGGTTTGTTTTCTTCATTAAACCTAAAAATGAAATCCAAATCCAGGAAGTGCCTCTCATCATGAGAGTTCCTGTTCTTATGGTTTCGTTAGGTGCCATAACATTTCTATTTGCGAAGGATTTCTGGCATCTTACCTCAATCATTGGAAGACTAGTGCCTTCATCTGCCCATACAGATATAACTATCACGCTTCTGTCGCTCCTATTAATTTCCATGTCCCTTGTGACTGGATATTTTATCTATCGGAAAAAAGAACTTACAATCCAATCGTACTTTCTGGCTCCACAATTTTATCTCGATTGGCTTAGTGACCTCGTAGTCAGAATTACCTTATTTCTCTCCAAACTGACTGCAGCGTTTGATAAAAAATGGATTGATCCCTTAATTCACGGACTTGCTTATTTACAAGTTACCTTGGCGCATGTAGTTAGTTGGTCGGATCGCAATCTATTGGATGGCTTTGTAAACGGTACTGCTTACAGCGCGCGCGGCATTGGAGCTATGACCCGATCGTTAGCTAACGGAAAAATTCAGTCATACTTGCTTTGGGCAATGGCCGGGCTCGTTATTTTTATATTTTGGATCTTATACTGATGTCTCTACTTTCTTACCTGATATTCGTACCCATTCTGGCTGCCTTGCTGGCAATCCTCATCCCTGCCAGATTGCAAAATAATTTTCGGGTGCTTAGTCTTATCGTCAGTATCATACAGGTTATAATTCTTATCCTGATTATTAATCGATATACGTTCGGGGCCGGTTTCCAACTTGTTGAAAAAATTCCTTGGATTTCGCTGGAACTAGGAACCTGGGGAATTCTGAAAGCTGAATATTTTGTCGCTCTTGATGGCCTGAGCTTGCCTATGGTGGCTTTGTCGGTCGGCATCATGCTGATCGCAACCATTTCATCGTGGACTATCGAAAAAAACCAAAAGGGATATTTCATTCTTTTACTCATTCTTAATGGGGCAATTATCGGGAGTTTTTGTGCCCTAGACTTTTTGCTCTTCTACGTATTCTTCGAATTCATGTTACTGCCCATGTATTTCCTCATCGGAATCTGGGGCGGACCGAAAAGAGAATATGCCTCCATTAAGTTTTTTCTTTACACACTCCTGGGTTCTATCCTGATTTTACTGGTTATCGTTGGACTCTACCTATCTGTTAAAACACCTGATTCCAATGAAAATGTAATTCATACATTCAATGTACTGTACATGCAGGATAGCAAGAATCTGATACCAGGGTCAATGCTCTCATTGAATTCGGACTCATATCTTGGACCGTATTCTTTCAGATTATGGGCCTTTCTTTTGTTGTTCATCGGCTTTATTATCAAACTGCCCGCTGTACCTTTTCATACCTGGTTGCCCGATGCGCACGTGGAAGCACCCACCCCGATCTCAGTAATTCTAGCGGCCTTGCTTCTAAAGTTCGGTGGATATGGTCTCTTACGTTTTGCCTACCCAATTTTCCCTGACGGGGCTATTCACTTTAGCTGGTTGGTAGGTTTTATTGGGTTGGTTTCAATTATCTATGGTGCACTCAATGCCATGGCCTCACGGGATCTTAAACGACTGATTGCTTACTCATCCGTTTCTCATATGGGCTTTGTTTTGTTAGGCATTGCTTCCGCTACGGTAGAAGGAATTACCGGGGCTGTTTACCAAATGTTTAGTCATGGAATTATTTCAGCCATGCTATTCCTGATAGCTGGTGTTTTGTACGATCGAACCCATGACCGATTGATTGAAAACTATTCAGGGCTTGCGTCAAAAATGAGAGCCTACACTGCTTTTGTATTAATTGCATTCTTTGCATCCATGGGGCTACCCGGTTTTGCCGGTTTCATGGGCGAGGTGATGGTCTTCTTCGGGGCCTTTCAATCACACTCTGTAAACGGACTGGTACCTATATGGATGGCTATAACTGCAACGGCAGGTCTGTTGTTGGGTGCTGCTTACTACCTCTGGACAATCCAACGCATGTTTTATGGAACCTACGCTGTTCGAAGTTCGCTCGTGTATTTAACTGATTTGGATCGAAGGGAATATGTCATGCTGTTACCACTGGCACTTGCGGCTCTGGTTTTTGGAATACTTCCCCAACTATTGCTGAACTACATTAATCCTTTTGCTCTCGATTTTGTAGGCTCCTGGTTTTCATTTGAAAAAATTATAACTCCGTAAGCCCTCATGGACCTGAAGGATCAGCTTACAACCATTTCCGAAAGTGTTGGGCATTTGTTGCCGGAATTAGTGCTGATCGCTTCCATGCTCGTTACAATCATTCTGGGATTAACCCTCAAAAAAAATAGGCAAGCCCTTCTCCATGGTATTGCGTTGGCAACCTATGTGATTTCTTTCTTCCTCGTAATTGAAACCTGGCCACAACAACCAGCCTCTCTCTTTGGTGGTATGATGCGACTAGACGATTTTTCTTCTTTCTTTAAACTCCTTTTTCTTACCGGTGGATTTTTAACTGTACTTATATCCACCCAAAAGAAAGAAGACACCTCATCGGAGTATATTCTGCTTATCTCGGCCATTGTGCTTGGTTCAGGTTTATTAGCCATGAGCATGAACTTTGTGATGGTCCTGCTTTCGCTGGAATTAATTTCCCTTAGCTCATATATTCTTGCCGGCTTTGGCTTTGACAAAAAAAGCTCAGAGGGAAGCTTGAAGTATTTTCTTTTCGGTACGGCTGCTACGGCTTGCATGATTTATGGAATCTCTCTGATTTACGGGCTAGCGGGTACGCTTGATTTTTCTTCCGATCAATTTTTAAATACACTTATCGAAACAAAATCCACTTTGCTACTTGTTGCATCATTACTAACATTGGCTGGATTTCTTTTTAAGATAACTGCAGTACCCTTTCACCTATGGGCGCCAGATGTATATGAATCGGCACCCACTCCGATTGTTGCCTTTCTATCGGTAGTCCCGAAGTTGGCTGGAATAGCAATTCTGGTAAAAGTTATATTAGCAATCCACTTGTTTGGCCAATCGGGTTATCCGTGGCAATCCATTGTGGCAGTCATTTCAATACTCTCAATTCTGGTGGGTAATCTGTCAGCCCTCGCACAGACCAATCCTAAACGTATGCTCGCATACTCTTCGGTAGCCCATTCAGGCTTCTTATTGATCGGGCTTGCAGTTCTGGGGATGGAAGGCATTCATTTTCTGATGTTCTACTCAGTCGTTTTCCTGACGATGAATTTTCTGGTCTTTTCGGTTCTTAATCAATATGAGAGTTCTTTGAAGGCCGACAATGTTACCTCCTTTACAGGTTTGGGGCGTTTGTCATTTTTCCCGGCATTCTCCATGCTGATCGGGATGGTGGCATTAACGGGCTTGCCGCCAACCGCTGGCTTTACAGCGAAACTCCTTGTTTTCAGTTCACTTTGGGTCGCCTATCAGGAAACACAAACCATGATTTTACTTGGGCTTTTTGTGATTGGCCTAGTTAACACCGTGGTTTCACTCTTTTTCTATCTTAAAATACCATACTTTCTTTTCATGAAGGAACCGTCCGTGGATGCAAGCCCAATAAAAAATTCTTATTCGGGCAATCTTTTACATGGGATTCTGGTTATTGTGCTAATCTATCTTTTCATTCTGCCTGGTGTGTTGATGGGATGGATTAATCGGATTACCTTTGTACTTTAAAAGTTACTCATAGGCTGAATTTTGAAAGGCCGGTGGGTACGGGCGACCTGAATATTCAAATTTATGAGTGATTCCATCCTTCATGAATGCGGCATAGCCCTCATTCGATTGCGTAAACCTCTCTCATTCTACATCGAAAAGTATGGCCCAACCTATGCTATTAATAAGATGTACATCTTGATGGAGAAACAGCATAACCGGGGGCAGGATGGAGCCGGAATCGCCAACATAAAGATTGATCAAAAGCCGGGTTTTCGTTTTTTTAGTCGTTACCGGTCAGTAAAAAGCCAACCAGTCGCCCACCTGTTTAAAAAAATTGGCAAGAAATACATTAAAGCTCAAAAGGAGGGAAAGGAAAAGTTCAGAGACGAAAACTGGCTGAAGGAAAATGTTGCCTTTAGTGGTGAATTGTGGCTTGGCCATTTGCGCTATGGTACTCACGGCCTCAATAGTATTGAAAACGTGCACCCATTCCTCCGACAGAACAACTGGCGCAGTCGTAACCTGGTAATGGCCGGTAATTTCAACATGACCAATGTAGACGAACTCTTCAACGTATTGGTTGACTTAGGCCAACACCCCAAAGACAAGGTGGACACAGTAACTGTGATGGAGAAAATTGGTCATTTTCTTGATCTGGAAGTTCAAAACTTATTTGAAAAATATAAAGAAGACTACAGTAATAAAGAAGTATCGGACATCATCGAAAACGAACTCGACTTAACTCGTGTGTTAAGGCGGGCTTGCAAAGATTTTGACGGTGGCTATACAATGGCCGGCCTTACCGGATCAGGCTCTGCTTTTGTTGTACGCGACCCTTCAGGCATTCGCCCCGCTTATTATTATGCCGATGATGAAGTTGTTGTTGTTGCCTCAGAAAAACCAGCTATTAAAACCGCCTTCAACGTTAACTACTCGCAGATCAAAGAAATAAATCCCGGTCACGCACTGGTCATTAATAAGAATGGTGAATATCAACAGCAGGAAATTCTGAAAGCCCTGGATAAAAAATCCTGCAGCTTTGAGCGCATTTACTTTTCACGTGGTACAGATCCGGAAATTTATCAGGAACGCAAAAAACTTGGAAAACTGCTGGTGCCTCAAATACTAAAGGCTATAAATTTTGATCTGAAGAACACCGTTTTTTCTTATATCCCCAATACTGCCGAAACTGCATTCCTGGGTATGATGTCAGGTATTGAAGATTATATTGTAAACAAGCAAAAAGACATCATCATCGATTCAAAACCATCAATTGACTCTTTAGAAGATATTCTGTCTTTCCGTCCGCGGATCGAAAAAATTGTGATCAAAGACGTAAAGCTCAGAACGTTTATTACCGATGATGTGCATCGCGATGACATGGTGGCTCACGTGTATGATACCACGTATGAAGTGGTAAACAAAGGGAAAGATACACTGGTTGTGATTGATGACTCGATTGTACGAGGAACAACATTGGAGAAAAGCATTCTTAAAATGCTGGATCGGCTGGAACCCAAAAAAGTAATCGTTGTCTCATCAGCACCGCAAATCCGCTTCCCTGATTGCTACGGAATTGACATGAGTAAAATGGGTGAATTTGTAGCTTTTCGGGCGGTGATCGAACTCATTAAAGAACAAGGAAAAGATTATTTGCTGGGTGAAGTGTATGAACAATGTCAGCAAGCTGAACAAGATCAGGTACCAACCAATTACGTGAAGCGTTTATACGACCAATTTACCTACGAAGAAATTTCTGAAAAAATAACCGATATCGTGCGGCCTACCGGAATGAAAGCCGACATCCAGGTAATTTTCCAAACTATAGAAAGCCTTCACAAAGCGATACCCGGTCATTCGGGTGATTGGTATTTTACAGGCAACTACCCAACGCCTGGTGGTATGCGCGTAGTAAACCGTTCCTATCTTAATTATATGGATGGCAAATTGGTAAGGGCCTACTAGGTTAAGGCAAATAAAAATCAAAGACGATTTCATTCATGCACTTGAAATGACCTTTCGGGCAAACCTGATGTCCGATTTTTGAGCATGGCCTGCAGTCAATTTTCTTGTTCTCCAGAATAGTAAACTTTGTACGATAGGGATACATTCCAAACTCCGGAATAGTATTTCCCCAGATAGAAAAGATCTCTTTTTTAAATGCAGCCGCAATATGCATCAGGCCTGTATCGTGGGTAAATACATAGTGTGCACTTTTTATAAGGCTGGCCGACTGATTCAAATTAAACTTTCCACAGGCATTATAGATTGTCGTCTTCTTGTTTAGCTCCTTCAACCCTGCTTCAAACTCACTGGTCATCGGTCGTTCAAAAAAAATTCTGACTTGTTCAGCCGTTGAAAAATCTTCTTGCCCACCCAACAATACAATTGGCCTATTGATCTTATCGCACAGTTCAATCATTCGGGTTACAGGCAGTTTTTTTGTATTGTGCTGCGCCCCAATTGCATATGCTACAAAACCCTGTCGGTGTGTTTCCGGAAGCCATTCTACAGGCACTTCGTCTTTATCCGGAATAAAATAATCAAGACCTAAGGCATCAGCTTTAACCCCCAACTCCTGCACCGCATTCAGGTACCTATCAACAATATGAAGCGAAGGAAGTTTATTGATCTTAAAATTTACCAAAAGCCACTTCTCGAGATTGAGCTTGTTAAAACTGTAGGATTTTACTCCTAATGCAGTTTTAATAATTCGGGTTCGCAAATTGTTGTGCAGATCGATGATAAAATCATACTTCTCTTTACGAAGCTCCCCAATCAATGTGGATAAGTCCTTTTCAAGCAAGAACAATTTATCAACATAAGGGTTATTTTCAAGAATACCCTTGTACTGAACTTTCGTTGCAAAGTGAATCTCAGAATCATTCAATTGAGTCTTTAATCCACGAATCACCGGGGTAGTGAGAACTATATCACCTATGGATGAAAACCGAATTATCAGAACCTTCATTGAGCTTCATTTCTACGAAACACCGGAAAAATACGAATACAATTCGCTATTTTAGTTACTTTCAAGGACTTAACGCAATACTAAAATAAACATCGTTTCACTATGAACTATTGGCTTTTAAAAACAGAGCCCAGCACGTTTTCCTGGGAGGATTTAGTAAGAGAAAAAAAGGCCGTTTGGGATGGCGTACGGAATTTTCAGGCGCGTAATAATCTGAAGGCGATGAAAAAAGGAGACCTTGTCTTTATATACCATAGCATGGACGATAAAGCAGCGGTCGGCATTGCCGAAGTTACCCGCGAATATTACCCGGACCCCAAGGACAATGAGTGGGTGGCTGTGGACATCAAACCCGTTAGAAAATTGAAAACTCCTGTAGAATTAGGAACCATAAAAAAAGATAAACGATTAAGTAATATGGTCCTGGTTAATAATTCCAGGTTATCGGTGCAACCTGTAAAAAAGGAGGAGTTTGATTGGGTGGTTGGTTTGAGTGAATAAGATAGCAATGAAAATGCAGACTTTTGTTATCAGGTCGATCGTCCTGCGGCAGACGCTGCTGTTCATGCTATTGCTACCCGTGGGAGTCTCCGCACAAATTTTTCAATCGGCACGCTTTGAGCAAGAGCAGAAACTCAGTGATCAGGAATTTATTCTTATCTCAATGAAGGAAGATGGCCTTATTCTGGTACGCGACAAAGAAAAATTCAAGGAGGGAAAGCAATTGTGGGAACTAATCCGACTTGATACCACACTTCAGGAAATTTGGTCTCTTGAATTGGACATTGAAAACCGCTTGCGCCTTGTGGGCTATGAATATAAAAACAACCTTATTTATCTCTTGTTCCGACTTGGGGAGCATGAAGCCAGCGAATTAACCCTCTTTACAATATCGGCTAGTTCGAAGAATATCAAAAGAAACTCTATCAAACAGGAACTCTCCTTTCGCATAACTCATTTCATTCCATTGGGAAACAGTATAGCCTTGGGAGGATATGTATCCAATGAACCGGCCATATTGCTTTATGATCTAGAATCTGAAAAAGCAAAACTTGTTCCTGGCTTTTTTATTTCAGATACCGAGCTCTTGGATGTAAGAGCAAACACAAACAATACATTCAATACTTTGATTGCGGACCGTACCAGCAAGCAAAAAATGAGGTTAGTCCTAAAAACTTTTGATACGAGTGGAGCCCTACTCCTTGAGGATATTATGGAGATGGATTCAAAAAAAACAATTTTATCAGGAATGACAACAACATTGCTAAACGATGACTTACTGGTAGCCGGAACCTGGACCGTGGGAAACTCAAAGTTAGCCAGCGGGATATATACAGCACTTATAGATCCCTTTTCAGAACAACCTATCAACTATTATGACTTCGGGCAATTTGATCATTTTCTTGATTATCAGAGTGCCAAACGAGCAGCGAATCTTAAGTTAAAATCGCAACAGGCAAATAAAGTTGGTGAAATTCCAGATTTTAAAACCTATGCCACCCCCATGCGGTTGGAAGAACAACCTCAAGGATTTGCCTTGCTAACGGAAGTTTATCTACCTGCGACTAGTTTGAATTCTTATCCTTATTGGAACAATAATTATGGAGTTCCTTATTATGGTTATTCTCCTTATGGCTACAATCCGTTTATGAATCGATATTACAATACACCTTATCAGTATAATACGTCACAAACAAGCGAATCAAAAATGATCCACGCCTCTTTAGTAATCTTTGATGCACACGGCAAGCGAATCCAGGATTACGGTTTAAAACTGGAAGATAAAAAATTAAATGGACTTGAGCAGACTTCTGATTTTATTTTTCATGAAGAAAGAGTTGCTTTGGCATTCAAAAAAGAAAAGGAAATAAAAATCACATCTAATAAATTAGATGGAGCTGCAATTGCTGACACAATAGCCATCCAGCTCAAAAATCCAACCGAGATTGTGAGAAACGATTCAGAAAGCAACAGCTTTATTCGGTTTTGGTATAGGAATTCATTCTATGTATGGGGGTATCAAAATGTAAAGGACACATCTCGGCATATCGAAGATCCTACCCGATATGTCTTCTATATTAACAAAGTTGAAATACGCTAACTTCATCTTATTCTATCTTATTTTTTCCGCCTGCCTGGCGCAAGTGGATCAACAAGCTCGCTATGAACTCATCTTGAATGAACAGAATGAAATTGAAAAGCATCATGTAACTTCTCTCGAAGAAAATGGGTTGTTGATCTATCGTAGAATAGTTGGCAGAGTAGACGACCAACTTGAAATAATTAAAGTAGATACAACGCTGAAAGAAAACTGGCATGGTTACATTTCCATGCAGAAAGCGCTTAGAGTATCTCATGTGAAATCAAAAGATGATCTCGTTTTTATTCTTCTTAAATCAGGCTCCTATTCATCAGGAGACTTTCAGGTGGTGGCTACAAAAATTCAGGATGGAACATACGGAGTTCACACAATCAGGAATCTAATTCCTTTCAATCCAACTGATTTCGAAATAACCAGTGGCGGAGTAATGATCGGTGGCTATTTTAACTATAGGCCCTTGGTTCTATTCTATAGTTTTACATCTCAACGATCTAAAATTCTTCCCGGTTTTTTTAATGAACGTGGAGAACTTAATCAGATAAAAACTTATCCAAACGGAACAGTCGATGTAATTGTGAGTGCAAAGAATTTTGAAAGAAAAAATTGCCTCTGGATTAGAAATTATGATGCCGAAGGTGATCTTATTAAAACTACTGTTTTGGAGCCAGAAGCTAATAAGAATCTGATCTTTGGGCGTTCAGTAAAAATGCCAAACGACATTCAGGTTGTTGCCGGGGTATATGGAAGTCATAATATAGAGTACTCAAGAGGAATATTTGTAGCAGAAATAAATCAGGTGGGTGAATACAAAATCAACTACTATAATTTTGGTGACCTGGAAAATTTTTTCAGCTATATGAAGGCTCGGAGAGAAAAGCGGGTTAAAGAAAGAATAGAACGAAGAAAGATAATGGGCAAGAAGATTAGATTTAACTATCGCTTTCTTGTTCAGGAGGTAGTTCCATATGGAAATCAATATATTATGTTGGGAGAAGCCTTCTACCCAAGATACACGTATACCTCTGAGAGAGGAGGGTATGGAATGTCTAATCCGCTAATGCGCGGGGACAGAATCTTTGATGGTTATCAATACACTCATGCCGTTGTAATTGGTTTTGACTCAGAGGGAAAATTAAAATGGGACAATAGCTTTGAAATTAATGATGTTAAAACTTTTGAGCTCCAGCAATTAGTTAAAATTGCCCCAGGTGATAATCGAATCGTTCTGCTTTACTTCTATGATAATTTAATCCGCTCCAAGATAATAAAAGACGATCAGGTGCTGGAAGGAAAGATGGCCGATCCGGTTAAATCAAAATTTGAAACTGATGTGGTTAAAGAAAAAGACACGGAGTCCAGTATGCTTGACTACTGGTACACACAGCACTTTTTTGCTTCCGGTGTTCAAAAAGTGAGAAATCGACTAACCGGAAATGAGAGTGGCTACCGGAAAGTGTTTTTTATCAACAAGCTCAAATATCAATAGGAAACCATTCCTTTTTGCTAATTTTGCGCAGGCGTATGCAGAAGAAACTCATTCTTGATTCGGACCTGCTGGATATCACCCTCAGCCGCCTTTGCGAGCAACTGATTGAAAATCACGATTCTTTTGAAAATAGTGTTATCCTGGGTCTTCAGCCCAGAGGCATTTTTTTAGCTGAACTCATTCAAAAGAGGCTACTAGAATTAACAAAGAAAGAGGTGCCCATGGGGTACCTAGACGCTACTTTCTATCGCGATGATTTTAGGAGGCGAGATACGCCTGCCAAAGCAAGCGAAACGAGAGTTTCATTTGTGATTGAAGGAAAGCACGTAATCCTGATTGATGATGTACTCTTCACGGGCCGCACCGTTCGGGCGGCATTAGATGCCATGATTGCCTTTGGAAGACCTGAGAAGGTAGAGTTGTTAGTGCTGGTGGACCGTACACACACACGCGATCTCCCCATTGCTGCAGATTATGTTGGAAAATATGTGAACACCATTGAATCGCAACGGGTACTGGTTGAATTAGTTGCCCAGGGACATAAACAAAATAGGATTTGGTTAATCAATAACAAGGATTAAACGCAATGTCAACACTCAGTCAAAGGCACTTACTAGGCATCAAAAATATTACAGCGAAAGACATTGAATTAATTTTTGAAACTGCTGACACGTTTAAAGAAGTTATAAACCGGCCCATCAAGAAAGTGCCTTCCCTGCGCGATGTAACTATTGCCAATATATTTTTCGAAAACTCTACGCGCACCCGGCTATCATTTGAATTAGCCGAGAAAAGATTATCCGCTGATGTAGTCAATTTTTCAGCCTCCACCAGCTCAGTTAAAAAAGGAGAAACATTATTGGACACGGTGAATAATATTCTGGCCATGAAGGTTGACATGGTAGTGATGCGACATGCCAGCGTAGGAGCACCTCATTTTTTAGCCAAGCATATTAAAGCCAACATTGTAAATGCTGGCGATGGCACCCATGAACACCCAACCCAAGCATTGCTTGACACCTACTCAATCCGCGAAAAATTAGGTGATGTGGAAGGAAAGAAAGTAGCCATCATTGGTGATATCCTACACTCCCGGGTTGCCTTGTCCAACATTTTTGCTTTGCAAAAGTTGGGAGCCAAAGTGATGGTATGCGGGCCACCTACGCTGTTACCAAAGTTTATAAATTCCCTGGGAGTACAGATTGAGTTAGATGTTAAGAAAGCGTTGGAGTGGTGCGATGTAGCAAACGTGTTGCGAATTCAACTGGAGCGACAGCAAATAAAATATTTTCCTTCATTGCGTGAATATTCCCTTTACTACGGCATCACAAAAAAGATTCTTGACAGTCTGAAAAAGCCAATTGTAATCATGCACCCTGGCCCCATCAACCGGGGTGTCGAATTGAGTAGCGATGCTGCTGATTCACAAAATTCAATCATTCTGGATCAGGTCGAAAATGGCGTGGCCGTTCGCATGGCGGTGCTTTACCTGTTAGCAGGCGCAACAGCCTGATTTTTCTGTGAATGGCTAACTCCCGTTAGCTTCATTCTTTGTACTTTTGACCCTCAATAATTCTATTCACTATGATTTATAATTCGATCATCGAAACAATTGGTAATACCCCCATGGTTCGCCTTAACAAAGTGACCCAAGGGATTGCCGGAACCGTGCTGGCGAAAGTAGAATACTTCAATCCGGGAAATTCTACGAAAGACCGAATGGCGTTAAAGATGATTGAAGATGCTGAGAAGGCAGGTACTTTAAAACCGGGTGGAACAATCATCGAGGGCACTTCAGGAAACACCGGCATGGGCCTGGCACTGACGGCCGTAGCCAAAGGGTATAAGTGCATCTTTACCATGGCTGATAAGCAATCGCAAGAGAAGATTAATATTTTGCGTGCAGTAGGAGCCGAAGTTATTGTGTGCCCAACTAACGTTGAGCCTGACGATCCACGCTCCTATTATTCTGTTGCCCGGAAATTAAATAAAGACATTCCTAATTCAATCTACCCTAATCAGTACGATAATCCTTCAAATGCTCAGGCGCATTATGAAACCACGGGACCTGAAATCTGGACGCAAACCGGAGGAAAGATTACGCATTATGTAGCTACTGTTGGTACCGGAGGCTCTATGTGTGGTACTGCCCGGTACCTGAAGAAACAAAAACCCGACCTGGTGGCGGTGGGAATCGACACGTATGGTTCTGTATTTAAAAAATATAAAGAGACTGGCATCTTCGACAAAAACGAAATATACCCGTACCTGACGGAAGGGTTTGGTGAAGACATCTTACCCAAAAATGTTGACTTCGATGTTATTGACCTTTTCATAAAAGTAACTGATAAAGATGGCGCCATTGCAGCCAGAAGACTCTCCAAAGAAGAAGGCCTCTTTGTAGGTTGGAGTAGCGGTTCCGCCTTACACGGGGCCTTAGAGTATGCAAAAGAAAATCTTAAGAAAGATGATGTAATGGTGATTTTGCTCCCAGATCACGGAACACGTTATCTCAATAAAGTATATAATGACATGTGGATGAAAGACCATGGGTTTCTGGAGGAACGTGCATACGGAACAGCACGCGAAATTATTGACAGAAGAAACGGAAAGGAAAGCCTGCACACCGTATCAAAAACCTCAACCATTGGCGAAACCATTCGCATTATGAATAAAGAGGGTGTTGATCAATTGCCAGTAGTGGAAGGCAATGAGTTTGTAGGAAGTGTAACGACAGCTACGTTAGTTGAAAAAATTATTTATGACCCGTCACTGAAAGATAAAACAGTAGGTGAAATTATGGACAAGCCAATGCAGGTGGTAGCGCTGGATAGCACATTGGACGTACTCTCCTCCCTTCTCAACAAAAACAATAAGGCCTTGTTGGTGCGCGATGATCAGGAGAAAGCACACATCATTACTCAGCACGACATTTTAAAAGCGATGACGATGTAAAAAAATCGTCCGGTCACTTATAATAACCGGACGATCCATTTTGTTCTATGATTTATCTCTATCGCTTGGTGATTTCCACTTCTATACGATCGTTATACTGAGCCAAGGTACCGCCACTAGGGTACAACGGAATTTTACCCCCTTCGCCTTTGGTATCGATTCGCGATGCATCTATCCCCTGACTGACTAAGTAAGCTTTTACGGTAGCGGCTCTTTCAGTAGTCAACTCTTTAGCAGAAAACTTGCCGATTTTATTCTTGGTTGGATCCAACGCAAAGAAGTTTGTGCTGCTACCCAGAATCGAACCTTCCTTATCATTCGTGCCATTACAATGACCATGCACACGGATCTTATAACCAGTTGATTCTTTCATTAAATCAACCAGGCCGTCCAACTCATTCTGAGATACCGGATCGAGTATTGAAGAATTACGGAAGAATCGCACGTTAGTAAAATCGATATAATCTCCGCGCTTTACGCGACCCAACTCAAGGGGAACGATTGCTTCCCCTTCAGGTCCTACCTCGGGGCTTGGGTCTTTATAACTTAGAATAACGCTTACTGGCTGAAAACCCGCGGCCTGGGTAGTAATAACGTAATTACCCCGGGAATTTTGCGGGGCCTCTATATAAACAATCTCGTTGGCTTTAAAGACCTGGTAGCGGGTCGCATTAGCAGATTCCTGAACATGAACTTCGCCCGTTACTGGGGTGCCATCACTTTGATTTTCAAGTTTAAATAAGAAGGGCTTTCCTGCCGGTTTTATAACAACTGGTTTTTCCTCTACCACCGGTGGTACTATAATTGCCACTGAATCTTTTTTCACTTCAACAGTATCCTTTTCAACAGGCTCAATAACTACTACTGGAGGTTTCTCTACTGGCTTCTCTTCAACCACTACTGGCTGGCCCTGTCCTAATTGACCGGAGAAAACCCAGGCGTCCTTATATTCAGTTTCAGCCCGCATTCGAATGGCGAAAGCCCATGCTTTTCTTTTGTCTGTTGTTTGGAGCAGGTAAACATAATTCCATTTTTGGCGTGGATTAATCGCATATGTCGCATTAAATCCCATTTGATTAGCCTTATCAGTAAGTCGCACGGCATTACTAAGTTTGGCAAATACGCCTATAACTACATAGTGATTTGTTTCAGCTTTGGTCTGTGCGGATACGTGAAGGAAACCACATATCACTAACAAAAGAAGGGTGCAGATCGATTTTCGCATACCGGGTTTTTTGGTAATAGCCTCCAATTTAATACTTTCTGGAAGTAAACAACAAATCCTACCCTGCGGATAAGGGGTAATTCAATATAGAATTTGCAGCTTTGACCTTCTAATTATCCAGAATTTCAATCTCAACTCGCACATTGGCATGTGCCGAGGCATGGTCTACTTCATAAATTGGGTGCTTTCCACCCCAGGCTTTCACTTGCGTGCGGCCCACATCTATTCCGTTTTCAGTAAGATACTTTTGAATTAAAAGGGCCCGCTCTTCTGATAATTTCTTTGCCGAACCATAGCCCTCCTTATTGTCTTTGTTGAGCTGAAAGAAATTTTTGCTTTCACCCATAGAAATAATCTTGCCTGCCGACTTCCCATTGGTGTGTCCATGTATGCGGATCTTATATTTTGGATTCTCCTGCAGCATCTCCAGCAAACTATTTACCTCATAGCGGGACTCAGGTCGCATCACCGCAGCATCTTTATAGAAGTAAACATTGAACATTATGGCCTTGTCCCCCTTTTGCAACCGCACCAACTCAAATGGTACTACTACCTTATTCCCATCAACCTTCACACCATCAGTCGCCTCGGGGGCATTATAATTGATTGGGAGTTGAACCTTCCGATAGCCAAAGACTTCACACTCCAGCAATATATTTCCAGACTTATTTATTGGCTTTACATTAACCCAATCATTACCGCGATACGTTGCTGCTTTTCTGTTCTTGTTGGTTGCATCCGCATCAAAGAAATCTACATCACCGGCCAGTGTATCACCATCTACCAATGCCTGAATGCGAAAAAGAAAGGGTTTTGTCCCAGGCACCTCCTCGATTATTTCAGGTTTTGCAGTAGCTACCTTAATAGAGTCTCCAGCCGGCTTAACCCCTTCAATCGTACCATTTAAGTCACTTCCTTCCTTCTTAATTACCTCAGCTGCAACAATGGATGTACTTTCAGTAACGGGTTTACTATCTACTTTCAATTGATCAATCGCCTCCTTTCTTTCAGCATCATTAATTTTAACTACCTGTGGATTATCTCCTAACAAACCCGAGTATACCCAGGTGTCGGTGTAGGGTGATTGTTTCTGAAGCCGGATTGATTCATTGATGGCTGCCTTCCTGTCTTCTGTATGCAGCACATACACATAGAAAAGTTTACGCTTGGGATTGAGCTCGAAAACGGCCGGATAGTTCTGTTTTTTGGCATTCTCGGTAAACTCAATCGCATTACGCGGAATGGCAAACGCACCGATCACCACATAAAGGGATTGGTCGGTATGAGGTTTATCCTGCGCCTGAAGGCTTGGAAAGACTAAGAGTAAAGCAGCGAACAATAGACACTGGCGGTGCATAGGCTTTTGGTTAAATACAGTCAAAAAAATTAAACCTGACTAAGTTTAAAAAAATAAATGGGGTAGCATAGATGCCCCAAATTGTTTATGAAGGTAAACATTGTTTTGTTAACACGCAAAACAACACAGGTTTATGCGGCCATCAATTTCTTTCCACGACACTAAACCGCTGTTCTAAAACTGTGCCTTGATCATCAACCAAGGTGAGAGTATGCAGCCCAGAGTGGGGGGCAACAGCAAAACGATGAGTGCTGTGCGTGGCGCCAAGGTAGTTGCCATCCATGTGCCAGTACACCGTAGCCGAAGACTGGCGGTGGGCAACTTCAAACAAAGCACTTCCCAACTCACCATCCAGTTCGCGGGGAATAAAAATCCGCGCATTGGGTTTTGGATAAATCAGATCCATAGAAGCAACCGATGATGGATTGACACAATCGCCACGGAATGGCGGAAGGGCTTTATAACTTAAGTTCTTTGACTTGAAATAATACTCCTGAACAGGCGGCAACACAAACCACGAAACAGATTTCATCCTGCTGATTGACTCACAATCGGCATGAACCCGATACTTTGAATCCAAAGAGAGGTGCACACTTTGATGGTAGCGACAGGGTGGGCTTTGTAATCCGGCCTGAGGAATTTTTATTGCTTTTTTTTCTGAACACAATTCTGTTGCTCGCATTCCGCTCCGACTGCATATCTGAACTTCGTTTAATTCTGTCATGGGAATCTCAAACCAATTGTTATCCGGTAATTGCGAGAAGATATCAAACATAATAGGCGATGCCGATTCCGTCCCTGTGAGCCCCGGCCGGCCTTCACCATCCGCGTTCCCCACCCAAACACCCACCGCATAATTGCCATTAACCCCCACGGCCCAACCATCGCGCAAGCCATGACTGGTGCCAGTTTTCCAGGCGATCTTCTTTGTACTATTAAAAAGACGCCACCCCGTTTCTTCACCAGGCCTATATACTTCTTTCAATACATCGAAGGTGAGATAAATGGATGCTGCACTTAACCAGCTACTTTCCTCCGGATTATTTCGCC
Source organism: Cyclobacteriaceae bacterium (assembly GCA_044229915.1). Lineage (GTDB taxonomy): Bacteria > Bacteroidota > Bacteroidia > Cytophagales > Cyclobacteriaceae > ELB16-189. The sequence goes on from JBGASB010000001.1 coordinate 688,845, forward strand.
TTACTGAATCTGATTTAAGATACACCGGAGAATGAAAATCGCTTTTGTCGTAACGGGTTTTTCCGGGAACTTCAAAATAATTTTGTAGGGTGCGTGCCATCGAAGCATAGGCCCCGGTAATATCCCAAAGAGTGCCCTCAGCCCCACCCAGAATTAAGGATAATCCATAGTGATCCGCTGGTTGGTTTAGCGTAGTAAGTCCGATTCGCTTCAACAGTTCATAAAACTTTTCATAGCGATATTCTCTTAGCTCATGAACTGCGGGAATATTCAAAGAACGAATCAGCGCCTGATCTGCAGCCACTGCTCCATCGTGTTCTTTGGTAAAATTCTTTGGCGAAAACCCATTAATGAGCGTTGGGATATCGGGCTGTAAGGTGCCTGGCAATAGTTTTCCTTCGTCAAGCATTGCAGCAAATAGAAAAGGTTTCAGAATACTCCCTGTACTTCTACGGGCCTGAATGATATCAACCTGTTCACCGTGCTCATGCCCGGCAGGAGCATTGCCTGTATAAGCAAGTACCTTACCCGTTTTAACATCCAGCACCAGCGCAGCTGCGTTAAATACCTGATTACCTTTTAATACTTGTTGGTGATCGGCAACAATCTGGTTTACCCGTTCCTGCAAAGGAAAATCCAATGTACTCTTCACCCGCGTTTGGGCATGGCCTTCTTTAATCGCTCGTGTCAATAAGTGATACGCACTGCGCGGAAGTGGTAGCGGGTTTTCAGGAATAACCTCAGCAAGTGAAAGCTCAAACGTGGTCGAATCCATTTTACCCGATTGCATAAGTCGGGTTAATAGGCGGTCGCGTTTTGCTTTCAATACCTCCCGATTTTTTCCGGGATGAATGAGTGATGGATTGTTAGGAAGCACCGCAAGCAAAGCCGCCTCCGACCAGCTTAACTCTGACGCGTCACGACCAAAGTAACGCCAGCAGGCAGCTTCCATGCCTACCACGTTGCCTCCAAACGGAGCATGTGCCGCATAGAGTGCAAGTATTTCATCTTTCGGGTAGCGGAGTTCAAGCCGGGTGGCAAGGACCATCTCGATTATCTTTTCAAAAAATGTTCGTGATTTATTCTTGCGGGCCAACCTAATCACCTGCATAGTAATGGTGCTACCCCCGCTTACAACCTTTCCTGCATTCAGATTCTGTCGAGTTGCGCGCAACATTGAGAGAACGTCAACTCCGGGGTGGCTATAAAATCGCTTGTCCTCAAAAAGAAGCAGGGCGTCCTTAAATTTTTCCGGCACCGGGTTTCCTTCCGGGAATCGCCATTGACCATCATCCGCAATGGTAGCACCCAGCAATTTTCCTTCACGATCTTCCAATACAGTTGAATATGAATCATGGAAGAGCAAGTCAGGCAAAGAAAAATAGTAAAGCACCAACAACAGGAAGGTTGCCAGTAAAAAGTATCGGTATTTCTTCAGGACTGTTCGCATCACCCTCCACAAACTTACTACATATGCGACTCTATTTCTTCTTCACATTCTTAGCAAACCACTCTTCCTCTGAGTTGGCTGCAATTTCACTTCGTACACTGCTTTCAACTTTCTTCCGGGCGTTTTCCATCGCCTTGGTTACCAACGTGTGTTCTATGGCTTCATCTTCCTTCATCCCAAGCTTATCGAGCACGTCAACCAAGCGGTCTGAACCAAAAATTGCAAACGATGGATCGTCCAATGAAGAGCAAAAAATTATTTCAGATTTCGGAAACGAGGTATTCAGTTTTTGAATGACCGGTTGTCCTTTGGAAGCCAACGGATAATGCCCGGCAAACAAGAATGTTACTTTAGTTTTACCCGACCAGGTAGTGAGTAGCCCCTGCAAAGCAGTTGAGTGAATCAACCCAGCATCGCAAAGAAAAACAACCTTTTCCTGTCCGGCAGCCTCTCCGGTTAATTCAGCGGTAATCTGAAAATAGGGTACATTGGATTGCTTAAGGAAGTCTGTTATTTCTTGTTGTGTCTTATCAAAGAACGTAAAGACAATAGCGATTTCATCTTGTGTCAGCGCTTTCAGTGCTTCTGTGATCATACCCCGCCAGGCGATGTGTCTGGTTCGCCACACTTTATCGGTGTAGGTTGGTTTATCCGATTTAAGAAAAGAGAATAAGCCCATTACAATTTATTTTTATACTCATCCTCATCAAAGCCGAGCAAAACAACCTTTCCATTTTCCTCAATCAAAGGGCGTTTAATAACGCTGGTCTTTTCCAGCATCAGGGCAATGGCAGTTTTTTCAGATGTCACTTTTTTCTGAGTAGGTTCATCCAATTGGCGCCACGTGGTGCCGCGTTTGTTTACCAGACTCTCCCACCCAACCTGTTTACTCCAGTCACTCAACTTACTTGCCGTGATGCCCGACTTTTTGTAATCGTGAAATTCAAACTCAATTTTATTTTTCTTCAGCCACTCCACAGCCGATTTTACCGTGTTGCAGTTCTTGATGCCGTATACGATCATACTATTTTTGTTAGAGTTTATAAATTATCGCCTCGTAAGGTCTTAACATAATCGATTCCTGATCTGCAGACGCAGGCCCATCACTGTAATTCGACAAAAGCACTTTGGCATCAGCAGGTATTGAAATCTCAGTCGTTGCACTTGAATCCGAAAAATTCAAAACAATCAATATCTTCTGATCTCCCTCTTCCCGGGTATAAGCATATACTGCCGGGTTTACTTTATCCAGCAATGTATATTTTCCATAAATCAAGGCCGGGTTTGCTTTGCGCAGAGCAGTTAAACTTCTGAAATAATTGAGGCAACTTGCCGGGTCTTTTTCTTGATTGGCCTGATTGATGGTTGTATAGTTCGGGTTCACATTTAACCACGGGCTGCCGCTGGTAAATCCAGCATTGATTGTGCTATCCCATTGAAAGGGCGTGCGGCCATTGTCGCGGGATTCAAATCTTAAGCGCTCCAGAAATTTCTGCAAATCACCACCAATGTTCTTCTGATTCTGATATTCATTAAGTGCGGGCATATCGCGATAATCCTCGATCTTTTCGAATCCGGCATTGGTCATACCTAATTCATCGCCATTGTAATAATACGGTGTGCCCCGCATCGTCATAATAAACGTAGAGAGCATTTTAGAAGACAAGTCCCGATTAGCCGGGTCATCATTTCCAAACCGGCTCACCATGCGGGCCTGGTCGTGGTTGGCCAGAAAAATTGATAACCATCCTTTATTTGCAAAGGCACTGTCCCACCGACTAAATACTTCTTTAAAGTGAAGGAGACTATACCCTTCCATTTTCGCAATGTCAACCCCTTCAAAAGCGTAGGCCATGTTCAATTCCTTCCGTTCAGCGTCCACCAGGTTATGCGCATCTTCAAATGAATTTCCGGCACCTTCGGCAACGCTCATCACATCATACTTACTAAAGACTTGCTCGTTCATCTCTTTCAGGCACTCGTGCAAACCAGGACCCATCGCATAGTACCTGACGAAATTCTTTTCATATCCCTCGGGTAAGATTGGAAACAATGTGTCTTTGGCCGCAAACTGAAATGCATCGAGACGAAAACCATCAATACCTTTATCAGCCCAAAACTTCATGATGTCATAAACTTCCTTCCGGAGTTTGGGATTCTCCCAGTTTAAGTCGGGTTGCTTACGTGAAAAGTAGTGTAAATAGTAAGCATCCGTCAACGAATCATACATCCAGGCATCGTGATTAACATCAAACAAGCTATAGCGCGGAGCAGGCTTGCCGCGATCGGCATTCCACCAATGATAATAGTTGCGATATGGATTGGTGCGAGAACTCCGGCTTTGCTTAAACCATTCATGTTCATCGCTACTGTGATTGACTACCACATCCATTACCAGTTTGATGTTCCTTTCGTGTAGGCCCTTCAACAAAGCATCAAAATCTTCCATCGTTCCGAAATCCTGCATGATGTTTCGGTAATCACTGATGTCATACCCATTGTCGTCATTGGGTGAACTATAAATGGGGTTGAGCCATACGGCTGTAACGCCTAAACTTTGGATATAATCAAGCTTTGAAATTATTCCTTTCAAATCTCCCACCCCATCGCCATTGCTGTCTTTAAAACTGCGGGGGTAAATCTGGTACACAATTGCTTCTTTCCACCAGGCTCGGTCGGTGGCAACTTCTTTTGCGGGTTGACAACCTAAGGCAAACACAAGGAGTGTAAAAGCAAGTAAGGTTGAGATTGATTTTTTCATTACGCTGATGTTACTTTTCATTCTAAATTCTTAGCGGAGTTTTTGCACGATAATTTTCAAATTTAAAGGACTTCACCTATAAAATATTTCATTTCATCAATCGTGGAGTCTGAAGGAACTGCGCTCTTGTAACTTCCTTCTCTATTCATTCATAAGCCATGTTTCTGCTTCTTTAAGAGTTGGAAAAATTTGAATAGTAAAACCCCGGGCCAGACCAACATCCCGCCAATAATTCGCAAACTCTAATCCACTGGAATTAAAAACACACCCAACCGTGATGTTATAAAATTCTGGCATGGAGGTTTCATACATTCTAACCAAATTGAAAATTTCTGACCACTGAAGTTTTAAGTCAACTTCCTGAAAATCAAGTAAAATCCTCCTGCAATCAGTTGTAATAATTTTATGATGTATCGCCTTTGTTAAATCAACTACTAAACCATATTGATTACAAAGACCTGAGCCTGTAGCATGAACCACTTTCTTATGCAGCTCCACGCGATACAGAAAGGGTCCGGATAAATTCATATTTATAAATTAATGCACCACCCTCTTAAGCACGTCCACCACTCTACCTTTCTTCCGTGCATATATTGCATTGTCGTACATCGCTTCGCAACTCACGGCCGGTAAATAATAACTGCCGGCATAACTCGCTGTCAATAATACTTTAAATGTTTTACGCTGATTAGCACCCAAATCAAAATAGGTATACACCCGGTCATCGCGGATGTCCTGGTAGGTAGGCACATCGCCTGTGATACGCGCGCCATCATCGCCCGTGAGGCGTAAATTATTGATCTCCCACCCCGAAGGGAAGATCTGGTTTAGCGCCAGGTTTTTATAGATACCGCGCATGCCGGGATTGAACACGGTAACCGTAGCTACAAAGGCAGTGCCCTGTTCCAGTTGTACGGGATCAATCACTCCGCCATCCGAGTTGGTGTACGTAACATTGATTGAGAGATTTTTCTCACCATCTTCTTCCGCACCCCGCGCTGGTACACCTTCGGTAATCACTCGTACAAACAATGCGCCCTTGCTGCCACTGGTAATCTTCAGGTTGCCCGGTTTCAATCCATCAGCAGGTAACAAAACCTGTGCGATGGTCATCTCCGTATTGGCTGTAACTTCTTTGCCGTTGTAGTTATAGGTAAATTTCAAATCACCCTTCTCTCCTCCGGCATAGGCACCCACAGATTTCAGGCACCACGCGAGCGTTTGCGTGCTCATCCAATACGATGAGTTACTCATAGACTCTGAGATTTCTTTTACCAATTCAAATCCTTGCGCTCGGTCATTGAGCAATAATAGCGTTTCCAGCATGATCGCTTTGTCGCGGAGGTCGGACCCATAGGAATAAGCCATCTCCTGGTAAGGCTTCACAGTAGTAGGAAGTTTCTCAATCAACTTTTTGCCTGCCTCGGGCTGACCCGCTTTAACATAAGCAGCGGCCAACATCCATGCAGCGGTGGCTGGCATGTTTCCTTGTTCACGCAAACGGTTCATCGCACCTAGTTCCGGATCGCCCGCAAGGGCCAACGCATATAGACGATAGGCCTGAATGAGTTCGCTGCTGCTGTACTCCTGGTTTTTGCGCCAGCCCTGAGCTTTGTTCTTCTGATATTTTTTCCAACGCTTGATCATATCGTTCGGCACATAGTAGCCTTTGGCTTCAGCCTCGATCAGGAAATGACCAGCATAGGTAGTACCCCAGCTATCCGAGTCTTCGTGACCCGGCCAGTATGAAAATCCACCATCGCGATTAATGAATGTTTTCAAACGCTCTACTCCAGCTTTTACATTTCGTTGAATAACACTCTTCTCTTCTTCAGTGAGCGATTTCACTTTATCGAGATACAATTGCGGGAACACTGAGGAGGTGGTCTGTTCAATACAACCGTAGGGATATTGTAACAAGTATCGCATGCGCTGACCTAGGTTAACGGGTGGCAGGCTGGAAACTTCGAGTACCGAAGAATTAGTACCCACAATGCCTAGCGGAACTACAGAACCTGTCCATGTTTTGCCAGCTTCCAACACGGCATCCAGCACTTTAGTAACCGGAGGATTTGGATTGCGTACTTCTATTTCAATTTCATCTGTTGCCGAATAATTGCCAGATGTAGCTGTTACCTGAACTTTAGCAATCCCGGTCTCGCCTTTGACAAGCAAACCAAAGTCGAGCGTGAGATCGGTTTCACCACCCATCGCTACCGTACGCGTAGCTTCATCTGCAATGGTTACCGGGCCGCTTACTTTGATATCTATTTTTACATTCTTGATATTTTTCTCACTTGTAAATAAGGTAATAGGCAACTTCACCAATTCTTCCGGGCCCAACACACGCGGTAGTGTAGCCAATACCATCAACGGCTTGCGAACGGGTGTTGCCTTCTCCGTTTTTCCATAGGCGCCTTCATAACCAGCTACCAGCATAGTTTTTACCGAGCCAATGTATTGTGGCATAATAAAACGATGTTCATTACTTCCACCATCGAGCGTTATCGGTCCGAAAAATTTCACCACAGGTTTAAAGCGGTTGGCCTTGGCATCGTCTTCCTTGGCAGCTAACTCCGCATCGCCACCTAACGCAAGCAGTCGTTCCATTCGCCCGCCAAAGGCACCCATTACCTGGTCATATAAATCCCAGGTCTTTACTCCCAACGCTTCTCGTGCATAGAAGCGACTCCACGCATCAGGAGTTTTAAAGCGCGTGAGGTCGAGCAGTCCTTCATCGACCATCGCCAGCGTGTAGGTCATCTTACGTTTCGATTGCTCGGATACTTTGATCACAACTTCCTTGCCCGGTTCCAGTACATCGGGCATGGTGATGACAGGCTCAAGGTGAGTTTCCGGATCTTCTACCTGGATAGGAATGATTCCATACATGCGGATAGGAAGATCATTAACGGTTTGTGCATGGGGTTGTAACAACGTAACGTTTACAAACACGTTCGGAGTCATCTCTTTGGTGAGATCGAAACTAAATTGATTGTCACCTTTCTTGGTTTCAAGCCAGTACGTTTGCAACACCCGGCTTCCATTTTCAATGCTGATCAACGCGCGTCCATTATCACTTCCGGGAATCACCAAATTTGCTTTCTCTCCGGTATTATAAATGGGCTTGTCGGAAGAGAATGAAAGCATGGTAGCACCCTCGCCTTCATTGCGCGCACGCCCGGCCCAGCCTGGCCAATCGATGTACACTATTTTACCGGTACTATGACCACTTTCAGGATCATAGGCTTTTACAAAAAACCGGCCCCACTCCGGGTATTTGATTTTAAAATTCCAGGTACCTTTTCCATTGTTGGTACGCACCTTTCCGGTAGAGATTGGTTGCGAATAATTTCCTGACATAAAGTTCACAGAACCTTCAGAGGTATCCCACCACCAGCGCCAGTCAACTTTATAAATCGAAAGTTCAATAGTCCTTGATAGCGGATTGCCGTCCGGATCAACCGTTACAAGATCGACACGATGCGTAGTATCCGTGAGTAACATGCCTCGGGCTTTATCGCCTTGCGGGAGCCTGATTCCTACCATTGAGAAATAGGGATTGTAAGGAATACTAAACCGGTCGATGCTGAAGTTCCCGCTCTCTTCATATACTTTTCCACGGAACACTGCATTCAATGTGCCGGGTGCTGCGTCACTGACTTCAATATCAGCATTCACTTGCGCCCTTCCATCGGCATCGGTATACCCATCAAAAATAGTCTGCGACTCGCTGTAGAAATTAATCGATGGATCATCGAATACATATTCATTATACTGACTAAATTTTGTAATGCCTTTTGTAAGGAGTACATCAAACTGCGCCCTAAGATTTTTGCCAGGTGCACCGTGCAGCCAGTTTACTTTCAGGTTACCTACCACGTTGCTATTCGCAGCCGAAAGTTTATCCACACCAAAATCAAGATTGATTTTTAACCGGTTCGGTTTCACCATTTCGATTTTTAGTGGCTGAGTAAACTCCACTCCACCCACTTTTACCCGACCCAGCCAATTGCCCGTTGGCGCATCGGAAGTAGTAGCGGTAGCAAATTTGTAAAAACCATTTTCTGAGGCTGAACGCACCAACCGGGAGGTTATCTGTCCTTGTGGGTTTTGTAATTCAAATACCACTGGGTGCGCTGAAGGCAATAATTTATTCTTGTCTTCAAGAATGAAACTCAGAAACAACGAATCACCTGGTCGCCATACCCCACGCTCGCCATAGATAAATCCTTTTAACCCTTTGCTTACATATTCACCACTTACATTGAAGTTACTGAGGGAAAGAGATTCTCCACCAACCAGTTTCAGATATCCGCGCTGCGATCCATTCTTTGCAATCAGAGCAAAAGGATTTTGTTTCGTCTCAATAATAGCCTTACCATCGGGACCGGTTGAGGCTGTACCAATCAACTGTTGTTGAAAATCATAGAGCTCAAGTTGCACACCAGAAAGAGGCTGTGTTGTTTTCAGATCATTGACAACAATCACTGTATTGCCATCGCCACCACGCTTGGCCAGCAAGCCGAGGTCGGAAGCAATTACATTTCGCTTGATGTTTCTATTGCCCGTGTAATAAGAAGAGTGGCAGGGATTATCGCGCTCTTTCCACTCATAATCGTCTCCATAATAATAGTCTTCATAGGAGTCCCAATAGCTTTCTTCTAAATAACTTTCTTCTTCCTCATCTTGTTCAAAGGTGTTTTGCGAATTGGCACTGCCTGAATCTTCACCGTCTTCGCAAACGTAAGCCAGATAAGCTTTCTTAAATCCAATGCGCACCTGGTAGATAGCTCCCGGCTCAGCATTAATCAACGTGGCAAGGTCAAGGGTAAACCGATTCCATTTACCAAGATCGGTAACACCCGAGTTTTCCAATGAAATGGTTTTCTTCAGAACTTGTTTGCCAACCCGCCTCATTTCCTGGTTGCCATCGTAATCATTTACCTGCAGAAACTGCAACACATTGCTTTCGTAGACTTTGATTATCTGTACGTCAACCGATTTGAGGTTAACCGACTCAAAAGGCATAATCAGTCCATCGCTGGAAGGCAACACATTGCCCTTTCCTGTAAAGCGAACGGCTGGAAGCACCTGTTCGAAGGCCACATCAAAAGTAGCGGCATCACTCATTTTATAATTAAGAATATTCTTTACTCCCGATTCAACCGTGATGGTTCGTGCACCGGTTTGTCGAACGGGGGGATAAACGCGGACTTCGTTGTCTTTGATTTCAAAATCGAGGCTGTTCAATTCGGAGATGCCGATCAAACCTTCGAGGTTTTGGGTTTCGTTTAGCGGGTCAGAAAACTGAATCACCACATGCTGACTGCTGCCCTGCTCAACCCGAACGTTGGTTACTTTGAAATCGCCAAGAGCAGGAATCTCTACTTCCCGGTCTTCATCGTGTTCAACACCTAAGCCGGCACCAAGAAAAGTTAAGTTTACTTTACTGGCTGCTTCCTTGCGCGTAACTTCTTCTACGGTGAATGAGTGTTGCTTACCTTCGGAGGTATGCGCCCAGTTTACTTTCAATGAATTTCCATCCTGCTGAGCATTTAAGATTTTTTCTACCGCTGCATTGTCGGCAAAGTCGGCAGTAAATAAAACGCCTTCAATTTTCTGACGCTTCAGGTCGGTCTTCACATAGGGTTTGATGTTATCAACTGTTACTTCAAAGTTTTGTGGTATAACCTGAACCGTGTATTCAAAACTGGTGAGTGATTTAGGTACTTCAATCAGACGGGCCAATTGAAAATTGATTTCATAAATCTGGCCTGACGTTAGCCGCGTGGTGGGTTTGAATTCTACGGTGCGCCTGTCAAGCCAAACCGTGGTTCCTTTAACCGATGGATTTAGCTCAAAAAGTTTTACCGTTGTTTCGGTGCCAACCTCCACTGAATCGACAACATCTTGCGAGAGCGCGATGCGGATGGGTGACCCGGAACTGATCACTCCAGCTGTATAGGAAGAGATGTATTCGCCAAAGGCCGGGTTGATGGTGGAGTTAAACGTTTTGTCACTTTTGCTGGTGGTGAAATAAAAGATTCCAGCAGCCGCAATTACAACAACCACAACACCGATAATTACTTTTTTCATTGATCAGGGATTGAATTTAGAAGATACTAAATATCGCAAAAGGACGAGAGAAATTGCGATCAGGGGGTTAAAATTTCTTCTAAAAAGAGAATGAATCGATCAATTTCAGTAATGAAAGTTTGGAATAGGAAAGAGAATTTTCTACTTCTTACAAGCTACTCCTTCCACATATCTCTTGATGACTTCCATAGTTTTGGCTACTTCGCTGCCGGCAAAGCCTTTAATATCAGAATATCGTACTTGCTTTTTATAGGCTTCCAAAAAATCTCCCGACAAGGGAAAGTATGACCAATGCCACTTCTCTTCTTCATACCCAGTTCGGCCACCGGTTTTGGAGGTATAAGGCTGGCAGAACCCATACTCATGAGCATGAGTTGTAAGCCACTGATAGATTTTCAGCCCTTCACCACTTTCAAAGTAGCTATTCTCCAATGAATTCAAATCCATATCAGTGCCCCAGTGATGGCGCGAGGTAGCGGGCATGGAACTATATAGTAAAATCAATCGGGCACGTTCTTTAGGATCTTTAACGGTGGTGAGATTTTTGCCCTCTACCATGGTTCGGCCTTCCCACTTATTTTCCCAGATTCTTTTTTGTGAATCGAAATTTCGGGTAGCTGAAATGATGATCAGTTCAACACCTTCCTTCTTTGCAGCTTCACTCATCTTGATGAAAGCCTCGTACGTTTCTTTACGCACATAAGCACCTTTGGCACTACCCTGTGCATGTCTGTCTGCGATTTTAGAAAACTGCGGATGAGTTGTAGGATCGAATTTACCAAGTAGGTAGGTCTTATCAACCTGCTGACCTACTGTGACGAATGAGATATAGCAAAGAATAATCCCTACTAGTAACTTAATGTAAGACGTTGGTTTATTGTATCCCATAGTCAAATTTTTCCCTCACCCGTCCTTCGGACACCCCTCTCCCCATGGAGAGGAGCCGGGGGTGAGGTCACACCCGCTCGGCCACCTTATTCATCACTTTGGTCTGTACCTGTATTGATTCGTGGTGAATCAACTTAAGTAACTCGCTGGTAAACTCTTCATTCAACCCCATGGCTTTACAAAGCGCAATACGGGTCTGTACAATCTCTTCCCACCGGTTTACCTGCAGGATAGTTACATTGTTCTCCTTTTTGTATTGTCCGATCTTTTCTGAAATCTTCATCCGGGCCGAAAGTTTTTGCATAATCTCATCATCCAGATGGTCGATTTGCTCGCGTAAAATGCTCAGCGTATCCTTGAAGGTCTTGTTATCGGTAGATTGGGTACGTACCACCAGCTCATCTATAATTTTACTGAGGGCAGACGGAGTTACTTGTTGCTTAGCATCGCTCCAGGCGGCATCAGGGTTGATATGACTTTCAATCATCAAACCAGCCATGTCCAGGTCAAGCGCTTTCTGCGAAATGAAAGCAATCAAATCGCGATTACCGGCAATATGACTCGGGTCGCAGATCATATCGAGATCCGGCACCCGGGTTTTCAAATCAATGGCAAGATCCCACATGGGCACATTGCGGAAAGGTCCTTTTTCGAAAGACGAGAATCCGCGATGAATGGCTGCCAGCTTAGTGATACCTGCTTTGTTTAATCGCTCCAGGGCGCCTAACCAAAGTTCAACATCCGGATTGATGGGGTTTTTAACCAGCACAGGTATGTCAACACCCTTCAAGGCATCGGCTACTTCTTGTACAGAGAATGGGTTCACAGTTGTACGCGCACCCACCCATAAAATATCAACGCCTGCTTTTAAGCAAGCCTCCACGTGAGCAGCATTAGCTACTTCAGTAGCTACCGGCAATCCTGTTTCCTGCTTGGCGCGGATAAGCCATTTCAATCCTTCTTCACCAGCTCCTTCATACTGTCCAGGCCGGGTCCGAGGCTTCCAGATTCCGGCACGAAGTGCATGCACTTTTCCTGTGGCAGCTATTTGTTTTGCGGTGGCTACCATTTGCTCTTCTGTTTCAGCGCTGCAGGGTCCACTTATAATCACAGGACGATTCACTTTCATCCAGGAAGAAATGGGTTCGAGTTGTAATCCTTTCTTTGTCATAATGCCTTAAAATTAATTCTTTAAATCCTGATTTAGTTTACGGTTGATGATTCTTTGGTTTTCTCGCCTTTAGTTTGTTTATCTGATTGGTCATCCAGCACTCTGCGAATTTCGTTGGCCTTAGACATAATCCGATGCAGTTCTTTGGTATCATGCTTCAGCAGGTGATAATGAAACTTTTGCAAGTGCATTATATATTCAAGCAATGCCTGACTTAAGTATTCGACATTTTGCTCAAAAATCGGAGCCCACATATCTGGCGAACTTTTGGCCAGACGCACGGTAGAAGCAAAGCCACTACCGGCCAGATCAAAAATATTTTTTTCGTCCTTCTCGATATCCAATACGGTTTGGCCCAGTAAAAATGAACTCACATGCGAAAGGTGTGAAACATAAGCTACGTGACGATCATGCTCTTCTGCTTCCATGAAAATGGTTTTCATTTCCAATGCATCAAATACCTTCATAGCAATTGCCAACGCCTGGTCTGACGACTTAGAAGCTTCACAAATAATATTGGTTTTGTCTTTGAACAATCCATGAAAGGCCGCCATGGGACCGGAGTTCTCGGTACCTGCAATCGGGTGGGCCGCCACAAACTGGGTACGCTTCGGGTGAGTAGAAACAACTTTACAAATAGAACCTTTCGTAGACCCGGCATCAATCACTACCGCATCTCTTTTAATTGCATCCAACACCGATGGTAAAAACGCATTGAGCGCATTGACAGGAATAGCCAAAATAATAAGATCGGCCTGAGCAATAGCTTTGTCCTCCGTAAGGATCTTATCCACCAATCCTAACTCTACCGCCTTGATGGCGTTTTCGGAATTCATATCTACACCGACCAGTTCAGTCACCAGGCCCGCTTTACGTAAGCCCAAGGCGATTGACCCTCCTATTAATCCCAATCCTATTACGGTCGTTTTCATTTATTATTAGACTTGAGAAATGAGACTTGAGACATTAGACTTATGCGCTGTAAACTTTTGAATTCGAACAAAAGCCTCAGTTAGTTTTTCTTCAGTAGCACAAAGTGAGATGCGGATGTATCTTTTTCCGCCATCGCCAAATATAAATCCCGGAGTTATAAACACTTTTGTGCTATAAAGTATTTCATCAATCCACTTCTCCACGTCTTTCACTTTTTCTGGAGCCTTGGCCCAGATGAAAAGCCCAGATTGATTTTTGGAATAGGTACATCCAAGCTCAGTCAAGATTTTAGTGGCCGCATCTCTTCTCTTTTTATAAATAGCATTCAATTCATTGAACCAGCTCGCTCCATTTTTCAATGCTTCCACAGCCGCTTGCTGCAGTCCCAAAAACATTCCCGAATCCATATTGCTCTTTACGCGTAACACAGCGTCTACATATTCCTTTTTTCCGGCTACCCAACCAATGCGCCAGCCGGCCATGTTATGAGACTTGCTGAGAGAATTTAATTCGAGTGCCACCTCCTCAGCTCCTTCAATTGATAAAATACTTAGCGGAGCTTCATTTAAGATTAGCGAATAGGGATTATCATTTACGATCAGAAAATTATTCTTTCTTGCAAGATCGACAAGTTCCTTCAGTTCCGTCCTTGAGGCAACTCGCCCCGTTGGCATATGTGGAAAATTGACCCACATGATTTTTACTTTCGATAAGTCTCGCTTCTTTAACGCTTCAATATCAATCCCCCAATCCAACGACTCTTTCATCTCATAGGTAGTTACCTTGGCTCCTACCAGCTTAGCTACAGATGCATACGTTGGGTAACCGGGATCAGGAATGAGTACCTCCTCGCCTTCATTCACAAAAGCCATGGCAATGTGCATGATCCCTTCCTTAGACCCCATCAAGGGAAGGATTTCAGTTTCTATATTTAGATCAACCTGATAGGTGGTTTTATAAAAATTCTGTATTGCAGCGCGTAAGGCGGGAATCCCTTTATAGTTCTGGTACCCATGACTACTTTTTTTCTCAGCCGTGGCAGTTAATGCCTGAATGGTTTCAGTCGAGGGAGCAAGATCAGGGCTTCCGATTCCCAAATTGATGATGGGAAGTTCAGGTGTATCCAATCCTCTAACTTCAGCCAATTTTTTGCTGAAATAGTATTCCTCTACGTTTGCTATCCGATTTGCGGTTTTAATCATACCCAATTACTTGTATTCAATTTTTGCTTTCTTGTACTCACCCAAAATATTCAGATTCTTTACCTGTCGTAATACTTCATGGATAGCATGGTCATAACTCTTTCTCTTCCTCCACTCCACATCAATGTGAATAGAGTATTCACTTGGCTTACCAATAATAGGTATCGATTGAATTTTGGAAAGGTTGATGCTATTGTTCTTAAACGTCATTAACGCATCGGCCAAACTTCCCACTTCATTGGCTACCTCAAAGCAAAGGGATGCCTTATTGCATTCCGCAATAGCTTTGGTTTTTCTCGTTAAGATTAAAAACCGGGTGAAATTCTTTTTATGCGTTTCAATACTTTTTTCTAAGATCTGCAAGCCGAACTTCTTGGCCGCATATTCATTCGCAATGGCGGCTGTACTTTTCAATTTCTGCTCCTTTACTTTGCGAGCCGAAACAGCCGTGTCATCACTTTCCGAAATTTGTATGCCTTTCAGTTTGTATAAATAATCAGAGCATTGACGAATAGCCATCGGGTGCGATTCGATATTTGTGATGTCACTTAGTTTCACTCCAGGCAAGGCTAGCAAATGCATATGAATAGGGAGATAAACTTCACCCACAATGGAGAAGTGGTATTCCTGTAACAAAAAGTAGTTTGGCAAAATGCTACCCGCGATTGAGTTTTCGATAGCCATCACGGCATAGTCAGCGTCACCTTTTTTTAATGATTCACAAAGTGCATGAAAGGAGAGACATTCAATTGTTTGAATGGGTTCCTTAAAATGGGTAAGCGCTGCCACTTCGTGAAAACTGGTTGCTATACCCTGGATCGCAATTTTTAATCTCTTCTTACTCATAACTTTCAAAACTGATTCAAAATAAAAAGTCCCCCGTGAAGCGGGGGACTTTTCTGAGTTTCTTTGTCTTTATCTCTTAACAAACCGATTCTCTTTCAAGTCCCGCGCGGGATTGATAAAAAAAGTAAAAGAAATAAAATCGGTTGGTGATCATGTCTTTCAAATGTGGCTCCAAGAAAAACCAAAATTTTCGCTTCTGCAAAGACTGTTGCGAATATTTTGTAAAAAAATCAGTTAACTAACCCTTGTTAGCCGTTGATTAGCTTGAGTGCGCCATCTGAATCAACTAACTTTGTCTGAATTTAAATGCTAATCGAATGAAGAATTTAAAGAGTTTATTTATAGTTGGCCTGCTTGTATTGGCCGCCTGCAGCAAGGGTGGAGAGCATCAACATTCTAACAGCGACTCCTCTACTGATGATAATCCAAACCAGGCACTTTACGATCAGGTGATGGAGGTGCACGATGAAGTGATGCCAAAGATGGATGATATCATGAAACTGAAGCGTGAGCTTCAGGATAAAATTGCGAACTCACCCGATATGGTGGTGGAGCGGAAGGAACAATTGGAAAAAGTGATTGCCAACCTGGACTCAGCCAGTAACGCCATGATGAGTTGGATGCATGAGTTTAATCCCCTACCCGATTCGGTAGATCAGGAAAAAGCCCGCGAATATCTCGAGTCTGAGATGGAGCGGATTCGTAAAGTGAAAACACTTACGCTGGAGTCCATTGAAAAAGCAAAAGAAGAATCAACCAGGAACTAAAAAAAATCCCGGTTACTTCCGGGATTTTTTTTGTCTTTTAGCGGCATGCTGATGGGGTAGTTCGCCTTTCGATTTCTTACCTGCTTTTTCTTTGTTTCTTTGTTCGAGACGGATGTTGTAACGAATCACTTGCCAGTATTCGGCTCCGTAACCAACCAATATTTCTGATCCAGCAGGAATATCTTTGGTGGCCTCTATGTAGCAACGCTTCTTCTCAGTTACATATTCAGAATTGTTCTTTACACCCTCCACTCTAACAATCCCGCGTGCATCGTTGGCATAGTGTGCAATTCCCTTTTTTGTCTTCCAGGCATCAATACAATATTGATTGTTAAAGAAAAAGACATAGCCATTCCTATCGTCAGCCATCTTCTCAACTTCTTTCCAGGTAACTACCTCACCCTTGTATTCAACAATGCGGGTTCCTTTTGGGATAAATACTTTAGTGAATAATCCTTTGCCCGCTCCGGGCAACGTGGATTTCCTGATGATCATTTTACTTTCGAGTAGTGCCATAATTCGGGCGCGAAGATAATTGAATTTACTTGTAGTGAAAGCTAAGCCTATAGAGCTGTGATGGATTTGATCAATAAACGAATGCTCACCAGAATGACTACAATTCCTACCAGAACCATCATTCGTTTGAGGGGTAATTTACGGGTTAGATGAGCTGCAATAGGAGCTGCAATAATACCGCCTAACATTAAACCAACGATTATTTGAATATGGCTGAGCCCAATAGTTGCAAAGAATGTAAGGGAACTGGCCAGGGATACAAAAAACTCAGCGAGGTTAACTGAACCCACAGTATACCGTGGATGCCGGCCGCGTGCAATCAAGGTTGTTGTTACTATAGGTCCCCAGCCCCCACCTCCAATGGAATCCATAAACCCACCGAAAGAGGCTAAAGCCGGAACATTCTTGGTCTTTCTGCGCTTCGGGGTTTGCAATATCGCTTTTCGAATGATTGCCAACCCTAATCCAAGGGTGTAGACAGCAACCAGAGGTCGAATAATATAATTGTACTCCTCAAGTGAATATAAGATGTAAGCACCCGCAATTGCACCTAACATCCCGGGTATCAATAAACTCTTGAATAACTTCTTGTTTACATTCTGAAACTTAAGATGGGTAAGTCCTGATACCCCACTGGTAAAAATTTCAGCCGTGTGAACGCTGGCACTTGATGCTGCCGGACTAATACCAAACGATAAAAGGAATGTTGAGGCACTAACCCCATAAGCCATTCCCAAGGATCCATCAATCATCTGCGCAATAAACCCACCCAGTACAAACAGAAGAAATTCAGGGCCAATCAGAGAACTCCAATCGTAAGACTTTATCGTATCGGCTCCATAAAAAACCAAAAGAATAACGGTGATGGAAACTATAACACCCAATAATATCCAGATGTGCGCGGGCCGGCTTCGGACTCCGACAGGCTCGGGAGTTTCTTCATAGATCAACTTCTCTTCTTCTTCAGAATTTTCTTGCTTCATGATTTAATCTCTATTGATTTAATAGAGATTAACAAAGGTAAAATTTTAGATGATATTGAAAGGATATAAACCAAAAAAGCACCTGAATCAGGTGCTTTTTGAAAAACAAAAACGTTAACTAATTACTATACCTTGATTTCAACATCAACCCCGCTAGGTAACTCAAGTTTCATCAATGCATCGACAGTTTTTGCACTGTTTGAATAGATGTCCACCAATCGCTTGTAGGTACAAAGTTGAAATTGCTCACGTGATTTTTTATTTACGTGTGGCGAGCGCAACACGGTAAATTTTTCCTTTTCAGTAGGAAGCGGAATAGGTCCACTTACCACTGCGCCTGTAGCTTTCACTGCGCGCACAATTTTTTCAGATGACTTATCAACCAGATTGTGGTCGTAAGACTTGAGTTTAATTCTGATTTTCTGATTCATAATCTAAACGTCTTTTAGATATTATTTTGTGGCAACAGCGCCCTTAACTTCATCAATTACTTTATCAGCCAGGTTCTTAGGAACCGGTGCATAGTGTGCAAACGTAAGTGTAGCCGATGCACGACCCGAAGTGATCGTTCTTAAATCGGTAACATAACCGAAGAGTTCAGACAATGGTACATCAGCCTTAATAACCTGAGCACCACCCCGTGTATCCATACCCTTCATAATTCCTCTTCTGCGGTTCAAGTCACCAGTAACCGAACCTGTGTACTCATCCGGAGAAATTACTTCAACTCCCATGATAGGCTCAAGCAACTGTGGTCCACACTTGCGGGCAGCTTCTTTAAAACCAATGCGAGCGGCCAATTCAAACGAAAGTGAATCAGAGTCAACATCGTGGAATGAACCATGGAACAATCTTACCTTCATCGAATCGATCGGGTATCCTGCCAAAGGACCATTTACCATGGCTTGCTCAAAACCTTTCTGGATTGCCGGGATGAATTCGCGGGGAATTACACCACCCACGATATCATTTTCAAACTCCAGACCGGGCTTATCTTCAGGACCCAGTTCACGTGGCCCGATTTCAAATACGATATCGGCAAACTTACCGCGACCACCGGTCTGCTTCTTATAAACTTCCTTATGTTCAACCGATTTGGTAAGTGCTTCCTTGTAAGCAACCTGAGGCGCACCCTGGTTGATCTCTACTTTGAATTCGCGCTTCAAACGGTCAATAATAATCTCAAGGTGCAATTCACCCATCCCCCGAAGGATGGTTTGACCAGTCTCCTGATCTGTATTTACACGCAATGTTGGATCCTCTTCAACCAGTTTGGATATTGCCATACCCAACTTATCAGCATCTGCTTGCTTCTTAGGCTCTATAGCATAACCAATAACAGGCTCAGGGAATACCATTGACTCTAACACAACCAGGCGCTTCTCATCGCATAGTGTATCTCCGGTCTTTATGTCTTTGAACCCTACAATTGCACCAATATCACCTGCCGGCAGTCTCTCAATCTGATTTTGCTTATTGGCATGCATTTGGAACACCCGTGAAATTCTTTCTTTCTGTCCAGAACGGGTATTCTGAATGTAAGAACCCGATTCCAGTACTCCAGAGTATGCACGCACAAAACATAGACGTCCAACAAATGGATCAGTAGCAATTTTAAATGCCAAACCCACGAATGGTTCCTTAACATCCGGGCGAATTTCTACTTCGGCATCCGTATCAGGGTTAGTTCCAATGATCACATCCTTGTCAAGCGGTGAAGGAAGAAGCTCCATCACGTAATCCAGCAAAGTTTGTACACCCTTATTTTTAAAGGAAGACCCGCACACCATAGGTACAATCTTCATATCGATTGTTGCCTTACGAAGAGCTGTCAATATTTCTGTCTCTGAAATCGAACTAGGATCATCAAAAAACTTCTCAATCAGGGTCTCGTCATATTCAGCCACCGCCTCAAGAAGTTTCTCACGATACTCCCTTACTTCTTCAACCATATCATCCGGAATAGGAACTTCCTGAAAAGTCATCCCTTTGTCGTGCTCGTTCCAGATAACACCCCGGTTGTTAATCAAATCAACAACACCCCTGAAATTTTCTTCTGAACCTATTGGTAATTGCAAAGCAACTGCCTTGCTGCCCAGTTTCTCTTTCACCTGATTACAAACTCCCAGAAAGTCAGCACCGGAACGGTCCATTTTATTTACGAACCCGATACGAGCTACTTTGTAATTGTCAGCCAGGCGCCAGTTAGTTTCTGATTGAGGTTCAACCCCATCAACAGAACTAAATAAGAACACTAAACCATCTAATACACGAAGCGACCGGTTTACTTCCACGGTAAAATCAACGTGACCTGGTGTATCGATGATGTTAACGTGATATTCGTTTTTGCGATATTTCCAATGCACCGTAGTAGCTGCAGAAGTGATGGTGATACCACGCTCCTGTTCTTGTGCCATCCAGTCCATGGTAGCAGCACCTTCGTGCACTTCTCCAATTTTATGACTTACACCAGCGTAGTAAAGGATACGCTCCGTAGTTGTGGTCTTACCGGCATCAATATGCGCAGCTATACCAATGTTTCTGGTGTATTTTAAATCTCTTGCCATGTAGGATTAGAATCTGAAATGTGAAAATGCCTTGTTAGCCTCAGCCATACGGTGAGTATCGTCTTTCTTCTTGATGGCAGCACCTTCGCCTTTTGATGCGGCAATTATTTCGGCTGCTAATTTATCCATCATGGTTTTTTCACCCCGGGCACGGGCATAATCGATAAGCCACTTGATGCTCAGGTTTATTTTACGCTCAGGTCTGATTTCTACAGGAACCTGGAAAGTTGCTCCACCTACTCTTCGGCTTTTTACTTCCACAGCTGGCATTACATTATTCATAGCGCGCTTCCAAACTTCAAGACCTGGTTCTCCACCAGCTTTCTTTTCAACCTGGGCAATCGCATCATAGAAAATGTTGTACGCAACGCTTTTCTTTCCTTGTTCCATCATGTAGTTCACAAATTTGGTCACCAATGTGTCGCCAAATTTGGGATCAGGAAGTAAGTATCTTTTCTTAGGTTTTGACTTTCTCATAGCTCAATCTTATTTTTTAGCCTTAGCAGGCGCGCCTTTTGCTGCGGCAGCTGCGGCACCGGCCTTTGGTCTTTTAGCACCATATTTAGAACGGCTTTGAAGACGGCCGTTTACGCCTGAGGTATCCAAAGCACCACGAACGATGTGGTAACGAACACCAGGAAGATCCTTTACCCTACCACCACGGATCAATACGATCGAGTGCTCTTGCAGATTGTGACCTTCACCCGGGATATAGGCGTTAACCTCTTTATGGTTGGTAAGACGCACACGGGCCACTTTACGCATAGCTGAATTAGGCTTTTTAGGGGTAGTGGTGTACACACGTGTACAAACACCCCTGCGCTGGGGGCAAGAATCAAGTGCAGGAGACTTTGACTTAAAAGTCAATTTCGTTCTGCCTTTTCTTACAAGTTGTTGAATGGTAGGCATTTATATTTTGTTTTTAAACCCTTCAAAAATAAGGACTGCAAAGGTATTTAAAGTAAAATAGGATACAAAACCTTGTCTGAAGAATTTTGTACCCTATTTGACCTTGGATGGGCATAATTGGCCTAAGCCTCACCAATTGTACCCCCAAAATTCATTGGAAATTGAGGCGCGTCATTGGTTTGTTTGATGGGGCCAAAGGTAGCCTCATACTTACTAATATTATCTTTAAGGGCTGCCAAAAGCCTTTTGGCATGCTCAGGGGTAATGATAATCCTTGCTTTTACCCTTGCCTTCGGCACTCCTGGCATGAGCCTGATGAAATCAATAACAAACTCACTGTTTGAGTGGGCAATCATTGCGAGGTTCGAGTAGATACCTTCTGCTATTTCTTCAGAAAGCTCAATATTTATTTGATTTTGGGGCGGGTTGTTTTTTGTCTCTGCCATAACAATTAATTTGAAAATAAGGCAATTTGAAAATTAAATTTGACTGTAAAAGAAAATGTGCGAAAGGAAGACCATTCGCACATTCTCAAATCAACTCATTTTCAAATCAATTAATCCTGTAGTTCTCTCTCTTTCGACTTGCGATCCGGAGCATCAACCAGGCGTTGGTATTCTTCTTCGGAATTTACAATCATGTCATTGAATCTTCTTTGACCTGTTCCGGCAGGAATCAAGTGACCAACGATAACGTTCTCCTTCAAGCCTACAAGTTGATCTGCTTTACCACGGATAGCCGCCTCGCTTAATACTTTGGTGGTCTCCTGGAATGATGCAGCTGATAGCCAGCTTTCAGTCTTCAATGAAGCCTGGGTAATACCCTGAAGCGTAGGTCTGGATACTGCAGACAATGCATCACGCACTTCTACAATTTTCTGATCCTTTCTCTTCAACGAAGAGTTCTCATCGCGCAATTCACGAGGGCTGATGATCTGGCCTACTTTGAAGCGTTGAGAATCACCCGAATCCATTACAATCTTTTTATCAAGTACACGGTCGTTCTCCTCGCGGAATTCAAACTTATCAACGTATTCTCCAGGCAAGAAAGTAGTGTCACCTGAGTCGATGATTTCCACTTTTTGCATCATCTGGCTAACGATACATTCGATGTGCTTGTCATTGATTTTCACACCTTGTAAACGATACACTTCCTGAATTTCATTTACCAGGTACTCCTGCACGGCAGTAGGTCCTTTGATTGACAAAATATCAGACGGTGTAATGGCTCCATCAGAAAGAGGTTGACCGGCTTTCACGAAGTCATTATCCTGTACAAGGATGTGTTTCGACAATGGCACTAAGTAACGCTTCTGCACTCCGTCTTTCGACTCGATAAAGATTTCACGGTTACCACGCTTGATGCCACCATACGTTACAACTCCATCAATCTCACTCACTACCGCTGGGTTAGATGGGTTACGTGCTTCGAACAATTCTGTTACGCGCGGCAAACCACCCGTAATATCGCGCGACTTACCCATGGTGCGAGGAATTTTGGCTAACACCTGGCCAGCCTTAATCTTCTCACCTTCTTCTACTGCCAAGTGAGCACCTACCGGAATGTTATACCCTTTAGTGTCATTCTTACCTTTCACGATAATAGAAGGGTTCTTCGTCTTATCACGCGTATCAGTAATCACTTTCTCACGGTGACCCGTCTGCTCATCCGATTCCTCTTTGTAAGTAATACCTTCAATGATAGACTCAAATTCGATATCTCCATCGTACTCAGATAGAATTACCGCATTGTATGGATCCCAATAACAAAGCTCCTCACCTTTTTCAACTTTCTGTCCGTCCTTCACTTTAAGGAAGGTACCATAGGGAACGTTGTTGCTTATCAATACACGCTTTTCTTCATCTAATATTCTGATCTCACCAGTACGACCCATAACAACCTTCACTTTGTTCTCCTCACGATCCGTTGTATCTACCGTACGAATACCTTCGAACTCAACAGTTCCGGAGAATTTAGCCTTGATGTTAGCATCAACGGCAATGTTAGACGCTGTACCACCTACGTGGAAAGTACGGAGTGTTAACTGAGTTCCGGGCTCACCGATCGATTGAGCTGCAATAACACCAACAGCCTCTCCCGCCTGAACCATTTTACCGGTAGCCAGGTTACGACCATAACATTTCGCACAGCCACCCACTTTAGTTTCGCACGTCAATACCGAGCGAATCTCAACTTCTTCGATACTGGTTTCTTCAACACGCTTCGCTACTTCATCTGTAATCTCTTCGTTCGCAGCACAAATCAACTCATCGGTAATAGGATCATAGATATCATGAACTGTTACCCGGCCAAGAATCCGCTCCGATAACGGTTCAACGATGTCCTCGTTATCTTTGAGAGCAGTCACTTTCAAACCACGGAGCGTTCCGCAATCCTCTTCAGTGATTACTAAATCCTGTGCAACGTCAACCAATCTTCTGGTCAGGTATCCGGCATCAGCAGTCTTCAATGCAGTATCGGCAAGACCTTTACGAGCACCGTGTGTAGAGATAAAGTACTCCAACACATCTAACCCTTCTTTAAAATTAGAAAGGATCGGGTTCTCAATGATGGACCCCACGGAACCTGCCAGGTTCTTCTGAGGCTTCGCCATCAAACCACGCATCCCACCCAACTGCCGAATCTGCTCTCTCGAACCACGGGCACCGGAGTGCATCATCATGTAGATCGAGTTAAATCCTTGCTGGTCCTCCTCCAACTGCTTCATCAGCGTGTTGGTAAGCATTGTGTTCGTACGAGTCCAGATATCAATTACCTGGTTGTAACGTTCGTTATCTGTAATTAAACCCATCATGTAGTTGTTCCATACAGAATCAACTTCCTTCTGAGCATCCTCCACTAATTTTTTCTTTTCGGCAGGTACTTTCACATCGCCCAAGCCCATTGACAAACCACCTTTGTAAGCCATCTGGAATCCAAGCTCCTTAATATCATCGAGGAACTTAGCCGTCTTGGCTTGACCGGCTAACTTATACACATCGGCAATGATCGTCTGTAGTTTCTTCTTTGTTAAGAGCTCATCTACAAAGCCAACTTCTTCGGGCATAACCTGATTGAAAATCACACGACCTGTTATGGTCTCTGTCATCTTTCTTTCTATAACTCCGGTTTTCTTGTCACGAATGTTTACTCGAACTTTCACAAGCGCATGCTTGGAAAGCTTCCCTTCGTTATAAGCTATTATAACCTCTTCGGCTGAGTAAAACTTCTTGCCTTCGCCCTTCTCGCCTTTTCTTCCCTTTGTCAGGTAGTAAAGACCTAACACCATGTCCTGTGATGGTACTGTGATAGGAGCACCGTTAGCAGGGTTTAAGATGTTGTGTGATGACAGCATCAACAACGAAGCTTCCAAAATTGCTTCTTGACCGAGGGGCACGTGAACGGCCATCTGGTCACCGTCAAAGTCAGCGTTAAACGCAGTACAAACAAGCGGGTGCAACTGGATAGCTTTTCCTTCAATCAGTTTGGGTTGGAAAGCCTGGATACCAAGTCTGTGAAGCGTTGGAGCACGGTTTAAAAGAACTGGATGTCCTTTTAATACGTTTTCCAAAATATCCCAAACTACAGGATCCTTGCGATCAACAATCTTCTTTGCTGATTTCACCGTCTTAACAATACCTCTTTCTATCAGCTTGCGGATAATAAACGGCTTGAATAATTCAGCCGCCATATCCTTAGGCAAACCGCACTCATGCAATTTCAATTCAGGGCCAACGACAATTACTGAACGACCTGAATAGTCAACACGCTTACCAAGTAAGTTCTGACGGAAACGTCCTTGCTTTCCTTTCAACATATCACTCAATGATTTCAACGCGCGGTTTCCATCGGAACGTACAGCGTTTACTTTTCTTGAGTTGTCAAACAATGAGTCAACAGCTTCCTGAAGCATACGCTTCTCATTACGGAGAATTACTTCAGGGGCCTTAATATCAATCAACCTTTTAAGGCGGTTGTTACGGATAATAACGCGTCTGTAAAGATCATTCAAATCGGAAGTAGCGAATCGGCCACCATCAAGGGGCACAAGTGGACGTAATTCCGGTGGAATTACAGGAACCATTTTAATAGTCATCCACTGTGGACGATTCTCTACGCGGGTATTTGCTTCGCGGAAAGCTTCTACAACTTTTAAGCGTTTCAAAGCTTCTGCCTTGCGTTGCTGCGAAGTATCAGTAGCTGCCTGATGACGTAACTCATATGAGAGCTCGTCAAGTTTCACACGAGATAATAACATCTCGAGTGCATCAGCTCCCATCTTAGCAATGAATTTCTTTGGATCGTTGTCATCCAACATCTGGTTCTCGCGCGGAAGTTTATCCACAATGTCCAGGTATTCTTCTTCGGTAAGGAAGTCGAGGCGGTTAATTCCTTCTTCTTCCTTAACACCAGGTTGAATAACTACATATCTTTCATAGTAGATAATCTGATCAAGCTTCTTGGTAGGAAGGCCGAGCAGATAACCAATTTTATTTGGCAATGAACGGAAATACCAGATATGAGCTACAGGCACCACTAATTCGATGTGACCCATACGCTCACGTCTTACCTTCTTTTCAGTAACTTCTACACCGCAACGATCGCAAATAATTCCTTTGTAACGAATGCGTTTATACTTTCCACAATGACATTCCCAATCCTTAACAGGGCCGAAAATCCGTTCGCAGAAAAGGCCACCCATTTCCGGTTTATAGGTCCGGTAGTTGATCGTTTCTGGTTGTGTAACTTCACCATGTGAGCTTTCCAGAATTGACTCAGGAGAAGCTAAACTGATAGTGATCTTAGAGAAGTCGTTGTTGATCTTTTTATTTTTTCTGAAAGACATGCTATTGTAGAGTTTTCAGTTAACTAATTCTTTATAAGTCCACGGCGGGAAGTCGACAGTCCACTGTTTGTCAGTAGACTGTTGACCGTTTACCGTTTAATCCATCGTAATCTCCAGCGCCAAACCTCTGAGTTCATGTACTAACACATTGAACGATTCAGGGATGTTGGGCTTCCTCATATTTTCGCCTTTAACAATTGATTCGTAGGCTTTCGCTCTTCCAATCACATCGTCAGACTTAATGGTAAGGATTTCCTGAAGAATATGAGATGCACCAAATGCTTCAATTGCCCAAACCTCCATCTCACCAAAACGCTGACCACCAAACTGAGCTTTACCACCCAAAGGCTGTTGTGTAATGAGAGAGTATGGTCCGATAGAACGTGCGTGCATCTTATCATCAACCAGGTGTCCGAGTTTAAGCATGTATGCCATACCTACTGTTACCGGCTGATCGAACTTCTCACCAGTCAAACCATCGTACAAATAGGTTCTGCCAAATTCTGGAAGTCCAGCTTCTGTCAATTCAGCTGATACTTGATCCAATGAAGCTCCGTCAAAAATTGGTGTAGCATATTTTCTACCCAACTTCTTACCGGCCCACGCCAATACGGTTTCATAAATCTGACCCAGGTTCATACGCGATGGTACACCTAGCGGATTCAAGCAAATATCTACCGGAGTTCCATCTTGCAGGAATGGCATATCTTCTTCACGTACAATACGTGCAACCACGCCTTTGTTTCCGTGACGACCCGCCATCTTATCTCCAACTTTCAGCTTGCGCTTCTTAGCGATATAAACCTTAGCCAACTGTACAATGCCGGCAGGTAGTTCATCGCCAACTTCCAAGGTGAAACGCTCACGCTTGAATTCACCGGCAATTACATTTCTCTTGTTGAGATAGTTCTTAACCAGTTCAGATACCAGATCATTAGTATGATCATCCGTTGTCCAGGCCTCAAGACTGATATCAACAATCAGGTTTACTTCTTCAGGCACATTGTAATTACTCTCATCGCGATAAATATTCTTATCGGGGAAGAGATTGTTTTCAATCACTTTACCTGAGAACTTCACACCCTTGCTGATCAACTCATCACCAAACTTATGCTTCACGCCCTGACTGGTTTTGCCAGTAAGCAGCGAGGTAAGTTTTTTGATCATATCATTTCGCAATTCCGTAAGTTCCTTACTGTAGCGGTTCTTCAACGTATCCAATTCTTTCTTAGACTTGGAACGTACATCTTTGTCGCGCTTAGGTCTTGAGAATAATTTGGTATCAATAACAACACCTTTCAGCGATGGAGGTGCTTTCATAGAAGCGTCCTTCACATCACCCGCTTTGTCACCAAAGATGGCTCTCAAAAGTTTTTCTTCCGGAGTAGGATCGGTCTCTCCTTTAGGAGTAATCTTACCAATCAGAATATCACCTTCCTTAACCTCTGCACCAATGCGGATAATACCATTTTCGTCAAGGTGCTTAACAGCCTCCTCGCTTACATTTGGAATCTCAGAAGTTAATTCTTCTTCACCACGCTTTGTGTCGCGCACTTCGAGTTCAAATTCTTCTACGTGGATGGATGTGTAAACATCATCCCTAACAACGCGCTCAGAAATTACAATGGCATCCTCGAAGTTATATCCTTGCCATGGCATGTAAGCCACTAACAAATTGCGACCAAGCGCCAACTCGCCATTTGCAGTTCCGTACCCTTGGCAGAGTGGCTGACCTTTCGACACTTTCTCACCCTTCTTCACAAGCGGAGTAAGGTTGATACACGTATCCTGGTTTGTTCTTCTAAATTTGATCAGGCTGTATGATTTAACTTCGTCATCGAAGCGTACCAATGCCTGCTCTTCTGAAACCTCGTAGCGAACAACAATTTTCTTGGCATCAACAAATTCAACAACACCATTAGCTTCCGCCAAAATCAGTGTGCGTGAGTCAAGTGCAATTCTGCCTTCAAGACCCGTGCCCACAATAGGAGCCTCTGGTCTCATTAACGGAACCGCCTGACGTTGCATGTTCGATCCCATCAAAGCGCGGTTTGCATCATCATGCTCCAGGAATGGAATCATGGAAGCTGCAATCGATACGATCTGGTTAGGGGCAACATCCATATAGCGGATATCCTTTGGATCCACTACCGGGAAATCACCTTCAAAGCGAGCCTTTACTTTTTCGTCATCCAACTCGCCACCCGATTTGATTTTCACATTCGCTTGCGCGATGTTGTGAGTATCTTCTTCTTCGGCAGTAAGGAAAATCACATCCTTTCCTTTCACTTTACCATTCTCAACTTTGCGGTAAGGGGTTTCGATAAAGCCCATCTTGTTCACTTTCGCATGAACGCAGAGAGATGAGATCAATCCGATGTTCGGACCTTCCGGGGTTTCAATAGTACACAAGCGACCATAGTGAGTATAGTGCACATCACGTACCTCAAAACCTGCACGCTCTCGTGAGAGACCGCCTGGCCCGAGTGCCGACATTCTGCGCTTGTGAGTAATCTCAGCCAATGGATTGGTTTGATCCATGAACTGGGAAAGCTGATTGGTTCCGAAGAACGAATTAATTACTGAAGACAACGTACGCGCGTTGATCAAATCAACCGGCTTGAAATCTTCGTTATCGCGAACGTTCATACGCTCTTTGATGGTTCTTGCCATACGGGCAAGACCAACACCAAACTGAGAGTATAATTGTTCCCCAACAGTTCTTACACGTCTGTTGCTCAAGTGGTCAATGTCATCGACAACAGCCTTAGAGTTGATCAGACCGATCAGGTATTTAACGATGAGAATAATATCCTCAGTAGTTAATACGCGTTGATCGAAACTAAGATCAAGACCCAACTTCTTGTTAATTCTATAGCGCCCTACTTCACCCAGATCATAACGTTTTTCACTGAAGAACAAACTCTGAATAATATCACGGGCCGTTTGCTCATCGGGTGCTTCTGTATTTCTCAACTGACGATAGATCTGTTCTACCGCTTCCTTTTCTGAGTTAGAATTATCCTTTGCCAGCGTATTGAAGATAATGTGGTAATCGGCCACGTTAACATCTTCTCTGTGCAGGATAATTGATTTAACACCGGAATCCAGGATCGTATCAACATCCTCGGCTGTGATCACGTGATCACGCTCCAACAACACTTCGTTGCGATCGATGGACACAACCTCACCTGTATCCTCATCCACGAAATCTTCCGTCCACGTTTTCAAAACGCGGGCAGCAAGTTTGCGGCCTACTGTTTTCTTGAGGGTGTTCTTGTTAGCCTCGATTTCTTCAGACAATCCAAAGAGATCAAGAATATCTTTATCAGTACCATAGCCAATTGCACGAAGCAAGGTGGTTACAGGGAATTTTTTCTTACGATCGATGTATGCATACATAACTGCATTTACATCGGTAGCAAACTCAATCCAGGATCCCTTGAAAGGAATAATTCTGGCGGAATAGAGCTTGGTTCCATTCGTGTGTTTACTCATGGCGAAAAACACACCTGGAGAGCGGTGCAACTGCGATACAATTACGCGCTCAGCTCCGTTGATCACAAAGGATCCCTTCTCCGTCATGTACGGGATGTTCCCAAGGAACACTTCCTGTTCGATCGTTTGAAAATCTTCGTTGTCCTCATCATTACACGTGAGTCGCAACTTAGCTTTCAACGGTACGGAGAACGTGAGTCCGCGATCAATACATTCGTCCACATTATACTTAGGTGGGTCGATGGTATAATCCACAAACTCCAATACGAAGTTTTCGCGTGAATCGGAGATTGGGAAGTTCTCTGCAAAAACTTTGAAGAGTCCTTCATTTTGACGTTTCTCTGCAGGCGTTTCAATCTGCAAGAAATCTTTGAATGATTGAAGTTGGATATCCAGAAAATCCGGATACTCAAGAACCTTCTCGATAGATGAGAAGTCAATCCTGTTATTTGCTGTCTTCTTTGCCAAGGTACTTTAGGTTTAAATTTCCTGGACTAGACTTATTAAACTACTGTTTGGATACGGAAGCCATTACTGGCGTAAATAGGGAAAGACCCCAGTCCCAAATCAATGGGAATGGGGCCTGACATTTCTATTCAGACGGTACCCTGCGTCTTTCAAGAAGATTACTTCAACTCGATTTCGGCACCAGCCTCTACAAGTTGCTTCTTGAGGTTTTCAGCTTCGTCTTTAGGTAAGCCTTCTTTGATTGTCTTAGGAGCTCCGTCAACTACATCTTTAGCTTCTTTCAAGCCAAGACCCGTCAACTCTTTTACAAGCTTCACGATCTGAAGTTTGTTAGGACCAGCAGCCTTCAACACTACATCGAAGTTGGTCTTTTCAGCGGCAGCAGCTCCACCCGCGGCACCACCGGCAGCAGGACCTGCTACTACTGCAGCAGCAGCTGGCTCAATGCCATATGTTTCTTTTAAGTAAGAAGCTAATTCATTTACTTCTTTAACGGTAAGTTCTACCAGTTGATCGCCAAGAGATTTTACGTCAGCCATGATTTGTAAGTGTTTAATTTTTCTGTTGTTAATTACTGTTTTCTTTCTTCCAAAGCCTTCACCAGGCCTGCTACGGTTTGCTTGCCACTTAACAGGGCAGACAATACATTTTTGGCAGGTGATTGCAACAAGGAAATAATTTCGCCAATGAGTTCGTTTTTAGATCTCAACCCAACCAGCGTACTTAATTGATCCTCTCCAATAAAGAGTGTGGATTCGATGGAGGCTCCTTTAAACCCAGGTCTTCCTTCCAGCTTTTTTCTATACTCCGTAATTACTTTAGCGGGGGCATTACCTACTTCTTTCGAAAAGATAACTCCGGAAAAGCCATGGAGTGTTTTAAATAATTCTTCATAATTACCTTCTTGCTTTTCCAACGCCTTACGGATAAGCGTGTTCTTATAAACGCGATATTCCACTCCGGCATTGAAACACAGTCTACGGAAGGCGTTGATCTGCGCTACCGTTAAGCCTGATGCATCAGTAATATAAAAGTGATTGTTCTGAGAAAACTTCTCAGCCAATTCTTCAATAATCTGTCCTTTTTCTTCCTTGGTCATCTTGCTAATTTTATAGACCTACAATCAAATTGAGCCACTATCCACCATTATACCCGGACTCATCGTGGAAGACAGGGTAATACTTTGTAAGTATGTTCCCTTCGAAGAAGCCGGCTTTAACTTAACTACCATGTTGATAAGTTCAGCAGCATTGTCCTTAATCTTGTCTGCGCTGAAGGAAGCCTTACCTATGCTAGAGTGAATAATTCCTTGTTTATCAATTTTGAAGTCCACTTTACCTGCTTTCACATCTTTCACCGCTTTTCCAACTTCCAGGGTAACTGTTCCTGACTTCGGGTTAGGCATCAAACCGCGGGGTCCTAACACCTTACCTAATTTACCTACTTTGGCCATTACTGTTGGCATCGTAATAATTACGTCTACATCGGTCCAACCAGCCTCAATTTTTTGAATATAGTCATCCAAACCAACGTGTTCTGCACCAGCATCCTTAGCTTCCTGAGCTTTATCAGGCGAACAAAGAACCAATACGCGAACAACCTTTCCCAACCCATGTGGCAGAGAAACAACTCCACGCACCATCTGATCGGATTTCTTTGGATCAACACCGAGGCGGATATCAACGTCCACCGATGCATCGAACTTGGTGAAAGTAATATCTTTCAACACCTTGGCAGCCTCCTCCAAAGAATACACTTTCTCTTGGTTGTATTTGGTGATTACTGCCTTTCTATTTTTTGTCAACTTTGCCATGATCCTTAATTATTTATCCCAGGGGGCATTTCCACTAACTGTTACACCCATGCTGCGCGCTGTTCCGGCAACCATTTTCATGGCTGATTCAACCTTAAATGCATTCAAGTCAGGCATTTTAAGCTCAGCAATTTTTTTGATTTGATCCCAGGTGATTGATCCTACTTTTGCACGGTTAGGTTCTTTTGATCCCTTTTGGATTTTTATTGCCTCCATGATAAGGATAGCGGCAGGAGGTGTCTTTATTACGAAGTCAAATGACTTATCGTTATAAATTGTAATAAGCACTGGCAATACTTGCCCTTGCTTGTCCTGGCTTCTTGCATTAAACTGCTTGCAAAAATCCATGATGTTCAAACCTTTTGAACCTAGGGCAGGACCAATTGGAGGTGCCGGATTTGCCTGACCCCCTTTAACCTGCAATTTCAAGTAACCTGTTACTACCTTAGCCATTGTATTACTAGTCTAACTTTTCTACCTGCATATAACTAAGCTCAACTGGTGTATTTCTTCCGAAAATTTTCACCATCACATTAAGCTTCTTCTTGTCTTCAAATATTTCTTCAACCGAACCGGTAAAGCCACTGAATGGACCATCCATTACCTTTACTGATTCTCCTTTGATGAACGGAGTTTCCAACTTCTCTTCAAACTGATCGATCTCATCTACCTTACCCAAAATCCGATTCACTTCAGATTGTCTTAAAGCAACCGGATCTTTGGAGGTTGCGCTTGAGCCATTGGTGCCTAAAAACCCAATTACTCCTGGGATATTATTCACTGTATGGTAAGCCTCACCGTTTGAGAGATCCGCTGAAACCAGAACATAGCCCGGAAAGAAATTTCTCTCTCTCACACGCTTCTTTCCATTTCTCATCTCATATACCTTCTCAGATGGGATCAGTACCTGTGGAATAAACTCGACCAGTTTAGACCGTTCGATCTCAGTTTCCAGGTAAGACTTTACTTTCTTTTCCTGACCGCTGATTACGCGTAAAACATACCACTTTAGTTCGCCCATGCTGGATCTTATATTTTATAACTCTTTATAAAACCAAGCCAAAGCATTCTTAAAACCTAAATCGACAAGCCCGATTAAAATGGCGAATATCAAGGAGGCAACCAGAACCAAGATGGCACTGCTCTGCAATTCGTTGAATTTAGGCCACGAAACCTTATTTCGGATCTCGTCAATGGACTCTAAAATATAGTTCTTAACTTTTTCCATCCATTTTACTTATTGCACGGGTGGAGAGACTCGAACTCCCAGCCAACGGTTTTGGAGACCGCTACTCTACCAATTGAGCTACACCCGTTTACTGTTCAGCTCTCCCTTTAAATTGCACCCGTGAAACCCTCAATTCAAAAGGACTGCAAAGGTAGAATAAGAGCCAAAGAAAACAAAAGCGTTTCCAAGAAAATTCTCAGAAACGCTTTTTATTTGATTATCAGCTAATTACCCGTTAAAACCTAAAGCAAAACGGGTAATTGTGAACTTAGTCAAGAATTTCAGTAACCTGACCTGATCCTACGGTACGACCACCCTCGCGGATAGCGAAACGAAGGCCTTTTTCCATCGCGATCTTGTTGATCAACTCAACTTCGATAGAGACGTTATCACCAGGCATAACCATTTCTACTCCGGCAGGAAGTTTACACTCGCCTGTAACGTCTGTAGTACGGAAATAAAACTGAGGACGGTATTTGTTAAAGAAAGGAGTATGACGGCCACCTTCTTCTTTTGAAAGTACGTACACTTCAGCCTTGAATTTAGCGTGAGGAGTTACTGAATTAGGCTTGCAAATAACCATACCACGGCAGATTTGCTCCTTTTCAATACCACGTAACAACAACCCTACGTTGTCACCGGCTTCTCCTCTGTCAAGGATCTTACGGAACATTTCAACACCTGTGATGGTAGAAGTCAAGTTCTCAGCACCCATTCCAAGGATTTGAACTGGATCGCCAGTCTTAATAATACCACGCTCAATACGACCCGTAGCAACAGTTCCACGACCAGTGATCGAGAACACATCTTCTACAGGCATCAAGAAATCTTTGTCGATCAAACGAACTGGGAGTGGAATAAATTCATCCACAGCCTTCATCAATTCTTCAACCTTCTCAACCCACTTAGCCTCGCCATTAAGGGCACCAAGGGCTGAACCTCTTATTACTGGCATTGTGTCGCCAGGGAAATTATAATAAGTCATCAACTCACGAACTTCCATTTCAACCAGGTCAAGCAATTCTGCATCGTCAACCAAGTCAACTTTGTTCATGAAAACTACCAGGGCAGGAACACCCACCTGACGAGCTAAAAGAATGTGCTCGCGGGTTTGTGGCATAGGTCCATCAGTGGCAGCAACAACAAGAATAGCACCGTCCATCTGGGCAGCACCCGTAACCATGTTCTTCACATAGTCAGCGTGACCAGGACAGTCTACGTGTGCGTAGTGTCTCTTTTCAGTAGAATATTCTACGTGTGAGGTGTTGATTGTAATACCTCTTTCTTTTTCTTCTGGAGCGTTATCAATAGAAGAAAAGTCACGAACTGCAGCAAGTCCTTTCTTGGAAAGTACCTGTGTGATTGCAGCGGTAAGCGTAGTTTTACCATGGTCAACGTGACCAATAGTACCGATGTTAACGTGTGGTTTCGAGCGGTCAAATGTTTCCTTTGCCATATTTGAAAATTCCGGTTAAAGTTTAAAGTGTATAATTAATTTAAGTAAGTTACTAATCTAAGCTTCTTCGTTAAGAAGCACTATACACCCTAAACATGTTAAGCCTTTCGAATAAGGGTTATTCGGTGAATCTTTGACACTTATGTGATAGTCGCTAGCTACCAGTGATCAAAGCTTTCATTACTACAAATTTTCAAGTTCATCAAATCATTCCGATCGATACCGGAATAAATACTGCCATCTACTTCAAATCATCAACATTCGAGAGCTGTTGAAGGGAATTGAACCCTCGACCTCTTCCTTACCAAGGAAGTGCTCTACCCCTGAGCTACAACAGCTTTTACCGTTGTTGGTTGTTCGTTAGGCGTTATCCGTAATGTCGAACAACGAATAACCAACAACGAACAATTTATCAGTTGAGCGGGAAACGAGGCTCGAACTCGCGACCTATAGCTTGGAAGGCTATCGCTCTACCAACTGAGCTACTCCCGCTTAATTCAATTCAAAATTTTTGATTCAAGATTCAAAATTGAGTTTTACATCAATTTTGAATTCTGTCTGTTGAATTTTGAATTCTCAGTGGGGAGAACAGGATTCGAACCTGTGAAGACATAAGTCAACAGATTTACAGTCTGTCCTCGTTGGCCGCTTGAGTATCTCCCCCAACGATTTTTAGTATAATTAAGAACGTATTTAAGGTCTGTGTTTTAAACCTTTATTCCCATGATTTCAGCTTTCGCTAAAAAAATAGGAGTGCAAAATTATACGGTTTTTCGGTTTAGACAAACTCGATCGGCTATTTAATGCAGGAAATCCAAAAGGAAGGAGCTGTCGAGCTACATGAATACCAAATCCTTGACTACTTCGGTCCCAAACTCCTTTTGAAGCAAGTCAATAATCTTGGATTTATGAATGGAAAGGTCGTTTTTAAGTGCCGGGCTCTCTAATTCCACAAAAAGAACTTTGTTTCGGATATATAGTTTTTTGGTGCGTTTTGCCACGGGTTTTCCTACCAGGCTTTCCCAGGAATTGATCAAATTAGCTTCATCAAACTTTGATTTGATATGATACCTGTTGAGCAGTTGCTGTATTGCCTGCCCAATGTGCATCGAATTATTGTCGTTATCTAGATTTTTAGCCATTCCTGGTTGAAGGTACCATTTTCCAACACAAAAAGTCGGGCACCTATTCCGGCTTCACTTAGAATTTGTTTGCTGCGGCCCTGCCGGGCATCAGTTATAAAAAGTTGACCGAAGGAGCCTTGACTTATCAACTTCATAAGTTGATGAATCCTTAAATCATCCAATTTGTCAAAAATATCGTCCAACAAAAGAATTGGCTTAAACTGCTTTTGCTCGGCCAGAATCTGAAACTCCGTTAGTTTCAATCCTATAAGAAATGACTTTTGTTGCCCTTGCGATCCTACCCGCTTCAACTCCTGTTCGTTAAGCTCAAAAAGAAAATCATCGCGGTGAATGCCGACTGTAGTTCGTTGCAAGATCAGATCGCGTTGAAGATTTTTCTTAAGCAGGTTGCTGAAACTTGCCTCCTCAAGGCCCGATCGGTATTGAATATTAGCCTTTTCTTCAGATTCACTTACTAAAAAATCATAGTGACTTTTGAATTTAGGGATGAAGTCATTCAAAAAGCCTTTCCTGATTTTATGGATATACGTTCCTGACTCGGCTATTTTCAAGTCATAGCTTTCAAGCAGGTCAGCATCTACCTTGCCGGATTCGGCAAAAGATCGAAGCAGGCTATTTCGTTGCTTAAGTTGATGATTGTAAACAATTAGATTTTCTAGGTACTGTCGATCCAATTGGCTGAGCAGCGTATCAAAAAATCTACGCCTGAGTTCCGAACCATCCCAGATCAATTCAATATCCTGTGGGGCAATTAATACCACCGGATATTTACCTACGTGTTCTGAAAACTTAACGGAGTCCTGATCATCCTCTCTTACAATTTTCTTTTCACCCTGCTGATACGAGCACATCACTTCCTTTAGTTTAGTGCCAATTGCAAAGGTCCCCTTAATCAAAAATCCGTTTTGGCCATGGCAGACGTTTTGCAGATCGTAAGGATTAATAGCACTTTTAGTAAAAGACAAATAATAGATGGCATCGAGCAAATTGGTTTTCCCCGTGCCATTATTTCCTAAAAAGCAGTTGATTTTATCCTCAAAATTCAGAGTCACTTCCTGGTGATTCTTAAAATTGTAAAGTCTTAATTTTTGAAGGAACACAGCTGGAGTTATAAATATTCTAATTAAGCGATACCGCTATTTGGCGATTGGCTATGGGTGGCGTATTTTCGCAACTCACATTTTCAATCAAAATTAGCAATTATGGCAACTACAGCCCAAGCTAAAGGCGCAACGCCTAAAAAAGAGAAGAAGGCATATTCAAAAGAAACATACATGTTCTGGTTTGAGAGCATGCTATTGATGCGAAAATTTGAAGAGAAAGCAGGCCAGTTATATGGTATGCAGAAAATCCGGGGATTTTGTCATTTATACATTGGACAGGAAGCGTGCGCTTCAGGTGCTGTTAGTGCTTTACGCAAAGGAGACAAATACATCACTGCCTATCGTGACCATGCCCATCCATTGGCTTTAGGTACCAGCCCAAATGCTATTATGGCTGAGTTATATGGTAAAGAAACCGGGGTTTCTAAAGGAAAAGGCGGCTCGATGCACATTTTTGATAAAGAGCATAATTTCTTTGGTGGTCATGGAATAGTAGGAGCACAGGTGCCCCTTGGTGCTGGGATCGCTTTTGCTGAAAAATTCAACAAGACCGGAAACCTATGTATCTGCTATATGGGCGATGGGGCTGTACGTCAGGGCGCATTTCATGAGGCTCTTAACCTGGCCATGCTCTGGAAAATTCCGGTAATCTTCGTGATAGAAAATAACGGGTATGCAATGGGAACTTCGGTAAAGCGAACTTCCAATGTGCATGAATTGTACACATTAGGCGAATCGTATGATATCCCATCAGAACCTGTTGATGCAATGAATGTCGAAGCTGTTCACGATTCTGTTGAAAGAGCGGCCGAACGCGCTCGTGCAGGTGAGGGACCTACCCTGTTGGAATTCAGAACCTACCGGTATAAAGGTCACTCAATGTCCGATCCTCAAAAATATCGCTCCAAAGAAGAAGTTGAAGAATACAAGCAGCGCGACCCCATTGAACAGGTGCGCCATACCATCCTCGAAAAGAAAATTGCAACAGAAAAGGATCTTGAAGCTATTGAGCAGAAAGTAAATGCCAAGGTGGACGAGAGTGTAAAGTTTGCAGAAGAGTCGAATTATCCAGACCCTTCAGAAGCTTTGA
This sequence comes from Cyclobacteriaceae bacterium, assembly GCA_044229915.1. Taxonomy (GTDB): domain Bacteria; phylum Bacteroidota; class Bacteroidia; order Cytophagales; family Cyclobacteriaceae; genus ELB16-189. The sequence goes on from JBGASB010000001.1 coordinate 726,584, forward strand.
AGGACATTTATGCAGAACCTAATTATCCCTTTATAATGGATTAATCCTGCTTTTGTTTAATAAGTACGAATTCTTAGTTTTGCGTCCCGTTCTGAAAATATCCGAACGGGACTTTTTATTTTAAGAAAACATGGCAAAGAAGGAAGAAAACAAAGATTTATTGGAAAATCCTGAAGTTATTCAGGAGAAATTGGTGACCGTGGAAGGCTGGTTTGAAAGCAACCCAAAAACAGCCTTAGGGATTGCTGCCGGAATTTTGTTGGTGGTAGGTGCCTTCTTTGGATACCGCTATTATATTAGTAATCAAGATGGAATTGCTCAGAAAGAAATGTTCCAGGCTGTTCGCTATTTCGAAGCTGATAGTTTGAATCTTGCTTTAAATGGTGATGGCAACAATCTTGGCTTCTTGCAGATCATTGATGATTATGGAATGACGGATGCTGGTAACCTGGCCAATTATTATGCAGGCGCAATTTATTTGAAACAAGGCAAATTCCCACTTGCTGTTTTTCACCTGGAAGATTTTAGCGCATCAGACTTACTTGTACAAGCCCGTGCTTACAGCCTGATGGGCGATGCATATATGGAACAAAAGGATTATGAAAATGCAGCCAAATACTACGACAAAGCTGCAACCTATAAGCCAAATAAGGAATTTTCACCCATCTACCTGATGAAGGCAGCCTTGGCTTATGAAAAATTAAATCAGAATGAAAAAGCTAAAGAAGCTTATCAAACTATTATTGATAAGTATTGGGAATCAAGCGAGCTCCAGAATGCAAGGAAGTTTAAGGCGCGCTTAGAGGCTAACTCTTAAAGTCAATGTTATTACATTTGAAGGGATAGTTTTCTATCCCTTTTTTTATTACCCAAAAATTATGGCAGGAATACTCAAATCTGTTTCGGGAAAAAGTAAGCTCAACTTAGCTAAGAAAAAATTTGCCATTGTAGTGGCCGAGTGGAACGAGGAGATAACGGAGCCATTGTTTCAGGGAGCCTATGATGCCCTGATTCAGTTGGGCGTTAAGAAGAACAATATCATTCGTAAGAATGTGCCCGGTAGTTTTGAGTTGCCATTAGCCGCACAATGGCTGGCTGAAAAAAAAGATACTGATGCCGTGATCTGTTTGGGCTGTATAATCCAGGGCGACACGGCACACTTTGATTATATCTGTCAGGGTGTAACCTATGGAATAATGAAAGTAAGTTTGAAAACAAATAAGCCTATTGCTTTTGGAGTATTAACTACGTTAAACAAACAACAAGCGATGGACCGGGCGGGTGGCAAACTGGGTAACAAAGGCGAAGAAGCTGCGTTGACGGTGGTCAAGATGCTTGAAATCTAATCTTTTTAAATCGCTAAAAAGAAAGAGGGAATCAGTTTGATTCCCTCTTTCCATTTTTAATGTATTAGCGAATTACATACTCTTCACAATCTCATTTCCAAACTCCGAACACTTGAGCAACGTGGCTCCTTCCATCTGGCGATGGAAATCGTACGTAACACGCTTGGTGGAAATTGCTTTTTCAAGTCCGCGGTTAATAAGATCTGCAGCTTCCTGCCAGCCCATATATTCCAGCATCATAACACCCGAAAGAATTACTGAGCCCGGATTTACTTTATCCTGACCTGCATATTTTGGTGCCGTGCCATGCGTGGCCTCAAAAATCGCATGCCCTGTGATGTAGTTGATGTTTGCACCCGGGGCAATGCCAATTCCCCCTACCTGCGCAGCCAGGGCATCGCTTACATAATCGCCATTTAAATTAAGGGTAGCGATTACATCAAAGTCTTCGGGACGAGTTAAAATCTGCTGCAACGTAATGTCGGCAATGGAATCTTTGATCAAAATTTTACCAGAAGCCAAAGCTGCCTTTTGTTCCGCATTCGCTGCTTCTTCTCCTTTTTCCTTCTTCGTTTTTTCCCACTTGCTCCAGGTGTATACTTTATCGCCAAAGTATTGTTCCGCCACAGCGTATCCCCAATCGCGGAATGCTCCTTCGGTATACTTCATGATGTTGCCTTTATGCACAAGCGTTACAGACTTTCTCTTGAATTTCACTGCATAAGCAATGGCACTATGAATCAATCGAACACTGCCGCTATAACTTACGGCCTTGAGGCCAAGACCTACCTGCACATCGTTGTTCATATTGGGTGCACCGACCATCTTCCAAAAGGACTCAGATTTTTCCTTGGTATTAAATCTGATTTTATTGTATTCTTTGGGAAACTCCTTTGCCAAAAAGTCCAAAACCTTTTGGGCTTCCGGGGTACCTGCAGCGAACTCTATACCTGCATAGATATCTTCCGTATTTTCGCGAAAAAGAACCATGTCAACGGCTCCGGGATTTTTTACCGGTGAGGGAACTCCCTGATACCATCGAACCGGACGAAGACATACATACAAATCCAGGATCTGACGCAGGGCTACATTCAACGAACGAATGCCACCTCCTACCGGTGTAGTAAGGGGGCCTTTTATCCCTACCAAATATTCTCTGAAAGCGTCCAGCGTATCGTCAGGCAGCCAGTTACCAGTTTTTGTAAAAGACTTTTCGCCAGCCATTACTTCCTTCCAGTTGATTTTCTTTTTACCGCCATAGGCTTTCGCTACCGCTGAATCAAATACGTGCTGCGAAGCACGCCATATATCCGGCCCTGTACCGTCACCTTCTATAAAAGGAATGGTAGGGTTGTCGGGAACTGTAAGTTTTCCGTTGCTGATGGTGATTTTTTGATCGCTCATTTTCTTATTGATTAAAATTGAAATCGCCTTATACTTGGGCGAAAATAGAAATTCCCGAGGTAATTAAAACTACCGTTCAATACTTCTCTTCCTGATTGGGGAAATCTCTTGCCTTAACGTCATCTACGTAATTACCTACTGCCTTGGTAATCACACTATGTAAATCTGCATATCTGCGTAAAAACCGAGGCTTAAAATCTTTGGTAATCCCCAGCATATCCTGCATTACCAACACCTGCCCGTCCACATCGGGGCCCGCTCCTATACCTATCACAGGAATCTGCAAACTACTTGCTACTTTTTTTGCCAGTTCGGCAGGAATTTTTTCCAAAACAAGAGCGAAACAACCGCATTCCTGCAGAAGTTGGGCATCCTCTAAAAGTTTATTCGCTTCGGCCTCTTCCCTGGCGCGCACTGTATAGGTTCCAAATTTGTAAATCGATTGCGGGGTTAATCCAAGGTGACCCATTACTGGCACCCCAGCACTTAATATTCTTAATACTGAGTCTTTCACTTCACCTCCACCTTCCAGTTTTACAGCATGTCCCCCCGATTCTTTCATGATCCTGATGGAAGAACGCAAGGCCTCACCAGAACTTCCCTGATAATAGCCAAATGGAATATCCACCACCACCAGGGCCCTCTTCACAGCCTTTACCACCGAACTTGCATGATAAATCATCTGATCCAGCGTGATAGGTAACGTGGTTTCATTGCCAGCCATCACATTAGAAGCGGAGTCCCCCACCAGAATTACATCAATGCCAGCTCCATCAATAATTCGTGCCATGCTATAATCGTAAGCTGTCAGCATAGCAATCTTCTCACCCCGGTTCTTCATTTCCTGAAGCTGGTGAGTAGTGATCTTCTTTACATCCGATGATTTGTGAACTGACAAGGGATTTTGGTTAGTGAGATTAAAGTAGGTATACCGCTGACTTTTTCCCAAGGACTACTTCCACGTGGTCGTTCAAAATGGTCGTTAGCTGATATCCGGTGTAGGTTGGAGTTATTGGAAATAAGGTATTGCTCCGGTTTACCAGCACAGCCACTTCAATCTTTTTTACTTCGGAAGTTAAAAATGGTTTCATCCCATAGGCAAGCGTACGGCCGGTATTCAATACATCATCAATGAGAATGATACACTTCTTTTTAAGCTCTTTGGCATCGACATCCAACGTAACTTCCGATTGTTGGGGAGCCAGCTTATCTAATGTTACCTTAACAACCTTCAATGAAATGGGGGAAATAGTTTCAAGTTCTCCGGCCAGAAGTTTGGCAAAAGAATACCCTTGTCCATCGAGGCCAGCCAATACAAGATTCTTTTCTTTAAAATTGTTTTCAAAAATTTCGTAAGCAATACGTCTTATCTTTTGATCAACCTGATCAGAGTTTAGAATCAATGTTTTTTCAGACGTTTGACTCATGGTAAGGGTATGGCTTTACTGTCCTTGAAGGTGGAAAGTATTATAGTGGATTGCATATTGTCTACTACTTCAATTGTAGTAACCTTTTCGAGCATAATATTCTGATAAGAAGGAATATCAGGAGCTACAATTTTTAAAATAAAATCTGCCTGCCCCGTTACATGATGGCATTCTATCACTTCTTCAATTGTCTGAATGGCACTAACAAATTTGGCAATATTTTCTTTGTTATGACCTTTCAATGAGACCATAACGAATGTAGAAACCCCTAATCCAACACTCGCCATATCGACTACAGCATGATAACTTTTGATGACACCTGAATTTTCAAGTTTTTTTACTCGCTCAAGTGTAGGAGCTGGTGATAATCCAATCTCATGAGCTAGTTGCGCATTCGTTATGTTTGAGTTTGCCTGTAGGATTTCTAAAATCTTTCGGTCGGTGGGGTCAAGTTTATGCTTCATCAAAAGAAAAGGTAAGTTTTAATCAAACGCTATAGTAAAATTAAAATAAAATTCCGGCTTGATACTACCTCAAGATAGAAAATTCTTCTGTTGGAATGTTAGCGTACTATCGAAAATCTTAAACTTTTGGCTGCACCTCCTGACGAATAGGAGGCTAAATAAATTCCGGGAGCAAGTTGACTAACATTTATTTGCACCTGGTTCAAGCCTGGTAACAGATCAGAATAAGTTTGATTCAATACAACTTGACCGGAAGAATTGTAAATAATAACCTGAAGAGATTCAAAGTCCTGATTAATCCAGTCAAGATAGATTATATCATTGGCTGGGTTGGGGTATGGTTGAATAAAAACTATTTCATTATCAAGGTTGATGCACTCCCGATTATCGAAGGAATTAGAGTCTCCGGTGATCAAAACTTCTGCACAAGCATACTTAAGATTCTCAGGTACAACAGCTGAGGTGAGCATTCGGGTAATAAAATAACCAGGTTGAATGGTTCCTGAAATTTTTTCTTTCACTTGAGTGAGTCCCGATAAATCAAGATAAACGTCCGGATTTGAGATGGGGATATTACCTCTATTCTCAACTGTAACCATTGCCTTTAATGTGCCATCCGAAATAGCTGTTAAACTAAATCCGGATAGCACCGCATTGATTTGGGGTATTACTACCTGCACATCTTTTATTATACTGTCACTACAGCCTATAGAATTACTGGCGATCAATTCAACAGGATAATTTCCTAACTGATCAAATACAAATGAAGGTGAGTACTCTGTACTGGTAGAGTTATTTGCATTGTTGAACCGCCATAAAAAATTGGTTGCCATAGAAGACGTATTTGTAAAACCAACCGTTAATGGCGCTCCCCCGCTCTCGGGAGTCATTTCAAATTGCGCAACTGGTGGCTGAATAATATTTATCGACTTTGTAACTGAATACACACACCCCGATAAGCGAGTTGAATTTAGTTTAACCGGATAGCTACCTATCGATGAAAATACATGTTGCGCAGGAGAACCGGTACCTGGCTGTCCTACAAAATCCCAACTCCATGAAACTGCAGGATCTGTACCAGCAGGATTTACCTCGGTAAAAACGGCCGGCATAGTGGCACACGTACCTTGTGAAGTGAAATCAACTGAAACCGGAATAGGAATGGCTATGGCTTTTGAAATCTGACTTACACAGTTATTGTTTCCGGTAACAGTCAACATAGCATTTTGAAGTCCGGTGGCGCTGAATGAATGAGTTACATTCTTGGTTGTATAAGAGCTGTTTTGAATAGACCATAGCCATGCCTTGACATCATTACCAGAGGCATCAGTGAACTGAGTAGGCTGATTTAAGCAAGCGGGTGTATTTGTGAAATTTACTGTTGGTGAAGGTTGTATCGTAATTACTTTCTGAATTGTGTTACTGCATCCAAAATTAGAAGCTACGTCTAATGAAACCTGGTAATTACCCGCTTGATTGTATACATAGGTAGGGTTTGATTGTATAGAGGTTCCGTTGTTTGCATCACCAAAACTCCATAACCTGCTGGTAATATTACTATCTGTCAAAGGTGGAGTTAAGTCGTTGAATTGTGAGGGCGATCCCTCGCAGGAAAATGGTGGGAGATCGAGCGAGAAGTTGGGTTGGGGTTTTGAGTAGATTGTAATTTCCTTTGTTGTAAAGTTATGACAACCGGATGAGTTAGTCGCTTCCAGCATTACCTGATATTTTCCTGAATTTGAATAGACATTGATTCCATCTTGTTGGGCTGATGTATTTCCATCATCAAAATTCCAGGCATAATTGACAACCGTTCCTGTTGTTGTATTAGTGAAAGCGACAGGAGCATCCTGACATCCATTAGTGAATGTAAAATCTGTGAGAGGTCCTGTCTGAACAGAACTAATGTTCTTTGTGATTTCACTTTCACATCCGGGGATAGCCGCCTTCAATTTAATCTCTTGGGGTTGATTAGAAGAAAACTGAGTTAATAAATCAGAAACAGATGAAACTATAGTTCCATTCAAGCTCCACTGCCATGTAGGATTAGAAGCAACATCAAAAGAAGTTGTATTACCAAAATTATAATCCTGATTGGTGCAAAAAGGATTTACAGCAGGTAAAGTAAAATCCGCGATGGGTCTGTTATAGATGGTAACAGAGTTCTTTACAAGATTTTTACATCCATTGTTAGAGTTTACCATAAGTATTGCCTCGTAATCTCCGGCCTGAGCATATTGATGACTTGGGTTGGATTGGGCAGACGTATTCGTGTCTCCAAAATTCCAATCATAACTCGTGATGGCAACAACGTTGCCTTGCGGCTGAAATAGAACATCGTTCTGCGCACAATTATTTTGTGTGATAAAAGCTATTTCAGGGGCCATTGAATTTGAAACGGAAATGTTCTTTGACTTCGTGACTGAAACACCAGCGTGTGATTTTGTTAAGGCTACGGTATACGTGCCCGGTAACGAATAATGAACGATGGGTTTCGCAAAGTCTGGATCATCAACAACTACTGGGCAGGGATGAGAATAATTAACTTTTGAAATTTTACCCGTTCCTTGGTCAACAACCGAAACATTCCAGACAGAATTCTCCTTTGCAACACCAAGTCCGTACGTATTCTGTAAACTAGCACCAAAACTTCCTTCATTGATTATAGTTGGAGTTGGGTTGTTTAGATCGCTACCAAAACTTGTTTTGTAAAATGCTCCACCAAGTGAAGTGCTTAACAGGAAAAATTCGGCACCTTCTTTCACAATGCGTAACCTTCCTCCATTTACAACATCGGTGCCCGCAAGTTTCTCAATTGTGGGGGTGCTGAAAAGCTGCGTTCCAAACTTCAATCGATAAAGATTGCCATTTCCGAAGTTTTTGGAAAATCCAAACCATTCCTCACACTCTTTGATCAGATCAACATCTCCAAGATTATTCTGGTCGGGTACATTTGCCGAATTAATTATGTCGGCTGGAGCCGGAGCGCTCAGATCGAAGCCAAGCCTTATTATGGTAAATTGATTGGTGGTGCTGGTTAATATGCAAACCCAACCATCCAACTCATCTCGTCCAATTGCCAGACCGGAGTTTAAGTTAGTTAATCCGAAAGTCAGTGTACTAACTGTGATTGAATTCGAAAGCTTATCACCAAAAGAAAGTTTTAGTAACTCACCACCCGGAGATCCCGCATTATGAATTAGGCCAAACCAGTCATTGCCTTCTTTCATTATTCGCACTTGCCCCGGGCCCATAAGCTTACCGCCTAAATCGCCCAGGTTATCCACCGAGGTTGGTGCGTTGTTTAGACCATTAGCAAATCGGATGCGGTACAGTGTATTCGCCCATGTTCCGGTTATAAAAGCATACCATAAATTACCATCCTTGGCAAATTCAATACCTGGCCTGCCTAACGCAGCTGATAACGTATAATCCAATTGAGCTGATGGAGTCTGACTGAAATCACCTGAACAAAAATCCCAATCTCTCGAATTGGCCATGCCTGTATCCTCCACCACAATACGTTCATTCTGGCATACTGTTGGGCTTATTGAAAAATCGATTAAAGCACATTGGGCAAAACTATGGACTTGGACACCGATAATGAAAAGGTAAACGAGTAGTAAGCGGACCTTCATTTTGAGAATCTGGCTTCTTGAGAATCTGGCTTCAGAACAAGTATCCGTGTTCCAGAATTTTACCAAGGCCCTCCTCAAGTGAAATGAGTTCGCGTTCAAGTATGAATTTCATTTTACTATTATCAGGCTGTCTTCGGGTCATATCACCTTCCTTGAGTGGTGGTAAAAATTCAATTTTGGACTTTGATTTGGTTAATCGGATGATTAATTCAGCCAGCTCAAGAATGGTAACATCTTTTTCGTTTCCAATATTGATAACATCATTCATTAATAGGTTATTTTCCAGGATGGAGAGTATACAATGGGTGTTATCGTCAATATGGCAAAAGGTTCGGGTTTGTTTTCCTGCACCGTAAATGGTAATGGGTTCATTTTTAAGGGCAGCATTCACAAACTTCGAAATAACGAAATCGGTGCTTTGCTTGGGTCCATACGTATTGAAGAATCGGAAAATGGTGAAGGGCAAGCCATATTCTTTCTCGTAAGATCTACAAAAAGCTTCTCCTACATTTTTTACTACAGCATAGGGCAATCTGGAATTAAGTGGAGTAGTCTCTTCATGTTGCGGGAGCTCAACTGGCTCACCATAAACTTCCGATGAGCTGGAGAAGAAAACGCGCTTAACACCAGTATTTTTACTTAAGCTTAGAATATTCTTGATTCCTTGTAGGTCTTCAAGAACCATAATTGGGTTCTCTATAGTTCGCTTCACGCCAACCACTGCAGCGTAATGAAAAACATAATCGAACTGAAAGCTCGTCATAATGGCTGCAATGTCATGGTAATTGTTCACATCACACTTAATAAACCTATTGTTTTGGTGTTTTGATACCTTGCGGATATCACCGGTTAGTAAGTTATCTACCGAAACAACAAAATATTTTTCCCGTTCAAGCAGCTTGTCTGCCAAAGAACTTCCAATAAAACCAGCACCACCTGTAATTAAAACTTTGATCATTATACAACTCTATTTTGCGCAAATGTACAAAGACCAAGACAAGTTTTTATGAATGGGCATACTGCATCAAGAAAAATTATGATTCGGTTTGGTATACATGTTTATACACATTTTCTGCAATCTCAAAGCTCCGGTATTTTTTAGCGATGTTACGGATCCTACTTCGGATATCAGGTTGCTTTCGAATTACATCTATACTTTCTACTGCCATTTGATAGGCTCTCTTATTGAAATCGTTGAGAATAGCACCTATACTATTATTCTCTATAATGTCTGAATCATCCGAGATACGAGCCGGAATAACAACGGGCAGCCCGAGAGCCCAATATTCTCCGTCTTTTATAGGGGTACAGTATCGTTTTGTAGGAATTGGTTTTACTGGTGTCAAGGCAAAGTCAGCAAGCCCTATATATTGAGGAATCTCAATGTGCGGAACAAACTTCATCACGACACAATTCATATCAACCCCGGCACGATTACAGTAGTCGGCTATTTCTTCATTTGAATGACTGGTGAGAATAAGAAATCTAAATGCTCTGCCCCAATAATTTGAGGCAACCTTAATGAAGTCAAAAATCTCATTATCCAGATAAATACCTCCAAACTTTCCAGCATAAACACAAACAATTTTATCTTCTAGAGAAAGTTGATGACGAAGCGATTGATCATTTACTGCATCTCCATTGAACAATTTCAAATCGACACATGCCGGTTTCACAAAGAAGTTTTTTATATCAACATGGTATTTCAGATTTGCATACTCATGCATTCCTCTTGTGGCCGAAATAATACACGATGCACGTTCAGTCTGTTTTCGCTCTAACCAGAAAAGCAGTTTGAAAGCAAGGCTTTCCTTTTTCCATGTACCATTCTCCACCATGGCCTCTGCATGAGGCTCGTAGCTATCCAATATCAATTTCCGATTTAGCAATACGGATAAGAAATAACCTATAGCTCCTGGTGGAGTACACCAGCAATGAATCATTGAAATTTTTTTTTGAATAATGAGCGAGAAAAGTCTAAACGAAATTCCTACCCAAAGCACAATTGCAGCAATACCAAAAGGCTTGTAAGCGAACGGCAACCAGTGTATGCCCTCTCGTTCCAGTTTGTGTACAATCTCGTCACGCTTTGATTTTCTAAAAATACTTTGATCCTTTTCAAGCGTAAGTAGATAAATTAAACTTTGAGGAGGTAGATTCTTCTTAATTATCCGTACGTAGGGTAAGGTGTAGGTTTGAATCAGAGCATCCGGATAACTCCAATAGGTTAAGATCAAAACGTTTTTCATCACCTCAGTTTTAAAACCCTATTAGCTTTTTGAAAATAACCAGAAAACGCTTTTTAAACACTTCACCAGGGTAGCGATTAATGCCTTTTAACAAATAATAAAGCACATCTTTTTTATTTTCATTTGCAATGGCGAGATGAAGTGCAGCATAAGTCCACGCACTTGCCACAGTTTTATTTAAGTTTGATCCAAAGCGCATTTTGTTCATCTCATCCAGCAAGACGTGGTGGATAAACCGGTCAATTTTCAGTTTTATCTTAGAGGTATCTACACTCATCACACTTCTTTCATCATGTTGAATGACTGTGGAAGTAATGATGTTGTCGGATAAAAAAAGATATCGCGCACTCATCCGAATCCACAACTCCCAATCTTCGAGGGATGATAATGCCCGGTCTTCATTAAATGCATTTACAATGATTATATCCCTTCTTACAAATACACCATTGCAGCTCAAAATATTACCAGAAAGAATCTGTCTGTTGATGGAATGAATATTCTTTACCGAGCGTATGACCTTGTTATGCTCATCTTTGATATCATATCCTAAGTTGAAGATTTCAATTTCCTTGTGTGTGTCATAGAAATTTCTGGCAACCTGCAAATGATTCGGGTAAACAACATCATCGGAATCCAGAAAATTGACATACAGCCCACGTGATATTTTCGCACCAAAATTCCGGGCTGCCGCTCGCTCAGCATTTTCTTTTTTATAGTAACGGATTTTAGCACTTACAATACTTTTTACAATATCTTCAGTATCGTCCGTACTGCCGTCATCTACCACAATAATTTCAAAATCCTGAAACGATTGAGCCAATACTGATTCTATGGCTTTTCGGATAAACCCAGCACGGTTGTAGGTGGGAATTACAACACTAAAGAAAGGATTATTTGTCATAGAGTTTTTTCAGCAAAGCAAGCATACGCTCCACTCCGAACCGCGAAAATACATCTTGTATGCCATTTTCAATAAGTTGCTCTCTTAAATCATTGTCCTTCCATAGACGCTTCAATGCATGATAAATGCCTTCAGAATCTTTAAAATCAACAACCAATGCATTTCGCTCATGCCTAATAAATTCGGCAGCAATTCCAGATAGGGTAAATACAGAAGGAATGCCAGCAGCAAGCGCTTCAACATAGGTTTGTCCGAATGCTTCACATATCGGATCCACTGGTGTGTGGACATAAAGATCGAATACAGAATAAAGCGCAGCAACATCCTCTTCAAAAGGAATAAGGATCGCGCAATCGGCTGGAATTGATTTTAACAATTCTTTAATCGCACTATGGTAAGGTCCGGAAGCATTTGCAATAACTAAGCATGCACTCGGGTTCTCATTCAGAAATTTTTGAAATGCTGGAATTATAAATTGAATTCCTTTCCATTCAATGTGTCTGGCAATAATACCTATAGCAGGATGTTGTTTGCGAATCTGCCATTTTTCCCGAACACGCACAATACGCTCAAGAGACACTTCAGTAAAAACATTCAAATCAAAACCATGCGGTATTTTGACCACTTTTGATTGTGGCACATGCTCCAATTCTAAAAGTGTCTTGTCTGTTGCCTGACTAATTGAAATAATTTCTGTTGCCATTCGGTTGCTCCATATGTCAAATCGTACACTGCGTGGATGGTACACATGATGATAATTGCTGTTATGTCGCGTGTAAATTCTTTTGTGGATACCGGTTAGCCAGGCGGCTGTTAGTCCGATTAGTTGGGCATCAAATAGATGAGCATGAACAATCTGAGGTCTTTTGAAAAGTAGGTAAAAGAATGTTTTAAGGAACGCAAATGGAAAATCTTGTTTGCCACGATAAGAGAATCGTTTAACCTCAATTGAACTTTCTATCAGAAATTCTTCAAGTGAAGAGGACGAGGTGTTGAGTAAGATAAAGGCAAGCTTATAATCATTTTTTAATCCTGAAGCAATCCATTCAAAAGCTAGAGACTTGTGGACCTGCGAAACAACATACACAATATGTTTCTGCCTCATAAACTACTGTGCTATAATATCGAAATGGCAACCTCTGAAATCAGTACTGGTAGTTATTATTGTTTTGTTTTCAGAATGTTCAATTTTTGTGTATCCCATTTTAAAAAGGAATTCAATTAAAGATTGCGCTGAATCCGCTTGCTCCTTTAAATTATCGTCATTCACTTCAATAAAAAGCAGTGGCTTAAATTTCTGAAGCACCTCTTGAGCTCCTTGTAGTACCTTCATTTCAAAACCTTCTACATCGACCTTTATCAAGTCCAGTTTTTTTAAATCGTTTTGTTGAACATAAAAATCTAAAGTGGTGACCTTCACTTTTTTCCCCTCCTTGCTATTCGTGTGAATGCGGGTTCCTCCCCTATTATTTTCTACTTGAGCTTTGAGAAATAATTCCTGCTCTTTATCGCCAAGCGCTACATTGTTAAGACAGATATTGGTGAACGAATTTAAACTAAGATTCCTGGATATCTTTGAAAATATAAAGGGCTCCGGCTCAAAGGAGTGAATCGTACCAAAATTGCCTACTCGTTTTGACATGCCAAACGCAACCTCTCCAATATTAGCACCAACATCGAATACCACATCACCCTCTTTTAGTAATTGATATAATGCATTACGCGGTTCAGCCTGGATGCCGTAGAAAACCAGCCATTCCATATAATCACTAATATCAAGTTCATAGTTTACACCATTGCGAGTTACTTTACGAAGCGAATTTTTTGGATATGCCCGATAAAGTGGCGGAAGCCTTGCTATGATTTGATTGGGATATTTGTTGTTGGTTAGAGACGCTAAAATCCTTTCAAGTAGAGGCAACTTAAAAATTTCCTTAGGTAAATCAATTAGCCGTCTGATCATCACACTAAGAGCTTTAAGAATTCGGCATCATCCCTGTTACACACCAGATAATTACCAAAGTGGCGTGCTCCTAATTTTTCAACATGCAAAGGACCAGTTATTTCATTTAGTGAAAAGTATAGATAATCAAATTCTTTTAATATTTCATTTACTTGACTTGCTACATCTTCATTCAGAATTTCAATTATCATTGTCGGTCTGTTTATCCGCAACACTCTCAGTGCTCCCCGCAATACGGCAGGTTCGTGCGTTTCTACATCAATTTTTAACAAATCTATTTGTTCCAATTTAACTTGTTCACAATAATCATCCAGCGTTATTACTTCAATCTGTGTGGGAATAACTTTTCGATCTGGCGGGTTTGTGTTTTCATTAATGGTAACACTGTAAACATGATCAGTTGGTAAATCATAAATAGTCGCATAACCTTTAGAATCAGAAATGCCATTACAAACTGAAATCACATCAAAATGATTTATTTCTACATTCCGTTGTAATTTTTCAAATACTCGTTTGACTGGCTCGAAAGCAAAGACCCTCGATCCCGGATTTACTGTCTTAGAAACCAAGGCAAATACTCCTGTATTTGCCCCAATATCCATAATGAACTTTGATTTTATCGCCAATGCAATCCAAATTTGCATAGAGACTTTCTCCCATCCTCCTTCAATACCTTTCCAGAAAAGTTCATTTTCTAACTGATAGCCGTAATGATACATTTTAAAGGACCTCGTTTCAATTGAAACAGAAATTAATCCTTCAAAATGCAAATGTTTATAAACTCCTTCAGGCAACGAAAATAACCGAAGAACAAGAAAAATTTGCTTCTTAAACGGTAATGATGAATAAATCCTTTTTAAAATATATTTCATTGACGAGAAATCTTTTTCGAGTACCCATCAAAAAGATAGGTAGACAAAAGCAAACTTGTAATGCTAAAATAAAGTTTATCAAACTTTTTTACATTTGGAATAAATTTTAGAAACCAAAATAGTATTGGTTTAGCTTTTGAAAGAACTCCCATGAATATTCTCTTGTGGATCGAATAGTTCAAAGCAAGTTCTTTGTGGCCAAAACTAACAGCCATTTGAAGTGTCTCTCCATTTCTTTCTTTTCTTCTCAACCAATTTTTTAGTTCTATTCGATCGCTTTCATTATGATAAAGGGTGCAGCTTTTGTCCAAATAAAAACGCACACCCTTATCTTTCGCCCGCTGAACAAAATCATAATCTTCAGCACCAGCGTGTGGGAAGTTTTCGTTATATCCTCCTACTGCGGTAAAAATTGATTTCCTTATTGGTAGAAAATAGCTTGCTCCATCCTTTAACTCAAACACCACATCATCGCGCCATTCTTCACCCAGCCATCCTTGGACACTTGTAAATCCGTGTGCTACTAAGTAACGACCAAATTGGAATTGAGTAAGACTCTGGTGAAGTGTTGGTGGATATATCCAATTGAACAAATGAATTCTTAGCGAATCATGTGCTGCTACCCTTAGTGCCCGCACTATACTGTCTGGTGGAATTATGAAATCATCATCCATGAACAAGAGAATTTCTGCTTTCGACAACGATGCACCGAGATTTCGTGCTGAAGCTACTCCCCCTTTCGGGTTGCTTATCATCCTGACATTATGAAACGCAGAAGGAATATCCGGGATTGATGTTTTAGAATCGTTTATGACGATTATTTCAGCATCCAATCCTTCAATAGCCTTTATTACACTTTGCAGTGCTTCATTAAAAACCGGTCCCCTGTCCTTCGTGGGGATGATAATGCTTACCTGCATGAATTACTAGTTTTTCATGACAGCCATTGAAAATCTGCCATAACTATCAAACGTCACAGGTTTTAAATCATACATTTTCACATTCAACTTTTGCAACTTGATTAATGAAGCAAGAAAGTAATCTGGTTTGTGAACATCATCAAGTATAATCAAGCCATGTTGTTTGGTTATTCTTAAAATATGTTCAATGTAATTTATTCTAAGTTCAACAAAGTTTAGATCATGAAGAATGCAATCAAAACCATCTTCCTTCGATTCCAGAAATTGATTAAGGTTAAAAATATTATCAACTACCAATTGGTGCTGTAATAAATAACATTTTGTCTTCTCTAGCCATTCGACATTATCGTCAACCGAAAAAACAGTCGCTTCAGGATTTTCCTTTGCATACAATCTGAAAACAAAAGAACTCAGTCCAGATCCCATGTCCAACAACTTTGTATACTGATTTACCTGGCAAAGAGTGTACATGAAAGTTGCCAGTTCAAGAGATGCAGCCATGTCAGCACGCGAAACTTCCTTTACGTATTGTTCATAATATGGTTTCAGCTTTTCCCTATTCTGTTCAATAGTTTCGGAGTTCAATCGATCAAACGATATCATTTTCTTGAACTGATCAAAGGAACCAACTCCCGTTCGAAGTGATATAAATTTAATTTTTTGAATTACCCTGTTTATCATTGTATACTATTACTTGGCGTCAAGCTCCCATGAAACTTCTCTTATAAAAAGTCGATTAATTCTTTTATCTGGCATTTCACCGGATGTAGTAAACTTCATGGGCTCAATATTGAATTGAAAGCAATCGCGAAGCACTTCAATATCCTGAAAGGCATTTCCAAAATGGATATCAATATGATAGACCCCTTCAAACAATGTTGTATAAGGAATAATCATAGAAATGTATCCTTCCGAAACAGGTTGATTTGTCAGTTTGCCAACATAATGCTTATTATTTATGCCAATCATGGGTATACCTTGGCTATCCTTGAAAATTAATCCAAGCAATGGTGCTTCAAGTGCCTCTTTTGTTTTAAAATGAACACGTATTTCCAGTCGACAACCCATATATGCACTACTGGAATTTTTCCCATCGCATAGCAATTCAATTTTTCGAACAGGCTTCGATGGGTCATTCAAATTAAGTTGAATTGTTCCGTTATTTCCCAACAAACTACTGTCCATTAAATTCGTGTACTGCTGGATAACCTCCGCTGAGGATCCGCTAAAGTGCAATTGACCGTTTCTAAGAAGAATGGACTTATTGCATAGACTTTCAACAGCGGACATGTTGTGACTTACAAATAAAATAGTTCTCCCATTATTACTCACATCCTCCATCTTCCCTAAACACTTTTTCTGAAACTCAGCATCACCAACGGCCAGCACCTCATCAATTACCAGAATTTCAGGTTCTAAGAAAGCAGCCACAGCAAAAGCAAGTCGCAATTGCATGCCACTGGAATAATGTTTTAAAGGTGTATCCAAAAATTTTTCTGTTCCAGCGAAATCAACTATCTCATCAAACTTGGCACCGATCTCTTTTCGTTTCATGCCAAGGATTGATCCATTGAGATAAACATTTTCACGTCCGGTTAACTCGGGATGAAACCCGGTTCCCACTTCTAATAAACTTGCAATTCTTCCGCGACTAATAATTTTTCCTTGGGTCGGAGGTGTAATCTTTGAAAGAATTTTAAGGAGAGTTGATTTACCGGCTCCATTTTTGCCAATGATTCCGATGGTTTCGCCCGGCATTACATTAAAACTCACATCTTTTAAGGCCCA
Source organism: Cyclobacteriaceae bacterium (assembly GCA_044229915.1). Lineage (GTDB taxonomy): Bacteria > Bacteroidota > Bacteroidia > Cytophagales > Cyclobacteriaceae > ELB16-189. Next base: position 743,556 of record JBGASB010000001.1, read on the forward strand.
AAAATCCTCATCGCTTTTTCTAGAAGCTTTAAATTGAACTAACTCCGCAAATTTATTTCGTAAACTCAAGTAAGATACCCCCTCATGGTGTATCTTAAATTTCTTTGAGACGCCCTGAATTTCTAAGATGGGCTTCATGCTAAATCAGCAAAATACATTTCGGTTTTTCGAAAGTAGGCGAGCCCTACTAGAAAAAAAATTACACCCGAAAACAAACTAATCCAAATCATCGAGGCATCTGGTGCAGCCTTCATCATAGGCATTCTAAAAAGCGTTATGGCAGCATACATTGGGTTAATGGCAAGCAGATATTTCAACCAACTATTCGACACAATTGAAATAGGATAGATTACCGGTGTTAGAAAAAGAAGAGCTTGCACTAGAAAGGGAATCACATACCGAAAATCGCGATACTTTACATTAAGTGCTGCCAGCAAACAACCCGGCCCAAACGTGGCCATGATACTAATCATCAAACCAGCGGGCCAATAGATCACTACTTTAAGGACATCCACTGGTTGTTGAAATAATAAAATCAACACAACTAACACAAAAAAAGCAATAAAAAAGTCAAAAACCGAAACCAGTATTGAAGAGATGGGTATTATGAGTCTTGGAAAATAGATTTTCTTTATAATCTGTGCATTGCTCACCATGCTGTTGCCGGCATTTGTAATGCCCGATGAAAATAGTGTCCATAATATCAGGCCCGAAAAAGCAAACACCGGATATCCCATATCATCGGATGGCATATTCATTGCCTTGCCAATAAAAAAGGTAAAAATCAACATCATTAATAGCGGTTGAAGTATGGCCCAAAGAAGTCCCAAGGCAGTTTGTTTATATTTTACCTTGACATCCCGCCAGGTAAAAAAATAAAAGAGCTCTCTGTACTCGATTAACTCTCTTAAATTCAAGCTGAACGCTATTTTTGGCTTTATTTCGTAATAAGTATCTTTTCTTTCCGCGTCCATGTTGAGTCTCAGATCTAGCCACAAAAATGCACAAAAATAAAATACGAGTACTTTTTATTTGTCCTTATCCAATTAGTGAATCCCCATCGCAAAGGTTTCGATTTGAACAATATTTTGAACTACTACAAGGCAGAGGTTTTTCAATAGAAGCACATCCTTTCTTGTCTCTTTCAACATGGCGTCTGATCTATCAACCTGGCAATTCTATCCCGAAAGTGATGGGAGTACTAACAGGCTTTATTAAGCGAGTTTTGACATTATTTATTGTCCCCAGATTTGATTTCATTTTCATTCATCGAGAAGCTACTCCATTGGGGCCACCCTGGTTTGAGTGGATCGCTTCAAAGATATTTCGAAAGAAAGTTATTTACGACTTTGATGATGCGATCTGGCTCGCTCCAACCAGTAAGGAGAATTCTTTTGTTACAAAACTTAGGTGGCCATCTAAAATAGAATCGATCTGTAAATGGAGCTACTCAATTAGCTGCGGCAATAATTACCTGGCATCTTTTGCAAAGCAATTCAATCAACGAGTAATAGTAAATCCAACCACAATTGACGTGAGGAATGTTCACAACCCAAATCTATTTCCTTCAATGGTAAAATCAGATAGGATTGTTATCGGCTGGACTGGAACACACTCAACCCTATCCTATCTTGACCTGGTAGTTCCGGTCATTCAATCGTTAGAGAAAAAGCTTCACAACCAATTTGAGTTTCACGTAATTGCGGATAAAAACCCAAACTTCGAACTCTCCTCTTTGCGCTTTATCAAATGGTCTAAAGAATCTGAGATTCAGGATTTGCTGAAGTTTGACATTGGCTTAATGCCATTAACAGATGACCTTTGGGCAAAAGGTAAATGTGGATTTAAAGCGCTTCAATATATGGCAATTGGTATTCCGGTTATTGCTTCGCCTGTAGGCGTAAATAAGAATATTATTGATGAGGGCGTAAATGGGTTCTTATGCAAGTCGCTCAGCCAATGGGAAGAAAAGATAGTACAATTAATCAAAGACCAAGAGTTACGTAAAAGAATGGGTGATGCAGGTCGTTTTAAAATCGTGAATAACTATTCTTTAGATTCAAACTCAGGTAACTTTTTATCACTTTTTGAATAATCCAAAATTAGAATCAAGGCTACAAGGAAAAACGGAAGCAAGGGAATTTTATATCGCGCCAATGTTCCGAAATTGAATGTTGATACCCCAACAGCAAACGCAAATGATATCGAGAAAATCATCGTAAAAAGTACATTTGCGTTAGCGAATGCACCAAAAAAAAAGGCACGCTTCTTTGCAATAACGTAGAGAGAGAACACCAATAAACACAAACTTTCGATTGAGGATAAAAGCATGAGAGGATTTCGTACTTCCCATATATAAGGACGAAACAAGGAAACATTAATTGCTTGTGGTGCTAATCGAACCATTGAACCAATGGTACCATCTAACTCACCCAATTCATACCCAGAACCCGCATCACGCCCACTCCAATACCGTATATCGTAAGCAGTAATTTTTGCTGTCTCCGCTATTTTGGAAATAGAGTACCGCGCATCATCCTCACCTACTTTCATTATAGCAAAATAAGCAGATCCAATCACCAATACAGTAACTAAGGGAATCAGAATTATTTTCAATACAAGCGAGTGAATGTGATGGAATTTTTTGGCGAAAATCCATACTATGGCTGCTGGCAAGTAAGCTTGAAGCATGAATTTTTTTATGATAAAGATTCCATACAATGCCACGAGCAGGAGAAGAAAATTTGCAAAAGTTAATTTCTGTTCAAAAAAGATTTTATATAACTGATACGTTGCTATCCCTAAACATGCCAACGTAACCGAATCCTTTAAAACACCCGAACCCCAAAAGAATACCGAAGGTATAAAGAATGCAGCCAACGCCAGACTGCGATGCAAGTGTGGATACTGCTTATAAAATGTAAGAAAGAACATCCACATGCCAACAAAGCTAAAAACAGCAAAAAGTAACGCAGTGGCTGAATACGATGAGAAGGTAATCAAATCAAAAATTGAGGCCAATCGAACAACTGCATATGAAGGCGGATCATTAAAGAAATAGATTTTAGAGGCATATTTATAAATTCCAACCTGATTGGCACCATCTGAAAAAAATAACTTCAATCCTGCCAAAGGCGATTCCATAAAGGCTTGCCAAACAATCCTACTTCCATAGGTGTGGTAGACATAAGTATCTCCGCCACTATAATAAAACTGATATATAATGCCGAGTGCAATGGCACCAAGGAGTTTTACCGTTAAGGCTGGAAAATAATAGGCACGGGTAACCTCATCCGTAACCCGCGGGCGAACTAAATACGCCACTCCATAAATTAAAATAAACAGCAGTGGCGTTACAATCAGGTCACGAAGTTGCATAATCCGTTATACCCTTTGAAAGAGCACTTTCATTGCTTCTCCCCTGTGTGTTACATTCAGTACTGCGTTGATCATCGATTTCAATAACCTGAAGATAATTTTATTCTCCGCTTTTTGCCGAATTTTTTCATCCGAATCACTCATTTCAGAATTTTGAGGATTGGCAATTACTGCCCGTAAACGATTGATCGAAATACCCGTAGTCTTTGTTGTTAGAGGCTTAAAACCTTGTTTACTTCCTAACGCACACAGTGTCTGTACTGTGTAATAACTCAGATGTTCTGGATATTCAATAACATTCCATTTCGATTTTAAAATAATTCTTGAGAGAGAATTAAAGTTTGGAGTGGTAATATATAAAGCTCCGCCTTTACGTAAAAGTGAATGAAATGATTGAAGTTCTGTTTGAGGGGTATTAATATGCTCAATCACTTCAAAAGAGGTGATCACATCAAACGTTTCTGGATCATAATGCTGAGGATTTAGCGGACTTTTTGTCATTTGAATTCCCTTTTGCAGGCAAACATCAATTGCCATACGGGTAAACTCTGTACCAAATACTTTCCAATTTCTTTTTCTCGCTTCGATCAGAAAAAAACCATCACCACAACCAACATCTAAAAGATTATTGGTTTTTCGATACGGCTCAAATGTATCTAACAATTCATTGTAGCGTTTCAGCGTAATCCGAGATATACCTCGTGCCCGCGGATACAAGGCATAATGACTGCTCAGTTCACCCATCGTTGGTTTTCGCTTACAAAAAATAAAATCACAGGCTGTACACCGCACTAAATAATGCTGCTCATATCCGCTTATCGAAATCAATTGCTTCGAATCACACAAGAGGCACGCTTCAAACTGATCAAAAATAACAGGTTGTGGTTTGGTTAAATAGTCTGATGAATCCTCTACTTCCATTTTCACTTGTTCTTATGTTTAGAAAATTCTTGAGGCTAATCCCCCTTCTCCATATTCTTCAACCTTTTCTTGGCATCTTTATAGGCTTCGTCTTTCCGGCCAGCCTTCTTTTTTACTTCTTTAAAATATTTCTTTGCCTCCGCTTTGTTGCCTTGCTTTTCATTAATCTCGCCCAACGCAATCAAAGAAAAAAGGTAATACCCTGACTCTGTTGCACCGATGTCTTCAGCATACTTGATAGCCAACTCGTAATATTTTTTTGCCTCGTCAAGCTTGCGCTGGTTTTCATATAACTGCCCAAGAAAAAAAGCAGCATACCGGCCACTGGTTGCTTCATACCCTGTTTGCGCGCTGTCGATGCGGGTTAGGATTAATTTAGACTGCTTTTCCATTTCCAGGTGAAAACCCCGCGCATAAAGCATACGTGCATAGTATCGATGGAAATAAGGATTGTCTGGGTATGTCTGATATAGGTACTCGGAGATCTGGTACGCTCGCACCTGATCATTCTCATAGCTATTCAGAATTCTCATTAACCACACCATCGCTTCCGTGCGGGTGTAAAAAGCATTATAAGAAACTTCTTTCAACTGCTTTAATCCCAGAGCCTTGTCTCCCTTTCGAAAGAACCACATCAGCGGTTTTAGGGAGGGATAGTTTTCAGGTACCCAAACCGAAAAATAATTATACAAAGCATCCCCGAACTGCAACTCAGGACTGAGGTATTCCTTTTCACGGCATACTTCCATATAATTCATAGCTGACTTGGCGTCAACGGCAGCTTTGCCCCAACTTTTGCGTTCTTCATCAGAATATAAGCGCCCTTTAAATCCGTGAGCGGCAGCCAGAAAAAAAGCAGCCTCGATTTTATATTCAGGTACGTTTTTATAGAGATTCTCGGCCACCATAATGGAACTATCCATATAAGCAAAAAATCGCTCGTCATAAGCGGTAGATTTAGTATTGGGCATGATTTTCCACCACTCGCTTAAGCCAAGCAGAAAATAGGGTAACGGATGCCACTTATACTTTTGTTTAAACCATCTAAATTGTTGCTCGGCCTTCTCAAATTTAAAATTATAGAGATCGTTCAGTGCCTGGCTGATCTCCATTTGCATCGCCACATTGGTGATTAAAATTATGGTGGTGTCTTTTTTCGCCTGAGCCAATGAAGGAATACTCGAGGAGCCTAATCCTACTAAAATCAGAAGACTCAAAACCGGTTTTAAAAGAAAGAATCGCACACGCATTTTACTTTTTCAAATAAACAAAAACTTACCTTCGTATCCACAAAAAAGGAATATGTCCAACGAAACCGAGAGCACCTCCCTATTTTCCACTGATAAAAAATTGACCTTTGTCATTCTCTGCCTGCTCTCAATACTTCTTCTATACATTAAAAAGTCATTTATAGAAAACGAAACTGCGGCATTTGAGTTCCTTCAAGACCGGCCGGAAGGAGCTGTTTTAAGAATAATAAGCGCTCTCCAGTTTTTTTCTATTCCATTAATCTACCTGTGGAAGTTTACCGTAATCGGTTTTGTACTGTGGGTTGGCTGCTTCATGTTTGGCTTCCGGATTACGTTTACCCAATGCTGGAGTGTTGTTATGGCGGCCGAATTCATTTTTCTTGTTCCTGAAGTTCTAAAAATTGGGTGGTTTATGTTTATTGAAACTGACCCAAGCCTGGCGGAGATCAGAGCCTTTTATCCATTCTCCCTCATGAACCTGGTCGATTTTGCCACCATAGAAAAACGCTATGCTTATCCTTTGCGTGCACTAAGCGTTTTCGAGATCTTTTATATCCTGATTATGGTAAATGGAGTTCATTATTACGCCAAACGAAATAAACAGGCTGCCTGGTGGATTGTTTCCACTTCTTACATTTTGATTTTCATTTTATGGCTCATCTTTTATGTGATCGTCTATAAATAGCTTGGGCTGTGTCCAGTCATGCTTGAAGGTTAATTTTAAAACTTTTTATTACCCAATCTTCATCTTAGGAAGATGACATTATTGCCTGCAGGAGACTTCTTGCCGGACTACTATTAATTCTTACGTATAGACTAATTTTTCTCTATTTTCGCCCCTTAATTCAATGAAAAGACCATGATATCGCCCGGCATTGCCTTAAATCACAGGCCTGAATCAAAACCGGGGATTCCATGTGGCCACAAAAATTAAACTTTAGCGCATGAATTTTCAAAAAGCAAATAACATTACCGGTTGGATAACCTTTGCAATTGCCCTTATTACTTATTGGCTTACCATGGAGGAAACAGCCAGTTATTGGGATTGTGGAGAATTTATTGCGGTTTCCTATAAACTTCAGGTGCCACACCCCCCCGGAGCACCACTTTTCTTGCTCATGGGCCGTTTCTTCTCTTTTCTTGCCTTGGGCGATGTAACCAAAGTAGCCTACTGGATCAATTTTATGAGCGTTTTGGCAAGCGCCTTCACTATACTATTTCTCTTTTGGTCCATTACCCTATTTGGGCGTAAGATGATGGGCATAAAAAAAGATTCTGACATTACCGAGACAAATACCTGGGTTTTGATGGGCGCAGGTTTGGTTGGAGCTTTGGCCTATACATTCTCAGATTCATTTTGGTTTTCGGCTGTCGAGGCGGAAGTGTATGCAATGTCATCATTCTTCACTGCCTTTGTTGTGTGGGGCATTTTAAAATGGGATGTTATTGAAGACGACAGCAAGGCCAACCGCTGGCTGTTGCTCATGGCCTACATGGTAGGGCTTTCCATTGGTATCCACTTGCTTAACCTGGTAACCTTACCGGCATTGGGCTTGATCTACTATTTTAAAAAATTCAAACCTACAACCTGGGGGGTAATAGCTGCCCTGGCAATTAGCGGAGGCCTGGTGTTATTCATCAACGATTTTATTGTCCCTGGTTTACCAACGCTGGCAGGTCACTTCGAGGTCTTCTTTGTTAATACATTAGGTTTATTCTTTGGGTCCGGTGCGCTCATTTTCTTCATTCTGCTTATTATAGGGTTGATCTACGGAATCTACATCACCCAAAAGCATGAGCGGGTGGTATTGAATACCTTTATTCTGGCTACCACTTTTATCCTGATTGGTTATGCCTCTTATACAACCGTAATCATACGTTCTAATTACGATACGCTCATTAACGAAAACGCACCTAAAGATGTAATGAGCTTTATCCGCTATTTAAAGCGCGAACAATATGGTAGCCGCCCGTTGCTCTATGGTCCTTACTTTACTGCACGCCCCATCGATGTAGAATATGGAGCTCCTGTTTATACCAAGGGTAAAGACAAGTATGAAATCTCTGATCGCAAGTTCACATACGTATATGAACCCGGGCAGGAGACTATTTTGCCCAGAGCCTGGAACTCAGAGCATGCTGCCACATATCAGAGCATTCTTGGATTGCAGGAAGGTGAAAGACCAACCTTTGGTCAAAATCTTTACTTCATGTTTCAGCACCAGATTGGCACGATGTACATGCGTTACTTTATGTGGAACTTTGCGGGCCGCGAAAGTGATGAGCAAGGAGCAGATTGGTTAAAACCAACTCAATGGTTTTCAAAGGTGCCTGCGGCTCTGGAAGAAAATAAAGGCCGCAACAATTTCTTTATGATTCCTTTTGTATTGGGATTAATTGGGATGTTCTATCAATTCGTAAAGGATACCAAGAACTTTTCAGTGATTGCCCTCTTATTTGTTATGCTGGGCGTGGCCATCGTTTTCTATCTGAACTCCCCTCCAACGGAACCTCGGGAGCGCGATTACATCTATGCTGGCTCATACTATGCCTATGCCTTCTGGATTGGATTAGCCGTAATTGGAATCTTTGAAATGATCAATTCCGTTCTCAAAAACGGCAAAACAGCCGCCATTGTGGCAACGTTAGTTGGACTTTCGGCTCCTGCTTTAATGGCAGCCCAGGGCTGGGATGATCACAACAGGGCTAATCGTTTCTTTTCGGTGGATTCTGCCTACAACTATTTAAACTCGTGTGATGACCAGGCTGTAATTTTTACCGGTGGCGATAATGACACCTTCCCTCTTTGGTACGCCCAGGAAGTTGAGGGCATTCGTACCGATATGCGCGCTGTGGTTTTGAGCTACTACAATACCGACTGGTACATAGAGCAAACGATGCGCACAGCGTACGAGTCCAAACCAATCCCCTACACCCTAACCGCAAAACAGTACCGGCAAGGTGGGCCTAATGATTATTTGCCTTTTGCCGATTTTAAACTAAAAAGTATTGATGCGAAGGAGTTCATAAATCTGTTGGCAAAGGATTATCCGCAATTACGCGATGGTGACCGCAACGTAGTACCGACACGCATGTTTACGCTAAACATAAATAAAGAGGACCTTCGGGCTCGTGGTATTATCCCAAAAAATCTGGATAGCCTGGTGGTAGATCAGATGCAAATCAGATTGTTAAAGGGAGCCCTAGAGAAAAAAGACCTTGCTATTTTAGACTTCTTAGTCACCAACAATTGGGAGCGGCCCCTTTATCTTAACAACACTTCGTTATCCCAAATCAATATCGATCTAAGTCCATACGCTGTTCAGGAAGGCAATGCTTATCGCATTCTGCCTATTCGCAATCCACGCACGGATAGAGAGTACCTGGTTGATACAGAAAAAACGTATGACAACATGATCAACAAGTTTAGGTATAGTGGGCTTGATGATGAGAAGCTTTATTTTTCAGAGGATTACAGAGGGTTTGTACTAAATCACAGAAGTGCACTCAATTCGCTGACCGAAGCGTTGATCGATGAGGGTCAGATGGAAAAGGCTAATAAGGTGGTAGAATTTTCACTAACCAAAATGCCAGATCGCGTTATTCCTTATGATCATACAACAGCCACCACCACTGATTTACTTTTCAAACTGGGCCAAAAAGAAAAGGCTATAGAAATCGCTAAAATATTGGGCGACCGGGCAGATGAAATGGCAACCTTTTTAATTGAGGAGAATTCTGGCCTTTCTCAGGAGCTAAGAAGGAATATTTTCATCCTTAACTCATTGCAACGCACCCTTTACGAAAATGGTGAAATGGAATTAGGTAAGAAATATGAAGACGCCTTCAACAAACATTTAAGTAGTTTACAAATAGGCGGAGCCGTAGACCGGAACCAATACTAATTCTATTTTCGCGCGATCAAAAATAAATCCAGAGCTTCGGAGGCTGTCTCAGTTAAGAGGTAGTCTTCGTGCCTGATACTAAGAACCAATTCATCAGAACTATCCTTTAATCTATTCCGATTCAACCGATTCATAAACTCATAAGGCATTCGCAAAAGCACAGCCGGTAGTTTATTTTGCAGATCCAGAATATCCCAGCGCATCAATCGGGCAACTGATTTTTTATTACGCTCATAATACTCCATTACTTTTTCATTTCCTGTAATTCCTTTCATTGTTACCTCTTTGAAGTACTGCTTTGCCAGGTTGGTTAGTTCCTGAGCAGTGTATTCCCGAATATGCCAAGGGTTACGCGATAAGGACATGGGCCGGTTTGGGGTAGTTAATAAGGCAATACCCCCAGGCTTTAACACACGGTGGATCTCTTTAAGAAAAAGTTTGTCATCCTCAATATGTTCTATCACCTGAAAACTCACTATGGAATCAAAACTGTTATCCGCAAATACGGAAAGTGGCGGTATGTTACCGCTGTAGAACTTTGCTCCAGGATACTTACTTTTTAGTTCCCCGATCACGGGTTCAATCTTATCAATGGCAGTATATTGGCTTACCTGTGGTAAAAGCAAGTCAATTCCCCGACCTTCACCACACCCCACCTCTAAAAGATTGCCATTAACCAAGTCCGCAGCCAGCACATACGCTTTTAAAAGTCGCTGGTGAATTGGATTATCCGAAGGGATTGATTCGGATGCTATTTCTGTTGTGTAAACGGAAGCCATAGGCAAAATTTAATCGGGCAAAAATAACTTAATCTATTAGAATTATCGTTTTACCTTTAAAGGTTGATAAACTGAAGTATGAAACGGCTTTTATTTCTCGCGCTAATTTTTCTGCCCCTTTCACCGGCTTTTTCTCAATCACTCACCAGCCTGAACTTTAGGGAGTGGTATAACCCGGATAGCGAGATCCAATTTTCCTTTCAGGTTGTTAAAGAAATCAATCAAATCAAGATTTACTATCTTCTGGAAGCAAAACAGTTTCCTATAGGCAAATATTCACTTTCGTGGGAAAAAAGAGATGCCTTCACCCAGCAGCAAGGCACCACGCTTAATAAAGTTGATAGCACGAGTACCACTACAACTGATAAAACATTAGGAGGTGTTTACACTTTTGAAATCCCTGCAAAGCCCTGGATATTAGTGGCTAAAATCATAAATACTGAAAGCAAAATAAGCTGGACATACGTAAAACTTATAGAGCCTAAATATCCTGTTAATGGATGGCTTGAAATCAACAAGGAAAGAGTTGCTCAGAAATATGTAATTATAAATAAGGAATATACTGTACAAAATACCGGCCCAGCTTCCAGCCCGCTTTTTGTTTCATTCTATAAAACCGATTTTCCGGCAGCTTCCCCCCCATTTGCCGACCTTGAAAAAAAGCCAGATCGGTTTATGTTTTATGATTCCTCGTTTAAGGTCAATCCCGGAAGTAAGTTTACTCCTCAAAAACCTGGCCTATATCTCTTCCAAAAAGACACCAATGCTGCTGAAGGTTTTGCGTTTAGATGTGTAAACGAAATTTATCCGAAGTTCTCAAAAATCTCAGACCTGATTGGTCCGATGATTTTTGTTACTACTCAAGATGAGTACACCGCCTTGCTTAATACTCAGGGTGAAAAGGCCAAATTTGATAAAGTGATTCTGGATATAACCGGAGATCAGGATCGGGCAAAGAATTTTATCCGCAATTATTTTCGAAGAGTTGAGTTAGCCAATATTTATTTCAGTTCATTCAAACAGGGATGGAAGACGGATCGCGGAATGATTTACCTGATCTTTGGTATACCCGATGAAGTGAGCATGAATGATGGAACTGAAATCTGGTTCTACAAGACTACCAAACAAAGTTTTACGTTCGTGAAAAGCGGAAGTGTATACGACCCGGAGAATTATGTGTTGTTGAGGGATAAGCGTTTTATGGAGCCTTGGTTTAGCAAGGTTGATCTATTGAGGAAGAGTCGGTTTTAGCAGTCCGGGGTTTTCCTATCTTTGAGAAAATTACTTCATGGAAAAAACGGAAATGATCTTCGGCACCCGTGCCGTAATGGAAGCCATTCGGGCCAAACGGGAAATCGAGAAGATTTTCGTTCAATCGGGTTTAAATAATGACTTGATCAAAGAACTGATTCAGGTTGCTAAGGCGAATGGAGTTCCTTTCACCTTTGTGCCTCAGGAAAAACTAAATCGACTTTCATCCAAAAATCATCAGGGAGTTATTTGCTTACTGGCAGCAGTACAGTATGCTAACCTTGAAAATATTATAGACAAAGCTTACAGTGAAGGTCGTGAACCTTTTTTGCTTATTGTTGATCGGGTTACGGATGTACGAAACTTTGGAGCCATCGCTCGCACTGCTGAATGCGCGGGATTAGATGCTATTATTCTGGGTGATGCCGGAAATGCACCGATTACGGGTGACGCAATGAAAACCTCAGCCGGTGCCCTTAGCCATTTACCTGTATGCCGGGTGAAGGATATGAAAAAGACCATACATTTTTTAAAGGAAAATGGGGTGCAAATAATTGCATGCACCGAAAAAGGAAACTCACTTCTTTATGAAATTAATCTGAATACTCCCATTGCGCTGATTATGGGATCGGAAGAAGATGGCATCTCGCCCCAGTTATTAAAAGAAGCCGATTATCTTGCCAAAATTCCTATGAAGGGTAAAATCAGTTCACTCAATGTTTCTGTGGCTGCCGGTATCTCAATCTACGAAGTTATACGGCAGAAAAATCATAAATAGTCGTTCCCGTTCGGTCTGGTTTTCAGGTCATTAACAAATCTGCGAAACCATTCTTCTTTGTCTTTTTCGCACACAATAAATACATTATCGAAAGCTCCCACCAGGTAGCCATTGAGTCCCTGCACAACAATCAGTTTATCTTTTGGCCCCTTGATTACACTATTGCGGGTTTCATACACCAGGCTGTCTGCATTAATTGCATTATTATCACGGTCTTTAATCGAATTATCATGCAATGAATTCCATGATCCTAAATCGGACCAGGCAAAACTGCTCAGCCACACATATACATTGTCCGCCTTTTCCATAATTCCATAGTCTATGGAAATACTTTTTGTTTGCGAGTATGCTGCCTGCAGTGCATTCTTCTCTTCAGGGCTACCAAATCGGGTGGCCGCTTCTTCAAAGACTTCAGCCATTTCGGGTAGGTATTTGTGAAAAGCAGAATGAATAGCCTTTACCCCCCACACAAAAATTCCCGCGTTCCAAACAAACTCACCACTCTCTAAAAAAGTTTTTGCCAATGCAAGAGCTGGTTTTTCTGTAAATGTTTTTACTTTCTTCAGGGCGTGTTTGCCTTCAATGTATTGGATGTATCCATATCCCGTCTCAGGCCGGGTAGGTCTAATGCCCAATGTAATCAGCTTATCCTGATCTTTCGCTTTATCATAACACTTCTCAATAGTCTGCTGGAAATCAGCTTCATTCAAAATGAGGTGGTCTGACGGGCTTACCACCATGACAGCCTCCTGATTTAATTTTGAAATTTTGTGAGCAGCATAGGCAATACAAGGTGCTGTATTTTTTCGCATTGGCTCCGTGAGAATCTGATTACGGTCAAGGTCAGGAAGTTGCTCATGCGTGATCTCCGCATGCTCATCGCTGGTTACAATGTAAATGTTTTCCTTAGGGCAGAGCGGCAGAAATCGTTCATAACTAGACTGTAAGAGTGTTTTTCCGGTACCTAATACATCTAAGAACTGTTTGGGTTGAGAGTTACGGCTATAGGGCCAGAAACGGGTACCTACACCTCCTGCCATCAGTACTACGTAAAGATTTTTATTCATGAGTTATTCTCCAGGTTGGGAGTAATGAAAATATTTAAACGATGCCTTCCTTAAGCAAATCATGGAGATGAATAAAGCCTGCCACCTTAGGCCCATCTTTCACTACCAATTGCGAAATACTATTCTCCTGCATTATTTGAAGCGCCTTTACAGCAAATTCACTTTTGTCTATTGATTTGGGTGTGCGCGTCATAATGTCAGCTGCTTTTATAAGTGCAATATTACTTTCTTTCTGCAGCATTCTCCGTAAATCACCGTCAGTAATAATTCCGAGCAGGGTTTGTTGCCCATCTACCACTGCAGTTGCACCTAATCGCTTGGAAGAAATCTCCAGGATTACATCCTTAAGCGGAGTATCAGGAGAGACCAGCGGCAATAGATTATTAGAAAATACATCGTCTACCTTCAGGTAAAGTTGTTTACCAAGAGAACCTCCCGGATGATACTTGGCAAAATCTTCACTTGAAAAATCTCTAAGCTCCAGAAGACATATAGCAAGCGCATCGCCCATCGCTAAATGAGCCGTTGTGCTGGTAGTAGGCGCCAGATTATTAGGACAAGCCTCTTCAGATATTGTTGCGTTAAGAACATAGTCAGCATGTTCAGCCAGATAAGAATTCTTATTACTGACAAGAGCAACAAGTTTAGAGCCTCTGCGTTTTAAAAGGGGAACTAAAACTTTGATTTCAGGGGTATTTCCACTTTTGGAAAGGCATATAACAATGTCTTCTTCCTGAATCATTCCCAAGTCCCCATGAATTGCATCGGCAGCATGCATAAAAAGTGCAGGCGTACCAGTAGAATTCATAGTGGCAACAATTTTATTGGCAATGATGGCGCTTTTTCCAATACCGGTAATTACTACCCGGCCCTTAGATTGGAGAATTTCCCTTACACAGGCTTCGAAATCGTTGTCGATATAATTGGTGAGATTTTCAACCGCCCGGGCCTCATTTATTAGCGCATCCTTGGCGATTTGTTTAATATTTTTTGCTATATTCAATGCCTTGTGAGATTAAATAAGGTGACAAAGATAAGTAATTCAAAATTTTATTAGTTGATATCATGGTCGTGGCAGAAGAGAAAGATGAATTGAAGGTAAAACTCAAGGAAATATTCGGTTATAGCCAATTCCGGGGAAACCAGGAAGTGGTAATCAGGAACATATTAGGAGGCAAAAATACATTTGTTATCATGCCCACAGGGGCTGGCAAGTCGTTGTGTTATCAGTTGCCAGCTATGATTAAAGATGGCCTGGCGATTGTCATTTCGCCTCTCATCGCATTGATGAAAAATCAGGTTGATCAATTGAATGCCTACGGAATCAATGCACGCTTTCTGAATTCAACCCTAAGCAAAGGTGAAATTACACGATTGAAGAAGGAATGTGTTACCGGAGGGGTGAAACTTTTATATGTGGCCCCCGAATCACTTAACAAAGAGGAGAACATAGAATTTCTTCAAAAAGTCAAAGTATCTTTTGTGGCTATTGACGAGGCTCACTGTATCTCTGAATGGGGTCATGATTTTCGTCCTGAGTACAGGAAGATAAAAACCATGATTGCCCAATTAGGCGACATGAATGTGATTGCGTTAACTGCAACAGCAACTCCCAAAGTTCAGATAGACATTCAAAAGAATCTGCAGATGGAAGAAGCTGATGTATTCATCTCTTCATTCAATCGCAAGAATCTGTTTTATGAAGTGCGGCCGAAGAAGGAAACGAAGAAGCAATTGATTCGCTTCCTGAAAGAACACAAGGGCAAATCAGGAATTGTGTATTGTCTTAGCCGGAAAAAAGTTGAGGAGATTGCTCAGTTAATTAACGTTAACGGTTTTAAAGCCGCTCCCTATCACGCAGGGTTAGATCCCGATGTAAGAATGAAAAATCAGGATGACTTCCTGAATGAAGAAGTAGATATCATTGTCGCCACGATTGCCTTTGGTATGGGTATCGACAAACCCGATGTGCGTTTTGTAGTGCACTACGATGTTCCTAAATCCCTTGAAGGCTACTATCAGGAAACGGGAAGAGGCGGACGTGATGGCCTGGAAGGAAGATGTCTGATGTTCTATAGCCACAACGACCTGACTAAACTCGAAAAGTTTAATAAAGACAAAGCCGTTCAAGAGCGGGAAAATGCCCGGGTTCTTTTGCAAGAGATGGAATTCTATGCCGAGTCACCCGTGTGCAGACGAAAACAACTATTGCATTACTTTGGTGAAGAATATAAAGAAGACAACTGCGGTTCGTGCGACAATTGTGTAAACCCCCGTGAGCGCTTTGACGGAACTGAGTTTGTTAAGATTGTATTGGAAGCTGCCAAACAAACCAATGAGCGTTTCAATTTGGCTCATTTGGTTAATGTTATTCGTGGCACCGAAGATGAATATGTAAAAAGTTACGGCCATTTTGACTTACCTATTTTCGGAAAAGGTGACCAGCAGGATGCTGATTTTTGGAAATCAGTAATCCGCCAGGCCCTCATTTATCAGTACCTGGAAAAGGATATCGATAACATCGGTGTCTTAAAAATATCGAAGAAGGGATTTGACTTCCTGAAAAAACCGCATGCTATTGAACTGGCACGCGACCATGACTTCACGAGCGATGTTGAAGACGAAGAATCGTCAGAGAGGGTTGTTATCAACTCGAAATCTTATGATGAGAAACTCTTCGAGATGCTAAAGACGCTGCGCAAGAAAGTAGCTAAAGAAAAAGATTTGCCCCCCTATGTAATCTTCCAGGATCCTTCCTTGGAAGAGATGGCGACTACATACCCAACCACCAAAGACGAACTGGCGTCTGTCAATGGTGTGGGCATGGGCAAGGTTAATAAATTTGGAAAAGAATTTTTGGACCTCATCCAAACGTATGTGGATGAAAACGACATCGAAACTGCGTCAGACATTGTTGTTAAGTCGTCCGTTAATAAATCCAAAATCAAAATATTTATCATTCAACAAATAGACAGAAAGGTTGAACTGGATGAGATTGCTGATTCCAAGAGCATAACCTTTGATGAGCTTCTTACTGAAATCGAAAATATTTGTTACTCCGGCACTAAACTTAATCTGGATTATTATATCGACTCAGTTCTCGATGAGGATAAACAGCAACAGATCTACGATTACTTTTTAGAGTCCGAAACGGATAGTATCGAGGATGCTGTGGATACCTTAAAAGATGAAGATTCTGATTTTACAGAAGATAATCTCCGGCTGATGAGGGTGAAATTCCTGAGCGAATACGCAAATTGATGCTATTATAGATCAATCATAATAAACCTATCGTGGGTCTGACTGTCAAAATGATCAGACCCATTTTTTTAGCCTCCCCGAATATTCAAATGCTCAATAACCTCTAGTAAAGTATATTCTTGTAGTAGTATCTTTGGCACTTTGCACATCCTATGAACATATTAGTTATTGGAAATGGTGGTCGTGAACACGCCTTCGCATGGAAAATCCGTCAAAGCAACTTATGTGACAACTTGTTTATCGCACCCGGAAATGCTGGCACCAGCCAGGTTGGCGAAAACACACCGATTGCGATTGATGATTTCGAATCACTTGGAAAATTCTGCCTTGATAAGAACATCCATTTAGTGGTAGTTGGCCCGGAGGGTCCGCTCGTTAAAGGTATTCGCAATTACTTTGAGAATAATGAAAAATTAAGGTCTATAGGGTTGGTGGGACCCGGAAAGGAAGGCGCACAACTCGAAGGAAGCAAAGACTTCTCAAAGCAGTTCATGGTGCGCAACGGGGTTCCTACAGCCAACGCCCGAACCTTCCTTGCCCACGAAAGTAAGGAAGCTATTCGCTACCTGGATTCTTGCAAACCACCCATAGTACTTAAGGCCGATGGATTAGCTGCTGGTAAGGGTGTGATAATAACTGATACTGTAGAAGAAGCCAAAAAAAGCATTAAGGAAATGCTGGAAGATAAAAAATTTGGGGAAGCCAGCTCAAAAGTTTTAATCGAAGAATTTCTGAATGGCATTGAGCTTTCTGTCTTTGTATTAACCGATGGCGAGAACTACGTGATTTTGCCTGAAGCCAAAGACTACAAGCGCATAGGGGATGGCGATACCGGACCCAATACAGGCGGCATGGGAGCAGTATCCCCTGTAGCCTTTGCCGATTCTGCCTTTATGAAAAAAGTAGAAGACCGGGTCATTAAGCCTACGATTCTGGGATTAAAGAAAGAGGGCATTTCCTACAAAGGATTTATTTTCATTGGGCTAATGAACGTAAAGGGCGAACCCTTTGTAATTGAATATAACGCCAGGATGGGCGACCCGGAAACGGAAGCAGTTATGCTACGTATTGAGAGTGATCTGGTTGAGCTATTAGCTGCCTGTGCTCACGGGGAACTACGAAACAAAAAAATTTCAATTACTTCTGACTATGCAGTAACTGTAGTTATGGCCTCTGGAGGATATCCTGATTTATTCGAAAAGGGTAAGGTTATCAGTGGGCTTTCAGAATTCAAAAAAGCCCAGATATTTCATGCTGGCACCGTTCAGAAAGATCAACAAATCACCACTAATGGCGGTCGTGTTTTGGCTGTTACAGGAAAAGGGAAAACTTTAACGGAAGCGTCTGAAAATGCCTATGCTGCTGTATTGCAAATTAATTGGGAGGGCGCCTATTTCCGAAAAGACATCAGCCAGGATCTTGCCAAGGTTGAAAGCAAGCTAAGAAATTGAAAACCAGTTCGTTTGTCAATGCCCTGTTAACCATATAACTTTAAGGTTTAAACCGACTAATAATACGCGATGGGATGTGCCTGTGGAACAAAAACGGATGGTAAAGTATCCGGATGTAATAACAACGGAGCTTGTAACACAGGTGGGTGCAACAAAATGAATGTCTTTGACTGGCTTTCCAATATGGACATGCCGGTAAAGGACCGTTTTGCAGTTGTGGAAGTACGCTTTAAAAATGGCCGTAAAGATTTTTATCGCAATACAGAGAATCTCTCGTTAACCACCGGTGATGCTATTATAGTTGAAGCTTCAACCGGTCACCATTTAGGTCATGTTTCATTGCAAGGCGAACTGGTACGACTTCAGATGCAAAAGAAGAAAGTAGCCAACGATGATGAAATCAGGAAAATCTATCGGCTCGCTAACCAAAAGGATCTTGAGAAATTTGAAGATATCAAGAAACGAGATCTCCCCACACTTTACCGTACCCGTGAAATTATTCATCAGTTAAAACTGGCCATGAAGCTTTCGGATGTGGAATACCAGGCGGATAATACCAAAGCAACATTTTTCTATTCGGCTGAAGACCGGGTCGACTTTCGTGAATTGATAAAACTCCTCGCCTCAGAATTTAAAGTGCGGGTAGAGATGCGTCAAATAAGTCTAAGACAGGAAGCCGGAAGACTTGGCGGAATAGGTGTATGTGGTCGTGAACTTTGTTGTTCCACCTGGTTGAGTGATTTTAAAAATGTAGCTACCAGTGCCGCGCGATATCAGAATTTATCTTTAAACCCAAGCAAACTTTCTGGCCAATGTGGACGCTTGAAATGTTGCCTGAACTACGAACTGGAAACTTATATGGAGGCGCTGAAGGGAATTCCTGAAGTGGAAACACCTTTACTAACAGAACGAGGAGAAGCGCGCCTTCAAAAAACAGACATCTTTAGGCGCATCATGTGGTTTGGGTATAAGGAAGAAAACACGTGGTATCCGCTAAATATTGATCGGGTGAATGAAATTCTTGAGATGAACCGGGCTGGAAAAAGACCGGCCAGCCTTGAAATCAATCAGGAGGAAGCAAAAATTCCTTTGTCTAAACTCAACAGTGATCTGGAGAATCTGGACAAAAAGTTTCAGGACAAATCAAAGAACCGGAAAAAGAAAAATAAAAATCGCGGCCGCGATAACAGGAATCCGAATCAGCAAAACAGAAATCCGCAACCCCGTAACAATCCTAAAGGTCCTAAGAAAGAATGAAGTGTGTTTTCTTTTTTTTCATCACGTTGCTTTTTTTGGCAGGCTGTGATTCGAACCGTGTCTTTGAAGACTATAAAGAATTTGATGACAGGGCCTGGAAGGCAACCGATCCGGTGATGTTTGAATTTCAAATACAAGACGCTTCTAAAAATTATAATTTGTATTACAATGTTCGTAACTCGTTGGAGTATCCTTACGCACGAATCTTTGTTCAATATTCATTATCCGATTCCATCGGAACTGAACTTACAAAGAAATTGACTTCAAACTATTTGTTCGATCAAAAGACCGGAAGGCCATTAGGTAGAAGTGGATTGGGGGATGTGTTGGATAATCAGTTTTTACTGCTCTCAAATCAATCCTTCAAAACGGAAGGAACCTATCGCTTTAGATTGGATCAATTCAATAGACAAGATACTTTGAAGGGTGTTTTGGCTGTTGGCCTTCGGGTAGAAACAGTAAGCCCACAATAAAAAATGGGGCCTGTGGACCCCATTTTTCGGAAGAGATTTAATCATTAGTTGGCTTACGTTTGATTAGGAATTTCTCCTCCTCCAAAACCTGTAAACTAAATTCTAAACTCAAACAACCTTGAAAAACTATGTAACAAATGTAACCGGGGCGGTTAATCGTTGTACATAAAAATCATTAGAAAGGGATTAGAAACCTTGGGCAGGCTTTAAAATCACAATTACCACAGTTCCAGCGCCTGGGGTTGATTCTATGCTGATTTTCCCCTTATGAATTGAAATAATTCGCTGGCTGAGGGGAAGCCCTACTCCATATCCTTTTACTTTAGAAGTGGCATCTGTTCGAAAAAACGGCTGAAATACATTCTCAAGGTCCTTTTTCTCTATTCCAGGGCCATGGTCGGTGACCCGCACGATCAATTCATCCTTTTGGCAAGAAAGACTTACCAAAGCCTTTCCATCTATAGAAAACTTACAGGCATTCTCAATAATATTCTGAAATGCTGTTTTAAGAAGGTATGGGTTTCCATCTACATACAAAAGCCTTTCATCTTCCGGCATATCCAAAATTTCAACCTCCACTTTATAATTTGAATCGATGGCACTTACACTTTCGCGTGTTTCCCAGAGTATCTCATCCAATCTTACTTTGGACATGGTAAATGAGTCTGACTCGCGGGTAAGCCGCGCAAGATCAAGTAAACTATTGGAAAGATGATTCAGCCCTTTAATGTCTTCTAAAACAGATTCAATGGTTGCACGATACTCCTCTTTCGTCCGCTCATTTAAAAGGGTAACTTCCAATTGTGATGTTATATTAGTCAATGGGTTTTTCAGTTCATGCGAGACATTCGATACAAACATTTTCTGCAATTGAAAAGCATTTTCTATACGAGCCAGTAGCCCGTTAAAAATCAAAATCAGTTTCCCCATTTCATCCGGGTGATGACTTTCTTCCAATCGCTGACTTAAATTTTGGGGAGATATATTCTGCACATCATCAATAATTCTTTTTATCGGACGCAACGCACGGCCCGAGTAAATCCAGCCGGAAATTGAAACCAAAACGATAAGAATAATAAACAAGGCAACTAACAGTCGTTGCAAATCTACCAATCGGTTAAACCCAATTACATCTTCAGCGGAAGCAATGATTACATATTCCTTACCTCCATCCTTGAATGGAATTCCGGCCACTGTGTATTCCTTATGCAATAATTTCTTCTCCCCACCTGCTTTTACTTCATTAAAAAGTTGCTCATTGATTCCCAACTTGACAGTGTCACCACTAAAATAGATCTCTTTACCTTCCTGATCATATACCCTGATACTTTCGCGATACAAATTGTCACGTTTAGCACGATCAATAATTTTTAAAAGAATAGTATCTACCTGTTCTACTTTAATAAGAAGAATAGCGGAGGTTATGGCCTTTTCTCTAAGCCTTCTGGAGAAATCCTGTTGAGTAAATTGTTTGGTGAAAAAGTAAATAGCAAAAAAAGACAAGAGCACGATGGTACTTACCAACACCGTAAATTGTAACGTAAGCCGGGTTCTTATTTGCACTATGCCTCTTTTAAAATGTAGCCCATTCCAAATTGGGTGTGGATGAGTTTACCTTCAAAATCCTTATCAATTTTCTTTCGCAGGTAATTTACATATACTTCTACCATGTTAGTACCCGTATCAAAATCAACATTCCATACATGCTTGGAAAGCTCGGCCCGGGGTATTACCCGGCCCTGATTGCGAAGAAAATATTCCAACAATGAGAATTCTTTTGAGGTAAGGTCAATCTTTTTTCCGGCCCGGGTTACACTCCTATCATTATTGTCAAGTACGAGGTCGGCTATGCGAAGTTGATTTTCATTAACCTGTACCTGGGGCTGTCGTTTGGTAAGAGAACGAATCCGGGCCAACAATTCTTTAAACTCGAAAGGTTTTGCCAAATAGTCATCGGCACCGCTATCCAGGCCAGCCACTACGTCATCTGTATCGCCCAGGGCTGTAAGCATGAGTATGGGTGTTTCAATCTTTGCAGTTCGTAGCTCTTTACAAAGGTCACGTCCGTTTAACTCAGGCAAAATTACATCTGTAATAATAAGGTTGTATTGATTTCGGAAAGCAAGGTTTTTACCTGACTTCCCATCTTCTGCAGTATCTACTTTATACCCATTCTCCTCCAGCCCTTTCTTAATAAACTGGATGGTCTTTCTCTCGTCTTCAATTAGCAGGATCTTCATTATTCAAAATTACTGCAGCCTTTATCAATCTGAATTAGAATTTAGTTAAATCCGACTCACATCAAACTTACTAAAAAAAGAAGGCAGACTTTAACGGTCTGCCTTCCCTAAAAATTAAATGATTACGATCAGGCTGCTTTGGCAACCTGTTTTTTTGCAGGTTCCGGATGTTTTTCCAAATCCAATACTACCGGAGCGGCAATAAAAATGGAAGAAAATGTTCCTACGCCAATACCAATAAACAAGGCGAATGAAAATCCGCGCAACACCTCACCACCAAAGATTAGCAATATAATCACCACAACCAAAGTGGTACCAGAAGTTAAAATAGTCCTGCTCAATGTACTGTTAATAGCATCGTTGAATACTTTAGCGTGATCATGATTAGCGCCAAAGCCAAGATATTCCCTGATCCGATCAAAAATAATTACAGTGTCGTTGATTGAATATCCTATAACCGTTAAAAGAGCCGCAATAAATACTTGGTCTATCTCAAAAGAAATTCCAAATGCTCCAACAATACCAAATGCCGCAATCACAAACAAAGTGTCATGGATGGTGGCAACAATGGCCCCGGCACTGTATGTCCAGCGCTTAAAGCGAATAAGGATATAAATAAAAATCAATACAAGAGAAGCTATTGCGGCTTCAAAAGCAGAGCCCTTTATATCATCTGCAATTGTCGCCCCAACTTTTGAAGATGAAGCAATAGTGAAATGTCCATCATCAACCTGGGCATCGTTTTCAGTGTACTCTAATCCATTGAATTTTTTAATTCCTTGAATCAAGGCACTCTTAACTTTGTCATCAGCACCGTCCGATTCATCATCCACCAGGTAAGCTGTAGTTACTTTCATCACATTATCCCCATCATAACTTTTCACTTCTACTCCAGTGTTTTCAAAGCTTTCACTTAAAGCAACTTTCATATCCGTGGCAACTACTCCTTTATTGAATTTAACTACATAAGAGCGGCCGCCTTTAAAGTCCACACCCATATTCAACCCCTGCACTGCAATCAAGATGAAACCAATCACCACAATGCCCCCTGAAAACAAGTAAGCTTTTTTGCGGAATCCAATGAAGTCAAATTCTCTTCTCTTCTTCACAATTTTTGCTAATGGCGTATCAAAAGAGATATTCGACTCATCTCCTTTACGTACCATCCATTCAATAATGACACGGGAAATGTAAACGGCCGAGAAGAACGAAGTGGCAATACCAATCATCAACACGATAGCAAATCCTTTTAATGGTCCCTGACCTAAAATAAATAATGCCGCTGCTGTAATAAACGTAGTTAAGTTCGAGTCAAGAATTGTGGTGAAGGCACGTTCATACCCTTTGTTAATGGCCTCTCTTAGTTTTCTACCGAGACGCATCTCTTCTTTAATCCGTTCGTAAATCAATACGTTCGCATCTACGGCCATACCCATAGTAAGTACTATACCTGCAATTCCAGGCAATGTCAGTGCTGCGTTGAATTGAGCTAAAATCCCCAGGATAAAGAAAATATTAAACAAGAGAGCAATATTAGCTACCCAGCCGCTTTTGGAATAATAGGCAACCATAAATACTACCACCAATGCTAACCCACAGGCCATAGAAATCAAGCCTTGATTCTGGGCTACTTCTCCCAGACTCGGACCTACAATTGCCTCTTCAACAATACGGGTAGGAGCTGGTAAAGAACCTGCCTTTAAAACGTTAGCCAAATCTTTAGCTTCCTCCAATTCAAAACTTCCGGAGATCTGAGAGTTACCATTTGGAATTTCGCCTTGTACGTTAGGCGCTGTGTAAACATAATTATCAAGTACGATTGCAATTCTTCCCTGGGGTTGCTTGGCGGCAGCAGCGGCCGTGATCTTAGCCCAACTTCTGGCACCGGAAGCATTCATTGTCATACTTACAGCAGGCCGCGCAAACTGATCGTAATCCAAACGAGCATCGTTGATTACTTCACCTGTCAACAAGGGTTTGCCATTGCGGCCTAGATTCACAAAGTTCAACTGAAGGTCTTCAACACCAGGGGTAACATTTGGATCCGATTTTACATCCCAGAAGAATCCAATGGTTCTTGGAAGGAGATTTCTTACTTCCGGTCTTCTCAAAATGCGGTTTATCTCAGCAGTATCTTTTATCTGGTATAGGAACGGAGCATTTGGATTGCTTAAAGCAAAGATAGGAGACGAAGTTGCCAGTCGTAGAGAATCCAAGGAGCTAACTGAACTATCGCGAAGCTGGCCTAACTGTTTCTCAAGAGCCGATTTAGTTGTGTCGGCAGGGGTAGAGGGAGTCAATTCGTTTTTGGTGTCTGTTATGGCAAGGGCTTTCTTTTGATTCTGCTCATTCAATAAAAACTGATTGATGCCTGCCAGAGATTGACCTAATTGAGGATCAAATGCTTCTACTACTTCCCAAAACTCCAGACGGGCTACGCCTTGCAATAATTTGCGTACACGTTGTGGGTTATCTGCTCCAGGAATTTCGATTTGAATTCTTCCCTTATCCTGAAGTCTCTGAATGTTTGGCTGTGAGGTACCAAATTGATCAATACGCGTTTTGAGAATGGTAAAGGAACGATCAATAGCACCATCCACTTCCGTGTTTAAGAATGCCAATACCGTTTCATCACTGTCTGTCAACTTCACGCGATCTTTATTTGCTGCCGATGTAAAAAGCGATGCCAGGGACTTATCCGGATTAACCTCTTTAAATGCTTTATAGAAGAGATTTACATAACTATCCGTACTGGTCTTTTGCATTTCTCGGGCCTTTTGAAGGGCCGCCAGAAAACTCTCATCCTGGTTATTACCACTCAAGCCTTTGATAATATCAACAGGAGAAATTTCCAACACCACATGCATTCCACCTTGTAAATCGAGGCCAAGACTCAATTCGTTTTCTTTTACTTCTTTATATGTGTACTCCGCACCGAACAGGTTGTACACTGGCTGGTTCCAGATGGAATCCAGGTAGATTTGCTTCTTAGCAAGATTCAATGATCCTTTTTGATCAGTAGCATAATTAATAGCATCCTTATCTACTCTTTGGGACACAAATGTGAATGACAAATAGTACAGACAGAGCAATGTTATGATTATACCTAATACGACAACTACACCTTTGTTACGCATAAAAAAATAATTAGAATTTGATTGTTAATTGTTGAATAGAATTTACTGCGAATCGAATCCGCAAATCAGAATAAAAAAACCTTGTTAAATGAATTAGGGCGCGTTAGGCGCAATAAGAACCCGAAAGAGAGTCTTAAAAAGATTGCTGAAAATAACCTCTGAACGAGGTACGAAATTTTGAATTTTTTGAGGTTCCCCAAGAATTTCAATCACACTTACCGGAACCTGCTCATCTACGCGAACAAGACTTCCTTGTGTCAGTGCTTCTGCGGGGACTGTTAGTACAGTTTTGTTCTCCGTTGATTTGCCCGTCTGTTCTGTGGCTGCCTTCTTTTCTTCATCCACACGAAGCGAATAGGTATGAGATAAGATAATAACCAAAGCAGCCAACAGGCCTGCTGCTATCAAAAAACCTCTATAAATAGACCTATTTCTCACTTCTTTGAATTGGAAAGACCACAAAAGTAGGGTTTAGAAACTAATTTGCAACACCCGTTAACCGGGATTTCAAATACCCCACCAAAATATCCAATGCCCGCTCAAATTTGCTGTTATTGGGAATTACAAGGTCAGAATTATGCTTAAGTGGCTCAATGAGTCGCTCGTACACGGGCATTACGTGATACTGGTACCGATACAAAACATCATCGATATCGTAGCCCCGTTCCACCTGATCGCGCTTTATACGCCTGCCCAACTTCACATGATCTTTGGCTTCAATAAAGACCCGCAGATCAAGTTCATTTGAGATTTCTTCAAAATACTGAACAAACAAACCCTCAACTACAATAATGGGTGCAGCTTTAAACTCAAGAAGCTTTGTTTCTGCTTGTGGGTTATTAAATGTGTATTCGTTTTTTATAACATTCTGCCCTGCTTTAAGCTTCAGTAAATCCTGTTGAAAGGCTTCGCGATCAATGGAAACAGGCAGATCAAAATTTTTGACTCCGTTCTCATCAATGGGTTGCTGATCCCGTGACTTATAATAATTGTCTTGAGAGATGAGGCAAATTTCATGAGGTTTAAAACAAGACGACAAGCCTTGAAGAAAATAAGTTTTGCCCGAACCGCTACCGCCTGTAATCCCTATGGTGAATGGTTTATTCATGATGCACGGATGATGTCTTGCGGCCTTTCAAATAGGCTATTAACTTTTTAAACGCCCGGGCGCGGTGACTGATTGCACTTTTTTCTTCCAACGTCATTTCGCCTAACGTCTTTGAAAATCCATCCGGTAAAAATATCGGATCATACCCAAATCCTTCAGTGCCTCGTTTTTGATCAATAATCCTTCCGTGTACTTCGCCTTCAAATTGCCGGATGCCTTCGGGAGTGATTAATGTAATTACGGTCCGAAACCTTGCTTTACGGTTATCTTTACCTTCAAGATTTCTCAAAAGTAAATTCATATTATCCTCAGCAATGCGTTGCTCGCCTGCATAGCGGGCAGAAAACACTCCGGGTTCATTATTCAGGCACTCTACTTCAAGGCCGGTGTCATCCGCAAAGCAAGAAGTGTTGAATTTCCGAAAGACATATTCAGCCTTTTGAAGTGAATTGCCTTCCAGTGTAGTCTGGTCCTCGGCCAATTCTTCATTACACCCAATGTCTGCCAGGCCAACCAACCTGAACTCAGAACCTAAAAGAGCACGGATCTCCTTTAGTTTATGTTCATTGTTGGTGGCAAAGCAAATAGTCATATCAGATCACCTCCAATAATTCTATTTCAAACACAAGATTGGAGTTAGAGGGAATCTTACCCCCTGCGGCAATGTTAGTTCCATATCCATATCCTGAAGGAATGTAAAGAGTTACCTTAGAACCACTTGGAATGGAGGGAAGCACTAACTGCCATCCCATCACTAGATCTGAAAGACGGAATGTCACTCCAGTTGATGAAGAATCAAAAGGGATACCACTAAAGAGCAATCTACCGGAATAAGTAACCATTATTCTGCTTTCGAGGCATGGTGTGGTACCCGTACCTAAATTAGAAATGACATACCTCACTCCATTGGGTTCTGTTTGCGCAGTAATACTTTTAGATGCTAAATAACCGTCAATTGTTGCGATATCAGCAGCTAATCTTGCCTGATCAACTTTGGCTAATGCGTCCGCAGAAACTGCTTTTGTACATGATGGATCGTTATCCTTACAGCTTTCCAAAAAAATAAGTGAGCTTGTTATTAATATTACTAAAATTCTTTTCATCAGTCTTCTACTTAATTTCAATCATCTCCATGTCAAACTTCAAAATCGAATTTCCAACAATAACCTCACCTCTTCCTTGCGGGCCATAAGCCAGGGTGGAAGGAATATAAACGGTCATCTTGGCTCCTTTATTCATTAATCCCAGAGCCTCTTCCCAGCCAGGAATAACCTGCTGATAGCCCAACACCACTTCCAATGGCTCATAGGGTTTTCTTGCTTCGTTAAAAACGTTATTAGCACGTGCAATAGATTCAACGCTGCTATCGAAACAGGTTCCATCTAACAGGTAGCCTGTATAATTTACTTTCACTGCCTGACCTGTCTTGGGATTTTCTCCTTTACCGGGCTTGGTAATAATATAACGGATGCCTGTGGGAGTCTTTTGGGCAACCAGTGATTTGTCTTTCAGGTGCCGTTCAATCAAGGTAGTGTCTTTCGCCAGTTGTTCAGTCTCAGCAAGCATAGCCTTTTCATTTTGTTTGGCAACAATTGAATTTTGTATTTCACGGGCCTTCTCCTCTGAAACGATGTCCGTCACACCAATATGAAAAGTAAATGAACTGGTAGAATCAACTCCAGGAGGAGGGGGTGTTCTAAAGGTCTTCTCAAAAAGCGTTATTGCTGGGATCTTAAAGGTTACGCTATCGCCTTTGCTAAGCAATTGAAATATCTCGAGCACACCATCGCCCGGAGGTACTGAATCCTGGGCCATCACCATGGTGGGGAAGGCTGCCTTGCGGCTGTCGTTCCAAACGGAATCTTTTCCATCCATGAAAAGGAAATCCATGATTAATATCTGACCTGGTTTAACAACTACTCCATCCCCCTTTCTCAACAAAGTATATTTATAACCCGAGGGGGTCTCTTTTGTATCGGAACATGCCACACTTAGTATCGCCACAAGGACGAACAGCAAAACTGAATTTTTCATTGTATAGATTTAAATTGTTTAGTTACTCTTTTATTAATCGACTTTGATACTCCGGAAGCACAGTCAGCAATTTTTTCAAGGTGTCATCCAATGATAGTTTAGAAGAACCTCCGGATGCATTTCTATGTCCTCCGCCTTCAAAATGTTTTCTTGCCAGTTCATTCACTGAAAAATCTCCTAACGAGCGAAACGATAATTTTATTTCCTCTTTGCGATCATACATTAATACAGACATCGTAACCCCTTTAATCGAAAGACCGTAATTCACAAGGCCCTCCGTATCGCCTGTTTGAGCACCGTAGTTTTTCAATTCTTGCTGACTCAGCGTCATATAGGCTGTACGATATTCGGGCAACACCACTAACTTTTGGCTCAGCACATATCCTGTTAGTCGAAGCCTTTCAAGTGAATTGGTGTCATAAATCTGTTGTGCAATTTTGTGAGGATCGGCTCCGTGCCTAACCAACTCCGATGCAATCAGGAATTCCTGCTGGCGTGTATTATTGTGCCTGAACCCTCCCGTGTCTGTCATCACCCCGGAATAAAGACATGTGGCAACCTCTTTATCAATGAGATCCTTTTCTCCTAATTCCTCAATCAATTCAAAGATAAGACCAGCGGTAGAAGCAGAGGCTGTATTCCATTGCTCAAAATCAGCAAAGGCTTCTGGTTCCAGGTGATGGTCTATGAGCACCTTTTTTGCCTCGGATTTCTTTATCATTTCTCCAAGACTGTTGATGCGACTTAAACTTGAAAAATCAAGGCAGAATATGATTTCTGCATTTTGAATAAGGACGGCTGCTTTTTGTTCGTTTTCGGGGTGCTGATTAGAAAGAGCAAGCACCGAACTGTTTCCGGGCATCCACGCAAGAAAATCGGGATAATCGCTTGGGGTTACTACCGATACCTGATGGTTCTTTTTTCTCAGAAAACCGGCCAGGCCCAAAGAAGAACCCAATGCATCGGCATCCGGCTTAAAATGGGTAGTGATTACGACCCGCTTTGGTTGGCTAATTAAAGACTTAAAGGCCGCTAAATTTTTCATCGAAGGGGCAAAAATGGCAATTTTAATTGGGAGTGCATAGCCCGAAGTTTATGGCCAACTATCAAATTGAATTATGACAAAAAACAATGGACGTCAGACTATGCACTACGGACTAAAAAGCTAATTTTGCGGCCGAATTAAGCATTCTGAAACAATTTAAAATCGAGATAAAATGGCAGGAAACAGAACTTTTACGATGATCAAACCCGATGCAACCGGTGCAGGAAATACTGGAGCTATTATCAAAATGATTGAGGAGGCCGGCTTTCGTATTGTGGCCATGAAAAAATCACAACTAAGCAAAGAACTTGCTGGCAAATTCTATGAAATCCATAAAGAGCGATCTTTCTATGGCGAACTGGTGGCTTATATGTCGAGCGGCCCGATTGTGCCGATGATTCTTGAGAAAGACAATGCCGTAGAAGACTTTCGCAAACTGATTGGCGCTACCGACCCTAAAAAAGCTGCTCCGGGTACTATCCGTGCATTATTTGCAAAGTCAATTGATGCGAATGCCATTCATGGCTCCGACTCAGATGAAAATGCAGCCATCGAAGGTAATTTTTTCTTCTCACAATTTGAACGCTTTTAAGAACAAACCCCGCTAGCCGGGGTTTCTCTTTAAATTTTTCTTCTTCCCTACTTTAATTGCCCTTATGAAAATAAATCCACTCTACTCAGAAAAGTTTGAAGCTCGCCACAATGCACCCGATGCATCACAAATCGCTGACATGCTTAAGGTAGTAAAGGCATCCTCGGTGGATGAACTGATTGACCAAACGGTACCGCTCAACATTCGCCTGAAAAAAGCATTGCAATTACCAGCTGCACAATCCGAGTTTGAGTTTCTAAGGGATTTTAAAAAGCTGATGTCGAAGAATAAGATTTACAAATCCTACATCGGCACAGGGTACTATAACTGCATTACACCCGGAGTTATTCTTAGAAACATATTGGAAAATCCGGGATGGTACACGGCTTATACCCCCTACCAGGCTGAGATTGCACAAGGACGCATGGAAGCGCTGATCAATTATCAAACGATGATCATCGACCTTACGGGAATGGAAATTGCCAACGCTTCTTTATTGGATGAAGCCACCGCTGCTGCTGAGGCTATGCATTTGTTGTATGCTTCGCGTAAAGCCAACAAGAAAAACGCAAACACCTTCTTTGTGGATGAGAATGCTTTTCCACAAGTAATTGATTTATTGAAGACCCGATCTGAACCAATCGGTGTAAAATTAGAAGTTGGCAATGTTGCAAAACTTGATATTACCAACCCCGATTTGTTTGCTGTATATCTGCAAAACCCGGATAATAACGGTGAAATCAAAGATCACACCGCGTTTATCGCTTCTGCTCATGAAAAAGAAGTGTTCGTGGTGATGGGTGCAGATTTGATGAGTTTACTCTTAATGAAATCACCGGGCGAAATGGGCGCTGATGTGGTAGTGGGTAACTCACAACGCTTCGGTGTACCGATGGGTTTTGGAGGCCCCCATGCAGCCTTCTTTGCAACCAAAGAAGAATTCAAGA
Organism: Cyclobacteriaceae bacterium; assembly: GCA_044229915.1. GTDB lineage: Bacteria > Bacteroidota > Bacteroidia > Cytophagales > Cyclobacteriaceae > ELB16-189. The sequence continues at coordinate 774,430 of JBGASB010000001.1, forward strand.
GACAAATTCCGGGAAGGATCATCGGAGTGTCAATCGATGCGCAGGGTAATCCGGCTTATCGTATGGCATTGCAAACCCGCGAGCAACATATTCGCAGAGAGAAAGCAACGTCAAACATTTGTACGGCTCAAGTATTGTTGTCAGTAATGGCCAGCATGTATGCGGTTTACCACGGACCGAAAGGCTTGAAGAAAATTGCAGGACGCATTCAAGGCCTGACCCAACTCCTTGAAAAGGGACTTACCACAGCAGGAATAAAACAAGTAAATAAAAATTATTTCGATACGATTAAAGTTGCTGTTGCCGATAAGAAAGCAATCCAACAAAAAGCTGAACAAATAGAAATCAACTTTAAATATTTCAATGATAACCATATTGGCATTTCATTGGATGAAACTACCACACTTCAAGATGTTGAAAATATAGTTTCCCTTTTTACGGCTAATGCTTCCGTAAAGAAAGAAACCGTGAGCGAATTGAATTGGCCTGCATCGTTAATCCGTTCCTCAAACTTCCTTACACATCCTGTATTCAATTCGCATCACTCCGAGCATGAGATGTTGCGTTACATCAAAAAATTAGAGAACAAAGATTTATCGATGGTGCATTCGATGATTTCATTGGGTTCATGCACGATGAAATTGAATGCCACGACTGAAATGATTCCGGTAACCTGGCCCGAGTTGGGAGGCATTCACCCATTCGCTCCGTCAAGTCAAACGGAAGGCTATCAACTCATGATCGCCAACCTGGAAAACTGGTTGAAGGAAATCACAGGTTTCACCGGGGTGTCACTGCAACCAAATAGTGGCGCTCAGGGTGAATATGCAGGGTTGATGGTGATCCGGGCTTATCACCAAAACAGAAAAGACGATCATAGAAACATTGCCTTGATTCCGGCATCTGCACACGGCACAAATCCAGCCAGTGCTGTCATGGCCGGTATGGAAGTGGTAGTTGTAAAATCTGATGAAGAAGGAAAAATTGATGTAGCTGATCTGAAAGCAAAAGCGATTCAGTACAAAGACAATCTTTCTTGTTTGATGGTAACGTATCCATCAACACACGGAGTATTTGAAGAAGCGATCACAGACATTTGTGAAACCATTCATGCTCATGGCGGACTGGTTTATATGGATGGGGCCAACATGAATGCCCAGGTAGGATTAACATCGCCTGCAAACATTGGTGCCGATGTGTGTCACTTAAACCTTCATAAAACATTTTGCATTCCTCACGGTGGCGGAGGTCCTGGCATGGGCCCAATCTGTGTGAATGATAAATTGAAATCATTTTTACCCGGTCATGCTATTGTTAAAACGGGTGGCGAACACGCCATTACTGCAGTATCAGCAGCACCCTGGGGCAGTGCCAGCATCCTGGTGATTTCATACGCATACATTGCCATGATGGGGGGTGAAGGCTTAACCAATGCAACCAAGATGGCCATCTTCAATGCCAATTATATTAAAGAGAGATTGAACAGTCAATTCAAAATACTTTACACCGGAACCAAAGGTCGTTGCGCACACGAAATGATTGTAGATTGTCGCGATTTCAAAAAATCAGGTGTGGAAGTTGAAGACATCGCCAAACGTTTAATGGATTACGGGTTCCATGCGCCCACCGTATCATTCCCCGTGGCAGGCACATTAATGATCGAACCAACTGAAAGCGAACCTAAAGCTGAAATGGATCGCTTTGTCGATGCCCTCATAGAAATCAGAAATGAAATCCGCGAAATTGAAGAAGGTAAGGCTGATAAAGAAAATAACGTATTGAAACATGCACCTCATACTGCTTCCATTATCACTGCCGATGACTGGACAAGACCATACAGCCGGCAAAAAGCAGCTTATCCACTTCCTTTTGTAAAAGAGATTAAGTTCTGGCCTAGTGTAAGCCGGGTGGATAATGCCTATGGCGATCGTAACCTGGTGTGCAGTTGCCTGCCTGTTGAAGAATACGCAAAGGAAGAGGCATAGAAGCTCTTTGTCATTATTAATAAAGATGGCTGTCCTTAACGAACAGCCTTCTTTTTTTTCTAAACTCTCACTTTAATCCATATTTATCAATCAGGTAAACCAACGCAGCCATGGAAGCCGAACCTAACTCAAGTTCTCGCTTGTCGACTTTATCGATGGTATCCTCTGCCGTATGATGATAATTAAAGTACCGCTGCGAGTCCGGTAAAAAGCCAATCAACGCAACTCCCTGATTTGCCAGAGGGCCAATGTCGGCTCCACCACCTTCCTGGCTAAAATCAGAAAGCCCATAGGGTTCCAATAACGGTTTCCAACTACGCACTTTTGCTTTAGCTTTCTCTTCACTGGGCACCGTAAACCCGCGAGGAACGAACCCTCCGCGATCTGATTCAATGGCAGCTATATGATTTTCTTTATTCTTCTCAGCCAACTCAGCATACTTAAGTCCACCGCGTAATCCATTTTCTTCATTTATAAACATTACTGCCCGGATCGTGCGCTTAGGTTTATAACCGATGGAATTAAATAATCGCAACACTTCGATGGACTGTACACACCCCGCGCCATCATCATGTGCGCCCTCACCAAGATCCCAGGAATCCAAATGGCCACCTACTATAATGATCTCTTTGGGAAACTCCCGCCCTCTGATTTCGCCCACTACATTGAAGGAAGGTGCATCCTCCATGGTAACAGAATGATTTTCCATATAAAACTGTAAGTCCTTTTCGTCTTTTAAAAGCTTACTTAATAATTCAGCTTGCTTTGTGCTTATCGCCAGGGCCGGAATTTTTACAATGTTGGGAGCGTAGCGCATACTGCCTGTGTGGGGGTAATCTTCCAGATTAGAGCCCATCGACCGAACCAGCACGGCCACTGCACCAAGTTTTGCAGCCTCCGATGCACCATTGGCGCGCTGTTCAACAGCACCACCGTAAGCAGCAAACGTATTGATTTTAGTGGGGTCCATAGGACGATTAAAAAACACAATCTTACCCTGAACACCTTTTGTTCCCAATACTTTTAGTTCATCAAAACTTTTAACCTCAATCACATTGGCTGCTATGCCCGAGGGTCCAGTACCAACAGATCCGCCCAGCGAACATACATTCACTTCAACGGTTCCCATTTTCCTGGAGTTAATGCGACCAATCTCCTTCATGCCGCGGATCCAATGTGGAACCATTACTGGTTGCAACCACACCGAATCAAACCCTAAATCTTCCATTACGTGCCGACTCCATTCAACCGAAGCTGCAGCACCCGGTGAACCTGAAAGGCGTGGACCGATGTTCACAGAAAGATCATAAAGCATCTCATATGATTTGCCCTTACTCAAGGCCTCATCAAATAATTGTTTGATAGTAGCCTCATCAGGAGATTGGGATAGCGTTGTTAGACTCACTCCAATGGAAAACAAAAAACAAATTGATTTTATCATGGTTTTATAACATTAGCTGATTTTAATATATACATGTGGTGATCGGGATCGTTGTCGTTGAGTTGCAGAATACCTTCCATCCAAATAGCTTGAGAAGTGAACTTTATTTTCTCTTTCGATTCAACCTCCATAATTGTCTCGGGGCCCGCAGCTCCGCAGAAATAACAAACATTAAAAGGCAAGGAAGAAAACATAAACTTACTCTCATCTCCTACTTCCCCTGCTGGAATAACAAATCCCTTGAGCTTAATCTTCTTTCCATTCCAGGTCTTTAAATGATTGCTGAATATTGGCACCTCCATTTCGTATCCATTTACTTTTTCTTTTTTAAATCCAACTTCAGCCAATACATGCCAGAAATTTTTATCCTGAAAGTAACCGTCTGCATTAAGTCTTAATAAGAAAGTAAGTGCAAACGACAGGATCATGGCAGTCAAATAAGCATTATTTGATGAACTGGAAAAACTTCTTTATGTAAGCCTGGTTAAAACTAATCTCCCGTTACCTATTTAAACATATAAAATATTCATTCAAACGTTTGAAAAGCAGTGATTTACAATCGAACTTCGTAAAAAAATAATTCATGGCTTTTCTTTTTGATTCATTTGATGGCTGGGAAAATTATTGCACAGACAAAAAATTAAGTGTTGTGCAGGCTGTGCTCGATTACGAAAAAGAACAAAAGGGAAGAACCGAGCAGCAAATCTGGGAAGGCCTTGGCAAGGCATGGGAGGTAATGAAAGATGCTGTACATACCGGGTTAGAAGAAGACATGACCTCGCGCTCGGGGATGATCAACAATGGAGCCAAAAAAGTCTATCGATATCCAATTCCAGTTCTTTCTAAAGAATTTCAAAACCTGATTTCAAGAGCATTGGCCGCCAAAGAAGTTAACTCATGCATGGGTCGTATAGTAGCCGCACCGACTGCAGGAGCCTCGGGCATTATGCCTGGTGTTTTAGTAACGCTTCAAGAAATTCATAAAATAGATGACAGGAAAATTTTAGAAGCCATGCTACTGGCTGCCGGCATTGCTCTTATTATGGAGCAAAAGGCAAGCATTGCCGGAGCTGTTGGGGGTTGCCAGGCCGAGACTGGAACAGCTGCTGCCATGGGCGCTGGTGCCATTGTCTATTGTTTAGGAGGTGATATTGATCAGATTTTTAATGCCGTAGCAATTACAGTGCAATGTATGTTGGGATTGGTCTGTGACCCAGTGGCGGGATTAGTTGAAGTTCCGTGCGTAGTGCGCAATGCAAGTGCCGCTGCTATTGCCAATAGCTCAGCACAAATTGCGTTAGCTAATGTAAGCAGTGTTATTCCGGTCGATGAAGTAATCGAAGCCATGGGTGAGATTGGCGCCAGTATGGAAACGCGTTATAAAGAAACTGCACTGGGTGGATTGGCCGCCACAAAAACAGGACAAGCGATCGCTAAGAAAGTTTTAATAAGAGATATAGAAATTTTACCTGATGAAGAGGTGAAGTAGTGTCAAATTATACGGGCTGCACCTTGTTAATAATATTCATCACCGCATCGTATCCAAAATAAACCGCAAACGTTAGAATCACTGACCATACGCAGGCACTAATCAGCATGTAAAAAATTATCTTTTCGCGATTCGGACTTATTCCAACTGCCAACAACGTGCCTCCTAAGGGGGTAAGAATGATTGGTGTAAAAAATGCAACACCAGCCAATCCGTACTTCCTAAAAAATTCCGGCCTCTTTTTTGGGGTTTCAACTTTGGGGTCTTTCCTTTTTATCGTCCACCCAGAGATTATTTTTCGGATGTACTCACCAAAATAAGTAAATGCAATTACCACAGTCATCATACCGGCAGCTGTTACTACCATAGTGGTGATTAAGTGCAAACCAGCCGCCTTCCCTCCAATCGGCCCAAAGATAAACTTGATCATACTCGAAACGTACACGGAAAGCGCCTTTAAGATCTCAGCCCACATATCAATTCAGGATTTAAGATTCAAAATCAGAAAGACCATACCCACCTTGAACCTTGAATATTATAACTTTTCACCAAAACTTAAGTCCCCTGCATCGCCCAGGCCAGGCACAATGTAAAACCTCGTATCCAATTTTTCATCAACAGAAAATGTCCAGATCGTAAAAGGCAATTTCAAATTTTCCTTTATGTACTCAATCCCTTCCGGTGATGCAATGAGCGAAGCAATGTGTATGTGTTCAGGAACTCCATGGGTTAACAATTCATTTACTGATCGGATAAACGATTTACCGGTTGCCAACATGGGGTCAACAAGGATCACTTCCCTGTCATCCAATCCGGGAGCTGCGAGGTAGTCGAGATTTATTTTAATTTCTTCAGCATTCTCTTTGCGATATGCCCCAATGAATCCCGCATCTGCATCATCAAAATAATTAAGAAAGCCTTGAAAATAAGGAAGACCTGCCCGTAAAACTGTGATTAACACCGGTTGCGATTTCAACTGATTGATCCTTGTGGCTTTAAGTGGCGTCTCAAAAGAACGGGGCACATACTTCAACTTCTTTGAAATTTCATAAGCCATAATTTCACCCAGCCGTTCCATATTCGTTCGAAAACGCATCCGATCTGCCTGGATCTCCTGATCGCGCACCTGAGCCAGAAATTGATTGGCAATTGAATTGTTACTACCCAGATTGATCAGATTCATAAATTTATTTTTCTTGTTACCGCAAGGCTTAACCATCTCATTCTATTACTTTGTGAACAAAGATTGGCTAATACACTAAACAAGTTCTTCCAAAATTTACATTAAAGTTGCAGAATATGGTGACTAAGAAAAATAAAAAATCAGCAAAATTAAAAGTCGGTGAATTCGATCTAAAACTACTCAAACAACTTTGCGAAATTCATGCTCCTTCGGGTGGGGAAGCTCCTTTGAAGGACTTCCTCCTAAACTACATCAAAAAAGAAAAGAATAACTGGAAGCATAAACCACAAATCATTCAGGGCGAGGAATTTCAGGACAGCCTGATTTTAAAATTTGGCAAACCGCGCACTGCCATCTTTGCACATATGGACTCTGTGGGGTTTACCGTCCGCTATTTTAACCAACTCCTCTCGGTTGGAAGTCCGGATGCTGAAATGGGAACCCGGCTGGTAGGGCAAGATTCTAAAGGCCCTATAGAGTGCGAATTGGAATTTGACAAAGAGAACCATGCATTCTACAAATTCGGCAGACCAATTGACCGCGGCACAACGTTGACTTACAAAATTAATTTCCGGGAAACGAAAGAGTTTATTGAATCGGCTTACCTCGATAACCGACTGGGAATTTACAGTGCTTTAAAAGTAGCTGAAGAATTAAAAGACGGATTGATCATTTTTACTTGTTGGGAGGAGCATGGTGGCGGTACCGTTGGCTTTCTCTCTGATTATATCTATAAAAAGTGGAACGTGCGTGAGGCATTGATTTCAGATATCACGTGGGTATCAGATGGTGTGGATCATGGTAAAGGAGTTGCTATCTCCTTGCGCGACCGAAATTTACCTCGAAAAAGTTTTGTGGATAAGATCCGAAGTATTGCCGAAAAGTATGGCATTGATCATCAGTTGGAGGTGGAGGGAATGGGCTCCAGCGATGGAGGCGAATTGCAACGCAGTCCGGTCCCCTTCGACTGGTGTTTTGTTGGGGCCCCCGAACAACACGCCCATACACCGCACGAAAAAGTGCACAAGCATGATATCAAAACAATGATTGATCTTTATACTTGCTTAATGAAAGAATTATAATCCCAATAAGTCATGACTACCAATCGCAGGAATTTCATCAAAACCACAGCCGTTGCCGGAATCGGTCTTTCTATTCTGCCCTCTCATGTTGCATTTCCAAAAGACAGTGCTGCTAAAGTAAGACTTGGATTTATCGGTGTTGGATTCCGTGGCCAAAGTCATTTGGAACTTGCCCTCAAACGCAACGATGTTGACGTAGTAGCACTCTGCGATATTCAACAATCCATGATGGACATGAGTTTGCAGATGGTGAGCAAAGCCAATAAGCCAAAACCAACTGTAATTCTGGACGGCCCCTGGGCATACCGCAAACTACTGGAGTCAAAAGAAATTGATGCCGTTATTATTTCAACCCCCTGGGAATGGCACTCGGTTATGTGTTTGGATTCGATGAATGCCAAAAAATATGTGGGCTGCGAAGTAAATGTTGGAATGACCGTAGAAGAATGCTGGGAGCTGGTGCATACTTCAGAACGAACCGGTATGCCCCTCATGATGCTTGAAAATGTTTGCTACAGACGCGATGTTATGGCTGTTATGAACATGGTACGGCAGAATATTTTTGGAGAGTTAGTCCACTTGCAAGGTGGCTATCAACATGATCTTCGTGGAGTAAAATTCAACGATGGTAAAACCGATCCAGGTGTTGGTGCAGAATTCGGTGCAAAAGGATTTTCTGAAGCTCAATGGCGCACTCAACATTCCATTAACCGCAACGGAGAACTTTATCCTACGCATGGAGTAGGTCCTGTAGCCATGATGATTGATATAAACCGGGGCAATCGGTTTACCGAATTGGTTTCCTACTCCTCCAAATCCAGGGGGTTACATGATTACATTGTTAAAATTGGGGGTGAAAATCATCCCAACGCCAAAATTAATTTCAAACTTGGCGATGTGGTAACTACCATGATTCGAACTGCTAATGAGGAAACTATTTTATTGCAACACGACACCAATTTACCAAGGCCTTATTCTCTTGGGTTCCGCGTGCAGGGTACCAAAGGCATTTGGATGGACGTCAACAAATCCATTTATATCGAAGGACAGAGTAAAAAAGCCCATCAATGGGAAGATGCCAAAGAATGGCTTGACAAATACGACCATCCACTCTGGAAAAAATATGGTAACGATGCAAGTGGAGCCGGACATGGTGGAATGGATTGGTTTGTGTTAAACGCTTTTGTAGAAGCAGTAAAACGTAAAATCAACACTCCTCAGGATGTATATGATGCTGTTTCATGGAGTGCCATCACACCGCTGTCTGAAAGTTCAATTCTATTAGGTGGTGAAAGCGTTGAGTTCCCTGACTTCACACAAGGAAAATGGATGTATCGGAAAAATGACTTTGCTTTGGGAGATGATTATTAGCATTTCATCCATATTTTATGCTAGTGAATTTTCTTTCGTTTTATCATGGTACAATTGGAGGGCTTTTCGGTTTCCAAATACAGAATTGTTTTATATAGTTACCTGCGCCATTGCGCTTTGGTTGGTAATTCAAGGAGTAGATCTCATAAGTATGATATTTAGAAGAAACAAAAAGGATAAATAGTTTACCGGTAGTTCTCTCCTTTGACCTACTTAAAACATAACAAAATATTCCGCAATCGGTTTAACTAACCCAGAATACAGATAACCTTACACCCCCCAATCTTTTGCTGCTGGCCTGCGTTATCTTTGCAACAACAATTTTTCATTATGAACGAAATTCAAATTCTTGGATTGGCAGCTGGTTCCTGTACTACTATTGCATTTTTGCCACAAGTAATTAAGACCTGGAAGAGCGGCTCAGCCAAAGATCTCTCACTGGGCATGTTTTCCTTTTTCTGTTTTGGCGTTTTATTATGGCTGATTTACGGTATCATCATTCGCGATGTTCCGGTAATTGTCGCTAACCTGCTTACTCTTGTATTGGCGTCTTCACTTCTATTCTTTAAACTGAGATTCAAAGAATAGGGCATAAGAATATTGCTAATCGCGTGGTGGCTTATTATGCCACCAGGTTGCTAATGACGACCCAGTGATATTCATCAGAGGACCAAAGATTGCGGGCGCCAATCCTACCGTGGCAACTTTGCCCATCTGTAAAGCAAGCCCGGATGCAAGGCCCGAATTCTGTAACCCAACTTCAAGGGCTATTGTGCGACATGATTTTTCATCCATCCTCAATGCTTTACAAACCCCATAGCCTAAACTAAACCCGGTAAGATTGTGAATCAGGCATGCCACAGCCAGCAAGGGGCCCATTACCAGAAGACTTTCTCTCCCTGCTGCTGTAATGATGGTAATAATAACAGCAATAGAAACCATCGATAACACAGGAAGTATTTTGAAAAGTCCGGGGAAGCGCTTGCTCAAAAAATGATGCAGAATTAGTCCGGCACCGATCGGTACAATTACAATTTTTGTTATGTCAATCATCATAGAAAGAAAATCTACGGGTACATATTCACCGGCCAATAGTTGCATTAACAGGGGAGTCATGAGTGGAGCCATTAGCGTTGCAATCGCAGTAAGAGTTACCGAGAGGGCAACATTCGCATTAGCTATATAGGACATTACATTTGATGCAAGCCCACTGGGAACTGAGCCGACCAGGATCAACCCCGCAGCAATCTCCGCTGGAAATCCAAATGCATGGGCCAGTCCGTACCCTATCGATGGCATTATTGTGAACTGACAAACAATACCCACAATTACGCCCTTGGGCATGCGAACTACCCCTGCAAAATCACTAAGCCCCATCGTACTGCCTACTCCAAACATGATCAATTGCAATAATGGTACTATCAGGGTTTTGAAAGAAAAGTCTCCAATACCCGTAAATAATCCGGGATAATACAATGAAAATGTAACTGCCGTAAAGATCCATACTGTAAAGGCGAATCCCTTTGTTGCCGGAACACTACCTAAGGTTACTGCAACTAGGGCCAATCCCATGATTAATAATAAACCAGCAGCTGATGGACCAAGGCGCATCCATTGAATTACTCCTACCAACAGTAAAACAATCCCAATGAGAAGCAAGTATCTACTCCATACCTTCATGAATCATTTATCTTTTGAATTTCCTAACTTAACAGAGATTTATCACCTAATTATTAAAGCTATGAAACTCTTTTCGATCATCTTCCTTTCCATAGGATTATTATTCGCCTTCATAGGACTCGGTTGGGTTTATTCCCTGGTAACAGGGACAGCAGGGTCCGGATTCTCTGAAGAATGGATCGGTCCCCTTGTATTCACGGGAATTGGATTAATATTCGCCTCGATTGGCGGAGGAATTTTATACTTCCAGGCAAAACAAAAAGCAAAACGCGAATTACTAATACGAACCGGAAGGAAAGTACGCGCTGCTATCAGCGATGTTTATTATAACAACTCTATTAGCATGAATAACCGGCATCCTCAAATAGTTGAATGTGTGGGCGAAATTTCAGGCAAAAAACAAACCTTTAAAAGCCATAACATCTGGAGTCATAAGCAATTCACTCCGGGACAGGAGGTTACCGTGTATGTTGATACTCGAGACGCATTAACCTATTGGGTTGAAGTAGGTGAGTAACTACCCACAACGCATTCAATAATTTTCTTTGTATTTTTCACGATGAAAGTTTGGGTACTGGTAGGCACTCTTTTTTTTACTGAATTAGCGCTGGCCCAACCCGGTACCTTAGATAGCATGGAAACGCTGCTAAGGTCTCTTCCCAATGATACCAGTCGAATATACTTACTTAATGATTTATCAAATAAATTTTTAGCCTACCAACCACCTAAAGCAAAGCTGTACGCTGGGGAAGCGTTGAGTCTTGCAATAACATTGAAGCATATACCAGGAGAAATTTTGGCACTGAATCGTTTAGGGGAATATGAGTTTCGTCAAAGTAATTATGCGCGGGCGGTTGAATTTACAACACGGTCGTTGAAACTCGCAGAACAAATTCACGACAGCACCTCGATGGCTAAAGCCTATCGGGTGTTGGGCAATATTAATACGTTTGGATTCAAACAATATGATTTGGCGCTTAATTATCAGCTCAGCGCCCTGAATATTTACGAAAGAAAAAATGATAAGCGAAACATCGCTTCGTTTTGTGGTAATATCACCTGGATCTATGCTATCACCAATCAAAACCTGGAAGAAGCCCACGCTCTGGCCGATCGGGGCGTTCGTCTCTCAGATTCGTTGAACGACAATCAACTATTGAGTTATAACTATAATTCCAAAGGATTGATTTTTATGCAAGAGGATAAACTCGATTCCGCATTATCCTATCTTGATAAATCAATTCGAGTAGCCAACCTGGCTAATGATTATGCCGTAATTGCGTACAATAAAAGTATTATTGGTAGCATTTATCTGCGTCAGAGAAAATTTAAACAGGCAGCGGAAATTTTTCAATCTTCCAGATTGGAAAGTCGACAACTTAATTTGCGGGAGGTTCTCAAAGATTCCTACCTCGGGTTGTCAAAAAGTTACGAAGGACTCAAAAAATATCCGGAGGCTTACACCTATCACCTCTTGCATACACAACTAAAAGATTCATTGTTAAATTGGGAAACCACTCAAAAAGCGCTTTCAGAACGATTAAACTATGAAGAGGAAAAAAGAGAGGCCAAGATTGTGGAACTTGAGAAAGCCAACCAACTTGCCAGAAAAGAGAAATTCATTTTAAACATTTTATTCAGCCTTGGATTTTTATTCCTGATCTCAGTTATCATTTTGGTGGTCCGCAATAACCGGCAGCGAAGGAAGACAAACGAGATGCTGAAAGAAAAAAATGCTGAGATTGCTGAACAAAACCTCGAACTCATGCAGGCCAATGAAATTAAAGATAAATTATTCTCAATTATTGGTCATGATCTCCGCAGTCCGCTTGTAAGCTTAAAAGGGCTCCTGGGAATGGTGGTTAGAAATGAAGTATCTGATCAGGAGTTCCGGCATTTCACACCAAAACTGAATCAGCTTGTATCCGGCACTCACGAAACGTTGGAGAATATTTTACAATGGTCGCATTCACAAATGAATGGCTGGAGTCATTCACCCTCCCAAATCAATCTTTATCCGTTGGTTAACCGATGTATTGGTCTCTTTGTTGAACTCGCACGCGAAAAAAAGATTACCATACTAAATGAAATAAACAGTGAAACCTTGGTCTATGCTGATGAAAATCAGCTTGAATTAATTTTCCGGAATCTGATTCATAATGCAATAAAGTTTACTGGGGTCGGAGGTCATGTAACTATTGAAGCAATCCATTCTGGTAAATTTCTAAAAGTAAATGTAGCCGATACGGGCGTGGGGTTGACGGCCGATGAAGCATCTTTACTATTTCAAGCAAAACCTTCGGCTGCTTCGCGTGGTACGCAAGGAGAAAGAGGTACCGGATTAGGATTGTTCCTTTGTAAAGAGATGGTTGAAAAAAATGGCGGGCAGATATCCGTTACCAGTCAGCCAGGCAAGGGAAGCACATTTCATGTTTTCCTGAGAACGGAAGCTTAATTGAGAATTTTTTCAGCACCCTTCAGTCATTATCTTTACTAAGCACTTCTAATGCAACTTTTATGAAAGTGATTTTCACCACTCTGATTGTTATTTTGGGTTTTTTAAATTCCATAGCCCAGGTCAATTCGACAGATTTTGTGACAACTCAAAATGGTAAGTTTTATCGCCATGGAAAAGCTTATTACTACATGGGCGCTAACTATTGGCAAGGGATGAATCTTGCTGGAAGTCAACCCGGTTCAAATCCTGATCGCCTGCGAAGAGAGCTTGATCAAATGAAAAAGACTGGGATCACCAACCTGCGCATCATGGCTCTTACTGAAGGACCTGACGATAGTCCGTACAGAATTTTGCCGGCAGTTCAGGATGAGCCCGGAGTTCTTAAAGAAGAAGTGCTTTCTGGAATGGATGTACTGCTTGAAGAATTGCGAAAGCGGGATATGACAGCGGTGGTTGTACTCAATAATTTTTGGCAATGGTCGGGTGGCATGGGGCAATATGTAAAGTGGCACACCGGGGATTCAATTCCCTACCCGCCTCCCCACTGGAACGGCAATTGGGATAATTTTCAAAAATATGTGGCTCGTTTCTACACCTTGCCTGCCGCTGTAAATCATTTTAATGAAACAATCAAAAAGGTGGTGAGCAGAAAAAATACAGTTAACGGTTTTCTATATCGCGAAGATCCAACGATTATGGCGTGGGAACTGGCAAACGAGCCACGCGGTATTAATCAAACCGAAATTTTCTATCCCTGGATTCACGCTACCGCATCTCTGATTAAAGAGCTGGATAAAAATCATCTGGTTACTACAGGTGCTGAAGGATATACTTCTTCGCCCTCTACTTCCGGCACCAATTTTATTCGCATGCACGAAAGTCCTGCGATAGATTATACCACAGCCCATGTCTGGATACAAAACTGGGGTTGGTATGATCCCCAGAAACATGATCAAACATACCCCGATGCTCGAAAAAAAATGACAGACTATGTACTTCTTCACGCCACTGAATCTAAAAGACTTGGCAAACCATTCGTGCTTGAAGAATTCGGAATTATGAAAGACTATGGAAGCTTTGACCCAAAAGCTACCACGGTTCATCGTGATGAATATTATCGGGAAGTCTTCGAACAGGTCTATCAACTTGCAAAAAAAGGAGAAGCAAGTGGTGTAAACTTCTGGGCGTGGGGTGGTGAAGGCCGGCCACGAGCACCGGAAACCTGGTGGAAAAATGGTGATGACTTTACGGGCGATCCACCCCATGAGCCTCAGGGTTGGTATTCAGTGTATGATCTAGATCATGCTACCCATAAAATCATCAAACGTTATAGTAAAAAATTGAAAAAGCTTCATTGAGTAAATTCTTTCAGCATGAAACTCAAGTACCCAATTAATCTGCATAAGGGAAGTACTTTCCTTTTTGTGTTGGCTCTAATGTTTTATTATCAGAATTTTTCTATTGGCCCCTGGGTATACCTCGCTCTCCACGGGAGCTACGGATTATTGTGGTTGCTGAAAGATCAGATCTTCCCTGATACTCAATGGGAGCAGCGTGTATCCATTCCTTATGGAATCTTTGTCTTTTTTGCATTGGGCCTGTACTGGATTGCTCCATGGGTACTGATTAGCAAATACTATGAACCCGGTTATCAAGTGATTGCTTTGGCAGTTGCACTTAATATGATTGGCGTCATGCTCCATTACAGCAGTGACGCTCAAAAATACTTTACGCTCAAATATAGACCGGGGTTGATAACCGAAGGTTTCTTTTCGCGTTGTCGAAACACAAACTATTTGGGTGAGCTTATGATTTATTCAGGATTTGCCGTTCTTACTGTTAGTTGGGTGGGATTTATTGGTATCGCCATTTTCTTTGCTGGTGCGTTTGTACCCAACATGATTAAGAAAGACAAATCGTTATCACGTTATCCTAATTTTGTGAGCTACAAAAAGGAATCAGGGTTACTTCTCCCAAAGCTTTAAAAGATTCTAAGAAGTGGCTTATCTAGCCAGGGTTGTTACAATCTCCAATGCTTTATCAATCTCGGCTTCACTATTAAAAATATGCGTGCAATGACGAACACCAAATTCAGGGCCTGAAGCCCGGGGCCGCATACGCCCACGAGTCCAGAATTCTTCCTGTAACTGAGATCCGGTCATACCCTGAATATTATATACCGTGATGCCGGCACACATGGCTTCGTCTTCAGGCGAATAAATTTTCACTTTACTGATTTTGCGCAATCCATTCCGCAATCTTGATCCTAAAAATTTGATGCGGTCATACACTTTTTGTGGGCCAATTTCATTGTGAAAATCCAACGAGGCCTCAAGCCCTTTCAAAACCGGAAAGTTTCCTGTTCCGCGTTGGGTAAACCGGAATCCTTCATCCTCATGATTATCCCATCGTCCACTCGCGATCGTTGTCCAGATCTCTTTCATGCGATCTGATTTCACATAAAGGAATCCAGTGCCGGCTGGTGCGCCCATCCATTTATGAAAGCAACCTGCATAGGCATCGCAATCAATATCGCGAACGTCAATAGCAATCTGGCCAACTGTCTGCGCACCATCAAGTAAGGTAAAGATGCCCCGTCTTCTTGCTTCCGCACACAATTCTTTGACCGGAAGAATAGCCCCGCTACCGGAAATCATATGTGAAACCATAAGAACTTTTGTCTTTGGTGTAAATGCTTTCACAACTACATCATACACTTCTTGTGAGTTCTTGGCTGGTTTAGGAACCGCCACCGTTTTAAATACAGTTCCGTAACGTTTTTCCTTTAATAAGAATCCACTTTGTCCACCCGAGTGCTCCTGGTTTGTGGTAAGAATTTCATCCCCAGCTTGGAGCGTGAGGCCATTGGCTATATAACTCATGCCATTGGTAACATTATCCGTCATTGCAATTTCAGCCGTATCAGCATGAATAAGCGCTGCTACTTTTGTCCGGATGCCCATTAAATTATTATACCCACTGATAAACTCTTCCTTATTGTCATCTTTATAAGCCCAGTCTGCTACGTGCTCACCAATGTAACGCAGGTGTTCTGTCATTTTATCCACCACCACGCGGGGCATTGCTCCAACAGTTCCTGGATTAAAAAACACACTGTCTTTCGAAAGCATAAACTGGTCCCGGATTTTTTTCCAGTATTGCGGATCATCTTCTATTGGCATTACAGGATTTTCAGCGCGTGTCGGAATTGCTAATGTCGGAATTGCCAAAGCCGTTAGGCCAATAGATTTAAGTGCGTTTCTGCGGGATGTCATAATGGTTAATGATTAGAGCTAATGTATGGAATTTGTAATAAATCCCGTTAGCTCTAATTACCACTTATTACCGCTTATAAAAGTCTTGCACTTGTTACTAAGAGGACTTTACTTCTTCCCGCCCATCGGGGTACCTGGCAAAGCGGCTCTTCTCTCTCGGATGTACATTTTCATAGCTTGGCCAGGGCCATCCGCCAAACTCGGTTTGCCGATACTCATTCATGGCTTGCTGAATCTCAGCTTGAGTGTTCATTACGAATGGTCCATGCTGTACCACAGGTTCGTTAATCGGTTTCCCTTGTAAAAGAAGCAAGTAACTTTCTGTATCTCCATTTTCTAAAATCACTTCCTTATCCGCAAGAAGTTCGATAGCCTGGTTTGTAGAGAATTGCTTGCCCGCAACTTTTATAGATAATCCATTATAAAAATAAAGTGAACGGTTTGCCTGGGCGGATGCCGTTGGTAAATTCCATTGAGCACCTGGCTCCATTTTTATTGTCCAGATAGCCACTTCATTATTCTCAGTAGCTGCCCAGGAATCCGGAGCCGGGGCAGGTGCATGAATCGTTTCTATCCTGCCGGCTACCACCTTTACTTCCGTGGATTTTCCATTAATACCAGTAGCCTTATAGGTTGGGATCATATCGTCCCACAGCATAGCAAAATGTGGCGCTGTTAATTTTTTTGCTTTGGGCAGATTAAGCCAGATTTGAAAAAGCTCAAGTGGATTTTCTTTATCCTTGTGTAGCAAGGGAAACATTTCACAATGCTGTACCCCTTTGCCTGCAGTCATCCATTGCACGTCTCCAAATCCAAAACGGCCAGCAGCACCCAACGAATCGGAATGATCCACAAGGCCTTTCGTTACAATTGTTACAGTTTCAAATCCCCGGTGGGGATGAGCTGGAAACCCAGGCACCTGTTCGCCATGATACATGCGCCAGCCTTCCTTACTGGGAGCAAAGTCTTGTCCTAATTCGCGACCTTTAAGTGAGGCCGCAGGACCCATCACATCATTACCCTTCGGATAAAAATCCTGGTGATGAACACAAAACAGAAACGGATCTTGTGTTTGCCATGGAAATCCTAGTGGCTTTATCGATTTAATGGCACTGTCCATAATTTATAGTTGTGATATAGAATAAACCGAAATCCTAATGAAAAGTTTGAATCTAAATTATTTCATGTATTGGACTAATAGACACACAAAGAATTATCTGCCTTTATGTAATAAGGCTTATAATTTTTCGCTTTTGGGTCTTTACAGCCCTTCAGTTCCAGGAGTTCAACTTTCCTGAATTCTACCGGATGGCTTTCACTTTGCAAAGCGATATAGCCTTCAGTAAGTGATGTTCCATCTAATTTTATTTCCGGATCGAAATTGTTTACTACTCCACCACCAATTTGAGGCCTGGTATATTCCAATACGGTATCACCATTTACCATATGCCGAATGAGAGAGTCACCCAACACCAATAATTCCACCCGCACCCACTGATCTCCATCAAAAGTCTTAGATCGTGAGTTGATGCAATGTGGAGTGAATAATGTATCACCCATGTACACATTAGTTCCTGGGGTGCAGAGGTTGGCGGTAGGTCGTTCACCCGTTCCGAGTCCACCTAAAAATTGCGCCTCAATGCTGATCGGAAAATCCTGATCTTTCATCATGCTTTCTGCAGATTGAGCATGAAGCATCGCGCCACTGTTACGAGTGGCCCAGTCTGCCCCGCCAATAACCTGATTCCCTACAAACCGATATTCCACCGCCAATAGATAATGAGAAAATTTCTTCTTGTAAAAAATATGACCGAATTGGTTTCTGAAGGAATCATATTGATCATAGCGCACCGTTAGCTTACCGCTATCTACGCGAAAAGTATTTCCAAAATTATCATTAAGAGCATGCCCTGAAATTTTAACATTCCAGTCTTTAATATCTTTTCCGTTAAAGAGTTGTATCCATTCTTTCTCATTGCTGGTCTGATTGCAGGCAGACAAAAAAAGAAACAGCAATAGATAACCAGAAATAAGTTTTTGATTCATAGTATGACTGATCGGACGATTAAGATTATGGAAAATTATTGAGCTGCCAATAATTTATCAACAGGATTTCACATCGTGTAGCCAAGCACCGCAACCACATGACAGGCCGTTCCTGCAAGGACAAATATATGCCAGATAAAGTGACTGTAACGAATGCGGTGATCGTATGCAAAAAAGAAAACGCCAATTGAATACATCAGCCCACCGACCAGCAACCAAAACAAGCCCCAGGCTGGCATACTTTCAAAAAGCGGTTTTACCGCAAGCAATGCCAACCAGCCCATACCCAGATAGAGTGCAATAGAAAGCTTACTGGTTCCTACACTTTTAACAGATTTCAGGATAACCCCACCTACGGCTAGACTCCACACGATTCCAAACAACGTCCAGCCCCAGGCACCTGGCAGTACACTTAAGGTAAAGGGTGTGTATGTACCTGCAATCAAAAGAAAGATAGCACTGTGATCGAAAATCCGAAAGACCCGTTTTACCCTGTTATGAGGAAAAGCGTGATACAAAGTAGATGAAAGATATAGCACCATCATGGTTGCTCCGAAAATACTAACACCTGTTATGGCGGCTGCTCCGATAGGGATTGCCTTAATAATTAGAATAGGTGTAATTGCAACTGCAGCAAGAAACCCCATTCCATGACTAATACTATTTGCAATCTCTTCGCCCAGCGTTTGCTGACGGCTCCAATTTATTGATTCACTCATTCCTTTATTAACTTGACGAAACAGGTAATAGTTCAGCAATACAAAATTGTGGGTGTTTAAGACCGATATGCCTCAAAAAAATAGGAGGAACTCCTATGAACGTTGAATTTCTTCGAAGATCAATTCCAGTTCAGGTTTGCTGATGCCCAACTTTTCTTCCAGTCTTTTGAACATGCTTTCCTTTTTTCCATCATCAAACACAAAATCATCATCCGAAAGAATCGGAAATCTCCTTTTGAGTAAAACCTTTTGTTCTCGCCAACTTCTGAGAATATCCATGATCAGGCAAATATACGCATAAACGGTGGGTGTTTAATATTTGCTTGATATCATTATTACTTTACAACTATGGGGTAAGAGTTAACTCATTTTCGATAAAAACGAAGAAATATCCCACTTAGTCCTCTAAGAAACAGCATCCTAACTTTTATTATCTTTAAAAATTAACGAATTACTATGAGGAGCTTTCCTGCAAAAAGATTGGTTTTTTCTATCACATTAACCGTCACAATCCTGGTTATCCAAAGTTGTCAAGACAAAACTGACAAAAGGATTAAACAGATGGATCCAGTCAAAACTGCTGCCATGGCCAAATCTATCGAGGCCACTGTAACCCCACAACTAGCAACTGGACTAACCCTTAAATTATGGGGAATAGATTCTTTAGTGGCCGATCCTGTTTCGATTGACATTGATGATCAGGGCAGAATCTATTATACACGCACGAATCGCCAGAAAAATTCAGAATTTGACATTCGTGGACATCAGGATTGGGAAATAGGATCCATTCAGTTGCAGACGATTGAAGATAAGCGGGCCTTTCTTCACAAAGTATTAGCCCCCGAGAATAGTAAGAAAAATGAATGGCTGGCCGATCTGAATGGAGATGGCTCTCATGATTGGAAAGACCTGACTGTTGAAAAAGAGCAAGTGTATCGGGTTGAAGATACTTCGGGCGATGGTGTGGCTGACAAATCGCAATTAGTAGTGGACGATTTTCATGATGAAGTGACCGATGCAGCTGGTGGTGTCTTGAAATTTGGTAATGATTTATTCGTTGATGTAGGTCCTGATTTGTGGCGAATTCAGGAAAACAAAGATGGCCTTGCTGAGAAGAAGACTTCGCTATCGCATGGCTATGGAATTCATATTGGCTTTAGCGGCCATGGTATGTCGGGCATTGAAGTGGGGCCCGAAGGAAAAATCTATTGGCAGATCGGTGATATTGGCTTTAATGGCGTAGGTCCCGATGGACAAAAGTGGGAACACCCCAACAGCGGTGTTATTGTACGGTCAAATCCAGACGGAAGTGATTTTGAAGTGTTTTCCTATGGCAACCGGAACACGCATGAATTTGTATTTGACGAATATGGCAACCTGATCAGTGAAGATAATGATGGAGACCATGCTGGCGAAAGCGAACGAATCGTGTATGTAGTGAACGGAGCCGATATTGGTTGGAGAACGAACTGGCAGTTTGGAAAATATCGCGACCCTGACAACAACACGTATAAAGTATGGATGGATGAGAAAATGTATGTTCCTCGTTTCGAAGGACAGCCGGCCTACATTTTACCAACTATCAAAAATTTTGTTAATGGTCCTACCGGCATGTTGTACAATCCGGGCACAGCAATGGGTGAAGAATATAAGAATTCATTTTTCATTGCCGAATTTGTTGGCAACCCTACCCGATCCGGTATCCACTCCTTCAAGCTAAAACCCAAAGGTGCATCATTCGAATTTGTAGAGTCTAAGATGATTCTGAGTGGAATACTTGCCACCGGTATCGACTTCGGTCTTGATGGGTCAATGTACCTTGCCGACTGGATTGAAGGCTGGGGAACAAAAGATCATGGCCGGATCTGGAAATTGGATGTTGCCAATCCAAACACGGATGAACGAAAACAAACCCAAACTTTACTTACGGCTGATTTCACTAAGTATGATGATGAGGAAGTAGGCGAACAGTTAAAATATCCGGACATGCGGGTTCGCCAGAAAGCGCAATTCGAATTAGTATCACGGGGTACTAATGGTCTTGAAGTTTTTCAAAAATACGTGTCACAAAAAGAAAATCAATTAGCGCGGGTACATGCCATTTGGGGAATCAGTCAGTTTGCTCGAAAGGATATGAAGCATGCAGAATTATTGTTGCCTTTGTTAGTAGACAACGACCCGGAGATCCGGGCACAGGCAACGAAATGGATTGGGGATGTCCGCTTCAAAGCGGCAGGCGATAAATTAATTCCTATTCTAACGGATGATTATAGTCGGGCAAGATTCTTTGCAGCCGAAGCCCTGGGAAGAATTGCTTACGAACCTGCCATCAACCCCATTATAGAATTACTCCAATCAAACAACGATGTAGATGAATACATTCGACATGCAGGAAGTCTGGCGCTGGCACGAATTGGAAAACCGGAACCCATAGTAGCGTTATCGACACACTCATCGCGTGCGGTACGCATCGCAGCCGTGGTTGCTTTGCGAAGAATGCAAAACGCAGGAGTAAGAAATTTTCTGAACGACTCTGATGAATTTATCGTAACCGAAGCGGCACGGGCAATCAATGATGATCTATCAATCGTGGAAGCACTGCCCGCTCTTGGAAACGCACTCAACGATTATCGCTTCAGCAACGAAGCTTTTGTGCGGAGAGCAATCAATGCTAATCTACGCGTGGGTACTGAAGAAGCCATGCAAAATCTTATTAACTATGTGCAACATGAAGGCCCGGTGGCTATGCGGACCGAAGCGCTAGATGCTTTAAGTACATGGGCAAAGCCCTCCGTGCTGGATCGGGTAGATGGAAGATATCGGGGCGTTGTTACCCGCGACCTGGCCCCGGTACAAAATAAATCAACCGATCTCCTGATCAAATTGTTATCGCACAAAGAAGCCATGTTGCGTCAACATGCTGCGAAAGCTTCCGGAAAATTAAAAATCAACGAGGCATCAACACACTTACTTGCGCAATTAAAAAAGGATCCTTCGGCAGATGTACGCATTGAAGTTGTTAAGTCTCTTGCCCTATTAGAAGGCAATCATATGGATGAGGCTATTAAACTAGCTCTAGGTGATAAAGAAAAAAGTGTTCGTGTAGTAGGTCTTGACCTTATAGCCAATCTGAAGATCTCCAAAGAACTAATGGTGACACTACTTACTGATGTAATTAATACCCGAACTATAGAAGAGAAACAGGCCGCGATTACAACCCTGGGCACACTACCCATACAATACTCAGAAAAAGTTTTTGATCAACTGATCTCTAAAATGGAACTTGGTATACTTCCCCCAGAAGTTCAATTGGAACTTGCCGATGCTATTGATAGCACACATTCACAGCCTATGATTGACCGATTTAAAAAATTGAATCGAAACTCATCTCCTGATTCCTTAAAGGTTGCCTATGCAGGAAGTTTATTGGGGGGTGATCCTGAACGTGGAGCCGGAATCTTTTGGGGACACCCAACTGCGCAGTGTATACGCTGTCACTCGTATGATGACTATGGTGGCACGGCCGGTCCGCGCATCAATGGCGTTGCCAATCGACTCACCCGCGAACAAATTCTGGAATCCCTGATAGAACCAAGTTCCCTGATCGCAGCCGGTTTTGGAACGGTAACATTAGAACTAAAAAACAACAAAAAAATCAGTGGTATCCTTCAGGAGGAAAACTCAGAAGGCTTTATTTTGAAAATCGGAGATAAGGCTGATACGCTTGTTAGTAAGATAGACGTTAGCAAGAGAACCAACTCGCCTTCGAGTATGCCACCAATGCAATACTTGTTAACAAAAAAAGAAATTCGGGATGTGGTGAGTTTTCTGGCGACTCTGAAAGAAGATAAGTAAAAGTATGGTTTTGTGAATCGAATTGCCTTTGTTACCTGCTCTACCAAACCCGATTTTGCTGATGATGACCTTGAGACTGTAAAACTTCTCAGACAACAAGGCATAAGTGTACAACCGATTCCATGGGATCGTGATCCACCCGACTGGCAGTCCTTTGATAAAGTTATAGTTCGTTCCTGCTGGAATTACCATCTTCATCCTGACAAATTTACTAAGTGGCTTGATACCCTGGAGGCACAACGGATTAACCTATTCAATCCGGTCAGCGTAATACGTTGGAATCTTCATAAAAAATATTTGCAATTCCTTTCTCAACAAGGAGTTCCACTTCCACCTACTACCTGGTTAACAAACGGTACCTCCTTACATCTTGCTTCTTTCATGGAAGAACAACGTTTTGAAAAAATTGTGGTGAAGCCGGCTATTTCCGCCACAGCGCATAACACTTTTGTAACCACTCTAAGTGAGGCCGCCCACCATCAAGCAGGCTTCAGCTACTTACTACAAAAAAATGATTTGCTGGTGCAACAATTCATGAACGAAGTACAGCAAGAGGGTGAGTGGTCATTGATCTACTTTAATAAAAAATTCAGTCACGCGGTATTGAAAAGACCCGCACCAAATGACTTTCGGGTTCAGGATAATTTTGGAGGCACCTCGAGCTTTCTGGAACCTCCTCAATTTGCCTTACATCAGGCTGAGAAAATAATCTCACTGATTGATGAGCCGTTACTCTATGCACGTGTAGATGGAATTATTTCAAATGATCAGTTCCTGTTAATGGAGTTGGAACTTATAGAACCGGTGCTTTTTTTGATACATAGTGAGAAGGCTGCTAATAAATTTGTCGAAGTAATTCTATCTTAGTAGAGGCTGAAACCAACTAATTCCGAAATACATAAATAAAAGCTAACGGGTATTTGTAAGCATTTTAATTATTCTCTGGAAAGCTCTGGGTCGCTCGTTTAAATTGGCTAATATTCGCGCGCTTTAATTAGTCAATCCATTTCATGATCACATCCGTTATCCGAGCTACGGGTTCTTATATACCCGAAAACAAAATCTACAACAAGGATTTTTTGCCCAATCACTTTTTTGAAAAAGATCATTCACGGGTGAAAACTGAAAATTCGGTTGTGGTTGAGAAGTTTAAAGAAATCACAGGCATTGAAGAAAGGCGATATGCTAATCCGGATCAACAAGCTTCTGACCTGGGATTTTTAGCCGCACAAGATGCCCTCATAAGTTCCGGCATCGATCGAGAGGCGATCGATTATATAATTGTAGCTCATAATTTTGGAGATATAACCATCCATAGTAATCGCTCAAGCCTGGTTCCTTCCTTGGCATCACGAATAAAGTTTTTACTAAAAATCAAGAATCCAGATTGTGTTGCCTATGATTTGCCTTTTGGATGCCCCGGTTGGGTAGAAGGAATGATACAGGCCAATTATTATATCAAGTCGGGTGATGCAAAGCGTTGCCTGGTTATCGGTGCCGAGACTCTCTCCAGGGTTATTGATCCCCACGATCGGGATTCTATGATTTATAGTGATGGTAGTGGCGCGACTATTCTAGATGCTTCTACAGATCATAAGGGAATTATCGCACATAAAACCCAAACGTATGCTTACGAGCATGCCATGCTTTTGAACATGGATCATTCCTATTCTTCTGACTATGAACAGCAAGACGATCTCTTTATTAAAATGAATGGCCGCAGAGTGTATGAGTTTGCGCTGAACCATGTGCCTCTCCTCATTAAGGAAATGCTTGATAAAACAAACGTTCCACTTTCCTCCATACGCAAGGTGCTTATTCATCAAGCCAACGGCAAAATGGATACTGCTATCTTACAAAGATTATTTAAGATATATGGTCAGGAGATTTCCTCAACAGAATTGATGCCGATGACGATTTCCTGGTTAGGCAATAGTTCGGTGGCAACAGTTCCTACCTTGCTGGATCTTATCTTAAAGGGAAAATTTCCAGATCAATCGATTCACTCAGGCGATAAGATAATCATGGCTTCTGTTGGAGCAGGCATGAATATCAATGCAATCTTGTACCAGTTTTAATCAGTAAAATTCCTTATCCAAACAAATCAAGCTGCAATGGTTTAGTTGCTCTAACCTTATTAGGCAAATTACCTGTCGCCCGGATATGATAGAGGTTTGTCTCCTTATTACGTGGCGCAATGATTATTTCAGTATTTCCTGCCACCGGCTCAAATAAGTCTCTCACTTTTTTAGGTGTGTTGTTGTTTTGAGATAAGTGTGACAAAAACAAATGACTCATAAACTCCGGTCGATGGTTGAGAAAGATGGATAATGCCTGCTTATTCGATAAATGGCCCAATCCACCCCGAATCCGGTTCTTTAATGCATAGGGATAACCTCCATTCTCCAACATATCTTCATCATAATTAGCTTCTAAAAAAGCTGCATGACATTGAGCAAAATGATTAATCAGGTTTTCACAAGGGGCCCCAGAATCTGTAAATACACCTACGCGCACTGTGGCACTGGCAACCACAAAACTATGAGGATCAATTGCATCATGCTTTTTGGGGATTGCTGTAATCGTAAGTTCACCTATTGTTATTATTTCGTGGGGTTTAAATGTATAGCATAATGATTCTTCTAATTTGAGATTGCCATGCAACCGGGTAGCGTGAGTTATGTATACAGGAATTTTATGTCGTTTCGAAAGTTTGGCAACTCCCCCGATATGATCGCTGTGTTCGTGAGTAATAAAAATGCCCTTTACTCTTTTTAAAGACAGCCCAAGTTGTTTCATTCGCTTTTCCGTTTCACGGGCTGAAATTCCAGCGTCAATTAAAACGGCCACGTCTCCGTTTCCGATGTAATAACAATTGCCATTACTTCCTGAATTCAACGATGCAACTAATAGAGACATACCCGAAGGTAAAATAAAATATCGGGAGCGTGATACCTATGCAATAAAAAACCTCCGGCTTTTATAGGCCGGAGGTTATTCGTTAATAAATCTTTCTCTGGAAAATGAACTACTTAACTTTTAAGTCCAGCGCAAAATCTTTGGCTGTTTTAGCGGTCATAATGTCCATGAAATTCAAGGCTCCGTTACCAGTAGCGGTACTTCCGGTTTGAATTTGTGGCACAATAGCGCCTGTATACTTGCTAAAGGCATCGGCCCAAACTTTTTGAATTTCAATCTGCGCATTCAATTTCATTTCCAAAGCACCGTCAGCCTGCATTATTCTGGATCGGGCATAAGCCTGAGCATCCGCTAACTCTTTAATTTTTTTGGCCTCCAGGATGGCACCCTCGTAAGCGATTTTTTGTTGAAGCTTATCCTGCTCCGCAACTTTAACTTTTGTTTCGGCTTCAACAACTTGCTTAGTTTGCTCCTGCTTCTGCTGGTATTCAATCTCAACCAGTGCCTGTTCACCCTTTGCTTTAGCGGTTAAGGTTTGCTGCTGTGCGGTCATTAACTCCTGTTTTGAAATCGATGATTTTGTTACCGCATCAATAATCTTAATCAACTTATCATCAACTTTTTCTTCATAATCCACATCAGTAATAGCCGCATCAGCTACTGTAATACCATACTCCTTGATAGAGGACAATTTACGTCTGGGAATTCCTGATTTCTTATCTACCTGAATTTCTGTTTGATAGATTCTTTTCTTCTCACCGGCCAGGGAATCGTACACAATGTTCTCTTCAGTAACCAATAGGAAGACACCCTCTTTTAGCTGATCCATAAAATCCTGCGCCATTTGAGCCCGGCCTCCACCGTAGTGTTTCTCGCTACTCATTAATTGAGCCGAAGACTGCAAGCATTCTTTTGTATACGGGGCCAACCTTTTTACTACCAATGATTGGGGAGTACGGTGCGTATTATGTATTAAAATCATTTCCTTTTCATCGGCCGGTAAAATAAATTGAGTAATACCTTTCACATTTGCGGTAGTAGCATCACTAAAGCGAATCATAATCTGACCCACTTCAATACCGTTATCTTCCAATTCAAGTTCTGCAGTAGCCTCCTGATAGGTTACAGAAATCTGATTCGGCCATTCTTTTTCTTTTGCAAAGAATCCGGCATAGAAAATCCCCGGAGCAAATTGCACAATCTGCTCTCCGGTTGTTCGCTCTACCACAGTTCGGTTTCCAGCATCATTCCATGAAAATGGATTAACAATCATGAAGAGAATAATAAAAATCACAGATACTACCCCAAGAGCAATAGCTTTCTTTGAGATTACATTTTCCATAGCATTAAGGTGTTTTGGTTTGGTTGTTTGATTTGTCCTTTTTTGAAAAATAGTTGGTGAGCAGTAAAACTGTGGCATAGGCAACTATGCCAAATACGGATAGAAATCCGATTGCTAAAGCAAGTCTGATCATGTTTTAATTTGATTGGTGATTGGGTAAAGAACTCAACTGGCGCAGTTGATTATCGCGTGAAACAGAGCGATTGACGAGTAAGTTTGATTTATTTTCATGACCGTCTATTCCATCGGATATAAAGATGTAACCTATGTCAGATTAATATTTATTTACTCCGTCAATGGCAACAAAAACCCGGATTTTACGTGTT
Organism: Cyclobacteriaceae bacterium; assembly: GCA_044229915.1. Classification (GTDB taxonomy): domain Bacteria; phylum Bacteroidota; class Bacteroidia; order Cytophagales; family Cyclobacteriaceae; genus ELB16-189. The sequence goes on from JBGASB010000001.1 coordinate 801,601, forward strand.
TAGATGTCCAATTTAAATTCGCGGCTCGAGTTGCCGTCTATTTTGCTTCAAGCACTTGTCTGTTCACACAATGCGGCACCGTACCACTATTATAGAATTCAATTATATTTTCTGCGGCCAACCGAGCCATACCTCTTCGGGCTTCTTCCGTAGCTGAACCAATGTGAGGAAGTACAGCAGCATTGGGCATAAACAATAGAGGATTTTCCGGGTGCATCGGTTCCGGGTTTGTAACATCCAAGCCAGCACCCCAAATCGAGCCATTTCGCAAAGCATCGATTAAATCTTCTTCATTATGAACTGACCCTCGTGAAGTATTAATGAAGATCGCACTCTTTTTCATTTTACTGAAGCAAGCTTTATTAAATAATCCCCGGGTTTCAGCAGTCAACGCACTATGCACCGAAAGCACATCACTCTGTTGCAATAGTTCATCAAAAGAAACCCAACGAGCTCCCAACCGGCTTTCCGCATCCGTATTGCGGTTTCTGTTGTGATAAATAATGTTCATATTATAAGCTCCCTTGCAACGTTGAGCCATCACCTTCCCGATTCGCCCCATGCCAAATATGCCAAGCGTCTTTCCACCAAGTTCAATACCCAGATTCTTTAAGGGCTCAAACTGCTTCCAGCCTCCTTGTTCAATTGTTTTATGGAGATAAAACATCTTTCTTGACACAGCAATCATTAATCCAAAAGCCACGTCCGCAGTAGCATCACTGAGTACATCCGGTGTATTACCTATCGGAATTCCTCTCCGGGTAGCTTCGTCAACATCAATGTTATCATACCCAACCGCATACTGGGCAACGATCTCTAAGTGTGAACACTGACTAAAAAAATAGCTATCAATTTTATCGGCTCCTAACGAAAGTAAAGCATTTACCTTTTTTGCCCTGTCAATTAATTGTGGCTGAGTCATTGGCCCCTCACCTTCCCATACTGTAACTTCAAACCCTGCTTTAATAAGTAAATCGTTAGCAAGTCTTGGAATGACACGAGTGATGAGTACTCTTTTAGACATGATTCAACTTATTCAAACAAAATGAAAAACAATCGTGATTCGTAATAGATTAGAGCTATACTCCCATCAGCAATGACCCAATATGCTTAAAATTAAAAATTAAACCCAAAAGTTCAAGTAACGTCCTACCGGTCATAAGATTTACCGTGACAAAAGTCGACCATCCTGATTCCTATTGAGATCAATTGACCAAGTTAATCAGCGAATTCAGCCCAATTTCTTTTGTATTCCTCCACAGAATGCTGAATTGCAAGGACAATAATATCTCAATATAAATTGAGTGGCCTTTGATAGTTGAAATTAGTAGATTGCTTAACTCACATTTCTCACAAACATCAATCCTATTGATATGAAAAATTCTGCGAAAAAATCACAAGCTCCGATCAACCGAAGAAAATTTATTGGAGGCGTAGCCTCAACCGCGCTCGCGTTTTCAATCATGCCAAGACATGTTCTTGGGGGTTCAGATTTTATTGCACCCAGCGATAAATTAACCATGGCTTATATTGGCACAGGCACTCAAGGCCTTCGTGAAATGCTGCCTCTGCTATCAACTCCTGAACTTCAGATTGTGGCCATCTGCGATCCGTGCAAGGAGGCTGTTGGCTATCGCGATTGGGGAACGGATTACCTGCGGAATGAAATCCGGGAAAAATTGAAAAACCCGATCTGGACTTCGGGTGGAGATAACATAATCCCTGGTGGCCGGGATAATGCGAAAGAAATTGTTGACACCTATTATAAAAACGAACGGGCATCTGATAAATATAAAAGCTGTTCTGCCTATGCTGACTTTCGAGAGCTCTTCGAAAAAGAAAAAGATCTTGATGCCGTTAAGATAATGACACCGGATCATCTTCACGGCATTATTGCCATGGCAGCACTTAAGAGAGGTAAACATATAACCATGCATAAGCCTATTTCCAATCGATTGATGGAAGGTAAACAGGTAATAGACATGGCAAAAAAATCAAGCGCTACCACTCATTTAATTGCCTGGGACTCCAACGGTTCGATGGATACTATTATGGAGTGGATCAATCAGGGGGCGATTGGCACGTTGAAGGAAGTTCATAACTGGACAGCCCGGCCCGTGTGGCCACAATATGCAACCATGCCTAAGGATACACCTCCGGTTCCTAAAGGACTCGATTGGGATTTGTGGCTCGGACCTGAACATGAACGGCCTTATCATCCCAATTTCACTAACATGGTTTTCCGAGGGTGGTATGATTTCGGTGGCGGCTCAATGGCCGACATGGGGCACTATAGTTTATGGACTGTCATTAATGCCCTCCAGTTGGAGGCTCCTACCATCATTGAGCCTACCCTTAGCCATGTGTGTGATTTTAATAACGTGGTACCCTTCCAGGTGAGGAATGATTTTTCTTTTCCCATGGCAAGCACAGTACGTTTTAAATTTCAAGCAAAGGGTTCGCGACCAGCCATTGAATTATGTTGGTATGATGGTGGCATGAGGCCTGCGGTACCTGAAGAATTATACAAACAAAACAAAACGATGCCGAACGAAGGAATGATGTTTGTTGGTGATCAGGGCAAAATATTGGCCAATTTCCATGGTAAGAACCCGCAGATAATTTCTGGTAAATTAGCAGGAGAAAGCAAAAAGGACACTAATCCGGATGGCGAGGACGGATATGTTCCAAAGAATTTTATTAATGGATGTTTAACCGGTAAACAATGCGCTGGAAGTTTGCGCGATGCCTGGCCGCTTACGGAAACAATCAATTTATATGCAGTAGCCTTGCGTACTGGAAAGACACTCTATTATGATGCTGCCTCAATGAAAATTACCAACATCCCCGAGGCAAACAAATACCTCGCTCGGGAATACCGTAAAGGATGGGAACCATCCTCTATTTGAATTAGAGACATTGCGACAGAAAGTATCTTAAAGTTTAAAGACTGCTGTAGATTAGTAATACTTAAGCTTCATCAACACTTCTTTATTGCCTGTAAGGTCGAATTGAAAATCAGTGTAAACGGGTCTTCGATAGGCCTTATGGTAATAGTCTGAGAAAGCATGTCCTTCTTTCGGAAAGACCCAACCCATGTCAAGCTTTAGGTTGTTATTCTCGTCATCAAGCAGGGAGATACCCATCGTTTTAGAAGTGAAGCCGTCATACGTTGCCGTGAACGTATCACCCTCTATTGCCGATTTTGGAACAACAATCTTTAAAAAACCGCTATCGTGCGGAAATGGAGTGCGCTCATCATAAAACTTAAAATAAAGCACTCCTTTCTTATTGCGAATATCAGTGACCGTGATCGTGATCGAATAAGTGACCTCATCAGCCAGTGGGCGGGAGACGTTCTCATTTTCCATTAAGATCGAAAACTTATCATTCGGATTTTTAGGGCGAAAGGCCCGGGCAAGCACCTCATTCTCTTGTGCCTTTGCAAACGCTGAAGCCAACAAAACAAAAAACAGAATCAGGCTGGTTGATTTAAATATCACTCTTGTAAGGTACGAAAAGAGAACGAAATTCCTTGTGCGAGAAATCAATACCAGCATCTTTCTTCATAGGCTAGACGTGGGAAGGTTGCTGACTGTACTATATTAAAAATACAGTCTTTTTTCGCGGCTTGCAAATACTCCCTGTCTTATCAAGCCCAGACACTAATGGATTTAGCGGTTGAACTGTCAAATAAGCCGGCTGTGGCGAGGCATCTGGTTTACTAAATTTCGCGTGGTTCACTATCTTTACATACTTATGCCCCCAAAAAGTAACCAGCCTACTTCGCATCAATGGAGAGATATTATTATCAGCTCCATCATTTCAATTGTAATAACAATTGTATTCGGCTATTATTTTTTATACGTGGGTATCAGAGAACGAAAACCTACGTTTTATGTAGACCCGACCCGCACCACTATTCTGGATAAAGAAAATGCCGCCAATGCACCGCTGCTGTTATTAAAATCAAATGGCGATACAATAACCTCTGATGTTACCTCCATTTACTTTTACTTCTTCAACCAGGGCGAAGAAACCATCAAACGGGAAAATATTTATGCACCGCTGAAAATTGTGCTCAGTGATAATGCCGAAATTCTTGATTTTAAAATTCTTAAAGTTGCCCGGCCGGTATCTGGAATTGAAGTAACCCGCGATACCCTCGGTAATTCACTAGACATCAATTTGAAAGCTCTCGAAAAAGATGATGGATTGGTGGGCCAAATCATTTTTGAGGGAAATAAAAATTCGAGTATCCACCTTGAGGGCGGGATTGAAGGTGTGAAACAATTTGAAACCCATCTCCTAAGTATTGATCCTCTCTACTTTTTTGGTGCTATTGTTATCTTTTTAATTGCCTCTTATGTATTTCTACTATTAAGCAGACGTAATCCGAAGAATTCACCAAAACTCCTTTTCTTTTTTTCAGCTATACCTATCCTTTATTTATTACTCATGCTATATAAAACAGAGTGGTTTATAACCCGTGACTTGCCTGAAACCCTTCAGCTTGAGCAATATCAAGAGGGGCAAACCGAATCACTTTTTAGCATTCAGAGCTGGTTTAAATAAGCTGCCCTGTATCAGGCACCGTAGAGATTTATATCAATAAACTCATTTCTGAATTTTCCGGATGGGTCGTGTTGATTAAGTAATTGCTTAAAATCATTCAGCCTCTCATACTTCGATTGTATTTCCGTAGGAGGAATCGTAAACAACTTTGCCCAATGCGGCTTGGGATTAAAGGGAGCTAGTTTTTCTTCAACCTGAGGAAGCAAGCCCATGACCGTATCCCACTCTTGCTTCCACGTTGTATGAATTGCTACACAAGCTTTTTTGTAGCACGGACTCATCCACAATGCATCAGCATCTACGGATCTGATTTCTGAGATATATAAATGCGGGGTTATTTTTTCATGCAATGTTTCCATCGCCACAATCGCTTCGTAAGCCTGCTCAATGGGCACAAAATATTCTGCCTGCAATTCTTTACCCGTACTGGGGGTAAAGCCCATTTTAAAATGCGGCATTCGTTCGTACCATGGTCCAGAAACACCCATTTGCTCCGTACAATTCTCAGCCGACTGGTCTTCCACCGGGTGCATGTTTTTTGTGGCCAACCGCGCGCCATAAAATTCAGGAGCTGGCTCACCAGACGCGCTTCCTTCTTCAATGCGGCTCTTTATCCAGACTTCATTAATGTTTTTATTTCGCCAATCGGTAAACAGACTTACGCTATACCCACTAGACATAATCGCCATGAAATTCTTTTCCAATTCCGCCATGGGAAGGTTGCGATACACCACCTGTTTCATACTGAACGTAGGCTGAAGATCTAAGGTCACTTTTGTAACAAAGCCCAACGCACCCAACCCAACCACTGCTCCATAAAATAACTCGCCATCCTTCTTTGACACCGAAACCAGTTCGCCAGCAGCATTTACAAATTCAATAGCAGAAACTCCAGTTGCCAGGTTGCCATTTTTAACACCCGAACCATGAGTAGCTGTGGCTATTGATCCCGCGATAGAGATGTGCGGCAAGGAAGCCAGATTGTGAAGTGCGTATCCGTTCTCGTGAAGAAACTGACAGAGTTCACCGTACTTCATCCCGGATTCCACAGTCACCGTACTCGCTAACGTATCTAAAGAGACAATTTTGTTTAATTCCTTTGAGGATATCTGATTTTCAGTACTGTCGGCAATTTTGTTAAAGGAATGCCGGGAGCCAAGTCCACGGAGCCTGGAGCAACTCTTTACAATCTCCTGAACCTGCGCTACCGTAGTAGGATAGTGAACATTGTCGGTACTATATTCTAAATTACCGGCCCAATTCTTTAATGGCTCCTGCTGGGGTGTGCAGGCTACCAATCTTGATAATACCGAACCGGCTACCAACGCTGTGGATGTTTTCAAGAATGCTCTCTTATCCATAGACAAATTTCTTTAGGAGAATAATGTACCGTTGAAAATCGGGAATTACAAATGCTTACGTTAAGCATCTTAAATTCAGCCATTATTAGCCAACACATTTTTTGTAACTTGAGGAGCAATCTGGGATCCTGATGAGTACTATGACGGAAAATGCAGTTGTTAATTGTGCTGCCTATTGTGGTGGCGTGCGGGTAGCCAATGTTGATATGGATAATATCAATGAAGTACTCCAACAACCTGATAAATTCGTTTGGATTGGCCTACACGAGCCCGACCGGGAATTGTTGTCGAAAATGCAAAAAGAGTTTGGGCTGCACGATCTAGCAATTGAAGACGCCCATCGCGCACATCAACGGCCAAAAATAGAAGCTTATGGAGATACCCTCTTTATCGTGCTACGTACCGTTCAAATGCACGAGAAGCAAATTGACTTAGGTGAGACGCATTTCTTTGTAGGAAGGAATTTTATTATTACAGTTCGTCACGGTTCATCACTCGCCTACACAGATGTTCGTACCCGTTGTGAAAGCACCCCGCACCTGCTTCAACGAGGGCCCGGCTTTGCGCTCTATGCAGTGATGGATGCTATTGTCGATCAATACTTCCCTGTAGTTGACGCTCTCGAAGAGGAACTTGAGAACCTGGAAGAAAAGATCTTTGATGAAAAATTCAGGCGGGAAACCACGGCTCAGATTTATCATCTCAAACACCAGCTGCTGGATGTAAAACGTTCGGTTTCACCATTAATTGATATCTGCAACCGACTGATGCGTTTTGATCTTAAATTGATTGAGGAAGAAACCCGGCCATACTTTCGGGATGTATATGATCACGCTATTCGCATCAATGAGATGGTCGATAATTCGCGCGATCTTTTATCAACTGCATTGGAAGCCAACCTTTCACTTATTTCCATCTCACAAAATGAAGTTTCAAAACGGTTTGCCGGTTGGGCCGCGATCATCGGAATTCCTACTATGGTGGCCGGAATTTACGGGATGAATTTTAAATTTATGCCCGAGTTGGATTGGCCGCTGGGCTATCCACTGATCATGCTCCTTACCTTTGGAACCTGCATTATCCTTTACCTTCACTTTAAACGATCCGGATGGTTATAAACCCTGCGATCTAAAGCTCACTCATTTTTTAATGTTATTGCCGGATTGACCCTGGCAGCCTTCATGGTTTGCCAGGCTACGGAAAGAAAAGCAATGATTACCACACCTAGACCCGCCAACACAAATAACACAGGGTTAATGGTGATCCGATAAGGAAATGACTGCAGCCAGTTGTCCATCAGATACCAGGCCACAGGCCAGGCAATAAGGTTAGCAATGAGCACCAATTGAACAAATCCTTTCGAGAGCAATAGTATTACTTCAGAAGAAGTAGATCCCAGCGCTTTGCGAATCCCTATTTCTTTGGTACGCTGCAACGTCATAAAGGAAGCCAGGCCAAACAATCCGAGACAAGCAACAAAAATAATCAGCAAGGTGAAAAGTGCGAAGATCTGGCTAAACTTCCGGTCCTGATCATACTGACGATTGAAAAACTGATCGAGGAAAAAATAATCCATCGGGTTTCCCGGAAAGAATGTTTCCCATGGTTCTTGAAGGGAAGAAACAATTTGTGAATAATTCTCAGATTCTATTTTAAAGGCGAAAAATGAAGCGAAGTCGGGAGTGTAACGGTAGACCAGGGGAGTCACAACTTCTTTCAGCGACATTTGATGATAGTTTTCCAAAACACCCACAATTTCTATGGTGTCCCCGCCATGCCTTACTTTCTCCCCGATGGCAGCTTTGGGGTCTTCAAAATCCAGGGCGACAGACATTGCTTCGTTGATAATTACACTTTTCATTTCATTCGGATGATCGAGATCAAAGTTGCGACCCGCCACCACATGTAAATTAAAAGCAGGCACGTAGTCATGATCAATACCAACGGTATAGCCAGAGATTGAATTCTCAGGACCGCCATTAATTCGCTTGATGCCGTTTGCCCAAAAAATTTCATCGCCCGGTACGTTGGAAGAAGCGGTCATGCTTTTTATTCCGGGAATGCGCAAGGCTTCCGTTTTCATTCCCTCCAGATTTTGTTTGAAGAGTGAGTCGATGACAACACCCGGTCCCTTCACCACCAGAGTCTGATTGATGTCGATGCCCAAATCCTGACTGCGCATAAACTTTAATTGCTGATAAACAATTACAGAGCCACTGATGAAGACCACCGAAGCTACAAACTGAAATACCACCAATGACTTCCGTAAAAAGTTGCCTTGTACGGTGTGCATTACTTTTCCTTTCAATACAGCAACCGGTTTGAAAGACGAGAGTACCAGAGCTGGATAAAACCCTGATAGAATTGTTCCTACAAAAAATAAGGCGCCTAACAACAGCCAAAAGTCGGGCTGGCCAAGATAAGCCAGTGGAATATTTCTTCCGGACAGATTAGCAAAGAACGGCCAGATGAGCCAGACAGCAACCACAGAAATAATGGCAGCCAACAAATTCACCAGCAAGGCTTCCGCCAGAAACTGATTCATCAATTGATTTTTTTGCGCACCCATTACTTTTCGTATGCCAACCTCATTGGCACGTTCAAATGATTTGGCGGTAGCCAGGTTAATGTAGTTTACCCATGCGATAATGAGAATAAAGAGCGCAATAATGCTCAATGCATAAACCGAATCACCATCGCCCCGTTCTTCAGGTTGCGATTCCTGCAAGAGATTTGCATACAAATGAATGTCGAGCAACGGCTCCAAAATGAATTCCTGTTTAGCATTGCGTTTCTTCCATTCTTCGCCCCGGTCCTTTAGCAACCATTCATCCCACTTGGTTTGTAAAGCCTTTGCATCTGTGCCGGGTTGTAGTAAGACATACGTATTGAAATCATACCAACCCCAATTGGTTTCTGATTCATTTTTTGTTTCCTGATTCAGAGTTTCATACGAAAACATGAAATCGAACTTGATGTGCGAATTGTCGGGTAGATTTTCAAAAATACCCGTCACTTCAAACTTGCGATCACCATCCCATGAAATGGTTTTGCCCATGGGATCTTCCGCACCGAAATATTTTTTTGCCGCCCGTGTCGAAATAACGGTCTTATTGGGGCCTTTGAGTGAGTTTTCTTTGTCTCCTTTCAACAGATTAATATCAAACACTTCAAACACAGCCGGGTCAGTGATTTGCATCTTCTCTTCCCGAAAAGCAATTACTCCCCGATCAGCACTTTCATAACTGGCCACACCACTCACCGGAAACAACCGGGTAAATGCTTTTACTTCCGGAAAATTATTTTTCAACGCTGGCCCTACAGCCGGAACAGCTGCTGCACACTCAAAGCGGAGTTTACCCCCCTGCCATTGATTGTATTGGATGCGATAGATATCCTGCGCCTTGCTATGAAATGTATCATAACTGCGCTCGTACTTTACATATTGCAGAATGAGCAGACTTGCCACCATGCCGAGGGTCAAGCCGATCACATTAAGAAAGGTAAAAGACTTATGCTTCAGAAAGCTTCTGAGCGCAATCAGGAGATAATTCTTGATCATGGCTGTGGGGGTTTATTGACTTTAACGGCTTTAAGAAGTCCTGGTTGTTTGTAGGCTGAGATTTCCAAGAACGGCAACAGCGTAAGCCGAAAAGGAGGAAAATGGAAGATTGAGACTAGAAAAAAACAATGGGAGCACAATCAACGGGTAAGATGGTAGCTATAGTGATACTCCGCGGTTGTTATCCCTGTTTGTGTAAACTTCGCTTCGCCCGCGATGTTCACTTTATTTTTCTCATTAATTCTGAAATTGTATGGTATGGCTAGATCATCGTTGAAAAATCCCGGCTGACCATTCGGGTCTTTATAATAGATAGATAAGTCAAACAATGGTTTAGGGTCAGGTTCTCTTGTTCCTGCTCCATGTGGTTCCCAGGCCATCGTATCAATTTTTGCTATACCGTTATTTGTGTAGCGGTGAATCAGGTAACCTGAGTTGTTACCAGGATTTTTGGTACCGTCAGGACTTAAAAATTCAAAGGTTCCATAGTTCAGAAAAAGCAAATCGGTTACTCCGGATGCGGGTATAAATTTCCAATGAGACATCGAATCAACTTTCCAGGTTGTTCCGGTAAGTAATTCTACCGTTTGGTCCCGGTAGGATTTGTTTTCCAGATCCTCAAACAAACTGCATGAAGCGAACCCTACGCACAGCAGCAGGAATCCCAATTTTGTTTTTGTATTCATCCTCTGATTTTTTTATCAAAAGTGTATAGAATACCCGATGCCGGGAATAGAGGCCGATGCGTAATTTAACTAGGTACCAGTGCGTACTTCAGAAAGTGATAAGCTGGTAGCGAACAGCAAATTTAAAAAGGGCAATCAGGTTTCTGCAACCTGTCTTTTCCATGATGTTGGCCCGATGTGTGTCTACCGTGCGTTTACTGATAAATAATTTTTCTGCGATTTCATCACTGGAATATTCTTCAATTATGAGTTTCAGGATTTCCCGTTCCCTTTCGGTTAGCAGAGTTCTTACTTCCTCTTGTCTCCTTTCCGCCTTCTCCTTTTCCAACAAGATAGACAAGACCTCGCGACTATAGTGAGTCTTATTATTTAAGACATCTTGTATGGCGATGATAATTTCCTGAGCGCTCGAGCTCTTCAACACAAAACCTTCGGCCTCGGTATCCATAGCAGCTGTCACTATGTTCCGTTCATTGTGCATAGAAAGTATTAGCACTTTGATAGCCGCATGGTGTTGTTTGATGCGGGTTGCCAAATCAAACCCTGTCATTCCAGCCATAGAAATGTCTGTGATCACCAGCTGAAAGGTTGGGTCTTCAGTGATCAGTTCCCAGGCACTTTCGCCCGAATGAGCAATCTTAAACTCTGCTTTAGGAAAGTTGATACGCAAAATGGCAATGAGGCCTTCTGCAAAGACGCGATGATCATCTACTACCAAAATAGACAATGTATTGTTCATGCTATCGCAAATTGAATGTTGATGCTTGTACCAGCTCCCGGCTTAGTTTCAACTTCAATGTTTCCATTGAGCATGGCGATGCGAGAGAAAATGTTTTTCCAGCCCAGTCCTTTGCTCCGGGTTATCATTTCCTTTTCAAACCCAACTCCATTATCAGCAATAGAAAGGTGTAAGGAATTGCTGGTTCGTAAAAGGCTTACCTGAATTAAGTCCGCTTTTGCATGCTTCATCATATTGTTAGTCACTTCCTGAATTACCCTGTACACAGCAATCTCTACCGTGCCCGGCAACCGTTCATCAAGTCCTTCCACCCGAAGTTTAATATTCATCAATTTAGAGTCATTGATTTTATGAAACATGTCATTAAGTGCTGCTTTCAATCCCAGTTCAGTAAGGGTTGCAGGCATCAGGTTGTGTGAGATTGACCGAACCTCCTGCGTAGCCTGATCCAAGACATTGATTGAATTGGCTAACAAGTGGGTCTGTATATCATTTGAGGGAAACGACACCGCAGTAAGTCCGAGTTTAGCGGTCGATAACAATTGACCCAAGCCATCGTGTAGGTCTTTGGCCACTCGACTGCGCTCGGTCTCTTCGGCTTCAATCACAGCACTAAATCGTTGGCGTTGTAACTCTTCACGTTCTTGTGCCCGTTCAAAGTTCTGTTTGTATTGCTGACGCTTGTAGTACCAGAAAATCGCAATGGCTATCAAACTCACCGTCCCCACAACTCCCCATATAATAAACCGGGACTGTTGAATTTCCAGGTCTTTGGTCAGAGTTTCATTTTGCAGCTGTGCAATCTTACGCTCTTTCTGTTCTGATTGAAAACGTGATTCTAGTTCATAAATAATCTCGGCTTTATCCTTATTCAAAACAGAATCTTTTATTGCCATGTAGCTGTTCAAGTATTCAAACGCTTTCTTATAGTTACCCTCCTTTTGATGAAGTTTATAGGCAAACTCAAAGCTGTCGCGAAGCTTTTCCGAACTATTACTTTTGATTGCATAGTGGAGGGAAGAGTCATTATAGAAATAGGCCATTTTTTTATTACCCAGATCGTAATTTACCTGACTTAGATTACAATAGACGGTGGCTAAATCATACACCTCGTTAGGGGCCGTGATGGCCAGACTTTGCTGAAAGAATTCTGTCGCTCTTTTTAATTCGCCCTTTTTCTTTAGTGTATTGCCTATATTATTCAGCGTGCTGCTTTTATAATAGGGATCTTCAAAGTTCAGGTTGCGTTCATGAAAGCGGAGTGCATTGTGCCAATCACCTGCATCATCATAATTGACGGCAATGGTATTAATGGCCCGCCAATTTAAAACAGGTTGGGAAGTATGTTGACTTTCCAGTAACCGCAAACTCTCTAATCCATACTCCAGCCCTTTCTGGTATTCCATCAAACTATTATGATACAATAATGATAGGGTAACATAATTTTGAGCCATCATGACCGTATCCCTACTCTTTTCGAAATACCTGATGGACTCTTGCAGGTTTCGGATACTCAAATCGTTTTTATTCATTTTTTCCGCCTGCACCCCCAGTGTCCGCAGGACGTAGCCGATCCACAAGTAATTTTGTGTTTTCTCAAAGTAGTAAATAGCAGTATCGCCCCATTGTTGGGCTCGTTCAAAATTGCTGGGTGCATTGACAAAGCAAATCACATAAGCACTCTCTGCACGAAGTGGAATATTATTGCCAGCTCTTTGAAAGGCCAGTGAACCGAGCGAATCGGCTAAGGCTGCTTTTGCGAAATTCTTTTTAGCCTCTTCCAGATAAAGGCGGGCTTTTACAGTATCTGCTGCTGACTGAATCCCATCGAAGCTGTACGTTCGCGAAACGGTCATCAAAATAACAAGTAGAAGACTGGCAGTCAACCTCATAATTGAATAAGTACAGACCCACCCAAGGTAGTATAATGTTTCAACATGATGAAATACCCAATTCAACGCAGAGGATGGAAATGCATTATCTTTATAGCGCATTTCAAATTCAATTCTGTTGTTGTGAGGGCGGTATCCTTTTTTATTTTTATTATTTCCATTGCCTCCTACGGTCAGTCACCAGTTTCAATTTCAGCAGGTTTTCAAAAATTAACACTCGCCCCCGCTGATGCGGACAGTACTTATGTAATGCGTTATTCACGTTCCAATGACATTCGGTTTATGTATGGAGGTCAGGGAACCAGTCTCGCATTTGGATCTACCCGCAACGGAAATGAAATAAACACCGGACTCTATAATAATGTCAATGATCTGATAGGCCTAGGTATCACGTATAAAATTATTGATGCCGATATCAGTTATTCATTGCCTAAAACGACCCTCATGGAAGAGGACCGGGAAAACCTGGAACAGTTTCGGTTTTCGTTAAGCTATACGGGTCGTCAATGGGCGGTGCGAGGGTTTTACCTGGACAGTCGCGGTATGATTTCGGCTGATGAGCAGGGAGAATTTAAATCGCAACCCGATATAGAGCTACAGAGAATCGGAGCACAGGTAACCTATATTTCCAACCAGAAAAAATACTCGTACCGTGCAGCCAACTTCCAAAATGAATTGCAAAAGAAAACAGCAGGTTCGTTTTTATTGCGGTTCGAACCTTCTTACCGGTACCTGCAGGCGCCAACAGGTCTGGTTCCTGAAAGTCGTGATCTGGCAACCACCTATGGTGATCAGGCTGGATTGCAATCATCGAAAGCACCAGGGTTATTAACAATGCCGGGGTATGGAGTTAATGTAGCGTTGGCCAATGGTAAATTTTTTATCTCCCCGATTGTGTTAGCTGGTCCTGGCGTGGCCTATAATACGTACCTCGCTGAAAAAGGAGAATTTAATGCCTGGAATTTCGAGTGGAGTGCGCTCATGGTTCTTAATATGGGATATAACAGCCCCCGCGCCTATGCCAATATGCGTGTTGCTTACGAAGCCTATTACATCTCCCTAAAACCTTCTTACATTACCACTACCGATCTGAAAATTAGTTTGACTGTTGGCTATCGCTTTAATAATTTGGAAAAGCTGATTCCAACATTATGATTTCAGAAAGCTTTTTTCAAACATCCTGAGGAGTCTATTTCATTCTTATCTTTACATTCACTACTTCAAATTACTATATGACCACACTTGACATTTGCTTGCTGCAATGGGATACCTACAATCGCAGAATGGAAAAAGCGCTAGAGTCTATTCCAGACGAGAAATATCTTCAATCTATTGTACCCGGAGGTAATTCGCCCTCATGGCTGATGGGCCACCTGGCTGATACTGATGATGCCCTGCTCGAGCTTTTCGGAATCCGGCAAAGAATGTTTCCTGAGTTAGCAAAAATTTATCATCATGAGCGTGGCGCCAACCAGGCAGGACATTTAAGCAAACCAGAACTACTTACGAAGTGGAAAGCCATTGTCGCTGAACTGGATCGTACATTTAAGTCCATGAGCGAATCAGATTGGCTAGGAAGGCACATGGTAGTAACAGAAGAGGATTTTAAAAAAGAACCACATCGCAATAAACTGAATGTGATGCTCAGTCGCGTAACCCATAAGGCTTCACACCTCGGCCAAATGGCGATGCAATCCAGGTGATTTCTTATTTCAAGGCAACATAATTCATGGAGTATATTTTTAATGATAAATAATGCCCAGCAAAACCTCTACCGAATTGTAATGTTGATTAATGGTCGGAAGAGGATATGACACATCACCAAATTGTCCAGTACAGTAGTTTACAGTTAGTGAAAGCCCAGTATGCTTAGCTACATCGTACTCATAGCCAAGCCCGAATTTAGTTCCTCTACCTCGGGCAATGTAGCCATCCAGATGATTGCTTCTATAATTTGAAATGCCTCCTTCCAGATTCAGAAAAAGATGCTTTAGCTTTCTGATAGGAAATAGTTCAACTTGTACATACGTATTACCGATGCCTATTCCTTCAAAGGGATCCTGAAGATTTTCCGCCTCAATTAACCATCCACTTAAATTAATGCCGATGCGCAGTTCTCGTAAAGGGCTATATCCTCCACAAAAACCCATGGCAAAGCGACCTCTTCTATCTTCGGGTAAATTGTTACGATACAACTTAAGCAATCCAATACCCATCTCCATACCTGCATAAAATCTCTTCCTTTCTGACCGACTTTGTGCATAGGTGGCAGGAGACAATACCATCCCAATTTGGCAGACAACTAGGACCAAAAAAAACTTACGAGAGAACTCCATTTTAGGTTCACTCCATCAATGTAGCATGTCAAGACACCCAATACAATGATAATGGTCATCTTTCCATTATCCTCCAAATTCATTCTTGCTCATTTTTTAAGTTGGTCAGGTGTTCAGGATTTAATAATGTCTTAGCGCACGCTTCGGCATGAGGAAGCTCGTAACGGAAATAGAATTTTGCTGTATGAATGATTCCCTCATAGAAAGATTTTGTCTGAAGTTGAAAAGCTTCCTTTTGTAATTGTTCCAGCGCCACCACCGACTGCTTCAACCATTGCCAGCCAATCACGGTGTAACTGATCATTTCCATGAATACCGTGGCATCGGCCAGGTAGCGGTCGATATCTCCCGCTGCAGCATAGCGCCCCAGGTGGGTGAGTACTTCGTTGATCCTATTTACTTCTGCGTTTAACAAGGATGCTTGTGTGCGAAGTGTCTCCTGCTTATTGGCTTTATCAATCGTATCCATTATCCGGCCTGCGAGCAGACTCAAAGCTTTTCCCTTTTCCATCGGCACCTTACGCCCCAACAAATCGAGCGATTGAATTCCGGTAGTGCCTTCATAGAGTGTAAAGATTTTCAGATCGCGATAATGTTGTTGTACAGGGAAATCCATGGTATATCCATACCCTCCCAGGGTTTGGATCGCCAGCGAGGCCGAACGATTGGCCTGTTCAGAGCCATACGCCTTTATGATCGGTGTTAAAATCTCTAATAACAACCATGCTTCATGTTGTGCGTCTCCGGTAGTTGCATGGGCGAGATCAAATTGCCGGTTGCATTCCATCGCCAGCGAGAGTCCGCCTTCAACTATCGCTTTTTGGGTTAACAACAGTCGCTGCACATCCGGGTGATTAATAATTAACGTGGGCGGCTTTAGCGGATCTTTCTCACTGGCTAATCTTCCCTGAGGCCGCTCACACGCGTAGTCAAGCGCTGCCAGGTACGCGGCCATTGCCACAGATGCTGCACCCATGCCTACGCTGATACGCGCTTCGTTCATCATTTGAAACATATAGTTGAGTCCTTTGTGGGGCTCGCCTACCAACCATCCTTTGCATGAATCTTTATCTCCAAATACAAGGTGTGTAGTGGCATAGCCCCGCTGACCCAACTTTTGAAAATCTCCGGCACAGAATACATCGTTGTCTGTAAGTCTTCCGTTTTCATCAGGCCAGAATTTCGGAATGATGAATAATGAAATTCCCTTTACTCCAGCCGGTGCGCCTTCAATGCGTGCCAGAGCGAGGTGAATGAAATTTTCACAGGCTTCATGCTGGCCGCCTGAAATAAAAATCTTTTGGCCTTTGATCTTATAAAATCCATCGGCCATCGGTTTTGCCGAGGTGGTAATATCAGACAAAGAACTTCCTGCCTGCGGTTCGGTGAGGGCCATCGTACCTTGCCATTGGCCAGCATACATTTTCGGAACAAAAAGATCGTGCTGTGCCTGGTTGCCAAAGCTGTTAATTAATGCGGCTGATCCGGCTGTAAGGCCCAGGTAGCCAATGGCGCCATTGTTTGCCGCGTTGAAAATATGATGCCCGGCATTGAAGACCATCATGGGCAACTGTAACCCTCCGTGCCCTAACGTTGCAGCACCGCCTATCCATCCTTGTTCAGCCGAGTTCCGAATAATCGTACGCAATTGAGGATGCGTTTTTACACCGCCTTTACCATCATAACGGGCAGGTTGCTCATCCATACTTTTAAAATACGGAGCCATGTCCCGATCCGCCAGTTGCTTCGCAGCTTCAATGATCATCCACGATTGTTCCCAATCGAGGTGATTGAATTTGCTGAGCGAAAATAAATCGTTAAGTCCATGCACTTCCTGCAACAGGAATTTCACATGCTCCATACTAACATAGCGTGACATCTTGTGACAGTTAATTCATAAGTAAAGTATCAACAAAACAGGTGGGAAGCAATGGAATTTTCTATTCGGGAATTAAGATTTTAGATTTAGGAATGACGACTTTGTCACTCAGTAGAGCAGGTATTTTAAATCGGTAAAATCTTAGTACATTCATACGTCCGCACAAACTTCGACATCCCAAAGCAACCGGGAAGTTGATAACCAAGGTTTAGTGGTCTTGTAAACTACAATTGTATGACTACCCAAAACGCTTCCTTCTTGATCCTAAGTTGTCTCCTGTTTTCGTGTGGACAAAACACAAGCAAGCCCGAACCCTTGTTTAATGGACATGATTTGACCGGATGGGACACGTATCTCGGCCCCACATATGACACTCTTCTTAATAATTTTGATACCCTGCAGGTCGTTGGATTAAACAAAGATCCACAACAGGTATTTAGTGTAGTTCAAGTGGATGGGCAACCTGCCATTAGAGTGTCAGGTGAGAACTTTGGTGGACTCTCTACCACCCGTGAGTTTAAAAATTACCATCTCACCATGGAGTTTAAGTGGGGCACTGAACGATGGAACCCACGCAAAGATAAAAAGCGCGACAGCGGATTGCTTTATCATGCTGTCGGATCACACGGTGCTGATTATGGCTTTTGGATGCGTTCGCAGGAGTTTCAAATTCAGCAAGGCGATTGTGGCGACTATTGGGGTGTAGCCGGTGGATCCTTTCAAATTCCGGCCCGTAAACAAAACGTAGACTATGTGTATGACCCCACGGGTCAGTTACTCACCTTCAATGAAGCCAATCAAGAAGTGGGAAGACGGTGTATTAAAATGCCTGATGCTGAAAAACCTACCGGTGAGTGGAACACAGTGGAGGTGTATGCGCTGGGCGATACCGCAGTTCATATAGTAAATGGAGTCGTGAATATGGTTCTGTATCATTCCAGTCAACTCGATGGCGGTGTGCTTACTCCCCTCAAGCAAGGAAAAATTCAACTGCAATCGGAAGGGGCGGAAGTTTTCTATCGCAACATCATGATCCAACCGATTCAGGAAATTCCGGCTGTAGTTTTACATTAATCAAACTCCGGATTTAAGAACTGCTACAATCCTTTGCTTGACAAAAATGCATTCAACTCCTGCAGGCGATCGGTATTGATCCAATCTACCCCTGCATCTAACAAAACTTCCCATGCTGTTTCAGTATCAGGAATAGCCCACAGCCGTAACTTTTTACCTTCGGCATGCACTCGTTGCGCCAGCCCGTTGATACGTTCAAGCTCCTTTGCATCCATAGTGTCTTTCCCATTCCATGAAGACCAGTTAGCAAAATTGTCGCTGATCACAGGCATCAACTCTACCGGGTATTGTTTGCCGAGATCCTCAGGCCGGCCATCTATACCGATTCCTGCATAACCTTCTTTTATTATTGTGTTCAAAGGACGTTGACCGGAAAGAAAAATTTTCACCGGACAAATCCGCTCTGTGCACAGTAACTTTTTATACATATGCAACACACTCTTTAACCTCCGATAAGTCTCCTCACCGTCTGTTTTAAGATCGATCATGAGAAAAAATGGTTGCTGCGTTCCCGCATAGACTGAACCTTTGTTTGCACTAATAAGACTGTCTAATGGAATGAAGTACAATTCCTGCAACGTGGGTGACTGATCCGAAGCAATATTATGACCTACGCGCAACTCACCATTGTATAAGTGTACATCAGCCTCCACCGAATTAAATCCATTTTGTAAGGCCTCCCTGAGTGGACGCTCATGCTCGTAGTCGTTATGCGCATGAGCATTGAGATGAACTTTTGCCTGCGAAAAGCACAAACAAGGGCATAGGAAAAATATTCCGAATAAAAGAATATGATGCGCTTTCACGTACGATTACCGGTTTAATCCGGATTACCTTTCAGACAGCGTCCAGATAGGGGCATCGACATGATTAACCACATCTTCGGCTATGCTGCCACTCATCAGGTGGTTAATTCCTCTGCGTCCGTGAGTTGACATGGCAATGATCTTATTTTTGAATTTCGCTGAGAAATTTATGATGCCACTTTCTTCATCAATATCATTATAAATATGAATGGCGCAGTTCCTAAACTCATGTTGCTTTGCAAATTCGAGCAACCGGGTTTCTGTAACACGATCCGGATTAAAGTTGGCTGGAACGTTTACATATAAAATATGAAGTTTTGCTTTCAGATATTTTTGCAACGCCTTTACTGCAGTAGCTACGTCTTTATGGGTTGCCTTCAGGTTGGTTGGAAAAACAATATTCGTAAGTGATGAAACATTTACAGCTTTCTTGATTGCAATCACGGGTACTTTGGCGGAGCGTACAATCTTCTCCGTATTTGAACCAATGGTATATTCTTTTATCCCACTCGATCCATGAGTTCCCATTACTACAAGGTCTACCCGTTTTCTATCCACATACTTTCTGATCCCTTCCGTCACCGATCCATGCTCTACCGAAAAATGGATCTTAACTTTCTTACCATACCGCTCTTTTATCTTTTCGAAGTTCTTATGCGCTTTTGCCTTTATGTCTTTTAGGAAGGCATTTTCATACGCATGGATAGGCACTACGAAAGAACCATGTATAGTCGGAAATTCGATTACGTTCAGGAGAAATACTTCGCCTTTGCCAACGGAAGCTAATTCGCAGGCAAACTTAAATGCCTGGATGGCAGTGTTTGAAAAATCGCAGGGGACAAGAATCTTTTTCATAAAATTTTCATTTTATTAAAGTTAACCTTTGCGGGATAATAAGCCAATTTTTTTCATTCACTTATCATTCGTTCAAAGTTGTTTATAGGCATAAAGAAAAAGTATTGGAGTAGTTGAACTAAATTAATTTAATTCCATCAGGTTGCAGCATAATTTTGCGTTGCTTGTATAAGGTGCCAATGGCTTTTTTATACGCTTTCTTACTGATCCCAAACTGAGCATAAACTTCTTCGGGGGTGCTTTTATCGGCTATCGGTAAAAATCCTTTGTGCGTTTTGAGGCTATTGAGAATCTTGTCGCAGTTTGGATCATTAAAGTTCTCGAACCCAATCGGCTGTAATGAAATATCGAGTTTGTTGTCATCCCGGATTTGTTT
This sequence comes from Cyclobacteriaceae bacterium, assembly GCA_044229915.1. Taxonomy (GTDB): domain Bacteria; phylum Bacteroidota; class Bacteroidia; order Cytophagales; family Cyclobacteriaceae; genus ELB16-189. Next base: position 821,742 of record JBGASB010000001.1, read on the forward strand.
TACATAGCCTTTTACTTTATCGCCAATATTCAGGTTGCCAAAGATGTCGCTCTGAAAGATCAACCCTTCGTGTTGGTGGTTCACAATCACCGAAAATCCAAGATCAGTCTTTTTCATGACCAACACATCTACAGCATCACCTTCCAGTACTGAAAGCGTCTTATTCTGAAGTTTCTTCTCTATCTTATTGGTAGCATACAGCCGATCGGTTTCTTTGTCAAGATCGAGGTATACAATGTACCATCGGCCCACCTCCATTTTCTGTCGCTGTTCGCGAAAGGGTACCAACAACTCTTTCTCCAGGCCCCAATCCATAAAGGCGCCCACATTGCTAACTGAGGTTACACGCAACAAGGCAAACTGATGCATCAGAATCTTTGGCTTCAGGTTGGTAGCGATTTTCCGTTCTTCATAATCGCGATATACAAACACGTTGAGCTTCTCTCCGATTGTAAATTTTTCAGGGCAATATTTATTAGGTAGCAATACGTCCTCTCCCGATTCATCGCCCAGGTAAAGGCCTACTGAAGTATGACGTAGTATCGTTAAATCCTGATGTTGACCAATGGGTATCAAAGGGTGAATATTTTTAGCAAGGTACTCAATAAAAGAGTTTGCAGTTAATGATTGGTCGATCGGTTAGAGCAAATATTCAATGGAGAAGTTCCCTCACCACCACAGGCAGAAGACCAAAATCAAAATGTTTTATCCAACCACGCAGCTACCTGTTGCCAACTTTCAAGAGGGATTCGGGCATGCGTAGTGTTTTTCATCACTAAGAATTCCTTCTTGTTGCCCGGAACCGCATCATAGAATTCTTTCACTTTATCTACCTCAAATAATTCATCCTGATCGCCAACCCCCACCAATACCGGAATATTCAAATCGTTGGGAAGCCTGAGTTGCTTCACATCCAGCATGGTTAGAAACCGAAGGGTATATCTAAAATTAAACAAGGAGTCCTTTGGGACAGTCATCCCCTTTCTATAATATTCAACGGCCTGGTAGGAAGGGCGGAAAACAGCACTTGCCAAAATCTTAGTTTGTTCAAAAAATGTTGGTGGTGATGATAGACCTTTTCTGCTTTCATACGCTCCCGAGAGCAATACCAATCCTGAAATCTCATTTGGAATTGCATTGGCAGCACAAATGGCCGAAGCAACTCCGAGGCTATGTCCCAAAATAATCACTTTCGAAAAGCCAAGACCTTTAATATACAGTACGGACTCCGCCAGATCAGCAATCCATCGTTCTTTACCAGGGTTATCACCGCGGTTTCCGCCCGATAAGCCATGCCCCCGATAATCCAACCCGAAGGTTGTGTATCCACTTGCCGAGATAGGTTCACCCGCCATTGCATAGGCACCACTATGTGCAGTAAAGCCATGAAAAATCAACACGGCAAGATCTTTCTTTCCGGGCGTCAGACTGTCTGGATTCCATCTCCGCAGAAAAAGCGTTTCGCCATCGGTGGTCGTAAACTGATGATGGGCTCCTGTGAAATTCATCCTCAACTCAGTCGCTCTTTCAGGAGAAATGCCCTTATGATTGGTCTTTAACCTGGTGGGAAGAAATGCCAGAATCAACCCCAGCACAAAGATGATTGCAACCAGAGAGATACTAACGAATAAGACTTTCTTTAAAATTTTCTTCATACTCGTGCTTTTAACTGATTCTTATCTGCAAATGAGAATTGGTTGTTTTTAAACTAAAAGCTATCGGATAATTAGTTGACACTATACCTTAGCCGAACGCTCCTGTTCGCGAATCCATGAGCGCAATTTCTCTACATCCACAGATACTGTTCGGGAGGCAGCAAATAACACACACGCCAGCACTGCACAGATTATAGGAATTGCATACATCGCATTGTGCAGACCAACCGCTTTAAATTGTTCTGTCATTTCACTGGCCCCTGCAGCTATCATTGCCTTTGTTGCAAAATGATCACTCAACATTCCTGTCACCAATGGACCCAGGCAACCCCCTAACAGATACATGGCGAAAAAATACAGAGCCATGGCCGTGCCGCGTAACGCTGGCTCGATTACATCCTGAATCGTGGAATACACGCACGAATAATAGACAAACATAAACATGGTTCCTGCACCCATCAGCAACATAAAACCAACGGTCTCTCCTGGTTGCTTATTCAGTGCAAAATAAATGCATGGTACCGCAATCAGCATAGTGACAGACGATAACAACAACTTACCATCCGATCGGATTTTCGCAACGCGATCAGCAGCCCAACCCCCTGCCAATAGCCCGATGATACCTACTGCACCCAGCACAATCGAAGAAACGTTGGCCGCCTCTTTCAGCTCCATAAGATGCGTGCGCATAAGAAAAGCCGGCAGAAATGAGTTGACTGCGTATGTATTAAAATTGAATAATGCACCCGACACAATAATCCATAGCATGGTCGGAATGCTTAATACAATCCAATACGGAGATCCGGCCCGTGTGCGGTTAGCCGATGGGTGCGCCTCTGCAGCACCGCGCTCGGGCTCCCGAATCATAAACACCAACACCGCCAATAGTAGTCCTGGTATACAAGCAAAGTAGAATGCTTCGCGCCAACTATAGGCCTGGGCGATCATGCCGCTTAGCCGATAACTCAGGAAGAGACCAATGGGCAAACCCATCATGAAAACAGACAATGCCATGGAACGTCTTCGCGGTGGGAACAAATCACCAATCAATGAATTTGCAGCGGGCGCACAACTTGCCTCGCCAACACCCACCGCCAGACGGGCAGCAAAAAGCCAATTGAAGGTAGGTGCAAGACCTGTCGCGGCTGTGAGCATACTCCAAACGGAAACACCAATTCCCAGAATTTTCTTGCGACTCGTTGAATCGGCCAGACGGCCTAACGGGATGCCAACAACGGCATACATTAATGTAAAGGCCATGCCTAGTACACCAAACATGGTGTCGCTGAGAGCCCATTCTTTGCGAATCTGTTCGCCCACCACGCCAATGATTTGGCGGTCATAAAAATTCATGGTGTTAATACCAAACAAAATCAGCAATACATACCATGCATTTTTGCGGTTGCTATCCATGAAGTAACACAGGATTACTATTGTGTGTATTTAAAGCTATATAAATTATATGAGAGTAAGAATAGGTTTCGGGACCTCAGGTCACCCTGCGTATACTTCAGGGCGACATTTCGCTGACTTCACTTTTATGCGTCATAGCTGCTACGGGTGCTAGATTTCTCCGCGCTGATAAAGTGGTAACGCCACAACCTTCGAAAGAGCTTGTGAACCTAAGAGTCCTTCCCTGCTGAATGTCCATACAAAGAGAGATTGAATGGGGTGGTCTTTGTGTATGGCTTCTACCGCACGAAGGGCCAGTTGCCGGGTAATTCCCTTTCTTCGATATTCTTCCAATACCATAGCCGAACATAAATAGAGTGCTTCATATGTTGCATGGAGTGGGGTTAGTTCGTACAGCTCTCTTTCCGAAATTTTGTTCTCCAGAAAACGATTCATTAAATCCTGCGTAGTGGGTATTAGCAACAGCCAGGCCACGGGACCCATGCCATCATCATATTCAGAAACAGTGGCTGGGTGAATCATTCGCAAATGTTCCAGTACACCTTCATTTACATCCAATTGATCACTGTCCCTTTTAGAAGCAAAAACTTCATCGGCCAGTATAATCATTCTTTCAAAGTTGCTTAGTGACATACAATTAAAGGAATGGCCAAAGTCATAAGGGATACAATTTCGATACCGATTGAAATATTATGAAAGCCTGTGATGAAGTTACTTTGGTCTAACTTTCTTTTTTGTAGCCTTCGCCTTGCTGTTAAACTCCAAGCATAAATTAATCCAGTAATCAAAGTCCTTTTTGGATTTCATTCCTTCTTCAGCCACAAAAACATATCCTTTCATCGGCTTGCCGGTAAAAACCATTTCACGGCATCCTCTTTTCTCAAGTGCCATAGTGTAAACTTCAGGATCAATGCGACACATCATTTCATCCTTTACCACCCCGATGCACATTTTGCCTTTGAGCATGAAACAAATGCCACCAAACATGAATTTTTCCTCTACTCTGGGAATCTCAGAAAGCCGGATCCGAATGCGGTCGGCTAGGGTTTCGTTGTATGCCATGCAGAAAAGATAATGAATTTTGACCTCACCCCATCCCCTCTCCAAAGGAGAGGGGAAGAGCTATATGAACGATTAATCATTGTCCTCAATCGGCCGGCCCTCATGAATATCTTACTCTTTTTTTATTTCATACCAGAGCTCGACCATGCCGTTTTTGTAAGCGGTCACGTCTTTCAGGTGCAATGCTTGTTCCTTTCCCAAATGATCAAAAAATAATAACCCATCACCCAAAACAATTGGCAAAATAGATACTCTTATTTCGTCTGCTAATTTTAACCGGATGAACTCTTTGGCAAGCATAGCACCGCCAACAAGCCAAATATTTTTATAGGCTGGTTTTAATCGTTCGTTAACTAGCTTGTTCAGGTCACCCGAATAAAATTCAACATTCGGTCTATCCTTAGGCAGAGCTCTGTTCGTTACTACAATAGTTGGCACATTACCATAGGCCCACCCATAGGATTTTGAAAGTTCCAAAGCGTGCTCGTAGGTACGCGACCCCATTACATAGCACTCTATTGTTTTAAGAAATTCTTCCGGGTTGGGTTCTGAAACTCCTTTCTCGTAGTTATCGGAGGTCTCAAACCACGAAACGCTGTTGTCTTTTTTGGCAATTACACCATCAAGACTTGAAACCATGTGAATCGTTAGTCTAACGTGGTTGGTCATCACTTTCAAAGATAATGTGTACAGAAAAGGTAATGAATTTTAGCCTCACCCCTTGCCCCTCTCCCAACCTACTCCGCCCCATTGGCGGATCCGGTTGGCAAGCAAGGAGAGGGGTTAGCGCGGATTGATGGTTGACCTCACCTCCAACCTTCTCCGCAAAGTTGCCGGATACGGTTGGCAAGCAAGGAGAGGGGTTGGGTTAATATTTTCAGCGATCCCAAAAAGCCGGGGGCTCAATGCCTAGTGAACGTAAATACACATAGGCCTGGGCCCGGTGGTGAATTTCATTATCAATAAAATAAAAGATGGACCACCATACGGTACCCTCATATTGACCAAACATAGCAAAGTTTTCATGAAAGCGTTCTTCGGGGATCAGCGCCCAAAACCGGGTGATCTCCGGAGTGGCAGCATCCCACAAGGCAAGGGCTTCTGCTTTCGTTGTAAACTGAATTCCGGCTTCTTTAAATGGTTCCTGGCTATTGGTAGCAATCTGCCGCAAGCCAGGCACAGCCATCGTGAGCATTTCTTTGATCAGACCTGCGCACGGTCGCATGCCCCCGAGGGAGTAGGTAAAAAATTCCTGCTCGGGAAAGGCAGCAATAACTTTGCGGGTTAGCGATCGGTGTCCTTGCCAGTGGGTTAGCAGTTCGTCTTTGGTGATGGGTTTTGCGTTTTCAGTTGTTGTCATAACCATGAGTTTATGTGATTGATGACTCTAAATTGAATGGACCGGGTGACAACTGTCTGTCAGCAGGATAAAATATTTTTTACCTCACCCCTTGCCCCTCTCCCAACCTACTCCGCCTGTTGGCGGATTCGGTTGGCAGGCAAGGAGAGGGGAAGAGTTATGTTGAACAAGTATGTTTCAACTCCTCGTGTGGAAGATTTACCATTGAAGTTCAATTTCAAATCAGAAGATTCGATAGGCGCTTGACAGGAACAGCCTCACAACCGTCAGCAGTTTTCAACTTCACAAATTTTTTCTGTGACCTTTTATGGAATTACTGCATTGTAAGCATCAAAGGGTAAAACCCAAGTCTTATGAAAACACTGCTACTGTTCCTTGCCGGGATGGTCTGCATGATGTTGCAGGCACAACCCACACTTACCAAAGATCAACTTGCTTTTGAACACGCGCTCAGTTTATATGAAGACGAGCGCTTCGAAGAGTGCACCCTCGCCCTCTACGAATTCATGGCCACCTTTCCAAACTCACCCCTGCGGGGTCGTGCCCATTACAACCTTGGCCTGATCCAGTTTCAACGCCAGCATTGGGACGCAGCCGCGGCCGCCTTCAAAGAAATTCTCGCGGCCGATTACAACGAACTGGACGCCAATAACCTGATGGAACCGTATGCACTTTACAAGCACCACAGTGGCCGACTGCTGGCTGAAATCAGTCTCGAAAAAAAAGACTATAAGGCTGCCGAAGAATACATTCGCCTGTTTGAAGATGTATATCCGTACCAACACTTCTGCGGCAATGAACTCACCGCCTATGCCATTTACCTGGCTACCATGAAAGCGCGCGTATATGAAGGCCAACAGAAAATTGAAAAAGCGATCCGCACCCTGGTGCCCTATGTGTTTGACAACGCACTGGCTTCCAACACGGAGTTGCTGGACTTGCTGATAAACATTCTCTACCGCCACTATGGGGCTGATGAAATTAAACACGAATTAAATGAGGCACTTACAACAATTGAGGTGAAGAAAGGTAAACGGCCAGGCGCCACGATGCTACTTTATGGTGAGAAGGTTGACATGGTTTATTATTTTGAGGAAGATCAGCCGCACGACCTCGCCTATTATCAGGCCCGGGCGAAAGAGACTATCTTGTTTACACGATTTTTGTAGCCCCTGCACACTCATGGGTTTCTTACAGAAGTGTTCTTTTATGACCTCACCCCCGCCCCTCTCACAACCTACTCCGCCTCATTGGCGGATCCGGTTGGCAAGCAAGTAGAGGGGCGGAGTTATGGTGAACAAGTATGTTTCAACCCTTGCCAAGGACTCCAACCCACTCTGCCAGATAATACCATTCTCCGCAACTTATGCCTTGCTGTTAATTGTTAGCAGGCTATTTCAAAATGAAAATGTACGCCTGGTTGTTTTTGTGAAACCGGTTTTTGGTTACATTTTTCTCTTTCACAAAATGCGTAACGATGGTCTCGGAATATTCCCGTTTACATTTAAAGAAGATAACTTTCTTTTTTTCGTTTTGAGCTTTTAACAAGGCTGTGAGCGCAGGTTTGTCATGCGCTCCGATCTCACATTTTGGTTTTATGGATTTATCGATCTCCGCTATAACTTCATTAACTTCCTTGATTTGTTGTGCGTTTAAGATAGCCATGGCTTACGGGTTAGATTTACAAAGGTAGACCATTCCAATAAGGATACAACTTTGCGTGTGCGGCTGAACCCTAAAAATGATAACCACTATTCACGCTGTTGAGGCTTAAGCGGATTCAGTCCTTTTCATCCACCGTATTTCGAACCGCACTAAATGGAAGTGTGCCGGCAGACGTTTCAAAGGTGTGTTTTTCCAAATCGATTGCAGTTACGCCAAGCTTCTGGTTTTGCCTGGTGATCACAAAACAATCTATTAGGCTATATTCAACAGTTTCGCCAAAGTAACTTTCTGAGGTAAGGTAAGAAACCCGCAGGCCTGACTCCTTATGCAGCACCACATACTCATACATCCGATGGACCTCATCCCGGGCCTCTGTTTCTGAATCCCTATAAGAATGCGAGATGTATCTTTTGAAACTTAATTCATCATAATCATTGACACGCAAACCCACCTGCGCTACAATTTTTTGAAAGGCGGGATTAGAGATTTTCATTCACTGTAACTATGATGCTATCGAAAGTAGGAAATTTTGGCGTCATCCCTTTCCCCTCTCTTAATGTGTGCATTACCTGAATTAAGAAAATCAGCTTATTTAGTAAAACTCCCACCCTGCTCTTCTACGAAAGCCTTATCATGGAGATAAACACGTCTACCGCTCACCTTCACTTTGTCATTCCGGCTTTTTTATCCATAAGCATCCTCCTTGCCAGTATTCACAAAAAATGAATCTCAACAATTTACAGATCTTCTTTCCTTACCACCCACGTATCGGTCCAGGTGTCGTGCCAGCCGCGGGGTATAGTACCCAAAAATGAAAAAGCTTCAAAGGGAACAAGCCGCGAAACACTGCGCAACGCGATTGAGCGCGTTCCTGGAATCTTGCCATGCTTGTCTACCACTCGTGTCCCTGTAATCAGTTTTCCAAACGTAAAACCAAATACCGATTCCATGAAGGTATAATAACTCACCACGGTCAGGATCGCAAGTACATAGCTGAATAAGGTGAGTTCACTTTCGGTGGCATTGATTCGTTCGAACTCATTGGGAGCAAATAGAGCCATGGCAATGCTGAGCATAAAGGCCATCACCAGGATAACTAAATAAATAATGATCATGTCAATAAAGTAGTTTAAGAAACGCTGCTTCGTAGAAGCGAGGGCCAGATCTACTGCCCTTGAAGGTTTGGCTTCGGGATCATAGCCCGTTGCCCGCGCAGAGGCTTCCATCGAAAAGTTTGGACAGTTGTTGGTAAAGTCGGCTTGTCGACCCGTGAGTTTACAGATGATTCCTTGTTGGGCATCAAAGGTTTTGTTGATACAAACTTTACAATAAGCCAGGTGCTGATCGCGGGTCATAGATTTAGGGTTTTGAACAAGATAACAAGCGCTCAGGATTTAGTAAAGCCCATGTAATTTTTTTGGTGAGATAATAAGAAATGGCATAATGATTTTTTCCCCTCGCCCAACCTATTCCGTCCATCAGGCAGAGGGCTTCGGAACAGATAAGAGACCAATCATAAAACCGTTATCTTTGAACACCACCTGCATGAATCTCCAAACATACTTTATTCCAAAACAACACACCCTTAGCGAAAAAGCAACACGGCAGGAGTCCCTGTTACTCACCTTTATCCTGATCTCGTTCGCGTTTGCCATAGGCTACTTCATCCTCTCTTTTTTTAATGGATTTCTGATGGCCCGTTATGTAATGAGCATCGTGTCGGTGATGTTTATTACACAACTGTTTGCCTACAAGCTTGAATGGTGCCCATTGCGATTTACCACGCATGTTTTTGTTTGCACGTGCTGGCTCGTGGTGGTGGTGCTATCTTTGGCATCGTATGGAATCCACTCCTTTGTGCTGCCGTGGGTTTCGCTGATTCCGCTCATGGCGTTGGTGTTGTTAAGCGACCGTGCGGCCTGGCTATGGAGTGGTGTTGGAGTCCTCACCGTTCTGATCTTCGCCATCTTTGAACCCGAACTATGGATGCCCACCGGGTTGCTCATGCGCTCGAATACGTTACTTACTGCCTCGTTACACATAGGCTTATTATTTCTGGTGCTTTCGCTCACTTATATTTTCGATCGCCAACAAACCTTGCTGGTTCAGAAAATAGAATTTCAAAACCATGAACTGCAGAAATCCAAGGAAGAGGTTTCGGCACGCAATGACACCCTGGTGCAAACTCAACTAGAAATCGCTACCCAACGGGATAAAGTCTCAGAGCAAAATGAACAACTTCAAACCGCTCGCGAAATCATTGAAACCCAACATCAGATTCTGATTCAGAAAAATGAAGGGCTGGAACTTGAGATCCAGCAACGCACCAAAGAACTGGTTGAATACAATCAGCAGCTTGAACAGTTTGCATTCATTTCATCACATAACCTGCGTGCACCCATTGCCCGCATCCTGGGGTTAGGCAATCTGCTTTCTATGTCCATCAACAGTGAAGACAAGCAAGTGATACAAAAAGAACTGGTTCAGGCAGCCATTCAACTGGATCGCGTGGTTAAAGACCTGAACATGATTCTGGATGTTGGTAAGGGAAATGAAAAAATGATTATGGAGTTGGATGTCAGGAAAGAACTGGAACTCATTCTGATCAATCATGAAAAAGAAATTACTGAATGCCAGGCACAAATAACGCTGAACGTTGACAACGTGCCCACCCTGTGCACATCCAAACCCTACTTCGATAGTATTTTCACCAACCTGGTGAGCAATGCCATTAAATACCGGAAGCCCGGAGTACCGCCTCAGATTCGCATCGAAGCAACCTGGAACGATGAATTTGCCAGGTTCACGATCCGCGACAACGGGTTAGGCATTAACCTGAATACTTCCGGTAAAAAACTGTTTAGTCTGTACAGTCGTTTTCACGATGGAATTGAAGGCAAGGGGCTTGGCTTATTTATGGTGCGCACACAACTGCATGCCATGGGGGGAAAAGTGGAAGTGGAAAGTGAACCCGGGGCTGGCGCTGTATTTAACGTGTATATCAAGCCGGGTAAGGTCTAGCCGGGTGAAAAGATCAATACTTTTTTTATTCCAATCCAGTACCCGCTGACTATTACCGGGAATCCTTTATCTCATTTGTGTGTCAACCGACTTTGGCCATTTCAACGCTTGCCGGATAATTACAACCGTGAACACACTTTCCAACAAGGCATAAAACACATAGGCTGATACCTCCGGGGTGATAGGGAAAGAAGTGACCACAATCAGCAGCATGATGGCTGTGTACACAAGCCCAAAAATAATATTTACCATCCGAGCCAGGCTGGCGCGGGCCATTATCGAAGCAATGATCACGAGCGGAGGTATGGACATCAGCACCGAGGCAGCAAACACTTTAATCGGGCTATTCAATAAGGTATTTCCATTCACCAATTTTTCTGCCTCACCGGGAATGTAGAGGGCAAAGTAATCGCCATAGACATAGCAAAACATTACGGCCGTCCATAGGGCAGCAAGCCGGATGCGGGTGTTAACCTTTATTTCTTCAAATGGAACGTGGGACATAGGCAGGGTATAAGTATGTGTGCAAGACGTAATCGCTGGGGCAAATGTTACATCAACCAAAGCTTAAGAGGTGGTTCGGTTGCACCAACCACGAGCCAATTAAATTGAAACCCAATCCTGTTAGTATTGCGGGCTGTATCATTCGCATAGACTAACCTGATCTTGAAATAGAAAACCCCTGCGTTGCGGCAGAGGTTTTCAGGTTTGTGCACTCATGATGAAGGGGTTTAGCGGATAATGATTCCTTTCACTTGCCCATACTCGAGGCTGTTAAATCCAAAGATGGCACCCAGGTAATCTTTTACTGCCCTTGAGGTCAACATCATGGATTCTTCCTCATCCCGGATGAGTTTGTCGCGCTTTACGCGTGCATTGCTCCAGGCCACCCGCGCATCCTCCACCCGTTGGTTGAAGGCATGCAACTCCTTCACCTTGCGGTTCAATCCTTCGATCGAAAGTTCGGGCTCGTTGGGTTGATAGCCAGGATGGGTAGACGCTGTCTGCACGAGTTGCTCAAACCAGTCGGCCTTGTTAACATAGGCCAACTGCAAGAGTGAACGTTTGCCAGGAATCGGTTCAACCACCGCACCTGCTTGTTCGATGGGTTTGGCCAACCTCCGGCCTGTGATGTTACGGAAGTACAGCCTTGCATCCGCCATCTTTTCTTCGGACGCTCCGAATGCTTTGAGTGTCCGGATCACACTGGCGGCCAGCTTCGGCAAATCATCGAATGCCTGCTTGCGCGCATTCACTTCATCATTGAAGTGCACCTTGGTCTCCTTAACTTCTTCAAGCGCCTGGCGGACCGCTACCAATTGTGCCTGAAGTTCTCCTACATGGAGGGTTTGTCGACCGGGGTTATATTTACCTCCGTACCCGGTGCAGTAACCTATCAACCTTGTGAAGGCCTGCATGTTTTTGATTGTGTTCATAAAGATTTACTTTATGATGATTACAACGGAATCTGTAAATAACGTTGCGATTTTACATCACTATTTTTACAACTATTTATTTCGCCAAACACGTAACTCAAATTCGATTGGCACGTTCTTAGGCTCTTCATTTTTTGGTTTTATAAACCTCATCGCTGAAGTGACAATTTATTCGCCAGCTGAATAAAATCTGACACACTCATTCCGATGAGTTCATCACCTCAATGTCAGGGTCGCTCACTCACCCGATCGTTGTCACTTTGCATTGTACTGCCTAATACATTCGATAAACTCAAGTGTCTTCATCAGTCACTCACCCACCATCTCATGACATGCCACCGGGCGGGTTATAGCATCTCTGCAACGACTATCAACATCCATCGCCAGCAGGTACAACACTGCGGCTGGTGACTTGTAGCATCCATCGCCAGCAGGTACAGCACTGCGGCTAGTGACTTGTAGCATCCAGCGCCAGCAGGTACAACACTGCGACTAGTGACTTGTAGCATCCATCGCCAGCAGGTACAACACTGCGGCTGGTGACTTGTAGCATCCATCGCCAGCAGGTACAACACTGCGGCTGGTAACTTGTAGCATCCATCGCCAGTAGGTACAACACTGCGACTACTGACTTGTAGCATCCAGCGCCAGTAGGTACAACACTGCGACTACTGACTTGTAGCATCCAGCGCCAGTAGGTACAACACTGCGACTGGTGAGTTGTAGCATCCATCGCCAGCAGGTACAGCATCGCGCGCCACTACTATCAGCATTGCCCGCCACGTCTAACTACATCTCTGGCCAGAGGGCTTGCCCTACCGGCAGGCAGGAACTACACTGCACATGGTGAGATGTAGCATGGCGCACTCGTACTGACATTCCCGGTAAGTCTATTGACGTTCACAGGAACCTCACCCAAAAGACCTCACCCCCTGCCTACTCCGCTAGTTAGCGGATTCGGCAGGCAGGCTATCCCCTCTCCCAACCTTCTCCGCCTGTTGGCGGATATGGTTGGCAAGCAGCGGAGAGGGGAAGAGTTATTTTGAACAATCAGGTTTCAGTCTGGGAAAGGTCACGCCTCTAGCTTATTCTTACAGCTGGCGGATAGAGCAGCAGACTAACCACCTCCCTAGAGGAGAGGGGAAGAGTTATGCTTATAACTATGTTTTTCTTAAAGCAAGTTCATGCTCGTTTTCAAAACAAGGAGCCTTGTGTTTCTTCGAGTTCTGTGTAGCGGTGGGGCTTAAGTGCTTCCGGTATATTACCCACTGCCTCTTTGCCTGTGAGGCGCTTTACCGTAAACGAATCTAATTCAGCCTCGGGATAAGGCTGGACCAGACTTTCAATTAAGTCCTGGTCAGCTTTTTCATGGATAGGCTTAAGCCAATCGTGTTCTGCAGCCTTAGGTAATATCAGTGGCATGCGGGGTCCTTCACTGGCTTTTGGGTTATTGTGAATCCTGGCCATAAGTGGATTGGCCCGGGTTGTTACCACCGTGTATGTGCTGCGCCTGATGCCCGAGGCATCGATCCACTCGTCCCACAAGCCTGCCAGTGTTATTGGCTCATCGCTCTTCAGGTGGATGAAATAGGGAAATGCTTTTCCATTTTTGTGATGATGCTCAAAGAATCCGTCTATTAAAACCAAACACCTGCGCTCCCGTGCCGATTCGCGGAAGGCCGGTTTATCAAACATGGTTTCGGCCCGGGCATTGATGGTGCTGTTGCTGATGGTAACAGCTTCTGCAGCCGACTTTACCCAGTTGGGGATTAAGCCCCAGGAAAAAAGATGAATCTCTTTCGACTTGTTAATGATTACCGGAACAGATGGATGGTTAAACCCGGATGCATGATAAACCGGGGGGAGGTTCAGTTTTAATAATTGCTGTTGAACAAACTTTATTTCATTCTCGTCATGGCCATACCGTTTGGCTAATTTTTCAGCACGTTTGGTTAAGTAGGCTTTGTTGTAGCACATGGGACAAAGATATTAATCCATTGTATTAGCCCGGAAGACCGGGCCACCGCTCTCAAGTTTCAACTCTAAAACCATGGCCGTGACATCTAAGCAGCTCGAATCACTTCCGCGCCATCTCCTTCACGAAAACCAAATTCATAACGCGGCCGTTGCTGGCTTTCATTCCGGTTACCTTGTGGGCATCGCGCGTGAATTCCAGATTTCCCATCCACCAGGCGCCTGCCTCAAATCCATCCTGCTTAACGGGAGTAAGTTTGAAATCATCATGGCGTGGATGATGTGCCACCAGCGTATCGTTCTTCACTTCAAACTCATAGAACGTCTCCAACTCGGCACTGTAAAACCGTCCGGTGTAATCGCTCAACGTTAATGCCGATGGATCGAAGGCGGGTTTCTCTTCTGGCGCGGGTGGTGGCGTTTCTTTTTTGGTCGTGTCTTCTTTCAGTAAGTCGGCCAGGTAAACATCGGCCACGGTGTAACTAAGTTGATAAGGGTTAAAGGAAGCCAGGTTACTGAAAACAGAAACTGAAAATTTCTGCTCCGGGAAACGCAATAAATACGTGCGATACCCTGCATCGCCACCGCCATGCGAAACGGTTTTTAATCCCTTGTACTTTTCGATCACCTGTCCGAAGGCATAGCTGAGGGTATCACCGGTATTCAGGATGGCGCGTTGCTCCATCATGGCCATCACATTGGCGTTACCTACTTTCACATTTTCGAAGTTCATGGCCCACTTGCTCAGGTCTTCCACCGTGGTGAATAAACTGGTGGCCCCTACATTGGCATAATTCAACACCGATTTTTTGTACCCCTCCACATCGTTGTAATAGGAATAAGCCCGGTTGGGTACAATGCGTTCATGATCATCATAAAACTGCGTGTCGTTCATTCCGAGCGGAACGAAAATATTTTCCTTCGTCCACTGCGGAAAGGATTTTCCGGACACGCGACTCACAATTTCTGCCAGCAGGGTGTAGCCCGTGTTGCAATAATTATGCTGGGCGCCCGGTTTAAAATTCAGTTCGCGCTGGCGGGCAATCACCCGCATGATTTGATTTTTGGTGATCACATCATCCATTCTCCACCCCGCCATCACCAGCAGGTTCCACTGATCGCGCAGACCACTGGTATGATGGATCAATTGACGGATGGTGATGGGTGTTCCGAAGTCGTGGATCTCGGGAAGATACTTGCGGATGTCATCGTCTACGGAGAGTTTACCCTGGTCGGCCAGCATGGCGATGGAGAATGCCGTGAACTGTTTCGACACGGAGGCAATGTGAAAAATAGTTTGTGGAGTATTGTGTGCATCATACTCCAGTTCCGCATGGCCGAAGCCTTTGCTGTAAATGATTTTTCCATCCCGGGCAACCGCTACGGAGGCACCTGGCCCATCTTCATTGATCATGGAAGCTACCACTTGCTCGATTCGTTTGGCAGGATCGGTTGCGAGAGGTTCAGCCATTTTCAGTTTCATGATATAGTCGCCCGTAAATTCTTTAAAAGGTGCCACCGCCACTTTATAAATACCTTCTTGTTTGGCGACAAACTGAAAATTCTCGGGGCCGCGTGCAGGCCCATCGAAACTGGCCACTTCTTTTTTATCCGGTCCGATGATGGTGACCACCACATCCACACTCACCTGGTTGGCGTGCCCGGTGATAAAACTATTCGCTGGCAGGTTGAGGCGAAAGGTGTCGGCCGCATGCAAAGCCAGGGTTTTTTTCACCTCTTGCCCTACCCTAAGATCAGAGTTTTCGGCCAGGGGCAATTGTTTATTATCTGTAGTGCATGACACTAGTGCGATGGCAATGACGATGAAGTTGATGCGCATGGGGAAGTGAGTTGGGTGGAGACGAAGATAGTGAGATGGGGTGAAAAACCCTCACCTCACCCCATCCCCTCTCCAGAGGAGAGGGGAAGAGTTATTTTAAACAATTAGGTTTCAGCCTGGGAAAAGTCACGCCTCTAGCTTATTCTAACAGATGGCGGATACAGTTGGCAAGCCATCCTTCTCCGCTTGTTGGCGGATTCGGTTGGCAGGCATGGAGAGGGGAAGAGTTATTTTAAACAATTAGGTTTCAGCCAGGACGAACGGAAATTATAATCTTCCCTTTGAATTTTCCACTCATAAAATACCGGAATGCATCGGCTGTCTCGGCCAGGGCAAAGCTTCTGTCTACCACAGGTATCACGTTACCTTCTTCAAAAAGTTGAACGAGGTAGTCGAGGTCTTTTCTGTTTGGTTTGTATCCCATAATGCCCACTTTCTTGCTCCCCTTGTACGGAAGGACTGCCCTCAGCATCAGGTGAATGAGCAACCAACCCATCGAGCCGCCAATCATCGAAAAAATTCCACCTGGTTTTAGTGCGCGCTTATAATCCGAAACCGTTCGGTGAGCAATCACATCCAAAATCTTGTCGTATTGGATGCCGGATTGGGTATAATCTTCCTTTCGGAAATCAAGCAGGTGATCCGCTCCCAGTGAACGTAGCAGATCAAACTTCTCTTCGCCATCGACACACGTAACTTCTGCACCTTTGTATTTGGCATACTGCAAGGCGATCGGGCCCACTCCACCACCGGCCCCGTTAATTAAAATTTTTTGACCCGCACTTATTTCACCCTGATAGCGAAGTCCTTGCAACGCCAGCAAGCCAGCCTGCGGCAATGCTGCTGCCTGATGGAATGTCATCGCGGGCGATTTTCTCACCAACAGTTTTTCAGGAACGGAAACGTATTCAGCATATCCCCCAAATCCATTTTCGGCAATGTCGCCCAACACTTCATCGCCTGGTTTAAAATCTTTGACATTGTGCCCTACCGATTCTACCGTGCCGGCAATATCGGCCCCCAGTATTTTATGACGGGGCTTAAAAAATCCGCCAATCAAACGAATGATAAACGCGTTGCCTTTGAGTAGATCTGCGTCCCAGGAATTGATCGAAGAGGCCATTACTTTCACGAGTACCTCGCCTGTCCCGGGAGTTGGTTTTTCAACTTCCTGCAAGTGAAGTCGATCGGGTGTTCCGTATTGTGTGTAAACAATGGCCTTCATCAGGAAATCAGTGTTTTGAATAGCTAAAGGCGTTATCAAACAGAATACAAGCAAATGCTACGGGTTCGTTTCTTTCTTGTGATGCAGTAATCCAACCGTTAATGTTAACCATGATAAATTGGGTTTCCGGTGATGTAACTTATGAACGGGCGGTGAAATAGGATCATTTTCCAAATTTGTGTTTAACATGCCGGATGATGAATCATCCATACTGTGGCAGGATTTGGCAGGCAAGAAGATTAACAAAGACGAGTAGACCTCACCCCCTGCCTACTCCGCTAGTTAGCGGATTCGGCAGGCAGGCTGTCCCCTCTCCCAACCTACTCCGCCTTGGCGGATTCGGTTGGCAGGCAAGGAGAGGGGAAGAGTTATTTTTAACAATGAGGTAGGTTTGAATAGGAAGATCATACGATCAACAAATGCTGGGAAAGAAGTTATCCTTTCACAGGCTCTTCACATACTTTGCACAACCCTCCATGATAGCCGGGTTGGATTCCATCTCAACAAAAATATATTGCAGTCCACCGACTTTCGCAGCAGCAAAGAAATCTTTCCAGTCGACCATGCCTGAACCCATAACCACTTCCTTCTCATGGTCATTCGGTGCGTAATCCTGCAGGTGCGCAGAGATGAAACGGCCGGGGAATTTCCTGAAATAATCCTGGGCCTTATACCCCGAGGTGATAGCCGCAACCTGAAACTGCATCTTAACCAGGGAAGGATCGAGGTGTTCGAGCATGAGGTCGTATTGCGGACGGGAATCGAGCTTCTCATCAAACTCTCCGTTGTGGTTGTGGTATCCGGCAACCAGGCCACCTTTTTTTACCAACTCACCGAAATGGTTCATTTGTTCGCAGCGTTTCTTCACCTCATCGGAAGTCTTGGCGATTAGTCCGCCCGAGCAGACCATGTGTTTCAATCCCAACTGGTTTGCAAATTCGATCCGTTCAGCGAGACTGTTGTCATCCATAATCTCATTCCACGTAAAGTGGCAACTGGTAGTCTCCAGACCCGCGTCATTGGTGATCTTCTTCAGTTCTTTGCCTGAGTATTTGACCAGCGGGGTGAAGGGACCCTGGTAGCCTTTGGGGCTGCACCACTCCACATTCTTATAGCCATAACCGGCCAGCCTACTCATCGTCTCATGCGGTTTAAGGGAGATCTCATCCCGAAACACATATGACTGAAAGCCAAGCGGCATATTGATTCCCTTACTCGCCATGCTGAATACCGAGGCGGGGATATGGGCAAGCAATCCGGTGGCGGCCAGGCCGGCAGCGGCATTACCAAGAAATGATCTTCTGTTCATATAAGGTATGGTTTAATTAAATATGATTATTGACTGTTTTCGAACGTCACCCTCTCAAACGAAATTATGATAAAGTCATGCTTTAAACAAGAAACTAAAACAACTACGCAACAGATTAAGGATAATAGGACGATTGCAGTTTTAGTAGGCTGTTTGTTAGTTAAGAAGGCCAACCGAGGCAATGGAACAATTTTTTGATTAATTGAAATACCTCTGCCTTAGTAGCCTTCTATGCAGAATACGCCAGTTGGCGAAGAAGGATCAATCAAAACGATTCTATTTGATGACCACCCGAATGGCGGCATTGTTCGTGTCGGCTATATAAAGATTATCCTGCCCATCAGTTGCAATACCCCAGGGATTGGCAATAGTAGCTTTAGTGGCAGGGCCACCGTCACCGGTGTATCCGGAAGCCCCGGTACCCACATACGTGGTGATGATTGCGTTGTTGTCCACTTTGCGAATCACATTATTGTTTCCATCAACAAAATAAACATTACCGCTACCATCTGCTGCGATGGCCTGCGGAGCATCTAGTTTCGCAAGGGTTGCATGCGCGCCATCACCACTGTACCCTTGAGATCCACTACCGGCAAGGGTGGTAATAGTACCGTTGCTGATTTTCCGTATCACATGATTGCCTGTATCGGAGATGTAAATAGTTCCAGTGTTATCCACCGTAACCGATCTGGGCATATTCAACATCGCTGAAGTTGCCGGGCCATTGTCTCCGCTATACCCTGGATGGCCTGGGCCCTTTCCGGCTATCGTTGTAATCATTCCTGTCGCCCGGTCAATCTTTCGTATTGAGTGATTGTACTGATCCGCCACATAAATGTTCCCCGAGGCATCTGTTGCAACTGCATAGGGATTATTAAAAGAGGCAGACGTGGCTGCACCCCCATCACCTGCAAAGTCTGTCCAGGAATTTCCTCCGGCTAATTTGTGAATCGTGCTATCGCTTTTACGGATTTCACGTATCATATGATTTCCCGCATCGAGCAGAATTATATTTCCACTCCTATCCGTATAAAGCGCCAGTGGAAAATTCAGGTGCGCATCTGCGGCCGGTCCATTATCACCCTGCAAAGGAGTTTGATCAACTACATTCCATCCCAAAAAGACGCCTGCATACTTTTGAATTACCCCTGTGGATGCAGATATCTTTCGAATGGTATTGGAGGCGCCCCCGACTACATATACATTACCTGATTGGTCCACTGAAACTCCCGTAACAAAATCAAGTTCTGCCTTATTTGCCACTTCCCCATTGCCTGAGTATCCGAACGCTGTGGGTCCCTTTCCGGCTATTGTAAGAATAGTTCCTGATGCACCCGTAAAGTCCAATGGATTATCATCCGTTGTTTCGGGTTCAGGGTCGTTAGCGCAGGATTGAATTACCAGCAAGGCTACCACCAGCATGATATGTGTTGATTTCATGTTGTTCATTTGAACCTATAACGCCAAAAAGGTAATTAGATACAGTTACCCGTAAATGAAAAAGGTCTTAGCGTGTTTCGTATCAACAAATAGAAACAAAAAAGAGCATGACGGTCTCCATCCAAAACACAAGGTTACCCATTGATGGGTCATCGGCATGTTAATAAACAGAAGGAGCCCCATTAATTATCGAAAGACACGACTCGGCAGGCTCCGCAAACAGGAAGAAAAAAATTACCTGAAGGTTTATGGAATCGGGTGGACCGGTGCATCCTGCTACAAACAAATAACAAATTATGAAAACGAGACCCCTTGCCAGCACGCGCTTTTTGAAAGCGGCTGTTGTGATGATCCTCATTACGGTAGCAACTGGATTCAGTGCCGTGAATCCCGAACATTCAGCTTCGGAAAAAAGCACCGCCAAAGATCAGAGCATTATGATTGCCTTGCTGCTCGATACCAGCAACAGCATGGATGGACTTATTGACCAGGCCAAATCGCAACTATGGAAAATTGTAAATGAACTGGCTGCTGCAAAATGTGGAGACGGTTCGCGACCCCACATCAGGATTGCCTTGTATGAATACGGCAATGACGGTTTGCCCGCCTCGGAAGGATACATCCGCCAGGTAAGTGGCCTCACCAATGACCTTGACTTGATCTCAGAAAAACTGTTTTCACTCTCCACCAACGGGGGCAATGAGTTCTGCGGGCAGGTGATTCAAACTTCGCTCAACCAGCTTGGATGGTCAACGTCTGCGGCTGATTTGAAAATGATTTTTATTGCCGGCAACGAACCGTTCACGCAAGGCTCGGTGAACTATCGCCTTGCCTGTTCAGTGGCCAAAGAAAAAGGGGTAGTGGTGAATACGATCTACTGCGGAGATTTTGATGAGGGCCTGACCACCAACTGGAAAGATGGCGCTGACCGGACCGGTGGAAGCTACATGAGCATTGAGCAAAATCGTAAAACAGTATTTATAGCTACTCCCTACGATTCAAAAATTGCGGAATGCAATGATCGGTTGAACAAAACCTATATATACTACGGCACTTCGGGCCGGGAAAAGAAAGAGGCCCAGGCTGCGCAGGATAAAAATGCAGAGAGCTATGGCCAGGCAAATAAAGTTGAACGTGCGGTGTCCAAAAGTACGCATGCATATCAAAACTCTTCGTGGGATTTGGTAGATGCCGCAAAAGAAGATGAGAGCGTTGTTACCACAGCTCCTGCGCAACAATTGCCGGAAGAAATGCAGGGGCTGAGTGCCGGAGAACGCAAAGCCTATGTTGCTAAAAAAGCGGATGAGCGCAAGGCTGTTCAGAATGAAATTCAGGAGCTGAACAAAAAACGCCAGCAGTATCTTGCTGAGCATATGCCTGCAGAAGATGAAGGATCGATGCTTGATGTAACAATGCTCAAGGCGATCCGTGAGAAAGCGAAGGATAAAGGTTTGGTGTGGAAGTAAAGGTTTGATGGTTGTTGCAGGTGGTCGACCGCCTGCAACAATTATTTTAGAACAAGTGTGTTTTTGGTGGACAAGAATAACAACAAAAGGGAAAGAAAGAGTGATGCTAATGATTGATCTTTCCCATACCCCGGAGGGGTAGTATGTTTGTAGCCATGGGCTTTAGCCCATGGCTATAAAGTGATAAGATCAAACGCGCCACAGGTTAAGTTGATCTGGCTTCGCACCCATTGGCGCGAATTGATGAGCGATGCTAGAACGATTGTATTATTAGTGCTCCACGGCCGCATGGCCGCGTGATTGCTTCCAGACTGCCGTCCTTCCGCACCCGCTACCATGTGCACCACCCGCGAAAGTACGAAGGTCTTTCAGCAATCACTGGAAGAATCGATCGAGCTAACTGTGTATGTTAATTTGAAGCTTAACTCTAAATCTGCCAGCTGGCGGAGCCCACTCGAGGCATGTGTGGTGGTAAGGCGGCTAGCAGCGCGGAGAGGGGCAGTGTTAGTGCTGGCATTTTCTTTTGTTATTTTCTTTTGTGCAGGCAAAAGAAAAGTAAGACTCCGTTCATTTTAATTTGAAAGCACTCTAAATCGCCAGCGGGTGGAGAAGTATCTGCTGGTTAATATCATGTGTTTCGTTCAAGTCCACGGATACCCATTTACTATGAAATGTCATCGCGGGCTTTGACCCGCGATCCCAAGTAGTGCAGTGGTGAAGTAAAGATGGAATGCTGTCACTAAGACCTACCCTTTACGGGTCTCGTTGACATGTGTGGTAAATCAAAAAGTGTTCTCCTCGCCCGCAATGACAAATTCATTTCGAAGGATCATTTGCGCGTGGTCGATGATCACATATTCACTACTCACAATTTATTCAGCACATATTCGGTTACTGCCGCTTTACCCTTTACAAGCCATGCAAAGCCAAATAAAAAGAGCATGATGGTCTCCATCCAAAATACCAGGTTCGTGGACGGTTCATCGGCATCTGCCATGAGCATGTTAACAAACAGAATGAGCAGCATGACGAGAATGCCGAGTCCACAAAACAAATAAACTCTGCCCTCCGGATTTTTTATAAACCCTTTATTCGCAGTCCTTCTGAAATTGACGATACAAAAAACAGCCATCGCCACGAAAAATAACGCGGCAAAAATTAAATGCAGTGTACCCGCTGCATCCGAGGATACGAACATGTGAATGTTGTCTATGATCGGTTTATCTGAACCGGTTGGAAATACAACAATCAACAAGGCGCAGGTGGCAGCAATTTTTGAAAGCAATCCATCGGTAAGCCAGGCAAACTTGTCTTGATCTTTCTTTTTGGAATGGCCCTGATAGCAAAAGAGAAAAATGGCGAGCGTAATCAGGATGCCCGTAAACAACGGCCCGGCTGTGGTATAATAAAAATGGCTGATGGAAGATTTAAGGTTGGGGCCTGCCGTGTACTCACTGCTGAATTCGGTATTTACGAATGCCGGGTTGTTGAGCAGGTTATTCTCATTAACAAACCCATTAACACCCCAGCACAGAAACGGAAGGGCAATGCCCAAAATGCCAATGAGTTGTCTGAGGGTGTGGTAGGAGATGATATAATTATTTGGTGAACTCATAATATTATTTTCATGCACTCCACTTTCTGGGTATTAGGCGAGTCCCCGTGGCGGGAGACTTCGCTGGGACGGGAAATTCTTGAGTCATTCTGTTTGCGAAATCAAATTTAATAATGCATCCATTTTATTTATCAGGTTCGTTGGTGAAGAACACCAACGAGGGCGGTCATTTTTTACGCTTTGGGTAGTTTTAGAAGCACTCATATTTTAGGCTCTATAAATCTTAATACATTAATTGTGTCGTCAATGTTTCTAATTAATGGCTTGTCAGCCCTATCTCTAAACTTTTCAATCAATTCACTCACTTCGATTGCCTGTGCTGCACTAATGAGTCCGCTACTTGCTAAAGTCCTGTAGGCTATTAATATTACGTATTTTGTATACAATTGAGATGTGACCTTCGACAATCTATTTAGAAGGGAAAGGCCATTATTGTCTGGCTTTAATTCGACTGAATAGGCTAACGCTAAATACATCCCTTCCTTTGGATTTTCTTTGAGTAATTCGTCTCTTGATAAGTTGTGCCTTACTATAATCTGTCCCATTTTTCTCCCTAACTCCGCTTTCATCTTCAGCCTTTCTGAGTAGTCAGGAATGTGAGTTTTCTGAACAAATGAGTCAACTAATTCACTCAACAACCTGGTTGGTTGGTCACCAGAGAGTGAATGCGTTTCATTCTCGGTGTTCTTAAGATTGACTGCTAACTTTACATCTTCAATTCGTTCCTGTGTAGAGGTCAATTCAAGTTTTGTTGACTCAATCTCTTTCTTTGTTTCTTTAGATGCTGTTTCGGCTTTTTTTGCGGCCTCGAGTATCCTGTCACCGATTGTATTTATAAATCTCTTTGAAAAGATTGCAGCCACTAAGCAGAAGCCGGCAAAAATAAGGTAATTGATGTTGTCATAAGGTTTTGAGTTCTTAATAAGGTCACTCGCTATCATTTTTAGAAATGCAGGTACCAAAATCGCAGAACCAATTCCAAGAAAGATGTATTTGTATTTTGCACGTCTGTTTTGCTGTTCGTTGTCGGCTGTATCAAAATTATGAAGGTGGTTGAGAAACCCTCCAAAAGCTCCAGTAATTATCATTATTATTATTACAAGTGTCCATAGGTGTAAATCTAGGGTACAAATCATAATCCGATCTTTAAATTTGCCAAGCTCACGAAAGAGATGGTGCGTTTGGATGTCATTAAATTACTTTAAAATGTACGGCCTAAGTAATGCTTCCTGATATTCATTTAGGCCTTCATTAATTTACGAAACTACTGAACGGCAAACCAACGGATATACCATAGGTGGTCTTCTTCGACAAACTTTTATCAGGGTCCATAGTACCATTAATATCTGTTGCACGCACCTGAAGTTCAAAATTCACAAACGAATCATCGTCTTTACCTTTCAGGCGAACAGGGATGCCAATTTTTCCGTTCAATGGATTGTAGTCGCCAAAATTCTGCTCGACCAATACACTGACCCCCACATTGAGTTTTGGTGGAAACCAAACCAACTGTCCTTTAAGAATTGGAGTAATAAAATCAGAATAGTCGCCAACATAGGCATCGTCTGTATCAAGTAAAGCATAACTTAATGTATCGGTTCCACCGAGCACCTTATAGGAATTCAAATCAATTTCATCAACACCCTTAGACTTAACCGAGCTATTATTAAAAACTCCGGCAGTGAGGTGTGCAAACAACCGACCCCAACGCCTGCTTTCAAAGATCCAGTTCAGACTGCCATTAAATTCCCATGGATAGAGTTCCTTATCGGTGAAATTTGTTGAGAACGATTGGGCAACACTGTACTTTGATGCTGTTAGCGGAATATACATAGCCAAACTAATCCAATGTGACGTAATCAAGTTGTGGGTACCCTCACCTTCCAATGCTTTAGCCTCCCGCTTCGCAAATTCTTTCAAGTAGTTAGTCCGCAAATCATCATAAAACTCATCGCGCGCTTCGTTTTGAAGACTTGCTAAATCGTCATTCAATGAGAGATCATTGGGGTCCAGCGCAAGCAACATTGCTTCAAAAGTATTTGCTTCCTCCTTCATTTCGGAGAATAATTCTGAAACAATAATCGCTCTTTGCCTGTTCATTTTAGTTTTCTGTGGACCGACCTCGCTGGCTACTGCTTCAAGTTGCTTTTGCTTTTGAGAATCAAAAAATGCAGAACCACGACCAATCCAGGTATATTTTATAGATACTCCTAAGTCATCTGAGAACTTACTGTCATTGATAATCGCTGAAAAGGCGTTTGATACATCCGCTCTGACTCCGGCAGTTAAAAGAGACTTAATCCGGCCTGTATTATTCGTAAACGCAAAATTATGATTTAGAGAAAGTCTTCCATCTTCTGAATTCAGAACTGCATAGTTTTTGAATAAGGAAAGATCCCCTCCATCGGATAAATAGCTAGCCACTTTGGTTCCCATAAACCGATTCAACCCCGAGTAAGAAACTATCATATCATCCGTGCTCAATGTAATATTGTTCATCCTTTTTATCTCAATGTGAATCGAATTTACAGTTGGCCGTTGGGCAATTAGCTGAATTGAAATTGTTAAACTCATGCAAAAAAGAACTATTCTCATATTCATATCCTCATATTAACAAGCCGCAATTTTATCTACTCTCAAAAAGTATCTTTCTCCTTTTTAATTGGACTACTTTTGACGAGAAACTTCTTATCAAGTTTCCACGAATACTGATTTTGAACTTCTTTCAATACCTGATCAGTAGCTTGAGCAGAATCTAGTTTGCCCTCATTAACATCATCAAGCTTATCCTTAATCAAATTAGAAATCTCATACGAAGAATGGAATCCGGGATAGGCTTTTTCGGCTTTTTGAAAGTTCTCCTTAGCCGCACTGAGATCACCCATCTGTATCGATCGTATTCCCTCTTGCTCATAAGCCCTCGCCTTTTCTGCTTTACTCGCAGTAGGATTCAATTTGAGTGAATCTGTTATAGTGATCTTTGAGCCCTGAAAGACTTCTGCCGCTTCGGATATCTGCTGATATTGTATTTCATCTCCTGCTTTAAGAGCGTTCAAAGCCTTCTTATAATAAAAGTTATTAATCAAATCATTCAGGTCCTGGGCAAATTTTTTATCATCACTGACTGAAAAGATCAATATAGAAAGCGCCATTGCTTTATCGGGATTATTTGAATCAAAGGCTTCGCTGACTATCTGCTCTGTTAACTTCAATTTATCCAAGGCTCTTTGTTGTTGTTGTAGGGTGTTATTAATCAAATATCCAACCACAGCAAGTACCACCGGTATTAACAAAGTCTGGATCCAGAATTTAAGCTGTTCATTCATAGAATTTCTAATAAAACTTTATCTGTCGTACTGATTTCACGGGCACCGCGATGCTCTCTAACGATTCGTCTTTGAGGGGATCCAATTCGCGCAATGATCCCAACGAAATGCCGGCTTTCTTCTCAATTACTTTAAGAGGTATCTGGTAGGTTTCAAATTCACCAAAAATGAATTCTTCATTTTGCAAATAGTCCTCCTGCGATATAGTGTACCCTGTGGCACATAACTTACCGGTTTCATCATGGATAAATGCAATCACCTTCCAAAAACCAACGGGTATCTTCACTCCATATTTAACAGGATCGTTGTCGCTAAAGAAAGGGCCAGTGATCACACTGATTTTCTGATCATCTCGCTTGGCGTTTTCTAATGCATAGTTTTCCAGCGTAAGCCATACCCCCGCATTGAAAGATTGCATCTGAGGTACCGTATTAGTTACGTGCATGGAATCCGCATTGCCTTGTTCAGCAGCCGCACCCCAATTGGGATCTTCCCTGCGTGTCATATGACCGCGAGAAAATTTTGGAGCATTGCCATAACACTCTTTCATGATCTGATATTGCTGGGGGATGCGCGGATCAAACCGCCAGCCAGGGCGCTTTATTCGCTTATAGTCAGCGCCACTTATGTTAACTGCACTGTAAAAACACAACCTGCGACTCTCACTCATCACCACTGAGAAATGTGTGTACTTAAGGATGCTCTCTTTGGTTGCAGTTCCAAACTTCAGAATATCACTTTTATCTTTTATCACGGGCAAGGGCACACGTTTATCAGAACCCCTACCTAAGAAGTTGGATTTAAATCCTTCGCGATCTGTGTAATCTTTAACGGTGTAGGGAGCTTCTTCCATAAAGACTGCCTCTTTTACTGCTTTGGTTACCATGGCACCCTTCATGGTTTTTACTCCCGTCAGTTTCAGTTTCGTTGCGATGTCGAGAATGGCTTCTCCTTTCACGGCAAAGTTGGCTTCTAACAACAAGCCACTAAAATGCAATCCAATGGCATGGCCAGTCTCCATGTCTTGCACCAACGAACCTGAGTTTCCACCGAGTGTTGAGGCATCATGCGCAAAGTACCAATGCTTAGACGGAACTTGAATAAGTTGTCCTGGGGCATAGCGCTTCACGCCAAATACATCGCCAAAAATTCTTTTCTCCATTTCTTCATCCTCAACACCACGCGGATCCTTGGCGGGGTAGCCCACTACGCCAATCAGCTGATCTACCGAAAGCTTACCCTGGTTAAATACAATGGGTGTGGGGAGCCCATTTGTTTTTTTCAATTTCAAGATTGCCATATCTGGAAACCTGGGAAGTTCATCTGGCAAGTAGATAACCTTTTCAACCACCACTTCAAATTGATTAGTAGTTGAGTGCCCTGGAACATGCTCTTCTTTGAAATCAATTTTGGCCTCGATGGGCACTCCCAGAAAGTTTTTCTTGAATGTGCCGCCTTTGCCATTTTTATTTCCTTCGGCAAATACCTTGGCCACATGGCGGTTGGTGATCATCAGGTCTTCGGTGATCATCCAGCCTGTACCTGCATATTTTAATTGGTGATTAACCAACTCGACCCGACCTACTGATTTCAAGGCGGGTTCAATGCGAGGCTTATATTTAAACAGCCGCTCTTTTAATTCTTCCGATTCAGGGATTTCAATCTTTCCTCCCTTAACAAATAATACTGGGCGCATAAAAGGAACCACTACTGCTTCTGCTACTGCCAACCCTTCGGCTCGTTTAAGATTACTTACCACTGCCTTGACTGTCTCGGCTCGCACACCAGCGCGAATTGCAGTCGACAGGTTGCCGCCCGAATCAATAATACTTTTCACCTCCTTAACCAGTTTGTCCTCACCTTTCATGATGTCTTGTAACCGTGCCATTGGATTTGATTTTTTTCATTGCCTACTCTTCATCGGATTTTCGGCTATCTCCGTATTTTTTAATTAAGTCTGATCCGTTTTGACGTTTCGAGAAAGTGACCGGCTGCTTCTTCGAGCAGAGCCAGTTCATGCGCCTCGTAGGCACGCGCTGGCAACATTTGTTCGGGCTGCAGACTGCGAAAGCGGCCCGCGAGCGTCCCGGTCTCTACTTCGCCCAGCAGGCTGGCCAGTTTGAAATACAACTCTTCGCTGAGCAATGGCAATTGTTTTTGATAGCGCGGATCGCACCCGGTGCTCAATTGGTAGCCGGTGTCTTTCAGCACATGGCCAATGTGCTCGAGCAGGTTGGCCAGCCGGAAGCGATGCAACGTGTTGAGCGTTTGCAACTCGGGGCCGAGCGTGCGGAGGTCGTTGCCGATATGCCAGATCTCGGTGATCATAATACCGGGGCTTTTAATTTATTAGCCGTATCCAGCAGGTGGTTGGCAGCCGCCTGTAACAAAATCAAGGCTTGGGCATCCATGCCCGAAGCCAGTTCGCGGTATAATAATTCGATGCGATGGGTTTGGATAAACTTATCGGTGAGAGCCTGGGCGCGCATCTTGCCGAGCATCGGCTCGAGGTTAAAATGCAATTGATAGCTGAGTTGTTCCAGTTTATGGCAGGTGGTTTTGGGCAACTGGCCGGCATCGAGTTTTTCAAAGAGCTCGTTCAGGGTTTCGCCCATGCGGGTGAGCAGCGTGATGAGGGTGGACAGGTCGGCCGGAGCTTGCAGGCGCAAGGCGGATGAAAAGTAAAAGAGCTCGCGGCTGGCGCGCAGGATGTCGATGATAAGGGCCATTGACACGCGACTGTGTGAAAAATCCGCTTCTGAAGTTGAGGGCATGGAGGTGTTCAATTGCATACCCCGAAGATGGGAGGCCGATGAGGGGAAAGTCAACGGGGATTTCCCCGTATCGGGACCGGGAATTTCCCCGGTACAAAACGGGGAAATCCCCGTATCATTTGACTTGGGAATTAGGCATCTTTGGCTCGATCAGTATATTAATAGAGTTAAACATAAACCAAAACCAGTATGGCAACACCAATTTCTGTAGAGGCTTTTGAGTTCTTTTTTGAAGCCAAAAAAATGAAAGAACTATTGGACACAAATCCCAATAAAGTAATGTGCATTGTAAGTATTGTTGAAGAAGTAACGCAGGATGGAAGGAAGGTAGGGGCTTTAAAGATAACTGCCACCGGTACTTTCAAAGAAGGGGAACTGGGCGAGCTTGTTATAGACGGTTGTCCGAGGCCGCCTTGCGGACCGCAGTAATTTACATAAGTAAGTTCGAGATCTTATAATTTCAGCAAATTGGAAGCCTTCCTGATGTATATTATTGAGCCGGTCGCATTCCTGATTTACTTTGGGGCGCTTGCGTACTATGCCTGGAGGGTTGATGGCGGGTCGCGGTATAAAGTGTTAAGTGGGTATTACTTCCTGGCCACCGTACTTCTTACACGGGCTGCATTTATATTCTATAGCTCTTCAACTACGCATTTCTATAATCTGCTGTACCTGATTACGAGCGTATGCCTTAGCTATTACTTTTTTTCTTTACTTCGGGATCGTTGGAAAAAAATTCTCGCCATTGTCTCCGGATTGGCTACACTTCTTTATTACCTCACCAATACAGAAGAAATTTACTTTGATAGTATCGGTCATGTAATAGCCTCCACGGGGATTGTGGTGCTGATCTTCGTTTACCTGCACCAGATCATGAATAATGTAACCGAAGAACCGTTGTCTCTAAACTTTGATTTCTGGTATGTTTGTATTCAATTGATGTATCACCTGGGTTCGTTTGCCATTTTTCTTAGCTATAATTATTTCACTTACCGATACTTTTCTGCCGGGGATGATACAAAAGAAGTAGGCCAAATGCTCACGTATTTATGGGGAGTTCATAATGTTCTCTTATTTTTAGGTAGCTTATTAACCTGGTCTGGTCTTTTATGGATAGTTTATCGCAGGAGGTCTACATCATCGTAATCGGGTGCGCCTTCTTTCTGCTGGTGGCTATCGGTATTATCTTTTTGGTATTGATTTATCAAAAACGTCAGTTGCGGTACATCCTCGAAAAGCGGCAACTGCAAAACCAATACACCGAAGAGTTGTTGAAAACCCGCCTCGAAACGCAGGAGCAAACCTTGAACATGGTGAGTAAAGAAATCCACGACAACATCGGGCAGTTGCTCAACAGTTCGAAAATATTAATCGGGGTGGCCCAGCGCAGACTAAACACCACGGAAGAAACCTTGCAAATAGCTAACGAAACCCTCGGGCATGCCATTCAGGAATTGCGCACTCTCAGCAAATCATTAAGCAAAGACTGGCTGGAGCAATTCGACCTGATCCAAAACCTGGATACGGAAGTAGCACGCATCAATGCGGCCGATGGCATCCGCCTTTCAGTAACGCATCCGCCTACGCTCACCATGCCCAAAGAACGGCAACTCGTCTTATTTCGCATCGTACAGGAATCGTTTCAAAATGCGTTGAAGCACAGCGAAGCCCGCACCATTCACATCCAGCTTGAGCAACGCGAGGATCAGCTCCACGCAAGCATCACCGATGATGGCAAGGGCTTTGATCCTGATCCGGCCCGCCTCGGCTTTGGCATCACCAATATAAAAATGCGCACGGCCCTGATGGGCGGCACTGTACAGTGGAAGCCCGCCCAGCCGGGTACGGAAGTACTAATTCAAATTCCAATTAACGGCTAACTATGAAAATCAACATTGGCCTGGTAGACGATCATGCCCTGTTCAGTAAATCGCTGGCGCTGATGGTGAATAGCTTTACCGGCTTTGAAGTAATACTTACTGCGCGCAACGGCAAAGAGTTGCAGGAAAAACTTTCTTCCCGCCCCACCCTACCCGACATCATGCTGATTGATGTAGAGATGCCGGTAATGAATGGACTCGACACCGCCCGGTGGTTAAAGCAAACGCATCCGGCCATCCGGCTCGTAGCACTTTCCATGAATGCGCAGGAACAAATCATCATCGACATGATTAAGGCGGGTTGCTGCTCGTACCTGCTGAAAGAAACAGAGCCTGAAGAACTGGAGCGCGCGCTGCGCGAAGTGTATGCAAAGAATTATTACAATAGCGAACTGAGTCAAACGCACCTCGCCACGTTAATGACGAATCATGACACAGAATTGCTGAGTGACAAAGAGCGCGACTTTTTACAACTGGCCTGCAGCGAACTTACCTACAAACAGATTGCTTCACAGTTAAACCTAACCGAGCGCACCATTGACGGCTACCGCGAAGCGGTGTTTAACAAACTACATGTGCATAGTCGCACGGGCATGGTGCTGGAGGCAGTGCGGAGAGGGTTGGTGAAGATTAAGTAGAAAGTAGAGAGTTTAAAGTAGAAAGTAAAAAAGCTTAAAGCGGAAAGCTTAAAGTAGAAAGTGGAAAGCTTAAAGTGGAAAGTAAAAAGTTTAAAGTAGAAAGTTTTAAGCCTCACTTCGAGGTGTCATTGCCTTTCTTCTCAGCCAGCTGATAGATGTCTTGACTTTTTTTCTTTTTGCCGTGGCAACGCTCATCAAGTTTCATGATAAGGTTCTTTCCAGCCTATTACGAAGTGCATAAATTAAACTTAATATGCCCAATTAACTATCCTTGGCGCGCGGACGTGCACGAACAGCGCGGCCCACTCGAGGCCTGTGCGGTGGTAAGGCGGCTAGCAGCGCGGAGAGGGGCAGTGTTCGTGCCGGCATTTTCTTTTGTTACTTTTCTTTTGTGCAGGCAAAAGAAAAGTAAGAACGAAAAACATGGAGATGCAAATAGAACAGACTAACTCTATAAGTGATTCCTGCCGGTAGGCAGGCCCTAGTTGGGTGGAGAAGCCCTTACCGGATAGCGGGTCGCGCTGGATTATTACGCAATACAAATACATAGAGGCTACTCTTCCCTAATCAGAATCAATCTCGATTGCCCGGAGTGACACCTAATGATGAAATGTCACACAGACAAAAGAAATTGAAGAACTGCAATTTTGATCTAACCACCCGAAGCTGTTGTATGATTTATAGTAAGTAATTTCTAACTTCAACCAAACCCGTGCGCTATGAAAAGATCTGCCTTCGTTTACGCGTTCATGCTGTTGTTTGCTGCATTTGCATTGCCTGCGCAAACGGGCCGCTTTACTATTGAGCAGATCAACCGGCTGGTAAGTATCACCGATCTGAGAATTTCACCGGATGGAAACAGCGCCTTGTTTATAACAGCGCGCAGAAACCTGGAGAAAAATAATTTCGATCGTGAGCTGGTGGTATTAAATCTGGTAACCAAACAGCAACAGGTAGCAGGCAAAGACCTGAAAGAAATCAGCGCACCCACCTGGATGAGAAATGGCGCCATCACGCTGATTGCAACCACAGAGAGCGGCCGCCAGGTGCACCTACTCAATATAAAAACCGGGGCCGTCAAGGTAATTACCAAAAGTAGCACGGGCATTATGCGCTATGCCTGGAGCCCGGATGAAAAATGGTTGGCCTACCTCGCCAAGGAAGATAGACCCAAACCCACAGACGCAACCAAATTCAATGACTCGTTTGAAGTAGGCGATAATGATATGTTCATGTCGGGCGCACCACTAAATACCTATGTGTGGATGGCTGATGCCACCGGCAATGCACAGCGCATCACCAACGAAGGTTCTGCCTCTACGGGTTTAGCGACTACCACGCTCAGTTGGTCGGGCGACAGTAAGTTACTTGCTTTCACCCACTATCCTTCTGCCCATTCGGGTATCACAACCTATGGAAAGAATATTTTATACGATGTGGTCACAAAAGCTACGAAACCGGTGACCGGCAATAAAGATAATGAAGGCACACCAGTCATAACTCCCTCTAATCAGCACATTTGGTTTACTTATCCGCGCGATGGAGTGGATGCAAATCTTACTGATTGGCATCAGGTAGAATTGAAAACGGGTACGATCACCAACATTACCGCTCCGCTCGATCGCGAAATAAACCAGGTGATGTGGTTGCCCGATGGTAAGGTGTTGCTGAATGGTGTTGACACCAATGGCAATGCCCTATGGCAATTGCACCAAAACAAATTTACCAAAGTAACCCTCGGCAAGGTCATTCGCCTTGCTGAGGTAAGTATTTCGAAAAAAGGTATGGTGCTGAGTGGCGCAACCCCTGATAATGCCATTGAGGTTTATTATAAACCAACGCTTGCCGATGAGCCCGTGCAGCTAACCAGCTTCAATTCGTTTGTGAAAGAACTGAAATTGGGAAAGCAA
Source organism: Cyclobacteriaceae bacterium (assembly GCA_044229915.1). Classification (GTDB taxonomy): domain Bacteria; phylum Bacteroidota; class Bacteroidia; order Cytophagales; family Cyclobacteriaceae; genus ELB16-189. The sequence continues at coordinate 854,751 of JBGASB010000001.1, forward strand.
GAGATAATTGTATGGAACAGCACGGATGGGTTGCAACCCAATGGGGTGATTACTTACCCTCCGGATTTTTTTCCGGAAAAGAAATATCCATTGGTACTCTATATTCATGGTGGTCCCACGGCTGCTTCCCTTCCGGGATTCAATGCCTTGCCACAGGCATTAGCAGCAAAAGGGTGGATTGTTTTTGAACCGAACTACCGCGGCAGTAATAATCTCGGGAACAAATTTCAACGTGCAATCTCTGCCGACCCCAGCGAAGGCCCGGGCCAGGACGTGATGAGTGGCGTGAACGCATTGAAAGAAAGAGCCTATGTAGATAAAGATCAGATTGCTGTTACAGGTTGGTCGTATGGGGGCTGGATGACTTCGTGGTTAATCGGTCGCTACCCCGAGGTTTGGAAAGCAGCCGTTGCCGGTGCTGCTCCGGTTGACTTCACCGACATGTATAGTCTAAATGATTTAAACCGCATGCGAAGACATGCCATTGTTGAATCGCCCTACGTAGGAGATAATCTAGCTTGGGCTTATAAAAATTCACCCATCTGGTATTTTAATCAAATCAAAGTGCCTACACTGATCATGTCGAAGACGGCTGATGCCCGGGTAACTGTGACGGGTTCGTACAAACTGTTTGGTGCCTTACGAGACAATGGCGTTGAAACACAATTTATCGCTTACCCGGGGCCTGATCACTTTCCTGCAGACCCGGTACGTGCGCTGGATGTTTATACCCGTTGGATTGGATGGGTAGAAAAACATCTGAGTGACAGGAATAAAATTGAGTTGGAGAAGTGAAAGGATTGGTTAGGGGTGAGAGCTCTCCCTGAGGGATACCACTAGAGTACGCCCAAAGAAGAATAGGAGAATTGAGAAGTGAAGAATAATTGAAATGAGGATTGGAGAAGGTATAATGGACAATGGTTAATTTGTCCACAGCCTGCTACAAAGTAGATACCTTAAAAATTAAAATGCGCATTAACTATCCTTGGTGCGTTGACGTGCATCCGCCAGCTCGCGGAGCCCACTCGAGGCCAGTGCGGTGGTAAGGCGGCTAGCAGCGCGGAGAGGGGGAGTGTTCGTGCTGGCATTTTCTTTTGTTACTTTTCTTTTGTGCAGGCAAAAGAAAAGTGAGACTGAAAAAACTTTTGTTTTTTCAGTCTTGACTTGCTCCACAGCTGTGATGAGAATCCGATCTTGTTGTTTCGCTCAGTCAATTAATAGTTTGAACACTTGCCCGGATGTGCAAGTTATGCGTTGACTTCAACGCTTCGGTTTACCTTTCCCATTAGGTATTCATGAATGCCGGCCGCGGCTTTCTTCGCCTGACCCATTGCTTGTATTACAGTTGACCCGCCTGTGATTGCATCGCCTGCGGCAAACACTCCCTTCTTGCTGGTTTCGCAGGTATTGTTGTCAACCAAAATAACTCCCCACTTGTTGGTACGAATTTCTGCATCAGTAGAAGGAATGATCGGGTTAACGCTACACCCCAATGCCATCACTACGGTATCGCAGTCCTCCACAAAAAATTCACCGGTTGGGGTTGGCTTTTGCCGGCCGGTTTCATCCGGTTCGGAAAGCACCATGCGTTCGCATTTTATTTGCTTCACAAAATTATCGTCATCAACAATAAATTCTACCGGGTTTGAAAGCCAGCGCCACGTCATTTCTTCTTGTTCGGCATGTTTTAATTCTTCCGACCGGGCCGGGGCCTCTTGATGTGACCTTCGGTAGTAGCAGGTGGGCTCTGCTCCTAAACGCTTAGCGGTACGCAGCACATCCATAGCTGTATTCCCGGCACCAATTACTGCCACTTTCTTTCCGGAGAAAACCGGGGTACTGTAATTAGGAAACCGATTGGCCTCCATCAGATAAATGCGGGTGAGATATTCATTCGCTGAATACACTCCATTGGCATTAGAGCCAGGCACATCAAGCATGCGCGGCAAGCCCGCCCCGGTTCCGATCATCACGGCATCAAATCCCTCCTTATAAAGTAAATCTTCCAGGGTCAGGATTTTTCCAATCACCATGTTATACACAAAGCGAATCCCCAACTTGGTAAGAAAGCGAATGTCTTCATCAATAACTTTTATAGGCAACCGAAAACGGGGGATGCCATATACCAGCACGCCTCCAGCCCTATGCGAAGCTTCAAACACAGTTACTTCATGACCTTGTATCGCCAGTGCATATGCAGCTGAAAGTCCGGCCGGGCCCGAACCAATAATAGCAACTCTTTTTCCTGTAGGTTCCTGGATAACCGGGATTTCAAATAATCCATGCACGCGTTCGTAGTCGGCAGCATAACGTTCGAGATTGCCAATGCCCACCGGAATATTTCTGCGCCCCACTACACACACCGCCTGACATTGTTTGTCTTGAGGACAAACTCTTCCGCAAACAGCGGGAAGGAAGTTTGTCTCTCTTATTTTTTTTGCTGCGGCACCCGGGTTGCCTTGCTCGATCAATCTGAGAAACCCAGGGATGTCAATCCCCACAGGGCACGCTCCAATACAGGCTGGAGTGGTGCAATGTAAACAGCGCAGCGATTCGAGACGCGCCTGTTCATCGGTATATCCAATGGGTACTTCATCAAAATTATGAACCCTCGAATGCGCAGGGCGCAACGGCATTTCCTGATGGGCAATCATCGAACGTTCGCGCTTATTTAAAACATGAGGTGTCATGATGTATAATTCAAACGTTCATACTGTCAAAGGCTACCTTCTCCTGCTTAGCAAACATTTTTTGTCGCTTCGTAAGATTTTCAAAATCTACTTTATGTCCATCAAAGTCGGGACCGTGGAAGCAGGCGAATTTCGTTTCACCACCTACCGTAACACGGCATGCTCCGCACATTCCTGTGCCATCTACCATGATGGCGTTGAGGGATACATAGGTGCTGATGGCTAACGGTCGTGTCATCTCGCTCACAGCTTTCATCATCGGAACCGGGCCCACGGCCAAGACGTAAATCACCTTCTCGCGTGCAAGCACCTGCAATAGCGCATCGGTTACGAACCCTTTAATTCCCGTTGACCCATCATTGGTCGTGATTAACACTTCGTCACACGCCTGGCTTAACTCGGGGATCATGATCAAACTTTCCTGCGTACGCGCACCCACAATACCAATTACTTTATTGCCCAGGGCCTTCATATCCCTGGCGGTAGGAATGATGGCTCCGGTTCCATAACCTCCCCCGATCACCACACAAGTACCTATAGTTATTGGAAGTATGGAGCGCTCGCCTAACGGGCCGACCACATCTTCAAAAAAATCACCTTTATTCATCGCATTCATTTGCGTGGTGGTTTTACCAACCGCTGAAACGACAATGTCAATGGAACCCTTTTCGCGATCCCATCCGCACACCGAAAGCGGAATGCGTTCACTGAGAATATGCGGGCGAATAATCAGGAACTGACCGCCTTCAATTTTTTTGGCAATCAGCGGAGCATCGATAGTAAAGTGATAGGTATTTGTGCAGAGTAAACGTTTAGAGAGAATTTTATAGCTCTGCGAATATTGACGGATGTGAAGGGAAGACTGACAGAAGTAAGGAAGAAAACCTTCGGCCTCACGCCTTACAATAAAAGCACGATCCCAATTGTGGTGTTCATCGCGGCCGGCAATGGCTAGGAAAGTCTTATAGAGTTTGTTTTCATTTTCATTTGAGAGCAATCCCTTGCGCAACATTTTACCCAGGGTGCGCGCTGCATTTTTGCGAACCAGCACCTGGGGGCTGGACAGAAACCGAAAGATAGAATCAAATATTTTTGTTCTAAGTTCTTCACTGAATGCATTGGGCCTGAGTTTTTGCACAATACGGCCTACTGCATACAAACCCATGGCTGTTACCTGGTGATTCGGGTTTTGTGAAGTCGACAGAATTGCCGGTACCACCTTTGCTACTTCCGGGACCTTGAAAAGAGCAAGCGATTGTAGTATATTAATAAGATCGTGATCATGTTCTCGGTGCTCATCCAGTTTTGAAAGTATAAATTCAAGAGCCGGTACCCCGCTGCGGGCGAGGCTCTTTCCAAAGTAAACGGCCGACTCGGTATCCGCTTCCAGAATTTCTTTTAACAGAAAAGGAAACATGTCTGGTCCACAACGTGCAATAAGTTTTTCTATTCGCACCGCTTGTTTCGGCAGACTGGTTGTTATGGTGTGATGAACGTGAAAGAAAACGTCCGAAAACGCTTTGGTCAGCGTTAATTTTTCATCGAGAGTTAAATCCTTGATGGCTTTTACTGCCTGCAGTCCTTCCGTTACAGACTCGGCTGAATGTGTATCGAGTGCTTGAATAATGGTGTTAACCCGGTCGTTCATTTTCAGGGTCGGAGCAGTAAATAGCATGCAACGGTAATACGAGTTACCAAGAACGAATTGAAGGGATTATGATAAAAATCAGGTTTTGAGGAGACTTTTGGAGTGCTGGGTTAGAAATTCGAGCTGGAAGTAAAATAGAATCGAAGTTGTGAAAATTAAGACAATGCAATCCACTTTTCAGCCTCTTGCAAATCGGTGAAGTACTCTACAGCAATGTCATCCTCCACATCATCTTCATCCTGAAAATCTTCGTAGATCGATTGGATCTTTTTCTCCACCACAATGGCATAACGCAAAATACCATGGTCGACAATCTTAGGCATGTAGGTATAGTTGATCCAGCGCTGCAGTGCTTCGTTGCTGCGAAAGGGATACTTACGCGAATCAACCAGGATGTACGAAATGGAATATTCTTTCAGGTAGTCAAGGATCTTATTTATTTCCTGCATGACCTGCTCTTCATTCAGATCAATGGATTCTTTGAACCAGACCACACGCATCAACTTTTTTTCGGGATCTACATCAATGGATGAATAGAGGCTTGAGTAAACGTTCATACAACTTGCGATTAAGCCACTAAGGTACGAAGACATCAGAAAAATCGGAGGTAAGTTCACCTGATAAACCCGGGCAGCTCAGAAAAATAAACAGCCTGTTCTTTGGAGAGAAGATAATCCTTAACGGCCCACATGATTGCTTTGAAGGAACTATATAGCTCACGGTTGAAATTGATGAGGGTTGAGATTTCAATTTCATTGAGCGGGGCTTCATTTTTATAAAGCTTGCTTAAGTTTTCTGTGTATCCTTTCTGTAATTCATTATACTGGGCAACGATTTGTTCAAACTGATCTTTGCCTTGCGGTTCATGCATAAAGTGCATCAATTGATTGCACCACCTGCGCACCTGTTGACGGGTGTCTACATACATCTGGTACTTTGTGTCGTTTGATGAATTTCTAAACTGCGTAATGTCATGTAAAGAATCGTTCATGCTCTTGGCTGCAAACATGCAATTGCGCACACAGGATACCAGTTGTTCTACCCGTTCCTGTTCATCGGGGGTGAGCGATTCTATGTTGAGTTGCATGTAATAGGCATGAATCAAGCCATGCACATGTTTTATATGCTCATATTTTTCGCTGTGCAGTTTGTTATAGTAACTAGCCGGTTCTTTCACATCCTCAGGACTCTCCTCTCCAAAGGATTCCAGTAAATAATATAACGTTTGGTCGATAAACCACTTAGCCTCTTTGGTGAGCGCATCGAGGGCCATTTCTCCTTCCGAAGGGGGCACAGACTGAATATAGCGTGTTGCAGTATCAGCACCTTTAAACCGGTTTTCCAAAAATCTTCCAAACATTTTTAAAAATGGAAAGAAGATAATCACCCCCAGGATGTTGATACTGCTTTGAAAAAATACGAGCGCTAGCAACTTATCTTCTATAGCAAAGAATTCGGTGATCAGGGTATTGACCGGCCGAAGTACAATCAACACCGTGATGATAACAAAGGTGTTATAAATGAAATTGCCGAACGCCACACGCTTTTTGGCGGGGATTCCGTTGGCGGCAGCTAGCAATAGTTTAACTGTAGTGCCTACTTCTGATCCCAACACAAATGCGGTTGCCGAATAGAGATTGATCGCGTCTGCATACAAGGCACTGAGCGCAATAGCCACTGCTGCAGCGCTGGATTGTATGAGCGAGGTGATTAAAAACCCGGCTACCACAAAAAATAGTGCCGGGTAATCTGCATATAAAGAAAAATCGACCTCTTGGGCGATCGCTTCAAAGCCAGCCTTAATAAAACTGAGGCCGACAAACAGCGAAGCAAAACCAAAAACAAACTTACTCCATTGATGCGCGCGACTGCGGGTGCTGAACAAAGCCATTGCGATGCCTGCTACACCCACAAGGGGTAATGCAAAACTTTCGATGTTGACTTTAAATCCGAGCGTAGCAACGATCCAACTGGTAAGTGTGCTGCCGATGTTTGTTCCCAGAATAACGGCCAATGCATTTTGCATGGTGAGCACGCCAGCCCCGACCAGGGCAAGTACCATTAAATTAACAACCGAACTGCTTTGCAATACACCGCTAAGCACTGCACCGCCCCCAATAGCCTTTAGCGGATTCGTTGTTTGTTTGCGTAGAAATAATTTGAACGACCGACCCGACAAACTGCGAAGCGTCTCCTCCAGAAAATTCATTCCCAACAGGAAGATGCCAATGCCGGCAAGCATTTTGGATATATCAAGACCGATCTGCATACAGCTTACGACTAGCAACCCTGTAAAGAAAACTCATCGATAAAATTTTCTTATCCTTAAATAAGCAACAGACAAACGTTTGAACCCCTGTTATTCTTTGTTCAAGTAAACCAATTTTCAGAACATTCTTTTAAAAAACTATCTTTGAGGTTCCTATGGCGAACATTAAGATTAAAGACCTGGAATTCAAGAAGTTTATTCCGGCAGCGAAAATTGACGAGAAGGTAGCAGAACTAGCCGCACAGATTAATCATGACTACAAAGACAAAACTCCGGTGTTCCTGCCTATCCTCAATGGATCGTTTATGTTTGCTTCTGATTTAATCAAGGAGATAAAAATTCCTTGTCGTATTTCGTTTGTAAAAACTTCCTCCTATTCGGGCACATCAAGCACCGGCCAGCTCAAAACCTTAATTGGCCATGATGAAAGTCTTTTCAATCAGCACATTCTTATTATCGAAGATATCGTTGACTCGGGCCTGACGCTCGAAAAAATTATGGTAGAACTGCGCGATCGTGGTGCCAAAACGGTGGAGGCTATCTCTCTGCTGCGTAAAAAACCAGCACGTGAAAAGAACATCGAAGTAAAATATGTAGGCTTTGATCTGGAGACCGAATTTGTGCTGGGCTATGGACTTGACTATGATGGGCTGGGCCGCAATTACAAAGACATTTACAAGGCCCTCGATTCTGGCAAGAAAACAGTGAATAAGTAGAATTTTAGCAACTCTTACCTTTCCATATTTGATCGGGCCCCTCATTGGCTATTTGACCAATTGATTATCTTGCAGCCCTTTTACCTAAACAAAGAACCTACCTATGATCAATCTTGTTCTCTTTGGCCCGCCCGGAGCAGGCAAAGGCACACAAAGCGAGAAACTCATTAAGAAATATGGCTTTGTGCACATTAGTACCGGAGACCTCTTTCGGTGGCATACCAAACATGATACGGCTCTTGGAAAACGGGTGAAAGAAATTATGAACAGTGGAGCATTGGTGCCAGATGAAATCACCATCGCCATGCTGAAAGAAGAACTTGATAAAAATCCGAACGCGAAAGGATTTCTCTTTGATGGCTTTCCACGTACCGTACCGCAGGCCGAAGCATTGGATAAATTCATGAAGGACAACGGATCAGCCATTCATCATGTGATTGCCCTTGATGTTACCGAAGCGGAAGTACGAAGTCGTATAGCCAAACGAAGAACGGTTGAAAATCGGGTTGATGATGAGGAAGAAAAACTAAACAAAAGAATCACTGAGTATTTTACTAAAACCATCCATGTTCTTCCTTATTATAAAAACCTTGGGAGGTTGAATACGGTGCATGGCATTGGTGAGATTGATGTGATCTTCAAAAATATTTGTACGCTTTTAGATAAATAATGACCACTTATTCAACCTATAAAATTCATACCCACGGGTCTAAATTTTGAATCTTGAATTTTAAATCTTGAATTAATGTCCTCACCCAACTTCATCGACTATGTAAAGTTCAACGCTCGCTCGGGGCATGGCGGGGCAGGCTGCAGGCACTTTCATCGCGAGAAGTTTATTGAAAAAGGGGGTCCGGATGGAGGCGATGGCGGTCGTGGGGGTCATATCATTCTACGCGGCAATGCACAACTCTGGACATTGCTTCACCTTAAGTATCGGAAACATGTTTTTGCGGAAGCCGGAAAATCCGGTGAATCACAAAATTGTACAGGTGCTTTTGGAAAAGATATCGTTCTCGAAGTTCCGCTCGGTACGGTAGCGCGTAATGCCGAGACTCAGGAGATCATGTGCGAAATCAATGAAGACGGTAAGGAAATTATTTTGCTACCCGGTGGCCGGGGTGGAAAAGGGAATTCCTTTTTTGCTACTGCTACCAACCAGGCTCCACAACATGCACAGCCCGGTGAGCCGGGACTGGATGAATGGATTATCCTTGAGCTAAAACTATTGGCGGATGTGGGACTTGTCGGATTCCCCAATGCCGGTAAGTCAACATTACTTTCGGTGGTATCGGCTGCCAAACCAAAAATTGCTGATTATGCTTTTACTACTCTTACCCCCAACCTGGGCGTAGTGAAGTACCGCGATGAACTTTCTTTCGTAATGGCTGATATCCCTGGGATCATTGAAGGCGCTGCAGAAGGCAAAGGACTTGGCATCCGGTTTCTTAAACATATTGAACGAAACTCGTTACTACTTTTCCTTATTCCGGCTGATGCAAAAAATATCCAGAAGGAATATGAAATCCTGCTAAACGAATTGAGTCAATACAATCCTGAGCTGTTAGATAAGAAACGGATTCTCGCCATTTCAAAAAGTGATATGTTGGACGAAGAGTTAAAAGCAGAATTGAAAAAAGAGGTTCCGAAGGGAATTCCATCTGTATTTATCTCTTCTCTTACCAATCAAGGTATTTCAGAATTGAAGGATCTAATTTGGCGAGCATTGCATTAAATAAATTTAGTAACGCCATTCTGACACAAATTCAACGATTGGCAAAATTCTTGTCATTTTTGCCCGCATTAAGAGACTATAAATGGAAAATAAAATACAGCCTGAACAGGAATTGGAAAAACCGAGTGATTTAACGGCTGAGACGCCTGAGGGCCAGACAGAAGAGCCAATACCTGTAGATAATAAGGAAGATTCAGTTGATCCGCTCAAAAAAATACAGGACGAATTGGCAGAAGCTAAGGATAAATACCTACGCCTGTATGCAGAATTCGATAATTTCAGACGTAGGTCTTCAAAAGAAAAACTGGAGATGATCCAATCGGCCAACGAACAATTACTTACCGCCCTTCTGCCCGTGATGGATGACTTTGAACGTGCGGAAAAATCTTTCAGGGAAAAGAATGATAAGGAAGCTGAAGGGTTCTTTTTGATTCAGAATAAGTTCAGGAAAACACTGGAACAATACAGTGTTAAGCCAATGGAGATAAAGCAAGGTTCCGATTTCAATCCTGATCTCCATGAGGCCATCACACAAGTACCTGCCCCTGATGAAAAACTAAAAGGAAAGATTTTAGAAGCGGTAGAGAAAGGATATTTGCTGAATGACAAAGTAATTCGCTTCGCTAAAGTAGTAGTAGGTAGTTAATTCCCTCACCCATTTCCATCATCAAGAACACATGTCAACAAAGAGAGACTTTTACGAAATACTGGGTGTAGGCAAGACTGCAACTCCGGAAGAAATAAAGAAAGCTTACCGCAAGGTGGCTATTCAATTTCACCCTGATAAAAATCCAGGCAATAAAGAAGCAGAAGAAAAATTTAAAGAAGCAGCAGAAGCCTATGAGGTATTAAGCAACCCGGAAAAACGTACCCAGTATGATCGCTTTGGTCACTCACGACCAGGCAATGGTGGTTTCCAGGGGCATGACATGAACATGGAAGATATCTTCAGTCAGTTTGGAGATATTTTTGGTGGTGGCGGCAGTCCGTTTGATAGTTTCTTTGGTGGAGGTGGTAGTGGAAGAACCCGTCAGCGCAAGGGATCCAACCTGCGTATTAAACTCAAACTGACATTGGAAGAAATTGCCAATGGGGCAGAGAAGAAAATAAAAGTAAATCGTCTGGTGCGGGCCGAGGGTGTTACGTTCAAAAACTGTACTACTTGCGGAGGCACTGGTCAATTGCGGAAAGTGGTAAATACCATGTTGGGTCAGATGGTTTCAACAACTACCTGCTCAACGTGTAATGGTGCCGGGCAGTTGATTGATAAGCGCCCTTCGGGTGTTGATAATTCCGGTTTGGTATCAAAAGAAGACATGATCACCGTTAAGATTCCAGCCGGGGTGAGTGATGGGATGCAACTCTCTATGTCCAGTAAAGGGAATGAGGCTCCTGGAGGTGGTATTCCCGGAGATCTCCTGATCCTGATTGAAGAAGTTGAGGATAAGGAATTGAAGCGAGATGGGAATAACCTTGTATATGATCTGCATATCACCTTCATTGATGCGGCCCTGGGCACTAATGTGGAAGTTCCTTCGATTGGTGGAAAAGTGCGGATCAAAATCGAACCTGGTACCCAAAGCGGAAAAATATTGCGACTCCGCGGTAAAGGTCTGAAAGACATTAACGGCTACGGAGCCGGGGATCAACTCATATATATTAATGTGTGGACACCCAAAAAACTTACAAGCGAAGAAAAGGCTAAGCTCGAAAGCCTTAGAAACTCGGCAAACTTCCAGCCTCATCCTGATGCCAGCGAAAAGGGCTTTTTTGAGCGCATGAAGGAATATTTCGGTTGATTGAAAATTTCTTAAGGGTTTTTATAACCCTAGGTGGAATAACCCGTATAAATCCTTTACGGGTTATTTTTTTGTTCATGTAGTGATCCAGTCACTCCATAAACGACAAAAAGCTGACCTTTCTTACATTGGGAAACATTAACCTGAACTAACGCGTAGAAAAAAGAATATGTGGAGATTGATTTTGGCTTTAGTGGGAAGCAGCGCTGCTTTTGGCGTAAGTGGGCAAATTAAAAAGCAGTTTTCGGTAGAAAAAACCCAACCCTGCGACCGTGTAGAATTAAAGTTGAGTGCAAAAACGGGCAATTGTTTTATCCGCCCCAGTCAGAACGAGGACGTCCTCAATATTTATAGCAATCAAGACCTTGAAGAGTACACGCACACCTTCAGCAATGAAGTGAAGGGAAATACCTGTACGGTTAATCTCTCGCTCGAGCAGGAAGGCCATCGCGGAGTAAGCCAAAAAATATCCTATCAGGTTTTTGGATCCGAAGAACGCCCTACAGACAAATTCTGGAAAGTTTACCTATCGGAAACGACACCTTATTCATTAGATCTGGATTACGGATTGGGCAATGCCAATATTGATTTATCAGGCATGGCTGTTGATAAACTCAAGATTCATACGGGCAGTGCCGATGTAAATATTAGTTATAGCACCGGGGTTGAGAATAAAATTGATATGGATACATTCTTTGTGAAAGTAGATATGGGCTCCCTTCATGCGCGGCAACTCAACCTGGCCCGATCTAAAGTGGTAGTGGCTGATGTAGGATTTGGTAATATGTTTCTCGATTTCAGCAATAAGCCTGCTATCAGTAATCACGTAATTGGTAGTGTTGGTGCCGGCAACCTGATTATTCAATTACCCTCCGAAGACGTACCTGTACTGGTGACCATCAACGACTCATGGTTGTGTAGCCTTAGTATCTCACACAGTCTTAAAAAGATAGGTCAAAACAAATTCGCAAACGCAGCTTACTCCAAAGAGAGTAAGAATGCCCTTGTCTTCGATCTGGATGTTTCGATGGGCAAAATCGTGTTTCACGAAACAAAACATTAAACAAAGTATCTTAAGGCATGAGTTATTCCACAAGGGTATCAGGTAATTTCTGGTTCCCTATTAATTCTATTATTATTTTTGTTATTTACCTTTCATCACTAACCTCAACCCCGTGAATGCACTCATCACTCAGGATGTTACCAAGCGCTATGCTAATCATACAGCGCTTGATCAGGTAAGTATCACCATTCCTGAAAAAACCATTTATGGTTTGCTTGGCCCCAATGGAGCCGGGAAGACCACCCTCATCCGAATCATCAATCAAATCATTAATAGGGATGAAGGAAAGATTGAAATCTTTGGCGAGCCCCTGCAGGAAAAACATGTTGGAATGATCGGGTATCTGCCGGAAGAACGCGGATTATATAAAAAAATGAAAGTGGGCGAACAACTCCTTTACCTCGCCCAGTTAAAAGGGCTGAGCCGCAAACAGGCGATGGATCGACTCAAAGTGTGGTTGGAGAAATTTGAAATTAAAGATTGGTGGGGTAAGAAGGTAGAAGATCTCTCCAAAGGGATGGCGCAAAAAGTACAGTTCATTAGCACAGTGATGCACGAGCCCCGGTTGATTATTCTGGATGAGCCCTTCTCAGGGTTTGATCCGGTGAACGCTCAGTTAATCACAGAGAAAATCCTAGAGCTTAAAGAAAATGGCAGCACTATTATTTTTTCTACGCACCGCATGGAGACCGTGGAATCATTGTGCGACCACATTGCTTTGATTAATAAATCAAAAAAAATTCTGGAAGGCCCCAAGAAGCAGGTAAAGGCACAGTATAAGTCCAACACGTTTTTAGTTGAACATCGGGGCAATAATTTTACCTTTCCTGCGGATCGTTACGAATTAATTAAACAAGAACCCTTAGAAGAAAATTTATTCTCCTCCACACTAAAAACCCGGGAAGGTATTAAAGGCAATCAGGTGATTCGGGACCTTATTGATATTACAGAAGTTCACAGCTTCCAGGAGAAAGTGCCCAGTATGGCAGACATCTTTATCAGCCTGGTGAAAGGTGAGAGTGATGAAGCCTTGAAAAAACATCTACAAGAAACATAACCCAACGACTTAGCTATGAATAAAATTTGGTTAATCATTCAACGCGAGTTTCTAAGCCGGGTACAGAAAAAATCATTTTTGATTGCAACCATTCTGGTGCCCCTTATTTTTCCAGCTGTCATTGGTGGTCTTGCGTACATCGCTATCAAGGAGGCAGAATCGGCTAAAGCCGACACAGTGCAAGTGTTGGATGAAAGTAAAATGTTTACGTTTGAAAGCAATAAACGCTTCACGTTCGTTCCCCTTGATCTTCCTTTGGAGCAAGCAAAGAAAGTCTATAATGAAACAGACGATTTCGCCCTTTTATATATTCCGGCTATTGACATAAACAAACCGGAAGGAGTTGCTATTTATACAAAAGAAAATCCAAGCATTGAAAAGGTAAGCGATCTGGAGTCCTTAATTGAAAATCAAATCCATGATCAGAAACTGAAAGAATATAAAATTGATGAAGCGATACTGAAAAGCCTCCGACCCCAGGTAAATTTAAAACAGTTTAACCTGACTGAAAGCGGTGAAGAGAAATCCAGCAACTCAGGGATTTTATATGGATTGGGGTTTGGTCTCGGCATTTTGATTTACATGTTTGTATTGATTTATGGAATTCAAATCATGCAGGGTGTGATTGATGAAAAGACTTCAAAAATTGTAGAAGTCATTGTCTCTTCGGTTAAACCTTTTCAACTCATGTTGGGTAAAATCATTGGCATTGCTTCCGTGGGATTGCTCCAGTTTACAATCTGGATCATTCTTATCTCTGTGCTTTCATCCGGCACGTTGGCCTATTTCGGATTGAAGATGCCTCAAAAGGAAACCATGGAACAAGTAAGCAAACAATTGGCTAATGACCCCGAAGTAAAGGATGCCATGAACCAGCAGAATGCTAAAGTAACAGAGTTTCTGGGCAACATGAACGAAATTCCTTTCGGTAAGATTGCCTTTGTATTTGTCTTCTATTTTTTGGGGGGATACCTTTTATACGGAGCACTTTTTGCAGCGGTTGGCTCTGCGGTTGACTCCCAACAAGAGGCTCAACAATTTCAGTTTCCCGTAACCTTACCCTTATTGATTGGCTATCTCGGACTTTTCATGTTTATCCTTCGAGATCCCCATGGGCCCGTCAGTTTCTGGCTTTCCGTTATTCCGTTTACTTCACCGGTGGCCATGGTAGGTCGAATTGCTTTTGGAGTACCTGACTGGGAATTGGCTCTTTCCATTGTATTGCTGATCGGTGGCTTTTTATTGACCACCTGGATTGCCGGAAGAATTTATCGGGTAGGTATTTTAATGACAGGAACAAAAGTGAGTTATAAAGTATTGGCCAAATGGTTTATGATGAAGGGGTAACTCTTCCATCCCTTCTAAAAAAACCGGATCGCTAAAGCCATCCGGTTTTTTTATTTAATTTCCATGCGCCTATGGCAAAGAAAAACCCCCTACCGGCTTCGATGGATTTTTACCAGGACAACACCAAGTTGAAGTGGATCATATTGGCCGTGTCAGTCTTTATCAGTGTGGGTTCCATTTATTACACCAACCTGCTGGTAGAACAACTTAAGGAAAGAGAGAAGCAGCAAGTTGAGCTATTTGCGAGAGCTCTGGAATATACCTTGAATAGTACGGATGGCAACATCGTGTTTATAACAGATGAAATTCTCTTTAAGAATAAATATGTACCCGTTATCTGGCTTACGAAAGACAATGAATATCAATATGCCAACATCGATATAAAGGAATCTCTATCTAAAGAGAAAAAAGATGCTCTGTTGAAAAAGGAAGTAGAAGAAATGAGAGAATCTTTTAACCCTATTGAAATTGTTTTGAAAGACCCGAATACCGGAGAAGTTTTTGGAAAACAATATGTCTATTACAAGAACTCGTTCCTGCTTACTCAGCTCATCGCATTTCCATACATACAGCTTTCGGTGCTGGCCATTTTTGGATTTATCTCATACCTCGCGTTTAACTACTCGCGCACAGCCGAGCAAAATCAGGTGTGGGTGGGGCTTGCTAAGGAAACAGCACACCAGTTGGGAACTCCTCTTTCATCACTCATGGCGTGGATCGAAGTCTTGCGCGATGATCCGGAAATCAAGAACAAAGGTATTGTGGACGAACTTGATAAAGATATTCGAAAACTGCGCGTGGTAACCGAGCGGTTTTCAAGTATCGGGTCAACCCCGGTACTGAAAGACGAAAATGTGTATCAACTCGTGAATAATGTGGTTGGTTATTTACAACCGCGGGTATCTTCCAAAATTAATTTTGAGGTATACACGCTTTCAGAAACCATTCAGGCTCGGGTACATGCACCGTTGTTCGAATGGGTAGTGGAAAACCTGTGTAAGAATGCAGTGGACGCGATGGGTAGTGCCGGTACCATTGCCATCAAAATTTTAAGGGGGAGCGATCGCAAAGTCTTTATAGACATCTCGGATACTGGAAAAGGAATCCCGAAAGCTATGGTTCCTAATGTTTTTAAACCCGGCTTTACTACTAAGAAAAGAGGTTGGGGTCTTGGGTTGGCACTAGCCAAACGGATCATTGAAATGTACCACGAAGGCAAAATCTTTGTTAAATCCTCGGAAGAAAATCAGGGTACCACCTTTCGCATTGAGTTAAAAAGCACCTAAATGTCATTGCAGTCCCTCTACTTGGTCTAAATTATTGTAGATCAGTGAAATACGTGCGATTAAATACACTGATTCAAACCCAATAAATCCTGGCATTCCAGTTTGTATTAACCCTGCAAAAACCTACTTTTGCGTCCGGATTTTTCGGCCTGGTTAAAGTCGAAATCCCAATTAAAGTTGATAATCTTAAAATTCTAATAGTCAATGGCCAATAGCGGTAGAATCACCCAAGTAATCGGTCCGGTTGTAGACGTTGCGTTTGACGAGCCCGGCACCAAACTCCCCAACATTCTGGATTCCCTGGATGTAATCAAAGCAGATGGAACCCGTGTGGTGCTGGAGTGCCAGCAACACCTCGGTGAAGATCGTGTTCGCACGATTGCCATGGACGGAACCGAAGGGTTGGTACGCGGAATGAAAGTAATCGATACGGGTTCTCCTATCCAAATGCCCATTGGCGAAGATATCAAAGGTCGTCTGTTCAATGTAGTAGGTGAAGCCATTGACGGTATCTCACAACCAAAAGGAACAGGTTCACTTCCTATTCACCGTTCGGCACCTGCCTATGAAAATCTTTCTACCTCTACGGAGGTTCTTTTTACCGGTATAAAAGTTATTGACCTGATCGAGCCTTATTCAAAAGGTGGTAAGATTGGTTTGTTTGGTGGTGCCGGTGTAGGTAAAACTGTATTGATCCAGGAATTGATCAACAACATCGCGAAAGCATATGCCGGGTTGTCGGTGTTTGCGGGAGTGGGTGAACGTACTCGCGAAGGAAACGATTTGCTGCGCGAAATGATTGAAGCGGGTATCGTGGATTACGGTCCTGAGTTTATGAAATCACTTCATGCCGGAGGTTGGGATTTATCTAAAGTAGACAATGAAAAACTGAAAGACTCCAAAGCAACCTTCGTATTTGGTCAGATGAACGAACCTCCGGGTGCTCGTGCGCGTGTGGCTCTTTCAGGGTTAACAGTAGCGGAATATTTCCGCGATGGGGATGGTCAGGGAAAAGGTAAGGACATTCTTTTCTTCATCGATAATATCTTCCGTTTCACACAGGCAGGTTCAGAAGTATCTGCATTGTTAGGTCGTATGCCTTCCGCTGTAGGGTATCAACCTACCTTGGCTTCAGAAATGGGTGCCATGCAGGAGCGTATCACCTCGACCAAGAATGGATCAATCACTTCAGTTCAGGCGGTTTATGTACCTGCCGATGACTTGACTGACCCGGCTCCAGCAACAACCTTTGCTCACCTGGATGCTACAACGGTATTGTCTCGTAAGATTGCAGAATTAGGTATTTATCCTGCAGTGGATCCGTTGGATTCTACGTCACGGATTTTGCGTGCTGACATTGTTGGTGAAGAACATTACAATTGTGCGCAGCGCGTGAAGAGCATTCTGCAACGCTACAAAGAACTTCAGGATATTATTGCCATTTTAGGTATGGATGAATTGTCGGACGAAGACAAACTGATCGTATCACGCGCAAGACGTGTGCAGCGCTTCTTGTCACAACCTTTCCACGTTGCCGAAGCCTTTACGGGATTGAAGGGTGCGTTGGTTGATATCAAAGACACCATTAAAGGATTTAACATGATCATGGATGGTGAAGTAGATCATCTTCCTGAAATGTCTTTTAACCTGGTCGGTAGCATTGAAGATGCTATAGCCAAGGGTGAGAAAATGATGGCAGACGTTAAATAATTCCTATGCAATTGGAAATAATAACACCTGAAAAGAAAATCTTTGAAGGAGAAGTTGCTTCGGCTACCTTTCCGGGAGAAGATGGCTCCTTTCAGATTTTGAATGATCACGCACCGTTGGTGAGTTTGCTCAAAGATGGAGTGGTTGAATATAAGTCAAGGGAACTCTCCGAGCGCCTTCATATTACCGGTGGTGTTGTGGAAGTACTTAAAAACAAAGTTATTTTACTTGCCGATGGAGTGAAGGATTGAATCCTAAGTTTTTATCACATAAAAAAACCCGGTCTCTCGATCGGGTTTTTTTATTTATTCATCTGTTAAGTTATTGCCTCACCAACCACTTGACGAAGAAGACAACGCCAATGATTAAGGCTATCCCGCCTATAATCCAGAACACATCTCCACCAATAATCAATGCCACAATACCCACTGCACCAAAAATTGAGGCCAGCTTCAAGTCATTATCCATACCATGAGTGGCCTGAACAGTGTTCGGTTCAAACTTTTTCTTTTGGTCCTTCACATACGTTTTGATTTCACTACGTAAATGATTGCGGAGAGCCTTACGCTCTGTTTTTGACATTTGTACATACGTCTTGCGGACATCTGTTGGTGCAATCTCTGTCTTGATTTCAACCGGAGCCATTGAAGTGCTTGCAATCAATTCATTTGGATTGATTGTACTTGCGGGAGCAGGAGTCTCAATACTTTTAACTGTGCGATTACCTGAATGTGTATCATAGGAATTGAAACTTGCTGTATACTTAGGGCTTGAGCAAGCTCCTAATAAAACAACCGATAGCAGATAGATAATTTTCTTCATGGGGATATGGTTTATTTTTTAAAGTTAGACATTATTCGATTAAAAAAACGCTTTTCAAAGTCCCAAAAAAAGCGGAACTGACCAAACACGAATCCATAAAACAACAGGAATACGTTATAAACCGGAAAAATCAAGATCCAGTAGAGGATGTTGGCCCACATGGGCTTGGTTCCTGTAGGAAACCAATACTCAAATAGTGGTCGTTTAATAAACAACACCGTGAAACCCGTGCAGGCAAAAACGATGAGAATTACTATCACCTGCCATAGGCTTTTTACATTCCAGCGTACTTGTAGCTTATTCAACCAACTCATGTATCATATTTGCGGTCAAGATAGTAAAGCCACTGCTCAGGAAAATGGTTTCCAGAGATCATTTTTAGGTACTTCAGCTGAAATAATGATGGGTTCTTTTTTAACCGGATGTATAAACTCAATCTGCCTGGCATGAAGCCCGATGCTGGCATCCGATGCAGGCTTATCATATCCATATTTAAGATCGCCCACAATAGGGCAACCCATAGAGGCAAGTTGCACC
Organism: Cyclobacteriaceae bacterium; assembly: GCA_044229915.1. Taxonomy (GTDB): domain Bacteria; phylum Bacteroidota; class Bacteroidia; order Cytophagales; family Cyclobacteriaceae; genus ELB16-189. Next base: position 873,430 of record JBGASB010000001.1, read on the forward strand.
CGAATCTGATGGGGCCGGCCCGTAACCGGTTTTACTTCCAGTAAATAAAATCCGGATTTCTCTCCAATTACTTTATAGCTCAGTTCGGAACGCTGCCCCTGCGCATTCTCCCGTACATACGCTGTCGTCTTGTTTTTCTTTTCATCTTTCACCAGCCAATGTACCAACGTGCCTTCCGGCTTGGGCGGAATTGAATGAACAAGAGCCCAGTAGGTTTTATGTGTTTCGCGCTCACGAAAAAGTGTGTTCATTCGCTCAAGTGCCTTGGAGGTTCGCGCAAAAACAACCACTCCGCTTACGGGCCGATCCAACCGATGCACCACTCCTAAGAACACATCTCCCGGTTTTTGATACTTGACCTTGATATACTCCTTGCCAATTTCCACCAATGGCTTATCACCTGTCGCATCGCCCTGCACCAGCACCCCGGCAGGTTTGTTGATCACCAACAGATGATTGTCTTCGTATAAAACCTGTAGTGGACTAGTCATAAAACTTTGTAAGTTAGAACCGGATATATAACAATCAAAGAACCATGACTAAACACGTGATCCATTTTTTAGTGGCATTTGTATTATTCTCATGCCAACAGAACCAACCGGCAGAAGAATTGAAAGATCAGATCACGAAGGAATTATCTAAACAGGCTGGAACGTTTGCCGTTGCCTTCAAGGATTTAACTACGGGTGAAGAGCTATTCATCAATGAACATGAACGCTTTCATGCTGCCAGCACCATGAAAACTCCGGTAATGGTAGAGGTGTATAAGCAAGCGGCCGGAGGAAAGTTTTCAGTTAAGGATTCTATTCTTATTAAAAATGAATTCAAAAGTATTGTGGATGGTAGTTTGTATTCCCTGAACGCAACAGACGACAGTGATACCCTAATCTATCAACACCTGGGGGAGAAACGCACCATCTACTCATTGATGTATGATATGATTATCGTGAGCAGTAACCTGGCGACCAATTTGATAATTGAATTGGTCGATGCTAAAAATGTAACACAAACGATGCGCGATCTGGGAGTAAAAGATCTAACCGTACTTCGCGGAGTTGAGGATAGTAAAGCCTTTCAGGCCGGATTGAACAATGAAGTGACAGCTTTCGATCTGATGATTCTTTTTGAAAAGATTGCCAGGGAAGAAATGGTTAGTGCAGAGGCAAGTATGGCGATGATTGATATCCTGTTGGATCAGAAGTTTAAGGATATTATTCCTGCCAAACTACCTACCGATGCCAAAGTCGCCCACAAATCCGGATCAATTACAGGAGTTCGCCACGACTCTGGGATAGTGTATCTGCCCAATGGAAAAAAATATGTTGTTGTACTTCTTGCAAAAGGGTTGGAGGACCCAGATGCAGGGGTCGAAGTGCTAGCCACTGTTTCAGAAATGATCTATCACTACGTGGATCAATAAATCAATCCTTAAATTCCGAGGTGAAATGGAAATTAATCTCCGGGAAATTGTCTTGCACCATTTGCAACCAGGCTCGCGACTCGGCCATGAAGACTAATTTTCCGTCTTTATCGCGGGCAATGTGGCGCTGCTTTGAATCAATGAATTCCTGAAGTTTCTTTTGATCCTTGCTGCTGATCCAACATGCTTTGTAAATGTTCTGGCCTGCAAACTCTGCTGAGGCCGAGTATTCATTCTTTAAACGAAACTGAATTACTTCAAACTGAAGAGCTCCTACAACACCAACTACTTTCTTTTTTCCCAGTTCATAGGTAAACAACTGGGCTACCCCCTCCTCCATCAACTGAAGCAGACCTTTCTCCAATTGCTTGGTCTTCATGGCATCCTTGTTAATAACCTCCTTAAAAATCTCGGGCGAAAAACTTGGGATGCCCGTGTAGATCATCTTCTCACCCTCTGTAAGGGTATCCCCTATTTTCAAATTACCCGTATCGTAAATACCTACGATGTCACCCGGCCAGGCTTCGTCCACAGTCTCGCGATCTTGCGCCATGAAAGCTGTAGCATTCGAAAAGCGTACACTCTTGTCGTGACGCACATGGTAGTAATTGCTTCCCCGCTCAAAATGCCCCGAACATACGCGAATAAAAGCAATCCTGTTCCTATGCTTGGGGTCCATGTTGGCATGAATCTTAAAAACAAAGCCCGTGAATTTTTCTTCCTCCGGCTTTACCACCCGCAAGGTTGTTTCGCGAGGGATGGGGGGTGGCGCAATTCGGATAAACGTGTCAAGTAATTCCTTCACGCCAAAATTGTTTACAGCGCTGCCAAAAAAAACCGGGGCCACTTTTCCACTCAAATAATCTTCCGCTTCAAATTCAGGATAAACACCCTCAATCAATTCTACATCGGCCCGTAATTGACTTGCATAATTTTCACCCACCAACGTATCGATTTCTGCGCTGGCAATGTCTGCTATCTGTACACTCTCCTGAACCGTAACCTTACTGGGAGTAAACAGATTCAGATTTTTCTCATATAAATTATAAACACCTTTGAATGTTTTACCCATGCTAATAGGCCAACTCAACGGCCTGACTTTGATAGCCAGCTTTTCTTCAATTTCATCGAGCAAATCAAATGCATCGCGGCCTTCCCGATCAAGCTTGTTGATGAAACACAATACCGGAGTGTTGCGCATCCGGCACACCTCCATCAGTTTTTCTGTTTGTGTTTCAACGCCCTTTACGCAGTCAATTACCAGAATCACGCTATCCACCGCAGTAAGTGTGCGGTAAGTATCTTCCGCAAAATCCTGGTGACCCGGTGTATCAAGCAAGTTGATTTTGATGTCCTTATAATTAAAGCCCATGACAGACGTGGCAACCGAAATACCACGCTGCTTTTCAATTTCCATCCAGTCGCTGCGCGCGTGATCTTTAATCTTCGATGATTTCACTGCTCCAGCTTTCTGAATGGCACCACCAAATAGAAGGAGTTTTTCTGTTAGCGTTGTTTTACCGGCATCCGGGTGACTGATGATACCAAATGTTCTTCGTTTGGCTATTTCCTGTTCGAGCGTCATAAAGTGGGCGCAAAAGTACTATTTTAGAGATTGAAAACTTAAAATTATGCAATACAGAAAATTTGGACGCACCAATTGGCAAGTGAGTGAAATTGGTTATGGCATGTGGGGTTTAGCTGGTTGGAAAGAAACTGACAAAATAGAAGTTGATGAGGCATTAGCCCGATCAGTCGAATTGGGGTGCAATTTTTTTGATACAGCCTGGGGCTATGGTGCCGGGGTGAGCGAGCAGATTTTAGGAAAACTTATGCGCCAGTACGCTTCGAAGCATTTGCATTTCGCCACCAAAATTCCACCTAAAAATTTCAAGTGGCCATCAAAAGCAAACTATTCATTGGATGAATGCTTCCCTGCTGCACATATCCAAGAGTACACTGAAAAAAGTTTGAAAAACCTGAATGTGGATTGTATTGATCTGCAACAGTTCCATGTGTGGGAAGATAGTTGGGCCCACAGTGAGGATTGGAAAAAAGCTGTTGAAAAACTTAAAGCTGAAGGAAAAGTAAAACATTTTGGTATTAGCGTAAACCGATGGGAACCTGACAATGTGCTCAATACCCTTAGAACCGGACTCATTGATTCCGTACAGGTGATTTATAACATCTTCGATCAAAATCCGGAAGACAACTTATTTCCACTTTGCCGCGAACTGAATATTGGAGTGATTGCCCGTGTACCCTTTGATGAAGGAACACTTACCGGAACGTTAACCAAAGACACTGTTTTTCCGAAAGGCGATTGGCGCGCTACCTATTTTGTTCCCGAAAATTTAAACTCCAGTGTAGATCATGCCGATGCCTTGCGACCTCTTATTCCAAGCCGCATGTCTATGGCTGAAATGGCGTTGCGTTTTATTCTTTGCAATGACGATGTACATACAATAATCCCGGGCATGCGTAAAGTAAGACATGTGGAGGCCAACATAGGCACGAGTGATGGCAAACGATTTAGCAAAGCCCTTGAGCTTGAGTTGAAAGGCCACCGCTGGGATCGGACACCCACCGAATGGTCGCAGTAGCTGGGACTCACTATTCCTGCCACTCTGTCACTTTTTCCCTTAAAATACCCCTTGGCATAACCCTTGTTCAGGGGTGTATGCTGACTTAAAAAATTGTAATCAAAAACTGAACATATCATGGGAAAAATTATTGGAATAGACTTAGGAACCACCAACTCGTGCGTGGCCGTTATGGAGGGCAACGAACCCGTGGTGATTGCCAACAGCGAAGGCCGTAGAACTACGCCTTCCATCGTGGGTTTTTTGGATAATGGAAAAGGCGAGCGTAAAGTGGGTGATCCTGCAAAGCGTCAGGCCATAACCAATCCCAAAAATACCGTCTCCTCGATCAAACGCTTCATGGGCAAGAAATTTGGCGATGTAGCCGAGGAAAAGAAAATTGTATCCTACACGGTAGAGAGTGGTAACAACGATACCGTGCGTGTGCGCATCGGAGATCGTCTCTATACTCCTCAAGAAATCTCGGCTATGATTCTTCAAAAAATGAAGAGCACCGCAGAAGACTACCTGGGTACCACGGTAACAGAAGCCGTTATCACAGTTCCTGCATATTTTAATGATGCAGAACGTCAGGCTACCAAAGAAGCTGGTCAGATCGCTGGTTTAGATGTGAAACGTATCATCAACGAACCAACAGCTGCAGCCCTGGCTTATGGTCTAGATAAGAAAAACAAAGACATGAAAATTGCGGTGTATGACCTCGGTGGTGGTACATTCGATATCTCTGTCCTTGAATTAGGCGATGGCGTATTTGAAGTAAAATCAACCAACGGTGATGTTCACCTGGGAGGCGATGACTTTGATATGCGCATTATGAACTGGTTGGCCGATGAATTTAAGGCCGATAAAAACATTGATTTACGCAAGGACCCAATGGCGCTTCAACGCCTAAAGGAAGCCTCTGAAAAAGCGAAGATCGAACTTTCAAGCTCAACCGAAACTGAAATCAACTTACCCTATATCACTTCCGTGGATGGAGTGCCCGAGCACTTAGTGAAGAAACTTTCACGCGCTAAGTTTGAACAACTGTGTGATGATTTGATCCGCAGAACGCTTGAGCCCTGCCGCAAAGCTGTAGCTGACTCCGGTTATTCAGTAAGTCAGATTGACGAAGTTATTTTAGTAGGTGGTTCTACCCGCATTCCGCGTATTGTTGATGAGGTTGAAAAGTTTTTTGGCAAAAAACCCTCTAAAGGTGTAAACCCTGATGAGGTAGTGGCCGTAGGTGCTGCAATTCAAGGCGGTGTGCTTACCGGAGAAGTAAAAGATGTGTTGTTGTTGGATGTTACACCATTGTCACTAGGGATCGAAACCATGGGCGGTGTGTTTACCAAGTTGATCGAATCAAACACTACGATCCCTTCTAAAAAATCAGAAGTGTTTTCAACCGCTTCGGATAATCAACCATCGGTAGAGATTCACGTGCTTCAGGGAGAACGTCCTATGGCGCGCGATAATCGCACGATTGGAAGATTCCACCTCGATGGAATTCCACCAGCACCTCGGGGTGTACCTCAGGTAGAAGTAACGTTTGACATTGATGCTAACGGTATCTTGCACGTATCTGCAAAAGACAAAGGAACCGGTAAAGAGCAGAAGATCCGGATTGAGGCTTCCAGCGGATTGACTGAAGCTGAAATCAAGAAGATGAAGCAGGAAGCTGAAGCCAATGCTGAAACGGATAGAAAAGAGAAAGAGCGTGTTGAGAAAATCAATCAGGCTGATTCACTGATCTTCCAAACTGAAAAACAGTTGAAAGAATTTGGCGATAAACTTTCTGAAGGAAATAAAACAACGATCACGCAAGCTTTGGATAAACTGAAAGAAGCTCATAAGAGCCAGGATCTGGCAGCCATTGAAAATGCTATGAATGCTCTCAACGCAGCATGGCAGGTAGCTTCGCAGGAGATGTATGCTGGCGGCTCACAAGCCGGTGCTAATCCTGGAGCTCAACCTAATAATGGTTCAGCCAACAGTGGTGCCGGAGCAACCGGAGGCAATGGTAATGCAACCGATGTAGAATACGAAGAAGTTAAGTAATCGTAAGACTCTAACTTTAAACTAACGACCCTTTGGAAGTAAAAACCCAAAGGGTCTTTTTTTTCTTTATCTTTTTTGATTCTGTTTTCCCACAATCAAAACTATCTTTACGCCCCTTAAATAAAAGGATTATGCTGGTTGTAAAGTTTGGAGGCACCTCAGTAGGCAAGCCTGAACGGATGAAGAAAATTGCGAACCTCGTGCTAAGCATGCCAGGGAAAAAGATTGTCGTGCTCTCTGCACTCAGCGGCACCACCAACACACTGGTACGAATTGGTGATCATTTGGTGGCTCAGCAACAGACAGCCGCAGAACAGGAAATTGCCGGACTTGAAAAACACTATCAGCAGTTTATTAAGGAACTCTATGAGAGTGAAGCGTATCAGGCCATTGGCCAGGAAATTGTAAGTCGTTACTTCAGTTTGTTCCGTTTACTGGCGGCCGGAAAATTTGACGATCGCAGTTACCGCGAACTATTGGCTCAAGGTGAGTTGATTTCTACCGAACTATTTTATCATCACTTGCAGGAAAGAAAAGTGCCAACTCGCTTACTGCCGGCTTTGCATTTTATGTCGATTGATGAGAACCAGGAACCCGAGCTGGAAAAAATAAGTGAACGATTGAGACCCATTCTCGGAACCATGAGTAATGTCGATATCCTGGTAACACAAGGTTATATTTGCCGCAACCATCGCAATGAGATTGACAATCTAAAACGTGGTGGCAGTGATTATACTGCTTCCCTGATTGGCGCTGCCATCCGGGCCGAAGAAATACAAATCTGGACAGACATCGATGGCATGCATAACAATGATCCGCGAATCGTAAAAAAGACCGTTCCCATCGCAGAACTTACGTTCGATGAAGCTTCTGAACTTGCTTATTTCGGGGCCAAGATTTTGCACCCTTCTACCATAGTACCTGCACAGAAATATCACGTACCCGTTCGATTGAAAAACACCATGGATGAAAAAGCTCCGGGGACAATCATTAGTGATAAAGGCAGCCGTGGGCAATTCAAAGCCGTTGCTGCTAAAGATGGGATCACAGCAATTAATATCAAGTCATCCCGCATGCTGCTGGCTCATGGTTTTTTGCGCAAAGTCTTTGAAGTATTTGAGCGTTATAAGACCTCAATTGACATGATCTCTACCTCCGAGGTGGCTGTTTCACTCACCATTGATGATAACAGAAATCTTACTTCTATTCTTGAGGAGCTAAAGACCTTCGGCACTATCGAAGTAGACGAGAACCAGAGCATTATTTGCATTGTTGGAAACATGCTATCGGAGAAAGAAGGTGTCCTGAAAGAGGTATTTCAATCTCTTGCCACTGTGCCAATCCGAATGGTATCCTACGGAGGAAGCCAGAATAATATTTCCATTTTGGTAGAGACCACTCAAAAAGACAAAGCGCTAAATCTTTTAAACGAAGGAATCTTTCACCTGTAGGGGAATACGGCCAGCTTTAAAAAGAATTCTTGCCGCTTATCCGGGATTAAAGTCATAATTGAATTTTAATAATCGGAATTAGTTTTTTCGCCTATATTTACCATAGACCTAACTGCAAGTCCTATGGAAGCCCTTGTAATTATTGTATTCGTAATCGGATACATCGCCATCGCTCTCGAGCACCCAATCAAAATAAACAAGACAGCCTCAGCCCTTTTAGCGGGTGTAATCTGTTGGACGCTCTTTGTTCTTTCCGATCCCTCGGCTGCAGTTACCGACAGTGCATCATACGCATCTTTTTTAGAGGTTCTAAAAGTGGAACTGGGAGAAAAATTCAATGCGCTTTCTTCCGGTGAACTTTACCGTGAATTTGTTACAACCGAATTATCTCATCATCTCAGTGGAATAGCGCAGATTCTATTCTTTCTGATGGGCGCCATGACGATTGTAGAATTGGTTGATGCACACCATGGCTTTCGGTTTATAACTGATAGGATTAAAACCAAAAACCCGAAGACACTATTGTGGATTATTTGCTGGGTGTCCTTTTTCCTTTCAGCGGTATTGGATAACCTGACTACTACAATCGTAATGTTATCACTCGTTCGGAAGCTGATTCCTGATAAAGAAATGCGTTTGTTCTTTGCGGGTATGATTGTGATTGCTGCCAATGCAGGCGGGGCATGGACTCCTATCGGAGATGTTACCACCACGATGCTTTGGATTGGCGGACAGATTTCCACTGGCAATATAATGATTACTCTATTCCTGCCCAGCGTAGCCTGTATGCTCATTCCACTAATCTATCTCAACTTTACGTTAAAGGGCACCTTGGGCGAGACTACTGCAACAGATACCAAAAGTCATGATGGGGTTGTACGCTCGGGAAATCTCATGTTGATATTGGGAGTTGGTGCCTTGGTGTTTGTTCCGATTTTTAAAACCATAACCCACATGCCTCCCTATACGGGTATCCTACTGGGGCTTGGTGTTCTTTGGGTGGTTTCAGAACTTATCAATCCTGAGTTGGATGAAGCCGTGAAGAAAAATTATACAGTAGCAGGTGCACTTGCACGGATTGATGTGCCCAGTGTACTATTTTTTCTTGGTATTTTATTAGCAGTAGGTGCTCTGGAGTCAATGCAAATATTGCATCATCTGGCATCATGGCTAGATCATGCAATTGGTGATCAACGTATTATTGTAACCCTTATTGGAATTTTATCAGCGCTTGTAGATAACGTACCCCTTGTAGCTGCCAGCATGGGTATGTATAACATGGACGTTTACTATCAGGACCACATGGTGTGGGAATACCTGGCCTATTGTGCCGGTACCGGAGGTAGTATTCTGATCATTGGTTCCGCTGCCGGTGTTGCCGCTATGGGCATCGAGAAAATCGACTTTATCTGGTACCTTAAGAAAATCTCATTGCTTGCTCTGCTAGGGTACGCTGCGGGAGCTATTATTTACCTTATTATTCAACCTTACCTTGCGGTGCACCCGCCAGTACAATAAAGTTGGGAGGACTTAAACTAAGGGAGGCATCATTTTCATGATGCCTCCCTTTTTTATTAAATTTTACTCCATACCAACCAGTATAATCGTGTATGCAAAATAAGCTATCAGCATCAGAAAGGCCTCCCAACGATCCAGTTTACGTTGATTAAGTGTAAACATAAATATCATGAGTAGAATAGTGGAAGCCCCTAACACATACAAATCAAAATTCATAATTGTATTGTACGGAGTTGAGCGAATCGTGCCAGTGATACCCAGAATTAAAAAGATGTTAAAAATGCAAGAACCTACTACATTGCCAATAGCGATGTCTGTGTTTTTTCTATATGCAGCTACAGCCGAAGTAGCTAATTCAGGTAACGAGGTGCCCGCGGCAAGAATGGTTAAGCCAATTATCTTTTCACTCAACCCGTAATGCTTAGCAATTGCCACTGCATTATCAACCACAAGACTTCCTCCACCTACCAGCAAAGCCAGTCCAAGAACAATGAACAAAACAGAAACCCATGCGCTATACAATTTGACCTGAGTACCTTCATCTTCACCCAGAGTATTCTTCATGGTGCGGGCAATGTAAAGCATAAAAAGCCCAAATAGCACAAGTAATATCAGGCCGTCCATTCGAGACAGACTATTTTCACCTCTTCCCCAAACCAGCGAATCATTCACTAAAATATAAAGAACAACTACCGCGATCAGCGACAGGGGGACTTCAAAAGAAACGGTATTACGATGGACCACCAAAGGATAGATCAACCCTGAGACACCGAGGATAAAAAGTAAATTCAAAATGTTACTACCTATTACATTTCCAAAAGCAGCATCGTTATATCCTTTTACCGAAGACATAATATTAACCAACAACTCAGGTGTGGACGTACCAAAAGCTACTACTGTCAACCCAATAGCCAGGTTGGAGACATTATACTTTTTAGCAATAGAGGCGGAACCATCCACCAGAAAATCGGCCCCTTTTATCAGAATAATAAAGCCTACGAATAAAAGTAAAAAGGGTAATAGCATAGAGATCGATTTAACTTTTATAAAATCTGCCTATGAATAAAAATATAACTTAAATAAGTTGCTTTAAAGCAATTTCAAATGAAGTTTGTGCCACTTTATTTCTTGAGTAACTGATCTTCCGGGTCTTTTCAAGTGCCACTTTAATTGTATGTGAGATGTCTGAAAAGATAGCTTCGTCTGACATGCTCACTTCCCGTTCCATAAAATAGGCAAACACCCGGGCCATGCCACAGTTGGCAATAAAATCCGGAATCACTGAAATTTTCTCATCTGCATATAAGCCCGTAGGCCCAAAGAAAATTTCCGGGTCGGCAAAGGGCACATTGGCACCACACGAAAACACCTCCACTCCGGATTCTATCATCCGATCAATCTGATCTTTCGTAACAAGTCTCGAAGCCGCTGCCGGAATAAATACTTCAAATTCAAGATCCCAGATTTTTTGATTGACAACATCAAATGACAAAAGTTCATCGGTTACTAATCGATTTGCTTCCCGGTTAACCACCAGATTACAAATCTCTTCATGCGAGAATCCAGCCTGATTAATCAATCCGCCCTCACGGGTAAGAATGCCCACGATCTTAACCCCCATCTGCGAAAGATAAAATCCAGCGGCAGCGCCTACATTTCCCCACCCCTGTACAACAGCCCGTTTGCCTTCCAACGTTCCGCCCCACAGGGTATAATAATGATGCACTGCCTCTGCCACACCATACCCGGTGCACATATCGGCAATTGTATATTTCTTTTGAAGGGTTGGTGTGTACTTTGCATCCTCAATAAGCTTAATCACACCCTGACGAAGTTGACCGATTCGATTTACTTTTTGTGGTTCTGTGGGTTTATAGTGCCCGGTAAAAACTCCCTCCTGCGGATGCCAGATACCTACATCTTCTGTATGCGGAATCACTTCATGAATTTCGTCTACATTCAAATCGCCTCCCGTACCATAATAATATTTGAGCAAGGGCATTACGGCAGCATACCACCGATGAAGCACACCTGCCTTGCGCGGATCATTCGGGTCGAAATTAATTCCTGACTTTGCCCCGCCTATCGGAGGGCCTGAAACCGTGAATTTAATTTCCATTGTTTTTGCCAATGATTCAACCTCTCTTTTATCCAATCCTATGCGCATCCGTGTTCCGCCTCCTGCAGCGCCACCGCGCAGAGAGTTAATAACTACCCAACCTACGGCCTCGGTCTCGCTGTCTTTCCACTCAAATACAATTTCAGGTCGCTTGGTCTCAAACTTTTGAAGCAGGTCTTTCATCCTATAAACTTTAACCCTTCAAAGATATTTAAAATCATGGTTGGAACTTCTTTGCTTACTTTTGAGGTCTTTTCGAGAATATGAATCTGGTTGTTGACTCAGGCAATACACGTTTTAAAGTGGGGGTGTTCGATGGCTCCGCGTTGGTTCTGAAGGAACACTTTGTACGTCCTGAAGAATTAAAAGAGTTCATGATTAACAACTCATTTGATCATGTGCTTGTCAGTTCTGTCAATCATGATCCACAAGAAATTCTTACCTGGTCCTCAACACAGGGGAAAAAAATTGCACTTACCTCATCACTTACATTTCCTATTGTAGTTTCTTATGCAACACCAGATACCTTAGGGGTTGATCGCATTGCGGCTGCCTGTGGTGCCTTTGAATTATTCCCTGAACAAGACTGCCTGGTGATTGATGTGGGTACATGCATTAATTATGAATTTATAAGTCATAATAAAATCTATCAGGGTGGTGGCATTTCGCCCGGCATCGCTATGCGATTTGAAGCCATGCATGCGTTTACTTCCCGGTTACCCCTGGTTAAGCCTGTAAACGAAGCCCGACTAATTGGAAATAGCACCGAATCATGTATGCAAAGTGGAGTTATGAATGGAGTACTTGCTGAAGTAGCTGGTATCATCGAAAAGTACAAGGGGTTATACCCGGAGGTGAAGGTAATTTTGTGTGGTGGGAGTTATTCGTTTTTTGAAAACAGGCTTAAACACCCCATATTTGTAGCCCCTGATCTCGTTTTGACCGGTTTGAACAGGATTTTGCGCTATCATGCTGAATTTTAAGAAGAATACCCTTTGTATACTTGGTTTTTCCTTGTTCTCCACGCTTGGGGTATTAGGGCAGGCTGCCATGACACCCTTTTCGTATTTGGGAATCGGTGAATATTACGGAAATGCACTGGCCCACAATCAGGGAATGGCGGGTGTAGGGGTCAGCAATCCACAATATTTTTACATTAATAACCAAAATCCCGCGCTATTGGTGTTTAACAGGATCACGACATTTGAAGCTGGGTTTATTGGCGAAAGAAGAACTGTTATAGGGAATGGTACTTCAGAATCGAACGGCAATGCAAATTTAAACTATCTAATTATGGGCTTCCCGGTAAAGCTTGGCCGATGGTCTACCTCTTTAGGCTTAGCCCCTTACTCCAATGTGAATTATCGTCTTAACTATACTGATGTTATAGAAGGAAGTACAAATACTGTGCAGGTAGAAGAAACTGGCAAGGGAGGCATCAATCAGTTTGCCTGGTCAAATGGAGTTGCATTACACAAAAACCTTTCGGTTGGAGTAAAGGCGACCTACCTATTTAGCTCAATAATTAACGAATACACGAATACCCTCACTCAAAGTGCCCAACCGATCCCCTATTATCCAACGGTTTATGAACGAACCTATGTGAAGGATTTTGATTTTACTTTAGGCCTTTCGTACCATGTAGATTCTTTGTTTAGAAAGAACTACAAATTCAACCTGGGGTTGGTTTATGATTTTAAAACTGACCTTAAGACAGAAAACTACTCTCAAATTGAACAAAGAAACTCCACAGGCCTTGTGGACTCTACCATTTTGGTTAATAACGAACCTGGTTCGATAACTTTGCCTCAAATACTGACAGCGGGAATTTCCTTTGGAAAAGGAGATAAATGGCTGGTAGGTACTGATTTTATTCTATTGGACTATACTCAGTATCAGGATTATAAAGAAGAAACCAGGGAAACCACTAAGGGCTGGAGATTATCAGTTGGTACAGAATTTACCCCTGATGTAACCGCCATGACCAGTTATTTAAAGCGGATAACATACCGAACAGGCGTAAGCTATGACAAATACCCGTATTTGATTAACGGCATGCCCGTTAAAGATTTTGGCATTAATTTTGGGTTCTCTATGCCAGTCAGCAGAATTTCAAGCCTCGATTTTGCATTCAAAATCGGAAAAAGAGGAAATCTGCAGGACAATACGATTGAAGAAAACTATTTTAAGATTTACTTTGGTGCAACTTTTAACGACCAATGGTTTATCCGAAGAAGATTTGAATAAATAACTTAACGAACAATGAAAAAGAAAATGAAATCATCACTGCTGGGATTCGCTTTCATGACCCTCGCTACTGTAACGGGTTTTTCACAGTGCAAGGAGTTCAAATGGCCTGAAGACAAGGCAAAAGCAGAAGAGCAAGTAGCTGTTTATGGTGATGCGTATAAGCAAGGAAATTATCGGGCCGCTGTACCCGCCTGGCAGTGGATGGTCAAGAATGCTCCTCAGTGGAATACCAAGCTATACATTGAAGGTGGTGAAATTTACAATAAGCTTGCCACAGCCGAAAAAGACCCTGTTAAAAAGCAAGTACTGATAGACTCTTTAATGTTGATCTACGACATGCGGATTGCCAATTGTGGTGACGAGGTTAATGTATTAAATAGAAAAGCCTTATACGCACTAGCTTACAATGGTCAGAATAAAGCTAAAACAGCAGAGGTATTGGCTCTATATGATAGAGTGTATGAGATCAGCGGAAATAATGTGCAGGATAATAATCTTGAAGCTTATATGAAGGTGGTTCAGTTAAATGTTGCCCTTCTCAAAAACTTAAACGAAGAACAAATTTTACAGCGGTACGATAAGGTTTCAGCAGTTATCGATGCCAAAATCAAAAAGGCCCAAGCTGAAAATAAGCAAGACGTGGTTGATCGCTTGAAAAAGAGCAAAGAAGCAATTGACGATATCCTTCCTAAGTGTGGAGTTAAGATTGATTGCGACTTCGTAAAAAAGAATCTCGCCCCTAAATTCAAGCAAAATCCAAGTGATATTGTTCTTGCTAAAAAGATCTTCCAATTCATGACGATGGGTGGTTGTATTGAAGATCCACTCTGGCTAGAGGCGGCCGAAGAGATCCATAAGGTGAGCCCGGATTATGGTTTGGCTAAAAATATGGGTAAAGTATACGCTAAGAATGGTAACATGGCAAAAGCAGAAACCTTGTTTACCGAAGCGATTACACTGGCTACAACCAATCAGGATAAAGCGGATGCTTATGCTTTACAAGGCGATATCCTATCGCAGAAGGGAAACAAAACAGCGGCTCGTGAGTCTTACCGCAAAGCCATTGCCGCAGATGCCACTAGTAAGACAGGTTATGAAAAGATAGGCGATTTGTATATGGGATCGTTTAAAGATTGTGCAAAAGGATCAAGCCTGGCAGAGGATCGATTGGTATATCTGGCGGCTTATGACATGTATGCTAAGGCGGGTGACCAGCAGAAAATGAATGCAGCACGCGCTCAGTTTCCTTCCGTTACAGAATTATTTGAATTGAACTGGAAAGAGGGTGATACCAAAACAATCTCTTGCTGGATCGGTGAAACAGTAGTATTGAAGACACGAGGAAAAGAATAAATAATTAATCAAACTTCACGGAAGGCTGGCCTATTAAGCCAGCCTTCTTCGTTTATGAATAGAGTGAGCGCATCCGATATTAAATCACGAACCCTTATTTCAGGCCTGACCGTTCTATTGTGTATAGGGTTATCCGGATGCACCACTCAGGAAACTGCTAAACCCGTTTTGTACGAAGGTCCTCTAAGCGAAGCTGAAGATGTAGTGATGTACTACTCGGAAAAAGAAGTTGTCAAAGTACTATTGAAAGCCAAAAAAATATTCGAATTCCAAAATGGTGATCGGGAGTTTCCGGAAGGTATTTATATCGAGTTTTTTGATGAGTTCGGAAAGATGACCTCAACCCTAACCGCAAACAGTGCTTATTACTTTAAGGAAGAGAACAAATGGCGTGGTCGGGGAGCTGTGGAAGTAGTCAACATTGAAAAACAGGAAAAACTCAATACCGAAGAACTTTTCTGGAAACAGGATACAAAAAAAATCTTCACCGATAAGTTTGTAACCATCAAACTTCAAAACGAAGTCATTTATGGCACCGGCCTGGACGCAGCCCAAGACTTGTCAACGTATCAAATTAAAAACCCGGAAGGTGAGTTTGTTGTAGAAGAGTAATTATATGTCGTTTAACAGCCCTTATCTATGAAACTTTGGGACATACTCATTCTTTCCCTTGCAGCCTTTTTCGTTATCATTGCCATCTACGAAATAATGGCCGTTGGCATTGGTCAGGCCTACTGGCTGGTAATGATGGCTGTCATGCTATTTTTTATCTATACCTATCGTAAAAAAAGATAGCTAATAGGTCGGTTATATCCCGCATAAGTGCCTGATTACCAATATCTATTAAATTCAAGTATTATTAAAACTCCCCTTTGCTGAATTGATATAACGGGTTAAATTTGCGGTTCTTTAAACAAACGGGCTTATTCGCATTGAAAAGCCTCAAAAACACCGTAAACAAACAATACAAACTTTATAAATTTCTCTTATGGCATTGATTGGAACGTTGAGGAACAAGATGACCAAGTGGGTAGTGGGTTTTGTGGCCGTGGCCATCTCGGCCTTCATCTTAAACGACTTATTCGGGAATGGGCCCCGCTCTGTATTCGGAAATGAAAATACAGTAGGAAAAATTGGTGGCACCACCATTACTCTTGAAGAATATCAGGCAGCTGTTCAGGAGCGTGAAAACAATTACATTCTGAATTTTGGCCGTCAGCCAGGTGAGCGTGAAAGACCTCTTTTGCAGCAGCAGGCGTGGGACCTGCTTATCTCACAGAAAGCGATTAAGCCTGAATTTGAGAAGGTTGGCGTAAAAGTTACCACCGATGAAGTCTGGGACATGATTCAGGGAAAAAATATTGATGAAAACGTTAAGTCATCCTTCCTTGATTCTGCCGGAAATTTTGATCGCAGAAGACTGATTGAATACATAAATCAATTCAATGCTCCAGCTCCACTTGATCCGCAGGCACTTGCCGGATGGCAGGAAGCAAAATACCGTTGGAGTACTTTTCAACGGGATCTTGGGTTAGGCCGCGAGCGCATTAAATATGAAAACCTGCTCGTAAAAACCAATTACGTAACCGAAGCCGAAGCCGAAAGAGATTATCATACTCAAAATGATGTGGCCGAGGTGAGATATCTTTATGTACCGTTTTTTGTTATCAGCGATTCCACTGTTTCGGACGGTGACCTTCGGGATTATTATAACCGAAACAAAGGAAAATATAAAGCCGAGCAGACTCGCAATTTGAGTTATGTTTCTTTCCCCATCGCGGCTTCGGCTGCTGACTCCGCTCAAATCAAACAAGATCTTGAGAAATTAGCTGCAGACTTTAAAACTGTATCTGAGGATTCAGTCTTTGCTGCGTCCAACACAGAAGGTAGTGAACCGTTTACCAAATACTCTAGCTCAACCCTTCCAACATTCTTGAGTGATCAGAAAGATAAATTGACTGCCGGAACTGTAATCGGACCATTTTTAGATGGTGGTTCATTTAAGGTAGTAAAGGTGGTTCGTTTTGGTAAGGACACTGTAGGCAATGCCAAAGCCAGTCACATTTTGATTCGGTGGGATGACGAATCGGATGCTGCCAAGAAAGTAGCTAAAGAAAAAGCTAAAAAAATCCTGGGCGAAATTAAGGCTGGCGCAGACTTCGCTGCAAAGGCCCGTGAATTTGGAACTGATGGCACTGCCTCACAGGGTGGAGACCTTGGTTGGTTTACAACCGGACAAATGGTAAAGCCCTTTGATCAGGCGGTGTTCAATGCAAAGAAAACAGGCTTAATAAACGATGTGGTTGAAACCTCATTTGGCTATCATATAATTGAGGTAACGGGAGTTGCCGATTATACAACGTATTCAGTTGCTACCATCGAACTTGCCATTGCGCCCAGTGATGAAACTCAAAACGAAGCTTTCTTAAAGGCTCAGACATTTGCCAGCGACTTATCGGGTGTAGAAGAGTTTAAAGAAAAAGCAAAAAAGGAAGGCCTTGTCGTGATGGATGCGAATAACTTGAAAACTGCCGATCGCAGAATCAATGAACTTGGGGATGCCCGTGCCATGATAACCTGGCTTTTCCGTGATGCCAAGATTGGAAAAGTATCTGATGTATTTGACCTTGATGCCGATTATACTGTAGCGGTTATGACAGGAGAAACAGAAGAAGGCATTCGCTCTTTCGAAGATGTAAAAGAAGAAATAAAACCAGCTGTACTCAATGAAGTTAAGGGTAAAAAAATCATTGAAACACTCAATGCTAAGAAAGGCACATTGGAAGAAATGGCTAAAGCCTTTGGCTCCGATGCCATTGTTAGCTCATCCAGCGATCTTAAATTAAACTCTAACACCTTGCCCAGTGTGGGTCTTGATCCGGTAGCGGTGGGTAAAATCTTCTCTCTTGAAGGCGGGAAACAATCACAACCGTTTGCCGGTGAGAATGGCGTATTGGTAGTAGAGTTGAAGAACAAAACTGTTGCTCCGGCCGTGGGGGACTATGCGGTATTCAAAAATCAATTGCTACAGGGATTGAACGGAAGAGCCGGCTATAGTATTTCAGAGGCCTTGAAAGAAGGTGCTAATATTCAAGACAAGCGTTATAAATACTTTTAATTATAAAATTCATTTTAACCAGCGTCCCGGAATCCTGACTCCGGGACGCTTTTTATTTTACCATGGATCAACAATGGCTCGATAAATTTCGCGAACAACTCGACCGTCATTATGCCTGGCCGGCCTTGTACACATTTAAGTTTATCGTACCCAAAGGCAAAGAGCAAGAAGTGAAAGCATTATTCCAAAAACATACTTCTACTGAAAAGCCTTCGAAAAACGGTAACTATACAAGCGTTACCCTGAAAATGATGATGCCCTCCAGCGATGCAGTAATTGAAATCTACCAGACAGCTGCCCAAATTGAAGGAATCATCGCTTTGTAAATGATCTTACGAAACCCTGCAAAGGGTTCTGAGTTTCTTCTAACTTTATAATGTAATTCTAAAAATGTATGTGGGTAGAAGAAAATAATCGTCTTAAAAAGAACTTTAAGTTTAAAGATTTTACGCAGGCTTTTGGTTTCATAACTAAAGTGGCCTTGATAGCCGAAAAGATGGATCATCACCCCTCGTGGACAAATGTTTACAACGTAGTGAATATCGAACTCTCAACACATGATGCCGGAGATATCGTTACTGATAAGGATCGGAAACTTGCCAAAGCTATTGATCAACTTGTATAGACGTGGAATCTGGAAAAACCGCTCTTTATCTGGTGCCCACACCGATCGGCAATCTATCTGATATTACTATCCGGGCATTGGAAGTGTTAAAATCAGTGGATACCATTTTGGCCGAAGACACCCGTACATCAGGCTTTCTTCTCAAGCACTACGAAATCTCAAAACCGCTTCAGAGTTTTCATATTTTTAATGAGCACAAAACACTGGCCGGTTTAATTGCACGTCTGCAACAAGGTGAGGTAATGGCCTTGATAAGTGACGCAGGCACACCGGGTATTTCCGATCCTGGCTTTCTGTTAGTTAGGGAAGCATTGAAAGCCGGCCTGCAAATTGATTGTTTGCCCGGGGCCAGTGCCTTGATACCGGCATTGGTAAAATCAGGGTTCCCCACAGATCGGTTTGTGTTCGAAGGCTTCCTTCCACACAAAAAAGGAAGACAGACTTTATTGAAGAAGCTATCTGAAGAAGACCGAACCATTATACTTTATGAATCTCCGCACCGCCTGATTAAAACCCTCGAACAGTTGGTAGAATTCTTTGGTCCGGATCGTCAGGTTTCTGTTTCGCGTGAGTTAACCAAACTTCATGAAGAGACACGGTCGGGCGCGGTCTATGAAGTATTGGAGCATTTTAAAAAGAAAGATGTAAAAGGGGAAATTGTAATCGTTATCGATGGCAAAAAAGAATAATCTGCCTTACAACCCGTGGGTGCTTTTCGCAATCGCCACCTTACTACTTACAGCGGGTTGGTTAATGAAATCATTTCCGGTTCTCATCTTCTTAGGCTTTGCTCCCTTATTCGCAATCAGCGACCAGGCAAAGGATCACAAATCTCCATGGAATCGGTTTGAACTTATTCTACTGTCACTCTCGGTTTCCCTGTTCGCAGCCCAACTTTTCAACATTCAGCTGTTGGTTTTTGTGCTGGCTCAGTCCATTCTATTTACACTCACATTTGTTGGATATTCATTCGCGTATCAAAGCCTTGGCAGCCGATTAGGAAAATTTACAATTATCTTTTTTTGGTTGGGGGCTGAGTATATTCTGTTGAAACTGCCCTGGTCTGAGCAAACAATCTTTCTTGCGGATGCATTGCAACTACAGGCATCCTGGCTTAAATGGACATACCATGTCGGATATCTTGGCACGTCTTTCTGGATATTATTGGTCAATCTGCTGTTCTATTTGACATTCTTTCGGAAAAGAGAATTTAATGGGTACTATTTTGCCGCTGGCATTACTGTAATTATTGTACCCATCCTCTATTCCTATCAAACAGAAACAACAGGTATTAACCATGTTGAAATGATTGCGTTATATACTCAGGGTATCTCCGGGTCTGAGAAATACCTGAAGCAAGGAGAGTTAATCGCAAGAACCGCTGCCTGGATTTCAGTGTTAATTATATTATTGTCGTTTGTCAAAAACCAAACTCGTAAAAAATGAACTTATCATTATTAGAGCGCGATGTGATAGAATTATGTGAGGAGGTGGGCGATTTTATGAGAAAAGAGAATGAAGGCTTTGATCTTTCTAAAATTGAACAAAAAGGAAGTTTTAGCAACCTTGTTTCATATGTCGATAAAGAGTCTGAAAAGAGATTGGTAACCAGATTGAGCCACTTGCTCCCCGGATCAGGTTTTTTAGCTGAAGAAGGCACTGAGGTAGCAGGCAGCAATGATTATCGCTGGATCATTGACCCCCTGGATGGTACTACGAATTATTTACATGGCTTACCTTTGTATGCCATCAGCATTGGACTTCAGAGAAATGAGAATACCATTTTGGGTATTGTGTACGATGTAAGTCACAAGGAGTGCTTTCACTCCATTGAAGGAGGTGCTGCGTATTGCAATCAAAAAGAAATCCGAATCTCTTCTATTACTAAATTAGAAGAGAGTCTTCTTGCGACTGGGTTTCCATACTACCATTCTGAAAAAAAAGAAGACTATCTCGAAATCATTAAAATCTTTTTAGAAAAAACTCATGGAATTCGCAGATTGGGAAGTGCGGCAATTGATTTAGCCTACGTGGCCTGTGGAAGATTAGAGGGTTTTTTTGAATACAATTTAAAACCCTGGGATGTAGCCGGTGGTGCATTTCTTGTTCAACAAGCTGGGGGCCGAGTTACCGATTTTTCAGGAGGAACAAATTACCTGCATGGTAATGAATTATGCGCAGCAGGTAAAGTTCATGCCCAAATGCTTGCTGTTGTCCGCGAAAAGTGGTTTGTCTGATTGCTTTCCTATTCCGATTTCAATGACTGAGCTGGATTAACAAGAGCTGCTTTTAAAGACCGGTATCCAATAGTGATAAAAGCAATCAGAAAAGTTACCGACAACCCAATCAAAAATACGGAGGGTCCCACACTAATTTTATATGCAAATTGATCGAGGTATTGCTTAGCAAAAAACCAACCAAGCGGGGCTGCCATGCAAAAGCCAATGGCAATTAAGATGACAAATTCTTTCGAGAATAGTAATAAAATACTTTCTACCGAAGCCCCTAACACCTTGCGGACTCCAATTTCTTTTGTCTTCTGATTAGCCATAAATGTTGCCAATCCAAATAGGCCAAGACAGCCGATAGCAATTGCAAGCGAAGAGAATATAGTCAACATTACTGAAGCTCTTTGCTCACCGCGATAAAAGTTGCGAATTGACTCGTCCATAAACTGATATTCAAAAATTGACTCCGGGTAGGTTGCTTCCCAAAGTTTCTGAATTTCAGGTAATAAGGTTTGAAACGATTGGGGACTTATACGTAACGAAAGAGTTTGATAGCGGTCTATACGATTAAGCAATACCGTAGGTTCAATTTCATTCCCTAACGACATGGTATGAAAATTCTCCACTACCCCTGCTACCGGCACAACTTTTCTCATAACCCGAATTCTTTTTCCTATTATATCTTCCGGCCTTTCAAAACCTGCTACTTCAGTAAATTTACGGTTCACCAAAACACTCCGGGCAGTATCCAAATCTTCTATACCTTCACCAGCTATTAATTTTAGCTCGAAAAGATCCAGATAATTTCCATCCACAGGTTTATACTGAGTGTCTTTTCTCATATCATCGCTCTGACCTTCCAGAATAAACCCAGTACCCATAATATTTTGAGAAGAAGGAGGTGAAAAACATAGGCTGTATTTTTCAACACCAGCCAATTGCGAAAGCTGGGTTGCCAATGTTCTCATTTTGCTTGTTCCTGTTGAGTCTGCACCAGGTTTTTCTTGTTCAGGAATTGGTAGTGTGACAATGGCATCCTTCTTAAATCCTAAATCTTTATTGCGGAAATAATTCATCTGAGAGATAATTACAATGGTTAGTATCACCAGAAGCTGTGAGATAAAAAACTGTACAACAACCAAACCCTGGCGTAAGCGAAAACCCGAAGAGTTACGATTAGAAATTTGATTCTTCAACGCCACAACCGGTTTAAATGCAGAAATAACCAGGGCCGGGTAAAGCCCGGAAAGAAAGGAAACCATGAAGAAGATAACTGTTATAAATACAATAAGACCGGGATTGCTAAACAGGTTTAGGGTAAGCGGAACTTCCAAAAAAGAG
Source organism: Cyclobacteriaceae bacterium (assembly GCA_044229915.1). Taxonomy (GTDB): domain Bacteria; phylum Bacteroidota; class Bacteroidia; order Cytophagales; family Cyclobacteriaceae; genus ELB16-189. Next base: position 895,496 of record JBGASB010000001.1, read on the forward strand.
CTGAGGTAACCCAACGACATCTGGGCAAACCCAAGGGAGAACAATACCGCGAGAAAAGTTACCAGGCTCGTTTCGCCCAAAAATTGCCAGATTAATTGCGCGCGGGAACTACCCAATGACTTTCGGATACCAACTTCTTTTGATCTCTTTACAGCTTCAGCTGTTGCAAGATTAATAAAATTGATACAGGCTGTTGCAATAAGGAATAAAGCGATAATACCCAAGGCGATCAGGTTGGCCTTGCTTACGGTATTGTAGTTATAGTTGCCAAACCGGTCGTCAAAATGTAAGTCTGAAAGTGGGTTAATAACAAATTGTGTGTCATCAGAATTGTTTTCCGTGTGATGCTTTTTAACAAAAGATGCCATCTGCTGCTCAATCGAAGCAATGGACTCCCCTTCCTTCAATAAGAAATAGCAGTGTTCATCGCTCCAGATACTTCCCCAACCATGTTCCTCATTTTCCTTGCGTATTGTTTCATACGAAAGAAAAAGATTGATGGGCATATCGGTATTAATCTGTGCATCGGCCACAACCGCACCAATTTTAAATTCACGATCACCATACTTGAATACCTCACCCATTACATCTTCGTGGCCAAAATATTTCTTCGCCAGCGACTGACTGATAACGGATTCGTTCGGTTCATCCAATGATTTTTCTACATCTCCGCTGATTATTTCCCGATCAAAAATCCGGAAGTAATTGGCTTCGCTATAGGCTACTCCGCCTGGCTCGGAGAACTTTTTGAATTCTCCGTTTGGTTGTGGAATTAAAACAAGAGCCCCAGCATTATATTGTGTAAATAGAACTTCTTCTGCCTGTGGGAAATCAATTCGGAAGGCTGGTGGTAATACAGACGGAATCCCAGGAGTATAATTTAATCCCCCATCATTTCCTTTGGAAGCCGTTGCTACCCGATAAATACGATCATACTTACTTTGAAATTTATCAAAACTGAGATGGTGTTGAAGTAACAGGAAAAGAAGAATACTTCCGGTAACACCTAAGGTAAGGCCGGCTACATTCAAAATTGCAGTCGACTTTTGGTGCACCAGATTGCGATAGGCTGTAACTAAATAGTTCTTAAACATAAAATCGGGATTGAATAAAAAGATGCGCTGGTCAGGTTATAAGTTCTATTTTACACTTCAAGTATGATTATTCAGCATGCTATACCAGATTGATGCCATGGCCAAAATCGCTGTTTTCAAGGAAGCACCGGAGGTTTAGAAAATTCAGTTGTTCAAATTCGGAGTCATTCGTCCGATAACGGACGAATCATTTCAGTGATGTATTTGTTTAAATGACAACCCATTAGGTAGTTTTACAACATGATTCAGCAAATCATAGTTATTGGTCTTTTTGTTGGTGCTGCCGCCTATTTAGGCAGGCTACTCTATCGCTCATTTCAGGCCAAGAATGCCTGCGAATCCGGCTGCGGAAAATGCGGGGCTATTGATTTACAAAAGATTGAAAAAGAACTGAAAGCCAAGGGGCTTTAAGATTCAGCCCACACCTTGGTTCCCTCTGTACAATTCCTACACATCTCTATCTCATCACGTGATCGCAATATCGTTGCCCTAAAGGAATTATATTTTTCGCTTTGCCAGATATCTCTAAAGGATTGTTGCTGTAAATCTCCCATCACATAGTGCGCATCTTTATCAAAACAACACGGCACAACTTTTCCATCCCAGGTGATCACACAACTCTGCCACATTTTCCAGCAATGACTTAGTAATTCATTTTTAATGGAGTACGTGCCATCCTCCATTTTCTGGTAGCGTGAATACTTATCAAGGGTGGGGATTAATTCCGAACCACTTTTGTAATCATAGATTTGCGCGGTCTTCAATGCGACATGATCAATACCAATTTCATTTGCCAATTTATATACTGCCTCGACCTGGTGCTCGTTGGGCTTTACAACCAAAAACTGAAACACTACAAAGGGTGTGAGTGATTTCAACTCTTTTTTCCACCGAACAATATTCTTTGCTCCTTCAATTACTTTATCAAGCTTCCCGCCAATCCGATAAGCCTCATAAGTCTCTTGAGTAGTGCCGTCAATAGAAATTATTAATCTATCAAGTCCGGATTCAATTGTCCTCTTTGCCATCTCATCCGTTAGATAATGAGCATTGGTAGACGTGGCCGTATAAATCCTTCGCGAAGCTGCATACTGAACTAATTCCAAAAACTGTGGATGCAAATAGGGTTCGCCCTGAAAATAAAACGTGAGATAAGAAAGGGTGTTGGCTAATTCATCGATTGTCTTTTTAAATAATTCGGACTGCAACATTCCGGTAGGCCGGGTAAAGGAACGCAAACCCGATGGACACTCAGGGCAGCGCAGGTTACAGGATGTAGTAGGCTCTATGGCAATACTCATGGGCATTGCCCAGTGCGATGGCTTCCCTGCGATTCGCGAATACTGGTAACTGGATAGTACCCCAACCGCATTGGCCACACGGGCAGGGGTCATTTTCTTTACCAGATTCCAGCTATCGTTAAAATTTCCAATCATGCAGTAAAGTCAAAATTACCTTTTGGAGCCTGATTGTTTTATCTTTCAGGCTATTTATTTCACTATGCGGAAAACCGTAATCCTTTCGTTTTTACTTATTTCATTCTATAGTTACTCACAAAATGTTTCCCTGACCGATAGCGCTCAGGTTTCAATTATCACGTGTGGCCCTTACAAAAAGGAATTGTATGCTGCCTTTGGTCATAGTGCCATTCGGGTTTACGACCCTGCTTTAAAAATCGATTATGCTTATAACTATGGAGTCTTTGATTTTGATCAGCCTAACTTCTATTTGAATTTTGCACGCGGGTATCTTTACTACAAGCTGGGTGTTTATCCTTATCCCCTCTTTCGAGACTATTACATTTCGTACAACCGATTCGTTCATGAACAAATACTTGACTTAACGGCCGAACAAAAGCAAAAGGTTTTTGACTATCTACAATGGAATGCCCGCCCCGAAAATCAAACCTATCGCTACGATTATTTCTATAACAACTGCGCCACCAAAATCAGGGATGTACTTGTCGAAGTGCTTCAGAATCAAATAAAATTTGATGGTTCCTTCATTAAAACGGACTATACCATCCGGGAACTCACCGATTTGTATTTAAGTCCTCAACCCTGGGGTGATCTGGGGATTGATATCTGTTTGGGTTTACCCATGGACAAAACAGCTACGCCTTACGAATACATGTTCTTACCTGACTACATTGAATCATCCTTCGACCATGCAACCCTGAATTCGAATCCTATAGTAAAGCAAAAAATCTCGGTGTATGAAGAAATCCCGGAAGGTATCCCCTTTAGTTTCTTTCATCCATGGATTGTATTTAATGTCTTCTTGCTGATGACCGCTGCACTAACCTATTACGACTTGAAAAGAAAAATACTATCAACGTGGTTTGATGTAACTGTATTTTCAGTTGTTGGCTGGGTGGGAGTTCTGTTATTGCTTTTATGGACCGCAACTGATCACCAGGCTGCAGCTAAAAACTTCAACTTACTTTGGGCGTTTCCTTTACATGCAGTGGCAGGAATTCTTTTGTTAAAGAAAAGCCCTCAACCCCGGCTAGCTAAATACTTTTTGGGAATTGCTCTTCTTTTAACAGCCACTCTGATTTTCTGGTTTTTTCTACCGCAACAACTTAATGTATTTCTGATTCCGATAGTGATATCCTTGATAATACGAAGTTGGGTGAATTCGAAATTATTAGTTAACCAAAAAAAATAGCCACTCTTGTGAATGGCTAATGCGAATCCCTCCAGAACTAAATACTACATATGAATAGGTCTGTTCGCAGTTGCCGCCAGACAGGCTTCCTTCACTGCCTCCATATACGTAGGGTGTGCATGAGAAGTTCTTGCAATATCCTCTGCGGAAGCACGGAATTCCATTGCGGTAACTCCGGCTGCTATCATATCTGCAGCTCGGGCGCCAATAATATGAATACCTAAAATTTCATCCGTGCTTTTATCGGCCAATACTTTTACTAATCCATCCAAATCCATGGAAGCTCGGGCACGACCCAATGCTTTGTATGGAAAACTTCCGGTTTTGTAAGCCCGGCCTGATTCTTTCAATTGCTCTTCCGTATACCCTACACTGGCTACTTCCGGCCACGTATACACAACTCCAGGAATCAGCAAATAATTAATATGCGGCTTTTGTCCAGCTAATTGTTCAGCAACCATCACTCCTTCTTCCTCGGCTTTGTGAGCCAACATCGCGCCACGCACCACATCACCAATCGCATAGATGTTATTCACTTTGGTTCTCAAATGATCATCTACCGGAATTTTTCCCTTGTCCAGTTCAATGCCCGCTTTCTCCAAGCCAAGTCCATCGGTGTAGGGTCTTCTTCCAATGCTGACCAAACAATAATCACCCTTCAACTCCACGGCAGTTCCACCATTTTTTGGTTCTGCTTTCACCACCACTTCCTTTCCTTTGTTCTCAACTGCAGTCACTTTGTGGCCGAGGTATACATCCATGCCCAGTTTTTTGGCCACCTTGGTTAATTCCTTGCCCATAGTTCCATCCATCGTTGGAATCAGGTTATCCAAAAACTCAACCACGGTAACCTTCGATCCGATACGCGCATACACCGATCCTAACTCCATACCGATCACACCGCCACCAATTACAATCAAATGCTTTGGTATTTCCTTTAACTCCAATGCTTCGGTGCTCGAAATAATTCTTTTCTTATCAAAGGGAGCAAAAGGAAGGGGTGTTGGCTTTGACCCGGTTGCAATGATTACTTTCTCTGTCGTGATCTGAGTTTCCTTACCGTCTTTGGCCGTGATTTTTATCGTGTTTTTATCAACGAAAGAACCTACTCCCGTAAGTACATCGATTTTATTTTTCTTCATTAAGAATGCAATCCCATCCACATTGGCCTTCACAACCCCAGCCTTGCGCTTGATCATCTGGGTGATATTTGCTTTTGGGTCGCTGATTTCAATGCCGTGTTCTTTAAAAGTATGAGCCGCATTGTGAAAATGTTCAGAAGAATCAAGTAAGGCTTTCGAGGGAATGCAGCCCACGTTCAGGCAAGTGCCACCGAGTGTATCGTACTTTTCGATAATGGCCGTTTTAAAGCCAAGTTGTGCGCAGCGAATAGCTGCTACATATCCACCAGGACCGGAACCAATAACCGTGACATTGTATTGCATACGCTATAATTTCTAGTTCAAAATTTCAGGTTAGAGTATCAAACACCCAGAATCAACCGTCCCGGGTCTTCCAGCAATTCTTTCAATCTTACCAGGAAGCTCACTGACTCTCTACCATCAACAATCCGGTGATCATACGAAAGTGCCAAATACATAATCGGCCTGATTACAACCTGCCCGTCTTTTACGACAGGACGTTCAACAATATTGTGCATTCCTAAAATTGCTGATTGGGGAGGATTGATAATCGGTGTTGACAACATGGAACCAAACACCCCACCATTCGTGATAGAGAATGTACCGCCTTGCATTTCGTCAATTGAAAGCTTTCCATCGCGACCTTTGGTAGCTAAACGAACCACTTCTGCTTCAATCTGGTCAAAGGAAAGCGACTCTGCATTGCGAATCACCGGTACCACTAATCCCCTCGGAGTTGATACAGCTATCGACACATCACAATATTCATGATAAATAATTTCGTCACCATTGATTTGTGCATTCACGGCAGGGAACTCTTTCAAAGCTACACATACAGCTTTTGTAAAGAATGACATGAAACCCAAACCAACGCCATACTTCTCTTTAAACTTGTCTTTGTACCTGGAGCGAAGGTCCATGACGGGCTTCATATCCACCTCATTAAACGTGGTGAGCATAGCGGTTTCATTCTTCACAGATACAAGTCGCTTGGCAATTGTCTTGCGTAATGAAGTCATCTTCTCTGCACGTTTGTTCCGTCCGCCACCCGATGCAATTACCGGAGGCGCAGAAGGTGCGGGAGTTTTAGGAGCGTCACCCTTTGCTGCGGGGGCACCTTGGGCTTTGATTGCATCTTCTTTTGTAATTCTACCCCCTACACCTGAGCCTGAAACCTGCGATCCCGGAATTCCTTTTTCATCCAGGATTTTAGCAGCCGCTGGTGATGGGTGACCCGATGCATAGGTTTTATCTCCGACAACCTGAGTTGCTACTGGTACAGGAGTTGGTGAACCCACAGAGGGAGCACCGCCTTCTGTAATTTCAATTTTACAAATCAGCCCACCAATCGGGAGTGTTGTTTTCTCTTTTGCAATGATTCTCAGAATTCCATTGGCTTCAGCAGGAAGTTCAAAGGTTGCTTTATCAGATTCTACTTCCGCAATCACTTCATCAAGCTTAACAAAATCCCCATCTTTTTTGAGCCATGTGGAGATTGTTACTTCGGTGATTGACTCACCCACAGCCGGAACTTTCATTTCTTTTATTCCACCGGTAGCTTTGGCCGATGGAGCTGCCACGGGAGCAGCAGGTTTTGCTTCAGGAGACTTTGCTGAAGCTGGCGCACCAGCGGCATCTGTAATTTCACAAACAACAGTCCCAATAGGAACTACCTCCCCTTTTGCTTTTGCGATTTTTAAAACGCCAGCCTGTGGGGCTGTTAATTCAAAAGTTGCCTTGTCCGATTCGAGTTCAGCAATAACTTCATCCATCTTCACCACATCTCCTTCATTCTTCAGCCAGTTGGCAATGGTTACTTCCGTGATTGATTCGCCTACGGTCGGAACTTTTACTTGTTGAGCCATTTCGATAATTAGTTTTTGTGAATGAAGATTATAGTTCTAACGCTTGTGATACAATTTTCTCCTGTTCTGCTTTATGCACTTTATTGTAACCGGTAGCCGGAGATGCGCTTGGCTTTCTGGATATCAGTTCGAGACCACTCAGGTAGCGAAGGATATATGACCAGTAACCCATGTTGGAAGGCTCTTCCTGAACCCAGACCAACTTTGCTCCTTTGTATTTTTTCAGTACAGCATTCAGTTGCTTTTCGGGGAAAGGATGCAATTGCTCCACCCGAACCAGCGCAACTTCTTTGGACTTCTTCTTTTGGGCTCCTTCTATCAAGTCGTAATACACTTTGCCTGTACAGAGTACAACCTTCTTCACATCTTTTGCAACCACCGTTGTATCATCAATCACTTCCTGGAACGATCCTTTTGTAAATTCTTTTAAAGGAGAAACTACAAGTGGATGACGCAACAATGATTTTGGAGAAAACACAACGCAAGGTTTTCTGAATTCCCACATTACCTGCCTTCTTAACAAATGGAAAATATTCGCAGGTGTTGTCGGGTTTGCCACAATCATGTTGTATTCAGCCGATAGCTGTAAAAAACGTTCAGGTCTTGCGTTGGAGTGCTCGGGGCCCTGGCCTTCATATCCATGTGGCAGCAACATCACCATTCCGTTTTGTCTTTGCCATTTTGATTCCGCACTCGATAAGAACTGATCGATTATTACTTGGGTGCCGTTAGCAAAATCGCCAAACTGGGCTTCCCATAGCACAAGGGCATGGGGAGATGACATCGCATACCCATACTCAAATCCTAAAACACCAAACTCAGAAAGAAGTGAGTTGAAAATATGCATTTTACGCTGACCCTTCTCTATATGATCCAATCCACAATAAGGCTCATTGGTATTGGCATCAAAGAAATAAGCATGACGATGAGAGAAAGTACCTCGCTTAACGTCCTGACCAGACATCCGCACCGGAACATCGGCTATAAGTAAAGATCCATAGGCCAGGAGTTCGGCCTCAGCCCAACCTAACATTTTTGTTTCTGAAAATGCCTCCTTACGATCTTTCAGTAATTTTTCAATTTGTTTTAATGGTTTGAACCCTTCTGGAATGCTCGTGAGGGCTTTTCCTACCTTATCCACCACCGCCTGAGTAACACTTGTATCCGGTGATTGATCGAAATCAGCAGGTTTGGCAGTCCGTAACTTCTCCCATTCTTCTTCAATCTTCTGGGGTTTATAAGGAAGAGGCTTCTGCTTCACTTCATTCAGGCGATCCTGAAGCTGGTTGCGGAAACTCTTATCGAGGTCTTCGGCCAGGGTAGCATCCACATCTCCCCGTTCAATCAATTTCTTAACATACACTTCGCGTGGATTGGGGTGCTTGGCAATAAGATTATACAATTTCGGTTGCGTGAACTTTGGTTCATCACTTTCATTGTGGCCATGCCTTCGGTAACAAAGCAGGTCTATAAAAATATCCTTGCCAAACTTCTGCCGATACTCTACAGCCAGATTAGCACAGAAGGTAACAGCCTCCGCATCATCACCATTTACATGAAGTACAGGGGCGTCAACAATTTTGGCAATGTCGGTGCAATAAATACTGGTACGGGCATCGTCATAGTCCGTAGTAAATCCAACCTGGTTGTTAATAACAAAGTGGACTGTACCTCCCGTGGTGTAACCTGGCAAGCCCGACATTTGAATAACTTCATACACAATACCCTGACCCGCTACAGCCGCATCGCCATGAATAAGAATAGCCATTCCTTTCTTGAGGTCACCGGCAAATTCATCATCAATCTGGCCCCGGGTGTATCCTACTACAAGCGGATCCACCGCTTCCAGGTGCGATGGGTTGGGTGTTAACTTAACGTAAATCTTATTTTTTGAAGGTGTATCAATGTAGCTGGCATATCCGAGGTGATATTTCACGTCACCATCACCCATGGTTAAATCCGGATTTGTATTACCCTCAAATTCAGTAAAAATTTGTTCATAGGTTTTACCAAGAATATTGGTAAGCACATTCAGTCTACCGCGATGCGCCATACCAATTACCGTCTCTTTCACTCCAAGTTCTGCCGCTTTATTAATAATTGTTTGAAGTGCCGGGATTGTGTTTTCTCCGCCTTCAAGCGAAAACCTCTTTTGCCCTAAGAATTTTGTGTGTAAAAAATTTTCAAAGACAACAGCTTCATTCAGTTTGCTCAAGATGCGCTTCTTCTCGTCCTGGGTTGGATTATTGCTATAATATTCCTTTTCGCATTTATTGAAGAACCATTCGCGCACTGCATCATTGCGAATGAAGTTATACTCAAACCCAACAGGGCCCAGGTAAACTACTTTCAACTTTTCAATGATTCTGCGAAGCGTTGCACGGCCCATGCCAATCTCAGCCCCCACGTCAAATTCAGTATCAAGGTCAGCATCGGTAAGACCAACGCTTTTATGGTCAAAGTTTACGTTATGATTTCTGCGTTGGCGAACCGGATTGGTATTTGATTTCAAGTGACCAAAGGACCGGTATTGAAAAATCAAGTTTCGCACCTGGGTTTCCTTAATGCTCGCTCCGTCACCCTCTACATGGCCGTTTTCGCCAAACCGTTGCTGTGAAAATTCATAACCCTCAAAGAATTTCTGCCACGTAGCGTCTACGGAGCCAGGGTTTTGTTTATAATTTTGATACAGCTGGTCCAGGTAGCCCACATCTGCATTCGATATGTATGAAAATTTGTCCATGTTGATTTTGAAAAGGAACCAAATGTAAAAAGGGTCATTAATATAAAAAAACCTAATAATCGCTTATTCAAATATAATGATTTGAGTATTTTGACATGCTTTCTCAGGATATCTAATTGGTAAAATTGAAAATTAGGCTACCTTTGCAGTCCTTTAAAAATCGGACGAGTTCCAACATTTAAAAACTAAAAGAAAATGGCAGTAAAAATCAGATTATCGCGCAGAGGCCGCAAAAAACTAGCCCTTTACGATGTAGTAGTGGCAGATGCAAGATCACCGCGGGACGGAAAATTCATTGAGAAAATCGGTACCTACAATCCGGCAACTGTGCCGGCATCCATCAATTTAGATGAGTTGAAAGCCTTTGATTGGTTAATGAAAGGTGCACAACCTTCTGATACCGTTAGAGCTATGTTGTCATATCGGGGTGTAATGATGAAAAGACACCTTCAGATCGGTGTTATCAAAGGTGCCATTACCCAGGAGCAAGCCGATGCTAAATTGGCAGAATGGGTAAAAACCAAAGAAGGAAAAATTCAATCTAAAATTGAAGGCATTTCGAAGGCTAAGCAGTCGGCTGCTAAAGCCCGCAAAGAAGCTGAAACAAAAGTGAAAGAAGCTCGTGCTGAAGCAATTCGCAAGAAAGCAGAAGTACCCGTAGCTGCCCCAGCAGAAACTCCGGCAGAAGGAGAAGCTGCTACAGAAGCACAAGCATAATCTCACTCAATACGATTCCAAAATGCCAATGCTCTGTGTTGGCATTTTTTATTTATGTCCCAGGATACAAAATGGATAAAGCGACCTGCTTCAAAATTGGTTACATCGCAAAAGCCCACGGTCTTAAAGGCGAGGTAACGTTGGTGATTACCGAAGCCATTGATCTTACACTTTTAAAATCTGTCTTTGTCGAGACTAAAAATAATCTGGTTCCTTACTTTATTGGAGCCGTCTCCGATCGGGGCGACAAAGCCTTTGTGAAGTTTGAAGATGTTAATTCTGTGGAGCAGGCCGATGTGCTTAAGGGTTGCAGCATTTATCTGAATAAAGAGTTACGCCCAAAACTTAAGCGTGGCGAATTCTATGATGATGAGGTCATCAATTTTGCGGTTGAGGATGAAAATGCTGAACCCCTGGGCACCATTAAAGAAGTTATCCAGTCAGGGGCCAACCGGTTACTTACCCTGAATTACCTTGGAAAAGAAATACTCATCCCGGTAAACGGACCTTTTATTGTTTCTGTGAATAAGACTAAAAAGAAAATCATCGTTCAACTGCCGGATGACTTTCTGGACATATAGTATTTCTTATCGAGCTACTGTAATTTAGCCTTATGCGCATTGACATTATTACGTGCCTTCCTCGTTTGCTCGATAGTCCCTTTTCAGATTCTATTTTGAAGCGGGCTCAGCAAAAGGGAATTGTTACTGTACTTGTACACGATTTGCGCGAATACGCTACCGGCAAACATCGCTCTACCGATGATTACGCCTTTGGCGGAGGGGCTGGCATGGTGATGATGATAGAACCCATCGATAATTGTATTACCAAGCTGAAATCCGAACGAGCTTATGATGAGGTAATCTATATGAGCCCGGATGGCGAATTGTTTTCTCAGGCAATTGCGAATGAACTCAGTCTTACCGAGAACCTGATTATACTGTGCGGGCATTATAAGGGTGTTGATGAGCGTGTTCGCGAACACCTGGTAACTCGCGAAATCAGCATTGGTGACTATGTACTTTCGGGCGGTGAACTGGCCGCTGCCGTAGTTTCAGATGCCATTATTCGACTTATCCCGGGCGTTCTTTCTGATGAAAGTTCAGCCCTTACCGATTCTTTTCAGGATGGCCTGGTGGCACCTCCGGTTTATACCCGGCCTGCAGAATATAAAGGCTGGAAAGTACCTGATGTACTTCTCTCTGGTCATGAGTCTAAAATTGAGGAGTGGAAACATGAAAAATCCCTGCAAAGGACCCAAAAACGGAGACCTGACCTCCTGAAGGACTAAAAAATCTGTCGGTCGAACTCACTTATTCTGGCTTTTACCTCTATATTTGCAGTCCATTTAAAAAAACCGAGCGTCATGGCCGACTTAATAAAAGAAGTAGAGAAAGAATTAGCCGCAAAACGGACCAATATCCCCGATTTTAAGCCAGGTGATACAATAAATGTGCACGTAAAAATCAGTGAGGGAAACAAAGAGCGGATTCAGCAATTTCAGGGCGTTGTTCTTTACCGCAGAGGAAAAGGCACCAACGGTGAGAGTTTCTCTGTAAGAAAGGTGTCGAATGGCGTAGGTGTAGAAAGAATCTTTCCTTTATTAACTCCAAGCATTGATAAAATAGAATTCGTAAGAGCTGGTAAGGTTCGCAGAGCAAAATTGACCTATTTGAAAGGCCGTCAGGGCAAGTCTGCAAGAATTAAAGAAAAGCTAGCTGTTTCGAAATAAGCTATAACTATGAATCATACAAAACCCCGTTTCAACCTGATTGAACGGGGTTTTTTCATTCCTGCTTCAGAACATACATAACATTGCAGAAAAGGGCCCGGAGACCTATATTTGCCGCTCACCTCAAACGAATTTATGGCAAAAACCAATGTTAGCGCACTACTAGGTAAAGACGCTGATTCTCTCCTTACGCACAAAAGCAAAACCATATTGAAAGAGCAGCTCCACTTGCCTGGACCTGATTTTGTGGATCGTGTATTTTCAATCTCTAACCGAAATACACAAACCATCCGCAGCTTGCAAACCATGTTCGATCATGGAAGATTAGGCGGAACCGGTTTCCTTTCTATTCTACCAATTGATCAGGGAATCGAACATAGTGCCGGAGCATCCTTTGCCAAGAACCCGATATACTTCGATCCGGAAAATATTGTCAAGCTTGCCATTGAAGGGGGATGTAATGCTGTAGCCACAACGTACGGTGGATTGGCTTTGATGTCGCGCAAGTATGCTCATAAAATTCCCTTCATTGTAAAAATCAATCACAATGAATTACTCACATATCCCAATAAGGCCGATCAGATTATGTTTGGCTCTGTAGAGGATGCCTGGAACTTAGGTGCTGTGGCGGTAGGGGCAACCATTTATTTTGGATCCGATAATTCGACCCGCCAGATTCAGGAAGTAGCGAAAGCTTTTGAGAAGGCGCACGAATTAGGAATGGCCACTATCTTATGGTGTTACATCCGCAATGCAGCTTTCAAGAAAGATGGTATTGACTATCACGTTTCAGCTGACCTTACCGGTCAGGCTAACCACTTAGGGGTGACTATACAAGCTGATATTATCAAACAGAAATTAGCTGAAAACAACGGTGGTTATAAAGCCTTGAACACAGGAGGCAGCAGCTATGGCAAGTTAGATGAAAGAATCTATACAGAATTAACTTCCGATCACCCGATTGATTTATGCCGCTATCAGGTAGCGAATTGTTATATGGGCCGGGCCGGGCTTATCAACTCGGGCGGTGATTCAAAAGGAAGCACCGATATGGCCGATGCGGTACGCACTGCGGTAATCAATAAGCGCGCAGGCGGTATGGGCTTGATCTCTGGTCGCAAAGCTTTCCAACGTCCGCTTAAAGAAGGTGTTGAGATTCTGCAAGCCATTCAGGATGTGTATCTCGACAGCAGCATAGACATTGCTTAAAAAAATTGGTCAGCCAGCGCAAAAGCATTGGCTAACCATCAAATTTTCAAATTAGATCATTTGTTAAATGCCTTGGTTTAAACGTACTGATAAAGGAATCTTAACCCCTACCGAAGCTAAACGCGAGGTGCCCGATGGGTTGTGGTTTAAATCTCCTGCCGGAAAGATCATCCATACGCGCGAGCTAAAAAATAATGCTTACGTGGTACCCGAAGAGGAGTATCATGTTAAAATCGGTTCGCAGGAATATTTTGAGATTCTGTTCGACAACAATGAGTTCACGGAGCTCGATGCCAATATGGAATCGGCCGATCCATTAAAGTTTACCGATACGAAGCCTTATCCAAAGAGAATTAAAGAGTCGCAGGCAAAATCCAACCTGAAAGATGCCGTGCGCACGGCATATGGTAAAATGAATGGATTGGATATTACCATCGCCTGTATGGATTTTACGTTCATTGGTGGATCGATGGGCTCGGTGGTGGGTGAGAAAATCGCCCGGGCTATGGATCATAGTCTTAAAACCAAAAAGCCTTTTCTCATGATTTCTCGCTCAGGCGGAGCTCGTATGATGGAGGCTGGTTTATCGTTGATGCAAATGGCTAAGACCTCAGCAAAAATTGCCTTAATGGATGAAGCAAAGATCCCGTATCTGTCATTACTCACCGATCCGACTACCGGTGGGGTAACTGCTTCTTATGCTATGTTAGGCGATTTCAATATCGCAGAACCGAATGCTCTGATTGGATTTGCCGGTCCGCGCGTGATCCGCGAAACGATTGGCAAAGACTTGCCGAAAGGATTTCAAAGTTCTGAGTTTGTATTAGATCACGGCTTCCTGGATTTCATTGTGGATCGCAGGAACCTGAAAAGCCGGTTATCAACACTCTTAAAGATGTTACAATAGTCAGTTTTCGTCCAGACATCAATCGGGGCCTGATAGTGAATGAAGAAGAGGCTGTCTCAAAAGTCATCCAGTCATCGCGGGCATTGACCCGCGATCCCGTTTTGTCAAGGTATGATGGGATTCCGGCTCAAGGCCGGAATGACATTTCAATTTTAAATGACTTTTGAGACAGCCTCTTCTTTTGTTATTAATCACTCAGGCAAATCACTCTTTCAATTTCCCTAATTCAACAAGTATTCTATTTATCAAGTTTAGATTGTTGAAAGCTATTTAACCAATAGCCTTCGACAAGCCTGTCTGCCGACAGGCAGGCTCAGGCCGACAGAAACAATTGACATAAAAAAAGCCCCGCTCAGCGGGGCTTTTTTAATTGAATGAACCTTAGCTTAGTTACAGCTTCCACTAGGAGTGGACGTTAAATCAAGAGGCCATGTCTTTGCATCAGTTCTGGTCATGGTTGTGGTAGCTCTGTCACCATAACCGTTACCCCACTTAAATGTCATGGCAGTTGCCGTAACGCTTACGAGTTCGAAAGTATAAACATCTCCATACTGGTCACTGCCAGTAAAGGACATGAACTTACAAGCATCACTTAAACGGCAACCAACGGCAGGCGTATCACCATATACGGCAGCATACACACCATAAGAAACATCAGGCACAGTGTATGAACCTGTGGTAGTAGTTGCACCAAGTGTTCCAGTTCCATTTAGCGGGCCACCAGGGAATACTCCACCGGGACCAACCGCTGTTACTGTGGTTGTGTAGCTATATGGACCTGATAAATCAGAAGCACATACTACCGCCCATGAATAATTACAGTTTGAACCAGGGAATTCATTACATACGCTAGGCGACCAGGAGTCGAACTTGCGGCCATCCGCTGTGTACACAATCCACTTAAGTGAAAAGGTATCGCCAGCAAGGAATGGTGCAGCAGGCGTTCTGCCTGGTTTAATCGGATTGTTAAATACCGGAACCTCCGTACCACAATAGTTGTACGTATTGTCCTTATACAAGGCATACACATCTGCCTGGGTAATGGTATTTAAAACATCAGCCCGGTTAGCAGGAACAGCAGATCCTTCTATGGTTTTCCACAATTTACCACCGGTTCCACCATGACGAACGAGTTTAGGGTTGCCATCCACATCCACATAACTTTCGTTAAACAAGAGGAAGAACTCAACCTTGGTTGCTGTATTAAGACCGTCAATAGAAATCCAACGGAAATTTACTTCAACAGGAACTGCAGCATTACCACTTATGAAGCTGGATGAAGCACCTGTCTTCAATTTTGCATACGTATTTATCCCCGTTCCCCATTCAGGTATAACCTGCAGACTTTCGTCTTTACAGGAGAAGAAAGTGATCAGCATAACTGAGCACAGTAATACAAGTTTATTTATCTTTTTCATTTTCGTTGCGACTTTATTTTACAAACTGGTATTTCAACGCATCCCAGAATACTGGTCCTGAAGTAGGACTATCATACGTCTTAGCCGGTGTATTCGGGTTCAGGTTAAGTTCATCCTGAGCATACGGAATAGTTAAAGCGAAATTACCAGGCAATTGAAGCGGTGCCTGCAAATCACCTGGCAAACCAGTTCTGCGGAAGGTGTTGTATAATTCCATACCATTTCCGGTATTACAGAACCAGGCCTGCTTTAAGGCTACCGCTAATTTAGCTGAATTAGAAGCTGCAGCTGTAAAGTCTCCCGTCCACTTAGTTACGTATGTATTAATGTTAGCAGCCGTCATGGCTACTGCACCGGCATCCTTTGAGGCAAATGTATTTACCTTGGCAAATTGCTCATTCATAGCAGCTGTAAACAACTGGGTTGAAGTTTGAGTAGGATGAGTAACGCCTAAGGTTAACATTGCTTCAATCTGCCAGAACTTTACCATCCATGAGGTAGCAATCGGGAAGATACCGTCACCACGTCCTTTATTTTGGTTAGCAGGCTCTGTGGCATCGTCATAAAGACCACCATAAGGATATAAGCCATGAGCAGCGCGAATATCCGTATCGTTAGGGATACCAGATGGATCAGCTCTGTCCCGACCTAAGAAGCCAGCGAGATATTCTTTCTCAGCTGTGGTTAAATCTGCAGGAGCTTTACCATAAAGACCCTGAGTTACCAGGTTACTCAACGGGAAGTAGTTATAGACACAGTCTGAACGCTGAGAACATGGAATGGTCTGCTTCTGGGTTGCATCTGCAGGATCAAGTACAACTTTTGTCTGACGTTTTACATAAAAAGGAAGACGTGGATCCTTATTCTTCAACAATTCATACATCCACTGATGTGCCTGGTAGCCACCACCATAAGTAGCGCTGGCCATAGCATAATTAGGATGACGATAATCCGGTGAAACGGAAGGGCTAAACTGGAAGAGGAAATCATCAGCTGCAGCCGTGATTAAGCCGGCCTGATCATTCATCAATGCCTGAATTGCTGCAGTATTATTCTGCACCAGACGAGTCTGAAGTAACAGTTTCAACTTCAGTGTTTTTGCCGCTTTAGTCCATTTTGTGGCACTGCCTCCATACATAACATCACCCGTAACTGCCGAACTAGGAAGAGCCAGGTTTGCAATCGCAGCGTCCAAAAGGGCTAAGCAATCTGCATAAATAGCTGCATCATCATCATAAACCGGAGTCTTAATCTGAGGAGTAGCATTTCCTTTGAAGGCTTCGCTATAAGGGATATCGCCCCACCAGTCAACCATCACACTGAACATGTAGGCCTTCAACACCTGGGCAATACCCAAGTAACGAGGCAGGTCAGATTTCCCATCTCCATTGTTGTCGACATCAGTTGCTTTAATCAACTCATCCAAATCCTTGAGTGGACCTACATAAAGTCCATTCCAGGTTCCGTTCCAGGATTGATTATTGAAAAAGAAGTTATCGCTTGCATCGGTTTGTGTAACAAACCCCATTCCGGTGGAATTAAAGTTACCAACAAGGTTGTTAATCCCATCTACCTCAACGTTGTTAAGCAACAACGCTGGGGAAACCGTGGCGGGGTTATTCGGGTCGGTGTTAATATCCAGATCAAACATATCGCAGCTTGATACGGAAAAGAGGAACACCACCCCCATTAATAATATATTTAGACTTTTACGTTTCATATTTTTCTATTTTATAGAATTATACATTCCCCACTGATCAGAAGGTCAACTGTAGATTAAATCCATAACGTTTGGTGGTAGGAGTAGCTCCATATTCAAAGCCTTGAATATTTGAATCGGCTGCTTCGCTAAGGAATTCTGGATCCAGGTTCAGGTCTTGCATTACGTTAGGCGCATTCCACCACAGGTTACGACCAGATACTGAAAGACGGGCCGAACCAAATGGGGTCTTGGATAAAATCGCTTTAGGAATTGTATAACCTAAACTTACCTCGCGCAACCGGATCACAGTTCCATCATATACGTTAACCGCATCGGCACCATAAGCACCCCAACCGTTAGAGAAGTGGGAGTCAAAGGCTGTAACAGGGGTTGTGTTCTGAATTTTATTCCCCTGATCATCTAAAACAGCTTCGTATGTTCCTGGATCACCATAAACGCCTGGTACTACACGCAAGGCTTCACGGTCAGCCTGGAATCCCAATTGACCGCGTAATACAAGAGAGGCTCCTGTGAAAGAGTAAAAGTCTCCACCTTGTTTCCAGTCAATCAATGCAGAAAGAGTAAATCCTTTATAGGTAAAGGTGTTTGTCCAACCTAAGTTGAAATCAGGGTTTGGATTACCGATGATGGTTGACTTGGCAGCGTTAAAAGGCATACCGGTATCTTTATCGATCAGGATATTTCCTTCATCATCCTTCGCCTGTGCAGTTCCAAAAATCTGGCCGTAAGGTTGGCCATTTCTGTGGATCGTTCCGAACGTAGAAGCAGCACCACCAATGAAGATTTCACCGGTAGGACCTGCATCCACGACTTCTGTGCGGATCCGAGAGAAAGCAAAGTACATATTCCAGGTAAATCCACTTGCTGTAGAAACAGGTGTCGCATCCAATCCAATTTCCCAACCTTTGTTATCCAGGCGACCAACGTTTACCCACTCCTGACTGAAACCAGAAGAACGGGTTAAAGATGCCTGTGCAATTTGTTCGGTTGATTGGCGGCTGAAGTATGTAACATCCAATCCAATTTTATTATTCAGGAATTTCAAGTCAAGACCAGCTTCATACTCGGTTGTAAACTCAGGCTTTAACTGAGGGTTACCCAAGGTATTTAACAATCCTGCCCGGTTTGTGAATGTACCAGAAGGGGTAGTATAAGGTGTATTAATAAAGTAATTCGTGTTAGTTCTGTACGGACCGGCATCGTTACCCACTTTAGTAGCTGACACACGAACCTTACCGGAATTCAGGATATTATCTGGTATGGAAAGGGCATCTGTAAACACAAAGGAAACGCTGGCTCCAGGATAGAAGTAGCTATTGTTACCTTCAGGTAAAGTAGATGACCAGTCGTTACGACCAACCAGGTTGAAGAACAGGTAATCCTTATATGACAGTGACATATCAAAATAGGCTCCATACAATCTTCTAAGTGAATGGAAGTCATAATTTGATTGCTGCTGTGATGTAGCACTAGTTAAATAAAGACCGGCTTGAATAATCTGGTTACCTGTAATACGTCTGCGGGTAAGTTCACGCTGGTTATTGTTGAAACCAACCAGGGCTTTGAAAGAAAGATCTTCGCTGAAGTCTTTATTCACGGTAGCAATGTAATTGAAGTCAAGCTCGGTGTTGGTCAAATCTTCAGTCCAGACTCTACCCAATGGAATAGATGATCCACCTGGGCGATTAATGCTTCTTCTGGCTTCAGAATAGGTGTTAACACCACCCTTCACCATTAATTCTAACCATGGGGTAACATCATACTTAGCGGTAAGGTTACCATACACACGATTTACATCACTGGTGTAAAGATTATACTTGGCAATCCAAAGTGGGTTATCCAAAGCACGATAGAACATATTGCCACCAGTATTTGGATCTTCGAAAGGAAGTCCATTCAGGTCAAAATTTCTAGGCAAATAGAAAAGACGAGCATAAATAGAAGATGAACCCTCACCACCATAGTAGTCATTGAACGCACTCGCAGCTGATTGCGGAGATTGCTGCTTGGTATTCACGTAGTTTACGTTACCGGAAAGGAACAAACCATTTTCCAATTGCGTATTTCCACCAAAATACAAGGTTGTGCGGGTTGCTTCCTGATTAGGAACCATACCTTCCTGGTTCATGCGGGAGAACCCTGCATTAACAGAAGCCTTATCACTACCTGAACTGATATTGATAGAGTTTTCAACTTGTCTACCCGTTTTAAAGAAACCACCTACGATATCATATGGTTTGATCTCATATGCCGCAGGATAACCTTCGGCATCCATTAATTCAGGGTATAAACTTTGCGAACCTAAGCCTACCGGGAAACCATTGGAGGTAATAGGGTTCGGTGCAAATCCATCCGGATAGGGCTGACCAGCCTTGGTACCTGTACCATAAATACCCGTTCCGGTATAGATACCGTATGTTTTGGTATATGCGGTACCGAATTGTGCATTTAATGCATCAACATGATTAGGGAAAGGAGCACCCCAGTTACCAATGAAACCACCGTTATATACCTGGTTGGAACCTTGCGTATATACATCCTGATAGGTCGGAATACCAGAAACATCTGTGAAGTTCAAGGAACCATTATAGGTAATCTCTAAGCCTTTTTTGGCATTCTTTTTACCTGCTTTGGTCGTGATCACAACAACCCCATTGGTAGCCCGTGAACCGTAAAGAGCAGCTGCAGCAGCACCTTTCAATACAGTTAAAGACTCAATGTTGTTAGGATCAATATCAAAGGCACGATTTGAAAAAACGGTGTTTTCAGAAGAACCGCCAGTCGCGTTTACAGAGTTGTCGAACGGAATACCATCCACAACGAAAAGCGGCTGAGTATTACCAGTTAATGAAGATGCACCACGGATGTTAATCTTTGTAGATTGACCGGGAGCACCACCACCACCAACAATATTTACCCCAGGCATTTTGCCTTGCAAGGCACGAAGTGGGTCAACTTCAGAGCGTTGAGAAATTTTGTCAGCACTTACACCGGCTACTGAATAGCCAAGAGCTTTCTTCTCACGCTCAATACCCACAGCCGTAACCACCACTTCGGTCAACTGCTGTACATCCAGACCAAGGCCGATGTCTACAACAGAGCGATCGCCAATGGCTACTTCTTGTGTTTGCAGACCGATAAACGAGAACACCAGGCTGCCACCGGAAGCCGGTACAGTTAGTTTGTAGTTACCATCGGCATCGGTAACCGTTCCATTCGTGGTTCCTTTCAGAACCACATTCACTCCGGGCAAAGATGTTCCATCTTCCGCAGATGTCACTCTACCCGAAACCACTCGGTCTTGCGCCCAGGCACTGAGCACAAAAACGAATGAGAAGCATAACAGTAAAAACTTCTTCATAGGTTAAGGTTTAGGTTATTAATTAAAATGAACCTCCAAATTAGGTGATAATTCCTTAACAGGAAATATTTTAAAATGAAAAAAAACAAAAATATCCTTTTGACAAAGGGGAAATCTCCGCAACATCGTTCTTCGCCAAGGTTAAAAAGATTGATTTACCACTGATTTCGCATTTTTTTGATCATGGTAGAACTTAATCCCGAAAGAAAAAAATAATGAGCAAAAAGAAACGGGCAGCCCTAAAATTTAGGGCTGCCCGTTTCTTTTTGACTATCCTTTTTTTAAACTAGGCTTCCGCCTGAACGGAAACAAATGACTTGTTCTCTTTTCCTTTCTTGAAA
>JBGASB010000020.1:0-31951 GCA_044229915.1 Cyclobacteriaceae bacterium
GGGCAGACAACAAGAGAAGAACTATATCCCTCTTCAGGCTGCGTGGGAAAATCGAACCAAAATAAATTGGTCGGAGATAAGTTTCACGAAGCCAACTTTTTTGGGAAGAAAGGAATTTGTTTCATACCCTTTGGCAGAGCTGCGAAAGTACATTGACTGGACACCGTTCTTTCAAACCTGGATGTTGGCTGGACGATACCCGGGGATTTTCAACGATTCAGTAGTGGGTAGTGAAGCCAAAAAATTATTTGATGATGCCAATAAAATGCTGGACGAGATTATTGCAAACCAGGGCTTACAAGCCAATGGTGTTGTAGCATTTTATCCCGCTGTGAATAAAGGGGATGATATTGAGTTGCAGTCGCCAGATTCAACCACTCCTCTGGCAACTTTCCATTTTCTGCGGCAGCAGAATAATAAAGCCCAGAATCTTCCTAATTTTTGCCTGGCTGATTTTGTTTCACCGGAGTTGGGTAAAGACTACTTTGGCATGTTTGCCGTAACCACGGGTATTGGATTAGAAAAATTGGTTGAGCGACATAAAGCCAACCACGATGATTATTCAGAGATAATGGCTAAGGCTTTAGCAGACCGATTGGCAGAAGCCTTTGCGGAATGTCTGCACGAAAAAGTAAGAAAAGAACTGTGGGGTTATGCGAAAGAGGAAAAGTTAACCACCGATCAATTGATAGCTGAAGCGTATGACGGAATCCGTCCGGCTCCGGGTTATCCGGCCTGCCCGGATCACACCGAGAAGAAATTATTATTTGAATTGCTGAATGCAAATAAAGTAGGAATTACCCTCACAGAGTCCTACGCAATGTATCCGGCAGCTGCCGTGAGTGGATTCTATTTTTCAAATCCTCAATCAAAGTATTTTGGATTAGGAAAAATCGAGAAAGATCAAGTGGAGGATTATGCTAAGCGCAAAGGCATGAGTATTGAAGAAATTGAAAAGTGGTTGTCACCAAACTTATCGTATTCAATTTGAAGGGTTGAAAAATGTACATTTCAATCTTCAAATTATCAAATCAACGAATTATTAAATCAAGAAAATGAAAGTAGTCGATCATTTAAAGAAAGCCAACGGTAAAACACTCTTCACCATTGAGATATTACCTCCATTAAAGGGAGAAAATATTAAAAACCTGTTTAACAACATGGATCCGCTGATGGAGTTTAAGCCGCCCTTCATTGATGTTACCTATCATCGCGAGGAATATGTGTACAGGAAAAAAGAGGGTGGGTTGTTGGAAAAAATCTCGACCCGAAAAAGACCTGGTACTGTGGGCATTTGTGCGGCTATTCAAAATCATTATAAGGTAGACACTGTCCCTCATATAATTTGTGGTGGTTTCAGTAAGGAGGAAACAGAAAATGCATTGATTGACCTTCACTTTCTGGGTGTTGATAATGTATTGGTTTTGCAGGGGGATGCTATTAAAACAGAATCAAAGTTTATAGCCGATCCGGATGGCCATCGATATGCCTCTGAACTTCTCGATCAGGTTGTAAAAATGAATAAGGGATTGTACCTGGATGAGGAGCTTGAAAGTGCTGCTCCCACCAATTTCTGTATAGGAGTGGCCGGTTATCCTGAAAAGCATTTTAATGCACCCAATTTAAAAAGCGACCTAAAATATTTGAAGCTGAAGGTGGATATGGGCGCGGAGTACATTGTAACTCAAATGTTCTTTGACAATGCAAAATATTTTGATTTTGTGGATAAGTGCAGGGAAGCAGGGATTGATGTACCCATCATTCCGGGAATAAAACCATTGACAGGGAAAACTCAGCTAACGGTTTTACCCAAAACTTTCCACATCGATATCCCGGAGGAATTATCAGAAGAGGCAGATAAATGTAAAGATACAGCTTCGCTTAAGGAAGTAGGAATTCAATGGGCTATTCAGCAATCCAAAGAACTAATCAAAAAAGGAGTACCCACATTGCACTTTTATTCGATGGGCAAATCAGATCCTATCTATAGGATTGCAAAAGAATTGTTCTAAAACAAAAAAGGGGCGTAAGCCCCCTTTTTTTTTATTACTTCACACGATCAATCAAGGAATTGGTAGGGCAGTAGCCTTATACTTACTGAGATCGGTAAGTGGAATTGTTGCACCAAACTTTGCATTAATCGCACTAATAAAAACATTAGATAAGAATGCATAGCCCCGGCTATTTGGATGCACTCCATCCTCGGAATAGATACCAGTAGGAGGATTAATATTTGGGGTAATGGTAACATTATTATAAACACCCGCTTTATTTGTTACGAGTGTTGCGAGTGCCGAGCTTACATCGGCTAAGGCTAGTTTAGTACTGTTTGATTCTGCTATACCTTGTACCGTAGAATTAAATGCAGTTCTTGCATCCTTTATTTGTTGAATTTCAGTAGGTATCAGCACATATTGATCAGCCAGAGGTACAGTTACACCATTAATCTTAGTTGGATCTGCACCTACTAATGTACCAATAACAGAACCGGCTGATAATGGCAATACATCAGCGCTTGTGGTTTGGCGGGCTCTGGCGTAGGGAAGAAGTCCTGCATAAGGACCAGCCATGTATGGTTCTAGATTGGTAAGAGTTTCATCGCTTATCAGCACTTTGTTTTGACCTGCATTGTATTCGATCTTTCTTTTAGCTGCCTCTTCAGCAGAAATAATCAGGTTTGTAACCATGCCATCCAGAAATGCATTGTAATTATTTGCCAGGCTTGTGGTGAGGCTTGAAGCAGTGGCCGCATCTAAAGGTATCGGATTGTAAACAACAGATGTGAAATGAGGCATCACAAAAATATCAGGAAAGTTTGCAATAACTCCTTTCAGGTTAGCATTTGAGCCTAACAAAGCTCCAATAGCTGCACTATATTGACCTTGAAATGCTGCACCCGAGGTAAGAGGTGCTTTAGTTGGATCCCCGCCAAAGGCTGCATGTAAAAAGAAATCATCTAACCCCAACCAAAAAAGGAAGAAAGATCCACCAGCAGCGGCAGCATCACCAATAATGGTTGTTGAGCCCCCAGGAGGAGCGGCCAATCTTGCATAGAAAGGACTAAATCCAACAGCAGGATTAGGGTTAGCCCAGTTTCCAGTGGCCGTTATTAAAGACTGACCTAATGTTATGGCCGGAACTCCAAAATTATTAAGCGTGGCCTTTCCGCCCGTGTAAATAAATGCCGGGTTAGCAGTCGGATTAGGAACCGCTTCTAAGTTGCCGGCTGCATACGCTTGTGGAGTTGGCTTGGGGGAAGCACCCTGAAGTAGCAATCTTCCTAACACCGGTTTTGTTGGGTCCGTCAAAAACGGTTGAGTTACAAACAAATTCCAGCCTAATGTGGCATTGATGCTTGGTTGAACAAATGCTCCTCCACCCACACCGGTCATAGCAAATTGAGTAGCCATGATTGCGGGAAGGGAATTGTTTTGACCCTCGGTAAATAAAGCACCAGCCTGAACTCCGGCTACAAAGGAATTTCCAATAGCAACGAACTTAGTAAAGCTTGCAGACCCCGGAGTACCGCTAGTTACTGGGTCAACCACTACTGGTGGTTCAGTCACAATCAACTCTTGTTCGCAGGAAGTGCTTATCAGCAAAGCGAGCGGGAGTATATATAGAAATTTAAGTGTTTTCATATCGGTAAGTTTATGTTCGATTATTTCAAGAACTCGTCAAACGTGAGAGAGAGGTAATACATCTGTCCAACAAATGGTGCACCGAGATTGGTACGATAATCACCACCACCCAGGTTGGTTGCACCAATTTTTACCATGGAGCGCAGTGCAGTTAGCTTGTAATTAATCTGTGCATCCAGCACGCCAAACTCAGGCACATTCCATGTACCATAAGAAGATTGCCATAAGAATCCTTCCTGCCATCTGAAATTGATATTGAAGCCTAGATTATTGATCAGTTTTCTATTGCTAAGCCCAATGTTAAACTTGTTCTCAGGAGTATTGAAGCCTGCCTGGAAGTCTGCAGTTTCGGTAGCATCAAAAGTAGCGTAACTATAACTTCCATTAATAGAGAAGTTGCGAGGCAAAGAATACGTAAATCCCAGACCGCCTCCCATTGATGTTACGCTCTCTAGTGAGTTATTATATAAGCTGTACAAACTTCCGGCTGGCACGGCTTTTCCCTGGTGAGTAGTTGGGGCCTTTACCGCAACAATTTGCCCGCCAATGAAATTCTCGTAAGAGGTATAGTATCCATTCAGGTCTATCAATAATTTCTTTCCGAATACTCCTTTGTAACCAACTTCAAAAGATTTCAACTGTTCAGGTTGAACATAAGGAATATCGGCAGTCTCCAGCAAGGATGCATTTCCTCCTGTTGGTGTTCCATCAGCCGCTAAAGTTCCACCGGAGGCTCTGTAAGCTTTATAAGAAGCGTCAGTCCAGGCCCCTCCGTTATGAACACCGTAGCGGGCTGCATTGGCTTCCGTGCTTCCAAGTAGGGTTCCGCTGGAAGAAGGGAAGTAAATAAACTGAGCCTGAGTGTCAGGGTTTCTGAATCCTGTCTGGAAAGAAGCTCTTAGGTTGTGATTTTCTGAAACTGTATAAACAGCGGATAAGCGGGGAGTAACCTGGCCTTCGAAATTCTCATTCTTGTCATACCTCAAAGAGGCAGTTAATTTCAAAGCATCAGCAAATGTTTTAGCTATTTGTGCATAACCGCCAAACTCGTCAATCTTTATACGCTGGAAATTAACACCATCATCTGGCGCTTCATTAAAGATAGTTCCACTTGAAAATAGATCATAACGCCTTACGTTACCACCGATCTGAAGTTCTGCCCAATCAATCTGGTTCATGAAATTGTAATTGAACTCTGCATGAAGGAGTTTTGAGTTATCAAGGAAAGAAGCTCCACCTCCAGATGCTGGATGGGCTCCTCCATTTGCATCGGTCCAGGTACCGGTAGGGGTCCGCTGAAAATAATTATCTCGCACAGTTTGCATTAAACTGCTATAACCCGGTGTGCCGGGTTGGGGGCGGTTTCTATCTGCATAGGCACGAGCAGCATCATGATTACCGGCAGCAACACCTGGTATATAACCTTGCATAGCGATTACATAATCAGGTACCCAATTGGTGGCAGATGGGCTGTATGTTTCATTGGCATATCCACCCAAGGCAGATAAGTTATAGGATTTACCAGCATCGGTGGCAGTCTGGTAGGCTCTTACGAAGAAATTCTCGCCTTTGAATTCTAGTTTATGAAATTGTTGAGTAAAGTCTCGCAAAACATATTTTTCTGTTCCTTGATATATTGAACTACCTCCACCATATCGGTAGTTGTAAATAGCTTCAATCTTATCGGTTATTCTATAATGGAGAGCTGCATCACCTTTTATACTCTGTGCATCCCGGCCATCGGAAAAAGCCTTTAACATATCTTCTTCTCTAAAGCCAGTACGGGTAATTGTACCGATGCTTGGAACAGGTACGGCAATTTGAGTCTCGTCACCATATAAGTTTAGGCCATCAAAATTTTTTGTACCACTTAAGTCAGTAGTAGATTCAGGATCCACCCGTGAAGTCTTATAATCATTACTTAACCAATCGGTTGCATTAAGCATAGAAAAATTTAGTTTGAAAGCGAACTTGTTATTGAATGCTTTAGCATACCGTATGCTGTACTGAACAAACGGATCCGATCCACCTGCATCTGAACTTGTAACACCGCCTTTCACCTGTGCACTTAGGCCTTGGTATTCAAAGGGGCTCTTACTTTTCATAATTAGAATTCCATTGAAAGCATTGGGGCCGTATAAAGCGGACGCAGCACCTGGTACTAATTCAACACTCTCGGCATCCAACTCACCGATACCAATGATGTTACCAGTAGGGAAGTTTAACAGAGGTGCTTGGGTATCCATGCCATCTACTAATTGAACAAAGCGAACGTTGGCGATCGTTGCAAAGCCACGGGTATTTATTGAGGTTAAGTTTAAACTGCCGGAATTTGTTTGAACACCCTTAACATTAGCCAATGCATCGTAAAAATCTGGAGAAGCTGCCTGTTTGATCGCAAGAAGATCCATCTTCTCGATCGTCACGGGTGACTTCAAAATACTTTCTTCGACACGTGAGGCAGAAACAACAACCTCCTGACCGAGCAAAGTCTGCTCTTCAAGACTTACATCCAGTGTGGTATTGGCCTCTTTTATTTCGATCTCCTGAGTAGCAAACCCAATGAAAGAGTAGACCAAAGTAAAGGGTGGTTCCTGATTTACTTTCAAAGAGTACTGACCACTAGTGTTGGAAATAGTCCCTATTACTCTTCCCTTTACTACGATATTAACACCGGCTAAAGGATCACCGGTTGTGCCATCTTTTACCGTTCCGGAAATGGAGGTTTGCGCCATGAGTGCTGCCGACCCGCAAAGCCAAAAAAGTGCGGGAAGCAACGCCTTTCTGTAGAGTTTGTTCATAAGAATTATGGGTTTAATTCTTAAATCTACAAGAAAAAGCCTAATTACAAACGATTGTTGAGTGCCTTTTTTGCAAACGTTTGTGAAAAAATAATCGCTAAAAAAAGATGTTATTTCTCCTGGCGAACCAGTTCTACCAGGCGGTCGCAGAGCGCATTAATTTCCTGGGCCATTCTCTCATCCCCGGTCGAGCTAAGTACACTTTGCGCAATCCCGCCTACGCATTCAATATAGAATCTCTTCATCTCATCTACAGGCATGTCCTTGGTCCACAGGTCTATACGCATGGTATTCTTTTGCTTGCTATCCCACAAGGAAACAGAGATTGATTTGGTTTCTGAAGCCGTATCTTCTGGTTTATCGGTAGCGTCCCAAAGGATCCTTTCAGGGACGTTGTTTTGGTCCAGTTCTACAGAAAACTGAATGGTTGATTTTTTCATGGTGCAAGGTATTGCATCCGTTTTAAAATATAAAGAGTGATACTATTACTATATGTGTCCGCCAATTAAAAAGACATCTCTGGAATCTTTCCTTCAATAAGGAGTTTCCCTTCTGTAGCTTTTCGAATTTCATCTACGCTCACACCAGGGGCCCGCTCCAAAAGCTTAAAGCCACCCTGCGGAAGTACGTCCAATACAGCCATGTCACTAACGATTTTTTTTACGCATCGGATTCCGGTAATGGGAAGCGTACATTCTTTCAAGAGTTTTGAAGCTCCTTCCTTACTGCAATGCTGCATTGCAACAATAATGTGTTTGGCTGAAGCCACAAGATCCATCGCTCCGCCCATTCCTTTCACCATTTTTCCAGGCACTTTCCAATTGGCAATGTCACCGTTTTCAGAAACCTCCATAGCACCAAGTATTGTTAAATCCACATGACCACCACGAATCATTGCAAAACTTTCGGCTGAGCTAAAAAGGGCAGACCCCGGCATCATAGTTATGGTTTGCTTTCCAGCATTGATAAGATCTGGATCAACTTCATTTTCTTTAGGGAACGGGCCAATTCCTAACAACCCATTTTCAGATTGAAGCACTACATTGAGACTCGGGGGAATATAGTTGGCGACCAGGGTTGGAATTCCAATACCCAGGTTAATGTACATACCCTCTTTCACTTCCCTGGCAATTCGCTTTGCAATACCTGTTTTATCTAACATTTTGATTTGATGATTTATTAATTCGGCTATTCGTTGATGCCATTGATGATGAAATGATCTTTGATAGCACTTTTTTAATGCCAAGAATTTGAGCAAGAAGTTCTTTGCAATTTGGATATGATTCTGAATGATGACAAATCTCTAACCAGCACTCAGTCTCTTCCGCTTCTTTGGCTGCAACTTTTATTTTATGGATAAAGTCTGCCTTTGATTCGGCATTTTGAGCTTCCCGTACATTTGCCCCGATTGAGGTTCCGGATCGGATAAGTTGGTTTGCAATGGAATACTTACGAGAACTCTCAAGTAATTCAACAAACTTCACAAGATCTAATGCGAATTGAAATGTCAACTTTATAATTAGATTTTCCTTCAAGTCTGGATTATACTTTTTTAAAGTCTCCATCAGTTTTATCGAATTATGCAATCAACGAATTACCGAATTATCAAAATTATTTACTGATTGTCCTTTGTTCAATCCTCTTCTCGTAATTTGAACCCTGGAAAATTCGTTGTACATAAATGCCAGGGGTGTGAATGTGGTTCGGATCAAGTTCACCAACCGGAACTAACTCTTCTACCTCAGCAATAGTAATTTTTCCGGCTGTGGCCATCATAGGGTTGAAGTTTCTTGCAGTTCCTTTATAAATCAAATTGCCGGCTGTATCACCCTTCCAGGCTTTAACGATTGCAAAATCTGCCCGAAGCCATTGTTCAAGTAAGTGAGGTTTACCATCAAACTCGCGTACTTCTTTTCCCGTTGCTACTTCTGTTCCCACTCCGGCAGGAGTGAAGAAGGCAGGAATACCAGCCCCGCCTGCCCGCACTCGTTCAGCTAACGTTCCTTGCGGGATCAATTCAACTTCCAGTTCGCCAGAAAGTAATTGTCGTTCAAACTCGGCATTTTCACCAACGTAAGAAGAAATCATCTTCTTCACTTGTTTTGTCTTTAGCAACAAGCCAATTCCAAAATCATCTACACCGGCATTATTAGAGATACAGGTAAGCCCCTTTACACCCTTTTTTAAAATAGCCTGAATACAGTTTTCCGGGATTCCGCAAAGACCAAAACCGCCAAGCATTAACGTGGTGTTGTCATCAATGTCTCGCACGGCTTCATCAGCTCCCGATACCACTTTGTTGATCATACAGTTTACTTTAAAACAAATCTCAGACTCCTGAACCCAAATTCCAAATGGGTTTAAAATGCATGGTCTTTTAAAACCTGTAAGGATGATTCCTTATCTTTTTGAAGTTGATGCTTGAGCGATTCAAGGTCATTGAATTTTGAATCGGTACGTAATAGTTTCAGAAAGGAGATTTGAAGCGTCTCTCCATAAATATCTTTGTCAAATTCGAAGATGTTTACTTCAATGGATCTTCGGGTGCCATTTACCGTAGGTCGGGTGCCAATGTACAACATGCCGCCATAGGTCTTAGTTTCGTGCATAACCTTAACTACATAAATGCCTTCTGCAGGAATTAGTTTGTCGTGCGAATCCAGGTCAATATTAGCGGTAGGAAATCCCAGCACTCTTCCAAGCTTATCGCCTTTGATCACTCGGCCTGAGAGCGAATAAGGTCGTCCAAGAAAGTGGTTTGCCGTATCAATGTCACCTTCGGAAAGCGCTATTCGGATTCGGGTTGAGCTTACCCCCACATGATCAACTTCTTGCTTTGGAATTTCTTCCACGTCAAAGCCGTATGCAGGCGCATTTATTTTTAGTTGCTCAAAGCTTCCTTCCCGATTTTTCCCAAACCGATGATCATAGCCGATCACCAGTTTTTTAGTGCCAATCGTATCAACAAGTATTTTTGTAATGAACTCCTGTGATGAAATCTGCGAGAACTCCCGGGTAAATGGAATCCGGATTAAATGATTTATACCCTGCTGTCGCAACAACTCGGCTTTCTCTTCAAATGTATTTAGTAATTTCATGAAAGGTTCCTCTGGCTTAAGAATGAGCCGTGGGTGAGGCCAAAAACTAATCACTACAGTTTCTCCATTATTCTTGGCTGCAATCTCGTTTAGCCTCTGAAGGATTTTTTGATGCCCTACATGAACGCCATCAAACGTACCGCTGGTAACAATGCCATAACGCAAGCGTGTAAAGTCTTCCAGGGTATGATAAATTTTCATTCCTGCAAAGTTGGATTAATCTGCTCAATTGTTGTCGCATTTTCCAATCTGAATTCTCCGATTCGGGTACGACAAAGTTCCGTGAGATAAGCTCCAACTCCCAGTTCAATACCAAAATCGCGCGCAATGCTCCGAATGTAAGTTCCTTTAGTACAAACAATACGAAAGCTAATTTCAGGTTTTTGGATTTGTGTAATCTCAAAATCCAGGATGGTAACTTCTCTGGGTTTAAGTTCCACATCTTTTCCTTTCCTCGCCAGCTTATACGCTCGTTTGCCATCTACTTTGATGGCCGAGTGGAGTGGGGGAACCTGTTGAATAACTCCTTTAAATTTAGATGAAGCTAAATAAATAACTTCATCGGTAATCAGCGAGATGTCTTTAGTTTCCGTGACTTTCGTTTCAAGATCATGCGAGGGGGTTGATTGACCAATGATGAACTTACCGGTATATTCTTTTTCCTGCGCCTGGTACTCATCGATGCGTTTAGTCAGCTTCCCGGTGCATAGAATCAAAAGTCCGGTAGCAAGGGGATCCAATGTTCCGGCATGGCCAATCTTTTTAATTTTCAGCTTATTCCTAAGTTTATTCACCACATCAAAAGATGTCCATCCGAGTGGCTTGTTAATAAGAATCAATTGGTCCAGGTAAGGTTCCATCAAACAATGCTTAGGTCAATGCCTAACCAGTATAAAGCAAGGATAATTACCCCAAGGACAATCCGGTAATAACCGAATAGCTTAAAACCATGATTGGTGAGATAGGAGATGAATGATTTTATGGCAAGTATCGCCACCACGAAGGCCGCTACATTTCCGAAAAGCAATACAGAGATCTCATGCGATCCAAATGTGTATCCTTCCAGATAAAATTTAAGCAACTTGTATGAAGTGGCCGCCAGCATTGTGGGCACCGCCAGGAAAAAGGAGAATTCGGCAGCTGTTTTTTTATTTAACTTTTGGGTTAGTCCGCCAATAATAGTAGCAGCTGAGCGGGAAACGCCTGGAATCATAGCTATGGTTTGAAACAGACCGATCCGTAAAGCAATCTTATACGTGACCTCCTGGCTTCCAGTTTCTTCCGATTCATGAAAGAGTTTATCAATGAATAAAAAGATAATTCCACCTATGATAAGCATGATGGCCACAACCTCAACCCGTTCGAGTAGCTGATCGATCACATCATTCAGGAGAAAGCCTAATATCATGGCTGGAAGAAAAGCAACCAGTAATTTGAAATAGAAATCTACTGACTGAAAAAAGCGTCTCCAATACAATACCAAGACAGAAAGTATAGCCCCGAGCTGAATAGCTACGGTAAACATCTTTGTGAAAGGATCGGCAGCGATTCCCAACACCGAAGAGGCTATTATCATATGGCCGGTAGAAGATACGGGTAGAAATTCTGTCAGGCCTTCAACAATGGCCAGAATGAGTGCGTCAAGGAATGACATGAAATCCTATTGCTTTGCTTTGGGCGTGTAGAGAATCGCAAAGATTTCTGTAACAAATCCAACCAGCACGATAATTGGACTTAGGGTAATCCCCATAAATCCAAACCCATACGGATCTTTATCCAGGGCCATGATAGTAAAGCCCACAATGAGTAGGATTACCCCGATAGCCATGAGTTGATAATTTCTTTTTGTGAAAGGAAGTTTGCTCATGTTAATAAAGTTCGTCTAATGAAAGTTTTAAATATTTACTTACTGCCCGATAGGTACTCAACACAGCCACCAGCATTCCCAGAATCATCAGTGCCACGGTCAAAAGTAATAGCCGATTATTGTTTTGGATCAACCCTAAGTCTTCGATCTTTTTAGTGGCAAAGCTTAGCAGGGAGAATAATAGAACGGAGGCAACAACTCCGGAGATAAGTCCATGTAAACCCGCCCGAAATAAAAAGGGTCTCTGAATAAACCAACTGCGGGCTCCCACTAACTGCATGCTACGGATCAGAAACCGTTGAGAAAATAATGCCAACCTCAACGTATTATTAATAAGAAGCACAACAACCAGTAATAAAAGGGCTACCAATCCCATCAGGATCAATCCGATTTTGGTTACATTCCTGTTAATAGAATCGATTACATTTTCTATATAATGAACCTGAAAGACTCCGCTTATCTTTTCTACTTCGGCTGTAATTTTCTTCAGACTTTCTGTATCGTGAAATCCCTCGTCAATTCGAACCAGGTAAGCATCGCGCAGGGGATTCTCGCCAAGGAACTTTTTAAAATCCTCGCCAGTATCTTCTATAAATTGTTTGGCAGCAGCTTCTTTGGAGATAAACTGAATGGCCTCTTTGTCTTTGGCAACAAATGCTTTAGAGGAAAGACTTTTTTCGATTTGAGTCCTTTGGGTTTCAGTTACCTGGTTTTTCAGGTACACCTGGATCTTCACATTTTGACGAACCAATCGTTCCAACTCCTTTGAGTAAATAACCAGGGACCCAAATACTCCAATAACAAAAAGCGCCAGCGTGATACTGAGCACAACGCTTACATAGGGGTAGGCACCCAACTTCTTTTTTCTAACCTTGAATTTTTTATCCCCAACACCCATAAACCGCAAAGATAGTTACGATTTCTGCGATTTTTTCAATAGTTGGGTTGATTAAATGCCTCGTAAAAAAGAAAGCCCTCTATTGTGTAGAGGGCCTTTTTAAAATCCATTAGGATATTACTTATTTCTGAACTCCTTCAGTTTCTTAATCAGGGCTTTATCCTTGATAACTTCAAGCGGTGTAATTTCATGTTTGGATTCGTCAAGCGTGAAATAATTCTCCTTGAAAAACAAGAACGTAGCGTGCGATCCGCCATTAATTTCGAGAATCTCGAATAAACTCTTATCAAACGAGCCATATAGAATCACTTTTCCATTAACAAATTGATAATGGAAAGAATACTTTTTGCTCGCGGAATCAACTTCAACCTCCAGGGCCGGGGTTGCCAGACCTGGTTTGGAAGGTTCAATTGTTTCCCGGGTGGGTGTGCTCTCGGTTAAGTCTTCCGAAGGATCAACAACGTCCAATTTAGGTTTTGTCACCTCCTTCGATGGCTTGATTTTTTCGGCAGGTTTTACAGAGGATTCTTTTTTATCGTCCGTTTTTTTGTTGACTTCAGTCGATTGATCTTCATGAGCTACCTCATCGTTCGCCTTTACTTCTTCCTTAGTTTGTTCTCTTTGTTTGATGGAATCTTCAATAGGAGTTGGGCTTGGAACTTCGGGTTGATTGTCTTCCCTGAAGTAAAGGTATATGGCCGATACCAATACGGCTGTTCCCACAAGGCCTGCCGCCACTTTAAGAGCAGAGAATTGAACCGGAGCACTGTTTACGGGTACTTTATTGAGCATAGCCTTCAACTCTGCCACGCGAGCTTTTTTTAGTCCCTCTACTATACTTGCCTGAAATTCGACATCTGCTTTCAAGGCTGGATCCGATTTCATTTGTTGTTCAAAAGCTGCCCGCTCAGACTCATTAAGGCGATTGGTCAAATAATTATCTATTAATTCAAAGTTACTCATGGCTCATCTGTTAGTCTAAAAAATCTTGCTCGCTATATTGAGCTTTTACCATTTCATCTAATTTCTGTTTACACTTATATTTTTTTGTCTTTGCTGTATCCGTGTTGGCAAATCCTAATTTCTCAGCTATTTCCTGCATCGACATCTCATCAAAGTAATAATACATCAAAACCTTCCTGCACGTTTCCCCCAATTGGTCCAGACATCTCGCAATGATCTTTTCCCGTTCCGGGCTATCCAGATCCATGGACTGCGATCCATCTTTTTCCTCATGCGATAGTCTCTTTTTTCTATCCAGTTCCTTTCTCCACAGGTTTTGACAAATGCTGTAGATATAGGTACTCATCTTAGCCGTCATCACCAGGTTTCCCGACCGCGCCTTTTGCCAGAAAACCACCAAAGCGTCCTGATAAACGTCACGGGCCTCCTCTTCAGTTCCACTATTGGTGATAACCAACTTGGTCATCATCCGATAGTATTTCTTGTAGATCAGTTCCAGAGCCTTTTCGTCACCCTTTTGGATTCGTTCGAAGACCTCCTTTTCGTCCATCTGCAAGTTCGATTTGAATACCCTTAGAGCCACAATTGGTAACCTTTAGTTAATGATGAGTTGATTAAATCCGGGTTTAAGTTCGTTATTTTTCCGATGAGATGACAGTCATTGGCCGGGGAGCCAGGTCTGAGTACGAAAAAATGGACCCCAGTACCCCCGGAGTTTTAGATTATTTCCCTCCAGCCAAATTTTACAGCTGTATATTTTACCATTTTTGGGATCAAGAATATTTCCTTCTGAGTATTCCGTCCCGGACTTCATCATGTCCTTCAAAATCTCCATTCCGATTATCTTTTTTTGGTACCGGTCATCCTCCGAATCACATTCTTCACAGACAGGATCTGGATCTTCTCCGGGTGCTCTGAAAAGCTTAATAATCTTACCATAATATTTTCCGTTCTTCTCAACGATTTCCACAATGGACCTGGGTTCGTTGGTCTCATCATCAATGGTTTTCCACTTACCTACTATGTTCTGCCCGACAGCGCTGAAGGTGATGATTAAGAAAAATAGGGTGGAGATAAGTTTCATCAGGTCTGATTTTAAGTTCTAAAATAAACAAAAAGAGCGGTGTCGTAAACACCGCTCTTTACCAGAACTTCCTAACGATCAGTTCTTTTGTATTTCATTATTTGCCTCAGCGACCACTTCCACTTTGGGCTTTAGTTCGGTTGCTTTGACTGTTCCAGAATCCTCTTTTACCAAAAGGGGGGCAATCACAAGGGCAACTACTGACATCAACTTCAAAAGGATATTTAAAGAGGGGCCTGAAGTATCCTTGAATGGATCGCCTACCGTATCGCCTACCACAGCAGCTTTATGGGGATCTGATTTTTTGTAATACATGGTGCCATTAATATCAACCCCTTCTTCAAAACTCTTCTTGGCGTTATCCCACGCACCTCCGGCATTCGATTGGAAAATAGCCATCAAAACGCCCGTTACAGTTACACCGGCAAGCAAACCACCTAATGCTTCAACCCCAAGGCCCGGCATAAATGCTACAGCCACAGGAACAACTACCGCCATCACACCTGGAAGAACCATTTCTCTAAGGGCAGCCTTGGTAGAAATCTCCACACACTTACCATACTCAGCAGATCCATCAGCATCATGGAATGTCTTTTGTTCATCGGCTGACCATTCATTAACCGGCTTGTCGCCATTTCTCTTCATCAGCGCAAGGGCGGCCTTTAATTTTGGTATATCATTAAATTGCCTTCTTACTTCTTCGATCATTGCCATAGCTGCGCGACCCACAGCCCCCATGGCCAAAGCAGAGAACACGAAGGGTAACATGCCACCAATAAACAATCCTGCCATAACATTGGCTTTAGAAACGTCAATGGTGCTGATCTTCGCAGTTGTCATGAAAGCTCCAAACAATGCAAGGGCAGTAAGAGCAGCCGATGCAATAGCAAAACCTTTTCCAATGGCTGCAGTTGTATTTCCAACCGCATCCAATTTATCGGTGCGGGAACGAACTTCCTTAGGAAGCTCTGACATCTCAGCGATACCACCAGCATTATCTGAGATAGGTCCGTAAGCGTCAACGGCAAGTTGGATACCTAAATTTGATAACATACCCACAGCAGCAATCGCGATCCCATAAAGTCCACCAAAATGGAATGCGCCAATAATTGACGCTGCAATGATTAGTATAGGCCACATAGTTGACATCATGCCAACTCCAAGACCTGCAATGATGTTAGTTGCAGCACCTGTTGAGGATTGACGCACGATTGAAAGCACAGGCTTCTTGCCCATGGCTGTATAATATTCAGTAATTAAGCCAATGGCTACACCAGCCACTAAACCAATTACGGTGGCTATGAAGATACCCGTTGATGTATAAAGATTTCCTTTTTCAGGGTCAGCCCATGTATAGAGAGGATCTTGAAACCACCATTCTGTTGGAAGCATCCACTTGATAATAAACCAGGAGGCAACGATCATAATAACGGATGAAACAATTTCACCCATGTTCAAGGCGGTTTGAGGATTTCCACCTTCTTTAACTTTAACAAAGAATGTTCCAAGGAAGGACATCAAAATACCTACGCCAGCAAGAACCAACGGAAGGAGAACTGCTGAAAGACCATCAAAGTTATCGATAAAACCTGGTACCATGAAAGCAGCACCAAGAACCATAGTACCAACAATCGAACCTACATACGATTCAAATAAGTCCGCACCCATACCCGCTACGTCACCTACGTTATCACCTACATTATCAGCAATGGTTGCTGGGTTCAACGGGTGATCTTCCGGGATACCGGCTTCAACTTTACCTACTAAGTCTGCACCTACATCGGCAGCTTTTGTATAGATACCACCACCAACGCGGGCAAACAATGCTATCGAAGAAGCTCCAAATGAAAATCCGGTAATGATTGTAATAACCTGATTAAGACTAGCCTGAGAATCTACACCATAAACTTTTGAGTAGATAATGAATAAAACACTTAATCCTAAAACACCAATACCAACAACACCCATGCCCATTACTGATCCGCCAGTAAAAGCAACTTCAAGGGCTTTTCCAAGACTAGTTCTGGCTGCATTGGTTGTTCTTACATTGGCTTTGGTTGCCACGCGCATACCAATAAATCCTGCTAATGCAGAACAGAACGCACCCAGTACAAATGAGAGGCCGACTAATGGTGAGGAAGTTTCGCTATTGGCCGTTACGGCAAGCAATACGGCAACACAGACTACAAAAATTGCAAGTACTTTATACTCAGCCTTTAGAAAGGCCATAGCACCTTCGGCTATGTGGCCGGCAATTTTTTTCATTTTGTCTGTGCCAGCATCTTGATTAGCTACCCAGGCACTTTTCCACACAACATACAGCAGCCCCATAACTCCAAACAGGGGCAGTACATACAATAAATTTTGCATACAGGTTATTTAGTTTAACACCAACCAATGCCCGAATTCTATCAGGCAGGGCTTTAAAAAGCACCGCAAAGATAGAAGAAGGCTCAAATAATTAAAATTTTGAAAGAGGGCCTGTTTTAGATCGAAAATAGCTGCCTGAGGGCTCCCCAGAGCCGTTTTCTGGCGGGCTCATCAGCGAGTAAGGCCTCCAGACTTTCGGAGGCCACCAGGGAAACTCCATTCACATCAATTACTTCATAGTAAGCAATACCTGGAGGCACCGAACCAAAGTAAATAAGCTTTTCAGGCTTCTCTTTCCATCCTGAAAGATCAAAGGCAGGTTGAAATTTAATCGTGACTCTTTCTATAGGAAGTTTCAGTGCCGAAAGGATTTTTATTAATTGTTCTTTTTCAGTCTCCTTTACCTCGTCCCAGGGTTTTGTGATTATTAGAGTGGGTAATGGTTGAATGCTATAGAGTTCTTCTGTGTAGATAGTTTTTTCTGCAGCGTTCATTCAATTTTATTTGATATCAAATAGAGACTTTAATTCGTTAGCTTCTGTCGGGTGCATTCGACCCGAAAGAATTAATCTAAGTTGGCGCCTTCTTAGTGCGCCTTTGTAGAGCTCAATTTCTTCTGGGGTCTCGGGCTCTACTTCAGGCACGGTTATGGGACGACCTTCTTTGTCCACTGCCACAAAAGTAAAATAGGCCGAATTGCTCTCCAGCTTTTTTCCTTCCGGGATATTCTCGGCATCCACATCAATGCGTATCTCAATAGAGGACGTGAATGCCCGTGTCACCCGTGCACGCAACGTTACCACATCACCCAATCGGATCGGGGATTTAAAAGAAATATTATCTACCGAGGCCGTGACCACCGTGCTGTTACAATGTTTTTGTCCTGCTATGGCGGATACTATATCCATCCAATGCATTAAGCGCCCCCCCATCAGGTTGTTAAGTGTATTGGTATCATTGGGTAAAACCAATTCGGTCATATTAACAAAAGATTCTCTGGGATGCTTTTTCTTGCGTGTCATGATTTCTGGTATCGATGTAGATTGACTACTAACTGTTAGTTCGCTACAAAAATCATAAAAAAACTTTGCAATACCCGGAGCCTATGTGCTTATTGCATGAAATAATAAGGCGTGTTAAATAACAACACATACAATGTTAGCTCGGGTTCAATTTCTATTGAGACCACAACAACGACCATTATTACGGGGTAGCTCCCGACATACCTGCTTTTCTCCTGACATATCTCTTTTTACTTATTAAAATCAAATCTGAAAGCAAGTCTTTCAGGGTTTGATAAAAATTCACTTTTGTTATGAATGTATTGAAGTTTGGAGGGTCCTCGGTAGCTACACCAGCCAGAATCCGATCCGTGATTGAAATAATTAAACCTTATCTGCACGAAAAAAAATGTGCGGTAGTCTTCTCTGCCTTTGGAGGAGTTACAGATATTCTGATTTCGCTCAGCGTGGCCGCATTGGCAGGAAAAATAGACTATAAGAATCAGCTGCAATCCCTGGAAGCCCGACACCTGGATGCCGTGCGCGAGTTGATAGGAATTCAAAAGCAAAGCAGCATTATCGCGCAGGTAAAATTTGTATTCAATGAATTGGAAGATGTTTTACATGGTGTTTATTTAGTAAAGGAACGAACGCCCCGTACGCTCGATTACATCATGAGTTTTGGAGAGCGCCTTTCGGCTTATATCATAACTGAAGCGTTAAAGGATCAGGGAGTAAAAGCTGAGTTTTTGGATGCCCGTGCAGTTGTAAGAACTGATAATAATTTTGGGTATGCACGAATCGATGCCGAGGTAACTAATCAACTTATTCAGAATCATTTTGAAGCTCATCCACAACTTCAGATAATCACCGGATTTATTGGTTCGTCTCCATCCGGAGAAACTACCACGATAGGCCGAAGCGGTTCGGACTATACTGCCGCAATTTTTGCCGGTGCGTTAAAAGCCTCCTCATTAGAGATCTGGACCGATGTGGATGGCATGATGACAGCTGATCCACGAAAAGTGAAAAAGGCATTTACCGTAAAAGAGATGACCTATGAAGAAGCTATGGAACTCTCTCACTTTGGAGCGAAAGTTATCTTTCCTGCAACCATGCAACCTGCCATGGTTAACAGGATTCCTATTTGGATAAAGAATACGTTCAATCCCACCTTTCAAGGAACTGTTATTAGTGAAAAGCCTAATGGAAAGAACTTGATTATAAAAGGTATTTCCTCAATGGATAAAATCAGTTTGCTGAGTGTGCAGGGTAGCGGACTGGTTGGGGTGGTGGGTGTTTCGATGCGTCTGTTTGGAACGTTGGCCAAGGAAAACATCAGTGTAATTCTGATTAGCCAGGCCTCTTCTGAGCATTCAATTTGTTTTGCCATTGAAGGTGCTAAGACCAAACATGCCAAAGATGCGATTGAAAAAGAGTTCCAATATGAAATCCGAAGCCAGGAAATGGATCACGTAAAAGTGGAGGAGAATCTTTCGATTGTAGCCATCGTGGGGGAGAACATGAAACATAACCCTGGCACCAGTGGCCGGATGTTTAGTGCGCTCGGAAGAAGCGGGATTAATGTAAACGCCATCGCACAAGGTTCATCAGAGCTTAATATCTCGGCAGTAGTTCATGAGCAGGATATTGCCAAGGCCCTCAATGTTCTTCATGAAGCGTTCTTTCTTTCCGATCGCAAAGTGCTTAATATTTTCCTGGTTGGTACCGGACTGATTGGCAAATCCCTGCTGGCCATGATTCAAAAACAATTTGAACCCCTGGCCAGGCAAAATCATCTGGAGGTTCAGGTGGTGGGCATTGCAAACAGTAAGAAGATGCTCTTTAATGAGGATGGGTTGAAACTGGAGACAGCAGTCAATCATATGAAAGAATCAGGCGAAGAGATGAATCTAAATGCCTTCTTCGGCACTATGATTGCCATGAATTTGTCCAATAGCATTTTTGTGGACTGCACATCCAGTGAAGCGGTTACCGAATTCTACGAATCAATTTTGTCATCCAATATTTCGATTGTAACTCCCAACAAGAAGGCCAACGCGGGTGCGTTTAAGAAATATCAGACTTTAAAATCCGCGGCTTTTAAAAGGGGAGTAAAGTTCCTTTACGAAACCAATGTAGGGGCCGGACTTCCGGTTATCAATACGCTGAATGATTTACTCATCAGCGGAGATAAAGTGATTGGTATCGAAGCGGTACTAAGCGGAACCCTGAATTATATTTTCAGTTCTTATAAAGCCGGAGATAAATTCAGCGAAGTGGTTAAGCAAGCAAAGGAGAAAGGGTATACAGAACCTGATCCGCGCGATGATCTCAATGGTATGGATGTAGCCAGAAAGGTTTTGATCCTTTCGCGCGAATCAGGACTACCCTTTGAGTTGGAGGACATCCAGATTGAAAATCTTGTGCCTGAAAATTGCCGCGGTGAGATGACTGTGGATGAGTTTTTTAAGAAGCTGGAAACTAATAACGCGCTGTTTGAAAAGTTACGAGCTGAAGCCGAATCGCGAAATGAGAAGCTTCGCTACATGGCTGTGTTACGGGATGGAAAAACTCAAATCCGGTTGGGTTCTGTAAATGATAAGCATCCCTTTTATTCCCTGTCGGGGAGCGACAACATTATTCTGCTTACAACCGAGCGATATCACGATCGTCCCATGGTAATCCGCGGGCCGGGTGCCGGGGCCGAGGTAACAGCAGCCGGAGTATTTGCAGACATAATTCGCATCGGTAATTATGCAAACGGTTAATTAATTTATGAATTCAATAAGAGCCTTTGCGCCCGCTACGGTAGCCAATGTATGCTGCGGATTTGACATCTTAGGTTTTGCAGTCGATTTTCCAGGCGATGAGGTTAAACTCACCCTTCGTAATGATATACTGATAAAAATCACGTCAGTAACCGGAGATGGTGGAAAACTTCCCTGGGAATCTGAAAAGAATACCGCTAGTGTAGCCGTGATTTCTTTTTTGAAAGCCTTGGGTCGTGAGATCGGAGTAGATATTGAGTTAAAGAAGAATCTTCCGTTAGGAAGTGGTATGGGTTCGAGCGCTGCCAGTGGTGTGGCTGCTTTAGTTGCCATCAATCACCTCGTGGGAAATCCGCTTACCCGCGAACAATTAGTGCCTCATGCCATGGAAGCGGAGCGAATCGCTTGTGGTTCAGCTCATGCGGATAATGTTGCACCTTCCTTGCTCGGTGGATTTGTTTTGGTTCGGGATTATCATCCGCTTGATGTTATCAGGATTTCAGCTACCGATAGACTTTATTGCACCCTGATTCATCCCCATTTGGAATTGAAGACAGAGGATTCAAGAAGAGTATTGCGGCAATCGGTAACTCTGAAGGATGCCATAATTCAGAGTGGAAATATTGCGGGCTTGATGATTGGGTTAATGAAACCCGATTATACGCTGATCGGACGATCTTTAAAGGATGTAATTGCTGAACCGATTCGTTCGGCATTTATTCCAGGATTTGAGAATCTGAGACAGACAGCGATTGGGGCAGGGGCTTTAGGTTTTGGTATCTCCGGATCCGGACCAACCGTTTTTGCTTTGAGTGAGAGCAATGAAAAAGCACATGCAGCCGGAGAGGCTATTCAGCTTGAATTTTTGAAGCACCAGTTAAAGGCGGATGTATACGTATCGAAAGTAAATCAGGAAGGTGCCCGAATAATAGATCAGGAATAGTTAATAGTATTTGAAATGAAGTATTACAGTACAAATAATAAAAACCTGAAGGTAAGTTTACGGGATGCAGTAATTCAGGGGTTGGCTCCGGACAATGGGCTTTATATGCCTGAGCAGATTCCAGCACTTTCGAATTCATATTTTGAATCGTTGTCAGCACTTTCGCTTAAGAACATCGCGTTTGAAGTCGCCAAAAATTTTATAGGCAATGATTTGCCTGAATTTGAACTAACCAAAATCATTGATCACACAATACAGTTTGATGCCCCTTTAGTGTCGATTGAAGAAGATGTTAATGCACTGGAATTATTTCATGGACCCACGCTCGCCTTTAAGGATTTTGGAGCGCGTTTTCTTTCAGGTCTGCTAGGCTATTTTGCAAAACAACAAAGCAAGGAAATTACTATCCTGGTTGCCACTTCGGGCGATACCGGCAGTGCCGTGGCAAATGCTTTTTTGCGTGTGCCCGGAACCCGCGTGGTTGTATTGTATCCTTCCGGCAAGGTAAGCGAGATTCAGGAAAAGCAATTTACTACGCTGGGCGAAAATATTACTGCACTGGAAGTAGATGGCACCTTTGATGATTGTCAGCGGTTAGTGAAGCAAGCCTTTCTGGATAAGGAATTGAAACAGGAATTGTTTCTCACCTCCGCCAATTCAATTAATATCGCCCGGCTTATCCCGCAATCATTCTATTATTTTTATGCGTATGCTCAAGTGAATAAGGAAGGGAAACCCGTAGTAATCTCTGTACCTAGTGGTAACTTTGGAAACCTTACCGCAGGTTTGATGGCAAAAATGATGGGCTTGCCTGTTCATGCATTTATTGCTGCTACAAATTCAAATGATGTAATACCGGAATACCTGCGAACAAAAGTATTCAGACCCAGAAACTCGAGTCAAACGATCAGCAATGCAATGGATGTGGGTAACCCAAGCAACTTTCCTCGAATAGTTGAATTGTATAACCATGATTTTGCCAGGCTCTCACAGGATATCATAGGCTGTTCTTTTAATGATGAGGATACTCGTAATGCGATGCGGGGTGTATATGATAAAACGGGATACGTTTTGGATCCGCATGGTGCCGTTGGATATCTGGGATTAAAAGAGTTTTTAAAGAGCAATGCGGAGTATACGGGCATCTTCCTGGAAACTGCGCATCCTTCAAAATTCAAGGAGGTAGTGGAGGAGACTATTCAACATTCGATAGATTTACCCGAACGACTAAAGGAATTTATGGCCGGAGAGAAGAAGTCCATTCAGATTTCGTCTAACTTTTTAGAGTTCAAATCACTGCTTCCAACCTTGCTCACCTAACAGGGGCACAAAAGCGAAGAAGTCAAACTCTTCTTTTTTCAACGTACCTTTTACTTTAGTTATCCGTAGCATCTTTTGCTTTTCCCGATCTCCAACCGGAATCAACAAGATGCCCCCTTCGTCCAATTGGTCAGTAAGGGCCGAAGGCACTACTGGCGCGCCAGCCGTTACGATGATTTTATTATAGGGTGCCTTAGCGGGAATTCCCTTGGACCCATCCCCATAAAAGAAGTAGGGATTATATCCCAAAAGAGGCAGGAAGTCGCGGGTTCTTTCGAAGAGTTTGCGGTTATATTCAATCGTGTAGACTTTGGCGCCCATTTCTACCAAAATGGCCGCCTGGTACCCGGAACCAGTCCCAATTTCAAGCACCTTGTCCCCGGGCTGAATTTTGAGCTTTTCTGTTTGAAAGGCTACCGTGTACGGCTGGGATATTGTCTGACCCTCTCCAATAGGAAAAGCCTTGTCTTCGTAGGCGTGATTTAGCAGGGCATCATCAAAAAATGCATGGCGGGGCACTTTTCCAATAGCGTCTAAAACCCGCTCGTCAAAAATCCCCTTTTCACGTAATTTTTTAACCAATTTGTTGCGTAATCCCCGCTGCTTATAGTTGTCCTCAATCATTTGCTTAAACGCCATTTTGACCCTAAAAACGCCATTTTATCATGGTAAACAAAGTTTTAGAAATTCTTTAGGAAAATTGAAACTCAAGTCCCTACTTTGGGGTTCTCTAAAGCACAGTAAATTCTATTTTGCCATAGCGTTAAACTGTGTAAAACCTGACCCTGACAGCAATTGGTTTTGCTTCCAATTGCCGATAGGTCAGGTTACTTTTTTTATACCCTTTTTCAAAATCCAATCAAAATAAAGGGTGCCCAA
The DNA here is from genome assembly GCA_044229915.1 of Cyclobacteriaceae bacterium. GTDB lineage: Bacteria > Bacteroidota > Bacteroidia > Cytophagales > Cyclobacteriaceae > ELB16-189. The sequence continues at coordinate 23,637 of JBGASB010000020.1, forward strand.
TAATAGGGTGCCGCATACTTCCCTTTTCGTATTAATTCCAGCTTTGACTCCCTGAGTCCTTCGCTAAAGGAAACATTTTGTTTTTGGAGTAAAGTTTGGTAAAAATTTGTCATTAATTCAGATGTCGACTCATCGGCCACACTCCAAAACGAAACTATAATGTTTCTTGCCCCGGCATAGACCAGCGCTCTCGATAATCCGATCACCCCTTCACCCTTTGAGATTTTTCCGAGTCCGGTCTGGCAGGCCGATAAGGTGACCAGATTGGCATTGAGATGAAGGTTATAAATCTCTCCTGAATAAAGATTGCCATCTTCCGATTCTGAGTCACTACGCAAAAAAACACAGGATAATTCCGGATTATCTTCATCTACAATTCCATGGGTAGCAAAGTGTAGAAGGGAAAAATCTTTCAGAGCCTCATCCTTGATAGCCGTTTCATTGGCGTTATTTTGAGTGAGAACATCGCAGGGTATCTTTTTACTCTTCAATAGATTTTGGATTTCATTTACTTCTTTTTCGGTTCCTGGCAGATTGTTCAGATTGTCATTTTCGGGGAAGTTAACAGGTGCCAATAGTTTGGCTGATACGATCGTTTGGGCAGAGTTTTTCTTTTGAAGCAACAGTCCTGCAGAAAATTCATACCGGATATTGAAATTCTTTATCAGGTAAGGCATTTGATCAAAGGGAGTGTTCGGATCTTTAATGGCTTTCGTAAGCAGGGCTTCAAAGGGGATAATACTCATTCTACCGGATGGCAGGAGGACAAGGCTTTCGATGGATGTTGATATTGATTTTGGGATTAGTAACTTATAGAGATTTCTCGAGGTAAGAACAAACGCCTCGCGTTCTTGAAAATACATGCTGTTGCGAAATCCGCTAAGGTATTTATCATACGCTTCCGGGAGTGGCTGATCGGTGATCGTAAATCTCTTTTTTGTAATCAGGTAAGTGTAGAGCCGGTTGTTAGCTTCATCAATGAAATAACTAATGAGGGCGGTTTTTTCATCGATCTTATTTTGCAGTTGTAAGATTGAGGGTGATGATGAGTTGAATTTTAGATTATAATATTCCGGGAATTTCTTTTCGAGTAGTTGAGTAAACTCCTGGTAAGTTTGGGTAAGATGAAATGAAGTTTCGCGCAGATACTTCTCTTCTTCCTCGGAAGGCTTTTGAGCAAGTTTCTGGGTGACTAACGCCATGGCAGATTTCAAGCTCTTTTCTTCCTCCAATAACTCGGCCGGTATATTAGCAAATGACTTGGCGTTGGCATCCGAGATAGCTTCCTGCAATACAGCCGACTTACTCTTTTCAGCAAAATAAAATGATTGCTCCCTGAACTTCGCTCTGTCCTTAAACGACACTTCGCTCAACAAAGAAGCGATGCGAACTCCATTGGCATAGATTTCATTGGCAATTGTTCCTAAAGAAATTTTATCAGCTTCATTGGTGGTTTGCTGACGGAGCTTGTCAATCAAGGTATCACAAACCTGTAGTGTTGCCAGCCCTAACGTAAGATCACTCACTTTTAATGTCTTGCCAAGGTAGCGGGCTTCCAGTGCCTGGGCCTTTGACATAAGGGAATACAAGAGTGTATTTCCATTGTAAAAATTCTTGCTGAAAGGATTTACCCTTTCATTTTCGGAATTAAAATCACTTACGTTGGCAATTAACGAGAGTTGATATTCCCGTAAAGCTTCATCAAATTTATCCTGCGACTTATGAACATTACCCAATAAGGTGTACATATAAGCAACATCCGGATGCTTTCTTCCTTCTGATTCCTGATACATGGACAGCGACTTTTCATAATACTCCAGGGCTGCCGTAACATTTCCCATTTTTGAATAGGTCTGGCCTAAGTATCGTAAAACAAACGCTTTGCTTGGATGCGGCTGCGGATAGTTTTTCTCCCAGATTTTCAAGGCTGTTTCGAAGTAGTTCACCGCATCGCCATAAAGCTCCAGGGTTAAGTAGGCCACACCCAGATTGGTATTGGCAATAGCAAATTTGGGGTGCTCTTTCCCATGCAATTTTTCATAGATCATTGTGGCCTTTTCGTAGTTATCCAAGGCCTTATCTAAATCAATAAGGCTATAGACAAGGCCAAGATCGTTGTAGGAGGCTGCAAGCAATTCGTGAATTTCCGGAAGATTGTCTTTCCGTAAGGACAAGGCCATCAATTGTTGTTCCTCAGCCTGAACATATTTACCGGTATTCAAAAACGCGGTTCCTAAATAGGTGAGCGCCTGTGCAGTTTCTAAGTTATTTCCCCCAAGCCGTAGGGCATTGGCTGCCGAAGTAAGGGCTTCAATGGCCAGATCATTTCGCCCCTGATTGAGATAAAGATATCCAAGATTGGTTTGAGTAATCTGAGCCAGTATACCGGGACTTTTGATGGCTGGGATTTTGGTTTGCAGCTCTTTCAGTAGCGTTTCGGCCTCATCAAATTTTCCTAAATGAATGAGCGCTTCTACCTTTTTGTTATTAATAAGTATCTCGCTGGTAGCATCAGAAGTTTTTGTTTCATCAACAAGTTTAATCACTTCTTCATAGCGAGAATCAAACAAGAGGCTATCCAGTGATTTGACGAGGTTGCGATTTTGCGCTATCGATGTGCCCGATAATAAAAGAAAGACGAATACGAAGGCAACTCTTATCATGGTTAGAACCGATAATAATAGCTTATGGAAGAAACAAGTTCGCGGGTTAGGCCATCAGGATTTTTATCTCGTTGAACCAGTTTGTGACCAACCAGAAGTTTTAGCCCCGATTGAACATTGAAATTATAACCTGCCGTAACAATGGCCGATAGTGCAAGCCCTTTGGCCCCTTCGGGTTTTACCTGCTCACCGGCAAGGGTAATTTTGTCGTTGGTAATGCGATAGATAGGTAATAGTCCGGCTGAAAAATTAAGACGGGAGAATCGAAAGTTTCGTTCTACCCGTAACATGACATCGATCCCTCGTTTTAGCTGATTTGACTGGCTGTAGGTTTCAATATAATTCTGATCCGGATAATCTGGAAAATCAGTCCAATCAAATGTATTATTGTTTATGTGAATCACAGGTATTTGAATGCCTGTGGCTAATAACCATTTGCGGTTGATAAGGGACAAGCCTGTAATAAAATCGTACGTACCTAAACTGGTTTGGTAATACATCGGCAAGGGTTCCCCTGGAAATTTATCAGATGTCTTGTCGGATTGATTAGTGGGTAATTTTCCACCAACAGAAAAGTTAAGATCAAATCGTTCAGACGTATACAATGAACGGGTATAGCAAAGTGATAAGTCGCTGACTCCCTGGGTTTCTCCCAGGTTTCCGCTACGCACAAACAGGTAAGGTACCTTTACCTGAAACGAGGAGCGGGATGTGATTCCAAAATTGAGGTCAGCCGTGGCAACATATATCACCGGTGTGGTGGTCGTGGTGCCCCGGTAAAAACTTATTTCCATGGACCTGAGCTTGAGTTGCATTTTCTTGTTGAAAGGCTGATCTGGTTTCATTGCACCCATCGTACAAAAACCTGCATCGCTGCAACCTTGCGACCACACGTTCTGATAGCTTGCCACTAAGATTATAAATATGAAAAGTCTTTTCAGCATCCTTGCTAAGGTATGAATGCTATTGTTCAATGTCAAAGATAAATCATGTATAATAAAAAAGCCTGAAGTAATTTGCTTCAGGCTTTCAGATTAGGTTGGTTGAGTTACATACCCAACGATTGGTTTTCGATCGAAGCCAGTTCGATGATCTTTTCGTATTCGGCTGGATTAAGATCATTAAAGAAGTAGTGTACCGGGTTGGCATGGATTCCATTTACAAATACTTCATAATGCAAATGAGGCGCAGTTGATAATCCTGTATCGCCTACATAGCCAATCAGGTCACCCCGCTTAACTTTCTGACCTTGCCGTACTGCAAAGCCATGCATGTGTGCGTAGCGGGTGCGGTACCCAAAGCCGTGATCAATTTCAAGCATCTTTCCATACCCACTGAAACTCACGTCCAGTTTGTCAATCACCCCATCGGCTGTGGCATAAATGGGCGTGCCAATGGCAGCCGCGAAGTCAATGCCAGTATGCATTTTCTTCACTTTGTAAATAGGGTGGATACGCAAACCGAAACCGGAAGCCAATGCGATAAGTTGTTTATTCGCTACGGGTTGAATAGCTGGAATAGCCGCAAATAATTTCTCTTTGCTCTCCGCTAAATCGACTACATCATCCTGCGATTTGGATTCGATGTAAATTTTTCTCCTGAGGTTGTCAACACTTTCATTCAGCTTAACAATAATGTCTTCGTGAATAATATTTTTATCCCGGATGTCTTCATACCGATCCATACCCCCCACACCGGCTTCGCGAATGCTCTTGTCGATAGGCTCAGCGCCCAGTACTACGCGATAAATATTATCATCGCGGTATTCCATGTTCGAGAGTTGCTTGTGCAGCCGCTCTACTTCTGCTTCGAGATTCTCGTAGTAGAATTCAAGTTCCTTAACTTCATTTTTCAGAATTAATTCTTTAGGAGATTCAAAGTAGGAGCTATATAAAATCAACAATCCAACAGCCATCGCGATGGTAAGCGACATGATTCCGAGAGTATTCAGAATAATATCACCTGTTGAGGTCTTGATCCGCTCATACTTACAGGTCTCGGTGTCGTAGTAATATTTAATTCTGGCCATAATTCAATTTTCTACTTGACTTAGGCAGGCCTGAAAACCTTGATTATTTCAGCTCTGCATTCGATATAGGGGCCATTCAGAAGGTCTATACAGTAGGGAATGGCCGGAAACACAGCATCTAAACACTGACGGATTGCTTTTGGTTTCCCGGGCAAATTTACGATTAATGTTTGATTTCTGATACCTGCTGTCTGTCGCGACAAAATAGCGGTAGGTACATATTTCAAACTTTCCGTGCGCATCCGTTCACCAAAGCCGGGCGTCATCTTGGTACAAACTGCTTCGGTCGCTTCCGGGGTTACATCGCGCTCAGCAGGACCGGTGCCGCCACACGTAATGATGAGGCAACACTTTTTTACATCAGCCATTTCAATTAGGGTCTTTTCAATCACGTCTTGTTCATCAGGAACAATGGCATATTCTTTTTCCCACTCGTTGATGATATATTCATTCAGCGTACTTACGATGGCTTTTCCGGGCAAGTCTTCATAAATGCCTTTACTTGCCCGATCTGATACGTTGATAATTCCGATTCTTATTTTAGTGATGCCAGGCATACTCAACTATTAGGATGCTGTCTGATTTATTTTTGTTCGTAAATCTTTCGCCCGGCCTTTTTTAAACACCTGCCGGCCTTTGTTAATACCCTTGCGCAATTCTTTTTGCGCTTCTATTGGCAACGCAATAATATCGGCACATGCCTGCGAGCAACAGCCTGAATAGGCAGCCGCACATTCTTCGCACTGAATAAATAACAGGTGACACCCATCATTCTTGCAATTGGTGTGTGTATCACAAGGCTTACCACATTGGTGACATTCGCTGATAACATCTTCCGAGATTCGCTCACCCAGACGTTCGTCAAAGACAAAGTTTTTACCAACGAATTTATTTTCAAGCCCTTGTTGCTTTACCTGTCGGGCGTACTCAATGATTCCTCCATTCAGTTGAAAGACATTTTTAAAACCAATATGCTTAAACCAGGCGCTGGCTTTTTCGCATCGGATACCACCTGTACAATACATCAGCAGGTTCTTATCTTTTTTATCGTCCAGTAACTCTTTTACAACCTGTAATTCTTCCCTGAACGTATCCACATCCGGGCAGATAGCATTTTTGAAATGGCCTACTTCACTTTCATAATGATTGCGCATGTCAACGATAATCGTATTGGGATTATCGGCCAGCGTGTTGAACTCGACCGCGTTTACATGAACGCCACAGTTCGATGAATCAAAGGTGTTATCGTTTAATCCGTCAGCCACAATTTTGCTGCGCACCAAAATTTTGAGTTTAAAAAATGATTTACCGTTATCATCAACGGCTACATTCAACCGAATGCCATTCAGAAAAGGAATGCTGTAGAGCTCGGATTTGAAATCAGAAAAGAGTTCTGTTGGGATGCTTATCTGGGCATTGATACCCTCGTGGGCAACGTAGATCCGGCCCCAGATCTGCATTTGCTCAAACTGCTTATACAGCTCGTTTCGAAACGAGGCCGGGTCGACAATTGGATGATACTTATAAAAGGAAATGGTGGTGCGGGCCTGTACACTATTATGAAGGCGCTCTTTTAGTTCTTTTCCGTTTATTCGATTAAATAAGGCCATTTTGCACGATTTTCAACGCGCAAAGGTAACGATAAATCAGATCAGATTCAATTTGACTGTACCAGGTACAATCAGTTGGCCGAAGGCTTAAGTTCCCCTTTCAGAAGTTTATTATAATCATCACAAGCCAGGGTTCCTTTCAGATGGCAATAGCCACAGGTTTTATAGGTGTCACCAAAGTAACCCTTCTTAATAATTACAGTCGATCCATTACACACAGGACAAATTACTTTTCCGGTGGGACCACAATCAATATCAAAATCTTTTGCAAAAACCTGAAGTGCTTGTTGGGATTCTACTTGTTTTTCTTTCACTACTTCTGCTTCTGCTTTTTTCTTGATCTCAATAGCTTCTTCCGAAAACTGCCCACTCGTTCCTTTTAACTGGATGTATTTATTGAGCCAGTCCGTGCTCTGTTTGTACTTGCCTAAATAGTAAGAGGTCTTACCCAGGTAAAAGGTTAGGTCGGAGGGAACGCTTTTGACAGTCTTTAATACAGCCAGTATCTTTTTCTCGGCCGCCTCGTATTCTTCAATATCAATAAGCTGAGCCACCGAATCAATTTGCTGGTCAATAGCCCGCTGCTTATCTGCCTGTCGCTGAATTTCCAACTCCCGAAGTTTTTCCTGCTCGCTTTGTGCCCAGGCCGATATGCAAACGAATAGTAACACCAGAGAGATCGCCAACCTTTTATTCACATCCTGACAATTAATCTTTGATAAAATCTTTTTTCGACACCTGTAACCACTCCAGTGTTGCATTGCAAAAAATATCTTCTTTCACCGAATCCGGCAGCTTCATCTCTTCAATAAATTTTCCAATCTCCAAATCTCCCAGGGGAAAGGGATAATCCGATCCCAACACAATCCGCTTGCTGCCCTGAAGTTTTAATACATACTCTAACATCAATGCGTCATGTGTTACGCTGTCTACCCAGAATTTGCCGAGGTAGTTGCGGGGGTTCACATTGTTATCTATTGCCACCAGGTCGGGCCGGCATTCAAATCCATGTTCGATACGACCAATGGTTGGTAAAAAAGAGCCGCCTGCATGAGCAAACATAACCCGAAGTTTCGGAAGTCTTTCAAAAATCCCGCCAAAAATCATAGAGCACATAGCCCGCGAAGTTTCGGCTGGCATGCCTACCAGCCAGGGCAACCAGTAACGTTGCATTTGCTTTTCGCCCATCATATTCCACGGGTGCACCATGACCGATAGGTTCAGTTTTTCGCAGGCTTGAAAAATAGGGAAGAAGCGTTCTTCATTCAGGTTGTCGTCATTGATGTTGGAGCCGATCTGAATTCCTTTAAGTCCTATTTTCTTTACCCGCTCCAATTCTTTTACTGATAGTTCCGTGTCCTGCATGGGAACGGTAGCGAGGCCAATGTATTGTTTGGGGTATTTATCTACCAGCTTGGCAATGTGATCATTTAGAAATTTGGATAAGTCGAGGCAATCGTGCGGTTGGGCCCAATACGAAAACATAACGGGGATGGTGCAAACTACCTGTACCTGCGTGTGAAACTGGTTGTATTCCTCAATTCGTATTTCAGCATCCCAGCAGTTGTCTTTGATCTCGCGGAAGAACTGGTTGCCGCGCATCATTTTGGCATAGCCCTTTCTGTGGTGCTGCAGGTAGATGAAATCGCCATAGCCAAACTTATCGCTCCAGTTGGGCATTTTTTTGGGGAGGATGTGAGTATGGGCGTCAATCTTCAACATGGGCAATGACTAATCCGGCAAAGGTAGAAATTTATAGGTAGTTTGTTGTGGGGTATGTTTCAATCTTGTCCTTTCCCTTGGTGTTTGCGGATGAGCCTTAGTGCGAAGCCTCCACCAACAAGCTAGCCTTGTTGAGGCAGGTAACTTTGGATGGTCTTGAACGCTTGTTGGTCAACGACCAACAAGAACTAATGCGTTACGTAGCTAGATATAAATATGTAAGCAATCCTGAGCGCTTCGAAGTACTATTTAAAGTCAAATCAAAACTTAACGTTAGAACTGCACTTAATT
>JBGASB010000021.1:0-26151 GCA_044229915.1 Cyclobacteriaceae bacterium
GTGAGTGTAAGAAACAGTGTGAGTGAACAGTCAAATGCAAATCACCCACCCTTATTCCGCTGCTTCTCATTCAGCGTGTCGATCATTTTGTATAACATCTTTGAGACCTCGACCAGCAGCATATCAAGGTCGGGGAAGTGTTTGGCGGTGGAGATGGCTACCAGGTCGAGCACTGCAGAACATTCAAAAGCCGATCCTCTGGAAATCACCAAAAAGTTCCTCCTGTCTGCCGCGCTGAAACGACTACTTCCCTCCGCGATATTGAGTACGATGCTCATCATGGCGCGTCGAAGCTGGTTCTTCACGTCCTTATCAAGTCCGTCGATCGTCAGTACGCGGGTTGTTAGTTGGGTATACACCTCCAGTGCTTTTCGATAAACGATCAGTCCTTTGAAATCCATACCGCAAAACTATCCCAAGCTCCAGCCGGTATACAAACAATATATGCGGGATTATAGGTTATAATTCCACTGTTCACTCGCACTGTTTCTTACACTTACACTATTTTCAGAAGTACAATAAAACAGAAACAGTTCGGGAGGGTAATCATTCACTGTTTACTCACACTGTTTCTTACACATACACTACTTTCAGAAGTGCGACAAAACAGAAACAGTGCGGGTGGACAGTAAAACACTGCTCACTCGCTCTGTTGCTTACTCTTACACTAATCTCAGAAGTGCAAGTGTAAGAAACAGTGTGAGTGAACAGTCAAACACTGCCCACCCACACTGTTGCTCACACTCACACTATTCTCAGACGTGCTACAAAACAGAAACAGTGCGGGTGGATGGTAAAACACTGCTCACTCACACTGTTGCTTACTCTTACACTAATCTCAGAAGTGCAAGTGTGAGAAACAGTGTGAGTGAACAGTCAAACACTGCCCACCCACACTGTTTCTCGCATTCGAACTATATGCTCCCGAAGATCAGGAAATATCAAACCGATTTAGGAGTGATGTGCTGATATTCAATGAGTTAATACGTTTTTGGGAGTTGCAAAGTAAACTGGAAAAATCATGAATTCAGATCGATGCAACAAATTGTCCTTTAAAAGTAGATTTAAGCGATTCCTCCTGGGATTGTAATTATTTATAAACTGCTCTGATTCCATATTAAGCTGTTATTCAAGATATTACATACGTAAAGGTATTTATTGAAAATGTAAAGTGGGTTGGTAACTTCACAGTACTGCTACTTAACAAACTGGATTTGAAATTTTGCATAGTAACGGCTCTTTTTTAAAGGATGAATTGAAAAATTCATGATATTATTGTAGAAATAAATTAATCAATGAATCAGGATCTGTTAATTAGATTATTTCGTTCGATTGAAGGTGACAGAGATGATGATATTGTCAAAATTGCTGGTAAAATAATCGAGGACGAGAAACAAAAGGGTCATAGTAAATTAGCTAATAGACTTCAAGAGCTATTGGATAAAAATATTGATGCGCATTTAAGTTTTAAAAAGGAGTTAAAAACTTTGTTGCCTGTCGGTACTCATATTCCAACAGATAAACGAAATAAATTTCCTCTTGCTACTGTTATTCCAAGGGAGGAACTGCGTCATGAGATGGTACTTTCAAATGACGTTGAAACTCAAATAAACAGAATTGAGAAGGAATTTGGAGCAAGAGAAAGATTGGCACACTTTGGCTTGAAGCCAAGAAAGAAGATCTTATTTTATGGGTCACCAGGCTGTGGTAAAAGTATGAGTGCAGAAAGAATAGCATGGCATATTGGCTTACCATTTCTAAAAGTTCGATTCGAGGCAATTATTTCTTCATATCTGGGTGAGTCAGCCACCAATTTAAAAGCACTTTTCGAATCCATAAGAAACTACCCTTGTGTTTTACTATTGGACGAATTTGATTTTATTGCTAAGTCCCGTTCAAATGGTCAAGATGTTGGAGAGATGCATAGAGTAGTAAACATTCTTCTCAACCTTCTCGAAGATTATGATGCTCCTGGCATTTTAATAGCTACAACCAATCTGCAAGGAAGCTTGGACACTGCATTATTCAGGAGGTTTGATGACATTATTGAAATACCTAAACCATCAAAACTTGAAATCTTGAAACTTTTGAAAGCTACCCTTTCTTCGATAAAGACTTCCAAGAACGTTAACTGGCAAAAGATTGCTGATAAAATGAACGGGTTTTCAGCAGCTCTTGTAGTTAAAGTTGCAAATGATGCTGCGAAAACTGCAATTCTGGAGAATAAAAATATAATTGAACAAGCACATCTTTTGTCCGCCTTTGAAGAGAATTTTAACTATAATAAATAATTTTAATGCCAAATTTTCCACACTTAGTACTTAGGCGTAAACTTGAAGGAAACTACAGGGCAGCAAGGACACCATTTGAAAGAACTATTAATCCAACTACACAATTAAATTTAGATCGTAGAGCGGAACACGGTAGAGCTCTTTTAAATCAAATAGATCAGCTTCAAAAGAATTGGCAGATTAATCTTGATGAAAGGAGAAGGGAAAATTTGCCTTGGATAAACGGAGAAGAGGCTATTCCGGTTTTTCTTCAAATTGATCCAGTAGAGTTCAACATAGAATCATTAAAGGGTTTCGGAATTGAAATAATATCCGAAGAAGAGGATGGTTATATTATTGGAGCATCTTCAGATAATTTCTCATCTCTGCGAGGTAAAATTGAACTTTTCTTGAGAAATGAGTCAGGAAAAAATCATAAAGATAAAGCAGCTCAACTTTGGCAAATAAACGATGGCATAAATTGGAAGCTTGAGCGCATATTATCCGAAGACCTAACAGCTAAATGGGATAGGATTGGAGATGATGAAATATTAATTGTAGACATTAGCATTGCATGTTACATTAGAGTTTCTGATCAGCCAACCAAGTCAGAAGAAATGACTGAAGAGCACTATCAAGGGGTATTGACAAGATGGGAAAGAAGAAAGCAACAAAGTCAAATTAAGAGAGATGAGTTATTAATACAACGACAAGAATATCTTGAAACTATAATTTCTGGATATGGAGGTGAACTGAAAAGCGGATATGTAGAATACGCAGATAGTTTTTGTTGTAGATTGCAAATTAATGGAAAGGGACTAAAAGATTTAGTACTTACATACCCATATCTTTTTGAGGTGGTTGAATATGATCCATTCACGTATAGTGATGGACAGGAAGGTGGCGATGGTGAGATAACCACTGAAGTAATTCCACCCGATGCAAGTGCTACAAGTGTATGTATAATTGATAGTGGAATTCAAGAGGCGCATCGATTAATTCAACCTGCTATAAAATCACATAGATCAAAATCATATATTTCATCTGATGGTTCTGTTGCTGACAGTATGCCAAACGGTGGACATGGTACACGTGTTGCTGGCAGCGTCCTTTATCCAAGGACAATTCCAAAATCAGGAAGGATTCAATTGCATGCTTTCATTGAAAATGCACGAATATTAAAATACGATTCAGGGCGTGTTATAATACCCTCAGAACTTTATCCCCCTGAATTGATGCAAAGAATTTTAACAGATTTTGATGGAACTCGATTGTTTAACTTATCTATAAATTCATATAGCCCATGTAGAATGACTCATATGTCACAATGGGCATCTTCTATAGATATGTTGATGTACGAAAACGATGTTCTGTTTATTATTTCAGCAGGAAATATTGCAAAGCAAACAGGGTCAACTCAAAATCCTGGAATTAAAGAATACCTTGATTCTGGCAGAAATTATCCTTCTTATTTACTTCAAAAGTCAAGTCGAATTGGTAGTCCAGCTCAAAGTTGCTTTGCACTAACAGTTGGGTCTATTTGTATTGGTGAATATGAAGACGATGATAAAATATCGTTAGGTAGATTAAACTACCCATCCTCTTTTTCAAGAACAGGCTTGGGAATTTGGAATATGATAAAACCAGATGTAGTTGAATATGGCGGTGACTTTTTACGAACCAAAACTACTCCCGTACTAATTACAAATGAAAGTACAATAACCCCGGAAACGATTAGATCAACTACAGGTGGTATATCTGCTATTGGACAAGATTCCGTAGGGACTTCCTTTTCAACTCCGAAAGTGGCGCATATTGCGGCTGCATTAGAAAATGCATTCCCAAGCGAATCGGCTAATTTATACAGGGCGTTAATCGTTCAAAGCGCCCGACTTCCTTTAGATAAGTACCGTAATCCGACTATTGACGATATACGATGTTTTGGCTATGGAATTCCAGATATAATCAGAGCAACAGAAAATACAGAGACCAGAATTACTTTTTACACTACCGATTCAGTAAAGCCAAAACAAACCTGTTTGTACTCAGTTAATATTCCTTCTGAACTGCGGAGACCTGGAGAGGAATACGATATTTTAGTAGAAGTAACATTGGCATACATGGCAGAACCCAGAAGAACAAGGCGGAGAACAAACTCATACCTCTCACAATGGCTTTCATGGGATTCTTCTAAATTTAATGAAAGTTTTGAGCAATTCTCCAGTAGAGTAGTGCAAAACATCGAGCTTCCAGATGATTCTACGGATGACCAAAATGCTATTAAATGGGTTATAAGAGAAAAATCAAATTGGAGTCGTGTTCCTGGAATAAAACGTCAAGATAGCACTCTGCAAAAATCTTGGTGCATAATCAAATCATATGATTTGCCTGAAACTTTAAGTTTTGCCGTGGCGGGTCACAAAGGTTGGGATAGTGATCAAAATGTTGATGTGGATTTTTCATTTGCCGTAAGTTTTGAAGCATTAGATTCAGATATAAACTTATATGAAATGATTAGCGTTGAGAATCAGATACAACAGGCAGTATTAGTTCGTGGCTAAAAGATTTGGGTAATTTACTTACTTTGTTTTAACGTGAAATAGTTGGAGTCTTCTCCAATTCAGAAATTAGTTCCGGAAAGAATTCGTTGGCTTTAGTTAAACCATCTTTATAATTTGAAAACCGTTTTTGGTTCATCAATTGTACTTTCTTGTAAGATTCGAACGCATATCCACAAATTCGGCACCCTTTTAAGAGTGCCGGATCTTGGTTTACCTTGGCAAGTTCAATGAGGGGTGTGACAAAATGTTTATAAGTGTAAAACATGTCATTTCTTTTCACATCATCGGTCTCCTTGAAGAAGTCACCAACTGCCGTCAAAAGCTCTCTTTCTTCAATTTGCAAATGCTTGTATTGAGATTCTAAATATGTTTTTTTTGCCGCATCCCTCTTTTCAAATAGAATGGTTTTACCCTCATCAAATTTTCTTTCAAATTCATTTGACTCCACAATGATGTTTTTAAAATCGGTTGCAATAAAATCTGAAATGTTGCGTAGGTGTAGTAAATGCTTAATAAAATTACTATATCTCTCATGCGGGTTTTTAGCGGGGACATATAAGAAAAAGGCTTTTTGGAGATCCTTCATATCAACACTTTTCATCCACTCAACAAAATCTAAACTCGTAGTTAAAGTTAACTTTAGATCAATAACCGACTCAGACTTCAGTTGAGTAATGAGCTCATCTATTGCTTTGATTTGATTATTTATTGGTTCGACATTGGTTTGTATTGATACTTTCACAAAATGCAACAAGTCTTTTAGTCTTGTTTCCTCCTTCAATTCATTAATTCTACGTTCCTTTTTTATGCCAAATTGGAATAAAAGATATGCTCCAATGAATCCAAGCAAAGCGGAAATGATTTGAATAAGCAATTCAGAAACCCAGGAGCTATCATTAGAATAATATTGATCTCCGGTATTTAAAGTAAACAAGTCCAGCAGCATATTAGCAAACTTACAAATTATTTTAACGGTCAACTATACATATAATATTAATTATTATATGCAAATGGTCTTGATAACGTTCTTGCCCTTAAGAAGGGTAGTACAATAATGATAATTCTTGATAATTTAGTTGTATCCAATAATTTCAAACTTATGATTAAATTGATTATTGACGAATTCGAAGTTGACCCAACCGAATCCTACTTTCGCTTACCAACAGAGATTCAAACAAAAGTCAAACTGTTTCTTGCTCCAATTTTTCAAGCCGATTTCAACAAATTGCACAATGAAATTGGAAAGTTGAAAGCAAACATAGAGGAAATGAAGAATGACCTCAGCCCATATGGTTTACCACTTTTCATTGCATTGGAATCTATACTACAGGACAAACGAGCATTCTACCAACCTGGCACGGTTACTTTCAAATTAAAAGATGGGAAGTTCAGTAAAGAGATAAGTGTTGATCCACAAGATTTAATTTGTGTTTATACACCCGTTAAAGGGCGTAAAAAAGCTTTTGTTCTACGGGAAGATGTTAGTACCAGCTCCGGGAAACCTCGTGAAATCTATAAACTATATGAATTAAATAACAACGAACTCAATTATGAGGAAATAAAGAAAATGGTTGACCCTCTTTCAAGCAGATTTGTTCAGATAGCGAAGGATACTTTGGTTAATGTTGCATACTATCATTTTGATAAGAAGAATGAACTCATCTTCGAAAAGGAGACGGGCATGAGAGACGCCTTTTTACGGTTTACGGTAAAGATGAAGAATGCATCGGAATTGTTTTCAATTGTAAAAATGCACTGGCAGGAGAACTATTCATTACAAAAAAGGATAACTGATTACATGAATAGAGAAACCGGTTCAGGACGACCGTAAGTTTGTTCCATACTTAAAAACAAAAGGTATGAAACAGCATCAATTAATTCATGCGGCTTTCCGCTCAGGAAACCCGAACTGGCCAAGCACAACCGGTAACCCGTCTGGAGGAGGAAGAGGTAATAATCCTCCAGGAGGCGGAAAAGGCAAGTGAAAAATCACCCCGGCAACATAGGTCTAACACCTCCAATTGTCGGGGTTGTTTTTTAAATCGGGTAGCACCAGCCTACACGTATCCCTCTCCACCACAACCCGGCACCGTATAATGACATCCGTAGCCTGGATTTGGGCTTTGTAGGTCATTTCGTAGCCTTTGGTAGTGTTTTTCAATGAAATGAGCCGTATACGGTATCCAAGGTTCATCCTCCTGTAAAAGTCCAGAATCCGGGCATCCCCGTACCGTTTCCGGCTTGCTGTGGAGGTCAACTTTAAAAGCATATCCCAGTCACCGACCTTGTAATAAGCCTGAAAAAGGCTCAGGAAATCCGACCCCAACATCAATGCCGGGTTGTTCATGGGATGACGTTCAGCTTTTGGCAGGGGCTGGGGAATAGCCGGATTGAAGAAAACGTTCAGGGAGACTACCGTGGCAATTTTGAAGACTTTGTACCGGTTTTTCATTTAAAAGGTGTTGTTCCGGTTAACCGAGGTTAGCCAAGTTAAACTGTGCAAGAGAAGAGAAGATTATAATAAACTGAATAATCATATAAAGAAAAAAAGTAAACAAGACGAAAGTATACTGGAATAAACCGCCTTGGCTAAGCACGGTTAACGTTGCGGGGAGAGCCATTTTCTGAGAGCAGGTAGTTTTCGTAAGTATGAGTGGGTAAAGCCCTGTACCAGTAGCCAGGCTATCTCCCCATCCAGACCATTACTGCGCCAATACCTTATTGTGATCCGTTTTGAAAGCCGATGCTGGGTTAAGTATATTATAACCTGCTCTGTTCTTTCTGTGTTGAATGCCAGGAAAACCGTTTCCTTGTTTTCCGGTTCTGTTTCCTGGGCGAATACGACTGTGGGATAAACTGTATATTGAAGAAAGGTGAATACCGGATTTTCTACATCGGGCTTTACTTTTGCAAAATGTACAAGCCGATGGAATGTCATCCTTTTGATGGTGTACATAACGAGGGGTTTTGGAGAATGATTAATAAGATGAGTTCTGTACCATTCAGTGCGGCTAAAACAAGATAAACCTGCCCTTCAACATTATCCTTCCCTATTCGGAATTCCTGAAGCGATGAGTACAGTTCAACATATGCGTTAATACAGTCTTGCTTTCCATCCAGCCATCTTTCAAAATCATCTCTGGAAATTATCGCACAATGTTTCAAAACAGCATGTTTAATACCCATCATCAATAGCTGGTCGAAGAGCAATTCATGATGTTGTTTTGAAAGGGGAATATGCAGAATATAAGGTAGTTTCAACACTGATTTTGAATGGTGATTGATAAAAGTGGATAAATATTGATTTCGCTATAAGGCCAAGGGATTATCCCTTAACGTGTATTATTGATTCTGCATTTCGTTAATTTTCTCAACTAACGAATGCTAACCGGAATCACAATCCATCCACTTTTAGAGGTTTATATATACATCATTGATTTGTTGCTGACTTAAACCGATATATCGTCTGGTAACGGCAACAGAATTGTGATTGAAGATGGAACTCAGCAGAATGAGTGCAGCTTCACTGCGATCATTCATTTCATAAACTCTTTTACCAAATGTTTTACGAAGTGTATGGGAGCTACCATTTTGAACTTTTACACGGCAATCCTGAAATATGGTATGCAGTTTCCGGTTGACGAATTGTTTTGATAGAATACCACCCTGGCGGTTTACGAAAATGTATTCACCGGTTTGAATTGGTTTTCCTATCTGAAGATTTGAATAGGTGTAGCCAATAATTTCCTTTAAGGATGAATTGATGGTAATTCTCCGATGTTTCCCTGTTTTCTTTTCTTGCAGTTCAAAATAATCCTTATCCAGTATATCCCTCCATGTGAGCTGAAGGATGTCTGATAACCGAAGTCCACAGTAGCAGCCAATGCAAATCAACAGTAGGAATCGGTATTCCGTGGTTTTCTTTAGGCGGTCTACAAGCAATAGGAATTGTTCCCATTCCAAAGCCGTACATTCTGTTTTCCGGTATTTAGCAGCCATGCCTGAGTTACGTTTCAGTTACCAGTATTTGTTACAGATTTTGAAACCAACCCTCCGTTCAAAACAAGTCGGAAAGACGTAAATGGTTGATAATCTGGAATTAATGAAAAATGGTTTCACTTTTTGTATAAGTGAAACAAATCTTGATTCATACTATTGCGCTTCGAATGCTATACCGGTTGATTTTGCAAGAACCGGTATGTTCATGTCCGGAATGTCAATGTAAAATTTTAGTTGAATACCGGGATGCTTATTTACAACAGGCATCAGTGCTGATAGTATCCAATAGGTGGGATTATCCTCTCCATAGTTTCTGACTTCATCAACATAATCTTCTATACAGAAATCATAGAATGGCACATCCTCATCGATGTTGGATTCAACTCCAATAATTGAAATACCGTAAAACCATGCCCTGTGCGCTATTGTCCAAATATCCTCTGCCTGACATGATATGAATCCATTGCATTCGTTTAACCCCTCGTAGATCAAGACCGAACGAATTTTCATTTCAAGTTTTGATTCATTGGTTTGGGTGAAGAAAGATGCCAATTTCTTATCAGCCATTAATGTTGTTTTCATCATCAGTCTTAGTTTCCATACCTTCAAGCCGCACTATTCCCAATATAAGGATGCCTGTATCATTAAATAGGGAATTAATTTCTTCTTTTGGAATAATTTCGGAAAGATTAAACCAGTCACAATTCCCTGTGACATTATGAAAAAATGTATCACCATTACTCATTGATGGATACTTATATTTTTCTAAAGGACAATTGTATTTATTAACCGTAATTTTTATTACGTGCTTTGAACGATTCAAAATATCCAGAATAATGTTAAGCTCTTTCCCGGAGAACATTTCATTAATTAATGTGTCTTCATAGACATCTATGTGCTTCGGCTTTCCCTCTGAATCCAGTTCACAATCTTTGAACCAACGATTTGAATACTCTCGTTTGGACTGTTCCCTTTCATTTACTATCCAACATATGCTTTGCACCTTATTATACGGTGCAGAAAAGAAATCCGATGATATTTCAGTGTGTATTGAATACAATGCATCATCGTGTACCTCCGTAAGTTTTTCGTAGTTCATGATTTTATTTTTTGCAAACGTAAAAAGCCTAAATCGGATCTCGCTCGAAAAATAAAATGGATAACCTCCGATAAATTTAACTAAGGAAGTTGTTGTGAAATAAATGAGGGTTTAAAACACCCAGTCCGAATGATCGAGCGGTAAACGGTTCAACTCATCTTTCAGATGTTTCCAGTTGGGAAGGTGTTTGCTGAGAATGGCTAAAAAGCGTTCATTATGGTGCCGTTCCAGCAGATGAACCATCTCGTGGGCAATGATGTATTCCAGGCAGGAGACCGGCTTTTTGGCCAGTTCAAGATTAATCCAAATCCTTCCGGCTTCAATGGTACAGGTTCCCCACTTGGTTTTCATTCTTTTCACTCCGAAGGCATTCACCTTCACCTTCAAAATTTTCTCCCATTTTTCAATCAGAGGCGGAATCATTTCCTTTAAACGTTCCCGGTACCAGTCGTTCAAAATCTGGTTTTTTACACCCGCAGAGGTTCGGGGTTTAACAAACAAATTCAAATGGCGGTGTTTGATTTCAAGATGTTGTTTTCCCGGTTGTTCAATAACATTTAGCAGATACCGCTTCCCCAGGTAAAAATGACTCTCCCTATTGATGAATTCCTTTTCAGGTAATCTTTTCTGTTTATCAAAATTACGTTGGTGCTTCTTTATCCATCCCAATTTGGAGATAGCAAACAGTCGCACCTTTTCATCCGAAGTTTTTAGCGGTGTGGCAATACGAACACGACCTGTTGGAGGATAAACAGCCAGGTGAATGTTTTTGATGTCCTTTCGGATCACATCAATGGTAATATTTCCGATGGTAAGCTGCTTCACTTAATACTCCGTCTGGTTCTTGATAATTTCAAATATGGCATCAACCAGAGCATCATCCTGGATATGCTTACGAATGGCAATACGGATTTCCTTTTCCTTCGCTTTGTTGCCTCGCCAGCTGTCCTTTTTGATGTATTTAACCTCCTGGTCGAGGGCATCGGCAAGGAATTCATCCTTCCCCACGTTATCGTATATAGCTCGTTTCCCCTTCGTGTTAATTTGTGCGGGATACGAATTACTGCTTTCCGGTCGCTGAACTTGTTTACTTAACTCAACTATTTTCCGCAGGTATTCCTGATATTCTTCAACACCTTTTTTCCTTTCCTTTACCAACTCATCCAGCAATTCTGACATCTTCTGATAGTACTTCGGATTGGTAGGGGTTTCTTCAATAATCAGTCTCCGGATGTTATTCTCGATGGTTTCCGCCATTGCCTCTTTGTTCTTCCGTATGGACTCTGGCAATGATTCGCTGGCAGTGTCGATACCCCTCTCAACAATCAACTTGATGAGCGACATATCTTCCATCTCCGAAATCTTCTCACTTTCTTCAGCCTTAATATACGAGTCAATAAGGTAGCGCATATCCGGTTCGTAAGCCTTCAGGTCAATACGTTCTCCGGATGCATTCTTGATTTCATCTCTGAGTTGGACAAAGAATTCAACATCGGCTTTTATGGAAGTAGCTTCAGCAAAACTATACCCTGCCTCTTCCATATCGTTTGCAAGAGCTGAAAATGCCCTGACGAGTGAGGAAGTTAACTTATACAGTGAAACCCGTTTCGGCTCATTCTCCTGTAAATCGGTTGGCTTTTCGGGATTACCGCAGAAAAACCGGATGTAGTGGATTTGTTCTTTCGGAAGTTCTACCGGTTCCACCAATGCACGTAAGCTTTCAAGTACTTCTTCCAGGTGTTCACGGCTGCGTTTTAAACGGTCAGAGAGCAGTCCCTTGACATCCTCTTCACTATATCCGTGGAACGCCTCAGAGGTATAGTCCTTGATGGACTTTTCCAGGCTTTTGAAAAGGTCTT
This sequence comes from Cyclobacteriaceae bacterium, assembly GCA_044229915.1. Taxonomy (GTDB): domain Bacteria; phylum Bacteroidota; class Bacteroidia; order Cytophagales; family Cyclobacteriaceae; genus ELB16-189. The sequence goes on from JBGASB010000021.1 coordinate 11,789, forward strand.
TGTAGTCGATGATGTATCCGTATTCCTTATCATCACCATCCAGACGGTTTACCCTGCAAATTGCCTGGAATAAACCGTGATCCTGCATGGATTTATCTATGTACAGATACGTGGCAGACGGGGCATCAAATCCGGTTAAGAGTTTATCTACTACAATCAACAGCTTTAATTGGGCTGGCTCATCGGTAAATTTCTTCTTCGCTTCTTCTTCAAAATCTTCGGCTGATTTTCCATTCAACATCTGAACGTAAATCTCATACTGATTCAGCTTATCCGTTACCGAATTATCACTGCTTGATTCGCCTTTTGTATCACTGATGTTGGGTACATAGCTGGTGACAATCGCACATTTACCAGCAAGGTCAGTATGTTGAAAAAGTTCATAGTATTTACATGCCTGATAAATACTCCCACTTACCAACATGGCATTCCCACGTCCACTCATCAATCTTGGCTTGGTATTCATATCGAATACTACATCCTTAACAATCTGCTCCAGACGTGATTTCGAACTGAGCACCCTTTGCATAGTCCCCCACTTCATCTTCAGCTGAGTTTTCTGGTATTCGTTCAGACCCTTGGTTTTGGACTCGAACCACTGGTCAATTTTACTTTGAGAGGTGATGTATTGGTCGATGTCTCTTGCCTCGTACAATAAATCCAACACAACTTTATCTGCCACAGCTTCATCAAATTTGTAAGTGTGGATATAACGTCCGAAAATTTCAATACTGGTTTCTTTATCTGATTTCAGCAGTGGAGTTCCGGTAAAGCCAATAAAAACCGCATTCGGTAAAATCATTTTCATGGCCTTATGCAGTTTCCCGCTCTGGGTACGATGACATTCATCCACCAGTACATATATGTCACCTTTCGCCTTAAAATCTGGTGGAAGACTGCGCTTCAAATCTTCAATATATTCATCGTAATCCGGCTCCTCTTTGTTACCGAATTTATGGATGAGAGAACACATCAGGGAGGTCTCAGAGGTGTTTAATCTCTGAATAAGATCCGCTCCGGATTTGGTGCGAACGATATCCTCATTAACACCCTTGAACACCTTCTCAATTTGCTTATCCAGTTCATCTCGGTCGGTTATAATTAGAACCCGGCTTCCATTGATATTCTCCCGGATCCATTTGGTAAGCCAAACCATGATTAAACTCTTACCGCTGCCCTGGGTATGCCAAATGATACCGCCCTCTCTTCTGCGGATGAAATCCTGTGCGGCTTTTACTCCGAAATACTGGTTTACCCTCGACAACTTCTTGATTCCACGGTCAAAAACAATAAAATCATGCAATAGCTCCATGAACCGCTTTTTGTCCAGCATACAGAGCAAATGCTTGTCCAGCACATTTTCAGCAGGATGCTCTTCCTTCCACGTCAGGTAATACTTCTCCGGGGTTTCGATGGTACCGTATCGCATTCCCTCTGTATCATTACCTGCCATTACAAACTGCATGGTGCTAAAAAACGGACGAATGAAAGTGCTCTTCTGATTGTCAATGTTCTGACGAATACCCTCTGAAACACTTACCGTACTACGTTTCAATTCAAGTACAGCCACTGCAATACCATTGATGTAAATGACAATATCGGGTCGTTTATTGTTCTCACCTCGTACTGTCACCTCTTCAGCAAAAGAAAAATCATTTCCCTCCGGATTTTCCCAATCAATAAAATTTACGGTTACCTTTTGCTGCCCAACATCTTCCTTCTGCTTGGAGCCATAACGAAGAAGGTGATAAACCTCTTTATTTACATCGTAGAGACTTTTACTCTGATCACCGGAAACTTTTTGCAGTTCAGAAATGGCACGTGCAATCAATATCTCTGAATATCCTTTACGTTGTAAGAAAGCCTTTAACAGCTCCAATTCTACGTTGGAATTATCCTCCCGCTCTTCGAAATTTCCCAGGTAATTATACTTGAGCTCATTAGCAAGTAACATAACCACCCGGTTCTGGGTTTTCCGTTCTATTTCGCCAACCTTTACCATTGCTAATTTTTGAAAAGTTTGAATGAAACCTGATAACGGTAGAAGTCAATATTTGGAGCAACAGCCAATGCTCGCTTAATGCGATTGTCATCTTCCAGTGCTATAATAATTCCTTTTACCGACTGATTTTCTTCTGCGAGCTCCTGCAATACATAACCCATATAGCGTTGTATCTGTCCGACCACATTATCACTGGCACGTCCCTTCTTCAGCTCTACAACCAAAAGTTCCTTCTTGTCTTTACTGATAGCCAGGATGTCAATCGGGCCGGTATCGCTCGGATATTGCTGACCTACCAATTCTCCTTCTTCCTGGAAAATATCATACTTTCTACCAAGCTCTGTCTGATTCCAGTTTTGGACTAAAAAATCTTCCAGGTGACGTTCGAGAGCAAAAGTGGAAGGGTCTTCAATAGTGCTATCAGTTGAAATCAGTGTTGGAGTTTTAATTCCACCTATGAACCGCTCTATTTCCTCTGCATGTTTGGTTATTTGTCCAATTGTTCCAATATTCCCGGTTGAATTTTTAAGAGGGTCACTCATTTCGTTTCGCTCGATAGTAACAGGCAGCCAACGAACAGTACGTCTATGTGCAAGATCATCATCTTTGTGATAAGAATAATTATCGGTTACTTCTCCAACATAATATTGACCTGTACCATTTGGTGTAAGAATAATATCACCCACCTGTATCCCTTTAGCCAATGTCCACAATGCACCACAGGCCAAGCCTGCTGCAATCTTAGACTTGGAAGGATTCTTTTCCAGAAAAACAGGAATGTATTTGTGATTAAAATCTCTCCAGTTATCAGGTAGCTTACCGGTCAGGTCTACATCCCATAAAAAGTCAACACCGATAAAATTTCCTTTATATCCCTTGTCTGCAAAAACACTTTTTGCGCCAAGCATGATGCGGTAATAGTTTTTCATTTTTTTAACAAGTGAGGATGATGTTTGCCAATATGTTTTATTAACTTATCCTTGTCTGTAGTATGATTACGGATTATCCGGTTTTGCCTATCACAGTCAAAGACATGATGGGGGATTTCAAGCAAGAGCAATCCGTTCTCCGGCAATACTTTTCGCCTTCTTTCATCGTAAATTCTCCTTTGCTCACCTCGGTGAACACCGGAAACTGTTAATCTGTCCGGCTTATCGAAAAATCCAACTGGTTTTTCATGTTGAACCTCTCTGTATTCCACAACAAGATTGAGTTCCGGGTAATAGGCATCCACCGGGAGCTTCTTTCCCTGCCCGCCATCCTTTGCATCTCCTCTAAGGAAATCAAAGGTGTGCTGGCGGATGGAAATATGACCTAAAATTTCATCCATAAGGTCAATTACATAACCTTCATCTCTGTTTAACTTAGGTGAAGCCAGCTTTCTGGTAATTGAGGAGGTGACAGGAATATTATTTGATGATGGCTTTACACCCGACTTACTCACAAAAAACCAATTCGTATTTGACGCTTTACGATCAGCATATACATAGGTAATTTTGTGAAGTTGATTGCTTCGGTCTAATGTCCGGAGGATATCACGAATGGGTAGCCCGCCTTTTCTATCCGCAGGAAAAATACCGGCTTTAACAAAATATGGCATCAGGTCTTTAGCAGGTATCTGCTTCACTGAAGGGTTCGATTCAAAATACTCTTGAATGACTTTATTGATTGCTGGTATTTTACTTAGGTCTGCCATACTAAATCAATCTGATTTTTCCAGTCAATAGATTCTGCATCATACCAATCTTTATTATACGACATTTTTCCAATTTCCCTTCCATAGCATCAATTTCAGTATCCATGTCTGTTATGATATGAGATATTCGTTCTTGTTCATAAAAATTTGGGTAGTGTATTTCAACCAGTTTTACGTGTGACGGGCCAAAATTCAACTGTGCTGAACCAGTAGCTTTTCCTCCAATTTGATCCTTGAAAGATTTTGATTTTAAAAAGTGAAAAAAGAACGCCTTAGATAATAAATTTGATTTAATCTTGAAACGCATAGTGCTCGTATTCATGCAAAGAGGTAGATTAGATAAGTTAGCAATTGTAACTTTTTTATCAAACTTATCAATTGAAACTCCCGAACATGCGATCAATATATCTCCTTCGTCAACTAAAAAATGTGAATACCAACCATTAGCTTCCTTTTCAGAAATGTATCTATCGGTTTTCTCCAGTAATAATTTTCCATCTTCAATATTAGTTCCATTTAGGAGTTTAACACCTGAATTTGTGAACTGGCTATTTCTTACACCAGGGCCTTCTTGAAACCAAACTAATTCTGGCAACTTCTTTACATTCCACCCTTCCTTCGGCTTCAACAACTCCTGCATCGCTCCCTGCTTAATCATCCGCTTCTTTTCAATCAACTTCTCCAGGTTGCCAATCAGCGCATCCATATCGCTGAGTACAGTGGCAATAGCAGTTTGCTCGTGTTTAGTAGGGGGGAGGGGAATAGCAAGTTTTTTTATTATTGACAAGTTTAAACCTCCTCTTCCTCCATCACCTGTTGATAAACCTCGCAATTCAGTATATCTTGAATCAAGATTAAAAAATAAGAAATTATAATCTACTTCATCACATGGAAAGATTGCCGCTATTGACTGATTAGTGCATAATTCTACCTTATTTATTGCAACCGTCCCTCTTGTTTTGCCTTGCCCCGCCAATCCTATCAAAATGCAGTTGACTGGTATTAATCTTGTTGCAGAATTATTCAATCCTAATTCAGTTATTCGATTTTCAACCTCAAAAACTCGTTTAAGGTTCAACTCACCAGAATTCATCCATCGTATATCTCCATTCCAAAATTCTTTTACAGAAGTGCTTGGGGTACCACCTGCACAGACATCTGTGAAAGAGCCTATAGTTTTCACTACCCAATCATTCGGTATTATACCAACATCAGTTCGTTTGTACTTTTCTGCTACTAACTCCATACAAATCCCATACTTTGAAGGTGAGCATTGACTACTTCTTCCAAAGCTGCAACTTCAGTGTTTTGCTTCGGAAGCGGTGTTTCGTAACGTTCTGCCAGTTCTTTAATCCGTTGGGTAAGTCGTTGGCTAATACTTTCCAGCTCTGATGTCACCGCTTGTTCAATAGTGTTCGTCCACTTCCTGTCAATGACCAGTTCTTTGATCTCCGTTTCGGTAAGAGCCCAATATTTTTCCAGTAAAGCTTCATCTAACGCCTGTACTGTAACTTTTAATTTGCCATTCAATTCGGTAGTTCTATCATTAATATCGAGATACGTTTCCAGTACCTTCATTTCATCCTTAGCTGATTTGTCTTTTTTGATTTCCTTCAACCTTTTCGCCACATTGGCTTTATTTACTTTATCCAGTTGAGAGAAGAAGCCTTCATCGCCTCCATGTTCCTCTTCCAGTTCCGTTAGCTGTTGTGTCAGTTCGTCTCGGTTGGCAGTGAGCGAATCAATCTCTTCCTGCTCTTCCCGGAAGTACTCGTTAATCATTATTGATTTGGGTATCAACAAGCCGTCCCATTCCTTTTTCTTCTCTTGCGATTCTACTATTCGTCCGGCATTCCAGCCATCTGCCACGAGGGTGTACACATCATCCTGCATGGTGTCTGTCCAATAGGTCATGAGATGCTGATAGATATCGTACTTGTCAATGAGTCGTAAACCAGCGAAACGTTTCAATAGGTTTTCGGAAATATCACGGATAATCACTTTCGGTTTATCTCCGATATTGATCGCCTCCAGCTCAGGTTTAACCGCAGCTTTCCATTTATTAAACACCTTTTTAATTTCCGACTGATACACTGTAAACTCCGAGTGCTGATAGATGGTCTGCTTAATCTCTTCCTTCGGGATAAGGAGATCAAGATAGCCCTTCCGCTTATTGTTGGTAAAGAGTACCGCTCTCATATTCGGATACACCTCCCAATACTGTTGCAAGGCATTGATATCAGTTTCCGGAATTCCACCTAACAGATGTGCTGCTATATCCTGAATATCTTCCGGCTCCTGGCTATCGATATAACGAGGGATGTTCAGATTAAACTCGTTCGTCTCAATTTCAGCAAGCGGTACCATCCGGCTATACTTCGCCTGCTCCAGTTGGTTATTGAAGGTATCCACAATTTTATGGATATCCTTATCTTTCAAACGGTTCTTATTCCCTTCCTTCTCAAAGCCCTTGCTGGCATCTATCATAAAAATCCCTTTCCGGGCAGCAGCATTCTCCTTGTCGATAACGATGATACAGGCAGGAATACCTGTACCATAAAAGAGGTTTGCCGGTAAGCCAATAATCCCCTTAATGTATCCCCTCTTCATCAGATTGGTTCGTATTTCCGCCTCTGACCCGCCACGGAAAAGAACACCATGAGGAAGGATAACGGCTCCTTTCCCTGTGCTTTTCAATGAGCGTATGATATGAAGAAGGAATGCATAATCTCCGTTTTTCTCCGGAGGAATGCCAAAACCTGAGAATCGCCCATAAACATCATTCTGGGGGTGAAGACCGTTGCTCCAGCTCTTGTAACTGAAAGGCGGATTTGCCACCACGTAATCAAAGGTCTTCAACGAACCATCTCCATTCAGGAATAAAGGATTAGCAAGGGTATTATCCTGTTTAATCTCCGCAGTCGGATAGTTATGCAGGATCATATTCATCTTCGCCAAAGCGGCAGTCGCATTATCGTTCTCCTGTCCGTAGATGCTCATTCCATGCTCCGTTTCATCTGCTGCTTTCAACAGAAGAGAACCCGAACCGCAGGTGGGATCATAGATGGTCTGATCCTGGCTTTTGGCGTTTTGAATGCCTATCACATTAGCCAGGATTCGGGAAACTTCAGCCGGTGTATAGAACTGACCTTTACTCTTACCACTCTCCGTAGCAAAGTGACGCATGAGGTATTCATAAGCATCCCCCAAGAGGTCATCCCCATCTGCCCGATTTTTTGAAAAATCCAAAGCCGGATTCTCAAAAATGGCAATGAGCTTGGAAAGTTTATCCACCATTGCCTTATCACGCCCCAGCTTATCTGAATCGTTGAAGTCTGCAACGTCTATCACACCCCGGAGGTCGTTTGCTGTTGCCAGCTTACCGATGATTTTGTTCATGCCATCACCGATGTCCTTCTTGTGCTTTAACAGCACCATATCAGCAAACGAACCACCCTCCGGCACCTCGATAACAGCATCCCGTTTACCGGCATACTTGTCACTAACATACTTCACAAACAGGAGCGTCAGTACATAATCCTTATACTGCGAGGCATCCATTCCACCCCTCAGTTCGTCACAGCTTTTCCAAAGGGACGAGTATAATTCACTTTTCTTTACTGCCATTACTTCCGTTTATTAACTTTTGATAATTGTATTTTTTGCTCAGCCAGGTGGATTGCTTCAATCGCCAAAGGCTGGTCTGCCAGTTCCTGAATCACCTTATCACTCAGGTATGCCAGCAGAATATCATTTCCTTCCTGTTTGTAGAACTTCATGAAAGCTTTCAACTGTTCCTCCGTAGGCAGTCGCTCATCCCGCTCAATCTTTGAGAGGAGGGTCTGATCCATCTTCACCTGAGCAGCCACCTCCCTAATCAGTAGGTGCCGGCTGTTACGTAATCCACGTAATGTTGCTCCAACGCTTTTCATTTGCTGCAATTTGACAGGACAAAATACGTCTTTTTTTATTTCCAAAAAAAGTGTCCGGAAGGATTTTGTGGAAAATGAAAAAAAGTCCCTTAAATAAGCCTGTTAAATAGGCAGCTTATATACCGTATCAAAATTAGCCCTGAAAGGCTGGGATGAGGATATGGCTGATCACTGGCGCACAAATTTTGCGCTCTGATTTACCGGAAAAATCCTAAACCACCCTCATTTTGGAATTTCAGAAAAATTTTTCGCCAAATATTTTCAACAGAAATTTCAGGATTTACAATTCGAATTTTCCACATAGAATGAACTTTCGTGTATACAGTAAAAAGCGAAAAAACGATTTTCTGAAACCAGGGGAAACACTGCATCTGTATCGCATTACGAATTAAACGATTATGCTTTCGTAAAAAAGAGATTCGAAAAGTACTCGTTCAATTTTGAGATTCGAAGCGGCTTTTTACAGCGTTACGAAAAAGATTTTATAAACATGATTCTACATCTCAAATAACATGATCAATGAAAAAGCATGTTACAAATTGAGAATTATTTCGTTAGAATATTAAAAAAATCATGAAAACCATTAAGCCCCTTGAAACTATCCAGTATAATGAGATAGATCAAAAAGTAAACAATGAAAACTGCATACATGATGCAGGCAATATGCCAGCAAGAAAGTTGCCAGACCTGATTAAGTATTACGAGCTGGACGAAAGAGTGAACGTTGAAAACTACACAGAAAACGCTGTTAGAATCGAATATGACAAAGACATTTTTCATGATTGGATTGATTATGAAGGTATGGAGCTTGTTGATGATGGCTTCCGGTATTATAAGGAAATAGCAGAGAGTCACCTTAAAGACTCACGAAGTTCTGATTATTATAGAGGAACTTGGGTAGCAAAGTCATTGTACAACGAAGTCCAGAACCTTAGAAATGGTTTAAAGATTCCGGTTTCAAAAGGCACATTATGCATGTTGGTTATTGCAATCAGGCATGATTTCAATCATATAAGAAGTAGTCGTCTTGGGAACATCTACACTGACGAACGTTGGGAGTTCCTAAAATTCCTAAAGGCACTTTACGATATTGTTCATTCCAATGCAAATGCAACATCTTTGGAAATCCAATCCTGCTCAAAGCAGTTAATAAAAGCGAAATATCCAAAATACATTGCAGAACATATTCTTGAGGCTTTCGAGTCTCCATCCGGCTCTAACTATTTTCCATTTCTCTTAGAGTATGTTTATAAAAGGGATATGTACTGCAACTATGAATCAACACCGGCAGAATTAAAAAAATGGTTCGAAATAGCGAGGAGGTCAACAGTTAAGCAATTAAACAATCTTCTGCTGAAATATGATTTACCTAAAACCAGTCGACATTTAGCAATAGACCAGTTGTTGGCAATTGCCGGTTTAGAATATCATGAAGTAATCCGTGCAGGTATGTTTTATTACGGAAAGAATCGTGATAATATCAGCCGTAAAATTAAAAGGTTGTTGGGTTAATTGGTTTTTCAACATTCAACTCGAATAAGGCGGTAGATATTCTATCGCCTTTTTTATTGATCAGTATCCATTATAATATTTCGGATGTTATGGCCAAACGAAAATGAGCGATTGTCTGGAAACAACATGGAATTTAGCGTTGAAATAGAAAGTAAAGCCAATACCCTTAGATATTAACCACAAAAAAATGCAATGAATAAAAGTAAAGCTTATAGGGGGGGAAGAGGAATCGATCACACTGCATTCTTCTTCATTGTAAGCGCACACCAACAACCGGAATGGTTCTTAGTGCTAATGAAATTTGGACATCTGGGCATAGTGCTAATAATAGCAATTTGCCAGCACATGTGCCGATCGAAGCATTTTCTATTGAAAATGGATGCCAAATTCTACGCTACGTTAGGACGAGACTATAATATTAGCAAAGAACAATGTGATGAAGTATTGCTGTATCTCCTCACAGAAACCGAACTATATGATAAATATCTTTTTGATAACGGCTTTCTGTTTTCTGTTGATTTTCTAAGAGGTTTCCACAAAGCGAAGTACTTCCGGGACAGGAAACATAGTGCGCAAGACATTCTCGATGCAATAAACAAATACCGGCCTGATCAGCCACCACTGATGCTTGAGGATGAACTTGAGCGGCTAATGGATTCTGATGAAAATGACACTAATGATAGCGAAGAAAATTACCCAGAATAATTTCACCATTAAAACCAAAATAAAATGAGTACAACATGGACATTTATGCGAGGCAAATGCCTCACTTACGCTGAAATCTCAGCGAAAACACCCATCAGAAAACAAGTAGCTGATGATGGACATTTAATATTAGTGCTGGACGGGAATTGCGTCCATGCCTATGTTAACTCGGACTATGAACCCATTTACGGGTTTAAGCGGTTTGGGAATAATGATATTACCCAAATCTGTATCTGGCTTGTGCGGGTTTTCGATGTGCATATTGTGTCGGAGTATTTTTTACGGAATTATATTGAATCTGATGACGAGATAACGGACTATGAGCTTCACAAATATCGTTCTCCCCTAATCGACTTGATTATTGAGGAAGATGAGATGTTGAAAAGTGCTCCTCCTAAATCCATAGTATATGATTTATTGCGTGATAATGGAGAATTCATAGATTAATTGGTGATGAAAACAATATTCGAATTTATAGTCAAGAGTCTTGCAAGCGGCCATGACAGTGTTCTCATTGTGCCAGACCAAAGAAGAGGCAAATTAAAGGTCACAATCACAAGAAATGTTGCCGGTAATATTTCTGAAAACAAAATTGTGAGAAACGAGCGGTTCTGTAAAACAATTAATACCTATAGATGTGGAAAGAAATCAGGTATGCAGATTATCACTTCTGAAGAATTTGAACTCACTTCTTTACACGGAGACCCCGCTGATCAACCCCTAAAAAGGCCATCAGCAACATCGGACTCTCTTTATGATACCTCTCGATGAATGTACTGCTATTCTTAATCAAACGAAAGGCAAACGAAAGTTCAGCGATAAGGAAGTGCGTGAAGTACGTGAGGTGCTTATCCGAATGGCTGAACTGGAATACTTGCAATACCAAATCAAAAGTTTCACTAATTCTAAAAACAATAAAAATGAAAGTAGCAATTTATGCCCGAACGGCAACAACCCAAAACAACAAACCAGCTAAATCAGTTCAAAACCAGATTGACAGACTGACTAACTATGCAAAGGAAAACGGACATTCAATTTCTGGTGTATATTACGATGTCGCCAGCGGAAATGATTTTAATCGCTCTCAGTTCGGTCAGATGTTGCATGACATCGAAACCGGGGATAAAAAAATTAGAATGATTATCTGTACATCATCCGATAGGTTCAGCCGGTCATTACTAAAGGCTGTTGAGTTATTGCACAAGCTGCTGAAAGCAGGAGTGGAAATAAAATTCATTGACGATACTCCAGCGGATATTGAATTTCGCAGGATTGAGTCTGAAATAATTGGTTCATACTATAAAAGCAAAAAGAAAAAATGAAGACTGTAATATATACAAGAGTATCGACAGACGAGCAGAGGAAGCAGGGATTTTCACTCCAGGAACAGGAACGTAGTTTAAGGGCATTTGCAGAAAGGATGGGCATGGAAGTGATAGCCCATTACCAGGATGATTATTCTGCTAAGGATTTTAACCGTCCACAGTTTAAGCGGTTTCTGCAAGACGTAGAAACAAAAAGAATTCGCCCTCAGATTTTACTTTGTGTCAGGATAGACCGTTTCAGTCGAAATCTTCAGGATTCGCTTGAAATGATTACCAGGCTAAAGAAGTATGGTGTGGAATTAAGGTTTGTAGACCGTGACTATAATACTGGTAATCCCGAAGACCTTATCATGAAAGTAATCGATATGGCGATGGCTGAGGTTTATAACGCTCGTCTTTCAATCAATACTACTAAAGGTATGCGGGAAGCTATGCGTGCTGGCCGTTGGATGGGAAGGGCACCTGTTGGATACCGAAATGACAAGGAGTCAAAGAGTGTTTTATTTGACCCAGTATCATCCGTTTTTGTGATACGAGCCTTCGAAATGATGGAAACTGGAATGTACTATGCTGAGGAGGTCAGAATATTCATCAGGGATGAGTATGGATATTACTTTACCAAGCAGAAGTTCCTCAACCTGCTTCGCAACCGATTCTATTGTGGCATTATCGAGATTAAGCCCTGGCGTAACGAGCCGGGGTTTAGTTTAAAGGGTGTTCATGAACCGATGGTGAGTGAAGAGCTATTCAACAGGGTTCAATGGGTCATGAACAATCGCAAAAAATCCAAAGGACAAAGTGACCTCCGTAGGGAAGAATTTCCGCTTCGCTCCCTGTTGGTTTGTCCACGTTGTGGCAGACATCTGACCGGGTCTGCCAGCAAAAGCAGGAACGGTTCTTTGCATCATTATTATCACTGCCAAAAAAAATACAACTGTGATTTCCGTGTGCGGGCTGCTATTGCACATGACCGGCTTGAAGAGTTTTTCGGCAGTTTTCGAATTCAGCCGGAGGTTAAAAAACTATACCGATTGATCCTTGAGAAAAAGTTCTCTCAGATGAACTCTGGCAAAGAAACTGATCTGAAGAAGATTAAGGTTGATATGTCAGGTGTCACTGCAAAACTCAAATCCCTAAATGAAAAATTTATAGCTGATCATATAGATGTGGAGACCTATTCTGCAATGAAAAAGAAGCTGGATGAAGAAATAGTTGATTTAAAAAACCGGGAGGCACAAATCCTCGAACAGGAGTCGGATTTCGCTCTATACATTAAGCAAGGTTTCACTCTGGTAGATAACCTCAGACGCTTTTATCATGATGCTTCGGTTGAGGTAAAACAAAAGATTGTTGGTTCGATATTTCCTCAAAAACTGGTTTTCGACCAAAACTCGTATCGAACCAGCCCAGTGAACGTTGCATTCCTCCAAATCACGAGGGTAATCGAACAAATACAAAAACAAAACGCCACCGTTTCCGATGGCGTTTTTGAACTTGCTCCCCCTCCTGGGCTCGAACCAGGGACCCTCTGATTAACAGTCAGATGCTCTAACCAGCTGAGCTAAGGAGGAATAATCCTTCGCGCGGAACGCTCCGGGCGGAGAACCCTTCCTCTTTGTCTTCAGCCATCCTATCGTGTTGAACGACAGGACTAAAGCACACGGATCAGGGGTACTAAGGGGCGACAAAAGTAAGGCTTTTCAGGGAAAAAGCAATATATTCGCCAAAAAATTAGCCTAAATGAGCCTGGTAGTCGTCGGTACGGTGGCCTTTGATGCCATCCAAACTCCCTTCGGAAAGACAGACAAAATCATCGGCGGCGCTGCAACTTATTCAGGTACAGCGGCTTCCTATTTTACCAAAAATGTCAAGCTGGTCTCCGTCGTGGGCGACGATTTCCCCCCGGCCATGATCGACCAGTTCCGCAAAAGCGGCATGTCCACCGAAGGCCTCCAGGTCAAGCATGGCGCCAAGACGTTCTTCTGGTCAGGCCGCTACCACGAGGATATGAACACCCGCGACACGCTCGACACCCAGTTGAACGTGCTCCTCGACTTCGACCCGGTCATTCCCGATTCTTACCAGGATTGCGAGTTCCTCATGCTCAGCAACCTCATGCCCCAACTGCAGAAGAAAGTCATCGAGCGCATGCGCACCCGCCCCAAGCTGGTCGTCATGGACACGATGAACTTCTGGATGGAAACGCAGTGGGACGCGCTCATGGAAACCATCCAACTCGTCGATGTCCTCACCGTCAACGACAGCGAAGCCCGGCTGCTCACCAAAGAATACTCGCTCGTGAAGGCCGCGCAGAAGATCCTCCAGATGGGTCCGCGTTACCTGATCATCAAGAAAGGCGAACACGGTGCACTCCTCTTCAACAAGGAGCAGGTGTTCTTCGCTCCCGCCCTTCCGCTCGAAGATGTGTTCGATCCGACCGGCGCGGGCGACACCTTCGCCGGCGGCTTCATCGGTCACATCGCGCAAACGCGCGATATCTCCTTCGACAACATGAAACGCGCCATCATCTTCGGCTCCGCCATGGCTTCGTTCTGCGTCGAGAAATTCGGACTCGAGCGCATGATCGGCCTCACCCAGGCTGAGATCGACGAACGCGTACAACAATTCATCGACCTGGTGCAGTTCGATATCGAGTTGGTGTAAGTCCCGATTGATAAAATCCAAAAGCCGGAGCGTTTGTACTCCGGCTTTTTTGTTTCATCGTCTGATCGGGGATCAGGGTTTCATTACCGCGCGTTCTTCGTGCAACCGATGCACGATCCCGTCGGCCAGTCCGATCTGCGGTACGATGATCTCATTGATTTGCGCCGCTTTCATGATGCCGGTATAGATCCTCGCCGCCGGAACGATTACGTCGGCACGATCCGCATTCAACCCCCACAGCTCCATACGCTCTTCGATGGTGTGCACTTTCAACTCGTCATATAACGCGCGCAGTCGTTCGTAGGGGATCGGCTTATCTTTTCGCCCCACCATTTTGAAGATCTTGTTGATGTTGCCGCCGGAACCGATCGCCGTCAAAGGACCGCGTCCCGCCGCCTGATCACGCGCCCAATTCTTCATGGCCTCCCACCGCTCTTTTGGTACTTGCTGCTGCAGCCAGCGTATCGTGCCCACATCGAACGACTGCGAAGCGATCAGCCTGCCGTGATCGAACAGGGTGAGCTCCG
>JBGASB010000022.1:0-19759 GCA_044229915.1 Cyclobacteriaceae bacterium
CGCAAACTGTCGATGAGAATGACGTAGGGGTGGTCGATGGGAGAATAAGCGAGATGAGAAAAAAAGCAATGTTCGAAACTAGCTGCTTACTGCCATCTGCCTACTGCATACCGCCTACTGCCAAGCGCCCTGGTTGAGGTGTTTATTATGCGAAAGGATCAGGCGCTTGTAGGCCGATTTGCCCAGGTGCTGCTTCACCCACACCACCTTGTCGTGCCAGGCCGTGGGATTCTCCCAGGGGGCGGTGGAGAGAATGTACGTATCAAACCGCTCACTTAGCAACCGGAACGCCTCCACCGCACCCGGCATGGGTTCCATCATCGAAAAAATGTGCGGCACCTCATCCAAGCGGCCTTCGTACTGCTGCTTCACTGTTGCGGGGAGCTTGTCGATGGCGGATTTGAAATCGACGAGGACGTTGTCCATGTCGATGTAGAGGATCTTGCGTTGCATGGATTGTTCAACCATTTGATACTGCTCAAAGGCTGTTATAGTATTTCCGCATCTTCTCTGCCATCAGCTTGCGTCGCTCTTCGAGGAATTCATCATAGTTATTCACATCAGCATCGAAAATCAACTCTGGAATACAATGCGCCTTCAGGTTTTCCTCTAGTTCTTCATGTGTACTGATTGCTCCATATTTCACCTTACCACCCGAGCATTGCTTCTGCAGCTCCGCGAAATAAACATTGGGGGATTTCGCTCCAATGGCAATATTTATCTCCTGTTGCATCAAAACGTAATTGGCAATTTGGTTATAATCACCCCTCGATTTACTATGCTTCTTTAGGAAGTTTTTAGGGAAAATGTGATGCACGTCTCCCTTGTAAAGAATAATGTCAGCAACAGAAATGTCCCGAGATAAGAATCCGCGGTCTTGTGCCTTGACCTGAGCAGCCTGGTACACATGAAAAATAGGGCTGCTCGCTACTGCGGTATCAAGTCGTTGCAACAACCCAAACTTCCAAAAGGACGTCGATAGTTCGGCGCGCTCTACAGACTCCAAAGTTTCACGAAAAGGTCTGTTCGCCATTTGTTTCACGTCAAAATCAAAAGTACTCTCAGGAGAGCCGCCGTACCGGCTGGTCAATACAGAAAAGACAAACCATCGGGAAACCAAGCGTCCGATTTCTGCCTGTGGCACTCCCTCTTCACGTAATTTGAGGTATACGATGTAAGCAAAATCCAATGCGTTCTTCGACCTGATCAATTCAGGCACAATGAATCCGGCCGACTTAATGATCATGACAAATTTCTTGAAATAGTCCTCCTTCATGAACCGAAGACAGGACGACTTCATTCTTGCGAATGTGTCAGCAGCAATAGATTCCTCAAAATCTCGCGTCTCAAAGTTTCTTCCGGAGAGCAGGCTTACAAGGTCAGACATCTTGCCCCGGGAAAATTCAGATGTAAATGAAACACGGAGCATGTCCGTGTAACCAGGGTCAAATAAATCATCCTTCTCGTCTTTTAACCATGACATCGCCTTGAAATAATCTGTTTTCGCAAACTCCTTATCATGGTCTTTAATATGCTCATGGAATTGGGGGGCAACCGCAAGGTGACAGAAGTAATCAATGGCCTTTCGAAGATTCGGCCCGTCTAATTTCTCATTAGACGCTATTTTGCTCATCGCAAAGTCGGCCTGCGATAAGACCACGCCCTGCGAGTTTATTCGTATAAAAATCTCTGTAACAGTTTCAATGTCCAGATCATGGGCAAGGTCAATGGTTCCAACCTGCTTATGTTGAATGGATAGTAGGTTGCTAATATTACGTTCGACAGTGGCGGCATCGGCTTGCTCGTTTAACTCGAGATACTGTCGAACTACCTGTATGATACTGCCAGAATTCATGACCTCGGATACATCTGGTATCCAAGACTTGTCCTTCAAAATGGCGGGATTCTGAACCTCAAAAGACTCGGTTAGTGGATTGAAGGCAATTTTTATCCGAACACGATCGTATTCCTTGTTAATTACATAATCACCCAATATTGATGCCTTTAATGCGGTTATGCGTTGCTGACCATCAATAAGAATCTTCTTTCCTTCAGACATCTTCCCATCCTTCAGGCGAACATTCGGATTCTGCCAGGTAATAACATATCCTATTGGATAGCCCTTATACAAACTATCCAATAAATCCCGAACCTTCGATGAATCCCATACGAATGGCCTCTGTACTTCCGGGATGGCTATTTGGCCGTCTCTTACAAAAGCAAGAAATGTAGAAATGTGATGTTGGTTAACAGAGTATTTTTGCGACTGCATTAGTAGAGATTTAATGCCATAAATTGAATTTACTTTTCATCATAAATACTAATATAATTATAAACTAATCCATAATACTAAAATGGGCTTCTTTTTTCACTATCTACCTATTTCAATCTTTCCACTAAAGTGGCGCCTCATATGGCTTAATTTAACCCTCGCACATTTCAAATTTATTTATCTATTTCAAGTTTTCTCTTGCATTGTTTAACAGTCTCTCAAATGCGCTATAATCATGCTGGCCATTCCGACGAATTGCTAATAAAGCATTCTTCACGTGCTCTTTTTTATAGGATTTGGCCCAATCCAGGTGTATTCTATATGGACCGCTTTGGCAAGATAGCATTGTCTCGTATGATTTTCGTAGGCTCGGGTAGCGGGAAGAGTACAAGTCTACAAAACGCTCGGTATAGTATTGTGCCAATCCCTCTATAATATTAATATTTGCCCTGTTCATGTCGTCCCAAACCACACCGTCGCTGTCTTTACCCTTATGGTGAAATGCATGTGCCACTTCGTGCACCAACACTACTAGCAAACAAAACTGTAGATCAAGCCTCATCAGCCTTGAAAACAATATTAGTGGTATATAGTATATTTCGATCAGAACATTCTTATATGTATAGGTGCCCCAGATATCTGATATATTCGAATTTTTTCTAAACAATAAATCAATAATTCTCTCGATATCGTTTTCGTACAAGTATTTGTTCAAATATTTTTTGACTCCATCGAACTCTTGGTAGGGGGTGTTTTCATGTTTATAATATTTCTCGGTTTCATTCATAACTACGCTTAACTTTCTATTTGCGATCAATTCGCCAAAATCAAGCGCAGGAAACTTTTCATCTATCATTCTCAGGAATTCAGACTTCCTATCTGTCACATATTTAAAAGTCAGGTTTGTATCCTTAATGATCTTTCTCTCCAGCCTCTTTTGGTGCATGGATAGCCCGGTCGCTTCCCTCATAAAATCTCGTACCTCCGGAAGCCATTCTTTCTTAACGGCGTCAAAATCGGCACTGTGTCTCCTTTTCCAATCTTCTTCCAGCAATTGAATACTTTTATTCTTCGGAATGTACTTTGCGTTGTCAAATAGGTCAACCATAATACTTCTCGCTTATTAAATTAACTATTTTTTGACTTCGGTATTAACCCCTTACTGAGATACATTACCTAAATTAACCCATTTAAGGACATGCTTCTTTCTTATACATTTGAAATATTTTATTCCCTTTAGGCGTTATCGTGGTTTATAATTTAAATAAAATGCCAATATCATTACTCAAGACCCATCCCCTTAAAGGCTGCGTCAACAGGATCGGAATAGATAACAAGACTAAATTTGGCGATAAGGTCAATTGGGGCCTTTCCCAGCTGTGCCATATCTACGGCGGGAATAAGAACTTTCTTCGCGCCGCTGTCTGCTGCTACTTGAAGGAACTCGCCCAGATTATCTGATCCAATAATGGCCCCTCCAATGCTCATGGAACCAATTACAGCCAATTGTGGTAATAACGGACGTTCAGCAATGCCTGAAACGATTGACAAGAATATTGCCAACTCCAAGCCCTTGATATTTCCAATACCATTTAAGTCGGACGCCTTCAAATGAAATTCATAATCATTATACTTTGCAGATTGCGTTATGCGGTTAAGATTAGAACGAACATAGTTTACGGCTTCCTTCAACTCTTCCTTAACAGCTGTGCCGCCGCCAAAGCCCGTTTCACTTAATTTCCCATTACCTGGCATTTTTTGTATATCTAGTCGAAATAGACCTTTATGCCCGGAGTCTATATTACTTGCTATGGCGTATACGGTGCCGGCTGGTAAATCACCTTCGGGAATTAATGACTTTCCACCACTTTCCGGTACACCAACAAAATGCTCTTCGTTATCCTCTAAATCGATATAACTGAAATGCACATCATAAAATTCCATGCCTCCTATTTTCTTCAATTGTTCTTTTACCCGTCTGCGACCAATTAAAGCATATTCAAGGCACTTCCGAATATCTTCTTTTGTGAACTTGCCATCTGGGAAAAGTAACTTTACCATACCGCTTACCGTACGTTTCACAGCAATTGTGTCCCGTTGATTCAAGTCCTTTCCTAAGCGGAAATATTGACTAATGACATCTGAGAAGTTGTGCTTTCGTAACTCTCTCAGGCACTCAGCATAGTAATCTGAAATGAAACCATAAGCATTGGTAAAAAACTCAGGACGCATTTTTGGAATTTCCCAACCTGGCAGGTAATGATGAAAGCGGTCGAAGAAAGCCGTATCAATCATATCCTTTGGGAATGGTGAAAGCAAGTGACTTGTCTTTACCAGGTTTTCGATGGAGCCATTGATGTTGCCAACAAATACCATTGAGGCATCTGCATTTACACTTTCTTTTCCTCTGCTAAAAGAACCATTGGCCATGAAACCCTTCATGATTTGAATGCCATCTTTGTCCTTCATGTTGATACCCGCTACTTCATCAAAAGCCACAACATCCCACATGCCAACTAAACCAACCGTTCTTGTACTCATGTTGTAAAACAAGTTGGCAACTGTTGTTTGTCCTCCTGAAATCAAAATGGAGTAAGGCGAAATCTCATCATACACATAGGACTTGCCGGTCCCTCTTGGACCTAACTCGCAGATGTTAAAATTCTTCTCTACAAATGGAATCATCCGGGCCACCAGGTGCCATTTGGTTTTCTCATCCAAATTCACCGGTTCCATACCCACACTACGGCAAATGATATCAATCCATTCTTCCAATGTAAAATCCTGTCTATGCTTGATGAAATCAGATATATCTGTTTCCGGCATCTGAATGGGTTTCAGCTCCACAATCTTGAATGGTGAATCCTTTGAGTTCTCATCAAACCAATATTCCAATGTGAGAATTGACCAAATACCACCAGCCAATAATTTTTCATACTTGCGGATATAACTATCATCAATAATCACATTTTTGATGTTGATGTTTGAAAGCAACCCTTCGTATCTGTCAGCTTTCTCATTCAGTTTTGCTGTAACCCTGTCAATGATTTTATAGCGGCCCTTCTCCTTAATCTTGGCTTTTATTTTCTCTGATTCATCGGGCCTTACATAATTATCGGCCAATATCTGTTTTACCTTCAGAATTCCGTCCTTTATGGTTGCTTCATCATCTGTTGCACAATACATGCCCAGCAAGTATTCCAATACATACACCGGAACATTCGCTCCTTCTTTGATTTGCTTGGTTAAATCCTTGCGAACTACTTTTCCTGCAAAGGACTGATTGAGTTTTGTATCTAATGCATCCATATTATTAACGTTTTAAAAATCATCAAACTCGCTGCTAAATGCGATGAGCATTCGGTAAGTGATGCTTTTATATATTTTGAACTGACTTGTTCCCTCAATTTGTTCTTCCAGCTTGAGGTAAACATCCTGCCCATTGTGTTTCGATGCCTCGGCAGTAAATAGAAAGATTTGTCGCTTTTCTCTTGCCATGCCATCGCTTTCGGTGCTGCTAAATAAAAGTGTACTTACATCTGATATTAACTGCCCGGCACCCGTATAAAAACCAGCCTTTATTTGGCGTGGCTGAATTTTATCTGCCACAGGCTGTTTCTGATAAAAACTAACTGCAAATGTGTTGCTGGTAATATTGGATGTGCCGCTGATTATATCAATCTCTACTTGTTCAATATCACTTTTACGAGCCTTATTTATTTCCAATACCGGAACAACGATTTCCTGTAAGCTTGCACCCCCATGTACAAAACGACTGCCTGCACCCTGAATGCGTATCCGATTAATGGATTTGGGAATTTGAGCTTCTGTGTCATCCGCGAAACCTAAGGCTTCTCCTTCCCATTTTTGAACGGATATATTATGTTCTAAATTCTTACCTAACACAAATCTTCTGCTGGTTTTATAAAGCGTTCCGGCTGGAGAGAAGTCGGTGAAGTCAGATTCATCCAACCGGTTGTGTTGATACAAGTATCCATGATCGGCAGTAATAATCATATTATAGCCGTTCATATTATTGATGTGCTTGAGAATACGAAGCAAGTATTCAAACTCTGTTTCAGTAGCTTCAAATACTTTGCCTTCAGAAGTTTTATCGTCACCTGTTTTATCAATATGATTGCTGTATATGTAAATCACATTGTAAGGCTTGATGAACTCTCTGCCTTCGGTATTTGACTTCATTTTCAGAAATTCTTCTGCACCAATAGCGATACTACCGGCATAAGACTTTTGTAAAACCTTTGTACGATTGGGGGTTCCTTGTGTACTGATGCCATCTGCGTAAACAATATCGCTTTGTTCTTCAAACGTAAGAGTCGCATGTGGCAATAATGAAGCCATGCCCAATTGGGTATATGATGGCAATGAACCCAGCACTGCATTCAGCGTTGCGGTGTATCGATCTTCCTGCAAAATGAGTTCTCTTAATTCAGCAGCAGATTCAAACCTCAACGCATCGGAGATAATAACAAAAACCCTGTTCTCCTTCTTGATGTATGGGGCAACCCATTGCTGATAAAATTGTTTTTGATTGATCGTCTTTTCTATATTCCAGACAGACATGCCCTCCATGGCTGCCTGCCAATTATCACCCAACTTCAGCAAAAAAGAATTGCCGTATGCTTTTTCAATTTGCTGGGTAAGATCTTTCAAAATATTTTGGTGCTCTGCCTGTTCACTGGCATAAATGTATTTGCGGTATAGCTTATCAATTTTATACCACTGCTTCTCGTATTTCTCGAAACCATCCTTGGGGCTTTGGATGGATAAATTCGCTTTGCGGATTTCATCTAAAAGAGATGCTGCGTTACTTAAAGCTTCATATATGTGTGAAAAGTCAGAAAAGAAGAATTTCACCCTGCGTTTTTCTATCCACTCCTGAAGGATGTAATTCGGTGATGTATTGTTTATAATATGCTCCCGAATACCAATGATGATTTTCTTATCAATCACCGAATAAGTATCTGCATCCAATAGTTCTTCAGCATTCAGATTTTGAATGGTGGCTTCTATGCCCAGGTCTTTTTCTATCTGAAGGCTCCAATCGTAAATAATCTGCCTGGCTTTTGTGTTTTCCTTCCAGCGATTAACAAAGAGATAGGCTTCCTTATTTAGTGCAGGCTTACCCGTGCTAATGCTGCGTGCAAAATTATCCTGCACCAACTGTAACAGGCAATCTTTGACTGTAGGTGTGGGAGATTTGTAATTGTATTTCTTTTCAATGGTTTCCCATAAAAAACCACTCAATCCAAACTTATCTATTGCCTTGTACTTGTCTTGTTTATTTTTATAGGCTTCTGCAAATAGTGCATACAATACTTTCTCCCATTCAGGTTCTGTTGTACAAATGATGGAAAGCATTTTTAACCTGATTTTACTTTCCCTGTCTTCCGGCTCCAGTAAAGCTTTTAATGCTGTGATGCGTTTTTCATTGGCAAAGAACTCTTCGTGCTGCTGAACCAGCGATTTAAAGTCCTGCGGCAAGTCAAGGTCTTGCAGGTAGAGTGAAGATGCTTCTGTATGAAATTCGTAGTTTGATAAGAGCAAATCCAGCAACCAGTTTTCGTTGTCTATGGGCTTTGCTTTCGCCTGGTATAATAAAAAATGTTGAGTAGGACGTTCAATCAGCAATTGATGCTTCAGTGTAAACTCATTGTTTTCAATGACTACCTTTTCAACATCAGGTATTTGAAGGCTATTGAACAAGCCGGTCATTTCCGCTTTATCATCATACCAAAATACAAGCCTGTGCTGTTGGAATAGCTTTTCCAAAGCGGCCTGTACTTTCGTATTTATCGTAAACATATCTTGCATTACTCTTCTTCTTTTTCTAATCCTTTAATGGGTACTAACACCTCTTTAAACTTCTGGTAATTCACTTTTACACCATCATCCAGGTCAATGCTGATTTTCTGAGTGGCGATGGTAAACAATGTTTTTTCATACTCCCGGCAATCTTTGAGCATGAGTTCCAGTTTATCAATCTCCTTTATAGCAGCTGTTTTTTCACGGGCTGAAAGATCTTCCCGCAGGTTCAGCATGGTTTGGGTTTGCTTGGCGGCCTCCAGTTTGCTGATGAAGGCTTGCAAGTAATCGTTCAGCATTTTGCTGCACAAATCGGGCTGGTAGCGGTGCATGTAGATGAGGGCTTTAAAATGCCCTTTGGGACTGCTGAACATCCAGTAAATGGGCCGTTTTCTATATCGCTTAATATGGTCGTTGTAGAAGTCTTTAACAAAATACTTTCTTATGTCTTTGCCAATGGTATCTTCTATGTATTTAAGGTTTTCCTCAAAATACTCTTCTCCAAATGCTGCTTTGAGAAACACCTTGAATCTGCCCACTATATCATCATTGAACCACTCCCCATCTAATACCGGGATGATATTGTCTTCATCGGGCATGAATGTAGGGTTGGACACTTGCTGTAGAAAATCCTGCAAGTTTTCGCCTTGATTTGCTAATGCAAGACCAGGTTTGTCAAGGCTATATCTTCCCATTATGCAACCAACAGAATAACTTAAAAGCTGCAACAAAACGGATACTGGCTCAATAGAAAATTCGCCATTAACAATTTTGACTTCTTCTTGTAAAATAGAAATTTGCTCTAACGGAACTTGTGAATTAATTTCCTTATTAAGCTCGTATATTTTTATAAACTGCTCATTGAGAACTTCCTCAATCTTTTTTAATTCATAAAATGACTTTTTTGCATTTTGTTCAAATTCATTCATTGACTCCTTAAGTATTTTTCTTTTAATTGAAGGCGACAATAAACTGAACTCCTTAAAATCAAATGATTGCTCAGTTGAATCCCAGTCATTTTTTGACAGGCTAATTGCTTTTTCAACAAGTGATTCATCAATTTTTGCATTATAGCCAAAAAATGGAATTTTCTGAATATCTATGAGTTGGAAAACAAGCGTAGGGTTAAGTATGGATATAAAATAATCAACTATTTTGCTATTAAAGAATGCGAGCAAAGTGTTAAATAGATCACTATTTGAATCTTTTGTGTAAAAGGATACGGTTGTAGCATCAAATGTCCCTCTTGTATCGAGACAGCGAACATTAACCGTACTAGCCATTCTTGAAAATGTAAATCCTGGTTTGTACCATAATTCATCTTTTATAATACGTGCTATTTTATTACTCCTATAAAACTTGCGTGATTCATCTGACCAATCCACAACATGCACAATGTTCCCATACCATTTTCTAAATGTCCCACCTTTTGCATAAAGTATGTATTTATTATTCTTGCCAATTTTAGAAGCAGGAACCTCCCAAAAAAATCGAACGTACCTCTCGTTATTTCCAGTTTTGTTTTGACCATCCGAATGAATAAACTCATCAACCTTTTGAAACGAGTTAAATTTGTCTAACAATGATCGATGTACCCAATAAGCCAAGGGTTTTCCAGGTATTGCATCAAAGCTTCGTTGACTAATAAAATAATACCTTTTCAAATTTTTAAATTCAACTTCCTTCTGAAAGGCATCTTTTACATCAACAAGTCTAACAAAAACTGAATTTTGGAGTGGTTCATTGTTCTTATTTATAATAAATGAAACACTTTGTACTACTTCTCCAGATATTTCTGGAAATGTTCTTGGCCCAAGATGAATGAGAGATATTATTGTTTCATTCTTAAGTAAATTGCTCCTTAGGTCATCGTAAGAACTCAGAAACATCCAACTATTCTGATTAATCATTGCATAATAACCGTAATTTGGAATGAACTCTGTACATCTATCCATAAAGGATGCAAACAAATCATATTTGGAGGTAGGGTAATTTTCTTCAACAAAATCACTAAGACTGGAGTTCATCCCTTTTGTTCCCATATAAGGCGGATTAGTCACAACACAATGGTATTGTCGGCTCAGATATTCGGCTTGTTCCTTTAGGTTTTGTTCCTGTTCTTGCCAAATGCTACCTTTTTGAATGGATAGTGCTTTTAACTCTTCCGGGTCTATTTGTATTAGGGAACCAAAATTGTCGGCTTGGGTAAGGTTGTAAAGGGTTAAATCTCTATAATCATACACCAACTTTCCTGCAACCTGCAAAGGTAGTTTCACCGCTTGTTTAATGATGTCTTCGTTTACATTTTCCAATGCTATTACATGCGGCTGCACCGGCTTGCGTAAGAAGCGGCTATAATAGCTGCGTGCCTTCATGGTTAAGGCGAAAGCCGCCAACTGTGCTGCCCGTTCGTCTATATCAATACCAAACAAGTTATGCTCCAGAATAAGTGCAGGTATTTCGTTGGTGTTGTATCCTTCTTCTTCGTAGATCTTCGTAAATAAATCAAAAGCATATACCAATACGTGGCCACTGCCCTGGCAAGGATCAAGGAAGGTAATATCAGTAACTCCCTTTATTCCTTCGGGAAGTGGTGCAGGGTCATTGCCTTCAGGAGCTTCAATATAATAAGGCATGTGCTGCCTTAGTTTGCTATTAGGCTTTAAGGTAAGCCAAAGTTTGCCCAGAGTGTTTTCTACCATGTAGCGTACAATCCAGCGTGGGGTAAACAACTGCGTAGCTGCAGGTATATTTTCGGCCGTAATCTTAATATTCTTTTTCAGCCCTTCAAATACATCGTCTTTTTTATCGGCAATGTAAAACTGGTATAACCAACCAATCAATTCTTCCTGCTGGCAGTCTTCATCACTCATGCCATTGCGTATATCGACCACAATGCTGTAATCACTCAGCAGGTCATCGGGTAATAGCAGCTCTGTATAATCGCTGATACGTTCAAACATAAAGGGCATGGCCGTATGCCATTGGTTGCAGGAAGCCACCAACAGCATTTTGTAAGCTTCGGTATGGGCATCAGTAGCAGCCGTTTTGCCATCCAGCAAATCATTAAGTCGTTGGCGGTAGAGTTTTAATTCCGCCTCCACGTTCCCGCCTAAGGCATTTTGCAGGATTTCAGGATTGGTCATGCCCGGCAATGGGGTCACCACTTTGGGTATGGTGTATCCATTGGCATCCATAAAACGCAAAGCCATCAAACGGTTGAACCAGGTGTAGGCTACGGTTTCTACTACCTGCTCTTTGCCTTGCTCAGCTATTTTCCTCTTAAGTTGTTCTATTTCGTTCTGCTTGCCCCGCAATTCTGCCGTGTCGTGTGTTAACACAAACTCCAGCTTACGACCCACCTGATCGAGCAATTTAATACGGGCTTCCCTGGCAAAGCGTTTTAGGTTGTTGGTGTTCATGAATTAGTTGCTGGTTGCTTGTTGTCGGTTGATAGTTTTCTTTTCGAGATACCAAATGACGATGCCACAGAATTGATAATATTTCCCTTCAGCATTCCGCTGTCTCCATTCCTTCAATTTAGCATTAACGGTTTGTGTATTCCATCCCGCTGCTTTCAGAAATTCTATTACACCAGATAAAGCTTCCTTACGATTCGCTTTTAGTAAGCCATGATTGAGATTGAGCAATTCATTCATCTCTTTATTCCAGGTGTGATTGGAAGAACTGATAGTTCCATCTAATGAAGCATAGGTAATAGATTGTTGTAAAGCTGGTGTGTGCAAATTGAAGCTAACACTATTCCTTCCTTTCAATTTATCACAATGAGGCTCATCATTTAGATTGCCGGGACAACAAATAGCCATATTCGTATAGTTTAATTGCAGATCGGGTCTTTCTTCCTGCGATTTAATATGTTCTATCTTGGAGGTTGCATCTACTTTTACATCCTTTGCAGGGATTCTACGCATACAATAAGCACAGATGTATCCTTGCTCCTCCAATAATGCGTCTCTAAGTTCAGATATAGGTTCATATTCACTAAAACCGGGTGTTGATTTCTTGGCTGACCATTCAACCGGTTCTAATCCTTTATTAATTTGAATCATTGGACTTATCGGTTAAAAAGTTCAACATTGCTTCTGCTCTGGCTAACTCAGGTAGGTAGTTACCAAACTGCTCTCGCATTTCCTTTAGCTTTAAGACTGCCTCGTTATATTGGTCATTATCAATAAATGCAAATAGTGTCTTTATCCTGTTTTCTACATCCTGTGAACGAGGTGTAACACCTAAAACAGCTTGTATAATGGTTGAAGCATCCAAGCCATAAGTTTCAATTTCTTTTGCAGAATAACCTTCCTGTTTGTTATAACCGAGCTTGATAATTTTATTTTGATTATCCATTGGAACCCCGGTCATAATCATTGGAGCATGAGAGGTAATAATGAATTGGATTTTGGGGAACGCAAGTTGCAGCCCTTTCATCACCACTGCTTGAAGCGTTGGGTGTAAATGGAGATCAATTTCATCAATTAACACAGTGCCTTCAGTTTTGGCACAAGCCTCCAAACCATAAATACCTTTGTTTAAAAGCATACATCGGAAAGCCAGGTCCAGAACAATGTTGATTAACCTCCTGTAGCCATCAGATAAATTTACAGTATCTGTTTGTCTGTTATCAGTGAGGGTATAATAAATATTTCCTTGAATAGGTCGGATGTCTACATCGGTAACAATATTACAACCTTCAGGTCCCAGCGCTTTCTTCAATGCATTCAATACGCCTTCAACCTCTAATTCACCTGTTCTGCCCTCCCGTAAAACTAATAAACGGAGGGTCCAATATTTCATAAATCCATCGCCTTGTAAACATTCGAAATATCCAAAGGATGGTTTATGTTCATATCTCTTGAAAACTTCATTACCAAATTTCCTTGGTTTATGAATATCAGCGGTGGAAAAGCTTGTAAACATTGGAAGTGCTTTAATCTGCTTTCCATTCTGAAACATGCCTTTATACATTTCAGCTCCCAGCTTTTTTATTTCTTTCAACGGATCTTGCAAGGTTCTACCTTTTGCCGAGTTAAGAACCAATTCCCCTTCTTTTCCAAGCCATTCAAATTTCACATGAATTGGAGATTCGGTAGCCAATGTTTCTTCGGCACGAACAATTCTGAAATCTTCCTTTTCAAGACCCGTGAAACGTGTGTTTTCATCACTGAACCCTGCAAAAAATGAACTTAGTGCGGTGCTTATGGCTCTGATTATGGTTGTTTTACCGCTGGCATTATCGCCAATCAACAGATTGACTTTATCTGAAAATTCCAGAGGGAGATTTTCAAAACAGCGGTAATTGTTGAGTGTTATCTTTTTCATATTATAATGAGATTCGTTTGTCTTCGTCAATAATTCTTACATACTGCTCTTTCAATGCAGCCAAATAATCATCTACATCCTGTCTCGATTCCAATGCCGGTTTGGAGAAGTTTATTTTTATACTGTCATTTCTAACAAAAATAATTTGGGGCTTAGCAGGCTCGCTGCTGCCGAGTTCATCAGGCTTTGGTGGATTTGCCCACCGCATCATTAACTCCAATTGCTTTTGATACAGGTCGGTTGTTGCGTTATTTGCTTTTGTACGTATATTACCAATGAACCTTTCCTGTTCAACTTCCTTTATTACCCGCTCAAAAGGAGCCATTATTTCACTTTGTTGTTGTGCATCCAGCTTTGTGAAATCGGCAAATGATTTTAATTTATCCATGCTTTGATGAATGGCTTCTGCGGCTGTTTCTCTTTCCAACTTTTGCTGAGCTGCAACTTCCTTTTGAATGATTTCTAACGCAGCTTTAGCCTCTTGCATTAATGTGCCTTTGTAGGGTGCTGGACTTTCAGCTACTATACTCAACTTTTCGAGGCTTTCATTTCCTATATAATCAAAGTTTGCATTGTTGCTTTCCAAATAGAGTAATACATTTTCGAAAATGCTACGCTGAGCACCGTTCATGAACTTTTTAACCGCTTCTAACACATTCTCTTTATCGTCCAGCAAATCGTCCTGGTACTGATCTAAGGCATTGAAGAAATAAGGATGTTCTTTTTCAGCTACTAATTTCAGACGGTTTAACGGCTCGCCTAATGCTTCCAAAAACTTAAACCTGCTGCGAAGGATGTACATTTCAGAAATGTCTTTTACCTCCTTTTCCAAACGCTGCTTAAACAGTCGGGAAATTTCTTTGGGCTCATTGCCCAGGTTGGGCTCGTTGAAATATTCCTGATAGAAGTTTTTCAGTTTTTGTATTTGCGTATTCTGAATTTCCTCCTCCAGTTCTATAATGGTATTGGCATACTGGTTGTTTTTTTGCAGAGCATCCAATACAGCCCGGTCATCTAAATTGTTACCATCTTGTTTCAGGCTAACTTTATTTCTCTTGTATAGCTTGGCAATAATGCACAGCACAGCAGTTTGATACCACCCATAAGGTCTTGCATAAAAGTTATCTATCAAACTTTTAATGGTGGTTCTTTCGTGATTCGCTTTATTGCGTTGAATGCGATTCAATACCTCCACTTCAATTTCATGCAGGGTATGTTTAAACAACACATCATCCTGGCTTTGCACTATTTTCTGCAAATGAACTTCGGTAAAATCAACCGTAAGCATTTTGAGGTTGGTGTAAATGGTTTTAATCAGCTGCTGAACACCCTGCGTGATTTTTGTTTTCGGTTCTCTACTGCCTATGTCTGTTAGTTCAGAGCCATTCAAATACATTTTGGCATCACCTATACTTTCCTTTAGCTGATTCAATACCGTTCTTTTACGATCCTGATTCTGTTGTGCTCGTTCGGAAAGGATACGTTGCTTGGTGGCATCCAAAGAAGGTGAATTGGATGTTTGGATGTACTTTTCTGTTTTCTTGATTAACCTTAATTCATCAAACAGTCGCTTGTCTTCAGGTAAATAAATAATCAAATCATTCGGCCTACCGGCAGACCACATATTGATGTTTGCAGTGGAAACAGAATTGGCATTTAAGGGAGTAATAAAATTGACATAGAAATCTTTATCACGCCCAATAACATTATCATCCAATTTCTTTCCGAACTCATACGGTTGATTATTGGTGTCTAATTTAACTTTTGAATCACGTAGGATTTCATCGAACAGATACCCTGATAATAATTCACCCGGAGCAGTTGGGTCAATATCTGTGCTTTTGATTTCGTTTTCTACATCCTTTTCCTGATTGGTCAAATATTCATACAAATCACCAGCCGAACGCTGAATGTAGGTTTGGCTTTCCAATAAGTTTAAAGCTTCCTGCACTTGCTTGTGAAAAACAGCAAGGTCAACATCAAATTTTGGCAATAGTAAAATAGCAATGTTACCTAAGCTTGCATGAAAGCCTTTTACGTATTTCACCAGGAAAAGGGCTTTCAACACTTCTTTGGCCAAGTCAGAATCAATACTTCTTTCAGCTTGTAGTATATCACTTTGAATATTGCTTTGTAATACATCCTTAATACCTTCATACATCTGAGCAAAAGACACAATGTTGGTTATATCTTTTTCAGCATATGTTTTAGCTACCTGCTGAAATACACCCAACATGGAACGTTCACCAACAGACTGCTGGCTGCCTATGAATGCGTTGTGGTCTGACAAGGCTTTAATGGATGCCTGGAAAAGATCAAACTGATAAGGAATGAACGGATAGGTATTGACAAAGTGGTCTGCATCCCGATAAGTTTGATACTGCCTTGATCCATCATTAAACTTCAATAAGGTTTTTACATTGTTCTGCTCCTTATCATAAATCCCGTTCAATAGCTTATTTGAATCTTCGTTCTTAAGCAGCAATCGCTTTTGAATTACTTCATCGGCATTGGCACTGGTCAAGGGAAGTTTAATCGCAAAACGACCTTGAATACGAGAAAAATCATGAGCCTGTCTTGCATTCAAATCTCCAATAGTTGCATTCAGGTCATTTTGAGAAGTTACAATCAGGAAAGACTGACCTTGTGTTTTAAAGGACAAGGTTTCAGCAATGGTTTGCAGGCTTAACATCAATCGAACATTTTCCGCAATAAACTGACCTACTTCGTCAACACAGAATACCAGGCGAAAACCCGGTTGTTTGGAGTTGATATATTTTGAAACCAGTTCACCAAAGCCTTCAATATCCAGCTTGTAATTGTTTATCAGATTATCAATAAAGCGATTGGCTTCATCAGTGCTTATGGATTTTATCTCTGCATAAATCTCAGCAAGCTCGTGCTGATTTAAGAAAATAGCTTCCCTGCCTTTTTCCCAACTCTTATTGAATCGCTTCTGGTATTCATTCTTAAAGAAATCATATTTACCAATGCTGGCAAGGTGCCTCTCTACTTCTGCGATTTCCGGGTTCAATGGATCATAGCCCAGCAACTCATTAAATACCTTTAAGAAAATACTCAGTACCGGATCAATGGCAGACCCCATGCTTGTAATGCCATCCGACTTGGCTGCAATATTGAATAGAATGGACTCGGTAGGGATAGTTGCTACCTTCTTAATGTTTCTTTCCAACTCAAAATCATCTGATGCTTTTTTTGCGAAAACATCAGCACATTTCACCCCATTGATTTCCTTATTTTCTAAAACCAATGAAAGCATTTTAAGCAGGTGAGACTTACCAGACCCAAAGTAGCCGGAAATCCAAATGCTGCTGTTGAAATTGTTTTTGGTTAATTCTTCAAACAAACCAGGCAGCATCTTATTTCTGTTTGAAATACCCAACAGTTCATTGGTAAGAACGTATTCCTCCAACTCCTGCAACAAATGCCTTTCATCATTAGCTTTGATTACTCCCTCAATAGGGCGGTAAATGTCTTTGAGATATAATTCTTTTTGCTTCATATCAGATTTTATAATCGTTTAGGTTGTGAGCCCGATAGTAGTTATCGTCCTTCAACCGGTCAAATAGGGTTAATGATTGGTTGTTGTAGGTGCCCGGGAAGAACATTACCAGAGGTAAGTCGCCTACAAGGGTTTGCAAATTGTTTAGGATGGTATGCGAACGAATAATCGGGAAAGCTGCGCCAATGCCTGTTAAAAAAATGATTTTTGCAGCACTATCCGCAAGCCTTTTATGAATCTCTGGAATAACAACAGAGTCTATATTCAACGGACCGCTTAACACCCTCAGCAACCGTTGCTTTGGCAAATTCCTTTCCTGGTTAATTATCTGTTCAAACAAATTTTCCCTTTTGAGAATATCAATGCACAGTTGATAAAGATGGATTTCCAGAATATCGATACCCTCATTCTGCAAACGCTTAATCAGTGATTGGATATTTGTATCAACTAAAGCTTGTTTGGTAACTGGAAAAGAATGAATAAAAAACGGCAATTCGCCACCCAATCCTTCTTTATTCAAAAAGCGTTTACTTGAAAGAATCTGAAACAGACTTTCAAAATGCTGAGGTGTATTATATGTTTGACTTTTAAGCATGCTTTAGTTTTTTCAATAGCGTTTTGATTTCTTCATTCGAAAAGAGAAAGGCACTCAGCAATGCAGGATCATCATCAATAATCACATCGATGACTTTGCCATTTAAAATTGGTTTTAAAATACTGCCGTTCCTGGAATGGGTGATTAAACCAACCTGCACCAATAATTTAAAAACCACTTGCTTAACTTTCTTTGCTGTTGCTTCTGTGATTGCATTCAATTCATTGTGAGAGAGGCTCTTTGTATTAACAAACCTGATGTAATCTATATCTGAAATCACTGTATCGAAAAGCAAATATTTATTGCGAATGACCTCTATGATAAAATCGTGTAAAAAAGAATATGACTTTACTAGCGATAACAAGATCATGGCCTTAGCATCATTGAGGCTCCCTTGAATCATCAACTGCAATTGATCTTGTGTTAGTAGGGATAAGCGTTTTTTTATCTCGGAAAATTCTCTTTTGAATGTGGCCTGTTTTATTTTGTTCAATAGATTATTATCTAATAACGATTTCTCAACCGCTCTCCAGTCATTAAGCCTGTTGTATTCTTCTGCAATGGCTAATGTTTCTGCAATTAATACAGAAGCACCAGTGAAAGAGAATGTATATTTTATGTTATGCGCCATTTACCTATTCCTTAGTTTATTACCCCTATTCGCTATCAGGGTGGCTAAATCTGTCGGTTTCTCATAGTTAACCACAGTACATAATTGGTCTCCCATTCATGGCTTCATTAACCTATTTTAACGGGCCTTACGTACATCAGTAATGATGGTTATGCGCTGCTGATTGATCTATCGCTATACTTATTCGATTTTACTTTCTGACCCGAGTCGATTTTAAGCAATAAGGCAATCTGACACAAACCTAAAGGCCGCTTCTTTTTAAGCGTCCAGGTCCACTAACCGAATTGGCTGTTCATCGTTTTATTATTGTCTTGTCAAATATTAGCAAATATAAGAAAGGGTTTAAAGGTGTGTGGGTAAAAGAGGCTTGTTTGCAAGCCAGGGTTGCTGGTAGGGGTGCGTAGCATGAAAATTTGCAGATGGGGGCTTTCTAAAAATGAATTAAGAAAAGTGTATTGTGGAAAAATACAGATGGGTTGAAAATGTGCATAGAGTTAATCGCTTTCCGATTGCAATTTGATCTGCGTGTCTTTTCCCAATTTTCAAAATGACTGGCTTTATATTCTTTTTGTTCGTTATTGTCTACTGTGTTGCTGTTGTTTACGCCTGCTGCTAGCATATTATTTATAAATCACACCCCACCCCACCCCCAACACCTGCCGACAACGAATCCCCATCAACCCAAGATCCAGCTTGTCGATGTTGTCGCTGGGTTTGTGGTAGTCGGCGTGGTTGCCGGAGAAGTAGAAGGTGGCGGGGATGCCTTTTTTGACGAAGTTGTAGTGGTCGGAGCGGGCGTAGTAGCGGTTCTTGTCTTTCCGGTCGTTGAAGCGGTAGTCGAGCTGGAGGTGCGTGTATTGCTCGCTGACGGCTCGGTTGAGCTTGTGGAGCCGGGTGTTGAGCTTTTCGTCCCCGATCACGTACACGTAGCGGCGCTGGCCGGTGCTGTCGTGCCAGGCGTCGCTGCGGCCGATCATGTCGATGTTGAGGTCGGCCAGGGTCTTCTTCAGCGGGATCAGCGGGTTCTCCACGTAGAACTTCGAGCCGAGCAACCCCTTCTCCTCCCCGCTCACGGGCAGGAAGAGGATGCCGTACTTTAGGCGGTGGCCGTCCTGCGCGGCCATCGCGAATACCCGCGCCAGCTCCAGCAGGGCCGCGGTGCCGGTGCCGTTGTCGTCGGCTCCGCGGTAGATCGCCGAGTCGCGCACGCCCAAATGATCATAATGCGCGCTGATCACGATGCAACGCCCCCTGCGGTCGGTGCCGGGCAGGAGGTACGCGACGTTCTGCCCGAGCAGGGCCCGGGTGTCGCTCCGCCAGTGCAGCCTCGCGTCGGGCAACAGGTCGCGCCGCTCGGGTACGCGGTGCTCCGGATGCTCCGCCCGCAGCTCGCGGAATACATGCTCCACACCCCGGGGAAACAGGGCCGCGGCGGCTTCCGTCGAGATCCAAACGATGCGCGTGGCGGGAAAATCCTGTACGAGTTTACGCGTCGCCGTGCCGGCGTGTACCAGCCGCTCGCGGGCCTCGGCAAAGGGATGCACGATAAGCAACAGCAGGGCCGGCCGCCTGCCG
>JBGASB010000023.1:0-7100 GCA_044229915.1 Cyclobacteriaceae bacterium
ATCGGCACTATACAGGCACTTCAAAGGCAAAGAAGAAATAATTCTGACGATGCTGAGATACCTGTCTAAGGATATGGATAGCCGACTTACAAATTCTACAAAAGACATTGAAAGTCCGGAAGAAAAGTTGAAAGCAGCATTCAACAATCAATTCGAATTCTTTAAAAAGAATCCACACTTTCTGGTGGCGATATTTTCGGATGGCTTGCTGGAAGAGAGTAAGGCTATCAATGAAGCCATCTTGCAGATTATGGGTACCAAAAGGAAGCACTTACTTCAGATCATCCAGCAGGGTCAGAAACAAAAGCAATTCACAGATGCTCTATCAGCCGATGAATTGGTACATATTATTATGGGCAGTTTCAGATTGCACATGTTACAGTGGCGTTTATCAGGGTTTACTTTTGATCTGAAGCTGAAGGGAAATAAGTTAATGGCAAACCTACTCAAGTTGATTCAACCTCATAAATCTATTTTATGAAAACGACACTTAAAATCTCAGCTATCCTACTTACGCTTTTTGCGCTGATTACCGTGTTCATGAGTGGTTCAGTAATTTTTGATTTGTTCGGCATCCGTGAAAAGGAGGGTAATTATGTTTTGTTTATAGTGATTGCAAATTTTATCAGCGGGTTTATCTATTTGATTGCAGCATACGGCTTGTTCTTTGGAAGAACGTGGACTACAAGATTACTTGTCTTCGCCACAAGTATTTTGACAATAAGTTTCGTTGGCCTGATTTGGCATATTTTAAATGGAGGAATATACGAGCAACAAACTCTTAAGGCAATGCTTTTTCGGATTGCAATTACCGCTGTGTTTGCTGGATTGTCGTGGCGATTTACTTCCGCTGAAAAGGATTACTCTTTAATTAAACAAAAATAGATTTCACCTATGAAACGTGTAACAGCATTCTTAATCACAACCCTTGTTTTCTTTGGTCTGGGCTGCAAAGAAAAAACCACTGAAACCCATACTCATGATGATCAAGCTGTAGTAAAATTAGATGGCGGCAAAAAATGGCTGGCCAATGCGGAGACAACACAGGGCATACAATCCATGATCGTATTGACTGATGGTTATTTAGCCAATCCTTCTCCAGACTTGAACCTGATGAAAGAAAATCTGACGTCAGAGCTAACAGGTATTTTTCAGAAGTGCACCATGAAGGGTGAATCCCATGATCAGCTTCATAACTATTTATTGCCTCTCAAAAAGAAAATAGAAGCACTAAGTAGTTCTGGGGATGTGCAAACAGTAGAAGACATAAAAATATATCTCGAAACCTATAAAGATTACTTCGAATGAATCTGAAAGATGTATTCACAGAGTCGAAACCTCTGCAAACAAAAAAGATGTTTACCCCCAATGAAAGCGTAACCACCATTCAGTTAATGGCATCTGCACAGTTAAAGGAACACACGACCAAAGTACCTGCATTTTTAGTATGCGTAACAGGTGAAGTCTTTTTTGAAAATGAACTGGGAGTTAAAGAAAAGCTCCTTTCCGGTGATTTTATCAATATAGAGCCAGCAGTTAGGCACTGGTTAAGTGCGGAGACCGATAGTCTTTTGTTACTCATTAAATAAAAAAATTTGAAATAGTATGTTAGTGAATATTCACTTTTTTAAACAAACAACTTTCAGTATATTCCTTCTTGTGGGCATTCTGGTTAGTCAGCCTCTCAAGGCACAAGTGTGGACGCTCAAACAATGTCTCGACACGGCACAACAATACAATAAGAACTTGCTGGTTTCTCGAAACAATGTATTGATCGGTCAAGAAAAAGAGCAGGAATCCAGGGCTAATCTAATACCCAAAGTTTCAATTAATGCCGACTACAAGTATTACGCAGACTTACCCTATCAATTCATGCCACAGGCGGCTTTTGGTGGACCTGAAGGAGTATTCAAGGAAATTCAGTTTGGTGTTCCTCATAACATAGCGGCTAACCTACAACTGGCTATTCCCTTGTATAATCCACAAGTGTACGGTTCAATTCAGTCATCAAAAATTGGCTCCGAACTTATCGCTTTGCAAAACCAGAAAAACGAAGAACAACTTACCTATGAAATAACAAACCTTTATTACAACGCTCAAATTCTACGCTACCAAGTGGCATTCTTAGAGGACAATTTAACGAATGCCAAAAAGCTCTTGCAGAATACCCAAGCCCTGAAAGATCAACTACTTGCTAAGGGCACAGATGTATCCAAAGTACAATTACAGGTGGAGCAACTGACTAACCAGCGGGAGCAGATTTTAAGCAAGTATGGTCAGGTTCTAAATGCCCTGAAGATTTTGGTGGGCATTCCTTTGTCTCAAAACCTTGAGGTGGAAAAGTCAATTATAAATACAACTGCGCCAGTTTATGAGCAAGCGGCTACTTTGGATATGCGTATCATTGAAAAGCAGAATGCTCTTTTACAGAGTGAACTGAGCACATTCAAAAACTCACGACTTCCATCAATTTCCTTATATGGCAGTTATGGTGTTACGGGATTTGGATACGATAAGGCGCCTAACGAATTTCTAAAGTTTTATCCTGTAAGTTTCGCAGGGCTTCAATTGTCCTATCCTCTATTCAATGGAACCGTTACCAGACAAAAAATCTCTCAGAAGAAACTGGAGATTAAGAATAAAGAACTTCAGGCAGACTTGACATCAGATCAAACCGCCCTGTACATTGAAACGGCTCACCAGCAAAAATCAATTGCGCAGCGATC
Organism: Cyclobacteriaceae bacterium; assembly: GCA_044229915.1. Lineage (GTDB taxonomy): Bacteria > Bacteroidota > Bacteroidia > Cytophagales > Cyclobacteriaceae > ELB16-189. Next base: position 2,727 of record JBGASB010000023.1, read on the forward strand.
TGTTGAAACAACCCTTGCACAAGTGCAGCTTGCTCAATCCATTTACGATCAAACGATTCTTCAGCAAAAGCAGGGAGTAGCATCCCTGACCGATGTTCTACTAGCTGATAACGCATTACGAGAAACTCAACAAGGTCACGTGTCAGCTTTGATCGATTATCTGAAAGCGGATTTAGACCATAAAAAAGCAACTGGCAACCTGTTTATTAAATAATTACGTACCATGAAAAAGATTTTGTACTTGGCAATACCTCTGGCCTTGATTGTGCTGATTGCCGTGCGTTTAAAAAGTAATAAAGAAACTTCTTTAAACCGTATTTATACCTACAACAAAGAACAGGCTATCGAGGTAAGAACCGATACTGTAAAATATATCCAGACGGGTATTCAAAAATCCTTTACCGGTCTGTTTGAACCCGATAAAGAAACCAAGGTAAGTGCAGATGTGCAGGGTAAAATCGTAAGCGTATTTGTAGATGCGGGCAGCTATGTAAAGAAAGGGCAGTCGCTCATTAAAATTGATGATGCCTTGTTGAATCTACAACTTCAATCCGTTTCCATTCAAATTGAGGGATTGGAAACTGATGTCAAACGCTATTCAATTCTTGCTGAGTCAGATGCAATCCAGGGGGTACAGTTGGAAAAAACTCAACTGGCATTAAAATCAGCACAGGTTCAGCGGAGTACTTTATTGGAGCAAATTAGCAGAACAATCGTTGCAGCTCCGTTCAATGGGATTGTAACACTTAAAATGACTGAAGCTGGTTCCTATGCGGCACCTGGTGTACCCCTGCTGCAACTCACCGATATTTCTTCGCTCCGTTTTACCATTCAGGTTCCTGAAAATGACCTAACGATATTTCACAACAACCAGGCAGTAGACGTTTTTGCCGACCTCTATCCGTCAATTTCACTTGCAGGAAAAATTTCCCTCATCGGAAGCAAAGGTAACATGGCCAATTCTTTTCCAATTCAAGCCTTGGTGAAAAATACTCAGGACATGAAAATCAAGTCAGGCATGTTTGGGAAAATAGTGATTGAAGAAAAGCTTGATGAAAAGCAACTTACCATTCCGGCATCAGCCATAGTGGGCTCTACTTTAAAACCTCAGGTGTATGTGGTTGAACAGGGAAAGGCCAAGCTTCGCGACATAACTATAGCGGATAGAAAAGGAAGCACCGCTGTTATTCAATCCGGATTGCGTGAAGGTGAAATGGTCATCACGAATGGTCTTATCAATCTCTTTGATGGTGCTACTGTAGAAAGTAAGAATTAATTATTATGAACATCACCGAAATTTCTATTAACCGCCCTTCGCTGATTATTGTTTTATTCAGCGTGTTTATACTAGCTGGTTTTTTAGGCTATAAAAATCTCAGCTATGAGTTGATGCCAGACTTCAATCAACCCGTTGTAGTTATTAAGACGGGCTATCCGGGTGCAGACCCTACCGAAGTAGAAACTTCCGTTTCGAGGAAAATTGAGGACGCCTTATCTAACCTTGAAGGTGTTGATTTTATCGTAACCAAATCATTGCCTAACGCATCCGTACTCATTGTCAATTTAAAATATGGAACTGATCTGGATCAAACGATGCAAGATGCGCAACGTTATATTGATAATATCCGGAGGGATTTACCGGAGGATATTTTAAGTCCTGTGATGAGCAAAGTCTCGCCTAATGATTTACCCATTATGCAGATCAGCGCAACCAGCAAACTTCCCGCAACTGAATTTTATCAAAAAATGAAAGATGATTTTCTTCCGCAAATTCAGCAACTAAAAGGGGTAGCAGAAATTACATTACTAGGCGGTGAAGAAAGGGAGATTCAGGTTAAAGTAGATCAGGAGAAATTGAAATTGTACAAAGTTTCCATGTATCAGGTTACAGAGGCGATTAATCGTTCCGGTCTTGATGTTCCTTCAGGTAAGGTACAGACCACTCTGGTTAACAATCCAGTCAGGCTAACAGGAAAATTTAAATCCATTGAAGACATTAGTGCAGTTCAGGTTGCCATGCCAACACAAGGCAGTCCAGTATATGTAAAAGACATTGCTTCCATTACCGATGGAATTAAAGAAATCGTATCTGTAAGCCGATATAACGGAGTGAATGGGATTGGTCTTTTACTTAAAAAGCAGGGGGATGCAAATGCGGTGGAAGTTTCCAAAGCGGTGCAGGAAAAATTTCAGGCAATTGAAAAACAGTATGCTTCCGCAGATGTAAAATTCACCATAGCCGATGACTCCACAGACAACACGATTGCCGCAGTGAATTCTGTTGTATTTGATTTGACCTTAGCTGTCATATTAGTGTCCATTGTGATGCTCCTGTTTTTAAGAAGCTTCCGAAACTCTATTATCGTTCTGGTGGCTATACCAACCTCTCTGGTAACTGCTTTCGCAGTGATGTGGCTCTTAGGTTACACACTCAACTTAATGACTTTATTAGCCATGTCATTAATCATCGGTATTTTGGTAGATGATGCAACGGTTGTACTGGAAAACATACAGCGACATCTTGATATGAAAAAGAATAAACGAGTAGCCGCATTGGATGGTCGGATGGAAATTGGATTTTCAGCATTGTCAATAACCCTTGTGGACGTGGTTGTATTCCTTCCCATTTTATTTCTACAGGTATTTGTTGCAGACATGCTCAAGCAATTTTCTGTAGTGGTGGTCACCTCTACTTTAACAAGTCTACTCGTTGGCTTTACGTTAACACCGTGGATGGCTTCGCGCATCGGCAAATCAGAGGATTTACAACCAAGCAATTTTTTCAATCGGTTTTTACTTTGGTTCGAGCATCAGTTAAATCGGTTTATTGATTGGTATGGAAGGCAGTTGGAGTGGGTATTAAATCACAAACTTATCACCACTGGCATTATTCTCTTGTTGTTTGTTTTCACGTTAGGCATCATGAAACAAGGCATCATTGGGAAAGAGTTGATAGCAACGGGTGATCAGGGAAAGTTTCGCATGAACCTTGAATTTGACAAAACCACCACGGTACAGGAAAATAATATCGTTACTCAGAAAATAGAAAGTTTTATTGCAGCGCAACCAGAGGTACAGGCTGTCTTTAGTAATGTGGGCGGACCAAGTTCAGGAATTGGAAGTTTAGGTGTTGGCTCCGTTAATAAATCAGAGCTGACCATTCAGTTAAAACCTGCAAATGAACGAGGTGATCAACCTACAGAGCAATTCATGAAAGAAATTCGTGAAGCATTGAAGTCAGAATTTCCGGCCATCAATTATTCTATGGCTGCATTGGGGCTTGTACCCCGCTCGGCTCCGATTGAAATTACGTTAAGCGGAAGCGATGGAAGTCAGGTAATGAAGTTAGGAAGTGAATTAAAGTCGGTGGTTGAAAAAATTCCAGGTGCAGATAATGTTCGTCTCTCCGTAGAAGAAGGAAGTCCTGAGTTCCAGGTAATTCCTGATAAGGATCGAATGCAGCGATTAGGACTTACCACCGCTTATGTTGGCCAAAGTATTCGCACAGCATTAACAGGCAACGATGATGCTACGCTTACTGAACAAGGTACGGAATACCCTGTGAGGATATGGCTGGATGATTTCAATCGACAGAATATGGAGGATGTTAATTCGTTAACCATTATTAATACACAAGGTTTACCTATTGAAGTATCTCAATTTGCTGAAGTTATTCAGGATAATTCGCCTTCGTTATTGGAACGATTAGATAGACAGCCTTCCATCACGTTAACAGCGGATGCGCTGGGGCGTCCATCCGGAACAGTTGCGGATGAAGTGGTTGCTTATATAAAACAAAATCCATTACCCGAAGGAATTCAAATGACTTGGGGCAGTGATATAAAAAGACAGAATGATAGTTTTGGAGCACTTGGGTCAGTGCTTCTTATCTCATTCATTTTGATTTATCTGATCATGGTGGCGTTGTATGATAGTTTTGTCTATCCTTTTGTGGTATTGTTTTCTATACCCGTTGCGGCAATTGGAGCTTTCCTGGCTTTAAATCTGACGCTAAACAACCTGAGTTTATTTGCTTTGCTTGGGTTAATTATGCTGATGGGATTGGTGGCAAAAAATGCGATTCTGATTGTGGATTTTGCCAATCAATTAAAAGCCTCCGGAGAACATTTTAAGGAAGCCTTAATTACTGCGGGGAAAGAGCGTATGCGTCCCATATTAATGACTACCCTGGCAATGGTTATTGGTATGTTGCCGATAGCGTTAGCGAAAGGTACAGCCAGTGAGTGGAAAAATGGACTCGCCTGGGTAATTATAGGTGGATTACTTTCATCTCTTATTCTTACAGTGTTCCTGGTTCCAATGGTTTATTATGTAGTTGACACGATTAAAGGAAAATGGAATATCAAATGAAAT
>JBGASB010000024.1:0-5226 GCA_044229915.1 Cyclobacteriaceae bacterium
CTAAAATTGAGAATAACATAAAAGAAGCACGTATTTCGACGCTTCAAAAAATAGTTGAACTTGGTTTTGGTGGACATTTGGAATTATCAATAAAAATCTAATTGTTAATCCTGGTGATGTTAGGTCCGGTCTTTGGTAAAACTACGGGTGCACAGGTACCTATTGATGGTGGTAATGAGCGGTGATTTAGTGAGCTGAAAGTATTTCTTATCTTTATCATGAATGATTCGGCAAACAGATATCATCGGTATTGTTGCCTGTGGAGGAAATTCCACCCGCATGGGAACAGATAAAGGATTACTCCCATACTTCGGTATACCTCAACGCTATTATCTGTACCAACTATTTGCCCCTTTTTGCCAAAAAACGTTCATATCATGCAGAATGGAACAAGCCCAATCCCTTGAAAAATCCTATGCTTATATCAAGGATGAAGAGCAGTTCGCAGGTCATGGTCCCGTTTCTGGTTTGCTGAGTTGTTTCACCGCACATCCCGGCACAGCCATACTTTTTTCAGGATGTGATTATCCCTACATCAACAGAAAGGAAATTGAAAGACTCCTTAGCTACCGTAATAAGCAATTTTTGGCAACAGCATTCTGTAACAAGCTAACGGGTAAACCCGAACCACTTTTCACCATTTACGAATATGCTTCATTCGAAATCATTCTTAGACGGTTTAAAGAAAATAATTTTTCGCTACGGGAGTTTCTGGAATTATCAGCAGTAAATCTTATTCATTCACCGCAGAGTCATATATTAAAAAGTATCGATACACCGGAAGAATATGAAAAAGTAATGATGAATCAATGTTAATCTCTAAAGGCATACATATTACCAAATATACCACGGACGGTTATAAAACAGAAACGGATGTGCTTGCAGTCGAAGAACCTCTTGAAATCAGGTTAGCCTTCAAATCCGGCTTACAGTATATTGAGAAAAGCATTTCTATAACCATGCGCACTCCCGGCAATGATGAGGAACTCGCCATGGGCTTTTTATTTACAGAAGGAATCATTGATAATTATGATCAGATTGAAAACGTGCAAAGCCTGGAAGAGAACATCATCCTTATAAAACTTGCAGACCATGTCAAACCGGATATCGACAAACTAAAGCGCAATTTTTACACATCATCGAGTTGCGGAGTATGCGGGAAAAGTTCGATAGACGCTATTCATACTTTAACCAGAAATTCTTCTGACATAGGAACGGTCGAAGTCCATTCATCTTTGTTATATAAACTACCCTCCCTACTCAGGTACAACCAATATGTTTTCGACCAGACCGGCGGACTGCATGCCTCTGCTCTATTCAATCCGGAAGGCGAATTCTTGATGGTCCGTGAAGATGTAGGCAGGCACAATGCACTGGACAAAATAATTGGAGCCTCACTAAAAAACAGAACCCTGCCCCTCAATGATCACCTTTTACTATTAAGTGGCAGGGCAAGTTTCGAACTTGTTCAAAAATCGGCTATGGCAGGCATGGTGTTTATGGTGGCTATTGGTGCCCCTTCCAGCCTGGCTGTGAGTCTGGCCAAAGAAAGGGGCATGACACTTATCGGATTTCTCAAAAGTGATAGGTTCAATATTTATAGCGGTAGTGAACGAATTAAAAACTGAAAAGTTCATGAAACTGCGCATCAATGGAAATACAATCAGGCTCAGGCTTACGATGAGCGAAGTGGATTATTTTGGCCGTACTCATTTTATTGAAAATGAAACTGAATTTGTAAATTCGGACTTCCACTATGCCCTTGACACCCTGGCGCAGGGTTCAATAGTCGCTCAGTTTGCTGATGGTAAATTGGTTGTTTCTATTCCATCTGCTTTGGCAAAAGAATGGACTTCAACCAGTCTCATAAGTTTGCACGGTGTAATGGAAACCAGCAATGGAAAAAAATTAGATATACTGATCGAAAAAGATTTTAAATGCCTGGATGATGTGATGGAAGATCAAAGCGACCATTACGACAATCCGGCGACAAAAAAATAAAAAACAAAGTGAAAGACACTGAGGAAATCAATGAACAGCTTCCCAATCCGGAAAACCCCACACGGTTTACAGGGCTGCAATTGGGAACGCCCAAGGATTCGGCTGCAGGACTTCCTGCAATAGTTTCCAGCGTACAGCATATGCTCCAGGAAATGGGTCCGCTACGTGCCTGGAAGGCACTCAAAGGACTTAACCAAAAGGGTGGTCACACTTGTCCGGGTTGCGCCTGGCCTGATCCTGACGATGAACGTTCGCAATTAGGTGAATACTGCGAGAATGGAGCGAAGGCCATTGCGGAAGAAGCAACTACGAAAAGACTTGATGCAACGTTTTTTAGCGAAAATTCTGTATTCAATCTGTCAGAGCTGAGCGACTATGAAATTGGTAAGAAAGGTCGTTTAGCCGAGCCGGTTTATCTCGAAAAAGGGGCTAGCCATTATAAACCTATATCCTGGGAAAAAGCCTTTCAGATTATCGCTGAAAAACTGAATGCCTGTAATCCCGATGAAGCCGTTTTTTATACCAGTGGACGAACGAGCAATGAGGCTGCCTTCTTGTACCAGTTGTTTGTCCGGCAATATGGAACCAACAACCTGCCCGATTGCAGTAATATGTGTCACGAATCCAGTGGTGTCGCACTCACAGAGAGCCTGGGCTTTAGAAAAGGTTCTGTAACGCTGGAGGATTTTTATAACGCAGAAGTCATCATCATTCTTGGGCAAAACCCCGGAACGAATCATCCGCGTATGCTTACCGCCTTAAAAAAAGCCAAGGAAAAGGGATGCATTATAATTTCGATCAACCCTTTACCCGAAGCAGGCTTAATAGCATTTAGTGATCCACAAACGGTGCAAGGAATTCTAGGCGCAACGACAAAATTGACCGACTATTTTCTGCAGGTAAAAATCAATGGCGACATGGCCTTATTGCAGGCCATTGAAAAGCTTCTCCTTGAAAAAGATGCAGAGAGCGGTGGAAAAGTTTTTGACCATGACTTCATTCAAGCACATACTGAAGGATTTGATGCTCTCATTAATCACCTTAAAGAACAGGATGCGAAAAAACTCGCGGAAACATCTGGTGTGGATATCGATGATATAAAAACAATTGTCGAAGTGCTGGCTGGAAAATCAAAGATCATAGCGTGTTGGGCCATGGGGCTTACTCAGCATAAGAATTCAGTAGATACCATTAAGGAGGTAGTGAATCTTCTTTTGCTAAAAGGTAGTATCGGAAAACCGGGTGCCGGAACATGTCCTGTTCGTGGCCATAGCAATGTGCAGGGCGACAGAACAATGGGTATTTATGAAAATCCTTCGGAGGGGTTCATCAATGCTTTAAATAAATCTTTCAACCTGGAGCTTCCCAAAAAAGCAGGTTACGATACGGTTAAAAGTATTCGGGCGATGAAAGAGGGAAAGGTAAAGGTATTTGTGGCCATAGGTGGAAACTTTTTATCTGCTTCGCCAGATACGGAGTATACAGCAGAGGCCATTCGCAAGTGTACGCTTACCGTACAAGTATCTACTAAACTAAATAGAAGCCACCTCGTGACTGGAGAGGAGGCATTGATTTTGCCAACACTCGGACGCAGCGATAAAGATGTACTCAATAATGAAATTCAATTTGTGACCACAGAAAATTCGATGGGCGTGGTGCAGATGTCAAAAGGATCATTGGAACCTGTTTCGCAAAACTTACTGTCTGAGCCTGTGATAGTGACAAGGCTGGCAAAAGAAGTGCTTGGCAATAGGGCCGGCAAACACTGGGATAAGTACCTGGAGCATTACGATAACATTCGCGATGACATTGCCCGTTCCATTGATGGATTTGAAGACTATAATAGGCGAGTGAGAATACCAGGAGGTTTTTATCTTCCCAACGTAAACAGAGAAGGGCAATTCATCACCTTCACTGGCAAGGCTGCCTTTAATGTGGCACAAGTCACTACGCCTACTCTTAACGACAATGAATACATCATGATGACGATTCGATCACACGATCAGTTTAATACCACTATTTATGGATTGGACGATCGGTACCGGGGTGTGTATAATGAAAGACGAGTGATTTTTATGAATGAAAAAGATATGACCAGGGCAGGATTGTCGAAAGAAGACCAGGTAGACATCTACAACTTCGATGGCGGAATAGAGCGGGTGGCGCGAAAGTTTATAGTCATTCCATATTCCATTCCTGAGAAATGTACAGCCACTTATTTCCCGGAAACCAATGTGCTTGTTCCCATAAGCAGCACAGCTGATAAGAGCAATACACCTACATCGAAGACGGTGAAGGTAGAGGTGAGGAAGAGAAAAAGTGAATGACGATAAAATAAATCCGGAATTGATAATACAATCATGGAACAGTATATTTATTTGGCTATCGGTAGGATTTTTTCATAGTATTTAACTCTGGATTTTTAATGATATATGGAAAAAAGAAATTAGATTTATAGAAATTTTCTTTGTGATAGAAGACCAGAGAATAAATGATCTTGAAAGAAAAATGGGCACTTTTTCAGACTTAATTTCGTTAACAGAATAAAAAGCAGATATGTCTAACATCGAACTAAAAAACAAAGTCTTTCAAGAATTGGAAACAGTAGATGACTATATATTAGAAGAAATATTGAGTCTTATTCAAATTGAAACTACTCCGGATAAGTTGATAAAAATTCCAGAGCATTATAAAAAAGCTTTGGATAAAAGTATTGCTCAAATGGAATCCGGAAACACTGTTCCAAACGGGATTGTTGAAAACCAAATCGAAAAGTGGCTTTACAAATAATCTGGACACCAGACGCTATTCATCATTTTAATGAAATTTTGGAATATTGGATAGAGTGTAATGGCTCACCAGCATATTCGCAAAAATTATATCAAACAGTTAAAAGTACATTGTTATTATTGACTAAATATCCAGAATCAGGAAAATTAACTGAGAAACAAGGAATCCGTGCCAAAATAGTAAAGGACTATTATTTTATAGGTATAATTTTTCAACCTTAACAATCGTTGGTATGTGTGATATGAGACGAGACCCGGTTCTTTTTGAAACATATTTAAAATAAATTATCTCGAATCACTTGCTTTGATGTACTTCAAAGATTTCTTTTAAAATGAAGACAAAAATTCAAAAAAATAAAACCATTACCACTTTTGAAGAACATCTTGATAGCAGGTATGGTAAAGTAGGTACAATAAAACGAACTAATTTTGAAAT
>JBGASB010000025.1:0-4045 GCA_044229915.1 Cyclobacteriaceae bacterium
CTCTTCCTTCAACAAGTAATCTCTCACTTCTTTGGAATCTACAACCAAAGTGATCCTGTCGCCTTTCCATTCGTCCATCAACAATTGGAACACCACATATTGAAAAGGATTCCCCAACTGCGGATGCGTTGCAGCTATCCCTGTAATCGTGCTATCCCCTGCCCAAGTCAGTCGGGCCGGTTCCATGATTTTTTTCTTGTCCATGTTAACCAGTAAATGATGCTGCTCGCTTTTTTCCAAATTTGCTGCCTCCTTCACGAATGCCGTTCACTCAATAGATACGGATTCAGGGGGTAAATTCTTTTTCAACAAGTACGTTATTCTTTTCAGTTAAAAATGGACAAAAAAAAGATACATCAAAGGTAATGGAGACCTTGATATATCTGTGTTCATACTATTATGCCGGCTGCAGGATTTGAACCTGTGACCTCCGCGTTACGAGTGCGATGCTCTACCAACTGAGCTAAGCCGGCCTTGCAGTAGGTTCACTCAAAAAGTGAGCCACAACACAATAAATTATAAATAAATTTTGCTGGTTTGTAAAGAGGGCAATTTCATCAAATTGAAATTACCCTCTCTGCATACCTTCAGAAATAGCTTAGCTTAGATCCAGGACAACTCAACAACAACAGTCTTCAGTAAGAATTTTAATCTTGAGCAGGCTTATTCCGCAGCTCATGGATACGTTGCAGATCATATGGTGTTTCCTGATAAACAAAATAATTCAGCCAATTTACGAAAAGGATATTGGCATGACCGCGCCAACGTACTACCGGACGCTTGCTCGGATTGTCATCAGGATAATAGTTGATCGGGATATTGATGGGGCGCTCCAGAGCAACGTCACGCTTGAATTCCTTATCAAGCGTATCAAAATCGTATTCAGCATGACCCGTCACAAAAACGAAACGGTTGTCTCTGCTGCGGACAATGCTTACCCCTGCCTCTTCGGATGTCGCAAGGATTTCAAGCGCACTGCAAGACTCTATATCCGCTTTGCGCACATCTGTATGGCGGGAATGCGGCATATAAAATTCATCATCAAAACCGCGGAGCAGCATCGTTCGGCTATCGGTGATCGTGTGCTTGAACACACCAAACAGTTTTTCATTCAGAGGGTACTTTCCGATATTATAGTGATGGTACAGACCCGCTTGAGCTCCCCAACAGATATGCATCGTTGAAAAAACATGACTTGCCGACCATTCCATGATGGACACAAGTTCCGGCCAGTATTCCACCTCTTCAAAAGCAAGATTCTCAACAGGTGCCCCTGTGATGATCATCCCATCAAAATATTGATCTTTGATATCCGAAAAAGTCTTGTAGAAATAGTCCAAGTATTCTTCCGAAACATGCTTGGAATCATAGCTTTCCATCCGCAGCAAGGTCACTTCCACCTGCAGGGATGTGTTCGAAAGTAAACGGATGAACTGCGTTTCTGTCGCTTGTTTTGTCGGCATCAGATTCACGATGATGATTTTTAACGGACGGATATCCTGCGTGACGGCCCTCAGCTCGTCCATGACGAAAATATTCTCTTTGGCCAACTCTTTGATGGCGGGCAAATCCTTCGATACTTTGATCGGCATATTTTCCACTCCTTTTTATTAACCGGTCCATTCAACAACTCTATTATGCACAAAGAAGCTCCCATCACCACAGTCTTACGACCATGGGACGAAAGCTTCGCGTTACCACCCATTTTTATAAGGACTTCACAATCCTCACCTCAAAAAGTACGTAAAGTGATTGCATGATCGCTCATCCTTTATATACTCTGCAGAATATCGCCTGCGTACGTAATCTGGCTGATTATTCACCCGATTAAAGGCTCCAAGACCATCTTCACTTTGTTCCGATACGCTCCCTTTCACCAACACAGGAGCTCTCTTTACGTACTTCCCAAAGTTACTCTTCTTATCATTGCCCATTCTATTGTCAGATTCGAATTATATTAATATAATTAAATTATCATTATTCCTTAATTTTGTCAATAGGTAAAACCGATCATCATTGAACCTTTCCACCAAATAAAAAATAGCAGGCCGGAACTACTTCCCCTAATTCCGGCCCGCTACTCTCATCTATATTTAAAATAAGAGAGAACAGTATTAAAATTCTGCCTTGATATCGGCATATTTTTCGCGTTTGCGATCGAACATCGCTACGACATAGGAGCAACGCGGAACAATTTTTTTGCCTTCCTCCCGCATCTCTTCGACAAGGCGATCCAGTAACATTTCAGCGATGCCTTGTCCTCTCAGAGACGAATCCACATAAGTATGGTTGGAAGGATGAATACGACTAAAAAATATGAACACTTTGTTGATGGTTCATCTTTTTTATTGCTTAATTGCAATATCAAATGCATAAAAAATTTTAAAAACCTTTATAGACAGCGAATTACTCAATAATCCAGTATTACCAATGCTTTGAAGCCATTGACGGCAGGGAGTGTTTCATCCCTTACCATTTTTCAGGTGAGTTGTTGGTGGTTCTGACCCAAGAGGATAGGTTAGCTGAGTCAAGAGAAGGAGCAAAGCGGCTCTTGACTCAGCTAATCTATTCTCTTATCCTATAGAACCAACAAAACACCTTAAGCTGCTTGTAAATCGGCCAGTTCTTCCTGAAGGCGTTCTGCAGGTGTTGTATAGCCCATTATTTTTCTTGGTCTGTGGTTGATCGTATCGGTTACTTCCAGTAAATACGAATAGGACAATGGACGCAGAGTGACTCCCTTTGGGATAAATTCTCGGAGCATGCGGTTATGCCTTTCGTTCGTTCCTTTCTCCCAAGAAGCATACGCATGAGTAAAGAAAACCTGAACGTCTTCAGCGATGCTTTCGATAAGAGACAGACTTGAAAACTCAGAGCCGTTATCAGTTGTGAGTGACTTGAACTGTTCTAGCCCCTGTTTTTTCATCAAGTCAAGCACGCCTTTTTGAACCAGCGCTGCGCCTTTTCCCCAAACTTTCTTAGTGAGGCAGTAGCGTGTTTTCCGTTCAACCATAGTGATGATGACAGGCTCATTTTTTGTTTTCTTACCTAATACTAAATCAACTTCCCAATGCCCAAATTCTTCCCTCGAGAGTACTTCTGGAGAGCGTTCTTCGATACTGCGTCCCAAGTGTTTAGCGTTATGACCTTTAGGTTCAGAAACGGTTGTTTTTCGTGGCCGCATCCTAGTCTTCATAGGCAAATCGATATTACGGATTGGAAGTACGGCAGCATTTATCAAAGCGTAAACGGTCTTCGTGCATGGTACGCGTTCGTCAGGGTGCAACTTTCTATAAGAGTGTACAAAAGTATCCACACTATGAATCCGCAACCCCTTCTTGGGTGCTAGATTTTCAGGTAAGGCAGCAAGGAAAGCCGCAGAATATTTATTATGATCCCGCGCATGCGAGTTCTCACGATTTTCTTTATAAACCCGTGCGCCTGAGGCGGCAATATACTGCTCGTAATAATTGCGCTTATAGTCAAGCTGGCGCGTTCTACCGCGTTTCAACTCACGAGAAACAGTGGGTTGGCTGACCCCTAATTCTCGCGCCATTTCAGCTTGTTTATAGGTGCCGCTTTTCGCCATCTGTTCCAGCATTCCGCGTTGGATGTCAGTAAGTTGTTTGAAGGTGCGCTTTTCTGTGATACAATTATTTTTGGTCATGTAGATACCCCTTATACTTTTGGTTTGGTTGCTAACAAGTATATCGTATCTACATGATTTTTTTGTTTATTTCCTTATGCATTTCATTTTACAATTTTCCATTGATAAATGTGGCGTGCAATCAATAATTTTTTACTGCCAGTTTTCTAATTTTCCACAAAAAGCGTTTTTTTAGCATAAGACCTCATTCAAATAACCAATATAAAAGAGCAGCACCTCCTGATATGATAAAAGTATCAATTTGGAAGGTGCTTTTCATATGCCGAAATAAAATTTACTCTCTTCCCCACTGCACTACATCCCGATAACAAAACCCCCTTTCCATCTACAAACGCAAAACCAATCTCTATAGGGTGCACAATCAAACCAGTAAATTTG
>JBGASB010000026.1:0-4039 GCA_044229915.1 Cyclobacteriaceae bacterium
AGAAGGGGCATACGACGCAGCGGCCTTCCTCCGTTTTCTGGAGCGGACGTTGCGGGAATACCCCACCGGAAAAATCGGAGGCTGCTGAAAAAGTCAGATAAATTTCTGGCTTTTTTTGTATTTTGGAGGAAAATAAAGATATGAAGGGGTGATAATTATGCTACGCAATGAAGAAAGGCTCACAGTGAGTCCTTACGCTCAACTTTATGATATTTTGGTCCCTGAGGACCATATATTAAGAAAAATAAATACACTGGTGGATTTCTCTTTTGTTTATGACGAAATAAAAAAGAATTATACGGTTGATTTCGGAAGAAAGGCTGCTGATCCTGTTTATATGTTGAAACTATTACTTCTCAAAATTCTGAATCCTTTGTCAGATCGCGATCTATGCGAAAGGGCTAGATATGATATATCATTCAAATACTTTTTAGGAATCGCACCAGAAGATCCGATTGTCGATGACTCATTACTATCGAAGTTTAGAAGGCAAAGACTAAAAGACACCAACATCTTGGATCTACTCATTAAGAAAACCCTTGATATAGCGATAGAGAACCATATTCCCTTGGGGAATACAATTATTGTAGATGCTACACACACACTTTCGCGGTTTCAGTGGCTATCGCCAATTGAGACTTTGAGAAAACAAAGTTCACTCCTTCGTAAAGCTTGTTATCGTGTAAATGAATCTATCAAAGATACATTCCCTTCCAAGAACACTTCAAATGATATTCAAGACGAGCTGGATTATACCGTTGCTCTAATCCAAAGTATAATGAAGAATGAATCCCTTCAACTTATTCCAGATGTGAAGGAAAAGATCAATCTTGCCCAAGAAATGATTGACGACTATGAAGAGCACATGAACATTGCAACTTCAAGTGATCCAGATGCAAAAATAGGACATAAAAGTGCAGATACCTCTTTCCATGGCTACAAAAATCACCTCGCAATGACTGAAAATGGCCTCGTTACAGGATTGGTTGTCACTTCAGGGGAAAAAGCGGATGGAAAATATCTCTGTGACTTAATAGAGCAATCGAGAACCAATGGCGTAGAGGTTAAGGCAATTATTGGGGATACAGCCTATTCTGGTAAAGATAATTTAGAAAAGTGTTCGAAAGAAAATATATTACTCTACGCTAGACTGAACTCAACTATCAGTAAGGGGTTCAGGAAAAAGGAGGATGAATTTTACTTTAATAAGGATGCAGGAATGTATGTATGTCCAGAAGGCCATATGGCCTATAAGAAAGCCAGATCGCTACAGAAAAATTCTATTAAAAATGAAAAATTGATTTTTTTCTTTGATGTTGAGAAATGTAAATGTTGCCCTCTTGAAGGTATTTGTCACAAAATAGGTACGAAATCAAAAACATATACCCTCACGATCAAGTCGAACTTGCATCAAGAACAACTTGACTTTGAAAACAGTGATGCATTTCGTGAGAAATCAAGAATGCGATACCGAATTGAACAAAAGAATAGCGAGTTAAAGAACCGTTATGGTTTAAAAAAATCCATGAGTAACGGTTTATTTGGTATGACTATACAAAGTGCATCGACCGTATTTATCGCAAATATGAGAAAAATAATCAGAGAAATAGAGAAAAAAGGGGCCTAAAGGCTCCCTTTTTTGCGGAAAAATAGCAAGCGAGAAATGGTGAAATGATTTTTGTTGATGCTTTTTACATTCTCTAAGCGACTTTTTCAGCAGCCTCGAAAAATCATGATGGTATTGGATAATGCCCGTATCCACCACGCCAAGCTGATCCAGCCTTTTCTTAAAGAAAACGCTGGGCGCCTGGCACTCATCTTCCTCCCTCCCTACAGCCCTCCGTACTGTCAAAGTTTAGCTCTGCCAGACGTTCAATTTTGTATTTTTTCGTTGATTTAACGGGGTTAACGACAAAAACAACTTGCCACCCCCCAATTTTTGGTTAATAGTGATGATAACGACACCGCACTATTTCCCCAAAAGAAAGGAAGATGACAAGTTGCTACCTCTATTATTAACCTATTTAGTTGATATTATCAAGCGTCAACGAATGATTATTCTTGCGTTAATGAAGCTAGTAATCCTGTTGACGCAAAATTCCCGCATGCCTCAGTTAACTGCTCCGGACAATCTAAATTACCAGAAGCTCAAAATCGATGAACTGCCTTTGATCGAAAAAGTTGAAAAGTTGGACTATCAGCTGCTTCTCCAAACTCATTTCGAAAAAACGGGGAAGGTTCTTCAGCCCATTCAACGCCGTAAGGGCGTTAAAATCAACCTAGACCTCAACACGACCTGCCCACGCTGCAACGCTCCCTCGGACTACCTCTACGCCAATAATGGCTCCAAAGGCCAATGCAACTGTAAAGTTTGCGATGCTTTATTCAGTCCTAAAAATCATTTCTCCAAAGCAGCCATTTTAAAGTGTCCGCATTGTACGCATCCGTTAGAAAAAGTGAAGGACCGCAACGGATTTGATGTATATAAATGTAAAAGAGCGGATTGTCCTTATTACTTAAGAAGACTACAGGGACTAACAGCCGAAGAAAAAGACTTATTCGAAAAGCAACCGCACCAATTTAAGATGCATTATCTATTCCGCCAATTCAATATTGTTTTTGAACCCATTTCGAAGGACTCGATCATTCAGCCGAAAGTTAATCTGGCCAATATTCATTGTTCCCCTTACACGTTGGGATTGATACTCACTTATCATGTGAATTATGGCCTTTCCGCCAGAAAAACAGCGGCACTTATGTACGACGTACATAATGTTAAAATTACAGGCCAAACCATACTCAATTACGCGTCCAGCACATCTGTTATTCTGAAGCCCTTTTTGGAGAACTACCCTTACGAATTATCCGATCAATTCTGCGGAGATGAAACCTACATCCGGGTGAGTGGTCGTTGGAACTATTTATTTTTCTTCTTTGATGCGGTCAATAAAATTATTCTGTCGAATTATGTTTCGCCAAACCGCGATACAGAATCTGCTATTTACGCCTTGCGCGAAGTATTCAAAAAGATGCCCCAGATACCGGAAGACCTGACTTTTATCGTCGACGGCAACCCGATCTACCTTCTGGCTCAACACTATTATGCCCAGCACGGCATCCCTTTTGATGTGAAGCAAGTAATCGGACTTACAAATAATGATCCGGTGTCAAAGGAATACCGCCCTTTAAAACAAATCATTGAAAGGTTGAATCGGACATTCAAAGGTAATTACAGAGCGACTACCGGCTTCGGATCCCAACAGGGATCAGTCTCTTTCGTGACCTTGTTTTGTGTCTACTTCAACTTTTTAAGACCGCACGCGGCCCTGGAAAAGAAGGTGCCTGTGCTTATCCCTGCGCTGGACAAACTTCCCAACATGCCAGCTAAATGGACAAAATTAATCTCTTTATCTCAAGATTGGCTGATGGACCAAACCCCTTAACTTTTGGCACCGGAGCCCTCTAAAAAAGAGAGAACCAATAAACTAAACAAACGGCGGAGCGTACTCTTTACAATCCGAAAAGCCAATGGTTTAAAATTTTCTAAGCCAAGGGCTACTTTGTGCTGCTCCTTTTGTATACCGTCGCCCTTGACGGCAAAGGAAGAAACCATTGGCTCGGTTGTCAAGAGCGTTTGTTTCACCTAACTTTGAGTAGCAAGGCTTGGTTTTTCACATCACCTCGTTATTTTGGGCAGTTTCCATAGAATTTTTGGCACTACCTTGTGAAGCGTATGCATTATCATTATACTACTTGCTTCGGGTGATACGTCAACAACAATGAGGTTTGTCCTCCGGCGAACGAAGGCTATGCCGGAGGACGCTTCACATTATAAGTCTGTGCTCCGATTAGAATAGGCTTGCCGGAGAAGAACCTGCAAGGTACCGCTGTCCTCCGGTGGGGGAACTCTCGCCGGAGGAGCATTTTCAGCGCGCCCTCCGCAGGTAATCTGTCGTCCAAATCTTCCAGCTAAACGATTGGGATGGGCAGTTTCTTTAGCCTTATCAGGAGTTGAAGCGTTTTTTCTTCAGAAATCCGA
>JBGASB010000027.1:0-1762 GCA_044229915.1 Cyclobacteriaceae bacterium
GGATGGTAGGTTTGAAGAAATGACTTCGCTCCTTTATCATGCTTCAAAAAAGCAATGGCACAAAGGTATAGAAAGGAGATTATGATCGGCTGCTCCACAAGTCCAGGTAAGGCAAAAATCACAACAAATCTATCTTTTTCTAGTTCAGCAATTAGTATTCTTATGATTTTGGTGATATAATCAGTAATTGAATGGTTTGACAAAGGAAAGATGAGTTGTGACCTATATAACAGATGAGCCCAGAAAGATGAGGAAACGAATGAGAGCAAGAGTAATTTACAATCCTACTTCCGGAAGAGAAATGCTGAAAAAAAGCATGATTGATATCCTTCAAATATTGGAAGAAGCAGGCTATGAGGCCAGTGCTTATGCCACGACACCAGAACCCCTTTCTGCTACAAAAGAAGCAGAGCGTGCCGCTTTGGCCGGTTTCGATCTGATTGTTGCGGCAGGTGGTGATGGTACCGTGAACGAAGTTATCAATGGCATCGCCGGATTGGACAACAGACCAACAGTCGGCATCATACCTGCGGGGACCACAAATGACTATGCCCGTGCTTTGAAGATTCCGCGCTCAAATATGTTGGATGCAGCCCGCGTCATCGCGGCGGGTAATGCCATACCGATGGATATTGGTCAATCGAATGATACTTATTTCATTAACATCGCAGCAGGCGGCTATCTGACAGATTTGACCTACGACGTCCCGGCCAAACTGAAAACCATTTTCGGCTACCTTGCCTATTTGGTGAAGGGTGCCGAAAAAATCCCGCAACTCAAACCGATGCATATGCGCATAGAATACGAGGGCGGGGTATATGACGGTATGGCTTCGATGTTCTTTGTAGCTTTGACAAACTCCGTGGGCGGCTTTGAGACGATCGATCCGAACATCGTTTTGGGTGACGGCAAGTTCACTCTGTTTATCGTAAAGACTGCTAATATTTTTGAAATCCTGCAACTGTTGGCCCAGGTACTGAACAATGGCAGACATCTCGAAAATTCGAATGTCCTCTACACACATACTAGCTTTGTGAGAGCGGAATCCATGGATGGTTCACGCTTGATGATCAACTTGGATGGTGAGTATGGCGGGGATGCACCGACTCTGTTCACAAACCACCAGCAACACATCAAAATCATCGGAAACACTTCCGATTACGCTGATCCGATTGAAGAAGCTGATGAAGGCATTCTGGAAGGTGCCGGGACAGGCTTCATGAAGGAAGTTGAAACCTTGCACCCGGATGAAGTGAACGACAAACGCTTGCCTTACGACGGTAAAAACTAAAAATTGAAAACAGAAAGAATGCCCGGCCTCTCGGTCTTATGATGAGAGGTCAGGGGCATTTTTTGTTATACTGGAAAAAAGAGACGTTTATGCTAAAGGGGACTTGCCGTATGCCGAAAAAACAGAAGAAATTATCGTTCCTATTATTCTTGAGTGGACTGCTGCTTGTAGCCTGTGGGAAAGAGGGGGATTCCCAGATTGTAGCGATCAACAATGAAACGGAATACGAAGAGGTGGTCGCGCAGGATGTGTCTTACCTGTATTTCGGCTTCGACGATTGCCCCTACTGCAAGAAGTTCCGTCCGATCCTGGAAGAGGAATTGACGGAAACAGGGCAGACCGCTTATTACTACAATACGAAAAAACGCGCCAAGGACGTCAACTATGACGAGGTGCTGGATACATACGGCATCGCGTTCGTCCCCATCCTGATCAAGCTAGAGGGCGGAAAAGCGGTCGGTTCTGTCAATC
>JBGASB010000028.1:0-1500 GCA_044229915.1 Cyclobacteriaceae bacterium
TTTATACCCTCTTTCAAAATCCAATCAATATAAAGGGTGCCCAGTAATAAGGCGCTGCATATTTCCCTTTTCGTATTAATTCAAGTTTCGACTCCCTGAGTCCTTCGCTAAAGGAAACATTTTCTTTCTGTAGCAAAAGTTGATAGAAATTTGTCATTAATTCAGATGTAGACTCATCCGCTACACTCCAAAACGAAACTATGATATTTCTTGCACCCGCGTAGACCAATGCCCTCGATAATCCGATCACACCTTCACCCTTTGAGATCTTTCCAAGACCGGTTTGGCAAGCCGATAAGGTTACCAGATTGGCATTAAGGTGAAGATTATAAATTTCACCTGAATAGAGATTACCATCTTCTGCTTCTGAATCACTTTGTAAAAAAATGCAGGATAATTCCGGATTGTCTTCATCTACAATTCCGTGGGTAGCAAAATGTAAGAGGGAAAAATCTTTCAGGGCCTCATCCTTAATGGCAGTTTCATTGGCGTTACGTTGAGTGAGAACTTCACAGGGTATCTTTTTGCTCGCGAATAAATTTTGAATCTCATTCACTTCTATTTCAGTTCCAGGTAAATTACTCAGGTTGTCTTTTTCAGGGAAGTTAACAGGGGCCAGTAGCTTGGCGGAGAGAATGGTCTGCGGAGAGTTTTTCTTTTGAAGTAATAGCCCTGCGGAAAACTCATACCGGACACTGAAATTCTTTATGACGTAGGGTAATTGGTCGAAGGGAGTGTTCGGGTCTTTTACCTGTTTAGTAAGCAACGCTTCAAAAGGTATAATACTCATTCGGCCAGACGGTAGCAGGACCAGGCTTTCGATGGATGTTGAAATTGATTTTGGAATTAATAATCGATAGAGAATTCTTGAGGTCACCACAAAGGCTGCTTCTTCCTGAAAATACATACTATTGCGAAATCCGCTCAGGTATTTATCATACGCTTCTGGCAGAGGCTGATCCGTAATTCTAAATCTCTTTTTAGTAATCAGGTAGGTGTAGAGCCGTTTATTATCGTCATCGATGAAATAACTGATGATCGCTGTTTTTGCATCTAACAAGTTTTGTAATTGCAGAATGGACGGTGATGATGAATTGAATTTTAAATTATAATATTCGGGGAATTTACTTTCGAGCATTTGAGTAAACTCGTTGTAGCTTTGGGTTAGATGAAAAGAGGTTTCTCTTAGATATTTCTCCTCCTCTTCGGAAGGTTTTTGTGCTAGTTTTTGTGTCACTAAGGCCATGGCAGATTTCAAGCCTTTCTCTTCCTCTAGTAATTCTGCAGGTATATTGGCAAACGATTTAGCATTAGCATCTGAGATGGCTTCCTGCAAAACGGCTGACTTACTTTTCTCGGCAAAATAGAATGATTGCTCCCTAAACTTTGCTCTGTCTTTGAAAGACACTTCGCCTAAGAGGGCAGCCATGCGAACGCCATCCGCATAGATTTCATTTGCAATAGATCCTAATGAAATCTTATCTGCTTCGTTGGTCGTTT
>JBGASB010000029.1:0-1267 GCA_044229915.1 Cyclobacteriaceae bacterium
GCCGGAAACGCTAAAGAAAGGACATGACCTGGTTGTGAAGAGTACATCCAATGGAACAAATTGGGCGAACTATCAAAGCAGCGAAGGCATTAAGAAAGTGATAGACCTGTATTTTCAAAAGTTGAATGAGTATGCAAATACAGTCAGTCCGAAAAGCATAACCTCTGAGCCATCGAAGGCGAAAAAACCTCCAGTCAAAAAGGCTGAACAAAAAACGAAGCCGAGAACGGTTAAAGAAAAAAAAGAGCCAAAGAATGTAAAACACGTTGAGCATATCCGTGAGGAGGTGAAGTTTATTAAAAGGTATGTCGGGTTACACAACAAGGTTAAGTCGCCCAATGCCATACTTGCATTCATCAAAGCCTTGCAACGTTCCATCGTTCAAAAGCTCATCCGCAAGACCTCGCCATTGTCGGAAGAAATCGAAATGATTCAGAACAAACTTGTTCAGGCATATAACAAGATGAAGGGTGATGAATCTTTTGCGATCAACGATAAAGACCTGAATCACCTTGTCGCAATCGCAGGTGGTGAAAAGGTGTATCAGTCGATTACCGCTATTAAACGCTACATCGGCCTCCAAGGAAAAGATGATCAGAAGAGGATTAACGATTTCATCAAGTACCTAGAGAACCTGGTTGATAAGAAGAAGCTTACCAAAGATGATCCCTATGCCGATAAAGTAAATGCTATCTACAAAAGCCTGAGACAAAGGTCTAGCAGTAAAGTATCCATATCAAAAGCTGAATTGAATGGATTGGAAGGAATTGTAAAAGCTTGTGGATGCAAAAATGAGGTAGGAAGAATTTATGATACAGGTGGAAAGAAGTTAAGACCATGCAGGAGTAAAACCTACTCCGATGCAAGTCGTGGAGCTTGTTCGCACAACAGAGGACTCAGTGGAGTTCTGACTGCGGAAGAAATGGCAACCCGTAAGCTTGATTTGCTTAATTTCTTTTCGTTCTGGCATTCCCTGTTTGGAAATCCGGCAAGGAACTTCACGATGATGTTTCATGGAGAGCCGCATAATGGAAAAACCATCTTCCTGCTAAAGCTTGCACAATACCTTGCTGAGAATTTCGGTGATGTGCTTTACGTGTCATCGGAAGAATTTGCTTCGCCAACCATGACTAAGAAGGTGAACGAATTCTTGAATCCTCTGCCATCAAGGTTGCACTTCGCTGAAAACTTGCAAGACCCTGACCTTTCGGATTATCAGTTTATCATTCTCGATTCAGTGAATGACCTTGGATTGAAAATCAATGAA
>JBGASB010000002.1:0-83369 GCA_044229915.1 Cyclobacteriaceae bacterium
ATACTGAGCGGACTATCCAAGAAAAGTGTTTCTTCTATAGATATTGCGAAAGAAAAAGCAATCTTCGATATCTCCACACTTGAAGCCTATGCAGACTCTCTTGAAAAGAAAATTGGATCGGTAAAAAGTGAAAGCGAATGGCAAGACTATATCCGTGAACACATATTGAATTTAAAAGAAGAGTATATAGCAAAAGAGGAGAAGGTGAATATTAGTATTGGCAGGACAAGTTTTCCTGATTTCTTGCTAATTAATCAGGATATGTTTCTCGATGTCCTTGAAATCAAAACACCTATGGCACCTCTAGTCTCTTATGATAAAAATCATCAGAATTATTACTTGTCATCTGAGTTAATGAAAGCAATCGCTCAGACAGAGAAATATATTGACCAAGTCTCTTCAGCATCACTTGAACTTGAGAGATATCTTTCCAAAAGTTTACGTTTCCCCTTTGGAGTTGTTAGACCAGGCGGTTTAATAATTGTTGGTTCTGAAAAAGGAATTGAGGGACAGAAAGATCCTGCGAAGGCAAAGGAAGACTTTCGAAGGTTAAGAGGAACATTTAAGAATATCAGAATTATTACCTACACAGAATTATTGATGGGGCTTCGCAATAGAATAACAATTCTGAAGCAATTACAGGGTGGGAAAAAGCCAAGTAAGAAAACAGCTAAGCCCAAAAAAAAGTAGACCCCTTTGTTGTTTTTGATTTGAGTTTAGAAATCGGTTCACTTTTTGTATGTTTGATATATCAAAAGGGATTTCGAATCGATTGTGATTTAGATCCTGGTACCAAACTGGTACCATTACTTGAAAGAATCATTTAAAAAATTGATAGTGAGGCGGTTGTAAAAGTAAAAAAACACCCTCCTCCTCTGCTCACAATTAGAAAGTAGCCTTGAGAATAATCTTAAGGCTATTTTTATTCCCATCCTTGTAACCTGGTTGGTAACCTCACCCCTTATCAGGTAACCCACAAATCAGACTAACATCAAACCATTATGATTTTGGTATTTTGCTTAATAATTTTTGACGACATCCATTAATTTAAAATACGAATGAAGTATGCCAGTTTTTTTCTGCTAATGATCATAGCATCAATAGCATCAAATGCACAGCCATTTTCGCCATACGAATGGGCTACCTATTATGCGTTAAAAAAAACACAGGACATAAAAATTGATGGTGAACTAGATGACTGGAAAGAGGTAAAAGGATTTTCGCTCGACCAGGAAAAATATTTTTTTGTAGGCCAGGGTATGTCTTCTTCAAAATGGATGGGTGTGGCAGATCTGTATGGCAATTTCAAGGTACAATGGGATGAATCCTACATTTATATTGCAATTGAAGTCTGGGACGACAAGGTTACTCCGCCACATGGCTCCGTTTTAAAAGACAATACGTCCGGATCATGGGACGATGATGGGATTGAAATTATGTTCGATCACGATGGTTGTGGTAAATCAAGGTACTATATCGGTGATATGATGCACCATGAATATCACTTTGTGTATGATAGCAAATCTCCCTTTATCTTTGACAACTTCTGGGTACCTGATTTGAATGCACCCCAACCCATGTTTACACTGCCTAATGGAGACACAGAGCCACTGGCTTATGCAGGTGAAACAATGGCAAAAAATAATGTGACTGATAGATTTTCAAGTTCGCCTTATTATGGAAATTATCGTTTTAAGCGCACGTCAAAAGGGTATAACCTTGAATTAAAAATGAAATTACAGGGCACAGTCATGAAACCCATTGACAAGGGAGGTCACAAAATTGGTTTTGATATCTGCATCAATGATAACGATGAAGGTAAAGGTCCGTTAAAACAGCAGCTACACTGGTCAGGGATGAATGGTATTTTCTGGCGCGATTGTAAATATTTCGGCACACTTATTCTGCTTGATAAATAGACACTAGTTATGACAGTTTGATTTATTGTAATGGCATGCACAACGATACCATGGCCGGTTAAGATTACTTTGTTATTGATCGCTTACGCTTATGGCCAAACTCTTCGTCAATCATACCCGCTTCATATAAGAGGGCACGAACCTGCTGTTCGTCTATTTTATCATTTAAATTAATGTACATACAATACACTTGTTTTCTGCCCTCCGCTAAAAGCAGGGGATTTTTTGCCATCCTATTGCCTTGGTTGAAACCCAATACTACAAAATTGTCTCGCTCGTCATTCTTTTTCTTCGGTCCCATCCGAATGGAGGGTGGCCATATAAAACAAATCAGCCTGTGGTGTCGGTAAAAAGGCACGCTCAGTCCATAATAACTTCTTTCTTCAGCCTTTGGCAAACATTCTAAAACGATTGCCCGCAGCTGTTTAACAAGTATCTGTTCGCGTTTTGGAAGTCTCAAAACAACTTCATCAATCGAGTTTATGGTTGAACTGGCCATGATGATCGAAAAGTAATTATTACCTGTGACAACCCTGTGTCAGTAGTCTAGCGCATTGCTTTCTCGAGTCTGTTCTTTTTTAGATTCTCTTTTACTACCTCCAGTTTTTGGCCGTAATGAAGGCTGGCGTTTACTTCATATCCAAATAATAAAACCAGCGTGATCAGCTGAATCCAAATCATTAAGGCAATAAGTGCACCAATGGAGCCGTATACCTTATTGTAACTACCGAAGTTAGTGATGTAATATGAGAACCCATACGATATAGCCAGAATAACGAGGGTTGCCAGCAGCGAACCAATTGAAAAAAAACTCCAGTTGTAATGAACAGCAGGTCCGAAATAATAAATGAATGATATGGCGATAAAGAAAACAATGAATATCACAACGAAGCGAAGAATAAAAATAAATTGAATGGTGTAATCATCCAGGTTTAAAGAACTGAATTGAGAAATGTTTTCTACCATATAATTAAGCACAAGCTGTCCAACAATCAGTAGTATCACGGCAAGCAGTAAAACTAAAGCAAGCAAAAGTGTAAGGCCGGTAGCTGTCAGACGCATACGAAAAGGATTCCGCCTTTCAATTGTTCTGTAACATGCATTAAAAGCTCTCATAAGCGCCATCATACCATTCGTGGCCAGATACAGTGCGAAGAAAAAACCTAATGTGAGCAACCCGCCCCGTTGATTATTCACGATGTCAAGTACGGTAGAGGAAATCACATCGCTCATGCTGGATGGCAAATAGTCTCCTAAAAATTCAATAATCGTTTGGTTAGTGATGGCTGGAAAAAAGCTGGTTATGTAAGGGATAAGGGTGAAGAGAAAAATGACTGCCGGAAAAATAGCCATGATAAAATTAAACGCTACACCGTTCGAGCGATCAAGAATTTCATCTTCATCAATGTTGTGAAGAAATATTTTAAGAAACTTATATAACGAAAGATTTCCAAAACGCTTGAATTTGATTTTCTTAAGCCAGGTACGACTTGTGCGGGCGGTTGTATACTCCAGAATACGCTTACGGGTTACGTACTTCATGAGAAATAGGGCTTCAATACGTTTTGAAATACTTCCGGTGGCCTGCAGGGCTTCCCGGTTTTCTTATCAACAAAAGCCAACATGGTTTCGCCCTGGTGAATCAACAAGCCTTCTCCATTGAAAATATCGTATTCAAATTTAATTCGCACACCTGGCTTTTCGCGAATGGTCGTTACAATTTTCAGGTGATCGTCATAGAGGGCGGCTGATAAAAATTTCGATCTGTTTTCGAGTACAGGCATCATTACGCCCATCTCTTCAAGCTCTTTGTAAGTAAGACCCAATCGTCTCAGGCTTTCTACCCGTCCAACTTCATAATACATCGCATAATTTCCATAATACACATAACCCATCTGGTCAGTTTCACCATAGCGAACACGAATGTGGGTTTCTGAGGTATACATCTATTTTTTCTGGTTTGCCCGCCCTTTTTTAATTTCCAGCGTTAGCGCATTCTGATAGCGCCTTGCATTTTTGTTATGCTCAGTAAGGGTGGTAGCAAAATTATGGTACCCCGAAAAATCTTCTCGGGCGCACATATAAATATAACTATGCTTTTGATAATTGAGTACGGCATCAAGCGTGTAAATCTGGGGCATATTAATGGGCCCCGGAGGGAGACCCGCATTTCGATAGGTGTTGTATGGTGAGTCTACTTCCTTATGCGTGTTTAATATCCGTTTTGCACCAAAGTCTCTTGTGGCAAATACGAGCGTTGGATCGGCCTGTAGGGGTATGTTTTTCTTCAGTCTGTTAATATACAATCCGGCTATAGTCTCAGCCTCCTCTTTCTTTACACTTTCAGCCTGAACGATTGAAGCGAGTGTAGAAACTTCAAACGGAGTTAGTCCGATCTCCTTTGCTTTGGCTAGTCTTGTTTCGTTCCAGAATTTCTTATACTCTGTATGCAGACGCTCAATTAATTCATCAGGTAGCACATTGTAATATACTTCGTAGGTATTAGGCAAAAACATGCTGATCACGTTGTCTTTCGTAAACCCTTCCGTATTGGTCTCAACAAAGTCATCCAGCGCTTCGTCAAACTCCGATGGCGTAACTCCGATGTTCTTCGTGATTTTTTCACCCAGTTCTTCCACCAGCCTTACGTTGGTAAACGTAACTTTTACGGCCTGCTTCTGTCCAGACGCTAAAACTGCAAGTGCCTGCAGATTGGTCATATTTCTTCGAAGCATATACCGTCCTGGCATAATACGTTTGTCATAATCTTTTATCCGCGCCAGAAAACTAAATGATACCATGTCATTCACAAACCCACCCTTACCCAGTTCTTCCTGCACCTTACGAAAGGTATATCCGGAGCGGATAATAAAAGTCCGGTCGTCCCTATCAACCAGAATGTTTGGGGTGTACACAATTTGATACGTATAGAATACAAACGTGATTAAAAGTGTGGAGGCAATCAGGAAAAAAGTGAGCTTCTTTTTTGATACTTCAGCCATAAATAAAATTAGAGTTTCAAAATTACTAAAATGAGCGGAGACCGCTACCCTCAAGTATTTGATTTAACTTGCATCTTGTGGTTGTTATACGTTGACAAGCTATTTATGGCTGCCGAATTCTTATCGATTCATCCGGTTACACCAGAACCACGGAAAATTGCCCGTGTGGTAGATCTTTTGAAAGAAGGTGGCATTATTGTTTACCCCACCGATACGATTTATGGAATCGGCTGTGACCTGATGAATCGCAGAGCTGTGGAAAGACTTTGTCACATTACCGAAGTTAAACCACAAAAACTCAATCTGTCATTTATTTGTAACGACCTGAGTCACATAGCTAAATATGTAAAGCGACTTGACACTCCGGAATTCAAAGTTTTGAAAAAAATGTTGCCCGGGCCCTTCACATTCATTTTTGAATCAAACAGTAACGTACCCAAGATTCTCGATGTAAATAAGAAAACCGTGGGTATCCGAATCCCGGATCATCCTATTCCACTGGCTATCGTGCACTTGCTAAGTAATCCCCTGATCACCTCGTCTATAAAAGATGATGATAAAATAAAAGAGTACACCACCGATCCGGAAGAAATCTACGAGGACTTTAAACATCAGGTTGATTTGGTTATTGATGGTGGCACCGGTGGAAATATTCCCTCCACAATAGTTGATTTTACCAGTGGTGAGCCGGTAGTAACCCGCCAGGGTCTTGGCATATTTGATTAATATAAGTTCAAGATTGTTGTTGGTGGATCATTAATTTTGAATTTGAAATCCGGAATTTGAAATCTCTATTAATTGATCTTCATTACCTACCCTCCCTGGAATACTTCTGTGTACTTCAACAGTATGATACTATTCAACTAGAGAAGCATGAACACTATGTTAAACAGAGTTATCGCAACCGCTGTTATATTAACACCGCGCAAGGGCCTGAGATGCTGGTCGTGCCGCTTACAAATAAACATGGTAAAGTTCCTATCGGGGATGTTCGCATTGATTATAGCACCAAATGGCAAAACAATCAATGGCGCACTATTGAATCTGCGTATCGCAAAGCACCATACTATGAGTTCTATTCAGACGACATTCGAAAAATAATCTATCACAACTATACATTCCTCTTCGACTTGAACCTTAATCTGCTGTCATTCTGTCTGAAAAGCATAAAGCATAAACCTGCGGTTTCTGTAAGTGTGGCGTATGAAAAAAATCCTGATGAATCAGTTTCTGATCTCAGATCAGTGATTCAACCAAAAATACCATATTCGGGGCGGCCATTCTTTCGACCCATACCCTATCAACAGGTCTTTGGCAATCAATTTGCAGCCAACCTCAGCCTGATCGACCTGCTGTTTAGCGAAGGACCTCGGACTGGTTCCCTTCTCCTCGCCACACGGAATGAAGGGTTGAACAAATAAATTTGGGAAAGTGTTAATAATCTGCGATTGGTAAATGATATTTACCCCATTAAGGATTGTTAAGCTTTTTGAATTATCACGCTTAAAACTCTACATTTACAATACTCAAGAATATGCCAAATATGGAAGCTAAATTTTCTAACCGGGTAAAAGAAGTGATCTCCTTAAGCCGGGAAGAAGCCCTAAGACTGGGTCACGACTATATCGGAACGGAACACCTCTTATTGGGGATGATCCGCGAAGGTGAGGGCGTGGCCGTAGGGGTTTTAAAAAAACTGGGTGTGCCTCTCGAAGAATTGCGAGGAGAAATTGAGAAGGTCTCGAAGGGCACCGCAACGCATGAGATTAAAAACCTTGCTAATATTCCCCTTACCAGGGCCTCTGAAAAGGTACTCAAGATAACCTACCTGGAGGCAAAAATATTTAAGGCGCAACTGATTGGTACCGAACACCTGCTGCTGTCAATCCTGCGCGATCCCGACAATCTCGGCACTCAGATTCTCAATAAGTTTGATGTGGCTTATGATGTGGTGAAAGAAATGCTTGAATACCAAAACGATCAACCTACATCTGCTTCCGATACAGACGATCCGGATGATGACTCTTCCAAAATGTTTGGAAGTGGTGCCAATCCTGGCAGTGGAAGCAAAGAGAAAAAAGGAACCGAAAAGTCCCGCACTCCCGTGCTGGATAACTTCGGGCGCGACCTGACCAAACTTGCTGAAGACAATAAACTTGATCCAATCGTTGGCCGGGAAAAAGAAATTGAGCGCGTAGCGCAGATTCTAAGTCGCAGAAAGAAAAACAATCCTATTCTGATCGGTGAACCCGGTGTAGGAAAGACAGCAATTGCAGAAGGTCTTGCCTTGCGCATCATTCAGAAGAAGGTATCACGTGTGCTATTCGGAAAGCGCGTTGTTACCCTGGACCTTGCTTCCCTGGTTGCCGGTACGAAATACCGCGGTCAGTTCGAAGAACGTATGAAAGCCGTCATGAATGAGTTGGAAAAATCTGCAGATGTCATCCTCTTCATTGATGAGTTGCACACGATTGTAGGAGCTGGTGGGGCCTCTGGTTCCCTGGATGCTTCCAACATGTTTAAGCCTGCATTGGCTCGCGGAGAAATTCAATGTATCGGTGCCACTACGTTGGATGAATATCGTCAATATATTGAGAAAGACGGTGCCCTTGCCCGTAGATTCCAGATGGTAATGGTGGATTCTACTTCAGTTGATGAAACCATTCAGATTCTTGAGAACATCAAAGAAAAATATGAAGATCATCACCACGTAACCTATACCAAAGAAGCGCTGGAAGCCTGTGTTAAATTATCAGACCGGTACATCAGCGATCGTTTCTTGCCGGACAAAGCCATTGACGTAATGGATGAAGCCGGGGCCAGGGTGCATATCAATAATATCCATGTACCAGAGGACATCGTGAAGTTTGAAGAGGCAATTGAAGATGTGAAGAAGGAAAAGAACCGTGTGGTGAAAAGCCAGAAATATGAAGAGGCTGCACAACTTCGGGATAAGGAGAAAAAATTGATCGAACAACTCGATCTTGCCAAAACGAGGTGGGAAGAAAAAACACGTACAGAAAAATACACGGTAACAGAAGATAATGTTGCAGACGTTGTTGGGATGATGACTGGTATTCCAGCTAATCGCATTGCTCAAAAAGAAAGCAATAAACTTCTCGGCATGGCCGATCAGTTAAGCGGTCGTGTAATTGGCCAGGAAGAAGCTATTAAAAAGCTGACGAAAGCCATTCAACGCACGAGGGTTGGCTTGAAGGATCCGAGAAAACCGATTGGCTCATTTATTTTTCTGGGCCCAACGGGGGTTGGAAAGACTGAGTTAGCTAAAGTGCTGGCCACTTATCTGTTTGATAAAGATGATGCGTTGGTTCGTATCGATATGAGCGAGTACATGGAAAAATTCTCTGTATCGCGATTGGTAGGTGCCCCTCCTGGCTATGTTGGCTACGAAGAAGGTGGACAACTTACTGAAAAGGTGAGACGCAAACCGTACTCAGTTGTTTTGCTGGATGAAATCGAGAAAGCTCACCCGGACGTATTCAACATTCTGTTACAGGTATTAGATGATGGCATTCTGACTGACGGCCTTGGCCGCAGGGTAGATTTCAGAAACACGATTATCATCATGACTTCCAATATTGGGGTTCGCGATTTAAAAGACTTTGGAGCCGGAATTGGTTTTACCACCAGTGCAAAGCGCGACAACGAAGAAGAGTTGATGAAGTCAACTATTCAAAGCGCATTGAAGCGCGCTTTCAGTCCTGAATTCCTGAATCGCCTGGATGATGTGATTGTGTTTAACTCCCTGCAACGCGAGCATATCCACAAGATCATTGATATCACACTGGGCAAATTGTTTGCCCGCATCTTTACTCTTGGCTATCATGTTGAGCTTACTGAAAAAGCAAAAGACTTTTTGGCTGAGAAGGGATATGATCCCCAGTTTGGCGCTCGCCCGTTGAACCGGGCCATTCAAAAATACCTTGAAGACCCGGTAGCTGAGGAAATCCTTAAAGGAGACATCCCTGAGGGCGGAACGATTATGGCTGACTACGAGGGAACAGGTGAGGTCTTGACGATCAAATCCAAAAAGACCAAAGCGTCTTCGAAGGAAAAGAAGAGTGAATAAGAAATTGTGTCCACGGACAACGGTCTACAGTCGACTATTGTCCGTGTACTTCTAATAACTTCCTAAATATTTCCTTAAAAACCACTCTGTGCTAATCAGGGCAAGCAAGAGGAAGAAAACCCACTTCAAATTAATTAGTTGATTGAATGTTTCTTCTGAATGAATCAGGCTGGCTGCCTTGGTTTGTTGAAGATCGCTTGTCAATAAGGAAATCTGATCTATGGTATAAAACTTACCGCCTGTTTCTCGCGAAAGCGTTCTAAGTAAACTAAAGTCAGCCGTGAGATTTTGAGCTTCCAGGTTCTGGGCTCTTACTAAAAACTGACTGGTAACTTCTTCGCTCTTGCCGTTGATGGTTGTGGACGCGCGGAAGCGGTAAACCCCTTCTTTCAAACCACCAATTCGATAACGTGAGCTTCCGGGGCTGGTGACATAACTATACGTTGTAACATCGCCTTGCTCATTACGGACTTCCAGTCGGATTGTATTTCCAAAGACCAGTTCATACAAATCATTATATACCTGACTTTCGATCACCACAGATTCAGAATCAGAGAACTCATTCTGCAAAGGAAAACTCCTAAACCTTCTCTTGTCTTCCAGGGTACTTAGGTATTGAATCAGTTTGGAAAACAATTCGTCAAAGACTTGTGTATTTCCTGTGTCGGCAAACTCGTTTAATCGCCAACGCCAAATTCCCTCACCAATCAGAACAGCAATTTTTCGATTGTTATCGGGCCAGGTCATTAGTAAAGGACGGTCGGTATTAACACTACCGATCCGTTGATACAATAATACCTGTGCGGTTGAAGGATAGGTAAACTTTCCAAAGGGAACATCGGCCGGGGGGTAACGGGCAAACACCCCGTTGCTGTTTTCTGAAAAACCAAAGTCGCGAAAGTTAACATTGATCACCGGTGTAACATCGTCCCACTGGCCTCCGAACGATTCAAACTGTATAGGCACATCGTAGGCAGTCAATTGCCGAAGGTTTGTGCTGCCGCCAATCATGACCAAAACAGATGAACCACTTTTGTACAAGGATGAAAAAAGAGCGGTTGTTTTTCCCGACTGATCAACAGCCTGATGAAAAATATACAGCTCAGCGGCACCTGGTTTTAAAACAGCCGGATCGGCCTCGTTAACTCCGGGAATATGAAGTACAAATTCATAGTTTGAGTTCTTTTCAACCACCGCCTTCATGGCTTTGATATCTGGATGCGGGGCCGGGGCGATCATGACAATCTTCTTCCTGCCTTCCACAACCTCAATAAATAGGCTCGAGGTATTATTTCTTTTGTTACTTTCCTGATTAATCGCCTTCACAGAAATATCATATCGCTGAATTCCCTTTTCACTGGCATCCAATTGAAAATCAAAATCAAGAAATGACTTATTGCCAGAATTCTTTTGAAGTGTTGACACCGATTTACCATCCTTAAAGACCGTAACTACTACCTCTTGATTTTCGATGCCTTGCAATAGCACCTGGGCACGAACAGGAAATTTATTTCCCTGGTAGGCTACTTTGTTATATGCCACGTTTTTTAATACAAGGTCAACACGTGCAACCGTGTCGCCAACGCCAATTGTATGAATAGGTACCCGTACCGGAGTGTAAATTGGGGAAGCTCCTGAATTATAAATTCCATCCGTTACCAGAACCAAGCCAGCTAAATTTCGCCCTTCATAGCTCTCGATTACATTTTGAATCCCGCGATTCAGATCTGAAGTTGCGGACTTGAATTCTACAGAGTTTATCTCTTCACCGGTGAGGTCATTCCACTTCACATCATAGCCCTCATCTTGTAAAGATTTGCCGGCCCGATTCAATTGTTGGCCCAACTGTAGTTGTGCGGTTGAATCCATCGCCTCTGCTACAGATGAGGAAGAGTCTACTAAAAATACCCAGGATGGTTTTTCATATTGATTCGTAATCAATTTGATGATTGGCCTCAACAATAAAATAGCTAGAAAAAAAACGAACAATGCCCGCAAGCCAAACAGAATCTGATTGGTTCTTTTACCCCAGGTATGCTTAGCACGATAAAGAATAAATGCGTAGCCGATTCCGAGTGCAGCACACAAAAAAATAAAAAACGGAGAAGATTCAAATAATAATCGCTGCATAAGCTAGATACTGGATGCGTGACGCTTGCTACTCATCAATAGTTATATTTCCTGTCCCACAATTTCTTCAGGTAATTTCTCAATTCCTCTTCGCGGGCATTTTTTCCGGGTTCGTAAAATTTAGTCTCCTTGATCGCATCCGGCAAAAACTCCATTGCAACAAAGTTATTACGAAAGTCATGGGCATATTGATATCCTTTTCCGTAGTCAAGGTCTTTCATAAGTTTGGTTGGCGCATTTCGGATGGCAAGCGGCACTGGAAGATCCCCGGTTTCATTAACCACCCCCAATGCCTTTTCAATGGCCATATAACTTGCATTGCTTTTTGCCGAACAAGCCAGGTAAACCGCACATTGCGAAAGAATAATCCGCGCTTCCGGATAGCCGATGATATTCACCGCTTGAAAAGTAGAAGTCGCCATCACCAAAGCCGTTGGGTTGGCATTGCCAATATCCTCGGAAGCCAGGATCACCATTCTACGGGCAATAAATTTTACATCCTCCCCACCTTCAATCATACGGGCCAGGTAATACACGGCTGCATTCGGATCACTGCCCCGAATCGATTTTATGAATGCCGAGATGATATCATAATGCTGTTCGCCACTTTTATCATAAATAGCAATGTGCTTTTGAGCGACATTCATTACTAACTCATCCGTGACTTCTATATCATCGGTCACTGATTCGCTAATTATTTCCAACAGATTCAAAAGTTTGCGGGCATCCCCTCCGGAGATATTGATCAGCGCCTGGTACTCTCTCACGTTGATCTTTCTCCTTTTCAACTCAACATCTTTACTTAGAGCCTGACCAATTAACTTAATAAGATCTGCTTCCGTGAGAGCCTTCAGGGTATACACCTGGCATCGCGAAAGCAACGCTGAGTTGACCTCGAAAGAAGGATTTTCTGTAGTTGCCCCTATCAGAGTAATGATTCCCTTTTCTACTGCGCCCAGCAAAGCATCTTGTTGTGATTTATTGAATCGATGAATCTCATCAATGAATAATATTACCCTGCTTGCGCGCCTAGCCTGCTCAATAACATCGCGTACATCTTTCACCCCCGCGCTCACGGCACTCAACATATGAAAAGGTCGCTTTACCTCGTTGGCAATAATATTAGCAATAGTTGTTTTTCCTACGCCAGGAGGTCCCCACAAAATCATCGAAGGCACATTCCCGGTTTGAATGGCTTTTCGTATGATCCCATTTTCACCTACAAGATGCTCTTGTCCAATCAGGTCTTCGAGTTTCGAAGGTCGCATGCGTTCGGCCAATGGAGCTTTTGTTTCGAACATGATCTATAGATACATTAAAATCGCAAGCATACTTCCCGTTATGCCCAACATCAGGCAAACAAAGAACGCGAACAAAAAGATACCATACTTTAAAATAGTTTTCCGCCAGCTTTGCTGATACATGCGCTTCATGCCTAAAGGCAGGTACACAAGTGCCCAGATAACAATAGCCGTTGTTAATAAACCACCCACAACTGGAATGTAGTCCACTAAAAGATAGAACGATGCCGCGAGGTAGAAGAAGTTGTAATAATAGATAGAAAAGACCAGGTGTTCAGAGTAATAAAAATCTCTTCGGATGTATAGAAGTTTAAAGAGGAGAGCAAAAATTGGTAATAGGTAAAACAATACTTTCGAAAAATTGTCGAGAAAAGCTTTTCCAAAATCATCCGTGAAACGTTTGCCTGCATCATCACCCTTGTATCGCTGATTCAACTCGATGTTACGGCTATTTAGCTTTCGCATGAACCAGCCATCGCGTTCCGAAGCAGGCAGAACTCCTTGGGCCGAATCATATTCGGCTATTGATTTATAATCAGAATCGGTTAGACTAAAGCCATTTCTTTTTTTGCTGGTTTTGATTTTCTTATCTCCGTTAAGAGTATCAGCCATATCTTCTTCATCCACCGAAGCATTATAAATTGAATCAACCTTTAAAGAGTCAAGGCCAGATTTATTAAGCTCCTCCCGCATTTGCCTCATCCCATCCGCAAACTCTTTTTTGTCCTGAAGTGTAAATGCCTCATTCTTAGTTTGATCCTCGTCATCGGGCAGGGAGAACAGCAATAAAAAGAAAACAAAACTGATAAACACATAAGCGCGGGCCGGGTGATAATAGCTTTCTCTTTTACCAGCTGTGTATTCAACGGGTAAGTAACCAGGCCTAAACAATAGAAATTTTACGGTGCGAAAGAACTTAGATTCAAAACTGTAAAACGAGCCTATGAAGTTTTCAATCAACTCGCCAATAGTTTGCCTTCTCGGAAGGTCTTTTTGCCCACAATGATGACAATAGATATCAAGCAGCTTCTCTCCACAGTTCAAACAAAACTCATTATTCTGTTTTTTGCCAGTTCCTTGTTCAGCGTCTATCATTCCTTCGGCTGCCGGAAAAGATTTACCCAGGTCGTCCATAAATCAGAATGATAATCTTTTGATTACGTCTACTGTTTTTTCAAGCATGAGATCATCAAAATCCAGGTGAGTGACGAACCTGATTTCCTGACTACCAAACTTGATCGCTTTAATCTGATGGTCTGATAATTTTGATAAGACCTGTTCAGGGGTAATTCCTCTTACTATTTCAAAAATCACAATGTTGGTATCTACTGGCATTACCGATTTTATCCAACTCAACCCAGCAAGTGCTTTCCCTAATTCAGCAGCCCGCTTGTGATCTTCCTTTAATCTCTTTATGTGGTGATTCAATGCATATAATCCAGCGGCCGCTAAAAATCCAGCCTGCCGCATGCCCCCACCAAAAACTTTGCGCATGCGTCTTGCCTTTGGTTCTAATTCTTTTTTACAAACCAATACCGAACCTACAGGCGCGCCTAGTCCTTTCGACAAACAAATGGAAATGGAATCAAAATATTTTCCGTAATCAACTGCTTTATCGTTTGTTTCAGTCAATGCATTAAAAAATCGGGCTCCATCCAAATGCATCTTCAACCCTTTTGATCGAGCGAATTCGCTGATCGTTGCGATATCTTTCAGATAATAATAGCTACCCGCTTCCCTCACAACCGTATTCTCCAATGATACCACTGAAGAAATCGGTTGATGAGCATCTTGTACATTATTAATGTTGGCCGCAATTTCATCAACAGAAAGTCGGCCGCGATTACCTTCCAATAAACGCACACTGGCCAGACTGTTTCCGGCCACACCACCACCTTCATATTTATAAATATGCGACCCTTTGTAGCATATCACTTCATCATACGGCTGCGTAAGAACCTTTATCCCGATCTGATTAGTCATCGTACCGGACGGACAAAAAATGGCAGAATCCATACCCACTATAGAAGCACATTTTTGTTCCAGAGCTTTTACCGATGGGTCTTCGCCAAACACATCATCACCCACCTCAGCTGTCATCATAGCTTCGTGCATCCCTTTGGTGGGCTTGGTTACCGTGTCACTTCTTAAATCAACAATCATGGTATTTCTTAAAAATTTCAAGTTACAAAAAGAGGCTTTGAATAGGATTAACTGGGGCACATTTGGTTTTTCGGTGGGATGGGCCTACTTTTGTGCCACTAAATCGCGGGGTGGAGCAGTTGGTAGCTCGTTGGGCTCATAACCCAAAGGTCACAGGTTCGAGTCCTGTCCCCGCTACAAGAGAAAAGCGGCCGATACGGTCGCTTTTTTAGGTTAATAAGAGTTATATTTCTAAGCATGCCAGCCCCCCACAAATCCGGTTTTGTCAGTATTGTAGGCAGGCCCAATGTGGGCAAGTCTAGCCTGATGAATAAACTGGTTGGCGAAAATCTTTCCATCATCACTGCAAAGGCCCAAACGACCAGGCATCGCATCATGGGAATTTTGAATGGCGAAGATTTCCAAATAGTCTACTCCGACACCCCAGGCATTCTTGAGCCAAAATACGAATTGCAAGAGGCCATGATGGGTTATGTGAAGGTTTCGCTGGAGGATGCCGATCTGATACTACTTATTGTAGAACTTGATGAGAAGTATGATGAACAACTTTTCTCGTTGTTTAAAACAATTCAGACACCTATCCTTTTAGTGATTAACAAAATCGATAAGGCCAAAGGATCGCAAGTGGGAGACAAAGTATCTTACTGGAAAAGCCTTATCCACGCCAAGGAAATAATTACAGTATCTGCAAAGGAAGGAACCAATGTGAGTCTGTTGCTTGACACCATCAAAAAATACTTACCCGAGCACCCCGGCTATTACCCTAAAGAAGAGTTAACGGACCGGAGTGAACGCTTCTTTGCGGCCGAAATCATCAGAGAGAAAATTTTGCTGAACTATGAACAGGAGATCCCCTACAGTTCGGAGGTAGGCATTGAAACTTTTAAGGAGGAAGATGCCATTATCCGAATCCGGGCCAACATTTACGTAGAGCGCGATTCACAAAAAGGAATCCTGATTGGAAAAGGGGGTAGTTCCCTGAAAAAAGTGGGTACCGAAGCCCGTGCGGATCTTGAAAAGTTTTTTGGCAAAAAAGTCTTTCTGGAAACCCACGTGAAAGTAGCCGACAACTGGCGCAAACAAAAGTTAAAACTAAAGCAGTTCGGATACCTCGACTAAGCATTCTTTGAATAGGAGTTGGCTCCCGCCATCCTTACCCTATCCCTGACAGCTATTTTGTTACCTTTGTGGTCCGGAAAATTCCGGTCTCAGAATATCATGGCAAACATAGTAGCAATAGTAGGCAGGCCAAATGTTGGTAAATCCACCTTTTTTAACCGTTTGGTGGAACAAAGACAGGCCATTATGGACGATATGCCGGGCGTTACCCGCGATCGCCATTATGGCTATGCCGAATGGACTGGCAAATTTTTTACAGTAATAGATACGGGTGGCTACGTAACCGGTTCGGACGATAAGTTTGAATCCCAAATCAGAAAACAAGTAGAATTAGCGCTGGATGAGTGCACTGCGGTGATCTTCATGGTGGATTGCAAAGTGGGGCTAACAGGTTACGACAAGGAGTTTGCACAGATTATTCGCAGGTCAAAAAAACCTGTATTTATAGCGGCCAATAAAGCCGATACGCCCAGCAAGACAGCCGAGGCAAATGAGTTTTATGAACTGGGCATGGGTGAAGTCTATACTATGTCTGCTGAAAATGGTTCTGGAACCGGAGAACTGCTAGATGAGTTAGTAAAAATATTCCCTTCAGAAGGGGTTGAGGATCCCGATGCCGGTATTCCCAAAATTGCAATTCTTGGAAGACCGAATGCGGGCAAGTCATCGTTTCTGAATGTACTGCTGGGTAAAGAACGTAGTATAGTTACTGACGAAGCTGGCACAACCCGTGATGCTATTCATTCGCGTTACAAAATGTATGGCAACGATTTTATTCTGATTGATACCGCGGGTATTCGCAAGAAGAGTAAAGTTACCCAGGACGTAGAGTTCTATTCGGTACTGCGTTCGTTGCGGGCATTGGAAGAAAGTGATGTTTGTATTATTGTGGTTGATGCAGAGCGTGGATTGGAATCACAGGATGTCAACATCATAGTTTTGGCTCACAAGCAGAACAAAGGAATCGTGATTATGGTAAATAAGTGGGACCTGATTGAGAAAGACACCAAAACTGCTGAGACATTTAAAAAGGACATGCAGGAAAAACTGGCGCCCATCGATTACATACCAATGATTTTTGCCTCTGTAGTAACCAAGCAGCGTATCTTTCAGGTGATAGAAAAAGCTGTCGAAGTTTATAATAATAAAACTAAGCGAATACCTACCTCTGAGCTCAACGATGCCATGCTGCCTGAAATCGTACATTATCCGCCACCCGCACTTAAAGGCAAGCATATTCAGATCAAATACATTACCCAGGTGCCTGGACGATCACCGGCCTTTGCTTTTTTTTGTAATCATCCTCAATATATTCAGACATCCTACACCCGATTTTTGGAGAATAAACTCAGGGAAAAATTTGACTTTGAAGGCGTGCCTGTCAGGCTTTTTTTCCGGAAGAAATAATTCAGCAAACGTTTGCTGCCTGAAACTTGTCGGATTATAGGTCAATTTCTCTAATATATTTCTAATATCTTTTAGCCCGATGGGGCTAAAGCCGCTTAATTCAATTAGATTTGCAGCCAAATTCAAAAAACCTATAAACTATGAAAAAAATTATTGCATCCCTTATCGTATTTGGCTTTGCGGTAGCGATGGTCGCTTGCGGTGCTAAGAAAGAAGAAGCTGCTGCTGCAGTTGATTCAGTAGCTACCGTAGTTGACTCTGCTGCTGCTGTTGTTGATTCAGCTGCTGTGGTAGTTGATTCAGCTGCTGCTGTAGTTAAGTAATCAATCTTACAAAAGATTGTTCCCGGAAAGGCTTTAGAGATCTAAAGCCTTTTTTATTTTGCATCGTTTTGACAATCACCCTGATTCGAAATCACTTACAGCACCATTTGCCAGCCGCCTCGCTGGATTACTGTGTTCAACTCTGGGAGCAAAATCCTTTTCACTTTCACCTCAGTAAAAAAAGAATTTCCAAGTCAGGAGACTTTACCTGCAAACATGGGCACACGCCACGAATCACAATTAATAAGGATCTGCATTCCTTTGAATTTCTGATAACCTATATTCATGAAGTAGCGCACCTTCATGTCCATCAAAAGCATGGCTTTCGGGCGGAGGCGCATGGGGTGGAGTGGAAAAATAAATTTAAGGAGTTGCTTACTCCTGTTCTGGCCGAGCATGTATTTCCAAATGACATTCTGGTTTGCCTTCAAAAGCATATGGCCAACCCAAAAGCATCTACCTATTCCGATACCGAGTTGACAAAATTACTACGCAGTAAAGATCCAAGGGCAGCACAAACAACCTTATTATCTCAGCTACCCGAAGGCAGCATTTTTGATTTGAATGGACGATGGTTCAAAAAAGGGAAATTGCGCAGAACGCGAGTGCTTTGCTTAGAGGTAAAATCTAAGCGCCAATTTCTTGTGCCAGCCGATGTGCCGGTTGGGAATGCCCAGCTTTCATTTTTTTAATTTAATCTGCGCTGAATGAGTTGTTTTACTAACTCATAAAATTTAAGTGGATGCAGGGTGCGCCAATGGGCGATCTGAAGGGTGCCACCCATATTAACATAGCAATCAATCTTATACTTTTTAAATTCCTCCTGAATAAACTCAGGAAAGCTAACCGCTGCGATCCATCCATCCTCCACTTCTTCAAACCACTCTTCGTAATAGAGGTCATCTGAACCGTGGAAGTTGAAAATATTTTCGCCAATCAGAATAAATTTGTTGATACCCTTGTATAGCAACATCTCCAGAAAATCACGTTTCAGGGTCATGATATCATTATGAAGGGTATCATTCCATTCGCCAATGAATTCAAGGATCACAAATCCCTCATCATAATCTGCATAGAGGGTCTTTAGGTATAAAGTTTCTGAACCGATGGAATCCCAGGCCGGATCTATGTAGTATCCATAAACCGTTTCGGAATAGAGATCGTAATTATACTCTTTCCCGTAGAATGGTGAATTCTCATCCAATGATGAATCGTAATATTTAAGCCAGTTGGGAAAAGGCTCAATTAAATGCATACTTAGAAATTAACAATGGACAATGGATAGTTGTCAATGAACACCGCCAATTCTCAATTGTTGTCAACCGTCAGTTGCATTAAAGATCTTTTTGATGGTAGAGGGTTAGTCCGGCTATTGGGCCTTCGAGAATATTCTTCACAGTGAGGCCCTTGTCGTTAGCTACCTGCCGCAACACATCACTAAAATAAAACGCAATGGAGCCCGTAAAGTGGACCTTCGTGTTCTTGTAGTTATCATACTTCATTACATTGTTCTGATAAAAATCAGCAAAGCTGTTGTAAATAAGTTGATAGCAATAAGGCTCCTTTAAATGCTGGAAAATAAATTTTGCGAAACTAGCCAAAAAGGCCCCTGGCTTCTCGCCTTGATATACTTTTTCAAGTACTTCCTCACGGCTCCATGGATAACGGGCCTGAAACTGTTTAGCCAGCGACTCTGGCATCTCTTTCCGAAAATAATCGAAGATAAATTTCTTGCCAATATAGGTGCCCGATCCTTCATCGGCCAGAATCCAGCCAAGGTTGGCCACGTTATCAATTATTTTCTCACCATCATACAAACAGGAATTCGATCCAGTACCTAAAATACAGGCAATCCCGGGCTCTCTTCCGCACAATGCCCGAGCCGCAGCTAACAAATCCCAACCTATTTCAATGTGAGCCTTAGGCCAGTAT
Source organism: Cyclobacteriaceae bacterium (assembly GCA_044229915.1). Lineage (GTDB taxonomy): Bacteria > Bacteroidota > Bacteroidia > Cytophagales > Cyclobacteriaceae > ELB16-189. The sequence continues at coordinate 19,387 of JBGASB010000002.1, forward strand.
TTGGCAAAAGCATCCTGAATAACAATCTGATTTTTCTCCGATGAAACACCCGTGCCGTAGTAAAAAATCTTTTCAACCGATTCGTTCACCTGGGGGACCAAATGCTCCTCAACAATTTTATTCAAATCGTTCAGGGGTTGGTAGTAAGGATTAAATCCGGGGCTATGCGCCTGGCCAATGGTACCATCCTTCTTAAGGAAACGCCAATCAATTTTGGAGCCCCCACTGTCTGCTACAATAATCATAGGTAGATTGCTTTAGAAAATTTTACAAACGATGTAATTTACTGAAATCCACAGGTTAATTTATGGATTGCAAGGTTCCGATAACCGTGAATTTTTCAAAGACCTTTTCTGTATGAGGTGCGTCTTTCAATTCATCGGTAAGATCTTGCCCGGCCCAATGCTCATAATGCTTGCCCGTAAACCAAAGTCGTGAACTTGTTACGTCATAAACAAACCCCCGATAGGCGATCCAGATTTCGGATTTATCCTGACCATTGCGAAGGGCCAGTTGAGCCAGGGTAATCTCAATTAGTTTACTCATCGGGAAGTGAGCTGATTAAAATCCTTAATGAGTGTATATAAGAATTTTACGGGAGGCAAATCAGTTTGTATTCCCAATTGGGTCCTGATTTTTTCTGCTACCGCCAACATGGGCTTGGGATTTCCCAAATCCCTATTTACCTCAAGAGCTCGTTGAATTAAATCAATATCCGTTTCATTTAGTTGTATTGCTTGCGCAAAGACAGGCTCATACGAAGTATCTGCCACTACAAAAACTTCCTGGGCTGTAATCTCTTTTTGTTCAACTTGTTTAATTACGGAAGTGCCTGCTACAATATCGCCCAGGCGCTGGCCCTTACCGCCTGCTGCTACGAGGATAACCGCTATGGCACCACCAAGGACAAAAAAGTCAACGAAGCCAAAAATCCATCGCAGGATGTAATCCCCAACGGTAGGCGGAGTACCATCAAGCCGTACCACCTTTATATTCAAAACCCGTTTGCCAGGTGATTGCCCGTTCATGAATATCTCAAATAAGACATGATAAAGTAACCAGGGGGTTCCTAAAATCATGACCCAAACCCAATATTCCTCTATATCTAAATTTATAAGGAGCGCACCTACGGCTACTGAATAAAATATTAGGATAATGCGATCGAGCAGATAGGCAAGGATCCGATCACCAACGCTCGCCACCGGGTAGTGAATAAAAACATTTTGAGTGGTCCGTACCTGAATGGTTTGCATGCTTTACCGCTTTTCCTTTAGAATTACAAATGCCCAAAGCAAAAGTAAATGATTCTGTTTAATGCGTAACTTTCGCGGCTAAACCTAAACTATTTAAATAATGAAAATAAAAGTAGCGCTATTATTCTTTTGTGTCATGGGATACAGTTGTTCTGAAAAAAAACCGGTAGACCGAATGACCGATGAACAACTACATGCCTACGCAGATGAATTAGCCCATAAATTCATTATTGCAGATGGCCATGTGGATTTTCCTGAAAGGCTTAAAGAAAAGAAAATTGTGCTTACTGAAGAAACAAAGTCAATCGTCCTGTCGGACATTGGAGGTGAGTTTGACTACACGCGTGCTAAAAAAGGAGGACATACTTCACCTTTCATGTCTATTTATATCCCTGCCAGCTACCAGCAGCAGAATGATATGGGCAAAGCTTTTGCAGACTCATTGATTAGTAACGTACGAGCCATTCCTACGTTATTTCCGGATAAATTTGCTTTAGCCAATACACCAACCGAAGTTGAGACTAATTTCAAAGCCGGAAAAATTTCTTTGCCAATGGGGATGGAAAATGGTGCCCCTATTGGTAATGACTTAAAGAATCTTCAATATTTTTTCGACCAGGGAATACGTTACATCACGCTTACACATAATAAAGACAATCAAATTTGCGATTCCTCAGGAGACACAACGCATACCTGGAATGGGCTTAGTCCTTTTGGTTTAAAAGTTGTGGAGGAGATGAATAGACTGGGAATTATGGTAGACATCTCGCACGTTGACGACAGTACGTTTTACCAGGTAATGAAGCGTACGAAAGCTCCTTGCATTGCTTCTCATTCTTCTTGCCGGGCCTTTGCGCCAACCGTGAAGCGAGACATGACAGATGATATGATTAAGAAACTGGGAGAAAATGGAGGTGTGATGCTGATCAACTTCTACAATGCTTTCCTGGATTCTGCGGTGGTAAACCAAAACAAAATCAATCGTGAAAAATTAAATGCTTTATTGATTGAAAAGGGCTTGAATCTAACCGACACTCTTGCTAAGCCCGTTATCGAACAATTCAAAAAAGATAATCCTTCTTCTAAGACGGATATTGAAATGGTAGCCAATCATATTGATCACGTAGTAAAAATTGCAGGCATCGACCACGTAGGGATTGGCTCCGACTTTGATGGTGTTGACGGAGATTTGCCAACCGGTCTTGAAGATGCTTCCTGCTTTCCAAATCTGATCTATGTGCTTCTGAAACGTGGCTATACAGAAGAAGATATTGCCAAAGTGTGTTATAAAAATGTTTGGCGGGTGTGGAGTGAGGTGGAGAAAGTCGCTAAAGGAAGCTAAACATCAACATTTATTTACCCTACCTGAAGTTGGAAGAAAAAGGGTTAACCTCTATCTTCCAACTTCTTTTTTATGCGCGAATCGGCATTTGTAAAACGAAATAAAACCCGGTGGGAAGAGTTTGAGCGTGTGGTGAAAAACCAGCAAAACGCGCCACCCGACAAACTAGCTGAGTTATTTATTCAAATTACTGACGATCTCTCCTTTTCGCGAACTCAATATCCCAATAGCCGAACCACCCAATACCTCAATTCACTGGCGAGTAAAATTCATGGCGAGATTTATAAAAACAAAAAAGAAGATAAAAATCGGTTTATTATTTTCTGGAAAGAAGAACTGCCAGCGGTTATGCTTACGGTGCGGAAACAACTCTTCTATTCCTTTGTCATTTTCTTAATTGCTGGAGTCATCGGTGCGGTTTCGGCCGCCTATGACGACACATTCGTTCGGTTAGTCCTGGGCGATTCATATGTTAATATGACCCTGGAGAATATCAAAAATGGTAATCCTACGAAAGTTTATTCTTCAAGCAGTGAAATTGAAATGTTTTTTCTGATCACGAGAAACAATATTCTCGTTTCCTTCATGATTTTTATTTATGGCGTATTTGCTTCGCTGGGCACAGGTCTCTATTTATTTTATAATGCGTTGATGGTGGGTACTTTTATCACCTTCTTCTATAATGAAAATCAACTGGCTCTAGGATTGCCTGTTATTTTACTGCATGGAACTATCGAACTCACCTCAATTGTAATTGCAGCCGCAGCTGGGTTTGTAATGGGCAATAGCATTTTATTTCCCGGTACCTATTCGAGGCTGGCATCATTTAAAGTGGGTGCAATGAAAGGATTAAAAATTGTGATGGGCCTTATTCCCTTCTTCATCCTGGCAGGTTTTATAGAATCCTTTATTACTCGCTATGCCTTCATGCATTGGGGTTTAAAAACAGCAATTATAGGCATTTCAGCTTTCCTCATGATTTACTATTTTATTCTTTACCCTATTCAGTTAAAACGCAATGGAAGAATTTAGAGCGATTGAATTTCAGCGCGCCCGCGATTTCAGCAAAAAGATGAACGCCACATTTGAGTTCATCCGTCAAAACTTCAAATCCCTTGGAAAAAGTATTCTTTATATAGCGGGGCCTTCTGTACTTGTGGGCAGCTTGTTGATAGGCTCCTTCATGGGTGAGTTTATGACCTTATCACAATCCTTGCAGAACAATGCCGGTAACCCGGAGGCCTTCAGTGATTATTTCCTATCCGTCAATTTCTGGGTTCAGATCATCCTCATGTTTATATTTCTTTTCATCAGCTTTATTGTAACGATTGCCACAATAAATAATTATCTTATTATTTATGACGAACGAAAGACTAATAAGATTGAAGTTCAAGAGGTGTGGGCTCGGGTACGTAACACTTTTTGGACCTATTTAGGTAGTACGCTATTGTTTTTCCTGTTTTTAATAATCGCCTACATTGTACTGTTGATACCCATTGTGGTATTAGGTTCCATTTCTGGTTTTTTGATTTTCATTGGCGCGGTGGCAATCATTTGCGGAATATTCTATCTCATCTTTAGTGCCTCTCTTACCTTCTTCATTCAATCCTATGAGAAAAAGAATTTTTTCGATGCGGTTGTCCGGTCGTTTCGGTTAGTAAACAATGGCAAGTGGTGGAGCACGTTTGGATTGATTTTCATTTTACAAATGATCATGGGAGTTTCTTCATACATCTTCTTAATTCCCTACTATATCATCCTATTCACTTCATCTTTTCATTCCGCATCAACCGGCTCCCCTTTGGAGTTTTCAGATTCGATGAAACTCTGGACGATGGTTTTCTTTACACTCTATTATATGGCTCAAATGCTTCTCTATGCATTGCCTAATATTGGCATTGCTTTCCAGTACTTTAACCTGGTTGAGTTAAAAGAAGCCCGGGGATTAATGAACCAAATTGAAAATTTGGGTCAACCAAATTCACCTACCAACAGGCCGGAAGAACACTATTGACTTGGATATAAAGAAAACTCCCTTGGCCAGATTCGTTTTATTCCTCTTATTTATTTCTATTTCGATAGTCTCATCCGGACAATCTGGTAAGGCTATAATAGCAGTTACAACGTATTTGCAAAATGTTAATGATAGCACGGCATTAGAGATTTCTGAAAATGATCTTGAAAAGGAATTTTCAGGATCAGCCGATACAACACGCATCGAAGTAAGGAAATTTTCTCAATCAGAGATTGATAGGCTAAAGGCAGATCCCGATCTCAACTACGCACAACCTCCTACTGTTGCGGAAACCTTATGGCAGCGCCTCATGCGGTGGCTCAGCTGGCTTTTCTTTTCAATCTTTGACAAAGCCACCACAACCGACCTGGGTCGTTTCCTCATGTATCTGGTAGCCATCGTGTTGACGATTGTGGTGATTATGATGATGCTGAAAGTAAATGCCTTTCGGGTCTTCTATTCAGGTGCCGATCAGGGGAAGCAAGGATACCAGGTGTTTCATGAAAATATTCACGAAATGAATTTCGAAAAACTCATTCAGGAGGCTACTGAAAAGAACGAGTATCGGTTAGCCACGCGCCTGATTTTTCTTTATGCCTTAAAGATTCTCTCTGATAAACATCTTATTGATTTTAATGCTGGTAAAACCAATCATGATTATGTTGAAGAACTTCAATCAGGCGAAATCAAGACGGGGCTGAACGAGTTGAGCTTTTATTTCGACTACGCCTGGTATGGGAACTTTGCCATTAATGAAGGCCAGTTTCAAAAAGTGAAAAACACATTTACTTTCTGGAAAGAAAAAGTAAAATGAAAAAGGACTGGAAATACATCATGTACATCGGGTTGTTGGCAGGATTGCTACTGATTCTCATGCTTTCCAAAAACAAACAATACGACTGGCGTGTTACTCTTGCACACGAAGACAAAAATCCTTACGGCACATATGCTTTGAATGAACTTTTACCAGGAGTTATAAAAAGTAATGTAAAAAATTCTTATCAAACTCTTTACGAATTAAAAGACACACTGCAAGCAAGGGAAAATATTCTCATTTTAAGCAGCAGTTTCTCGGCCGGAAAGGAAGATACTGAAATGCTTTTAACCCACGCAGAAGCAGGAGCCACGATATTTATTTCAGCAAATGACTTTTACGGATCTTTTGCCGATACGCTGGGTCTGACAATGAGCGACTCCTTCTTTGAAGGCGAAAATGCCTTTGAACAAACCGACTCAGCGTTTTTGCATTTTGTAAGCCCGGTAATGGATTCAACCCGACAGTTTCAATTTAAACGTGGCAATATTCATAGTTACTTTAGCAAACTTGATTCAGCCGAGGCCACCGTAATTGCCACCAATGATTTTCATCAACCGGTAACGTTGAGAATTTCCAAAGGTAATGGGGCTATTATACTTAACTCTACGCCTTTAGTATTCACAAATATTCATTTGCTGAATGCAAAAAATCATGAATTTGCCTCCACCTTGCTTTCTTACCTGCCACAACGAAATACGTATTGGACTGAATATTATCATCTGGGGCGAATGGAAGTAGCCACGCCCCTCAGGTTTATATTAACAAACGAACCGTTGCGTTGGGCATATTACATTTCAATTATTTCGATTTTACTATTCATGATTTTTGAGGCTAGGCGCAAACAACGAATTATTCCAATCATTAAACCATTGGCTAATACTACCCTTGAGTTTATTTCTACCATTGGTAATTTGTACTACCAGCGCGGTGATCATAAAAATATCGCAGAAAAGAAGATTCAATTTTTCTTTGATCAGGTACGCTCTCATTATATGATGAGTATGCAATTTCGCTATGAAGGATTTGTTGCTTTGCTGGCTCGAAAATCAGGCGCTTCTGATAAAACTGTTCGCGACCTTGTATCAATCATCAATCAGGTACTAACAAAAGAAAAAATTACAGCCAGTGAATTAGCTGATCTTAATAGTTCAATCGAAAAGTTTCAACAAAAGAAATAACCCACCTATGGAAGAAAACATTTTTCAAAATCGAGTAGACCTTACTGCCTTACAAGAGCAGGTAAAAAAAATAAAAACAGAAATCGGAAAAATAATTGTGGGTCAGGAGACTATGATCGATCTCTTGATTACAGCTATTCTGGCTGATGGACATGTTCTGATTGAAGGGGTGCCGGGAGTTGCCAAAACCCTTACCGCCAAACTTCTTTCCAGAATAATTTCAGTTGATTTCTCAAGGATACAATTTACTCCGGATCTCATGCCCTCAGATGTATTGGGTACTTCTGTCTACAACTTGAAAACTTCTGAATTTGAATTCAAGGCTGGGCCCATTTTTTCAAACATTGTGTTGATTGACGAAATCAATCGTGCCCCGGCTAAAACACAAGCGGCATTGTTTGAGGTGATGGAAGAACGTCAGGTTACAATTGATGGACATACCCATAAAATGAAAAGCCCTTATATGGTATTGGCTACTCAAAACCCAATAGAGCAAGAGGGCACCTATCGACTTCCCGAAGCTCAATTGGATCGATTCCTTTTTAAAATTGCTGTTAATTATCCCACACAAGATCAAGAAATTGAAATTCTTTCACGTCATCATGAACGGAAAGGGTTTCAGCCAGTGGCCGAAGTAAACTCTGTACTTACTGCCGATCAAATTCACGGGTTCCGACAATTTGCACAGCAAGTTCACATCGAAAAAAATCTGCTTACTTACATCGCACAAATCATTCAGGAAACAAGAAACAATCCCATGGTATTTCTGGGTGCGTCTCCCAGAGCCTCGATTGCCATTTTGATGGGGGCTAAATCCTATGCGATGATAAGTGGTCGGGATTTCGTAAGTCCGGAGGATGTTAAATTTACAGCTCTTCCCGTTCTACGACACCGAATTATTCTTAGTCCCGAAAAAGAAATGGAAGGTGTGTCGGCTGATGAAGTGGTGAAACAACTTGTTGATAAAATAGAAGTACCCAGGTAAATGATGCTAGTTCGGGATTTATACTTAGGCAATCGGTTGTTTCTGCTCATTGGAATTGTGGTGACCGTATTTATCATTTCCTTTGTTTTGGGTGGTGGATATATCGCTCCTAAAATTCTCTTCTTCCTTCTGATCGCAGGATTATTCACTGACATAATTTTATTGTTCAGGGTTACCCGTGGAATGCGAGGTGAGCGCCTTCTTGCAGATAAACTTTCGAACGGTGATGAAAATGAGATCTCCATCTATCTCGAAAGCTTTTACACATTCCCCATCACCCTCCGAGTGTTTGATGAAATACCCCATCAGTTTCAACGTAGAGACCTGGAGTTTAATTTGCGCCTGGCACCCGGTGATCAAAAAGTAATCAAGTATACACTGCGGCCTGTAAAGCGGGGCGAGTATTCTTTTGGGTCGGTTAATGTGTTGGTTAGCTCTTCCTTAAAACTCATTTCGCGCAGATTTCGCTTCTCGGCCGATAAGTTAGTGCCTGTATACCCCTCGTATATACAAATGAGAAAGTATGAATTACTTGCAATCAGTCACCGGCTTACCGAAACAGGAATAAAAAAAATCAGGAGGATTGGACATAACCAGGAATTTGAACTGATCAAGGAATATGTTTCAGGCGATGATTTTCGTACGGTGAATTGGAAGGCCACTGCACGCAGATCGCGATTGATGGTCAATCAATATCAGGATGAGCACTCACAACAAGTTTATTGCCTTATTGACAAAGGACGGGTTATGCAAATGCCATTTCAGGGAATGAATTTACTGGACTATGCCATTAATGCTACTTTGGTTATTTCCAACATCGCCATTAAAAAATCAGACAAGGCAGGACTCATTACGTTTCAGGACAAGATTGGTAACCTTCTTCCTGCCTCACGAATCAATAATCAAATGTCGACTATACAAGAGGTGCTGTACAATCAAAAGACAGCATTTCTGGAAACAGATTTCTCCGTCTTGTACTCGACAATCCGTAGAACAATTTCACAGCGAAGTTTGCTGCTGTTGTTTACAAATTTTGAAAGCATTCAAAGTTTGCATCGTCAGCTGCCCTACCTGCTTAATCTGGGTAAAGCTCATTTGCTGGTGGTGATATTCTTTGAGAACACAGAGCTTCGTCAATTAACTGATAGTCCTGCTGAAAACCTGAAGGAAATCTACTACAAGGCAATTGCTGAACGATTCAGCTATGAAAAGAAAATGATCACCAAAGAGCTTCAGAAGCATGGCATCCAATCAATATTGACCAGTCCGGAGAAATTGACCATCAATACCATCAATAAATACCTGGAGTTAAAGGCCAGGAACTTGATTTAGGCAATTGATTTACCTTTTCTCAGTTTTCAGAATCTATAAATAAGCAACAATCCTATTTTCTTTTTATTTTTATAATCTTAATAATTTACTATGGGCAAGAATATTAGTGTGTTGATTGTCTTAGTTTTCATTTCAGTGTATGCAATTGCTCAGCTTAAGGACCAAGTACCTGTTATGATGAGCCTGAAGTCAAAAAAGAACACTATCTGCTATAGCCAGCCTGAGGATCAAAATACCATAGTAGCTGCACCTCAAGCCTATCAAAACTGGAAGCTGAACAAAAGTGCTAAAACGAATACCACAACTTTTGAAGTTGAATATGTCGGATTTCCCCCTGAAGCGGAAGCTGCGTTTCAAAAAGCTGTCGATATCTGGTCAACGCTAATAGAGACAGAGGTTCCTATTCGAATTGTTGCTGTATGGCAAGTAATTACTGACGGCTCAGGATCTTCGAACAACATTTTGGGTGGAGCCAACCCGGGAACTTTTATCAGAGACTTTGACGGAGCACAACGAATTTTGACCTGGTATCCTGTGGCATTAGCTGAAAAAATGGCAAATAAAGAATTCAACGATCCGACCGACCCTGATATTTTTGCACAATTTAACAGTGCCTATCCTAATTGGTATCTCGGTATTGACGGTGTACCGCAGGCAGGGAAGACTGATTTAGTAACTGTAGTGTTACATGAAATCGGACACGGGCTCGGAATTACAAATGGATATACAGTTAGCGGAGATAATGGTCAAACTTCAGATTTCTTTTCTGGACTTCATTTGATCTATGATCATTTTCTTGAAAGTAATTCTGAACAGAATTTAGTACGAAATTTCACGCCTCCATCGTCTACTCTCAAGACAGAATTAACCAGTGGTTCGCTCTGGTTTCGCACTCCTCAATTGGAAAAAACAGGAGGAGGGGATAACCGGGCAAGAATATTTGCTCCAAATCCTTTTCAGGCTGGTTCTAGTATTGCTCACCTGGACGAGCTTTCATATAATGGTTCATTAAATGCGCTGATGACACCCCAAATTGGAACTGCTGAAGTGAATCATAACCCCGGCCCTGTTGCGATGAAAATATTCGCTGATATAGGTTGGGTACACACACGCATTGTTCATACGCGTTTGCCAAATACCGAAAATGTGAGCACCCCCTATGAGGTAAAAGCAACTATTCTTGCAGATCAAAAAAATCAGGCTGGTGCTCCTTATGGTTATAACTCAAACGAGGTAAAATTAAATTATACAACCAACGGTACCTCTTTCACCACAGTATCGATGAATTCCACAGGAAACCCAAATGAATTCTCAGCAACCATTCCCTCTACTGGCGCGGCAATCACCTATGGCTATTACATTTCTGTAAAAGATAATCTGGGCAGAACAATTACCAAACCTGGCATCTTTGCAGAAGATGGCGAGGCTCCTTTAAATTTCTATTATCTTTTCGAAGCTGGCCCAGACGCGCAGGCCCCATTTATTAATCATACTCCTAAGCCATTTATTTTAGCTGATGATACCGAGCTTTTGATTGAGGCTATTATTTCAGATAATATTGGTGTACTTGAGGCGGCTTTAGATTACCAGATCAATGGAGTGGACCAAACCCCATTGCCAATGACACTGAAGGCAGGAACAGATTCTACTTATACGGCATCCATTCCTCTACCTGTTTTACAAAATGGGGATAAAGTAAGCTATCGAATCCGGGCAAAAGATAGTTCCGTTGCACAAAATACAGCAGTTAAGCCTTCGGCTTCTGGATTTATTGAACTTAACGTAGTGAGTTTGGCTGCTACTCAAGACTCTTACACCAATGATTTCAACTCAACTTCATCAGATTTTTTTGGTGACATCATATTTGATATCGCCACACCTTCGGGGTTCTCAAATGGGGCTATTCACACAAGTCATCCCTACCCAGCCGGTACGGGCGTTGGTTCGATCAGCAATTATATTTATCAGCTTCGAATACCTATTCGGATCAAATCTACCGATGCAACCTTAAAATTTGACGAGATTGTTTTGGTTGAACCTGGAGAAAATGGATCGGTATTTGGAGATGAGGATTTCTGGGATTATGTAATCGTTGAGGGATCTAAGGATGGAGGTATAAACTGGAAGCCTTTGCTTGATGGATATGATTCAAGAGCACAATCGGCCTGGCTTACAAAATTCAGCAGCAGCACGGATACGAACAACCCGCCAAATTCCACCGCTGCAGGCGATCCTACTTTATTCAGAACAAGAACTATTGACATGCTGGCCAATGGAAATTTTGCGGCCGATGAAGAAGTAGTAATACGGTTCAGGCTAAACACAGATCAGCTCGTTGTTGGTTGGGGATGGGCAATTGACAATCTAAAAATTCAGATTGATGATGTGCCTCCGGCAATCTTACATAATCACGTAGATTACTTAAAATTACCATCTCCTATGACCCTCCCGATTGCCTTCAATGTTACCGATGCATCGGGCATTGACAAGTTATTTGTGGATTACAGGGTAAATAATAATTCAGTAATTACCGAAGAAATACCCGTGGACAAAGACATTGATCAATATACAGTCAACATTACTTTCGGAGGATTAGTACTGACGGATTTTATTGAATATCAAATACGCGCTATCGACAAAGTGGGCAATGAAACTTCTTTACCCAGCGGAACGTACTTCAAAGTAGCTATCGTTAACTTTGGCCCACCCGTAGATCAATATATCTCTGATTTTAATTTAGCTAATTCTGACTTTGTTGGTAACTTCTTTTCAATCTCTCAACCCTCAGGATTCACGAATGGAGCCATTCACAGTACTCATCCATATCCCAATGGATTTGGCTTAACCAATAGTACGTCCAGCTATTCATACACTCTTAAAAAACCTGTTACCATTAGCTCAATTAATCCATTCATGTTGTTTAATGAAATTGTTCTGGTGGAATATAATGGAAGTAGTGTGAAGGATTTTGTCATCGTTGAGGGGTCGAAGGATAACGGAGTGACCTGGCAAAGTTTTATAGACCCTTATTCAGCACTAGCCAATTCCACATGGAGAAGTACATACGATGCCGGAGGCAGTGGTAGTTCTTCTTTATTCAGATCCCGGCTACTTGATCTTACTTCATCGGGCAAATTCTCAGCAGGCGATAATGTTATCATACGTTTCCGACTTTCTGCCGATGGTGCAACCAGTGGATGGGGTTGGGCAATCGACAACCTCAGCATTCAAGGGCCAATAACACGTATTGAGCCTCAACTAAGCGTAATTTCTGTTTCTGTATATCCCAATCCAACAACAAGTGGAAAACTTACAGTTGAATTGAATGGATCCGACACTATTGTTAATGCAAACATTCAAATTATCAGTACTCAGGGTAGTAGCTTGGCCAATGATCAAATTAGTTTGAGCAATGAACTTACCAGGATTGAATATCCAGTAAGGGAATGGGCTGACGGAGTCTATTTTCTTCGATTGAATTTTAATGATGGCACTTCAGTTACACGAAAGTTTATTAAATCTTCACACTAGAAATTTTAGGAAGCTAACGTAAGAGTTCTCTGGATATCACCATCTTCTGAATTTCTGTTGTGCCTTCATAGATTTGGGTAATCTTGGCATCGCGCATGAGGCGTTCAACATGAAACTCTTTCACATAGCCATAGCCACCATGAATCTGGACTGCTTCGGTAGTTACGTCCTGGGCTATTTGTGAAGCATACAATTTGGCCATAGCCGCGGCCTTCACAAAATCTTTTTTCTGATCTTTTAAATAAGCGGCTTTCCAAATGAGCAAGCGAGCTCCATCAATTTTCGTGGCCATATCTGCCAACTTAAATTGAATTGCCTGATGCTCAGCAAGATGTTTACCGAAGGCTTTTCTCTCTTTGGAATATTTAAGAGCCAACTCATAAGCTCCTGAAGCAATCCCTAAGGCTTGTGAAGCAATTCCGATCCGACCACCATTCAACGTGGTCATTGCAAACGTAAACCCAAATCCATCCTCACCAATTCTGTTCTTTTTAGGAACCTTAACATCAGAGAACATAAGCGAGTGTGTGTCCGATCCGCGAATCCCCATTTTGTCTTCCTTCTTGCCGACTACAAATCCTTCCATCCCTCTTTCTACAATCAATGCATTAATTCCCTTATGTCGCTTGGAAGCATCGGTCTGTGCAATAACCAGATACACACTGGCACTCTTACCATTGGTAATCCAATTTTTGGTGCCATTGAGTAAATAATAATCTCCCTTATCCGCTGCGGTTGTGTGTTGACTAGTTGCATCTGATCCGGCTTCAGGTTCTGATAAACAAAACGCTCCAATAACCTCACCACTCGCCAATCTCTTTAAATATTTTTCCTTTTGCTCTTCCGTACCAAATTTCTCCAACCCCCAACATACCAACGAATTATTAACCGACATACAAACTGAAGCGGATGCATCGATCTTTGAAATCTCTTCCATAGCAAGCACATAAGAGATTGTATCCATACCACCCCCATTGTATTTGGGATCTACCATCATTCCCATAAATCCCAGAGCACCCATTTTTTTGATTTGCTCTGCCGGAAACTTTTGTTCAGTATCCCGCTCAATTACTCCAGGTAAAAGTTCGGTTTGGGCAAAATCCCGGGCAGCTGCCTGCACCGCCAATTGTTCCTCAGATAATTCAAAATTCATAGCTATGAGATTACTTGTTCAAGGTAACAAAAAAAGAGGCCTGAGTTAACCTCAGGCCTACAAAGTAAAAGTCTTTGAAAGAATTGACAAACAAAAAGATTAATCTCTATCGGAGCCCATGAACATCATGATATAATAAATTAGAGTAACCACTGCACCAATGGCAGCTATTACGTAGGTCATTGCAGCCGTGTTAAGCGCATCTTTAGCCATATCATACTCACCTGGAGTAACAATGCTTCTGGACTTCACCCAGGCTAAGGCTCTCTTGCTTGCATCAAATTCTACGGGTAACGTTACTACAGAAAAGAGTGCAAAGACACTATAACATGCAATGATGATCATAAGGGCTGTATTCCAGGGTAAGAAACTGCCGGCAAAAAAACTACCGAACATCATGGCCATCATAATAAAATTTAAAACCTGGGCGCTTATATTCTGAACCGGCACCATAGCAGAGCGGAATTGTAACATCGTATAGGCAGTAGCATGCTGGACAGCATGACCACATTCGTGCGCTGCCACAGCTGTGGCAGCTGCATTTCTTCCATGATATACTTCCTGACTTAAGTTGACAGTCCGGTTAGCAGGATTGTAATGATCTGTTAACTGCCCTTCCACACTTATCACTTTCACATCATTAATTCCACTATCAGCAAGCATTAATCGGGCAACTTCAGCGCCTGTTAGGTCTTTTGATAGATGGATTTGAGAATACTTTTTGAATTTGCTTTTGAGGCGGGAACTCACAATCATTCCCACGATCATGAAAAAAATACCAATTGCTATTGCGCCTAAGCCCATACTTTTTTTGTTTACGTTTTCTTAATTTTTTCTACGATTCGGGTAGTTGAATAACCAGGAACAAAATCAATAGTTTTCACCACCCCTCCGGCCTTTTTTACAACATCTGCGCCAACAATATTTTCTGTCAAATAGTCACTTCCTTTTACCAAAATATCAGGAACTAGCTCAGAAATCAATGAAAAAGGCGTGTCTTCATTAAAAAATACCACCAAATCTATGAACTGCATGGCAGCCAATACCCGGGCTCGTGAATTCTGGTCCTGCAAAGGTCTTTCGGGGCCCTTAAATCGACTCACCGAGTCGTCAGAATTAAGACCGAGCACTAATTTATCGCCAAGTTGCCTTGCCTTTTCGAGGTAGTCGACATGTCCGAGGTGAATCAAATCAAAACATCCATTTGTAAATACGACCTTCTGGCCAGACTGTTGCCATTGTTTGACGCGTGCTTTGGCTTCAGTAAGTCCTACAATTTTGTCGGAACTTTTTTCCATCGGATTATCAAGTAGCTAATAATCAAAGATACAATACCCCCAATTATCATGATGAGGGTTTGCCAGCCATGAAAAATGAATACAAAAGCAATGGCATCTGCCTTGGGCAAATTGTATAGCATGACCAACCCCAATGGCACCAGAGCATGATAGGAACCAGCTCCACCGGGAAGCGGAGCTGCCATGGCAATGGCCCCTATAGCAAATAAGGTAAGCACTGCACTATATCCCAACTCCCGGGTTTCAGGAAAAGCCAATACCACAAAATAGCTCATCAGAAAATAAAGTGACCAGATAGCGAGGGAATAAAAAATAAAAAGAGTCTTATTTTCTAGTCGAAATACTGCAAGTAATCCTTCTTTAAAACCCAGAAGAATTTTTTTCAACTTCTGGTTATTCCTTAAAAGATAGATGCCAACACCTACCGATATAATCAGGGCAAGCGCAATAAAAATCCAGATGGAAAGCGAGGAGCCTCCCGATGATGAAAATTCCAGGGTATCAATAAAGGCTTTCAATTTTTTCCATTCAACAATGAACGAGAGACCAATCAACAACACAAGGCAAACCAAATCCACAAGACGCTCAACCACTACTGTGCCAAACGACACTTCCACCGGAGTTTTTTCAAGTTTATACAAATTATAACATCGCGACACCTCACCTCCACGGGGCACAGCCATGTTTACCAGATACCCAATCATTAAAGAAAGAAAACTACTTCCCAAGGATACTTTATTACCAGTGGGTACCAAAAGTGTTTTCCATCGCTGAGCCCGGAGGACGTGACTTATCATCGCTATCAGTGCCATTATTAATAAATAACCTTTATCTGATTTCTTCCAGGCGTTCCAGATGAATTCCGATTTATCACCACCCTCCACATTAAGTCCGCGCAATGAGAGCCATAGCAATGTAGCAGTTATAGCAATGAGCCCAAGATACTGAAGAAAGGATTTTAGTTTTGTGCCCACGTATGTTTCCCTGAAGTTTAATTTAAGCGATTGTCAAGATCCGGAAATACCAAAGATGGCTTAAATTTTTTTGCTTCTCCAAAATCCATGGAGGCATAGGAAATAATAATTACCATATCACCTACCTGTGCTTTGCGGGCAGCCGGGCCATTTAAACATACTATACCTGAGTTTCGCTCACCTTTTATCACATAGGTTTCTAGGCGCTCACCATTGTTGATATTAACAACCTGCACCTTTTCCCCCTCAATCAGGTTGGCTGCTTCCATCAACGTTTCATCAAGGGTGATGCTTCCTACATAATGTAATTCGGCCTGCGTGATTTTTACCCTATGTATCTTTGATTTTAAAACTTCGATCCTCATTCTTATAAAAATAAATTATCAATCAATCGTACCTCGCCCACATAGCCGGCTATTAGAAGGATGGCTTTGTTTTTTTCTGAAACGTTTTCCAGGAGAGTTAAGTTTGATTCATCTGCCAATTCAAGATACTCAAGCTGCACCTGGTTATTTTCGCATTTACTTTTGATCACTCGTTGAACGTCATTCTTTGTATTGCCTTTCTTTAATAACTCTCTGGCCTCTTGAAGCGATTTATAAAAAATGATTGCTTTTTTTCTATGTTCAGCTGAAAGGTGGGTATTGCGTGAAGACATTGCCAGTCCATCCGCCTCTCGTTCAATAGGCATACATCGAAGTAAAATGTCAAATTTCAACTCATCAACAAGCTTTTCAATGATCTTAAATTGCTGAAAATCCTTTTGTCCGAAATAGGCTCTTTCCGGGGCAACTACGTGAAACAACTTGGAAACAATAAGGGCTACCCCACTAAAATGTCCTGGCCGATAACGACCTTCCATAACTTTATCAAGTGAACCAAAGTCAAATTTGATCTGACTTTCTGATGAGTACATGGCATTGTTGTCCGGACAAAAAATTACATCACATCCGGTCTTTTCAAGTAACTCAATGTCTTTATCTAAGGTTCTGGGATATTTTGCCAGATCTGCAGGATTATTGAACTGAGTCGGATTTACATAAATACTGCAAACCGTACGCACATTTTCAAGCCTGGAGGCCTTGATTAGTGAAAGGTGCCCTTGATGTAGGGCGCCCATTGTAGGTACAAAACCTATTGAACGTGCATCTATTTTTTCTTGCCTTAAAAAGGCCTTTAAGGGCTCAATTTCCTTGAAAATCTCCATTTCTGGCCTTTTTAAAGGGTCGCAAATATAGGTCTTATATCCGAAGATTAGTTGAAGAAGGGGTGAAAATTCCGTACTTTTGTGGTTCTGTTTTCCGTCCTGAATTAAAAATCTATATTATGTCCAAAATCCGTATTCTTTATGTTGCCAGCGAAATCAATCCCTTTTTGCAGACCACGGAGGTTGCTGACTTTGTCAGAAAATTACCCCAGGCTATGCAGGAAAGAGGTATGGAGATTCGCATTCTGGTACCAAGGTTTGGGTTGATTAATGAGAGAAAGAATAGGTTACATGAAGTAGTCAGACTTTCAGGAATTAACATAGCTGTAGGTGATGAAGAGAAGCCCTTGATCATTAAAGTGGCGTCTATACCAAACGCCAAACTCCAGGTTTACTTTATTGATAATGAAGATTACTTTCACCGCAAATCCATGTTTCACGACAAGGAGAACAAGTTTTATGAAGACAATGACGAGCGGGCAATCTTCTTCTGCAAAGGAGTAATTGAAACAGTACGTAAGCTAGGCTGGGCCCCCGATGTGGTTCATTGTAATGACTGGATCACCAGTTTCATTCCTCTCTATCTTAAAACGACTTATAAAAACGATCCGTTATTCAAAAATACCAAAACTGTTTTCACAATCTATAATAACAGCTTTACCCATAAGTTTAAAGGGGACTTGATGGGCAAGGTGCGAATGATGGATATTGAAGACAATATGTTAGGTCATTTAAAGACTGCGGATTACGAAGGCTTTATTAAATTAGGGGCCCAATTCTCAGATGTTGTTTCTACAGCTGGAGACAATAAAAAGTTAGAAGGATTAGTTAAGAAGCTTAAAGAGACGAAAATTGAGACCATCGAAAAAGACGACAACTACACAGAATCGTTTTATAACCTTTACACAGAGTTGGTGGGCTAAAAGTGCCTTCCTGCTCTCAATTTTAGCTTTATTTTTTTCGTGCCAGGAAGACCTAAATTATCTCGGATTCAAAAGTAATCAGAAGAGATTCAAGGTTATTTATGCCGAAATTCCTGTTGAAAGCAGTGTACTTTGGATGGATTCTCTCCGTACGACAAGTTTGTCCGGGGAGCTTAATAGGATGATGTTCGGTAAATATGTCGATCCTGTGTTTGGCTCCATTGAGACTAAAGCATTCTCTCAGTTCAGGCCTGGGAATTCGGCTACTGCGATTCCTTCTACAGCTGTATACGATTCCGTTGTGTTACAACTCCGTTATGACTTTTACACTTATGGAACAACAGGCGAAACCACTCAATCTCTTGCGGTGCATGAAATTACTACAGCATTAGATTTTGATACGGAGTATTTTTTCAACTCAGATGTATCAATTAGCAGATTCCCTTTAGGGACAGCCGAGGCACGAGTTAATGCGGACTACTTCAAGACAGAATATGAAGATACTAATGCAGATTCTATTGTAACTATCAAGATAAGATTGAACAATTCTTTTGGTAATAGACTTTTTGACGCTGTAAATCCTGAGGACACGCTCTACTCAAATCTGGCTTATTTTACACAACAATTTAAGGGGTTAGCCATTACTACTACTCAATCCGATAAAGTTGTTGGCGTTAATAATTTTGATACCAATACTTTTCTTGCCCTTTATTACCACGATGGTGATACTAAGAAAACACTTTCATTCCCTCTCTCCGGACTAATAACTTTTACGAAGGTAATTGCAAATCGCTCGGGCACTGAGCTAGACGGTCTTAATTCATTTTTTACTGACTTTAACCAGAATAATAATAGATATATTCAAGGGGGTAGTTCAATAGTGACCAAAATAGACCTATCAAAGTATTATGAATACATTGACAGCATTCCTGACATTGTTATCAACTCTGCAGAATTTGCGATCAATGGTGCCGAGTCCACTGCAGAATTTCAAGCACCAAAAAATTTGTCGCTTGTTAGGTTACGACCAAATAACCGATACAAATTCATGGAGACAAAACAAGATACGCTTGATTTCATTGCTTTTAATGGATCTCTTGTAATCTCTGATTTAGGTAAACTCTTTGCTGCCAATGATACGGGTGAGTTACTTTCATTACCGTACTCAAGCACCGAACAAAACTACATTGGATATCCAACTATATTTTTTCAAAAGTTATTTGACCTAAAGGCTACGCAATATCCCTATTGGGCATTGGTCCCTATGGATCCTCCTCAAGGAAAATCTGTCAATCGTACTATTTTTTTGAAAGACAACATCAAACTTAAGATTTATTACACCCGGCCTACATTTAACGAAAACCCATAATATCCTATGTGTGGAATTGTAGCCTATGTAGGCCATCGTCAGGCCCATGAAGTAATCATTAAAGGTCTTAAACGACTTGAATACCGAGGCTACGACAGTACCGGTATAGCCTTGTTGAATGGTGGCCTTAACATTTATAAAAAGAAAGGCAAGGTTTCAGAACTTGAAGCCTTTATCAAAGGGCAAAATTTAGATAGTCATATTGGTATGGGCCATACCCGTTGGGCCACCCACGGTGAACCCAATGATGAGAATGCTCACCCACATTACTCAGCTACAAAAAATCTAGCTATCATTCATAATGGTATCATTGAAAACTACTCCTCACTAAAACAGGAGTTGTTGCGAAAAGGGCACACATTTCTAAGTGAAACCGATACGGAAGTCTTCATTCATTTTATCGAGGACATCAAGGAAAATGAAAATTGTTCGCTGGATGAAGCCGTTCGTTTGGCCTTGACCAAAGTAGTTGGTGCTTACGCAATCGTTGTCATGTCTTTAAATGATCCAAACTTGCTGATTGCGGCTCGTAAGGGGAGTCCTCTTGTACTTGGGGTAGGGCGGGGAGAATTTTTTATGGCATCCGATGCAACTCCTATCATCGAATACACCAACGAAGTGGTCTATCTGAATGATCAGGAAATAGCCATCATTAATAATGGTAAGCTTACTATTAAGGATACGTCCAATCTGCCGCTGACCCCGTACGTGCAGACAGTTGATCTGGAGTTAGAAGCGATTGAAAAAGGTGGGTTTGAGCATTTCATGCTTAAAGAAATTTTTGAACAGCCACGCTCGATCAGAGATTGCATGCGCGGACGATTGGACTCAGCTTCTGGCCGATTGATTCTGGGTGGCCTTCGCGAATACTTGAATAAATTGGTTCAGGCTGATCGCATCATTATTATTGCCTGCGGAACTTCGTGGCATGCCGGCCTGGTGGCTGAATACTTCTTCGAAGAGTTTTGTCGCATTCCCGTAGAAGTGGAATATGCCTCTGAGTTTCGCTATCGAAATCCAATCGTACGCGAGGGCGATGTAGTAATTGCTATCTCCCAATCCGGTGAAACGGCTGATACCCTTGCTGCCATTGATCTGGCTAAATCAAAAGGTGCTATTATTTTTGGAGTATGTAACGTGGTCGGCTCTTCCATTCCCCGCGCTACCCATGCCGGAGCTTACACCCATGCAGGACCGGAAATTGGCGTAGCCAGCACAAAGGCCTTTACTGCCCAATTAACAGTTCTTAATATGATTGCCTTGATTGTGGCTCAGAAAAAAGGCGCCATTACAGAGCAGAAGTTTAATGAGATGCTGGTGGAGATGGAAAACCTGCCAGCGAAAGTCGAGAAAGTATTGGCACTCAACGATCGTATCAAAATAATTGCTGAAGAATTCAAAGACTCTACCAATTTCCTTTACCTGGGAAGGGGTTATAATTTTCCAGTAGCCCTTGAGGGTGCTTTAAAACTAAAAGAAATCTCGTACATCCATGCAGAGGGGTATCCGGCTGCGGAAATGAAGCACGGCCCCATTGCTCTTATCGATGCTGATATGCCTGTAGCATTTATCGCAACAAAAGATAGCTCCTATGAGAAGGTAGTCTCGAACATACAAGAAGTGAAAGCCCGTAAAGGAAGAGTTATCTCCATCGTGACTGAAGGCGACATGCTGATACCTAAAATGTCAGAATTTGTTATTGAAGTGCCCCAAGTGGCCGAATCCTTGATGCCATTGATTTCAGTTGTGCCACTTCAACTGCTCTCCTACCACATTGCAGTAATGCGTGGTTGCAATGTAGACCAGCCCAGGAACCTGGCGAAATCAGTCACTGTAGAATAAGTGTGATTAAGTTTTTGGGGTGGATTTTATTTCCTCGTACTCTACCTCTTCTATCTTTTGATCTTTATTGACAGATGTGGTTGGCACCGCACATCCGCTTGCTCCGCAGCAACCTGTATTTGTAATGGCCTGATATAAAAATAATGCAGAGATCATCCCGGCAAGGGCATCGCGCATGGTTACAGCCTGTACCAACACAAATACTCCAAACACCAGACGTAAGATCCGGACCAGATGCCAGTTGGTGAACAATGTGCTTTTGATTGCGTCAAATGTCATAAATCAATTTTTTGCCTGTTTGCGAAACTGTGTTGCCTTGCCTATCAAAAAACCGATCATCAACAACCAGGGTGTACCGTGAAATATAGTGTCAAACCAATCAAGGGGTTGCATTCCTACTGCTCCGCCTGCTATCCACCGAATCTTTCCAAGGATATGTGGCTCGGGAAAAAAGGGAGCAAGGCCCAGTGTAAGACATGCCAGTAATAAGAATTTCCAATCGCCAAGAATCTTCATGTAGAATTTGATTGCTTATAAATAAAAAGGGAACAGGCAGGGAATTACTGCCTGTTTGTTTAATCCTTACTTAATTTTCTGATACCACTGGCTTTCCATTATTTGCCCACTCGCTCATCCCACCTGAATAATTCAGAATATTTTTAAACCCGTTCTTCGCCAGCAACGAGTATCCAATGGCGGTACGATCGCCCGATTGACAATAAACAACAGTAGTTTTATCCTTGCTGATTTTATTCAGATTTTCCTGTAACGTGCCGACAAATACATTGTCTGCTTTTGCGATGTGACCTGCCTTATATTCAGATTCCCCACGTAAGTCCACAATTTGAATCCCATTGTTCTTTGCCAATGTATCAAACTCATCAATGGAAATTACTTTTGCTTTTTCCAATGTATTGCCAAGCTCTGTCCAAACAGTAACACTTTCTACATACCCATAGATATTGTCTAACCCAATCCGCATTAGTTTACGGGTAAGGTCATCCAATTGCGATTCATTCGCAATCACCATGAAAGGCTCATCATACTTCACCAACCAACCGGCCCAGGTTGCAAAGGCATTGTTGCCCTGAATGTTGAGACTACCAGGAATAAATCCTTTAGCAAATTCTGTTTTAACCCGGGTATCAATCAACTTAACACCATTATCCATTGCAGCTTTAAACTCTTCTCTACTTAGCTTCTTGATTCTGGGGACTTCTGTTAGCAATGGGCGATCAACTTTATTAAGCTTCTTCATCATGGCGAAATATTTCGGAGGTTCAGGTTGATCCTCCAATAAATATTTCACAAACCCATTTTCGTCCTTTGGATATTGAAACGCCCAGTTACGAACTTTCTCATAGCCAACCGTTGTGCTCGGCACAGCACCTAATGCCTTGCCGCATGCAGAACCTGCACCATGTCCGGGCCAAACCTGGATATAATCCGGAAGCGCATTAAACTTATTGATAGACTTATACATTTCCTTTGCTCCAGCTTCTTTAGTTCCGGCAAATCCAGCGGCCTTCTCCAATAAATCCGGACGGCCCACATCACCTACAAATACAAAGTCACCGGTAAATAACATCACAGGCTCATTGCTGGCAGGATGATCCGTTAACAAAAAACTGATACTTTCCGGGGTATGGCCCGGGGTGTGCAATACCTTTAATGTGAGATTACCCACTTTAATTATACTACCATCTTTCAGACCAATGTGTGGGAATTCATATAGCCAACCTTCACCCCCTTCGTCCGATAAATACAATTGAGCTCCGGTAAGTTTAGCCAATTCGCGTGAGCCGGTAAGAAAATCGGCATGAATATGGGTCTCTGTGATATGAGTGATTTTCAGGTTATTCTGTTTTGCTATTTCGAGATAGGTATCCACATCCCGTTTTGCATCTATGACAATTGATTCACCGGTCTTTTGACAACCAATGAGATAACTCGCCTGGGCTAACGTCTTGTCGTAAATGTGTTGAAAAAACATAGTTCTTAATTTAATTGATGAATTATTCCTTCCCTTACTGGGATTTTACTCTAATGTCATGCAAAAATACAACCCGCGAGAACATGACTTCCGTGATTTAGGTTACACAAGCTGAAAATACTCAAAAAAGAAGCATTTTCCAGCCACAAAGTTAGGAAGCGGAACCTTAATCCGTGTGACCGATGTTACACACAAACCCAACTTATCTTACGAAATTTGCAGTATAACAAAAGATCATGGCTACTATAAAACTCACGACCGAAGATTTTAAAGAAAAAGTTCTGGATTATACTACCCAGGAAGAATGGAACTACCAGGGCACGCTACCCGCTATTATCGACTTCTATGCCGATTGGTGTGGCCCCTGTAAAATGGTGGCTCCCATATTGGAAGAACTAGCTAAAGAATACGAAGGTAAATTGGTGATCTATAAAGTTGACACCGAAAAAGAACAGGAACTTTCAGCCATATTTGGAATCCGAAGCATTCCTACTTTTCTTTTTATTCCCATGGAAGGAAAGCCTATGCTACAACCCGGTGCTCTGCCTAAAAATGTGTTTAAGCAGGTAATTGATGAACACCTGGTGCTTGAAAAGCAAAATGCTGAAGAAGCCCAATCCAATTGATCAAAAACTAATCTGGCAAATTCTTTAGAAAAAAATCCCGGATGTTACCACCCATGATCATTTCAATTTCATGACAGTTGAATCCTTCCTTCTCCAATGCAGTGACGATCAACGGCAGCCCAGTTACATCAAAGTGTGTTCCGATGGCGCCATCAAAATCGGAACCCAGGGCAACTTTATCAATGCCAATTTTATCGGCCACATAGCGAATGCTCTTTGCCGTGGCTGCCGCATCAGTCCCACACACGGAAGTTTCCCAAAGGCCAACTCCAATCAATCCGTTTAACTTTCCGATTTCAATCAAATGAGCATCCGAAAGATTTCGTTGATTATCACATACACCTTTTACTCCTGTATGCGATACCAGGATTGGTTTACTGGTTAATGTCAACACATCGTCAATTGTCTTCGGGGAAGCATGTGCCAGATCAATCGTGATATTTAATTCATTCATTTTTCGTACTAACTCCTTGCCACTATCAGTAAGTCCATCTCGGTCTACCCCATGTGCCGAGCCACCCCACTCATTGTCAAAGAAGTGAGTAATGCCGATGTAGCGAACTCCGGCTTTATAAAAAGTATCAAGATTGGCAAGATCATCCTCTAAACAATGCGCGCCCTCCAGGCCCAGCATACCGGAAGTGAGTTGTTGATTAGCCTTTCTATCGTCAATAAATTCCCTTAATTGACTTTTACTGGTGATCACCCTAAACTGCCCCGAAGAATTTTTAGCAAAGTCATGCAATTGATTGATCTGATGCAGTGCTCTTTCTTTTATACTGAACCAGGTATTTGGCGGACGTAGTTGACCAAAACTTAGTAATGCAATCTGATCACTTTTCTCATCATTGCGTTCGATATTAATTCCTCTTGGAACTTTGCTTACAATGGAAAACACCTGAAGGGCCATGTTCGCTTGTTTCATGCGCGGCAAGTCCACGTGCCCATAATCATGCGATTCAAAAAAATTACGATCCCACAACAACATATCACAATGCAGATCAGCAACAAATGGAATGGAATCATACCAGGTCATTCGATCTTCAGTCTTGATTTTTGTTGTGGTTACATTTGATTTCTTATCAAAATACCGAGGTACATAGGAGAAGAAAATCACCACCGCAATACCAAAGATCACTGCGAACGCAATAATTACTTTTTTAATCATGTCGAAATTTTCTTTTAATACGAATGCTATCTAAACTCATACCCTACTCCCATAAGCTGGGTAAGCAATGTATTTGGTGCATCGGTGGCAGTTGCACGTCCTTCCAATTTAGGAGAAATTGGTGAAGCTTTAAGAAGATACTCCTGAATTACCTTGTGTAAGGTGCTACCCAGCCGGGTAGGCTCTGCCACTCCCTCCACTCTGCAAATTGTAGTATCCGGATCACCCTCCCGCTCGCATGCAACGAATGTATATTTTTTAGAGAGGTCAACAGGCTTCCCTTTTACTTTTATGGAATTTACGCGTTTGCCCATTTCATTGCCAATGGTAAAGTTTACCTGCATACCATTAAAGCGAACAACCCAACCTCCAAATCGTTGGGCCGGATCTTTAGCAAATGCGTTATGTAATTCCTTTTCCATCCAGTCCCATAGTTGCTTACCTGTGATAACACCCTGCTTCGCTTCACTATCAACTGGCAACATACTCCACAAAAAATCCATCGTAATATCAGCAACACCGGTTTTAGTATCGGGCACCAGCGGTGGACAAAAACGAAAGCCATTGCTCAATGCGATATCTGGTTTAAACTTCCACATAATGGCATCTGTAATAAAATTATCCATGGGTGTTTCAATCACATAGTAGCGTACCAGCGGTGTTTTCGTTTTTCCAATCACACGATCCAGGTCTTGACGATAAGGCTCACGGGCTCTTTTCACAAGCTCCTTCATTTCTTCATCTTCTTTGTATTGATCAGGATCCACATCCAGCAATTGATAGGTGTGGTCTTTAATAACACCATCCTCCACCACAATATCCAATTTGGCAACAAATGAACCAAATGCGCCAGGCTCCGTAACTTTTGCATTCTTACCTTCAATGGGTGTCCGAACACGCTCGTGGGTATCTGCTCCTATAATATAATCTACGCCTTTTGAAAATTCACTGTTGGCTAAACCCACTTGCTGAGCTAACCCCATATGTGTGATCAGGAACACCATATCGCAGCGCTCGTAGTCTCGGAGTAGTTTTACATACTTCGCCACATTAAGTTCAGGTTGAGTAAACTGAATCCCATCACTGTAAGCTGGCGACTGACGTTTGGGCGTGAGTGGGTCATTATACCCTATAAATCCAATTTTAATTCCAGCAATATACTTGATAAAGTAAGGTGGAAAAATCAGATCTCCATTGAAAGAGTCATTCGTTTTATGAAACATGTTCGCACACACTTTGGGTCCGTGATAGGCAAACATATCCTGCATCATCATTTCCTTTCCATACACTACTTCCCAATTGCCAGGCAACATCAAATCATAACCAATATTATTCATCAAAGGCACAATGGCTCTCCCTTCCGTTAGCGCTGCTACGCCTCCACCCTGAAAACAATCTCCCCCATCAATCACCAATGTGTTTTCGGGATTTTCCTTCCTCAATTCATTAACCATTGTCTTTAGTGTGGCAAACCCACCGCGCTTTTTGTAGACAGGCTTTCCATTCTCAATAAAAAATTCATCATGAATCAATAATTGAGAATGTATATCAGCCGTGTGTAGCAACGTGAGTCGACTTGCCTTACCTGTTTTCACGGATTGTGAATTCGCCATTTCCTGACTTAGCAAGGCTGCGTCCTCATTATTAAGGGCTGAAGCTGCCAGCGGGGAAATCAAACCGGCACCGACTCCCAGGGCCAACCCCATACCGGATGCTTTCTTCAAAAATTCTCTGCGACTGTTTTCAGATATTGAAATATTTAACTCCTTTTCCTTTTTAGTAACAGTCTCTCTTTGACAAGATGAGCAACCGCAAGCGTTGTGGTGGGTGGGCATGGTTACTTTTTAAATGGATATACTACTTGTTGCAGAAATTTTTTCGGAAAGTGTTCGTCCCCATCAAAGCCAAGTTTTTCATCTCGACCATTCTTTGGAATATAAGCCGTACGAAAAAGATAATCCCAAATACTCAAACTAATCCCATAGTTAACTCCATATTTATTGGGGAGCGTTTTGGCGTGATGCCAGATATGCATGGCCGGATTGTTTACGATGTATTTTAATGGCCCATAGGTGATATAAAGATTAGAATGATTCAAGTGCCCTATGGCAACCGAGATGATATGGATAATGAAGAAATCCTGTAGGCCGAACCCAATCATTGCCAATGGAATGTATTGAATAGATTTATAAAGTACGGTTTCCATCCAATGAAAACGCAGGTGCGCTGCAAAGCCCATCTCCTCAACCGAGTGGTGAACTTTATGAAACTCCCACATCCAGGGAATCAGATGCAATAGCCGATGAATATTCCACTGAATAAAATCAGCAATCACAAACATGGTTAATAACTTTGCCCAGCCTGGCCAGCTTTGAACTTGTAAAGCAACCAGATTTGAGATGCCAAATAAACCTAACAAGTCGTTGAAAGCATTTACTGCAACGTTGGAAATGGCATTGTAGCCGATGAGGGAAAACAAAAAGAAATTGAAAAACATATAAAATGCATCGAGCCAGAAATCTTTTCTGAAAATTGACTGGCTCTTGCGCCATGGAACCATAATCTCAAGTGACCAAACGAACAAAGAAAGACCCAGCAGCCACCAGAAGTAATTGTGCCAGTCGGGGTATGCAATTTCGTTCACCAGGTAGTTCCAGTAACCGGTGTAAGAATCTACAATGATCTTCCAATAATTTTGCATGTAATCAATTGCTATCGTACACTTTTACACCCTTGTTAAGCCAAACGCCCCAGGTCTTGCTGTACGCATGAATGTTATCTGTCATTTTTCCTTTGCTGTCTACAACCGGATTGCTTTGGTTCACCCATTCAAAAATACCTCCATATAAATTTGATACATCTGCAAAACCGGCTTGCTTAAGCTTTTCAGAGATCTTCTCGCTTCGATAGCCTACAGAACAATACACAACTAGCTTTTGTTTTTTGTCGATTGCCTTTAGTGTCTCAAGTTGAAAATGATCATACCCTACATATTTCGCATTTTCAATATGACTTACCCGGTACTCATTCCACTCGCGGGCATCGAGTAGCAGCACATTCTTCATTTCTTTCACCTGCAAAACAGAAACTTCGGGTACGGAATGAGAAAGAAGGGTTTTTAAGGTAAGATCATATGCACTGCTCTGTACCTGGGCAGGAGTTTGCAAAAACGAAAACATTATAACTAAAAGTCCGGATATTCTCATTTCTTCGTTATTGGCTTATTGGCCCTTTGCCAGGCATTTATGCCGCCACTCAGATCGTAAATTTCCTTGAACCCCAGATCTGTGAATACACCCACTGCTGAACTGCTGCGACTACCCGCTTTGCAATATACAAACACAGGTTTTGACTTGTCGAGTTTACTGACACGACTCTTAAAATCGTCTGAATAAATATCGATTATTACCGCATTGGCAAGATGACCCTGAGCATACTCACCCGAGGTTCGCACATCCACAAGAATGTATCCCTTAGATTCGTTTAGTTTTTTCTCAAAACTTTGGGGATCTAGCTTCTTAATATTTTGAGCCTGCGCAAAAAAACTAAACGTAGTCAGGATCATAATCAAGGGCAGCATTCCTTTCTTTAAATTTTTCATTGTCAATAATTTTAAAACAAAGATCGCAGTAAGTATTTTTTCTTTTTGTGACTTAGGTCACGCCACAAAACCAAAGTTCAACTATTTGGCGGAGCTAATAGTTTTTCGCTTTTCTTCAATCGGCTTGAAAGGCCCTAGTTTGTGTTGCCTCTCATCAAAGCCATCGGCAAAAGGTCCGAAAGGATGATCAATTGGTTTTTTAGAAATGTCGGGCCAATCTTTAGTTAAATCCTTAGTAGGTCTTGGCAACGAATTTACGTAAGCAGCCACATCCCAGGCCTCTTCATCGGTGAGTTGAGGCGTTTCATAAGTTGCCCCCAATGGCATATTGGCTTTTACATAGCTCGCAAAGCGCGAAAGTCTATACAATCCAGCACCTGTATTATAACTATGCTCACCCCACATAGGCGGAAACTGATACCCACTGCTATCAGCCAGCAGAACACCTTCACCATTCTTTCCATGACAGACCACGCACTTCTGGTCGTAAACAATTTTTCCATTAACTGCATTCGCGGGTCGATCAAGAAAATCTACTTCAACCAAACCTGCTCCGGCAGGTGATGTTCCTTTCGATACATCTTCACCCAGCCAATGAATGTATGCCACGATGGCTCTCATCTCAAAACTATCATCAGCGAGCGATTTGCCATTCAGGCTTCGCTCAAAGCAATCATTCACCCGCTTTTCAATTGTCTCTTCAGTACCCGACCGCGCTCTGAATTTTGGGTATGTAGAAGCCACGGCACTGTAATTATTCCCAAAGGGTTTAGTACCAGCATCGAGATGGCAGTTCTGACAATTCATACCATTGCTCATTAGGTTAACCTTTCCTTTAGGACCGAGATAATAAGACGTTCTGATTATTAAGTCCCGGCCGTAACGAATCAAATCGCCTTGCTCACCCTTAGGAATAGTATTTGGATCAGGTGATTTCCAGAGAGAGTTGTGATCGTCTTTAGATGAGTTAAAATTTATTAAACCCGGGCGGGTAGAAACAATAACAAGTATTACGATCAGCAGCGCAAGTAAAAGGAAGAATAAGATTCTCCGTGAGCTCTTTGATTTTGCGTGTGAACTTTCCATAGCTAATGAATGGTGAAGTTCCTCAAATTATGATTGGCGTATAATTTAATGGGGTAATTTCTTTTGCAGCAGACCATAAACAAACGTACCCAACACAGCACTGAACAACGTTACTATAATCACCATAAAGCCACTTCCTATTTGGGCAAATAACGGTCCCGGGCATGCACCGGTAATGGCCCACCCTAAACCAAAAATTAATCCTCCAATTACATTACCCCAATGAAACTGCTTCGTATGAATTACGACTTCCTCACCCTGAATAGTTTTCAGATTAAAATATTTAATCAGCCAGACCGAAATCGCCCCTGTTACCACCGCTGTTCCAATTACACCATACATGTGAAATGATTGCAAGCGAAACATCTCCTGAATACGATACCACGAAATAATTTCTGATTTCACGGCAATTACTCCAAATAACATCCCCATAGCCAGGTATTTTATGTTGGATCCAACAATGGATTCTGGCGCTATCTGATCATTGGGCGCAGCGCATTCATCGGGATGAACTACCACCGCGTTTTCTACAAATTCATCATTAACTGTTTTCATGCTTTACGATTTATCGTGATCAGATTAATTTCATGAGCCACGGAAAAACGAGATGAACCATGGCAAAGCCACCAGCCATAAAACAACATGTCGCTATTAACGAAGACTTCTGAAAAGTTGAAAGGCCCATAATAGAATGGCCACTGGTGCAACCGCCTGCATAGCGGGTTCCAAAGCCAACCATAAAACCACCAATCACAAAAAATACCAGACCTTTCAGTGTGAAAAGATTGTCAAAACTGAAAATGGATGCTGGCATCATATTACCATCAGCCACAATACCTAAAGCTGCCAGATCAGCCACGGTGTTTTCTGAAACATGAACTGGCTGGGGATTGCTCAGGAACGCCAACGTGAATGATGCCCCAGCTATAATGCCAGCCACAAAAAAGAGATTCCAGGTCTCCCGTTTCCAATCGTATTGAAAAAATGGAATTTTTGTTGGTAAGCATGCCGCACAGATATGGCGTAATGAAGACGAAATTCCAAAATGTTTATTTCCCAACAATAGCAGCGCAGGAACTGTAAGCCCGATGAGCGCTCCGGAAACATACCATGTCCATGGCTGTCTGATAAATTCAATCATAACCAAATGATTTAGTTTTGAAACCTCAAAAATAATAAATCTACTAAACTACTATACTATTTATTTCTGAAGGAAAAGCTCTTTTACAAGTATTAGAATGCCCATCACCATAACAAACCAGCCAAAAGCAGGCTTTAATTGTTGGTTGGGAATAAAGCGGGTAAGATTACTGCCGACCAGAATACCAACCATAGCAAAGGCAGAAAAGATAATCATAAACTTATAGTCTATCTCAAGTCCCGAACCAAGGTCACCGGTAAAACCAATAAGGGATTTAAGAGCAATAATAAGAAGTGATGTGCCTACAGCCTGCTTCATTGGTAACCCTGCCAACAATACGAGGGCCGGGATGATTAGAAAACCACCCCCTGCACCTACCAAACCTGTGATACCCCCAACCAAAATACCTTCCGCAAAAATGAGTGGATAGTTATAGGCAACTTCCCCGTGGTGCTCTTTTAGTTTCTTCGGCTTCCGAATCATGGTGATAGAGGCCAGTAACATCAATATGGCAAATAACACCAGCACCGCTAAGGATTTAGTAACCTCAACAGAACCCAAATTAAATATCGGATCGGGAATGATGGGCATAATAAATTTGCGCACTGAGTACACAGCAAGAATGGATGGTACACCAAAAATCAGGGCGGTTTTCAGATGAACATTGCCTTTTTTGAAATGACTGAATGAACCCAATGCACTGGTTAACCCAACTACAAAAAGTGAATACGCTGTGGAGAGAACAGGATCAACACCAAACAGGTACACTAAAATGGGCACTGTAAGAATAGAGCCGCCCCCACCGATCAGCCCCAGCGAAAGCCCCATTACTATAGAAGCTGCATATCCAAAAATTTCCATTGACGTCATTAATTGAGGCGCAAAAATACCGGTTTGGGTACGCTAAGTTAGTGACTTAAGTTACACAAGAAGAAATGTGGTAACTTGAAACTAGCATTGATATTTCTTTTTTAAGAAAGTCGGGTAATATGTATTCATGTCGTAGTAATCAGGCTGGTTTCGTGAACAATTGAAATCAACGAAAATAATATGGAAAATATAAAAGAGGCTGCTAGAAAGAAATCGCTTGGAGAATTGGGTGAGTTATTTGCAATTAAGGCACTCGTTGATAATGAATTTGACAGAATAAGAAATTTAAACGACAGACAATTAAACGAGCCATTCGCAGACATCGAATGCGAGAAAGGGGGTAAGAAATATATTATCAGTGTTAAGGCCAGAAATAAGTTTCAACGAGACGGCAAACTAAACTCAAGATACAATCTTGGCACAAACGCTTATGACAAGGCTGCAGCTTCGGAGAAAAAGTTTAATGCAAAAGCGCATTGGATGGCAATTCAGTTTGACAGGAAAAGCTACTCAATTTATTTTGGTTCATTGGAGGAGCTTAAAGGAAAAAAGGCAATTCCTGTTGACAAATGTGAAAGAGGGGAAATTGGTGAAATCTGGGCAAACAATAAACGTCATTATTTCGACTTTGACTTTTATGCTAATGATAGACGTTGATCTTAACCGAATCGTCTGGCCTCGCCATTAACTCCGCAAGAATCAGGTTTGCGACTATAGCTCCTCTCCCTAGCTTTGTCAGGCAATGTTTCTTCATTCAGAATTTAATCAGCAGGAACTACGAAGTTTGATAAAAAATCACTCAATCGCTCTGGCAGGCAATGGCCGGACGAAGATTTATGGATTGCTTTCCTGCACATCCGGCAAGCGAATGAAACGACAAAACCGTGTGTTTTTTGTTTCTGAAGATGAAGCTTTGAAAAATGGATACCGGCCCTGTGGCCATTGTTTAAGAAAAGATTATCAGGCATGGATTTATTCAAAACAGAACCAATTGTAAATCTTCTGCCCTTTGACGGGGTAGCGGATTACTATGGAAAAATTATGAGTGACAAGGAAGCCCGTCAGTATTTGAATCAGCTACTCACCATCATCGAGTGGAGAAATGATGAGGCTGTTATATTCGGAAGACATATTGTAACCAAACGTAAAGTAGCCTGGTATGGGGATCGGGATTTTAGTTACACCTATTCCAACATCACTAAACAGGCCTTGCGCTGGACACCCGAATTATTTGAGCTTAAAAAACTGACGGAAAAAATTAGCGGCTGCACATACAACTCCTGCCTGTTAAATCTTTACCACACGGGTGAAGAAGGAATGGCCTGGCACAGCGATGATGAAAAGACACTGGGTCTCAACTCGGCTATTGCCTCCCTTAGTTTTGGTGCCGAACGTAAGTTTTCATTCAAGCATAAGCAAACCAAGGAAACTGTTTCGGTTCTACTAGAGCAGGGAAGCTTGCTGATTATGAAGGGTGCTACACAAACCAACTGGCTGCACCGGTTGCCGCCCACCACCAAAGTTAAGAGTCCGCGGGTCAATCTTACTTTTCGTACAATTGTGCTATGAGATTTGTATCTTGAGTTTTAAAGGGCCTCAAACTGACAAAAGATTATTTAAGAGACTTTTTCAATGGGAAAGTTTAGGAAATATTTCTATGAAGCCATTCAGAAAGAATATCCGCCAACTGCTGCACACTTTATAGCAGACATTGAAACTGCCTTTAAAAGAATCCAACCGGACGTCCATTTTGCAAAGACTTCCAAAAACCCTGTGGACCGCAGGCTGGAGATAGCTGCTTACTTTCTGGCAACCATTGAGGTGTTGAACAGGAACGGTGAATCAATGGAAAAAATAAGAGCCCTTCTATTAGGCATCGCAAATGAATACGTACGGCCTAAAAATGCCTGGCAACACATGTTGAAAAAATTGCCCGTACACATGATCGATTCCTGGTTTGGAAGATTTCTTATCCGGCAAATGCAAAACAAAGTAAGTCAGCGGGCGCATCCTGATGGGTTTGTTGTTCGTGTTCTAACGGATAAGAAAGAAACGCTGGGTTTTGGTTACGGCATCGATATTCTGGAATGTGGGATCTGCAAACTATACACTAAACATGGCCTGCAAAAATTTACTCCTCTGCTTTGTGAAATTGATCATATCACTACGGCCCTGGCAGGGCTCAAAATGCACCGTTCCGGTACCATCGCACTAGTTGCAAGCAAATGCGATTTTAGATATGAAAAGAAATAAAGAGAATTATCGACTTGCCTCCTGCTTTAACAACGGGCAAATCAGATAACGCTCATCCTGGGTGGCTGCATGCACAGCTGCTAGTAAATCATATACATGAGCGATGCCAATTTTCTGGCCCCACTCAAAGGGGCCAAAGGGATAGTTGGTGCCGAGTTTCATAGCGAGGTCAATGTCGGAGCGTGTGGCTGTACCTTCTTCAACCGTGTAGTATGCTTCATTGATAATCATACAAATAATACGGGGCGTTACAAGGCCCACACTATCGGCCACACGGGCATACTTCGTATTCAGCTGTTTACAGATTTTATCAAGAAAGGGTAAATCACTTTCCTTCAGAATACTCACTTCAAGCAATTCGCGATTTACAAACGTGGGTAATCCACAAAAACCAAAGAAATTCGAATTGTAAGTGTCTTTATTTGTGATAAGAGATTGCAGTGTGATGAGTGAAGTATTGATAAAGACGACCTTTTTCTTGTTTTTATAGATCGCCATGTCATCGGAAGATGGATTCTGCAGAAAATCAAAAACGAGTTCAGCTGAATTCAACAAAAATGCTGCTTCATTTCGATCCTTTGCGTGGCGCCATGCATGAATAACCCCAAATTTTTGCTGACACTCTACCAGGTTAAGTTCATCACCAATTACCAAAATATTCATTTCGTTCGTGTCGGATTGTTCTGGGTCAATTGATTTTCGATATTTGATCAAAAGTAATACACACTGCCTTATGTCAAAAGAAGTTATTTACTCGGCCAATGCCCCCGAACCCATTGGCCCTTACAGCCAGGCTATCAAAGTAGGTTCCATGCTCTTCGTTTCAGGTCAGATCGCCATCGATAAAGCTACCGGAAAAATTCTTACTGAAAACATCACAGAAGAAACCAACCAGGTACTGAAGAATCTGAGCGAAATCCTGACTGCTGCCGGCATGGACTTTTCGCATGTGGTTAAATGTTCTATTTTCCTGAAGGACATGGGCCAGTTTCCGGTAGTGAATGAAGCCTATGGTAAGAAATTCGCCTCCAATCCACCTGCCCGCGAAACGGTTGAAGTAAGTCGGTTACCCAAAGATGTGAATGTTGAAATTTCCTGCATTGCAGTGAAGTAATTTAAGAATTGACTCATAGCAACATGGGCGATTTGACTTTGTCCCTATGTGATCTATGTGCCTATGTGGTTAAATTCACACGCACTACTTGCCTTGAATTTCATACCTTTGACTTCCCTGTTCTATATTAAAAATGAGAGAAGTCCGAGTTCGATTTGCACCCAGTCCTACCGGTGCCCTGCACATTGGTGGTGTACGCACCGCCCTGTATAATTATTTGTTGGCGAAGAAGACCAATGGCACCATGATCCTGCGGATTGAGGATACCGATCAGGGGCGATTTGTACCGGGAGCGGAAGAATACATTAAGCAATCATTAGACTGGGTAGGAATAAAAATTGATGAGGGTGTAACCCAGGGTGGACCACACGCTCCTTACCGCCAATCCGAAAGAAAACCTTTATATAGACAATATGCACAAAGATTAATTGACGAAGGCTATGCCTATTATGCTTTTGATACCGAAGTCGAACTGGAAGCCATGCGCCACCGGTTAAAAGCCACAGGCTCTTCCAATCAGCAATACAATGCTACTACACGCATGATGATGGATAATTCACTCACGCTTTCAGAAGCTGATGTGAAAAGGAAATTGGAGGCTGGTGATCCTTATGTGATCCGGTTAAAAGTGCCAGATGATGAAGAAATCCAATTGACCGATCTGATCCGGGGCGAAGTGAAAGTTCACTCTGCACAGATTGATGATAAAGTGTTGATGAAATCCGATGGTATGCCAACCTATCATTTAGCCAATGTGGTAGATGATTATCTCATGAAAATTTCGCATGTGATTCGCGGAGAAGAGTGGTTGCCCTCCGCACCGTTGCATGTTTTGTTATATCGTTTTCTCGGTTGGGAAAAAGAGATGCCTGAGTTTGCTCACTTGCCCTTGTTATTAAAACCTGATGGCAATGGAAAACTGAGCAAGCGCGATGCAGATCAAATGGGGTTTCCAATTTTCCCGCTTAACTGGACAGATCCAAACACGAATGAGTTAGCAAAAGGCTTTCGCGAATCCGGTTACTTACCTGATGCATTGATCAACTTCCTTGCTTTTCTGGGCTGGAACCCGGGTACCGAACAGGAATTATTTTCGATGGAAGAACTGGTTCAGGCATTTTCCGTTGATCGAATCGGAAAAGCCGGAGCCCGGTTTGATATCCATAAAGCACAGTGGTTCAATCAGCAATATCTGAAAGCAAAATCGGATGAAGAGCTTTCTGTTTACCTGTTGGATTCACTTGCTAAGGAAAAAATCTCGTGTACGAAGGACAAGGCATTAAAAATTTGTGCCGTGATGAAAGAGCGCGTCACGTTTACACAAGATTTCTGGCTACAAGGAAAATTTTTCTTCCAGGCCCCCGCATCCTATGATGCCCAGGTAATTGCAAAGAAATGGAATGACGAGGCTATAAAAGTCCTAACAGCTTATAGCAAAGAAATAGCCAATACCAACATACTAACGACTGACTTAGCTAAATCAACACTTGAAAGCGTAACCGCCAGTTTGGGAATTGCCACCGGTAAAATTTTACAGGCCCTCCGGGTTTCTGTTACCGGTGGCGCTTCCGGGCCTGACCTCATGATGACAATGGAAATCCTCGGTAAAGATGAGGTGGTGAAGCGAATTGAGCATGCTTTGAACACAATCAAAAAAACCGTCTGACCTATGGCAAAGAAGACTGATAAACCAAGCAAAAAACAAGGCAAACCACGGGTGCATAAAGACCTCAGTGGCTTTGAGGTATCCATCGATCAGTTTGGCGAATTGAAATCCAACCTTGCCATTGAAAAACTAAATGAGTTTTTAGATAAGAATGTGGATGACAAAAAACTTGCTGAGCGCGATGACTATGAGGAAATAAAAGAGAAGAAGGATAAGAAGAAAAAGAAATAGTCCTCTTTTAAGCTGGTTTACTTATTTATTAAATACACTTTCTGATTTATGGTTCTGCATAAAATTCTTCCGGTTCTTCTCCTTCTGATTACAGCTTCATCAACATTTGCTCAGCAGGCGTGGAGTGAAAATCTTATAATTACTCCAGAAAAATCAAATTTTGTAAAAACCTCCACGTATGATGAGGTAATGAACTTTCTCTATGAACTGGAGAAAAAAACTGATCGGCTGCATGTGTTTTCTATGGGGAGGAGTAAGGAAGGAAAAGATATTCCTGTTGCTGTAATTTCAAAAGAAAAAATAACTACCGCAGCCGAAGCCCGCGCTTCAGGCAAACTGATAATCTATATTCAGGGCAATATTCATGCTGGCGAAGTTGAAGGCAAGGAAGTTGTTATGATGATGATGCGCGACATATTACTGGGCGATAAAATTCATTTGCTGGATAATCAAATCATTCTCTTCGCTCCTATCTACAACACCGACAGCAACGATAAAATGGAAAAAGGTCGCAGGCCTTCGCAGGAAGATAGTCCGCTGGAAGTGGGACTTCGCGAAAACAGCCAGGGGTTAGACCTAAACCGCGATGGCATGAAGATGGAAGCACTCGAGACTCAGGCACTTTTTTCCAAAGTTCTGCTTCCGTGGGACCCACAGGTATTTGTTGACCTGCACACAACCAACGGCACATGGCATGCATACTCATTAACGTGGGCACCGGGTTACCTCAGCAATGGTCATCCTGCTACCTATGAATTTGTAAACAATAAAATGCTACCCGAAATAACCCGCATTGCCAAAGATTCTTACAATCTTGATTTTGGACCGTTTGGGGATTATTACCTGCGCGAAGGCTGGCCTCCTAAGAATTTCTATACCTACAATCATCATCCGCGCTACCTCGTCAACCAGTTTGGCCTGCGCAATCGCATGTCGATTTTAAGCGAGGCTTTCGCGCACGAACGGTTTTATCAGCGAATTCATTCAACCTATACGTTTGTTTCAGAAATTTTAACCTATACAAACTCACACTCAACAGAAATTATAGAAACAAACAAACGCGCAGAGTCAGAAACTATCCAGGCCGCTTTGGCAGGTGCCGGAAAAACAAAAAAAGGTGTGCGCTTTAAAATGGTTCCACTCGAAAAGCTACCCAACTTCATATCCTACGATTACATTCAAAAGAGCAAAGTGGATGGGACTAAAGAATTCGTGCGGACCGGAAAAATTTCCACGTTTGATGACGTGACTTACCATGCGCGTTTCGAACCAACTATTGAAAGCACAGTGCCCAATGGCTACATCATTCCGGCAGCGTTTTCAAAACTGGCTGAAAACCTGATTCAACATGGGGTGAAGGTAGATACACTCACCAAGTCGCAATCCTTTAAAGGTGACGTATTTCAGATTGAGAAATTTGAAAAAGCCAAGCAGTCTTTTCAGGGTCATGCAATGGCCCAGGCAGACGGAAAATTTATTGGAGCAACGCGTAAGTTTAAAAAGGGTGATTTTTTCATTACTACAGCTCAACCGCTGGCTAATCTGATTTTTTATTTACTTGAACCCCAATCGGATGATGGCCTTCTCACCTGGAATTTTCTTGATGATTACATCGAAAAGAACAAAAAAGAAAACCAATCGGTAGAGTATCCCGTATTTAAGTACATCAAATAAAATCTAATCTGTATGCCAAACTCGCATGTGATCGATTACCAGATAAAAGGTGAAAGCATTCAAATTGTGGAAGTCGAACTAGACCCCATGGAAACCGTGATTGCGGAAGCAGGAGCTATGTTGTTCATGGAGGAGGGGATACAGTTTGAAACAAAAATGGGTGATGGTTCAAATCCAAACCAAGGGTTATTTGATAAACTACTATCAGCTGGTAGCCGGATGCTTACTGGAGAATCGCTCTTTATGACGCACTTTACCAATCGCGGAAACAGAAAGGCAAAAGTAGGATTCTCTGCCCCCTATCCAGGTACCATTATTCCAGTTGATTTATCTACCAGCCCGAATCATGAATTAGTTGTTCAGAAAGATGGATTTCTATGTGCTGCCTATGGTACCAAGTTATCAATTGTATTCAATCGTAAAATTGGTGCCGGTCTTGTGGGTGGCGAGGGATTTATACTTCAAAAATTACAAGGTGATGGTAAAGCATTTGTCCATGCTGGCGGAACGGTGATCGAACGAACGCTGAATAATGAAACGTTACGTGTCGATACAGGCTGTGTGG
Organism: Cyclobacteriaceae bacterium; assembly: GCA_044229915.1. Lineage (GTDB taxonomy): Bacteria > Bacteroidota > Bacteroidia > Cytophagales > Cyclobacteriaceae > ELB16-189. Next base: position 58,593 of record JBGASB010000002.1, read on the forward strand.
TTGCCTTTGAATCGCATATTGATTTTGATGTGGAGTCTACCGGGAGTTTAAAGTCAATGGTTTTTGGTGGTGAAGGAATCTTTCTGGCAACACTTCGCGGCAGCGGTAAAGTATGGCTACAGTCAATGCCAATTAGAAAACTTGTTCAGGCTTTATCTCCTTACGGTAGAAACTCAAGAAAAGAATCAAGCTCATTGCTAGGCGGACTTCTGGAAAGCTAAGTTCGCTTACTTAGCCTGGGGATAAGCGAAGGCACCTCCTTTTTATACTGAATGTATTGATCACCAAACTGGTGAACAAGCTTCTGCTCTTCCAGGTAAATACCAATAGGCAAGTAAACAAAAATGCAAACTGTACTCAATAGTGTAGCCGTAGTGGGGGTGAAAAGAAAAAATCCTATCACAATCAGGATTGTGCCACTATAAATCGGGTGCCGTACATAGTTCAGGATTCCCGACCGACTGAATTTCATCTCTTCTCGCCTGAGTCCCACAAAAGATAATACATCATGTTCTTTAAATGCCCGACTAACAATTATTACACCAAATGTTGCGAGCATCAAACTTAGGTAACGAACTATTCCCTGGGGGTTAATTAACAGTTCTCCTCCAATCACCGCATTGAGAAACAGTAACCCCAGTAATCCTACGATAGAAATTAGGGAATAAAAAATCCGATAAAATCGAAATCCATCTTGAAGGAGATTCTTGAAAAAGTTCTTCACCCGATCGGCCGCCAACGCACTGTGAATAGCAAAATAAATTATCCAACCCAACGCCAATAATCCGTAGCCTTCCATACCTAAAGGTAGAATCTTGTTCTCAAAAGTGGGCCAGCAATCATAATAAAAACGCAAAACCTGAGTAACTTCGAACCAAACAGGTTCTCAATGCCTCAATTAAAAATCGGATTAATTCGGGAAGGGAAAGTACCACCGGATTTACGTGTGCCCTTTACTCCCCTGCAAGTCGAAGAAATTCAACAGCGTTTCACTCACGTAAAAGTCGTTTGTCAGGAAAGCCCGTTTCGGAGTTTTAAAGACGATGAGTTCAGGCAGCTCGATATTGAAGTCGTAAAAGACATAAGCGACTGCGATATCCTGATGGGTATCAAAGAAGTGCCTATTGATAATCTGGTAGCCAACAAAACATATTTGTTCTTTTCGCACACCATCAAAAAGCAACCCTACAACAGGAAGCTATTACAGGCAATACTTAAAAAAAACATCCGACTGATAGATTATGAGGCACTGAAAGACACGCAGGGAAATCGCCTGGTGGCCTTTGGGCGTTTTGCCGGAATTGTTGGTGCTTATAATGGGTTGATGACTTATGGAAAGCGCTATAACCTGTTTTCCCTTCGAAGAGCCTTTGAATGCTTTGATATTAATGATTTGAAACTTGAGTTAAGAAAAGTAAAACTGCCACCCATTAAAATAATTTTAACCGGAGCCGGTAGGGTTGGCAAAGGAGCCATGGAGACATTAGATACCGCAGGTATCCGGAAAGTAAATGCAGTCGACTTTCTGGCCAAGACGTTTGATGAGCCGGTATATACACAATTAAGCAGTGCCGACTATCACGAGCGAAAAGAGGGTGGACATTTTAATCGCGAAGAGTTTCATCGTAACCCCGAACGATATACTTCTCTCTTTGCGAAGTTTACAAAAGTAGGGCAGTTGCTCTTAGCTGGTGCGTACTGGAACCCGAAAGCGCCAGTACTGTTTACGCGGGAAGATATGCTTGATCCGGATTTCAAAATGAAAGTAATCGCTGATATTACCTGCGACATTAATGGATCGGTGCCCAGCACAAAGAGAGCCAGTACCATTCCTGACCCACTTTATGACTATGATCCTGCAACAGATTCCGTACTGCCAGCGTTAAGTGATGAACGTTATATCACAACCATGGCAGTAGATAATCTTCCGTGCGAATTGCCCCGAAGTGCTTCAGAAGAATTTGGTCGGGACTTAATTGATCGAATTTTAAAGCCTCTATTGGTTGGAGATGTGGACGGTATCATTAAACGCGGAACGGTGGCCGAAAAAGGAGTATTAACCGAAGAGTTTAACTACTTACAAGACTACATTACCCGAACCGAATAAAAAGATAATCACATTTGGCCATGTTATTGTATAACGTTACGTTCGGAATAGACAAACAAATCGAAGGTGAATGGATTGCCTGGATGAAGGCGAATTACATTCCGGCTATTATGGAAACCGGGTTGTTTTCAGACTACAAAATGTACAAAGTGCTGACGCACGAGGAAGAAACTTCAGTCTCCTACAGCGTTCAATGCTTTTCAGGCAGTATTGAACAAGTGTTAAAATACCTGAATGAGTTCGCTCCCGCTTTGGTAGAAGCTCACCGAATACGATTTAAAGACCAGCATGTAGCTTTTAATACTTTGCTGGATGAGATCTAACTAATCTTCAGGATTTCCCTGATCTGCCCAACTTCCAGGTGGCAATTAATCCATTCCGAATCCAGTCTGGAGTTATATTTTTTATAAAATTCAATGGCGGGGGTGTTCCACTCAAGTACCTGCCACATCATTCCGGTGCAGTTCTCATCTAATGCCTTCTTCATCGTGATCTCAAATAATTCCTTTCCGACCCCTTTACCCCGTTGAGATTGCGTTACGATAATATCCTCGAGATAAAGCCGCTTGCCTTTCCAGGTTGAATACCGGTAATAGTAAAGTGACAATCCTTGAATGATTGCTCCCTCTTCCGCAACAAAAAATCCATAGATTGGATTGACTCCAAAGCCATCGGTTTCCATCATAGCCACGGTATTTGAAACCTCATGCGCAGCTCGCTCATACTTAGCCAGTTCCTTAATTAGCTCCAACACACGTGGCAGATCTTCCTTTTTCCCGGCTCTTATAGTTATCATAATCACTAAAATGAAAAAGCCCCTTGCGGGGCTTCTATAAAATCTTCTATTAAATCAATACTCCCAAAGATTGTGCTCTTTCTCCATCATGCGCATTTCCTCTTCCCAACGTGCAAATACAGACTCGCCATAACTACGTCCATTTGATTCATAAATCTGCTGAATTGAACGATCATCTGGATTTTCAACCTTAACAATTACCCCATGGAACAATCTCAATTTAAAAGCATCAGTAAAGGTTCTGTTCTCTGATGGATTGTATCTGTTTCTCCATAATACCTTTTCGCGTTCCTTCCAGTCTTTACTATGAGAAGTTTTCTCAACTAAATTGTGAAAATCCTTGTATTGAATAAAAGCAATTGGGTTGATGTCCGTAGATCCTGATTTCTGTGCTTGTAGACCGATAGCTTGAATATCATAATACAATCTTGATCTTCTCTTATCAAAGATCACGTCTTCAATAATTGTTATGGCAACAATTTGATCCTTTGTAAAGTATTCTGTCTGGCTTCCTGCCAATTCCCACCACTGGGAATCTGTAGGGAGATTTCCTTTGTTGTCATTGCGGGTTGACTGATAGTTTTTACCATTATAACTTGCAGTCTCGCTAGAGAAGTAAGATTTAGTGGCATCATACGGAGGTTCAACAATAGCCTGATTGCTTACTAAAATCTCCTCTGCTCTCTTTACGTTCTTGATGGAGTCGTCATAGGCAATCAAAGTGCCATTCTGGATGCTCTTAATTAAAAAAGCTGCTATATCTGATTGTGCTGATTTAAATCCAGCGTTTTGCTTTTCCTTTAAATCCACAATTCGCTCTACCCTAAAGCGGTATAATTGTTCATAGTATGGAATCCGTTCAGTAGAATTCGGATTGTATACCGTATCCTGTTGAGCAGTAGCAACACCAGCCAAGCCAATAGACAAAAGAAAAATACTTACAAATTTCATTTTCATTATTATTTACCCATAACGTAAACGCCTTCCAGCTTCGCGTTCACAGGCTTATTGTCAGCATCCCCTGGATCCCAGGTGGAACGCACAACCTGTACGTTGAAGACGGAGAAACTATCACCCGGTCTTAGACCATATTTGTTTATTTCAATGGTACCAGAATTTAGTGTAATCGGAGTTTTACCAGTAATCTGTAAAGTCATACTTACAACGCGGTACCCCGCATCTTTCTGATTCTGACGCTTAAAAGTTTCGTCAGAAATGTCGGGAATCAAGCGAACAATGGAGGTTCCGGGTGGAATTCCTCTCTTAACATCATATTCGCCATTACCCACTTGTAACTTAGCTATCGGACTTGGCACAGGCTTGGCTTTAAATTGCTTCACTTCAATCTGCGAACCATTTACGGATACGCGCACATCCATTTGAGGACGGGTAGGAATCAACACGAACTTACCTGCACCTTGTTGTACCACTTTACCCTGATCACCAGGAACACTTAAGGAAATACCAGAAGACTCGGCAAGGCCTTGTACACTAACTGACATTTCATTACCGCAATCCAGATAAAGGGTACTGGCACTTTCAGATTCAAATTTAGCAACTGGTTTAGCAACCTTGTACCTGATTACCTCTTCATATGGTTTGCCTTTGATATTAATCTTTACCTTATAGGAAGCATCAGCCAAACCGTTTTTATCATAGGCTCCACCACTTGTTCTGAACTTGATTTTACCCATCTGCAATCCTGTAACAGGATCCTTTTCAACTTTCAACGGTGAACCATCTTTAAACATTTCAGAAGGTACGTCTGACCCCGCTGCGATAAATAAATCAGCGGAATATTCAGCCCCAGCAATCAATGTATTGGATTCGGCACGAACCATCGGGAATACAACGTCTGCCTTAAATACCTGACCTTCGGCAATTGCGAACAAGGAATCCAGGGCAACCATCTCATATTCCATTACCTCCGTTTGCATCTGGCTTACCGTAGCAATAGCGGCCATGGTTGGAGTTCCTTCAAAGGTGAACTGAAGAAAATTCTTATCAAGTTGATTGGTGTTATTCTTAAACTCTTCGTAATCCTGAGCTTTCTTAGTTAACGGCTTGAAGGGGGTTTTTAAGCCCATGATCTTATTGAGTTCCGTAACGAAGTTTGTTAGTTTCTTTTCGAACTCGATACCTTCCTCAGGTTTCTGTTCATCGAGCATAAGTTCTTCGGCACGGTTTGTATTCGTTACCAATTCCTCACCTTCAATGGCAGCTCCATCTGGCTCCTTCTTCATTTTCTCTTTTAACTCATCCAGGTAAGTAATCGTTGATTTTGATATTTCTCTAACCTGTTTTGCCTTTTCCTTAGCGGCAACAACTTTCGCGTCCTGACTTGTTGAAGCAAGAATACCAGTCAATTTGTTTTCATTGGTAGTATCGTTCTCCTTGATCATTTTAACCAGTGTATCGTCAATGATGGCAAACTTTTCAAGTACCGCATTACTTACGTTTAGCGCGAGAAGCGCAGTAAGTACCAGGTACATCATACCGATCATCTTCTGCCTGGGTGTTTCCTTACCACCTGCCATGGTCTTATTTAGTTTAGTTGGTTAGAAATAGAAAGAAACATTAAATTAATTGCTGCCTTTCATTGCAGTCAACATACCACCGTATACCTTATTTAAGGCAGTTACATTAGCTGTAAGGGTACCCAATTCTGAAGTGAACTTCGATGTATTTTCACCCACTTTAGAAAGACCCTGCATAGCACCGGTAAGACTCTCATAGAACTTGTTCATGTTTTTCACATGAGAATCCGCATCCTTTAATTCCATTTCATAAATAGTGTTCAAAGCCGCCAGGTTTTTGGTAACCTTTTGCACTTGAGCATGGTACTCACTGGTGTCCTTAGAGGCATCAGCCATTGCCGTTACCGCTTTCATAGCAGTACCATAAGACTTATTCATTTCCATCAAAGCAGAGGAAGCCGACTGAACATTTTTAGCATATTCGTTAGTTGCTACGGCTGCATTGGAGAGATTATTCATTTGTGAAGCCGAAGTGGCAAGATTGGTAAGGCCTTTACCAAGATTATCGAGCAGATTTTGATCTACCTTGGCAGTCTTCAACATTTCATCAATCTTAAGAAGCGGAGAATCTCCACCTGCCGGACGATTGCTGATACGGGTGGCGGTAGGATTTACCGGTCCTTCATAATCTTCAGCCAATTCAGGATATACTTTTGACCAATCTGGTTCTTCGTGCTTTGGTTCAAAAGCACTCAGGAAGAAGATCCCTGCTTCCACGCTCAACCCGATCATCAACATTGCATTAGCTCCTTCTAAGTGTAAGATTTTGAAAAGTGCTCCGATAATTACAACCGCTGCACCAATACCGTAAACTTTGGGCATAATGGTTGTGAAGAATAACGAGACAAATCCGCCTTTTTTCTTTGCCATGGTTCTTTAAGATTTAAGTTTAGTCCGATTTTTTATAAATATAACCAGAGTTTTTAATTATTGAAATTCAGCCCCTGATGACCGGCCTAAGTTGGTCATTGCACAACGGAAGCCAATATAAGCCCGGGTTGAATCCTTGTACTCGTAAGTTCTAGTTCCTGTCTCAAGATAATAGGCAACATCCTTCCACGAACCACCACGCACAACCTTTCTTGCATTATATCTTTCTTTCGAATTCCCCTCACGATCGTAGGCATTCTTATCAATATACTGAGGGTTAAGATCCCAAACAGTAGGTACTGATGCAGGATTGAAATCGTCCAAACACCACTCGGCAACGTTACCTGACATATCAACTAACCCATAATCATTCGGGAAATAAATACCTACAGGAGCTGTATAAGCAAACCCATCATCATAGAAGTTTCCACGACCTGGCTTGAAGTTAGCAAGCATACATCCTTTTGAGTTACGGATGTAGGGGTTTCCCCAAGGGTACTTAGCCATATCACGACCTCCGCGGGCGGCATATTCCCACTCTGCTTCTGAAGGCAGACGGAACGCAGGCATTGGGGGCTGACCACCATTAACCTGTCTCCATTCATTCAAGAATGCTGATCTCCATTTTCCAAAGAAATTGGCGGCCTCCCAACTAACTCCTACCACCGGATAATCCTGGTAGCCTGGGTGTTGCCAATAATAGTCAACCAGCGGATCACCCATGTGGTGCGAGAAGTCCTTCATCCATACGGTAGTGTCCGGATAGTACTTTTCCATAAACTCCTGCTGACCAATTTGCGCAAAGTTGGTTAGTCCTTCTGCTCCATTAGGATCTAAAAAGAATGTAGTGAACTGAAGATATTCATCATTGGTAATCTCTGTTTCATCCATGAAAAGAGGACCAATTGTAATCTGTTTGTTAAAGTTAATCTGAGTTGAAGCTGGATCCTCATCGGCCTGACCCATATGAAAGGTACCTGCGGGGATTGGAACCATTCCGTAGGGAATGACCATGGACCATCCTTCTCTTCGCTCGAGCGTGGATTGACCCACTACTTCACCCTGGGCATCGCCACCTTTTTTGCCACCGCCCAGCAAGCCGCAACCACCAAGCATTGTTCCGGCACCCAGAATTAAAGCATAGTACAGAACCTTTGGAGAAACTATTTTCTTCATACTTTTTTTATTAGATCCAGTCTTTCGGTTTACTAAAGCCAACGATACAGACCCGAAAGTTATTCTTTTTCGCCTTTTTTTTAAATTACAGAGATACCAAATTCAATAAAATCTTGAAAAAACCCAAATAAATAACCGATTAGTGTCTGTAACGGGGTGTTCGCACCACCTTTTTACCGATAGCCGGGTTAACAGGTAATTCGTATGTGAGCAGAAATTCATGCGAGGTTGGTTGTTTCGCATCCTGATCCTTGATCACATAATCCAATCCATACCCCAACTTCAATGATTTATCCTTTAGAATACTATATCCCAACATAAGTATAGCAGCTTCTGATTGCCTAAACGCCAAACCTCCCCACATCGTATCTTTATAGTAGGCTAATCCACCCAAATCAAATGTGGTTTTAGTAAAATCTGATTTAATCAAGGTTGAAAACTGGAATCTTAGATCAAAGTTGAGCTGATAATAGTAACCGCCCGTGATATACATGTGCGTCTCCAGTGCGTTGCGCTGGCTCATTCCAAAATCAAAAGTCGATTTGATCAGGTGGTTAAAGCTAACTCCGGCATAATACTTCTCTCGCTGTATAAATACTCCAGCCCCAAGATCCGGACGAACCTGAGACTCTTTGCCTGAACTCTTTAATAATGGGTCATTGGGATCGATAGGTCGGTATTGATCGAAATTTATCGTTTGGGAATATACACCTGTATTTATTCCAAAACTTAGTTTGGTATCCTTCAGGGCAAGGTGATAGGCATAAGATGCCTGGGCCTGAAGATTGTTCTGGGGGCCCAACCGATCATTAACAATGTATGCTCCGAAACCACTCTTGATTTTGTTTATTGGAGCCGATAGACTTACAATCTGGGTTGTAGGTGCACCGCCTCCGCCATAGGTAGGTTGATACCCTAGCCACTGGCTTCTATGAATTGCCGTTAGTTTAGTCACTCCTTCCACGCCCGCATATCCAGGATTGTAATACATGGTATTAAACATGTAATGCGTAAACTGGGGGTCTTGCTGGCCAAACGAATCACTAAAAAATACTCCGGTCAGTAAAAGTAAAAAATAGACTTTCTTCACAGTTTCTTATTGAACAGGACTTAAATATAAATTAATTCTTGTTACACTTTCAATCAGAATGTAATTAAAGTGTAATAAAATAAGAGTCCTGATAAAAACGTAAGGGTTAATTAGTTATTTGATTCCGTTGGCAGCTTTTATATAAAGTTCCAGTGCCCCGGTCATGGAGGGGGCATTTGGCAAAGGTGCCTCAATGTCCAGAATCAAACTCGCTTCTTTCACTGCCTTGGCTGTAGTCGGGCCAAAGGCGGCAATCCGGGTGTTGTTTTGCTTAAAATCCGGAAAGTTTATATAAAGAGAGTTAATCCCTGAAGGACTGAAGAATGCGAGGATATCATAATATACATTCTTAAGATCGCTCAGGTTAGCAGCCACCGTGTGATACATGATGGCTTCGGTGTAATGAAACCCGTTCTCAGTAAGGAATTCAGGAATGTCATTTTTACGGATATCTGAGCAAGGGAAAAGAAACTTCTCGTTCTTATGTTTCTTAATGATCTCCAACAGATCCTTGGTGTCTTTTAATCCTGCAAAGATTTTTCGCTTACGGATTACAATGTACTTCTGCAGATAGTTAGAGGTCTGATCTGAAATGCAAAAATATTTCATCTCAGGTGGCATCTCCAGTTTTAACTCCTGGCAAATCTGAAAATAATGATCTACCGCATGCCTGCTTGTAAAAATAACTGCCGTGTGTTGAAGAATGTCTACTTTCTGTTTTCTGAATTCCTTAATTGGAACAGCCTCTACCTGGATAAAGGGACGAAAGTCAATCTTAAGATTGTATTTCTCTGCAAGTTTGAGATAAGGTGAGTTTACATCGGTGGGAGCCTCCTGAGTGACTAGAATGCTTTTTACCTTTCGCATTCTGTCCGTAACAGTTTCTGTCATATCAACACGTATCGGGTTCGGCTTAAAATAATATCACTTTCCCTAAAATCATTAGCGGGATGATTTCAGTTGCGCAAAGGTAGGAAAATAAATGAAAAACCGGGAAGGCCGTTCGGGCCAATAATTTCAGAAATAGAAAAACAGTACCAGTTATTACAAAAAAGCTACCCAAAATAAGCAGGTTGTAAAATAAGACCGGGTTTTGCGAATGGAAAATAAAATAAACAACAGCCACCAAGCCCATGACAAGGGTGGTGACAAATAACAACCGGATGAAGTTAAAAAACTGAAAACGTACTGTAGATTTTAAGTTGAACAGGAGAGAAAAACTTGCAATCAAAACCAATTTGAAAATCAATAACAGGAAGATGATAAGGGATAACACAAGCCAAATAAAAAAAGCTTGCGGTGTTGACTGGAAAACGAAATCTCCAGCCAGTCTTATGCGGTCCGGAGCAACATAGAAGATAATCATGAAAAGAAGACTAAGCAGAAAACTAACCAGGGCGAAGAAGAACAAATTAACACTGGATCCGATGCGGCCGGCCACTATGGCCTCATCGCGTTCCTGAAAAGAAAACAGTTTCACTACATTCAGGTAATCCAAAGTAAGCCGTGGGTTTACGCGAAACAAAACAATCATAAAAGCGATCAGTATAAAGGAAGCCAGGATTACAAAGTCTTTAAAGAAAATTCCTTCACGAACGGGATTATCTAAATCCGATTTCTTTACAGGCAACAAAAGCAAAGTTTGCAGAGAGAAAATCGGTTGTTTCTGGTAAATACTTACAAAAAGATTCCCTTGATGCCGCGCCCACAAACTATCTACTGGTAATTTAAGGCTGTCTTGTTTTCTTGCAATCAATTTACCGTTAAGGAAGACCGAAAACTCCAATCGGTCATAAATGATCAGTTCACTACCCAACGATTTCTTATCCAATGCAAAGTAAATAGCGTTACTTTTTTGTCCTGAGTATTTGACGAAGGTCTCCCTCTCCTGCACTTTCCAGTCCGCGCGGAGATTGTAGGTTGCCGATTCAGTCTGACAAACCCCTGGAAGAGAAAGAAGCAAGCCAGCGAGCAGGGAAAGAAATTGTTTCATCGAAATTGCAATCACAAAAATATCAGATTGGACCGGGAAAGGAAATCAAGCTCACTCATATTCCATCTATTATCTTTGAGCCGCATGGCCGGCTTGTACCTTCATATTCCATTTTGTAAACAGGCGTGCTACTACTGCGATTTTCATTTCTCCACCAACCAAAGTCAAAAAACCGAATTAGTTAGACAAATCGCACATGAGTTATATCTGCAAAGAGATTACCTGAAAGGAGAGCCTGTTGAAACCATCTATTTTGGTGGCGGAACTCCGTCCCTGCTTACAGCAAAGGAATTAGAGATACTCTTCTCGGCTATTTATAAATATTATCCCGTAGCTGAGAATCCTGAAATAACACTGGAAGCAAACCCGGATGATTTGACACCTGAGAAGTTGGCTGAGCTTCGATTAGCCGGCATCAATCGACTCAGTATCGGTATTCAATCTTTTGATGAAAATATACTCCGGTTTCTTAATCGGGCGCATACTGCCCATGAAGCTTTCCTTTGCCTGGAGGCCGCGCATGAGGCCGGAATCTCTAACCTAAGTATCGATTTGATTTATTCCATTCCCGGTCAGGATGATGAGCAATTAAGAAACAACCTGGCTGAGGCAATCCGCTTAAAGCCTACGCACATCTCTGCCTACTCGCTTACGTTGGAGGAAAAGACCGTGTTTGGCCGCTGGGCCAGTCATGGCAAACTCACAGCCATGGAAGAAAATCTTTCTGCATCACAATTTGAGATCGTAATGGATACCCTGACACACAACGGGTATCGTCATTACGAAATTTCTAACTTTTGTCTGCCCGGGTATGAATCCAAACACAACACCAGCTATTGGCAACAGAAGAAATACCTTGGAGTGGGCCCGAGTGCCCATTCTTTTGATACAGACTCGCGTCAATTTAATATTAGTAACAATCCCCTTTATATAAAGGCCCTGCACGATGACCGGATCCCATTTGAACGGGAAGTGCTAACGCGAGAAAACAAAATCAATGAATATCTCTTTACATCGTTGCGCACAGATCGTGGTTGTAGTTTGACTTACTTGTCTTTGCAATTTCAATATGATCTCATGAAAAAAAGCACCCTTTACCTTGATAAACTTGCAACCGAAAAACTGGTTGAGATAACAGACAACACCCTGGTGCTTACCCGTGCCGGAAAACTTGTAGCCGACCGGATTGCATCCGATCTTTTTGCCGTTGAATGACCCATTGAAATGATTTTAATAGGAATTTGCTATTTTAACAACGAATGACTGCAGAAGATAAAAGAGTTCACCTGTTACTGAAGTCCGTGATCTACCATTACCATGGTCTGGATGAGTCCGAGAAAAAAGATCTGGATCAGGTTTCTACTGAGTTGGAAGCCAAAGATGAACTCGCCTGGGCGCTGGATTTTGTTTCCCAGGATTACATTACAGCTTTTGATCGGGCCCGGGAGTTTTTGAATCACATCATAGGCGATTATCCTAAAAGCAAACGCATTGACCTTATCAACATGGTTTGGCGATCCAATAACGTTAAGGGTTACGTAACTGAAATGGAAGCTACTGCGATGTTTAAACTAGCCCGCGATTGGAATGTGGAGAAAGAATTGATTGAGTTGGTGCTCAAATGATTCCTACAAACTCATCATATCCTTAAACTTAGCAGCCTGTCTTCGGCTAACCTCTACTTTATCGCCACCTTTTAATTTCACCATCAGGCCACCGTTGAACCAGGGCTCAATACCTTCCACCCAACTTAAATTGATAATGTGTTTGCGGCTGGCTCTAAAGAATGCTCGTTCGTCAAGCCGGTCGTCCAGCGCATTGAGAGATTTATGAATCATGGGCCGGTTGGTATCGAAATAGACTTTAATGTAGTTTCCATCCGACTCGAAGAACCGGATGTTTGCCAGGCTAACAAACCAACAGCGCTCGCCATCCTTAACAAAGACCTGATCTTCAAGACCAAGTTTTTTACCAGCGCCTCTCCCTGCTTTCGCGCGTTCTTTCTCCATTATCTTTTGGATTGCCTCACTCAGGCGCTCTGCCTGGATTGGCTTGAGAAGATAATCGAGCGCGTTTACCTCAAATGCTTTTAAGGCAAACTCATCGTAAGCCGTGGTAAAGACAACGAGGGGAACAGACTCCAGCGACTCCAGCAGCTGAAAACCGGTGCGACCGGGCATTTGTATATCCAGAAAAAGCAGATCCGGATTAAGATCATTAATCATCTGCTCAGCCTCATCAGCATTCACAGCCTCCCCTACGATCTCGATGGAAGGATGCTCTTCCAGTAACTTGATCAACTCTTTGCGCGCCAGGCGCTCATCATCTATGATTAATGCTCTCATGTGTTATGTAAATGTGGAATTATTATTTCAGTTAATACAAAATTATCGCTTTCGTTACTAATTGCGAAGCGGGCTTCATTACCATATAGTAATTTCAATCGTTGTGAGGTGTTTACCAGTCCAAGGCCCCCTCTTCGTTTATGCCCATTGACGTGATAATGGCCACTGTTGCGAATCCTGATGTTGAGTTTTCCCTTCTCAACTTTGGTTTTCACCTGAATCAACCCGCCCTCGGTCAATTTAGAGATTCCATGCTTTACTCCGTTTTCAACCAGGGTTTGAATCATCAATGGTGGAACTAAAAAATTTTTCGAATCAGGGTCAATATCAAACTCCGTTCTCAATCGCTCTTCAAATCGAATACTTTCCAGACCCAAATAGTCGCGCACCACTTTCAATTCATCGCCAAATTTGGTCAAGCCCTTCTTTTCAGTGACCAATGAATTTCTAAGGATATTGGCAAGTTGGTTAATTGCTTGTTTTGATTTCTCTGGATTCTCGTCCACCAAAGCCCGTATACTATTGAGAGCATTAAAAATGAAATGCGGATTCAGTTGGGATTTCAGGTTGTTCAGTTCTATTTCCTTAACTGAGGCCTCCAACTTTAATGATTTGTTGTAGCGCTCAAAGTAATTGTACATAAAGTAAAACACCGACCAGAGAAAAAAGAGAATGGCATAGTACAACGTCTGCCCGAGAATATTCGAAGGATCAAGAACTACATTCCAGTTAAATAAGCCGAGTGGAACAGATACCGGAATGCGAAGAAAATACATAACTGCACCTAACAGTAAGACGCTTGCAATAACGCGGGGTATAAGCCTTGGCATAGCCATAGCAAGCCACCGGTTATTGTTCATGTAGGTACGAAAGCCATGGGTTAACAGAAAGCAGAAAAAGGCTTCGTATGAAAGAAAAATCACGCGTTGTGTACTAATAGTACCCACCGAAGCGAGCGCGGCCCCAATCTGAACTGCGGCATACAATACCCAGCCCCCCACTTGCAACGACCAATATAATCGCGACTTGTTAACCATCCGATGCCGCAAGTTAGTGAATCAAAAATCGAACATTTTTCTTCTTACATGAGCGGAAGAACAGGGAAAGCAGAGCGGAGAATACTTGATTTAATTAAGCTCAGGCTTGAGAAATTTTCCAGTGTAACTAGCCGGATTTTTGGCTACTTCTTCAGGAGTTCCTTTTGCGATAATGCGCCCACCGCCAGCCCCGCCTTCCGGGCCCAGATCAACTACGTAATCAGCAGATTTTATAACATCCATATTATGTTCTATCACCAGCACAGTGTTTCCTTTATCAACCAGTTTTTGCAAAACATCAAGCAAATGGCTTATGTCCTGAAAGTGAAGGCCTGTGGTTGGTTCATCTAAGATGTATAGAGTTTTGCCCGTGTCGCGCTTGGAAAGTTCGGTAGCTAGCTTCACGCGTTGTGCTTCTCCACCTGAAAGCGTGGTTGCATGTTGGCCTAATGAAATATAGCCCAACCCTACTTCGCTGAGCGTTTGAATCTTTCTCAGAATCCGGGGCTGATTTTCAAAAAACGATACAGCCTCCTCTACCGTCATATCCAAAACATCCGAAATAGATTTGCCCTTGAAGCGTACTTCCAGCGTTTCGCGATTATAGCGCTTGCCTTTGCACGTTTCGCAAGGAACATACACATCCGGTAAAAACTCCATTTCAATCAAACGTAATCCAGCACCCTCGCAGGTTTCGCATCGACCGCCTTTTACATTAAACGAAAAGCGACCTGTTTTATAGCCCCGGATTTTTGCTTCCGGCATCTGCGTGAATAAATCCCGGATGTCGGTAAACACACCAGTATAGGTAGCCGGATTTGAACGCGGTGTTCGACCAATCGGTGACTGATCCACTTCAATTACTTTATCAACTAATTTCAAGCCTTCAATTTTTTTATAGGGCAAAGGCTCTGTTCGTGAATTAAAAAAGTGTTGATTTAAAATCGGAAAGAGAGTGTCGTGAATGAGGGTTGACTTGCCGCTGCCTGAAACGCCAGTGATGGACATAAAGGTACCCAGCGGAATTTCCAGGTCAACATTTTTCAAATTATTACCAGTAGCTCCTGTTAAGTGAATAAACTCTCCACTTCCTTTCCTGCGAGTTTTGAGATATTCTATACCCAGTTTGCCATTCAGATATTTCGCGGTTGTGCTATTACTCTTCAGAAAAGTTTCCGGATCTCCTTCTGCCACTACACTTCCACCATGACGACCCGCACCGGGTCCAATATCAATAATGTAATCAGATTCCAGCATCATCTCCTTGTCATGTTCAACAACAATCACAGAGTTGCCCAGATCACGCAAGTCCTTCAACGCTTTGATGAGTTTTGCGTTGTCGCGCGCGTGTAGACCAATACTCGGTTCATCTAAAATGTAAAGCACCCCCACCAGTTGTGTTCCTATCTGAGTAGCCAATCGAATACGCTGAGCCTCGCCTCCGCTTAATGTTCTTAAAGGACGGTTCAGATGCAGATAATCCAACCCAACATCGAGTAAGAAACCGATGCGCTTGCGTATTTCTTTCAAAACCTCTACCGCAATCAACCGTTGCTTATCATTGAGTCGGTTCTCTAAACCATCGAACCATTTTTTCAATGCATTGATGTTCAGTTCTGCTAACTCCGCAATATTCTTATTATCAATTTTAAAATGAAGCGATTCTTTTTTCAGCCGGGCTCCGTCACACTCGGGGCATATTTTAGTGATTGTAAAATCATCGACCCATTTGCGCATAGCTTCAGATCCTTCATCTTTTTGCTTCTGCAGAAAATTGATGATGCCTTCAAACCTGGTGTTCCATTCCGTACCTGGATATTTTACTGAGGCCACCGCTACAGGCACGTCATCACCATACAATAATACCTTCAGGGCTTCTTTCGGGATATCTTTAATGGGAGTTGTTAGAGTAAGCTTAAATCGCTTCAGGATTGCTTCAATTTTTTTAAAGATCCAGATATCGCGGTACTCACCCAGCGGCAAAATACCGCCACGGCTGATGCTTAATTTTTTATCAGGAATAATCGAGTCTTCTGTAATCTCTTCAATAATTCCCAAACCGGTACACGTAGGGCATGCCCCGTAGGGCGAGTTAAAAGAAAAATTATTGGGGGCCGGTTCATCATACGAGAGCCCGGTTTTAGGATCCATCAAAAATTTTGAAAAGTGATGGACCTTGCCTCCTTCATCAATCATCATAATCACTCCCTTGCCCTCCTTCATAGCAGTAGCTATAGACTGACCGATGCGATGGCGATCTTTTTCAGTAGGCACCAAGCGGTCAATAACTATTTCGATGTCATGAATTTTGAAACGGTCAACCTGCATTTTGGAAGTGATCTCGAGCACTTCACCATCCACCCGCACTTTAGAGTATCCTTGCTTTCGAATCTGAACAAACAATTCGCGGTAGTGCCCTTTACGGCCTTTCACAACGGGTGCAAGCAATGTTAATTTCTTCCCACTAAAGTTGTTAATGATAGCATCCAGAATCTGATCTTCAGATTGACGCACCATTTTATCACCAGACAGGTAAGAGAATGCTTCTCCTGCACGCGCGTAAAGCAAACGCATGAAGTCGTAAATCTCGGTTACTGTACCTACTGTTGATCGGGGATTGCGTGAGGTGGTCTTTTGTTCGATGGAGATTACCGGGCTCAGGCCATTGATTTTGTCTACATCGGGTCTTTCCAGGTTTCCGATAAAACTTCGGGCATAGGCCGAAAAGCTTTCCATGTACCTGCGCTGACCTTCAGCATAAATTGTATCAAAAGCCAACGAGGACTTGCCGCTGCCGCTTATGCCAGTGAGCACTACAAGTTTATTCCGCGGAAATGAGATGCTGATGTTCTTCAGATTGTGCTCGCGCGCACCAACAATTTCAATATAATCATGACCTGAAAGGTCAGTAATTTTCTTAGCCGAAGCGGTTTTGGACATTCTTGGGAGATTAACTCAAAGGAATACAAAAATGAGGGTAGGATAGTTGCCCCACAACTAAAAGAAAAAAGAAATTCTTAATTGAGTCTACTTCTCAAAAACGGCTATCGGAAAATCATTGCCAAAGGAATAAGCCGAGGGGAATTGGGCCGTGCCCTTCAACTGTTCAGACAGTTCGGGTACTTTATTTTCAATATAGGTACTTAATTCACGAATGGTGAGGCGTTGGTCTTTGTTTACATCGGCCGCTCCACCAATTCCTTCCAGCAAGGCGTAGGTAAAAATACCATGACCTAATTTGGCAAACTCTGAAGCAAACTGATCCGATCCTGTTGAGGTAATCCAAAAAGTACCTGTGCTGCGTGCCAACTGGGCAATGGCCTTTTCTTCGGCTGCGCCACGACTTTGGTTTTCCAGCGATTCTAGCGCACCGGCTGATTGACAGGCATCCAAAATAAATACCTGTTTTTGTGCATTAATCGCCTGTGCGTATTTCTTAAGATCAGCCGCTGAGATTGCTTTTTCATAGAGCATTTCATCGCGACCATACAATTGGGTTACATCGTATGGAACTACAAAAAATTCCTTCTCCTTATCATTACCTCCTGACATTACTCCATGACCTGCATAATAAACCACAATCATATCTTGTTCAAGAGCTTTGGTCTTTATCTGCTCAAGAGCTGAATAAATATTGGCCTTTGTTGCTTTTTCATTGCGGATAGTGAATGGAATTATCTCCTGGAATAGTGTTTTGGATTGCTGACTGATCATCTTGACCACTCCATCCGCATCGGCCTGGGCATAATTCAAATTATATTTGGGATTCTTGTACTTATCTATGCCAATGGTTACGAGGAAAAGTCTGGGCTTCGCTTCCGAAGCTCCCTTATAAGTTATTGTGAACTTTACTTTCTCAGATTCAATGCCGGTTTTACTTGCGGCTGATACATAAAAGTAATTCTGTTCTCCAAATGAGTTGGTTAATGAAACATCAAATGCATAGGAAGATTTACCTCCATTTGGAATTACTTTCACCAGTTTTGAATTTTGAAATAACTTGAGTTCTGTTACCTCACCTGGGTTTTGCGTTACGGCAACATCAATCTTTGTTACCTTTTGTGAAGAAGTAAAAGAAGCATTGGGCGGAGTGGGTGTTCCGTTTACCGACTTTAACTGAAGTACCGGAATTTTATTAACCACATTGTCTACTTCAAAAGCCACTTGTTGCGAATCGTCTTCGCCTATCATCTGCGAAAGCAACCTCGGAGTAAATCCTTTTTCGAAGGTACTTTCCAGTGAAGTCCGGGCTGTTGAACTTCGGGCTGACCAAAATACTTTAGCTAATGCTTCCGGAGTTCCTTCAACACGACCATCGCGCGATACAACTGCATAGTCATCGTTACTATCCGAAAAGAAATATCCTACTATTGCGTTTGTTCGTGAATCATAAATCTGGTTAATATTATTTTTACTCGCATTAACCAATACTTTCTCACCTGCTTGTTGTAGTGGATAAATATGGAAGCTGCCCACGCCAAATTTCCAAATGGTTGGCATTTTTAGTTTATCTGACTTGGTGGTAAACAAAATATTCCCGTTTAAAAACTCACGCACAGTAAATGACTGAGAAAGTGACAAGGTTAATAGTTTATCCTTGAAGATTGTTCCGCCATAAGGCACGCGGGAATTAGTGATATTCAGATCTGAATTAAATTTTCTCTTGAGCTTGAGAGTATTGCCATCCAGTACATTTAATACTTCCTTGGTTGAAGTTTTGTTCAACCCCGCGCAGAAAATCTCTGTTCCTGATTCATTGTAGGCAACCATGGTGTAATTGGCTGTCTCCTCAGACTTGACCATCTCATTTCCTGAGGTTAGATCATAAAGGGATAAGGGGTTTGGCGATAAGTTAATTCCAGACATTACCCCTACCAGCAAGGAGCCCCCATTAGGGTGAAAGGCTAATGCCGAAACGTGATCCTTCTTCCTGGGAATTTCAAGCGTCTTACTTCCACTCGTTAGATTAAATATTTCTACGATTCCCTCCTTTTCTCCGATGGCAAGCAAATCTTTCTTCCCGCTGAAAGCCGTCTTGGTTGCCTCATTAATGAACTTGAAATTGAAAAGGATTTTTTCTTCCTTCCAACTCCATACTTGCATTTCCTTTTCTGCGATTAGCGCAATATTGCCCGTTGAGGTAAGTTGAATGTCAAACAGGCTGGTGTAAGGTCCCTTGAATCTTTTGACGAAGCGATTAACTGCTACATCAAATATCTTTACAGTTTGGTCATTGTAGGCAAAAGCAATCTGCTTTCCATCAGGACTAACCGCCATACCGATCTGAGCTGCCTTTACGGTTGCGCGATCGTAATCCAGTCGCACCAAATCAACTTCCTGGCAGATACCCGAGTATCCAATAAGTAACAGTCCAATAATGCCGAGACAGGTTTTCACGTTTCTAAAGATAACATTATGCAACCTCACTTCCAGTAGCCCACTGTAACATTTCAAACCAGTCCTGACGATCCAGTTTTATTTCCAATGATTTTGCAGCCTCTGTAATCCGTTCGGCTTTGGTAGTACCAATCACCGGAAAAATTGCCGAGGGATGCTTTAACAACCAGGCCAGTGAGAGCTGGCTGTACGAGGCATTGTATTTAGATGCTTTACTAAATAGCTCGCGTTCATTGGCCATTAGCTTACCTCCGCCCAGTGGCGACCATGCCATGGCTGAGGTTTTGTGTTGCATCAATAAATCCAAATCGCCATTGAACAATGAATCCACACGCGAAAGTGAAATCTCAATCTGATTCGTGATCAAAGGAAATGACAAAAATGATTGCAACATGGTAAACTGACTGGGTGTGAAGTTTGAAACCCCAACGTGCAGTACTTTGCCCTCTTGCTTCAGTTGACTAAAGGCTTCAGCAACTTCCGTTGGATCTAATAAAGGATCCGGACGATGAATAAGCAATGCTTCGAGTCGGTCAGTGCCGAGCATTTTTAATGAATTCTCAACTGACCAAATGATATGGTCTTTCGAAGTATCATAATGTTTTACCCACGTTTTAGGACGTTTAGTTGAATTAAACTTTATGCCGCATTTGGTAACGAGTTCCATTTTACTTCGAAGACCCGGGTTTTTTTTCAACACATTCCCAAAAATTTCTTCGTTGCCATGATCCCCATAAATATCCGCATGATCAAAGGTGGTAATGCCTTCATCGAGCGAGGTTTGAATAAGTTTAGCAACCGTGTCTTGCGAAACCGTGTGCCAACGCCACGCTCCGGAAATAATGCGGGAGAAGACAGGACCTTGTGGATGAATTTTGTGACGTTCCATATCGGCTATTTTAGTTGTTTGATTAACTCACTGTAAAGTTCAGTCAGGTTTTTTTCTGAGCGTCCGGCCACATCAATAATTTCTTTCAACTCTACCCGTTTGGGATTATCATAATTAGCATCATTGGTCAGTACGGATATCGCGCAACAAGGCAACCCACAATGGTTGGCCACGAGCACTTCCGGTACAGTAGACATTCCCACTGCATCTGCACCAATGGCTCGAAGGTATCGGTACTCGGCACGGGTTTCCAGGTTGGGGCCCATTACCCCAGCGTACACCCCCTGATGAAGTTTGACCTTTAGCTTTTTGGCGATTGAAACTAGCTTATCATTCAGAAGTGGGGAGTAAGGGCAGCTAAGATCCGGAAAACGTGGGCCTTCATGTGCCAGATTAGATCCCCGCAAGGGATTATCGGGTTGCAGATTGATGTGATCTTGCAGCAGCATCAATTCACCATGCCGCCACGCTTCGTTAAGATTACCGGCCGCGTTGGAAATGAGTAAGTATTTTACTCCAAGTCTTTTCATAACCCGAACTGCCAGTGATACTTGTTGCATGGAGTAGCCTTCATAATAATGAATCCGCCCCTGCATGACCAGTACTTTCTTTTTGTTCATTTCACCATATACCCATTGGCCCTTATGGCTTGCAACCGTTGAAACCGGAAAGTGAGGGACCTGATTGTAAGGAATGGTTTGTAATACCTTGATCTTGTCAATAAATGCATTACCCAGACCTGTGCCCAGGATCACTGCGATGTCGGGAGAAATCTTTTTGTCGCGGAGGTATTTGGTGGCCTCGTTGATAGCCTGCTCATAATCCTTCCACACAGAATTCAGATTACTGATGTTGAAAACACTTCTTATTCTTATTGGCTGTCATTCGCTTACAGCGTGTACCATCAACTGTTTTACCTCCACATTGGTTTAGCTTTGCCTTTCCGAGATCGTTAGGCTTGCAAATGTCGCATGGTCCTTTACCGGCTTTCTTGGCATTGGCCATTTTCAAGGGTTGTGCATCGCCCGATAGTTTGCAATCTGCAGTATGATATTTTTCCCCTTTGGCCGATGAGTATACAGTTTGGCTTATGCCTTTTAGTGCAAGGCCAACACATAAACAGAAAGTGATCAGGGCAATCTTTTTCATAAGGAATTGATGGTGTAGCAAGTTCTGCTATTTATGTCAAAACAAAAAGTTAGGGTTTCCTGACACAAGGCTTATTGCTTTGGATAATGGGAAATAATCAAAACAAAACGTCCACTCCCGAAATCAGGAATGGACGTTAAAAAATTGAACCCTGGACCCCGATGAATCGGATTCCGATATTACTATCCATCCCGATTTAATCGGGATGGGACTTACCAATTAGGATTTGGATATAGGTCCTGCTTTTCATCCGCTTTATTGCCCTTTCCCTGCGTATTGCATCAATTTCAGAACCATACTCTTCTGAATATACTTTCAACCATGGTCTAAAGGGTCTCGTAGACTTAACCTTCCCTGAATTGTGCTCTGCAAGTCTTCGATCAGGAGCATCGGAATATCCGATATAAAATCTACCGGTGGTTACCGATTGAAGTATGTATACGAAATACATAAAAGTTACCTGGCACGGTGTTGACCCAACAGATATTAATACCCATCCCGATATAATCGGGATGGGACTAAAAATTTGTACCCGGGACGGGAGTTGAACCCGTACAGATATTACTATCCACAGGATTTTAAGTCCTGCGTGTCTACCAATTCCACCACCCGGGCAATTATTATTGCTTGTGGTACTCTAATACTAAGAACGAACCCGGACAGATATTACTAGCCATCCCGATTTATCGGGACCACCACCCGGGCGGATTAATTCCCATCTTAAAAAAGAACCCCTCTCTTTATCGGAGAGGGGTTTTGAGCGGGAAACGAGACTCGAACTCGCGACCCCGACCTTGGCAAGGTCGTGCTCTACCAACTGAGCTACTCCCGCTTATTTAATGGGACTGCAAATTTAATAGCTGGCCTCAAATATCCAACACACCCCAGTTTTTTTCAAAAATATCTAAGCCTTTGGTTTCGAGGTCTATCTGACCACCACCCTTGAAAAATTCTTGGACCAACCACGACTAATCGTAAAAATATAAACCCCAGCTGCTAACCCGGTATTGCTGATTTCAATCTCCTTTCGACCAGAATCATTCACCGTGTCGTGTAACATCAGAATCTCCCTGCCCATGGTGTCTGTCAATCTTAAATCAACATTTTCTTTCGGGTAATAGCCTTCTAAACTAACGGTAAAGTTTCCGGCAGAAACGGGATTGGGATAAATGCTAACTACAGGATTTTGACCAGGAATCATTTCAACCATCACAACCTTTGAGTAGCTGAATTTTTTATCAAAATCAGTTTGCTTTAGCCGGTAATAAGAACGCCCAATCAAGGGTTGTTGATCCAGATATTGATAGTTGGTTTCAGATTGTGTTGTGCCTTGTCCCTTTACGCGAACCACCTCATAAAACTCAACACCATCTATAGATCTTTCAACAGTAAAGTAATCGTTGTTCAACTCGGAAGCAGTTATCCATTTCAATTCAACATTGTCTGCAATTGGTTTCGCGTCAAATGATTTCAATTGAATGGGAAGTGGATTTGTTCCTCCTGTCGCATTTCCTAATGTGATTACACTGAAAGTTGCAAAGGGAGCTGAGGTAATAGTACCGGATCCTGCAGCCGTTCCGGTTCCGCCTGCATCAAACCAAACTATACCGGCCCCATTGGTTTTAACCACTCGTAAGTTAGCTGGATCGGTTACGCCATCGCTGGTCCCGATTCCATAATAGAGTGTAACAGTGGCACTGGTTAAGTTTGCAACCGCAGATCGATTGATGGTCCAGTAACGAACTCCAGATACTCGTTCAATCGTACCGGGTAACGTATAGCCCAATGCTCCAGCCGAAGAAGCAAAGTGTTCTGCCGTGTATGTTGCAGATGCAGCATCGGAGTGAGTGACTGACAAAACTGCTGGTCGATACGATCCGCTTTTCCCAAGAGGAAACGTAAGAGTCGTGCCGGGGACATTGGAAGCCAAATCAATTGTCATTGGGCCGTCAACATAACTGCTGGTACTTCCCAATGAACTCGTTGCTCCGTTCAACAGAGCCAAGTAATTAGCTCCTGTTGTTTGAAGAATCCCCTGCGTTAAGGTGATGCCTCCCGGAATTGAAGCCACTCCACCCATCGTATAGTCAATCGCAAAACCACTGGTGTTATTAAACACTACCTGATTATAGGTAATAGCATCGCCCCCTGAACCCGCTGAAGCCGGAATGATTTGTTGATTGGCTGTACCATTGAACGTTAGCGTTGAACTGTTGTTAAAAGTAAGAATTCCATAAGGTGTGCCACCACGCACAATATTTCGCTTAATGCTCATAGCCGAAGCGTTGTTGAAGATCACCTCTGTTTGTGCAGCTGCTGTTGATGTAAACGTCATGTCGCGGCCGACAGATAAGGTAGAATTATTATTGAAAGTAAACCCAATTTTCATTCCCCCGGAATAACTTAAGGTAAGATCGCGGCCTACTGTCAATGACGAAGTATTGTCTACCGTCATCACGTTGTTAGCAACCGTGCCGCTTGAACTGGTCCAAATCAAATCCTGCCCAATCGTTACCGATCCAGAAGTGATATTTAGTTGATTACTACTATTGCCTCCACTCCGGGTATCAAGAAAATTGTTTGCTACACTAAGAACTCCATTGTTCTGCACCGTGGTGATATTGGAATTATTGGTTGAATTCGTTTTTATAAATCGACCATTGACAGTCAATGTTGCATTGTCAACAGTAAGAGAGGTGTTTGAAGCACTTGTTGTTACATTAACTTCAGCGGCCTGACCAGCCGAAGTAACAGTAATCGCATTATCGCGAATGTATACTACATTCCCCGCACCGGGTTGAGTGGTGCCCGCCACACCTCCGTAGGTTACATTCGACCAGGTATTAGGATCACTCCAATCTCCATTGCTCCTTGAATAATATGCTGTGGGATCAACATTATTAACACATAAGGTAAACGTTCCTCGATAGCCTGAACCAACATAATTATCGACCGAAATGTAATATGTATTACCTATCGTGAGGGCCCCGAAACTAAGGGATATGTCCGTGCTCGCACCCGCATAGTTTGTACATGCAAGTTGCGTTGTTCCATTGGCTCCCCAAAGTGCAACAAACGGATTTTGCATCGTCCCTTCTGCTCCACCCACTTTCACTTGAACCGTAACTGTAGCCGTTATTGCAGTAAATTTGAACCACCGATTGTAATTCGGGCCATTACTCCAGCAACTTCCTTTGTTTTTATCAGGTGTTGCATTCAGTGTTGAATATTCTGCATTGGATGAACACCAATTGTTTAAATCAGAAATTACTAAGGCCCCTTCGTAAAAATTATAGTCAAGCATATCACTAAGACACAAGGTGAACGTGCCCCGGTAACCGGCCCCTACATAATTATCCACCGAGATATAATACTCCTGCCCAGCCGTTAA
>JBGASB010000002.1:83379-713031 GCA_044229915.1 Cyclobacteriaceae bacterium
CGTAGCCGTGGCCGTAAACTTGAACCAACGGTTATAATTCGGGCCATTGCTCCAGCAACTTCCTGCACTCCGGTCGGATGTCGCATTCAGGGTTGAGTACGCTGCGTTCGCAGAACATCCGTTAATCGTTCCCGTTACATCAAGGGCTCCTTCATAAAAATTGTAATCCACTACATCGCTCAGGCACAAGGTGAACGTGCCCCGGTAACCGGCCCCTACATAATTATCCACCGAGATATAATACTCCTGCCCAGCCGTTAATCCATAATAATCTGTTTCAATGTCTGTACTGCCTCCCTGGTAGTTCTGGCAGTTCAACTGCGTTAACGATGAATTCCACAACGCTACAAAAGGATTTTGCATCGTCCCTTCCGCTCCTCCAACCTTAACCTGAACTTTTATATACTGCGTAGCCGTGGCCGTAAACTTGAACCAGACATTATAGTTAGGTCCATTACTCCAGCAGCTACCAGCATTTTGATCTGCGGTCGCGTTTAAGGTTGTAAATGCTGCGTCAGCTGAACAAAGATTTATAATCGATGAAACATCAATAGCCGCAGCGTAATTATTGTTGGCTGGTTGCGCCCATGAAACAAGGCAAAACAGCAAAAAAACAGCGATTAGAAGAATCCTTTTCATGGTGTTGTAGCCCAAAAAATCAAAAAGTCAGAGAGTTAATCCTGTAAATGTAGCGAATGTGACCAAAACCTTACTCAAAAAGCACATTAGAAAATCCAAATTTAGAAAGTGGAAACCCATTAATCCACTTAAGCAAAATTGAGCTATTGTCCTTTACCTTGGAAGGCAACCGAAAATGGTTTTATCATTCTAACTTTGTATTTATTTAATGAATAATTCCAATCGTTCCGTTTTACTCATTGATGACGAGGAGAATCTTCGCTCTTTGATGGCTCGCTTCATTGAATTGGAGGGTTATAAAGTACTGCAGTCAAAAGATGCAAAGCATGGCCTTAAATCGTTAGAGCAGGAAGAGGTCAATGTTGTGATTACGGATGTGCGCTTACCGGATGGAAATGGTGTTGAACTTACCCGAAGAATCAAAGAAAAATTTCCGGCTGTTGAGGTAATTGTACTTACCGCATTCGGCACGATCGAAGATGGGGTAACGGCCATTAAAAATGGTGCGTTCGATTACCTCACCAAAGGTGACGATCAGCAAAAACTTCTGCCTTTATTAAATAAAGCCTATGAAAAAGCTGCCCTCCAACAAAAGGTCAGGCAACTTGAGGGTAAGCTATCTAAGCAATATGGTTTCGAACAGTTGATTGGAAAATCAAAGGCCATCCTGCAGGTAATAGATATGGCAAAAAAAGTTGCAGCAACCGAGAACACAATCCTGCTAAGTGGTGAGACGGGGACAGGTAAAGAAGTATTTGCACATGCTATTCATTATGAAAGCAAACGAAAAGCAAAACCATTTGTGGCCTTCAACTGCAGTGCTATTGCCAAAGACTTATTGGAGAGCGAACTATTTGGGCATGCCGCTGGCGCTTTCACAAGTGCTGTTAAAGACAAGCGCGGGCTATTGGAAGAGGCGCAGGGAGGGACTTTATTTCTAGATGAAATTGGTGAATTGAACCCTGAACTTCAGGCCAAGCTGTTGCGTACCTTGGAAAGCGGAGAATACTATAGAGTTGGTGATTCAAAAATTCGCAAAGCTGATGTTCGGTATATAGCGGCAACCAATCGTCAACTCCAAAAAGAAATTGAAGCCGGGCATTTTCGCAGCGACCTTTTTTATCGGTTGTCGACATTTGAGATAACCTTGCCCGCCTTGCGCGATCGGAAAGAAGATATCGCAATTCTTACCAATCATTTCATACAAAAAGCCTCTGCTAAAAATAATAAACGAATAGACGGATATGAAGACCGCTTCATCCAGTTTCTGGAACAACACCATTGGAAAGGGAATATCCGCGAATTGAAAAATGTTGTTGAGCGCTGCATTATCCTTTCAGACGAAACAAAATTAAAAGCTCATCTTTTGCCATACGACTTTAATATTAATGAGGTGAGTGAAGACTCCCTCACCCTGGCCGATTGTGAGAAGCATCACATTCAAAAAATACTGGCCCTCACTCAGGGAAACAAAACAAAGGCAGCAAAACTGCTTGATATTGGGCTCACCACGCTTTATCAAAAAATCAAGGACTACAATCTATAATTACACTTTCGGTTGTCTTCCGTTTCTGAAATAGACCCTTCCATTTCCGAAGGGTTCATTTCTTCTCAATTTTTCCTTTATCGTGATAATCTGGCTGTTAGGCAAGCTGGTGCGATTCTGGCAATACGGGTCTGCGATGCAGGTTGCCTCAAAAAGCTTACTTGAACTAATACTCCAGGAGTAAATCGTTAACACCTACCGAGATGGCCTTTAAAATTGATAAAAGTCTTGACCAAGCCTGAGCTAACTCATTCTTTGAAAAGAGAAATATGTATAACCTACTAACCCATTAAACCAACAATCTTATGATCGGAATACTAATGATCTTTATCGGAATTGCTTGCTTCGCGCTGCTTTTTAAATCCATAGACTTTTTTGAAAAAATATAACTATGATGATCGCGCTATTAATAATTTCTGTCGCAGTGTTTGCTTACCTGGTTTACGCCTTGCTTAAGCCTGAAAAATTTTAAACCACACTGATCTATGAATACTGAAATCCTTGGAGTCGTTGTACTCTTTATTTTAACGGTACTGGCAGCCCTACCGCTTGGCAAGTACTGTGTGAAAGTGTTTAAAGGCGAGAAAACATGGCTGGATTTTCTTGCTCCTGTAGAGAAATTGATCTTTAAGTTCAGTGGCATGAATCCTGACCAAGAGATGGACTGGAAGCAGAACATGAAAGCCATGCTTTGGCTCAATGCCATTTTCTTTCTGTGGGCGATGATCATTTTACTGACGCAAAGTCTGAATCCATTTTGGAACCCGGATGGCATAACTTCTATGGAACCTACCACAGCTTTTAATACTGCCATTAGTTTCATGACCAATACCAACCTGCAACACTATAGTGGAGAAACGGGCGCCAGCTACTTCACTCAATTACTTGTGTTTTGTTTTTTACAATTTGTAAGTGCTGCCACTGGCATTGCTGCGATGGCATTACTTTTTAAAGGAATTGTGCAACGCCAGACAACTTCACTTGGGAATTTCTATTCGCTGTTTTTAAAAAGTGCTACCCGCATTTTGTTACCCATCTCCATTGTAGTGGCTATTGCACTGGTTATTCAGGGCATGCCCTCAACATTTGAAGGTGCGGCTCAGGTGATCACGCTGGAAGGAGACACTGTGAATGTGGCCCGTGGTCCGGTTGCACCCATGGTAACGATCAAACAACTCGGCACCAATGGTGGCGGGTACTACGGTCCTAACTCAACGCATCCTTTTGAGAATCCAACCTATCTCACTAACCTGATAGAAAATGCAATTATCATCTTAATACCAATTGCACTTGTATTTGCTTTCGGATTTTACATCAAAAAACCAAAAGTTGGATACTATTTCTTTGGTGCGATGACAGCCATCTTCATCAGTTTTGTTGCCATTTCAATTTACTTCGAAATGAATGGCAACCCCATGATTTCCCGCATGGGAATTGATAATTCGCTGGGAAACATGGAAGGAAAAGAAATACGATTTGGGACCGCAGCTTCTTCTATGTGGGGTGTGTCTACTACCTCTACGTCCAATGGTTCTGTGAACTCAATGCATGACAGTCATACACCCATCTCGGGTGGAATATTTATTCTGGATATGATGATTAATGCCATCTATGGCGGTGTGGGCGTTGGCTTTATTAACTTCTTTGTGTTTGTCGTGATAGCCGTATTTATCTCAGGACTGATGGTAGGCCGCACTCCGGAGTTATTTGGGAAAAAAATTGAAGCGAAGGAAGTGAAGATTGCTGCACTGGTGGCCATCGCCCATCCCTTTTTTATTTTAGTGAGTACAGCGATTGCTTCTCACCTGGCCGCCAAAAATCCGGACATCGGTTGGTTGGCAAATCCATCGTTTCACGGATTCAGTGAAATGTTATACGAGTTTACTTCGTCTGCAGCCAACAACGGTTCTGGTTTCGAAGGACTGGGCGATGCTACTCCTTTCTGGAATATCATGTGCGGGTTAGTCATGATCCTGGGTAGATTCATTCCAATCATTGGCCCTATTGCTATTGCCGGATCGCTGGCTTCTAAAAAATACATTCCTGAAAGCGCGGGAACATTGAAAATAGATAGTGTAGCATTTATAGCAGTATTGCTATCTGTGATAATCATCATTGCCGCACTATCATTCTTCCCCGCATTGGCTTTAGGGCCTCTGGCCGAATTCTTCTCTCTATAATAATGATATAACGACTTAAACTATATGAGTACTAAAAAAACCATTCGTCTGTTCGAGCCCGCACTGGTAAATGCGGCAATCAAGCAGTCTTTTGTAAAACTAAGCCCGCGCATCATGATAAAAAATCCGGTCATGTTTTGTGTTGAGATCGGAACGGTCATCATGCTGTTCGTATCCGCTTACTCTTTTACCAATACCGATCAGGGGTCTCCAGCCTACAACCTGGCGATTTTCATAATCCTCTTTTTCACGCTGCTGTTTGCCAACTTTGCGGAAGCCATTGCTGAAGCGCGTGGCAAAGCACAGGCCGATTCACTTCGCAAGACACGGGAAGAAACTCCCGCCAAAGTTTGGCTGGATGGAAAAGTGGTTTCCAAAAGTTCATCATCACTAAAGAAAGGTGATATTTTTATCTGCGAAACCGGTGATTTGATCCCTTCCGATGGAGAAATTATTGAAGGGATTGCTACAGTAGACGAAAGTGCCATCACTGGCGAGTCAGCGCCTGTAATTCGCGAAGCGGGAGGCGATAAGTCAAGTGTAACAGGCGGAACCAAAGTTCTTTCTGATAAGATTAAAGTAGTGGTTACTACCGAGAGCGGTGAAAGCTTTTTGGATAAAATGATTGCCCTGGTAGAAGGTGCCAGCCGCCAAAAAACACCAAACGAAATTGCTCTAACACTGTTACTTTCCGGATTTACCATTGTGTTTTTATTGGTAACTGTTACCTTAAAGCCCTTTGGTGATTATGCCAACACGACCATCACCATTGGTGCGTTGATTTCACTTTTCGTGTGTTTAATCCCCACCACTATTGGTGGTTTGCTTTCTGCCATCGGTATTGCTGGTATGGACAGAGCTTTACGTGCCAATGTAATTACCAAGTCCGGTAAGGCCGTTGAAACAGCTGGTGACCTGGATGTATTGCTATTGGATAAAACCGGAACAATTACTATTGGTAATCGCAAAGCAACAAATTTTTATCCGGCACATGGTGTGGAACAAGGTCAGTTTTTGGAATACGCGGTAGAGGCCTCTTTGTCAGATGAAACACCAGAAGGAAAATCAATCATTGAACTCGCTTCCAACTTAGGCTATAAGCACCCTGCATTTATAGGTAACAAATCATATTTCAATTTTGAGTTGCCCGGTGCCAGGCCAGTAAAGTTCAGTGCAGAGACAAGAACTTCAGGAATGGACATGCCAGACGGAAGAAGACTTCGCAAAGGAGCTTATGATTCTATTATGAATCTGACAACTAAAGCTGGCCATCAAATGCCAGAAGAAGCAGGGAAAAGAGTTAAAGAAATTTCTTCCAATGGCGGAACGCCACTGGTTGTAAGCGAAAATGAAAAAGTAATTGGCGTAATCGAACTGCAGGATATTATTAAGCCTGGCATTACGGAGCGCTTTGATCGACTAAGAAAAATGGGTGTGAAAACCGTGATGGTAACGGGTGACAATCCACTAACCGCCAAATACATAGCCCAAAAGGCTGGTGTTGATGATTATATAGCAGAAGCAAAACCAGAAGACAAACTGGAATATATCCGTAAAGAACAGCAAGCAGGAAAGTTAGTTGCCATGATGGGCGATGGCACTAACGATGCCCCGGCCCTGGCACAGGCTGATGTCGGTGTTGCTATGAACAGCGGTACACAAGCTGCAAAAGAAGCAGGCAACATGGTTGATCTTGATAATGATCCGACCAAACTTATTGAAGTGGTTGAGATTGGAAAGCAGTTGCTGATTACGCGCGGTACCCTTACCACATTCTCAATTGCTAATGATGTTGCTAAATACTTTGCGATCGTACCGGCCCTATTCATGGCTTCCATCCCAGGCTTGCAAGCATTAAACATCATGAACTTAGGCAGTGCAGAGAGTGCCATTCTTTCGGCTGTTATTTTCAATGCGCTCATAATACCCATGCTGATTCCATTAGCGCTTCGGGGTGTTGCATACAAACCTATTGGCGCAGCTGGTTTGCTTACCCGCAATCTGCTGATCTATGGATTGGGTGGCGTAATTGCACCCTTCATCGGCATTAAACTAATTGACATTATCATTTCACCTTTGTTGTAATTGTTATGAAAAATTATCTATTCATTTCCATCCGGCTTACTATTGTAACGGCATTTCTATTTGGTGTACTTTATCCACTGTTCATCACTGGCGTTTCAAAGATAGTCGCTCCAAACGGAGGTAAGGGAAAAGAACTAATGGCAAATAACCAACTGGTAGGCTTTGAGCTTATTGGTCAGAAATTTGATGACGCAAAGTATTTTAACAGCCGCCCGTCTGCAGTAGATTATAATGCTGCTTCGACTGGAGGCTCTAACAAAGGACCCAGCAATCCGGAATATCTTGCTTTGGTGGAAGAACGGATTAGCTCGTTTCTAAAAGAAAATCCCTCGATAAAGAAAGAAGACGTCCCCGTAGAATTAGTAACTGCTTCCGGTGGCGGATTAGATCCGCATATTTCGCCACAAGCTGCTTATGTACAGATAAAACGAATTGCAATAGTTCGGAACCTTGATGAAGCCAAAATTAAAAGTCTCGTTGATTCAACTGTTGAAGAACCATTGTTTGGATTGTTCGGAACATCAACCGTTCACGTTCTTAAATTGAATTTAGCATTAGATAAACTAAACTGAAAATGAAAAAGTCCTTTATCCTTCTTACTATTCTGCTCCTGAATACTTATGCTTTTGCCCAGATTGTTAACACCGCAACGATGGACACCAGCAATTTCAATTATCAAGGCAAAGTAGTTGTAAACGCATACCTCGATACCTACTATGGATATGATTTCAATAAACCCGCTTCCAAAGAACGGCCTTACTTTGTATCAATGGCCCGCCACAATGAGTTTAATATTAACCTCGCTTATATTGATGTCAAATACAGCTCTTCTCGTTTACGCGCGCGATTTGTACCTGGGTTTGGAACATATATCAATGCAAACTATGCTGCCGAGCCCGGGGTCTTAAAAAATATTGTAGAAGCAAATGTGGGTGTTAAACTATTCCCAAATAAAAATATTTGGTTCGATGCTGGTGTATTCGGTTCGCCCTATACAAATGAGAGTGCCATTTCAAAAGACCACCTTATGTATACCCGCTCTTTCGCCCCTGAATATGTGCCTTATTACATTGCCGGAGTTAAGCTCTCGGTGCCTCTCAACGAAAAAGTAAATGCCTACTTGTATCTGTTGAATGGTTGGCAACAAATTGCGGATCCTAATGAGGGAAAATCATTGGGTACGCAACTAGAATATCGTCCAAATGACAATTGGTTGTTGAATTGGAATACGTACATAGGTGATGAACGAACTGCAACAGCTCCACAAAACCGGACTCGCTATTTTTCGGATGTCTATTTCATTTATTCGAAAGGAAAATGGTCTGCCACAGGATGTGTTTATTATGGGATTCAACAACAAGAGATTAGTACAGGCACAAATTCAGCCACCTGGTGGCAAGCCAATCTAATTGGCAAGTATGCCTTTACAGACAAGCTCTCACTTTCAGGTCGTATCGAATACTTTGATGACCCTGAAAGCGTTCAGATTACTCCCATTACTCCGGTAAGTGGATTCAGTAGCTACAGTACCGGGTTATGCCTCAATATTCAAATTGCTTCTAACATCATGGCACGATTCGAAGGCCGTTCGTTTTTTTCCCAACAAGAAGTGTATGAACGAGATAGTAGTCCAGTGAAAAACAGTAACTTATTGATATCAAATCTCACCATTTGGTTTTAACTAAATGACTAGCAAGGAACAATCTGTAGAACACTTCCTTAATCTGATTAAAAAATCAAAGCGGGGGAAATTCAAAATCTACCTCGGCATGAGTGCCGGAGTAGGAAAATCTTTCCGCATGCTTCAGGAGGCCAGAAGCCTGTTGAAAAATGGAGTGGATGTGCAGATTGGCTATATTGAAACACATGGTCGTGAAGAAACGGAGGCGCTCATCGCTGGCCTTCCCGTTATTCCCCGAAGAAAAGTTTTTTATAAAGGGAAGGAACTCGAAGAAATGGATGTACAGTCCGTAATTTCCATTCATCCGGAAGTTGTGATAGTCGATGAATTGGCGCACACCAATATTGAAGGAAGCAAAAACGAAAAACGTTGGCAGGATGTATTGGAAATTCTAGATGCTGGCATCAATGTGATCAGCGCTATGAATATTCAGCACATTGAAAGCCTGAATGCCGAAATTCAACAAATAACTGGCGTTGAAGTTAAGGAACGTGTACCCGACAGGGTAATTCAACAAGCGGATGAGGTTGTTAACATCGATCTGACAGCGGATGAACTAATTACCCGTCTCAAAGAAGGTAAGATTTACAAAGCAGATAAAATTGAAACGGCTCTACGCAATTTCTTTCAATCGGAAAAAATATTACAATTACGCGAGCTGGCCTTGAAAGAAACAGCCGCCCAGGTAGAGCGCAAGGTAGATACTGAAGTCACAATTGATACCCGACTACGTCATGAGCGGTTTTTAGCTTGCATCAGTAGCAATCATACAAAAGCTAAAATGATTATTCGTAAAACAGCGCGATTAGCCAGCTACTATAATTCAAAATGGTATTTATTGTATGTGCAAACACCTCAGGAAAATTCCAATCGGATTGCGCTGGCCACCCAACGTCATTTGATCAATAATTTTAAGATGGCCACTGAAATGGGGGCTGAAGTAATTCAAATAAAAAGTAAACATATTGCTTCCTCTATAGTAAAAATAGCAGAGGAGAAACATATCACCACGGTGTGTGTAGGCAATCCCCGCATCCGATTTTGGCAAGTGGTTCTCAATACAAATTCTTTCAATCAGCTATTAAATAAATTAAGCTCTTCCGATATTGATTTGATCATACTCTCATGAAAATAAAGCATAAAGTTAGATTGGGTGTTTTTGCGTTGTTTGGCTTTCTGGTGGTGCTTGGAGGAATTGGTCTCTATTATATCAATCAGCTTGATGCGGAGACGCGCAACATTCTAACTAACAATTATGAAAGCCTTGAATACACCAGCCGCATCATACAGTCCAGTGATAGCCTTCTGAGTCGTGAAAGTGCTCTCCCAGTAATCACCGAAAATCTTAAAGCTCAGGAGGGCAATATTACAGAACCCGGAGAACAAGAATTAACCTTTGCACTGCGCGGAGATATTGAAAAACTAAAGCAGAATCCTATGGATAGTAATGCTTTATTGAATCTACGTCATCATGCCATTGCCATTCAGCAACTGAACATGAAAGCCATCAAACAAAAAAGTGAAGCTGCCGCTGAAGAAGCTTCAAAAGCGACTAAGTATTTGGTTATCATCGCTACTGTTGTGGGTATTTTGGCCTTCATCATTATTGTTAATTTTCCAGCGTATGTTGCTGATCCAATCGTTCAACTCACAAGCAGTATTAAAGCTATTGCCAATAAAGACTATGAAGAACGACTTCACTTTTCCCGAAAGGATGAATTTGAAGAATTGGCAGTTGCGTTCAATCAAATGGCCGAGAAGCTGGATGAGTATGAGCATAGCAACCTGGCCAACATTTTGTTTCAGAAAAAGAGAATTGAAACCATTATTAACCGGATGACGGATCCTGTAATTGGTTTAGACGAGAAACGATTTGTTGTATTTGCGAATGAGAACTCCCTACAGTTGTTGAATCTGCCAAAGGAAAAAGTGGTCGGTCGATATTCACCGGATGTTGCTCTCGAAAATGACTTACTCCGTAAATTAATCCGGCAGGAAGAAAAAAACGAAAAAGCCAACCTGTTAAAGATAATTATAAACGGAAAAGAGAATTACTTTAGCAAAGAAATCATAGATATCCACTACACACCCACGGGCGAGAAAGAAAACATTCATGTTGGTCAGGTAATCTTGCTAAAGAATATCACGCAATACAAAGAACTTGATCTAGCCAAAACCAATTTCATCGCTACTATATCGCATGAATTAAAAACTCCCATTGCCTCTTTA
The DNA here is from genome assembly GCA_044229915.1 of Cyclobacteriaceae bacterium. GTDB lineage: Bacteria > Bacteroidota > Bacteroidia > Cytophagales > Cyclobacteriaceae > ELB16-189. The sequence continues at coordinate 93,740 of JBGASB010000002.1, forward strand.
CAAATGTGTGCCCAGTTAATCAGCGATGAGCGTGTTGGGTTGTTAAATCAGGAGCAACAAAAAATCGTAAACTCATTGAAAGACGAAACTAACCGACTTTCTAAACTAGTAAGCGAATTACTTGATCTATCCCAAGTCGAAACTGGAAACGTAAAGTTAACCCTCGGTTCGGTGTCACCCATTAAGTTAGTGGAACAGGCTATTGATTCTGTGAAACTTCAGGCCGAAAGAAATAATATTACCCTTGAACTTGAAACTTCCGAAGATTTACCCATGGTAAAGGCTGATCCTGAAAAAGCTACCTGGGTGCTAATCAATCTACTTACCAACGCAATTCGTTATACACCTGCAAACGGAAAGATTGAAATTAGAGTTGAAAAAATTCGTGATCAGGTTAATTTCTCAGTACAGGATTTCGGACCCGGTATTGAAGAAAAATACTTAGCCAGAGTCTTTGATAAATTTTTCCAGGTCCCCGGAACGACCCACGGCACTGGATTAGGTCTTGCTATTTCGAAGGAATTTATTGAAGCTCAGGGGGGGACAATTACCCTTCAGAGCCAGTATGGATATGGATCCACATTTATCGTTTCATTACCTCAGAGCAAATCCACTTCATAGGTTCCCCTTCTTCATTTCCGCTACTGCATAATTAGCTGCCCGTGCGGTAAGAGCCATATATAATATAGAGGGGCTTTGATTGCCCGTGCTCGTCATGCACGCGCCATCGGTAACAAAAACATTCTTACACAAGTGAAGTTGGTTCCACTCATTCAGTAAAGAAGTCTTCGGATCGCGACCCATACGACAACCACCCATTTCGTGGATATCCAAACCAGGCGGTTGGTGGGTATCGTGTTGCGAAATATTTTTAGCTCCCGCTTTTTCAAGCATCAGTGCGCTCTGCTCCAAAAAGTCTTTCACCATCTTGTCATCGTTGTCATCATAATCCACGGAAGTGACCAGCAGGGGAATGCCCCACTGATCTGTTTCCGTTTCGCTCAATCGCACATGATTTTTTTCTTTCGGAATAGTTTCGCCCTGCATGTACATATACGCATACCAGCCTCCCGGTTTCATCGAATTCTTCTTCATGGCTTCGCCAATCTCACTTTCCATTGCATTGCTATACCATTCATGACGTCTTGCACTAATAAACGTGGTGAACCCACCTACATAATCCGTATCTTGCTTTTTCAGGTTGCGGTAGTTGGCAATAATGGCGTCTGTCGGATTGCGACCAAAGTAATACGTATCTTCAAAGCCTTCCATCTCGCCATATACAGAGCCCCGATAAATATGAAACGCTGCATACTTGCCAAGCAATCCATTGTCATTACCCAATCCATTCGGGAAACGATTGGATTTTGAATTCAATAGTACCAGGTTACTATTCAGGGCCGAAGCATTCACAAAAATAATTTTGGCGAAATACTCAACCACTTCCTTTGTATTAGCATCTATGATACGCACCCCCGAAGCCTTTCCTTTCTTCTCATCATATATAATAGAGTGCACAACTGAATGCGGACGAACCGTGAGATTCCCGGTTTTCTCGGCCCACGGCAAGGTAGAAGACACTGAACTGAAATAGCCTCCAAACGGGCAACCACGCATGCAAAGGTTTCTTGCCTGACATTGCCCGCGGCCTTGTTTCAAATGAATGTCTTTCGGTTTGGTGATGTGCGCCCAGCGGGCCTGTACCAGATGACGACCAAAATTCTCTTTGATGCTCTTTTGAAGATGTGTTTCCACACAGTTTAAATCGAACGGAGGAAGAAACTCACCATCGGGCATGGACTCAACTCCATCCTTATTTCCGCACACACCAATAAAATCTTCTACATGCGAATACCAGGGGGCTACATCATTATATCGAATCGGCCAATCGATACCATACCCAAATCGTGCGGGTGCCGTGAACTCGTATTCGCTCCAGCGTTGACATGCACGACCCCACGTAAGCGACTTACCACCCACCTGATAGCCACGGATCCAATCGAATGGTTTTTCCTGAACATACGGATGATCTTTGTCTTTAATGAAAAAATGTTCGTTATCCTCACCGATGCCTGCCGACTTGCTGATCAGGGGATTTGCTTTCAGGAATTCTTCTGAAAGTCGGCCGCGATGCGGAAGTTCCCAAGGGTTCTTTGTTGCCGTTGGATAGTCCTGATTGTGAACAATGTTGCGGCCGCGTTCCAAAACCAATGTTTTCAATCCTTTCTCACAAAGTTCTTTGGCTGCCCAGCCCCCGGAAATTCCGGAGCCGATTACGATAGCATCATAGGTTTGAGTTTCGGTCACCTGGTTAAGTTTCATAGATAGATGATTGAGATGTGAATTTAATGCAAACCGTGCACATCTGGTGATCTAATTATATGTTCGGTTGTGCGCAGAATTGTTCGTTGTTGAACAGGTTTGGGTAACGCAATGCCTTAATATGCTTGATTATTCCGGTTTTTGACTCTGGCACAATTATTAATACTACAAATAGGAATTAATTACCTGTTACTTATGAAGAAATATCAATTGGGCGAATTTGAGGAAGTGGTGATGCTTACGGTTGGGGTTCTATACAAAGATGCGTACGGTGTATCAATCAAAAGAGAAATTGAAAACCGGCTTTCACGCAGTGTGAGTGTGGGCGCACTTCAAACCGCCTTGAAACGGCTTGAAGATAAGGGTTACCTCAAATCATTTGACGGAGAAGCCACAGAAGAACGTGCGGGTCGACCCAAGAAATATTTTCAAATAACCGCCTATGGCAAAAAAGCAATGGAGTACACCAAGAGCACACGCGATGAATTATGGAGTGCTATACCGAAGATGGCGTGGAATGTTAAAATCGTTAATAGTTAATAGTCGTTGGTTGTTCGCAGATGATTTGCGAACAACCCATAACAAACAACTCCTTAAACAATATGTCAAAAGCACCTCCACGTCTCCCCCTTCGCTTCTTCCGCTGGTATTGCCATCCCAAGCTGAGAGATAGCATCGAAGGAGATTTGATAGAGTTGTATGAAGATCGAAAATCAAAAAGGGGAAAACGGAAAGCAGATTTGAAATTAATGATTGATGTGCTGCTGCTGTTCCGGCCTGGTATTATAAGACCATCAGAAGGCTATACACACTTAAACACCTATGGTATGTTAAAAAATTATCTCAAGATTAGTTGGCGAAACCTGGTAAAACAAAAGATGTATTCATCTATAAAGATCGGGGGTTTTGCTGTTGGTGTGGCTGCTTGCTTGTTGATCGCATTATTCATAAAAGAAGAACTGTCGTACGATCAGCACTATTCACCTCAACTCTTTCGGGTACTGGGGGTAATTACTCAAGAAGGCGATGTAAAAAAAGGTCTGGCTTTTCCGGCACCAATGGCAGCTGCCTTAAAAGAAGATTTTGCGGAGGTCATAGAATCGGGTCGCTACAATAACAGCGAATTGTTTGGTGCAGGTCCTAACCAGGTGCGCCCTGATGGCGTGGAAGATAATGCTTACGATGAAGGTTTTGTCTATTTCGATCAGGCACTCCTCAACATGCTTGAGTTAAAATTTATTTACGGAAACCCTACTACGGCATTAACACAGCCGGGGGCCATTGTTATCACCAAGCGCAAAGCCGATAAGTACTTTCCTAATACAGACCCCGTAGGTAAATTACTTATTGTAAACAATCAGGTCAGCCAACCTTATACGGTGGGTGGAGTAATCGAAGACTTTAAGCCTACCTCGCACATTCAGTTCGACTTCTTAATTGGTACGGAGGGCTTGCAATTCTGGGACGGTGAGCAGAAAACATGGAATGCAAGCAATTATGCTACGTATATAAAAGTGCAGGATGGTGTAGACATTCAAGCTCTCGAAGCAAAACTTTCAAAAGGTATCATTGAAAAATATTTCATCCCCAATATGTTGAAAGACGGGATGCCACAAAGCGAGATTGATAAAATCTTTAAAGAAAAAAACGCACACCTCGAACTACAACCACTTAGCAAAGTTCATCTCTATTCCAGCGATATTGACGATAATCTAGTGCATGGTGATATAAGAATCGTTTTGTTATTTGGCGGAATTGCATTGTTCGTTTTACTAATCGCTGTAATCAATTTCATAAATCTCTCTACTGCCAAGTCGGCCAACCGTGCAAAAGAAATCGGCTTAAGAAAAGCGGTAGGTTCTTTGCGTTCGAACATTGTAAGCCAGTTTCTGCATGAGTCTGTTTTGTTCAGCGTGATTTCGTTTTTAATTGGGTTGGCCATTGCCGGTTTGTTGTTACCGTATTTCAATACGATTTCAGGTAAATCCATCCAATTACCGTGGAATGAGTTTTGGTTTGCTCCCACTTTGATTGTACTCGCGGTTAGCGTTGGCATTCTTGCAGGAATTTATCCTTCACTCTATCTGTCGGCTTTCAAACCTATTCAGGTTCTGAAAGGAAACTTAACACGAGGCGCGAAAAGTTCGCCCTTGCGTAGCTCACTGGTGGTGTTTCAGTTTACTACTTCCATTATTTTGATTGTTGGCACGTTGGTAATCTATCGCCAAATGAATTTTATTCTGAATACAAAAGTAGGTTACGATAAAGAGCAAGTATTGCTGCTACAAGGCACGAACACATTAGGTGGCCAGGTGGTAGCGTTCGCTGATGAACTGCGTGCCCTACCGCAGGTAGTAGAAGTAAGTACGGGCGATTACTTACCCGTGCGCGGATCAAAAAGAAACGGCAATAGTTTCTGGAATGAAGGGCGCGAAGATATCGACCCGGGAGTGGGCAGTCAGTTTTGGAGAATCGATCCGTACTACTTAAGTACTCTTGGAATTAAACTAGTGGAAGGTCGCGACCTTAAGGGCGATCTTGCTTCTGATTCAAGTGCCATCCTCATCAACCAGAAAATGGCCAAACAATTAGGCGGCAACATGATTGGTAAGCGGATTTACAATTATGCAGGTCTTTGGACTGTGGTGGGTATCGTAGAAGATTTTCATTTCGAATCGCTTCGCGAGGATATTCAACCACTGGCCATGGTGTTGGGATCTGAAGCATCCGTATTGGCCGTTAAATTAAAACCCGGTAACATGAGCGAGAGCATTCAATTGCTCAGCCATGTGTGGACCAGGTTTGCACCTCATCAGCCCATTCGATATAGTTTTTTAGATGAACGTTATGCTGCCATGTACGCGGATGTGCAACGCATGGGCCGGATATTTACTTCATTTGCAGTGTTGGCGATTCTGGTGGCATGTCTTGGTTTGTTTGCGCTCTCCGCATTTATGGTGGAACAGCGCAGCAAAGAAATCAGTGTGCGGTTGGTGTTAGGCGCAACTGTAAACAGCGTCTTTCAACTGCTCACCTGGAATTTTATTAAATTGGTTGTTATCGCATTCGCAATCGCTACTCCGATTGCCTGGTATTTGATGAGCCAATGGCTAGCAGACTACGCTTACCGTATTGAAATCGGCTGGGATGTTTTTGTTATCACGGGCTCGGTGGCCATTTTGATTGCGCTACTCACCATCAGTTATCAATCGCTAAGGGCTGCCTGGATAAGTCCGATCACCAACTTGAGATCGGAATAACGAATATTTAAAACTACATGGATCGTCCACCCAAAGTCTTTCTTCGCTTCTTCCGATGGTTCTGTCATCCGAAGTTGCAGAAATACATAGAAGGAGACTTGATGGAATTATATGAAGAGCGAAAAGCACAAAGTGGAAAGCGGAAAGCAGATTTGAAGTTCGTTATCGATGTACTATTGCTCTTCCGGCCAGGCATCATTAGGCCAACTGAAGGATATCAACATTTAAATACCTACGGTATGTATAAAAGCTATATTAAAATCGGATGGAGAAATCTTATAAAAAATAAAACCTTCTCCTTCATCAATATTTCAGGGCTGGCTCTTGGTTTGACCTGTAGTGTTCTTATCGCACTGTGGGTGCAAGATGAATACAACATGAACGCCTTTCACAAAGATCTGGATCGCATTTATACCATCACCAGTACCGAGTACTCAGGTCATGAAATCACCTACGGGGGCTATGATACGCCCGGTCTTTTAGGCGAAGAATTAAAGAGAGTATTGCCCGAAGTAGAATATGCCTGTAACTACACCAGCGAATGGAGAACCTTCGGTGTTGATGACAAAAGGATGAAGCTGGCCGGAAATTTTGCCGGGGCAGATTTTTTCAAAATATTTTCTTATCCCTTGCTGCTAGGCTCCAAAGAAACTGCATTGAACACACCAGAAAGTATTGCCATCTCCAGAAAAATGGCAACTGCTTTCTTTGGAAGCCCTGAACTGGCCATGGATAAGTCAGTGCGGTTTGAGAATTACAGAGACCTAAAAGTAACTGCCGTTTTTGATGATCCGGGTGACAACGTTTCTGATAAATTTGAATACGTTATCAACTGGGATTTATTTGTTGAAAGAAATCAATGGGTGAAAGAGTGGCATAATAGCGGCCCTACTACATTCATCAAACTGCGTGAGCATGCAAATGCCGAAGCACTCAAGCCAAAGCTTCAGCATTTTATCAGAAACTATGATAAGAAGTATTCCGATCTCGATCGACTTGAATTGAGCTTACAACCCTTTGGTGAAAAGTATCTTTACTCCAACTTCAAAGATGGAAAAGTCGCAGGCGGACGGATAGAATACGTGCAGCTCTTTAGTTTGGTGGCCATATTCATCCTGCTGATAGCCTGTGTCAATTTTATGAATTTGAGTACTGCCCGTTCGCTAAAGAGAGCCAAGGAAATTGGCGTGAGAAAAGTAAATGGTGCCTTCAAAACTGCATTGATCAGTCAATTCATGCTCGAGGCCATGATGCTTACTTCCATCGCTGTAGTGCTGGCTTTGGTAGCACTGATAACCTTGTTGCCACAATTCAATTTGCTAACCGGTAAAAACATTCAAGCTCCACTAAGTGACGAAACATTCTGGTTGGGCATGGTCGCTTTAACGTTGATCACGGGTATTATTGCTGGAAGTTACCCAGCCCTGCTGCTATCGTCTTTTAAGCCGATCCTAGTGATGAAACAAAACTTAAAAACCAGTGCCACCGCACTCTATTTCAGAAAAGGATTGGTGGTATTTCAATTCGCCTTATCGATGATTTTTATATTCGGCATGATTGTGATCTCCGGACAAGTAACATTCATTCAAACTAAAAACCTGGGATATCAAAAAAATAATCTCATTTATCTACCCTTATCGGGAAAAATTGCGTCCAACTTCAACACATTCAAGCAGGAAGCGCTAAAAATTCAAGGCATCCTGGATATTAGTCAAATATCTCAGCGACCTTTGCAAATTGAAAACACCACTGGAGGAGTGGAGTGGGAAGGTAAGGCACCTGATACAAAGCCTATATTTGTGCAAGTTGCCGTAGGATATGATTTTGTGAAAACGATGCAGGCCACGATTATAGCTGGTCGTGATTTTGCTGAGGAGATGGCTGACTCCGCTAATTATTTGATCAATGAACAGGCATTGCGAATCATTGGGTATAAAGAACCAGTCGGAATGCCGCTTACATTTTGGGGTGTAAAAGGAACCATTATTGGTGTCGTAAAAGATTTTCATTTCAATTCTCTTCATGTCCCTATCGAGCCGTTGGTACTCAGGTTAAACTCAACCAGAAGAAGTCTCTGGGGTGTTGCACTCATCCGCACGGACCCTGAAAAAACGAGCTCTGCTTTGGTTGACCTGGGGGAACTTCATAAAAAGTTAAATCCCGAATTCATATTTAACTATCAATTTGCCGATGAGGAATACGCCTCCTTGTATCAAAGCGAGCAGGTTGTTAATCAGCTCTCGGGATATTTTGCTTTTCTGGCGATATTCATTTCTAGCCTGGGGCTATTAGGACTGGTGATTTTTACCGCAGAGCAACGCACGAAGGAAGTGGGCATCCGCAAAGTATTAGGCGCGAGTGTTTCACAAATAACGGCCTTATTATCTAAAGATTTTATGAAGCTGGTAATCGTTTCGATTATCTTTTCCATGCCTGTTGCTTATTATGCTATGAATAATTGGTTAAAAGGTTTTGAGTATAGAATCACCATTCACTGGTGGATATTTTTAGTTGCTGCCGGTGGTGCGGTCATGATCGCTTTATTGACAATCAGCTTTCAGGCTATTAAGGCAGCGATGGAAAATCCGGTAAAAAGTTTGAGATCGGAATAAAAAATAGGCAGTAGGCAATGAGCGGTAGGCAAATGAATCAATTGCCTATTGCATACTGTTAATTGCCTACTAAACAAAGTGAGTTTGAAAATGATTAAGACAAATCCGCCCAATCTCTTTCTGAAATTCTTCCGGTGGTACTGTCACCCGAAGTTATTGAAGTACATAGAAGGAGATTTGATGGAATTATATGAAGAGCGAAAAGCACAAAGTGGAAAGAGGAAAACAGATTTGAAGTTCGTTTTCGATGTACTATTGCTCTTCCGGCCAGGCATAATCAGACCAACAGAGGGATATCAAAAATTAAACACCTACGGCATGTATAAAAGTTATTTTAAGATCGGATGGAGAAATCTATTGAAGAATAAAGGGTATTCCATTATAAACATTGGTGGATTGGCATTAGGCATGTCCGTAGCGATGTTAATCGGATTATGGATTTACGATGAGTTGTCGTTTAATAAATACCACGCAAACTATGATCGCATTGCCAAAGTGTATCGCAATCATTTGTTCAATAATGAAATTATATCCAACCCTGTGCACCCCACTGCACTGGGAACGCTTCTCAAATCCGAATACAATTCACAGTTCGAAAATGTAGTATTGGTGCGTCAACGCATTGAGGAACGTGTATTGGCCTTGGGTGAAAATAAATTTACACAACGCGGTTACTTCATGCAGCCCGAAGGCGTGGAAATGTTCTCCTTAAAGATTCTAAAGGGAACATCGAAAGGAATCAACGATATGAAATCCATTCTGCTCTCTGCGTCTCTGGCTGAGAAAATCTTTGGGTCTGCCGATCCGATCAATCAGATCGTAACCATGGATGCAAAATGGGATTTGACAGTGGCCGGCATCTATGAAGATCTTCCTAAAAATTCTGAATTTCACGAAGCTTCATTTTTTGCACCCTTGGATTTATACCTCACAGGGTGGAGCAATCTTAACGTGTGGGATAATTATAACATGAACATCTATGTTCAGCTAAAAACAAGTATTGATATTTCAAATGCATCATCTGTCATAAAAGATGCTATGTTGCCGCATGTCAACAGCGAAACGGCCAAATCAAAACCAGCACTTTTTCTTCTACCGATGAGTGAATGGCATTTATCGTCTCAGTTTAAAGATGGCCGACCCGTTACCAGCGACCAAATGAAATTCCTTTGGCTATACGGTACCATCGGTGTGTTTGTGTTGATACTGGCGTGCATCAATTTTATGAACCTGAGCACGGCTCGTTCCGAAAAAAGGGCAAAAGAAGTGGGAATCAGAAAATCAATTGGATCACATCGCGCACAATTAATTCAACAATTCTTTAGTGAGTCAATCCTGGTAGCCGTTATCTCATTGATCTTGTCGCTATTACTGGTGAAGGGGGCATTGTCTGGCTTCAATACCCTATCCGATAAAAATATTTCTATCCCATGGAATCAACCGCTCTTTTGGTTGGGGATCTTTGCGTTTACGATTTTAACGGGTATTCTGGCGGGAAGTTATCCTGCACTCTACCTGTCCTCTTTCAATCCATTAAAAGTATTGAAAGGAACATTTAAGGCGGGTCGCTTTTCATCACTACCAAGAAAAATATTGGTGGTTGTGCAGTTTACAGTTTCAATAAGCCTGATTGCCGGAACAATTATCGTTTATCAACAGATTCAGTTTGCTAAAGATCGCCCGGTAGGATATGAACGCGAAGGTCTAATTTCAATTCACTCACGCTCGCCCGAATTAAAAGGTAAGTATGATGTTTTACGAAATGAATTTAAAAAGACTGGTGCAGCTATTGAGATGGCAGAATCGGATTACTCAATCACCAGTACGTTGGGATGGAACGGAGGGTTTGAATGGAAAGGAAAGAGAACCGAACTGGATGACCCCAGCTTCAATATCAACAGTGTTACTTTCGAATATGGAAAAACAATTGGTTGGAACTTTGTAGATGGGCGCGATTTCGCGCGTGAATTTTCTACCGACAGTTCAGCCGTAGTCATAAACGAAACAGCCTTGAAACTTATGGGGCTGGAGAATCCGGTGGGAGAAACCTTAACATTAAACCGGGGCGATGACCACAGTGAGTTTACCATCATTGGTGTGATCAAAGACATGGTAAAAGGGTCACCGTTTATACCTACCGATCCTTGTCTTTATTTTTTAAGTAAACGCGATCAGGAGTGGATTTACATTCGCCTAAACCCTGCCATGAGTGCTCATGTAGCGTTGCCCATATTACAGACAACCTTCAATCAACTCATCACCACGGCTCCGTTCGATTATAAATTTGCCGATGATGAATATAACACCAAGTTTAAGGCGGAAGAACGCATTGGCACGTTAGCGGCAATATTCAGCATCTTTGCCATCCTAATAAGCTGTTCGGGGCTATTTGGCCTTGCTTCTTTCGTAGCCGAGCAACGAACAAAAGAAATAGGAATTCGGAAAGTGCTCGGTGCATCCGTAATTAAACTCTGGCAAATGCTCTCGCTGGATTTTGTGATATTGGTGATCTTCTCTTGCTTGATTGCTATTCCTATAGCCTACTACTTCATGAATGAGTGGCTCCGGCAATACGCTTATCGTATGGAAATTTCATGGTGGATATTCGCAGTTACCGTGGTAGGTGCTATCTTCCTGACCCTACTGACAGTTAGTTTTCAGGCTATCAAAGCCGCATTGATGAATCCTGTGAATAGTTTGAGATCGGAATAAAATCGCTACTCGTTGATCGTTATTGGATTGCTAAGATTATTCGTGAATACCGAATAACCAACAGCGAACAACAATTTTTCTCCTCTTTACTTAACAAAAGTGAAACTAATCCATTACATTCACGTTTGTTAAGTAAATAATCTTATGGCACAGCAATCCCTTGGTGAATTTGAAGAGCTCGTATTGCTTATGGTAGCGGCATTGCACGATGAAGCATATGGAGTGGCAATCCTTGAAAACCTGGAACTTAAATTGAATAAAAAAGTGAACATCAGTGCTGTTCACGTAGCGCTCAAGCGCATTGAAGACAAAGGCTTTGTTAAATCAAGGTTTGGAGGAATAACCGAAGACCGCGGAGGCAGGCGTAAAAAATTCTATGTCATTACCGCATTAGGTAAGAGAATGCTTGATGCACAATATGATTTAAGGAATAGCATCTACAAGCAGATTCCTAAAATCTCATTTGGCTGATGAAAGCGATTCCACCCAAAAGAGCTATTCAATTCCTCCGGTGGTTTTGCCGCGAAGATTATCTCGAAGAGATTGAAGGAGATTTAACGGAGGTTTTTATAAAACAAGCAGAAACATCACCACGCAAAGCGAAGTGGAAATTTGCATGGAGTGTGATCAAATACTTCCGGCCTGAGTTTATGAAGTCATTCAACAGTTATCAACCTAATGCATACGGTATGTATAAAATCTATTTCAAAATCGGGTGGCGCAATCTTTTGAGTAGTAAAAGTTATTCCCTGATCAATATCAGTGGGTTGGCTATCGGCATGGCAGTAGCGATATTAATTGGCCTTTGGATTTTTGATGAGTTGAGTTTTAATAAGTCGTTCAAAAATTACGATCGACTGGCCGCTGTATATTTCAGCCTTACCTTTGGAGGAGAAGTAATTACCGAAAGTGGTGCCCCACCAGCCATGGGTGCTGAGTTAAAAAATAATCACCCGAAATTTGATGAGGTGGCTATAGCAACTTATCCAACTGACCGAATTATTAGTTACGAAGAAGTCTCCGTTTCCAGGTCCGGCCTCTTTGTGGAGCCAGACTTTATCAGGATTTTTTCAATGAACATGCTGCAGGGTGGTGAAGGTGCATTAAAAGAACTTCACTCTATTGTGTTGTCACAAAAACTCGCCCATGATTTAGTGGGCGGTGATCCAATAGGTAAAATGATTAAGTACAATCATGATAACTTGCTAATAACCGGAGTGTTCGAAGATTTCCCAGCTAATTCAGAATTTCATAAGGTAGAGTTACTTCTACCCATGGAATATTATTTTAAATCTCAACCCTCCAAAAATGCTGATAGTTGGGAAGACATCTCGTACCAATGCTTTGTTCTATTGAATGATAAGAATTTGATAGATGAGGCAAATTTGAAAATAAAAAACTTGCTCTATGAAAAAGGATCGGATGACATGAAGTCATTGAAGCCTAAAGGTTTTCTGTTCCCAATAGAAAAGTGGCATTTCCATAGCGAATTTAAAAATGAAGAAAGTACCGGAGGAAAAATTCGATTTGTGTGGATGTTTGGTATAGTGGGTTCGTTTGTCTTGATTTTAGCGTGCATTAATTTCATGAACCTAAGCACTGCGCGAAGCGAAAGACGATCGAAAGAAGTGGGCATCCGTAAAGTGTTAGGTTCGGTGCGTAAGCAGTTGATGAATCAGTTTTTGACCGAATCGTTACTCATGGTACTAATTGCTTTTATGATGTCAATTATTCTTGTGGTGTTAAGCCTCCCCTGGTTTAATGATTTATCTGATAAGCAAATAACGATACCCTGGAGTAATTTGTATTTCATCCTGATTTCGCTGGCGTTTATCATTGTCACAAGTTTGCTTGCTGGCAGCTATCCGGCTTATTTTTTATCAGCGTTCAATCCGGTAAAAGTGCTGAAAGGCACCTTTAAGGCTGGTCGCTATGCTGCATTGCCCAGAAAAGCAATGGTTGTTTTTCAATTTACTATTTCCACTACTTTAATTATCAGCACCATCATTGTATTTCAGCAAATTCAATATGCAAAAGACAGGCCTGTTGGCTTTGATCGTGCTGGTCTGTTCCACCTGGGTGTTCGCACTGAAGATTTGGCTAAGGTAAATTACAATACACTGCGTGAGGAACTTCTATCAACAGGTGTAGTGGCCAATATGGCTAAATCCGATTTTCCAATTACAGGGAGCATGGGCGCGGATGCATCATTAACCTGGGAAGGAAAAGATCCTGCCAATCAACCTTTGGTTGCTATGAATAGTTGCAGTCATGACTTTCCGAAAACAAATGGCTTTCAGTTCATTGAGGGACGAGATTTTTCGCGTGAGTTTAGTACCGATTCATCAGCGGTCATTGTGAATGAAATGTTTGCCAAACTTATTTCTGCCGAGAGCGTGATTGGGAAGAAGATTAATTTTGGCTACGGAAAAGAAAAAGAAATAATTGGAGTAATTAAAGATCAGATCCGATGGACACCCTTTTCAAAACAAAGCCCGCACCTGTATTACCTTAGTTATAAAGGGAACGGTTATCTAACCATTAAATTAAATTCGCAGGTTGCTGTTCATGATGCCTTAGAGAAAATTGAAGCTGTTTTTAAAAAGCATGACCCTTCAGCACCTTTTGATTATAAGTTTCAAGACGATGACTACGCGCGCTTGTTTAACGATGAAGAGCGTATTGGTAAAATCGCAACGGTGTTTGCTGCCTTAACCATTTTTATTAGTTGCCTTGGCATTTTTGGATTAGCCGCTTTTGCTGCCAGCCAGCGCACTAAAGAAATCGGCATTCGGAAAGTATTGGGAGCTACCGTTTTTAATGTGTGGAAGCTATTGTCTCGTGATTTCGTAGTTCTTGTAGTAATCTCTGTTTTGTTGGCCACGCCATTAGCTTACTACTATATTAATCAGTGGCTGCAACAATACAGTTATCGCATCGAAATTTCGTGGTGGGTCTTTATCGTTACCGGAGTCGGAGCCCTGATCATCACATTGCTTACTGTAAGTTACCAATCTTTCAAAGCTGCATTAATGAACCCGGTGAATAGTTTGAAATCAGAGTAATGAAAGTACTTCCTCCAAAAAGAGCTATACAGTTTCTTCGCTGGTTTTGCCGCGAGGATTATCTCGAAGAGATTGAAGGAGACTTAACGGAGGTTTTTATAAAACAAGCCGAAACAGCTCCGCGTAAAGCAAAGTGGAAATTCAGTTGGAGTGTAATCAAATATTTCAGGCCTGAGTTTATGAAGTCATTCAATAATTCGTATCAACTTAATTCAACGGGCATGTATAAAAATTATTTCAAAGTTGGCATTCGGAATATTCTTAAATACAAGGTTTTTTCTGCCATCAACATATTCGGGTTGGCGGTGGCTATGTCGGTGTGTATGTTGATAATCCTGATGCTGGCGGATCAGAACCGATATGATCAGTTTCATGAAAAGAAAGATCGCACATATCGCATCCTTTCGGATTATGAAGGCTCACGCCAACCGTATGCAACATCACCCTTTCCATTAGCCAGCGCATTAAAGGCGGAGTATCCCATCGTAGAAGAAACAACTAATCTGACACCAGGTGTGGGTGGTGATGTTATGTATCAGCAAAAGCTCGCAGATATGCGTGGCTATTTTGCCGAACCATCGTTCTTCAACATCTTTAGCTTTGACCTAGAAAAGGGTGACAAAGCCACAGCTCTTTCAAGTCCCCGTTCAATGATCATCAGCAGCGAAATAGCATATCAATTATTTAATGATGAAGATCCCATTGGCAAAACAGTTGAGTTTGCGGACAGGCAACTTCCTTTTCCGCAGGATTTTGATGGAGTTGGGTCAGCCGCTGTTCCTTGGGGAAGTTTTACCATCACCGGTGTTATTGATGAATCCAGGTATGTATCGCATTTAAAATTTGACGTATTGGTTTCGTCCTCTACGCGACAATCGCTTGTTGCAGAAAAGAAACTTGACGATCTCATGGACAATTGGGAATGGTATTTTCGTACCTATACATTTGCGCTCCTGCAGAATGGAAAAAATTCAGATGACCTGTCCACTGCCTTAACTAATTTGGTAGCTCATAAATATGTCAACATAACCTCCGAGCAAACGAAAGGATTCAAACTCCTCCCGCAAAAACTTGGCGATGTAGCGTTAGGTCTTACAGGCAACGATACCAACAACCGTTTGCCACTGATAGCCTATTACTTTCTATCCTTGCTTGCCTTAGTAATTATGATTTCGGCTTGCCTCAACTATACGAATCTCTCTATTGCACGAGCTCTTACCCGTGCTAAAGAAATAGGAGTGCGCAAAGTGACAGGAGCACTCCGGAAAAATCTGATCTTTCAATTTTTAAGTGAATCGATCATCACAGCATTGCTTGCACTGGTCATGGCCATACTTATGTTGCTTATCCTTGCCCCGGCCTTCAAGGGACTGTGGGTGAACAAATATCTCAATTTTGAGCTTCCTTCCATACCCTCGGTTTACCTGATCTTCCTTGGTTTTGCTTTGGTGATTGGTCTTCTGGCTGGTTTGTACCCAGCCCTCTATCTATCGAAGCACCAACCCATCAATGCCCTTAAAAACCTGAGTCATGAGACGCCAGGAAAATTGGGTATGCGAAAAGTATTAGGCGTTTCACAGTTTGTTATCTCGTTGTTATTTATCACGACATCGATTTTGATTTACAATCAATTCAAACATTTCATTTCTTTTGATTATGGCTTCAGCACCCATAACATAGTTAATATTGAATTGCAGGGAATAGACCCTGAGAAGCTTTCTAACGAATTGCAGAGTGTGACAGGGGTAACTACCATTTCTGCAAGCGATGTGATTCCCGCTGCTGGAAGAAGTAATGGTAATGAGGTGCGAAAAGCAGGAAGCACTGATGAATACTATAGCAATGACTTATTGCTGGCTGATGAAAATTTCATGGACAATCTTGGCATTAAACTCATTGCCGGAAGAAATTTTATGCATAAAGAACCTGCTGAGAATATCCTGGTCAACGAAGCCATGGTAAAGCAATTAGGCTTCAAACATTCATCAGAAATTGTTGGAGAGATTCTGGAGACAAAATGGGGTGGTGAACAATTCAAGGTCATCGGGGTGGTAAAAGATTTTAGATATAGATTATTAGTCAATGAGCATGAGATTAAACCCATGATGGCTCGTAATCAACCGGAGCACTTTGAATACCTCAATGTAAAGTTGAGTTCAACGGATTTGATGAGTACGATGGCCAGTCTTGAGAGTACGTGGAAAAAACTTGATCCCCTTCATCCCTTTAAGTATGAATTCTTTGATGACCAGTTGCAAGCTACCCATCATGCCATTTTTGACATCGTTGCCATTTTAGGGTTCATTTCTTTCCTGGCAATCGTTATTGCCTGTTTAGGATTGTTAGGTATGGCCACCTATACAGCTGAGCGTAAAACAAAAGAAGTGGGCATTCGAAAAATTCTGGGTGCCGGGGATTATAGTATTGCACTTCTGCTTTCCAAAGGGTTTTTAAGAATGCTGGCCGTGTCTGTTTTAATTGGAGCTCCGTTAAGTTATCTAATCAACAATCTATGGCTTCAGGAATTCCCGAACCGGGTTGAGTTTGGATTTGGAACCGTGATACTGGGAACCTTCATTCTGTTGGTGTTAGGTATTTTAACTATTGGATCACAAACGTTGAGAGCCTCAAAAAACAATCCAGTGGATGCGTTGAAGATGGATTAATGCTAAAGCTAGCCCTTGGAAAGCTTTTCAAACTTTGCTGTAAAGTGCCTCAAGAAAGGTGGCTCATAAGTTATTTTGAATCCACGCTTTTGATCCTTCATTTCAAGGATATCATCAAAGACATCAATCACATAATCGATGTGACTTTGTGTATATACCCTGCGCGGAATAGCCAGCCGAACCAATTCATTTTTTGCCGGAATGAGTTTTCCCTGTTGGTCATACTTACCAAACATCACACTGCCTACTTCAACACATCGAATGCCCCCTTGCGTGTACAAATCACAAACCAGCGCCTGCCCCGGATATTCTTCAACCGGAATATTGTGATACAATTTCTTTGCATCAATATACACCGCATGCCCTCCAATAGGCCAAACTACCGGAATGCCCTTTGCTTTTAAATGTTCTCCCAGGTAGGCAGTACTTCGAATTCTGTAATGAAGATAATCCGGATCAAACACTTCTTTTAACCCAATGGCAATTGCTTCCATGTCGCGGCCCGACAAGCCACCATACGTAGCAAACCCTTCCGATATTATTAACAGGTTGGTGCATTTCTGGCTCAATGCATCATCTTTCATGGTTAAAAGTCCGCCCATGTTAACAAGTCCATCTTTTTTGGCACTCATCACAAATGCATCGGCCAACCGAAGCATTTCCTTCGCAATGTCTTCATACGATTTATCCTCATAGCCAGACTCGCGGTGTTTAATGAAATAACTATTCTCTGCAATCCGGCAGCCATCAATCACTAACATGAGATTATACGCATCACAAATTTTTCTTACTTCCTTCACATTGCCCATGCTTACCGGCTGCCCTCCCGATGAATTATTGGTAACGGTCATGATCACCGCAGCAACATTCTCTTCCCCATATTGAATGATCAGTTCTTTCAATTTATGCGTGTCGATGTTCCCCTTGAAGGGAAGATCTATTTCCGGATCGGTGGCATGTTCAGGCATGATATCAATAGCTGTGGCACCAGTGAATTCTATGTTGGCGCGGGTCGTATCAAAGTGTGTGTTGCTGAAAAAGACTTTGCCCTTGCCTCCTAATATTCCATACAGAATTCTTTCTGCTGCCCGACCTTGATGTGTAGGTAGGATATGAGGCATTCCCGTCAATTCCTTTACGACCTCTTCCAGGTGCAACCAACTTCGTGCCCCTGCATAACTTTCATCACCCATCATCATGCCAGCCCACTGGCGATCGCTCATGGCACCCGTGCCGCTGTCAGTAAGCAGATCGATGAATACATCATTGGAATGAAGCAGAAAGGGATTGAAGCCGCAGTTTTTAAGCGTTTCTATTCTGTATTCTTCGGTAGTGATCCTTACTGGCTCCACCATTTTGATTCGAAACGGTTCTGCCAGTGTACGCATCTTTTTCTCCCTCATATGTTATTTCTTGAAGAACAAAAGACACAATAATCTAGCGCCAATAATATGACTAAAATCATTAAAGTAAAGACACCAGGAATTTTTAAAAAGAGAAAGACAAGCTTGCTGTTATATTTCTTCCAGGCCTGGGGATATTTCCCCAATCCAGGTGATTGTGGTACTTACTATCAAATATATTCTCTCCACCTGCCGTAAGCTCAATTCGCTTTTCATTTATATTCAAGACATACGATGCACGAACATTCATGACGGAATATCCCGGTGTATAATCCTCACCAAAAAATGTATTTATTCTTTCTTGCTGCAAAGCCGTTTCGTTTTCCAGTTGAACTGAAACGCTATTATAACTATATCGCAAGGAGGATGTTGCTAACAAAGGAGGCATCATGGGAAGAGGAACCTCCTCGTTATTTTGTCCTTTGCTATATTTCCAGGCAGTGATTAATTGAACGGATCGTGTAAGATTGTAAAGCAAGCTTGTCTCGCCTCCAAAAATGGTGGCGTAAGAGATAGTGCTATAAATCTTTACTCCATTGGCCCCGGGTGTCATTGGTAATAAGTCAGGCTGTATGGCTGAATAAATGTAATCAGGCATATAATTGTAAAAGCCTGAGACTGATAATTGAAATTTGTTGCGATAATAATTAAGAGTTACCTCGCCAGACAAATTGGTTTCAGCTTTCAAATTTGGATTACCTACATAATCGTATCCATCCATTTTATTAAAAAGATAAAAGCCAAACATCTCGCTTATTGTTGGCATGCGTTCACCATACCCCAGGCTTACGTCTGCAATCAGAGAGTTGCCAATCATGCGATTCAATTTCAGATTAAAAGATTTCACTATTTTGTTATAGGTACTGCTTACCTCCGGGTAAAATACCTCGAGCTGATCCATACCAAATCCCTCTTTCAAATAAGTTTGAGCCGCATCGATTCTTCCATTTATTGAAATTTTCGTTTTCGAATTTAGTACGACCTGATCATTCAAATAAAAGCCTGCTACAGCCCTGCCCGATGAAGGCCATGTTTGCATATACATGGGCAGATCATCCGATGGGTACATTGTCATTTCGGCAAGTACATCATTGTAATAAAAGTCGGTGCGGAAGGATATACTATGATTTTTTAATTTGTGGAATTCACCTTCCGCAAAAAGACCAGCCGTATCACTAAATCCGGGCATATCCATATGCATGACAACGTCTGTTCGCTTACTATCATCCATAGAATGGCGGATGGTGTTATAATAAATTTTTGTCGTTAGCCGTTCTATTCGTTGGTGTGGCCGGTACCGATGATGAGATATGGATAATATCCTTGCTTTGGCAAAACCTACATCCATAGGAAGGGCCGGGAACCCGATATCCCATCCATCATCTACCAGTACATTGGCCTGTAAAACATCTTCACTTATTTGCCATTTACCCGCTGCCGAGAAATTTATCTTATTGTATTGCGAATATTGAATTATTTCTCCGCCACCCGCACGGTAATTATTTGCAGTTCTGTAATTAAGACTTGTATAATAAGCACTCTTGCCATGCGAGTAATTGAGATTCATAAACGAATTCAATGCCTGGGCAGCTGATTGAAACCCTACACCTGCTTTTCCAGAAAAATGAGTAGACGAAAACTGAGGCTCCGCCAGTTTCATATCCACCGATCCACCCACCGTAGAACCCAATCGGGCTCCGGCAGATCCGGCATTAATATCAATACTTTTCAGGTTTTGTGGTTCAACATAAATGGATACAGGATCCATCTTATCGGTGCAGGCCCCAAACATTTTCATTCCATCAATAGTAAGATTGATTTGACCTCCTGCCATTCCCCGAATTACCGGTTCCTGGCCAAAACTGCCTCTTCTGATCAGATACATGCCTTGCAGACGGGACAAAATATCTTCCGTAGTGGCTGATTTATTTGCCCTAAAAAAATTCTGCAAAGTATCTTCCTGTTGAAGATTGGAACGAATCATCACTTCTGATAAGTAAATCGTTCGCAAGGTATCTGAATCCTGCGCCCATGAAGCTCCAGATACAAATAGCAGGAGGCCCAATACTTTTTTCATGCTGAAAAAACTACTCTACGGTTACATCAAAGTATAATTCCTTAATAGTTGTACCATTTTTGGAAATAACAAGATTTAATCTCCAATCGCCTGTCATGGTAAAATTTACTTTCCCTAAATAATGACCGTTCGAAGTAAAAGCTGGGTTTACATTATTTGGTGATCCATGACCCATGGAAGGCATTTCGGGTGTAAGCTGAAATGTATAATCATTGACCGTGGCAAATTCATAACCGCTAACCATTTTATAAACGATCACTTCAAAATCATTTACACCTACTTTCATTTTTTTTGGAAAATAATAGCTAACAAAAATCTTTTCGCTTAAGTCGGTCACAAAAGACTTAAGCCTGGGTGTTACAGGATTGTTTACAGTGATGTTAAAACTTGCTTCGCCATCCTTATCATTCTGGTGATTATGTACTTCCATATCCAGTTTCCATGTACCCATATCGCTTGTGGGCATAATAAATTCAAGGGCCCCGGGAAATCCTTCATTAACGGCATCTTCCTCGGGATTTTCAACCGGACAAGCGTGCTTCATCCCGCCCATCATTGCCATTTCAGGTAAAAAGTGAATATGAGCATCGGTAATGCGTTTATTGGTTATTGAATCATAAAGCACCGTGGTAATTTTATTATAGCCGGCAAAAAAACTTTCGGTGCCCCAGAGTTCAATTCGTGCTGCAGCACCCGATGCATAGCCTTCGTTCAATTTTGTAAGGCCAGCAGTTGGATCTGCGGCTACTTCATCTTCTGTACAATTAATAAGTGTTGCCGCCAGGGATAGTATTAATGAATATAAGAATATGCGTTTCATAAAAATCGTTTTAATTTTTGTCTTGAAAATGTTCATAGAAAGGTGAATCGATCATGCACTGGTAATGCACAGATCATCCTGAACATGAGAGAATAAATTTTGTACACGTTTACGTGTCTCTTACCTGAGGGTTAGCAGAACGCAATGTATCAGGCAGCACAAGGGGGGTGAAAGATTTCAAAAGAATATCCTATGACAACTATCTCATCAGAGGCATCTGGGTAAGAAAATGATAAAAGGATTTCAGGTCTTATCGAATTTCTATACAGCGAAATAAATCCTATCGGGTAATCATCTAACTTAATAGTGTTAGGTACAGAAATAGGCAGAGTTTCATCATTAAATGCTTTTTTCAACTTTTGCGTAAGAGCGCATTGGCCATTACATTTAAGTTCCGGCTTTGCTTTATTTATACAGAGCACCTCAGCAAAAAAATCGCGGTTAGCCTGATATTCTAAGAGCGGAGCCAATGGCCTTGCGAGTGCAAGTATGTATAAGATCAAAAATATCCAGGGAGCCAACAACTTCATAACGAACCAAAAATATCACAAAGCGAACTCTTACTTTATGATTTGGCTCATACTCTAAACATGATTTTTATCAACTATTGAAGGTAACTTTATAATTTCTAGGATCACGATCATTTCAACCCATCCGTAAAATGTCTATGGGATTTTTCCTTGTCAAACTTCTTCTTGTTGAACTCAACTGATCCGCCTTTAGGTATGGAAAGCGATTTGAAGTCAGCTCCTTTGATCGCCTTAGCCTGAAACATGATCTGACCAACATGGGAAGAGTAATGCGCGAGTTGTCGCTGGATGGCCTCAAGGACCGGTTGGCCCTCGTTGCGGATGTAAACAGTTCTGGAAAGATCTTTTGCTGTCAAACTTCCCAGTGCCGTAAACAAACAACTCCAGCCTTCTTCCCAGGCTTTCATCATTGTTGTTTTGTCAGTATAGGATTGTTCAAACTCCGCTTCCCGGTTTCGCCACGTTTTTTCACCGTCTGAGTTTAAAAAATCCGTCCAACGCGATAGCATATTCCCGCTCAGGTGATGAACGATCAATGCTACACTGTTGCTGGCTTCATTGGGTTTACGGAGAACTTCTTCGTCAGATAATTGGGCAATGGCTCCTTCTCCTAATTTTTTATAATAGCGAAAGAGTTTAATGGCACTCTCCAAAAAGATGTCGTCATTGGATTTCTGCATATAAGCAACGGTGTTTAACAAATACCCGGTGTCCCGGGTAATGTCAGACACCTTGATTCTATTCTACTTCAGCAGGTTCAACAGTCTCTGCCTTCTCTTTCGTAACCGGGCCCCGAGGATTCTGCGCTTCGTATTTCCTTCTTAATTCTGCTGCCTCCTTTTTATTTTTTGAATGAAGAATGTGTTTAGGAACTTCTTTCAAGTCCCAAATCAAGCCAACCGCAGCAAGGCCACGCAGAATATAATAAGTGATGTCAATCTCCCACCAGAAAAATCCCTGTCGCGAGGCTACTTCATAATAATGGTGATTGTTATGCCAGCCTTCGCCTAAGGTTACCAACGCTAACCAGATGCTGTTGCGGGATTCATCATTCGATTCATAGCGTTGTGTTCCTACCTTGTGCATGATTGAATTGATAGAGAATGTGGCATGATATAAAATAACCGTGCTTAAAAAGAATCCGATGAAAAGTGTGCTAAATCCAGCGGTAGTAAACATCGCCAATACACTTCCTCCATTCACCCATCCACCAAGCGCCATTACGGTAATAGCAAGAATGGTAGGTGGCACCAGGTAATGTTTGTTCAACCAAACCAATTCCGGATATTTTGCGTAATCCCCTATCACTTTATAGTCAGTCTCCTTAAAATCAGGGCCTACAATCCAACCAACGTGTGAATACCAGAATCCATAAATCTTCATGGAGTGCGGATCGGCAGGAGTGTCGCTGTGGCGATGGTGATGACGATGATGAGCGGCCCACCAGAGCGCTCCTTTCTGTGCCGTGGTTTGAGCCATAAAGGCAATTACAAACTGGAACCATCGTGAAGTTTTGTATGATTTGTGAGCAAAGTAGCGGTGATAACCACCCGTTACCCAAAACATTCTGAATACATATAAGAAGATACATACCATCCAATCGAAAAAAGTAGCGCCTGTCCACAGTGCTCCCAGGGGAAGTAAATGGATAAGGATGAATGCGATCTCCTGTTTTAAATGAGGTTTTCTTCTTACCTCAGGAACAACTGCTGCTTCTGCCATGATCTTAATTATTTGAGTCTACCGATTTGCAAAGATAACGTGAATTGACGGGAATAATTCCATTCGCGTTATACTATCGGTGATTTCTTATGCGAACGAACGTTCAAAATATACCCGAACAGCAACAAAACTGATTTATATCATGAAAAATGAAGACTGAAATATCTTCTAATCAGCTGGATATTTGATCCCTGCTTTAGCGCGAATCATATCCAACGTTTGCATTAATAATAACGTAAGATCGTGGGTAAGTACCGGGCTTTCTACAAGATTCATATTTAAACACTCATTGACATGTCTTGCTTCGTATTCATAACCAGTACCCGATGCTTTATCAAAAGGAATTATTTCACGTGTGTCTACTATGCCCGGATAATATTCAAGTACAGTAGTCGGTCCGTGAAAACGATGGGTTAGTCTGATCCTGCCATTATCACCGGCAATATCTGCACCGGTGGCAAGATTAGATGCGAACGAACAAAATAATTGAGCAATTGCCCCACTGCTGTAGGTGAAATTAATCGCACACTGTTCGTCCACACCGGTAGAAGCAGGAGTCATCACTGCATCAATGTGATCGGGTTTGCCTAGCACATCAAGCGCGAGAAAAATTGGATACACGCCAATGTCAAGGAGAGCACCGCCACCTAAAGAAGGTTCATATAAACGTAAAGGGAAAGGTGGTGTTGGAATAAATCCAAACTCCGCATTTATATATTTTATTTTCCCCACTTTCCCCTTTCCAAGAAGTTCTTTCATCTTCAGATAATGCGGTAGAAAGCGAGTCCAGAATGCCTCCATGATAAAAGTATTCTGTGTTTTCGCAAAGTCAATCATCTCTTTGGCCTGCCGATAATTAATCGCAAAAGCTTTTTCACAGAGTACTGCTTTTTTGTGCTTTAAACATAACATCACGTGCTCATAATGAAGACCGTGCGGAGTAGCTACATAGATCACATCAACTTCAGGATTACTTGTCAATGCCTCATAATTTCCATGAACATATTTGGCAGGAAAATCTATAGCGAAAGCACTGGCTGTTGTTTGCTCACGTGCTCCAACAGCAATCAGTTCAGCGTCTTGGACAAGTCGCAGATCAGCAGCAAACTTGCGGGCAATTTTGCCACATCCTAAAATGCCCCAGCGGATTTTCTTCATTTGAAGTTTCAATTATTACTTATCTGTTCCACAATTTTTCGATACAAGGAAATTTCGTGGTCGTGAAAATACCCGGTATCGTCATTCTTAAAATGATAATTGGATGAAAGTTTTACGATCACAATGTCCTTATCGGGATCGATATAAATAAACTGACCGTAAATACCTTGCGCATTGAATTCATCCTCACGCCCATAGGGAATCCACCATTGAAATCCATAGCCGTCTTTTCGTAATGCAGTACTTCGTTTGCCCGGCATCACGTGCGGAGCATCCGGAGTTACAGAAGCAATCACCCACTCTTCAGGCACTACTTGCTTCCCCTGCCATCTTCCTGAATCCAAAAACAGTTGACCAATTTTAGCGTAATCCCTGGCGGTTGCGTTTAATCCACCAATAGCAAACTCCATCCCGCTTTTATCAATAATCCAATATGCCTCGGATTCCGCCCCAATTTGCGACCACAATTTCTCCTTCATGTAGTCGGTGATAGACTGTCCCGTGGCTTTGGTAAGAATCATTCCCAATACTTGAGTATCAATACTTACATATAAATTGTATGTGCCCGGCTCGCGCGCTCGTTTTAATCGTTTGGCAAAATCTGCCATCGGCATGCCTAAGGCAAAGTACCGGCCCATCACATTAATATCAGAATTGAAATCTCCATAATCTTCATTGAAACCAACGCCTGAAGACATTTGCAATACATCTTTTATTCTCACTTTATCATACCCTGTGCCCGCAAATTCAGGCAAATAATCCGTGACTGTTTCTTCAATACTTTTAATTTTCCCTTCACCGATGGCGATCCCAATGAGGGCTGAGATTACTGATTTTGACATCGACCATGAAATGTGATGGTCTGCTTCAGTAAATTGATTCGAGTAGTGCTCATAATAGATTGTGTCATGACGAATGATTAGCAAAGCATCTGTTAGTGTAAAGTCAAGATAGGCCTGAGTATTAACCGTTGAATCTTTGTATTGAAAAGTCTCTGGAAGTGTAATAGCCTGAGTCCGTTTTGGAAAGTAGTACGGATTGGTCGATCTGGGAACCGTAGTGGTGGTGAAAATATTTTTTACGTTCTTAAAGTTGCTTGAAATGGAGCCGGCATTAAAGAAAGTAAGCACCTTATAAAGTTGGTAGGCTTCCTGTCGGAAAAATAGTACAACTACTAATACAATCAGTCCAATTATGCTTACCAGTCCAATTGCGGTTTTACGGATAGTCTTCATGAAAATCAGTTCTTGATGGAAGCATAATATTACTTAAAATATATACCCCCTACCAGCATTGATCCATCAGAGTTTGCAGCTTAGTAATTTGGGATATTCAGTCCCAAAACGATGTCACGCTTCCCCACCCAGGTTCCATCTTGTTTTTTTGTTAACGTGATGATGCCTGACCCGCCTCTTTTTTGTTGGTTGGCCTTCTCGTTCTCATCAAGAAATGGGTCGTCAGTAAAAAGATACTCATCGATATAATATTCGTTTTTATTGGGTTCCTTAATGACCGGATGAATATGTTGAGGCGCCCTTGAATTAGGATAGGAAGCCGGACGAAGCGTATAAAATTTATACTTCCCATCGGCATTTGTTTTTATCCATCCTCTGAGATAACCATGCCTTTTTGCCCAGC
Organism: Cyclobacteriaceae bacterium; assembly: GCA_044229915.1. GTDB lineage: Bacteria > Bacteroidota > Bacteroidia > Cytophagales > Cyclobacteriaceae > ELB16-189. Next base: position 119,725 of record JBGASB010000002.1, read on the forward strand.
CTGTTTCATTCCCCTTTTGAGGATATATGCCTTTCTGATCCGTATGATAGATATACAGGATCACATTCTTTGCAGTAGTTTTCCCATCGGCCTGATAAATCGTACCACTAATTTCCAGCTTTGGTCCGCTCTCTTTGAAGTCCGGAAGTGTATCACTATTTGTCAATTTCTTTGAGCCGTATTCAAACACGGCTTCACACCCTTCGCAGAATCCGCCAACCTGTTGTGCATTGGTATCAATTGAAAGAAAAAACAAGATTAAAACAATTTGATTTTTCATAAAGTGAGGTATTTTCTCTGTTTACGAATTATCAAACGATTTGGATTAAATAAATGAATTTATTTGTCTTCGTCTTTTTGAAAACTTGTATCGAAACGGCCGTTTGATTTTTGGTGATGGGAAGGATTTTACTCCTATATCTTTACATAAATGTAAGTCACAAATCTGTAACCTGATTCTTATTTCTTCAACACCGAGAGAATCTCATTCAATTTAAGCAGCGCCTCTACCGGACTTATCGTGTTGATATCAATCTTCTCCAGCATTTCATGAATGGCTTTCGATTTAGGATCTAACTCAAACAAACTCATTTGTGCGGTAGCTTTTGGCAACTCGTCAAATTTGGTTTTCGATTCGTTTTTATGTTTATCCTTTTCAAGGAAATGGAGAATCTCATTGGCGCGTAATACCACTTTATTGGGCATTCCAGCCAGCTGGGCCACATGAATACCAAAGCTGTGCTCGCTACCCCCTTCTTTCAACTTGCGCATGAAAATGATTTTATCACCCACTTCTTTCACGCTCACGTTAAAGTTTTTTACACGCACTAAATCTTCGGTGAGTTGATTTAACTCGTGATAATGTGTGGCAAATAATGTTTTTGGTTTGAAGTCTTTGTGATTATGTAAGTATTCTACAATCGCCCAGGCAATGGACACGCCATCGTAGGTAGAAGTGCCTCGCCCGATTTCATCCATCAAAATCAAACTGCGGTCGCTGAGGTTGTTGAGGATGCTGGCTGTTTCCGTCATCTCCACCATAAACGTAGATTCGCCCCGCGACAAATTATCGGAAGCTCCCACGCGCGTAAACACTTTATCGATAATGCCTATCGTGGCCACTTCCGCAGGAACGTAACTTCCCATTTGCGCCATCAACACAATTAAAGCGGTTTGTCTTAGTAGTGCAGACTTACCCGCCATGTTCGGACCGGTTATCACCAATATTTGTTGAGTCTCATTATCGAGATAAATATCATTGGGCACGTAGCTCTCGCCTACGGGGAGCTGTTTCTCAATTACCGGGTGGCGTCCTGCTTTTATCGCTAGCCGTTTGGACTCACTGATTTCAGGTTTGTTGTATTTGTTTGCTCTGGCCGTGACAGCAAATGACAGAAGACAATCAACTGTGGCAATCACTCTTGCATTCTGCTGAATTTGTGCGATGTAATCCGCTGCATGATGTACTAACTCCAAAAAGAGTCGTTGTTCAATCACAAGCAACTTTTCTTCTGCGTGAAGAATCTTTTCTTCATACACCTTCAACTCTTCGGTGATGTATCGCTCTGCATTTACCAGCGTTTGTTTCCGAATCCAATCGGTTGGCACTTTGTCTTTGTTGGCATTGCTAACTTCTAAGTAGTAGCCAAACACTTTGTTATACGATATTTTTAAGGAATTGATGCCGGTCCGCTCAATCTCACGCTTTTGTATCTGTAGTAAATAATCTTTCCCTGAAAAAGCAATGGCCCGTAGCTCATCCAGCTCTCCATTCACGCCCTCTTTAATAATGCCCCCCTGATGTATAAGCATGGGTGCATCATCTTTTAACTCGTTCTCGATTTTCTCCAATAAAAACTCACACCTATTCAATTGGTCACCCAGCTTTTTTAACTCAGGTGACGATGATTTGTCCAGCATCTCCTTTACAGGAATGATTGCCTTCAATGAGCGCTTGAGTTGAATTAGCTCCCGCGGGTTTATCCGGCCAACCGCCACCTTTGAAATCAATCGCTCCAGATCCGAGATCTGCCGAAGATGTTCCAGAATTTTGTCCGTGAGATCATAATCGGTATAAAATTGTTCTACCACATGAAGCCGCTCATCTATACTTTGTTTTTCTTTGAGAGGCAGAATCATCCACTTGCGCAAATTGCGCGAGCCCATTGGAGTCACGGTTTGATCAAGCACGTGGAGCAAAGGCACACCGCCTTCATTCGGTGAACTAACAATCTCAAGGTTACGCACGGTAAACTTATCGAGCCACACATACTTGTCCTCGTCTATTCTCGAGATTGCAGAAATATGCTGTGTGTCTTTATGTTCAGTAGCCTCGAGGTAGTGAAGGATGGAGCCAGCTGCGATGATTGCTTCCTGCATGCCATCTATTCCAAATCCTTTAAGGGAATTAGTCTTGAATTGCTTGATCAGCTTCTCATTGGCAAAATCGAAAGCATAGACCCAATCATCAAGGGCAAATGTAGCATACTCCTGGCCAAACTGATTTTCAAATTTCTCACGGCTTATCTTGCTGTAAATAATTTCAGCCGGACCAAAACTTTGAATGAGTTTATAGATATAGTTCTCAGGACCTTGTGCCGCATAAAATTCACCCGTGCTAATGTCAAGAAAGGAAACGCCATGGGAATGTTTACCAACAAACACCGAGGCCAAAAAATTATTCTGCCTTCGTTCAAGCACCTGATCATTAAATGATACCCCCGGTGTCACCAATTCAGTAACACCCCGCTTCACAATTCCCTTTACAAAACGAGGATCCTCAAGTTGGTCGCAGATGGCTACGCGATTTCCGGCCCTTACCAGTTTGGGTAGGTAAGTATCCAGCGCATGATGTGGAAACCCGGCCAATTCGATTTCCGAAGCCGATCCATTCCCCCGCTTTGTAAGCGTGATATCCAACACCCTTGCCGCACGGATGGCATCTTCGCCAAACGTCTCATAAAAATCTCCTACCCGAAAAAGCAGTAGCGCGCCTGGATACTTCGCCTTGATGGCGTTGTATTGCTTCATTAACGGGGTATCCATTGCTGCTGCTCCGGCCATAGTCGACAAATATAGAAGGGAGAAGTCACAACTTGGAAAGAAAAATTCAGAAGAATAAATTCAATATTTTGCTTTCCGGTTACCATCAAATGATTTAATCCGCTCGCTCCAACTATTTGATCCATCTGTGTCCTTATTTATGGCTCTGAATACCTAACTGGGCTGACCATCGCATTTTTCCATTTTGTTAATGGAGATTTTATGGCCTTAATAAAATAAGTAATTATTAAGAATACATACCAACGTAAGGTTGTACTTCATTCTTAATGATGACACCAAGAAGAAAAATTTACTTTAGCCCACGGTTACAGTAAGTCTCACTTCAATTAAACTATTTAAAATTATGAATGAGTTAAGTTTTGAAATTACAAAAGTAGATCTGGCTATGGCCACCTTGTCCAAATTGCCAGAAGATGAGCGCAGCAAGATCATGGAAGGTCTCCGCGAAATTGTAAAAATGTATTCTACTAAAGATGTTACCAAACCATCGGTAGTAAAATTTGGATGGTTTGATTTGGGTTGATTGGTGCAGAAAGTTTTTGATTCCAAATACAAACTTAAGGCATTTGAGGAAACTTATGGAAGTTCCTCAAATGCTCCTTCTATGTCCCTGCCACATTATCTTGAAACTGAACTGGGAATTCATAAAAATGTTATTGAATTCCTATGCAATCGTCAAGTGCCTAAGAACAATGAATATTGGAGGGGCCGTAAAAACTTCATTTCCCAAAGCCCTGGATACTTATTCATCCCCATTCTTCTTGACTTATTTCTGAAAAGCAATTTAGGAGCGGCTGTTTTGTCCGAATTGCATCTTCTTTTAATAGAAGAAATCTTGCATAGTGCAGCTCGCCAGGAATCTGGTAGCATTACGTATGCAAATCATCATCAGGAGTGTAAAAGAATTCTTCATTCTATTGGAATATCCGCTGAAGAGATAACAAGGATTGAACAGTCATTGGTTAACCGGCCCTTCACCCTATTTCCGGGTACCTACAAATCACTCAGAAGGGCTAATTCCTATTTGTACTCGGCTATACTATTTCCGAACAACTACGATCTTATTTTTAGTTACTGGGAATCCATTATGCCCTTGCTCCTCTTCCTTGATGATCTGACCGATCTGGCTGAGGATTTAGCTTCGCATGCTGAAAATAGCCTCTTAGATTCTCCTAATTATGAAAATAATTTTTTCACCCTGCACCCGTTAGTTGCGGAATCAATAAAACCAGTTGAAAAGATAAATGGTGTTCTATACAAGGAACTTAACCGGATGCGACAACAAGCTGTTGCCAATACTTTTCGTGGGGTTTTATTCAGTAAATAAGCGTCCGCATTCCAATTGGAATATGTTAATGTAAACAAAATCATTTTTTTTCAGCGACAATCAGCCACATCTTATCGCCCTTCTCTTTCGATCGGTCGGCAAAGGGATCTTGTTGTTTAAGTATTGTGAATCCTGCCTTTTTTAAGTCCTCGAGGGCATAGTTTATACCCAATTCATGTTTTCGCTCCTGATCCTCGCGCGAAGAAGCCTTCCGTTCATCTGCAATTGCTTCGCAGATTACTAATCTAGCCTCAAGCTTCAATGCCGATTTTATATGGTTAAGAATTTCATCATGGTCGTCCATCTCATGATAGGTATCCAAAATGATCACTCCATCCAGGGAATTCAAGGGAAGTTTTGGATTATCATAGTCCCCTTTAACGGGCTCCACATTAGTAATGCTTCTTTTTTTTACGATAGCTTGAAGTTTATCAAGTTTTGGTTGCTCTACATCCACTGCATACACTCTCCCGGTCCGTCCCACCACGGCAGAGAGTTTTACCGTCATATACCCTTCGTGGCAACCTACCTCCGCAACCTTGCTTCCTGGTTTCAGATTCAATTGACGAATCAGATCATCTGCTTTCTGCCATTTATCACGCTCTGCCCATGCGTTCTCGGTATAAACATTTTTCCATGGACCCTGTGCTCTAAGGATTCCAGAAAAAAGGATCAATAATGCGGAAAAACTAAAAATAGCGTAATAATAGGTATTCACTTTCTTGAATTATGAAACTATATGAATAACAAAATGATTAGCCCAAATGAGACAATTTCTTCTACTGCAATTTATCATTGATGGATTTGATGGCCTCATCTAGTTCATTCATGCTTTCCACTAATAAAAGCCGGACCTTCTTCTCTTCTGCAACATCAATTGTAAGCGATAGTAAGTTGAGAAGACCGCGAATTCTACTGACAGGAGCGCGGAGAATATGTGAATTGAAAAAGGTGTACTCATTTAATTGCTCATTTTGCTTTTCCAGCATTTGAGTTCCTGTTGCCAATTTATCCTCTAACTGAGTCATAAATTCTTCAAGAGATTTTCTCTGTTGTTCAAGAAGCCGGTTTTGCTCAGAGATTGTGTCATTTTGTTTTTGCAGTTCGGTGTAAAACCGATGATTGATTTGCAAAACATAAGCTATGGAGATATTAAAAAATGAGGCTAACATGAAGGTAATTACCCTCCATTTAAAAAATCCATTTTGAAATAGTGTTGAATCTTGATTCGGCAATTGAAAATAGTCAACAAAATCAACCGAGAACAATATCAGGGTCCATACAACTATCAAAAAAAGGATATAGACTATTCTTTCGCGGTGATAAGAAAACATTAAGTGCACCATTACTGAAGAGAGAATGCAATAAAAAGGATGGGTAACATAAGTGTCTATTTGAGTGCCAATAATTATTACCGGAAGCACAGTGGTGAATAAAATCCAAACTCCTATAAAAAGTCCTTTCGATAAGGTGTATAACTTTTTATTGTTGAGGGCAAGACTGGCTATACCTGTCACCCAAATAATCGGGGGAGTTAAATCACTAAAGTTTATTTTTTGCTGATCGAAAGGAATGAAGGCCAGCAAATAAAAAGTTATCAACGAAACAACAGTAAGGTAAACCCCATTGGAAAGGATGGTGACCCTACGAATTTCAGAATCCATTGTTTCGGTAACACCCAGCCTTAAAATCGAAAAATCCTTCATCACCCTCTTCGCTATAATACGAATCGAAACTATGTATCTTTTTCCATCCCTACAAGAACATTAGGATAAAGACGATGACAAAGAGAATCCTTTTAACTTTGCGCAATGAAAAAGCTTTCTCTGGATGAACTCGACCGCATTTCAGTAGATCAATTCAAAGAAGCCGAAAAGATTCCGGTGACTTTAGTATTGGACAATATTCGCAGCCTGCATAATGTGGGCTCAGCCTTTCGCACAGCCGATGCCTTCCGCATTGAGAAAATTTACCTGACCGGAATTACCGGCACCCCCCCACATCGGGAAATACAAAAAACTGCCTTAGGAGCAACAGAATCAGTGGCCTGGGAATATTCAGAAAGCACGGATCTGGTAATTCGAAAACTGAAAGAGGCCGGGTACTCTATTGTTATTGTTGAACAAACAACGGACAGCCTGCCCCTGCAAACTTTCTTTGCAGAAAAGGAAAAAAAGTATTGTCTTGTTTTTGGTAACGAAGTGCACGGTGTAAGCGAAGAGGCAATAGCACTTGGCGATTTGGCTCTTGAAATTCCTCAATCAGGCACCAAACATTCACTAAACATCTCCGTCTGCCTGGGGATTGTTGTTTGGGAAATATTTAGGACACTAAACTTTCGCTGAGTGATCACTTCTTTGTTGACTCCATCGGCAGGTTATCCAACCGGCTCCATTCCTGTAATGAGGCATCATAGAGTTTCACATTATATCCGAGTATTCGTCCGGCCATATACACAACGCTTGCCGTTTGGCCGATAAAACAATACGCAACAATTTCTTCATTCTTATCTGCCACCGGGGTAAAATAGGGTTGAAGTTGATCCACAGGTTTAAACATGTTATTAGCATCCACCATTTCCGTATAAGGAATATTCTGGGCTCCGGTTATGTGTCCATCGCGAGGATTGCCAGTAGGTTCTCCATCATAGAATCGAGTCATGCGTGCATCAACCACAACGGCAGTTGGTGACTTCAACGATTTTAAAACGTACTCCTTGTCCACCAGTTCCCCACCCGGTTTTACTTTAATATTTCCCTTTTTCACAGGAAGAATCTCAGCCGTTAATGTATTACCAGCTTTCTTCCAGGCTTCCATTCCGCCATTGAGAAATGATACCTTATCACGAAGCCCTAAATACTCAAGCGTTAAAAACATTCGGGCTGTAACGCTTACTTCATTTCGAATGTGATAGAGTATAACATGGGAGTTATTTGATATCCCGAGTCCACGAAGTATCTCGGTGGCCTTTTTAGGATCGGGCGCATTGAAATTACCATAGGGGGAATCGGGGGCAAGGGAAGCCGGCCACAGATACCTTGCCCCGGCAATGTGTTCCTTGTCGTAATCATATTTTAAATTGCCCACATGCACCAAAACCAAATTCGGGTCATTGAGATGTCCCTTCAGCCATTCGGATGTTACTAAAATTGGTTGAGTTTGAGCGCCCACTTTAATAGATAGGGCAATCAGAAAAAGGAGAATGATCTTTTTCATATGACAGACTTTATAATCGTCCAGTGAGGTAATCGCAAAAGCGACCGACTTCGTTGAGTAAATTACAGGAACGGAAGAAATCAGAGAAGGACTTCTGATTTCTTCCGTGAAGTAGTTCTACTTACTTTACCGGTACCAACCTGGAAACGGTTCCCGGATTCTCCGTAGTAACATAAATGTATCCATCCGGACTTTGGGCAACCGCACGCACCCGGCCAATCTTTTCAAGAATGCGTTCCTCGGCCACAAATTTTCCATCGTTCAATTCCACCCTGGCAATCAGTTGAAACGACAATGCTCCCACCAGCAAGTTGTTCTTCCAATTGGGATACTTATCGCTAGTAACCATTGTCATACCGCATGGTGCGATAGAGGGTACCCAATAACGCACGGGTTGCTCCATTCCTTCCTTCTCAGAGATATCTGAAATCGGTTTGCCATCGTAATTAATGCCCCAGGTAATCACGGGCCAGCCATAATTTTTTCCTTTCTCAACTTTATTTAATTCGTCTCCACCCTTAGGTCCATGTTCGTGATTCCAAAGTGTATTTGTATTCCTGTCATAATACAGTCCTTGCGGATTGCGATGTCCATAGGACCAGATTTCTGGTTTCGCCCCGGGTTTGTTAATAAATGGATTATCTCTGGGCACGCGTCCATCTTCATGGAGTCTTAAAATTTTTCCGAGATGATTGCTTAAATCTTGTGCATTTTCTTTTTTACCTCGCTCTCCAGACGAGAAGAAAATGTATCCCTTTCCATCGAACACAATGCGAGACCCAAAGTGAGCGCCCGAGTTTGATGTGGGAATGGCTTTAAATAATTCCTCAAGGTTAGTGAGCGCATTTCCCTGCAGTTTAGCCCGGGCTATTACAGTGCCCCCACCGTTGTCTCCATCAGGTTTTGCATAGGTTAAATAAATCCAACCATTCTTTGAATAATCCGGGTGGAGTTGGATGTCCATTAATCCACCTTGTCCGTTGGTATATACTTCGGGAACTCCTGAAATTCTTTCATCAAGCAATTTACCATCCTTAATGATCCGGATCTCTCCCTCCTTTTCATTCACAAGAATTCTGCCGTCCGGTAGAAATGCAATTCCCCAAGGGCTTTTTAGATCTGTAGTGATTGTTTCGAGAATAAACTTTTGCTTTTCAGAAGTGATGGTCGAACCTGCCACCGGCTGACTTTGCACGACATAGAAAATCCCAAACATCAATAGCAAACAAATAAACCATTTCATTGTCGTCAAATTTAAGTTGCGACAAAGATACTGTTATAAACTCTTGATGAATTAAGATTTACATATGTTTATTCATTTCTCAATGTCTCACTGGGATTGATAACAGCAGCCTTGAGCGCCTGATAGAAGACGGATGCGAAAGCTATAATCAATACAACCAACCCGGCTCCCACAAAAACAAATGGGCTGATTTTTACCTGGTAAGCAAAATCGGCCAACCATTCGCTCATTGCATACCAGGCAATGGGTACCACGAGAACGAAGGCAATCAGAATCAGGCGGGAAAAGTCTTTCGATAACAACATGATAATTCCGGAAACCGAGGCCCCCAATACTTTGCGAACCCCAATTTCTTTTTTGCGTTGCTCTGTCATAAATGCAGTAAGGCCAAGTAACCCCAAACATGCAATAATAATTGCGAGTGCTGCAAACGAGCCAATCAAGACTCCTGTGTTCTGCTCAGCTTTGTATTGGCGCTCAATTGTTTCATCTACAAATTGATAAGAGAAAGGATAATCGGGGGCCAGTTGTTTCCACTGCTTTTCAAGGACTTCTAAATGATCTTTCAAATTACCCGTGGAAAGCTTTACAGACATGCACCACATGTTTCGTGGATCAATTCTTAGCACCAATGGTTCAATTTTTCTATGCAAGGATCTGTAATGAAAATCCTTTACCACGCCAATAATTCGACCAGCCGGATGTCCATCAAGAGCCCGAATAGGAGTACCAATCGGTTTCTCCAACATCAGGTCTTCTGCAGCTGATTCATTTATCAGGTAAGCTTCCGTTGAATCTGTTGCAAATTCGTTGGATAAATTTCTTCCTTCCACCACTTCCAGTCCAAAGGTTTTTAAATAATCATAATCAACAATCATTGTATTCATACTTCGCTTAGGGATCTCCAACCCCGGAAAATCATAGAGCCAGGTTGAAGTCTCCATGCCGGGTGTACCATTTGAAAAGGTAACAGACTTAATGTTGGAGTTAGTCAATAGGTTCTCCTTAAACACATCTCTCTTTTGCCACAACTCAGCAGGGGGCGACATGTAAACAACACTTTCCTTATCAAAGCCAAGATTTTTGTTATGGATGAAATTCATTTGTTGATACACGATCAGAGTGCCAATCATCAAAAAAGCAGCTACCCCAAACTGCATTACGGTAAGTACTTTCCTCAGTCCTGCATTACCAGAAGGGCCGGCTTGTCCTTTAAGCACTTGTGCCGGCACAAATGAACTAAGATAAAAAGCAGGATAACTTCCGGCTAAGACTCCGGTAAGTAATCCCGCAATCAGAATATAACTAATTACACTATCGCTTCCGAAGTAAACTACTTCAAGATGCTGACCTACCAATGAGTTAAAAAGAGGCACAAGCAACTCAAGAAGGATAATTCCAATGACCAATGAAATAGATACCAGCACGATCGTCTCGCCCAAAAATTGTTTGATGAGTTGATGCCGAAATGCACCCATTACCTTGCGTAGGCCCACTTCCTTGGCCCGCTTCATCGCCCGGGCAGTTGACAGGTTCATGAAGTTAAAGCAGGCAATAATTAGAATCAGCAGTGCGACAGCAGAAAAAATATAAACATAATTCTTATCTCCATTAGCAGAATCGGCTTTAATTCCTTTTGTAAAATGGATTTCTCCCAGCGGCTGTAGCCAGTCGCCTAACCCTTGTTCATTATAAGTCTCTTTACGGGCTTCTGTAAATTTCCGATCAATCCGCTTTGCCAGTCCATCGATGTCTTTTTCATTTGGGATATAAAAATAGGTGGGGTAGTTCCACGCATCAAGACTGTTTAAAAATTGATCGGCCGGGTAGGCATAGCGGTCCTGAACAATTTTTGCCATTGATTCAAACGTGGTCAGGTATGTAAACTGAAGGTGCGAATTGGCCGGCACATCTTCGAATACAGCAGTGATTTCAAAATCATAGGTATTATCATAGCGCAGTATCTGGCCAAGAGCATTCCCATCCGGAAAATATTTTTGGGCAATTGAGTTGGCAATGGCTATGGTTGCTGGCCTTGTAAATACTGTATTCGGCTCACCTTGTACCAACGTGAAACTGAAGATTTTGAAAAAATCCTTGTCGGCCATAGAAAGCGGTTTGGCCTCCAGAAACGTATCGCCTATGCGCAAAAGCGGGCGTTCGTCCACATCCGAAAATCGGGTAAACATTTCTACTTCCCTAAAACTTTCGGCAATGAGTGGCCCAAAGCCAGTAGGTAACATCGTTTGCATCCTGACCTGACCATCGCGCTCACCGCGTGGTATATAACGGTAGATTGATTCTTTATTGGTGTGAAAACTCTCGTAGCTCAACTCGAACCGAACATACAAGGTTACAAGCAGGCAGCAAGCCAAACCTATGGCAAGGCCAAAAATGTTAATGGATGTATAGCCCAGATTTTTGTAAAGACTCCGGGTGGCAATAAGGAGGTAATTTCTCAGCATATGCGAGGGGTTTGCTATAAGACGCAAAAAAGTGGGTTAAGTTGCACTACCCATTTCTACTGGTCAATTTTCCGGGTCAAAAACTCAGTATCTCGCATCCAGTATCCGTTATTCTTCGCACCTTTGGCATCAAATGATTTCCAAATAAAGTGAGTAACGATCGCTATAACCAACGTGGTGTTTCCGCCAGCAAAGAGGATGTGCACCAGGCCATAAAAAATCTGGACAAAGGATTGTTTCCAAAAGCGTTTTGCAAAATTGTTCCTGATACCCTTGCGGGCGATTCTCGCTATTGCACCATTATGCATGCGGATGGAGCCGGCACTAAATCCTCATTGGCTTACATTTATTGGAAAGAAACGGGTGATCTATCCGTATGGAAGGGTATTGCGCAGGATGCCATCATCATGAATATCGATGATCTGCTATGCGTAGGAGCAACAGGGCCCATCTTACTATCGTCTACCATAGGGCGAAATAAAAACCTGATTCCGGGAGAAGTTATTTCCACCATCATCAATGGAACTGAAGAGGTTTTGTCCATGCTCCGAAACTATGGAATGGAAATTTACAGTACCGGTGGCGAAACCGCAGATGTGGGCGACCTCGTACGAACCATTATTGTTGACAGCACAGTTACTGCCCGCATGAAACGCACAGATGTAATTGATAACGCAAAAATTCAAAGTGGAGATGTGATCGTTGGATTAGTTTCATCAGGTAAAGCAACCTACGAGAGCGAGTATAACGGGGGTATGGGCAGCAACGGGCTAACTTCTGCGCGCCATGATGTTTTTGCACATGAATACGCAACCAAATATCCGGAGAGCTACGACAGAGCTGTTCCGGATAACCTCGTGTATTCCGGAAAGTATAAAGTGACTGATGAAGTTCCGGGTGTACCTCTAAACATGGGCAAACTTGTACTTTCCCCCACCCGCACGTACGCCCCGGTGATGCTTGAGATTCTAAAAAGTCTTCGATCTCAAATACATGGTATAGTACATTGTAGCGGAGGCGCACAAACCAAAGTGTTACACTTTATTGATTCGTTACACGTGATCAAAGACAATCTGTTTGAAGTCCCTCCACTTTTCAAATTCATTCATGACGCTTCAGGCACGGATCTGAAGGAGATGTACAAAGTCTTCAACATGGGTCACCGTATGGAGATTTATTTGCCTGAGCAATTTGCTGAAACCGTGATTAGCATTTCCAAATCCTTTGAAATCAATGCTCAGATTATAGGAAGAGTGGAAACTTCAGCAGATAAAAGAGTTACGCTTCGAACTCCAAATGGCGAGTTTATATATTCATAAATCTAACTCAAGGATTAAATGATTACGATCGATTTAAAAAAATGGTTGTGGATTATATCTGTCCCAACGCTGCTCATATTTTTGGTACTGGGTTTCCTTCAGGTTGGTGAACCGGCTGGCTTCAGCGCCATTACGGGTACCTTACTTCTTACCTGCACCCTGGTGCCCAGTGCTATGCTTCGTTTGGGTATTCTGAAAGAAAATGTTTGGGTACGTTGGTTAGTAAAATATCGCAAAGACCTCGGTATTGCTGCCGGAACCTGGCTGCTAACTCATGGCGTGGCGAGTGGACTTTTCTTTCTGGAGCGCGATGAGCCTTTACTCAATCAACTTCTTTTGCCCCCACTAAGACCCGTGTGGGTAATGATACCCATTATGGCTTTGATGCTCATCACCTCAAATAAATTCAGCGAAAAAAAACTGGGTCGTCAATGGAAAAATATACACAGCTTAGTTTGGATCTTGCCTGTATTGATGGTGTATCACGGAAACTTATCAATCGCTCAATTTGAAAAAGAAGAGTTTGCTCCTGCTTCGATACTGCTGGTGCTGATAGCTTCAATCACGATTTATGAGTTTTGGAAAACCCGCTCCTATCACCGGGTAGTATTAATTCTTATAGGCTTTATGGCCGTTATTCTCTTCTGGAATACAAATCCTACGCAGTAAACAGGCGTGCAAAACCTACAGGTTTGCTTACTCAAATTTTAACATCATCCGCTATATCACTTAATTGAATGGACAGCGCATCCGTGGAAATTTGAATTTCGCGTAAAGACATTCCCAATGAGATTAATAAAGAAAGTAGCGAAGTGCCAAAAATGTATTTCGCTATTAATTCTTCGCCATAAAAAAGTGAAAACATACACAACACACTTAGAAAAAGTGCCACAATACTAAACATCTGCATGTTGCGAATAAGTACGACCCGAACTTTCAGGTTCCGGATCTGATCAGCCACTCGCTTATCTTCTTTATTCCGATAATCATTGGCCAGCTTTCGGATGAGTGCTGCCACAGCAAGAAACCGGTTCGTATATGCCAACAAAACCAATGAAACGGTCGGGAAAAGCAAGGCGGGTGTGGTGAGGGTAAGTTCCATAAATGGCAATTTGCCTAGTAAAGATACTCCGTTGCCATTAATAAAATTTATTATCCCTGAGTCTTTCCGAGTATGTATCTTGACAAAAAAAGAATTTCTATGAAGTCATTATTATTCCTCTCCCTGATTCTGATCAGCAGCCTGGGGTACAGTCAGAAAAAAGCAGTGGCCCCAACGCCTGTTAAGAAACCACTCAACCATACCGTGTATGACAGTTGGAAGGAAATAAACTATAAGGCACTAACTCCCGATGGGAGCTTCGCGGCCTTTACATTAAATCCACAGGATGGAGACGGAAGAGTAATTTTCTATAATCTGAAAACAAATGCTCAGGATTCGGTAAAGCGGGCAGCCGATATTGCACTTACGTTTGACAGTCGTTACGCCATCTTTAAAATAAAGCCTCAACAAAAAGTTGTAAAAGAACTTCGCAGACAGAAAAAAAAGAAAGAAGATTTACCCAAAGATTCGCTTGGTATCTTTTCATTCTCTTCCCGTAAAATTGAAAAAGTTGCTGACGTGAAATCGTTCAAGGTTCCTGAAAAAGCTGGGGGCTGGCTTGCGTACCAGTTGGAAATTAAAAAAGAAGAGAAGCCTAAAGCCGGTGATGCCGCCAAACCAGATCCCAATAAAAAACCTAAGAAGGTAAAAAAGAACTCCGATGATAATGGATATACACTTGTACTAAGAAAGCTTGATGGCAAAGAGACTCTCTTCGGATTTGTTAAAGACTACACCTTTGCCAAGTATGGTCAGGGTTTATTATTCAGCTCTACTGGCAACGACTCCACCCTGAAAGCTGGAGTGTATTGGTATGATTTGCAAAGGCAGGAACTCAAAGCACTTCATGAAGGAAAGTCAAAATACAAATACAAAGGTTTATCAATAAGTGAAGATGGCACCCAGGCCGCTTTTCTATTAGATTCTGATACCACGAAAGCGTTGATTCGTTATTTCAAGCTTTACCATTGGAAAAACGAAAATCCAAAGGCCCAATTATTAGATGTGGAAACCTCCCTGGGCATTCCTCAAAACTGGATTGTGAGCGAACATTACTCACCGCTTTTCTCCAAAGACGGAGGAAAACTATTCTTTGGGTCGGCCCCCAAACCTATTGTACAAGACACCACCTTGCTTACAGAAGAAGTTGTAAGTGTTGAAATCTGGCATGGCGAAGATGGTTATATCTATCCGCAACAAAACAAGCAGCTGGAAACTGAAAAGAAACGCTCTTACCTCGCCTCAATAAATCTGGCCACCAAAGAACTGGTACAACTGGGCGATCTGGAAATTCCCAATATCGAATTGGGAAATGAGGGAAATGCCGCTGTCTTTTTAGGCGAGAGCAATGTGCCTTACCGAAAGCAAATAACATGGGAAGGAGGAGGCACAAATGACTTTTACATATTCGATGCCGCAACGCGCACAAAAAAACAAATCGCTAGGGAAGTGAAGGGAAATGCCAGTCTTTCACCAAAAGCAAAGTATGTGTATTGGTTCAGCATGGCTGACACAGCCTGGTTCTCCTACGCAGTTGCTACGGATAAGACTTTAAAGCTAACTCAAGCTGTTAAAGTTAAATTTGCTGATGAAGAGGATGATCACCCGGATTATCCAAGTCCGTATGGCGCAGCCGGCTGGACAAACGATGACCAGCTTTTTATTGCTTATGATCGCTATGATCTTTGGGCATTTGACCCTTCCAACAATAAAGCAGCAGTTAATCTCACGAAAGTGGGGCGGCAGGAAAAAATTGTCTTCCGTTATATAAAACTAGATGCTGAAGAGCGATACATCGATCCCACAAAAGAATTACTGCTTTCTGCTTTCCATGAAACCACGAAAGCTGCGGGCTACTATAAACTTTCGTTGAAGGATGGTAAACTAACCAAATTAGTAATGGATAATTACCGCTTTGGCGGAACTGTGAAGGCAAAACTTGCCAATCAGATTCTTTTCACACGCGAAAGTTTTCGCGAGTTTCCGGATGTATGGACAGCTGATTTGAATTTAGCAGCATTGAAAAAAATAAGTGATGCTAACCCACAAATGAAAAATTTCAATTGGGGTAGTGTAGAGTTGGTAAACTGGACTTCATTAGACAATATTCCTCTTACCGGGTTGCTGTATAAACCGGAAAATTTCGATCCTAAAAAGAAGTATCCCATGATTGTGTACTTCTATGAAAGAGAAAGCGATAACCTTCATGGACATATCACACCTAATCCCCTCCGCTCAGCGATCAACCGCACAACGTATGTGAGTGATGGGTATATAGTTTTTGTTCCGGATATCATTTACAAAATTGGTTTCCCGGGTGAAAGCGCTCACAATTGTATTATGCCAGGCGTAACTCAACTCATTTCAAAAGGATTTGTTGACGAAAAAAATATTGGCATCCAGGGACATAGCTGGGGAGGTTATCAGACTGCGTACTTAATTACCCGCACCGACATGTTCAAGGCTGCTGAAGCAGGTGCGCCTGTGGCCAACATGATCAGCGCCTATGGCGGTATTCGGTGGGAGAGCGGATTGAGTCGAATGTTTCAGTATGAAAAATCTCAAACCCGGTTAGGCGGATCACTCTGGGAGAAACCAATGTTATACATTGAAAACTCACCTATCTTCTTTGCCGACAAGATTAAAACTCCTTTGTTATTGTTGCATAATGATGCCGATGGTGCCGTACCCTGGTATCAGGGTATTGAAATGTACATGGCTATGCGCAGACTCAACAAACCGGTATGGATGCTAAACTATAATGGCGAACCACACTGGCCAGTGAAACGCGAAAACCGCATGGACTTTCAAATCCGGATGAAACAATTCTTTGACCACTATTTAAAAGGTGCACCCATAGCACCCTGGATGAAAGAAGGCGTGCCTGCAATAGAAAAAGGAATCACCGCAGGATATTGATGTATATCAACTGGGTGATTAGGTAAGTTAAGGGATTAGCTTATCTCCGCGCTCTATTGCCCGGGTAATGGAACCCACTACGTTGTCTAACTCGTCCGAAGTTGATTTAAGTCGTCTGCAAATTTCAGTACCGTCTTCATCCAATTTGGTTTTGTTTATGAGATGAACAAGCCCAAGAATACTAGCTACGGGACTCCGGAGTTTGTGAGCATTGATAAACGCATAATCTTCAAGGGCTTGATTCTTACGTTCCAACTCCACTGTTCTTTCTTTCACCAGGCTCTCAAGGTTTTCGTTCATTTGATGAATTTCTTCAGACTTGGCTGAGATCTCTTTGTTTCTTGCTTCAATCTCATCCCTTTGTCTTTTGATTTCAATAGTGCGCTGGTGGATCAATTCTTCGAGCAATTCATTATCACGTCTTAATTTCCGCTCCCGGTATTTAATGAATCCATATCCCCCAATTACAAGAACTGCTGTTGCCAGTATATAGAAAGGTATCGTTTGCCAAAATGGCGGTTGAATCGTAAACGAAATAGACGTCTCGTTTGCTGCTTGCGTGTTTGTGTTTTCGGATGCTTTTAGCCGGAAGGTATATTTGCCAGGCGGAAGCCTTGAGTACGTTACTGAATTATTTTTGGTTGAAATCCAATCCCGATCATAGTTCTCAAGCTGATAGAAAAAATTCAACCCTTGCGGGTTTTGATACCAGAAGCCTAAATAGCCAATTGTAATATTATTATCGCTGTATCCAAGACGTGGCAAATCGGCTTGACCAATAAGCTGATCAAAAACTTTAATAGTCTCTATTTGTGGTATTGGCCGATCCTTTAAAAAGTCTGTTTCTCCGGCATATTTAATTATTCCACCGCTCGTACCAATAAAAACATTTCCATCTTGATCATTTCCTACTGCATTCAAACTGGCAATTTTATTACGAAGGCCTACATCTTCACTTAGAAAACGTACTTTATTATTACCCACATCAATCACATCGAGCCCTTCCCGATGCATTACTAATAAGTTTCCCGATTTATCGGTGGTAAGAATTTGAATATCATTATCGTGCAGTTGCATTGAGGAGTCAGCTGGATGAAACCCTTCGCCATCAAATTTGTATAAGCCATTGTCTTGAACATTCACCCAAAGTTGACCCTTGCCATCTTTTACAACACCATAAATAACCCTGGATGGAAGACCTATATCATACCGATGGAACCCTTTATCATCCATCATGCCTAACCCTTTGCCGTCACTGGCAAACCACACCCGGGGTCCATCCGGATATACCTGGTAATTAAAATCAGAAACCAACCCATCCGTGCTGCTATAGTTCCTGATGGTGTATTGCTCGCCTTGAAAGGTAATTTTTGTACATCCTCCCAAGGTTGCCAGCCATACCGTTTGCCCACTTCCCGAAATATTCAAGATGTTTCCATTGCGCAATTCCCTATTGAAATACGTTACTTTTCCAGTACCTGTATTTATGCGAAGGGCTCCTTCACCATACAAACCTGCCCACACGAATCCTTCTATATCAGTATACAAACTTATGACTGTGTATTTATTATAAGGAGTGAGTGCAAGGGGCTTTTCTATTTTAGATTCGGTGGCATATAGCTTTCTTTTGTACAATCCTTCACCATTGGAATACCAGAGGTTATTTTGACTATCAACCGTTACTGCAAGGATGCTGGAATTACCTGATTGAACGGGATTTTCCAGAAACTCAATGTTGTCACCGGGTGTTCGCAACAAGCCATATTTTGATCCGGCCCAGATGTTTTCTTCAGCGTCCCTGGCCAAAACCCTAATTGAAGCTAACCCTTGTACTCCGGGTGGGTGAATAGTAATCTGCCCAGAAGCAATGCTATACACCAATAAGCCCGTTTGTGGACAAGAGACCCAAAGTTTATCTCCCCGCAAGATGAAGTCAGATACAGATCCATACGTCCAGGCATCCTTCGTCAAAGATTCATATTTTCCATTGGTGGGATTAAACTTAATTACACCCGCATCTTCTGTGGCGAGCCAAACCGCATCGGCTCGCACCGGAATAATTTTTCGAATAATATTATCAGGTAATCCATCGCCATAATCAATTACATTAATGGAAACTGACTTACCGGTAAGTGTACAAACAGCTGCCCCCCCGTCTGTTCCTACCCAAATATTTCCGTCCTCATCTTCAGCAAGATCATAAACATACAAATCAGGCATACCTTCTTGCTCATCTACCCGATATAAGCGATTGTCTATAAAATAATAAAGGCCGTCATTATGCGTACCAAACCAAAGATTTCCATTTTTATCAAAAAGAATATCCGAGATTGATTCAACGGCATTCCCTTCCCTCGGCTCAAACGGGAGAAAATGATTATTCTCAAAAAAAGAAATTCTGCCTTTATTATCACCCACCCAAATTCTTCCAAGCGAATCTTCTGCGATAGCCGTGATATCCTCGTTGGGTAAGTTTTGTGCAAGTCCAAACTGCTGATGATTTTTGCCATCAAACTTAAAGAGGCCGGTAGATGTACCAATCCACATAAACCCGGTTTTATCCTGATAAATGGAATTGATTTGCATCGGATCATTTCGCTTGAGCAAAAAGTACTGCTGAAAATAAGGTGACTGGCTAACGCCCGAAACCCAATTCGAAAATAACAGAAACGCTATCAGAATAGAATGCTTCATGATTTACTGGGGAGCCAACCGGGCGGCAAAGCTAACTTCAATTTCAGAGGCAATTTTTTGATTTACAATAAATGGAATTGAAATGTTATGATCAGAAAGAGGAACAAAAAAATTAACATCAATTTTTATGGCATCTTTACTAACTGTTATTCTGCCTTTGATTATTCGCGTTTGTTTCTGTCCATGAATATCCAGTTCGCCTTTAGCGCGCACATCGTACGTGCCCTCTTTTGAGAAATCGACTTCTTCGATTATTTTACCTGAAAATGTTGCCTTCGGGAACCGTTCACTCTCCAGGTATTTTTCGTTAAAGTGATCGCGTTGAAGTTCGCTGTTAAAACCTTTGAAGGATTGGATATCGACCGTAAAAGCAAACTGATGTGTCGTAGGATCCAACAAACCACGAACTTGCCTAGAGGAAGCTTTTATCAGTTCAAGTTCAGCATCCGAAGTAAAGTTAATTTCACCTGTCTGGGTTCCGTACTTCTTCTGGCCATTGGATTGGATAAAAAGGCATGTGGCGAAAAGGAATATCAGTAAATATCGGCCCACGCACATAAGCTTTAAAAAGTAATAGCAAGATAGTGAAGATTTCAATAAGCTATAAAGCTAAAGCCGTTGTTACCCGGCCAACCAGGTACCGGAGTTGAAGACCGGCTCTAACCTCAATACTATATTTATGCATTCTACTGAAAGTTATTATTCTGTCTTCAAGGCTTCTACAGGGTTTTTCTTTGCCGCCTGAATAGATTGATACGCTACCGTTAGTAAAGCCAGAACAAGCAAAACAAATCCAGTAATAATAAATGTACCATAAGTGATCTGTGTATGATACTGGTACATGGCTAAAAAATCCGTCATGATATAATAGGCTACAGGCAGGGCAAGTACCAGTGCTATAATAATTGGTCGCGAGAAATCTTTGCACAACATAACAACTACTTCTGGTATAGTTGCTCCCAATACTTTTCGCACACCAATCTCCTTTGTACGCCTCTGCGTGTTGAACAATGTTAATCCGAACAATCCAAGACAAGCGACAACTATAGCAATTATTGTGAAGAAGACAGAAAGCGCACCGGCCCGAAGGTCTTCTGTAAACTGATATTCAAAATCCTGATCTACAAACCGAAATTCATTTGGCATGCCCGGTGTTAGTTTTTGAGTAACGTTTTTAAGGTATTCCATCACCTCGGTCTGCGTGCCTGGCTTATAGCGAATAAAAATTCTTTTCCATCTGCCAAATGTCTCCTCATTTCCCAGATAAAAGACTACCGGATCGATGGCGACATGAATATCAGCATTATGAAAATCTTTGACCACGCCAATAATCTTAGCTTCAAAACCAATATCGATAACTTGGCCGATAGGATCCTCAAAGCCCATTAATTCGGCTGCCGTCTCAGTAATAACCACAGCCGCTGAATCAGAGATAATAGAGGGTGAAAAATTCCTTCCTTTAATAAATTCAAAGCCTAGTGTTGGAAGATAATCATGATCACAAGGGTTATTATTTATCAGCATGGTTTGGTTAATGCCGTTGATTTTCCAATACACTTCACCAACTCCATTAATTTCCATGGGGCTGGCAGCCGCCTGACCAACATATTCAATATGAGGATTTCGTAGGGCCTCGGCTTTAAAGACTTCTGCGGATAGCGTTGTTTCCTGACCCGGTTCAAAGTACATTACATTTTCCTTATCAAAGCCCAGATTTTTATTTTTCAAAAATTCTACCTGTTGCTGAATAATAATCGCACAAAAGATCAGGATTACGGATAAACTAAATTGAAAAACTACCAGTCCTCTTCGGAGACCCGCGCCTGTAAATACAGAATTGACGTTTCCCTTTAATATTGTAGCGGGTTTGAGCGAAGAAAGTAAAAATGCCGGATACCCGCCAGCCAGGGCTCCCGTAAAGAGTAGGATTGCTAACGCCCCCAAAATAATTTTAGGATCTGTTACTGAAAGAGTGAGTTCTTTTCCAGTAATAGTATTAAATAATGGTAAGAACAAATAGACCAACAACAAGGAGAAAATCACCGCTAGTGTGGTGATAAGAAAACTCTCCGTCATAAACTGGCGGATAAGTACCGGTCGTGTTGCTCCAGACATTTTTCTAACCCCGATTTCGCGAGCGCGAATGGCTGCACGTGCAGTAGAAAGGTTAATAAAGTTTATGCAAGCCATCACCAGAATAAAAAAGCCTGTCAGGCTAAATGCGATCACATAAACTATCCCTCCTCCGGATTGCCGATTCACAACTTCGTTATAATAGAGATGCCAATCTGTAAAACCGAATAAAAACAAGGTGGTTTCTTTGGTGCCGCGCACCAAATCTATTTTATCCTTTATCTTCCCTTCAACCACTGACTTGGCAGAAGTACTGTTGAGCTTTATGTAAGTGTATGCGTTACTGTCATCCCAGGTGGATAATTCTTGTTGGGCATGATATTCAAATGGCAAAACATACTCACTAGACAGGCTTGAGTTAGTTGGATGATTCGCAAATACACCCGTAACCCGAAATTCCATTTTATTATTAACTAAAATAGTCTTGCCTAAAATAGCCGAGTCATCAAATAACGTCTTTGCTAATTTTTCGGAGATAACGATGGATTTGTTATCGGGAAGAAGATTCGTTCTGTTTCCTATGAGAACAGGAATATTGAACACCTCAAAATAGGTGGGTTCGGCAAAAATTCCGTCTATATAAATTGATTTCTCATTGTGAGCAATTAAAACTCTCTGACCAAACCCCACCCGACAAACTGATTCAATCTCCGGGATTTCACTTTTCAAATAATCAGCGAGTGGAGCGGGTGTTGTTTCACCAGTAACCAATTGTCCGTCCGGCAATTTTTTCTCTCGAAGCACCATGAAAACACGCTCATTGTCCGGATGTTGTCTGTCATAGTTTAACTCATCAACCACCCAGATAAACAGTAGCATTGCAGCGGTAATCCCAATTACCAGACCACCCGTGCTTAATAAAGAATAAATCTGATTACGTGTAAAGTGACGGATGACGGTGGTAAGAATGGAACGAAACATAAGCAAAAAGAATTTTGATCAGTAAAAGATACTGATTATTACCCGATGTTGAAACTACTCCGGTTCTATTTCAGTAGAAGTTCGCCTACCTCTTTCCAGCCATTCACTCGCTTAAAATGATTGAACTGCAAATTGTGTGGAGCTGAAAAAAGTAACTTCTCGCCATTGAATGTCTCGAGATTATGAGGTAGGTCATCAATCATAAAGTCGCCATGGACGATGCTTTTCCGTCCACAAAAAACAAATTGCTTCCAATGCAGGAAAGGAAAGTGCTCATTCAGCCACTCCAACTTCTCGGGTAATGAGTTGGGAAACTCCATAGCCGATGACACAATGAAAACTTCATATCGGGCATTAAGTTCTTTCATCACTTCCTGACTATGCGGGTTCACCTCCATCGTTCTGAAAAAGTCTTTGCGAAAGGTGAAATTGTAGACAGCATCATGATTGTCCGGAAACCGTTCCATCTCATCCTTGTGGTTCATCGACTCGCGCGGTACCCGAATGCCAAACTCTTTTTCGTAATAATTGATGAACTGCCCCGTTGCATCGGCCAGTACATCGTCCATATCAACAATTAATCGCTTCATAGAAACGGCAATGTTGTTAAGTTTTTGCGAAATTCTGAAATCATCTAATCTTTGGCCCTTTCAATTATTTCAAAAGAAAATCACAGGGGTGGGAATATTACTCTATTCACCACTGTCTAACTTAAAAATTCAATTGGTTTAGTGTCACACGGAATGGCAAACTTAAGTTTGTATTGGTAATTTTAATTCATGGCCATTTTATACCTTATAACCCATGGAACAACCCGGTGACGAGGAATTAATTGAGAAATCCAAAGCGGGCGAAATGGCAGCTTTTAAGATGCTGGTAACAAGGCACGAGGGTCAGGTTGCGGGTGTGATTAGAACCTTATTGGGCTCTACCCCAGAAGCGGAAGATGTGGGGCAGGAAGTGTTTATCCGGTTTTATGACTCACTAAAAAAATTCCGGGGTGAATCAAAATTAAGTACGTACCTGGTGCGGATTGCCATCAACCTGTCGCTGAACGAATTAAAAAAAAGAAAGCGAATGAATTCCCGGTATACTTCAATTGAGGCAGCGGAAGGAATAAAAGGAATTGAAGACACGCTCGATTTGAAAGAACACCTTCAATACGCTTTTGAAAAGCTGGACCCTGAATTTAGAGCGGTAGCAACATTGCGGTTAGTCGAAGGTTACTCGACCGAAGAAACTGCGGGGATTTTAGAGATTCCCCTTGGAACAGCGCTGTCGCGATTAGCACGGGCGCAACAGAAACTAAGATTGTCTTTATCAAAAAAATTAAGACCATGAATGATCATTTTTCAGAACATGAGGAATTACTGTTAAGGTCATGGGATGCTCCGGTATCCGCCAGGGAACGGGAAACACTTGCAAGTGTTATGCAGAACAACCCGGCCTTGCGTCAGCAAAGCGATCAATATCAAAAGATCAGAACTATGTTGTTGCGCACGGAGCCAGATTCCTTCGGGCCATTTTTTGCCGAACGGATTATGAATATGATCAAGCATAGAACCCAGGAAATTGATTACCTGATCTTCTTCTTCTTTAAGAAATACCAGGTAGTACTGCTGGGTGTGCTGGTCGCATTACTGGTTTCTAACATGCTATTGACCGATCAACTTACTGTAAAAGGAATTCTCGGACTGGAACAGGATACCACCGAAAATGTTTTCTCAATTGACGTGTACGAAAATTTAAATAAGTGATTATGACACCGGAAAGAAAAAGAGCCTTGCTTATGATTGGCACTACGCTGATTATTGGAATTTTGATAGGTGCATTGAGCGTAGGACTCTGGGGGAACCAAAGTCGCAGAGGGGGGAGGTCTTCGGCTAAATGGAGGCAAGAGGGAAAAGAAGTTTTTATGCAACGCATTATTAAGGAGGCTAATGCAGATTCATTACAAGCCAAACAAATGAGACCGCTCATGATGGAAACAATGGCCAGTATAGACAGCCTACAGAGGAAAACAGATAAAGAAGTGCATGCTGTATTGAGCTCTTTTGAAGAGAGGTTAAAGCCAATCTTACGTGAAGACCAGCTAAAAAAATTGCAAGAATTTCATCGCAGAGGCAGCAAGGTTAATCAAGATAAGTAATCGAAATTTAAGTTTCATAGTTCCTTTATAACTTACCATACTTCACAGTTCCTTATGAAAAAGAGAATACTTCTTGCAGTACTAGGGGTCTTTACCTTGATTCAATTTATTCGGCCTGCCCGAAATAGTTCGAACGATCGCACACAGGATATTTCAACTAAATATTATGTTCCTTTACAGGTAAATTCAATTTTACAATCCGCTTGTAACGATTGTCACAGCAATAAGACAGTCTATCCATGGTATGCTGAAGTGCAACCGATGGGTTGGTGGCTCAATAAGCATATCACCGATGGAAAAAAGGATCTAAATTTCTCCACATTTACCAGGCTCCCCATTGCAGTTCAAAATCATAAATTGGAAGAAGTAATTGAGATGGTGAAAGAGGGTGAAATGCCCCTGCCTTCTTATACGTATCTGGGTTTACATTCAGAAGCCAGATTAACCAATGAGCAGCGGGAATTGATTGTTGCCTGGGCCGAGAAACAGATGGATTCACTCAAAAGGTCTTATCCGCCCGATAGTTTGATTATGAAAAGAAGGGCTCCGCCTCAAGGATCTTAATAAATGCGAGTCAACGACCTCGCTTGCAAAAAATAACTTAATCATTGTCATTATCATTCTTCTTCAACTCATTTCGGAAGAACTTTTCATCGTCATCTTCATCTGTCCTTTTTATTAACGCCCCAATTTCCAGAATCTTAAATTCTGTTCTGCGGTTACGTTGGCGGCCAACCGGATTATCGGTACCATCCGGGTTGGTGTTGCGTGCAATAGGTTTCGATTCGCCATAGCCTTTAGCTACAAGACGGGCCGGATCGATTCCTTTTTTGATCAAATAGGTTACGGTCGACTCGGCCCTGCGTTGGGAAAGCTCTATGTTATAGGCGTCCGAAGCAACACTATCCGTATGCGACCCCATCTCAATTTTTAGATCAGTATTGTCATTGAGTAATGTCACCAGTTTATCCAATTCTATAGCGGCATCAGCACGGATGTATGATTCATTATAATCAAAATAGATATTCTCCAATACGAAAATTTTATTGCGTTCTTTCCGGTCTAATACCAATATGGTATCGAGTGTAATGTTGGTAATAAGTTCCTTCAACGACTCCAGCGGAACAGATTTACCTATGGTAGTATACGGTTGGCGTTTTGTAATAAATCCATCGGTTTCTCCTAACAAAGAATAGTTCTCGTTTTCATATACACGAAAAAGAAATTT
Organism: Cyclobacteriaceae bacterium; assembly: GCA_044229915.1. GTDB lineage: Bacteria > Bacteroidota > Bacteroidia > Cytophagales > Cyclobacteriaceae > ELB16-189. Next base: position 145,504 of record JBGASB010000002.1, read on the forward strand.
ACCATCATTGCCCGTTACAAAATCCTGCATTACTTCGCCATCCTGGCCCAGCAATGAAACTTTGGTGTTTGGCAGGATTTCACGTGTGCTGTCTTTACGTGTCATGTATGTGATGCCCTGTAAAAAGTAGTTAACCACTCTAAGGTTAGGGTCTTCATTGATAAATGTGTAGATATCATCATCCCCCTTACCTCCATCGCGGTTAGAAGTAAAAAATCCACGATCCGCCTTAAATAAGAAGATTCCAAAATCATCGGCAGGCGAATTTACAGGCTGTCCTAAATTTTCGACCACTGTCTTTCCGTTGGCCCGGTTCACCACAAAAATGTCCAGCATACCATAGCCCGATTGCCCATCAGAAGAGAAGTACAATTTGCCATTCTCAGAAACATACGGGAATAACTCTGCCCCGGCAGTATTGATTTCAGGGCCAAGATTTTTCACTTTTCCAAAACGGCCGCGACCATCCATTTGTGCTGAGTAAAGATCCAACCCACCAAATCCACCTTTACGATTGGAAGAAAAATAAAGTGTTCTTCCATCAGGGCTCATGGCAGGAGTTGACTCCCAGGCATCAGGTTGGTTAATATTGATCGGTGTTGGTTCAGACCACTGCCCATTGCGGAAGCGTGATAAATATAGATCCACATCGCTTGCTCCTTTGCGCTTACCATTGTTCCCTTTAGCAAATACCATGGTTTTGCCATCGGGGGTAAAGGTCACGCACCCTTCATTGATATTAGACTCGTTAATAAAATTTGGCAAGGCGGCTATTGTGCTCACATTTACATTCGCTCCATTGGTTTCTGCTTTGTAGAGATCCGTAAAGGGCGTTCCCGTTGCTTCATAAATCCGGGCATTACTGCGTGAAGAAGTAAAATATAATTCGTTATTTGAATACACCGGAGCATATTCTGTAAACGGGGTGTTAATTGCTTCCAGATTTTTAATCTTATAGTAACTCTTCTTTTGAGCCAGCTTATCCAGATAGTTTAATCCATCCAGTTCCTTCCGGACTCGCTCCTTCATTTTTTCATCCTTCGTATCGCTCTCCAGGGTTTCTAGTACATTTCGGGCTTCTTCATATTTCGCATTAGCCTGAAGAGATTTTGCATAGTATAATTTCACAGAATCAGAATTCACACCTTTGCCACCAGCCTTGGCATAAAAAGGTTCAGCTTCTTTGATGCGATTTGACAAGCGGTAGGATTCAGCAATGTAGTAATTGGCTTTAGTGTTACCAGGTTGCTTACGGGTAACTCCTTTATAATAGTCGATAACGCTCTCGTATTTGCCCAGGCGAAAAGATTTCATTGCTTTCTTTTCAGGGCTACAGGAAGCCAGCAGCATCAACCCAACAATAACCAAAACAACTCTCATGATCTTACAAGTCTCTAAAATTACGAAAAAATAAACGCTACTGGGTTAACGCTGTTTTCGTTAAATATTTCGCCATCCACGATTTTTCTGCAGGAATTTTCCAACTCAGTTCTAACTCGCCTTTTGTAGAGGCCAGTGTGTTAAACGTTGTTGTGTCGGGCTTAAGCCGACCAGACGCAAAGGCCAATTTGATTTCTGCCAACGGAATCAACTCCACCTGATTGTTGATATAAAAGGGAACCAACGTGCGATCTAAAAAATCGATCCCGGTAGCAGATTGGATTTGCCTTAGCACTCCTACTGAACTATCGATTGAACACCCACTAGGGTTTCTGAAATCTTCATCTACCGCCATAATGACGAACTGGTTCAATTCTATTTTGAAAGAAGTCCTGAGCGGTTGACCATGCGCAGCCCATTGCTCACAAAATGAATGGAGCAACTGGTCTATTGTGCTTTTTTCTGAAACCGACATTGGTCTTTTGCCCTGGTATATCCACACCCGGCTCACAGCATTTAATTCATCAAAAGGGATATACATTATGATAGATTTTTAGAATTGCGAATTAAGAATTTTCCGAATCAAGTCGCAATCAGTTCTTTATAAACCCTGCGCCTGGGCAATAAGTTCGGCCAGGTCTTTTACTTTCACTTCGGCTTCTTTTTCTTTATTCTTCACGCCATCGGTAATCATGGTCATGCAAAATGGACATGCTACGGCAATGGTGGTGGCTCCGGTTGACAAAGCTTCTTCTGCACGTTCAATATTGATATCCTTGTTTCCCTTTTCAGGCTCTTTAAACATTTGGGCTCCTCCCGCTCCACAGCACAAACCCGTAGTGCGGCATCGTTTCATTTCTACCAGATCGGCATCCAATGCCTGAAGTACTTCGCGCGGGGCTTCGTAAATATTATTAGCACGACCTAAATAACAGGAATCGTGGTAGGTTATTTTTTTTCCTTTGAAAGACCCGCCTTCTGATAATTTAATTTTTCCATCATTGATTAATTGCTGCAGAAATGTGGAGTGATGGATCACATCATAATTTCCTCCTAACTCGGGGTACTCATTCTTAATCGTATTGAAGCAATGAGGGCAAGCTGTGACTATTTTCTTAATATTATAACCATTCAACACCTGAATGTTACTCATCGCCTGCATCTGAAACAGAAATTCGTTGCCGGCTCTGCGTGCCGGGTCGCCCGTGCAACTTTCTTCCGTGCCCAAAACGGCAAACTTTACTCCTACAGCATTCAAGATTTTTACAAAGGCTTTGGTCACACGCTTGGCGCGATCGTCAAACGATCCGGAACAACCTACCCAAAAAAGTATTTCAGGGGATTCACCTTTAGCGGCCAGTTCGGCCATGGTTGGTACATTCATTTTTTAGTTACTCGTTATTGGTTGTTCGTTGATTGAAAAGTATTATTGCTCTTTGGCCCAGTTAAAACGATCAGCAGAAGAAAATTTCCAGGGCGCAAAACTTGTTTCGATGTTTTGAAACATGCTATTCCACTGAGCCGGTGAACCGGATTCTTCCATCGCCACGTAGCGCCTCAATTCCAAAATGATTTCCAATGGATTAATCATTACCGGACAAGCCTCCACACAGGCATTGCAACTGGTGCAGGCATTAATTTCCTCTTTGGTAATATAATCGTTCAATAAAGTTTTTCCGTCATTTAATCCTTGCCCACCGGTTTGCAAACTTGTGCCAACCTCTTCCATACGATCGCGGGTATCCATCATGATCTTACGAGGTGAAAGTTTCTTCCCCGTAAGGTTAGCCGGACACTCAGCTGTGCAACGACCACACTCGGTACAAGAATAAGCCGCCATCAAATTATTCCAACCCAGATCATTGATGTCTTTCGCTCCAAATCGTCCGGGTTCAGTTGGTGGGGTTGAAGCGGAGGTTGACAGACCTAGCATAGATTTCACTTCGTTTGTTACTACAGGCATGTTGTTGATATGGCCTTTCGGTTCGAGCCTGGCAAAATAGGTATTCGGGAAAGCCATGAAAATATGCAGGTGTTTAGAGTATGTTACATACAATGCAAAGCCGAGAATACCAATGATGTGAAACCACCAGGCAAAGCGCTCAATAAATACAAGGGCTGATGTGCTAAAGTTTGTGAAGGCTGGAATTAAAAAAGAACTGAAAAATAAGTTACCGGTTACAACATAATGGTCATTGCGTGTTTGCAAAATCTGATCGCTGGCATTCATGGTGAGGATAGCCGTCATTAACACGATCTCTGTGATTAGAATCAGATTGGCATCCATGCGTGGCCATTTCGTCATCTCTGCTGATTGGAATCGTGAAACCTTCAAGATGTTTCTGCGAATTAGAAAAATAATACAAGCCAATAGAACGGCAACTGCCAGAAACTCGAATACATTCATTAACACATTATAGAATCCTCCCAAGTAAGGAGCGAAAATCCGGTGAGTACCCAGAATGCCATCCACCACAAACTCTAACACTTCGAGGTTAATGACCAAAAATCCAACATAAATGAAAAAGTGTAGAAATGCCGGAATAAATTTCTTGAACATCTTGCGCTGGCCAAATGCTACCAGCAACATGTTTTGAAAACGTTGACCCGAGTTGCCTTTGACTTCGAAAGCCTTACCAAGCCTGATATTACTTCCAATGCTTAACACACGCCTTCGGATAAGAAATACGGCACCGGCTAACGTGATTATGAAAACAATTTGCTGTAATACAGCCATAGCGGAAAAATTTAGGCGGAAGTTAGTTCACGCTATTGGTTGAACCAATATTTTAAAACAAAACCCTAAAAATTGAGGCCATGTTTGCAGCAAAACGAAATTTCCATACTTTTGTGGCCCGCCTGATAAAAAAGGCTGTTTTTAAGGTGACGTAGCTCAGTTGGTAGAGCAAAGGACTGAAAATCCTTGTGTCGGGGGTTCAATTCCCTCCGTCACCACAAGACCCTCCCTCAAGGAGGGTTTTTTTATGGATCAATTCTACGTTTACATTTTGCAGAGCAGGATAAATGATTCCTTTTATAAAGGATCTACCAATGATTTAGTGAGAAGACTTCACGAGCATAATAAGGGTGAGGAGATATCTACTGCTCGTTACTTGCCCTGGGATCTTGTTTGGTTTACAATAAAACCTACACGTCCTGAAGCATTTGCGTTAGAGTTGAAAGTGAAAAATCTCTCCGTTCAACGAACTATCGATTTCATAAGAAAATATCCTGTCAATAACCATATCGGGGGTCCTGACGTGGCGCCTGTGCGCCAGTCAGGATGCTGACCTATGCGTCAGCATTCAATTCCCTCCGTCACCACAGAAAGTCAAAAGCTTCAGATAAACTCTGAGGCTTTTTTGTTTGTTAGATCAAGAGATTGAATTAACAATCTAAACTTCTGCAATTCTTTTCGCAGCTACCCAGGCAGTTGTCCAGGCCGATTGAAAATTAAATCCACCGGTTTCGCCATCAATGTCCAATACCTCCCCTGCAAAAAATAACCCAGGCACTTTCCAGCTCTCCATAGACTGGAGGTCAATCTCTTTCAGGGCAACACCTCCACAGGTAACAAACTCTTCTTTAAAGGTGGTTTTACCTTTTATTTGGAAAGGGCAAGCGTATAATAATTCGATCAGCTTATTGATTTGTTTGTGAGCTAAATCAGTCCAGGTTTTTCTCTCTTCAATACCCGCTTTAATGCAAAGAAACTCCCAGAGCCGTTTAGGCAACGCAAATAATTGATTTCCTAAAACGATTTTCTTGCTGTTCAGTTTGAGGTGCATCAGGGTTTCCCGTACTTCCTTTTCGGGTAAACCGGTCCAGTTTACCAGAGTGGTAAATGCATAATCCTGTTGATGAAGATAAACTGCTGCCCATGCCGAAAGTTTAATTACCGCTGGGCCGCTGAGTCCCCAATGTGTAATTAATACGGCCCCTTGTTGAGAAAACTTTGTTCCAGCTATTCTTACCTCTGCGTTGGGCACGGCAATACCCATTAAGCTTGTAAACTCTTTCTCCGAATCATTAAAGGTGAAAAGCGAAGGAATTGGTTTAACGATTTCATGACCCAGGTCTGCCAGCCATTGATAGTTTTCTGGTTTGTTGTAACCGCCTGTAGCAATAAGAATTTTTCTTGCTGTGAATGACTCCTTCGCATGAACAATAAAATGATTTTCTCTCCTTTCAAGCCTTTGAACTTCCGAATTGAGTTTTATTTCAATCCCCAGAGTCTCTGCTTCCTTTATAAAACAATCAATAATTGTTTGTGAATTATTCGTAGTGGGAAACATTCGTCCATCGTCCTCTGCTTTCAACTCTACTCCATGCTTTTCAAACCAATGGACTGTATCGGATGCCTGAAATTGATGAAACCAATTTTTGAGTTGCCGTTGTCCGCGTGGGTAATGTTGCGATAAAGCTGCCGGACTAAAACATTGATGCGTGACATTGCATCGGCCGCCACCGGATACTTTTACTTTCGATAAAAGTTTACTTGATTTCTCAAGAATAAGAATTTTAAGATCCGAATTTATTTCGGCCGCATTGATCGCTCCAAAAAAACCTGCTGCCCCACCGCCAATTACAATCAGGTCATATCGTGGTTTTGTGTCACTCACAAATCAATTACCACCTGGCCTCGCAAAAGGTCATCAAGGGTATCACGCTTACGAATAAGTTTCGCTTCACCATTATAAATCAACACTTCGGCTGGTCTCAACCGCGAATTGTAGTTAGAGGCCATGGAATAGCCGTAGGCGCCTGTATTCTTAATTGCTAATAAATCTCCTTCCCTTACCTCATTCAACTTGCGATCGGCCCCCAGCGTATCAGTTTCACAAATGTTACCAACTACTGTATAGATTTTTTGTGAGCCGCCCGGGTTGGAAATATTAACTATCTCATGATAGGCATCATACATCATAGGCCGAATGAGATGATTCAATCCCGAATTAACCCCGGCAAACGTAATGGAGGGAGTGGGCTTCACCACATTGGTTGTAACAAATAGGTATCCTGCCTCACTCACCAGATACTTTCCGGGTTCAATCCATAATTCCAGTTTGCGGCCGTAGCTGTGATAGAACTCTTTGAATGTTTTACTCAACTTCAACCCCAAATCATAGACATTCGTTACCATATCACCCTCTTTATAGGCAACCTTAAAACCTCCACCAAAGTCGATGAATTTAAGAGCCGGAAAATCGCGAGCTATTCCAAAAAGTATCTCAGCCATTTTGATGAATACATCCGTCTCGGTTATTTCCGAACCCGTGTGAATGTGCAGGCCGTTAATGACGATCTTATGTTGCTGAGCCAATTCCATAATCTGCGGAAGCTGGTATACAGAGATACCAAATTTGGAATTGCTATGGCCCGTTGAAATCTTATAATTGCCCCCAGCCATAATGTGTGGATTTAATCGCACGCAACACGGATAAGTGCTTCCATATTTCTTTCCAAACTTCTCCAGCACCGAGAGGTTGTCGAGGTTGATGTTAAGACCTAAGTCAACACCTGCCACGATTTCATCAAAGTCAACACAATTCGGTGTGAACATGATTTCTTCTGGCATGAAGCCTGCACCCAAAGCAATATGAGCTTCCTGAATCGATACAACATCCACCCCGGCACCATGCTTTTTCAAAAGTTTTAATATGGAAATATTGGTGAGAGCCTTGGCGGCATACTTCACCCTAACATCGGTGTCAGAAAATGCATTCTTAAGACTCTTCAATTGATGGACGATTTTCGCGCCATCATACACATAAAGTGGTGTGCCAAACTCCTTGCAGATCTCGGCTACATCCAAACCCTGAATTGTATAGACTCCATTGTTAAGTTCCATAGAAAATAAAAGTTCAAATATATCAGTTGGGAATCTACTGATGCATGTGTTGTACTGACTTTATTTGGCTTTGGTTACTATCTTCGCGAAATGAAATTGTTTTATCGGCATTCAGGTCATGGTCATCCGCTAATCATTTTACATGGTTTGTTCGGTTCTTCCGACAATTGGTTTTCGTTGGCTAAAGTATTTTCTGAGGAATTTTCTGTTTACCTGGTGGATCAGCGTAATCACGGACAGTCTCCACAAAGCAATGAGTTTAATTATCAGCTGTTAGCGGAAGATCTTCACCTATTCATTCAGGAACATCATCTTCACAAACCACATATTATCGGGCATTCGATGGGTGGTAAAACGGCTATGAATTTCGCTGTGAAATACCCGGAGCATTTAGGAAAATTGATTGTAGTTGATATTGTACCAAAATCATATCCGGTGCATCACGATCATATTTTAGATGGATTAGATGCAATTGATATAACTGCGCTCACATCGCGCAATGAGGCCGATCTTATTCTTAGCCAACATGTACCTGAGCCAGATGTGCGGCAATTTTTGTTAAAAAACCTATATCGAACTTCAGAGGGAAAATTTCAATGGCGGGTAAACCTAAAAGCCATAGACAATCACATTGAAGAAATTGGCGCAGGAATGCAATATGCTGGTACCTTTAGTGGGCCGACCTTATTCATTAATGGGGCCCGATCTAATTATTTTAACCCCGGTGATGAGAATATAATTCGCTCGATATTTCCCACAGCTAAAATCATCAACCTGGATACCGGCCATTGGGTGCAGGCCGAAAGGCCAAAAGAATTTGCGGAAACCGCAATCTCGTTCTTAACGAAAGATTAATGTCTCCCAACGGAAAATTATATCTCATTCCTACCATAATTTCTGAATCAACTCAGGAAAAGGTGATCCCGGTAATGGTACGTGAGGCATTGCCTGTAATCTCACATTTTCTGGCCGAAGACATTCGTACTGCCCGCAGATATTTAAGTAGTCTTAAAATCTACCCCTCGATAGAAGCACTGCACTTTGAAGTATTGAATAAAGACACGTCCATTTCTCAGCTATCCGAATTAATGGCTCCGTTAAAAGCGGGTATTAACATGGGTGTGATTTCAGAGTCCGGTTGTCCGGGGGTTGCCGATCCGGGTGCACTGGCAGTGCAGCATGCGCATCAACAGAATATTCCGGTAGTACCCCTTGTAGGTCCTTCATCTATTTTATTGGCTTTGATGGCTTCGGGGTTAAATGGCCAAAGGTTCGCCTTTCATGGTTATCTTCCCATTGAGCCTAAGGAAGCTGCGCTCGCCCTTAAAGAATTTGAGAAAGAATCCAAACAAAAGAATCAAACCCAGATTTTCATTGAAACTCCTTATCGAAATAATTCGGTATTTGAGTACTGCCTTAAAAATCTTCATCCTGAAACCATGCTATCGGTTGCATTTGATCTTACCGGCCAGCACGAGTCTGTACAAACGATGCGCATAATGGATTGGAGTAAACAAAAACACATTTGGGCCAAAAGTCCTGCTGTTTTCCTGTTTCTGGCTTAATTCAACAGCCCGATCCCTTGCTTTATTCTCTTACTTATTATCTTTGCCACCTTAATTGAAATTAACATTAAACTATGCCTTACTTATTCACTTCCGAGTCGGTTTCTGAAGGTCACCCAGATAAAGTAGCCGATCAAATTTCTGATGCGCTTATTGACTATTTCTTAGCGTATGACCCTAATTCCAAAGTTGCTTGCGAAACCCTCGTAACTACGGGTCAGGTTGTACTGGCTGGAGAAGTAAAATCTGAGGCCTATTTGGATGTTCAGGATATTGCACGTGAAGTGATCAAGAAAATTGGGTACACACGAAGTGAATATATGTTCGAAGCCAATAGCTGCGGAATTTTCTCAGCTATTCATGAGCAGTCCTCAGATATTAACCAAGGCGTTGAGCGCAAGAAGAAAGAAGATCAGGGCGCTGGCGACCAGGGAATGATGTTTGGCTATGCTACCAATGAGACGGACAATCTGATGCCCTTACCCCTTGAACTGGCTCATCTACTCTTACGAGAGTTGGCCGTTATTCGCAGAGAAGGAAAGGTGATGACTTATCTTCGTCCCGATGCCAAGTCGCAGGTAACGATTGAATATAGCGATGACAATAAACCTCAACGCATTGATGCCATCGTGATTTCGACTCAACACGATGATTTTGCCAAGGATGCAATCATGTTGAAGAAGATTAAAGATGATGTGATCAATATTCTTGTACCGCGCATCATGAAAAAACTTCCGAAGCGGGTTCAGAAGTTATTTAATAATGAAATCAAATACTTTGTAAACCCTACGGGTAAGTTTGTAATCGGTGGACCACATGGTGATACCGGACTTACAGGAAGAAAAATTATAGTAGATACCTATGGTGGTAAAGGTGCTCACGGAGGTGGAGCCTTCTCAGGAAAGGATCCTTCCAAAGTAGATCGTTCTGCTGCTTATGCAACCCGTCACATTGCCAAAAACATGGTGGCTGCAGGCCTTTGCGATGAAGTATTAGTGCAGGTGGCTTATGCCATTGGAGTTGCTAAGCCGGTTGGGTTGTATGTAAATACGTATGGTACTGCTAAAGTGAAAATCACCGATGGAGAGATCGCAAAAAAGATTGAAAAAATCTTTGACATGCGCCCTTACTTTATCGAAGAGAGATTCAAACTACGCACCCCAATCTATTCTGAAACGGCTGCCTATGGCCATATGGGCCGAGAATCTAAAGTGGTTGAGAAGATCTTCAACAAAGGAAAGAAGAACGAGAAGAAGGTGAAAGTAGAGTTGTTCCCGTGGGAAAAACTAGATCACACAGAAGCAATCAAAAAGGCTTTTAAATTGAACTAAAGAGAAGGGCCCCGATCGGGGCCCTTTTAATTTATAGTCTATCTAAAATCATGCTCGCCCTTCTTTTTCTCTTGTTTTGAATTTCTTTAGTTGAGCACGAAGCGCTTCCGTAGCCAAATCCGTGGCAGCCTCAAAAGATCGGGCTTGTTCTTTGGCAAAGAGATTTTGCCCTGGCACGTTCAGTTTTATTTCAACTGTTTTATTCTCTATTCCTTCATTATTGAGTCTCAAAAACACCTCACCGTCTACCATGCGATCATAAAACGTTTCTAGTTTGTCTACTTTTTTTTGAATGAAGTCGATTAATTTCTGATCGGCATCAAAATGAATGGAATGTACTTGCAGTTTCATAAGAACATTAAAGTTTAAAAGTGGAACATAAAAAATCTGATCGGTTGAATAAATCTCTTTCAAAAAACACTATGCCTTTGGGTGCGCCTGGTCAAATACTTTTTTCAATTTCTCCATTGAATTATGAGTATACACCTGGGTAGCCGCCAGACTACTGTGACCTAATAAGTCTTTTACAGCATTGATCTCTGCCCCTTTATTTAGAAGATGAGTGGCATAGGTATGGCGAAGCACATGGGGGCTCTTTTTCTCTACTGAAGTAAATAGCTTCATGTATTTCTTAACTGTGCGGTTTACTAACATGGGATATAATGGTTCACCTGACGTAGTTACCAACAGGTACCCATGATCTTTTCTCTCAACCTCCTGATTCCTCACGCGTAGATATTCTTTTATTATTGAAACGAGATGAGATGAAAAGGGGATGACTCTTTCTTTATTTCTTTTTCCTAAAACCCGAATTGTGCGGTCTCCCAGATTCACATAGTTTTCTTTTAACGTGATCAGTTCCGTCAAACGCATTCCGGTGCCATAAAACAATTCGATAATTAACCTGTCCCTATAACCCTCGTGTCCTTCCGGGAATATAACGTTGTCTAAAAGCTTAACGGTATCCTGTTCATTTACAAAATGGGGAAGTTTCTTCTTGGTTTTAAGGATTTTGATTTTCACCATCGGGTCGCTTGTGATCGTTTCCTGACGCATCAGAAACTTATAATAAGATCGAAGACAAGCGATTTTGCGGTTGATTGAAATAGCATCCAATTTGGCCTCTACTAAACTTACAACCCATGACCTGACCAGTCCGTAGTTAGCTTCCTGCGGGGAAGTGCCTGAGAATTCTGACTCAAGAAATTTTTCAAACTGATGAAGATCGGTCTGGTAGGATTGTACCGTCTTGGGGCTGTATCTCTTTTCGAACTGAATATATTTCAGAAATGAATCAACCATTATCTACACCAAGCCCTGCTGTGTAAGTACAATGTAAAAAAAAATCCTCCGGGGAAAAAGCCCACAGAGGATTGTTTATAAAATATCTATTAAATGTTAATAGTTATCAGAAGCGTATTGCTTTTGGCGATAGGCAGCGCGAATAACTTCACTTCTTCTCTTAACAGAAGGCTTCGTGAAAGAGGTTCTTTCACGTAATGCTCTCAAAACACCAGTTTTTTCAAACTTCTTTTTAAAGCGCTTAAGGGCCTTATCGATAGATTCGTTTTCTTTAATGTTAATAATCAGCATCTCTCAATTATTTGGGCTGCAAATATAACCTGCTTTCAGTCAATTACACAAGCCCTACTTTAAAATAGCCCTTGAAATAACCATTTTTTGAATCTCTGAGGTCCCCTCACCGATTGTGCACAGTTTTGCATCCCGGTAGTACTTTTCAGCCGGATAGTCCTTTGTATAGCCATAACCACCAAAGATTTGTACCCCCTCATTAGCTATTTCAACAGCCACTTCAGAAGCGTATAATTTGGCCATTGCAGACTCTCTATTCACGCTTTTTCCCTTATTTTTTAGATCAGCAGCCCGGTGTGTAAGTAAAGAGGCGGCTTCAATTTTTGTGGCCATTTCAGCTAATTTGAAGGAAATCCCCTGAAAAGCAGAAATAGGCTGATTGAATTGATGGCGCTCTTTGGAGTATTTTAGCGCTGCTTCGAAAGCTCCTTGGGCAATGCCCAAACTAAGGGCGGCAATGGAGATTCTTCCTCCGTCCAAGACTTTTAGCGATTGCACAAATCCTTCACCTTCATGGCCTATTACCTGGCTTTTATGAACACGGCAGTCTGTAAAAACCAATTCGGTAGTTTCAGAGGCCCGCATACCTAACTTGTTCTCTTTTTTGCCTGCGGAAAACCCAGGAGTGCCTTTTTCTATAATGAAGGCGGTCATGGCATGCGAGTCCCCCATCTTACCGGTTCGAGCTATTACCACAGCTACCTTTCCCGATTTGCCATGGGTGATGAAATTTTTGGCTCCATTTAATACATAATAATCACCATCCCTGACCGCTACCGTTTTCATATTTCCAGCATCCGAACCTGTATTGGGTTCGGTAAGGCCCCATGCGCCAATCCATTCACCAGTGGCTAGTTTTGGCAGGTAGGTTCGTTTTTGTTCTTCGCTTGCAAACTGAAGGATATGGCCAGTGCAAAGTGAGTTGTGTGCAGCCGTCGACAAACCTATTGCTCCATCAATCTTCGCAATCTCAGCGATAGCCGTAACGTATTCATGATATCCAAAACCTGAGCCTCCATATTCATGAGGTACTAAAACACCCATTAATCCAAGGCCACCCATTTTATGAAACAAAGAGATTGGAAACTCCTGGCTTTCATCCCATCCCATCATGTGCGGCTTAATTTCCTTCTCTCCAAAATCACGCACCATCTGGGCAATCATTTTTTGATTTTCCGACACTTCAAAATTCAGAACCTCATCGCTCATCATTTTCACCATAGTTATTATCAATTAAGGAGTAAAAATACGCAAACCAGCTTAATACCCAAACGAGTGTTAGTCTAAGACGAAGAGTTGTAAAAATCAGAGATTTTGGGGCATTAGTTAATATAAAGCCTATTTTTGTGCCCGAAATTGAATCAATTATAATATGAAAATTGCCGTAGTTGGAACTGGGTACGTTGGACTAGTAACAGGCACTTGCTTTTCCGAAACCGGAAATACTGTAACCTGTATTGATATCGATGCCGAAAAGGTTAAAAAACTCAACAGTGGTAAGATCACCATTTATGAGCCTGGGCTCGAATTGTTATTTGAAAGAAACTTAAAACAAGGTCGGCTTTTGTTCACAACTGACCTGAAGGAAGGAATAAAGGATGCACAAATTATTTTTTTAGCGCTGCCTACGCCACCGGGCGAAGATGGTTCAGCCGACTTAAAATATATTTTAGGGGTGGCTCAGGATTTAGGCCCCCTGTTAAATCACTATACAATTGTTGTTGATAAAAGCACTGTCCCTGTTGGCACGGCCGATCGGGTAAGAGAAAAAATTGCGGCTGGAACAAAGGTAGAATTTGATGTTGTATCCAATCCGGAGTTTTTGCGCGAAGGAGTGGCCGTAGAAGACTTTATGAGACCCGAACGCGTGGTAATTGGTACCTCATCTCCCCGGGCCAGAAAAGTTATGGAAACTCTTTATGCTCCGTTCGTACGCCAGGGTAATCCACTGGTGTTTATGGATGAGCGCTCTGCCGAACTTACCAAATATGCAGCTAACTCTTTTCTAGCAACGAAAATCTCGTTCATGAATGAGATCGCCAACCTTTGTGAATTGTTGGGTGCTGATGTTGACTCTGTACGAAAGGGAATTGGAACAGATAGCCGGATTGGCAAACGTTTTTTATTTCCAGGTATAGGATATGGTGGAAGTTGTTTTCCGAAAGATGTGCAGGCGCTTGCTAAATCATCATCTGATGTTCAATATGACTTTAAAATTCTGGAGGCTGTTATGCAAGTAAATGCAGACCAGAAAACGAAACTCATCCCCAGAATTAAAAACTATTACAGAGGAGATTTAAAGAATAAAACATTTGCCTTGTGGGGACTTTCTTTCAAACCTCATACAGACGACATACGTGAGGCCCCCTCCCTATACAACATTGAAGAATTATTAAATGCAGGAGCAAAAATCAAAGCTCATGATCCGGAGTCCATGGAGAATGTTAAGAGACTCATCGGGGATCGGATTCAATATTCAGAAAGTTTCTATGAGGCTGCAGAGGGTGCGGATGCAGTTTTTATTGCCACTGAATGGCCCGAGTTTAGAACTCCAGATTTTGACAAACTATCTGCATCCTTAAAAAACAAAGTAATCTTTGATGGCCGTAATCTTTACGATCTGGAACAAATGAAAGAACTTGGATACACCTATTTCAGTATTGGACGCGAAACCATTTATGGCTAAGAAAAGAGTTTTAATTACAGGTGGAGCCGGATTTCTTGGTTCCCATCTATGCGATCGTTTTATAAAAGAAGGTTATTCAGTTATCGCTATGGATAACCTTATTACGGGAGATCTGCGAAACATCGAACATCTTTTTAAGCTCGCTGATTTTGAATTCTATCACCACGATGTGTCCAAGTTTGTCCATGTTCCCGGGCAACTCGACTACATTTTGCACTTTGCATCACCAGCAAGCCCTATTGATTATCTAAAGATTCCAATCCAGACCCTCAAGGTGGGATCACTTGGAACTCATAATCTGTTAGGTCTGGCAAAAGCAAAAAAAGCCAGGATTATTATTGCCTCAACCTCTGAAGTCTATGGTGACCCTACGGTTCATCCTCAAACGGAAGGATATTATGGAAACGTAAATACAGTAGGTCCCCGGGGTGTGTACGATGAAGCCAAGCGTTTTCAGGAAGCGATTACCATGGCGTATCATACGTTTCATGGTTTGGAAACACGCATTGTTAGAATTTTCAATACTTACGGACCTCGAATGCGACTAAATGACGGGCGGGTACTCCCGGCATTTATAGGCCAGGCCCTGCGTGGAGAAGATCTAACGATCTTCGGGGATGGCTCTCAAACCCGTTCATTCTGTTATGTGGATGATCTGGTTGAAGGAATTTACAGATTGCTGATGTCAGATTATGCGCAACCCATGAACATTGGTAATCCAAATGAAATAACCATTCGTGATTTTGCGGAAGAGATTATAAAACTTACCGGCACCAAACAAAAGGTTGTTTACCATGATCTTCCCAAGGATGATCCTAAGCAAAGGCAACCCGATATTAGCAAAGCGAAGGCTATTTTAGGTTGGGAACCCAAAGTTTCAAGATCTGAAGGATTGAGAATTACGTATGAATATTTTAAGTCACTGCCGCAAGAAGTTCTTTATCAACGCGATCATAAAAGTTTTGATAATTACAATCGATAAGTGAAGTAAAAATCTTGATTGGAAATTTAGGTGCTTGCTAAAAAGTAAAAATCACCTATCTTTGCACCACTTCTTGGTAAAAAATCAAAAGAGGGGACCCGAAAGTCCCCTCTTTGTTTATAGAAATTTGATGGATATCACGCAAAAAATAAGAGAATTGGCTGAATCGCACCTGACGGAAGCATCCCATTTTGTAGTGGATGTTTCTATTGGTAAACACAAGCCTTACAAAGTCTCTGTATTTGTAGATGGCGATCAGGGTGTAACCATCGATGATTGTTCTAACCTGAGCCGTGCATTATCTGAGGATCTGGATAACCTGGATCTGATCAAAGAAAATTATACCCTGGAAGTGGGGACCCCCGGATTGGATCAGCCTTTAAAGTTGAAACGGCAATATTTTAAAAATGTAGGTCGGGGGTTAAGGGTTCTTCGCAAAGATAAAAGTTCTGTGCAGGGCCTACTGATAGAGGTTACCGAAGGGGGTATTGTGTTGGATGCTGAGAACAAAGTGAAAGGAAAGAAGAAAATTGAAATAAGTCGTATTGAAATACCTTTTAGTGAAATAGAAAAAGCAATTGTAATGGTTTCTTTTAAATAGTGACAACTATGGATACATCAACACTGATTGAATCGTTTGCCGATTTCGCCAAACAAAAAAACATTGACCGCCCCACGATGATTCGGATTCTGGAAGACGTATTCCGGAATATGATTCGCAAGAAATATGTGGAAGATGACAACTTCGATATTATTGTGAATGCCGATAAGGGTGACCTTGAAATCTGGCGTTTCCGTGAAATTGTTGACGATGATTCAGAAGACATCTGGGAGCATGATAAAATCAGCCTCACCGATGCTCGTAAAATTGAGCCTGATTTTGAAGTGGGCGAAGAAGTCGCGGAAGAAATTCACCTCGAAGATTTTGGACGCAGGGCAGTAACCACTGCGCGCCAAACCCTCATGCAAAAAGTGAAGGATCTTGAGAAGGATATTCTCTATCAAAAGTATAAGGACATCGTGGGTGAGATAATCACGGGTGAGGTATACCAGGTGCTAAGTCGTGAGGTATTGCTCATTGATGCCGAGGGAAATGAAATCTCCATTCCCCGCAACGAGCAAATTCCAAAAGATCGTTATCGCAAAGGAGAAAATGTTCGGGCCGTTGTGCATAAGGTGGAGATGGTTAACGGAAGCCCTAAAATCATTTTATCGCGTACTTCTCCTGTATTTATTGAACGCCTGTTCGAGCAGGAGGTGCCTGAGGTTTATGATGGGTTAATCACCATCAAAAAAGTAGTGCGTGAGCCAGGAGAGCGGGCTAAAGTAGCTGTTGAATCTTACGATGATCGTATTGATCCGGTAGGTGCTTGTGTGGGTATGAAAGGCTCTCGTATCCATGCCATTGTGCGCGAACTTCAAAATGAAAACATTGACGTAATAAACTACACCGAAAACCTTGAACTCTACATCCAGCGCGCATTAAGCCCAGCAAAGATTGTGAGCATCAAAATTGACAAGGAGAATAGTCGGGTAGCGGTCTATCTGAAACCTGATCAGGTTTCCCTGGCAATCGGAAAAGGCGGATTGAACATTAAGTTGGCTAGCCGGTTGGTGGGTATGGAAATTGATGTGTTCAGAGAGACCGATGGAGTACAGGAAGAAGATGTTGATCTGGATGAATTCAGTGATGAAATAGAGAGCTGGGTGATTGATGAACTGAAGCGCATCGGTTTAGATTCAGCGAAAAGTGTATTAAACCTTAATAAGGAAGAACTCGTGCGCAGAACAGACCTTGAAGAAGAAACCGTAGAGGGAGTTCTCAATGTTTTGAAGAAGGAGTTTGAATAGGGTTAACAATAATAAAATCAACGTAAAATAATTTAAATAGCGATATTTGAGCATGGCAGAAGAAAAGTTGATACGGCTTGGGCAGGCATCTCGCAAACTCAATGTGGGCCATAATACTATTTTGGATTTTTTGGCTAAAAAGGGGTTTACGGTAGAGAATAATCCTAATGCAAAGCTTACTCCCGAGCAATTTGCCATGCTATCAAAGGAGTTTGCATCTTCCGCTTCCGAAAAAGCGGAGGCTTCTGGTCTTACCATCGGTGTTAAGCATATTGAACCAACGGCACCCGTTAAGACTGAACCTGAAGTTCATCGCAAGAAGAAAGACGAAGAAGAAAGTGTTCTTATCAAAAACCTTGGGTCAAAGGATATTGTAAAACCAAAAGAAGAACCGAAGACTGAAAAGGTTGAGGTAGAAACTCCGAAACTGGAAGGCATTAAGGTGCTTGGCAAAATTGAACTCGAAAAGAAGAAGGAGAAGAAGGAAGAAAAAGTAGAAGAGAAACAACCCGAAAAAGAAGTCATTGTACCGGTGGAAAAACCGGTGGAGCAAGAACTAGAACTTATCAAAGCCAAAGCCGGCAGGTTACAAGGGTTAAAGGTTGTCGATAAAATCGAACTTCCTGTAGAAAAGAAAAAAGATCAACCTGTTGCCTCCTCCGACATAAGCAAAACGGCAGGTCAGAAACGTCCGCGCAAAAGACTTCCTAATGCAAATGAAGGCGGAAGAAGCACCGCTCCAGCAGGTCAGCAAAGATCGTCACAGCCTCAGAGGCCCTTTCCACCACGACAGCCAAAAGCCGAACCTACAGACAAGGAAATTCAGGATCAGATCAAAGCTACTCTTGCAAAACTAAGTGGCGGTCAGAAAAAACAGACTGGCGCTAAATACCGGAAAGAAAAACGTCAGGCAATTTCCGAAGCCGAAGAAGAACGTTTATTGCAGGAACAGGAGTCATCCAAAACATTGAAGGTAACCGAGTTTATTTCGGCCAATGACCTTGCTTCGATGATGAACGTTTCGGTGAACGATGTTATTTCCACCTGTATGGGATTGGGAATGTTCGTCTCCATCAATCAACGACTGGATGCAGAAGCCATCACCGTAATTGCCGATGAATTTGGTTATGACGTACAGTTTACTTCTTCTACGGAAGAAGAGCAACTGGAAGAACAGGAAGTAGAAGCCGAAGGAGATTTGAAAGAAAGAGCTCCAATCGTGACCATCATGGGTCACGTAGATCATGGTAAAACTTCGTTGCTTGATTATATCCGTAAAACAAAAGTTACTGCTTCCGAAGCCGGTGGTATCACCCAGCACATTGGTGCTTATGATGTAACTACCAAGAATGGTGATAAAATTGCCTTCCTGGATACACCGGGTCACGAAGCCTTTACTGCTATGCGTGCACGGGGTGCCAAGCTTACAGATATTGCCATTATTGTGGTGGCTGCCGATGATAATGTGATGCCTCAAACCAAAGAAGCAATCAATCACGCGCAGGTGGCTGGTGTACCCATCATCATTGCAATTAATAAAATTGATAAGCCAGGGGCCAACATTGATAAAGTGAAAGAATCTCTTTCCAAGATTAATATTTTGGTAGAAGACTGGGGTGGTAAATATCAGAGTCAGCCTATTTCTGCTAAAACCGGTCAGGGTATTGATGAACTTCTGGAGAAGGTATTATTGGAAGCTGAGTTACTGAACCTAAAAGCAAACCCTGATAAACCTGCTGTTGGTTCTATCATTGAAGCTTCGCTCGATAAAGGCCGTGGTTACGTTACTACCTTGATGGTGCAGGCAGGAACTCTAAAGGTTGGGGACATCATGGTGGCCGGTTCAAATCACGGTCGCGTGAAGGCTATGTTTGATGATACCGGGAATCGGGTTTCCGAGGCAGGACCCTCTACCCCTGTGCAGGTGCTTGGCCTGGATGGCGCGCCACAAGCCGGTGAGAAATTCCAGGTGATGGAGAGCGATCGCGAGGCCAGAGAGTTGGCCAACAAGAGAAGTCAGATTTTACGTGAACAGAGCATTCGTACCAAGAAACATATTACCCTTGATGAAATCGGAAGACGCCTTGCCATTGGTTCCTTCAAGCAATTGAATGTGATTGTTAAAGGAGACGTGGATGGATCGGTTGAGGCATTGTCAGATTCCTTGTTGAAACTTTCTACTGAAAAAGTTGCCGTAAGCATTATCCATAAAGGAGTTGGTCAGATTTCTGAATCCGATGTGCTATTGGCTTCTGCTTCTGATGCAATTATCCTTGGCTTCCAGGTGAGGCCTTCGGCTTCGGCCCGCAAACTTGCCGATAACGAAGAGATTGAAATTCGCTTGTACTCGATCATTTACGATGCCATCAATGAGATTAAGGCGGCCATGGAAGGTATGCTTGAGAAGGAGATGGAAGAAGTGATTGTAGGAAATGCAGAAGTTCGCGAAGTATTCAAGATTTCAAAAATCGGTACCGTTGCTGGTTGTATGGTTACTGATGGATATGTGAAGCGCAACAACCCGATCCGATTGATTCGCGAAGGTATTGTTATTTACTCAGGTGAAATGACGGCCCTCAAGCGTTTCAAAGACGATGCTTCGGAAGTGAAATCAGGATTTGATTGCGGTATTAGCATCAAGAACTTCAACGACATTAATGTGGGCGATGTGATTGAAAGCTACGAAACCCGCGAAGTGAAGAAAGTTTAATCAAGCATTAGCTATAAAGTAAAAACCCGATCCATATTGATCGGGTTTTTTGTTTCCAAAATGGAGTAGAAACTATCCCATTAAAGGAGCAAAAACCTTTTCAAAGACAGCCCGGTCTTTGATGTGAGCTTCCAGGCCCGTCATGGTATTGGGTGTTTTTTCCTCCACGCATTGCTCAATCACGATATGCGGAAATACCTTCATCTCTTTAAGTTCTCTTACCAAACGAGGGTAATCAATATCGCCCTCACCAAAAGTTTCTGTCCAGACTCCATTCAACGATTGCCTTACATGCAATTCAACCACCCGCTTCCCATACAATTTTAAGACATCAAACACAGCAACATTTGAATCGGTTGAACCCCGGAAAACCCAATGCACATCAAAGCAGAAAGAAACATTTTCGGGATTTGTATTTAGCAGGGTGTGGTGAAACTCCCGGGCGCCAGCCAAAAACTCGGGTGCATGGGTATGATAGGCCAATCTAATTCCCTTTTCACGCAAGGCAACTCCTAATCTCTCCATTGCTGCCGCCTGGGTTATAAGTTGGTCATCCGTTTTCAACTCGTCTCCACCCCAACGAATTGGGCTTGGGTTGGTCACCATGATTTTAGTCCCAAACTTTTTAACTTCATCGGCAATCGCAAGAATATTTTTAATTGAATTTTCGACTTCTTCCGGTCGGTGCATCACGCTATTTACATAGACCGATGGCATTGAAATCTGGTATTTCTTCAGCACCGGTATTAGTTTAACAACCTGTCCGGCATTTTCGAGAGAAGGTTCAAACGCTTTAATTCCAGTTTGGGCAAACTCAGCTATGCATGCATCCAGATCTTCACCCCAGTTTTTATTTTGACGCGCATAAAATGTAATCCAGTTATACACATTACAGGAGATCGGGAATTTAGAGGCAACCGGATTGGCTTGCGCACTATGACTTAAAACGGATAAGGTGGTAAATCCTGCCAAAGAATGAATAAACTGTCTGCGATTTGATTTCATAGCTCTCAATTTATACTTCCAAGTTAACTAAAGATCAGTCAATATATGATTCATAAAAAAAGCCTGACCGAAAATCGATCAGGCTTCTCATTAAAATTAACTTTTACTACTTATTGAAAGCGTCTTGTACACTCGGTGCGTTTTCAGAACCAGCCGCAGCTTCAAATCCTTTCTTCACGCTGAAATCTTCACCACCGCCAAACATATTCAAAGCCATTCGTTTGAAATACCCTCTCACGTACGAGTTGTATTCTTTAACAGTTTCATTATAGCGTTGACGAGCAACATTAATCCGGTTTTCAGTTCCTTCTAATTGGGACTGTAATTCCTGGAAATTTTCAGTGGAACGAATCTGTGGATAAGCTTCAAAAGCAAGATTGATTGCCGTGTTGATCTTTCGGCCAGCAATTTCCAAATCCTCAGGCGTTTTTGCCCCTACAATACCTGCTCTTGCCTGGGTTACGGCTGTTAATATTCCTCTTTCGTTTTCGGCAGCTTCCTTTACTGTAGCCACCAGGTTAGGAATCAAATCTGCCCTGCGTTGGTACGTTGCCTGAACATTGCTAAATGCTTCATTTACATTTTCCTGAGATCGGATAGCATTATCATAAACTCCAGTTCCCCACATGAAAAATCCGCCTCCAAACACTACGATAACTCCTACAATTATTAAGGTTGTGATTAGTCCTTTGCTCATATTTTTGTTTTTAATAAGCCGCAAAGCTACATATTTATGTGCAATTCTATCATGGTCTGGCACGAAGTAAATACAGAGGAAACATCAAATTTGTCTATCTCTTAGATGATTACAAACTCAGGTAAACCAATTTTAATCACTCCATTAGATAGTTTAGTATACCAAATCCTTAAAAGCCAAGTCAGAATCCAGGGATACCGGGTTCGGCAGGGAAATCTGTCTTGCCAATGCAAGTGCCTCTTATAATGACGGATTATAAATACAGACCTGATTAACCGGCCCCTTTCCGGCAATCGCGAAACCTTGTTTTGCTACCGGGCAGGTGAATATCATTCTTACCCCAAAACTTATCCCTGATGCTAATTCATTGTATGACCTAGACCAAAACAGCTTCGAAATAAAAAAGGAAGAAGCTGCGAACAACTTCTTCCCTTTCGATTAGCTTGAATTTTTTGATCTATGAAACCAAACTTTTCTCCATCAAAAATTCTGCAATCTGAACTGCATTGGTTGCCGCTCCTTTGCGCAGGTTATCCGACACTACCCACATGTTTAATGTATTGGGTTGCGACTCATCTCTGCGAAGCCGGCCAACGAAGACTTCATCGCGGCCGTGAGAATTAATTGGCATCGGATATACATTATTTTTAACATCATCCTGCACAATCACTCCGGGTGTGTTTTCTAAGATCTGGCGAACTTCTTTTAAGTCGAAGTCATTATAAAACTCTACGTTTACCGCCTCTGAGTGACCTCCAATCGTTGGAATTCTTACCGTAGTAGAAGTTACTCCAATTGACTGATCCTCAAGTATTTTGCGCGTTTCATTCACCATTTTCATCTCTTCCTTGGTGTACCCATTATCGAGAAATGAATCAATGTGCGGCAATGCATTCATATCAATTTTATGGGGGTATACTTTGATGCCATTAGTGATCCCCTTGCGCTCTTCCATCATCTGCTGCACGGCATCTTTGCCGGTGCCGGTTACCGATTGATAGGTAGAAACTACAATGCGCTTAATCTTATACTTTTTGTGAAGCGGTGCTAGCGCCATCACCATTTGAATGGTAGAACAATTGGGATTGGCAATAATCAAATCATCGCTACCCAACACGTGTCCATTAATTTCAGGAACAATTAATTTTTTGGTTGGATCCATTCTCCAGGCTGAAGAATTGTCTATCACAATGGTTCCCTTCTCAGCAAACTTAGGTGCCCATTCCAACGAGGTGCCCCCGCCCGCAGAGAAGATCGCAATCTCGGGAGCCAGTGCTACCACTTCCTCCATGCTTTTAATAGTGTATTCCTTACCCTTAAATTTTATCTTCTGGCCTACCGATTTGGCAGAGGCAACTAAATACAATTCATCAAATTCTACATGGCGCTCTTCGAGCACTCTCAGGATTTCCTGACCCACCAGGCCAGTCGCTCCAACTACCGCTAGTCTCATTTTTTAATTATTTTTATAAAGAGTACAAACATACTTTTTTGAACGCACGCGATGAAAAAAATATTCATCATATCGGCTGCTCTTTTTTATGCACTCGTTTGTGACGCCCAGGTTTCAGAAAATTTTTCCGATGGCGACCTAACGAACAGTCCTGTGTGGACACCCGATCTGACTGCTAATTGGGCTGTGGCGAATGGACAACTTCAATCCAACTCTGCTTCGGCTAATTCTGCCTTCTACATTACAACTCCTTCTTCCAAAGCATTGAATGCCCAATGGGAGTTTAGAATAAACCTTCAGTTCAATACATCCAGCGCCAACTATGTAGATGTATTTCTCACTTCAGACCAATCAAATTTATTAAGTGCCACCAACAATGGATACTTTGTTCGTATTGGAGGCACGCCTGATGAAATCAGTTTGTATAAAATCACCGCTGGAACTGCCTCTTTATTGATCAATGGAGTTGATGGGGTAACAAATAGTTCCAACAACTCCCTTCGGATAAAGGTAATTCGGGATACGAATAACACCTGGACGTTGGAGCGGGATGCGGCCGGAGGAACTAACTTCTTCTTAGAAGGGTCAGTAACTGATAACACCTTTGTAACCTCTACCTTTTTCGGAATTCGAATTCAACAATCTACTGCAAGTTTTTTCAATCGACATTTCTTTGATGATTTTTATGTGGGTGAGATTATTCTGGATTCTGAGCCTCCGGGACTACAACAACTTGAGGTGCTCTCAAGCAATCAATTATCGCTTGTCTTCGATGAAAAACTGGCTATTGCTTCTGCACAGAACGTAAGCCACTATTCCGCATCCAACAATCTTGGTAACCCTGCATCAGCGGTTCTGCAACCAGACGAAAAATCTGTCATTCTGAGTTATTCACCGGCATTCTCGAATGGAATTACTCACACACTCACTATTTCAGGAGTACAGGATCTATTAGGAAATACAATCTCATCATTCGATCAATCGTTTCTATTCTTCCAGCCTTCTCCAGTCAATCCAAAAGATATTATCATCACAGAAATTTTTGCCGATCCGGCTCCGCAGATTGGCCTGCCCGATGCCGAATTCATTGAGCTTTATAACCGAAGCAACAACCCTATTAATCTTTTGGGATGGACGATTTCGGATGGCAGTTCAACAGGTACATTCACAGATCAGATTGTATTGCCAGGTCACTATTGGATCATAACAGGCAATACGAATGTTCCTGTCTTTACATCGTTTGGCAATGTTGCAGGCGTTTCCAATTTCCCTACTCTTAACAACGGTGGCGAAGCAATTATCTTGAAGGCCTCAAGCATGCTTTTAGTTGACTCCGTGA
This sequence comes from Cyclobacteriaceae bacterium, assembly GCA_044229915.1. Lineage (GTDB taxonomy): Bacteria > Bacteroidota > Bacteroidia > Cytophagales > Cyclobacteriaceae > ELB16-189. The sequence continues at coordinate 169,947 of JBGASB010000002.1, forward strand.
ATTATACCCAGAGTTGGTATAGAGATGATGATAAGAAGGAGGGTGGTTGGACTTTGGAATTAATTGATACAAACAATCCTTGTGGAGAAGAGGATAACTGGACTTCAAGTGAGAACCCGAATGGAGGCACACCAGGAAAAACAAACTCAGCAGACACAAACAAACCGGATGCGACAGGTCCAAAATTACTTTCGGCCTCGGTTGTTCAGCCTGATGAATTGCTCCTGGTCTTCAATGAAAAATTAGAAAAACCACTGAGCACAAATTCATTCTTAGTATCACCTTCCATTGAAATTAATACTGCCTCATTTTCATCTCTTTCCTTACGGGAAATTAGACTGAAGCTGATGCAAAATCTGGAAGCTCGCCATTTGTATACCGTTACAATTTCCAACCTGCGCGACTGTAACGGGAATTTAATTCAGGAAGAGTTTAATGAATTGTCCTTTGCTCTTCCGGAAGATGCAGCCGTTGGCGACTTGTTAATCAACGAAATCCTATTCAACCCTCGCTCCGGAGGTGTGGACTTTGTAGAAATTATCAACCCCTCTGATAAATACATCAATCTGAAAAACTGGGTTCTCGCCAATCAGGAAGGAAGTACACTCACCAATACCCGAATCATTACCGCTTCGGATCTGATCATTGCTCCGGGAGATTACTTTGTATTTACCCCCGATGAAAATCTGCTGATCAATCAATACCCTCAATCAGCAGTGGAAAATTTATTTCAAACAACCCTGCCCTCCATGAACGATGATGAAGGTTCAATTGCACTGGCTACAGAAAATAATTTAATGATTGACGCATTTGCCTACACAGACAATTTTCACTCCCCCCTCCTTAATGACGTGGAAGGTGTTTCACTGGAACGCATTTCAATAACCGAACCAACACAAAGTTCAAGCAACTGGAAGTCTGCCAATGCTTCTACAGGATTTGCTACCCCGGGTTATCTTAATTCTAATTCCAGACCAGAAAGCTCTATGGATGAGAACTCCATTCGCATTGAACCTGAAATCTTTTCTCCAAACATATCTGGTCAGGATTTTGCGAAGATCAATTACCGGTTTGATCAAAGTGGTTACTCCGCCAATATCAAAATTGCTGATCAGCAGGGCCGTCTGATTAAGGAGGTCGCGAATAACCAAACCCTGGGCTATGAAGGATTTTTTCGTTGGGATGGCGACCGCGATGATGGAAGCAAGGCCAGGATCGGCTATTATTTTGTATGGTTTGAAGTATTTGCCCTTGATGGTACCGTAAAAACCTATCGAAAGAGAGTAGTTATCGGAGGGTAATAAATCAAGCTGTATGGTGACCTGGGATTCACCTGTCTTATGCACTTTTAATTAATGGGCACTTACATTTTTTGTTTCAGCCACTACCCCGTATTTTTGCCCATTCTTTTAAAAAACCTTCAAAAAAGGACTGTTTTTATGGCCAAATCAAAGAAAAAATCAGCCAAGCCCGCTAAGAAAGCTGTTGCTAAGGCTAAACCTGCCGCAAAGGCAAAAAAAGTAGCTCCAGCCAAGGCAAAAAAGGTTGCTAAAAAAGCAGCGACTCCCAAAAAGGTAGTGGCTAAAAAGACCACTAAAAAGGTTGCCGCCAAAGTGGCTCCTAAAGCAGCCCCAAAAAAGGTTGCTAAAAAAGTGGAAGCAAAGCCCGTATTAAAAAGAGCAGCTGAACCCGCTCCTAAAAAGGAGCCCAGACCAATTGCGCCTCCAATTAAACTCGCTCCTTCCCAATTAAATATTTTCCCGATCATCAATCAGCGGCCCATTGCTCATAAACCAGCCAAGCCGTCTACGATGTCTGAGGATAAGACCCGCTACAGCGATGATGAACTAAAGGAGTTTGAGACCCTGATCATTGGCAAACTGGATAAAGCCAAAGAAGAGTTCCGCATTTTAAAAGAGACGTTAAATCGTAATAATGATGCGGGTACCGATGCTACTTCTGGTGGCAATACAAAAGTATTGGAAGACGGAGCCGAAACAGCCGAGAAAGAAAACCTTAGCCAGTTAGCTGCACGTCAGTTAAAATATATAACTAATCTTGAAAATGCCTTGGTTAGAATCAAGAACGGTACGTATGGAATTTGTTCTGTAACCGGCAAGTTGATTCCTAAAGAACGCCTGATCGCTGTGCCGCATACTACACAGTCGATTGAAGCGAAGATGATGAAACAAGACTAATCACTCAAATTTAATCCCTCTCTTCTTGAGAGGGACTCTTTCCCCTATGGATTTTTTACAGAACCACATTGAAGCGTTGATCTTTTGTTCCCCCACTCCGGCCAAAGTGGTTGACATAAAAGCGTGCCTGTCTGAAATGTTCAATGCTGATGTTCCTGAAGAAGATATTGTTGGGGCATTGCAAAGAATTGAAGAGAAATTTCAAGCAGATGAATATTCCTTTCAACTTTATAGAACCGGGGGTGGCTATCAGTTTTTAACAAAACCAGCGTACCAAACCAGCATTGGTATTATGCTGAAACAGCAATCAAAAAAGCGATTGTCTACTTCAGCTATGGAAACTCTTTCTATTATCGCTTACAAGCAACCCATCTCTAAAACAGAAGTTGAAAACATTCGGGGTGTAAATTGTGACTATGCCATTCAAAAGCTTTTAGACAAGGGCTTGATTGAAATTCTCGGTAAAGCAGAAACCATTGGAAGGCCTTTGCTTTATGGAACCAGCGCCAAATTCATGGAATACTTTGGCATTAACGACATCAGCGAGTTACCCACACCTAAAGATTTCACCAGCGAAGTGAATACCATTGGTGAAACACCTGAAAATCAATAGTCCGGATTAGTCGCCTGACCAATTTGTAATTTTGTTTATACCGCATTTGATAATTAAACCCGACCTTTAGCAATTGGCTATTTGTCTTTTTGAACAATTGGCCGATTAAATAACATCTTATGGCACGCCCAAGAAAATCATCGTCCGGCAAAACCTCGTTTGGTAAGCGCTCGGATGCAGAAAAATCATTTCACAACAGAAAAAAGGAAAAACCCGAAGGCCGGTTTGGTGCAGAGCGTCCACGTTCTGCGGGCAGTAAGTTTACCCGCAAAGACGATTCTCAGCCCCGGTTTGGTCGCAGCAAACCTGCGTTTGAAAAACGTGATGGTGATGCTGGAGATAGACCGCGCAGTTTTTCTAAACCCTTTGGCAGAAATGAAGGCGGAGCCGATAAACCATTCCGCAAGAAGAGCGGTCCCTTTGGTTCAGGAACAGAAGGTCCATCTCGTTTTGCCAAGAAACCTTTTCAGAAAAGAGACTCCGAAGGCGGTGAAAAACCCTTTAGAAGAAGCTCACGCTCTTTTGATTCAAAAACGGAAGGCCCACGCTTTAGTAAGAGGCCCGCAGGAACCAGAAAGGAAGGCGAAGAGAAACCCTTCCGCAAACGCAGCGGCCCTTTTGGAGCCAGACCCGATGGTCCTTCAGGCTTTGGCAAGAAACCCTTTCAAAAAAGAGATTCCGATCGTGGCGATGAAAAGCCATTCAGGAAAACTGATTCACGTTCTTTTGGCTCACGTCCGGAAGGACCCACGCGATTTGGAAAGAAACCCTTTGCAAAAAGAGATTCAGACGGTGGCAGTGATGAATCTTTTCCAAAGAGAGAATCGCGATCATTTGACTCCCGCCCTGAAAGAGCAGCCCGCTTTGACAAGAAACCTTTTGCCGGAAAAGAGGGGAACGAAAAGCCCTTCCGTAAAAGCGAATCTTTTGAATCAAAACCTGAAGGTGAAGACAAGCCGTTTCGTAAAAGCAGCAGTAACTACGGGCTACCTTACAAACGAAAACCATTTGATAAAGCGCGCGATATAAAATCGACCAAACGCACCAGGGCAGAAGAAAAACCAAAGACAGATTCTGATCTCATTCGCCTGAACAAATTTATTGCTAACAGTGGCGTAGGCAGCAGAAGAGAAGCCGATGAACTCATTAAGATGGGCCTGGTAACCGTAAATGGCGAAACCATTACCGAGATGGGTCATAAAGTGAAGATTACGGATGAAGTGCGCTACGAAGGCAAAAAATTAAAAGCTGAAAAACCTGTTTACATTCTACTGAATAAGCCAAAAGGCTTTATCACTACAACAGATGATCCGCAAGAGCGCAACACAGTAATGAATCTTGTTGCCAACGCAGGTAAGGAAAGAATTTATCCCGTGGGCCGATTAGATAGAAACACCACCGGATTACTTCTGCTCACGAATGATGGTGATCTTGCCGATAAGCTCACGCATCCGTCCTACAACGTAAAAAAGATTTACAAAGTAGAACTGGATAAGCCGCTAACAAAAAATGATTTTATCAAAATAAAGGAAGGTGTTCACCTGGAAGAGGGTAAGGCCATAGTAGATGATCTGGCGGTTGTTGGTGATGATAATCAAACCATTGGTATCGAGCTGCACATTGGCTGGAACCGCATCGTACGCAGAATTTTCGAATCTCTGGGTTATGAAGTCGTAAAGCTTGATCGGGTCGTATATGCAGGGTTGGATAAAAAAGATCTCGCCCGCGGTCAGTGGAGATTTTTAAAACCCGAGGAGATCGTAACTCTGAAGCATTTTAAATAAGACTTCTACTAATAAACCAAAGGCGACAGACTTTACCATCTGTCGCCTTTGGTTTTACTCACTCTTCAGATTTTCTACAGGTTTCACAAATGTTGCGCGAATAGTTTGTGACCCTACTGTCAGCACACCGAAAAAAATCAGCACAAGCACGCCCGTAACCATTACTGTCCAATCCATCGTAACATGATAGGCAATCATTTCCAACCAAAGGTTGTTGATGAAATAAGCGGCCGGTAAGCCAACCGCTACGGCAATGCCAAGCATGGCCAGGAATCCTTTTGAGAGTAACAAAATCAAGGCACTACTGCTCGATCCCAAAACTTTCCGAATCGAAATCTCTTTGATTCGGGTCTCCGTGGCATAGGTGGCCATGCCCAACAAACCCAGGCACGAAATCATGATAGCGAGGAAAGCCACCACCCCTACTACTTTTACAATATCTCCAAAGAAGATGTTGTAGATCGTTTCGATTTCTTCCTTCATGGATTTATAGTCAACTTTCATGGCGGGGTTTACCGCGGCCCAGGCCGTTTCAATAGTTTTAGCTGTCTGAGCAAAATCACCCGTATACTCGACTTGCAGAATACTGAGTTCAGTGGGGTTGTATCGCAAAATCATCGGTTCAAGCTTTTGCATCAGTAACTGATGATTGTAATTTTTCAATACACCAATAATTTGAACTTTGATGGAATCCGTATCCATAATCAACTCCTGACCAAGTGCTTCGGTAGCGTTGTCGTACTGAAAAGTCTTGAGTGCCTCCTCGTTTACAATGATAAAGTTCTTATTCGATTCACCAGCTGCTGCTTCGAAATTTCTTCCGGCCAGTAGAGTCAGTTTCATGTTATTGATGTAATCTTCATCTACAGCGTAGTAGGAAACATTCATCCAGTTTTTTTCTTCTAAGCTCTTTTTAAAACCCATACCATATGTAGATCCGGCAGCAGGCACATGAGAGGAGGCCGAAACCGTTACAACATTGGCGTGTTTGAGCAATTCTGTCTTAAGTAGTTCTGGTTTAGTGCCATTCAGTCGTATCATCATTTGATTCTCCGTTTGAAATCCCAGATCGGCCTTGATGAAGTAACGCAACTGATTAAACACCACAAGCACGCTAAGGATGAAGATCAGCGAAAGCGTAAACTGCGATACGAGCAATGCCTTCCGCAGGCCCATGCGGGAGAAAAGCTTAACGTTACCCATGCTCTTGAGCACTTTTACCGGTTGGAAACCCGAGAGTACAATCGCGGGAAACAGTCCCGCCAAAATCCCGACCACCAATGCAAATACAACAAAGGCAGCGTATACATACAGGTTAGCTTCTAAATCCCACTTCATCACCCGCGCAAAATTCAGTTGCAGCATGATGGGTTTCAGCAAGAGCACCATGGCCACTGCAATCACCAGGGCGAGGAAAGCTGTGATGACCGCCTCCGATAAAAACTGGGTAAAGATTTGCCAACGCATCGCACCCGTGGCCTTGCGGATGCCGATTTCTTTAGCGCGTGTGAGCGACCGGGCAATGGATAAATTTGTAAAGTTGAAGCACGAGGTTAGCATCACCAGCGCAGCAAGCCCCGCGAAAAAGTAAATAAATATCCACGGTAGAAAGGGTCCGATCGGGTTATTGCGCATCGGGCCGGGCGTGATATTCATCAGCGGCTGAAGTTGAAACTTCGCCTTGTTGATATCCGGATTGGTGTTGGGGGCAATCTTCTTTTTATAAATCTTGTCGAGATAGGGTGAGATGTCTGATTCTGTCTTGCCATCTTCCAACATGATGTAAGTCCATGTTTGCCAGTAGTTGTGCCAGTTCTCCGAATCTTTTCCAAAAACACCACTGGCTTCCAGGCTCTTTATCGTAGACATGCTGGCGAGTGCCTCAAACACGATGTGCGATTTCTTGTTGGTCTCTTTGAGCACACCGGTCACATTGTAAACTCCTTTATCGCCTACTTTAACAGTAAGACCAACTGGGTTTTCTTCCTTGAACAATTTTCTTGCAGCCTTGTGTGTGAGTACTACACTATAAGGTTCCTTCAATGCAGTGTGTGCATCGCCATATTCCATTTCGTATTGAAACACCTCAAAGAATTCCGGATCGGCAAAATAACCACTCAACGGGATATTGACATTCTGATCAAACTCAATCCATGGGTTACCAAAGCCACGCTTGATGCGAACGACTTTTTCAATGCCCGTGTAATTATTCCGCAACTCTTCACCCAGTGGATGCGCGGAGGTGGCCGTAATGTTATCACTGAACGTTCCATCACCATGAATCACCTGGCTGTTGATTCGGTAGATACGGTCGCGGTTGGTATTGAATCGATCATACGTCATCTGGTCCGCCACCAGCATCATGATGGCCATGCAGATGGTCATGCTCACAGCCAATCCAAAAATATTGATGAAAGAAAAGAAGCGATGTCTTAATAAACTACGCATCGCAGTCTTGATGTAATTCCTGAACATAACAATTCCGTTTTAGTTTATTACTAATTAAAAATGGTGATCCGATGTAGGTTTGTGCTTAGGCCGGTGAGCTGGTTATTACTTGCTCACCCAGGTATAGGTATAGGTTGCTGCATTCTTTTTAAGTCGATACTGCAATTCCTTGTCTGTTACCTGAAGGATCAAATACCTGATCTCCTCATCCGCTAGTATCATGACCAATGTGCGTCCATTCTCAAGCTTCCATGTGCCCTGGGTAACCTCATGAATGGGTTGAGATGATTTCCATGTGCCATCCGAAGCGAACTGCAACTCAGTATTATCTTTTAATGAAGTATGGACCCCTACGCCCGACATTTCATCGGACTTGATTGTCCATACTTTATTCACCATAGATTCTGCTTTGTAATTCTGTGCGAATGTAATCCCCGCCAGAAGGCTAACTAAAGAAACAAGAATCAGTTTTTTCATAATCACTTCGAATCAATCTCCTTCTTTACAACAAAATAGTAAATCAGGAAGCCAAGCGAAACCGCTACGGCAAACAACCCATAAGGCAGCGGAGACTCAGGTGAAGTTGGAATATATTCCATGATAATCAATGAAAGTCCGGCAAAGAAAGTGATGAGGCCCCACTTTAATGAAGCAAATTTATTTTCGGCCGACTGTGCGTGCGACTTAAAAATTGCCTGCGTATCATCATTTACAAAGCCCTTATCGATCATCTTCTTTTTAAGAATATAATCCGTCATCACTTTGGTAAAGAAGAAAATTGTGGCCCCAAAACTTCCGATAATAGTCAAGGGCATTAAAACGTCTCTCAGCGCTTCCATATTTTTGGATTTTAAATTTTTGTACTTGGTTTTGAAGCGTAAGACACGTGCCGGATCATTAATGTTGCAGAAACTTTGAAAGTTTTTTACTGTTCAATCCTGGATGCTAGTCACTAGATACTAGCTACTGGATAATTAATAGTCATCAAAATAAGTTGGCCCAAGGATCCAGAATCAAATATCCAGGCGACCAGAATTCAGCAACATTTTTAACTAAATTCATGCAACATCCGTTGAAAAGTCTGTGTCTAACGCCAAAATGATCGATGACAAGGACCTGGTCTCAAAGGTTTTAAGTGGAGATAGGCAGGCCTTCCGTATGCTGATCAAGCAAAACGAAAGGCTTGTGGGTCATATGATCGCCCGGCTCATTGACCGGCAGGAGGACCGTGAGGAACTTTGTCAGGATGTATTTTTAAAAGTGTATGAAAAACTGGGGGAGTTTACCTTTCAATCAAAACTGAGCACCTGGATTGCCACTATTGCCTATCGGCATGGCATCAACCATCTGCGAAAGAGAAAAATTGAAATACGTGAATTGCCGGATGAAGAAACCCATAGGCAACAATTCACCTCTCCCGAAAATGTGGAAGAAAATTTTTCTGATCAGCAATTGGATAACATGGTCATGGATATGATCGATCAATTACCTCCACAATACAAAGCAATTTTGACAATGTATCACGTGCAGGAGATGAGCTATCCGGAGATGGTAGAAATTACAGGGTTGCCCCAGGGCACGGTGAAAAATTATTTGTTTCGTGCGCGGCAGTTGTTGAAAGAAAAAGTAAAGAAGTATCTTGGCAAAGAAGAGTTGATATGAAACACAGCGAAGAAGAGCTACAAAATCAAATTGAGCAAGGGTTGGTCACCGAATCAGGTGATGACATTCGCGCTTATCAACGAGTTTTTGATGCCCTGAAAAAAGAGCCTGACTATCATGTGTCTCTTCCCTTTGCCGACCGCATTATTGCCATCATTAATAAGAGAGAAGAAAAACGTGATTATTGGTGGATCGCCATCGGAATTTTTCTAGCCGTAATTGCAATGATAGTCTCTCTGGCCCTTACCAGCGCTCATTGGTCGACAGGAGTTTTTACCTTTTTATCGGGTTATCCGGGCCTCGTGGCTTTTGGAATTGTCTTCATCCTTTTGCTGCAATGGGTCGACCGGAAAATTGTGAAAAAGCGAACTGAGTTTCAATAAATCAAAAACTCCGGAAGGGATTAGCATCCACCCCTTTCTAATATTGCCCACCCATAGAAAATCGGTAACCTTTTCTATCTTGAAACGGTAAATAACGTCTGTTCAATTAATAAACTTCACATGAATAAACTCTACACCCCGCTTTGTGCGATGCTTTTGTTTTGGAGCATCCAAACCCTGGCCCAGGAACCAAAAAAAGAAGAAAAGGCCGACACAGTAAAGAAAGATAAACCAAAAAAGAAAAAAGATCTACCCCTGGAAGTTAGCAGGCGCGTACCTATTAAAACCAATGAAGGCACCTGGATGTCGTTGGATGTTAGCCCTGATGGCAAAACCATTGCATTCGATTTTCTGGGGGATATCTTCACCATGCCTGTCACTGGCGGCAAACCAACTCAATTTACAAGCGGTATGGCTTTCGACTCGCATCCTAAGTTTAGTCCCGATGGAACAAAACTGCTATTCATATCTGACCGAAGTGGTGGAGAAAACATCTGGTGGTTTTCGCTTGATAAAAAAGACTCTTTGCAGATAACAAAAGCAAATATTGACCACTATCAATCTGCCGAGTGGACACCTGATGGAAATTATGTGATTGGTTCGCGTGGAACCAGAAATTTAAAACTATGGATGTTTCATAAAGAGGGTGGTTCGGGCGCACAACTAATCAGCAAACCTGATAATCTGAAAACTGTTGAACCTGCCTTTGGTCCCGATGGGCGTTATATCTGGTATTCGCAACGCATGAATGCATGGAATTACAACGCACAGTTGCCGCAATATCAACTGGCAACGTACGATCGTGAAACCGGTGAGACTGAAGTAAAGACCGCTCGTTACGGTTCTGCCTTCACGCCCGTGCTTTCGCCTGATGGAAAGTGGTTGGTGTATGGATCAAGACATAATGATCAAACAGGTTTAATCATAAGAGATTTAAAATCTGGTGACGAAAAATGGTTGGCCTATCCGGTGCAGCACGATGAACAGGAATCCATTGCTCCTCTGGGAGTATTGCCTGCCATGTCATTCACACCCGACAGCAGAAATCTGATTGCATCATACGGTGGAAAGTTTTATAGTATCCCTGTGGCAGGAGGAAATGCAGTGAACATTCCCTTCGAAATGGAAACAGAATTTTTATTGGGGCCAAGTGTTGCTGATTTTAAATATCCCATCAAGGATGACAAAGACATGGTCGTGACACAAATCCGCGATGCCGTTGTTTCTCCCGATGGAAAGCAACTTGCGTTTACGGCCTTGAACCGACTTTACACCATGGATTTGCCCAATGGCACACCCAGGCGAGTTACAACCAATACCTTCACCGAAGCCCTTCCTGCCTGGAGTACTGATGGGGCACAACTTGCCTGGGTAACCTGGGAGGGACAAGGCGGAAACATCTACAAAATCAATTTCAAAGCGAAAGCGCCAAAGGCGGTGAAACTCACCTCCACACCAGCGTTGTACACGGATCTCGCGTGGAGTTATCAAGGTAATAAGATTGTGTTCATGCAAGGCAGTGCACATAATTTTAAAGAAGATGAAGGGCCCGTAACGTTTGCCAGCCAGGAGAACATTGCGTGGATCAGTGGCGATGGCGGTGCCATTACAGTAATCGAGAAAGCAAAAGGGAGAAGTGTGCCGCATTTTACAAAATCGAGTGATCGGATTTATTTGTACAGTGGTCAGAAAGGATTGGTCTCCATTCGCTGGGATGGAACGGATGAGAAAGCTCATTTGAAAGTTACTGGCATTATGACATACGGTTCGGTTGCCGATGAAAATCATTGTATGTTAGTAGAGACCGCAACGGAGCCACAACGCGAGCCATCTAACGCGGCCGTTGTCATGATGTCTCCTGAGGGAGACCAGGCATTGGCCAAAATCAACAACGATGTGTACGTGGTAACCATACCTAAAATTGGTGGCGAGGTTCCCAAAATTTCAGTCGCTGAAGCCGATAAAGCTCAATTTCCAGCGCGTAAACTCACCCGGCTGGGTGGTGAATTCCCCACCTGGAGCAGCAATGGAAAAACCGTCTATTTCTCTTTAGGTAATGCATTCTTTACTTACAACCTCGATGAAGCTAAAGCCAAAGAGGAAGAATTGAAAAAGAAAAAAGCGGAAGAGGAAAAGAAAAAAGAAGCACAGAAGACAGAAGGTGAAAAGAACGGTGATGAGAAGAAGTCTGAAGCAGGAGACAAGAAAGCCGAAGAGAAAAAAGATGAAGGCTACAAGCCGGGCGAGATGCGCATCAAGATTACGGTGCCGAAAGATATTCCAACCGGAAAAGTTCTTTTACAAAATGCACGCATCATTACCATGAAAGGGGATGAAGTGATTGAGCGTGGGGATGTATTGATCGAAAACGCGCGCATCAAACACGTGGGTGCTGTGGGTTCTATTTCTGTTGATGCTTCGGTTCAGAAAATGGATCTGAGTGGCAAGACGATTATTCCCGGGTTTGTGGATACACACGCACACATGTGGCCTGCCTGGGGGATTCACAAAAACCAGGTGTGGGTATATGCTGCAAACCTTGCCTACGGTGTAACTACAACCCGTGATCCGCAAACGGCCACTACCGATGTTTTGACGTATAGTGATATGGTTGAGACGGGTGAGATTCTTGGACCCCGCGTTTATTCTACCGGACCTGGTGTCGGTTTCTGGATGTATAACCTAAAAGATGCCGATCAGGCAAAAGATATTTTGAAACAATACTCAGAATATTACAATACCAAAACGATCAAGATGTATCTCACCGGCAATCGCCAACATCGTCAGTGGATTATTCAGGCAGCTAAGGAGCAACAACTGATGCCCACAACAGAAGGTGGTCTGGATTTCAAGCTAAACATGACCAACCTGATTGATGGCTATCCAGGTCACGAACACGCTTTCCCGATTTATCCGCTGTACAAAGATTTTACCACCGCTGTAGCACAATCCAAAATGACCTACACTCCTACCTTGCTTGTTGCCTATGGCGGTCCATGGGCCGAGAACTTTTACTACGCTACTGAGAATGTAAATGGCGATCCAAAGCTTAATCACTTCTTTGCAAAGTCAGAATTAGATCAAAAATCAAGAAGAAGACCAGCCTGGTTTATGAAAGAAGAACATGTATTTGAAGATCATGCGCGCTTCGTTAATGACCTTGTAAAAGCGGGGGGCAATGCAGGGGTTGGCTCACATGGCCAGTTACAGGGCCTCGGTTATCATTGGGAATTGTGGAGCATTGCCTCGGGGGGTATTAGCACTCACAATGCATTAAAGGTTGCCACCATCCAGGGCGCCAAAGCAATTGGCTTGGATGGGGATGTAGGAAGTATTGAAGTCGGCAAACTTGCTGACTTAATCATACTGGATAAAAATCCTCTGGAAAATATTCGAAACACGAATACCGTCAATCAAGTGATGAAGAATGGAAGGCTCTACGATGGTAATACATTAGATGAAGTTTATCCAACGGCAAGAAAAGCCCCTTCATTTGCCAAGGATCAGGCGAGTCCGCAAGCCGGAATCCCAGGAATAAAATAATCCCACTGTTTTCTTAATAAGGGAGCCTCCTTCGGGAGGCTCTCTTGTTTTATGAAATACGAACAGACAGGCCTGCTGCTATCCATCAAGAATCCAGCATCCAGACAGAACCGTCACCCCCTCACTAATCCCTTTCGCATAATTTTACCCTGTCTGTTCTACTTTTGCGTAATTTCGTGACTGGTGAAAAAATTATTTGGCATAACCCTACTGAGTTTACTCCTGCTTCAGGCAGCGGGGTGTTATGTTTATTTCATTGCCCGCCTTACGGCCATCCGCATAGAAATGCGTGAACAACTCAAGTCATTACCCGATCATGAACTAACCCTGCTCACCTTCACGAAAGAAGAATTTCGGAAGGCGAAAGTGAACGATCACGAAGTGAAAGTAAAGGGCGAAATGCACGATATTGCCCGCATAATTGTCAAAGGTGAAAAACTGCTGGTCTACGCAATTCATGACGAGGCAGAAGATAATTTGCTTTCGTTTTTAGATGAAATGATTAAGCGATCCACCAACGATAAAAAGCCTGTTCCCTCACAACTCGTGCAGTTGCTGACGCTTCAATTTATTTCTGTCGAAACCCAATTGCCACAAAATACTTTTGTAACCATTCATCATTCATCTTTTTATTTATTAGCTCAAAGTACCCGCGCTACCCTCATTGAGTCCCCGCCACCCCGGGCCTAGTTTTCATTTATTTTTTCTGTTTCTCATACCTTAAAAGCACGCCTGTTTTCAGCGAATCCCTGCTTTCATTATATGAGTATTTTCTTCTACTATTTCAATCTTAAAAAATGAAATGAAAACCATTTATACGGTACTCGTATTTTTTGCCTGCAGCCCGTTATGGGCACAGGAAAAGGTGGACACCACAAAAGCTTCTTATCTGGACGAAGTAGTGGTTTCCGCCAACAAAATTGCTGAACAACGAAGGTTGGTAGCCCAGCAAATTCAATTGATAAATCAGGCAACCATTAAAAACTTCAATGCTCAAACATCGGCCGACCTGATTCAAAATACAGGTCAGGTTGCCATGCAACGAAGTCAGCAGGGGGGCGGTAGCCCGATGATTCGTGGCTTCGAGGCCAGTCGTGTGCTGCTGGTTATTGATGGTGTGCGTATGAACAATGCTATTTACCGGGCCGGGCATTTGCAAAACATCATCACCATGGATAATAATATTCTTGATCGTGCCGAAGTTTTGTTTGGCCCCTCCTCTACGGTTTATGGAAGTGATGCCCTGGGTGGCGTTGTTCATTTTATGACCCGTAATCCGGAACTTTCTAAAGCAAGTTCGCTCAACTTTTCAGGCAATGCCTTTACCCGTTTTGCAAGTGCCAACAATGAAAAGACAGGGCACGTTGATTTTAATCTGGGTGGAACCCGCTTTGGTTCGCTTACTTCATTTACGTACTGCGACTTTGATGACCTGCGGATGGGAGAAAAAACGAATAAAGCTCTTGGCGAAGAATACTGGGTACGGTACAACTATGCCGAACGTGCGCCCGACAATTCAGGGGATGTACTCGTTACCAATTCGGATCCTTATGTACAAAAATTCAGCGGGTACAAACAATACGACCTGCTTCAGAAATTTCTTTTTAAGCAAAGTGATCGCGTTCAGCATGTGTTGAATTTTCAATATTCTACCTCCAGTAATGTACCCCGATACGATCGCCTCACCGATCCTCAGGGCAGTGGTCTTCGTTCAGCAGAGTGGTACTATGGTCCGCAAAAGCGATTGCTCACCTCGTATCAACTTAAAGTAAATGATTTAGGGAAACTGGCCGATGCCCTTACCGTTACTGCCAGTTATCAGGACATTGAAGAAAGCCGGCACGACCGCAGGTTTAACAACAATAACCTGAATCATCGCACGGAGAAAATTAACGTGGGCGGACTTACCATTGACTTGCAGAAGAAAATTAAAGCCAATCAATTGCGCTATGGCTTCGATTCACAATTCAATAGTTTGAACTCTACCGCGTATCGCGAAAATATATTCACGGGCGCTACCAGCGCACTCGATACACGATATCCCGATGGAGATAATACACTAAACTATTGGGCCCTGTATGCAACGCATACGTTGCCTATCAATGACACGTGGACGCTTAATGATGGAATTCGCCTCGGTGGAAGTTCTCTGCACTCAACGTTTGTTGATAAGACATTCTTTCCCTTTCCCTACGATGAGATAAAGCAACAGAATGTTTATGCCAGCGGTAACCTTGGTATTATCTACACACCCTCCAGTTGGAAGTTTGCTTTGATGACAAGTTCTGGTTACCGCGTGCCCAACATTGATGATGTGGCAAAAGTGTTTGAGTCAGTGCAGGGATCGGCTACCACCACTGGAACCCTGGTAGTACCCAACCCCGATCTGGCACCAGAGAAAACAATCAATGGTGATTTTAGTGTGACTAAATTTTTCGGATCGAAAGCAAGACTTGAAGGCGTGGTGTTTGCAACGGATTTCTTTGATGCCATCGTAACCCGGCCTGGTACACTGGATGGACAATCAACTGTAATTTATAATGGCTTCCCAGCTAATGTTGTGAGCAGCCAAAATGCCGGCAAGGCTTACATCTATGGCTACAGCATCAGCGGTCAGATTGAACTTGTCTCCAAACTGAACCTGACGGGATCTTATAATTATACCTACGGCCGTGTTAAGAATGATGATGGCACCGAGACTCCCCTGGATCATATTGCTCCGGCTTTTGGTCGCATCGGGCTTACTTATAGCGATACGAAATTTTATGCGGAGCTCTTTTCAAATTTCAGTGCGTGGAAACGGCTTGAAGATTACAGCAGCAGCGGGGAGGATAATCTTCAATATGCTACAGCTGAAGGGATGCCTTCATGGTACACCATTAATCTGCGGGCTTCCTATAGTTTGAGTAAGATTTTTACTTTTCAGGCCGGCATTGATAATATTGCAGACTTGCAATACCGGCTGTTTGCCTCGGGGATAAACTCACCCGGTCGCAATATTTTTGGAACGCTTAGAGTTAGGTTTTAACTAAACAAGCTACTTAATTCGGGGGTTCGTGAAAAAGGTGATCGGTAGTGTGTTTCTGGGTATACTCCTCCTGCAAGTGGTAGGCAATTATGTTTATTTTATCGTGCGCCTGTCGGACATTCGCCAAGAAATGCGTGAAGAACTCAAGCGCAAACCCAATGAGCAATTAAGTTTACTTACTCTTTCCCCTGACGAATACCGAAAGGCAAAAGTCAACGATCACGAAGTGAGGGTGAATGAAAAAATGTATGATGTTGCCCGCATTGTTGTAAAGAATGGCAAGCTACTCGTCTATGCCATTCATGACGAAGCGGAAGACAACCTGATTGTACTGCTCCTTGTGATGGTGAAACGATCCGCAAAGGACAAAAAGCCGATTCCCTCTTCGCTACTCGGGCTGCTCCATATCATATACCTTATGCAGGAAACCATAATGCCTATAGCTAAATCGGTGAATGAAAGAGCAAACACCGCATATCAATTTTTTTCTACGGATACGGTCGATACAATCATTTCCCCTCCTCCCCAGGGCATTCATTGTTTGATACTTAATTCTTGACAGTTATACACCAGACGCGCCTATAGTAAACACGCGGGTAAATCTGTGTCGTATATATTTTAAAATAATAATTACTTCCTGGAATCCATTTACACGAAGATACCCTGGAATTTAATTATACATACATGTAATGAGCGAACGAGATACCCAACAGGTGTCACAATCGGCTTGCGAATTCCATGGATTAAAAACTTAAACATTAACTCATGAAAAATATTTTGTTAAGCTTAATCGCATTATTATTCTCCGTTGGTATTCATGCCCAGGAGATCCTCAAAGGCAAAGTAGTAGACAAGACAACCAATGCTCCCCTGGCTGGAGCCAACGTTCAGGTTTTAGGGAAAAGTGGAACCGTAACGGATCGCGAAGGCTTATTCTCCATTCCGTGTGAACGCTCCATGGAAATAATAATTTCCTATGTGGGCTATGAAGTAACCAGGCAGCTCATACCTGATTGCCAGGCTGATTTATTGATCACATTAAATCAGTCTAGTCAACTCTTAAATGAAGTAGAAATTACAGCCACTACCGAATTTAATAAATCCATGCTCTCTCAACCCGCCAGTATTACCAAGTTGGGTATTACTGAGATAAAAAGATCCACCGGTTTGTTTATGGATGATGCCATCAACGGCAACGTGCCCGGTATAACCATGCAACGCAGAACGATCAGTGCCGGGCAACAATTCAATATACGCGGCTATGGCGGAGGTGGTCCTGGTCCGCGAGGAGTAAACAGCAACTTCGATCAGCAAGGTATTAAAGCTTACTTAAACGGAATTCCCATCACGGATGCAGAAGGTATCACCTTGATGGATGATATTGATTTTGGTTCGATTGGAAATGCTGAAATCCTGAAAGGTCCATCTGGATCGTTATATGGCCTGGCCATTGCCGGTGTCATTAACCTTCAAACGGTACAACCAGAGAAAGGAAAGGTTTCTATTGGGCAAGAAGTGCTGGTGGGTAGTTATGGACTGAGCCGTTTTACCACGCACCTGCAATCTTCCACCGATAAAGGAACATTGCTGATAAACTATGGTAAACAAAATTATGATGGGTTTATGCCGCACACCAACTCTACAAAAGATTTTGTTAATGTCATGGGCGAGTACTATGTTAATCCGAAGCAGTCACTTACTTCGTATTTTGGATACAGCAATAGCTACGAACAACGAAATGGAGAGTTGACGGTTGATCAATACAATTCATTCGACTATAGTGGAAATCCCGCTTATATTAAAAATGATGCTCACTCTAACATTGTCAGTTTCAGAGCAGGTATCGGATACACATACCAGTTTACAAAATCAATTTCCAATACCTCTTCTGTGTTTGGCACTGGAATGAGCAACAATGCGAGTTCGGCTGGCGGCTTGACAGATAAGGCACCCGTAAATTATGGAATCCGTTCTGTGTTCGATACCCGATTTACATTGAATGATAAGTTTAGGTTGTCAGGCCTTACTGGTGTAGAAGCGCAACGGCAATACGCGCAATTGCTGGCCTATGGTATGGTGACCAATAATGCAGACCCCAGTGGGTATAATATCATCGGTGCCCTGCGCAGCAACCAAACTTCCATCACAGGAAATTATTCGTTGTTCACCCAATGGACATTGTCAATGCCACATGATTTCTCTCTGACAGCCGGTATTGGCATTAGCTCCATGAATATCGAGCTGCAAGACAAATTATATGTGGCCGCCAACAATACACCTTCCAATACCATTCCAACGATTTATAAAACATCTTATAATACCCTGGCATCGCCTCGCATCGCATTAAACAAAATCATTAATGATCATATGTCCATATATGCTTCTTATAGCGTGGGATACAAGACACCTGTTGCCGCCAATATTTACACACCCTTGGCAGGAACTGTGAATACAGGTTTAAAACCTGAAGAGGGAAAGCAATTTGAAATTGGTGCTAAGGGAAGTTTGCTGAATGACAAATTTATTTATGAACTGGCTTATTTCAACGCCTTATTCTCCAATAAAATGACGTTAGTTGCAGTGCCTAATGCAGCGAACACTGCGACACTTTATACCTACACGGTAAACAGCGGAAGCTTAATCAATAACGGAATCGAAGCCTTAATAAAATACAATGCGTATAGTTCTCCAAGCGGGTTCATCAAATTAATCCGGCCCTTTGTGAATTTTACCTATTCTGATTTTGTGTACGATGATTATACGTTTCAGAATAATGCCACTGCCCCTGTGTCAGATTATTCCGGTAAAGCAGTAGCCGGAGTTCCTCCCACTGTATTTAATATTGGGGTAGATTTCGTTTCCAACACCGGTTTATATGGCAATGCTATCTATATGTATCGCGATGAAATGCCGTTCACACCGGATGGGGCAAACATCGCTCACAGCTATGGATTGCTGAATGCAAAGCTGGGATACCGCAAGCAGTTTGGCGAAAACTTTAATCTGGATGCTTACTTCGGAGCGAATAACATCACCAGTTCGCAATACTATCAAATGGTTTTTGTCAACCAGCTGCCTGATGCCTTCATTCCTGGACCAAAAGATATTAACTACTTTGGCGGAATAAACTTCAAATACATTTTCTAAAAACCCAATAGGTGGTTGTCTCGTGCAACCACCTTATTTATTTAAATGCTTCATTATGAAATTAACAACAATCTGTATTCTTTGTCTGATCGCGTTAGCATCGTGTGGACGCTTTGCGAATAAAGAAGATAAACAAAAAAGCGAAGCGCGTATTGTATGCTTATCCAAGCAATACAATGAAATTATATTTGCCTTGGGGGCCGAGGCAAATCTGGTGGCCGTTGATCTTTCCAGCACCTATCCTCCCGAGATAAAAAAATTACCCACCGTTGGATATCATCGGGCACTGAGTGCAGAAGGTATTCTGGCTACTAATCCCACACTAATAATTCACGATAATAATGTAGGCCCGGAACCGGTCATGAAACAGTTAACGGATTTGAAAATTCCGATGAAAGTATTTTCATCCAACCGTGAAGACCTTGCCGGCACCAAGGATCTAATTACTGAGATGGGTGTATTTTTTCATAGAGAAAAACAAGCTGACTCATTAAATCAAAAATTAGAATCAGAATTGAATAAAGCCATTCAAAATACAGCCACATATACAGATAAACCGAAAGTAGTAATCATTCACTACGGTCGTGCCTCCAATGTTTATCTTACCCTTACCATAAACTCAGTGGGAGGGAAATTAATTGAATGGGCAGGTGGCCAAATTCCTATTGAAGGCGATCGTGGCATGCAACAGTTGTCAGCAGAAATCATTGCACAATCTGACCCGGATATCATCTTGCTCACTGACTTTGGTTATGATCGACTGGGCACCACTGAACAAATTAACACCCTGCCGGGTGTAGCCGGAACAAAGGCCGCTAAGAATGGAAGAATCTATCGGGTTGAAGAGCATGATCTGGTTTATATCGGGCCCCGCACGGGAGAAAATGTATTGAAGCTGCAGCAATTAATTCATCAAAAATGAACTACTTGAAAAGTAAGCACACCTTTGCGTTGTTCGTCTTACTTATTTTATTGGTAGTCACTTTTTTATTGTCATTGTGCTTCGGTGCTATCGTCATTTCTTTACACGACATCTACACTGCTGTTTATAAAAATTTTACATCACCATATCAACTTAGCCTTGTACAGCGGATTTTTATGGACATTCGGCTCCCCCGGGCAATTGCGTGTGTATTAGTGGGTGCCAGCCTGGCGGGATCGGGAGTATTGATGCAGGCGCTATTTCGAAATCCCATCGTTGAACCTGGTTTGATTGGTACCTCCAGTGGGGCCGCGTTTGGCGCATCTCTTTATTTTGTGTTAGGTGCCTCTTTAAAATTTACGGCCCACGAATGGACTTTGCCAATCGCAGCATGCGTAGGAGGAATGATCTCAACCAGTTTAGTTTTTATGCTCGCAAAGAATAAGGATCATGGCAAAAGCTCAGTGGTTTCACTTTTACTCACTGGCATTGCTATTAACGCAGTATTTCTTAGTGCCGTGGGGTTCTTCTCATACCTGGCTCGAGATCCACAGGCTCGATCCATTACTTTCTGGAATTTGGGAACACTATCCGGGGCAAACTGGCATTCCGTTATAATCATGTTCATTTCAACAACGCTCAGTTTTTTGATGGCTATACGGTACACTAAGCATCTGAATGCATTGATGATGGGTGAAGAAGAAGCCTTTTTCATTGGAGTGGATATCCGAAAATTGAAACTGATCATTATTTCGATCAACGTGATTTTAGTAGCGGTGGCCACAGCCTTTGTTGGCGTGATTAGTTTTGTTGGATTGGTTGTGCCACATCTTCTGCGATTATCTTTTGGATCTGATAATCGCTTCCTGTTGCTGTCTAGTGCATTAGCTGGCGGAGTGCTCGTAACACTTGCCGACCTGGTAGCTCGACTTTCATTGGCTCCGGCCGAATTGCCGATTGGGATTGTAACCTCAATAATTGGAGTACCTGTCTTTATAATTATGCTTAGAAAATCGCATTATAATTTTTAGCTGCATGATCAGCGTAGAAAATATTACTGTATCCCTAGGAGGCAAAACCTTGTTGGATAAGGTTTCTGTTAAATTTGAACCGGGTAAGTTAAACTTGATTATTGGACCTAACGGTGCTGGTAAGTCCACATTAATAAAAGTATTAAGCAAGCAACTAAAGCCTAAACATGGAAAGGTTACTTTTGGAAAGGCCGATCTGCATTCAATATCATATAACGAACTTTCGGTGATGAGAGCAGTTCTCTCCCAAAACATTGATCTCGCATTTCCTCTGACTGTTTATGAAGTGGTGATGATGGGGCGCTATCCGCACTTTCTTGAAAAGTCAGGCAAAAAAGATGAAGAGGCCATTGAACATGCCATGAGATTTTTTGATGTTTGGGAACTGGCCGATCGGAATTATATGAGTTTGAGTGGTGGTGAAAAACAGCGCGTTCATTTCGCCAGGGTATTGACTCAGATATGGTATCCGGTGGCCAACAATTTCCGCTACCTCATTTTGGATGAACCCTTAACATTTCTGGATGTTTATTACCAGTTCCAATTTATGAACAAAATCAAAGAGTTACTTCACGAGAAGGATCTGGTTATGGTGGGGGTAGTTCATGACCTCAACCTCGCTGCCCGATTTGCTGATTATATCGTTCTCCTGCATGAAGGAAAAGTAATAGTAGCCGGAGAAAAAGAAACCGTGTTAACCAGGGAAAATATAAAACGGATTTACCAGCTTGAACCCAAAATTCATTCTCATGAAAATATTATGCACCTGCTTTTTTAAATTTCAGAGCATAAGACTTTGTTTCTAAATCTTTAATATGGCATTACAAAATCTGGTCCATCGCCTCCGGCAGTTTCGATCTATTCATAAATGGATAGGAATCAGTGTTGCCCTGTTTATGCTCATTACCAGCACCACCGGGGTGCTGCTGGGCTGGAAGAAAAATGTAGAGTTATTGCAACCTGCCACGCAAAAAGGATCGAGTCTCGCCTTTGCAGAATGGACCAGCTTTGACAAGGTGGCCCGTGCCGCTTCGTTGGCGGTAGATTCCGTAACCGGTAGAACCATAGAAATTGATCGCATGGACGTTCGTCCGGATAAGGGAATTATCAAAGTGACTTTCAAAGAAGGGTATTGGGAAGCGCAGGTGGACGGGACATCGGGCAACGTATTATCCGTGGCCCAGCGCCATGCCGATTGGATTGAACATATTCACGATGGCTCCATCATCAGCGAATTTTTTAAACTCATGTATACAAACTACATCGGGCTGGGATTGCTCTTTCTATCTATCACTGGCTTTTGGCTATGGTACGGACCGAAAGTGATCAGGAAGGCGAAGCAGGGTTGAGATTAACAAAGAATAACATGTGCCTATAAGCATCAAAGTGTCTTAGATCTCTTTGAAGGCACCTCATACTCTTTTGCTATAAAGTAGAAAACCCCTGCGTTGCGGCAGAGGTTTTCAGGTTTGTGCACTCATGATGAAGAGGTTTAACTGATGGTGATTCCTTTCACTTGTCCATACTCGAGGCTGTTAAATCCGAAGATGGCGCCCAGGTAATCTTTCACCGCCCGAGCGGTCATCATCATGGATTCTTCTTTGTCCAGGATGAGTTTTTTGCGCTTCACCCGTGCATTGCTCCAGGCCACCCGCGCATCCTCCACCCGTTGGTTGAAGGCATGCAACTCCTTCACCTTGCGCTTCAATCCTTCGATCGAAAGTTCGGGCTCGTTGGGTTGATAGCCGGGATGGGTAGATGCTGTCTGCACAAGTTGTTCAAACCAGTCAGCCCTGTTAACATAAGCTAACTGCATTTGCGAACGCCTTACAGGCACCGGTTGTACGGTTGCTCCTGGTTCGATGGGCTTAGCTGCCCTCCGGCCAGTGATGTTACGGAAGTACAGCCTTGCATCCGCCATCTTTTCTTCGGATGCTCCGAATGCTTTGAGTGCCCGGATCACTCGTGCGGCCAGCTTCGGCAAATCATTGAATGCCTGCTTGCGCGCATTCACTTCATCATTGAAGTGCACCTTGGTCTCCTTAACTTCTTCAAGCGCCTGGCGGACCGCTACCAATTGTGCCTGAAGTTCTCCTACCTGGAGGGTTTGTCGACCGGGGTTATATTTACCTCCGTACCCGGTGCAGTAACCTATCAACCTTGTGAAGGCCTGCATGTTTTTGATTGTGTTCATAAAGATTTACTTTATGGTGATTACAACGGAATCTGTAAATAACGTTGTGATTTTACATCACTATTTTTACAACTATTTATTTCGCCAAACACGTAACTCAAATTCGATTGGCACGTTCTTAGGCTCTTCATTTTTTGGTTTTATAAACCTCATCGCTGAAGTGACAATTTATTCGCCAGCTGAATAAAATCTGACACCCTAATTCCGATGAGTTCATCGCCACGGTCACGCGCCCGATGACTCACAAACCCGCTATCATGTTGGATAGTATTGCCGATCGCATTGGGTAACTTATGTAGTGTGCTGCAATCGCACACCTAATACCTTCTTACATCCCACCGGGTGGGTAATAATATCTCTACAACGGCTACCGACATCCCTCGCCACGCCTACTGACATCCCTCGCCAGACATAACTACACTGCGCATGGTGAGTTGTAGCATCGCTCGCCACCACTACCGACATGCCTCGCCACGTCTAATGACAACTCTGGCCAGCTACAACGCACTTCCTGGTGACTAATCGCATTGCTCGCTACGGGTGTAAGCACTCCGCCAATGGGTTATGGCATCGCTACAACGACTACCGACATCCCTAACCAGCTGGCTTGCCTGCCGGAAAGCAAGTTCAACACTGTGTAGGGTGACTTGTAGCACTGCCAGCCACATCTTGTAGCATCGCTCGCCACGTCTAGTAGCATTGCTCGCCACTACTACCAACATCCCTCGCCACCACTACCAGCATCGCTCGCCACGGCTAACTACAGCTCTGGCCAGGGTTAACTACACTGAGGATTGTGAGTAGTAGCACAGCCAGCCACACCTTGTAGCATCGCGCGCCACGCCTTGTAGCATTGCCCGCCACCATTACCAACATCCCTTGCCACTACCACCAGCATCGCTCGCCACGACTAACTACATCTCTGGCCAGGGCTAACTACATTGAGGATGGTAAGTTGTAGCATTGGCCCAATGAGATGGCTGCCCTATAGCCAGTATTAATTACTGAAAACACTAATCTTATTTTTAAGATTGAACCATCTAACATTGTAGATCTCAAATCCTCTTACACAAAATTTAATGCGCCTCCAGCCAGTTCTCGCCAATACCTACTTCCACTTCCATCGGCACCTCCAGAATCACGGCTGACTTCATGAGTTCCATCACTTTGGGCTTTACAATATCCTGCTCGTCTTTGTGCAGGTCAAACACCAATTCGTCATGTACCTGCATGGTCATTTTGGTCTTCAGTTTCTCGCGCTCCAGCCATTTGTGAATCAGGATCATGGCAATCTTAATGATATCAGCCGCGCTACCCTGAATGGGGGCGTTAATGGCATTGCGCTCGGCAAACCCACGGGTAGTAATGTTGCGCGAATTGATATCGCGCAGGTAGCGCCTACGGCCTAAAATGGTTTCCACATATTCTTTATTGCGGGCAAAATTGATGGAGTCGTCCATGTAGCGCTTGATGGCCGAGAACTCTTTGAAGTAGGCATCAATAATCTCTCCGCCTTCGGTGCGCGAGATGCCCAGGTTTTGGGAAAGTCCAAAGGCAGTGCTGCCATACAAGATTCCAAAGTTCACTTCTTTGGCTTTGCGCCTCATGTCGGGTGTTACTTTTTCGAGTGGCACCTTAAATACTTTTGCAGCCGTGGTGGCATGGATGTCGCGCTTGTTACGAAACGCTTCAATCATAGTTTCATCTTTCGCGAATGAAGCGGCAATCCGCAATTCAATCTGCGAGTAATCGGCCGACATAAATAAGTACTCTTTACTTCGCGGAACAAAAGCACCCCGGATCTGTCTTCCTTTCTCGGTACGGATCGGAATGTTCTGAAGGTTGGGATTGTTGGAACTCAGGCGGCCTGTAGCGGCAACCGCCTGGCGGTAATCGGTATGAATGCGATGATCAAACTTGCTCACCATCTTTGGCAATGCATCTACATAGGTGGAGCGGAGTTTTTCATACTCGCGGAAGTCAAGAATTTTCCGCGCAATCTCATGCTCATCAGCCAACTTGATTAATACTTCTTCGCCTGTAGCATATTGCCCCGTTTTGGTTTTTTTGGCTTTGTCCAGCAACTTCATTTTGTCGAACAAAATCTCACCGAGTTGCTTGGGCGAAGCGATATTAAATTCTGAGCCCGCAATTTCAAAAATCTCTTTCTGCACTTTATGGCTGTCCTTTTTAAGTGCGTCCGACATCCATTTGAGTGTTTCTCCGTCAATGCTCACGCCTTCAAATTCCATCTGCGCAAGCACCGACACGAGGGGCATTTCTACATCATGCAATAAACGCCATTGTCCTTTTTTCTCTAACTCTGACTGCAAAGGTTGTTTCAGTTGCAGAACCTGATCGATCCGCTCACAAAATTGTTCGGTTCGCGATGAGTCGGTAGTCAATTGATAATCGAGGTATTGGCCACATAATATTCCCAAATCATGCGAAGCCTCGGGTTCGATCAGGTAGTGCGCCAGCATGGTATCAAACAAAGGTCCGCCTATGTGGATATGCAGTTTTTTCAACGCCAGGATGGATGACTTAATATTATGACCTACTTTTTTGATTCCTTCTGATTCCAATACTTCTTTGAAGTCAGCTATAATTTTCTCGCTGGTGATAGGAACAAAGAAAGCTTCGCGTGAAGCAAATGAAACAACCAGTTCTGTAGCTTCGAAGTCAAAGTTCTCGGATTCGTTGGTGAGTACTTCAAATGAAAATTCTTTTTGCACTTTCAGCTTTTGAACCAGCGTATGAACTTCATCCGGTTTTTCAACAAGGCGGTACGAAACATTCTTACTATCAATTGACTTTTTCTCTGACCCTACCTCGGGTTCAGCCGATCCAAACATGGAAAGTTGTGCTGCCTTTGGGGGTGCAGAAGCTGTGGAAACCGGAGCAGGTGTGCCTGATAACAGACCATAGATGCGTGGCGCCATGGTTTTAAATTCCAACTCTTCCAGAATAGGCTTTAGCTTTTCTGCATCGGGTCCGGTGTAAACCAAATCTTCCTCATCCCAGGGCACTGCCACATCGGTTACAATGGTAGCGAGCTTTTTGGAAAGAATGGCTTGCTCGCCAAATTGCTCTACCCGTTCTTTTTGTTTTCCTTTTAATTCGCTTGCGTGCGCTACAACTCCTTCCACGGTTTTGTATTGCTTTAATAATTCGGCTGCAGTTTTTGGTCCGATGCCCGGAATGCCGGGAATGTTATCCGAAGTATCGCCCTGCAAGCCAAGCATATCAATCACCTGCGATACATCTTCAATATCCCATTTCTCGCATACTTCTTTGGGCCCCAGTACATCAACCGCATTACCCATATAAGCCGGTTTATACAAATGGATTTTTTCACTCACCAATTGCCCGAAGTCCTTATCGGGTGTCATCATGTACACTTCAAAACCTTCCTTCTCGGCACGCTTGGCAATGGTGCCGATAATGTCATCAGCTTCATAGCCATCCAATTCCAGGATAGGAATATTGAAACCGCGAATGATTTCTTTTACGATAGGGATCCCGCTTCGGATATCTTCGGGCGACTCCTGCCGGGTAGCTTTATATTCTTTGAAAATCTCATCACGAAACGTGGGGGCCGCTGTATCAAACGCTACTGCGAGATGCGTGGGTTTCTGTTTCTGAATTACTTCAAGCAAGGTATTGGTAAATCCAAATGGTACCGAGGTATTGTGACCTTTGGAATTGATGCGGGGGTTTTTAGTAAATGCAAAATGAGCCCGGTAGATGAGCGCATATGCATCCAATAAGAAAAGTTTTTTATCAGAAGCCATAAGGCGAAGGTAGAAAGAAGAGCAGGTTTATCCTTAGGCTAACCTCAAATTCTTCCTCATTCAGTCTTTACAAGATGATACTTCATACCCGATGCAGTTTTATCCGTAAGATGTAAGACGCGTCCTCCGCGCACGGCCTCATACTCTGCCCAAAAAACATCCGTCTTGCCTTCAAACCGTTTCGTGGCAGTAATGTCCCAGTTTGTTACTGTATAGGTACCGTTATAATTCTGATCAAAGAAAGTCATACTCCCCACCATGCCAAAGGCTCCTTTGTGATTACTGAAGTAGGTGCCATCGTTTTTAAAAATAAACTTATGCGCAGAAGAAGCCGAGTTCATACCCGCATAGGCACCGGTAACTGTGCTGTACATATTTACATAGGAACCCCCACTCTCTTCCCAGGTGCCCAGTAAATCTTTTTGCGAAACCGCAAATTTATTGTAACCCCTTAATGCTTCAACTTTTTCCTGCGTTGGAAATTCCTTCTGAAAGTCCTGTGCGGTTGGTGAAAGAATTTCCACGCAGCGTGATACACCGCTTTCTGTAAATACCCTGAACCCGGCATAATACTTCTTACCGGAAGACTTCTCCACAACATCGGCTTCATAAAAATAAACACAGAAATAGCATGGACCTCCGTTATCATACTTACGAATATTACTTACTACGTAGCGGGGTTGCATCAACCTGTCAAACAAGTTCCCTTCCACATCTCCTGTATTGCGCAATTCATCCGTAATTTCTATGGGATAGTGCAAGAGCACGGTAATGTTTCCTTTTGTTACCCGCACATAATCTGCAAACGGCTGAGCTACCCACCCATCATCAAAGTTGGTAGTAGAAATTGAGATGCCTTGATTGCCGGGTGCTCCGCTGATGAGTATTGGTTGTTCTGGCTCTTGTTTGCCCGTAGGCACATTATTAGTTACAACCTGTCCTTCCGGTTTTATTAATTCCAGCGAGTTCAGAAATTTTTCCACATCCTTCATAAACTCATCGCTGTTCATGGTAACTGTAATGCTCAACACCTTACCATACCCGGAAATTGTATTAAGAAGAATAAAGGCATCTTTTTGCTGCCAGGTAAACTTACCAACACCGGAGTTAGCAGTCCAGCCATCTTCGATGGTAGTTTCCGGAGTGGGAGTTATTATCCCCTCGTGATCTTTAGCTGCCAGGTTGTTCCATTCACTTTTAAAATCAACTTGGGGATCGCCACTACTCCCAATGCTTTTATAGATCGCTACGCGGCACCAGCCGCCCGTCTTATTGTTGGTAATAACATAAGAGGCTGCAAAATCGACTGACTCTCGTTTCCAACCCTGAGGTGGCGTGAATGTGGCAATGTCAAAGGTTTGTGTCTGGCTATAAACCGCATGACTAAGACTTGAGCCGAGGCCAACTAGCAACAAAACAATGAAGTTTCTCATATCCCATGTGTGTTTAAATAATCTTATTCTCCAACGCGGTACGAACCAGGGCTGCCGTATTCTTAACTTGAAGTTTAGAGATCAGATTTTTACGATGTGAGTCTACCGTGCTGGCGCTCACAAAAAGCTTGTCTGCAATTTCCTGGTTCGTCAATCCTTCGGCTATCAGTTTCAACACTTCAATTTCCCTGCGGGTAAGCAATGGTTGGTTATGCTCGTGAATGCTTTCGCGGACTGAATCTCGTCCCAGCCAGTATTCTTTTCCTGAGATGGCTGCCTGAATCGCTTTTTCAATTTCATCAACCGAAGAATTCTTTAACAGGTACCCGCGCGCGCCTGCATCTTTCATGTTTTGAAGATAGGTGAGCTGATCGAAGTTGGTTAGGGCGATGATTTTCAGTTCTGGTCGCTTCTTAAGCAATGCCTTGCATACTTCAATTCCACTTTGATCCGGTAAGTTGATATCCAGTAAAACAACATCGGCTGTATTGCTGACAAAGTATCCTAAACAGGAAGCGGCATTCATCGCGTGGCCAGCTACCTCTATTGTCGGCAGCTGAAGCAACATGCTGCGAATTCCTTCCACCACCATGGGGTGATCATCAACAATAAATACCCGAATCATGATACCGGAATGGTTATGTGAACCGATGTTCCTTGTCCGTGTGAAGATTGAACATCCAGCTTACCCTTCAGGTATTCTACCCGCGACCGGATATTCGCCCAACCAATCCCAACCGCTTGATCAACGTTTGGTTTCTCCAACCCAATGCCATTATCTTCCACCGTAATACTAATCTCGCTGTTCTGCCGGGCCAATTGCACTAACACGTGGGTTGCTTTTGCGTGTTTGGCGGTGTTGTTCAACAACTCCTGAACAATGCGATACACAAAGATCTCTGTATTGGAAGACAATCGCTCTTCCATCCCAATCGATTGGAAGTCAATCTTAAAAATCTGTGACTCGCGCATGCGGTCACAATAACTTTTCAGCGCTTCGGAGAGTCCAAACTTCACCAGTACTTCGGGCATCATGTTGTGAGCCACACGCCTGAGTTCAGAAATGGAATGATCCAGCATGTCGAGCGATCGCTCAAAAACCAACGCGCTGTCGGCATCTAAAATTACGGTAGACTTCATATTCGCTAGTGAAAATTTTACGCCTGATAATAAACCTCCTAATCCATCATGCAGGTCTTTGGCCAACCGACCTCGCTCTTCATCCTGCCCTTTAATAACTGCCTCACTGGCCATCAACTGCTTCTCTTTTTCCAGTTCAGCAATCCGGCTTTGGTTCAAAGAGTTTTCCTTCTCAAGAATCTTCTTCCGTTGCTGAAAGGTTCGTCTGGCTAGCAGTGAAATAACCAAAACGGCAACTAATGACCCAATAAGAATAAGATTAAGTAACCTGTTTTGATTTATCGAAAGATTTTTTATTTCAGCCTCGCGTTGCAAATCTGCAATTTGCTTTTCTTTTTTTTCGGATTCGTACTTTGCTTCCAACTCTTGAATGTTCTTGGCAATGGATTCATTCAAAAGCAACGTTCGAATCGAATCACTTTTTACAGCATAATAATTGTTTGTTCTAAAATCTCCTTTTAAAACGGCAATGTCGGCCAGCACTGTATAGACTTTACCAATCTGGTCAATCATACTATTAGCCACGGCAAGTTGTAACGATTGATTGGCAAAGGACTCGGCCTCGGCAATTTTCTTCTTGTAAAAACTATCCAATGCCTTTCCGCGCAAGGCAATTACCACCGATTCCTGATCGCCTAGTTTTTTAGCTAACGTTAAGGCTTCTTCATAGTACGTTTCCAGTTTATTAAAATTGCCAAGTTTAATATTCGCATCGCCCAGGTTAAGGGAAGTTATTAAAAGTGCATATTGATTGTTTGTTCGCCTGGCGATGCCCCTAGCTTCTTCCAACGCTTTTATTGCTTTATCAATTTCCCCGATTAAAATGTAAACCGTTGATAAATTGACCAGCGTAGTGGCAATCGAATAATCATTTTTAATTTGCCGCCCTATTCGAAGCGACATTTCTCCGTACTCAATCGCTTTCTCGTATTGCTTAATATTAGTATAAGTATAAGAAAGGTTACTATACAGCGTACTGAGTTTAATCTGGTTATTTAGTTTCTCGTAAAGCGGAATAATTTGCAATTGGTACTCCAATGCTTTTTCATGTTGCTGCATGCTGAGGTAGGTTGCCCCCACATTTCCGAGGCAAGCAGCCAGTCGTTCGGGGTCGCCAAAGGCCCGAGCAATTTCAACTGACTTCAAATTAAGAATAAGAGCAGTGTCATAGTTGCCCAGTATATTATATACATAGGTGGCATTGGTGTAATAGCTGATAATGCCGCGGGTATAGTTAAGCTGTTGACTGAGTTTAAGTGCTTGTTCGTAGAGCAGAAGGGCAGAATCCGGATCATTGGTTTCGTATTGCTGACCCAGTTGAATGAATAGCTTAACACGATTGGTATCCGGTTTTGATTTTTCAAATACACGCCACAAACTATCGCGATCGTAAAAGTCCTGGGCACTCATGGTTGAGGCCATCACAAGTAAGGACATTACGAAACACCCGGTAATAAAACGCATAGCTATACAAATCTAACTGATCCTTTCGCTTCATGACTTTTGTTCGATGATCTTTTTGAAAAATCCCCTTTTTAAGGGAGAGGTTTGAATCATTAAATGATCACCTTTCATTCGTCTAAGGGGCTCGCCTAACCTTTTCCTAAACAAGTAATCCATGAAAAAGAACCTACTCCTGATTGTACTTATGCTGATGTGTCTTTCTTCCATCGCACAGCAAAAACCGAAGCCAAAAGAAAAAGAAAAGGCTCCTACTCAAAAGGAAATGGAGGAGATGATGAAAGAGGCACAGAAGGAACTCGATAACATGAGTGAAGAGGATAAAAAGATGATGAAAGAGATGGGCATCAAAATTCCATCCATGAAAGATGTTCCGCAGGTAACAGACAAACAACTGGCCGATACGTGGGAAAATGAAAACAGGATTGTGCCTACTAAAGACCTGGCTAGGATTAGCAGTATTTCAAAATCACCAATTACCAATGCGGCTATGCCTTCATACTTGTCTACAGCACATAGCAGCGTTGTAGCGCAATTAAAATCTGCATCCAAAACAAAAGGCGAAGAGATTTATCAACTAATAAAATCCCAAAACAATTCACCCATTGCCACAGGCAACACAGCCGCTAGTCTTTGGATGTTGGGGAAGGCGGAGTTAGCGCTCTATGTTATGGGGAAAGCATGCCTCGATAATCCCACGAATACAGACAATTTGAATAATTATGCAGCCATGCTATCGATGAGTGGTGCCGAGCAATTGTCTATTCCCATGTTTGAAAGAATAAACAGGCAGTTTCCAAAAAACAGTACGGTACTCAACAACCTGGGCCAGGCATGGTTTGGCTTAGGCGATATTGATAAGGCAACCAACTATTTAGATAGTACTATTCGAATTTATGCCTACCACCCGCAGGCTAATTTTACCAAATCCTTCATTGAAGAAAGTAAAGGCAATATGCCTGCTGCCGTGGCGTGTGTAAAAAAATCTATTAAACATGCCTACTCAAAAGAGAAAGAAGACAGGCTTAGAAAAATGGGTCATACCCTGGAGGGTAAGGATCTCCGCTTCCCGTTTAAACCAAATCCAAATCCACTGAATTTATCATCGTTCCAACATCCTGATTTTCCCAGTTCCGTGGACGAATCAATTGCTTTAGAAAAGCTATGGAAAAAGTTTAAGGAAGATTGCGAGGTGAAAAGTCAAAGCCTAAAGGGTCAACTGGCACAAGCCGAACAGGTAATGATGAAAGCTAATGATCAGCGGGTAAAGGAAAATTTGGCTGTTGTAAATAACTCTGTGAATAGTGGCTATGTAACTGGCAGCTTAGACCTCGTTCCATTTCATGCACCTAAGGCCTTACTTAAACTTAACGAAATTACCGAGGGCAATGATGGCTATGCATTTCGGGTAACTAAAGCTTTAAAAGATGTAACTGCACACATGTTGACGATTGCACCTCTTAAAGAAAAGTATGAAGCGCAAATTGAAATTCTCAATAAAGCAGATTCCGAACAAACCGGTGAGGGACTGCCCAACAAAGACTTTTGTCCGCAAAAGAAAGCAGTAGCCGATGCCTATCTATCAGCCTACAATCCGGGGTTGCAGAAAAAATGGGAAGCCTATTTAGACATTACCAAACGAAAACTGAATGAAGAAATTTATTGGTATCAATTCATTCAATGGCCAGAACAGTTTGAAGTAACTAAACTTAGTTATGAAATTGGCTGGTTAAAGATCATTTCAGATGCTCATTTTGAATCTATAACCCAATATAAATGCCAGCCAAAAGCACCCACTAAGTCCGGTGGTAAGCTATCTGAGTTTGATGATGTGCATTGCGAATACCACAGCCAATTTTCAACCCCAGTAGGCACCATCAAGACTGATTGCAGCAGAATGACCACTGAGCTGGATCTAAAATTTATAAAGCTTGGATTAAAGCAGGATATGAACAAAGAAACGTTTAACGACCAGTTTATGAGCTGCTCTGTTGAAATGGGTGTGAGTGCGGGTGCCGGTATTAAAAATGGGCCGTTGAAAGCAGAAGCTTCCATTGGCGCTGCCGTAGGTGCTGAGTTTGACCGAAGCGGGTTAAAAGATATAGTTGTAAAAGTTAATGCTGGGGTAAGCGCAGGATCCGATGTTATTGATGGCGGCAGTATGGCCGGTGTGGGGATTAGCGATTTATCAGCAGACGCAGGAGTGCAGGGACAGGTGAGTTTAATCAGCGGAAAATCATCAATAGAGAGTACAGGATTGTTGCAAGGAGCCTTTAAGAGATAAAAAAATGATAATGAAAAAAATAATTTACATTCTTTGTTTCAATTTCTTTGTGATACTATCCTTTGCTCAGGAACTCCCTCGCCAACTTTATGCAGACAGCGTGTTGGGCTGGATGAAAGTATACCACTTTAAAGGAACCAAAGCGCCACTAAAAGTGGATACCAAAATTTATTCTGCAGCCCAGCTTTCCATCGGGGATTCACTCGCCAACTGGATCCAGGCCAGTTATGTTCCCATAGGCGCATTGGGTGATGTAAAAAAAGTGGTTTCATCAGAACGGTTTTTCTATAAGGATTATTCAGCAGCACTACCACCAAACTATGGTGTTGAAGCCCACACCTATTTATTTCTAAAATATAATAGTAGCAGAAAGCTGGTACCGGCTACCAGCCACAGTGTAATATGGAGTATTATGGCGAATGAAGTCCCCTCCTATTTTATCAGCGGTTTAACAACAAACAAACAGCAGTATTTCACCATCCCGGGTATGGATGAGGACTTATTAAAAGATCCAGGATCTCAGGAGTATAAGGATACCAAGCTTTACAACCTGGCTAAACACCCGGTTATTGGAAAGTATATCAGCATGGTGATCCCCGCAGCGAACGGGAATCAACAAATAAAAGCGGTGATTTTGAGTACAGACAATAAACTACCCTTTATCCAGGTAACAATCGGTGAGGTACTTCGGATTGCAGAAGAAGTAATTCCTGTTCATTGGGAAATTGAAAAGAAAAAGATATTTGAAAAAACACAGGGAAATCAAAAGGATATTGATTTTTATACAAAATCTGAAATGGAAAAAATTGAAAAAGCGAAAATTACACTGGCCAAATTGAGGGAAAAATACAAAACCCGTCTCAGTGAACCTGCTTATCTGTACAACACAGGCTTTGAATTAATTACACTGGCCAATGGGTACGATATCTTTGCAGGGTACAAAGTAGACGAGCAGAGTCCTCCTATTAAAAAAAAGAATCCTGTTTATAAAGTTGACCCCGCTATCCAGGCACTTTGTAAAACAGATAAACCCCAGTGGATTTATATGTATTGGAATGGTGCATTATTTGATCCTGTAGAAAAACACATGCACGAATCCATCATCAACAACTTCAATTTCGATTATGTCTATAATTTTTTCTTTGACCCTGAAAAAGTAAAGGGTCAACCCTATAAGCCTCTTCGTTCACCGTTATTTAAAGAAGCCGTGGTTGTAACCGCTGCATCAGAGGCCAGTAAAAAAAACAGCGCGGATAAAAACATTTATTTCTTTGAAGATTTTTCAAGTACGGCTATTGGCAAATCACCCACTAACTGGAAATGCAACCTGGTTAATGGTGAGACTGCCGTTGTTGCAGAAACATCAGAAGCAGCCGGAAAATGGATTGTACTAAAAGGACATTCAATTAAATCAAGCAATTTTAAACCTACATTCCCATCAAATTTTGAATTATCCTTTGATGTAGCTGTCCCTAAAGATTTTACCTGGGGTGGAAAACGGCTTGATGTGGTGTTGGCAAAAGATAATAGTTCGGCCTCCTCATTCCGGTTTTCCATTAGACCGGGCTATGGTGGAGCGAATGGCGAAATTGAAGTCGAAAATAATTTTGGCAATGGCTATGAGTCCCGCACACAATGGTATAAAGCCCCAAATTTTTCGAATGACAAAATATTAAACAATGCAAAAGTAGTCATTACCAAGAAGGGAGAGTCTCTTCAGCTATTTGTGAATAATAGCCTGATTGCCGATTATCCAAAAGCGATGCCTGCCAATGTGGTGTTTAGTCAATTACAATTTTTACATGCCAACAGTTATGGCGATACTGAAAAATATTATCTGAGCAACATTAAAATCACTAAAGATTAAAATACCGAGTACAAATAATTGAATATGAAAAAAATATTTCTACTTAGTTTTCTTTTCGCCTTTGGGGCAACCACTCATGCTCAAAAAAAACTTACACCTGTAACAAAATCACCTTTAACTGGAATTGGTTTGCCCAATGGCAGCAAACAAGATAGCAGAATATTGAGTGTAGCCGCGGCAGCCACCCTGTTGGAAATGGAAAGCGATAAGACCAATACAAAGTTGCAAAATACGGAGGTGCTGAACCTGCCTCCGGCTTCATTAAACAAGTTTAATAAGGACTCTCTTATTAAACGGCTTGCTGCCAACCAATGGAAAATTATTGGAGCCGAGGGCAATGGCTATATGTGGGCCCAAAAAGACAAGCGTATTGTAATTGCCTATCTTTCCATGAGCACAAACCAGACGGATCTCTATTTAGCAGAAGCAACCTCAGCGCCTGCTGCCACCGAAAAAAGCAATACCACGAATCAATCTTCCACGCAAGCCATCGTTCAACCTGCAACGCAAACGGCCAATCAGGCATCGACTCAAAATATCAATCAACCAACTCAAAATAAAACGTCTAACACAACTATCAACTCACCCATCGTTGGTACCTGGAGAAGGGGGACAAGTGTTACATCATATGGAGGGCGCTGGAACTCTACGGGTTATCAATATACTTTCAACGCCAATGGCACCTATACCTATGTTATAAAAACGTACGTAGAAGACGATCCCGAAACATTGCTTACGCGGGAAAGCGGCATCTTTACAATTAACGGTAACAACGTTACCCTGGATCCAAAAACGAATGTGATTGAAGCGTGGAGTAAATCCAATGGCGGAGATAATTATAAAGCTCTCGTCACCCGTCAGAATAAGTCACTAGAAAAAATTACCTACCAGTTTACAATACATTACTTTCCTGAGCTTAAGGAAAATGATCTTGTCTTGGTTTTCGGCAATGAGACGGTACGCGATGGAAAATATAATGCAGGCAATGCCTTTCCTACGGGTTGGAGGTTTAGCCCTGATGGCCCGGATTATAAACCCATCCCATTACCTGGCGAACAGCAAACCTCACAAGAAGTAAAAAAAGAGCCGGCTCAACAAAGTATACCTGCAATCACCGGAAAATTCGCTTTCACCTCCACCAACTTTGATGATGGCTGGGTAAGTACCGTGCAGGAGGATTGGGTACAGGTAACAAAAGGAAACATAAAAGTACTTATTCATTACCCTAATAAGAATGCCGATACGTACAACTCCGTGTTGATGGATGGGTTGAAAAATGCATGGAACGTGCTGGTTGCTCCAAAATATAGCAGTGCTACTAATTTTGAATTCAAACCCATCCAAAGCTGGCAATCGGTTGAATTTGCAGAAGCCGATGCCGTAGAAAAAGCAACCGGCAAATCGGTTCACGTTGTATTGTTTAAGATGAACTATTCGAATGGGAGTGGAAGGTATGTTGAGTTTATAACCCCTGATAAAAAAATCTTCGAACAGGAATTTGGCGCCTATCATGATACTTCATATGGCTGGGAGAATGTGGAAAAAATGGCGAACTACAATAAATTCGCTGTAGCGCCTGCTGACCTTACTGGTAAATGGACAAATAATTTTTCCGGAACTCTTCAGTATGTGAATGCCTACACAGGTGCCAATGCCGGAATGGATACTCATTCGTCCAATCAGAATTTTGAATTTGGTCCCCAGAATACCTACAAATGGGATCTTAGTGTTGCCAGTGGCATGATTGGTAACATCAAATTTCAAAATGTAAAATCAAGTGGTCAGTTTTCTTTGCCTAACAACTGGCAGATAAACTTTTCCGACCTGGAGGGAAAACCAAAAACTTACAATGCCTATTTTTCATGCGCTAAGGGGGTGCGGATATTATGGCTTGAGGATGCTGCCTACCCGAGCGGCTATACCGGCTATGGCAAAGTTGAGTGACCCAACATCTGGATTCAATAACGCACCTTTTCAATTCGTATGACAACGGGTGGTATAAACCTTTCTCTGTGGCCTTTCCATGGGGTGAGCACCGATCCTGAAGCACAAATTTCTAAGAAATCCCCCTTTTCAGGGATGGATAAGTTTTTTTATTCAATCAATTTTATTCTGCTAAAACCCATGGGGAAGTTCTGTTCGTGCTGGTTGATCCTGAATTGAACACTTTAACGAAATTGGGAGAGGATTTGCGTATGAAGGTACATCCCCTAGGTTGGAGTGGATAAGTATCAGTGCTTGATAAATAATTAATAACCCATCAAATCAAAAGTCAAATGAAAGCAGTAAAGATTTTTTGTATGTTGATGCTGACCATGCCGGCTTTTTCACTTTATAGCCAGCAAAGAGAAACGTTCGACATGGTGTCGTATGTCATACCGGAAAACTGGGCGAAAGAAATCCACAACTTCGGAGTTTCGTATTCCATCACCGACAAAACAACGGGTGATTGGTGCGTGATTTCCGTGTACAAAAGCGTTGCCGGCAGTGGCAATCTCGCCACAGATTTCGATAGTGAGTGGAATGTGTTAGTGACAAAAGCATATCCGAATACAGCGAAGCCAACACCGGAGCTGGTAACACAAGGTGGCTGGTCCGTGCAGTCGGGTGCAGGTAATTTTACCTGGGAAAACCGTCCGTCCGTTATTCTTTTAAATGTCATCTCGGGTTATGGTCGCGTGGCCAGCATTACCGTAACCACAAACTCCCGGGCTTACCAAGGCGCAGCAGAACAATTTCTCGATTCCATCGAAATGCAAAAAACAGTGACCGATAATTCAGCGCCATCCGAACCGATGATGGTACAAACTCCAGTCACAACTGGTTTTAGTGGAACGGGTATTACCCAAGCCACTACAACGTTCAGCGATGGCTGGGTTGCGCAGGCCATGAATGATTACGTATTAGTAACAAAAGAAAATACAAAGATTTATATTCATTACGGGTTCCCTATTCCGTCTAATGCAGGTTCAAGTGAATCGGCTACAACCCAAGCGAATTGGGAAAAATTTATCACTCCCCGCTATCATGTAACCAATCTTTGGCTAAATCCTGATGTAGGTTCCTGGGGTGGATCATTTAATTATTATGCCGAAGGAACAGCCGTTGAGAAAAGTACCGGTAAGCAAGTGTTTATTGGTTTCCGCACCATTATAGACGGAGCGTATTTCTGTGTAGAAGCCGTTGCACCTACTAAAGAAGAATACCTGAAACATTTTCCAAACCTCGCTATGCTAAAAGATATGAGAAACAGTAACCGTTTTGCGGTAACAACTACGGATGTGATTGGCGATTGGAGCAGTTCGAGTGGTTCGGCTCTGCAATATTATAATGTTTACACAGGTCAGAATGCCGGCATGCAATTTTCACAAGGTGGCCAGGAATTCTTCTTTACGAACAATGGAGAATACAATGCCAATATTTCCGGAGCCATGGGAAACATGGGGGGTGCTCAGGTTGTCTTTGATAACAAATACAACGGTAAGTTTTCAACTACCGACTGGGAAATAACTATGACAAACTATGGTGGGGTAACCCAGGTGTTCACTGCATATTTTGAAGCTTTAAAAGGTGGGCGAATTCTGCACATAGCCAAAAAAGATGCCCCTGGTGTTCACTACCCACTCGTAAAAGTGAAATAGTATCTCTGATTTTAATTCTTACCAGTTAAGAATATCGTTAAAGAGTAAACCCAATGCTAAAGAAAGCTCTGAACTTATCTACCTGCGCATTGCTTGAAATGGCTACCTGGATGGGGCCAATCAACGACATATACCCGGCCGATATGCCATACCCAAATTGATAAAACGCCTGGCCTGATGTTCCTTCGCCAAAATTAAAATCACCAAGGGTAGACCAGTAATCAGTGGCGTCATACCCGGCCGCTAATACATTTACTGCTGGAGTTATAAAAATATTCTTACTCACTGTGTATTGAAGTTGTGCAGCAACCGTCATCACCTGTGGCGCGGCAAGTTCGCCTTCCCTTAGTCCGACAAAAGTAAAATTGTTTGGTCGCGGTCGTTGCAATTGTCCTCCTATAGAAATAAAATCACCCGCTCCGATCGAGTACGTGGAATATCTGTCGGCCTGAGTAATCATTTCCTGTGTTAAACCCACCTGTGCGATTAGTTGTAAGGTGGTTCGCTTATGCAGTGGAATATTCCTTTGTGCTTTTATATTCAATCGTAGGTACGACTGTACAACACCCGTGAATGTGGTGTCAAGGTTAGATGAACCATTATTCACCAGCAACTGTGCGCTAAACGGATTGTAGAAATTTCCTTTGGCCTCTATACGAATCCATTTACCCATTGTAGGAAAAAAAACCCGATCGAAAGTATTGAACTGATAATGGACTTTGCCGCCTACTGTTTCAAAATCATATTTTATAACAGACAAAGGGTCAGGGCTCACTTCCGTTCGCGGATCGATCTTTGGATTAAGTTGATTCCATTGCCAAAGAACTCCAAAACCCCACAAGCTTTTTTGATTGATGGTTCGGTTAAGTTGAGTAGCTGCTGAAATATATCCACTGATCACATCCGGAATGGGGGTGCCATTGATAAATGAATTTTGTATCACTCGCTCCCCATATACCTCGGTGTGGTGCCACCAGAGGGATTTGTTCCCCATGTAATAGAAGTAATTAACCCGCCCGCGTGGGTTTTCAGCCAGATCAAATGTGGCTACAAGCCGTGATGATCGCAAAAATAAATTCCGCTTGGTAAAATTAAGAATCAGTCCTGCCCCTCGATCCGTATCATAGTGAATACCAAATTTCACTGCATCGGCGGGCTTTTCACTGGCATGGATTGTCAACGATGATTTAACGGTATCCCCCTCTATTGTATAACTGATTTTGTTAAACAACCGCGTACCCATCAACTTATGAACACTGGAAGAAATCTGATCGCGGCTTACCAGGTTCCCGCTTCGCCAGCCAAATTTTTCAAGCACCAGGTCTTTGTTGAGCGCGCTTACTCCATCCGTATTAATCGTCTGTAGTTTGTATTGTCCGGCCAGATTAGATAATGAAGATTTTTTTCGGACGGAGTATGATTTCATTCGATTGGCTAACTCAACTAACTGTGGCATTACTTCTTTCACAGCCGTGTCTCCACTCTGCATCATGGAGGCACCTTGTTCAAAATCCATGGTGCTGTATTTCAAATGCTTGAAGACATCAATAAAAATATCGCTCAGTCCTTTTTCCTTTTCGTAACTGAAGTTACTGGCAAGAAAAGTAGTCTGCATCAGAAGCTGAGCGGCTGATTTAAGTTCGTCTTCGCGCATCAGGCCTCCCCCCACATCTACAGCAATAATAAAGTCGGCCCCCATATTTCTGCAATACTCTACCGGCAGGTTTACATAGACTCCACCATCTACCAGCAACCGGTCACCAATACGCACCGGTGTAAAGACAGTGGGTATAGACATGCTGGCGCGAACAGCCGATACCAGACTGCCTTTGCGCAAAATCACGGGTTGGCCTTTTACTATATCAGAGGCTACACAAAGAAATGGAGTTGGCAACTTATTAAAGTCAGTGATTGCGTTGACAGGAAAAAACAGACTGGCTAACAATTCTTCAATATTCTGGCCTTCTACCAGACCCAAAGGAAGTTGTGGCTTTAATCCAACATGCGGCAGCTCGTAAATGTATCGACCAAACTCGTCTTTCTCTTCAATATTAATTTCTCCAAAGGAAACTGAGTTAGAAAACAGATTTGCCCAATCAATGGATCGGGTGATGGAATCAATCTGATGTGCACTATAACCGGATGCATAAAGGCCGCCTACTACTGAACCCATACTGGTACCAGCAATGTAATCAGGCACAATGCCAAGAGAATCGAGAACCTGTAAGATTCTAACATGAGCAATGCCCTTGGCGCCACCGCCACTTAACACCAGCCCAATTTTTGGTCGTTGCGATTGTGCATTGACAGGTATTGTTTCAATAGCTGACAACAGACTAATAAGACCAATCAAAACGAATACTGAACTTTTATTCATGCCTGGATTTCAAAATCGCGCAAAGATAGCGCAGGAATTACACTATTCTGAAAATCCCCCTTTTGGGGGATAGTACTTTTAAATTGGTTAACTTTATTTGTTAGCTAAACCAAACCCTACTGCCATGAAAAAAATCAACCGACTTGCGTATTTTCTGCTTTGCTCTGTACTCCTTTTTGCTTGCGGTGGTTCAAAAGACTCAACCGACAAGGATAGTGGTTTTAATTTCAGTGCCTCAGCCGGAGTAAAGCTGGATGTTAATACAGGCACCAAAACAAGTTATTCCGGCTTCAGCGTAGATGAAATTTATGTGGTAGATGCAGAAGACAAACAACTTTCCGATAATGAAGTCCCACTGGATACAAAATTTTCAATAGTCTATCAGGGAATCAAAAACTATACCTTGAAAGATGGTAAAGCATTTCCGGGGCTTTCCTTACAAGTTACCGATGCAAGTGGTACTGATATTTTAAACGAAGCCGATTTGCTGGCTTCGTATACCGAAGGCTTTTCTGAAGAAGATGCCTCGGTAATGCGCGGCTCAGTGACCATTGGCACTCCCATGAATTCAGGAGAAACCTATCATTGCAAAATCAGGGTATTCGACAAAAACAGTGATGCGGAGATCGTTTCAGAACTGGATTTTAAAGTGATGTAAAATTTAAAATTGATGAATATGAAAAAGTTAACTATTACCCTTGTTTTGTTGGCACTGGTAAGCTGGTGCGCTTTTGCAACCGTGCGCACGGTAAGTAACAATCCATCTACTCTGGGCCAGTTTAATACGATACAAGCTGCTATTGACGCAAGTGCCGACAGCGACACCGTGTATGTATATGGCAGTCCGAACACGTATGGCTCATTTACAATTACTGATAAAAAAATTGCGGTAATCGGCCCCGGGTGGTCACCTGATAAAAATTTACCCTTGCAGGTATTAGTTGCCGGAGCCAACATTCGCAATTCCCCTGCCGGTGGCACCCCGGATGGATCAGAACTTCATGGCTTGATATTTACAACAACAGTAATCGCTTCTCATATTGCCGTGGGTGGAGACCTCGCTGTTAATAATATTCGGCTTATCCGGTGCCAATTTAATGGTGGTGTAAATTGGGACTTGAATGCGAGTGGTCACTTGATTGAGGGGTGCATATTTTATAATACGTTGAATTTTAATTCCTCGTACACCTACCAGAACTTTCTATTTCAGAACAACATGTTTTTCTTTACCGCAGGTTACATTAGCACTCAGATTAATAATGTTTTCAATAGCGTAAATATACGGTTTGATCATAATCTGTTTTACAGTAGTAACAATGCAGGCGGTAACAGCATTCAGGTATTTAACAACTGTCGCTTCTTTAGCCTTTCCAATAACATTTTTAATCAGGCCAATGCCGGACTAGGCATGAGCTTCAGCACCTTCAATAATAACATCACCAACAACATTACTCTAAACTCTGCGAATGCAACCTCCAACGCAACTCCATGGGCAGTGAATAGTAATGTAGATGGTGGCGGTAACGTAGCCAATACCAGTCCGGGGATGTTTGATCAAACAACTATTAATGGTAATAACAGTAGTCCGCTGCTCAACTTTACAATTGCCAGCGGTCCAGCCAATAATTCAGGCAGCGATGGAAAAGATATGGGCTTACTCTTTGATGCCACCGGTAGTTTAAACTGGACTAACAGTCGCAACAGTCGCCTGCCTCGCATCTTTAGTATGAACATTACTACTCCCACGGTAACACCCGGAGGCAATCTGAGTGTAACGGTAGATGCGAGGAAGAGCAATTAATAAAATAGTAGGTAGTTGGCAGCATGCAAGTGTGGAAAGTAGGCAGTAGGCACTGAGCAGTAGGTAGGTTGTGTCAATATTATCTGTAGGATTTTTAAGAAGAGATAACAAGTATGATCGGCATAAAAATAGTAAGCATGAAAAGGAAGTTCAGTACACGACTGACTGCCTACTGCCTACTAATTACTGCTTACTTTTTACCTCTCAACACTACAGCTCAGAATCTACTAAAAGCCGAATATTTTTTTGATACAGATCCTGGTATTGGCAACGCAACCTCAATCACACTAACGGCTAATCCTGGTAATCTTGTTTTCACTACTAGCATTCCAACAGGCGCATTACCACAAGGATTTCATCAACTGGCCATTCGTGTTAAAGAAACCGGTGGCCGTTGGAGCCAATTTGAAAATCGTGGGTTTTATATAACCGCAAGCACAGCCGATGCCACAAATCTTACGGCAGCAGAATATTTCTTTGACACCGATCCCGGTAACGGAAATGGCACCCCAATTCCTGTTACTCCGGGTGCAACTACCAATTTTACGGTTAGCATACCTACTACC
The DNA here is from genome assembly GCA_044229915.1 of Cyclobacteriaceae bacterium. Taxonomy (GTDB): domain Bacteria; phylum Bacteroidota; class Bacteroidia; order Cytophagales; family Cyclobacteriaceae; genus ELB16-189. Next base: position 213,264 of record JBGASB010000002.1, read on the forward strand.
AGTCTCACTACGGGCTTTCATTTTTTAGTCATCCGCACAAAGGGGGCAGATGGTAAATGGGGAATTTTTGAAGGCCGTGGATTTTATATCACGTCATCTACTACCGATGTTCCAAACCTTTTAGCTGCAGAATATTTCTTTGATAACGATCCGGGAGTTGGAAACGGTACGGCTATTCCCATTACACCCGGAGCGACTTCAAATTTTATTGCCAGCATTCCATCAGGCAGTCTCACACCAGGGTTTCATTTTGTCGCTATCCGAACCAAAGGAGCCAACGGTAAATGGGGGATTTTTGAAAGCCGCGGATTTTATATAACAGGTTCAACAACAGATGTGCCCAACATAACCAACGCAGAATATTTTTTTGACACCGATCCCGGACAAGGCAATGGCACCGCGATTTCAATTACTCCGGGCGCTAACTCAAATTTTACCGTTAGTCTTCCTGCTTCAGGGCTCACTCCGGGTTTTCATTTTCTAGCCATCCGCACCCAACGGGCAAATGGCACGTGGGGAATTTTTGAGAGTCGTGGGTTTTATGTTTCCGAGTCAACCGCAAGCGCTGGTGATATAGTAGCAGCAGAATATTTTATTGATGGTGTTGATCCGGGAGAAGGTAATGGAACCTCAATACTTGTTAACCCTACAGGGCCAACAATAAATCAGATTTTTGATATTGCACTTACGGGTGTTCCGTCTGGAGCGAGAACAATTAGTATACGGGTGCAAGGTTCAGAAGGTATCTGGAGTCAAATCTCCACACAATCATTTAATGTGCTTGTCTGCACACCCCCTTCTTCACCCACTGCCACCGGAGGCAGTCGTTGTAACAGTGGCACCGTAACTCTAAACGCAACGGGTGGAGCCATTGGTACGCAAGTGTATCGCTGGTATGCGGACGCCAGTAGTACAACGGTTTTGTTTACCGGGCCCGCTTTCACAACACCAACGATAAACACAACCACTGATTTCTTTGTCAGTGTATTTGATCCGGCCACACTTTGCGAAAGCAATCGGGTTGCTGTAACTGCGACAATAATCAGTACTTCTCCACCACAACTAAATATTACCAGCGCAACCATCTGCGCAGGAAATTCCATTAAGATCAGCGCCCCAACAGGATTCACAACGTATCAGTGGTCGAATGGAGAAACTACACGCGAAATAATTGTGGAAACAACTGGCAATTATACTGTGGTTGCTGGTGATGGAACCTGCGAAAGCCAGCCTTCTTTACCGGCCTCCATCCTCGTTTCGCCAAGACCTACCAAACCTGTTGTAAGTCAAAGTGGGACTACCAGTCTGTGCGATGGTTCTACCGTCACCCTATCTGCACCTTCAGGATTTACGTATGTGTGGTCAGATGGCAGTACTTTACAAGACATTGTAGTGAATGCTTCAGGTAACTATTCAGTTGTTGTTACGGATGGAAGTGGTTGCACCAGCGAGCCTTCGGATGCCGTTACTGTAACTGCCAACACAACACCTGCCAAACCAATTGTTGATGTTTTCGGAAGCACAGCGTTGTGTGGAACAAACACGGTGGGCTTGCTCGCACCTTCCGGTTTTGCTATTTATCAATGGTCGGGCGGACAAACCACGCAAGGATTTAATGTTTCTGCCGCAGGAACATTCTCTGTGATTGTAGGTAATGCGTCAAACTGCCTCTCAATAGCTTCTGATGTTATTACGGTTACTTCAACCGGGCAGCCCTGTGCCACAACAGGCGGAACCAATTCTCCACCGGTTATTGCAGCCGAAACTCTTTCTGTTCAAATTGAAGGCAGGTTGGAAGAAGATTTGACACCGTTCTTAAGTGATCCGGATAATAATCTTGACTTCGCGTCACTTCGCGTAATCAATAATGAAACATCTAAAAGCATACCCGCCTCTATTGATGCAGCCTATAGTCTGATTATTGATTACATAGGTAATCCGTTCACAGGGGAAGATCGCGTTACCATTGAAATCTGCGATCTCGCAGGTAGTTGTGCCCAACAATTTATTAACATTGATGTAGTGGGTGGAGTAGAGGTATTTAATGCCGTTACTCCGGATGGCGATGGGTTGAATGATTTCCTCTTCATAAAATATATTGATGTGGTGGAAGGTGCAGCCAAAAACAAAGTCACCATTCTTAACCGGTGGGGCGATGTTGTTTATGAAATTGAAGATTATGACAATCTCTCACGAATCTTCTCCGGGCAAACCAATTCCGGTAAAGACCTTCCATCCGGAACCTACTTCTATAAAATAGATTTCTCGCAAGGCAGTCCAATCTCCGGGTTCATCACCTTAAAACGCTGACATCATGAAAAAACAAATCAGCTTCAGTGTTCTGTTTCTTTTGTCCGTAGTGATGTACGCCCAGCAGGATCCGCTTTACTCTCAATACATCATTAATCCACTGTTAATCAATCCGGCCTATTCCGGCATCACTACGGACCTTAATGCCTCCGTCATGTATCGCAAGCAATGGGCTGGCTTTGAAGGAAGCCCGGTTACGATGAATGCCAATGCACACATGGCACTTTCTAACAATCGCATGGGAGCCGGGCTCATTATCCTTCAAGATCAGATCGGGGTTGATCAAACCACGGAAGTTACATTCACCTATGGGTACCATCTTCCCGTTAGCAATGAAATGACCTTGTCCTTCGGATTACAGGGTGGTGTAATCAATTACAGAAGCGATTACTCTGATGTTAAATTCAATCCATCTGATGGTAAGCTTACCAACCAAAGTGAATGGAAGCCCAACCTTGGTACAGGACTTATCTTAAGAAGTGAAAATTTTATGGTGTCACTTTCAGTACCTAAACTTTTATCGGCCACTTCTACGATTGATCAGTATAGCACCAGTTTATACAATCAACATATGTATGCTATGGCAGCTTATTTGTTTCAACTTTCGTACCGTGTAAAATTGAAGCCGTGGGTGCTTACACGCCTGGTAAAAGGTGCGCCTGCCTCATTTGATTATGGAGCATCTTTAAAAGTTGATGACAGTTATTCGCTTGGATTATTCACAAGAAACTTTGAAACCTACGGAGCACTTGCACAAATCAATCTGGGTGATCATCTACGCTTTGCCTATGTCTTTGAGCTCCCCACAAAAAAATCAGTGGGCACGCAATACACTACACATGAAATTACCCTTGGGGTGCGTCTAAGCGTACTCAACTTTCATGATCTTGAAGCAATTCGAAATTTCTAACCTTTCCGAATTAATCATTTCGCTTTTATTTTTATCATTTTCTCGCTAAATAGGCTTTCTAAATCGTTTGCGGTATGGAAATCAGTACGCCTTTACAACAATTTTTAAAGTGGGAAAAAGAAAATCCCGATCGCAATTTTCTTCGTCAGCCCTTCGCTGGCGAATGGCGCAACTGGACCTACCAACAGGCTGGTGAAGAAATCAGAAAAATTGCTTCTGGCTTAAAAGCTTTGAATCTCCCCAACCGAAGTAATGTAGCCCTGCTCTCTAAAAACTGCGCACACTGGATCATGGCCGACCTGGCCATTATGATGGCAGGTCATATTTCTGTACCGCTGTATGCAACATTAACCGCTCCTTCAATCAAACAAATTCTCGATCATAGTGAAGCAAAAGCTATTATCATCGGTAAACTGGACAAATACAACGAACAAAAAGAAGGCATCCCGCAAGGCGTACAAAAAATCGGGATTGAACTCTATGGAATTCAGGACTCGATGTCGTGGGAAAAAATAGTCACAAAAGAAAAACCATTAACAGAAGTCGCTACCTGGGATCGGGATGAAGTGCTCACTATTATGTATACCTCCGGTACAACTGGAAAGCCCAAAGGAGTAATGCATTCGGCTGGTAATTTTGATGCGATTGTTCAGACGGGCATTGTTGACTTAGAACTTCCTATGAATCCCCGGCTTTTCTCCTATTTACCCATAAGCCACATTGCCGAACGAGCAGGCATTGAAATGATTGGAATCTACCGAGCAGCCACCTTCTACTTTGCAGAATCGTTGGAAACCTTTCCAAAAAATCTGGCTGAGACACAACCCCATTTGTTTTTTGCCGTGCCGCGCATCTGGGCAAAGTTCCGGGAGAAGATTTCTGAGAAACTTCCACCCAAAAAACTAAACACACTCTTATCTATTCCTATTGTCAACAACATCATTCGCAAAAGCATAAAGAAAAAATTGGGTCTGGCCGAAGCTACTCACATCTACTCGGGGGCTGCTCCTATTTCAGTGGACTTACTGGAGTGGTTTGATAAGATTGGTGTTACCATTTATCAGGCTATTGGTATGACGGAAGATTGTATTTATTCTCATTTCAATCGCAGGAACGCTAACCGGTTTGGTACGGTGGGTAAAGCATTGGCCGGTGTTAAAGTGAAAATTGCTGATGACGGTGAATTTCGTTTAAAGTGTGCGGGAGTAATGAAGGGATATTACAAGGAACCTGAACTGACAGCTGCCACCTTCGATGAAGAAGGATATTTAAAGACCGGTGACAAGGCTGTGTATGATAAGGATGGATTTCTTTCCATTGTGGGTCGTGTAAAAGATCAGTTTAAAACCGACAAGGGAAAATACGTATCTCCGGCTCCTATAGAAATGCTATTGTTGGCTAACCAGGATATTGATCAGGCCTGCGTGGTGGGCATGGGAATTCCGCAACCTATCGCGTTGGTTGTTTTATCAGTTGCCGGTAAGGCCAAATCCAAAGAAGACCTTATCAAGAGCTTATCTTCTTCGCTTGAACAAGTGAATCCAGCTTTGGAGTCGTATGAAAAACTCGAAAAGGTGGTAGTTATGAAAGGCGACTGGACAGTGGAAAACGGCTTGATTACACCTACTTTAAAAGTGAAGCGCAACGAGGTGGAAAAGATCCACTTGCCTAAATATCCAACCTGGTACCATACCCAACCCGGAGTGGTCGTGTGGGAGTGACATAAATCATTCTTTGTATTGATCTTGCTCATAGTCTGAGGTTATTACTGAAGTACCTTTAAGTAAAAGGAAGGGAATTCAGAACTAATAAATTTTAGGCTATGAAAAAGAGAGAGCCTGTAAGCACAATCATGACTAAGAATATTCATGTTGTGCATATTGAAGATAAACTGACGGATGCCTATGAAGTAATTCGGAAGTACAGCGTTCGCCACGTACCTGTTGTACATAAGAAACAACTTGTGGGGATCATCAGCAAAACTGATTTGAATCGGCTAACTTTCAGTGGTTTGTTTGCCGGAGAAGAAGATGCTGATGAGGCAGTGCTGGAAATGCTCTCGATCAGTCAGGTGATGTCGCACAAACCCCGAGTAGTAAAAGCAGATGACAGCATTCGCAAAGTGGCCGAGATTTTAGCGGTTGAAGAATTTCACGCGTTACCTGTTGTTGATTCCGAGGATGAATCAAAACTAGTAGGAATTGTTACCACTACTGACGTGATGCGCTATATGCTTGAACAGTATTAACTAATTGATTTGAAAATTTGAAGATTTGAAAATGTAAGGTCAATTTTCAAATCTTCAAATTGGTTAATCTTCAAATTATTTGAGTCTTGCTTTAAAGAATTCCAATGTGCTTTTGTAAGCATCTGCCGTAAACTCCGGGTTAAACTTCGGATTGCTTGGGTTGGCAAAAGCATGATCTGCATCATAGGCCTTCGTAGTAAGCTTCTTTCCGGCTGCCTTCATATTCGCCTCAAACTTATCCGTAACTTCTTTGTTGATCCACTGATCCTGCGTAGGCCAGATATTTAACACATCGGTATTTAATTTTTTCAGGCGCTCCAGGTCTGTTTCAGGCATCCCGTAATAGATCACGCAGGCAGCTGCTTGTTTACCAGCCGTTAATGAAGCTTGCATGGACTGACCTCCGCCAAAACACCAGCCAATGGTTCCGATTTTTGCAGACTTGCCGGCAAACGAAATGGCCCCTTTTACAATAGCGTTACCGCGATCTTGTTTGAACTCGCCCATATACTTTCCGGCATCTTCGCGGGTAGTTGCCAGTTTGCCATCATACATATCAATTGCAAGCACGTTTACGTTGCCAAGATCATTATACAATTTTTCAGACTCGCGTTTGATGTGGTCATTCAAGCCCCACCACTCCTGAAATACAAAAATCCAGTTGTTGGTTTTTTTCTTAGCCATTAAAACATAGGCTCCGGCTTCCTTTCCATCGGGTGTCTTGAAGGTCACCATCTTACCTACATCACTTTGATGCACATAAGGCAGGGGATCCGGGTGTGACATGTTGAAATTTTCGTCTTGCACAAAAAGGGCAAACTTTTCTGTTGGACTTGTATGGCATATGGTGATGCCATCATCCAACGTAGCCACCTGAGCCATCGCGGAAAAACTCGTGATGACAAACAGAAGTAATAATTTAATTGATTTCATAAGTTGAGTTTGGTTGGTTAATTCAATCTTTTAATTGACCGGAAAGTACCCGGTCATAGGTAATATAATCTGTATTGATTGGTTCATATCCTTTTTGTCGTAGCAACATGGCTACCTGGCCGCGATGATACGACCCATGATTAACAAGGTGAATCATGATTTGTTGCACATTATTTTCAAAATATTCGCCCACATAGTTGCGGTACTTAAGTACCCGGTCAAAATTGTCGTGTTCCCGAATAAAATTCATCCATTGCTCATCGGCCTCTTCTATCATTCGTTTTAATGCAGCCACATCATATTTCCCCCAGAGTTCGTACTTGCTTTTTGGTAAATCTTTAATTCGGTTGAGCCAGATAAAATTGGCGCTCACGAGGTGGCCCATTACAGAGAGTATCTTTTCATCCGAAACCGACTGTCGCTCCAGACAGTTAATGATCCTGCGGTTGGCCCAGGCATTGTAGCTATACCATTTCAAAAAGAATTCCTTCATGTAACTCCGCAGTTAGCGCTTATTAAACAGAGTTCAATTTACAAGGTTTATTCCAATCTTGTTTTTACGCGATCCATTACCCAAGGGAAGAATCGGTAACAGCCTAAATCGTCTCTTGCGAGGAATTTCTAAACTTCTGGATTTTTAAATACGTAGCGCTGCGCCAAAACCACTCCACCGGACCATAACGGAAGCGGGAAAGCCACCACTTGCTGAAATGTATCTGACCCATAAATATCAAAACCGCAATTCCCACAGACGCTAAAACTCCAATTTCGCCCAGCAAGCCGAATCCAATACCGAAGAATAGCAGTACGCCAAATAATGTTTGTGTCAGGTACGTTGTTAATCCCATGCGACCCACAGCATAGAAGTGCATCAGTCTTCGATACCATTTCTCCTTATTAAATAACAATACAATGCCGGCCACATAAATCACCGCCAGGGAAAGATTAAAGATATCGAACACTAAACCTCCCACCATCCATTGTACTATCTGAGGTAATGTGATTTTTGCAGCTTCGGCTCCTCCAAAAAATGCTGCTGAGAAAAGTATTAACCCTAAAATGATCCACAATGAACGCTTCAAATACTTCTTAAACTGGGGAAGGTTCTCCTTCCAGTTTTCGAATACCCGTTTGCGGCCAGCATACAATCCTAACAGGAATAAACCCATGGTGATATAAATGCGACCCGAAACAACCTGAAAGCGATACTTGAATTCGAACTCATTAAAATTGGTCTTCAATACTTCGAGGTAGCTTCCCTCTTTTAGCGTAGCAAAATATTTTTCATTATCTGCGTTGTTGCCACCAAACAGGTCTTGAATTTCCGTTTCAGGTTGTGTGAATGACTCAACTCCGCGCACAACCACAGATGGCAGATTAATTGTAAGTATCAAAGCCAGAATCAACAAAAACTTATCCGGTAGTTTATAGCAAATCAAAAGACCTACTCCCAGCATAGCATAGATGGTAAGAATATCGCCCCTATAATGCAGGTGATGAAGAAATCCAATGGCACAGAGAATAACCAGGCGCCAGAAGAAACGTCCGAAGAATTTTACATTGGATTCGCTCTTGTTTAACTGAAGAAAGAAACTAAGCCCGAAAAGAAAGGAAAAGATCATGAAAAACTTGCCCGAAATAAAGATGCCGATAAAACCCTGCATGATTTGATCCCCCAGAAACTTGACTTCGAAATTCATGTGGCTCTCTGGATGCGCGCCTGCATAATATTGTTCTGAGAAATGTACCATGATTATCCCAAGCAGGGTAAAGCCGCGCAGTACATCAATGATTTCGATGCGTGATTGAATGGGTGTTGACTGCATAATTTGTTTTTATTAAGACAATCCTGACTTTACGAACCCCTACCTCTCTCTGAATTAATAGAAGAGTTAATCTGGACGCAAGCCGGCTGGTTCCTTCAACGTAGCTTTGGCATTTTAGATTTGGGCAAAAGACTTTTTTTTCAACCTGCACTTAGACATATTAACAAATACCATTGTATTTATATCCCCATATTAACTATCTTGAAATTAACCTTTTAGTTGGGTCCAATCTCAATCTGTGAATCGATTATTAACCTATTCTTTAAATTACTCCATTCTGTGAATTAAACATTTAATCTGCCAATGAATATGCTCCAGCGATTCCAACTTTTATTACTACTATTCCTGGGTTGTTTTACAACAACATTGGCCCAGCAAAGTAAATCTCCAAATATCATCCTCATTTTCATGGATGACATGGGGAATGGAGATTTAAGTGTAACTGGAGCTCTGGAGTATCAGACCCCGGTAATTGATCAAATGGCCAGCGAAGGACTTCGCTTTACCAATTTTCTTTCCGCCCAAGCGGTTTGTTCCGCTTCCCGTGCCGGATTATTAACAGGCTGTTATCCTAATCGAATTGGACTCACCGGTGCATTATTTCCCAATAGCAAAATTGGAATAAACCCGTCTGAAATCACATTGCCGGAATTACTTAAACAAAAAGGCTATGCCACTGCGATAGTTGGTAAATGGCACTTAGGCGATAGTCCTGAATTTCTTCCCCTGCAACATGGCTTTGATGAATTTTTTGGATTACCCTATTCTAACGACATGTGGCCCATAGATTATAATGGAGAACCCGCTACAGATTGGCGTAAAGAAAGTTTTCCTCCATTGTTCCTGATTGAAGGAAATGAGAAAAAAATTCCGATAAACACTTTGCAGGATCAGGCACAACTAACAAAAATGTATACTGAGCGGGCCATTGATTTTATTAAACGAAAAAAAGATAAGCCTTTCTTTCTATATCTGCCCCACTCCATGCCGCATGTGCCTATCAATGCTTCAGCTCAATTCAAAGGGAAAAGTAAGCTAGGTATGTATGGCGATGTGATGATGGAGATCGACTGGTCGATAGGTGAAATTCTAAAAACCGTAAAATCAACCGGGATTGAAAATAACACGCTGATTATTTTTACCAGTGACAATGGCCCGTGGTTAAACTATGGCTCCCATGCGGGTTCAAGCGGAGGTCTGCGCGAGGGTAAAGGAACTTCGTTTGAAGGTGGCCAACGCGTGCCATGCATTGTTCGATGGCCTGGAGTGATCCGGAAAGGATTGATCTGCAACAGCCTTACCTCCACAATTGATCTCTACCCCACACTGGCTGAATTGTTGGGAATAAAACTCTCATCACAAATTGATGGGTTTAGTCTGTTGCCTATTCTTAATGGTAACATCACTGCACAGCCCAGAAAAGAATTTTTTTATTACTATCGCTCCAACAATCTGGAAGCTGTACGAATGGATGACTGGAAGCTGGTGCTTCCACATCCGGGGCGTACCTACGAAAATTCTGAAGTTGGCGTGAATGGTTATCCCGGCAAGGTTGATGAGGCCTTCCCGATAAAACAAGGCTTGTATGATCTAAGGCGTGATCCCGGAGAACGCTACGATGTACAAAATCAGTACCCTGATGTTTTGAATGCTTTGCAATCGCTGGCCGATAAGGCAAGGGAGGATTTAGGTGATGACCTTGTAAAACAACCCGGCAAAAATAGAAGGGAACCCGGGAGAATAAAGTAACCATAACTGAAATGAACATTATAGAATTTCAAACCATCGATTGGTCCCGGATCGAAAGGACTGAGCATACAGGCGAAACCGGAACTTCATTCTGGCAGACCCTTCAATTAGGCGGGCTTAGAATCCGGATTGTTGAATACTCAAAAGGATACCTGGCCGATCATTGGTGCAAGAAGGGGCACATCGTTCATTGTCTGGATGGCAGTTTTGTTAGTGAACTTGAAGGCGGAGAAAAATTTCAATTAAGTAAGGGCATGACCTATGTGGTTTCCGATAATGCTAGCTCGCACCGATCCACCTCGCGTGAAGGAGTTAAATTGCTAATCGTTGATGGCGATTTCTTAGCGTAAAGAAATCTCTATACAATAATTAATCCTGGCTTTCGTCTCTTCAACCAGCATAGAACTAATCATTAATAAAAATAAACTATCTTCGTCCGCTCATTTTAAATTGCGTCACCTAATCTAACCCATATGAAAAAGAAGATTTTAATTTCAGTACTTGTTATTGTTGTAGCCCTCGTGGCTTATGTAGCCTATTCGGTTAATAAAAGCAGTAAACTAAGTCCACGGGGTACAACTTCGTTTAATGCCCAGGGCCTGGAAATGAAAGTAGAATATGGAAGACCTTCAAAAAGAGGCCGATTGATTTTTGGGGAAGAAAAAGACAAAGCGCTTCAGCCTTATGGAAAGTACTGGAGACTAGGTGCGAACGCTGCTACCGAAATCACATTCAGCCAAAATGTTACGTTTGGAGGTAAGGCTGTAAATGCCGGTACTTATCGGATGTATGCTGTGCCTAATTTGCAAACATGGCAAGTTGTGCTGAACAGTGAAGCCGGGGTTTACTTTGGTGCCGCTGAACCCAACCATGATCTGGACGTAGTAACAATAGAAGTTCCCGTTACACAGGTTCCCGTTGAGACAGAGCGGCTCACGATTGACTTTGCAACCGACACAACGACCATTTTAATGAATATAATGTGGGATAAAACCATCGTAAGGGTGCCCATAGCTCTTCAATAATATTAATACAAGCCACCTTAATCGGTGGTTTTTTTATGCCCATGAAAAATCTACTGAAAAAGAAACGGGTAATCATTCCGGTTATCCTGCTCGCACTCGGAATTGCCTACTGGATTGTGGGACTTATCCAATACCGGCTTAACGTAATGGATGTTGAGGAATATGAGCCCATCTCCACGTTAGTTGTTCCTAAGCACGAACTGAAGCACGCAAAATTTCCATTCATCGATGTGCACAATCACCAGTGGACAATGCCGGTTCAGAATCTTGACAAGCTGATAAAGGAAATGGATTCCCTCAACATGGGTGTGATGGTAAACCTCAGTGGCTTTCGCGGAAAATACCTCGACTGGTCACTGGATAACGTAAACGAGAATTATCCCAACCGCTTCATTCTTTTCTTAAATATCAATTTTGAAAATCTGGACGATGAAGGCTGGCCTAAGGAAACCCTGGCCATGATGGAAGAAGCCGTAAAGCAAGGTGTGCGGGGGTTAAAAGTGTACAAAGGCCTTGGCCTTACTGACAAAGACAATGATGGCAACAGAATCGCCATTGATGATCCACGGCTTGATCCAATCTGGGCAAAGTGTGGTGAGTTAGATATTCCGGTTCTGATTCATTCCGGTGAGCCGAACTCTTTCTGGAATCCTAAAGATAAACACAACGAACGCTGGCTTGAACTAAAACAAGAACCCAGTCGGTATCGCGACCCAAAGAAAGTGCCCGCCTTTGAAGAGGTAATGAGCGAGCAGCATCATGTTTTCCGAAAGCATCCCAACACAAAATTTATTAACGCCCACTTAGGGTGGTTTGGAAATGATCTTGAACGATTGGGTAAATTATTTGATGAGATGCCCAATGTATACACTGAGTTAGGGGCCGTATTAGCTGAACTGGGCCGGCAACCAAAATTTGCACGAGCCTTTCTGATTAAATACCAGGACCGGGTGATGTTTGGAAAGGACACGTACAAAATGGAAGAGTATTACACCTACTTCCGCGTACTCGAAACGGGCGATGAATATTTTGATTATTACCGCAAGCGCCACGCGCACTGGAAAATGTATGGACTTGAGTTGCCAGACTCCGTATTGAAAAAAATCTATTACAAAAATGCCTTGAGTGTTATTCCGGGAATTGACTCAACGCTATTTCCCGCTAATTAAACGCCACTGATTCGCAGATTATAATCATTGAATCCTGTGGCAATTAGATCACTCTGATCTCAAACACTTCACCGGATTTACCATGGCCGCTTTAATGGCTTGCGAAGCCACTGTAAGCCACGCAATCAACAAGGCAATTATCCCGGCTACCGCGAAATACCAGATCTCAAGATCGATGTGAAAAGCAAAACGCTCAAGCCAGGCGTGGAGCAACCAATAACTTACCGGCAACCCGAGCGCAATGGATACCACCACCATGCGGGTGAAATCACCTGAGAGCAACATGACAATGTTCGTAGATGTTGAGCCTAATGCCTTTCGGATGCCAATCTCTTTTAATCTTCGCTCAGCCGTAAACGTAGCCAGGCCGAAAAGTCCGAGGCAGGAAATCAGAATGGCAAATGCGGCAAAGTACCCGGAGAGTGTAGCCACACGCTGCTCGGCTGCATATTGTTTCGCATACTCCTGATCCTGAAATGTATATTCGAATGTGAACCCGGGATTGTACTCCTTATAAAAATCAGTTAGCGCTTTCAGGGTTTCTTTTTCTCTTCCACCTTCCAGACGGATCATTACGTTCCAGGTGTTGCGCTGGTCCAGCATAAAGAACAACGGGTTTACTACATCGTGCAGCGACTGAAAATTAAAATCCTTTACCACTCCAATAATTTCCAGGTCATACTGCTCCCACAGTTTGATAACCTTACCCACAGGGTCTTTCATGTTCATCACCCGGATGGCGGCTTCGTTGAAAATAATTTTGGACGTATCGGTGCTGTGCTCACGCGAAAAGGTTCGCCCGTCAACCATTTCAACGCCTAGTGTTTCCAGCATGTCATAGTTCACGCGAACATTTTCAAACAGAATTTCATCTTCCGGATTTTTTCCTTCCCACTCCAGTCCGCTGGTGTTGTTATTGCGCCCGATTAAATCATGGCCCATACTGGAAGCACTGCTTACTCCGGGTATTCGCTTCACTTCGGTTAGAAAAGTCTCAAGGGATGTTTCCACTTTACCTTCTATGGGAATGCTGATGAGGTTATCCTTTTTATAGCCCAGGTTTTTAGACTGTACAAAATCAATCTGCTTATAGATCACCAGCACCGACACAATAAGAATTACAGAAAGCGCAAACTGAAACACCACCAATCCCTTGCGAGCCCACAACTCGCCCCACGAACCCCTGAGTTCACCTTTTAACACGGCAGCAGGTTTAAATCCCGAAAGAAAAAGAGCCGGGTAACTGCCTGCGAGCAAGCCTGTAAAAACTGTAATGCCCAGCAACATGGCCAGTAGTTGCGGGTCGTTTAGGGTGAAAACAATTTTTTTATCAGTAATGATATTAAACGATGGCAGAAACATCCACACTACGGCAATTGCCACCAGCAAAGACAACACGGAGGTTACCATCGATTCACTGATGTATTGGAAGATAAGTGACTGCCGCTGGGCTCCAATTGATTTTTTGATGCCAACTTCTTTTGCCCTGCGCGAAGCCCGGGCCGTAGAGAGATTCATAAAATTAATACAGGCTATGATTAAAATAAACACGGCTATGATGGAGAACAACCGCACGTATTCAATGCGCCCGCCCGATTGCTTACCGTTTTCATAACGCCCATAGAGATAGCGCTCTGAATAGGGTTTTAAAAACAAGGTTACGTTCGATTCGCCCTCGGTGTTTTTTTTCTTAACAAAATCTTTGATCTTATCACTCACGGCAGCGGCATCACTGCCTTCGCGCAGAATTATAAATGAAGGCGGTCCGTTGTTTCCCCAACTGGTTACCCATTCATTTTCATCCTTGAAATCTTCAAACGATAAGACAAAATCAAACTGATAGCTGGAAGAGGTTACTTTATCAAACATGCCCGTAACCTGGTAAGATTTTTTATGCTGCCACTCTACTGTTTTGCCGATTACGTTCTCATCGGTGTTAAATAATTTTTTAGCCAGCTCGCGCGAAATCACGATAGCCGTTTTGTCTTGCAGTACCTTGTCGGGATTGCCCTCAATGAGAGGGTAGGAAAAAATATTGAAGAAGTCTTCTCCTACATAAAACCCATCGGCTTTTACGTTATTCTCTTTGATGGAAAGAGTAAACTTGCTTATCCAGGTAGTGGTGGTCGCATACTCTACTTCGGGGATTTCTTCTTTCAAAGTTTCTGCAAGAATGCCGGGCGTAGAGGTGGTGGTCATGATCTCATCAGCATAGTTCTGAAACTCCATTACCTGAAACAGGCGACTGTCTTTAGCGTGAAACTTATCCATGTTCACTTCATCGCGCACCCATAAGTAAATGAGCAGGGTGCAAACCAGCCCTGTAGAGAGGCCCACGAGGTTGATCAGAAAAAAGCCTTTGGCGCGTAAAAAATTGCGATAGATGAGAAGTAGGTTGTGTTTAAGCATGGCAGGTAAAGTTATAAACGCCCGGTAAAGACCGGTTACTTACCCGGGCGTTGCATGGATTACCTGAATTTTTGAAAATGGTTACAGGTTTAGTTTTGAAATAGTGAGGTGGATGTGGTAGATTGAATATTAAGTGGATATGGGATATTGTAACAGATTCGTTCCGCTGATAAATCCTGAACAGACATTTTTAGTTTAGAACAATAGAAATTAAATAACATGAGTATACCAATCAAAATACTAACCTGGATAATATGGTTTCTAGTCATAAGTTTGTCGGTCTATTTTTTTTACGACAACGTGATTGCATATTTTTTTGGATACAGAAGCAAACTATTCGGTGATACATTTTTTCATAATCAAATCTGGGTATCATTGCACATGGCAGGTGGGACTTTAATACTCATAATAGGACCCATTCAATTCTGGAATTGGTTTAGAAATAAATTCATTAATATTCACCGACTACTTGGTAAGATATACTTGCTTGGTGCTGGTCTTGCCGGCCTATCCGCTCTAGGAATCTCATTAATTAGTGCCTGCCTGCCTTGTCGGATATCCTTATTCTTATTGGCGATGTTCATGATATTATCAACTGGATTAGCATGGATAACTATAAAACAACATAACATTAAAGCTCACAGACAGTTTATGGTACGGAGTTATGTTTGTGCATTAGCATTTGTGACAGTACGAATAGACGGAATCTTTCCGCTTGATTTTTTATTTAGTAATATTGAAGACCCGACATTCAGAAGAACAGTAAATGAATATTTCTTTTCATTTGTGCCCCTTATCATTGCAGAAATAATAATGACGTGGTTACCAACAATTAAAAAGAAACAATAATTTATTCCCTCCCTTAAAAAAGCAATATGAGTCACTGCATACTTCCTCTTTAACATTGTAATACAAGGATTTCTCTAAGAATGAAATTGTAACTTCACACCAGATCAGCAACAAACAGTCCCCGTCTTCTTGATACCTTTTTATCATAGTCTCAGTCCGGATGCGATCAGAGGTTCTGAATTGGATTTCTTACTGGCCCATGGCTGGTACCGCATGCACCAAAGCATTTTTACAAGTTCACATCTGCACCTGGAAGAATCCTACCGGGTTCATTGGCTGCGCTATCCCCTCGCTGAAATTAAAAATCGCCCTTCCCACAAGCGAATCCGGAATCGGGCCAACCATTTTCGTTATTCAATTGAAGATTTAGTTACCATCCGACCTGATCACGAAGCACTCTACACTACCTATCGCCAATCCATCGACTTTGATGGCGCCTTTAGTATTCATCATTCTCTTTTTGGGGAAGAGGATACCGGAAAAAATCTCTATAAAACAAAATGCATTTCGGTATACGATCAGGATAACCTGATTGCCGGTGGCTACTTCGATGTAGGGGCCACTTCGGCAGCGTCCATTCTTCATTTCTTTGATCCACTCTATAAAGACTACAGCCTTGGCAAATACCTCATGTTGCTTACCGTTGACTACCTTAAATCTTCAGGCTACGAATTTTATTATCCGGGCTATCTCGTAGCGGGTAAGGATAAAATGAATTATAAACTCTTTATTGGAAGAGAAGCCACACAGTTTTTTGATCCTGAAACTATCTCCTGGAAGTATTTTCAGGAAAACATTCTGCTGGAATAACCGGTCTTGTTGCATGCACTGTAAATTCGTAGCTTGGTTACCCAATTACAATTTCCCCCACATCACACTATGAAATTTAAGAGCTTACTCACGGGTGTCCTGGTTTTTCTCTTACTCAGTTGCACTAGCGAAGACAAGTACCCGGTACTTGACCGTGCCGCACTGGCAACCAAGTATTATGGGGAAGATGCTGCGTGGTATCAGGAAAACATTCCATTCTTTGAATGTTCCGATCAGGAAATAGAACAAGTGTACTACTATCGCTGGAAACTTTACAAAGCCCACATACGCAACGTAGGGCAAAATGAATTTGTGATCACTGAATTTATCACCCACATGGATTGGGACCGCGCCCCTTATTGTACCATCAATGCTGCTTCCATGCATCACATTTATGAGGGCCGCTGGCTAACCAATGATCTGTACCTGGATGGATATATTAATAACCTGTACCAGCATGGTGGCAACAACCTGCAGTACAGCGAAAGCATTGCTGATGCAACGTATGCACGCTATCTCGTAAATGCCGACTCGGCATTTATCATCGGACAATTGGATAGTATGATCCATAAGTATAATGGCTGGTCCGATCATTGGGATTCCGATAAGAAACTCTATTATATTCCCGCGATGCCTGATGCTACCGAGTATACGATAGCTTCCATTGATGCTTCGGGTGGTAAAGATGGGTTTGCCGGTGGTGAGGCGTTTCGGCCAACCATTAACAGTTATATGTATGGTAATGCGCTTGCCATTTCAAGAATCGCGGCCATGAAAGGCGATATGGCGGTAAGCAATGATTATTTACAAAGAGGAACTGCCCTAAAAACAACCGTAGAGCAGTCCTTATGGAATAATGACATGGAACATTTTATTGATCGCTATAAAGTGGATAATGAATACGTGCACTACTGGGATTTTATCCGTGGTCGTGAGCTGGCAGGGTTTGCCCCCTGGTATTTTAATCTGCCAACAAACTCACCGAAGTATCATGCTTCGTGGAAACACTTATTGGATACCACTCAACTCCGGGGCAAATATGGATTGCGCACCAATGAACCTTCCTATGAATATTATTTTAAGCAATTCACCTTCAGCTTTGGTAAACCCGGAAGTCAGTGGAACGGTCCCACCTGGCCTTACCAATCCAGCCAGGCAATCACAGGTATGGCTAACTTGCTTAATAATTACGATCAGGATATCGTTACCAAATCAGATTATGTGAACACGCTAAGGCAATTCACAAAAGAACATTACTTACCCAATGGAAAAATTAATCTGGTTGAAAACTATGATCCTAATAAAGGCGGCCCCATTGTTTATTTCTACTGGAGCAACCATTACCTCCATTCTTCCTTCAATAATCTAGTTATTAGCGGTCTTTGTGGAATTCGTCCTTCCGAAGGTGATACGCTTGCTATTAACCCACTGATCGATAATTCAATTACCTATTTCCGGCTGGACGAAGTTCTTTATCACGGTCATAAAGTAACAGTGATTTATGATCAGGATGGCAGCCAATACAACATAGGAAAAGGCCTCACTGTATTTGTAGATGGGGCCAAAAAACCATTGCTGGAAAAGGATGGAAAATACCAGGTAGTTGTTGGCCCTCCTCTTTTACGAAGCAAATCAAAACAACCTGTTAACTATGCTTTAAATATCAGGCGCAAAGATTTCCCGGTGCCATCGGCTTCAGTCAACTCAGTACCCGATTCGCTTTACCAGGCAGTGGATGGACGCATCTGGTATTTTCCTGAAGTCAGAAATCGCTGGGCTACCATTGGGTCAACATCAACAACGGACTGGTTTGCTCTTGATTTTGGTCAACCCCGTGATGTTTCGAATTTGAAGTATTATCCATTTGCTGATGATAAAAATTTCGGTACACCCGACAACCTCATCATTGAATATCAAAACGAGGGTGAATGGCTCCCGGTAAAAGTTACCGAATCAAGCTCTCCGGTTGGGAATACGGTAAATGCCGTGGTTTTCGAAAGGGTATCTGCATCCCGTATTCGCGCCACGTTTAAGCATGAGACAAAACAACTGGCTATCTCAGAAATTGAGTGCTATTGATTTTTAGATAAAGCATGATTGACATTATTACAAAATACATTCTGGAAACTGAACGATTACGGCTCAGGGAATTAACCTTAACAGATGCGCCTTTCATCGTAGAGTTAGTGAACAGTCCGGGCTGGTTAAAATATATTGGCGATCGAAACATAAAGACAATCGATCAGGCGAAAACCTACCTGACGAATGGCCCGATAAAAAGTTATCATGATAACGGGTTCGGTTTGTGGCTGGTGGAAACGAAAGACACTAATACTCCGCTGGGAATGTGTGGCATTCTGAAGCGCGAAACGTTAGACCATCCAGACCTTGGCTTCGCGTTTTTAGCGGAATTTATCGGTAAGGGTTATGGCTTTGAAGCAGCTACAGCAACGCTGGAATTCGCTAAAGAAAAGTTAACGTTGCCAACGCTTAATGCGATTACGGTTCCTTACAACCAGAATTCAATAAAACTTTTGGAGAAGGTGGGAATGAAATTCAGTAAACGTATCAGCTTTGCAAATAATCCGGAAGAGTTGCTGCTTTACCAGCTTAGCTTTTGAGCTTTCTACTTTCGAGGATACTTAAATTCTGCTATCTTCGTTCTTGTCTTATGAAAAAATCAATCACACTTGTTGTCTTACTGGCTTGCTTTAATCTTACCAATGCTCAGGTGATCGGCAAACAGTTTCCCGACATGGAAGCAGAAACCGTGGAGGATAAAAAAGTAAATCTCCCAACAGATACGAAAGGAAAATACACATTGCTTGGTCTTGCCTACTCAAAAAAATCGGAAGACGAACTGAACAGTTGGTTTAGTCCTGTGTATAATAAGTTCGTAAAAAAAGCAGCGGGCCTGATGGCCGGCATGGGTTACGATGTGAATGTATATTTTGTGCCCATGTTTACAGGGGTAAATGCAGCTGCCACCGGTACCGCTAAAAAGAAGGCATTGAAAAATATTGACCCGCAACTGTTGCCCTACATTTTATTTTACAAAGGTGAATTAAAACCCTATAAAGAAGCACTCGATTTTGAAAAGCGCGACATCCCTTACTTTTTTGTGCTTGATGCCGATGGCAAAATTGTGTATGCCACTTCAGGCGCCTTCACTGAAGATAAACTTGATGAAGTGGAAGAATCGATTGAGGACTAAATCATGATCAGGCATCAGATTTCACGACACGTTCGCTTATAGCGGTCAAACACCTTAGAACTTTTCAGCTCATTCGACTGATTATCTCATAGCCAGTCAAACAACCGCCCTTTTGTTGTTTTAAAACCAAAGCTTTACCTTGAGGTTAGGAGTATCCTATACCTAAGTGCAAAGAACCCTAAAACGATATATCCCCTACATTCAGCAGGCTGCTTTGGCGCTTTCCGTTGCGGGGCTTGTTTTTTATTACATGAATTACACCGGTGCAAGCGAGCTTCTCATGCTTGGCCTTTCCCTATTGTCCGGTGCTTATTTCCTTTGGGCTTTTTTGCCGATGGATACACCGCCTCACGGTGAGCCCGATGCCTACGCAGCATTGGTTCATAAATTGATTTACATCAGTTGTTCTGTCTTACTGGTGGGCGTTCTCTTCACCTTGCTTCACCTGGAGGGCCATCATGAACTGATGTTGATCGGTGGCATCGCATTAATGGTTGCCCTGGCCGGAGCCATTATTCTAATGATTAAAAAGCGTGAGAATTTTGTAAGCTTACGGGATGCATTTGTTCGCGGCATCTCTTCTGCCTTGTTAGGTGTGCTGGTCCTATCTCAAAACGCTAATCCCTGACCATGGATATCCTCATACTTCTTGCGATTGCCCTGGCTCCCGGTGTTGCCATTGGTGTTTATATTTATTTGAAAGATCATCACGAACGCGAGCCTATGGGCTTGCTTATGCGCAGCTTCTTTTTTGGAGTGCTGAGTATTTTCGTAACGCTGCTCATCAGCCAGGTGATTGGATTATTTGTCACCATTGATGAAAGCAGTTTAAGCGAACAGGCCGTGCATGCTTTTCTGATCGTTGCCCTCGTGGAAGAATTCAGTAAGTTCCTTTTTGTACGAGGCATTCTTTATAACAACAAACACTTCAACGAACCTTTTGACGGTATCGTGTATTCGGTAATGGTTGGCATGGGTTTCGCCACGTTTGAAAATATTCTGTATGTGTTTCAGGGGGGAATTGGTACGGCTGTCATGCGCATGTTTACGGCTGTACCGGCACATGCTACCTTTGCCGTTTTGATGGGCTATTATTTAGGGAAGGCAAAGTTCGAACACAAAAAATCCTATTATGCTTTTCATGCCTTGGGGATAGCCACCTTGTTTCACGGAGCATATGATTACTGTTTATTTATCTCTTATGTTCCTGGTATCGTGTTTGGGGCACTTGCCTCGCTCGTTGTAGGAATCTGGCTTTCTAAAAAAGCCATTCGCATCCATCAGTTAGCTTCTCCTTTTATACGCAAACAAAATGACACAGTTATTGAAAGTCCGGTAAACACGAATCCTGGTCCCGACTCAACATCTTAAAATCAATAAACATGTATCATCTCGTATATGTTAGTCATGCCACACGCGCACTCCACGAGGCTGATTTGCTGACCATCCTTAATGAGAGCCGGGCCAATAATAAGAAAAAAGAAATCACCGGACTGCTATTATACCTGAAGGATCGGTTCATCCAGGCATTGGAAGGAAATGAAATGGTGGTGAATGAATTGTATGAAGAAATCCGCAAAGACCCGCGTCACAAAAAAGTGACCCTCATTCTGGAGGGGAATTCACCCCACCGGCTTTTCAAAGACTGGTCGATGGGTTTCAAAAAAATCTCAGAATCAGATTTTACCGAATTGAGTGGCTTCACCGACATTGAGAAATTCTTTGCCAGTCCACCATCTGATTCCAGGGGAAGCGCAGTGATGACTTTTCTGAACTTATTTTACAAAAAGAATTTTGTAGACTATCCGGAAGTAACTTCATATTGATATGATACGGGAAGCACTAAGTCAAAACTATTCAAATAATGAATTCCGATTTCGCGGAAAAGAACCCGGGCGCCTCGAAAATTTCAGCGATGCCGTATTCGCACTGGCCATCACCCTGCTTCTGATTTCCACCTCAGCCCCCGTAAATTTTGATCAGATAAAACGATTTACATACGAGTTACTCCCCTTTCTATTCTGCATTGCCTTAATTATACTTATCTGGCGCGAACATTTTATTTTTTTTCTGCGCTATGGTTTGCGCGATGGCAAAATGATTGTGCTCAATACCCTGTTTCTGGTAATCGTTCTTTTTTATGTGTACCCGCTCAAGTTTCTTGCCAAATTGATACTTCGACCACTTGCCTATATCTTCAATAACCAACCCCTTCTGGAAGAAATGCAGGGAATGATAAAGGGAAAAGATATGGGTCAGTTGATGATTATCTATGGCGTGGGTGCTGCGACTGTATTCCTCGTAATGATGCAAATGTATCGCTATGCTTACAAAAAAGCGGATGAACTTGAATTGAATGAAATTGAACGCTTCGATACCAGGTCTAGCGTTCGTAGCAACCTGTTGATGGCCCTTGTCCCTATTCTATCAGTAATTCTGGCTGTTATTTTTCAAAATAGTTGGCTGGCCGGTCCCATATCGGGGTTTACCTATTTTCTTTATGCTCCCCTAATGTTTACTCATGCCACATACGTTCATCGTAAACGCGAAAAATTACTTACTTCATTAACGCAGCCAACGGCTATTGAATAGTTCTCACTCCTCAGCAGCATCAAACCCGGGTGCACTAATATGTGATCCAAAAAATAATGCATTAAAGAACAATTTATTGGTCCCATTCCAGTAGCCGCGAAAAGCCGGATCATCAACAAACAAAATGGCCCGGCCCTGGCCCATGTTGCTCACCTGTAAGGAAACAGAATTTTTAATCTTCTCAAGGTTGGTAGGATGAATATAGCCACTCAACAAAGGCTTGGCCGTGTACTTGATTACTGTATTGAAAGGATTTTTACTAGGCTCAATGAACACCGAGTGATTCCTGTATACTGACAACTCGCGATTGGTATATCCAAATCCAAGCGGGTGGGTAATGTCCAGGGTTGCCTGGTAAATAGAACCCCCAATGGCCCGTGAGCCCTGGTAGTCGCCTGCGGTTACAAAATCAAGCCGCTTTACATCTTTCTTTTCCTCCTCCTTGCGCAATTGTTCTTCAACTAATTTGTTGTTAATGGCCCAGCTAATAGCAGACTTCATTAAAATCAATGTGCCTCCCTGCTGCACCCAGGTTTTAATTTTTGTCACGCCACTTTCGCCCAGGATTCCATAGTTGCCCGCAACGAGTATCAAGGTATTGTAATCGTTGATTTTTAACTGCCCAAGCTGACTGGTGTTTACTTTCGTGATCGGCATCTTAAGTTTAGAGTCAAGCAGATACCAGAGTGCGCCTGCGTCTGTAGCTGCAACCCCTTCGCCAATCAACATAACCACTTTTGGAGTTTGTACCGTACGAACATTGCCGCTACCCAGATCAACTCCTTCCAAACTAAAGCCCGTGTTTACCGAATAAATTTCCAATCCCGAAGTACTGGATGCTTCTTTCATCACATCAAATAATTCATCGGCCGAAAGGTTTTGATCAACTACCGGAATCATGAGTGTTCCATAGCCAAACTTTTTCTTAGCACCATTTACCGTTGTTGCAAAAGGTTTAAACGTAGCTTTCACAAATACTTTATTGGAAAGCAAGTAATACAACGCACGCGAAGCATTGTATTCATTCCACTCAATCAGGTATGCATAGTTTGATTTTACTACCGGTGCTGGACTTGCTTGCAAATCCTGGGGTTTCACTTTTTCTCCTTTAGAGAATTTAGTAGTTGCGGTTAATGCATCGTGCGGCATTCCATATGCGAGGGCCATCGTCCAGGTGGAAGCATCATAAAAAACACTGTCGTGAAAAGAAGTCACCTTCTCGAACATACTGCGAACCATGCGATACTGTGTTTGATCGGTATTCACCACAAAGGCTTTTCCTTTTTCATATTTGTTAGATCCAACGGTTAGGTCAGCAGCTAATCCGAAGGTTTCAATACGATGCTTCAACAATAAATCCGCAAAGGCTTTCGTCCTACTCTGGTCTTTACTATCCCCAAACACATAAGCCTTAACGGCAGATTTCTTTCCTTCATCCAAGGCCGACTTAAAATATTCCTGTTGATGCTTCAACAATAACTCGCGATTCTCAACACCTGCTTTAACAGTAGCCAGACTGGTGCGCACATGGTTGCGGATCGTAAAAGCAAATGTCACTTCTTTGGTAGAACTCCTTTGCACATGGCCGCGCGAACTGGCTTGTTCAAACACAAGTCCAAGGCCACCATGAATATCTGGATAGGTAGAACCATAGCCTGGATATGAGTTGTCAAAATTCTCCTTTGAAAAATATAATGATCCAATTTCATCCATGGCTTTAGCAAAGTATTTAGCGAAGAGTGGATTCAACTGATCATAATTTGCACGGGGAACTACCGGGTTTTCTGAGCCATAAGGCTTCGTGGGCTCGAAGAAGTTAGTAGCGTTAGTTCCCATTTCGTGATAATCGGTACACACATTGGGAAGCCACTGATGGAAAAACTCAATGCGATTCCGACTCTCTACATGCGCCAATGGTAACCAATCCCGATTGAGGTCAAACCAATAATGATTAAATCTTCCTCCGGGCCAAACTTCATTGTGTTCACGATCCATCGGATCAGCTACCGGAGGAAATCCTTTATGCATGTTAGCCCAGTTGCTATGGCGGTCGCGACCATCGGGGTTATAGTTTGGGTCAACATGAATCACAGCCTCCCTTAACGTCCGTTCCGCTTCCGGCCCTTGTGATGCTATCAGATAATAGGCGGTTAGCATAGCTGCTTCACTGCTGCTAGGTTCGTTACCATGCACATTATAACCATGCGTGATAATCACTGGCATAGAAGAAATAGTTACCGACTGTGAAGGGTCAGCCAACTTCAAATGCTCTTGTCTAATATCTTCTATACGCGCATAATTTTCTGGACTCGTGATGGTAAGCACCACCTGCGGTCTGCGCTCATTTGTGTAGCCAATAATCTGAAAATGAGCCTTGGGCGAAACCCGCGCCAACTCCTGAAAGTAGGACACAATCCGATCATGTCGGGTATGCCAGTCGCCTACCGGATAGCCAAGAAATTGTTCAGGAGAAGGAATAGCAGGATCGAAAGTAACACCAGCTGGAAAGAAATAATTGTTTTGAGCCGACACACAGAATGATAACGCCCAGAAAACAACAACAATACTCTTTTTCATTTGATATGGATTTTAACGAAAGTTAATCCCCTCGTTTTGATTCAGGGGCAATTTGTGATTAGTGGTCGATTTGCTCCCTCGAAATGGGTTGCGTTACCGGAACTGCTTAATAAGATTTCAATTATCTTATGACTGATATGGGATGGAATTAAAATCCATCATCCTCGTCCTTCTTCTTTTCCTTTTTCTTGGTGGCCGAACCACTACTGGCAAGGTCATAGGGAGCTTCGAGGCCGTAGTAAACCTGCCGGAAGCGATTGATGAAGGCTAGTGTTTCCTCATCGGTACCTGGGATAAATACCAGTTCCCCAACCTTAGCTTTGCTGGCATTGGTTTTCTTTACGACAAGATCATTGATGGTTGCCAATGACGAATGTACCATGAGCCGGTTGTCTTCCATGCCAAAATAAAACCAGGCATCGGGTGAGGCTTTAATAAAGAGATGAAACACCGGGGCTCCATCTTCATTTTTACGAATCTCCATAAATCCCTCGAAAGCTCCGTTGATGTCGTTGCGGCCCATATGACTAAGTCCCAATAATCCCGTGCTGTAAAAAGATTTATTCTCCTGCGACCATTTCAAATCTGTATTTGACAATACAATGGGTTTTAACAACCCAGGTACAGAAGCAAGCGAAACATAGCTTTGCAATGAACGCTGCTCATAATCTTTCACCGCACGCTCACCCACAATGTCGGCAATCTTATAAAGTAGATCTGTCTGATCTCCCAACCCTTCCTCCTTCACCCCTTCATTCGTGATTACATCCATGATGCTGGTAGCCATCAATTGATATACGGTAGCCGGCACATTCATATCCACCATCACGAATGAATTCATTTTAATATCATTCGTTTCAAGATTACCCGAACCTAAAGCTGAAGCTGTCAAACTAAAGTCCTTGTTGCCCTGGAAGAAGTTAACGGGACCTTCAAATCGCACTTCCTGCTTTTCTTCGTTGTAGGCAAATACTTTTCCTGAAAGTTTTTCTCCGGCAGCTTTTTGACGATCCTCGATCCTGAATTCTTTGCTTTCCTTTTCAAAATAGAGTGAACCACTGGGCAAGAAAAAGTCTTCATCACTTGGATCTTTCTTGTCGAATACAAAAGTGATGTATAAGTCATTGTCCTCTGCAAAATGAAGACCGGCATCGGCCTTACGCCCACCTTCTTCGGTAATCGAGTTGTCGAAGTTGAGATAGATGTCTTTCTCATCTCCGCTTTGCGTGTACTGAAGCCATGTGTTATAGTTCTTGATCTTTTTAAGATCGAGTTTTACAAAACCGCGTAATTGAAGGGCGGGTTTAGTGGCATACATGGTCATGTCGCCTTTGTAAAAAATCCGGGGCGAAACCAAGATGTTGCTCGCTTCTGTTACCGCTCCATTTGCTACGGTTTGCATGGCGGCAGTAATCTCCCGTTGCCGCTTATTTTTGGTCTCCTCAGTAATTGGCTCCAGACGGAAATCGGTCATTTTAATGGCGAACGTATCATTCACTGCATTTACATATTGATAGGTTGCATACCCCGTAAATTCCTTACGCGATATAATGTCTACCACCCCTTCCGTTAGCCGGTGATATCCATTTAAGGTATCCATTACAATGACCGTGTTTTTCAATTGACCAATCTTAGCGTTCTCCAGGATCAAGACTTCGTTATTCTCCGGGGTGATCTTGGCATCAGCTACAATGATGTAAGGAATACCGCTCACCTTTAGCTGCTGGGTTTTAATGTCATACTCTGCTTTCTCTGCATTAAAACTCAGTGAATCCAATTCTTTGCGCGTTGTATAGAAGTAAGAATTTTCCAGCGGTACATCGGGCGCTTTGCTCATCACTATTTTCTGTGTTGTCAAGTCCCACCGGGCTTCAGGTATGGAAGTTTTAAACTGCGCGTATGGAAATTCGATGGCCGCTTCGCCTTCCGTTTCCGGACTGATGGTGGCAAAGTTCTGATCAAGATTGAATTTCAGTTTAACATCATTACCAGCCAAAGCGGGCTTGTCTGGATTGCCGGTTTTAACTTCAAACCGCGCATGGCGGCCACTAAACTCTTTGGCCGAGAAGTTCAGTTCCCTGGATCGCACCTCAGAGCCCCGTGTGCTCAATCGTCCATCTCCGGCCACACCAGTTTTTGATACGATAAGTTTACCATCCAGTGTTGCGGTACTTTGATATAAATTGAATGGTTCTTTAAGATTCTTAATGTTCATCTTATCCTGTTTCGGTAACCACTTCAGTTGGTAATCTCCCAACTTGACTTGCGGAAAATAAACGGCACCAAATTGTTTCTCTTTAATCTCTCCAATACTACCGCGGCCAACTACCGAATCCGGATAGAAAACAAAATCCTTTGATTCAACCGTGGCTGCGAGATAATCAATTCTTCCAGACGAACGAATACCCGCATTATCTAACGACATGCCGCCATAGAATTTACCATCACCCTGGTATAATTGATAGCCCGACTTAGGAACCGCGTGAGTAAAGCCCAATGATTTGTCAGGCATCGTGTGCAACTTCTCCCTGAAGCTTGGAAACATTCCACTGGATACGAATGTGCCTTCAAAATTGATGGAGCCGGGATCTGCATCATTTAAGCTATCGAGCTTAAACGGAGGCACCACAAAAAATACAGAGCGATCATAAGCACCATTCAGCACTTCGCTGCGATCAAAGTAAATGACTCCACCAGCCGTGGCGTCCAGGCGTGGGTAGTTAGGATATTTTATCTTGCCTGATTTATTATCAGGACGATTGATGAAAAGTGTACCTGAAGTTTTGCTGGCCGATGCCTGCAGGCCGCCCGCTGCCTGGGCCGTAGAGTCTGCACCCACCATGGAGTTGTTCACTCTTCTACGCGATCCGTTTTTTTCCGTTACGTAAAACCGAATCGAGTCGATATGATTCATATTGATGAAGAAGCTATCATACTTAAGTGTAAAATCCCGACCCGTAATTTCGAAATTACCCGCGGTAATAGTTCCGTTGAATTTAATATCCCGGTTTTGCAAAAATGTAATCCGGCTGCTGTCAGGTTTAATTACCACATTGAGTGAATCGCTCACATTAAATTCCTCTACGCCATATACATTCATTCTTCCCGATGAAAAACTGATCATCGCATTGGCTACGGTGTCAGTGAGGGAGTGGACTTTAAGATTGTCGTAATCCGCTACTCCTTTAACAGCCTGTACAAAATTAATAGCTTTATCCTTTACATGAATTTTACCCGATCGGGCATCATAATCGATCATGCCTTTCTGCGAAAGAAAATCGGCCGCCATTTTTACTTGTTCCAGGGTTCGTTTTCCTTCAAGTGCCAAATCAAAAACATAAAAATCCTGGCTGCCGCTTTCGTTGGCATAATTTACAACCAAAGCCAATGGATGAAAATTAAATCCCTGACCTCTCAACTCGCGGTACCCTTCCGGATCATAAAAATCATTTGATTCAATTACCATGGGTGATACTTTGCCACTTCCCTGAACAAACACTGCGAGGCTGTCTGATTTCAAATCCCAATTGATTCGATCGGCCGTAAACTCAATATCAAAATAGGAAGAAGAAAAAGGTGCTTTACGCAATTGACTATTCTCTTTGTTAAGCACGAGTTTCTGATTCACGTAATCGTAGCGCAGTTCCATAGCCGGGTGTACAATGGAATCATTTTGCTGATAGATGGTAATGTGAGCCCTTGAGGAAACGATAACTGAATCTTTAAAACCAAAGGATGCGGCTGTCGCTTTGAATTTTTTATCTGTATCCCCACTGATTTCAATCATCGCAAGACTACCGTCCGCAGAGTTGCTGTTCATCGCCTTACCCTGTAACCCAAGACCACCGGTGTACTTTAGTTTATCAGAACCCAGGCCAAGCAGATTAATATTTGATTCGTACGATTTAAAACGCGGATAGGTGGATGATTCAGGAGTTTTGTGATTAATACTTCTGAATTCAAAAATACCAGGCACAAGAACTGCCACCTTACCAATATATCGGAGCTTGCCCTGCTCTGCTTTCAGATAAGGTTGTGTGGTCTTGAAAGTATATTTGTTAAGATCATAATAAACTGAATCCGGAGGTAATCCTGCTGCTGACCAATCAAAGCGACCGCCCTCACCAACAAAAAGTTTATCGCGAAGGGAAAAAGTACCGGTTGTGTTTTGAAGAAAGACTGAATCGTATGGAGTAATAAAATTCAGAGAGAGTTTATCAAACTTAATTACAGGTCCAAACAATTCCGGCTGTACAATCGGCTGCTGCCACATCGGAGTATTGTAGGAAGTGGTGTCGACTGGCTGTTCGGTATAAACGGATTGCACGGTATCTGGAATGACTACCGGTTCGAGATAATCGAATTGGTAATTGTCATCCAAAATCCGAAGGTTAAATGCTTTTTCATAGTGCAGTGCATGATGCTCAAAAAAATCGCGGCTTTGCTGAAAGAACAAATTAGCCTGATTGATATTATCTTTTTCAATCACCTTTCTGGCTACCGCTAAATAACTGGTCAGCCCTGATGGATCTGCATTTTCTATAGTTACTGCCGCGGCAATGGCCCCATAATAATTGACAAGATGTGGCCGAAGCTTGTAGCTCTTTTTTTTCATTAGCCTTGCTTGGCTGCGAATTTGTTGTTGCTGATCGGGACCTAAAGAACTCCATGCTGTATTAAAAGCAGTGCCCACTGCAATAGCATCATTAGCCTTCGTATTCTCCAAAACCAACCGCACACTATCCTGAAAACTATACTGATGGGTATCGCCTGTTTGGGCAAAAGCTCCAACCATTGATATGAGAACAGCAATAATGTAGGTAAAAACCTGCTTCACGGGGCCAAAAACCTTGAAATTCGTAAATAAATGGCGAATGTGCTAATCCTTATG
Organism: Cyclobacteriaceae bacterium; assembly: GCA_044229915.1. GTDB lineage: Bacteria > Bacteroidota > Bacteroidia > Cytophagales > Cyclobacteriaceae > ELB16-189. The sequence continues at coordinate 242,776 of JBGASB010000002.1, forward strand.
AGTTCGTTCAGAAAAACGAAAGACAACGGCAAATTGTATGAATCGTATCCATTAAGACTTTACTGCTTCAGCCCTAGGCCTGGAGCAGTAAACAGGCCCAGGTTTCACGTTCATCATGGGTTATTTCTTTCAGGCGATAGTTGGCAGCCTCCTGTTTCAAATCTTCAATATCGTGTGTATAAAATCCACTCAGCAAAAGAAGTCCGCCTTTTTCAAGATATGAGGCATACTGGCGCATTTCGAGCATGAGAATATTTTTATTAATGTTGGCCAGAATAATGTCAAACTTTCCGGTCAGCTTCACTTCATCAATTTTTCCCTGCTGAATGTGAATATTCGAACAACTGTTGTTCCCGGTATTCTCAACACCATTAATTACACTCCACTCATCAATATCGAAGGCCTCAACTTCGCTGGCGCCAAGTTTGGAGGCCATGATTGATAATATGGCCGTGCCACACCCGGCATCCATCACCCGTTTACCTTTGTGATCCATTTTCATCTGACGACTGATCATCAAGTGTGTGGTTTGATGATGACCTGTGCCAAACGACATCTTGGGTGTGATAATAATCTCGTAAGGGTATTTTTTTTCAATTTTATGAAAGGCCGCCCGAACCAGGCATTTGTCATCTACAATAATCGGATCAACATTTTTTTCCCACTCCTCATTCCAGTTTTGCTTTTGAATCTGATCCTGAAAAAAGAGCAGTGGCTTTACGTGATTATATTTCTCCTGCAACTGACCAAGCAACACTTTATCAAAGTTGTCGCCCTCCACGTAAGCTTCAAATCCTTTTTCGGTTTCCATGAATGTGTCAAAACCGGCCTCAGCAATTTCGGCCATCAAAATTTCAGAAAACTCGGGATCGCATACTACCTGAAGGCGGGTTGAATACATATAATTTGAAAATGGTTTGATTCGAAGATTTGAAAATGAAGGAAGACTGACAAATACTACATTTTCAAATTCTTAAATCTTCAAATTGCCTTAATTATCTCAACAAACTCCCGGCTCTTTAAAGAAGCTCCGCCTACCAGGCCTCCATCCACATCCGCACAAGCAAAAAGCTCTTTTGCATTATCCGCTTTTACACTCCCTCCATACAGAATAGAAATTTTCTCAGCAACAGCTCCATACTTTGTTGCAAGATGCTTGCGAATCACAGCATGCATGTCTTGTGCTTGTTGTGAGGTTGCTGTTTTACCAGTACCAATAGCCCAAACGGGCTCGTAGGCAATCACCACTTTTTGCAACGCTTCAGCGTTCAAATGAAAGAGACTGTCTTCCACTTGATGTTTCACCAATTGCTCATGGGTTCCTTTCTCGCGGATTTCCAACGGCTCGCCACAGCAGAAGATTGGAGTTAACCCGTGCGCCAATGCTTTGTCTACTTTGGTAGCAAGCAACTTCCCATCTTCACCAAAATATTGTCTGCGCTCGCTATGGCCAATGATTACATACGGAATGCCCATTGATTTCAACATGGCGGCTGAAGTCTCGCCCGTATAGGCCCCCCAATCTTGCTCGCTGCAATTTTGTGCCCCTACTGCAATACGGGCATTATTTCCAAGCTGATGTTTCACCGGATAGAGATAAGGAAAAGGCGTGCACAACACCACCTTTACATTCCCTTTCACTTCATCGGCAATCATGCCGATTAGCTCTGAAGTTAGAATTCCCGCTTCTTCAAGAGTCTTATTCATTTTCCAGTTGCCGGCTACAATTTTATTACGCATAGGGTATGATTTATAATTTCTATTTCGATTCAAAGGTGAGGACATCTGCAGATTTATCGCGTATCAGGCGTAAACTTTTTACAGGACCTTTATAAGTAACATGGATCAGGTTTGATTGATCGTCATGGGTTTCCATGATCACTTCATTTTTAACTTCAATGGTTTTGAATTTTTTTACGTTCTCTATTTCGATATAACAGATTACTGCCGGGTCTTCCCGTTCAAAGCCCAGAAAATTCAACTTCTGAGCTTTGCCATCCAACTTTACGGAGAAGCGCTTGATTACATATTCGCTAATCAGTTGCTCGGTGGTAAGTCCGGGGCCCGGCTCCAACAGATCAAGATCAGGTTGCTTACGTTGATTTCGAATTGATAGTTCAAGGTCGTCAAGAAAAATTCGCGAGGTAATTTGAAGCGCTTTGTCTTTGTCGCTGTAATTGATTTCCGACACCGAAAGATGAATGGGGTGTAGAAAAATCAGGAAAGAATAAAATAATGTAATCATGCTAAGCCCTTGGCCAAAATCGTGCCGCTAAAATTAGTTCTAATTGTCCTAAATCAAAATTAGGGTTATACTTGTAGCCTTTTAAAAGGAGGCTTAATGAGTGAGTTTGCGTTGTACTTTGGATTGGGTAAAGATCATATTTTGGATTACGCCAACGGGTACGATCATATTCTGTTTGTACTCGCCCTTTGTGCGGTCTATCTGGTTCGCGATTGGAAGAAAATTCTGATCCTGGTAACAGCTTTTACAATTGGTCATTCCATTACACTTGCCTTAGCCACAATGAACATCATCAACTTTTCTGCTGAGGTCATTGAATTTCTGATTCCCCTAACCATCTTTATTACGGCCACTGGAAATCTCTTTAAGAAAGATCAAGATACTGCGGGCCGGACAATTCAAATCAATTACTTCTTCGCGCTCTTCTTTGGTCTGATTCATGGCCTCGGGTTTTCCAATTTTCTGAGAGCCTTGTTGGGTAAAAACGAAAATATTGTATCCCCACTTTTTGCCTTTAACATTGGTTTAGAGATAGGTCAGATAATTGTAGTGGTCATTTTTCTGGGGATCAGTTTTGTTTTAGTAGACTTACTTAAAGTTTCGCGCAGGGATTTAAGACTTGTGCTCTCTGCGGCCATTGCAGGTATTGCATTGGTACTGATGAAGGATAGAATCTTTTGGTGATTATTTTGAATTTTTAACTGTTAAAACAACTATGAAACGCATTTTACTTCTGTGCTTTGTTCTGGTGAGCGCATGGACCTTTGCCCAGGAAAACCCGCAGTGGAAAGGTAAGTTTGAACAATTGGATCAAACCCTGCCTACGCCCAATGAATATCGTTCCGGCTCGGGATCTCCGGGGCCAAAATACTGGCAACAAAAGGCGGACTATGAAATGTCTGTGGAGCTCAACGATGTTAACCAGAGTATTAGTGGTTCCGAAAAAATCACATACCATAACAACTCTCCTGATATACTGAAATACCTTTGGTTGCAGTTGGATCAAAATCTATATGAGAAAGAAAGCAACACTACCAAATCGAGCAATAACTCGATTCGTGATTCGGTGGCAACTAAAACAATGGCGGGTCAATTCGGCCTTTATGATTTTGAAGGTGGCTATAAGATTAAATCCGTAAAAGATGCTGCCGGCAAGCCTCTGCCCTTTACTATCAATAAAACGATGATGCGGGTTGACCTATCTCAGCCGCTTAAGACTGGCGAAAAAGTAACCTTTCAGGTCGAGTGGTCATATAACATTAATGATCGTAATTTTCAAGGTGGCCGCAGCGGATACGAGTTCTTTCCGGAAGATGGAAACTATGTTTACACGATCGCACAGTTCTTCCCACGCATGTGTGTATATGACGATGTAGTGGGTTGGCAAAACAAACAGTTTCTGGGTCGCTCAGAGTTTACGCTGCCTTTTGGCGATTATAAAGTTTCTATCACGGTCCCAGCCGACCACATCATCGGAGCAACCGGCATGATTAAAAATCCACAGCAAGTCTTATCAAAAACGGAGTTGGATCGCTTTGAAGCTGCGAAAACCACCTATGATAAACCAGTTATCATTGTAACACAGGCTGAGGCTACTGCGAAAGAAAAAAGTAAATCCACAGAAAAGAAAACCTGGCAATTTGAAGCCACCAATGTTCGCGACTTTGCGTTTGCCACTTCCAGAAAATTTATCTGGGATGCCATGGCCGTGAAAATTGGCAGCTACACACCCCTTGCCATGTCTTACTATCCCAAAGAAGGCAATCCGCTGTGGGAAAAGGAATCGACACTGGCTGTTAAGAATACCCTCGAGGTTTATTCTAAATACACGATTGACTATCCTTACCCACAAGCTACTTCAGTACATGCAGCTTCTATTGGTATGGAGTATCCGATGATTTGCTTCAACTTCGGAAGGCCTGCAAAAGATGGCACTTATAGCAATGCCGTACTGCAGCGAATGTTGGGTGTAGTTATTCACGAGGTGGGTCATAACTTTTTTCCGATGATTATTAATAGTGATGAGCGACAAACAACCTGGATGGATGAAGGCATCGATAGTTTTGTTCAGTTACTCACCGAGCTTGAGCGCTATCCAAGTCTTGACTGGAGTCGCGGAAGACCATCGGGCATTGTTCCTTACATGAAAGGTGATAAAACTATGATGCGACCACTTATGACCAGTGGCGAACAGGTAGTACAAGCCGGTGCAGAGCAATATGCAAAGGCAGCAACAGCTCTATTTATTTTGCGTGAAACAGTAATGGGTCCGGAACTTTTCGATAAATCATTCAAAGAATATGCGCAGCGTTGGGCTTTCAAACATCCCAAGCCAGCAGATTTTTTCCGTACGATGGAAGATGCTTCGGCAGTTGATCTCGACTGGTTCTGGAGAGGTTGGTTCTATGGAACAGACAACTGTGATATGTCGCTGGATGAAGTGAAGTGGTATAAAGTTCGTAAAGATCAGGTTACTGTTGAGAACAAGACCAAAACGGCAACTAAAGGTGACCTGGCAGCTAAAGATGGTGGCGCTAAACCTTCCGACTTTAGCCAGGGCCCACAACCTTTTAGTGTAATCCCTACCGACAATCGCTTCTATGGTGAGTTTGCCAACCGTCTTGATGATAAGGCTGTGATGGCAAAAATGGAGAACAAAAACTTCTATGAAATTACACTCACCAATAAAGGTGGGTTAGTAATGCCGGTAATTATTGAATGGACATACAAGGACGGAAGCAAAGAAATAGAACGATTGCCCGCTGAAATCTGGCGCATCAATGAAACCAAGGTAACTAAGGTGTTTGCTAAAGATAAGGAGGTGGTAAATGTTGTTATCGATCCTTTAAAAGAAACGGCTGATATCAGCATAGAGGACAATGTATTTCCACGGGTAGTACAACCCAGCAAGTTTGATGAGTTGAAAAAGAAAACCAACTAACTCTAAAGAAACATTCAAGCTAAAAAGCCCCGCTCATGGGGCTTTTTTTTGTCTGCCGTAATTATTGTGTGATAAGACTATCTTTCAAAAATCCATGCTATTTTTGAGGTTGTAAAAAACTGAAATCATAGTATGAATAAATTACTGATTCTATTTGCGTTTCTCGTGCTCACCCTTCCGCTGTCAGCACAGGATTGGAAAGGAAAATTTGAGCAACTTGATCAGCAACTTCCTACGCCTAATGAATATCGTTCAGCCTCCGGTGCTCCGGGAGCGAAATACTGGCAGCAGCAAGCGGATTATGTGATTAACGCTGAACTCAACGATCAGAATCAAAGCATCACCGGCTCGGAAGTTATCACGTATCACAACAACTCCACTGATGTACTCAGCTACCTTTGGTTACAGCTCGATCAAAACATTAATGCAAAAGGAAACAATACCTTTAAAACAACCAACAACTCCGTCCGCGATTCAATCGACACAAAGTCAATGGCCGCTACCGTGGATCTCTATGATTTTGATGGCGGGTTTAAAATCAAATCGGTAAAGGATGCATCCGGTAAAACTCTGAATTACACGGTTAATCAAACCATGATGCGCATCGACCTCCTCAAGGCACTTGGAGCCGGCCAAAAAATGTCGTTCTCGGTAGAGTGGTCTTTTAATATCAACGACCGCATGAAGAACATGACGCCAAATGATGGCCGTAGTGGTATGGAATACTTTCCTGAAGAAGACAATTATCTATACATCATTGCTCAATGGTTTCCACGCATGTGTGTATACGATGATGTAGTAGGCTGGCAGAATAAGCAGTTTTTAGGTCAGGGGGAGTTCACGCTTGCTTTCGGCAATTATGAAGTAAATCTTACGGTTCCTGCCGATCATATTGTAGGTGGCACTGGCATGGTACAAAATCTGAAAGAAGTATTAACTGCCGAACAATATGCGCGTTTTGAAAAAGCAAAAACTACGTTTGACAAACCCGTAATCATTTGCACCCAACAAGAGGCTATTCAACGCGAAAAAGTAAAATCAACGGATAAAAAGACCTGGAGGTTTGTTGCTGAAAACGTCCGCGACTTTGCTTTTGCTTCTTCCCGTAAATTTATCTGGGATGCGATGACTGTGAAAGTTGGAGACAAAACTCCCTTAGCCATGTCGTACTATCCGAAAGAAGGGAATCCATTATGGGAAAAGGAATCCACCATCGCAGTAAAGAATACACTGGTAACCTATTCTAAATATTCCATCAACTACCCGTACCCACATGCCACTTCGGTACATGCAGCATCTTTGGGAATGGAGTATCCGATGATCTGTTTTAATTTTGGAAGACCAAATAAAGATGGTACCTACTCCGATCGCCTCAAGTGGGGAATGATTGGGGTGATTATTCATGAAGTAGGTCACAATTTTTTTCCCATGATCATCAACAATGACGAACGTCAGTGGACCTGGATGGATGAAGGGGTAAACACATTTGTTCAATACCGCACGGAAGTGGAGAATTATCCTGACAAGCCCATCGGTCGCGGGCCAGCCGCTTTGATTGTTCCCTACATGAAAGGCAATGCAGATCTTCAAAGGCCTTTGATGGTTAACTCTGAATCGGTAGTCCGTCAGAATTTTGGAAACGAACAGTATGCAAAAACTGCTACTGCGCTTAACATCTTACGCGAAACTGTAATGGGTCCTGAATTATTTGATAAGGCCTTTAAAGAATATGCCGAGCGATGGGCTTTTAAACATCCAAAGCCAGCTGATTTTTTCCGCACGCTGGAAGATGCCTCAGCTGTTGATCTGGATTGGTTCTGGAGAGGCTGGTTCTATACCACCGATAACTGTGATGTATCGCTGGATGATGTTAAGTGGTTTAAGGTCAAGAAAGATCAAGCCACCGTTGAAAACAAAACGAAAACAGCTACAAAAGGAGATCTCGCAGCTAAAGGAGATGGTAACAAACCTGCAGACTTCAGTCAGGGTCCTCAATACTTTAACGTTATTCCAACGGATAACAGAATGTATGGTGAGTTTGCCAATCGGTTAGATGACAAAGCCATGATTTCTAAAATGGAAAACAAAAATTTCTACGAAATCACCTTGTCAAATAAAGGTGGATTAATTATGCCCGTTATCATCGAGTGGACTTACAAAGATGGAAGCAAAGAAATCGAACAACTGCCAGCTGAAATCTGGCGTATCAACGAAACCAAGGTCACGAAAGTATTTGCCAAGGATAAAGAAGTGGTGAATGTTGTAATTGATCCCTTAAAAGAAACAGCTGATATCAGTATTGAAAACAATACTTTTCCCAAAAACGCACAACCCAGTAAGTTTGACGAGTTGAAGAAAAAGGGGAAATAAGCAGTAATTCACTCTTTCCCTGATTTATAGCAATTATATAGTTGACCAGCGGAGTAGACTATTCCGCTGGTCTTTTTATTTTTGTCATTGGATTTTTTTGAAACTACCTCTTGTATGAAAAAATGGACTTCTCTCTTTGCCTTGCTGATTCTGGCGTTACCGATGCTGGCTCAGCAAACTTGGCAAGGTAAATTTGAACAACTCGATCAGCAATTACCCACCCCTAACAGTTATCGATCTTCATCCGGTGCCCCGGGTATAAACTATTGGCAACAACGAGCCGATTATGATATTGACGTTGAGTTAAACGAAGATACCCAGCTAATCACCGGCAAAGAGACAATCACCTATCACAACAATGCACCTGAAGTGCTTCGCTACGTGTGGCTGCAGTTGGATCAGAACAATCTTTCCAATGGCAACATGACAGACAAAACGGAAAATAACCGCGTGCGCGATTCTATTCCGATTAAGTTCTTTCCTCTGGCCTCAGAAACCTATGATTATGAAGGTGGTTTTAAAATCAAATCAGTAAAAGACGCTGCCTCCGGAAAAGACCTTTCTTATACAATCAACTTAACGATGTTGCGTGTTGACCTTCCTGCTGGTCTCAAAACCGGTGAAAAATACAGCTTCAAAATTGAATGGAGCTATATAGAGAAAGACCGCATGAAATTCAGCGAGCGCGGTGGTTATGAATTCTTTCCAGCCGATGGCAACGCACTTTATACGATCGCACAGTGGTTTCCCCGCATGTGCGTATTCGATGATTACGAGGGCTGGCAGAACAAACAATTTATTGGGCAAGGCGAGTTTGCTCTTGTGTTTGGAAATTACCGCGTGCGTATCACCGTGCCTTCCGATCATATTGTGGGAGCCAGCGGTATGCTTCAGAATCCTAAAGAGGTATTGACAAAAGAACAGATTGAACGTTTTGAAAAGGCAAAGAAGACTTTTGATGCTCCAGTATTTATTGTAACCGAAGAAGAAGCGAAGAAAAAGGAGAAAGAGAGGTCTAAGAAAAAAAGCACGTGGGATTTCTATGCAGAGAACGTACGCGACTTTGCTTTTGCTACTTCCCGTAAATTCATCTGGGATGCAATGGCCGTAAAGGTGGGCGACAAAACACCACTGGCTCAATCGCTGTATCCAAAAGAAGGAAACCCTCTTTGGGCGAAAGAATCTACAAAGGCGATCAAGAACACGTTGGAAATCTATTCAGCCAGAACATTTGATTATCCTTACCCAACTGCCTACTCTGTGCACACCGCCAATCAAGGCATGGAATATCCCATGATTTGTTTCAATGGTGGGCGTCCAAAAAGCGATGGCACGTTCTCACAACGTACGTACGAGGGCATGGTGGGTGTAATCATTCATGAAGTGGGTCACAACTTCTTTCCAATGATCGTCAACTCTGATGAACGTCAGTGGAGCTGGATGGATGAAGGCTTAAATACATTCCTCGAGAGAGAAACAAAACGCGAGCGTTATCCGGATGTAAATATCAATTGGGGCTCACCTAAAGGAATGGCCGGTTACATGCGCGGTGATAAGAATATGATGCGCCCTATAATGTGGCAATCGGATGATATTCCGGGCGCAGACTTTGGCCCTAACGCTTATGGGAAACCTGCCGCTGCTTTGACCTTATTACGCGAAACAGTAATGGGACCAGAACTCTTCGACAAAGCGTTTAAGGAATATTCCAATCGTTGGGCTTTCAAACATCCCAAGCCGGCAGACTTTTTCCGCACGATGGAAGATGCTTCGGCTGTTGATCTCGATTGGTTCTGGAGAGGTTGGTTTTACACGGTTGATAATGTAGATGTAGAACTGGACGAAGTGAAATGGTTTAAAGTAAAGGCTCAGACACAGGACCTGGAAAATAAAAATGTAAAAACAAAAACCGGTGATCTGGCAGCGAATGCATCAAAAGGTAAGCCGACTGACTTTAGCAACGGACCCCAGGAATTTACGATGATCAATACAGCCGAGAATCAATATGGCGAGTTTAGAAACAGGCTCAATAATGATGAAGTGCGGCAAAAATTAGCTGACAAAAATCTTTATGAAATCACATTGAAGAATAAGGGTGGGCTTGTGACTCCGGTAGTTATTGAGTGGACGTATAAAGATGGCAGCAAAGAGATTGAACGGATTCCAGCCGAAATCTGGCGCCTGAATGAAAAAGAAGTAAAGAAAGTTTTTATAAAGGATAAGGAAGTAACTAATGTAGTAATTGACCCTGCAGGAGAAACCGGAGAAGTATACATGGGCGATAATGTTTTCCCTAAGAAACTAGCGGGAAACAAGTTTGACGAATTGAAGAAGAATTAAATGAATCAAAATATAGCCTCAATCGAGGCTTTATTTTTTTTGTCAAACAACTAAAAGCATTTTTAATTCCAAAAAAAAATATCCTGTATGAGGTTACTTTCATTTAGCATTATTGCTGTGTTTCTAAACTTAACAACTCCGGTATTATCTCAAAATATTTTTTACGAAGGATTTGTAGTGAAGAAATCTGGTGACACTCTAAAGGGGTACGTAAAGCTTCAAGGAGATAAAATTGCACCAACGGGTGTACTCTACAAAAAAAGCGATAAATCAACCTTCGTCACATTCGCAAATGATGATTTGGAATCAGTGGTCTTGAACAACTACCGATACTTTAGAATTATTACAATAAATGATCAGCGATTGTTGACTCAGTTATTAGTTCAAGGGAGAGCTAGTTTGTATAGCTGGAATGATAAATTCTTCCTTGAAAAAGAGAATCAGCTCTATCCATTAATCATAGAAGAGATCGAAGTGAAAGCCGATTTCATTCACAGAAAAAAGACTTATATAGGAGTTTTGAAATCCGTTTTAAATGATTGCCCTGAAATACAGGCATCGATTGATCAATCAAAATTGGTTGAGTCTTCAATGTCAGAAATCATAGAAAAATACAATGATTGTGTCAACATAAAGCCCGTTGTTTACAAAAAGACAATTCCAATATTCAGATTTAGGGTAAGCCCATTGTTTGGCTTAAGCTATACTCGCTTAAATGCAAGTGCCTCCTCTCAGTTTAAGTTAACCTACGGATATCTTGAAAATGCAGATCTTTCACAAATTGTGTTGACCCCAGGAGTAGGAATGCAAATATCAACTCCGCGATTTGATGATCAGTTCTCCTTTTATACAGAAATAAGATACATTAACAATTCCATCAACGACAAAGCGGTTTATAAAGGGGCCACGTATGACCAATTTGATGTGGCTCTCAGCTACAGCTATCTTTATGTTCCCATTTTGTTCCAGTATGACTTCCCAATCTCAATAAACTATTCTATCTTCCTTAGGCTAGGACTTATTAAGACTTTTAATCTGACAAATAGCTCTACAGTGACCAAGACTCAATCATCCTATCCTGTGCCTCCAGTAATCGAAAGTGATCGTTTTGATTTTTACTCTTCTCAAACCGGCTATGTTGGCGGAATAGGTGTTCAACGAAAATACAGTAAGAAAAATATAATATTTCTTGAAGCAAGGTTTGAGAATCCAGGAGCAATGATAAACAACGTAAATGTAGGGTTGGCTTCAAATGTTTATTCCATAATTACGGGAGTATCCTTCTAGATTCGTTAAAAGGGAAAAAACTCGCTAGGTATTTCGATACTTACCGGAAACTAACAACCCGGAAAACTAAGGTCAAGTAAAATTTTTATCTCATCCGAAATTAACCCGTCTTTCATAGTTGAGAAGAAGGTTTTGGAGTTGTAGATAATATCCCACTTCGTGCGATCAATCGTGAGTTCTGCTTTAACGTTCACACTTTCTTTGTCTCGGTTTATGGTGGCCGGAAATGCAATTTGATTTGTAATTCCTTTTATAGATAACAATCCCGTTACTCTAGCCCGCTGCGCATCAGATGTTGTAGGTTCAGGAACCACTTTCAGAATAGAAAAATTTGCACGCGGGTATTTTGCCACTGCGAAAAAGTCTTCCGACTTTAAATGATCTTCCAGGTCTTTGGCGCTGCTCTCAGGTTTTATATCGACATTTTTTATGGTATTCATATCAAGTACAAACTCACCCTGCGTGATAAGTCCGGATGCAGCGGTGGTAATGGAGCCCGAGATAAACTTAATAGTGCCCTCATGACCACCACCAACCAGTGGCTTACCAATCCATTGCAATCTGCTTTCTGAGATAGACAAAGACGACACCTTGTCAGCCCATGTCTTGCCTAACCAAAACAGCCGGGCATCATTTGTAGTTAAGAATAGAATTTCAGGTTGCGCCTGGGCCGCACAGGCAACCAACATCAGTATTGCGAAAAGTATCCTCATATCTTTTTGTTTATGGTTTTTTCACAAACCTAACGACAGTTGTAGTGGCCCGATGAAAAGCAAGTGTAAAAAAATGTTAAATGAACGTAAAACCTTGTTGCAGCCACATTAACGATACTACCTTTACCGTATGAAGCGCAATTATCTTATTGTAATTGGACTTGTGGCCATAAGTGCCTTCTTGCTTTCGGCAGGGTCAATCATCACTCAGCCCGACCGGACTGCATTTCCACAAAAAGAAGTAGCCATCGCGGTAAGAAATGTGGGGCACCTGCTGATGTTGCATGTGGGCGACTCTGTTTCCAGAATTTTACCTGTGAAACAAGTTGATGAGCATACATACCGGCTTGAGTTTGGAAGTTCATTCAGGTTTGTGCCTGATTCACTGGTTAACATAGTAGAGCAAAGCCTGGCTGCAACCTCAGTTTCTATGCCATACACCGTTAATGTGCTGGAATGTTACTCTGATCAAATTGTTTATGGTTTCCAGATCGGCAAAAAAGAACAAACTACGCTGGTGCCGTGTCTCGGGCGCGAACAACCCACAGGTTGTTATATCATTATGATTTCCTTTTTGCCTGAAAGTAATCGTGTAATTTCCAATACATACCTGTTTGTATTGGCCCTTGTAAGCCTCGTGGTTGTAGGCTTTGTGGGCCGAAGCTATTTACAAATAAACAAACCTCTTATTAATGATACCCCAGGCACTTCGATAGGTTCGTTTAAGTTCTACGAAGAGAGGCGGCAATTAAAGTTTAACCAAAGTCTTATTGATCTTTCCGATAAAGAAGCCCGGCTCCTCAAGATTTTTATCACGAATAAAAACGAACTGGTTTCCCGAAGTCAGTTGATGAAGGAAGTCTGGAACGATGATGGCGCGCTGGTTAGCCGAAGTTTGGATGTTTTTATTTCACGACTGAGAAAAAAACTGAAGGATGATCCCGGTATTCAAATCATAAATGCTCACGGGCTGGGATATACCTTAACGTGTTAAGCCGAAGCCATCAATTTTAATACTTTATCAAGATCAACATTCCCTCCGGAGAGAATGATCCCTACTCGTTTCCCCTTAAATCTCTTTTTCTCCTTCAACAAGGCTGCCAGGGGTACGGCACATGAGGGTTCAATAATAATTTTCATTCGCTCCCAAACCATTCGCATGGCTGCGATAATTTGTTCATCACTAACCGTAATCACCTCACTCACTAATTCGCGGATGATCGGAAACGTTTTATCACCAAGCGTTGTGAGCAAGCCATCGGCTACGGTCTGCGATTGGGCTTGTTCAATTTTCCCGCTTTGCATGGATCTATAAGCATCATCTGACCCAGCCGGTTCACCCGCAATTACTTTTGTTTTAGGCGAAAAATATTTTGCTGCTAAGGCAGTGCCGCTCAACAATCCGCCACCACCTACCGGGGCCATGATTACATCCAGGTCTTTTTCTTTCTCAAACAATTCTTTTGCAGCCGTTGCCTGTCCGGCAATCACTTCATAATTATTAAACGGATGTATTTCCGTTGCTCCGGTCTTTTTAATCACCTCTGCCAGGGTAGCTTCGCGTGCTTGAAGTGTTGGCTCACATTCAAAAATCTCACCACCATATCCTTTTACCCCGCGCTTTTTAATATCGGGGGCAGTGCGCGGCATTACGATATACGATTTAACTCCCAGAATTTTTGCAGCCCGCGCCAATGCCTGCGCATGGTTGCCTGAAGAATGAGTTGCAAGTCCCTTACTCAGTTGTTCCTGTGAAAGGGACAAAGCTGCATTCATTGCTCCACGTGCCTTGAAGGCTCCAACCTTCTGAAAATTTTCGCATTTAAAAAAGACCTGACACCCGGCCTCATCATCTATACTTTGACTGGTAAGAACCGGAGTTTGATGAACGTATGACTTAATACGTTCGTGAGCCTGCTCAATGGTTTGACGATCTATGTTCATAACCTCACCCCTAACCCCTCTACAAAGGAGAGGGGAAAGAGTTTTAAAATTTAATTATTGTTACTTCTCAAATTCTATAATGTATTCCGACATATACTCGCTCTGGAATCCTTTCTCATTGGTAAACATATCCTTAAAGAACAAGCGGGCTTTCTTACCCAATCGCACGCACGTATATTTATTCTCAATGTCTTCGGGCGTATTCATCGGTTGTAGGGATGGATACCAGATTGTATGACCCGGCTTATTAAGTACTTGTTGGGGCTTTGTCCATTGCTGTGAATTATCCCCCTCACCTAATTCCTTATTAAAATTAAACGAGATATAAATGCTACCACCTTTCCACGATGAGCTTTCTACTTTACCCATCATCATAACCCAGCAATTCAAATACGTATTCCAACTCACTGAAGGTCCCCAGTGAAATTGTTTGTCGGGAGCCGAGGCCGGTCCGCCACCTTCCTCCATCGGTATTTGCAAGGATGCTACGGGAGCACCAAATCCATCAGGGGCTGCATTAAATCCCTTTCCATCCCACCGTTTTGCTTTGCCAACCGGATTATCCAGATCCGTTAATTTTATTCTGGCTACGCTAATACACTGCCCACTCCATTCTTTTACAGGATCGTAAGCAGCTGAATCATACACACCGGGATACCCATACTCACCATAAAACAAATAAAGATATTCGCCACTGGCTACTGCCGATGGATCACCCACACCACCGGCAAATGTGTTAGAGGTGTTATGCGGTTTTAATATCATGCGCGGTTGCAAGTCCTCTATAAAAATTCCGCGATTGTCCCAACTGTAGCCGCCATTGGTAGATTTCATTATGCCGATGCGACAAACCGCTGCAGGTGAAGTAGTACCGGTTAATCCTTGCGGCCAGTATTTATAAATGTATCCCTGACCGGTCTTTTCATCGTAAGGAAAATTCTGAGGATAGTTTTCATTGTGATAAACGGCATATAGTGTTTTGCCTGATGGGTCTTTTGAATCCTGATACACAGTTTCAAACCAGACTGCGCCATGCAATCCATCTTGGCCGGGCTTAACATTTTTAGGCATATTGGGCATGATCAATTCTTCAAACTTATTGGCAAAGGCTTCGTCAGCATTTGCGCCATTCCCAAAGCGTAAGTTATCTGAATATCCCCACAAGGTATCTTCGCCATACTTGCCAGGGAAGATCCGGAACGTATCTGCAATCCACACCTCGGCCATGTTGCAATCCACAAACGAATTGAAGAGAAACTTTTCCGTTGATGTCAATTTGAATGTGGGTGCTTTCGAACTTTCTTCCTTACCTGTGCAAGATGCAATCGTAATCATAGCACCGATCAGGATGCTGCCCAGGAGATGTTTTACCGGATTGATACTTTTCATAAGTAGTGAATCATTAAAATCTTAAAATAGGAATTAGTACAATCGGGTAAAAGCCTGTTTCTGCTAATTACACCAAAGGCATCCGATTAATCACGAACCCACTTTACTTTATCCGTAATTGGCTTTCTTCGCCCATCCGGCACGGTACCTTTCGGGATACCCACATACAAAAAGCCACAGAGTTTATCTTCGGTACCTAATCCAAAAAAGGACTTTGCCTCTTCAAAGTTGGTGATACCCCCCGTGCCCAGGTAACAACCTACCCCATAAGCAGTAGCCGTGAGGTACATGTTCTGCACCGCACAAAACACAGCACCCAGTTCTTCCCACTCCGGCAAACGCTTGCCTTCATCCCGCTTCATGCCAATGGCAATAATGTGCGAACATTCCAGGGGTTTGGTTTGCAAGGCTAGGTACCGATCTTCTTTAAAAGTATCATTGGCACTGGTCACTTGTTTATAACATTCGCTTTGAATGGCAGCCAAAGCTTTCAATCCGGCACCCGTAAACACAACAAATCTCCACGGTTCGGTCAGCTTATGATTGGGGGCCCAGTTGGCATTCTCAAGCATTTGCTCAATTACCGCCTCGGGCACCGTGGCTCCGGTATAGTCTTTGGGATAGATCGACCTGCGCTGCCGCACCAACTTATTTATTTCTTCGGGGTTAAAATTCATTGCGTATTGATTTTTGGCTAATTTAACTTTTGAATCCCAAACTACCCCCATGCGTAAATTCTTTGTTGTGTTGCTGCTGGCAACATCATGTTCTCCGCTTTATGTGCCCAACACGCGCAATACTCCTTTGTTTCGGGAACGGGGAGAGTTTCAAGGAACGGTTAACGTCACTACCGGTTTAGAAGGTCAACTTGCCTATGCCCTCAGTGATAATCTGGCCGTCATGGCCAATGGTTCATTCTTCAGTCAAAAAATTTCCGATAAGCAGGAAGAGTATACCCGATCGCACAAATTTTTTGAAGGGGGGCTTGGTTATTACAATGTAACCCGAAAATTCCGCTCCGAAATTTATGTGGGTTATGGAGGTGGTGAAGACACGAGTTTCTCGCAGTACTATTTCTTCACTCCTTATTTTGGCCAGAAAGATCTGGTGGCCACCGGTAAGTACAACCGGATTTTTATTCAACCAACCATAGGTTCAAATAATCGAAAATTTAACATGGCCTTTACTCTTCGTATGTCCATGGTTGACTATACTGAGTTCTCATCGAATGATAATAACCCTACCATACCCGTTGTAACAGTTGAGCCTGACGAAAAAGCCCATTTCTTTCTTGAGCCGGCACTTACCGGTAAATTTCCGTTGGTTGGAAATCTTCAGGGAGTTGTTCAACTAGGGGTTAATGCTCCGTTGCCAAATGATGCCTATTTTGATTATGTGCCGCTTCAACTATCCGTAGGCATTCAACTAAACACCGGCAGTCTGCGTACCCGTGTCTATTAAACCCAAACTCGGCCTCTTCGATCTTACCATGATTGTGGTGAGTCTGGTCATTGGCATGGGCATCTTTCGCACACCCGTAGAAGTTGCCAACAAGGCAATCATTCCCGAAATATTCTTTGTGGCCTGGATTGGTGGTGCGGTAATCAGTTTATTTGGTGCCCTCACGTTTGCCGAGATTGGCTCACGCTACCCGGTAGCAGGAGGTTTTTACAGAATCTTCTCACATTGTTATCATCCTGGATTTGCCTTTATGGTAAACTGGATGACAGTAATCTCCAATGCCGCTTCAACTGCGAGTGTGGCCATTATCGGGGCTGAATACATTCAACCCATTCTCCTTCCGCAGATGGCGCCCGACACGGCTATTCGAATCATTACGCTTTCCGCGATGGTGATTCTTTATAGCATCAACATGGCTGGTATTAAAATGAGTGCCCGAATTCTGAACGTGCTCATGATCATCAAAATCAGTTTAATCCTGCTTTTAATCGCTGCCATCTTTGTAGCTCCGGAACCAGCCGCTGTTGTTGCTACAACGCCCGTTTCACTTTCCAGCAACGATTGGTTCAAGGCTTTCTGGCTTTGCTTTGTACCGGTGTTCTTCACCTATGGTGGCTATCAGCAAACCATGAACTTTGGCAGTGATGTACCTAATGCTGTGCGCACCATGCCTCGGGCTATTCTTTATGGTATCGCAATCATTCTCTCACTTTATCTGTTGGTTAACTTCTCTTATTTTCAAGTTCTTGGTTTTGAAGGCTTGAAAAATTCAACCACGCTGGCTGCCGATGTAGCGCGTATGTTAATGGGCGATAGCGCCTTTAAGATTGTAGCGGTAATCATGTTTCTTTCGGTGATGGCTTATGTCAATGCCTCCATCATGTCGAATCCGCGCGTGTATTATGCTATGGCCGAAGACAAAGTGCTGCCACCGATTTTCAAAAAAGTAAATAGTCGCACGCAGGTACAGGAGTTTGCTGTTACCGTGTTTGTTGCCTTTATCGTGCTGACACTTTTCTTTTCTTCCTCCTTCACGCAAGTACTTAGCTACGTTATGTTTTTTGACAGCATCAGTCTGATCACTGCATCGGCTGCTATTTTTGTGTTACGTTACCGGGCAAAGAAAGCAGGTGGGCCTGAGGGGATTTATAAGATGCGGGGCTACCCCTGGATGCCGGCCTTGTTCATTATTGTTTACACACTGGTTAACATCAGCGTACTGATCTCAAATCCGCAAGCTTCTTTGATTGGGTTTGTCCTGTTTATTTCCGGGCTTCCTCTTTACTTTGCATTGAGAAAGCTTATAAAATAGATTTATTGCAGGCTGTCGAAACCTGATCAGAAGCAAACTGAAAAATTACACTATGGACATATCCTACATCCTTAACGAACTGGGCGAAGAGCGTGAGAATTATTTCAATGCAGTGGCTCCGCCCATTATTCAATCCAGCAATTTTACTTTTAAGAATGTTGCAGACTTTCGAAAAGCGCTGGCCGATGAATATTATGCCACCCTGTATTCGCGTGGCAACAATCCCACGGTTGATATTCTCAGAAAAAAACTTGCCGCCCTCGATGGAGCCGAAGATTCTTTAGTATTTGGTAGTGGTATTGCTTCCATTGCAGTGCCGATCCTCGCCTTGCTTAATCAGGGCGATCATGTGGTAAGTGTTGCCAAACCTTATAGTTGGACAATTAAACTCTTTGAACGACTCTTACCCAAATTCGGCATCACTACAACCTTTGTTGACGGTACCAAAACGGAAAACTTTGCAAAGGCGATTCAATCAAACACGAAACTCATTTACCTTGAGTCGCCCAATACCTTCACCTACGAATTGCAGGACCTGCCAGCCATAGCTGCACTGGCAAAAAGCAAAGGCATTCTTACGATGATCGACAACAGTTACTGTAGTCCGATCAATCAGCAACCTTATAAAATGGGTATTGACCTGGTGGCGCAATCGGCAACAAAATTTATTGGCGGCCATAGCGATGTGGTTGCAGGAGTAGTAACAGGTTCAAAGGTCCTCATTAAAAAAATCTTTGATGCCGAGTTTTTAAATATTGGCGGCAACATTTCGCCCATGAATGCCTGGTTACTGATTCGTGGCTTGCGAACGTTGCCCTTGCGATTACAACGCGTTTGCGACAGCACCAAAAAGGTGGTGGAGTATCTTGCTGCGCATCCAAAAATCGAGCGCGTAATTTTTCCTTTTCATCCGAGCTTTAAACAATATGAACTGGCGAAAAAGCAAATGCAGGATGCAGGCGGGTTATTCAGTATTGTGCTGAAAGCAAAGACGCTTGATGAGGTTGAAAAGTTTTGTAATTCACTCAAGCATTTTTTTCTCGCAGTCTCCTGGGGTGGGCACGAGTCGCTGGTGATTCCTTCTATTGTTGGAGTTCAACCAAAGGATTTTGATGCTACCAATGAAAATCACCGACTCATCCGGTTGTACATAGGACTTGAAGATCCGGATTATTTGATAGCTGATTTGAAGCACGCGTTGGAACAATAAAAATATAAGCAATGCGTATTAGAATGCTGTGTGTATTTAGCGCTTGACTAAATTTTGGCCACAGACTTATGGATTTCTTAAATAACGTATTGAAACCGGTTTCGCTTGACATTTTATCGAATGACAGGGTTACTGATTTAAAAACGAGAATTCAATTCCTTGTGACATTTGAGATACAATTCCTTTTTTGGGGACCTATAGTAAGATTTGAGACAACAGGTACTGTTGAAACAGTCGATTTAATAGAACAACTTGAATTATCCGAAATAATTAGTAGTACTGATTATGCTAAGTACATTGACCTCAATCTAAGTAACAGAGAAAAGGGGAACTTTGATTACGATTACTTATACCGCGACAGCTTATTGACCATTAACTATAAGACATTTTGATACGATAACTAGGGTGAATTGACAACAAAAGGACTAAAAGAAATTAACATTCAGGCAGACAGCTCTATTCTTCCCTGATCTTTGAAACCACATTTCTCTTACTTCACAGCAACTTCTCTCCCCTAGGACGATAATGGAAATCAACTGTGAGTCGCATTGTCCCCAATGGGAGACGATACTTGAAATAGAATCGGATTTGGGTTAGACATGATTATTTCCTGCTATTCACCAACTCCCCAATAATCCGTAACCCATCCAGGGTAAGATTAGGCTCGATGGAATAGAAAAAATTACTGAGGGAGGTAATAGTGGAAGACAAACCACCGGTAGCAATAACCGGGCATTCCGTGTTCAATTCTTCCCTGATCTTTGAAACCACATTTCTAACCAGCCCTTCGTACCCAAACAGAATGCCGGATTGAATAGCCGTTACCGTGTTCTTTCCCAGCGAAGAGGCCGGCATTTCCAAGGGCACATCAAATAACTTAGCCGTGTTTTGTGAGAGCGATCGGATGGCGGTTTTAAGACCCGGTGCAATGGAGACTCCTAAAATTTTTCCTTCGGCTGATACGGTAGTGAAGGTGAGAGCGGTTCCAAAATCCACAACAATGCACGTCTGTTTGTATTTGAAATAAGCCGCGGCTGAATTCGCCACCAGGTCCGACCCAATCTCAAAAGGGTTCAGGATATTCATCGGCAACGACTCATACACTTTGGGCCCCAACACCACGGGCTCCTTTTCAAAGAGCGTGCGTGATACGTTTTTAATTTTCTCGGACATAGCCGGCACCACGCTGCTCAGCACTATGGTTTTTACCTGGCTCACTTCGATGCCCGCTTCAAAAAAGTAATCCCGGATTTTTACCCCAAAGAATAGTTCGGGCAGATCGGGTCTTGAAGAAATGCGCCAGATGTGTTTCCACTCTTCGTTCTTCCATAACCCTACGGTTATGTCGCTGTTGCCGATATCAAATGCAAGAAGCATAACGCAAAATGCAAATAATTCTTTAACCCAGAGGTTTAAAAAGTAATTTTCAACTGTCAGCCTGAGCCTGTCGAAGGCTATTTTACTTCAACCTAAGGTTTCGACAAGCTCAACCTGACAACTTAATGGCTTTCGAGACAACCTTATGCATTCCGGTTTAACCCATAAAAAAGAAAAAGGTCTGACCCGGAAAAGATCAGACCTGATTAAGAGCTCCACACCCATCAATCCTGTCGTACTACACTGGAGCCCGTAACTTCGGCAATCACCTGCGGACTACCACGATATAATACTTCGCTGGAGCCACTGGCCGAGACTTCGAGTTGTTGAGATACGGAAACTTTTCCGTGGCTCGCACCTGATACGGTAAGCGTTGAGGTGGTTGTGTTAAAATCAAACGCACTTAGAATAGAAGCGCCTGAAACATTTCCATCAATCAACTGACCTTCGCCTGCCAGGCGTAACTGAGACGCTCCGCTAAGCGAAAAATGAATTTCTTCCACATCCATATTTATTTGTGCAAGCGATGCTCCCGACAAGGAAAGATCCATGCGATTAACACCGGTAAATCCTGAAACGGTTGCGTTAACAGCACCTGAAAAATCAGCTCCATATAAAGCCGGAAGGGTAATGTTTACGTAGGTAGCATATTGCCTGCGCTGGCTATGATTGAAGCGCAAATTCAAGGCATTGCCATTTTTACTAACGATCAGGTCGTTCAGGTTTCTGCGGTCGCCATCAGCTTCGATAGAAAAATTCTCACCATACTGAATGGTTACTACCAGTGCATCTTCGGCCTCAATCCGGTCAAAATCGACAAGGGCATAACTTTGCCGGTCTTGCTGAAACGGTCCGGGGTCTTCTTCATTACATGCTGTAAGCCATACCAGGGCAACAAGCATCGCTATCAGATTAATCTTTTTCATATTCTTTTTGGGTGTTTTGATTCTAAGACAGCCAGGGCCTTTAATACCCCTAGCGTTCTTCTGATTTTTTCTTTTGAATTTTTAAAATTCTATCCGGTAGCTCAGGATGGGCAAAAGGGGCATCATGTACCATTTTTTAACCTCGCCACTGAGAGGTTCATAGTATTGGCCCCCCAGATTTTTATTATTTGTGGCGTTCTGCAAATCCAGCGAAAGCGTAGTGGTTGAATTTGCGCGGTTACGCTTTAAGCTTACCCTGAAATCCATCCGGAAGTAGTCTGGCAACTGTTCGGTAAAGGCAAGACTCTCGACATAGCGGGTTTCGCCTGTTTCCTGCGATTTCTCAAAATCAATTGGGGTGCTCCAGAATCCACCGGTATAAATGGTACGGAGGTTTAAACCAAACACGCGGTTTTTCTTCCAGAGATATTCTTTGCCAGCCGTAAAGCTGAGTGCATGCTTGCCATTGAAACGCGTGTTTCGCCAAACATTATCCAACGCTTTATACTCTGAGTTGTATAAAGAACCAGAAAGCAAAAAGTACAGGTTGTTATGCAGAAATTGCTCAACCGTTAACTCAAGCCCGTAGTTGTGGCCCGTCCCCTGATTCACCATGGGTATAGTTGCAAATCCTTCCTCCACTACCAGCGAAGAGATAGGACTCGTTGGATCATTTTCTACAGCCACATTAAATAGCTGCTGATAGTAGGTCTCTGCTTTTACCCGCAGGTATTTTGTCAAAGATCTGTCGTAGCCAACCACAAAATGATGCGCCTTATTGAAACCTAGATTTTTATTGGGTTGAGTCAACGTGCCATCCGGTTGTTCAATCTGAGCTTCGTATACGCCTATGGGTTGCATCTGACTATGCAATCCGTAGCCCAGGGTTAAAGACTGTTGGTTGTTGAGATTATACTTCATCGAAACGCGCGGCTCAACAGAATAGGTGCTGTTATCATTCAGATAAAGGAAATGAACCCCCGTATTCACTGTCAAGCGATCGGTGGGCCGGTAATTCCATTGCGAAAATAACTGGAGCGTACGCGCATACTCCGCAGAATTTAAGGGCTCTTCTATTTGATCTGTCTCAGGATTTACATGGCGGTTTAGTAGTTTGTAAGTATAGCGGTTCAAATACATGCCGGACCTGATAATGTTCTTTGCATTGAACTTGTGATTAAGCACTGAGCTAATGGTAATTTTCTGAGTAGTATAGTTCTCTTTGTAATTAAACTGTGGATTGTAATCATTATCAAGTCGGGTATTTTGAAACCCATGATTGTTACCCGAAAGCACAACCGTGGTCTGCAAAAATGTATTGGGGTTAAGTGTTATTGCATGTTTAAGCCCGGTTGCTCCTGTATTCGAAAAATAATTGAAGTTGTAGCGCTGATAATCTTCTTCCCATTGGGTGGAATCTTTTTCTGCATTTTGATTTTGATCACTTAAGCCGCCAAATCCAAACAATGAAAAATTCCCTAATTTATTGGTCGGTAAAAAAATGTTGTAGGATAAGTCCTGGAAGTTGGTGACGGCATCGCCTACGTTAACTCCGATTTGTGATAAAACACTTAGTGTCGAATACCGATAATTAATAAGATAAGAGCCGCGATAGTTTTTTGCGAACGGGCCTTCTGCAGCCAGGTCTAATCCTAAAAATCCCGCTTGCACCGTATACTCACGTTTCTCATTATTTCCTTTGCGAAGATTCAGGTCAAACACACCGGCTAATGCATTTCCATATTCTGCCGGAAAGGCGCCCGTTGAAAAATCGGAATTGGCAAGCAATTGCGAACTGAGGATAGAGATGCCCCCACCGGAAGAACCTACATCGGCAAAATGATTGGGATTGGGAATATTAACGCCTTCCATGCGCCACAGCAAACCCACGGGAGAGTTTCCTCGAATCGAAATAGAATTGTTGCCATCATCAGCTGATACAACTCCTGCAAAAGATATTGCCGCCCGGGCGGGATCATTTACTGCGGCTGCAAATTTTCTGGTTTCCTCCACCGAAAAAGTACGCGTACTTACGGTGGCCATTTCATTGATCGGCTGATTTTTTTCTACATCCGGTCGCACCACAATTTCACTGAGTTGGGTAACGTCTTCCTCAACAGGAATCGTCAAAACTACTTCCTTACCGGAATTGACCACAATGTTTGGAATGTTGATTTCCTTGTAGCCAACAAAGGAAATCCGAAGGGTATGTGTACCTACCGGGATTTGCAAGAGTTTAAAATTTCCATCCAGATCGGTAGTAGCGCCAATCAGCGGATTGGAATTAACCAAAACAACGGAAGCTCCCGGCAGTGTGGTCTGGGAAATTTTGTCAACGACCGTGCCGCGAATTGTTTGTGTAAGTGTTTGTGCCGAAAGAGTTAGGCTGCTGAAAATTAAAGCAAGTGTGCTGAAATAAATTCTAGGTGTCATAAAATCATTTTTTCGATCTTATGACAAATTGATTCTCACTAACCCCTAGTGCTGACTAAACTTTTTATAAATAAAAACTGAAGCAGCTTATAAGAACCGCAATGCTATTTTAGCTCCCCACCACATTTTCAGGTTAGTGTCATTACTGAAATTCTTCTCAGCCACAATCTTTGGATGATAGTCTGTAAAGAGTGTTGGATACTCTGTATAAGAATTGCTGGTTAAATATCCATTAAAAGTAACTCCGGTAGCAATTGAGAATTTCTTTGCTACCTGAAAATCAAAGCCTACATAAACTTTATTCAGCAAGCTTAATGCATCGGTAAAAGAACCTTTGTTTACATGCTGCGAGGAAATATCAACATCTAAATACCACCACCGGTTTAATTTGGGTGTGATGCCCAGGCCGTACCCAAACGTCCACACTGAAGTATCAGCCGGATCCAGCGATTGTTGAGGTTTAAATCCTGCCATTAACATCGTATGAAATTTTCTAACTCCGGTTCGAAATGCCAGGTTTGCATAAAAAACTTCGTCTGCCGACAATTCAATTTTGTGATACCCACTCTTTACAATACTGAGTAATCCGATCGGAACTCCTCCTAATGTATCCGCATAATTGACAAGACCAATTTGAGTGCCGTGTACTTTCCTACCATAGTTAAAAAGCGCAGAAATCTGTGATCCTGTTATTTTCTCAGTTGCTATGTTAGTCAACCCCGCAAACTGCGATCCCGAATAATCACCTATCTGTACATTTCCAAAACCTGCCACCTGCACTCCGTTTGAAGGCATGCCAGTAACATTGCTAAAACCCGCTACCTGCACACCATTCATCTTACCGAGATTAGTATTAGCAAAACCAGCTACCTGCACCCCGCGGGTATCGCCCATATTGGTGTTAACAAATCCAGCCAGTTGTACCGCTTCTGTATCATCTCCATTTACATTGGCGAAGCCCGCAGCCTGCACACCATATACCTTGCCGCCCACAACATTTCCAAAGCCTGCTATCTGCAGCCAACTTACGTCACCCCGATCGAGGTTAAAGAAGAACCCCAGTTCAATCTGGCGGGTTCCCAAGGAGTAACCTCCTAAAAAATTGATGGAGTAATCATTAATTATGTTACCACTCAGCCTGCCATTGGTACCGAGAAAGGGAAGAAAGGACACCTGTACCAATTCGTACAGTGTATCACGAATGTTTTGAACATTAGGTTCTGATGCGTAAGGGAAACTCATTTCCTCTTTCTCTTCAGCCACTACGGAATCAACTGAATCGGTTTGGGCCGTAATCAAAATTGAATCTTCTGTGATTGGATCAATAGAGATCGTTAAATACTGATTGCTCGGGGCGGTGATACTAACCAAGGTATCGCGATAATTTTTTTTGCTCACGGAAAGAGAAATTGAATCAGTCTTCTTCTCTAATTTAAGATTGAAGTATCCAAATTCATCCGTTACGGCAGATGTTACAGAGTTCTTGTCGTATACACTGGCTTGTGGAATCTTTTCTCCGGTAGCTTTATCCTCCACGTATCCATTTATTATCACAACAACCGTATTATTTTTAACCGGTGCCACAGGTGCTTTAGTAAGAATCAGGTAATTGCTCTTCTCCTTATAATTCATGGAGCCCTTAAAAATCTCATTGAGCACATTCCTGACTGTTTGGTTGGTTATGTCCAGCGAAACATTTTGATTGGGATCGATGATGGCGCTGTTATAGGAAAATGAAAATCCACCTGCCTGACCAATTCGATTTAACAGAGAAGGAACCTTTTCATTCACGGCACTAATTGAAATAGTGCGCTCCAGCAGCGGAACTGCTTTCTGCTGAGCAACAACCACCACGCAAACAAAGAGTAATAAAATCGTGTAGAATTTTCTCATGCGCGGTCTATTGGTCGCACCCTTTTCCATCCAGGATTATTTCGTCATCCTTGCGGGTGAGCGTAAGTCCCATGGTTTCCGCTATTACTTCGGCAATGATAGAGGCGTTGTCTTCTTTGAAATTAGCGGTGAGGCGACAGGTGTAAAGCTTCTCGTTGGCCAGTTTAATCCTGGAGTTATACACATCGTTCAAAAGATTTACTACTGAACGCAAATCAGTATTGTTGAAACTAAACACCTTGGTTTTGTATGCTAAAGCATTCGTATCGGGCTTTTCAATCCGGTAAAATTGTTTATTGCGCTTGCTATAAATTGCTTTTTCACCTGCTTGCAGATTTAGCCCTGAATCAAGCAAGGTGTAGAACTGAACTTCACCACTGGTGACGATAATCTCAATCGTATCCTTATCGGGATATGCTTTCAGATTAAATTCAGTTCCGATATCGCGCACCAACACTTCATCTGCTTCAATTACAAAGGGTTTTTCTTCTTCATGTTTTACAGAAAAATAAGCTTCACCTTTTAACACCACCTTTCGGGTTTTTTCACGCGGATTGTATTTATAGGTCAACTCGCTCTTCTTATTCAAGAACGCAGTACTTCCATCGGGCAAGGTATCCTGCACGGTCACGGAATCTGAAACTACAGCCAGGGTTTGGGTAGCAGGTGTGATCCATTGATAGGTAAAGTATCCTACTCCAAGAAGGATCACGACTCCGGCCGCAATTCGCATCAATTGATTGAATGCTGCGGGCTTGTTATTATGGAGTGGTATTACTTTGCCCTGCGAATTATTGATTCTTAGTTTTACCTTGTTCCAGGCGGCATGCGTATCAAACTGAATCTGAACATCTGTAGAAGCTGCCTTTTCAAAAATGGTTTTAAGATTTTCGTAATACTTCCTGTTGTCCTCGCTTTGCTGAGTCCATCGCAATACCTCTGCCTCCTCGTGGGCAGATCCCTCCCCGGCCAGCACCTTGCCAATTAATTCATCCATATCGTTCCACAAATTCGCCATCAAATCCAGTCTTTCATGAATATTAAAAACAAGGGCAAATAATCTTTCAATTGCTCGCGCATCAGTTTCAGCGCCTTGCCCATGTGGTTCTCTACCGTCTTAACAGAAATCTGCAACTGATCGGCAATCTCCTGATACTTCAATTCTTCAAAGCGACTAAGTTGAAAGACCAGCCGACATTGTTCAGGCAATGTTTTCATGGCTTCTGTAATTTTTATTTCCAGCTCAGCAGCCTGTATTTTTTGAGACACCGACTCATAAGCCACTTCGGATACAGCGAGTTCATGAGCTACATGCTGTTGTTTTACTTTTTCATGTTTGATCACATTGAGGCAACTGTTGCGTACCATGCGATACAGGTACGACTTAAGGGAGGTCTCGATAGCGATGTTATTGCGCTTCTCCCAGACGGTGATAAAAGACGCCTGGACAACTTCTTCCGCTTCTTCCTTATCCTGCAAAAAGGAGTAGGCATAGCGGCACAACGGTTGGTAATAGGTTCTAAAAATCATCTCAAAAGCACTTTCGTTGCCCAGCTGGAGTGTTTCCAAAACCTGCTTTTCCAATAAATCCACCGTTTTTGAAATGTTTCAGTGCAATTTACGGGTTTGGGGCGTTGAGGTTATGACAACCGAGAGAAGTTTTACCCCTATCCCGATCTTTCTCACAATAAAAAAGGCCATCCCGCCTTTAGCGGAACGGCCCCTTCACTTAATATACCGAAACTCAGACCTTTTTCATCTTCTCGAACTTGTAGACATCCGGCATTTCCGAATCATCATGCATGGATACTTTCAGGTCTTTGATCAGCCCATTACGCACATCATATATCCAGCCATGAACATAAGGTCCGCTCCTCTTTTGCCATGAATTTTGGATAATGGATGTTTTGCCCAGGTCATACACCTGTTCCATCACATTCAACTCAATAAACCGATCCTCCCTCTTCTTCATATCGGTGATTGCCTCCAACTCATCCTGATGCATCCTATACACGTCTTTAATATGCCGGATCCAATTATCAATAAGTCCTACTTGCTTATTGCCCATGGCCGCACGTACACCCCCGCAACCATAGTGCCCGCATACAATCACATGACTCACTTCAAGTACATTTACAGCATAGTCCAGTACACTGAGCATATTCATATCAGAATGCACTACCATGTTGGCAATGTTGCGATGAACAAATACTTCACCGGGGGCAGTGCCCGTTATTTCATTGGCAGGCACGCGGCTATCGGAACACCCTATCCACAAAAAATCGGGTTTCTGGGTATTCGCGAGTTTATTAAAAAAGTCTTTATCCTCCTGTAGTTTTTGCTCTACCCAGGCACGGTTCTGCAATAAGAGTTGTTCGTATTTTTTCATAATTCCTTTGCGGTTATTTTAATTCCTGTTAATTCCACTTCAATATTTTTTGCCTTTGCCGTTTCCATAAAATCAGTGATTGTTTCATATATATCGGCATCCATAAAATTTGCTTTAACTCCATCGATCACCAACTTTGTATCGGCAGGAATTTGCCCTAAGGCATGACGAAGGGATGCCTTGTGTAAAAAGGAAACATCTTTGGTGAATTTAAGTAGAAAATTCTCCTCGTTGGAAACCACAATGATAGCTTTCTGGAAATTGGTTTTGAGAATGAAAAATATAGCAACCACAATACCCAGAAAAACTCCTTGTAACAGATTCGTAAACGTTACTGCCAGGATGGTGACAATAAATGGAAGAAACTGGGCCGTTCCTTTTTTATACATTTCTCTGAAGCTGGCAGGCTTGGTTAACTTATAACCCGTTACCAATAGAATTCCGGCTAAGCATGATAGCGGAATTAGTTGTAACACACCCGGTATAAGTAAGATGGATAATAATAAAATGGTACCATGCGAAATGGCCGAGGCCTTTGTCTTTGCGCCTGCATTAACATTGGCCGAACTTCGCACGATGACTGAAGTGAGCGGCAACCCTCCTAGTAATCCCGAAACAAGGTTACCAGTACCCTGGGCTTTCAATTCGCGATTAAGCGGAGTTATTCTGCGAGAAGGATCCACCTTATCGCATGCTTCTATGTTAAGCAATGTTTCTAAGCTTGCCACAATGGCGAGCGTTAAAGCGGTAATATAAATTTTAGGATCTTGCCATAAGGAAAAGTCGGGGAAGGTGAAAAATGCTCCCAATCCAACCGATTCAGAAAGCATTGGTACTGACACTAAATGCTTATCGTGGATGGCCAGGGAAGGAAAGGTGCTAGTGAACAGCATGTTTAGGATAATTCCTAAAACCACCACCACAAGAGGTGCAGGAACCATCCTGAAAAATTTGAATCTCATCAATCGGTTCGAGTTCCCCGAAATCAAAAGAATTATTGAAACAACGCTGATAATAACTGCCCCTGGACTCAGATAATTCAATGACTCAAAAATTTCTGATAGGGTGTTTCTTCCATCGGGCTGAAAGAAATTTTCATCGCCTTCAAAATCTTCATCGAACCCTACAGCATGTGGGATCTGCTTTAGAATTAGAATCAAACCAATACCAGCCAGCATGCCTTTAATTACCGAGATTGGAAAAAAATGCGCGATGGAGCCAGCTCGAGCGAATCCTAAGATGATCTGAATTATACCCGCCAGAACCACACAGAATAAAAATGCTTCGAATGATCCGAGATTCAGGATTGCAGCCGCTACTATTGTAGTTAAGCCTGCGGCTGGACCGCTAACACTGAGGGGCGATCCACTGAGTGACCCTACCACAATACCTCCAACAATACCTGCCAGAACTCCTGAAAAAAGGGGGGCTCCTGAAGCCAAGGCTATTCCCAAACACAAGGGCAAGGCAATCAAAAACACAACAACCGAAGCCGGAAAGTCCGAAGACCAAAAACCTCTTAAATTCATAAAAAGAAATGATTAGAATAAAACTAAGTAACCTGAGATGAGCGGAGAGACAAATAGTTCTCTGGTACTAAGCTTGAGGCGGAGGGGAAATGATTTCCAGAAAATGGAAACTGGTCAGAAAGTGATTGGAGAAAATAATACTCGTGGTGGATCGTGCTGCTGTATAAACGCTATAAAGAGAAATTAATTTCGATGTTTCATCATCAAGGCCACTGTTGTCTTCTTCTACCGGAGATGGATTG
This sequence comes from Cyclobacteriaceae bacterium, assembly GCA_044229915.1. Classification (GTDB taxonomy): domain Bacteria; phylum Bacteroidota; class Bacteroidia; order Cytophagales; family Cyclobacteriaceae; genus ELB16-189. The sequence goes on from JBGASB010000002.1 coordinate 272,777, forward strand.
GTCTGCTTATCGGGTTCTCCATCTTCGTTCCAGTCGATAAGGTTGGTGGTAACTGCCTTGGTTTGGATAGATGTAGTGATTGTGTTTGCCATCACAAGGATCAGCAAACAAGCGATGGAGACATACGTAAGTACAATCTTGACCATGAAGGACCGCAAATATAGTAATTTGTTGCGATGCTTTGCATTCGAATTTATTTTAAGCATTAACAACAAAAATCCCCTTAATGGGATACCCAACTTTAATGTTATTCATTTCGAAGTGACTCCACGGGGTTAGCGTTAGCTGCTCGAACCGTTTGAAAACTTACCGTAATGAAGGCAACCAGAATGGCTGTAAGAGCAGTCAGAGCAAACATCCATGCATTCAGGTTTGTTCGATACGAAAACCCATTTAACCACTCATTGGCTGCAAACCAGGCGATGGGCAGTGAGATTACGAAAGCAAGAATCACCAGCAAAATAAAATCCATTGAAAGCAGCATCACGATCTGCTGCACATTAGCTCCCAAAACTTTGCGGATTCCGATTTCCTTGGTTCGTTGAGTTGCTGTAAATGAAGCCAGGCCAAACAATCCCAAACATGAAATAAATATGGCGAGTCCCATGGCCGTGTTTGCGAGTTTGGCAGTACGCTGTTCTGTCTGATAAAAATTCTTAATCGTCTCATCCAGAAAATGATGCTCAAACGGAGTATCGGGATAAACTTTTTTCCATGCAGTTTCAATTTTATCCAACCCGGCCTTGAGTTGATCACCTGTTTGCTGAGTAGCAGCGAGCCGGATGTTAAAACAAGTAAAGTCTTTCATGTCATTAGCCATCATCACCGGGTCAATTGCATCATGTAGTGATTTGGTGTGAAAGTCTTTTACGACCCCAACGATGGGAAATTTATTTTTGCCCTGTGCAATCAATTTATCCAGCGCATCTTCTGGTTTGGTAAAACCAAAAGCCTTCATCAACGTCTCATTAATCAAATACTCTTTTACCGTATCACTTGGCTGCAGGTTTCTTCCAGCTAACAATTCTATGCCATAGAAATTGAGATAATTAGAATCTCCAAACTTGCGAAATGCATTCACAGAAATTTCTTCTTTACCATTATTAAGTTTTACGGATTGTGAGCTCCATCCATTAGAAGAGGGTGGATCATTACTCATGGAAAGTTCCGAGATCTCTGAAATGGATGCAATCTCATTTGCAAACACCTGTGTTTTGGAAGCATCTTCCCACCAGGGGGTATCAAAGTAAATAACAGCATCTTTCTTAAATCCCAAATCCTTATTCAACAAGAATCGGATTTGCCAGCCTACCACCAAGGTGCCAATGATCAATACCTGCGCAAAAGAAAACTGAAACACAATTAATGTTTTTCTTAAAAATGCTGAGCGCGATTGGGGATTACTTATTGATGTTTGATTCTTCAACACCAGGGCCGGCTTGAAAGAAGACAGTACAAATGCCGGATATGCACTGGCCAATAGCCCAATGAAAACAACTGCCAGCAGTAAGAATGGCAACACATCATTAAGGTTTAGTGTAACCCCTTCCGGAACAAACTCCTTAAAGGAGTTAAGCCCTACTTCGGTTAACGGAAGTGCGATTACAATAGCAATGAGTGTCAATAAAAGTCCTTCACTTAAAAACTGAATGATCAATCGCCCTTGCGAACTACCCAATACTTTTCGAACACCAACTTCCTTAGCTCTTCGGATCGCTTGTGCCGTTTCCAGATTGATAAAGTTGATTGCAGCAATTACCAATAAAAGTATGGCTACAAAAATCAAGGTAATCATGGTTGGCAGATGGGTTGCGCTCCGGCTAAAATCGAAGATGCCGGTTTCAGAATTAAAGTGCAGGTCTGATAGAGGCTGAACATTAAACGTATTCGTGGCATCCCAACTGCTCTTCTCATCATAGATTTTAGTTAATTGAGGCAACTGATCTAACAACGTTTGACGTGTTGCCCCCGTTGCTGCTTTTACAAATACCTGCGTACTGCTATTCGTACTGGTCCAGTCTTCCAAATCATATTTCTTCTTTAACCAACTGGCTTCAATGGTAGGGGCGCTCACAAAATCAGTAAAAGAAAAATCTGTATTAAATGGAAGGTCGCTAACAATGCCGGCTACATGGGTTATCAGGGAATCCCGATAAATGACTTCTTTGCCTATAATGCTTGTCAACTCAAGATCACCAAAATATTTTCTTGCCTGGCTTTCAGTAAGTACGGTTTGATGCGGCTTCAGCAGCACATCCGGAGCCCCAATAATCCAATGGTAGGCGTTAACTACCTGAAAGTAATCAGAACTTGCAATTGCTACTGTTTCTTGTTTCTCTAGCCTTTTCGATTCCGTAGCCGTTGGGATTTCTACTTTTGAACTAAAGCAAAAGAATAGCGCTACCTGCTCAACACCAGAAAAATTATTTCGGATATAAGGAGCAATAGCCGTGGGGGCTCCACGATTTAATCCTGAAAATGTTCCCGTGAATTTAGAGTGAATTCGATAGAGGCGATCATAATCAGTAATGCCATGGTTGAAACTAAGTTCAAAGCTTACGATCAGATAGATGATCAGGCATGCGCTTATGCCAATGGCAAGACCCGTGATATTAATAGTTGAATGAAACTTATTACGAAGCAGCGTGCGGAATGCAACCGTAAAGTAATTGCGAATCATAGGTTTGTACTTGAGGTAAGCGGGCATTTACAAACTCAAGGCCAAAATCAAAAATGGCATTGAGAAGCAGATTATCTACAATTGCCCTAACCAGATCGCCCATAGCCGGGCATGCGCGTCCGAAACCGGGCGGTTATTCTACCTCTACAATTATTTCAATTTCAACGGCAATGTTATTGGGCAGTGAATTCATACCTACGGCAGAGCGGGCATGTTTTCCCTTTTCGCCAAACACGGCTACCATTAAATCTGAGAAACCATTAATTACTTTAGGTTGATCGGTGAATGTGTCTGTACAGTTCACCATGCCTAGCACTTTTACAATTCGCTTTACTTTATTCAGATCGCCCAACTCCCCTTTTAAAGTTGATAGAATTGAAATGCCGGTTTGTTTTGCAGCTTCATAGCCTTGCTCAGTTGTCATGTCAGCGCCCACCTTACCGCTGATATTTGATCCATCCGCTTTGGTTGGGCCATGACCAGCCAGGTAAATAAGGTTACCAGTGCGCACCGCTTTTACATAGTTAGCCATTGGCTTGGATGGTGCAAAAAGTTCAATACCCAGTTCCTTCAGCTTTTTATCATAATCAATTTTCTGAGCGAATGAAAGTGTAGCGCAAAAGACGGCAACAGTTAATAAAAGGTATTTTTTCATAAGTATGTTTTTAAATCAACGTCTGGGAAAGATCAGTTTAAGTCCAGGTCTTTTACTTCCTCCAATATCCATAAAAAAGCGCGACTCCCGCAAATTACCTTGTTGATCCCACATATAAAAAGTGCCCATCTTTCCTTCATGCATGGATTGGGTTGTTACCTGACTCAGCCAATAAGAGCTTTTGTTGGTGAATGGAATGGCAGCCAGCGAGGTTAATATAGGCGGTTGATTAAAATTTTGCTTTTGACTCGCGAGCCAGGATTGCTTTGGAGCTTTCTCAACATGTATCGAATACGATTTCAATGTCACTTCTTTATGGAATTGTGCTGATGCAGAAAAGCCCATGAAAATAAGAAGGCATAAAGATGCGAATCGCAGACAATACATATCAGGAATTTACAAACTTTAATTGAAACTGGTAACTTCGGATAAACATTGAATTTTATGGCTAACGTATTTCGCTGCCCCTGGTGCCTGAAGTTTGAGCAATACATTCAATATCACGACAATGAATGGGGTGTACCGGTGCATGACGACCGCATACATTTTGAATTTTTAATTCTTGAGGGGGCACAAGCCGGGCTTAGCTGGTCTACAATTCTAAAAAAGAGAGACGGGTACCGGAAAAATTTCGCTGAGTTTGATCCGGCAAAAGTAGCCCGCTTTACTGAAAAGCGACTTGAGAAAATATTACAAGACCCCGGTATTATCCGGAACAAATTGAAGGTGAATGCTGCCGTTAACAATGCCAAGCGGTTTCTGGAAGTGCAAAAAGAGTTTGGGAGTTTTGATAAATACATCTGGGGGTTTGTTAACCACAAGCCCATTGTAAATAAATGGAAAACATCAAAACAGATTCCGCCTACCACAAAAGAATCCGATGCATTGAGTAAGGATTTAATTAAACGCGGATTTAAGTTTGTGGGTAGCACTGTTATCTATGCGCATATGCAGGCATGCGGGTTGGTGAACGATCATCTGGTGGATTGCTGGAAATACAATAAGGTATAATTTTCTTATGAAGTCTGTCAACTTAATAATTAAAAGTAAGCATTGGGTCTTTTTGACTGTGCTAATTATGGCTTCGTTCAGGTTGCTGTATGCCCAACAACCCAATATTCTGTTCATCCTGGCGGATGACATGAGTTACCCTTTCTCGAGTGTATATGGTGATCCGGTGGTGAAAACCCCTAACCTGGAAAGACTTGCGCAGCACGGAGTAACGTTTACTAATGCATTTAGTGCGAACCCTTCATGCACACCGTCAAGAGCGGCAATGCTGACGGGTCGATACCCGCACAAACTCGGTGAAGCGGTAAACCTGGTTGGCAGATTAGATGCCTCCATTCCTACCTATGTACAAGTGTTGCGTAAGGAAGGCTATGAAGTAGCCTATGACCGAAAGGGTTGGGCTCCTGGTGATTTTACAAAAATGGGGTATTCCGAAAATCCTGCGGGCAAACAGGTTGAATTTCAAAAGATGATCAATCAATTGCCGAAAGAAAAACCTTTCTTCTTTTGGTTTGGTACAAATGATCCACACCGTACGTTCCCATTCGGAAAAGGACGAGCATCAGGAATTGACCTTAACAAAATCAAAGTGCCCGCCTTCTTACCGGATGTCCCCGAAGTAAGAGGTGACCTGGCTGACTATTTTTATCTGATCAAACGATTGGATGATGACGTGGGGGAACTGTTAAAAGTATTAGAGCAATCTGGGAGACTGGAAAATACAATCATTGTAATGACATCAGACAATGGTATGCCTTTTCCGCATGCTAAAGCAAACCTCTATGACTATGGTACACGGGTACCGCTGATTATTTCCAGCTTTTCAAAAAAAGTTTTACAAAACAAGAAGACCGACTCCTTTGTAAATCTGATTGATTTAACGCCAACCTTTTTGGATGTGGCGGGCGTAATGACCAAACCAGAAATGGATGGAAAGAGTCTGATGCCTTTACTTACCGGAAAAACAACCTCTCATCGTACGGAAGTTTTTCTTGAGCGCGAACGTCACTGCATGGCCCGTAATGAATTTGATAAAGGCGCGGGTTATCCCATGCGGGCCATCCGAACCAATAATTTTTTGTACATCCTTAACCTTCGTCCGCATCGTATGCCTGGTGGCGATGAATCCATGCCTGGCACCACATCGGAGTTTGGCGATGTTGATGGCGGCCCTACGAAAGCATTTATTCTTGATAACCGGGATCACCCCAACGTGAAACCCTTCTTTGAATTGGGTTTTGCCAAACGACCTCGTGAAGAACTATATGATCTTAGAAAAGATCCATACAACGTGAAAAATGTAGCCGGGCTGGCCGAGTATGCATCGATAAAAAAAGAGCTGAGTGAACACTTGTTGAAGTGGATGGAAGATGAAAGAGATCCGCGTGTAAATGACGGTGGTAATGAAATCGATCGCTACAAACCCACCACCTGGGCGTGGATAACGAAGTGGAGCATTGAGTTCGTAAGGGAGTGAGAATTTGAGCCTTGATCAGAAAAGGTATTTTCCAAACGCATACAACCCCAACAAAAGAAGAGTAAGGCCGGGTACAAGTTTTACAAAGCGATTGTCCTTTACATAGGAGGCCAATCGTTTGGCTAAAAAAGTAAATAACGTTAGCAGGAGCATTACACCCACTGAAGTGCCAAACACATAGCTATGTAGCAGCCATGGTGTTGATAAATCAATCCAGCTCTGGGCTTTCAGATAAGCAGTGATGCCGATCCAGAAAGGAATAGCCATCGGGTTGAGAATACTGAGTACAATTCCTCTGCGAAACCCACTTTCATTAAACCGAACCGAAAATTCGCTTGGCTTGCGGGCAGACCAAACTGAAAACCCCCCAATTACAGTCATTACAATGGCGGTAATAAGTTGAAAGTTATCAACGATCACCGGTGAAGATGTAACCCAGTCTTCAAATACTACTGCAATCCAGGCGTAAGGATATTCGATAATGGAAACCGCAAGTGCAAAACGAAGTGCCGTCTTAATTTTATACTCCATCCCCAATTGCAGCACAGCCAGATTGAGTGTACCCGGAGGGATCGATCCTAAAAAACTAAAAATGAGTCCGACTACAAAAACCAGAACAATCATACTCCGGGGGCCATGTATTTTTTAACTCGCCTGTAAATCAGTTTGCCTTCGTGTAAGGATAGGTAAGGAACTCCTCGTTCATGATTTTCCTTACTTACACGATAGAGGTTTCTCCAATGCGTGATCAACACGGCCACGGCTTTAATCAATGAGGAACCGGGATGATAGATATGAGCAGGCTCAGCACCACACCCATTAAGTTCCATGATTTTTATATTCCCGTTTTCCAAATCTTGTAACGAAGCACAGCGTAAATCATAGCGACCAAAGTAAAAGCCACTGATTTGTTTGCTGATAGAATCGAAAGAAGAATTGAGTTTATCGTTAATCAGGTGATTAAAATTTAAAAACGTGGTCCCCAGGCAATGATTGCCAATGGATACCAGTTCCATCTTTTTTCCAGATGGCACGATCTCTTTCAATTGATCAGCATACACCTTGCGAAGCGTCTCCCACTGAATTTTTGCGCGGTCTTTCTCGAGAATCAATTCTTTTAAACTCTTTACTCCATCACCAACAATGGAGAGAAACTCTTTACCTGTAATGGAATTAACAAAGCCACTTGGTTGAGAAGGAAACCGAACGTAATACACACCAAATTCCAGAGGCAAATCAACCAACTCCTGCATGATAAAATCTATCTTAATTTCTTTCAAATAGGCCTCGACATCTTGTTCGCTTTTTATTCTACGTACCATCCAACCGCGCTCCCCTAAATCCGGTTTGAAAATAAGGGGGAAAGATAGGCCACTATTTCGCATTGTTTCAGTGATACTTGTTACAGTAGCTGGCAATTTGATTAACTTAGTTACCGGTTTTAATGATTCTGGCACCAGTTGCAACACTTCATATTTGGACTCGCCCATCATTCCCCCGGTAAGGATGGAAGGATTTGACGCTGTGAAATACAAGAGCGATCGCTCCTTTATTGCATACCAGATCCAAAGAAAAAATATAGGTGCCTGAATTATACCAAAAGGCCAGTACTCCCAACTTCGGATCTTGATAAAGAATTTACTTCGGAAAATATTCTGCACGGAATTTTTGAATGTGCAAAAATAAGGAAAGGGATTTAGCGCGTGGCCATTTCGTTTTCTTTGTATCGTAAGGTAGATACTGCAACTCCAAAGCCTGCCGGCAGCTTTACATAGTCGGCCACTTCGCGAATGCCTATTTTCATAATGGCCATATGGTGCACGGCATGTTCAATATTGTAGGTTAGTTCGCGCAGGTAATTGGTTTCAACGGTTACACATTCCTCATTGTCTGGCTCGTAACCTACTTCTAGTTTTAAGGCCTTATCGCCTTGATTGGTAATAACGAAATCCTGTATCTGGCTGATCGTGTGCAAGGCTATGTGCTTATCATTTTCCATTGCCTTATTGTGTATGCGTTTGTCATAATTCACAATGCCTAATTCATATCCTTGCTCAAGGCAAATAAAAAATTCAAGGGTGTGGCGTAAATGCTGACCTACAGTCGAACGGCTCAAGGCTGTGGAAGGTTTACGGAAATCCTCCTCGGTGATTTGATTCACCACATCTGCCAGTTGAGTCAAGATTGTTTTTCCTGCCTGATAAAGTTGCTTCATATTCTAATCAAACTTAAGCCCGACAAAGATAATCTAAAACTATGGCTCGCAAGCGATGAATAGGCTTGTAATAGATCTATTGGGCGATTTTCTTCCAATTTTGGTCTGCTTTTGCTTTTAACGGCCCTTCATTTTTGTTCCAATCTGTAAGTGTGTTGTTGCCCCAGAAATTGTAGAATAGGTAGAGTTTGCCATCAACAAGTTTATAGGTTTCAGGGTCAATTTTAACTTTCTCACCCGTTTCGCCCATCGCATAAGCACACCAGCCACCGTACGCTGGTTCATACTTTTCCGGATTCGCTTTAAATTTAGCTGCGTTGTTTGGTGTGGCAAATAAATAGTTAACCCCTTTGTAAGAAACCTTCAGTTCGTTCTTTCCCTCCAGAGGTTTGTTATCAAAATAACTAACCGGGTCATACCCCTCGAGGGCAACGGTCTTCTTTAAATTATAAAGTTTAATCCGGCTCTCATTTTCCTGAGCCTGTACAAATTGGCTGAGTGTGAAAACAAGAAAAGTAAGTGTAATTAGTCTTTTCATACTTGCTTTAACGAAAGATCAGCAAACGTAGTTTTTCTTATTACTACGGTTTGTCGTACGCAATACAAATATCTAATCGGGTAGCAGGTCTTTTACATATTCCCACACCAACTCGGGCTCATAGCCTTTACCAATTACAAAACGCGCTACCTTATCTCGTTTTTTAAAACGGTTCTCTTCATTGATTTCGGCTGTCTTCTTTTTGATCAGGGTCTTAAGTGTTTTTGAGTAATCCTGGGGTTCGATTTCCTTAAGCCCGCGCTGAATACAGTTTTTAGTAAGCCCCAAAAATTCCAATTCATTTTTGATTTTAAGCTTGCCCCATTTTTTCATTCGAAACTTACCCCCCGCATAGGCTTTGGCAAAACGCTCTTCATTCAAAAATCCATCCGTGATAAGCTGCGAAATAATCTCATCCACCTGAGTGCCATAAAGGCCAAAATCATAAAGTCTGGTTTTAACTTCTTTGTGCGATCGCTCCTGATAAGCACAATACCGTTGGATTTTTGCGAGTGCCTCCGGTGGGCTTAAGCGTTTCTTGATCCTGGATGCTGTTTCGTCACTCGAATCTTGTCGCTGAAAAGATGGCATTCTCAAATATCCTTATACTCCCAACCAGAATCAAGTATCCAGCAACGAGTATCTACTTGACAAGTCCCTTCGTCTTCAAAATGCTTGCTACAAACTTGCGCTCATTGTCAGTATTGAAAATCTTAAAGGGCAAATGAATGAGTTGGGCTTTGTTTACAAAAAGCAGGAAGTAATCCTTGCCGACCTGTGCTCGCTTGATCTGATCCCATTTCATAGGCATACCTTCGCGCGCGTTAAGCTTCATTACAATCTGCTGACTGGTGATTTCGTAGGAGAAGCGTTCAAATAGCATTTTGCCTTGTTCCAGTTGGGTTACCCCATAAAATTGAATCCACCAAAAGAGTAAATACAAACCAGCACCCAGGGCTGCCCCGATAAACCACCAGATGCTTTGAATCCACACAAAGCCAAGACAAATAGCCAGAACGATCAGGCTTACCCACCATTGTTGCTTCAAAATAGCCTTCAAGGCCATTTTTATATAGTCTTTCTTTTCGAGCCGATAATTACGGGTCTTCACAATCATAGCAACACAATTTTAAGGAGGGCAAAAATAATGGGGATTTGTGGGATTTTCTAATCTGAATAAAATTGTCTCAGTGGCTGGTTAAAACTGAGAGTCTGCTAAAATTTCATGACTATGAGACTTTTTGAGTCTTTGTTATAGTAAGCCAGATAGTATTTGCCAGCTTTATAGAAAACAGTTTTTGTAATGATTTTCGATTCATTGGTCTCAGTATATTTTTCAATAAGATCAAAATCATTCTTATATATCTCACCCGGTTTATGAGAAAAATTATCTCCTTGTAGTAAAGTTTTAAAAAATGCTGATTTTGCCCAGGTACTTTTGGTGTACCCATAATAGGTTGGACTAAATCCACCTTGAACGGGGATCATGGACCCTCCCGTAGGTACAGATGTCCCTCCCGTATAGCTAGGGACTCCTCCAGAAGCTATTTCCTTTTCTTCAAAGGAACCAATTGTTACTTCAAAGCAAGACCCACATTGTTTAGTTAAATTGGCCGCCACTGATATTTGTGAATTATGAATCTTCCTAAATAGCGAATTTGCGTTTTTCAATTCTCTGCTATCATTAGCAACATATATCGTGTTACCTCCTTCTTGAGTTATAGGAGTGTTATTAAATTCAATTTCTTCACTTGATTTGGCCTCATAACGATTTATAATTTCTTTAGTATCTACATTTAGAATTGACAATAGCAATCTATCATCACACACTTGTGTCTTAAATAGCGTGTTAAAGTATAGAAAAGAATTACTTTTTGACTTATTGCAATCATCATCATTGACTTTGAATTTTAATAATTCAGCATCCCAAGATAAAAGGTTGATTTTTAATATAAGCGTTTGCCCGAATAGCTTATCCAACGTCAGGACGAAAGTATCATCGAAAGTATAAATCTTTGCCCGATTGAATGAAGATCCAAGACTATTTATTGTCTCGTATGAAATTTTTGAAACATCAATATCGTTTGATGTCCCGATTAGATTATTGTAAAGATCTGTCTCAGTATTCCCAAATTTATAATCATTTAATTCTACCTTGTAAGTCTCAACTATTAATTCTGTAGTAATTCTATAAAAGACTAAATAAGATTTTTTCCAACCGACTGTTACAAGATAAAAGTGTTTTCCTGACTCAAACGATTCCAAAAAAATTTCATCCTTACCTATTTTAATTTCTTTATTAACCAAAAATTTTCTCTCATTATCAACTGATAGAGCATTAAAGGATTTATTTCTTCCATTGGCATATATAAGTATTGATTTTTTTTCTGCGTAAATGCCGCCAATCAAGTTTGGAAATTGTAAGTCGTATAGCTTGTCATAAGTATGACTAGTAATCGTCTGATAATTATTATCAAACTCCTGAGCCAATATTTGTCGTCCGTTAATGGCAAAAAGACATTTTTTTAAAGAGTCGGTTGGATCTTTAAGAATCAAAAGATCAGTACTCTTTTTAATATCAAAATCATGGTCATTTACTATTTCGCCAACTTTCTCTTGGCCGTAGGTGAGGGATAATCCTAAAACTAAGTGGTAAAGCAGAAAGGCCCTGAATGCAATTAATTTCATCTCAAATCTTGCTTTATTATCGTTTGGATAAGTTAAACATTTTACTTTTCCACTTTCAAACTCAAATCCAAACTCTTCACTGAGTGTGTCAGGGCCCCAACTGAAATATAATCTACTCCACATTCGGCTACAGAACGCAGGCTGGCTTCAGTGATGCCCCCACTGGCTTCGGTTTTGAACTTTCCACCTATCAGCTTCACGGCCTGCCTCATGTCTCCTATACTCATGTTGTCGAGCATGATTACATCAATGCCCCCAATAGCTATCACCTCTTCAACTTCTTTCAGTGTGCGGGTTTCAACTTCTATCTTTAAATTTTTATTTTGTTCTTTCAGATACTTTTTGATGTTCTCAATGGCGGGTCTTATCCCACCAGCCAGATCAATGTGATTATCCTTCAGCATCACCATATCATACAATGCATATCGATGATTCTTACCACCTCCAATAGCAACGGCCCACTTTTCCATTAACCGGAAGTTGGGTGTTGTTTTGCGCGTGTCCATAAGCTGGGCATTTGTACCCTCAATTAATTTGCATAGCCGATGCGTATATGTTGCAATGCCACTCATGCGTTGCATACAATTCAACACAAGTCGCTCGGCCGATAAGATTGAACGTGCTGAACCCTCCACAATAAAAGCTACTTCGCCCTTATGAATTATGTCTCCTTCCTTTTTGTATAGTGTAATCTTTAGGGAGGGGTCAACTTCGTGAAAGATTTTTTCTGCTACCGTAAGTCCTGCAATGAGGCCCTCATCTTTTACCAGTAACCGGGCTTTGCTATTCTTTGAAGCCGGCACGGCCCCAAGCGTAGAATGATCTCCTTCGCCAAGGTCTTCGGCTAATGCAAGTTGAATAAAATCATGAATGGCTTGATCACTAAGGTAGGTCGCCATCACTCCTTCACAAAACTGATTTCGTGAATGAGGTAAGTATTGGCTGTCTGCTTAACGCGGATGAGCACATTAAATTTATCGTTGTTACTCTTATAGCTTCCAATAGCGTACTGTAATCCACTTTTAGATGAACCTGTATGCTCAATACTGAAATCGGAAGAAGGATACTTTTTAAAAAAATCGCGCAACACAAATTCTGCCTGGGCCTTGCTGTAAGTATTCACTTCGCCTTCCAGGTTGATATCTACGGACTGATTAAAATACTTAGCCAGTTCTTTAGCACTTCCGGCCTTCAATGCATCTTTCATGGGCGCAAAAATGTCAGCCTGAGCCCACATTAAATGCGAGATCAGGGCTAAAACGATTGTAAAAACCCACTTTTTGCTCTTCATAGCGTTTAACATTGCTCTAAAATTATGCCATTAATACGGTAACCAAAAATTTGTTGCCCACCATTGGGGAACCTAACATTTGTTTTTGATGTATCTGGTTCATAACAAACCTAAAAAGAGCGACAAATGCGGTAAATCACCCATATATTTGGCCTCTCAAATTCAAAACAAATTACCATGAATAAGAAAGTGTTGTTGATGATTTTAGATGGTTGGGGAATTGCCAAAAACAAGAAAGTATCCGCTATCGACAATGCCCAGACTCCCTACATAAACTCTTTATACAAAAAATATCCACATAGTAAGCTTGAAGCTTCGGGCCTTGCGGTGGGTTTGCCGGCTGGTCAAATGGGCAACTCCGAAGTAGGTCATATGAACATTGGTGCCGGAAGAGTGGTTTATCAGGATTTAGTGCGTGTTAACAAGGCTGTTGAAGAAAAAGAACTGGATGCCAACCCGGTGTTGGTAGAAGCGCTGAGTTATGCGAAGAAAAACAATAAATCAATTCACTTGATTGGCTTGCTTTCCGATGGCGGGGTGCACTCACACATCGATCATTTGAAAGGGCTGTGTACCATCGCCTATAACCAGGGACTTAAGAATGTTTTCATCCACGCCTTTATGGATGGTCGCGATACCGATCCCAAAGGCGGTGTTGGATATTTAACCGACTTGAAAAATCACCTGGCCAAGACCACCGGTCGAATCGCCAGTGTGGTGGGGCGGTATTACGCAATGGATCGTGATAAACGCTGGGAGCGGGTTAAACTTGCCTACGATGTTATGGTGCATGGTACGGGTGAGAAAACCTCCGATGTGGTGGCTGCCGTTGAAAAATCATATGAAGCCGGAATTACTGATGAGTTCATCAAACCTATTGTTTCGGTTGATGCCAGTAATCAACCAATCGCTACTATTAAGGATGGTGATGTGGTACTTTGTTTCAACTTCCGAACTGACCGTGGCCGCGAAATTACGATGGCACTAACCCAGCAGGATTTTCATGAGCAGAATATGTATAAGCTCAACCTTCACTATGTTACCCTTACCAATTACGATGATACCTTCCAGGGTGTGCATGTGATTTTTGATAAAGATAATCTGGAGAACACGCTCGGTGAGATTGTATCGAAGGCTGGTAAGAAACAAATCCGCATTGCAGAAACAGAAAAGTATCCACATGTAACGTTTTTCTTCTCTGGCGGTCGTGAAGAAGTTTTCCCTGGCGAATCCAGACTCATGTGCCCATCCCCAAAAGTAGCTACGTACGATTTGAAACCCGAGATGAGTGCGCGTGACATACGCGATAAAATTATCCCTGAACTTGAGAAGAAGAGCGCTGATTTCATTTGCTTAAATTTTGCCAACCCCGATATGGTGGGGCATACTGGTGTTTTTGAGGCCGCTGTAAAGGCAGTTGAAACTGTTGACCAATGTAATGAAGCCGTAACCGAAACCGCCCGTAAAAATGGCTACGCGATCATAATCATTGCTGATCATGGTAATGCCGATATGATGATCAATGACGATGGTACACCCAACACTGCACATACCACCAACCTGGTACCTTGCATTCTTGTAGATGACTCCTACACCGGCAAGATTAAAGATGGAAAATTGGGCGATCTGGCACCAACCATTTTAACGTTAATGGGTGTCGCAATTCCTAAAGAAATGACTGGCACAGTGCTGATTGATAAATAATGCGGGTACGCTTTCTACTTTTTCTGACCACTGTCATCGCCTGCATGTCGTGTAATCAAACGAATCTGAAATACGACAAGCCTTATTTCGATTTCGACAGTCTAATAAATACCCAAGTGGATTTGCTTGTAAAGGCAAATCCTTCTCTGTTAAAAACGGTTTCATTGGATGGAAGAAGCGATCAATCAACCATAAAAATTGATAGCGCTATACTTGCGCATGAGCTAGACGTATTTCGTCAGCTTGATTTAATAAACAAGCCTCTTTACCGAGATGCTTATGAAATTTTGGATGGAGCGAAGGATAGTCGTAGTAATCTTATGGTTCGTCAGTACAAATCAAAAAATCCCTCCCCTGTTCCTTTCGTGAACTTTTACTACCAGAATGATTTTCTTCACTTAAAGAAAATCGAATCCTATTATGTTGAAAACAATACTCTCTATTCAACAAAACGACAACTTCAGCTTGACTTTGATGATGCTTCCGGAAAACTTTTGTTAAGCCGGTATGTGTTAACTGGAACACAAAAAATGATTTTGAGCGATTCGGTTAAGTTTTCGATTGAAGGTTCATTTTTACTCACCGCACACTAATGTTATCTCAAATGCGTCAGCACATATGGCAAAGCGGAATTTAAGGGCTGATGGGGAAAAACGACCACTCAATAAATCTGGAGTTCAAAAGTTACTTGGGGTTTTCCGTTTCGTACTGCCCTATCGGTGGACATTTATCCTGGGGTTAGTGGCTTTAGGTCTTTCCAGTGGCACCCTGTTGGCCTTCCCGTACTTTGCTGGTAAGTTACTGGATGTTGCACAGGGCAAAAAAGATTTTTTCTTTACAAGCATCAATCAAATTGCCCTGGCCCTGATCGGAATTCTTTTAATACAAAGTGTTTTTTCATTCATCAGGGTTTATACCTTCACTTTCGTTAGTGAGCGCACTCTGGCCGATCTGCGTCAGCATGTCTATACTAAAATTGTGTGGTTGCCCCTTTCATTCTTTGACAGCCGGAGGATAGGGGAACTTATTAGTCGGATTACTTCCGATGTAAGCACCCTGCAAGACACCTTTACATTTACGTTAGCAGAGTTGTTGCGTCAGTTACTGGTTTTGTTAATAGGCATTCCGGTAATATTTATTCTCTATCCTAAGCTTACCATTTTCATGCTCTTGACCTTTCCCGTGCTGGTAATAGCCGCATTATTTTTTGGGAAGTTCATTCGCAAGCTCACAAAGAAAACACAAGATCAATTAGCTATCTCAAATGTGATTGTAGAAGAGACCCTTCAATCTATAGCAGTCGTGAAATCATTTACGAACGAATTGTTTGAAGTGCTTCGGTACAAAAAATCATTGGATGAAGTAGTAAAGACGGCCATCCACGCCTCGCGCTACCGCGGATTATTTATTTCATTTACAATTGTCGCACTCTTTGGTGGTATTGTAGCTGTAAGTTGGTATGGCGCTTACCTGGTTCAATCGGGCGAGGCTGAAGTGGGCGAGCTTTTTTCTTTCGTCCTCTACACGGCCTTTATCGGAGGATCGATAGCCGGGCTTGGAGACATTTATAGTCAGTTACAGCGATCGGTGGGAGCCTCGGAAAGAATTCTTGAAATTCTGGACCAGCCCGATGAACGTTCGGCCTTAACCCAGCCCATCAAATTGAAAGGTACTATTGAATTTGACCAGGTGTCGTTTACTTACCCTACACGCCCTGATATAGAAGTTCTAAAAAAAATCAGTTTCAAAGTTAAACCGGGAGAAAAAGTGGCGTTAGTAGGCCCGAGTGGATCGGGCAAATCAACGATTATTAATTTACTGATGCGCTTTTACCCGATAAAGTCAGGCAGTATTCGCTTAGATGAAAAGGATAATCAGACTTACAATCTATTTGACTATCGTCACAACATTGGTATCGTGCCGCAAGAAGTAATTTTATTCGGGGGCACCATTCGGGAGAACATTGCCTATGGAAAACCAGGCGCTTCGGAGCAAGAAATAAGAGAAGCTGCCATCAAGGCCAACGCGTGGGAATTCATTGACAGTTTTCCTGAAAAGTTAGATACCATTGTAGGGGATCGCGGTGTAAAACTTTCTGGTGGGCAGCGGCAGCGGGTAGCCATTGCCCGGGCGATTTTGAAAGATCCATCCATACTCATTCTGGATGAAGCCACAAGTTCATTGGATGCCCAGTCAGAAAAATTAGTTCAGGAAGCACTTGAAAAGTTAATGGAGAACCGGACTACCATTGTAATTGCCCACCGGCTTAGCACGATTCGAAAGGTGGATCGGATTATGGTAATAAAGGATGGCGAAATCGCTGAGTCCGGATCGCACCTTGAACTTAGCTCCCTTGATAATGGTATTTATAGTAACTTGCTAAGGTTACAATTGGAGGTGCGATGAAAAGGCCCGAAGGCGAAATCCTAAAAGACTACCAGCTGAGAACGACCACCAGCCGATCGGCTATTCTTAACCTCTTTATAAAAAATTCTTTTGCCCTCTCGTATTCGGATATTGAGCACGAAATTGCTTCTTCCTTTGATCGGGTTACAGTTTACCGAACGCTTAAGACCTTTCTTGACAAAGGAGTTATTCACAAAGTATTGGATGATGAGGGTAGCCTAAAATACGCATTGTGCAGTGACCCATGCTCCTCACACGAACATCACCATGAGCACGTGCATTTTAAATGCGAAAAGTGTGGTCAAACCAACTGCCTTGAGGATGTGATCATTCCGGAAGTAACCCTTCCAAAAGGGTATCGGGTTCGTGAAATGAACTTGCTTATACAAGGCACTTGCGACAAGTGCCAATAAATCTTGATCAAAGCGGTTTCTTTTTCTCTAAGCGGTGCATAAAGACTTATTGCCACCATGTTGGAATTGAATTAATTTGTAGATTTGGCGGCAAATTAAGTGGTGATTACCAGCCTCAATAGGCAGATAATCACTTCTTTTTTGACCCTAAAAACCCTGGAAAAAGACATGTTGTTATTTACATTGTTTGGTTTAGACCTAAGTGATGAGTCTTTTCTTTTCGGAATTTTTGGGGCCATCATCCTCGTTTTCCTCCTTCTTGATCTGGGCTTCTTTAACAAAACCGCTCACAAGATCTCGACTAAGTCGGCTCTTTATCAATCCATTTTTTGGGTATTTGTAAGCACCGTATTCGGCTACCTGATTTATGCCCTGGATAAGGAAAGTGGTGGAGCCGATGGAGCTTTTGAATATTTTTCTGCTTACCTGACAGAATATGCCCTGTCTGTTGATAACATCTTTGTTATCCTGCTGATTCTAAAATTCTTTAAGGTAAAAGAAGAGTATTTTCATAAGGTACTATTTTGGGGAATTCTCGGGGCGGTAATTTTTAGAGGTGTTTTCATTTTCGTTGGAGCCATTCTCATTCACAAGTTTCATTGGATCCTCTACATCTTTGGAGTGTTTCTTATTTATTCGGGTATTAAAATATACTTCGAGGATAGCGATGAAAAAATCGATCCGGAAAAAAATCCGATTCTCAAATTCTGCCGCAAGTACTTGCCCATCACAAAGGACGAAATGGGCGGTCAGTTTCTAGCCCGGGTAAATGGTAAGTGGATGTTTACTCCTCTCTTTCTCGTAATTGTATTGATTGAAACTACCGACTTAATTTTTGCAGTCGATTCTATTCCGGCTGCCTTTGCAATTACTACTAATGAATTTATAATCTATACCTCCAATATTTTTGCGGTGATGGGCCTGCGGGCCATGTTCTTCCTTCTATCAGGAATTATTGACAAATTCTACCTGCTCCAAAAGGGCCTATCTATTATTCTGTTTTTCATTGGCGCCAAGATGTTGCTGGAAATCGGCAAGGGCGTTGATTTTATCCCAGAAGTTTTAACGGACATGCCCCCCACAATTTCCTTTCTGGTGATTCTGATTACGCTTACACTTTCAATTGTTTTTTCTGTATTGATACCCCGCAAGGATAAGGAATCTGAGGAGTTAAAGGATTAACCCCTGGATTAAGCAACTTCTGCAAAAAAATTATTGGGAAGGATTTTCATTAGAATTGGCAAAGTGAGAAACCGCTGCGGAAGCGAGATAATTACAAACGTGGGGATTGTTTTCAGGGCAGCGATCAATAAGACTTGCATCTGCTGCTTTTCATCCTCGCTTAGTTCGTGAGCACGGGCTTTTCTTAATAACTCCATCAATTCTTTACTCTCCTGTACCTCCTTTACCAGTCGACTCTTATTGGAATCCGTTACTTTAGTCATCCGCTCAATGAATTGTTCGCTGACTTGATGGTAGTCTTGCCGGTTTTGTAAGTAGCTTAATTTCTCCCAGTACTCCAATACAAATCCTTCGATGGCCAGCATGCTGTTTTCAAGGTCCTCTTCGGTAAATCCAACATACTTGCACAATTGCTTTAGAAATCCCAACTCAGAATCTTCTACCCGCTTATCGGCCCAGATCGTAAGAATTGCTATCTCTAAAAAGTATTTTTTTAGAATCCATGAGTTATTCGTGGGTAAGTTGATCTCCTCAAGCGAAATCCCTTCATCAAATATTTTCTTGGCTTCTCTTTTTTTGTCCTGAGGCAAATCCGTGCTCTGAAGAAAAAATTCCAGCAATCTTCTTTCTTCATATTCAATCGTGGAGTTTGCATGAGCAGCACAGGCAATCACCTTCACTACAGAAAACCGAAGTTCTTCGCGTTCATACTTAAAAAAATCAGACACAATACGATCGGCATTGGTATGAATCCACTGTCCAAAAATAAATATGTCGAGGAACAACAGACTGTTATGAAAAAACTGAACCCAAAAATTGGTATCAAACTCAGACGTATAATCTATTCTCTTGTCAAGAATTCTCTCAGCCAGTTCAAGGGGTGTCTTTTTTCTACCAAACAAAGTCTTTGTTGGTGTTGCTAGTTCAGGAAAGATGTTGTTATAAAAATTCCCGATGTTTTCGAGAGCCTTAACCATTACTTTCGAAAGCTCATCAGGAGTTTTTATCGACTTGTCGTGAAATAAGATTGAGCTGCTAATAAGGCTTTCCGCTAATAAAATTTTCATCCTGTCCTTTTCGTCCCAGGTATCGGAGTCAGGCAAATCCTGAGCCCCAACGGGCTGGCCATACATAAGGCCTGTGGGTTGTATAACCCGATAAAGCGAATGCTCCGGGTGAGAAGCACGCTTGCTTTCAACGGTGAGATCTTTCAGCAATTCCTTGCGAAACTCAAGGTACTCTTTAAGCCATCCTTTTTCTCCCGGGTTCATTTGGTCAGGTGAACAATAAAAAACGAAGGGAAATTACAATTTTTTATTACTCGTTGTTATACTAATCAACGTTCTTCCAGCCTTTCTTCTCGATGGAACGAAAAGAATCTTCAACTTTCTTTTGAAGGCCCTTTTTAAAGGCATCTAATTTCTTAGCTATTTTTTTGTCCTGGGATCCCAAGATCTGAGCTGCCAGAATTCCTGCATTTTTTGCACCATTCAAAGCCACTGTTGCCACAGGAACCCCAGCCGGCATTTGCAAAATGGACAATACGGAATCCCAGCCATCAATTGAATTGGATGATTTTACAGGCACCCCAATAACAGGTAAGGAAGTAAACGATGCAACCATGCCAGGAAGATGAGCCGCACCACCGGCACCCGCAACAATCACCTTTAACCCACGCGCCCGGGCTGTTGATGCGTAGTCGGCCATTCGTTGCGGAGTTCGGTGAGCCGATACAACTGTCAACTCAAATGGAATATTTAATTCTTCAAGAAATTCAGCCGCTTCTTTCATGATCTTAAGGTCTGACTGACTTCCCATAATAATTCCTACTATTGGCTTATTCATGCCTTTACTTTAAGGGTCTGCTTTACAAAGTTGGCTTTCTTTTTCAAACTTTCCAGATCGGGGTCAACAACCGTTACATGCCCCATTTTTCGAAAGGGTTTTGTAAGCTTCTTCCCGTAAAGGTGAACATGAACCCCCTCGAGTTTTAGCACCTCCTCAAGTCCTTCATAGTTGGCCAAACCCGAAAATCCTTCTTCACCCAAAAGGTTGACCATTGCGCTTGGGCATACTATAGAGGTATCTCCCGGAGCTAAGTTTAAGATAGCCCGCAGGTGTTGCTCATATTGCGAGGTTACATTACCTTCTATGGTTTGGTGACCACTATTATGGGGCCGTGGTGCAATCTCATTTACCAGTACTTCTTTATTTTTGGTTACAAACATTTCCACTGCCAGCAATCCAACCAGGTTCAATTTATCGATTACTTTTCGCGCAATATTATCTGCTTTAATGAGCATCGCCTGATCTACTTGAGCTGGTGAAAAGAGATACTCCACCAGATTCGCTTCCGGATGAAATACCATCTCAACAGGTGGGTAGGAAGAAATTTCACCGTTTTCGTTTCTTGAAACAATCACTGCAAGCTCCTTTTCGAAGTCAATCAACTTCTCCAATAACCCAGGTGCATCAAATGCTTTTGATAGGTCATTCTGATTTCGAAGCATCTGCACTCCTCGTCCATCGTAACCCTCACGACCTAATTTATTTACAGCCGGTAAAAAGTGCTGCTTGGTAATGACATCATTCCGATTTTCTACTAAAATAAATTCAGCTGTTGGAATTTGATTGGCTACAAAAAAATTCTTCTGCTTTCTTTTGTCCTGAATTAGTTCAACGATTGAAGGTTGCGGAAATACTTTTTTGCCTGCTTTGGCTAAATCAGAAAGTGCCTGGGTGTTTACGTTTTCTATTTCAATAGTAATCAAATCACAGGATTGACCAAAGTCCCAGACGGTTTGGTAATCCGTTAGCTTACCACAAGTAAAGTCTGCTATTTGAGAGCAAGGTGCGTGCGGATCAGGATCCAAAACTTTGAAACTAAGATTCAGGTCAATACCTGATTGAATAAGCATTCTGCCCAACTGGCCTCCTCCTAATACTCCTAGTGTGAAGTTCTGATAAAATATGGCCGACATGGGTCATTAGAAAATTCTACCTGCTGAATCAATAGATTAGTGCAACGAAGGTCAATCAATAATTAGTCAATGCATTGGCGCGAGCAACCACATCATTAAATTCTATGCCTGCACTTTTAATAGTATAAAGTAACAACCTAACCTCCTTCACATGTACACGACCATCTACCTCCGACAATTTATAAAGATGAATAAATGCATTTACCTTTTCTTCATCTGGACAGCCATTAAGCAGATCTATACCTTCTGTATAAATATCTCGCTCCTTTTTTCCCTTTACTGCTATTTCAAATTCCTTAAAAAGCGAATCAGGTATAGATTCTTTGTATTTAATTTTTGATAGGGCCTCATATTCCTTTGCATCTATAATTCCATCGGAACTAATTAGTAAATGCGCGATATATAAAAGACCTAATTGTGATTTGGGAGAAGAACTCATGTTTGTCAATAATGTGGCTAAATATAGTCAGAAAAGGGTCCAAAATGTCAGCATGAAAGAATCATGTAAGATTAGGACAAACTTTGAAAAATAATGAAGGCAGCCAGATAGGCAACCGTGGTCATGTACGCTAACTGCATCAAAGGCCATTTCCATCCTTTTGTTTCTCGTTTTACAACAGCAAGGGTACTCATGCATTGCATGGCAAGTGTATAGAAAACAAGTAGTGATAACCCTACAGCTGGGGTATATCGTGGCCCACCAGTATCGGGATTAATTTCTGATTTTAACCGACCCTTAATTGTTTGTTCATCATCCGTACTGCCGAGGCTATAAATGGTTGCTACTGTACTCACAAACACTTCGCGGGCAGCAAAGGAAGTTACAAGGGCAATTCCTATCTTCCAATCATAGCCAAGCGGTTTGATTGCCGGCTCCAGCGTTTTACCAATAATGCCGGCATAGGAATGCTCCAGTTTATAGGCAGCCACCCTGCTTTGTAATTCATGTTCAGTAAGCCGTTGGCTTGCAGATTGTTCCAGCACTTTCTGCTCTGCCTGCCTCATTTGATCCGCAGGACCGTAGCTGGCCAGCACCCATAACACAACAGAGATAGCAAGAATGACTTTCCCCGCTTCAAATACAAACGACTTGGTTTTTTCAATGATTGTGTACCCAACGTTTGCCCATTTTGGCTTACGATAGGTTGGCATTTCCATAATAAGATAGCTTCGCTCTTGCGTCTTGATTATAAGCTTTAGAACATAGGATGAAATAATAGCGGCAAAAAAACCGAGCAGATATAATCCCATTAATACCAGGCCCTGATAATTAAAGAAGCCAAAAAGTTTGTCTTCAGGAATAATGAGAGCAACAAGGATTGTGAAGACCGGTAACCGGGCCGAACAACTCATAAAGGGAGTAACAAAGATGGTAATAAGCCTGTCCTTCCAGTTCTCGATAGTACGTGTAGCCATGATAGCCGGAATCGCACAAGCCATTCCCGATATCAGGGGAACAACGCTTTTCCCGCTGAGTCCAAACTTGCGCATGATTTTATCCATTAGAAAAACAACTCGTGCCATGTAACCGCTTTCCTCCAATACCGAGATGCAGGCAAAAAGAATAGCAATCTGTGGGATGAAAATCAGAATGCCGCCAATGCCAGGCACAATTCCCTGAGTGATTAAATCAAAGAGGGGGCCTTCGGGAAAAATTTCCGTGAGCGAATTACTTAATCTGGCAAAAGAGCTATCAATAAAATCCATGGGTATCTGAGCCCAGGCAAAAATTGATTGGAAAATCAAAAAGAGCACGGAAAAGAAAATAAGATAGCCCCAGATTTTATGAGTAAGTACCCGATCAATCCGATACGAAAATTTCTTCCATTCAGGATCGGAGGTCTTTAGTATCACTCGATTTAAAAGATCCTGAATAAATCCATAGCGCATTACGGTTTCAGCTCCCTGATACTTATGAGGAAAAAATTTCTCAGCTTTAGCTTCTGCAAGAATATAATTGCGATCCTCCGGACTCAGAAATACCAGGTTGTCAGTTTGCTGCAAAAATTGATAAGCCTCATACTCGGTAGCAAGGCTAAATTTCTTTTTAATTTTTAAAACCAGGGGTTTGATTTCATCCGCGATTTTAAATACCAGATTTTTAGAAGGCCTAATTGAGCCTGACAAAATCTCCTTTAGCTCCTCAATGCCTTGACCCGTACGCGCATTAATCATCACAACCGGTAAGTCAAGGGAAGATGAAAGTTCTTGAATGTCGATGCTCTGACCAGACTGTGCAGCCAAGTCCATCATATTTAATGCGAGCACAGTTGGCAATCTCAAATCAATTAACTGAGTTAGCAGCAACATGCAATTTTTCAAGTTGGTTGCGTCCGCTACAAGCACTACACAATCCGGATAGAATAATCCCTTCTGATCGGCTAAAATTTCAGCTACAATCTTCTCATCAAGTGTCCGTGGATAGAGACTATAGATTCCAGGCAGATCTATAATTTCGGCCTGCGTGTGATCATTGAGTTGACAAATGCCTGTCCGCTTATCAACGGTGATGCCTGGAAAATTTCCAATCTTCTGATTGAGGCCAGTGAGTTGATTGAACAAAGAAGATTTGCCGGAGTTCGGTTTTCCCGCAAGGGCAATCTTTAACTTCTTTGGACCCGCCATGCTGTTAGTTAAGAATCACAATGGTTGAAGCCTCATCTATTCGCAGCGACAAATCATAGCCAGAAACACTTACACAAACCGGATCACCCAATGGTGCTGTAAAATTGAAGCGCACCGCGGTGCCTGGCAGAAATCCCATTTCCAAGAGCTTTACAGAAAGTCTATCATCCGAAAAGCCCGAAATTACAGCAGTTTCACCGGGTTTCATGTCGGCCACGCTTTTTATGGGTCTCACTCCTTATTTAGATTAATTTTAAACAGTGCGAATATAGGTTTAGAGGGAGAGTTAAACAATGATTATCTTCGATGGTGAAAAAGAAAGTTCTGAAGCCAAAAAAGACTAAAAAAAGCGATAAGAATTCTGATTCATCCCAACCGGACAATCAGGAAGATCGGTTCGATTTTGGCGGGCTTCCTAAAATGAATCTCAAAAAAAATCTTGGTTGTGGCTAAGCCTTTAACGTAATCTTCATGAAAAAACTTCTTTTTAAAACGCTGGCAAAAATCAACAAAGCAATCATGCCTCGGTTTAGTCAAAGGGATCTCACAAGATTATCTAAACTTGAAAAAGGCCTGGTGGCATACCGATACTGGGTCACCATCAATGCCTTAGAGTAAACTTTTAAATACTCTCTGCAAAAAACACCCGCTTCACGCGCTCACTGGTGTTGGTTAAAATTTCGTAAGGAATAGTTTTGATGCTAGCCGCTACTTCGTGAATCGATAAGCCTTCACCAAAAATAATTACTTCATCCCCCTCCTGCACTTCAATTCCGCTTACATCAATCATCGTCATATCCATACAAACGTTGCCAACTACCGAAGCGCGTTTTCCTTTTACCAGAACGCTTCCTACACCCCGACTAAAACTGCGGCTAAATCCATCCGCATACCCAATTGCTATTGTAGCCAGGGTCATATCATGATCGGCTTTGCCCCACCGTCCGTACCCAACAGATTCTCCCGCTTTGATTTTTTTTATTTGAGATATCACCGTTTTTAAGGTGGCCACCGGTTGAAGTTGATCAAACTGATTAGTTGTTGGATTCACACCATACAACCCTATGCCCAACCGTACCATGTCCATTTGATAGTGGGGCATCCGTAAAATGCCCGGTGAGTTAAGAAGGTGTCGTATGGGGTTGACTCCCAGTTCCGTTGAAATTTTTTGATAAGCCGATTGATACAATTTCCATTGCGTGTTCGAGTAATCATCATGTTGAGACTCATCGGCCCCTGCCAAATGAGAAAAAACACTTGCTATTGAAATATTTCGATTCGCTTTCAGAATAGAAATTACTTCATCTAAATTTTGATCTTCCAGCCCAAGGCGATGCATTCCGGTTTCTATTTCAAGATGAATCAGGCAAAGCCGACCCTGAAGAAAATCCACGAGTGATCGTAACGAAGCAAGGCTATAGATTACCGGTTCTAATTTGTTAGAAATAAGTGCTGAATAAGTTTCTTCCGTTGGATTCATGACCATAATAGGAAGGCTGATCTGATTTTTTCTTAACTCTACACCTTCATCTGCATAGGCAACACCTAAATAATCTACCCGATGGTATTGCAAGAGATTTGCCACTTCTTCACTCCCACTTCCATAGGCAAAAGCCTTTACCATCACCATTAATTTGACACCTGGATTTAGCCTCGACTTAAAAAAATTAAGATTGTGTACCATCTTGTTCAAATCAATCTCCATGCGGGTACCATGAATCTTGCGTTGAAGTCGGGCAACTATCTTTTCGAACTGAAAAACCCGGGCTCCCTTTATCAGAATAATTTCGCGATTGAAAGCATCCCAGGAGATCGCCTCCAAAGCCACTTCGGTACTTTCATAAAAATATGCCTCCAGATTCTTTCTCTTGAATAAATCCTGATGCTGGGTTAAGACCGGACCGATGCCTATTAGTTTTTGAACCCCACTTTGAAAAACAATCGCAGCTATCCGAGTGGCTAATGCATAATCATCCAATCCTGTTTGTAAAACATCAGATAAAATGAGGGTCTTTTGTTTTTTTTGAAGGCTCCCCATAAAATCAAGACTGATTTGCAGTCCGCCAAGGTCATTGTTATAACTATCATCAATGATCTGACAATTATTTATGCCTTGTTTCAACTCCAATCGCATGGGGACTGACCGCAACAATTGAATTCTATCCTGTATCTGTTGTGCTGAGTACTTAAAATGGAGCATCAGGATGATACAGTGCAAAGCATTTTCAGTTGAGGCCCTATCCGTGAATGGCAGCTGAAACTCAAACTCCTGATTATTGTCTATTATGGTAATGTGGGAATCCTGCTGCTTCACGCGGTATTCTCCATCTGCATGAAATCCCCACGATATCGTGGAGATTGCGGTCTTCTTTACTTCTTCATGCAATTCCAGATTATCAGAACAATACACCAGTTTTTCAACATGTGTAAACAACTTTAATTTTTCACAGGCCTTCTCTTTTCTATTCGAGAACCCTTCATCATGAGCACTCCCGATATTGGTAAAAATTCCGATAGATGGTTTGATAATTTTCTCAAGATTTTCCATTTCTCCAGGTCTCGAAATACCAGCTTCAAAAATCCCCAATTGATGATGGGCTTGCATTTGCCAAACAGATAACGGTACTCCTAGCTGTGAATTATAACTCCCGGGATTCTTGACGATTTTAAAATCACCTGAAAGAAGTTGATATAACCATTCTTTAATTATTGTTTTTCCATTGCTTCCGGCTATTCCTATCACTGGAACATTAAATGATCTTCTATGGAAGCCAGCAAGTGCTTGCAGCGCTAATGTGGCTGATTTCACAAGCAAAAAATTTGCTTCGGGAAATTTGTCCAGGGGGATAGAATGTTCTATTACAAACTGCCGCATTCCAGCCGAATAGAGTGATGAAATAAACTCATGACCGTCATGACGGGCTCCGCTGATCGCAAAAAACAAGGCTTGGTCAGAAAGCAAGGCCTTCCGGCTATCAATTACCAAATCGCTTACTTGCCGGTCCTTATAAAGTTGAATCATCGAACCCTGGCAAATAGCTGCCAGTGAAGAAAATAGAATCATAGGTTAAAAAAGTCTTGACCCGTTAGGCACTGGTTTATCAATTGAGTTTAGAACTACCCTCTTGCCAGCATCCGGGAATCCTGTTACAAGTACCTCAGAAATGAAATTGGCGATTTGTCTGGGTTGGAAGTTTACTACACAGATTACCTGTCTTCCGGGAAGGGACTCAAGGGTATACAAATCGGTAATCTGGGCACTAGACTTTCGGATGCCTAAATCTGGCCCAAAATCAATCCAAAGTTTAAAAGCTGGCTTTTTAGCCTCAGGAAAGGGTTCGGCTCGTAGGATAGTCCCAGCTCTGAAATCAATTTTATTAAAGTCCTCTAAGGTGATCATTATCAAAAAATTATTATTTTGCAAAGCTAATCCCGAAGGTAAATCGTTTGGGTTATAAAGTCCGGAATAGATGAAGGTAAACTTTTCACAATTACTGGCCATAATCACAATCACCCTCACGGTATCTACTGTTAATTCTGTTTTTGCCCAAGAAGGCTCTCCTATTAATGAAACACCCGAATTAGGACCCCCTGCTTTTTCTGATCCAAGTACGAGGGAGGAAAAGCCGTTGCTTTCTGAGCCTGAGGGAAAATCAACCTTACAAAGGGAACAGTCTGTTATTACACCAGTTCCTGCCAAGACAAAAGTCAAGAATTCTGAGTCCACAAAGGCCAGTAAAACAGAGGAAGACGCACTCTCCTTCAACTTTCTTTACTACATCATTCAGAAGTTTAAGATCTCAGACATTGTGGATCAATAATCCATTGGTGTAATCTTTCGAATCTATTTGTTTAAATGATTACATTTGCAACTTTGTTGCAATTTGAGAAAATTTCTATTTCTGCTATTTCCTTTTATCTGGGCTTCTACCTTTTCTGCTGCTCAAGGTAATTGCACCCTAACTCTTAAAGGTCGGGTTCTCGATGAATTTGGTATTGGTCTGGCTGGCGCTACTGTTTTCATTAAGGAAACTGAGACCGGTAGGGTAACTGATGAAAAGGGTGACTTTGTATTCGAGAATCTTTGTGTCGGAAAGTATACCATTGAAATCAATTTTTTGGGCTATGAACCTTATGTAAATAAACTCAAACTTGATAGATCAGATGAACTTACCTTTCCTTTAACCCCCTCTCAACAAGTATTGAATGAAATTATTGTTTCTGATCACCCGGTAAACGTGGGGAAGGCAAGTAATTTTTCAAGCATGACATCTCAGGAGCTTGAGGAAAAAAAGGGGAAATCTTTAGGTGAGACCCTTCAGGGAATAACCGGTGTTAATTCAATTCAAACCGGACCTGCCATATTTAAACCAGTCATCCACGGTGTCCATAGTCAGAGGATTTTGATTTTGAATAATGGAATCCGGCAGGAAGGACAACAATGGGGTGCTGAACATGCGCCAGAAATCGATCCTTTTATTGCTACCAATTTGGTTGTCATTAAAGATGCTGGTGCGCTTAAGTATGGCACGGATGCCCTTGGTGGGGTGATTGTGGTAACTCCAGGTGAACTGCCAACGGATCAGAAGCTAGGCGGGCAATTTCATCTGATTGGAAATACGAATGGAAGAGGTGGTACTGTTTCTGCCCTTTTAGAAGGGGGCTTGAAAAATCTTAACGGTTGGGGCTGGCGAATTCAGGGTACAGGAAAGAAATTTGGAGATTCGCATGCTGCGGATTACAACCTCTCAAATACTGGTTTTGAAGAATTGAATTTTTCTACGTCTGTGGGTTATCACAAAGAAATGAAAGGCGTTGAATTTTTCTACAGTCATTTTAACACAACCATAGGAATTTTGCGTGGCTCCGCAACCAGCAGTACCGAAGACCTTGCCAATGCTATCGACCGCGAACCTCCTCAATATACTGAAGACTTTACTTACTCAATTGAATCCCCACGACAAGAAGTAAAACACGATCTCTTAAAAATCAACAGTCATGTACGCTATGGTAAAAATCTTTTTACCCTTCAGTATGGTTTACAGATAAACAACCGAAAAGAATTTGACATGCGAAGAGGCGCACTACAGGAAATACCTGCGCTTGGTTACATTCTCTACACGCAAACGCTCGATGCCGATTGGCAGATAACCAAAAGTGAAAAACACTCTCGTAGCTTAGGTATAAATGGAATGTGGCAGGACAACAATAAAATTGATGGCACACAAACCCTTCCTTTTATTCCAAACTTCACCAATTACTCGGCAGGCTTGTTCTGGATTGAAAAGATTTCCTTTAATAACTGGGACTGGGATTTAGGGGCGCGTTATGATTTCAAACTTTATGATGTAGCCGGATATGATTATCGGAATCAACTTTACAAATCGCAACTATCGTTTAACAACGTTAGCAGCACGATTGGCAGCACATATAAAATCAACCAAAACTCTTCCTTTACAAGTAATCTCGGCAGTTCCTGGAGGCCACCCAACGTGGCTGAATTGTATAGTTTAGGTACACATCAAAGTGCTGCCGCTATTGAGTATGGTCTTTTATTGGACGAGTCTACCAATGAGGTTCTTGATATTGATGCTGTGAATTTTAAACCTGAACAGGCTTTGAAATGGGTTAACACCTATCGGCTTCAAAAGGGAAAATGGAATGGGGAATTGTCAGGATATATCAATTACATTTTTAATTACACTTACCTCAAACCCCGGGGGGTAACGGAAAGTACACGTGGAGTCTTCCCTTACTTTCGCTACATCCAAACAGATGCTTCCTTTTTAGGCACCGACTTATCCTTGCATTATTCACTTAACAGATCCTTTTCTATAAATACAAAAATCTCCCTGCTTCGGGCGACTGATGAAACAAATGATGATTATCTCATTTTTATTCCATCGAACCGATATGAATTGGCGGTGCGCTATGAAAAAAATCAAAGTGCACGATGGTTAAATCTGTATGCTGAGGCGCGGGTTAAGTATGTGGCAGAACAATATCGGGCTCCCCGTGTGGTGCCAATCCAGGATATCATAGATGCCAAAGAACAGGGAATCGATTTGTTTAAAGATGACAACAGTAATTTCGATTTTGTGGCCGCACCAAACGGTTACTTTCTGGGTTCGCTGAGCGCAGGTGTGACCAAACCTGTTAACGAATCCAGAATCGATTTTCGATTTTCCGTTGAGAATTTATTCAACGCTTCATACCGCGAATACACAAACAGGATGCGTTACTATTCTGATGACTTAGGTAGAAATATTGTTTTGGCTCTTAAATACAGTTTCTAAAATCTTCCAAATCTCAACTATGAAAATCATCAAAATCCTCACTCTGACTTTTATTCTTGGATCACTTTCTTTTTTAATGAGCTGCAAGAATGATGAACCCGAACCAGAAAACATTCCTGAATTAATTACTAAAGCAATTCTAAAATTTACCCCAACCGGTGGTGGCACTACCATTACTGTAACGGCCACAGACCCCGATGGAGAAGGTTCACAGGATCTTCAAATAGACGGTCCTATAAACCTTTCTAAAGAAACTACCTACACCCTGACGATCGAATTAATAAATGGGCTTTACAATCCGGGTGCAGATGGATACGATGTCAGCAAGGAGGTACTGGCAGAAGGCGATGAACATCAGTTTTTCTTCAGTTGGACAAGTGGTGCATTTTCTTCACCAACAGGGAGTGGGAATATTGGTAGTGCACCGGGCACTGTAAATTATCAAGACGAAGACAAAAACAGCTTACCCATTGGCTTAACTACTTCATGGACTACCGGTGCTGATTCCGGAACTGACAAAACATTCAGGGTATTGCTAAAACATCAACCTGATATTAAATCAACCAACTCAACGTCACTGGATGGAGAAAGCGATCTGGATATTTCCTTTTCCCCATTAAATATTAATTGAACTAAGCAAAAAAAACCCGGCTAGCACCGGGTTTTTTTTATTTACTCTTCACAAGAAATTGCTCAAGATCTTTTAGTTTCAATATCCCTTCATAGTAGGCTTTGCCAAAAATAACCGCAAATACCCCCATTTCATTAAGACGTTTTATATCATCCACTCCGCGCACACCACCGCTGGCTAAAACCTGCAAGTCAGGAAAGTTATCAATTATATCCTGATAGAATGAAAAAGCAGGGCCTTCCAACACGCCATCACGGGATACATCGGTTGATTTCACATACTTCAATCCGCGATCATAAAAATATTGAAGATGATCAAACAATGTGATCTCTGACTTCTTTAACCACCCCCGAAAAGCAATCTTTTTGGATTCAATATCTGTGACATCGGCACCCAAGGTCATCTTCTCGCGACCATAAGAAATAATCCAGGAAGCAAACAATTCCGGGTCAGTTACGGCAATGCTGGAAGCAGTAATGTAAGCAGCTCCAAACTCATAAGCCTTTCCTATATCCCCATCGGTGCATATACCACCGGTAAAATCGACTTTAAGATCTGTGTGGCCGGCAATAGCTTCCAATACATGATAATTCTTAGGGCTACCACGCTCTGCACCATCCAGATCAACAAGATGCACTACTTCAATTCCATGGTCTTCAAATCGCTTGGCTAAATCGAGTGGGTTTTCATCATAGGCCTTCTCACTGGAAGGATCCCCCTTCCTCATTTTCACCACTTTCCCCTTGCGTATTGCTATGGAGGGAATTACTTGTATCATGTTCGTTTGTTAACCAGGTTGAAATGTCAAAGATACCAAGGATTGGGAAAGATTAATGAAAAAATAAGGTCAATTAGTCGCTTATTTTAAGGTAAAGGGTACAGCCACCAGGGTCTTATCCCACATTAAAATTAACTCCATCTCTTCCCCTGCTTTCTCTATTGAAATTGTGAATTGTTCAAATTCTTTTTCCTGTAAAACAGAGGGCACATCAAGAGTGAGCGCATCTTTCGCAGGATTACGATTAGCCTCTCCATTAAATCCTACGCCCCACTGCCCGGTTTCGGTATTAAAAATTATTGACCATGCCTGCTCGCCCGGAATAGTAAAGAATGAATATTTACCAGCCTTAAGCGTTTTATCAGCAAAATTCAGATCCTTGTTGGTTTCAAAAATGGTTGCTTCGTTGGCCCCCGTTCGCCACACTTTTCCGTATGGTACAAGCTCGCCAAAAATCACCCTCCCCTTTTTATATGGCCTATTATAAAATACCTTAACCTTTAAGTCGCCATTCGCAAATGTAACTTCATCTTCCGGACTAAAGGACTTGGTATAGAACACCCTAAAATAGGTGAGTACTCCCAGAATTATGATTAGAATAACACCTAAAACAAGAAGGAACTTCTTCATGGGAACTCGTTATTTTTGTGGGCGCAATGACTCTATAGAATATAATAAG
This sequence comes from Cyclobacteriaceae bacterium, assembly GCA_044229915.1. GTDB lineage: Bacteria > Bacteroidota > Bacteroidia > Cytophagales > Cyclobacteriaceae > ELB16-189. The sequence continues at coordinate 305,027 of JBGASB010000002.1, forward strand.
TTCACGAGTTTACAATTTTTAAGGTTGATTTTGCAAATATTATAGTTGGTTGATCTAAATTTGGTTGTTAAAAATATCCTACCATGACAGTTTTTGGTGTTGTAATTGCCCTTTTCATTCTTGCTATCGTATCCGTTTGGGCCTTCCCAAATCGCAAAGTGAGCGATAACGAGCACGACATTAAGCATTAATCATCTTTCATTCTACTAATGAACATTTGCATCTTCTGCGGATCGGGTGCGGGTAATAACCCTGTTTACGCGGATGCTGCAGAAGAAATGGCTTCCCTCTTATGTGAAACCGGGTCGACTTTGGTCTATGGCGGTGGAAATATCGGCCTTATGGGGGTTCTGGCAGACCAGATACTGAGCAGGGGGGGAAAGGTAATTGGGATTATCCCCGACTTTCTGATGCAGAAAGAAGTCGGCCATGTTGGGCTAACCCAATTAGAAGTAGTGGGCAGCATGCATGAACGAAAAAGACGAATGGCAGATTTGGCCGATGCCTTCATTGCTTTACCTGGTGGTTGGGGCACGTTGGATGAGTTGGCTGAAATTCTCACCTGGAAACAATTAGGCTTGATTCATGCTTCCGTGGGAATACTAAATACACACAATTATTTCGATTCGCTTCTATCTCAAATGGAAACCATGGTGAAGGAGGGATTTCTTCAATCGAAAAATCTTCAGGAAATCAGGGTGACTGATTCCCCCAAAAAACTCCTCATCCAACTTGGGGTAATTAGCGTTTAATCAAAAGAGCTTACCTAAAAATTGGTAGCTTTAAAAGAGGCTTTACCTACTCATGGTTTTACGGAATTCATTGCTATCCCTTATTTTGTTGATGCCTGTTGCTTTTTGCAAGGCACAGGTGCTGGGTTTTTCACTTCCTCCTGGCAAAACCAAGGTTCAATTTCCGATCGAGATCTACAATAACCTGGTGGTTGTTCCCATGATTCTCAATAATCAATTACCTCTAAAATTTATTTTGGATACCGGAGTTCGTACTTCTATTCTTACTGAAAAAGCATATAGCGATATCCTGAATTTACAGTACTCACGTAAATACACAATTGCCGGCCCGGGTGGCGAAAAGCTAGTTGATGCCTATGTGACAAATAACGTTTCGTTGGATATGCCTGGGGTGCAAGGCCGTGGACACGCCATGTTAGTGTTGGATCAGGATTATCTTGAACTAAGAAATTATTTAGGTACCGATGTTCATGGCATCATGGGGTATGAACTTTTTAGTCGTTTCATTATAGAGGTTGATTATGAGCGAAAAACTCTCACGCTTATGTTGCCCGAGAGATTCCGAGAGAAGAAAAAATTTCAGTGGCTGCCCATTCATATTGAGGATACCAAGCCTTATTTAACAGTAAGTTTGGAAATGAATGACACCACTACACTTAGCGCCAAATTATTGATTGATAGCGGTGCAAGCCATGGCCTTTTTCTTGAAACAAGCTCCAATCCTAAAATAAGAGTACCAGAAAAAAATGTGACCAGTATTATTGGCCGAGGATTAGGGGGCGTGATTATGGGTCAGATTGGAAAGATAAATTCATTGAATCTTGGGAAATACAAGATCTCCAATGTCCTTACAAATTTTCCCGATCCAAATGCATATATGGATACATTGAAAACAAGTCGATCCGTCTTTAGAAATGGATCAATTGGTGGCGAAATTTTAAGTCGATTTACAGTGATTTACAATTTCCCGGGTGAGAGAGTTTATTTTAAAAAGAACTCCCAATACAAAAAAGATTTTTATTATAGTTTGAGTGGATTAACCATACGTGCGAAGGGTGCCAGGCTTAAAAATTTTGAAATTACAAACATTCGCGCAAACTCTACCTCGCAACAAGCTGATGTACAGGTTGGAGACCGTATACTGAGTGTAAATGGAATTTCAGTTTCAGACCTGGATCTTAATTCAATCAGCGGGTTTTTAAATTCAAAACCGGGTCGAAGAATAACTCTTCAGATTGAACGAGGGGGAGAAAAAATTAAACGGCAATTCAGGCTGGAAGATCCGCTGTGACGTTACGGTAGTAATACTCTTAATAACTGACCCTTTCTTCTTTTATAGGCCTGCTGCAAATAGAGTTGAGTCTTTTTAAACTTTAGAGAATTTTTGAGAGCCGTATATAATGATTCGCCAGTAATAGAATCCTTTAAAATATAATTCATTACTCCTGTATTCATCGCTTCTTGATAATTGGAGTTTTTCAAAATTGTTATAGGAATATTTTTTGTTCTGCGATTTCTAATCAACACGCCAACTGCGGCCTTCAACTGATGCTGGCCAAGGTTATCATCAAGTACAATGTAGTTAGGCTTAAAGTGCGTAAGACGATCGATTATACTCCTTAAATCAAACGCGATTTCGGTAATCACTTTATGATCACGAATCTTCCTGAGGCTATCAAAGGTTCGGGTTAGCTCAATAGGGTTGTTACCAACCACCAACACATTGAACTCTTCATTCTGGTTTGAGCTTTTGTCCATAGATTCAAGTATACGTCTAAAACAATTAAACGATCAAATTGGATTCGGGGATTTATTGTTAATTTAATTTTTATGAGACGATGTTTGGAAAAACAGGGTTTTCAGTCTTAATAATTAAACAAAATTGGAATCCGTAATTATTGTTGGGGGTGGATTGGCGGGTTTGATTTGCGCAAACTGCCTGGCCGATAAGGCTGTTTCTGTTATCCTGATCGAGAAAAAGACCTATCCCTTTCATCGGGTATGTGGGGAGTATGTTTCAAATGAGACGCTTCCATTCTTAAAATCTAATGGACTGTTTCCTCAAGAATTGAGCATCCCTCAAATAAATCGCTTTCAACTTACTTCCGTGAATGGTCATGAGGCGCTCCTGCCTTTAGATCTCGGAGGTTTCGGAATCAGCCGCTATACCTTTGACCACTTTCTCTATCAAACGGCACTTAACCGAGGGGTGAATTTCATTCTTAATACAGAAGTTGAAAATATTCAATTCACAGATGAGCAATTTCAGGTTAAAACCAATTCAAGAATATATACATCAAAACTTGTTATTGGTTCATTTGGGAAGCGATCCCGAATGGATGTCTCATTGAATAGAGACTTTATCAAAAAAAGATCACCCTACATGGGCGTTAAGTATCATATCCACACCGATCATCCGGCAGACCTTATTGCCCTACACAATTTTAAGGGTGGGTATTGCGGACTAAGTCGAGTGGAAGATAGTAAGTATACGCTCTGTTATCTCACCCATCGTAACAATCTGAAAAAACACGGCAGCATAAAAGAAATGGAGGAAAAAGTCTTGCATAAAAATCCATTTATTAAATCTGTCTTTCAGAATTCAGAGTTTTTATTCGAACGTCCTGAGGTGATCAATGAAATTTCCTTTGTTACCAAATCGCCTATAGAAAATCATGTGCTCATGGCTGGAGATGCGGCCGGCATGATTACTCCATTGTGTGGCAATGGTATGGCTATGGCTATACATTCTGCAAAAATCCTGACCGATTTGGTTGTGGATTTTATCCATGGAAAATTAACCCGATTGCAATTAGAGAATAATTACACAAACTCCTGGAATTCGCACTTTGCCCGCAGGCTTTGGGCTGGTCGGCAAATCCAACGTCTCTTTGGTGATGAATGGGCTTCCAATCTTGCCGTTAACCTGATGCGAAAATCAAAACCTATAGCTGAGTTTATTATCCGTCAAACCCATGGAGCCCCCTTTTAAAATCCTTCCTCGTACAGGTTTAGCCACTTAGCAAAAGAAACTATACTACAGAATTTCATCTCTTTATATTACTTCGAAATGTAACATCCATTCCTATGAATCGCGAACAGTTTATCAAATCATTAGGGTTACTGACTCTAAGTGGCATAAGTGCAAGTTCATTCATTTCTTGCACAGGAAAACCGACCACGGAAGCATCGGCTCCATCCGGTGAACAAGCTGGTGCCAAGGAATTATTTTTCAAAATATCATTGGCCGAATGGTCATTTCACAAAGCTTTATTTGCCAAAGAATTTGAAAACCTTGAGTTCCCTGCTAAAGCAAAAAATGAATTTGGCATTAGTGCAGTAGAGTATGTGAATCAATTCTTCATGGACAAGGCAAAAGATACCTCCTATCTCACTGAACTTAACAAACGCGCAGGTGATGTTGGAGTTACGAATGTATTGATCATGTGCGATGGTGAAGGTGAAATGGCTAACCTCGATGCAAAAAAGAGAACAGCCGCTGTTGAAAATCATTACAAGTGGGTGGATGCCGCAAAATTCCTGGGATGTCACTCTATTCGCGTAAACTGTTTTGGTGTTGGTACTGCAGAAGAGGTCGCTAAAGCTGGTGCCGATGGGCTAAGGAGATTAAGCGAATATGCCCAACCAATAGGTATTAATGTAATTGTTGAAAATCACGGAAGTTATTCATCTAACGGACAATGGTTGAGCGGTGTTATGAAGGAGGTGGGCATGGCCAATTGTGGAACTTTGCCCGATTTTGGAAATTTTTGTACTAAACGCGAGAGTGGCGATGTTTGGGAGTCAAAATGCATTGAAGAGTATGATCGCTATAAAGGGGTAGAAGAGATGATGCCCTTTGCCAAAGGGGTAAGTGCCAAATCAGGGAACTTTAACGAACATGGTGATTGCACCGATACGGATTATGGCCGCATGCTGGCTATTGTAAAAGCAACCGGATATACCGGACATATCGGTATTGAATATGAAGGAACTGTGTTGAGCGAAGCCGAAGGTATTAAGGCAACCAAAGTCTTGTTGGAACGGACTGGAATGATGATCAGCTAGATTCAAAGCTGAAGTATATGGCTGGTCTCTAAAAAGAACCAGACAAAAAATGCATTGAGACAAAATGCCGAAAGAAAATTAAGCCACATCGTATTGGCAAAATTTGCTTTTGCAGGATCCTTCCAAACCCGAAAAAACCAAATCAGAAAGAAGACAACTACCGGGAAAAGCGACAAAAGGAAAATTTCTCCAAACCGCAAGGAATAGAAGGAATAGAAATAAGTCACGTAGCCTGCCGTAGCTAATATGAAAATAACGAGCACAAAAATAAACGTGCCCTTAATACCCAATAGTAAACTGATTGTTTTGTCTCCACGGGCTGTATCCTCCTTGTGTTGGTAAATCTGTGTCATGGGGTAGGTGCCCAACAAAATTATACTTGAGAGGATCGCTGGCACCATCACCCTGCTATTCCACAGATTTTCGATACCATAATCATTGATACCTATATAACACATCAAAAAAGTGAAGAACCCTTGAAATACACTTACTGTAAGTAGGCCACCAATAGGGAATTTTTTTAACCGTATAGAAGGATGGCTGTAGGCTTTTGACACGAGTCCGTAGATTAAAAGCATCATGGCAAATAGTCCACTTATCTTAAGAAAGCCCAGTACAAGGGCTATTACATCAAAGAGAAGTGATAAATAATAAAGCCCTGTGGTAACAGGAGGTGGATTCTTAAGACCGCCAATGCTTTTTTCATCTTTATCAAAATAGCTGTTGTAGCCATTGCTTGCCGGATAGAGAAACACATGGATAATTATAAATGACCAAAGTAGCCGGCTTTCGCCAAGATTAGGGGAGATGCCAAGTGCAAAAACATACACGGGCATCAGAAAGAAAGAGAATGGAATACGCAAATGAAGCCATGCAGAACTCGAAAACATTGAAATGAGAAAATATTAGCCGATCAAGGTAATGAATTCATTATTGTTTAAATCAATATGGATAGCTTTTTGTTATACTTGATACCATGAGTTTTATAACCTCCATCGGCACGGCCAACCCTGCAAATAAAGTCAACCAGCCCGTCTTAGCAGATTTTATGGTGCGCGCCATGCAATTGACAGCCGATGAAGCACGAAAATTGAAAGCCATTTTCAGGGCGTCCGGGATAGAAACCCGGTATTCCGTGGTTGATGATTATGGCAAAGAAGATGGATTTGATTTTTATAGCAATACAATCAATCTGGAGCCATTTCCTTCCACACGACAAAGACTTGAATTATTTAGAGCAAAATCCATTGCATTAAGCATTGACGCAATAACGAAGTGTTTGGATAAAGTGGATTCATTTTCCTATAACTCTATTACCCATTTAATAGTTGTTAGCTGTACGGGAATGTATGCCCCTGGTTTGGATATTGATTTGGTTAAATCTTTAAAACTTTCTACTAACGTAGAGAGGATTTGCATAAATTTCATGGGTTGTTATGCTGCCTTTAATGCAATCAAAATCGCTGATACAATATGTCAATCAAATGTGAATGCAAAAGTTCTGGTAGTCTGTACTGAACTATGCAGCATTCACTTTCAAAAAGAATCAACTGAAGATAATTTGCTCGCGAATGCGCTTTTTGCGGATGGCTCAGCAGCCTTGTTTATCGAAGGTAGTCCGCGTAAGGGGTTAAACCTTAAGCCGGTAAGTTTTTACTGTGATCTCGCAGCCGATGGTGAAGAAGATATGGCCTGGACAATTGGAGACCTTGGGTTCGAAATGCGCCTATCAGCCTATGTACCGGAAGTGATTCGTAATGGAATAAAAAATCTAACCACCTCGTTGCTGGCCCGAATCTCGAATCAACTTTCCGACATCTCTTATTTCGCCATTCACCCGGGTGGCAAGAAAATTCTGGAGGTGATTGAACGAGAGCTTGGTTTAACCAAAGAACAGAATTACGCCAGTTATGAAGTGCTTAAAAATTATGGAAACATGTCGTCACCAACGGTATTATTTGTACTGCAGGAAATCAACAATAAACTATATGGTGTTGACGATGGCAAGAAAATCTTAAGTTTTGCTTTTGGTCCCGGGCTTACCCTCGAAAGCATGGTTCTGGAAATTCAAAATCACTGACATGAAAAATGTGGTTCATGTTGATTTTTCTTCTCGTTCGATGGGTGTGGAGATTATGGATGATCTGGATTGTCATGGCAATGTGGTAGATCAAACTTTACGTGAATTGGATTTTATTAATCAGTGGCTGGGAGGAAATAGGGTTACCCTTCAGGCGATAAAATCAATCTGGAGAACAATTCCGAAAGAACAATCACTGCATATTGCAGACCTCGGTTGCGGTAGCGGGGAGATGCTGCGAATCCTATCAAGACTGGCCGCGCAAGAAAATAGAAATGTAATACTGACGGGTTTTGATGCAAATCCTCACATAGTTGATTATGCAAAGAATCATTCAAAAAAATTCAGCAACATATCCTTTCAATCTGTTAGTGTTTTTTCACAGCAATTTAAGGATCAAAAATTTGACATTGTTTTAGCCACCCTTTTCATGCACCACTTCACGGACGCAGAACTTGTCACCCTTTTTTCCTCTCTAAAGCAACAAACAAAATCAATCATGATTAATGATATCCACCGGCATTCGCTGGCTTATCATTCTATCAAAGTTTTAACACAATTTTTCTCAAAGTCAGCCATGGTAAAGTTCGATGCCCCATTATCCGTACTTAGGGCTTTCTCAAAAAATGAGCTTAAAGACATCCTTCAAAGAGCTGGAATTAAAGACTTTTCTTTGAACTGGAAATGGGCTTTTCGGTGGCAATTAATTATTCGGACTGATCAAGCATAAACTCTGGCACAATTTTTACTAATTTGTATTAGTGTCTATCTCGTTGTTAAAACAATAATTATGAAAACAAATCTGATTTCTTCATTTGTAATTTTATTGATTCTTACTTCCTGTGGCTCCAGTCCGTTTGGGCAGAAAGTAAAGGAGCCCTTCCGCGGAAACGCCTATGAATCCAACAATCGCTTTTTCCGCGCAACTGGCAAGGGGGAAAGTTCACAGGACAACATTGCCCGTGGCAAGGCTGATATTGAGGCTAAAGCCCAATTGGCGGGTCAGGTAAATACAACCATGAAGCAGGTGGCTGATCAATATCTCGGTCAAACAGAAAATGCGAATGCCGCTGATGTCGCTGATAAATTTCAAAGCCTGGTAAGACAAGTGATGAATACTAACATGGCTGATTTACGCAAGATTGGCGAAGAGAAATATTTTAATAAGAAAGAAAACAAGTACACTGTTTTTATGGCCTATGAAATTAAAAAGAACGCCATGTTCCGTTTCATGAAAAAGCAGGCTAAAACAGATCAGACAATTGATAAGCGCCAGATGGATATCATCGATAAAATTCTGGATGAACAAATAAAGCAAGCGGATGAAGCGGATAAAGACGAAAATTAATTTGAATTGTTAGTCATCTTCTCGGCCGTCTCAGCAATCTTAAGCTGATTGATAAACTCATCAACCTCTCCGTTCATCACTGCGGGGAGGTTGTATTGTGTATAGCCAATCCGATGATCCGTAACCCGACTTTGCGGATAGTTGTAAGTGCGGATTTTTTCAGAACGATCGCCACTACGCACCTGACTTTTGCGTGAAGCCCCCACTTCAGCTTGCTTTTTCTCTAGTTCACGTTCATAAAGTTTGGCTCGCAACATAACCAGAGCACGGGCCCGGTTGCCATGTTGAGATCGCTCAACCTGACACGTAATAACAATACCCGTAGGCTTATGGGTCATTTGAACTTTGGTTTCAACCTTGTTTACGTTCTGACCGCCTGCACCGCCAGATCTGGAAGTGATTACTTCTATGTCGGCAGGATTGATCTCTACATCCACTTCTTCAGCCTCGGGTAACACTACTACCGAAGCAGCAGAAGTATGCACCCGGCCTTGTGTTTCCGTGTCTGGTACGCGCTGCACACGATGCACACCAGATTCGTATTTGAAAATTCCATACGCACCCTCTCCTTCTATTGCAGTAATTACTTCTTTGTATCCTCCTGCCGTACCTTCGGTAATATCCATTACGGACATCTTAAATCCTCGTCTGTCGCAAAAGCGTTGGTACATACGCCAGAGGTCACCCGCAAAAATTGCAGCTTCATCTCCACCAGTACCAGCGCGGATTTCTAAAATACAGTTCTTGTCATCATTCGGATCTTTAGGCATCAAAAGCTCTTTAATCTCTGCCTCCAGGGTCTCTTTTTTTGGTTCCAGCTCATCTAATTCCATTTTGGCTAACTCCCGAAACTCCGTATCCTTTTCTTTATGCAATATTTCTTTGGCATGCTGAATGCCATCTAATGCAGCCTGGTATTGATTGTATTTAATCACCACCTTTTCAAGGTCCCGGTATTCCTTGCTCAACTGCTGGAATTTCTTCTGGTCCTTCACGGTTTCCGGTTGTCCCAAAAGTTGACCTACTTCCTCAAAACGATTCTTTATTTCTATTAACTTTTCAATCATAATTTAAAACAAGGCTGCAAAGTTAATAAAATCAGTGGCTTACCCGGCTAACTTTGTGCACAGTGAACACGATACTTTTTACCTTTAACCCTGAATTACTTATCCTATGAAATACACGTTATTCCTCCTATTGTTTTTGGTTAGCTCCTGCACTGGCTCGCTTACCGAAGACCAACGTAAAAAGATTAAAGAGGATATGGCTATGAATGAGATCAAAAAAGTTACTGAAGCCGAAGTTACTGAAGCCGCAATTCGCTACGGTCAGCAAATAGCCGAAGTTATCGGAAAAGGAGATAGAACCCTTAGCAATAAACCCTTTCTTGATTCGCTTAGTCAGGTCTATCAGGTAGAGATTGTGGCTCTGCAGGAAAGTAACCTGAAATTAAGAACTGTAGAAAAACAAATTCTTGAGGCCTACGCCTCAGGTCAGGGTAGTGATAATATTCAAAAAATGGGACCTGACTCTTTACTCTATACCAAACCAATCACTCGCGAACATCCTGACGGTTCAACGGAGTTCATTAAAGCTCTTGGAATTCGTATGACCAGGAAACAAATCGTGCTTACTATTAACTAAATGGATTCCTGGAAAATCTGGGTTGATACCGGAGGAACCTTTACCGACTGTATCGCTCACTCCCCCGAAGGTTCAATTAAGCGATTAAAAGTTCTCAGCAGTAGTGTGCTGAAAGGTCAGGTAGTTAACGTAAAGGATTCTCAAACTATTGAAGTACAGATTCAATGGCCCGTTGATAAAGATCTTTTTAATCAATTCATCATTGTCTTTTTTGGTAAAGAGAAGCATTCAGCCCGAATTGATAAGGTTGATCAAATCAATTCTCTTATCCATTTAACTGCACCTTCAAAATATTCGATTAAACCTGGTACCCCATTCGAAATCAGTTCAGACGAGGAAGTTCCCGTGTTTGCAGCACGCCTCATTACAGAAACAGGTTTTAATCAATCCTTTCCTCCTATCGAAATGAAGTTGGGTTCTACGCGAGGAACCAATGCCTTACTGGAGCGCAAAGGCGCCCGGACTGCTTTGCTAATAACAAAAGGATTCAAAGATCTGCTTTCTATCGGTACCCAACAGCGAAGTGATCTGTTTGCTTTGGAGATTAAAAAAGAGCGTCCGCTCTACACTACCGTGATTGAGGTTGATGAACGGATTGAATCCGCTGGTCAGATTTTAAGACCTCTTTCAGATGAAGAAATTGATCGCGTTGGTAAAGAAGTAAAAAAATCAAATTGTGATTCAATTGCTATTGCTTTCCTCAATAGTTACAGGAATCCGCATCATGAAAACCTGATCAAAGAAATATTGATTAATAACGGAGCTTTATTTGTCACTGCATCTCATGAAATCTCAGGGCAGATAAAAATTCTACCTCGAGCGGAGACTGCAGTAGCGAATGCCTATCTCGATCCAATTATTCACACCTACATCTCCAACATTCAGCAAGGATTATCAAAAGCACAAATTAAAATAATGACCAGTGCCGGTGGACTGGTTAACTCCAATGGCTTCTATCCAAAAGACAGCTTGTTAAGTGGACCGGCCGGTGGCGTAGTTGGTGCGGCTACTGCGGCATCGTTATCAGGGATAAATCAAATTATTACTTTCGACATGGGCGGAACAAGTACTGATGTTTCGCTTTATAATAAAAAGTACACCTATCGATACGAATCAAAGGTTGGTGAAGTAAAAATTCTTTCTCCATCGTTGTCAATTGAAACGATAGCTGCCGGGGGTGGTTCTATTTGTGATTTTGATGGTTATAAACTTACTGTTGGGCCACACAGTGCGGGGGCTTCTCCAGGGCCGGCTTGCTATGGAGGTGGTGGACCGTTAACAATAACGGATGTTAATCTATTGCTGGGCCGTGCTGATTCAGAATATTTTTCAATTCTACTTTATAAAAAGGAATCCGAAGCGGCACTCAATCAACTTATCAAAAAAATTAAAGCTGCCACTGGAAAAACACCTCAAAAGGAATCTGTACTGGAGTCTTTAATCCAAATAGCCAATGAGAAAATGGCTGAGGCAATCAAAAAGGTTTCGGTTCAACATGGGCACGATCCTACCGAATACACGTTGCTGAGTTTTGGCGGAGCAGGGGGCCAGCATGCCTGTGCTCTGGCCGGGCTACTCGACATGAAAAAAATTCTCGTTCCTTATGATGCAGGTTTACTAAGCGCCTACGGAATTGGGCATGCAAAAATTGAACATTTTGAAGAAAAACTTCTACTTCAGAATTTTTCCGTGATCGAAAATGATTTTGATAAATATTTTCATGATCTCTTTCAACTAGGAGTAGACAAACTAAAAGAAGATGGCTATGGGGAAGAAGAAATTCAATTGGAAAGGAATCTTGTTTTTCTACGATTTAAAGGGCAGGAGAGCAACATAGAAACAACCTATAAAAAAGGATTGGATCTAAAAAAAGAATTCAAAAAGAAGTACCTGGCTATCTATGGGCATTGGCTTTCAGATCGGGAAATTGAAGTAGAGTCCATTCGGTCGATTGTTTCTGTAAAGGGATACTCATCAAAAAAGAAAAGATCCTATCCTAAATCATATAAGCCTATTCACTCAAAACAAACAAACCTGTTTATCAATGGTCAGTGGAAAAAGATAGAGGTTTACCGATGGGAGTCATTAAAATGCGGAGCCGTCATAAGTGGTCCCTGTTTGATCGTAAGCGATAATTCAACAACTGTGGTTGATGCGAAGTGGGTCTTTCGTCTGGACGAGCAAAATCACGGGCTTCTTCAATTCACAGGCAACAAGAAAAATGTTAAAAATGGTCATTCTCATGAGGCTGCCCTAGAATTATTTAGTAATCGCTTCACGGCAATTGCGCAGGAGATGGGCGCACTTTTACAACGGACATCTTTTTCAGTAAATGTAAAAGAGCGGCTGGACTTTTCCTGCGCCCTGATGGATGCGCAGGGGTACCTTGTTGTCAATGCACCCCACATCCCAGTTCATTTGGGAAGTATGGGGGTTTGCGTAAGAGAGGTGGCCAAGACGCTCACCATGCAGGATGGCGATGTGGTCATCACGAATCATCCCGCATTTGGCGGGTCTCATTTGCCTGATGTCACTTTGATCAAACCTGTATACTTCAAGAGGAAATTAATAGGCTATGTAGCTACCCGTGCACACCACGCAGAAATTGGCGGAAAGAAACCAGGCTCTATGCCTGCTAATGCTGTTTCGTTGGATGAAGAAGGGGTTATCATTTCACCAATCTTTTTGGTTAGAAAAGGCAAAGTTCATTGGGAGGTAATCCGAAAAATTTTGACCACTGGTCTTTATCCTACCCGGTTGCCAGAAGAAAATATAGCCGACTTAAATGGTGCTTTAGCGGCTGTAAATCTGGGAGATGAGTCATTAAAATCCCTTTGTACAAAATATGGTGTCTCCGAAGTTAGGCTCTATATGAGGGCACTGCGTAAATATGCCGCCCACCTTCTTCGTAAGAAAATAAATCTATTTGCAGGAAAATCATTTCATGCTGAAGAGCGATTGGATGATGGCGCGGCCCTAAAAGTGAAAATTACAGTTCAGAAAAAAAGTAGTTTACAAATTGACTTTACCGGGTCAGCTTCGATGCACCCAGGTAATTTGAATGCAACAAAGGCCATTGTTCAAAGCGTGATTCTTTATGTTCTTCGGCTATGGGTGAATAAGCCTGTTGCCATGAATGAAGGACTTATAGGCCCTGTAAAGGTTATTCTACCGTTAGGGATGCTTAATCCGGATTTTAGCAGTAAAAAATTACCCGCTGTTGTGGGTGGTAATACTGAAGTTAGTCAGCGGCTAACCGATACGTTGCTTAAGGCGTTGGGGATTGTTGCATGCAGTCAAGGTACCATGAACAATTTTCTATTTGGCAACGAACGATTTGGGTTTTATGAAACAATTTGCGGAGGAACAGGTGCTGGTCCGACATTCAACGGCACAAATGCTATTCACTCGCACATGACTAACACGCGTATTACTGACCCTGAAATTCTGGAGCTTCGTTACCCTGTAAGACTGGAAAGATTTCTGATCAGAAAAAATACAGGAGGTATAGGTAAATGGAAAGGAGGGGATGGCGTTCTTCGGGAAATTCTGTTTAAGGAGAAAGTTGAGGTAAACATTCTTTCGCAGCACCGGATTGAAGAACCTTATGGACTTGCAGGAGGATCGCCAGGAAAACGAGGCAAACAAAAATTGATAACTGCGCAAGGACAAGAAATTATATTGGAGGGAATGGATAGTACTTCTGCGGGTGTGGGTGATCGGATTGTGATTGAAACCCCAGGTGGTGGCGGTTATGGAAAACAAAAAGCCCCGAAATCGGGGCTAGTTGCTGGTTCGTGATCTGCTTATTACTTATTAGCAGCTTCTGGTTTGGGGGTGATACCCAATTTTTTCAAGACCAGATTTGAAATATTGTATTTTTCATCTGAGTAAAGAAGAATGTCTTCTCCACTACTCATGGATTGCGGATTGATAATGAATGTATAGGCATTTTCCTTTGCTACATCTTCAATCGCTTTACCTACTTTCTTGAATACGGGCTCCATCAAAGAAGTTTGTTTGTTCCGCAGGGATGTTTCTGCATCCTGCTGAAATTTCTGAATACTCTCCTGCATGCCTTGCAATTCTCTCTCCTTGTCGGCACGAATGGCATCGGGAGTTGTTACTGGCATTGCCTGATACGCTTTGTACTTAGCTTCCAATTCCTGGCTCTTGGCTTTCAATTGATTTTCCAATTGAGTGCCGTGTGTCTTCAGTTCATTTTCAATTTGTTTGGTTTCAGGTAGCTGGCTGAAAATATATTGCCAATCGGCAAAGCCGATCTTTTGCGTTTCCTGGGCTTGCGCACTTACCGCCACAACACAAAACAGAAGTAAAAAAAGTGTTCTCATTTTTAGTTTATTTATTTGACTTTATCGTTGGGGTCTCCTAACCCTAATTCCTCTAATACAAAATCGGTGTAATCATGCCTGGGATCTGTATAAACCATTACCAGTTCACCTGACTTATCGAACAAAATAGCTAACCGATTTGCCTTACATACTTTCTCTACAGCATCAAACACCTTGTCCTGCAAAGGTTTAATCAATTCTTGTTTTTTCAAAAAAAACAATCCTCCAAATCCAAAAACCTTTTTCTGATAATCCTTCAACTCAGTTTCTTTCTTTTTTATCTCATCAAGGCGCTCCTGTTTCATTTCTTCGGTCAGAAGAACTTGCTCTGCCTGATAAATCCTGTAGAGCTCATCTACTTTTTTCTGCATCTCTTCTATTTCCTTCTGCCAGGCAGATGAAAGTTGATCTATTTCACCCTGTGCTTTGCTGTATTCAGGCATTTTGCTCAAAACAAATTCTGAGTCAAAATATCCGAACTTCTGAGCAGAGACAAAATTCAGGCCGAAAAATAGAAAACATGTACTGAGCAACAAAAACCGCATTTTCTATCTGATTTGCTGGCCAATGGTAAAGTGAAATTGTGAACCACTTATATCTGACGCCCCTGGTAATTTATCAAATCCATAGGCCCAATTAAGACCTATTAGGCCAAATGCCGGCATGAAGATTCTCGCCCCCACACCTGCTGCCTTATAAAGATTAAACGGACTAAAATCATAGTAATTGTTCCAATTGTTTCCAGCTTCAGTAAACACGAATCCATAAATAGTTGCGCTCTGCCCTGTCACTACAGGATAGCGTAGCTCCAAACCGAATTTATTATATACAATGCCCCCTTCAATACCTACTAAAGGCTGACCCTGTCGTGCGTAATTTGGAGGCGTAACTAGTTTATTTCCATAGCCTCTTAAGCCGATGATGTCCTGTCCTAAAACGAAAGAGTTAAATCCCCCGGCCAATCCATCACCCCCCACTACAAAACGTTGAAAGGGGCCAACACCAAGTTCTTTATCATAAGCACCAATGTATCCAAAATGAGCCTTTGTTTCCAACACGAGGCTGCGCCCATCAGGTTTTGAGCTTCCTATTATTTTGATATAAAACTTTGCGTCCAGCATCCATTTATAAAGTTCTGTCCAGGCATATTGTTTATCAGGATCCTCATAGTAAGAAGGATCCCTCCAGGCCGAATAAGGGGGTGTTAAACTAAGAGCCAAAGATATTGTAGATCCTGATGAAGGGTACATTGGGTTATCAATGCTATTCCTTGACAAGGTAGTGGTGAGCATGATCTCATTTGTTTCCCCAATTGCCGGAAGCGTGGTTGAGTTAAAGTAGTTTTGATACTTATACTTAAGGAACGACATTGACTGAGTAAGCGAAAAGTAATTATCTGGCCACTCTAGTCTTCGACCAAATCCAATTGTAACACCGCTTTGCTTAAGAGAACGGTTATCTGTAAACTCCCCTCTCGAATCCGGGTATCTTGAAATAGAGTTATTTAAGCTTACCGATAGCGAATTAGGTTTTCTCCCTCCTAACCAAGGCTCTGTAAACGAAAGGCTATAACTCTGAAAGGAACGGCCATTAGCCTGAACTCTCAATGACAATCGCTGGCCATCTCCTGTTGGGAGAGGTTTCCACTTATCAAAATGAGGGACATTGCGAACTGAGAAGTTATTAAATGTTAACCCAACGGTACCCACAAAACCATAGTATCCACCCCACCCTCCGGACAATTCGATTTGATCACTTGATTGTTCCTCTACTTTCCACTCTATGTCCACAGTGCCATCAGCTGGATTGGGTCTTATATCCTGTTCAATCTTCTGGGGATTAAAATAACCCATTTGCGAAAGTTGTTGTTGCGTACGGATCAGATCTGATCTTCTAAATTTCTGCCCCGGAATGGTACTCAATTCTCTTCGGATTACATGATCATTGGTTCGCTCATTACCACTAATGATTACTTCATCGATAGTGGCCTGATCCCCTTCAAAAATTCTCATCTCAACATCAATCGAATCTCCAACAACGGCAACTTCTACCGGATCTACTCTGAAAAACAAATATCCATCATCCATGTAAAGTCCACTGATATCCGCACCTTTTGGATTGAAGGTTGTTTTCTTTTCAATCAATTCTTTATTGTAAACATCTCCTTTATTGATATCAAGAATCTTATTAAGAATGTTAGCTGAGTGAACATAGTTGCCAACCCACGTAATATTTCGGAAATAATATTTTCTTCCTTCATACACCTTGACTTTTACGTCAATATTGGACTTATCATAATTAACAATGGTGTCTGAAAGTATTTCAGCGTCCCGGTAGCCTAATGAATTATAATACTCAATCAGTTTTAATTTATCTTCTTCAAACTCAGAGCGAATAAATTTTGATCCCGCAAAGACATTTAGTTTCAAATTTCTGTTGATGAATTCTTTGAAATCAAGCCCCGTAACGTGACGACTCGAATCCAAAGCTGGTTTGATTTTGCTTGGCTTAAAGAGAAGCAATTCTCCCAAAAGAACCCGGTGAATTGAAACGCGAGGGTGTTCATGGGTTTTTTTCATCTTTCCTTTCAACTTACTATCCGTAATTGCGTCATTCCCTTCAATATAGACGGCATTAATCTTCACTTTAGATTTAAGATCAACGTCAATTTTCAACCTCACTCCCCCTCTGTTTAGCGTATCCGCTTCAGGCGTTACTTTCACAACCGTATTCAGGAATCCTTTTTTTACGAAATGCTTTTTTACTGATAATTCTGCATTTCGAATAGTGGCATCATTTACAATTTTCCCTTTTATCAACTTCAAATCCTCTTTCAGAGACGACTGATTTGATTTGCTGATCCCGACAAAATAAAAATCGTTGAGGCGGGGACGCTCTGTTAAAATGATCGAGAGATAAACATTTGAACCTTCAATTTTCTGAACAGAGATCGTAACATCCCCCACAAGACCATGCTTCCATAATTTTCGGATTGCTCCAGAAATTCCATCTCCGGGTATTTTAATTTTATCTCCAATCTTAAGCCCAGTAAGGGAGACCATCGCATTTTTATCCAGCACATTCAAGCCGGTGACTTCAATACCTGCAATGGTATATTCTTGTGGGGAAGTATAGTTTAGCGCGGGTTCGTTGGCGGTTTGAGTTTGCGTACGATTGCTTCTAAACTGAGCGAATATCTTGTGATTACCCAAAAAAATCAGGAATACCGAAAAAAGTAAAATTCTCTTCATCAAAGTTTAAGCGGTTGGGTTCAGAACTTTTCCAAATCTTCGTTCTCGCTTTTGATACGCACAGATAGCCTCGTATAAATGTTCCTTTCGGAAATCGGGCCATAGGGTAGGGGTGATAAAGATTTCTGTATAGGCGATTTGCCAGAGCAGAAAATTACTAACCCTCAATTCACCACTTGTCCGGATCAGTAACTCCGGATCGGGTATCCCAGCTGTTTTCAAATGCTCTGAAAAATAATGTTCATCAATTTCTTCGGGCCGTATTAATCCATTTTTTGCCTCCTCTGCTAATTTTTTAGCAGCCTCAACAATTTCCCACCGGCCACTATAATTCAAGGCCAGCTGCATCGTAAGACCGCTGTTATTCTTTGTGGCCTCAATAGCCTGGGCCAGATTATTCTGGCAATCTTTAGGCAAATGAGTTACGTCTCCAATGGTTCGGAGTTTAACCTGGTTTTCGTGCAGGGTGCTTATCTCTTTCTGAAGCGTATTTACCAATAACTCCATAAGTGCGTCCACTTCTTCTTTGGGTCTCCCCCAGTTTTCTGTGCTAAATGCGTAAAGGGTTAGGTATTTTATACCCAACTCTCCACATCCTTCAGTAACATCTTTAACAGCCTGAATGGCATTGCGATGCCCGAATATCCGTGCTGCTCCCTTATTCTTTGCCCAGCGGCCATTACCGTCCATGATAACGGCTATATGCCGAGGCAAATTATTGAAGTCTATATTTTCCTTAAATGATGCCACAAGGGGGCAAAAATACCCTTTTTTTCAAACTTCTTTATCAATCTGTTTCTATATGCAGAAGTATCTTCAAAGACTTATAAGATGAGGAGGAGGGCAATAAAGTTGATGTTCAGGCCTTAAATCTCAGCGGTAAGGGCTGCTGGGGCACGGGATGTCGTAAAATGTATAGGTTAGAGTAATTCCTGTAAAGAAATAATTATCGTAATCAAAGGCATTGCCGTATTGATAATTCTTGAAGGCCGGATCGCCATCCGAAATATTATCAAGATAGTCGAAGAACGTTTTTCGGATGCCAATTTCAAAAGCAATGTAGTACTTAGGATTAAGAACATATTTCATTCCGCCCCCAAAGGGAATGGCAACCTGGACGTTGCTGTATGCTGCATTTTTTTGCTGTACCCCAGAAATGCCAAACAAGCCAGCTCCTGCAAAAAGATAAGGCGTAAAGCGAAGTTTCCGTTTGGTGTCCCTCCAATCTAAAAAATGATATTCAAAACTGATACTCGTTTCCAGCAAGAATAAATTGAATGAGGCCGCTCGATTGGTAGCGAATGCATCAATAGGTTTTCTTAAATCTGATGCCGCAATCTTTCCAGCTGTGATGGCAGTACGTAAACTCACTACTTTACTAATGTTTGACCGATAAAAAACGGTGGCTGCAGGTTTTGAGAATGCCAGATTATACGTTCGCACCAGGTCTCCCGTGTAGTTAAAAACGCCTAAGCCCGCCCCAACCTCAGAACGTTGGCCAATCATTTGTTGAGCATGGGCCGATCCGAAACTGACCAGCAACAAAGCTATTAATTTGAAAAAATGAATGGCGCGTTTACACATCAGGTATTATCTGAATTTGGCTTTATGGAACGTAGCGCCAAGAATGTAAGTAAGGCGGACGGTTGTAACCATATAGATATCCCGATCATTTTTAGACCCTCTAACGTTATCCGGAAACTCACTTCCATAACCATTAATCGTAGAATACGTCTGACCGTTTCTTGCGGTGTAACTTGTTAGTGGAGGAAGTTCATTAGCAGGCAATTCATTGCTTCTGTAAGACATGGCCCGCGCAAGATTATTGGTTCCGAAAACACCCAGGTCGACATAGTTTTCACTTACATCATCCAAATAGTCTGTAAATGTGTAACGAAAGCCAATATCTGCCCAAAGATCCATTACCTCATTTAGCCTGAATCTTGCCCCCAGCCCGAATGGAATAGCAACCTGCAGTTTACTATACGGCTTAATCCCATAATTAACATCGGTAGGATCAAGCGTTGAATACTGACCTTCTGTACCCAGCGGCCGAAGGTCGATCCACTCTCCTGATGAAACACCCAGTGCCTCACCATTCAGGCCGGAAGCGGGAGCCTGCGCCTGTGGATTGTTCGTAAATCCGGCTACACCCACGTACGCATAAGGAGTCCATTTCACCCTGCTGATGTACGTAGCATCATTCTCAAATAAATCAAAATAAGCAACCACGGAGAGCTCTTTTATTCTATTTCTAAACGATAAATTTCTCTGATAACGAAACTTACCATTCTCCTGGTCTGCAAAGTCCGCAGATTCTGTATCGGCACCTTTTAACGTTCCATACATAAACTGGCCCTGGAGCGTGTACCGTGGTCCAAAGCGATGTGCTAACGAAAGTCCAAAAGCTGGACGTGTAAAAGAAATATCGGAACTAAACGTGGAGGGCTTGGGGGCAATGTCTCCATAGTAGTTTAGGGCACTGACAGAAAATCCGAGCGCATTATAGATTTTATTTTTACCGAAACCTGCCTTTCGGCCCCGATAACTGGAGATTCTTTTATTGTTCTTCTTGATTGATTTCCGATTGAGCTGAGCATAGGTTTCCGATGAGGAACCCAGTACGATGAACAAACAAATGAGACCCAAAATTAACTTTCTCATGCACGGAGATTTTTGCCAATCACAAACTTATGAAATTACCCGGGAAAACGAGAATTCTAGTTTCGAATGTCAAGACCCCAATTGAGCTTTTGCCGAAGGGTATTGAAGTAATGATGGCCTGGCAATTGAACCAGTTTTACAAAAAATCGCTCCTTTTTAATTTTCAGTTTAACTGAGTCATCAATGGTTTCAAAGCGGGAGTCCAGGGAAACAAGATACTTTTTGCTTCTTCCTTCAATTTCAAAGGTAATCTCAGATTTATCTGAGATTACTATTGGCCGGGTTCCCAGATTATGAGGACTTACCGCTGTTATAATAAAACTCTCTGACTTGGGGTAAACCAAAGGTCCTCCACAGCTAAGTGAATACCCTGTAGAGCCGGTTGGAGTTGATACGATAATGCCATCCGACCAATATGAATTCAATAATTCACCATCAACAAAAACGTGTACTGTTATCATGGAGGATGTGTCCTTTTTCATGATCGTGAAATCATTCAACGCAAAGTTTAATGGTTCAAAAAGTTTAGGAGTAGAATTCAATTTGAGTAACGTGCGGCTTTCCACTTTGTAATTTCCTGTAAATACGGCTTCGAGAGCCGCATCAATATCATCGCGACTGGTAATTGCCAGGAATCCAAGCCGGCCAGTGTTAATACCTAATATTGGCACTTCTGCTTTACCAATGTAAGTCACTGATTCAAGCATGGTGCCATCACCTCCCAGCGAAAAAAAGAAATCAAGGCTGCGAAGGTTATCTCCTTGCTCAAATGTCTTGTACTTGATATCCGCAAGAAGCGGAGACTTAACCTGCTTAATAAATTTAGAGGATAACCAAACCTCTGCCTTTCGCTGCATTAGTTGGTCTAAAATTTTCTCGATGAAGCGAGTTGATTTTGCCTGAAAGTCTCTACCATGTATACCGATGCGCATGCGTTTGTCGGTTAGATATCAAGATAACGAAGCAACATGTCAATTTTATCCTTCTCACCTGTATCCTGACGGGTTTCATGGTATCGGCCTATCACCCGATAACCGAAGCGCTCAAGCGTGGCAACAATTCTTGTTAACTCAACCTGATTGATCTTTAGCGTAAGTTTAATTTTCCCTTTGTCCATCGGATCTTCAACCATCAAACTACTGATGACCTTAGCATTGTTCTCTTCAACATACCGGCTTATTTCAGCGAGGGAATAATCAATCAAATCCATGGAGAGTACAAGTATCCCCCCTGGCATTTGCACAGACGCTGTTTGCGCAAATGATATCATTACATCCTGAACTGTAATTACTCCTACATATTTTTGCTCTTCATTGAGCACTGCTACGATCTGAAGTTTGTTATCGCCAGCTATTTTAAGAATATCATAAAAGTGCGAGTCGAGCTGAACAGTACACTGCTTGCCGACCAAATCAAAATCAGCCAGTGTTCTGTCTATATCGTTGGACTCTAAAATGATTTCCTCCGAAATAAACCCAAGAAGATTCCCCTCCTCTACTACCGGCAAGTGCAGGCACCGAAACTCTTCCATCCACACAATGGCTTTATGCGCATCATCGGTAACTTTGAGCGGGGGAATCATGTGATTAATCAACTCTTCGGCTATCATTCGATCCTGCTTAATTCTTTCGTACTAAAAAGTCCTCTACCATTTCGTTAAATTTTTGCGGATGCTCCATCATGGGGGCATGGCAACATTTATCAATAAATTTCAATTCCGAATTTGGTATCAATCTGTTAAAATCATGACCGACCATTGGCGGTGTAATGGTGTCGTTTAACCCCCACACCAGCAAGGTTGGTACTTTAATGTTAGCCAATTCCAGTGCCAGATTATTTCGTTGGGCTGATTTCGCAATTGCAACAATCCTCATGCACTTGGGTATGCTTCGGGTTGTTTCAAACACCTCGTCTACTAACTCTTTGGAGGCTACATTGGGATCATAAAAGGTATACGCTACACGCTCGCGAATGTAGTCATAGCTGCCTCTTCGGGGATAAGAGCCGCCCATTGTATTTTCAAATAATCCGGAGCTTCCGGTAAGCACAAGTTTTGAAACCTTATCGGGATTCGCCAATGTATAGAGGATACCCACATGCCCTCCCAACGAGTTGCCCATAATCATCATCTTATCCAGCTGCTTCATCGCCACGAATTGCTCTACAAACTCAGTGAGTCCTTGAAGACCCGCTTCCTTAATTGGCATTTCATAAATTGGAAGCATCGGGATTATTACCCTAAAGTGACGCGAATAATGATTGACAACTCCCTCCCAGTTACTAAGGGCACCGAAAAGACCATGCAACAGCATCAAGACGGGTCCCTGGCCTTCATCTACATATTTAAAATCACCTTCTTCTTTTACCAGCAAGGACATAATGCTCCTATTTTGTGATAAGTAACTAAAAAAAACTGAACCTTAGAACTGCTTGAAAGTTTCTTTGAAAAAAGGCAAGAAATCTCCAAAAAAGGATGCGAGAGTTGGAGCAACCTGTGCAACAAGGGGATAGAGCGTAGAATCATTCACCCAATCGGAAGGGAGACTGATCTTAAATGAATCAACGAGCCACAGGATTATACTAATTGAAAAAGCATATTTCACTAACCCAAGCAACGCCCCGGCCAATGCATCCATCCGGCCAAGAAAAGTTTTATCCATAGAATTTTTTATTCTTCCTCCAATGAAAGTCACTACCAACATCACAATTAAAAAAATCAGCAGGAATGAAATGTATGGAAGAACTTCCTGGTCGGCATTGAACTTATGAGTGAGATACTCAACACCCAGGCCCATGAGTTTAAAGCCCGCAAACACACCCAGTACAATGGCTAACAAAAAAAACAATTCCATCAAAAATCCGCGCTTGTAGCCAAGAAAGGTGCCAACGCCCAGTATGATGGCAATGACGATATCTGCTTTACTCAAGAGGCCAGAAGTTTTTTAACGATTTCTGAAATTAGTTTCCCATCGGCTTTACCCGCCAATTGTTTAGTGGCAACGCCCATTACCTTCCCCATGTCCTGCGGGCCTTTCGCTCCTACTTGCTCTACAATCTTTTTCAGTTCAGTAGCTACCTCATCTTCCGACAACTGTTTCGGTAAGTAACGACTGATAACCTCAAGCTCGAATAACTCTTTCTTTGCCAGGTCTTCCCGTCCTTCCTTCTGAAAAATCTCAGCAGACTCCTTACGTTGTTTAGCTGCTTTCATCAGCAACTTATTTTCCACATCCAGGCTGATTTCTCCTGAAGAACCCTTCTCTGTTTCGGCCAACAGGATTAACGACTTAACCGAACGAAGTGCGGTGAGTTCCTCCTTGTTTTTCGCCAGCATGGCGGTCTTAATATCATTATCAATTTGTTGTCGCAGGCTCATGATGAGATTCGTTTTTAAATAACTTTAAAGCAAAATTAGCTCTACTTTTATAGAATAAAAATTTTGATCGGACCTCCGGCTTCAAAATAAAAGTTATGACTCGCCTTTCCGTAAACATTAACAAAATAGCTACCCTGCGAAATGCCCGTGGAGGTAACAACCCGGATGTTATTAAAGCTGCTCTTGACTGTGAGCGTTTTGGCGCTGAAGGCATTACCGTGCACCCACGACCAGATGAACGCCATATCCGCTACAGCGATGTTATCGAATTGAAAAAAGTTGTTACTACAGAATTCAACATTGAAGGATTTCCGGATGATCGATACTTAGCTCTGGTCCATGAAACAAAGCCAGCACAAGCTACCCTGGTACCTGATGGACCGGATGCGATTACTTCCAATGCTGGTTGGGATACTGTAAAACATTCAGAATTTCTTAAGAAGGTTATTTTGGAAATAAAAAATCAGGGCGTTCGGGTTTCTGTCTTTGTGGATCCCTCCATGGCAATGGTTGAAGGTGCAAAAAAGGTCGGTGCCGATCGGATAGAATTTTATACCGAGCCTTATGCTGCTCACTATCACGTGAACCGGGAAACGGCTGTTAAGCCCTACATCGAAGCAGCTAAAGTTGCTCATTCGCTTGGTCTTGGTATCAATGCGGGGCATGATTTGGATCTTAACAATCTTGGATTTCTAAAAGCGTCTCTACCACATCTCGATGAGGTCTCAATCGGCCACGCACTGATTTGTGATGCCCTCTATCTTGGGCTGGAAAATACCATACAGCTGTATTTGCGCCAATTGAAGTAAGCCCAACATTCACTTCAGATCTGTTTCCTGACATTTCGGTACACCGATTTGCCGATACAGTTTGTTTTAATTTTTACTTTTTTGGAGTGGCAATACTTTTGGACCAGTAATAATTAATATGGCTACCCGCAAAAAAATCATCATCCTGCTTGGCATTCTGGTGGCATTGCTGGTCGGTTATTATTCGCTTAATGCAACCTCGGTTATTTAAAACTATTCCCTGTCAGCCAGGCGACCACCCACCAATTGCTTTTGCTTTACCTTTATCACTGTTAAAGCAAATGATATGATAAAAATACCATTGATTCTGGTTGGGCTTTTATTCTGCTCCCCGCTAGCTCACGCTCAAAATTCGGAAGTGTTCGCAACAGAGGAGGGAGCCATACAAGGCTATGATGCGGTTGCCTATTTTACCGAAAGCAAGGCAATAAAGGGATCGAAGAACTTTACTTATAACTATGCCGGAGAAATCTGGCACTTCGCTTCCGAAGAAAATCTAAATACTTTTAAAGCTGACCCCGAAAAGTATGCCCCACAGTTTGGAGGCTATTGTGCCTATGGCATGAGCCGGGGCTACAAAGCAAAGACAGATCCGGAAGCCTGGACCATTGTAAATGACAAATTATACCTCAACTATAATCTTGATGTCCGTAAAATCTGGAGCGAAAAGCAGGCTGCGTTTATTGATAAAGCAAATCTGAATTGGCCGACTGTTAAATTAACCAAGTTCAACTAGTTCCGCCCTGCGGGTCTCCATTTTTAATACCTCCAACTCTTTGTGTCTGCCCCTTTAGGGGCGCTTTCCTGAATTCGTTTTAAGATCTTAGGAAGATACATCGTATTGTAACGAAGCCTGGAAACATAGTTTGGGTTTTCATGATCACCATTCCAGCAATGCTCAGCGCGATCGCCATAGTCAACTTCACCCTTGTAAAAAGGATTTTGTGTTTTCTTTAAAAAGTCCTCCATCAGGTAAACCGCATTGTTCAAATAGTAGTTATCCATGTCGCCACAATAAATATGGATCTTGCCTTCGAGCTTTGGTCCAAGTGTTTTCCAGTCTCGTTCCAAAATATAGCGCAGGTCATAATTCTGCTTCCAATACTCGGCAACACTTTTATCAATTTCTCCCGTTTCTTTATCAAAAATTCTTTTAGGGTAGCCATCATCACCTTGTGGCGAATACACAGCCTCCCAAATGTCCCACTGCTGACCGCTGCGCGATTTAGTTCCAAGGGCTAACTCATAATGATTTGTTTCCTGCATTGTATTTTGAATTTGGCCCAGGTAGTTGCGATGGGCCGGGCGTGGAAGCTTCTTAAAATCACTATCATACCAATAGGCATTTTTGTCTTTGTATATATCTACAAGGCAATAAGCACGGAAGTCGATAGGATCTGGGCAGGCAGCAAAGCAACCATTAAAGTCATCGGGATAAAACATTTGTACTGCCAAAGCTTCCCATCCACCGGTTGACCCACCATAGGTGAAGCGCGCCCAACCTTCACCAATACCACGAAATTTTTTTTCAATTTCTGGTACCAACTCTTTCATAATTGCATCTCCATAAGGCCCCAGGTTAGCTGAATTCACTGCATATGAATCATCATAATATGGATTGGCATGTTGAATTTCAATTACCAGAAACCGTGGAAAATTTTTGCCTGTCCATTGCTTATAAAAATTATAAGCCTCCTGCTTTTGAAACTTATTGTATCCATATATACCAAATCGATCTATGTAATCGGTAGTGTCCATATCCGCAGCGGGGGGCTCGGTACTAAAGCCACCAAAATCGCTGGGAAAATGGCCATGATAAATCATTAAGGGATAATGAGCTTCGGGATGCTCGTCAAATCCTTCGGGTACCAGCACATGCGCCCCAATAAACATCGGACGGCCCCAGAACTCACTGAGAAGTTTACTCTGAATTTTGATATGCTTCACATACCTGGTGTCTTTGGGCTCCTCAACCGCTGGAATTTTTTGGTCCATGATGATTTTCACCGCCTCTTTTTTTGCTGGGTCAAGGGAAACCTTCAAAGGCTTACTAAAAAAATTTCCAGGTTTGGTATTCCAGTGTTGGCCTTCACCCTGATCGGGTGGCAGCTTTACGGTGTGCCCCGTTTTAAGGTTAAACGTTTCATACCGGTTGATAAGGGCTTGAATAAAATAATCGCCAGCCGGAATATTACTTAATGACCGGATAGGAAACCCGAATACGTTTTCACCGTCAACAATAATCTCTTGCCCGGGTTTCATTCCCTCCACATCAATACCAAAAACCAATTGAGTATTGAGGCCATCGCTGATTTGAAAGCGTGGTTCAGCTTTATCATTGTTGGCAAGCATGAGCAGCAGACGTCCATCCTGGGCCTGTTCACTCAGTTCCTGAGTAAAAGTTATTGAAAAGGTAAGAGGACTTTTCTTACTGGTATCAGAGCAGCTGATTCCAAAAAGGAGCAGAAAAACAAAAACGGGGGCAACGTATTTCATAGAAGTAGGTTTGACGCTAGGAAGATAACATGATTGCGGATTCTAATCAATGAACATTCAATAAGTGGCAAAATGGGGAAAATTTCGGTGAGGCAAGCAAAATTTCATATATCAGAAAATAAAGAAGGTTGCTATATTGCACCCACTTATCTGAACTATGAAGATATACCTGGTTGAGGACGATACTATCTATGCGGAATTCATTAAGAAGTCGCTCAGTAGTAAACCTGACCGTACATTCAAATTATTCCATACAGCCGAAGATTGCTTAAAGGATGTTTCTGGTTCGTTGCCGGATGTAATGATTATCGATTACAAACTCCCCGGCATGAGCGGGATCGACCTCTACGAAAAAATCAAATCACGGCTCAAGGATAGCAACAAGGTTATTATGTTGAGTTCTCTCGATGATGGGAATATGGTGCTCAATTTTATTCAGCGTGGCGTGCGCGACTATGTCATCAAAGATGAAAACGTAATTGAATCGTTGGAAGCTGTTCTTAATGGAAGCGAAGACGATTACTATTTATTTAATTAGTATTTTCGAGGGCAATCGGCTTCCTTCTGCCAACCGGTTCGCTACTCTTCTCCATTTTCACTATAAAGGTTGTTCCAGATCCTTCTTCACTTTCACAGGATAGTTCACTTCCCATTTTTTCGACCAGCGCCTTAACAATAGCCAGCCCTAGCCCGGTAGAACTTTCACCTCCCGTAGGGCGGGCAGATAGGCGTTGAAACTTTTGGTACAGTTTCTTTTGATCTTCGCGACTGATCCCCGGTCCCTCATCCTTCACTTTCACCACAACTTTTTCGCCTTCCTCTATGGTAACGAAGATGTTGCGGTCTTCCGGAGAAAACTTCAATGCATTGGAGATCAGATTTTCAAAGATACGATAGATATACAGTTTGTCAGCAAGCACAATCGCCTGAGCAGGGGCATCAAAATGGATGTGAATTTTCTTCTTGGCTGACAGTGTACGGTAATTCTTAATCAAGGATCCTAACACGGTAACAAGGTTCAAAGGCTCTGGCGCAAGGTCGATTCCCTGGTCTTCCAGTCTTCGGTTGTCAAGCAGGTTCCGGATCATTCCTAACCCATCGGCTACGATCTGATGAATTTTCCCCAAATACTCACGTTGTTCACCCGTTAGGTTTTCAGAGGTAATCTCCATCAATTGAATGAGGGCAAAGATTCTATTAAAAGGGCCCTTTAAATCATGTGAAACCAACCCAATCAACTGCTGCTTTTCATGAACAAGCTCGCCAACCTGCTTATTTCTTTTCTCCTGCTCCTGAATTTGTCGCTTTATCTCGCGGCTTTGAACCAGGATTAACTTGTTCTTTTGCTTTAATTTCAAATAGGCCCGAACCTGAAGAAAAATTACCACCAGCAGCAGGAAGATTAGAATTATATTCAGGGTGTTTTCCATTCAACAGAGAAAGACTATTTCAGGTAAAGATCTTAATTAAGTAAAATTACTGTTTCTCTCCTTCAAAGAAAATCACGACCCTATCGACCAAGTTTAAAGTCTGATTCGTAATTCCTCTTTGGAGTTTACTGGCACTTTGATCGTAATGCCATGCACGGCCACGCGGATAAATCCAATATATTGTATTTCATATTTTTTTCCTCCAATCAGGTTGATAATAGTGTCCAAGAGCCCTAATTCCTTCAGCGAGAGCCTGGCATTTATCGGAGCTGAGAAGTCAGCCTTTGCGGGGATGACTAGTTTTAAATTCTGGCGCACCTTGGCCGATAGTTTCCCATTCACCATTACATCCACATTAACTTCTTTCAACTTCATCTTCACGTTATTCGGATTATAAAAGAAAGCTTCGGCCGTCAGAAGTGGTTCCTGGTTGTCGTCCATTTGTACTTCAATATTCTTAACTCCTTTAAAAACAATTTTCTCTTTAGGTGTACAGGAACCTAGTCCGAAACAGAATAGCCCGACAATGAAAAATGAAATTGTTCTATTAAAAGATAGCATCATAACTCTCAAAGTTACCTCCTCCGACTAAATTTGCATCATGGATGTCGCTTTCTCTGATAAACTTAACCAGGTTACCGATGGAATTGCGGAAACCGGTTATGCAATAATAGACGATTTTCTTTCCGCGGCTGAAGTGGACTCCATTCTTCAACTTGACGAATTCAAAACCGGATTGTTACAATTCAAAAAAGCTGGTATTGGCCGAAAACAGGAAAGGCAAATAAACGAAGGAATCAGAGGAGACTATATTGAATGGATCGATCGAACAACTGCTCCTCAGCCTTTACAGGCATATCTCGCTAAGTTGACCGGGTTAATTTCATTTGTAAATCAAACTTTGTTTTTGAGTCTGAAAGATTATGAAGTGCATATGACCAATTACCCGGCCGGAACTTATTACAAAAAGCACCTAGATCAGTTTAAAAAGGATGATCACCGGAAACTCTCGGTGATCTGTTATTTGAATAAGGACTGGAGAGCAGAAGAGGGTGGTCAGCTTAGAATTTATATCGAAGGAGGAACACGCGAAGTGCTTCCGGTGGCCGGTCGTCTCGTTTGTTTCCGAAGCGATCTGCTGGAACATGAGGTTCTCCCGTCAACACGCAACCGTCTTAGCCTTACCGGTTGGATTCTAGATCAATATTCCGATTTAAGACACTTATGAATGTGCTTAACTTTCGTGTTGATTCCTTTTTATTGGCTATCTGAGAATTAAATTTGTTGATCGAAAAAAATAAAACTATGAGCTACCGCATTGAAAAAGACACCATGGGCGAGGTGCAGGTTCCCGCAGATAAATACTGGGGCGCCCAAACCGAACGCTCGCGCAATAATTTTAAAATCGGCCCCGAGGCGAGTATGCCAAAAGAAATCATTTATGCCTTTGGCTATCTGAAAAAAGCGGCCGCGATGGCCAATCATGAATTAGGGGTACTAACTGCAGACAAAAAGGACCTCATTGGTAAAGTGTGCGATGAAATAGTAGCGGGTAAATTAGATGATCAATTCCCCTTGGTAATCTGGCAAACCGGATCAGGAACGCAAAGCAATATGAACGCTAATGAGGTAATTGCTTACCGGGCTCATGTGCTTAGCGGTGGAAAACTTACTGATGAAAAGAAAGTGCTACATCCCAATGACGATGTAAATAAATCACAATCATCAAATGATACATTCCCAACGGCCATGCACATTGCTTCCTACAAGCAGGTAATGGAAATTACCCTTCCGGGGATGAAAAAACTTCGGGCTACCCTGGCTAAAAAATCAACTGAGTTTAAAAACATTGTAAAAACCGGACGCACTCATTTTATGGATGCTACCCCGCTTACCCTGGGTCAGGAGTTTGGTGGGTATGTACAACAAATTGATAACAGCGTTCGCGCCATTAAAAATGCCCTCGAAGCAGTGCGCGAATTAGCGCTGGGAGGTACGGCAGTGGGTACAGGATTAAATACCCCAAAAGGATATGATGTTTTAGTGGCAAAGAAAATTGCTGACCTAACTGGCTTTCCTTTTATAACCGCACCTAACAAGTTTGAGTCGCTGGCTGCTCATGATGCCATGGTTGAATTATCGGGAGCACTAAAGCGCGCGGCTGTGTCGCTGATGAAAATTGGAAATGATATTCGTATGCTAAGCTCTGGCCCCCGGTCAGGAATTGGTGAAATCATTATTCCTGATAATGAACCCGGCTCATCTATCATGCCAGGTAAGGTAAACCCTACCCAACCCGAAGCGCTCACGATGGTGTGTGCCCAGGTGATGGGCAATGATGTAGCCGTATCAATTGGTGGAGCTACGGGTCATTTTGAATTAAATGTATTCAAGCCTGTCATTGCTTCCAATGTTTTGCAGTCGGCCCGTCTGATTGGTGATGCCTGTGCTTCCTTTAATGATAAATGTGCAGTCGGTATTGAGCCTAACTTGCCAATCATCAAGCAGCATATGGAGAACTCGCTGATGTTGGTTACATCGCTAAATACTCATATTGGCTATGAAAATGCCGCGAAAATTGCTAAAAAAGCTCACAAGGAGAACAAGACTTTGCGTGAAGCTGCTGTAGAACTTGGGCTGGTAACCTCAGAACAATTCGATCAGTGGGTGCGACCAGAAAAGATGGTTGGAAGCCTGGATTAACTGAGTAAGCTTTTCAATTTCATCGGTAGTAAGTTGATTGCTCGGGTAAACCGAAGTGAGAGAAAAGGCCCGAATGAAGCATTTTCAGAATATTTTCTTTACTTTTAACTCAGAAATAAACCCAACATAAATGAAAACTAAAGTTGTAATCCTTTGCCTGGCGCTGATTTTTTCCGGCATGCAAGTTTTCGCCCAACTCTCCAAGCAGGAGAAAAAGGAATGGAAAAAGAAAGCCAAAGAATACGCCAAGAACCCTGCTGAGCTGAAGACTTTCACTGAGGCCAAGCAAGTTGCAGAAACTGATAACTCTGCACTAAAATCTCAGGTGAGTACTCTTAACTCACAAATCAGTCAAAAAAATACCCGGATTGCCGAACTGGAAGATCAGGTTTCGAGAATGCGCGGTGACCTTACTTCTGCCCGGGCAGAACTGGATCAATTGAAAGCATCTCCCGTTGCAAATTCGATGGACTTCTCTAAAGGAGTGGTGTTCAAAGTTCAAATTGGTGCTTTCAAAAACAAAGATCTTTCCAAGTACTTTGATAACAATCCAAACTTCGGTGGTGAAGCCACTGATAAAGGAGAACAAAAATTTACAATTGGAATTTTCAGAGACTACTGGGAAGCTGATAAGTTTAAAAAGTATATGCGTGAAATGGGTGTTAAGGATGCCTGGATCGTACCTTATAAAGATGGACAGCGCGTTGAAATTAAGGATGTGTTAGAAGGTGTAGTAGCTGAAAAAGAAAAGACCGAAGCTCCAAAATAATATTGCCAGAAATCTTAAAAGGCAGCTCACCGGCTGCCTTTTTTATTTTCCCTCATTTCTATTCGTATTTTTGCCCAATGGTGCGAATTGTGGGTTGCCTTTTTCTAATTGGTTTGTGTTTTACTTCACAGGCACAAATCCGATTGACAAAACTTTCTCTTAATAAGGGCGAAAAGTATATAATCCAAGCTTCCGATATTTTAGTAGTTGATACGCTGCTAATGGCCGACTCGGCACAGATTATTTTAAACCGTGATAAGAAAGATAATTTTATTCATGCAAAAATTGCCATCATAGGTAAGGGATGCTCTATTAACGGCTCTGGAGCAAAAGGCGCAGATGGTAGCCATGGAATAAATGGAGTAGATCAGGAAAGTCCCTGCCGTCAGGGAGGGATAGGAAAGGATGGTACGGGTGGTCTTAACGGTTATAACGGTAATAATCTTTTCATTTATTCTGATGATATTCAAATTAAAGGATCTATTACCCTCAATTTAAATGGTGGTGACGGAGGTGATGGCGGTGATGGAGGCCAGGGGGGTGGTGGAGGTCCTGGAACAAGAGTTTGTCAAGGGGGTGATGGAGGCCAGGGGGGAAGTGGTTCTCGGGGAGGTAATGGAGGTAATGGAGGTAATCTTACTATTAATTGCAAGCGCTGCCCCGACTATCAGATTTGGTTGGGCAGTGAACTCCACATCAAAAACTATGGGGGTTTTGGCGGATTGGGGGGCGAAGCCGGACGTGGAGGATTAGCAGGTTTGGGGCCCGTTCGGGATGGAAAGAATGGCCAACGCGGCTATCATGGCGAAGAGGGTGAGGCGGGAAAAAATGGAGCAATTATTTTCGAGAAAAAATAGGATGCAAAAACGATGGATATACAAGCCAATGCCTTCCGCCCAGGAAGTGGAGATGCTGAGTAATTCCATCAATGTAAATGGGTACCTATCTACAGTTTTGTGGCAGCGTGGTATTCGCGATTATGAATCTGCAAAGAGTTTTTTTCGCCCTACTCTTGATCAGTTGCACGATCCCTTCTTACTCAAGGATATGGATCATGCTGTGAAACGGCTCAGAGAAGCGATTGATCGCAACGAAAAAATTCTGATTTACGGAGATTACGATGTAGATGGAACGACTGCAGTTGCACTGGTCTACAGTTATCTTAGAAAGTTTTATCCGAACTGCAATTTTTATATCCCCGATCGATCCTCAGAGGGCTATGGTGTTTCAGAGGCAGGAATTATCTGGGCCGAAGAAAATAACTTCTCTCTGATCATCGCTCTTGACCTGGGTATTAAGGCTGCAGACATGGTTACACTGGCCCGTCATAAAGGAATTGATTTCATTATTTGCGATCATCACTTGCCAGGCGGAGAAATTCCCAATGCGGTTGCCGTGCTTGATCCAAAGCGCGATGATTGTGAATATCCTTTCAAAGAGTTAAGTGGTTGTGGCCTCGGTTTTAAATTAATTCAGGCCTTCGCACAAAAGTTTCGCTCACAAGAAGAAGTATATGAATATCTAGATCTTGTTGTTGTTAGCATCGCCTCCGACATCGTTCCTATCAGTGGAGAAAATCGGATTCTGGCTCACTTCGGGTTGCAAAAACTGAATCAAAATCCGCGACCTGGATTGAAGGCATTGAAAGAAATTGCTGCAATAAAAAATGATCTCGACATCTCGGGCATTGTTTTCACACTGGGGCCACGCATTAATGCCGCTGGCCGGGTAGCCCATGCGCAAGGAGCTGTAGAGCTTCTTATCGCCAGCACCGATGAAGAGGCGAACCAACTGGCAGAAAAAGTAAACGTCAAAAACGATCTTCGCAGAGAGTTTGATGTGAACATTACGGAGGAGGCCATTGCCATGATTGAAAGCAATGAAACCCTTCGCACAGCAAAATCGACAGTTCTTTTTAAAGAAACCTGGCATAAAGGAGTAATTGGCATAGTTGCTGCTCGGTGTGTGGAGAAATATTACAGACCCACGGTGATCTTAACGGAATCAAACAATAAAGTGACAGGCTCCGCGCGGAGTGTAAAAGACTTTGATCTTTACAAAGCGATTGATGGTTGCAGCGATCTGCTTGAAAAGTTTGGCGGCCACAAATATGCAGCCGGGCTTACACTCGATCGAAGCAATCTGCTCGCTTTTCAGGAACGCTTCGAACAGATTGTATCTGCAACGCTTACCGAGGAAATGCGTACCCCGATTGTTGAGATTGATATCCCCATACAGTTCGATGCAATGACTTCTAAGTTTAACAGCATATTAAAACAAATTGCCCCTTTTGGCCCCGACAATCACAAGCCGGTGTTTGAAGCTCGCAATGTTTTTGTCATGAATTCTCTTTCCACTTTTAAAGACAAACACTTGCGTTTCCTGGTCGGTCAGGCTGGCAACGAAGCAGTGTTTAATGCTGTGGCATTCGACCTTATGGAGCACTACGAGCGCATCGCCTCGGGAGAATATTTTCGAATTGCCTTTACGCTGGAAGAAAATACTTTCAATGGAATAACATCACTTCAGTTACGAATTAAAGACATCAAATTTGACTAACATGGTTCTGCGAGCCGAAAATCTGATTAAACGATATAAGAAACGAACAGTGGTTAACAACGTGTCGGTACGCGTTGAGCAAGGAGAGATCGTAGGATTGCTTGGACCCAATGGAGCCGGTAAGACAACAAGCTTTTACATGATTGTTGGGCTGATAAAACCTAATGAGGGTACAATCTATCTCGATGAGCAGAATATTACTGAATTGCCGATGTATCAGCGCGCTAAGATTGGTATTGGGTATTTAGCTCAGGAGGCATCCGTGTTTAGAAAACTTACTGTTGAAGAAAATATATTGGCCCCGTTAGAAATGCGTGACATCCCGAAAAAAGACAGAAAAGAAAAAGTTGAAAAACTATTAGAAGAATTCAGTCTCACACATGTTCGCAAAAATCTGGGTATGGTATTATCCGGTGGCGAACGAAGAAGAACAGAAATTGCCCGGGCACTGGCTGTTGATCCAAAGTTTGTTTTGCTGGATGAGCCCTTTGCGGGTGTTGACCCGATTGCGGTAGAAGAAATTCAAGGCATTGTTGGTCGATTGAAAAAGAGAAATATCGGAATTCTTATTACTGACCATAATGTAGACGAAACTCTTTCCATCACGGATCGTGCTTACCTCATGGTGGAGGGCAAACTTTTTAAAGCGGGCACATCCGAAGAATTAGCCAACGACCCCCTCGTTCGCAAGGTCTATCTAGGTCAAAACTTTCAGCTTCGCAAAGGGCAGGTTTCCAGTGTCAAGCCGGAATAAATGATTTTTGGTTATCGTGCCTCCTAAGCCTATTTTTGAAGTTGTAAATCATGCAAATACTTAATTCTATCCTTACCTGGGTAATGAGAAAGCGAATCCATCAGATTGAGCTTTTCATGAAATACCCCCATGATGTACAAGATGAAGTACTTAGACGCTTGTTGAACTCTGCCCGCTATACAGAGTTTGGTCAAAAATATGCATTCGATGATCTGATTAATTACGAAGACTACAAAAGACGAGTGCCTGTTCATACGTATGAACAATTATTCCCTTATATCAACCGGCTGATGCGTGGCGAGCAAAATGTACTTTGGCCTTCAGAGGTTAAGTGGTTCGCCAAGTCCAGTGGAACTACCAATGCCCGGAGCAAATTTATTCCAGTTACCACCGAAGCGCTCGAAGAGTGTCATTTCAAAGGTGGAAAAGACATGCTCTCCATCTATGTGAACAATTATCCGGATACTAAAATGTTTTCTGGTAAGGGTCTTGGAGTAGGCGGAAGTTCTCAGATAAATGAATTCGACCCAACGGCATCGTCTCATTATGGGGATGTGTCGGCCGTGATCATTCAAAATCTCCCGCCCTGGGCTGAGTTTATTCGCACACCAAGCCTGGAAGTAGCTCTCATGCAAAACTGGGAGGAGAAAATTGAACGACTCGCACGCGAAACTATTGGTGTGAATGTTACCCACATTGCCGGGGTTCCTACCTGGACTGTATTATTACTTCAGCATATTCTTACCATGGAAAAGAAGACTTCTGTTTTAGAAGTTTGGCCAAACCTGGAAGTATTTTTTCACGGAGCCGTAGCCTTCAAACCTTACAAGAACCTTTTCCGATCTATTATTCCCAGCGATCAAATGAGATATTGGGAAACCTATAATGCAAGCGAGGGTTTTTTTGGAATCCAGGACAGGCGCGATTCAGAAGATCTATTGCTGATGCTCGACTATGGGGTATTCTATGAATTCATACCTGTGGATCAACTGGACCATGAGTATCCAGACGCCTTATCCCTGGCCGAAGTAGAAATAGGAAAGAATTATGCCATGGTGATTACAACCAACTCTGGATTGTGGCGATATAATATTGGAGATACGGTCAAGTTCACCAGCATTGCCCCTCATCGAATCAGAATTTCCGGACGCACCAAACATTACATTAATGCCTTTGGGGAAGAAGTGATTATTGAAAATGCAGAGACAGCCATAACCCGTGCCTGCGAACAGACGGGAGCTGTAATTGATAATTTTACCGCAGCTCCCATTTACCTGGAAAAATCAAAGCGGGGTGGGCACGAATGGATTATAGAATTTAAAACTATACCTCGTGATATGGACGAGTTTACCCACATTCTCGATGATACCCTTCGTAAAATAAATTCTGATTACGATGCCAAGCGGTCTATGGACCTTGCTCTTGTGGCACCGACTATCCACTCGGTAGCTGAAGGAACCTTTTATAACTGGATGAAAAAGCGTGGCAAACTAGGCGGCCAAAACAAAGTGCCCCGCTTAAGTAATTCCCGCGAGTTTGTCGATGACATTCTTGCAATGGTTGCCTCGGCTTAATAACTTTTCAGAGTTTTAAAATCAACACATAAATTTTTTTCTATGAATAGAAGAATACATATTCTTTTCGTCCTGCTGTTTTTGAGTCTTGTGGCTTTCAGTCAGAATAAAAAACCAATTGTGGCTTCCGATCTCATGAAAATTGCAACGGCCAATCAAATTCAAATCTCCCCGGATGGGTCTAAAGCCATCATGGTTGTAACACGTAAGGCCGTAAAAAATGAAACGGACTACTATTATACCCGGCATCTATACTTGCTAGATCTGACCGCTAAAATCGAGCCGGTTCAATTAACGTTCGGAGATAAAAATGACGGCCAGCCGCAATGGTCGCCTGATGGAAAGCAAATCCTTTTTGTTCGAACTGATGGTGAACGTTCGCAACTCTGGCTATTGCCGCTTAGTGGTGGTGAAGCCCATGTAATTACAAAATCAGAATTTGGAGCCGGTAATCCACGGTGGTCACCGGATGGAAAAAAGATTTTGTATAGCGCCAGCATTCCATTTTCGATTATAGAGGCAAAGACCCCCTGGATTTATGAGCGGCCGGGACGTGTGCAGGGTGACGAACCAAACTTCAAAGCGTTGAAACCAGATGAGCGCAAGAAAGTTGTTAATAGTCCGGATGGATCGTTAGAAGAAGTTCGCGCCTGGCTTGCAAAAAACACATTCGATAATAATCCACGAGTTCTTGTCCGACAGGATTTACAAGGAGAATTGAATCTTCAGCCCGAAGAAAATTTTACCCATCTTTTTATTAAGATACTTAATTCAGAAGAGAAAGATGTACAACTCACACAAGGCTTTCAGGATTTCCAGTCGGCTGAATGGTCACCGGATGGAAAGAATATTATTTGCCATTCGAAGGTCTACAAAATCCATCCCGACCGCGAGCAAGACAGTGATCTTTGGTTGATTGACGTTGCTGCCAAAACTGCTAAAGAATTTCTTACCTGGCCTGGATACAGTGTCTCAAATCCTTCTTACTCCCCGGATGGCACACAGATTTCCTTCTATGCTACATCTATTGAGAATCGTCACGCTTCTCAAAATCAACTTGCCGTTGTTTCTGCTTCAGGAGGGAAACCATCCATTCTTACCTCTTCATTAGATCGTGATATTGGTGGCCATGTTTGGTCCGTTGATAACAAGTTAATTTACTTCAGCTCACAGACTGAAGGAGACATTCCTTTGTTCAGCGTCCATTCTAAAGGAGGCGTAGTCACCAAAATTTTTGGAAACGATAATGGTGTCAACGACTTCGATGTACGGGGTGATAAAGTGGTTTACGCGCTAACTGAAACAAAAAATCCATGGGAAGTTCATTTCCTGAATCTCAAGGACAAATCAACACGCCAACTTACTCAACTCAATGAAGGCTGGGTAAAAGACCGCGTAATCAGCTATCCTAAAGAATATTGGTTCACGCGGCCCGATGGAACAAAAGTTCAATACTGGGTGCAGGAACCTGTTGGTAAAAAAGACGGAACTAAATATCCAACGATTTTGAATATTCATGGTGGCCCTTCGGCAATGTGGGGCCCCGGTATCTTCTCGATGTGGCATGAATACCAGTTGGAAAACAGCTGGGGCTATGGGTTGGTCTATTGCAATCCGCGTGGCAGTGGTGGTTATGGCGATAAATTCAAAAAAGGAAATTTTAAAGATTGGGGTAACGGCCCTGCCGGAGATATTCTCGCTTCGCTTGATGAAGCCTTGAAACAAAATAACTGGATTGATAAAGACCAGTTGTTCGTTGAGGGCGGAAGTTATGCTGGTTATATGGTAGCGTGGATTGTAGGTCATGACAATCGCTTTAAAGCAGCTAATGCACAACGCGGTGTGTATGATCTGACTACATTTATGGGCGAAGGCAATGCCTGGAGATTGGTTCCGGATCATTTTGGTGGTTACCCATGGCAGAAAGAAACCAAAGCATTGTTGGATTCGGAATCACCGCTTACTTACGTGGATAAAATCAACACCCCTCTTTTGATTATTCATGGTGATCAGGATTTAAGAACCGGGGTGATTCAATCTGAAATGCTTTACAAGAGTTTGAAAATATTAAATAAGCCAGTGGAGTACATTCGCTATCCAAAAGAAGGGCATGAACTAACTAGAAGTGGTAATCCGGGCCGGATGATGGACCATATGTTACGTGTGATTGAATTTTTCGAGCGGTACGCAAAACATCCGGAAGCGCCCGCTGCCGTTATGAAATAAATTATAGAAGCCACAGATTCACTTACCGTAATCACAGTGAATCTGTGCTTTCTTATTCTACATATAACATAAGCCCTTTCAAATACTCTCCCTCCGGATGATAAAGGGAAACCGGATGATCGGCAGGCTGAGATAAATGATGTAAAACCTTTATTTGACGGCCAGATTGAATAGCAGCCGATACTACCGTATCATAAAACAATTGCCGATCCACCACCTGCGAACAAGAGAAAGTAAAAATAATCCCCCCCGGCCTAATCATCTTCATTGCTTCTACATTCAATCTTTGATATCCCTTCATAGCCTGATGGCGGGCTTCTTTGTGTTTGGCAAAAGCAGGCGGATCGAGGATAATTAAATCATATACGTTCCTTTTGTCTTTGAAAAAATCAAATGTATCGCTGGTGAAACACTCATGCACATTGGGATCAAACCCATTCAGGGATAGATTTTTTCGTGTCATGGCAACAGCCTTTTCGGAAGCATCGACAGAATGAACAGTTTCAGCTTCGTTTTGAAGCGCATACACTGAGAAGCCACCGGTATAACAAAAGGTATTGAGTACCGTTTTTCCCTTTGACATTTCACCCAACAACTTTCTGTTCTCGCGCTGATCAAGGAAGAAACCTGTCTTCTGGCCCTCTTCCCAGTCGACATAAAACTTGTTACCATGTTCCTGCACTATGTGGGGTACAGCGGCCATCCCTAATAGATAGCCACTTTCCGATCTTTCAGTCAATGACTTATAGTAAACAGCCGAAATGTCAAACTGCTGCTCTGATAAAACACTCTTAATGGCATCAGCAATTATATTTCTGTCTTGCTGCATCCCTACGGAATGGGCTTGCACAATGGCGACATCGTGATACAAGTCAACAATCAGTCCAGGCAGGCCATCACCCTCGCCATGCACTAACCGGTAAGCATTGGTAAAATCGGAAACAACCTGTGTTTCCAATCGCTGGGCTAACGCAGCTCTTATTTTGTCCTGATAAATGGATAGCTGAGGTGGTGTTTCTCCAAACAAAATCATGCGGACAGTAATAGTCCCCTTCTGGTAATGCCCAAATCCAAGCGTAGTCTTTTTGCTATCTTTTACAACTACCCAGTCGCCATCCTTTATTTCTCCTTCCATGGATTGAATGGCTCCTGAAAAGACCCATGGATGAAACCTTTTGACAGAATGATCCCTGTCTTGCTTCAGCAGAATTGTACCTTGAATATTCACGATTTGATATTAAAGCCTCTTGACAAAAAGTAAAGTTACTTAATATATTTAGCCGTTAAATTTTATTAGTCACAACCATGAGAATCTTTTGTGTGCTGCTTATTTGCGTGTTGGCTTCATGCTCTGAGAAACCAGAATCGCCCAGTGAAGCCACCCATGTTGAAATAGAAGGTGTTCCTGCCGGAGCATTGAAAGAAGAATACGATGACACTCCAGGTCTTGTAAAAGTTACCACAAATGATAATCAGGGTAAAATCTCGGCTTCGGGGAATTATCTCAATCAAAAACGAGAAGGGTCTTGGGTTGAGTATACCCCGACAGGAATGGTTAAGTCAGTCACATCCTATATAGATGGTAAAAAGGAAGGCGTCCTTGTGGAATTTAATGAGAACGGTCAACTACTGAGACGATGCAACTATCACAATGATTTGCGCGATGGCGAGTATAGGGAATACAATTACTTAACTGTGAAAGAAGAACGTTTCTATAAAAACGGAAAGCTTGAGGGCACCGTAAAAATATTCTATGCCGATGGCAAGCTGATGGAAGAAGGCCTCTATAAAAATGGGGTTCGTGATGGCCTCTCAAAATGGTATGATCAGCAGGGGAATATGACCATTCAATACGAATACAAGGATGGGGTTCTGGTTAAAAAGTGAAATTTTGTCAGTAAAATTGAACCAAAATCAGTCGCGTATACGTTTTAAACCCCACTGGCACTTCTTTTGATTCTGAGGGAACGACATGAGCGGAACATTAATTACTGATTTATTGATACAACTAATCACTACCGGGATACATCGTATTTCGGCTAAAACATTTAAAAATTAACTTATAATTCTTATGAAACGATTTGGTTCACTTTTGTTGGCTGCGGTACTGGGTAGTGTGATGACCATCGTAGCCTCGCAATGGCTGATGAAGGATCAGCCACAAGGAGTAAAAATTGAACACATAAACGGAGTGCCATCCTCACAGGTGGCCTACCAGGTAAATGAGCAAGGTCAGGTGGTACCGTTGGACTTTACCGGAACCGCGGAATTGGTAACCAAGGCAGTTGTTCATATCCGATCCACACAGGAAAGAGGTGCCTCTGAGGACTCTCAAATTCCAGAGCAGTTTCGTCAATTCTTTTTCGATAGTCCTTTTGAAAACCAGGGGCCAAGACAAAGCACAGGCTCGGGGGTTATCATTAATAAAGACGGTTACATTGTTACTAACAATCACGTGGTTGAGGGTGCTGATATTGTTCAGATAACTCTTTATGATAATCGTGAATTAAAAGCTGAGGTAATTGGCACAGATCCTGATACTGATCTGGCTGTGATTAAGGTAAATGAGAAGGATCTTCCTTACCTGTCATTTGTCAATTCGGATGAAGCGAAAGTTGGTCAGTGGGTGTTAGCGGTGGGAAATCCATTTAATCTAAATTCTACGGTCACTGCTGGAATCATCAGTGCGAAAGGAAGGAATATTAATATTATTAATTCGGGTAACCCCGGAAAAAACGGACAGCCGGGAACACGAACAGCTATTGAATCATTCATTCAGACTGACGCTGCCATAAACCCAGGAAACAGTGGTGGTGCTTTGGTTGATCTAAGTGGCGGATTGGTTGGTATTAATACTGCCATAGCAAGCCCTACAGGTTCTTATTCGGGTTATGGATTTGCCGTGCCTGCAAACATAGTAAGTAAAATAACTGAAGATCTGATTGCATTTGGAACCGTACAACGCGGTTGGTTAGGGATCAATGTAGGCAGTGTAACCAGCGATTTGGTTAAAGAGAATGATCTTAGTGTGAATGAAGGTGCTTACGTAGCCGGGTTTGGAGATGACCCTGACAAGAGTGCAGCTAAAGCAGCAGGCATTAAGGAAGGTGATGTGATCGTTAAACTTGATGAAGCTCCAATAAAATCCAGCACCGCATTGATTGAATATGTTGGCCGCAAGCGTCCGGGAGATAAGTTGTCTGTAACGGTAAACCGCCATGGAAAAACAGTTGTAGTCCCTGTTACATTGAAAAATCGAGAGGGAAAAACAACGGCCGTTAAAAGAGAAGATAAGGCAGAGGCAGCCGCGCTTGGTTTTGAACTGGAGGATGTTGACAGCAAAGTGCTTAAAAGACTTGACATCAATAGTGGTGTTCAGGTAAAATCGCTGGTGAATGGAAAACTGAAGCGCACAGGCATGAGAGAGGGTTTCATAATAACCCATGTCGATGATGTTCCGGTAAAATCAGCCAAAGAAGTGGACGAAATAATCAAGAAAAAGAAGGCGGGTGACCTAATTACCTTCGCAGGTATTTACGAAGACTATCCGCGTGAGTATATTTATGCGTTACGTATGTGAAACTAAAACCCAACGTTAATGAGAAAACTGTTTAAAAAAGGCGAGCGCGTCCGCAGCAAGATTGATGGAAAAGTGATGGAGGTGCTCAAGTACCTAAAGTCGAACCTTGTAGAGGTGAAGTGGTTTGACCTTGACTCGAAAGAAGTTCGATTGAAAAAAATAAAAGAGGATAAACTTTCAAAGGCTGCATAAGTCTCAACCTAAGTTCATTTAAGAAACCCCGGATTTAAAGTCTGGGGTTTTTTGTTGCCCTCGAACAAGTTACATTTTGTAACTTACATTTTGTAACTTACATTTTGTAACTTATCTTTACCCAATGAGTGAGCCCCTGAACCCATTTCCTATCTATGGCTATTTAGGGCCTACCTATTTCTGCGATCGGGATAAGGAAAAAGAACACATTATTTCAGCACTCAGAAACGGCAGGAATATCACCCTGTATGCGCCTCGTAGAATTGGCAAGACCGGGCTGATCTATCATGTCTTCCATTACCTGGGCAAAAAATGGAATTGCGTTTACCTGGATGTCCAGGAGTCCTTTACTTTCAAAG
Source organism: Cyclobacteriaceae bacterium (assembly GCA_044229915.1). Taxonomy (GTDB): domain Bacteria; phylum Bacteroidota; class Bacteroidia; order Cytophagales; family Cyclobacteriaceae; genus ELB16-189. The sequence continues at coordinate 348,013 of JBGASB010000002.1, forward strand.
ATTTTACGAACACCTTATTGGCTGCTGTGCTCAATGCGCTTTCTAAGAATAAACCACTGTTAAAACAGTTTCAAGACTGGCTGCTTACCATGCGACCAGTTATGTCAACCAATCCCCACAATGGTAATATGCAATTAGAAGTCGAATTCAAATCAGAACTTCACCAGCGCACTACTGTAAAAGAAGCGCTGCATTTGCTTGATTCATACGGGCCAGGTGTGATTGCATTAGATGAGTTTCAACAAATCAATTCATGGGATTTTAGCTCGATCTCCATAGAAGGATGGATTCGGTCAGAAATGCAGCATTTGAAAAATCTTCGTTTTATCTTTTCAGGTAGTCAATTCCATCTTCTTTCTGAAATGTTTCATTCTGCGAAGCGCCCATTTTATGCCAGCACACAAAGCGTTTCCATTAGCAAAATAGCGCCTGGAGACTATGAACCGTTTATTCAGCATCATTTTAAGGAAGCCGGCCTGAAAATAGTTGATGAAGACATAAAAATGATTCTCGATTGGTCTGATGGGAATACCTACAACACGCAACTTTTATGCAATCGCGTATTTTCCAAAACAAACAAAATGGCTGGCCCGGAGATCATAAACGATTCCATTCTTGAAATTTATGCTGAAAATAAACTTTCCTATTTGGCACTCAGTAGCTCTATGTCAAAGTATCAATGGCGGTTACTTACAGCTATTGCGCTCGAGGGAAAAGTGTTTCAATTGACATCCCGTGAATTTATTACCAAATATGATCTTGGATCGAGTGCTTCTGTGTTGCGCGGATTGGAGTTTTTAACTACCCGAGAATTGGTCTATCAATATCCTGATGATGCCGGTAAATCTTATTACGAAATTTATGACATCGTTTTAATGCGATGGTTACAGAAAAAATAATAGTTTACTACTTTTGAAGCAAATGATTAAACCTCTAAAAACGCTGTTATAAAAAAGTTCGAAATTCCTGCTTACTATCGGTCTTCCATCACGGGAAAGATTAAAGAAGCGCGCAGAACAAAAGACTTGCGCAAACAAGATTTTTCACCCACCCTCTTAGATTTAGGTCCTGTGCAATTCGTTCTTGCCCGGCATTTCGGTTTTTGCTATGGTGTTGAAAATGCTATTGAAATCAGCTACCGTGCGCTTGAGGAATCGGTTGGTAAAAATGTTTACCTGTTAAGCCAGATGATCCATAATCAGGAAGTGAATAATGATCTTGAAAAGAGGGGGATCAAATTCATTATGGATACTGATGGAAGTCAGTTTATTCCCTGGGAGAGAATAAATAAAGATGATGTGGTGATTATTCCTGCTTTTGGCACAACTCTGGAAATCGAACATATGTTACTCGATAAGGGGATTGAAGTTCAGAAGTACAATACGACCTGCCCGTTTGTAGAAAAGGTTTGGAACAGAACGGAGAAACTCGGTAAGGAAAACTACACAATTATCATTCATGGTAAACCCAAACACGAAGAAACAAAAGCGACTTTTTCACACAGCTCTCACAATGGCCCATCGGTAATTGTGCGTGATATGAACGAAGCACAACAGCTTGGTAATTATATTTTAGGAAGTAAACCCCGTTCGGAATTCTTTGAAGAATTTGCAGGAAAATACTCAGTCGGGTTCGATCCGGTTTTGCATCTTCAACGGGTAGGGGTGGTAAACCAAACTACCATGCTGGCTTCCGAAACACAGGCGATTGCAGATTTATTAAGACAACTAATGTCATCAAAATATGGTGCCGAAAATCTAAAGAGTCACTTTGCTGATACACGTGATACACTTTGCTATGCAACGAACGACAATCAAGACTCCACCTATCAGCTTCTTGAATCTGATGCCGATCTGGCAATTGTGGTCGGTGGCTACAATAGCTCAAACACATCGCACATCGTAGAACTTTGTGAGCGTAAGTTCCCTACCTATTTTATCAATTCGGAAACCGAGATCAAATCAAAATCCGAGATTCATCACTTCAGCTATCCAAGAAAAGAAAAGCTGAAAACATATGAATTTTTACCAGACAAGAAGCCTGTAAAAATCATCCTTACAAGTGGGGCCTCTTGCCCCGACACTCTGGTAGATCGGGTTTTGCTGAAGATTGCTGGATACTTCAGCCCCATAAAACCGATTGAGGAGGCTATTAAGGAGTTTTAAAGCTATCGCTTCCTTCAAACTTTGTATTTTTAAACTGTGAAGAAACTCCCTGTCATCATTTTATGTCTTTGGACATCCGTTCTATTTGGTCAGGAGTCAGATTCTGTAAAGATTCTACAAGAGATTACTATTCGTTCATACGAGGCAGACCGGCCTTTACTCGAAGTGCCTGCATCAATTGGGTTAGTCTTAGCCAATGATCTGAGTCGTTTTAGCAATACCTCTTTGGTTTCGGCAGTTAATAATCTTCCGGGAATTCGGATGGAAGAACGTTCACCGGGCAGCTATCGGTTTTCGATTCGGGGGAGTTCACTACGATCGCCATTTGGAGTGCGTAATGTAAAAGTATATTGGAATGAACTTCCGGTAACGGATGCCGGTGGGAATACTTATCTGAATCAATTCGATGCAAATTCCATTAATCAGATTGAAATTATCAAAGGCCCCGGCTCTAGCTTATATGGTGCCGGTACGGGCGGTGTACTTTTACTCAAATCGCCCAAACCAGAAAATGAAAGTTCACTTACCGGCTCCTGGATGGGTGGAAGTTATGGGCTAAAAAATTATCAACTCGCACTCACTGCTGGTAATGAAAGCACTGGACACTACGTGGGTTATCAACATCAGCAAGCCGATGGATATCGCGAGCAAACACGCATGGTAAGAGATCAACTTAACAGTACTTTCAGGTTTTCAATTTCCGACAAAGAACAATTAGAAACAGCCATCTTTTATACCGATTTGTATTATCAGACTCCGGGTGGGCTTACCCAGGCAGAATACGATGCCGATCCACAACAAGCTCGACCAGCCGCAGGCACACAACCCAGCGCTGTATCACAACATGCGAGTGTTTCGCTCAAGTCATTTTATACCGGAGTTACCCATCAATATTATTTTTCGAAAAATTTGCATAATCGTACAGGTGTGTATGGAAATTTTGTACAATTCGAAAACCCAGCAATCCGCAACTATGAACGAAGAACTGAACAAAATCTGGGAGCCAGAACTGTAACAGATTTTACATTTGACCTGGCTGGCTGGAAAACAAAATTAATTGGTGGCGGTGAATTTATGAGTGGTTTCTCTCCCATTAAAACGTATCAAAATCTTCAGGGGGTACCGGGCCAATTACAAAGTGATGACGAGGCTAAATCCCTTCAATACAATGTTTTTGGTCAGGGCGAGTTAACAAAGCAAAATTGGATTGCAACCGGAGGGTTAAGTGTTAACTGGGTGAGTTATGAGTTATTACAACTTTCCAGTTCCCCTGCGGTGCAGCAAGAAGTTAAATACGATCCAATTGTTACCCCTCGCGTGGCGTTGCTAAGAAAAATCAACAATGCGTTTTCTGTTCATGGTAATGTGAGTTGGGGGTTTTCTCCACCCACACTTGCAGAAGTGCGACCCTCCAACGGAGTTTTCAATACCACGCTGGAACCGGAAAGGGGAATGCAAATAGAAGTTGGGTCACGGGGCTATTTTATCAATCGGAAATTTTTTGTGGATGCTGCGGTGTACCATTTTGCACTTGACCAGACAATTGTGGTTCGCAGAGATGCGGACGGGGCAGATTATTTTGTGAATGCCGGGGCAACAAATCAAAATGGTCTCGAGTTATTATTGCACTGGCAACCGGCATTAAATCCGTCCATTTTCTCCAGTTTCAAAATCTGGAGTGGAGTCACTCTAAACCATTATGAATTTGTTGACTATGTAAAGGGTGCTGTATCTTACAGCGGTAATGCGCTTACGGGAGTTCCCGAGCAAGTCTTTACCGGGGGGCTGGATTTAGAATTACGAAAAGGTTTCTATTGTCACTTTACTTTAAATTATACCTCTTCATTGCCTCTCGATGATGCCAATACCGTCTTTGCCAAATCCTACACATTACTGGGGAGCAGGTTGGGATACAAGTCTTCGTTTATACACAAAATGCCAATCGACTTTTTTATTGGGGCTGACAATTTACTGGATCAAAAATACAGTTTAGGTAATGATCTGAATGCCGCTGGAGGTCGTTATTTCAATGCTGCAGCGACAAGAAATTATTATGCTGGATTAAGATTTGATTTGAGCCTTTCGCGTAACAAATGATTTTATTTTACCTTCACATTCGTGAAGTTCATTCCGTTTCTTCTATTAGCTTTTGTAATACCCTGTAACGTTGTAGCTCAAAACGAACTGCGTGTTAAGCGAATCACCACAAGCACCGGTGAAGATATTGTGGGTGTTCAATCCTTCTTTAAAGATAGCCAGGGCTATATGTGGATGGCCTCCCAAACTTTCGATTTAGTGCGTTTCGATGGGCAAAATACGAGAAGATATACTCCTTCCGAAATTCAAACAGACTATTTCAAGAACACTCGTCCGTTATTGATATTTGAAGATAGCCGGAAAGATTTGTGGATTGGAACTGATGTTGGAGCGCTGATGATCTACGATCGCACGCTGGATAAGTTCCAGGTAGTGAATGACAGTGCTACAAGTATAAAATCAAGATTGTTTTGCCAGGCCGAAGATAAAGATGGCAGTTTTTGGTTGGGAACATTAGGAGGCGGTTTATTGCGATTTCATCCCGATACAAAAAAGTTTTCACAGTATCAGTTTGATCAGAATGATCGCAGTTCGATCCCAGATAACTACGTAGTCGGACTTGTTTTTGACTCCACCGGAAAATTATGGGTAGGCACAACGGCCGGGTTATCCAGTTATGATCCACAAACCAATCAATTTATCCGATATGATCTACCGAATAATAACCCAACTGATACGTATCGATACCGTGTGATCCGAAGCATGCTGCTCTCCAAAAACAAACTTTATCTAAGCACCTATGGCGGACTTCAGATTTTTGATATCGTTACCAATAAAAGTGAACATCTGATTCACGATGATAAAGACCCGAACAGTTTAAGTCATAACTCACTTTTTCAGACTGCTGAAAACCGGGATGGCACTTTTTGGATTGCATCGTATGGGGGTGGCTTGAGTCTCTTCGATCCAACAACCAGAAAATTTACAAACTGGAAAAAAGACGAATCCAATTCTGAGAGTATTTCGAGCAATAACCTTTTTACCGTCTACCTGGATGGGGATGGATTGCTTTGGATGGGGATGGATGATAATACCGTTTGTATTCATAATACCCGAGCAAAAAAGTTTCATCCAATAGTGCATCGACCTGGCAGATCGGAAGGTATTTCACCCGGTTGGATTCAAACAATATTCCAGGAAAACGATTCGATATTTTGGTTAGGGTTAAATGGAAATGGATTAAATCGACTTAATCTAAATACAAGGGAAGTTAAAAAATTTCTGAACGATCCAAAGAACCCAAAGAGTTTAGGTCACAATTCTGTGAGAGCCATTGATCAGGACACTAAGAAGAGAATCTGGCTAGGACTTGCGGGAGGCGGTATAAACATGATAGATACAGAAAAAGCTCAGTTCACTCGATATGAGGCCGGAAGTAAAAATTCAATTAACAATAATGCGGTTTCAGCAATGACGATTGATCAGGATGATTTTATCTGGGTTACTACATTTCGCAGCGGATTAAATATCTACGATCCTCGAACTAAAAAATTCAAAAACTTTAATAATGACTCGCTTCGAAAGTCAACAGGCATCTCTTTCGCATTTGTAAAAGAGATTTTTGAATTGAATGAAAACATCTGGTTTAATACTCAAACCCAGGTCGTGGTCTTTGACAAAAAAAGAAATCAATTTGTATTGGTATCTCCTGAAGGCCAGGTTGTGCCCGCAACAAGTTCTCAGTTCCTTGAAATGGAGCCCTATTCCGAAACCGAGATGCTTCTGTTCACCAATGATGAAGTCAAAACAATTAGTTATTTAGATCCTGAGCATATTGAACAAAAGGTGATTCACAAGCGAAACCCCAATGAGGAATTTTTTAAATCCTTTGTCGTTGATCACACTAATCAAATTTGGTATATAACCAAAGACCATCTTGTAAAATGGAATTCCCAATCTGGTGAGAAGAGAATTTACACCGAATCGGATGGAATTATTTCCAGTGACCTCCACTCTCTCTTTTTGGACACTCGGGGTAGGATTTTTATAACTACTCTAAATGGTCTGACATGGTTTTCTCCAAATGAGATCCAGGATGATACCGTTCAGCGAAAGATTGTATTCACTGATTTTAAATTATACAACCGATCGGTTGAAATTGCTGATCCCGATTCATTGGCAAACTATGCCCTGCCAGGACATATTTCACAATTAAGAGATATTTCCATCGATCATGATCATTCATTCTTTTCCATCGAGTTTACTGCTATGGAATTTATGGCGCCCAATAAAATCCAATATGCTTATAAACTGGATGGCTTTGACCAGGAATGGATTCAAATAGGAAACAGAAACTTTGCCAGCTATACCAACCTCGATCCCGGAAATTATACCTTCCAGGTAAAAGCAGCCAACCCAGATGGCTTTTGGGGAAATCAGGTTGCCTCCATTTCAATAATCATTAATCCTCCGTTTTGGCAAACATGGTGGTTTATTGCTCTGGTAGTCATACTAATCGGTGGATTAATTTATTTTGGTCATCTCTACCGGCTCTCTCAATCACTCAAAATAGAACGTTTGCGAACGAAAATTGCCAGTGATTTGCACGATGAGGTTGGATCGAGTCTTACCCGGATTTCCATTTATTCTGATTTATTACAAAACGGAAGCAATGAAAGTGAGCGCACGAATTACCTGAGTCGCATTAGTACGATGAGTCGTGAAATTGTTAGTACGATGAGCGATATCGTATGGTCGATTGACAACCGAAGTGATACGGCCAGTGCTTTGTTATTCAGGATGAAAGATTTCGCTACTGAGTTACTGCAACCTAAAAATATTCAGTTTGATTTTAAAGTAAGCGGGATTCATGAAAAAGCGATTGTCGATCCGATTCTAAGGCAAAATCTTTACCTCATCTTTAAAGAATCCATAAATAATGTTGTGAAACACGCTGAAGCCAGACATGTTCTTGTAGAAATAGTAAATGACTCGCGGCAATTCAAAATGACAATCACAGATAACGGAAAGGGATTCAGCATTCAACCAAATCAACGGGGAAATGGCTTACGAAACATGGATCGAAGAGCCCATGCCATCCAGGGCCATATAGAATTTATAAACCAGAACGGCACCCAGGTAATATTTACGCGTAAGGCGCTCTGATTAATGCGTGCCCCCATCTTTATGGGATACCGGCAAGAAATGAATAGCAGTAGCTTTCCTGAAAACTATTGTTATGAAAAAAGTCATTCTGGTAAGTTTCTGTTGCCTGATTAGCGTTGCCGGCTTTACTCAAATTGTAAAAGGTGCCAAGGCTGTTGGGGGTGGAATTACTTATTCAAAAACCACTCAACCGGGGTATCTGGGCGATGGCGAAGATTCCGAATCCTCCTTCGAATTTATTCCCTCCTTCGGCTACTTTGTTTCAGATGGATTTCTTGTTGGGATTAATTTGGGATTGTCTTCCGGAAAGGCAGATTCTTTCGGAGGTGAGACCAAATCCTCTGGCTTTGCTGCAGGTCCTTTCGCGCGGTACTATAAACAAACCAGTAATGAAAATTTTGCCGTCTACGGGCAGTTTTCATTTCTGTATGGAACAGGAAAGGAAACTGATTCAAACGATCAGGAAACAAAAACTTCTGCGATGGACATTGCGATCTCTCCGGGGCTTGTATATTTCTTAAACAATCATTGGGCGGTTGAGTTGGGTTTTCGCGGAATTGGATACTACTCTTCAGATCCCGATAAGGATGTTGACAATGATAATGTTAATACCCTTGACGTTGGTTTAAATTCCTTTTTGCCAGCCTCCCTTGGTTTCCGTTATCATTTCTGATAAATTCTGAAAGACTATGATCAATCCATTCGCTCTTTTGTATTTTCGACCATGATTTTTGTCGGGATTGTTGAAGACGATGAAGAAATCCGCAATGGTATTGTTAGGTTTCTAAGCAAACAACCGGGCTTTGTGTGCGATCTGGCTGTAGGTTCTGTCGAAGAATTATTAGCCACTCTCTCATCAGAGAATGCGCCCCAGGTACTGATCATGGATCTAGGATTACCAGGCATGTCAGGAGTAGAAGGTATTAGTTTTGTCAAAAGCCGGTACCCTGAAACGGATATCGTTGTTTTTTCCGTTTATAACGATCTAAAAAAAATCTTTGATTCTCTCTGCGCGGGAGCCACAGGATACCTATTAAAAAACACTCCTTTCAATGAGCTAAAAGAGGGTATAGAACTGCTTGCCAAAGGTGGGTCGCCAATGTCGCCACAGATTGCAAGAAAAGTAATTGACTTCTTTAAGCCCGTAAAAAAAATTGAAAAAATTTCACCTCTTTCTGACAAGGAAAAAGAGATTGTAGTGGGGCTGGTTGATGGGCTCAGCTATAAATTAATTGCCGATCGGTTAGATATTTCAATCGAAACAGTTCGTTTTCACATAAAAAACATTTATCGAAAACTTCATGTACATGGTAAAGCCGAAGTGATTACCAAATCGCTGCGAGGTGAAATTTAACCCCCATTTTTATGGGGTACTTGGTATGCTTACTTATTTGTAACTTTCGGGTATATAAGGCTCTAAACACCAATCATATGAAAATCAAACATCTATTCCCCATCGTTCTATTACTTGCACTCGGTACATTTTCGTCATGCGAACTTTTTGACAAAGCTGATGATGTTTCTTTTGATGCTGAACTTCCTTTGAACTTTGTTGTAGACGAAACTGCGGTAAATCCGAGTGGCAAAACCTACACAGACTCTAAATTGCTGGATGCAAGTTCAGATCCTGATGTGGCTAAATATGCCAGCAAGATCAAAGAGTTTAAAGTGAATAAAATCACATACACTATTTCGGGTGCTAACCCAAGCACTGTTTTGTTCACCAATGGTACCTTAAAGGTTGCTTCAAGTGGTAAGACTATTGCCAGCGCCAGTTCAGTAAGTCTTTCCAACACTTCAGAACAAGAGCTTAATGCGGATACAGCAGGGTTTAATGAATTAGCTAGTTTGCTTCTGGCAGATAAACAAGAGTCTATTCAGTTGCAAGGCACTCTTTCTGCAACTCCCGTTACCTTCACAGTTAGTTTTAAATTTCATGTAACGATTACTGCAAACGCTTTATAATAAATTTAGAAGTTTAGTAAAAAGTGCTCCGATTCATCGGGGCACTTTTATTTTTCTGCAATCTTTTTCTTTAAATCGTTCATTATAATCTCAGCGTGTACACGCGAGTTCTCTATAAACCACTTATTCGTTTGCAACCCGCCAACAACTACGCCCGCAAGGTACAGATTAGGCACATTGCTTTCCATCGTGATTTCGTTATACACAGGGGTGTGGAAATCATCTTGTTGAAATCGAATACCGATTGATTTCATAAATTCAAACGGTGGCTGATAGCCGGTCATGGCTAACACAAAATCATTTTCCAGTGTAACTAATCCCTTGGGAGTTTCTATTTCAATAGCTGATGGTGTGATTTTAGTTACGCTTGAATTGAAATAAGCCTTAATTGAACCTTCTTTGATTCGATTCTCAATATCAGGCCGCACCCAGTATTTAACACTTTCGCGGATTTTATCTTCACGAATCACCATGGTTACTTCTGCCCCTTTACGCCAGGTTTCAAGAGCAACATCTACGGCTGAATTTGCAGCCCCTATCACGGCTACTTTTTGTCCGAAGTATGGGTGTGGCTCATCATAGTAGTGCATCACTTTGAGTAAATTCTCGCCCTCTACGTTCAGCAGATAAGGTCGATCATAAAAACCAAGGGCCAGTACCATCGTCCTCGATGAATAAGTTCCCTTTGCGGTTGTGATTAGAAATTGGTCGCGACTGTGGTGCGTTACTTTTTGCACTTCTTCATAGAGTCTTACATTCAACTTCCAACTGGTACATACTCTTCTGTAATATTCCAGTGCCTCTGACCGTGTGGGCTTCGGGTTGTTCGAGATAAATGGTACATCTCCTATTTCCAGTCTTTCCGAAGTGGAAAAGAAAGTCATGTTGTGGGGATAATTATACAGCGAATTTACCAGGCACCCCTTCTCAAGGATAAGATAATTTAATCCGGCCTTCTTTGCTTCAATTCCGCAGGCCAGCCCTATAGGTCCGGCTCCAATGATGATCAGATCTTTGCACTTCATCCGCAAATCTTTGATTAATTAAACAATAATGAGAAATTTAGACTACAAAAACTCAAGGGCATAGGGTCATGTCAGCGGAAAATGAAAAAGATCTTACTCGTACAAAGCGATATACGCGTCTTGCCATTGTTTCCGCATTTGTGTTAGCTTTTTTGTGGCCGCTGGGAAATTTCTTCTTTTGGATTTGCCTGGGCGCAACGGCTTATTTCGGTTTCCTTGCCTTCTATTATTCGCCTCGATCAAAACAGTTCCTTACTCCCAAATCAAAGAATCCAAAACCATCACAAACACAGCCATCCGAAGTGTATGCTTATGGGCAGAGGGCTAAGCCACTCGATGCCGACCAGATTAAGAAAGTACGACTAACCATTTTCGCAATTTCGGGAATAGTAATTTTAACAGCCGTTGTTGTTGGCATGCTAAGCCCTGCCGACAATGAGACACGAACAAACGAAGATACCAGCATTCCTGATGAAACAGTTGATCGAATAGCGCTTCAAAATGATCCTAACGATGTAAATGCCCTAACCAACATTGGCAACCGATTTTATAGCAATCAGCAATACGATTCAGCTATTTTCTATTACGAGCGGGTGCTCACCATAGATCCGCGTAATGTTGCCGGTATGCATAATAAGGCATTGGTGCTCTACCAGAAAAAAGATTTTGAACTGTCACTTGTATGGGCTAAGAAATGCTTATCGGTCGATCCGGAGTACATCGATGCTATTCTTCTAATCGGAGATGGGTACTATGTGCAGGAAAATTACAGTGAGGCCATTGCCTGGTACCAACAGGCTTATGCGAAGGGGGCCCACCATATTGAGTTGTTGAGTGTGATGGCATATATCTATAATAAACAAAATAACCAGGGCGAAGCAATTCGCCTTTATAAAGAAACTCTGGAACAAGACAGCAGTTATGTGGAGGCCTATGAGCGCCTGGCCGAATTAGAACCTGCACGTAAAGATTGGTACAGAAAAAAAGTAGAGCAATGGAAATTAAGGTAACGTAGTTCATGCCCCCTCCTGGAATTGCCCTTTACTTTATTGCCATCTTGCCTCCTATTCAGATTCGGAATGAAATCCAATTGCTGAAGGAATATTTTAGGGATACCTATCAAAGCAAGGCAGCGCTCAATTCCCCACCACATATAACATTACATATGCCCTTTCAATGGAAAGAAGCAAAAGAAGAAAAGCTAATTACGGCACTAAAGAAATTTGCGGCAGGAAAGTCTGAAGTGGAAGTTCAACTTAACGGGTTTCATTGCTTTTCTCCAAGGGTCATTTATGTAAATGTTCTGGAGTCGGAGTCGCTTCGCTTAATGCAAACTGAATTGCATAGGTTTTGTAAAACCGAACTCAACCTCTTCAATGCACAGTATCGCGATATACCCTTTCATCCGCACATAACACTTGCCTTTCGTGATTTGAAGAAAGATAAATTTGAAAGAGCCTGGACCGAATTTAAAGAAAGGAAGTTCATCGGAGATTTTGTAGCTAGTAAAATCACACTTTTAAAACACGATGGAAAAGTATGGAATCCATACCAGGAATTGGACTTTTAATTCAGGGCAATGTTCCCGACTTTAGAGGAAAATAGGAACTCATGAAACGGTTACCAGCTATTTCTTTGCTTTTGATTTTCATCAGTTTTTCCAGCAGGGCTCAAACGGGCTCTGAAATTTTATTGTTTGATCTGAAAATCAAGAAGAATAAAATCACGCTTTCAAATCCAAAAAACATAACCAACCATCCGGGGTACGATAATCAACCAGGGTTTAATCGCGATGAGCCTTTGGTGTATTACTCTTCATTTAATGATGCCGGAAGATCGGATATAAAATCCTATAACTACCAGACCGGAGTGACCGCCTCAGTTACTACCACAAATGAAAGAGAATACTCTCCCACTCAAACGCCTGATAAAAATTATTTGTCGTGCATTATTCAACGCGATAACGGAGCCCAGGATTTAGGTAAGTATCCATTAGCCGGAGGTGATCCTTATGTGATCATCGATAATATGACTGTTGGATATCACGTTTGGGCCGACAATAGTCATCTGGCACTTTTTATTTTGGGTGATCCGAATACGTTGCATTATCTGCGCTTGCCAACCAAAGCAGATACTGTACTGGCTCAAAACATTGGCCGGTCGTTGCATCAGATTCCCGGTGAAAGAGCAATCAGTTTTATACAAAAGACTTCACAAACCGACTGGCTAATAAAAAAATTAGACACTGAATCTATGGTGATCTCCACTTTGGCTAATACACTTCCAGGCCGGGAAGATATTGCCTGGACTCCTGATGGAAGAATTATTACCAGTGACGGATCTAAGATTTACGTCCTCAATCCTAAGAAAGATAAAATCTGGAGTGAAATTCCATTGACATCCGGACGGGAATTACTAAAAGGTGTAACGCGACTGGCTGTTAATGCTAAGGGCGATAAGTTAGCTGTGGTAATTTCGGAGTAAGCTACGAGTCAGTAAACCATTTATTTATCGTATTCTTCAACGGTCATAAACATCGTTATGGGTGGCTGGGTATTGATAGACCAGGCGTCCTGACTTGATTGGCGGTAATAGGTTTTCCCTTGCTCATAACCAACACCATGCGTTGTAAACAATCTGTTCTCACCGGATTTACTAACCCACCATCTAACAAATTCAAACGTGACTATCACATCCTGATCAATCAGAATTTGTTGGTCTTCGCAGTAAGCAATGATCCATTTTTTATTCTTGTAACTCTTTACAAAAAGGTCCTTTTTAAGTAAAGACTCATAGGGTAAATTGTCCTTAATTGAATAAATCTGAATGCGGTACAAAACGCTGTCTGCGGTATTATACCTTAAATGAAATTGAACATCATTTAGCCAATATTTTTTGCCTTCGTGATTGATTATCAAACCCCACTCCCCTCCAAAACCAAAATCAGTCTTACCAGATTGTCCTGTGGTCCATTTCGAAGGCTGTGTCCGTCCAAGTTTTTTAGTTTCTTTTTTTCTATCCCTGACAATTACCTCTTTAAGCATATATTGTTTGGGGGTAAGTTGAATCTCTAAATATTCCTTACCCACGTTTTCAACTCTAACTTTTTTGGTTTCATATCCGATCATAGAAAATCCAAGTTCATCGTCCGGCAAAGCATGGCTTAAATCAATTTCAAATTCACCATTTTCATGAGAAATAACGCCCATGTTTTTGTTGAACACACCAACATGCACATAGGCCAAAGGTTGTTTTGTCGATGCGTCTTTAATAACGCCTCTTACTATCTGTGCTTCTGCACGAACCCAGAAAGCAATTAAAAGTACAAGAGTAAATCTCATTTGTCTTGTACTATTCTTAGTGTTGCCATTCCGGTTATTTTTCGCAAAATCCACCTTTCGCAATCCACAGCTTCTTAATCTCAATTTCTAAAAGCCCTTCGCGTACAGCAGGATCGGTTTCAATGACTTCATGTTGAAGATCCCCTTTAATGACCAGGATGCCACCCTCTGAATCCCCAAAAATCCCCTCGGCTATTACATTTCCGGTTTTGGTAATTCCCTTCAGGTAATCATCGTGTTTTTTAAAAATTTGCGGAGCTTCCTGAATGTTAAACTTGGCAATGTTGGGTATGTATCGGATAAACTGATACGTTACCATTTCGTAAGGTTCGCCTACCGCACAGGCCGCACCAACTCGTGGAAAATAGGGAAGAACTTCAACCCGCCACCGATTGGCTGCAACTCCAGGGTCAGTCTTTAACCATTCATTTACCTGGTCAATCGATTTTGATTTGAAAATGAAAATGCCGCCACCTCCGTCAAATGGTCCGGCCGAAATCAGTTTTCCCTCCTTGGCCAATCTTTCAATATTAGCCATGTGGCCATCCATAATTTTCTTAACCTGATCTTCCGGCAATTCTGCTTTGTCGGAACGACTATTCAGAAAAACGAAAATCAGCTCCGGGCTTTGCGCATAAAGTAGCTGGGATAATAAGACAAATACAATGGGTAATATCTTTTTCATAAGGATTGAAACTTACCAAATTTACAATACTTCTTTACGTCTTTGTCCACTTACCAGAAGAACTCCTGCCAAAATCATAAGCGTGCCAACAATCTGAAGGAAAAAAATACTCTCGTCCAGAAAAAAGTAGGCCATGGCAATGGTGGAAACCGGACCTATACTCCCAACGATGGCTGCATTATCCGAACCAATTCGTTTTATCCCCTCCGCAACCAGGTAAGAGGGTATAACTGTTGAGAGAATGGCCATTAAAAAACTATACCCATACACAGTACCCGGAAAATTCCATAAAGTAACCTCTGAGGTTATGAAAAAATGGATGAGAACCCCCATTGAGGCAAAGCTCATAGCATAGCTATTGAATTTAGCTGCACCCACCATGGGAATTAATCGCCCACTCCCTACAATATAACTGGCATAGGTAAAAGCACAGATAAAAATTAATACCGATCCCAAAATAAAATTCTTGTTATGGGATGACTGAAATTCTACTTCACTCAGAAAAGCAATCATCAGTCCGCCATAGGTAATAATCAGGGCTACCCATTGAATGGGTTTAATTCGCTCTTTGAAAACAATGGCAGACATCAATAATACGAGGGTAGGGTAGATGAACAAAATCAGTCGCTCAATGCCAGCCGTTACATATTGTAACCCCAGAAAGTCCAGCAGGCTGCTAATATAATATCCCAAACAACCAATGATGGCAACACTAACCCATTGCCTGTTTGTAAACTTCACATTTGACTGCTTAGTGGATGAGGCAAAGGCAGAAACCAGAAAAAAGGGCAGCGAAAAAATCATGCGCAACGCTAGCAAGGAAACTGCATCCACCTGCGTATCGCGATAAGCAAGTTTGACAAAGATTGCTTTTGTGGAAAAACAGATCGCCCCGGTTAGGGCAATAACAATCCCACCTATAAAATAGTCATTAGACTTTCTATTTAAGGTCATCGTGCTTCTGAAACCAACACGTTCACCAACTTCATCAATTCAGCTTCGGTATTGTATAGATTTGGTGATACCCGAATGGCATCGCCCCTGAAGGAGACTGAAATCTTGTTCTTAAGAATTGATTTCTTGATTCTGTCAATCTGTTTATTCTCGGGTAACCGAATTCCAAACAAATGATGACCTCGATATTTTTCATCTTCAATCCAGAAGCCAGCCTCACGTAAAAGCCTGATTGGTTCTTTTGTAATTGATGCACAGTACTGTTGAATGGCTTTTGGCTTCCATTGATTGATTTGTTTCAGCGCTTCAAGCAGCATTGGTACCAGGATGAAATTGCTGTGTTCCCCAACCTCATAACGCAGTGCTCCACGTTGATAATTACTTTCATAGTTTACCAAAGCAGTAAAATCTTCGCTGTAAAGTCTATTAATCCAGTTTTCTTCAACTGGGGTTCCCTGATCAAAATACTCTCCATAATAAGCCAGGCCGAGTGAATACGGACCCATCAGCCATTTATAACCTCCGCAAACCAATGCATCCGGTTGTATTTCCTGTACATCAAATGGCAAGGCGCCTACAGATTGTGTTCCATCAATAACCAGTAACGCTCCAACGTCTCTGGTTCTCTTTCTTATTTCTTTTAAATTGAAAAGTGTACCATCCGCCCAATGCACATTACCTAGTGCAACAAGCTTTGTATTCTGATCAATCGCTTCCAGTAGTCGTTCATTCCACAGCGCAGCTCGATTCATGCGCGTGTCCGGTGCTGAAATCACTTTCAGCTTTACTCCCGAATCCACTTGAAGTCGATGCCAGGGGTAATAATTACTGGGGAATTGCTCGGCAGCAACAATAATATTATCTGAACCAGATACCTTGAGATTACGAACTACGTTAGCCATGCCATATGAAACAGAAGGCACCAACACAACACGGTTGGCTTGACCCTTTATAAGCTTTGAAAATTCCTTGCGAACCCTTTCTGTATCCTCGAAAAAATCAGCAGTTGAAACTGTTGCGGGATTTCTTTTCTTAAGAATTCCTTCAATACCTTTTTTCTCGACAGATTTAAGCAAAGGCGACATGTAAGCACAATTCAAATACACACTGCCCTTTGCTAAAGAAAACTTTGATCGTTGATTTGAAATCATATTCGTAGCTTTACAACACCTCTTAAATCCGGAAGTTAAATTTTTTAAACTTAATTCCTTTCGATATTAAACCAAGGGTTACCATTTTTGTCTAACAAACATCCATACACCACACTGAACGACTATGAGGGTTGAATCGGAACTTTATAAGGGCATTGAATTTGTGCGCGTTTCAAGCCTGCCTGAAGATCAAAAAGAAAAAATCAAAACAAGTTTGTCTAAGGATAAGTTGATTAAAATCCTGAAGGATGGAAGCCTGATCGAAGACTGCATTCAATACGCGGATTATTTAGCCTGGTTTGAAGCACACCATCAGGGTGTCATGATTACCCCCTCTCGAACCCAACCTGCTTCTGCGGCTTTTAAGTTTTCTATCAAATAGGATTTACTCCCAAACCCCTTCCGGTACAATCTACACTTCACAACCAACTGGGTCATCGATAGAATGACTTCTGGCCATTTTTCCAAACCACCACTCAGTGTTCGGAATGCCTAGCGTTTCGTTCTTCTTCTTGTGAACTTCATATTCTTGGGCAGGAACTTCATCGGCAAAATGATACCTCCAAAAATGGGCAAGCGGGCTTTTCTTAAGCCGAGAATCATCGCGATTGAAGCACAATAGCACGCTGGCTCCAGCCCGAAAAAAATGTGCCTGCCTTCCGCCCTTCCAATTACTGGCAAGCCAAGCAAGCCGTTTCCTTAATCTGTTTGATGTTCATGGTTACTGTTGATTCTTTGGTTCAGAGCGGTTTCTTGGGAGTCTGATAATCTCTCAATCTCGTCCATAAATCACTTCCTATTAAGTTGAAAATCTGATCTTTATAAACACCTTCTGAAAATGGTTCATTTCCCTGGCTCATTTAGTTGTCCACAAAGAACTGATTAACAAGGAGTAGTGTAACGTGTTGATAATCTGAGTAATAAGCGATAACAGTACGGTAATGTTGACAACTATCGAATTTTGTGGAATTCTATTTTGGCTCAATTTTGGTTAATTCTAAGTGCTTGAATTATACCCTTTTAGTGAGTTTCTTTCGTTCAACTTGCATGGCTATTTTTACGTTCAAAACAAGATCTAAAACAGGATTTACTTATTTACGTTTTTCAATCATCATGAGGTATTTAATAATTCTTTTACTTTTTCTCCTTGGGTCCCCTCTGCTTGCTCAAAAGGCGGAGCAGATTAAGGTAAAAGACCTACAAGAGGCGATCAATACCTCAAGTGACCGTATTCAGGTGTTTAATTTCTGGGCAACCTGGTGTGCCCCTTGTGTGAAAGAGATACCTCTCTTCGAAAAACTCAATCAGGATAACAAAACAGTTGACGTCACTCTTGTGAGCATGGATTTTGATCTCGATCCAAATCCTGACAAGGTGAATCGTTTTATAGCACGCAAGAACATTCAATCCAGGGTAGTTATTCTGGCTGAAACCGACCCCAACTCATGGATTGATAAAATTGATAAGAATTGGACAGGGGCCTTACCTACAACTCTGGTAGTGAATACAAAATCCGGAAAACGAAAACTGGTGCAAAAAGAATTGCACGAAGGCGACCTGGAAAAACTGATAGCAGAAGTAATCAATTAAATTTTTAACTCATGAAATCTATCGTGTTGATGTTGGTCTGTGCTGTTATGTTGGCTGCCAGTCCGGTAAAAAAAGGCTATGAAGTAGGCGATAAGGCCACTGACTTTAAGTTAAAAAATGTGGATGGAAAAATGGTATCGCTCGCTGACTTCAAAGAAGCAAAAGGGTTTATTGTAATTTTTGATTGCAACACATGCCCGTTCTCGAAGGCTTACAATCAGCGAATTATTGACCTGAACGAAAAATATGCAGCCAAAGGATTCCCTGTAATAACGATTAATGCCAATGAAGGCTCTGGCGATTCGTATGACGAAATGGTTCGTATTGCCAGCAAGAAGAAATATAAATTCCCTTATCTGTATGACGAAACCCAGGCGATTGCAAAAACCTATGGCGCAACAAATACTCCCCATGTGTTTGTGCTTAACCAAGAATTAAAGGTATCGTACATCGGGGCTATTGATGACAATGCCCGCAGTGCTGCAAGCGCTACCAAAAAATACGTGGAAGATGCAGTGGATGCTTTGCTGGCCGGAAAATCTGTACCAGTAACCAAGACTAAAGCCGTGGGTTGCGGGATAAAATGGAAAGACGCTTAGCTTTATATCAGGTATTAAGCAAGAAGCCCGGAATCTTCCGGGCTTTCTTTATTTAGCATAAGTTACTTTTTCTCACCCACCGGAAGTTCTACATTTTCTCCCCATACATACTTGTTAAACCACTGCCAGTTATGCCATGTCGCGGCCAGTCGTTCTTTCGGTTTGGTGATCCCATGACCAAAACCTTTATATACAATTAACTCACTGGGCACTCCTCTATCACGCAGGCCCTGCAACAGTTCATAGGCGTTGGCAATCGGCACACGCTTATCCAATTCACCATGCTGAATAAGCGTTGGTGTTTTTGCTTTATTGATGTTTGTGATTGGCGAAGTCTTTTTATAAATCAACTCATCATTCCACGGTGTTGCTTTTAAATATTGCCGTGTAAATGGATGAATGTCTGTATTCACATAATACGTCATCCAGTTGCTAATGCCCGCACCAACGGAAATTGCCTTAAATGCATCGGTGTTCGTGGTAAGAAAGGCTGAGATGTATCCACCCTGGCTCCACCCCATACTTCCCATTTTTGATTTGTCGATCATTCCTTTCTTATCAAGATACTCAATACCACTCATAACATCCCACATATCACCTACTCCAAGGTTTTTCACATTAAGAGAACGAAAAGCCTCACCGTATCCTGCCGAGCCCCGATAATTTGGACGCAATACCAAACATCCTTTATCCAACCACTGCAAAACCGGGTACACATATCCAGGCACCGGTGTGGGTGTATCTATTCCCGTTGGTCCGCCATGGATCATTATTAATAGTGGATATTTTTTTGAAGGATCGTAATCCTTGGGTTTATGAAGTACGCCTTCTATGGTAGCCCCATCCTTACTCTTCCAACTGATTACTTCACTCTGAGCAACTTTCCATTCCTTTGTCTGGCCGGTCATGTCCGTTATTTTCTTAGGGGAATTGTTAAGGGCAGCAGTAAATACTTCATTCAGCTGGTCTCCATTGCGTCCGGTAAATGCCAGTGTTTGACCATCATTAGAAAAAGATATCGCGAAAATCTGACCCGGAGAATTTTTGAATACGGCATGCGTTCCGTTTACCGGATCAATTCTATAGATTGGTCTTTGCGTTTTGCCCCAAACCGCAGCATAAATTCCGGTTCGCTCCCAGCTAAATCCGCCCAGGTCTTCGTCCAATGATTTTGCTAACTGACGAGTCTCTTTGGTTTCCACCTGAATGACGAATAATTTCGAGTTTGCATAGAAGTTCGAAAGTGTGTCGCTCAAATTTGACGTAAATAATATTTCCTTCGAGTCGGGAGACCAGTCCTCGAGCCCATCGGAACTTGGGTTGGTAACAAGAGGTGTAATCTTTTTATCACGAAGAGTAACTATTGAAATATCAGATTTCATAAAAGAATTAATCAAGGGATTGGGTTGGTGACTGAATGCAATTCTATTTCCATCTGGCGAGGTGATAAAAGAGGTTACTGTAAATTTCCCTTCTGTTATTCGTTGCGCCTTCGGCAATTCAATGCAGCCGGATTTCACTTTGAGCGAATCAAGTGTTTCATAACAGGGTCGCTCTGAGGGATCAATCATATCTGGGATAAAATCAACTTGCCACAAGTGCGATAGAGTAAATTCCCTATCATCAGCTTCAAACCCCCCATACCTTTTCTCTCGCTCCTTTTTTGACTTGTCTTCTTTTTCCGTTTTCAAAAAAATAATCGAGGTCCCTGATGGATGCCATTCAAATGCTGAAACTCCCTCTTCTTCCTTTGTAACAACCCTGGCCTCTCCGCCCTCCACGCGCATTACGTAGATCTGATTTTTATTTCCCCGATCGGCAACAAAGGCAATCCACTGACCATCCGGTGAAAAAGCTGGATTCGTACTGCTGCCTTTCGCTGTATTCGTTAATTGAAACGGTGAGCTCCCATTTTTACTCAACCAGATTTCTGTATCAAACCGGTTATCGTTCCAGTCTGTTGTTTGCACGGTGTATGCAACCTGTTTGCCATCCGCAGAAAGAGTAACTCCACCAACACTCCGAAGTGAAATTACTTCTTCGAAGGTGGGAACTCGTTGGGCAAAAACTTGAATAGAAATAAAAGCAAATAAAAAGACAAAAAGACGTTTCATAAAATAAGGGGTGTTTGATCCTTCAAAGAAGTGAAATTGTCTTAGAAGTTAAGGTGGTTTTACACAGGTGGAGCAGTTGATTGCCGGGGTTATGTGAAAATAAAAGTAGCTATTTCAAAAGTTATAAGTTGTCAGGTTGAGCTTGTCGAAACCTTTGTTTTAAATCATAAATAAGCCTTCGACAGGCTCAGGCTGACAGAAAAAAATACTTTTGAAACAGCCTCTAATCTTTACTTTCCTGTTGGCACCGGTGGCGGCCCATCCGGAATATAGGCCTTATACACATGGCCGCCTCTACGTTGCTCAAATTCTGCGCGCACATCTTTGCGTAGTTGCTCATTTTCAAAAAGATCAACCATAGTCATCGCCAACGATCTAGCTGCAAGTAACATGCCCTTATGACCTATAGACATACCCCCGCAAGCAACGACACTCCATCCATGCCACGCAGTATTGGGTGGAGCGGTGGTCGCGACCAGTGTAATCTCAGGCACGATCCAGCTAATATCTCCAACATCAGTTGAGCCGCCCGTAGGGTGCTCCGAAGTTTCTTTTAGCGGATGAATTTTCCCGTCCAATCCGATCTGTTCTCCTCCCTGCACTTCCTGAATTTTTTTGGCAAAGGCAATCTCCTCAGCCGTGTAATTAATCGGTCCTAAGATCTCCAAATTTTTCTGAAGCGCTGAGGCTCCGGTACGATTCACCAGCAGTTCATAGTCGCCTGTCTGAACCGTCACCTTGGCTTCCACTCCGGCAATCATTGCCGCCCCTTGTGCAATCTCCTTAACGCGACTAAATACTGTCTCTACTCCTTCCCGCTTACTATCTCGCACCCACATCCAGATTTTGGCGTATTCTGGAACTACGTTAGGAACATCTCCGCCACTCATAATGGCATAGTGCATGCGAACACTGGGACGCACGTGCTCGCGCAGCATATTTACGCCATCGGTAAATGCTTCCATTCCATCAACTGCACTTCTTCCATTCCAGGGATCGGCTGCTGCATGCGCTGCTTTCCCTTTAAACTCTACGATGAAATCTACCATAGCCTGAGAACTTTGTGTGCTGGCAGCAATTTCAACATCCGGATGCCAATCAAGACAAACATCAAGATCAGCAAAGAGTCCATCACGAGCCATGTAAATTTTACCACCAACAGATTCTTCTGCCGGAGTTCCATAAAACCGAATGGTCCCTTTCAGTTTGCCTTGCTGCATAAGTTCTTTGATCGCTACAGCTGCGCCTAAACTTCCAGCCCCAAATAAATTATGTCCACATCCATGTCCGGCTGCTCCGGGATTAAGTGCTTCTTTAGTTGGTTGAGCCTTTTGTGAAATTCCCGGCAAGGCATCAAACTCACCCATGATTCCAATTATTGGTTTTCCAGAACCATACTCAGCGGTAAACGCGGTGGGCATACCCGCTACTCCGCGCTTTAATCTAAAGCCTTGTGTCTCGGCATAATCTGCCAATTCTTTGGCCGACTTATTCTCGCGCAAGGCAGTCTCAGCATAGGCCCAGATCTTATCACTAACAGAAATCAATTCCTGTTGATGCTTGTCAACGGATTGCATCACTGCTGTTTTGTTTGGATTGACTGGGGTCTTTTTCTTTTGACAAATTGCAACCGTGCTTGTAAATACAAAAAGGAGGGTTAGTAACTTCTTCATTCGTTTTTCAATTCATTTATCAAGATTACAATTTCTTATCGCTTTTTTCTATTACAACCTGCGGCAGGTTTCTTACTTTTTCATTAATGGGAAGAATGTTGTCATTAACCATCCGATTTAATTGATTGGTTGCTTCTTCAGTTTCCTGCTTTAATTCCGCTAACCGGCCAAGTTGGGGTTGCGTAGGCCTTGCTGTTGCATCGTCAATGGCTCCCAGTAAATCGGAAATTTCCTCTTTGAGCCTGGGTCTTTGACGATATCCCATATTAGGCGGTGGTCTTCTCAAAATTTCATCCTCATACTCCTTTAGTTTCTTAATAGTTTCATCAATCTGATCGCTGGTCGCTTTATCAATACCCGATTCATTGCCGGCCGATTTTACTCGTTGTTTTAACTCGGTCAATTGCTTTACTGCTTCATCCGTACGATTAATCAACTTGTGTGTTTGCGAGAGATGGTCGCGCAAAGCAAGTGTGGTTTCAGTTTTTAATTGGAAATCCTGATCTGTCATTTTAATGCGTGGATCTCCCCGAACTGTAATTTTCGTTTCAACAGTTTGCCCATTGGCTTTTAAAGTGGCTGTGTAAATTCCAGGTGCAACCAATGGCCGCATGGGCGACCCGCCCCAGCCACTCTTTACAGGATGATTTAGTTTGTCCTCCTCTGCATAACGCAAATCCCATATGATACGATTCACTCCAGCTTTGGAAAGAGTGTCCTTTAAACTCCGCACTTTATTTCCCCTGCTATCGGTGATATCAATTGTAATGGCCTCCTTGGGGTCACTCTTCAAATAGAAATTAATGTACGCTCCGAAGTCAGGGTTTTTTGCACGATATGCCTGATCGCCCTGTTCCTCAATTAATGAGTAATAATTCCAAAGTGTAGCTGTACGTGTAGTAAATACCGCAACTTCTTTTCCAGAAATTGAATTGAACTCTTCCAGCGGTTGAATATCATCCATAATCCAAAGCCCTCTTCCATGTGTAGCAGCTACTAAATCCCGATCGCGTTTATGCACGCGTAAATCTCGCACGGAAACCGGGGGCATGTTATTGTTGATCTTTGTCCAGCTCTTTCCTTTATCCCACGATGCAAAAATTCCATGCTCCATTCCGGCATAAAGTAAATTTGCATTATGCGGATCTTGTCGCACTACATAACACCAATCTTCAGGCAACCCTGTACTGATCTTCGTCCAGGTTTTTCCGAAGTCAGTTGTCATGAATGCATAGGCCTTGTAATCATCCATCCGATGCTGATCAACCGCTACGAATGCTATACCTGCATCATGCTCGGAAGCATGGATTTTAGATACCCATGAAAAAGCAGGAAGTCCGGCAATTGAGCTTTTCAAATTTGTCCATGTCTTGCCCCCATCACGGGTAAGTTGAACGTTGCCATCATCTGTGCCCGCCCAGATCACATCTTTCTGTACCGGGGATTCTGCAATTGTCAAAACGGTGCAATGAAATTCTGCTGCAGTATTGTCCTGATAGATTTCTCCGCCTGAGGTTTTTTGCTTTGACTTATCGTTGGTAGTCAAATCCGGACTAATTTGTTCCCAGGTATATCCTTTATCGCGACTTCTGAAAATTACATTACCTCCAGTATAAACTGTATTCGGATCATTTGGAGAAACGTGTATGGGTGAATCCCAATTGAAACGGAATTTATGATTTTCGATGGCATCACCCGCTGAGCCAATAATTTTTGGATAGGGGTGGATCGTCCGGACATTTCCAGTCTTCGTATCCACATGATAAATTACACCACCTTGCAAATTAGCATACACTTCATTTTCCTGACCCGGAATCGGCACTGCATAATAGCCATCGCCATAGGCAATTTGCTTCCAATCTCTTTTTAAAATACCTGCTCGATGAAGTGAGTTACTGGGACCGGTCCACGTACCGTTATCTTGCAATCCTCCATAAAGAAAATATGGATCCTGATTATCCAGGAAGAGTTGATAGAATTGCGATAACTCAACGTTGTTGATTGTTTGGAAGGTTTGAAATCCATCGTAGGAAACGCGGAACCCACCATCATCACTACTCAGCACACGATTAGAGTTTTTTGGATCGATCCATAAACCCTGGTTATCGCCATGCTGTCCATTGGCAATTCCTTTAAATGTGCGGCCACCATCGGTTGATTTATTCAATCCACCGGATAAAGTATAAACAACTTCTGGATTTGACGGATCAACTTTTACATCACTATAATAAAAAGGTCTGAAGTTAATCTCACGATCATCGTTTACCATTCTCCAGCTATCACCGCGGTCGTCTGAGCGGAAGAGTGTGCCACCATCTTTAAACTCAGTGATTAAATAGACTGTATTGGGTTGGCTTTGCGCGATAGAAACTCCAATACGGGCCATGGGCTTATCCGGCAAACCATTTTTGTGTGAGATTTTGCTCCATGTTTTTCCGGCATCGGTGGTTCTATATAGGGCAGTCTTTTCACCGCTGTCATCAAAACGCCAGGGCCTTCTGCGAAAGGTCCACATACCGGCATACATAACGCGGGGATTATTCCACTCAATTGCAATATCCGAACATCCGGTATTTTCATCGAGATATAAAACCTTGTTCCAGGTTTTTCCACCATCCTCCGTGCGGAACACCCCCCGATCTGTGTTTGGTCCCCATTCGCGCCCCATGGCGCACACACAAGCTGCATCCGGATTTCTGGGATCAACTACGATTCGTTTTATGCGATCCGTTTTTTCAAGGCCCACATGTAGCCAGGTTTTTCCGCCATCGTTAGATCTATAAACCCCATATCCATAACCCACGCTATTGCGTGGATCGCCCTCACCGGTGCCTACATAAATTACTTCATGATCGCTTGGCGCGATTGCTATATCCCCAATTGAATATGCACGCTGATCAGTAAATAGCGAAGTCATTGTTACACCACCATTGGTCGTTTTAAAAATACCGCCATCGGCTCCACCAATGTAAAAGGTAGTGGGATCTCCAGGAATTCCCTCAATATCGGTAGTCCGTCCGCCCATGTTAGCTGGACCAATCGGTCGCCATTTCATATTTTTCAAAGCCTTGTCAGCAGACGGAGCCTGAGCTGATAGATTAAAGCCCACAAACAGACCAATACAAATTACTAATTGGGTCCTGAAACAAATTTTCATACAGATTTAGGTTTAAGAATTTTGAGATTAGCAAATGTGAGGGAGAAATCAAACAAGATTGTTTTAGACTATTTCGTAGTCCGCTTGAAGGGTGATTTTTTTACTTATTGATTCCAACCGCGGCTTAAAATCTTGTGTCTAATCTGTGTAAATTTGACTTTGTTATGAAGACTTACCTCTCTACATTTTGTATCGTCTTGTCTTTACTTTTAATCAGTTGTGACGAGGAGCAGCCTGTAGTTATTACCTGCGACAATGCCGTGCTTGCCACTGTGAAAGATCTTACCGGATTGGATGGATGTGGATTTGTGTTTGAGTTGGCCGATGGCACAAAGCTTGAATCTCAAATGCTCTTTTTTTGCGGTACCCCACCCCTCCCAAAAGAGGTAACTGAAAATCCTCTATATAATTTTCAATGGGTGGATGGCAAACAGGTTCGGATTGCCTATGAAGAAATTCCGGATGCCGCCAGCATTTGCATGGTGGGAAAAATTGTCAAGATCGCTTGTTTGGAAGAAGTCTCCTCCCTTGCTGAATAGTATGAAAGTTTTGGTGTCCACCTTCATTGTACTTACAGCGCTATTACATGGCTGCGATCCTAATTCTATTTCCATAGATGCTCCCCCGTGCGTGAAGGATCTTATCCAAAAAGATCAGCTACCAAAGGAAGTATGGCAGTACACTTATCAGAATCAAACCGTGTTTTTGGTAGTTCCCGCTTGTTGTGATCAATATATTTCGGTTTACTCATCACAATGTGTGTTGATTTGTTCTCCAGGTGGCGGACTCACGGGAAAGGGCGATGGAAAGTGTCCGGATTTTTATCAGGAAGCAAAAGAAGGGTTATTAGTTTGGAAAGCTGAGTAACTATTCAGGCTGGTGTACCAACTTTAGAAACCTGAACTTGCTCCTCCTCCACCAGAGTCACCTCCACCTCCTGTTTCGTTGTCTGTATTAATTGATTGATTCCCGCCCATTGTCTGAGAGATTAGAATAGCTTCTACATTCATGTTACCCCATGAATGCCCCAAAAGATTATCACGGGTAAAACCACTACGTATAGTTTTAAGATAGCGCATTAATAAAATAGCTATTATAATGAGCAAGGCACCAGCAATGGTTAATGTAATTTCAGTATGTACGGGGCTGTAGTATTTGAACGTAAATACTGAAAAGGCAACAACGAGAAGGCTCACCCGCAACAATACCTTGTCCTTATTTTTGATTCCAAAATATAAATAGGTTACTGGTATTATCACCGTTAAAAAATAAAATAGAAAAGCGAACGGTATATCACGGCCATCTTCTAAAGTAAGGTCCATCAAGCTTACGCTCAACTCTCGCACAACCAGGTAATTTCCGCTGGCATAAATCAATAACAGGCTGATCGACTCAACGACAATCAAGTTGTGACTCCATAGTGATAAATCACCTCGTTCTTGCATCTTCCAGGTAAGGAAGTAGATCGGAACAAAAGTTAAAATAAATACAAAGGGTATTAGTTTTTTAAAAATCTCCCCCGCTTCAAAGCAATTGTAAAACAGAATTCCTGCCAGGGAGGCGATGGCCGCAATTGTGGTAAGTAGATCAAGGTAGCGAATTGCTGCAAAGGAGAAAACAACCAAACAGGTAATCAGTATCAACTGTGGGCTATTGAAATCTGTAAGACCTGCAATTCCGCCTATCGTAAAGCCAATGGAATGATACAAAATGGCTTCAGTAACACCGGATTTGTAATGATTTTTACCAATAAATACTTTTTCGAGTACAACAAAAGACCCGATACCATACAGAATACATAAAATGGAAATGGCTGTCTGACCTGAATCGGCAAACATTAATCCGAGCATGCCAGTTACACCCGAGATAGCAAGTAGGGTAGCCATAAAAAGCAGAACGCGAATGATCAGGTTAGGATGATAAAATGGATTTTTATACTCTTCACTTAT
This sequence comes from Cyclobacteriaceae bacterium, assembly GCA_044229915.1. GTDB lineage: Bacteria > Bacteroidota > Bacteroidia > Cytophagales > Cyclobacteriaceae > ELB16-189. Next base: position 375,583 of record JBGASB010000002.1, read on the forward strand.
TCTATCGAACTGTTCCTGTGAAATAAAATCATGTTTTAGCCAGCGTTTCGCATCCTTAATAACAGAAAGATTATAAATCCATAACGGATGATATGCACTCTTCATGCCTGTTTGAAAAAGTTTCTGTATTTAACCACAAAATAAATAAAGCCTCCGCACGAAAGGATAGAGTATAAGAACCACAAACTGGGTTCAGCATCAAAAATAGTTTCCGCCAGCACGAATGTAGTGGCAATGTATCCTGCCAGGAAGGCGTACAATAAAAACAAAAACGATTTTTTCACACGCGCCTGATACCATGCAAAGGAACAGCCTCCATAAATTAGTAACACATAAATCAGATACACTTGTTCATCAATAAAAAGCCCGGCAACACAACCTGCAAAAAAGATAAGCATGCAGAAGTTTAGATAGGTAAAGGTGAAATGCTTTTTTATTTCCTTTCTATCCATTAGAAATGCAATAACCCCAACCATCGCAGAAAACACGATCGCTGTTATATGCAGGTCAGATCCTGAAAAAAAATCACCACTGTACCATTTTTGTGGTGAGATCGTGATGCTCCAGAATGAAGCAAACGCTGTAATGGCCATTGAGAGAATGCCGAGGTGATCAAAACGATAGGCAGTGTAGAAAAAGAAGACAGCTGTGATAAGGGTGCTCCAACCGAGGTGATCATGCAGTGCACCGTATTGAAACTGAAGGTAGCCCTGAATAGAGACAAAGAGCAAACTGCCAAGTAACAAAATATAATCGTAGTAGGGCGTTGGCGTTTTTATTACCCCATGCGAATAATCAAGTGCGTGTTTAAAAACATACCTATAGCAAATTGTCATTAAAACAGTGAGGGCGATGATGCTTATAATATGGCCGATATCGCCAATGTTTTGATAAATTAACATACCGGCTCCCGTGGTAAACAACATCACCCCGAGATAAAGTAAGGTGCGCAGTTCATAGAAAACTGAAACCACTTTACCAGAAGTGATGACCTCAATCCTTTTAAATTGGTCCTCGGTTATGAAGCCTTTGTCAAAAAGTTCGCGAGGGGTTTCTCTTGTCATTTATGAAGGGCTTTATTTCTATCTCAAGAAAAAGTAAACTCAGGAAGTTTAATAATCTCGCCTCCTTTCAGAGCTGATTCATGAGCCAAAATGCCAACACAGGTTATATTAGCCGATTGCTGTGCGTTGGGATAAGGCTGTTTTTCTTTTACCAACGCCATGAGAAACTGATGGGCCAGGTGTGGATGTGATCCGCCATGGCCAGCGCCCTGAATAAATGAAAGGTGCTGATTGCTTTCGGAGTCGTACACACCCGCTGTTGTAAATGATGCGATTTCCTTTGGGAGCAAGTGTCCGTAATCCGGAACATTTACGCGAGAGGGGGTTTCACCCGTGTGGATCACATGTTGCTCGTGTTCTATTTGTGTCCACTCGAATGATTTCTTCGAGCCATAGGCATCGAAACTTTCGCGGTACTGTCGTGCGGTATTAAACAAGGAGCGTGTTACTTCTGCAGACAAATCTGAATTTCTGAATTTGATATGACATGTCTCTATCGCGAAAGGCGAGTTGTATTTGGGAATTAAATTTTCAGAGATCCTGCCCGAGCCAAAACAAGAAACATATTCTGCCTGATCTCGCGTGAGGCCCAACACAGGCCCAACACAGTGTGTGGCATAATGCATGGGAGGAAGACCTTCCCAATAGCCGGGCCAGGCACCCATCTCTTGCTGGTGTGAAGCCCGCAGAAATTGAATTCGGCCCATTTCGCCTTTGTCGTACATCTCTTTCACAAACAAAAACTCACGACTGTACAACACGGTCTCCATCATCATATACGTGAGACCTGTTTCCTTCACCGCTTCCACAATAGCACGGCATTCATCCACGGTAGTGGCCATAGGCACGGTGCAGGCAACGTGTTTGCCCGCTCGTAAAGCTGCCAGTGATTGTGAAGCATGATTGTGAATAGGGCTATTGATATGGACCGCATCCACATTCGGGTCCTTTAACAATGCTTCAAAATCGGTGTATCGCCTTTCGATGCCAAACGCATCACCGATTTCATCCAGTTTACTTTTGGTGCGCTGGCAAATGGCATACATGGTAGCATTGGGATGTTTTTGATAGATCGGGATGAATTCCGCACCAAACCCTAAACCAACAATCGCGATATTGATTTTCTTTTTTGTCATGTCTTGCATTGATTTAATTTCTACTCAAGAGCTATAGGTTTGTATCCGCCTTTCGATCGGAAATAGAAAATCAGGAATAAGTAAGTGATCAGCATGATAACCGGAAAGAGCGCTACGGTTTTTAGTGCTTCCTTCTTTGCCGATTCCTGAATGTCTTTTACAACTTGTTGATCTTCGGCAGTTGCGTTAGTCAATTTTGCAGCATCAATGGATTGATATTCTCCAAACAGGCTTTGCTTCAGTTCTGTTGCATAAGTACCGCGAAGTTCAGTCTTATTGGTTTGATCGTATTCCGTAAGGTTTGCATCAATTCTTTTATCCTGCACAAATCCTAGAATCACCGTGCCGATTACCCCCGCTGCAATCATTCCCACCCCTCCGGTGATATTTAATGTGAGCGCGCCCCCTTTCGGAAACCGTTCACTCACCACCCCAAGCATGGTTGGCCAAAAGAAGGTCTTACCAAGAGCAAATAATGTTGCCGCCAGCAAAACCATTATGCCACTGGAAACCGACAAGAGAAGAAGCCCGGCACATGCGATAGCTGAACTAACGGATAGCAAGCCCAGAGGAGAAATTTTATGAACAATGGAGCCCGCAAACAATCTAAGAAAAGCCATGATGGCCGAAGTATAAATCAAGATCCAGCCTGCCTGCAATCCTATCTGTTTCATTTCCGGAGCCATTAAATCTGAAATCCAGCTATCAGTCCCTAGCTCTGTGGTGGCTAAAGGAATCATCAATAAAATGAGTAAAACAAAAATCGGCTGACCGAAACTGCGCACGTAATAACCGAATATGAGTACGATTGATATCGTTATAATGATGTTGGTCATGGAAGCCCACTGAAATATAGAGCCAATCTGAAAGACAACCAATGTTGTAACCACCAACATACCTCCCACACCTACTTCCTTCAACATATCCAAATACGAAACGCCTGCCTTCACCCGTTCATTTACCGGAAATGTTCGCGACCACATCATTACCCCGTAAACAATAGTTGGGAGTAAAATCAAAATCATCTTGAATTTCCAACTGGTTTCTTCTCCAAATGTAAGGGCGAGTAGCCCGGCTAACACCAATCCTGTGGGCCATCCAGCATGAAGAATATTTAACCATTTCGTCTTTTGTTTTGAGAAGATTGTTGCAACTACCGGATTGATTACCGCTTCAATCGTTCCATTCCCTAATGCCATAATAAAAGTGGCGATATAAAGAGACCAATATCCGGTAGCAAAAAGTGTAAGCACTGCAGATGACAGGTGGCATAAAAAAGCAAAGATCATTGCATTCTTATAACCTACTTTATCAATGACAAGACTGAATAAAACAATACTGATGGCAAACGGCCACAACCCCACTCCTGAAATTTCTCCAATCTGTGTATTGGTTAAGTTGAATTCGCTTCCCCATTGGGGCAGTGTAAGCGCCCGAAGAATAAACCCGAAGGAAGTTGTAGACAGGCCCACAAAACAGGCCCATAATAATTTCATGTCTTGTTTGTCCTGTGCGGGTGCTTCAACTGTCGTCATATTAAAAAGTAAATTGTATTATTTATTTAGCCGCCACTTGTTCAAAATAGAATACTCCGTTTTTATTTGCAATCACAATGTCTAATCGACCATCTTTATTCATGTCCTCCGTTACAAATTGAATTCCCACTCCTGATGTATCGTCAATAAGATGCTTTACCCACACTGGCCTATTCCTTCCATCTTTTAGTAATTCGAACCAGTAAATCACGGCCGGTTCCATGCCTCCAGGTCCACCGCCCTGATGAGCAAAAAATCGTTTACCTGTAATCAGATCCGGAAGTCCATCATTATTTACATCTTGTAAAACAAGACTGTGCGACTCAGAAAAAGTGCTGTCTATAGTATGCGTAATGAAAGAACTCTTCTTGTCTTTATCAAAAACCTGTTCATACCACCAAACTCCATAGGCATGAGCCGAAGAGGACACTACATCGTTATCGCCATCGCTGTCAAAGTCGTAGGTAAGCATCTGCGCGCACGACTCGCCCAGGTCAGCTTCATGAAATTTCCAGGGCGAGGATTTAATATCTTTCGGTGCTTCCCACCAACCGCCACGGATCATCACATCATTAATCCCATCTTTATTGATATCGCCCCAACCCAGACCATGAGAAAACAACCCAACACCTTTTGAATTCGGCTCACTGATAGCCGTTCTTTTCCATGTTACTTTCTTTGCCTTCACAGAAGCACTGAACCAAGCCATTTGACCCAGTTTTTCATTTCCAAACACAAGGTCTTTTTTGCCATCGCTGTCTACGTCCACCATCATGGGTGATTCGTTCGAGGCAATAGAGTCGATCAGGTTTCTTTTCCATAATGATTCCGCGCCAGCAGGATTTTCAAACCAATAGACTTCCTTGCCCGGAAAATCGAAGCAAATCAAATCTATCCAACCGTCTTCGTTAACATCCATGGCATAGTTGAGGAAGGAATCACTATAGCCTTTGGTATAGTAAAATTTTTTGTGTTTCCAGATGTCGTGTACTTTCCAATCCGGGGCTTCGAACCAACGCGCTCCTGCTATGATGTCTGTCTTTCCATCCTTATTCACATCCGCTACCGTTGCTCCTTCTGTATAGAATTCATCCCAAAGGTGAAATTTTTTGAATTTAACATCTTTGCCCGGTGTTTGTGATGATGCTGTCGGTACTAGTAGCATCATGAGCAGTACAACGGTGATCAAGCGATACATAATTTCATATTTTTTCATAGCCTCGTTATTAAATCAAATTAAGTAATTTGTTTGCGCTCTCTATTTCCTCATCAAATTTTCAAATAGAAAAACGCCTTTAAAATTGGAAACGACAAAGTCCATGCGACCGTCTTTATTCATGTCATGCGTTGCTATGTTTAATCCAGCCCCCGAGGCATTATCGATCTCGTGCGCTATCCAATAAGGCTCTTTTCCGGGGGTAAACTCAAACCAATATAGCAAGGGTGGCCCATGGGTGCCCGGGTTTTTTCTCCAGGTATTTCTTTTCAGGTTTCTTTTTCCGGTTACAAGGTCAGGTTGACCGTCCCCATTGAAATCGGCAAGCGCGATCGCATGTGATTCAGCAAAAGCATAACTGATGACATGTTGCTCCCAGCTAGTATGGTCAGAATCCTTGATCTGTTCATGCCACCAAATGCCCGACAAATGAGCAGAAGCGCTTATTACATCGGCATTCCCATCTCCATTCACATCCATTGTATTCATTTGGGAGCAATCATCCCCCAAATCTGCCACATGAAATTTCCAACTGGGTTGGCGTGGATCGGCAGGACCTTCCCACCATCCTTCTTTGATCATCACATCGGGTCTTCCATCTTTATTAAGATCGCCCAGACCAAGGCCATGAGAAAATACATCTGTTCCCGGTGCGTTCTTTTCACTGATTGTATACTTAGTCCATGTTGTTGCTTCTTTGGTTTGAGGTGATTGCAACCAAATCATCTGTTTGCCATTAGGATCGGCACAGAGTAAATCCATTCTTCCATTGTTATCAACATCTACAAAGGCCGGAGACTCATTAGAGACAGTTTCGTAGATGAGGTGTCTCTTCCAATGAGTTTTCTCATTTTTTGGATTCTCATACCAGCTGGCCGAAGTTCCTGGAAAGTCCACTACAATCAGATCAATCCAAGTGTCCTGATTGACATCCAAACTGAAGTTAAGAAAGGAGTTGCTGTAATCAGTATCCGGATTATAGATTTTGCCTGGTGCAATTTCATTCCGATGCCAGTCGGGGGCTGCAAACCAATAAGCTCCAGCCATAGTATCCATAAGTCCATCCTGATTCACATCCCCCACTGCCACCCCTTCAGAAATAAAATCTGTAGTCAGAATTATTTTTCTAAATTGTTTGGATGTATTCGTTGGTTGACTCCACGCATACAATGAGATGGTAAAGAAGATCAATGTAATGGAGCGCTTCATCCCGTTGGCCATGTTACCAGGTCAACAAATAGTTGACTAACAAATTAAATTCCTGCTGGCTCAATGTAGTTCCAAAGTGATCGGGCATGATCGTATATCGCGAAGGGGTTTGTGAAGCAATTTCTTTTTTAGGAATAGAAAATTCCTCGCCATTCAGGTCTCCAAAAACCGTTACTGCTCCTTCATCTCTACGATATAACCCCGTCAGTACTTTCCCATCTTTAAGAGTGATTGTGTAATTCCGGAAGGCCTCAGAAATATTGCGATTGGGGTCCAGAATTTTTTCAGCAAGCGCTTCGGCACCACGCTTTCCAATACCATGCAACTGCGGACCGATACCTGACATTACATATTTACGATGACACACATTACAATTGGCATAAAACACCATTGAGCCCGAGTCCAATTGTGTGGCTGAAGTAGCTTTGAAATTTTTAAATGCTGTCAATCGCTGGTCAATTAGCGCTTGCCGGTCTTTGCTGATCGGCTCAATGTTAGCTGTGATGAGATCGTATTCTTTCTTCTGTTTGGGAGAAATATTGGTCAACATACTTTCTTCCACTTTCGGATCGACCAATGTTCGAGCTGTGAATGAACCCTCACGCACCTGTTTTAGTACGAGATCTTTCCCTTGCGGGGAATGGGCCATTGCCGTAACGATAGAGGCCTCAAGATCGGCAGGAGCCTTCTTTACATTCATTAACACTGCATTGACGGCTTCGCCCGGTGATTCGCCAAGAATTGTGGCCACTCTTTTCTTAAACTCGACAGAAACTGTATCGTTTGAAAGAATTTGCCCAGCCATCTCAAGGGTTGTGTTATTTGTCGCCATCTTCAACAACGATTGGAAGGCAGACGATTTTAGATCAATGTTGTCGGATTTCTCTAAAAAAGTCTTTAACGCAGGTTCCGCTGTTCTTACTTTATAATCGCCAGCCAACTGGATAGCGAAACTTTGTTGGGAAATAATTTCGTCCGAGATTGAATCATAATCAGCAGGATATAGTTGGAGCAATCCTTCTGCAATTTCAAACGCCCAGGAATCCACCTGTTTTGATTTTGCATCGCGTTGAGCGAGTCCTTCTTTTATTCCTTTAAAGATTTGTGAATTAAGTTCGATGTCCGGGCTTTTCTTTTCTCTCGCCCGGGTAATCACGCTTTCCAGTTGCGGTGTGGGAATATATCTGGCAACCTGCTGATAAGCCAATTGTGTTTTCCCTTTCGGCATGGAATTGTTATCAAGATAGTTAGAAAGAAAGATGGCAGCTTCTGAGGATGGCACATCAACCAGGGTGCCCGCAATGAAGCCAGCTTCCTGTACACTCCATTCTTTTGCTCCCACTTGTTTCATTAAGGAGTTATCCCGCAACAGGTTCCGTAAACAAAGTCTTGACGTGTAGATTAGATGAGAGTCTGTAGCTGGTGCGGTATTCAAGATAGAAAGGACTGCCTCAACGGAAGTCATCTCTTTGTAGTCCATTAGTAGTTCTACAGCCGCCCGCTGCACATGTGGATCATTATCTTTAAGACTATTCAATATAATAGAATAAAAAATTTCTGAACCAGTTTCCCACTCTCTTAAAATTCGCAGGGCATGCAATCGTATAAGAGGAGAACTATTTGCGATGGATTTCTTTAAGATATCCTCATTCATTGCATTAAGCCGATATAATGCCCATAAAGCATGACTATATTTTCGAGGGGTCGTACCTTCAGTCGTTAGGACTGATTTTAGTGGCTCAATGGCAGTAGCACCGATACGATCGGTTAGTTGATCTGTTGCAGCCATTCGGGTTGTTATATTGTCAACATCCAGTGCCTTTAACAAATCTTCCAATGATGCAGTTGTGAGGTCAGTTAGATCATTATGTTCGCCCTTGTAAGTAATCCTCCAGATTCTGCCGCGCTCTTTATCTCTTTTAGGATGGCCGAGTGGCACTTCGTAGTGACCAATGATCGCATTATAAAAATCCGCTACATAAAGTGCTCCATCAGGTCCCAGTTTTACGTTTACCGGACGGAACCAGGGATCTGCGCTTTTGATTAAATCAATTTCTGATTTTCCTACTGGTGATGAGCCTTTGTTCTCCCATGTATATCTGTGCACACGTGAACTCACGGCATCGCCAATAAAGAAGTTGCCCTGAAACTCCTTGGGAAATTTGGTGTCACCATAGTAAGCAATGCCACAAAGTGCGGTGGCTTCATTTTCAAAGGATTTCATATCGGGGCCAAACGCCATGATCTCGGGCTTACTGAAATGCGGATAATCTCCACCACGAATCAATTGATATAATGGTGAGCTGTGACTGTCGGTAGAGTATATGTATCCATTCTCGTCATAGGCCAGACCGAAAGGATTTACTTGTCCAAAGGTCATTTGCTCCGCCCGGCTTCCATCCAAACGAAAGCGAAATGTGTTACCCGAAATCAAGGTAATCGAATCACCATCTGCGCCAGCGACTTTAGAAAAATTAGTAAACCCATGGCATGCATGTACCCAGCCATCATACCCACGGATAAAATTGCTCACCATTCCATGAGTATCCTGAAAGCCGAATGGGCCCAGCACCACATTCTTACTTTCTGGTTTTCCGTCTCCATCCATATCGGCAAATCGATAAAGGTTTGGAACGCTGAAGGTGAGAAAGCTATTGGTGAGCGGTAAAACACCAATGGGAATATTTAAGGTATCCAGTACTTCCGTGAAGCGGTCGGCTTTCCCATCATGGTCAGTGTCTTCCAGGATGGTAAGTCGATCGGTTCCATGTTCTCCCGGTGCATTCGGGAAAGGATATTCAAAAGATTGAGTAACCCACATCCGGCCTTTCGCATCGAATGTCATGTTGATAGGTTTGTCAATATCAGGCTCAGAGGCAAACAATTGAATTTCAAATCCAGGCGGTAGTTTGAAACCAGCCATTTCCTCTTCTGGTGTGAGCGGTTCTGTTGAGCGAATGTTTTCACTGAATAAAGGACCGCTATATTTGCTTTCGTCTTCTTTTTCAGGGCTGCAATTCGTAAGCGGTGAGATGGAGATCAGAACGAAGAGTGTGCTCAAAATCCCAAGATTTATTTTCTTCATTATGGTGATGGTAGGTTTAAGGTTGCTTCTCAATTATACGCAAGGAGGTTATTTAATACTGTTAAATGCTGAACCCTAAACCCAAGCTTTCTCTCAAATGCGGACAGCTGGACAAAATATACTATTAATTTAAAGGTAAAGAAAGGCTTAAGTGGCTCGCGGTCGATTGCATTTTTGACCTAGACAATTTGGTCTAGCTCAAGTACAACCAATCGGATTATTTCCTCGTGCCCGGATTCATATAATCAAATGTGAGATGAAGAAAGGCCTTTACTCCGGTAGTCAATGCGTTTTCGTCAATCATAAAATCAGCAGTATGATGCGTGGGTTGCTTAGCCAATTTCATTTCCGTTGGAAAAGCACCCAGGAAAAAGAAAAAGCCAGGTACTTTTTTCTGAAAAAAGGAAAAGTCTTCGGCCATTGTTACAGGTAAGGTGATCGTTACGTTTTCCGCACCGGCTGCCCGTTGTAAACTGGGTGCCATTTGTTCCGTAAGCTTAGCATCATTCACAGTAGCGGGGTACATAACCTGAATGTTTACTTCTGCTTTAGCTCCGGCACTCTCAGCTATGTTAGTTGCCGTGCGAATTATATCTGCATGGATTTTCTTTTGCATGTCATCATCGAACGCCCGAATGGTTCCTTCCAGCAACGCTTCTTCCGGAATAATATTTCTTCGGATGCCCGCATGCATGCTTCCTATAGTGATCACCGCAGCGCCTTTTGTTAGCTCAGTTTGGCGGCTCACAATAGTTTGCAGGCCATTGATTATCTGACTGGAGATAACAATAGGATCAACACTATCCCATGGGGTTGCGCCATGCGCACCCTGGCCTTTTACTTTTATATCAAAGCCATCTACAGAGGCCATTAATCCGCCCGAGCGGTAAGCCAATTGACCGGAAGGTAAGAGCGATTGAATATGTAATCCAAAAATCGCATCAACTTTTGGATTCTCAAGAACTCCTTCCTTAACCATTAACTCTGCACCGGCCGGACCCTCACTAGCCGATACGCCTTCTTCGGCTGGTTGAAAAATAAATTTAACGGTTCCCTTCAATTCACTTTTGTTCTTCGAAAGAATTTCGGCTACGGCCAATAGTATAGCCATGTGAGCATCGTGACCACAGGCATGCATAACCCCGGTTTCCTGCCCATTGAACATTACTTTTTCTTTTGATGCAAAGGGCAGCGAATTTCTTTCCGTGATAGGAAGCGCATCGATATCCGCTCGCAAAGCTATTATGGGTCCGGGTTTGTTCCCTTTCAACAGCGCCACCACACCCGTTTTTGCTACCGGATATTGGACTTCCAATCCTAGCAACTTTAGCTGCTCTGCAATGCGGGCCCCGGTCTTTACTTCGCGATTTGATAGTTCTGGATGCTCATGAAAATACCTGCGCCATTCTATGATTTTAGGTTCCAGTTCTTTCACTTGTTGATCCAACTTAACTTTCAGTTTACTATCGATCTGAGCCAGGGTTGCAAGGCTAATAAGCAACAGGCATATTGTATAATAAATTTTATTCATAGGTTTGAGTAATTTGAGTCAAGGTATAAAAAAGGCACCCTCAACAAAAGGCTTATTCAATGAGGTGGATTAAAATCTTTTCAGGATTGAAAGAAGCAGGAGAAAGAATTTCTGAAAATAAACCTCAGCTTCTTGTCATTGATGGGAGACGTATCTGCCTTGTCAAAAGGGGAAATCATTTTTATGCGGTTAGCGATCGGTGTACACACAATGGGGAATCGTTAAGCAAAGGAACGGTAAATTTTATTGGTGAAATTGTTTGCCCTTGGCATGGCCACCAATTCAGTCTTAAAACTGGTCGTGAATTTCAGGAGCGGTCGAACGATCTTGATTGTTATCCTATAAAGGAAGAGGCTGATGGTTTGTATCTTGGGATTTAATTTCAGCAGCAATAGAATATGAAGGCTATTCGTTATCAATCAAAATTACTTTCATTGAGAACACTAGTCATATTTCTTTCTGCTCTTATAACCCTTTCATCCTTTGCACAACCTGCGCTCGAAAAAGATGCTTTGGTAAATCGGCTCGCCTTTACGGAGACTGTTCCGGAAGGATTGCTTGCGATGAGAGCCGTTGTCTTGTATGAAGGGAAAATCACACAAAAGGACCTCGAAGAAACGCAAAAGGCATTTCAGCAAACCGGTATTGACGCGGTTGCCTATTTTGTAAGTGACTACCTGCTGGCTGGAGCCGATCCTCAGAAAGCATTTACGGATTATCTGGTTTCCCGAAATATTTCATTCCTGATTTTATTTGATAAAGAGAAACAAAATTACAGGCTAACCTTTATCCGATTCAATGGTAACCGTGACTTAGTCAATCCGGCTTCTCTCGCCTGGCGACAAACCAATCCGGTTTTGAGCGAGTTGCTCATGACTATTTATCGATTTGCCTTAAGTAATCAGAAGAAACAAAACTTTCTAGTCAATGATTTTCCCGAAACTGATATTCCTATAAAATACTTTTCTGGAAGAAGAACGGAAACCTATACGGCTATGGTCAAAACCTTCAAGGTGGCGGTACCAAAATTTGGCAATGAAAAAGCTGATGCTGCCCTGGAGCAACTGTTGAAGGATTACTTTCCGGTTAAATATGAGTTGGTTGACCCTGCAATAGATGAACGCGAACTTGAAAGTAAAGGCTTTGTCATGGTGCTTAGGTTTGTGCATACCCGGGGCATTGTTGCCAAGCAAATTCTGGACTATGATATTTCGCAAATAGCTAATTCGATTGCTTCGGTGATGGTTATAAATGGGGAGTCTCAGTTAAAAACCATTCCTACAGAAGAAACTGTGTATAAATTTTACATCAAGCACCTGGAGTACGGCAATATTTTTCTTGGCAATAAATGGGATGCTGATCCATCGTGGCAAATAGCGCTTGCCAATCACCTGCAACTGATGCGACAGGATTTGAAGTATTAAATTTCTATTTTCTGCTACGCTTTGATATTATCAGAGCTGCAATTATCACCATCGCAAGCCAGACATAACCATTGCCGTGAAACCCGGAAAAAATTCCCGGCCCGTGCCAACCCCAATCTCCCCACCCAAATAGTATTTTAAAGGGAAATGCGATAAGGGCAACAGCTCCGGCAAACAAAGCTGCCACAAGGCCAATCATCGCTCCAAAAATTCCAGCTATTACACCAATAAGCGCTCCCCCCAGCGCTAACCATATTGGAAAAGTCAAAACAAGAATGATGACCATCAGCAATGTGGAGCCAGAAGAAGAGCTTTTTGTAGACATAGGATTTGGTTTACAAAAACTCGTAGCAAGAATCGTTCACAATTATGCAAGGCCTTTAATTATTCAGAAATTAAAGGAATTATAAACTCAGGTGTTCAGGGTTGTATAAATCTGAACAGCCGGATTTGCAAAAATGAACACTAACTTCGCTTATGGTAATTCAAAATCGCGAGGCTGTTAAGCACTATGCCAAATACCAGAACAATCAGCAAGTGATACCGGATATCGTATAATGTACTTCCCTTTAATACTACCATCCGCATTACTTCAATGAAGTATGTAACCGGATTAAATTTCGTAAAAATCTGAGCCCACATGGGCATACTATCAATGGAGGTATACAATCCACCCAGCAAAATGAAAATCATCATCATAAAAAAGGAAAGCAGCATAGCTTGCTGCTGTGTATTTGCAAAAGTCGATACAAGCAAACCAAGCCCCAGGATTGAGATTAAATATACACCACCAAATACATAGATGGTAAGCACACTGCCTACCGGAACAATGCCGTAAGCAATCCATGAAATAAATAAACCAATAGTTAGTATAACTAATCCCAACACCCAAAATGGGATTAGCTTACCCAGAATAAATTGATACTTGCGAATAGGCGTAACATTAATTTGTTCAATCGTTCCGATTTCTTTCTCCTTTACAATGTTCAGCGCAGAGAGAAAGGCTCCTACCATTGTCACTAAAATCACCAGAATGCCAGGCACCATGAAGAAACGATAATTCATTAATGGATTGAACCAATTAATCGATGCTATTTCAATTACTGGCTGAGGATTTTGTCTTGGCAATTGCATCCACTCGAGGCGTACCTCTGTATTAAAATCAGCAATGATACTTCGTAGGTACGCGCCACCGAGATTTGCTTTTACTCCGTTGATGGCATTGATAGCGAGAAAGAGCGAAACTTCGTCCTCACGGATCAGGTCTTTTTCAAATGAGTTTGGTATCTGAAGTACAAGGTCGGCTTCATCATGCTCAACATAAGTCAATGCCTTGTCATAAGAATCCGTGTAATCAACCAGCGTGAAATAATCGGTGGATGTAATCTTATTAACCAGCTTTTGTGAATAGGCTGAGTGATCATAATCTACTACGCAAATTTTCACGTTTTTTACTTCATAATCCGCTGCCAACGGCATAATCAGTAATTGAACGGCCGGCATCAAAAACATCATGCGCAGGATAGCAGGATTTCTAAACACCTGACGGAATTCCTTCTCTAGCAAAATAAGAAGGGCTCTCATTCCAGGCGGGTTTTAAATTTGCGAATACTCACCACCATAAAGAAAATAGTCATGCCCGCGAGGATTAAGGTTTCCATCCACACGTGCTCAAATCCAACACCTTTAATCATGATGTTTCTGATGATATTGTAAAACCATTTAGCCGGCACAACATTGGAAACAATCTGGAGCGGCACTGGCATATTTTCAATCGGGAACATGAATCCACTCAGCATAATGGTCGGCAGAAAAAGTCCCATTAACGAAATCAACATAGCGATCTGTTGGGAATCTGACACAGATGAAATCAATAAGCCAAGCGCCAATACGGTAATTGTAAATAACAGGCACTCGACTACCAGCAACGTTAAACCCCCCTGTATCGGTACTTCCAACACAAATACACTCAACAGTAAAATGCTGGCAATATTGACAGCCGAAAGAATAAAATAGGGAACCATCTTGGCTATCACTACCCTGATTGGCACAATTGGGGAAACCAAAATAACTTCCATGGTGCCCATTTCCTTTTCTCGCACAATAGAAATTGAAGTCATCATGGCACAGACCAGCATGAGCACCATTGCCATCACCCCGGGCACAAAGTTATAGGACCCTTTAAGTTGCGGATTGTACAACATTCTCATTTCCGTGTTGATTGAATACGGAAATTCTGCCTGGCCCCGCAAGCTATTTTGATAGTCTATGATTACTGCTGAGGCATAATTGATCAATGTGTTTGCCGTGTTGGGATCGGTGGCGTCACCAATTAACTGAATAGCGGCTTTGTTGGTATGAAGAAGTTGTTCACCAAAGTTTTCTGGAAATACAACAGCAAGCTTAATGGCGCCTGCCTGAAACGTAGGCTCCAATTGCGAATTAGATGGAATATTCGCAACAATATCAAAATACCGGCTGGCTTCGAGCTGATGAATAATTTCACGGGTTGTTTCGTCCTTTGAGTTGTCAAGGATTCCAATGCGTGTATTTTTTACTTCATTGGTCAAGGCAAAACCAAAGATCAAAATCTGCATCAGCGGCATTCCAAAAAGAATCAACATGGTTCGCTTGTCGCGCCATACATGCAGGAATTCTTTTCGAATAAAAAACAGAAATTGCTTCATTTGCTTCGATACTAATTATATGTTCCTGGTTGTTCGCTATTCCTTATCGAAGAGCGAATAACCAATAACGAACAACGATCCTTCAATCATCTCCCCGCTTAGCACCTCTTGCCAACTGTAAAAACACCTCACCCATATCTTTTGCTGTGTACTTACTCTTTAATTCCCCAGGTGCCCCCAGAGCTGCAATCTGCCCATCCACCATAATTGAAACCCGGTTACAATATTCGGCTTCATCCATGTAGTGCGTTGTAACAAACACAGTTGTTCCCCGATTAGCTGCTTCGAATATCATTGTCCAGAATTCCCTGCGTGTGAT
Organism: Cyclobacteriaceae bacterium; assembly: GCA_044229915.1. GTDB lineage: Bacteria > Bacteroidota > Bacteroidia > Cytophagales > Cyclobacteriaceae > ELB16-189. Next base: position 390,789 of record JBGASB010000002.1, read on the forward strand.
CGGGTCAACTCCCCCTGTTGGCTCATCCAGAAAGACAATTTTCGGATCGTGAATCATCGCTACGGAGAATGAGAGTTTCTGTTTCCATCCTAACGGCAATGATTTTACTAAAGAGTTTATTTTATCTTCTAATTTCAATGAAGCTACCAGGTGTTCAGTTTTTGTTTTAATTTCTGAGTTACTTAGTCCATAAATGCCACCATAAAACCGAATGTTTTCGCGAATACTCAAGTCCTCATAAAGCGAAAACTTCTGACTCATATAACCAATGTTCTGTTTTATCTTCTCGGCATTCTTATAGAGATCAAATCCGGCCACGGTTGCTTCTCCGTTGGAAGGCATGGATAATCCACAAAGCATGCGCATAGCAGTTGTCTTGCCCGCTCCGTTAGCACCCAGAAATCCAAAAATCTCACCCTGCTCAACATCAAAGGTGATTTGATCCACTGCGGTGAATGATCCGAATCGTTTAGTCAGATTCTGTACGGAAATTGCCTTCATGATTTCTTATGTTGTTCCATCAGATCCATGAAGCAATCTTCAATGCCGGCATTTATCCTTTCAAATTTCACAGACTTGTGACCCAACTGATTTAATCTTGTTGCCAACAATTCCACATTTTCACTTCCACTCTTAAAAGTAACATGGTGCTCCTGTCCAAACGGGTAACAGGAATTTACTTCGGATTGCGCGTTCAGTTCGGTTAACAAGTTGTACATGTTATCTGCTCGAACCGACCATAATGTGTGTTTGAATTTTTGCGTTATCCCTTCTGGAGAATCGATATCAAGAATTCGGCCCTCCTGAATTAACGCAACGCGATCACATAGACTGGCTTCGTCCATATAAGGTGTGGACACCACAATTGTTATTTTTTGTCGCTGCAAATTGTGAAGCAGGTCCCAAAACTCTTTTCGTGAAACCGCATCCACACCGGTGGTGGGTTCGTCAAGAAAAAGTACGGATGGCTTGTGAATGAGAGCGCAACTCAGGGCCAGCTTTTGCTTCATTCCGCCAGAAAGAGCACCCGCTTTACGCGTTTTAAATTTTTCAATTTGTACATAAATGTCCTTTACCAAATCATAGTTCTCTTCAATGGACGTGTTGAACAAGGTGGCAAAAAATGAAAGATTCTCTTCGACTGTTAAATCCTGATACAAAGAAAAACGTCCTGGCATATAGCCCACTCTCTTTCTGATTTCTTTATAATCTTCTACAACATCATACCCATCCACGGAGGCCCTTCCACTGTTGGCAAGCATGAGTGTCGTGAGAATTCTAAACAAGGTTGTTTTACCAGCCCCATCCGGACCAATCAATCCAAACAACTCGCCTTTGTTTACGTCAAAAGAAATATCCTGTAATGCAGTCACCGTTGACTTCTCAACCGTAAAGGTCTTTTTGATATTTTTTACTTCTACTGCTCCCATAATAGACAGTTGACAATGGATAATTGACAATATTTCATTTTCAATTGTCCATTATCAATTGAATTTCACCTCTCCATACATTCCCAACTTCAAATAGCCATCGTTTTTCACATCAATCTTTATAGCGTATACAAGATTAGCGCGTTCTTCTTTGGTTTGAATTGTTTTCGGTGTGAACTCTGCTTTTTCAGAGACCCAGGTAATTGTTCCCGCATATTCTTTATAGCCGTCATCCGGTGCGTCCACCAAAACCTTTACTGACTGACCCAACTTGATTTCGGAAAGCTGACTTCCGGAAATATAAGCGCGTAAAATCACGGTTCTCAGGTCTGCGATTTTATACAACGCTTTGCCTGGCGTCACTACTTCATTCTGTTTCGCATATAGCGTGAGTATCGTTCCGTTTACGGGATTTATAATTTGAGATTTACTGATTTGGTCCTCAATCTGTTCAAATTGGGCTTTCAACGGGAGGGTTTCACTTTGTAGTGATTGCCTTGTAATGCTTAGGGTTGACTCTGTAGCCTCAAATTGTCGTTGAAGTAAATCCAGTTGAGCGTTTAGATCATCCAGTTGTTTTTGCGTTGCTGCATCATCCTTAAGCAAATTCTCTACACGTTTCTTTTCACGTTTTGCAGTTTCAATTTGCTCGGTAATCGCGGCAAGTTGAACATTTGCATTGGGTTGCTTTGCATTAATGGCCCGGATGCTGTATTCCAGTTGTTTTTTGCGCAAGTGAAGCTGTGTAGTGTCAATGAGGCCAACCACGGTTTGTGATTTCACTTCAGTGCCCTCCTCCACATTGAGTTGAATGATTTTGCCTGAAGCTTCTGCCGAGATAATAACCTCATCGGCTTCAAAGTTTCCGGTGGCATCAAACTCAGAGTTGTTGCGGTTACATGATGTGGCAACGATGAGAAGTGCTGCCATTAGACAATTGTTGACTTGCATAATGCGATGTTTTCAGTTTCCGGTGGTAACCTGTTGTGTGTATTGTGTCATGAGTAATTGAATCTCGTGGACCGACAAATTTTGCTTTGCCTGATCCTCTGCATTTAATTCCCTTAAATAATCATTGGCGGTAATAACCCCATTATCGAGTTGTGACTTTGCTGTATTCTTAATGCGGGTTCTCAACTCAATAAGTTTTTCATCAATCTGAATGAGCTCCCTTAGCTTACTTAAATCGTTATTCTGCTGTCGAAGCGACAATTGTGTATTAAATAGAAATGTTTCCTTTTGTTGGTTCACGGATTGGAGATTCAGATCCAGAATCTGTTTTTCGCGATTAGTATTATAATATCCTCCGAGATTCCAACTAAATCGAATCCCTCCAAGGTAATATGTGTCGAACTGATTCAACAACACGTTTAGGCCCGGTCTTCCGTAACCCCCTTGGGCATAGAGGCTGACTCGTGGAACAACCCGTGTATTGGTTACCTGATGTTGTGCGGCATACAACTGGCTTTGGTAATTATAAAGTGAAATCTCAGGACGGGTAATCACAGGCTCAATCTGGGTGACAAGGGTTTCGGGCATTAGTAAGTCTGTGTTTTCATTTAGGGGTTGATGAATAAACATTCCCAGCATCTCGAGATATGATTTACGGGCTGCCTTTAACTCAACCGCCCGCTGATCAGTTTTGAGAATTTCGGCCTGAAGAATATCTGCATTCGTTCTGAAGGCGGTACCATTGCGAATGGCCGATTCCATTTTTTTCAAACTGGACTCTAAATCCTTTTCTACAAGATCAATCTGGGCAAGTTGTTCGTCTATTAATATGGCTCCGAAATAGATCTGGTTAATTCGTTCTTTGATTTTATATAACTCCACCTCAATTTTCTGATCCTCAACCAATGAAGCAGTTTCCTGCAAGGCGCTGTTCTTCTTAACAACACCACCATCATAGATAGACTGATTGAGATCCAGGTAGATTTTGTATTGGTCTTTTGAGAGCGGTTCAATAATCTGACCGGGTCCCGGTAATCGTGTCACTTCCGATTGGTAGGATGCTTGACCGTTGAGACTTAGCTGGGGAAGGAAGCCTGATTTAATGTTGGCTACTGAAAACTCCGTACTTCTGGCAACTAGCTCTTTTTGCTTAATTAGCGGATAGTTTTGTCTTGCTTTTTCATAACACTCCTCAATCGTGAGAACTTGTGCGGATGAAAGCCTGAAACTGATCAGAATGAAAACCGCGAGTTTGATTTTGATAGGCATCGTTCGCATAGGTTATTTTTTTATAGCGCTTATGATGAATTCGCTTATTTCCTTTTTCCGCTGTTCCGTCATTTGGTAAAAAGTGGTTTCCTCAACAGTCATCATCGTTTGGATAATGGGTTTTGCCACAAACGGATAAATACATAATGACATGATATTGATCAGCAGTTGTTTTCCTTCAATGGGTTTTATAATGCCAGCGCTGACCTCTTTTGAAACTTGTTTTTCAAACCCTTCAATGAAAAGTCGTGGATTAACTCCGAGTTTTTTACCGTACTCAATTAAAAGCTCTGGTTGCTGAGCAACCTCTGTTATTATAAAGCGGGCTAAATCAGGATGCTTAGTCAGTGTATTGATTTCATGCTCAACCATGCGCCTTATCTTCTCAAACAACGATATGTTGTCAGCTTCAAAAATCACGAACAACCCCTTGAAGAATTCCTTGAAGCGGGTCTCGAAAATGAGGTTGAACATCGTCTGCTTGTCGCGATAATAGTAATGCAGCAACGCCCTGTTAATTCCTGCTTCTTTTGCGATCTCTTCCGTGCGTGCCGCTGCAAAGCCCTTTTTGGTAAAAACCTTCATGGCAGCATCTAAAATCAGCTCTTCAGTGGGTTTTTCCTTCAAATCTATCATATTAACAATATTGTTTAACAAATATGATAAATTTAACGGCAAAGTAATTTATTGGTTGCCAAAATTTTAAAATCACCCTCAATGACCGCTTGTCCGAATTATCCCTGATTGAATTTATCCCGATCTTCTTTTTACTAAATTTCATTCTATCAGGATTCCATTCATAAATGTCTACCTCCCTATGAAACTAATTGTAAAAGTTGCAGGAACACTAACCCTCTGCCTGTTTATCCAGTCCGCATTTGGTCAACCCAAGGCAACCACAGAAAGTGTCTCCGCATTTTCATCCGAAACATTTTCTGGCCTAAAACTCCGCTCCATCGGACCGGCCGTCACTTCTGGTCGCGTCTCTGATTTTGCTTTCAACCCTAATAATTCAAGTGAGTATTATGTTGCCACAGCATCCGGTGGCGTATGGAAGACAACCAATAAAGGCGTAACCTATTCGCCCATTTTTGATGGTCAGGGTTCATACTCCATAGGCTGCGTTACGCTTGATCCATCTAACCCAAGCACGGTTTGGGTTGGCAGCGGTGAGAATAATAATCAACGAGCCGTGTCGTACGGGGATGGGGTTTACAAGAGCGAAGATGGCGGTAAGACCTGGAGAAATATGGGGTTAAAAAACTCTGAGCACATTGCTGAAATAATTGTTCATCCCACCAACCCGAACATCGTTTACGTAGGCGCCTACGGCCCTGTTTGGACAGAGGGTGGCGATCGCGGAGTTTACAAGTCGATCGATGGCGGAGTTACATGGACAAATGTTAAATCCGTAAGTGCATTCACCGGGTGTAATGATTTAGTCATGGATCCAAGAAATCCGGACGTGTTGTATGCCGCATTTCATCAACGAATGAGAAAAGTGTTTACCTATATTGGTGGTGGTCCCGAGTCAGCCGTTTATAAATCAACCGATGGTGGAACAACCTGGAAAAAACTGGAAGGCGGATTGCCAGGAGGAGATGTCGGAAGAATAGGTTTAGCAATAAGTCCGGTAAATCCGGATGTGCTTTATACAGTTGTTGAAGCAAAGGAAGACAAAGGCGGCATTTATCGATCGGTTGATAAAGGGGCAAGTTGGGAAAAGAGAAATTCATTCTCCACGTCTGGAAATTACTACCAGGAAATCACCTGCGACCCTAAGGATGTTAATCGCCTGTTCATTACAGACACCTATTACCAGGTAAGTAATGATGGCGGTAAAACCGTTTCCAATTTAGGAGAACTTAACAAGCACATCGACAATCATTGCATCTGGATTGATCCCACCGATGGAAACCATCTATTGGTTGGTTGCGATGGTGGAATCTACGAGAGTTGGGACTTTGCAAAGACCTGGGACTTCAAATCCAATTTGCCTGTTACCCAATTTTACAAAGTATCTACCGACAATGCCTATCCATTTTATGGCGTGCATGGAGGCACACAGGATAATTTAAGTTTGGGTGGACCTAGCCGCACAACTTCTGCCAATGGAATTGTTAATGCTGACTGGTATGTTACATCGCTGGGAGACGGTTTTGAAACCCAGGTTGATCAATCCAATCCGGATATTATTTATGCCCAAAGTCAATTTGGTGGATTAAATCGTTTTGATAAAAAAAGTGGTGAGTCTTTATATATAAAGCCGGTGGAACGAGAAGGCGAAGAGGCTTATCGTTGGAATTGGGATGCCCCTCTGCTAATCAGCCAGCATGACAACAAGCGATTATACTTTGGGGCCAATAAACTTTTCAGAACGAATGATCGCGGAGGTTCTTGGACTGTGATCAGTCCCGATTTAAGTCGCCAGATTGATCGCAATAAACTGGAGGTGATGGGTAAAATCTGGTCTGTAGATGCTATTGCTAAAAACGGAAGTACGGACATCTTCGGTCAGCTAACCAGTATTGCTGAATCCAAAATAGATCCAAATCTGCTTTGGGTTGGCACAGATGATGGTCTCATCCATCTCACGAATGATGGGGGAAAAAACTGGACAAAATTTGATAATCTGCCCGGGGTTCCGGCTATGAGTTATGTGCATCAGATCATTGCATCCTTGCATGATAAGAGTACCGCTTACGTTTGCTTCAATCATCATCGCTATGGCGATTTCAAGCCCTATGTTCTAAAGACAACTGATGCGGGTAAGACCTGGAAGCCTATTCAAAACAATTTACCAGTTCGTGGCAGTGTTTACTCTATCGCGGAAGATCATGTTGACTCTAATTTGCTTTTTGTTGGAACTGAATTTGGTTTATTCTTTTCCAACAGTGGTGGTCAAAGCTGGACGCAACTGAAATCCGGACTACCAACCATTGCAGTTCGTGACCTTGAAATTCAACGCAGGGAAAGTGACTTAGTGCTCGCTACATTCGGGCGTGGCTTTTATGTTCTGGATGATTACTCGCTTTTGAGAAATCTAAAGAAGGAAGATCTTAACAAACCGGCTATCCTTTTCCCAATAAAAGAAAGCCTGATGTTTATTGAACGTTACCCATTAGGCCTTCGCGATAAGGGCCACCTGGGGAGCAGCTACTTTTCCACACCTAACCCAAGTGTAGGCGCAGTATTTTCCTATTATCTGAAAGACGATATCAAAACGCTTAAACAAAAGCGAGAAGCTTTAGAAAAGAACAAATATGAAAAGAAGCAAAAGGTATTTTACCCGAGTGCCGACAGCCTGCGGCTTGAAGATCAACAACCCGAGCCATATCTGCTCTTTACCGTTAAGGATGAATCAAGCAGTGTAGTTCGTCATCTAAAAGCACCCGCCAAAAAGGGGTTGCAAAGGTTGGTATGGGATTTTCGTTATGGATCGCCTGCCCCGGTAAATAACCGGTATAAACCAGCGCCTGATCAATTATTTGGTGGTGCTGAAGAAGGCCATCTTGTCATGCCCGGTCAATACACCGTTACACTTTCGAAATATGAAGATGGAATTCTGACAGCGTTAACCGATCCAATTAAGTTTAGCTGTAAGCTTCTGGATCAAAGCAGCATCCCGACAGACATGAGTGCAAATGTTGCGTTTTACAAACAAGTTACTGAGATACGAAAGGCTGTAAGCGCTGCCAATGACCTGATGAATACTTTGGATGCCCGAATCAGTAATATCAATCTGGCTGTACAAGACATGCCTGCCCCCGCAAAACCCATTCTTGAAAAATCGTTTGCCATCAGTCGACAATTAAATGATCTGAAAATTAAGATGAATGGCGATGTGTCGAAGGCGCGCAGAAATTTTGAAACCTTGCCTTCAATTAACGAACGAGTTTCCGGCATTGAAGGTAGTGTCTGGAGTTCTACCGCTCCTATTCCGACTACATTTAAAGATTCCTATACTGTTGCCGCCAAACAGTTTACTCTGGCTCTTGACGACCTGAAAAAAATATACGCAGCGATTGAACAACTTGAAAAGGAATTGGAGATAAACAATGCTCCCTATACACCGGGGCGCTGGCCAGATTGGAAAAATTAATAAATAGAGGTCAGTAATACCTGATCTCTATTTTTCATTTAGACCTAAGATTGTAGCAGTACGTTTACGGGTTGCCTCAACCAACGTTGCGTCTTTTGATATGGACTGATTAAACGATGGTGCCAGCTCCTTCAATTTGGCTTGCCAGGCGTCTGACTTGCTTTCCTTATGAAAACACTTTTGAATTAACTCAAGCATCATAGCAACGGCCGTTGAGGCTCCGGGTGATGCGCCCAATAATGCCGCCACAGTTCCATCTTCCGAAACAACCAGCTCTGTTCCAAACTCTAAAACTCCGCCTTGTTTTTTGTCCTTCTTGATTACCTGTACCCGCTGGCCCGCTTCCATCAATTCCCAATCAACTTGCTTCGTAAAAGGCACATACTCGCGCAAGGCAGCGTGCCGATCTTCTGGAGTTAACCGCAGTTGCTCAATTAAGTACCGGGTAAGTGGTACGTTTTTTATACCTGCAAAAATCATGGGCATCAGGTTATCCAGTTTGATAGAGTTGGGTAAATCCATCAGCGATCCGTTCTTTAAAAACTTAGTTGAAAATCCCGCAAAGGGCCCAAATAACAACTGCCTCTTTCCATCAATGAAACGCGTGTCTACATGCGGCACCGACATGGGTGGTGAACCAACACTTGCCTTACCATATACCTTGGCAAAATGCTTATTGATCAATTCTTCATTCAGACATCTTAACCAAAGGCCACTCACCGGAAATCCGCCATAGCCATTTCTTTCCTTTATTTCTGCGCGCTTCAACAAATGAAGTGTGGCTCCGCCTGCCCCGATAAACGCAAAGCGGGTATTTACCTTTTTCTTTTCCCCGGTCGGTATGTCTTTAACAAAAACATCCCACCCTCCTTTGCCATCCGGATCCAGGTCCAGACATTCGGAACTATAGTGAATAGTTACACCTGGCTTTTTTCCAAGGTGATCGATCATGCTGCGGGTGAGAGCCCCAAAATTAACATCGGTGCCAATCTGCATTCGCGTAGCGGCAACTGGTTGCTTTTTGGTACGGCCTCGCATTACGATGGGTGCCCATTCTGAAATCTCATCGTGACTTTCAGAATAGATCATACTGGCAAAAAGGGGCGAATTATTCATTAACCCGTAGCGCTTACGCAAGAAGTCAACGTTGTCTTGCCCCCACACCAGACTGATGTGCGGAACCCGTGTAATAAAATCTGTCGGATTGGTAATGTAATTTTTCTCAACCAGGTAACTCCAGAATTCACGCGAAACCTCAAAGGCTTCTGAAATTTTTACCGCCTTCGAAATATCAATTGAACCATCTGGCTTTTGTGGAGTATAATTAAGCTCGCAAAAGGCTGCGTGACCTGTACCCGCATTATGCCAGGCATCGGAACTCTCTAACCCGGCACGATCCATACGCTCAAAAATGTGGATCTCAATAGTTGGATTAAGCTCCTTCAAAATTGTGCCTAACGTGGCACTCATAATACCTGCCCCCATTAAAACCACATCGGTTTTAGGAATACCGGGCTTTGTTGATTTACTCATGTCATTAAATAACCTTACAATTTAGAGGATGGGAAATGGGTTTGCAAATATGGTCCAGGGATGACTCTTATCGTTTAAGGGAAGATTTCTTCTTAAAAACAGAAACAAATAGAAACTGTTTCCGTTAAATTCGAGTAAATGCATTTTATGAAAGCTTATTTGGGTGAATTTGAAGAGTTAGTACTGCTTACCATAGTCAGTTTGGGTGAAGAAGCCTATGGCGTCTCTATTCAACAAGATATTGAAGCCCGCTGCAAACGTTCAATCAGTATCGGTGCCCTGCATTCGACCATTACGCGACTTGAAGAAAAAGGACTTTTAAAATCGTGGTTGGGTGGCGCTACCCAGGAGCGTGGGGGTAGGAGCAAACGATACTATGAAATAACTCCCGCTGGGAAAAAAGCGGTTACGGAAAGTAAAAGCTTGCGCGATGAGTTATGGAATCTTTCAAAAGTGAAACTATCAACCATCAAATGAACTCACACCCGCCAAAACTCGCCCGTAAAATTTTTGAATGGTATTGCGGCAAAGCTAAAGTAGAGGATTTGCTGGGCGATCTGGATGAATGGTTTTATCTGCATGTCCAGTCGAAATCATTGTTTCGTGCCTGCGTTTTGTATTGGAAACAAATTCTCTTGTTGATGTTTTCATATGCAATAAAAAAGCGGAAACGAGATGCTCAACTTGGTCAGTATTCAAGCTCCAGTTTTTCGGTCGACATGCTGCATAATTATCTGAAGGTAGCACTTCGTAATCTTTATCAATACAAATACTTTTCTATCCTCAATGCCTTTGGCCTCGCAGTTGGCATGACGGTAAGTCTTCTTCTTATTTCATTGGTGACTTTCGTTCGAACCTATGATGATTTTCACAAACATGGAGATCATATTTATACCGTTGTTAGCGAACGCACTGAAGGCGTAGAAGAATCCATCTGGGCAACGGCTCCCTTTGCATTGGCTGAGCAATTGCAAGAACATCCTGACGTACAAGAAGTAGTGCGTATTCAAGCTAGCTTTCGCGAAGAAATTAAACATGCACAGGGAACACTTTCATTGCTGGGCTATTATGTAGAACCCAATTTTTTGAAAGTATTTACGTATGAAATTACACAAGGAAACGCAATGCTGGCGCTGACCAAACCCAACCGTGTAATTCTGACGGAATCGACAGCAATGAAATTTTTTAATTCAACGGAAGTCCTTGGCAAAACCCTTGAATTGGAACATGGTGAATTGTTGGAAGTTGCCGCTGTGATGAAAGATCATCCGATCAACTCGCACCTTAAGTTTGATGTCTTGGTTTCGTATGCAACACTTCCTCCGGTTCAGACTTCACTAAACGATCGATGGACAAACTATGACCGTGAGTATTTGTTTGCGCTGCTTGCAGAAAACGGAAGTCAAAAAAAAGTGGACGAGCATCTTAACAAGATTGCAGCAGATTCTTACGCTACGCTTCCTGTAAAAGTAAACTTTGCCACAAAACATCTTAAGGAAATTGCCATGGGGGCGGATTACCGAATGGCCATTGGCCCGAAGTGGGAAGCCTCGAGTATGATTGTATTTGGTGTGATCGCTCTACTTATTTTGTTACCGGCTTGCTTTAATTACACGAACATTTCCATAGCTCGTGCTTTAAAGCGTGCAAAGGAAATTGGGCTGCGAAAAACGATGGGTGGCCAAAAGAATCAAATCTTCTTTCAGTTCATTACGGAAACGGTGGTGATTACACTTGTATCGCTGGTGGGGGCAATCCTGATTTTCTTTCTTATCCGTCCTGAGTTTCTTAGTTCCCTCGTGGCAGCCTCTTCGCTTGATCTTAGTCTTACACCACGTATGGTTCTATACTTTTTACTTTTTGCTTTGGGTACTGGATTGGTGGCCGGAATTTTCCCGGCATTATACTTTGGCGGACTTAATCCTATTGAGGCTTTAAAAAATAAGGCACATGCCGGCTCTTCAGGTATGCGAGTACGCAAAGTGTTAACTGTTTTTCAGTTTGCTTTATCGTTTGGATTTATACTATGCCTTGTAGTTTTTAGTCGCCTGTATCAATATTCCATCAATTTCGATTTTGGCTTTGCCAAAGAGAATATTGTTGATGTACAATTGCAAGGTGTTAAAGCTGAATTGATGAAGGCTGAATTTTCAAAGTTAGCCTCGGTACAATCAGTTGCGATGTCGTCCGAATTAATGGGACTTAGTTATTCAAAAACGTGGGTGAAGAATGAGGATAAAGATTCTGCCGAAGTAAGCCAGCTGTTTGTTGATCGAAATTATCTTTCCATGTTCAACCTTACGTTGCTCGCAGGCAAAAATTTTCCAGAAGAAACCTGGCAGCGCGAGCGATTTATTATTGTTAATGAAGAATTTCTTAACTACTATAAAATTGAAACTCCGGTGGAAGCCATTGGCCGCACCTATCTGGTGGAAGGAAATGAACTTGAAGTATTAGGCGTTGTAAAGAATTTTCATTTTGCTTCGTTGCGCTATCCAATTGATAAATTCTTTTTTAGGATGAACCCCGAGCTCTTTGCGTTTGCGCACTTAAAGGTCCATTCAAGTGATGCCTATAGCATGTTTACCGAATTTGAGAATCACTGGAAGACGCTAAACCCTGAGCAAAAATTGGCGGCAGATTTCTTTGAAGAGGAATTGAATGAAGGTTATAGTAGTTATATCGTGATGATTAAGATCGTTGGTTTTCTGGGAGTGTTAGCCATTACTATCTCATTACTGGGAATGCTTGGTATGGTTGTTTATACCTCTGAGATTAAAGCTAAAGAAGTAAGCATTCGCAAAGTAATGGGCGCTACGGTGTATAGCCTGGCGCTTTTGCTATCTAAAGATTATTTGAAATTAATGGTGTGGGCTATTCTGTTTGCGGTGCCCATCACTACAACCATATTCTATTTCCTGCTTCCCGAGATACAATACTACAGTGTGAGCCTTACTCCATGGGATATATTGTTTAGCGCGGCAATTTTGTTGGGACTGGGGTTAACTACAATTGCCTCACAAACTTATAAGACTGCATTAACCAATCCGGCTGAAACGTTAAAAGGTGAATAGATTTCAATTTTGAGAACTGGCGCAGGTATTGGTTGGGTAACAACTTCTATTCTCATTAATTTGCATTGGTTAGAACCTGTGGAAACAAAGCAGCACCTATGTTGAAATCGAAAATTATTGATAGCACCTTCATTTTACGAATTGCGCTTGCCATCATTCTCCTGTTTCATAGTGTGCCCGGCATGTTTGATGGCGGCATTCAGGCTTTTGGCGATCTGTACCTCAATCAAATCGGATTTGCGCCCGTTGGCGTGTTGCTTGCCTGGGCAATCAAACTATCGCATGTAGTGTGCGCGATTTTGCTGTTAATCAACAAGTATATCAAACCGGCTGCAATTGTAACTATCTTTATTCTGATCATGGGCATTATCATGGTGCACTTCAAAGAAGGTTGGTTCGTGGTTGGTGGCGGAAGAAATGGAGTTGAATTTAATTTTCTGTTGATCTGCGTGTTTTTATATCTTATGTTTCCCAATGGCTGGGGACCCAGGTCACACAATTGAATAACACAATATTTTTGTAATCTGTTTCGACACAGATCACTGAGAGTTGATTTAAATACTAAACCCGAAATTGCTTCCGGGTTTAGTTATCTAACGTCTTGATATTTATGGCCTACGTCTAAAAAGGATACTCCCCCTTCTCAATCGCATACTTCGCTACCTTGCGTCTGGCCTCTTTCAAATTATAAGGCTCTACTTTTGCAAAGCGCTTCAGGCCCATGAGCATTAATCGTTGCTCATCGCCTTCGGCAAATGAAGTGATCGCGCTCTTACCAGCAGAAGCTGCTTTCTCAATTGCATAATGCAGATAAATAAGCGCCATTTCTCTTTCAATTTCACACGCCTTTTCACCTCGCATACTGATCAGCTTCTCAACGCGTAACAGCACCGACTCGGCCACATAACCTTCAATCAACATATCGGCCAGGTTCATCAGGATCTCCTGCTCATCGGAAAGTTTCATCATGAATTTTTGTACCGCTGCCCCCGAAACCATCAGGCCTGCCTTCTTCAGATTGCGCAACGCTTTCTTCTCTTTCGCGAATACAGCTGAATCATCCTCTGCGCCAAAATCCGGAATCGACATTAATTCCTTTTGTACCGCCATGGCGGGATTCATCAAATCCAGGTGGCCTTTCATTGCCCGCTTCAATAGCATGTCTATTGTAAGCAGCCTGTTGATTTCATTGGTACCTTCAAAGATTCTATTAATGCGCGCATCACGATAGGCACGATCCATTGGTCCTTCAGCCGAGTAGCCCATGCCTCCGTAAATCTGAACACCTTCATCTACACTATAGTCCAATACCTCTGATCCATGGACTTTCAGAATTGCACACTCAATAGCAAATTCTTCCAACGCTTTTAATCTCGCTTGGGCAGAATCCATACCGCCTGCTACAAATGCATTGTAAGCATCATCAATATTCTGGCCTGCACGGTAGTGTGCTGCCTCGGAAGCAAAAACTTTGGTGACTACTTCGGCAATTTTGAATTTGATAGCTCCAAAGGTGGAAATAGAAACTCCGAACTGCTTGCGTTCATTGGCATACTTTATCGCCTGGCTAATGGTTGCTTTCGATCCGCCCACCGCACCAGCGCCTAACTTAATACGACCAATATTCAAAATATTGACCGCGATCTTAAAACCATTTTCCCGTTCGCTCAATAAATTCTCAACCGGTACTTTACAATCATTAAAAAATATCTGGCGGGTCGAAGATCCTTTGATCCCCATTTTCTTTTCTTCTTCATTCATGGTAATGCCCCCAAACGATTTCTCTACGATAAAGGCACTCAGATTTTTGTCATTATCGATTTTGGCAAACACCGTAAAAATATCAGCAAAACCACCGTTGGTGATCCACATCTTTTGTCCGTTGATCACATAGTGTTTCCCATCCGGAGTTAAGGTTGCTTTTGTTTTTCCGGAGTTTGCATCAGATCCGGAATCCGGCTCGGTCAGGCAATACGCTGCCTTGTATTCGCCAGAAGCCAGCTTGGGAATATATTTTTTCTTCTGAGCTTCATTTCCATAATATAATATCGGCAACGTGCCAATCCCGGTGTGTGCCGAAATCGCCACGGCAAATGAATAACCCGCCCCAACTGCTTCGGCCACCAGCATGGTTGAGTTAAAGTCCATTCCGAATCCTCCCAGTTCCTGCGGCACGGATGTACCTAGCAAGCCAAGCGCCCCGGCTTTATCGAGTAGCGAAGGCATCAGCTTAGGATCTTTTTGAGAGTCTATTTCATCCAATCGTGGATAAACTTCCTGCTTCAGAAAATCCTTGCAGGTTTGTGCAATCATCTTTTGTTCTTCAGAAAACTCTTCCGGAATAAAAATTTCGTGTGCTTGTGTTTCACGGATGAGGAATTCTCCGCCTTTGATTGCTCTTTTTGTTTCTACCGTTGTTGCCATTCTTTCTTTTTGATTAAAAATTGATCATTTATTTAGGAAGTAGGCAGTGGGCAGAAAGCAGTAGGTAGTCATTAGTTACTGCCTACTGAAGACTGCTTACTGCCAACTATTAATTCAACAGTTCATAAATCCCCGCCACGCCTTGTCCTCCGCCTACACACGCAGTCACCATACCATACTTTTTCTTCTGTCTTCTTAGTTCATTGAATAATTGTACAGACAACCGCGCACCAGAAGATCCTAACGGATGGCCCACTGCAATGGCTCCACCATTTACATTGAGTTTGGCGCGATTAATCCCCAGCTCTTTTACCACTGCCAATGACTGGGCTGCAAACGCTTCATTCAATTCAATCAGGTCAATGTCGTCAAGTTTCAGATTTGCAATCTTCAATGCTTTGGGAATTGCAGCCACCGGTCCAATACCCATGATGCGCGGATCAACCCCGGCCGCTGCATAACTCACCATGCGTGCAATCGGTTTTAAGTTCAATTGCTTTACCATGCGCTCGCTCATCACAGCAACAAAAGCAGCGCCATCCGAAGTTTGAGATGAGTTTCCTGCTGTTACCGTACCGCCAGCAGCAAATACGGGTCTCAATTTTGCAAGACCTTCCACTGTTGTGTCAGCACGAATCCCCTCATCAGTAGCCACCACAAACTCACGGGTTTTCTTTTTCATACTCTCGTCAACATACACTTCCTTCACGGTGATGGGCACTACTTCATCTTTAAATTTTCCGTCTTTCCACGCAGCTGCTGCCTTCATATGCGATTCATAGGAAAATTGATCCTGCTCTTCACGGGTAATTTTAAACTGTTTCGATACTTCCTCAGCTGTTAAACCCATGCTGGTGTAATAGGTCGGGTTGTCTTTAGCTATCACATAGTTCAATGCCGTCTTAAATCCCATCGTTGGCACCAACGACATGGACTCAGTTCCTCCTGCAATTATTATGTCTGCCTGGCCGGCTTGTATCCGTTGACTGGCGATCGCAATGGTCTCTACACCCGACCCGCAATAACGGTTTACAATCATACCCGGTACATCCATGCCAAGTGCCAGCAATGAAATCATGCGGCCCATTTGCATACCTTGTTCTGCCTCGGGTACAGCATTGCCGACTATAAGATCATCGACCATCTTATTCTCAAGCCCGGGAATAGATTTAACAAGGTGTTTGATCACTTCGGCAGCCAGATCATCGGGGCGCGTAAACCGAAACCCGCCTTTCTTGGCTTTACCTACTCCTGTTCTAAAACCTGCTACGATGTATGCGTCCATGTTGTGAATTTTATTTTTATTACTGTTTTAAACTACAAGTTGGCAGTCGGCAGACAGCAGTAAGCAGTCTTGTTACGCCTTAATTTAATTTTCATGTATCTGTTTTTCTTTTGGTAAAAATTTCTCTGGATTTTCAATCATTGAATTCAGCATTCGGCCAACTTCTTCTGCATCTTGTTCTAATGTTTGTTGCTCTTCGTGGGTGATGTAGTTACAAGACAGAGCAAACTCTAACCAAACTATTGTTTCACTATTCTCTCCATCAGCATCGGATATTTTATTAATAAAATATCCTTGATACTTTCTTTTTCTATAGGCTTCGGCAATACATGAACAAACTGACCTTGATGATCTTCTGATTTGATCCACCATTGAATACGTCTCTTCCTTCGGAAATTTCTTCGTTGCCTGAAAGATCTTCATTGCCATTGCAAATGCCTTCTGGTAAACAATCAAATCCCTATGTCCCTTCGACTTACCCATCTTGCTGTTTGCCTACTTATTAGTTTAACTAAAACAAATATTTAAAATCTGTTAAACTTACTTAACCTGCCTGCATTCTGCCGTCTGCCAACTGCCAACTAATTTCTAAGAGGTTTACCTCCTGTAAGAATCGCCTGTATTCTCTCCAATGTTTTCTTCTCACCTGTTAGTGAAAGAAAAGCTTCTCGTTCCAGGTCGAGCAGGTACTGTTCACTTACTTCCTGCGGGGAGGTCAGGTCACCGCCACACATGATGTTGGCAATCCACTTCGCAACCTTTGCATCATGCTCTGAAATAAATTTCCCCATCAACATCCCTTGAAGTCCCGCTAGGAATAACGCCTGCCCGGTACGACCCTGCACCTTAATATTCTTCGCTTGTGGTTGCATCGTATAGCCCGCTTCTGCCAAATCAATAGCCGCTTGCTTGGCATCTGCAATTTGCCGGTCTTTATTCATCGATATCCGGTCTAACTTTTTGAGAATGCCAAGCTCACGGGCCTCCTCAGCCGAAGTCGCCACTTTCGCAGTAGCAATTGTCATGAATGCATTTTGTAACGCATTCAATTCTATATCACCCTCCTGCAGGGCATCACTCACACGTTTGGTAAACTCTTTTGTTCCGCCACCGCCAGGAATTAGTCCAACGCCAACCTCTACCAATCCAATATAGGTTTCGGCTGCTGCCTGTGCGATATCGGCATGCATAGTCATTTCGCATCCGCCCCCGAGTGTTCTGCCTTGCGGAGCAACTACCACCGGGATAGAGGAGTATCGCAATCGCATCACAGAATTCTGGAATGCTTTGATCATAAAATCGATCTCGTCATAATCTTGTTCGATGGCATACATAAACACCAACCCGAGATTTGCTCCTAACGAAAAGTCAGCTCCCTGGTGACCAACTACTAACCCACGATAATCTTTCTCTGCAAGATCAAGTGATTTATTGAGACCTTCGATTACGCTGCTTCCGAGCGTATAGCTTTTGCTGTGCCAGCCAAAGTTGATCACTCCATCGCCCAGGTCAGTGATTTTAGAATCTGCATTTTTCCAGATTACATTTTCACTCTTGCTTTCAAGGATGATGAAGCTTTCTCTGCCTGGAATAGATTTATACGTCTTGCCAGGAATGTCATAGTATTTCTTTTGGCCGCCTTCTACTTTATAGAATGATTTATTACCGGAAGCGAGCATCTCGTATACCCATTGGTTGGGTTTATAACCAGCCGCTTCCATTAAGGGAATGCTTTTTTCAACGCCCACTGCATCCCAGGTTTCGAATGGACCGAGATCCCAACCAAAACCGCCACTCACCGCATCATCAATTCTGAAAAGCTCATCACTGATTTCGGGAATCCGATTGCTCACATATTGAAATAGTCCATAGAAACAATCCCTGTAAAAATCACCCGCTTTGTCTTTGCCTGCCAGCAACACTTTAAAACGATCTTTCAGATTGTCGATCGTCTTGGTGGTTTCCAACGTTGCAAATTTTGCCTTTGCTTTGGGTTTGTATTCAAGTGTTTTTAAATCCAGGGTGAGAATTTCTGTTTCGCCTTTGGCATTCTTGGTCTTCTTGTAAAAACCTTGTCCGGTTTTATCGCCCAGCCATTTATTCTGCTCCAGTTTAGTCACTACTTCCGGCAGCTTAAACATCTCGCGGCCTTCATCATTCACCAATCCTGCATATAAATTATTTGACACCTTAACTAAAGTGTCTAACCCAACCACATCAGATGTTCTGAAGGTTGCAGACTTCGGCCTTCCGATAACCGGTCCTGTAAGTTTGTCGATCTCATCTACATTAAGATCATACTTACCCATGGAGTCAATCACTTTCAGCAAACCAAAAATTCCCACCCGGTTTCCAATAAAGGCCGGAGTGTCTTTACATAACACGGTCGTCTTGCCTAAATACAAATCCCCATAGTGCATTAAAAATTTCGTGACGGTTGGGTACGTTTTAGTCGTAGGAATTATCTCCAACAATTTTAAATAGCGGGGTGGATTAAAGAAGTGTGTACCTGCAAAGTGCTTTTGAAAATCTTCACTTCGGCCTTCGGCCATTAAATGTATTGGGATACCTGAGGTATTGGAGGTAATCAGGGTTCCGGGTGTTCTGTGTTTTTCTACCTCTTCGTACACTTTCTTCTTTATCTCCAGATTCTCCACCACCACTTCAATGGTCCAATCATAGTTTTTGATTTTGGCCATATCATCGGTGAAGTTGCCCAACTTCACACGCGAAGCAAATTTTTTACTGAACAGGGAGGCTGGATTTGCTTTAAGGGTTGCGTCAAAGGCACTGTTAACGATTCTGTTTTTAACTGCCGGATGATCTAATGCAAGTCCTTTTTTCTTTTCATCATCGGTTAACTCCTTGGGTGCAATGTCCAAAAGAAGCACATCAACCCCAATGTTGGCGAAGTGACATGCAATGCGTGAACCCATAATGCCTGAACCTAGTACGGCTACTTTGCGAATCATTCTGTTCATATCGTTGTTAGTTGTTCGTTACTCGTTGTTGATTTGCGGCTTTCGAAGAACGAATAACCACTCCCTTACAACGATCTTACTGTAATACTTTATCGTAAATTTTATTCTCGTCTATTAGCTGGTTGATCTCCTTAACTACTTCAAAGAAGACATTCAGTTTGCTGGCCGGAATTTCTTCGCGCACCGCATCGTTAAACCGAAGGACTGTTTCCTTGGATTTCTCCTTATGCCGCTTCCCCTCTTTTGTTAAGAATATTCTGACCGAGCGCTTATCCACTTTATCTGCTTCCCGGTAAATCAATCCCTTTTCCTCCATAGACTTCAACAAACGTGTAAGGCTTCTTGGCTCCAGACCCATCATAGGGCCAATCTTTGTTGCCGGAGTGCCCTCCTGTGAGTGAATGTTTAACAGAGCAAATCCAATCGACATGGTGCCATTGTACTTTCCCGCTTGTTGATTGTACATGCGGGCAATACTGTGCCATGCAGCCTTGATGTTATAGTCGATAGTTTCCTCGCGTTTCATTTATTGCAAACGTTGCCGAAGGTATATAAAAATTGTTATGCATGCATACTATCTTCGGCAATTTTTTATCCAAAATGCCAGTGATTCATTATTCCATTTGCACGATTTCTATGTGCAAAATGTCACTCCCCGCTTTAAAAAACCTGACGAGTTGTAGTTGAGAACTTGGTTTTAATTCAGATTGGAAAAAGTCCCGATTTTATAAATTCTTGATTTATAGCTACTTAATCTTCCTGACCTTATTTTTTATATGACAAAGATCATGTTCCGACTTGGTCAACAATCATGTGGGAGTTTGTTAACCCTACCTAATCTTGTATCGCCAACAGGCACAAAACCCAAATCAGATGAAAACGAACGGAAAAAAAATCATAACACGCGCAGTTTTGGCACTAGCCATGTCATTTGTTGTTATGATGGGCATAGCTCAGCAGAGTTACCGCCAAACAGGCTCACCCATTTTTACGATTGCCGGAACATCAACCATGCACGACTGGACAATGACATCTCAGGGTGCAACTTATAACGCTTCCATCGAAGTGAATGCTGATGGTTCTCCTACAAAATTAACACTGGTAACAGTAACCCTTCCGGCAGAGAGTTTGAAGAGCCATGAAAAAGCAATGGATAAGAATGCTTACAAATCTTTAAACACGGATAAGTATAAGGACATCACATTCCAGCTCATGTCTGCAAAAATCAGCGGCAAAACAATTAGCTGTAATGGCAATCTTACTATTGCTGGCACTACAAAACCTGTGGATGTGGATGTTACCTATGAAGTAAAAAACGGCTCGTTAGTTTGCAAGGGTTCTAAAAAACTAAAAATGACTGACTTTAAAGTAGAGCCCCCCACATTCATGTTTGGCGCTATCAAAACAGGTGATGATATCACAGTAACCTTTGAAGTAACTCTGGCCCCCAATAAATTATAATTCAAAAAACAATCAAAAATTAATCTAAATCCTTACAGTTATGAAAACGAAAGTAGTCTCATTGAAAAGCCTGGTGATAACACTGGGGCTTTTATTCACAGGTATGCTAGCCTCCGCGCAGCTGCAACCTGCCATTCAATATTTCAGATATTATGATCAGCGTGGTATTAATGTATTCGAAACCTCTAAAGAAGACACTGTTGCTTACGATGGTTTAAAACTTCGTATCGGTGCCGGCTTCACACAGGGCTATCAAAACCTAAAGCACACCAATGGACTTACTGCAACGTCAACTCCTGCAGCTGGTTTGTACGAAATGGCAGGTGGTTTCCCACTGGCACAAGCCAACTTCAATATTGATGTTCAATTGTATGATGGAGTAAGCTTAAACCTGGTTTCCTACATGTCATCTCACCACCACAATGAATTCTGGGTAAAAGGTGGATACTTACAAGTTGACAAGGTGACGTTCCTCAACAGTGAATTCATGAATAATCTGTGGAAAAACCTGACGTTGAAAGTGGGTCATATGGAAGTTAACTATGGTGATGCTCACTTCCGCAGAAGTGATGGTGGTCAAACCATGTGGAATCCCTGGATTGAAAACAACATTATGGATGAATTTACTACTGAAATCGGTGCTGAATTATACTACAAAAACAAAGGCGTTATTGCCATGTTTGGATTTACCGATGGTGAAATTCAAGGTAACGTAGCAGATCCTGCTACTCCTGATGGTGCAAAACGTAAACCATCGCTTTATGGTAAACTTGCTTTCGACAGACAGTTACAAGATAACCTTCGCATACGTTTGTCCGGATCTGCAATGACTACCAAGTCTTCTGCAAGCAACACTTTATTTGGTGGCGACCGTACAGGATCTAACTATCAATATGTAATGGAGAATGCTCCTGTTACATTGACCGGTAATGCATTCTCGGGCCGTTTCAACCCTGGTTACCGCGATAACGTAACAGCTTTTATGGTAAACCCATTCGTGAAATTTGGTGGTCTTGAAGTTTTCGGAACCTGGGAGTATGCCTTTGGAAAAAATGCCAATGAAAATGGAGAAATTGCTACCGGTACCCCATTTGGATCTGAAGACTATACAAATCGCCAGACTCACCAGACTGCAGGTGAAGCCCTTTATCGCTTCGGAAAAAATGAGAAATTTTATGTAGGAGCTCGTTACATAAAAGTAACTTCAAATTTGACTGAAGGTCAGACAACCACCAATCCTGGAACATTGTATGATGTAACAATCGACCGTACTTCCATTGCCGGTGGCTGGTTCGTTACCCGCAATATCTTACTTAAAGCCGAGTACGTTACTCAAAAATACGATGGTTATCTTCCAACAGGATCTAACAATAGATTCTACGATGGTAAATTCGATGGTATAGTTATTCAGGGAGCCATCTCTTTCTAAGAGATACCCTTGGGTTTGGGTTAAGTTCCGGCCAGTTGGCCGGAACTTTTTTCGTTTTAAGAAGATTGAGTAACTTGGCAGACCGTATGAAAGCAATATTGGGGATTTGTGTGATTTTGATGCTGAGCGCTTTCGCCCCCGAAAAGGAGGCCCCTGTTTTAATGCACCGCTTTATCGTGCAGCCCTCCAGCAAACTTGTTATTTCGGGTAAAACCAATGTTAATTCTTTCCAGTGCTCCTCCCTCTATTGTGGCAGAGACACCCTTGTGCTACGAGAAGGGGGTCCGGGCATCCGGCCCGTTTTTGAGAAAGGATATGTGGGTCTTGATGCCTCGGCTTTCAATTGCGGTATGCAATTAATGACCAATGATTTTGGCAAAACCATTAAAGCCAAAGAATATCCTTCTATAGTGATTGACTTTATCTCCTTCGAACGTGTGCCAGTTTATGGGTGCACCGAAGAGCGATTTAAAGGTAAGCTCAAAATCTCGCTGGGCGGAATCACCAATTCCTTTGACGTAGACTGTACGATTGAAGCAAAAAGTAATGGTCTAATTCATTTAAAGGGCGGTAGAAATTTCGTTTTCTCCGATTTTAAACTGCAGGCACCTACCCGCATGATGGGCATGGTGAAGGTGGAAGAAACACTCGATGTAAATTTCCACCTGGTGCTAAAGCTCGACTCTAATTCCTGATACGGTTTCTCCCTTTCTACTGCTCCCTAACTCATGAAGTATAAACTTTACATTGGCAAAGTTTCTGGAATCAAAATCTTCATTCACTGGACGTTTGTTCTCCTTATTGCATGGATTGTTTACAACGATGTAAAGGCCGGACTGGGAACGAATGATATTCTCTGGTCAATCACCTTTGTACTCTCAATTTTTGGATGTGTAACCCTTCACGAATTAGGTCACTCCCTCACAGCTCAACGGTATCATATTAAAACAAGAGATATTACACTACTTCCTATTGGCGGTGTTGCCAGTCTTGAATCGATACCTGAAAAACCTAAGGAAGAATTATTAGTGGCACTAGCGGGGCCGCTGGTTAACGTGGTCATCGCTTTGGTTCTATTACCTTTTGTTCATTGGCCTGATACCGCGGATGCCCTTCAGGAACTTAGTAAGGTGGGAGGCTCAAATTTCTTATTGTCACTGCTTAGTGTAAATCTAACCCTTGCTGTATTTAATATGATCCCCGCTTTCCCGATGGATGGCGGTCGGGTATTGCGAGCGTTGCTGTCGTATAAAATGAGTCGTGTAAAGGCCACACGTATAGCAGCCGGCATAGGTCAGGCGCTTGCGGTTGGATTTGTTATTCTTGGGTTTTATGGCAATCCTTTTTTAGTATTCATTGGAATTTTCATTTTTCTTGGAGCGCAGTCTGAATCCAATTATGTAAAAACCCGGGCCTTGTTTAGCGGGGTTACTATTCGCGAAGTGATGATGAGTCAGGTTCCCCTATTGGATGCAACTCTTACCATTCGCGAAGCTGCCCAACAGTTACTTCTCGGTCAGAATAAAAGCTTTGTTGTGATGAATCAGGGGCAACCTGTTGGCACCCTGAGCCAGGAAGAGATTATAAAAGCTCTCGGAGAGCAGGGAGAATCAACGCTTGTTGAAAATGCAATGGACAAAAATCTCATGTACCTTGATGCTGCGATATCGTTGGAAGAGGGATTGAAACAACTTCAGTTAAGTAAAAAATCACTGGCGCTCGTCTCTTCACAAAATGCACTTCTCGGTGCAGTCGATGCTCAGAATATTGCTGAGTTTCTAATGATAAAGAATGCTCAGAATAGAAAATAAACGAGTCTTATTTTTTTGACGTATTAAACTACTTCAATGGTGGCGTCTTTTGAGATGCTAAAGTTATGTACAAAACTTAGCGAAGTAGTTGGAATACTTTTGGTTGCGCAAATCTTTTCTCAATGTTGTTTTGAGTTATTCACTATTCTTTTGGAGGACTAGGCTCAACAAATCCTCGGAAGCTGCTCTCCGGTAAGGTAATTCACCACCCGCTTGCCGCCAATGCGGCTGGCCATTACCACCTGGCCGGGATGAGCAGAAACAACTTCGCCAATAATGGCTGCTGATTTTCCGATTTCATCGCTGCGCATGAGAGTCAATACCTGATCTGCAACCGTAGCATCTACAATAGCGATAAACAAGCCCTCATTAGCAACATACAAGGGATCAAGCCCCAGCATTTCGCAGGCGCCCTCTACCTGATCATCTATCGGAATGTCTTTTTGAACCAGATCGATCCCGAGTTTTGACTGATCAACCAATTCATTCATCACGGTGGCCACACCACCACGGGTTGGGTCGCGCAAAAAGTGAATGTGCTCCCCGGCATGATCCAAAAGTTTTTTAACAAGATGATTCAAATTGGTGGTGTCGCTTTCGATCGTGGTTTCAAATTCCAATCCTTTGCGCTGCGACATGATAGCAATGCCATGGGTAGCCATGTTACCACTTATTAGTATTTTATCACCAGGTTTTATCCTGCTGAAATGAATGTTTGCGTTAGGATGAATCATTCCAATCCCAGAAGTATTGATAAAAATCTGATCGCCTTTGCCGCGCTCCACTACTTTGGTATCTCCGGTAACGATTTTTACACCCGCCTTTTCACTGGCGGTTTTTATGGCAAGCAGAATCTCCCAGAAATCATCCATCCGCAAGCCTTCTTCAATAATAAAACTCAAGGAGAGATATTTTGGAATAGCGCCACACATGGCAAGATCATTGACTGAACCATTTACGGCCAGCTCGCCAATGTTGCCCCCTGGAAAAAATATGGGTGAGATTACGTAGCTATCGGTTGAGAAGGCAACCTTTCCATGAAGTTCCAGAAAAGCGCCATCATGTTGCTGATCCAGGTGTTCATTCTTCAATAAATCAAACACTCCCGATTCCAATAATCGATGTGTAAGAAGTCCGCCACTGCCATGGCCCATGGTGATTACATCAAAATCCAATTTGGGTAGGGGGCAGTTAAGTTTTACAGAGAGTTTGGGATTGTTAGTCATTATCTGTTGCCTTACTTTTCAAATCCCTCACCCCGTCTTCGTTCCTCAGACACCCCTCTCCCTGGGGAGAGGGGTTGGGGGTGAGGGTTTAACCATTTTCTTACAACAACATGCTATTCGAATAGTGATAATAAGCTGCACACGCGCCTTCACTACTTACCATCGGTGCGCCCAGCGGATGTTCCGGATTGCACTTCGTTCCAAAATTAGGACACTGCACGGGTTTCCTTAAGCCTTTCATAATTGCCCCTGAAACACAATCTGCATTTTCGGGCACCGATTCAAGATTCAGATTGAACTTCGTGCGCGCATTATAGGCTTTGTATTCATTCTTTACCTCGTACCCACTCATCGGAATTTCACCAATACCACGCCACGTGCGATCAGAAACTGTAAAAACTTCATTAATGGTATTTTGTGCCAGGCGGTTTCCTTCCCGCTGCACAACACGCGCATATTGATTCTCTAACCGGGCTATCCCTTTTTCCAATTGAATCACGGCCATCAAAATTCCCTGAAGGAGATCCACTGGCTCAAAGCCAGTCACAACAATGGGTACTTTATATTTTTCAACAATCGGATCATATTCTTCGGTACCCATAATCGTGCATACATGGCCTGCTGCCAGAAATGCATCAATGCGGGTTTCCGGGTCGCTGAGGATTGCTTCCATAGCGGGTGGTACCAATACGTGAGATGCAAGAATACTATAATTCTTTACGCCCAGCTTTTGTGCCTGTACAACGGAAAGGGCATTGGCTGGTGCCGTGGTTTCAAATCCTACCGCAAAGAAGACAACTTCTTTCGAAGGATTATCCTGCGCAAGTTTAACTGCCTCGAGGGGCGAATACACAATTCGAACATCCGCACCGGTAGCCTTCACTTCGAGTAAACTTTTGGTTGAGCCCGGCACCCGCAGCATGTCTCCGAAGGAACAGAGAATCACATTCTTCTTTTCGGCCAGGTAGATTGCCTCATCAATAATTCCTAATGGTGTAACGCATACCGGGCAACCCGGGCCATGTACCATCGTGATTTCTTTAGGAAGCATTTCCATAATTCCATTCTTCACCAGGCTGTGAGTTTGTCCCCCACAAATCTCCATGATGGTCCACGGCATAGTTACCACCAGTCGTATATCGTTGATCAGATCTTCAACAACTTTAGCATCCCGATATTCAGAAAGGAATTTCATTTGCTTGGGAGTTCTTTTCTGCTAAACCATCCTATTAAAAAAAGAATACTGATTAGAAATAACGGTCCTGATATAGCAAGAATCCATGACGGGTGACTGACCGCGATAATAGCATACCCAATCCCGAGTAAAAAGAAAACAACGCCCCCGATCCATTCCCGTTTCCAGGAGAGAACAAGAATCGTTACTATAATAACTGTTGGAATAAGGTGAATTAGAAAAGCGATAAGTGTCTTCGTAAAACCTTCCCCTTCACTAAATGCATCTAATGCAAAAACACTGATGAAAATGGAGAAGAGAATCGTCAGCAGGCGGGGTGTCCAGAAAATTGCTTTTTTAATCTGTGGTCGCATACTAATTTAAATTTATTCTTGATTCACGATCCGGTTCGATCTTTAGTTCATTCAGTTCTCCAATCTGCCTTATGTACTCAAATGTTTTGTGTGCCTCATCCTCATCCACAAGGCTAATCGCCACACCTACGTGAACCAGGACATAGTCACCCACCTTGGCTTCCGGTACCATCGATAGGTTTACGTCTTTCATTATACCCCCAAAAGAAACTTTGCCAAACCGAAAGGTTTCGTCCAGTTGGCCGGTGATAGCTGTGAGTTTTCCGGGAATGGCAAGGCACATATTTTCTAGTTTAAATTAACAGCATATAACAACGCCAAATTCTCTTTCTTCTTGCCAAGCGCAACACAGGCTAACTGACCCACGGCAATGTTTTCATCATTTGGAGAAAGATCATGATGTGTAAAGATTCTGTTGTGCTGATGAAGTTTCTCCCAGATCAGTTCAACCAGCAAAGCATTTTGAAAAACTCCACCACTCAATGCAACCTGATGAAATTTGTATTTTTGCATCACCTCTGAAATCACAACGGCCAGGTATGCATGAAACTTAAAGGCTATTTCATCTTTATTTGTATGACACTTAAGGTCGGTGATGATCTGCTTGATCAAATCTTTCTCATCAATTTTATCATCCCGCCAATGAACCCGATAGTGTTCTTCACACCTGCCTGTTGATGCAAGGGTTTCCAACAGCATGGATGCTTCACCTTCAAAAGTATTGTGTTCGCATAACCCTAATAAAGCTGCAACAGCATCAAATAATCTACCAACACTGGACGTATGAAGCGGGGGCCTGGTTTCAACTAACTTCGAATAATAATTCCACTCCTGTTCGTTAAAATGGGTATGCAAATCAGTATCCGATAAAAAGTCTTTGCTCAAATAAAGCGCTGATAAGCGCGGTTGACGCGCCATCAAATCGCCTTGCCATACCGGAAAGTTATGGAAGTGCAACACTCGTTCCAGCTGATGGTTCTGATAGGCGAAAAATTCTCCACCCCAGATCTGACGATCATCGCCAAAGCCGGTTCCATCCCACACAACACACAAAACGGGTGTTGGATCATGAAGCCTATCATTCTCTGCCAGCACGGCATAAGCATGGGCCTTGTGATGTTGAACTTCCTCAACCGGGATTTCCCATTGTTGAGCTAATTCTCTTCCCAGGCGTGATGAAAAATAGTTTGGGTGCGGGTCCAACACGATTCGCTCAGGTTTAACGCGTAAAAGGTCAAGCATATGACTTAATGCCTTGCGAAAACTTTCCTGACTTTCATAGCTTTCAAGATCTCCCAGATATTGACTGGTATAAACACGGCCTTTTACCTGTATAGCAAATGAGCTCTTCATATCCGCACCCATTGCCAGTACACAATCTTTCTGCGAGCCAAAGAAACTATTTATGAAATTGGGCGCATAGCCCCTCGACCTTCTGATAACGATTCGTTGGTTTCTTTTCGTAAACCGAATTACACTGTCATCTTGTGCAATCTGTATTTCACGATCGTTTACAAGAAATACATCGGCAATCTCTTTCAGGTTCTCTAGTGCTTTTGCGTCTTCAAATAAAATGGGCGACCCACCCGCATTGCCACTGGTCGCAATCATGGGCTTACCAAAAGCTTTTAGTAGTAATTCAAACAGGGCTGTGTAGGGTTGCATAGCCCCCACATGTTCCAGCCCGGGGGCAATATCATTTACACAAATACCTGAAACTGGTTCCTCTTTTACCCTTGCTAAAACAATCGGGCATTGAATGCTCTTAAATGCATGTTTTTCCGCTTCATTTAATTCAACATCGCCCGCGAGGGTTTCCAAGTCCGGATACATGAGAGCAAAGGGTTTGGAGGGACGATGTTTGCGATCGCGTAGTGTTCTGATTGCAGTTTCATTCGTTGCATCAGCCATCAAAAGATATCCACCAATGCCTTTAACAGCAGCAATCTCTCCCATGCTTAACCTGTCAACCAATTGATTCAATGCCTCTGGCCACGAAGAAGTCAATTCTACACCTTGATTATTCAGCAAGCGAACCGGTATGGTACAATCCGGACAAGAGTTCGTTTGAGAAAAATGTCTTCGGTCAAACGGATTATTATACTCGGCACGACATGCATCACACATGTCAAAAACACGCATTGATGTGAGTGGGCGATCGTATGGCAAGGATTGTATGATGGAGTATCGTGGCCCGCAATGAGTGCAGGTTGTAAAGGGGTAGTTGTATCTTCTGTTTCCGGGATCCTGTATCTCATTACGACAGTGATCACAAAGACCCAGATCGGGAGTGATCAAGAGTGTGGGCGAGCCCAGTTCATGGCTCTCTATTATTTGAAAGTCGTCCTCTTCCTGTTCTTCAATTTCTTCAGAAGAAAATCTGGTAATGGTAGATTCATTCGGGGCATCATCGTTGAGCAGGTACTTGAACATTTCAATCTGCTCAGAGGTGCCCCCGGCCTCTATATGCACCCCGTCTACCCCATTGCAAACCCAACCTTTGAGATTTAACCAATGCGCTAACTTGTAGACAAACGGACGAAAGCCTACCCCCTGCACCATTCCTTCAATATGGATGCGTATCCATTTCATACCAGAACCGGGTGATCGTGAAGTTTTTCTTTTTTCAACCAATCATACCACTGCGAGAGGCCCGCACCCGATGTGCATGAAAGTTCAATGAACTCCATCGCAGGATTAACTTTTCGGCCATAGTTTTTCAACGCCTCCAGATCAAACTTCAGGTAGGGCAACAGATCAATTTTATTGATGATACACAACTGACTACTTTGAAACATGTCTGGATATTTGATGGGCTTATCTTCCCCTTCTGTAACGCTGATAATCACCACGCGTTTTTGTTCGCCCAGATCAAACATAGCCGGACATACCAGATTGCCGATGTTTTCAATGAAGAGTACACCGCTTTTTTGCGGATTCAATTGTTTAATCGCATTAGAGATCATTTCAGAATCAAGGTGACATCCTCTTCCTGTATTAATCTGAACTACGGGTACTCCCGTGGATGCTATGCGGTTAGCATCATTTGAGGTTTGCTGGTCGCCTTCTATGACAAAAAAATTCTCCTCGCCCTTTAAGTCTTTTAATGTACGTTCAAGCAAGGATGTTTTACCTGAGCCCGGTGAACTAACCAGGTTGAGTGCGAAAATTTCCTTCGCCAAAAAATAGCCCCGGTTGCGTTCTGCCAGCAGATTGTTTTTTAATAAAACATCCTGCTCAAGCGTAATCTCCTTATGGTTGTGGTTTTCAGCACCGTGCGGAATTGGATCTTTTAACGGGGTCAGGTTTAAATTTTCTACCTGCAATAAGCCGGTAACACTAACCCGATGAATACTTACTTTGGCATCACTATCACATCCGCAGGTAGCACACATAGTTGTTTGTTCTTAGTACTCAGTTCAGGACCATTGACTTTATCTGTAATTCTTTCCCTTGCACGATTTGCAATAAAGGTTCGCCACACAAGGGACACACGTCAAACAATTCCTTTATTTCAAATTCGCAATCACATTCCAAACACTTAGCCCTTGCGGGAACATGAATTATGTTTCGTTTAGCCGTCTTCAATACCGTATCTTTTACAGCTGAGTCCCAAGCAAAATCAAGCGCATGGCTGTCAACTCCGGCTAAGTCTCCAATAACTAAATCAATCGATTCGACTGAATGCGCATGATGCTCCTTTACTTTTTCTTCAGCCGTTTCTACAATACTCATCACGATAGAAAACTCATGCATTTTCTTAGTGTTTAAAGGTTATTTCCTTGTTCTCTCCTTCGATCGAATAAATAAGTACCGCACACTCATAGCAATCAGTGCAGCCCCAACGGTAAGCGCAAGCGGAATGTAATGCTCTGGGTTTGCCAGATAGTGGCCTGGGCTTAACGGACTCTCATGACCGTGACCTGGATGTGCAGAAGCAAAAACAGGGAGTACAGTCGATACAATCAGGATCAGTTTTTTGGTAATCGCTTTCATAACAGAGATGATTTGTGAATTCTAAACTACCACATCAGCCGAAGGTTAAACCTGATCAAAGTCATCCTGCCACATGAATTATATCATCCTATTAAAATATTATAAGAATTAAGCTTGTTAACGTTTTTTCAAAAAATATTTCAAGTCTGCCTAGAAACTTTCTAAATAAAATCTGACATGCTTACCGAAACTCCTACTCAACGAAAAACTTACTTTGAAGAACTGCAGGATAAAGGCTATTCGCGCAGAGACTTCATGAAGTTTTGCACGATGATTGCGGCTTATATGGGTTTGCAATCAAGTGGTGTTGCCCAGGTTACCGAAGCTTTGAAAACAAAACCAAGGATACCCGTTATCTGGCTTCACTTCCAGGAATGCACCTGTTGCAGTGAATCATTTATCCGCTCTTCGCATCCCATTGTTGCGGATATCATATTAGATAAGCTTTCGCTTGACTACACCGAGACTTTGATGGCTGCTGCGGGTCATCAGGCTGAAGAGGCCATGCAAAAGACCATGAAGGATTACTATGGCGAATATGTATTGTGTGTGGAGGGTTCCGTGCCGGCAGCTGCCGATGGTGTGTATTGTATGATCGGTGGTAAATCCTCTATTGATATATTACACGAAGCTGCCGCGGGTGCAAAAGCTGTTATTTGTTGGGGAAGTTGTGCAAGCAATGGTTGTGTACAGGCTGCCAAACCCAATCCAACCAAAGCAACGCCTATTCATAAAATCATTAAAGGCAAGCCGATTATAAAAGTTCCAGGCTGTCCTCCTATTGGCGAAGTAATGGCCGGGGTACTGGTTCACATTTTAACATTTGATACGCTCCCTGCTCTCGATGGTATTGGAAGACCAAAAGCCTTTTACTCAAAACGCGTACACGACAGTTGCTATCGCAGGCCTTACTACGATGCCGGCATGTTTGTAGAAACCTTTGATGATGAAAATGCCAGGCGAGGTTACTGTTTATACAAAGTGGGTTGTAAAGGACCAAGTACCTACAATGCCTGCGGTATTATGAAATGGAATAATGGCACGAGTTATCCGATTCAATCCGGACACGGTTGCTTTGGCTGCAGTGAAGAAAGTTTCTGGGACAATGGACCTATCTATGAACGCATGGTTAATGCGGGTGGGTTTGGTATTGAAGAAAATGCAGACAAGATAGGTATGGTAGCATTGGGTGTAACGGCAGCTGGTCTGGCCGCACACGCTATTGCAACTAATCTGCGCAAGCACAAAGTAGTTGACGAATTAATTGCAGAAGGAAAACAGTCGGAACACGAACTTAAAAAAGATTAACCATGGCACGAATTGTTGTGGATCCCATTACCCGCATTGAAGGGCACTTGCGGATCGAAGCAGAAATAAAAGACGGAAAAATTGAAGAGGCATATAGCTCGGGCACCATGGTGCGCTTGATTGAAGAAATCTTACGCGGCCGCGACCCGCGCGATGCCTGGGCTTTTGTAGGTCGCGTATGCGGAGTTTGCACTACCGTTCACTCGCTGGCCTCTATACGGGCCGTTGAAGATGCCTTGAAGATTGTAATCCCACCCAATGCAGAGTTGGTACGCAACCTGATGTTCTGTGCTCAAAATATCCACGATCACGTTGTGCACTTCTATCACCTCCACGCATTGGATTGGGTAGATGTGGTTAGCGCCTTGAAAGCTGATCCAAAGAAGACCTCTGAAATTGCACAAAGTATTTCCAATTGGCCTAAGAGTTCGCCAGGCTATTTCTCTGATCTGCAAAAACGATTAACAAAGTTTGTTGAAAGCGGACAACTCGGAATTTTTGCCAACGGCTATTGGGGACATT
This sequence comes from Cyclobacteriaceae bacterium, assembly GCA_044229915.1. Taxonomy (GTDB): domain Bacteria; phylum Bacteroidota; class Bacteroidia; order Cytophagales; family Cyclobacteriaceae; genus ELB16-189. The sequence goes on from JBGASB010000002.1 coordinate 423,139, forward strand.
CCGCCTACAAACTTCCGGCTGAAATAAATCTGATTGGCGTTGCCCACTATCTGGAAGCGCTAGAGTGGCAAAAAGAAATTGTAAAAGTCCACACCATCTTCGGGGGCAAGAATCCACACCCTAATTTTTTGGTGGGCGGTATGGCATGCTCTATCAGTCTGGATGATTCGAGTGGTATCAATGCCGAACGACTCGCCTATGTTCATCAGCTTCTCAAACAGGCAAAAGAGTTTGTTGAGCAAGTGTATATTCCTGATTTGCTGGCAATCGCACCATACTATCTCGATTGGGGTGCCATTGGTGGCGGGCTTGGTAATTACCTGGTATATGGTGATCTCTCCACCTCTTCTTACTCAGACGTTCAGAATTATAAATTCCCGGCAGGAGCTATACTGAATAAAGACTTGAGCAAAATTCATGAAGTGGATTTACGCAATGATGCCGAAGTGCAGGAATTTATTCCACATAGCTGGTATGATTATGCAGGTGGCGATGGCGTGGGTCTGCATCCCTGGAAAGGTGAGACTAAATTAAATTATACCGGACCAAAACCTCCATTCGATCATTTGAACGTGGAAGAAAAATACAGTTTCCTGAAAACTCCACGATGGAAAGGAAATGCTATGGAAGTAGGTCCATTGGCGCGGGTGTTAGTGGGTTATGCCAGTGGTCGCGAAGATTTTAAGGAAGTAGTAGATAGCACGCTCGCAAAATTGAATGTTCCGGCAGCAGCTTTATTCTCAACCTTAGGCCGAACTGCTGCACGCGGTCTTGAAACAATCCTGGTATCGCAATGGGCTCTTGAATTTTATGATCAGCTCATTGGCAATATCAAGAGCGGAGATACGCGCATGGCCAACATGGAGAAATTTAAACCCGAATCATGGCCGGCTAGCGCCATGGGCGTTGGTCATACGGAAGCTCCCCGTGGTGCATTGGCACACTGGATCGTGATTGAAGATCAGAAGATTAAAAATTATCAACTGGTGGTGCCTTCAACCTGGAATGCATCACCACGCGATCAGGAAGGAAAATCATCTGCTTATGAGTCTGCATTAAAGGACACTCCGATCGCAGATATCAACAAACCTGTTGAAATTTTGCGTACGATTCACTCCTTCGACCCTTGCCTGGCGTGTGCCGTGCATTTGTATGATGAGGAAGGTAAACATGTTAGTAAAGTTCAGGTGCTATAATTCAGGGTTATGAACAGTACAACAATATCATCAAAACCCCACCTGCTCAGGCGAGTTTTTGTGTGGGAGTTACCGGTACGCTATTATCATTGGATTAATGCCGGTTGCATTTTAGTGTTGATTGCTACCGGTCTTATTATTGGCAATCCCCCAGCTATCATGACCAGCAAAGAAGCCTTTTCAAGTTATTGGTTTGGCACAATACGGTTTATTCATTTTGTTGCTGCTTACATTTTTCTATTCAATTTTCTGTTTCGCATCTATTGGGGATTTGTAGGTAATAAATATGCGAGCTGGAAAAATTTCCTTCCTACAAACCGGCAATATTTTATAGATATGTGGCATATTCTGAAGTCTGATATTTTTATGACAAAAGGGTATAACGTTCATACCATAGGTCACAACCGCCTGGCGGGATTCATTTACTTTTTAACCTTCATCGCTTTTGGCGTTCAATGTCTAACTGGCTTCGGTTTATATTCCGCCATGAGCGACTGGTGGTTGCCTAATTTGTTTTCATGGGTACCTACCTTGTTTGGTGGAGATTTTATGATGCGCACCATTCACCATTGGGCTACCTGGTTCTTTATTCTATTCGCAGTAGTGCATGTCTATCTCGTGTTTTATCACGACTATGTAGAAGGCCATGGTGAAATTTCAAGCATGGGTGGCGGTTGGAAGTTCATTGAAGAAGAAACCTTTAAGAAAAACGAAAAAAAATAGCTCATGACTTCAACCCCTGTATTAATTCTTGGTATTGGCAATTACCTGATGGGTGATGAGGGCTTGGGCGTTCATGTTGTTAATCAATTGAAGGAAGAAGTGCCCGGTCTTGCCACCATTATTGATGGCGGTACGGCCGGGTTTCAATTAATGGAGTACCTGGAGTCATATCCGCACGTGATTATGATTGATGCCACACTGGATGGAAAACCAGCCGGTACTATTCAAAAGATTAAGCCGCGCTTCTCAAAAGACTTTCCAAGTGCTATGAGCACTCATGAAATTGGGTTGAAAGATTTAGTAGAGGGTTTATTGCTGTTAGGTAAAATGCCTGATATTCATCTCTTCATTATCTCTATCGAAAAAGTACAACCACTAAGTACGTTGCTTTCGCCAGAGATTGAAGATTCGCTGCCTGAATTGAAGCGTCAGGTAGTTGCTCTGGCCAAAACTCTTTCCGCTGTTGTTACTCAGCCCGCGTAAAACTACTTTCTGATTTTGTCCAGGTATAGCTTGGAGGCTTGCTCCACCCAGCGATCGCGGTCAATGCGACCTGGAAAGAATTTGATTGACTCGGTAAGTTTCTTTATGGATTCTTCAGTGAGTTCACTGATCTGTCTGAAACTATAAATGCCCAACGTATTTAATTTCTTCTCGATACCAGGGCCGATGCCATTGATTATCTTGAGATCATCTTTTTCATCAGCAATAATTTTGGCGCTGAGCTGCTTTTCTATGACATCAGTCGATTTTTTAACCTCGCGTTTGCTCTTTTGTAGTTCTTCAACCTCAGTCTGCAATTTTTGTCTTGTGGCCTCAAGCAGGTTCGTCTCTTTTTTACTTTGATCAAGTTGGCTTTGTAGTGATTGCACCAGTAGTTGAATTCGATTTAATTCCTCCACGTGTGTTCCCGTATTAAGAGCTTCTTCCAATTCCGTCTTGAGCCGTTCATTATCACGCGAGACGGTTAGAAAATCTTCACGAAATGTTTCGCGAGCACGAGCCAACGTGGTTTCAGCTTTGTGTGCTTGCTCCTGTAACATTCGAGCAGATGCCTGATGAGTTGTAAGGTCTGTTATAAGATTTTGAATGTCCTGCTCCTTCTTGTTGAGCGTTTCCTGTTTAAGCAGCCATGCCAATGCAAAGCCGATCAAAACGGAAATGAGGATCATGAAAAGAATTTCTACGATAGCGAGAGCGGACTCATGAGGATTGATGTTATCAGGCTGCGGACTTAAGCCCTTTACCCAAAACAAAAACCAGAAGGATGCAGCAATGCACCAGACAAAAAATACCGCGACAAGAATATAAACGGGCTTCATATCAACTGATTCGTGAAATTAATCAAAAAGCAGGACTTGATTTCTGTTTTCCCGTAGGTTATATCTTACTCAATTTTTTATTCAGAGTATCTGTCAAGTCTCTTATAACTTCATCCATTTTGATTACGGTTTGCTCCATGTACTTGATCAATTCCAAAACTGAACCAGGTGAATGCAATTCATGTTTCATAAGTTGTACCAAGCCTAGGATAGTAGCTACCGGAGCTCGCACTTCGTGCGAGTTTCTGAATGATAGTTCTTTAATAAACTTGATGTTATCCTCCATCCTTGCTTTCAAGAGTAAGTATTGTGTTATATCGATGGCAGAGCAGATTATTTCTTGCGGATAACCCTGACCATCACGGGCAAATACAGAATCACGAAGCATCAATGTGTGGTAATTCCCTTCTTTATTGCGGAAACGCAGAAGGCATTCCAGTATCTGGCCTCGTTGAGATTGAATTAGTTTCTCAATGTGATTCTTTAATTTCGGTTGATCCTCCTGATGTATAATGTTTTCATATAAATTAGTTGACAGCTGCCCAAATTCTTCCTCACGATATCCCAATTTTTTCATGATCTGTCCTGAGGTGAAAGTCATTCGCCTGGCGATGAAGTCGATCATGGTAACGGAAGAGAGCGACACTTTGAGTATTCCTTGAACCAACTCCTCCTGCATTTTCAAATCGTCATTGAGCCGGTGCAATTGCTTTTGCGGTGTTATGTTTATGTGTAATCCGCCAACGAGCAAGGCTTTTCCATCGGCTGATCGTTGCAATACCTTGCCCCGAGACTGGATCCAAACATAGTCACCGCTTGTATGAAGCATTCGAAATTCTTGTTCCCATGCCTCATCTTGCTGAATGAACTGTTTTTGATTCGCGATAACGCGATCCTTATCATCAGGATGAAGCCTGGAATTCCACCAAAGTTTATCAATGGTTCCACCAGCATCCGGTGCAAGTCCCATCATGCGAAACCAACCTGGGCTGCAGTATGTTAAATCTGTTTTCAGGTTCAATTCCCACCAGCCCTCGGTGGTCGCATCTAAAATTCGTTCCAGCCTTGTTAGCTTACTTTGAATAGAATCTGGCATTGAATGGATTATTGGGGTGTAATACAATTAAAGTTTCTAAAAATAGTTAAAAAAAAGCCACGTGATGCAACCCTGACTTACTCTTAAGCGTCTTATATACATAATTCACTTATGTATTAATCTTTTATGCATTCTCCCGAACTACTAAAAGGCACGCTTCAGACAATTCTTCTCAAGGTTTTGAAAGATCATGGCAAGATGTATGGTTACGAAATCACCCAGCGTGTAAAAGAATTATCGGACGGTCGCATTCTTCTTACCGAAGGGGCCTTATATCCATCGCTTCATAAACTTGAATCCGAAGGTCTTCTAAAGACAGAAACGGTAATGATGGGCAAACGGGTTAGAAAATATTATGCACTGACAACCGAAGGAAAAAGTTTAGTGAAAGAACGCGTGAGTGAGTTTGTGGAGTTTATCAGAACCATGGGCAATGTGTTGAACGTTGATCTGGCATAAATTATCAAAAGCTATCCGCTGCAGGCTTCAAGTAGAGATGCAAAGCCTGAGGCTTGAAGCCAAACAAATGTTGACAGACGATCACATCAGTTACATCATCAAAGATCTGAATTACCGCGGCATTGTGGCTGAGGGTATTCAGGAGGAGTTGATTGATCATTTCTGTTCGGCTGTAGAAACAGAAATGGCCAATGGATCACGATTCATAGATGCCTATCATAAGATCTTAAAATCATTTGGGCATACTGCTGGTTTGCGCGAAACCCAAAAACAAACGATTCAATCAGAAAATACAAAGCCAAAGAATATGTTAAAGAATTATTTCACGGTCGCTATTCGCAAGCTGCGCAAGCATAGTTTCTATTCATTCATAAACATAGCCGGCCTTTCCATCGGTTTGGCCATCTGCTTTATCATTATCCTTTTTGTGATTAATGAAATAAGTTACGACAAACATTTCGCCTATGCTGATCGGATCTATCGTATTAATAGCGAGATAAAATTCGGTGGCAATCATTATAAGATGCTGTATGCGCCTCCGGTAATGGCAAATACCCTGGCCACTGAATATCCCGAAGTAGAGGCTGCTATCCGGTTTCGTGAGCGCGGATCCTATCTTGTTAAGCGAACTATTGATAATATCAAGGAAGATCATGTGATCTGGACTGACAAAGATTTTTTCAAGGTGTTTGCTGTTCCCGTTATTGCCGGCAATGCCGAAACTGCCCTGGCAGAGCCCAACTCCATCGCGATCAGCGAAACCATTGCTAATAAATATTTTCCCAATGAAAATGCGTTGGGTCAGACATTGATTCTCGATAATAAATGGAACATGAAGATTACGGCTATTTATACGCCCCTGCCTGCCAATACGCATTTTCATTTCGACATACTGATCGCTATGGAGGGTTTAGAAGAAGCAAAGCGAGAAGTATGGTATAGCAATAATTTTCAGACTTATATTCTGTTACGTCCGGGGGCCGATGCAAAACAATTGGAAGCTAAATTCCCGGAGTTGGTTGTGAAGCGCGCTATGCCGCAACTGGCAGAAGTATTGGGTAGCGATTTAACCATGGAAAAATTTGTAGCAGCCGGCAACAAAATGGAATTTACACTGCAGTCGCTTGACGACATTCACCTAAAAAGTTCACTGCAAGGTGAATTCGAACCCAACTTCGACATCGCCTATGTTTATCTGTTTGTAGCGATTGCCTTATTCATTCTCATTATTGCTTGTATCAACTTCATGAATCTTTCTACTGCACGCTCTGCCAATCGTGCTAAGGAAGTAGGCATCCGAAAAGTAATGGGTTCTTTCCGTTCGCATTTAATGCGGCAGTTTCTTACAGAATCGATACTCCTAACCTTCATTTCCATTCTTCTTGCACTTTTATTTGCTTATCTGCTACTTCCTCTCTTCAATCAACTTTCGTTAAGAACATTATCCATTCCATTCCAGCAACCGATTCTTTATGGAATCATTATACTGGCCGCGTTGGCTGTAGGCCTATTAGCCGGCATTTATCCTTCCTTCTTCTTGTCTGCTTTTAAACCCGTCAGTGTGTTGAAAGGACATGTGGCGTTAGGCATGAAGAGCGGATTTATCAGAAGTGCTCTGGTCGTCTTTCAATTTACGGTTTCCATTTTTCTGGTAATTGGCACCTTGGCCGTTAATCGACAGTTGAATTATATCCAAAACAAAAAGCTGGGCTTTAATAAAGACCAGGTAATTGTTATTGAAGACGCGTATGCATTGGGAACCAATCGAGTGCCTTTCAAAGATGAAATCATGCGCAGTGGAATAATGGATAACGCAACGATGACAGGCTATTTGCCAGTTAGTGGCTCATGGCGAAGTGACAACCCCTGGTGGGTAGAAGGTCGTGACCCGGCCATACAGGAAAATATGGTAAGCATTCAAAACTGGCGTGTGGATCATGATTATATAAAAACCATGGGTATGAATATTAAGGAGGGCCGTGATTTTTCACGCGAGTTTCCTTCCGATTCATCAGCAGTTATTATTAATGAGGCCTCTGTTAAAAGATTTAATTTCACTGGAGAGGTTATTGGTAGCAAGATCGCTACGTTTGGGGATGGTGGCAATGGTGAACCGGATCGTAACAAACTGATCACACTTACGGTGATAGGCATTGTTGAGGATTTTCACTTCGAGTCTCTTAAAGAAAATGTGAGTCCACTGATGATGGAACTGAACGAAAAATCGGAAGGACCTATTTCCTTTCGTTTTCAATCACAAAACACACAAGAAGTTATTAAGCTGGTAGAAGCTAAATGGAAAGAACTGGCCCCAGGCCAACCTTTTACATATTACTTTTTAGATCAGCGCTTTGGCAGCATGTATGCTGCCGAAACCAGGCTTGGAAAAATCTTTGGAATATTTTCTGTGCTGGCCGTTCTGATTGCGTGTCTTGGATTATTTGCACTCACCGCCTTTACAGCAGAACAGCGTATGAAAGAGATCGGTATCCGAAAAGTGTTAGGCGCCAGCATCAGCAGCATTGTGATGTTGCTTTCAAAAGAGTTGGGCAAATTGGTGCTTATTGCATTTGTATTAGCTACCCCTCTGGCATGGTATGGAATTGATTGGTGGTTGAAGGATTATACCTATAAAACCAATATTGGTGTTGGATTATATCTTATGGCGGGACTAGTCGCATTTCTAATCGCCCTGGCAACCATGAGCTTCCAGTCATTCAAAGCTGCTGCGAGCGATCCGGTGAAGTCGTTGCGGAGTGAATAAACTTGCTGAGGTTGTGTCTTCACGGCCCCAACCATTAAGCAATAGATTTCTATTGGAGACCGGGTGTTTAATAAGTACTTGCTCTTATAATCATGCCTGCTCTACTACTTAAGCAAGGCATCATAAAATCTATTAATAGATTTCTCTGCGGTTTTATGGATGGGACTATCCGTTACGGTTCCCAAATTGATAGCAATAAATACGTAAACATTCTGCTGCGGAAAATAATAGAGATTGCATCCGGCACCAATACCGCCCCCACTATGTCCATAAGCAACTTCCCCTTGAAACAACGTATAGTCTAAGCCTAATCCATAGGCCGGATTTCCTTTGCTGTCATTTACCCATGTTTTCATTAATTCAAGAGTTGCAGGCTTGAGCAGTTGTCCTTCCATCAAGCCCCGCAGAAATTTTACGGCATCCACAGGTGTGGCTATTATCCCGTCATCACCAATCAAGGAAGCCACATTGTTGCGCTGCATCTGTGAAACATTCTCAACGATGCTGTTGCTGTAACGATCCCAATAGGCATTTATAAGTTGTGGATAATTCGGGTAGCCCGATTCGTGACGATAAAATGTATTATTAAGTCCCAAGGGTTTGAAAATTGTTTCCGAAAGAAAAGCCGCGTGATCACCGGTAAGCGCATCCGCGATAAGCGCCAGCAACACATAATTGGTATTGCGGTAAGAATACTTGCTGCCCGGTTCAAAATCCAATGGTTTGCCCTTAATGTATTTGAGATAATCCTCAGGCTCAAATTTGTAATCAGGATGCTGTAAGAGTTTTGCCACATAATCCGGTTGAAAATTATATTCTGGAATTCCAGAGGTATGATTCAATAGCATTTGCATGGTTACACGATGGCCATCCGTAATATATTGCACATACTTTTCTGGCAGATAGTTAGTCATGGGCGCCTTTAAATCAATTTTTCCCTGTTCATATAATTTCAGAATACCTACAGCCATATATGTTTTTGAAACACTCTGAAGATACTGCAAGTGGCAAACTTCCATAGTTGTGTTATTTTCAATCTTGGCAACACCCGCTGAAGATGTCCACCAACCTTCGGCTGAATAAATCGCCAATGCACACCCTGGAATTCCCTCCGTGACCAGTTGATCAATGACAGGCTGAATCTCTTTTGCTTTAGAATAAGTTGAATTGATTTCCTGTGATGACGTACAGGTGCTGACGTTTAAATCCTGCAAATACGAGGCGCAGCTCATCAACATTAAAATCACGATAGCGAACACTGCTAATTTGTTCATAGGGATACTTTTTATTTGCTGAAATGAATTCGTGAGCCAACTTGGATAAGTGTTTCCGGCACAAGCGGAATGCTCTGATTATATCCGCTGATTAGCAAAAACTGGTACGAGATGAATGGAGAAACATACGTCTTATCGGAATACGATTGATACCCTACTGAGATGCCTACTGGTAAAGTAAACATGCCCTTGCCCTTGTTTCCCGTTACCTCCCAAACCCCATTGTTTTGTTTATACGATTCTACCGGACGAAATGCATACATATAACCCGCTCCGGCTTTTAATTCAGTGTAAACACCTGATGAAATAGTGGGCCTCCACGCGGCCTGTGAATAAAGCATAATACCATTGCCCACCGTTTTGTTATGATGCCACATTGCACTAACCTGCTGCACCCAGTTGCTTTTGCCGTTGTAACTCAACTCGGTACCAAACCCCAGCCCGATGTTTGAAAAATTCGACTTCATATCTTTAAAAGGCATGGAAATATTATGAAACTGAACCATAACAATGATTGGAAAATTGCGGTAATCTTTTTGGGTGTCGGTTTGCGCCAGCAAGGAGCCAACAAGGCAAAGAGCCAGAAGGGTTGTACCTATTTTTGATTTCATACGTATTATTATGGTTTACTCAGAGGGTGGTTGCCCGACACTTGAACTTGCCTTCAGCCCCTAATCCCAGTGCAAGTTTACGCGATTGGATATGCTATGGACGTGGAATTCTGAGGTTTTCCCCTGAGATGTAGCAGGTTCTACGGTGAACTGTAATCACACTGGCTGAAACCAGTCTTTAAATGCAGGTGCCCTGAGGCGGCTAACCGGTATTTCGGCAGGAAAGTTTGTAGTCTTTTGCAGCATTACTAAAATCTTACCGTTGTCGCCCCGCTTAAACCCTGATACTATCTGGCGGTGAACAATATACTGGCGGTTTAGGCGGAAGAAGGAAGTCGCTGGCAATGTCTTTTCAATTTTGTCGAGCGATTGTGTGAGATAAAATTTCTTACCTCCCAACTGACAGCTTACCGCATAATCCTCATCCACATAAAAACCTCCCAGTTCGTCATACGATAACCGGATCTCTTGCTTGCCTTGCTTTACAAAAATTCCATCCGCTTTGATTTGGTTCTCGTGTTGGCGTGTTGCTTCAGATTCCTGATAAAGGTGATAAAAATGAAGTCCCAGGTAAATGCCATTGATTACAAAAAACCAGATACTGATGATAAACAGGTCGATAGTATAAAAATGCAGGGGAGCGGGTTTCCCTTTTGCAATCAAACTGACCAATTCCGTGAGTATACTGATTATGAAAAGGCCAATAAATAGGGTGCTTGCTAATTGAAAAAGTATGCGCTTCAAAAGACCTCTTTCATAGGGCCATTTTTTATCAAGATAGAGGATAAACGAACGCACACCCCACCAGGCCAGATAACCCTGCACGGTATCAATAGAAAAAGTCAGTAGTAAAAACCAACTCAGTTGGATATTCGAATAGGTGAGATAATAGTTGAACGCGCTGATGAAAGGAATGAGAACAAGAAACAACGTCACATCCGGGTGATAAGGATTTTTGTAATGTTTGTTGTTTGAATCAGCCATTGAAAAAATAGTGACGGCAATTTACAATCAATGCTGTGAAATCCGATTTAGTCGTTGGCCTGGATTATGTATTGGTTAACTATCCGTAACCTATAATTCTCTCCTCGTAATTTAAATTACTCTCCTGCATATGGGTCTTTGATCTTCCGCTTCTCATAGCTGATCTGTGAGAATTTTACCTCACACTTCGTACCGGTAGGTGATTGCGCCAGAAAACCAACCTTAAATCCAGGTTTAAAATCAAACTGAAGGTGGCGCACTAAAAACCACTTCGCCCCGTCTGTTGAATAGTATAACGTTACAACATTGCCGGCTTTTGCGACTTTATAAAATACCTTGTCTGAATCTATTTCCACCGAATTACAATCATCCGAAATATTCTTCGTGACCACGCTCACTACCCTGCGGGCTCCTGTGTAATCCTTTTCAAAGCAAAATTTCACCCAGTTCAAACTATCACTTTTGATAATTATGGCACCACCATCCCATTTATTGGCAAAGGGGTGTACGATACCAGCTGATAATACAAAGTCATCATCGGCTTTGAAGAGAAGTTTCGGTGCATTGTCTGTATTGTAAGTGACATTCGGGTCGCGAAACATATCGGTTTTTTCACCTGCTACAATCGTTAAGTTGTCATTAACGATAGAATAACTCAGTGGTTTATTCTCCCAAAACAAGGGATGTGGAATGGCTGCAAGTTTATCAGTTTTTTGAGCGCTTGCAGCAAGGGTAACCAGCATGAAGGAAGCCAGGATTATGTTTTTCATAGTATCAAATTTAATGCATTTGAAATTACTATCGCATGAGTAGCCTTTGATGTATATTGAATCATGAAACTTAACGAACGACTCGAATCATTGGATGTCTTCCGTGGTATTACCGTTGCGGCTATGATCCTGGTGAACAATCCCGGAACCTGGGACCACATTTATTCTCCACTCCGGCATGCTGCATGGAATGGGTGCACTCCCACCGATCTGATTTTTCCCTTCTTCCTATTTATTGTCGGGGTCTCCATTCACTTTGCTTACCAGAATAAAAGTGAAGGATTAACTCAAAAAGTTTTTTTAAAGATTCTCCGCAGAACGGTCATTATATTTTCTCTAGGCATTTTTCTTTCACTCTTTCCAAAGTTCGATTTTTCCGTTGTCCGGATTCCCGGAGTATTGCAACGCATCAGTGTTGTCTTTTTCTTTTCCACCATCTTATATCTCACGACCTCGTGGCTTACTCAGATTCGGGTAGCTGTGCTTTTGCTTTTCGTTTATTACATACTTATGAACTTTGTGCCGGTACCCGGCTTTGGCGCACCAAACTTAGAGCCCGAAACAAATCTCGGTGCGTGGTTAGATTTCTCTTTGCTGGAAGGTCACTTGTGGGCTCAAAGTAAAACGTGGGATCCCGAAGGTATACTCAGTACAATTCCTGCTATTGCAACCGGCATCATCGGCATGCTTACCGGGAAGTTGTTTACGGAAATTAAAGACCCGGCCACCCGTGTGAGTTGGATGTTTTTCATTGGAGCCATTCTAATCGTTTTAGGACTTGGTTGGGGACTGTTCTTTCCAATCAACAAATCACTCTGGACCAGCAGTTTTGTTTTATATACAGCAGGCATTGCCATGCAATTTCTTGCGGCTTGCCATTGGCTTATTGATGTACATGGTGTGAAGAGCTGGTCAAAACTATTTACGTGGTATGGTATGAATGCCATTTTTGTTTTTGTGGTTTCCGGATTGCTTGCCAAAATATTGGCACGCCTAAAAATGGATGATGGTGCGGGTGGTGAAATTTCTTCCTGGACTTGGATTTACAAAAATGCTTTTGAAAGCTGGCTTACGCCTAGCAATGCTTCGCTCGCAATGGCTCTTACACTCGTTACATTTTTCGGACTAATTCTGTGGTGGATGTACAAGAAAAAAGTCTTTATTAAAATATAGCATGAAAAATTTACCTGCTTTGCTAGTGAGTATTATCACGTTCACACAATTGTTAATCACTCCCACACAGGCGAATGCTCAAAATGATAAGGATAAAATTCTCAGCCTCAGAAATGCGTCCAACGCAGCATTAAAAGACCTGGACAACGAACTTTACTTGACTTTTTTAACAGATAATGCCCTATACACCATTAGTAATGGCGCGTTGATACAAGGCAAAGAAAATTTGAGAAAATATATTAATCAGGCAACAAGACCAAAAATGTATTGGGTGCGCACGCCAACTGAAATTGATGTTAATGCTGGATTGGGCCTGGCATGGGAATCAGGAATGTGGAGAGGGTATACGTTCGATTCCGGAGAAAAGTCCGTTACCGGGGGAAAGTATTCAGCTCAGTGGATAAAAGTAAATGGAGACTGGAAAATTAATTCACAGCTTTTTGTAAAACTGGAGTAACCTTCACTAACCCAGACTGCTGTGTAAAGTATTCTATAAGAATTTTTCAGAGTTTGCGCGAAAAACCAAACACCGGGTATCCGCTCTGATTTGGCGATTGCTTTACCAACTGAAATCCATTCCGGTCCATCATTGCCAGAAATTCATCAATCGTGTAAAGCCGTTTTCCGCATTTGCTATCAGAACAAAATTCGCCTTCCCCCTGGTCGCCTTTGAAACTATCGCGAATAAAAATTCTTCCGGTGGGCTTCAATTTTTTTCGTAAGTCAGTAAGCATTGCATCTGGTTGATCGAAAACGTGAACCGTAGCATTTGAATAAATCAGATCTAATGCCCCATCCGGTAAATTTGTACCGGTTATCTCGCCATACGTAATGTGAAATGTGTTTCTCTTGCCAAGATCGTAGCCCAGCCGTTTGGAATAATAAGCGATCATCTTATTCACATTTTCCTGCTCAAGAACTTTTTTATCAATGTCCTGGATATAAACAGTACACCTATCCAGTTGAGTGGCCATAATCACGGTAAGCGCGCCTGATCCGGCACCTACATCAGCCACAACCATTCCAGACTTTACATCCATAAAATCAAGAATCGGTTGAAATGTTTTATCGGCATCCTCCGTACTAAATACCGGGCCATTGGCATAGGGGGCACATGCTATCAAAAGCAGTAAAAGGTTCGGAAAATATCTGTTCAACATGGTTAGGCTTTAACCCTCAACGAACAGTATTGATAAGTATTGCTATTAATAAACCTTATATGCTTGTTGGTCTGTACCCAACAAGAACGCAGGTGTGATTGAAATTTAATTACCCGATTACTTGTATCTCTTCCCCTTCTTAATCACCATCTTCACATCCTGTAAGAGTGCCATATGCCGTAGCACATCGCCTTTCACAGCAATGATGTCGGCATACTTGCCTTCAGTGACAGTACCAAAATCTTTATCCACCCCCATCATCACCGAGGGCCAGTAGGTAGCCGCGCGGATCGTATACATCGGGTCGAAGCCAAATTTATTTACCCATACATCCAGTTCGTTCCACGTGCTCTGGCTGTGAAACTTCATAGGTATACCGCTGTCGGTACCAATCAATAATACCACTCCTGCGTTCTTAAGTTGGTTGATTTTTTTCTCGAGCGTGGGTTTGCGGATAGGGTTGAGACCAAAGTAGCTGAGACGACCCGGATATTTAATCGATTGTTTGATATCAGCAATGATTGAATCGGGCAAACCCAAATGCCAGCCTGTGTTGTCGAGCGCTTCTGGGTTGTCGCGCATATATTCGTAGTTGAATAACCCCTCCACGGTCGGAGTCCAGAACAACGGACCGAGACTCATCTTGGCGGTGCGTTCCTTGATCATAAACATGATGTCGTCCGGGTATTCAGGCGCTGCGGCCAGGCCTGTGTGTTCAAAATTATCTACGCCTGCTTTCAGGCCTCTGCGGATTTCATCGGGGCGGTGTGAGTGTGCCACTACTTTTAATTTGTTTTTATGGGCCTCGTCTACAACAGCCATGTATTCGGCTTCAGTCATATCATCCTGGTCGATCAACTTGATGCAGTTCACTCCTGCTTTCGCCAGTTGCCGCACTTTTGCACGCGCGTCTTCCACTCCTTTCACGCCCCAGCGAAATTCGGCTGTTCCGGGATAAGGTTCATGCTGAATGAACGGTCCACTCATATACATGGTCGGTCCTGGAATTTCACCTTTGTTAATTCGGTCTCGCACAGTAAGACTTGGTTCCAGCGGTCCACCCAGATCGCGCGCACTTGTTACTCCTGCCATCAACAGTTGATGTGCCGATGAAGGCATGATTACTTCCTTTGCTAGTTTCAAATAGGTCTTATCCCAATGGGTATAATCGCTGTGGCCGTTAATCATTAAGTGCACATGCATATCCCACAAGCCGGGCATTACACTCATACCTTCAGTAGAAATTATTTCTGCTCCCTTTGGAATTTCGATGCTGCCCAACTGGCCAACAGCTTTGATGCGTTCACCCTCAATGATAACGACAGAATTTTGCACGGGCTTGCCACCATAGCCATCGATCAGCGTTCCGCCTACGAGCGCTTTTGTTTGTGAGAATGAATGAGTAGAAATAAAAACGAAGAGGTAGACTAGTTTTCTCATGGGATAGGGATTGATACAGTAAGGTAATAAAAATCGGAAGAGATTTCTGTCTGATTTGTTTCTGTGACTGTTCTGCGCTCTCCATTGTGAAAATTCTTACCGCTGAGGCACGGAAGAATACTCACAGACGAACAATAAACTATTTTAAGAAAGCTTTTCGCGCTTCGATCGGAAAATCCGTGATAAGAATATCAAGTGATTGATCGTTGACTTTGTTCTGATAGCCTATTTGGTCCAATGGCTTGCCTGAATTTCGAAGCGCCTCGCTGACATCAGCCATGATCTTGATTTTATTCCTTTTCATGTCCTGAATTATTGTTGCCGGTGTTTTCATGTTGATATAGGCAATCTTTTTTCCGGCTGTCATCGGAACATCGATAAATTGTTGCCAGTCATTTTCTGATTCGATCAAAGCCGAAAGCGAAATCTGATTGGAAAGTGCCGCAACTTTTTTAGTGAGGTCCATGTTGAACGTAAGCGTCAGCATCCGATCTTCCAGCTTATGTTTTTTCACTAACTCGTAAGCCTCTGCATGAATGGGTGTTTTGATATCCAGCATCAAATTGATGTTTTTCTTTTTGATGTAGGTAAGCACTTCTTCAAACGTTGGTACTCGCTTTTTGGTGATTTCACCGTTCTCTTTCTTCAAATAAAGACTATCAAGATAATTGTCGTCAAGCTGATCTAGTTTTCCGGTGCCCGTAGTCGTGCGGTCCACTGTTTCATCGTGCATAATGTAGATCGTGCCATCCCTGCTTTTGCGCAAATCAATCTCGGCAATGATTGTATCTCTTTGAAACTGCTTTGCGATGTAATTCAATAGGCTGAGTGAACTCTCCGGGTAGTCGAAGTAATACCCGCCACGATGCCCGGCAATTTTCAAGTCGCGGGAAATCTTCTGCGCATGGAGAAGCACAGGAAATAAGAGAGCAATTAAAATTATCCGCACAAGGAATCTACTTACCAACCGCTTCATTCAATGCACTTTTATCGCCTGTCATCTCCCAATGACCTAGTGAAGTGGGTATACAGCCAATCGCGTTAAGTTGGTCGAAAAAATCCTTAAGATGGAATGGCTGTTGTTGTGTTTCTTTCCTTCTTGCAAATTCGGCCATGGCACTCTCCAACAGGTATTTTCCGGTGATGTAGCTGGTGCCATATCCCGGCTGACGCAAGTACAAGTGTTGTTCGAAGAGTAATAGTTCCTTTTCTGTCTTCATCCATCCGCGGGGCGTGTAGTCAGAATGAATTTTCCCAGCTTCCTCCATGGTCATCTCGTTGGCATGGGCGTACAAAGAACCCAGTCCTCGGGCCGCTCGTTGGGCAATCATGATGTATACAATTTCTTTTACGCGTGGGTCATCGTTATACAATCCGGCTTGCATAAACATTTCTTCTACAGCGGTAGCCGTGCCTTCATTACGCGAATCGAAAATGTTATAGAGAAGTGGTCCCTTTCGGATTTCACTGGCATGTGGTTCTTTATCCATTTGCGCAAGTTCAAACCAGTGGTAGAAATGTGAATAAAGCGGTCGTGGGTCGTGGTGTAATGTGATGATGAAAAAATTCCGTTTGTCAGCTGGCACGAAACTACCGAGATGTTCGCGCAAAGCCGGCTCGAAGTATTCCTTCACTGTAAGGATCTCATCCTTTTCTAAAAAGTTCAATAGACTTTTAGCAGATCGCTCAGTAAGGGCAGCGAAAGCCTCCGGTGTATCTGCTGCTTTCAGCTCGGGCAAGTTTCGGTTTCGGTGTTCTTCCAGTTTTAATGCCGTCCAGGCGCGCGCAAGCTCACGCTTTAACAGCAGTACTTCATCATCCCAGGTGAGAGGTATGAGATGCACGTTTTTCTGATACCAGGTGTAATTTTCCTTTCCAATTCCCGAAGGGCGCGTTTTCGAAGCCGATTCTTTCTCCAGCCAAGTCACAAAATTATCCGTGGACTCAATAGCTTCATTGATCACGGCAACGAGATCGGGCTGATCATTCACACCCGGTTGTGCCAGTATACTTTTCAGATCCTGACTTTGTGTTTTGATATCGCGGATTCCTGCGATCCATAAATCTTTGGCATTGCCGGTGAGATTAATCTTAGCCTGTTCATTCAGTGGAGCGACCACCTGAAGTTGGCTGATAAGCTTTTCTTTATTTTCATTTGACAATGGAAACTGATACTTCCAGAGATCCACAATGGCATGATGAGTGGGGCCTTCATGACCGGGCACATCGCTTCGGTCCATCCACAATGTTTTATAAAAGGCAGGGTCTCGCTCCCAGGTACGCAACACCCGATGATCAAAATCAAGACCGTTCATTTCCGCATAGATAATATACCAATCCACCTGGTGGTTGATGGGCCAATTGGTCGTATCAAAATTCTGAAGCTTCTGTTGCCAGGTTTTCAACTCTTCGTGTTGCTGCTTCATAGTGGCTGCCGAATAATCCGGAACGCCTTCTTTGAGAATGGGTTTCTGAAACTCACGCCATGATTTAAATAGCTCAACGAGTTGATCGTAGGTGGTTGACTTTTTTGATTCAGTTGGTGGTGGTGCCGAGCAGCTGGTCAGAAAAATGATTAAACTGAATGCTATAAAAGTGATTGTGGTGGAATGCCTCATGATTCCAAGCTAGCTAAAATTTTTGGTTCTGATTAAAGGAATTGATCAAACGGTAAGTTTGCCTGATGGGTACGCATCAATTAAGTGGGGTATCATTAAAATCGCCTCGCAGTTGGCGATACCGCTTGCGGGCTTCAGCGGCATAAACGCTTCCCGGATATTTGTTTAAAAACTCCCGGTAAATCTCCATCGCTTTGTCCTTGTTCTTTAATTGTTGTTCATAAATCTCCCCTTCCAAAAAGTAGGCATCGTCTGAGAGAATATCTTCACCAAATTCGGAGATAATTTTCTCCAACATTGTTATGGACTGATCAAACGCTCCACGCTTTAATAGCACATTCGCTTCCAGCCAATACACATCGTCTTTGATGGTTGTAAAATCAGTTTCCACATCAACCCATACAGAATCGCCAGAGCTCTGAGATTTTTCCGGTGACCACAAGCTTTTTGATTCGGCTTCCTGTTTACTCATTCTTACCTTTTTCGTTACTCGAAAATTTTGCAAACGTTGTAAAGCCTGGTCGTTTTTATTTTGTGCGAGTAAAAGCTCGATAGAAGCAAATTCCTTAAGGGCAGCTCCGGTAGAATCATAAATAGTGTTCTCTTTTATCCGCATACTTAATTCCATCGCATCATTGGCTATTTCGCGCGAAGTGGCTTGCTTTAAAATATCCAGATGCTCCTGGGCCAGCAAAAAGTCGCCTTTAAAGTAAGAGAGCTTGGCATTGCGTAGTTTGGCTTCATATCCGAGCGGGGTTTCGCGTTGGGTTTTTTCAACCTGCGAGTATAAAAGCGTAGCCTCCCACGATTCTTCTTTTAATAAATAAATGTCACCCAACTCAATTTTAGCCTTTGCTTTCATGGTTGGAGAAACTTTATTATTGTTGATTAGCCGCGTTAGTCCATTTACAGCCGAATCCTTTTGATCAAGATAGTAGGCATACAGCAACGATTGGCTAAGAACAGCTTCGTAAGCATTGGGGTGATCCGGATATGTATTTCTAAAATTTCCGTATTCAGTAATGAGGTACTTTACGGAGTCGCTGTTAACGGGATACGTCTTTTTTACTTTTGCTTCGCGGGTTTGTATCAATCCAAGCCTGGCGGGCAACTCATTTACAGTATTTGCGTACTCTTTTATTACAAATGAAAAACTTTTATCTGCATTATCGAAATCATTATTGTTAAGCGCTATCTGGGCTATTTCCAGGGTCTTTGATTGTTCCTTTCTGAAGCGCTTGTCGTAAGCCCGGGATTGAATGAAGGCGCCATAAAAGTTTTTCTGCTGAAGATTCACCCAAATCAATAAGTCTGCATACACTTCAGAGTTTTGATTTTTTTGCACCCGATCGAATAGTAATTTTTCAAGGCTTTCGAGCTCTTCTGGTTTTGTCAGAAGAATCTGCATCAGATTTTTTATATAAGAAATATTGGAAGGCGTTTGCGTTACATAATCTAAATATTCCTGCACCATTTGATCACGTTTGCCAGAAATCCTGTAAAGATTAGCAAGTTCAAGTGTATACATAGACGAGTTGCCGGAAGAAACACGAGCCTGTTGCAAAGCCTGTATAGAGTAATCAACCAGATTTCGGGATGCCAGGTAATCAGCTATCGTCTTGAGTTTATAGACATCATCTCCTTGAGCCTTGATAAGATTTTTGAAATATTTATCCGCTTTTGTAATGTCACCCGAGCGAACATAAATTATTCCTAAATCCAAACGATACGATAGTTTATCATCGCGCTTAATTAATCGCTCAACATAAGTTTCGGCCTGACTAAAGTTGCCAACATCCAGCAACAAATTGAGGTAATTAGCGTGGATGAGCGGAACATTTTCATTTTTTTTTGCAAGCTGCTCATACAACGTCAAGGCCTTGTCTTTTTGTCCTTTGAGTATGTATTCATTGGCAATTTGTATCTCTTGAATGTCTTGTCCAAATGCAGAGAATGCAATTAGTCCACATACCAGGATGGTCTGTATTTTTATTATTAAATTTTTAAATTTTATGTTATTATAATTACGGGTGTGCATTTGTGGATAACTATACTTCTTATAACGTTCGTTGGAAATTTGTGGATGGTTTCTGTTTAGAATTTTTTATTAATCGCCTAAAAACGAAGGTACGATCTATTTATTAACAAAATCTTTCTTTTGTGAATTCTATTCGACTATAATCAACAAGCGGTGGAAAGGGTTTTTGAAGGTATGGTTTATTAACAAATTCAGATCTGATTTTGATGAGTAACTCCGTTTGTAGGTGTAAATGAAAATTATTCACACGTTTCAACAAGTTGTTCAGAATTTTATCACCAAAGGTCCATACTCCCAATTCGCCCTGATTGGGAAAGAGTATTTCCCTTCATCTGATTTGTAGAAAATTACTTTTTCCGGTTCAATGTGTTTTTGAAAGCTTCCCGGATCCCATTTTCCATTTCCATTGGTGTCTATAACTACCAATAGTTTATAATCACGGGCTTCAACAAATTTAAAATTGAGTTCTTTTGGATTTCTAAGTTTATGTGCAATGGTGTTGTCTGTATAAAGTAATTGTACTTCGTAGTTCTTTTCTTTTGTTTCGACTTTGCCCGTAATCAATCCGGTGTCTTCTTCGTCAAGAAAGACTATATTCTTTGAGATTGCTTTAGAACTGTCTTGGTCAATGGATACAAATGTTCCCTTGCCGTATCGAAGGAATGGCTTAAAGGGTTTTACTTTGGTTTGTTTTGAGCTATCTACTTTTGGTTCAAGTCGGGTTACAAATGAGATGGTATGATATAATGTATCAATCAGAAGGTCTGATTTGTCAAAATTTATTATGGTCAGTGAATCCATTTTGATGTACAGGCTGTCATAATTAACTTTTGAAATGGGTTTGTTAAAGCTTAGCCGATGTTTTAATTGTTTAGAGGAAAGATCATAGCCGTACGTCAGTTCTTTTAATGAAAAAGATTCTTTAGCCATTTTTGTTTCAGAATATTTTAGGTAGAAAGTTGTATCCAGACTTTGATAGACGCTGTCTTGAGTCATGAGTCTGATTTTAATAGAGTCTTTAGAGTCAAAGCTTTGATAGAAAATGACTTCGCTTTGGGTATCATCAAATGAATAAATGGCATTACTCTTTTCGATTCCTTCTATTTTTAAAGAATCAATGCTTTTGTTAAACCGGACCCGGGTTGTTTTGTCAGTGTATCGAATGCTTGTTATGGTTAGTGGACGCGCATCGACTCGAATCAGACTGATATTTAACGAGTCGGTATTATCGGGTAAGTTAATGGGTCTTGCGATGTATCCGAATTTTTCAGTTTTACTCTCAACTTTCAGATTTTTGTTTTTGTCCTCAAAAGCATATACGTAATAGTCTCCGGCTTTTAGATTTTGTAATGTGAAGTTCCCTTTCTTATTCGATTTTGTAAAATACGTAGGGGAGTGATTGAAGATGTTGAACGTATCACTTTGATATAATGCAACAGTGATTTTGTCAGGAATTGTTTCTGAAAAAATGTTGCTGATATGCCCGTTAATTTGAAGTGAGTCTATGGATTCGCCAGTACTAAAAGCGAGCCTGAGATTCTCTGCAGGATTTCCTTCTGTTATATCCTGAATTCCTTCTCTGAATGTTATACTATAGGTTGTGCTATCAATCCAGGGATTTTCAGCCTCGATGGTTACTTTATTCCGCTTCGCAGTGTATATAATATTTTTGCCAGGTGAAGGAGTTATAAGAATTTCTTCCTTTGGGTCTTTGAGCCTTACATCTTCATTAAAGGTTAATTCAATTACTTTCCCCTTGAAATTTTTCTGGCCATTAGTTGGATTGGATTCAACGAGTTCTGGTGGAATTTTATCCTGAGGACCTCCGGTGGGTGTGGTTTGACTGGCACAGCCCCAGAAATAAGTGCCAATAATGAAGGATATAAAGAATCTTAGCTTCATGATTGTCGGGCAATATAGATAAGGCTTGAATACTGGCCTGTTTTTCGGGCATGGTTATTTGAACTGAAACCAGAAAGAAAGGCGCTTATCATTCGCAATAGGGTTGCTTTTTTAGGGTGCTTATAACTTTCACTGAGTAATGACACATAATATGAATCAAGCTTCATAGGTACTGTGTCGATAAGCCTGAATCCATTTTTCTTCAGGAGTGTCTTCATAGTTGAATCAGAAAAATGCCATAGATGGCGGGGTACATCAAAGCCAGCCCAGAAGGCTCCGTATTTCTGGGCGTCAAGAGATTTATAGTTGGGAACTGCAACAACCAGGATGCCATCTTTTTCAAGATGATCTTTTATTTCAGTTAGCTTTTCATTGAGGTTATGTACATGTTCAAGAACGTGCCAGAGTGTAATTACATCGAACCTATCATCGACTTGTTTTAGCTCCCGATAAATCTCTGTTTGGGTGAGTTCGCGGGCCTTTTTTGCCGCTGATTCTGAGGGCTCAACACCTGCAATTTGCCAGTTTCGTTTTTGAATGTGATGAAGAAACGCACCGGTACCGCATCCATAGTCAAGAACTGAACCCAACGACTTATACTTTTTAATCAATCTATATTTCGATTGGAGTGTATAGCTTCGCGCCAGAAGGTAAATGCGGTCTATCACATTTTTTCCGGTTGCTGTGTGTGAAATATATTTATCGGATTGATAGTAAAGGGTAATTGAATTTTGATCCGGCCTTGGACTCGTAGCAACAAAATGACATTGTTCGCACTGTTGAAGAGAAAAATCAGCTTGCGTTACAGTGTAATCCCTGGTAATCATCAAAGGCTTAAAATGATCTGAGGAACAGATTGGACAAACCTGAACAGTTTCTAAAGTCATTATTTGCCAAGATATACTGTTAGTATAGAAACATCGGCTGGCGATACACCACTTATGCGAGACATTTGTCCAATAGTTTCAGGTCGGATCCGTTTTAGTTTCTCCCGTGCTTCCGAGGAAAGTGCCTTCACCCTGTCATAGTCGAAGTCAGCTTTGATTTTATAATCTTCAAGTCCTTCTATTTTCTCTGCTAGTTTTTGTTCGCGATCAATGTATGATTCATACTTCAGATTGATTTCAACTTGTTGTAGGACTTCTTCGGAGTATGCATTTAATTTAGCCCGGATTGCTGAATCAATTTTTTTCAATTCGTTCATTCCTATTTGAGGCCTCCGCAATAAACTTACCACTGGAATTTTCTCAGAGATAGCGGCAGTACTTAACTGGTTTAATTCTTCATTCACAACCTCAGGCACAACACGCATCTCTTTTAATTCTTTAGAGAGGCGTGCGATATCATTTTTCTTATCGATCACGTTTTCTAGTCGAGCATCGCTGGCCAAACCAAGTTTATGGCCTTGTTCGGTAAGGCGTATATCCGCGTTATCCTGACGAAGTAAAATCCTGTACTCAGCTCTTGAAGTGAACATCCGATATGGCTCTTGGGTGCCCTTATTTACGAGGTCATCAATGAGCACGCCTATATACGCTTCGGATCTTTTGAGTACGAAGGGATCTTTTTCGTGTACTTTGTTATGTGCATTTATACCGGCCATTAATCCCTGGCAAGCCGCTTCTTCATAACCGGTTGTTCCATTGATTTGACCTGCAAAGTACAGATTATCAATTAGTTGAGTCTCTAAACTCATTTTTAATTGAGTCGGTGGAAAGTAATCGTATTCGATCGCATACCCTGGTCTGAACATTTTGGCATTTTCAAATCCCGGGATCTTCCTTAAGGCTTGGTACTGAATATTTTCCGGGAGAGAAGTTGAAAAGCCATTAACGTAAATCTCAATCGTGTTCCAGCCTTCCGGTTCTACAAATATCTGGTGGCGTTCACGCTCCGCAAACCGATTTATTTTGTCTTCAATTGAAGGACAATACCTTGGGCCGAGGCCTTTGATACGCCCTTGAAACATGGGGGATTGATCGAACCCTTTCTCAAGTTCTTTATGAACAGAATCATTAGTATAGGTTATCCAACAGCTAAGTTGTTTTTCCAGAGGCTTTGTATCCGAGTAAGAGAATTTGCCAGGATTCTCGTCCCCTGGCTGTTCTTCCATAACATTATAGTTAAGTGACCGACCATCTATTCTTGGTGGGGTTCCGGTTTTCATTCTACCAGATTCGAACCCTAGTTGTACTAATTGCTCAGTTAATCCAGTAGCTGCTTTTTCAGCAGTTCTTCCACCGCCAAAGCTCTTTTCGCCAATGTGAATTTTTCCATTTAGAAATGTACCATTTGTTAGTACAACAGCTTTTGCGTTTACCTCAATCCCCAATGCGGTTTTTACGCCAACCACCCGATTGCCCTTAACGATAAGGCCACTTGCCATTTCTTGCCAGAAATCAACATTTTTGGTGTTCTCAAGGGCAAGCTTCCACTCCTCCGCAAATCGCATTCTGTCATTTTGGGTTCGGGGACTCCACATAGCCGGTCCCTTCGATAGATTCAACATTCTGAATTGGAGCATTGACTTGTCCGAGATAATTCCGGAATAACCCCCAAGGGCATCAATTTCCCGAACAATCTGGCCTTTAGCTACCCCACCCATGGCTGGATTGCATGACATCTGGGCAATGGTGTTCATGTTCATTGTTACCAATAGAACCTTTGAACCCATATTGGCAGCCGCAGCAGCAGCTTCACACCCGGCATGTCCGGCACCAACAACTATTACATCATACTCAGGAAACATGTCATGTTTGGTTTGTTCCACGTGAAACCTCAAAAATCGAACCTCAGGCCCAAATCATGTTTCACGTGAAACATAGAATTAAGTCTCTACCATAGTCTTAAGTTTCACGTGAAACTTATTTGCGTAAAGATAGGCAAGCTTCTTCTTTTTTGCGCATTAAGGCCCTTTCTGCTGGCTTCTTGTCTTTATAGCCCAATAGGTGCAGAATCCCATGAATAATAACTCTATGTAACTCCTCATCGAATCGCACCTTGAATTTGCAGGCATTATCCAGTACACGCTCTATACTGATGTAGATCTCAGCCTCAATAACTCCTTTTTGAGCGGAGTTATCAAAAGTGATTATATCTGTAAGTGTGTTGTGATTTAAAAAGTCCTTGTTAAGATTAAGAAGGTACCTATCTGAACAAAAAATGTAGTTGACGTCAGCAAGGAGCTTTTTTTCTTTAGAGATTACCGCTTTAATCCAAGCGGCAGTCTTTCTTGGGTGGGAAATAGAAAAATCAGTGTCTTCAGAGAAGAACCGGACAGATCCCATTAATCAATATAAAAGCTTAGCTCAACAATTTTGCCCTGCTCCGAGAAATCGACTTCATCAGCAAGGTGTTTCATTAAAAAAATACCCCTTCCACCTGGTTTCTCAATGTTTTCAGGAGATGTTGGATCAGGCAGGTTATGAAAATCAAAGCCATGCCCTTCATCTTCAACCCTAAATTTTATCATTCCCTCTTCAAGAGAAAGAGCCAATGAAACGTTTTTTCCCGAGTCGCCCTTGTTACCATGTCTAATCGCATTGTTGACAGCTTCAGTTACCGCGATCATTATGTTTCCGTAGATATCATCATTCAAATGATATTTCTCCTTAGCGTTGTCGATGAAGCTTTCAATCATCCTGATATTCTCAGAAAGGGAAGGGATTTCAATACGGATGTTCTTCATGCCAGCCAACTCAGTTTAATTCTTTGGTTTTTATTCGTTTAAAATATTCTCCAACTTCTTGCTTGTAGTAAGGATACAGCTTAGGAGGTACGGTCTTCAGCAATTCTACTTCTTTTTCCTTTAATCTTAAATATTCTTCAAAAGCTCGCGGTATTTCATTGGTATAGTCCTTTGCCGTTTCACCTTTTCGCTCTTCATCAAGATCTTGTTCACGCATCGATTTCTCTGTTTCCAATAGTCGGGTAAGAATCTCTTTTTGGCGCTTTATAGTTTGCTCTGTGATCTGCTTATTAACTAAATCCATCTCAGTTTGTTCCATTTTACCAGGCAAATCTCCACCCGGCATTTTACCTCCCTCCTGTTTCATCTTTTCTTGCATCTCCTGAAGTGCCCTTCTAATGCGCTCTTGTTCGGCTGCCATTTTTGCAAACTCTTCAGAGAGTTGTCGCCCGCTCTTTCCGCCTTTACGAATCTCCTCCATCTGCTGGTTCAACTGTTCTTGCAATTTTCCCAGGCTTGGCTTATTGCCGGATTTTTTCTTGCCCTTACCTGGCATTGCGTTGGCCATCATATTCATCATCATCTCAAAGTGATCGTTCAACATAAGCGCCAGATTATTGATGCTCGTCATGGACAATTGCATCTCAGTACTTGCGTTTGCTTTACGTCTTTCTTTGATGTTGCCAACCGCTTTTTCAATATGGTCATTAAGTTCTCCCACCTCACGGGTTACCACCGACCCCATGAACGGATCCTTTTTAGAAAGAGATAACAAACTGTCTTCCAGCACTTTAGCATCATCTTTTAGTTTAAGTTGGTTTTGTGAAAGATGAACATACTTAGGATCTGTTTGCTGGATGGGCGCAAACTCTTTCATTAGGTTTTCCTGATCGAAGGAAAGTTTTATTAAACCATGAATAATCTGTCGTAAGCTTTCCAGATTTTGCTCATCCATTTCCATCTCCATTGAGTTTTGCATTCCTTCCATCTGCTGCTGCATTTCTTTCATTTTTGAAATAGCCTTCTTTTGCTTTTCGGTTGACTTTTTAGGCTCCCCTTTTTGAAGTGACTCTTTACTCTCCTCTTGAGATTGCTCTACCTCTTCCTGGGTTTCTTCATCAGCAGTTTCCTCCGATTTATTTAACTCTTCACCCAGCTTGTCTAACTCATCAAGTTGCTTTTCAAAATCTTCGAACTCACTTTTTAATTGTTCTTGTTCTTTTGCCAGGTCTTCAGGACTTGATTTTTTTTCATCCCCGCTTTTGCTGTCATCAGATTTCGTATCCTGATCCTTAGCATCCTTCTTTTCACTTTTATCACCCTTCTTCTCTCCGCTTAGCTCTTCTGTTTTCTCCAGTAAATCCTCTTGCTTTTCTGTTTGTGCTTTTAGCTCATCAATAGCTTGTTCAAGTTTATAATCGTATTGAAGTTGCTTAAATAACTCAAGAGTTCGCTCCAATTCCTTTTCCAGGTTGATCTCGTTGCGATCCATCTTATCCAGCATTTTTTGAATCTGATTTACATCAGCATTCTCCTGTAATAATTTTTCAAGTTCACGAAATTGTTTCTTGGTTTCTTCATCCAGTAATTGATCCATTAATTTTTGAATCTGTTCTGATTTTTCCCGAATCCGCTCGCTTTCTTCCGAGAAGGAGTCCTTCTTTTGTTCCAACAGGGCATTCTCTTTTTGAAGGGTCTGGATTGCCTCATCCAATTTTTCTTTTTGCCTGATCAAATCTTCAAGCATTTTTTTATCCTGCCAGTCCAGATTTTGCTTGCCTCTTAGTTTTTCCTGCGCATCATCAATTGACTGTTGAAGATCTTTCGCTTTTTGCAGGCTTTGGTCTATTTTATTCTCTGTTGATCGCTGCGACTTCGCAATTTCAGTTTTGATTTCCGCCTCACTGGGCAGACTAAAAATATAGTTTGAACTTCGGGTGGATTTGCGGCCATTCACGCCATCGTTATCCCACACCTGCAAATGATACATGAGTTTATCACCTGGCTGCAAATCAAGCGAGTCAATTTTCCATTGATAATAAAAATTTTGTTGTTGCTGATTGCCTGCAATTGCAATAGCCTTGATTTTACCTGGTGATTCTTTGGTTCCCCTAATGATCTGGTAGTTTAGAGTTAGACCCGTAACTCCGTAATCATCACTAACAGATCCACCTAATAGAATTGATTTGAAAAGAACTGAATCCTGAAGATTGTCTACCACCACCTGTGGATATTGATCTTTGATAACACGGACCGAATAAGAGATGCGGTCTTTGTTTTTGCTTTGTTCATTTTCCAGAACGATGGAATACTCATCCGGATTTCTGAAATCCTTACTAAATGTAAAAACATCATTATCAATCAGTTGCATCTGATTTTCACCCTCTGAAGAAGAAAACATCATGGTCGCCTTTTGAGTGTGAGAAGCACCAATTCTCCATGTTACTTTGGTGCCTTCAGGCAGCTCAAGATTTCCGGCATTGTTTAGTTCCTGGGATTTGAGTCCCAGATAAGCCGGATAATTCAGCCCGACTTTAAGCTGGGTTAATTCGGGTCTGTTCACCAGTTCAATTTTATAGGCATCGGAGAAAAAACCCGAAGCTTCAAACTGAAAGTCAATTTCATTCTGGATATTTTCAAAAGTATAAGTGAATTGAGCAAGGGCCGAACTTTCCATTTTCCACCGCTGATCTCCAGCAACAATGTAAACTGAAGCCGGTAATGCCTCTCCCTCCATCTTGACGCTGAGGGTAAAATCTTCATTGAAAAATGCCATCAGATTTTTATTCTGCACGTGAAACTGAAAAGGTGCTTGTGGCGAAAACTCCTGATTGAACTGGACGATTCGTTTTGTACTCTGCGTGAAGATCCCAAGGTTAATGATCATCAATAGCAGGATCAGGAAAAGGGGGATGATAAAGTACTTCAGGTATTTTTTATTCTCCTTCAGGTCGATGGCCTTTTCAAAGGCAATGTCTTTAAGTGATACCGTCTTTTGTGCGATACCTGCATCCAGTAAAGCCGTTCGGTTTTGTGCAGACGAGAGCTGAATCAGATTTAATAATTTGTCGGAGATATCCGGAAAAAACCGGCCAATCATCCGGGCGCTTTCTTCCTTACGCAATCCTTTTTTATAGAGCCACCAGACAAGGGGTTCTTTTAAAAATCGGAAAACAGAAAAGCCAACAATGGCAAAAAAAGATGCGAAAATTAAAAAACGCCCCGTCTTGCCAAGCCATAAATTATATTCAAGAAGCGAGGCAATTAGAAAATAGCCGAGAAGAATGGAAACCGATAGGATGCTTCCGCGAATGGCAATATTGAGATAATATCTCCTTGTAAAGGAGTTTAGTTTCTCGTTGATGCCATTGATCCCCTCACCCATGTTGATCTAAAACGTACTTATGTTAAAGATAGTTTTTTAATCGTACTAAGATAAATGGAGTGAGTACCTAAATCAAACCGGTCATGGACTGATTTTTGAGTCGGGAAAATGCCAGTTATACTCTTTTTCGAAATATTCGAGCACGTGCATTTTGAGCAGCTTTTCTTGCTCCAATAAATCAAAATGGGGCAACTTCTTAACCAATTTCCAATGTGGCCAGCCATCAGCATCTAATCCCTCAAGTTCATAGTACCCTGCCAGGCTTAAAACTTTGCAAATAGCAATGTGCATCAGGTCCTGCTTTTCTTCTTTTGAAAATAGCTTGGGACCGCGCCCAAGTTCTTGCAGGCCGATTACAAAGAGTACCCCATTTAGGTCTTTGGGCTTCTTTTCAAGAAGCCGCTCTAATTCACTTAATAAAACCTGCCATTTACGCTCCAGGTCCAAATCTCGTTGAAACATAGTCAGTTTAGGATTTGGAGAGTTCTTCCCAATACTCAAAGGCTCTTCGAAGGTGAGGTATTACAATCGTTCCTCCCACTAGTGTGGCAACTCCCATTGCTTCGTGAACCTCGGCCGTTGAAAAACCGACCTCTTTACATTTGCCCAAGTGGTATTTAACACAATCGTCACAACGCAAAACCAGAGAGCAAGTAAGGCCAATTAGTTCTTTCGACTTTACATCCAATGCACCTTCCTGGTAAGCATTGGTATCTAAATTAAAAATACGCTTGATGATAAGGTTGTCAGCTGCAAGAATTTTCTCATTCATTTTGCCGCGGTAATCATTAAATTGCTCTACGAGTCCCATATCCCTGAATTATTTCCTCAAAGATGAGTTCAATTCGGATGAAATCAAATGTACTAAACTCAGCTCTTGATGTGTGCCGCGATTTTGTTTCCTTGTTTTATCCACACTATTGTCTTGGTTGCTCACAAGCCTTATATAAAGGCGAAGAAATTCTGTGTACTCGTTGCATCCGCGATTTGCCGAAGACAGCCTATCATGAGGACGAAAATAACCCGGTAAAATCCAGGCTGGAGGGTCGCCTACCGCTTAAGCACGCTATGGCATTTCTTAGATTCAGAAAGACGGGCATTGTGCAACACTTGCTTCATCAACTTAAGTATAACAACCACCCAGAGGTTGGAGTTAAGTTAGGTCAGATCTATGGAAAGGAATTGTTTGATTTCGGAATGATAAACGAATTTGATCTTATTGTTCCGGTGCCTCTGCATGAAACGCGAAAGCGAAGAAGAGGGTATAATCAAAGTGCACGTTTTGCAGAGGGCCTAAGCATGTCACTACAGATTCCCTGGGATGAATCCATAAGCACCCGAAAAGTCAGTACCACGACTCAGACCCGAAAATCAAAAGTTGAGCGATGGGAAAACGTGAAAGATGTTTTTGACATTCAGCAACCCGTGAAAATTCGCGAAGCCCGCATCTTGCTGGTTGACGATGTAATGACAACAGGTGCTACCCTTGAAGCCTGCGGCAAGCATTTGATTGAAGAGGGCTGTAAAGAATTAAGCGTAGCTTGTCTTGCAGAGGCGCAATAAAAAAGCCCTCTGTTTGGAGGGCTTCTCATATGATTAAGACTTTCTAAATTTTTAGTAGTTTGATCCGGCACGAATCATTGCGCAGCGGAAGCCAATGGTTGCTGTGGCAGAGTCTTCGTCCATAAATCTGCGTGTACCAGGTGACATCCAGTAAGCAACATCTTTCCACGATCCGCCCTTATACACTCTAACCTTGTCGGAAATCAATGAGATAAATCCTTGAGGGTTCTTGGTGTACTCAAAAGTGCGCATGTTTTTAGTTGTGCCATCAGGCATTGTTACGGTTGAGTCCTTAGGTGTTTTTGTATAACGATTTCTGTATTCGCTATGGCTATCGATGAAATCATCTCTACGGATAGGGTTAAGATCATCAAAATCCTGGTGAGAAAGAGGACGATAAACGTCCATCACCCACTCGCTTACGTTACCGGCCATGTTGTAAAGACCGTAATCATTAGGAGGATATTCATAGATATAAGAGGTAATCAAGGCGCCATCATTCAACCTTCCGGCAATACCCGCATAGTCACCGCGACCACGCTTAAAGTTTGCAAGGAATGATCCCATTTGCTTTCCGTAAGGATTCCGCAAAGCATGACCATCCCAAGGGTAAATTCTTTGGTGGGTTTGCATTTCGTCTAACCACTGGGTTCCAATCAACGCCTGAGCAGCATATTCCCACTCAGCTTCTGTTGGCAGACGGTAGGCTGGAATTACTACGCCAGACTCTAAAGGAATGCGACCAGCCCCGGTTTCAGGAGCAGCAATACCTGCTTTTTCAGCAAGGTCTGCATTAACTTTAGCCGTTCTCCAGCGGGCATATTCATTGGCTTGTTTCCACTTTACTCCTACTACCGGGAAGTAACGGAAACCAGGGTATCTCAAATAATGCTCAACATACGGATCGTTAAAAGCCAGATTGGAGCGCCAAACCAAGGTGTCGGGCAAAGCCAGAGAATAAGCTTTTCCACCATCTACTTTAGTTGAGTCAACTGACAAATGATAAAGATATTCAAGCCAATGAATGTTTGCGATTTCTGTCTCATCCATATAGAAAGAAGCCACAGATACAGTTCTTTCAATGTTATCACGGAAAGACATCACATCCTCTTCAAGAGAACCTAAAACGGTGCGGCCGCCTTCAATTAATACCATGTTCGGGGCATCAGGCTGTGAGTTATACTCCATTACAGGAAAACCCTCTGCAGCATCTCGGGTATAAGCCAAACCTGTGGCCGTACTAAGCTGACCAGGGTTTTGAGCAGTGGGTTTACCGCCCTTATTGCCAAATAAGGAACAGGAGCTAATGATAGCCGATAGCGCAACTAAGAACAGGAGTGACTTGAAATACTTCATTTGCTTTAGGTTATACATAAAAGTAACCGCTAATATAAATAGATAAATCAATGTTTTCCAAAGGGTAGCGTTTTTTTGGTAAATCCTTAATCGAAGGTTTTGAGCTGGAACCGATTGCTTAACGCTGGAAATCAGCGGTTAGTATTCAATTCCAAATTGGGATTAATTTTCCAGTCATGGGCCACTGGCAGCAGCAAAAATGGACAATTCTCAAATTCTAAGGGTTGGTATACATTTTACATAAGGAATTGGGAAACAGACTGCCCAATGATTTCCATTGAAGATTTTAAGGTTGCTTCTTTTGAAAAGAAGTGTGATCTGATCACCCGCGATACAGATTTTATCGCCTCCCGCTCTGTGGATGAGGTAAAGGTTTACCTCTATCACACCGGGGAATTTTTTATCGAGGTTTACTATTCAGTAAGATTTAAGAAAGTTCTCAGAATCCAGGCTTTCACAGAGGCGGATTTTCTTGAGCCCTATACGGTTGATGTCTCGTTAGCAGATTTAATGGTATAGGAAGCGAGAGGCCCAAGAATTTCAATGGCCGCATCTACAGAGGGAATTGATTCAATGGTGAGAATCAGTTTGCCCGCACTTTCTTTCATACGGCATCGCTTGGTGTGGCCTTGAACGAATGTCAAAATCTTTCCAAAAAGATCAGACTTGAAATATTCATCATTTCCGGAAATAAAATAGCCTCTTAATTTTTCATTCTTTAGACTGAGTTTCTCAAAACCCAGAGTCTCCCCAATCCACCGAAGCCGAACGGAATTGATCAATTGCTCGACTGAATCGGGCAAAACTCCAAAACGATCTTTAAGTGAGTCTCTGAAACCCAATAAACCATTTTCATCTTTAATGTTATCAAGTGTAGCATAAAGTTGCAGACGCTCGCTGGTGTTGCTGATGTAGGTATCAGGAATTAATATTTCGAGATCGGTTTCAATTGTACAGTCTAAGACAATCAGTTTTGCTTTCGCAGAAAGTTCTTCCGCAAACAATTCTTTGAATTCGGTTTCCTTTAGTTCCTGAATAGCGTCATCCAGAATTTTGTGATAGGTGTCAAATCCTAAATCTGTGATAAACCCGGTTTGTTCGGCACCCAATAAATTGCCAGCACCCCGAATGTCAAGATCACGCATGGCGACTTTAAATCCATCTCCCAATTCAGAAAATTCTTCGAGAGCAGCAAGCCGCTTTCTCGAATCTGATGACAAGACGGAGCTAGGTGGCGTGAGCAAATAGCAAAATGCTTTTTTGTTGGAACGCCCAACCCGTCCCCGCATCTGATGCAAATCACTTAAGCCAAACATATTGGCCTGGTTAATTATTATAGTGTTAGCGTTTGGAATATCCAGCCCGGACTCAATAATATTAGTTGAAACCAGCACATCGTACTCACCCTCGATAAATTTGACCATTACTTTTTCCAGTTTGTCGCCATCCATTTGGCCATGGGCAATGCCGATACGGGCATCAGGCACCAACTTAAAAATGGAATTAGCTACCTGTTCAATATCGTGTACACGGTTATGAACAAAGAACACCTGGCCACCCCTTCGAAGCTCCGTGCTTGCAGCATCTCTGATGATGCTCTCATCGAAAGTGTGTAGTTCGGTGGTAACGGGCTGACGGTTAGGCGGTGGAGTTGAGATAATACTTAAGTCGCGCGCGCCCATTAAAGAGAAGTGAAGTGTGCGTGGGATTGGAGTGGCTGTAAGCGTTAGTACATCTACATTGACTTTAAGTTCTTTTAGGCGATCCTTTACTTTCACACCAAACTTTTGCTCTTCATCGATCACCAGCAAACCTAGGTCTCTAAACTCCACATCCTTGCTCACTACCCGGTGGGTTCCAATAATGATGTTGATAGTACCCTCTTTTACTTCTTTAATGATCTCTTTGATCTCCTTTTCCGTTTTGAATCGTGACACATAGTCGATCTTCACAGGCATGTTAGAAAGGCGCTCAGAAAACGTACGGTAATGCTGCATTGCCAAAATAGTAGTAGGCACCAAAACCGCAACCTGCTTTCCTTCAGTTGTTGCTTTAAATGCAGCGCGAATAGCAACCTCAGTCTTTCCGAACCCCACATCCCCACACACCAGGCGATCCATTGGATGCGGTTGTTGCATATCCCGTTTTACATCTTCCGTGGCTTTTGCCTGATCCGGAGTGTCCTCATAAATAAAAGAAGATTCAAGTTCAGCCTGAAGAAATCCGTCTTCCTGAAATGCATAACCCGGTGCGCCCTTCCGTTTGGCATAAAGTTCAATCAGCTCTTTGGCTATGTCTTTAACTTTCTTTTTCGCCTTGGCTTTCTTGCTATCCCACTCTCCGCTACCAAGTTTACTGATTGATGGGGCCGTTCCGTCTTTACCGGAGTATTTTGAAATCTTATGAAGCGCATGAATGCTTACCGTAAGTAGATCATCATCTCTAAATACAAGGCGAATAGCCTCCTGTTCCTTACCATCTACTAATTTCTTTTCGAGACCTGCAAACTTGCCAATGCCATAGTCGATATGAGTAACGAAATCTCCGGGCTGTAGCGTTTGCAATTCCCGGAAGGTTAAGGCTTTTGATTTTGAAAATTTTTCTTTGGGTCGGTAACGATAAAAACGTTCAAAAATCTGGTGATCTGTATAACAAACCAGCTTTTGTGTATGATCGACAAATCCCTGACGCAAGGAAAATTCAAGCGACTGAAACTTGATTTCAGGATGAATCTCTTCGAAAATTCCATGTAGCCGTTCTACTTGCCGTGGCTGCTCGGTGGAAATAAAGTTACCGTAACCCTGTTCCTGATGTTCCAGCAGGTTGGCCGCAAGCAATTCAAAATTCTTATTGAACGAGGGTTGTGCAGAAGAATTAAATTCATAGACGAGACGGGCCTCGAGCATGAATCTGGATCCAAACTCAATGCATGACAACTCCTTAAGACTTTCAATAATGTCCTCACCCGTATTAAAAAGTTGAATAGGTTCCAGTACAACCTTTGTATAGCCACTTTCGCGGAGAATTTTATCGAACGAGGCACTTGCTTTATCAAAACATTTTTCAACGATGTCTCTTGTTAGCTCCACATCGTTAAGCCAGATTCTGGTTGATGGAGAAATAAAATCGAAGAAAGATTGGCGCTCTTCCTGAACCAGGCGCGTTTGCACGTTTGGCATCAGGTTTATCTTTTCAATAGTTTCTACAGAAAGCTGTGAGCCAGGATCAAAACTTCGGATGCTGTCAACTTCGTCTCCAAATAATTCAATACGGTAGGGAAGTTCGTGAGCAAAAGAAAAAACATCAATGATACCTCCGCGAATCGCAAACTGACCGGCCTCGAAAACAAAATCTGTTTTTTCAAAGTCGTAGCTATGAAGAAATTCTTCCAGAAAACTCCGGTCTAGTATTTCTCCTTTTTTGATGAGGAAAGTGTTTGTGGCAAGGGATTTCTTATTGATTACTTTTTCTGAAATCGCCTCGGGGTAACTTACAATTACATTTCCTTCCGGATGGTTACTCAGGTAGTTGAGAACTTCGGAGCGCATCAGGATATTTGCGTTCTCGATTTCATCGTACTCGTAGGGCCGCTTGTACGACATGGGGAAAAAAAGAACTTCCTTTTCTCCTAACAGGTGCTGTAGATCATTCAGTAGATAGGAAGCCTCCTCTTTGTCTTGTGCGATAATTACGTGTGACGCCCGAATGCTTTTGAACACAGCCGCAAATACCACAGCGTCTAAACTTCCATGCAAGCCTTTTAAACGGATATTGGTATGTGCAGACGTACGAATCCCCTCGGCCAGCGTCTGTACCAGGCTGTCCGCACGATAAATAGAAAGAAAATCGTGCGCCTTCACACCAACAGGTAAAAATAGGCCGCAAATATACCACTACGCTTATAATTTAAACCCGGTTTGAGACTTCAATTGAAAATGTTTTGAAAAACCAGCTAAAGACTAAGCTTCATAGTACTTAGTAAGTTTAACTTTGTTGCGATGTATTACGCGCGGTTGTTATTTCTTCTCATCAGCCTGACTTCATTTCTCTTTATGATTCTGGGACTGATTAAACCGTGGATTATGCTTTGGTGGGAAGATGTGCAGAACCGGAAAAAAGTAATTCAACTATACGGAACCTCAGGTTTATTGTTTTTAATCATTTATTTCGCATTGAAAATTTTTGTTTAGCCATGATCAGAAGATTGTTAATTCTCTTGCCTTTAATTTTTATTTTATCGCAGTGCAACAAGCCAGAAAAGAAAGTACTTGTTGCCAGGAAAGAAATAAACGAACTTCCTTACCTGACTTTCACTAATCTGGATGGCTCGATAGCCACAACCCGGGATTTGCCGGGTGCCTCCATACTTATTTTATTTAATGCAGACTGCGATCATTGTCAGCGCGAGGCAAAGTCCATTCAGGAAAAACTGAATTCTTTCAAAGGATACACATTACAGTTTATAGCATCTGATCCGGTAGACATCATTCAAAAATTTTCCCGTGACTACCAATTAGACGATCAACCTAATGTTCGGTTTGGAAGAGCCGAAGGCGTGGATGTGTATACGAATTTTGGTTCCATACCCACGCCTTCAATTTATATTTATTCTAAGGAAAAGAGATTTATTAAATCATTTCTAGGAGAAACCCCGGTGGATGAAATTATAAGTTTCTTATAACGCCAGAACATAGTGCCAGATGTTTCTTTTGTTTTGTTGAAAAACCAATCAGAAATTTATCACCACCATCCAAAAGTTTTAATTTCTTCTTTAGTTCTTCAGCCTTGAGCGGGTAATTTCTTGTCATCACATTTACCTGTTTATCAGGCAAAAGTTGGTTTAATCTTTTTGAATCAGGATTGAGGACTTCCAAGTGAAAAATTCTGCCCGGAAAATCATTAACTAATTTTCCGGAAGTATAAAGGTGAGTGTTCGGAGCAAGCTTGGCAAAATGAAACTTTTGAGAGATTAATTTAAAAGCTCCCGATTTCAATATTGCTGAATTGGGCTCGTATATAAATTCTAAAGGTTCGCCTAATTGAACGGTTGCGCAGTTCTCTTCTTCAATCAAAAAGGCTAGAGCGGATTTAACATTTCCTTCGCGGGAGAGATCAACCGCTTCAATTCCCACTTCTCCCGAATAACTTTTCTCTGCCAGAAAAAGAAGTTCCTTGCATTCGTTATCAACAGAAACCACAAACACCTTCTTAACATGAAGTATTTCGCGCAAGCCTTGTTGAATATCTAAAAGGGGGGAGGTCTTAACCAAGAGAAAAGAACACATCTCAAAAACCTTCTCTTGAAGTTTAGAAATGTCTGGGGTGCAGTCGGCAAGTTTGAACACTTTACGTGATTGTTGATCTCTCCGGCTGGGATCGAGAAATACCAGGTCAACAGGCAGATTTGAATCGATAAATTCTTGAGCCGAGGTGTTGTGGTATATTATTGATGATGCCCCCAGGGTTTGGTGATTGTGTTTTACAATTTCAAACAGGTCTTCATTTGGTTCAACATAATGAGTTGAACTAAACACTTGTGAAAAACAGAAACTGTCTACACCAAATCCACCAGTTAAATCAATAAGCGTCAGATCACTTTTATTAGTGAACAATGATCGGGCAACTCTGGCCTTATAAACTGCCGTGGCTTCTGAGGAAGACTGTTCAAGATTTAGGGAAGGCGGATAAACGATTCCCTTTGTTTTGTACCAGGTTGGTAATTTTATTTTTGATTTTCGTCTTCCAGTTAGCTGTTGAGCGATCAGTGAAGCAGGTACCCCCAAAACCTCATGATGCTTTAATACCAAACCTCTTTCATCGTCACCCTCATGGCTAAAGATGTAATCCTGCACTTCGGGTTGAGCGAGGCGCGAAAGATAATTTGTTGGCATGGAGGCAAAGTTGCAAATTCGCGCGGTATTTTAATTGCATGAGAAAGTCCCCACTGTTTGTTCTGTTTATAACCATTTTCATCGACATGCTGGGGTTTGGGATCATCATTCCAATATTACCGATCTTCACAAAGGAACTCGGGGCCCTGGACTATCAAATTGGATTAATAGCCATGATCTACCCGATCATGAATTTTTTCTTTGCTCCGCTTTGGGGGACACTCAGTGACCGTCATGGACGAAGGCCTATTATTTTAGTTAGCGTATTTATTACAGGTCTCGCTTACCTCGTATTTGCCCAGGTGAATGGGTTGATTATTTTATTTCTTTCCAGAATGTTATCCGGAATCGGCTCGGCCAACATTTCGGTGGCCCAGGCATATATTGCTGATGTTACTACACCTCATGAGCGCACGAAGACACTTGGTTTTTTAGGGGCAGCGTTCGGAATAGGGTTTATTATTGGACCTTCATTGGGTGGATTTTTAAAGAGTATTTCAGCACCTGGCCAGGTTGACTGGGTTGGCTATGTTACCGCAAGTATGTCGTTTGTCAATTTGGGGTTAGCGTACTTTTTGCTTCCGGAATCCATGAAGAAAAAACGAGCCGATGCTCCCTTTAATTTCAAAGTTGTAACCGGAATTGTAACCGAATTAAAAAAGCCATCCATCCGCGAGTTATTATTGATCAATTTCATTTTCATTGCAGCGTTTATGCTCATGCAAATGGCGTGCTCGCTGATGTGGAAGGAAGTAGATGGCCTGAATGATAAACAAATTGGATATGTATTTGCCTTTACCGGATTGGCCACTGCGATTGTCCAGGGAGCGTTGGTGGGCAGAATGGTAAAGTGGATTGGCGAAAGGAAGATGCTGACCTATGGAATCTTCTTTATGATAGCGGGACTAGTGATGTTGCCATTGGTCGGGGAGTCTTACTTTATTCCTTTTGAGCTGGTGGGCCTGGCATTGATAGCCATGGCAAATGGGTGCCTTACACCGAGCATTACATCAATGATTTCAAAATATGCGGATCCCAAAGACGTGGGTCAGGTACTTGGCGTGAATCAATCGTTTGGCTCCTTAGCCCGGGCAGCCGGAATGGGTCTGAGTGGATTTCTTTATGGAATGAATTTTAAGGTTCCTTTTTTTGCAGGCGCCCTTCTCATGGCAATCTGCTTTTTGCTGGCCAATGCATTTGCAAAAATTCCGCCACCCGCAAGTCATTCTTGAATGGACTTTTGGGCCTTAACCAGCGACCAATAAATATTCCGGAGGTAAGCGATTAAACCAAGCCCTTGTGCCACCAGCAACACGGGGTCATGACGGTAGATTCCATAAATTACTACCATCACCGAAGCAAATGAACTAATTACCCAAAAGCCTAATGGCAAAATTGATTCATTTGCTTTTTCGGAGTGATACCACTGATACAAATAGCGAAAATTAAGAAGCAGTTGACCAATGCTACCCAGGATGATAAAAAGATCTGTGAAATCTGCTTTACTGAAAATCTGGTCAAAAGATTCAGGAGATAATAATCCAACCCATAAAAGAAGTAAGGGTGGAAGAGGAAAAATCATGCTTCTCAATATGAGTGGAAGTTTAATCCAAAATCCCTTTAGCTGAAGATTGCGGATGTAGATATAAAACGAAAGGGTTTGCCCAAAAAGGATTACGAAATCGGTTCGTAGTACACCATAAATCAGAAATAAGAAAGATCCACAAATACTAAAAATCCAAAACAGAGTGGGAGATACAACCCGGCCCTCTCGTTCTGATTTTATCCATTGAATAATTGTACGGGCACCAAACAACGATTGAGCAAAAAAGCCAAGCCCATAAATAAGAAGATCTTGCCGCGAAAGCTGTGTGAGAAGCTCCAACCGATTTAAGGTTAAGTCAGTAATTATAAATACAGATTTTTTAAATGCTACTCCTCTGCATTCTTTAATTTACTGATTAACCCATAAGTGCCGTTGGTAACAATGGATGAAGCAAAGTCGAAACCTTCTGGAACCATGATTTCTGTATAACCAGATTCCGTTAGCCCGGTTTTTATCTCCACCATCTTAAATGTATTCTTTTGGATGCTCGTAAATAAATAGTCTTTACCCTCAAAACTCACCACAGCATTTTCAGGGACAGTGTTTAGGGGTGTATCCCCTAATTCTATCAAAGCACTAAAATACATGCCCGGAATCAAGTTTGAATCTTCCTTTTCAAGATGACAATGCACGCGTACGGTACGCTCAGACGAAATCTCTTTGCCTATCAGATATACTTTAGCGATTCGGGGAACGGTTTCGTTTGTAAGATTTATCAACACCCGCTGCCCCACTTTCAGTTTTGTCAAATCTCTTTCAAAGACCTGTGCCTCGGCATGAAGGTGGTCGGTGTCCACAATCTTGAACATCACATCAGTGGGATTAACGTACATACCAATATTCACATTCACCTGCATTACAAATCCGG
The DNA here is from genome assembly GCA_044229915.1 of Cyclobacteriaceae bacterium. Taxonomy (GTDB): domain Bacteria; phylum Bacteroidota; class Bacteroidia; order Cytophagales; family Cyclobacteriaceae; genus ELB16-189. The sequence continues at coordinate 463,026 of JBGASB010000002.1, forward strand.
TAATTGGAGCGACAATGGATACCGTGTTTTTTATTTCACCATTCTCTATATCAGCAGGTGAAATATTGATGAGTTTAAGCTTAGACCGCAAGCCTTCCGTTTTAGCTTTCATGCTTAAGTAGGTAGACTTTGATAACTGAAGTGCTTTGGCAGAATTCACATTCTCTGTGGCTAACTCCTGCTGACGCTTGTATTCAAGATCTAAAAATTCAAGCTGGTTTTTACTATCCAGGTAATCCTGCTGGAGTTGAATATAGTCTGCATGCTCCATCACAGCAATCACCTGTCCCTTTTTCACTTTCATCCCCTGAAGCAGCTCTGTGTGCTTAATAAATCCACCAAGAGGGGCAGAAATGGTCACAAGGTTTTGAGGGGGAACGTCCAACATTCCATTTACTTTGATGGTACTGCTTAATGCGCGCTTTTCAATTTTTCCCAACGTTATGTTCAAGACTTTTGTCTGCTCATCGGTAAGGGTTACCTCATCTGCCTGAACCTTGCCCTCCGGCTGAATGGTAGTTTCTCCGTCATTGGATTTCGAACAGGATGACAGTATCAGCGAAATTCCGAGCAAAAATATTAGGGATTGTTTCATATGTTTCAATTTTAGAATTTACCAGTCAGGTATTCGATTTTTATAACCGACAAGTTGTATTGATTTAAGGCCTGTAAATAATTTGTTTTAATGGTGATGGCACTTCTTAACGATTGCAGATACTCTACATATCCTATTTCCCCACCCTTATAAGCTTTGCGTGCCTGAGTTAAAATCAGGTCGGCATTTTTTAAGGCGCTGCTTTCGTAGTAGATAAGACTTGCTTGATTTTTATCCAGTTCCCGAAGCGCTTGCTCATATTCGCTGGTTATAGTGGTGCGAAAATAATCGGCTGATTGTCGTGTGGATTCTTCCATGAAAGAGGCAGCTTTTGCCCTTGCCAATTGTGGGGCAAACCAAAGTGGAATAGCAAGGCCTACTGAAAATCCCTGGAAGCGATTACTCTTTCCATAAAAGGTATCAGTACCCGTAGTATTCTGATAGCCAATCAGGGTTTGATTAAAATACCCAACAGTAAAATCGGGCATCAGGCGGTTGCGTTCAACGCGTTTTTCCTGTTCCGTAATTTTTATTTGCTGTTGAGAATATTGCAACTGAGGATTTGATTCAAGTGCAGAGGCTGCAGGATCGACATCCAGAATACGCTTGCCAAATGTGTTAGCGGCATCGACCAGCACTTCGCTCTTTAACAGCGTCTGAAGTTTCTTCTGAGATATATAAATATTGGCATCATTTTGTCGCACCAGATTTTTTACCTCCTGCGATTGGGTCTCAGCTGTTGTCATCTCAAGCAAATTACTTTCACCCGTTTTGTATCGAAGGGAGGAGGCTCTTGCAAAGTCGCTGTACAAACTATCCTGCGAAAGCAGCAAATTTTGAAAGGCCTTTTGATGCATTAAAAGCTCGTAAACGGATTTGACTTCGTAAACCAAATTGTTTTTTGCTGAAAGTAGATTTTTAGTTGAACCAATTATTCGCTCCTCGCCCAATTTCATATGAGCTGCTATCGTACCCGGAAAGGGAATACTTTGCGTTAGCGTGATGTTGTTGTCTTTTTCGATCGTATTGTACTGGCCATTCATCCAGACAGCTGAAAGTTTGCCCATATCACTGCCAGTCTTTTTCAACTGATTGAAATAATCAACGTGGTATTCAGCGGATTTAATCAACTGATTATTTTCCAGGGCTGCGTTTATAGCCTCAGTTTCAGTCATCTTTTGCGATAACCCAGGTACGGTATAGAGTAAAGAAATTCCGACAAACAGAATTTTCAATTTTGAATTTTCAATTTTGAACCTCTTCATACTTCAACAATTTTATCAGTTTCCTTTTCAAAATAGGTATAGAGAACGGGCAACACCACAAGCGTTAGGAGGGTTGCAGTAATCAACCCGCCAATTACAACCGTGGCGAGTGGTCTTTGTACTTCGGCCCCCGATCCTTGTGACAGCGCCATTGGCAGGAATCCCAGTGAGGCAACAAGGGCAGTCATCAGTACCGGACGTAACCGAACTTCGGTTCCTTTTAACACAACAAATTTTAAAGTGAACCTGCCCTCTTTCTTGATCTTGTTAAACTCAGCGATCAACACGATGCCATTTAAAACGGCTACTCCGAAAAGTGCTATAAAGCCTACACCGGCAGAAATGCTAAAGGGCATTCCGCGCAACCACAAGGCCAATACGCCACCAATGGCAGATAACGGAATGGCGGTAAATATCAACAACCCATGACGGAATGAGTGGAAGGTGAAATATAATAGCAGGAAGATCAAACCCAGCGCCAATGGCACGGCAATAATCAATCGTTGTGTTGCTTCTTCAAGATTTTTAAAGGAACCACCATAGGTAACGTAGTACCCAGGCTCAAATTTCAAATCAGAAGAAATCTTCGCATTAATTTCCTCCACAATGCTCTGCACATCACGGTTACGCACATTGAAACCTACAGCAATTCTGCGTTTAGCGTCATCGCGTTGAATCTGATTTGGACCGATGGTAAGTTCGATACTGGCAAGTTGTTCGAGAGGAACCTGGGTACCAGAAGGAGCAGTAACATAGAGGCCTTTTATGTCTTCAATACGTTGCCTGTTTTCGATTCCTAAGCGCACGACTAAATCAAAACGTTTTTCATTCTCAAAAACCAATCCGGCCACCTCACCAGAAAACCCACTGCGTAAAACACGATTCACTTCTTCAATGCTCAGGCCAAATTGGGCTAGTTTGTTTCGATCCCACTTAACCACAATCTGTGGCATGCCCCCGATGGGCTCTACATACACATCTTCTGCACCCGCTACACGCTGCGCGATCTTTCCGATTTGTTCTGCATAGATTGCAAGCAGATCGAGATCTTCACCATAAATTTTTATAACCACATCCTGACGGGCTCCTGTCATCAATTCATTGAAACGCATCTGAATAGGCTGCTGGAACCCATAACCAACACCCGGCATGACTTCTTCCAGTTTTTGCGCCATTTTATTGGCGAGTTCATCGCGTGAGGTTGCACTGGTCCACTCATCGCGATCTTTTAATACAACAATTAAATCACTTTCAGTTAGCGGCATAGGGTCAGTGGGGATTTCTGATGTACCAATTTTACCCACCACCATTTTTACTTCGGGGAAATTGTCGAGTAAAATGCGTGAACTTTTTTGAGTGGTTTCAATGGATTGGCTTAATGAACTCCCGGTAATCAAACGGGTTTGAACTGCAAAGTCGCCCTCATCGAGTTGTGGAATAAACTCACCGCCCATTCGGAGAAACAGGATTAAACTAAAAATTAATAATACGACAGAGGCACTGACAACGGCCAACCTCTTTTTTAATGCATAATGAATAATTGGGTCATACACGCGGTGAAAGAAAGCCATGAGGCGATCAGAAATATTTTTCTTGTGACCCGTTTTCTTGCTTAGTACCAGGGATGAAATCATCGGCACATAAGTGAGCGAAAGAATCAACGCCCCGATGATAGCGAATGAAACGGTTTGAGCCATCGGACCAAACATTTTGCCCTCAATACCTACCAGTGAAAGAATGGGGATATAAACAATCAGAATAATGATCTGTCCAAAAGCCGCAGACCTCATCATGTTGGTGGCCGCATGTTCTACTTCATCGTTCATTTCCTGCTGACTGAGCTTGCGCACTGTGTTGGCAATTCCCAAATGATGCATGGTTGCCTCAACGATAATCACGGCTCCGTCAACGATTAAACCAAAGTCTATAGCACCAAGACTCATCAGATTTCCGGAAACACCAAACAGATTCATCATTGCTAAAGCAAAGAGCATGGCAAGTGGAATAACCGAGGCCACCACCAGGCCGGCCCGGAAGTTTCCAAGCATAACTACCAATACGAAGACAACAATCAAGGCTCCTTCAGCCAGGTTTTTTGTTACTGTGTGAATGGCATTGTTAACCAGTTTGGTTCTATCCAGGTAAGGCACAATTTCAATTCCTTCCGGTAATGTTTTGTTGATTTGCGCAATGCGCTCTTTAACGCGTTCGATTACGAAAGATGAATTGGCCCCTTTTAACATCAACACAATGGCTCCCACTACTTCACCCTCATCATTATACGTCATGGCACCGTAGCGTGCGGCATTTCCAAACTTTACTTTACCTACATTATGTATAAGGACTGGCAATCCATTAGAAGTATTTTTGACAACAATCTTTTCAATATCCTCGAGCGTTTCCACCAACCCTTCGCTGCGGATAAAGTAAGCATAAGGTTTACGTTCAATGTAAGCTCCACCCGTGTTTTGATTATTTTTTTCAAGGGCCGCGAAAACATCACTGATGCTGATGTTCATACTTCGCAGCTTGTTCGGATCGAGTGCGATTTCATATTGCTTTACATAACCACCAAAACTGCTTACATCGGCCACCCCTTGTGTGCCCAGCAATTGTCTTCGCACAATCCAATCCTGAATCGTGCGCAACTGCATGGCATCATACTTGCTTTCAAAACCTTTGGTGGGCCGAATGATGTATTGATAGATTTCACTTAAGCCCGTAGACAAAGGAGCGATTTCGGGGGTGCCTGAACCTGCCGGAATAAGATCACGCGCCTGGGTAAGTCTCTCGTTAACCTGCTGACGAGCCCAATACACATCTGTGGCATCCGTAAAGACAATGGTTACAACAGAAAGACCAAAGCGAGAGAATGAACGGATTTCGGTAATCCCAGGAATGGTGGCCATTGTTTGTTCGACCGGAAATGTAACCAACCGTTCCACCTCAGGCGCTGCCAATGAAGGCGACACCGTAAGAACCTGAACCTGATTATTTGTGATATCAGGAACCGCATCAATGGGTAATTGAGTAAATGAATACGCACCCCAGATAATCAGGGCAACCGTAAGCATACCAATTATTATTTTATTCCTGATGGAGAAAGCAATGATTTTACTTAGCATGAATGCATAAATTAACAGGAAGGCCTGGGGGCATTCCCTTCATTTTATAAAAAGTGAAAAGTAGTTTGACAGGATAGCCAAACCAAAAGGATCAATTATACCTTAGGCGGCTGGAAAATATCTGCGGTTAGCAGTTTAGGTTCGTGTTCAAGATAAAAAGAATGAAAAGCAGAACCATTAGTTTCTGTAGGGTCAGACAAAGACATCTTTTGACTGGGAAGCAAAACTATAGAAACACTCAGTGAATGACTGCAATCTTTAAAGGGTAGGCTCATGTCAGTATCATCATGAGCGACATCAGTTTCATAATGCATAACCAGGAACTCCAGAAAAGACATTTCAGCAACCTGATTTTTGTGATCACTATAATGTTCAAGTAGCAGTGGTAGCCGGAGGATTTCTCTGAATTCCGTGAACGAAACGAGATAGAATAAAATAAGACCGATAGCAGACAATCGAATCATGAGCCCTCAAAGATAACTACTCATTAGACAATCAAACAATTAGTTTAATTCCATTAACGAATAATTTGTATTAATTCTACCTAGAACAGACTGATATTACCGCCTTTTCTGAATTTTGTTAAATCGTACGCGGGCAAGTGTTTTTGATGGAAATGCTTCTTCTTGGATGAGCGGTATAATTGATGTATCGCATCGGCAATTTGGCCTTCTCCAGACATGCGCCTGCCAAATTGTGAATCGTTTACATTACCTCCATGGAAGGAGCAGATCTGGTTCCAGACTTTATCAAACCGGTCCGGAAAATTCTTTCTTAGCCAGTCTTCGAAAATTTTCCCAATGGAGCCGTTGAGCCGGACTACCGTCATGCCACAACCCAACGCCCCATGATCGGAAGCGGCTTTTAGCACATTTGGTATTTCATGGTGATTTAAACCGGGTATAATAGGCGCATTCATAACTCCTACAGGAATACCAGCTTTGGCGAGTTCTTCGATCGTTTTTAATCTCTTGATGGAACTTGCTGTGCGAGGCTCTAGAATTCTTCTCAGGCCTTCATCAAGGGTGGTAATAGAAATGTAAATATGCACGAGGTTTTCATGGGCGAGGTCTTTGAGAAGGTCCAAATCCCGAAGTATTAAACTATTCTTGGTGATCATTCCTACCGGGTGACGATAATTGGCAAATACCTTGAGCAGGTTTCGGGTGATTTCAAATTTCTTTTCCTGTGGCTGATAGCAATCGGTGTTGCCACTTAGCATAATGGGCACTGCATTCCAGTTTTTGTTAAGCAGATGTTTTTCTAGTAATGCCGGTGCATTTTTCTTTACAATGATCTTACTTTCAAAATCCAACCCGGCACTGAAACCATAGTATTCATGTGTGCTTCTTGCATAACAATAAACGCATCCATGTTCACAACCCTGGTAAGGGTTCATCGAATACATCATACTTAAATCCGGGCTGTCTACTTTATTCACGATCTTTTTCGGAGTTTCAAAAAAAATTTGCGTGTTGGGCGATTCCAGCAGAGGCTCATCAAGTCCTTCGATATGATCGGTGACATACTGAGATTTTAAAAACCGATTTTCGGTTTTTATCTGGGCCCCGCGACCTTTAAAATAGGATTCATCCATAAGCAATAATACTAAATAAATTAGCAAACATTGGTCAGATACGAAAAAACAACTATTTTTCACTTAAAAGGCGAAATTATTGAGCAATCGGGGGTTAAGCTTTTTATAAAAAGAGAGGATCAAAACCATCCCTTTGTGTCGGGCAATAAGTGGTGGAAGCTCAAATACAATCTTGGGGAGGCATTAAAAGCCGGATATACTACGCTACTCACCTTTGGGGGTGCATATTCAAATCACATTTATGCAATCGCTTCAGCCGCACATGAATTGGGTTTGAAGTCTATTGGAATTATTCGGGGTGAGGAAGCGCTTCCGCTTAATCCTACTCTTTCTTTCGCGAAAGGTAGGGGTATGCAACTTCAGTACGTTTCGCGTGAAGAGTACCGAAACAAAACAGAAGCATCTTTCATTAAAAAACTTCATGGTCAGTTTGGAGATTTTTACCTAATCCCGGAAGGCGGAACGAATGAACTTGCTGTAAAGGGATGCGCGGAGTTTGCAAAGCAACTAAGTAGTGAGGTCGATTTTGATTATCTCTGTTTGCCGGTGGGCACAGGAGGAACGATGGCAGGAATAATTGAAGGTCTGGATGAGTCAAAGAAGATCATTGGGTTTCCTGTATTAAAAGGAGCAACCTTTCTGGAAAACGAAATAAGGAGATACACGGCAAAGAATAACTGGCAACTGGTTTATGATTATCACTTTGGTGGCTATGCAAAAGTCACGAAGGAGTTGACGGAATTCATGAATCAGGTTGAGCAGCAATTCAACATACCCCTCGACCCGATCTATACAGCGAAGATGATGTTTGGATTAATGGATTTGATAAAGAAGAAATTCTTTGCTGCGGGCTCAACGATTTTAGCAATTCATACGGGAGGTCTTCAAGGAAGAGCGGAGCTTAATTCCTGATCACTCCACGCAGCCACGTAAAAATTCTTAATCCTCCATGTTCTTCAGGCAAAGCACCACCTTCGGCAGCAGCCTTTACTTTTTCAATGGTGTAGAAAGCAGTTGGAATGAGCTCTTTCAGTTTATTGAGCAAATCATCCAGGCGCTCACGGTCAAGAACCGTAAACACTAACGTTTCAGGACCATCCGGGCCTTCGGCATTTACCTTGGTGAAACGAAAATGTTGCGTGTTGAGGTATTGAATAAGTGAGGTAACATCCTTGCGTGTAATAATCCGCACAATCACTTTTCCATAAGCAATTTTTTCTTCAATGATCATTCCTACAAAAATTCCGCAGGCAAAACCAGCAGGGTAGGCTACATAGCAAAGCCAGTTATCGAGATGTTTAAAAATTTCACGAATAACCAGCAGCCAGATAAATGCTTCGAAGAAGCCAAGCAAGGTGGCGGTGAATCTTCTTCCGCCCAACATGTAGATGATGCGGATTGTGTTGATTGAAACATCACAGATACGCGCAAGGAAAATGAGTAATGGTAAAATCAGGAAACTGAAAATATCAGGTGAGAAACCAAGTGTATCTGTAAAAAATGATTCCATTAGATAATCAATGAATCAGCTTCCTTGATCACTTAAACAAATCTTTAAATACTTCCTCAAGCTTGCCAAATGACTTCACCGTGATTTTTGTCTTCTTCAGATCCAGCGACTTCTGGCTGTATTTTGAAATGTAAATTACTTCAAAGCCTAACTTTTCGGCCTCTGAAATACGCTGATCTATTCGGTTAACAGCTCGCAACTCTCCACCCAAACCAATCTCAGCAGCAAAACAGATTTTATCACTCACCGGAATTTCTTCCATCGATGAAATGATGGAGATACACAGTGCAAGATCAATGGCAGGATCTTCTACATAAATGCCTCCGGCCATGTTCACAAATACATCCTGGGTGCCCATGCGAAAGCCGCAGCGCTTTTCAAGAACAGCCAATAACATATTTAATCGCTTCTGATCAAATCCAGTAGGCGTGCGCTGTGGTGTACCATACGATGCGGGGCTTACCAGCGATTGAATCTCAATCAACAGCGGACGATTTCCTTCAATAGTTGCCCCAATGGTTGCCCCACTGAGTTGTCCGTCTTTTTGAGAAATTAAAATTTCAGATGGATTAGAAACTTCACGCAAGCCATTGCCCAGCATTTCATAAATCCCGATTTCTGACGTAGAGCCAAAACGATTTTTTGTGGTACGCAGAATGCGGTAGGCCAAATGACGATCGCCTTCAAATTGCAACACGGTATCCACCATGTGCTCTAACACTTTTGGCCCGGCCAGCAAACCATCTTTTGTGATATGCCCAACAAGAAATACAGGTGTATTTGTTTCTTTAGCAAACTTCATCAACTCACCAGCGCATTGCCTTACCTGACCAATACTGCCCGCTGAGGAATCGAGCATGTGTGAGTGGAGGGTTTGAATAGAATCGATTATCACCAGGTTGGGTTGTACTGTTTCAATAGCCTGAAAAATATTTTTAGTACCCGTCTCGGCCAGCATATAAAAATTCTCATTGCTGCCTTGAGGTTTTGTTGAGAGTCGCTCGGCCCGCATCTTTATCTGCTGCTCGCTTTCCTCGCCCGACACATAAAGTATTTTTGCTTTCTGAAGTGAAAGTCCGAGTTGAAGCATCAACGTTGATTTGCCTATGCCGGGCTCGCCCCCAATAAGAATTAATGAACCCGGTACAATGCCCCCACCCAACACGCGGTTCAATTCCTGATCAGGTGTAGCGATCCGGATTTCACCGGTCGATTCAATTTCGTTTAGCGTCTTAGGTTTGCTTAGTCTGTTTTTGGTAGAATCTTGTCGCCAGTCATTGCGATCGGTTTCATTTTTTGAAACGACCTCTTCCACAAAGCTATTCCACGATCCGCAGGATGGACACTTTCCAATCCACTTGGGCGACTCGTAACCACAGCTTTGACAGAAGAAAAGAGTTTTGGATTTGGCCATCAAATTGTAAGGATGCTTTTGTAAAAATAGGAATGTTGCTAACTTAGTAATAATTACTAATCTATGTTAAAGACTATTTTTGTTTGTTTACTAATCCTTGCATGTAGTCTGTCTTTTGGACAGATTTCTTATGATTTTGGAAATATTTCCATGACGGAGATGACCATGAGTGTTTATCCTAAAGACTCTTCTGCCAAGGCAGTAATTATTTTTAACAAAGGCGAAGTGACTTTGGATGATCGACTTAGTGCGACAATTAAGCGTCATGTGCGAATAAAATTCTTCGATCAGTCAGAAATCAATGACTGGGCAAATATGACTGTGCGCCTAAGTCGTTTAGGAAGCAGTATAAATAAAGTAAAAGGTTCAGCCTATAATCTTGAGAATGGAATCATTGTTGAAAGTAAGATGAATGAAGATGCTATTTTCAAGACCAAAGTTAACCGATACTTCGAGGAAGTAAAATTTGTAGTCCCTAATGTAAGGGCTGGAACCGTGATTGAGTTTAGTTATACCATTCGTGCGAGTGCATCCTCACTTCCAAGTTGGCAATTTCAATACAAAGTACCAGTTATAGAAACAGAGTATAAAGCATTCATTCCTCCCTATTACGATTTTCGACAGGATGTAATAGGATACTTGCAGCCAGAACATACTATAGCAAGCAAGGGAGGTTCAGAAACGTGGACATTGAAAGAGGTCCCCGCATTTAAAGAAGAACCCTTTATGACCACCCTTGATGATTACATTTCGAGAATAGATTTTCACCTTTCGAAGGTTGATATACCAGGTCAGGAAACAATTCACGTTTTGAAAACCTGGGGTAGTGTGGTAAGTAGTTTAATGCAGGAGGAAGATTTTGGGGGTCAAATTCGGGCTTCTAATTTTTTAAAGAAAATACTTGAAGAGGAAGTCGGTGAAGAAAAAGATCCTAAAAAAATTGTGACAAAACTTTACGAATATGTGAAAAGAAGTGTTGATTGGAATGGGTATACCGATGTTATTCCCGATCATCTCTTTAAAAAAGTATTGGATGATAAAAAGGGAAGTTCCTCTGAAATAAACCTGTTGCTGGTAACACTATTGAAAAAGGCTGGACTTGAAGCATACCCTGTTGCTTTAAGTACGAGGGACTATGGAGCCATACGCGCCTTTGTTCCCAAGATCAATCAATTCAATGATCTCATTTGTTCAGTTATGATCAGTGAGAAGCGAATTTTACTTGATGCAACAGATAAATTTTTACCTATGAATGCTTTGCCATTAAGGTGTATGAATGAGGTTGGCTTATTGATTGATGAAAAAGATGCAGAGTGGATCCCTATTGAGGCCACACGATCAAGGTTAGCAGTTACCACTAACGTCACTATCAATGAATCGGGAGAACTCATTGGAGATTTGAAAATAAACAGGGAAGGAATAGCCGCCAGTAATTGCAGAAATACAATAAAATCAAAAGGAGAAAAAGATTATGTGAAGGACTTATTTTCTGGAAAATCCTGGGAGGTTCAAAAAAGTTCTTTCGAAAATATAGAAAACGGGAATGGAGCTTTATCAGAAGCCCATACAATATCAATTACAGATCATCTTCAGGATGTTGGAGAAAGAATATTTTTTAATCCGCTTGTTTACGGAATTCAAGAAGATAATCCATTTAAAACAGAAGTCCGTGAGTATCCAGTTGATTTTGGGACTTCTTTTGAAGACATAATTCTTTCGAAAGTTAATGTTCCTTCTGACTATGAGATTGAAGAATTACCACAGTCAAAGGCTTTTGCTTTACCGGCAGGAGCAGGAAAGTTTTTTTACTCTACTAATAAGACAGGAAACACAGTAACAGTAACTTGTCAGTTGATTATTAACAAGAGTAAGTTCATGCCTGAAGAGTACCATATTTTAAGAGAGTTTTATACTCAAGTTGTTGCGAAGCAGGCTGAACAATTGGTATTAAGGAAGAAATCATGAAGGCACTACTGATTTATCTATGTTTTTTGGGTAATACAAAAAACCCGGTGGATCCGAAGTACCCAGTGTATGAGATTCCGAGTGAGTTAAAGAAAGGTATGTATGCTGTAATACGAGAGCAATCTGATGAATATGAAATTCAATCAAATACAAAGGCCCGCTTGAAAGTAAGGAAAGTTATAACGATACTAAATAATAAAGCTAAGGACTATGCTACGCTTTTTGTGGGCTATGACAAAGACATACAAGTTGATTACATAAATGCGGTGGTGTATGACTCTGTTGGAAAAATAATTAAGAAACTTAAGAATAGCGAAATTATTGATCGAAGTGCTATTTCAGGATATAGCCTGTATGAAGACAATAGGATTAAGATGGCGGATCTTTCACAGGTGGTTTATCCATATACTGTTGAGTTTGAGTATCAGCTATATAAAAAAGTTTTGTATTCAATACCAGGGTTCACACTTTACTCAGATGATGAGATATCAAGCCAAGTGGTGAGTTATACTTTGATATTCCCACCGACCTTGAGACCGAGGTATCAACTTTATAAGATCGCGGAGCCGATTCGAACAATCCTTGTTGATAAGAGTGAGAAACTCACATGGACTTTTAAAAACATAATTCCCACAAAGTTTGAAAAAATGTCATTGCCAATAAACAAAATAGTTCCAAACATTGCCGTAGCACCCGCTGAATTTGAGTTTGATGGTTATAAGGGGAACATGAGTACCTGGATGGAGATTGGACAATGGCAAAATCTGCTTAATCAAGGAAGAGATATTTTACCCCCTGGAACTAAAACCAAAGTGAAGGAATTGACGGACAATCTGAAAACCGATCGGGAAAAAGCAAAAGCCTTGTATGAATATATGCAATCCAAGACAAGATACGTAAGCATCCAGCTTGGAATAGGTGGTTTTCAACCCATCGATGCGCAAACAGTTGACCAGATTGGTTACGGTGACTGCAAAGCATTATCTAATTACATGATAGCCCTACTAAAAGAAGCAGGAGTTAGGGGTTACTATACATGGGTCTATGGTGGTGAGGGTATGAATTATATTTCTCCGGATTTCCCTATGGATTATTTTAATCATATAATTGTTGCAATTCCTCAAAAAAAAGACACTATTTGGCTTGAGTGTACAAGTCAAACAATTCCTTTCGGGTTCTTGGGTGATTTTACAGCCAACCGATATGCTCTTTTAGTTACTGATGATGGAGGCAAACTTGTTAAGACACCACGCTATTCTGCAGAACAAAATATGCAAATTTCAAACTTGCAGGTTTCGCTATCAACTTTGGGTGATGCCACCATGATTATTAGCAAAGCAAACTCGGGACTTCAAAGTGAAAACCATGGTCTAAGTAATATTGCTTCAAATCGGATTGAAGAACAGAAAAAGTGGCTCGAAAGAGCATTTGATATTCCTAGTTATAATGTAAAGACGTTTCAATTAAGTCAATTAAAGAATGACATCCCGACTGTCCGCATTTCAGCAACTTTGGAAGTAAGAAAGTACGCTGCAATTAGTGGAAAAAGAATGTTTTTTATTCCAAACATCATAAACAAATATTCCTCTATTCCTGAAAAAACTGAAGCTCGTAAAACTTCAGTACTGCGAAAAATGGCTTTTATAGATATAGATACAATATCCTTTACGATCCCCGAAGCTTTTCAACCAGAATATCTTCCTGGGTCAATTAACCATAAATCGAAATTCGGGGAATACGAAGCTCATTTCAGAACAGATCAAAACAAATTAATTTACACCAGACGATTGAGGATGAATGATGGTGAATTTGCTCCTGAGCTATATTCTGAACTATTAGATTTCCTGAAAGCAATAAATAAAGCAGATAATACGAAAGTAGTCTTTATAAACAAGACCTAGACCTTACTTTATCGGAGAATTTGTCTCTTTAGCCATTACATAATGGACAAGTTTATCTGCCATGGAGGGCCACCATTTATTAAGCCAAACGGCCAGCCTACCCTGGCCAGTAAGCACCAGGGTTCGCTTGCGTTTTAATACTGCTCTGTATATGTGATGAGCACACTCCTCAGCAGTCATCATTTTTTCTTCGGTGCGGGGAGACTCTCCTTGTTCATGACCATCTTTGGTTAACGCATGCTTGCGAATATTGGAAGCCGTAAAACCCGGGCAAGCAGTGAGTACATGAACACCAGTATCCAAGTGCTCATTTCTCAATACTCCCAAAAATCCATTTAATGCAAACTTGGATGATGAATAACCTGTGCGGCCTGGTAACCCGACAAAGCCTGCAATGGATGAGATTCCAACAACAGATCCTTTATTTTTAGTGATTTCGGGTAAGCAGGATTTGGTGGCGTAAAGTGCACCAAAAAAATTGGTATCCATCACTTTCCTTACTACCTCCAGATCAACTTCAGAAAATAATGCTCGCATGGAAATGCCCGCATTGTTAATCAGAATATCGATCCTTCCGTAAAGGCGAAGGGCTTCCTCGGCCATGGCTTGATTGTCTTGCTCCTTGCTAACATCAGCCTGAAAAGCATGAATAATTATTTGTCGCTTTTGAAGTTCACTTACGGTTTCCTCCAATAATTGCTTGTTGCGTCCGGTAATCAGAATATTTGAACCCTTAGCTCCAAACTCTTCTGCAAGAGCCCGGCCAATTCCGGATGAGCCGCCCGTAATAATGACTACTTTATCTTTCATGATAGAATGTGTGGTAAAAGTAATCAAAACATTGTTTTATTTTTGCGCCCATGTTCGTGCTTAGGTGGCTTTCCCGTCTTCCTTTCCCGGTACTTTACACCTTTTCAGATTTTCTCTTCTTTATTGCTTATTATTTAATTGGTTATCGAAAGGCACTGGTACGTAGGAACCTCAGGAATTCCTTCCCTGAGAAATCTGAAGCCGAGATAAAAAGCATTCAGAAGGATTTCTATCATAATCTGTGCGACTACGCGGTGGAAACCATAAAACTTCTTTCAATCACTCCGGAAGAATTGAAACAAAGACTCGTTTATAAGAACCCGGAGATTGTGAAGCAGTTCTCGGACAAGAACCAATCGGTTCTCTTACTTACATCACATCAGTTTAACTGGGAATGGCTCCTTGCATCAGGTTGTTTATATCTACCGGTAAGTGTTGATTTCGTATACCAGGTCCAGAGCAACAAGACTTTTAATGAGTTTTCGTTACTAGGCCGAACCCGATTTGGAGCCTTTCCAATCGAACGCTCGCAGGTTGGGCGAGAGGCAATTAAGCGCAAAGACGTGCTGCGTGGAATAGCCGTTGTAGCCGATCAGTTTCCAGGTCACTTCCATAACAAGAAATACTGGACTCAATTTCTTAATCAAAAGACTGCGTTCTTTTTAGGGCTCGGTCAATTGGCATTTTTGACTCAGTATCCGGCAGTTTTTTTTGGTGTAAAAAAGATTAAACGCGGTTATTATGAGGCGGAAGGTTTTGTTGTATCGCAACCACCTTACGGTAGAGAAAGTCAACAAATTGTGGAGGATTATATTCAGGCCACAGAAAGGATTATAAAACAACAACCAGCAGGATGGCTTTGGTCGCATAATCGCTGGAAAACACAACCTGGATCTGATTAATTGAGCAACATCTCAATATCTTCTCGTGATAACGATTTGATCACACTCTCTTCACTCTGCACGAGGTTTTCAGAAAGTTTCAATTTGTGTTTTTGAAGCGTTAGAATTTTTTCTTCAACGCTGTTTCGTGTAATAAATTTATAGCTGAACACTTTTTTCTTTTGTCCGATGCGATGCGCCCGGTCTGTTGCCTGTGCCTCAACGGCTGGATTCCACCAGGGATCCAGTATGAATACATAGTCAGCTTCGGTAAGATTTAATCCCAAACCACCGGCCTTAATGGAGATTAAAAAAACCTTTAGGTTTTGATCTTTATTAAATCGTTCGACTTGCTCTTTCCGATCAGTACTGGAACCATCTAAATATGCATAAGGAATTTTTCGTCCCTTCAACATTTCCTTAATGATTTCAAGATGCTTGACAAACTGACTGAACACAAGAACCTTGTGGCCTTCCAGCAGGGCATTTTCCAGCATATGCGAAACATCTTCCAACTTGCCAGAATCACCCTCATAGCGCGGGTCAATCATTTTAGGATGATTTGAAAGCTGGCGTAACTTGGTCAAGCCTTCAAGGATCATCATTCGTGTATTGTTGATGCCTTCCTTATCAATCAGGTCAAGAATTTTGTGGCGATAAAAAGATTTAGCTTCCTCATACTTCTTTTCCTGCTCAACCGTCATGTTGGTATAATAGATATTTTCTACTTTTTCAGGAAGATCGGTTGCTACCTGCGACTTAAGCCTTCGCAACATAAAAGGTTTAATGATGGAGTTCAGTTTTTTCACTTTCACCTCATCATGTCTCTTTTCAATCGGTACCTGGAATTCATTCTTGAAAAAAGTTTGGCCGCCCAATAAACCAGGATTAATGAAAGTCATCTGAGACCATAAATCAAGGGTGGTATTTTCGAGCGGAGTACCGGTAAGCGTTAACTTGTATCGCGACTTAAGCTCAATTACCGCTTTGGCAATATTGCTGCCCGGGTTTTTTATCACCTGCGATTCGTCAAGAATAATATAGTTGAAATAAAACTTCTGAAATAATTCAACATCCAGGCGAGTGATACCATAGGAAGTAAGCACCACATCATATTTGCTGAAACGGCTAATGTCTTTATTACGAAGTGTGCCGGTGTAGGTTAGAATCTTTAACTCAGGAGTAAATTTACTTGCCTCCATTTCCCAGTTGTAAATGAGGGAAGTAGGCATGATCAATAAGGAGGTTCCGGCATTACCTCTTTCCTTTTCAGCCTGAAGCAAGGCTAACGTTTGAACCGTCTTTCCAAGTCCCATGTCATCGGCCAAACAGCCACCCAAATGAAACTCATTGAGAAAACGCAGCCAGTTATAACCGGCTTTTTGATAGGGACGTAGTGTACCGACAAATTTTTCTGGAAGTGGATAATCCTTAATGCCACTGAATGATTGGAGGTTGCGCAGGCGCTCACTCATATGAACCTTCGCCAGGTTGCCTTCTTCAAGCTCTCGAAGCAGATTGATATGATGTTTCTTTAAAACAGGTTTCTCATGATCCCCGTGAGTTTCGCTCATCGCGAATAAATCCCCGTATTTTATCAGCCACGCTTCAGGAATAATGGCGATTTCTCCATTGGGCAGTTTAAACTCAACTTTCTTTTTTAGAATCAGTTTTCGGAGTTCCTTAAAAGAGATTTCATATTCACCAAAGCGAATCTTGGCGTGGATATCGAACCAGTCAATGTTTTCTTTTACCTCCAATTCTATTATGGC
Source organism: Cyclobacteriaceae bacterium (assembly GCA_044229915.1). Taxonomy (GTDB): domain Bacteria; phylum Bacteroidota; class Bacteroidia; order Cytophagales; family Cyclobacteriaceae; genus ELB16-189. The sequence continues at coordinate 479,861 of JBGASB010000002.1, forward strand.
CTTACCAACAAAATATTTTTTATCACGATTGTCCGGTTGACTTACTTCAAAGCCGAGGTTAAGCAGGTTTACCCGATTTTCGTTGAGCCACGAAAAGGCCTGAGCCTTATCGACTGCTGTACGAAAACCTCGCAGTGGTAAACCTAATTTGATGAGAGTTTGCGCGTATTTCTTTTCAGTCTCCGTATTTCGCTTGACCCTATGAAAGACGTAATCATTTTCCTTTTTCTCTACAGTAACGCTTACAGGGCCAAAGGCATCTCCGCGAAAGCGGTGCTTTCCGTATTTGAAGGAAAGGTCAAAGACAATTTTGCCTGCTTCGTCATTGCTTATACCGTCTTCCGATCCTGTGGCACCAAATAATGATGGAACCTCTTTGGAGCTTGCCGGAGGCAGTTCAGAAATTGTAAGTAATGGGTGGGGGTCGTATTCGTTTTTGTTGATTTCAAATCCATGGGCTTCAATATCATCGAAGGAAGCAATCAGGGGCGCAACAAATCGATTGTAATACGTCTCCTCCAGATTCTTAGGAATAACGACATGCTTCTTACTTAAAAAGGGAAGCAGCTTTTTACCATCCACGGACTTTTCGAAACCATAGAGTTTTCCATTCAGCACCATCCATGCGGGTTGTTTGCAGATCAGATAGGCGCTTGGGTTTGGAATATCTATACGCTTGCCTTCGTAAGTTATGGTTGGGTAGTAATTAGTATTTTCTTCGCTCCTGCGAAAATGAAACTGGATGCTTGCCCGCTTTTCAAGCACGTCTACTTTGCGCCAGGTAGGCTCACCATCGTTACCCATTTCGAAAAGCATTTTACCTTTCATTTTTTCCAACACCGCAGCCCTTCGCTTTTCCATGAAAGCCTCAATCTGTTCTTGCAGAAGTTCGTCCCCTTTATCCTTTTTAAAGACTTTGCTGAAGAACTCATCGGGCTTCATTATTTTTTTCGAAAAATGTCTGAGCACCGCATCCTGGCTCATACTATCCATCATTTCAATTAACTCAAAATCACGATCGTCAAGCCCCTTTGAAAATTCGCGCGCGTTTTTATGAGAGATATTCTGATGTTGGTAGGTGAGCTTGCCTTTTTCGTCAAGATGTACGATGAAGGATTCGAAAATATAGCCCAGGTACTCGTGCTGATATAGCGAGTAGATGATTTGAAAAGGCTGGGCTGCCGAAACTTTCATGGCTATGGTTTACCTTAACTACTGGTTCGATAAGATGCCCCCGACTTTCAAAAGAGTTCCAAAAGGCTCATTTTAGGCACTTTACAGAATAAGCAGAATTGCAAATTAGGCAATTTTGGCCAATTATTATTGAAAATCTGACCTCAAATCATGCTTGATAATTACATCTTAAAGGGACTCGATTGAGTAGGATCGGGCGGCCAGGCGGGCTGGGTAAAAGGAAACAAGTATGGTTATGCAAATTATTACTCCAGAGGTAAGTACAAAGTCAGCAACCCGCATTTTAACGGGGTAGTTTGAGACTATGGCATTCTCCATGCCCATTCCCACCAAACCAAAGGTATCCTGCAACCAACAAATTATTCCTCCCAGCATCAGTCCGGCAATTGCTCCGATAAAAGCAATCAATGCCCCTTCACTCAGAAAAATTTTCCGAATCAGATGATCGTGGCTGCCCAGCGCAAACAGTATGGAGATATCCTTTTTCTTATCAAGCGCCAGCATCATAAGAGAAAAGAAAATATTAATGGATGCTACCAGCACCAGGAGAGTTAAGGCAACGAAAGTGAAAAGTTTTTCAATTTTTAGCAGTCGGTACAGATCCTTGTGTTGTTCTTCATTGGTTAGCACGTTAAAATTTTCACCTAACGCATTGATGATTTTTTGTTGAACCCTTTTCACATCTGATTCCTTGTCAGTTTGAATTTCCAAAGAGGTCCTTTTGTTGCCATAATTCAGCAAGTCTTGGGCAAACTGCAGTGGAACGAAAATGTAGTTTTCATCGTAGTTCTTTTCAATAGAGAAAACACCTCCTGGCTCAATGGATTTGCGGGCATATAATTGCGATGGATCTAATGAGGAAGACTTCATGTTTTTAATGTAGAATATCTGAAGGGGGAAAAGATTTTCGCTTACTCCTACAGATAAAGCATACTGTACCCCACGACCAATGATGGCATAGTCAATATTATTTTCTTTTAATACCAACTGCCCATCAGCCAGATGATCATCCAACCGGTGCTGATCTATGAAATTGTCGCTAACCCCTTTCATCGTTACTACCATATCCGCGTCCCGATACCGCACATAGGCATAGTCCTCGATTACCTCGGTAACAATACCTACGCCTTCGATTGCTTGAATTTTTGAGATGAATTCCGGAGTAACTTCAAAAGACTTTCCTTTCTTAAGTTCAACTTTTATTTCCGGATCAAACGAAGAGTAGAGGGAGCGAAGTAGTCCTTCCAATCCATTGAAAACAGAAAGCACGATGATTAATGCGGCTGTTGAGAAGGCTATCCCAATCATTGAAAGCAGCGAAATGATATTGATGAAATTTTTCTTTCTTTTTGAAAGAAAATATCGTCTGGCTATGAAAAGGGAGAGGTTCAAATGAAAGTTAAATAGTTTAGAAAGGTTGACACCTACTCATCTTTGCTTTCTTTGGGGATGTGAAGATTTTTAATCAGATCTTCCATACGTTGCGCATTCTCTTCAATTTCGTCAATAAAAAATACGAGGGCTGGTATAATCCGGGCTTGATTACGGATACGGTCGCCAAGCGCTTTTCTGATTTCACTTTTATGTGATTCGATACTGGCCAAAACAGCTTTTTTGTCTTTGGTGAGAGTCATACTTAAATAGACTTTAGCCACACTCAGGTCGGGGCTCATCCGAACATCAGCAATGGTTATAAATACATTTCCAATAATCCCTCTCTTATCTTTAAGGAAAATGTTGCTTAATTCTTTCAGAATCAACTTGCTGTACTTCTGTTGTCTCACGGTTCCACTCATAGCGCAAAGATACTAAGATAAGCCGCCACATTTTATATTGGCAAAGACTGTCAACTTTTTTATTTTATTTGTGCAACAATTAAGCGCCAGTGTTCCTTCGTATTTTTCGTGTAAATGATCCGTATCGGCTTTTGGGCATATTTGTTCTGCTCGTTCTTGTTAGCCTTGGTTTTTTCTTAGATCCGGTAAGTATCACCTTAAATGAATTAAGAAGCATCGTTTTGGGGGAGTCGCTAAATGGCGGAAAAAGTCTTTATAGTCAATTACTGACCAGCACACCCCCTTTAGCTTCGTGGGTTTCCGGCTGGGTTGACTTGCTTTTTGGCAGATCGCTCACAGCGCGGCATATTTTGTCGTTACTAATTATTTTTTTTCAGGGAGCCTTCTTTGCGATACTCCTGATCAACAATAAAGCCCAGAATGAAAGCACCTATTTGCCGGCATTAATCTTTGGAGTGCTCTGTTTTTTTTCATTTGACATGCTTTCCCTTTCGGGCGAACTTCTGGCCAGCACATTCCTGCTGTTTGCATTAAATAATCTTTTCAAGGAGGTAGAATTCAGAATTCAACAGGATAACATTTTATTTAATCTGGGGCTATATCTGGGTATAGCCTCACTCATTGTATTCAGCTATTCAGTTTTCTTGCCCGGCACGTTGATTATACTCCTTCTCTTTACCCGTCTAACTATACGCAAGGCGCTGATCTTGTTTTTTGGATTTTTATTACCACATGCCTTGCTGGCCACAGTTTATTTTGTGAGAGGAAATTTCAGTTCGCTCTGGAATAATTATTATGTGGGGAATGAGTGGATGAGCAGTAATCTCATCAGTCTGTCATCGATGGTCTATCTCTCCTTTATACCGATTACATATTTTATCTTTTCCCTTGTCATGCTCAACCGCGATGCACGACTCACCAAATATCAGTCTCAACTTTTGCAAATTATGTTTGTTTGGTTATTGATTGCCATTGCAGAAATAATTTTATCAGGCAAAATGAGCCCATCACGGGTTATCACATTTGCTCCACCCCTTGCTTACTTCACTAGCCATTACTTTTTGTTGATCTCGAGAAAGTGGATAGGAGAAATAATGATTTGGATATTCATTGGAGGAATCATAATAACCAGTTATCTGGCGCGTTATCAAAAAATTGGAATTATTGACTATACAAACCTATTCCCTGCAAAATCCGAATATTCCAGTCAGGTTATAGGAAAACGAGTGTTGGTATTAGGTACAGATTGGGGTCTGTTTGAATCAAATCAACTGGCCTCGAACTTCTATGACTGGCAACTTGCTGAGCGTATTTTTACAGAAGCTGACTACTTTGAAAATGTAGTGCGGGTCGATCAATCATTTGTTCAGGATGCCCCCGAGGTTATTGTAGATAAGAATAATTTAATGGTAAAAATGATGGGGAGAATTCCTCGCCTCAGGCAGGAGTACACAAAGCAGGGTGACTTATACATTCGCAATTGAATGTGTTATTTTGATAACTTTATTCTCGGTTTATATTCTATTTAGAGCGCATGCGGCTGCTGATTCTTATTTTGTTTTGGTCTACACTTCTATACTCCTGTAAGGAAGTCACTTTTCGGGAGCCACAGCCTGCGGGGATTGCCCCTTTAAAAGAGGTTCCTTCAGCCATTAGAGGCTCCTATGCTACCCGGGATAAAGCTACCGGAGAAATTGGCGATACACTGATCATTGAATCCTGGGGCTACCATTTTAAAGATATGGAGGACAAGGATTGGCTTGGAAAAGGAAGACTTAGTGATACATTAGTGGTGAAATTTTACGAAAACTATTACTTCGTAAATTTCAAGGAAGGTGATCAATGGGTACTTCGATTAATAAAGGAGAAATCTCCTGGCGTTCTCGAATTTATGTTGATTGACATCCAGGATGATTCAAAGCGCAAAGAGATGCTTCGAAAAATCTCAAGGAAAGTACCCATTAAGGAAATTGATCGCAACGATGATACCTTTTACCAGATTAACCCCACCCCAGCGCAATTAATGGCGCTAATCAAAGAAGGATTCTTTACAGGAATTGAATTGAGAAAGATAAAATAAAGGCCGGGCGGCCCTTAGAAATCGAAGCATTAATTCTTTTTCTTCTTTTTCAACAGGTTTTGCAATTTATCCTCCAACACTTTTTGAGCCTCTTGTTTTACATCGGTTTTGGTTGAGTCTTTTGGAACAACCTCGCCAGCCTTGGTAGTATCTTTTTTAGGATTCAGTAAATCATTTAGTGCTTCTTCTGGCTTTTTTCCTCCCAAAACATCCTGCACGGCTTGCTTGCCCTTTTCTTCAGCAGCAGCTGTTACAGCTTCTTTTACCTGCGCCTGTTGCTCTTGAGTCATCAACGTGGCCTTGGGGTTGTTGTAGGTTCCACCTAGTCCGATAGTTACAGGAATTTCTGAGGTTGGATTGTTGGCACCTGTAGTTTGATTGACAAACCCCTGAAATTGCGAACCGAGTTTTCCAGCAGGAACATTCATCTTTAATATATAAGCAATAGACCCATCTAATCCTGTGCTTCCGCTGATATTGGTTACGTAATCACCAAACTTTACACTAAATGGTTTAACACTTAAGCGCCCGTCTTTAATAGTTGCTGACATAAGCACATCTTTTAATGTTACATTATCAGCATCTTCCAGTTTTGTTAAGGATGTAACTCCCGAAATTAATTTTGATTGAGACAGCGCGGCCTGCGCGATTTTTATTAACCCATTTCCATTTACAGTACTCATGTTCGGCATCATGTCTTGACCAAGTTCACCACTCATTTTAAAATCGGAACCAAAATTTCCATTCACAAGGCCCGCAATAGGGGCATACGTTTGTACAATAGAAAATGAACTGGCTGCCTGTTGAATTGACAGATGTTCGACCTTAAGTCCAAAATCGTAGAGCGGGTGTTTAATGTCTTTTGTGTTGTAAGTTCCATTAACAACAAAGGCACCCCCCAGCAAGTTGAATTTTATACCATCCAGATTAGCGACTCCGTCTTTTACAACAATATCACCCACGGCATCCGTAAGTGTGAAGTCCATCATCTTGGCAGTTTTGATCTTGGAATGAAGCAGGAAGTCAATATTTTCAGGAACCGGGATAACTCCGACTGAAGCGGTGTCAGAAGCGGTGGTTGTCTCTTCGGTCTCAGTCATGAATTCATTGAGATCCAAAAGAGTTGAATTAAAATTCAGAGTACCCTTTATAGTTTCGTTGGGGCCAAACAGGTAGCCAATGTAATTGTTGATAGCTCCCGTTACTGCAAAGTCACTTTTGCCAATAGTGCCGGCTGTATTTTTCAATTCAATTTTTTTTGGATCAAACACAGCTTCTGATTGACTAATCGTAACAGCATAGGGAAGATCTTTCGAAGTGTATTTAAAATCTTTCAAGGAGGCCGTTCCACTAGTAGGTAATCGATCATATCGGCTAGCCTCCAGGTCGGAATATTTTCCTTTTGTCTGAATATCAGCCTTTACCTTGCCGGCAAGAGTCATGCCCTCTACCGGGAATATCCTCGTGATTTTCTCGAGATCGATTCCCCCATTTGCTTTAACATCCCAGGTATAATCGTCCAGGTTTTGCAGCACTAGGTCAGCTTTGAATTTTTCGCCATCCATCAGCATACTAAAATCCTTTACAGTGATCAAAGTCTCGGCCATTTTGCCACTTGAATTCTCGACAGAAGAATTGAAATGCAGATCTTCAAGGGGTAGTGGGAACTCAGATGACTTTACATAGCCGTCTGCCAGCGACATCGATGCATTCATGGCAGGCATAATCTTTTTCAAGCTATCATACACACCTTTAGCAGAGGCGTTGATGGAAAAGAGACCTTTCATTTCAAGACCCTCCATGGGAAACATCTTGCCTAATTCTGCCAGATTAAGAGAAGCTTTTAAATTACCATCAAGGCGGTAATCTTTTAGGTTCTCGATCAACAAGTGCACATCCACAGGATTAGCTCCGAAATCCAAATGGAGTTTTTTCAGGTCGACAACCGTGTTATCAATCACCCCGGTTTTATTATCCACCAGTAAATCCATATTGATATTGGAGATGGCCGTAGGTAAATCGGGATATTTGAACATCGCATCCTTAACATTCAATGCCAGGTTGAATGCCGGCATTTGAGTATCGCTATAGGTTCCCTTTGCAAAACCCGCAAAAGCCAGATCGCCTTTGGTCTCGATACTGCCAAAGTCTTTCGTATAAATTCCTGGAACGAGGGACAATAAACTCTTAAAGCTATTCTCTGGGCTTTTAAATTGAAGATCCATGCCATAGTCATTCTCATTCATTTTAAACCACCCAGACGCGCTCATTACAAAGTCGTTGAGCCTGGTCGTATTATCTTTAAACGTATAACGTGTGTATTCTTCGCTTATCCCAATGGTAGCATCTATTTGAGCTCGTTTGTTTGTCAGATATTCAACGCCATCATAAGCAACGGTCAATGAATCGGCCAGGGTTTGAGTTTTGAGATCAAACTCCTTTTCATTGAAGTTCCCACTCCCGGAATGATTTAATCCTCGCAGCGTAGTATAAAAAGGAATAGACTGATCGTCATAGACAAGTTGACCGTCTGTAATTGACCAATGATCAATCCCAAAAGAAAATGAACCCGATTCTTCAGCGGCAACACTAATAGTATCAACAGAAGGATAAGTAATGTCATAATTTGCACTACCATCCTTTAGTACCTTTATCGTGATTTGGGGCTTAACGAGAGAGATGCCCTTTAATCTAAGTTGATCTCCAAATAATACATCCTTCAGGTTTACCTCAACCGCTAATTCTTCAACTATAAAGAGGGGAACTCCTTCAAAAGGAGCTCTGTTAAAAACCCCTAGCTCCCTAACTTCAATTGTAATATTTGGGAAATTTCTGAATAAGGTGAGATCAAAATTATTAACATCAAAAAGCACATCCGCATTTACACTTTTAGCGATTTCCTTATCGATGGCAGCCTTGATGTCGTCTTTGAATACTACCGGAATAATAATGGCGGCAGCTACTAAAATAATTATAAACACACCCAGGCCAATAAGTACTTTCTTCACGATTTTCATAGCAATTTCGATGGTTTGAAAGGAATGCAAAATTAGCAATTCCGGAGGCATTCCGGCAGCCAAATTCGCCAACTGAAAACACAACGGATAGCATCTAAAAATGGTGCATAAACCTCCGTATCATTGGGATACCCGTAGGCTAAGGTTAGGTTAATCCAACACACCCTAATCCACTTCAGCCTTAGATCTGGGTTATCCTCAAAGCAAGAAATTATTCTTTTCAGTTTTCTGAAAGGTGTTTGTGTGACTCTTCCCTGATTTGTGGTTTTTCCTTCAAATAGAGGGGATTTTAGAAGAAAATCGGGTTTTTCGAGATTCCCCAATGTTAAGTTTATGTTACTGACAGTTGACTTGTGTTACCTGAATGTTAAATTTATGTTATCAAGTTTAACACTTAGGTAATGTATCGTTTGCTTTTCTTATGCTTTTTGATTGGTCTTCCTTTGTCGGGGAGGACCCAGCATACGGATTTGCTGCAGGATCTTGTCAGGAGTCATACAGCCACAGATCCTATGATGATAGCCAATAAAATGAATGGGTTTATATCAACTCTTCGCGAGAAAAGAGAAAAACATTCTGACCAAGAATTTGTAAGGCTGATTTTTCGTGATTCCTATAAGAAGTTCTTTAATACCTATAAGCCCTATACTCAGTTCTCAGAAATTTTTGAACGTGGTAATTATGATTGTCTAAGTGCCACCAGTTTTTTAAGTGTGGTCTTGGAGGAATTTGGTTATGATTTTAAGATAATAGAAACCAACTATCACATTTTTCTTTCAGTAGAAACTGACAAGGGTCCGGTGTTACTGGAATCTACCGATCGGTACAACGGTATTGTTACCGATCCTATACAAATTGAGCAAAGGATTTCAACGTATAGAAATAACGAACTTTTCATCAACCCCTCTCAATCGGATAAAGCTCACTACAAATACGATTTGAATCTTTATCATGTTGTGCAACCGTATCAACTCCCCGGCCTTTTATATTTCAACCAGGCCGTCACAGCTTACAATAGTAAAAACCTTGTGGAGTGTGCGGCTAAACTAGATCAGGCAAGAAAAATTTATGAATCACCCCGCACGTCTGAGTTTGCCGTAATCCTTGTAAAATCAATAATAGACAGCAACCTGAATGAAGAATTAAAAAAGGACCTGATCAGGCCTTTCGTCAGGTATTTAAGAAATTCAAATTCAGTAATTGCTTCCCGTTAGTTTTCGAGAATCCGAAGTTCCACTCTTCTGTTTAATGCATGGGCCTCTTCAGTATTTTCCAGACTTAGAGGCTGGATACCACCAAAAGCTTTTGTTTTAATTTTATTCTTATTTCCGCCTTTGGAAATAAGGTAAGTCTTCACCGCGTTTACCCGATCCTGAGAGAGTTTCAGATTTAATTTTGCATCGCCCCGTGTATCCGTATGACCTTCCAACTGAATTACCATGCGCGGATTATTTTTCAACATCACTGCAACTTCATCCAATTCAGAATAAGAAGAGGGCGCAATCTTTGCTTTGCCAGCATCAAAAATCAGGTTATCCAAGCGCATTACTTTCCCTACGGTATGGGTAGTTTCGGCATTGTTTGCAGCACCTGAGGGTATGTTCAACTCAATATCTTTGATAACTCTTCGCTCGCTATTGGCTTCCGCAGGATCAAGCATGTATTTGGAGGGTGCAAAGCCAGCAGCCTCAACAGTTACCGAGTATTTCTCACCATCGTAAAGAGGAAATGAAAAAGAAACTCCTGAAAGGAATCCTACTTTACTTCCGTAAGGCAGACTTTGGTACGAGATACGGGCAAATACCGGTTCTTTCGTTAGGGCATTTACAATTTTGCCCTGAGCATAAATCAGGGTGTCCGGAGCTTGACCATAAGCGGTTAAACAACACGAGAAAAAGAGAAAGAAAGAAATAACTCTCATGGTTACATCTTTAAGATTTTAAATTCAACCCTGCGATTTTTCCGATTGCCTTCTCGGGTGTTGCTTGTATCGATCAACTGTGTTTCTCCAAAGAAAGTAGTAGTGATGCGCTCAGCAGCAACTCCCTGTTCTGACAGATATCGCGAAACAGATTTTGCTCTTCTTTCCGAAAGCCCAAGGTTATAAGCGTCCGGGCCAACCGGATCTGTGTGCCCGGAAATTTCTACCTGCATGGTAGGGCGCTCCTTCATCAAAGTTACAATACGATTAAGCTCAGGGAATGACTCCTTTTTTAGAATGGATTTGTCGAAATCAAAGAAGATATTATTCAATGTAATCTTTGCGTTCTCTTCAACAAGGGCTACCCCGATCGGTGCCAGGGTGATATCCTTCACAGCCACTGCTCCATCTTTTGTATAGTTACGAAGATCTAAATTTTGATTCTCTGAGATGTGGTCTTTGGCTTCAGCACGGAACCCATATTGCTGTCCACCGGGCAAATGGATTTCATATTCTCCCGTTTCCGGATTGGAATAAGTTACGCCAACTTCTTTTCCATCGGAAAGTCTTTCATAGATAATTTTTGCTCCAATGGGCTTGCCTGTCTTTGAATCAATAAGTTTCCCTTTTACAATTACAATTGGTTCGGGGGTCATGAACATCGGCATCTTAACACGAAAGATGTCTGAATTATCGGCCGTGATACCTCTGGAATAGTATGCATACTGACTGGTTGAAGGAATGTTGAAAAACAAATCATCCAACTTAGTATTGATTTCGGGGCCTAGATTTTCTGGCGAAGACCAATTGGTCCATGTATCATCGAGGCGTTTAGACATGTAAACATCACTCCCTCCATAGCCACTAAATCCATTCGATGAGTAGTATAATGTTTTATCATCCGAAGCAAGGAATGGAGCAGACTCCTCAGAAACTGTGTTAATGGTTTTGCCAAGGTTAAGAGGTTGAGTCCAGGTTCCATCGTCTTTTTCAAAGCTTACATAAAGATCTCTTCCGCCCTGAGTATCCTCTCGTTCTACGGACATGAGCAAAGACTTTCTTGTGTTTGCTAAAAAGTAGTTGGCCTTCTCATTATAGTTGTAATCATTTTCTATTTGGATCGGCTTGGGATCGCTCCAGGTGCCACCAATATTAGTACTGATCGAAACTCCGGCAACCATTTTACCCTTGTCCATATACTTGTTTCCGAGCAGCAAAACCACCGCCTTACCATCTGGTGTGGCAGCTACTGTATTGACAAAATTTGGTTGGTCATTATTGAATTGCGGCCCCATATTTTTAGCCAACGACCACTTACCATCCGAGCCAAGTTCAGAATACCAGATGTCTTCTTTATCACTGGTGCCGCCTACATTCTCTGGATGGTTCTTTCGGCTGAAGTAAAGGGTCTTGCCATCCGGAGATAGTAAAGGATTGTACTCGCTAAAGTCGCTGTTTACATTTGCATCAAGTCTTTCTACTACAAGGCCTTTGCTAAGAAGTTCAGGTAAATCGATGTTGGCAATAATCGGAATGTGAGAATCAGAAATGGCCACAGCATCCAATGAAAAGTAATCGGGCAATGCACTGCCATCAAACTCAAGCTTCACGGCTGTAACCTTATAAGCAGTTTTTTCCACAAAGACATTTAACATGCGGCCTTGCAAGGGAACTACCATTGGATTGAAGGTATGCACGAGGTATTCTTTACCAGCCTCATCGTACAGATAAGCCTTAAAGAGCGCGCCAGGATTGTAGGATTCGGCAATGGCGATTTGTTGAATTTGAATGGGGTTATCATATCCCAATTTTATGAACTCTGTGCGCTTTGGTTTATCGGGTGTCCAGGCGGCTGGATTTTGACCTCCAGCAGGCAACACATTAGGTTGACCCAATGCCTGTTGTGCAGAATATTGAATGGGAGTTAGCTCTGAAGAAACTTCAAGTACTTTCGATGCCCATTGAACAGACTGACCATTTGAGAAGTAGATCCCCTGAACAAGGCAAAGGATTAATAGAATTTTTCTCATATAAAATACACAGCGTATAGCTAAGCGTTTGGATTAAAAGATAAACATAGCTAAAAATTGAAAAAGGGGAAAATAATTACATCAATCAAGATGATTCTTTCCGAGAAGGATTTGATTAAGTAGCTTGTTTTGAGGGAATCACTCCATTGAAGTCTTATTAAAAAGAAGAAACCCTACATGCAGGAGTACACCCAGTTCGTTTTCGTTGTCATCGTAATAATTTACACTTAAGCTAATCGGCCCCACAGTGGAATGAAGCACAAGACCGGCAGTTGCAGCAAAATAAATTTTTGTGAGATCACCATTCAAGGTGGCCTCCTGATTTTGCGACATCCCGATGGACTCAAATGGTTTGAACAAATATCCTTCTAGTCTAAAGTCAAGACTTTTTTGAATCGTGAAGACATTTCGCCACCCCCCTGCTATATAATTAAAGGCCCGAAAATTTTGAAGCAGTAATGTCCTGCTGTCCTGAATGGGGGTAAAGGCAGGAGCATTTATAATTGTGCCCATATAATTAGTGAAGACAGGCTGATTCGACAGGACACCATCAAAGAAGTACCCCGAACTATAAATGCCCTTTCTAAAATATTGTTCTAAGGAAACTCTGGCCCGCATCCATGATCGATAATTTGACTGGGGCTCTGTAATCAAGGAAGTGTTGCCTGGCTCGTAGTTTTCGACAACACCCAACCAATCAACCGAAAATGAATAGGATTTTCCCATAGATGCATATTGCTTTCGGTTAAGTGTATTAGAAGTAAAGGCTATTCCAGCCCGACTTCCACTTAACCGTAAGATATCCAGGGTATCCGTGGAGGTCAGTACATCTGTGTTTAGATATTGATCCCGGTTATTCAGATAGGAGCCTTCAATTGTCATTTTGTAATTTTTCCCGACCGGAATTCCAAGGGCGACTCCTATTTTCCGATCAATGCGATAAAGGACCGTGGGCGAGAAATTTTTCACCACCAAATCATTCCCCTGAAGAAAATCCCACTTGTTAAAAGTACCGATGGGCTCTAAATAGAATTGACCCCGATTTGGGAAATCAATCCGGGCTTTTACTTGCGCAGATTTATAAAAATTACCTGCCGAGAAGTTTGCATTGATATGCGTAAGGGTTCGGTTAAAGTAATAGTAATTCATCCCGAGGTAAATATTACTGATGTTTCGGGTCGCAATAACCCCACCGAAGTCTACCTGAAAATTGTTTTGGGGCCTTTTGGTAAGGCTAAAATTGAAGTTTTGTTTCGAAGGATTAAAAATAAAACCGGGATAGAGGTTATTAAAGTAATCATTTGAAACAAGACGGTAAAAACCTGATTTTATCTCGTTGAATGTTAGCAGACGTTTACCACTATTAAAAAAACGGTTAATGAATTTTTGCTGATTGAAAGTAAATCCAGAAAAGTGAATTTGATCAATTAAAAAGGGGGCACTTCTATTGTTGAATTTATTGCGCGCAACGGCTACTGATTCGCAAGTTCTTCTTGAATTTATTTTTTGTTTTATTTCTGTCATCTGCCTTATGGTTTGCACGTAGCCACTGTCAATTAGCGCTTTGGCATCAGTAAAGTCGAATGAAGTGTATGGCAACAAGTTGGGCTGAATATAAATTCCAGAAGCAGGAATTTCAGACGGATCAGAATTATCAAGTAGCATGTAAAGAAGTGAACGGTAGATTAACTTTTCGTCTTCACCATACGGATATTCTTTATAGACTTTTGAAGATACATTGATGCCAATAATCACATCTGGAGAAAACTCCTTCAGGGCAACGTCCACAGGAAAATTATTGTACACACCACCATCGAAAAGATATTTACCATCAATGCGAATTGGGTTGTAGAAGAAGGGAACCGTTTGCGTTGCCCGTAGGGCGTCACTGAGAGATCCTTTTGAAAGAACGACTTCACTTTGAGTAAAGATATCTGATGCCACTACCCGAAGTGGAACAAAAAGACTATCAAAATTATTTTTTGCAATAGCCGAAGGTTGAGCGAATTTTTCGGCCAGCGCAAAGTTCAGCGATAAGTCATTGACAATTGTGGTATTGAGCAGGATTGAAAAAGTTGAATCAAGGGATAAGTTCAGCCGAAGAAAAGACGCATCGTCATCTTTGCGGGCAAAGTAATAGTTATGTCCCTCTTCCAGCTTGCCATTTACCCACAGTAAAAACTCTTTTGATAGAACAATTTCTTCGATTTGGTTGGGGCTCATGCCCGCAGCATAGCAACCCCCAATGATACCGCCCATAGAAGTACCTGTGATATAGTCGATGGGGATTTCATTTTCCTCCAGAGCCTTGAGAACCCCCACATGAGCGATACCTTTAGCGGCACCGCCACTTAACACCAGACTCACCTTTTGTGTCCAGCCCGGAAGCGCTAAAACCAGGAATAGAAGGATAAGATAAAACCTCTGCATAGGATCAATCACGCAAAATGCCAACAGGGACAGCCGTAAGTTACCTTATAAACAAAAAAGTAACAGGAAAATTGCTGGAATAATGCAATCAGCGCACGGCAACCTCTACTTCTGAAGAATTAGAGGGAAAGGGAATTAACTCCAATCGTTTTATAATTTCTTCTTTCACTCGTTCGAAAGATTGGAAATAATCAGTTTTCACTGGTTGAGAAGGAGGTAACTCGACTTTAAGGGCGTCCACCTGAACTCCATTTTTCCAGAATCGATAACATAAATGCGGGCCGGTCGCCAGACCCGTACTGCCCACGTACCCTATCGTTTGTCCCTGGCGCACACGCGTGCCCGGAGTTATCCCGCTTGCAATTTTTGACATATGGAGATAGCCAGTTGTATAGGTACCATTATGTCTGATCTTTACATAGTTACCATTGTTGGTTTTGTATTGAGCCTCTTCCACGATACCGTCACCCACGGAACGAATAGGGGTGCCAGTTGATGCCGCAAAGTCAGTTCCCAGGTGAGGGCGAAAAACTTTAACTACGGGATGAAAGCGATTTTTTGAATAACGCGAGCTGATCCGCGAAAACTCGATGGGATATTTTAGGAGAGCTTTCCGCAAACTATTTCCATTTTCGTCAAAGTAATCAGGGCCATCTCCCTGATCAAAAGGGAAAGCATAATATCCATTGCTGGAATGCTCGAAATAAACACCGAGAATTCTTCCAATGCCTATCGCTTTCTCATCCACCAGGTTTTCTTCATAGATCAATTTAAACTGATCGCCTTTTTGCAATCGTTGAAAATCTACTACCCACGCAAAAATGTCAACGAATTTATTTGTGAGATCATGCGAAACATTCATCGCTTCAATGGTGTGCGACAAGGTGGATTCGATTCTACCAGAGATCTGTCGTTCCAGGGTATCAACTTTTCGCTGACAAGCTTCGACTAACAGTGAATCTCTTAAATGAAACACCACATAGTCAATCGGATTTGGTTCATACACCAGCGCACGAATTGTTTTTAAGGAATCGTGTTCTACTAATAACGTGTATTTTTTATGCGCAGAAATTTTTCTGAAATCGTACGTGCTTCGAGGCAGCAGATTTAGTTGTTGCAAAACGGTTGGAGAAACATAGTATCCGGAAAGTAAATCGGTAAATCGCTGATTGCGCTTCACCTCATCTTCCACAACGTGCAGGTTGTTAACGACCATGCCATGCAGAAATACTGGCAACACGATTTCGCGTTCTACATGATGTGAAGAATAGCTTTCTACAGCATAATCACCGGCTGACGAGAAAAAAGAAGTCTTCGCATCAATCCAAAAGAAAGCAACGACAGCTAATACAATTGAGACAGCGGCAATCCCTACTTTCTTTGCAACAGGAGATTTGAAAAACATCATCACTTAAAAAATAGTGGCCCAAATTTGCCACAAGTTTAGTTTAAAAAATCTGGTTCCGAACCAGTAATATGCTCAAAGATAGCACTTTTAGGGATACAGCTCCTTGTATTTTTTCTTCCCTACATCCAAAAACCGGGCAAACTTTTCTGCATTGAGATTATACCCATAGGGCGATACCAGTACCCGCTCATCCTTGCCAACCAATACGTAAAATGGTTGTGCATTATTGTTCAGGTTTGTGATTTGAAGGTCTGCATTTTGTTTGCCGATGGTCTTTTTCACTTTATTATCATAGGTGGAGGTGTACCAGTCACTTTCGGGCAATACGGTTTTGTCATCTACATATAATGCAACTACTACATAATCTGTATTCAATCGTTGAAGCACCTGCGGATCGGACCACACATTAGCTTCCATCTCACGGCAATTGGTGCAGCCATGGCCAGTGAAATCAATAAACAAAGGTTTGCCCTGCTGACGAGCACACGCAAGTGCCTGATCATAGTCAAAGTATCCGCTCAAACCATGGGGCAAGTGGAGAAAGTCAGCATATTTGGGTTCATCGCATACACTACCAGATTTTTCGGAAGCAGAGATAACATTAAAATCATGTGTATACATTGGAGGCAGGTAGCCTGCCAAAGCCTTGAGTGGCGCACCCCACATACCGGGTATAAGATACACGGCAAATACAAAGGCAATCATGGCTAATGAAGCACGTAATACGCTCACGGTTTTGTCTTCAGCATCTTTACCGGTATCACCGGGCATCCGAAATCCTTTCATCAGGTAAATTCCAATCAAGACAACAATCACAATCCAGATGGCGATGTTGATTTCGCGATCGAGAATTCCCCAATGGAAAGCCTGATCGGCAATGCTCAGAAACTTAAAGGCTAAAGCAATTTCAACAAATCCCAGAACTACTTTTACTGTATTCAACCAGCCGCCTGATTTAGGCAATGATTTCATCCAGTTTGGAAAAATGGCGAACAAGGTAAATGGAATCGCGAAGGCGAGGGCGAAGGCAAACATTCCCGCGATTGGCTTCAGAAACTCCCCGCCAGCTGATGAAACCAAAATACTCCCTACAATCGGACCTGTACAAGAAAACGATACGAGCACCAGGGTGAATGCCATAAAGAACACTCCAGCCAGGCCACCTTTCTCAGCTTGTTGGTCGACCTTATTGATTATAGAACCGGGCAAGGTGATTTCAAACAATCCTAGAAAGGAAAGACCAAAGACTATAAATACTAAGAAGAAAATCAGATTTGGAATCCACTCAGTTGAAAGATGATTGGCCGTTTCGGGCCCCATCAAAGGCGCGAGTGCGGCACCGATGAGAGAATAGATCAGGATGATAAAAAATCCATACATCAATGCCTGAAAGCGAGTGCCTCTCCCGGTGAAAAAGCTCACCGTCATAGGAATCATTGGGAAAACACACGGTGTAATAAGTGCTGCTAAACCAGCCAGAAAGGAAATCAGTAAAAACCCGAACAATGATTTTCCAGCGGGATCTTCTTTAACTAAAGACGAATCTAGAATTGGGCCTTTTGTTTCTACATGAATGAAAGGATTAATGGCAGCATTGTCAATTGTTGGTATTTTGACTTCCTCATTATTTTGATTTTGTAAAGTTTCTCCTGATACCTTTAGATTAAAAGAAAACTCTTCGCCACCCGGAACGCACTGACCTGTAGTTTCCGTACACACCTGGTAATCGGATTCTCCTTTCAGAGAAATCGATGAAGAAAGGATTTTTATTTTTTGTCTGAACTCAGCTGTCTTTTTGAAAATCTTGACATCGCACTCAAAGATATCGTCATACTTATCCACCGGATTGATAGGCACTAGCTTTCCCAAAATCTGGAAACTGGCATGTGGCACGAGGTTGAAGGATGTCTTTATTGGGTCCTCGCACGGAAATTCTGAAGAGTATAAGTACCAGTCTTTATCAATGGAAGCTTTGAAGATCAATTCGATTTCATCGCCTGTTTTTGCTTCTTTAACAGAAGTTTCATAGGTCCATTTGGCAGGTGTTAAAATCTGTGCATTTACCGAAAAACACGCTGAAAACAAGAGAATTATTAATGGTATAGCCTTATTCATACGTAGTACAAAAAAGCAAAGTTAACGATGCAACCGAAGGTAAAGAATCAAATTGCTTTGAATAACTTCTGCTTAACAAAATAAATTCCTGTAATTTTAATGGCATTTCTGCAACTAACTACCTGATTTCACGTGTCTATTAACTTATTAACCATAATTCAACCAACTAAAAAAACTATGAATCGTAATCTATTTCTACTGGTGTTCTTTTTTATTGGAATTACAGCAGTTCAGGCGCAAACAGCCGATGAAATTATTGCCAACTATTTTGAAAACACTGGTGGTCAGGCTAAATGGAAGGCATTGGAGAGCCTTAAAATGACGGCCAAAGTTAATCAGGGGGGTTTGGAAATTCCATTGATCATTACCCAACTTAAGGATGGAAGACAAATGACTTCAATCTCATTTCAGGGTAAAGAGATTAAACAAGGAGTATATGATGGCACTACCTTATGGAATACTAACTTTATGACCATGAAAGCAGAAAAATCTGATGCCGAAACGCTTGAGATTTTTAAGGCCAGCCTGGGTGAGTTTCCTGATCCATTTTTAGACTATGCGTCTAAAGGATTTAAAGTAGAACTGCTAGGCAAGGAGACCGTTGACGGTTCAGAGACATTCAAGATCAAACTGACTAAAAAACCATATAATGTTGATGGTAAGCCTACCGATAACATTACATTTTACTATTTTGATGCAGAGAGTTTTGTTCCTTTAATGGCCGAATCAGAAGTTAAAGTTGGTCCTGGCAAAGGATCAATTTCACAAAGTAAGATGAGCGACTACCAGGAAGTTGGGGGTCTTCTTTTTCCATTCTCATTGTCTCAAGGAGTAAAGGGTGGACAAAGCCAGGTAATTGCCATCACTGCAGTTGAGGTAAATCCAAAGGTCGATCCAGCAGCCTTCAAGTTTCCAGAAGGTCAATAATTCTAACGATCTATAGCCCGGTAATTTTATTACCGGGTTTTTTAATTTTTCATTTTAAGCTTTTTGCCATGAAAAAACTACTTGTACTAATTCTTTCAATAAACACATATTTCAATCCATCAATTGCTCAGACCCAGAATGCACCTATACAGAAAGGGAAAGAATTGTTTGGAGATATGAAAGCTCGCCACATTGGGCCGGCTCTAATGAGTGGACGAATAACGGATTTGGAATTGCATCCCAAAAATGAACGCATAATTTACGCAGGTACTGCGGGTGGTGGTGTTTGGAAAAGCAACAACGGAGGAGCAACTTTCAATCCAATCTTTGATGATTATTGTCAATCCATTGGCGCGGTTGCAATTGACCCATCAAACCCGGATAATGTGGTGTGGGTTGGCACGGGAGAAACCTGGACTAGAAATAGTGTTTCGGTAGGAGATGGATTGTATAAGACCGTTGATGGCGGAACTAACTGGATAAAAATTGGATTAGAAAAATCAGAACGCATTGCAGGTATCCAGGTTAATCCAAAAAATCCTGATGAGGTTTATGTTGCTGTTCTGGGAGCATTGTGGAGTGATAGTGAAGATCGTGGATTATATAAAACTACGGACGGAGGGAAAACCTGGAATAAGGTTTTATATGTAGATAAAACCACTGGTTGCAGCGATCTTTTTCTTGATCCAAAAGATCCCAATGTTGTGTATGCTTCTTTCTGGGAGTTTCGAAGATCTCCCTGGAACTTTAGTTCCGGTGGAAGCAACAGTGCTCTTTTCAAGTCAACCGATGGTGGAAAAAATTGGAATAAAATCCATAAAGGATTTCCCGCTGGCAAACTTGGAAGGTTAGCCTTCGCAGCTGCGCCATCCAATACAAATATTCTATATACCGTAATAGAATCCGAACAGGATAAAGACAAAGGATTGTACCGGAGCGAGGATGGAGGATCAAACTGGAAACAACTCAACAACGATTTCGAAATAGTGGTGCGTCCATTCTACTTTTCAAGAATCGTTATTGATCCTAGAAATCCTGATGTAATTGTGAAAGGAGGACTTTCAGGTTCAATTTCCCGCGATGGGGGAAAGACATTCAAGAACCTGGGCTTTATGCATTCAGATATTCATGATATTGTTTTTGATATCAACAATTCAGATCGCATATATACAGGCACCGATGGCGGTGTTTATCGCTCGTGGGATGGTGGCACTACCATGGAGATGGTAGAGAACATTCCAGTATCGCAATTCTATCAGGTCAGTACCGATAATGAGGAGCCGTATAACGTGTATGGAGGATTACAGGATAATGGATCATGGTATGGACCTTCCTCCTCACCAGGGGGTGTTGAGTCCCGCGACTGGGTTCGTGTAGGGGTAGGTGATGGGTATCGTGTATTGCCACATCCAACCAAAAAACTTATTTATTCTGAGATGCAGGGGGCAGAAAACGTTTGGCGATACGATCCCGCAAAAGATCAAGCGAAAACGATTCAACCTTTAGCGGTAAAAGGTGATCCTAAACTTCGATTTAATTGGAACTCACCAATGGCAACCAGTGTGCATAAACCCGATCGTTTCTATATGGGGAGTCAGTTTGTGCATCGCTCGGAAGACATGGGTGAAACGTGGGAGAAGATATCCCCTGATCTCACAACCAATGATAAGCTTAAAACGGAGCAAGGAAAATCAGGAGGACTTTCACGCGATAATTCCGGTGCCGAAAATCATTGCACTATTTTTACCATAACAGAATCTCCCCTGGATGAGAATGTAGTTTGGGCTGGTACAGATGATGGGAATGTTCAGGTTACAAGAGACGGTGGTAAGAGTTGGGCAAATGTAACGCTGAATATCCCAGGTCTTCCAAAAAACACTTCATGCTGGCACATTGAAGCAAGCCTGTTTGGAAAAGGGAATGCGTATGCAGTATTTACTGGTTATCAGCAAGGAGATAAGAATGCCTATGCTTACAAGACCACAGATTTTGGTGCAACCTGGAAATCCATTATCAACGCAGATGTAATTGGTTTTGTGCGCAATATTCAGGAGGATTATGAGAATGAGAATCTGTTATTTTTGGGAACAGAGTTTGGACTTTACATTACTATTGATGGCGGAAAAAGCTGGATGAAGTTTACAAATAATATGCCTTCGGTTTCGGTTCACTTTATTGATTTGCAAAAGCGTACCAGTGATTTGGTACTTGGCACACATGGTCGGGGGGTGATTATCATTGATGACATAAGCCCGTTACGGCAACTCAATGAGGAGTCTTTCGCAAAGGAATTGTATTTCTTTAAAACAAAACCAGCAATTATTCCGGAGTCGAATGGATTTGGCAGTACAAGCACCGAAACCCAATTCGTTGGAACAAATGCAAGTCGAAGCGCAAAAATAGTTTATCATCTTAAGAAGAGACATTTGCTCGGCAAAATGACCATTGAAATACAGGATCAGAATGGTAACAAGATAACAGATCTTGATGCTGGCAAGTCGAAAGGCATAAACATTATTGAGTGGAATTACCTGACCAAACCACCCAAACTGGCAACTGGCAAAACATTTGCGTTTGGTGGATTTACTTCTCCCCGTGTTCCTGCAGGAACATACAAAGTTGTGGTTGAGAAAGGCAAGGAGACCTATACAACCGACCTGGTTGTGCAATACGATCCTAAGTCATCCATTCCGCTGGCCGATCGCAAGTTGAATGAAGAGACAACCCGCAAACTTTTCAACATGTCGCAAGAACTTGCCTATATGGTGTATGAACTGGATGAAACAGTAAGCGCAGCAGAAGCCCAGAAAACCAAAATGCCCTCTTCAGCAAAAGTGGTGACACCACTTATTACCGATTTGACTAAACTAAAGGAAACATTGGTTATTACAACAGGAGATAATTATGTGGGTATGGGTGAACCTCAGCTAAGAGAAGACATGGCTGATTTATATAGTAAAGTGGCCCAAAGTTATTTCAAACCTTCCAAGGCTGAATTGGATAACCTTGATGCCATCGAAGAAAGATTCAATTCCGCGAAGACTGAGTTTAAGAAGATCAGGGATAAGCATATTGCCAAACTCACAGAAGTGAGAACAAAGAATAAACTTGAGCCCATAGTAATCAAATCATACGATGAGTTCCTTAAGGGCAATTAAGAAAGAAAAAGAAAGTCGTTGCTTATCAGGCAACGACTTTCTTTATGATGAATTTACTTGGCACTGTAGTACTTATAGAACGAAACAATAGTTTCGATACCCATCAAAAAGTTTTTAATGCCGTAATGTTCATTGGGTGAGTGAATAGCATCGCTGTCCAGGCCAAAACCCATTAGTACAGTATCTAAGCCCAATTCTTTTTTGAAGAGTGATACAATGGGAATACTTCCACCATCACGCGTAGGAATAGGAGTTTTGCCCCAGACTTCTTCAAACGCTTTGCTGGCCGCTTTAAATGCTTTTGAATCGGTAGGTGTAACAGCCGGTTCGCCACCATGTAAGGCTGTAACCTTAACCTTTACAGATTTTGGAGCTATCGACTGAAAATGTTTGGTGAACAATTCGGTGATTTCATGATTGCTCTGATTTGGCACCAACCGCATAGAAATTTTTGCATAGGCTTTCGAAGGCAAAACAGTTTTTGCGCCTTCTCCGGTATAGCCGCCCCAGATTCCATTTACATCCAGGGTTGGGCGAATACCTGTGCGCTCTAATGTAGTATAGCCTTTTTCTCCGCGAATGTCATCAATGTCAAGCTCCTTCTTGTAGTTATCAAGATTAAATGGTGCTTTGTTAAGCGCTTCGCGATCGGAAGCAGAAAGTTCAGCCACTTTATCATAAAACCCTGGAATGGTAACCCTTCCGTTTTCATCATGAAGCGATGCAATCATTTTACTCAATACATTGGCAGGATTTGCAACTGCACCGCCATAAACTCCGGAATGCAAATCCCGGTTTGGACCAGTTACTTCTACTTCCATGTAACTCAATCCGCGCAAGCCCACGGTAATCGATGGAGTATCTAAAGAGATGATTGAAGTATCTGAAATCAGAATCACATCAGCTTTTAGTTTGTTTTTATTTTCCTTTACAAAGGTGCCGAGGTTATCCGAGCCAACTTCTTCTTCCCCCTCAATCATGAACTTGAGGTTGCACGAAAGTTGTTTGAGTTTCATCATCGCCTCGAAGGCTTTGATGTGCATATAAAACTGTCCTTTGTCATCACAGGATCCGCGTGCGAAAATCTTTCCATCTTTTACCACGGGTTCAAACGGAGGGGAGTTCCATAAGTTGAGCGGATCGGGCGGCTGCACATCATAATGGCCATATACCAAAACTGTGGGCAATGAAGGATTAATCATTTTTTCTCCATAGACGATTGGGTGGCCTGCCGTTTCGCAAAGTTCTACCGTATCGGCACCGGCATCTTTTAATTTCTTTACTACATATTCGGCCGCCTTGCGAACATCGTCCTTATGCCGGCTGTCTGCACTTACCGATGGAATGCAGAGTAATTCAAAAAGTTCATCTAAAAAACGTTGTTGATTCGATTGAATATATTCTTTGATCATGAGGTAGAAATTTTACTGATGCAAGGTAAGATTTTCTTTTGTTGGCTGATTCGAATTATGGCTTTTAACTTTTCATTTGACCACAATGCTTTCTAGTCGTATAAGAGCTAAATTACTTCATGACCGCACAGGTTGAGCAGGAGGTTATCGGAAAAGCAATGGCCGGCAATACGGATGCCTTTCGGGTTATTGTGGATCACTATCAGTCTTTTGCTTACTCTGTTTCCTTTCGGTTTCTGGGCCAGGCCGAAGAAGCGGAGGACGTAGTTCAGGAAGCCTTTATCCGGCTTTGGAAAAACCTGCATAAGTACCGGCCTGAAGTAAAACTAAGTACATGGCTTTATAGAATTATAGCAAACCTCTGTCTGGACTTTTTAAAAACAACTTATGCCAGACAGCAGAAAAATCTTAACGATGTGCAGACAGAATATAAGCTGAAATCACACGATAGTGCTGACGCAGAACTTAATGCCAGGGAATTGAACGAACAGATACAGCATGCGGCAGCAGAATTGACACCCAAACAAAAAGCAGTATTTATTCTGCGTGATCTGGAAGGGTTATCTGTAGAGGAAGTTTGTAGCATCTTATCAATGTCGGCCGGGAATGTGAAAAGCAACCTCTATTATGCACGACAACTGATGGGTTCAAGACTAAAGAAGTATTATCAAACCGATAAAATAGTCACCTTATGAAGTGTAAAGAGTTTGAAGAGAGAATTTATCTCTATGAGGAGTTGACTGATTCTGAAAAAGCTTTAATTGACGAACACCGAAGCCTCTGTGAAGCGTGTAACAAATTAGCGGATCAGGTAATTCAGTCGGGGATGCTCATAAAAAGAGCAAGCTTGTTAAAGGCGGAGGTGAAAAATCCACATCAGCTTACACAGCGTATCATAAATTCAATAGCAAAGGAAAAAGAGGTGAGCATGGTAGATCAATTAGCAATTTATCTCGATAATCTTTTTGTTCGCTATGCATTCGGTGTGGCCTCCTTGTTACTGGTTACTTTCTTTTTGGTTGAGCAACAATCAAATGATCGCGTAGACTCTATAACTAAAATCACCAACACTGAAGTCAAACCGGGCCCTGTTTTAGACATGAGTGTATTTCTAAATCACTATCGCAAGCAAAGAGTGAAAAAAGACCCGGTGCCAATTTCAAAATATGCGTATTACAAATCAGTCCGGTCTGTAAAAACTTATAATCAATAAAAAATGAAATCAATAATAAATGCATTTCTTCTAGTAACCCTGATAGCTGGGTTAAGCTCCTGCGGACATAAGGTATCGATGGAAACCACAGTGCACGAGGATGGATCGTTAGACAAAACGATTATGATTGAGACTGAAGACAGTACAAAAAATTTTCTGGGTATTAGTAAGGAGAGTGGATGGAAAATGAAAACCCACCGGATTGATTCAGCAAGCAATAAAAATGAATCAAACAAAAAGTGGAGAGTTGTCTTTCAGAAAATCTTTATTTCTTCTGAAGAGGCGAACGCGGAGCTAGCCACCCCCAGCGACACACTTTTCAGAGTAAGCAGTACGTTTGACAAGAAGTTCAGATGGTTTTATACCTATTTGTATTATGCCGATACGTACAAAGCGATCAACCGAATGGCTCTTCCGCCTGATGATTATATAACGCGGGAAGACTATGCCTTTATAGATCGCTTACCAGCAGAAGGACAAACTATCTCGAAAGCCGACAGTTTTTATCTTTCGGAATTGAATAAGAGAATATTTGATGTGTATGGTTTGCGTGCCATCTATGAAGCATATTACGACCTGGATGTGAAGTTGATTAAAGAAAGTGGATTAGAGAATCGTTGGATAGATACGTTGAACAAGCACAAAGAAAATCTTTATGCACTTTTAGTTAAGCAGCAGGATTTACCAGATAATTTTATGTATAGAGCGATGGACAGCCTGGGCATTCCTTTTCCTTTTGATAAAATGGAAAATCGCTATACTGAACTATACCGGCAGACAGACTCAAAAACCAATTTTATCAGCCATGCGAGCGAAGGCAAGTATGCACATGTAATTAATATGCCCTGGACAATAGTGGGCACTAATGCTGATTCAGTTTCTGGCAATCGACTTCAATGGAATCCGCCCTCCGTTAAATTTCTGTTGAACGACTATACCATGTATGCAGAAGCGAGAAAAGTAAATCTCTGGGCATTTGGAGTTTCAGCATTGGTGCTGTTTTTTACCGGGTATTTGTTTTGGCGAAAACGATAATCACCAGCTGCTGCTTGCGCCCCCGCCACCCGAATCACCGCCACCATAACTTCCCCCCGAATCGCTGGACGATGATGATGACGAATCGGATGAAGTAGAAATCATAGGAATGGTTATAGTACTTCGATCACGCTCACCACAGAATTTACAGGCCATTATTATTTCTTCTTCCCCAGTTGAGGTTGTAGTGGCGTGCGAAAGAGTTGTGGTGCTTTCGGTATGATAAGCATAAGTTTTACATTTTGGACAAGCTCTGTATTCTGTTTTGTCGCTGAGGTATTGCTCAATAGAAATAGAACTGCATGATGGACACTTCCATACATCATAATCCACCGACTTTAAAGTTTCTTCAAACTGGGATTCCTTTTTTAGGTACTCATCTTCTGCAGCTTCATCAAGACGATTCATTTTCTTACCACACTTGTGGCAGTCGCGTGGATACGTGCGCACCGCTTCCATCTTCTTTTTGTAAAGACCGATCAGAAAAGCAAAGGGAAGAGGAAAGAAGATTGCTCGCGCTAACCACCGATTATTTTCTTTATAAAAATTGTAAACAGTGTGATATTCTCCTTTTTTCAGCCATTCGTTGCCCCTTGTAATAATGCGATTATACTTACCTAGACTGAGCAGACCAAAATAACCATACATGCCACCAACATATACATCCCACCGGTGGGCATAAGCCAAAATCACAGCAAGAATCATCGGGAAAAGATATACCAGAAACAACCATTGCCAGGATGAAATTTTTGCTGAAGGAAGTTTTTTATCCGGAGCGTGCCTGGAATTGGAGAACCCCCGCTTTCGCTTCACGAAGTAAATGATGAGACCAATCAGGAACCAGGCAATAACAAATAGCATAGAAATAGCTGCCTGATCGGAGATATCCAATGCCTTGTTAACTTCTTTAATTTCATCAGCATGGGTGGGATCGTTAAGAATTTTATTTACCTCCTCAATGCCGGCCAGGATACCGGCATCAATTTTTCCTTCTTTAAAGAATGGAACCATCTTTTGAGTTTGGATACGCTTACAGATCGCATCAGGTAAAGGGCCTTCCAGTCCAAAGCCGGTATGAAATCGTACCGTTTTTTTGTCTTGCACAAACAAAATCAACAACCCATTGTCTTTATTGGCCCGACCAATTCCCCATTTTACAAAGAGAGATTGTGCAAAGTCATTCACATCAGCTTCGCCAATAGAGTTAAGCATCACAACCGCCACCTGCGCGGTTGTTTTCTTTTCAAGCGAGTCAAGAAGTTGATTGATTTGAGCTACGGTTCCTTCGCTGAGCAGATTATCCGGATTGCTCACATAACTGTTGTTGATCAGTTTAGTATTGGGTACCGACTCCACCGTATACGATTGTGCCAACGCCCCCTTAAGGGTCAGCGACACCAGAAGAAGCAAGACTATTTTTTTCATTGGGTTGAAGACTTAAGAAAATTATCACTTATCAACCGTTTTCGCTACTAACTGTTAGTTTGTTTGCGAAAATTTTTAGAAGATTCTCTCTCTCTTTACTCGCATCCGATTTGTAATCGGGTTAACTTGTGAGTTCACTTTTCTTTGGCTTAACCCGAAATGAATTGAAAGAGACAGATCAGCAGGGATTATATCATCCTTCTTTTGAGAAAGACTCATGTGGAGTTGGATTTATTGCGAACATTAAAGGGAGCAAATCACATCAGATTGTAAGCGATGCACTCACCATGCTCGAACGAATGGAACACCGCGGTGCGTGCGGCTGTGAGCCTAACACAGGCGATGGGGCCGGTATTCTCATTCAGGTGCCACACGAATTTTTTAGCAGCGAGTGCAGTAAACTTGGATTCAAGTTACCAGCCTATGGAAGTTATGGTGTGGGGCTGGTGTTTTTTCCACGCGATTCAAAAGTGCGTGAAGAATGCCGCACCGTTCTGAATCGTCAGATTAAAAAGATGAAGATGACCCTGGTGGGTTATCGGTTGCTGCCTACCAATAATCATGATCTTGGTGAAACAGCTTTAAAGGCAGAACCAATCATGGAACAGGTATACATCAAACGCCCGGATAACATTTCGAATCCGCATGATTTTGAACGAAAACTGTTCATACTAAGAAAGTACACTACCCACATCATCACCGAATCGGTGAAGGGTGTTGACAATCAATTTTATTTTTCTTCACTCTCGTATAAAACCATTGCATATAAGGGCATGGTAACTTCGGGGCAGTTGCGTCCTTACTTCGCAGATCTTGAACATGAAGATGTGGTTTCGGCATTGGCTGTAATACACTCTCGTTTCTCAACGAACACATTTCCCTCGTGGAGACTGGCCCAACCATTTCGCTTCATTGCACACAATGGGGAGATCAACACCGTGCGCGGAAATATCAACTGGCTAAAGTCAAAGGAAGCGTTCTTTACTTCTAAGTATTTTAGTCGCGAAGATCTAAACATGATTTTGCCGATTTGCAATCCACTGCAGTCGGACTCTTCCAACCTTGATAACACAATCGAATTATTGGTTCATGCGGGTCGCTCGTTACCGCATGTCATGATGATGCTGATCCCTGAAGCGTGGGATGGCAATGAGAGCATGACGCAAGAGAAAAAAGATTTTTACGAATACCACGCTAACCTGATGGAGCCGTGGGATGGGCCCGCATCCATCACGTTTACAGATGGAAAAATTGTTGGGGCCACACTCGACCGAAATGGACTGCGCCCTTCGCGTTTTGTCGTTACTGATGACGATCTGGTTATCATGGCCTCGGAAGTGGGCGTGCTTGATGTGGATCCCGCCAAGGTAATTACCAAAGGCCGCCTGCAGCCCGGTAAAATGTTTGTGGTGGATTTGGAGCAAGGCCGGATTATCAGCGATGATGAATTAAAGAAAGATATTTGTACCCGTCAGCCTTATGGAAAATGGCTGAAAGAAAATAAGGTACGACTCCAGGATCTTCCTGAGCCGGGAGGCAGTTTCCATAAATACGATCCGATAACATTTCTCAAACGTCAGATTTCATTTGGATACACTTCTGAAGACTTGCGTGTGATCCTTACGCAAATGTGTGAGACCGGAAAGGAAGCACTGGGTTCGATGGGGAACGATACACCTCTTGCAGTACTCTCCAAACAAGCCCAGCATTTATCAAGTTATTTCAAACAACTCTTTGCACAGGTAACCAATCCACCGATCGATCCGATTCGCGAGCGATTGGTAATGTCGCTGGCTTCGCATGTGGGCGGCTCGCTGAATCTTTTAGAAGAATCACCAGAGCATTGCATTACACTTGAGTTGCCAACACCCGTACTTTCCAACAATGAACTGGAAAAGATCCGTTACATCGATCACCGGCATCTGCAAACAAAAACTATCTATACCTACTTTAAGGCGGATGGTCAACCGGGCTCGTTGGAAAAAGGATTGAACCGAGTTTGTCAATATGTAACCGATGCAATTGAAGATGGATTTACGATTATCATTTTATCGGATCGGAGCTTTGACAGCGGTCATGCACAGATTCCATCGTTGCTGGCGACAGCAGCAGTGCATCATGATTTGATCCGCAAAGGACTTCGTGGAAAAGTCGGGTTGCTTATAGAGGCTGGCGATGTGTGGGAAACGCATCACTATGCCACCCTGATTGGCTATGGTGCCTCCGGAGTTAATCCTTACCTCGTGTATCAAACGATACACGATATGAAGAAGCGCAATGTGTTGAAGGAAGACCTTACGGAGGAAAAAGCAATTGCCAACTATAAGAAATCAGTTACCGGAGAATTGCTCAAGATCATGAGCAAGATGGGTATTTCTACGTTGCAGTCGTATCATGGGGCGCAGATCTTCGAAGCCCTGGGCATTCACAAAGAAGTAATTGATCAGTATTTTTCGGGCACCGTATCGCGCATTGGAGGATTAAAGTTGGATGACATTGCTCATGAAGCACTGGCAAAGCATAAACTGGCATTTCCCAACACAGCCAATGCAGCACCGAGACTGGAAGTGGGGGGTGTGTATCAATGGAAACAACGGGGCGAAGCGCACTTATTCAATCCGCAGACCATTCATTTGCTTCAGCATTCAACAAAGACAAATGATTATACAGCCTTCAAGAAATACTCTTCATTGATCAATGATCAAAGCGAAAAGGCAATCACACTCCGAAGTTTATTGAAATTCAAAAAAGGAAAATCGATTCCGTTAAGTGAAGTTGAGTCGAAGGAAAACATCTATAAACGATTTGCTACCGGGGCCATGTCTTTTGGATCTATTTCTCATGAAGCTCACAGTACGTTGGCTATTGCCATGAACCGCATTGGCGGAAAGAGTAATTGTGGTGAAGGAGGTGAAGACGAAGCCCGGTTTACCCGAAAAGAAAATGGTGATTGGGAAAACTCAGCCATCAAGCAGGTAGCTTCGGGCCGCTTTGGGGTAACAAGTTATTACCTCACGAATGCAAAGGAGCTTCAGATAAAAATGGCCCAGGGTGCCAAACCCGGTGAAGGGGGACAATTACCCGGCCACAAAGTAGATGATTGGATTGGGCGCGTGCGTCACTCAACACCGGGTGTGGGATTAATTTCTCCGCCACCGCATCATGATATTTATTCCATCGAAGATTTGGCACAGCTGATCTTTGATTTAAAGAATGCAAATCGCGAAGCACGTATCAGCGTGAAACTGGTTTCGGAAGCTGGTGTAGGCACAATTGCATCGGGTGTTGCCAAGGCTCATGCCGATGTAATTTTAATTGCTGGGCATGATGGTGGTACAGGAGCTTCTCCGATCAGTTCAATCCGTCATGCCGGGTTGCCCTGGGAGTTAGGACTGGCAGAAGCGCATCAGACATTAGTAAGAAATAAACTCCGTGGCCGCGTGGTGTTGCAAACCGATGGACAAATTCGCACGGGTCGTGATTTAGCAATTGCAGCTTTGCTTGGCGCGGAAGAATGGGGCGTGGCAACGGCAGCATTGGTTACAACGGGTTGTATTATGATGCGTAAGTGTCATTTAAATACATGCCCTGTTGGAGTAGCCACGCAAAACAAAGAACTACGCGCTCTCTTCACAGGTAAACCTGAGTATGTTGTCAATCTCTTTTCATTCTTAGCAGAAGAGCTTCGCGAAATTATGGCTGAGTTAGGCTTCCGGACAGTGAATGAAATGGTAGGGCAAGCTGATCGACTTGAAGTACGCGATCTGGATGATCACTGGAAATATTCAAATGTTGATTTATCAGCGCTTCTGGTTAAAGAACCGATGAGTTTGGATACTGCTCTTTTCAAGCAGGAAGAACAAGATCACGGCATTGCCAATGTGATGGATAGACGATTGATTGAATTAGCACAACCAGCTCTTCAAAATGCAACACCGGTTCATGGTGAATTCAAAATTACCAATCAGGATCGGGCTGTAGGCACGATGTTGTCCAATGAGATTTCTAAAATTTATTTGGGCCCCGGTTTACCGGAGGACACCATTCATTTAAAATTCAAAGGCACAGCGGGACAGAGTTTTGGAGCCTTTGTGACAGGGGGTGTAACCTTTGAGTTGGAAGGCGATGCGAATGATTATTTTGGCAAAGGACTTTCTGGAGGTAAACTGATTCTTTATCCCTCACCAAAAGCAACATTCAATTCATCAAAAAATAGTATTGCTGGCAACGTGGCATTCTTTGGCGCAACTTCTGGTGAAGCATTTATTGGTGGTATGGCCGGTGAACGATTTGCCGTGCGTAACTCGGGAGTGAAAGTAGTGGTAGAGGGTGTTGGTGACCATGGGTGTGAGTATATGACCGGTGGAATTGTAGTTGTTCTTGGTGATACCGGCAGAAACTTTGCTGCTGGTATGAGTGGTGGGGTGGCTTACGTGTGGGATGTGAATAAGACATTTGTCAAGAACTGCAACATGGAAATGGTGCTGCTCGATACACTGGATGCAGAGGATGAGCAATTGCTACATAAAATGATCGAATCACATCAGGATTTGACTAAGAGCAACCTGGCAGCCCATGTACTGAGTTACTGGCCAACAGCCTTTAAGCAGTTTATCAAAGTAATGCCTATTGATTATAAAGCCGTGCTAGAGAAGAAGAAAGCGGAGAAGAAAGGTGAAGCACTGAAAACATCCATCGGAAATAGCGAGTTTAAATTTTCATCAAATTAAAAATTCCTAAACCGTGGCCTGTGTCTTCACAGGCCATAACAAAACATTCATTGTGGTCTGTGAGGACACAGACCACTGAGAGGGCGATAAGAAAAGAGAAAATGGGAAAACCAACCGGATTTTTAGAACAGGATAGGGAGCTTCCTAAAAAGCGCGATCCAAAGAAACGAATCAATGATTACAATGAAGTTGATTCTCTCATTGATGAATCGATCACTCAAAAACAGGCAGCGCGGTGTATGGATTGTGGTATTCCATTTTGTCACAACGGATGTCCGCTTGGAAATATCATTCCGGAATTCAATGATGCCGTGTACCAGGAAAACTGGAAGTTGGCTTATGAAATTCTGATTTCCACTAACAACTTTCCGGAGTTCACGGGTCGTATATGTCCGGCACCGTGCGAGGCATCATGTGTACTCGGAATAAATAAGCCCGCTGTTGCTATTGAGTATATCGAAAAGTCAATCATTGAAAAGGCTTTTCAGGATGGATACGCAAAACCAAGAATCCCAACAGCGCGCACTAATAAGAAAGTTGCCATTGTTGGTTCTGGTCCTGCCGGGCTTGCTGCCGCTGCTCAATTAAACTATGCGGGGCATCAGGTAACAGTGTTTGAACGGGCCGATGAGATTGGCGGACTGCTTCGTTACGGAATTCCCGACTTTAAATTAGACAAGCAAGTACTTGATCGTAGAATCAATCTGATGATTGAGGAAGGAGTTAAGTTTCAGGTGAAGGTAAATGTGGGGGTAGATCTTTCGGTTGAGCAATTGAAGGAAGATTTTGATGCTATTGTTCTTTCCGGAGGTTCTACAGTTCCTCGTGATCTACCCATTCCCGGAAGAAATCTTAAAGGGGTTCATTTTGCCATGGATTTTCTTACCCAGCAAAATCGGAGAGTAGCCGGCAAGAAAGTTAACGCGGAAGAAATCTGGGCAACCAGTAAAAATGTAGTGGTGATTGGTGGTGGAGATACGGGTTCAGATTGTGTGGGCACATCTAATCGCCATGGAGCAAAATCAGTTACGCAGATTGAAATCTTAAACAAACCACCTAAAGAAAGAACGGAATCAATGCCCTGGCCGAACTGGCCCATGATCTTGCGCACGTCTACCTCGCATGAGGAAGGCTGCGAGCGTCAATGGTCAATCATTACAAAAGAATTTTTAGGAGATGATCAGGGAAACCTGAAAGGTATTAAGATCGCAGACGTGGAGGTAAAGCAAGCTGAGCCTGGAAAAGCTCCTTCGTTCTCTGAAGTTCAAGGAACAGAGCGGGTAATTCCGTGCGAACTCGCCTTACTGGCATTGGGCTTTCTCAATCCTCAACACCAGGGTTTACTGGATAGTTTGGGCGTGGAGTATGACGAACGTGGTAATGTAAAAGCTACCCGCTATCAAACTTCTATCGAGGGAATTTTTACAGCGGGAGATATGCGCAGAGGTCAGTCGCTGGTAGTGTGGGCTATTAGCGAAGGGCGCGAGGCAGCCCGCGCGGTAGATAAATACCTTGTTGGGCAGTCGGCACTTGAATCAAAAGAGCAAGGGATTCTAAGTCTTTCGGAATAAGCGGAATCTAGTTCTCATACAACTCCAAAGGCAAGCCATCTGGATCTGAAAAAAAAGTGAAGCGCTTTCCAGTGTATTCATCAACCCGGATGGGCTCGGTTGCTACTCCATTTTCATTCAGCAGTTGAATCACCTCATCAAGATTATTTACTGTAAACGCCAGGTGGCGTAGGCCGGCTGCTTCGGGTCTGCTTGTTCGCTTTGGCGGATTTGGGAATGAGAACAACTCTATAACATACTGATCGCCTAACTTCAAATCCAATTTGTGCGAGTGTCTTTCTGCGCGATAGTGTTCGGCCATAATTTCCAAACCCAGAATTTCAGTGTAGAATTTTTTAGAGATATTGTAATCAGAACAGATAATAGCTACATGATGAATGGATTTTAATAAGGACATACCTGAGCAATTTTATTGTTTATGCTCTTTTGCATAGTGCTCCCGCAGAATATCTTCAGCAAAATCATCGTTGAGATCGCGCACCATCGTATGAACATGATTCGCATTACCTTGTGTGTTGTCGTATTCAATCAACAACATCGGGCCTTGAATGCGATAGTAGTGTCCGACTCCTGGCTTTAGGCTTCCGGCCCACGCGAAGGAAAGGTTTTCAATCCCGGCCTTTTTAATTTTCTCCATCAGCTTGCTACTAAAACCAAAAACATAATTTTTAACGTACACATCAAGTAATTGAAGCATAATTTTCTGTTGATCCGCATTCATCATTTTGAAACTTAACCCGCCCGGAGTAAGCGGCACTGCTTTTCGGGTGTTGCCAGTAATGATTTCATCAGGCGCAGTTTCTGAAATCAACACGGTCTTGCGTTGTTCGGGAGAGAATGAATTAACCAATTCAAATCCAAGGTTGGTTTCCTGTTTCAGCACCTGTTGGCCCTTGCTATCCCCATCTTTCACAATGCCCGGATTTGCTCCAAAAAACGAAGGGGTTGAAGAAACAATGGTGCTATTCAGGAGTGTAAAATTTAAGGAAAGATGATGCCCCTCAATGCGCCATCCCCATGGTTTGCTCTCATCGGGTGTACCAAATAAAGTAAAGTGATAATTCATCGGATCACGATAATGATCGTCAGGGCCTCGCTTTTCAACAACCTTCAAAATATCTTCAAGCGCTATAATGGCAGTTGCTTTTTGGTAACCTTCTTCGCTTAATGAGGACTTTAATAGCATCATTGCCGCCTGCCGTTGCCTGTCAGAGAAATCATAGAAGGTTAATCCGTTGCGTTTGATGGGAACAAAATTCCAGGTGAAGCGTTCGGCATCATCAAAACCATATTGTACTCGTGTCTTGAGTCCGGGCGAAAGTGTTCCTAAGAAATTCCTAGTATTGGTTAGCACAACACCATCCTGGGCCTTGGAGAGGAGCGATGAAGCAAGTAATAAGGTAAATGTGAATAATTTCATTTGTAAGGAATTGTCGGAAGATA
This sequence comes from Cyclobacteriaceae bacterium, assembly GCA_044229915.1. Taxonomy (GTDB): domain Bacteria; phylum Bacteroidota; class Bacteroidia; order Cytophagales; family Cyclobacteriaceae; genus ELB16-189. The sequence continues at coordinate 514,766 of JBGASB010000002.1, forward strand.
CTGATTTTCTGAACGAATGTTCTTAATTCAGTTTTATCCTCATAATCAAGACCTCTTTGAGCTTTGCCGGATCTTTTATTTTGTCCTTGTCCAGGTTGCTCATCTGGCTATTCGCGATAAAATAAAACCAATCATCCACAACCACCCCCGTAGTTGGAATATCAAAGAGCGGATGATTGGAAACAAGTACGCGGGCATTTTCAATTTTATCGAACGAAGAATTCAGGGTATATTGATTTATGCAAACCGGGTACGTGATATTCTGAATCCCAATCAACGATTGTTTGTAAAAACTTAATCCATCAATGCCAATCACATAATAGTTTGGAAAGGGTAGAGCTTTCAACTCTCTGGTGATTGTATTGATCTTAAAAAATCCTTTAAATGTATTTACAATCACTTCATCATTGGGTGTCAGTGTAATTCCGTTGGCGTAATTAAGTCGCTCGTCTTTAATAAGCAATTCCGGATTTTTCAATGTGTTGTTTACACGATATATCGCGCCATAATCAGAATCAGAAATAAAGGCATCTCCGTTACTACCAATCACCAGGTCATTAAATAAGTGTACTTCTCCGGCTGATTGAAGGATCCATTTTTTCGACAAAATGCGACCAGTAATATCAAATACGTGTACCATTGATTGACCCTGCGGGTTGCCCTCACCAGTGTTGCTACATACCCATAGTTTTCCATCACTGACCTTCATCCCCAAAACCTGGCCTATTCCCTCGTGGCCACTTCCAATGAAATCAATTATTCGCTTATCAGAACTGATCCTTATGATTTTGTTTTTATAAATACTGCTTACAAAGAAACTTTTGGAATAAGGATCAAATGCAATGCCTTCGGGAATCAGATCTTTCTCGGCAATGCGAAACGCTATTTCGGCTTCTTGCGCAGGTAACCGCAAGAATCCAATAAACGAGACCACTAAGATCAAAAACGACCGCATTCTTATCGCGTTTTTAAGACTTAACCTGCGGATTCATGAATGCCTTATTTCGGAAATAGACTTTTATCAATCCCCGGAATAAGATTCATTGCATTTTTGTAATAAATTTTCTTCAGGATGTTATCAGGCAAACCAATGCCATACATGCGCCAGAATGCATGATAGCGTTTGTGATAGGGGAAGTACTCATCTTCGGTTTCCAACACGCGGAAATAAGTCTCATATTCATCGGGGACCCAACTGTCTTTGCCAAACAGAACACGGTCCTGGTATTTGGTTAAGAATGCATTAGCCGCCCGCGGTTGTCTCCCCAACTCTGCAATTACAGCTCCGATTTCAGTGTACATGTTCGGATAGGCATCCATTAATTCACCTAATTTCTTTAAATCATTTCCATACCATCCTAAATGGGCATTTATGAATTTCGTTTTTGGGTGTTTCTTAAACACATTATGCTGCTCGGAAATGATGGTTTCCCAACTGGCAAAGGTATCGTCATATCTGCGACCGGGATGGGTTTTCAGTTCCAGCCAGCGTTCATTTTGATTGTCGATGGGATCCCAAAAAGGTTTTGGATCAGCCGAGTGAATTAATACTGGAATGCCTAACTGCCCGCACTTAGCCCAGATCGGATCAATGCGCGGATCATCAATAGGAACCCGTTTGCCTTTGCTGTCCTTGAGATGGATGCCCAGGTTTTTGTAAATCTTCAACCCTTTTGCTCCGCGCTTTACATCCTCTTCCAGTTGTCGGGTCATCCGGGCCGACCACTCGGGATTGTCGATGTCTGAAAAATCCACATTGGTAAATAACAAAAATCGATTGGGGTATTGTTTGGTAATGTTCTCAAAAGATTTTTCAAGGTGATCCCCACTACTTCTGAATCCCCGTCCGCTCAGGTTCACCATCACAGCCATATTCAACTGATCCATAAACTTAACGCGCTCACTTAAGTCGGTAGTATTCATGTTGCCATAGTGATTATGGATATCGATGAATGGAAATTTGGATTTTTTTAGTTTGTGTTCTTCTACCTTTAGTGTTGATGGGGGATCATATTGTTCGAAATCCATCTTCATATCAAGCGGTTTTTCCTGTGCCAATACACCAAAGCAGGTAAGAAGGAGTAAAAAGAGGAAGGACAAGCGTTTCATAAGACTAGTATTATAAAGCAATTTACGATTATCCGGCAACGAGGGTTAGGAAAATGTGTGCAGCGGCAACAACTTGTTAACCTCGGATTAGCTCAAATCTTGCTAACTTGCCCAATAGATACTTGACGTATGAAACAATTACTCGCACTATTTCTCCTGATTCCTGTATTTGCTTTTGCCCAAAGTGATGCAGCCCTTGATGCGGCCCGCAAAAAACTGGAGGCAAGAAACTTTGCAGGTGCTAAAGCCGATCTTACTAAAATCATTGAAGCAAATCCCCGCAATAAAAATGCGTTTTCTCTGCGCGGTCAGGTACGTATGGAACTCAGGGATTATTATGGGGCCATTGGCGATTTTAATTTTGCACTGGAGATTGATTCCACCTTTGCGGAAGCGTTAAGCTTTCGCGGAGAATCTAAAATCAATTTGGGCGATGACGAAGGAGCCATTCTCGATCTGGATAAGGCTATCAAGTTCAGTCCAAAATATACCGATGCCTACACCAACCGCGGGTTTGCCAAATACAACATTGAAGATCTGGAGGGGTCGTACTTTGATTTTTCAAAAGCATTAGAACTTGGTCCGCCCGATGCGGATAAATATTTTAACCGGGGATTGGTAAAAGCAGAGTTGGGCGAGTTTGTAAGTGCAGTAGACGATTATAGTAAAGCCATAGAGTTAGATAAGAATGATGCTAACTTATACAACTACCGGGGAGTTGCATTTTACAATACGTCTAACTTCGATCGGGCAATTTCGGATTACAATGAATCGATCCGATTGGATCCCAAAGACCCATTTAAGTTTGAAAACCGGGCACTTGCCAAAACGGCCAAAGAAGATTTGAAAGGCGCGTTGGAAGACTATGGGAAAGCCATTGAGCTCAACAACCAGGATCCGGAGACTTATAACCTGCGTGGAGTTTTAAAACACACCATGGAAGATTACGATGGCGCCATTGCCGATTACACAAAGGCCCTTGAATTGGATGAAACCAATCCTACCTATTACGACAATCGCGCCCTGAGCAAAACCGAAAAAGAGAACTATGCAGGCGCAGTAGAGGACTATACCTTTTCCATTGAGCTTTATCCGAGCGATCCGGAAACTTACTATCAGCGTGGATTGGTGAAGTTAATGATGAACAACAATTACGATGGCTGCCTGGATCTGAAACATGCTGAAGAGCTCGGTTCGCCCGAGGCAAAGGCAGCGATTAAGAAAAACTGTAAGTAATTACAGTGAAAGTTGCCATCATCATAAATGGTATCTCTAGAAAAAAGAAAACTTTTTATCAATCCATTCTTCCCCCTCTTAAAAAGGGATTTTCTGTAGAAGTTTTTGAAACAAAATTTCCCGCTCATGCTGTTCAGTTAGCTGGCGAAGCAGCGATAAATCAGTTTGATGTTGTGTTTGCTGCCGGTGGTGACGGGACGTTGAACCAGGTTTTGAATGGGCTGTTAAGTATTGAGGGCCCACAACCTGTTTTAGGTGTAATACCCATGGGCTCAGGAAATGATTTTGCAACATTGATGGGTGTTCGGCCTGAAGCATCTCAGTTAATTAATTTGCTTAATAATAGAAAGTCCAGGCTGATTGATATTGGCAAAATTTCTTGTATTGGGAAACAGGGCACTAACACCGTGCGGTACTTTGTCAATGTGTGCAGTATGGGGATGGGTCCGGCTACTGTGCAACGAATTGAACGCCTACCCCGATGGTTGGGTCCTGACTTTCGGTATTTTGCCAGCGTGTTAAATACTTTTCTAACACATCCCAGTGAAAAGTTTGAGGTGATTACTAAAGACTGGACGTGGAAGGGAAAAGCCAGAGTGGTAGCAATTGCCAATGGAAAATCATTTGGGAATAAAATCTATATCGCCCCTGAGGCCGAGCCAGATGATGGCATTTTCAACACACTGATTGCCACCGACATGGCATTGCCGAAATTTTTACTAGTGCTGCAACGCTTAAAGAAAAGGCAAAAAGTAAAAGACCCCTCCATTCTGTATGCTACTACTCAGGAACTCCAACTTTCTTCTCCTACGAATGCCTTTATTGAAGCCGAAGGCGAGATGGCAGGGTATCTGCCGGCCAACATTGTTATCCTGAAAAAACGAATTCAATTTTTGGGGTAAGTGTCCTACATCTCAAAGATGTAGGACACTTACGAGTTACCCGTAAATTTATTTCTTAACCACCAGAGTGCTGGCAATCATATCATGCAACGCTTGTTTCTTTTCCGTAAAGCCAGCCATGATATAACCGATATAAAGAATAATACCTGAAATGATCTTGCCAAGATTGCGGATAAGAGATTTTGAAAAATCAATCTTTTCGCCATTCAGGTCAGTAACCTTTAGCCCCAATGCAATCTTGCCTACGGTTCCCTGAAACTTGGAAGTTTCCATTAGAACATAGTAGACAATGCTGATAATACCGGAAATCAAAATTGTAGTGCCCATGGTTGCCATCAAACTGGCAATCATCCCAATAGCTTCAGCTTCACTCATGTCACCATTTTGCAAATCATTTGCGAGATTAAACCCCATTACACCCAAAATGGGAACGATAATAAATGATTGCGCAACCCCCACGATAATTCCATCAATAATTAACGCCACAAAGCGTAGCCAGAATCCTGCATAATTTGTGTTCATGTGATTTGGTTTTTGGTTAGGTTGATTAAATTTAGAAAAAGGAATTGATGCTGCCAACTAGGTTTAGCTACTTTTACTTCAAACCATCACACTTTGAATAGCGCTTTACAACAATTATTTGAAAATCTTGAGACGCAGCGCACCTCGTTGCTGAATGAAATCAAGCATTCTCCCGAAAAACTAAATAACCATGTTCCTGGAAAATGGTCCACCAATCAGATTTTGAGTCACCTGATAACAGCCGAGCAACTTTCTATCAATTATATAAAGAAAAAGATACAGGGGATACAAACGCTGGAGAATACAGGGTTTTTGGAAGAGCTTAAGATGTTGACCTTGAAAGTTTCACAACGACTTCCCCTTAAGTTCAAAGCCCCCAAACTGGTGGTTGAAAATACTCCTACTTTTGAGAGCGTTGAGCAAATTGAAAAAGCCTGGGATAAAACCCGAAACGAACTTAGAGAATTACTTGATCGGATTACCGATGATCAGATCAAGCGAAAAATTTATAAGCATCCAATAGCCGGAAAGTTAAATATCCATCAGGCATTGAGGTTTTTTGGTGAGCATATCATCCATCACCAACCACAGATCAAAAAGCTATTGAAGCAGAATTAAAATTATTTCCATTTTTGCCCCACAATCAAATTCTCTATGAAGAAAATTATCCTGATTCTATTTGTCTGTTCAACCGCCCTTGTTTCAGTGGCGCAATCACAATTACAAACCCCGGCCGCATTTCTGGGTTATGAACTGGGCGATCGCTTTACGCGACATCACCGCATGGTGGAATATTTCAAACATATTGATGAAGTGTCGGGTAATGTGGAGGTAAAACAATATGGCGAAACGTATGAGCATCGACCCTTAATTTACGCTGTAATCGCTTCACCGGATAATTTCAAGAACCTCGAGCAAATCCGGCAGGATAATTTAAAACGTGCCGGTATGATGGAGGGAACTCCTTCCATGAAAGTGGCCATTGTCTGGCTAAGCTATAATGTACACGGCAACGAAGCCAACTCGATGGAGGCGGCAATGAAAACGATTTACGAATTGGTAAACCCTGACAATGCGAAGACAAAAGAGTGGTTGAAAAACACGGTCGTGATTATGGACCCCTGCATTAACCCGGATGGTCGCGACCGGTTTGCTAATTTCTATAATCAATATGGAAACAATCCACCCAATGCCGATCCACAGGCACGCGAACATGCTGAGCCCTGGCCACGCGGAAGGGCCAATCATTATTTATTTGACTTGAATCGGGATTGGGCCTGGGAAACACAAATTGAATCGCAGTCGCGCATAAAAATTTATAATCAATGGATGCCACATGTACATGTAGATTATCACGAGCAAGGCTATAATAATCCCTATTACTTTGCCCCGGCTGCTGAGCCATTACATGAAGTAATCACTCCCTGGCAACGTGAATTTCAGAACACCATCGGAAGGAACAACGCGAAATACTTTGATGAACAGGGCTGGCTGTATTTTACCAAGGAGCGATTTGATCTTTACTATCCCAGCTATGGTGACACATATCCAACCTATAGCGGAGCTATTGGTATGACGTATGAAAAAGGAGGGATCGGTGCCGGACTTACCGTAACCACCACCGAAGGGGACCCGATGACGTTGAAAGATCGCCTCACGCATCACTTTACAACGGGGATGGCCACCATTGAAGCTTCTTCTTTGAATGCCACCCGATTAGTAGATGAATTTGAGAAGTATTTTAAGGAAAACATCAACGCCCCAGCGGTTCCTTACAAAACTTATGTGATTAAAGGCGATAACAATGCAGACAAACTGAACAAACTCACAGGATGGCTTTCTACACATAGTATTCAGTACGGTTATGCCGCTGCCGGTAAAGCAACCCGTGGTTTTGACTACCAGACTCAATCGGTCACTAATGTTTCTGTTTCAACGGACGACATCATTATCAATATCCATCAACCCAAGGGAAGATTTATCACCACGGTATTTGAGCCACAAACAAAACTTACTGACTCACTCACGTATGACATCACCGCCTGGAATTTGATTTATGGATACGGACTTAAGGCTTATGCGTTGAATGAAAAAATTTCTGTAGCAAAACCGTATCAAACGAAATCAGTTGTTGCAGAAACTATTTCTACTAAACCTTATGCCTACATTTTTCGCTACCAAAGCTTGAATGATGTGGAGTTTCTGGCTGCTTTAATGAAGAAGAGTGTGAAAGTTCGCAGCAGCGAAAAAGGATTTTCACTTAATAGTCAGACGTTTGAGCCCGGATCATTGATTGTAACACGCAGAAACAATGAAAGCATTGCTGATTTTGATAATGTAGTTCAGGCAACCGCTAAAACCTTTGGAAGGAAAATTTATACCACAACCACCGGGTATGTAGATAAAGGCTCTGACTTTGGATCATCAGAAGTCAATTACTTGAAGGCCCCAAAAATTGCTTTGTTAGGGGGTGATCAAACCAATTCATTAGCCCATGGTGAGATCTGGCATTTCTTTGAGCAACAGATTCAGTACCCGGTTTCAATCATTGGCACCGACTATTTCCGCAACGTTGATTTATGGAAGTACGATGTATTCATTGTTCCTGATGGTAGCTACCGGATGTTTGATGAGAGTACCTTAACGACCATTGACCGTTGGGTGAGTGAAGGTGGCCGGTTGATTGTGATCGCGGGTGGGGCTTCCGCTTTTGCTGAGAAGAAAGGATTTGGATTAAAGGAGTTCGCTACCGAGGATGCAAAGAAACAGGCTGAAAAGGCAGAGAAAGATCAGAAAGAAAAAGAAGGTCCGGTAAAATACGGAGAAGCCGAGCGCAAAGAACTTAGCAATAATATTTTTGGTGCGATTTATAAAGTGACTCTGGATAAAACCCACCCCCTTGCATTTGGGTTGGGCGATTTCTATTTATCGCTTCGCACCAGCGAGCGTCATTACACGTATCTTGATAAAGGTTGGAACGTGGGCATTCTGAAAGGAAAGCAAAAGCCTTTGATTGGCTTTGCCGGCTATAAGATCAACAAGCAACTGGAGAACACGCTTGTGTTTGGTGTGGAAGACAAAGGTCAGGGCCAGGTTGTCTACATGGTTGATAACCCGATGTTCCGCTGCTTCTGGGAAAATGGGAAAATGATTTTTTCAAATGCTGTGTTTATGGTAGGGCAGTAGTTTGTAGATGTCCGACTCCATTAAGTTGTCGGACGTCTTGCTAAACAAAAACCTTCAAAGCTTTAATAAAAGTATCGATATCCTGCTTCGAGACAAACAAGTGACATGAAATCCGAATGGCATTATGTTGGGTGAGCAACTTCACAATGATGTCTTGTTCTTTCAGCTTGTTAAACACGTCTGTATTTTTGACTGTGTCGAGCGAAAAGCTGACAATGCCTGTCGATAACTCTTTTGCTTCCGGGCTGATAATTTTTAAACCCTTAAGTTTTTTCAACTCACTGAGGCAATAAGCCCGCATCTCAAGACAGCGTTGCTCAATTTTTTCAAGCCCGATACTTTTGTGCCAGTCGAGCGCAACACCCAACCCGATGATCGTGGCTACATTGCGCGTACCTGAAGAGGCCGTATAAGCTGCAAATCCTGACGAGGTAAATACCGGTTTCACTTTTTCCTGAAAGCTTTTGCTAAGATAAAGAAAGCCAGTCTCCTTAGGTCCCATCAACCACTTATGGCCGCTAGCTGAATAGGCATCAACACCCAATGCCTTTACATCTACTTTGGTAAGTCCGGGTGCCTGGGCCCCATCTGCAATTAGGTAAATTCCTTTTGACTTCGTGATTTTCGAAATCTCCGCAAAAGGCATCAGCATGCCTGTTACAGTATTTACATGGCTCAACATCACCACCTTTGTTTTAGAGGTTATGTTTTTATCAATCGTCTTTACAATTTCGTCCACACTTTTAGCAGGCATCGGGAGTTCCATCTTTTTGAGAACAGCCCCTTTCGTTTTTACTAAAAACTCAAGACCTACTTCGCCACCACCGTGTTCCAGGGTTGTAGTAAGTATTTCATCATCCTGCTGCAAGTCCAGCGATTGGGCAATCAGGTTAAGTCCTTCGGTAGTATTTCTTGTTAAGATTACATCTTCAACATCGGCATGAATAAAGTCAGCCACTTTACTCCTAACCAGCTCCATTTGATTTCCCAGCGGTCCCCAGTTTTCTCCAACCGAATTCATCTCCAGTTGCCGGGTATAGGCATGCATTGCATCAATCACCTGCACCGGACTTGGTCCCAGGCTACCGGTGTTGAGATAAATCCGATTCTCCGGTACCAGGAGTTGCTTTCTCACCATCGCGAACAGCTCATCATCATTGGTTGCAGTGCAAAGATCTGGAAGCGGAGAAATTTTAGTCGAAAACCCTGCACTCAATAACGGTATAGCAGTGAGTCCGCTTAATCCGGCCTTAATAAATTTCCTACGGGATGCCATTATCTTTTAAAGCTTAAGAAATTCTGGATTTTGAAAATTATTCCAAAAAGTTAATAGATCGATTTGGTCAGCTGAAACTACCCTAAAGTAAAGTGTGATTTGCTTAACAACAACGCACCTGCGGATTTGGTCATTTTTATTTAAGAGAGGGTATATTTCGGGTGTTAATTTGATAATATTGACTACTTCATCTACCCGATCAAGGAATTCGGACGCAACATGATCGCCCCACTCTGCTAATAGGTAATCGATATTTGAAATTAATGTTTTTGAGGCTTCGGGAGTCCAAGTAACTCTCATTTCTTGAGTTTCTTACGATACTCTTTCATAGCTTCTTCATGTACCACCCCAACGCCTTTATGAGATTGATCAAGCCCTCTTTGAATGGAAGCTTTAAGTTTGGGATTCATCTCATCCCATAATTTCAATTCACTACTTTCAATTAACTCCTTAATTTGCAAAAGCAAATTTTCATCCTTTGAAAGGACTAGTTTCTCAATCAATTCATATTTTTCCTGAGTGCTCATGACAAATAAAGTTAACAACTTCTAATTTAAACGACAAGCTCCAAATTATTTATACCTCCAGTACCACCTTCAAACAGTTATCTCTTTTGTTTGCAAAAATATCATAGCCGGTAACGCCTTCGCTAAGGGGTAACATGTGACTAATGATAGAAGTGAAGTTGTATTTCTTCTTTTGTACCATGGGCACGAGTTCATCCATCATAAAACGAGCCGGACACCGACCCACTTTATAGGTTAAATTTTTATCATAGGCCTGCGTGGGCGAAAATGCAAGATGTTCATCCGTGCAAACACCGACTGCCGAAATAATTCCTCCGGGCCGCACCAGGTCATAAGCCAGTTTATTGGTAGCAGCATTACCCACTGCCTCCATCACACCATCTGCACCACGACTATCCGTAATCGCTTTTATAGCATCCACTGGATTAAGGTAAGTAGCGTTAATGACTGTAGCTCCGAATTGTCGGGCCTTATCCAACCGTTCAGGTATCGTGTCAATTGCAAATACTTTTTCGGCACCGTATTCAAGCGCACCTAAAATGGCCATTAATCCGACCGGTCCGCAACCAACAACCACATAGGTGTTCTTAGGTTTTATTTCTGCTTGTTTAGCACAAAAGAACCCGGTGGATAAAATGTCTCCAAGAAATAAACCTTCTTCCAATGTTACTCCTTCCGGGATTTTCATCAGGGTACTTTCGGCTAAAGGCACCCGCACAAATTCGGCCTGACCACCATGCAATCCTTTCTCATGCTGTCGCCAGCCATATAATTGTCCATGAATACATCGGCACGTTAGTCCGATGTTACAATAGAAACAATTTCCACAGCTTGTCGTGAATGGGCTCATCACCTGATTTCCCACTCGAAGTTTTTTCACAGATTTGCCAGCAGCAACAACCTCGCCTACAAACTCATGCCCCATCGCTGTGCCATAGTCAAGACCTTTTTCATGTTCATGATACACGTGCAGGTCGGAGCCGCAAATGGCACAGAGATTGACTTTAACTATTACATCTGTGGGAGCTAAAATTTCCGGATCGGGAATAGACTCATAAACTACTGTATCCTTACCATGAAAGGTGAGTGCTTTCATGAGCTGAATAAGCTGTTCAGTTCCAGTTCAATCTTTCCAACTATGTCAGAGAAATCTTCCACGCGCTCTACAAAGTCCATGTTATTGACATCGATAGTAAGCAGTTTGCCTTGCGTGTAACCACCAATCCACTTTTCGTAGTGTTCATTCAGCGTCCGCAGGTAATCAAGTTTGATGTTAAATTCAAAGTCGCGATTGCGTTTTTGAATTTGCTGCACAAGTTTGGGAATGTCGGCTTTCAAGTAAATCAACAGGTCGGGCGGTTGCACAAACGTGATCATCGAATTGAAGATGTCGAGATAACTCTGATAGTCGCGCTCGTTGATGTGGCCGCTCCGGTGCAGGTTTGCAGCAAAGATGTGTGCGTCTTCGTAAATCGTTCGATCCTGGATAATCGTTTTTTCGCTTTCGCGGATTTGCCGCACCTGGTTAAAGCGACTATTGAGAAAATAAATCTGAAGATGAAATGCCCAGCGGGTCATATCATCGTAAAAGTCGCGCAGGTAGGGGTTGTGTTCAACCGATTCATACAGCGGGGTCCATCCATAATGTTTGGAGAGTTTTTCAGCCAGGGTGGTTTTTCCAGATCCGATGTTGCCAGCTACGGCTATATGTTTGGGTTGCGATGACACAGGTAAAAGATTAGGCTGCAAATTCAGAATAACAAGGTAGAATTGCAATCCAACGAAAATACATGTAACAGAATACTTACTACCTACTGCAAATTTTGTGATCTGTTAAATTTCTACACATCTTCGCATTGCAAAAAAAAATTAGCATGCGCTTTCTGGGCTTTTTCTTCGTATTGGTCTTTGCATTGGCCGGGTGTGATTTTGATTCCGAAGAGAAATGCGCCTTTATCCCCCAAACAAAAGACCTGGCAATTGAATTACAGTTTGAGCAATTGGAAGATTCTCTTCCGGCAATCACCAGCAAGCAGCAACTGGTTGATTTCTTTTCGCGTCACACAACCTTGCGCGATTTTGTTTTCAGTCGCAGCGCCTATCCAAGCGATTCAGTGTTTATCAATGAATTGTATGCCCGGTTTTCAAATCCACACCTCGATACGTTGCTTTTAGAAACAAAAAGAGTATTTGGTGATGGTGCTTATCTAAAAGAGGAATTCAGGAATGCATTTGTCAACATGAAGTATTATTATCCTGATTTTCAAATTCCTAAAATTCAAACGGTAATCACCGGCCTGGAAAGTGATCTCTTCGTGAGTGACTCGTTAATTATTGTTGGGTTGGATTATTACCTTGGAAAGGGTGCACGCTACCGGCCCAACATGTATGAGTACATGCTCCGCAGGTATCAAAAGAATTTTATTGTTCCCTCTGTTATGCTCTTGTATGGAATTGATACCCGGTATAACGAAACAGATCTGACTGATCGCACCGTATTGGCCGATATGATTTCTTATGGCAAGGCTTATTACTTTGCCAAGCACATGATGCCATGCGTTGCCGATAGTATTTTTATTGGCTACACTTCGGAAGAAATTGCCGGAGCGCGCGCCAACCAGGATATGATCTGGAAACGGATGGTGGAGGATGAGGCTTTTTTTGCTACCAACGCGCAAGTAAAGCAACGCTACATTGCCGAGCGCCCCAAGACGTATGAAGTGGGTGACCAGGCCCCGGGCCGCATTGGTACCTGGGTGGGGTGGCAGATTATCAATAGCTATGCAGCCCGAAAGCCCGACCTTACCCTGCCCGAGATCATGAAGACTAAAGAGGCGCGGTTGATTTTCAATGAATCCAGATATCGCCCCATAGAACAGTAACAGGTAGAATAACTCTGCTGTAACCGTTCAGATAAATTGCAAGCCCCTGCTTCATAATTACTAAAAGCGTTTCTATCTTTCTTCACATTAACCCGAAGACTATGAAACCTGTTGTATTTACCAAACTATCTGTGATGATGCTCCTCGAATATTTCATTTGGGGTGCATGGTATGTAACAATGGGAACCTACATGTCAGAGTTTTTACACTCCAGTGGCGTACAGATTGGCGCAGCGTATAGCGCCTTGGCAATTGCTACCATGATTTCTCCCTTTTTTGTGGGCATGGTGGCCGACCGTTATTTTGCGGCTCAACGAATTATGGGTGTGCTACACATTCTTGGGGCAGCCTTGCTTTACTTCGCTACCCAAATCACGGACAATACTGCTTTCTATTGGATCATTGTTTTTTACTCATTGCTCTACATGCCAACCATTGCTTTATCCAACAGCATTGCTTTTCAGCAGATGACAGACCCGGGCAAACAGTTTCCCTGGATCCGGGTATTTGGTACCGTGGGTTGGATTGTAGCGGGGTTTATGATTGGCAATCTTGGGATTGAAAAAACTTCCAATACCTGGATTATGGCCGCAGGTGCCTCTTTAACCCTGGGACTTATCAGCTTTTTGCTTCCACGCACACCACCAAAAGGGAAACCTGCTGATGCCAAAGCCGGTAGCGCAATAGGAACAGAGGCTTTGGTACTTTTTAAAGATAAGCCGTACCTGATTTTCTTCATTGCAGCCATCCTGGTATGTATTCCACTTTCCTTTTATTACGGATTTGCGAACCTCTTCTTGAATGAAGCGGGTATGGAAAACGCTGCTGGCAAAATGATCTTTGGCCAGGTTTCGGAAGCTGTGTTTATTCTTGCTATTCCGTTTTTATTCAACAGTATTGGAGTTAAGAAAATGTTGCTGCTGGGCATGACGGCCTGGGTACTGCGTTATGTATGTTTTGCCTATGGCAATGCGGATGCAAACCTGTGGATGTTATATGCGGGTATTATCCTTCACGGGATCTGTTATGATTTCTTTTTTGTAACCGGCTATATGTACACCGAGAAAAAGGCAGGCGAAAAGATCAAGAATGCAGCTCAGGGATTATTCACATTTGCCACCTATGGCACGGGGATGTTTATTGGAACGTGGTTCTCCGGCTTTGCCACCGACTTCTACACCGTAGACGGGGTCCATCAATGGAAAGAAATCTGGTTTGTGCCAGCGTACATCGCGCTGGGCGTTATCGTGTACTTTATCTTCTTCTTTAAAGAGAAAAAGGAAATTAAGGCCGCGTGAAATTATTGTAGTTGTTGGTCATTCGGTGTTCGGATTTGATAGAGATAATTATCAGCGTACAACTAATGACGAACAACCAACAACGATAAACGAACAACTAACAACGAAAAGGATATGAATATTGCAATGCTTGGCTCCGGCTTCATCGGCCGCTTCTATGCTGACTCACTTCAGGGCTATCGAAGCAAAGACAAAATTGTTACCATTTACTCGCGCAGGGATGAAAGTGCAAAAAAGTTTGCTTCGGATTATCAGGTTCCTTTTTCCACAACAACAATGGAAGCGGCAATTAATCGTGCTGAAGTGGAGGTGGTTTGTATAGCACTGCCTAACAATTTACATGAGGAGGCTGTGAACCTTTGCTGCAAGCACAAGAAGGCAGTGATTACCACCAAGCCATTAGGTCGTAATGCCGAAGAAGCAAAACGTATGTTGTTGGCGGTTGAGAAAGCAGGAATTTTTAATGGCTACTTAGAAGATTTAGTGTATACACCGAAGTTTATCAAGGCCCATGAAAGTGTAAAAAACGGAGCCCTCGGCAGAATTCTCTGGGCAAAATCGCGCGAAACGCACCCCGGGCCACATAGCGATTGGTTCTGGGATCTGGAACAAGCGGGCGGTGGTTGCATTCTCGACCTCGGCTGTCATTGTGTGGAGATTACCCGCAGTTACATTGGCAAAGACATCAAACCGATTGAAGTGATGTGCTGGGCCGATACGCAAGTGAAACCCATTGATGCCGAAGATCATGCAATAGGGTTGATCAAATATGAAAACGGATCCATTGCACAGTTCGAAGTAAGCTGGACATTCCGCGGTGGGTTGGATTTGCGTGATGAAGTGATGGGCACCGAAGGAACCATTTGGGTGAACAGTTTTCTGCGCACCGGTTTTGAAATGTTTACTACGGGTAAGGCAGCCAGTTATGTGGCAGAAAAAGCTGAGACAGACAAGGGCTGGCTGTTTCCGGTGGGCGATGAGTTAAATGAGTTGGGCTACAATCACATGTTCATGGATATGTTCAACTCGATGGAGAAGGGAGTTCAGCCACGGGAAACTTTTTATGATGGCTATGTGGTAAACTCGGTGTTGGATGCAGCTTATAAATCAGCAAAAACCAAACTATGGGAACCTGTAAAGCTGGACATCTGGCGTGGCAAGGTAGGTGTAAGCAAAGATGGTCACCTTGTTGAGTACGATGCGGATCATTACCTGGTAAAAGAAGAGATGACTCACTACGGAGCAAAAAAGGTGATCATCAAGAATAAAAAGACGGGGAAGATTTCGGAGAAGATAGTAGAGTAACGGTTGGGTTTATGAAGTTGTGGTCTATCGAAGCATCTTCCAGTCCCCTACACCAACGTTGAACGAAGAAAAAATTTACAGCTACATGTAATGCCACCATTGCACAAACATTGTGTTGCCAGCAGTAGCACTTGCACCTATTTTACTGTTTTGCACTCTGTATTCATTATCCAAATTGTCTCCGCTCTCCTATCAATTTGAATTGTCTCTGGGTCGATAATCTTCAAGATGTTGTCATTCTTGAGTGAGTCAAAAAGTTGATACCATGTTTCAGGTGAGAAATAGAATCTTAAGGTAAGTATATCATTTTTTTCAGTCCACCGTCCGGAAAAATGGATGTCACCCGGAATTTTTGTAAAAAAACCAGTGGTGTCTTTAATAATTCCCTTTATGGCAAATTTGTGTGATTTATCTAAAAGTAATTTTCTAGTTATCGAGTCAGGTGAACCCGGTCCCAGATATCGTTTGCCAGTCCATTGTAGGTAGTCACCATAAACGGAGTCATACTCAAGAATAGTTCTGTCAATCGTGTCAAGGTCTTTGAAATTTTTCCACTGCGGTGGTATCCAACGTCTAAATGAATTGAAATTTATTTTACTTAATCCAACTGCTAGAACAAAAGCAAAAAGACCAATTGTGCCAAGTATTATAAACAATCTATTCATTGTGCTATTGCAGCCAACAATCCAATATATGCAATTGCAGATATTTTTCTAATCGCTTCCCAAAAATTAGAATATTCTGAACAGACTAAATCGCGAGACCTCAGGTTAAACCGATGATGTCTTCATCTTCATTCCAAAAAGTGGTCGCAGGAACTTCACTCTTCGAATGATTTCATAGGTAACAAAACATCCGCCAGCAGTGAACAATAGCACGAGTATGAATTGGAGTGGCACAGCAATCGGCAATGGAAAAATTAATGTTGAGCCGAGATAAAGGAAAATCATGTGCAGGATGTAAACCGGATACGCAGCCTGGCTTAAATAAGTGAGCGCTTTGCCCGGTCGGTTGAGATATTTATTGCCAAATGCTAATAGAGTATATATCCAGGTTTGCGATTCGGTTACAACCAGATAGCTGGGTGTAGTCATTCCAAAGTAAAAGAAACGTAATGCAAACAACGAGGATGCCGTAACAAGAAATACCCAGCGCCACCTCACAATCATTTGCCAGAAGGCCGGGCCGCTGAGTACAAAGCAAAAACCAAAAAAGAAGGCAATTAGCCCAAGAAAGAATCCATGCCACGTCATCGCATAGAGTTCATAAGGAACGGGTTTAATAATAAGCGCCTCAGCTACAAACGCGCTTATCACGATGATCAATCCAAGCGGATTGCTGAAGATCTGTTTTATCACCCCTGCTACTTTTCCGGTTTCATTTTTTTTCAAGTAAAACAACAGCGGAGAGAGTATCAGCACATAAATAAAAATGTTGGCCAAAAACCACAGATGACCAGGATCGTAAACATAGTTTAGTTCCATTTTATAATAATGCTGCCATAACAATAAGTGCAAGGGCACAATCGCAAACATGCCAAACACAAAAGGAAGCCAGAGACGAAAGGTACGTTCGGTCATCAATTGTTTCCAGTTGCGTTGCTGCATGGCAAAATAGACTCCCATGCCAGACACAAAAAATAATAGCGGTATCCGCCACACATTCAGCATAGCCATGGGCGTCCATAAAGCCGCCCATGGTTTTTCATTGGTGATAAATGCGATCATGATGCCCCACGACTGAAAGCCAATCGCAACATGATAAACTAACAGCAAACCGATAGCAATTACGCGTAGCCAGTCAATATCGTATCGTCTCATAGAAACAGTATAGATTAATTAGTATTGAGTATTGAGAAAATGGTTGGTTCTAAGTATTGAGATCGAGACTTACCATCTCAGATCTCAATACTCATGTCTTGATTCTATTTCAGCATCTCAGCAATCTCAGGTCTTGTCTTTTCTATGTAAGCGTAGTCGAGTTTTAATCCCATAGGGCCTAATACTTTCCCCATCATATCGTAGGCAGGTTTTATATCGCTGAACGAGCCCGCCACGTTTTCATAGGCCGTTGCTCCATATTTATTCTTGATGGTTTTATCCGCATTCTTATCCAGAAGCAGTTGTACTATTTCGGGCCGGCAAAAGAAAGCCGCGGTGAGTAAGGCGGTAGAGCCATCGTTGTTCTGAAAGTTGAGATCAACCCCGGCCTCAATCAGCACTTTGGCCATTTCGGTTTTGCCGAATACCGCAGCACTAATTAAGGGACTGGATCCGCCAAACGGATCGCGCACATTTAAATCGCTGCCCGCAGCAATGTGTTGTTTTACAGCTTCCATATTGTCGCTGATTACTGCTGTGTGGATGTCAATTTCAGGTGCCTTGATGTCAGACTCGAAGGACGCATTTTGTGTCGTGTTACCTTTACCACCACAAGCAGAAAGCAGTAGTGCTGTAGCCAATAGTGTAACATACATGGTTGTTTTGATGGATTGAGTTTTCATAGATGTTGATGTTTATTTTTGGTTGTTTATATGCAGCAAAGAAACGGGCAACCAACCGGCAAGGCTTAATAACCCTGCGCCCAAAACCATCAACTTTGCGGGAATACGTGTTAAATTTGAGGCATCGATATAAAATTTGACGCAAGTGACGCCACAAACCTAAATTCGTGTAAAAAATCAGCGGTACCTTAGCGTGAAAATCCAGTTCAATAATTAACCCCCAATGCTTGATTCTGCTCCTGTAGATCGCGACTTCGTAAACCGGCTTTTAGCCGAGATAGAGCAGAACATTGCCAACGAACAGTTTGGGGTAACGGAACTTGCTGCGGCCATGAATATGAGCCGCTCCAATCTGCTAAGGAAGGTGAAGAAAGCCACCAATCTTTCGGTTAGTCAGCTTATCAGCGAAGTAAGACTGAAGCGCGGGATGGAGTTAATGCGTGCTGGTTCGCTCAACGTGTCGGAAGTAGCACACCAGGTAGGGTTCAGCAGTACCTCGTACTTTATTAAATGCTTTCGCGAATATTATGGCTATCCGCCCGGTGAAGTGGGCAAGCGTGCGCATGGGCCTGAACCTGTTCCGGTGGCTCCACCCCCCACTAAGACGAGTGGTAAGAGATTCATTCTGATCGGAGTTGTGGGTTTATTGATTGTTGCGCTGGGATGGGTTGCGTACATGTATTGGCCATCTGAAAAAGAGTTGGTCATTGACAAATCCATTGCTGTGCTGCCATTCAAAAACGATAGTAACGACAGCACCAATGTGTATCTCATCAATGGCCTGATGGAGTCAACGCTAAACAATCTTCAGAAGATTAAAGATTTGCGCGTAATCAGTCGCACCTCGGTAGAAAAATACCGGAACAATGCCAAAACAATTCCGGAGATGGCCAGCGAGCTGAACGTAACCTATTTTGTAGAGGGCAGTGGACAAAAGATGGGCGATCGAATTGTGTTAACCATTCAATTGATTGATGGGGCCACCGATCGCCACTTGTGGAGCCGGCAATACAGGCGCGAAACCAAAGACATCTTTGCTTTGCAACAGGAAATCTCCAACGATATTGCCGAAGAGATACAGGTGATCATTACACCCGAAGAAAAATCCCGCATCCAAAAAATCCCAACTCAAAACCTTGAGGCGTACGATGCATTTTTGAAAGGTGTTGACTTGTTGGAAAGAGGTGGCACACCCAACCTCAGGCAGTCGCTGGTGCATTTCGATGAAGCAATTTCGAAAGACAATGCGTTTGCATTGGCATACGCCTGTGCGGGCATGGCGTGTTATTATCTCGATATGTTTCAAGCAGAAAAAATGTATGTTGATAAGCTTGGCGCTTACGCGGATAAGGCCGTGCTGCACGATCCAAATTTGGCCGAAAGCTTAATGACGGAGGGAATGTACTACCTTACCCGAAAGGAGTACAAGGAAGCACTACCCTACCTGGAACGGGCTCATGAATATAATCCCAACTCAGATGAAGTTCTCGGGTTGTTAACTGATTTTTACTATATGTATTTGCCCAATACAGGCAAGTACCTGGAGTATGCATTAAAGGGCTTGAAGCTAAATGCCAACTCAGGCGATTCCGTTTCCATCAGTTATTTCCATTTGCGTTTGGGAAATGCATTAATACAAGCTGGCTTTGTAGATCAGGCACTTGAACACATTGATAAATCGCTCGAATATTATCCTGACAATGCCTTCTCGCGTTATGTGCGGGCGTTTGTGTTGTATGCGAAAAACGGAGACCTCAGGCAAACGCGACAACTTTTGCAGACAGAGTATAGAAGAGACACCAACCGCTTTGATATACTGCAGGATATTGGCAAAGTGAGTTATTACCTTCGGGAATATGACACCGCGTATCACTATTATAAAAGATTTAACAGGTACCGCGACACACACAAACTGGATGTGTTTGAACATGAAAACCTGGTGATCGGCCGCGTGTATGAACTGGCAGGCGAAACCGAAAAGGCAAAAGCATTCTATGAACGCTACAGAAAATATCTCGAAAGAGATCAAACAGCTTATAAAGACATTGGGCTGGCTGTTTACTATTGCCAGATGAACGATAGCGCCAAAGCACTTGAACACCTCAGGTTATTTACAAAAGAGGACAATATCCAATACTGGGTTATTTTGTTTATGGATAAGGGACCGGAGCTTACCGAAACAGAAGCCTCGCCCGAATTTAGAGAGTTGCTGCAAGAGGTAGAACGAAAGTTCTGGGCCAACCACGAAAAACTCAAGCTAAAGTTGGAGGAACAGGGGTTGTTGTAGGGAAGTTGAAGATTTCGGAGAAAGGGGTAGGTAACGTGAGTGCATGTGACGTGCTGGGTTGTAACTGTCCCACGTTGATATACTAAATTAGTTGATTACACTTAAATGGCAACACTAAACCCCTTCATGGCATATGTATTTTGTTGGCGATATTTGCGTTACTCAAATAGTGCAAAGAAACTTTTATAGTTACTATTTTGTCCATTGACCGATGACCTTATGATGTCCATACTTACCTTAAATTCGTAATTCACTTTTTGTCCATTTACAAGTGCGGGAATCCAATTATAATCAGTTGAAGATATTAACCTTATTATTTCCTTTTCTAAGGATTTAGATTGACTTGTTCTAATTATTCTAGGTTCTTGAGTTCTACCTTCAGTATTAACAGTAAAAGCAACTGTCACATATGTGGAGTCCTTCTCAATCAAAACACTGGTTGATTTATAATTGTAATTGAGGAATTCAGTCAGACTATTCAAGCCTCCAATAAAAAGAGGTTTTCTATTAAAATTATACTCTGACGAATCTCTTATTGAGCTATCAAATAGAAGTTTCCCTTTTGTAGCATTATATCTTTGGATTAGGTTATTATGATAATCAAATGAAACCCATTCACCAACCCTTTTATCGTTAAGATACATACCAGCCTGTTTCAATTTATTAGCCTTATGTTCGATGACTAAATTAACAGAGTCTATCTTCATTTTATTACCAAAGCTTTGAGCATCAGAGATATTTGTTACTGTGTCCAAGTAGAACGAAGACCAGACTCCATTTTTCTTTCCATTAACATATGCCCCTTTCTCCCTGAGTTTGTTCCAAGTACTCTTTTGAAATCCATTGGAATAATAATATTCCCAAACTCCGTTTTTCTCCCCGTTTGCATAGTTTCCGGACTCTAATATTACATAGTCTCTTTTACCAAGAGGTGGAAGATATCTAACATATGACCCGTGTTTTACTTTCTTATCTTCTTTTAGAACATAGTATTCTTCAAAACCTCCGCTATCAGCACTTTTTGAAACAAATTTTGTTTCTTGTCCCATTGAAACGGATGTCTCAATTGTCAATATCAAAAGTAATAATAGATATCTCATTTGTTTCGTAATTACCGCCAGCATCCGAATATATGCAATTGCATATATTTCTTTACACACCTGTTAGTTTTTGATTTCATATGCAGATTGGTTATCTGAATATTTCAGCAAAAACTTCACTCAATTGTTTTCTCGAATACTTTTTCTCGGCAAGTTGTCTTGCAGCACCCTGATAGCGAGACAGTAATTCTTGTTCGTGAAGGAAAGGACTGATCTTCCTTACAAAGTCAGTAGGTTGCTGCGGATTGCAGTAGAACCCGCAATGATTTTCTTCAATCTCTTTTCGTATCCACCCCCCAAAATTGATGATGATCAGTTTGCCGGCCGCGAGCCCGTCAAAAAACTTATTGGGCGATCCGGTTTCTAAAATGGGAACCTGTTTGTAGCAGATAAAAGCCGCATCAGTTATATTCAAAAGTTCTTGTACGCCTTTTCGGTTGGTGAAATCCAGGTACGTAAGGTTGGCAAGACTGAGTTGCTGGGCATTTTTTTTCAGCCGGTCAACCAGTGCGCCATCGCCACAAATAAAAAAATGGACGGGCAATTGTGCTTTGCGGGCGGCATTGGCACATTCCAGAAAATAATCCAACCCATTAGCAACTCCCACAGCACCGATATAAGAGACTACAAATTTCCCATACACTCCAAATTGCTGTACTAATTGATTCTGTTTAGGCCCAGGCCGGTAGAATTCGCAATCGGCCATGTTTGGAATCAGGTATACTTTTTTGTTATGCACCTTACTTTCAATGACAGACTGAATAGAAGGCGAGAGGGCTACGATTGATTGGGCTGATTGATAGATTCTTCTTTCGAGTTTGTAAAGAAGATGCGCGAATACATAATTTTTTATAAAGCCCATTTGCACCGGGGCATCGGGCCACAGATCGCCTACTTCAAAAAAGTAAGGAATTTTATAGCGAAGTTTGATCCACATCGCAGCCAATCCTACCGTAAGCGGAACGGAGATAGCATAACAATAATTGAAATCTTTAAACTGATTGGCAAGTCCGATTACTCCTTTTACATATTTTAAAAAGGACCAGCTTCGGGCGGTAAACCCAAAGCGATTGTTGTAGGCAATTGGTAAGTAGTGAACTTCAATACCTTCTGTGACTTCTTTTTTGTACTGCTTATCGTTGTGGGCAGTTATAACAACCACTTTCATGGCCCTGTCCACCAATGCTTTTGCCAGGTAATACGACCGGATGGCACCACCCTTTTCCGGTGTATTAAAATGCTGATGCAGGATTAAAATTTTCACGGTGCAAAGAAAGAAAACCATGCGATGTTCACCGCATGTGCTCAGGATTTTTTCGTAATTGAAATGCTATTGTCCCTCCTCACAATCTTCCCAACACTCTTTGCATGGTTGTTTGATTGTCGTGTAATTGTTTTTCTCAGCCGCAGGAATAAAATAAGAAGGACCCTCCGCATCTTCCCAAAGCCACCATTGGGTAAGGCCGTCTTCGGTTTGTTGTACCCGGTACGTGTTGGTTGAGTAAGAATCATTTACGACTAGCGAAAGGTAATCGTTGGATTTAGACCACGATTCAATTTTTCCAAGCGTGGCATCCTGTCCCCAGCCAATGATAATAGAATCTCCTTTTACCTGAACGAACGTATTATCGGCATCGCACGGATAGAAGAGCACCCAATCATTATCCATTTGTGTAACCATGTGCCACTCACCGGCAAGGCTGGCAAGTGTAAAGTCTGAAGCAGGTTGTATTTCTGTCGAGTCGGTAACATCAACACGCTCTGTTACCGAATTGGATCGGGTTGAACAACCGGCAAGAATGAAGCAGAATAATATGGGAACAAGAATCCGCATAAGCGTTGGTTTAGGTGCCATAAATAAAATTACAAAAAAGCAGGTAGACTTTTTGGCTCTCCTATTTTTCCTACCTTGGTAAGATAATTTACCTCTTATGAAAAAATTGATTTTGGTAGTCGTTGTGGCCCTGTTTTATGTGCCCTTGTCGCAGGCTCAGAAAAAGCAATCACTTTTTAACGGGAAAGATATCTCGGGCTGGAAAATTTATGGAACCGAAAAGTGGTATGTTGAAAAAGGCTTGCTTGTTTGCGAAAGCGGACCAGACAGACAGTATGGATATTTCGCAACTGATAAAGAGTATAAAGACTTTGAGCTGACGTTGGAATTCAAACAGGAATCGAACGGAAACAGCGGGGTGTTTTTTCATTCGCAGATAGATGGCACTACTGTAAGTGGCTGGCAGGCAGAAGTTGCACCAATGAATCAGCATAGCGGAGGTATTTATGAATCGTATGGAAGAGGCTGGCTCATTCAGCCAACAGCAGATAAAGAAAAAGCACTGAAGGAAGGAGAATGGAATAAGATGAAAGTAAGAGTGAAAGGAAATGATGTAACCACCTGGCTTAATGGGGTGCAGATGATTACACTTACCGATGATAAGATCGGCTCGCGCAGTGGTAAAATCGCTTTGCAGATTCATGATGGTGGTGGCGTGAAGGTGCGTTGGAGAAAGATTTTTATCACTGAATTATAATCCCAGGTGATGATCTCGCGAAGAGAATTTCTCATTGCGGGTTTGGGGTTTTTGTTTTTGAATGGAAAACAGAAAGAGCCTTTTGTTAATACCGTTAACGGAGCAATCCCCAGTGCGAGACTAGGCAATACACTTATACACGAGCATTTCCTGGTCGATTTTATTGGCGCTGATAAAATCAGTTTTGATCGGTGGAACCGAGCTGAAGTGGTTGAGAAAGTACTTCCCTATTTGCTGGAAGCTAAGCAAGCTGGCGTAAAGAGTGTTTTCGATTGTACCCCAGATTTTCTTGGGCGCGATGTGGTTCTTCTGAAGATGCTTTCCGAACGGAGTGGCATTCAGATAATCACCAATACCGGATATTACGGAGCAGTCGGAAACAAGTACTTACCCCAGTGGGCTTTATCGGAGACTGCCGAACAATTGGCAAAACGCTGGATCAATGAATATAAAAAAGGATTAACCGGAACTTCTGTTAAACCGGGATTCATAAAGATTGGCGTTGATTCACACGGACCGCTTTCTGAGCTTCATAAAAAACTGGTACAGGCCGCAGCAATTACTCATCTAAAAACAGGACTAACAATCTGTTCGCATACCGGTCCGGCCCGGGCATCTTTGGAGCAATTGGAAATTCTTCAAAAGATGGGCGTTCATCCAAAAGCCTTTGTCTGGGTGCATGCACAAAACGAGTCAGATAAAAGTAATCATGTTAAAGCAGCTCAGCTCGGAGCATGGGTAAGCCTGGATGGAATTGGCTGGGGCGATTTTGATACCTATACGGATTCCATAGTGCGATTAAAGAACGAAAACCTGCTTGATCGCGTGTTGATTTCGCACGATGCGGGGTGGTATAAACCCGGTGAACCATCAGGGGGAGAGTTTAAGGGGTATACAAATATATTCAATGAACTATTGCCACGATTAAGACAAAAGGGATTTACGGAATCTGATTTTGAAATGCTTTTACTTACAAATCCAGCGGAAGCGATGAGTATCCGCATCAGGAGGACATAGTTTATTGCACACTAAACATGTACTTGTTCAGGCTGATGAGTTATAAAATAAAAGGTCTTCCGTTTAGGGAAGACCTTGCATTAAGGGCCTGTAGCCTTAATGATGTTCTTGAAATCCGCGCGCGTAGTTTAGAATGTTATCCACTACTTCGGCAGATGGCTCAAGGCGAGCCGCATCCAATTCCTTACGCGTGGCACTCAGTTCCTTATACTGCGTTTGCAGTTCACTGTCACAAAGGAGTGCTTTGTTAATCTCCTTCGTCTCCTCTTCCGAGGTCTCGTGGTATAGAAACCTGATCAGATCGTTTTGGGTAAAGGTCTTTATCATAGGCAATATTGTTTTTAATCATTTTCTTTCTCAGGTTAATTAACGCATAGCGCATGCGACCCAGGGCCGTGTTGATACTCACTCCGGTTCGGTCGGCAATTTCCTGGAAACTCATCTCCAGATAATGGCGCATGATTAATACTTGTTTTTGTTCAGCAGGCAATTCCATGATCAAATCGCGGAGGCGTGATTTGGTGTCGCGAAGAAGTTGCTTGGTTTCGTAGGATTCTTCCGAAAACTGCATAGAGTCGAAAACCCGACTGCCATCTTCAAGGACTACTTCGGGGTAGCGCTTGTTTCTACGGAAATGGTCAATGGCCAGGTTGTGGGCTATGCGGCTGATCCAAGGTAAAAATTTACCCTCTTCGTTGTACCGGCCCCCCTTAATTGTATTAATCGCCTTGATAAAGGTATCCTGAAGCAGGTCTTGTGCCTCATAGCGATCTTTTACAATCATGTAAATGGCCGTATAAATACGGGATTTGTGTCTGTGAAGTAGCATCTCGAACGCCTCTTCGTTACCGGTTTGATAGAGCGAAACCAACTGGCTGTCGCTGAATCTGCTGTCAATCATCTGTCTTGCGTTTAGGTAACGTAGATGTCTCGGTCGATAGTATGTGGGTTAAATGAATTGTTTGTGAAATGAAAAATAGGAATAAACCTTTAAATCACAAAAAAATTTGAAAAATATTTGCCTTCTAAACAATTTCTTGTGCTATTTGAGCCCGATTTTTAACAACAATGGCTGTAGCAAAGAAACGTGTAATAAAAAGTCTCGAAAACCTGAGCGAGGACCTGCGGGACTTATTGAAGGATCAATATCCGAATGGATATGAGGCGAGCATCACCCGCATCACCAATGCGAAACGGGAACCTATTTTCGTTTTTCCACTGGAAACAGATGATTCTGTATACCTGGTGAAAGTACCCGCTACTAAAAACAGCGATGGTGGCTATGATGTAGAATCGAGCGAAAAGCAGGAGTTTGAAGGCGATGATGATGACATCCGCACACCCGCGGCCGATGACGATTTCGACAATAGTGGAAGTGATGATGATTTTGAAGGTGACAGCCCTGCAAAAGAGGCCAGCTACGATCCGGACTTCGATAATTAGCAAAATAATTACAATGGATTTCTGAAACGCCATCCGTACCACGGGTGGCGTTTTTGTTAAATGAATCCTTGGCGGGATCAAGCCAAACTTTGAATCCGCAATAGGACAAGGCCCATCGTTTTTTTACTTTTGCGGTTTCGCATGCTCCCAACTTCAAACGATTCATACCTGGATGATCTCGACCCCAAAGAGTTCATCATTATTAAGCGGGCCCGGGTTAATAATCTAAAGAACCTGAGCGTAGCAATACCCCGAAACAAGCTGGTCGTAATTACAGGTCTTTCAGGTTCAGGAAAATCTTCGCTGGCTTTTGATACACTGTTTGCCGAAGGCCAGCGCATGTATGTTGAAAGTCTGAGTTCGTATGCTCGTCAGTTTTTAGGCCGCATGGAAAAACCGGAAGTGGATTATATCCGGGGTGTATCGCCTGCGATCGCGATTGAACAAAAGGTAAACACGCGCAATCCACGCTCAACCGTAGGAACAACTACCGAGATCTATGATTATCTGAAATTACTTTTCGCACGAATCGGCAAAACCTATTCACCTATCAGCGGCAAAGAAGTAAAGCGTGATACGGTAACGGATGTGGTTGACTTCATCAATAAACAGAAAGAAGGCACCCGAATTATGGTGGCTTGTCCACTTCGGGTAATGAAGGGCCGCAAACTGGAAGATGAATTCAACCTGCTTTTAAGTAAGGGATTTGCGAGAGTACTGATAAATGGAGAGGTGAAGTTTATTGAAGAGATTCTAAATCCCGCACCCCAACCCCTCTCCCCGGGGAGGGGGGTGTCCGAGGAACGAGGACGGGGTGAGGGAAAGAAAAAAAAGAATTCTGTTAAAATTGAAACACAAGAGGTCGAAATCCTTATCGACCGCGCTGCAGTCAATGCTCAGGACGAAGACCTTACTTTCCGACTTTCCGACTCTGTGCAAACAGCTTTCTTTGAAGGTCATGGGGATTGCCTCATCTATGTGGAAGGAGAAAAGAAAGTTAGTTTCTCTGATCGCTTTGAGTTGGACGGAATTACATTTACTGAGCCCTCCATTAACCTGTTCAGTTTCAACAATCCCTTTGGCGCTTGCCAGACCTGCGAGGGGTTTGGAAAAATCCTGGGTATTGATGAGGACCTGGTGATCCCGGATAAAAGTCTTTCGGTTTTTGAAGGTGCCATTGCACCCTGGCGTGGAGAAGTGATGAGTGAATGGGCGAAGCCATTAATTAAGAATGGAATCAAGTTTGATTTTCCGATTCACCGGGCCTATGGTGAGTTAAGCCAAAAGGAACGCGACCTGCTTTGGAATGGCAATGAACATTTTGACGGTATCCACAGCTTTTTCAAATACCTGGAGTCAAAAACGCATAAGATTCAATATCGGGTTATGCTTTCGCGCTACCGCGGAAGAACCACTTGCCCCGATTGCAGGGGAACCAAACTCAGGAAAGATGCAGCCTACGTAAAGATTGCAGACGCCTCGATTACTGATCTTGTGTTGATGCCTATTGAAGACACTTTAGTATTTTTTGAAAAACTAAAACTACCAGCCTATGAGCAAAAAGTCTCAGAACGAATCTTAACTGAGATTAGCTCCCGTCTGGAATACATGACAAAGGTTGGGTTGGGTTATCTTACACTTAACCGGGTTACGTCTACTTTATCGGGCGGAGAATTTCAACGCATTAAACTTGCCACTTCGTTGGGTAGCGCATTGGTAGGCTCCATGTACATTATGGACGAGCCCAGTATTGGTCTACATCCGCGCGACACAGCCCGGATGATTGAAGTTTTAAAATCGCTGCGCGATATGGGCAACACGGTAATTGTGGTGGAGCATGAGGAGGAAATTATGCGAGCAGCCGATCAGATTATTGATATAGGCCCTGATGCTGGTTCGCATGGCGGTGAATTAATTTTTCAGGGTTCGCAAAAAGACCTTAACGGGAAGGTAAAATCACATACGGTTGATTACCTGACGGGCACAGAGAAGATCTCCGTGCCGACTGTTCGCAGAAAGTGGAAAGATTCGGTAACAGTAGCAGGTGCTAGGGAGAATAACCTGAAAAATCTGACCGTTAAATTTCCGTTGGGAGCACTTACGGTTGTCACGGGAGTGAGTGGCTCTGGTAAGTCTACTCTGATCAAGAAAATATTGTATCCGGCAATTGGCCGACTGAATGGGTCGGTTGCAGAAACTCCGGGAAAGTACGATCGCCTGGAAGGAGATGTTACTAAGATTTCTCAGGTGGAGTTTGTCGATCAGAATCCAATTGGCAAATCATCGCGTTCCAATCCCATCAGTTATGTAAAAGCGTACGATGCAATCCGCAATCTTTATTCGGAACAACCCCTAAGCAAACAGCGTGGCTATAAACCTTCTCATTTCTCATTTAACGTGGAAGGAGGAAGATGCGAAACCTGCGAGGGCGAAGGCGAGATTAAAGTGGAGATGCAGTTCATGGCCGACATTTTTTTGAAATGTGAAAGTTGCTATGGTAAGCGTTTTAAGCAGGAAGTATTAGAAGTGGAACATAAAGGCGCTAATATCTACGATGTGCTCGACATGACGGTAGAGCAGGGGTTGGAATTTTTTAAAGATAAAAAGGCAGTCTATGAAAAAATTCTG
Source organism: Cyclobacteriaceae bacterium (assembly GCA_044229915.1). Lineage (GTDB taxonomy): Bacteria > Bacteroidota > Bacteroidia > Cytophagales > Cyclobacteriaceae > ELB16-189. The sequence continues at coordinate 543,518 of JBGASB010000002.1, forward strand.
CCGCTCTATGAAGTTGGGTTAGGCTATGTGAAATTGGGACAATCGTCTAATTCACTTTCAGGTGGCGAAGCCCAGCGGGTAAAGCTGGCTTCTTTTTTAGGAAAGAATAATTCAGACACAACCGGCAACATACTTTTCATTTTTGATGAGCCTACTACAGGATTGCATTTTCACGATATTTCAAAATTACTGAAGGCAATCAATGCTCTGGTTGATCAGGGGCACACCGTTATTGTAATTGAGCACAATATGGAAGTAATAAAATGTGCCGACTGGGTTATAGATCTGGGGCCTGAAGGCGGAGAGAAAAAGGGCGGCCAGCTTCTGTTTTCGGGCACACCTGAAGACATGGTGAAGAAAGGAAAAGGCTATACGGCCGAGTTTTTAAAAGCAAAGCTGAAGGCTTAACTGGTAGTTTGGCCAGAATCATCTCTGTAACTGATTTAACTTGAGAAATAGACATAACTTATCTATTCTCGTGATACCAATTTCATATCGTGTCAGAAATTAAAACCCCAGGCCAACCATATCGTCTTGCTTCAATAGATATAGCCCGCGGGTTAATCATGGTGATTATGGCACTCGACCATACGCGTGATTATTTCCATGCCGATGCGTTTGTATTTGATCCTACCAATCTGGAAAAGACGCATACGGCCTTGTTCTTCACCCGTTGGATTACACATTTTTGTATGCCGGGGTTCGTATTTCTATCCGGCTTATCGGCAAGCATTTCATTGCAACGAAAATCCAAAGCAGAGATGTCGCGTTATCTGCTTACCCGCGGCATTTGGTTAGTGATTCTGGAGTTTACCGTTTTGCGTTTTGGATACTTATTCAATTTTTATTTTGATGTTACGATTCTGAGTGTGCTATGGCTATTTGGGGTTTGCATGATTTTCCTTTCAGGAATTATTCACTTCCCCAACTGGTGGATTTTTGTTTTAGGGTTGGTAATTGTTGCTGGCCACAATTTGCTGGAAGGAGTTTCTGTTGAGCCAACAAGTTTAGGGTTTGTGCCTTGGACAATACTAATGAGCAGAGGATTTCTTGCGGTTACCCCTGATGTTGCTTTCATTGTTACATACCCGATAATTCCATGGTTAGGTATTATGCTGCTTGGGTACAGTGCAGGAACCTGGTATATCAATACCGAGGCAGCAACCCGGCAAAAGCTTTTGTTTCGTACAGGGATTTCGTGTGTGCTTTCTTTTATTGTATTGCGATTTATTAATCTATATGGAGATCAGGCGCCTTGGGCCGTGCAGCAATCGGGTTGGTACACAGTGCTCTCTTTTCTTAATACCAGTAAATACCCGCCTTCTTTTCTATTTACATTGATGACCATTGGCCCATTGTTGATGCTACTCGCATGGCTCGAAAAATTTGAGATAAAGCCTAGTAATCCATTGCTTTCTTTTGGTCGTGTTCCCTTGTTCTATTTTATTACTCACTTTTATCTGATCCATACACTTGCATTAATCAGCACCATGCTGCGCACGGGCAAACAATTTGCCGAAATAGACTTTCACTTTGCAAAATCGTTTGGAGGTATCACACCCGAAGGTGGATATTCACTTCCGTGGGTTCTTTTAATTTGGATCGTCATCGTGTTGCTGATGTACCCGTTGTGCAAAGCTTACGATACCCTAAAGACACGCAATCCCAACTCCTTGCTTCGTTATTTATAGCATTGATTTTGTAAAATCAATAAATCAGTTTAATTTGCTTAACAAAATATAAGGATATACAAACAATAAGCATATGGCTAAGGAATATTTGGGTGAATTTGAAGAGTTGATTTTAACTATGGTTGCCGCCTTGCAAGAGGATGCCTATGGAGCAGCCATTTCCGATGAAATAGAATCCCGGCTGAAGCGGGAAGTCAATTTGAGTGCAGTTCATGTGACGCTCTACCGCCTGGAAGATAAAGGGTATATAAAATCAAGTATGGGTGGCAGCACCAACGAACGCGGAGGCCGGAGAAAGCGAATCTATACGATTACCAACGCAGGCATGGCATTGTTGAAAGTAATGAAGGAATCGCGCATTGATTTATGGAAACTGGTGCCACAACTTAAAATAGGGTGAAATGGAGGGCTCGTGGATCATACTATTTCTCAGATGGTTCTGCCCCCCGCACCTGCTCGAAGAAATTGAAGGTGATCTCATTCAAAAGTTTAACAAAGATTTAAGAACATACGATAATCGAATATCAAAGCGAAGGTTGATAATAAACACAATTCGCTTTTTCAGACCGGAAATTATCTGGCGAAATAAATTTTCTTTTCCACCAAATCATTTTCAAATGATCAGTAACTACATTCTCGTTGCCTTCCGAAATTTTCAAAGGCAAAAATCATACACCTTGTTGAATATAGTTGGCTTGTCATTAGGCCTGGCAGCCAGCTTACTGATTTTTCAGTATGTGAAGTATGAACGCGGCTTCGATACATTTCACTCGAGGGCAAAGGATATTTACCGCATCCAATACAACGGATGGCAAAACGGAAAGCTGAACTTCGAAAGCGCGGTGGCTGTACCCGCTGCCACGTCTGCTTTGAAGGACAATTTTCCAGAAGTAGAAGAATATACACGATTTCTACCGCTGGGCGGGGTGCTCATGTATGAAAAACCAGGAGAAGAGCCTATCGTCTTCCGCGAAGAAAAAGCCTTGTTTGCCGACACGATGATGTTCAAAGTTTTTGATTTCAAACTGTTGCAGGGAAATACGACCACCTGTTTAAAGGGTATAAACAAAGTGATTTTATCGGAGAGCATAGCTCGTAAAATTTTTCAAAATGAAGATCCCATTGGCAAACGCTTATTGTTTAATGGCAACGATGTGCTGGATGTAACAGGCGTATTTGCAGATGTGCCTGAAAACTCACATCTCAAATTTGATTTTTTGGTTTCATATGAAACGATCAATGCCAGAACTGAGAATCAATCCGCAACCTCCTGGGGCTGGTATGATTTCTACAGTTTTGTTTTGCTAAAGCCCAACACCAATGTAAAGGCCCTGCAAGCAAAGTGGGACGAATATCTGGTAAAGAACCGAAAAGAAGAGTGGGATAAGTACAACCGGAAACAGGAGTTCCTGCTAAAGCCACTCACCGACATTCACCTGAAGTCAAAACTCTTGTACGAGACTTCTCCAGAAGAATTGCGCGATGGTAACTCGGTGTATGCGTTAAGTATTATAGCGCTCTTTATCTTAATCATTGCGTGGGTGAACTACGTAAACCTCGCGACTGCTCGGTCTTTCAACCGAGCCAATGAGGTGGGGGTAAGAAAAGTTGTGGGTGCCTTTCGCAGTCAGTTGATTGTGCAGTTCGTTACTGAATCTGTGATCCTGAATATAATTGCGACAGTTTTGGCTCTGGGTTTAGTGATTTTATTGTGGGCTCCATTTTCTTCACTCACCGGCTGGCACATTCCCACTAATTATCTGATGCAAAAGGATTTCTGGATCCTCGGGATAGTTTTATTCTTGTTTGGCGCATTGCTCTCCGGGTTCTACCCTGCCATTGTACTTTCTTCCTTCAAGCCAGTGGCCGTGCTCAAAGGAAAAGTGATCAGCAGCTCGGGTGGAAATTTCTTACGCAAGGGCCTTGTGGTTTTTCAATTCGTGACATCGGTAATTCTCATCAGCGGCTCGCTGATTGTTTATCAGCAATTGAATTACATGAAGAATAAAGACCTTGGTGTAAGTATCGACCGAACCTTGGTACTGAAGGGTCCGGACGTTCTTGTTGATTCGTTGTACACTAAAAATCTCGAAGCGTTTAGAACAGAAGTTCTCCGCATACCCGGAATAAAAGGCATCGCGGGCTCTCAGAATATTCCCGGTGTTGAGAATTATTGGACGATGGGAATTAAACGATTGAATGGGGGCCCGGAAGGCTGGAACACCGTCACTCATATTGGATTCGACTATGAATTTGTTCCGCAATATAACATCAAGGTAATCGCAGGGCGCAACTTTGACCGAGAGTTTCCCAGCGATGAAAAGAAATTGATGCTCAATCGTGCAGCAGCCAAAGAACTTGAGTTTGATGATCCCTCAAAAGCTATTGGGGAAAAAGTGATAAGCGGAGGCGATACACTCGAGGTTGTGGGTGTACTGGAGGACTTTCATCAAATGTCACTGAAAACAGCGATCATCCCTTTGGTTTGCAGGCTGCGGCCTAATGCAGGTTCCTTCTACTCCATCAAGTTGGAAACTGCGGATTACAAAGAAACCCTGGAAGCGATCCAACATCCATGGGATACTTTCTTCCCGGGCAATCCGCTTGACTACTTCTTTCTCGATCAATTCTTCAACCGACAGTATGCGCGAGACGATCGTTTCGGGGAAGTCTTCACCATCTTTACCGGGCTTGCTATTTTTATTGCTTCATTGGGATTGGTAGGCCTTGCTTCATTCATGACGGTGCAACGCACACGCGAAATCGGGATCCGAAAAGTACTGGGTTCGAGTGCTTCGGGTATTGTTGCATTGCTATCCAGAGGATTTATGCAGCCTGTGCTCATTGGCATTGCCATTGCTTGTCCGCTGGGATGGTGGGTAATGGACCGCTGGTTACAATCATTTCCCTACCGGACAAACATTCAACTTTGGGTGTTTGCTTTTTCAGGGGTTCTCGTACTTCTTATCGCATTTCTTTCAGTATCATCTCAAACATTGAAAGCGGCTATGACCAAACCAGCTGAAACATTAAAGCATGAATAAAAAGAATAATCCGGCTTGGGTATTTCGTTTTTTGAGTTGGTACTGCCCCACTCAACTCTACGAAGAGATCGAAGGCGACCTTATTCAAAAGTTTGAGAAGGATGTAAACTTATATGGCGAAAGAAAAGCAAGGAGAAGATTATTTTGGAGCGCTGTTCGTTTCTTCAGACCAGGGATAATTCTCAGAAATAGATTTTCAATGAGCCAAAATCAATATCCGATGTTTAAAAACTATTTCATCACCAGCCTGCGTCACATCCGCAAGAGCAAAGTGAATTTTGCTTTTAAGCTGGGTGGATTGTCATTGGCCATTTTCAGTTTTCTGGCCATCGCGTTGTATGTGGCGTTTCAATTTTCGTTCGACACCTTTCACGCTGACTACCAAAACATTTACCGTGTAAACTCTCAGCGTAAGGAAAATGGGGTACTGGAAAAATATGCTATTACCCCCTACGCCCTTGGCCCTGTTCTGCAACAGCATATCCCAGAGGTAATTTCAATGGCGCGTATCCGACATGGCAACCATATCTACCTTCGTTTCGATAAAGAACTATTCAATTGTGAAAATCTTTTAGAGGCAGATAGTTCACTTTTCAGTGTATTTACATTCCGGTTTATTAAAGGAGACAGAACGGCTCTGCAGAACCCCAACGGTATTGTCCTTACGCGTACCATAGCCAATAAGCTCTTTGGTACAACCGATGTTTTGCAACGCACGCTAAGCATCAATAACAATCCGAATCTGTATCAGGTCACAGCCGTAATAGAAGACACAGAACCCAACTCTCATATATTTCTCCAGGCAGTCATACCTATCCGCGACCAACACGAATTCTCATCAATCAGTATTGTGGACCCGGTAGTATTTGTGGATCAAGCAGCGACTCTTTTTCTCCGGCTTTCAAAGCCAATCACTCCGGACTTCATGGAAAAAGTAGAGGCTGCCTTAAATCCTTATATTAAAAAGTCAGATCGAAAGGAACATGGATTTGAAGTTTCGTTTCAACCGATAGCCGATGTTTATCTCGGACCAGCTTACAGGAACGATTATTTCAAGAAAGGCAGCCCGATTTACGTTTATGCTTTCTCTGTGTTAGGAATTTTGTTGCTGGTAGTAGCAGGTATCAACTATGTCAATCTCTCCCTTGCCGATTTCAGCAGCCGTTCACGCGAAACCGGTGTACGTAAAGTATTGGGAGCACGCAAACATCAGTTGCTAACACAGGTAACAATTGAAGCATTGCTGTTTAGCATGATCTCACTTTGTGTGGGCATAGGTCTGCTCTACCTGCTGTTTCCCAAAATATCAGAGTCACTCGATACTGATTTACGTTTTGGTATGCTCATGGAACCTAACGTCTTATTAATCGCATTTGCTGGACTAATCGGTTTACTCTTCTTCTCCATTTATTTCCCAGCACGCCAGTTCGCCAATACATCCGTACTTCAAAACCTGAAATCAAAATCAGGCGGATACAACTCATCACTAAGCCAGGTTTTGCTCTTTACACAATTCACCATTTCGGCTGTTTGCATTTGTTGCACGTTTATGGTTAGCCGGCAAATTGGTTTTATACACAACAAAGAATTAGGCTTCGACCGAAAGAACCTGCTCGTGCTCTCCATGCCCTGGGAGTTCACCGTGCGGAACATGCAAACCTTTAAACAAGAACTCAAACAAATTTCAGGGGTAACACACGTATCGAACAGTTCCTTCCGGATTGGTAGTGGCTACTGGAAAGATTGGTACTTTGTTGAACAAGAAGACAAGCCGGAGATAAAACATGTGGAGTTGTATGAAGTTTTCTCAGATGACGAATTGTTCTCCACGTTGGGAATAAAACTTTTGGAAGGACGAACCTTTAACGCCAATATTCCCTCAGATAGCGGAGCTGCTTTTATTGTGAATGAATCTGCTGTTCGTGAGTTGGGATGGAAAGAACCCATTGGAAAAAGAATCTACACACACCCCGAAGACAAAGGCAAATGGGACGGAACGATTGTGGGGGTAGTACAAGACGTTAATATCAGTCCGCTTTATGACAAAGTGAAGCCACTTGTTATGCGATTGCCCTGGACAAACGAATACCCCGATGGATTTATTTATGTGCGCTATCAAGGCGAAGAAGGAGTTATTGTCAAGTCAATCAAAGAAAAGTACAATGCCATTATGCCTGGCTACCCGTTGGCGTGTCGGTTTGTGGATGAATTGTATAACAGTACGCACGAGAAGGAAAGCAAGGCTTTCGCTTCGCTTCAGTTTGGCACGTTGGTGATCATACTGGTTTCTATGTTGGGAATTTTCTCTATGGCGGCTTACCTATCTGTAAAGCGGATGAAGGAGTTCGGTATCCGGAAAGTGCTGGGGGCATCCGTTAGTCAAATTTTCACCTTGCACCTCGGCTACTTTGTCCGGCTGATGCTGATCTCCAATCTCGTTGCCTTACCGCTTGCCTACTGGCTTATCAAAAACTGGTTAGAGACATTTGCCTATCGCATCGAAATAAGCTACTGGCCTTTCTTGCTTATAGGATTAGTTTCCCTGCTGCTGGTAGCTATATCAGGAAGTTTCTCTGCGTGGAAATCCGGACAAATGAACCCTGTAGAAGTTATTAAATCGGAATAGCAGATGGGGGAAGATCGCACGAATAGATTTTTTTCACTTCGTTTCCTGCGATGGTTCTGTCCGCCACATATGCTCGAAGAAATTGAAGGTGACCTGCTTCAAAAGTTTGAGAAGAATGTAAAAGCAGTTGGAGAAAGAAAAGCAAAACGAAAGCTTCTTTGGAACACGATCCGGTTTTTCAGACCTGGAATTATTCTCAGAAACAGATATTCATTTCACAAAATTTTTTCCATTATGTGGTATCACTATATGATTACTTATTTGCGAAATGCTTCCAAAAGTAAGGTGTCAACAATACTGAACATAGCAGGACTGGTTATAGGTCTGGCCAGCGCTTTAACCATGAGCCTGTTTATTGAAAGTGAATTGCAGGCAGATCGTTTTTCCGGATCGGAAAACATATACCGTGTGGTGTTTGGACAAAACGATAATTCAGGCTCAGCTTTTACACCCTATGTTTTGGGAACTGAACTGAAAAGCAATTATCCTGGAGTGAGGGCTGTACGGTTTAATAATGCTGGCAATGCACGGGCAAAATTTAAACGGGGAGATAAGCAATTTATAGAAACGGCATTTTATTTTACCGATGCCGAAGCTCTCACGGTATTTCCTTTTCGATTGTTAGAAGGAGAAGCATCTTCCTGCTTGTCGCAACCCTTCACAATAATTTTAAACAAAAGAGCCGCGCAAAAATATTTTGGTAACGAGAATCCTATCGGTCAGACAATTTCACTCAACTGGATTGATCAGGATTATGAATTAAAAATCACCGGACTCATTGATGAAACCTCTTATCATTCGCATATCGCTTTCGACTATTTGATTTCTATTTCAACGGCCGAACGACTCTTTCAACCTCAATCATTTTTTACGGATTGGACCGCTAACTACAATGTTACCTATCTTAGTATTGAAAATAATATCACAGCAGAACTTATCAATAGCGAATTAAATACTATCTATCAGTCCAGGAACGATAAGGTGACATCAGACTTTTCTAACCTTCGGCTTCAGCCATTAAATCAAATCCATTTGTATTCACACCTGTCGCGCGAAATCAGTACGAATTCTGATATTAAATATTTGTGGCTGGCCGCAGGTATTGGCATCTTGATATTGGCGGTTTGCTTGATCAACTACGCCAATCTGATGACGGCCATGTTTACACTACGGCTGAAGGAAGTCGGAGTCAGGAAATCATTAGGTGCAGGTCGATTCATCATACTTCGCCAGTTTCTGATGGAATCAGTAACCAACGTCATCTTGGCCTTGATTATAGCATTAGCCCTGGTTACCCTATCCGCTCCGTATCTGGCTAACCAATTTGGTATACGTTGGACGTTCGAACAATTGCTGCGCGTGCCTGGAGTTTGGATTTCGATAATCGCCTTACTTGGGGTAGGCATTATGGCTGGGGGCTATCCATCAATAATGATTTCGGGCCAGAATGCAGGAGATATTCTCTATGGCCGTATTAAACTCATGATCAAAGGAACGTGGGTGAAGAATAGTTTGGTCATTCTTCAATTGTTCATTGCCTTTATTATTTTGGTTGGAGCGCTGGTTGCCCGGAATCAACTTGTGTTCATGCAGCACAAGGAACTCGGCTACACAAAGGAATCCATACTTACTGTTCCCCATGGCCGTTCCATTCGTGATCGAACAGAAGCGGTTAAGCAACACATGGAGCAGAGCGGGAGCATTATTTCATCAACCCTTTCATCGCAATTACCTTCAAGAAGTTTGGGATATAAGGTTCCGGCCATTGTTGAAGGTGGAAATCCTGATGGTTCGGATGATGCGTGGCCGGTTTCAGTTGTGTCTGTAGATTTTGATTTTTTTACAACGTTTGGATTGCAGTTGAAGGAAGGCCGAACGTTCTCAACTCAATTTCCAACAGATTCGACAGAAGGCTTTGTCATTAACGGGGCGATGGCCCGTGAGTTAAACTGGGCGCAACCGATAGGCAAGGAGATTGAAATGACATATAACGTTGGAGACGGAACCGTAGAGACACGAAAGGGAAGAGTGATTGGCGTGATCAACGATTTTAATTTTGAATCACTTCATAAAACCATTGAACCTGTTGTGTTCATTTTCAAATCATTCTGGTTCTATTATATCACATTTAAATTAAAGCCGGGAATTGCCCCTAATGATATTGAAATGCTTTCAGAAAACTGGAAGTCTGTCGTTCCTGATGTCCCCTTTGAATTTACATTTATGACCGACCGGCTGGAACAGCTTTATCTTACCGAGCGGGCATGGGCCTCGGGTATTAATTTCTTTTCTGTAATTGCGATTGGAATTTCCAGCCTCGGGCTTTTAGGATTGATGTCCTTTTTGGTTCAGTCAAAAATGCGTGAGATTGCGATAAGAAAGGTTTTGGGTGCTGAGTCATGGTCGGTTTTCCTACGACTTTATACTTCTATGCTTGTGCTTATTGCATTGGCTGCTTTAGCGGCTTTCCCGGTTGCCTGGTACACTTCGAGGTTGTGGTTAAACAGCTTTGCCTATCGTATAGACATCGGTTCTGATGTTTTCCTGGTTTCATTGGCCATCATTGTGTTGGTCTCCACACTTGCTGTTGCCGGGCGGATACTTCAGGCCGCTACCCTAAATCCCGTGAATATTCTCAAGACAGAATAATTGGACGGTATGAAGAAACCAGTAATTTTCAGGTTGTTGCGCTGGTACTGCCCACTGCACCTACAAGAAGAGATTGAAGGTGATTTGATTCAAAAGTTAGAGCGGGATGTGAAGATTTATGGAGAACGCAAGGCTAAGCGAAGATTATTATGGAACACGATTCTCTTTTTCAGACCGGGGATTGTTTTAAGAGGCAAGATATCAACAAAAATAAATTCATTCGATATGTTGATCAATCATATTGTTTTTGCATGCCGCATTTTTAAGAAGGAAAAATTTCATTTTTTATTAAATGTGTCAGGCCTTGCTCTTGGAATTTCAGTTGGGATTATACTAGTGTTGATTCTTCAATATGATTTAACATACGACCAACATCATATTAACCACAATCGTATTTATCGCCTGGGGGCAAGACAGCAAATGACAGGCGATGACTTTCATGGAGCAATTACCGCGCGTGAATTAGCCCCTGTTTTACAGGCGGAATTTTCTCAAATAGAAAAAGTAACACGGATAGAAGTGTGGGGGCGAACACTTTTAGCGCCCAGTAATAGTGAATCTAAATCTTTTTATGAGGAAGAGATTATACGTGCCGACTCCACCTACTTTGACCTCTTCACGCATCAATTTTTAGCTGGAGACAGAGCTTCGTGTTTAACCGGCTTAAACTCTGTGGTATTAACAAATTCAGCTTCTCAAAAGTATTTTGGTACCATCGATGTTATCGGCAAAACTATTTTGATAGAGAATGTGATGCATTCAATTACCGCAGTGATTGAGGATGTACCAGAAAACTCGCATCTCAAATTTAAAATATTGGTTGCAGGTATTCCGGAGCGAGATTGGTTTGAGACTCCTTCCGAAAGTTTTTGGAATCCGGATGTATACACATATCTCCTCGTCAAAGACAGGTTTATTCCAGAAGAATTTGCGGTCGCATTTCAAAGCATTTATAATAAATACTTTAAAGAAACTGGTGAACGGATTGAAGGTAAGTACACCCCTATTTTGGAATCGTTAGCGACTATTCATTTTCAATCAACACTAAAGGCTGATTTGCCACAAGGAAATATTACGTATCTCTATACTCTTGCCGGAGTAGGTGTATTCATCATTTTACTTGCTTGTATCAATTATATGAATCTTGCTACAGCTAAATCATCAAGCAGATCAGCGGAAATTGCAATCAAAAAAACGTTGGGGTCAGGCAATCGAAACTTAATTGTTGCCTTTTTTGTAGAAGCAATCTTGCTGTCTCTTATTTCTTTTTTCCTCGCTCTCTTTTTAGTGACGTTCATTCTCAAATCCACAACCTTCAATTTGTTAATAGGAAAAAATCTTGTGCTGGATATTATAAATCAACCTAATTTGTTGATAGTGGCGCTCATCCTTTCTATTACTATAGGTGTGCTTGCTGGTTCATATCCCGCGCTTGTCCTTTCCAGAATTCCTGCTTTGAAAGCCCTGAGAGATAGAACATCTTACTTTTCGGGTACGAATACTCGAAGGATACTGATCGGAATTCAATTTGTAGTCTCAATTTTTGTAGTTACTTCAACTTTATTCATGCAGGATCAGATCGATTTTGTCCGATCCCGCAATCTTGGCTTTGAAAAGGAGAATGTATTAGTGGTTCCTATTCAAGATACAACTATCCAAAAGCAAATCACCTCTATACAAAATGAAATTTTGAAGAATCCAAACATAATATCGATCACTACATCACAAAATGTAATCGGCATGACAAATACCCATGAAAAGTGGGGGATGTGGGCTGAAAGTAACGAAGGAATGAAGGTAAATGGTTTCACCGTTTTTTTTGTAGGAGAAAATTATTTGCAAACAATGGGAATTGAACTAAAAGAGGGTCGCGATTTTCGCGATGGAGAACCGGGAGATTTACTTAAGTCGTTTCTTGCAAATGAAGCTGCTGTAAAAGCGATGGGCTGGGATAACGCCATAGGGAAAAAAGTTAAGTTCTACCAGGCAAAGGAAGATGCCCAGGTGATCGGGGTGGTTAAAGACTTCCACTTTGCTTCGCTCCATTCCGCAATAGAACCGGCACTTATCTGCAAAATACCTCAAGAACATGGGTTTCTCCAGGTACGAGTAACCGGCAACGTCTCAGAAGCTATTCACGCGATCCAAAGTCAATGGAACGTATATGATAGTTCTTATCCCTTTGAGTATTACTTTTTGGACAAGCGATTTGATGACCAGTACAAGTCAGACGCAACACAAATCAAGTTGTTGAATGTATTGGCCTATATATGCATTTTTATTTCAGTCCTGGGGTTAATCGGGTTATCTTCCTTTCACGCAGTTAGGAGAACCAAGGAATTTGGAATCAGAAAAGTGTTGGGAGCGCGTGTGGCACATCTTATTTCACTTCTCTCGCTAGAAGCTATCGGTTTGATTTCGGTAGCGAGTTTGGTAGCCGTGCCTGCTTCCATTTTGACCAGTATGGCTTGGAAAGAAGGCTTTGCATTTCGATCACCGATCGATTACCTCATCATCGCATTGGTTTTTGCCGGTGGGATTGCGGTAGTCTTTTCAGTCGTTTTTGTTCAGTCCTATCGTGTCGCCAGGGCTAATCCGGTCGACTCACTTAAATATGAATAAACGCAGCAATCATTGGTTCTTCCGCTTCCAACAAATAAGTCCGACACATTGTGCCGGACTTATTTTAGTAATGTATCAATGATTAGTATTTCGCAGGCGCTCCGTTTGCCGGAGTTGACTTCTTAATAAAATCCCGGATGTGTTCATTACTTGTTGCCAGATCTTCCGCGCGAAGGTACATCATGTGTCCGCTGCGGTACCCCTCAAAACGTAAACGATCTTTCAATCGGCCACTGGGGTCAAGCTGCCACATAGAATACTTGGCATCGAAGTAGGTGGTTGCTCCATCATAGTAACCCGATTGAATCATCACATGCAGGTATGGATTTTCGGCCATGGCCAAACGCAGGTTTTCTCCGGTTTGATCGTTTGAGTTATCCCACGGACGTACTGGCCCAAACATGTTGTACTGCAAATCGGTTTTGTATTTGAGCACATCACGCAAGTAGTAGTTGATAGCTGGCGTGAAGGAATGCAACCAGGAAGTAAGTTCTGAATTAAAATCCGGACGCTCACCAGCAATCGTTTTATCAATGCCTTTGTAACGTGAATCCAAACGACCTACCGTAAAGCCTTTGTCGCGCAAAAGTTCTTTCCAGAAAAATTGGGTTGAAACTGCGAGGTTATGATTCAGGATTACCTCTTCAGAAATTCCCGAGTAACGCGCAGCCTTTGCTGCAATCTCTTTTCTTTTGGCTGGATCAATGAACCCACCCTTGGCAAGGGCTGGAATAAATTCATCTACTGTAAACTTTTCTGATTCAGCCAGCACATCCAATAAATCTTTTTGTTGCAAGTCCGCAGGTAATGCCTTGTGATACCAGGCAGCTGCTGTATAGTATGGAAGCGAGAGTGCATCGTTTACAGGTCCATCACGTTTGATTCCGAGTTCAGTAGGTGATACCAAAATGACTCCATTTAAATACATCCAATGATTGTTTTGTAGATCCAAAGCCAATCCGGAAACCCGGGTGGTGCCGTAGCTTTCGCCAATGATATATTTTGGAGACGTCCAACGACCTGCGCGCGACACGAAATTATCTAACCAATCCCCTAGGTATTTGATGTCCGCGTTCACACCAAAGAAGGTTGACTTCTCTGCTTTAGGATCAAGGATGCGGGAGAAACCAGTGTTTACCGGATCGATGTAAACTATATCAGCTACATCTAAAATAGAATGTGGATTATCGCGGATGCCATAGGGCTGTACGGGATAACCTTCGGAATCAATATTTAATTGCTTTGGGCCGGTATAGGCCACATGCATCCACACCGAAGCAGAACCTGGACCACCATTAAAAGAAATTACCAGTGGCCTTCTGCTTTTGTCCGTAACATCGGTGCGTTCGTAATACGTGTAAAACAAAGAAGCACTGGGCTTGCCTTCTGCATTCCATACAGGTTGTGTGCCTGCGGTAACTTTGTAAGGGACCACTTTCCCTTTAATAGTAACCTGACCGGTAGAGTTTACAGCCGATTCAGCAGGAAGCACGCGTTCAGGTTGTGCCTGAGAAAAAGTTGTAATCGAGATCAATAGGATAGCTATTGACAGCGAGGTGGTTTTTATAAAAAATTTAAATCGCATAGAGTATTGAGTTTATAAAAGGTAAAATGCAAAAAGAAATTAAAGATGTTCAGATCGGTTATCTGAACAGGAATGAGAGAGGGTGAGCGGCTTATTAGCGATTTAGCAGTTGAATCAGTTTTTCTGGTTCATTGGTGGTTATGAAATCAACCTTGCGGTCGATCAGCCATTGCATGGTTTCTTCATCATTTACTGTCCAGGCGTTTGTGATCAGTTTTCTCGTATGGGCATCCTGTAACCACGATTCATTTTTCTTAAGAATACTGTAATGATAATCCAGGCCATCCAATCCTGCTGCGGCCAGTTCCCCAGGCGATTTATCTCCATTCAGATAGGTAACAATGGCAGCAGGGTCAAGTGCTTTTACTTTTTTGCAGACGTCAAAGTCGAAGGCAATGTATTCAGTCAGTGAAGCCACATTTAGTTTAAGGACCATTTCGACACACTTAGTTGCTAAGGCAAGAGAACGTTCTTTGCTGATGCTTGAGGATTTAATTTCAAGAATGAGCCGGGTCTTGTTTTGAGGCTTTCCAGCCAGCAGGTATTCTTCTAATGTAGGAAGAGATTCGCCATTGGCGAGTTTTATTTTTTTCAGTTCAGATGCAGAGCTTTTTTCAATGTGAATTCCCTGGATTGAATGGTCATGAAGAATAAACAGAACAGAATCAGAAGACATATGAACATCAAACTCACTACCCCAACAGCCTAAGCGAATCGCGTGCTGAAGTGCAGCAATTGAATTTTCTGGAACACCAGTATTTTTCCAGGCTCCGCGGTGAGCGATTACTTGCGTAATAATTCTATCCTGATTCATATTTTGAAATGAATTAAGAAAGGTTAGAAACGTAAGGAATGCTACTTCTTTCATTTTCGATATTTTGTTTTTGGACTTCTGCTCGTATGGTGGAAGGCAGAAACCAATATAATTTTTCGCTTCGCAAGAATTTTATAAACGACTAAATAGGGAAAAGTATGAACTTTTACTTCTCTGTAGCTGCTCTTCTTTTTAGGAAACGAGAGAGGCCTTTTACTTATTAATTTGAGATGTTCGTCAATTTTTTCTTCAAAGCGAAGTCCCAGACCAGGCAACCGTTCTTCATACCAGAGAAATGCGTCAATAAATTCTTTTTCAGCCAGTGGATGAATAAGAACCTGGTACGCCATTATTATTAGGATTTTTTAATGCGTTTTTTAGCATTGGCTTTAACCTCGTCCCAGGTATGAGCCTTTACAGATTTGCTTTCGAATGCTGCTACTCGCTTATCAAGTTCCTGCACAAATTCATCAGTCCAAACAATTGAATCCTCTTGAATTTCTTTTTCCACCATTGTGTAAATGGCCTTCACCTTTCGATTATCTGCATCTCGAATATAGTCGAATAACTTACGTTTAATTTCAACTGAACTCATTATTAACTTTTAATTTACGATTATAAATCTACAAAAAATCACCAAGTAAGTACAGCTATAATTTTGGTGCTCTTCTGCTTCCGCCATACAACTCATACTCCAATAGACGACAGTCAATTGTGCTCGTATAAAATTCAATTCTGCGATTAGCCTTTAACCCGATTTTTTTTGCCAGATCAAGATTACCGGTAAAAATATATCCCAGGTAACCCTGACATTTTTTCTTCATGAAATCACCAATGCGCGCATACGTGGCTTCCAATTCCGAGATCTCACCCAAACGCTCTCCGTATTCAGGATTGAAATAGATTACTCCGGGAGTTTCCGGTAAGGAAGTCAATTCAAAATCACATACCTGAAATTCAATCAACTGCTCTACACCCGCAATCCCCGCATTCACTTTTGAAATTCTAATAGCATCCTCGCTGATATCGCTGGCGATTATCTTTAAATCAGAGACCTCCCTTATTTGATCCTGTAGTTTTTTATTTATCGCTTCATACACTGATGAATCATAGCCCTTCACATGCATGAAGGAATAATTCTTTCGAAATAAACCGGGTCTGCGATTCGTGGCAATCATAGCGGCTTCAATCACTACCGTTGCCGATCCACACATAGGATTAACAAAAGGTGATTTCCGATCCCACTTCGTTGCCAACACGGTAGCGGCTGCCAGCGATTCCAACATAGGAGCCTTACCCGGAATTTTACGATAGCCGTGTTTAGCCAATGTTTCGCCAGAAGTATCAAGAAATACTTCAGCCCTTTCTTCTTTCCAATACAAATGGAACACAGCCCCCTTCAGTTCCGACCCGGAATCGGGCCTGCGCATCGTTTCTCTCCGCATCCGGTCTGCAATCGCGTCCTTCACTTTCACATTTACAAACAACTCGTTGTTAACTGTAAAGTGTTGTGCGTTACTGGTCACAGAGAAATAGCCTTCTGGGGTAAGTAAATCTTCCCATGGAAAGCGAATCAGATTATCATATAAATCATCAGGTCCATTGCATGTAAACTCTTTTAATGAATAAAGCACCTGGCTGGCACAACGCAAATTAAGGTTGAGCGTGATACAGTCGTTGACAGTGCCGGTTAATTCAACGCCCGTCATAAAAGTGCGAACGGGTTTAAAGCCGAGTTCAACAATTTCTTGTTCGAGATAGGGAGCCAGTCGCTTGCTGCAGGTGATAATTATGCGACTTGGTTTGGAGAAAATATCAGACATGCTGCAATATACTGTTTATCAGAATGGCTACGAATTTTCAGCAATCACTCTCCAAGAGCCTTTTCGCTTAGGTGTCCTGCATCTCAAAGGTTTAGAAAACCTAAGTACCGTTAAGAAATAATCTTATTATAAGAGGCACCGATTCCGCGAATCAGTGAAGAACTAAATCCGCGATGTTCCATTTCATTGAGCCCGACAATAGTACATCCTTTCGGGGTTGTTACTTTATCAATCTCTTCTTCAGGATGGCGATTGCCCTTCAGTAATAATTCAGCTGCGCCTTTCACTGTTTGAGCAGCAATCAGATTTGCGGTCTTGGCATCGAAGCCAATTTCAATGCCCCCTTGTGTGGCTGCGCGAATAAACCTCAGGGCATAGGCAATGCCGCAGGCGCCTAAAACCGTAGCTGCATCCATTAATTTTTCGTCAATGGAAATCGTTAGCCCAAGCTGATTGAATAAATCCGTTACATAACCAATCTGTGATTCTGTGGCATTTAATTGACAGAGACATGTCACGGACTCCTGAATAGCGATGGCGGTATTGGGCATAGCGCGAAATATAGGAACTCCATGATCAACGATGGCGGTTAGATCTTTCAGAAAGATTCCGGTGACGACACTAATCACAAGATGTTTTTTCGGATCGAATGATTTTTTCAATCCCTCCAGTACTTCTTTAACATTGTAAGGTTTTAAAGCAATGATAATCACCTCACTGTTTTCAATAGCAGCCTGATTGTTGTCAGTAATAGTTATACCCTTATCTTTTAAAGATTGCAGGCGCGACAAGGTTCTTCGGGTAACCGTTATTTGTTGTGAAGTGGCAAACCCACTTTTTAGCAATCCTTCTGCAATAGCGATCCCTAAATTACCCCCGCCAATGATGGCGATTTTCTTTGTGTTCATGATAATATTTCTTTAAGAGGACTCAAGGTACTTAGGTTTTTTGGTAATGAGAGAGAATACTTTCCAATGACTCTTTTTGATGATGTTAAATCGTTTGCGATTTAGTCATCTCTGAATAGATCTTTTCAAGTACTTTTACAAATACACTTCTATGGAATTACGTCTCACTACCGGCTACCGGCAAATCTTGTTCATGGCATTGCCAATAACCCTGGCGATGCTGGTGCCACAAATCAACTTCATTACCAACAACATCTTTTTAGGGATGTTGGGCGAGCAGGAGCTGGCCAGTGCCGGTATCACCGGAGTGTATTATTTGATTTTCGCAGTCATAGGCAATGGACTTAACAATGGTTTACAGGCGTTGATTGCGCGTAGGGCCGGACAAAATTTGCCAAAAGAAATTGGCCGGCTGTTTTTTAATGGGGTGTGGGTAGCATTAGGAATTGCCGCCTTGGGCATTGGTGCAACGTACCTGTTCGCCCCTATAGTAATGCGCTCGTTTATCCACAATGCATTAATTGCTAACCAAGTCATAGACTTTCTGTTAATCAGAATCTGGGGCCTTCCTTTTCTTTATTTGTATGTGATGCGCAACGCCTTACTCGTGGGCACTAATCAAACTCGGTTTCTGGTATGGGGCACATTGGCCGAAGCAGTCGTGAATATTGTTTTGGATTACACAATGATCTTTGGGCATTTTGGTTTTGCCGCCATTGGTTTTAATGGTGCTGCGTATGCATCCATTATCGCTGAGGCCTCCGGATTGTTTGTAATTTATGCAGTGATCCATTTCAAAGGAATTCACAAATCGTTTGCTTTTTTTGAACAAACGAAAATCGACTTTTCAATTATCAAATTAATTCTCACCATGTCGGCACCGCTGATTCTGCAATTTGCTATCAGCATCATGAGCTGGGAATATTTCTACATACTGGTTGAACATCATGGTCCGCGTGCGTTGGCTATTTCGAACACCATGCGCAACATCTTTGGCTTGTTTGGAATCTTTTGCTGGGCATTTGCTGCCACCACCAATACGATGGTTAGTAATGTTATTGGTCAGGGTAAACCGGAGGAAGTGATGCCCCTTATCAAACGCGTAGTTACCTTGAGTCTTGGGATTTCAGTTTTCATTTTTGTAATTCTTAACCTCGTACCGGAGTTCTTTTTATCGTTCTATAGTCAGGGTAATGAATTTATTGAAGAAGCAATACCCATCGTACGCATTGTTTCAGTTGCCTTATTAATGATGTCCGTTGGTACAATCTGGCTCAATGCTGTTACGGGCACAGGAAACACACGAATAAACCTGATGATTGAATTGGTGACGATTGTGATCTATTGCCTGTATGTGTTTCTGGTGCTTGAGTACTGGAATCTTTCCATAGGCTGGGGTTGGGGCAGCGAATGGGTATACTGGATCAGCATGTTCTCGATGGCATTTTTCTATATGCGATCCGGCAAATGGAAGGGAAAGAAAATCTGAATTGAGACAACGAATGTCATGACCGAATCAGAAAAGCTATCGGGTTTAACGGATCAGGAGGTGTTAGCCAGTCGTGAGAAACACGGCCGGAATGTTATAGAAACAGAGAAACAGCATCGGTTACTAACTGTTATTAAGGAAATAGCAGCTGAACCGCTATTTATCATTCTGGTTTGCACCGCAGCCATCTATTTAATACTGGGCGAAACAGGCGAGGCTGTCATCATGTTGATTGCTCTGGGTTTTGTCTCGGGTATTTCAATTTACCAGGAGAATCGAAGCCGTTCGGCAGTAGATGCATTAAAAAAATTATCAGCCCCCTTAGCAAAGGTTATCCGCAATGGGATTACCATTGAAATTAATGCCGAAGATCTTGTGGTTGACGACCTTGTTGTGTTAGAGGATGGCAATCTGGTACCAGCCGATGCTGTTGTCCTTAAACAGAATGATTTTTCTGTCAACGAAAGTATTTTAACAGGGGAGTCATTACCTGTTTTCAAGGAATTGGAAGGATCAAACAAGATTTTTCAGGGAACCATGATCATGACAGGCTCCTGTGTGGCACAGGTAGTGGCCATAGGTAAACAAACCGAGTTAGGTAAAATTGGTCAATCACTCGAAGCAATTGAAGGTGTTAAAACTCCGCTACAACAGCAGATTAAAAGCTTTGTGAAGATGATGGTTGCTGCCGGAGCGGTGGCGTTTCTCATTGTGTGGGGAGTCAATTATTATTTGTCCAAAGACATACTTCACAGTTTACTGCACGGATTGACTCTCGCCATGTCTGTTTTGCCTGAAGAGATTCCGGTAGCCTTCAGCACTTTTATGGCGCTGGGTGCTTATCACCTATACAAGAAAAAAGTAATTGCAAGGTCTCCGCATACCGTTGAAACTCTCGGAGCGGCCACGGTAATCTGCGTTGACAAAACTGGCACGATCACCGAGAATGAAATGCGCCTTTCTGTCATATATGATTTCGCACAGGATAAAATCTATGATTATACATCAGCGCCAGCCCAACTCAATTCGGTGCTAGAGTATGCGATGTGGTCGTCAGAGACAGACCCTTTTGACCCTATGGAGAAATCCATTCATACAGCGTATGGTACTATAGCCCCTCGGGATAAACGACCCGATTTCAACTTAGTTCATGAATATCCATTGGGAGGAAAGCCTCCTGTCATGACGCATGTTTTCAGGAATCAACAAAATGAGCATCTCATTGCCTGCAAGGGAGGTGTAGAGGGAGTATTGAATCAAACCCAACTGACGTCTGAGCAAAAGGAAAATATTTTGAAGATCACTAAGCAACTTGCCGCAAAGGGATTTCGCATCTTGGCAGTAGGGCGGGCTGATTTCAAGGATCTGAATTTTCCAGCTTCTCAACTAGAGTTTGTTTTTGAATTTTTAGGATTGATTGGTTTCTATGATCCTCCTAAAAAAAATATGAGAGACATTCTTCAAAAATTTTATGGTGCCGGCATCAATGTGAAAATGATTACGGGAGATTATGCGGAAACAGCCATCGCTATTGCCAATCAGATTGCATTGAAAAACAGTTCAGCCGTGCTAACCGGAGATCAGGTAGTTGCCATGAGCGATCAAGAGATTGGAGCTAAGGTTGGTGCAGTCAATATTTTTGCCCGCATGTTTCCGGAAGCAAAACTAAAAGTGATAGAAGCCTTAAAGGCAAATGATGAAGTCGTTGCCATGACAGGCGATGGGGTGAATGACGGACCGGCCTTGAAAGCTGCACACATAGGAATTGCGATGGGTTTACGCGGAAGTGAGGTAGCTAAAAGCGCGGCCTCCCTGGTATTGGCCGATGATGATTTGTTTCACATGACCGAAGCGGTGGCTCTGGGCCGAAGAATTTATGAGAATCTGAAAAAGGCGATTCAATACATTATCTCCATCCACATTCCTATCATTCTGATCGTTACCATGCCTTTACTTTTGATGTGGAAATATCTGGACATCTTTTCACCCGTGCATATTATTTTCCTGGAACTGATAATGGGGCCCACATGCTCAGTCATATTTGAACGCGAACCTATTGAACCGGACTCCATGCAAAAGAACCCACGAAAGATGAGTACTACATTTTTTTCATGGCCCGAGCTGTCGATGAGCATTTTCCAGGGCTTGATGATTACCCTGGCCTGCCTGGCGCTGGGTTATTATTTTATGGAAGCAGGAAAGAGTGAGGTGTTTGTAAGAACCATTATTTACTCCACACTTATTTTCAGTAATCTCTTTCTGACACTGGCTAACCGATCTTTTCGCCATTCCGTTTTCACCACGATAAAATATAAAAACGCATTAATCCCGATCGTTCTCTCAATTTCATTGAGCATCTTGTTTCTATCGATTTATTTTCATCCCCTGCAAAGATTATTTCAGTTTGAGGAAATACCAATTAATACAATAGGATTATGTCTTGCAGCAGCTTTTGCCGGGGTTATGTGGGTGGAGGTGTACAAGTGGGTTTAATAGGATCAAGACTTCAGATAATGTCTTGAAACTAAAATAAAAGGTAACTCAAGTACGTCTATCAGGATATGTTTGTAAAAATTGGTAAGATTTTATTGATCACTGTAGTCTTACTCAGCCTAACCGTCTTTTTATTTATGCAACAGAAATCTTTTGGTAAACTGCCCCGGGGCGCACGCCAGCAACGGATAGAACAATCACACAACTACCGCAATGGTAGTTTTCAAAATCTGGCCGAAACGCCAATGATGATTGAAGGGGTTTCGTACTTCTCTATGCTCAGAGAGTTTTTTAAAGATAAACCTGAGCGCTATCCGCAGGCCGCCATCCCAACTGTAAAAACAGATTTAAAAACGTGGACAGCCAGCAGCCCATCCATTGTCTGGTTTGGGCATTCTTCTTACCTCATCCTTATTGAGGGCAAGCGGATTCTGGTTGATCCGGTGTTTAGCGACCGGCCTTCCCCTGTTCAGTATCTGGGAACAAAATCTTTCGAAGGCGCCAGAATTTATTCAGCAGATGACTTTCCGGAAATTGATGTGCTGATTATCACGCACGATCATTACGATCACCTTGATTATAACAGTATCTCCAAGCTGAAATCAAAAGCAATAAAATTTTATGCTCCTCTGGGAGCGGGTCAACATTTGGTACATTGGGGCGTAGAGGAAAATAGTATTACCGAGTTTGATTGGTGGGATTCGGAAGAAATATTTCCGGGGATTCAATTAACAGCCACACCTGCCCGGCATTTTTCGGGTCGCGGATTTATCCGCAACAAATCGTTGTGGACTTCTTATGTTCTGAAAACAGGAACACACAACATATTTATTGGTGGCGATTCCGGATATGATGCAGCTTTTAAAGTTATCGGAGAAAAACATGGACCCTTTGATATCGCTTTGCTGGAGTGCGGTCAGTACGACCGGCAATGGCCTCTTATTCACATGATGCCTGAAGAAACTGTGCAAGCCAGCATCGATCTAAAAGCTGAGGTGTTGATGCCTGTGCACTGGGGGAAATTTGTTTTGGCCAATCATGCATGGAAGGATCCGATAACGCGCGCCAAAAAGCAAGCAGAGGTGCTGCAAGTGAAAATAACAACACCAAGAATTGGTGAACCGATTATTCTTGGTGGTGAACTTCCCCGAGAGGAGTGGTGGAATTTAATCCGGTAATCAGTTTTTGGTTCGGTGCAGGACCCCTTCATTCACTGACCAGTATTCTGTTGGTTTTTTCTTTGGCCAATGCTGTAGGTTAAAGGCTTGAGTGCCCTCAGTAGTAGCCTGAAAAACATATACCCGCAATGCTTTATTCTTATTGATCCACGAAAGTGGTTTGCCGGCTTCGCACACTTCGGGCTTGAAGCCATCATTGATCAGAAAGAATGCATTACCTGACCCGAGGACGGTTGCATTTCCGCTTTTATCAATGCACACAGCCGTTCGTTCATCCGCTGCGATCCCTTTTGGGTTGCTCACGTTAAAATCTTTTGACATGCGCGCCATAAACGTAACATGTCTGCCCAGCCTTTCGCGTTGTGAGTAATGTTGGTCGGCAATGGTATTTTCTAAAAACGGAAGTCTGATAAAACTTTTCGAAACACTTACCGGAAGGGCATATGGATTAGCCAATGCATCAGCCGAAACAACCGTATCATTTCTTGCATCGAAGATAAATTCGCTCAACACAGCACATCCTGCGCTTGTACCACCAATCGGTACTTTCTTTTCTTCAATAAGATATTTAATCGCTTCGGAAACTTCGGTGTTGCTCCAATAGTTTACATAATTCCATTGATCGCCACCTGCTATAAAAAGTGCTTCTGCTTCCCTGATTCTCTTCCCGGTTTCTTTGTTCATTGCTTTTTCTCTTGTGTTGATGAGAAGCGTTTCCACGGAGTTAAGTTTCCCTAATTCATAGAGATAATCATTATAGCCGATGGAACCCGAGGCCCTTATGATAACGAAATCGCCTCCGCCACTGCGATCAATCATCCACTTCATGGCAGCGTCCACATCTTTGCCTCCGCCAGCCAATACAAATCCTGATTCAGTAATTGTCGTTACATCCTCAGCGGAACCAACCAAGCCAATGCTGGAACCTGAGGTTGAAAGTGAATCACTTTGTTGGGCCCGAGTGCCGGTAGAAAATATTAAACAAAGAGAAAAAATCAATCTTACTTTTCGCATTCGTTAAGCTTTAAAATATTCTTCCCGCTCCCTTATAAAGGAGACAAAATAGCTTTTATAGTTATTTGATAGGTTGCAACCATAGGCAACGAAAATAGTCAAATTTGGTTTATTTAAAGTCTTATAAAAAGTAAGTTGCGATAAGTTTAAAATCAGGTATGCGTGTATTGAGTTTTGCCTTATTTATTTTGATCGTCATAGGCCATGATACCGAGGCACAGGAATCGGCAAGAATACGTACACGTACAGTAGACTATAGTGAGTATGATAAACAAACAGCTTCGTTGGCTTATGCTCAGGATAAAATAAGAGCTGCTGCTAAGCTGATTCAGATAACCGATTCGATTTTTACCCCGGAAGACGAAGAATATTTTACCGCAAGGAAAACAGCTGCCATTTACTACGAGTTAGCGGGCGATTTTTTTAAAGCCTCAGAACTTATTCAAGAGGCCATTGTGGCTTATGAGAAAAATTTTCCTTTCTATAACAGAGGATATGCTTCTGTAACACCTGACTATTTGCCTGGAGTATATCTGGATTTAAGCAGGCTCCAACGCTCGCAAAAACTTTTCGAAAAAAATATCCGATACCTGGAAAGCAGGAGATCTGTGCTGGAAAATAGCCCGGCTTATTACATAAGACAACAATTCTATAGTGAGCTAGGTAATAGTCTATTGGGAGCTGAGCAATATCCGGAGGCTATAAAAGCAGGGCTTCAACTTAAGGAGTTAACCGAATCTGGCGCCTTGAAAATGACCATGCAATCCGCTGATGAGATATTTAAGATTAATGATGACTATCCAAAGGAAGTGAAAGAACAAATGCTTAAGGCGAAAGCAGACTACGAGAAGAGCATGCGTACAAGCCAGGAATCCGTTTTGTCGGTTCAGCGATTAAGTTACAATATGATCCTTGCACAGGCCTATTTTAAGCAATATCAATTTGAAGAGGCAATCCCCTATTCGAAAGCGATGGTCGATGAACAAAGAAAAATGATGGAATATTCATCAGCGGCCATGGCGGAATCGCAACGTCAATTTGATAACAGCTCGCAACTGCCGGACTCAGTAAAAAGGCAGATTCAGGATGGTATTGAGTATTTAAAACAGGTTAATGAAATTGGGGGCACATCGATTCAGCTTGTCATAGCGGCATTCAAGGCCAATCAAAAATCGATGGCAAGCCAGTATGCGTCTGGCAAATTTGAAAAGGCCGTTTTGTTCCAACTTAATAACCAGTTTAGTGAGTCTGAGCGAGAGTATCAATCGGGCTTTGAATCGATAAAAAAGCTTTCTGGTTATAAATTTCTGGGCCCGGCAGCTGAGAACTACCGCAAGGCCTTTCTTCCATTCTATCTTAATCTACAGGTAAAGTCGGCAAAATTAGAGTTGGCTTATAGTGAAAGCAAAAAGTTAATTCTCGAAGAAGAAAATGCATTGAAGAATAATTTTCAGTTTTTTTCAGAAAGTGAAAAGAAAGAATTTTTCAAGTCGTACACGCAACTGCTAAACCAATATTTCTCGTTGCTTCTATATATAACTGAAGTGGGGGATGACCGGACAGGTGAAATTCTTGACAAAATATTACAAACAAAAGGCGTGATCCTTGATGCCACGAAGGATCAGGAGAAACAACTCAAAAAAATGAACGACAGGGTTGCACTCGCCCAACTTGCTGAGATTAGACGACTGCGCGACAAGCTGGCTTCGTTTTACCAGTTGAGCCTTAAAAGTCCTGTTCTGTCTTTAATTGACTCAATCAATAGAACATCCATCCGAATAAATGATCTTGAGCGAACGGTAAATAAAAAGTTGGGCACAACCAACTTGTTGAAGCCAATTCGTTGGCAGCAAATACAAGCAACGCTTAAGAAGGGAGAAGTTTATCTTGAGATTCTTCGGCTTCCACGCGACTACTTTACTTTTGATAAACCCAAAATTCAATATTGGGGATTCGCCATTAAGCCTGAGGGCACCAGGCCAGTTTTATTTCCTATAGGGGAAGGCGAATCGTTTGAGGATCGGGGTTTAAGGAATTACCAAAACCGTATCCGTGGTCAATTAGATGATGCAGAAAGCTATAAACTTTATTGGGCTAAAATCGAAGCGCAAATCAGGGGCAGTTCAACTATTTACCTGAGTAGTGATGGGGCATATCACAGCATGAATCCACTAACTCTTAGAAACCCTGCTACCGGGAAGTACTTGCTTGATGAAGTTGTACTCAGACCTGTTTCTACGGGCCGTAATTTGCTTGCGGAAGTAATTGCAGCTAAGCCTTCACAAAACTTTGCTTTGGTGGGAAACCCCATCTTTGAAATGAATCGTAAGGAAGGATCCAATCGTTATTTGGGAAATGAAATAAGCCCGATAGAGTCTGACGAAATTGTCCGGAGTGGTGTAGCCAGACTTCCGGGCACGCAGAAGGAAATAGATTTAATTCAGGAAATGGCTCAGATAAAGGGAATGAACGTTCAGGTTTTCAGCGAAGCAGAGGCAAACGAATCAAAGGTAAAAGGGCTGAAAAGCCCGGATGTACTTCACCTGGCAACTCATGGCGAGTTCGATCAATTATCGCGTGTTGACACCTATTTGAAATCAAAATTAATTCTTGCTGGGGCTGCGGATACAGAACCGTTTTCCATAGAGGACTACTCAAAATACGAAGATGGGTTTCTGAGCGCCTACGAAGTAACTCAACTCGATCTGCCTGGCACCCGGTTGGTAGTTTTGTCAGCGTGCGAAACGGGTCTTGGGGAAATTCAAAGTGGTGAAGGTGTGTGGGGATTGCAGCGTGCGTTTCAGTTGGCAGGCGCCAAAACAGTAATGGGTTCACTTTGGAAAATCAGTGATGAGGCTACCGTTACATTCATGGAAACTTTCTATAAAAGCTACTTATCTCAAACGGATATCTATACAGCATATCGGTCCGCCATGCTGGCAACCCGCAGCGAATACGCTCATCCTTATTATTGGGGTGCCTTTACTATTAATGGTGGAGTTAAATAGCCGAAATTAAAACCAGACCCTTTCTAATCCTGGCATATTAAATCGACCACTTTCCTTATATCTTTGTCTTCTTCAATCAAGAGACTATGTCGATTCAAAAAAGATTTACCCCGGAAGAGCTTGAGCGCATTAAGGCAGCGGTGCGCCAGGCCGAAAGTAAAATATCGGGTGAAATAGTGCCCGTCTTTGTAGAAAAGAGCAGTCACTACACCATCGCAAACTATCGTGCAGCCCTGATAGGGGCCGCAGCCATTTTTTTTCTGATTGTAATTGTTGACCGATATATTCCTTCGCTGGCTGTATATGACCCGGTGCTCATGTTTGTACTGGTAATGCTGGGTGGATTTATTGCCGCCCTGAAGGCCCACTTCATTAATCCGGTAAAGCGCCTTATGCTAAGCCAGTCCTATATGGATCAGGCAACGCGCAAACGTGCTGAAAATGCCTTTCTGGAAGAAGAAGTTTTTAATACCCGGCAACGTACAGGCATAATGATCTTTATTTCCTTTTTTGAGCATGAAGTAATTGTAATGGCCGATAAGGGAATCAGTAAAATGGTAGAGCAAAAGGAGTGGGACGCGATTGTACGCAACATTATAGAACATGTTAAAAAGGGAAAAATTACCGATGGTATTGAAGCGGCAATTTTACGCTGTGGAGAAATTTTATTGGAGAAAGGTTTCGTAATCACTCATGATGATGTGAACGAATTGAAAGATGATTTGCGTATTGAATAATTGGACTGAGTGTTGTATCCTTTTCTTTTTAACGTTCGAATGAAATCTCTTCTCTTACTTTTTTTCTCCCTGTTAATAGTTATCCCGACTACCGCCCAGCGCAGCATTCCTCCGCACGGTGCTGTGTGGGTTCATGATGAAGCCGGGATTATATCGGCTCCCGCGAAAGCGCAACTGGAAGCTATTCTGCAGGCACATCGCGACTCAACTTCTAATCAAATAGCTGTATTGGTTGTTCCTTCCCTGGAAGGGGAAGACATTGACGGGTATGCAGTACGGGTGTTTAAAGAATGGAAACTTGGGCAGGAGAAAAAGGATAATGGGGTGTTGTTTCTTGTAGCCATGGAAGAACGACAAATGCGAATTGAAGTTGGCTATGGATTGGAGGGAGTACTTACCGATGCCATTTCAAGCCGCATAAACAGAAATGAAGTGGCCCCTTATTTCCGTCAGGGAAATTATGAAGCCGGTATTCAGGCCGGAACGATGGCCATTATTAAAGTTATAGCCGGAGAGTATGTAAATGATGAGCCAACGGTGCAAAAGCGTAAGAAGAAATCACCCTGGGGTACAGTTATATTTTTTGTAATCATGCTTTTGCTCATGTCGCGCAAAAACCGGGGTGGAGGTTCGGGTATGGGCGGTTACTGGACAGCCGCTATGATGGGCTCTATGTTGGGTGGCTCTGGACGAAGTTCTGGTGGTTGGGGTGGTGGCGGTGATTTTGGCGGTGGTGGATTTTCGGGTGGAGGCGGATCAAGTGATTCTTGGTAAGAATTTTGAATTAGGAATTTGAATTGATTATGCGAGCGAGACTTTTTATTTTCTCTTTACTGATTTCTCTGTCTGCAGTTGGTCAGAAAGCAGTTCCTGAATTATGGAATACGCGTGTACACGATGATGCCCAGGCTCTAAAACAGGAAACCATAGATAAACTGGAGAAGCAACTGGCAGCTTATGAAGACTCTACGTCCAATCAAATTGCTGTGCTTATTATTAGTTCACTTGACGGAGAAACAATTGAAGAGTATTCTTTGCGAGTGGCAGAGAAATGGAAGCTTGGTCAGAAGGATAAGGATAATGGAGTTTTATTGTTAGTAGCGGTGGATGATCACAAAATGCGGATTGAAGTTGGCTCAGGCTTAGAAGGTGTATTAACCGATGCGCTAAGCAGTCGTATCATCCGCAATGAAATGGCTCCTAATTTTCGTAGAGCTGATTTTGACAGCGGTGTTACTGCAGGTATTGATGGAATTATTGCTGCCATTGGCGGTGAGTATTCGGCCAACGATAGCAGTGAAATTACAGAACTTTCTCTAACAGCATGCATTCTAATCGGGCTTGGTATTTATGTATTCCTTGGCATCTTTGCTTTTTTTGGATTGATTATACCTGATAGCTGGGGCTGGTTTGTTTACGCTTTTCTCATTCCCTTCTTTGCGATATTTCCAGCCTTCGTGTTCCCGTCAAACTTGTGGTATGTACCTGGGCTTTCGTATGCCCTCGGCTTTCCAATTTTAAAATTGCTGGTTGCGCGCACACCCTGGGGCAAAAAGATGGCCAAGACGATGTCAGGTGGTGGCCCTGGAACCGGCCCGGTTAGTAAATCATCACGCAGCAGCAGTTGGAGTTCATCCTCCCGCAGTAGCAGCAGCAGTTTTGGTGGCGGATTCTCTGGAGGTGGTGGCAGTTTTGGTGGCGGTGGCAGCAGCGGAAGTTGGTGATCCAGTCCTAAACAAAGAGGTCAGACCACGCTACTTATTCAAACCACACCAACAGTATTTGTAAGCGTTCCAATTCCTTCTATGCTGATAATTACTTCATCACCTTCCTGAAGTGTGAAGTTATTGGGAGGCACGATTCCTGTGCCCGTCATTAAAAAACTACCCACAGGAAATTTACACGATTTATAAAGCCACGATGCGAGTTCAGGCAAGGTTCGCTTCATCCTGTTTAACTGGATTGAGTTGTTGAATACTTCCTTTTGATTCCTGCTTATAGTGATACCGATTTTAGTCTCGCTTGAGATAGCAGATGGAGGCACAAACAAGCATGGACCCAGGGCACAACTGCCTTCATAAATTTTTGCTTGTGGTAGATACAGTGGATTTTCGCCTTCAATGCTGCGCGAACTCATATCATTGCCGATGGTGTATGCCTGAATTTCTCCGACAGAATTTATATAGAGAGTTAATTCTGGTTCAGGCACATTCCATGTGGAGTCGGAGCGAATGAAAACATTTTTGCCTGGCCCGGCCACACGTGCAGGCAATGCTTTAAAAAATAATTCAGGCCGATCGGCTTCGTATACTTTCTGATACACATCAGCGGCACCTGATTCTTTTGATTCTTCCATGCGAGCATCGCGACTTCTTAGATAAGTAACGCCAGCTGCCCAGACCTCCTGATTTCCAATAGGTGCATGAGCTTGTTTGATTAAGTTTGATTGGCGGGTTTCTGAAAGAGGTTCAGTTTTCTCAGCTAAACTAATAAGTTTTTGGTGAAGATTGGATTGATTGATCAGAGTATCCCATTCTTCTCTTAAAAGGTACACATTGTTTTGATGAATCCAGAGCGGTCCTTCCGGGGTTTTGTATAGGTGCATTGTTAATTTCTTAAATCGTTTAAGTCAACACCCAAAAGCTGTTTGGCTAATGTGTTTAATTTTTCAAAATCTCCTTCTGCATGAAAAGTAATCTGCTTGTAACCTCCCGTTTCTCCTGCCTTCAATGATAAAGCCGGAGAGGATGACTCAAGTTCATAGAATGGTCCCAGTTGAGATCCATCTGCCAACGGACCATCGTTGTAGGAATTTACTGCGTCTCCGCGATACGGTTCCTTTTGAATCTCCCATTTCGAATTCACATAATCAGCATTTGGGTTGAGCTCGAAAGAGATCACGGTCAGGATGTTTTTCTGAAAATCGAAACTTGCAGCCATTGATTTAGCAATTGCCGGGGGCAATCCAAGCTTGCTCCGATATTTTCCATCGCACGTAAAAAATAAGACGCTGTCTCTTATTGTCAAACGGTCTTCAGGAATATCTCCAAAGTAGTTCGTGTTGATTAACTCTTTTGCATCAGGGGCAGGATGAAACGGAATGATGACAACCGTGTTTTCGGAGGGTGTGAACATACCCAACAACCAAATAGAGAGCAATCCATTTTCTTTTGTCCAGTCCGCTCCTGCATTTTGTATTTGATTTTCGGTTTGATAAGCAACGAAATTTATAGAGTCACTAAGAGAGGCATGTAGCGCAACCTCAGTTTCTTGCCTGGTTAACAGGGAGACTTTTCTTTCAATCTGCAAATCAAACCTTGTTCCCAAATAGTTAATGATGGATGCTTTTTTGGAAAAAGTTGCCTCAGTGGTATTGCTTTGGGTCACTTCGTAAGTAACGGTATCAATCAGAGCGGGAACTTGCCAGTTTGCGATCTTAAAGGAATCGCCAGCATGGAAGTAAAGTGAGTATTGTCCGCCTTCAGGGCCGAGCCAAAACCGTTCTTCGCCACCAACAGGATTAAACTGTTTCTTTTTTTCGCCCGATTTTATCAACTCATAATTTAACCAGCCATAGCTTGTTCCATTATCTCCCCCCGAACTGCTGGTCATTACGCGCCCCTGGTAATCTGCCGACAGCAGCACTCTTGCCTCACCCTCTTTGTCCTGCAATTCAATAACGTGTCGGGTATGCTGCCGGAGAAACTGGACATCGTAAGAATAACTGCCGGGTATGCTTACGGGCGGCTCTTTCTTTGTGCATGAAAAGGAGATCAGCAAAACGCAAAGGAAAAGGAAACGCATAGAAAGAATTTAATTAAAAGTAATCGGTTCTAAAGGAGGAATCAAGAGCCCTGAAAGAAGGCTTAGATATTCCACCAGTAGGTGAACTTCACAACCAGCGAGTGGTTCTTAACCGAAAGATCCGAAGGCAAATAGTTATCGGTATATACTATGAACAAATCGGAAGCCGGTCGGTATCGCCACTGAAAGCGGGTATTAAGATTTATATTATCTTTTTGCTCATTATACTGAAGAAAGGTTGTCCAGAAGATTTTATTGGTGAACGTAATATCTATTCGTGGCCCCACTAGCCAAAATGTATTTCGACCCCAGGGTTCGGGTAGACGAATGTCGTTATAACTGGAACTTAACAATAAACTAACAAAAGGCTGAATGCGATAGCCGATATCCCAACTCAAAAACAATCTCGTTCCGTCTGCATAATAACCACCATACCGGCCCGAAAGAGAGTATGTCAACGTGCGTTGTGGCTTTGAGAAAAATTCCAACCCTGTTGAATTCCAGCTGTGTTCGCTCCCGGTAGCAAGACTATCCTTCCCGGAATTAGTTGGATCAAACGGACTCAACAATTTTACATAATCATGGGCAACCCACATGGTGAGTGTACTCAAATTACGGAAGTTTAAGAGATAAGCAAGGTAAGTTTCACTATCCGTTTGTTTGAAGGAAGGATCGAAGAACACACTGGTAGCAACTTTTGGCCCATGACTTAAAAGTGTTTTTCCCTTAGGAAAGAAAAGATAAGAAGCCTGCGGATTGGTACGGATGTAATTCGTTCGGGGTACATAACCAACTTCGGCTGTGTAGCCGCTTCCCACATATTCATATTGGCCGCTCACGATAAATTTACGACTTGCAAATTGCAGGTTGCCCGCATAAGTATAATCCTTTTCAGTTTTTTGCGGACTAAATGATTTTAGAAAAAGCGCTTTACCTGTCCATAAATTATTAGATGAAGCGAGGTTGTATTCAAAGCCAAGATTCCGATTGTATTCGGAGTAGACGTTACCAGAAGTAACTTCTTCTGGATTGTAATTAAGTGATTCCTTATTGACTACCAATATGCCAATATTTGATCGGGCAAAAACTCTTCGTTGCAAAGCCATTACGGCAAAGTTTTGTGCCGGAAGCTGATCCTTCTCGACTTCACCGGTTTGCATATCCATCATGGCAATGCGCCAGTTCTTGTCAATTTTACCACTTAGTCTGGCACCTGCCTGGATGGGTGCAGTTAACCCTATACGCCTGGAGAAGAAGGGGCGAATTGTGAGGTATCCAAAATTGTTAAACATATCTCCGTTTTCCAGAAAGAACTGTCGCCTTTCCGGAAAAAATAATTCGAACCGATCAAGATTGGTGACCTGGCGATCCACATCTACCTGTGAGAAATCGGGATTGATTGTAAGATCGAGGTTGAGAGACGAGGTAACTGCTACTTTAACATCGAGACCGGCTTCACCACGATTTGAGGTGGGGGTTTCGTTTTCATAATCTTTCGAAATGCCACCGAGCACATAAGGTATTACGGAAATATTAACTCCTGCATCTTTTGGGGGGGTATCCCACACGAGCGATCCGCTGAAAGCGAGGGCTGCAGATGGAAACTGACGCGGAACCGGTGCCCAGCTTGACTTTTCAGTAGTCTTTAAGTCCAATCGACTGAAATTGACGCCCCATTTGGTAATGCCTTTTTTGTATCGGATAGTTTTGAAGGGGATGGCAGCTTCAAAAATCCATTTGTCTTCATAATTTTTTACAACCGATTCCCACTTGTTGTCCCAGTTAAGATCTACTTTACCACCTTCGTACATCAGGCCGTCCCACTGGGCTCCGGCTGCATTGGCACCAAATGAAAAACCATTAGTCTGGTCATCAAAGGTGTCCATGAATAGTAAGAAGTTATCATTCTTCCCAAAGTTAAAGTCTCTGCGCAGAGATTCAACAATGTACGGACCGGGAAGAGCGTGGTAACAGATGGCCAGCAGGTAGAGATTATCATCATCATAGGTCATCTTCACCTCCGTTCTAACGTTGGCACGACTCGTATCCATAGGTGTCACCATAAAGAAATCTGTAGCAGTAACACTTCGAAGCCATTCCGTTTCATCAACTACGCCATCGATAAGGATGGGAGCTGTGGCTTTGCTGATTGGAAGTTCGTAGGCCTCGTTTTTTTTCTGGGCGTTCCCCCCGAAGACACTTGCTGTAAAAAGTAAAAACAGAAGAAAAAATCTCATTGGTGCAATATTGTCAAACCCGCAAGAGGGCACAAGCAATTATTGATTACTGGTAATGGGCCTGCTGCAGGGCAGTTATTTTTTGAATCCAGGCAAGGCTAATTTGTACTTTACCGAGAGAAGCCGGATCAGAATAATCACCGAAATGGAAATGATCAGGTTGTAATTTCGCCCGAGCGGAGTTTGTAAATCCAGAATCAGGTAAGTAATGGCGCCTGTCAGACATGCCGTGGCGTAAATTTCTTTCCGGAAAATCACGGGCAACTCATTGGTAAGTGTATCACGGATTACACCACCCATCACAGCGGTAAACATGCCCATGATGGCCGCAATCTCAGGACGTATTCCCAATCCCATAGCTTTCTCAACGCCTAAGATGGTAAAAAAGGAAATTCCGAGTGTATCAAACAACAGGAAGGTCTTTCTGAATCGGATAATTATCCTGTGAAAAATGATAGCGATAACAACGCCAAGTAAAATGGAATACAAAAAATTAATGTCCCTGATCCACACTAAGGGATAGCTGCCTAACAGAATATCGCGCAAACTACCGCCACCAATCGCGGTTATGAAACCAGTAAACCCCGCACCAAACCAGTCCTGCTCTTTGTCTTGCATAGCCAATGCCCCTGAAACGGCAAAGAAGAAGGTGCCAATCAATTCAAGTATATACTGAAAGTTCAAGGGCGAGAAGTTTATGTATAAAAATATAGAATCGGATCGAGAATAAATGTAGAAGTAAATAGGTGTACCTATTGGTTATATCCTGCTACTTTTGAACTTAAAATCTGGAACCTTCGATAAGTAACGGTTACCAGCAATTGGTTACAGGGATGCACATTTATTTATTAAGGAGTTGTGAAGTATGAGAAAGAGTCTTTCAATTAGGATTTGGTTACGGGTAGTTACAATCATGTTGATTTTTTCACTCTTGATTTTGCCATCGTGCAATAAAGACGAACCGGTCCATTCCAACGAATATGTGAACAACTGGATTTATACTAATATGGATTTCTGGTACTATTGGAACACCAGCCTGCCTGCCGAACCAGATAAAAGCCAGGAGCACGAGACATTTTTTAATGCACTGCTCAACTCACAAGATCGCTTTTCGTGGATACAGGATAATTTTCAGGAATTGATAAACTCTTTGCAGGGTGTAAGCAAAGAAGCAGGGTATGAGATTGCACTTTATCGCGAAAGTCCGGATAACATAAATGTAATTGCACAGCTTGTCTATATCAAGCCCGGCTCACCAGCCGAAATTGCAGGGTTGAAACGAGGAGATCTGATTACCCGGATTAATAGCCAACAGATAACCATTTCCAATTATCAAACTTTATTGGAGTCTATCAGTGAAAATCACACCATCTCGTTCAAGACTCTGGATTTGGCAAGTCAGACTTTTGGTTTGGAAGAATCAAAAACTTTAACCACCCTTGAGTATGCCGAGAACCCTAACTTTTTAACTAAAATTCTTGTGTACAATGATCGAAAGATTGGATACTACGTGTACAATCTTTTTTCGACTGGTCCCACACAAACCAGCACCCAGTATAATACCGAGATGGACCAGATATTTGCCGACTTTCAATCAGCCGGGATTACCGATTTGATTTTGGATTTACGGTTTAACAGCGGAGGTGCCGAAACAGCAACAACCAATCTTGCAAGTCTGATTGGAACAGGGGTGGACGCAACCAAGGTGTTTACCATTCGCGAGTACAATGCAAAAGTAACAGCTGAGATAAAAGCTGACCCTCAACTCGGAGACGGATTTCTGTCAGTTGAGTTTTTGAACAAAGCCCAAAACATTGGCGGTCAGTTACAGAATAATCGTATTTATATTCTAACAGGCACGCGCACAGCCTCGGCCAGTGAATTATTGATCAATGGCTTGAGGCCATATATGGATGTCTTTCTTATAGGCAACAAAACAGTTGGGAAAAATGTTGGATCAATTACCCTGAACGAAGAAAATGATCCTAAGAATACATGGGGTATGCAGCCCATCATCACCAAGTCATTTAACAGCCTCCTGGAATCTGATTACGCCACAGGGTTTATTCCACAGGTGTTATTGGAAGACAATAGTTTGATCGTATATCCTTTGGGCGATCCGCGCGAGCGTTTATTGAATCGGGCCTTGCAGGAGATTACCGGACTAACAGATCTGGGACGGGTAAGGCCATCAAAAACACTGGGTGCAGAAGTGGGGCATTCACTGGACTTAAAGAAGAGGAGCAATGTGCTTGTGATTGATCCGGCTGTTCAAAAGTCCCTGCACTTGCTAAAATCAATTCAGTAATGTTTTACTGATCGCTACCCTATATCTCTTAATTTAAGCGAATCTCAAAATCGCTTTTCAGTAACTCTTGATTTGAGGCTTTTTGGCCATTGAAGCAAAAACTGGTGCAAGTGAGAAAATCAGGATTTTATAGGCATCTTATTATTTGAGGTTATCTCCACCAATTAAAGTCAGAATGATGCCATTTTTCTCTGCCAATTGGCTGTCCTTCTTATTGATAATCTCTATTTTTGGCACCTGAATCAGAAACCCTCATTTCCCATGAAGCGCGATAAAGTAGTATTTGATCTAATTGAAAAAGAGAAGCAGAGACAAGAGCATGGTATAGAATTAATTGCCTCCGAGAATTTTGTTTCTCCGCAGGTTATGAAGGCTCAGGGCTCAGTTCTAACCAATAAATATGCCGAAGGTCTGCCCGGAAAGCGCTATTACGGGGGGTGTGAAGTGGTGGATGAAGTTGAACAACTGGCCATTGACCGGATTAAGAAACTCTTTGGTGCGGATTGGGCCAATGTGCAACCCCACTCCGGTGCACAAGCCAATGCAGCAGTTATGTTGGCATGCTTAAAGCCTGGTGATAAAATACTAGGATTTGATCTTTCCCATGGAGGTCACCTGACTCATGGATCTTCGGTAAACTTTTCTGGTAAACTTTATCAGCCTTCTTTTTATGGAGTTGAGCAGGAAACCGGAGAGATTGATTTTGATAAGGTAATTGAGACGGCACAGCGTGAAAAACCTAAGATGATTATCTGCGGGGCTTCTGCCTATAGTCGCGATTGGGACTATGAAAAATTGCGGATGGCAGCGGATAGTGTTGGTGCTTTATTGCTTGCCGATATTTCGCACCCGGCAGGCTTGATTGCACGCGGCTTGCTTAATGACCCGATGGAACATTGTCATATTGTGACCACCACTACACACAAAACACTGCGTGGACCGCGTGGCGGATTGATTTTGGTGGGTAAGAATTTTGATAACCCATTTGGGTTAAAAACTCCGAAAGGAGAACTGCGCAAAATGTCATCCGTGCTGGATTCAGGAGTTTTTCCAGGCACACAAGGTGGCCCGCTTGAACATGTGATTGCTGCTAAGGCGGTTGCTTTTGGTGAGGCGCTTAGCGATGAGTATTTGACTTATATTGTGCAGGTAGCTAAAAATGCGAAGGCCATGGCAAAAGCATTTGTCGATAAAGGCTATAAAATAATTTCAGGCGGTACAGATAATCACCTGATGTTGATAGATCTTCGTTCCAAGAATCTTACCGGCAAGATTGCTGAAGAGGCGTTGATTCAGGCCGACATCACCATCAATAAAAACATGGTGCCGTTCGATACCCAATCACCGATGGTAACTTCAGGAATGCGCATTGGCACACCGGCTGTTACTACCCGCGGCCTGATGGAAAAAGATGTGATAAAAGTTGTTGATCTGATTGATGAAGCATTGAAGAAGCCCGAAGATACAAAGCATCTGAAGGCAGTGAAGCGCAAGGTAAATGCCTTCATGAAGAAGTTTCCGTTGTACATGTAGTTTTAAAGAAATGTGTTTGGTTACTCAGCCCAAAGCTGAGACTGGAGGTAATTGAATTATGAGTGAAGAAAAAGAGATGGCTTTCCTCGATCATCTCGAGGAATTGAGATGGCACGTGGTGCGGGCAGTGGCAGCGATTTTTATCATGATGATTGTCGCATTCATCTATACCGAAGAGATTTTCGAGTACATCATTTTTGCCCCCGGTGATGTGAATTTTATAACTTTTCGCTGGCTGTGCCGATTAGGAGAAATAACCGGAGCCGCTGGCCTTTGCGTTACTGAAATCCCTATGAAGATTCAAAGTCGCTTTCTGATGGGGCAATTTACGATGCAGTTACAGGCTTCCTTCGTTATCGGATTAGTTATAGCCTTCCCCTATGTAGTTTGGGAGTTGTGGAGTTTTGTGAAGCCCGGCCTTTATAATAAAGAGAAAAAAAGCTCAAGAGGTGCTGTGTTCTCTATTTCTACTTTGTTCTTGTTGGGAATTTCGTTTGGCTATTTTATTCTGAGCCCGATGACAATCGCATTCCTGGCTAATTATTCCATAAGTCCGAAGATCTCCAATGAGTTTGATATCACTTCGTATGTATCTACCATAACTATATTGGTGGTAAGCTGTGGACTATTATTCCAGCTGCCGATCGTTATATTCTTTTTGACAAAAGTTGGGATTGTTACGCCTACCTTGTTGAAGAGTTTTCGCAAACATGCGGTGATTGTTATTTTGATTATTGGAGCCATCGTTACCCCAAGCTCAGATCCGCTTAGCCTTTCCCTGATCTCGATTCCCTTGTACTTCCTTTATGAAATCAGTATTTTCATATCCAGCATTGAACTAAAACGAAAGCTGAAACGAGAACTGGAGGAAGCCCGATTAGATCAACAATCCCACTAATTATGAAAATTGCCATTGGTGCTGATCATGCCGGATTTGAATACAAGGAGCTACTTAAAAAACACCTCGTAAAAAGTGGTCATGATGTCAAGGACTTCGGAACCAACGGAACACAATCAGTAGATTATCCAGACTTTGCCCATCCCGTTGCCAGCGCGGTTGAGAAAAAAGAATTTGAATTGGGAGTGTTACTTTGCGGTAGCGCCAATGGCGTTGCCATCACTGCGAACAAACGCCAGGGGATAAGAGCGGCCATTTGCTGGACGGAAGAAATCGCATCACTCGCACGCCAGCACAACAATGCCAATGTACTTTGCATTCCTGCTCGCTTTGTTACGGAGGAAGCAGCCGAAAAAATCACCGATAAATTTTTGAACACTACCTTCGAGGGTGGTCGTCACGAAACCAGGGTGAATAAAATCAGCTGTTAATAGCATCACCGCCACCCGATTGTGGCAGGCCTTGTTTGTCTTACAGGTTTCTTTGTCATAACTTGATTTTAAACACTATAATGATGAATAAAACCTCTCGCAGGGATTTTTTACAAACCAGTGCCGCACTGATCACGGCATCCCTTGGAGCCTCAGCTTTTGTTTCTAAAAAGCAGATGCCTCGTCTTGCCTACTCAACCCTGGGTTGCCCCGATTGGGACCTCAATCAGATTGTAGAGTTTGCTACAAAGCATGGTTTTAAAGGAATTGAAGTGCGTGGTATCCTTAGACAAATGGATCTACCGAAATGCAAGGAATTCAGCAAGGAAAATATAGCAGCCTCACTACGCATAATGCAAGACAACGGATTGCAATTTATTAATCTTGGATCGTCTGCCACTATGCATTTTGCAGAAGCCAACGAGAGAAAGAAAAACCTGGAGGATGGAAAGCGATACATCGACCTTGCTCAGGAATTAAAGTGTCCCTACATCCGTGTTTTCCCGAATAACTTTCCGAAAGACCAGGACAAAAACCAAACGATGGACTTAATGGCTAACGGATTATTGGAACTGGGCAATCACGCAAAAGGAAGCAATGTGACCGTGCTTATCGAATCGCATGGCGACTTGATTTATATAACGGATTTGCAAAAGGTGATGACGGCTGCTGAACACGAGCATGTGGGGATGATCTGGGATATGACAAACATGTGGACCAAAACCAAAGAGTCAAACATATTGGCGTATGAAAAACTAAAAAAATTCATTCGCCACACTCACATTAAAAATGCAACAGTGGCAGATGACAAGATCACCTATACGCGCCTAACGCAAGGGGATGTTCCAATCTTCGAAGCAATTGATGCATTAGCGAAGGGAGGGTACAAAGGGTACTATAGTTTCGAATGGGAGAAACTATGGCACCCCGAACTTGAAGCGCCAGAGCTCGCTATTGCTGATTATGCAGATGTTATGAAAAAGCATTTTCAGAAATAATCCTCGGACTGTGTCCACACAGTCCGAAAATAATTTAATCTAAGAAAATTACTTGTTAGCGGCTTCTTGTTTCTGATATCCTTCAGTCTGCTTCTTCAACAAATAATGATGTATCGCTTCTGCATCTTCCTCGCTAAGAGAATTACTAAAGTTGGCCATCCCATTTTGTGAGAGAATTCCTTTCAGCACAATATCATTAAACACCATATGTTTGGCTTCCGTCAATTTGGATAAATCCGGATGTTGGGATAGATGGTTATCTCCAAAATTCCCATGACAGGTAATGCAGTAGAAATCATAAAGTGTTACGCCTTTAGCAAGTAATTCTGTTTTGATTTTTGTGTCAGGAGGGGCCGGAGTTTCAATTTTCTTTTGTTTTGGAGGAAGAGGTGTTTCACCGCCACCTAGTTTAAAAGTGATAATTCTCGTTTTGTTTTCATATTGAAAAATAATGGCATCCGGTAAATACGCATAGGTCTCCGCTCCGCCATAACCGGCCATCACGGTTACGTATTGCTCGCCATCAATGCTGTAGGTTGTGGGGGCCGCCATAATTCCATTACCCGTGAAAATTGATTTTAACTTTTCGCCCGTCTTTGCATCATGGACATTGAAGTAACCGGTGCGCGTTCCCTGGAAAACCAACTCAGGTGTTGACATCGTTCCGCCATCGGGTCCGCCATCCGGAAATTTCCAGGCAACTTTTTGTGTCACAGGATTCCACGCCAATAAACTTTCTGATCGCAAGGTATCTTCAGCGCTGGTGATCTGATCGGCAACATTCTTTTTGAACTTGTACATGTTTGAATAGTCAAGGTTCGTATTGTCAACATCCGGCAACCA
Source organism: Cyclobacteriaceae bacterium (assembly GCA_044229915.1). Taxonomy (GTDB): domain Bacteria; phylum Bacteroidota; class Bacteroidia; order Cytophagales; family Cyclobacteriaceae; genus ELB16-189. The sequence continues at coordinate 584,251 of JBGASB010000002.1, forward strand.
TTGATACGTTGGATAAGTTTTAAATACCTGCGGCACAGCACGCTCGGGAATATATACCAATCCTGTTGTAGGATTGAATGACATGGGTTGCCACACGTGCCCGCCTCCGAGATACGGTATTACGTGCCTGGGTTTATCTTTATACCATTGTCCATTTTCTGTTAACACCGGCCGGCCGGTTTTCAAGTCCACATGACTGGCCCAGTTTACCTTCGTGTATTTTTCTGCCGAAATAAGTTCACCCGTTGCCCTATCCAGCACATAATAAAATCCATTCTTAGGCGCCATCATCAAAACCTTTCTTGGTTTTGCATCGATGTCAATATTGGCTAACACAATGTTTTGTGTGGCTGTATAATCCCAAATCTCAGCCGGTGTGGTTTGATAGTGCCACACTAATTTTCCGTTGTCGGGATTGATTGCGAGAATAGATGAGAGAAATAAATTATCGCCACCGGCAGGACTTCGAAACCAAATTGGGTAGGGGGTTGAATTGCCGGTTCCTACATAAAGCAAATTTAATTCAGGATCGTAAGCAGATTCGCCCCAGGAAGTTCCGCCCATGCCCGATGGCCAATGAGATTTAGGATCCCATGTTTTAGCAGCCATCTCCATTTCGGCACTCTCGTAGCCATTGGCCGGATCACCGGGCACAATCCAGAAGCGCCATTTCTCCGCTCCCGTTTTTAAATCATACGCTGTAACATACCCACGCACCCCATACTCACCTCCGGAGTTTCCAATCATTACAATATTGCCAGCCACTTGTGGCGGACTTGTAATTGTATAGGCTTTGGTGCGATCGGTAAACGTATCCTTGCTCCATAACACCGAACCTTTTGCGGCATCAAGGCATACCAAAAAACCATCGAGTGTCCCCACGTAAACCTTTCCTTCCCATACAGTTAACCCACGGTTCACCACATCACAGCACGCCCTGCGTCCATACGAAGCATCCACATCGGGTTTGTATATCCACAACTGCTTTCCGGTTTTTGCATCGAGGGCATACACAGCTCCCCAGGCCCCCGAGGTGTACATGATTCCGTCAACAACAATCGGTGTTGCTTCCAGGCCTCTGGGTACATTGCCTATGATAGTAGTTGCATCATATTCCCAGGCATAGCCGAGGTCTTTCACATTTTCTTTATTGATAAGATTGAGTGGGGAATAGTGTTGCATCATCTGGTTGCCACCGATTGTGAGCCAGTCTTTTGAATCCTGGTTTTGTAATCGTTCATAATCAATCCAACCGATGGGCTTTTCTTCTTTGCAACCGATGAAGGAGACGAAAAGCAAAACGGCATAAACGATTTTTCTCATGGATTTCAGGTTAAGGTCAATCCAATATATACATAACTCATCAAATCCCTTTAGAATAATGCGATCGTTTTTATCCCGCTAATCCCCACGGGCTGAACAGCACCCATAGAAATAGGACACACCCAATCAATAATATGGTAAGCCAGAAATCAGTTGAGTACCCTTCACCTTTCACAGACGGGGTACGCTTATACGTAACTAATTTCAATTGCTCATCCGATTGTTGTGGAGCTGTGAGACTAACCAGAATTAAGATCATGCCACAAACCAAGAAAAGAAATAGCGCATAATGCAAAAAGTTAATGCTTAACATCATTTGAAGTAGGCTCCCTTCCTCTATCTTAATCATTCCCTCCTTCGCCATGAATTCCGTCACTAATCGCGATACCCCCAATACAAAACCTGCCCACAGAGATACAATAGCACCGCGTGCATTGATACGTTTGATGAATAGTCCTAATAAAAATACGGCTGCTATCGGTGGTGAAATGTACGCTTGAATGTTTTGCAGGTAATGAAACATACCGCCACCCATCAGGGTTCTCATGAACGGAATCCAACTTAAACTTACAATGACCAACACTACGGTTGCAATTTGCCCTACTAAAACTAATTGTTTTTCACTCGCATTGGGTTTGAATCGCTTATAAAAATCAATTGTGAAAAGTGTGGATGATGAATTGAATGCCGAGGACAACGAACTCATCAGTGCAGCGAGCAGTGCGGCAATAGCAAGACCTTTTAATCCAACAGGAAGTAAGGTGGTGATCATAGCCGGCATAGCCTGATCGGCATTGGCCAACGAAAATTCAAGCAGCCCCTTTTTTGCCAGAGCATATGCAATAATACCGGGCATTAAGAAAATAAATACGGGAAGGAGTTTTAGGAAGCCCGCAAACAGTGTCCCCTTACGCGCCTGGCTGATATCCTTAGCCGACAACACTTTCTGAACAATAAACTGATCGGTACACCAATACCACACCCCCAGAATCGGTGCGCCAAACAACATACCCGTCCACGGATAATTTGTATCCGACATAGGCCGCCACATGTTGAAGAATTGTTGCACATTAGAATTGCCTGGTTGTGTGCTTGCAGCTGCGATGGTGTTCGTCATCTCATCCCATCCGCCCAATTGATGTAGTCCAAAGAAGGTAACAGCAATGGTTCCGGCTAAAAGAATAACGGTCTGAATTAAGTCCGTATAAATCACAGCTGTCAATCCTCCCAACACAGTATAAAACCCGGTTGATAATACAATGATGATAGCACCTGTCCAGAATGGGATGCCAAACATATCGAAGATCAGTGCACCTGAAAAGATGATAAGTGAGATTTTGGTTAATACATAGGCGAGAATAGAAACAACAGAAAGATAGGTGCGCGCTGCGGGGGAGTACCGCATCTCTAAAAACTGTGGCATTGTGTACACTCCGGTTTTGAGATAGAAAGGAACGAACACCCATCCGAGAATAATCAACACCAGGGAGGCAAGAATTTCAAACTGAGCATTGGGCATATCGGCACGCGCACCGGAGCCGGCAAGTCCAAGAATAATTTCAGAGCCAATGTTGGAAGCAAAAAGTGCAGCACCAATAACAACCCAGCCTTCACTTTTACCCGATAAAAAGTAGTCGGCTGATGCGGTGTCGTTATGGCTGTGTGTTCGCCTGAGTGTGGCCCAACGGGCGATATAAAAGACAACACCGAAATAAGCGAACACAATAATGAGATCAATCATGCTTAGGTTTGCAATCATATGGAAGTTTAGGTAGAGGTTAAGGATTTGTGATTAATTCAATTCGTGAACATGTCGCTTTTTAAAATGCATAGGATTTTCTTGTGCATACCGGTTAAAGGTTTTATTAAAATACGACAGGTTGGTGAAGCCACTTTCGAAGCAAGCCTCACTTACATTGTAGTTCTTGAGTAACAATTTCTTCGCCTGGTTCACCCGATACTGATTTAGGAATTCTGTAAATGTCATGTTGGTCATCCTTTTAAAATACCGACAAAAGGCTGCGGTTGATAGATTACATAAGTCCACCACCTCTTGTATATCTACCTTTTCATGGTAGTGTTCTTCCACGAAACGGTAAATTTTCTTAATACGCTCCTGCTCTTTCAGGTTATAATTATGTTCGATGGGTGGAATGTTAAGTACTTCACTTTCGGTACTCGTGGCCAGCAGTTGAAAAATTTCCAACAGGAGAATCCACTGGCGAAAATGATTTTCCTGGATCAGTTCTTTTAATTTCTGTCCCACTACCAACTTAGTATCTCCATTAAAAGCAATAGCTCTGCGCGCTTTTGAAAACAGCGTTCGGATGTCTGACAGTTCGGGAATATCCGCCAATGCTTCCTGTAAAAAATCTTCCTGTAGTTGGATTACGATCTTCTCATACTCTGTTCGAATGCCGAAATCAAAATTCAGGTGCGGAATATTTGGCCCCATGAACACTAGGTCGCTGCCTTTAAATCGGGAGATGTGATTTCCGATGTGTCGGGTGCCATCCGCGCCAGCGATAAAGATCAATTCGTATTCCGGATGATAGTGCCAATAGAAAAGCTCATTCAACCGCGGGTTTTTCAAAATCCGGAACGAACTTCCCTCATCGGGCTGAACTTTTTCCAACTTGATCTTCATTTACATTCTTTGATTTTTTTACCATGAATGTACCTAAAATATCATTATCTAAAAGAAAAGATCAATGGAGAACAAAAAATGGCAACTCTAGCAGAAGTTTAAGGTTTTTAGGTGGAATACATTTGACTCAACAAACGAGATACTTCATGGAAAAGAACGCCCCTGCTACAATGGCCCCAACAATGGCGCCCACGATGGCTCCTAATCAGAATCATAAAGAGATTCCGGGAAACCCATCTACCGCTACCTCCAGCAAATTAAAATTAAACGACCGCTCAAACGGTAAACCACTGCGTGTGTTATCCGAAGAAGACTGGAAGTTCTGGAAACACAACGGCTACATCGTAATCAAAAATGCCGTATCGAAAGAAAACTGTGAACGGCTGGCAAAGCTGTTGTGGGAGTTTGAAGAAAAAGATCCCAACGACCATTCAACCTGGTATGCACCACCGCGTGCAGAAATGAAAATGAAGGAGCTAACCAATACGGGCATGGTCGAAATCTATAATCACCAATACCTGTGGGACAACCGTTCTGTTCAAAAAGTCTATGATGCGTTTGTGGATATCTGGGGAACCGAAAAATTGTGGTGTACGATTGATCGTGCAAATCTGAATTTGCCAATCCGTCCTGGGTTTGAGTACAAAGGATTTATTCATTGGGATTATGATCCGGAAACCAAACCTCAAAACGTGCAAGGTGTTTTGGCGCTGGCCGATCAAACCGATGAAAATATGGGCGGCTTTCAATGCCTTCCCGAATTGTTCCGCACCTACGATACCTGGAAACTTACACAACCCGAAGATCGCGATCATTTCAAACCAGACATTACGGGTTTTGAATTGGTGAAAGTAAAAATGGAGGCCGGTGATCTGTTGATTTTCAACAGCACACAACCTCATGGCATTCGTCCAAATAACTCAGGCAATAAAGTGCGCATGGCCCAATATATTTCCATGATGCCTGCCGAAGAAGACAATGAAGCCATGCGTGAGTGGCGCATCAATTCATGGAGTAACCGCATACCGCCCGATGGTTATGCTTTCCCGGGCGATCCGCGCAACTGGGAACAAACCAAATATAAGCGTGCTGAACTCACGCCACTTGGAAAGAAACTATTGGGATTGGAGAAGTGGTAAGATTCTGCCTTTTGATTGCCACGTTTTAAATAAACCTCATATTTCCCCGGTCTGTGTCCGCACAGACCGAACTTTTTTATTCAGTAGTTGTATATGCCACTGCGAATTGTGCAAATTAAAATTTTCCATGTCTGGTTTGTGAGGACCTGCCTACCGGATAGGCAGGCACAGACCATGCGGTAGAAACAAAAAAAATGACTCAACTCTTTACAACACTCAACAATGGTATCACCATGCCGTTGCTGGGCTTAGGTGTTTATGACATGTACAACCGCGAAGCGGAAACGGCTGTGACCAATGCGTTGGAAATTGGGTACCGGCTGATCGATACTGCAGCGATGTATAAGAACGAAACGGAGATTGGCAATGCAATTCGTGCCAGTCGCGTACCAAGAAAAGAAATCTTCCTTACTACCAAAGTTGCCGATGGCGATCAGGGTTACGACAACACACTTCGGGCATTTGATGCGAGCAGCAAGAAACTTAATTGTGACTATATTGATTTGTACCTCGTTCATTGGCCGATTAAGAAAACGCGCAAAGACACCTGGAAAGCGCTTGAAAAATTGTATGCCGACAAACGTGTACGCGCCATTGGCGTTGCCAACTACCTGATTCCCTTTTTAAACGAACTCGATACGTATAGTAAAGTTATCCCGGCTGTTGACCAGGTAGAATTTAGTCCCTATCTGTTTCTGGAAGACCTGTTGAATGAATGTAAACGGAAGCATATTCAGTTGCAGGCTTACACCCCTCTTGTACGTGGACAACGGTTCTCTGATCCCAAACTTCTTGCCATGGCGGATAAGTATGGAAAAACTCCCGCTCAGATTATTCTGCGGTGGGCATTGCAATTAGGTGTATCCACCATACCAAAATCTTCAAACCTGAACCGACTGAAAGAGAATTTTGATGTGTTTAATTTTCAGATCTCTGATTCGGATATGAAAAATATCAATGCGTTTAATGAGAATTTAAGAGTAGTCGATGACCCGATGACGATGCTATAAGGGTGCTAAGGCAATTTATTTCTTCTTTCGAGTTGTTGATTTTTTATCCGATAACGCGGCATCCACATCTTTATCAATAGATCGCAATTTCGTTTCGCAAAAGTCAATTAATTCTTTGGCTTGCTTCACTTTGTCGGCAAGCATGTCGAGTTGAATTTTATCGTCTTCGATCTGGTCAACAAGTTTTGATAGTTCATTGTAGGCCTGGTTATAAGTCAAGTTCATGTTTTGATTTTTTAGTGACGATGCTGTGAATGACTTCGTTTTTTAAAATGGTTTTTATTTCCGCGTTTGGCATGATGTCATTCGGATCAATGATGATATGATCATTGATGGTAATCATCGCGTAGCCTTTATTCAAAATCGTTGCCGGACTATACGCCTTCACCGTTCGTTTGATTTGCAGTAAGTTGTCTTTGGCTTTATCGATCATCCTTTCTGTGGTTTCCAGCAGACGATCTTTTAACTCGATGATTTCATTTTCGAAATTGAAGTTGTGTTCCACGATACTGCTCGCAACTTTGGTGGGTGTCTTATGCTGACGGGCCATTAGGTCTACAATACTGGTGTTTCTGTCATGACCAATACCTGTTAAAATGGGTAGCTGAAAAGAAGCAACGTATTTTGAAAGCTCATAATCATCGAAAGGTTTGAAATCCGTTTGTGATCCCCCACCTCGCACAATGGCTACCACATCAAAGTTTTCCTTATTGGCTTCAATCTGTTTCAGTTTTTGAATAATGAGGTTGCTGGAATTGTCACCTTGGATCTGCGTTAAAAACTCGGTCACAGAAAATGCATAGCCATAGGGATTGTGTGCTATCTCTTGTTTGAAATCGCGCTGCCCGTCTGAATCGGGTGCCGTAACCAATGCGATGCGCTGCAACACGATAGGTAATTCCAATGACTTGTTGCTGGTGAAATATTGCCCATCAACAAGACGGATGAGGGTTGAATTTTCGCTGACTAACCGGTCGAGCGTTTGTTGTTTTTCCTGTTCCAGTTTTCCGAGCGCATAGGAGTGATCGATCTCCAACACTTCAAGGTCGATGCCGAAGCGTTTATGAAAACGCACCCTTACATTGCAGGTGATCTCGAGTCCATTGGCAAAGGTCTGCCCAGAAAGTTTTTCAAACCGCACCACATTATCATACGCGTTTGACCAGAATACACCTTTTATCTCTGCGGTAATGAGGCTACCTTCTTTTTCAATGAATTTTAAAAAGCACCAACGCTTTTCCGGTTGTTTTTTTACATCTGTGATTTCTGCCGTGATCCAAAACGTTTCGCCTGCAAATCTGCTTTGAATGGCATCGTCTATTTCACCGATGAGTTCTGAAAGTCTTAATCGTTTAGGCATTCTGGTTTCAGCTATCAAACTAATAAAAAAAACTGGTCTGTGAAGACACAGACCAGCGATTAAAACATTAAAAAAGATTATTATACTTACTTCTTTGGAGGTAGCTTCTCACTCAGCTTATCGGAGTGTATATACTTGTTAAACCAATCAATATAACGTGTATAGCGATCTTTCTGATAGCTCGGTACAACAAGGCCATGGTTTTGACCCGGATAAACTACAAACTGTGTAGGTACACCTAGTGTCTTCAACGCCTGGTACATTTGTTCGCTGCCGGCTGCGGGCACATTAAAGTCTTCTTCACCAACCATATAGAGCGTGGGTGTTTTTATTTTCTCCACATTCATAAACGGATACGATACTTTCATCCACTTGTCCATATTTTTCCAGGGCACGCCCAACTCGGTTTCATATTGAATCGTGTATTGATCGGTTCCATACATAGATAGTTGCATCGCACTGCCCGCACCACTGGCTGCTGCTTTAAAGCGTGGATCAGTAGCAGTAACATAATCCGTAAGAATACCTCCATAACTCCAGCCACCAATGCCTAATTTATTTGCATCGGCTTTGCCCGTATTGATCAGATGATCGGTTGCTCCCAGAATATCGATCACTTCTTTATTTCCCCAGTCGCCAGAAATTGCCTTGCTGAAGGCAAGTCCGCGGCCGTTGCTACCGCGATAATTTACCGTTGCTACGGCATACCCTTGCGCTGCTAAAAGCTGCGGAATTAAATCAAAACTAAAATCGTCCTGTGAAGTAGGTCCGCCATGAATCCAAAATATAGTTGGCAGCTTTTGATCTTTCGGTTTGCCTGCAGGCCAGAAGAGGAAGTTGCCCACGCGGGTGCCGTCTTTGCTCTTTGAATCAAAGGCTTCCACCGTTGCCAGCTTCAAGGATTTCAGCCACTCATCGTGAATGTGTGTGAGTCTGCGCGCGCTTCCATTCTCAATCACATAAATTTCATTGGGCGTCATCGGATCACTGGACAAGGCTACCCAGGTATCTCCTGCTCCGTGCTGAAGTGAATTGAATACGCGATCACCGGTTGTGATAACTTTCATTTTTCCATCCAGGTCAAATGAGGTCACATGACTTCTGCGATCATCCTCCACCGTTACCATTACGGACTTGCTGTCGGCAGACCAACGCGGAGCTGATACATCGCGATCTAGTGTGGCGTTGAGAATTTTTGGAGTTCCACCTTCTGCGGGGATGATGGCAATCTGACCCTGATCATAAATATCATATTCCGGAGTTTGAGATTTTAAATAGGCAATCCATTTTCCATCCGGACTCCATGTCGGACTGTTGTCTGTGTCGCTCCACGTGGTCAGTTGTTTTAAGGGTGCTCCTTTCTTCGCATCCATCACCCAGAGGTCGCTGTTCGCATTGCGGTCGGGATCAGGCGTGCGATTACTCACAAATAAAATTTTCTTGCTATCGGGCGACCATACCGGATTGGTTTCATCATAATCTTCTTTGGTAAGAGTATCCAGTTTCTTTGTTTCTGCATCAAATACATAGAGGTGGTTGCGCTTGCGCTCAAGATAGCCATCGCCATCTTGTTTAAAGTGATACCGATCGATCATGATGGGCTTCGCTGTCTTATCCTTTTTTTCTTCTTCCTCTTTCGACTCCTGATCTTTAATGATTAGTGCAATTTTTTTGGAGTCGGGGCTCCATACATAATCGCTAATGCTGTATTTCAGATCGGTTAGTTTTTCTGCTTCACCACCTCTGCGGTCCATGCGCCAGATTTGTGATTTCTTGGTTTCATAGCGTGATGAGAGGAAGGTGAGATATTTTCCATCGGGTGTCCACCTTGGTTTACTTTCACCTTCTTTGCTGGCTGTAAGTTTTACGGATTCTTTTCCATCCCAGCTGATCATCCAGATGTCGCTGTCCGATTTGTCCTTTACCGAATCAGGTGTAGACAAAGCATAAGCCACCCACTTACCATCGGGCGAAACTTGTGGGTCGCTGATAGAACGGATTTTATAAATATCAGAGGGAGTGATGGGGCGCTGAGCTGTGGAAGCAAGGGCAATGAAAAGGAAGGGGAGCAGATAAAGTTTTTTCATAAGACGTGAAAGTAAGCAGAAAATATAATGGCAAAGATTAACTATTCAAAAAACCTGGATCACGATAAGTAGGCTTCGGATACTTATAAAATCCTTCACCAGTCTTTTCTCCAAGTTTTCCTTGATCAATGTATTCCTTCAGGAGTTTGGCAAATGCCTGGGATGCGGCATCCTCTCTTTCTTTCACTACATGCCAGGCCGTATCAAGACCGATGTTATCCAGAATTCCAAAAGGACCGGTAGGCATGTGAAAGTTTACCATCCATGAACGATCGATGTCTTCAATGCTGGCAATGTCTTTGGTTTTCAGTCTTCCGGCTGCACCCAATACAGCCATTAGCATGAAGTTAAAAATGTAGCCGGGAGATTCTTTTTTTACAATCACAGGCACCTGATTGAGTGATTTGCCTAATTCCTGTAAGAGTGGAATCAAAGAAGGATCTGTAGCTGGATGCGGCATAATATCCGCTACGCGTGCATAAAACACATCATGAAAGTGAAAGGCACAGAATTTCTCAGGTCGGCCAGAAACGTTAGCCAATTGCGATGGTAGCAGATACGAAGTATTGGTTGTGAAAACGGTTTTGTCCGGAGCTACTTCACCGATTTGCTTCCATACTTTTTCTTTGATCGATAATTCTTCGGTTACGCTTTCGCTAATGAAATCGCAATCCGCCAAAGTATTTTTTAAATTAGTAGAGTAACTAATCCTCGACAACGCTGCTTGCTGCGTATCATCAGTCAGCGTTCCGGCTTTGATTAATTGAACTATGATTTTATCAATCACTAGCTTAGCTTTTTCTATAGCTGCATCAGAGATATCATAAAAGATTACCTGGTAGCCCGAGATTGCAGCTTGCAAGCCAATCCGACTGCCCAGATTGCCGGTGCCAATAATGGAGATGTTTTTTATTTGCATTGACTCTATGTTTTTCTTTGTGCCTCTCATTGTTCTCTCTTACCCTTACCTCGGTCTGTGTCCTCGCAGACTGAAACCATTTTATAGTCTGTGGAGACACAGACCATGGATTAGTCTCTCATTGTTCTCAGTGTTGAGAAACTTAACTACCTAGGTACTGAGTCAGTCTTTGAGCACCTCAGACCGACAATTAATTTACTGTCACCCTGAGGCCCTCGAAGGGTGATCTTTAAAATTATTTTTCTTCTTACCGCGGCCTGTGTCTTCACAGACCGAAATTATTTTGCCCCTTCTATGGTCTCTGGGGACACAGACCATGGTTAAATGTTTTTTTGCGTGCCCTCAACGGGCACCACGGTCAGTCTTCGAGTACCTCAGACCGACAATTAATTTTTTAGACAACCTGAAGTTTCTCGTGCGATCCTTACTTTTCTGGCAGAGCGAAGGCTACGTAGCTATCGCCCGACTTGCTTCCAATTTTCCCGCCACCACAGGCAATCACTACATATTGTCTTCCTTCGATTGAATACGTTGCAGGTGTAGCGTAGCCGGCAGCAGGAAGTTTTGCTTCCCACAAAACTTTTCCAGTTGTTTTATCAAAGGCTCGGATTTTTTCGTCCTTCGTACCTGCGATAAATATAAGACCACCCTTTGTTACCAATGGCCCACCATAGGTTTCAGTTCCTGTGGGGGGTATGCCTCGTTTCGTCAACTCTTCATACTCACCCAACGGCACCTTCCATAATAATTTTCCACTGTTAAGGTCAACTGCATTTAATGTCCCCCATGGTGGTTTAATACCGGGGTATCCATTCTTATCCAGAAAGCGGTTGTAGCCTGTCATAGTGTAAGGTACCTCATCAAGAATACTTTTGGTGGCGGGGGTTGTAGAAGCAGGTTCCTTAGAAGTGGTAGGTTCTTTTTCTTCCAGTTCTAATAAAAATGCAAGCAATGCATCTTTATCTGCACCCTTGATCTGCGCAAAGGCTGGCATCATATTCTTGCCTTTTTCAATAATGCTCCACAATTGTTGTGCATTGTATTTTGCCTTCATATTCAATACAGAAGGGAAAGAACTTCCATTTCCTTTTCGATCCGCTCCGTGACATGCAACGCAATATCTTCCATAGACTGCTTCTCCCATTCCCTTCAATGAAGTATCGCCACCTTTTCCAGGAATATTGATCATAGTAAGTGCCCAGGGCAATTCACTGCTGTTTATATACATGATAGCTGTTTCAGCATCTACTGCCGCTCCACCCCACTCACCACCCCCATCAAAACCCGGAAAAATCCAGACTCCATTTTTACTCGGAGGAGTAAAGGGCTCTCCATATTTGATTGTTAAGAATCGTTCAAGCATTTCGGCATGGGTAGCACTGTCAAGATCTGAAATATCTTCCTTCGTAAACGACTGTCTTGCGAACGGTTCGGGTAATGTTGGTATTGGTTGTGTTGGCCATGCTACTTCTCCGGGCAAATCGGAGGCTGGCACTGGCCGCTCTTCTATCGGAAACACAGGCTCACCCGTTTCGCGATCGAAGACAAAAACATATCCATGCTTGGTGATCTGTGCTACTGCATCTATCTGCTTTCCATTTCGGGTGATTGTAACAAGATTAGGATTAGCCGGAAGATCACGGTCCCACAAGTCATGATGCACAACCTGGTAGTGCCATTTGTAGTTTCCAGTTGAAGCGTCAAGCGCGATAAGTGAGTTGCCAAATAAATTTTGTCCTTTTCGAATGCCGCCATAAAAGTCTCCGCCAACTGAACCGGTTGGAACATAGACAATACCCCGCTCTTCATCGAGCGACATGCCGGCCCAATTATTGGCACCACCAAATTTTTTCCACGCTTCCACGTCTTCCCACGTATCATGACCTAACTCACCTGGTCCTGGAATAGTATGAAACATCCATTTGAGTTCACCCGTGCGCACATCAAACGCGCGGATATGACCTGGCGCTGCATCAGCTGACTCTGCAACGCGGTGCCCCATAATCAGTAGATCTTTAAAAATGATTCCAGGTGTGGTTGATGCGATGAATGGATTAAATGTTCCGGGCTCGCGATCTAGGTTTTCTGAAAGATCAATGAAGCCACCTTTACCAAAACTTGCTATGTGTTTTCCTGTGGCAACATCGATTGCCCATGTCTTCGACCCTGTGCTATACAAAATGCGTTGATCTTTACCGGCATCATCCTGCCAGTACACAACACCGCGGCTCACTTTATAAAAAGCATACTTATCATTCCTGGCGGATGTATCAACTTCAGCAGGATCAAAAATCCATTTTGTATTACCGGTTGCGGCATCTAATGCAAAAAGCTTAAGACGCGGTGTGGTTCCGTAAAGAATGCCATTGACCATGATTGGGTTGCACTGGTTTTGTGATCGGTTATCTGGGTCCTTGTCACCTGATGTATACGTCCATGCGACCTCCAGCTGAGAAACATTCTCGGGTGTGATTTGTGTATTGGACGAATAGCGGTTGCCATCTTTTGCGCCTGCATAATTTGACCAACCGCTATAATCTGTTTTCTCCTTGCAGGAAAATATAAATAGAATGGCCGTTGCTAATAAAAGAAGTTGCTTCATAGGAAGAAGTTTTTCTATTTGGTAAATATACAATCGAATCAAAGCACGAGAAAGAAGTTATGATGAGCTCACCTTTTTATGTTGTGCAGTCAGTCTTCTAGTGCCCCAGACTGACAATTCAGCCTTCTTTTGCCCTGAGGTTCTCGAAGGGTGACTTTCTGATGCCTACATAACCTAATATCTGTGACTGAAAGTTAAATTTTATTTCTCTCAATGGCCCTTCGTGCATTTTCTCCGCATGCATTTATCACATATATCAACGATGCAAAACGAGGATCTTTCGTGAAGCCCTGTTTGTAACGGTGATAAATCTGTTGACAAATCACGCCTACTTTAAATGCACCAAAGGCATAATAGAAAACTATGTTATCAATTGGTGTTCCTGATTGTTGCTGATAATACTCCACCACTTCGTTCCGTGTATAATTGCCAGGCATCCAGGTAAGATTGAAGGGCTTCAAAGCATCCGGATCGTTCGCTTCTGCCCAATAGGCAAGGGTCGTTCCCAAATCCATGAGCGGATCACCTACGGTAGCCATCTCCCAATCGAGAATGGCAATGATATTTGTAAGATCATTTGGGTTCAATACGAGATTATCATATTTGAAGTCGTTGTGGATGAAGGATGCTCGTGATGTGGTTGGGATATGTTGTTGCATCCACGCGGCTACTTCATTCATGGAAGCAATATTGTCAGTTTGTGAATTGATGTAGCGCTTCGACCAACCTTCTACTTGTCGCTGCACATAGCCTTCTGGTTTACCAAGTGTATCCAGACCGGAAGCATGAATGTCAATCTGGTGCAGCTTCACCAACTGATCGATCGTAGCTTTTGACAATGCTCGAAAGGATACTTCACTTATCATCACATCCTTCGGCAATCTGTTCCTGAGAATAACACCCTTCACGCGTTTCATCAGATAAAACTTTGCGCCCATCACACTTTCGTCCACGCATAAATGAACGGCATGCGGCACTTTCGTAAAACCAGCTTCGTGTAATTTGGTTAACACGGTAAACTCGCGCTCCATGTCATGAGCGGATTTGATATTCGCCCCAAAGGGAGGTCTTCGCAACACATATTCGTGTTCACCGACTAGCACAAAATAGGTGAGATTGGAATAGCCGCCCGGGAATTGTCTGATAAAAATTTCTTTATCGAAGCCGGGTACTTTATCGCGTAAATATTTCTGCAACTTTTGTTGATCAAGATCTTCGCCAGGCCGGGTTTCAATAGGTTGATCGAGCATTGTCTATTGCAGGTATTTTTTGAGAATGCTTTTGGCGAGCGAGGATTTGTGCACTTCATCCGGGCCATCATAAATGCGTGCGGCCCGCTCATGTCGATACCAGAACGAAAGCAGTGTATCATCAGTAACACCCAATCCTCCATGTATCTGAATAGCCCGATCAACCACTTTCATTAATACATCCGCCACAAAAAATTTGATCATCGAGATTTCATCTTTAGCAGCTTTGGCACCTTCTTTATCAATGGTGTGGGCGGCATTCAACACCATCAACCGGGCAGCATTAATTTCAGCACGACTCTCTGCAATCCAGAATTGGATGGCCTGCTGCTGTGCCAACACTTTTCCTTCTTTTAATTGGCGGGCAACTGCGCGTTTGCACATGAGATCAAACGCTCGTTCACAGATTCCAATCCATCGCATGCAATGATGTATGCGGCCCGGACCTAGTCGCGCTTGTGCCAATGCAAAGCCATTTCCTTCTTCACCAATCAAATTTGTAATCGGCACTTTGCAATTCGTAAACTGCACTTCCCCGTGACTGAGATAGTCTTCACCCACATCGCCCATGATAGGGATGTTGCGGATTAATTTATAGCCGGGATTATCAAGCGGAACAACAATCATACTTGCCCGCAAATAAGGATTTGCATTTTTCGGATCAGTGACAGCCATCACAATCGTAAAGGAAGCGCCATCCGCAGCGGTAGTAAACCATTTATGGCCATTGATAATATAATAATCTCCATCATGGACTGCTGTGGTAGCCATTTCCACGGGATTCGAACCGGCAAATTCAGGCTCCGTCATCGCGAAGCATGAACGAATGTCTCCGCGCATTAAGGGCTTCAGGTATTTTTCTTTCAGTTCCGTGGAAGCGAACTGATGCATCAACTCCATGTTGCCAATGTCCGGTGCATTGCAATTGAAAATGTAATGACCAAGGGGTGAGGTGCCCAATACTTCGCTCACATGCGCAAACTCACTGAGTGATAGACCTACTCCGCCATCCTGTATCGGTAAATGGGGTGCCCAAAGTTTTCTTTCCTTCGCTTTGGCACGAAGTTTTGTTAACAATGGAAGTGATTCACGGAAGGGATGAGTGATCGCATGTAACTCAATCGGGTACACTTCTGTTTCGAGAAAGGATTTGTATTGAGGGAGAAGTGTTTTGACTTTGTCGCTGTAAAATAAATCAAGCATCATCCTTTACATTAAATTGTAAACCCACCATCTGCAGTAAATACGCTGCCGGTACAATAAGCAGATTCATCTGAAGCCAGATACAATGCCAACGCAGCGATTTCTTCAGGCGTGCCTACCCGTTTGATTGGCAACATTTTCATCATTGTGTGCATAATCTTATCGTTACTCCACAAGGCTTCACTGAATTTTGTTTTGATCAAGCCGGGGCAAATCACATTCGCGCGAATGTTATCTTCACCCCATTCCTTAGCCAACACTTTTGTTAACGAAATAAGCGCGGCCTTGCTCACGCTGTAAATTCCTAGCCCCGGTTCGGGTCTTAATCCGCCAATGGAACTTATGTTAATTACCGACCCGGATTTTTTCTGCTTCATGAATGGATAGCACTTCTTCGCCAACTCAAACGGACCTTTCACATTCACGTTCATGATTTTATCAAAGGCGCTTCCGTCTGCATCAGCAATCGGACCAAAGATAGGATTGGCGGCAGCGTTGTTTACCACAATATCGATGGTGCCATAAGTGGCAATCGTTTCGTCCACTAACCGAGCAATTTCAGCGGCATCACCCATATGACAGGCAATCGCTTTAGCGACCCCCCCTTTTTTTATAATCGAATCCGCAACCTGATTTACTGCTTCCAGTTTGCGACTGGACACGACCACACGTGCACCTGCCGCGCCATAGAATTCTGCTATCGCTTCACCAATGCCCTTACTGGCACCTGTTACAACAGCAACTTTACCTGAGAGATTAAAAAGTGACTTCATAGTTTGGAAGGATTATAAATATTTGAATCAGCATCAAGTTAAAGAATGATTTTGACCTTATTCCATTGCTTTTGAAATCTTTTGGCCCGCACTTTGCGTATAAATCGATTTTGAATTGCGTAATTTTATCATACCAAATAATTCTTTATGAAAATCAAGTATGTA
The DNA here is from genome assembly GCA_044229915.1 of Cyclobacteriaceae bacterium. Lineage (GTDB taxonomy): Bacteria > Bacteroidota > Bacteroidia > Cytophagales > Cyclobacteriaceae > ELB16-189. The sequence goes on from JBGASB010000002.1 coordinate 600,729, forward strand.
CTAACCTTGGGAGCAGCCCTTTTCATGGGAACCCAGGTTGCAAAAGCACAGGTCTTGAACAGGCTGAAGCAGAAAGTAGAAAACAAAACGGAGCAAAAAGCAGGTGAAGAAATTGACAAGCTTTTTGGTGGAAAGAAGAAAGATCAAACCAGTGGGCAATCAGGTCAAGGCGGTGCTAATGGACAAGGTGGTCAGGATGGATCGGGTGGAAGTAACTCAGGAAGTGGGAGCAATCCTTCCAATAAAGGCGGAGCCGGATTAATCTCAACACCGCCTGATGTGAAGCAGAATCTGGCGGATGCGGAAGTTGCCTACAAAAAGAATAGCTATGGCGAATCGCGTTACTCAGTACAGCAGGCGATGCTGGGAGTTGAATTGGAAATCGGAAACAAGATTTTAAAATCTTTGCCCGAATCCATTAGTGGATTAAATAAGGAAGCCGAATCGGATCAGGTTACCAGCACGGGTTGGGGCTGGGCCGGTCTTACCATCCATCGCGAGTACAGCGATGGCAAAGACAAGCAATTAACAGTAAACATAGCCAATAACTCGGTGTTGATGGCCGGAGTAAACGCTTATTTCGCTTCAGGCGGATATGCACAACAAACCAATAGCGAACAGAACTGGAAGCAGACCAAAGTGCAGGGATATAAGGCCATTATTGAGTTTAATGATGGCAGTGGTTATAAATTAAGCATACCCATCGGTCAATCTTCAATCATTGTCTACGAGGGAATCAACTTTGCGACTGAGCCAGAAATGATGAAGGCCGCGGAAGTAATTAAGATTGACAGTATTAAGAAGGAATTAGGGGAGCAATAGAAAATAAAATCAGTTATGAAAAAGTTTGTTTTAATAATATGGGGTTTGGTTGCAGGCGTTATTGCAATGGCCCAGGATTTCGATAAAAATATTGCCTCAGCTCGCTCCGCCTATTCGTCAGGCAATTTGCAGGATTCGCGTTTTGCTATGGAGCAGATGTTGCGAGATCTTGATATGGCCATCGGTAAGGAAATTTTGAAATTGCTGCCAACGAACATAGGCTCATTGTTGGCTGTGACAAAAGAAGATAATGTTTCCGGTTCAGGAGGTTATGTGGGTTTATATGTAAACAGGCATTATGGAGCCGAGCCGAAAAGAGCTTCGATTGAGATCATTAATAACTCCCCGCTTATCAATTCACTCAATGCCATTTTAAGTATGCCTGTTATTGGAGGTATGATGCGGGACGAAAATCAGAAAGTAGTGAAAGTGCAAGGATATAAATCCATTTTAAATAAGCAGGTTAATTCGGAAACCGGAAAGACGAATTATGAATTGCAAATTCCCATGAACAATACGCTATTGACATTGAAAATGGATGACACTACCGAAACGGATATTACAAGCGTTGCCAATACTATTCAACTAGCCAAGATTGTGCAAATGGCACAGTAGAAGTTTTTTAACTCGCATAAACACGATTTTGTATTGAGATCGGGGGATTTGCGGAATGTAATATTCCGGTTCCCCCGATCTTTTTTTGCATAGGAATCATGATTGCAAGAATTGCAGTTACTATGATTAGAATCATAGGAGCAGGGTTGGTTCAAAATTACTTTTGAATAACAATTTAACCTTGTGATTATGACAACAACAGACACCACCTTCGATTTTTCTACTTGTACAGTAGCAGAGTTGGCACTCAATTTTCCTAAATCAATAAATGTTCTAAACAAGTACAATCTCGATTATTGCTGTCACGGCAAAACCTCTTTTATAAAGGCCTGTGAAAATGAAGAACTGAATCCGCATCAGATCTGGCAGGAAATTCTTGAAACAAATCTAACGCAAGGGCCAGAAAACAGGATGCATTTTGAAACCTGGGAGCCAACCCTGCTATTGGATTTCATAACCCAGCATCATCATACCTATGTTAGAGAGTCAATCCCGCAAATTCAGGAGTTGTTGAATAAAGTATGTGATGTGCATGGAAATGACAGCCCCTATCTGCTATCTGTTCGCGAAAACTTTAATGAGTTGGCCGATGAATTGTTGAATCACTTGCCGAAAGAGGAAGTGATCTTATTCCCTGCAATCAGGGAAATACTTAATGCGGGGTCTGCGAACGCTTTGGAGTTTGTTCAGACACCACTTGAGATTATGGAAAGTGAACATGATAGAGCGGGTGATCTTATTAAAACGTTACGCAACCTCACGCAAAATTATACACCCCCAACGCATGCCTGCCCAACTTTTCAATTTACTTACAAGTTATTGAAGGAGTTTGACGAAGATCTTATACAACACATTCACCTCGAAAACAACATTCTGTTTCCAAAAGTGAAGTTGTAAGATATCAACTACTTTTTCTTTTTGAACACAACTCGTTGCAGGTTGTCAGTTGAGTAAGTTTTGATTTCAGAGGATGTTATGGGCTCCATTTTTCCGGAAGTGACTTCGAAAATCAATTCATTGCCAATTAATTCGTAGGTGGAGGTAAGAAAAACTTCATGCGTTTCAAAAATGCTATAGAGCTTGTTGCCATATAAGTAATCGGTTAATTCAACGCCATCGCCCTCATCGGTAATGTATTTGTTTTTAGTAGGGTCAGGCAATCGTAGAATATAATCTTTAGTCATAGGCATCCTGGCTGATAGGTAATCCGTTCTCCACGTCCAGGCATTTGAGGTATTTGTTTTCTCTACTGTAAGACGAACCAAAACACTATCCTTCAGAGCCCCCCTGCTATAAATGTGCATCATACCTTCCCAGGAACCCAGGCACCGTTCGCCAAACGTGGACTGGGCTGAAGTGTTGATTGTAACGATCAATGTGAGAATGAAAGAGATTCCTTGCTTCATATTTCAATAAAATTTGTGGTTCTATAGATTTTTGATTGTGTAATTTAATGAGTAGACTGTTTAATTGAATCAATTTTACTAAATTCAGTTCCGTTTTTTAAAATAATCAAACCTCTTGTTTATGAAAAAAATTGTTATCCTCTTACTATTCGTTTGTTCATTGACATATGTCAATGCTCAGAGCCTTGTCAATTTATCAAATGCAGAGATTCCATTTCAGAAGTATGTGCTTGATAATGGCCTTACGCTTGTGGTTCATGAAGATCATAAGGCACCTATAGTTTCCGTTAATATCTGGTATCATGTTGGTTCTAAAAATGAAAAGCCAGGTAAAAGTGGATTTGCTCATTTGTTTGAACATCTCATGTTTAATGGGAGCGAGCATTTCAATACGGATTATTTCAAGGCATTGGAAAGCATTGGGGCTACTGATTTGAATGGTACCACCAATACCGACCGCACAAATTATTTTCAGAATGTTCCCTTGTCAGCATTTGACCAGGTGTTGTGGCTCGAGTCAGATCGCATGGGTCATTTGTTAGGGGTAATTGATCAGGCTCGTCTTGACGAACAAAGAGGGGTTGTGCAGAATGAAAAACGTCAGGGCGAAAATCAGCCTTATGGCCGCGAATGGGAAATGGCAACTAAAGCGAGCTACCCTGTGGGGCATCCTTACTCGTGGACAGTTATCGGCTCGATGGAAGACCTTAATGCTGCAGCGCTTGAGGATGTTAAAGACTGGTTTAAAACGTATTATGGCCCGGCCAATGCAACACTCGTTATTGCAGGAGATGTTAAGCCAGCGGAAGTTTTTGAAAAAGTAAAAAAGTATTTTGGGAATATTCCTTCGGGCCCAACATTGGCCCGCCATACCGTGAATATTGCCAAGCGCAATGAAGATACACGCCAGTATTATCAGGATAGAGTGACAGAGCCACGGATCAGCATGATGTGGAACGTGCCGCAGTGGGGCACTCAGGATGGCGCTTATTTATCATTGGCATCTTCAATTCTAACCAATGGCAAAAGCTCAAGACTGTACAAGAAACTGGTGTATGAAGATCAATCGTCAAGCTATGTGTTTACCTATGTCGATAAGCAGGAGATAAGCGGAAACTTTTATCTGGGGATTGGGGTAAAACCGACCGAAGATTATACCCGGGTGGAGGCCACAGCCAATGAAGTATTAAAGGAGTTTTTGGAGAAAGGAGTAACTGAGCAGGAGTTGCAACGTGTGAAGTCGGAGCACTTCGCCAATTTCATCAAAGGAATGGAACGAATCGGTGGCTTTGGCGGGAAGTCAGATGTATTGGCAGAATCGCAGGTTTATGGAGGTTCTCCGGATTATTACAAAAAGGAATTACAATGGATAGCTTCGGCAACGGTATCAGATATCCAAAACGCTGCGCGCAAATGGCTATCAACCGGTAAGCACACTATTATATGTACGCCTTTTCCGAATTACCAGGCCAGCGGAACAGAAGCTGACCGTAGCAAATTACCGGCATTAGCCGCTCAACCAGCTTCCGGTTTTCCGGACATTCAACGAGCAACGTTGAAAAACGGAATGAAAATCGTGTTGGCCCAACGCAAAGGTGTACCCACAGTAGCAGCTGATTTATTGTTTGATGCCGGCTATGCCTCAGATCAGTTTGCTAAGACCGGAACGGCCAATCTCTCCCTTAACCTAATGGATGAAGGCACGCAGTCTATGAATGCACTTCAGATCAGTGATAAACTGCAATCAATAGGTACTTCTATTTATACGTTTTCAGATCTGGATGCATCCTATGTTCGAATGGATGCACTCAAAGCTTCTATTGACGAATCGCTTGATGTTTTTGCAGACGTAGTTCTGAATCCCGCATTTCCGCAAAATGAATTTTCCCGACTGCAGAAGGAGCAAATCAATGATATCAAGCGTGAGCGAACCGACCCTTTTTCCATGGTGCTACGCGTGTTTCCAAAATTTTTATATGGTGAGGGTCATGCCTATAGCCAGCCGTTTACAGGTTCGGGCTATGAAGAAACGGTAACCAGGATTACCCGCGAAGACATTTTAAAATTCTACACTACCTGGATAAAACCCAATAACTCGACTCTGGTGGTTGTAGGCGATATTGAAATGAAAGATCTCGTCAGCAAAATCGAAAAGCGATTTGCGTCCTGGAAGTCTGGGGATGTTCCTAAAAAGAACCTTGCAGCAGTAAGTAGTAAGTCAACCAACAAATTGTACCTGATGGACAGGCCTGAATCAGAGCAATCGGTTATCATAGCCGGCTACCTGATAGAACCCTATGGAAAAGTATCTGAGATTTCGCGCGAAGCATTTGTTAACGTATTTGGTGGCGATTTTATGTCGCGTATCAATATGAATCTTCGCGAAGATAAACACTGGTCCTATGGAGCGGGCATCTTTGTGCCGGGAGCAAAAGGTCAACGACCCTTTATAGCCTATGCTCCGGTGCAAACAGATAAGTCGAAAGAATCTATGGAAGAATTATCTAAAGAGTTTAAGACAATTGTTTCTGATAAACCAGTGACTCAGGAAGAATTTGACCGGAATAAAAACAACACCATTATGGGTTTACCCGGCCAGTGGGAAACGAATCGGTCGGTGCGCCAATCATTGACGGCCGTTAGCAAATATGGATTGCCCGATGATTATTATAAAACCTATGAAAGCAAAGTGCGAGCGCTTACGCTTGAAGATGTTAGAAAAGTGAGTAAACAACTTGTAGATCCGGCCAAGCTTAACTGGTTTGCAGTGGGCGATAAAGAAAAAATTCTGGAGGATTTGAAGAAGTTGGGTTTTGATGAGATCATTCTCATCGATGCGGATGGTAATCCACTTCAACCAACGGAGACCCAGATTAAAAAGAAGAATTGAGAAATTGAATTCAGGGGAGATGCTGTTTCAAATTTTTGAGACAGCATCTTTTTTTTATTTATGGAATAAAATAATTATTGAAATACCCGTACATAGTCAACAACCATTTCCTGAGGGAAGACCGTATTGGCATCTGGCGGTCCAGGCCAATTTCCACCAACGGCTACATTCAAGATAAAGAAAAATGAATTATTAAAAGGATATCCTGCAACTCCAGCGTTTGTAAAAATTTTGAACTCCTCGTTATCTATGTACCAGGTGATTTTATTTTTATCCCATACAATGGAGAAAACGTGAAACTGATCTGAAAAATCCCCTGTAGTCAAACTCTTGCTGCTACTGGAATATTGATAACCTCCATTATTGTAGTGTACGGTGCCATACGCTTGTGCAGGTTGATGACCTACAAGTTCCATGATATCAATTTCTCCACAGGCAGGCCAACCCAACGATGTAATATTGTCGCCCAGCATCCAGATAGCTGGCCAAATTCCTTGCCCTTTCGGTAGTTTAGCGCGTACATCAATTCGGCCATATTTAACTTTTACTTTCTCCTGAGTTTTTATCCGAGCCGAAGTGTAACTGCCCGCAGTTTCTAATGCCGTAATGAATAGTTTTCCGCCTTCAAGTCGTGAGTTTGCTGCAGTATTAGTATACTTTTCCAACTCATTGTTTCCCCAACCACAAATACTTACATCACAGCCATTTCCAAGCTCATAGGTCCAATGAGTAGTATTTAATTGAGTTCCGTTAAATTCATCACTCCATGTAAGTTGCATGGAAGGGTAGGCATCGGCTGTATAAAATCCATCATCTGCAACCAGGATGTCCTCCATTGAATCATCGTCATTTATTTCAATAATGATTGGATAAACTTTGTTTTCATAGCTAAATACAACCTCAAAAGTCTCAGTTAATTCAAGATTTTGATCACCTATTATGTCAAATGATAATTCTGAGGTTGATTGATTGGGAACAAATTTCAATTCCCCTGAACTCTCTTTTATGTCATCATTGAATTTTGCAGTTCCTTCCTTCAAGGTATAGGCTACCGGAACCTCTACGGCAACAGCCCCCTTTACTTGCACATTCAATGTTAGAGTCGTAAGGGTATTTCCCTCGTTCACGAGGTAATTTTCAATTGTAAAACCAGAAATAGTATTCTTCAGGTCGTCCTCTTTACACCCAGGGAAAAGTAAAAAAAGGATAATAAAAAAACCACCAAGAATTTTTTTGATGCTATTCATAGAGTTTTCAAGATTGCTTTGTCTTCAAATGTACGAACGCGATTGCTTTAAGAGTTACTTTTGGTAATAAACAAATGCTCAAATAACAAGATGGTCAAAATTATGTTTAATCGCCTTTTCTTTCTGGTGCTGATATTATTGGTGGGGTGTAAACAAAATCTCCAAACAAAGACCCCCAAACTCATCAAAGAGCAAACGACATTAGCGGCACGGGAGATAATTAATGGATCTGGGAAGTGCGCACTCATTACTCTTGACGATAAGGGCCTGCCCCAGGTGCGAACAATGGATCCATTCGAACCAGAAAGTGATTTCACAATCTGGCTTGCAACCAATCCAAAAAGCCGAAAAGTGAATCAGATAAAGAATAATCCCAACGTTACGCTTTACTATTCTGATAAGAATGACAATGGCTATGTTTCCATTTATGGCATTGCGGAATTAGTGAATGATCAAATGGAGAAGGATAAACGATGGAAAGCGGATTGGGACGACTTTTATCCAAATCGGACAGATGGATACTTGCTTATTAAAGTTAGACCATTTCGAATGGAGTTTATTAATTATAAAGCAGGTCATGCTGGGGATTCTATTACCTGGCAGCCTGAAATTGTTTTTTTTAACCATTAGCTTCTATCACAATTATTACAGGAGGTTTTGTCAAGTTCTCGGAAGCCTGCATCTTTAGACAATGATTCAAATTAGATATTTTCTATTATTTATAGTGGCAGGCATTTGGATGAGTTGTTCCCGCTCATCATCAACCGAACAAATGGCTGAAGTACTTAAACAGATCCACCAACAAAGCCAGGTCCGAGAAAATTTTTTTGCTCCGGAGGCCAAAGTAAAGTACTACGACTCTCTGGTGTTGGCTGCGCAAACGGAACAACAGAAGATAACGAATAATTACTTCAAAGGATATTTCTTGCTGCAAACCGGGGAGGTAGAGCAAGCGATTGAAATTTATAAGAACCTCCTAACAAGAATGAGTCCTGAAGAGAAAGAAGCCTATAAACTTGTTAATCTTTATTTAGGAGTCGCTTATCTCCGCCTGGGAGAACAAATAAATTGTGTTTCTAATAAAAATTCCGAGTCGTGTATCTTTCCTATTTCAGGTAACGGAATACATCAGGAAAACACGGGGTCTCAAAATGCAGTTCGACATTTCGAGGTGGTACTTCAGATGGATCCTCAGGATCTGGAAGCCCGTTGGTTGCTTAATATTGCGTATATGACGCTGGGTCTATATCCCGAAAAGGTACCGGGTGAATTCTTAATCCCAGATCTTGAAAGTGAGAGTAAAAAAGAAGTAAATCCATTTGAGGAAATTTCAGGACTCCTTGGATTAACCATCAGAGATATGTCTGGTGGTGTGATTGTTGATGACTTTAATCAGGATGGATATCTGGATATCGTTACTTCCGCATGGGGACTTGATGAGCCCATGAAATTTTATATTAACAAAGGCGATGGCACATTTGAGAATGCTTCCGAAAAATCAAATCTGGGGAAACTGACGGGAGGCCTTAATATGATGCAAACAGATTATAACAACGATGGGTTACTGGATATTTTTGTTTTACGGGGCGGATGGATGAATCGATATGGAAGGCAGCCCAATTCGTTACTCAGGAACGAAGGAAATGGAACATTTACCGATGTGACTTTTAAAAGCGGATTAATATCCTACATACCAACACAAACTGCTACCTGGAACGATTTCAATAATGATGGTTGGCTTGATGTTTTTATTGGTAATGAAACCAATCAGGATATTTACCCATGCGAACTATACATCAATCAAAAAGACGGAACCTTTTTGAACCTGGCCAATGAATCAGGCGTTGGAATTATTGATTATGTGAAGGGAGTAACGTCTGGTGATTACAACAACGATGGCTGGCAGGACATCTTCATTTCAACAATGAATCGCAAAAGTTACTTGTTAAGAAACAATGGCTTTCAAAACGGGCAACTCTCTTTTGAGAATGTAACGTCCAAGGCAGGATTTGACAAAGTGGTAAGCAAGACGTTTCCAACCTGGTTTTGGGATTATAACAATGATGGTTTACTTGATATTTTCCTTTGTGGATATGAATTTGAGAAGTCACTTGGGTATTACGAAGCAGCAGAAAAATTAGGACATCCCATGCGGGATGAACTGAAAATGAAGCTTTTCAAAAACAATGGCGATGGAACATTTACAAATGTAGCCAGCGAAGTTGGATTGAATCTTGTGGTGAATGCGATGGGATCAAACTTTGGAGATTTTGATTATGATGGTTATCTGGATTTTTATCTGGGTACCGGAAATCCTGATACAAAATCAATTATTCCCAATCGTTTATTTAAAAATGAAGGTGGTGTTTTTTACGATGTTACTGCCAAGGCTCGAGTTGGACATTTGCAAAAAGGGCATGGTGTAGCGTTTGCAGATCTTGATTACGATGGTGACCAGGATATTTTTGCACAGGTTGGTGGATCGTTTAAAGGAGAGAGTTTTCAGAATTCATTTTATCTCAATCCGGGCCAGGGCGGCAACCATTGGATCGGGATTCTCCTCGAAGGTGTATCAGCCAACAAACCAGGCATAGGAAGCAGGATACATGTCACTATTTCTGAGGAAGGCAATGTGCGACACATATATCGTGACCTCAATTCGGGTGGAAGTTTTGGGGCATCTCCTTTAATGGCACAAATTGGTTTAGGTAAGGCTTCAAAAATTGATCAGATTGAAATTACCTGGGCGGGCAGCAACAATAAGCAGATTTTTGCTGATGTTAGCCCGAACCAATTCATTAAAATTCAGGAAGGAAATCAGCAAATCGTTTCATTACCATATAAGCCAATTTCTTTTATAAAGGAACCAAATTTGAATCCAAAATAGAAGGATACAGCTTCTGTAAACTTTCATTAACTTGTAAGACTAATTATTTCACTATGAAAGCTACTGCCGAGGCTCAATCTGACATGCGGAAAATTGACAGACGCACTTTTTTAAAGACTACAGGCCTTACAGCCTCTGGCCTTGTTTTAGGGTTGCAGTGGGCTTGTTCACCACCAAAATCAACCGCAATTTTTTCACCGAATGTTTATTTGACTATCAATGGAGATGGGTCGGTAATTATTGTGGCGCATCGCCAGGAGATGGGAACGGGTATCCGCACCGGGTTACCGATGATTATTGCGGATGAACTCGAAGCCGACTGGAAGCAGGTGAAACTGGTTCAAGCTGTTGGAGATGAAAAGAAATATGGCAATCAAAACACCGATGGGTCTTTTTCAGTGCGCATGTTTTTTGAGCCGATGCGAAAGGCAGGCGCTACAGCACGCAGGATGCTGGAGCAAGCGGCTGCCAATAAATGGGAGGTAGATATAAGTGAATGCAAAGCTGTCAATCATGAAGTAGTGCACAGCAGCGGTAAGAAGCTCGGTTTTGGTGAATTAGCGGATGCAGCATCAAAACTTACTGCACCCGCTGAAGAAACAATTGTGCTAAAGAATAAGTCGGATTGGAAATACATCGGCAAACCCATGAACTTGTATGATGTGCCGGATATAGTTAAGGGCACAGCTGTGTATGGAATAGATGTTGTGAAACCCGGAATGAAGTATGCCGTGATATTGCGCTGCCCTACGGCAGGGGGAAAAGTGAAAAGTTATTCGGATGCCGAGGCTAAGAAAGTTGCGGGAGTAGTTAAGATTTTTGAAATGACTGCATCTGGTTTCCCGGCTGGCTTCGATGTGCCGCAAGGCGGAATTGTTGTGGTAGCTGATACAACCTGGGCAGCATTAAGTGCACGAAAGGCATTACAGGTAGAATGGGACTATGGAGTTAATGGTGATTATAATTCTGAAACATATCTCAAGGATTTACTAAAAAAGGTGAAGCAGAAGGGCAATGCCCGAAGGTCAAATGGCTCGATTGACAAGGCCATGGGCAGTGCTTCTAAAATTCTTGAATCAACCTTTATTACTCAGCATCTCTCGCATGCCCCGATGGAAACGCCCAATGCAACGGCTTTATTCAAAGATGGTAAAATGGAATTGTGGGCGCCCGTACAATCACCCCAATGGATACGCGATAGTGTGGCTGCCAATCTGAAGTTGGATGCGACCAATGTTACAGTGAATGTTACTTTGTTGGGCGGAGCTTTTGGAAGAAAATCAAAACCTGATTTTGCCGTGGAGGCAGCTCTCATTGCCAAAGACATGGAGGGAACACCTATAAAAGTGACCTGGACCCGTGAAGATGATTTGACGCACGATTTTTTCCATGCTTGCAGTGTACAGCAGATTCGAGTGGCATTCGACAAGCAGAATAAAGTAACAGGATGGAATCACCGTAGTGCGTTTCCTCCGATTAATGGAACAATCAACACTAATGAAATTCAGCCCAGTGATGGTGAATTGGGGTTAGGGGTGATTGATCTTCCATACGACATTCCTAACGTTTCATGTGAGGCAATTGAGTCGCCAGCCAAAACGAGAATCGGTTGGCTTCGCTCGGTAAGTAATATTCAACATGCTTTTGCTGTTGGAAGTATGCTCGATGAAATTGCTCACTATAGAAAAGTTGATCCTGTAAAGAATTTGCTGGAGATGCTTGGCCCCGACAGAAAAATTCCGTTAAACGAATACATCAAAGGATTTGAAAATTATGGTGAGCCAATCGATAAATTTCCTTGGGAAACCGCTCGATTTAGAAAAGTGATTGAATTGGTAGCCGAGAAATCAGGTTGGGGAAAAGAGCTTCCGAAAGGACACGGCATGGGAATTTGCGCCCACAAAAGTTTTCTTACCTATGTTGCATGTGTGGTGCATGTTGCCATTGATGAGGCTGGCAAACTCACAATCCCTGAAGCACACTATGCCATTGACTGCGGCCAGGTAGTAAATCGCAATTCGGTAATTCAACAATTTGAAGGGGGTTTTATCTTCGCTTTGAGCGGAGCCCTAAAGGGCGGGATTTCATTTAAAGACGGGCATAGCGAACAAATTAATTTTGATAAGTATTTGGTAGCACGCATGGTAGATGCCCCCATTGCCAGAACGCAAGTACATATTGTGGAAAGTGATGAGAAGCCCACAGGTGTGGGTGAGCCCCCGGTTCCTCCGGTAGCACCGGCTTTGGCAAATGCAATTTTTGCGGCTACAGGGAAGCGGTACAGAGATTTACCGATTAAACTTTCTTAAATTCTGAAGAAGCCTTTGGAATTGTTATTATTAAGTTGAGCTAGCCGGGGAAATCTCTGCGGCTTACACCTGTTGCATTCTTTGTTTTAAGATTTATAAAATATTCTGTTATGAAAAAGACACTACTTCTTTTCGGTGGAGTCTTACTGATTTTCATTTCAGTAGCCACCCTTCGCGCTCCGGATTTATTTACATTTCGAAGCCAGATTGATGCGGCCCTGGTTCCACCTTTGTCGATATGTGGCACGCCAGGCGCACGAACAATTCTCAAAATTATGGATACAACCCGGCAGATGGCTCCGTTGATGGAGAACCTCGGCAAGTATGGGATGAAAGTATCAACATCAAGCGAACGGGCTCAATTGTTTTTTAACCAGGGATTAAATCTGTATTATGGATTCAATCATTTAGAAGCCTACCGATCATTCAGAGAAGCAGCCAGATTAGATCCGGATTGTGCGATGGCCTATTGGGGGCAAGCCCTTTCGTTGGGGCCGAACATTAATCTCCCGATGGATCCTGCCGATACAGAAACTGTTTATAAGGCTTTGCAAAAAGCGTTGACACTGCAGGATAAATCATCAGCAAAAGAGCAAGCGCTGATAAGTGCATTAAGCAAGCGCTATACAGCGGAAGCTTTACAGGATAGAAAACCGCTTGATGAGGCTTATGCAAACGCAATGGAAGAGGTCGCCAAAAAATTTCCAGAGGATGCAGAAGTAAATACACTATATGCGGAAGCGCTGATGGATTTGCACCCATGGGATTTTTGGAAAAACGGAAAGGCACAACCCTGGACATCGCAACCTGTTGAGATTATTGACAAGGTGGTTTCAAAGTACCCCAACCACCCGGGAGCAAATCATTTAAATATTCACATTCTGGAGGCTTCACCTGATCCAGACAAGGCCGCTGAAAGCGCTGACAAACTGCTTGATCTTGTGCCAGGTTCTGGCCATCTGGTTCACATGCCTTCTCACATCTATATTCGGGTTGGCCGATACCTTGATGGAGTTGAATCGAATGAACGGGCGGTTAAAACGGATGAAGAGTATATCGCACAATGCAAAGTGCAGGGCGTGTATCCATTATTTTATTACCCCCACAATTATCATTTCCTGTTGGCGTACTCACAAATGGCTGGCATGAGAGAGAAGTCGATGATTACAGCAGATGCATTGAAAAAAAGTATCCCGGTCGAAATGCTAAACGTTCCTGATTTTGTGACCCTTCAGCATTGGTATACAATGCCCTGGTATAATATGGTGCGTTTTGGTAAATGGAATGAAATATTGCAAATCGAAAAACCTGTAGACTCATTAAAATATATTAAAAGTGTTTGGCATTATGCACGAGGCATGGCGCTTATCCGGACGAATAAGGTAAGTGAGGCACAAAAGGAATTATCAAATCTTACAAGATTGGTAGCCGATCCTTTTATGGAGAGTACCATTGGTGGATTTAACAGTTTCAGAAAGGTATTGGGAATTGGTGAAAATATTCTGGCGGCTGAGATTCAGGCTAAATTGAAAAATTATGATCTGGCAATCCAGACCTTAAATAAGGCGATGGAAATTGAGGATAATCTATTATATCAGGAGCCACCGGATTGGTATCACCCCACGCGTCAGGTATTAGGGGCAATCTTACTGGAAGCAAAAAAGCCCGCACTGGCCGAGCAGCGTTTTCGGGAAGACTTAAACCAATATCGTAAAAACGGATGGTCTCTTTATGGGTTATATCAAAGTCTTCAGGCTCAGGGAAAAAAGAAGGAAGCTCTGGATGTGAAGAAAGAATTTGACAAGGCTTTCGCAAAAGCGGATATCAACCTGAGGTCAGTTAGGTATTAAAGGAGTCTTGATGTCCAATTGTGAACTATCTTGACTCCTTCTCTGGTACACACCAATTAATTATTTCTCTTTTGGTTTTGTAGCATACTTGCTTCCTAAACCAAAAGTTACCTGGAAGTAAGGTTCGCGATCGGTTATCGCGGGGCGTTTACCACCTTCCATCCGCACACCCATGGTAATGTATTTTCTGGCAAGGGCTATCCATTCAAACCCAACGCGCCAACCGAATGATTCTTTTTGGAGATCTCCCTGACCAATTTGAAATGCAGCAGTAGTTCCGTTGACGTATTTGATATCATCCATGTTCATAGAGCTATTAAATAACACATCAACAAACCACCATCGCAGATAGCTTATATGACGCCCCGATCTGTCAACATCTGCAAGTTTACCGGTGGTTAAGCCAGCGAAGAAATTTTGTGAACGAAGTGTTGTATAGTATTTGTCCGTTGCCAATACAGGAGTAGTGCTTCCTGCTGGTACAACATACCACTCTTCTTCACTTTCGGGGGTTACAGGGCTTTTCCAATTATAAAGTCCACCCCTCACGGCCAAAATTTTTCGCACCATCCCCTTTGACGTATATACTGTAGAATAAGTGGCGTTTGGGTTTGTAGTCATTTTACCTGTGCGATTTCCCATTCTCTCCCATTTAATCTTACCCATCCCCATTTTATCAATCAAATGGAAACGGACATTGGCTTGAAAATACCCGGCCGGATCAACCCCTTGATATGCATCAGATCTTGCAGGGTCATTGGCCTCACCTTCCGTTGTATCCGTCCAACCGTTGGTACTATAAACTACTGCGGCAGAAAACTTATTGCCAACAAATCCGTCTAATTGAAAGCCATATCCAAACCCAGTATTTAACGCACCCATAGCAGCATCGAAGGCAATGAATTGCCCCACTACTTTCGTTGTGTAATGATCACGGACTTCTTCAGTTTGTGCTTGCACTAATGATATTCTCAAAAAGCATAGCGGTAATACGCATATAATTGTAAGCTTTTTCATAGGGTCGATTATTTGTTGACAACGATAGTCAAATGTAATAGTCACCTAACCACAAGGCTATCACATGAAAGTAGTAATTAATGCATGGGCTAGTACTGCAAGGCAATGAAAGTAAAAGAACTGATCACCTTGCGATAATCAGTTCTTAAATAATATGCTGCTTGCCAGAAATTACTTCTTGTTCAATGGCGGAGGCCCATCGGGGATCAGACCTTTGTAAACGACATCCCGTTTACGTTGTTTAAACTCTGCTTTAACTGCATCTATTTTTTTTGGATCTTCAAACAGATCCACCATTGTCATCGATAATGTTTTGGATGCATGTAACATGCCTTTATGGCCAATTGACATTCCACCGCAAGCAACAACAGCCCACGAGTGCCACGGTGTGCCAATCGGTGCGGTTGCCACGCTTAATCGTATCGTTGGAACTACCCAACTTACATCTCCAACATCAGTAGAGCCACCTCCTGCATTAGGATCGGTAGCTTCTAAAGGCTCAACGATAGTATGTAATCCCACCTGCGGTTTTCCAGTGCTCTCCTGAATTTTCTTTGCGAAATCAACTTCTTCATTTGTGTATGACATCGGCCCTAGTAAACCAAGATTCTTTGTAAGTAAATCCCCTCCGGTACGATTCACGAGTACTTCATAAACTCCGGAAACCAAGGTAATCTTATAATCAACGTTTGCTAAAATGGCAGCTCCTTCGGCCATCTTCTTCACTCGCTCATATACTTCTTGCATACCTTCGCGCTTTGTATCACGCACACGTACCCAAAGCCTCGAGTAATCGGGTACTACGTTAACCACTTGCCCACCATCCTGAATATGATAATGAATGCGAACGGATGGTTTGATGTGTTCACGCAAATAGTTGATGCCTGTGGTATAAAGTTCCAGAGCGTCCGAAGCACTTCTTCCATTCCAGGGATCCGCGGAAGCATGTGCTGCCTGACCATTGAATTCTACAATAAAATCAACCAGCGCTAATCCGGTTTGTACCGATGCTTTGGTTTCTGCACTGGGATGCCAGTCCATCACCACGTCTACACCATTAAATAATCCTGCACGCACCATCCACAGTTTGCCAAAGAATTTTTCTTCTGCAGGGGTGCCATAAAATTTGATAGTTCCTTTCAGTTTGCCTTGTTCAATCATTTCTTTAATTGAGATCGCTGCACCTAAGCTGGCAGTTCCAAATAAATTATGGCCACAACCATGACCGGGTTTACCTTCATGCAGCGGGCTTTTGGTAGGCACTTTATTTTGAGATAAGCCTGGCAAAGCATCGAACTCGCCCAGGATGCCAATAACGGGACTACCGCTTCCGTAAGTAGCAACAAAAGCAGTTGGCATTTCAGCAACCCCACGTTCTACGGTAAAACCATTCGCTTCGGCAAAGTCGGCAAGTAGTTTGGCTGATTGAATTTCATTAAAGGCAGTTTCTTCTGCAGCCCAGATTTTATCGCTGATGCCAATAAGTTCTGAGCTATGATTATCGACCGATTGGATAACCACTTTTTTGTTTGCACTGATTACTGGAGCCTGTGCTTTCTTTTGAGCGAACGAAGTTGCCGAGCATAAAACCAGCAGAAGGATTAAAATTCTCATAGATAAAAGATAAGGTTAAAATAAAGTATTCTTTTCGACAGACGTAACTACCAAGGGTTGAAAATATGCAGTACCCTTCAGTGATGCTTTAATAAGCTGATGCATTCCTTCAATAGTTTCAGGGGTATACTGACTTTTATGACAATGCCAGGAAGCATTTGATTTTTCAAAGTCTGCTTCAGCAATCGGAATTTTTACAGTTAAAAAAGAGGGATCGACAGTAGCTAATTGCATGGGACTGTCAGCCGGAAGATTACCCGTGGGGATTGCGGAATAGTAAAGTTGTGATGGTTTCTCCCACTTCTGGCTTTGAAACACTTCCGTCACCACGGCACTCACTAACCGATGATCATGATGACCAGTCCAGCCGGAGGCACCCCAGGTAATTACCACATCTGGTTTTATTGTGGTAAATAACTCTTTCACTTTTTCCCGCATTGTGTTGAGTTGATCATGCACAGGTCCGAATCCTTCATTCATTTTCAATTGATCGTGCAACCCAAACATGATGGGAGGTTGAATGCCTAACTTTTCGGCAGCACATTTTGCTTCTTCTGTACGCACCACTGCCAGACTATCACCTGCAGGGATTTTTGCGTGCTCTGTTACTCCATATCTGCCATCGGTGGCAATGGCCAGGTAAACGTTCGCACCTTCAGCGGCATATTTTGCCAGCACCGGACTTACAGTAGCTTCATCATCGGGGTGTGCAAATATGGCTAGTAATGTCCTTCCGGAAGGAGGAGTGTTTGTGGGAGCGCTGCATTGCATCACGCCTCCTGCAAAAAAGAAAATCAGAACAACAGACCATACTTTACTCATAAGGTTCAATAAGTTTTAGTCGCGATAAAGTTATTGAATTTTGGTAGCAATACAGGGTTCATTTTTACTGGCGGCATGCAGAAGTGCTTTTGTGCCAAGGTATTTCGATCGATTTTTGATAGCTTAGAATAATTAATTCAGTCAGTGATGAGTAAAAATATTACCAGGCGGGATTTTTTGAAGACTGGAGCATTTGGTGCTCTGGGGTTCACTTTACTTCCCTCTTTTCTATCTCGCACTCCGGCCAGTGACCGGCTGCGCATTGCGCACATTGGTCTTGGAGGAATGGGAAATCAACACATGAGTTGGTTTGCTGCCTTGCCGTATGCGGAGATTGTTGCCCTGTGTGATGTAGACAAAGATCATCTTGGCAGCACGCTCAATACCCTGAAAGAGTTGCACCCCGATACGCAGGCAAAAACGTATGAAGATTTTCGTCATGTTCTCGACCGCAACGATATTGATGCCGTAACCATCGCTACGCCCGATCATTGGCACGCGCAAATTGCCACGCTGGCCTTTCAGGCGGGTAAAGATGTGTATGGCGAGAAGCCTCTTTCATATGATGTGAAGGAAGGGCAGATGATGCTGAAGAACCTGAACAAATACAACCGTATTTTTCAATTAGGTACGCAAATCCATGCTGGTGATAATTACCATCGGGTAGTAGAAATTATTCGCAGCGGTGCAATTGGTAATGTGCATACGGTACGCATCTGGAAGGATGCTTATTCACCGGGTTTAGGTCAGGCAAAAGTACAAGCGCCACCATCTGCACTGAACTGGGATATGTGGTTGGGTCCGGCACCTTTTACTGAGTATGTTCCAGAGCGGGCTCATTTTACGTATCGTTATTTTCTTGATTACTCGGGTGGTGTGTTTGCCGACTTCTGGTGTCACATTGCTGATGTGGTGTGGTGGGCTGTGCAACCGAAGGGACTTAAAAGTGTTGTAGCGCGGGGTGAGAAAACCGATGGCCAGGCTGATGCACCAAAATGGTTGGATGCTGATTTTGAATTTGATGGGTTAAAGATTTATTGGACAACCAAAGCCCCCAATATGCCCGGAGCGGCTGAGCGCAACATTGGTGCGTACTTCGAAGGTGATAAAGGCACACTCATGTGTGATTATAGTACAATGTCCATAACGATTAATGGAATTACGGTTTCGGATATTCCTGAAATTCCTCAAACCCTAGTTCGCTCACCCGGGCATCAACAGAATTTTATTGATGCAGTAAAAGTACGCACGCAACCCGAATCAAATCTTGCGTATGCACGTGATATGACACTACCCATGCATTTAGCGCTTGCCTCGTGGCGGGTAAACCGCGCCTTGAAATGGGACTCCGCTAAAGAAAAGATTATTGGTGACAAAGAAGCAAATGCATTGCTTTCGAGAAAGTATAGAAAGAAGTGGGATTTGGTTTAGGTAGGATTCAAAATCTTGGATTAGCCTCCATCATTACCTTGATGTCGTCACTTACTAAAGGGGAGTGAGTATCTGGTCTATACTGAAAACATAGAAAAGATGGCTTCATATTTTCCTCAGCTTGTTCAGTAGTGCTTGCGCACAAACTCATACGCATTTTCAAAACAAATTTTACGTGCGAGTTCTTCTGGTCGGTAGCATCCAAACCACATGGGTTCTTCGTGCTTCATGCTCTCTAAAACATCAACAAGGTCCTGTTCAAAAAGACTGAATTGTAAAACTGATGAATATCGTGGTATGGCCTGCATAGCCCCGTCAAACCCCGTACCCATGCAAATCCGATCCCAGATCGTCAGCGGCTCGGGTAGATTATATTCGAATGGGATTCGTACAAATTGTTCCAGTGTTCTTCTGAATATACGTAACGCACGCAGCCGATCCAACGGGCCAAAGTTCATGCCATTTAACCAGGTGTGAGGTTCTGTGCCAAGTAATCTTTTATCAAAGGAAATGCCGAGTAATCCATAACTCTTGAAAATTTCAATCACATCCTGATCGCACAGATTTATGCTCCAGGCAAGAAATCCTTTTATGTAAAAGTCATCGGTCTCTTTCTTTTTCGCTGCATTCTGCACCATGTCCTCAAGCGAATCGAGGCCGGCATACCCGGCATGACTGGCAATAACGGGTAAAGGATTTTGCGGATGTTCTTTATTAAAAGGCTTTATTATTTGTTTATAATACGTAAACCGGGCCGCAGCACTCATGTGATTGATGTCGATGAGAATGCGCTTGGAACCATTGGGACGCAGTTCTTTGTCGAGGCCAAGAAGTTCGCGCCAGATGTCAATGCATGCGTGCGTGATATCAAGATCCTGACCCTTGTGTTGATCGAATAACAAACGTGACTGCGAGGGAAGACTTTTTGTATGTCCGCAAAGAGTGTTGTAAAAATTTTGAGCAAAGGTGATGTAGAAGGGTGCGTGTTTCCACACTGGCAACATTGAGTCTTGCAGCGGTTCCTCGCCTTTCAGTTGGCGGATGCGGCTTTTAAGTGTATCAAGATTGATATCGCGCGGTTGTTCTCCAGGTCGCAGATCTTCATCTTCTGGATTTCCGATACCTAAAGAATGTATTCCACCAAGCGTAGGCACAATGATGATCTCATCACGATCCGTACACACATTTACTTGGTGGCCATGCCCTACGAGGTGGTAAGAGCCCCACCATTTTCTTTTTATACCGGTTTTATCAATTTGAATTTCTTCTGAAGTTGCAGTAAACTGCCCAGCCTTGCGAAGGAAAAACTGATATTCATTTTTTAGTTCTTCGAAATAGTCGTAGTCGCCTTGCTGAATTTTTCTGACTTGTTCTGATTTCAAATTTATGAACCGGCCCATTAGAAAACCGAAGTCTGAAGGCTTAAGATTTGAGCAGCCTGGAACTGACTTCAGCTGTTTTACTAACCACGTTGTGGCTGCCTGCGCTCCATGCTCATGCCACTGATCGTGTAATTGTTGAACAAATACTTTTTCAACCCGGGTTCCTTTTACACCACGAAAAAAACCTTTCTCAGGAGGAGAAAAAGAGGCAAACAAAAGTTTTGTTCCCGAACGCACACATTTTGCTAAATCACTTTGACTATAACGCAGCGGTGAAGTATTGGCCATGCTGGGATGACATGATTGTGGAATAGCCCAGGGGTGTGATGAATTTATTTCTTCGACTGGCAACAAGCGTTTGGAATCGTAAGCGAATGCTGCTGGGTGACAATGAAAGTCAGCGTACATAATTTTCAGGATCTACCACCAGCTTTTGCATTTCATAAACTTCGCTCATCGTGAGGAGGTTTGCATTGAGCCTGTTAAGCAGATCGGCATGCGAAGCAGTTTCGGATCCAAGAGCCATGATTACTACCGGCACATTTTTGTAACACGAACAAAGCCGGATAGACCTTACCATTTCAATACCGGTAACCACCGGCAAATCGAGACTGCTAATCACCAGATCAAAGCGCTCTATCCTCGATTGAATCAGGCCTTCTAAACCCGTATGAGCCCGATGAACATACCAGGGATTCAATTGCTTTTTGATGATCCTAGTAACCTCTTTTTGCCGATGAACTACCAGTACCTTCATTTTGAACTAACAATTAACCTTAAACCGTAGTGTTCGCTACAATGTAATATGGGCAGTAATAAAAATTGATTTTTGAGAGCTTCGCAGCATTTGCCAGCTTTTCTTCATTTTTAATAAAAAGGGACTATAAAAACTCAGATTTTGTAGTTTTTAGGAAAAGCATCTAAGGATTTTCTTAGTGTAAACTTCAGATTTTCTTATAAAACTAAGAAAACTCTTACTTGACTTCACGTGATAATTCCAAACTCATAGGCAGATTTGATAAGGCCAACCGTGCCCTTTACTTTCAGCTTCCCCTGGATATTGAGTTTATGTGTGTGTGCTGTTTTTTCGCTAATCAATAAAGCAGAGGCAATTTCTTTCATTGTTTTTTCTTCGCAAATCATTCGTAACACATCTCGTTCACGTGGAGTAAGTTCTGATAAAGCAGAGAATTCTGGTCGCTCACTTTGCAATTTTGTTTTCATGCTTTTACGAAGTACAGTCGCCAGTAAGTCGTTGTGATAAAAATCTTTGTCTACAACTGAATAGATGGCACGTTCCAATTCATCCGGATCAGTATTTTTAAGCAGGAAAGAGTTAACACCCAGTTCAAGCATATACAGCATGTACTTCTCACTGTCGTGCATCGTAAGGATAATAATTTTCAGATCCGGATATTTTTGGATCAGTTGACTGGCGCAATCTATGCCATTCATAACCGGCATTTCGAGATCGAGCAGCACAACATGCGGCAAGCGCTCAGCCATCTTTTGAAGGCAGGCGCTTCCGTTTTCTGCTTCTGTTACCTCCCCAATTCTGGGAAACATAGTAAGTAAGCGCATCATGGCTTTGCGAAAAATCTGGTGATCGTCAACTACACAAACGTCAATTTTTTGCATAACCCGATTTAGGTAAAATGATTTTCACTACAGAGCCTGTTGGCTCATTCTTTTCGAAAGATACATATCCTTGTAGTAACATGGCCCGACTTTCAATAGAAACAGGCCACGTCAATACTGATTAAAATTAGGTCTTTTGATGATCCATAGCATTGCGTTGGGTTTTACTCCAATGTATTTAAATTTCTTCAAATAAAATTTAGAATCAATCAAACTGCATATTTTTGTCCTCCTGGTTAATTATATCTAATGAAGAATTCCAAAGTATCTAAACTTACTCAGAGTGTTCATGTAGGCTCGGTGGGCGATCCTCTTTTTGGAGGAGTTGTTACACCCATTTACCCATCCGCGGCTTACGACTATGAAACAGAAGTTCGCTACCCACGCTATTACAATACGCCTAATCAAAAAGCAGTAGTTGAAAAACTGACAGCGCTTGAAAATGGCGAAGATGGATTGGTATTTAGCTCGGGCATGGCTGCCATCATGACCTCACTTTTCGCTATGGTAAAAACAGGGGATCATATTTTATTTCAACATGATTTATATGGAGGTACGCACCATGCCGCCCAGCATGAATTAGAGCGCTATGGTATGGAATACTCGATGGTGGACGTTTCCGATCTGAAACCCTTTGAGAAAGCGATCCGCAAAAACACAAAAGTGATTTATGTAGAAACGCCATCTAACCCATTGCTAAAAATTACAGACCTGGCAGGCGTTGCCAGAATTGCCCGCAAGCATGGAATCATCACGATCATTGATAACACTTTTGCTAGTCCAGTAAATCAAAATCCAATTGATCAGGGAATTGATATCGTAACCCATAGTGGCACCAAATACATTGGCGGGCACAGCGACATTTGTTGCGGAGCCATGGTATCATCAAAAAAGCTGACCGAGCAAATCAGACAAAGTGCCATGCATTTTGGCGGCAGCCTCGATGCACAAACGTGCTACCTGGTAGAACGCAGTTTAAAAACTATTGTGCTGCGGGTGCGTCAGCAAAATCAAAATGCATTGACTATTGCAAAGTTTTTAGAAAGTGAGCCAAAGATTGGAAATGTGTTTTATCCAGGATTAAAGAATCATCCGGGCCATGCCATTGCTAAAAAACAAATGCCTGGCGGCTTTGGTGGTATGTTATCGTTTGAAGTTAAAACAGACCCTCATAAGTTCACTCAAAAACTAAAATACATAAAGCGGGCGATCAGCTTAGGTGGAGTTGAATCGACAATCACTTCTCCGGTGCGTACATCGCATGCTAAGCTTACAGCAGAAGAACGCAGGATTGTAGGAATCTCGGATAAATTATTGCGCTTTTCTGTGGGCATAGAAGAAGCCGAGGATTTAATCAACGACATCAAGCAGGCATTATGATCAGCATACGACCTGCAGTTCTTGATGATGCCATCGCTATAATTGATTTTCAACTCAAGATGGCAATGGAAACAGAAAACATTGCCCTCGATTTTCACACGGTTACACAAGGGGTGCATAAGGTCTATGAAGATCCAACGAAAGGTTCGTATTACGTGGCTGTAGATAATGGGGATGTGATTGGCAGCTTAATGACTACCTACGAATGGAGTGATTGGCGGTGTGGTACTGTAATCTGGATTCAATCGGTGTACATCAAGCCTGAATACAGGGGACAAGGAGTTTATAAAAAACTATACGAATACATCCAACAATTGATTACGCCAGAGTCTGGTTATCGCGGCATTCGGTTATATGTTGATAAAACAAACCATCCGGCACAACGTGTTTACGAAAGACTGGGGATGAATGGCGATCACTACCAGGTGTATGAATGGATGAAGGATAACCCTCATAAGATGTAATGAGGGGGGAATGTTCTTAGATTGAATTCTCAGGAAAGTTATATAACTTTCTTTGCCCTAAACCCAACTCCCATGACAAACGCTGGCAAATCAGTTTACTACTTTGGTTTTTACCTGATGATATTAGGGATCACCTTAACAGGCTTTCCTAACACCTTGCTTTCTACTTTTCAGCTACCCGAAACCAGTGAAGTCTGGATCCGCGTTGTGGGAATACTCGTATTTAACATTGGTTTATACTATGTTTTTATGGCCCCAACCAATAATGCATTGTTTTATACGCTAACAATCTACACAAGGGCCTCAATCCTTGTATGGTTCATCGTCTTTGTTATAATCGGCTGGGCACCTGCAACATTGATTGCGTTTGGACTTGCAGATATGGCTGGCGCTGCATGGACATTTATGGCTATGAGAAACAGATAATCACTTCGCCTTTAGTAACGAAGAGCGTGTAAGGTTGTTTATAATCCATTCGGCTACTAGTAAATTTGGAACCCAACACAGCCAGGCAATGCCTCGGTAGGCGTCAATAAAATCAAGTTGGGCAATCTGCGAAAGCGGTAAATAAATCCGAAGGGTAACGGCCGCGAAAGTAAGTGCGTAGCTACGAATCATCCACTTTTGATGTTTTTCAATTTGCTTACTGCGAATGGAAAGAAATGCATTTGATGTTGAGAATAACCAGGATATAGCGAGACCACCAAATCCCAAACTGGAAATCCAACCACCTGTAGCATAAAAGGCCAGATATAACCCTGCGCTTCCGCTAAGGATACACGCACCCACATAGATTTTTCCGAGCAATCGATGTGTTGATAAATTCCGAGTTCTAAAATGGGTGCTGAATTGTGACCATCCACTTAGCAAGGCTATACCACCCAGAAATATATGCTGATAAAAAGCCCAATTCCACAAACTACTTTTAAGAAGTTCAACAGGTTTAGATTCCAGCAGTCCAAAGTTTGTATCAATAAGTAAGTAGATGATGGGATAAAGTCCGATACTGAGTGCTAAAAAAGCAAAGATGATCCAACTAACAGATCTCATGTTTTCTGTTTCTTCTTTTTGGCAGATGGGAAAAGAACATTATTTAAAATTAACCTGTACCCTGGTGAGTGGGGATGCATGGAGAGATCGGTATTCATTCTGCGCCAGCCCGGCATTCCTTCGGGATCATGACCGCTGTAATAGGTCCAATGGCCACGGCCCAATTCACCATAAATGTAGCGTACATTATCAGCCATACGATTTTCTCCCAGCACAAGCGCCTCGGGTTTAACTACCGCAGCATTGAAGGAAGTAGTTTGTCCGCTAAACTCCTTGATTACATATTCATGATTTTGTGTAAGCATGGAAGGGACAATATCCCACTTGGCGGAAAATTCGAACAATTGAAAATAGTCGTTGCTGGGCTGGAAGAAATCTGGCCTGCCGGTATTGATGTTTGAAAACCTGCGACTGGTTGCCGGCTCCAGTATAAAATTCTCGAAGGCAAGTGTTTTTGAAAAATCAAGACCCGTGGCGGCATCATCTTCTCCGGTAAAATCGGTAAAGGAAATTCCGGATCCCTCAGCTGCCAGCGCAATATCAAACGTTTCGGCCCCAGAGCACATAGCAAACAGATAGCCTCCACCAGCACCAAATCCTTTAATCTTCTTCGCAACCGCAAGTTTCATTTCGGTTACTGAGGCATAGCCAAGCCTAGATGCTGTTGCTTCCTGAATTTTTGCCTGAATGATAGATGATTCCCTGCGCAAAAAACGTCCATGCTGCCCGGTAAAATCCTCATGATGCAAATGCAGCCAATCATACTTTACCAAATCATCCTTTAAAACTTCTTCATCGTAAAGAATGGTGTACGGAATTTCAGCGTAATCGAGGACTAAAATAACCGCATCAGTATCATCTGAAATCAATTCGTTTTTTGGAGAGTACACTGCAATTTTTGGAGCCGATTCCAACCGAACAACATTCATGTTTGCTTCAGGATTAGAAATTTCCTGCAGAATGGAATTGGTTTTAGCGCTGGGGATTAACTCAAAGGAAATTCCGCGAACAGTACATTCACTTTGCACGGAAGGTGAGTATTCGATAAGAAAACTTCCGCCCCGGTAGTTCAGCAACCAGTCGACCTGGGCGCCTTGTTGTAATACGAAATAAGCAACACCATAAGCCTTCAGGTGATTGCGTTGCGTGGCATCCATGGGTATTAAAATGGAATTGGCGCAAACTGCAATAGAAAGAGACAGCAAGAGAAGGAGGAAGGAAAATTTCTTCATAGTCTGCTGAGTTACTTATTAAATCTCCGTTATTTTTTACGGATTAGCAAAGGCATTTTATCAGGATAAGAAAGAACTCTGATATCTTTAGCTGTTGTTTTGAGAATTATGAATATTGCCACACCCAAAATAGAGGAAATTATAAACGAATTGGAATTTGCTACTTCCCGTAGCAGCGGTCCTGGCGGACAAAACGTGAATAAGGTAAATTCAAAAGTTACGGTGAGATGGGATGTCATTCACTCAGCCATATTGGAAGAGCAACGGGAAGTAATCTTAAAAAAACTGCACACGCGTTTGACCAAAGAGGGAGTGCTGCAAATTACCGCACAAGACAAACGATCGCAGGTACAAAACAAAGAAGCCGTAGTACAGAAGCTTGAACAACTTCTAACGAAAGCATTTGCTCCTAAGAAAGTGAGACGACCAACCAAGCCAGGAAAAGCTGCCAGGCAAGTGCGTTTAAAAGAGAAGAAATTTCATGCTGAGAAGAAAAAATGGCGACAAAAGCCTGAGTGAGTATATTTGCGCCTTTATTGAAACCATAACTTATGAGGCTCGGACAATTGGCCAGAAAGCTGGCAGTAAGACCGTCACAAATTGTTGATTATCTCTCAACCCACAAGATCTACTTAGAGGATGGCTCCAATGCCAAGTTAAATGATGAGCATGTAGATCGTATTGTACTCCATTTTGCTCCCGACCGATTAAAGGAAATAGTTGCGGATATCAAAACCGAGGAGAGCCAGGATAACACAGCTCCCGCGATACCTACTGAGGTACCTGAAATGGAAGACTCCAAACCAGAAATCTTAGAATCGGAAGCCGGTATAGAGCTCGAAAAACCCGAAGTGATCAAAGCTCCAAAAGTGGAACTATCTGGATTGAAGGTGCTCGGTAAAATCGAATTACCTCAACCTAAGAAAAAAGATCAACCAGCACCAGAACCCACAACAGAAGAGCCGAAGACCGAACCTCTGGATGGAAGGCAAAGACCAGAAAACAGGAGGCCCCAGGCAAAATCAAAGCGGGAAGTTCAACAACCGTGGAGGAATCCCATTGCCTTGCAACGCGAACGCGAAGCCCGGGAAGCGGAGGAAAGGAAAAGAGAGGCTGCAGAGCGTGAGAAAGAAAGACGCAAAGAGCATTACCTGAAAAGGGTGAAAGTAGGACAACCCACGAAACCTGCCAGAATTATTGATGAACCGGTGGAACTTCACATAACTCAAAAGTCCGATGAAAGGCCCCGTGGTTTGTGGGGTCGTTTTATGAAGTGGTTAAATGGCTAAAAATCGAACTAATACCAAAGAATGTCCTTCTTGTGCAATGGAAGTGGATAAGCAAAGTAAAGTATGCCCAGTTTGTAGCTATGAATTTGCCGAGTACTCATCCGCAGTCAAGTGGGTGGCTATTTTGCTGGTTATAGCGTTCCTTCTTTTGCTGATCTTTTAAGGCTCTAAAATTCCTCTTGTCCAGGCCTTGAGAAACACCTGCTAACTCTCAATTCGCGAACTGACGAATGTCATGGATTTCTTGGGTAAAGAAATCTAATCTTATACTAAGAATTCAGACATAAATCAGTTCGTTATGGCCTTGGAAATCAAAAAAACCGAACATGCTGATCTGGACAAAAAAGAGTTTTTTTTCTTCAGTATCAGTTTATTCATAACCCTCGTAATGGTATTGGGGGCATTTGAATACAAACAATATGATAAACCTGTAATGGAATTGGTGTCTCGCAACACCAACACGTTTGAAGAAATGTTGGATGTACCCGCTACAGTCATCCCACCGACTCCCGAAGTAATTGTGCAGCAGCCTCAACTGGTAGAAGTTCCAGATGAACAGGAGATTGAACAAGAGGTAAAATTTGTGTTTGATGTTGAAGTAACGGAGGATACCAAAATTCAAGCGGTGGAGGTGATCGAAGCTCCTAAACAAATTGAAGAAGAAACCGAGGAGATTTTTACAATCGTTGAAGTCTCGGCTGAACCCAAAGATGGATTGGCTGCTTTTTATCAAAGCATTGCAGAGCAGATCAAATACCCGTCTCAGGCGCGTAGATTACGCGTTGAGGGCAAAGTCTTTGTTGAATTTGTTATTGGCAGGGATGGAAAGATTACAGAAGTGAAAGCAGTAAAAGGTATTGGTGCTGGTTGCGATGAAGAAGCAGTTCGGATTATTCAAAATTCTCCACCTTGGAACCCCGGCAGACAACGTGGAAAACCTGTGCGACAACGCATGGTGTTACCTATTATTTTTAAGCTGGCGAATTGAAAGTGCGAATTGAACTTTCTATAGTCTGCCATCTTTTTTCTTGATATTAAATCCGCAGCTTATGATTTCCAAAGGGAAATTAAATCAAAAGGTACATTGTTGCTTTTTTAGTCGTCATTTTTTCACCGGGTATAGATAAAATGTTAATATTTACAATATGAAAAAGCTTGTATTTATTATTGATGACGACCCGGTCTATCTGAAATTCATGAAGAGTCATTTCAGCCAGATGGAAGAATTTCAGACGCAGGTATTTCAAACGGGTACCGAAGCCCTTACGGCTCTTGCCAACGCCAAACCTTTCCTTATCATCCTTGATCATTCGTTTCTCAATGATTCCAGGACAGGCCTTGAGTATCTGAAAGAAATCCGTAAGAAAGATTCTAGGATCCCGGTCATTTATATTACTGCAACTAATGACGATGCACTGCGGGCAAAGACATCCAGGTTGAAGGTTGATCACTATATTCTGAAAGACGATGTTTTTCTGATGCATTTGCGAACAGCACTCGATAAGTTGAAGAACCAACCTGAAAAGAAAGGACTCCTGAAAAAGCTTTTCAAAAAATAAAAGGTAGATTCAGATCTTTCCTTTGAAAAATGAAATCTATTCAATGCCAGGTTCACGGACTTCCAGATTCACTCGTTTATGTTGACGCACAAATCCCGTCTATTGATGCTGGTGAAGTTCTTATACAAGTAAAAGCTTGCGGGGTTAATTTTCCCGATGTCCTAATCATCCAGAACAAATATCAATTTAAGCCAGCATTACCTTTTTCACCAGGTGGAGAAGTATCGGGAATTATTTCTGCTGTTGGAGAAAACGTAAAACATCTTAAGATGGGCGATCGAGTCGTTGCCCTGTGTGGATGGGGCGGTTTTGCAGAATATGTGGCTGTAAAATCATCGCGCGTATTTCCGATGCCTGACGGAATGGACTTTCTACATGCAGCCTGCACACTGTATACCTATGGAACTTCCTACCATGCATTGAAGGATCGCGCTAATCTGAGACCAGGAGAAACCCTTTTGGTATTAGGCGCAGCCGGAGGAGTTGGATTGGCTGCTGTTGAATTGGGCAACGTACTGGGAGCAACTGTAATTGCGGCAGCCTCCACGGAGGAGAAGCTTGCTGTTTGTAAAGAAAAAGGTGCTGACTATTTGATTAATTATTCGAAAGAAGATCTGCGCACAAGAGTAAAAGAAATCACTCAGGAAAAAGGAGTAGACGTTGTGTACGACCCGGTAGGCGGATCAATAGCTGAATCTGCGTTGCGATCTATTGCCTGGAAAGGGCGATACCTTGTTGTTGGCTTTACTTCAGGAGAGATTCCTTCCTTTCCGGCAAATCTTGCCTTGTTGAAAGGAGCTTCTATTGTTGGAGTGTTTTGGGGAAGTTTTGCAGAGCGTGAGCCCAAACAAAGCCTGCAAAATTTTGCGGAGTTAGTCAATTGGAGTAAAGAAGGGAAAATTAACCAGCACATCCATAAGATCTATTCGCTGCAAGAAGCCCCGCAGGCGCTGCAAGATCTTATGGACAGAAAAGTAAAAGGGAAAGCGGTTGTAAGAATTTCAGAGCACTGAAATCTGTTTCCCCTTAATTCACTTTGATTAACTCAACTTCAAAAATCAAAGCCGAGTGAGGCGGTATCTGGCCGCCAGCACCGCGTTCGCCATACCCGAGTTCAGACGGAATAAATAGTATCCACCTATCACCCTCGCGCATAAGCTGCAAGGCTTCTGTCCAGCCCGGAATCACTTGTCCTACTCCAAAAGTAGCGGGCTCATTTCGCTCGACAGAGCTATCAAAAACAGTTCCGTCAACCAGTTTACCGGTATAATGAACAGTAACATTATCAGCAGCTGTAGGAGTTTTTCCACTTCCTGAAG
This sequence comes from Cyclobacteriaceae bacterium, assembly GCA_044229915.1. Taxonomy (GTDB): domain Bacteria; phylum Bacteroidota; class Bacteroidia; order Cytophagales; family Cyclobacteriaceae; genus ELB16-189. The sequence continues at coordinate 630,952 of JBGASB010000002.1, forward strand.
TGATAACCTGATATTGCAGGCCAGAAGCCGTAACTTTTACGCCATCTTTCAATTTGTTGGCATCTAAAAACGCCTGCCCTTCGGCTTTCATAGAGGCTACCTTTTTTTCCATAGCCTGTTGCATATACCCTTGTACAATCATAGAACACTCTTGTTCTTCTATGATTAGCTTATTCTTTTTAAAAACATCCTGAATTCCGAAATAAAGAGACTCCAGGTCAACGGAATCGCCACCCTGGTTTCTAAGATTGGAGGCTATCAATACCCCTAAACCGTAACTTGCCTTTTTATCCTCGTCAGTAAGATTTGCCACCTTAGGTTTTTTTAACTCCGAAATTTCAGCCTTCAATTTTGTCACCTCTGCGGCAAGTTCTTTTTTGGATTGAGCCGGACTTGCAAAGACAATCAAAACGAAAAAGCAAAGAATCAACACTCTCATAGTTATCCTGTTAAAAATTTGAAGTGCAAAGAAACAAAAACCTCTGGCGAAAGCCAGAGGTCTTGAATAATCTGATTCAGAAATTTTTACTTGAATTCGACAACCATTTCGCTTGTGCTTTTTGGATTGTAAGGACTCAGTGCATCTAGTCGGTTAGTCAGCACATCCCAGTCGGCCCCGGGCGAAGTTCCGCCTGCGATAAACCCTTTCTTGTTATCAAAATAACCAGGAGCTGAGGTGTTTGTTAAATAGGCGGCCAACAGATTCTGATCGATGCCTGGCCAAACGGCAGTTATTTCCTTAGTGAATACATTTTTTATTGAATATTCTTTTAACAAGGTCTCACGATCAGATTTATCCAACATGCTGGGAGGTAGTCCAACTTCAGCTACACCAATGTTTTTCACATCATTTCCAGAAGCTACAAAGGCCCAATTGAAACCAGCATTTCCTGAGAATAATATAGCATTTGGATGATTGGTGTTTCCGTAAACATCAACCACATCACCTTTCTTACCAGCAAACATTCTAAGTGTACTTACAGAGTATGGATTTTCAAGCGGGCTCTCTAATGGCAACCCTGCAATAGTTACTTCCATTTGTGCATCATAACCAAGGGCACCACCTTCTGTATAATCAATCCGGAAAACGGCATCTTTGGCAGCAGCATTTTGAATGCGATCACAGTTATATGGCTTAATTATGGCAATGCCTTTTACAAGTTTATTCTTGTTCCAGAAAATTTGTAATGCTTTGCCTCCATCGGCTTCACCTTCTGAGTTGGCATCCGTAACGGTAAGTTGATAATCCCAGGCCTGATCTTCAAAGGTAACACCAGAGAGGACAATGAGATTTTTTGTGCGATTATCATCATCGCTGGTAAAAGTGAGCGATTGAATGCGATCGATTTTGTACTTCCGGATTCCGTCAATAAATTCTTCTACTATTTTAGAAGCACCCTCGCCAACGGCAATGAATGTGTTGAGGTGAAGATAGATGTCATTGCCTTGCAGAGTATCTTCTTTAATTCTTCCGGAAATCCGGCCATTAGCGATACTGTTTTTGTTGCTAAGGGATGCAGGGATATCCACACTAAATGATTGTGGCAATAAATCCTGTTGGGGCTGAACCGATTCGTTGTTTTCGCATGAAGTAAGTACAAGCGAGAACATCAGGCCAACAGCGATCAGACTAGAAATGAATTTTAAGGTCTTCATAATTTTTAGTTTTGTTTGTTTTCAGTTTTAGTTTCTGGAAGTCTAGATCTTCCTTTCAATCACTAAAACACAGGAAGTGAAGGACACCCTTACGGGCGACTGAAAGATTTCTTAAAAACTAAGGAATTGAATTAATTTCAGGGCTTTTCGACCACCAGGGTAGTATCAGAGACTACAGAAGTAACGGCAAAAAAGCCAATAGCCCCTGCGCTTAAATTTGTTGTGGCATTAGCCCGTTCAACATCAAATGGCCCACCGCGCCATTCCGTTTCTGAGAGCACGGAGCGCAGGAAAGTACGATATGCTGAACTGACCGAGTATTTCTTTCGGATGATTGTAGAATTGACAGGAAAAAGAAATTCGGTTTTACCAGGTTTGTAAATCTCATTCACATCGATGGTTTTCAAATCATAAAATACAATTCGCCCTTCGCAGTCATTATCAGGTAAACAAGCCGGAGTGGTTTTCCAGTCAACGCGATGATCAATATAGTTTGCATTTTCTCCGGATTCGTTGAGTACTAAAGAGTATTGATCGTTGACTTTATAATAATCCAATGCAGGGAGGGGCTCAACGGGCACGGAACTATCCTGAGCAAAATACTCCTTGCCTTGATATTGAATCCTTAAAGTATATGGGGTGCCAAAGACAGCCCTGAATATGGGTGAAACATATTGCCCTGATCCTGCAGGAGCTTCGGTAAGCGTGTAGGTAGCCGAGTTACCTTCCAGGATCTGGACGACTGCGCCACTGACAGGAAGAGCTTTATTATTCATCATCTTAAATGGAAATGTGAGCGTAATTGTATGGCTAACATTTTCATTGGTTAGTACCCCTTCCACCGCCAGTAAATCCTGATCTTCCGATAGCAGTTGAAGATCGATCCGTTCTTCACAAGCGACCAGAGTACAAAAGAAAATCAATAAGATCCGGATTCTCATTTCCATTTAAAATTGTATGAAATAGCAGGCGTGAATTGAAATAAATAAAATTGTGAGATAGCCCGATCGCTCACCAGCACATTAGAAGGCACCTTAAAGTCGCGTTCGCTTACTTCGGTTTTGTTAAAATTTATGAACACAGAATTCTTTCTTCCATAAACATTGAAAACCGAGAACGTTAAACTGTGCTGATACTTCTTTTCTGTATCCTTATTTAACTTAACCGTAGCGGATGCATCCAACCGGTGATAGGTAGGATACCGGTCGTTATTCTTTTGGCCGTAAACAGGAACCTCCAATCCATTGTAATTATAAAAACTGACTGGAGATGAGAATGGCGCACCGGTAAAGTAGTTCCAGTTCACTCCAAACATCCATCTTAAATTAATATCATATGAAAGGGTAAGGTTGATTTGATGCGGTCGATCAGAGAATGCATTATAACTTTTACCATCATTCAATTCAGCAAAAGTTCTTCTTGCCCGTGCGAACGAGTAGCCTGTTGTTCCGCGTAAGCGACCTTCATTCTTGGTTGCTTGAAATTCAACCCCATAGGCACGTGCTTCACCAAAGCGCAATTCACTTTCCAGAAATGGATTTAACAAGGTTTCGGCATGAGTTTCATAGTCTATTTGATTGTGCAATTTCTTATAGAATGTTTCGGCAACCAATGAAATGCCTGATCGGGCAAGTTTATGGTAATAGCCCAATGAAACCTGATCCGATCGTTGTGGCTGTATATTAAAACTACTGGGAAGCCAGACATCCAGCGAAGTAAATGGACTAATTGAGTTTGAGATCAAATGTACGTTCTGAACATTTCGTGAATAACTTGTTTTAAGGGATGAATGGTCATTAATCAAATACTGTATGGTCAATCTTGGTTCGGCATTCAGGTAAGTGATGTAGGGATCTCCTTTTTCGAAAATGAGAGTATCGATTGGGCTGTGAGTATCATCAAACTTAAATTCGAAAGCTTCACCAGAGTTGGTCCAGGATGAAAGGCGTAACCCGTAATTGAGTCCCCACTTTTTGTTTAGAGTAACCTGTTGATTTCCATAAAGAATAAATTCAAGAGAGTTTCGCGCAGACACATTAGACACCTGGGTATTGGACGATCCGGTTTGAAGATTACCAGGATTGAAGCGGTATCCATTTACTCCAAGTCCGAAGGTTAGCTCACTTTGGGGGTTAACGAAATAGCTGAAGTCAGTTTTTAAATTAAGATTTGAGATATGAGAATTCCATCGTTGATTTTTCGACACATCGGTGTATACGAAATAATCGTAACCGCTCGCAGAAAGCGTTGTGTTTAAGAATAGCCGATCGGTAATAACATGGTTCCACCGAAAGGTGCCTGCATTATTCGCCCAATTTATACCTTTGTTACCGGAGAAATAATTATCGCTGCCCGTATAGAATGAAAAGAAGATCCGATCTGTTGCGCTTAACTTGAAATTCATTTTTCCCGTAATGTCGTGGAAGCTGAATTTCTTTATGTTTTCATCCTGTAGCTGAACTAGCCACTGCAACCGTGAGAATCTTCCCGAAATGAGAAATGAACTAAGATCTTTTTTTATAGGACCTTCTACGCCCAATTTAGTGGAAATCAAACCAACATTTCCCCATACTTGCGTATGCTGATCATTTCCCTTTTTGGTATGAATGTCAAGCACGGAGGACAAACGGCCGCCCAGGGACGCGGGCATATCTCCTTTATAAATGTTAATGTCGGTAACGGCATCAGGAATGATTGTTGAAAACAAACCCAGTAAGTGGCTTGGATTATAAATGGGAGAATCATCGATGAGCACAAGATTCTGATCGCGTTGTCCGCCCCGCACGTAATAAAAAGTAGACCCATCGGAATGAAGTTTAAAGCCCGGAACAGACTCCAGAGATTTAAGAACATCCATTTCACCAAATAAAGCGGGTCTTTCTTCCACCGCACGGGGCCGCACATTCGTTTTGCTCACCTGAATTTCTTCAACAATCTCATCGGGGGCCGCAGAAACAATAACTTCCTCAAGAACGGGAGGTTCTTCAGCAAGAAGAATATCTTCCATCACGGAAGTTTGTAGGTCAATGGTTTTGGTAAAATGTTTATACCCAATGAAGGAAGCGATGACTTCATAGGTACCTTTTGGGAGTGTGATGGAGAAAAAGCCATAGGTATTACTCACCGTACCGAGTTGTAGCTCTTTAATGAAAATGGTAGAACCAATCAGCGCTTCGCCAGTTGCGGCATCTTTACTGTAACCACTCAATGTAACCGTCTGCTCAATAGGCTTATCAATTTTCTTTGCAGGTTTAAGAATAACCTGATCCTCAACGAACGAATACTGAAACTCAAATCGCTCGGCAAGGTCAGCCAAAATTTCGACTACCGATTTTTCAATTGCCTGATAACTTACTTTACGATCCGCCAGAATTCTTTTTGGATTGTATGAGAATCGAATACCACTTTTTTGAGAAATCTCTTCCAGCACTTCGGCAAGTGATAGAGCCTTACTCTCTATTGTAATTTTCTTATCGGGAATTTTCTGGGCCTTAACCGGGAGGGAAGCCGTCAGTAAAATTGAAAAACACACACAAATGAAAATAAGACTGCGAAGTTTCATGAGAGTCAACTCTTAATCGCAACTTTGGAATTATTGTCAGCACCCTGCATGAGTGATTTCAATTTGGCCGTCTTTGATTGTGTAGGTGAGATTGAGGGTAGTTTTCAATACGTTTAAAATAGCTTCCAGACTTTGTTGATCGAATGTTACGGTTACAACGCAGGTATCAGGTACCTGGGTAGCAATGCTAATGTTAGCCTGATAAACTTGATTCAATGTTTCAACCACCGAGCGTAAATCATTTTCTTCAAACACGAGCTTGCGTGTCTTCCACGAAAGAAAATTAACGTTATTGTTTGCTTTGCTGGATAGATCCTTCATTTCTTTTTGATAAACACCCCGGTCACCAGCGGTTAGGGTTACATCTTTTTGAACATCAGCTACAGAAAATTTAACAGTCCCGGTTTCCACTACAACCTCCAGTTCCTTACGGGTGTTATAGCCCTGTACGTTAAAAGAAGTGCCCAGTACTTCTATTGTAGCGCCATCTACTTCAATAATAAAAGGCTTCTGCGGATTTTGTTCTACCTCAAAGAACCCTTCGCCTATCAGTTTTACGGTTCGGGTTTGTGTTCCATATTCCGGAGTAAAAGACAATTGCGAATTGTGATTTAGAGCAACATGGCTGCCATCGGGCAAAGTCACTTCTAGCGTATTACCGGCCGTCTCAAAATGAATGCTATCGTTACTTGAAAGGAAATAGTTAATGACAAAACCTGAAGCCACTACCACTAATACAGCTGCGGCCATGCGGGCCCACATTGGGTACGAATTTTTCTCTGGAGCAATGGATCGAATGTTGGTGGTTTCTTTCTTTTCAAGTTGATTCAAAAAGTGATTCCATTCGTGGTCTATATTCAGGTCGGGAACCTTAGTTTCCTTGTTGGCATAGTATTGATCGCTCAAGTCAAAGGCCTGCTTGATTTTTTGATAGTATTTTCTGTTCTCCTCCCGCAAGTCAATCCAGGCTGACAATTGTTCCTGTTCATCAGTAGTGGCTTCGCCCGTTAAGCAGCGGGTAATCAGATCATCAATATGGTTTTCTTCTTTATTCACACACCTATTCTTCTTTACAACACATAAAAATACATTTACCCTTACAGCCCCAGTACAATAAATATCAAGGACATAAATTCGCTGAGATGTGCACGCAATACCGTTAGTGCTTTTGACATCTGGGCCTCCACTGTTTTCACGGAAATACCCATTTTTTCAGCTATTTCTCCATATTTTAAGCCTTCCATCCGGCTAAATTCAAATACCATCCGGCATTTCTCAGGCAGGGAGTTAATGGCCAGTTCAATTTCCCGCTCTAACTCAGCCGCCTCCAGCGAGCTGTTTTCTTCCGTCATTTTATGTTCGGCCTTCTCAATGCTGAGGTGTTTCTTCGTGTCCCGCAAGTGATTTAGGCATCGGTTTCTTACGGCAGTATAAAGATAACTGCGATAGTTAGTATCGCTGGGCAGACTGTCAAACTTCTCCCATACAGTAATAAAAACTTCGTGAACCAGATTCCGGGCTTCATCTAAATCTTTCACATACTTCATCGCAAAGCCGCAAAGAGGTTTAAATAACTCCTTGAAAAGATGTTCAAATGATTGAAGATTCCTGGCCAAAGCTAAACCTGAAGAATTTAAAGGTATTAAAAACTGAGGTCATGCAAAACATATACCTCACTTGATAGGATTGATCTCGTTCATCACATTCTTAAATTAGATATGTATTAGTTAGTTAGATTTGTCGGCAAGAAATTTTACCCTATGGACAAGCGATCTTTTCTTAAAAATTTAGGCATGTTACCAATAGCCGGAGTGCCCCTGTGGCAAAGTCTGGATTCACTGATTAAGCAAACGAGTAATGTCCCTGCTGAAGTATTAGCCAAGGATGAAGATTTCTGGGAAGCCATTCGTGGAGGGTATAAACTTAAACCGGATTATATCAACCTCGAGAACGGTTATTATTGTTTTCTGCCACAGGAGATCCTTGAAAAGCAGATCGAACATATTCGGGAAGTAAATTACCAGGGATCTTACTACATGCGCACGGTACAGTGGGACAATAAGAAAAAGATGGCCGCTAAACTAGCTGAGTTGGCCGGTTGCTCGCCAGAAGAATTAGTGATCACACGCAATACAACCGAGTCGCTTGACCTGGTGATTGGGGGCACACATTGGAAGGAGGGAGATGAAGCCGTCATGGCCGAGCAGGACTATGGTTCTATGCTCAACATGTTTAAACTGATGGAGAAAAAGCATGGGATAGTAAACAAGATCATTTCTGTTCCTAACCACCCGGCATCCGATGACGAGATTGTTAATCTTTATGCCAATGCCATTACGAGCAAAACCCGGTTGTTGATGGTGTGCCACATGATCAACATCACTGGTCAGATTTTACCAGTCCGAAAAATCTGCGACATGGCACACAGTAAAGGCGTTGAGGTGCTGGTAGATGGCGCTCATGCATTCGCGCATCTTAATTTTTCAATTCCTGATTTGGGTTGTGATTATTATGGAGCTAGCCTGCACAAGTGGTTGAGTGTACCGCTTGGAGCCGGCATTCTATACGTTAAAAAAGGCAACGCCTCGCATGTATGGCCTTTACTGGCCTCAGGAGTAACAGATCAAAATGATATTGGCTGGCTTAACCAGATCGGTACACACCCGGTACACACCGATCTCACCATTGCCGATTCAATTGATTTTTATCTTAAGATTGGCCGCGATCGAAAGGAAAGTCGCCTGCGATACCTGCAAACGTACTGGACCAGCAAGGTGCGTAACCTGCCGCATATTGAAGTGAATACACCGGCTGACCCAACCCGCCATTGTGGAATTGGCAACGTAGGGGTAAAGGGAATGAAGCCTCAGACATTAGCTGAAAGGCTTCTTAAAGAATATAAAATCTATACGGTGGCAATAGACGGAGCCGGAGTGCACGGATGCCGTATTACTCCTAATGTTTATACAACCACAACAGAGTTGGATACCTTTGTTGATGCCTTAAAAAAGCTTGGCTAATCCGGTTTTTTAACCGTTTTTACCCCGAATATTACCGGCAGATCAACTTTCGGTTAATTGAGTGCTTACCTGTTGAACCTCAGGGTATTAATTTGCGTTATTTGTACTGACAACAACCACTAATTGTATGTTACAATCACCTAAACTGGCCATCCTCCAGAGTCTGGATGCCATGGATAAGGTGCAAATGGAAGAGGTGCTCACGTACATTAAGAGCGTCCTTAACCAGCCTGAAAGAACACCGGATCACAAAGCTTTCAAGAAGGAAGCGATGAAGGAAATCCGACAGGCATTGCGCCAGGAGAAAAGTAAGAAACTGCGACTGGCAGTTTAACATCCCTCACCTTACGGGATCGCAGGTGTCTCCCACGCACCTGATAGGATTCTGTCCCCCTAAAAAATTTAGATTATTGAATTGTTAACTGAACTTTACTCGTAAGTTTCAATCATCAAACTGTAATTTCAATTCTGTTGCCCTCCGGATCGAGCACAACACTTTCATAGTAGCCATCACCCGTGGTGCGTGGCTCGCCAATAATCTCAAAGCCATCGTTACGTAATTGTTCGGTCAGGGAATTTACTTTTTCTTTTGATCCTACTGCCATTGCAATATGAGCTAATCCTAGATGCTGCTGATTAATATCACTTACTCTTCTTGAGAATTCTGATTTGCGCATCAGTTCAAGTCGGGCACCGCCATCAAACTGCAAAAAATAGGATTCAAAATTCTTTTGGGGATTGTGATACTTTTTTCCGGCTGTGGCCTCAAAGTATTGTTCATAGAACAACTTCATCCGTTCAAGATCTTTGGTCCAGATAGCGAGGTGTTCTATTTTCATCCTGATCAATGAATCAATTATATTTCACATAATGCTCCCACTTCTCCATCACTTCTTTAAAATCAGGGGGAAGATCTGAATCAAATTGCAGGTGCTCTCCACTTTCGGGATGAATGAAGCCAAGCGTTTTGGCGTGGAGCGCTTGCCGCGGAATAATTTTAAAACAGTTATCGACAAACTGTTTGTATTTTGAAAATACAGTTCCTTTCAGGGGTTCGTTGCCACCATAGGTAGCATCATTGAAAATAGGATGCCCGATGAATTTCATGTGGGCCCGGATCTGATGCGTGCGGCCGGTTTCAAGTTTGCACTCAATTAGTGAAACGTATCTTAGATCTTGTAGCAATTTGTAATGTGTAATGGCATGTCTGCCAAAGTCGGCTTCTGGAAAGGCCGTGGTAACCCTGCGGTCTTTTAAACTACGACCAACATTAACGTTAATCGTCCCTTGCGGAGGATCAGGTACACCCCACACAATAGCCTGGTAGGTTCGTTCAATTGAATGATCAAAAAATTGCCTGGCCAAGGAGGTCATTGCATTTTCTGTTTTGGCAATCACCAACAATCCCGAAGTGTCTTTATCAATGCGGTGTACTAACCCGGGTCGCCCATCATTGCCTGCCATCTGAGGTAAATTCTGAAAGTGATAGGTGAGCGCATTTACCAACGTGCCACTCCAGTTTTGGTAGGCGGGATGTACCACCATGCCAGCTGGTTTATTTACAACCAGCAGGTGGTCGTCTTCATACACAATGTTGAGCGGAATATTTTCTGGCAGTACATCGGTATCGCGTGGCGGCTCGGGAAACGAAACGGTAATAATATCATTTGGATGAACCTTATAGTTGGGTTTAATAGCTCTGTCATTCACTTTTACGAACCCATCGTGAACACCGTTTTGAATTTTCGTTCGTGTAACATTGGGTAGGCGGTCCATCAGAAACTTATCGATGCGTACCAGCCCTTGCTTACCGTCCGCAACAATCCGGTGATGTTCGAAGAGGCCCTCCTCATCGTCTTCAATCAGTTCTATTTCTTCACTCACTTCTTTTTCTTTTTTTGATTAAAGAGATACTGATTTAGGATGGCAGCCTCATTTAGAATAACTCGCAATTCTTCTTCGCGCTCTTCGAGTTCTGCCAGGCTATGGAATCGGATGGTGCCAGCATTTTTTTGTCCGCTTTTTTCCACCACTTTGTGATCGCGACTCAAACTTGCGCCCTGTGTAAACCCGAGATCAACTCCAGCGGCTGTAGGTTTGAGCTTACATAGCGGACCGTAGAAATAGAAACAAGGGACTTTATAACTGATTTTCTCTATAGTATGTGGACCAAGGTCTAAAATCCAGCCCCGGAGTACGGACATTACCTGTTTTTGCGTAGGGCGTTGCTTTGCAATAAATTCCTGAACTGAGGTCATGCTGCCAAAGGTACTACTTTGTCATGGCTAAGATGAGGGATTGTGGCGATTTCGGGTACAAATTTTGGCATAAGCAATCCGAACGATTGGAGTCTTTGGTACCTTGCTGATGCTAAACTAAACTACAATGAAAAAGATTTTCATATTCCTGCTCTTGTTCGCCTGCAGCGAAAAAAAGAGTGATACTGTTTTGTCTCCGCAAGATTTTGATGCCAAATACAAGGCGACTGAAAACGCAATTCTATTAGATGTTCGAACGGTGGAGGAGGTTAATGCGGGTGCATTAGCAGGAGCCATTAACATTGTTTATGATAACGACTTTGCAGATAAATTGGAGACCCTGGAACACAAGCCAATTTTCGTTTATTGTGGCTCAGGCATTCGTAGTGCCAAGGCCGCAGTCATATTGAAGGAGATGGGTTATAATCCTGTCTATGAAATGGATGGTGGATTAAAAGCCTGGAAGGCAGCTGGATTGAAGGTTCAATAAACATAAATTCATTGGCAGGACAACATCCTCATTTCTCAAATCTTTATAAGTATAGGACACATCCACGATTCTTTTGATATTGCGCGTTTATTGAAAAGCACATGAGATACTGTTTTTTGATTTTACTCTTGTCCATTGACTGCACGAGTAGCACGGATGCATCTGATTTATTTCTAAAAGGTGAAGGTCAAGGCTCAGTTGGTAAAAAACTTGCAGAAGCCTCCGGACTGGTGGCAAGCGTTGCGAACCCCGGATATTATTGGTCGCACAATGATGGGGAAAATCCAGCTGAAGTATTTTTGATTAACGATAAGGCAAAAATTGTAATGACCTGTAAACTTCTTAATGTGGTCAATCGTGATTGGGAAGATATTACCATAGGACCAGGCCCCCAGGAAGGGAAGAGTTATTTATATGTTGGTGAAATTGGCGATAACCTATCGCAATATCCCTATAAAATGATTTATCGGTTTGAAGAGCCTCTAGTGTCTGAAGGGGATCAGGTCATAGATAAATTTGACACATTGGTTTTTCAATTAAGTGACGGAGTGCGCGATACAGAAGCGATGACGATTGATCCGGAGACCAACGATTTATTTATAATTTCTAAGCGTGAAGATTCGGTGCGTTTGTATCAGATCTCACCACCCCTTGTTTCAGGAGATACCCTTCAAGCTGAATTCAAAACGAAGCTTTCCTTCAATAAGATAGTAGCTGCCAGTATCTCTCCCGATGGAACAGAGGTGTTGATGAAGAACTATGACCATCTTTATTATTGGAAGAGGTCTGACAATGAACCTATTCCGGAATTATTGCAGAGCAAACCGATTGAACTCAACTATCTACAGGAAGCGCAGGGTGAAGCAATTGCCTGGAAACTTGATGGGACAGGCTTTTATACGTTAAGCGAAACAGTTAAGAATTATAAAGGTAACTTGATTTATTATAAGCGAAAGAAGTAGGCTACGATTGTCGGGTAATCAGGTTTTGGGTAAACTCAATAAGTTGTTGTTTTTGAGGGGAATCTTCTAGTCTGTCCAGATTCTGAAATCCTTTGCTAAAGTATTCCTCAATTTTTGTTTCAGTCAATTGAGCAATTCCCAGTTTAGTATATAAAGCCGTAACAGCTTTCACCTTTTTTTGCTTGTTGAATTTCTTTGCACTCAGCCAAAATTCCAGTTCTTGTTTGTCTGCTCCCCTTGCCTTTTCTTTTGCCTTGATTAATAAGTAAGTCTTCTTGTTAGCCAGTATGTCTCCGCCAACTTGCTTGCCAAACTTGTTCTTATCTGCATATACATCAAGCAAATCATCCTTCAACTGAAACCCGATACCAATGTTGATTCCAAATTCTTTCAAAGCCTGTCTATCATCCTGACTTGCTTTTGCCAATAAGGCACCTAACTCTAAACTGAAGCCTAAAAGCACCGCGGTTTTCAAACGGATCATCTCGATATATTGCGCCTCAGTTACTTTGGATTTTGTTTCAAACTCCATGTCCCACTGCTGACCTTCGCATACTTCGGCTGCACATTGATTAAAGATTCGCAGAACTTCTTTCAAAACATCTCCCTCCAGATCTAAAAACTGATCGTATACTTTTACCAGCATCACATCTCCTGAAAGTATGGCTGTGTTAACATTCCATTTTTCATGCACCGTGGGTTTACCTCTCCGCAACGGAGCTTTATCCATAATGTCGTCATGCAAAAGTGTAAAATTGTGAAACGCTTCAATAGTGATAGCGTATTTGACTATTTTCTCAGGATTGTTCTTATAAAGCGAATAAGACAGCATCGCTAACAAGGGTCGCAACCGCTTACCTCCCAACGCCATGATGTAGCGAATGGGTTCGTAAAGAGATTTCGGCTGCGAACCGAAGGCTTGTTTTTTTATTTCTTGCTCAATCAGTTTAAGAAGGGCTGGTACATGAAAACTCATCAGGGTCAACAGTTATTCTTCAAAGGTCAAATCTATCAATCTTCTGTCGATATCGGTTTTCTTGATCCGAACTTTTACTTTATCACCAAGGCGGTAGATTTTTTTTCTCCTGCGACCAATAACCCGATAATTTTTTTCATCAAACTCATAAAAATCGTCCTTCATGTCCGCCATGCGCGACATACCCTCACATTTTGTTTCCACGATTTCAACAAAAATTCCAAAATCCGTAACCCCGGTAATGATACCATCATAAACTTTGTTTTCAGCAAGGCTCATAAACTCTACTTGCTTGTACTTGATGGAAGCGCGCTCGGCATCTGCTGCCCTTTTTTCTCGTTCAGACGAGTGCACGCATTTATCCTCAAACTCTTTTTTGCTAACTGACTTTCCTCCATCCAGGTAATGTTGTAACAACCGGTGGACCATCATATCCGGATATCTACGAATAGGGGAGGTAAAGTGAGTATAATGTTCGAATGCCAATCCAAAATGTCCTTTGGCATCGGTGGTATATTTGGCTTTGGCCATTGCGCGCACGGCCAGTGACTGCAACACGTTTTGCTCAGGCTTGCCTTCAATCTCTTCCATCAGGTTATTTAGTGATCGTGAGATGGTGGAAGACTCAATTTGCAGATTATGACCAAACTGCTTCGCGAAACGCGCAAAGTCCTCCACTTTTTCCTGGTTGGGTAAATCATGGGTGCGATAAACAAAGGTATTCTTGTCCTCACCCTTCTTCATTTTGAAAATAAATGTGGCAACGGCTCTGTTAGCCAAAAGCATAAACTCCTCGATAAGTTTATGAGCATCCTTTCGTACTTTGGGAATCACGGCCAACGGTTTCCCTTTATCATCGAGTTTGAATTTTACTTCCGTAGATTCAAAATTGACAGCACCTTTTTTAAACCGCTCCTTCCGGAGTACATGATGAAGTTCGTTGAGAATTTTTATTTCTGCTGCAAACTTTCCTTCTCCACGTTCAATTACTTCCTGCGCCTGCTCATAGGTAAAGCGATGATCCGAATGAATGACTGTTCGGCCAAACCATTCTTTATACACTTTTGCTTTATCATCCATTTCGAAAACTGCCGCAAATGTGAGCTTGTCTTCATTCGGACGAAGGGAGCATAGCGCATTAGACAACCGTTCTGGCAACATGGGCACCGTTCGGTCAACGAGATAAACGGAAGTAGCGCGGTCAAAGGCATCGCCATCAAGCACGTTGCCTGGCGTTACATAGTGAGTAACATCGGCAATGTGAACACCGATTTCGTAATGCCCATTTTCCAGTTTTCTGTAGGAGATGGCATCATCAAAATCTTTGGCGTCTTCCGGATCAATCGTGAAGGTGAGTACGTCTCTAAAGTCCCAGCGTTTTTTTATTTCGTCCTTCGTTATGTCCTCACTTATTTTTTCGGATTCTTTGAGTACTTCTTCGGGGAAACGGAAAGGCAGATCAAATTCAGCCATAATGGAGTGAATCTCAGCTTCGTTCTCCCCGGTTTTTCCTAAAATCTCAATTACTTTTCCTTCCGGACTCTTGTCGCGGTCGGCCCACTTGGTTACTTCGAAGAGTACTTTATCATTAGCGGTTGCGCCTCCCAGGTTTTCAGGGTAGATGAAAAAGTCCTGGTAGATTTTTTTAAAGTCAGGCACCACAAAACCAAAATTCCGGGAGAGTTCAATTCTGCCCACAAAACGATTTCTTCCACGTTTAACAACAGCAGTAACTTTCCCTTCCGGGTTCTCACCTGTTTTTCTATTCGTCATTGCGACTTCAACGGTATCGCCATGAATGGCAGAACCCAGGTCTTGTGAACGGACGTAGATATCTTTCTTACCCTCTTCCCCGGTTACGATATAGGCAAAGCGAGGGTTGACGTGATCAACAATTCCTGTTACTGATTTGGCGGAGCGTGTACTTTTGTAATGCCCAGAACTCAGTTGCTCTACTTTACCTTCTTCTTCGAGGGCATCTAATAATTTATATAAATCCTCAATCAGGGACTTTTTCTTTAGCCCCAGTTTTTTCACTAATTGTTGCGGGCTGTAAGCTTTGCCAGCCATTTCTTCGAGCAGCAACATGAGTGTGGAGTACATTCCACCTTGCTCTTTCTTATTGCGCTTTTCTTTTTTTTCCTTGAATTTCTTTTTGCTCATATTTTTTACCACGGAGGAAACAGAGATATCACAGAGGTTAATACCCGTTGACAACCCGTTTAACTCCGTCTTTTTAGTTTTAATACATTAAAATTGATTAGTAAACCAAATCGATTATTGGTTAGTTTAAGATAAGTGGGTACTTGAGCAAGATGAATCTCTGTAAGGGCCTCTACAGATTTTATCTCTCCGATAATTTTATTTTCAACCACTAAATCCATTCTGTAGCTGCAAATCTAACTTTACTTCTTCATAAACTAACGGAAGAGGTTTTTCTTTTTCTACAGCTAAGGAGGATTTAATTAATTCATACTATAGACAAGCCTGATAGGCGGATTCCAACAGCCCTGGGCCCAGGGTTTCTCTGTGCGCTCTGTGGTTAGTATCAGGTTGGGATAATATTCTTTTCATCAATCAAATCCATCCCCTTCATTTTTAAATACAATTGCGCAATTGCGATCACATCGCCTACACAGTATTCGGCAATTTTTTTAAGATCGCCCTCCTGATAATATACTTTACTTACCATCGAACCATCCATAATCCCTTTACTGGTAGGGATGTTAAAAATAGCAGCCAGCAAGTCCAGTGAAGTATAATGCTTATAATCTCCAAACTTCCACATTTCCATGGTGTCCAGGTGTCCAACCTCCCACGGTTTCTTACCAGCCACGTTTAAAACAGAAGGAACTGGAATTCCATTCACCAACGATCTTCTACACAGATATGGAAAATCAAATTCCTTTCCATTGTGTGCGCATAACCTGACACCCGGGCCCATTTTTTCGAGCGCAGCTCTGAAATCAACGAGTAATCTTTTTTCATCATGATCAGTAAAGTATTTGGTTCGCAATCCGAGCGCTCCATTCTCTTCTGTGTATTTGCCAATGGCAATCACGATAATTTTTCCAAACTCAGCATAGATGCCAGCCCTTTCATGGAATAAATCCTCATCGGTCTGATGTTCTTCGCGCTTAAAGAAGTTGGCCTTGCGTGCCCACTGGGTTTTCAGGCGCTCACTCAACTTTCCATATTGATCTACACAGCTTACTGTTTCAATATCCAGAAAGAGAATGTCTTTGAGGTCTGCATTCATAAAGAGTAATGTTAACTCAATAAAAATACAGATAACTAAGCTAAGGCAAAAGTGAAACTGCGTTAAGAATGAAGTACTCCCTCCATTTCCAACTCTTTAATAAAGGTCAGGTTTGCTTCGCATATGGTATCGGGTACGAAAACATACTTTCGATCATATATCTGCTTACCAACATAGTAGCTAACCCAGTACTCGTTGTTGAGATGAAATAAATTTGAGTCGATAGGCTCCACCAGTGCCGAACTGTTGGGTGGTACAGTCTCCAGGAAATGTCGCAAGGTAGAAGTGCGTTGTTGCTCACCTTCCTTTTCCCCATACCCCTTGCTTGCAACCAGTGTATTTTCAAGCGGGAATGGATTATTGTTGATCAGATGCACCCGCCACTCCTCTTGATTTAGAAGATTTTTTTCTCTTACTACGGCAATCGTTACGTTCTTTACTTCCGGAATTTCAATGTCTTTCTTCATCTTACCTCGAAAAATTTTCTCTCATTACAATTTCGGCCGGCTTGCCCTGGGGTGTAAAATCTGTTTCACCTGCTCGTCTCGGGCCATGCGGATACCATTTCCAAAAATAAACACCCGTCAGCCAGTTTTTATTCCAGACGGATTGAAAAAATGCCTGATAGCAAAGTGCTTGAGCTTCCTCAGAAACCGGAATATCTTTCATATTCCGTGGCCAGCTCCATGGTTCAATGGCTGCATGCGCATCATTCCGGTAGCCGATTTCAGTAAACATTACCGGCTTATTATACTTTTTGTGAACCCTTTCAATGGCAGCCATGGGCTCTTTCCAATTTTGAATTAATTCCTGCAGGGTTGCATCCTTTTTATCGGCTAAAGAGAAGTAAGCCTGCACACCAATGTAATCAAGGGCATCCCAAAATTTTATATGTTCATATTCTTCGTGGAAGTTTGCTGCATAAATCAACTGGCCTGAATACACAGAGCGGATTTTTGAAATTAGAGAACGCCATTCCTTTTCCCGGGGGGTTGTTTTTTGCAGCTCTGTACCGATGCATAAAATTTGAATCTTGTTCTTCTCGGCTAACTCTGCATAATGGATGATGAACTTTTCGTAGTTATCAAACCAATGCTGCCAGGCTGTATCGCTTTTCATAACAATATCTCCGGGCCAGCCATTTCTTACCCAAAGATGGGGCTTAAGCATTGTTTTGATTCCTGCTTTAAGAGCAAGTTGTGTTGTTTTTGAAATACCTTCATCCGACTCGCCCCACCAGATTCTGTCTGAAGTAAAGTTGGTATTTAGCGTGGAGGTATTAGCATCTCGTTGCCAACCAAAGGGTGTTTGCGAAATCCAGTTTATTTGATTTATAACCAATGCGTCAATCTCACTTTCGGTCACAACTTCGCGCCCGCCAACCCAACAAACGCCCTTGTGTTTAACAGACGTTGCTATGGGTTGAGATTCTGCTGGCTGGCACGATTGAAGGGTGAAACCAACAGCAATCAAAATGCAGCAGTATGTGATTCGTTGAAAGGTCATCACTGTCAATCCTGAGACTAATTTATGATTTCCATTTCAAAAAGACCGGACAATTTATTTTTAAGAATTGATTTCACCTGTTCCAGGTCCTGTCGTTTGCCCAATTCCTTTTCCAGGGATGTAACGTCTTTGTCATCAATTCCGCAGGGGACAATGTATTTGAAATAATTCAGATCCGTGTTCACATTAAAGGCTAGTCCATGCAATGTTACCC
Source organism: Cyclobacteriaceae bacterium (assembly GCA_044229915.1). Classification (GTDB taxonomy): domain Bacteria; phylum Bacteroidota; class Bacteroidia; order Cytophagales; family Cyclobacteriaceae; genus ELB16-189. Next base: position 648,855 of record JBGASB010000002.1, read on the forward strand.
AGCGACTGGTTTTAACCCCCAGTGCACATATTTTGCGTGCCTTATTTGCATTCTCATAATCAATCCAAACTCCCGTGAGACCATTAATGCGACCAGCCTTTATATTAAACTCGGCTAAGGTTTCAATTACTGACTCTTCCAATAATCGCATGTATTTATGGATGTCCGTAAAAAAATTCTCCAGATCAATGATGGGATACACAACTATCTGCCCTGGTCCATGATAGGTGATATCGCCACCGCGATTGATATGATAGTAGGTAGCTTCAATCGTGTGAAGATCTTCTTTTTTTACCAGTAGATTTTTCTCTTCTCCACTTTTGCCTAATGTGAATACATGGGGATGCTCACAAAAAAGTAAATAGTTATTAGTTATTAGTTGTTCGTTGGCAGGGGCTGAACGGTTCTGAGACTTCACATCTAGTATGGACTGAAATAAATTAGTCTGATAATCCCATGCTTGCTGATAATCCATCAGCCCGAGATCAAGAAATTTGGTCTTTTTATTTACTGAGGTGTTCACTTAAGTCTGGATAACTCCTCCTTAAGAAGATCAATCGACTCTACAGGTGCGGCTTCCACACCGTTTTCTTTGGCCAGGAAATAGGATATCCAATCCGTGAGGTGAATCAGATAATAATATTGTTCAAGTAACGATGCTCCTTCCGCTACAATGTCAATAATCGGGTTCGAGCGTTTTTCAAAAATGGGGCGACAGATTTCCATGCGTTTTTCAACGCGCTCATGATCATGATCGGAGTAGAGGTAAATTACCTGGGCCTGCTGCAACACTGCCTCCGGAAACTGCCAACCAACAATTTCGTTGTGATTCATTTCCGGAAAAGTATTTACATGAGCCAGTTGCTTGGCGTTTTCATTGATCTGATTCTGGAAGCGTGTGGCCATCGCCTTCAGGCGCTCATCGCAATAAATGATTGGGAATTTGCCTTTCAATTTTTTAGCAATCAATTCGGCTTCTGATTGAATTGCCTTTTCGCCCCGGTCAAGGTATTCAATTGCATTTTCAGTTTCTTTAATGAATGCAGCGCCAATCAGGTTAGTATGATACAATGCGTAAAGCAAGGATACCATCATGTAACCCAGATTACCCCTCGGACTTTTCGACCCGCCTGGAATTTGAATCCAGAACAGGTTATATTCTTTGGCCAGTTCGAGCATTTTGCCTCCCGAGGTAATACATATAATGTGAGCCCGCTTCAACATGGCTTTATTGATGGCGGCAAGAGTTTCTTCCGTGTCGCCTGAATATGAACAGGCTATAAAAAGTGTATGCGGACTTACAAACTGGGGGATATTGTACCCTTTGCAGACTGTTATAGGAATCGGTACACGACCGAAGGTTAGAGATTCTACCAAATTGGCACCAATGCCCGAGCCACCCATACCGGTTATCAGAATATTGCGGATATCGCTGCCGGGCCGCACCAAATCTACTGATTGCCCGATCTTCAAGGCACTGGCCAATTGTAATGTAAAGCCTTCAATTAGTTTCTTCATTCCGGGTGTGATAAATTCGTTCAAAGGTAGAACATTCTTATGAGCGATAAAATCAGAAAGGGGAAGGAGGCTGAGGATATGGCTGCAAATTTTTTAGTGCAACAAGGATATGAGATTGTAGCGAGAAATTACCGATACAGACGGTCTGAGATTGACTTGATTATCAGGAAAGACAACTGGTTGATTTTTGTAGAAGTAAAGATGCGATCGTCCAATGCTTTTGGTTATCCAGAAGAGTTTGTCGATTATAAAAAGGCTAAGAATATCGTTTATGGCGCTGAGCAGTATACATTTGAAAATGACTACAATGGAAATGTGCGTTACGATGTTGTTGCCATCAGCATGCAAGGCGGAGAGCCAGACATAAAGCACTTTGAGGATGCGTTTTATTGATCAGTCGTCAGACTGCTCAAAGCGGTCAGATGCCTCCACTTACTTCGAATAAATCTCCTTCCCTTTCTCGTCCCACTCTTTGCGCACGTAGGGATGGACATCTTTTTCGAAAGGTTCCTTGGGGTAAGTGATAATTTTCTTCCGCTTTCCGTTGGAGTAATTTTCGATCCAGTCGTTTACACGTTCACCCCAATGGTATTCTCCTTGCACAGCAATCTGTCCATTTTCATGGAAGTAATAATAGTAGCCTTCCTTCTCACCATATTCTATAGGTGTAATTTCCTTGAGCTTTTTCCGTTCGTTTGGATCGTAATAGGTTACCAGCGATTCCTTAGGCCAGCCCTTATAATATTTCTCTTTGTCTTCAACCAGATTTTGTCGGTCATAGCGCATCCAACGACCGTGACGAGAACCTTTATAAAAAATGCCCTCCTCAATCAGGGCATCGCCTACCATTCTTTTATAAGGACCATGGGCTAAAACACCTTTCTTAACATCAAAAGCGCCTAGACTGGTTTTGCGTAATTCTTTGCGGGTAAAATCATACCAATAGACATCGCGCGCAAAGCCACTAGGTTTATCGGGCTTTTTCAGCACGTAGAATAATTCAATGGTCGTTTTGTCACCATACCCTTTGCGCGTAAAGGCTTTCTTGGTTTTAATTCCGTAATAAACTTTTCGCTTTGGTTTTTTCTTTTTGGTTACGATGGGTTCATCATTCTGATCCAACTCAAGAAGCGTAAAGGGCTTATCAGTATCAAAGGTAAACTGACCTTCCTGCACATTGGGCTTTTGCTGCGCCAGGGTGCTAACAGAAATGAGTAGGAAACAAAGAAGCAAACTGCGTTTGATCATGACTTATGATAAACGAAGGTAGAGAAAAAATATTATTGATGGACGGAAGATAGACTGTTGGTAAAAAAGCGGTAAGCAAATAAGTAACCAGTACTCTTTGCTTACTGCCTATTTCTCTTTGCCTACTGATTTTACCCTACCAATTCAACACTCCGTTTAACAAATGCAGTTAAATCTGCACCTGTAAGCATATTCTGCGAAAGTAACGCCAGGTCATACACCTGCTTGGCAAGTTTTGTTTTATGCTCTTCGGTTTCTGCCTTTAATATTTTTTGAACTAAGGCATGATTGCCGTTAATGGCCACATTGTAATTGTCGGGCATGGCGCCCATAAAACCGAAGCCACCACCGCCACCCGTGCGGGCCATGTCTTTCATTCTGCGCATCCATTCGCTCATGGTAATGGTTACAGGCAAATCATCTGGTGAGAGTGATTCTACAACCAACGTCATTGCTTTGTTATTGATGGCGCTTTCGAAGATCTTCTTCACAGATTCTTCTTCCTCTTTACTAAGAATGCTAGCTGCTTTTTCATCTTTGGCAATCAGTTTATCAATTGTGTCGCTGTCCACACGTCTCAATTGGGTCTTCTCCAGCTTCTGTTCTAAATGATTGATGAAGTGACTATCGAGAATGCCATCCAGCACCAGCACATCATAGGCCCGGTTTTTGGCAATTTCAACAAATGAATGTTGTTTGCTGGCATCGCTGGTATAGAGGTAGACTACGTTCTTGTCTTTATCGGTTTGATTGGGCTTCACCTTTTCTTCATACTCTTTCAACGTAAAGTACTTGCCTTCTGTATTCTTTAAAAGCGCAAATTCTTTCGCCTTTTCAGAAAACTTCTCATCGCTGATGATACCATATTTTACAAACACACTAATGTCGTCCCACTTTTTCTCAAACTCGGTACGGTCTTTAATAAACATATCCACCAGTTTGTCGGCTACTTTTTTGGTGATGTGGGCGCTGATCTTTTTTACACTGGCATCGCTCTGCAAATAGCTACGGGATACGTTGAGGGGAATATCAGGGGAATCCAATACGCCATGCAGCAACATCAGGAAATCGGGTACTACGTCTTTCACCTCATCCGTAATAAAAACCTGCCGCGAATACAACTGGATTTTATTCCGTTGCATTTCAAAGTCATTTTTAATCTTGGGGAAGTAAAGAACTCCGGTAAGGTTGAACGGGTAATCAACATTAAGATGAATCCAGAAGAGGGGATCTTCTGTGAAAGGATATAACTCTTTATAGAATGATAAATAATCTTCGTCTTTTAACTCCAGCGGAGCTTTGGTCCAGATAGGAGAGGTATTGTTAATGATCCGATCGGAGGTTACTGTTTTGTATTTCGGTTTATTGTCTTTGTCTACACCATCTTCAACGCTATCCTCTTTCGTACCAAACTTGATTTCTACGGGCAGAAACTTGCAATATTTTTCTAAAATCCCCTTCAGACGATACTCATCTAGAAATTCTTCTGAATCAGCATTGATGTGAAGGATAACATCGGTGCCCCGGGTTTCTTTTGTGGCATCTGATAATTCAAATTCAGTGGAGCCATCGCATTCCCATCGGGCAGCTTCGGTTCCTTCTTTGTATGATTTTGAAATGACCTCTACTTTATCTGCCACCATAAAAGCAGAATAAAAGCCTAGACCAAATTTTCCAATAATGTCTTTAGCGTCCGCTTTGTCTTTAAATTTCTCTACAAATTCAGAGGCACCTGAAAAGGCAATCTGGTTGATATACTTTTTGATCTCCTCGGCTGTCATCCCCAGGCCCTTGTCGCTTACTGTGATGGTCTTTTTGCTTTTGTCAAAACTCACCTCGATTTTCAGATCTCCCAGTTCACCACCAAACTCACCCATGGAGGCCAGCTTTTTCAATTTTTGTGTGGCATCTACCGCATTGCTTACCAGTTCCCGCAAAAAGATTTCGTGATCGGAGTACAGGAATTTTTTAATGATGGGAAAAATGTTCTCGGTATGGATGGATATTGATCCTTTTTCAGCTACAGTCGCCATAATTTTTGTCAGATTTTAGAAATATTTTCAGATGCCCGGTAGGCTTCAAATGATGAGCCAATCCCGCCAGGGTGACAGGATGACAGAACAAAACTCGGTATTGATTTGAATTATGCCCTTAGGGGGAGAGTTAATCCCCCGCCAGGGCTGAAGTACTTTGCTGGGCAGTTTCGATTTCTTCGCCATCCTTATTTAAAAACTTAAACTCGGTAATGGCCAATGAAGAATCTTTCACCATAGTAATCCACTTTTTGTATTTGAAGAAAAACCTAACCCGCTTGGAGATAATTCCCTTCGTATAGTAGGCAAACAAAAATGGATGTAGCGCCAGCACCATATCGCGTTCATTTTGTTTTACAAAAAGGTGCTCAATGTGTTGTTCGATCTGGTCTGTTATTAAAATAGAAGCTGTTATTTTTCCAGTACCATTACATGTAGGGCAAAGTTCTTTGGTTGTAATGTTCATCTGCGGCCGAACACGCTCGCGCGTAATCTGCATCAGACCAAACTTCGAAAGTGGAAGCACCGTGTGTTTTGCACGATCCAGTTCCATCTCTTCCTTCATGGTGTTGAAGATGACCTTCTTGTTTTCGGCACTGCGCATGTCAATGAAGTCAACCACAATAATGCCCCCCATATCGCGTAAGCGAAGCTGGCGGGCTACTTCTTTGGCGGCCTCAATATTTACCGACATGGCGGTCGTTTCCTGATTCTCCTCGCGGTTGGATTTATTGCCGCTGTTTACATCAATTACATGCAGGGCCTCGGTGTGTTCTATGATCAGATAACCACCCCCGCGTAAGCTTACGGTTTGGCCAAAAGCAGATTTGATTTGTTTCTCAATGCCGTAGTGTTCAAAGATCTTGGCTTTACCGCTGTACAGTTTGGCGATTTTCTCCTTCTCTGGCGCGATATTGCTAATATAGCTTCTGACTTCTTCAAAAATCTTTTTGTCATCAACATGAACGTTGTCAAACGACTCGTTGAGCACATCCCGCAATACAGAAGAGGTTTTGCTTAGTTCTCCGATAATCTTATCGCGCGGGTTGCCTTCCACCATCCGGGCAATTCCGTCTTCCCAGGTTTTTACAAGGCTGCGTAAATCTTTGTCTAATTCAGCTACTTCCTTGCCTTCGGCCACAGTGCGGATAATAACCCCGAAATTTTCAGGCTTAATAGACTGAATCAAACGCTGAAGACGCTTGCGTTCGTCACTGCTGGAAATGCGCTTGGAAACATTCACGCCCGAACCAAATGGTACTAATACCAGGTAGCGTCCGGCAATGGATAACTCGCACGAAAGTCGTGGGCCTTTGGTGGAAATGGGTTCTTTTACCACCTGCACCGGTAATAACTGGTTTCGGGAAAGTTGCTGGGCTATTTTCCCATGCTTATCAATCTCTTTCTCGAGTTGGAACTTATCCAGTTTGCCTCCGGTGATCTTCTTGGAGCGAACAAGTTTGGTGAATTTTTGTAATGAACCGAACTGCGGGCCGAGATCGAGGTAATGAAGGAAAGCATCCTTTTCGTACCCGATGTCAATAAATGCTGCGTTAAGTCCCTGTACTACCTTTTTAACGGTGCCCAGGTAAATATCACCTACTGCAAACTTGCCGCCTCCCAGATCTTCATGGAATTCGACAAGTTGTTTGTCCCTAAGAAGAGCTATCCGACATCCGTCCTGAGTAGCACTAATAATAAGTTCGTTACTCAAAACTTTAAAATTTACCTCACCCCAGCCCACTCCACAGGAGAGGGAGAAAATGAGTTGATGTTAAATTACTTCTTCTTATGTCTATTCTTTCTCAAACGCTTCTTGCGTTTGTGAGTAGCCATTTTATGCTTTTTTCTTTTCTTACCACTTGGCATAATGCTTTGGTTTTGCCCCTCGCCTAAGGCGAGAGATGGTTTAACAAAAAATCTATTCTAAATCTTTCAGATACGAATCTGCCGTTGCTTGTACGGCCGGATCCTTATCCAACTTTTTTACTAACTCAAACTGCTGGCGCGCCTTCTCCTTGTTCCCCTTATTCATATAGGCAACGCCCAATAATAATTGACCTTGTACATGATTCGGATTAACCGCCTTAAGTTCTTCCAGTCTTTCAATAGCCCGGTCGTATTGACCCGACTGAACTGAAAGCATACCCATATTATATAAGGCAAATTCGTTTTTCGGATCTTCGGCCAACACTTCCCGCATCATGGTGATGCCCTGCATCGGAGCTTTTGAACTCAGATAGGTCATGGCCATTTTGGTTTTCACCTCCAGGTTTTTGGGATCGGCATTAAGGACCTTACCCAGCCATTCGCGTGTCTTTTCAGCCAACTGCTCCTGTTTGGCGGGCTCCATGGCAAAGGAGTAGGCCTCATAGTAACTGTTGCCGGCTTTTAAATAACTCGCTGTTGTGTTAAAGAACGTTGCTGCTTTCTCTGCGAACCATGCGGCACTATCAAACTGACCTGCTTGCGTGTACAGGGTTCTTAAAGAGTCGGCAAAGATAGCATTTTTTTGATTCGCGGTACCCTCCTCGTATCCGGCCTTCACCGACCGTATGGCTGCAGAAAGCGTAGCCGGAACTTCCGTATGGGCACCCGGGGTATTGTTAGTCACTTCAGCTTCTTCTTTCAACTGGCTTTCATTTTCTACCACCGACTTAGGCAAAAGAAAGATAAGCCAGATGAGAAGGCCTGCAACTAAAACTAAAATGATGCGTGTTTTTAACATTCGAGAATGGTTGCTAGTTGTTAGTAGATGGTTGTTCGCAAATAATCGAACAACGAATACCCAACAACGAACAACGATTATTTTTCAGCTAACTGCTTTACCTTGTCGCTGTTCTTAATCTTGTTAATGAAAATCTTAGCCGGCTTAAAGCTGGGAATGAAATGCTCATCAATAATGATGGCTGTGTTGCGGGAGATGTTGCGGGCGATTTTTTTCTTTCTCTTCTTGTTGATAAAGCTGCCAAATCCGCGCACGTAAATGTTATGACCGCTGGCCATGTTTGATTTTACGATGTTGAAAAAAGCCTCTACGGATGCTGAGACATCGGCCTTGTCGATCCCGGTCTTTTCTGCGATTTGGTTGATTACGTCTGCTTTGGTCACGGTGGTATAAGTTTATAAGTACTAAAAATTCAGGGCTGCAAATTTAAACGCAGTTTGCTCAAACGCAAAATGAATTTACTGATTATCATACAGATGCGATCATAGTTACGACTAAAAATCAAAACACACCAATAGATTGAGGCGTTTTTTAAGACATTCGCGCGGGAGTTGCTCAAAAAATGGATAAAAAACTTTTTTCGAAAAAAATAATTTCGTGGTACGAAGAAAACAAACGAGCCCTTCCCTGGCGCGAATGCCGTGATCCCTATAAAATCTGGCTTTCCGAAATTATTTTGCAACAAACCCGCATCGCTCAGGGCCTACCTTATTATGTAAAGTTTATAGAGAATTTTCCGGATGTTAAGTCATTGGCACAATCTCCGCAAGATAAAGTGCTGCGCTTGTGGCAGGGACTAGGCTATTATTCACGTGCCAGAAATCTCCATACATGCGCCAGGCAAATTGAAACGGAGTTGAAAGGACAGTTTCCAACTTCCTTTCTTGAACTAAAAAAACTTCCAGGCATAGGAGACTACACAGCGGCCGCTATTGCTTCTATTGCTTTTCGCGAACCGGTGGCTGTAGTTGATGGAAATGTGTTTCGGGTTTTGGCACGTGTGTTCGGCATAGACAAAGACATCGCGAGTAGCTCAGGCAAAGCATTTTTCTTTTCCAAAGCCAATTCGTTACTACCTGCTGATCGACCGGATGTTTTTAATCAGGCCGTAATGGAGTTTGGAGCGCTGCATTGCACACCTCAAAACCCAGGGTGCGACACCTGTACGTTTTCAAAAAGTTGTTTTGCTCGTTTACATGAAATGCAGTCGATATTGCCGGTAAAGACTCCTAAACAAAAAGTAAGGAAGCGATACTTTTATTATATAGTAATCAACCATCGCGGCAAGCTGTTGATGCGTAAGCGCAACCCCGGAGACATCTGGAATGGGCTCTATGATTTTCTGTTGCTTGAAACCAAGCGACCTACGAAAGCTGAGTTGCTTTTGAAAGAAGAAAAGAGGCTGAAGAACATACCAATAACTAATGTGAGTGGAATCTATAAACATATTCTTTCTCATCAGCACTTAATTACCCGATTTATACAACTGAAGGTAGCTACCGCAGAGGCCTTGAAGCCCTTGATGAAAAAAGAGGAATTGAAGTTTTATACGAAAAGCCAGATAGAACATCTTCCCAAACCGATCCTTATTAATAAGTTTTTGAAGGAACCTGGCTTTTTAGAGTAGCGCAGAAAATTTGATAATTTTACAAACAACAATAATCGTAATCAAACAACTTAATATATGTCAGGGGTAAACAAAGTAATCTTAGTAGGCAGACTGGGTAAGGAACCCGAAGTGAGAAATCTTGAAAATGGTGCAACCGTGGCCAACTTTACCATGGCCACCTCAGAAACGTATAAGGACAAAACCACTGGTGAGAAAAAGGAAATAACCGAATGGCACAACATCGTGCTATGGCGTGGCCTGGCCGACATTGCGGCTAAGTATCTGCACAAAGGCGATCAGGTTTATATTGAAGGTAAGTTGCGCACCCGCAGTTGGGAGAAAGAAGGCGTTACCCGCTACACAACAGAGATCGTTGGTGATAACATGACCTTGCTCGGATCTCGTCCTGGTGCTGGTGGTGGCGAACGGGCTGCTTCTCCGCACTATTCGCAAAGCGGTGGCGAAGACAAAGGAGTTCCGGATAGTTCAACAGACGATCTTCCGTTCTGATGATTAAAAATAAATTGAAAAACCCGTGCCCCATGATTAGCAACCGATGTCTTTCGTGGGGCACACTTTTTTTTCTTGTCACTATTTTGATTTCGGCTTGTACGAAAGACTATCAGCCCAAACCCAAGGGATATAATCGACTCGTGTTGCCGGCCGAGGAATACAGACTCTCTCCCGATTCACTGCCCTATCAGTTTGAGTATTCAACCTCCGCACGTTTGTTGCGTGACTCTTCGTGGATCAGCGAAAAATATTGGATTGAAATTTATTACCCCGCATTGAAAGCAAACATTCACATCACGTATAAACGATTAAATAATAAAGAGGAATTGTTGAAAGCCTTACTTAATGATTCGTACAACCTCACGTCCAAGCAGCAGATCAAAGCCTCGGCTATTGACGAATTGATAACCGTAACCCCGAGCGGTAAGACTGCCGTGATTGCTGAGATTGCCGGAGAGGTACCCACCCAGCTCCAATTTACCATGACAGATTCATCTAGAAATTTTTTGAGAGGTGCACTTTACTTCAACACAGCGGTACAAAATGATTCTTTGGCTCCGGCCATTGAATTTATGAAGAAAGAAACACTGCATTTCATCAACACACTTCAGTGGAAGAATAATTAGTTGATTCGTGAATTTGAAAATTTGAAGATGATTGCTCATTTAAAGTAATTTGCACATCATCAAATAATCCCCTTGGCTAATTTCTTCGACTCCTCACTTGAATTTCTTAAAGGTGTTGGTCCCCAACGCGCAGCCCTGCTGCAAAAGGAGTTGAAGCTTTTTACCTTTGGCGATCTCATTCAATACTTTCCGTTCCGTCATGAAGATCGCACCCGTTTTTATAAAGTCAGTGAAGTAAATGACGTAATGCCCCACGTCCAGCTCAAAGGAAAAATTACAGACTTTGAGATTATCGGTGGCGGATTTAAGAAAAGACTGGTTGGCTATTTTGAAGATGGCAGTGGCGGCCTGGAGTTGGTATGGTTTCAGGGCATTAACTGGGTAATGCAAAAAATAAAACCCAACACGGAGTATGTAGTATTTGGCAAACCCAATCGATTCGGAAATAAACTTTCCATTGCTCATCCTGAAATTGAACTCCTGACATCCGGTAATGAGAAAGGCGGGTTTCTACAGCCTGTTTATAATGTCAGCGAAAAACTTAAGGCGCGGTACGTGGATAGTAAGTTTTTGGGAAAGTTGGTTAAGGAAGTTTTGAAAGGGGCTCAAAGTCATATACGAGAAACGCTGCCGCCAACGCTGCTGCAAAAACAAAAATTAATTGAAAGAAAGACTGCGCTAATCGCTATTCACTTTCCACAAAGTCATGAGCAACTCGCTGCAGCTCAAAGTCGACTGAAGTTTGAAGAACTCTTTTACATTCAGTTGCGCCTGATCAAAATGAAATTGGTGCGGCAGGAAAAATTTAAAGGTCTGGTTTTTAACGATACGGCCATCCTCACCCGGTTTTACAAAGAGCATCTTCCGTTCGCGCTTACGGATGCACAGAAGCGTGTGATTCGTGAGATATATGCTGACATGAAGAGCGGCAAGCAGATGAACCGTCTGCTTCAAGGCGATGTGGGTAGTGGAAAGACCATTGTAGGTTTTATCTGCATGCTGTTGGTGGTAGGCAGTGGTGCCCAGGCTGCTTTAATGGCGCCCACAGAAATCTTGGCGCAACAACATTATAGTAATCTGAAAAAGTATGCCGACCTGATGAATGTTTCTATTGCGTTGTTAACCGGTTCGGTAAAGAAAAGTCAGCGCAAGCCTATTCATGCAGGCCTCGAAGATGGTTCATTAAAAATACTGGTGGGCACACACGCGTTGCTGGAAGAGGGGGTGCAGTTTAACAAGCTGGGGTTGGCCATTATTGATGAACAGCATCGGTTTGGTGTAGCGCAGCGTTCGAAGTTGTGGCAAAAGAATGTCAATGTGTATCCACATGTGCTGGTGATGACGGCCACACCCATACCCCGCACGTTAGCCATGACTTTGTATGGTGATTTGGAAATTTCTGTGATTGACGAATTGCCAAAAGGGAGAAAGCCCATCAAGACAACCCACCGCTATGATTCGCATCGTCTGCAGGTAAATGGATTTTTGTGTGCCCAGATTGATGCCGGACGGCAAGTGTATGTGGTCTATCCGCTCATCGAAGAATCAGAAAAACTTGATCTCAAACATCTGATGGATGGCTATGAAAGTATTAGTCGCGCTTTTCCCGATGTAGCCATCAGCATTTTGCACGGCCAGATGAAACCGGAAGCAAAAGATTTTGAAATGGCGCGCTTTGTAAAGGGCGAAACTAAAATTATGGTAGCTACTACGGTTATTGAGGTGGGTGTAGATGTGCCTAATGCCAGCGTAATGGTGATAGAAAGCGCCCAGCGTTTTGGACTTTCGCAATTGCACCAGTTGCGGGGCCGGGTAGGCCGCGGGGCGGATCAATCGTATTGCATTTTGATGACAGATTATAAACTTGGCACCGAATCCAAAACCCGCATCGAAACGATGGTGAAGACAAACAACGGTTTTGAAATAGCAGAAACCGATTTGAAATTGAGGGGTCCGGGTGATTTGATGGGCACACAACAAAGCGGGGCGTTGGATCTTCTTATTGCTGATTTAGGGAAGGATGGAGAAATTCTGAAACAGGCGCGCGAAGCAGCGCAACACACTCTTGAACAAGATCCGCAACTTGAGAAACTGGAAAACAGAGCCATCCGTCAGCAAGTAGATTCAATTAAGAAATCAGTTGTGAACTGGAGTCGGATAAGTTAACTCCCCTTTTTAAGGGATTTTAGACCCTTGGTTACAAATTGGGCCTTGAGTCCATGTAAGAAAGAGGTATTTTTTGTATAACTTTATCTTCCTAAAACCCTAATTATGAGAGGATTTCTACTTGTGCTGAGCTGCTTTTCATTTCTTGCCGTGTCAGCCCAAACCATTACCATTAAAAAGGTGGAATTAGCCGGGGAAAAAATCATCGTCCATTACGACCTTGACGACAGTAACCCCAACAATGAATACAAGCTGGATTTGTACTCCTCAGCCGACAACTTTGTGGCACCTCTTGCGAAAGTGAAAGGTGATATCGGACCTGAAATAAAGCCGGGAACAGGCCACAAGGTTGAGTGGAGCATTCGCGAAGAACTGGGAGGTTTTAAAGGCAAGATCGCGCTTGAGATTCGCGGCAAGGTTTATATCCCATTTGTTAAACTTCAGAATTTTGATGCTGCCAAATCATACAAACGGGGCAAGAGTTATAGCATCAACTGGAAACCGGGGAATACGAATCCAATCAACTTAGAATTGTATAAGGGGGGCCAACGAATAGATGGTGCCATGGGGGTTCCTAATAATGGAGGGCATACATTTTACTTTCCCTCACATGCAAAGAAGGGAAGTGATTACCGATTGAAATTTACAGACACAAAAAATTCAGATGATGTTTTATACTCATCAGAATTTCAGGTGAAGCCGAAAGTACCATTGGTGGTTAAGGTATTGCCGGTACTGGCTATTGGTGCAGCAGCGGCTACACTGGGTGGTGGCGGTGGTGGCGGTGGAGGAACGGATCCTGTAGATGATACCATACCAGGAGTTCCTGCACTGCCAACCGGGAATTAAATCATTGTGTTGCATTTTGAAAGAATAGAATTATGAAATATTTTTTACTTGTAGCAAGTATTATTTTTTTTGGAGAGGTCTACGCGCAAAACAACTGGACTGCTACGAATGGCCCTTTTGGCGGAGCTGTTACTAAATTAAAGAGGGCACCGAATGGGACTTTATATGCAATAGTAAACCAACGCTTGTGGGTATCTACTAATAATGGAGATTCATGGACAAATCCAGCCTCAACTCTTTATTTGAATGACCTTCTGATTGACAGTGATGGTAAATTATATGCAGCATACTATTCAACACTTTTTACCTCTACGGATGCAATAACCTGGACTACAGTTGCTTCTAACCTATTTCAAAATATTCAATATATAGATCGCGTAGGACCAGATAATGTTTTTGTAGCCTGGGGAAATTCGGGGGTGTATGTCTCAATTGACAAAGGAATAGGCTGGACACAAATCACAACACTTGGGTGGAGTGGAACCCCTGGCTTGTGGGCAAATGCAGCTGGGGATATTTTTTATGGGATTCAAGGTGGCGGACTGCTTAAACACAGCTATCAAGGGCTCACCTCCAATTGGAAAGCTGCAAGTATGACCGAAATTTTCTCAGTGGCTCCAAGTACAATTAATTCGATGGCAGTTGATGCAACAGGGAAACTTTATCTTTCCTCATTCAATAATGTATACACATCAACAAACGGTGGAACTACATTTTCTTCAATTACTGCTGCCTTTGCTCCAGATAATTATTTCTCTGGGCCTATGATGGCATCGCCAGATGGCTCAGTTTCATTCTTTAATAATGGGTATAGTAAAATTTATAAAACTACGAATCAAGGTGCAACGTGGTCAAGCGTCCCATCGCCAGCTGTGGATTTCGGAACTCAGATTTATTCAGTAGCCTTTGCCTCGGCTTCAACTTATTTCATTGGAACGGGAGAAGGAACATTTCGAACCTCAGATACGGGTGCAACCTGGCAAGTAAAGAATAATGGAATGACGGCAGCATCGATGGATGAAATCGTTATCACGAACGCTCCAGAAAAAATAATTGTCATGAAGTATGGTAAGGGATATTTTGTGTCTGCCGATAAAGGTGTTACCTGGACTTTTAATGCACTCTCAAATTATGTTTCCAAGGTTTTGAAATTGACTGATGGAACAATTCTTCTATATGGACAAGGATACATTTTACGCTCAACGGACAATGGAGCCACATTCTCAACGGATAATGTATATCGAAATAGCAATTATAAAATAATAGAGGCCTCAAATGGAGATTTGTACACTTTCTATTCATTGTACGTTAATCCAAATTATGTACAAAAGATTGCTAAATCGACCAATAAAGGGTCTACTTGGACAGATTTAACGATTACAGGACTTCCTACTGCTAATAATGCGTATGTTACTGAAGCCGCCATTGATATTTCAAACAACATTATGTTCCACGGTTGGGATGGTTCAGCATGGACTACATATAAAGTTGTTGCCACAACGGCAACTTTGTTGACAACACCCTACACAAACAGTTATGAAAATCTTTTTTTCCAGGGCAATAAGTTTTATGCTACTCAATATTCTGCTTATTACTACACCACTGATTTAGGAACTACATGGACCACTGTCGGGTTTTCCGGTAATAAAGTTTTCCCAATCAAAAATTCCTTGTACTCTGGGATTGCCGTTTCTAAAAATGGATCTCTTCAAATTACTCAAGATGATGGTGGAACATGGAATAATACCAACGTGCCAGTAAGCTCTGCCTATATAACGTCAATTGCAGCTGATGCTTCCGGTGATTATTTTGCCTCCGCCAGTGGATCTTCCGTTCTTAAATTCACCAATGAGTTATTGGTTGATCCTGCTTTGCTTCCTCCTTACATTAATTTTAATTGGCAGCCCCTCAATGGCCCTTATGGAGGAAGTATTACGCGGGTTAAAGCCCACCCCGATGGGACGACATTGTTTGCGATAGCGAATGGAAATTTTGTTTGGAAATACAGTGGCGGAACCTGGACCCGCCTTAGCCCGATTGTTGGGGTTACTACAATTTTTGATGTAGATATCGATGCTGCTGGCAATGTTTATATCCTGCCTGTGATCAATCCACAAAAAATTTATAAGTCCATTGACAAAGGCGTTAACTGGACTCCTTTGACAAGTACAGGATTGGGTTCGCCATCTCCAACACCATCTTCAGTAAGGAGAATGGAGATCCTTTCTGATGGTTCTATTCTTGCCTTTGGCAATAGTGGAGGACTTGGGAGAGTCTATAAATCCACGGATGGCGGAGCCACCTTTACTCAAAAATTTGTAAGCGCCCTAAATACAAACTATACCAGACTACCAGTTGAAAGTGCAGGGGGTGTTGTGGCAACGGTTGGAACAAACGTGGGCGAAGGACTTCTTGTTTCCCTAAATAAAGGAGACACTTGGGCGACTAAATCATTCTCATCAATCGTAGGCCCAACAGGATTTGTTGGAAGTCTTGCTTTTGATGGCACAACATTATTAGCAACAGTTATACTCGATTCAACTGATCCGAATTGGGTTACCTATCTTGTCAAATCAACGAATAATGGTGACACCTGGTCGGTGGTGCCAACACCAGGCCCAACTACCAATCTTAGCTATGGAAAGCGGTTTGTTGTGTTACCCGGAGGTGAGTATTTACTTACCCTGCAAAATCCCTTCTTCGAGTGTTATCGATCAACGGATAAAGGTACCACCTGGACAAACGTTGGAAATTTTGGAGACATTTATAACTATACTGATTGGAGTGGCTCCACTGCTTACCTAATGGGAGCCATTAAGGGGGTTCAGAAAACAACGGATGGCGGATTGACAATCTCAACCGTAAATACCGGAATGCCAATTAATACAGCATTTGACATTGAAGTATTGAATGGAACGGACCTCATTGTTGGCGCAACAAGTCCTTACCATTCCAGCAATTTTGGAACAAGTTTTACACTGGCAACACCCCAGGTAGCGGGTAGTTTTCTAAAGACGAATGATGGCGTTATTGCCTATGGTAGCAGACGATTACAGAAATCGACTGATGGCGGGACCACCTATACAGAAATCGGAGATGATCGGTATTTTTCCTTTGTAACAGAAAGCAAAACCGGGAATGCCTATTGGGCGTTTTCGAATAGTGAAATACCGGGCACTTCGGTTCAATTCGGATTATTCTATTCTACCGATTTAATTAACTGGACAGAATCTCCGCTCTCAGGATTGCCCGATGAAAATGATTTTTTTATTAATGACATGGTTATCGATGATGCCGACCGCGTCTATGCGCTAGTGGCAGATAACCAAACTGGATTGGCAGAAGTTTATAAGATCGTATTTGGTTCAGCAACTAACATCTCCAGCCTTATAGGAACACAGAATCCCTACTCCATATTTTACTTCAATAATCAGATTTATTTATATGATGGAGATGGCATTATTTATAAATCAACAGATGGTGAAGTTTGGACTCAATCTTCGGCACCTGCCGGTGGATCATTAGTTGTAACCAACAATTACCTGTTTGTTACGGCAAGTAATTCGGTACTGTGGCTATCCAGAGATAATGGAAATTCATGGCAAAGCGTTGGAGATACGCCATTATCGGGTGTAAACTTCAGGGATGTAGCTGTTAATCCGTATGACGGATACGCCTATGCAACCCTATCCAGTAGCGTAGTTAAGAAAAGCGGAAATGTTGTGATCCCTAATGATAACACAAAACCTGTGACGGCTACTCTTTCCCCGGCTCATAATGCTACTAACGTTGTAGCAAGACCACAGATTACAATCACATTTGATGAGATAACGAATGCTGTTGCCGGTAAAAAAGTAAGAATCTTTGATCTTGCTCAACCCGCGTTGCCGGTGGTTATTATGGATGTAAATGAAGCGACAAGGACCGCGGAGAAATCATGGACATTTACGTTGGCCGCTGACTTAAGTTATTTGAAAACGTATTTCGTAATTGTTGATGCCGGGGGATTTGCAGATATTTTTGGAAACACCTTTCTGGGGATAACCACTAATTCAATGTGGCGATTTACTATTCAGGAAGAACCCGATACGCAGGCTCCTGCTATTGTAATTGCAACAGCCGACCTAAAGCAAACAAAAGGCGCAGCTAAGCGAGTTGATATAACGGTTACTGATAATAAGAATCTTCCGGTTGATAAAACTAAAGTCTATTATCGCGGCATTGCAAAGCTTGATTCTGAACCCTTTACTTCTGCCACGCTAAGTGTTGTTTCAGGTGGGGGTACAATTTCTACGACCTTTACTATTGAAGCCCAGGACAATTGGTATGATGAAATGGGTCTTGAGTTTTATTTTGAAGCAGAGGATGCATCAGGCAATAAGAAACGAGCGCCTGCTGCGGCAAATACCTATCTTTATTCTTATGTAACCTATCCGACAGCGTCAAGTCCCATCTTGCCTTCGTCACGCATTTCGCTGGGTGGTAAAGCCAATAACTATCGGATGATCTCTGTTCCCTTTGAACTTCAGGATAACCAGGTGTTGACAATCTTAGACGAACTGGGGGCAGCTGATACTAAGAAATGGCGCCTGTTTACCTATGCTGGGGGTGATCAATTTACTGAAAACCCCTCCACCTTTATCAGGGGAAAAGGGTACTGGATAAATGTAAAAAATAGTCCCGGAGAAATTAAAATTGACGGAGCGACAACCCCAGCCAACAATAGAACTGATTTTTTTAAAATGGATTTAGTCAAAGGCTGGAATCAGATTGGCAATCCATATCCGGTTGAAATAAATTGGGATCAAGTTAGAGTGGGAAATGAATCCACAGTTGGAAAGTTAAAGGTATTTGGGTTAACACCATCCGGATCAATAGGCTACACAGACGAGATCATATTGCTTCCATTTCAGGGCGCATTTGTAAATGTATCCTCCCCCATATCATTAACTGTAAGATTCAAAGATATTACTTCTGGAGGTCGATTATCCGCTAATGCAACGGGAACAGATCTCTCAAAACCCAATTGGACTATCCCTATCTCGGCTGTAAGCAATGAGATTACCAACTCAATGGGTGGCGTGGGAATGAATGAAAATGCTAACGTGGATTGGGATCAATTTGATGATATCAACCCGCCCCGCTTTCTTGATTATGCGGAACTTGCCTTCAACAAAAAGTATAACGCATATCACCTTGCTAAAGATGTGGTGCCCGCACAGGATGAATATGTGTGGGAGTTTAATGTAAATGCTACGGAAGGGCAAACTCAACTGAATTGGGATAATACGACTATCACGGGCGATAAGGATTTGATTTTATTTGATCTTGATCGCCAGAAGTTAATTGACATGAAAGAGTTACCCTCGTATTCCTTCAATGCGAAAGAAGGAAATTCTTTTCGGATTCATGTTGGTAAGGATTTGCATGACCGGATTAAGCCTACCGCGGTTACGCTTGGTAACCCATTCCCTAATCCAACCAATGACAATTCAACCATTGGCTTTTCTTTACCGGAAAGCAAATCATCATACAAAGTCCAGTTAGAGGTGTATAATTCAGTAGGTCAACGTACCGCAGTTCTCGTAAATGGTGACCTACCAGCTGGTTTTTATACATCTACGTGGGATACAGAAAGTAATAAAACCGGACTCTATTTCTATCGCCTCTCGGTATCTTCAAAAGAAGTTCGGAAAGTATTAACAGAAAAGATTATCATAAATCGATAAGAATATGAAAAGCAAGAATTGGTACGTAATTATTATAGTTCTACTCACCAGCATAGAGGGCTTTGCGCAAACATTTACTTCTACTACAGATATTTGGACAGGTGATGGAATCTATGGTCAAAAGACCATTTATGTTTGTAATGCTGCGCAGATCACATGGTCTTGCCCCAACTATGGAAATGCTTTTAATTATGAATGGGAATCAAACTCAAATCTATTGCAAATATTAGAGACAAATAAGAATAATGCGAAAATTTATGTTGGGACAAATGCTCAATTGAATTGTAAAGTAAGAGTTCCATCAACAGGAAAGCTTATTGCATCTTATACATTTGATTTTTCCTTTGGAAATTGTAATTCAACCTTAACCTACGAAAGAGTTGAGCCATCATCAACCATTAGTTCAGGGCAGCAAGTTACTTTTATCATTCCATATTATGGAGGTATTCAAGATGACATACATGCGTATTGGTCAGCGGAATCAGCAACTATTTTGAATACCACGAATAATTCAATAACATTTATCGCCAATGCATCTGGCTCCTTAGATGTGATGGTTGAACTACATACTTCACATGCTTTTTTTGGACGGTATAGGAAAAATTTTAATGTGGCTAGTTCAGGGGGAGGAGGCGGTGGAGGAGGATGTTCGAGATGTATTTATTTAGTTGCTTCGCCTAATCCTAGTACAGGGAAATTCAAATTGAATTTTGAAAAAGGAGATGAAATTTCTGATGAATTGGAGGTTGCCTCAAAAAGCTTAAGAGATGTCGTAATATTTGATTCATCTCAAACGGAAATCTTTAATGGGATATACGGAGCAGATGATGAGATTGATTTCCAAGAAATCTTGCCTAGGAGTGGTCTCTATATTGTTGTTGTTAAAGTCAATAACAAATCTTACCGAACTAAAATTATGATTGAAAAGTAATAAGTTATGAAAAGAATAAAATGTGCAGGGTCTTTCATTTTGTTGACTTTATTGTCAACAGTATCGATCGCCCAGACCGTAACTACCCGTACCAATGAGTTCGAGGTCGACTTTAGTGATCCAAAAAAATTGGTAAGCACAACGATCCCTGTTATTAACTGGATTACTCCGGTTCCTGAAACAAGCTTTGCGCAGGAGAACAAATTTAAAATCAAAGTAGAGATTGAATCAGTCTCCCCCTTGAAGAACATAACCATTTCAATTAAGGAAACTACTGAATCCGCAACACGTGGGTCCATGAGTATTCAGCCTGAAGGGAATGAGATGTATAATTCTGTAGTTGAAAAATCACTTACCCTTATGGATGGCGAGAATATCCTGGAGATTGTCGCAGAAAATATGGATGGAACTAAGACCATCAGTTATAAAAAAGTTCATGTAGGCAGCACTTCGTTGGCAGATGCAACGAAACTAAACCGAACAGATTATGCACTCATATTTGCGACAGATCAGTACGATAATTGGTCAGACCTTGTAAACCCGATCTTTGACTCAAGAACAATCGCAGAGGAACTCAGAAAAACGTACGGATTTAAAGTTGAAATGATTGAGAACGCAACACAATCTGTCATGCTAAGAAAAATCAGGGAGTATGGCGAGAAGAAATATCAACCGTTGGATCAACTTTTTATTTTCTTTGCCGGTCATGGAACCTATGATCAGACCTTTGGTGAAGGCTTTGTTGTAACAAAAGAATCGTTATTGAATGATGAAGCCAAGACCACTTATTTATCCCACAACCGCTTGCGCTCTATTGCTAACAACATTCCTTGCGAACATATTTTCCTTGCTATGGATGTGTGCTTTGGGGGTACATTTGATCAGGCCCTCGCATCATCACGCGGAGCAGAAGATGAAGTGTATAAGGAACAAAATCAGACTGAGTTTATAACACGCAAGCTAACGTACAAGACGCGCAAGTTTCTGACTTCGGGTGGCAAGACTTATGTATCGGATGGTATACCAGGAAAGCACTCACCATTTGCAAAGAACTTTATAGATGCTTTGCGTTCGCGTGGTGGCCGGGATGGAATTCTGACGTTGCCTGAAGTATTTACGTATGTAGAAAAATTAAAAATTCAGCCTCGTTTTGGCGAGTTTGGCGACAATGCCCCTGGCAGCGATTTTATTTTTGTTGCCCGGTAAATGCGGATGCTCTGTTTGCAAGGTGAGGACTCAACCCTCACCTTTTTTTATTCCCCTCGAATTAAACTATTTTTAATGGATTAGTTTACCTATGCGATCTTCATTACGCTTAATTTGTCTATGGCTTTTTTCTTTTTCAGTTCAGGCGCAAACGGGCAGCTATTTTCTTTCGCATTACACACCTCCGGATGACCGTATCGACTTTCGCAGCGTTGACATCGTGCAAGACGAACAGGGAGAAATTTATTTTGCTACTAAAAACGGAGTGCTTGAATTTGACGGAAAAAACTGGCGACTTGTTTCAGTGCCCGGTGCCGTGCATGCCCTTGCAACACGTGGAGCCGATGTATTTGCTGCAAGCCTTACAGGAATCGGTAAGTTGGGAGCCAAGAGTGAGAACCCACGACCTTATCAAAGCATAGCCTCTGGCTTTGATTTCTTTTCAACGCTATCCAATGGAGAGACTATATTCTTTTGTAATAAAGATCAATTAGTGTCTTACTCGATTACGCAACAGGCAACGAATTGGATTTTGAAGGCAGATAGCACCCAGGGAAATTTTTTGGGCATTTATGAGGTCAATGGTAATACTTACGTAAGCACATCAAAACGTGGGCTGCTTAAAGCAGAAGGCCAGAAACTAATTGCTTCTGATATCACCCCTGGGAACCTGGTTTTTTCAACGCCTTCCCCCGACCGAAAGAAATTTTTGGTGGGCATGAATGATCATCGGGTTTTTGTTAATGAAAGCAATGCCTTGCGTGAGCTGGTTTTAAAAGATCAGGAATTTCTTACCCGAAATATTCTGATGA
Source organism: Cyclobacteriaceae bacterium (assembly GCA_044229915.1). GTDB lineage: Bacteria > Bacteroidota > Bacteroidia > Cytophagales > Cyclobacteriaceae > ELB16-189. The sequence goes on from JBGASB010000002.1 coordinate 670,823, forward strand.
ATGGTGCGTGGGTAACGGATAGTCTCGTTGCCCTTGGTACACTGCGTGGCGGAGTTTTATTTGTGAATCCTAAAACAGGAATTACTGAACAAATTATAGATTACTTCAGCGGCCTGCCCGATAACGAAGTGTATGCATTAATGACAGATCGCAGTCAGGGAGTATGGGTGGCCCATGAATATGGGTTCACACGAATCGCCCCAGGGCTTCCATTCCGTTCCTTCGATCACTTTCCAGGTCTGGAAGGTAATCTTCTATGCGCACAATCGTATCAGGGAAAAGTATTTGTAGGTACAACGCTCGGGTTGTTTCAATTGGTGGAAGTTGGATCTACGCCAGTAGAAGAAATTTTACCCCCACAGACCGTAGGTAAGAAGAAAAAGATCCCCTCTAAGCAGAAAGCAGAAGCATTACCTCCTGTTATAAAGAAAGACTCTTTAAAGAGTTCGGATAGGTTTACCTATAGAAAAGTTACAGGTATAGACGGAAAAGTAACTCAACTGGAGGAGATCAATGGCAAGTTGCTAGCCTCGGGTATGAGCGGATTGTATGAAGTGGACGGATTAAAATCGAACCCTATACTTCAGGAACCAGTTCGCTCGGTTTTCTTTTCACCCCTGTTGCAACAACTTTTTATTGGAACTTATGCTGAAAGACTCAAAACCTTTGAATTGGTAGACGAAGGCTGGCATGAAACAAATTTGGTAGATTCCCTAAGAGATTTTATCAGTCACACCTTTGAAGACCGGCTTGAAAATATCTGGCTTTGCGGTCGCACGAAAATCTATAAAATTGAAACAATTGACGGGGATATCACGGACGTGGTTTCGTTCCCGATTAATAATCCATCGCGCGATGAAACGGTGGGACTCGCTTATGGCAATGAATTGTACATTGCTGCATCCGGTCAATTCAGCCGGTACGATGGTAAATCGTCTTTTGTAAAATTTGATTCATTACCCGGTCCGCGTAAGTACTTTGCCACGGGCGGATATTTTTGGTTTCATGATGGTACCAAATGGCGCACCGTTGACAGAAGAATGCAATCTTTGAAGCTCGAATGGTTGGGCCTGTTTCCAAACCTGCGCTATCTGGCGCCAGACAATCAAAGAAATGGTTTATGGGTAATTACAGCAGCTAATGAATTGTATAAATTTAGCAGTGCTTCCAACGCACCCAATCCATCAAGCTATCCACTTTTTCTTCGGGGAGTCCGCGGACAGGAAAAGGAAGTTAAACTGGCTCAACGAATTGAAGTTGAACAAAATGAAGGTTCTGTAACTTTTGAATTCATTCAACCTGATTTTGTAGGATTAAACACAACTCAATACCGTTATCAGGTTAAGGGACTGCATACCCCCTGGTCCCTCTGGTCAGCTACGAATAATATTATCACATTTTCATATTTGCCACCGGGCAAATATCTACTTGCTGTACAGTCCCGCGATTTATTGGGCAACGAGTCTAATGTAGAGCAATTGGATTTCCGGGTGTTACCGCCTTACTGGCAGCGCTGGTGGTTTTATGCTCTGGAGTTTACGGTGTTCAGTGGTCTGGTTATTCTGTCGCTTCGATTGGCCCGCGCCAATAGCCGGTATCGATACCTTAGTCAGATTCTTTCATTGCTCACGGTAGTGATGTTAATTCAGTTTTTGCAGACCGTATTGGCATCCTTGATTGGATTTAAAACATCACCGGTCATTGACTTTGTTATTCAGGTATTTATTGCGTTGGTTGTATTCCCAATAGAAATTTTTGCCCGCAATGCGATGATGAAGTATTCACAAGGGAAGTATCAGATCACACGAGCGTGGGATAAAAAAGATCAGCTTGAAGGATGATTTAATTCAGAGAATGCTATCCATGAATAGATTTGTATCCTCATTTTTTGAGATTTTTGATTACCTTCACCAACCCCAAAAATCAATTCCCATGAAGACCCTTATCCCTGCAATCATACTGGCTTTTTTGGTTTGCGCATGCACACCCAAGGAATCAACTAAAACACTGGCCGAACAAAATCCGGCAGCTGAAGGGTTTGATGTTACCGGATCAGATCCGGCTGCCATTCAATTAGCAGATAGTATTATGCACGCCATGGGGGGAAGAGAGAATTGGGATAAAACCCGGTTTATTTCCTGGAATTTTTTCGGGCGTAGAGATTTGATCTGGGATAAATACACGGGGCGGGTGAGAATAGAGAGCCATCCTGATAGCACGATCTACCTTGTAAATATTTCCAATGGTGAAGGTAAGGTTCGCATCAAGGGAACTGAAATTACAGAACCGGACAGCATAAAGAAATTATTGGACAAAGCGAAGAGCATCTGGATCAATGATTCGTACTGGTTAGTAATGCCTTTTAAAATTAAAGACTCAGGAGTCACTATAAAATATATGGGTGAAGATACCCTTTTGGGGCAACGGTTCAATTCACTCATTCTCACTTTCAAAGAAGTAGGGGTAACTCCACAAAACAAGTATAAACTCTTTGTTGACAAACATGAAAAGCTGGTTCGTCATTGGGCCTATTTTTCCAATGCTGGTCAGGATACCGCAAACTTTATAAGACCGTGGGATAACTATCAGAAGTACGGCAATATTCTGCTATCGGGAGACCGTTCAGATGGTGCCGGACCGAAGAATGTAAAGGTGGATGAATCTTTACCAGACTCGTTGTTTACAGAATTTTAAAAGTCGATCTATGATATTGAACCTTGAGACAGTACCTTCTTATTATAAGAACTACGTAAAACAAATTGATGAGACGGATCTGTTGCAAGCCCTGCGCATCTCGGGTCATCGGGCCCTTGAATTAGTTCATGCTATTTCTGAGGAGAAAGCTGATTTTCAATATGCCCCAGGAAAGTGGACGATCCGCGAGTTGCTATGTCATATGATTGATGCCGAGCGAATTTTCGCCTATCGTGCTTTGCGGTTTGCAAGAAATGATAAAACGCCATTGGCGCCTTTTGAAGAAAACGATTATGCAACCCAGGCTAATGCCTCTGGCAGAAGTTTGCAGAAAATAGCGGCCGAGATGGCGCATTTGCGATCCTCCACGATTGATTTATTTGAAAGCTTTACCCCTGAAATGCTTATGCGCAAAGGCCCTGTAAGCAAGAATGAATTATCAGTAATAGCACTGGGCTTTATTATTGCCGGACATGAAACTCATCACTGCCATGTGCTGAAAGAGCGGTATCTTGCCTGATGAATGAGGATTTCGATCTATCTAATTTCTTTTTTGTTGTTGGGGTGGGCTTGCTCTCCCAAAAGTATTGTTGTTAAAGAAGTTAAAAAGGCCGAGCTCGAATTAAAGGAACATGCTGGTTTTGCACTTTATGATCTATCGGCTAGGAAATATCTGATAGACTATCAATCCGATAAGTATTTCACCCCGGCTTCTAACACCAAGATTTTTACCTTTTACACTTCGTTGCAAATGTTGGGAGATTCCGCAACTGCATTGAAGTACATACAGACGGGTGATTCATTGATTTTCTGGGGCATGGGTGATGCTTCTTTTTTGTATGAAAATACATTTGATAATGGTCGTACGCTAAATTTTCTGCAACAAGCCCCGGGAAAATTATTCTTTTCAGCCTCCAATTTTCAAACAGAATCGTTAGGTCCCGGTTGGGCCTGGGATGATTATCCATATAGTTATTCAGCTGAACGATCCTCGTTCCCACTCTTTGGAAACCTTGTCACGATCGAGAAGGATTCTTCTGACTTTGCCATTATGCCACGCTATTTCATGGAGCACTTTACAATGGCTACGGAGTTACATACGGATGAAGAAGTAATTCGGGACCTGGATAACAATCAGCTAACCTATTTTCCCGGAAAGTCATCCTCATCGGGCACACGCTGGCAGGTTCCCTATCACTACAGTAGTGATCTTGTCGCAGATCTGCTGAGCGATACATTAAAGAGAGAAGTGGAGGAAATCCATTGGGCAATGCCGGGTAATGCAATTCCGATAAAAAGTGTTCCACTCGACAGCCTGTATAGAGTAATGATGCAGGATAGCGATAATTTTATTGCTGAACAACTACTATTACAATGTGCGGCAATAGTAAGCGATACCTTAAAACCAGAGATAGCCATTCAATATGCCAAAAAGAACTTTCTTGCGGATTTACCAGACGAACCCAACTGGGTAGATGGATCAGGACTCTCAAGATATAATTTGTTCACACCCCGGTCAATCGTAAAGCTGTGGGAGAAAATTTATCAGCAGGTTCCGCAAGATCGTTTGTTCAGTTTATTAGCCGTGGGCGGAAGAAATGGAACAATCAAGAATTGGTATAAGAAGGAGACCCCCTTCATTTATGGAAAGACAGGCACTTTTAGTAATAATCATTCGCTCAGCGGCTACCTGATTACCCGCAAGGGCAAGATTTTCATCTTTAGCATGATGAATAATAATTACCTTGCAAGCGCTTCAGAAGTGCGTAAACGTATGGAGAAAATATTATTTACAATCCACGAAAAATTTTAAACCCGAATTATCAGCAAATGAAAAAGTGTGTGTTTTTGTGCTTCCTTTATTTTTTAAGATTTCCTGTTTTGAGTCAGACTCCGGATATACTGGATATAAAAATCGGCCAGATGATTTTGATTGGAATGCCAAAAGCTGAGCTGGATGAAAAAGTACTGGAAGAAGTTAAGAAAGGAAAAGTAGGAGCGTTGATTTTTTTCGAAAAGAACATTCCCAATAAAACCAACGCATTTGCCAGTGTAAAAAATATGACCTGGACATACCAGAAGGCCGCATCAATCCCCTTATTTATTTGTATCGATCAGGAGGGGGGCAAAGTAAACCGGTTAAAAGAAAAGTATGGTTTTACACGATCCATTACAGCAGCATCGTTGGGTAAGTATAAATCTCTTGACTCCGTTCGATTCTATGCGGATGCAACTGCGGCTACTCTGGCAGGGTTGGGCTTCAATGTCAATTTTGCTCCCTGCGTTGATCTGGCAATTAATAAAGAGAACACAGTTATTGCCAAACCCGAACGAGCTTATTCAGCCGATCCGGATACAGTTATTATGATGGCTAAGGAAGTGATCAAACAACATCGTAAGTACGGAGTGATCACCTCCCTGAAGCACTTTCCCGGTCATGGCAGTTCAAAAGATGACACCCATTTTGGTGTGGCCGATGTAACAAATACCTGGAGCGAGCAGGAGTTAAAGCCCTATAAAGTGTTGATTGATTCAGGCTATGCGGATGGGGTAATGACATCGCACATCGTAAATAAGAACCTCGACCCGAAGGGTTATCCGGGAACCCTTTCTAATGATATTCTGGATGGAATTTTAAGAAAACGATTGGGATATAATGGCGTTGTGTTTTCGGATGATATGCAAATGCATGCCATCTCTAAAAACTTCGGACTGGAAGAAACAATTAAACTAGCAATCAATGCGGGTGTTGATATCATGTGCTTTTCAAACAACATAGCCGGTACTGATGAACGTACCGTTGACAAGGTGCACGAAATTATCAAAAAGTTGGTATCAACAGGTGAGATTAAACCGGAGCGCATTGATGAGTCTTTTCAACGGATCTTGCAATTGAAAGCAAGAATGGGTAATCGGGACGTAGCTGTTTATAAGGCCGAGATTGCGAAGTTACAGAACCAACTCAAACTTCAGGCGGAAGCTAGTGCGGTGGCCCAACAACCCGCTCCGGCAGAAACAACGAAGAAGAAAAAGAAATCAAAGAAGAAATAAATCAACGCTTACTTATGAACAAAACCTTCAGTTTGATTGCTCTGGCATTTGTAGCGCTCGCCTCGCTGGGCTATGCTTTTCAACAGAAATCGCAAATCGATGAAGTAGCTGCAGTTTGTGAAAAAGAGAAACAGGAGTTAGTTAAGCTTGCCGAGCAACAGGAATTGAAGGCAAAGGAGTTTCAGAAAATGGCAGAACTTGCTCAGCATGAGGCGATGGTTCAACGCACGTTGGCGGAAGAACAGATCAAGGCATTGAAATCAAATAAATAAAGTATGCTTGAAAATAATGTAATGAGAGCAAGATGGACTGCGATTGTATTTGGGGCATTAGCATCTTTAACTTTAATTGCCTTTGTATATGCCTTTGTTCAACGCGCAGAAGCCCAGCGCCAGGCAGCTTTGCTTATTGAATGCGAAAGAAATTCTGCTGAGTTGGTTAAAGAATTAGAAGTTATAAACAGGGAAGCCATTAAGGAGGTAGAGCGAGCCGAAGAAGCGCTAAAGCAATCAGAGGAAATGCGGCTCAAAGCAGAATCAACAAAAAAATAATGGGCTATACCATTCATCCAGCCACAGTATCAGAGGTGCCTATTGTCATTAGCGTACCTCATTGCGGTACGGCTTTTCCGGATGAGATTAAAGATCAGTATAAAGCAAAACTGATTAAAGCACCCGATGATACAGATTGGTTTGTACAAACACTTTATGAGTTTGCTCCATCCATGGGCATTACCATGATTGCTGCGAACTATAGCCGTTGGGTGATTGATCTCAATCGCGATCCGTATAGTAAACCACTTTATGCCGATGGCCGATTCATAACGGGCCTTTGTCCGGCAACAACTTTTCTGGGCGAATGTATTTATAAAGATGAACGCCAGGAGGTTGAGTTACCAGAAGTAAAACGAAGAAAGGATTTGTACTATCAGCCTTACCATAACAAACTGAAGGAGTTACTAAGACAACGCAAAAAGAAATTTGGGAAGGTGTTGCTTTGGGATTGCCACTCCATCCGTCAAGTAGTGCCTACCATTCAAAAAGATAAGTTTCCCGATTTGATTTTAGGCGATGCTGATGGGGCTTCTGCTTCTGTCAATTTTATTGAGTCGGTACTGGGTATTCTGAATCAGGGCGGATATTCTGTTTCTCACAATCATCCCTTTAAAGGCGGCTACATTACCCGGTACTATGGCAAGCCAGCAAAGGCTAGGCATGCACTGCAGTTGGAAATGACAAAAGTGAATTACCTGGATGATACCGAGACGAAGTATGATAAAGCAAGGGCTGCCAAAATGCAAGAGTTACTGAAGCAGGTATTTGAAAAATTGATCGAACAATTGAGATAGTGGCTTAATCTGAGCAAGCTCCATGGGAGCTGCCTGTCGCATGCAATTAGAAAGTTTGAAATATTTCCGGTTCGAATCCCTTCTTCAGAAAGAGGGCTGGCTTTCACCAGCTTATGTGGGCGTGAATGAAAGTGGACGGATTGCTTATCTATCAAATCAACCACCTGCGGAAGTTATTGCTGTTGAATCCGTTTTAGGACTTGCTCTTCCTGGTTTCCAAAACGCGCACTCCCATGCATTTCAATATGCCATGGCCGGGCTTGCCGAGAATCATCCTGCAGGCACCTCGGATGATTTCTGGTCGTGGCGTGAAGCCATGTATCAATGTGCGCTTTCGGTTGATCCTGATCAGGCAGAAGCAATAGCGGCTATTATCTATGCTGAAATGCTACGTCATGGATACACGCACGTGGCTGAGTTTCATTATCTGCATCATGATAAAAACGGGAAGCCGTACAGCAACCTGGCAGAAATGGGAGCACGAATGATTTCAGCGGCAAAAACTGCTGGATTAAAAATTACTCTGGTTCCAGTCTTTTATCAGAAAGGTGGTTTTGGTCTTGATCCGCAACCGAGGCAAAAAAGATTTATTTCAAAAACCGTTGATGATTACTTTAAGCTTTTCGAAGCTTCTAAACGAGTCCTTACTAATTATAGCAATGCCGCACTGGGCTTTAGTGTGCATTCCCTGCGGGCTGTAGATCTAGAGGATCTCAAAAAAACCTTTCATCAAGGCCCCAGGGATTTACCTTTTCATCTTCATGTGGCTGAACAAAAGAAAGAAGTTGCTGACTGCCTGGCCTATTGTGGCAAACGCCCTATGCAATGGCTGCTTGAAAATCTGAATGTGAATGAACGTTTCAATCTGGTGCACTCAACACACCTTGATGATAGCGAACTTACTGCATTGGCAAATTCCGGAGCGAATGTTGTCTTGTGCCCCTCTACAGAAGGAAACCTGGGGGATGGAATTTTCCGGATGCGCGAGTATGTGAAACTCGGAGGTCGCTGGTGCATTGGAACGGATAGCCACATCGGCTTGAATCCAATGGAGGAGTTCCGGATGATTGATTACAGGCAACGGTTAGTTACCAATCAACGCAATACCTTTGAAGGTGATGCTGCAGCTTATTTGGTTAATGAAGAAGTGGAATCGGGCAGAAAGGCAATGGGGTTGAAATCAACGAATCATTTTGAAGCAGGACAATCTTTCGATGCGGTTATCTATAGTTCTACCACACATCTTGTAGCCGACACTTCAGAAAAAAATCGCCTATCCACATTGGTCTTCACCTCAGACTCCAGTCGGATTATAGGCACTATTGTAAATGGTCGTTGGGTAGTAAAAGATCAACATCATGTTCGTGGTCATTCAATTAAAACAGCCTTCTCCAGGGCAATGCGGGAATTAAAAAACCGATAGTACCGAATACATAATTCAGGTGGTTTCTTTTGCAAGTTTTGGTTAAATCGTAGTTGTAATCTAAACTTCTTATGAGAAAGCTATCCTCTGTTCTGCTCGCCATGTGCCTGGGATTTATGCCCATGGTGTTTGCTCAAAAATCTAAACCAAAGTCTGATCCTCAACCGGCCTCTTCGTTTGATGCCGCTAATTTCAAAGGCCTTAAGTGGCGCAACATTGGTCCCTTTCGGGGTGGCCGCGCAAATGCTATTTCCGGAATCCCACAGGATGACAACGTGTACTATGTGGGTTATACCGGGGGTGGAATTGCCAAAACTGATGATGCCGGGATTACCTGGAAGAATATTTCGGATGGGTTCTTTAAGGTGGGTTCCATTGGTGAAATCGCTATCTGTGAAAGTGATCCCAACGTGATTTATGTAGGTACCGGTGAGCATGCCGTGCGGGGAGTAATGACTTCGTATGGTGATGGTGTGTATAAATCAACCGATGGCGGCAAGACCTGGAAAAATATAGGCCTGGAAAAAACCCGGCACATTTCAGAGATCGCGGTTCATCCATCTAATCCTGATATTGTCTTAGTAGGAGCACAAGGTGCCGTTCATGGCCCAAGTTCAGATCGGGGTGTATATAAATCCATGGATGGCGGGGTAACCTGGAAAAAAACTTTGTATGTAGATGAAAACACGGGAGTTTCTGCCCTGAGCATGGACATGACTAATCCACGGATTTTGTATGCCGCAACCTGGCAGCATAGACGCTATCCATGGAAAGTAGAGAGTGGCGGTGCCGGTTGCGCGATTTGGAAATCAACTGATGGTGGTGAAACGTGGAGTAAGATTATCGAAGGGCTTCCAAAAGAAATGGGGAAGATCGGAGTATCTGTTTCCCGTGCCAATCCTAATCGGGTTTACGCAATTATTGAGGCTGAGAAATCAAAGGCCGGATTATATCGTTCCGATGATGGCGGTAAAAAATGGAATCAAATGTCGAGCGATCATACAATTACCGCGCGCTCATGGTATTACATGGAAGTATTTGCTGATCCAATCAATGCAGAAGTCGTTTATGTGTTGAATGCCCCTATGACCCGATCGATTGATGGCGGAAAAACTTTCTCCACGCTACGGGTGGGTCATGGAGATACACATGATTTATGGATCAATCCGAAAACAAACAGCACCATGGCATTGGCCGATGATGGAGGTGGTGAAATCAGTTTCAACACCGGTCGTTCCTGGTCGCCTTTGAATAATCAGGGTACAGCACAGTTTTATCGCGTGAATGTTGATAATCGTTTTCCTTACTGGGTATATGGCGGCCAACAGGATAACACATCGGTTGCCACACCAAGCCGCAATGGAAGTTATGGAATTACAGAAAAGGATTGGTTTAACGGACCAGGTTGCGAAAGTGCCTGGGTAGCATTTAATGATCCCTCTAATCCCGAACTGCTTTATGGTGGATGCTATCAGGGTATAATAGATGTGTTAGATACCCGTACGGGTGAGGTGAAAGACATTCAAGAGTATCCTGCAACGAATCTGGGCTTCAAACCCAGGCAAATGAAATATCGTTTCAATTGGAATGCGCCTTTGATCAATTCTCCGCACGATCCAAAGGTTATTTATCATGGGGGTAATGTTCTTTTCAAAACGACCAATGGCGGCTTAAGTTGGGAGGTAATCAGTCCAGACCTAACGCGCAACGATACCACCAAGCAAAACACCAGCGGTGGACCTATCACCAATGAAGGCGCGGGCGGTGAAAATTATAACACACTTTACTATGTGATTGAATCGCCTCATGAGCAAGGAGTGATTTATACAGGTAGCGACTGTGGGTATGTGAATCTTACCAAAGATGGCGGGAAGACGTGGAGCAACGTTACGCCAGCGGGTATGCCTGAAGGTATGGTGCATTCAATTGAAGTTTCTCCACACGATAAGGCCACCGTTTACATTTCCGTTTCGCGGTATAAGTTTAATGACTTTTCCAACATGACGTACAAGTCTACGGATTATGGAAAAACGTGGACAAAGATTGGCAATGGCGTGGAAGCGGATGATTTTATTAAGGTTATCCGCGAGGATAAAAAAGTAAAGGACTTATTATATGCTGGTTCGGAAAGAGGGTTCTACATCTCCTATAATGGCGGAACTTCCTTCAGCAAGTTCCAATTGAATTTGCCCATTGTTCCAGTAACCGATCTGATTATTAAAGACAATGATTTGGTTGCCTCAACAGCTGGTCGTGCATTTTGGATTTTGGATGATCTTGCTGCAATTCAGCAATCGAAAGGAGCATTTACTTCAACCGTGAAAATCTATTCGCCTAAACCTACCTATCGATTGTCATCAGTAACTATTCCTGAATATTTTGGTGACATCCCCGGGCTGGGTCGCAACCCAATGAACGGTGTGATTCTGGATTATTACCTGAAAGAAAAAGCGGATACCAGCAAAGTGACGTTAGAAATCATGGATGCCAACGGTAAACTGATTCGCAAGTACACCAACAAAAAGGATGAGACATTTAAACCCTGGCCAGGTGGGCCATCAGCACCGCAAACTATTCCTGCAGAGGCAGGGATTAACAGATTTGCCTGGGATTTTCGTACGGAAGGATTGAGTGGTGTGCCCGGAGTTTATGTATATGGTGATTATAGTGGTCAGCGTGTTGCACCGGGTAAATACAAGGCCCGTGTTACTTTCAAAGGCCAATCATCAGAAACGGATTTGGAGATAATCTCTGATCCGAAAGTAACGGCTACCGCAGCCGAGTGGGCAGCGCAGCAGGAATTTTTGAAACAGGCCGGTGAGCAGTTTGATGAGCTACAAGAGTCAGTGAACAATATGCGGCAAGTGAAAAAACAAGTTGAGACCATAAATGAATCGTTGAAAAGTAATCCGGATGCAAAAGAGATCATTCAAAATGGCAAGGATTTGATCAAAAAGATTGATCAATGGGAATCAAATCTCATTGAGCCCCGTTCCAAAAACTTTCAGGATGTTATCAACTTTCCTAATAAGTTAAACTCTGAGTTTCTGCAATTGCGGGGGGTGGCCGATACCCACGACCCACGCCTGACGAAGGGAGTTCAGGATCGTTCGCGTGACGTGCAGACGGACTGGTCTAAGTACAAGCAACAGATGAATGAATTGATTCAAAAGGACATAAATAATTACAATCGCATGTTCAAGGAAAAGAACCTGCCCGCTGTGATTACAGAAACGAAGGATGCACCAATTAATAATTAGAAATTACAAGATATTGAATAAAAAGGCCCCTCATCGGGGCCTTTTTAGTTGAGATTATTTTGTACGACACCCGTTAATAATAGCGTCTTTAAACCTTTTGTCGTTCTTCAGAATAGCATAGAAGTCTTCGATAAATTTACTTATGCCAGCGTAATCCCTTTCATTAAAATAAGATTGATGATCACTGATTACTTTCATAAGATCTTTTTCATGCCTGAGATACTCTGAACGAACAAATTGAACGGTAGCTTCGTTGCGACAAAAACCGCGGTATAATCTTTCCTGAACATTGCTGATGCTTAGGGTTTCATTGACTGTAGCATAGGGAGCATTTACTAATCCCGCCATATCAAAGTCATAAGCTAGTGGAATTTTTTTACTGGGTGGCAATTGAATAATTTTTGTATTGTGCTGCCCTGCGGCAGACCAGTCCGTGTTGGCAATCATGAATTGAAATAAGTCATTCACAACAGAGGCTGTATCATTTAGTTGCATCGGATGAATCTGTTGCTCAACAACTTTTCCATTAAACCGATGAGCGATTAAATCATCATCTTCAATAAGAAAACCCTTTACAGTATAGGTTTTAGGTTTGCCGCTTTTGTCGGTAAGCGTAATGTCTGCAAGACGGGTGTGAAAATGATAGGGAGTAAGCGGTTCAAGTAATTTGTAGCACAAATATTCTTTCATGATTAAGTCATTCCCTGACTTAGCTGTTTGGCATGGTAATACGAGCTTAAAATCTTTGTTTCCTGAGAAGATTGTTTTTTCTGCATCACCCTTTTTCATTTTCATCCGAATAGGAGGGAAAAAGCAATTGGCTCTTCGAAAGTTACCACGAGCCCGGATTCTTACCGGGATTGAATCCATTGCTCCAGCATCATTCTTAAATTTGAGTGTTGAGGGAATGTATATAGAGTCAACCGTGTTTTTCTTTACCTCTTTAATGGAGAAGCTCATACTTAATGTAAGAGGTTGTTGATTCTGAAAAATAGGGGGCACATCGGCCTTTTGCGCTTTGCCAAGGAAGGCATAGGCACAGAATAACAGGGTTAAATAAGTGGATTTTTTCATGACTTAGTAGTAGTAAATTTTAATGATGGCTCTATTCTTCACTAAATCAATCTGCTCGATAGTCGTCTTTTTAATATCTAGCCCGGTGCGTTCCTTTAGGTCACTAAGTAGCTGTTGATGTTGTTCGGGTCTTATATTTTCAATTTTATCATACTCTACAATTTTAATTTTTTGATTTCGCATTAGCTGATTGCCATCCACAGCGTATACGACCACAGCGATCGCAAAATTGATTCCCGAAATTTCGAGATAAGATCCTTTCATAACAGAATTGATCAACCCCACTGCCATCATGATGAATAGGTAGGTCATGTCTTTGGTGGTCAGGGTTTCGGTCCTAAACCGAAGCAGAGAAAACGCTGCGAGCAACCCGAACGCGCTGCTCAGTGAATTAAATGCTTTCGCTTGTTCGAGCATATAGGAAAGCAGGAACACGATGAAGTTTAGAAGAAAGAAGGTGAAGAACAGATCGCTTTTATGATAGGTTTTAAAATAAATCACACGAACCACAAGGATCATAAATGCCGTGTTGATTAATAATCGGAAGAGAAAGAACTCGGAAACCAATGTATGACTGTCCATATTATAAATATAAGCCAAACAGTTTGAATTTACAGCGTCTGGTAGCAATACATGGTCTAAATAGCATCCCTTATAAGAGACTTGCCGCCTGCATAATTATGGATCATAGGCGCGAAAAATTTTAGTAATTCGAGATACTAAATAAACTCTATGCGCTTCCTGTCTTTTATCCTCGCTCTTTCAATTGTCTTCGGTTTGCAAGCTCAGAAGAAGCCAGTTACCACCGCAAATACCCAAACTTTTGAGCAATCACTTTACTCAGGCATCCGCTGGCGCGAACTAGGTCCCTTCCGGGGCGGGAGATCGTCAACGATAACGGGGGTGCCTGGCAATCCTAACGTGTATTACTTTGGTGGAGTGGGTGGCGGGGTTTGGCGTACCAATGATGCAGGCCAAACCTGGTCTAATCTTACCGATGCCTATTTCGGAGGAACCATTGGAGCTGTAGCTGTTGCTGAAAGTGATCCCAATGTTATTTATGCAGGCGAAGGCGAGCAGACATTGCGCAACAATGTTTCGAGCGGCTGGGGCGTTTGGAAATCTACCGATGCCGGGGCAAGTTGGAAGCATATTGGACTTTCAGAGTCAAGGCACATTTCGAGAATTCGGGTTCATCCAAAAAACCCGGAAGTAGTTTATGTGGCAGCCATGGGGAATCTCTGGAAGCCTAATGAAATGCGCGGAGTATATCGCAGTACAGATGGCGGCCAGACCTGGAAGAAAATTTTATACATCAACGATACAGCAGGTGCGGGTGATTTGATTTTCGATCCGGGAAATCCACGCATCATGTATGCTGCCACATGGAATATGAAACGCAACGGCTATCGTATGGATAGCGGTGGACCGGATTCGAAATTATGGAAGAGTACAGATGGAGGCGATACGTGGGAAAATCTTTCGGATAAACCCGGTATGCCCAAAGGCATCAATGGAATTATTGGGATTGCAGTTTCACCGGTAAATACGAATCGTATCTGGGCCATTATTGAAAACACAGAAGCTCCTGGCGTTTACCGATCGGAAGATGCCGGTAAAACCTGGGCCCGGATAAATCAGGATCGGGCTTTATTGCAACGGGCATGGTATTACTGTCGCATTTATGCCGATACACAGAATGAAGATAAAGTATATGTGCTCAACGTTAGTTATGGGGTTTCAAAGGATGGCGGCAAAACCTTTGAGTTGAAAGATGCTCCGCACGGAGATCATCACGATCTATGGATTGATCCAAATAATAATCAGCGCATGGCGATGGCCGATGATGGTGGCGGTCAGGTTTCAAATGACGGAGGCGAGAACTGGACAACCTATCACAATCAACCTACGGCCCAGTTTTATCGGGTTACGATCGATAATTCTTTTCCGTACAACATTCTCGGAGCGCAGCAAGACAACACAAGTGTGCGCATTCCACATCGCACTTCGGGCACCAGTATTACTGAAAATGATTGGACGGCTCTTTCTATTGGCGAAAGTGCCCACCTGGCACCCGACCCAACGAATCCCAACATTATCTATGGTAGTGATTATAAGGGTTACATGAGTATGCAAAATCTTGATAATGGTCAGGAGCGGAGTACGAATGTATGGCCGTTTCTGCCGGCTGGTTCCGGGGTGGAGGTAATGAAGTATCGGTTCAACTGGAACTATCCGCTTACGTTTTCACATCATGATCCAAAGAAATTGTACGCAGGCTCCAACTACCTGCATGTAACCTATACCGGGGGACAAAGCTGGGAAGTAATCAGCGCGGATTTAACCAGAGGCGAACCAGAAACCATTAAATCATCGGGTGGGCCGATCACGCAAGACAATACAGGAGCCGAGTACTATGCGAACATTTTTGTAATTGCAGAATCTCCGTACACAAAAGATGAAATCTGGACCGGGTCCGATGATGGCTTACTGCATGTTACCATCGATGGAGGAAAGGACTGGAAGAATGTAACACCGGCTGGTTCTCCTAAACTTAATATGTGGAACAGCATCGATATTAATCCCTTTGTGAAAGGCGGAGCCTATGCCGTTGCTACTTCATACAAGTTTGGCGACTATACACCCTACATCTACAAAACTACCGATTATGGTAAAACCTGGTCACTGATTACCAATGGAATTCCTAAAGAAGAATTTGCCCGTGTGGTGCGGGCTGACCCAAAACGTCAGGGGTTATTATATGCCGGTACAGAAAAGGGAATGTGGATTTCCTTTGATGACGGAGCAAGCTGGAGTAAACTTCAATTGAATCTTCCGCCCGTGCCCATTGCTGATCTGGCCGTAAAAAATGATAACCTCATCGCGGCAACGCATGGTCGTAGCTTTTGGCTGATTGATGATCTCACGCCTCTGCATCAATTGGCAAAAGAAATGAGTGGAAAGGAATCAGTTTTATTTAAACCCATGCCCAGCTACCGGATGCCGGGGGGTGCTGGCTGGCGGGGAGTAAATCGCAAACTGGAAGGTGAGAATCATCCAGGGGGAGTGATGATACATTATTATGTGAAAAGTATAGATGATAAATCAGAGGTGAAGCTGGAGATAATTGAATCCGGGGGCACCGTGATTAAATCATTTAATAATAAAGCGAAAGGAGCCGAACAACTCACAGTAAAGAGTGGTGGCAATCGATTTGTTTGGGACATGCGCTATCCGGGTTATACAACCTTTCCGGGATTGGTGTTTTATGGATCGCCCAATCAGGGCCCAAAAGCGGTGCCCGGTAAATACAAAGTAAGATTAACCGTGAACCTGCCTGCCGGACAGGCAGGTGGAAATTCTTCCGAGCAGGAATTTGAAATTTTGAAAGATCCGCGCATTGAAACTACGCAGGAAGATTTTCAGGCGCAGTTTGATTTCTTAATGAAAGTCCGCAATAAGGTAAGCGAGGCAAATCAAGGTGTGATTGACATTCGGAAAATCAAGGAAGATCTTAGTTTTCTTAAAGGTAAAATTGGCACCGAGGCGCAATTCAAGGAATTGGCGGATCTGGTGAAACAATTTGAACAGGAACTTACGACCCATGAAAACAACATTCATGAAACCCGTAACCGCAGTGTGCAAGACCCCATAAACTATGGCATTAAAATGAATAACCAGCTTGCTCATTTGATGGTAGAGCAAGCTCAGGGTGATTTCCGCCCCACTCAACAGGGAGAAGAAGTAAGACAAATGCTGACTAAGCAGGTAGACGAAGAATTGAACCGTTTAAGAAACACCATCGATAAAAATGTAGATCGGATTAATAACCTGGCAAAAGAGAAAGGAGTGGAGGTGGTGATGGTGAAGAAGGCGCCTGTGGTTAATTGAGAAGTTAATTCTGCCGTCACCTGCTGTTAAAGTGATCTCCCAATTGTAAGACTCTATATGGCTGATTGATTTGTTTTGCTTCTCTTTCAAAGTCTTTTGGATCAGCCGTATTGAACTTAAACAAATCGTAATGATGTGGAATTACCAGCTTCGCATTAATTGCTTTTCCCAGCCGGGCAGCTTCTTCGCAGTTTAAGTTTCCGGCAACACCGCGGGCCGGGTCATTCCCATTGATGGGGAGAAAAGCAACATCTACCCCGAACGGCTTTAAAATCTTTATCATTCCATCATACCACAAGGTATCGCCACTGTGGTAAACCGAAAATTTTCCGAATTGCGCTACATAGCCCATAAACTTACAACGGCCTTGTTCGTCCCGCTCAATTTCATTGTGCGCTGCAGGCACGCCATGAACTGTAAAGCCATCGATTTCCTTTTTTTCACCATCGGTTAATCCGATGGGCAGTTCTCGCTTGCACTTTACCCGGTCTACAACAAAGTCGCGGTTAGCTTCCGGAATGATGAACGTAACATTTTTATTTTTTGATAAAACCGGTTTCAGGGTTTTCGCATCGAGGTGGTCGGTGTGATTATGGCTGGAGGTAACGATGTCAATGCAATCCAGCAGATTCGGGTCAATTACTAATTCGCTGATCCGCTCGTGCGGTTTGTTGGTAGTAGCGTATTTCTTTGTGAGTGAATCCGAGAGATAGGGATCGAATAACAAACACTTCTTATTCCACTGGATCAGAAAGCCACTCTGCCCCAGCCACCAGATATCAAATGACTCCGCGTTACCCGCACTTTTAGTGTCCCGGATTTCGGCTGCGAGTGAAGGGCCTTGCTTGTGAGGTTTGATCATACTTAAGTGGCTGCTGGTTCCTCGTTTGTTACTACTAACTTATAAATTTACACTCAACTAATCAGTGACCTGTAACGAGCAACTATTTTAAATTCTCTCTTACTTTTCTTGCGCCCTTCACCATGTTTACCAACTTCTGTCTCGAAGCCCAGCGTGCGGTTTGACTCAAGCCACAATCCGGAGCTACGGCCAACTTTTCAGCGGGCACGTATTTCAGGCATTTCTTAATTCGTTGCACTACATCGTCCTCCGTTTCGATGTAATAATTCTTTACATCAATGATGCCCACGGCTACGTCCATCTTTTCAGCGAAGGCAGCCAGTAATTCTATTTCCGCAAATTCACGGTTGGCCATTTCGATGTGAACTTCATCAACAGCAAGATTTAGAAAATCTGGTAACATGGGAGCCAGGCTCCGATATCCAACCGGTCGGCCTTTAAAGTTTCCAAAGCATAAATGGGTAGAAAGCCTACACTTACCTATCACCCCTTGTACGGTGCGATTGAAAATATCTACAAATCGTTTCGTATCTTCTTTGTACGCGTAGCAACTCATGGAAGGTTCGTCTACCGTGATTTCAGTACACCCAGCCGCTACTAAATCTTCCAGTTCCTTTTTTATCATTGGAAGTAATGCTTCTGTGATCGCATAGCGGTCTTTGTATTTTTCGTTGGGAAGCAAGCGTCCACTTAATGTATAGGGTCCGGGCACACTTGTTTTTAACACCGGTCCTTTGGGAGCCAGTTTCTGAAGTCGTTTAAATTCCTTTACCGCACCTAATCCATCGGGAGCCGTTAATGTATCAACGATTGAGTTCTTGCCCCGCTGGTCATGAGCAGCCGGCCCGAACTTTCTGAGTTCATCGGTATTTTCTTTTATGCCTTTGATGAATCCGTAAAAAGAAAGATTAAAATCAAGCCGGGTTTGTTCGCCATCTGTGATCACATCAAGTCCGGCTGTAACCTGATCGTGGATGGCAGCGATTACAGCATCTTCAATTAATTCTTCGCGATCGGCATTGCCAAACTCATGAAGGTTTTTAACAGCGAATTCAAGCCATCCCGGAAACGGATAGCTGCCAATAACGGTGGTACGGATAGGAACAGGTTGCATAGTTTATTTTTTTGATTCACCTACATGTTGATACAATTTTGCCAGACGATGGGCATGTTCGTCATAGGCGCTTTCAAAAAGTTGAATGGCTTTATCTTTTCCCACCACATTGGCCGCTGTGAGTACTTTGGGTGGGTGGCCAGCTTCGGTTAACACCCTTGCTACTTCTGCCTTGATGCAATTGATTAGTAATGCACCGCCCACCGTTGAACCTGGAGAGACCGGGGTTTCTAAACCAGGAATGGAGATCATCGAATCGCCCACAGGAGCACCGGTATCTAAAACCAAATCCGAAAAATCACCCAGCTTCTTTCCATCGGCTCGTTTGCTTTCGCTTTTCTCTGAATGCTTACGTGTGAGGATAGAGACAACTTTTACTTTTTTCTGCTGAAATAATTCGGCCATCTCTACGGGAACAACATTCGTTCCGCTGGATGAGATGATCAATGCAGAGTCAGTTGATTCAATATCAAAATTTCTAAGAATACGCTCGGCAAGACCCGACACGTTTTCAAGAAACATAGCCTGGCGCTGACCATTGGCACCGACCACCAGATTGTGAAACGTGAGGGATAATTCAACAATGGGGTTGAAGCCTGGGAATGATCCATATCGCGGCCACATTTCTTCTACCATGATGCGGCTGTGACCGGAGCCGAATACATGCACCATTCGTCCGGCAAGAATTGTTTTTGCAAACCACGATGCTGCTCGTTGAATGTCTGCTTCCTGAGCGGATACGCGGTCGACCAGTTCCTTGCTTAAGCCAAGATATTTTTGAATTACGTTCATAATTTCTGATTGATTTTAGAAAGGGCAAAGCCGGCCGCGCCCAATGCTCCGGCAAGGTCTGAGAAATGAGCCAGGCGTATAGGAGTTTGTTTACCGCCCGGTCGCCACTCAACTTGAGAAAGATATTCGTTCAAAGGCTTCATCAACAATTCTTCGGCTTTTGAAATTCCCCCGCCAATAATAACAAGCTCGGGTGAAAGTACATTGATAAAGGAGGCAATGCTTACCGCGAGTTTTTGAATGGACGATAGCCAGACTTTTGTGGCAAATGAGTCTTTTGCTTCATAGGCTTTTACAAGATCCCAGGTGGTTTCAAATTTTCCTTTCGTGCGTTCCTTTATGGTAAGATTGCCAATTGCATCTTCCAGGCTGCCGGGCATGTTCGTCACGTCTTTAACCAAATCTTCGGCATGAACGGTAACATGACCCAAATGCCCGGCCATCTGGCCTACGCCCTGATATAATTTACCATCGATTAAAATACCGCCACCCACACCGGTACCCAGGGTGAGCATCACGACATGCTTTAAATTTTTTGCTACTCCAAACTTTGCTTCTGCCATCAAGGCTGCGTGCGCATCATTTAAAATATAGATACGCTCGCCTGTAAAATCCGACCAGTTGAAATTTTCCAATCCCGGCAAACGACCGGGCATAAACTCAATACAGGTATTGGTTGGGTTTGCTAACCCCGGTGCTGAAAGACCGAAAGCATCAATTTTATTTCCCGATTTAAATTCTTTAATCACACGGGCCACTGAATTTTTCCAATGTTGGTCATTGTGCTCCTGTGTGTCTTCGCGGTGTTCTTTTAAAACTGTTCCATCATCCTGTACCAGAATCGCTTTGATGTGTGTACACCCTAAGTCAATGCCGATGGATAGTTTTTCCATACTTCAATATTGACCCTCACTTACTTCCCAACCCCCATCTACCGCTAGCACCTGCCCCGTTGTAAAGCGCGATTGATCGGACATAAAATAAATGGCAGCCCCATCAAGGTCACCCGGTGCGCCAATGCGGCCACCATCTAACGGCTGCTTTGTTTTGATAAAGGAAAGAATCACTTCATCATTTGCCGCACGCTGAGCCATGGGAGTTACAACCAGGGCCGGAGCCAGGACATTTATGCGAATATTTTCTTTGGCGTAGTAGGCTGCTGTTGATTTTGTAAACCCGATAACAGCCGCTTTGGAAGCTGCATAGGCGTGAGTAACAAAGTGTTTCGGGGATGGCGAATAACCCAATACCGAGCCCATATTTAAAATAGTGCCAGCAGTTTTTCTTTTAATGAAGGTTTGGATAGCTGCCCGGTTGGAAAGCATCAGCGAAGTCAGGTTCAGTTCCAGTGTTTTGTTCCAGCCTTCCAACGTTAGCTCATGCAAAGGGCCATCACCAAACTTGCGTCCACTGCCCCCTGCAACATGATAGAGCCCATCAAAGCCTCCGAATTTATTCAGACAGGTTTCGATGGCTGATTGTGCGGTAGTTTCTTCGCAGGCATCACCGACACGGGCAATTCCATTTTCCTTAAGAATTGCTGACGCTTCTGTTGCGCTTTCATGGTTTCTGCCCACCACAACAACCCGTGCGCCTTCTGCTACAAATGCTTTTGCAGCCGAGAGGCCCAGCCCGGTGGTGCCACCCATGATTACCAGCTTCTTGTTTTCCAGCGCTTTCATTCTCCTACGAAATATAACTTGTTTTTATCAGTCCGTAAGGCGGGATCTGCTTATTAAATGGATCCCTTTACTTCCACCGTATCGGTTGGCAATGCAGGCACTACATAATTTCCAAGTTCCAGATGGGTGGTAGGGAAAGACTTGTTTAACCCAGCCAACTCTTGCGGTTTTATGTTGGTTCCATAAAGGTATATCGTCTGCAGATTCTTTAAAGGAGCCAGTGCCATCACTCCGGCAGCGGTTACTTTTGTGTAGTTGAGATTAAGATGCTGCAGAGATGTCAAAGACTTCAAGGCACTTATTCCCTGATCGGTAATTTCTGTGTGTTCCAACGCGAGGCGGGTAAGCGCGGTTAAAGAGGATACCCTTGAAAGCTGTAAATCGGTTACCGGTTGATTTCCGGCTTTGAGCCAAACCAGTTGTGCTTTTAATGCAATCAATAAATCCATAACCGAATCCAGGGCTGTTGCATTGATCAGGTTGGCGGAAAGATAATTACTGCCAGAGGCTACCGGTACGATCACAACCCCGAGTTTATGTAACTCCGCCAATGCTTTTGAGTCAGCGGGAGCAACTTCTTTTTCAGGAACATCCGGCACGTGGATAGTTTTTTGTGAACTCAGGATATTTTCAAGTTCTGTCACTTGGTTTAATTCTTTAACCGACTTCTTGAAATCCGCACCCGATGCAATCCATATCTTCAGCACCGCAATTTCTTTTTCAGTCAATTGCTTTTTCTCTTTGGGGGGCATGTGATCTTCATCATCCAGAGGCAATAACATCCGATCAATCATTTCACTCTCATCCACCTTTCCTGCCACCAGGACTACCCCATCCTTGCCACCTTTCAGAATATGCTGGGGTTCATCCAATCGAAGTTTGCCTTTTTGTTTTGATGATCCATGACATCCATAGCACCTTGATGCCAGAATCGGTTTCACGAGATCATCATAATAAATTGCTTGCTGCAAATTCACCTTTGAAAGATCGGCTTCTTTAACTGAATCAAAACCGGAGGTCAGATACCCTTCTCCATGAGTAAGAGTACCACCCAGATGGCCTGTAGTAGTAAGCAGCCCAAGAGCTACAAGAGATAATAATTTAAAAATTGGTCTAAGTTGCTTTTGCCCCCTCGCCCAGGCATATACAAATGAAAAAATGATCAGGGCAATTCCGGAATACTGATGCCACTTCACGGCTTTCAATTCATATTCGCCAGATTGCGATAACGTGTAGCCAGTAATTCCCGAAACTACAGCGCTTAAAAAACCAATCCATAAAATGAAGCGAATAGACCTTCGTATTGCTTTGAACGGTTTGCGGGCAGGCAACCATTCAAAGAGTATTGCCAGCAATAAGATGCCGATTGGTAAGTGAACGAGTAACGGATGTAGCCGCCCGATAAATTCCTGCATGGTTTTAAGCGTAGCGCTTGCGTAGCACCTCCATCATATACACATTGATATCCCATTGATTGGCGACTGCCTGCCTGGTATAAGGCAATGTTGGCATATAATCTGGCGGTCCGAACTCGGTTAAGAAAGTCATCAGTTTACCTTCCTTCTTCTTCCTTTCCACAACTTTATCCCACCAACCAAAATGAGTTTCCACTGCCTGTTTCCACTCCGGTGCGCGCGGATCACTTACCTGCGGACCTTCGGGATGACCGATGCGCGCATGAATATGATCCGTACGATTCAGTGCCAGGGCAATTGTTTCTTCCTGATCACTTAAGTAAGATTCATGCACGTTGCACCAGTGAGAGATGTCGAGGGTGAGCCTAAGACCTGGTACCTTTTCGATAAACTGCCGTGTAATGTTGGCAGCAAACAAAATCCGTCCCCGATGACTTTCATGATAAATCGGAACACCCGTTTCCTTATTCACCTTTTCGGTGAAGTCCATAAACTGTTTGCTCTGATCGAAAGAAAAAAAATCTTTGCCCGAATGGCAATTGATGTAAACCGGTTTTGCTTTGGCGGCTGCTGACAAACTCTGCTGAAATTGCGCAAGGTGCTTTTGAAAATCTTTGTCACCTCCGCCAACCAGAAATCCGATTTTCAACTTGTGCTTGTCAAGGGCTGCAAAGAGGTCATTCCGATCTTTTTCATCTCCGGGCCACCAGATTTCCATGCCATCGTAGCCGGCTTGCTTTACTTTCCATGCAAACTCATCCCATGAACCGGAGAAGCCCCAATTGGTTGCAAAGATCATTAATGAGTAACCAGATTGATTATTTGCCATAATAGGTTTTGCAAAGGACTCCATTGAAGATAACAAGAGGCTGGTGCCGGTAGCTGTAGTGGCCGCGATGAATTGTCGTCTGTTTAGTTTCATTACGAAATAATTTGATGAATTACTTTTCCGCTCACATCCGTTAACCGAAATGGCCGCCCTTGCGATTCATAGGTGAATTTTTCGTGATCGAAGCCCAGCTGATTCAAGATGGTTGCCTGAATATCGAAGGCATCGACTTTTCCGCTTACAGCGCTATACCCTATTTCATCAGTTTCGCCATACGAGGTGCCGCCTTTGATTCCGCCACCTGCCATCCAGATGCTGAACGCTTCTGCATGATGATCTCTTCCCTTAAATGGCATTTTCTTTCCTTCGCGATTTTCCTGCATCGGGGTTCTGCCAAATTCTGAACCCCAGATTACCAGAGTCTCGTCCAGCAATCCTCTTTGTTTTAAATCGAGAATCAATGCCGTGATGGGCTTATCGACTTTACGACATTTATTAATCAACCCAATATCAACCGCGTTCCCGGCCGAATCGCCATGCGCATCCCACCCCCAATCAAAGAGCTGGATAAAGCGAACTCCTTTTTCAACCAGCTTACGGGCGAGTAACACATTGTTTGCAAAATTGGCTTCGCCTGGTTTTGTTCCATACATCTCATGAATGTAGGCTGGCTCGTCATTGATGTTCATCACCTCCGGAACAGAGATCTGCATTTTGTACGCCATCTCATATTGTGCAATCCGCGAAAGCGTTTCCGGATCCTTATACTCTTCGTATTGTTCCTTGTTGATTTTATTGATGGCATCGATGGAAGCTTTGCGTAAATCCCGATCTATGCCGGGTGGATCTTTTATAAAAAGTACCGGATCGCCTTCACTCCGGCACTGCACACCCTGATATACACTGGGTAAAAATCCACTGCCCCAAACACTCTTGCCTGCATCAGGATTATTGCCTCCGGAAGTAAGCACCACAAATCCCGGAAGGTTTTTATTTTCTGAACCCAGGCCGTAGGTAACCCACGAACCAAGGCTTGGTCTACCCAATCGCGCTGTGCCGGTATGCATTAATAACTGTGCTGGCGCATGATTGAACTGATCGGTGGTGACAGCATTTAAGATAGCCATCTCATCCACCACGGTTGACAAGTGTGGAAGATTTTCGGAGAGCCATAGTCCACTCTTACCATGCTGTTTAAATTTTGCCTGCGGCCCCAGCATTTTGGGTACGCCTCTGATAAAAGCAAACTTTTTTCCTTCCAATAATGATGGCGGACAATCCTGACCGTCAAGTTTGGCGAGCTCAGGTTTAAAACTGAACAACTCCAACTGCGATGGCGCACCAGCCATATGAATATAAATTACCGACCGGGCTTTGCCTGGAAACATCGGAGGTTTGGGAGCAAGCGGATTGGTAGCATCAAAGAAGTTCGCCATTGCCGGTGACTTGCTGTCGCAACCAAACAATGAACCCAGGGCCAGCGCCCCTAAGCCCATCGCACTTTCTTTTAGAAAATGCCTGCGTGTATAATGATGCAACGCGCTGTGTTCCGCTTCTTTGAGTAGTTGTTCAATATGGATTTCTTCTTTAGTCATTTAATCTCCATTAGTTTTTGTTCACCCATTCATCCAAGTTAAGCATGGCATTCGCCACCATCACCAGGGCTGCTGTTTCAGGTTTCGGTTGGGTGTCTTTTGTTCCGATAATTTCAAGCGCTGCCTTTTCATCCTTCGCGAACTTACTCCTGGACACCGAATACAGTTCAGTCAAGGCGCTTAGCCTGTTATCGGATATCGGCTTAAAGAACATCGACTCATAGCCTTTGCTGATTTGTTTGTTAACATCCTTATCAAGTGTCTGCATTTTAAAGGCAAAATTTCGCGCCATTACGAAATAGGCAGAATCATTCAAGGTGGTTAGCGCCTGTAACGGGGTGTTGGTTCGGATTCTTCGCGTAACACAAACTTCACGAGCCCCACCATCATAGGTGATCATGGTAGGATAAGGGGCTGTTCTTTTCCAATAGGTATAAAGCGCTCTGCGGTTTTGATCTTCGCCCTTACTCTTCTCCCATTTTGCGCCATTGTAAGGCGAACGCCAGATTCCTTCAGGCTGAAACGGCATCACACTCTTGCCGTACATTTTTTCGCTTAGCAAATTACTTACTGCCAATGACTGATCCCGTAGTTGTTCTGCCGATAACCGGATGCGCGGCCCGCGTGCATAGAGTTTATTGAGCGGATCGATTCGTTGCAGGGTATCATTGGTTTTTGAATCCTGACGATACGTAGCAGACATCACCATTTCTTTCAACAATTTTTTCACACTCCAATCGAAATCGGTCATGAATTTCCATGATAAGTGATCCAGTAGTTCTTTGTGCGTGGGTGGAATCCCTTGCGTTCCCAGGTCCTCCAGGGTTTCAGCTAACCCCGAACCGAATAATTGTTCCCACAAACGATTCACCATGGTTCTTGAAACCAAAGGATTTTTTTTATCTACCATCCATTGAGCAAGTCCTAATCTGTTCTTTGGGGCATTCGCATCCATGGGATTCATCACCTTGGGCACTTCCGGATTCACTTCGTTGCCGGGCACCAGCCAGTTACCTCGTTCAAAAACATG
Organism: Cyclobacteriaceae bacterium; assembly: GCA_044229915.1. GTDB lineage: Bacteria > Bacteroidota > Bacteroidia > Cytophagales > Cyclobacteriaceae > ELB16-189. The sequence goes on from JBGASB010000002.1 coordinate 696,883, forward strand.
TGTCGACCGAAACATTTCTTTATTATTCTCGAACATGATGGGGGTAGTTTCAACTTTTGCGTTCATCAGATCAGTAAAATTCTTTTGCGCTACATCATAGCCAGGCTTGCCTGCTCCCGGAAATTTTTCTCCAAACTGAAACCATTCAAACAAGACCCCGGTCTCATCGAGTGATTTCAACGTTGGGTTCTCATATTTGAAATACAGATGATGCCTGCCGGCAACGACAGGAATTTCCACAGTAGAAATCTTCCAGTCTTTTGCTTTTGTGAGTGTAACTGTTTTCAGCAGGGGCCCGTTCAGGCTATCCAGATAAATTAACCACTTCCCATTTTCGTAATCGGAAATGTAACGGAACATGAGCTGGTTCTTATTTTCCAGAAATACGTTGGGGAGTCGGCATGTTCCGTCTTTTCGCAAGCCCGCAAACCAGCTGCTGATTAACGCGCCATTCGTAAACTCATCGCACTGCAACGAGTTAATTGTTGGTTGCCATGTTTTTAAGAAGGTGTAATACTCATAGCTCTTTTCGCTGGTAACATTAGCCGCAAGCCAGTCTTTCAGTTGTAATAACCTGATACTATCGGCACCCTTATATTGACGAAGCAAAGGATATTCAGATTCGGCATCTTCATCGCGGGTGTTATTGAAGAAGGCTACGAAGTTATAATACTCTTCATGCTTAAACGGATCATACGGATGGCTATGACATTGCACACAATTAAAGGTTGTTCCCATCAATGCACTCCAGGTTGTATTGACCCTGTCTAACACCGCAGCCGTTCGGAACTCTTCGTTCTCGGTACCCCCTTCATCATTGGTCATGGTGTTACGATGGAAAGCCGTGGCTATGTATTTTGAATCATCAGGATTGGGCAGCAGGTCACCCGCCATCTGCTCAATCAGAAATTCGTCATAGGGCTTATCATCATTGAACGCATGAATCAACCAGTCGCGGTATTTCCAGATCGTGCGACCGCGATCCGCTTCATACCCGCGGGTATCTGCATACCGGGCAAGATCCATCCATAAGGCAGTCCATCGTTCGCCATAGCGAGGCGAAGCCAATAAATCATCGACAAGATTTTCGTAAGCCTTATCAGAGGTATCATCTAAATATTTTTTAGCCGTGGTTTCATCCGGAGGCAAGCCGGTTAAATCCAGGCTTACCCTTCTCAATAAGGTTGGTTTGTCCGCTTCTGCTGAAGGAGTTAATTTTTCTGCTGTTAACCTCTCAAGAATAAACGGATCAATATCATTTTTTATCCAGTCACTTTTTAGGTTGGGCACTCCTTCCTCCTTTACCGGAACATAGGCCCAGTGCTCGCCCCATTCGGCACCTTGTTTAATCCATTGGGTAAGAATTTCAATTTCATCTTCTGAAAGGGGTTCGTGTTTGTACGGCATCCTTTCTTCCGGATCTTCTAATGAAATTCTTCGAATCAGTTCGCTTTCATCCGGTTTGCCGGGAATAATAGCTGGCTTTCCGGATTCAGTGTTCCCAAGGGCTTCTTCCCGGAACAGTAAACTAAAACCAGCTTTTTGTTTTACTCCGCCATGACAGGCAATGCACTTCTTATTGAAGATGGGTTTTACCTGCGTGCTGTAATCAATTTTGTCGACCGGCCAGTAAATGTAAGCGACCACTGAAACTATCAGCGCAAGTGATATTACGATGGGAAGTAGTCTTTTCAAGTTTGATTTTTGTTAATTAGCAGACAGACCGCTTTAAGTGATCTGATGCATGTAAAAAGTAAGTTACTCTTTTTATAAAAAAGGCCCTAGCGATTTTAGCTCAACGGCAAAGGACACCTGCTGCTGTTCTCACTTCTCAACTTTTCCACGTACCACCCGCGCTCCATACAGTGCGCCTACTCGCTTACCCGGTAAAGCAACCAACTTTACGGTAACGGATGTTTTGTTTTTAAACAGTTCGGGTGCCAATAGATAATTTACATCAAAGAACTTACCGGGGTCATTGCTGTTCAATTCCTGGGTTCCGATTTTCACTTCGTCTACAAAAATGTCGAACATCTTGCGGCCACGCTCGCTACCCCAGTAGGTAAGCATCAATGTATTCTCAGTGTCGGACTGTACTTTCATTTGAAATGAAAACCAGCCGCGTTCATCTGCATCGCGGTAGGTACGGTCGTTATCTTCGCCTTTGGTAGTACGTTCCCCGGTTACATTATGATCGCGCTCGGGTTGCATCTCGCCCAGCCGAAGCACATCAACCGTTCTTTCCTCGAGTTTCCGGATGCGTTCTTTCTCGGTTTCGTAGGCGACTTGCTGTTGCGCCCAGCTTTGGGTTGTAAACTGATCCCAATACACACTATAATAATGATCAGTAAACTGATACAGCGGACTAAATGTAATGTCTCCGGTTGTACTCACACCCTTCGCCTGAAAGATTAGATCTTTGGTACTCATCGGCTGCACCCATTCATCTACGTTTTTATGTTCATTCACAAATACGGGAATTCCTTTCACGGGATCAGGTTTTATGGTTCCTAAATCCCCCGCTAATACAATAGGGCCGTACAACACGGCAATCCGGTTGGCATTGTCGGGCATCGGCTCGGTATGAAGTTGCATTGGCAAAACAAGTTCAACCACATCTCCTTTTTTCCATGTTCGTGTTATTGACCAATAACCATTGCTCTCCATTACAGGTTGAATTACTTTTTTGTTGATTTTAAATTGTGCTGTAGAAGCCCACTCAGGTTTTCTAATTCTCATAGTAAACTTTTGGGGTTTACCAGAAAGGATTGACAGAGTAATTGCATCCCCATACGGGAACGTGGTTTCCTGTTTAATTACCACATTCTTCTCTTTCCAGTTCAACTCAGAGGCAATGAACAGATTGACATACACACTGCCATCTTTCCCGCGGTTGTAAATAGCCTCTCCATACTTTACATGGTTTTCAATACCCGAGCCTACACAGCACCAGAAGGAATCGAACGGAGTACTGAATTCTTTTTTTGCCCCCATGCGCAGTGGAGTAAAGTAACACATCATGCCACTTTGCGGATGTTGTGACGACAGGATATTATTATAAAGAGCCCGTTCATAGAAATTAAATAGTGCTGCATTGGGATACCAACTAAAGAGATGCCGCGTGAGCTTCATCATATTATACGTGTTGCACGTCTCAGCTGTGTTTTGGCTCAGGTGATTTGTAAGTTTGCCCGGTTCAGTCAGATATTCGTACTCGCTGTTGCCACCCATTACGTAGGTATGCTTGTTCACCACGGTATTCCAGAAGAATTCGGAAATAGTTTTGTCGCGTTCGGTTTGAGTTAATTCATAGCGTCTTGCGGCCCCAATGATTTTTGGGATTTGGGTATTGGAATGTTTGCCGCTGAGCTGATCCTTCTGTTCGGCCAACGGATCCATAATGGCTTTGTGATAAAACCGATCGGCCACTACCAGGTACTTCCTATTACCGGTGATAGCATACACATTGATCAGCGCTTCATTCATGCCCCCAAATTCACAGGCCAGCATTTTCTGAAGTTGCTCATCATTCAAACCTACTGTAATGTGATCGGCCCAATCGGCAAATTTGATTACCACGGTTTTTGCTTTTTCGTTGTTGGCATAGAGATAGGCATCCATCAGTCCGGAGAAGACTTTATGCAGCGTATACCAAGGTGACCACAATCCATTGAGATCAAACCCTGCCGAGCGAATATTTCCTTTCGACACTTCATTCCACACGCTGTCTTCGCGCGGGATGCTGCCCACATAGCCGGTTTTGCGTGCGTCCTGGCAAAGGGCCAGTTCTTCCACCACATAATCAGTTTTTTCCTTGAAGCGCACATCACCGGTGGCTGCATAATACATCGCGCAAGCAGAAAGGTAGTGACCGAGCGTATGACCGCTCAGCGTTTCACTTTCCCAGCCGGTATAGATTGGTGCTTTGGGGGCAAGGCCGGCAAATAACCGAAAACGATGAAGCAAACGATCGGGTTCCAGTTGCAGCAGATATTCCACATCACGTTTCATGGCCTCGCTGAACGGACCGGCTAACAATTTTACATCACTCAAGGGAAATGCATAGGTCTCCGGAGTGATAACAGGTTGAACTATCATTTTGGAATCATTCAACACGGGTACGTAGGACTGGCTGATTACAGTATGCGCGAAGAGCATGCAGATAACAAGACAAGGAATTCGGATTTTCATACGATGAAGGAATGAGTGAAAGTACAAAAAAGCGACCTTTTTGGTACTCATTACTATTCTTCAGGTTATAAGATGTGACAACAGGGATTGCCTGGGAACAGGATCATATTCCCTGCTCTTTCCACGACTGTTTTTCGCGTTGTGTTATAGAATTATTCTTCCGGCCGGAAACGATTTTACGGCAATTGGGATGACCACAGGTGCAGACAAAAGATTGGATGGTGTCATCCAGCAGATCGGCATAATCCAACGTCAACTCTTCTTCTGCGTTAATATCCGAAAGGGCAATCAGGTTTAAGCCATCGTACGTTGTATTGGGACTGCAACTATGATTTTGCGGAGCCCAGTTTTCGGGTTTATTATCCCAGAGTATATACACTTCATTCGAGATCGGATAAGCGTATTGCCGGAACTCTTCCAGTTGCTGCGGAGTCCAGTTTTTTTCAACATGGCGTCTGGTTACGATGCGTTGTGCGGTTTCTTCCAGTTTGAAAATAACTTCGCCTTTTTTTAATGCCTTTTGAGCAACAATGCCATACCCATTAATGGCATTCCCTTTTATCTTGTATTTCTTTTGTTTGGCTGCATGCCGCGCTATCCCTTCGGCAATGATGTGTTTTAGAAATCCAGCTTTTCCAATCGGATCAAAATTAAGGATGTAGTCGGCCGATCCTTCATAACCATCTTCATAGAATACAGAACACGTGAAATTGACTTCCAGAAAATATACTTCCTGGTCTTTGTTTACCCGAAAGTCAAGACGCGCATAACCGACTCCTGAAAACCCATTAAATATTTTTTCAGCAGCCGTTTTTAATTTTGCTTCGACCACTGCATTATCACAGGGCTTATTTACATCCGTATGTAGTTCGGAGGTTTTAAGAGCGTAGGTTTTAAATTTATAGCCTGTGGGGAATCGGTATTCGATCGGCTTAAAAGCTGTACATCCCCCTGCTGGCTTTACATTGGCTGCCACCAACACCGTATACTCCTGTCCGGCAATATATTCTTCGATCAGAATTTCGTCATACCCATTGGCAATCAGGTCTTCAATTTTATCCTGTAGCTCAGTGATGTTATTTGCCAGGGAATGTTCATCCACGCCCAGGCTATCACCCGCTTTGGCTGGTTTTGCGAATAGAGGAAAAGAAAGGTGTTTTATCTTTTCAGCCAATCCGCTGATATTATTTACCTCGGCAAAATTGGGATTATTTACTCCCGCGCAGTAGGCCACATATTTCATTAGTGGCTTGGGCGGATCGTATAGAATTGCATTGGGCCCGGTGTAGGGAAGGTTGAGCGCATCCAAGGCATTGATTACATCAATGGAAGGTATGGACCAATCCAGGTAGCCTTCGCAGAGGTTAACAAAGATGTCATACTTTTCCTTGCGGAGGTCCTTGAGTTGTTTGTAGGTGGTAAGCTTGTTTAAAAAAACATGATCTACCTGGTCCTCGGGAAGTAAGCGGGAAAGATTCCGGGCCGGATCATAGTGTTTATAATCTACATCGGTAGTGCTGTAATCAGGCTGGAGGACACAAACTTTCATTATTACCTTGAGTTACGAAGCAAGGCATCATCCAGAACCTCAACAATCAGGTTGGTAAATGTTTTGTTGCTTACGCGCAAAATAGCACCAATAGAAGTATAGTTTTCATCATCGCTCAATCCGCATTGTGCGTTGATTTCCAAGACGAACAGTTTTTGGGTATCCTTTTCCATGCGAATATCGATGCGGGCATAGCCTTTACCTTTTACGGCCTTGAAGGCATCAATGCTCAATTCCTTTAAACGTTTGATTAAATCGGTACACGTAACCGCTTCATATTCGTAAAACATTCCATCATTCGGCATAGGGCTCTCTTCTTCATAGGATTCCCAAAGCCTTTCAAAGGAGAGAAACTGCTCCTTTTCGGGTAACGAGGAATGAAACACCCGTTCAATAGGACGATAGAATTTGATTTGTTCGGGATGTTCATAGGAACCAACCAGCAGCGTGGTAAACTCTTTTCCAATAATGAATTGCTCAGCCAGGAGTCCGGCTCCATGCAGGTTCCATCCTTTATATCCTTTTTTAATATCGGTTAATACATCTTTCAATTCATCGAGATCACTAACCACATTCTTTATGCTGATGCCCATGCTGCCGGCTGAGATTGCAGGTTTAACAATGGCCGGCTTACCGGTTTTTCGGAACATATTCTTATCAATATGTCCATTCAACTTAACCCACTTAGGCATTGCCACGCCATGCTCATCAAAGGCCTCCTTCATTGTAATTTTCGAAGTAGTAACCTGGTAGAAGTAGGAATCGGAACCTGTATAGGTAATGTTATTAGCCTCCAATGCATGGATAACCGATAGGCCAGGCACTTCATTGATTTCGTCACCATCGCACAGGTTAAGTACGATGTTGCGCTTGGCGGTATTGGTTTTAACTTTTGCAATGGCTTCCGGAATGTTCTGAAGGGTAACATTCACCCATTCCCATTCGCAGTTTATCTCGGAAAACACCTTGGTGTATTCGGCTATACTTTGCGTATAGTCATAGTAGAATTTCAGTGTCGGATCGTCTGTTTCGAGATAGGGAGCAAAGATCCAGACTTTATAGGCGGCTGTATCGGTAAGAAAAGACATTTCATCACCGGCCACACTAAGTGGTAGTTTAATTCTATTTGCCATAGTATTGCAAATTTCAATAAAAATTATTTATAAAATAATTTTATAGTAACATTTTAATGGAATAGCCTTATCAATTGTAATGATAGAGGCTCCTTAATCATATAACTATTGAATGTATTGGGTAACGAAGTATAGTACGAAGGCTATTCTATACTATCTTTAAGTAATCATCCATCCCTTATGAAAAGAATCAACCTTGCCTGTCTATTGATCACCCTTCTATTGCTTCATTCATGCGAGTCACCGAAGGAACCGGTAAGTTCTGGGTATGCCTACCTCGAGGAGATTACACTTCAGCAACTACAGACCGGGTATAAAGAGGGAACCTTGACTATTGAAAACGTGGTGACGGATTACTTAAAACGCATTGAAGACCTTGATAAAGCAGGTCCAGGGCTTAATTCCATTATGTATGTTAACCCGAACGCTATTGAATCAGCCAGGCAACTGGATCAGGAGCTAAAGGATGGTAAAAGCCGCGGTCCCTTACATGGCATACCCATTATCTTAAAAGATAACATCGATACCTATGATATGCCCACGACAGCTGGAGCTACTGTGCTACGCGACTCCTATCCACCAAAGGATAGTTATATCACTAAAAAGCTTCGCGATGCAGGCGCAGTGATTATCGGCAAAGCAAACCTGAGCGAGTGGGCCAACTTCAGGGGGAACATGTCATCCAGTGGCTGGAGTGGTATGTTGGGGCAAACAAAGAATCCTTATGTGCTCGATCGCAATCCGTGTGGTTCAAGTTCAGGTTCGGGCGTTGCAGCAGCCGCCAATCTTTGCGCGATTGCCATTGGTACAGAAACCAATGGTTCGATTGTATGTCCGTCTAACAGCAATGGACTTGTAGGTCTTAAGCCTACTGTTGGGCTGATTAGCCGCTCGGGCATCATTCCGATTTCATCTACCCAGGATACTGCCGGCCCGATGGGGCGAACGGTAACTGATGTGGCTATTACCCTGGGAGCATTGGTTGGAATTGATTCGGCTGATCAAAGGACATTCACAGCTACAGGTAATTATGTGAATGATTATACCCCCTATCTCAAAGCCGATGGCCTGAGGGGCAAGCGTATTGGAATCTTAAAGAATGAGCAGGGCTTTCATGCCAAAGTGGATACGTTGATGAAGCAAGCAGTGGCTGATTTAAAACGCCAGGGCGCAGAAGTGATTGAGTTGGACTACAATATGGAACGCGGAGTAAACGGGGCTTCGTTTACCGTAATGCTTTATGAATTTAAAGATGGACTCACTAAGTATTTTGCCAGCCTGGGTGACAAGGCCCGGGTTAAAGATCTGAATGAACTGATGGAATTCAATAAAAAGGATTCGGTAGAGCTTCGTTATTTTGATCAGAACCTGTTGAAGCTGGCCCACGAAAAGGGAACACTCGATGATAAAGAATATAAAGAAGCATTGGCAACCATGCTTAAGGCCACCCGCGAGAATGGCATTGATAAACTATTAAAGGAAAATAAGCTGGATGCCTTGATGGCGCCTACGGGTTCGCCAGCGTGGAAGACCGATCTGATCAATGGAGATCATTTTATGGGCGGCAGTTCTTCATTGGCTGCTATTTCGGGTTACCCGGCTATTACGGTGCCCATGGGTTTTATTGATGAGTTGCCCGTTGGAGTTTCATTTTTTAGTAAAGCCTGGAGCGAACCCTTGTTGATTGAGATAGCCTTTGCCTATGAGCAAAGCACCAAGCACAGAAAGGCACCGAAGTTTATTCCTTCTAATTAATTGGATCAATTATTGAAATAAATACCTATTTTGATTAGAGGAATGATACTATGCCTTTTTTGGCAGGTGATCATTAATCACTGTACTTAGGGTATCTAATCCAACTGGTGAATAAGAAAGAAGTTTAAAATATCCTATTTTGAATTCTTATTGGTCTCAAATAATAATGAAACAATATATTCTAGCGGCAACTGCAATTCTCATTACAGCTTATACGTTTGCTCAACCGACAGTACCCTTTTCCTTAGTTGATTCAAATCCGGGAAAAAACGCTCAAAATATTCCCATCAATCAGGTGATCACGCTAGAATTCAACGAGTCCCTGGATCCGTCCACCGTTGCGAATAGTCTCTCCGTCACCAGTAATTTAAGGGCTCAAATTTCAGGAATCACTACATCGCAAGACAGGGTCCTTACCTTTAAACCACTAAACAATCTTTTTCATGGAGAAAAGATCACACTCACTGTTTTAAACACTCTGAAATCAATAACAGCGAGGGTACTCTCTACGCACACTGCTCTCCAGTTTACTGTGGCTACTAAAACATCACTAAGCCAACCAGCAGTTTTTTTAGATAAACAATTGACATGGGACGAAAATGGTGTTGCCAGCACAACGACAGCCGCTGATATGGATCAGGATTCAGATATTGATCTGCTATATGTAGGAAAAATTGGAGTAGGCTGGCTTGAAAACACTGGGACCGATGGGTTTAAGTCACACAAAATTGGTGATCCCCCATCGTCAATTAATGAAATCAAAGCAGCTGACATTGATCGTGATGGAGACATGGATGTTCTTATTGCCACGGAATATCGCGGTGTAGACCTATTTATTAACGATGGGTTACAGAATTTTACTTTCCTTTCACTCAAGGCAATTGAAATACAGGCAGGAAGCCTGGATGTAGCTGATTTTAATTCAGATGGATTGCTGGATATTGTTTATTCCAATGCCACCCCCTGGATTGATAAAACTTATATCCTGTATAATCAGGGAGAAAACGTTTTTGCAAATATAGAAATTAGCAATGTCGGTGGTCAACTAAACAGAGTTGCAGATCTCGATAACGATGGCGATTGGGATATTGTGCAGTGTGAATATGATGGGTTGCGTTATCTTGTTAATAATGGTTCTGCTTCTTTTGAAAGCCATCAGATAACAGGAGTAGTAGTCAGGGACATGGCTATTACTGATTTTAATAATGATGGCAATATTGATATTGCAGTTGCCGGAGATGCCCAAACCATCTATTTCAATAACGGAGAATTTCTGTTTACACCCAAGGTAATTGAAGTTGATAAATTTCGCGGTGTGATGGGAACTGGAGACCTTGATGGGGACAGTGATGTTGATTTTATTGTCGGAGACTATCAGAATTTTAATATGCTGGTCAATGACGGGTTAAATAATTTTACTTCAATAGAAGTTCAAAATTCCAAGGAATATGGAATTGATCCCATTCCTTTCAACATTGGTACAGTTGACCTTGATAATGATGGGGATCTTGATTTTTTTTCGGTAACAGGCGTACATCAACTCAAATGGTTTGAAAATGTTAGTCTTGCCCAAGCGTATCCATTCTCAGCCCTTAACAACAATCTTAAACCTTTCGATGATGGTGATGCAGATTGGGGTGACTTTGATAATGATGGAGATCTAGACCTTATTATCATTGGTATTTCCGATAACAAGGCTACCACTGCCCTGTATGAAAATCGGGATGGACTTTTTATAGAGAAATCGACTTCACTTCCAGGAGTCTATGCCGGTAGTTCTGACTGGGGTGACTACGACAACGATGGTGACCTTGATCTTCTTTTGATGGGTGGCACTGTAAATACCAATGGTATTGATTATCGCAATCCAATAACTGTAATATATACCAATAACAATGGCATTTTTGTTCAACTACCTTCCAGTGCCGCACAATTGCCAAAGGCGAATTTAGGCAGGGCACAATGGGCTGACTTCAACAATGATGGATGGTTGGATATTGTCATAAATGCCCATGGAGCTTCCGGAATCTACCAGTCGGACGGGAAAGGAAATTTTTCAAATAAATATAGTTTGCCATCATTGTTTGGATATGGGAATGTTGCCTGTGCCGATTATGACCATGATGGAGATTTGGATCTTGCTGTTTCGGGTGAAACATGGACGGATCAAAATGCTTCTTTGCTAAAAGTCTTACGTAATGATGGAGATTGGATTTTCGCAGAAGCACAAGGTGATTTCATTAGCTGTGTAGGGGGAAATCTGAGCTGGACAGATATAGATAATGATGGTGATCTGGATCTCATTGCAGGAGGCGACAGATTTTTCAGTCATGAAACGAGAATTCCTACCATCACACTATATGAGAATCAGGACTCTGTCTTTAAAGCGTTAACTAACACAGATAGAGATCCTCGTTTTTATATAAATTCTGAGAGCACTGCCTCTACCGGAGATTATAATAATGATGGAAAATCAGATCTTATTACTGCCTATGGTGAAGTCACCCTTTTTAAAAATGAAGGTCTCGGTAGGCTGAAATTCCAGGATATTGAGTTACCAACGGTCACTTCAAGAATAGCTACTTGGGGAGACTACGATCGGGACCATGACCTTGATATTTTTGTTGAGTCAGGGTTGCTGCGAAATAACCATGAGATAAAAAATACTCTACCCGCTCCACCCTCCAATCTTCAAGTTGATTCCGTTTACAATAACACAGCATTTTTGCATTGGACGGAGGGAAACGATTTGGAAAACGGATCTTCCGGGCTTTCGTACCAGATTTACGTTGGCACCCAATCTAAACATCAAGACATTGTTAACTCGAATTCGAATCTCTCAACTGGCCTCAGAAAAGTAGCCGAATCAGGAACTACAAAAGGCAAAAATACACGAGTAGAAAATCTTACCGGTGGCACCTACTTTTTTGGTGTGCAGTCTATCGATGCAGCCTTTGAAGGTTCTGCTTTCTCAAATGAAGCTAACGCTTTTGTTATTAGAATTGATGGCAGTTTGAATGTCTGCAAAGGATCTGATTTCAACTATGTGGCAAAACCCGCTGGCAGTTATACCTGGCAAGTAACGGGCGGAACAATTGTTTCGGGGCAAGGAACAGATGCGCTGGTTGTTAATTGGAATACCACAGGGAGAGGCTATATCAGGGTTTCTAATTCCCAGAATGCAAAGAGCACACTCGGGGTTAGTATCAACGAAAAGCCAAAACCAGTAATAGAGGGTGATGCAACGGTGTGCACCGGTATAGAACACTATTTCATAGCAGATCAGGATACTCGTTTTACAGAATGGGCAGTTGAAGGGGGAAATTCAATCCTTGAGGATACAACACATCAAGTAAAAATTGATTGGACCTCTCCGGGTGATCATAAATTAATTGCTAAAGCTTATTCAGATCATAGAGGCTGTGTTACTGAGAATACTCTTTTGGTTAATGTAGATAGCAGGCCCATTACTTCATTTACTGGACCAACGCTTACTTGTACTGGCAAAATTGATTTATACACAACAACCACATTCAATCCGGTAGCGTGGGAAATCACAAAAGGCACAATCATGGTTGATTCGGCAAAACTAATCCGGGTGAAATGGCAATCGGAGCCGGGCCTTGGGTCAGTGGTACTTAAAGAAAATTCAATGCGGGGCTATTGTATTTCTTCCGATTCAACTGCGGTTGGCATTTATTCATATCCCGAAAAACCCACTCTTTTAGTAATGGGAGACACGATACTGTCATCGCCATCCCCCTCTCATTTTTATAAATGGTACTATAACGAAGAGCTGATCTTTAGTGGCCCTTATAATGGTGTTATTTCACAGGTGGCCGGGTACTTCATAGTAGAAGTATTCAATGAAGGGTGTGGCACAAAATCCGATCCCGTTGCTTTTATGATAACGGGAATAGAGGAGCCTGATGTAATACCCAATGGAGGTTTGTTACTTGCTTATCCCAACCCGGCAGATCAAAAGATCATTTTAGAATTTAACGATGAACATTTAGGGGAACTTGAAATTTCAATGTACTCAATGACAAATTCGTTGGTAAAGCAGTTCAAATTCCAAAAAACAGCCCCGGTGATTTCTATCGAAGTTGATATTTCAGAACTCAACTCTGGGCTTTATATTCTTGTTCTGAATACAATTGATAATTCGTATCATACTAAGTTTATAAAGCGTTGATTCAGTGGTTGATTCCTGCGACAAATAATACAGATGCAGAATTTACACTCACTCAAATTTTCTTACATACCCGCTTTGGTCTAAGAACTTATTGAAATTTTTGATATGAAAGATTTCGTTAACAGCGGCTTGTTTATCAGGAGCCTGATCGTAATAGGCTTTGGTGATTTTATAACCCATCCAATAGCCGAGGTCGTTCGGCCTGCCCTTAACCGAACTGTATAACCACCCGGTATAATCGTTGCCATTCATTTTCTCTTTAAACTCAAGCCACAACTCTTTTTCCTGTGGATCGGCAAACTCGTGTACGTGCTGATTGATGTGACGGCCTGAAATTAACTCTGCCAGAAAATCAGCAGCCCCTTCTTTAATAGACGCTGCCAGCAAAGTGCCCCCATCATACTCTTGCTGAAAGTGAATTAATTCATGCGCCACAATGTGCGGCACTTCTTTTACAGGTTTAATCACGGAAAGCAGCCAGTCGTTAAGTTCTTCGGTGGGAGTGTTGGCCGTGCGGCCATACATTTCGGCACCAATAATGAGGCCATCGTTTGAGGAAGTACCGCCCGAACTCAGGGCACCGATAACAAAATACACCGGTGGAAAAATTGCTTTGGGATAAAGCTCTTTCAGTTTCCCCAAACTTTGCCGGATCGGATCTTTCATTCCGGCAATACTATCCGTACTTGGTTTTATCGAATGGTAATACTTTGGATGCGATTTGATGACACCGGCTAAGTATTCCGCATTTTTAATTCTTCCTTTCGTAAATCCTTTGATTCCTTTTGAACCCGGCTTCAGATAAAGGTCGTCAATAGCCAGAGGGTTTATATCAGGCCCGGCTTTATCGAGCGCTGTCCAGAACCGATCCAGATCGGCCGTTACAATTTCGGTTGCCAGCGGATCTCTGTTCTGGGCGTAAGAACAGATTGTCAACAAAAGAGTGACTTGTAAAAATGCTGCGTGTTTTTTCATTGTTTCTATAGACAGCCCGATGAGAGAAGGGTTGCACTTAATTAATGGCAGGAAATGTCACTTTTCCTTTCGGAGTATTTAGGGTTAACTCCAATTGCTGTTGAGTTCCTTTGGTTACGATTAAGCCCAGGTTTAATTCCGTGTTTAATTTATTCATGGCATCATCCTGTGTAGTGATGGTAAATGATTGCTGCGTGCACCCTGTTGGGGAGGTAGCCGAAGGATGGACGGAGGAGGCGCTCCACTCAATGAAGAACGGAAAATCATCGTAATGTTCTATGCCAAAGGTTGTCCATGACAACAAGGTACCATCAGGTTTGGCTCGCGAACCATCTTTGCTTTCGGTGGGGATAAACCCGGCAGCTATAAGTTTTTCTTTGGTTTGACTTGCCCTGCGTGTGCGGATGGCCCAATCGATCGGGGTCAGATTTTCATAGGTGAGAAATTGTGCAGGCACATCCTGCGCATCGGGGCGCGGAGCCATGATTTCAAGATACGTTTCGTTATCCAATGCAACCAGTGCATTCTGCGTAAAACTGTTGGGATGAATTCCGCCAAATATGGGCTCTACCCCGGTGAGTTCTTTAAACTGCGCGATGCCTTTATCCAGATCGTTAATAGCAAGAATAATGTGATCAATATTTTCTTCGCGTTCTTTTTTCATCGGGGAGCAGGCTGTTATCAAAATGGCTAAGCCCAGAAGTAAATAATGAAACTTTTTCATATCCGAACGGTTGATTATCGTTATTCCTTCAAACTTTCTATCATGATTTTTATGGTCCCGATTACTGCCTGAGGATCGTCCCGATGCACGAAGTGACCACTTTTTGACAGAAAGATGAGACTTCCACCTTTACCTGATGAGTAAACCAGTTTCTTCCATCGCTCCATATCCCGGCTTGTGCGTAAGGAAAAAAATGCGGGTTGGTTAAAATCTTTACTCCATCGCTCGGGCGGAACTTCGAATTTGCCACCAATGAAAAAACAGATCGGTACGTTGGGCAAGGGTAACTTATTTAATTCAGCAAAATCGGTTTGTCGTAATGTTTTCAAAACCTCGCCCTCGCTCCAGGGTCCAAAATGAAGCGAATCAACTTCCGATTTCTTAAGTCGTTCGCGAGCCAGTTCATCAATCCGTTTTGGGGCTACCCCCAGGTCGCGCAATAATACATTCCGGTCTTCTTTTGTTTCGGTAAAATCAGCGGGATCAATAAAAATCAAGCCCACAATATCCCCGGGATAGAGTCCGGCAAACCCCCGGATGTAAACACCGCCCAGGGAATGACCAACTAGAATGTAAGGGGGCGCGATGTGCAACGCAGTGAGAATTGATTTTAGATTTTCAGCCACCTGGTTAACCGTGGGCGTCTTAAACTGTACATCCGATTTTTCAACCCCGGCCCGGTCGTAGGCAAAAACCGGGGCAATTTGTGCGAGGGGTTTAAGTATCGAATCCCAGTTACCAAGTCCAACGCCAAGCCCGTTTTCAAAGATCAACGCGGGGGTGCCCGTTTTGCGGTTTTCAAACCCCTGTACGTAAACATGATAATTGTTTCCATTTACGTTGATTTGTCGTTCCTGCGCCTGGGCACCCAGTGAAAACAGCAGGAAGAGGAGGCAGAGTTTCGAAGACATGGCTAAAGGGGCATATTTCAGCCCACTTAAGATACTAATAAATCTGACTGACACGGCTTATTGAACAGACCCGAAAATTTGAAACACATGCTCTACTATGCCGGAACATGTGCTCTACTGTCTAGTCCTGAAATAGCTTGACAGGTTTTACAACCCAAAATGAAAATGGAAGATGTAAAACATGATCAACAGAAGGAGAAATTTCCAAAAGGTGAGAACCAGAATCAGGAGGCCTTCAGGCGATGGTTGGTTCGGGAAATCGTTTCCGGTCGCATGACGCAGACGGAAGCGATGGAACGATTTGACTTCGGAGTAAAAAAGGGATATCCACTTTTAGGGTATTGGATTAAAAGATATAGCCCATCGATTCCTGTAACTTTACCTGTGATGAGTGAAAAGGAACGTCAAAAGCTTGAGCTTCTTCAAAAGCAGGTAAAAGAACTGGAGAAGCAACTGGAAAATGCCCAGATGAAAAACGTTGCTCTGGAGACCATGATCGATGTGGCCGAAGAACAACTCAAGATCAAAATTCGAAAAAAGTCTGGTCCCAAACAGTAGCCTTGCTGCGACAGATGTACGGGCAGTACAGCGTGCGTTACTTCTGTTCATTGTTTGGGATGAGCCGTCAGGCGTGGTATGATCAAAAGGATCGCCAGGCTGAGCAGCAATTATGCGATACTCTGGTATTGAAACTGGTTGGGGAAATTCGTCATGAA
>JBGASB010000003.1:0-49735 GCA_044229915.1 Cyclobacteriaceae bacterium
ATGCTTCACTTGAATACTTCCACCGCTTGGATTTTTGAGTTTCACATTGATGGAGAGTTCAATTCCACTCAGACTTACATTGTGAATCGAAACCTTTGTATCAGATTCTAATTCATTTGAAAGCCTATTGAGTTTGAGTAAGTAGCTGCCACCAAAGTAGATGGCTGCTACTGTACCGGCTCCGATCAATATGTGACTACTCTTGATCATTGCGCTTCTTTCTTCTGAGTTTAAGACCCTTTACTCTCTTTAGCTTTGCAAAGTCTTTTACTCGGTCTTTATGCTTTTGCCATAGCGGACTGAAAACATCAGCAATGATTTTGAAAGCAAGACAGATGATACCACCCACAATGGCTTGCAGCGCATAGTCCAGAAGAAATAAAAGATTTACATTGGCCAGCAGATTAAATGCTGCTCCGAAAAGAAAGGCAATCCCATTGCCCATCCCATGATTTTGATTTATCGCTGTGTTCATGGGTCAAAGATGTAGCGACCCCAAACCACAGGTTAACGATTGTTAACGGTAGTGAATGACTGTGTAACTTTATTAAAGTTTGTGAAGGATTGTAAAGGAATGTAAACGATTTTGAATGAATGTTCCGTGTGGAACAGTCATCACATTTTGTTGGACTTTATGCATCCTTATAAATTTGTTCAGACTGCCGTTTCTTGTAACTAATGTTAACCGTTTTTCTGTTCTTTTCCGGCATAGTTCCGAAGACAATATCCCAAATCGGTGAGGTAACACCAAACGCACGGTCATGTTGCTGGTAATGATGAATGCTGTGAAATCTCCACCAAAAATTAAAGCGTTTTGGAGAGGGAACCTTATGAATTGTATAATGAACCGTCATGTAGGCGCAGTAGCCTGCTACAAAACCCGGACTAAAAGCAAAGGCAAATTTGCCCATTGCAAGATAGAAAATGCCGAAAAAGATAGATGCTATCAGTAGCGAAGGAATTACGGGCAGAACAAGGCGTGTTTTATCATTCGGGTATTCATGATGAATGCCATGAAATATGTATTGAAAACCCGTGTCATACGTTCCATCTTCAATTTTGTGGTATAAAAACCGGTGCATCAAATATTCCGCAAGAGACCAGGAGAAAAACCCCGTAAAAAATAATCCAACCACCAACCAGAAAGAAGGATGATACATGTTATAAAAGTGAGAAATTGAAAAATAAGAAAGTACAACGTACATTCCGTCAATTACTACGGGATGTGTTTTGGTAAGTAACTCGAAAAACTTGTTCCTGATAATTTTGGAGATTCTGTTTCTGGATAAACACTAACTTTAATTTGTTTCATAGCATTTAGATTTAGTTCTATGCTAATACATTTTTCACGATGATTGCGACTTCATCTTATTTATGAGAATGTCTTCCTGTTACCTGTAAATAAGAGGTAATTGCAATGCGATAATTCATCTTTGCATCCGAAAGTTTGTCAGTAGTTTCCTGAACTAACGCTTGGGCTTCTAATAAGTCCGATAAGTTCACTACACCACTCTCATATCCTGTCTGGCTTACCATTAGATTTTCTTCGGCTTGAGTAGTTGTCTCTTGCATAATCGCTATTTGCTTCCATGCCTCATTTAAGTCTGTCCAGGCTTTTTCCATTTGAAGGTTTAGTAATCCTTTGTTCTCCTCAAAACTATTTTCTGCAATTCGTTGTTTAATGTTCTGTTCTTTAATTGAATAACTTCCTCCCCACCAATCCGATATTGGAATTGAAAGCGAGACATATGCCAAGCCATTTGTGTTGTTTTTTACACCGCTTTCTAACATATTAATGTGATAACCTGCCAAGCCAACCGCCAGGGTGGGAGTATAATCGCCAGTCTTCATCTTAGTTTGCAACTGTGCGGCCTCAACGGATTTTTCTAACATTTGATATTCTGTCCGACTATTCATTGCTGTTTGATTATCGGTATAATACTGGATTGGATTTTGGCCTACATCAATCACTTCCTGCAATAACAATGTACTGTCAAAAGGTATTCCAATCGTTTGACAGAATTGCATAGTTGCCAGCTTCTTACCATTTAGTAATTTGCTTTTGTTTGCTTCCAATTCGCTTTGTTTAATTTGCACTTTCAGTACATCGTTTTTAATGATTAATCCTGCTTTGAATGCGTCATCAACTTGCTTGCGAATGTCCTTTAATAACAGTTCGTATTTTCCCAATGTTCTTTGTTTTTCCTGAAGGGAAATCAGTTGCCAATATTGTTGCTCTGTTTTAAGCAGGATTTCATTTTCGGTTAACTGCTGTTGCTTTTCTTTCACATCCACATTAAGAGCTGCCAATTTGTTGCCTGTATTTATTTTTCCGCCTGCATAAATGGGTTGTGCAATATTCAGAACGCCTATTGCAGAACGTTGAAACATGCTTAATCCCATGCCTGGAAAATAAGCAAACTGGGTAGCTGTTGGTAAATTGGCAGGATTACCATCATATACTGGCAGGTTTCCGCCCGGCACGTTAAATTCAATCAATGGGTCAATGGCATAAAAGCTAATCACATTAGCACTTACTTTTGGGAAGTAATTAGTAAAAGCATTTTTCTTCACTTGTTGGGCGGCCTCCATCTCCAACAAACTGTTTTGTAAAACTTTGTTGTTCTTCAGCGCAAGGGTTTTACTTTGCTCCAGGGTCAGGTTATTTTGAGCGAACGCTCCTGGTGACATAAAAAATGCAAGGAGCAGTAATGCTATATTTTTTAATGTGTTAGTCATCTTTTTTAAGTTTTGTAAATTCACTTTCGAATTTTGAAGCGTAATCGTACCCTACCTGGAATAATTCATCTATCCTATTTGTGTCGAACGTTCCATAATTATTGAGTTCACTCGGTTCCAAATAAATGTCACAGGTGGATTGGGGAATTGCAGATATTCTGGATGTTGTAATTCGAATAATTCTTCTCACAATATCTTTATAGGATAAATTTCCGTTGTGTTTATTAAGGGGGTTTACATTAATGCCAATCACTTTATTGCAGGAATTCCTAACCTGTTCTACAGGAAAATTATTGAGTATGCCCCCATCACATAAATAGGTGTCATCATTATAGAGAACTGGTTGAAAAACCAACGGAAAGCAGCAAGAAGCTTTTACTGCGAGTGATAAACATCCTTCATTAAAAATAATTGACCTTGCATTGGTCAGGTCGGTAACCGATATGTATAAAGGTCTTTTAAGCCCTTCAAAGCTATCATGAGGAATATATTTTCTGATAATCCTTTCAAAAATTACAGTACTGAAAAGACCACTATTTTTTGGAGAAATATCTGAGTAACTAAAACATTTCTCTTTTTTACTCAATTGCAGTATCTCTTCAGGAGCGTAGCCTTCAGCAATAAAAGCACCCACCAAGGCTCCTGCACTTGCCCCTGATATTTCATCTGGATGAATACCCATTTCTGACAGATACTGTAATACACCAAGGTGTGCCACTCCTCGGACACCTCCACCGGAAAGTGTAACGCCTATTTTATCAATCATTACCATTTAACGCTAAGTCCAAATCCTTTTTAAGTAATTGATTATACATTATTGGAACTACGTACAGTGTAAGTATCATGGATACCAATAGTCCAAAACATATTACTGAACCAAGTGGGCCCCATAGGGAGGAGCCGCTTAATATCATGGGCACCACACCCACGGCTGCTGCTGAAGAAGTTAGAAAAATTGGACGCATTCTGCGTTTGCCTGCTGCAATGGCAGCATTAAGGAGTGTCATTCCATTTTTATTTCTCAGTTCTTCTGCATAGTCAATCAGGATTATACCATTACGGACGACAATACCCATAAGGCTCATAATGCCAAGGAAAGTTGTCAAGCCAAACGGGTAGCCCGTAATCAGTAAGCCAATTGCCGCACCAATGATGCTTAAAGGCATCGTCATCATTACAAGAATGACCAGCCGGGTTTTTTTGAATTGAAAAAGGAGGATTAAAAATATAAGCACCACGCCCGCAAACAACGCTTTGGCTAATGGTATATAGTTTTCGACTTCGCTTTCCTCTTCTCCACCATAGGTTAAAGAAACTTGTTCTGATTTAGGTAACTTTTTGATTTCACTCTTTAAGTCCGATAGCACTTTGTAGGGTAGCGCATCTCGTTTTACATCGGCACGAACGGTTATGGTCTTGGTTCCATTTCTGCGAATAATTTGTCCTTCGCTCCAGTCGTTACTAATTTTCGATACTACCTGCCTTACCGGAACTGTTGCCGTTGTTAACAGGGATGTTACATTTTGATTGGCAATATCATCAAAGCTGTTTTTTTGGTGCGGTTCGTTCATCAACTTTATAGAAACCGGATAATCATTTTCCCATACCGTACCAATTGGTATTCCTGACATAGCAGCGGCCAGTGAAGTTGCCACTACGCCTTTAGTCAATCCTAATCGGTTGGCCGTTTCGTCATTTACCTGAACGCTTATGCCCTGTCGGGGATTCAGATAATCAGTTCTTGCCCAGATTATATTTTCGTTTTCTTCCATAATTGCCTTCACCTGTTCAGCCAGTGCTTTGATAGTGTCTTTGTCGTCTCCGCCAATACGCACTTCAATGGGTGCTGTGGTGCTGAGCATATCCAACTGCTTCATTCGCACATACGCATTTGGAAAATGGTCTCTATACTTTGTTTCATATTCGCCTAAAAGGGCAACAGCGTCATCTTGGGTTTGAGTGTTGATGACCAACTGGGCATAATTTCTTGACGGAAAATTGGGTGCATAGGTGGTATGAAAGCGTGGTGAACTTGTTCCAATAAATGCCGCTACATTCATCACGCGCTTGTCTCTCAGGAGCATCTGTTCCAAACTGTCAGAGACAAAAGCGGTTTGTTCAAGTGTGCTTCCTTCGGGTAAATATATTTCTACTGCAAACTGGTTTCTTTCCACTTTCGGAAAAAGCTGACGAGGAAGAAGCGCAAAAATTACCACGCCTAAAACAACGGATAATGCGCCTGTTAGCATGGTGATTTTCGGGAAACGAAATGCTTTTTCTAAAGAAGCGTTATAAATTTCCTGGGCCCAATCCAACAAGGATTTGCGTCCTCGTTCTTTACTATCCTTTTTAATTCCATGCGTTATAAAGATATAACTGAGGTAAGGGACAAGAAGCACGGCAACTAATAATGAAGTAATTAATGCAACTGCAATGGTTACTGGTAAAGAGCCTACAAAATCAAAGACCATTCCTTCCAGAAAAAATACCAAGGGAACGTAAGTGGCGATAATAGCCATAGTTGCCGTAAATACTGGAACAAATAGTTCCTGGGCGCTTTTCCATGCCGCGTTCCAGGGGGGATTATGGTGGTCTAATTTTTCTATATGTCCATCTAATACAACAATGGCATTGTCAACGACCATTCCCAATACCACAATCAACGCTGCCAGCGATACGGTATGAAGTTCTACACCCAATCCATACAAAATACCAAGCGTGATAAAAATTGAAATCGGAATAGTTGCACCTGCAACGGCTGCCACCCGGAAAGGCAACAAAAGCATAGTAACAATGATTACTGCTATAATGGCAATGAAAAATTCTTTCAGGAAGTGTGTGATGGAGTACCCTACGGCCTGCGGCATGTCCGCAATTTTTGCCATCTGAACATCCGGAGAAATTTTTCTTTTAAGTATCTCCAGGGTCTCATCTACTTCTTTGCCAAAGGCAACAATGTTATTTCCGGGTTGCATCTCCAAAGAAATCAGCAAACTGTTGGCCCCGTTGTTTTTAATATAGGAGTCGGGCTTTGGATATTCTCTTACCACCCTGGCTATATCTTTAACTCGAATAATGTTGCCAAGCGGATCGGTATAAACAATCTGGTTTTTAATGTCTTCTTCTGTATTGTAAGTGGTGGGCACGTGTATAGGAGCTATGAGTTCCCCGTTGTCCAATTCTCCTCCATAATAAACAGCGCCTTCCAATTGCGCTGCTGCCAGCACACTCAATGGCTTTACGCCATAGTAAGCCAGCTTGTCATTATCAGGATAGATGGTAATTTGTTCCTGAACTAATCCGAAGCGATTAACTTTTGAAACCGCTTTTATTTTACGCAACTCGGTTTCAATTACTTTCAGTTCACGATCAAGTTCTTTGTAGGTTTTGTTATCCGATCGAACGGTGAGCAATATGGCAGAGGTGTTTCCAAAGTCGTTGTTTGCAATTAACGCTACAACCTGGGGCGGTAATTGTAGTTTAAGTTCATTAAGTCCGAATTTTATTTTATCCCAAAAAGCGTCAGGATCCTTCACGTTATTATTGACTTCAACAAAAACAATTAACATTCCTTCCTTTGAAATGGAATACGTTTTTTCCCGATTAACTTCCTGAAATCCGTACAAAAAACTCTCTACTTTGGTAGCAAGTTGATCTTCCACCTGTTCGGAATTTGCTCCGGGATACACGCCAATAATTAATCCCTGACGGATGATGAATTCAGGAAATTCATTTCTCGGCATCACGATTAATGAGAATATACCCAATACCACCAGAATACCGGTGAGAATGATGGCTATTTGCTTATGCTTCATAGCCTGCTCTATGATATTAGAAGTTTTCTTTACCATTATTAGTTGATGATTTTAACCGATTTGCCGCTGTTTAATTTTTGTTGACCGGATATAATGATGTTAGCGTTTTGAGGTATATCGCCCTGTATCAAAACCTTGTTGTCTATCAAAGCAATAGTTTGCACGGATATTTTTTCGGCTTGTCCGTTTTTTTCGATGTAAATAAACTGCTCTCCGTTGGTATCTTTTTGAAGGGCTTTATTGGAAACCAATAAACCTGAACGGTTATCTCTTAGCTTAGCTTCGACAGAGCAAATCATTCCAGGTTTTATATCGCCTTCGGTATTTTGAACTTCTATTTTTATGGGATAGGTATGTGATAGGATATTGGCCGAAACACCAATTTCTTTTACCATTCCCGTCACACTTTTATTAAGAGCAGTGATGCTTACATTAGCAGATTCGCCCTTCTTAAAAAGACTTATTTCATTTTCCGAAACTGGTATTTTAATGAAAACCGTTTGTATGTTTAACAACTCGATAGCTGTTGTTGTAGGCACAACATTCATACCCGGCTGCACATAATTTTTGCCTATAACACCGCTTGCTGGTGCAAACAGGCTTGCATCGTTTATACTTTTTTGAGCAATAGCTACCGCTGCTTTTGCCTGTGTTACACCGGTTTCAACTTCTACCCATTTTATTTCGGGGAGTGTGCCGTTTTCTTTCATTGGCTTCAACCTGTTATAAGCATCTTCTGCCTGTTGTTGACTTGCCAAAGCTGCCTGGTAGGCATTCTGAGCAGTGAACGCATCTACTTTTGCGAGCAATTGTCCTTTGCGTACTTCCTGTCCTTCCTCTACAAAAATCTCCGTTACAGTTCCCATGGTAGCAAAGCTTAAAGCCGTTGTCTTTTGTGCTTCAACCACACCAGAATAGTTCGAGTGAACAAGCCCTGAGTAAATTGTTCCTTGTTCCGTTTCAACATTTACTTTCCCATTGCTATCGGCTACTGATGTAGTTTCACTATGGGTACAACTTGCCAGTACAAGCACTCCTGCCAGGGTTAGATGATTTATCGTGTTCATTATCTTCTTTTTTACTTTTGGACTAAAATGGTTTATTGGTCGAAATTTTGTTATAAAAAAATGCTTTCCGGAAAAGCACTTATTTTCAGACTACCTGCCGATGCCCTTGATAAGGATTTCAACCAGCAAATCTGCTTTGTCTGCCAGCACCCTGTTCTTGTTATGGGCAATGATGTCCATTTCTATCCCTCTGATGCAGCTTACTAAAAGCTCGCTTAACGTGTCTATCTCAGTTTTTATTTCATTAGTAAACAACTTGCTCTCAACACCTTTTGTCAGAATAGAACTTATCAGTAGTTTTTCTTCATTGTCGTACCTGTTTCGCAGGTTGGTAAATCCTTTATTAACTCTTCCCTGTAAATCATTTTTAATCGCCATACTGTACAGGTTGGTTTTATCTCTCAATATTTTAACTTTCGTTACAATGTATGCCTTTAGCATACTTACAGCGTCTGCCTGCTTATTTACAGAAGTTTTAACCGTTTGAAAAAACTCGTCTATTTCCAGGTTGATAACCCTGTCGAATATTTCTTCTTTATCTTTAAAGTAATAGTACAAGGTGCTTTTGCCTTTGCCAGCCGCGATTGCAATATCTTCCATGGTGGTTTTCTTTAAACCATATTGTTGCATTAGTTTTTTAGCCCCGTTTATTATATCCAGAATTATGATTTCGTCCTTTTCCATTTTTAAACTATTCGACTAAAAATGTATTTTAGTCGACAAATCTAAAAATTACACCCTGTCCATCCAAAAGTCTTAGGTCTTTTTGAGTTTGTATCTGCTGGGGAATCGAGCCCGATGGCCAATAATGCGCCTGACGCGCATGGAAGCAACCGCTATTCTACCGCTTTTAAAAATTCCTTACTTAAGGGCGAAACACTAGGTCCGAAATAATGGGTGAGCTTTCCCTGCTCGTCAATTAAATATTTACTGAAATTCCAATCGGGTGCATGTCCATTCCAGCCGTTTTCTTTGCTATCGGTAAGCCATTTGAAAACGGGCAGTTGTTCTTCATTTTTTACCACAACACCCTTTTTTGCCAGTGGAAATGTTACTCCGTAATTTACCTGGCAGAATTGTGAAATAGTTTTGTCATCATCTTTTTCCTGCTCCGCAAAATCATTTGCCGGAAACGCCAGTATCGTCAATTTTTTACCAAACTTTTCGTGTAACGATTGTAACTCGGCATACTGTCCGGTATACCCGCAGTTTGAAGCAGTATTTACCACCAGAACTTTCTTTCCTTTAAAATCTGAGAAGTCAGCCTCTCGTCCATTACTCAGCGTGGCTTTCAACTTATAGAAGGATTTTGTTGGTTCCAGGCTTTTTTCGTTGTGCAATATTGTTCCGTTTTTGCTGATTCGTCCAAGTTTGCGGACAACCGGATATAAGAATCGCAGTATCTTTTGTTGTAAGGTTGACATATTTTATTTATTAAAGTTATGTATGATGGCAGCTTTTTCAGTACCGCTCAATGCTTTGCTCTTTTATTGCTTTAACATTGTTTACATTGTTATTTAGAACATCCACAATCTTTACCATAGTTTTTTTTAAAGTCGAAATTTCTATTTGCGTAACTTCTTTACTAAAAAAAGATTTAGCAATACTTTGAGGTATGGTAATGGCTTTTTGCTGCAATGATTTTCCCTTCCTTGTTAGCGAAACAATAACAGCTCTTTCATCTACGGTAGAACGTTTCCTTTTTATGATGTCTTTTTGTTCCAAACGTTTTAACATAGGAGTAATGGTATTAGTTTCCAGATAAAGTTTATGACTAATTTGGTTAACTGTTTGCATGTCTTTTTCCCATAGTACCAGCATGACCAAATATTGCGGATAAGTAAGATCCAAATCTTCTAAAAAATCGGAATAAATTTTAGTGGTTAGCCTTGAAGCAGCATAAAGAGGGAAACACAATTGATTTCCAAGGTGCAGCATTTTAAAATTTGAAGTCATTTATTATCGTGTGGGTTTATATCGCTCGCGATACAAATATATTGTTTTTTTTGGATTGAAGCTGGCAATCAAAATATTAAACGAGGTAATTATAAGGAAGCGGAAGGCTGTTCATCATTCTCATGATAATATCCTTGTGAACATTTGTCGTGTATTCACCTGAGTCAGTTATTGAACAGCATAATTTGAGTATCTACCCGCCAACTCCCGAAGGCTCGTCCGAATCAGCGTCCTAGCAAATCAAAAACTTTCGAAAACAATTACTTAAATTTTATGGATGCAGAAAGCTGTGCGTGACTACTTCGGATTAATGACTCACACTTTCCAGTTAAGGTTTGACCCACACTTTGGGCGATGAGATTTATGCGATAAATCAACGGGCCTTATTTTTTTTAATCACAACCACACGATCCACCACTCCTTTGGGCATGGGTACTTTATCATTGGCGAGGTTTAATTGCTGAACGAATTTCCCTGAATGGGCATCAAACCATTCCGCTGAATATTCGCCCGGGGGTAGATTCAGCATAAGGGGACTTGTTCTTGTGGCCCACGTTTCACAATAAATCACCCATCGTGTCTTGCCGTCACTCATAGCCCAGGTCATTGCCCCTGGAGAAGCTTTCACAACTGAATAATCCGGATTAAGTTCTGTGATGTTGACCTTGTTGACAAAATCATGCAGCACTTTTAATTGTTTGCGCAAGGTTACGCCACCGCCAGCAGGTGATGTGCCTACCTCGTCTCGGCCGGAAGGTGAATTAGTGGTATATGAAAAATCAAGATTGTTAAACAGCGCCCCGCCATTTAGCAAGAAACGCCAGGCTTGACGCCTATACGTTGAGTCGGCTGAACCCGCGAAGCCCGTTTCATTGAAACAAATTGGCTTGTTCAAATACCAGTTTGCCCGGATGGCCTCCGTTGACGCATAGTGAAACGTAAAAAGTGATACGTTAGGGTCAGGGTCTGTGATCGCGTAATCAAAATTGCTGATGTTCTGAGAGATCAGATGCTTAACAGGTAGCGACTTCTCCTCGGAAACAATCCAGTGCGCAACTTCTTTTTGCCAATCGTCAGCTAATTGCGAGACAACCTGCATTTGGCTACGCCAATCTGTAGGCGAACCATAGTCGTTGCGAACCCGAACAGGATCTGCTTGATCCGCCCAAGGCTCATTTTGAATTTCGAAGTAAAAGTTATTGAATTTATTGAGCCGCCTTACTAACTCTCGCACATACCTCTCTTGATGAACCAAAATACTTCCATTATTTAGGGTATTTACCCTGTTGGATGCAATTGAGTCGGTTCGATTTATGTTGTTGATGGGATTAAACGGACTGTGTATCCAGCCATCCCCATACTGGGAGGAAAATAAATTTATTTCAACAACGATCCCAACCTTGCTTGCCTCCATCATAAAATCGTTTAAACGTGCAAAGTAGGCCTCGTCCCATTGGCTCAAGTCAAATCGATTGCCACCCAACAGATAGCCTGGAACATTGCTTCGTTTCCAGGGTAACACCATACGTCCACTTCGAGCCGCTAGCGTGTTCTGCTTAATATCAAAGCTACCTTGCTTTTCTACGTATGACCCCATGAAAAGCCTGGTCGTGTTCATGCCTTCAGTGGCGCTGCTTTGCAGATAGGTCTTGTAATCAAAATCGAGATTGATAACCGCACCATAATGTTCACCAGAACCCACCACTATTATGGGCTTTCCCTGATAGGCCAGGTAGTGAGGGTTTTGTTTGTAAAGTTGAACGACATCGGTTGATTGTGCCGCGACCCAAGTTGAAACAAATAGGAAGATAAAAATGGAGTAGTTGATCTTGATCATAATATTTAATTATCTCGGTTTATTTACTCCGCTTCTATTTTTTGTCTTACAAGCGGAATAACCTTTGTGGAATATACACGAATGGCCTCTTTTACAATCTGGTGAGGCATGGTTGCCAAAGGCATTTGCATAATAAAGCGATTAATGCCCAAATGTTTTCGTAATAACAATATTTTATCGGCCACTTCTTCAAACCCTCCAACAAACAAACCCTGACCGGCTGAACGGGCAAAGTCAAATTCCTGGCGTGTGTAGGGCGGAAAGCCCCTTTCGCCTAATAAGTGTGTGCGGTAATATTGAATGTAAGGAAAAAATGTTTCAACGGCTTCTTTGTCGGAGTGAAGAACAAAGCCATGAGCCTGAACACTAAATTTTAGTTTTTCAGGGTCATGCCCATTTTCTTGAGCCACCGCCCGGTATAGTTTTGGATAATTGCTGAAATCAACAATGTTTCCGCCCAGCATGGCCAACACTGCCGGAAGCCCGAGTTTTGCGGCTTTGATAACCGTGCTTCGGGTTCCTCCTAAAGCCATAGAGATATTTAATGGTTTTTCAGTTCTTGGATATACACCTCTGTTTTCTATCGGGCTTCGAGTTTTACCACTCCAGGTAACGTATTCATTATCCCTTGCCTTTAGCAGCAAATCCATCCGCTCATCAAAGAGCAAGTCGTATTGATTGATGTCATACCCAAACAGGGGAAATGATTCGGTGAAAGCCCCACGACCCACCAGCAATTCTGCTCTGCCCTGGCTGATGGCGTCAATAGTGGCAAACTCCTGGTAAACTCGAATGGGATCACTGGTAGAGAGTACTGTGACTGCACTCCCTAATGTAATGTGCTTTGTTTTTCCTGCAGCCGCTGCTAATACAATGGCTGGTGCAGAGGCTGCAAAATCAGAACGATGGTGTTCGCCAACACCATAAAAATCTATGCCCAGGTCATCAGCCAAAACAATGTCATCTACAATTTGGCGAAGCCGTTCGGCTTGCGAGATGGTTTCACCAGTGTGGGGATCGGGCATTACATCCGCAAATGTGGAAATGCCGAACTCAAAATTCTTTCTCAACGTGCATTTTTAATTATCCGACTTTATCCGACAATAAAGCTTCTTTCACTAAAAGCGGGGAGTGTCGGTTCTGCCTCATAGAAATATTTTATTTCATCACTATTTTCCATAAGTCCAAGGCTGTATAATACAGGCACAAAATGGTCAGGGGTAGGGGCAGCTAATTTGCCCAATTTGTGACTGTTTGCGTAGTTGGTGATATTGGATAAGTTTCGAGTGTCAATTTGCTGTTTAATCCAAGTATCATATTCCATCTCCCATCCATAGGGGTTATTGTCATTGGTTTGCATTTTTCTCATTGCCAATGGCAAATTATGAATAAGCGCTCCACTACCAATTATTAATACACCCTTGTTGCGTAATGATTTTAGTTGTTTGCCCAATTCATAATGATATTCCGGCTTTGCGTAATAGTCAATGCTCATTTGGAAAACGGGAATGCGGGCATCAGGAAATAAGTGCATCAGCATAGGCCAGGCACCGTGGTCTAATCCCCAAGAGGTTGTTTCGGAAATTGCAGGAACTATTTTTTTTACTTCGTGGGCAACATCAGGCGAGCCTTTAGCTTTGTAATATACATCGTAGTATTCTTTGGGAAAACCGTAATAATCGTAAATCTGTTTTTGTTCAGGTGATATGTTTACGAATGATCCTTTTGTACACCAATGAGCAGAAACAACTAACGCAGCTTTTACATCGTAATTTTTTTGCAAGTCAACTCCCAAGTCAAACAGCTTTTGCCAAAATGCTCTTTCCTCTCTTGAAACAGGAATATCCATCGGATTGCCGTGCGATGTAAAGAGCACAGGCATTTTTTTGCTTTGCGAAGGAAGCGTATCCGTAAAATTTTTAAAACCACCCAATGTTCCCATGGCGGTAAACGCTAATAATGACTTGATAAATTTGTTGCGCTCCACTAAAATTAATTAAGACTTTGGGTGAATCGGCACTTTTTTATACCTGCCCCAAGCAATAAAGAGTGCAATTGCTCCTAAAACCAAATTCGTAGGCAATAGAACATATTCGCCTTTCGATACATGGTACCCAAAGGCAAGCACCATAACTATAAAAAGCCCCAATGCGGCCAATGGTGTGAGAATGGGTTTGATGCGCAGGATAGCGGGTAGTAAAAGTCCTATTCCACCTAACAACTCTGATACGCCTATAAACCTGACCATTCCTGCGGAATAATCATTTACCCATGACATAGCTTTTGCAAGTTCTTCAACGGGTTGGGTTGATTTCATAGCACCGGCCATTATAAACATAAGGGCTAATAATACCTGAGCAACCCATAAAGAGATGTTGAGCGCTTTACTCTTATTTGTTGAAGTCATAATTTTTTATTTATTATTAAAAAAGGAATTTAAAAACTGATCCACCGAAGTTGGTTTTCTTCCCAGAAGGTTTGTTAAATGATGGGTTGGCACGTTCATCGTATTTTCAGCAAAAGCCACGGCAAAAGCTGAGAACATACGGGCATACATTTCCGGTGCGCCATATTTTATTAAGGTTTGGGTATATACCTCAGGTTCAGGAGAAACATAATTTATTTGAACTCCGGTTTTATTGGAAATAAAGCCGGCAATTTCTTCAAAGGAAACGGGTTGCTCAATACCAATATTATAGATTTTGTTTTCATGTCCGGTTGTGGTTAACACGTTGACCAATGCTTCTGCTATTTCGTTACGCAGCACAAAATTGATTTTGCCGTTACCTGCCGGAACAAAAATGGTTTTAGTTTCCAGAATATTTTTCCCCACAAAGTCCATGAGCATGTCCATGTAAAATCCGTTTTCAAAAAGAGTATAGTTGATGCCGGATTCTTTCAGGTATTTCTCAGTTTCCACGTGGTCTTTGGCAATAAACCAAAGTGGAGAGGTTGGGTCGTCATGGGTGCGAATGAATCCCGTATAAATAATGTGCTTTACGCCATTTTCTTTAGCCGCATTAATTGCATTGATATGATGGATTGCACGGCTTTTGGTCATTTCGCTGGAAGAAATGAGTAACATGGTTTTCACGCCTTTTGTAGCTTGCAGTAATGAGGTGTAATCGTCATAGTCCCCGATTTTTACTTCTATGCCTTTCGATTTGAGGGATGCTGCTTTTTCTTCATTACGGGCTAATGCGATAATGTTGTCTGTTTTATGGTTAGCCAAAAGGAAATCAATTGTTGCCGTGCCTAACTGACCCGTAGCCCCGGTTATCAATACTTTGTTCATAGTTTATTTTTTTTGAGTTTATTTGGTATTGAACAAAGATACTTACATTTGCTATACTTTAGTAACCGCTATACAAGAGTATAGCACTATACTCTTGTATATTAATAGTAAATACAGAAGACATGAGCAGGCTATCAAAATTGGAGCAGATAAAGAATTGTTCAGGTGAGTTTGTATTAGCCATAAACGACATTATGAATGTGTTAAGTGGTAAATGGAAACTTCCGATAATTGGTTCGTTGCTCTATGGAAAGAAGCGTTTCAAGGAATTGGAAAGGGAAATCCCAAAAATCACACCTCGAATGCTTTCCAAGGAATTGAAGGATTTAGAAGTCAATGGCATTGTAACCCGCACAGTTTATGATTCCATTCCTGTAACCGTTGAGTATGAACTGACCAAATCCGGGAATTCACTGAAAACTGTTTTGGAGGTAATGGTTGAATGGGGTTTGCAGCATCGAAAAAGGTTTATCGGTAAAATGGGGAAGGCTGGAAAAAACCTTATGGAGACAAGCCACTAGTCCTTGCTAATGTAAAATTATAACTCAATACTCTACCGGATAAGGGAGTGGTATTTTGTAAGGAACTTTTGAACTATTGTACTTTTTAGTTCAAGCCAATTGAAGAGAACAATTCCGGCCACAGCGCACCCAATCCCAAGAAAAACATCGAGTAAATAATGATGGCGTGAGTATACTGCAGTAAACCAAATACCTATTGCTACTATACCAAAGAAAATATTCATCATGCCAATCTTGTATTTCAGTCCATAATAAAATACAATTAAAGGATAGGCTGAGTGAAGGGAAGGCATGGCTGCAAACACATTAGAACTTTTCGAATATAATGCGGCAAAAACCGGCACTCCGGTAAATTGATCAAAGGACGATAAGCCAGCCACATTACCCGGTGTGTGTGGAATAAAATGAAATCCAATATTTTCCACGTACCAGGGCGGGGCTGCGGGGTACAGATAATATATTAAAAAGCCAATTAAATTAACCACCAGAAAAGTGAGCGAGAATTGTAGAAAAGCAAGCCTGTTCTTTATAAAGAGATAAACAGCAAATGCTAATGGCACTGGTATCCAACACAGGTAGAACAGTCCGGCCAGCAAGTCAAGGAATAGGCGGCCATTGACTTTAAAGTATTCGTTGGGCGTGAGTATGGTACCTTCTCTATGAATTCCAAATAGCGCTTTTTCGGCATTGTAAAGACTTTCGATATGTACAGTATTGAAGAGGTAATTAGGGAAAGCCTTCATACTGTCGAAGAGTACCCAAAACACAATAAAGATGAAAAAACCCAATATGAATTTTCTGGTCTGAAATGATGAAAAATATAGGGCATTGAATATTCCTACGAGCACAATTTGATCGGCTCTAAATCCAATAATGATATGAGCTAATACCAAATAGGCTATTGAACCTGAGGCTACGGCTGCTACATCTTTGACTGAAAACAGAGATTTGGACGAACCCACAGACGACTGTTTCACAACTATTAAAAGTCTGACCGAAAAATTTTGTCCCAAAAGGAAGAACTCACGCCATATCCTTTCGTGGCATCAGTATAATGATGAAGCATGTGATGCTGTTTTAACCTCTTCCAAAATGAACTCTTAAAATTAGCATGATGCAAAGCATAATGCGATATGTCGTAAAATAAATATCCCGAAATAAAGGCTGAAAAAAAAGGATAGAAATATTGGGTTGGCAACATGGCATCAAATAAAAAGTAAAAGCCGGTTGCCAATGGAATACTGACAGAGGGAGGCAAGACCAATCGTTTGGCATCATTAGGGTAATCATGATGTACACCATGAAAAATAAAATGCAGCCGCTGGCCCCAATTGGATGCAGGTACAAAGTGAAATACAAACCGATGTAAAATGTATTCCGTAAAAGTCCAGACAAACAGCCCGCCCACAATCGCCAGCAGAAAGTCTGTGATTGCAGCCACAACAAAGCCATTCCATCCGAAATACAGAATTACAGGAACATAAATAAACAACGGAACCGAAAAATGCACTTTGGATAAGGCTTCCATCCAGTCACGCTTAAACATTCGCTGCGACTCAGATGAATTCGATATAAATTTTTTTTCCATCTTTCTTCACATTATTTGTTTATCTATTAGTAAAGTACTCAATTATCCGAAATAGCGAGAACAAGATCACGATCAAGAAATTCGGCTTGCCAGTCTATCTTTCAAGGTTTAAAACGCGTGATTACTTCCTTTCCCGTATCAGTATCTGTGCCTGTTATTTCCACATAAACCACATGCGGAAACCAAAAAGTTCCACCTTCAATGCTTACAAATACTCGATTCAAAATGCATAGTTTATCCCCAATCAGTGTGTATGCTTTAAAAGTCTTGTCTTCATTTGACCGCTTCAGATAAAACACATACTTTTTGTAAGACACAAAACGCAGTTCATAATTGTCTTCATTGATTTTTGTGGACTTCAGACCATACGCATAATTCTGTTGAATTAAGGATAGCTCCTTATAAGTACCATCTTCTGCAAATCGAATCCAGAATACGTGAACAGGTTCCTCTTTATTTAAAGATCCATCACGCTCCTTATTTAGCGCATAGATAATTGTATTTATATTTGGTGTACGCTGGATATAAAACAACATATCTTTAATACCGGTGGGTTTTGGGAAAGAATCATTTTCTGGTAAATGGTTTCCCAGCGGCATTTCAATTCCTGAATATGCCAGTTGGTTGACAAGTATAATTGTAAAGAGTAAAAAAAATTTCATTTGTTAACTCATTTTCTCAAGTGCCTTGCGTGAATCTCTCAGGCGATTTATTGCCGTAATATTTGTAAGTATGGCTAGCACGGTTATTGGGATTGTAAAAATTGAAATCGACTCAAACACCTGGAAGGGGATACCTGGAATAAAAAGTTTGTAATCTCCAATGTAATTACCAATGATACCACATAGCAAAGCAGAAACACCAAGTAAAACTACTCGCTCAGGGCGTTGCATTAACCCTCCTTTGCATTCGATGCCCAGCCCTTCTGCCCTTGCCCTTACGTAGCTTACCATCATTGAACCAATTAAACCAATAAACGCAAATAGTGAACTTAAAAAATAGTGATGTCCAACCAAATAATAACAAATACCCAGAAAAGTGACCAACTCCGAATAACGATCTAACACCGAATCAAACAAAGCACCAAACTTTGAACTCATATTTCCCATACGAGCTACCTGTCCATCCAACATGTCAAACAAACCCGCAAAAAGGATCATTGCCCCGGCCCAACCAACATAGGACAAATCTCCCCGATTACCCGCCTCTGCGCCAAAAATAAATATAATGGCTACAACGATATTCATTAAAAAACCAATCGTAGTAACCATGTTTGGTGTTAATCCCATTTTTATTAACAGCCTTACAAATGGATTTAAGATAAAATATATTATCTGCTGTAGCTTGTCACGCAAAGGCATATTTGAAATATTCATACATTAGTCAAAAATCAAACTTAAATCTTGCTCGTATTCCCCACTCTGCAACATTAGGGTGGTTCAAATAAGATAGCCGCTTCACTAAGTCTACCCTGAAGAACTTAAAGACATTCGCAATTCCTATACTGGCCTCCATGTAGGGCTCTCCCTCCAACGAATACGTTTCCGGAATTCCATCAACTGTTGTAGGGAATTGCATCAGGCCATTAGAATCGGTAGGAATGTTTTCATGCCGAATACCACCAAACAATACTTTAAAGGTAGCTACTTCACGTAATTTGAGTTTCTTTAATAATGGAACCTTATTGAAGAAGAAACCATTGAAATAATGATCGAAGTGAATACTCACATACTGATCACTTACAAACTCCAAAAAGTTCATCAAGTTGTAGGACTGAAGCTGGTAAGAGTATGTTTGGTTGGCTCGGTGAATTGTAAGAAGGGGATACGGCACGATTCCGAATATATATCCTCCCTCCGCAACAATATCGGTGTAACCAAATTGTGAAAAGTAAAATCGTTTATAAATATTAAGCGAAACGTTCTGATAGTTGTATTGACCACCAAGCATTCCTTCGATACCGTTGATCAATCGAACTGTAATAATCGGGTATTTATTGGGAATTGGGATACGATAAAGTTTGCCTTGATAAAATTGCTCCTTCGGAGCCCAGCGTAATTCAAGTGAAACCTCAGAAGTAACAACTTCTGAAACAGGTTGAACTCCATCTGGCTGCTCAATATTAAAACTAAGTCCTCCTGCAGCTTGCTGAGCCCAGTTTTTTATTCCGACACGGAAGGAGAAATGATTTTTGAATTCATGCCCGTAATCTACATTCCATATATCGTTATACAACCATTTATCGTTTACGCCTCTTTTAAAGGAAAGCAGAAAATTATCCTCTTGAACAAATTGAAGTTCCTGACCAGGAATCTTTGTATCATGCTGGTAGCTTAACCGGATGGACCTTATAGGAAATTCCAATGGAGACTTTTTTGTAAAAGAATAGGTACCTCCGAGATAATATTTCCATCGTTCGTCCTTAAATCCATAAGCCACATAGGACTCGAGGTACAAACGATTATTAAATTTAGGAGTTGTGCGACCACCCACGCGCAACCTGAAACCCTCAACGGGGTTAAAACTATAAAATGTATTAACAGGTCCCAGTTCCCAAGGCCCAAATCCCTGATATCCTGCCAACAGCAGGGTAGCGAAATTCATCGTTCTGCGAAACGAAGGGATTTTCTGTAAACTATCAATATTGGCATATACCTTCGATTCTGCAACCGTCAATGAATCGTGTCTGTTTGACGCCCAAAACTCATCATCTTTTTCCTGTTCTTCATTCAATACCACCTCCTTACCCCTTTGAAACATACTATCGGGCAGCGGTAAGTTTATTTCAAAATCCTTTATGGATATAGTTCGCTCTCCGAAGATTCCTCCACCTCCCTTGGATAAAGAAAAATCGGCCATCATAGTGCTCTTGGTGAGATGATAGCGCTCATCTTTGCTTCTCTCAAAATTCTGGATGATGTGCAACTCACGTACCCAATTCAGGTTTATATTTTTATTAACACCCATTTCCACGCGCTGCACAGCGTAGCGGTCATCCATGGTTATATAAAGCATACCTTGAAACAAGAAATCGGTATCATTTCTTGGCACAAAGGTAAGCTCGTAGAGCATCACATTATTCACCATCACAGTATCACTAAGATAGAACTTGTAGAATAATGGGGAGACCTCGGATATAGGACTTAAAAACTGGTTAGTAAGAATGGAAATATTGTTGTCATAAATATTAATATCCTGATACAGGTAATTCAGGTAGGTACTTAAACCCTCGTTGTCGATATAGTCTTCAAAACTAACTTTTTTATGGGCCACAATCAGCGAATTCTCTGCCTTAGGATTTTTGCGGTAATAATTTCTTGTAATTGTCTCTTGTAAATATATGGGAAGCAAGGATTTCCCTTCAATTTTGGCGGTATCAATATTCTCAAAAAAGAACTTATACTTCTTATACAATTTTTTTTCTTTCAGTTTCTCAACCAAACTGCTCAGTGAAAATTGTAGTTTCTCATACTGCTCGTATTCTACATAGTCATACGCCTGAATTTGATTTTTTTCTTTGTTGTCAATTACATTCCTGATCAGGTCAACTGCCGGATTATTTTTGTTTCGATATTTTTCCTTCTCTCTACCGGATTTCACAACAACTTCTTCAAGTATTACAGATTCACTCTTCAATGCTACATTAATCACCTGGGCTTCTCCTCTTCGCAGCGCCCGAATCACAGGTTCGTACCCCACGAAGGAAAATTGTATTTGAGTGTATGGTTTATCAGTGGATATCCGATACTTGCCATGAGGGTCAGACGTAACACCAACATTAGTTCCGGTAAAAAAAATATTTACATAAGGTAACGGTTCTTTTGTTTCGCTATCACGCACCACCCCAGTAACGATAGTTTCCTGTGCCAAAACGTACCCAGCCAAGAAAATAAAAAATAAAGTTAAATATGATCTTCTATTCGATCTCACAATACAATCTTAATTAAATACAAATTTCCGCTGGAAGAAATAACTATAACTCATACCCATAAATACCGCTACAACAATCTTTGACAGAGCATAGTCAACAGCAACGAACTGAGTTAAAAAATAAATACATGCAGTAGTTAAGAGAATATGGCCAATCCACACAACGAAGTATTTCAACGCCTGTGCAGGAATTTTCTTTTTAGTCGCTTCAAATACCCACCCACGTCCCAGTAAAAAGTGAGTAATTGCACCTGAGATGCTGCCTGCTATACTGGCCGCGAGATACCAAACCTGAAAAAATTCAGCGAGTACTAAGGTCATTGCAAAATCAACCCCAAACGCAATGAAAGAGGCGAACTGAGCTTTTATATATTTATATATGCCTTTCATCAAATCAGTTTAAGAGCCAAAGCACCTTGAACAACACCATTGGCGCAAATGCCTGCTATTACATCATCTATCATTACACCCCATCCTCCCGGAAATTTCTCTGCTCTTTTGATATAGAAGGGCTTCACGATGTCAAAAAAGCGAAACAATACAAAAGCCATCGCGATATATCTCAAAGCAAATGGAAGGAACAGCAGGCTTACTGCCATTCCCGCCACCTCATCAATCACTACTTTACTACTGTCCTTCCCCCAATCCGCCTCGACCATGTTAGCTGACCATACTCCAACTACAAAAATGAGAAGTGTGGTTACCAATGCGCCAACACCAAATCCATCCACACCCAAGGCATACCAACCCACACACCAAACCAAAGCCGCCCAGGTTCCGCCCCCTTTTAGGTAGCCTATGCCCAGTACTGAACTGACCAGTTTGTGAATCCACATTACAACGACTCGACCATATCCTGATAGTAATCCAAGCCCAGGTGGGTTATTAAATCCTCGCCCATGATATGACGAAGGGTATTTTGAAGCTTCATCAATTGCTTGAAAATATCATGCACCGGTGGCAAACCCTCTGTAGTCTGTGGTGACTTAAAATAAAATGACAACCACTCCTGAATACCACTCATATTAGCTCGCTTGGCTAAATCCATAAAAAGCGCGAGGTCTAGTACGATTGGTGCTGCAAGAATGGAGTCTCTGCACAAGAAATTTATCTTGATCTGCATGTGATATCCCATCCATCCGAAAATATCAATGTTATCCCAACTCTCCTTGTTATCTCCGTGAGGCGGATAATAATTAATCCTCACCTTATGATACAGGTCGCCATATAGCTCCGGGTTCTTTTCGGGTTGGAGGATTTGCTCGAGTACGCTCAGTTTCGAAACCTCTTTCGTTTTGAAATTATCGGGATCGTCCAACACCAGGCCATCGCGGTTACCCAGGATATTGGTTGAGAACCACCCGTTTACTCCAAGCGCTCGTGCTTGTAAGCCAGGAGCCACAATAGTTTTCATCAATGTTTGGCCCGTTTTAAAATCTTTGCCTCCAATGGGTGTACCCGTTTCTTTTGAAAGTTCTATTAATGCCGGAATATCGCAGGTGAGGTTAGGTGCACCATTGGCATAAGGAATCCCCATTTTTATAGCAGCATAGGCATATATCATGCTGGGTGAAATAGTAGGATCATTTTTTCTCAACCCTTCTTCAAATGACTGAATGGATTGATGAACAGCTGTGGGCTCAATATACTTCTCTGTAGAACCACACCACACCATAACCATGCGGGTGCAATTGTTTTTACTTTGAAATATTCTAATGTCTTCCATCACTGCGTCTGCCAAGTCCAATTTGGTTTTTCCATTCTTTACGTTTGTGCCTTCGAGGTTTTTCACATAGGTCTTGTCAAATACCGCCTTCATAGGAATTATTTTCTCTAATTCAGACTTGATTGAGCTAAGCATGGATGCCTCAACAACTTTGGCGTTCATTGCCGCTTCATATACATTATCCTTGTAGATGTCCCACCCACCAAATACAATATCGTTTAGGTCGGCCAACGGTACAAAATCCTTGATCTTTGGATACCGGTTCTCCGTACGTTTTCCTAATCGAATGTTGCCCAACTGTGTCAAGGAGCCGATGGGCTGCGCCAATCCCTTTCTAATGGCTTCTACTCCCGCTATAAGTGTTGTTGCCACTGCACCAAGGCCGGGTATGAGTACACCTAGTTTTCCTTCTGCTTCACGTATTTGTTCTTTCATAATTTTAACATTTAAATCCAGTTGTGTTTTTGATACCATTGTAAAGTTTGCTTTAATCCATTTTCAAGTTTATAGGTTGGCTTAAATCCAATATCATTTTTTAGCTCCGCTATGTCGTAATACCAATTGGCTGCTGTTAGTTCCATTAATTTTTCCCTGTTTAGGGCTGGTGTTTTACCATTCCAGGAATACAAGGTCTCCAACAGGCCTGCTATAATTTTTATCATTCCAAATGGCAAGTGTATCTTGAGCGTACGTTTACCCAGCACCTGTTTTGCAATATTTC
Source organism: Cyclobacteriaceae bacterium (assembly GCA_044229915.1). Taxonomy (GTDB): domain Bacteria; phylum Bacteroidota; class Bacteroidia; order Cytophagales; family Cyclobacteriaceae; genus ELB16-189. The sequence continues at coordinate 23,196 of JBGASB010000003.1, forward strand.
CAAGTGCATACCGATCATATGATTCTCCATCTGTGAGGTTGTAAGTCTTTTGAACTAAGGATGATTCCAATAGTTTTATGGTAACGTTTGCCAAATCCGTTACATGAATAAAACTCAATTGCTGAGATGAATTTCCAATGTATAATTCAAGTCCCCTGCTTATCGCTTTTAATATTATGAATATATCTTGCTCTCGCGGACCATAAACAGCCGTTGGTCTTATTACTATTAAAGGAAGGTTGAATTCCGCCAAATACTGTTCAGCCTTTAACTTACTAATTCCATAAGACGTAACTGGATTGGGTTTTATTTCAATCTTCTCTCCTGACTGAGGCCCGAGGGCTGCAAGGCTACTGACCAGAATAAATTTCTTCAGGTCCAAACCCGATTCTTGTGCTGCCATGGCCACATTTTTTGCATACTCAGCATTAATCATCTCGTACTCTTCCTTTCTCCTTGCTTTTGTAGAGCCGGCAGCGTGTATTATATAATCATATTTGTTCGTTCTGAAATTCTCTTCCAATTGGGTTGGGCTGCTCAGATCAGGGTAGGTAAAAGTGACCTGAGATGTTTTGAGATGGTCTATCTTGCTGGATTGCCTGACCGCAGCAAATACTTCAAAATTATGTTCAAGGGCTGCTTGTATCAGATGATAGCCCAAGAAACCACTCGCTCCAGTTATTAGAACCCTTTTACTCATAATGATTTCTCGAATATTCTATATCGCTTGTAGGGCACACCATTAATTTGCAAAAGAGCCCGGTTCATCAATTCATTGTTCTCCAACACCCAACTGGCTTCAGCCATCTTAAAATTCTTCTCCCGGTAGGACTTTATTATTTGGCCATAAAAGCATGCCTCAATTCCCATCTTGCGATAGTCCTCTAAAACACCCAGCGCAATAATGCGCAAAGCATTTATCTTCTTACGCTGAAAGAGCAGTTTGAATAATCCAAAGGGAAGCAATCTGCCTTTCTTGATTTTTATAAGGATTTGATTAAGGTCTGGGATCGCTAATGCAAAGCCAATAAACTTCCCCTCATATTCTGCTACCAGACAAAAATCCGGATCCAACAGCATCTTCATATCCTTGGCCAGGTAATCAAATTCATGGTTCGTCATTGGAACGAACCCCAAATTTTTGTCCCATGCAGCATTATAGACTTCACGGATTTTGGTTGCCTCTTCATTAAAGTTCTTTAAGCTCACTTTGCGAATAGTAACTCCCCTGTTTTTTAATCGCTCCCGAAGAGTATTAATCAGTCTCAAAGGTTTATCATCATAACCTTCTACTCCAAACGCATATGCTAACAAATCCGTCTTCTTTCTAAAACCGAATCCCTCTACCAATTCTTTATAATAGGATGGGTTATAGGTCATCATGACTATTGGAGGACTGTCATATCCATCAACCAACAAGCCGCAGGTTTCATTGGTTGAAAAATTAGTTGGACCAATGAGTGTATTTGCCCCTTTATTTTTTAACCATTCGCTTGCCTCGCTAAAAAGATGGGCCGCTACATCCTTGTTATTCTCGCAATCAAAAAAACCAAAAAAACCATCATTTGCTTTATTAAAGATGTTGTGGTTACTATTTGATATTGCCGCAATCCGGCCAACTATTTTTTCATTGCGATATGCAAGAAATGCCTGTACCTGAGAATGTTCATGAAATGGATGCTTGCCTGGCGTCAGTAAATCGCGTTGAGCCACAAATAGCTCAGGAACATAGTTCTTATCTCCTCTGAATAGCTCATGCGGGAAGTCAATAAATGACTGGAGTTCCCTTTTGGAGTTAACGTGCACAACCTTAACACTACTCATTACTAAGCCTTTACGAGCGATATAGATGAAATTTGCTTTGAAACTTTCGCCATTTTATCGACCGCCTCTTCAATCTGACTAAATGAATGAGTAGCCATAAGCGAAAAGCGAATCAGGGAGGAATCAGAGGCAACAGCCGGTGATACTACCGGATTAACAAAAACGCCTTCTTCCTGAAGTAGTTTTGTCATTAAGAATGTTTTATCATTATCCCTGATATAAATTGGAATAATAGGACTCTCTGTTGCACCAACATCAAAACCTTCCTGTTTTAGTAGCCGCATGGCATATTTGGTATTTGCCCATAATTTTTGCATATGCTCAGGCTCATTTTGTATAATATCGAGTGCTGCAAGCCCACTTGCTGCTGAAGCTGGGGTCATACTTGCACTGAAGATCAACGAGCGTGCATGATGTTTCAGATACTCAATGGTGTCTCTGTCGCTGGCTACAAATCCCCCTAACGAAGCCAGAGATTTACTAAAGGTTCCGGTTATAATATCTACCTGATCGGTAAGATCAAAATGAGAAGCTGTTCCCGCTCCACCCACTCCTAATACTCCAAGGCTGTGCGCATCGTCAACAACTACGGTTCCATTATACTGCTTTGCCAGCTCAACAATTTCGGGCAGTTTGGCAATATCGCCCTCCATACTAAATATGCCATCTACGGTAATTAGCTTTATTGATTGCTCAGGCAGCCGACTTAGCTTTAGCTCAAGGTCACTCATATTGTTGTGAGCGTACTTAATAACGCGCGAGAACGAAAGCCTGGCTCCATCTATAATAGAGGCATGATCATATTCATCGAGCAAGAGGTAATCATTCCTGCCTGTCAGGCATGAAAGCACTCCAAGATTAACTTGAAAGCCCGTGCTGAAAATTACAGCGGCTTCTTTGCTAAGAAATGAAGCAATTCTATCCTCCAGTTCTATATGTATGTCAAGTGTTCCGTTCAGGAACCTTGAACCTGCACAGCCACTACCATATTTGGTAATCGCATCCTTGGCCGCTTCCTTAATCTTCGGATGATTAGTAAGACCCAGGTACGAGTTCGAACCAAACATCAGTACCTTTTTGTGGCCAATATAGACTTCTGTATCCTGAGCTGATTCGATAGGTCTGAAATACGGATATATTCCTTTTTCCTTGGCTTGATTTGCGGTTTTAAATCCTGCCACTTTTGCGCGTAAATATTTACTCATAGGGTCAAAACATTAATTTAACATCAAGAGATTATAATATGTTTTCAAACTTGGGCTTTGCCTGTTTGGTTCCATCTTAAATTCCGAAGGATAGTGATCAAACCCCGATATTCTCGGCCCGGGCCGTACTTGAAACTTAAAAATAGAACCGATCAAACATTCACCCAGGCAACACATACATCATAATTTTATATTTTCTTAATAAAAAGATTTCGCAAAATAGGAAAGCAATCGCTATATTTTAATAATCACTATACTAAAGTATAGCGATATACCCTTGTATAGTTGATACAGTATCTGGGGTTTTACAACATCAAAAAAGCACGGCAAAAAGGCAAGGTTTCCGGAACCATCGGATGTTAACCAATTAACCCCATTAATGTTTATCATTGTTTGATAGTTTTTCCATGAAGTTTTTTCAGCATTATTTATTTAATTACTTTCCTGCTTTAAGTAGGTTGAGATTTTTTAATTTTTGCCCTCCCCACATTTTTTGTGCATAGTCTGTGAAGTAGCGATGAGAATCAAAAAAACAAATATTCATTTGGCTCCATTCCTTATCCGTAAGTTCCTGGCAATTTTTAAGTTCTAACTCTTCTTTGAGGAGCGCACACCAATTGAAATAATCTTCTGCCCCAAGATGCTGAGCATCAGCATCGCATATAATTTGTTCAGCAAGCGTTACTGGTTCTCCCAATCTTTTTGTAGCGAGGATCAATTTTTTAACTGAGGGCATGTAATTTTCAGTCAAGTTTCGCGAATCAAGAAATGTCGATACAATGGTTACACTTGCATTTTCATGATCGTCAATATTCAAACAGTATCCTGTATCGTGGAACCAGGCAGCCACCAAAAGCTTTTCCATATCAGTTTTTGTCAACCGGTAGTGTTCGCCAAGCTCATGGCAAGATTGAACAACATTAAGGGTATGATGAATAGTATGAAACTTGCAGTTTGCAGGAAGGTAATGGTTGAACAACCCGGTAACATAAAATCGGGATTCAAAAATTAATGGATTACTATCAAATTCAAATATTGACATGAGTATTTTCCTTGCCATTAGTTGATGTAATTGCAAATGAATGCGATCGTAAAATAATTTCTTTGACCAACGACAGTTCCCGCTCTGAACGTGGGCTGTAAAGCATAATAAAGTTTGATGGGATCTCTTTTAAAAAAGCCAACGGATGGAATTCTCCCCAACCTTTTACCACAATTTCCTTAACGTCTGCCATTGGAAGAAACAAATGTAAACTACCATCGGGATATGGATGAATGTGACAAAATTCCCGCTCTATTACCGCATGTGGATTGATAAGTCTAACTGTTTCGGAAAGAAACAGCCCTTGCGCTCCAGACTTTGATATTATTGACGGCTTTATCTCTACAAAACTTATGGTATGTGCCCAAATCATAAGTTTGTTGTGTATGTGATGGGTCCCGTTTTGTGACAATTGCTTGTGAGGGCTGGTCGCGGTGGTTAACGGGGTAAAATCTTCACGATCTGAAAGTTCCAATTCATTCATTTGCTTGTCCAGTTATTTTGATGCTTTAGCATTTGGATCAATAAATTGCTGACTATTTCCGGGTATCCTGCCATTAGTTCGTCATACTCTTTCGTAGAAATTCGCAGGCTATATGAAAAAACAATTGCATTCATCAACGGGAATGAGCAAAGTGAATGCATTATAATGTAGATGTGCTTAGAGTCCACATCAGAACGAATCTGTCCTTCCTGCTTTAATCTCTCGAAGTAAAGCACAAATTTGTTGAGCCCCTTTCTGTACTTTTTGGTTCTTGATGTGAGTAAGTCAGGTTTTCGAATGATTTCCCTCAGCAGGAATAACATCGAATTCGCTTTGAGAAAAGTAATGAACGTCCTGATAAATCTTTTCAGTTTTCAATTCCCAACTTTCATCCGGATCCTGATCCCATGTGGATAACAGGGGCATGAATCGTTCGAGTGCTTCATCGAAAATCCGCTCAAACATTTTATCCTTCGACCTGAAATAATAGTGAAGCAATGCCCGGTTGATCCCTGCACGATCTGATATCTCCTGCATCCTGGCCCCATCAAATCCTTTCGATTCAAACACCTTTCTTGCGGCCACCAAAATCGCTTCCTCCGTGGAAATGCTTGTTTCCGTATTCATTTCAATGTTTTTTTGATTTTAACATAGTGTTTTAACAATCTTGTTAAAAGTAAAATTATTCTTTTAACTTTACACCGTCAAGATTTTAGACGACAAGTTTAGAACACTGTATGAAAATCATGATAGCAAGTGATTTGAGTGAAAATTCTTTGCTCATGATTGAGGAAGGAATCAAGCTTGCGCGACAACTCAACGGAGCTGTTTGGATTATCCATGTGGTGGACAATACATCACAATATTCCAATCTTGCTCCAGGACTGCCTAAGGTTTGGAACTGGGAAGAAATAGAACAGTACGCAATCGAATTTCTCACCAGGGAAACGCAAAAGTATGGTGACGTTGATAAAGAAGTTATGGTCAGAATTGGAGATCCAAAAAAGGAAATAATAGAGCAGGCAACAAAGCTTGATATTTCTTACCTGGTCATTGGAACACACGGTAAGACAGGACTATCCCATTTGGTTATGGGGAGTAATGCAGAGTATTTGATAAGGCACGCGACTGTGCCGGTTATTGTTGTACCCTATAAAAAAGAAGCTCACTAAAATAAGTAAAGAATGATAGATGAAAAGCCAAAGAATACCGGGACAAGAAAACTTTTCGAGAGCCCCGTGCTTGAGCGATTGACACGAACGCACATTGCTGTTCCAACCTCAATACTTGTTTTGTATGCAGTTGCCCTGTTTTACTGGAGTCTGACCCATACCGCGCTAACATGGGGCATCGCTACCCTTCTTTTTTTTGCAGGATGGTTTGTATTTACATGGGTTGAGTACAATGCACACAGGTATGTTTTTCACATGGGCACATACACGAAACTGAGATCAAAAATCCAATACACAATACATGGTGTTCATCATGAGTATCCAAAAGATAAAGACTGGCTGGCCATGCCTCCAATACTAAAGCATCAGCATTTCCACAATTCTGCTTTTGCTTTTAAGATTAGTGTTGGGTGACTTATGTTTTTGCATTTTTGCCGGGATTTTTAGTGGGGTATTCTGTTTATCTTGGTATCCATTATAGCGTTCACGCCTTTTCACCGCCTCGAAATTTTTTTAAGGCACTTTGGGTAAACCACAGCATTCACCATTACAAGGATGGTGAATCAGTCTTTGGCGTTTCTTCTCCTTTGTGGGACTACATCTATGGAACAATGCCGCGTAATGCCAGAAATGGTTGACGTTCGGATTGGTTTTAAAGGCATTACTTCTGTACTCAAATAGATATGTATAATTCTGAAAATAGGGAAAAAATACTTACCTGTGCCGAGAATCTATTTAGAAAATATGGCACCAGACGTATTTCTATGGATGACATGGCTCATCACCTTAGCATGTCAAAAAAAACCATATATGAGTCATTTGCAGACAAAGACGAAATCGTATATCAGATCATCACTGCCTTTCGAAAAAAACTGGAAGGATTAATCGAGGCCATTTTTGACAAACCAGCCAACCCAGTTGAGCGGTTAATAAAGATGTTCATCTGCATTACATCAATGATAAAAGAAACCAACCCTTCATTGATTCATGATTTACAAAAATATCACGAGAATGAATGGCAAATCCTACAGGAGTTCAAAGATGATTTTTTGAACAACAAGATTAAAATTATTGTAGCTGATGGAGTCAGGAATCAATATTTCAACCCGACACTCGATGTTAATATTTACGTTACATTTTTTCTTGAAGTGGTTCAGTTGTCTGGCAATGAAAAACTTTTTCCACAGGCAAAATATGCCCAGCAAGTAGTAACAATTAATTTAATGGGTTGTTTGATCAATGGTATTGCTACCGAAAAAGGAAGGCGTGTTTTCAAGAATCTAAGTTAAACACTCTTCAAAATCCGGATTAAATCTTTAAAACAATAGTCAATAAATAGAGTATGAAGAATCTAAAGTTAGTATTTGTCCTTTTAAATCTCTTCCCGGCATTGCTCTTTGCGCAAGAGGTTCAACGCTATTCTCTCAGGCAGTGCATTCAACAAGCCATGAAAGAGAATGTTTCCATTCTCAAAGCTCAACTGGATGAGGATGAAGGAAAGCAAAAAACAAAAGAAGTGACCGCCACCGCCTTTCCCCAGATAAATGCAACCGGGGAACTGATTGATAATGTGCTGCGGCAAGCATTCGTTTTTCCGGCAGCACTGGGCGATCCAAATGCAGGCCCCGATGATTACATCGTACTACGTGGCGGCCTTCAATATACAGCATCCATAAATGTGCAGGCTAATCAACAGATATTCAACCAAAGCCTATTTACCGGTATCAAGGCTGCAAGAGTAAGCGAAGATTATTACAGGCTTAACCGTGAACGTATTGAAGAAGAGACTATCTACCAGGTGGCATCTCTATTTTATCGTGTTGCCGCTTTGAAGACGCAGCAAATTGTTTTAGAGACTAATCAGGAAGAACTGCAAAAGAGCCTCACTATTACCAACGATCGTTTTAACAATGGCTTAGCCCGGAAGCTTGATGCCGACAGGTTACGGGTAAGCCTCACCAATATCCAAACTCAATTGGCCACTATGAAGGACACTTACAATGTGTTGATAAGCCAGTTAAAATTATTAATCGGCCTTAACAAGGATTTTGCATTCGATATTGATTTCCAATTGCCCACTGATTTAGACTCTGCATTCTTAAATTATACACCGGGCACATTAGATACAGAATTCGTTTGGGAAGACAAGATTGAGTATAAGCAACTAACCACCCAACGTTCCTTGTATCAACTGGAGCGCAAAAATTATTCAGCAGGTTATTACCCCACCTTGTCGGCATTTGCCAGTTACACTTACCAGGGACAAACTAATTCATTTTTTCTGTCAGGTGATTCAAATCCGCTTTGGTTTGATGTCGCATCAATTGGTTTGCGGTTAAACATCCCAATCTTTGATGGTTTACGAAAGCCTGCGCAAATGCAGCAGTCCCGTATCCGGCAAATTAAAACGGAGAAAGATTTGGCTTTCGTCAAGCAACAATCTTCAGCCATTAGTGAAAATGCTACCAGGTCTCTTGAAGTGAATTACAAAAATTTCCAGGCTCAACGCCAAAATGTTCAGCTTGCCAACAGCATTTACGATGTAACCGAGCAAAATTATAACGAAGGAGTCAGTCCACTAACTGACTTATTGCAAGCAGAAACTGCCAGGATAATGGCACAGAGCCAGCTAATCGAGGCGTTGTTAAAAGTAAAACAATCGGAAATAGAGCTGCTTAAAGCCAATGGTGACATCAAATCTTTATTAAACTAAATTTTAACTATTCTAATTCAGGAATTATAATATGAAAAAAACAATAATCGCCATAGTTGTCATCATCGCAGTTGTATTGATTAGTGCGTATGTACTCAAGAACAACAAAGAGAGGATGAGGGAAAAGACAGAACTTGCAAAGGTTGTTAATGCAACCATTCCCGTAGAGGTAGCCGTAACAAAGCGGGAAGCCTTGGGGGGCAGTTTTATTGCTACCGGCAGTTTCTCCCCATCCAGACAAGTCATTGTTTCCACCGAAGCGGCTGGCAAGATCGTGAACATATCGGTTGACGAAGGACAATTTGTTCAGCAAGGACAATTGCTGGCAAGAATGGAATATGAAACACTTGAAGCGGATGTCAAATCAGCCACTGCTAACCTTAAGAAGTTAGAAACCGATAAAGAGCGCTATGAGAACCTCGTAAAGACAGGTGGCGTTACGCAGGCTCAACTTGATGACATCAATCTGAACTACACAAACGCAGAAGCAAGACTGATAAATGCCAAAGAGCGATTGAAAGACACTTACCTGACCGCACCCTTTGCCGGCTATGTAAATAAGCGCGTCATAGAAAATGGCGAGTACATTGCATCTGGCAAAGAAGCGTTCGAGATTGTCGACCTGACGAAGATGAAAATGGTGGTGGATGTAACCGAAAACCAGGTGTTACTTGTAAACCAAGCCCGAAAAATTAAGGTGTCAGCAGATGTTTATCCGGACGTTAATTACGAGGCCAACGTTAAGTTCGTGGGGGCGACTGCAGATGTTAACCTGAACTTTCCGGTGGAACTTCAAATCACCAATGTAAGAGATAAACCGCTTCGGGGTGGAATGTTTGGCCGAGCTACATTTGAATTACCTGCAGCTGAAACATCTCTGGTAATTCCACGGGCTGCACTTTTGGGAAGCATTGAAAACGCCCAGGTGTATGTTGTTTCCGGAGACTCCGTATTATTAAGGGCAATCACAATCGGGAGACTTTTCTCTAATAATGTCGAGGTAGTTAATGGTATGAACGAAGGTGAGAAGGTGGTTACCAGTGGTCAAATCAACTTGACAGAAGGTGCCAAAATAACAGTCCTCAATGAAAATTAATTTACGTCAATTAGCACAACACCGATATGAAAATAACTGAAGTTTCGATAAAAAGGCCATCTTTTATATTGGTGCTTTTTATAACACTGACATTTTTGGGCCTTAACAGCTATCAAAAACTGGGCTATGAATTGATGCCCAAATTTAGTGCACCTATCATAACAATTTCCGCAATCTATCCGGGAGCTTCGCCAAATGAAGTGGAAAACTCTGTAACAAAGGAAATTGAAAATGCCGTATCCTCTATGGAGAATGTGGATAAAATCACTGCTAGTTCTTATGAAGGGCTTTCGGTTATTGTTGTTGAACTTCGCAATGAAGCCAATGTTGATTTGGCGTTGCAAGATGCGCAACGAAAAGTGAACGCTATTTTATCGGAACTTCCTGATGATGTAAAAACACCTTCTTTAGGAAAATTCTCTTTCGATGATTTGCCGATTATTAATCTTGGCATTTCGGCTAAAATGAATGCAACTGAATTGTACGATTTGGTTACGCAACGTCTTCAGCCCAACCTGGCAAAAATTCCGGGTGTTGCGCAGACGAATATCATTGGTGGCGAAGAACGAGAGATTCGCATTAATTTCAATAGAAATAAATTACAGGCATATAAACTCTCCCTTCCCCAACTTGTTCAGCTTATTAACAATTCCAACGTTGATTTTCCGACTGGAAAAATAAAGTCAGAAGAGGAACAAGTGCTGATAAGGTTAGCAGGCAAATACCAAAAATTAGAAGAAATAAAAAATCTGGTAGTGGCTTCAACACCCCAGGGAGGACCTGTTTACCTGAAGGATGTTGCAGAAGTTCAGGATACCAAGAAGGAAGCCAAACTCATCAACCGCATCAATTTATTAAACTCAATAGGGTTAAGCATTCAAAAGCAAACTGATGCCAATGCTGTTGCTGTGAGTGAATTGGTGCACAAGGAGTTGGCCAAACTTGAAAATTTGTATTCAAATATTGACCTAAAGTTTACCGTTGCCAGAGACTCCACTGAATACACCCTGGAAGCAGCAGATGCTGTAATAGATGATCTTATTCTAGCCATTGTACTGGTGGCAGCCATCATGTTATTATTCCTCCATTCTTACCGGAATTCAATCATTGTCATGGTTGCGATACCGCTTTCCCTCATCGCCACTTTTATTGGAATGTCGCTTTTTGGATTTACGCTCAACCTGATGTCATTGCTTGGTCTATCGTTGGTGGTTGGCATATTAGTAGATGATGCGATTGTGGTAATCGAAAATATTTATCGCCACATGGAGATGGGTAAAGATAAAATTCAGGCCGCCTATGATGGTGTGAAGGAAATCGGCTTCACTGTAACTTCCATCACCATGGTAATTGTGGTCGTGTTTTTACCCATTGCCCTTACAACCGGCATCATTTCAAATATTATGCGCCAGTTTTCTATTGTGATTGTGATTTCAACATTGCTGTCATTGCTGGTGTCATTCACCATGGTTCCTTTTCTGTATTCAAGATTTGGAAAATTGGAGCGACTAACCGATAAAACATTCTTTGGAAGATTCGTTTTGCGATTTGAGGAAACCTTAGACAAATTTATTCATTGGGTACAGAACATATTGAGATGGTCGTTTCGACACAGATTTATCACCCTCAGCGTTGCGGCCCTGCTTTTTGTTGGATCAATCAGCCTAATTGTTGCGGGGTTTATCGGAACCGAATTTATAGCCCAGGGAGATCGTGGCGAATTTGTTTTAGTGCTTGAATATCCAAAGAGAACATCTGTTGATCAGAATAATATCCAGTCGCGAAAAATTGAGGAATTTGTTTCAGCTAAAAGAGAGGTCGTATCAACCATCACCACCATCGGTCAAACCAATGAAGGTGGTTTCTTTGGCTCCGCTACCGGAACACCTTATAAAACAGAAATTACAGTTAAACTTGTTCCGGAAGATCAACGCGAAAAAAGCTCAGATATCTATGGTGTTCTTTTAAAGAACGAGATCATGGATAGATTTACGGGTGTAAAAGTAAAATCAACGCCTATATCAATCCTAGGTACTGCCGAGCAGGCGCCAATTGAGCTTATCGTTACCGGGCCAACATTTGATACGGTAATGTTCGCAGCCGATAAACTCATGCAGGAAGTAAAGAAAGTGGAAGGAACGCAGGAAGTAAAGCTTACTGTAGAGTCAGGAAGTCCTGAAGTTGTTGTAACCACCGACAGGCAAAAAATGGCAGAGTTGGGACTGGATCTCCAAACTGTTGGAGCTACTATGCAGTATGCTTTTAACGGCAATACCGATGCGAAATTCAGACAAGGCGAGTATGAGTACGATATTAATATACTATTTGACGAGTTTAACCGGAAAAGCATAGAGGATGTGCGTGCTCTTACTTTTCTAAGTAAATACGGAAAGCAGGTAAGGCTTGATCAGTTTGCCGAAGTGAAAGAAGGCTTTGGGCCATCCAAACTTGAGCGCTTTAATCGGATAACTTCTGTCAACGTTAAATCTCAATTACTCGGACGTCCATCAGGAACGGTTGCAGCAGAAATAAAAGGAATTATAGATGGCATGATGTTACCCGCAGGAGTAAGTGTGATTTTTGGTGGAAACCAGGAGAGACAAGAGGAATCTTTTGGCCAGTTGGGATTTGCTTTTATTACCTCTATACTATTAGTATACCTCATAATGGTGGCACTCTACGATAACTTTGTTTACCCTTTTGTTGTATTGTTTTCCATACCCCTGGCCATCATTGGCGCACTGGTTGCATTGGCCCTTTCCGCCCAAACCCTGAGCTTGTTTACAATCCTCGGTATTATTATGCTTATCGGATTGGTAGCTAAGAACGCAATTTTGGTAGTTGATTTTACGAATCACCTCAAAGAAAGAGGGATGACTACAGAAGAGGCATTGTTGGAAGCAACAAAGGAACGGCTTCGCCCTATCCTGATGACAACCATTGCAATGGTTGCGGGTATGATGCCTGTGGCATTGGCCACGGGTCCTGGTGCGGATTGGAAGAACGGCCTTGCCTGGTCGATAATCGGAGGCTTGACCAGTTCCATGTTTTTAACTTTACTGGTCGTTCCTGTGGTATATCAGCTTGTTGACAGAGTTTTGATAAAAACCGGGCTGTTAAATGAAGCAAAAAAAGCCAGGTATAAAGAGTTTGCGACTTAAAGTTTTTTTTTCATAAGTGTAGGCATGGCCTACACTTATGGCTATAGTATGTTACGTGACAATCCGGATCAGACAAGGTTCAGACAAATTTAACTTTTTCAACTCCCCTTAACGTTTTTCATCTCTATTTCAACTTATTTTTAACTTTATTTGATTGATTACGCATTCATTTATTTTTGAAGAAATTCGTTAAGATTCATTCACAATGTTTTACAATCGTTCATAACCATTAAGTACACTTTGTTCAACCTATAAATTTACTTTCTCAACGCAAAACAAATTATGAAGGGAAAGCAAGGTGAGGAGCAAGTGAAAGAGGAGGTTTTCTTATTAAAGGCACTTACACATAAACAACTCGCGCAGATGTACGGAGTTAGTTGGTTAACATTTCAGAACTGGATCAAGAAAGTTGAACACGAGGTCGGCAGAAAGACAGGCCACTTCTATCATATTCACCAGGTGAAAAAGATATTTCAAATCTTCGGATTGCCCAATCAAATTGATCTTTCTTTGAAGGACTTGAATGAAATTAATAAGTTAATCTAATCGTCATCTTCGATCCCTATTGACGACAATTATAAGATAAAGTATTACCAAAAAAGTTGTTGCTGAAGTGAACAAGAATGTGGACGATGACCCCAACGTCAACCACAAAAAACCTGCAAAAGAACTTGCTATCATGGTGAACATGCTTTGAAAACCCGTGTAGGTGCCTATGGCGGTTGCAATATCCTTCTTTTCGCTAATATTGCTGATCCACGCTTTAGCAACGCTTTCGGTGGCAGCAGCATAAATTCCATAAAGGAGGAACATAATGACGAATTCATGTAACTCATTGCTGATGGACATTCCCAGGTAGACAAAAGCAAACACTGTAAAGCCGAAGATTATCGTCCGCTTAAAACCAATCTTGTCACTTAGTTTTCCAAGTGGAAATGCAGCAATTGCATACACAAGATTGTAAAAAACGTATATGCCAATAACGGTGCTATCATTTAATCCGGCATCTTTTATTTTCAGTAACAGGAAAACATCCGAACTATTAATTAATGTAAATGCCAGCAGTCCTGCTACAAGCTTCTTATACGTTGACGGACTCTCTTTCCAGTACCGGACAAAAGAAAAAAACGAAACTGTGGTTAACTCGAATTTCCCTGATCCCCTCTTTGCTTCTTTTAGAAGAAACGTAAAACTTATGGCAACAATACCCGGAATAAAAGCGAGTAAGAAAAGTACTTTATAGTTTCCTGGAAATAAGTAGAGATAGATCAAAGCCAATGAGGGGCCAATAACAGCACCAACTGTATCCATTGCGCGATGGAGGCCAAACACTTGCCCTTTTGTTTGAGGAGTAGCCTCGTCTGACAGCAGTGCGTCCCGCGCTCCGGTCCGTATTCCTTTTCCAAACCTGTCAATCGTGCGCGAAAACAAAACCCATAGAGGGTATGCAAAAACTGCCATCATGGGTTTGGAGACAGCGCTCAGTAGATACCCGATGCGAACAAACGGAAGTCGTTTACCACTTACGTCAGAAAGTTTTCCAAAATAACTTTTGCTTAGTCCAGCTGTTGCTTCAGCAACACCCTCCAAAACACCTATTAACAAAATCGAGAAACCTATTTCTTTTAGATATATCGGCATTACAGGATAGAGCATTTCACTTGCAACATCGGTGAAGAGGCTGACGAGCGATAATATCCAAACGGTTCGAGTAATAACCTTCATTTTTTCAAGTGCCTAAAGCACTTAGTTATTCAGTGGGGATTTTTTTAGTTGCTCCTTTATTAAAATCATATCTCCCTCCAGCGCATTTATTCTTTCGTACAAACCTGAAGGTTCTGGTGCCTGACGGGTAAGTTTGATTTTGAATTTCCAAACCTCTTTAATGTTTTCAACGGGTATAGGAAACGTGGGATACTGAGGGTCTTTGTTATCCGACTTGCAAATAATCATCCCGCCCTTATCAAGATAATTCAGGCAACGCTTCAATACTATGTTATCAACTTCCTGGGCATTATTAACCAAAATGTAAACAAACCCATCTTTAATATCTTCAAGTTTTTCAACGTATTCGCCTACCACAATATCGCCAGGAAAAAATCCGGTACGGTCAGCCAGCATACTATAACCACTTACCTCAAAAGCACGAAACACTCCGTGATTCAGGCCGGGAATCCAAAAGGTTGGAAGATGCTCAATGTATTCAGGTTGTTGCGCTCCTTGTAAGTATCCGGCCTGTGCTTTAATTGGAACCAGCACAATATTATCTCTTCCGGTTTTATCCACAGTAGTAACTAGAGTCCTGACGGGAGATACAGTTATTTCTACCGGCTTTTTGCCCTTTGTATGTCCTACAAGATTATCCCAACTTGTTGAGTAGTACTTAACTATCTTATCAATCGACTCCAGAGAAGGGTACATTTGGCCACTTTCAATTTGCGAAACGGCTGAACGGCTTAAATCCACTGGAGCGCCAAATTCCTCCTGAGAAAGCCCTTTTTCCAGCCTTAAGACCTTAATTTGGTTTCCTAAGACACTCTTTGTCAGCATAAATTTATTTGTTTAGTAAAGCTTGACAATATTAGTAAGCATTACTTAACATTGCAAACTGGCTGAGAAAATTATAAAGAGAATGTATATGAAACGTGAAATCACAAAAACCGAGGAAACCGGACACAAACCAGAAATTTTCGTCTTGAGACCCTACAATCACAAGCAACTGGCGGACTTCTACGGAGTATGTTGGTTAACGTTTCAGAGATGGGTGAAAAAAAATGAAGACCAAATCGGAAAGAAGACCGGACACTTTTACAGTATTAACCAAGTACTTATTATCTTCAAGATATTTGGTATGCCTAAGCGGTTTAAGGTTTCGTTGTCAGAGGTGGAGGAAATGTTTAAGGCAGCGTAATGATTCCACAGGTAAAATATGGGCAATAATTATATTTGGTTGGCGGCAAGCACGGGACATGCAAGTTAGAGCGTGTGGGCTAATTTGACTAAGGTAAATATTTACATTTTTTAGTTACTTATGACAACCAAGACTAAAGTTTCCAACATTATATTTTCAATTTATATAGCTATTTCATTTTACGTTTTTGGCGGAAGCATGGTAAACTCACTTGTCGGTTATCAGACGTGGAATTATGTTGGAGCAAACGAATTTGTCAAATTTCATCAAGTAGACAGTGTACTAACCCCCTATAAGACTGGACAGAAATCTGAAAACAGATTAGTAACAGTTAACTTAGGGAAATATGCCAAGAGGAAAAAGATCATTCACACCGGAAGAGCGATTAAGCCTTCTTCAGGAAGCCGAGCGGGAAGGTTATATGGAAACCTGCCGCAAGTACAATTTATCACCCTCGTTATTAGCAAAATGGAAACAGCGCTATCTGGCGAAAGGATCGGAAGGTCTTAAGCCAACTTATAAACGCGTTGATCCGGAGGTTCGCGCACTCGAGGAAGAGAACGCGAGGCTGAAGCGTATCATCGCCCGGCAAGCTCTGGAGATAGAAGTAAAATCAGAGCTGCTAAAAAAAACTCCTATCCAACCCAGGAAAAAGTGAAACTGACCAAACATTACTCAGACCGGGCGCCTGTGCAAATGCTTTCCAATTGGCTGCAATTACCGCGGAGTACATTTTACTACAAGGCTCATCCTGGCCAACGGGGTATGAAGCCCAGTACGCATACGCTTTATAACGGATCATTAGTCACTAATGAACAAGTTGTTGAGAAAGTAAAGGAACTCATCAGTGGGCCGTACAACGCTTACGGGTATCAATCCATTAACGATGATCTGAAAGCATTGGGATATCTGATCAACCATAAGAAAACGTATCGGCTCATGGATCACCATAAGCTACTGCTTGGGAAAGTGATTCGCACCAATGGTAAGCGAAACTGGGTTCAGTATAGGAAAATACTGGCTGATAAACCGCTGGAGTATCTCTGTCTTGATATCAAGTACGTATGGGTGCAAGGTGAAGGAAGGTGGTACTACTTGCTATCGATCATGGATGTATTCAGCAGGAAGATATTACATTGGATCTTTCAGAAGAGCGTTCGTAAAGTGGATGTGATCAATATGTTTCGATGGTTGCATACGGTGTACAACCTGAAGGGAGTAATCATCAGAAATGATAATGGGTCACAGTTCTTAGCTAATCAAGTACGAAGCTTTCTGATCCAGCTTGAAGCTAAACAAGAATTTACTCATGTGGCCACCCCTGAAGAAAATGCATACATCGAAGCATTCCACAGCATACTTCAACGTGAACTTATTGAACGCTTTGAGTTCAGTAGCTATTATGAAGCAAAGCAGCACATTGAAAAATATATGCAATGGTACAACTATGAACGTAAACACAGAAAACTGGGACGGATAACTCCGCATCAGAAATGGGCAACAGGTCTTTCCTGTTCAACTGACAAGCAGCGCGGCCAGGTGGCTGGAGCGGCCGTGTCAAGGCCGAACGATTCCTTAAAAAATCAAACATTAAATCGTTCGCTTGGTACCAGCCTTGACTCGGCTGATTCAGACACCTACTTTTGCTTGGAAGTTGAACAGGAAAACCGGCAAGCACTACACATTGTAAACAACGATTCTGTCCAACTTATAGGGGGTTAGTACAATCCTGTTTACATCAATGAAAATGCCTTATTAGAAAATCAGTTTGTAAAATGCCCTGAGATGCGTTCTATATTTGACAGCATTTCCAAGAAAATTATTTCATCATTTCAAGGAACGCAACTAATTCCGAAGAAAACATATTTGTCGTTTACAGCAGTCCGTGAGTTTGCCGCGATAAATGTAAAGCCAAAGGAAATCAGGTTAGGCCTTGATTTAGGTGATGAAGCGTTCACGGAAGAATTACAAAAATCAAAACTTATAGGGCCTATGCCTCGAATTTCTCACATGATTATACTCTCTGAAAGTAAGCAATTCGATAATAAAGTAAAGGAACTTGTGCAACAATCTTTTAACCGAACTAATAAAAAATGAAAAACACATTATTTGTAATACTTGCAATTGGCTTTCTTAGTTCCTGTTCACAGGACAAAAGAAGCACAGAGGAAAAACAATATACCATTGCATACAACATTCACGAGCACGATACTATTCATAAAAATAACTATGAAGTTATCACTATGAATATGGATGGCACACACAAAAATAACATCACAAACAATCCTGACGTGGCATGGACGTACTATGCATATGAAAATCGTTTATTTTTTATAAGCGACAGAGATACGTGCAGCCGTTGTTTTTTTCTCTATGAAACTGATGTTAACGGAACGAACATAAAAAAAGTAAGTGATTTAATGCTAGAGGACAGTTGGATGAGTGGTAGAAAAAATGGTGAAGAACTTGTAGTTGCTGGAAGAATTGGAAAGGAATTGCGCTACCAACTTTTCATAATAAACACCAAGACTGGAACGTATAAGCAACTAACCAATGAACCCGGTGCTAAGTATGGAGACCCTTGTTTTTCTCCTGATGGCAAAAAAATAGCATTTTATTACCAAAAGGATAAAGCAGATAAAACAACTCACGAGGAATTGTTTTTAATGAATGATGATGGAACTGAAATCACACAATTGACACATTACCCTGAGGACAATCCATCAGCAAAGGAATATGGTTATAGAGCTGGGGCAACAAAATGGCACCCAACAGAGAACTTTATCAGTTACGTGTCACTTCAAGACGGCAGGCATAGCATTTTTGCGGTAACACCTGACGGAAAAAAACAATGGAAACTTATTGATAACGACTTTTCAGAAGGGTATCATGATTGGAGTTCAGACGGCAAATGGTTAACGTTTAACATGTCAGACATCAAAGAAACTCAATATCATATTATGGTAATGAACTGGAATACCAAGGAACTAAAGCAGTTAACCGACACAACTTACAAATCCCAACTTTCACCAGTATTTATTGAAAAGTAACACAGACAAACACTAAAGCTTCTAGTACGGAACCATAGTTTGTAAGCACCTGTGAGAAAGGCTTCAGAAATGAAAAAATCAAAATCGTAAACCATGAAAACTACTTTCTCAAGATTCACACTCATGGTGTTAGCGTACCTTGTCCCCACCATGATATTAGGAATGGTATGGCACTTTGTTTGGTTTAGCGAATTGTACGAGAACCTTGGGATTTACAACCGGAAAGACCCAATTATCCCACTCGGTTTCACCTCCATGTTTTTTCAAGGCGTAATCATTGCCTATCTGTATCCATACTACGCTGAACAGGGTCACTCAATAATTAGAAGCCTGAAGTTTTCACTGATAATGGGTTTCTTTCTTATTTACGGTATCAACCCTTGCTAATGCTGCCAAAATAGAAGTTACATCAATGGCTTCCTGGCTTTGGGTGCAATTGTAAGCTCCCCCGAAAATAGTACGGTTTATAATTAGACGAAAGTCTTAAATTTAAACTGTTAACTATGAAGAAAACCCGATTTACCGAAGCCCAGATTTTCAGTATTCTCAAGGAGTACGATGCTGGCAAGAACATCCTGGATGTGGCTCGTGCACATGGTGTTTCCAAAGCGACCATCTACAACTGGAAGGCCAAGTATGGCGGAATGCAGCTAAATGAACTCAAGCGGATCAAGGAACTGGAAGAGGAGAACAGGAAGCTCAAACACATGTACGCAGAGCTGGCCCTTGATAACAAAATGCTAAAAGACGTTTTGGGAAAAAAGTTTTAAGGCCTGCCGAGAAGCGCGTCCGTGTAGATCATCTTCGACACACGTATCAGGTTAGTCTGGGTCGGGCCTGTAAACTGATGAATCTTTCAAGATCTGTTTACCATTATCAAAACATTCGCGATGATGGTGCTGTCATTGAAAAACTACAGGCGATGGTAGAGCAGCGGCCAACGGAGGGTTTCTGGAAGATGTATTACCGAATCAGGAAAGAAGGCTTAGTATGGAATCATAAACGAATTCACCGAGTGTATAAGGTTTTAAAATTCAATATCAGGAGAAAGGGCAAAAGGAGGCTGCCCGCCCGCATTTTGCAGCCATTGGAAACTGTCCACCGGATTAACGCCAGCTGGTCAATGGATTTTATGACAGACTCACTTTTGTCAGGACGAAAATTCAGAACGCTAAACCTTATGGATGATTATAATCGCGAAGCTCTTGCCATTGAGGTGGATACTTCACTACCTGCGGAGCGTGTGATTCGCGTTCTGGAACAAGTTATCGATTGGAGAGGCAAACCCAACCGCATTCGGGTCGACAACGGACCTGAGTTTATATCCACTGCTCTCGGATTTTGGTGTGAGGAGCATGGCATTCATCTTCAGTTCATACAGCCAGGCAAACCAACACAGAACGCATACATCGAGCGTTTCAATGGTAGCTTCAGACGGGACGTTCTGGACGCCTACCTGTTTGACGACCTCGATCAAATTAAAACGCTTGCAGACGAATGGATGGAAGATTACAACAACCACAGACCACATGATGCCTTGAACGGGCGTAGTCCAGTGGATTTATGGAAAACTCTTGAGGAGTTTCCCACAAACCCACAGAATATTATGATGATAATTGAAAATGAAATTGTCTAATTTAATGTCGTACTAAAAGTGGGGAGCTTACACAATCACTATTTACACTGATTCAATTTATTGTCGTAGGGTTTTTAATTGGGCTGGTTTTTAAAAAATGAATCATTGAAAGTCCTTTATAATCGTGTAAAAACCTTTACAATCCTTCATAACCATTTATAATCCTTAAACTTCACTTAGTCCCCGTTCTATTTTCGAACACAATATCAGGGGATGAAGGACAAAGTCATTATAAAGGCACAATTTCTTCAACACGTTCGAAGCGAGTTGGATGCAAAGACTAAGCACAATAGAAAATCTATTGAGCGCATTGCCTTGTCTTACGGTATTATCGATAAGTCAGAAGTAAAAGAATACACTGAACTTGCTATCGTTCTGAAAGCAAGAAGCATTTCACTATCATCATTAACGGTTGCAGAGAAATATTGGAAAATCGTTGAGCTTTACAAAAGCCAGGTTAATATTTCTCACCGCACAAGTCAGAGCATCTTATTACAACAATACAGTACTCCGGCTCCAATCTCCTTTCTTGCCGGAATTTTCACTAATGCAGAACAGAATATTTCAGTGTTTGAACCGTCCGCTGGAAATGGTCTACTTACTATTGCCGCCAATCCCTCCAGGGTCATTGTCAATGAAATTGATGAGCTAAGAAGATCGAACTTAGCTGACCAGGGTTACAGACAAGTATTAAATCAAGACGCCACAAATCCCTTTAAAGATTTCGAGAAGAAGTTTGATGCAGTCATAACGAATCCTCCGTTCGGACTTTTAGATAGGGAAGTCAAGTACGAGACCTTTACTATTGAAGTGCTTGATCACTTAATGGCCTTACGTACCTTGGATTGTATGAAGGATAATGGTAAAGCCGCAATCATTATCGGAGGACATACACGCTATGACAAGAAAGGAAGAATTCAAAAAGGGAAAAACCGCTTCTTCTTTAATTACCTCTTCAGCAGATATAATGTAGTCGATGTCATTCCCATTGATGGTTCCAAACTCTATTCCCGTCAGGGAACTTCGTTCGATACCAGGCTAATGCTGATTGATGGGCGAAAATCTCAACCCTCTGGTGCAGCTCCTTTAAGAAATGCAGAACGCGATGCAGAAGTCGATTCCTTTGAAGAGTTGTATGAGCGTGTTATAAACGTAACCCACCTCCGTCAAGACTATGGTCGGCAGGCAACACCAAGACAAGAATTTACAATGACAAAAATTGAATTAGAAGCTCAGGCTCTTGCCCTGGAGCTTGAATTAATGAGCTTCGATGAACTCGGAATGCCATATACTCCTGCATCAAGCAGTTGCTTTGTTCTCAATACCGTAGTACCTGATTCAATGGGCTTCGAAACTCACAGTGCATTGCAGAGGATTAAGGAAGCAGTAGGTGGTGATATAGATGAGTATGTACGAATCAAGCTTAACTACCGAAGCAATGTAGAACTATGCAAAGCTTTATCAGCAGAACAGATTGATGCAGTAGCGATGTCAGTTTATAATATCGAAGAGAGAGGCGTTGGTATGATCATCGGAGACCAAACCGGAATTGGTAAAGGTCGAATCGCGGCATCTATTATTCGTTATGCCGTTGAGCAAGGAGTTCAACCCGTTTTTATTACTGAAAAGGCAAATCTGTTTTCTGACATCTACCGTGATTTATCAGCGATAGGTTCTTCGCATCTTGTTCCTTTCATTGTCAACGGTCGCGAGAGTAAGACAGACATCAAGGATGAAGATGGAAATGTCATTTACCAGGCACTTCCAGCAGTAGACCAGAACAGAATATTTGAAGGGCAGCGCATACCACGAAACTTTCATTTCGTGGTAGCTACTTACTCGCAGTTCAATTCTCCAGATAAGAAGCCAACAAAACCTTCATTCTTAAATGCGATTGCAGAAGATAACATTGTCATCATGGATGAGGCTCACAATTCATCTGGCTCTGGTAACACTGGAAACTTCATGCAGTCTGCATTATTTAAATCGAGAGGTGTAGTTTTCTTGTCGGCAACATTTGCCAAGCGTCCTGATAACATGCCAATCTACGCGATGAAGACCTCTATCCGCGATGCAAGTATGACAAGAGATGCACTGATTGAAGCAATTACTAAAGGTGGTGTAGCCTTGCAAGAAATCCTGGCGAGTCAGCTTGTAGCTGAAGGTCAGATGATTCGAAGAGAACGTTCATTCGAAGGCGTGGAGGTAAACTACATTACCCTGGAAGATAAAGAGCAAGAACATAAAGCCATTGCAGACAATATCACTTCGATCATTCGGGACATCATCAAGTTTCAAACTACTTATGTGGATGAGATTGTGGAAAAGTTGGATGACATTGCAGTAGCCGTGGGTAAGCAAGTAGAAATTCGGGAAGGAACATCACAAGCCGGAGTTGATAATCTTCCTTACTTCTCCAAAGTCTTCAATGTGATTAATCAAATGCTTTTCAGCATCAAGGCAGAAGCAGTTGCAGAACGAGCCATTGCGAGATTGAAGGAAGGCAAAAAACCTGTTATCGCATTTGCCAGCACGATGGGAAGTTTCATTGAACAAATGGAGTCCGAAGCCGGACTGGCAATAACGGATGGCGATACAATAAATGCGGACTTCTCGGTTGTACTTCAAAAAGGACTTGATGGAATTTTACGATACACCGAAACGGACACTGATGGTCAGAAGGTTTTCAAGAAGTTTGAAATCTCCGACTTCCCTTTAGAAGCCCAGGCTGAGTACTTCCGCATTAGCGAACGAATCAAAGAAGCATCCACTGGAATAACCATTTCACCTATTGATGTGATTGTTCGAAAAATCACAGAAGCCGGATTCAAAGTGGCCGAGGTTACTGGTCGTAAGTATGAGCTTCAAATTAACTCCAGGACAAACAAAGCATTGGTGATGACACGTAAGCGTGTAAATACTAACGATGCTTTCAGGCAATTCAATAACAATGAAGTCGATGTTCTCTTAATCAATCAGTCAGGAAGTACGGGAGCTTCCGCTCATGCCATTGTAACTCCAAAAGTTACGAAGGATAAAGTGAAGCAACGGGTTATGATTGTATTGCAAGCAGAGCTTGACATAAACACGGAGGTACAGAAACGAGGACGGATAAACCGCACCGGACAAATTTTTAAGCCTATCTATGATTATGTTAACTCTGCTATTCCCGCTGAGAAGCGATTGATGATGATGCTTCAGAAGAAGTTGAAATCCCTGGATGCAAACACGACCTCCAATCAAAAGTCATCTACAAAAATTCTGGATGTACCTGATTTCCTCAATAAGTACGGGGACAGGATAGTAGCTGAATACCTAAAGGAGAATGTAGAGGTAAATATGCTACTTGATGATCCATTGGGTCTTTCAACACGTGAAGTAGATGGAGCAGAATTGGAAGATGCCGCACACAGAGTTTCTGGAAGAGTGGCAGTGCTTTCAACACTCATGCAGCAAGACTTCTATAATGAAATCGCTAACCGTTACAGTGAGTATGTAGAGTATCTCAAACAAATAGGTGAGTACGACCTTGAAGTGGAGGCGATGGATCTTCAGGCAGAGAAGCAATCTGCCAGAACCGTGATTGTCGGCAAAGGTGGGACAAGTGAGTTTGGGGATGATAGCATTTTGGAGACAGTGATGGCTAACGTTCTTAAGAAACCATTCTCTATGCAAGAGTTAAGTAACCTCCTTGCAGAGTCACTTCAGGGAAAAGATGGAAGGGAATTACAGAAGGAAGTGAAGCTGGAGTATGAAGGCTACATGGGGGAGCAGCTTCAAAAGGAAATCGCAGATAATGTGGCATACTATGAAGACCTTATGCAAAAGGTTCCTCAAGAAAAGAAGATTCAAAAGCTTGTTGAGAAAGGTAATGCTGCCGAAGCGCAAGAGGCGATTAAAGCCAGAACCACTGAGCTTCATAAAGCGATGAGTGATTCGGAGGAAAAGATAAAGCGTTCATTCAATAATCGGAGACAATATCTGGAGTCCATTTTTACTTCCTTCTATGTAGGAAGAAACCTGAATTATCCTGTGAGTAGTTATGAGGGAGGTCAGGAACTTGTGCCTGCTGTCTTCCTTGGTTTTATCATTGATAAGAAAAAGAAGAACCCGTATGCGCCAAGTTCTATGCGTCTTCGTTTTGCACTGGCAAGTAGTAACAAGTACATCGCCATTCCAGCAAGCTACGCACAAGACGTAAGAGCAATCATTGGTGCAAGTGTCGGATTACCGCACCTCGAAAAGGAATCACTTTTGGCAAAGTGGGAAGCCTCCATTAAAGAAAGTACTGTTGATAGAAAGATACGACACATAATTACCGGAAATGTACTGCAAGCTTTCAGTGCATACAAAGGGAAACTTGTGAGTTATACTACAATTGATGGAGGAGTCAAGAAAGGAATCCTCATGCCGGAATATTGGGAGCCAGGAAATGATGTCGGGCAAAAAACAGTGGTACCTATTTCCAGGGCAATGAAGATCATCCGGTCTTTAACGACCGGAGCAAGTATCACAACAAAGAATGGAGTATCCATTTTCCGGCAGCCTGGGAAATTCAAGATTGTAGTTTCATCCTCACGGTCGAAGGGTGGTGATACATACCTTGATCCAGACCTCTTGAAGATTGTTGATGGAAACAACTTTGAAAAGATTTCTGACCGGATGACGGCTTCATTGGGTGAAGGCAGAATCGATGAATTTGTCAATGTGCTTCAGGAGAAGTTCAACGATAGCGTTTCGCTTAGTCCTCCACAGTATGAAGTAATCAAAGGAGAGATTCCGAAAAAGGAACCAAGGACAAAGCCTACTATCGTGATGCTCCCCAAACAATCACAATCTGAAATGGAGCAATTGGAGCTTGAAGCTCTTGCTCTGGAACTCGAATTAGAACTATTAAACTTTGCAGCCTAATGACAACAACTGGGATAACAGCTAGTAATTATTTTATTGAAGTGGAGCGGATCGGTGTAGAGACTTTGCCGGAAACGCTAAAGAAAGGACATGACCTGGTTGTGAAGAGTACATCCAATGGAACAAATTGGGCGAACTATCAAAACAGCGAAGGCATTAAGAAAGTGATAGACCTGTATTTTCAAAAGTTGAATGAGTTTGCAAATACAGTCAGTCCGAAAAGCATAACCCCTGATCCATCGAAGGCGAAAAAATCTCCAGTCAAAAAGGCTGAACAAAAAACGAAGGCAAAAGCGGTTAAAGGGACCAAAGAGCCAAAGAATGTAAAACACGTTGAGCATATCCGTGAAGAGGTGAAGTTCATTAAAAGGTATGTCGGGTTACACAACAAGGTTAAGTCACCCAATACCATACTTGCTTTCATCAAAGCCTTGCAACGTTCCATCGTTCAAAAGCTCATTCGCAAAACCTCGCCATTGTCGGAAGAAATTGAAATGATTCAGAACAAACTTGTTCAGGCTTATAACAAAATGAAGGGCGATGAATCTTTTGCTATCAACGATAAAGACCTGAATCATTTGGTAGCAATCGCAGGTGGAGAAAAAGTGTACCAGTCGATTACCGCCATTAAACGCTACATCGGTTTACAAGGAAAGGATGACCAAAAGAAGATTAACGATTTCACCAAGTACCTGGAGAACCTGGTTGACAAGAAGAAGCTTACCAAAGATGATCCCTATGCCGATAAAGTAAATGCTATTTACAAAAGCCTACGACAACGGTCGAGTACTAAAGTATCAATTTCAAAAGCTGAACTAAATGGATTGGAAGGAATCGTAAAAGCTTGTGGATGCAAAAATGAGGTAGGCAGAATTTATGACACTGGCGGTAAAAAGCTAAGACCATGCAAAAGTAAAACGTACTCCGATGCAAGTCGTGGAGCTTGTTCACACAACAGAGGACTGAGTGGAGTTCTGACTGCGGAAGAAATGGCAACCCGTAAACTTGACTTGCTGAGTTTCTTTTCATTCTGGCATTCCTTGTTTGGAAATCCGGCAAGGAACTTCACTATGATGTTTCATGGCGAACCTCATAATGGGAAGACCATCTTTCTGTTAAAGCTTGCGCAATACCTTGCTGAGAATTTCGGTGATGTGCTGTATGTGTCATCGGAGGAATTTGCTTCTCCAACCATGACCAAGAAGGTGAACGAATTTTTGAATCCTTTACCATCAAGGTTACACTTTGCGGAAAACCTGCAAGACCCTGACCTTTCGGATTATCAGTTTATCATTCTCGATTCAGTGAATGACCTTGGATTGAAAATCAATGAAT
>JBGASB010000003.1:49744-585983 GCA_044229915.1 Cyclobacteriaceae bacterium
TGCAAGACCCTGACCTTTCGGATTATCAGTTTATCATTCTCGATTCAGTGAATGACCTTGGATTGAAAATCAATGAATACAAAGATCTCCGAAAGGAGCATCCGGACAAAGCATTCATCTTTATCCTTCAGCATACCAAGGCCGGAGATTTCAAAGGTGGAAAAGATTGGGAGCATATCGCAGAGATAGCTGGGGAGGTACATAAAGGTGTGGTAAACATTACCAAGAACAGGTATGCACCTAAGAGCACTTTGGATTTCTTCCGACAATTCGGCATCCAATGGCAAGAGCCAATGGCCAAGCAAAAATTAAAACCTCATCCAATCAAGGGTGACATGACTACTAAGGATAGTCAGCATTACTAAACAGAATTATCTAACAATTAAACATACAAACATGGAGGCAAGTGAAGTTGGTAAAAAACCAGCTATTGGAGGATTTTTGTCTAAAATTCTCGGAGCTGGTGTAAAGGAGACAGTCGATTCCATAGGAAATGCGATCGACAAAATCGACAAGTCAGATGAGAAGCTTGAACTTCAACTGAAGTACAAGGAACTTCTCATGAACATGGAAGGAGCATGTATTGATTATGAAAGCAAGCTCCTGGAAACGAAATCAAAAATTATTGAATCAGAAACGAAAGGTGAGAGCTGGTTGCAACGGAACTGGAGACCCATACTCATGTGCATCTGCATGTTTATAGTTTTCAATAACTATGTGCTTGTGCCATACTTCAATCTTCCGGTAACTACTCTTGATGATCACATCTGGACTTTGATGGACTTGGGTGTTGGAGGTTATGTAGCAGGACGGTCTCTTGAGAAGATTAGTGAGAACCTGGGGCCAGTACTTTACAATGTGGGAAAGAAAAAACGCTGAGATGATAAATCTCAGCGTTTGGAAAATTGAATCTTATAAACTGATGCCATTCAAATGGGTTTTGGAATTCTTACCGTTTTCCAAAATCCGTTTGTAGTATTTGTGCGCTTTAGAAATATGACCTTCCATCGACCTTTTATTTGGAAATGGTCCGGCTTCACACTCCGGACACCAGTATTCAACAACCTTCTCTTTGTCTGCCTTCAATCTTTTGTAGAACAGTTCGCTCAACTGCCACACCGCGAGGGAGTGGCAGAAGCATATTAGGAAACTGATCGTTGCTAATTTGATATTCAGCAGTGATGGCTCCTGTAGGGCAAGGAACCAATGGTCATAGTAGAAGGCATTAATAAAAAAGCTAACAACTGCATAGAACTTTCCAGTTGTTCTATAACCGTTGATAATGAAAACTAAAATTATGAATTCAATAATACTGGCTAATGCAATTCCATAAACCCAGTTCAAAATTGAGAAACCAAAAATGGTCATATCTAAGTGTTCAAGATGCTTAAAAAGGTGACCAGCGTGAGGTACGTAAAGAATGATTAGCATAAGTGCTCCGTGAAAAACAACTTCTTTGCTTTCAAGGTATGTGACTATCTTATTCATTGGAGTAATGGATTAAAGTTGAGATTAGGATTTTTGAGCTATTGCAGGAGTTACTGATTTTGTATTGAGCCTGTTCCGGAGATTCTTCATATCCTCGCTCACTTTCAAATCAAGGATTCTTGCATAGTGTTGGGTAGTCTTTAGGTTTCTGTGTCCTAGCATCTTACCCACTGTTTCAATCGGTACACCATTCGAAAGCGTAACAGTAGTAGCGAAGGTGTGTCTAGCTGTGTGGAAGGTCATTTTCTTAGTGATGTCACACGCATCTGCAATCTCTTTCAGATATGTATTCATCTTTTGATTACTCAAGACAGGCAGCAGTCTTCCTTTGATGGCGCATTGAGGGTCATCTTTGTAGCGTTCAAGAATTTCAAGTGCTTGAGATAGCAGAGGGATTCTGGTTGCAGTATCAGTCTTTTGTCTGCTTGTCCAAATCCACTTCTCACCATCAATACCAGTGGTGATTTCTTCGCGGGTTAGCTTTTCAACGTCTGCGTATGCTAATCCGGTATAGCAGCAGAAGATGAAAATGTCGCGCACTTGGTTCATGCGTGGGGCTACGAATTGTTTGGCAATAATTCGTTTTAGTTCTTCATCTACCAGAAAGGGACGTTCTACCTCCCGTTTTGTCATTTTGAATCCTACAAACGGATCGCGGTCAAGCCAACCGTTTTTAATGCAGATGTGGACAATCTTCTTGAAATTGGATAGGTACTTGACGGAAGTATTATGGTCGCATTTACGCTGAGACTTCAGCCAAAATTCATAGTCGGCAATAAATTCATAGTTAAGCTTCTTAATATCAATGTCCTCAATCTGGAATTTCCATTTCATGTATTCCAGCGTATGCCGGTATGAGGTTTCATAACGTTCCAGTGTTAGCGGTGAGAACTCGCGATTGACAAGAGCTTTCATTTGCTCATTGTGCTGTTTGAAAACTTCCATCAACATTCGCGGACGTTCGGTGGATGTTCCATACCATTTAGCTTTAAGGTTGTCCAAGGTGATTTCCTTTCCTTCCGTCATCAACTCTCGTTGATGATCAAAAGCTTTCAACTTGAAGCCTTCAAGCATCTTGTTTATCCTTCGCGATTCTTCGTTGTTGGTTTTTAGTTTACAGTTTTGAACTGACCAGTCGGCAGGTTTTACATAAATCTTGGTGATGATGTTTATGCGCTTAAGTCCTATTCCAATTCTCATGAAAACTGGAACCAAACCATCATCCTTTGCGCGGTCTTTTCTTGCGAAAAACTTAACTGAAATTGTTTGCCTCATATATCCCTTAGTTTAATTGGTTAAAGTATCCTTTCCAGGATGCTGAAATCAAGATGCGCGATGGTCGAATAGGTTGATTTTCAGCACTTTGACCTCGTTTTGGTACCAACTTTCCGTCTGAAAGTTTGGTACCACTACTGGTACCAAGGGATTGCGAATTTTTGGTTGTTTTTGGTATGCCCTAAAAACAAAAAACCTCGAAATCATTACGATTTCGAGGTTTTGATTGTGTTTGACTTTTACTTGGCAGAGGAGGAGGGATTCGAACCCCCGGAACCCGTAAAGGTTCTCCGGTTTTCAAGACCGGTGCAATAAACCGCTCTACCACTCCTCTGTGTGCGATTTTGCTTTTTAAGGACTGCAAAAGTAAACGGAAATTCGATTCTTGCAAAACCAACGTCTATTTTGTCCTATTGCTCGCTGAAATCAGGAAAAGTCTTCTTCAGGTCTTTGTTTTCAATTTCCTTAGGGGTTGTTGGCTTGCTGGCATCCAACTCTAGGATTACTAATTTCTGATTATTGATAATTGGCAGTAGCTTATCGCGATCAGCATCAAACTCTTTATTTCTTCTGGCACTCTTTAAAGCATACTTACGGGCAAAATTATCGGCCTCAAGTTGTAGTTGATTTCGAATTTCAACGTTGACCTTCATTTTTTCCAGAATGTCAGATTTCGATTTGCCAATCACCTCCGTAGCCTCCAGAGTTCCCAATGTCATCACGGTTGTTCCGCCAATGGCAGAAACCGCTTTGTAGGTACTGGGATCATTCGGTATTGCTATCGGGGCAAGCCCGGTTGTTGCACCCAAAGAGGCATTGAGAATGGAGCGATTTTTTTTACCCTTCTTCGCCTGCTTATAGGCCTTATTTAATTTCTCATGGTTTTCGTCCAGCAGATCAATCAACGACTTTGACTGCACCAAAGAATTTCTGTATTTCAGATAAAGAAATTTATCCTTTTCATCAAGATTTTCTGTGTCCAGCACTTTTATCAAAACCCTTCGCTGAACCCGGTTATTCGATTTATCGAACGCAAAGAAAATAATTTCTATTGACTTTACTTTTTCCGATTCCTCTACAAAATAATATCCAGGCGACCAGGTAAATTCAGATTGCACGGAAGTATTTTGAATAAAATTTTCTTTCTTAATTCGATTGTCGGAGCAAACAAATCCTACGTTCGTGATATTTTCATCTCCATTAGGATCTGAAACATAAATTTTAAAATTAACGCGCTCATCTTCTTTGATCGATAAGCTGGTATCCCCAGGTACCAGCAACATTTCCGGAGGAAGGTCTAACTGGGTTTGTGCAATTTTTATTTTTCCTTTTGTCTCTAATTTCTCTGGCTGGTCTTGTGCGATGAACTCTACCTGCAATGGGTTATTCTTAAGCGAATTAAATTGATTTCGAGAAGGGGTCCAGGTAAGCAAACCATTGGAAGAAAGGGTAACTCCTTCAGGCAATTGTGATTGTATTGATTTAAAAACCAACGGATCTCCGTCAGGATCAATCACATACTCACTGGGGATCTGATAGCTATTGGCAGCCGATTGTTTCACATAAAAAACAGGCAGATCTTCAACTACCGGGGCACGGTTCTGGTGCGTAATTAAAAAGGTAAGTGTTTTTCGAACTCTGCGCCCATCCTTCCATTCAGCCTGAACAATCAGATTGACCTCTTTTTGTTTTTCAAGGCGGTCCACCAAATCGAAGCTGGGATTCCAGCTAAAATTTCCAAGTGTATCAAATTGAATTTTATACCCGTTAATGCCCTCCAGGGTAAATTTTGGTTTTTCCGGATCGCTGGTGCCGATTTTGAAAGAAAGGGAAGTTCCTTCAGGTAACGAATTCCAGTTGGTTGAATCAGGTAAAATCAATTGTTGGGCTAGTCCATAAGAACCAAAGTAGATTAAAAAAAAGGCTACGAGCCAGTACTTCATTTCGGTTAAGGTTTTTTTAAATTTAAAGGCGCAAAGTTAAACGTTTACGAATGGAATTTCATCCATTCATGGATTTTAGCCCCCGCCAAACGAATGGCAAAAATCAAAACCCACACGAATAGTTCCGGTGAATATCCATTTTTTGAAAATGTATTTGCTGTCGCAATGTTAATACCCAAAGGGAGGGTCACCAGCTATGGGGCTATTGCCAGTTATTTGGGTACCAAAATGAGTGCCCGCATGGTAGGCTGGGCTATGAATGCCGCTCATAAGAACAAAAAGATTCCAGCCCATCGTGTGGTGAACCGAAATGGATTGTTAACTGGCAAGCACCACTTTGAGACACCCACAACCATGAAAAGCCGCCTCCAAAAGGAAGGGATTAGGGTAGTCCATGACCAGGTTCAGGATTTCAAAACCAAATTCTGGGATCCCACTAAGGAGTTAATTTAGGGACATTGTTCCCAATATGGGCTATTTGAATTAAGCTATCTCCCTTGGATTCATCAAAAAGGGCATTTTTCCCTATGGCCCGATAGTTGGCTTATTGCCGGCATAGATATAAAAGAAGCTCTAAGTAGTCATGAAAGTTTTAGTATCAGTTATTTTATTCGTTGCAATATTTTCTATAACCACTTATGCGAAGGTGCCACATTCTTCTCTAAAGGTATTATCGACAAAAAGATCAGTGCTCTATTTTAAGAATTCGAAGGATATGATTGGAGCTACGATTGAAATTGAAAACGAAGAACATGACTTAATCGAAGCGATAGTAGTTGAAGAAAGAAGAACGATTGTGGATTTCTTTTTTCTTGCCCCGGGTACTTATACGGTCAGGGTAAAAAAGAATGAAAAGGAGTATCTAATTGAATATGTTAATAACTAGTCTTTAATTGGTTTGGTTTTAATCGAAGGGAGTCGCACGAAAGTGCGGCTCTTTTTTTACTTTTTAGAGATGATGAAAAGCCCCAGGAATGTGATTAACCCGTTCAATATCAAAATCTCAATTCCAAATTTGTAACCATTAAACCAGGCTTCAGAGTTTAAGCTGATCAGATAGGATAGGATAGGAGAGGCAATACAGATCAGGGGAACACCGAGTCCCTTAATGTGCCTTTGTGTAAATAATCCAAAAGTAAAAAGTCCCAACAGTGGGCCATAGGTGTAGCCAGCCACATTAAGCACTGCATCAATAACTGATTTTTCATTAATTTCTTTAAAGACCAGGATTATGAGTAGGAATAGAATCGAGAATGAAAGGTGTACAATAAATTTTTGCTTTTGTTTCACCGGTTCACTTTTGTCTTTGAAATGCAGAAAGTCAATACAAAAGGAAGTAGTCAATCCGGCCAGTGCAGAGTCAGCACTGGCATAGGAGGAAGCTGTTATTCCCAGCAGAAAGAGAATACCTACCAGTGGGCCTAATTCAGTAAAGGCAAGCCGGGGAAATAATTCATCAGAATAAGCGGGCAGGGCCAATCCCTTTTGTGAACTATATAAATAGAGTAGTGCACCCAGGGTTAGAAAGAGCAGGTTGACGAATACCAAAGTAAGGCTAAACCAAAACATATTTTTTTGTGCATCGCCTAGTGTTTTACAGGTTAGGTTCTTCTGCATGATTTCCTGATCCATCCCCGTCATTGTTATAGCGATGAAGGCTCCGCCAAAAAATTGTTTGGGAAAGAAGAGTGTTGAGTTAACATCCTCAAAATGAAAAATTTTATCGTAGCCATTGTTTTTGATAGCAGCGATCACTTCGGAGAAACCCAGGCCGAGATCTCCAGAAATTTTTATCACAGTAATAATAACAGCCGATATTAGAAAGAATGTCTGAAAAGTATCAGTCCACACAATAGTTTTTATGCCGCCTTTGAATGTATACACCCAGATTAAGGCAATTGTGACAGCAACGGTAATGAAGAATGGGATACCCCAGGCATCAAACAGAAAGAGTTGCAATACTGTGGCAGCAAGAAAAAGTCGAAGTGAAGAGCCGATAGTTCGTGAGACCAAAAAGAAAACAGCTCCAGTCTTGTACGACCATTGATCAAACCGTTGTTCAAGGTAGGTATAGATCGAAATCAGATTTAAACGGTAATACAGGGGCATTAGAATTCCAATGATCACCCAATACCCAACAAGATACCCGAGTACAATTTGAAAATAAGCAAAACCAGTCTTACCCACGTTACCTGGTACTGAAACGAATGTAACACCCGATAACGAGGCTCCGATCATGCCAAAGGCTACCAGGTACCAGGGCGATTGCCGGTTAGCCGTAAAGAACGTATTGGTATCAGCCCCTTTTGAGGTGACATAGGAGACACCAATCAGAACGCTGAAATAGACCGAGATAATTGAAAGTACGAGGAATGGATTCATGGTCGCAAATTGCCAGGCATAAAGAAAGTAAAAATCGGTTGGATAAATAAATAGCACCAATCAAGCTCAATTTTTTTACTTTTGTGGTTGAAACCGAGTCTATTCAGGTAATGAAAACATCGCATCAGGAGCAGGAGTTGGTGGACGTGCTGGAAGTCATTGACGTGACGGATGTAAAAGACCTAATCGTTTTCAATGATGACTTCAATACGTTTGACCATGTAATTCAAACGCTAATAAGAGTGTGTAAGCATACTACGGAGCAGGCTGAACAATGTACCTGGCTTATTCACTATAAAGGTAAATGTGCTGTTAAGTCTGGCTCTATGGATGAGCTGAAACCGATGCGTGAAGCCATTTGCGATGCCGGGATTGATGCCCGAATTTTATAATTATTTCCCCTTCTAATTACTAATACTAATAGCCACTGTGGAGTTTCCTTCCAAACTGATTGAAGATGCGGTGAAAGAAGTTGCCAAATTACCGGGCATTGGAAAAAAGACTGCACTACGGTTGGTGTTACATCTTGTAAAAGAGAACGAGAATAAAACAACAGCTCTCACAGAAGCACTAAACAGGATGCGACAAAACATTCAGTTTTGTAAAACCTGTCACAATATTTCCGATGAAGAGGAGTGCTCGATCTGCAAGAGTCATCGCAGAGATAAAAGTGTTTTGTGCATAGTGGAAGAGACCAACGATGTAATGGCAATTGAAAACACTTCGCAATTTACAGGAGTCTACCATGTGTTAGGGGGCATCATCTCGCCCATGAATGGCGTTGGCCCGGCTGATTTGAAGATTGACTCGCTGGTGAATCGGGTAGCCCAATCGCAGGGGGCCATCAAGGAACTTATCCTTGCACTAAGTCCAACCATGGAAGGTGACACTACTGCATTCTATATCAATCGAAGGCTGAAAGATTTTCCAGTAAAAATTACAACGATTGCACGAGGTGTTTCAGTGGGTGGAGACCTTGAATACACCGATGAGATAACGCTTGGCCGCAGTATTTTAGGAAGGACCTTATTCAGTTAACGGTTTTTCTCCTTGCCAAAGGTCTGATTAATTTCGTTCTTTGGGCTCTTTATTAACCCCTTATGCACAGACTCTCTAACCGTATTGAAGCTATTCAGGAATCAGCCACCCTTGCTATGGCTGCAAAAGCCCGTGAATTTAAAAACCGCGGCATTGATGTAATTAACCTTAGCCTGGGTGAACCCGATTTTAAAACCCCCAAACATATTTGTGATGCTGCCAAAAATGCCATTGATGAAGGAAAGTATTTCTCTTATCCGCCTGTAGCAGGCTATCAGGATTTACGCGAAGCACTAGCGGTCAAGTATCAGAAAGAAAATAATGTACCCTATAAAGCGGAAAATATTGTAGTATCAAATGGCGCAAAGCAGTCTATAGCTAACGTGATGCTGGCCTTGCTTAATCCAGGAGATGAGGTAATTATCTTTTCTCCTTACTGGGTAAGCTATGATGCGCTCGTTCGGTTGGCAGAGGCCGCTCCGGTAGAAGTAAAGGGAACAATAGAAAATGATTTTAAGGTAACTGCCGCACAGGTTGAGAAAGCAATTACTCCAAAAACAAAGGCCATTATTTTTTCATCTCCTTGCAATCCAACTGGCTCTGTATTCAGTAGAAAAGAATTAGAAGCCATTGCAACTGTGGTGCTAAAACATCCGAATGTACTAGTGATTGCAGATGAGATTTATGAACACATCAACTTCACAGGAGATCAAACCAGTATGGCTTCGTTGCCCGGCATGATTGACAGAACGATTACTGTAAATGGATTTGCCAAAGGATTTGCGATGACGGGCTGGCGCGTGGGCTACATTGCTGCTCCAAAATGGATTGCAGATGGGAGCAACAAAGTGCAGGGCCAGATAACTTCAGCTAATTGTTCTATTTCTCAGCGCGGAGCACTTGCTGCCATTACCGGAGATTTAAAACCCACTCAGGAGATGGTTGAGCAGTATCATAAGCGCAGAGATATTGTCTATAAATTATTGAAGGAGATTCCGGGTATTAAGGCTAATTATCCGCAAGGAGCTTTCTATTTTTTCCCGGATGTTAGTTCCTACTATGGCAAGTCTGATGGAGAGAAGACAATAAAGAATGGTGATGACTTCTGCCTTTATATGCTTGAAAAGGGCCATGTTTCTTTGGTTCCTGGAGGTGCTTTTGGTGAGGAAAAATGTGTAAGATTGTCCTATGCAGCCTCGGAAAAAGATCTTATTGAAGCGATGGCCAGAATGAAAAAGGCGTTGGAAATTCTGAAATAGATGACTCAACCGTCACTCGAAAATATCTTTCAATCATTTAATAACCTCCGGGTTTTAATTATCGGAGATGTGATGGTGGATAGTTATATCTGGGGCGTTGTTGAGCGTATTTCACCGGAAGCACCCGTACCCATCGTGAATGTAAAAAAACGTGATATGCGTTTGGGTGGAGCTGCCAACGTAGCGCTCAATGTTCAGGCTCTGGGTGCCACACCAATTTTGGTAGCTCTTTGTGGAAATGATGATGCGGGCAAAAAACTCCGGTCAATTTTGGAGCAACAGAATATGTCTGCCGAAGGGTTGGTAAGTTCAGCCACACGACCCACTACTGTAAAAACACGGGTAATAGCCAGCAGCCAGCATGTGGTGCGTGTTGATGAAGAATCGGACAAGATTGCCAATGCAGAGGAGGAGCAACAATTGTATAAACGTATTGAGCAGCTCATGCCCTCCTGCCAGGTGATTATTTTTGAGGATTACGACAAAGGAGTTTTGAATGCAACGCTTATCGAAAAGACGGTTGCATTGGCAAAAAGAAATAAAATACCCACCGTAGTTGATCCTAAGAAAAGAAATTTTCTGGCCTACAAAGAGGTCAGTCTTTTTAAGCCTAACCTGAAAGAAATGCGGGAGGGATTAAAAGTAGACATTGATTCTGGAAATCAGGAACAACTTGAAAAGGCAATCGCTGTTTTGAAAGAGCGACTCTCTGTTTACGGAGTAATGGCTACACTTTCTGAACATGGGGTATACATCGATTACAAAAATGAAAAAGTTAAGCTTGCTGCGCATCCTCGCGAGATTGCTGATGTTTCTGGGGCAGGCGATACGGTGGTGAGTATAGCTGCCTTGTGTGTGGCTTTAGATCTTCCAGCTCAGCGGATTGCTGCGCTCTCTAATCTGGGTGGAGGCTTGGTTTGCCAGCATGTGGGGGTTGTACCAATTGATAAACGAGAGCTGCTTACGGAAGCATTAGTAGAAAAGATCTGAAGTTTTATAAAGGGTGTTCTTCACCTGAATCAATTGTCTTTAAACTGTTTTTCCAGCGCTCCGTGCTTTTCCAGATCTTCGATAACTTTTCGGTCTACCGGACTTTCCTTAATCACATTATAGTTATCCCAGAATTCTTTGTTGTAAGGTTGATCCTGATATTGTAGTCCATAGTTTTTCATTTTTTCGGTTGCGGTAATACGCCTATCAGGGTTTGGGAAAACTTCATTGATTAATAGAGATTGACTCAGTTCGGTTTCAAATTTTAATTCTTTGGTCTTTATATCGTACCAATTCACTTTGGATTCTACCGTAATATAATTGAGATAATATTTTCCTTCGTATGGTTTGAAGTCGATTATCCTTTTAAGGTTAACGAATTTGCTCTCGAGTCCTCTTTTTTTCATCAGCGTTTCCTCTTGATTGTTTTCGTACACCGTGTGTAAAATAGCATACGTTCCCTTTTCAACAAAAGCTGTTAACAAATATTCATCCTTATGCGACACAACAAATACCTCATGCCCATTGTAGTGGGAGTCTT
Source organism: Cyclobacteriaceae bacterium (assembly GCA_044229915.1). GTDB lineage: Bacteria > Bacteroidota > Bacteroidia > Cytophagales > Cyclobacteriaceae > ELB16-189. Next base: position 60,661 of record JBGASB010000003.1, read on the forward strand.
TTTCGCGTTTAAGACTATTGAAAAACACTTGCTCCGTTGGAAAATGACGATAGCGTATGCTGTTGTGAAGTAACAAATCCTCAAGTAGATTGTCCTGATCGAAGTACGTGGTAAACTTGCTTGAGTAGCCGATACTTCTTCTAACCTCTAGCAAGGCAACCCGTTCATGAAGTTTGAATTTGTTGCGAGGTTCACGATAATCCTCATCATAAATTTTTACAGCGGCCTCTAACAAAGAAATGTAAGTTCCGCCAACTTTTTTGATGTCTCTGTAAAACCCATCCATTAAGTAAGGTTTCATTGGATAATTTTGTTCAATACGGGAGAGGGCAATCTGTAATATTTCACCACCATTGAGTGAATCAGAAATCAGTACCTCATCCAGCACCATAGAAGATTTCTCCACTTCGATAACAAGGGGTGAAATCTCTAGCAATGTCCATACGGGTGCCTCATAGGTTTTATAGCCCAGCATGTTGATCACAAAAATATCGTTTTGTAGTTCGCGAGGAATGTGGAAATCGAAGTCCCCCTGCAAATTAGTTATCGTTCCTATCGATTTACCCTTGATGCCGATGGTTGCAAAAATCAGAGGTTCTTTGGTTTCCTTATCAACCGCTTTACCCGAAATAGTGATTTTCTGCGTTACTCCAGGTAACGCAATCAGCAACAGGAGTAGAAGAAATAGATTCCTCATGTAAAGAAAAGTTCTGAATATCGGATTTTAGATCAAAGATACTGTATTCATGATTAGGAGGACCAGGTAACCTAACGCAATAAACCTCCATTAATCGCCAATACATTACATTAGTCGGCTTTACCTTCGAATGTTTAACTTTATAAGATAATCTTCCCGATTATGAAATGGTTGGACGCAATACCTAGTATCTGGAAACGAGCTTATCTGCTCATTTGCCTATGGTATGCGATCAATTTTACGATCAGTGCAGTTTTGGAGTGGAGGCTTGTAAACCCTGAGTATTATGTATTATGGACTAAACTATTTCTGCTTGAAGCCTTATGCGTATTTATCTTACTTATTTTTCTTTGGTCTCATTGGCTTTTTAACTTTCAAGCCCGCTGGCAGATAACAGGTCATGTGTTTGGTATAGTTATTTTCTTCTTAGTAATGGGTACACTGTCTTATTATTTTACGGATTACCTGGAAGGGTTTACCTATCTTGAACACTGGCAAGAATACATGATAGGGATGCTTGGCAGTTTGGACGCCCTTCGGATTAACGATCAATATATTATTACGGTAGGTGTGTATTATGTGATTCGCTATTTTCAAGGGCTTCAAAGACAGGAACAGGAGAAGAGTGAATTGGCAATTAGGAATAAGGAGATGCAAATCTCACTATTAAAGTCTCAAATTAATCCTCACTTTTTATTTAACACCTTAAATTCAATCAGTACGCTAGTCCATTCAAGTAAGGAGCAGGCACGCAAAGTAATCAGTCAACTTTCAGATATTTTCCGGTATGCACTTGATTCACACAATGGAGAAATGGTTAAGCTTATTCATGAAATTGAATTCATTGAAAACTATGTGCGCATTCAGCAAGTGCGTTTTGGCGACCGACTGAAGTTTCAGAAAGATATTGATATAACGTGTTTGGGAATTTCGATTCCCCCCATGATTTTGCAGCCATTGGTTGAGAATTCGGTTAAGTATGGGATCGCCCCCAAGGAAGAGGGCGGAACAATATCATTAACGGTGAGACGTTCTGGCACCGTGATATTTTTTGAAGTGAAGGATAACGGGTTAGGTTCTAAGGCTAAGAAAGTTATGGATGGAAGTTCAAGTGGAGTAGGAATGATGAATACCGATCTTCGATTGAAAAGTTATTTTGGTGTTAAGTCTCACCTGCGTGTGCTGGCTACCGAACAGGGGTATTCAGTTAGTTTTTACATTGAAGATAAGAATGTAAACAAAGCCAAACCCGAGGAACAATTAGTAGAAAACCAATTATTATGAATACTACCTGTCTGATTATTGATGATGAAAAATTAGCCCGTGAGTTATTGCGCGAGTATTTAGAAACTTTTCCACAAATAGAAATTATTGGAGAGTGCAATAAGGGAACTGATGCGGTTGAACAAATCAATAAGCTTAAGCCGGATATGATTTTTCTGGATGTACAAATGCCCGGCATGAATGGCTTTGACGTACTGGATGAAATTGAGCACGAGCCCTATGTTATTTTTACTACGGCCTATGATCAATATGCTATTAAAGCATTTGAAAGAAATGCGGTTGATTATTTGCTGAAGCCCCTTGATCAGGAACGATTCAAGTTGGCTGTTGACCGCGCGCTTAAAAGAAAAAAGATGGAAGAGGGAAATCTTGAGGATTTACTGGGGAGTTTAAGAACGGTACCCCCCCGAACGTCTTACGACTCCCATATCTTCGTTCAAAAGTCAGAGAAGCTTTTTAATCTACCGGTGGAAGAGATTATTTACCTTGAGGCCTCAGGAGATTACACCGTGATATCTACCAAGAACGATCAGTTTGTAAGTTCTTCAGGAATTGGCAAACTTGAAGAGATTATGAATCCGGACACCTTTATCCGGGTACATCGCTCAACCATTGTTAATGTAAACTTTCTGAAGGAAATTGAACGCCACTTCAATGGGGGCATGGTTGTGAAAATGCAAAACGGAAAGAGTTTTCCGGTAAGTCGCACCTATGCAAAACTGATTCGGAAAAAGGTAGTTTAATTATTAATTCAATCTCACTCCTCTATAGGTAGTTCAGCAATTCGAGAATAGAATTAACCTGTTTGAAGTTTTCATGGTCAGTCATTGTTTCCACCCGTTCATGTGCCCAGGTTATATGATAGGGAATGTGAAAGCCATGACCTCCCAGATTTAATACGGGTAATACGTCCGACTTTAATGAATTGCCAACCATAGCGAATTCCTTGGCAGGGATGTCGAGATGCTTAATCAACTTTCTGAAATCGTCTTCTTTCTTTTCAGACATTATTTCGATGTGATGAAAATAATGATCTAATCCCGACTTTTTTAGTTTACGTTCCTGATCAAGCAAATCACCTTTGGTAGCCATCACCAACCGATATCTGCCTTTTAGTTTTTGTAACACTTCTTCCACACCATCGATAAGTTCAACAGGCTTTTCCAGGTGTTCGCGCCCATAGCCAATTATCTTTTCAAGCGCCTCATTTGAAATTTTTTTGTCAGTTATCCGAATGGCGGTTTCAATCATGGAAAGCATGAAGGCCTTTATACCGTATCCGTAAAGTGAAATATTGGCAATCTCAGTTTGGAGCAACTCACGGGCTACTGTATGTTGAGGTAGATAATTCTCTAATAAAGCACAGAACTTATGTTCTGTTTCCTGAAAATAAGCTTCATTGTGCCATAACGTGTCATCGGCATCAAATGCAATTACTTTAAGCATAGATTATATTTAGCAGAACGAAACTAATCAATGACTCGTGAAAAAGCTATGTCCAACTTTTAAGATTAGTCTTTTGCATTATATTCGACTTCTTTAGTAGTGAACTGGCCGTAGGTTAGGTCGCCCTCTGGCAGACTCCAGATGGCTTCACCATAGGAAGGGTACTTTCTGCCATTGTGTTCAACATAATTTTTTACCGGTGTAGAGAAACGTACTACTTTTCGGTCCTCATCATTTGCAATTCGATACCGGTCGTCTGAAACGAAATTGATCAACTCACCTTGATTATTAAAATAAAGCAAAGCTGAAATAGAGATATCTTTGTTGGTGAATGTTGCTTTTGAACTAAGACTATCGATAGCTTCCCATTGAATTCTTTTATCGATAAGTACTGCTGGAGCAAACAGACAGAGGTCGTTGAACCAGGTAACAGTCTCGGCAATATCCATTTCTTTTCCAGCTTGATATTGCACTTTGAATAACGAGAGTAGTCGAATCTCCATGATCGCAATTCCATTTATAAACGAATGATATCCGGAGACAGGTAAGCCCTTCATTGTGGCCTTCATGAAAAAGAGCCTGATGGGTTGATCAATGAAATTATATTGCTCGGAGGTAAAGGGCATCCATTCTGATTTTTCATCGCTACGGATTTGACCTTCAAATTTGATTTTGAAATTTGTAAGCACTGGTTTGTTGATTGCGCCTGAGTAAATAATGTACCGCTGAACAGGATCTGGTAAACGTGAAATAGCATCAAGTGTTAATACGGGCTCGGCAAGACTGGTTGCATAGGTTAAACTTTCTGTAACATCTCTTCTGTACTGATTTTCAAAACGCCATTGAGCCCAGGCAGGAACTGCGATGAATAATATTATTACGTTTGCAATCGTTCCAAATCTGGCATTCTGCCAATAGAGAATAACTAACGCCTGCGAAAGTAACACGCTTATCATAGCCACTAACCACCAGAAGTCATTTTTCAAGAAAAAAAGAATGGTGGAGGCGATGAAAAGTGCTGTTGCTACTAACCAACAAACACCCAATGGCCTTGAAATTTCTTTGGAAAGCTGACTGATATGTGCCAGATCAAAAGCTTTGGCGAAGCCCATCAGGTGGATCAGACCATGTATCGAAAGAAGAAAGGCAAACAGGTTTTTCACAGTTGACAATTTGTTAGAACCTTCGAAAATTGATTTAATTTTCGCTCCGATTTTATGATATTGATTGCGTGATTCACTGATTTTAATCAGCCTTACAATTCCAGACCATGAAAATTCAATACCAGGACAAATGGCTCCGCATCATTGGCTATCCGTTGCTTGGATTTGTACTTCGCCACTTTGGCGAATATGAGTCCATCGGATCATTAATGAAGCAGCCACTTTATTATGGAGATTTATTATGGAATACACTAATCGTGGCCCTTAGTTGGGAAGCAAATCGAAGGTTAATTCAATATCTGGATACACAATACTCATGGGTAAACCAACGATTTCAGCGATTCATTGTCCAGTCGTTTGGATCCTTACTTATTACAGTTCCTTTAGTGGCGGCCATGATTTATATCTGGAATGAATTGATAATTAAAAGGCCTGATAATTTTAATACAGGATATTTACTTGTCTATGACTTCCCGCTCACGGTTGTGTTCACTGTACTTGTGCATATGATTTATACCGGTATGTACTTCCATCAATATTATTCGCATACCATCGAAGGTTTGCATACCCGGGTGCGTGAACTGGAAGCTTCAGTTGCCGGAGTAAAAAGTTCTTCCGATCTCATAAAGGCATCGGGGTATCGCGATTTGCTGATCGTGAATTATGGAACCTCATCGGTGCCAGTACAAACGAACGATATAGCCTTTATTTATAAACAGAACGAAATTAGTTTCATTAAAACATTTGACGGTAAGGAATATACATCATCATCAACATTGGAAAACCTGGAAGAGTTATTGGACCCTGTTTCATTTTTTCGTTTAAACCGTCAAATGATTGGCAACATCAAAGCCATCAAACAATTTAAGTCGGATGCTACTGGCAAGTTGATTCTGGAGATGCAGCCCTCTTTTTCCGAAGAGGTAACTATAAGCAAGAAAAAAGCTGTTGAATTTAAAGCCTGGATTGGAAGGAAAATTTGAACTCCTGATCTGTATCATGTATAATGCAGATCAGGAATTTTCATTTCATGATTTGGTCAAGCCAGCTTTTATCAGATCCATTACCATTATTTTTGTATAGAACGGAAATGCCACCGTTATTTTCATAATATAGTGCGTTTGCTTCAATACCCACAAGCCCGCCATTATGTCCATAGGCTGTTCCGGCATCGGTCCGCCATATTTCTAATCCAAGTCCATATTCACAATAGGGGGTGTTACAGGTTGGTAATTGGATCTTTTTCATTTTTTCCAGTGTAGCAATGGAAACTAATTTTCCCCCAAACAATCCATCCATAAACTTATATAAATCTTCGGCTGTGCTTATTAATCCCCCATCCGCCTCTCCATCCCCTTCGGCTTTATCCCATAAAGATACATCCAGTAAAACTCCGTTGCTATACAGATCGGCATAGCCACGAATTACGTTGCGATCATCTCGCTTTTCCAGATATGTTTTGGTAAGGTGCAAAGGCGTAAAGATCAGTTCATCCATCAGAGATTGAAGTGATTTACCTGTAATTCGTTCAGCAATGTCACCGAGTAACCAGTAATTCGTATTACTGTATGAGTAGGTGGAGCCAGGTGTAAAGTTCAAGTCTTTTCCATATACATATGTTTCCATTGTTTCAGAAAGACTCATGGTGTACATGCGCATCGGATTGTTGATGATATCCGCCTGATAGCGCAGGCTTTCATTTGGTGGATCTATGATACCACTTAAATGTGCAAGCAAGTGACGTATTGTAATTTTTTCGGCCTGCGGAATTTTTCCATTAACCGAAGGAAGAAGATTCGCTAATTTGTCTTCAAGCGATAGCTTACCCTGCTCAACAAGCTTTAGGATTGTTACAGCGGTAAACATTTTTGTTACGCTACCTGTGCGAAATTGACTCGTTGTATTGATGGAGGCACCATACTCAAGATTGGATTTCCCGGAGGTCCCGATCCAAAGATCTTCGGTTGGCTTATAGACTAACAGAATACTTCCTGGAGAATTTGTATTATTTCGGTAGTCGTCCAATAACTTTTGATATTCAAGATTTTTTGGATGGTTGGCATAACTGATGTTTTCGCTTGCCTCAGGTATTGGTACAACTATTTCGTTCGAGCAGGCAAAAGCTACTGATAGGCTGGATAGAAGAATAATAATGCGTTTCATACGGGTTTATTTTAAGTTGAATCTTGTTCCTACATGAATTGCTTTGTGAGGTAATGCAGGCACGCCTTTATAACTGAAGGGAGTTTCTCCAAACATTTCATAACGACTAAAGACAGTGACTTTGTCAAATCGATAGCCTGCACCCAAACCGATGGTGGGCATAATCCGCCCAAACGTGTTGCCGATTCGTTCGTAGTCGTTTCCATTTCTTTCATACCGTGGTAATGCAGAGTTAATCAGTAAGTAGCCAATGCCCACGGTCGCATCTACAAACGTATTATTAAAGAATTTTCGGTAGCCAAACTCTGAGCTTAGGTATAAACCATTTTGAAAATTCTTATGATAGTAATACCCCAGATTAATCGTTTGAATGAATTGGCGACTTTCATTTTTGGAGTAGTATAGTTCGGTGCCAATGCGAATGCCCAGGTTCGGGTTTTTAAAAATGTTGCGGATGTTGGGCAGACTTACCGATTCGGAAAAAAGGGTAATGGTTAACGGAAGGCTTCCCTTTTGTGATCCGGTGTCCTGAGCAAACGAAAGCGTGCTTCCGAGCAAAGAGATGATTAGCAATAGACTTTTCATATTATTTTGATTTCACCCTTTTGAACGGCCTCCAGTTAAGAAGGATAAGGGTGAATCAGCTGAAAAGCCTTTAGAAATGGGTCAAATTAACGTTTTACGGCTTCGAGGGGACTAAAACCTCGGGTGAGAGAGATGCCATTCCGATTACATTTTTATTACCCGATTGCGTAGCGTGTCCGGATATAGTATTACAAGCCGGTTTTAAATAGGGGAATTGACTATAGCCTCTTCTCCAACCCCACAAATTCAAGTTTCATTTTGGGTTGCCCAAACCTGGGGTCGTTAAAAGCAAACGGCTTTCGCTCTCCGGTAGGTTGATAGCCATGGCGTACGTACCAATCGATAAGTTCTTTACGAACTGAAATTACTGTCATGAAAATGGAAGAACACTTTTGTTTCTTTGCCTCTTCTTCAGCTGCTTTCAATAACTCTTTTCCAATACCTTTTCCCTGCAAGTTGGGCCTAACCGTAAGCATACCCAAATAAAGCCGATCGTCCTGATTGCGCAACTCTACGCAACCAAGTATTTCCTTTTCCTCAACATATTTTAAAAGTGTAGTGCCTGGAGTTTGGATCAACTCAGCAATAGCGGCTGCATCGGTACGGGTTCCGTCTAACAAATCGGCTTCGGTGGTCCAACCCTGGCGCGAAGAATCTCCACGATAAGCGGAGTTAACGAGTTTATCTAATGCAGGCGCGTCCTCTACAACAGCTTTCGTGATCATATCCAAATTTAGAGAAAGGAGTCAGTTATCTCAAAATAGTTAAAAGCACTTGTGCGAAAATGATCTTTGCCAGCGTGGCGATTGGAAAAACTGAAGAGTACCCGATGTTGGGCTGTTCGCTTTTGGCCTGCTCATTTACAAATGCCAGTACAGCTGGCTGAGTCTGCACACCCGAGAGCATCCCGGCCAACCTGGGAAAAGGAATCTTTAGAAAGCTATGACCAATGTATAGAAAGAAAAACGCAACCGTGATAGTAATTAAAGCGCCCAGCATGAAAAAGGTCAGGCCATCATCGGTATGTGTTATGGTTTCACGAAATGCAAAACCTGAGCGCGTACCTACTCCGGCCAAAAATAGAACAAGTCCCAATTGTCGTACAGTGTGATTAGCACTGTAAGGCATTACAAAAACTAATTTTCCAACACGGTTTATTGCGCTCAGTAGCAGTGCAACAATCAAGGGCCCACCTGCTATACCTAGTTTTAATGTAATCCCCCCGGGGAGAGGTATTGGAATCATTCCTAACAAAAAACCAGCAGCCATGCCAAGACCCAGGGTCAGGATATCAATTTCACTTTGAGCAGCGTAACTATCACCAAAAAATTTACTGGCGGATACCAATTCATTTCTTCCGGTAAGAATCCGCACCCGATCCCCAAAATGGAGTGTTGTATTGGCATTAGGTAAAATATCACTATCACCCCTGCGGATGCGCGTGATAATAATTCCCATTGTATGGGGAAGATTTAAATCTTTAAGCGATTGACCAATGATATCATGATTGGACACAAACACTCTGCGCATGTCCAATTGTTGATGATCTACCTCCAGATGGATTTCACTACGTTTGCCCAACAGAGTGATTGCTTTTTCAATCTCCACAGGCTTACCCACAATTGTCATCAGATCACCAAAGGCAGGGGTTACTGTTTCCAAGGCCAGGAAAGAGGAGCCCTCGCGTTTAATTCGGCCGAATACAACATTGAGCTTGTATTTTAATTTAATCTCGCGAATTGGTTGCCTGGTTATTTCATCATTCGTAATCACAACGGTAGCATTCGTAATCTTATCGGCTTCAGCAACTTCGGCAGTTGTCTTCAATGAAGTTTTGAAAATCTTCTGAAATAATACAATGGCGAGAATCATTCCGATTACGCCCATCGGGTAACACACTGAGTATGCCACTACGGGCTCGGCCAACGCTGATTCAATCAGGGCAATTGGAGTTATCTCTTTAATAAATTCCAGTGAGGCAGCTAACGCAGGTGTATTAGTGAGACTTCCTGCAAAAATGCCTGCGAGATGAGAAGGCTTGAGAGAAGAAATAGAGTTGATGAAAAGCACCAGCAGAAAAGCAAAGACAATGGCCCCAAGGGCAAGACTGTTTTCGCGCCAGCCCTTCTTTTTCAGGTTGCCAAAAAATTGTTCACCGCTTGAAATGCCAATACTATAAATGAACAACACCAAACCTATTTCATAAATAATCGCTGGCAACTTTATGTTGGGAGAAAGAGAGCCAAAGGCTAACCCGGTGAAGAGCACCGAAGCAATACCGAGGTTGACTCCGGCAATTTTTATTTTGCCAAGGGGTGCGCCCACTGCCAGCACGACAAATAATAGCAGCAATGAAGATTGGCTGAGTAATTCTATCATGATGGCTCTTTCCCGTTGTGAGGTTGTCCTATAGTTTAAGGGTGTAGGACAACCTAGTCTTAATTCTGTTTCTTCGAATTTGCCTTATCCAGATCAGGCAAAATGAAATTGTCAAATACCGAAGGTAGCTTCATCATATCTTCAATCTCTTTCACGGTACGTGGGCCCATCTTCGAGAGATGTTCGTACCCATCTTTGGTGATCAGAAAATCGTCTTCAATGCGCACAGCAATACCCCACCATTTTTTATCACAGGCTGCATTATCTGGAATGTAAATTCCCGGCTCGATGGTAATAGTGTTACCTTCTTCCATAATTGAGCCACCGCGGTCATGAACATCTAACCCAATATGATGACTTACCCCATGAGGGAAATAAAGATGCTTTTCACCTGGTTTGATAATTCCCAATTGCACTAATCCGCGATTGATAATAGCACGGCATGTGTCGGTGTTCAATTGAAGTGGCGTTCCAGGTTTTGTAATTTTCATGGCTGCTTCCTGCGCTTTCAGCACGAGTTCGTAAATTGCCTTTTGTTCGGGTGAGAATTTTCCATTTACTGGAATGGTGCGTGTAATGTCTGCGGTGTAGCCGTGAAACTCGGCACCCAGGTCCATAAGAATTAATTCTTTAGATGACACACTTGGCTTGTAGTTGTCGATGTAATGCAAAATGCAACCGTTATGTCCGGCTCCAACAATAGAGGGGTAGCCCAGATCTTCGGCCTGATATTTTTTATAGACAAATTCATGGATGCCCTGTATCTCACGCTCCGACATGCCGGGCTTTATAGCCTTCATAACTTCCACCTGGCCCATGCATGAAATCGAGACAGCCTTCTTTATTAATTCAATTTCATCTTTTGATTTGACACCTCTCAGTTTGGCCATTTGTTCGGTCAGGCTTTTCATATCCAGGTTATTTTTTGATGGCTCTACCGCAAGAGATGTGGCATTTTTTTCTGGATATTTAACCTTGGCTTTGAATTGGATAATCATATCATACAAATCAGAGGAATCTCTAGGATCATCGCGCACATCATTCTTAAAATCAAAAAACAGGATCTTATCGAATTTAGAAAAATCTACATTGTAGCGTTTGAATTCAGTGTTGTTAAAGGCTTGCTCAAAACCAAGTACATCCTTGGTACCCTGATCACCTAGTCTGCGGCCCGTCCACATTTCGCGCATCGCATTACGGGGCTGCACAAATAGTATTTCATTGTAGGCAGCTCCATTAGCGGCTATCTGTTGATCCTTAAATACAAACAAAACAGCTTCCGGTTCTTTATAGCCAGTGAGATAAAAAAAGTCTGGATCCTGATGATAGACATAATCCACATCATTGGCACGATTACGCACCGGGTTGGCAAAGAATACAGCTACCGAATTTTCAGGCAGATTTGCACGCAGTTTCTCTCTCCGGTCCTTATGAAAATCTTTGGAAAGGAAATCATTGGGAAGATCGGCTTCCTGTGCCAGTAACGAAAAACTGAATAGAATTGCTAAAAGAGATAGAAAATGTTTCATAGAATGTCTTTATAGCTTTAAATATAGGATGAGAAGCCGTAGAATAAAATGACTAAGACCAATTTCAAATGCATTACCTTGTAGGGTATGTTGCAGGGATGGCCACTGACCAATTAATTCGTTAACTACTCAAAAATTTATGCAGCGAAGAACCTTTATTAAAAAATCATCTTTAATGGTTATGAGTTTAAGTGCCTTCGGTGCATTTGACTCAAGCGGTAAAATATTTTTCACGGTCAATAAGATCCAGGTAAATGGGCAGCGTATAGAAAGTCGCATAGTAGAGTTATCAAAATTTGGGCAGGATGCTAATGGCCACGGATACAGGGTTGCTTATACGAAGGGTGATATTGAAGGCCGCGCATGGTTTATTGACCTGATGAAAAAAGCCGGGCTTGAAGTTACTATTGATGCAGGGGGTAATATCAACGGTAAGCGAAAGGGAAAAAATGATTCCCTAAAGCCGATCGCATTTGGCTCTCATATTGACATGGTACCCGATGGTGGAAATTATGACGGTACTCTCGGATCCATCAGTGCTTTGGAAGTAATTGAAGTATTGAATGAAAATAAAATAGTAACAAATCATCCGCTGGAAGTAATCATTTTTGCCAATGAAGAGGGAGGCCTTATTGGTAGCAGGGCTATAGCGGGTCAACTTACTGCGGAGGGATTAAATCAAGTTAGCCAAAGTGGTTTAACCATGGCAGAAGGAATCCTGGCCATTGGCGGAACCCCGGAAGGTATTAAAAACTGTATTCGCAAAAGAGGTGACATTCATGCCTTTTTAGAATTACATATTGAACAAGGTGGTATTTTGGAAGCCGAAAATCTTCACATTGGGGTGGTGGAAGGTATTGTAGGGATTATGGATTGTGAAGTAACCATAGAAGGTGTGGCCAATCATGCGGGTACTACGCCTATGAATTTGCGACAAGATGCGTTACTGGCCTCATCAAAATTAGTTATCGCAGTAAATGAAGTGATTAAGAGTCTGCCCGGAAATCAAGTAGGGACCATCGGAAAAATTACAGCGTTACCCGGTGCCTATAATGTGGTACCCGGTCATGTATCAATGGGTTTGGAGATACGCGATTTGTCATCCGAGAAAATTGAACTTCTGTTTGCTGAAATACAAAAACGTGCTGCCGCGATTGCCGATGATTCTAAAGTTAAAATTAGTTTTAAGCGTGAGGCCAGCGAGGTAAAACCTGCACTAACCGATAAACATCTGCAACAACAAATTGATGCCTCAGCAAAAGCGCTAGGTCTCAAAACAAAATTTATGCAAAGTGGTGCAGGACATGATTCGCAACAGATGGCAAGCCTTGCGCCCGTGGCAATGATTTTCGTTCCAAGTGTAGGTGGCATCAGCCATTCGCCCAAGGAATTTACAAAGGCTGCCGATATGGTTAATGGAGCAAATGTTTTGCTGCAAACGATATTGGCGGTTGATAGAGAATAGTTTTGGTTTAAAGCGGAGATTCCATCACAGAAACTCCGCTTTCTATTTTTATTTTGTTAGCATCTCCATCGCTTTCTCCAATGTCACGTCTTTTCCAACCAGCAAATCTTCCTTTGTGGTTTTTGTAAATACATCGGGGGGCATTCCAAATCCCTCAAAACTAACTCCATCAGGGGCGCGGTAATCACCCACCGATACGCTGAACATCCAGCCATTATACATCTCAAAGTTTGGATTATCTGAAAAACTTCCGGCTGTCGTATCGCCTACTGCTTTTACGTGACCAAATTGACGAAGGGCCAACTCAAAAGTTTCGCCAGCACTTTGTGTGAAACGCGAAGTAAGTACAATTACGGATTTAGTGAAGGGCTTGCTCGTCTTCTGTTCAACATACCACTCTTCAGTTTCGGTGAAATCAGTATGTGCGGGGCCGTTGCGTTTTTTAGTAGTCATGTATAATTTCTTTGATGAAGCGAAACAACCCGCCAGGTATTGCGATACCGGATCGTAACCACCATAGAAGCCACGGATGTCAATGATCACTCCGCTGGCATTGGCAATACTCGTCATTACTTTCTCCATTTGTTTTTCAACATCTTTCAAACCATCGGTGCCTTTTACATTTAAATAGATCAGATCGTTGGGCAGATTTCCATAGCCAATGTTCTCTGTAACCTGTTCGTAACCCGTGGTATATGTTTTTGCTACTTCCAAATCGTAATCTTCCTGAACTTTTAATATTTCCAATTGTCCGTTGCGATAACTCAGCACACCCCCCGGGAAAACGGGAAGTTCACCATTGGTAGGATAAAGATTGAGGTGATTATCGTTTAGTAAAACGATCATATCACTAAGCACTTTATAAAGTTCTTCATCCGTCATCTGATCGTTAACCCGTGGTTTGAACTGATCATGAATCGCTTTCCAATCAATGTTCTTTACATCGAACATTCCATAACGTTCATCAAACGTTTTCCAGAACTGCACGAAGTTGTTGGTCGGTGTATTTGCTTTTTCCGGACCGATTAATTCTTCTTCGCATGAAGCCATGATGAAGGAAGAACAAATCACAGCGATGAAAATGGTATGGATAAGTTTTATTGGTTTCATGAGTATTTTATTTTTAATGAGTTGAAATTGAAAATTGGGTTTTGCCCTCACCCCGCCCCCTCTCCCGGGGGAGAAGGGTGTCCGAGGAACGAGGACGGGGTGAGGGAATTAAAATTGATGATGAAAATTAGCAAGTAAAGATTGACTAAGTGCCTTCATCTGTTGCGGAGTCTGGATGTTAAACCAACCCACTTCATAATTCAATCCTGCACCCCAACGAGTATTGATTTGATAGTTATAACCCAACGTCATGGCAGGGGCAAGAAGCTTTGAAGGACTCACCCAACCCGAGTTGCTAAAAAATCCTTGCACCTGATTCTTGCCCGGTGCCGAAACCGTGTTGTCGTATGGCAGCCGGCTAAGTCGTGCAACCATCGGAATGCGCACCGAAGCAGTAAACTGATGATGCTCGTTTACACGATGTTGTGTTAATGCCTCCGGACTAAAGCTCAATGCATTAAACATACCGCTCGTGTTCCAGCCTTGTGGATAAAACATTTCATTCATTATTCTTCCGCCCACAGCCACTTTAAAGGTGGATTCCTGGGTCGATGAAATCTTATAATAAGCACCCAGTGAAATTCTTCCAGCCATGAAAGATCCTCCAGCCGGAAACTTTTTGTCTTCCTTGTTTCCTTTATAGTCTTCTTCCTGGAAGAAGAGGGTTCTGTCTTTGTGATACTTGGGCGTATTGCTACCCATTTTTACATCGAGATCGACAGAGAACAAAAACGTGTTGCTTTCCAGATTGTAAAATAACCGCAGATTTTTAGGTCTGCTCTGATAGACTAATGGAGACGAGTTTTTATCGAGGTAAGTAACCGAGCCAATTCCAAGAGCGAGGCCGATCCGGTTCTCCAGCGGCATCCAGGGCCTGTTTTCATAGTCTTGTGCGTTGGCAAATCCGGTGATGAGAAGTGCAGCGAGTGTAAGTGTCAGTTTCATTTTTTCAACTTTTTATTGGTTCAATGAACGGATCAGGCTCAGAAAGTTGCTTGCTAATGGCAGTCCAAAGGTCTATTCCAATCCGTTTGGACTGATTCATGCAGCTTTGGACTGGTTTTCAAGATACTCAGCTGGGGTCATACCGGTTTTTTTCTTGAACACAGAATAAAAGGACGCTTTTGAGTTGAACCCCGCCTCCTGGGCAATACCCAGTAGACTCAGGTGTTTTTTGTCCGGTTGGGAGGCAAACTGCTTAAAGGCTTCCACCCGGTAATCATTAATAAGGTCAAAAAAATTCCCGGTATAACAGGAATTGATGGCTTGGGATAGCTGATGGCGCGGGATGCCCACAGCAGCGGAGAGTTGGGTGAGTGTAAGATCATTTTTAAGGTAAAGTTGTTGGTGATGCAACACCTGCTTTACTTTTTCGAACATGGAAGCGAGTTGTTCAGTTTCAAGAGACGACTTTTTGTATTTCTCTTCGGGAGCGATGGCAGTTGGTTGAATTTGTTCCTTCACAATTCCAAATAACACGGGTTGGGTAAGGGCCTTGTATGAAAGCCAGTAGAATAACAATACAATGCCGATAAAGTGAAATGAATAAAGTTGAGACAACACGGGCACCTGCCAGGTGCGCGCAAAGAATGAAAATACGGCCAGCATGGTAGCCGTAAGGGTAAGAATTAAAAATTGTTTCAACCATTGGATCCGCAGCGACTCCACTTCTGAAAATTCTTCGTAGAGCTTTTTTTCGAAACGCAGATAGTAAATAAGAATAAAGGTCTGGAATACGATATGAAGCAGAGAGACTACTTGATTGATCCAGCCAAAATCATCGCGCGAAGCTTCTTCAAAATTGCTTAACAGCGCTCGCTTCTCTTCGACACTCAAGATATAGTAAGGTAGCATAATCATGAGAAGAATGAAGAAGGGAGTGAAAAGCCAATAGCTTTTCCAGATTCTATTAGGTTGGGTTTGTGTAATGTATTGCACGAACAAATAAATCAACGGCCAATAAAGCGAACCAATAATCCATGATATCCGGCTCAGGTGTGGAAAGGCAAGGAAGAAATCGCGGTTATCGAAGCCAACCAAAATCAAATGGAAAGAAAGAATGATCAGAAGAATAGCATGTATCCGGTTGGCAGGCTGATTGATTCTCGTTCGTAATAACAAAAACGAAAGAAACAATCCCTGAATGCTAGCGGCAGAATATAGAATTTGAATGAGTTGAGAGTTATTCAATGATTGAATACTGATTTAATGAGCAAAATTATAAAATCGTGAGTTAATTGCCCTTCCCTTTGTGAAACTGCGATCCTGACGTTACTTAGTTGCGCAGGGCTTTACCTATTGATGATCCGGCCTTTTAATGCAATGCGGTTCCTTTTCGGAATGAAATCAAAGCGGCAATAAATTGAAATGTTTAAAAGAAGATTAATTTAACTTGATAATCTCTCCGGCAACAAGCTGCTCCTGATGTAATTTAAAACCAAAGGCACGGCCACCCTCATCATTAAATCGAGCGAGGTCTATTTCCAATATCTTTTTTTCTAAACGGCTAAATTCGGTAAATCCATCATACAAAATATGCTCTGCAATTCCATCAAAATAGATCGCCCTCATACGAATAATATCTTCATTTCCTGCAAGATGTTGCCGTGAGAAAATATCCAACTTAATAGTATCTGGAAAGTGAATAACCTGCTGAGAAGTTCCCTGCTTGGATTCTGATGAAAGCCCTTCGGCCAACACGATTCTGATCTTACCTTTTTCAAAATTCCTCAAATGAGATTCAATGCCGAAAATTTGTCGTTTCAATTCTAATTCCACAGTATCTTTTTGTGTGCCTGAGTTGAAAGTATACTGTGAAAAGTAGGTATCGGTCTGTGGATAGTATTGATACATCGTTTCAGAACTATCCGCCTTCGTGTAAACCCACGATAGTCCTGCATTGGCACCATTTTGAATCGGGTTTGAATAAACCAAGACATCTGTAACTTCTGACCAGTTAATAGTTGTTCTTCCATTTTCTACCACTCTACGAATTCCGTAAGACCAACCCTTTTTTACTGCCTTTACATTGAGTGTATAATTCACATTGTCAGCCACCGACAGATTAAGCAAGCTCGTAATATTGCTAAATACACCAGATGCATATAATTCATTTCCTTTAAGAACTTCGATAAAGTAGTAAACAGGCTCAGCGCCACCAGTTTTACCAAGTGAACTGGCCTTAATGTCAACTACCCCTTTTAATTTGAGTGTGATATTTTTTTTACCTGAATCACTTAAGGGGGTTTCTTCTTGACAGCTCAGAATGATCACTGTGAACGCAACCAAAACAAGATGTTTCATAACCTAAATTTTAGCTAAATTATAATTGTCTTTTTTCAAAAACACCATCCGGGCTTATTGTGCCCAGTAAGATACGATTTTATAGAGAGAATTTCTCCAATAATTCTACCTTTAAAATTGAAATCCTACCACTATGAAATATTTATCCTTCCTCATTCCATGTATTATAATAGGATGCGTCTCTCAGAAAACAGAACCCCGTGTTTGGCAAAGCATCGAGCAAAATTTACAGACTCAGTTGATTACCATCAACGATGGTGATACACTCGATCTGCCGGAAGGCAATTTCATGTTTACGAAAAGCCTGGCGATGGACGGGAAATCAAACATTGTTATTAGGGGTAAGGGAATGGATAAGACTGTTCTGTCATTCAAAAACCAAACTGAAGGCGCTCAGGGATTGTTGATCAGTAATGGACAAAATATTCTGTTACAGGATTTTTCAGTTGAGGATGCCAAAGGGGATAATCTGAAAGTAAGCGAGGTAAGAGGCATAACCTTCAAACGAATTCGCTCCGTGTGGGCCGATGGCCCTAAAACAGAGAATGGCGCCTATGCTCTTTACCCGGTATTGTGTAAACAGGTTCTAATTGATGAATGTATTGCCATGGGGTCATCGGATGCGGGAATTTATGTAGGTCAGTCGGATTCGGTTATTATCCGCAACAGCAAAGCATACTGGAATGTGGCCGGTATTGAGAGTGAAAATTCGCGCTGGGTAGAAATTTATGGAAACGAGGCTTACGACAACACGGGCGGCATTCTGGTGTTTGACTTGCCGGGCCTTACCCAGTATGGTCATACTACTAAAGTTTACAACAACAATGTGCATGACAATAATCATGAAAATTTTGCAGCCAAGGGAAATATCGTGGCCAGCATCCCTCCGGGAACGGGCATCATGATCCTGGCTACACACAATCTGGAGATGACAGAGAATCAGATCATCGATAATAAAACAATCGGCACCGGAGTTATCAGCTACGATTTAGTAGCCGCCCTTAACAAAGGTGAGGTGGAGCAGGAGGGTTCTATTGGGGGCGTGCAAACGGTGGATAATAATTATAAAGTTGATACACTCTACAATCCCTATCCCTACCAGATTTATATTCATAATAACACGTATCATAATGGTCACTGGTTCCCGGATTTGGACAATGATATCGGAAAACTATTCTTTTCAAAATCATTTCTGAGTACACCGGATATAGCCTATGATGGAATTGTAAACCCAAAGCGTCCAAGTCCTGAATTATGTATTCAGCAAGGCGATGACATTGTAGTAATTAACCTGGATGCCGGCAATGATTTTAAGAATCTTATTAAAGGGCCGAAATTGTTTGATTGCGTGGGCGTGAAAATCGGGGCACAATGAAACTTGTTACTGCTTTATTATTCTCTGTGTTTCTTCTGGCCTGCGAAAGTAAAAAGCAAGAGGTAGTTGTACTTCCAGAGGAGGAAATAACCGTAGACTTATCATCTCTTGGAAAAGCGAAACTATCGGATTACGGATTTTTTGTCGGGGCCTTAAAGGAACTATCGCCAGCGCCTGATGTAATACCCTATTCGCTCAACTCGGCTCTCTTTACCGATTATGCCTTCAAGCAACGGTTTGTAAAAATTCCGCAAGACATGCAGGTCAGCTATAATCCAGATGAAGTATTTGATTTTCCAACGGGCACCGTGTTGATTAAAAACTTTTATTATCCGGCTGATTTCAGAAAGCCAACAGAAAGTATAAAAATTCTGGAGACTCGGTTGTTAATTAATGAATCCGGAACGTGGAAGACATTGCCATATATCTGGAATGAGGACCAAACCGATGCCTACCTGAATGTAGCCGGAAAAAATCTCGATGTAACGTGGACTCATTACAATGGCGAAGTAAAAAGAATCAGGTATTCGGTACCTAACATGAATCAATGCAAGGGGTGTCACTCGCGGGGCGACAAAGTGATGCCGATTGGTCCTTCAGCCCGCCAGTTAAATGGCGACTATGAATTTAAATCAGGCAAGGAAAATCAGTTGGCGCATTGGCAGAATTTGAAATTGATAACAGGCTTACCAGCTGCCAATCAAATTCCAAAATTGGTAAACTATGATCAGCAAAGCGAATCAATTGATTTGCGTGCCCGTGCCTGGCTAGAAATCAATTGTGCGCATTGCCATCGCGCAGATGGCCCCGCAAAAAACAGTGGCTTGCATTTACTGGCCAGCGAAATCGATCCTGCCAAATTAGGTGTGGGCAAAGCCCCGGTAGCGGCAGGCAAAGGCTCAGGTGGGTTACTCTATGATATTGTACCCGGCAAGCCGGACGAGTCCATTTTACAATTCAGGATCGAATCTATTCACCCAGGCATTATGATGCCGGAGTTGGGCCGCTCGATTACACATGAAGAAGGTGTGGATTTGATAAGAAAGTGGATTAGCAAGATGAAATCAATGTGAACTATGTGCTCAAGTTGCCATTGTGTTTTTTAAACCACATAGAAACTTAGAACAGAGAGCGTTTTTAAAATGTATAAAGTCAAAGTTACCCATAATAATTCATTAAATGCCCACAATCTTCAGAGAAGCAACCGTTGCCGATATCAAAGCGATTTTTGTTGTCCGTTATTCTGTTAAGGAGAATATGCTATCGGAGACTGACCTGGTTGATGAGAATATGTGTGAATCCTATTTGACGGAGCGAGGAAAGGGTTGGGTGTGCGAAATTGATGGTGAGATTGTCGGCTTTGCCATTGCTGACTTAAAAGACAATAATATCTGGGCTTTGTTTTTAAAACCGGAGTATGAGAAGCAGGGTATCGGCAGACAACTTCATGCTATCATGCTTGACTGGTACTTTTCGAAAACTCAAAAAACGGTCTGGCTGGGCACAAACCCGAATACAAGAGCTGAATTATTTTACAGAAAAGCGGGCTGGAAAGAAGTAGGCACGCATGGTGAGGGTGAAATCAAATTTGAAATGACATTAAAGGATTGGCGACAAGTAAGACAGAAACAAACTACCTGACTGAATGATAAAATTAATTTACTTCTGTGGAGTTATTTCCTGTGTAGCAGTTATTTCTGGTTCGCTGCTTAAGATTTTGCACCTAGAAGGAGGCAGTCTTCTCCTTACACTCGGACTAGCTCTTTTCTTTTTTTGGCTGGCTGCAAAATCTTATTTGAAACATCGGGCATAATCAAAGCTCCCGAATCTCAAAATCTTTTCCTTTCCCAAATTTGATGGTATCCTTAAGCAGGTAGCGCTCCAGGGTGTGCAGGTCTTTCACTTTAAAATCACCATTGCCAATGATTCGCTCAATCTCAAATTCGTAGCGGTCTCCAAAATTTAGAAGTCGGTATTTTTTACCTACCCGCAGCACATCAAAAGAAAGTCCGGCCATTATAATTCTTCTTCGCGCTCCAGCATTAAAATAGAAGCCTGTGGCACAATAAAATATTTCTCACTTTCATACATCACCTCAATCGCACCCCGCTGCAAAAAAATGGCAAGGTCTCCTTCCTGTGCCTGCAGCGGTAAATATTTTATCTGATCTTCTTTGCCTTTCCAGAGTTCATCTTCATCGGCTGGCATGGGCAGGGGATAACCCGGCCCAACCTTAATAACAAATCCTTTTTGGATTTTCTCTTTCTCCTGAACACCGGGCGGCAGATATAAACCGCTTTCTGTTTTTTCAGATTCCTTCGCAGGACGGATTAACACTCGATCTCCAACAACAATGAGCTTCTTTAATTTGTTATCCGATGTAACCTTCATGAATTTATTTCTTGCGCGTAGCTTTAAAAGGGAAGTTCATTCCTGAGGTCGACATAGATCCATCAATTTGATCCACGGCCAGTACTGCATCAAACAAAACTAATGCTCCTGAATAATAGAATTCGCCTGACATTTTCTTTGTTTCCTTGTCGTACAGGTATTTGTCGATAACAAGGTCGCCCGCGCTGCTTGCCATTTTTGCACTATAGGTTTTGTCTACTTCTGAGATTGTGAGTACGCCAGAAAAATCTCCTTCAGGTGTTCCGGTAACGGTGTAATCCCAATTGCCTGTTGGAGAAGGAGCTTTAGAAGTTTTGGTAGTAGCGCATGATGAAAGTAGCAACAGGCCAAGGAAAATGTAGAGTAGGTTTTTCATATGTGTAGTTAGTTAAATAAATCGCCTTGATTTTTATCGGATTCAATATTGGAATAAAGTGGCAATTTGTTGATCTCTTTTATCAACAATCCGTCCTGAACGGCAATACCTTTTTGCGAGGCTTCACTTTGTATCTTCTCCGAATCAGCCTCCAGCTCTTTAGTACTGATCTGCCGGGCCCTTTTCTCCTGCGGAGGATTTAGCTTTTCAGATTTTTCAAATTCGGCTACCTTCTCCAAAATATCTTTTGACAGGTCAGCCTCACTTCTGTATACAAGTTCAAAAAACTGCTTGGCAAAAAAACCATCAATTTGAATTCTGCGCTTGGAAAGATGCACGAACTTGCCAATTACCCGGCAAATATTTTCCCGTTCTTCCGGGCTTAACTGTTCAGCAAATTCATAGTCCTCTATCCGCTTAAGCGTAAGCATGATGGGTTCTAATGAATCGAGTGTGATGATGTATACGGTGTAATCTGGAAGCCTATACTCAAAGGTGTCCAAAAGTTCAATAGTATTGGTTGGCACTACTAAAAATACCTCGCGCCTGACGTCTTCTTCTTTTACGTATTTAATTGCGCTTTCCACCTGTGCTTTTATATATGATGGAAAGTTTGAGAGATCATCGCTGGCCGGACTTTTCGCATCAAAGATTATGAACTCGTCATTGATTCTAAGTGTATTGTCGGGTTTTCCTTTAAATGGAACTTTATCGACATACTCAATACTCGTTTTATTGCAGATAGTGCGGATCCTGTTTTTTACCCGCTCTTCGTGATCCAGCCAGGTAGCTTTTAAATTTCGAATCCGTTCTATTTCAGCTTTTGTTCGGCTTTCAACTTCATCCTGACGATCCTGTTGAATTTTTTGCTGAATCTCCTTTAAGGATGCCACTGCATTGGAATGTTCTTGCCGCCTGGAGTCGGATTCGTTTTTATAGCGATTGTTTTCATCCTTTAATTCCCGGATTTCCTTTTCCTGAGTATCTAGTTTTTGTTTAAGAGCCACAATCTCATTGGAAAGTTCTGTTCCGCGTTTCAGGTATTGCGAATTCAAAGTTTCGGATGAAGTATTTTTCTTTTGGAGCTCTTCAATCTTATCAGACTGGTAGGCTTGAGAATTTTTCAGTACTTCCAATTCAGTGATTAACCGGTTGGCCGTATCCTGAAAATTTCTTGAAGTCGATTTTTCGATGGAAATAGAATTCTCAAGCTTGAGATTCTCTGTTTTTAATGATTCACTTACTGAAATGATCCGTTGAAGTTCTCCATTGGCTTCAACCAGCTGCGACTTAATCCCGCTCCATTGAAAGATTCTTCCTAAAAGACTGATCGTCTTTAGGTTTTCAAATAATCTTTTAATCGAATCGGTTGAGAATTCCATACCCCGCAATGCTGTTTTTACTAAGCAAAGTTAGTTCATTTCAATTTGGGTACAAGGTGCATTTTTAGGCGCTTTCTACTCAAATGACTAACTTTGAAACTCATTGAATTTCAATTATATGGTATCCACGATTACATCCAGCCAGGAGGCGATTGACTTAGAGGAAAAGTACGGGGCACATAATTATCACCCACTACCAGTGGTTTTGAATAGGGGTGAAGGTGTGTATTTATGGGATGTGGAAGGAAAACGTTATTACGATTTTCTTTCGGCTTACAGTGCCGTAAATCAGGGCCATTGTCATCCGCGCATTATCAATGCATTGATTGATCAGGCTAAAGAACTTACACTCACCTCGCGGGCGTTTTATAATGATAAGTTAGGCGTTGCCGAAAAATATGTCTGCGATTTATTCGGGTATGATAAAGCCCTATTCATGAACAGCGGAGCCGAAGCCAATGAATCAGCCATAAAACTGGCCCGCAAATGGGGCTATACGAAAAAGGGAATTCCTGATAACGAAGCAGTAATCGTAGCTGTGAAGAAAAATTTTCACGGCCGCACAACTACTATTATTTCTGCATCCACCGATCCTTCAGCCCGTAAAGGCTTTGGACCCTTTATGCCGGGATTTGAGATTGTTGAATATGATGATGTGGCCGCTTTGCAAAAAGCACTTGTTAATCCAAATGTTTGTGGATTATGGATTGAACCAATTCAGGGTGAGGCCGGAGTATATGTACCCAGGGAAGGTTATCTTAAAACAGCAGCCGACTTGTGTAAGCAGTACAATGTATTGCTAATGATGGATGAAATTCAAACAGGCATAGCCCGCACCGGTAAAATGCTGGCTTCCGATCATGAAGGTGTGCGTCCTGATTTATTAATTCTGGGCAAAGCACTTTCAGGAGGTGTTCTTCCAATTTCATTAGTGCTTGCAGACGATGAAATCATGTTAGTTATTAAACCTGGAGAGCATGGTTCTACCTTTGGCGGAAATCCATTGGCCGCTGCCGTTGTGGTTGAAGCTTTGCAGGTAATAAAAGATGAGAACCTGGCTGAAAATGCTGAACGAATGGGCTCTCTTTTCAGAGACCGGATGAATGCCATCAAGGAGAAATCGAATTTGATTACGTTGGTCCGAGGCAAAGGATTGCTCAATGCCATAGTAATCAACGATTCACCACAAAGTGAAACAGCGTGGAATCTATGTTTAAAGTTTGCTGAAAACGGATTGTTGGCTAAACCCACGCATGGAAATATTATCCGGCTGGCACCGCCTCTGGTAATTATTGAAGATCAACTGCATGATTGCTGCGACATCATCGAGAGATGCATTGTCAATTTCAAAAAGTGATTTCAATTTTTTGGAGTCAGTATCCTTTCTAATTCAAGATAGGCCTCATCATCATTAGAAAAAGTGCACGGAACAATTAGTTTACCGGTCCGGTCAATAACACCATACTTTTTCTTTTGTGATATGATGGCATACGTGTTTTCGTAAGCAAATTCAATTTCATTGTCTGAGATCGGGCCAACAATTTCCTTTCCTGTAAAGGAATACAACCCGTATCGCCCTTTACTTTTTGTATTAAAAGTGCTGTCTTGGGCTAGCGAAATTTCTACATCATCAAACTGACAAGGCACAACAAGTTTACCCTTGCTATCCATAACTCCGGCCCGTGAGTTTTGTTTAACACGAAAGAATCCCGATTCAAGTGGGAAAAAAGGCTCTTTGCCATTGTCAAACTTACAGGCTACAATCTCCAGACCTGCGAAATTTATTATCCCAGCTTTTTTGTTTTTTACCACAACGATGACCTGGGGCAAATCATAAAGTGATTCAGCGTAATACATATTTTCATAGATGCATGGAAGTACCTCCTTACCGGTTGTCAGATCGACCAATCCATACCGGCCGTTTTTCATTACGATCCTTACATTTTCCAACTCATCAGAATAGGCTTTGGTGTACTCGAAAGGCAAGATGGCGTTTCCTTGTTGATCGATAAGGCCCCAGTTACCTTTTAATTTTACAAAGGCATATGCATAATCATCAAATTCCTCGGCTTCATCATAAATGGGTTGTATCACCCAATCTCCCTGAACATTGGTGAATCCAATCTTTTTATTTTTACCAGGGTTGCTTTCCAGCTGTGCATAGGCAGGAACTATCACCGTTAAACATAGAACGAAGCTAAACACTTTCATGGTCATAAATTTATTTGCGAAAAGTTAAGACCCCTGATATTCATCTGCTATCCGTACTGGCACGGATATTTAGATCGATTTGGAAGGAGCAGAAAGATAACTTATCACAAGAAAAATAAGTACAATTCCGGTAAGTAAAATAGGAGGCAGGAAAGTAAGAAATAGCATCACTACAAAGCACACTCCGAAAATAACTATGTTAATCAACAAATAACCCTTTAGTGCAGTTGGTTCTAAGCGTTTAAGCAGATAGAAATTGTTGATTCCACCAAGCAAGTATAGAAAAGTAAAGCAAGAACTGAGGGCTAGAAAAAGGTCCATCATAGAATGATGAAACCCCGCGCCCATGTCCATTTTGTAACCGGTAAGCAGGTCGATCATTTTTTCTTCCGTTTCATTTTGTCCATGCATATCCCGAAAAAGGCTCAAGGAATGAATCAAGCCGGTAAGAACTTGAAAAACAGAAGCCGTCTTTACCCAAAAAATATAGCTCTTGAACATAACAATGAATTACTCTATGAAGTTAATAATTGCCTGCTTGCCATCAAGAGACTGAACGGACTTTATCGCAAAATGCCCAGCCTAAGCAGATCACTTTTCAGTTGTTCCGGAGATTTAAAATGAATGCCCGGTAGCCCTACCGCCAGTGCTCCATCAATATTGCGCTGACTGTCATCAATAAACAGTGCAGTTTTTGGATTTACCTTATACCGATCAAAAAGAATCTGGAAGAATTCCGGAAAAGGCTTTCTGGTTTTTTCATGACCAGAAACCACAATGCCTTCAAACCAGTGAAGAAACTCAAACTGTTGTAATGCCCATGGAAAAGTCTGTGCCGACCAGTTGGTTAATGCATATAAACGATGTTGATCTTGTTCCTTAATCTGTTTTAAAATATCCACTGTATCCTGTATGGGTCCACTGATTGTCTCCTGCCAGCGATCGTACCATGCACGGATTGGATGTTCATGTTCAGGAAATTTTATAAGCAGTTCTTCGGTGGCTTCTTCGAACGAACGTCCTGCATCTTGTTTTTCATTCCAGTCGTGCGTACAAATATTCTCCAGAAACCAGGTGATCTCTTCTTCAGTTTTGAAAATCTTTCGATAAAGATGGCGGGGGTTCCAATCGATAAGTACAGCGCCTAAATCGAATATTATAGTATCTGTTTGATTTTGTATGTTCATAATTATTTTATTCCAAATGCCCAGGTTAAAAAATGCGGCATTGCTTCGCCCCAGGTCTTTAAATTGTGTTCTCCATCTTTTAGTTCCAGGTACTGAATATCATGAAATGGACGATAACCCTTTTTGGTCAACTCCACGATTAAATCCAGTGTATCATCGATCGAATCAATAACTCCATTTTTATTGCGGTCGCTATGCTCGTCTTTCAGTCCGGCCTGAAACCAGAATTTGAGCCCCGGCTTAAACCGGCCTCTCCGAACCTGCTGGTGCATAATACGGTCATAGTATTCTGAGTAGAACCGACTTTTTGAATCGCGCTTGCGCCACCAAAATGATCCGCTAAAAGCACCTACTTTTCCAAAATAATCGCCATGATGCCAGGCAATATCGAAGGCAGAAAGTCCGCCCAACGAGAACCCTGCTATTGCCCTGTGTTGAGCTTCTTTTGAAATGGAGTACTGATACTCAAGATACGGGATCAGCTCGGTCATGATAAAGCGGGTATAGTTTTTGGCCCGTGAACCCCGCTTCTTAAAATCAGGTTTGTTGGCGACACCATATTCCTGCATCCGGTCTCCGGCATGCACTGCCACCACTATAATATCTTCGATCTGCCCGCTGTGTGTTAGTTTTTCAAGAGTTGCTTTTAAGCCTATAGCTTCACTGTCCTGGCCATCATTTAGAATGAGCAATGGATAGTGTTTTCCTGCTTTTTTATATTGAAAAGGCAGAAAAATATCCACTACCGTATCCCGCTCAAGTAGTTTAGAATGTATATCGGTAAGCTTTTCGAGATGATAGTGGTGGGCAGTGGACAAGGACGACAAATAATTAATTTAGATAGTTATTTTAAGAGGCATTTCCGACTTTGAAGCAGTTTCCAGCTGTAAAAATAGGAGTTTAATTGAATCCAATATGCCTTACGAACATTATCACAAATGGTACTCTCCGCGCTTAAGCCGCGATATTGAAGTTCTTTCATTTGGTACCCGAGGGTATCCGGTCATTTTATTCCCCACTTCAATGGGGCATTTTAATGAGAATAAAGATTTCAAACTGATCGATAGCGTGAATTGGTTTTTGGATGAAGGCCTGGTAAAAATTTATTGCCCGGATGGGATTGATGAAGCGAGTTGGTACAACCGAAACATTCATCCAGCCGATCGGGTACGCAATCACATGTGGTATGATGCCATGATCCTGGAAGAATTAGTACCCCTTGCTCAACGCGAAACCGGAGTAGGACGGGTAGCTACCGCAGGCTGTAGCTTTGGCGGGTACCATGCCACTAACTTTGCATTTAAACATCCGGAAGTGGTGAAGTATGTATTCAATATGGGAGCTGCCTTTGATATCAAAGATCAAATGGATGGTTATTATGATGACAATGTTTATTTCAACAATCCCCCGGATTTTATGCCCAGTGCAAGCAATCCCTATTTTTATGACATGTATGTGGTGTTGGGAACCGGCACCCAGGATATGTGTTGGGATGCGAATGTGAAAATGGCCAACATCCTCCAGAATAAAGGAATGAACTATTGGCTGGACGTGCGTCAAAATGCGCCTCATGATTGGCCGGCCTGGCGCGAAATGTTTCCTCATTATCTGTCTTTAATTAAATGAGAGGTATAGTTCAATTTCTGATATTCCTTATTTCATCAGCACCGGTAACTTATGGTGCTGGCATTAACACTAGTGAAGCAGTTGAGATTGGTGGGATTAAGCAATGGATAAAATTCCAGGGAGTGGATGACCAGGCACCGGTATTACTTTTTCTGCATGGCGGCCCCGGAAATTCAGTGATGAGTTATTCAGATCGTTTTACTAAAGAATTGCAAAAGCATTTTATTGTCGTGCTTTGGGATCAGCGCGAAAGTGGCCAAACAGCGGTATTGAATGAATCACCTAAACCTCTGTCAGTATCTCTATTTGTTAATGATGCCATAGAGGTTGTAAAATTTCTTTGCACCCGGTTCGGGCAGGAAAAAATTTATCTGGTTGGTCATTCCTGGGGCGGCTATCTTGGTCTTCGGGTGGCTGTCGAAAGGCCCGAACTGTTAAAAGCATACTTCGCTGTAAGCCCAATGATAAATCAACTGGAGAGCGAGCGACTTTCCTTAAAAGCGCTTCAAACGAAGGCAGCTAACGAAAATAATCAAAAGGAGTTGTCGGAACTCGCCCAGGTAGAAGTTCCCTTCAAAAATGGAGTACAGCTTTACTATCACAGAAAATGGCTAAGTAAACTGATGAATTCTGCCACCCCTACCCGGGAAAAAGTGGATCAGTGGTCGGTAACCTGGTTAGCTTTATTCAACGAGGCTTCGCACACTAATTTTTTCGAGTTTGCCCCCGAGCTTAAGTGCCCCATATATTTTCTCATTGGAAGCAATGATTATCAAACTCATTTTAAACTGGCAGAATCTTACTATCAGCAGGTTGTTTGCCAGGAAAAAAAACTATCTTGGTTTACACATTCGGCCCATAATCCACATTTAACAGAAACAGCAAAATTTGAAGAGGTACTAATCGAGATTAAGAATCAAAAACTAAAATCAGAGCTATGAAAAAAATAGGTGTATTGCACGGCATGGAACGCTCCTTCCCCGAAGCCTTTGTTGAACGAATTAACAAGATGGGATTGAAAGATATTAAAGCAGAACCCGTACTGGTTGATATGGTATCGCAGGCCGAGCCCACGGAGTATGCTGTTATTATAGATCGCATTTCACAGGATGTTCCATTCTACAGAGCCTATCTGAAAAACGCAGCCATATCCGGAACAGCTGTTATAAACAATCCATTTTGGTGGAGTGCAGATGAAAAATTTTTCAACAACGCATTGGCTGTCAAGCTAGGCGTGCCAGTACCCAAGACTGTCCTTCTGCCCTCGCACGAACGCCCTACCGATACAGGAGAAGCTTCTTTTGCCAACCTGAAGTTTCCATTAAGTTGGGAAAAGATTTTTGATCACATCGGATGGCCGGCTTACATGAAACCACATGCGGGTGGTGGTTGGAAAAGTGTTTATAAACTAAATAACAGAGATGATTTCTTTAAAGCGTATAGCGAAACCAGTCAGTTGGTAATGATGCTACAGGAAGAAATTATCTTTGAAGACTATTTCCGTTGCTACTGTTTGGGTAGAAAATATGTGCGCATCATGCAGTATGAGCCACGCAACCCTCATCATTTGCGCTATCAAAGCAATAATGGACCTGCATCCGAAAAACTGTTGAAAAAAGTACATGATTATGTGCTCGATTTATGTAATGCATTGGGCTATGATTTTAATACTGTTGAGATGGCCGTTCGGAATGGAGTTCCCTACGCAATTGACTTCTGCAACCCGGCCCCCGATGCCGAAGTGACATCTGTGGGCCAGGAGAATTTTGATTGGGTGGTTGAGCATGCTTCGAAGATGGCTGTTGAACGGGCACAGGCTCAAAAACCAGGAAAAGATAACCTGACCTGGGGCACCTATGTAACCCGTTCGGTTGCCGCTTTTGAAAGCACACCTTCAAAGGCAAAACCAGAAACTAAAACTGAGCCCAAAAAGGAAACCAAAGCAAAATCATCAAAGAAGTAATCTCACTCCTGTACAAGAATTAGTTGGCTTATGGAAAAATTTACATTAGGAGTTGAGGAAGAGTATATGGTCATCGATCCGCATACACGGGAACTTACTTCGCATGATCAGAAGATTGTAGAGCTCGCATCACTTATTATAAATGATAGCGTGAAGGCGGAAATGCATCAGGCCGTGGTGGAGGTAGGTACGGGTATTTGTAATGATGTACATCAGGCATATAAGGAAATCAAAGATCTCCGCAAAGTTGTATCGGAAGTAGCCGGTTCGCTTGGTCTTAAAATTGGAGCTGCAGGTACCCATCCTTTTTCTCATTGGAGTAAACAGCTGATCACGCCCAATCCCCGTTATGATGAAATTGTGCAGGAGATGCAGGAAGCCGCTCGTTCGAATTTAATTTTTGGATTACACGTGCATGTGGGCATTAAGGATAAGAACATGGCTATTCATATTCAGAATACCGTGCGATATTTTTTACCCCACATCTATGCGCTCTCGTGTAACTCACCTTTTTGGGAAGGTCGAAATACAGGCTTTAAATCGTTTCGCACAAAAGTGTTTGATAAGTTTCCTCGAACGGGTATTCCGGATCAGTTTAGCGGGTGGGACGATTTTAAAAATTACGTTAACCTCTTGATCAAGACCAATTGTATTGACAATGCTAAGAAAATCTGGTGGGATGTGCGGGTGCATCCATTTTTTGATACGATTGAATTCAGAATCTGCGATGTACCCATGCGGGTAGAGGAAACTATTGCAATCACAGCGGTATTCCAGGCATTAGTTGTTAAGCTTTATAAGTTGCGACTCCAGAACATGAGCTTTATAATGTACACCCGCGCCCTTATCAATGAAAATAAATGGCGCGCTTCACGGTATGGCCTGGATGGAAGATTGATTGATTTTGGAAAGCAAATAGAGGTCGACACGCGTGTGTTGATTCTTGAATTGCTTGATTTTGTTGATGACGTAGTAGATGACCTTGGCAGCCGTAACCACATTAATTATATTCGCACCATATTAGAGCACGGAACCGGAGCCGATCGCCAGCTAGCTGTATTTAACGCAACGGGCGACTTGGAAAAGGTAGTTGATTATATTACGGACGAAACCGTGCGGGGATTATAAACATCAGAAGTGTCAGCGGAAAATCAGATAAATATTGCCGTTCTCGATCTTTATGAAGGTGTTGCCAATGAAGGAATGCGTGGCATTCGACAATTGATTGAGGAGTTTGAAGCGGATTGCCACCTGATGGTGAAATACCAGGTATTCGATGTTCGGCTCAAGGCCGATGTCCCCGATCTCAGCTTTGATGTTTATATTTCTTCCGGGGGTCCGGGCAGTCCGTTGGATACTGCCGGCTCATTATGGGAACGTAAGTATTTCAATTTGATGGATGCCATCAGGCAACACAACCATCAACATCCCGAAAGCAAAAAACACGTTTTGTTGATTTGTCACAGCTTTCAGATTTTTTGCAGGCACTATGAATATGGAATTGTTTCAAAGCGCAAGTCTACATCATTTGGTGTTATGCCGGTACATAAAACTTTTGAAGGCCACCACGATCCGCTGTATCGCTCATTAAATGATCCTATGTGGGCAGTAGATTCCCGAGATTATCAGATCACACAACCCAGCATGGAACGAATAGAAGCAGAGGGCGGTGCAGTTCTATGTATTGAAAAATACCGACCGCATATTGACCTCGAACGTGCCGTTATGTCCATCCGGTTTGATGAAGCTTTTATAGGAATGCAATTTCACCCGGAAGCCGATGCGGTAGGGATGCGAATGTACTTGTTGCGCGAAGACAAAAAAGAATTAGTCATTGAAAAGCATGGCGAGAAGAAATATTGGGAAATGCTTGATCATTTGAACGATCCCGACAAGATCATGCTTACCTATTCAACCATTGTTCCGAGATTTCTCATGACAGCTCTGCGTCACCGATTAAGCTCTGTACCTTTATGATAGCTTCGGCCCGACAAGCATTTAATCAGCAATTTAATGAGCAGAAGTATCGAGATTTCCTGGCTGACCTCGATCGGGAGTTCAATTACAAAATAACGTTTCGGGTAGCAGAGAGTCCGGTTTTTGTAGGGAATGAATTCAAAGCAAAACTTCTAAAAGCTGCTGACGAAATTATTGATTTTATTGCGTTGCCTGATTTTAAGCAGCGTATGAAAGGTGCTCTTCCTGACTCGGTTCGGGTGCCCCATGAAGATGCTCATACTATGTTCCTTGCCTTAGACTTTGCTGTATGTACAGAAGGAGAGAGTAATGAACTTGTGCCACGACTGATTGAGTTGCAAGGTTTTCCATCACTATTTGGATATCAGGATTTTTTAGGAAATAAGTTTCGTCAGCATTACCGGATTCCTCCTAATCTTGATTTTCATTTTGGTTCAACATCTGAGGCTTATTGGGACAGTTTGCGAAAAGCGATTGTGCGTAACTATGATCCCGAGAATGTGGTCTTATTGGAGATTGATCCGATGAAACAAAATACAGCGATCGATTTTCTGGTTACAAAACTTCATCTTGGTATAGAACCAGTTCATTTAGGGGATGTGATTGTCCGTAATCGAAAACTCTTTTATAAAAAGAAAGGTGTTGAGGTTCCGATCAGCAGGATCTACAACCGAGTGATCTTTGATGAATTGTTAGGTAAAAAAGATTTGAAAACAGATTTTCATTTAACCGAAGATGTTGATGTGGAGTGGGCCGGACATCCCAATTGGTTTTTTTACATCAGTAAGTATACGATGCCATTCTTAAAGAGCAGTGCAGTTCCGGATTGTAAGTTTCTGAATGAGTATGCATCGCTACCTACGAATCTGGATAATTACGTACTAAAGCCTTTATTTTCCTTTTCGGGAAGTGGTGTAATTTTTAATGTAACAGAACAGGATATACTTAACATACCCTTAGCTGACCGTAAAAACTTCATGCTTCAACGCAAAGTTCATTACCAACCTGTGGTGCAGGCGCCTGATGGGCTTGTAAAAACCGAAATCAGGTTATTATTTCTCTGGGATGAGGGTTCACCCCGACCGCAATTAATCACCAATCTGGCCAGATTGAGTCGTGGCGAGATGATTGGTGTTAAATTCAATAAAGATAAAACGTGGGTGGGGGGTTCGGTCTGTTTCTTCGAAAAATAAATGTCCAGTCATCATATCGTTCGCGAAGATCAGGAACCCGCTTTATTAATCCTGGATGCACACGCAATTTCATTTGGCAAAGTTCAGGAATTGTTAGAGTGGATGCCCACAGTAATTGTTTCGGCCGATCAGGTGGAAACTGTTATCGGATGGGGTATCAAAATAGATATTGTACTTACGCCTTTGGCTGATGTAGAGGTTTGGAAAAACAAACTAGTTGATCAGGCTCCAGTTAAATTTCTTTCTTACAATCCAGGAGATGATCCCTTGACAACTGCTTTTTATTTTCTCACAGCCTCAAAGGCAACAGCGGTAAATTGCTTGATTGGGAGTGTTGGTGAACTAACGAAGCTCGAATCATTTGCAGGGCTTGATGTGGAGGTATTTGTGAGTAATAAACTATGGCGCTGGATTAAGACCGGACATTTTGAAAAATGGATACCCGCCAACACGAGGCTTTACCTGTTACCTGAGCATTTAAAATCTGAGTTTGCTGAATTTGCTTTGGGGTACTTTCAGGTAGCGAAAGACGGGATTGTCAACTTTAATTCAAAACACTCGTTTTGGATCGGGGAAGAGTTGAGTTGACAGAATCTGTTTCTAATAAACCGGATATTCAATTCTATGTGCAACAGCTATCCGGTTTTTATTATCCAGATCTTTAAAGAGTTGAATATTTTTATAACCAATTTTTTCAAGAATAGTCTTTACCTCTTCTCCAAAATGCTCATTGAGTTCGAGCCAAAGAGAACCACCACCAGCAAGAGCTTTTTTACCTTTGAGTGCAATTTCTTTATAGAAGACAAGCGGATCACTTCCTGGGGCGAATAAGGCCAAATGAGGCTCATAGTCAAGTACATTTTTTCTCATGGCATTTTTTTCTTCTTTTGAGATGTAAGGTGGGTTGCTTACAATCAAATCGAATTGAGATTTTATTTCTTCATTCAGGATATCGAGTTTTAAGAAATTGACATTTGCTTGCAGTAAAGCTGCATTTTTTTGGGCATAGTTTAGGGCGTCTTCACTTATGTCCACTGCAGTTACAATCGATCTCGGTATCTCAAGGGCAAGGGAGATAGCGATGCATCCACTGCCCGTACCTATGTCCAGAATGCGAAGGGTTTTGCTTTTGTATTGATGTGCAAAAGATTTGATTTTATCTACCAGCAATTCAGTTTCTGGCCTCGGTATCAGGACGGAGGGGTTGACTTTAAATTTCCGACCATAAAAAAGTTCCTCACCAATAATGTATTGAATGGGTTCTTGATTATTAATTCTTGAAAGATATTTATTGAAGACAGAGCTATCGGGTAGATTTATTAGTTCACCAGCCAAAATATTGACTTTGGTCAGCCCCAGTTCCTTTTCAAGAATCAGATAAACGATACTTTGAATCTCGCCTTTATCCTCGTTCAGATTTATCTGTCTTACCAGATCATTAAAAAGTTCTTTGGAATTGGTCATTGTGAAAATGATCTTTGCAATGTTAGTTAATCTAAATGACTCCGGACGAACTTTTGATTCTTCGCACGTTTGAACTTGCCCGATTGGGTATTGGATCGGTCAGCCCTAATCCACAGGTTGGATGCGTTATTGTTAAAAATGGAATTGTAATAGGGGAAGGATGGCATCGAAAATATGGTCAGGCGCATGCCGAAGTTAATGCGGTGGCCAGTGTAAAGGACAAAAGCCTGATTCCAGGTAGTACAGTTTACGTTAATCTGGAACCCTGTTCACATACAGGTAAAACCCCGCCTTGTGCCGATATGCTAATTAACCATCGGGTAAAAAGGGTGATCATTTCCAATGTCGATACCAATCCCCTGGTAGCAGGTAACGGGGTGAAAAAATTAAGAGATGCAGGCATTGAAGTAATTACAGGAGTACTTGAGAAAGAGGGTCGCGAACTCAATAAGCGATTCTTTACTTTTCATATGCAGCAGCGGCCTTATATTATTTTAAAGTGGGCACAAACAGCAGATGGCTTTATTGCCCGCAGCAACTATGAATCAAGGTGGATCAGTAATGAGTTCTCGAGGCAGTTGGTGCATAAGTGGCGCTGTGAAGAAGATGCTGTATTAGTAGGCACCAAAACTGCAGCTCATGATAACCCGATGCTTACTGTACGTGATTGGAGTGGCCGCGATCCGGTGCGTCTGGTGATTGATCGCTTTTTACGCTTATCTGATAAACTGAATTTATTTGATGGATCGGTAAAAACCATTTGCTTTAACCTGCTCAAGCATGAAGAACACTCTAAACTCTCCCTTATCAGACTGGACGAACAGGATTTTCTGATTTCTCTGGTTGATTATTTAGCGAAAGAAAAAATTCAATCAGTTTTGATTGAAGGCGGGAGCTTGACCTTGTCCATGTTTTTCAAAGCCGGTTTGTGGGATGAGGCTCGTGTATTTACTTCGCCAAGATTGTTTCATACAGGCATTGCCGCACCATCGTTTCAAGGCAATCTTTTATCAGAAGAAAATATTTTCACTGACACGCTGAGGTTCTATCAGCGCGATACCTTAAAACCGAATCACTAGCCGAGCCTGGGTTCCATAAAAATGAAAGGTCGGTTGTATCCGGGTTGTTAGCTTACTGTTGTAAAGCTCCAAAGCGTTGAAAGCTCGGCCCTTAAAAACCCTGTTAAAGTGAATGGAGCCAAGGAGCAACGCTGCACCCCCTGCGGCAAACCCCCATTCGGGATCTCCGCCAGCAACGGCACTGACAACCGGAAAAGCAATTAAGAACGCTCCGCTAAAGCCCAATATTCCGGCCACGTTATAATTGGCTTTGGCTCGTTTGAATTCTTCATAGGCCACGGGCTCAACTTTCAGAATTTCCAGAACTTGCTTTGGACTAAGTACCAGGGTATCCATTTCAAATCGTGCGCCCCCAAAAGTCTTATACATTTTTATTTGCTGCGCCTGGCAAAAGCCAATAATGGGAAAGCACACTGCGCAGAGCAGGAGTAATCTTTTCATAAAAAATCCACGATCGAAAATTAGGAAGTAAGACGTTTAGCCACTTCATCCCAGTTCACAACATTCCACCAATTGGCAACGTATTCGTTGCGCTTGTTTTGATATTTAAGATAGTAGGCGTGTTCCCACACATCAAGCGCTAACAGGGGAGTGCCTTTTAATTCGCTGATGTCCATCATTGGATTATCCTGATTCGGTGTCGATCCCACCTTGAGAGTGGTTCCATCTTTCACTAACCAGGCCCAACCTGATCCAAAGCGAGTCATGGCAGCCTGAGTAAATAACTCTTTGAATTTATCTACTGATCCAAAAGCACCTTGAATTGCATCTGCCACTTTCCCAGAGGGCGGTGCGCCACTTCCAGGTTTCATCACCTGCCAGAAGAAATTATGATTCCAGGCACCGCCTCCATTATTGCGTGCTTTCGCAGATAGTTTTGAAGTGTTTGAGAAAAATTCTTGCTCGGTGGCAAACGAAATGTTTTCGGCCGCAATCGCATCGTTCACATTTTTAATGTATGCAGCATGATGCTTACCGTAATGAATCTCCATGGTCATGGAATCAATGTATGGTTCCAGGGCATTGTTTGCGTAAGGCTGCGGTATCTGAGAAAACTGGATTGCAGGATTCAGAGTTTCCATGGCGAATAGGTTATTCGTCTTTAAAATGAAGGGTGCAGCAATGGCCAGCGAGGTAGCGACTGATTCTTTGACAAACTTTCTTCTGTTGATGGGTTTCATGGCAATTTTGAATTTAGATGGAACTCGCGAAAATCATGCCTGACCGTAGACAATGGGTAAATTTACCAAAAATAATTAGCTTGCATTAACCCTATAATCTACCCTTATGGCGGAAATACTCTATGATTCAATACCCTCACTGGATCTTGCTGATTTCACCAGTGGTGACCCTAATCGAAAAGCAAAGTTTGTAAAACAGTTGGGTGAAGCCTACAACAGCATTGGCTTTGTTGCAATTCGTAATCATTACCTTACCGATGAACTGTCCGCTAAACTTTACAGCACAATCAAAAAATTTTATGCACAGCCAGATCAGGTTAAACAAAAGTATGAGATACCGGGCTTAGCGGGTCAACGCGGGTACATCGGAAAAGGCAAAGAGCATGCAAAAGGTCGTAATACAGGCGACCTTAAAGAGTTTTATCACGTAGGGCAAGAGGTGTTGGACAATGATCCAATCAAAAAAGAATATCCGGATAATGTTTGGCCAACTGAATTACCGGAGTTTAAAGATGTCGCCCTGGAGGTTTATAAGCGGTTGGAAAAAACAGGCGTGCAAATGCTTCGTGCCATTGCTTTGTACCTGAATTTGCCTGAGAATTATTTTGATGATAAGGTTCATCATGGCAATAGCATTCTTCGGCCTATCCATTATTTTCCAATTGAAGATCCGGATTCGGTTCCTGCCGATGCCGTTCGCGCTGCTGAACATGGCGATATTAATTTGATCACGTTGCTGATGGGTGCCAGTGCCGATGGATTGCAGGTACTTCGAAGAGATGGTAAGTGGATTCCTATCACTGCACTGCCGGAACAACTGGTGGTAAATGTGGGCGACATGCTTGAAAGATTAACTAACAAGAAGTTAAAGTCGACAATACATCGTGTAGTAAATCCTCCCCGTCATTTAATGAATACGCCACGATATTCTATTCCCTTCTTCATGCATCCACGCTCAGAAATGAATTTAGCAGCCTTGTCTTCATGTGTGGATGAGACTCACCCCAAGTTGTGGGATGATATAACGGCTGGAGAATTCCTTAATCAACGGTTACGTGAAATAGGCCTAAAAAAGTAAAGAAAAGATATTGGAGCGAATCCGCTATATCATCTTTCTTAAGGACGTATTCCTGTTGTCGGTTACGTGTTTTGGTGGACCACAGGCTCATATCGCCCATTTTCAAAATATTTTAGTTAAAAAGCGAAATTACATTTCTGAGAATGATCTGATCGAACTTAACGCTTTGTGTCAGGTTGTACCGGGGCCAACATCTACTCAAACCCTATCCGCAATTGGATATCGGTTGGGGGGACCTTCACTTGCGTACTTAACGCTCTTGATCTGGCTGCTGCCTTCCGTTGCTATTATGACCGCTGCCGGAATTCTGATCGGAAGTTTTGAATCAAAAAATATATCGCTTGGCTTTACTCGATTCATTCAACCAATGGCGGTTGGTTTTGTGGCCTATGCGGCCTACTCAATCACCATGAAAACGGTTACGACTAAACGGGCATTGGTGTTGATGATTTTGGCAGGCGTGGCAACGTATTTCATCAAGTCTCCAATCGTTTTCCCGTTGGTGTTGCTTGTGGCAGGGTTGGTGACGGCCCTTAACTATAAAGCTCATCCCCGCGAGGAAAAAAAGAAGTTTGATGTAGCCTGGTCAAATTTTTTCCTTTGGGCAGGAGTATTGATTTTTGCCGCTTTGCTTGGTTGGGCCACTAAAAGTATTCCAGAACTAACCTTACCCGTTCGCCTTTTTGAAAACTTTTATCGAAACGGCAGTTTGATTTTTGGGGGTGGGCAGGTTCTTACTCCTATGTTATACACAGAGTTTGTTCAATATGCTCCCAAGCAATATCTCACTTCAGAAGAATTTCTTTCCGGCTATGCATTTGTTCAGGGATTACCTGGACCGGTATTTTCTTTCAGTTCTTACATTGGAGCGTTGGCGATGCGCGAATATGGAGTACTAGGTGAAATTGTTGGAGGTATTATGTCAGCTGCGGGTATTTTTCTTCCAGGCACTTTTTTGATTTTCTTTATGATTCGCGTTTGGGATAGTCTTAAGAAGTTCAGACCCATCAGAGCCTCCATGGAAGGCATTAATGCAGCCAATGCAGGTCTAGTGATAGCGGCAGCAGTTTTACTTTTTCAACCGCTCGTTTACGATCAACCCGTTAAGGCGATTTTTTTAAATGCGATGTACACGATTTTCACATTTGCACTAACAGCCTTTACAAGAATTCCATCATGGGCAATTATTTTGCTCGGGCTAACTTGCGGACTTATCCTGTAGAGTTATTAAGAAGCCAAAAAAAGCCCCGACTTTAGAGCCGGGGCTTTTCAATTTTATCGAGAGTAGCTTATCCTAACTTGAAGATAATTGGGATAACCATTTTTTGCCTAACAGGCTTTCCTCTTTGTTTACCTGGCTTCCATGGCGGTGCGCTTTGCACAATTCTTACAGCTTCTTCATCACAACCAGCACCAATTCCCTTAATAGCTGTTACGTCAACAATTGATCCGTCACGATTAACAACAAACTGCACGAAAACTCTTCCCTCAACACCCATACGTCTTGCCTGAGCAGGGTACTTAATTTTTTCACCTACATACTTATAAAATGCTGGCATTCCACCCTTGGGCTCAGCCGATTCTTCAACGACACTAAATACTTCGTCAACGTTTTCTTTTTCTTCAACGGGGGCCACTACAACCTCTTCAACTTTAGTTTCTTCAGTTACTTCCACGTCAAACTTAAGGTTGAGATCTTCTTTGATTTCCTCTTCATCGGGCACCTCAACAATTTGTGGCTGCTGAATGATAGGAGCGGGTGGAGGCGGTTGTTCTGTGGGGGGCACTTCTAACATTTCCTCAAAAATGTTTGTGTTTTTGCCCTGCAGGTCAACCAAACTATCTTCATAACTCTTCCATTCAAAGGCCATGAAGACAAGAGCCATCGTTAACAATAAGCCAACACTAAAAAAAAGACTGCTCTTTTTAGTCAAATCAGCTTTTTCTGTCTTTTTCGCTTCCATACGTTACTAATTACGGGTTTAGGAATCTCAAATATAATAATAGAATGCACTTCTGCCCACCCAGTCACAGAAAATCAAAAAATTTTTAATTGCAATTACTTGCGACTGCCATAGAATAGTGTGAAAAAAACCGTTGGAAACACAGATTTGTTGTCTGCCGTGGGCATAAGGTTAATTTTATTGAAGTAGGCATCTACCAAAAACCCGACTTCAAACCCCGTAACCTGGCTCTTTAAATAGCCAAGTTCAAAGTTGAGGGCTGCCTTCAGATTACCCCCAATCTGGATGCTGGATTCACCGATTCCCTCAAATAAATTACCAGTGCCCAAAATATTATTATAGGAATGATTGGGATTGTTGGGGTCGTATTGTTCATGAACAGAGGTAAAAAAACTATTGTCAACCGTGCGTTCTATATAGTACGGAGCTACAATTCCCAGGGATGGTCCGGCAGCAAATACTGCCTTTATTTCTACTCCTTGTTGAGGGGCTTTCGTGAACATTATGAAATCCCGGCCATATTGAAATCGAAAAGCATAGAGGTAATTGCTTTTTCCAAAAATGAAGTAATTGCCTGTATAACCTGAACTGTGTCTTACTTCCTGCGAGTTTTTAACATTCATAATCTCAAGGCCAAAAGTCTCGAGCATGCTTTCATTCAGCTTCCGGGCTTTTTTAAACGTAAAGCCACCGATAAGGCCACCGGCTGAATTTTTGTTGATCCCCCACGTAAACTCAGAATTATATTCGTAGGTATCCTGGGTTTGTGCAAATGCAGGCACGAAAGCCATGCCCCCCATCAAAAGAAACATAATAACACCTTGTTTCATGATACCCTCTTTTCGTTACCTTGGAAAGATAAAATTAATTTAACTAACGCAGAAATAATAGTCTTGTTATGAGCACAATGGCAACGGTTGAATATTTAGGGGATTTAAGAACTCAGGCGAAACATCTGAAATCAGGTAATTTGATGATTACGGATGCCCCAATTGACAATATGGGTAAAGGTGAGGCTTTTAGCCCCACAGACCTGGTAAGTGCAGCACTATCCAGTTGTATGATGACCATAATGGGGCAGGTGGCCGATCGTGAAGGGATTAACCTGAAGGGTCTTTCCTCGGAGGTAGTAAAAATCATGTCATCCAATCCCCGAAAGATAGCTGAGATACAAATAACCTTTACACACGCTTCATTGCAGGCTACCGAAGTGCAAAAGCAAAAATTGAAAAATGCCGCAAGGACTTGCCCGGTTGCGCTTAGCCTCGCTGAATCACTTAAGCAAACGGTAACGTTTAATTTTTAAGGCCAGAGGCTGCCCTCAAGGCATTTTTGATGTTTGTAAATTCTATTTCGAAATGAGACTTGTCATAAACAGATTTTCCATTGTGAATAATTAAAACCTGAGGCGACTCATGTTCAACTTCAAATGTCTCTGCAATCCGGCTTGAAATTTCCCGATAGCTAAGCAGGTCTAAAAAGTAGGGCTTCACCAGGGGCAATTCTTCTTGCTTCCAATTTCTCTCCAGCCGATCGAGGGTTGTTTTGCTAATAGAACAGCGTGTGCTGTGCTTAAAGATGATTACCGGGTGGGATTGTGATTCTGCCTGAATATTTTCTAATTGATTCGTAGCTGTTAATGCCGTCCACTTCACGTTCTTAGTCATATAGATCTTTCCAAAGTTCCTTTTCTTTCTTGTCGTACCGCGGCCTTCTCACCTTATCTTTTACAGCATCAGGCTGTGTACCATTTTTCTTGAATAATTTCGCCCATAATAACTTAACATCGGTCATTATAGTTCGCTCGTCCTTAACATTGTTTCCTTTGCCATGAGCAAACTCTGCATCAGGGAAATGTTTGTTATGATTGAACTTATTCATTTTAATATTTCCCTGGTAATCAACTACCCGAGCATAAGCCTTTCCAGGCGCAATAACCTTTAGTGCATCTCTGTCGCTAGTTGGGTTGTGCCGATAGTTTTTGGTTAATCGGGTCTTACCGGCAAACTCCGTAGCCCGTTCAAATGATTTAGAATACATTATTGTCTTTTGAGCCTCATCCGCACTGCTTGGGTTATGTTTGTAATCCCAATACCTCTTCATACTCCGCGAATATTCGCTGGCTTTAACAGTTGCTTTGCTTGGCGGAACGCCTGGCATGGAACCCTTCACGGCATTAGGTTTCTTTTCTGTCTCCTTCTGCTTTACACTCACCATCAACCCGTTTATCTCATACACAGTTTCATACGGACGGTGTTTCTTAAG
Source organism: Cyclobacteriaceae bacterium (assembly GCA_044229915.1). Lineage (GTDB taxonomy): Bacteria > Bacteroidota > Bacteroidia > Cytophagales > Cyclobacteriaceae > ELB16-189. The sequence continues at coordinate 102,497 of JBGASB010000003.1, forward strand.
CGCTTCTTCGTTGGCATTTGGATTGCGGACATACTCGCGTTTAAAACGAGGAAGTTTGGTCTTTCCAGCGTAATTAATATCACCAGCCTGATCGCCAGAAGGCATTCTCACAGGCAACGGTTCGCCATTATTATTCCAAAGTTTTCCGCTTACGCTTCCGCCTCCTTTTTCAGGTTTTTTTGTGAATTTTAAATTACCTTGATAAGAATCTATTTTGTTAGCCGACCCGCCCGGAGTTTTTCCAGGGATAGGTTTATTATCGTTGTTCCATAATTTTCCACTCACACTTCCTCCCCCCTTAAGTGGTTTTTTTGTTTTGTTATAGCCTGAAAAATCATAGCCATCACGACTGAATGATTTTGGAGTCAACGTAAGGTTGCCTTGGTAAGAATCTATTTTGTTAGCTGACCCGCCCGGAGTTTTTCCAGGGATAGGTTTATTATCGTTGTTCCATAATTTTCCACTCACACTTCCTCCCCCCTTAAGTGGTTTTTTTGTTTTGTTGTAGCCAGAGAAATCATACCCTTCCTGACTGAATGTTTTTGGTCTCATTTTAATATTTCCTGCATATCCATACCCAGCCTGGCTAAATGATTTGGTCTCTTGTTTTAGATTACCCTGGAATTTACTGACTCTTGCAGAAACAGAACCTGGTGTTTTTCCTGCGATCGGCTGATTTTTATTATTCCAGGAACCACTTATGCTGCCACCTCCTTTCGGAGCCCTGTGGGCTTTGATACTACCGGAGTAACTCAATCCGTCCTGGCTAAAGCCAGATGAAATTCTGTCTCGCTTGATAAAGCCTTGATAGTTATCCTGAAAGTTGGCTGCACGTTGATCCAGTGGAGCTCTCACCGGAATAGGCATGTTGTTATTATTTTTCCTCATGCGCCCCGTGACACTTCCTCCACCTTTGGGAGGTCTGAATGATTTCACATTACCTGAATAATTTCCCATCATACTTGCCACTCGTGGGTTACCCGGAGCGCGTGCGCCTATGGGTGCATTTGATTTCATACGCCCACTGATGCTACCTCCACCACCTTTCACAGGCTTAATTCCTCTTAGCTTGCCTAAGTCTTTACGCATGTATGATGCACCAATTCCAGGAGCTCGTGCGCTAATCGGTTGGTTCGATTTATATTTTCCCGTCACACTTCCACCACCACCTTTCACTGGCTTAATACCTCTCAACTTGTTTTGATCCTGACGCATGTAAGAGGCACCAATACCAGGGGCACGAGGGCTCAATGGTTGATTTGATTTATATTTTCCGGTTACACTGCCCCCGCCTTTCTTAGTCTTAATTCCGCGCAAGCGTGCAAAATCTTTTTTCATATACTGGGCACTAAATCCCGGAGAAATCCTTGGACTAGTTCCTGGTTCGCCTGCTACCTGATTATCTCTGCCTTTGCTTTTTCGAATAGGTTGCCCGGAAACATCTCCCTTCCAGGGCAACTCACCACGCCTGGTGGCCGTTGCAAAGCCAGACCGAAAAGTCCCTTTATAGGCACGGTCGCCAGTTTTCTTGCGTCCATAGTAGGGATCTGAAGCTTTGATAACCGGATTGGCCGGGGTGCGAAAATTTTTTGTTCGTAACGGTCGGCCTGCCACATCTGTGGTAATAGCTCTTTCCCCTTTGGAGTATTTTCCCCAATACACATTTCTTTTTCCACGGGTGACAAAAGCCTGTGAACCGGATCTTGGGGTGACTCGCTTCTTCTTGCCGGGTGGCTCTTTTCTGGTTTGTAATCGTTTCAGCCTTGATAATTCTCGCTTATTAGAATAGGCTTGTGATGGTCTTTTTGAATCATTATTTACGTAGGGACCTTTCTGTGGATAGACGTTGGCACGGGCTGTTTCGGCTGACCGAGAACGTACTCTGGTAGCACTTCCACCTATAGGTTTGCCTGCCCGGTCTCCGCCAGTCCTTCTTTTCTTTTTGTAGGGAGAGTTTGCTGTATATACTGCTCGCTGGGCGGTTGATTTATTACGAGTACGCAATTTTCTACCCGCAATATCCTTTGTGGTGGCCTTTTCGTTATGTTTTACAGATTTAGCCCGGGTTTCCCTGATTTGTCGTTTATTATTAACAGGTCGATTGTCCTGCGCATTGATGGCAGATGAAAGAAAAAGCAAACCCACAACGCTGAAAAGCATCAGGCGCGACCAGGTGGGCAAGGTTATTTCTTTGCGGACTGTCAAGATAATTGCATTGAAACAGGCTAAGGTAAGGAAAAAAGCAATGTTCCTTACGGCAATAGCATAACGCAGCCTTTTCCTCAGAATTTCAAAAGTTGTTCAATTCTGGATTTTAATCTTCCTTTTGGTAAGAAATTTTGTTCGAGGGTAGCGGCAAAGGGAATTGCCGTATCCAGACTTGCTTCGCGAAGCACGGGTGCATCCAGATATTGAAAAGCATTTTCACTGATCCAGGCTGCAATTTCACCACCAATTCCTCCTGTCAATGTGTCTTCGTGAAGAATTAAAATGCGATTTGTCTTTTTTACCGTCTTCATCACAGCTTCTTTATCCCAGGGTAATAAAGTACGCAGGTCAAGAATATCAGCACTTACATCTGGCATTGAATCTATGATTTCTTTGGCCCAATGAACACCCATTCCATATGTAATGATGGAGAAATCATTCCCCTCGCTAACCAGTTTTGCCTTTCCAATTTCAACCGTGAAGTAATCATCAGGAATCTCATCCTTAATTGATCGGTAGAGTACTTTATGCTCAAAGTATAAATAGGGATTAGGATCTTCCAAAGCTGCACACAGAATCCCCTTCGCGTCAAATGGGTTTGATGGGTATACAATTTTTAAACCGGGTGTATGAAAGAACCAGGCCTCGTTACTCTGACTATGAAACGGACCTGCTGCTGTGCCAGCACCAGTTGGCATGCGTACAACTACATCGGCAGATTGACCCCAACGCCAATGCGTTTTAGCGAGGTTATTTACAATCTGATTAAAGCCCTCTGTCACAAAATCAGCAAACTGCATTTCCACCATGGCTTTCATTCCCTTAATAGAGAGGCCAAGGCCTGTACCTACTATGGCTGACTCACACAGGGGTGTATTTCGCACCCGGTCTTTACCAAATTTTTCAACAAATCCTTCTGTGATTTTAAACACACCGCCATAATCTGCAATATCTTGCCCCATCAGCACAAGGTTAGGATGTTGCTCCATACTTTGTTTCAGTCCGTCACTGATGGCATCAATAAATCTTCGCTCTGATTTTTTTTCTGAGGCTGGTAAAGTTATTTGTTGAACGAAAGGAGCATAAATATCTTTTAGCTCAAGCTCAGTGTCTGGTTTGGGCAACGTTTCTTTAAAGGCTTCTTCAAGGCCAGATTCAATTTCTTTTTTGATTCTCTTTCGAAGCGTATCCGGAAATTTCTGATCTATGATTTTTTCCTGAACAAGAAACCGTTCGTAATTTTCGACCGGGTCTTTTTTTGCCCACTCGTCCATTAGTTTTTTCGGAACATATTTAGTTCCCGATGCCTCCTCGTGGCCACGCATGCGAAAGGTAATGCACTCCAACAAAATGGGCTCTGGTTTTTTGCGCATGGTAGCAGCCAGCGTCTTCACCGTATCATACACTTCCAGAATGTTATTGCCATCCACCTGAACGCCTTTTATACCATAGCCGATCGCTTTATCAATAAACTGTTTGCATTTAAACTGTTCGCTGCTGGGGGTTGACAAACCGTAGCCATTATTTTCTACAACAAAAATTACGGGCAAGCTCCATACGGCAGCCACATTTACAGCTTCATGAAAATCCCCCTGGCTTGTTCCACCATCGCCATTAAATACTACCGTGATTTTTTGTTCACCTTTTAATTTAGATGCCAGGGCAATCCCATCGGCAACGCCATTTTGTGGGCCCAGGTGTGAGATCATGCCTACGATGTGATGTTCATTTGTGCCGAAGTGAAAAGACCGGTCGCGCCCTTTAGTATAGCCCATTGGGGTTCCTTGCCATTGTGCAAAAAGCCGTGTGAAGGGTAATTCTCGGCCCGTAAAAACACCCAGATTCCGGTGCATGGGAAGTATATATTCGTCTTTTTCCAGTGCTTGAGTAACACCTACAGAAATAGCCTCTTGCCCAATGCCGCTAAACCATTTGCTGATTTTATTCTGCCTGAGCAGGATCAGCATCTTCTCTTCGATGAGCCGCGGCCGTAGTAAGGCTTCGTAGAGATTGATCAGTACTTCGTTGGAATATTTTTTACGAGTGAACTTCATAAGGATAAATGAGCAGGCAATTTAGAAGGTTTCAATCAGTACTCCTATGGGTTGGAGATAGGACTGGCTTTTTTGTCACGCACACCCATAAGCCCGAATGACATAATTAAGCTGGTAGCTAAAATCACAAAGAAGAGTAATCCATTTTGAAGGTCTTTTAATTTTGAGGCGTCAGGTATGCCGAAAAAAAGTAAGATACTGATCAGGCCACGTGGGGCCAGAAAATATTCTGCCCATGAAGCTGAAGAAACAAAAAACTTTTGAAAGCTAATTCGAACTCCGTAGATCAGGAGAATTATGACTGCTCCATTAATTAAAACATCCATATGAAATAATGATTCTATCTCAAGCGTAAAGCCGAAAATCAAGAAGAAAAATGTTCGTACCAGAAAGGCACTTTCTCCACTAAGCTGCGTTAGTTGCTGAAGATCCTTATTAAAGTTTTCGTATTCAAATATTTGCCTGAATCGAAGATGACGGATCCACTGAAGATTGTTAAGAAACAGGCCAAACGCCAGCACAATTACCAGCGTGGGTAAATGATAGTGTTTTCCAATCGCATAAATTAAAATAAGCATAGCAATGATCAGGAAGAATTTGAGGTGATGGGTTATTCGCTTTAATAAGTAGAGTAGCGCAAGGCAAAACAGCCCTGAGATTACAAGGATCAGAATGGTTTGCCAGGTAAGGTTTACGAACGATGTTGCATTGATGACATCGTTTGTAACCATAAAATTGAAGAGTATGATGCCAAAAATATCAGAAAGAGAGGATTCGTAAACAATAAAATCTTTTCGGTTAACGGGTAATGAGCTGGCGGATGGAATAGCGATGGCAGAGCTGATAACGCCTAATGGAACTGCATTCAGGAAGCAGGTACGGAAATTTTCTCCGGTGAGGTAATAAAAAAATAGAGCAATACCTGAACTTGTAATGATCAGGATAAAAAATGCTGATCCAAGCGATTTCTTTATAAGTCCCGATTTTTCTTTTTCAAGTTTAAGTTCCAGTGAGCCTTCCAGGACAATTAAGATCAGACCGATAGTGCCAACCAAGGGTAAAATGGAAGAAAAGTCGGGAGTTGCGAATGAAAAGAAATCGGCCAGGTAACGAAGACCAATACCACTGAGTAGCAATAGTATAACCGAAGGTATCTTAAACTTCTTTGCGGTCAGATCGAACAGGTAGCTGAAAATGACCAATGAACTAAGTATTATCAAAATAATCTCGACAGACATATTTTAAATTAAGGTAGTTACGAAAATATAGAAAAAATTAACCGGCAGACTATCTTGCGCCTGCGCAGTTAACATTTAGTTATATTCTAATAGAATACATGATTCCATTCTCATCATTTACACTGGATAACGGCCTTCGGGTAATTGTTCATGAAGATCCAACCGTACAAATAGCAGTCATGAATATTTTATATGATGTTGGTTCGCGCGATGAGCGACCTGACAAGACCGGGTTTGCTCACCTGTTTGAGCATTTGATGTTCGGAGGGTCTGTCAACATTCCTAATTATGATGAGCCGCTTCAATTAGTTGGGGGCGAAAACAATGCGTTTACAAATACCGACATTACCAATTATTATCTAACCGTTCCGGCTGCTAACCTTGAAACTGGTTTTTGGCTTGAGAGCGACCGAATGCTGAGCTTATCGTTTGATCCGCGCGTGTTGGAGGTGCAACGCAAAGTGGTTGTAGAAGAATTTAAGCAACGGTATCTAAATCAACCCTATGGCGATGTTTGGTTGAAACTTCGACCTCTTGCATATCATATCCATCCCTATCAATGGGCAACGATAGGCAAGGAAATCAGTCATATAGAAAACGCGACATTAGAGGATGTAAAGGATTTTTTCTTCACCCATTACCTTCCGAACAACGCTATTCTGGTGGTTGCCGGAAATGTAACAGTAAACCAGGTAAGGCAGCTTTCTGAAAAATGGTTTGGTCCCATACCATCGGGGAAGAAACATGTACGCAACCTTCCATTGGAGCCACCTCAGGAAAATAAACGCACCCTTTCGGTGCACGCAAAAGTGCCAGCCAATGCATTATATAAATGTTATCATATGCCGGGTCGTTTTGATAAGGAATATTTTGCTGCAGATTTATTAAGTGACATTCTAAGTCGCGGACAATCGAGCAGGTTGTATAATCAATTGGTAAAGGATAAAGAGATTTTTAATTCGATTTCTTCATTTACAATGGGATCACTGGATCCGGGAATGCTTGTGATTAGTGGACGTTTAAAAGATGGAATTAGTCCTGAGGCGGCCGAACACGAGGTTGATCAGGTTGTAAGAACTTTTGTTAGCGAGGGACCTAAAGTGGAAGAATTGCAAAAAGTGAAAAACCAGGCAGAAACTACGTTGGAATTTGAGAAGGTGGAGGTGATCAATCGCGCCATGAATCTCGCCTTTGCGGCATTATCGGGCGATCCGGATCTTGTAAACCGGGAGTCGAAGAGAATAGAAGAGGTAAGCCGGGAAGAGATGATGGAGACGGCTACAGAAATTCTGGACGAAAGCAATTCGAGCGTTTTATATTATCACGCTGAAAGTTTGAACTGACTTCCTATTTAACAGCAGGTAATGTGACGGTAAACTCTGAGCCCGATCCTTCAGCGGATTGAACACTGATACTGCCTCTTAATTTGTCAAGCGTCTCTTTTACAATATAAAGACCCAGGCCGGAACCTTCAGAATTTTCGGAGGCGCGGTAAAACATTTCAAAAATACGTGCGTGATGCTCATTGGCAATTCCCCTACCGTTATCCTTTACAGTTATAATGGCATTTTCGCCTCTCTTAACGGCAGAAACAATTATATAAGGATCAGATTGATCGAAGAAGTGATATTTGTACGCATTTGATAATAGATTGGTAATTACAACTTTTAACCTGCTACTATCGGTAAGGATGATTAGGTTCTTGTCAATGGCAACTTCAATCCGCACTTTTTTATTTACAATAGAATAAGCAAGATTCTGAACCACTTCCTGTACCAGGTCAAAGAGTGAAACTTGTATGAAATCAAGATCTAATCGCGTATTGCGCGAGTAGTCGGTAACTTCTCTTATAAAACCCTCCATGGTTTTGATGCGGTCCTTCATCATTTGCAGATAGATGCTCACCTCTTCCGGCCTATCTGTCTTTTCTGACAAATGAATCAGTCCTAAGAGCGAACTGAGCGGGGCCCGCATATCGTGCGAGGCACTGTAAACAAAACGATCCAGCTCTTCGTTGGTTTTTGCGAGTTGCACATTTTTTAGGGCCAGTTCTTCTTCTGCTTTTTTTCTTTCGTTAATATCAATAATGGAACCTATAACTACGGTGATGTTTCCTTCTTCATCCAGTTTTGAAACTCCGCTGTCTTGAAACCATTTGTACTCTCCGCCTTTGGTCCGAATCCGTAATTCATTTTGATAAGGCTTATGATCACGCAAATGATTTTCAATAGATTGTGATGTTCGCGCCAGATCTTCGGGATGAATAAAGGAAAGAAACAATTGAAGAGTCAGGTCATTCAATTCATCCTCTTCGTATCCTAAAAGGCTTTTCCAGTGAGTGCTTACTGATATTGAATTGTTTTTAACCTTCCACTCGTAAATTCCGGCCCGGGTACCAATCAGGGCCATGGCAAAGCGCTCTTCACTTACTTTAAGGTCGGCAGAAATTTTTATCAAATCCTTTTCGCTATCGCGCAATGTTTTTTCTGTTTCCGAATTTCGATTGATCAGGAAAAAGACAACAAAGACATTCGATATAATTCCAATAGTCAGGTTGGCAATGAAGTTTATCCGAACCATACCCTCCTCATACATGGGCGGGGGTATTATCTTCAGATCCAGGTTAAATGCCAGATATCCAAGGAGGATGGGGAGCAGGGCAAACGCCATGCTAAGGGAGCGATCATAAAAATTTAGTAGGATTAACCCCGCACTGGAGCAGGTCATAAAAAAAAAGAAGACGCCACCGTAGGGATGATCTACATCAGCAAAGAGGAAGACCAGGCTGTTAATAAGTAGTAATTGCAGGATAGTGGCAGCGGTGTAATATTTTTTTCTATTTAGTAAAAGTGAGGTTAAGGCTAAGCCGGCAAGAAGTCCATACCAGGGTATAAAAACTTTTACATGATTGATAGAATCAAGAATGGTATAGAACAAAGCTACCGAACAGATAATACACGCAAACTGCCCGCGCAGCATGGCATATTTAAACTGTTTGCGCGAAGTGATGATCTCTTTGCCTACTAAGAAGTTTCGAAAGTGACTCATTCTAAAATAATGGCTTTAAATATAGGGCAATAAGTATTGTATGCCAGTCATTCCGATTATTTTTGGATAAAACTAAATGTATGAAAATCCGTGTAGGGCTAGGTTTTGACGTTCATCAACTGGAAGAAGGGCGTGATTTCTACCTGGGCGGAATAAAACTTCCGGCAACCAAAGGAGCAGTAGGTCATTCCGATGCGGATGTTCTTATCCATGCCATCTGCGATGCGCTCCTTGGGGCCGCTAATCTTCGTGATATTGGATTTCATTACTCGAATAAGGATCCGCGTTGGAGCGGGATGGATAGTAAATTCTTTCTGAAGGATGTTACCCGAATGTTGTCTGAGCATGGCTGGAAAGTCGAAAACGTAGACTGCACACTTTGCCTTGAATCACCCAAGGTGAATCCCTATATACCAGAAATGAAAAAGGTATTGGCTCCCCTTATGAATATTGGTGAAGAAGATATTTCAATTAAGGCAACAACAGCCGAGCGGCTCGGATACATCGGCCGCGAAGAAGGCGTGAATGCCTATGCCGTTACTTTGATTAAAAAAGATTAGTCTGAGTCGGAATCTCCACCAAGAATTAAGGCGAGCGTTTTAAGACTTGGTGTGCGATCTGCAATTAATTTCAAAATTCCGAGAAAGGGGATAAATAAGATCATCCCTGCAACACCCCAGATAATTCCTCCGGCAATAATCACCACAATGGTCACAAGGGCATTTATTTTTAACCTGCTGCTAACAGCCAACGGAAAAATCAAATTAGCTTCCAGGTATTGGACCAGCATAAAAATGCCAACTACCCCCAGCGGATACCAGATAGAGTTATAGGTTATCCACGCCATCGAAATTGGGAGGAGAGAAGCGACCAGGATACCAACGTAGGGAATGAATGTGAGAATGGAGGCAATAAATCCAAACAAAAAAGCATGTGGAATCCCTAATACGTATAACCCTACGCTGTTGAGAATACCAACGATCAGGTAAACTACCAACATTCCTTTGATGAAGTTGTAATAGGATTCAATACTAAGCTTCATAATATCCCGGATTCTTTCACGCCCTTCGGCAGGAAATAATCGGTATAATACTTCCAGCCATTTGTGCCGGTAGTATAAGATCAGAACTGAATAGATGGGGATAAGAATAATGAGAACAGCCCATACGGCCGATGTTGAAATCAGGCTTCGTACAAGTGTCATGGCATTTCCACCCGAGTCATTGATCATTTTGTTGAGCCAGATCATTTGTTTCTCCTTATCAATGTCAAATTTCCAGGTAAGCCATTTGCTGATTTCGTCAAAAGATCCAACCAGTTTGGATTGCAAGTTGGGCCACTCTTCATAAAATCCCATTAATTGCTGAACGAGGAGAAAAATAATCAAGCTGAGAAATGCAGTGAGCACCAGCAGGCTAACTACAATAGCACCCATTCTGCCAATTTTATGCTTTTCGAGCCAGGCGCAAAATGGGTAAAGAATACAACTGATGAGCACAGCAAACGACAAGGGGATGAACAGAGACTTTCCGAAATAAAGAATAGCTGAAATAAAAATAATGTATTGAAGAATTATCAAAGATTGGTGTGTTCGAACTTTGACTTGCATGACATTTTAAAGATACTATTTGACAAAGTATATTACATCATTATTTGGGATGACTTATATCAGTTTTGAACACGATTAAAATTATACTTACCGAGGACGGATCTCATTCCTTGCTGAATGAGGAAATGGATGAAACCTATCATTCCCGACATGGTGCAATCCAAGAATCAGGTTATGTTTTTATCAACAAGGGGTTGAATTATTTACAGTTTCGTGATAACCCTGGGTTGATATCAATTTTGGAGGTGGGCTTTGGTACAGGACTGAACGGCTGGTTGAGTTTACAATGGGCAAATAATCAAAAAATTAAACTTCAGTACCACTCCCTTGAGACATTTCCTTTACCGGATGAAATCTGGAAGGCATTGAACTACTATTCCAATCCGGAAGGAGCAGAAAGCTTTCAAAAACTTCATCAGGCACCCTGGCAGGAATGGAGTGAGCTAAGTCCTTACTTCAAGCTGTATAAGGAAAATATGTCGCTGCAATCAGTTTCGTTAGAACCATCACACTTCGATCTTATATATTTTGATGCTTTTGCACCCAATAAGCAGCCTGAAATGTGGAAGTTGCCCATGCTTGAAAAAGTGATTTTGACCATGAAGTCAGGATCCGTTTTTGTTACGTATTGCGCCAAAGGTCAACTCAAACGAGATCTTAAATCTCTGGGTCTTGAAGTGGAAGCGTTGGCAGGCCCTCCTGGAAAGAGAGAGATGGTTCGTGCAATAAAAATCTGATCCCGGCAACTACAAAATCCCTATTTTTGCGTCTTAAATTTTAAACAAAGTGTCTGCACAAAAAGTAAAAATTGGCACCGTGCAAATGAGTTGTACGAAAGAGCCAAAAGAGAATCTCAGCAAAGCCATCCAAAAGATAAGGGAAGCCGCCAGCGGTGGTGCCCAAATCATTTGCTTGCAAGAACTCTTCACCTCGCTTTACTTTTGCGATGTTGAAGACTATGACAATTTCAAACTTGCCGAATCTATCCCCGGCCCATCAACGGAAGCACTTTCTGGATTAGCAAAGGATTTAGGAGTTGTTATCATTGCCTCTCTTTTTGAAAAACGAACAGAAGGACTTTATCACAATACGACTGCTGTGATTGATGCGGATGGCAGCTATCTTGGCAAGTATAGAAAAATGCATATTCCTGATGACCCAGCTTATTATGAGAAATTTTATTTTACTCCTGGTGACCTGGGCTATAAAATCTTCAAAACCAGGTTTGCTACGTTAGGCGTGCTTATCTGTTGGGACCAATGGTACCCGGAAGCAGCTCGAATTACCTCACTTATGGGCGCAGAAATATTATTCTATCCAACTGCCATTGGCTGGGCTACCTCGCAAGATGAAACTACAAACACGGAACAGTATAATGCCTGGCAAACCATTCAACGAAGTCATGCCGTTGCTAATGGAGTTCATGTGGTGAGCGTAAATCGGGTAGGCCTGGAACAAAACGGTGCAATGAAATTCTGGGGCGGATCGTTTATCTCTAATCCTTTTGGAAGTATAATATATAAAGGATCTCATGATAAAGAAGAAGTAAATGTTTTGGAGATTGACCTGAGCAAGACCGACAGCTATCGAACGCATTGGCCTTTCCTTCGCGACCGTAGAATAGATTCTTATCAGCCCATTACAAAGCGATATATTGATGAATAAGGTAATTCAAAATTAGCGGTTCAAAATTGAACTGATTTTGAATATTAAATTTTGAATTTCGAATGACTCCTAAAGAACTAGGTTATTTCTTCCCGGCAGAGTTTGCAAAGCATTCGGCCACCTGGCTTAGCTGGCCACATAAAGAAGCATCATGGCCTGGCAAGATTGAAACGATTTATCCGGTGTATGCTGAATTTATTAAACGCGTAGCGGAAGGAGAAAAAGTGAAGATCAACGTGCTGGATGAAGGGATGAAACAAATAGCGCTCAGGTATTTGCAAAAAGTACATGCAGACTTATCTCAGGTAGAGTTCTTTTTTCACCCCACCAACGATGCCTGGTGCCGCGATCATGGCCCTGCTTTTTTGATTAATCCGAAAGAGAAGAAGAAAATGATTGTGGATTGGGGCTACAACGCCTGGGGCGGCAAATATCCTCCGTTTGATCTGGATGATGTAATTCCAACGCTTATAGCGAAACAGTACAATATTCCTGTAGTTCATCCGGGCATTGTTATGGAAGGGGGCTCTGTTGAGTTTAATGGAAAGGGAACTTTACTGACTACAAAAGCTTGCCTGTTAAATCCGAATAGAAATCCGCAACTTAATCAGGCCCAGATAGAAGAGTATTTGTATAATTATTATGGGGTCAATCACATTCTTTGGTTGGGTGATGGTATAGTGGGCGATGATACTGATGGCCATATCGATGATCTCACACGATTTGTGAATGAGGATACAGTGGTTACGATCATTGAGTCAAACAAGCGGGATGAGAATTACAAACTGCTTCAGGAAAACCTAAAGGAATTGAAGACGTTGCGGCTTGAAAGCGGCAAACAGATGAATATTGTTGAGTTGCCTATGCCGCAACCGGTTGTTTATGATGACATGCGCCTGCCCGCTTCCTATGCAAATTTCTACATTAGCAATAAGTATGTAGTTGTTCCTACCTTTCGTGATAAAAACGATGACCTGGCTTTGGATCTTCTGCAGCAATGCTTTTCTGATAGAAAAGTAATCGGCCTTGATTCAACCGACATCATCTGGGGCCTGGGTTCATTTCATTGTTTGAGCCAGCAGGAGCCGGCAGTATAAAACGCCATTTTTATTTTTTAGTGTTTTCCAATTTGATTACTTTTAAAATTGGCTGTTAACGTTTTTTAATTTGAAACAGTACCTATTCATACTTTTTCTTCTCACTTCCCAACCTCTGGTCGCACAATCCATTTTAGATTATAAATTAAATGGTGGTGAGCAGGGGAAACCATTAACGTCTGTCATTGCAGAGATTGAGAAGATTGAACCCGTTCGATTCTATTTTTTACCTGCGTGGCTCGAGGGAATTGTTTTTGATCAGAATTATAAGGGACAGCCATTACGACTTGCTTTGGATAATTTGTTTCTGGGAACTGATTTAAACTACCTGGAAATGGAAGAACATGCCATCGTATTTGTAAAGGATCCAACCATGGCCATCCAGCGGATAAATTCCATAAATACTGCAGTCAAGGAAAGAAAGAAAATTGAAAAGATGACACTAGGCAGTCCTGAAGCCGGCATACGCAATATGAAAATTCAACTCCGGGGTCAAATAAGAGAAGCAAAGAATAATGAACCTCTTGTAGGGGCATCAGTGTATGTTAGTGATTTACAACAAGGTGTAACGACCGATTCGGAAGGGAATTTTTCACTTTCTGTTCCGGCAGGCGAACATGTAGTTACTGTCAATTATATTAATTATGAAGAGCGAGTGATTGATCTTGCTGCATATAAAGACGGTGAAATTAACTTAATACTTGAGGAAGCGCCTCGAATGTTGGAAGAAATAATGGTTATGGATCGTTCAGCTCGTGAGGTAACAACAAGCCGGATTGGGCAAACCCAGTTTACTATGAAAGAAATCAAGCGCCAACCAGCCTTCATGGGAGAAGTGGACTTGATAAAGCAGATACAAGTTCAGCCAGGAGTGACCACTGCTGGTGAGGCTGCTTCAGGGTTTAACGTTCGAGGCGGAGGTGTGGATCAAAACCTGATTTTATATGATGGAATGCCAGTCTTTAACAGTTCGCACGTATTTGGATTTTTCTCAACCTTTAATGCTGAAGCAATACGGGATGTTTCATTTTATCGTGGTGGCATACCGGCAGAGTTTGGAGGAAGAGTTTCATCCGTCTTAGATATAACTTCGCGCGAGGGTGACTATGAAAAATGGACAGGAAGTGGCGGAATAGGTATCATATCAAGTAATCTACTGGTAAGCGGTCCCATCAAAAAAAACAAGAGTTCGATATCGGTATCCTTGCGAACCACGTATTCTGATTGGCTCGTTAATACAATTCGAACTAATTACGTTGATCTAACTAACAGTTCAGTTTCTTTTTATGATGGAGCAGCTAAGCTTACTCACAAATTCAGCGATCGCACAAAACTTACTTTTTCAGGGTATGCCAGTCATGATCAATTCAGACTTGAAGGAGACTCTACCTATCTATGGGATAACCTTTTGGGGTCGATGCGAATAGACCATGTTTTTTCACCAAAATTATCCTCCACTTTTTCAATAGGAACAGGCTCATATGGATATGAAGTTAATGACCGCGATGAACGTACTGGATTTAATTTATTTTATAAGATTACATACCCTTCAGCAAAGGCTGACTTTAATTACCAGGCGGGTATTCATAAGGTGTCGTTTGGAGCGCAATCGATTTATTACCTTTTTAATCCTGGAACTCTTGAACCAAGTAATCCTAATTCCAACATTGTTCCAACACAAATGGATAAACAGAAGTCTCTCGAAAACGCACTTTATTTCGGGGACGGAATTACTATTCGGGAGAAATATTTTGTTGAGGGGGGAATTCGCTTTTCAATATTCTCAGCTTACGGCCCCGCGATGGTAAATATTTATGAAGAAGGAGTACCTAAATCTCCTACTACACAAATTGATTTGATTGAGTATGGGAATGGCGAAAAGATTAAGACCTATACAGGGTTGGAACCTCGTCTTTCTTTGCGGTATAATGTAACACCCAGCTCATCGATTAAAGCAGGCTATAATAGAATTTATCAATACCTTCATTTAGTTTCGAACACCACTGCAATTACTCCTGTAGATATCTGGCAGCCGAGCAATTATTACTTTAAACCGCAAGTAGCCAATCAGGTATCAATAGGATATTTTAAAAACTTCAAGACAAAAACATATGAGGCTTTTGTTGAAGTGTATCATAAAACAATTAATAACATACTCGATTTCAAAGATGGAGCTAATCTTATTCTAAACGATCGGTTAGAGACTGATTTACTTCAGGGAAAAGGAGAAGCTTATGGAGTTGAGACCTCGATTGCCAAAAATGAGGGGAGACTTACTGGTTCGATTAATTACACATATTCCAGATCGCTGCGTACCATCAATGGCCCATACGAAGAGGAACAAATTAATAAGGGAAATACTTATGCATCGAATTTTGATCAACCCCATATTGTGAATTTGGTTTGGAAGTATAATATATCAAGGAGATATTTCTTCACGGGTAATTTCACCTACCATTCGGGACGGCCAGTCACTACACCGCTTTCGGGTTTTCTTGTTGATAATATTAAGGTTGCCAGTTTTTCAGAACGCAATCAGTATCGCATTCCTGATTACCATCGTCTTGATATTGCCTTTGTACTGGAAGGAAATCATAAGCGTAAAAAATTCTGGGATGGAACTTGGACATTATCTTTTTATAATTTGTACGCAAGGAGAAATCCGTATACGGTTTTTTTTGAAGATGATGGAAATGGATTTTTAAAACCGTATCAATTATCCATCATAGGTACCATCGTTCCGTCATTGAGTTATTCATTTAAGTTTTAGAGAGTGAGAACTTCTCGATCTATATCGACCGTGATAGTATTGTTAATGGGATGTGTTGATCCGGCCAACATTGATATTCCCTCCTTCCAATATCAACTTGTGGTAGATGGATATATCACAACCGATCCTGGACCCTATGAAGTGAAGTTGTATAGATCAAGGCCCTTGGAAAGTGCAGACCTCGATCGCCTAATTCCTGAGAGATTTTCGAAGGTTTGGATCAAAGACGACCAGGGGAATTCAGAACTACTCACTGAGGTTGAAGAGGGGGTTTATCGTTCAAGCACCACTGGCATACAAGGAATTACGGGAAGGAAATACCATGTTGAAATTGCAACGGTTGCCGGAAAGCAGTATAGATCTGTTCCTGATGAGATAAGACCAGTTGGTGAAGTAACGTCAATTAATTTTGAATTTGTTGAAGGCAATGGGGATGAGTTTCGGGAAGGAGATGGATTCAGAATCTTTGCTGATGCTAAAGGCGTACCTGGACTTGATGATTGGGTGCGGCTACGTATGGTGGCTACCTATAAAGTGGAAACTTTTCCTGAACGGAAAACAAAGGTGATACAAGGCCCGGAAGGCGAGGGAATAAGAGTCCCCGATCCCTTTCCCTGTAGTGGGTATATCAATCAGGATAATCGATTAGTAAAAGTAAGTGAATGTACTTGCTGTATTTGCTGGGCAAATGAGTTTGACAAAAAACCTTTTGTTGTTGATGAAGAGTTTATAGCAAATGATGTTTTTCTGGATCTGGAAATAGGATTTATCCCTGCAACGAAAATGACTCTTTACGAAAAAATACATGTTGAAATTCAGGAAATGAGTCTGACGAATGAAACATTTTTATTTTGGAAGTTGGTGAAAGCTCAAATAGACGGAGTCAGCAATATCTTCCAACCGCCTTCAGCTGATATAAAAGGAAACATAATGGCAGTAAATTCTTCAGAAGAGGCACTAGGGATTTTTTGGGCAGCAGGAATACAAAAAAAATCAATCTATATTGATCAAAATGCGGTCCCATATATTGTTGAACCTATAGACACCCTGGTTGCTCCTTGCCAGTTTATTCCTAATAGTTCAAACCAAAAACCATCTTTCTGGCAATGAAATTTTTCCAATTTGTTCTTGTGCTTTTTGTGTTTGTAGAAGGGTGTGTAGACCCTGCTAATATTGATATCCCTGCGTTTCAGTATCAGATTGTTGTTGATGGATACATCACAACTGACCCCGGGCCGTATGTTGTAAAATTGTATCGCTCAAGGCCTCTCGGCTCTGCAGATTTGGATCGATTAATTCCGGAAAAGTTTGCTAAAGTTTGGATTAAAGATGATCTGGGGGCCTCAGAGCAACTGACAGAAACAGAAGCAGGAGTTTATCAGACCAGTACAAATGGAATAAAAGGAGTTACAGGAAGAAAGTATCACGTTGAGATTACTACGGTTCAGGGAAAGAAATACGAATCAGCACCGGATGAAATAAAACCGGTTGGTGAAGTGACAGCTATTAATTTTGAGTTTGTAGAGGGTAACGGTGATGACCTTCATGAAGGTGATGGCTTTAGAATCTTTGCGGATGCAACCGGGGTGCCTGAAGTAGATGATTTAGTAAGGTTGCGAATGGTAGCAACCTATAAAGTTGAGACCTTTCCGATGCTAAGAACTAAACGAGTTGAAGGAGGTGATATTCCAGACCCCTTTCCCTGTAGCGGGTACATCAACCAGGAAAATCGCCTGGTTAAAGTAGGCGAGTGCTCGTGTTGCATATGCTGGGTAAATAAGTATGATGATATTCCCTCCATCACCGATGAGCAGTTTACTACCAACGACATATTCAGAGGTGAGGAGGTTGGATTTGTGCCTGCAACCAGAAGAACACTTTATGATAAAATTCATGTTGAAATTCAAGAACTTAGCCTAACACCCGAAACCTATATGTTTTGGAAACTCGTGAAAGCTCAGAAAGAAGGAGTTAGTAATATCTTCCAGCCACCATCGGCAGATATTAAAGGCAATATCAAAGCCGTGGATTCTTCGGAAGAGGTATTAGGGATTTTTTGGGCTGCTGGTATAAATAAAAAGGCAATATATCTTGATAAAACGAATGTTCCTTATCTCGTACTTCCTATTGATACATTAGCAGCACCCTGTCAGTTTTTCTCCTATAGCTCAAATCAAAAACCGTCTTTTTGGCAATGAAAGTAAAACTGACTGTATTCTTTTTTTTGTTTCTGATAGCAACTGCGTTTGTTCAGAATGATGCTGATTTTATTCAGACACTCACAAAAAAAATGCAGGAGTACAAACTTCAGAACCCTCATGTTAAAGTTTTTTTGTTCTTCAATCAGAATATATATGCCGCGGGTGACACAGCATATTTTTCTGCACATTTTCTTTCGGAGGATATGAATCCAATTGGAGGACGCCAGGTTGTTCGGGTAGATTTAATTGATCAGTTTGGAAAGCTGGTGTTTTTCGAAAACATTGCCGTGAAGGAGGGGAAAGGGTACAATCAGGTAGCTATACCCACTGAATTAAAAGCTGGAATTTATCAATGGGTTGCGTATAGTGATTGGATGAAAAATTTCGATGCGGAGTTTTATTTTCGACAAGACTTTTTATTAGTTGAAAGGAATGACTTGGTTCCAGTCAAGAATGATCAGGTTGATCTCAGGTTCTACCCCGAAGGTGGCTCATTAATTTCTTCTATTCCCAATAGGGTGGTAGCTAAAAGCAATTCTGAAAGCCATTCCCCCGTAAGAATTATGGATCAGACGGGGGGTGAAGTAACTCAAATTAAGTTCAGCGAAAACGGTCTAGGATATTTTAATATTGTTCCAACTGCGACTAGTACTTATTATGCCGAGGTTCATCATCTTGATAAAATAGTACGTGTTAATTTGCCTATGGCCGTACCCGAGGGCTTTTCAATGATGATGTCGACACTTCAAGATCCGGTAAAGGTAGATCTAAAGACACCACGTGAATCAAAATACAGAAAGGATAATTTGTGGCTGGTAGTAACTGCGCGTTCGGAAGTTTATTTCTCTGCCCCAGTTAGATTTGACGACCGTGAATTGATCACTGTGCAATTCCCCTCAAAAGAATTGCCTCCCGGAATTTGTAATGCGACTCTTTTTAGCGAGCAAGGAGTAATCTTAGCCGAGCGTCTCTTCTTGAATCATCCAACATCAGAAGTAAAGACAACAATTGCCAAGAGCGCGCAAACGTACAATACTCGTTCTAATGTTGACCTTAAGGTTTCATTAAAGGATACACTGGGAAATCCCCTGTCTGGAGAATTTGCGATTTCTGTTTACGATAAACGATTTGTTGGTAATCAATTAGGGGTGCCACAGATTGATCAGTATCTGTATGTAAGTTCTGAGATTCCTGAGATTAAGGGAAATAGGAGTTACTCGAGCGAGGAATTGGATCTATTGTTAATCACTCAAAAGAACAAGAAACTTGAGTGGAAAGCAATCCTGGAAGGAAAGCCTAAACTAACCAACTCATTTAAGAGATTAATACAATATTCTGGCCGCGTTGTCAACAAAGAAAGTGAGCAACCTTTGCCCGAGTCGCATCTGAGTGCCTACCTGCAAAAAAGCATGATGGGCTATGAGGCGATAACCAGAGCAGACGGAAGCTTTGATTTGGTTTTCCTTTTCGATTTTTGGAATGATGATGAAATATTTTACACAGTAGAAACCAAAGATGGAAAAGCACTTAATGCTAAGGTCATGTGGAGGATGGACTCTTCATCAGGTGTTTCGCTTACTCCTATGACCGAGAGCTTAACCGCAAATAGATACGCTGAGTTTACCAGCCGTAAGAAATTGATGGATAAATCGTATAGTTTTTACGGTAATTCTGAAATCTTGAAGAAGGCTTCTTTATCCGAAAACCCAAATAGTGATTTTGAAGATGAACTTACAGGAGTTGACTATTCAGTAAAAGTAGATGAGTATGTTGTATTCCCCACCATGGAGGAATTGATCAGAGAAGTCGTGCCATCCCTGCTTCACAGGAGAATAAAAGGAAATTCTATTGTTAGAGTTGTGCTGCCAGATGGCGCCATACCGAATGAAGATCCATTGTATATTATTGATGGGATAATGACAAAAAATACTGATTACTTTTTGCAGCTAAAGCCGGCCGATATTATTACTATCAAAGTAGTAAGAACCATCAACAAACTAAACCGATTTGGTACAATGGGTAGAAACGGTATTGTTCTGATTCAGACCAAAGGAATTGATCATAATGAATTAAAAAGCAAAAATACTTTAATAAGTATTAAAGGTTTAAACAAACCTGCACCCTTTCGTATTCTGGCTCATTCCATTTCTTCCGATTTACGCAAACCAGATTTCAGGTCCACATTATATTGGAATCCTTCCGTGACTACGAACTCAAGAGGGGAAGGATCAATTAATTTTTCGGCTTCTGATGATGTGGGTTGTTTTTTAATTCGAGTTCAGGGAATTACATCGGATGGCCGGCCTTTTTCTAAACTTGACTCAATTCAACTGGTTTTTAATAAAAACTAGAAACGGAAACATTGTTCTGGGGTGAGACAAGCGTTTAGCGATACATCATTAACTGATTTTTCTTCTATGATTGGTTCAGGGTCAAAAAAAGAGAGGCCTATCTTAATGCAATTCGGCCGGCATGTTTTAAGGAAACGATCATAGTAGCCCTTGCCGTAACCGATCCGATGACCCTGCCGATCGAAAGTTAAAAGAGGAACAATAACCAGATCAATTTTTTCAGGTGGCGTAAACGTTCCTTGTGAAGGTTCTAGGATATCCCATGGGCCTTTTTCCAGTAGCAGCAATTCTTCAAAATAGATATTTTCCAAATCAATGCCATTGACTTTAGGTATTGAAATGCGAATAGTTGGAAATTCTTTACGGATTCTTTTTATAATTAACCAGGTATCGGGTTCGTGTTTAGCTTCGATCGGTAAATATATATGCAAAACACTGATCCGAGATAAATCCACAGTGCTGAAAAATTGATCGCAGAGCCGTTGAGATAATTGACTGTGCTCTGTGAAACTTAATGCACTGCGTTTAGCAAGGTAAATCTTTCGTAACTCTTCCTTCTTCATGCGGATGAACTAGTAAAACAAAAGATTGAATCTGAAATCGAACGGATCGAAATTGTCAAGAAGTCTTTGAATAAACTGTGGATCTTTCTGATAGAAGTTTAAAAAATTATCTATGCGTTCTTGTGGGCTTCCCTTGGGAAAGAGTTCATCTTTAACGGATTCAAGTTGCCCGATTTTATCTGAGTGTAAACGCTTTTCAGCGCGTAACATCTTTTGCTCGATTTTTTCAAGCCCGTTAAGGGTGCGTTTGGACTGAGCCTCAATGTATTTGATGAGCGTACTATCAATCTTACCGGCTTGATTTCGGATATCAGTAAATTTTTCGATGACGGCTTGCATCTCCTTGCCCAAGGATAGATTGTGAACAGAGTTTTTTACAATCCATTGATTAAAAAGAAAATTCTTCTCCTCGAATAGGTGCTGATAATCCAAGCCTGTTTTTTCAAACTTACGAGAAACAGGCTGATCAATTACCAAAGCAAAGTTCCTCGGAATCAGAATTGGAAAGGGAACCTTGAAATGATCAAATACAGTTTTTAATTGCAGCCAGTAAACAACCTCTGCAGGGCCACCTGCATAGGCCAGGTTCGGTAAAATTACTTCCTGATAGAGTGGGCGTAAAATTACGTTCGGACTAAATTTCTCAGGTCCTTCCTGAATCATCTTTTCAATCTCTACTTTTGAAAATAGAAGGGATGTATCAATCACCTGAAACTTATCTTCCTTCACTTCAAAGCGACTGCGTAGATTCTTATCCAGGTAGAAAAAATTAATATCACGGGCAAAAACCTGTGGATGGTACCCAAGGGATTCAAGTTTAGTGTTTTGTTCTTCCACCAGTTTTTTGGGAGTGTGATTAAATACATCAGTCCTGATCACTTCCTGAAGGAGAGTCTTCAGATGGTGATCATCTGCATCGATTACCACTAATCCTTCTTGGGAGAACAATTCATTGACATAATACTTCACGGCTTCACCAAGGGTATGGTTTTTTTGATACGCTCTTTTAAAAAGACTTATATCTCCTGGGATGGCCTCAAAAAGTTTCTCAATGGACTTGGTATCAAATCTGCCTACTGCCCCCGTTTGATTTGTCTCCCAGGTATACTTCTGTCCGTAGAGGCGGAAATATTTTATTTCATCATAGTCGTGATCTTCTGATGCCATCCAGTAAACTGGCACAAAGTGAAAGTGAGGGTAGTGCTTTTTTAGCTGTTTACATGCATTAATTACGGTTACAATCTTGTAGATAAAATAAAGCGGTCCGGTAAAAATGTTTAGCTGATGACCGGTGGTAATTGTAAATGTATTTTTTTCGCGTAGAGCAAGTAAATTTTGTTTAACTGGTTCGGCAATATCCAATCCGGCATATTGCTTTTCAAGTACATCAACCAAAACCTTTCTGTTTGATGCAGGGTAAGAGTTGACTTTTTCCTTAATCTGTGCTTCGAAATTTTTGATTTCCGGAAATCTGGAATAGAAGGGTTTTAAGGAATCTTTTTGCTGAATGTAATCGAGAAAGAAAGAAGAGAATGAACGGGTTTCGGAAAACGCAAGCTTCTGAAGGCGCATACTAACAGCAGATGAGATTTAGGGAAAGCATAACCGATTAACGATTAATTTCTGATAAAGTTTGAATAATTATTTAAATGGAGGCTCCTGTTAAAATACTGTTAAAATCTTTTACCTAACTACTTCCGCCATTAAATCGAACTCACTCACTGAGTTTACTTTGGCCATGACAAAGTCACCTATCCGCAAATAGCTCTTTGTAGCATCTAAAATTACTTCATTATCCACTTCCGGAGAATCAAATTCTGTGCGGCCATAGAAATCACCTCCTTCTTTGCGATCAATCAACACCTTAAAAGTCTTTCCTATTTTTTGCTGATTTAGTTCCAACGAAATGCCTTGTTGTAATTCCATCAATCGTTCAACACGCTCGTGCTTTACTTCATCAGGCACGTTATCGTTCATGGAAAATGAATGGGTATTGTCTTCATGTGAGTAGGGAAACACACCCAGACGATCGAATCGTGAAGTCTCCACAAATTTCATCATCTCCTCAAACTGCGCTTCGGTCTCACCGGGATGTCCGGCAATCAGAGTCGTACGAATCGCAATGCCTGGTACTTTCGCGCGAATGGTGGCCAATAGTTCTTCTGTTTTTTCACGAGTGATACCACGCCTCATGATCTTCAGTAATTCACTTGAGCCATGTTGAAGCGGAATATCAAGATACTTGCAAATGTTGGGCCGCCCGGCCATCACATCTAATACATCTAATGGAAAACCAGCAGGGAATGCATAATGCAGTCGGATCCACTCTATGCCCTCTACATCCGATAATCGTTGCATGAGCTCGGCCAGGTTTCTTTTCTTATAAAGATCAAGACCGTAATAGGTTGAATCCTGTGCGATTAACAATAATTCTTTGGTGCCTTTTTTAGCCAGATTCTTTGCTTCCAGAACCAATTCTTCGATAGGTTTTGAAACATGCTTCCCTCTCATGATAGGAATGGCGCAAAATGAGCACGGGCGATCGCAGCCTTCGGAAATTTTTAAGTATGCAAAATGGCTCGGATTGGTAAGAATGCGTTCGCCAACCAGTTCGTGTTTATAGTTGGCATTTAGTTGTTTCAATAACCGAGAAAGATCACGTGTACCAAACCACGCATCTACTTTAGGGATCTCCTTTTCAAGATCATCCTTGTAGCGTTCGGAAAGACAGCCTGTTACATACACTTTTTCAACAATCCCTTCTTCTTTGGCATCCACATACCGCAAGATGGTATCAATGGATTCCTGCTTGGCATTATCTATGAAGCCACAAGTATTGATAACAACTACATTGGCATCATCCTTTTTAGACTCATGCGTGGTATCAATGCCATTTCCCCTGAGTTGGGTTAACAACACTTCGGAGTCCACCAGGTTTTTGGAGCAACCCAATGTAACAATGTTCACTTTGGTCTTTTTGGTGCCTTTTGTTTTCACAAACTTGAATTTCGGTGCGAATTTACGAAAAATACCTCCCGGTAAATTCTGCCCCCCATGGGCATGGACTATATTTGCACGATCAACTGCGAGCCCTTGAAAGTCGTTCGATTCATTAGTTTATTTTTTATCACGGTGGGTTGCCTTAACGAGCCCGATTGCATTATAACCAGCACAAACCTGGCGAAGATAGCTTTCGTAAACGGAAAGAATATCCGGGAGATTACATTCGATGAGATTCAGGTTTCAGGCCTTGATAAAATTTACTATGAGAACGCAAAAGTAAGTTCAGTGCAGCTCCCAGTAAATCCGGAAACAACCGAGATCACGTTTACGTTTGCTTTCGAAGGCCGGGTTGAAACGCTACATCTCAGATACAAAACAAGCGTTCAGATTATTTCAGACAGTTGTGGAGCTTTTACAAACTATGGTGACCTGGAAATAATCGACACAACCTTTACAGAAATTGAAATAGTCGCGAACCAATTATCCACTAATGCAACGGTCAATATTCAAATATCTGTTGATTAATGCGATGATGTTTGGTCTGTTGATTCAGAGTCAGGCACAGGATCATCCACCCGATTCTACGCGGGGAATTCAAAAACCAACCGGTATTCGGTTAGGCACGGACTTGATCATGCTTGGACAGACCTTTGCCAAGAGTTCCCGAAGTGGGTGGGAGCTAAATGCCGATGTCGATCTGGGCAGGTATTATCCCACGTTCGAATATGGAAGATGGACACGGGATCTACCTCTTACCAATGGTAACTACACCAATGATGGACGATATATCCGGGTGGGTGCGGATATCAATTTCTTATTAAAAGATCCAGATAAAAACATGTTCTTTCTCGGCTTTCGATATGCCCGGGCGATTTTTGACGAAACAGTTATTTATGATGACAGCGCTGTTGATTTTGGAGATTTTCAGAATGAAGCATCCAATAACGGAGCCAGAGCCGGGTGGATAGAACTCACTACGGGCTTGCGGGTGAAAATCTGGAAACAATTTTGGATGGGGTATACAGCCCGATTAAAATTTCTTCCAACAGTTGGAAATAACGAAGGCTTTGAAACGTATGAGATTCCCGGGTATGGACTTACGTATAAGAATAGCTACTGGGGTTTTAACTACCAGGTCTTTTGGAGAATACCTATCCGCAAAGCTGATTAAGCCTTTCTTTGCTGAAAAAGGGAATCAACAAATTCTGTTTTGTTGAATACCTGAAGATCATCCACTTTTTCTCCAACACCAATATAGCGCACAGGTATTTTAAATTCATCTGAAATCCCAATCACCACACCACCCTTGGCAGTGCCATCTAATTTTGTAATTGTTAAGCATGATACTTCTGTGGCTTTGGTAAACTCACGAGCCTGTACCACAGCGTTTTGACCAGTGCTGCCATCGAGTACGAGCATCACATCATGAGGTGCTTCGGGAATTACCTTCTGAATAACACGTTTGATTTTTGTGAGTTCGGCCATCAGATTCACTTTCGTATGCAATCGTCCGGCAGTATCAATAATTACAATGTCTGCTCCAGTATCAACCCCGTGTTTCACGGCATCGTAGGCAACAGCGGAGGGGTCGGTGTTCATGCCTTTTGAAATCACAGGTACCCCAACACGTTCTCCCCAAAGCTTCAACTGATCTACTGCTGCGGCCCGAAAGGTATCTGCGGCACCTAGCACAACAGATTTTCCTTTCTTTTTAAATTGTGCCGAAAGCTTTCCAATAGTGGTGGTTTTGCCAACGCCATTAACCCCCACAACCATCAATACATACGGTTTCACTCCGGCAGGAACATCAAAATCAATCAGGTCTTGCGAATTATTTTCAGTAAGGAGATTTGCAATTTCTTCCTTTAAAATTCTATCCAGTTCAGAAGTGCCAAGATATTTATCGCGGGCAACGCGGGCCTGTATACGCTCGATGATCTTGACGGTTGTTTGAATGCCTACATCTGAAGAGATCAGAATTTCCTCCAGGTTATCCAATACTTCATCATCAACGGTAGACTTTCCGGCAATTGCCTTCCCCAGTTTGCTAAAAAAACTTTCTTTGGTCTTTTGCAGGCCCTGATCCAGACTTTCCTTTTTTTCTTTGGGAAATAAACCCGAGAAGAATGACATAGTTGTAATAGATAAAAATCAGCTTAAGATAGTACTAAAACAAAAAAGTCCCGCTGTGGGGACTTTCTAATCTTATCGGCTCGCTACCAATTACTTCTTGGCAAGGGTTTCCTTAACCAGGTCAGCGACTACGATCTCCTCTTTGAAGATATAGGCACCCGTCTTTTCTGATTTTACAGCGCGGATTACTTTGGCGTAATTCTTACCGTCAGTTTTCTTTAACGATGCAACAACTTTCTTTGCCATGATTACTTAATTTCTTTGTGAAGAGTATATTTTTTCAAAATCGGGTTGTACTTCTTAAGCTCGATGCGCTCCGTAGTATTTTTCCGGTTTTTAGTGGTAATGTGCCGGCTCATGCCGGGCATGCCGCTGGCCTTCTGCTCAGTGCATTCTAAAATTACCTGTATTCTGTTTCCTTTCTTTGCCATGGTAGCAGATTAAAAATTCAAATTTAAATGGAAAGGGTTCCTTTAGCACGGGCATCTTTCAATACAGCCGTGATCCCCTTCAAATTGATAGTCTTGATTGCTTTTGTAGACAACTTAAGGGTTATCCACTTGTCTTCTTCAGGAATGAAAAAACGCTTAGTCTGAAGATTCGGATAGAATCTGCGCTTCGACTTATTATTAGCGTGAGAAACCTTATTGCCTACCTGAGGTCTTTTTCCAGTGATTTGACAAACTCTTGCCATAAAACGTATTTGATTTAGCCCTTTCTTAAAAAGGGACTGCAAATATCGGGAAATGCCGCTTAATAAACCAAGCACATAATAAAATATTGGCAGATGAGGCCAAAAAGGCTATTCCTGAGGTTGTCAGTGAGTTAATAGGTGCCGAAAAACTCATAATTAACTATAAATCAGATATTTTTCGGCTTATGCGAAAAACTCTGATTGGCCTTATTTGGCTCTCGGCTATTGCGGCCTTGGGTCAAAATAAAAGTATTGACAGCCTCAAAACCCTATTAGCCCAGGAATCATCTGAAAAGGCTAAAATCAAAAACCTACTTGAGTTATGTTGGGAATACAGGTTTATCAATGCCGATACAGCCCGAGTATATGGACTGGAGGCCTTGTCTTTTTCTAAAAAATATAAGCTTCCCGACTTGGAAGTGGAGGCACTGCATAATATTGGAGTTACTCATGAAGCACAAGGAAACTACACTCAGGCCCTCGACTTTGAGTTGAAGGCTCTTGACTTACGCAAGAAGTTGGGTGATGAATCAAAAACAGCCAACACGCTTAATAACATAGGAATCATTTATGATGAACAAGGTAATTTCAAGAAGGCGCTGGAGTATTACCTGAATGCCCGCGCGATTTACGAACGATTAAAAGATGATTCGAAAATTGCCATGGTAATTGTGAATATGGCAATTGTGTTGAAAAGCCAGGGTGAGTATCAGAAAGTCATCATCAACTATCAGGAGGCCCTTGCCATTTACCAGAGACTCAACAACAAATTTGGCATAGCTGTATGCCATGCCAATCTCGGGTCAGTATATTATTACTTGCCAAACTATGACAGCGCTCTCTATTACTCCTTGATCGCCACCCGTGAATTTGAAGAACAAAGCATTAAACAGTTTTTGCCAACCACCTTATGTAATGCGGGAATGGCGTATGATAAACTTGGAAATAAAAACAAAGCCAAAACTTACCTGCTGCAAGCCCGTAAACTCAACGAAGAGTATGATAATAAGAAAGAGTTAGCCTTTGTTATGATCTATCTGGGCAGCATCTACAAAGGGGAAGGCCAGCTGGTGCTTGCCGAAAAATCTGTTTCAGATGCTTTGGCGTTGGCTAAAAAGATAAATGCACTTAAAGAAGTAATGGACGCGCGTCTTGAGTTGGCAGAGATCAAAGCAGCTCAGAAGAATTTTGCTTCTGCATACGAAGAATACCGGCAATTTGTGATTGTTAAGGATACACTCTATCAGAAAGAGAAGTCAAAACAAATAGCAGAGTTACAAACTCAATATGAAACAGTAAAAAAAGAGAATGAGATTTTGATGTTAAAGCAAGAGAATGAAATAAAAGACTCGCGGCTCAATCAAAGTATGCTGGCTATTTTTTTACTGATTGCCATTTTGGGAGCCATCCTTGGTCTTGGATATCTTTGGAAAAACCGTCTCAAACTAAAACAGCAAGCTGAACTTCAGTCAACCCGGGCTTCCTTGCGTGAAGGCCAACTGAAAGCGGTGATTGCCTCACAGGAAGAAGAGCGAAAGCGGTTTGCAGCTGACCTTCATGATGGGTTTGGTCAAATGATTTCTGCCTTGCGCCTTAGCCTGTCAAGGGAAGCCCTTGAAAAATCATCCATTGATCATGCCCTGGAAGTATTAAATGAAATGAATACAGAAATCAGAAACATTGCATTTAACCTGATGCCGCAGGTATTGATGAAAAGCGGTCTGGAGGAAGCATTAAAAGAATTTGCTGCACGCATCACCCGATCGGGTTCTGTTTCGGTATCTGTTCAAACCTATGATCTTGACAAAGGGATGCCTGCCGATCAACGTATTGCTTTATATCGGATCTGCCAGGAGTGGGTCAATAACGTAATCAAGTATAGTGAGGGAAATCAAATTTCTATACAGCTGGTGCAACACCCGCAGGAGCTGGTGCTAACGATCGAAGATGATGGTAATGGATTTGATATACGTACACTGACAGAAAGCCAGGGCAATGGCTGGAAGAATATCAACTCCAGGCTTCATATGATAAAGGGAAGTATTGAAATTGACACTCAACCAGGAAGAAAAGGAACCACGTTGATTGTAATTGTGCCATTGGGAATGGCATTAGCAGCCTGACTCCGTACTGGCACGGATGGAAAATACGGGTTAACAGGTATTCCCTAAGCGCAGCCAGGTAATGTATTTTTCATGGATGAAAGTCTCCGAGGAGTACACCTATAAAAATAGTCTCTCTGAAAAACCGGTCACTATAATTCTGTCAGATTATGCCTTAATGATTCAAACAGACGGGAAGGAGAAAACTATTCCTTATGCGAACATTATTTCCGTCAGGTTGTGCAAATCAAAAAATAAATACGAGGCAATTATTATGCCCGATGGCCATGATCCCATTATAGTAACAAACCACTATTACTTAAGTAATCGCGAGCGCGAAGACCGGTCGCGTCAATATGCCACATTTGTGAGAGTTCTTCATTTTCACCTGAGGGATAAAAGTACTGCCGAATATATTTGCGGAAATAATTTGAGTAACCTGCTGATCTGGGCTTGCCTTTCGGTAGTAGGTGCATTTCTTGTTTCCTTTACACTGGATTTTTTTCAAGCAAGTCCGATCAACTCAAACCTGTTGGCCGTAGTTCTTTCCCTGGTATTCATTGCCTTACTTGTTTCTGTAAACTGGGGACATTTCCCCAACATCTACAAGCCAGAAAATATTCCAATGCAATTTCTTCCTTAAGTGTTCAACATATTGAGTTGTAACGGTTATTTTTAGCGGCATGACCCAAGACACAGCTATAAAATTATTTCTTGTTGATGATCATCATATTGTTTTGGATGGATTGCGCTCTATGTTTGATCAGGATGCTCACTTTTCCATTGTGGGCTCAGCCAGCAGTGCCGAAGAAGCCTTAAAAAAATTAGAGATACAAACACCTGACATCCTAATAACGGATTACAGACTACCAGCAGCCAATGGGCTCGAATTATCAATTCAGGTAAAGGAGAAATATCCATCTGTAAAACGAGTAATCTTAAGTATGCACGATGAAGGATTGCTGGTGAAACAAATCCTTAAGGAAGGTGTGGATGGGTATCTGCTTAAAAGTATTCAGCAGACTGAATTGAAGAATGCGCTTCGGCAAATCTTTAGAGGAATGCCTTATGTGAGTCCGGAAATTACCCGCCTGATGTTAAGTGACATGCTGCATGAGAAACCAGTAGAATTATTAACGGATCGGGAACGGGAGATTCTAAATCTGATTGCGAAGGAGTATTCCAACAAAATGATTTCTGAAAAATTATTTATTAGTGAACGAACCGTTGAAACCCATCGAAAGAATATTTTCCGGAAGACAAATACAACTTCATTGGTAGGTTTGATCAAATACGCCTTTGCCAATAATCTGATTCGCTAAAGTCGTTCAAAAACCCGTCTATATAATTCCAGAGGTTCTAATCCTTCAAAGTCAGAGATTACTAAATCAGTATGCGCCAGTTCTTCGTGGCTATGGGTAGTCGCAACTCCTACCACCTTGGCCCCAGCCCGTTGGGCCGACTCTACACCGGAAAGAGAATCTTCGAAAACAATGCATTGTTGAGGCTGAAATCCTAAGCGGTCAGCTACCTTTAAATAGATTTCAGGATCGGGTTTGCCATGTTCAACATCCGATTGATCCAGAATAGTAGTAAAGTATTTTTTTAAGTGCGTGTGTTCTAAAACAAAGTCAACATTGCTTCGCGGAGCCGAAGTGCCAATCGCTTTAGGTATGCTTCTTTCTTCCAATGCTTTTAAAAAAGCATCTAAGCCGGATACTGGTTTGATAACATCCTTATAGATGGCACGAAACATAGCTTCTTTTTCTTCACCGAGTTCCAGAATTCTTTCTTTGGGAAGCGACCCAAAGATATTCCGTATCCATTCATTATTGGTGCGACCGTATATTTTGCTGATAAGATCTTCTTCGTTTAAACGATAGCCGTATTTTTCGCAAAATTGTTTGAGTGAAATTTTATGATATGGGTTGGTATCCACAATTACTCCATCCATATCAAAGATTACGGCAAAAGAATTCATGTTAATAAAGAAGATGCAGATTAATAAATGACAAATCGTTTCCCGAGGGTTTTACCATTGTACGTAAAGCGTGCAAGATAGACTCCACGCGTTAATCCCGAAAATATTACCGGATATTCCTGGTTAGCTGGAATAAAATAGGATTGAGAAAGTCTTTGACCAATCGATGAAAAGAATTCAACTGTCATGTTACGGTCTGTTTTTATTTTCATTGTTTCATTTTCTGCTACAGGATTAGGAAACAGATCAACCACTGGTTCTTCTGGCAGGGTTTTACTTTCTTCATTTTTCAGAATATGAATTCCACCCAATGTATTGCCAATAACCACAGAAGGTTTATCGCTATTGAACAGATTAACAATAGTAGGCCAGCTTCGCCCACCTAAATTTTTGGAGTGATATTCTTCTGTTAAAGTATTATAGACTATTTCAGTTACCCCATTAATATTCGGATTCTGAGCCCGAAAGTCTCCATAGATGGTAAGTTCACCGCGTTGATTTCCCAGGATCAAATCACCACGACCATCAGCATCAAGATCTCCGGCTGCCAACGTTGGACTTTGCCGGTCAGTACTTGATCCTAATCCCAGAAAACTCCCCGTTTCCATAGTATAGTTGAATTGTCCTGCCGGACCAGTGTTTTTCCAATATTGGACAGCCCCAGTAGTTTTGCCCAAAAGAATATCATTAAGTCCATCCTGATTAATATCAACCACTAATATGTTTTCTGTCTGTCCGATTTGAAAGTTGGTGGTTTGAAGCGATTGTCCTGAAAAATCCAGTCCGTTGGTCGATCGGTTTGGAACGAATAGTAATGTTGTACTACCATTTTGTGGACTGGTTCCGGTAAAAGCAAAGTCGAGGGTGGCATCTCCATTCAAATCGGCAAATTGTATTTTTACATTATAGTAATTCGAAAATGACAAATTAATAAAATCAGTGGTTATCAATTTGAAAGAGGCATTATCAGGAGTGCCAATATTTTCATAGAAGTAAACGGAGCTTGAAAAATCAGGGCCTGCATATGTGCTGATGAAAAGATCCTGATCGCCATCCCCATCCGAGTCAATAAAGGCAGGCACGGCATAATCACCCACATCAATCATTTCTTCTTGCAGAAAGTTGGTTTTTTGAAAAGTAAAATCAGGTAATTGACTGGTCCCAGTGTTTTTATAGAACCACATGGATTGCTGAAAGTTGGTATTCAAAAATGTGCGTGCATAAATATTAGGCGAGGCAATCAGATCAACCTTGCCATCAAAATCCAGGTCTTCCAGATAGGGCGCTGGAAAAATTAAAAAATTAATGGGCGAAGTGGCAGGAAACATGACTGCGCTGTTCATTAATGCATCTTGTGGGGTTCCATTATTCTTCAACATATACACCCGCGCGCAGGCTTCTTCGGAAAATAATAATTCGCGGTCACCGTCATTATCCAGATCAATTGTTAGTAGGGCTTTCCCTCCGGCATGTTCGGTACGTCCGCCTGGCAATGAAGCGCAGGTTTGCCCAAATGCAAATTTTCCACATTCACATTCTTCGAAGTTCCCAAAATTTTGAGTTACCCGTTCTAATTGCAGAGAGTCGCAGATGCCGGTGCGCTCTATGCTTAGGTTCTTATGCCACTCAATAGTTCCGATGCCCACGAACCGAACATTTAAGATGTCCAGGTCGCCATCGCCATCAATGTCATCAATCGCGGGAATATCAGATTCGTTTACTTTTAGATTAACATTACCTGTAAAGCCTTTGGTGAGCAATGGGAAACCCGGGTTGAACGATCTCCATTTAAGTTTTTCTCCCGGCCCGGTGATATTGACATATACAATAATTCCGAATGGGTCACTGGTGAAGATGTCTTTCTTGCCATCGCAATTGTAGTCACGAAGCAATAGCCATTGTGTTACTTCGTCAGGAAACAATTCTTCATAGTCGGGTGCATAAACATATTGGTTAGACTGGTTAAGGTACGTCAGGATTTTATCCGCAGTACGATCGAATAAAACAAGGTCTTGCTGGTTGTCCCCATTCAGGTCCATCGTGTTTACCTGTACAGAGTTGAGTCCGCCTGCCCAGGGGAGCATAAGTGTTTTTCCATTAGCTTCCACGGGAATACTTTGGTCCAGTTTGTAGGTAAACTGGGCGTTGGTATTTATGGAAAGAGCTAAAAGCAGTAAAAGGTGCGCAGTCCTCATTTAAAAATATTCACATTCTATAACGATGACCCACAGCCACCTGTTATCTTGCCTGCAAGATACTTTACAAGTCTGATATACGATGCAAACCGCGATGCTCTATGAGAAATTCCTCGAAACGGGAAAAATTTCTACCGATACCCGCCAGATAGCAGAGGGGTCAATTTTTTTCGCCTTGCGGGGTGATAAATTCAATGCCAATGAGTTTGCTCATCAAGCTTTGGAGAAAGGAGCCCGGTATGCAGTGATTGATGAAGCTGCGTACGCCAACGACCCACGATGTATTTTGGTTGAGGATAGCTTAAAGGCCTTGCAGGAGTTGGCTAAGTATCATCGCAGTAAGTTAACAATACCTATCATCGGCCTAACTGGATCGAATGGCAAGACAACCAGTAAGGAATTGTTGAATGCCGTACTTAGTAAAAAATTTAAAACGTTTGCTACCAAAGGCAATTTGAACAACCATATTGGGGTTCCCCTTTCATTGTTGAGTATTGATACGTCAGTTGAGATAGCTGTAATAGAAATGGGTGCTAATCACTTGGGTGAAATTGCCCTGCTATGCTCAATTGCAAATCCAACACACGGCTTTATTACGAACATTGGCAAAGCGCATATTGGAACGTTCGGTGGTTTTGAGAACATTATCAGAGGCAAATCAGAATTATATCAGCACCTGATTGTCAATAATGGAGTAGTGTTTATCAATTCTCAGAATGCCATTCTTGCTAACATGGCCAAGCGATTTAAGAATCCATATTTCTACCCGGCACAAGGCGATTATATACATGTTAAACTATTAGAGGCAGATCCTTTTATCCGATATGAGACTGAACATGGGGCAATAATACAAACCCAACTGGTAGGGGCTTACAATTTTGAGAACATAGCAGCGGCACTTTGCATTGGAAAGTTTTTTGGCGTGGAGACCGGTGCAGCTAATAAAGCTATTGCAGAGTACGTACCAGGGAACATGCGATCTCAAATTCTGATAAAAGGAACTAATACAATTATATTGGATGCGTACAATGCCAATCCCAGTTCTATGGAGGCTGCGATAAATAACCTTGCGACAATGAAGGCTACAAGAAAAGTTGCCATTCTGGGTGATATGTTCGAATTGGAGGAAGAAGCAGAAAAGGAGCATCGGAAAATTGGTGAATTATTGAATGCGAAGAACTTGGATAAGGTTTATTTATGCGGCAAGTTGATGCAAGCGGCTAAAATTTCGTATCCAACCAGTCAGTTATTCGAGAAGAAGGAATCGTTGATTGAGGAGCTTATGAGGCATCCGATAAATGACTCCACCATTCTTGTAAAGGCATCGCGTGGAATTGGCCTTGAATCGATCGTTGAGTATCTTTAATTTAATACATTAATCGTATGAAGACATCTGGAAAACTTATAGCCTGCCTGTTGATTATTGTGGCAGGCGAGCTAAAGGCACAGGAATGGTATAAACTTCCGGAAGCTACCGAAACCCGGTGGGCGAGTTTTGAAAATCCATCAGCAGCGCGTGGAAAGGGTGGAGCAGAAAACAAAAAAGCCAAGGGCCATCCGTCAGAGATGTTTGCTCCGGGCGAAACCAAGACGTTGCTTAATACCACCGGAGCTGGGGTTATTCAACGAATCTGGATGACCATTAGCGACCGCACACCCCAGGTATTGCGTGCCATTCGCATAGAAATGTATTGGGATGGATCAACCACGCCCGCTGTGTCTGTTCCACTAGGCGATTTTTTTGGTGTAGGACTTGGCAGAAAAGTGGCATTTCAAAATGCGATGTTCTCCGATCCTGAAGGTCGGTCATTTAATAGTTTTGTTCCGATGCCTTATCGCAAATCAGCCCGCATAGTATTGGTTAATGAAAGCAGTAAAACTGTGAATTTATTTTACGATGTCAACTTTCAGCTGGTGAAAGCTCATGGGCCGGATGTGATGTACTTTCACGCCTATTGGAGCCGGATTGAAAAAACGGAACTGGCCAAAGATTTTATTATTCTGCCTAATGTAAAAGGAAAAGGCCGCTACTTGGGTATGAACATGGGCATCATCACTGATCCGCTGTATGAAAAGAGTTGGTGGGGCGAGGGCGAAGTAAAAATTTATTTAGACGGAGATAAGGACCTTCCTACACTGAACGGTACAGGAACTGAAGATTACATAGGTACCGGCTGGGGACAAGGTGCTTTTACCCATGACTTTCAGGGTTGTTTAATAGCAGATGAACCTGGCAGACAATGGGCGTTTTATCGCTATCACATTCCTGATCCGGTATTCTTTTCTAAGAACTGTGAAGTTACGATTCAGATTATTGGCGGTGAGATGACTGACAAGGTTCGGTCGTATGTAAAGAATGGAGCTAAATTAATTCCAGTTACTGTGGCTATGGAAAATGGTTTTGCCAAACTCTTTGAAATGAACCCGGTGCCTAAACTTACAGACGAAAACTTCCCGCAAGGCTGGACTAATTTTTACAGAAGTGACGATGTTTCGGCTATTGCTTATTTTTATCTGGATTCACCCGTGAATGGATTGCCAGCGTTAGCT
Source organism: Cyclobacteriaceae bacterium (assembly GCA_044229915.1). Classification (GTDB taxonomy): domain Bacteria; phylum Bacteroidota; class Bacteroidia; order Cytophagales; family Cyclobacteriaceae; genus ELB16-189. Next base: position 137,959 of record JBGASB010000003.1, read on the forward strand.
GCTGCTGAAATAAGATCAAGAGGATTGAATGAGAAATAAATAGAACAAATAATTGTCATCATTATGGACTTCCAGGTTATTCTTACTTTTCTAAAAGCCATTGCAAAAAACAATAACCGCGAGTGGTTTGAGAAGAACAAAACGAAATACCTCGATTCGAAAAAACTGTTTGAAGATTTTCTGGAAACGCTTCATAAAGAACTGCTGACATTTGATGAAAGCCTGGCCGGAATTAACCCACGCAAGCAGGCGTTTCGTATTTACCGTGATGTACGATTCAGTAAGGACAAACGTCCTTACAAAGTAAATATGGGAGCCGGTTTTTCTGCCCATGGCAAAATGGAGCAAGAGCCTGGGTATTACATTCACATCGAACCCGGAAAAAGTTTTGTGGCCGGGGGAATTTACATGCCGGATGCTGAACGGCTTTCGAAAATCCGACAAGAGATTGATTACAATACAGGTGACTTTGTGAAAATTCTGAAAGACAAGAAATTCAAAAAACTTTTTCCTTCCCTGGATGATTTCGATAAGCTAAAGACTGCCCCTAAGGGATATCCTAAAGACCATCCGCATATTGACCTTCTCAAGAATAAGAGTTTTGTAGTTTCAACCCGCTTTAGTGATGCGGACGTAACCAGTAAGACTTTTGTTAAGAAAGTAGCTGCTGCGTGTAAGACCTTGAAGCCACTCAATGATTTTATGGCTGAAGCAATTGCTTAGGCTACTTCTTTAACATCCATTTCATCAACGGTCCGCTGCTCATGCTGGTTACGAGCGCCATGATTACCAGCGAGACGAAAACTTTTTCGTTGATCAAACCATTTTCAAGAGCTACTAATCCCAAAATAATTTCCATTGCTCCACGCGCGTTCATACCAAAAGCAGCAGCAAGTGACTCACGCCAGGTGAAACCGCCCAGACGGGTGCCCCAACCGCTACCAATTATCTTTCCCGCAAAGGCAATACCGATGATGGCCAGCGTGAGAGTTAAATCGAAATTGTCAATGAAATTTACTTTTAATCCTATAGAAACAAAGAAGAGTGGTGCAAAGATGTTATTGATAAATTGATGAACAATTTCTTTGGCCCGTTCACTTAAATGTTCCGAATCGCCAAGCGCAACACCAACAATAAAAGCTCCGAACACTGCGTGAATTCCAATGTATTCAGTAAAGGCGGCTCCGAGAAAGCAAAGCGCAAGTGCCAGAGAAAGCAATCCCCCCGGCCAGGCCAGTTTACGGTTTACCCACGGCAAGCCGCGATTAATTAATCCGCGGCCTAGTGTAAGCATGGCAGCCGTAAAACCTACCGTTAGCAAGATTGTTTTCCAGATTGACATGCTTTGTTCCTTGCCGATCATACCTAGTACTACTGAAAAGACTAACCAACCAACCAGATCCGTAATCATGGCGGAAGAAATTACCAACATGCCCATCCTTGATTTGAAGATATTCAGATCCATAAGAATCCTTGCGATGACGGGCAGGGCCGTGATTGCCATTGAAGTGCCCATAAAAAGAGAATAGGCAAGGTGACGAGTCTCATCGGTTGAATCAAAAAACTCAGGGAAGAAATAGGGAAACATAAATCCAAATGCAAATGGAATGATGAGCCCAAGTGTGCTGGTGTAGATTGCCTGCCTTCCTTGTTGTAAAACAATATGAAGATCAACCTCAAGGCCGGCAATAAAGAGCAGCATAACCACGGCCACCTGAACAAATCCATCCAATACCAGAGAAGATGAGCCCGTTGGAAACAATCCGTGAAACCAATCCGGTTGAATCATGCCTAAAATGGTTGGGCCCAGAATGATTCCTGCAAGAATTTCGCCTACCACAGCCGGTTGTTTTATTTTACGTGCAGCCTCAGCAAACAAGCGCCCCATGATCAGCATTGCGCTGAGCTGAATCAGCAAATTCATAACCTCATGTTGACTCAGTTTGTTCATGCGGTGCGGGGTTGAACAACAAGAACATTACAGGGCAGGTCGTTAAAAATATATTCCTGGTCGTGCGGGAATACACGATCGAAAAGTGAAAACCGTCTGCGAGGGGCGCCTATCACTAACAGCTCAGCTTCCTTACGGTTGGCAAAGCGAGCCAGTTCAAAGCCTGATTTTCCTGACAGGAGTTTAATGTTAATTTTCAGTTTGTCGTGAGGAATCCGTTGAAGCATTTTTTCTACTTCAGTCGTTTCTTCGCGCATCATGTTTTGTTTGCTTTGAGCATACTCCTCTTCTGTACATTGTTCATTGGCAGAAAGAGCTAGACCCAGAAGTTTTAATTCCCGCACAATGTGAATCCAGGTGCCTGGCATGGTTTGGTTCCAATGGCACGCTGCATAAATTGCTTGTTCTGCATATGGACTATCTTCAGCATTCACCACAATATTTTTAAGTGGTTTACTTTCCAAAGATGGATTGGTGATCATTAGAACAGAACAATCAGCCTTGCGCATAATTTTTCGGGCTACGGTGCCGAGGTAGTGATTAACGAGGTTTTCTTTTTTTAGAGCTCCTGCTAGAAGAAGATCAATTTTTTCTTCTTTGCAGGTTTTTAGAATTTCTTTTACAGGATCTCCACTTTTCCATACCACTTTCACATTCGCAGGGTGAAGCTTGGCCTCCACTAACATTTCATTAATCTTCCGTTCTTCTTCAGGCCCGTGAACGCCCACATGTATAAGAATAAGCTTTGATTTAGACTGATTGATCAATCGGCATGCTTCGGCCAGCATGGCTCGGGCGGTGGGCGAGAAGGCAATGGCTAAACCGATAACTTGGAATTGAATCATGGATCAGAAAATTAATAAACCAAGATCGCTAATGGGCAAAAATTTGGTTTTATCTTGTTTTTTTTGTGATCATTGGTTGAAGATTCGCATGCTGAGCAAGAAATTCAGAGATATCATCATAGGAAAGGACACTTACATAGTCTCGTGGGTGGACTATAAGAATGCAATTTTGAGTGGCCATCTTATAGTGGTGGCTATTCTTGTAGGTATTGTTTACCTAATCAACGACAGGTTTCATGGGATTTATGGAAACGAACCCTATTATATAGCGGTAATTGTAATTGCAATTGGTGCGTTGATACTCAACCGCAGAAAAAAATACCGGCTGGCCAACATTTTATTCATGACGCTTATAAATGTAATTGTCTTCCTTTTTGCTTCAAATGATACTTACCGTACGGGTATTTATATGTTTCTGGTTATTTCAGGGATTACCGGTTTCGCCCTTTTTGGGCATAAGGATCAGAAGCTTGCCTTTGCTTTTGCGGGTTTATCAACTATTTTATTTTTCCTTTCCTACTGGGGTGGCTTCTCGATTCAGCCCAAACGAATTTTTACGGAGGAATATGTGGAAATTATGTTCGCTACAAATTTTGTAATTGCACTTATTACCGCCATTGCGCTTTTGTATTTCCTGATAGACGTTAATCAGGTAACACAAAAGGAGATTCTGGCAAAAAATGATTTGTTGGCGAAAACCAACAAAGAGTTAGATCGGTTTGTTTACAGTGCATCCCACGATCTCCGGGCTCCGCTCCGCTCCTTGTTGGGGTTAATTGAAGTGACCCAGAAAACAAATGACCCGGAAGAAATTCAACAATGTCTCGACTTGATGCGGCATCGCGTTCACAATATGGACGGATTTATAAAGGAGATCATAGATTTTTCCAGAAATGCCAGGCAAGACGTGAAACGGGAAAGTTTGTTACTCTTGCCAATCATTAAAGAGACAATCGAAGATCTTAAGTTTGCAGAAGGCATGGAGCAAATTTATGTTCGACTGGACATACCCCCCGATCTTGAAATTATTTCAGATTCTACTCGTTTGAAAGTAATTTTGCATAATCTGATTGGCAATTCTTTCAAATATCACGATCCGCATAAAGAACAGCAGGAAGTAATGGTTAAAGCATCTCCTGAAGGGGAACAGGTTCGCATTGATATTGAAGATAATGGAGTCGGCATTGCGGTAGAACACCAGGAAAAAGTGTTTGACATGTTTTACCGGGCTTCCGAAAAATCTCAGGGTTCAGGATTGGGTCTTTATATTGTGCAGGAAACATTGGCCCTATTAAAGGGCTCAATACAGATGAAATCCACGGCCGGTAAGGGATCAAGGTTTACGATCTGGCTACCAATTCAAATAGAGTGACATGGGAATTCAGAAATTCATACTGAAAGACAGAGTGCTTGAGACGGAAAGCGAGAAGCGAAAAATAATCCTCGGTGCTTATCTCATTATTATGTATATCGGCATTGATTTCTTTTATTTCATTGTCAATTTATTTAATGAGGAAGGTGAACCAATATCTTTATTTATAGGATTCCTTGTTTCTGTTTTTTGTTTGTTTTTATTACGAGAACAAAAAGTAAATACAGCCATCATCATTCACCTGATTCGTTGTAACTTCTTTGCATTTTATTTTTCTTATATAGACGAGGACCCCTTACAGACAGGTTCTTACTTATATTTTGTCCCCAGCAGTCTTGGGGCGTTAGCGGTTTTTGGATATCGGGAGCGCTTTTTCGGAATAGGGTTTACTATATTGAGCTTCATCCTTTTTATGATAGCGATTTTTGAGCCGGCTAAATTTCACCCTAATGAGGCTCACTTTTATGTTGTGGTTAGCTTCCTGATTATTTTACTGATTGGAGTTCTTATCCTGATTTTTTTCGATCGCATGGTTACGTCTACCGAAAAAAATATTCTCTCGAAAAACAGAGAGCTGATAAAGACCAATCAGGAACTAGATCGGTTTGTCTACAGTGCCTCTCATGATTTGCGCGCGCCACTAACCTCCATGGCAGGTCTAATTCATTTGGCTCAGCGAGACCCTGCCGAGGCCCAGAACTATCTGTTATTGATGCATGAGCGATTGAAGGTGATGGATAATTATATCAAGGAGATTGTTGAATACTCAAGGAATGCCAGAACGGAAGTTGTATTGACAGAAGTGCCACTTAAGGCATTGGTTCATGAAGTAGTTCACACCCTTAAGTATTCTACGGATGTAAGTAAAGTCAACATTGTGGTTCAGATGGATGATTCTCTCAAGATAAAGACAGATGGTTCGAGATTACAGGTGATACTTAATAACCTGATTAGTAACGGCTTTAAATATCAGGATTTTACAAAACCCAATCCTTTGTTAAAGGTAAAGGCATTAGTTGAAAAAGATCGGTGTCTGATACAGATTGAGGACAATGGCATAGGGATTAAGCAGGAACATCATACCCGCATATTTGAGATGTTTTATCGTGCTAATGATACTGCCGCAGGTTCCGGACTAGGCTTATACATCGCAAGGGAAGCCGCTGATAAGCTAAGCAGTACAATCACATTTGTTTCAGAGTATGGTCAGGGTTCAATCTTTACCATTAGCCTGCCGGTATATTCCTGAAATTTTATAACACCACTCATTTCAATCTACTACCTACTAATTTCTATCTTTGCGGCTTATGGCAAATCAGGAAGACAATCTTTTCAAAAATGTGATCTCCCACGCAAAGGAGTATGGGTTTATTTTCCCCTCCAGTGAAATCTATGACGGACTAAGTGCTGTTTATGATTACGGGCAAAATGGATCTGAATTAAAAAATAACATCAAGGAGTATTGGTGGAAGTTTATGACCCTGTTGCATGATAATATTGTTGGGATTGATGCGGCTATTTTTATGCATCCTACAACGTGGAAAGCGTCTGGTCATGTAAATGCTTTCAATGATCCGATGATCGACAATAAAGATTCCAAGAAACGGTATCGGGCAGATCAGTTGATTGAAGGTGTGATTGAAAAGCTGGAAGAAAAAATTGAAAAGGAAGTTGAGAAGGCGGCCAAGCGATTTGAAAATTTCGATCGCACCATGTTTCTGAGTACAAATGCCCGCATGGTGGAGTATCAGAAAAAAATAGATGATATCAATGCGCGGATGAAAGATGCGCTCGGGCGTGGGGATATGACCGACCTGAAGCAACTGATTGTTGATCTGGAGATCTCGGATCCTATTTCTGGAACCAAGAACTGGACTGAGGTTCGCCAATTCAATCTGATGTTCTCTACAGAAATGGGTTCTGTGGCCGATGATGCCAATAAAATTTATCTTCGTCCTGAAACAGCGCAAGGCATTTTTGTAAACTTCCTCAACGTTCAGAAAACGGGACGCATGAAAATCCCTTTCGGGATTGCCCAGATCGGCAAGGCATTTCGTAATGAAATTGTAGCGCGGCAGTTCATCTTCCGGATGCGGGAGTTTGAGCAGATGGAAATGCAATTTTTTGTGAAGCCTGGAGAGGAAATGAAGTGGTATGAGTTCTGGAAAGAGAAACGCATGAAGTGGCACCAGACTCTTGGAATGGGAGCGGAGAACTATCGTTATCATGACCATCTTAATCTGGCTCACTATGCCAATGCGGCATGCGATATTCAGTTTAATTTCCCAATGGGTTTCCGCGAATTGGAAGGCATTCACTCACGTACCGATTTTGATTTGAAAAGCCATGAAAAATTTTCGGGCAAGAAATTGCAGTATTTCGATTCGGAGGACAATCAGAACTTTATTCCTTATGTAGTCGAAACTTCGGTAGGTCTGGATCGCATGTTCTTATCCGTTCTTTCGTCAGCGTACAAAGAAGAGAAACTGGAAGATGGAAGCGAACGTGTCGTATTGAAAATTCCAGCACCCCTTGCCCCCAACAAAGTGGCGATACTTCCGTTGATGAAAAAAGATGGCTTACCTGAAAAGGCGATGGAAATCATGAACCAATTGAAGTTCGACTTCCGGTGTTTCTATGAAGAAAAGGATGCAATTGGTAAGCGGTATCGCAGACAGGATGCCATCGGTACTCCTTATTGTATTACCATTGATCATCAAACGCTACAAGATAACACAGTAACCATTCGTGATCGCGATACCATGAAACAGGAACGGGTTGCAATCAGTGCGGTGAAATCTGTTATTCAGGATTCAGTTTCGATGGCCGAGTTGCTAAAGAAAATCTAACATGGGAGCTGCTTTACTGGCAGCCCTCGCGCGACTTCTGTATGGCGGATACCAGGAGTTGCGCTTTCGTTTTTATTATGGCCCCATCTTTCATCGGTTTCTTAATCGTAAGTACATTTTCTACACTACGTTGCCGTGGGCGCTTAAAATGAAGTTTTTGCGACTGGCGCGCGATCAATATGAATATTTTGAATTTGTGCCCAGGGAACGATTGAAGCTGACAAGGGCAATGAAGGCCATCATTTCATGTGCTGCAGCTCAGCTACTTTTATTTTTGCCATCTAAGGGTTTGTCCTTTTATAAAAGGATCATAGTATACCCTGATTATTACAACTCGCGGATAACCCATCGAAGGCACAAAGGGGAGGTGAATCCCGGGTTGCGGACAATTGTCTTCAGTTGGCGCGGGATTGCCGAAGGCCTAAAACTGGAGAGTGATGGAATCAATCTGTTGCTCCATGAATTTGCTCATGCCCTGTGGTTGGAACACAAACTGGTGGATCACTATGAAATATTGAATACTGAATATGTAGCACAATTTGAAAAGTATGCTGCCGCTGAAATGGCTAACCTGGCAGCTAATGAACAACATTTTTTCAGACGATATGCTTTTGATAGCATGGAAGAGTTCTTTGCAGTAGCCGTTGAGAACTTTTTTGAACGTCCGGCCCTCTTTCAACAAGCACAACCTGAACTTTATCTTATTTTAGTGCGACTTTTTAAACAAGACCCGGTAAAACTCTATGCATTCCGCGCTCAACAGAAACCTTTATTTCGTTAAGGAACACGTAAAAATATTCAAGGCAGCAAATAGCTTTGATGTGTACGATCCGGAAACGAAAGAGCAATTGCTTGAATGCCGGGAGGATAATCTTGGTTTTTTCACTAAGATGTTCCGGTTTACGGAATACAAGCGAATGACACCTTTTGAGATGGAGATAAGAACTCCCGCAGGTGAACCGATACTTACCGTAAGGCGCGGAGTTTCTTTTTGGCTTTCAACCGTGGAGGTATTGGACGAGCGGAAGCAGTTAATTGGAAAATTCAAACAGCATTTTTTTAGCATTGGTGGTAAGTTTGAAGTGCTGGATGCCAACGAGCGACCTTTGTGTATGCTTAATGGTAAGTGGACCAGTTGGGACTTTAAGTTTGTAAGTAATGATGGCAGGGAATTCGCTTCCGTTTCCAAGAAATGGAGTGGCATAGGAAAAGAACTCTTCACTTCGGCTGATAATTATATCTTACAGATAAGTCCCCAAGTGCCGGCCGACAACCCGTTGCGAATGCTTATTATGGCTGCTGTAATGTGTATTGATATGGTGCTGAAGGAATAATTTATGAACTGGATCCAACTTCTTTCTTCGCAACGCCTCAATCAAAAATCTGACTCAACAGAATCTACGCGTAGTACTTTTGAGCAGGATTATGACCGGATTGTTTTCTCGCATCCCTTTCGCAGGCTACAGGATAAAACGCAGGTGCACCCCTTACCCGAGCATGATTTTGTTCACACCCGATTAACTCACAGCCTTGAGGTTTCCAGCGTAGGCCGGTCATTAGGAAGACGCGTTGGCGAAGTTCTTATTCAACGTCATGCTGAGTTGGCAGCGAAATTTTCATCGCACGACTTTGGTACCATAGTAGCATCAGCCTCGTTGGCTCATGATTTAGGCAATCCACCTTTTGGCCATTCAGGTGAAGACGGTCTCAGTGATTTTTTTCTCCATCACGAAGGGCAGAAGTACAAGCCTCATTTTACCGAATCAGAATGGGCAGATCTTACTCACTTTGAAGGCAATGCTCAGGGTTTTCGTATTTTGAATAAGAGTCAGTATCAAGGCTTAAGACTTACTGTGGCAACCCTCGGGGCATTCACAAAATATCCTTGTCCCGCTTTGTTTACTGAACGCAATAAATCGAAGAAGAGTCAAAAAAAGTTTGGATTCTTTCAAACCGAACAAAGTTTGTTTGATCAAACGGCAGAAAAGTTAGGGTTGATAAAAAATGCCGAGCACGTATGGGCCCGGCATCCTTTAGCATTTTTGGTGGAGGCTGCTGACGATATCTGTTACAACATTATTGATCTCGAAGACGGCTGCCGGTTAGGATTGGTTTCAATCAACGAGACAATCGAATTATTAGCGGGTATTCTTCGTAAGGATTTTAATCCCGATAAGGCAGCGCGCATAAAAAGTGCTGATGAAAAAATTGGCGTGCTGCGGGCAATGGCCATTGGCAAGCTAGTCAATGATGTGGTAGAAGTATTTCTCCAACATGAAACAGAAATTATATCGGGCCAGTTTGATCAAGCCTTAACGGATTTGGGAGCTTACAAAAATGAGTTGAAGCAAATCATCGACATCTCTATTGAGAGAATATACCGGGCCCGGCATGTTGTGGAGATTGAATCCGCGGGATTTGAAGTGTTGCCTGGCTTGCTCGATGAATTTATCAAAGCCGCAGAACACCTGGTAAAGAAGAATCAAGCCCGTAAATATTCTAACCTTGCCCGCTTGTTGCCTCAGGAAACTGCCAGTATAATTCTTACGAATCCTGATAATACTTATCTGCACTTTCGCGAAGTGGTTGATTTTGTATCTGGGATGACAGACCGACACGCACTTTCACTGTATCGGAAGATCAAAGGGTTTGAGATTTAAGCTTTAGATCGATTCTTGAAGCCCCCAAAACACCCGGATTAAAGTAATTTAATTGCAAAAATCCTTAGTTTTAGGCCTCTTTTGAAGGGTCGCACCATGAATTGTAAAAAAGATGTGGACTAAAATAGCTCAGTTTATCATCCGGTTTCGGATGCCCCTGATTGCGGTCATCGGAGTGATCACCATCTTCATGGGTTATCATGCAGTTAAAGTTGAGATGAGCTACGACTTTACCCGCACAGTACCACTCAATGATCCGGACATGGTGTTTTTCAATCGCTTCAAGCAACAGTTTGGAGAAGATGGAAATATGATGGCCATCGGAGTAAAAGACAGTTCCATCTACGAACTTGAGAATTTTCAGAAACTTAAAGAGTTCAGTAATAATCTTAAAAAAATTGAAGGCGTTGGTGAAGTGTTATCATTGCCCTTGCTAAGGGTCATTTTGAAAGATACGGTTGAAAAGAAATTTTATCTCGATCCTCTATTCCCCGATCAGATACAATCTCAACAAGAACTTGACAGTTTATTAGCCATTGCCCGCAATCAGAAATTCTACATGGGTCAGTTAGTGAATGTAGAAAATGGTGCAACTATGGTACTGGCACCCATGAAAAAGGAATATGCCAACTCTGTCAAGCGGATTGGAGTCACAAACAGGTTGATGGAACTCGGCACAGAATTTACCAACGATACAGGCATTCAGATTCATTATGCAGGGTTGCCTTTCGTGCGGTCAGTTATGGCCCAGCAGGTTCGTAAAGAATTGTCATTCTTCTTATACCTCTCAACTATTGTTACAGGCGTCATCATGCTACTCTTTTTCCGATCGTTTAGAGCGGTAATTTTTTCTATGATCATGATCGGGGTTGTGGTGGTGTGGACAATTGGTACAATTGCTTTACTTGGATTTAAAATAAGTCTGTTGAGTGGGCTGATACCGCCAGTGATTGTGACTATCGGAATCACGAATGCGATCTATTTATTGAATAAGTATCACATCGAGTATGTGAATCGCAAAAACAAAATGGAGGCCATTGAGGCGGTGGTGCAGAAGATGGGTTTGGCTACCTTCCTAACCAACCTAACCGTAGCCATCGGATTTCTTACGCTGCTTTCTACAGACATCACCATACTTCGTGAGTTTGGGATTGTGGCTGGCATTAACATCATTGGCTTGTTTATCGTAAGCCTGATTATGATTCCTGGTATTTTATCCTGGATGCCAGAACCTACGCCCAAGCACTTACGCCACATGGACTTCAAAATTTTGGGTGGCTTTGTCAAGTTCGTTGACCTGATCGTGAGCCGGCATCGCATGTTCATTTATTCCGTTACGGTGATCTTTACGGTGCTCGCTATTTTTGGTATGAGCAGACTTTATTCTGTTTCTTTTATGGTAGATGATATCCCAGAAGAGAGTACGGTGAAGAAGGACCTGAAATTTGTGGAGGAGAATTTTACTGGCATTATGCCGATGGAAATAGAGGTGGATCTTCAGACTAAACGCAAACGGCCGTTGCAGAACCTTAAGATTGCTAGGACCATTGAAAGTTTTGAGAACTCTCTTGATTCTATTACCGTAACATCCAGGCCCATTTCTATCCTGAGCTTTATCAAAGCTTCGCGCCAGGCCTTTTACAATAACAATCCACAATGGTATGGCCTGCCTACTTCTGATATAGAAGCTAAAAATGTACTGGGTTATTTGAAAGGGCAATCAGACAATAGTGGACTATTTAATTCATTTGTTGATTCTACGTACAGCAAGATGCGCATCTCCATGCAGATGGCTGATATCGGATCTGTCAAGATGGATTCACTGGTACATAATATTATAGAGCCTAAAGCTGCAGTTCTGGTAACTGAACTTAAGAAGACACTAAAGGCAGAAAGTGATACTGTTAAAGTCTCGGTTACGGGCTCGTCCAAAATATTTATCAAAGGCAATAAGTTTCTGATCGAAAATCTTACCGAGAGTTTGATTCTGGCCTGTATTCTTATCACACTTTCAATGGCCATCCTGTTTGCCAATGTGCGTATGATTTTGATCTCACTAATTCCCAACCTGATTGCCTTGATGATTACAGCCGGCCTGATGGGATATTTCAATATTCCACTGAAAGCAAGTACGGCTCTCATTTTCAGTATCACGTTTGGAATTTCGGTTGATAACTCCATCCGCTTTTTAGCCAAGTATCGGCAGGAGTTATTGTCCAGTAGCTTTTTTGTACCCCGTGCGGTGAGCGAAAGCATTCTGGAAACCGGTAAAAGCATTATTTATACTTCGGTAGTATTATTTGCCGGCTTTATCATTTTTGCTTTTTCAGATTTCGGGGGCACCGTAGCATTGGGCTTATTAACATCCACTACATTGTTAATTTCAATGTTCACCAACCTCATTTTGTTGCCGGCCTTGATTCTGACGTTCGATAAACCTAAAAAGAGCAAGGAGCATCTTCCCATTGATGATTTTGATTCCAGTTTTATTGGTGAACAGGAAGATGAAGAAATCGACCTTAGCAAAATTCGTATTCACGACCGTCAGGGCTCGGCAGAGTAAATCCAGAGGCAGTTTTTATCGCTTTGGAGGCTAAAATTACAAGCCTCAAATTACTGATGCCCTATGCTTAAAATGTCCTAAATTGCGCCCTTTATTTTAGAGCGAAGTGAGCAAATACAGAGAATTTAAGGAATTGAATCTTGCCCAGGTGGCCACCGAAATTCTGGCTTTTTGGAAAGAAGAGAAGATTTTTGAGAAATCGGTAAGCAACCGCGAAGGATCGCCCTCTTTTACCTTTTATGAGGGTCCGCCTTCGGCCAATGGCACTCCGGGTATTCACCACGTAATGGCCCGTACCGTTAAGGACATTTTCTGTCGGTTTAAAACCTTGCAAGGCTACCAGGTAAACCGCAAAGGCGGTTGGGATACTCATGGCTTGCCCGTTGAGTTACAGGTGGAGAAAGAATTGGGCATAACCAAAGATGATATTGGTAAGAAAATCTCGGTAGAAGATTATAATAAGAAGTGCCGCGAAACGGTGATGAAGTATAAGGACCAATGGGATGACCTGACCATGAAAATGGGCTACTGGGTTGATCTTGAAAAACCTTATATCACCTACGAGAAGGAATACATCGAGTCATTGTGGTGGATTTTAAAACAACTGTACGACAAGAAATTATTGTACAAGGGGTATACTATTCAACCTTATTCACCGGCTGCCGGAACGGGTTTAAGTTCGCACGAGTTGAATTTGCCGGGTTGTTATAAAGATGTAAAGGACACGTCCATTGTAGCACAGTTTAAGGTTACAAGAAATGCGAAGTCAGAGTTTTTATACAAACAGCCTCAAGGTGACATTTTTATTCTTGCATGGACAACAACACCCTGGACTCTTCCTTCGAACACAGCACTGGCAATAGGGGATAAAATAAAATACGTTCAGGTAAACACGTTCAATCAATACACGTATAAGCCGATCAGTGTTGTGTTGGCTAAAGATCTTGTCTCGAAATATTTTTCGGATAAGAATAAAGAGTTGAAGCTGGAAGATTATAAAACAGGCGACAAAAATATTCCTTATCAGGTTGCTCAGGAATTTACCGGAAAAGATCTTGTAGGCATTCGATATGAACAACTCATGCCATACCTGCAACCCTTCTATGATGCCGACAAGGCGTTTCAGGTTGTTGCCGGAGATTTTGTGACCACGGAAGATGGTACCGGTGTTGTGCACGTTTCGCCAACGTTCGGGGCCGATGACTTTAGGGTGGCCAAGCAAAACGGCATTCCTGCCTTGACCATCAAAGATGAATTAGATAATGAAGTTCCCACCGTTGACAGGAAAGGTAAATTCATTTCTGCCATCGGGAAGCAACTGGCGGATGCCGTTAAGAAGTTTAACATCAAAACTCACAAACCTTTAGGTTCGGATGACTTCTATGTGAAGAATTATACGAATGAAGATGAGACTAACCCGGATTATAAAAATACGGATGTAATCATCTCCATCATTTTAAAAGAGGAGAACAAAGCATTTAAAGTAGAGAAGTACGAACACACCTACCCGCATTGCTGGCGCACTGATAAGCCAGTATTGTATTATCCGCTGGATAGCTGGTTTATTAAAACCACGGCTTTAAAGGATCGAATGGCAGAACTGAACAAGACCATAAATTGGAAACCCGAATCTACCGGTACGGGTCGCTTTGGTAATTGGCTGGAAAATCTTGTTGACTGGAACTTGTCCCGCTCACGCTATTGGGGCACACCCCTTCCAATCTGGAGATCAAAAGACGGCAAGGAAGAAATCTGCATCGGTTCACTGGAAACTTTAAAGAAAGAAGTTGAGAGGTCTGTAAAGGCAGGTTTGATGAAGCAAGCGATGGTAGATGGTAGATGGACCATGGACCTGCATAGACCTTATGTAGATGAAATTATTTTGGTGAGCGCAAGCGGTCAGCCGATGTATCGCGAAGCTGATTTGATTGACGTTTGGTTTGATAGCGGAGCCATGCCATATGCGCAGTGGCATTATCCTTTTGAGAACAAAGAGGTATTTGAAAAAAATTATCCTGCGGATTTTATTGCCGAAGGAGTTGACCAAACCCGGGGCTGGTTTTTCACACTGCACGCAATTGCGGTTATGCTCAGCGAAAGCAGTGATGAGATTAAAGCGGTTAACAAGAGGGTGGGAAATGGAGGGGTTTCATTTAAGAACGTTATCTCCAATGGCCTTGTGCTTGACAAGAGCGGTAACAAAATGTCGAAGAGCAAGGGCAACGTGGTAAATCCGTTTGAGACACTTTCTAAATACGGACCCGATGTTGTGCGTTGGTATATGATGGAAAATGCACCACCCTGGGACAACCTTAAGTTTGACTTTGACGGTATTGTTGAAACTCAACGCAGATTTTTTGGAACGCTGATTAATACATATTCATTCTTTGTTTTGTATGCCAACATCGATGGCTTTGTGAAGGATGAAATGAACAATGTGCCCATTGAAAAGCTCGCACCGCTTGACAAGTGGATTATCACTAAAGAACAATCGTTGATTGAGGAGGTTACTGCCGCCTACAATGACTATGAACCGACTAAGGCAGCCCGTGCCATCCAGGAATTTGTGAATGATCACCTCTCGAACTGGTATGTGCGGTTGAATAGAAAACGTTTCTGGCAACCATCCTACGCTAAAGCTTCGGATGGCAAGCCTACCTATGCTGAAGCGTCTTCGGGCAAACCTGAACAAGTTCTTCTTTCGGAAGATAAACGCGCTGCATACGAAACTTTATTCGAATGTTTGATGGTAACGGCACAATTGATGGCGCCTATTGCTCCGTTCTTTAGTGAATGGCTATATAAAGGACTAACTGACAATATTCGCAGTCGTGCAAAACAATTTAACACCCCGCTTCAGTTCGAGTCGATTCATCATTCATTAATGATCAAACCTGAAACCTGGAGAAGGGATGTGGAATTGGAGAAGTCGATGGATTATGCCCAGCGTATTTGTTCACTCGTACACTCGATCCGCAAGAACAGTAAAATAAAAGTTCGCACTCCACTCCAAAAAGTGCTCTTACCGGTGTTGGATGAAAAATTTGCTCAACGTGTAAAAAGTGTGGAGGCCATCATTAAGGCCGAGGTTAACGTTAAAGAGATTCTGTACATAGATGATGCCTCCGGCTTATTGGTAAAGAAAGTGAAACCCAATTTTGCCAGGCTGGGGAAACAATATGGACCGAAGATGAAAGAAGTTTCGGCTGTCATCAATTCGTTTGGTAAGGAAGATATTCAGACTATTGAAAAGAAGGGCACGTTGAGTAAAGGTGGCTTTGATCTGGTACTGGAGGATGTATTGATTTCCTCCGAAGATATACCTGGTTGGTCGGTAGCTTCGGAAAATGGATTGACGGTTGCTCTTGACATTACCCTTACCGATGAGTTGAAGCGCGAGGGTATTGCCCGCGATTTTGTAAACCGGGTTCAAAACCTTCGCAAGGACATGGGTCTTGAAGTGCTTGATAAAATTTCAATTGAGGTAGAAAAAAGTGGTGAGGGTTCTTCTGCATTGCTCGAGCATAAGGACTACATCCGCACGGAAACACAAGCGCTATCGCTGGAATTAAAAGAGTCAGTACCTGGGTTCACGGAAGTGGATATGGATGAATTTGTATTGAAGGTGAAGATAATGGTGAATTAACCCGTTTCAGATTGCTGAAACCGAAGATGGAAAAGATGAATTACAAAAAGTATTTTTTGATTGCCTTGATTATAATCCTGATTGATCAGTCAAGTAAATTATTGGTGTATAACTTTATGTATATACATCAGGAGGTTAATGTGGTGGGCAATTGGTTTAAGTTGCATTACCTGCTTAATCCGGGAATGGCATTTGGGATTCGATGGAATAGTGAATTTGGTAAGCTCGCCCTAACGGTTTTCCGGATCTTTGCTATGTTCGGCATAGGTTATTATCTGGTTAAGATGGTGCAAAAGCAGGCACACAATGGGTTCTTGATTTGTCTCGCTCTTATCTTGGGTGGAGCTATCGGCAATGTAATTGACAGTACTTTTTACGGGGTGTTCTTAAATAATGCCCCGGTGGAAGCACCGACCAAATGGTTTCATGGCCAGGTAATTGATATGCTGTATTTTCCACTGTTTCACTTTTACTGGCCAGAGTGGGTGCCTTTTAAAGGAGGCGAATACTTTGAATTTTTCAGTCCGGTATTCAACATAGCCGATTCATCTATCTTTATTGGCGTAGTGACTATTCTCTTTTCTCAGAAGAAATTTTTTAAAGAAGAATTAGATCCGGTTTCTGAATCCGTGGTAATTCAGGAAACCATCGAGATAAAGATTACGCCAGAGAATGAAGGGAATATTTCTGCACCTGATCAACCCATCGCAACTACAGACTCTGAGAATCCGGCAAAGGCTTCCGGAGAGTAACCTATTTCTGAGACTCAAGCATGGTAATTATGCCAATGGGTTGCTAATCTCAGCAGATACTGCGATCTTTTGTCATTCATGAAGAAAGCATCTGCCAAGCGAATCCCTAAAGAAATCCTGGATCTTGTGCGTGAGCAACTTGCCCGCACAGGGTATCACGAGTCGGTAGGTACGGGGCGTTGGAGTTTTATTCATGGCCTACAAAAGGCTGTAAAGGATTTTGTTAAGAATACAACATCATTAGATCCACAACTTTCGCTTAGTTATCCGCAAGGACCATCAGAAGATTTGTTGCGCAGGGCTTTCAATTTAAAAAGCCCTCCGGGCGCTACTCAATCGCTACGCAACTTGCTTAGCCTGTTTGCCACTCAAAATCAATTGGACTGGAACACATTGATCAGCAATCGTTTTGCGGATAAGTATAAAAATCTTCTGGATATCGACTCAGACGAAGCTGAACCAGATTCCACCAAGGCAATTGATCCCAACAACATGGAGTCTTTTGCTACCAAGATTGCCAATGTCTTGTTTGAAAAACTTTCGAAGAAAGAGATTGATCTGATCAAAGAACAAATGGCGGACGAGAAGTCGTTACACAGCGCTACTGAAGAAACCATCGCTGGTCTTTATGTACCTTCGCTAAACGATCCATCAAAACCAGAATTTCCGCCACGGCCTTTTTATGAACCTAAATTTCCTGCATCCAGTACTTTTCAGATTGAAGTGCCCGGTTTTACCAATGTGTGGTTAAAGGATGAAAGCACAAATCCTACCGGTACGCACAAAGCCCGTATGGCCTGGGAGGTTTTGATTAAAGCCAAACGGTACAACATTAAGGAGGTATCCATTATTTCTTCCGGGAGTGCGGCTGCGGCTATTCAGCATTTTTTCAATTTGTATAAAGTCAATACTAAATTGAAAGTTTTGATGGACCACCGCATCAGTGAAGAAATTAAAGAGTCGCTTCGTAAGATGGGCTGTGAGGTGTTTGAAACAGATTTAAGCAAACAATCTTTTACAGGTAAAGAGATTAAAGAACTTACCAACAACAAAGAAGGTATTGATATTACTTATCGTGAGATTCTGGATCGGTTTAACGATAATTATTACGACTGGCTGTCGTACGAAGTGCTGAACGAAAACCCAAGCTATTGTTTTGTTCCCTTTGGCACAGGCGATTTATTTGTAAATATTCTGATCATTGTAGAACGCGAGTTTAATAACCGCATTTACAGGCATGACCCACGCTTTCTTGGCGATATTCAGAAAATAAGTCAATGTAATTTCATGGGGGCTACTACCCGCGATGCCAACTCGCGCATGGATAAGTTGTTTTCTTATTACCTGCCATCGTTGGACGATTACCAGTTTTATATCAATTCCCTGATTCAGAATAACCGCATCGGCCATCTTTCAGG
The DNA here is from genome assembly GCA_044229915.1 of Cyclobacteriaceae bacterium. GTDB lineage: Bacteria > Bacteroidota > Bacteroidia > Cytophagales > Cyclobacteriaceae > ELB16-189. The sequence continues at coordinate 156,015 of JBGASB010000003.1, forward strand.
TATTTTGGATGTGGACGAAAATTTTATTGAAGAGGCTTTAGAAATTATTCGTAAGCATAAAGTTCGTTGTGAGCCTTCAGGAATAGCCGGGCTTGCCTTGTTGTTGCAAATGAAGGATGAACTGCCACGGGACGAGAAAATGCTCATTATTAATACAGGCTCAACGATTTATCCCGGCAAGGGTAATTAGGCCAAACATTGCATTGGCAGAAGTTCCGGAGTTTCTTTCTGCAAATTCAACCTTTATGCGGTCACGCATTGTCATTCAGATTATTGGAATTCTGATCGCCTTAATCATTGTTCTCTTGTTTTATCAAGGGTAACGAAGTTGATTCCCCATTGTCTTTTTCTAATTTTACAGGTACATCTAAATACGAATGGCCGAAAATCTAATTATTTCTAAATCCACTGACAAAGCCTCAAGGTATGAAACGCTGATACCCCAAATTGAGGCCTTGACCACTGGGGAACCTGATTTGGTTGCTAACCTTTCGAATATCGCGGCTGCGTTAAAGCAGACTATGAATTTTTTCTGGGTCGGGTTTTATATCGTAAAGAACAATGTTGTGCCTGCGGGCAGGCAGGAATTGGTGTTAGGACCTTTTCAGGGACCTATTGCCTGCACACGAATTGCATTTGGCAAAGGCGTGTGTGGTGCTTGCTGGAAAGAAAAGAAAACGATCATTGTTCCGAACGTTGATGAATTTCCCGGACACATAGCCTGTAGCGCGGATTCTAAATCTGAAATTGTTTTGCCAGCCCTTAAGAACAATGAAGTGGTGCTCGTCCTTGATGTAGATAGTGATACCTTGAATGATTTTGATAAAACGGATGAATTGTATTTGACACAAGTCATGGCAATCATTGAAAAAATGATTTGATCAGTTCCTCTGCTATGTCCACCTCCGAATTTTATCTGCAACGTGCCCAACGATTTCAGCTTGAACGCGAACAGATAGAAAAAATAGTCAGATGGTATGCGTGGTCCCGGGTAGCACTCGTATTGCTGATGGGGATATTTATTTATTTGGGTTTTACTGATTCCGTATTTTTTTGGTTGATACCAATTCCATTGGCGATTTTTATCTTTCTGGTCAATCGGCAATCACAGCAAGAAGAGCAAAAGCAGTTAACGAGTTACCTGGAATTACTTAACAAGCAGGAGGCTAAAGCAATTCTTTTTGAGCCAACAAATTTTTCGGATGGAAGTCGATTTGCCGATCCGCATCATCCTTATAGCCACGATCTTGATTTGTTTGGAGTGGGTTCAGTATTTCAATATCTGAATCGATGTGGTACTCAATTAGGGGAGGAGCGATTGGCTCACGATTTAAAAAATCTGCCCTTCCTGGAAGATGAGTTGATACTACGACAGGAAGCAGTTAAGGAACTAGGGGCGATGGTAGAATTCCGACAACAGGTTTGGGCACTTGGCCGGCAGATCAATGATTTTTCGTTCGATCGATCCACTATACTTAGTTGGCTGAGCGAGAAACCTTTTATTTATGGGAGAACAATCTACTCGTTGTTGCGCTGGGGGCTTCCAGCTATAACGTTAATTGCTGTAGGCTTCACAATTTACAATTGGAGTTATTTTCCCCTGCTATTCATCATGATGATCGTGCAAATCACGATAGCCGGTTTTCATGCAAAGCGGATCGGAGAATTTCAGCGCGTGCTCAGTTCGGGGAGGAAAGTGTTGAGTAATTATGCGCGCATTTTTGAGAAGCTCGCCAATCAAGAAACAAAATCCGTGCTGATGAAGAAGCATCAGGCGACTGCTATTAAGGCATTTGAAAAAGTAAAGAAGTTTTCTTTGCTGGTTAATTCACTTGAAGCCCGCATGAATCCTATTGCTATGCAATTTGGTAATGGTTTATTTCTCTATGATTTCCATGCTGTAGCCAGACTTGAAAGATGGCGTGAACAAAATGCAAATGAGTTGCCCCATTGGCTGGAGTCGTTGGGGGAGTGGGATAGCCTGCTTTCATTGGCAACGTTGCATTACAATTTTCCGAATTATGCATTTCCCAAAATAAATTCACAGCTCGAGTTGGAAGGCAAGGATGTGGGCCATTTGCTTATACCCAATTCTGTCCGGATCACGAATAATTTTGATCTCGGTAAGTCTGCAAACATCTGGTTGATTACGGGAGCCAATATGGCTGGCAAGAGTACGTTTCTGCGTTCATTAGGTGTAAACTTTGTGTTGGGAAGTATTGGATCGCCTGTGTGTGCACGCCATTGGCGAATGCCGCTGATTGCATTGCGATCCGGGATGCGTACCACTGATTCACTACAGGATCATCAATCGTACTTCTTTGCTGAGTTACATCGCCTTGAATCCATCATGCAGGAACTTCGTTCGGGTAAGCCCGCATTTATTTTGCTGGATGAAATCCTGAAGGGAACAAATTCAACGGATAAACAATTGGGGTCACGGGAATTACTACGACAATTGAAAGATATGAATGCGCTGGTCGTACTGGCTACCCATGATATCGCCTTGGGCAATCTGGCGGAACAATATCCGAACCAAATTGCTAATGCGTGTTTCGAAGGAAAAATTGAAAATGATCAATTAGCATTTGATTACACCCTTCATCCCGGGGTAGCACAAAAAGCCAATGCCACTTTTCTGATGCGTAAAATGGGGATTATTCCTCCTGATGAGCATTAGTTATTTCCTGTTTTTGTTAATTTCGTTGGATATTGTCTCCAATGAAATCAGTCCTTTTGTTTGTGTTCTTTTTGCCGCTCGTTCTGTTGGGCCAGATTGGGGCTAAGGTTCAGCAGCAAGGAAAAATATATGGCCTTTGGCAGAATTCGCAGTTTGGCTATCAAATGACATTGATGCTGAATGACGATGGCAGCGGTGAGTTTGATGGTGAGATGATAAAATTCACCACACAGGGCGACAAGTTGACTCTCATTCAGGCGGGCCAATCTACTGTCTACAATTACAAGCTGCAGGGGAATTCACTCACACTTTCTGGTGGCGATCTGGATGGAACAGTAACATTTACACGCAATGGCGGAGGTGATCAGGCTCCGGTAGTAGCAGCTAGTCCTGGCGCTCAACCCACTTCTGCAAAAGCAGATGCGGGGTTAATTGGGGTGTGGTCGGGAAATGGTGAGACTATTGAATTTAAATCGAACGGCCAATGTGTGTACATCGGAAACACATTTCCTTATGAAGTATCACAAGGCCACATTATACTTACAACTACTCAGGGTCAAGTCATGTTTGCCTATGCTATCAAGGGTAATCAATTGAATCTTACAGCCAATGGTCAGCAGATTTCGTATTCACGCGGGGCCGGAAATGCGACCTCCGATGGGTCACAAATTCCAGGCGGTGGCCAGGTTGCCCCGGAATTAGTAGGCAAGTGGTGTTACATGAGCAACTCGTTAAACAGCAGTACGAATAAATGCATCACGCTAAATGCGGACGGAACCTATGTTTACAGTGGTGAAAGTTCACGCAGTGTAAATACTCCTGAAGTTTATGGCGGTACATCCTCTCAGAGCGGTGATCGTGGTACCTGGTATGTACAAGGTGATCGTATCTATTACAATTCACAAACGCAGGGCCAGGGCTCCTATCGACTTGAAAAAAGAAACCATCCGAAGAATGTTGGAGATCCTATGATTGTATTGGATGGAGAAGCGTATGTAACCGCAACACTTAAAGCACCATGGCGGTAATTTTTAAATTATAAGAATCATTTAATCGGCCAAATTTTCAGTACCTTCATCGACTCAAATCCCCCGAATATGAAAACACAACTTAGTCGCAGAGATTGGTTCAAGTCTACCCTTGCATTAACCGCAGGATTTACCGTTACTCCCGCGTTGGTAAACACTTTAATGGCTGGCCCTGCCAGCGAGGCCGAGCGACTATTCTTTAGTGGGTCGAAACTCAGCGGGGCGAAGGTTCGGTTGAACTCCAATGAAAACCCATATGGCCCATCTGAAAAAGCGAAGAAAGCAGTTGTACAGATCTTAAGCGAAGGCAATCGCTACGCCTTTACACAGATGGAAGAACTCCGGAAAATTCTTGCTGAGAAGGAGGGAGTAGATCCTAAGTTTATCTTGCTCGGGGCTGGATCCGGTGAGTTATTGTGTCAGACCGGCATTGCCTATGGCCTTGATGGTGGCCGGGTATTATCAGCATATCCTACATTCACATTGCTCATGAACTATGCACAACAAATGAATGCCACCTGGGATAAGGTTGATCTGAACGAAAAATTAGAGTTTGACTATGAAAAACTATTATCAGCCATAAAAGATGATACCCGCTTGGTTTTCTCCTGCAATCCCAACAACCCCACCGGTACGGTTGTAAACTCAGATGTCGTAAAATCATTTTGTGAAGAAGCTTCTAAGAAAACCTTAGTGTATGCTGATGAAGCATACCTTGAATTTCTTGAACCCGCCCAGCAGAAGTCGATGGTCTCTATTCTGCAAAGCACCCCGAACCTGATTGTTTCAAAGACTTTCTCTAAAGTTTATGGATTAGCTGGTTTGCGAATCGGCTACATTGTTGCGCATCCCGATGTGCTTAAGAAAGTTGGGAAATACGGAGACACAATTTCTCCTAGCCAGACCGCATTAGCAGCTGCAAAGGCAGTTCTTGGTGATGAAGACTTTATGAAAATGACTCGCGAGAAGAATTCGGTAGCCCGTAAAGTGCTCACCGATTATCTTGATAGGAAGAATATCTTCTACGGAAAATCACAAACCAATGTAGTGCTCTTCCCGGCACCGATGGATGGTAAAACTATTTTGTCGAAACTCGATGAAAAAGGATTTCTGATTCGTGTGTGGGATTATCAGCAAAAGGAATGGTGCCGCGTGAGTATTGGCACAGCCGATGAAATGAAAGCCTTTGTTAAGGTGTTTGATGAAGTGACCGCTTAACCTTTTAAGGGTACAATTCAATTACACGAAGCCTGGACTTTAGCTTATTCTGAAGTCGTTTAACTGGATATCATCCAAACCGCGTTGGTCAAATGGGTTTTCCATCTGATCCTGCACATTATAAAGCGAAATCAGGATAAAGGTAGAAACAGCGGAGAGGGCATATAAAATCCATGAATCATTCACCGAGATTCCATCATGCAATTTGTTATATAAGGAGGGAGTGTAGATGACCGGATAGATGTAGATGAAAATTAAACAATATGCACGAATGGCGATTGGGGTACGATGCTGATTAATGGCGATAAGGTTTTCTGTACCCCTATGTACATCCTTCATGAAGCGGAAAATTTTTAATGCAGTGCCATTCCCGATTGGCTCTGAATTATTCTTAATGAATAGAGCAACCTTACTTATTTCCGAATAGAGACTTTCTTTAGTGCAGATTTTAGGCCCCAGGTAATCGACCAGCCGATTAGAAATTAATTTAATCTGACTTTGAATTTCCAGCTTTTTAGAATCCTCCAGTTTCTTGTTTTCCTGAAAACAGCAATCAACAGTGATCAGACCAGATTTAAAAAGCGATAAAAATTCAAGCGCCTTTTCTCTCCTTCTAAACGCGCTACGGATTGTAAACACGAGTGGAAAAATAATGGCGATGCTGATCAAAGCCAGGTCGTAGTTGTATTGAAATTTGTAGTGCAGCGTTATAAAGGAAACCAGGATCGAAATGCTTAAGGCGAACGCGGTGCGGGCGTTCAGGATGGACAGATATCGGTTCATGGAATCAGGAGGGTGTTTGGGTTGATTGTAAATTTAATCAAAGTCGGCATTTAAAAATAATAGAATGGTGAGTCTACCCAAGCTCAATTATTCAAAAAGAACCAGTTCCTGATTGTGTTTTTCGCAAAGAATCTGATGTAATTTCAGTACCTCTTTTTTTCCTGACCGATCAACCAGCAGGCAGACCGTGCCGCCATTTCCCCCACCTGTAATTTTCGCTCCATAAATTCCAGGGGTGTTTTTAGCAAGCGTTACAATCTCATCTGTTCGGGGTGAACCAAGGCCACATCGAGAATAACTTTCGTGCGACTGATACATGAGGTTGCCCATGCTTTTTAAAATGTCAGTTCTCTGATCAATGAATTTAGTATCCTGCAATAGTGTAAGGTAATTTTTGAATTGAATAACCCGATTGTGTTCAAACACAGGGTGCGAAGTGCATTGAAGAACCTGGTAGTTTATTTGTTCACCGATCGTAGTTATGGCATCTATAGTCTCATACTTATTTAGAAATTCTTTTCCTAGTATGGATGTTGGTAGAATATTTTCAAATGAATTTCTAAAATCCTCCAGTGGAATGTTGCAAAGAAATCCCTGATAAGGAAGAGATGAAAAATTATTGGTCGCTTTAGCAGAATGAAGTTCGTTAGGGGAAATGCCGAGCGAATGGGCGATGATAGAATACCCCATGAAAGCAGCGGCCCGGACTTCGCTGTAAGAGGCTCCGGCTACTGAATGTCTGACACCACTGTCTATTCCGATAAAAGAAATTTCATCAGGTATTGAAATAAGGCTATCAATTTTGTCGGGCTGGCAAAGAATGGGTAAGAGTTTTTTCGATTCACCCAGGTAACAGGCCAATTGATCCATAAGGCCGCAAGGTGCGCCCACCACAAGATTCTCCACCCTTTGAGCAAGAATCGGAAGCAACGTGCCCGATAAATCGAGATGAAACGCTTCGACAAGTGCTTTCATGCACGCCACTTCAATAGAGGCCGATGAACTTACACCCTTTCCCAGTGGAACAGTGGAGTGAAGATCAAGATCTGCTCCCTTAAAATTTATGCCTTTTTCTTTTTGAAGTACAAGAGCACAACCCAACACATAGGCGATCCACGTCTGGCTGGTATTTTGTTTATATTTATTCTGTGCGAATTGATAGTCAACCTGATTGTTATTGAGATAGTCCCGGTAATCAACGTGGGCGATCAAGGTTTCCCCAGAGCTTAACTGACTTTTTACATGACATTGATAGTCTTCGCGCAGGCGTAATTTAATATGAGTTCGATGGGCAATGGGCATTTGCAAAACGAGTGATCCCGAATAATCAGCGATTCCACCCATTACATCCAAACGGCCAGGAGCCGAAGCTTCTATAAATTTTGTAGATGCTTCGTCATCGCTCATGGACATATTCGCTGAGATTTACTTTTTGTAATTCTGCCGCTTTATCCTCCGGCATCGTATCGGCCATAAAATTTCCAGCTCCAATCTCTGGTCCCGCCAGGTATTTAATCAGGCCCGGTTGCCGGTAAGGTGGCTGCAACCAAAGATGCATTCTGAATTCCGGGTATGCTGCTCCATCCACAGGCGCCTGCATGATAGACATAACATATGGAAAATCCATTTGAAAGTTCATGTCCATTCTTCGCACCACCTGGTGAAACGCGCTCGTGAGGTCGCTGAGTTCTTGTGGAGAAAGTGAGATTAGCGATTGATGATTTTTTTTAGGGAAGATCATAACCTCATATGCATAACGGGCAAAGAAGGGAATGAAGGCGATTGCATTTTCATTTTCTGCAAGTACCCGAAGGCTATCCCTTTTCTCATTTTCAATAATTTCCTCAAAAATATTTTTGGAATAAATCTCCCGATGTTTATTCGCAATATTAATTTGTTGTTCTACCAATTTAAATGGAAAATCAGTAGCGTAAATCTGGCAATGCGGATGTGAATTGCTTACCCCAACCGCTTCCCCTTTATTCTCAAAAATCAACACTGATTTTATAACTGCATTCTTATCGAACTCAACCATCTGTTGTTGAAAAGCAGCAAACACTTTCACCACCTTTTCAAGCTTCATCTGCGAGAGCGTAATATTATGGCGGGGGTCATAGCAAACTACTTTCGCGATGCCGAGCGCCCGCTCTTTTTTGTATAGACTATCCGTAGTAGGTAAGGTAACAACAGGCGCATTCATACTTACCACCGGGTGGTCGTTTTCAAAAATAAAAACATCCTGATAGTTTGGGTTGACAGTTCCGTGGACCCTCGGATTTCCGGGGCACAGGTAGCAGGTGGGATCGTAATTGGGAGATTCTTTATGTTCGATTAGGCCGGCACCTTGCCAGGGGCGCTTGTTGCGGTGGGCTGAGTAAACAACCCATTCCTCACGGAGTGGATGCCACCGCTTTTCCCAGCTGCCTTCGAATTCATTTTTCATCGAGGCAAAATTTATCAAAGAGAATTCCCGGGCAATTACTGTTTCTGTGAAATAGTTTTTTTAGAACAACAATTTTTAGGAGTGCCATAAACAATATCATGCCGGCACCTCAAACTTCTCTGCCGATGAGCGCTTCAAATAGTCCTCATAATCAAATGGCACATCGCCACCATCTAATAAACAACCATCCGGAATAGTTGGGTAAATCTCTTCGTAAGTCTTTACCAGGTTCATAAACACCCTGCGATACACATGGGTGCGATTAATCTTATCGGGGTGATCAATGCCTGAGGCGCCCAGCAGTTCAACAAAACTTTCTACTGTGTTCTTATGATAATTTGCCACGCGAACTTTCTTGTCTTCAACTACCAGGCCCTTCATGAAATACGGATCTTGTGTTGCAACTCCAGTCGGACAGGTATTCTTATTACACTCTAATGCCTGGATACAACCAAGGGCCATCATCATAGCGCGGGCCGTGTTACACGTATCGGCACCAAGGGCCATTGCGCGCACAAGATGAAAACCGGTGAGTATTTTTCCAGAGGCAATCAATTTCATTTCATTGCGAATGCCAAAGCCACGTAACGCATTATCCGCAAAAGCAAGAGCATCCAGCATGGGCATCCCAACAAAGTTGCTAAACTCTGGAGGAGCAGCCCCTGTTCCGCCTTCGCCACCGTCAATGGTAATAAAATCAGGATACGTATTGAGTTGTACCATCGCTTTGCAGATGGATAAAAACTCACTCTTGCGACCGATGCAAAGTTTGAACCCTACCGGTTTGCCACCCGATAGTTCGCGCAGCCGTTTTACAAATAAAATCAGTTCGATCGGTGTGCCGAAAGCACTGTGAAACGGAGGGGAGAAAACGGTGGTGCCTGGTTCTACTAATCGAATGGCAGCGATCTCGGGAGTATTTTTCTTGGCTGGTAAAATTCCACCGTGGCCGGGTTTGGCACCTTGCGAGAGTTTTATTTCGATCATCTTCACATTCGGTTTCGTAGCATTATTCTGAAATGCTTCGTCCGAAAATTTTCCATCCGGAGTGCGGGCACCGAAGTAGCCGGTACCAATCTGCCAGATAATATCGCCTCCGGGCTGCAGGTGATAGGGGCTCAAGCCACCTTCGCCTGTGTTGTGTGCAAAGCCGCCAATTTTTGCACCGCCATTCAGGGCGAGTACTGCATTCTGGCTCAGCGATCCAAAACTCATGGCGCTCACATTAAGTACACTCATATCATACTGTTGCTTGCAATCCTTTCCGCCAAAGCGTACCCGCGGGTGGTGTTCCATTTTATGAAAGTCCAGCGGCACAATAGAGTGTGTCATCCACTCATAGCCTTCGGCATATACATCCAGTTGGGTTCCAAACGGAATGGTATCAACCTGTTTTTTGGCACGTTGATAAATTACAGAGCGTTCATTGCGGTTAATCGGTGCGCCATCCGTATCGTTCTCTACAAAGTATTGTTGAATTTTCGGGCGCAAGTCTTCAAAAACGTAACGCAACCGGCCCAACACCGGAAAGTTTCTACGGATCGATTGTTTTGATTGAACGATATCCTGGATCCCCATGAAAATAACGGGTGCGACAAGGATAAAAAGCAACAGTACGTCAATCCAGAAATAACTCCAGATCAGCAAAAGGAGTGTAACTGTCACCGAGATAAAGACAAACAATTGACGGGGTGTCATAGGAGTGGGTTTAGCTTAATAAGTCGGATAAATTAGTGATTTTCGGGCGAGGGATCAAACCTCACAGGGAAAGCTTTGGCGAAGAGATCAGGCCACCCTCATTTCCACAATGCCGCGACTTTTGTGAATCTTCACATCGAAGTGTTTGAGAATAAAATAATTCATCCGGTTCTCGGCCAGGTCGGCATGGCGGTTGTCTGGCAGAAATACCGTCAAGTCGAGTACGGCTTGTATGAATAATTCGTGCCGGCAAAAGTCATAAGTCCATTGGCAGAAGGTCTGCGTCCATTCTTCTTTGTATTTCTCGCTATGATCACGGCCATCCCACACAAAACCCAGTTGGTTCTCACCAAATTTATAGCGATAGACCCCTGCCAGGTTTTGATAAAAGCTGTAAAGCGGTTTTCGATTTCTGGATTGATAGGTTTTTAACCGTTGACTGAATGCATCATCCAGGCCCAACGGGTTATGAATTTGTTGGTAATGGATTTTAACCTTCTCAATTAATTGAGTGAGCAGGGTATCCTGAAGAGTAAGCTGGGCTTCTTCGAGCAGGTAATTTTTGTCTAGCGGAAAAAATTTACGGATCACGCTGGAACAGAGGGTTTTGCAAAGGTAAAAATAATCTTGATGTATTGTTTCTTTTGGCGGCCTTTCGTGGCGGTTTGAGGGAATGTCTCCATTGGAGCCTCCATTACTCATCCGATCAGTTTAATTTAAGGATTAACAAAATAATGAGCGAGAATAAAAAAGGCGTACAGAATTTCTGCACGCCTCTATTAAAACAACTATCTCTAAATTATCGGCTTGCTTCCGAACTAATCATAGGCCCAAGGAAGATCGCATTCATGAGCATTTTGTTAGTTCCGAACCAGAAAGCACGGAAGGCCATGTTTTCAGTAAAGCCAATCACACGACCTCTTCCTAATGCAGACGTGCCCAACACGGAAGAGTTTTTGAGTTTGTCGAGATTAGGCCTGGTGATGTAGCCACTCAGCAACGGTGCGTTGCCATAAACTAACGGATTAGAATACGCTCCATTTGCTTTTTGAATGTATAAGTTGTTGGATTTAAACAACGGTACTTTGGCAGAGGTATAACCATATAGAATCGGATTGGTAAGATCAGCATCCGCTTCGAAAATAGCACCGCTGGTCTCCTGGGCTCGCGTATTTTCATCGATGTCAGCATAAGGTTTAGGTTTTACCGGATCCTTTTTTTCCTTTTCCTCTTCCTTTTTTACATCAAACTTTCCAAGGCCTGCCGAGGTGAAGAAATTTAAAGCACGTTCAAAACCAATCACCACACCACCGGCCTGTACCCAGTTTTTTAACTTTTCTTTTGCCGCATCATTAATGGTAGTATAAGTTCCTTCCGGCATAATGATCGTGTTATACCGTTGTATAGAAGCCGTGTTGAATAGGTTAGTCGGAATCATCGTAAGCGGAATTTGAAAACGAGTATCCAGCAAATGCCAGATCTCACCGGCATCTGTGGGCGACACGCCACCATCTACCAGCATGGCAATTTCGGGTTTACGCAAGGTATAAAACGAACTGCTGCCCAAGCTTACTCCTCGGTAGTCGAGACCTGTACTTACAAAATAAACATCAACCCCGTCTTTTTCAGTGATCTCTTTCACGAGCACACTAATCTGGTCAGGAAAGCGATCCTGATTGTCAACAGGAATCATGACCGATCCCCGATCAAATTTTTTGCCCTCTGCATAAAAAGGTTCGGTGGCCACTTTAATCCTCACGCCTTTATCGAGCAAACGGTACATGGCCCGCGGAGAATAATAGCCGTAGGGTTCAAACACATAAGCATAATCGCCCTTGCCAATCACTTTGCCCACAGGCATTTTCAAGTCAGCAACTTTTTCTCCCAAGGCAGGAGCGGTTTTTATTTCTTCGTAGTCAAGTCCGAAGGCAAGTGGCAAGGTCCAGCTGGAGATGTCATAGAAGATGCTGTCTTTAAATTTCAATTGCTTATCGAACATGCCGTGAATGAGCTTGTACTGGGTCTGGTTAAGGGGAATGATATAGCTCGACTCTGCATCAAACACTTTTCCATTGATGGTTTGTGTTGAAGAGGCTTTGTATACATCCACTTTTTGACGTAGCGCCATTTCGGCAAAGTGAAACACCCGGGCATTATCTTTCGAGCCAATGATATAGGCCTTTACGGGATCTTTAGAGGCATCGGTTGCAGCGTTTTTGAAAAAGTCGCGCTGGTAGGTAAGTAACTCTTCGCGCATTTCATTAATCGCCTTCAGAGAACTCAGCATCGTAACAAAATGATTGCGCACCGTAAAAGGAAAACGCAACACGCCATTTACACTTTCTTGTGCATGACCGCGTGAACTTGCCTGCTCAAACAAAATTCCAATAGAACCTTGCACATCCGGAAACGTGGAGCCCTTGCCATAATAAAAGTCATCGTAGCCTTCCTGTGTAAAATACAGTGAGCCAATTTGATCCAACGCTTTCGCGTGATATTCTCCCATCTTGCGTGTCAACTCCTGATTTTTTTCGGGCGTGAGCGGATGAACGCGTGAAGGCACTCCCGGCATAAAGAAGAACGTGGCATTGGTGCCCTGCTCGTGATGATCGGTAAGCACATTTGGTCTCCAATCCTGAAATTTTTTGGCGCGGGCCTGCGACTCTGGATTTTGCGCTACCAGCCAATCGCGGTTAAGATCAAACCAATAGTGATTAAAACGCCCTCCTGGCCAGGCTTCATTATGTTCGGTGTCGTTGGCATCCGTAGAAATGACTTTGCTTTTACGCGAGTTTACCCAGCCCGAAAAGCGCTGTAATCCATCGGGGTTAAAACTTGGGTCGAATAGAATAACGGTATTTTCCAGATATTTTTCAATTTCAGGGCCTTGAGCTGCAGCCAGGTGATAGGCCATGAGTAAACCGGCATTGGCGCCACTGGCTTCATTGCCGTGAATGCTACAACCGAGGTAAAAAACTGCGGGCATACCTTTTACATCAAGCGAACCAGATTTTGAAGCATCACCCAATTGCAGATGCTGCAGGCGAATTGTTTCAATATTCTGATGGTTTTTGGGTGCAGTAATCGTAAGTAAAAGCAGGGGTCGGGCTTCATGGGTAAAACCGGTTTGCTCAAGGGTGATTCGATCTGAAGCTTTGTCGAGGGCCATCATGTAGTTAACTAACTTATCATGGGTTACATGCCATTCGCCCACCTCGTGCCCAATAATAGACCTGGGCGTTGGGATGGCCGGATCGTATTGAACCTGGGGGGGTAGATAATAGGGTAAATCGGTTTGAGCCTGGAGGGATAAAACCGAGGCAATTACCAGCATGGCTGGAATAAGAAGCTTTTTCATGGATAATGGTAAGATTTAAAAGCGGAAATAATTGGTTTTTCACTCAAAGTGCAAACGATAAAGTATAAGTGGTTTAGGGGGTTATGAAATTGTTAATAAAATGTTTGAAAGATTTAAAATAGACCCTGACAGTTTTACCCCTCAAAAGGATATTTTTGCGACCGGAATTTCAACCACTAAAACCATAAATTATGAGGAAAATTTTACTCACCATGGGCTTGGCGTTTATAGCTTCATTAGGGCTGTATGCACAGGTTACAACGTCTTCCCTGACGGGAGCCGTTACTGATTCTAAAGGCGAGGCGTTGGTAGGAGCCACTGTTGTGGCCACCCATACACCTTCAGGTACTACGTATGGAGCGGCCACTCGCGCGGATGGCCGATATACCATTCCCGGTATGCGTATTGGCGGACCCTATACAGTAAAAATCAGTTTTGTTGGTTATAAAGATCAGGAAGTTCAGGAGGTTTACCTGAGTCTTGGCGTAGCTGCGAACGTGAACGCTAAATTGGAGGATGCGAGCACAGAATTAGCGGAGATTATTGTGTCTGGAGCAAAGAATGATATTTTTAGCTCGGACAGAACGGGTGCTGCGGCCTCTTATGGAACTACAACTTTAAACAGCTTACCTACTATCGGAAGAACTGTAGATGATATCGTAAAATATAATGCGTATGGTAATGGCCGGTCATTTGCTGGTCAGGACAGCCGCTTCAATAATTTTACAATTGATGGTTCTGTTTTCAACAATGGTTTTGGTTTAGGTAGTTCGGCACAGGCCGGTGGACGCACAGGAACAACACCAGTATCGTTAGATGCCTTTGATGAAATTCAACTTAACGTGGCGCCTTTTGATGTACGCCAGTCAGGATTTGCGGGTGCTGGTATTAATGCTGTTACCCGCTCTGGCACAAATGAGATTTCAGGTTCAGTTTATTATATCACCCGTAGCAATGGCCTGACCGGTAATACAGTGTATGATAAAGATTTAACAGGAATCAGCATTGATGAGAAAACCATGGGATTCCGTATTGGTGCTCCCATTATTAAAAACAAACTCTTCATATTTTTGAATGCTGAGCAGTTTGAAAGTTCAACACCGGCACTTTCCTGGCAGGCTGATCGTGGCACAGGAGGAACTAACGTTTCGCGCACAACAGCTACTGATCTGAATGCACTTAGTACCTATATGGCACAAAATTTTGGTTGGAGTGGTGGAGCCATTGACAATTACAATAATGACGTTACAAGTAAGAAGGCGCTTATTCGTTTGGATTATAACATCAATAATGATCACAAATTATCATTGCGTTATTCTCAGCATGATTCTGAATCAGGATCGATTATAAGCAACAGTAACAGTAGTAACACGGCTGGTTTTGGTAACCGCAACAACCTGAGTACCGCTGTTTCTTTGGAAAACACAGGCTATAAGATTATGGATAATACTAAATCTGTAGCCCTTGAATTAAACTCCAATTTTGCAAACAAGTTTTCAAACAAGGCCATTCTTACTTATAACTATCAAAATGAAGATAGAAAGTACAGAACTGATTTATTTCCTACTATAGAAATACAAGATCCGGGTACAGCTTCAACCTATACAACCGTAGGATTTGATCCTTTTACCCCGGATAATAAGTTGAGATACTCAACCTTTAACTTTACTGATAACTTAACTTATTACGCTGATAAGCATACCATTACAGCAGGTATTGCGTATGAATATTTTACTTCAGACAACCTGTTTTTCCCCAGTTCAAACGGAGTGTATGTATATCGTTCATTAGCGGATTTTTATACTGCCCTTGATTCTTATATTGCAAATCCAAATGCAGCAACTTCTCCTGTTACGACTAGCCGTTACAATTTAAGAGTTTCTTTATTACCAGCCGGAGAAAAGCCCTGGCAGACTATGAAAACATCCACGTACAGTTTCTATGTGCAGGATGAATTCCAGGTAAATAGCAAATTAAAATTAACAGGTGGTTTACGTGGCGATATTTATGCATACAACAACGAAACCACTGAAGCCTATGAAAATCCGGTAGTATCCGGGTTGACATTCAAAGATGAGTATCAACAACCTTACAAAGTTACTACGGGTGCTTTCCCAACTACCAAGTTATTGTTATCACCTCGCATTGGTGTTAACTATGATGTTTTGGGAGATCAAACACTTCAGATTCGTGGAGGTTCGGGTATTTTTGTTTCCCGCATTCCCCAGGTATTGATTTCAAATCAGTTAGGTAACAATGGTGTAAACACTGCGGTTGTAACCTTAAGCAACAGCAATATTCCTTTCCGCACAAACCCTGCTGATTTACCTGCAGGTTTTATCAACCCTACAGCACCTACAGGCTTTGCTGTTAACGCATCGGATTCAGAACTCAAGAACCCAATGGTTTTAAAGACTAACCTGGCGATCGATAAAAAATTGCCTTATGGTCTTATTGCAACTGTGGAAGGTATTCATAACAAGAACATACAGGCCCTACGCTACATTGATGCTAACCTGAATGTGCCAGTTGCTAACTTCTCAGGTCCTGATACCCGCGAAAGATTTAATACAGCGGGTAATCCGCGCTTCATCAATACACAGGTAAGCAACACCTTTGTATTGAAGAACACATCAAAAGGTTACTCATATACATTGACTGCCAAGTTGGAGAGACCCGCAATTAACGGTCTTGGTGGAATGCTGGCATATACCTATGGGTATGCACGCGACATGCAATCAGTTGGAAGTACTGTACAAGCTAACATGCCAACCTATTATGGCCAGAATTACCTGGCAACTTCTTATGCGGATAATGACCTGCGTCATCGCATCATAGGTTTTGTAAACTATCGCAAGGAGTATGGCGGTCAGTATGGTGGTGCAACTACCATTACTCTTGGAACAACAGCAACCAGTGGATTCAAAGTATCTTATATCTACAGTAATGATATGAATGGAGATGGTCAGAACAACGACCTTATCTATGTTCCAAAAGACAACACGGAACTAACCTTTACTACATTAACTGCGGGAGGTAAAACGTTTACTGCTGCCGAGCAACAAGCCGCTTTCAATGAGTGGATTGATGGTGATGAATATCTGTCAAGCCGCAGAGGTGAGTATGCAGAACGGAATGGTCAGGCACTTCCCTGGTTAACACGTTTTGATTTAACCATCGCGCAGGATTTCTATGTTAAAGTAGGCCCTAAAGCGAAGAAGAATGCATTCCAGGTAAGATTTGATATTCTTAATTTTGGCAACCTGCTAAATGATAAGTGGGGTGTAGGCTACAATACGGTTACCACAACACCTTTAACCTGGGTAAGTACCAGTGGTGCAGGTGTTCCTACTTACAGAATGGCAACTCAAACCATTACGTTGCCTGATGGAACCAATTCTGTTGTGTTAGCCCAGGATCGTTTTGTTCGTGGTATTACTTTAAGTAATACATGGCAAGGCCAGTTAACACTGCGCTATACTTTTAATTAAAAGTTGATTTTATCTATAAAAGAGGCCCTTCGGGGCCTTTTTTTATTTAGGGCATAACCG
Source organism: Cyclobacteriaceae bacterium (assembly GCA_044229915.1). GTDB lineage: Bacteria > Bacteroidota > Bacteroidia > Cytophagales > Cyclobacteriaceae > ELB16-189. The sequence continues at coordinate 172,774 of JBGASB010000003.1, forward strand.
TATCTTCATTTTATGTCCCAAAGTCGCGGTTGGCTTTTTTTTCTTGTTTTAACACTTTTTGGCCTTACAGGCTGCAATACTTTGACGGGCGAAGATGACTTCGCAAGGGAGCCTTTGGTAGATCTGGATCTGGATGCTATTCGTAAGCGTGGTCATCTGGTGGCTTTAATCGACAATAACTCTATCAGCTATTTTATTTATAAAGGCCGGCCTATGGGCTATGAGTATGAGTTACTCAAACGCCTTACCGACAACCTGAAAGTTGATCTGAAAATCAAACTTGTAACAGGTATCGAGCAATCCATCGATTTACTGAATAAAGGGGAGGGGGATATCCTCGCTTTTCCACTGACCATCACCCAGGAGAGAACTCAATATCTTGCTTTTACGGACACGCATTTCAACACGCACCAGGTTCTGGTCCAAAAAAAACCAGCTAACTGGCGTATGCAACCCCCGCAGAATGTTGAGAAAAAATTAATTCGTAACCCTGTTAAACTGATCGGTGAAGAAGTGCATGTGATGCAGGGTTCATCCTTTAAGGAACGGATGATTAATTTATCTAATGAAGTGGGAGGTGTAATTAAAATAATCGAAGACAGCGCCACCGCTGAAACGGAGTCACTGATAAAAAAAGTGGCTACGGGTGAGATCAAATACACCGTTACGGATCAGACCATCGCGATGGTGAATTCATTTTATTATCCTAACCTGGATATCAGTACCGTGTTGAGTTTACCGCAACAAATTGCCTGGGCCGTGCGCAAGAATTCTCCTCAACTTCTCAAGGCTATTAACGACTGGTTAAAAGAGACCAAACGAACTGCTGTATTTAAGGTTATCTATAATAAGTATTTTAACAGCCCCCGGTTAATGCAAGCGCGGATAACAAGCGACTACTCTTCACTGGCCGGAAATCGTCTTTCACCCTTTGATGATCAACTGAAAGCAGGTGCAGATCAAATCGGTTGGGACTGGAGATTGATTGCATCAGTTGCTTATCAGGAATCAAACTTCGATCCGCAAGTGAAATCATGGGCGGGTGCAATCGGGTTGATGCAGGTAATGCCCGAGACTGGCGAATATTTTCATGTAAACAATCTGTGGGACCCTAATCAGAATATTAAAGTTGGAATTAAGTTTTTGAAATTTCTTGATAACCACTGGGCCAAGACTGTACCCGATCCAACCGAGCGGATAAAATTTGTACTGGCCTCATATAATGTAGGTCTTTCACACGTCATTGATGCGCAAAAACTTACCCGCAAATACGGCAAAGACCCAACTGTGTGGCAGGGTAACGTTGAGTATTTCCTATCTCAGAAATCAAATCCAAAATATTTTCGCGATCCCGTTGCGGTGGTGGGCTATTGCAGGTGCGATGGACCGATACGGTATGTAAAAGAAGTGCTGCAGCGTTATGATGAGTATAAACTCAGAATAGAAGCCTGATTATTTTATCTGAGTTTATTCACAATTCCTTCAAAGTCTAGTTTTTCCCAGTTTGTTTCCAGACCGGGTTGTTTCATCACCTCATCCATGATTTTCTTTTGCTTTTGGCCTGTTTCGTAGGCAGTTGAATATGGAACCGAATCATAGAATGTCACCATAGAGTAGAGTGGTATCCATCGGGTTGGGTAAAGTTGATGCAACCGGGCTTCTATTTTCTTTCTTAACAGAAAATCAGCATCGGCAACCAGGTCGCGCATTTCAATGAAATTATCAAGTGCTAAATGCGCAATTGCATCCGTATCTTTTTTTCGGGTTCGTTCAAATTCGGGAAGAACTTTTAACCAATCGTCCCGATAAACGTCCAGCATTTGATTCAATAATCGGCAGTCTTCAAAACCCGCATTCATACCCTGCCCAAAAAAAGGTACAATAGCGTGTGCTGCGTCTCCAATCAGCATGGTCTTGTTCTTTACCCATGGATAACACCGCACCGTAACCAATGAGGAAGTTGGATTTGCGTTGTAGTCTTCCAGTAAAGTAGGCATCAACGCTACGGCATCCGGAAATGTACTTTCAAAAAACATACTTACTTCGGCATCCGTCTTAAGTTGGCTGAATGAGGTCACTCCTTCAAAGGGAAAGAAGAGCGTACAAGTAAAACTTCCATCCGGGTTGGGCAATGCAATCATCATAAAACTTTCGCGGGGCCAGATATGCAACGCGTTTTTTTCTAGTCGAAAAACACCCGCAGTGCCCGGGGGAATGTGCAGTTCTTTATAGCCGTGATCAATATAGTCTTGCGAGTAATCAAACCGATCGGTAATCTGCAAGGCACCCCGCACGGCTGAGAAGGCGCCATCTGCACCGATAATTAAATCGAATGGTCGACAGTCGACAGTCAACGCTCTACCAGGGTCAGCAGACTTTGGACCGTTGACAGTTAACCTAGTTTTCTCCAAATCAACTTTTGTTATTCGTTGTTCAAAGAAAAACTCTACTCCTAACTCTTCAGCCTTGTTCATTAAAACAATATTCAAAGCGCTGCGTGAAACGGAATTGATGAATTGTCCTTCTTTTCCGTAAGGTTGGTAAGTTAGGTTACCCTGGCGATCATGAATGGCTCTGCGATGCATAGGGATAGCTACTTTTTTTATTTCTTCGGCCAACCCTACTTCATCAAGCGCCCGAATGCCACGGTTGCTTAATGCAAGGTTAATGGATCGACCGCCTTCGTAACCACTTCTCCGCATATCGCCTCTGCGCTCGAAAACAGAAACCTGGTACCCTCTTTTGGCCAGGTAGATTGAAAGCAGCGAACCTACTAATCCGGCACCTGCAATGGCTATTCGCTTATTCTCCCTCACTTCATTTCTTGTTTAAATACCTCGTAAAACCTAAAAACATCTTCAAAAGAATTATATAGAGGCACCGGAGCAACCCGGATTACATCGGGCTCGCGCCAATCGGCAATTACTCCTGCTTTCGAAAGTTTATTAAATACTCTTTTACCATTCTTTTTCATCAACAATGAAAGCTGGCAACCTCGTTCCGTAGGTGTGCTGGGCGTGATAATCGTAAAATAATCTGAGTAAGATGGAATGGATTCTAGTAGATATTCCAAATAGCCTGTAAGCAAAATGCTTTTTGCACGAAGTTTTTTTATTCCTGCCTTTTCAAAGATCTCCAACGAGGCAAGATTAGCTGCTCCTGATAATATGGGAAAGTTCGAAAGTTGCCAACCGTCCGCTCCTTCCATGGGAATAAATCCCTTCTTCATTTGAAAGCGTGCTTTCTCATCATGACCCCACCAGCCTGACAGCCGGGGCAAATTAAAATCGGTCGCGTGTTTCTCATGAACAAATGCCCCGGCAATTCCACCCGGACCAGAGTTAAGATATTTATAACTGCACCAAACAGCAAAGTCAACTTCATCGTCATGGAGCTTCAAAGGAACGTTTCCAATGGCATGGGCTAAATCAAAACCTACATTCGCTCCTGCTTTGCGGGCTGCGGCTGCGATCTCTTTTATATTGAAGAATTGCCCGGAATAATATTGAACTGCTCCAAAAATAACGAGTGCCAATTCTTCTTTATGATCTTCAATGGCCTTTACGATATCTTCTGTGCGCAATGTAAATTCACCAACTCGGGGTTTGAGTTCTATTAACCCGTCTTCTGTATTGATGTGGTGAAACTTAAGCTGAGATTCGAAAGCATATTGATCGGATGAAAAGGCCCCCGCCTCTGTCAGAATTTTATACCGGGTTTTAGTAGGCCTATAAAACGAAGCCATCATCAAGTGCAGATTGACAGTAAGCTGGTTCATAGAAACTACTTCACCAGTTTTTGCACCAACCAATCGTGCCAACGCTTTTTTACTAAACTTATGATAATAAAGCCAGGGCCTTCGGGCATGCACATGACCTTCTACGCCTAATGCCGCCCAGTCTTCCAGCTCCTGATTTACAGAAGCCTTTGCAGATTTTGGCTGTAACCCCAGTGAGTTACCTGTGAAATAAATAGCAGTCTTGCCTTTTATTTTGGGAAGGTGAAACTCCTGCCGAAATGATCTTAATGTATCCTGTTTATCGAGTTTCCTGGCAAAGGCCAGTGAGTTTTCAAATTTCATTCGTGGTAGATATCAATATCTGGCTCATTCATTAATGGGGTGATGAAGGTCAGGATTAAATAAATCGTGGATCAGCTTCCATTACCGTACCACAGTTTTTGCAGGTCCGCAATTCTTTCGACCCATAGAATTCGCGAAAGCGTGGAAGAAAGTCTTTTTCAATATTATCGAGGTGAAAACGATACTCATGAAGTTTATGATTGCACCTGTCGCAATACCATTGTAGTCCATCGAGCACATCTTGCTCTGGTCGCTTGCATTCAATCACCAAACCAACTGAGCCGGCCGGCCTTTCAGGTCGATGAGGTACATTGGCAGGAAGTAAAAACATTTCTCCTTCTTTGATTGGAATGTCAACCGCTTTGCCATTTTCCTGAATGCGTACGTTGATGTCTCCCTCGAGTTGATAGAATAACTCTTCTGTTTCATTGTAATGGAAATCCTTTCTGGCGTTAGGGCCGCCAACGATCATAACAATATAGTCACCGGCATCGGCATATAGGTTCTTATTTCCTACAGGTGGCTTTAAGAGGTTTCTGTTTTCGGTAATCCAGTTTTTAAGATTGAAAGGCCTTCGAATGGACATAAATTATTTGTTGAATTGTGAGGGTTAAATTTAGTGGTGAGCGGATTTCCAGCGGGCAAGTTTAGGAATGTTACGTGTAAATATCCCCGATAAAATTCCGGGAATTTTCATTTCCTTCAGTTTACCTTTTACCAGGGTTTTCATTTCATCTACCGAAAGGTTAGGTTGGGTAAATTTGCCCAGTTGGTAACAGTGACTGCAATACATGGTTGATTTGGAGCCATCGGCATTGGTGCCACCGCGTTGCGGATCTCGTTTCATGGGCATGCCACAACTCTGACAATTTTTGTAGATCGTATCCATAAATCACTCACATTTATAAAGGAAAGTTAATGTTCTTTTATCTTTACTAAAAATCAATCTATGAATCTGGATTTGCGCGGAAAAAGAGCGGTAGTGGGCGGTAGTACACAAGGAATTGGTAAGGCATCGGCCATTGAATTGGCTCATTTGGGGGCTACGGTGACATTGCTTTCGCGGAATGAAGAGTCGTTAAAGTCCGTGTTGCGGGAATTGCCAACACCAGCAAATCAAACCCATGATTACCTGGTGGCTGATTTTAATGATCCGGATCAACTTAAATCAGTTATACAGAAATTTGCTAAAACCAATGCTGTTCATATTCTGGTCAATAATACTGGCGGCCCGCCAGCCGGTCCTGCTATTGATGCTTCTCCCGAAGATTTTATTAAAGCTTTTACCAGCCATCTGATCTGCAATCAGATTTTAGTTAAAGCTGTTGTAGGAGGAATGAAGCAAGCAGCCTTTGGTAGGATTATCAATATCATTTCTACTTCCGTTAAAGTGCCCTTGAAAGGACTTGGCGTATCAAACACTACCCGTGGAGCTGTAGCCAATTGGGCAAAGACTTTATCAGTAGAGTTGGCGCCTTTCGGAATCACCGTTAACAATGTGCTTCCAGGTACAACAATGACCGGTCGACTTGATTCGTTGATTAAAAGCAAAGCTGAGAAGTCAGGAAAGACGTATGAAGAGATTAAAAATGAAATGATTACCGAAGTGCCGGCCGGAAGGATTTCTGAACCACATGAAGTTGCAGCCGCAGTCGCTTTTTTGGCAAGTCCGGCTGCCGGATACATTAATGGAATCAACGTGCCTGTGGATGGTGGCCGAACCGGAAGTTTGTAAATTCAACCCTTAATTATAGTTCGACTGCATGGAACTAGGCAGATACGTATTTTCTCTCCTTGTATTACAACCCGTACTGTCATGGGCGCAGCCTCCTGTATTTATAAAAGAAGAATTCAATAACAACAATCAAGGTTGGTGGACTGGGAAGGGAGAAAATTATTCCATGAAAATGGAGGGCGGCAAGTACATCATTGAAACCACACAGAAGGACAATGGCCGATTTATTACGATCAACCCGTATATGGACAGTAAAAAGGATTTTTCTATTGAAGCAACCTTTGTTCAAAAATCGGGGAGTGATAATAATGGGTTGGGATTGCTTTGGGGTGATGGCGGTGGCGGAAAATATCATGAGTTTGTAATTGCCTGTAATGGCAACTATAAAATCAAGAGCCCTGAGAAAGTGGATAAGATAAATCAATGGGTTGAATACAAGAAGATAAAGCCGGTAGGCCAGGAGAACAAACTCAAAATTGAGCAGAAAAAAGGCCGATGGTACTATTCTATTAATGGGGAAGAGGTAGCCAACATTGAATCACTTCCTCTTTATGGAATGAAGATGGGGTTTATCAATTACACAGACATGGTTTTGGAGGTCGATAATTTTATTTTCCGCCATGATGTTAAAATAAATTTACCTGCTAACCTTACCTCGGGCCTGGTGAAAGAGAATCTTGGCCCCGAAGTGAATTCAATTTATGATGATTTGGGGCCGCACATCACCACGGATGGGCGAATGATTTTGTTTGGCCGCGAACACTCGCCCGAAAATATTGGCGGTAAGGAGGATGGCGAGGATATTTGGGTTACTACCAGTCCGGATGGAAACACGTGGACAAAGAGTAAGAATATGGGCACTTCAATTAATGATAAAGAGGCCAACAACCTGGCTGCGATTAGTGCTGATAACAATATGCTTTTGTTTTGCCGGCTCGATGGGTTTCAGGTTAGAAAGAAAGATCAAAATGGCTGGACACAACCCGAGTATCTCAATGTGAGATTTAAGAATGAATCAAAAAATATGGAGGGCAATTTGTCGCCCGATGGTAAAGCGCTCTTGTTTACAGCTAAACTGAATCTAAATCTTTATTATAACCCGGATGTGGCGAATAAAGAGAAAGATATTTACGTAACCCAACAGGATCAAAAAGGATTGTGGTCGGAACCAATTAATCTCGGTCGGCAGATCAATACTGCCAGTGATGAGATTTCACCATTTCTTGCTGCCGATGGACGTACACTTTATTTTGCTTCCAATGGCAGAGCCGGATACGGTAGTTATGATATTTACATGAGCAAACGTAATGGCGACTCCTGGACAGATTGGAGTGAACCGGTTAATCTTGGCCCTGAAATTAATACTGGGGGGTTTGATGCTTACTATACACTTTCAGCCGCAGCAGACTATGCCTACATGGTTAGCGACCGCAATTCTTTAGGGGCCTCCGACCTGGTAAAGATTAAATTGCCAGATGCTATTAAACCCGATCCTGTTATCCTGGTGTTAGGCCACACCTTAAACGCGAGAACTAAGGCTCCGCTGCGGGCTGATATTTTATTCGAGGACTTATCTACCCAAAAAGAAATTGGCGAGGCTATTTCTGATCCGAAGACTGGCTCTTATCGTATTGCCCTTACAAAGGGAAAAAATTATGGAATTCGGGCTGAGGCAAAAGGATATTTGTCGGTAAACGAAAACCTGGAACTAGCTTCTGTCATCCGCTATGCGGAGATACAGAAAGATTTATTTCTTGTGCCCATTGAAGTGGGTGAAAGCATTTTGCTTAACAACATATTTTTTGAGCAAGGCAAACCGATTTTGAAATCGCAGTCTTATCCTGAACTTGATCGGTTGGTACAGATCATGATGGATAATCCAACAATAAAAATTGAATTGAGTGGATATACGGATAATGTGGGTAACAAAGAGGCGCTCATGACTCTTTCTGAAAATCGGGTGCAGGCTGTAAAAACTTACCTGGAAAAGAAAGGGATTAAGAAGGATCGGATTTCTGGAAGAGGATATGGTTCTGCTCAACCGATTGCCCCTAACGATACCAATGAGAATCGTCAACGCAACCGAAGGGTTGAGTTTAAGATCACAAAAAAGTAACTAATCGTAATCAGCTCTGGCATGGAACGAATACTCAATTATATAGATGGTAAACTCTGCGAACCAAATGCGGGGAAGTATTTAGAGAACGTGAATCCGGCAGAGGGCAGCGTGTACGGAACATTACCTGACTCTGATGCTGAAGATGTGAAGCAGGCGGTTCTGGCAGCACAGGCAGCTTTCCCATTATGGTCTGCTATGCCTTTGTCAAAACGTGCTGCTATTCTGTTGGCTATTGCTGATATGATTGATCGGGATTTAGATAAACTTGCTTTAGCAGAAAGTATAGATCAGGGTAAACCACTTAAACTTGCGAAAGCAGTTGATATACCCCGGGCTTCAGCCAACATGCGATTTTATGCCACTGCTTCCATGCATACTTCGTCTGAATCGCACCTAATGGAGGGTGAAGCAATTAACTATACAACGCGTACGCCCATTGGTGTTGCGGGATGCATTTCACCGTGGAACTTACCGCTTTACTTGTTCACCTGGAAAATTGCTCCTGCTTTGGCGGCAGGCTGCACCGTGGTGGCCAAGCCTTCCGAACTTACCCCGATGACAGCCTATCTGTTTTCAAAACTTTGCATGGAAGCTGGCTTGCCATCGGGTGTATTAAACATTGTTCATGGTTTGGGCGGCAAGGTAGGTCAGGCGATAGTAGAACATCCGGAAATCAGGGCCATTTCTTTTACCGGGGGAACAGTAACCGGAAAGACAATCGCAGCCACAGCAGCTCCAATGTTTAAGAAGCTTTCGCTCGAATTAGGTGGAAAAAATCCCAATCTCATTTTTGCGGATTGTGATTTTGAACAAGCATTGAGTACGTCCATCAACTCATCCTTTTCAAATCAGGGAGAAATCTGTTTGTGCGGTTCACGCATACTGGTTGAAAGAAGTTTATACCAGAAATTTGTGGATGAATTTGTAAAACGCACAAAGGAACTTATTGTTGGTGATCCGCTCGATGAAAAAACCCGGCTAGGAGCATTGGTATCAGAGGGACATATGAATAAGGTTCTTTCCTATATTGATCTTGCAAAAAGAGAAGGCGGACAAATTCTTTGTGGCGGAAAGAGAATCATTCTGCCAGGCCGATGTGTAAATGGATATTTTGTTGAGCCCACCGTTATTGTTGGGTTGAATCAAAACTGCCGTACCAACCAGGAGGAAATTTTTGGCCCTGTGGTTACGATCATGCCGTTTGATACCGAAGAAGAAGTTATTGGCTATGCAAACTCAAATGCCTATGGATTAAGCGCCACCATCTGGACAGAAAATTTAAAAAGAGCTCATCGGGTGGCCCATCAAATCAAAAGCGGAATTATCTGGGTGAACTGTTGGTTGTTACGCGATTTACGTACTCCCTTTGGTGGAATGAAACAATCGGGTGTTGGTCGTGAGGGAGGTTGGGAAGCTTTGCGATTTTTTACAGAGGCGAAGAATGTGTGCGTGAAACTTTAACCAGAAATCCGGCATTTTGAAATTCTTTGACATTCATCATATCTTCTTTACCATTCTCGGCTACCCGCTAAGTTATCTGGAGTTTTTCGCTGTAATCTTCGGACTTGTGGCTGTGGCATTATCGGCAGTAGCTAACATTTGGAGCTGGCCAATTGGGATCATTAATGTTGTTCTTTCGGCTTTCTTTTATTACCAGATTCAGCTTTATCCTGACATGTTCCTGATGGTCTTTTTTTTCGTCACCAATCTGCTGGGTTGGTGGCGTTGGGCCAATCCGAAACCTGGCGAAGAAGATAGAAAGCGGGAGTTGAAAGTGAGTTTCATGAAAAGGAATCATTTTATTCTTTTGCTATTGGTTGGCATTACAGGCACGTACCTGATCGGTAGTTTGGCTGCAAATCTGCATGAGTGGTTTCCATTTCTATTTAATCTGCCCAGTGCTTATCCTTTTATAGACTCATTTATTTTGGTGATGAGTGTGATTACCACTTTTTTAATGGTTCAAAAGAAAATTGAATGCTGGATCATCTGGATCATCATAGATATAGTTGCGACTTATTTATATTTCCTAAAGGAGGCAAAGTTTTTTGGAGTGGAATATCTTGTCTTTACGGGTATTGCCACATTTGCTTTGTGGAATTGGATAAGGGAGTATGCTAGCTATCATAAAAAGACGATATGAAGCGCGGTTTAGTTATTGGCAAGTTCATGCCGATTCATAACGGTCATATTGCGCTTATTCAGTTTGCCTCCACACTTTGTGACGAACTTATTGTGTCCATGAGTTATCAGGAGGGAGACGTCATTCCCGGTCAGCTCAGATTTTCGTGGCTTCTTGAGATTTTTAAAGATAATCCAAAGATCAAACCAGCCTTGGTAAAAGATGATTTTGACGATGAGTCTATTCCCTGGCCTGAGCGCACGAGGATATGGGCTGATTTCTTGAAGAAGCAATATGGAAAAGTTGATGTGATGGTTAGTTCTGAAGAGTATGGAACATTTTTGGATGAACACCTCGGGGCCGTTCATATTCCATTTGATCCGGCCAGAAAACAAATACCGGTATCCGCATCGCTTATTAGGGAGAGACCCTTTACATACTGGGAATTTATTCCTGCAGTAGTGCGGCCTTACTTTGTCAAGAAAATTTGCTTCTATGGGCCTGAGAGTACCGGTAAATCAGTGATGGCAAAGCAGTTGGCAGAATATTATAACACTGAATTTGTGCCCGAGGTAGCCCGCGAGATTGTAAGTTCAAATGAGTTTACGATTGAGGACATAATCAGGATAGGACATGCCCAAACCGAACGCATTAATGAAAAGCTAAGGTCTGCGAACAAGATTTTATTTTGCGATACTGATTTGATCACCACACAAATTTATTGCAGACATTACCTCGGGGTTGTGCCTGAGATTTTATATGAGTTAGAGAAGGAAATTGCCTACGATCAATATTTTCTGTTTGATATTGATGTGCCCTGGGTGGGGGATGGGATGCGGGATTTGTCGGAAAGCCGACAGGCCATGTTCGATATATTCAGGCGCGAACTGGAAATGAGAAATATTTCCTATTTGATTGTAAGCGGTAATTATGAGGAACGCGAGGATTTCTTAAAATCAGAGTTGAATAAAATAATCAGGGACTAATATTTTAAGGCTTCGGGAAGGATGCAAAAAAGTCATCAATAATAGCCGTGCGATTAAAATTTTCCCAAACTGAAATTACGCGGGAATTTTTTGGCCGATCAACCCATTGATTGTTTATGAAGATCGGTGCCGGAATGGAGTGCTGCTCAGCCCACGCGGGATTTTTTACAATAGCAACAGCTGCCATATCAAACAATGCCCGTGCTGGCGGGTCGCCATGATAGTCGATGTGTTCGAATAGATTTACGGAGTAATCTCCAAAGCAATAGAATTCTCCACCATGCCGACCGGTTATAGGGTTAGGAACGTGCGGCCCAAGGCCAGGCATTAATTTATTCACCTCCTGTTGGGTTATCACAACAGCAGCCGTTCCGCCTGGCTTTCCATACCGTACAGTAACCATTTCAAAATCAATATCGGTGTTAAGGAGATAGTTCATTGCAATCGTATCATTATTCTGGTTGTGCTCCCCAGGCTCCGGATAGTTCGACCCCAACCATACCAATCGAATCTGTTTAGCAATGGAAGGATCTTTGGCAACCGCTAACGCCACGGTAGAAAGTTTTCCAACAGCAAGAATAAGTAATTTATCTTCAGTTGATTTGTGTGCCTGCTCAATCATCAGGTCAACTGCCTCTTTTCCTTCGTAAGTTGAAGAATCAAGGGTAGGTAAAATATCTTGAAATGATCGATCAGCACCTTTTAATACAGGTAATGTATCGGCTGCACATAATTGCAGAACCCGTTTTGCTTCTTCATACTGTTTATCAATGTTACCGCCACTGGAAGTCGCATTAATGGTAATGCCCTCAATTTTAAATTGGTCTTGATTAAACAACAGATAGGCCAAGGCGTGCTGATCATCGAGTTCGTTATTGGTATCGGTATCAAAAATTACCCGGATTTGCTTTTCCCTTTTAACTTCTTTTTTCTGACATCCAATGGTAGACATCAGAACAATGAGAAAAAGGAAGATTGGTGATTGCTTAGTCATTTTACAAGAGTAGTTATATCAGCCAATAGCCTAGTTAAATTTACCTCCTGCCACCTCACTCTCAAATGCCTCTACACATTTTCTGTCTTGTAATGTAACAAAGCAAGTTTTCCCTTCTAAGCCCCCAAAAGTGATGTTACTCGGTAGTTTTCCCTGCATTTGCACTTCCCTCATTAATTTGCCTTCCGGAGATAAAATGGCTACCGTACCTTTTCCATGGCGCGTAACATATAAGTTGCCGAGTTTATCGCACTTCATACCATCAAGACTAAAATCATCAAACTGATAAAAAAGCTTCTGGTTGGAGAGTTCTCCTTTCCCACTCACATCAAACACCCAGATTTTTCGCTGTACACTTTCGTTGACGTACAACTTCTTTTCATTAGGACTCAACTCAATGCCGTTTGTTGTACCTAAATCGCCCCTTAACAAGATGGCTTTTCCTGATCCATCGATACGCCAGATTTTGCCGGTTCCCTCCTTCCAATTGGGATCAGATGCAAAGAGTTTCCCTTTTCGGTTGATGCATAAATCGTTGGGTTGGTTAAACAAGTCGTTGTGAACATAAACGCTTACGGCTTTGGTCTTCGCATCGACCTTTAGCACATTATGACCTTTCCAATCAGCGAGCAGCATGTTTTCTTTTTTGTCGAACATGATAGCATTCGCTATGCTTCCTTCAGGTAAAGTCACGTAGAGTTCTGCCTCGCCATTAGGCTTAACTAAGCCAATTGTACCATCGTGCAGATAATTCACTACATATAAATTACCAGTCTTGTCAACATTAGGACCTTCTATATTTTCCGAAAAGATGTTCTCTGCAGTAAAATCACGGGCTTCATAAAATTGGCCTTTACTTATAAAAGGGCCAACCAATACAAGCGCTATGACTACTGAAGCCTTCATGCGGTTCTTCCAGCCCGGTGACCTTTCATGGCAAAATACATGATGAACAAATAGCAAGGCACCATGATCCAGTAGGCTTGCTGACTATTCCAAATTTCTGAAAGCTGGCCATACACAAGTGGCAGAATCGCCCCACCGGCAATAGCCATGATCAGTAAGGCGGAACCAATTTTTGTAAACTTTCCTAGCCCATCAATTGCCAGGGGAAAGATTGCAGGCCACATCAACGAGTTGGCTAAGCCCAACAGGGCAATGAAGGCCACCGAAGTATATCCGGATGTGGTCACTGCTCCGATTGTAAAAATCACCCCTAACCAGGCACAGATTTTTAAAGCGGTCTGCTGCGACATATATTTAGGAATCGCAATAATGCCCACCACATAACCGATTAACATACAAGCCAGGGTCGCCTGCGTAAAATAGCGCGCAGTGGCGAGTTCGATGCCTAATGATTTTCCATAACTGATAATGGTATCTCCAGCTAATACTTCGACACCGACATAAAGGAAGAGGGTAATAACTCCAAATACTAAATGCGGGTATTGAAACACGCTTGTTTTTCCAACATGATCCGTAGCATTGTCATCACCATCACCGCTATCATCGATATCCGGCAACGTTGAAAATAATATAGCAATGGCAAGGAAAACGAGTACTCCAGCAATAATCATGTAGGGTACTACTACCCGGCTGGCGAGTTCATCCAGCGTTGCATTTTTTGCAGCGGCATCCATGGTTTTTAAACTGGCTTCCAATGCATCCGCATCGCTTAGGGCAATGTAGCCGAATATCAATCCGGCAAGAATACCTGCCACTTTATTGCAGATACCCATGATACTTATTCTCATCGCTGCGCTTTCAATCGGTCCAATGATAGTTGCGTAGGGGTTGGATGCAGTTTGCAGTAACGCAAGGCCTGTACCGATAATGAATAGACCAACCAGAAACAAATCAAAATTGCGAGCCTCGGCAGCAGGCACAAAAAGAATAGCCCCAATGGCCATTATGAAAAGACCTAATGACATTCCTTTTTTATACCCTGTTTTTTTCAAAACATAAGAGGAAGGTATGGCCATTACCGTATAGGCAATAAAAAATGCAGTCGCTACCAGGTAGGATTGGAAGTCGGTCTTTAATTCGCAGGCAATTTTGAGATAGGGAATTAGTGTGCCGTTTATCCAGGTGACAAAACCAAAAATGAAGAAAAGAATCCCAATGATGGTGATGGACATCAGGTAGCTGGCGGGTTTGTTTTGGGTCATGGCAGAGGTAGTTAGGCTTTCAGAAGTAAACTTCTATTTTTGCACAGTTTTAATTGGCAGGTAATTACCCACTTTTAATTTATTCAAGCAAGTTGAAAAAGGACCAAAAACTTTCTTTACTGGTAATGGCAGCCGGTATGGGCAGCCGGTATGGTGGCATTAAGCAAATTGATGGCTTTGGCCCTAATGGGGAAACCATTATGGACTACTCCCTTTATGATGCCCTTCGGGCTGGCTTCAGTCAGGTGGTGTTTATTGTGCGTGAAGAAATCAAGGAAACGGTAAAGGAGATTTTCCTTCCCAAATTGCAAGGCAAAGCAGAAGTTCATTTTGTTGTGCAATCCCTGGAAAAATATGTACCCGCCCAATTCCTGCCCGTTGACCGGAAAAAACCCTGGGGAACAACACATGCCATGCTTTGCGGAAAAGAAGTTATTGGTGGACCGTTTGCGGTTATTAATGCTGATGACTTTTATGGCAAGGAAGCATTTGAATCGTTAGCTAATTTTTTTAAGAGCGCACCTGTGAATCATCACGCTATGGTTGGGTATACGTTACGAAACGTATTATCTGACCACGGAAGTGTATCACGTGGGGTGGCCACACCGGATGCCGAAGGATTTTTGAAAAGCATGAAAGAACATACTGTAATTGTGCGTGATGGTGATAAAATTATTTCCCGTTTAAAAGAGGGAGATATGGAATTGGACAGCGAAGTGCAGGTCTCTATGAATTGTTGGGGCTTTCAACCGGAAGCGTTTGATCTTACCGAAAAAATGTTTGCCGAGTTTGTAGAGAAGAATCATCAGAATCCGGCAGCGGAATTTTACATTGCCTTGATGGTGAGTGAGCTGATTGAGCGTGGACTTGGCAAGGTTCATATTTTGCCAGGTGGTAAAACCTGGTTTGGTGTTACCTATAAGGAAGATAAAGAAGAAGTTTCGCAAAAGATTCGTGACCTTGTGCATCAGGGTGTTTATCCTTCAAAGCTTTGGTAGGAGTTAAAAGAGATCTTGGATAATGTCTGAATCATCAATACCTGCTTTAGTTTTAGATGCATTTGAGATATCGCCACAAGCGAGTTGTAAACCTATTGGTTCTGGGCATATCCATCAGACTTTTCTCGTGGAAGACAAGAAAAAGTTTGTTCTACAACGGGTAAACAAAAATGTGTTCACAAAGCCAGAGGTAATCGCCACCAACAATCGGATTGCGGCCAATTATCTCGCTAAGAATTTTCCCGGCTATCTGTTTCCAACCGCTTTACCGGACAAAAATGGATACGAATTGGTTTATGATGTTGACGGGTTTCCCTGGCGTTTATATGCCTTAATTGAAAATACAATCACAATCGATTTTGTTACTTCCGAAAATGAAGCCTGGGAGGCAGCTTCTGGGTTTGGCAGACTGACCAGAAATTTAAATGAAATTGATTGTTCATTGTTTAACCCAACGTTAGATCGCTTTCATGATCTGGGCTGGCGTTACCAGCAGTTTGAAGAAGCGCTGGCACTGGCTTCAGATCATATTAAAAAACAAGTAGCAGAAGAAGTTCAACTGGCTAAAACTTTTGCTTACCTGGTGGATGAATACAATCAACTCATTCAGAGCGGTTCGTTGAAACAACGCATTACACACAACGACACAAAGATCAACAACATTCTATTTGATAAATATTCGCGCAAAGCGGTATGTGTTATTGATCTTGATACCCTGATGCCCGGTTATTTTATTTATGACCTTGGCGATATGGTCCGTACCTGTGTAAGTCCGGTAAGTGAGGAAGAGCCGGATGTTTCAAAAATTACTTTTCGTAAAGAAATTTATGATGCCTTACTAAAAGGCTACCTTTCTGAGATGAAGGAGAGCATGACTCAGGAAGAACTTAAGGCCATTCCTTTTGCAGGAAAAATGATGACGTACATTATGGCACTTCGGTTTTTGGCTGATTTTTTAAGAGGAAATACCTACTACCACATTACCTATCCCGATCAAAATAAAGTACGTGCTCGTAATCAACTTTATCTCTTAAAACTACTTGCGGATGCTACCTAATAGCTCGAATTAACTCTATGAATATGCGGAGAATTGTAATTTTTATTAACGCTGTATTATTTACCCTTGTTGGATTTGGTCAAGCAGATCCGACTGCTCAAAAGTTTGCTGCAACTATCACCGAATCCGATTTAAAGGAAAGTCTTACCATTCTGGCATCAGATGCGTTGGAAGGTCGCGAGACGGGTACCCGTGGGCAGAAAATGGCAGCTGCTTTTATAGCTAATTATTTTCGTGAATTAGGCTTAGTTGCTCCTGTGAGTGGTTCTTATTATCAACCGGTGAATCTCTACTCAGCCACTCCGGGTACGATTTATGTAAAATCCGGGGATAAGATGTTTGCGAATTTCAAAGAGGTAATCTATTACGGTTCGGCTGATAGTGGAGGTGAGGTAATGATGGATGCAGTCTTTGTTGGCAAAGGTACTGAAGCAGATTATGCAGGATTGTCTGTAAAAGACAAGGCTGTTGTTTTGTATACGGAGTCGCTTTCATTTAATGTAATGTCAGCACTTCGTAAACCCATAGCATTGGCTCGTGAAAAAGGAGCAACGCTGGTATTGGTAGTATCTTCAACAAAGCCTGAAGACTTTGCAACATTTGCCTCTCAACTCCAGGGCTGGTTGTCGGAAGGAAGTTTAAGTTTAGATAAACCGGAAGCAACTGGTGCGAACAAAGGAATCTTCCTGATTGATCAACAGGTAGCTGAAAAAATTCTCAATACGACTTTTGCGAGACTTACCAAGGCGGCTGCCGAATCGCCCAAGACAAAGTCATTACCGAAATTGAAGCCGGGAAAACTTTCATTTCAGGTTTCTATGGATGTTAAAACGGTAAACACAGAAAACATTTTAGGGTACCTCGAAGGATCGGACAAGAAGGACGAGCTTGTAATCATCACAGCCCACTATGATCACATCGGGATAAGTAGCCATGCTTCCGGAGATAAAATCAATAATGGCGCGGATGACGATGGCTCAGGTACCGTGGCGGTACTTGAGATGGCCCAGGCATTTGCTCAAGCAAAGAAAGAAGGGAAAGGTCCTCGCAGAAGCATTTTGTTTATGACGGTTACCGGTGAGGAGCAAGGTCTTTTTGGTTCACAATATTATGTCGAGCATCCTGTTTTCCCATTGGCTAATACAGTTGCTGATCTTAACATTGATATGATTGGCCGGAGGGATGGTGAGCACACCGACAAACCGGATTATGTATATGTAATAGGATCGGATAAACTGTCTTCCGAATTACATGTGATCAGCGAACGTAATAACAACCACTATACCAAGTTGGCTTTTGATTACACCTACAATGATGAAAATCATCCTACGAATTTATATAAGCGATCAGATCATTGGAATTTTGCAAAGAATGGAATTCCAATCATTTTTTATTTTGATGGCATCCATGAAGATTACCACAAGGTGAGTGATGAAGTAAGTAAAATAGAATTCGATTTGCTCGCAAAGCGTGCGCAATCATTATTCTATACAGCCTGGGAAATTGCCAACCGTGAAAATAGATTGGCAGTTGATAAAAAGTAGAGCTAATTCTTGGTAAGCTTAGAGATTACCCAATTAGGGTAATCAATTCAATTTTTTAGTAGAGTGGTGCAACTTGATTCATTTTGTTTTTTTTTGTAAACTTTGTTACAAATAAAGTTGGCATGAAAAGATTTGCAATATTGACTTTGCCAGTCATTCTGATAAGCCTCTCCTGTAATAATGACGAAAAAGGTGCTTGCACTATATCTTGTGGTGGATCCGTAACAGGCCAGCCATTCTTTTGGAAAAATTACCCATTTAAAACGGAGAGTGAATGCAAAAAAATGGGAGAAGATCAAGACAAAAGTAGTGGAAATGGATGTAAAGCATCCTATTGTCCACCTACAGGCAACTCAAATGACTGTTATCAAGTCTATCCATAATAAGAGATTTGTAATACTAAAATGGAACATGTACATGCCGCTCAGCATGATAGCTGGAACGCACCAGCGGCCCAGATTCCACATATTTCAATCCGCGTTTTAACCCCTCTTCTTTATACATAGCGAAGGTATCGGGATGAATAAATTCAGCCACTTCCAAATGCATTTTGGTTGGCTGCAAATACTGACCGAGTGTAAGAATCATCAAGCCATTTTCAGCGAGGTCTTCCATCGCTTTAAAAACTTCTTCTTTGGTTTCACCAACACCTAACATAATGCCAGACTTGGTTCGTTTGCCAGCTTCCCGGATCCGTTTGAGCTGTTCGAGGCTTCGCTCATATTTGGCTTGTGGTCTCACCATCCGATAAAGACGACCTACGGTTTCCATGTTATGGGAAACCACTTCCTGGCCGCCATCAATCATTCGGTAAAGAGCTTCCCAATTTCCTTTCGTGTCGGGTATTAGCGTTTCAATGGTTGTTTCTGGACTTAAGGCTTTGGTTTGTACTACGGTTTGATACCACACCTCAGCACCCCGATCTTTCAGCTCATCGCGATTTACCGATGTGATTACAGCATGCTTTACTCCCATCAGTTTGATGGCCTCGGCCACACGTGTCGGTTCTTCAATATCATATTCAGTAGGTCTTCCGGTGGCTACGGCACAAAAAGTGCAACTGCGGGTACACACATTACCAAGAATCATAAATGTAGCGGTACCAGCACCCCAGCATTCGCCCATGTTGGGGCAATTCCCACTTTCACAAATTGTGTGAAGTTTGTTATCATCCACCAGCTTACGCACTTTGGCATACTCCGGTCCAATTGGCAACTTTACCCTGAGCCAATCTGGTTTTTTTTTCCTGGTTTCCGGTGCGGATATAACGGGTAGTTCGATCATGGTTTGAGATTGTTATTCGAAAAACGAACAACTAAAAACTAATAACCAATTATTTTCCAATAAGTTCCTTGTATTGTGCGGCCGATAAAAGACCAGCTGCTTCGCCCGCATTGGAGATAGTTACTTTTACCATCCATCCTTCTCCGTAAGGATCGCTGTTTACTTTTTCAGGAGCAGATTCCAAACCTTTATTAAACTCCGTTACTTTACCGCTTACAGGCATATATAAATCGGAAACTGTTTTCACGGCTTCTACTGTTCCAAATACATCGTGTTGATTGATTTGTTGGCCAACGGATGAAATGTCAACATAAACGATATCGCCTAATTCGCTCTGGGCAAAATCGGTGATACCAATGGTAGCTTGATTGCCATCGATTTTAACCCATTCGTGGTCTTTGGTGTACTTAAGGTCTGCTGGAATGTTCATAGTATGGAAGAAATAATTTTCCCCAAAAATAGTGAAAAGAACATCAGCCAGTGATTCCCTTAATAGAGTTATTTTGATTGAAATAGCATCTTAAAGCCTGAATTACTGGGCCAGATTAAACAGTACCTTAACGCCAACCCGGGTGGTGGATCTTTTGTATGAGTTAGTGACCAGGGGCTCATTTACACTACGCTCCACATAAGCCTGAACACGCAGTTTTTGATTGACTAAATAACTCACATTCGGCCTCAGCTGGAAGTTGATATTTCCATTTGTTACGGTGTTGACCTCATCAATTTTCCGTTGAATCGTACGATTGTTTGTTACACTCATGTTTAACTGAAATGTGATATCGTTTTTAAGTGTAATTACCCGACCCTGACTCTTGAAAGGTAACTTCATGTTGTTTTTAGTATATCCTAAATCCACCGACCAGTCTTTGCTGGTTAATTCTGTGATTTGTGAGTTCGAGATATTCAGGGCCAGGTCGCGTTTGGTTTTATATTCAAAGCGGAAATTAAGCTTACTCTTGGTTCTTAAATTAACTCCTACCAGCGGAGCAAACTGCTCGCTGATCATTACCTGGCTGATAACATAAACGGGTATCAATTCGCCATTCGCGTTAGTCTGAGAAGCAAACATGCCATTGTTATAATCTTCAATAGGATTGTTGATGGCTACATCCTGATACTCTAATGAGTTTGAATAATTAACTACCGAATACGAAGAAGTATATGCATGATTGATCGTGATTGATTGGAAAATATCTTTCAGGCCTTCGAGTTTACTAAGTCCTGTATAATCCAACCGCCAGTTGGGAATTGGAATAGACGGGAATGGGGAAAGATTAACTGTCTCGGCCGACTTGCCCGTATAGGCGGCAATAAAGGCCGGGATCAATACGTCCTGCGATTGTGTTTCGTATGAATTGCCGGTGATGCGCGTAAAACGATCCTGAACAAGTCCAATGTTTTCTTCAAACTGTTTAAATACGGTAGAATTAATGCTCTCATTATTCTTGAACGCAGTGTTTATGGTAAGGATGGAAGTTTTGTAAGAACCAATCCTACTTTGACCAATTGATTCATACGCCAGGCCTGTGGAATCCATCCGGTAAATTTCCTGGTAGGAGGTAAGCGAATTCTTTTTTACGTCCAATTGAATTTTGAAATCCGGAGTAGGTTCTATTGAAGCTCGCAAGCCTAAATCCTTCATTTGATTTTGAGAGAAGGGTGTGGTGAGTTTTTGATTCGTTGTTAACCATCCTTTTTCCCCGGCTTTTACCTGAAAGTTTGGATCCTGTTGACCTAAAACAAAACCCCATCCCGGAGCACCCCAGCCTTGCTCCAAACCAAAGAGGGAAGGAACAGGTGTAAAGCCTGGAAGTATAGTCCCCTGGTTTAAGGTATACGTTCCCGTAATATTTCGCAATGACATAATGAGTCGTAACAACCCCTTCACCAGTTTTAGGTCGGGTGGTCGTCTTACCGTATCGGGTTGTGTAGTTTTAGTTTGAGGTGTTGGGGTAGTGGGTCGCTTAGGAGTATTTATATTTTTCAGAAACCCGATTTTATTATAAAGTTTAACCATATCAACCCGGCCGCTCAGGGCCTGTTCCTGCGAGTTCTGAACGATGTTGCCTAACCGCAAACTATCTGTTGTTTCGAGTGGTCCGGCTTTCCAGTTATAACCTACGTTGTATCGATATTCGGCCCCAAGCCAATTTGTAAGCGGAAACTTATCAAGGGGCACCGTATAATTGGCAGTTATGTTCTGATCAAAGGTTTTCGTGCGACCAAATTTTTTAAGGTTATCGATCGCAATTTGCAATGAATCGGGATTATCAAGATCCCCATCGGGTTCATCGATAATTGCATTAACCCGTGCAGAGTAATCAAGGGTTAATGATTTTGCCAGCGACCACCGCACGTTGTAGGTGCGATTGAAAACAAAAAACTTTTGAAAGTTCGGGACAGAGCTGAGTGCATCGGTGTTTGCATTGCGATACGTCATTTTACTGAAAGATCTGTCAAGCTCATACCGTACCGAAATGTTAGAAGGCAATGGATTAAAATTAAAGTCTTTGATTAGCTGCAGAAAGGGTGACGACAGGAATTTCATATCCTTAAATGGATCGAAACCTTTAAACTTGGGCGAGTACTGCCACGCTATCGCTCCCTTATAGTTGCGTCTGGTGTTTTCCTGAAGGTTAAAATTGGTTTGGGTGGCTTCGCTTTGCGCGTAGGTAAACGCGAAATTTTCAATATCATAGATATGAGCTTTAGCGTCTTTGTTTGTTTTTACTTTTCGAACGTTTGTAAAATTCAAACTTCGCCTTATGGACTTATCTCTTATTAAATCTGTATAGGCATCTTTTTCAGCCTGGGTATCAAAAGATTTCAACGCGGCCTCCAGCCGCAAGTCCGGATTGGCGGGATCATATTTGGGATCAATGGTTGTGTTTTCGTAACTGATAAACATCGGGATTTTTAAACCAGTCCATTGCGGGAGTAGCTTGTCTACACTAATGTTAGCGGAAATATCGTAGGAGTTTGTTTCGCTGCGGGCGCGTTCAGAAATTTTTGATTGTACACCACCATAACCAAATCCGATGTGACGCACAGATCCGGTAACTGTTCCAAGGTCAGCCAACTTGGCGCTTAGCACTGCGTTGGCGGCCCACCCTGCCGTTCGATCAAAATCAGTTAATCGCAATTCATTGGCCCAGATGCAGACATCAAATGCTTTGGCATCATCGCTGCGCGGATTACGTATGCCAATCATCATCATGCGTACCTGACTGATGTCGGGTCGGCCCAGGATTCGGATGCCATGTTTACCGGCCTGTGCGGGTCCATCTTGTGGGTATAATAATCCAAGGTTATACCCCTCCCGATCACGCTTAACTTTTAGCGCATATAATTCATCCAGATCAAGATCGATTTGGTTCTGTTCGGGCCAGATATATTCAACTGCTCTTGGAGCATTGGCCGGAGTGATTGCAAGTGGTAGTTCGATCTCATAATAGTTTTCATCGAAGTCAGTACCCAGGCGTACAAAGGCTACCAATTCATTGTCCTTAATTTCATTGGCAAGATTTTTATTATAGGCACTTATGAACATCTGGATCCGCCCATAATTGAAAAAGTCCATCGAGACGTTTTTGAAAATAGAGCGCGCATCGCCATCGGGTAATTCATTCACGCACAATTGAACAGCCTGTTCATTAAGTCTTCGCTGTACGGTTGACGTATTATCGCGATCCCGTTTCAGGGGTTCTATATAAGCAGGTTTAATTTCATTGCCGGCACCATTTTCCTCAACATTCACTACGGATACCGCAAAATTGTCCAGGTTAGGTTCAATAGGTTCACCAAAACTTGATTCCTGCAAGTTTCCGGTATAGCGTCTCCACCGGTTGCCTACCGTACGGAACTTGGCCATGCGCAGTACAACGGGTTGAGTAAACCCAGTTAAATATAAGCGCCCATAGCGAATAGATTTAAAACCCTCGATGTTACCAACCTTTTCATCGAACTGCCTTACAGGAACCCGAAAGAGATACCAGGTAACTAAGTCTCCATTTACTGTATTTGAAATCTTGTCAACAATAAATTCTTTGCCCACCTCCAGTTGGTTGGGCTTTAAGTCAATATTGTAAGAGTAATATTCATCAAGATCACTGAGGGTATTATCCAGGTTAAGATCTTCGTTGTCGGGAATCGTGCTGCTAGACTGAGGCACATCGTTAGCGTCTGTAAATACAGGGGTATTATTTTCCTGGCCATTGAAACTCTTATACCGCTCAAGAATTTTCGCATCACCATCATCGTATGATTGATCCAGAAAATATCTGAAGTCATCCGCTGATGGATCCTGGCTTATTATATCTTTCAAGGCAGGATTTGAAAAGGAATTCAAAAAGCCTGAAAACTTATTTCTTTCATAATCATTATTGGCACCATCCAGACCTACATCCTGAAAGGGCCGGCCTTCCGGGTTGTTATCAAACGCATTGTTCAGATACTGTTTGGTTGTTACATAGCCCCATGGATTAGAGGTTACGTTCAGCGAAGTTGTGTCTCCATCAGCGGGTAATCCGTTTTCGAACGCATGTTTACCATCACGCATTAAATCTTCTGAGATACTTCCTAAATGGAAAACCAGTTTACCACCGGTTGTGTTGGGTTGGGCGGTTTTGCCATCATCAATTTTTCCATTCTCCGAATTGATAAACGGATCCATTAACCAAAACTCAAGATACTCTATGTTCGCTTTATCAAAGTCAACTTCTGCGCGTACAGCTGTTGTAATTCCGGCCCAGTTTTGAGCAGGATTTTTTAATGTTCCATCGGCATTCAAATCAGGATTATAATTGTACAATCCGCGTTCGGTTGGATAATAGGCGATATCAAAAATTGGCTCAAAGAAATTTCCTACATAGGGATCGTAGTAAGGGAAGATTTCTTCCGGGTTAACAGCTCTTACATAATGATTCTGCAAATCCTTTTCATTGATGTTACTAGGTTTATATTGTCCTCCGGTTCGGTAGAAAACGTTATCAACCTGGTACCATGCAATCTTGGCCCGTTTGTACCCAGATCGAACATCATTGGGCGAACCTGACGTTTCATCAAACTCTCTAGGCGTTGTGGCGAGTTTCCACGCCTGTGGGTTTATCATGCTGTAAGGAGTAGCTGTATTTTCAAAGTCGTCAATGAATGATGTACCCTCGCCATCCACAATATTGGAAGTGCCCGGTAGCAGTTGTGCAAATTCAGCATTCAGGGTAACCGATGATTGCTCCTTCGTTTGAAGGAAGGGTAAGAAATCCACGATCTTCGTTAACATCCGTGAATTTTTTCTCAGGTTGAGATCCAATCCATATTGAAGATTTCGTGAGGGTTCGGATCCAATCAGGTTTCGACTGATGAGTGGTCGCTCATTGTAATACAACAAGGTAGACCCAAGGTTAATATCATCATTGAGTTTATAATCGAGGCGTGTGCCCAGCAGCGACCGTGTTTGAAAGGCAAATGGATCTTGCTGTTCATAAGAAATTTCAATGTCTTTTCCGGAACTCAGAATACCTTCATTAAGGATCGTAACCTTTCCGAATGTATAATCCACTGTGTAGTCTGTTCCCTCACGCAAGGGGCTACCACCAGCGTAAACCTTCACCGAACCCTGTGAAATATTGAAACCCTGAATGATGATGTCTTTACCAGAACCGGCCTTGAATGAACCTACCAGGTAAAACTTATTTTTTGTTGCGATAAGTTCTGCTTCTGCTTTGGTGGTGCGATAAAGCGTATCATATACATATTTATTGATCAGTTGATCGCGGATGGCGGGGTTGGGTTCTTTGGCAAAAAGATTTCTAAGGGCTTTGTCCAAAGGTTCGAGGTAAGGAAAAATAATGGCTCCTGTTTCGGGGTTAACAGTAATCCTTTCGACAAAATCGAAATTACCATCAGGTTGGGGATCGTTGTAGGGATTCAACCGGTCAAGGCCAAACACCTGAATTAATTGTTGTGTGCGCGAATAGTCACCATCCTGCAATTGTGGATTATCGATACCCGTGCGGTCATCGCGATAGATAACCCGAAGCTGGAACCCATCCCGGGTAAGTTGGTTTACATTCAGGTTGTAAATATTCTTCATCATCAAATTCCAGGTGGGCAATATTTGACCTTGTCCGTCTTTGATGCTGATTTTACGTGGTCTTAATAATTTAAGGTAGACTACTTCATCTTCTGGCTTGTTCGCGTAGTCTTCGCTTAGTTCGCCAACTTTATATACCCGCCCGTTGTACGTGTATTCAAAGGCCACTGCCAAAGCTTCGTCATTTTGCAATTTGCGTTGTAGCGTCAGGTATCCGAGTTCCTTGTTGAACGTATATTCGCTGGGGGCTAATTTTCTTGAGCTCGTAATTTTTTCAAAATCAGTTCCATTTGTAAAACCCAATCCTTCGAGCGCCTGGTTAATGCCATCTGAATTAGCCGAGATAGTTCCGAGCTGACTGAACAAATCATTGGCATTGTTGCCTGTGGGCGAGCGGGGCGCTACCGCGGAGGTGAGAAGATCTTTTCGATAAATTTTATCCGACTCACCCATGTCCATAAACCCCACAACATTGCGTAGCGTTTGGGTATCGTTTTGACGATTGAGCAGATACACTTCCACCCGCGTAATATTAATACCTGAAGTTATCTGGGGCAGTGTGCCCAACCAGCCTTCAAAATTATCGCGGAAAAACTGACCCAAAAAGAAATGTCGGTTTTCATCATAGTTGGATCCTACAATTTCGAAGGGCCTTCCCTGGGCAGCTCCATTTGTACTGCCCGCAACTTTTATGGATGACTGCTTACCTCGCTGCGTGGTAGCCAGTGCTGTAACAAACAACTTCCCAAATTGCATTTGGGTTTTTACACCAAATAAGTTTTGCGAGCCGGTGATTAAACTATTGTTAAGCGGAAGACTAACGTTTCCAATTTCCAGTTTCTTGATAATGTCTTCTTTAAACCCTGTGTACTCCACTTTCATGTTGTTTTGAAAGTCGAAAGAATTGTTGTTATCGAAGTTGGTAGTCACGGAAAGTTTCTCACCCACTTTGCCTACCACACTCAGGTTTATTTGTTGGTCAAACTCAAAGCCTCCGTTTTTTTGCTGGCGAATAGGGATGGATGGGTTTTCAATTCGTTGCCATTGCCCACCAAAGTCAAGGTTAACAAAACCACGGGGTATCAACTCTACATAACTGCCACCAAAAATGCGATCGAGTACCGGACTTACATAAATCTTGGGAATAAGGTTGCGACTGCTTACGGCACTTTCGCCATCTAATGCTTTACTACGGGTTTGCCAATAGTTACGCCTAAGAATCTGGTCTTGCTGCCGGCTGAATTCCTCAAAGGACATGGATGAAGGTGTGCGGAAGGTTACTGTACCCATCTTTTCAAAGATGTTGTAGTTCCGTCCGGTATCAATAACCAAGTCAGTACTTAGGCTTTTTGGGTCTTTTAAGTAGAGGGGTGAATACGTGGTGTAGTTCGAGAAGGGATCTCCATAACGATCCTTAAGCCGAAAAGTTGGCCGGTATGGGTTTGTGATAGTGCTTCGAAGGGTATCCGTACGCGTAGTATCCCGTTGTTGGCCGTAAGCCAGGGGAGCGGAGCAGCCTGCCAGGAGGCAAATGGCCAATCCGAGGATCTGAATCTTCCGGGTTGCTACAATCAATCGTGGTTCAGGCGTTTTTGAGTGCTTGCTTTACGAGCTCTTCTAAACTAATGGTATTTCCTGACTTCTTCAGGACAGTATCAACGCTTTTTTCGGCAGCCCCTCGGGTAATGCCGAGCGTCATTAAGGCAGTTAACGCCTCGTGGCGCATGGTATTGTGTACCAAACCCGGTTTTCCAGGGCTATCTTCAATTGGCTCTTTTCTTAGTTTATCTTTCAGTTCAAGAATCAGTCGTTGCGCAGTTTTACCCCCAATACCCTTTACAGCCTGCAATGCCGTTGCGTCCTCCCGTACAATAGCAGCTCGTAGCTCATTAGGTGGGAGGTAGGAGAGTACAACCAGTGCGGTATTCGGCCCTACACCATTTACTGAAATCAGGTACTGAAACATCTGCTTTTCAGCCTCGCTGGCAAAGCCATACAAGATGTGGGCGTCTTCGCGCACATGCAGGTAGGTAGATAGTTTCAGGTCCTCCTGGTCTTTGATCTCAGAAAAGGTATTAAGAGAAATGCTCACCTGGTAACCTACCCCATTCACCTCCAGCAAAACAAATGTGGGCTCTTTATGGACAAGCTTTCCTTTTAAGTATGCGATCATGAAAAGGTTAAAAAATAGAACGCATTTTACGAGGATTTGGGCAGCTAAACAAGGCCATGTAAGAATCCGGCCGGGTGTGGTTTTTTTACTTCGTTTCAAGGCACTTACTTTGGCACGTATCCAACTATCTTTGCTCCATGTTTCATTTATCATCAACTAAAAATCTGGCGATTGACCTGGGCAATAACAATACGTTATTAACTGATCAGTCATCTATTCTGCTCTCTCAACCATCTTTTATGGTGGTTAATGAACTTAACAATAAAGTGGAGGCCGTAGGTGATCAGGCCTACGATATGCTGGAAAAAACGCATTCAAACCTGAAGCCGATAAAACCATTAAAAGGAGGAGTGATTTCTGATGGGGAATCGGCAAAAAGGATGTTGAAAGAACTTGTAGCAAAAGTTCAAAAGCCATCTTTCTTTTCATCGGGTTTTAACTATTTGTTATCTGGAGTACCCTACGATACAACTCCCGTTGAGAAACGTGCTTTGCGCGATGCGCTTGATCAGTTTTCATCAAGAAATACATTTTTAGTGCATGAGCCTTTGGCTGCAGCATTAGGATTGGGATTAGATATTCAGGAGCCGGAAGGAAAGTTAGTAGTTGATATTGGTGGTGGCATTACGGAAGTTGTCGTGATCTCCTTGTCAGGGATTGCCGCCTTTCAGTCGATTCGGGTTGCAGGCGATACTCTGGATGAAGAAATACAGGACTATTTTCGGAGAGAGTATAATTTATCTATTGGATTGAAGACTGCCGAAAACGTAAAAAAACGAATCGGCTGTATTTACTCTCCAGTGGCTGATAAAAAGGAGGTAGCCAATGTGAAAGGCAAGGATCTGATGGAAGGGATTCCGACCAGTCGCGCAATTAGCCAGGCAGAGTTAACAGTCGTTCTTGAGAGACCCTTCAAGCAAATTGAGGAATGTATCCGTCAATCACTGGAAGTATGCCCACCCGAACTGGCTTCGGATATTTATCGTTCCGGAATTCACGTAACCGGGGGTAACGCGCAGCTCAAAGGAATTAAGGAGCGGCTTTCAAAAACGTTTCAATTGCCGGTGCATATTGATCCGCAATCACTTTTTTCAGTGAGCAAAGGAATTGCCCAAATTTTAAATGCCCCACAGAAGTACAGGTCTGTGTTGATTTGATAGAACAGGATTCCAACCTATGGTTGGAAATCTCTTATGCTACAAATGGTCATTCTTTTCGTGCAATTGTGCATCCACGACTGCAATTGCAGCCATGTTGACGATATCGCGTATGGAACTGCCAAGTTGAAGAATGTGAACAGGTTTTTTCATTCCTAATAAAATAGGACCGATCGCATCTGCACCACCAATTTCCATCAGCAACTTATAAGCGATATTACCCGAAGCAAGGTTTGGGAAAATCAATGTATTGGCTCCCTCTTTCGCCAGCGCGCTAAAAGGATAGATTTCGCGCTGAAGGTCAGTATCGAATGCAACGTTTGCCTGAATGTCGCCATCCAGAACGAGGTCAGGGTATTTTATTTTTGCCAGGCGAACTGCTTCGCGTGTCTTTTCGGGAATCTCCCCTTTGCTTGATCCAAAGTTGGAATAAGAGAGCATGGCTACGCGCGGCTCATAGTCAAAGAATTTTACTCCGCGTGCGGCCAGCCCAATGATCTCTACTAATTCATTTACGTTGGGATCCAGGTTCACCGTACAATCGGCAAAAAAGAATGTTCCTTTTTTATTCATGATGATGTACATACCGGCAACGCGATTCACCCCATCAGCCATGCCAATGATTTGTAAGGAAGGTAGAATTGTTTTCGGATAATCTTTCGTAAGGCCGGATACAAGAGCATCGGCTTCACCAAACTCGACCATCATGGCACCAAATGCATTGCGGTCGCGCATTTGCCGCTCAGCATCCTTCAGGGTGCTGCCTTTGCGTTGGCGTTTTGTGTGATAAGCCCGTGCGTATTGTTCTGTACGTTCCTTTTCTTCCCGGGGATCAACAATTTTACATTCGCTTAAATCAAGACCATGCTCTTGAATCAATCGTTCAATATCACCGCGGTGGCCAAGTAAAATCGGATGTGCAATTTTTTCATCCTGCAGAATCTGGGCTGCCTTTAAAATTTTTGGATGATCGGCCTCAGCAAACACAATAGTTTTTGGTTTCTTCTTTGCCAGATCAATGATGCGCGAAGTAAGTTTTTGATCAATGCCAACACGTTTTAATAATTGCTGCTGATATTGTCCCCAATCAGTAATTGGATTTTTGGAGATGCCGGAATCCATAGCAGCTTTTGCTACAGCCGGTGACACCGTTGTAATGAGTCGTGGATCAAGAGGCTTAGGAATCAGGTATTCTCTTCCAAATTGAATGCGATCGATACCATACGCTTGAAATACAATATCTGGTACCGGTTCCTTGGCAAGATTAGCCAACGCGCGCACGGCAGCGAGCTTCATAGCTTCATTAATTTCCGTGGCGCGTACGTCCAACGCTCCCCTGAAGATATAGGGGAAGCCGAGCACATTATTTATTTGATTTGGGAAATCTGACCGACCGGTGCCCATAATTAAATCTGGACGGGTTTTTTTGGCCAGGGTATAATCTATTTCAGGATTTGGATTAGCAAGAGCGAAGACTATAGGATCTTTCGCCATGGCCAGAACATCTTCTGGTTTAAGAATATCAGCAATAGAAAGCCCCACAAATACATCGGCACCTCTAATGGCTTCCTGAAGGGTAGTAATTTTTCTATCCGTAGCAAATTCTTTTTTACTGGAGTCAAGACCTTCGCGGTTTTTGTGAATCACACCCTTGCTATCGCACATGATCAGGTTCTCTTTCTTTAACCCCAGTGCGAAATATAGTTTGGTACACGATACTGCCGCAGCTCCTGCACCATTTACCACCAGCACGATGTCGCTGATTTTTTTACCAACAACTTCAAGCGCATTCAACAATGCAGCACTTGAAATAATGGCTGTACCATGCTGGTCGTCATGCATGATTGGGATGTTCATCATCTCTCGAAGCTCTGTTTCAATTTTGAAACATTCGGGCGCCTTGATATCTTCAAGATTAATACCACCAAAGGTGGGCTCTAACGATTTTACAATTTTGATGAAGGCATCCGGATCTTCTTCATCTATTTCAATATCGAAACTATCAATGCCGGCATATTTTTTAAAAAGCACCGCCTTTCCTTCCATAACAGGCTTCGAAGCTTCGGGCCCGATATTTCCCAACCCCAATACTGCGGTACCATTGGAGATCACAGCAACCAGGTTTCCTTTGCTGGTATACTTATACACATCATCTTTATTGGCTGCAATTTCTTTACAAGGCTCTGCCACACCGGGTGAATAGGCGAGGGCCAGGTCAAGTTGTGTACTCAACATCTTGGTGGGTACTACTTCTATTTTTCCAGGTTGTCCTTGAGTGTGGTAATTGAGTGCGTCCTGCTTGCGGATCTTAATTGACATAAAACTTCGTTTAGAACTAGGGAAAGCAATTTACAACCTAACCCACACGATTTACGCAATCTGGCCAGAAATTATTGAGCCAATAAATAGTTGGAAAAGTTAGTTTGATGCAGGATTTAATTTGCCGGTGGAGGCAATTCACTGCTAACTTTGAATGTGTAAAGAATCGTTTCCAATTCGCGCATGATTTCGCGTTGATCTTTACCCGGACTGAATGTAAATCCTTCGATATAATACAATAGACCCTGAGCCTCGTCCACAAAAGTATAACTAAGAAAAGGGCCACCCATTGTTAAGTTATTGGTTCGCCAGAGCCCACGCATTTCTACTGCAAATTTCTTGTTGAAATTAATCTCGCGGGTGATTACAGGTTTATAGGGGATTTCAGTTTCTGTTAACAGGTATGTATCCAGGCGCTCAGGATCTTCAAAAATATTTTTTCTGCACACCTGGTCTCTGAAAGCAATCAGACTATCTTTTTTAAATTGCTCGGGCGAGGTATATTTTTTTCGTGCAATAAAAATGTCTTTATCATCCTGCGGGTTGATCTGGCGTACCCATAAAAAATCAGGTTCATTCATAACTAATTGATAGCCGAAAGGAACTTTCATTTCGCATTGAAAATCCTTGCGCATAATTTGCGGAATACCTTTCAACTGGCCGGCCTTGAACAAAGAAGCACTTTGGCGTTCGCGTTCTCTTAAATTAAAATACTCAACCAATTTGGCCCCATGGATTCTTAGATTCTTTATTAGTTCGGATTCTGTCTTTCCAAACAGAAAAAGTACCTCCTGATTTTTAGCAAACAGGTTGTGAGAGTTTTGACTAAACAGATTGGGCTCGGTCTTAATTTTCTCAAGGGATTCAGGAGTGAATGTTCGTTTAATATGGCTAGCGCCAACAGTCTTTTGATCAAGAGTAACCGCAAAAATCAAATTTCTTCTTTGCTTCAACACGAAATTAAGTTTGCGCGGATCAATCCAACGCATGTGAAAGATTGACTCCTTGCGGGGCAAGCCTTCCATTTCAGCATTAAATAATGAGTCTATCACTTCACCCAGCGGTCCTCTCCATTGGGTTGAATCCATGATCAGAAAAATATCTCCCGTTCTGCCCGATGCCGGGGGCAAATTTGAACCCTTCTTACCGGAACAAGCAGTAAAAATGATGATGGACAAAACGGAAAGAAGAGACACGTATTTCATGAAACAATAATAAAGATTAGCTCTTATAATTCGTTTGGGAAGGTTTCGTCACGGGGATAATGTATTATCCGACAATCAATTTTTGTCCAGGCTGTAAGTTATTGCTTTTCAGATTATTGAGACTTTTGATTTTTTCTACAGTCAGGCCAGGGACTTTTTTGGAAATATCCCATAAGGTATCACCCGGTTGAACGATATAGGTCTTTGTATCAGGTGATAAAAGAACAGATTCTGTTGACACGGTATTTTTTACAGTATTTCTTCCTGGTGAAACCCAAACAACAAGTCGCTGGCCAACCCGGATTGTATTGCCGCTCAGATTATTCCAGGTTCGCAGGTCTTGTATACCTACCCCATGGCGAATGGCAATTGAACCAAGTACATCCCCGGAAACTACTTTGTAGGTAATCATTTCGCGACCATATGTATTACCGGAAGAATGCTTTGCGGATAGCTCGATTTCTTTTCTTCCAACCCGGGAAGCGGAATCAAGTATTGCCACCCGGTTTGAATCAAGAATTAACTTTGAGTGCAAAGGAATTCTGATAAACTTTTTCCTGCCATTTTCCGGAAGAGCATTTCGCAATACCGAGGGATTAAGTTTTTGCAAATCCTCAAGGCATGTGCCCGTAAGTTTCGCAAGTGTTTCAAAGTGCATGAATTGCTTTACGGCCAACGTATCATGGAGTGGAATTTGTTCACGCACAGTTTCGGCCAGGTTATGTTGCTCAGCATAATTCATGGCATAGATAATAGCGATGAATTGAGGAACATAGGCGCGGGTTTCGCGTGGAAGATGTGGATATACTTCCCAAAATGACTTTTTATACCCCGATCTTCGTATGGCTTTTCTTACAGTGCCTGGTCCTGAATTGTAAGCAGCCAGCGCTAACTCCCAGTTACCAAAAATTCTATGGAGTTGAGCGAGATACCGGCAGGCTGCATCCGTTGATTTCTCGGGATCCATCCGATCATCCACATACCAATCAGTGTGTAAACCAAAATATTTTCCGGTACCTGACATAAACTGCCAGAGCCCTACAGCGCGGGCACGTGACACAGCTCTTGGATTTAGTCCTGATTCAATGATTGATAAATACTTTAGTTCATCAGGAAGATTGTATTGCGCAAGGTATTTTTCAAATAGCGGAAAGAATAAGTCTTGTCTGCGTTGCACCATGCGCGTGTATTCACGATTGCGTACCGTAAAGAAATCAATAAACCCGTGTACGGTGTTGTTGTAGGTAAGTGGAATTTGTTTCTGCAGACATGCAAGACGATCAGCTAATAACTCGGGCGTATCATCTCCCGGAATATACTCGAGATCCGAAGGAAGAATGAGCAGGGTTGCCACGGTGGAATCCGTTACAATCGGCTCACCTGTTGGCTCAGGCAGAGAAAGAGTATCTGGCAAAGGTTCCTGTGCCAGGGCGAGCTTTGCAGCAAAAACAAAAAACATAACAACTACACAAAACCTCATTTATTTTCTGTTTAAGCCCTTTTGGGGCACAAAATCATGCTAAGTTCTGAATTACTTGGGAGAACTGAAAGAGCTTGCTTTCTTCAAAGTCATCAGCTGTCAATTGAAGGCCAATGGGCAATCCTTTTTTATCCTTCCCGCAAGGAACTGAAATGGCAGGCACACCGGCCACGTTAGCCTGAACGGAAAACAAATCTGCTAAGTACATTTCAAGTGGATTACTTGTATGCTCACCTAATTTAAAAGCCGTGGTTGGTGTTGTGGGTGTAAGAATGAAATCGTATTGAGTAAAGATCTCTTTGGTTTTTTCGCGGATGAGCCGTCTTACTTTTTGTGCTTTTGTGTAGTAGGCATCATAGTAACTGGCACTTAGCACAAAGGTGCCAAGCAGAATTCTTCGCTCTACTTCTTTTCCAAAACCTTCGGAGCGTGTTTTTTTATATAATGACTGAAGATCACTTACATTCTTACTTCGGAATCCATATCGTACGCCATCATACCGGGAGAGATTTGAGCTCGCTTCGGCAGTGGCCAGAATATAGTATGTTGGTAGGATGTACTCACTCAACGGAAAATCAATTGCATCAACAACATGACCGGCCTCTTTTAACTGGCTGATTTTTTTTAAAATCAGTGATTTGATTTCAGGTTGTAAAGCCTCAGATTCCAACGCATCTCGTAAGTAGGCGACTTTATATTTACGGGGTGTTTCAAAAAGTTCTTTTGAATAGGATGTAACTGATTTGCGTGAAACTGTACTATCATATTCATCGGGGCCTGCTATGACTTCCAGCACCAACGCAATGTCTTCAAGATTTTTACCGAAGATACCTATGCAATCAAATGAAGATCCATAGGCAATCAATCCATACCGTGAAATGCGTGAGTAGGTTGGTTTGATTCCCAGAATGCCACAAAATGCAGCCGGCTGACGCACAGATCCTCCCGTATCAGATCCTAAAGAGATATCGCATAAATCAGCCATGACAGCTACAGCCGAACCTCCGGAAGATCCACCGGGTACACGTGAGTTGTCAAGATCATTTAATACTGGACCAAAAGCCGAGTTCTCATTGGAAGAACCCATGGCAAATTCATCGCAATTCTGACGCCCGATTATAATCGCATCTTCGTCTAACAATCGCTGAACAGCGGTAGCATTAAACTGAGAAATAAACCCATCCAGAATTTTACTGCTGGCTTGCAACGGATGGTCTTTGTAACAAAGTACATCTTTGAGACCAACCAGCAGACCGGCTAATTTTCCAGCTTTGCCGGATTTTATTTTGGCATCAACTTGACTTGCACGATCAAGCGCTTCTTGCCCATACACACTCAAATATACATTGAGGTGTTTTTTTTTATCGATGTTGGCGAGGTACTGGTTAACCCTGTCTGTGCAGGAGAGAGTGCCGTTGAAAAGGTTGCGCTGTAAGTCTTTTAAGTTCGAATACGTACTCAATGCTTACTTCTCGTCAATCTTCGGAAGTTCATTTCCGGCACTGTCTACTTCTTTCTTCACATCTTTTACAGCATCCTTAAACTCACGAATGCCTTTTCCTAAACCTTTGGCAAATTCAGGTATTTTCTTAGCTCCAAAAAAGATGAGAACGAATAAACCGATGATCACCCACTCGCCCATACCGGGCATCCCTATCAAAAGAATTGCGCTCATAATGAAAATTTAAGTCTGTAAAGATAGGGAAATATGGTAAAATGAATAATGAAGATGGCTTAGTTTATCGCCAAAATTGAACCAATTAGGACATTTTTACCGCTCAAACTAGTTTCTTAGCCACTCCTGGGGATCAAGGGCATCAAAATTTTTGCGAATTTGAAACCGAAGTTCTGAAATGCCTTCGCTATTGGAGAGTACCTTCCCAATTTCCTGATTGGTAGTAATGCGCTGCCCTTTCTTTACCGAAATTTCTTTAAGCCCGGTGTATACGGTGAAGTACTCACCATGTTTTATAATAACAGTGCTTCCTATGCCAGGGGTAAAAGCGACCGCACTTACTTCGCCATTAAAAACAGATCGTACGTCCTCGCCTTGCTTGGTCTGGATATTCACTCCATCATTTTGAATGACTATACCTTTAAGCACCGGGTGCTGCTGTCGACCGAATTTTTGGGAAACAAAACCTGATACCGGCCAGGGAAATTTGTTTCTGTTATCTTCAAAAGAGGCAGAGAGCGCAACCGCTGCATCGGCCACTTCGCGATTGTTCTTTTTGTTTTCACGTTCCCGTTCGCGGGCTTCCCGAGCTGCGCGTTCCAGTTCTTCTTTAATAATTTTTGCAATCAGATCATCCAACTCAGCTACAGCTTTACGAGTAGCTTCCAGATCTTTTCGCAACTGCTTTTCCTGTTTTTCCAGCGACCGAACCAGGGTTCGCTGCTTTTGCTTCAAGCCAGTGAGTTGCATGTTTTCCTTTAACTCATCCTTGAGGAGATTATTCTTTTCGCCACGCTTCACTTCCGTTATACGAACTTGTTCTTTCAAAAGAGATTGCACTTTTTCAATAGCTACTGCCTGGTCCTGACGGGCCTTGCCATACTGTTCCATGTATTTCAGACGCATCATTAATTGATCAAAGGAGCGGGCCGAAAAGAGGAAGGTGAGTTTGTCCACTTTGCCACTGGCTTTTTGAGCCGAAAAAAGCATGGAGGAATATTCTTCTTTAAGTTTTTCCAGATCTCGCTCAAGGGCATCGATGATCTGATTGTTTTCACTGATATCGTAATCGAGCAGGGAGACTTCGCCTTGAATGGATTTGATCAGAGATTCTTGTTGTAAAATGCGCTGATTAAGCGCCACCAACTCACCAATTGAATTTTTCTTTTGCTCCCCGGTTTCGGTGAGAATTTTTTCGGTTTCTTTAATCTTTTCAAGATTCTGTTGTTTTTCCTTTTGCAGTTGCGACTTTGATTTTTGTGCCTGCGCATCAAAGGGAAAAGTAAGAGTAATAAAGAGACTGAAAAATAATAATTTACCTGCGGTCATATCGCTTCGGGATATTGAAAGGGAATTTCAATTCCTTATCACCCACTTCTACTTTGTTGTACTCAAATGTAATGGTGTTATTTATAATGCCGGCAGTTGTTTTATAGAAAATGCTTACAACCCCGTTGTAGGGGTATGATTTCTCGCCCAATGGCTGGAAATTTGAATATTGCAGCTTTAACGTGTTGTTGGTAGCGGCCTCGACTAATTCTACCTGCTCAATTTTTTTTATAACAGGATTAATTAAGTTTTTGATTGTAACAGATCCTTCTTTTTGTACTAGTTTATCGAACTCACCTTCTCGCCCAATTTCATCGGTGGATTCTTTCGCTCGAATTGGATTGCCAAGCATAGCGGCCTCCAAAACAGAATAATCAATCTTAAAATTGAATCGTTTGGATAATTCGACATAATCAAAGACATAATATTCCTTATCTACCGTGCTTACAATAGTGATCGAGTCTTTGTTGATCAACGCTTTTCCACCCTGAACACCAATAACAGAAAAGGTCATCCAAATCACACTGTCTTTGCGAATGCGGATATTTGCCTTAACATCTCTTTCTTTCTTTTCATCTTTAAAAATCATTCTTGCTTTGCTGTGCAGGTAGCCAAAATCAATCTCTTCGATATCCAATGTTTTCGGTGGCTCGGGAAGTGTGGGCACTGCTTTGCGATGGCAGGATTGCATGAGCAGGAGACCCAATAAGAGCAGGGGAAGGACGATTACTTTTTGCATGAGCCGTTAGACAAGATTAAAGTCTATAGTTACGTTAATTAAGTTTTTTGTTGGAGATTTTTTTGTCCAGGCTTGCATTATCACCATCTTTTTGCTTGGCTTTTTGCCATTGCTTAACAGCATTGTCAATGTCACCCAGCTGAAAGAGAATGTCTCCATAATGTTCAAAATGAGTGGCCGTGCCTTGCCCGCTTTGGATTGCCTTTTCAAGGACCTTTTTTGCTTCCTTATACTTACCACGCTCATATAATACCCAGGCATAGGTATCAAGATAGGAAGGATTATCGGGAAAGTTTTTAATTAATTGGGAGGCCATCTTTTCTGCCTTTTCAAGATTTTCCTTACGCAAGGCCAAATAGTAACTGTAATTATTCAGAACGATGTCGTTGTTGGGATTGAATAAAAGAGCTTCCTCATAGGCCTGATCTGATTTTGAGTATTCTTTCGTGGCATTGTAACAATCGCCCAGCATCCCATTTAACTCACTGACAAAAGCAGGATTAGAGGTCGACAATTTTTTAGCTTGTTCTAGTGAGTAGGATGCATCCCGATACTGATTTTTGCGAAGATGACCATAGCCATTGAAGTAGTGAACCATAGCTTGATTGGGGAACATCTCCAGTGCTTCTTCCGAATGGGCGATCAGGCTATCAATCTCGTTAGTTTGGGTTTCGAGGTAAAGTAAGTTTTGCCAGGCTTCAAAACTGCCAGACCCACTACGCACGGCTTTCAGGTATTCCTTTTTAGCTTCTTCATCTTTTTCAAGAGTCATGTATAAGTCGCCTCCCACCAGGTGAACATTGGGATCCGATGAATAATTAGATTCAAGTTTGCTGAAGAGGCCCATAACAAAACTTTCAAGTTCTGGGTCTGTGATTTTTTTACTTTTGTTTTGAGACAGCGTTGCATTGTAGGTTCCCATCATCAGCACCTTACTGCTAACATCCACGTTTTGATCATCAAATACCTCAGATACATAACTTCTTGATTTTTGTTCCTGACCATCATCCTTATAGAATCCCGCCAAAACCATTTTAGCATTTCCGGCCTCCGGATGATCTTTAATAAAAGTTTCCAGGTATTGGATAGCCTTGCTGCGTTGTCCATTTATGGAAAGGGTTTCTGCAAAGCCTAGTACATAGCGTTCCTCATCCGGAAAGGCTTGAAGCAATTTTTCACCTTCAGCAAGGGCTTCTGGAATTTTACCTTTATCCAGATAAATGCGTTGTTTTTGTTGAGAGGAAACTTCGTTTACTCCCATAATGTCTTCGGCCCGATTGTAAACCTTTAGCGCTTCGTCTTCTTTTTTATCGTACAGATAGAGTGCAGCAAGTTCAAACAAATAATCTTCTGTGCCCTTCACCTCTTTCATCATTGTCTCAAGGGCATTGGTTGCTTTTTCGAATTGTCCAAGGCTTGCGTAAATGTTGGAGGCCAGCAAATAGAAATACTTGTTTTTCTTTTCGTACTTAAGCGCGAGTTCAATACTCTGGGCGGCCTTTTGAATGTCCTCCTCCTTGGTTCCTTTTGCCAGTACCTCCGCTATTTTATAATGAACGGTAGCATTGGTTGGATTCAGTTCAGAAACGCGTTGAAAATAAAGCAGGGCCTTGGCGTAGTCTTCCAGAATGAAATATTTCTCAGCTTCAGCAAAAAAGAATTCAGCTTCGCGCAGGCGTACTTCAGTGGGTTTTGAATCCTGGTTGCCTTTACGCTTCTGTGACAACACGGGTGTAGCCACCATCAGAAGTTGAATTGAGGCTATTAAGATGTATAAATGGAATTTTCTATTTGTCAACGGCCGAAGGATCAAATCGAACAGTAATCTCCCAAATCCAGATTGGCAGATTTTCCCTCAAAATTAACGAAATTTCCCAAAAGGCTGTCTTTAAGAAGTGCCGCTTTGAGAGTGCAATTCTTTTGAACGATTGTGTTGCTGATGCGACTGTTATCAATCGTGGTGCCTACTCCTACAGAAACGTAGGGTCCAACAACTGAGTTTTCGATCCTGACGTTATCATCTATAAAGACTGGGGGCAACAAGACACTATTAATAATAGAAGCTTTCGCTGAAACCAGTTTTTGATCTTTTATAAATTCCAGATAGCGCTTATTAGTCTGCAGCATGTTCTCTTTGTTTCCACAATCCAGCCACTCTTTTACCTGACCAGGCACAAAGGAGGCTCCTTTTTTGCGCATGTTTTCGAGGGCAGTGGTGAACTGATACTCTCCTTTTTCTTTGATGTCATGATCCAGCAGATGCTGCATTTCATCGCGTAGTTTTTCTCCTTGTTTAAAGAAGTAGATGCCAATGATAGCCAGATCAGAAACGAAGGTTGATGGCTTTTCGACAAAATCCGTGATTTCACCTTTTTCGTTCAATTTGATAACACCAAACTGAGAAGGATTTGAAACTTGCTGTACCCAAATGGTACCGTCTTTATTTGTGTCGAGTTGGAAGTCTGCACGAAAAAGAGTGTCGGCAAAAGCAACAATTACTTTGCCCTGAAACAATTCTTTGGCGAAGAGCAGTGCATGAGAAATTCCCATTGCCTGCTCCTGATAGTAAATCTTACCTTCGGCTCCAACGGCTTTGGCTACTGCCTTTAAATCATCTTCAACTGCTTTGCCAAAACCCGGGTGAACAATAAAACCAATATTATTTATTTTTTCCGGGCACACATGAGCAAT
Organism: Cyclobacteriaceae bacterium; assembly: GCA_044229915.1. Lineage (GTDB taxonomy): Bacteria > Bacteroidota > Bacteroidia > Cytophagales > Cyclobacteriaceae > ELB16-189. The sequence goes on from JBGASB010000003.1 coordinate 212,724, forward strand.
GTCTTCCACTAAACGATGGACAATTGGTTTACCAGCAATAGGTAATAAAGGTTTAGCTGTTGTTAACGTGTGTGGACGGAGTCGTTTGCCGAGGCCGGCCATTGGGATAATGATATTCATCAGGTAGAATTTTTGTCGTGAGGTAAATCTACTAATTCCTACACGATGGGCTTATTAAAATTTTTTCTTTCAATAAGATAAATGAAGGCAAGAAAGGCAAGGATCACTACTGCATGAAATCCGGTAGCTAACCACTGATTATCGATTACCACCTTATTAACCATTGTTAAAACCGCATACGTAAAAATGATATAACCAAGATCGCGGGTCACCGTGTAGGGTATTGGATAATTTCGCTGGCCCAGAAGGTAACAGGAAATTGCCATGATGGAATAACAGAGCAAAGCGGCCAGGGCACTTCCTATAAATCCCAATAAGGGGATGAGAATAAAATTACCGGCAACGGTAATTGTCACACCGATCAACGTAATGATCGTCCCCCAATAGGTTTTATCTGTGAGTTTAAACCATACACTCAGGTTATAGTAGACACCCAAAAACAAATAGGCAAGTAGTAGGATCGGAACAATCGACAAGCCAGACCAGAAATTTTCTCCTATAAAGTATTTGAAGATATCCAGATTGATGCCAATGCCTAGCAGTACTACGCAGCACGTAATAACAAAGTAGTGATTGACTTTAGCGAAAAGTGCAGGTGAATTTTTATCATGAGCGTTTGAAAAGAAAAATGGTTCCGCTGCATAACGAAAAGCCTGGATGCCTAAATTCATAAACACAGCAAATTTGTAGCAGGCCCCAAAAATTCCCCCAGCTTCTTTACCAGACATGCCAGCGTAGAAATTTTCTGGTAATCGCCAATCCAGCATGCTTCGCGAAAACATTTCGTTGATCATACCAGCCACTCCGGTAATCATAACGGGATAAGCATAGTGAAACATTTGGGGAGACAAAGACTTATCCCACACAGGGCGCCACGAAAAAAGTGTTTTAATGAAGAATAACAGGAAGAAGGCATTAGCAAGTAAGTTGGCTAAGAATACATACCCAATACCAACCTCAGGATTAAAGTTGATTTTAAGAAAGTAGTAATTGAGGCCCACCAATACCAACACGTTGAAGATTTTGGCGCTGGCAAAAAGAAGTGGTTTTTTCTCTAATCGTAACCGGGCAAACGGAATCGCTACAAGGGCATCCACCAGCATCGTTAGCGCAAGCCAGGTTACAAATTGTGGATTTGAAATTTGTAGTGAAGTTGAAATGGGCGTAGCAAAGGCGATCAGCAGGATTGTGATTGTACCACTGATAATAATGACACTGGTTTGTGCGAGATTAAAAATTCTTTTAGCATCAGCACCGGGTTTGGTAGCAAACCGGAAGTAAGCTGTCTCCATGCCAAACATGTACACGATGTTGATTACACCAACAAACGCATAGAGTTTGGTAATCTCACCATACTCCGCTGTACTAAACATGTTTTTAGTGTGTAGCGGTACCAGCAGGTAGTTGAGCATTCGGGGTAAAATGCTTCCGAGTCCGTAAAGAACTGTTTCACCGGCTAATCGTTTGAGCTTGCTCACTATTCGCCTTTAAAGTTAGCTTTCCTTTTTTCCAGAAAGGCGGTAGTGCCTTCAATAAAGTCTTTGGTGGTAGTTAACTCAGCAAAGTTTTTAGCCTCCGCCTGATAGCCTTCTTTTTCCTGATCATAACCTGCGTTCACACTTTTGATCAAAGCAGCAATTGCCAAAGGCCCCTTTGCCAGAATCTTATTCATGATTTTTCCGGCCAGTACGATCGCCTCTTCTTTGGTTGACACCACATGATTGATCAATCCAATCTCTTTTGCTTCGCTGGCAGAAACCATATCTCCAGTCATAGCTAGTTCCAATGTCTTACCCCGTCCTACTAATTGGGTTAATCGCTGCGTACCGCCATAGCCTGGAATAATTCCCAGACTAACTTCGGGCAACCCGAACTTAGCATTCTCGGTTGCTATCCGAATATGACAAGCCATTGCAAGTTCGCACCCACCGCCAAGAGCGAACCCATTTACAATTGCTATTACCGGTTTTGGGCAGTCTTCAATCATTTTGAACAAGTCTTGACCATTTCTTGAGAATTCAAGTGCTTTTTCGCCTGGAATGGAAGCAATCTCCTTAATGTCGGCACCGGCAACAAAGGCTTTTTCACCCTCACCGGTAATAATTATTCCTTTAATATCCGGTTTTTGGTAGCATTCCTGGATAGCTAAATGTAATTCATTCAGGGTTTCCTGGTTGAGTGCATTAAGTGCCTGCGGGCGGCTTATAGTAACAGTTGTTATTGAATCGAAATGGACTTGAAGATTATTCATTCAAACAGAGGTAATTGGTTTTAGTAATTTACAAGTTTTTACAACGCATAATAGCTTAAAACAATAGGCAAGCTGACCTAATGAAGCAGTAATTCCGGACTTGCCTTCAAGTTCTTAAGAATATCTTCCGTCATTTCTTCTAATCCAAACTGATGTTTCCAGCCCCAATCCTGGCGGGCAGGTGAATCATCAATCGACTTGGGCCACGAGTCGGCAATCGCCTGGCGAAAATCTGGTTTGTAGGTAATGGTAAAATCCGGAATGTGTTTTTTGATTGTAGCTGCTACCTGGGCTGGACAAAAACTCATCGCACCAATGTTGTAACTCGAACGAATCTTTACTTTTTCTGCCGGGGCCTCCATGAGGTCGAGAGTTGCCTTTACGGCATCATCCATATACATCATGGGCAAGTAGGTGTCCGCAGCCAGAAAACACTCGTATTTTTTTTCCTTAATGGCCTTGAAGTAAATATCCACTGCATAATCGGTAGTGCCACCTCCGGGTGGAGTCTTATAGCCAATAAGCCCGGGGTATCTTAAGCTGCGTACATCTACACCATATCTTCTGAAATAATATTCGCACCAGAGTTCGCCAGCCAGTTTGGTAATTCCATACACCGTTGTCGGGTCCATGATAGTGTCTTGCGGAGTATTTTGTTTAGGGGTAGTTGGACCGAAGGCAGCGATTGAACTTGGCCAATAAACTTTGTGAAGCTTAAGTTCGTGAGCCGCTTCCAAAACAAAGAGCAAGCTATCCATATTTAATTTCCAGGCCCAACGCGGATCTTTTTCTCCGGTAGCCGATAGGAGTGCAGCTAAGTGATATATTTGAGTGACCTCATGTTTCCGGATCAACTCAAAGAGTTTATCGCGTTGCATCACATCAAACTTTTCGTAAGGCCCTTCTTTTAAAATGCCCTGTGCGTCTTTTATGTCGGAGGCAATTACGTTTTCCTGTCCATATATTTTCCAAAGGCCCTGGGTGAGTTCCGAGCCAAGTTGACCCCCAGCGCCAATGAGTAAAATTTTTGTTTTCTTCATGTATTCAATCGGATGCGGGGCGAAGTTATTAAAATTTATGATGTACGATTTACGAACTGTGATTTGTAGATTTGCGCCATGACTTTTGAAGAATACCTGGTTAGTAAGAAGATTGATAGCGTGGCCTTTAGCGCTGAGGAGCCAGACCGGTGGAGGGAATGGAGCTCGTTATTTGAAGCCATGAATCCAGCCAGCTTCACCTCGCAAAAATTGTATTTGATTAACCCGGTACGCAGAAAGTATCCGCTGAAACAGGTGGTTCAAGCAAGTGAAGCAAAGAAAGATTCGGCAACACCTAAACCGGTCATGAGACCTAAACCAAAAATGAATTAATCTATGTATAAAAAATTTCAACCTGTGCTGCAGAAAGAACTTGAATCCATTCGCGAAGCGGGTCTTTTTAAAAAGGAAAGAATTATTATCACCCCGCAGGGGGCCGATATCAAAACTCAGGATGGTAAAGAAGTAATTAACTTTTGTGCGAATAATTACCTCGGGTTGTCTTCCCATCCACGGGTAATTGCTGCTGCCAAACGTGGGATTGATACCCATGGTTTCGGAATGTCATCGGTGCGGTTTATTTGTGGTACGCAGGATATTCACAAGGAGCTTGAAAAAAAGATTTCAGAATTTTTGGGTACGGAAGATACTATTCTTTATGCCGCTGCCTTTGATGCCAATGGCGGTGTATTTGAACCATTGTTCGGAGAAAAAGACGCAATCATTTCTGATGAATTAAACCATGCATCTATTATAGACGGTGTACGTTTGTGTAAAGCCATGCGATATCGATATAAGCATAACGACATGGCCGATCTGAAAGTACAATTGGAGGAGGCCCGAAAGGCCGGAGCCAACCAGATTATCATTGTTACCGATGGTGCATTCTCGATGGATGGAACTATTGCACAGTTGGATAAAATTTGTGATCTGGCTGATCAATATGAAGCCTTGGTGATGACTGATGAATGTCATTCATCGGGCTTTATTGGCAAAACGGGGCGTGGAGTTCCTGAATATTGTGGTGTGATAGGACGTGTTGATATTATTACCGGCACATTAGGGAAAGCATTGGGCGGTGCTTCTGGCGGATTTACATCTGGCAGAAAGGAAATTATTGAAATGTTACGTCAGCGTTCACGGCCATATCTGTTCTCCAACACGTTGGCGCCTTCTATTACGGGTGCATCCATTGAAGTGTTTAACATGCTTTCAGAAACCACTGCACTGCGCGATAAACTTGAACAAAGTACGAAATACTTCCGCGATAAAATGACCACTGCTGGTTTTGATATTAAACCAGGTGTGCATCCCATAGTGCCTATCATGTTATATGAAGCTCCATTGGCACAGAAATTCGCAGAGCGACTTTTGGAAAAAGGAATTTATGTGATTGGATTTTTCTTTCCGGTGGTAGCAAAGGGTAAAGCCAGGATCCGAGTACAGATCTCAGCCGCCCATGAACGCCATCATTTAGACAAAGCGATTCAGGCCTTTACCGAAGTAGGCAAAGAGTTGGGGGTGTTGAAATAAGGCGAGGATTACCTCACCTTTTTTGGAATCAACTCCGACTCAGAAGAGAAAAGTCCGAATACAGCTGCTGTATTAGTTGTTGGCAAAAAGTAAATTTTGTTCCGCTTCCCCTTTAGTTTTAAACTATACAAGTTGAAAAAAGGGATGAGCTTTACGCTCTTCACATCCGACCAATCATAACTTTTCACTTTCGTGGGATTGATCACGGCAATTTTCTTTCTGCTAATTGCCACCCGCTTGATCCGTTGAGCAATCAACAGGTGTAACGAAAAAAATATCAGCGCAAGCGTAAAAAGGGCGAAGGCGACAAATCTGTTTTTAGGGGAATCTCCGAATTGGAGTAAGATGAGTGCTGAGGCCAGTCCTTGTAGCGCGCTAAGCGCCAGGAAAAAATACCTGGCAAGGTAAAATTTAACCGGGTTTGCTTCTTCCATTAATCATAATTAGTTGGTTTACAAGCGCTAAGGTAAAAAAATAATTAACAATTCGATAATCCTAAGGGAGTCAGACCTATTTGCAAAGCTGAGATGAGCGGTTAGATATTAACAGAACAAACTATTACTCATTCTCAATCACCACCGGGAAATCCTGTCCCCGCGAAAATGTGTATGGATATTGTGGCTTGCCTTTCAGTTTTTGGGTCATCTCGGGCACCTGATCATCAAGATATGATTTCAATTCGTAGATAGTAACCTTACCATCTTTTGGTGCACCATCAGCGTCACCCTGCAATGCTTTGATAAGCAGATACGTGAACAACCCATGACCTAGCTCAGCAAACTCAGTGGCAAACTGTTCGCTGCCGGCTGAGGCCATCACGTGGATGCCAGCGCTGCGGGAAAGTTGGGCGATTGCTTTTTCCTCAGCTGCGCCACGGGTAGCCAGTAACTCGACCGAGGCACCCGATTGACACGCGTCCATAACGATGAGTTGTTTCAATGCTTTGATATTCTTTAATTTTTCCTGCAGTACACTGGCTTCGATTGCTTCCTTTTGCAGTGACATCAGATCATACAAGCGGCTGCTTTCGGATGGAATAAAGAAGAACTGATTATCTACCATGCTCCCATGACCGGCATAGTAAAAGATGAAAACATCTTCCTGATGAATTTTCCCAGACAACTCTTCAAGTTTTTTTAAAATGTTGGCCTTAGAGGCTTCGGCATCATATAAACTGTGCAATTCAATATTTTTGAATAAGCTTCCCTTTTCATTCATCACCTTACCAAAAGATTCGGCATCGGGCCTTGCATAATTAAGAAGCATCTTGGGATTTTTATACAGGTTAATCCCCACCGACAAAATATAACACACGCTACTTTTACCTGAACGCTCGGAAAATACATCTACCGACTGGGGATCAGATTCTATTTTGTCTTTATTACTGGCGGAAGCGGTAATGGTATTCGAGCCTCCTACCAGGTTAATAACATGCCTATAGGTAGTGCTCTCCCCTTTGCGGGTCGGAAGTTTTAAACCTGCTCTATTAATGGGTATACTTTTTCCATTGTGAAACAGTTTCACGTTATCAATTCCATTCCCAGTATCGGTAATGCGAATCAATACCTCTGCTTGTGTCGCATCCGGACCAGGAACTGTGGCAACTTTTACTCCCGGAGGTGGCGAGGTATTGAGTTTTCCTTGTATACCCTTGTATTCATCGTTGCCACGATTTTGAAATATTTTGGGCAACAAATCAGGCCGATAGAATTCGTCAAAGAACTGATCTACACCATAAGTCTTCATTCCATTGACAAAGTGAATGTATTGCCGGGCATCCTGAGTGCCATGAAAATAACCTTCAGGATTTTTAACCATCCATTCTTTTTCTCCAAAGTGAATGTGTTCAAAAAATTCTTTCCCCGAAGTAAGGTCCCAGAATTTAGTGGCACCATCTACACTGTGGCTGATCAGCATTTTATTATCCGGGCTAAGAACGAGAGAAGTGATTTCGGCATTGTGCCCTTCAAAGGTGCGTACCACTTTTGAAGTAGCGAGATCCCAGAGCCGTATTACTCGGTCGGCTCCGGCCGAATAAACATTTTTTTCATCGGCACTGTAAATTGCTACATGTACTACTCCGGAACCTTTCAATTTTGTAGTCATCAGTGCGGTGCCAATATCCCACAGGCGAATGGTTCCATCCCAGCTTGCCGTGAGTAAGGTCTTTTGATCAGCGCTCAGTTGCAGGGAAGAAATCTGATCCTGATGGCCAATGAACTTCCTAACCGGTTCTTGTGAATCTATTTCCCACATGGTAAGCTCCTTGTGTTGTGCTGAGAGGAGATAGAGATCGTTTGGTCCCCAACCTATAGTGTAGGCGGAACCAAATTCTTTAAACTCCCAGTACCGAAGAAGCTTTTTGGTTTTGAGATCGTGAATTTTCATCGTAGCATCCCAACTTGATGTAGTTACCTCAGTTTCATCATCATTAAAGTGAATGTCAAGAATCGGATGGCGATAGGATTGAATGGTCTGGATCGAATCACCGGATTGGGTATCCCATAAAATTATTTTGCCGTCACCACCACCGGTAACAAGGCGTTTACCATCGCTGGATAGATCGTAGCAAAGCACTGCTTTTTTATGTCCTGTGTATTCCATCAGCGCTTTACCTGAGGCGATATCCCAACGCTTTACTTTGGTTCCGAATTTTCCTTTGATGAGTTCCTTTCCATTCTTTGAAATCATCAGGGTGTTTTTGAATCGAACATATTTTGCCATGCCGGCATCCCAGTAGTTGTCCTGATCGTATGTGAGTCCTCCTTTGTCGCGGTCATTCAAAAATCCAGTTAGCAGTCCTGCTTTCTTATTTTTATCAAGATCCCAGATTGTAATCGTGTTATCATCACTGGTGATCAAGACCTTATTACCATCTAAGGTAAAAGCACACTCGTTTATCTCTTCGGTCAGGTTAGGGTCAATTTTTTGGATCATTTTTCCCGACTCGGTATCATAGATTGTGACCAATGTATCTTCGGCCACCATAAGTTTTTTTCCGTCCGGGCTTATCACCAACGCCCGTAATTCATCCACTTTATCAATAAACTGTTTTATCAGTTGACCATTTTCGAGATTGTATTTTTTTACCGGCCCATTGTGAGAAGCCATAAAGAAATTCTTTTTATCAGGACTAAATGCGAGAGACGTGAAACAACCCCCACACCAGCCTTCGGTAAACTCAAATTTATATGCCCTTTTCCAGTCTGACGTTTTGTAGACAGTTGCCACCCGGTTGTCTTCGCCAAAGCCAATCCATTTGCTGTCCGGGCTTATGGCAATACTTATTCCATACCCTCTTCCTTTGTCAGGATCAACCGGAATAGAGGCGAGGATTTTTTTTGAGTGAAAATCGTAAACACGGGCACTGTCACCATAACCACCGGTAATAAAAAATTTTCCATCAGGACTTAATGCAACATCCGTAAGGATTTCCTTGTCAGGCTCTGCTTTGTAAATTTCCTTACCAGTTTTTGTTTCCCATATTCTTACCGATTTGTCACCACTGGAAGTGATCAGGTATTTTCCATCATTCGAGAAATCAAGGCTATTCACAGTTGCCTCATGACCGAGAAAACTTCGTACTTCACGTCCTGTACTAAGCTCCCAGAGTTTCGCGGATTTATCACGACTACCAGTAGCCACATAATTACTATCCGGGCTCATAGCAACTGCAATCACCGCAAGTTCATGGCCTTTTTGGATAATAGTTTCTAAGGATTGACCTATTGTAAAAAAGGAAACAGAAATCATGATGAGTAAAAAGAATAACCTCATGCCATGTAGTTGTTAGGTATATTGAATTTTACTGAGCTTTAGCCTCCTGTGGTTCCAGTGGTTCATTCTCGATGATTATCTCCTCCCAGTTTTTAGGTTCTTCTTTGTGCAGGTATTCCAGGATTCGTTGCTCTACCTGTTTCAACTTAAGTGTGCGTAGGTATTTCCCATTTCGCGCTAAAATGAGGCGACCCGTTTCTTCTGAGATTGCAACCACCAACGTGTCGGTAACTTCGCTCATACCCATGGCAGACCGATGCCTTAATCCAAAATAGGAAGGAAGGTTATCATTTTCGCTTACGGGTAGCACACAACGTGCAGCTTTGATGCGGCCTTTATATATTATAATGGCTCCATCATGGAGCGGACTGTTTTTATTAAAGATAGAAAGCAATAGTCGCTTACTCACCTTGGCATCGAGGGGATCGCCTGTTTCAGCATAAAATTTTAATTCTATGTCGCGTGAGAATACAATCAACGCCCCGGTTCGTGATGCTTTTAAAGTTTTGATAGCTTCAATCAATTCATGCACATCAAAATCGTCATGATGTTCGGTACCCCAATTGGTAATTGTTTTAAAAATACTATCGCGGTTAATTTCTGTACTTCGGCCAATCAGTAAAAGAAACTTTCTGATTTCTGGCTGAAATAAAATAATCATCGCCAATACACCCACGCCCATAAACTGTCCGAGGATAGTGGCCAGTAATTCCATTTGTGCTGCCCGCACAATGAGATACACTAAGTAAAGCGCCAGGATGCCCAAAAAGATATTTACAGCAAGACTTCCCCGAATTAGTTTGTATACCTGATAGAGCAGAATAGCCACTAGGGTAATGTCGATCAGATCTACCCAACCCACTTCCAGAAATCCTATTTTAAAGGCGAGAATCATCTAAACAAAGGTAATGAAAACTGTTTGTCTATTTTGAATCACAATCGACCCACCAGGCTAATAACTTCCCGGGCTTCTTTTACATCATGAACACGCAAAATGGAAGCGCCTTTAATCATGGCAATTGTATTGAGCACAGAAGTTCCGTTTAACGAATCGTCAGGGGTTAGTTCCAGTGTTCGCCAGATCATTGACTTGCGTGAGAGGCCAACCAATAATGGCTTTTCGAGAACCTGAAATTGATTTAGGTCTTTTAATAATTGAAAATTTTGGTCGACCGTCTTGGCGAAACCAAAACCCGGATCAATAATCACATCGTTTACACCGGCAGCAATCAGGTTATAAATTTTCTGATGGAAATAATCTAACACTTCTTTTACTAAGTTTTCATAGTGAGTAAGCTGATTCATGGTTTGTGGTGTGCCCCTCATATGCATGGCTATGTAAGGCACTTGAAGTGTACCCACAGTTTCAAACATCCTTGCGTCAAGCTGACCTCCTGAAATATCATTGACTAATGCCGCGCCCTCGTTCACGGCAGTATGCGCAACCCGCGATCGGAAGGTGTCAATAGATACTATTACCGTTGGAAATTCTTTCTTTATAGCCTGAATAACAGGAATAACGCGGTTGAGTTCTTCCTCTTCCGGGATATCAATCGCACCTGGGCGTGATGAGTAGCCGCCCACATCAATAAAATCAGCACCTTCGCGTATCATTTTTTCGGCCTGCAGCAGAAATGTATTACCGTGGGTATAGTGACCACCATCGAAGAAACTATCTGGGGTAACATTTAAAATGCCCATTACCTTAGGTGAGTTTAAGTGGATGATCTTACCCTGCACCAGAAGTGTTTTGTTGGCTGAAAATAATTTACTTTGCACCACGATTATGAATGAAAAAACTGCCCACGAATATAAAGAGGTGATTGCCTCCTGCAAAGCATTATTTGCCCGTAAGACTCACGATTATGGAACCGCCTGGCGCGTATTGCGACTTTCCTCTATCACGGATCAGATTTACATTAAAGCACAGCGCATCCGTAGCATCCAGGAGAAGGGCACACAAAAAGTAGAAGATCCGATCAAAGATGAATTTGTGGGCATAATCAACTACTGCATTATTGCCATGATCCAACTTAAACTGGCCGAATCTGAAAAGATGGATATGACGTTTGCCGAGTTGGAACCTCTATACGATGCGGCTGTCAATGAAACGTTTGATCTGCTTCAAAATAAAAATCATGATTATGCAGAAGCCTGGCGCGATATGCGCATAAGTTCAATGACTGATATTATTCTTATGAAATTGTTAAGAGTGAAACAAATTGAAGACAATCAAGGTAAAACACTGGCAAGCGAAGGTGTAAGAGCGAACTACCAGGATATGATTAACTACTCCGTATTTTGCCTGATTAAATTGAAATAAATAATTGATTCTGGATGCGTGATACTAGATTCTAGTATACCAGATTCCAGTATCCAGAAACCAGTATCCATTTATGATTCAAAAAATAATTGATCAATTCTCCCGTTTTTTTGTAGGTGGCCTGTTGATTTTTTCCGGCCTTATTAAGTTGAATGACCCCATCGGCACTCAAATAAAGATGGAGGAATATTTTGAAGTGTTTGCCGAAGACTTCGGTGCTTTTTTCCATTACTTCATTCCGTGGGCACTCGAGATTGGTATGATCATGATCATTCTTGAGTTGGCACTGGGTGTTGCGATCTTGATTTATTGGCGCATGAACCTGACGGCCTGGCTGCTTTTATTAATGATGACCTTCTTCACATTTTTAACTTTCTATTCGGCTTACTTTAATAAAGTTACTGATTGCGGTTGCTTTGGGGATGCTATAAAGCTCACACCATGGGAGTCATTTAGTAAGGATGTTGTGTTGATGGTGTTTGTTTTACACCTGTTTTGGTATAGAAAAAGTTATAAGCCAACGTTACCCAACCGTATGGGCAATGCCATTGTAGTGGGAGTTGTTGCAATCTGTTTTTTCCTTGGAGTATATGCCATCCGGCATTTGCCATTTATTGATTTTCGTGCCTACCGTATTGGCAATAATCTACCTCAACAAATGATTGCCCCAGAGCAGCCGATTATTGAATACCTATTTGAAAAAGAGGGTAAAGAAGTTCGTGACACTAAATTTCTATCCGCTGACGATGGCTATAAGTATGTTTCTTCACGCGTATTAAATGAGGATAAGATCAAGCCCAAGATCACCGATTATTCGGTAAGTAGTCCGGAAGGGGAGGATATGACTCAGTACACATTTCAGGGAGCCAGATTACTGCTGGTTATTTTTGACGTAAACAAAGTCTCCACGACCAACATCGCTGCAATACAGGAATTGACAAAGCAACTGGAAGGCAAAGTAGATTGTTTTGTTTTAACATCTTCTGCTTCGGAAGCGATGGAAACGTTCCGTCACGAGCATCAATTGGCAGTACCTTATTATTACGCAGATGCTACTGTGCTAAAAACCATTATCCGCTCCAATCCGGGGATTGCCTTATGGAACAATGGCACTGTGCTTGGCAACTGGCATCATAATGATACGCCTACGGCTACTGAAATTCTGGAGTTATTAAAATGAAAATCTTTTTGATAGGGTTACCGGGCTGTGGAAAGTCAACGCTTGGGAAACAGCTAGCCGAAAACCTGAATATACCTTTTGTTGATCTTGATTCTGAGATCGAGAAATCCATTGGAATTCCTATTAAAAATATCTTTAAGAAGTATGGTGAATCTTTCTTTCGCAAAGAAGAATCCGAACAGCTTCATAGATTTGGAGATGGGCCAGATGATTTTGTGATGGCAGCGGGGGGCGGTGTTCCTGTTTTTTTCGACAACATGAAATTTATGAACCAACGGGGTCGTACAATTTTTTTAGATGTTCCAGCCCGCGAAATCTCCCAAAGGATTCTCAAAACAAAATTGGAAGAGCGCCCATTATTGGGAAACACACACCCTGATGAGTTAAAGGATCAGATTGAGTTTCTTAGATCACAAAGAATTACCTTTTACCAACAAGCACACATCCGATTAGCAAATGATACAATTCAACTGTCGGATATTTTAAGTGCGTTAAATAGCAATTCTTAGAAGGGGAATCCCAGGGTTAGCATCCCGAACGTAGTTTTGTTTTCGAGGGTAACCAATGGGCTATCTGTTGAATTTATACTGTAAGGACGATAGGAGTTCTTCCCTTGTGAAAACATCAGGGCGAAATCAACGTAAAACTTTTTACCGCGATAGCCTAAGCCGCCTGATAATGAAGTGATTTGCCTGCTAACACCATTTTGTTCTGACTTGAATGGATCGGGCATAAATGAATAACCTGCTCTTGCCCTGAAACTATTGAAGCGATATTCACCACCCACCCGATAGTTAAATGTGTTTTGATACAAGGTGGTAATTTTCTCATTATCTGAACTGAATGATATTCCGGAAATGTCCGAGGAATATTTTGCCCCGGCATAATTTACCATCTCAACATCTGCAGTAACGAAACCAAATTTTTCAAAAAAAACGGAAGCACCTACATTCAACCGACCGGGAGTTTTTAAATGGTATTCAGAAATTACATCATCACTTTCTTCTTTTACATCACTTAATAGGTCACCATCACCATAATAGTCAAAGTTATTCCACAGCGTGTTGACAGTAGCCCGATAGGTATCAGTTAAATTATAACTAGTAGGTGTTGTATAGGAGATTCCAACCTGAACCATATCAACGGGCCGGGCAATTAATCCAAATGTTCCGTTAATACCACTGCCGCTAATTTCAATTTCTTCCTCCAGAACAAGATTATCCAAAGGGTTGAACCCGGGATCCAACACGAAATTGAAATTTGATTCAGTGTAGGTCTTTTTTGCCTGATATCGCAATGAGGCTATACCGAGTCCGGCACCTAGAAATATTTTGTCAGATAAATTGGCACCATAAGAAAAACTCCATTGGTTTTGGGCTCCTTTTGTAATTACATCCTCATTCTGAAAAACTGTACGGATATCATTGGGATTGGTGGGATACGTGCCGAGTACGGAAAGGTAATCAAGGGGCGAAGCATTCGGGTTTAGGAAAGTTGAGTCCTCGATTAAATAGTTATTGTAGGCGAGCCCGGTAGGAGAATTAAAATTATCTCCGCCCTTGAGAAATGAATCGGGCTCCAACCCGGCAGCATCTTCTATAAAATAATCGATGATTGAATTATTGGAATTGGTGCCCTGATAATTAAAACTCTGATTAAAGTTGTTGGTTCTGTTAAAGCTCACGGCAAACGCTCCACTCAAGAAACCTGAACGTCCCCCTTTCTCTGATTGAAAAACAAGACCAAAGCCAGGGCTGTGGAAATTAGTTTCTGTTTGAGAGGTAGTATTATTTAAATAATTGGTTTGAATGGTTGCCGAGTTGTAACCTGGCGAAAAGGTAAATTCTGAGCGATTAAACATCCCTAATCCGGCCGGGTTAGAATAGGCAGAACTATAGTCACCTCCAAGGCTGGTTTGTGCACCACCCATTGCCTGCATGCGGGCACTTCCTCCGGGTTTAGTCCGGCTGAACATGAGTGCTGTTTCAGTGAAACTTTGGGCACCCAATATTCCCGGCAAAAGCATTATAATTCCAATGAGCCACTTGCTCCCCCTTCTCATACCCTAAAAATTGTTTTGGTTTTTTAACTATGTGTTAGTCTCTCCCCCTTCTTGCACCACCAGATGATCCTCCACTGGAGGTTCCGCCACCACTGCGGCTACCACCACTTGAAAAACTGCTATTGCTGTTGCCACCAGTCCAACCAGAACTGCGCGATCCGCTTTCGTTAAAGAAGGAGCCAGAATTACGGTTACCAGTGTTTACACCACTGCCATCATTCATAGATCTTCCTGAGTTACTCCAGGTGGGGCGATTCGGATTTGTTTCTGGATTAGCCCGCCAGCCACGTTGATAATAGCTTCCAGAAGTATTGTTATCATTGCTTGCGATCCGACCTGAAGATCGACTAGTGCGACCTTGTGTATCAACCGTGCCGCCTGTCGTCCGGTTATTCATGGTTACTGAATTATTCAAGTCGTTGCTTCGGGAGGAACGTTTCCCATAAACAACTCCTGATCCATTAGAGTCACCTCCACCTATAATTATAACAGGAGGTTGATACCAACCTGAGTTATAACCATAGTATCCGCCATACCCATAGTTCATGCTCATGCCCCAAGAATTCATACCATAATAAGAACTTCCCCAAGGATTATAAGCTCCGAATCCCATTGTCATAGAAAGACTTGTGGACCAACCAGGTCCGTAGAAACTGTTGTATCCGTATGGATAACCATAACCATATGGGGAATAGAAACTGTTATAAGGGCTGCCAAAGCCTGACATGCCTCCGTAATAAGAGGAGTAAGGATTGTATAATGAAGAGCAGTTGCAATTCGAATTAGAATAATTAGAATATCCGGAGCTACTGGAAATGTTCTGGTTAACACTGGTTGGTAAATAGTTTGGAACAAAATAAGAAACCGGCTCATTGGAAGCCGTGGGGCTTATTTTTGATTGTGATAGATATTCAGGATTAACATTACGTGCCGAATAACTGTCGGTTGGGTTGATGGTAGAAACTACTTCCATATCCTTTGAGGGCACTTGCATTTTTAGTGGCTTTGAAGCCGCAAGTACAACCCTGTCCTTTGACCTGAAATACATGTCATCATGCTCTACTTCCTGGGCCGAAGCAACAAAGGCTATCGATACCAACAGGACGCATAAGAAAGTGATTCTGGATTTCATAATATTTCGTTTAGTTTCAAACACTCTACACTAACTAACGCAAATCCGGTATTTCCGGGTATATCCACACAACAAGTTTAGCTCTAAAAATGTGCGAAAACCAGCTTTTTTAGTTTGGTAGTTATGCCATTTTCAAGGCTAAAATTTCGACCCGAACCGGATTAACCACCCTTTCCTATTCTATATTTGCGGACTGTTCAAAATTACGAAATAATTACGACTGAATTCTGATGGGAAAAGAGATAACAAGCCGCAGCGAAGACTACTCACAATGGTACATTGACCTGGTAAAGAAGGCCGATTTGGCTGAAAATTCTGATGTGCGCGGCTGCATGGTAATTAAGCCTTATGGCTATAGCATATGGGAAAAAATGCAGCAGGCATTGGACAAAATGTTTAAAGATACCGGGCACGTGAACGCCTATTTTCCCCTGTTCGTGCCTAAAAGCATGTTTGAGGCTGAAGAGAAAAATGCAGAAGGTTTTGCCAAAGAGTGTGCAATTGTAACTCATTATCGGTTAAAAACTGATCCTAACAAGAAAGGAAAATTGATTGTAGATCCGGAAGCTAAACTGGATGAAGAATTGGTTGTGAGGCCAACCAGCGAAGCAATTATCTGGAGTACGTATAAACGATGGGTTCAGTCCTATCGCGATTTGCCATTGCTTATCAACCAATGGGCCAATGTGGTGCGTTGGGAAATGCGCACCCGTTTGTTTTTACGCACCGCAGAATTTCTTTGGCAGGAAGGTCATACAGCCCATGCTACTCAGCAAGAGGCCATACAAGAAACGGAGCAGATGTTAAATGTTTATGCCGAGTTTGCTGAAACATTTATGGCCATGCCAGTGATCAAAGGAAAAAAATCAGAAGGTGAAAGGTTTCCAGGTGCTATAGACACATACTGCATTGAGGCCATGATGCAAGATGGAAAGGCATTACAGGCTGGCACGTCTCATTTTTTGGGTCAGAACTTTGCCAATGCTTTTGATGTGCAGTTTACTAATAAAGACGGCAAACTCGATAAAGTCTGGGGAACTTCATGGGGCGTAAGCACCCGGTTGATAGGAGCTCTGATTATGGCACATTCGGATGACGATGGGTTGGTGCTTCCTCCAAAGTTAGCACCTATCCATGTGATAATTGTTCCTATTTTCAAAAATGAGGATGAACTCAAACGGATTTCTGATCAAGCAGAGGCTATAGCAAGTGCTTTGCGTAAGAAAGGTTGTTCTGTAAAATTTGATAATCGCGATACCCACAAGCCAGGCTTCAAGTTTGCTGAGTATGAATTAAAAGGAGTCCCGGTTCGTATTGCCATAGGTCCACGAGATTTAGAAAACCGTACGGTTGAAGTAGCACGAAGAGACACCAAGGCTAAACAAGTGATGTCCATAGATACAGTTGCCGAGGCTATTCCGGCTTTGTTAGACAACATTCAGGAAACTATTTACCAGAAAGCCCTGGCATTCCGAACTTCTATGATTACTCGGGTAGATTCTTATGAGGAATTTAAAAAAGTGTTGGATGAAAAGGGTGGATTTGTGCTGGCGCATTGGGATGGCACTCCGGAAACCGAAGCAGCCATAAAAGAGGAAACCAAAGCAACAATTCGCTGTATCCCACTGGATGCCAAGTCTGAAAATGGGTTTTGCGTGTATTCTGGTAAATCTTCAACACAGAGAGTATTGTTTGCCAGGGCTTATTAATAATTTAATCAATAAAAAATCAGCCTTAAAATTGATTACTTTTAAGACCTGATGTTTTTTTATACAGCAAAACAACTGATTTGAAGTGATAGAGTGGATAACCGTAATTTCTTTGATTCTCTTTGGTCTGTTCCTGATCATTGCTGAAATCATTTTTGTGCCTGGTACTACGTTGGTGGGCATCCTGGGATTTATTTTCCTTTTGTTAGGTGTTGGGCTCAGTTTTAACTATTTCGGAAGTGAAACCGGATGGACCACCGTGGGGGTGTCAGCCGTGGCATCGGGTCTCATTTTATATTATTCATTCAAAGCCAACATCTGGGGCCGGTTTTCGCTCAAGTCCTCTATTCAAAGCAAAGTAAACGAAGGAGATTTGGACTCGTTAGCAGTAGGAACAGAAGGAATTGCAGTCTCTGCCTTGCGGCCTGTAGGAAAAGCGACATTAGGTGAAAAAATGTATGAAGTAAAAACACTTGGCGAATACCTGGATAGCGGCAGCCGGGTACGGGTAATTAAAATCATAATGAATCAAATAATCGTAGAACCTATAAACTAATACTATGGAAGGCTTAGCATTTATTTTTATTGTCTTTATCTGCATCATCGGATTCTTCATGTTTCTGTACTTTGTTCCGGTGGGCTTGTGGATCACGGCCATTTTTGCCGGGGTTAAAGTTACTATTGGTGAGCTGATCGGAATGCGCATTAGGAAAGTACCACCCGGAGTGATTGTGAATTCATTGATCACAGCTACCAAGGCGGGATTAACAGTAACCACGCGCGAATTGGAAACTCACTACCTCGCTGGCGGTGATGTGCCAAATGTAATCAGGGCTTTGATTTCAGCAGAGAAGGCAAATATTAGCCTAAGCTTTAAGCAAGCTACTGCTATTAACCTGGCAGGTCGCGATGTATTTGAAGCCGTACAGATTTCAGTTAATCCGAAAGTAATCAACACGCCTAAAGTAGCTGCGGTAGCCGCTGATGGGATTCAATTAATAGCCATCGCCCGGGTTACGGTGCGCGCTAGTCTTGCCCAGTTGGTGGGTGGTGCCGGAGAAGAAACCATTTTGGCTCGTGTAGGTGAAGGTATAGTAACCTCCATAGGTTCGGCTGTCTCTCATAAAGAAGTATTGGCCAATCCAGATAAGATTTCAAAGCTGGTGCTTTCCCGCGGTTTGGATGCAGGTACAGCTTTTGAAATTCTTTCCATTGATATTGCCGATGTGGATGTGGGTGCAAACATTGGTGCTAAGCTGCAAACTGATCAGGCTGCAGCCGACTTGCGAGTAGCTGAAGCTCGTGCAGAAGAAAGAAGAGCCATGGCTGTTGCCTTAGAACAAGAGATGATCGCTAAAGCACAGGAAGCTCGTGCGAATGTAATTCAGGCTGAAGCAGAAATTCCAAAGGCAATAGCTCAGGCATTTGTTAATGGTAACTTAGGTGTGATGGATTATTACAAGATGCAGAATGTGCAGGCAGATACAGAGATGCGTCAGTCAATTTCAGGATCGGGCAAGTCGGGACAATCTCCGAACAATCCGGTTAAGTGATAACAATACTGTAAATAAAGGGCCGCAAGGCCCTTTATTGTTTCAGAGAAATTTCTTTCCAGTCAGATTTTTTTAGAGCCAGGTAATGATTGCGCTCAGCGTCATACGAAAGTGTATCATAAATGGGGGGAATAATGCTGAGACCGGTAATTGATATTAAACCGAATTTTCCATCACGGCCTGCGATAACAAAGCCATTCTCCAACTCTTGAAGATAATCAAATCGTGGTTCAATAAGGATGGTTCCACGTTGATCGGCCAAACCCATTAAACTGCTTTTGTGTAACCGTAACTTTTGGTTGGATTGCGCCTGAATAGAATCATACTGAATCTCCAATACGGTTTTTCCATTCTTATTAATAACTCCGGTTTTTCCATTTTTCCGAACGATGGAAACGCCATTAATAAATCTTTCAACGGATTCGAAATTTGGATTAATTACAATTTGATCCTGCTGATTCAGGAACCCCCACTTGCCGATCAACTTTACAGCGGCTAATCCTTCATGAAATTCGCCAACGCCATCATAACGATTGGCGATTCGTAGACGCCCGCGTGAATCAACAAATCCAAACTTACCATCGCGTTTGATTCCACGCATGCCTTCACTTTCCGGAAAAACTTCTTCCAGTTTGTCGAGTAGGGGCGGATCAACTCGTTGAAGAAGACGACCCTGGTAGTCAAGCGTTTTAATTGTTCCGTCTGGAAGAGTTTCGACCCAATAGTCGTTTTTGAATTCGATCTTGTTATCCGTGAAATAGATGACTTCACCCGCTATCTTTCTGAGAAATTTATTTTGAGGCTGAAGTTGCAGATAGCAGGAGTCGTTTACCAACTGCAATTCAAATGGCTGAGGTGCCACCAGCCAGTTTTCACGCGAATTAATAATACCAAACTGGTTTTTGAATTTTACCACCAGCTGATGATTTGAGATCTCAAGCAGCGAATCAAACACGCAATGAATAATTTCTTCTCCGGTCTCATTCAAGGCGCCCCAGTAGCCATAATTCTTAACAGGATATACTCCGCTTACTTTGGGTACTATCCGATCATAATTTTTTTGAGTTTTGAAAGTTTGCCGAATGTCGGTTAATGACCAGCCTTCCGATTTTTTAAATGCCTGTACAATCTCATCTTTAATTATTAAGGAATCGTAGATTAAAGGAATAATAATTGAATTATCGGAGCCAATTACTCCTCGCTTTCCTTTTTGAGAAACTATAAAATGATTGTTTGTGGAAGCAAATAGGTGATCATATTGTGCCTGCAGGATCACCTTCAACGTTGAATCAAGCAGACCGTATTTTTGAGAATATTTATAGATAAACATTCCATTTGTGAGGGGGAGTATCTCATCAACTTGAAATTTCTTCAGAATTTCGTTCCGGTCATTTAGAATGATCCACTCATGATGTGGAAGTGCCATGACTTTCTCTTCCCCAAGCGCAATGGCCTGATAGTTTGGGGTCACAACCATTCGACCGTCCCGGTCAAGCAAGCCTTGATTTAAATTTTGATGAATAATGGCGCGGCTTTTTGTAAAGGCAGAGATACTGTCAATTTCAAATCCTGTTATGGCCCGACCGTTTTCTCCAAACAATGCAATTTTTCCCGCTTCGTTTTCTACTGCATAGCGTAATGTTCCTAACGGATAAATTCTTTGGTAAACAACAGGAATAATCAGGCGGTTTTCCAGATCAATAAGTCCATATTGATACTGAGCATTCTGCAGATTGAAGACAATAGCGCGAAGACCATTAATATTTATTCCGTCATATTGAAAGGGAATTTTGATTTCACCTCTCAGGTTTAGACAACCTGTTTTGGTTTGGGCTGGATTGATTTTTTTTGTTGCAACAATATATTCTCCACCAGAATATATCAGTCTTTCATATTCAGCTTTGGTGACAAACTCCTTTTTTAAGTTGAGAATACCCCAGTGATTATTTAACCGGTATCCGGTAACATCGCCAATAACTGAAAAACTTCCATCGGACCAGCCCAGTGCTTCGAAGGCTGCAGGCACCACCACTTTACCTTGCTGGTCTTTAATACCCATTTTTCCGTTTTCTTCGAAAACAAGAAACGAGTCGGCCATGCAGGCTGAGCCGATTAAGAATAGCAATAGAAATAACGCGCCTCTCATCACCTGCAAAGGTAGACGGTTATAGACGATTTATTAATTTTTTTGAGAAACGGTAGTTTAAATGACGTATGATTATTCCAATGACAATCACCGTAACTGCAAAGAGTCATTGTTGCTTCAACCTGGTAAGATCTTCCGGTGTATCCAGATCGATTTCTCCCTTGGGAAACGCTACCTGCAGTAGGGTGCCCGGGTGGTGATGGATTATTTTTCGGGCACCCTGATTATCTTCTAATTGAAGGAGTTGGTTGAACAGAGAACGACTGAAAAGTGCAGGGACTCCATTTGTTTGATTGTAGGTGGAGACCACAATTTCAGTGGGATTTTTCTGAAAGGCGGTAATTAGTTTTTTTAAGTGTTCTGAAGTCAGAAAAGGTTGGTCACATACCATAATAATTACTGCCTTCGTTTCGGGATAATGGGTTGTAAGATGGCTCAATCCGGCTTTCAGAGAGTTCCCCATACCTTTTTGCCAATCGTCATTGATCACAATCTTTACAGGAAGCTTTTCGATTACTTTTTTATGAAGCGCAGCCTGTGCCCCCAATACAACAACAACGTGCTCCGCTCCAGAATTTAACGCAGCCAGTGCCGATTTTTCGAGCAGTGTTTTCCCCTCTATTAAAATCAACTGCTTGGATTCTCCAAGCCGGGAAGAGGATCCTGCTGCCAGCACTATTATTGAGATACCTATAGTCTTCTCGTTAGTCATTTCGAGATAAGGAAGCATTGATTCCGAAAAACCTTATTTGTTAATCGGCTGAGCCGCAGCAAACATTTCATCTGTTATGTTTCCACTTTCGCGCGAGTCGGAATCAACCAGAATTTTCCAGGTACCATTTTCCTTGCGCAGCGCTACCTGAAATTTTCCATAACTTATTCGCTTTTCTCCACCAGAGGAAATTACTTCATTTTTAAAATAACCAACCTCGTAGGCAAGCGTGCCGTTGCTTATTCGTTCCAGAAATCGGAGTTCAAACGTATAATTCTGATTACTCTTTTTGATGGACTCTTTCCAGGAGGGCCAGCCAGCTTCCATGCCAGCCTGATAAGAATTCAGATCCAATATTTTTTTTTGATCTCTTTCTGCGCGAATCAGGTCTTTTGAATGGACGGAAACAAACGCTGCAACATCCTGGGTCATGATTGCCTTTGTAAAGGGTTTCCATACCTGATTGTCAATTGCCTGCTGATCAGTTTGTGCATGACTACCTACTGCTACTGCACTAAGGATGAGGATGATAAAATATTTCATTTCACTTTATCCTAACGGAATTCTCCGTTGAAGGGTTGTCAAGGTATACTTGCTTAAATACCTGATCGCTGTTTGGATCGCGTTGATGGATGGGACCCGAATGATATTTCAAGAACCCACCCGATCGATTACTGAATTTACTTTGAATTTCTGAAATGATTGAGAGAGCAATTTCGTCCGGTGCCTCCGCACCAATATCAAGACCAATAGGAGAATGGATGCGCTGAAAATCGGAATCAGTTAGTGTAATCCCGGCCTCGCTGAATTCCTTCTGCATTTTATCAAATCGCTTGCGCGGACCTAGAATGCCAATGTAGGGAGAGTTTGACTTTAAAAGTTTTTTCAATACATCCCGATCATATTCATAATTATGCGACATAAGCACACAGGCTGTGTAAAGAGTGATATCGAAGTCGCGATCGATAAACTCACGTTGGCAAAGAGAAAGTTTATCAGCGGTGGGGAAGAATATCGGTGCAATATGGGCCACGCACTCATCAGTTACCGAAACATTCCAACCTAGCGATTTGGCAAGTTCGCTTACAGGTCGAGCATCAAATCCACCACCAAAAATAATAAGTGATAAAGAAGGCTGGATCAACTCAACGAAAACCTCGTATTCATGACCATCAAGGGTAAATTGTTTTGCTTCCGACTTTCTGGTATCAAACAATTGTTTTAAATCATCTTTAACAAGATTGGCTAATTGCTGGTTGGAGAATTGGTTCTTCAATTCCCCTGAACCCGTTACCAACAATTTATTACCATTTTCTGAAGCACTATTAAAAATAGTTGCCAGGGCCAGGGGTTCCTTTGTATTAATGAGAGAACTGAACTGAGTAATCGGATTTTTTTGATCCGTTGGATCAACCGGTTCAATAAGCACATCAATCACTCCGTTGCAACCCAGCCCGATGCCAAGGTTTTGATTGCTCTCCTCTCGAGTGTCATAAGTAACCGTCATAGGAGTTTTAACCATCATCACGGTTCTTGCCTTTCGTAGAGCGTCTCCTTCCAGACAGCCGCCACTGATCGACCCTACCCAGCGTCCGTCATCCGTAATCAACATGCGTGCACCCGGACTGCGGTAAGAAGACCCACGCACTTTTACTACGGTAGCCAATGCAGCCTTTCGTTGACTAAAATCAACTTGCTGAAAGGCGGCAACTATTGCCTTAAAATCTTTCATAGCATTTTCTTAAATACCTCGTTCCCTCTCTTCGTCTTCTTCATTGTGCGAGAAGTAATCAATGTGCAACAACTCGCCTGTATATTCCTTAAAGTGAAGTGTATCTCCAATTTGTTTTATTTCATAATGATCAGAATGACAATTCACTTTTAATACATTTCCATCCGCTGTCTTTACAAAAGCAATCCATTGCTCATGTTTTTCTGAGGTGACAGTATAATCGTATGATTTATATTTTCCATAGGGGAGTACGTGTGGCCCGGCTTCGGTTTTACTAGGCACGTAAATCTTGTCTACAATAATCCCCTCCATGATCAAAGGCTTGGAAAAAAGCACATCGTAAACAATAAATCCTGCGACAATCAGTGTTCCCGCCAAGGCTATGAAGATTATTCCGTTTTTAATTTTACTGGAAATACTCATTCTTGTTTACTATTTTTTCCTTGCTGCTTTTACATCCGCGGGAGTAATCACCCCACCCTTATTCTCGAAAGAATTGAAAATGTAGTTCATCAGATCACTCGTTTGGTCATCGGTAAGATCGAATGCATTCATTTCGCCATTATATAATTTTCCATTCACGGTCATTTCTCCGGTTACTCCATATAATGTCTGTTGAATGGCCCGCTTTTTATCAGCGAGCATGTAATCAGATTTGGCCAACGGTGGAAATATTCCCTCAAGTCCCTCGCCCTGTTCCATGTGGCAACTGATACAGTTACGAAGGTAGATTTCTTTGCCTCGTTCTGCACTTGCTTTAAGATCGAACTGAGGTTTTTGCTTAAGGGCAAGGAATGGTGACAAGGTGATAAGGACCAGGAAAGAGATAATGATTTTTTTCATAGAATTATTTGATGTTAGGGATCATTCAGTTAAGAAATAATGATGCCACAAATTTCATTTTGAGTTGCAAGAAAGGTACTAAATATTCACAAAAAAATTAGCGTAAAAGGTATAGACGGAATTCTGGAATGTTGGGTAATCTTAAAGCAGTTGTGAGGTTTACTTACTGGATAATCTGTTTCAAAAGATTGGTACACCGCTCTTTTCGTAATACATCATCTGGCTCAGAAAAGGGCAAGGCCAAAGCGCGATTCAGAGCATTTACGGCTTTTTGATTTTCACCTAATACATGCAGCGCCAAAGCCTGTCCGTAAAGAAATAAGATGCTGTTTGGATTAAACTCAATAGCTTTATCAAAATAGTGGAGGGAAGCTTCAATAGAAATTGTTTCAGGGAATCCCCCAAAAAAAATCTTGCAAGCCATTAATTCCATCCAATTAAGTCGCGAAAGTTCATACTGCCATTTTCCAAGCACAAAATAGGCTTCAGCAAACGTTGAGTCAATTTCCAGAATTTTAGCAGCCTCATCATGAATCAATCCTGCATTCGATACTTTTTCGCGTGGATTTGTAGCGATTTCTGAAAGCAACCCGAGTGAAATAATATGTGCCAGGCGCGCCTGTGGATTGGCAGGTTTAAGGCGGATTGATTTTTGGGCATAGCTACGGGCCTGGTTCAGCAACTCTTTCTTTTTTACATCTTCAGATTTTGGGAGTTTCCCCGCTAAGTTTGACAGCATCCGGCTGGCATGGATCATTGCTTCAGCATGATTGGGATATTTAAGCAGGGTTAACTCATAGGCGGCAAGGGCGTCTTTTACCTGGAAGCTTTTTTCGAAAGCAAGCCCCTTTTCAAAGTAATCATTGACCTGGGCATGCGCTACGCCAGCAGCTAATAAACTAATCCAGAAAATTAAAACCCTGATTCTTGTCACAGCTGCAAAAGTAATTGAAAAGTGAAATGGGATCTAATGTTTTGAGAACTAAACAATCGTTTGCATAAGGTATTTTAGCGCAATCATACATTTCATAAAACTGTTTTCCCCGCCTTTTGTTACTTTCGCAACCCACTGAGTAAACCTAACCTACCTGTTTTTCATGATTAAGCCTTCAGAATTGTTCTCGTACAAGATCGACAAGAAGTACTCAAAGCCTGCTGCCTATTTTTCGATGGAATTTGCCATTGATCAGCCCTTGAAAATCTACAGCGGTGGTCTCGGCTTTTTAGCCGGGTCGCACATGCGTAGTGCCTATGAGCTCAAGCAGAACCTGATTGGTATCGGTATTCTATGGAAATACGGCTATTATGATCAGGAGCGAAACATGGACGGTACCCTCAAGGTTAGCTACATTGAAAAGAACTATTCATTTCTAACCGATACAGGTATCGTATTCCCGATCACCATTCATAACCATGAAGTAAAAGTAAAAGCCTGGTTGCTAAGGCCGGAAGTATTTCAAACAGCCCCGATTTTTCTGCTAAGCACCGACATTCCTGAAAACGATCATCTGGCACAAACTATTTGCTCTCGTCTTTATGATAGCCATGAATCTGCACGCATAGCTCAATCCATTTTATTGGGAACCGGTGGGGCCAAACTGCTTGATGTTTTAGAGCGCGAGACGGAAGTATATCATATGAATGAGGGACATGCGTTGCCTCTTTGTTTTTATTTGTTGAATAAGTATAACAACGATCTGGAAGAAGTAAGAAAGCGCGTTGTGTTTACTACCCACACCCCCGAGAAAGCGGGGAATGAGGAGCACTCCATTTCGTATATGGAGGTGATGAGCTTTTTCAACTCAGTACCTAAAGAGACTGTTCTAAAATTGGCAGCTCCGGATGAACATAACCTGAGTTATACATTGGCTGCTTTACGCATGGCGCGCATCGCTAATGGAGTTTCGTCACTGCATGGTGCGGTATCCAGAAAAATGTGGACCGGCTTTGATGACATCTGCGAAATAACCTCAATTACCAATGCGCAAAATAAAACGTATTGGATGGACAAGCAACTCGCTGAGTTTCATAAACACGGAAGTGACAAAGGTTTGGAGGAGAGAAAGAAGGAGATGAAGAAGGCGTTGTTTAAGGAAGTTGCTAATCAAACCGGAAAGATTTTTGATGAAAATGTCCTCACCATCGTTTGGGCGAGACGCTATGCCGCTTACAAAAGAGCCAACTTACTTATTCGTGATTTTGAGCGATTTGAAAAACTAGTAACTAATAGTAAGTATCCGATTCAGGTAATTTGGGCCGGCAAGCCATATCCTGAAGATCATGGTGCGATAGGTATCTTCAATGATATTTATTGGAAGATAAAGGACCTTCCAAACTGTGCTATCCTTACGGGATACGAAATGCAGTTGTCGGGCTTGCTGAAACGTGGATCTGATCTATGGCTTAATACGCCAAAAATGTTCCGCGAAGCTTCGGGGACTTCGGGCATGACCGCAGCGATGAATGGAAGCATCAATCTTTCTATTCCCGATGGTTGGATTCCTGAATTTTCAAAGCATGGTAAAAATTGCTTTATCATTACTCCTGCAGATACTGAGAATTCGGAAGAGCAGGACACGATTGAGAATGATACCCTGCTTACGATGTTAGAAAACGAGATTGCTCCTCTTTATTATAATAATCCAAGGGGATGGACAGCCATTGTAAAGCAAAGCATGGAGGACATACTGCCTGAGTTTGATTCCAATCGAATGGCACGAGAGTACTATGAAAAGATGTATTCAAAGGAATCAGCACCTTCGCGGAAATCAAGTAACTCAAAGCAGTTTGAAGTGATTTAGATTGCTCTCAATAAAGTAGAATTTATTACCTCTTGTTTTGTCACTTTCCTGACGTGTAGTTAGCTGCGAAAATTGCACCTTTACAGGAAGCATGAAGCACATCGTGATTATCGGCAATGGAATTTCGGGCACTACCACAGCCCGCCACATCCGCAAGCGCAGCAATCATAGGATTACGATTATCTCATCTGAGACCGATTACTTTTTTTCGCGTACAGCCCTGATGTATCTCTACATGGGGCATATGAAATATGAACACACGAAACCCTATGAGGATGGGTTCTGGCGAAAAAATAAGATTGATTTATTACGCGATCAGGTTGAACGTGTTCAAGCCAAGACAAAATCGTTGGTTCTTCAATCGGGCAAAACAATTACCTACGATATTCTGATCATTGCCTCCGGGTCAACGTCCAACAAGTTGGGATGGCCAGGCCAGGACTTACCAGGTGTACAGGGACTCTATAGTTATCAGGATCTTGAGAAGATGGAGAAGTATACACAGGGAATTAACAGGGCTGTGATAGTTGGGGGAGGTTTGATTGGCATTGAGATGGCCGAGATGTTGTTGTCGAGAAAAATTCCAGTCACTATGCTGGTGCGGGAAAAGGAATTCTGGAACAATGTGCTGCCGCTTCAGGAAGCCAATTTGATTAGTCGACATATCCGTTCACATCATGTTGACTTAAAATTAGAGACGGAGTTGAAAGAAATTCTACCGGATGAAAGCGGAAGGGCGAAGTCAGTTGTCACAAGAACCGGTGAAGTTGTGCTGTGTCAATTTGTTGGGCTTACTGTTGGGGTTTCGCCCAACATTGATTTTTTGAAGGACTCGGGCATTGCAACGAATCGAGGCGTGTTGGTCAATGAATTTCTGGAGACTAACCTACCTGATGTGTATGCGCTTGGGGATTGTGTTGAACGCACGTATGAATTGCCAGGGAGAAGAAGCATCGAGCAGGTTTGGTATACGGGTCGTATGATGGGCGAAGTGTTGGCGCAAACTATTTGTGGTGATAAAACAAAATATGAACCGGGACCGTGGTTTAACTCGGCTAAGTTTTTTGATATCGAATATCAAACGTACGGAAATGTGCCCAGCGAGTTGAGCCAAACCGAATCCGACTTTTATTGGGAACATAAATCAGGAATGAAATGTATGCACCTGGTTTGGGATAAAAATTCTAATCAGTTTTTGGGGATTAATTCTTTTGGAATCCGATTGCGGCATGAATGCTTTGATCGTTGGATCCGCGAAAAGCGCAGCATTCAATATATTCTTAGTCATCTGACAGAGGCCAATTTTGATCCTGAATTTTTTCCCAGGTACGAATCGGAGATTATGGAGAGCTTTGGTTTAAGATTTCCGCAACTTGAACTTAACCCGCGACTTATATGAAAGGCGTAAAACTTTTTGGGTTAATAGTTTTCCTGGTTGGTTTTATTTTTTTTAACGCAACATTTTTCTGGGCGAGTTATAAACTTACCCCGGAAGTAATCGAAAGTAAAATCTCAAACGTTTCTAAGTATGATCTTTTCTTAAATGCCTCATCAGAAATTCAAAATAGGAATTTTCCTTCTTCATTTTCTTTCGTTTCAGAACTCAAGAGAATATTTGAACAGATTAATCAGGAGCAGTTGAGTACTTATGGTATTACGCAGGAGGAAGTCCTTGATTTGGCTGCGCGGAGTAAAAGAAAATTTTCTATTGGGTCAGTAGATTCCCTCTACCTGGGTGGTGACGAGGTAAGCGAGTTTAAAATAAAAGCATGGAAGGATTATGGAAGTTGGCTGGAAGGACGGGAGTTTGCATCAAGTGAGGAATTACAAATTCAATTGCAAGGTGTTGTTAGCAACATTAATCAATATGAAATTATCAATAAGGTTGGGTTTGATCGCTACCAGGTAAAGGATTTAACTTATTCCTTAATGAAAGCATCAGCCTTTGGTCCGGTAACGGGTAATCCAATACTCTTTCTTTTCCTCACTATTGGCTTATGCGTTATCGGGGCATTGGTTTATATCCTCCCTAAGCTGAATCTTGCACCCGGCATTAAGAATAATGACATCTTTTTCAATGTGATGAAAAATACCGGTTGGCTTGGAGTTCTTACAGGCACCTGGTTGATTGTGTTTTATATCGTTCTGTATTTCTATCCTGAGTATATGACTAACTGGGTCTCGCTGGTTGACCCCGTTAGCCGAATGTTAAATGGCAACGAGGCCGGTCGATTTTTTCTTTACGGATTTATTTATACGCTTTGCATCCTGGTCATGGGTGTTCGGATGATCATTCATTATCGTCATAGCAAATACCAAATTCTTCGTACCAGCTCGGTTATGTTTTTTCAAACTGCTTTTGCTTTTTTGATTCCGGAAATTCTTATTCGCCTGAACAAACCGTATTTCGATTTTAAAAATATCTGGCCTCTTGACTACAGTTTCTTTTTTGATTCCAGGCTAAATGAATTGGTATCAAGTGGCACCTTGGGGATTTTTATGTTGGGCTGGGGGATAGCACTCATTCTTGTTGGGGTTCCCGTGCTCGTTTATTTTTTTGGCAAGCGTTGGTATTGCTCCTGGGTATGTGGGTGTGGAGGGTTGGCCGAAACACTGGGTGACCCCTATCGACAACTTTCCAATAAAACCATCAACGCCTGGAAAGTTGAACGCTGGATGATTCATACTGTGTTGGTATTTGCCGTTGTGATGACAGCCGGAGTTATTTATACGTATTGGACCAAAACTTCCTGGTTTTTGTTTTTTGATTCTTATAAGTTGCGCGAAGTATATGGAGCCTTTATCGGTGCAGGTTTTGCAGGAGTAGTTGGCACCGGATTTTATCCCCTCATGGGTAATCGGGTATGGTGCCGGTTTGGATGTCCACTGGCAGCCTACTTGGGATTGGTTCAACGATTCAAGTCTAGATTCAGGATTACAACGAATGGCGGGCAATGTATTTCGTGTGGCAATTGTTCCACGTATTGTGAAATGGGTATTGATGTGCGGTGGTATGCACAACGCGGTCAAAATATAGTGCGATCTTCCTGCGTAGGTTGTGGAGTTTGTTCATCCGTTTGCCCACGGGGTGTATTGAATCTTGAAGTCAAGGATGAAGCAGGACGATTCGGAAAACCTATATTAATAGGAAATAATCATATTAAAATTTCGGAATAGGAATTTAATCTTAGCCGAATAAAGAAATTACTTTGAGCGTAGTTGTAAAAGTTATCATCCCGGCCTTCAACGAAGAGAACGGAATAGGCGAAGTGATTCGCGAGATCCCCAAAGAGCTTGTTTCGGAAATTGTTGTCATCAATAATGCTTCAACGGATAATACGGAACTGATTGCGAAACAGGCAGGAGCGACAGTGCTTCGCGAGCCAGTTCCTGGCTATGGACGAGCCTGCTTGAAAGGAATTGAATATCTGATGCATAAACAACCAGCACCGGATGTGGTCGTTTTTCTTGATGCTGATCATTCTGATTATCCTGAGGAAATCCCCGAAGTACTGAGGCCTATCCTTGATGAGAGAGCTGATCTTGTTATTGGTTCGCGAGCATTGGGGAAAAAGGAAGCCGACTCCATGACTCCACAACAAGTTTTTGGCAACTGGCTGGCTACCCGGTTATTGAAATTATTTTATGGTGTCAAATTTACTGACCTCGGTCCATTTCGTGCGATTCGTTTTAATAAGCTGATTGAACTGGAAATGCAGGACAAAACGTATGGCTGGACTGTTGAGATGCAGTTGAAGGCAGCTAAAAAAGGGTTTAAGTGTGTGGAGGTACCGGTTCGGTATCGCAAGCGAATTGGTTTTTCAAAGATCAGCGGTACGGTAAAGGGAACGATTATGGCCGGGTATAAAATATTAGCCACTATCTTTAAGTACTTGTAAGAACATGACCCTGATTGTTACCATATTGTATAGTCTCTCTCTGCTTTACATTTTTCTCTTCAGTCTGGGCCAACTTCATCTTACCTGGATTTACATTCACGATCAAAAAAACAAAAAGCCGATTCCGCCTACATTAAAAGAGTACCCTATCGTAACCGTGCAACTTCCGATCTTCAACGAAAAGTATGTAGTGGAACGCTTGCTGGAGGCGATTGGTAATTTCAACTACCCGAAAGATAAACTGGAGATACAGATACTTGATGACTCTACTGATGAAACCACAAACTTGATTGAGCAAAGACTTGTTGTCTTGAAACAATCAGGGCTTGATATCAAGCTGGTACATCGCAAAGACCGTATTGGATACAAAGCCGGGGCACTTGCTCATGGATTAGGAAAAGCAAAGGGAGAGTTTATCGCCATTTTTGATGCCGACTTTATCCCGGCACCCGATTTTCTAATTAAGACTTTGCCTTATTTTTCTGCTAAAGTAGGAGTTGTTCAAACCCGCTGGGGCCATATCAATCGCGAGTACTCAATATTGACACGATTACAAGCATTTGGATTGGATGCTCATTTTTCAATAGAACAAATGGCGCGCAGGGCAGCCGGGAGTTTTATCAATTTTAACGGAACCTGTGGCGTATGGCGGAAAAGTTGCATTGAAGATGCCGGTGGTTGGAGCGCAGACACACTCACTGAGGATCTGGATTTGAGTTATCGCGCTCAATTGAGGGGCTGGGAATTTCTTTATCTTGAAGAGATTGTAACACCGGGTGAACTGCCGGTGATTATGCCCGCGATCAAGTCGCAACAATATCGGTGGAACAAAGGCGCTGCCGAAACGGCCCGCAAAAATTTCGGAAAAGTATGGAGAAGTCGTTTGCCCATTAAGAATAAGATTCACGCTTTTTTTCATCTGTTCAACAGTTCTGTATTTGTATTTCTTTTGATTGCATC
This sequence comes from Cyclobacteriaceae bacterium, assembly GCA_044229915.1. Lineage (GTDB taxonomy): Bacteria > Bacteroidota > Bacteroidia > Cytophagales > Cyclobacteriaceae > ELB16-189. Next base: position 244,497 of record JBGASB010000003.1, read on the forward strand.
CTTGCTTAGCGTGCCCATGTTGTTTATAAAACAACAGCACCCGGAAGTTGCATGGTTATTTCATTTGGGAATTGTTTTTTTACTTGGTTTTTTTTCAATTACAATTTTCTATTGGGTTGCGACTAAAAGATTTTACCTCGAGTCTGCCCGGAAAACTTTCTTTAGCCTATACCCACGCTTTCTGATTGTCTCGATGGGATTATCACTACATAATGGATTGGCGGTATTGGAAGGGCTTATAGGCCGGAAGACGCCCTTTGTGCGAACTCCTAAGTTTAATGTGACAAACAAAAAGGAGTCTTTGTTGGGTAACAGTTATATCCGATTACGGATTACTGGGGGAGCACTTATTGAAGGGTTGCTTAGCCTCTATTTTATTTTTGGAATTGCAGCCGGGGTTTGGTTACGTGATGGTGGATTAATTTTCTTTCATATCATGTTGGCACTTGGTTTTGGAAGCGTGTTCTACTATTCCATGAAGACTTCCGTTCATGCTTAGGCAAAAGCCTAAATACTATCTTTTAATTCTTGTTTGCGCAATTGGGTATGCACTTATTGCCTATTCAATTCAGCGGTTTGAAACACAATTCCTGCTTCCGGTTTATGCAACACTTTTTTTTGCTTATGCCTGGATTACTAAACAAGCGCAGGAGGAGCAAATATCTTTTTGGCTAATTGTTGCTTTTTTGTTTCGGTTCATCTTTCTTTTCTCTTTACCCTCGCTTTCAGATGATTTCTATCGATTTATCTGGGATGGCCGACTCTGGAGTGCTGGATATCACCCCTTTTTGGAATTACCATCTGTCTATGTTCAACAAGGAATTGCGGGTGTTGATAAGGAGCTCTTCTCAAAACTCAATAGCCCTGAATACTTTACCATCTATCCACCCGTCTCACAATTTGTGTTTTGGTTATCCGTAAAAATTTCACCTCAATCCATCCTGGGCAGTGTGTTTGTAATGAGAACTATTTTACTGTTGGCAGAAGCGGGCAGTGTTTTCATTATGTATAGATTATTGAAAAAACTTTCACTTTCTTCAGCGGATATCTTGCTCTATGCATTGAACCCCCTCGTGATTATTGAACTAACGGGTAATTTGCATTTTGAGGGCCTGATAATATTTTTTGTTTTACTGTCTGTGTACTTGTTACTCAGCAATCAATGGCTGGCATCAGCATTCAGCATTGCGCTGGCTATCGGATCGAAGCTGGTGCCTGCGATTTTCCTTCCGGCTTTGTTTAGCAGGTTAGGCGTTAAACAATCCCTTAAATATGGATTAGCAGTAATGTTGATTCTGTGGATATGTTTTTTACCGTTACTTACTGTAGACGTTATTCGGTCTATGTCAGAAAGTATTGGGTTATATTTCAACAGATTTGAATTCAATGCCAGTCTTTACTATCTGGTACGGGAGTTTGGATTTTGGAAATATGGATACAACATAATCCAAACAGTTGGTTGGAAACTTGGGTTGACTGCTTCAATATTAATTCTTCTTCTTTCTTTAAGAGGCGGATTGAGTTGGGGGTCACGCTTAGAGCAAGTATCATTTAATATGTTGATAACCGATTGGATGTGGGTTTTATCTATTTACTTTCTCTTTACCACGATCCTTCATCCGTGGTATATTACAACATTGGTAGCTCTTTCAATTTTTACTTCTTTTCGTTTTCCGGTTATTTGGAGCGGCCTTATATTTCTTACGTATGCAGGCTATACGTCAGATTCATTTCAGGAAAATTTATGGCTTACGGCTATTGAGTATGTGGTAGTTATCGGATATCTTATTTTCGAATTGAAATCGCGGAAATTGATACAGTTACCATTAATGAAATGAAGGCTGATCTTCTTATTATCTTTTATCGTAATCCGGAGCTTGGAAAAGTGAAATCCAGACTCGCTGCTACTGTGGGAGAAGAGCGTGCTTTGGCAATCTATTTGAAACTGGCATCCTTTACCCGGTCGGTTACTTCAGTAATCAACTGTGATCGGGTTGTTTATTATTCAAATTTCATTGATCGCGAAGATAGCTGGCCTAATGACAAATATCTTAAGCATCTGCAAAGAGGAGATGACCTGGGAAGTAAAATGCGACATGCCTTTGAGACAGCATTTGCTCAAGGGTATAAGAGGGTTTGTATCATTGGTACTGATTGCCTGGAGTTAACATCAGATATTTTGAAGGAAGCCTTCGAGGCCCTCAAAAAAAGTGATTCAGTAATCGGTCCGGCTTTTGACGGTGGCTATTATTTGCTGGGCATGAATCGTTTTATTCCTGAGGTATTCAATAATAAAAGATGGAGTACCGATACTGTGTGTACGGATACGATAGATGAATTAAAACGCCTTCATCTTAGTTATCATGTAATGCCAACCCTTCATGATGTGGACAATGAGGCGGATCTACCTACACAGCTTCGTTAGCTCTTCGGTTTCTTTACCGTAAACACTCGTGATATTGTAAAGCCCAGGCGGATATCTCCTTTGAAGAAATTTCCGGTTGTTTCATTGATATAGGTTCGTTCAGTCATTCCTGTTGAATTGGTGCAATACAGTTGAAATACGTGACCCCCGGTTTCTATATCAAATCCAATAGCCAATGAGTTAGTAGTTCCCGGGAGTTTATAGTCGGGTAATTGATAGTAATATTCAACATTAAGACTTGTTCGCTTACTGATTTTCATTCTTCCACCGATTCCCACAGAAAACAAATCATTTGGATCAGTGGCCTCCGGTACTAAATTGTAGTGTACAATAGTTGGCATTAACTGAAGCGACAGGCTTTCATTAAACTTTCGTGCGATTAGCAATTGGCCTGAGTAATACAAATTTGAAGTGTAGTAATTATCCCGATTAGGGTCGTCAAATTTCAAGGATTTATACATCATGCTTCCAACTGCGCTGAGGGTGATTGGCATTGAACGCACTCCGGAAGATTGTCTTAATAGTTTAACTTTTGTGAACCCATCATACTGTTTTTGATAGGTACTTCTTCCCACCCCGATCATCCACCATCTTGTTAATCCATAATCCAAACCGAGCCTCATACTGGCTTCGTCAAGCCCCCACAGCTCGTAAGCACCGCCACTAATGTATCCAAACCGGTGCGAAATGCGAAAATCCAATACACCGGCAGCCACATTTTCAACAGAATGGCCATTGATAAGTCGGGTTGTTTTAAAGGTTGCAGTCGCATAATCCGGTTTTTTATCTTTCTCTGTTTCTTCTTCAAGCATTTTCATCAGGTCATCCTGGCCTAAAGCCGCAAATGAAAGAAAAGTAAAGAGAGTAATAAGGCTATACCGGCTCATATCAGGATTTTGGTTCGTATTGGCAATTCACTCGTATTTCGATTGTTTCCGAAATTTTTTCTGCAACAAGGGAGGGTCTCTCAATTTTATAATCAGCCAGCTTGATGATAAAAGTTGATGCCACAGAGATTTTTCCTTTCGATACTGTAATAGTTCCGGTTGCTGTCTGGCGTTGCTTTACTCCATGAATGGTGAGATCTCCATCAACGGTTGCGTTGTAAGTACCATCTTTAGTGAAGTTAATGGTAGAGGCATTGGTGAATTTTCCTTGAAAAGTCGCTTTAGGAAATTTGGTAGACTCCAGATAATTCTCATTGAAATGTTCCTCCATCAGTGCTTTTTCAAAGTGAAAGCTTTTAATAAGAATTGCAAATACAACATCTCCTTTATCGGTATCGATCATACTGGTGACTTCATTATTAATGCCATCAATATTCTCCATCGGTGTCTTTGAGAAGAACGAAACCTGACCATTGCGCGTCATAAATACGGATTGCGAAAATCCAAGTATCGATAACCCACTGCATAGAGTAAGAGTGATTAACCGTTTCATTTTTTTAGCGTTTTTGGATTTGAGAGTTTAATTATTCAATGCCCCTGCGGAGATCCATCCCTGAATCTTATTGATTTCGCAGGCAGACATTTTATTTGAATTTTTTGGCATGGCCGAATAGCCAGACGATTGGTTGATGCTACCCATAAGACTGCCATCGTTTACGTATTTCATCACCTGTGTATGTGTAGTCAGGGAAATTCCTCCAGATGGCACTGTGCCTCCGTGACAATTGTTACAACGACTATTTAATAGAGGTAAAACATCAACATTAAATGACGGATTGGTCACTTCTGTACAATTCTCAGAATTTGGATATAGAACGGATTCCTTGTCGTAATAACATCCGGCTAAGACTAATAGAAATAACGGGAAAACAAATTTCTTCCAATACATAGGAAATTAATTGTTAGCAGCTCCTGCGCTAATCCAATTTTTAATTTGAGTGATTTGACAATCCGAAAGCTTAGACCCTTGAGGCATGGGTGAGTAACCAACTGCGTGTGTTACGCTTCCCAGCAGCTTCCCATTGTTAACCTGGGCTTTTACTTGGGTGTAGCTGGACAAATCGATATTGCCACCTAATGAACCAGGCTTATGGCATCCTACGCAATTGTTGTTTAAAATAGGTTGGATGATGGCTGCGTAGGTAAATTTTGTGCTATCGCAAGCGCAGTTACAATTCACCGTATTTTTGGCACCTTGATTTATCCAGGCAGCAATCGAATCTTTTTGAGCTTTGGATAATGGTGCATCGGGCGGCATTTGATCTTCACCGGTTTCAAAAAGTACCTTATAAAGCTTGCTTTCACTTGCTTTCCCGGGAGTAATTCCCTTCCTGATAATATTTGAGTAGTTGTCTAATACAAAACCTTCTTCATGCGTAATCGCATCGTGACAACCACTTTTAGCACAGGATGAAAGAAAAATGGGAAGTACGCTGCTTTCAAAGCAGACCAACCCATCGCTTACACATCCGGGAGTATTGGGCTGCCCTTCGTTTAGTGCAAACGGATCAATAAAAGGTTCGTGAATACACGAATCAACAAGAAAAATTACGCCAAGCACGCTACCTAGAATGCCTAGTTGCCTTAGACTGGTAATATTTTTACGTATCAGGTTCATAGAATTAATTATTATCGTCTACCCGGATTGCGTTTGTAATAATTACATCAGACAAATACCCGGTGCAAATTCCCTTAACAATTACAGTTTCTCCGACTTGCCCAATTGGTTCAACATTTTCCATTGTACATCGAACTCCAAACATCATGTTTTCAGTTTCGAGAGTTAGTATGGGTACACCGTCTTGATTAGAGGTAACCTCGCTAATTTTCCCGGTCACTTCCAGCACTTTGTCGAGGTAAAGCTTATTTGCTTCCGTTTCATTGCTTTCAAAACTCTTAAATAATTCGACTGCACTGACTTTTATTGAGATTTCGTTGGCCGGATCTCGGTCAGGCTTGTTATACATGAGATAGATCACTCCGCATGTAACTACCAGCGCCAAAAAAATACCGATCAGAATTTTTTTCATTAGTTATTTCAGTTGCTAGTTAACTGGATTAATGTTCGTTTAGTATTGAAATTTCTGTAAAACAAATTTTTTGGTTGTTGTCTTACTATAGGCCACGTTTAACCAATTTCTCTAAAGACAAAGATGTTACTTGATTCTGAAGACATTCTGAATCAAACTGATTAGAATAAGTCTTAATTAGAAGTCTACCTTGAAATGATGGCTTTGATCTGAATAGAGGTAGCTAATCTGAAGGTTATCAGAATCACAGATTTTTTTCACTATAGCCAATCCCAAACCGTTGCCTTGTGCCGTTCGTGATTCCCGATTGAATCGATCGAAGATTTTATTTGGAAAGTTGAATGGTTCGCCTGGATTACTGATCGTTACCGATTTATTTTCAATCGTAATCTTGATTTCCCTTTGGGCGGGTGTATGTCGAATCGCATTCGAGATTAGATTACTCAATAGAATGTCAAGCAAAGTCGGATTAGCTTTAATCGCAATTTCGGAGATAACATAAGTACTGATTTTTATTTCTTTTTCCTCGGCCATTTGTTTGAATAACCCGAGCGTTTGAGCAATGGCAGCACTTAATAATACTTCCTGCCGGGATAAAAACTGACGATTTTCAATTTTGGAAAGCAGAAGTAGGTTTTTATTTAACCTTGCAATACGATCGGTTGCATTAAGCAGGCTACTAATCAATTCAGCTTGTTCACTTGTAATTTCGGCTCCTTGCATAAGGAGTTCCAGCTTCGATCTGAAAATAGCCAATGGGGTTTGTAATTCATGAGATGCGTTTTCGGTGAACTCTTTCTGACTTAAATAGGCATCGCGGCTTTTGTTAACAAGGAGAATAAGGGCCTCCCTTAGATCCCGAAATTCTGCCGTAGAGGAGCGTGGGAGATCGATGGTAAGATCTTTATCGATTTGATAACTCTTTAGTTTTTCAAGAATTGTATAAAATGGATCCCATACCACCTTTGATAATTTTCGATTAATCAAAATAAATCCAATGAGCATAAGGACCAGAAGCATGGTCTGAATGGAAACAATGGCAGTTACCAGTTTTGTATTGCCAACAATTGATTCGCGGATGATAAGCTCATAATGAGTGCCTTGAATGGTAACTCCCGTTCGCAATGCACGATACGGTATCATTGCTTTTTCCAAACTATCGTAACGGGTGTAGGTAAAAAGAGAATCTGAAATCGGCCATAGGCTTGTTTCCTTAAGTTGAAACTCCTCATTAATGAGTTGATATAGCTTGATATCTTTTTCTGTCTCTAATCTGGTAAGGGTGTTATTAAAATTGCTTTTATGATGAAAGAGTTCTTCCTCCATTTCATTCACAAAAAGCTGCCGTATGGAGATGTAATAAAGTGGTGTGCAAATTAAAAGTAAAAGCGCAGAGTAGAGAATGTAGTTTTTTACAGTGCGCCTTAACAATTTCATGCTTCAAATTTATAGCCGAGCCCGTAAACCGTTTTGATATAATCCCGACAACCAGCTTCCGCTAATTTTTTCTTCAGGTTTTTCATGTGGGCATATATAAAATCAAAGTTATCAAAAACCTCAGCAGCGTCACCTGAAAGATGCTCAGCGATAGCATTTTTTGACACCACCCGATTTTTGTTGGAAATCAGAAAAAGTAACAGGTCATATTCTTTTCGGGTAAGGTCAACTAATAGATTATTTACTGAAACTACTTTACCTAGCAGATCAATCGTTAGCTCATGAAATGAAATTGAATTATTTCCGTCAAAACGCTTTCTCCTGATTACTGCAGAAATCCGGGCTCCCATTTCAGATAAATGAAAGGGTTTAGCAAGATAATCATCTGCACCAAGGTTTAGTCCTTTCACTTTATCATCCAATGAATTTTTGGCAGAGATAATAATTACCCCTTCGAGCTTTTCTTCTTTTTTTAACTTTTCTAAAATAGTAAACCCATTTCCATCAGGCAGGGTAATGTCCAGTAAGATACAATCGTACTCGTGAAGCAGTATTTTTTCAAGAGCTTCCTGGGCGGTATAGGCTGTTTCGCAGACGTAACTTTCCTGGCGGAGATACTGAATCATGCTTTTAGCAAGTTCGCGCTCATCTTCAACAATTAGTATTTTCATGAATGATAGGCAATGTTGGCTTTGTTGCTAAGCCAGAAATGGATGGAATTCGTTTTTACAAAGTTGAGAAGTAATTCTGAAGAAAATCTGAAATCCTTTTTATTCTGGAGATAAGAATCCTTTAATGGGATATCCGAAAAGGAGGGGTATCAAGTGATAATAAAGGCCAGATACTTATTTCAATGCAGCTAAATCTCGTATCAAAATCTTCTTGCGATCAAAATTAATTAAGTTCTTATCCTTTAATTCGTTGAGAATAGTGGTTACCGTTTGCCGGGAAGTGCCTGTAAGGGCTGCAATATCTTTATGGGTAAGACGCGTTGGGATCATGGTTTCAAAGCCAACTTTCTTGCCCTTCCAGGCAGCAGCGTCTTTCAAAAATTCAATAACACGCGTACGGGCATCTTTAAATACAAGCAATTCTAGCTTGCGTTCAAGTTTCATTAATCGTAACCCAATCAGCTTTAAGATTTTGAAACTTAATTCCCTGTTTTCCTTCATCAGCTCAGCTAACTCGGTAATGCTTAGCGGACAAATGGTTGTTGCTTCCATCGCCTGGGCAAAATCTTTACGTTTTTCTTCACCGGCCATGGCTAACTCACCAAAAATTTCTCCTGTGGTCAAAATAGCACTTATCACTTCCTTTCCATCCTCCTGGTAATGGCCTATCCGTACATGGCCGGAAACAATCATATAGATATGAGTGGCAGCTTCTTCCGGAAAGTAGATATATTGATCTTTTTTATAGTGATTGTATGTGTGCTTATCAGCCATCGTCTTTACTTTGTGCGGGCAAAGAATCTGGTAGAGATTTACGCTTTCAAAATACCAAAGGGCAGAGGAATTATTCATTTACAAAATTGAGTATTAAGTTAGCAAAAATTTGAGCACAAAAGTTCATGGCAAGTCTAACCCTAAGTGAAATCTGGATTTATCCTGTCAAGTCGTTAGCCGGAATACGATTGAAGCGGGCTATCGTTAAACAAAAAGGGCTTGCTAATGACCGCAGATGGATGTTGGTGGATGAGGCCGGAAGATTTCTCACCCAACGAGAGCATCCTGAAATGTCGCGATTTCAATTGGTAATGGACAAAGGGCAATTGATAATCTGGAATCGATTTGAAGCGGGTAATCAACTGGTGATTTCTGACCCGGCACCTTCTCATCAGGATAAATTAATTCCGGTAACTATCTGGGACGATGAAGTAGAAGCAGCCGAGGTGAGCCAGGAGTATAGTCAGTGGTTTTCAGGTCAGCTAAAAATGAAGTGCAAACTTGTATTCTTTCCAGAACTTAGCAAACGCGATGTAGATCCTGATTTTGCCGTAAAGAATGAACAGGTAAGTTTGGCAGATGCCTATCCTTTTTTAATTATCGGACAAGGCTCTTTGGATGATTTGAACAAGCGATTAAAAAATCCTGTTCCCATGAATCGCTTTCGCCCTAACTTTGTCTTTACTGGGGGTAAGGCTCATGAAGAAGATAACTGGAAAAAATTCAGGATAGGTCGCAATCGATTTGTTGCAGTAAAACCTTGCAGTCGCTGCGTTCTTACCACGGTAGATCAGCTCACAGGAATAAAAGGTACAGAACCTTTAGCAACCCTGGCTACCTATCGGAAACAAGGAAATAAAATCAAATTTGGACAGAACTTATTGGCAATTGATCATGATGAAATACAAGAAGGTGATGAGATTGAACTGGAACCCTGAGATAAGGTTCAGGCTACTGATCGCGTGTGCGCTCACAAGCATTTTACTGTCGTGTGGCAGTAAGGAAGAAAAACTACCAATATTTGGCCAGCGCGAGGTGGTGGGTAATGATACCGTGTACCATACCATTGCGCGTTTTGCTTTTTTGGATCAGGACAGTGTATGGGTTACCAATGATACATTCAGGGATAATATTTATATAGCTGATTTTTTCTTTACCACCTGCCGCACCATTTGCCCCATTATGAAAAAGCAGATGTTGCGCGTCTATGAAGCCACAGCTGAGATGTCAGATGTTAAAATTCTCTCCCACACGATCGATCCCGAGTATGATACCATAGCACTCCTTCATGATTTTGCTGAACGACTTGGGGTAGAAAGCAAACGATGGCATTTTGTAACAGGCGTTAAAGATTCTATCTATAAGATTGCTCAAACCAGCTACTTTGCTACAGCCATGGAAGACAAGACTGAACCCGATGGGTTTATTCATAGCGGAGCTTTCTTACTAATCGACAAGAAGCAACGAATTCGCGGTAAGTATGATGGCACCAAGGAGGAAGATGTTAACAGGCTGATCATAGACATCAAAAAACTGCGCAGGGAAGGTGAAAATTAATCGACTCCTGCCCTCAATTTTAATAAGTCTGAGTTGGGGCTTTATAGCTTGTGTTCCAGGGGGCGACAACAAACCCGCTACTACGGTGAAGTTTCAGCAGTATTATGTAGAAGGTGAAGTTCTCTACAAAAAGTACTGCACTAATTGCCATCAATCCGATGGGTCAGGGTTAGGAAGAGTGTATCCCCCCCTTACCAAGTCTGATTTTATGGAAACGAATTTTGGGGAAGTAATCTGTATAATAAAAAATGGAAGGGAGGGCGAGTTATGGGTAAATGGGATCATGTATAATCAACCCATGAAGAGCAACCCGTCTTTAACCGAACTCGAGGTGGCGGAACTCGCCACCTATATTTACAACACATGGAGCAATCAACGGGGGCTGGTCGAGGTAGGGGAGGTGACTTCTGCACTGTCGGCATGCCCTGACAAGTAAACGAGTTTGAGCGACTATTTTTACTTTTTGATTTTTTTACCTTACTTAAGCGTGGTTTATACCTTGTGAAGAAGCCCGACCACCGTAAATTAATTTATTCCCTTGCCAGTCTTTTACTCTTTTATGGAGTAATAATTTACTTGTTGCACATTATAGAATCCAGTGTGCCTGGCTCTAAGATGATCAGTTGGCAAGATGGCCTATGGTATGTGGTGGCCACTATTACTACGGTAGGTTATGGCGATGTATATCCGGTAACATACTGGGGCCGGACACTTGGTTTTGTGGTCATGTTATCTAGTTTGGGAGTTTATGGTTTTATTATTGGTCAGATCGCAAATTTTATGAGTACACTAAAAGAGCAAAGAGAACTCGGTCTCAATGGCACCGATTTTAAAGACCATGTAGTAATCATTGGTTGGAATGATTTCGGAAGATCAGTGATTAGTCATCTGGTAGCAGCCGGAAAGCAAGTGGCGGTAATTACCCGTGAACGTTCTTCTATTGATGCCATCCGTGAGTTTTATGACACCGATAAGGTTTATACGCTCTATGCGGACTATAGTAATTTTGATATGCTGGAGAAAGCTAATATTAAACAAGCATCCATCGTGTTTGTAAATCTCACCGATGATACCGAAAAATTAGTCTATGTAATTAATTTGAAAAAGATTTTTGCGGATTTGAATTATGTGGTTACGCTGGACAATGGGAACCTCAAAGGGACTTTTCAAAATGCCGGAGTTACCTATACGATTTGTAAAAATGAAATTTCGGCCAAGCTAATGGCCAGTTATATTTTTGAACCTGATGTTGCTTTGTTTAGTGAGGAAATTCTTGCCTATGCCCATAATGACAGTGAGTATGACATAAAACAAATGAAAATAACCAGTGACAATGCTTTTGTTGGTTCGTTCTATGATAAAGCTTTTTTTGATCTGAAGAAAAGCTGCAATGTGATTTTGATTGGGATGGTTAAGAATGGAAATGAGAGAAAGTTCATTAAGAATCCTGAAGGCTCCGTTAAAATTGAAGCCGGTGATTCTCTTGTAATGATGATGGATGGAAAGGGAAAAGACTCGTTGAAAAAGCAATTCCGGATTCAAGAAACTGAGTAAAAATGAAGGGCGGGCCCCTCAGCCCGCCCTAACCCCAAAAACCAAACCCCACAACACTTCCCGGTGATCCGGGACCTCACGGTCTTTATTGTTTAATTAACAACTTCTGCTTCATCGAGGTTGATAAACTCAAATTCAACCCCGTCTTTCAATTCAACAAAAATAACTGAGTCCTTGTTCACTTTTCCGGACAAAATTTGTTTTGAAAGTTCATTTAATATTTCCCGCTGGATAACCCGTTTTAAGGGTCTTGCACCAAACTGCGGATCGTAGCCTAGTTTGGCCAATCTGTCAAGAGCTTCCTCCGAGATATCAAGTTTTACGCCACTTTCCATTAAACGTTTTTGGATCAGTTTAAATTGTATTTCAACAATTTTTCTAATATCTGTCGTACTGAGTGGCCGGAACATGATTATTTCATCAATCCGGTTGATAAACTCGGGCCGGACAGATTTTTTCAACAAGGCCAGCACTTCATCTTTTGTTCCCTCCAACACATCGAAGTAGTTCGAGTCGTTTATCTTTTCAAAATTTTCCTGAATAATGTGTGAGCCAATGTTGGTAGTCATGATAATAATCGTGTTCTTAAAATTGGCTACCCTGCCTTTATTATCTGTCAAACGGCCGTCATCTAATACTTGTAAAAGAATATTAAATACATCCGGATGTGCTTTTTCAATTTCATCCAACAGGATGACTGAATATGGCTTTCTTCTGACAGCCTCGGTTAACTGCCCCCCTTCATCATAACCAACATAGCCCGGAGGCGCACCAATCAGGCGGCTTACGCTATGCCTTTCCTGGTACTCACTCATATCAATCCGCACCATGGCATTATCATCATTAAATAGATAATCAGCCAGTGCTTTCGATAATTCAGTTTTACCTACACCAGTGGTACCCATGAAAATGAAGGAACCTATGGGTCGTTTTGGATCTTGTAATCCCGCCCGGCTTCTACGCACGGCATCACTTAAAGCCCGGATAGCTTCTTCCTGTCCGGCAACGCGTTTACTTAACTCTTCTTCCAGCGTCAATAATTTATCGCGTTCACTCTGCAGCATTTTAGAAACCGGTATGCCAGTCCATTTTGCTACTACTTCGGCAATGTCTTCGCTGTCAACTTCCTCTTTTAATAGTGAATGTTCACCCTGCATTCCTTTCATCTTTGTCTCGAGGTCCTTCAGATGTTTTTCAGAGGCAACTATTTTTCCATACCGGATTTCTGCAACCTTGCCATAATCGCCTGCTTTCTCAGCTTGTTCCGCTTCAAATTTAAGTTTATCAATGTTTTCTTTTTCCTGACGTAAGTTTTGAACGATTGACTTTTCATTTTCCCATTGCGCCTTCAAGACATTACGCTCCCCGGTGAATTCGGCAATTTCTTTCGATAATATAACCTCTTTGTCTTTGTCTTTTTCTCTGCGAATGGCCTCGCGTTCAATTTCCAACTGCATGATTTTGCGATTGAGTTCGTCCAATTCTTCTGGTAAGGAATCCATTTCCAGACGTAATTTGGAAGCGGCCTCATCCATCAGGTCAATAGCCTTGTCGGGAAGAAAACGATCAGAGATGTACCGACTGGATAATTCAACCGCAGCAATTACTGCATCGTCTTTGATACGAACGCCATGGTGCAGTTCGTATTTGTCTTTTATTCCACGTAGAATTGAAACAGAATCTTCCACAGAAGGTTCATCAACCATCACTGCCTGAAATCTGCGCTCCAAAGCTTTATCTTTTTCAATATACTTTTGATACTCTTTTAACGTGGTCGCACCAATAGCATGTAGTTCGCCCCGCGCCAGGGCTGGCTTTAATAAGTTGGCGGCATCCATAGCACCTTCTCCGCCACCCGCACCGATCAAGGTATGGATTTCATCAATGAAGAGAATGATCTCGCCATTTGAATCCGTTACTTCTTTGATAACTGCTTTCAGGCGTTCTTCAAACTCTCCTTTATACTTCGCGCCAGCCACGAGCAAGCCCATATCCAGCGATACAAGAATTTTTGATTTCAGATTTTCAGGAACATCGCCATTAACAATGCGCTGTGCCATGCCCTCTACAATGGCAGTCTTACCAACACCCGGTTCACCTAAAAGTATCGGATTATTTTTTGTTCTGCGTGAAAGAATCTGCAACACACGCCTGATTTCTTCATCGCGACCAATAACAGGATCGATCTTGCCTTTCTTGGCGAGATCATTCAGATTTTTTGAATACCGCTCGAGTGACTTATATTTTGCCTCGGCATTTTGATCCGTCACTTTAGCTCCACCGCGTAATTCTTTAATGGCCTTTACCAGGGTTGACTTTTCAAACCCTGCATCTTTCATAATGGAAGATACTTTGTCTTTCGTGGCCAGTAGTGCTAACAGCAGGTGCTCTATCGCGACATATTCGTCTTTGAACTCCCGTAGTTCCTTCTCGGCATTTTGCAGTACAGTATTTGTTATATTTGATAGATAGGCTTGTTGTCCTGAAACTTTTGGGTAAGCGTTTACAATCTCTTCGAGTTTTGTTTCGAGTATTGTGCTGTTGATATTAAGCTTTTTGTATAGATAATTGGAAACGTTTTCATCTGTTTCTAAAATCGCCTTGAGCAAATGGCCAGGCTCAATAGCCTGTTGCTGAAGTGAAGTAGCAATCTCTGCCGACTTCTGTAATGCTTCTTGTGACTTTATAGTGAATTTATCAAAGTTCATAATTGATTAATGTTTTCGATTCACTATCAACAAATAAGAATCCACGCACTACAATTCATGTTTTTAAGAAATAATGTCATTAAATTGTTTGCAATTCAGTAGTTTTCAGACACTTTGACTCAGGTTATGCCAAAAAGAACACCCCGCACAAAATCTCCTAACTCAGCACTACTCGTTGAAGTTGCCTGGGAAGTTTGCAATCAGGTTGGTGGCATTTATACAGTAATCAGATCAAAAGCTCCTGTGATGGTAGAAAACTGGAGTGGACATTTTTGCATGATCGGGCCTTATCTAAATAAAAACATTCTCGCAGAACTTGAACCGTTAGAAGATGCTGCTGATGTGTTTGGTTTAGCAGCAGCCAATTTGCGCAAGAAAGGTTACGATATAATATATGCTGAATGGCTCATTACAGGAAAACCACGGGTGGTACTGCTCAACCCAAATGTTATTGAGGAAAAAGTTCTGAATGTTCTCAAATACCTTCTTTGGAAAAACCATACCATTCGAACCCCTGATAAAAACGAATTGATAAATCAGGTTATAGGTTTTGCTTACCTCACCAAGTTGTTTATTGATGAGCTCGTAAAAATTTCAGGGAATGATCAGAAGATTCTGGCTCACTTTCATGAGTGGATGGCGGGCTTACCTATTCTGGACATCAAACGAGAGACAATGCCGGTGAAGACTATTTTCACAACCCATGCAACTCAATTGGGGCGGCACCTTGCCATTAATTCACCGTTATTTTATGCACACCTCCCCTTCTTTCGGTGGGAAGATGAAGCTGGCAAATTTGGGATTGAAACAGAGGCTGCCATCGAATATGGTTGTGCGCAAAGTTGTAATGTGATGACCACCGTTAGTGATGTTACTGCGCGGGAGTGCAAACATCTGTTGAGAAGAAATCCGGATTTTATTCTTCCCAATGGATTAAATATTCAGCGATTCGAGGCCTTGCATGAATTTCAAAATTTACATTCGACCTACAAAGAGCAAATTCATGAGTTTATCATGGGTCATTTCTTTAATTCCTATTCTTTTGATCTTGACAAGACTGTGTACTTTTTTACTTCAGGCCGATATGAGTATAAGAACAAAGGCTTTGACATTACCCTGGAAGCCTTAGTGCATCTCAATCAGAAATTGAAAGAAGAGAAATCTGATCTCACTGTGGTCATGTTTTTTATTACTAAGCGCGAATTTTATAGTATTAAACCGGAAGTGTTACAATCCCGGGCTGTGATGGAGGAAATTCGCCAAACTTGCCAGGCTATTCAGCGTCAGATTGGGAAACGATTATTTTTTGAGAGTACCATTCGGCAAGATCATCGACTTCCGGAGTTAAATGAATTTGTAGACGAGTATTGGAAATTAAGGTATCGAAGAACCATTCAATCCTGGAAGAGTAATAAAATGCCGCTTCCGGTAACTCATAAACTGGTGAATGAAGACACGGATGAGATTCTCCAATTCCTTGTTCGCAGGGATTTGCTTAACAGAAAAGAAGATAAAGTGAAAATTGTTTATCACCCTGATTTCATTAATTCTACCAACCCGCTGTTTGGAATGGATTATAGTCAGTTTGTTCGGGGTTGTCACTTAGGCATTTTTCCAAGTTATTATGAACCTTGGGGTTATACACCCCTCGAATGCATGGCCAGTGGTGTGCCTGCGGTAACCAGCGACCTTAGTGGTTTTGGAGATTACTTGCTGCGCAATATGCCTGATCATGAAAAGGGAGGAATGTTAGTTGTAGAACGGGGCAAGCGGACTTTCGATTGGAGTGCCCGTCAACTTGCTTCCTTTCTTTATAAATTTTTACAGCAAGACCGCAGAAGCAGAATCATGCAACGCAATAATGTGGAAAATTACTCAGCTGCATTTGACTGGGTTAATCTGGCGCGGCATTACGAAGAGGCCTATCAATCCGTATTGAATTGACTTAAGCATCAGTGGAGCAACTTACGCGAATAAAATATTAGGGGTATTCCATATACGGCTATCATAGCGTAAGCCATTAACTCATACCCTTTGGCAACTAAATCAATAATACCTACCTGAGCCAAGATTAGAGATGCGACAAGAGCTACTGATGAGATCAGTGCTTTGTAGATTTTTTTAATCGGAGCTTTCTGGCGTTCGGCAACTTCCGTTTCAATGCGACTGATAAAAGCGTGAATCATACCGGTAGCAGTTTCAATTAACGTCCACCCTACAACAATTCCAAAAATCACGATGAGGATAGGATGAGAAGACTTTAAAATCTCGAGCCAGGGCACGGTGGCTCCCAAAACTGCCTTATCAGGATAGTAAGCGAGGATTGCAAAGTAGGTGAGGAACCAAGGCACAGTCATTAGCATACCGGAAATAAAGCCAGCGGCAATGCTTTCGCGTCTTGATTTTATTTCCCGATACGTGAAAAATGAAGCCGGGTATACAGCCAGGTTATAACCAACATAAAGAAACCCTGTCCAAATCAAAAGACCGAAGCCGGGAGCTTCCTTGCGGTAGCTGGTATCCCAATTGGCAAAGACATTAAAAATTTCTACCCCTTTGTTACTAAACACTACAATGGTAAATAAAATGTAGGCGGCAAAGAGGGCTACAGTTCCGAGGGTTTCCAATTTAGCTATCACATCCTCACCCTTATAATTCAGAAACCCGACCAGTATAATAATTAAAACCACACCTATCCAGGGACTGAATCCAAGCGTGCTATGCAGAATTTCTCCTGCCGCAGATGCCATTACGGCTATGATTAGAATAGCCAGTAACAAATAAACAATCTCATAAAAAATCCAGGCGGGACCGATCAACCTTTTCAAAAGAGATTTATAGTCATACACCTGCCATTGACGACAAGCCTCCATTGATAGAATGGACATGATCGAGAAGCCCAGAAATATTGCCAGTCCACATACCCAACCACTCGCTCCAAATTTTGCTCCGTATTCAACGATCTCCCTACCAGTGGCATAGCCGCCACCAATGAGCACAGATTGCAAAATTATTCCCGGTAATACAATGTGTTTAAGGGTACTGTTCATAGACAGATTTAACATTGAAGACTAAAAATGAAATATGTGAATGCTTTCAAGCGTCAAGTAGCAAGATTGAGATTAATTTTCAAACTTCTATTTAACCATTTACTGGATTCAATTTTAATTCTAAGGCACTAGCCGATGATATGTGCCATCTGTATAAAAGGGCTATTTTATTTGATTCGATTGTGCTAACTTCCTTGCAAAATCATAACGACTACCAATGACAACCACACGTAGAGAATTTCTTAAAAAGAGCGCCCTGGCAGTTGCCGGAGGCTCTTTACTTTCTTCTTCCTTATTTGCTGCTCCTGTAAAAAAGGAGTTGATGGGTTTGCAATTGTATTGCGTGCGTGACGAAATGAAGGCCGATCCACTGGGTACATTAAAAGAACTAGCTAAGATTGGGTATCAAAATGTAGAGCATGCCAATTACGTGAACAGAAAGTTTTATGGCTGGACACCCGCTGAGTTTAAGAAAGTATTAGGCGATTTGGGAATGACAATGCCTAGCGGACATACAGTGCTTGGTAAACAGCATTGGGATGAAGCTAAAAAGGACTTTACGGATGCCTGGAAATATACCGTAGAAGATGCAGCTTACATGGGTCAGCAATTTGTGATCAGTCCCTGGATGGACTCTAAAGTGCGTCAGTCGTATGATGAATTGATGAAGCAATTGGAGACTTTCAATAAGTCAGGTGAGTTGTGTAAAAAATCAGGAATGAAGTTCGGGTATCACAATCATGATTTTGAATTCTCTGAAAAGTTAAATGATAAAACTTTGTACGATATCATCCTGCAGAACACAGATCCAAACCTGGTGATGCAACAGCTTGATACAGGTAACTTATACAATGGCGGAGCAAAGGCAATTGATATTGTACAGAAATATCCAGGCCGGTTTGAATCGCTGCATGTGAAAGATGAGATCGTAAGTGCTGGTAACAAGGAAAAATATGAAAGTACCATTCTGGGAACCGGAATCGTGAGCGTTAAAGAAGTTGTTGATTTATGCCGCAAATCCGGGGGAACGATCCACTTCATTATTGAACAGGAATCCTATCAGGGTAAAACTCCGCTCCAATGCATGAAGGAAGATTATGAGATAATGAAGAAGTGGGGGTATTGATTCTTAGAATCTAAACCAGATTATTATGCTGGGCGAACTAAGTAAAGAAGAAATTGAAAGTGTTCTCAATTCCAATGTAATCGGCAGGATTGGGTGTGTGGGGGATGATCGAGTGTATGTGGTGCCTATTACCTATGTGTACGACAATGGATATGTAATTGGCCACACAACCGAAGGAATGAAAATAGAATTCTTAAGGCAAAATCCTGAGTGTTGTTTTGAAGTGGATGAAATGAAAAGTATCTCAAACTGGCAAAGCGTAATTGCCTGGGGTACTTTTGAAGAGTTGGAGGGTGAGGCAGCAGAGAAGGCTATGGAAAAATTAGTATCCAAATTGTTGCCCCTTGTACCCAGTGAAACCAGCCATGCAGGTCGTATGGGTCCAATGTCATCGAGGCGCACTTCTACACTGGCCACCAATAGCCCGATTGTTTACCGCATTCTGTTAAAAAATAAGTCGGGGCGCTACGAGCGATAGGGCTATTTCTTTAGCATAGGAAATAACCTGCGGATATCTTCTTCTTTAGGTTGTGTTCCATATTCACAAATTTCAAAAGCTTCTGCGTTTTTCACACCAGAAGCTTTTTCTTTTCCATACCATTGCTCCAACGACTTTCGTACTTCCGGTGTAATAGGTACTACCGACCGGGCAGCAAGCCATTTCTTACGGTCTGCCGGATTTTTAGGAACCTCATTCAGGTATCCGCCAATCCAGGGCAACCATTCATATACCTGCGACTCGTGTGCGCTAAGTGCATGAATTTTCTGATCGTACACAGAAGTTATGTCGACAGCAACATCGGGACGAAATGCATTGGGACGCTGGAAAAAATCCTGTGAGTACAAAAATACTGGGTTCTTTTTCAAGGGGGCTGTATCCGGAGCTACATTAGGAACAGCCACCATATAGGCGGCATCTTGCACCAGCACTCCCGTGTAACGATGATCAGGGTGATAATCATTTGGCCGTGGTGCAATAACAACGTCCGCGTTCCATTCTCTTATCTTTCGGATAATTTGCAATCTGATTGCCAATGTAGGCAACAATTCACCATCATGATTATCGAGTACGTCATACGTAACGCCAAATCGTTTGCCAGCTTCCTGGGCTTCCGCGATTCTGCGTTTAGCCAGGGCTCCACCGCCTTCACTCTGGTGACCTGCATCGCCATTGGTTACGGATACAAATTTTACTGCGTACCCCATCGAGGCAAACAAAGCAGCCGTGCCTCCGGCATCCATGTCGCAATCATCGGGATGTGCCCCGATTACAAGGATTCTGGGAGTATTTTGCGCAGTAGCTACAGCTGAGCTTACTAAGAAAATTGCTATGATTAATCTTTTCATAATACCCGTGTTTATATCCGTTGCTTAATTCCTGACTTATCCCTGACAATTTATTAAATTGAAAGTAGAAAGTATAATACTCTACTCTAATTGATTTACACCAATGAAAAATATTTTCCTCTTGATAGGACTTTTTACCTCCTGGCTCGGATTTGGTCAGAAGTCGGAATCATCAATTTTGAAAGTCAAGCATACAGGTGATTTTGATTTTTCCGGAGACGGAACCTCCTCAGCGTGGGCTGAAACCGAATGGACAAAGGTTCCGCATCGTGCGGGGGCAAAGACCTATGAAACCAGGATTAAACTCCTGTATTCGGCCACTGGTATTTACGGACTTTTCTATTGTGAGGATGAAATCATCACTTCGACATTGCGCGAAGACTTTACAGATTTGTATAATGAGGACGTGGTTGAGATTTTTTTCTGGACCGATGAATCTAAACCTCTCTATTTTGAATACGAGTTGTCGCCCCACAATTTTGAATTGCCAATTCTCGTTCCGAATTCCAATGGTAAATTTTTAGGCTGGTTGCCATGGCATTATGAAGGGGATCGTAAAACCCGCCATGCCACTAAGATAACTGATAAGGCATGGACTGCAGAATTCTTTATTCCCTATACCTTGTTAATGCCACTCGATAATGTTCCACCTGTAAAGGGCACAACGTGGCGGTGTAACTTTTACCGAATTGATTATGATAGTGGATCTTCTGAATGGTCGTGGCAAAAGACCCGCACCAATTTTCACGACTTCAAAAAATTTGGAACTATTTTATTTGATTAAGCGATCGATCCACAAATTGATTTCAGCAGCCAGCACCGGAAGCAGATTTTGTTTAGCAGCTTTGAAGCTGTGATCTGCGCCTTCTAACTTAACCAACGATGCAGTAGATAGCTTTTGGCAAAGCGGTTCGATCAACGACCATTCAGCCAGCGCATCGCGTGTACCTTGCAGGAAGAGCATCGGAAGTTTTATTTTCTCAAGGTGAGCAGCTCTTTCAATAGAAGGTTTGCCAGCCGGGTGCAATGGAAAGCCAACAAAAGCAATTCCGTTCACATGGGAAACCGGATGCGCAGATAAATACTGCGAAGTCATGCGGCCACCAAACGATTTGCCACCTGCAAAGATTGGCGTGGTTGGAAAGAGTTCATACGCTTTGCCAATGGCTGCAGCCACTGCCTGATGCGCCACCGCTGGAAAATCGGGTCGCTTTTTCTTTTGCTCCATATAAAGAAAATTGTAGCGAAGTGTGGCAATTCCATGGTTGGCTAACTCAGTCGACAATTCTTTCATGAAAGGATGATTCATGCCGGCCCCTGCTCCGTGGGCAAAAACGAAAATTGCTTTTGGATTTCCGGACAAAGTTGTTTCGGCAGACAATGTTGCTCCGCCTGGTAACAGAATCGTAGTTGATTGAATGGCTAACACTTTACTAAATTAAACTATTTCTTTAGACCCTTGGTCTTTTACTCGCTTCTCAAACTATTAACCGGGTTAGCCATGGCTGCTTTAATTGATTGGTAGCTCACAGTAAGTAACGTGATGAACAATGCGCCCACTCCAGCCATGGCAAAAATCCACCAGGCCATATCACTTCGGTATTGATATTTCTGTAGCCAATTGTTCATGAAGTACCACGCCAGCGGCATGGCTAGCAGCAACGAGATACCCACCAGCAATACAAAGTCTTTCGAGAGCATACCCCACAGATTAACCACACTGGCACCCATTACTTTACGCACACCAATTTCTTTCGTTCGTTGCTCGGCTACAAAACTCGCCAACCCGAAGATACCGAGACAACTAATGAAGATGGCCAGCACGGCAAAGAAACTAGCAAGTTTGCCCACACGTTCTTCATCGCTGAACTTGCGTTCGTATTCGTCATCAACAAACTCATAAGCAAAAGGTGATTGGGGATTATATTTTGTAAACACGGTTTTGATTTTTTCGATGGCTTCGTGAGCGCCCATGTCGGGGTTGAGTTTTAGGATGGCGAGGTTTACATTGTCATATTGGTCTATATGCCATAAGGAAGCGCGAACAGGCTCATAGGGCGATTCGATAATCATATCTTCGATCACACCAATGATGGTGTAGGGTTTTTCGTCCCAGACCAGTTTTTCGCCTACCGGATTTTCGAAGCCCAGAAATTTGGCTGCAGCTTCGTTGATGATAAATGCGTTGGAGTCGCTGACAAACTCGCGAGAGAAGTCTCGCCCTTCTTTAAACTTCCAACCCACAGTTTTGCCGAACTCGTGTGTAACGCCATTATTCGGAAAGTCCACCGCAAGTGCCGGGTCTTTGCCATTCCAGTTGAAGCCGCCATTAGTATTCCACACTTGTGTGGTAGGGCTGCCAGCCTCAGTCATCTCAACAATGGCTCCCTGGCTTTTCAATTCATTTCGTACTGCCTCAAAGTGATCGTGGATATCGGGTGTTTGTAAATAAATATTAATAAGCCCATTGCGTTCATAACCGATGGGCCGATCTTTAGCAAACTCAATCTGACGGAATACTACAATAGTGCCGATGATGAGTGTAACCGAAACAGTGAATTGCAACACGACTAACACCTGGCGTGGAATAGAAGCGAGCCGGCCAACACGAAAAGTACCTTTCAATACTTTCACCGGCTGGAAGGATGACAAATACAGTGCGGGATAACTGCCTGCTACAATGCCAGTAATTAAACTGAAACCAAGACCAATCAACCAAAATGCGGGACTGCTCCATAATAAGGTAAGTTTCTTTCCCGCTACTTCATTAAAGGCAGGCAATGCCAGATAAACCAATCCCAACGATACAATAAATGCCAGCAGCGCTACTACTATCGACTCGGAAAAAAACTGGTTGATTAATTGCGAACGCATCGAACCAATGGATTTGCGAATGCCTACTTCTTTGGCGCGTTTTTCGGAACGGGCTGTGCTTAGGTTCATAAAATTGATACACGCCAGCAACAACACAAACGACCCAATGATGCCGAACATCCATACAAACTCAATGCGACCACCTACATTCTTGCCTTCACGGAAGTCAGAGTACAAATGCCATTTACTCATAGGGTGAAGAAAGACTTCAGGTTTATACCTGCGCCCGCCTTCATCTACCTTGTTGTATTTCACATTCACGATTTTGGCTGAGACCTGATCCATGTTGGCATTGTCGGCAATCTGTGCCCACGTTTGGGTAAAGTTGCTGCCCCACGGGTCGTCCATGCTTTTGATCCAATCACTTTCGATAATGTATAAATCCCACGGCATAATAAAACTCATGTCGCGAAAGTTTGAGCTGTGAGGAATGTCTTCGTACACGCCTGTTACCTTCACATCGTTTTTATTGTTAATGCGAATGGTTTGACCTAATGGGTTTGTATCATCAAAAAAGGCTTTAGCCACCGACTCAGATAGAATAATTGAGTAAGGATCTTTCAAGGCCTGATCGGGGTCGCCTTTCAGTAACCTGAGGGAGAGCATGTCAATAACCTGCGGCTCCCAATACATTCCACTCTTGCTAAATTTCTTTTCGCCCACGGTAAGAATGCGACCAAAGTTCCAGGTGGATTGCAGCACGTATTTAAAATCGCTGCCAAAGTTATTACGGATCTCTTCGGCCATTACGTAGGGATTGGCAGTTTGGGAGCCTTTCACTCCGTTATATACATTGTGCTGCCATACCTGCGCAATACGATCGTAATTTTTATGATACCGGTTGAAGGACAGCTCGTCCCAGATCCATAGCCCGATAAGCAGCGCAACTGCCATACCGGTGGCTAGTCCTACGATATTAATAAAGGAGTACCCCTTGTTTTTGATCAGATTGCGAAAGGCGATTTTGAAGTAGCTGCGAAGCATAGGCGTGATGGTTTTGGGAATACTCTATAGATACTCCATGTCCATCAAAAAGTTGCATACAACTTCGACTATTTTACGGATGAATGCCCCGGTATTAAAATCAGAACTGTTCAACTTTGGCCATCTCCCAGCCAATAATGCTCTTTTTACGCGTAGGGCTCCAACGATAGTCGCCCAGCACTCCGTCTTTGCGGATTACCCGATGGCAAGGTATCAGATACGCAATATGATTCGAACCAACCGCAGAGCCCACGGCCTGCATCGCCTGTGGATTTTGAATTTGTCCGGCAATGTCCTGATAAGTAGTTACGCTACCCAACGGAAGTTTTAACAATGCTTCCCAAACCTTAATCTGGAAGTTAGTCCCTTTTACAAAGAGATGAATTCTTCCCTCACCCCGTCCGCCAGGGGCGGACACCCCTCTCCCCAGGGAGAGGGGTGAGGGAAAAATTTTAACAATGAACGACTCTGTCAATTGTTGCTCTTGATGAAAGATCGAATTATGCCAATGCTCTTTCATTTTCTCCAACTCAATCCGGGGGTCTTCATCGGTGGCGATGAATGAGAGCCAGCAAACACCCCGATCGGTAACACCAATCAGCGCCATTCCAAACGGAGTTTCATGAAATCCATAGTTGATGTGTATGCCATTGCCTCGCTGTTTATACTCATCAGGAGTTACTGCCTCCAACGTAGTGAATAAATCGTATACTCTGGATTGACTCGATAACCCGGCAGCTTCAGCAGCCTCCACCAGGTTTTTTGATTGCTGCAATTTTGCTTTTAAGTAACCGACCGTTAAAAATTGAAGAAACCGTTTTGGACTGATGCCCGCCCACTCTGTGAAAATCCGTTGAAAGTGAAAAGGAGAAATATTCACCGCATCGGCAACTTCACCGAGTTCGGGCTGTTGTTTAAAATTCTGCTCCAGGTAAAGAATGGCCTTTTCAATGCGCTGGTAATTGATGGGTTGTTCGGTTGTCACAATCATAAAGCTATTAATTTTTATATCATAAAAGTGACCTCGTAGCTGCGGGATTTCAACCTGTTTCTTGCGGTTCTTTAGCGAATCGTGGTTTTTTAACTTAAATTTATTTTCAAACCAATCTCCTATGAAATTCTATTCGATTGCATGTTTGTTCCTCCTGATTACGGGTGCCGGAATAGCCCAAACCAACTACGATACGGTTCGGATCACTCCCGTAAAAATTACCGACCAGATTTATATGCTGAAAGGTGCCGGGGGAAATATAGGTGTGATGATAGGCAAGGAAGGAACTCTGATAATCGACAATCAGTTTGCTCCTTTATCAAATAAAATCAATGGTGCCGTGAAGACGCTTGATCCGGGTGAAATCCGCTTTGCCATCAATACGCACATTCATGGTGATCACAGTGGAGGCAACGAAAATTTTAAAAAGATGGGTGCTACACTGGTAGCCCATGACCGGGTGCGCGAGCGCATGTCGAAGGAATCGGTTAATGCAAGGACAGGCGCCAAGAACCCGCCCCGCGATCAGAATGCCTGGCCGTTAATCACGTTTGCCAATAAACTCAATTTTCATTTAAATGATGAAGACATTGTGCTGCATCATTTTGATATGGGGCATACGGATGGAGACGTGATTGTACAGTTTAAGAATGCCAATGTGGTGCATACAGGAGACGCTTTTGTGCGCTATGGCTATCCTTATATCGATCTTTCCAATGGCGGTTCGGTCAATGGCTTTGTTTCCACGCTGGATAAAATTTTATTACTGATCGATGATAACACAAAAGTAATTCCCGGTCATGGTGAAGTGGCTACAAAAGCCGATGTAAAAAAGCTGCGCGATACGATTGCCGACATCCGCGATCAGGTGGTGGCGGCCTTGAAAAAGGGCAAGAAGACGGAAGACATTGCAGCCCTTGGCATTACTGACAAGTACGAAGCGGAGTTGGGGAAAGGATTTGTGAAAGGAAAGGATTTTGTGTTGATGATGGCTGAGAATTTGAAGGTGAAGTAGGTGTTATAGATCATGATTACAAAAGAAATACAAATACTTTCTGAGGGGCTTTGGGAGAGTATGAAGACCGATTTGAAGTTCTTCTCCCCTATACAATCATTTGCCAAAAAATTGTCCGAAGTGGATTTTACAAATAGGACTGGTGCTGATGAAGCCTTTTTATACTGGAGAAAAATTGAAGAATATTTTGATAAATACAGAAGGAAGCCCAATACTGACTTTCTTTACATTGAACCCCATCTAATTTCTTCTAACAATGAATCTGTTATTAGAATTGGTGCGCTATTGACAAAATTGAAATCATTAAATATTTCGGAATTGGAGAGCGAAATGGCGGGTCTACGACTAAAAAAAGTTACAAAATCAGAAGGTCAGGGACACATTTTCATAGGACATGGACGAAGCAAACTTTGGGCAAGAGTACAAATTTATCTTAGGGATGATTTGAACCTAAAGACTATCACCTTCGAGGATGAGTCAAGGACTGGAGAAACCATAATAAATATTTTAGAGGAATTTCTGAATAAAGCTTCTTTTGCGATTCTAATAATGACAGCTGAAGATGAAACCCTTGATGGAAAAGCTAGAGCAAGGCAAAATGTTATTCATGAAGCAGGCCTTTTTCAAGGCCGATTAGGCTTTGATAAAGTTATTATTCTGAAACAAGAAGGAATTGAAGAATTTTCCAATATAGCGGGATTACAATATATACCATTTTCAAAAGAAAATATCGAGCAGTGCTTTTACGAACTTCATCGAAAGTTTAAGAAACTGGGCTTAGTCAAAGAGAATTGACAAGCAAAATGTATTTTACCATTTGTGGATGAAGATTCCTTCGCTGACAAATAATCAACCACCCTCGCCTTTGCCGGTGTTCTTCACCGGCAAACAGTGATCCAAGCACACGTCAAAGTTGGTCGCTGACCAACAGACCAACATTAATCTAAGCAAACCCCTTCAATTAACTGCCCCCTGAATTGTTCTGTTCTTCACCGATAAATTTTACTAAAGATTGAATCTTCAATTTTAGTATCTTGTACTCACCTAACCCTCATCGCCATGCAACTAAATCCCAGAAGAAAATTCGTTAAGCAACTGTTGGCAACTTCTCTTACAGGCCTGGCACTTCCTTCGATGGCGGGCAACGAATTGAAGCCTCCAACTGCGGCCGATGATGAGTCATATTGGGAGAATTTGAAAAAGCAATTTACCGTTCCGGCAGATCGTATTATGATGAATGCCGCCAACCTGTGTCCTAGTCCCACGATCGTGCAGGAAAGAGTACTTGAATTAACGAACTCACTTAATAAAGATGTTTCTTTTCAATATCGATCCCTGTTTGCTACAATCCGGAAAAAATCAGTTGGCATGCTGGCTCAGTTTGTCGGGGCCGATGAAAGCGAGATCGGCATCACGCGTAACACCAGCGAAAGCAATTGTATGATTGTGCATGGACTTGACCTGAAACCTGGTGACGAAATTATTATTTGGGAGCAAAATCATCCTTCTAATAATGAAGTGTGGATGAGCCAGTCAAAACGACTTGGTTTTACAGTAAAAAAAATCAGTGTTCCGGCTGAACCAGCTTCTATAGGCGATTTACTCCAACCATTCATCAAAGCTATTACACCAAACACCAAACTAATTGCTTTTTCGCATGTCTCCAACCTTAGCGGGTTAGCGCTACCCGCCAAAGATATTTGTGTGATGGCTAAAGCGCAGGGCATCATGACGCTGGTAGATGGAGCCCAATCATTTGGATCGATGAACATTAATGTTCATGATATGGGGTGTACATTTTATTCTGCCAGTACGCACAAATGGCTTATGGGACCCTTTGAAAACGGCATTCTCTACATACACAAAGATTACTTTGCGCGAATCTGGCCGGCAGTAATTGGCGGTGGCTGGAAGGAAGCTACCCGGGTTGATCAGCAATTATGTGTTTTGGGTCAGCGCAACGATCCTTCTCCGGCTGCATTGCCAGAGATTCTTGCTTTTCATGAAACCATTGGCCGAAAAAATATTGAAGGCAGGATTGTGCAACTTAACTCTTACCTCAAGCAACAAATAAAAACCCATGTGCCACAAGCCACCTTTGTAACACCCATGGCTGCACAGTATAGCAGTGGTATAGTGATCTTCAATCTGCCCGGCAAGGAGATACACGAAGTAACGGATAAGCTATATCATAGCTATCATATTGCTGCTGCTCCTTCAGGCGGTATTCGGTTATCGCCCCATATCTATAACACGCTGAAAGACATTGATTATACTGTAAAGGCGATTCGGGAAGTGGCGCGGTAAATGAATTTTTCATTTACCCTTTTTCCTAACAGGTTTCGGCACTTCTAATAGTTTCTCCACATCTTCATCACCCTCCAGGTTATTCATCTGGTTTATAATCCACGGGTAGCGCCTGGTAATGTAGCGGGAGGGCGGTTGAACTACATACTTTTTCGGATTCGGCAAACACGCGGCAATCATCGCAGCTTCGGTACGCGTTAGTTTCTGTGCAGATTTTTTAAAGTAGGTGCGCGAGGCCGCCTCTACACCAAAAATTCCTTTTCCCATCTCAGCCACATTGAGGTACATTTCCAGAATCCGTTCTTTGCTCCAGAACAACTCAATCATAAACGTGAAGTAGACCTCAAGTCCTTTGCGAAACCAACTGCGCCCTTGCCAAAGAAATACATTCTTGGCAACCTGTTGGCTTATGGTGGAGGCTCCCCGGATTCGTTTGGTTTTTTTCTTATTGCTTTCAAGTGCTTTCTTAATGCTCTTAATATCAAATCCATTGTGATCGGGAAAGAGTTGATCTTCAGACGCCATCACCGCCAGCCGGATGTTGGGTGACATCTCTTCAAAGTTTATGTAATCGCGTTTCAAGCCGTAGCCGCTTACCCAGTTGGAAAGTTGTGTGATGGTTATTGGCGGGTTGATCCACCGCAAGAGGATAATATAGATGAATTGAACTGCCAGCAGAATGAAGAAGGCCCGCTTTAGTTTTCTCCAGCCATTAAGCAGAAAGCTTAATTTGATCATCAATGTGTATACTTGTGCAGCAAATTAACCAAGATGACACGCATTGAAATACAACTTCCTGAAAAATTTATCTTTCAAACAGAAATAGGGGTGCGGGTAAGCGACCTGAATTATGGAAATCATGTTGGCAATGACAGCATACTTACTCTCATGCAAGAGGCCCGGACTTTGTTTTACCGGTCCATGGGCTTTGAAAGTGAAGTGAAACTGGAAGGACCCGTTGGTCAGATTGTAAGAGATGCGACCATTGTGTACAAAGCGGAGTCATTTTTGGGCGATACACTTCGGTTTGAAATTGCAGTCGGTGATTTGAATAAGTACGGATTTGATCTATTTTATAAGATCACGAACAAAGCCACAGGCAAGGAGGTTGCTCATGGTAAAACAGGAATTGTTTGCTTCGATTACTTAAAACGAAAAATGGCAAGTATTCCTGAAAAATTGATAGTGAAATTGAAGTCCCTCTGATTTCTCCTTGTCCTTTGTAGTGAAAAGCAACCACGGAGAACAGAAGGATTCCAGCTATCAGGGCATTTTAGAAAGCACCGGCATGCTGGTAGCTATCATAATCAGATCGCCATCATTAACTTCTTTCTTTTCATCGGCCACGGTAAGGAAACTTTCATACACCGTATTCAGATCATCACCTGCGACACTATACCCTAACAACTCCAGGCGATGCTTTAGAGCGGCCCTTCCACTGCGTGCTGTTAATACGATTGAGGATGAAGGTACTCCTACGTCTGCAGGATTTATGATCTCATAGTTTTCGGCATGCTTCAAAAATCCATCCTGGTGTATGCCTGATGAATGGGCAAATGCATTTTTGCCAACAATTGCTTTATTGGCTTGTACCGGCATGTGCATCATGCTTGACACCAATTGACTGAGTGCATAGATTCTGTTCGCCTTAATATTGCAATAAAGATCAAGGTCTTTGTGCGTCTGTAAAATCATAGCAACTTCTTCCAACGAAGTATTACCGGCACGCTCGCCAATTCCATTGATTGTTACTTCCGCCTGACGGGCACCGTGGGTCAAGCCTGCTATTGTATTGGCGGTGGCCAATCCTAAATCATTGTGACAATGCACAGAAATAACTGCCTTATCAATATTCTTTACATTTTCCATCAGGTACTGAATGCGCTTGCCGTATAAGTTTGGCAAGCAATACCCGGTAGTATCCGGAATGTTAACTACATCTGCACCGGCAGCAATTACAGCTTCTACCAGCTGAGCAAGAAATACTAAATCCGCGCGGCCCGCATCTTCTGCATAGAACTCAACTTCGTAGCCTTTGGCTTTGGCATATTTGGTTGCCCATACACCTTGCTCCAGTACCTGCTCGCGACTGCTTCTGAATTTATGTTTGATGTGTACATCCGAAGATCCGATGCCAGTGTGGATTCTTCCATGTTTGGCATGATGCAAAGCTTCGGCCGCAACATCAATATCTTCCTTCTTTGAGCGTGTGAGCGCGCACACCACGGGTTCGGTTACCGCTTTTGAAATTTCAACCACGGAGAGAAAATCACCGGGGCTCGAAATCGGAAAGCCTGCCTCAATAACATCTACACCGAGCAACTCTAACTCTCTGGCGATAATAATTTTTTCTTCCGTCTTCAATTGACAACCAGGAACCTGCTCGCCATCGCGAAGGGTTGTGTCAAAGATTTGAATTTTCTGTGCCATATTGTTGGTTGATAGTTATTCGTTATTAGTTGTTCGTTGAAACTGTTGATATTTGATTCGCTATTTTATCAAGCTGATTCACTACCTGCTTACCCATTTGCTGGGTATTTAAAATTTTATCTCTTGGAGTTTTAGCGTCCGCGATGTCTGCAGTGCGAAACCCTTGCTTTAGTGTTTGCTCTACTGCCTTGATAACAGTTTCCGATTCTTCCTTCATACCAAATGAGATATCAAGTAACAGCGCTGCCGATAAAATAGAAGCTAATGGATTAGCGATGCCCTTCCCGGTAATGTCGTGTGCACTTCCGTGGATGGGTTCATATAATCCCACTTTATCGCCTACCGAGGCAGAGGCTAACATACCCATGGAGCCTGCAATCTGCGAGGCTTCATCAGTAAGAATATCACCAAAAAGATTTCCGGTAACTACCACATCATAACTGCGTGGATTTTGAATCAGCTTCATGGCGGCTGCATCTACAAACTGATGTTCAAGTTGTACATCGGGATATTGCTTGCCGATTTCCTGAACAACTTCACGCCATAGCCTGGAGCTCTCAAGTACATTGGCTTTATCCACAGAAGTAACTTTTTTCTTCCGGGTACGTGCTGCCAGAAATGCTTTGTGTGCAATGCGCTCTACTTCATAACGCTGATAGATCATCAGGTCATAAGCCGTATTGCGATCATCTTTTCTTCCCTTCTCACCAAAGTACACATCGCCTGTTAATTCGCGGAAGAACAGAATATCAGATCCTTTGAGGATTTCAGGTTTAATACTGGAAGCCTCCAACAACTCGTCAAATAGTTTTATGGGGCGCAGGTTGGCATATAACCCCAACTCTTTGCGCATCTTCAAGAGCCCTTGTTCTGGTCTTACTTTAAGCGTTGGGTCGTTATCATATTTTGGATGACCCACGGCTCCAAATAGAATGGCATCGCAGTTTTTTAATTTAGTCAAAGTCTCGTCAGGCAACGGATTACCCGTGGCTTCAATTGCATCATGACCAATGGTTGCCTCATCAAATTCAAATTCGTGACCGAAAATTTCGACAATTTTTATCAACACGCCTTTACCTTCGGTGGTAACTTCTTTTCCAATTCCGTCCCCGGGTAGTATTACGATCTTCTTTTTCATTTAATCTTCTCTTTGGCTACAGGCTTCAGATTTCAAGCCGCAAGCAAGTGCCTGAAGCCAGTGGCTTGTAACCTGAAGCTATTAGTGTGCTAAATCAAATTCTCTGATCTCTTTATTTAAACTCAGTAAGTAATCGATATCATCATATCCGTTGATAAGGCATTCTCTTTTATAGGCATTAATCTCAAACTTCTGGCTTTGTTTTCCATAGCTGATGACCTGATTCTGTAAATCTACCGTTACTTCCGTAGCTGGATTTTTCTGGATTGTTTCTAAAAGATTTTTCAGGAAACTTTCAGAAACAACTACAGGCAACACGGCATTGTTAAGGGCATTGTTTTTAAAGATGTCGGCAAAGAAACTAGACACCACAACTCTGAAGCCATAATCGTAAATGGCCCATGCTGCATGCTCACGACTGCTACCACATCCAAAATTTTTTCCAGCCACTAATATCTTTCCGGAATAGGATGGGTTGTTCAATGCGAAATCCTTGATGGGATTATTGTCACTGTCATAACGCCAGTCGCGGAACAGGTTGTTGCCAAATCCTTCGCGGGTTGTTGCTTTTAGAAAGCGTGCGGGTATAATCTGATCGGTATCAATATTTTCGGCAGGGATTGGTACTGCTGTTGATTTTAGTATGGTGAATTTGTCTTTGCTCATTATCGTTTATCATTCTTCGTTCATCATTGTTGGTTGCTCGCATTTAACGAAGAACCATCAACCAACAACGATTATATAAATTCTCTTACATCCGTTACTTTGCCGGTTATCGCAGCTGCGGCCGCACTCAATGGGCTCGCTAAAAACGTGCGCGACTTGGGCCCTTGCCGGCCTTCAAAATTTCTATTGGAAGTACTGATACAATATTTGCCTGCCGGAATCTTGTCTTCGTTCATGCCCAGGCAAGCCGAGCAACCCGGATCGCGTAATTCAAACCCAGCAGCTTCAAAAATTTTATCGAGGCCTTCTTTCTTCGCTTGTTCCTGCACTTGCTTTGATCCGGGTACAACCCAAACCTCCACATTGCTAGCTTTCTTTTTCCCCTTCACCATGGAGGCAACCTCACGCAAATCCTCAATGCGTGCGTTGGTGCAACTTCCAATGAATACGTAATCGATGGTCTTACCCAATAATTTCGACCCGGCCTCAACACCCATATACTCCAATGATTTTGTAAAGGAGGTCTGTTCGCTGATCTCTTTCATCTCGGCCGTTGTGGGAATGCGATCTGTTACTCTCATTC
The DNA here is from genome assembly GCA_044229915.1 of Cyclobacteriaceae bacterium. Taxonomy (GTDB): domain Bacteria; phylum Bacteroidota; class Bacteroidia; order Cytophagales; family Cyclobacteriaceae; genus ELB16-189. The sequence continues at coordinate 277,111 of JBGASB010000003.1, forward strand.
CCATACCAGGATTTGTACCATACGTAATCATGGGGCCGATATCTGCGGCATCAAATTTCAATACCTGATCATACGCTGCGTCTTTATCAGTAACCAACTTCTTCCACTCGTCTACAGCGTTATCAAAAGCCTCGCCTTGGGGAGCAAATTTTCTTCCCTTTATATAGTTGAAAGTGGTTTCATCGGGCGCAATTAATCCGCCCCGGGCACCCATCTCAATACTCATGTTGCAAATAGTCATTCGCGCTTCCATCGAGAGATTGCGAATGGCATCACCAGCATACTCAACAAAAAAGCCAGTGGCACCACTGGCTGAGATTTTAGAAATGATATATAAAATAATATCCTTGCTGACGACACCTTTACCCAACGTACCACTGATTTCAATCTTCATGGTTTTGGGCTTGTATTGTAAGATGCATTGAGTAGCCAGCACCTGTTCCACTTCCGAAGTGCCAATACCAAAAGCGATGTTTCCAAATGCACCGTGTGTAGATGTGTGACTATCGCCACACACGATGGTCATGCCAGGTAAGGTTAACCCAAGCTCAGGGCCGATGATATGTACAATTCCCTGGAACGGATGCCCAAGATCATACAGCTCAACACCAAACTCCTTACAGTTCTTACGCAGTGTTTCAACCTGATGCCTGGATAAAGCTTCCTTGATAGGAAGATGTTGATCTTTGGTTGGTACGTTATGATCAGCTGTTGCAGTAGTTCGCTTTGTATTAAATACCTGCAGTCCTCGTTTCTTCAAGCCATCGAAGGCCTGAGGGGACGTTACTTCGTGAATGAAATGGCGGTCGATAAATAAAGCATCCGGATAACCCTCGGCACGCTTTACTACATGACTGTCCCAGATTTTTTCAAAAATTGTTCTTGGTTTTTTCTCGCTCACAACAATCGTTAGTTTGTTCAAAACACATCAAAATGAAACTGCCCCGACAAAGTCGAGGCAGCTTGTATTGGTTTAGGTTAGGTTATTGGGTAATCATTTTGACTCACAAATAACAACACGAAGATGTAAAATCCTTAGCGATTACTCAAATCAATTTTGAGGAAAATAATACATAGCTTACAAGTGTTTGGTGGCTATTAAATATTCCACCAGGGTAATGGTAACTTAATTTCATTCACTGAATCCACTACCATATCAGGTTTATACGCATAGCGTATCAACTCCTCTTTTTTGGTGATACCACTTAAAACAAGAATAGTTTTATAACCCATTTGTACCCCGCCACGAATGTCTGTGTCCATCGTGTCGCCAATCACGGTAGTCTCCGCAGTTTCAAGTCCTAATGCTTTGCGTGCCGAGCGCATCATGACAGGTCCTGGCTTTCCAACCACAAATCCTTTTATGCCGGTGGCTTCTTCAATCATTGCGGTAGTAGATGCAATCCCTAAATTGTCCCAACCTTTTTTCTTTGGTGATGGATCGCGATTGGTGGTTACGAATTTTGCTCCCGCCAGAATCATATCCACGGCACGTTGCACCATTTCAAGAGTAAAGTTTCTTCCCTCGCCAAGTACAACAAAATCAGGATCTGTGTTTACCAGCGAGATTCCGTTTTCATGAAGACTGGAAAGCAACCCGCCTTCTCCCAGCACATACGCAGTACCATTGGGAATCTGACTCGCCAGGAATTTTCCGGTTGCCATAGCACTGGTGTAAACATGATCTTCTGTTACCTTGATGCCAAGTTTAGAAAGTTTACGCACGGCATCCAGACGAGTACGTTGACTATTGTTAGTCATGAACATAAATGGAATGTTCTCTTTGAGCAGGCGGGAAATAAATCCATCAGCACCCGGAATCATTGTGTCTCCACCGTACACCACACCATCCATATCAATCAGTAATCCTTGAGCCATAGTATTAGTTTTTCAGATACAAGATACGGATTGAAATCAAATAGTTAGAATCCACTCGCGACAATGGATTTCAAACGGTTGTGATACAACCAGTAATAGGTATTACAGGAAAGTTTAACGTAACGATTACACCAGATACTCAAATAAATTCTCGTTTTGATTAACGAGGGTATAGTTGAGTTTGTGACTATCCATACGCTCGATCAGTAGGGCAAAATCCTCTCTTGATTTTACTTCAATACCAATCAATGCGGGTCCTGACTCTTTGTTATGCTTTTGAATAAATTCAAAACGAACAATATCATCGTTAGGACCTAAAATGAAATTGACAAATTCTTTCAAGGCTCCTGGGCGCTGAGCAAATCGAACAATGAAATAATGTTTTAATCCCTCATATAATAAAGATCGTTCCTTGATCTCCTGCATGCGGTCGATGTCGTTGTTTCCTCCGCTCACAATACAGACAACTTTCTTTCCCTTTAGCTGATGAGCGTATTGATCCAGTGCGGCAATAGATAAAGCCCCGGCTGGCTCCGCTACAATGGCATCTTCATTATACAATTGAAGAATGGTAGAGCTAACCTTGCCTTCAGGCACTAAAAGCATATCGGCAATCACATCTTTGCAGATCGCGAATGTTTGATCACCCACTTTCTTTACCGAGGCACCATCCACAAATCGCTGAATTGTATCAAGCACTACCGGTTTGCCGGCATTCAAGGCTTCTTTCATTGATGGGGCGCCCGTTGGCTCAACACCAATAATTTTCGTTTGTGGCGAGTAAGTTTGAAAATAACTCCCCATCCCAGCGCAAAGACCGCCACCCCCAACAGGCACAAAGACAAAGTCGATATTAGATTGTTCTTCCAGAATTTCCTTAGCCACAGTACCCTGGCCTTCCATCACTTTGATGTGGTCGAAGGGTGGAATAAAGACCATGTTATTTTCAACCGTAAATTCTAATGCATGCGCCTGGCATTCATCAAATGTATCGCCAACTAAAACGATCTCGATGTTATTGCCACCAAACATTTTCACCTGGTTTATTTTCTGTTTGGGTGTGATGGCGGGCATATAAATCACGCCTTTAATATTCAATAGCTTGCAAGAGAACGCAACGCCTTGTGCATGATTGCCAGCACTGGCACACACTACCCCTTGTTTGCGTGATTCTTCTGGTAAGCTTTGGATTAGATTATAGGCTCCCCGGATTTTATACGACCGTACCACTTGAAGATCCTCTCGCTTCAAATAAATTTCTGCCCCAAACTTTTCAGACAGTTTGCGATGGAACTGCAAGGGAGTTTTTAGCACTACGGGTTTTAGGACTTCGTAGGCAGAATCAATATCTAATACTTGTTTAGCGGCTGTTTTTATCATACTTTAAAAGTAGGCAGTAGGCAAAATGACTTTTTGCCTATTGCTTATTGCCAATTGCCAATTAATTTATCATGCTTGCTTCTACACTAGCCTTTTCTGGTCTTAGTTTTCTAACAGCAGCACCGGCTTGCCATAATTCACTTTCACGAACTTCTTTCAATTCTTCAGCGAGTTTTTCGCGATAGTCAGGCTTGCTGCACGTATCAATCGTACGTTTTGCTTCGGCACCGCTGGCAACACTTTCATATAATTCCTTAAACACAGGAAGAGTCGCAGCTTTGAATTTCTTTTTCCAATCCAATGCGCCCCGCTGAGCGGTGGTTGAACAATTGGCATACATCCAATCCATTCCGTTTTCAGCCACTAACGGCATTAAGCTTTGAGTAAGCTCTTCTACTGTTTCGTTGAATGCCTCGGAAGGTGTGTGACCTTTTGAGCGCAACACTTCGTACTGTGCTTCGAAAATTCCAGCGATGGCACCCATTAAGGTTCCGCGCTCGCCTGTAAGATCAGAGTAAACTTCTTTTTTGAAATCGGTTTGGAATAAATAACCCGAGCCAACACCAATGCCTAAAGCAATGGCTTTTTGAGTTGCATTGCCGGTAGCATCCTGAAACACTGCGTAACTTGAGTTGATCCCCTTTCCCTGAAGGAATAATCTGCGTACCGAAGTTCCGGAACCTTTCGGAGCAGCTAAGACTACATCGATATCTGCAGGCGGAATAATTCCGGTTTGCTCTTTGAAGGTGATTCCAAAGCCATGTGAGAAATACAAAGTTTTTCCTTTTGTAAGGAAGGGTTTAATGGTTGGCCATAAGGAGATCTGACCAGCATCAGAAAGAAGGAACTCAAGAATGGTTCCGCGCCTAGCAGCTTCTTCAATTTCGAATAACGTTTTGCCAGGAACCCAGCCATGCTCAACTGCTTTGTCCCAGGTTTTTGAACCTTTACGTTGGCCAACGATTACATTAAATCCGTTGTCGCGCAGGTTTAGCGCCTGGGCAGGTCCTTGTACACCGTATCCAATAATTGCAATGGTTTCATTCTTTAAAAGATTGAGTGCTTTTTCCATTGGGAATTCTTCGCGTGTTACCACTTCTTCCCATACACCTCCAAAATTGATTTTTGCCATGTTAGTTAGTTGTTAGTTTATTCGTTGTTAGTTTAGGTTAATCTACGTCTACTATTTTTTCACTGAGTTCAAGATATTGTTCGCTGCCGTTAGAATACTTCGCGTACTCAACTTCAATAAGTTTTTCTAATTGATGTTTTACCTTTTCCATTAGGTCGGGAGTGGTGTGCAGTAGCAGTACAGCTCCTCCTTTGCGGAAATCATCTTCATTTTCGTGAGCCATTAATTTCTTAATCCGCACACGTCTGCGATTCAACACATTCACAATCCGGTTAAGGATCGTGAAGTTATTGTCGGCCCCAATTTCTAATGTATAGTCCTGTTTCATATACTATTTACCTTTCGGTATTTCTAAAATAACTTCTGCTACTCCAGCTCCGGCAGGAACCATCGGAAAAACATTGTCCTCTTTTCCTACTACAACTTCTAAAAAGTAAGGTGTGTTGGCTTTTAGCATGTCATCCAAAGCAGGTTGCAAATCCTCTCTCTGCTCAACCTTTTTTGCAGGTATGGAGTAAGCCTCCGCCAGTTTAACGAAATCGGGATTTTGCATTTCGGTAAACGAATACCGTTTGCCGTGGAAGAGTTGCTGCCATTGACGTACCATCCCCAAAAAATTATTGTTGAGTACTATAATCTTTACCGGGATTTTGTATTGCATGATGGTGCCAAGTTCTTGTACCGTCATTTGAAATCCTCCATCTCCAATAACAGCCACTACTTGTTTCTGAGGGATGGCTAGTTTTGCCCCCATCGCAGCAGGTAACGCAAAGCCCATTGTGCCGGCACCTCCGGAGGTAACATTCGTTCTTGGATTTTTAAATTGATAGTATCGTGAAGCAATCATTTGATGCTGACCCACATCAGTAACGAGAATGGCTTCGCCTTTGGTTTTTTGTGAAAGCACATTAATTACTTCAGCCATTTTTATTTCGCCCGTGGGATGAAATTCGTGGTAAGTGACTTTATCAAACTCTTCCTGATTAAGATCGCGGAAGCTTTGTATCCACTCACGGTGAGCGTTTGGCTCAACCAGATTGGTCAGTAATGTTAGTGCCTCTTTAGCATCAGCATGAACGGCCACATCGGCTATTATTATTTTGTTGATTTCAGCTTTGTCGATTTCAATATGAACAACCTTAGCTTGCTTTGCATATTTACTCACGTTGCCGGTTACCCGATCATCGAATCGCATTCCTACCGCAATCAATACATCGCACTCATTGGTGTTTATATTAGGCGCATAGTTTCCATGCATACCCAGATAGCCTACATAATTGGGGTGATTGGTTGGAAAAGCTCCCAATCCAAGAAGTGTGCTGGCAACGGGTATCCCTGACTTTTCCGAGAAGGCAATTAATTCATCCGATGCACCAGACAACAAAACTCCCTGGCCTGCCAGGATATACGGCCTTTTTGCTTTGTTAATTAATTCTGCTGCTGCCTCTACTTCGGCTAGTTGCAATGTTGGCTTGGGCCGATAGGTGCGAACATTGGTGCACTTTTTATAATCCGCAAAATCAAACAGTTCATTTTGTGCATTCTTAGTGATATCAATCAGTACCGGGCCAGGCCTTCCTGTAGTTGCAATATGAAAAGCCTGGGCTACTGCTCCGGCAATGTCCTTAGCTTCGGTAACCTGCACATTCCATTTAGTTACAGGAATGGTGGTATTCACCACATCAATTTCCTGAAATGCATCAGTACCTAATAAGTGAGCAAACACCTGACCGGTTATGCACACCAAGGGAGTTGAATCAATCAATGCATCTGCCAATCCGGTAACCAGATTAGTAGCACCGGGCCCGGAAGTGGCGAAAACAATTCCAGGTTTACCCGAAACACGCGCAAAGCCCTGAGCAGCATGTATGGCACCCTGTTCATGGCGCACCAATATATGTGTAAGCTGATCGGCATAGCCATATAAGGCATCATATACAGGCATAATCGCTCCGCCTGGGTAACCAAAAATTATATCTACGTTTTCAGCCACCAGACATCGCAACAAAGCTTCCGAACCGGAAATCTTTTGCTTAGTTGCAGGGGCAATCTTTTCTTCAGACTTCGTCAGTAACGCATCCATCAGCTGCTGTTTTTACTTGTTGAGCATATTTAAATAAGACACCATTTTTAGCGCGCGATATCGGTGCCTTGTAATGAGATCTTCTGATCGCAATCGTTTTTTCGTCCACCAGTAAATTGATCTGGTGTTTCCTGATATCAATTTCAATCCAGTCGCCATCTTCCACCAGGCCTAATAATCCGCCTTCCGAGGCTTCGGGGGTAATATGGCCAATTACAAAACCGTGAGAACCACCACTGAATCTTCCATCGGTGATAAGCGCAACACTTTTACCGAGACCAGATCCCATAATCAGGCTAGTTGGTTTTAGCATCTCCGGCATCCCGGGTGCGCCCTTCGGACCCACGTAACGGATCACGACTACATCGCCCTCTTTGATTTTTCCTGATTTAATTCCATCTACTAATTCAAACTCGCCATTGAATACACGGGCAGTTCCCTTAAACCGCTCGCCCTCTTTGCCGGTAATTTTTGCCACAGAACCTTTCTCGGCAAGATTGCCGTAAAGAATTTGTAAGTGACCTGTTTTCTTAATCGGTTTTTCAACAGGAAGAATGATATCCTGCTTCCCGAAATCAAGATCTTTAGCGCTTGCTACGTTTTCAGCAATTGTTTTTCCGGTAACCGTGATACAATCACCATGCAGATAGCCTTTTTCCACCAGATATTTCATCACTGATGGAACGCCACCAATTTTGTGAAGGGCATCCATCAAATACTTTCCGCTTGGTTTTAAATCAGCAATAAGCGGAGTCTTGTCAGAGATTCTTTGAAAATCTTCCTGTGTGATTTTTATACCTACGCTTTTTGCCATGGCAATCAAATGCAAAACTGCATTAGTCGAGCCGCCAAGAATCATTACAATCGTAATTGCATTTTCAAAAGCTTTGAAGGTCATGATGTCGCGGGGCTTCAAATCTTTTTCCAACAACAACCTGATTGCTTTTCCCGCTTCTGCACACTCAGCAGATTTTTCCTTACTTAAAGCAGGATTGGACGATGAATAGGGCAACGACATCCCGAGAGCTTCAATTGCCGAAGCCATCGTGTTGGCCGTGTACATGCCCCCACAGGCACCGGCACCCGGGCATGAGTTTTGAATTATGCCCTTAAAATCTTCGTCTGAAAGTTTGTTTTGAATTTTTTCTCCCAATGCTTCAAATGCAGAGACGATATTCAGTTCTCTTCCTTTATAATGTCCACCGGCAATCGTTCCACCATACACCATAATAGCGGGACGATTTAACCTGCCCATAGCCATTACTGAACCGGGCATATTTTTATCGCAGCCAACAACGGCTATTAATCCATCGTAGTATTGTGCGCCACAAACAGTTTCAATAGAATCAGCAATTACCTCCCGACTTACCAGCGAGTAGCGCATGCCGTCCGTACCATTGCTGATACCATCGCTTACACCAATCGTATGAAAAATTAACCCCACCAGTTCCTGATCCCATACGGCTTGCTTTACTTCTCCGGCCAGTGCATTCAGGTGCATATTGCATGTATTGCCATCGAAGCCGGTGCTCACAATTCCCACCTGGGCTTTTTTAAGATCATGTTCGGTTAAACCAATTCCATACAACATTGCCTGCGAGGCTGGAAGTGTTGGATCCTGGGTGATGGTTCTACTATACTTATTTAGTTCCATTTACTCTATTAATTGTTCGTTTTTGGTTATTCGTATTATAATAATCAACCAATAACGATTATACGATTACGTACGAATAACTCTTATCTAACACGATACACTTGTAGGCTTCCTGAACCACGGCACCCATAGAACTTTTCCATGACTTGCTGAACGTTTGTCCTTCTATGGATTCGATACCAATTACTTCGGCTGCGGTGCCGCAGAAGAAGGCACTGTCGGCTTCAAATAATTCCTCCGGGCGGAAATATTTTTCTTCCACAGGCATATCCATTTCTTTACAGATTTCCAGTACTGTTTGGCGAGTGATGCCGGGTAAAATATTTCCAAGCGGGGGAGTATAAAGAACGCCATCCTTCTCAAAAAAGAAATTGGCTCCGGGCCCTTCAGCCACGAAGCCATTCATATCTAACATCAGGGCTTCATCAAAGCCACGCTGTTTCGCTTCGGTGGTTGCTATGATCGAGTTTACATAGTGACCACACACTTTAGCTTCAACCTTTACGGATTTTGGATTTGGCCTTTGGTATGAAGAAATACAAACACGCACAAGTTGGTCGCCCAGATATTTACCCCATTCCCAGGCAGCGATCATCAGTGAAACCTCTTTGGGGGCAGTCAATGACATGTTTGGGCCACAATAAACGAGGGGCCTGATATATGCGTCTTTCAGATTGTTTTTTTCCAGCACCTGATAAGAAATCTGCGTTAGCTCTTCTGCCGTGTAGTCGAATGGTATTCCAACAAGGGCACAACTTCTTCTAAGTCTTTCGAAGTGTTCATGAGCTTTAAAAATTTTTACACCGTGCACGGTTTGATAAGCACGGATGCCCTCAAAAGTGCCGTAGCCATAATGCATGGTTTGACTAAACAAATCGGTAGTTGCATCCTTTGCCTTAACAAATTTTCCGTTAAGAAAGAGAGTTGTGTTTTCGGTGTAATACATAATATTTTAGAACAATCGTTAGTTTGTTGTAGCTACTATAAAATAAAACCGCCCCAATTTCTCGGGGCGGTTGATAAGTCGTTTAAACAATATCGTCACAGCCCCGGTTTTCGGAGGAGAATGACGTTAATAAGCACAAGCACACTGATCGGATTGATCAGCTTGCTGTTGATTACGTTTGAGTTTACTCGGTTCATCTATATATAATCACGTGCTAGACTACAAGTTTGGAGAATTTTGTAATGACATTCAACGAAACCTGAGAAAAAAGTTTAAAAATTTTCTTTAACGAATGTTAGGTAAGTGCTTAAGCGGAAACTAGATACTCCACTATGCCATCCCGGATTGCGGTAAATGTTCTGATCAGGATGTCTTCGTTCTCTTCTAATAATGTTACACGAAATCCCTGAAGTTCTGAACAGAAGGAGGAGATGGGGACAACGCAAACGCCCTTCGCGCCAAGAAGATAATATACAAATCGTTTATCGTGTGGAATTTCCTGATTGACCCAACCCTCTACCAACTTAGCAATGCGCTCATCACTGATCTTAAGTTTCTGATCATTCCTTAACGTGCCTTCCCGAAAAATGATGGTGTTATAAAAAGCTCCAAACGTTTCATTGAATGTTAGTTGTGGAACCGTGTGAAGAATATCAGCAATGATTTTACTGCGCTTGCCTATATTTTTATTGGTTTCCTCGCGGTATGTTTTGAATCGTGGATCGCCTAAGATTTTTGGAATAGCCAGTTGGGGAAGCTTGGTTGAGCACACTTCAATCATCTTGGCATTGTCCAATGCCTGACAGAATCTGTTGAAATCGGAATCTTTATTGCGGTTATAGTATTCCATCCATCCGCAGCGGGCTCCTGGCCAGGGTAACTCTTTGGAAATCCCCTTCATCGAAATGCCCGGAACATCTTCGATCACTTCCGCCAATGAATAAGCACGTGCACCGTTGTATGTGATGTTGATGTAGATCTCATCGCAAATCAGAAACAGTTTAAACTCTTTTGCGATTTCAACAATCCGTTTTAAAGTTTCCAATGGATAGACCATACCGGTAGGATTATCCGGGTTGATGATAAGGATGCCTACCACATTTGGGTTGTACTTTACTTTATTATACAGATCATCCAGATCAGGATACCATTTATTGTTCGGATCTAACCTATACGTAAGAGGCTCATTGCTGGCATGGGCGGCCTCAGCGCTGGAGTGAGTTGAGTAGGCCGGTGAAGGTCCGATCACACGAGCTGTTGGCGTGATATACTGATAGACTTTAGCAATCGCGTCCCCAAGGCCGTTGAAAAAACAAATGTCATCGGGAGTGATTTGCACACCGCCCAATTGATTGGTTTGTTGAGCCAGAAATTTTCTTGTTTCTAAAATCCCTTTGCTTGGACAATAACTATAGGACTCATTCTGCAAAGCCAGGTCAGCGATGATCTGTTTAATCCAATCCGGAAGTTTGTGATTCTTTTGTATGGGGTCACCGATATTTTCCCAATAAATATTTTTTCCAAAATTTTTTATTTGTTCAGCCTTCTTTACGATCTCTCGTATTTCATAGCTGAGTTCGCTGGCCCCTTCACTGAGTAGTTGCTGACGCATTCCTTTATTATTCGTTATACCAATGCACGAAAGTAAAGTTTAGTTGAGGAGATCACAAAAGGAAATCATTATAAGCTTTGGGGATGGGGTGTGGCTGCCATCACTTCTGCAAAGGCCTGATCCGCGCGCTTGCTAACCATCGGTAGTTTGTTCATCCAATGCACATCAATGGCATAAACACCAAAGTCCTCAGTTACTTTTCCCTTCATCTCATAAAAGCCGCGACCACGAAACGGGAACTTGAGAGCCGAATCCGGAAAATGAACGGTATCAAAGACTTCACCTTTTATATCGTAGAAGGTACCAAACGCCATGTGCTCGTGATTTTTCATGGTGAACGCGTCTTTGGTGGTAACAATGTAACCCACGATGCGTATTTGGTTTCCTTTCTTTTGGGAAAGTTCGTTTGCAAGGGTGTCACCATAATCTGTAGTAGCCAATAAATCAAATGGATTGCAAAGCGGAAAGCCCAGCAATTCAATTTCATCGAAGGCATCTTCCAGCATATTTCGTTTTAATTCGGGCAAGGGATATTCCTTAGGTTCCGTATCAAACAGATCAACAGTGGTGGTAGGCTTGGCTTTTACCTGATTGAAGTAGAGCATCGATTCCCACAAAAGTTGTTGCTTGGTTTTTCCCGTAAAGCGGAATGAACCGAGACGGATAAGAATACGCAGTTGCTCTAAACCGATGCCAGGGGTACGCCTGAGAAAATTATCAAGACTCTTAAACGATCCTTGTTTTTGTCGTTCGGATGCAATGTGCTGACCGATTTTAGTCTCCAGACTTTTCAGATGGATGAATCCGATGTAAATCTGATTTCCTTGAATGGTAGTGAGGTACTCACTGTTGTTTACGCAGGGCGCTTCAATCTGCGCTCCGTTCATACGGGCTTCGTGAAAGTAAAATTCGGTTCGATAAAAGCCACCGAAGTTGTTGATTACGCCCACCATGAATTCCAACGGGTAATGGGCTTTCAGAAATAAACTCTGATAACTTTCCACCGCATAGCTGGCTGAGTGGCCCTTAGCAAAGGAGTAGCCGGCAAAGCTTTCGATTTCAAACCAGACCCGGTTAGTAACGTTAGGATCATATTTTCTATCATGACAGCCTTTAAAGAATTGATCTTTCACCCGCTGAAATTCTTCCCGGGAGCGATATTTGCCGGACATGCCCCTGCGCAATACATCGGCTTCCGTTAAACTAAGTCCTGCAAAGTAGTGAGCCACGCGAATTACATCTTCCTGGTAGACCATCACACCATAAGTCTCGGCCATTAGTTCATCCATAATGGGATGAATAGATTCATAAGTTCCTCCACTTCTTTTTATATGAAATCTCTGAATGTATTCCTTCATCATACCCGAACTGGCCACACCCGGACGAATGATGGAACTGGCTGCCACCAGGGTCAGGTAATCTTCACAACGCAATTTTCCGAGTAGCATGCGCATAGCGGGCGACTCCACATAAAAGCAGCCCATGGCTTTACTATGACGCATCAGATCTTTTATTTTTTCATCCTCTTTGAATTTTTTGAATTGGTACACATCGATGTCAATCCCTTTGTTTCGTTTCACATGCTTTACCGTTTCCTTAATGTGACCGAGGCCGCGTTGACTGAGAATATCAAACTTATAAATGCCAAAGTCTTCGGCTGCGTGCATTTCAAATTGCGATACAGGCAAACTCTTGGGCGGAAATTCGGTAGCTGTGTACGCATAAATAGGTTTCTCGGTAATGAGTACACCGCCTGCGTGAATAGAAATATTAGCAGGTAATTCTTTACTTACGATATAGTGAGCATAACCCATTACTTTCCGGGCAATATGATCCCGTTCGATTTTTTCTTTTCGATTATCAACCAGCGCATCAATCTCTTCTTTCGGCAATCCAAAAACCTTTCCGAGTTCGCGGATGATTGATTTGCCCTGATAGGTAACATGGGTGCCCAGCAGGCAAACATGATCGTAGCCGTACTTATTAAAAATGTATTCATAAATCGCATCGCGATTGTCCCACGAAAAATCGATATCAAAATCGGGGGGAGACACCCGCTCTTCATTTAAGAAGCGCTCGAAATACAAATCCAGTTCAATCGGATCGACATTGGTGATGCCGAGACAATAGGCTACTGTACTATTGGCACCACTGCCACGGCCTACAAAATCATAATTATTTTTCTTAGCAAAGCGGATCAGATCGTAAGCGATCAGGTAATAGGCGGTGAAGCCTTTTATTGCAATGATGCGGAGTTCTTTTTCGATGTGAGATTCCCAGACAGTTTTATCGTGACCATAACGTTTCGCATACCCACGGGCCGTAATTGACCGAAGGTATTTCGTATCTTCTGCGGGCCCCGAAGTAAAGAACTTTTTGTTTTTGTCTTCACCCAGCTTACACTCAATAGCGCATTGATTAAGTAGCGATTGGGCATTACTGATCAGTTCAGGAAATTGTTCAACGTGTTTTTTCAATTCGCCTTCAGGCATCATGAATTCTTCCTTACGTGCCTGGTGGTGTTCGGGTAATTTGCTTAGCAAGGTGTTTTGGGCAATGCAACGCAGCAGACGATGTGCATTAAAGTCGCGATATATTAATTTTCCTTTTTCATTTATCTCGGGAGGCAGAAATGTAACCGGATGAAGCAGCACGAATTTATAATTGTATTCTTCTCGTTGTGGATGGATGGCAAACGACACAAGATCGTGCTTGCCTACACCAATATATTCGTAGGCTTTTAGTTGATCGGGCTCAATTTTTCCATATGGATAGATGATAAATGTTTGATCCAATTCAGGTGCCCGGGCTGGAAATTTTTTTTCTTCGCGATTATGACGGGATAAAAACCGGTTGATGGCTTCAAACCCGCGATTGTTTCGGGCGAGTGCGATAAATAAAAAATCATTTCCGTTTCTGAATTCTACCCCTACCGTAATATCCAGGTCGTGGGGTTGCTTTCCGTATTTAGTCAGTCCGCCTTCCCGGGTTTTGTTTTCATCACAGATCCGCAGCAAATCCAGATACGATGCTACGTTGTTGATTTCAGTGAGGGCGAGTTTGTGAATGCCACAGCGCCTGGCTTCTTCAAAAAGAGTTTTTACAGGCAGGGTGCCATATTTGAAACTTAAACCCGTGTGACAGTTGAGATACATGAACCAAGGTGCCTGTTATTAAATTTGAAAATGAGTTAATCGTTTCGGTCTGTGAGGACACAGACCGAGGCATCGGATACACAGACCGAGGTACTGGAGTCATAGAATTGATTTTTATCCAAGGGCAATTCCAGATATCGATTCCAACGATTAGGCTCTTTTTTCAGAACAGTGATACGGGTGCACCGGAAACAATTACTGTACGAAATGCTTTGTAAACTTTCCCAGGCCCTGGTGAAATCATCCGGGTCAAGATTTCTGGCGATTGTGATGTGAGGAATTATACTTTCCCCACCCAAGGCGGTTACTAAATCAGGGACAGGAGTTTTGCATTCTATCTCCAGATAGATTGTTTTATTAACTCCATGTTTGAATGTGCCAAATCCCTTTACATGGATCTCGAACGGCAGTAAGGCGGAAACAAGCCAGTCGGCATTATATAAAAAACTCTCTGTTTTTAAGTCTGTGTATTTAAATAGCGAGATGTGGGCTGGAGAAAATAAGTCTTGAAATCCATGACCAATGGCTTTACGTACCTGTTTTTTTAAGTCTGAAACAAAAACCTGAACCGGTTGTGGGGGAGTTATGGTGAAGAAGAACCTGTTAATCCAAAATTTTTCCATAGTTGATATTATTATAATGATTAGTTGATGAGATTCTTTGTGATTTTTCCCTTAAACATATTCATCTCCATGCGCACGCGTTTATTCACATCCAACGTGGTGGCACGAATCAATTTTTCCACACCGTGTTTGTGTTTAATAAAATCCATTGCCTCATACAGGTTAATATCTTCTTCGGTGTCGTCAAACAAACTGATCTGTTGATTGCCGTGCACCAGGTTACTTAAACGAACCCCGACCAATCGGATTAACATCCTGCGATTATAGAGTCTGTCAAATAACTCCTGAACAACACGAAGAATAACATGATCGGAAGATGTGTAGGGGATATGAATCTGTTTGGTTTCGGTATCGAAGTTGGAGTAGCGGATTTTTACTGTGATACAAGATGTCAGTTTCTTTTGTTCGCGCAATTGAAACGCTACCTTTTCTACCATGGCAATCAAAATAGATTTCAACCGTTTCACATCAATGGTATCATGATCAAAAGTAGATTCGGTAGAAATAGATTTTTGCTCACTGTAAGACACCACGGGTGAGTCATCGATCCCCTGCGCTTTGTTCCAAAGGCTGATTCCGTTTTTACCAAACGCGCTGATTAAAAACTGTTGGGGCATGCCGCGAAGAGTGGCCACGGTGCGCACACCCATGTCGTATAGAAAACTGGCGGTCTGTTTTCCTACCATCGGAATTTTATCAATGGAAAGTGGATCAAGAAAACCTTTCACTTCGTGGGATTGAATTTGCACCTGGGCTTTGGGTTTAAACTCAGCCGTAGCCACTTTCGATACGAGCTTGTTCACAGACAAGGCCATGGAGATGGGCAAACCACTTTCTTTCATTATTTTTTTCTGCAACTCAATGGCCCATTTGTAGGTGCCGAAGAATCGGTCCATACCCGTGGCATCGATATAAAATTCATCGATCGAGGATTTTTCGAAAGCGGGAGCTTTGCCGGCAATGATTTCGGTTACGAGGTGCGAATTCTGACTGTAGGCCTCCATATCCCCCGAGATCACTTTCGCATCGGGACAGAGTTGCATGGCCAGGTACATGGGCATGGCCGAGTGCACCCCGAATTTTCGGGCCTCATAACTGCAAGCTGCCACCACACCTCTGCGACTACTGCCACCCACAATAAGGGGCAAACCGTTCAATTTAGGCTCTTTTTTGCGCTCTACGGCTACAAAAAAAGCATCTAAGTCCATATGTATTATACTCCTGTTCACAGGAGCAATAATACTAAAATATTTAGTATTTAATACTAATATATTTGTCTTTTCGGGCGAAGGAATTGGTTAATTCTTCAAATTCAATCGTGCTACATTTTCCACATGGATAGTTTGTGGGAACATATCTACTGGCTGCACGGCTGTGATTTCGTATTTCTCAGAAAGAATTTTTAAGTCGCGGGCCTGGGTGGCGGCATTGCAACTTACGTAGACGATTCTTTTGGGGGCAGCTTTCAACAGCATGTTGGTAACATCTTCGTGCATGCCTGCGCGAGGCGGATCTGTTATTATTGTGTCGGGCTTACCATGTTGTGAAAGGAAACTATCGTTGAGCAGGTCTTTCATATCGCCTGCATAAAAATCGGTGTTGACGATGTTATTGATTTTTGAATTGATTTTGGCATCCTCAATCGCTGCGGCTACATATTCAAGACCTACTACCTTCTTTGACTGGCCGGCCACAAAGTTGGCGATGGTACCCGTACCCGTGTAAAGATCGTAGACCAATTCATCGCCTTTCAGGTCGGCCATCTGCCACGCTACTTTGTAAAGTTCAAATGCCTGTTCGGAATTGGTTTGATAAAACGACTTTGGCCCTACGCGAAACTGAAGCATGCCACTACCATCTGGCTTCTGCATTGTTTCTGTGATGTATGAATTTCCTTTCCAGCACACCACGTCCAGATCGGCAAAGGTATCGTTGCGCTTGCCGTTGATGATGTAATTGGCAGAAGTGATTTGAGGAAACGCATCGGTGAGCGTTTTCAGCATCAGTTCGATCCATTTCATCTCATCGTAAGTCACTTGTAAAATGATCATTACCTCACCTGTATTCGCGGTGCGAATGGTGAGCGTGCGCAGAAAACCCACTTGCTTGCGCAGATCGAAAAACGGAATCTCATTTTCAACAGCAACTTTTCGTGCCAGCAATCGAATACCGTTGGACGGATCGGGTTGCAGATAACAGTTCTTCACATCAAACACACGATCATACATGCGCGGGATGTGATAGCCGAGACCTGTTTCATACCGCTTTTCTTCAATAGCCAGGTTCAATTCTTCTTTCGTCAGCCACCGGTTAGCGGTGAACGTATAATCCAGTTTGTTACGATAGTAATTTATTTTTTTGGATGCGAGAATGGGCGAGATTGCGGGTAACGCAAGGCCACCAATTCGCTCCAGGTTATCTACAACCTGTTGCTGCTTATACTTTAATTGTGTTTCATAATTAATGTGTTGCCACGAGCAGCCACCACAAATACCAAAGTGTTCGCAAAAGGGCTCGGCCCGGTGCGGTGATAATTTCTGTACGGTAATGACTTTACCCTCCAGGTAATTGCTTTTTATTTTGGTAAGTTCAACTTCTACTGTATCCCCGGGCGCGCCACCCTGTAAAAAAATAACCAGCCCGTCTATCTTGGCTATGCATTTGCCCTCAGCCGCCATGGTTTCAATCACAATATCATTTAATCGGTCGCCTTTTTTCATTGGATCGGGTTACTATACTAAGGGCTGCGAAATTACTCAAATAAGCCCGGTTTTTAGCAGTGTATTGAATTAGCTATCTTTCGTAATTGGTGACATGTGATGAAACGATTTTTTCTTACTCTTCTGCTGCTGATTTCTTTTCCGCTAATCGCCTCGCACATTGTGGGAGGTGAGTTTGAATTGATTCATATCTCGGGAAATACCTACCGCCTGAATCTTATTATTTATTTTGATCAGATTAACGGAGCGGCCGGGGCAAAAGACCCCAGTGCTACAGTAACGATTTATCGGAAAAGAGACAATGTGCTTATGGGCACCGTGCTTCTTTCGCTTAACACCGAAACAAATGTTCCCTATACTCAGCCTGAGTGTTCCAATGGAGAGATTGTAACCTCTAAATTGTTATATACTTCTACGCTCACGCTCGCTCCTGAAAAGTTTAACGATCCGGAAGGATACTTTGTAGTATGGGAACGCTGTTGTCGTAACTACACGATTACTAATATTTACAGTCAGCAACCTCAGGGTAATAATATTGCTGCGGGTCAAACATTCTATCTGGAGTTTCCTCCTGTGGTAAAAGACGGACAACCTTTCATTAACTCATCGCCCCGGCTTTTTCCTCCACTCAATGATTTTGCCTGCCCGTTTCGTCCTTATTATGTAGATTTTGCCGGAGTAGATGATGATGGAGACTCGCTTGTTTATACACTAGTGACCCCACTCAACACTACCTCTGCCGTGGCGTTGCCAACGCCATCACCCGGACCTTTTCCGGAAGTAAAATGGAGACCTGGTTACGGGCTCTTGAACATTATCAATGGTAAACCGGATTTAAGAATAAGCCGTGAAGGACTGCTAACCGCCACTCCCAGAACGCAGGGTCTTTTTGTTTTTGCGGTCAAAATTGATGAATTCAGGAGTGGTGAAAAAATAGGGGAGAGCAGGCGCGATTTTCAAATGTTGGTAGTCGATGCTTGTCCACAGGCTGAACCTCCACAGATTTTAGGAAAGAAACTCATGGATCCGGAATTTACATTTGATGAAAACATGAGTGTTAGTTTTATCAACTCAGTTTCTGATGCCGACCGTTGCATTCAGGTAAGAGTTTCTGATCCCGATGCAAGCAAAATTGAGGACAACTTCAGCGAAAAGATATCAATTCGGGCAGTGTCTCTTAACTTTAAAAAGAACGTAAGTGAGATACTTCCCAAAATCACATCAACGACTCTTTTAAATGGAAACACAGTGGACTTTAATATCTGCTTTCCGCGGTGCCCTTTTATCGAAGGCGGCCCCTATCAGATCGGCATTATTGCTTTTGATGATGCCTGTAGTTTGCCATTAAGCGACACGTTGAAAATTGCTGTTAATATTGAACCACCTGTCAACACCAGGCCATACTTTGTAAAACCGGTCGATCCGATTACCTATGTAACTCTTAACGAGGGTGGGTTTTATGAGTCGGAATTTGAGATACGCGATGACGAAAATGATGAATTAATTTTATCCATCACTAATAATGGATTTATATTAACCGATGCTGGCATTACAGTGCAAGTAGATGAGCCTCGCGTGAATGGAATCATCACCGGTAAAATCCGTTGGGACGCTTACTGTGACATTTATGATTTCACCAGGCGTACCAACTTTGATGTTAAAATCAATGTAAATGATAAAGACTTATGTGACTTGGGTAGCCAGGTAAGCACAAACTTCCGGTTTTCAGTAAACCTGCCAGGTAATGCTGATCCTTTTATCGATACAGATTTGACAACCGATCCTCTAGAACGAAAGGTTCTTAATATTCAGCGAAGAATTAATGAATCACTCTCTTTTTTGGTTACCGGAAAAGATTTGTCGGATAATGATTTACTTGTACTGGATGTAAAACAAAGAGATTCTCTTGAATTTTATGGAATCTCTTTTCCGGCTGTAACCGGAAACGGTATCGTTGCCTCTCGCTTTCAATGGGATTTAACATGCAGCAGTGTTAATCTAAACGAGAAAAGCAATTTTACGTTTCAGTTTATTGTGGTAGATAATGCTAATAAGTGCCGGTTTTATAAAGCTGACACGGTGGATGTGCAAGTAAAGATTCTTCCTCCACTCAATGCTCCCCCTCAACTTACCGTGCAACAAGGCACAAAAATAATCAACGATCAAACAATAGGCTTTACATTAGGGCAACCCATTCAGTTTTTATTGACAGGAATTGATGCCGATGTGTCTCCCGCACAGGATTTGATTTCACTATCCTTAATTGATGCCACGGGAAATGTAAAACCTGTAGGGTACTCATTTACCCCGGCAGAAGGCAAAGGTCGTGTTGAAAGTGTTTTATCGTGGTCGCCTGACTGTTCCATTTTTGAAAATGGACTTTTTGAAAATAGTTATACGTTCAAATTCAAATTGACGGACGATCGTTGTTTTGCCGTTATGGCCGATACGGTTTCGGTAGGTGTAATTATAAAAGACGTAGTTAGTTCAGAAAATGAATTCCTACCCCCCAACGTATTCACCCCTAATGGGGATGGTTGTAATGATTATTTTGCGCTCGAGGGAATAAGCCCTTGTTCGTTTAATCCTGATCAGGCTCAAAATCCGGATCAACAAATTTCACTTCCACTTGATAATTGCGTGAACCGCTTTGAATCGGTTCGTGTATACAATCGTTGGGGCGGACAGGTTTTTGAAAGTTCAGAACGGAATTTCAGGTGGTATGCTGCGGATCAGGCAGCGGGTGTTTATTACTACGTGGTTAAGTACACGAATAAAGAATACAAAGGATCTTTATCAATTCGCTTCTAAAGCACAACAGGTAATACCTGGTTCTCTTTTACATAAGCTTCTTTGTCGAGCCACTCAACTTTCAGCCACACATCTTTTTTGCCTGTGATTTTTAGTTTATGACCTTCATTAATTAACGTAACTACATTAGCTCCGGCAGAGGGCCCACTCATCAGGTAAGCGGAATCTGTAACAATAGCGGAAGGAGGATCATAAGTTATATTAACCTGTATTGCCAGTATTACAAGGATAATTGTTGTCAGGATGCCCAGCCCAATCGGTCGGGTTTCTCTTTTTTTGAAGTTAACCATGAGCGCAAGTAAAAAAATTGCCATTGCTGCCAATGCTACCGAGAGATGATTGCTATACTTTTTTAAATTGAAGAGCAGACGAGTGGTTTCAGAATGTTCATAACCCTCCAGCCTATTTTTAGCTGCAAGCTCCTCCAGTTTGTCGAGCACCTGGGTATCTCCGCTGGCTAGATAATACAGGTTTAAGTAATAAAGAGATAAACTGGTATGTCCAAGTCCTTCCTGAATGAAAGCCATTTTAAGAAGCATGGCTTGAGAGTAATGGCCGCTTTTATGAAGGCTCTCGTATAGTTCAAACGACTGTGTGTATTGTTTTTTTATAAATAACGAATCAGCCGTACTCATTTGATTTGTTGGGTTGTCGGCATTTGCAAACGAGCAAACTAAGATCATGTTAGTGATCATAAGAATTTTTAAAATGCGCGTTTGTATATTTTTCATATCCTGTTACCTTTGTGCCCTCAATTACGGAAAAGCCTTTAAATTGGCCAAGAAGTAAGTTTTTAGATCTCGTAGCTCAGTCGGTAGAGCAATACACTTTTAATGTATGGGTCCTGGGTTCGAGTCCCAGCGGGATCACAAAAAAACCTGACCAATCGGATCAGGTTTTTTTGCTTAAGTCAATTTACTTGTTGGTAAGCTTTTGGTTCTTAATACCTTGGGCCATTTTAACTGCCTCATAGGCATTTACTAATCCTCCCGAGCTACTGAGTTGATTAAAATTAACCCGGCCTCCGCCAGGTTTTTGAACCATCAGATTATCAAATTTTCTTGATGATTTCATTAAAATATCTTTAACCTGATCTGCTTTAAGTTCAGGGAAATAAGCCATCAACAAGGCAGCCACCCCTGCTGTGGAAGGGCTAGCCATACTCGTACCACTTTCATTTTTGTACTTGCTGTTGGGTACAGTTGAATAAATCTCGACTCCAGGAGCAAAGAGGGTTACAGATTTCTTCCCATAGTTTGAAAAGCTTCCTACAAAATCCTCATCACTACCCCAGGCCGAAGCACCCACTTCAATCCAGTTTTTCGCCTCTTTGCCATCCGCATAAATGCGTGATGGATAATTTTTCTCGGTATCGATATCTTCGGCATCATTGCCCGCTGCGTGGATCATCAATACTCCTTTTTGTTCAGCATAACGTACCGCTTTATCTACCGTTTCTTTATTGGGCGAAAAAGATTTTCCAAAGCTCATATTAATAATCTGAGCTCCATTATCCACAGCATACAGAATGGCATTCGCAACATCTTTGTCACGCTCATCGCCATTAGGCACAGCACGAACAACCATAATTTTTACGTTGTCAGCGATTCCTTTTATTCCCAGGTTGTTTTTTCGATCGGCTGCTATAATGCCTGATACGTGGGTGCCATGGGTGGGGTCGGGACCTTTCACATCATTATTTCCATAACTCTTTTCATTCATATTGTTAATGTCGTCTCCTACAATGAGGCGCGAATCATACGACTCGTTATAGCCATACTTGACTATTACTTCATAATAGTCAACACCCTCTTTAAGATCCGCCATGTACTCATCCAGGGTGCCATCATCGCCCATATTTTTGAACATATTCAACAGAAATCCCTTTGCAAAAAGGAGGCTTGGTTCGTTGGTCTCGAACTTTTTCAAAATCTCGGCAGTGATTGTGTCTACTTTGAGAAGTGCTTTCAGCGTATCTACACTCTGAACAATATTGGTATAGATATTGGAATATAGTTTGTACTGCTGCTCATTCTTAGCCTTGAGTTTCTCATACTTATCTTTAATCTTCTGGTAGCTCTCAAACTCTGCCTTTTGTTTTTTAGGCACTTTGTTTTCCTCCATGTTCTCATACTTGGCTTTCAGGCGGATGTATTCTCGCGTCAGCTCATAGGTATCGGCATCTACATTCCCGTTTTTTCCACCAATAAAGTTCCAGCCATAAACATCATCTACATAGCCATTTTTGTCATCGTCAATTCCGTTTTCTGGAATTTCATCCTCATTTTTCCAGATTACGTTTTTCAGGTCTTCGTGTTCGATATCTACACCAGAATCAATTACGGCTACAATCACAGTGCGTGAGGGCTGGTCTTTTAAAAGAGTTTCATATGTTCGCTCGGCACTTACACCTTGCAGACTATCCAGTTCTGGGTCGCGCAAAAACCAGTCTTTAGGTATTGTATGGTTTTCCTGGGTTTGAGAAAAAGTCGTAATGCTGATTACGAGCAGAAATATTACACTTAAGAGTCGCTTTGTCATAGTTATTTGTTCTCTAAAAAATTGTGCCAAGATAGCTTTTAACGTCTATTAACACCGTTCACCGCTTCCTTTATTGAGGGCCATTGGTATTTGAGATTCTAATGGACAGCAAGTTCGGCAAAAATCCAAAAGAAATTACTTCTGTGGGGCCTTAGGTAACTTCATATCGTTTGCCGAAAGGGGTTTAGGCACTTTTGATTTAATAAATGCAGCCACTATGATACAGTTTTGCCTGATAGCCGTTTTAGCGTTTTTTACCGTGTTTTTTTATTCTGTAATCAAATTGCACCAGGATATTAAATTTGAAATACACGGATTGAAATCTAAAAAGGCCTTGATTTAGAAGTAAGCCCCATCAGTGATTTGTCTTCTTGGGAACTCACAGGTCTTTATTAAAGGAGAAGTAATTCGTTGTGAATGACTTTGGTGTTGAAGGCTGGCTTGCCACCGAATGCAATGATTCATACCAAAAAAGAAAGTCACCTACAGTTGCAGAATGACTTTCGTTTTTAAGTGCCGAAGGCGGGACTCGAACCCGCACACCTGTTACGGCTCACGCCCCTGAAACGTGCGTGTCTACCAATTTCACCACTTCGGCAATATTTTTGACTTCAAAAACTCCTTACCAGATCCAGTTTTTAGAAACTTTTCTCTTTTTCTGGCTTAAATTCTTGTTGAAAATTTTTCCAGAACAACTAGTTCAAATGGTCTATACGCTTTTGTGGTCCTATTTTGACCTGAGTTATGTTCGTTAAACCTACATTCAAAATCATTTGTCAGACCTACATAAATGTAATTCCTGATTGAGCTTTTAATAGCGTAAACAAAGAACATCCTTCGAACAGTTATCCAAATAAGATTAACCGCACACGCCAAGCAATCAGGCAATTATATGCCCGTCTACCAATCCTGCCTGCCGGCAGGCAGGTTCACCACTTCGGCATTGTGCCCAGGACTGGACTCGAACCAGCACACCTTGCGGCACTACCCCCTCAAAGTAGCGTGTCTACCAATTTCACCACCTGGGCAAGAACAAACTCGGGATTAGTCGAGTGAGGGCTACCAGAAATTAAA
Organism: Cyclobacteriaceae bacterium; assembly: GCA_044229915.1. Classification (GTDB taxonomy): domain Bacteria; phylum Bacteroidota; class Bacteroidia; order Cytophagales; family Cyclobacteriaceae; genus ELB16-189. The sequence continues at coordinate 300,720 of JBGASB010000003.1, forward strand.
TCCGGCAGGGGCGCAAAAGTAAAAAGGATTTAAAACTTTACCAATGTATCGCCTTACGCGGCTACGGTCTTTTTTCTGGGGATCTTATGCTGAAGGTATTGAACAAGTTTGGGATACTCGGTATGCTCTTTATGTCCTAAACTGATTCTTTTCTTATCCTCAAAAAGTATCTCCAGTTGCTTATAGACTGAGCTCTTCCCAGTCTTCACAATATTTTCTCGCCAGGCAAGCACTGATTGTAGGGGGTATTTTTCTGACCTTCTTAGCACGGGATAATTGATTTCAATTTGATTGTTACCGGCACGAATCACTTTATATCGAATAAAAATCTTGTAGGCTACAAACAACCCGATAGGAACCAGTAAGGCGATTATCAGGTAGTTATACCAGGCAGAAGTTCCGCGTAAAGCGGAAATAATATTCATTGTCAAGACGACAACTGTGATCAGTAAGAAAAAGGCAAAAGAAACAAGAGTGTTTGTTTGAGGTCTTGAGACAACCAATGGTAAGAAGTTTAAAGTGTGTCAATGATAAATCAGCGTGAGCCGAGAATGGGATTTGAACCCACGACCTGCTGATTACGAATCAGCTGCTCTACCCCTGAGCTACCTCGGCATTAATCAAGATGTTCGTTTTGTATTCAACAAAAACACGTACAAAAGTATAATTATTCACAAAAAGTATATCTTGGAAACACTTTATGCTATCGAAGAAGTGCAAATATGCCATTCACGCCCTGATTTATCTGGCCGAAAGATATCAGCAGGGCCCCGTTCATATTCAGGAGATTGCTGATGCTCAGCGCATACCGAAGAAATTTCTGGAAGCAATCCTACTCGAATTGAGAAATGCCAAGGTACTGCACAGCAAAAAAGGGAAGGGTGGCGGATACTATTTGTATAAAAAGCCTGAGGAGGTGAATCTCATAGAAATAATTAGACTTATGGATGGCGCCATAGCTATGTTGCCCTGCGTTTCGCTCAATTATTATGAACCCTGCGAGGAATGCAAGGATGAAAAAACTTGCGGAATTCGAGACAGTTTTATTGGTGTGCGGGACGAAACCCTCCGAATCCTATCAGAAAGTACCTTGGCCAAAATTGTAAAACGTGAAAAAGTGCTCAGCAAAAAGTAATGTTATATTTCTTTAGTATACAAAATCTATAGACTATATTTGGCCTTTCATTACAAAACCAATTTATTATGTCGATACGATTAGGAGATATTGCCCCGGATTTCACTGCCGAAACCTCGGAGGGCACCATTAAGTTTCATGAATGGCTGGGTACCAGTTGGGGTGTGCTTTTCTCACATCCAGCAGATTTTACACCTGTATGCACCACAGAACTTGGAGCAGTAGCTAAATTGAGAGCTGAGTTCGATAAGCGCAATGTTAAGGTGGTAGCCTTAAGTACGGATTCTGTTGCTTCTCACAACCAATGGATTGGAGACATCAACGAAACCCAGCATACGCATGTCAACTTCCCGATAATTGCCGATTCTGATTTTAAGGTTTCTAACCTTTATGATATGATCCATCCGCAGGTAAGCGACAAGTTTACCGTTCGATCTGTGTTTGTTATTGGGCCTGATAAAAAAGTGAAGCTTACGATCACCTATCCGGCTTCAACCGGAAGAAACTTTGATGAAATATTAAGGGTTATAGACAGCCTTCAATTAACCGCTGGGTATAGTGTTGCAACCCCTGCAAACTGGCAACAAGGTGAAGATGTGATCATTACTACAGCTGTTAAAGACGAGGACATCGCTGCCAAATTCCCTAAGGGCCACAAACGGATTAAGCCTTATTTAAGAACCACACCTCAGCCAAACATTTGATTTTCTGTGAGGTATGGAATGAAGGAAGCTCCTCTGCGGAGCTTCCTTTTTTTTGAACTAAATTTGCCAGCCTCTAAGCAAATTAAAGTACAACCAGCTCTCCATGCAGAAGGAAAAACCTATGAATGAAATGCCCGTGATGCACGAATCAGAGGGCATTGTATTATTTCATCCCCATGTGCCGGAACGTGCCATTGAAGAGGTAACGAAGGTTTTGCACTCACGCTGGATTGGTCAGGGACCAAGGGTTGCTCAATTTGAAAAGGAGTTTACCCAACGCTTTGCAGGACCCGGTGCTTCAATAGCGGTGGGCTCTGGTACTGATGCATTGCACCTGGCCTATATTTTGGCCGGACTGAAAGCTGGGGATGAAGTGATTGTACCGGTATTTACTTGCACGGCTACTAATATTCCTTTTTTATACATGGGTGTCAACGTTCGCTTTGCCGATGTAGATCCGGAAACACTGAACATTAATGTTAACCATGTACGTGAACTCATTAATGAGAAAACGAAGGCTATTGTGTGTGTACATTACGGAGGGCTACCGTGCGATATGGATGAGTTGCAGGCCATCGCAAAGGAGTACAACATTCCTGTTATCGAAGATGCAGCACACGCTCCAGGGGCAACGTACAAGGGAAAAAAAGTGGGTGAGATTTCCGAGTTCACCATGTTTTCCTTTCAGGCCATCAAACACATCACCACAGGTGATGGCGGGATGTTAACAATTCAGGATAAAAATCTGATTCCTAAGGCAGAGCGAATTCGCTGGTTTGGGATCGACCGCTCAAACAAGCAAAAGGGTACCTGGGAAAATGACATCACGGAGGTAGGGTATAAATATCAGATGACTGATATCAGCGCAGCTATGGGATTAGCCTCACTACATGAGTTCGATGAAATTTTAAGTCATCGTCAGAAACTTTTTGAAACCTATAAGACCGGACTGAAAGGTGCCAATGGCATTACGCTAATTGGAGATCATGCTCCTGATCGCACTCATGCGGCCTGGCTGTGCACAGCTTTGGTTCAACGAGATCGCCCAGGCTTTATGCATGCGCTTCGCGAGAAAAAAATTGAATCGAGCCAGGTACACTACCGCAATGATCGATACAGTATTTTTGGTGGCCGCAGAGATGATTTACCAAATATGGATGCTGTAGAGGAAAATTACATTGTACTGCCGCTTCACACCAAGATGACGGTAGAAAATGTGAACTATATCTGTGATGTAATTAAGAAGGGTTGGTAATTTACTGAAGCCACAACTTCACCGATCAGTTTTTCTTACCGCCAACCGGAAAATAATTTCTTCAGTTGATCTCGAAATAGCTTCAGCCTAAAACCGTTTTTATCGGGCTCTGCAGTATAACCAGAAAACGGTTGGCCCAGGCGTAAATACATCTCAAAGAATGTAGATTTTGAAAGCCCCCATTTCAGCAAGAACTGCTTGTTACCATCATTCTTTTTTACCCGGGCTGTACTGCGTGAAGTAAAGTGATAAACGCGAGAACGGCTTACTCCTTTATAATAACGAACCCCACACTGCCACAATTTCATCATCATGTCTGGGTCTGAACCCATGCCAGGTGTGAATTCAGTACTCAGCCCGCCAATCAAATTCCAGATCGTTTTGTGAAGAACCATGGGATACCAATTGGTGCCATTCCAATCGGCAAATGGAAATGATTGGTATTCTCTTAAGAATCTCTCCTCGTCAAATTCTTTTACCGTTTTACCGAAGTTTTGAGGAGCAATCATGCTGGAATATTGGGTGGAACTATGCTCAATCATGGTTCCACTGATACAGAAATAAATATGATCGAGCTTTTGAATTTCTTCCAGCAAATGGTAGTCCCAGTCGGGTGCAAAATAATAGTCATCATCTGAAAGCAAAATGTAATCGGTCTTTGCCAGCGTTGCTGGTGAATTAAATCCATAACAGACACCTACATTTTCCTCCGAATAGGTATAATCGATCCCTTGCTCTTTAATCCACGCCAGTGTACCGTCTTTTCCTTCATTAACGTGAACGATCAATTGATGTGGGTACCTGGAATTTTTTCTTATACTCTGAACACAACATTTTAAGTAGTCAAGATTATTCCATGATGGGATGAGAATGGAAAACGTGGGTTTAGCTGTCTGATCGGAATGACGTGTTTCCACTTGCGGATGAAAACTGATTTTGGAAATCATGCACTATAAATTAGGCGACTGATATTGTTTTTTCTTCTGGTACTGATAACCGTAGTTCACAAGATAAATCCCGGTAACGGTAACTAAAAATGCAATGCCGATTTTAAGATTTAGTTTTTCTTCTAAAACAAACCAGCCCAGCACCACAGCTACCAAAGGATTGACATAAGAGTAAAGCGAAGCAATGGTAATAGGTAATTTGCTCAGTGTATAAGCATACATACTAAAAGCTGTAACTGAGCCAATTAAGATCAGGTAAGATAGCGCAAACACTACTTCTGAAGTCCATACTACATCTTGCAGGTTGTCGAATCCGGCACTAAAGGGTATGCAAAAGAGTCCACCAAAGAACATTTGCAAGCCGGCATTTAAAAATGGATTTGAATTATTTATAGTTCGTTTAGTCAGAATGCTACCAACAGCCCAGGTAATTGTTGCTAAAAAAATAAGAATGATGCCCATCCGATAATTTGGATTGGCAAAGTCTGAAAGAAATTCGCTGAACACCAGTAAAATTCCGGACAAACCAGTTACAACACCTATCCCGATAATCCAATTTGGGAGTTCTGATCGGTTAACCGATAGGTTGATCAGTATTACCATTACGGGCATGGTAGAGCAGATAATTGCGGCCAACCCGCTGGGGACAAATACCTCGGCCCACGACACCAACCCATTGCCACAGGTGATCATCAAAAATCCCCGGAAGGCTTGAATACGCAGGGCATTGAATGAGGGAAACTTTTCATTCCGAATGAGTAAAATAAAACTGCACAGGAGCAAACCAGCCGTTACCTGTCGGATTGCAGCAAACAGAAAAGGGGGGAAGTGCATAACTCCAATGCGCATCACTAAAAATGTGGTACCCCAAATCAAACAAATGCCCGCCAGACAGAAGTAAGCTAAAAGTGTTTCTTTTTTCACGGGCGGCAAGGTAAACCAGGGGTTGGGAATCACCAAAGATTGACCTATCATTTCAAGGTTGATTTAACACACTTCAATTTGATTAAGAACAGGTTTAAGTAACAACCATTAACAATTCTATTCTTGTAGCGTACATTAGCATAATAATTTAATGTATGAAGACTTTGTATATTTTACCGATTCTGATTTTTTCAACGTGCGGTAAATCGTCACAAACTATTCAGCCTTCTATTAAGCCACTTATGGAAGCCGTGTATGCCTCTGGCTTTGTTATCTCCGATCAGGAATATCAGGTTTTTTCGCAGGCCGATGGAACCCTGAAACAAGTGGTAGTGAAGGAAGGTGAGATAGTAAAAAAAGGTCAACCTTTATTGATTGTAGAAAGTACGCTACAAAGTACACGGTATATCATGGCCAAAGAGGCTTATGAGCAAGCGATCCGGAATAAAGCACCTGTGATGGCTGAGCTAGAAGCAACATTACAAAGTGCTCGCTCAAAAATGCAATTTGACTCAATCAACTTTGTCCGATATGCCAACCTGCTAAAGTCTAATGCAACTGCCCGTGTAGATTATGACCGGGCAGAAATTCAATACAAGAACTCCAGAAATGATTTTTTGGCAGTAAAAAACCGATTGATAAAAACTCAAAATGATCTGGACCTTGCGATTCAGAATAGTTATAATCAATTAAAAATTTCGGAAGAGGAATCGGGTAACTATGTGCTACGAAGTGATATTGATGGCATGGTGTTCAAGATCGCGAAGGAGAAAGGAGAACTTGTGCGCAGGAGCGAGGTAGTGGCTGTTGTGGGTAAGCCCGATAATTTTCTTTTGAGGCTTTCAGTTGATGAGTTAGATATTCAACGGGTAAAGGAAGGACAGGAAGTGGCTGTCAAGATTGATGCATACCCAGATCAACTCTATCGGGGTAAGGTGAGCAAAGTGTATCCTCTGGTAGATACCAGGCAGCAATCGTTACGGGTGGATGTTCTCCTGACTGAAAAACTTCCTGGATTATTTTCAGGACTTGCGGTGGAGGCTAACATTATTATTCGACAAAAAGACAAGGCACTTGTAATCCCCAGGCAGTCCATTTTGCCGGGCGATTCCGTTTTGATTAGTACAAACACCGGAGAGAAGAAGGTAAAAATTATCCGGGGAATTGAAACGCTGGAGGAAACTGAGATTATTTCAGGTTTGGATGCTGAGAGCAAATTGATTGTGAATTAGTGAAAATGAATCTGAATTCTTATAAACTCTCCTTCAGTATTGCCTGGGTACATTTGGTAAGCAAGCCCAAGCAAACCATCATTGCTATGCTGGGTGTTACGTTTGGCATAGGCATGTTCATTGCTTTAGTAAGTCTGATGACAGGGTTAAATGATTTCACCGAAGAAATTACCATGACGTCTTCTCCGGATATTCATATCTATCATGATATTACAGAAAACAGGTCCAGTATTTTGGAACAAATAAATCCCGGAGGCTTTAATTGGGTCCATCATCAGAAACCAAAAAATGAAACATCCCGGTTGCGTAATGCAAGCCAGATAATTGATCTGATCAGGAAAGATGACCGTATGATTGGGGTTGCTCCAACACTTTCATCACAAGTGTTTTACAACTATGGTTCGGTACAACTAAACGGACTGATATTAGGTGTTGAGATTCTGGAAGAAGACAAACTTTTTGATCTTCAGTCAAAAATGAAGGCGGGCCGCCTGGAAGACCTCCTTTCATATCACGAAGGAATTATTATGGGGAGTGGAATTGCCAGAAAACTTAATGTAAAGAGAGGAGATCGCGTTGTGATCACAACTCCGCAAGGCTTTACCAGGTCACTTAAAGTAGTGGGAATTTTTCAGATCGGAATTGGTACCGTAGATAATGTGCGTAGTTACGCCAACATTTCAATGGTGCAAACGATTCTTCAGCAAGATCAGTCTTACATTACTGATATTAATATTAAGGTCAAGGATCGCCACCAGGCTAAGGGAATCGCCCAGGAACTTCAATCAAAATTTATCTATAAATCTGAAGATTGGGAAACGGCTAATGCTACCATGATTACAGGATCGAAAATTCGGAACATCATTACTTACGCAGTTTCTTTTACGCTCCTGATTGTAGCTGGTTTTGGCATCTATAACATTCTAAATATGACCATTTATAATAAGATGAAGGACATTGCAATATTAAAGGCGATGGGATTTGCCGGGAGCGATGTGCGCACAATTTTCATGATTCAATCATTGGCCATAGGGCTGGTAGGCGGCTTGATAGGATTAATGGTTGGATTTCTATTATCCTACATGATTGCCCAGGTGCCTTTTGAAGGTGGTGATATTATAAGTCTGGAGCATTTCCCTGTCAATTTCAAATCGAAGTACTATGTTATTGGAATAATATTTGGAGTCACCACTACGGCTATTGCAGGTTATATGCCTTCACGCAAGGCAGCCAAATTGGATCCTATTGAAATCTTAAGGGGCCAATGAAAACACAATCACCGTATGTATTACGTACCCAGGGTGTAACCAAATACTTTTACGATCCTGAGAAATTTCAGGTACTAAAAAATATTGATCTAACAGTGTATAGGGGAGAGTTCTTGTCCCTGGTGGGTAAATCCGGATGCGGCAAATCGACTTTGATGTATGTGCTCTCCACTATGGACACTGATTATGAAGGTCAATTGGAAATATCGGGGGAGCACTTAACGGGCAAAAAGCAAAATGAACTCGCTCAGTTCCGAAACAGTCATATAGGTTTTGTGTTTCAGTTTCATTATTTACTTCCTGAGTTTACCGCTTTGCAGAATGTAATGATTCCGGCCTTGAAGCTTGGTAAGTATGCTAATGCGGAGATTGAGCATAGGGCCATTGAAAAATTGACCTTACTGGGTATGCAAGCGCACGCTCATAAAAGGACAAGTAAGTTGTCGGGTGGCCAGCAACAACGGGTAGCTATTGCACGCGCACTGATCAATGATCCGGATATAATCATGGGCGATGAACCTACCGGAAATCTTGACTCCTACAATTCCAACATTGTGTTTGATATTTTCAAGGAGTTGACTTCAGTATATAAGCAAACGATTATTGCGGTAACGCATGATGATGAATTTGCAAAGAAAACGGATCGGGTAGTTGAAATGAGTGATGGCAAGATCAGCGGAGGCTAAGAATGTATTATGAAATTTGGATTTTCGGATAGGGGTAAGGCTGATAATAAGTGTCATAGGGGAAACATCAAGATGTATGAAAACGCAGGAGTTAACCTCAATCAACATGAATTTTAACAATTCCTATCTACGACTTTTCACGATTGCTCAGCAAAACTGGCAATTGTGGCAAGAAGAGGAGCAAAGAAGAAAACACAAAAGGCATCGAACCAAAGTAAATGAGCTGGGTTGAAAAGATAGGTTACAAAAGCTGGAAACACTTTCGGAATACCTATGCCATTATATTAGGTCTTGGAATTCTGAGTACCATCTTTCGCTATTTTAAGTTCAGCGACTTTGACTTCTCTCTACACTTTACTTTTTTTCTCGCATCGGGGTTTGGCGTTATTTTTATTTGGGAATGCCTGCGTTCAATTGATTTTGCGCTCAATCTTCGCTTCCCATACGAACGTAATCTTATTGGTCGTATCACCTTGCAGATTTTTTTAGGTTCACTATTTGGCTTGTTTGTAAGAGTACTGATTTACTATTTTGCTGAGCCTTATTTTCCTTTTCAGCTTGATGAATTTTTTCTGGCGGTTACCTGGGCACTATATATTATTTTCCCTTCAGCTATTAACCTTGTTTTTTTTACGGGACACTTTATTACAAAGTGGAAAGAGGGAATTCTTAAAACTGAACGGCTAGAGAAGGAAAAGACTCAAGTGCAGTTCGATAATTTGAAAAACCAACTTAACCCGCATTTCCTTTTTAATGCGCTCACTTCGCTCAATAGTTTGATTCGCGAAGATCCGGAACTGGCTTCTCAGTTTCTTCAACATTTGTCCAAAGTATATCGATATGTTCTACAACACAAAGATGAAAACGTAGTGGACCTGCAAACGGAGGTTAATTTTATCAGAAACTATATCTTCCTGGCTGAAACGCGGTTCGATAAATCATTATCAATCGTCATTCAAATTCAAGATGAATATCTCGATCGTTCTATTGTGCCAGTAACTATGCAGGTATTATTGGAAAATGCATTCAAGCACAATATTATGGAACCGGAGCGCCCCTTTCGAATTATGATATTGACTGAAAACGAGTATCTTATCATTCAAAATAATTTGCAGAGACGTAAAAGTGTAGAGGGATCAAATAAACAGGGACTTGATAATTTAAAATCACTTTACAAGTACCTGACAGACCGACCTGTGATTATAGAGGAAACTGAAAGCTTTTTTGCGGTGAAAGTACCCTTGTTATGAGAATCTTAATTATAGAGGATGAGCCGTTGGTGGCCAAAGACCTGAAAAGCCTCCTCGAGAGATTGGAACCGACCGCCCAGGTATTGGACGTTTTAGTAAGTGTAGCGGGAGCTAAGAAATGGTTTGTGAAAAATGAAATGCCTGATCTTATCTTATCGGATATACAACTTTCGGATGGTGTTAGTTTTGAAATTTTTGAGGACAACGAAATTATATGCCCCATAATTTTCACAACAGCTTATGATGCCTATGCTATCCGTGCCTTCAAACTTAATAGCATTGACTACTTACTCAAGCCAATTGATGAGAAAGAATTGCAGAAGGCTTTTGCCAAGTTTAAGACACTGACCCGATATGATGGAAATGATTCCTTACAAGAACTGATTCGTCATTTAAACAAACAGCCTAAGAAATATAAGGAGCGATTTTTATCTCTTCAACGCAATAGTCTTGTTCCGGTCATGGTTAATGAAGTAGCCTTTTTCAACAAAGAGGAATTGATTTTTATAAATACCTTGAAAGGAGAAAAACTATTAAGTGAACAGGATACATTGGATGAGATAGAATCTTTGGTAGACCCGGCTTTCTTTTTCAGAGTTAATCGTCAGTTTCTTGTTCACATACAAGTAGTCGCCCGAGTTAAAACCACACACAAAGGATTGAGTGTTCAACTCAAGGCCCCCTTCGCTCCAACCGAACTTGATCTTAGTCGAGAGAAAGCTACTGCATTTAAGAAGTGGTTGGGGTAAGAGTTATGCGTTAATTGTATCATACACCACCACCTTGTCCCATAATGCAGAGCAATCCGCAATGAACTTCTGGTGAATTGGGTGGTCCTGATAAACTTTTTGTCCTTCCAGGTTGTCGAAAAACATAAGTTCGGAAACGGAATAACTATTATCCACTACATCCCGTTTTTCTGTTGAGGCGGGCACCCCCACGTGAATATATTTTATCGTTTCAATTTTTGACAGCGATTTAACACCAGCAATCAATTTGGTAAGATCCTCTTTCGAGTCTGGATTTTTTAACCAAAAAAATACATGGTGTACAACTACGGGTTTATCTTTTTTCATAGGGAAAGCTTCGATGGCCGGAGCTAAAGATAATAAAGACGCACTGGCCAAAAACTTTCTGCGGGTGGATTTTGACATGTTTATTGGTTAGATAATGACATGTTAAAAGTAACCATTCCTAATGATTTGGACCAACCTCATGGGGGATTTTGATCAAGGAGAGTTATTCGTTCCTCAACGAGTTAACCGGATTAGCATGGGCTGCACGCCACGCCTGTGTACTCACGATAGCAAGGGCAAATACCAAAGCAATTAATCCGGTAAGTGGAAATACCCACCATTCGATGTTGGTCCTAACCGGATAGCGTTCGAGATATTTTGTAAGCAACCACCAGGCAAGCGGGGCCGAAATTGCGAACGAAATAATTACCAACCGCGAGAAATCCTTAGACATTAATTGAACCAGGCTGGGCACCGAAGCGCCAAGCACTTTGCGAATACCTATTTCTTTGGTTCGTTGCTCGGCTGTGAATGAGGCTAACCCAAACAATCCGAGGCCGGTTATAATGATGGTGAGCGTAGCAAACAAGCTGGCTAACTGACTTGTCAGGTTAATGGTTGTGAATTTTTTCTGAAACTCCTGATCTGCAAACTTGTATTCAAACGGATAAGCAGGTGCATACTTTTCGAATACTGCCTTTACTTTATTGATCGATGCTTGCAGGTCATTCGTCTTTTTCAATCGCACGGTTACAGCATCAATCCACTCCGGATCAAGAATAACAAACATGGGTTTCACCGGTTGATAAGGTGAACCCATCAACACATCATCAACAACACCAATCAATTTTCGTTTTCCTCCCCATAAGTCCAACTCAGTGCCGATTGGATCTTTTAAGTTCATGAGTTGTAATGCGGCCTTGTTAATTAGGATGGAAGCAGTGTCAGTCTTAAAGTCTTCCGAGAAATCGCGACCCTCCAGTATTTTAATACCCATGGTTTTGGTGTAATCATACTCAGTTGCGATGGTTGTAAAAATCACGCGTAAATCTTCTGGCTTGCCTGGCCAGCCGAGAAAGTTGTTTGAATTAATATCAGTGATAGAGCTATTGGACTTAGTTACAGCCTCCACAACACCTGACTCGAGTAATTCAAGTTTGATAGGCCGATAGTTCTTGGAGACCTCATTCGTATAGTTTATGGCCATCAGGTTTTCCTGGTCGTACCCTAATTGCCGCCCTTTCACTAGCTGAATTTGCTGATAGATTACAATCGTGCCGATAATTAACAGGATCGAAAAGCCAAACTGTAGCGTGACGAGCACTTTTCGTGGCGCACTAGCTCCTTTGCCAATGGTAGGTTTACCTTTCAAGACTTTTACTGGCTGGAAAGAGGAAAGGTAAAATGCCGGATAACTCCCTGAGATAATCCCCGTAAGGAGTATCATAGAGATGGAAAAAATCCAAAATTGGCTCGAAGTGTAATCAATAAATAATTTCTTTTGAACAAGATCATTGTAATAAGGTAGAATCAGTTGGGCCATTAGCACGGCAAGGGCAAATGCGATAAAGGAGATAAAGGTTGACTCACCAATGAACTGCATGATCAGTTCATGTTTTCGCGAACCTACACTTTTGCGAATACCCACTTCACGAGCCCTTCTTTCTGAGCGGGCAGTGGCGAGATTCATAAAGTTGATGCATGCAATTACAATAATGAAAATAGCGATAACAGTAAACATCTGAACGTAGTCGTTCATGCCACCTGTTTCAATTCCATTCTCGAAATTGCTGTGCAGGCGCCAACGTAATAGTGGGTAGAGAAAGTATTCTGGCTTGGTTTCCTTTTCCTCATGTTCCTGCAACATCATGCGCACGGTGTTTTCCACGGTAGCATGATTGGAGGGATCATTCAATTCAGCAAACACCTGAAATGAATAATTGCCCCAGTTAGTGGTGTTTCTGCGAACCCAGTCATTGGTTTGCTCCCTAAACTTCCAGGGCATAAGAAAATCAAACTGGAAGGAAGAGTTGGTGGGTATATCCTTCAAAACACCTGTAACTTTTAATTCATGCTCATTATCTACCTTGATCACCTGGTTGATAGGGTCTTCATCTCCAAACAAAGCTTTGGCAGTGGATTGCGTTATTACGATTGACCGTGGATCATCCATTACCTGGCTGGGCTGGCCACTGAGTAATGGGAATTCAAACATCTCCAGGAACTCTTCACTGGCCCAATACCCATCTTTTAGCAGGCGATTTTCACCAACAGTAAGTAAATGCTGGCCACCCCAGTCAGTAACCAGCATGCGTTTGATGTTACTGTCAGCTGTTTTAAATGCCTCGTAGGTGGGAAGGGGCACAGAAGTCCAGGAACTTATTTTTCCATCGAAATGAGCTTTCACCCACACCTGGTAAAGACGGTCGGCTTTGGGATGAAACTTATCATAGCTCGTTTCATCAGCCACCCATAATAAAATCAAAATACTGCAGGTAATACCAATGGCAAGTCCGGTTATGTTAATAAAGGAATAAAACCCATTTCTGAAGAGATTTCTGATAGTTACCAGGAAGTAGTTTTTGAACATAACTGGATGAGTTTAGTGGATATACTGGGCATTCAGAAAAAAGTAACAGAAAAGCTGATGAAAATTTTTGCCCTACAAAGACATTGAATGAGAGCAATTGGTTGCTTCTTGATTTAAAGTAACGGCAGAGAGTACGACTTAAAATGAAAAAAGCCCTGCGTGTGCAGAGCTTTTTATCGCATTAATAATGAAACAAGCTTATTTCACATGCTTGCTTACAATCTTTGCCAAATCAAACATGGACACCTGGTCTTTGCCAGCAAACAATACTTTCAGTTTAGCATCAGCATTGATCATCCTTCTGTTCTTCTTGTCCTGAAGGTTATTCTTCTTAATGTAATCCCAGATCTTTTTGATGATTTGTGTTCTGGGTACAGGCTTGCTTCCAATCACCTCAGCGAGTGCTGGGCTTGGAGTGAGGGCTGCCATAAATGCTGCATTAGGTTTTCTTGCAGACTTCTTAGCTTTTTTAGGTGCTGCCTTTTTAGCTACTTTTTTGGTAGCTTTTTTAGCGGCTTTTTTAGCCGCCTTTTTTGCTTTTTTTGCCATAGCGTTAATTGTTGTTTTAGTGATTGTCTTAATTGTTTGTTATAAAAAGTGAAACAATTTCGGTGCGAATATACTACTATAACTCATACGTAGTACTTTTCCCCTATGAAAAGTGCGATTTCTCATAGGAGAATTGACTCTTTCTGACAACGATGCGAGACCTTCCATCAATCGAATCACGTTGCTTATTGACCTATGACTTTAAAGGGCAAGACAGCCATAAGTGTTATTTCCTCATTGATAAACTGTTGCACTTATTCATGTAAAGTGAAAAGCAACCTATTGCCCACTGATTATTGATTCCATAGGGGAATTACGCCCTCTTGATCACTGTTACCCTTATGAAAACCCGGAGACACCTATAATCTGACTTGCAGATTTGTGCTGGTGTATTGATAAATAAAAATAAAAGCAACTTACGGTTAAGCTGCTTTTAGTCTGGATGACTGGATTCGAACCAGCGACCTCCCCGACAAGGCGGTGCGCACTACCGGCCCCGACTTGTCGGGGTACTTCCGGGATTTTCGGGTGACTGGATAAAGTAATCAGAATAGGCTCTCTTAATATATTCTTTGTTTCTGGAAGCCTTAAGGTATTTCTCAAAATCCATGGCCTCTTTCTTTGAGTTAAACTTCCTGGTGAATATAAATTTCCACGGCCCGCGATTACGGGTTGATATATTATTACCCTGATTATGAAATGTAAGTCGATTGGCTAAATGGGTTGTATAGCCATAATACCATTTTCCTGTTGTGCCCGATTCTATTATGTATGCGAAATGACTTTCCAACAACCAGCAACTCAAATGAAACCCACTCAAAGTATCCGATGGTAGTGTCGCCCTCCCTGTACAATTTTCGAACCTTTTTATTGAAGACCTTAGAAAGTTAGCTAATTTAGCGGCCTAGTCAAAAAAAAGGGCCCTATATGAGCCCTTCATCAGCAAAGGAATAATATCCTTCGCTGGTTATTATGATGTGATCAAGTAATTGAATTTCCAGGAATCTGCCAGCTTCTTTTATCTTTCTGGTCAGGTCAATATCCGCTTGGCTTGGCTGCAAATTGCCAGAAGGATGATTATGGCTTAGTATGATCCCTGATGCTGCCGCTTTGATCGCGGCTGCAAAAATTAGTTTTGGATCAGCTACAGTCCCGCTAATTCCTCCTGTTGATACTTCGAAAATTCCAAGAACCTTGTTTGCGCGATTTGTAAGCATTACTTTGAATTGCTCTACAAGTTCAATCTTCGTCTTATCCCAAGTTTCTTGCAATACACTGTGGGCATCCCTTGAACTGTTGATCTTGGGACGTTGCGATGGCTTGACGTTCGACTTGTAGGTGAGCTGAATTTCTGCTACCTGATACTGTCTTGTTTCTTTTGTGTTTTCCATAATCGTGAGAATTAATTATGGTGCACTCGAAGGCTTTGGAAGGAATTTGCGCAAGGAGGAACGGAATAATTGGGGGTTCCTGGAAGGAGGCACGACTGGAAGGGGGAACCGTTTATGCCGGAAATTCCTTGCAAGCATATTCCGACATAAGCCTAAATTAGTACCGATGATTAATGAGAGATTAAAATAATATGTGGAAATATACTTGCATAGATCATCCTTTTGAACCCTTTATCCCAAAGGGCGCTAAGACGCTGGTGATTGGCACCTTTCCTACAAGGTCCGTGAACTTTCAATTTCCGTTTTATTATTCCGGTAAGGACAATAGATTCTGGCCAGTGATGGAAAATGTTTATGGGCTCAGGTTTAAACACCATGCAGGAAAGAGCGCTGTTGAGGAGAGAAAGGAGTTCCTTGTATCCAAGCAGATTGGTATAACTGATATGCTACTGAAATGCTATCGATTGGCTGAAAAAGCGCAGGACAAACATTTGTATCCGATTTTGCTGAATGACATCTTTTCAATTTTGGATCAACATGACTCTATAGATTGTCTTTTACTAACCAGTCGAACTGAGGTCCATGGTGCGTTGGGTCTGCTGAATATGAATTTTCAAAGCGAGGGTAAAACTCTTGAATATCCGGTAAGAAACCGACATAATATATTAGAGGGAGGATTTCGACATAACACTAGGAATATAGAAATACTCGTACCTATTTCACCCTCTCCAAGTGCAGAAAAAAGTGCCGACCTGGAGACCTTGATAGAGATGTACAAGTTGTGCTTGATCGAGGTTAGGAAGTAGAACACACCCAACCATTTTTTCCGACAAGCCGCCAATTGCGCTTGTTGCGCGGCCTTTGTCAAGGGTGACGATTCCATGAAGAAATAAAAGAACGATCGTCACTCGTATTACCCTTTACAAAGGTTGCGCAACAGGCCTACCTTTGGCTTGGTGGTGAAATGGTCTGTAACGTTGAGCATAGTAAAATCAAAGTCTTTCCAAAGCTCTTGGAGAAAGTATGAGTCTTTAACACCTGATTATTTCTCATACTTTCTCCAAGTGCTTTGGAGTTTATCAAATGGCATTCAATATCACGAGGTTTAAAGAAGCTGATCAAATAAGGAGTCGCCACTAATGTAATCCGGAAGATAATCGACACCTTATTTGATCTGCTTCAAAAGTGAGTACATCATATTCACTTGAATGGATATAAAAACTGTTTCCAGTATGATTTGGGAAAATTTGGTTCTTCCTTAATACCAATTTCACCAATGCCCTTGGATTCATAAATTTTTGGATTGTCGTACGCTGTCTTAAAAATATGATCCCATACAGTTAACCATGCGCCATAATTTACTTGCGCATCTTTGTAATCTGCACGGTGGTGCCAACGATGGAGTTCAGCTACGCAAAAGAACCTCTTGAGAACGCCAGCCTTATAATTTAAATTGGTGTGTTGCATCATCATATTGATGGCAAGAATAGCAAGCGCGGCAACCACTACCGATTGGGGCGTACCTATTACAAGACATAAGATTATTCCGGGGCTGCCTTCCAGAATCTGATGAAGGGCGTGCCGCTTTTCTCCATTAAGAAAGTAGAGGCGCTCCGAACTATGATGGATGGCGTGGAGTTTCCATAACCATTGATAGCGGTGACTTTGCCAGTGAACAACGAATAAAAAGAAGTCGATAATGGTGAGTGCCAGCAGTACTTGTATCCAAACCGGTAGCGTGGTTGGAAACCATTGGGGAAAAGGTATCCAAACGGCAAGCCAGATAAGAGCAAATTGGGCAGAAACTTTAATGAGATAATTGATGATGTAATACGTAAAGTCGAGATTCCAATCATTTCCATCCACCCAATTTTGTTCGAATGGTAACCAGCGTTCGAGCAGTAATACTACCAAACCGAATAATGCAATAATGGGCACGGTGGCGAGATATTGGTTGGTGCCGCTTTCTATCAACCTGATAATTAAGAAAGAAGCAGACAGCATAAAGACCGGGTATATTGAATACTGAAAAAGTTTTTTCATAGCCAAAGATTTTTTTGCAAAATCCCCAGAAAGAAATGGCTATGCTTGAATAAACTGGCTATTATTTCAAAATCGCAGAGGGGTTAGCCCCGAACATATCCATGAAGGTGCGGCTCAGATGCGCGGTGTCAGAAAAACCCGCTTCGTGTGCGGCTTGAGTAAGCGTCATTCCTGCAAGCACCGAGGTGACTGCCACGCGCATGCGACACCAAAGAATAAAAGGGCGTAGCGGGATACCGACCTGATCTTTGAATAAATGCGTGAAGCGACTGGCGGAGAGGCAGGCTACCTCTGCCAGCATTTCCAGGTTAAACTCATGTGTGGTTATATGAAAACGAATAAAGTCGGTAGCTCTTTGTATGCGGTTGTCAATTGGGTTGACAGATTCGATTGTTTTTGTGAGTGATGTGGGGATGCTACCCCCAGCAAACGCTTTTCTATCCGCTTCTGATATTCTGCCTTCAATGGATTGAATGGATTGAGTGGATTTAAATGTGGTGAGAATTGCTTTTGCAAGGTTAGACTCTGGCTCTATAAAAATAAAGGCTGCTTCGCCAGTGGTTGTAGTTTGATGGAGTTGATCAGGCAATACTAATACAGTTTGCGAAGCCAAAGAATTGCCAAAGGCATCTTGAATATATATTACACCATCCACACTGACAATTATTTCAAGGGCATGGTGCTTGTGCTGATCCGTATGAATAGCTGGACTAATGAAGGTGGCGTGGTCTTCAAAAATTTGGATGTGCTTCACTTAAGATCTTTTTACACCTTCAACATCCGAGCATTAATAGCAACAACCACGGTACTTACGCTCATTAATACGGCACCCATCGCAGGACTGAGCATGACTCCGAAGTTGTACAACACGCCCGCTGCCAATGGCAGGGCAATCACATTGTAGCCAGTTGCCCACACAAGGTTCTGAATCATTTTCCTGTACGTGGCTTTTCCAAACAAAATAAGATTCACTACGTCTTTCGGGTTGCTGTTCACCAAAACAATACCAGCCGTTTCGGCAGCAATGTCAGAACCAGAGCCTACGGCAATGCCGATGTTGGCTTGCGCGAGTGCAGGCGCATCATTCACGCCATCACCCGTCATGGCAACAAATTCACCTTTCGCCTGAAGCTCTTTAATCTTTTCCAGCTTTTGATGTGGAAGTACTTCGGCCATAAAGCCATCCATACCCAGCGATTCACTCACCTTCCTGGCCACTTCTTTGTTATCGCCTGTGAGCAAAAGTGTTTTGATGCCATTTGCGCGGAGTGTGTTAATTGCGTCAGGTGATTCCTTTCTGATTTCATCCGCTAATGCAATCACACCAGCTACTTTGCTTTCTATCAAAACATATACAACTGTTTCCGCCACGCTTGATGATGGGAGTTGAATGTATAAATTTTTCTCCTTTAAATATCCGGGACTTACTACCTTCACTTGCGTTCCACTCCACATGGCTTGTATGCCCTTGCCTGTGATCGCATTGAAGTCGCTGATGGCAGGCAACGAAAGTTTGAGTTCTTTCGCTTTTTCCACGATGCCCGTTGCAATAGGATGTTCGGAGTTTTGTTCGAGCGCTGCGGCAATACCAAGAACTTCATCACGATTATACGAATCACTTAATGAATCGAACCTCACCACACTAAATTTACCAAGCGTAAGCGTACCGGTCTTATCAAACACCAGCGCGGTAATCTTTCTGGAATTCTCAAAGGCCGTTCTGTTTTTGATCAGCAATCCGCTCTGGGCAGAAATGGCGGTAGACCGCGCCACCACTAACGGAACGGCAAGCCCAAGGGCGTGTGGACAGCAAATGACAATCACCGTAACCATGCGCTCCATCGCGAAAGCCAGGTCTTTACCAATACTCAGCCAGACAATAAACGTTAATGCACCTGATACCAGTGCAATGATGGTAAGCCAACCCGCAGCCTTATCAGCCAGGAGTTGCGTTTTGGATTGACTTTGTTGTGCGTCCTGAACAAGTTTAATTACCTGCGCCAGGTACGAGTCTTTACTCCCGTGCAACACTTCCACTTTGAGCGATCCGTTTCCATTGATGGAACCTGCAATTACTTTTTCGCCTTTCGACTTCTCCACTGGCTTCGACTCACCCGTGAGCATAGACTCATTCAGGTAACTATTGCCTTCGGTGATGATGCCGTCAGCGGCAATTTTTTCACCCGGCTTAATGAGAATAATGTCCCTCGCTTTCAAGTCTTCCGTCTTCACTTCCGTGATTTGCTCGCCATGAATGAGGTGCGCTTCCGAGGGCATGAGTTGCACCAACAGTTCCAATTCGCGCGATGCACTCATAATGGATTTCATTTCGATCCAGTGCCCCAACAGCATGATGAGAATTAACGTGGCTAACTCCCAGAAAAAGTCCATACCGGTTAAACCCAACACAATGGCCACGCTGTACACATAGGCAACCGTAATCGCTACTGCAACCAGTGTCATCATGCCAGGTGACTTTGATTTCACTTCATCCTTCAAGCCAATGAGGAAGGGCCATCCGCCATAGAAGTAAACAATAGACGAAAGCAACAAGAGCACATATAACGAACCTGTAAACATCCAATCGACACCAAGCCAATGTTGAATCATGGGTGAAAGCGCCATGATCGGTATGGTCAGAACAAGGACGATATAGAATCGTTTTTTATAGTCATCAATCATTCCGGCATGGTGAGCATGGCCTGAATGACCTGAGTGTTGGTGCTCATGTTCGGGATGTTTTTCAACTTTCAAGTAATGATGTTCGTGCTCACTCTCATGTTGCGCATGATGCTGATGTCCTGAATGTGCCCCTTTTGAATTTGAAATTGAAACCAAATCCATTCCGCATTTAGGGCATTTTCCGGGCGCGTCCTTCACCACTTCGGGGTGCATGGAGCAGGTAAACTGCTGATTTCTGTGTTGATGTTCCATCATTAAAACATTAAAGTATTTATACTTACTCCGAACGTAATATCAGTTTTACAGTCATGTCTACATCATCGTAAACCAGCTTGTCGCCCAAGTTTTCGAAGAACGATTGTGAGCCAAACTTCACATCATACTTACTTCGGTCAAACACCAGTGTAGCTTCGGCAATAGTTTGATTACCCATCGTGCCGATCCTTGCTGTGAACGTTATGGGATTTGTTTTGCCCTTTATAGTGAGATCTCCGGTTACCAGGTATTCTGTTGCCGATTTAGACTCTACTTTGGTAATCATAAATGATGACTTTGGAAACCGTGCCACGGAAAAGAAATCTTCCGACTTCAAATGATCCACCAACCGTTTGTTTGATTTCGCATCGGTAATGTCAACACACGTAATGCTGGCCATGTCCATTTCAAAGGTGCCACCGGTTAGTTTCTTTTTTGTGAATATGAGATAACCGGAAACAAGTTGAATTGTTCCATAATGTTCACCACCCAATTTTTTTCCTGTCCACTCCAGTTTGCTTTGCGTTAGATCAATGTCAATTTTTTCAACACCAGTACTCTGCGCCACTGAAGCAAATGACAGAAATATAAGTAGCGAAATAAATGCAAGTTCCCTCATTTTATTTTTTACCAATTTTAGTTGCCCACTCAGCACGCAGTTTTTCGTTTGCCGCGATAACCTGATCAAGTTTTTTTGTCGTAGCCAGGTCGGTGGATGCTTTTAATGTTTTTAGAGCCGATGAATAGTCATTCATAGCTGCTTCAATTTTTGCCTGTAGTTGAAGATACCCTGCATCCTGCACTTTACTGTTGGCTATTTGCACCCAGGCATACGCCTGCTTCAAATCTTTATTGTTGTTGAAGTAGTAAGCGCTGGATTGATAGAAAAGACTTGCACGGTCTTCCTTCTTTACGTTAATGCGGTCATTGATTTCGGCCATTACTTTTTCGTCCACATTCATTTTGATGGTGAGTTTCACCTGCGTGTTTTCCCATAGTAAAAACAATCCAGCTTCGTCTTTGGAGAGGTCATTTACTTCAATGGTGAATGTTTCGTAGTAGCGTGCCGATTTCTCTGGCTTAGCCGCAAAGCGAACGAGGTCATGCTCCTGTGCATAGTCTGAAGTACCGTGCATTTCAGTAGCCTTGTTGATTATGATTGTCCACTCATTTTGATCGGGGATGGTGAATAAAGAATAAGTACCCGCGGGGATGTCGTTGCCGTTCAGCTTAACTGGTTCTGAGAAACGAATTGTGGTAGCATCGTGTGCACCGGTGCGCCACATTTTTCCAAAGGGCTCAAGACCTCCAAAAATTACCCTGCCGCGCGCACTGGGACGGGAGTATTTTACTTCCACTTCTCCAAAACCAATCTGCTGTTTAAACTCAGCATCGGGGCTAGCCGGTGGCATATTTAGTTGTGCCCTCACCGAAACAGAATACAGGAGTGCTATCGCGAAGACTATTACAATTCTTTTCATGTTAGTCACGTTTGTTAGATTGAATTTATTTAGCAAAAATCTTTTTTAGGGTACGCGATGAAATGGTGTACAACACAAAACCCGACAACACCGTGAGTAGACCGAATACAGAAAGTATTTTCAACAACCAATTATTAAAGTTGTCGCGACCGGCATAGTCCATTGTGTGGAACATCCACAAAAAGTCAAATGCCCGCCACTGGTCATGGCGAATGGATTGAAAAGTTCCAAGTTCGGCACTTACATACACAGTGCAATCGGGGTTCTTAAAACTTACTGCCCATGCAGGCAAAGGTTTCTCGCGATACTCATGGTGGCCATCGGTCTGATCCAGGTATTGCACTGCGCTTACTTGTGCACCCGAAACCACTTGTTCTTTTGCCACGGCAAGTCCTTCATCTTTAGTCAATGCTTGTCTCAGTTCGCCTGTGCCCGCATTGGCCAATGCGTAATGGATATGGTGATGCATGCCCTCGCCAGCATGGCCTGAGAAATAGGCAATCTGATAAACAGGATTATCCAAAACACGAATAAGATGAATGGAATGGATGGAATCAACCGTTTGTGTCTGCCGGAGTTTTTCAATGGCTATAGTGGGTGATACCGTTGATACATTGGCAGAAATAAATGAGGTTGATTTTCGCAGGTGATCGCCATGTACACTGTCTATGTCGTTCCAGCTAAAGTATAGGCCACTGATTGTCCAGCCGAGAAACTGGATGCCAATAAATAAACCAAGGTAACGATGAATTCTGCGGATGAACAGGTTTTTGTTTTTTATCATAGTATTTGTTTTATGGCTGAGTGTGAAACGTTTGCATCGCGCGTGTGATAAATAAGTACCGGCCTTTCATGTTCACCAGCGAATTTCTTTACCAGCCCGGATGAAAAAGGGCGGATTAAAGAGTTCCCTGTGTGTGTAGTTAATACAATCAAATCCGCACCCAAATTCTCTGTCGCTTTCTTAATTTCGGCTTCTTCGTTACAAATGGAAAATTCGATTGGAGATTTTAGTCCTTGTGTGAGTTGTTCTATTTTCGCTCGCGAAACATTGGTTTCCTCGGAGGTTAAGGGTTTGCTCACAATATGCAAGAGATGGATAGTGGCATTCCACGGGGATGTTAATTGATCCAGGAACGCAAGTGCGTCCTTCTCGTTGTCTTCAAAGGCAGTGACATAAACTACTGTCTGGATTTTGAAGTCGGGGATGGATGATTTAATGATCAGCACAGGTAGAATGGTATGACGAATCATCTGAAGGGCGCGCGAGCCTAAAAATATCCTCCTGATTCCTTTGACGCCATGTGAGCCCATGATAATTAAATCGATAGAAAATGCTTCCGCATGCTTCTCAACCTGTGCCCAATCTTCATCTAATACCAAAGCCGGTTTGGCGGAAATGCCTTGTTGTTCGGCCGATTTTACGAGTTGATCGAGCCTGGCCCTGGCCGGACCGGTACAATCATGATGCTGATGTCCCTCATGAGAACCGCCTCCATGCATGGCCATGTGTCCGCCTGTTGGTTCAGGGGCATGCAAGTGAAGAAAATAAATCTCTGCGTTGGTTTTTGATGCAATGCAAATAGCAACGTGAGCAGCAGCTTGTGCGCATGCTGAAAAATCAGTGGGGACAAGTATTC
This sequence comes from Cyclobacteriaceae bacterium, assembly GCA_044229915.1. GTDB lineage: Bacteria > Bacteroidota > Bacteroidia > Cytophagales > Cyclobacteriaceae > ELB16-189. The sequence continues at coordinate 323,768 of JBGASB010000003.1, forward strand.
TCTTCATTTTATTTCAAATTAGTTTTGTAGGGTTACCATAATACCGTTAGCCCTGCACCATATTTATAATCTGAATCGTAAGACGTGTGAATATAAAACCGCTTTGCAATGTTATAGTCAAAATCAATGTTATACTCCCAATCTGAGTTGCCCACCAGGCTTAATCTCATTCGTCTCGTAATCGGTATATCGCTTCGCGAAAGCTGAAACCGAACATTCCCAAGGTGGTCAACCCGTAACTCGGATTGCACAAACATGGGCAGTAGGTAACGCACACCCAACACACCAACTTTACGGTCTAATTGCTTTCCATTTTCAGTGACCTGAAAAGTATTCCTTATATCAGCGCCTATAAAAGCTGAAAAAAATTGTCTTTTGTCAAGGAAGCGCTGATAGTCAGGTTGAAATTCATATTTACTCTTATAGCTCACCCGGTAGGTTGTACCAAGAATTGCATTGTTGCCAACAAGACTGGCATAACCGAACACAGCATCGCTCGCTATTTTTGTTTGCCCCCAGAAGTATATCATCTTATCCTCCCTGAACGCTTTTTGCTGGTCATGCGTAGAGACTTGGGTATTGGCTGGCGAGTCTTCATAACTCACCACGCGGGCCATGCCGGCCATCATGTGATAGAGAATATGGCAATGAAAAAACCAGTCTTTCTCTTCGTTGGCATAAAACTCAATCGTTACAGTTTCCATCGGGCCGATGTCGAACGTGTGCTTCATGGGTGAGTATTCGCCTTGTGCATTCACGAACCGGAAAAAATGGCCATGCAAATGAAGGGGATGTCGCATCATGGTATTGTTCACTAAAATCATTCGCACATTTTCTCCTTTCCGTATCAGTATTTTATCAGATTGAGAGAGTGTTTTATTGTCGAATGACCATACATAGCGAATCATGTTGCCGGTGAGACTGAGCTTGATTTCGCGCATGGGCAGATTGTCGGTCAAGGCTGTTGGCGTAGGTGAGCGGAGCATGTTGTAGGTTAAGATGACTTCGCTTTGATCGCCCATGTTCATATTAGACATATCCATATTGTTCATTGCAGTGTCCATGGGCATAGTATCCATGTTCCTTTCTTTCATAGACGTGGTATCCATCTCCATGCTCATCATTGAAGTATCCATGAGCATGTCCTTCATAGCAGAGTCCTTCTTCATGTTTTCCATCTTCATATCACCCATATCATGACCCATGTGTTCGCCTTCCATTTTCATTCCTTTCATATTGCCCATGTCCATGCCGACCATGTTGTCCATATTGTTCATTTCACGCATCATGGCAAAGTAGTCGACTTTAGGCAGTGTGGGTGCGTTCATCTTCATGCCGCTTCCAAAGTAGAGCGAAGCAAAGCCGGAGATATCCTGAGCTGTAGCGCGGAATTCGTAGGCCATGCCATCGTCAGGGATTTTAATTTCTACATCATAAGTCTCGGCAATGGCTATTAATATCTTATCGGTTTCAACCGGCTGCACGGCAATGCCATCAGCTGCCACCACCTTCATTTTACCTCCGGCATATTGCATCCAGTGGTAGGACGATGCACTACCATTGATTATGCGCAGGCGCAGCGAATCGCCTGGCTTTACATCGGTAAAAACATCATTCGATTTGCCGTTGATGAAAAAGCGATTGTAGTACACATCCGAAACGTCCATGGCGGGCATTCGCATCCACTCGGTTTTGACGCGGTCTTTCAAATATCTTTTTGCGAGGGCCTCGCCCCAGCTTTGAACGGAATTCTTTTTGATAGCATAGTAATCGAGGCCGCGCTTCAAATTGCGCAATACCTCATGCGGATTTTCATCTGTCCAGTCACTGAGCATAATCACATGCTCTTTCATACCAGATGATTTATTCCAACCCCGCGGATGAATAACAATGGAGCCATAAATTCCGGATTGCTCTTGCAGCATGGTGTGCGAGTGATACCAGTAAGTCCCCGTTTGAATGAGCGGAAATTTAAATGTGTGTGTCTGGCCTGCTTTAATGGGCGCGGTAGTCAGGTAGGGTACACCGTCTTCTTCGTTGGGAAGCAGCAGGCCGTGCCAGTGAATGGATGTTTCTTCGTTCTTCAGTTTGTTGTGCACGCGGATGATTGCCGTATCACCTTCGTTGAAGTGCAGCACTGGCCCTGGTATGCCTCCGTTGATGGACATACCCATTTTTTCTTTGCCGGTATAGTTTACCAGCAAGTGATCGATGTATAGGTCAATCTCCACACGTTTGCCTGAAGCTGTGGGCTTTGCATCGTGCATGTTGTTATGCTGAGCCAGCAAAGGCATGTATGCTGCAACAGTAAGCAGCATACAAACCCCGATGGAAGAAAGAATTACTTTTTTCGCTGGTTTAATGATCATGCCCTTCCATTTCTGTGGAGTCCATCTTGTGCACTTCCGTGGAATCCATTTCCATTTCATCGTGGTGATGACTGGTGGTGTCAGCTTCTGTATGCTCGTGTTCTTCGGTGCGCTGTTCTTTCTTACCTCCGCAACTGGTAACGAACATTGAGGAGACGAATAATCCTGAAACCAGGATAGCGATTGTTAAAATTGATTTTTTCATAAATATTTAAGTTTGCGTTTTGATTCGTTTGTCTTAGCAAGTCACTCTAAAAATTTAGCAAGCTCAGGATACCATGCTATTATCCAAAACTAAATCTCACTTTATTGCATAGTCGGTTTTTTTAAAATCCTCAATAAATAAAACAGTTCTTTGATCAACTCCTTTCTTAATCAAATGATACGGTGTATCAAACATCAGCGAGTCAGGAAACATGTATCTTCTTGGATTGCCCAGCACTGTAAATCCATTGCTTTTATACGCATCCTCAACCAGATTAATTTTTTCTGCTGACTTCATAAATGAACTTTCTTGATAGCTGGGAAATGAAATAAGTAAGACAGCATTTTTCTTTTCAATTTCTGATTGAAATTCTCTGATCGCTTGTATCACTAAAAGATTGAGAGTTCCTTGTATCGAGTAAGGCGAAAATTTTCGTCCAGGACGGTCCCAATGTGCAACGGCATCTCCATACTGATTGAATGAATTAACACTGTAGCAATCACTTTCAGTTACATTAAAATATTCAGTTGGCTTGATTTTCGATAGTGTGTACTCAGGTATATGTGGAATAATATTAATAAGTTGAATCGGGTTCAGAAGTTTGAACTTTGATGGATTTACTTCAAATACAGTACGAAGCAGTTCTTGTGATGCCTCGTTATAGTCATTAAATAAATGGAAGTATTCAGGCACGAGTATTACGATGTCATTTTCTTTTATGTATTGAATGGTATTATCAAGCATATATTGCAAGCCGCAATGCGCACTAACTGCAGTGTTAATAGGGTTAAGTTTAAGGGAATCTTTAATCATTTGACTATTTAAACTGAAGCTAAGATTTGAACCCCCAATAAAAATAATTCTTGGCCCCAGGGTATTTTTCAGCATCTCATCTTTTTGAAGGTTCGCAAAAAATAATGATTTGGATGCCCGTGGAGTAACTGGCAGAAAAAATCCCATAGCAAAGAAAAAAGCAAGGGGAACAAAAAAGGAGTGCAGGTTACGTACAAATGTTTTCATGCTTTCTTAAAATTGAAAGTATACGAATTGTTGCTGCTCACCGCCAAGCCAGAACAGAGAAATGATAAGAGCGTAATACATCGCATGTCTTAATGGGCGTTTCCACGTTAATCCAAGTTTGGCAATTGCATATGGATGTTCTCTTCCGTTCCATTCAAGCCACATAAAAATGGTTACTAATAAAATAGTTGTTAATGCTCCCAATTTTCCATTAAACTCCGGAATAGTGAAAAGTGAAGGAGATAAAATTTCAGAAAGTATACTGATAGCATGGGTCATGTTTTCGGCCCTGAAAAAGATTCGTGTAAGGATAACCAACCAAAACGTGATAGTCATGGCAGTAAATTCTCTTAGAGATGGAAATTTCTTTCCTAGAGCCACAATACCTAAATTATTTCGATTAATGCCCGTTAATAGCAATGGCAAAAAATAAATCGCGTTTAGCAAACCATATACAATGAAAGTCCAGTTTGCGCCATGCCAAAACCCGCTTAGAATAAAAATTATAAATGTGTTTCTGATTTTCATGGATGTGCCTACCCGACTGCCACCCAGCGGAATGTAGAGGTAATCCTTTAACCACGTAGTAAGTGAAATATGCCATCGCCTCCAGAACTCTGCAATATCTCGTGCAAAATATGGATAGTTAAAATTTTGCATTAAGTTGAAACCAAACAAACGAGAAGTTCCGATAGCAATATCTGAGTAACCTGAGAAGTCGCCATAAATTTGAAACGTAAAAAACAGTGCGCCCAACACCAATGTGCTGCCTGAGAGGTCATCAGAGTTGTTAAATATTAAATTAGCATACTTGGCACAGTTATCAGCTATAACTATTTTCTTAAATAATCCCCAAAGTATTTGCCGCAGCCCATCTACTGCCTTGAAATAATCAAATGTTCTTTTTTGTGCAAACTGAGGAAGTAAATGTGTAGCTCTTTCAATTGGCCCTGCCACCAATTGGGGAAAGAAAGTTACGTATGCGGCAAACTCTATAAAGTTTTTAGTGGGTACGAGTTTTCTTCGGTAGGCATCGATGGAATAACTCATCGTTTGAAAGGTGTAGAAACTAATCCCCACCGGCAAAATAATGTTAAGAGAGTTTGGCTTTATTTCTCCTCCGAAAAAAGTAAATGCCGTAACAAAATTTTCCTGGAAAAAATTATAGTATTTAAAGAACCCCAACAGGCCAAGGTTCACCACAATACTTGTCCAGAGTAATGTCTTCCTCCTGGATTCATTATTTTCATGCAAAAGGCCAATACCAACAAAATAATCAACCAGTGTACTGAATAGAATGAGTATCAGGAACCGCCAGTCCCACCAACCATAAAATATGCAACTTGCAACAACAATTAAAATATTTTGAAGCCTTAAGTTCTTATTCGATACAAACCAATAGAATATAAATACTATCGGTAAGAAAATCGCAAAGTCAATTGAATTAAAGAGCATTTTCTATAAAGTATAGGTCTAATTGTTTTGATGTTATTGCCTATTAAGGTCAAGCAAGTCGCCCAGCCAAAAATTGTATTCTTCAGGATAAATGGGTTCATAGCCAGAGCCATGATAGAAGGTTAATTCACCAAAATAGATTTTATCATTTACTGAATATAAATCCACTCGAATGAATTTAAACTCTTGCGATAGTTTTGTTGCGATTGTGAGCATCTCCTCAAGATTGCCTGGCTTTTCAATATAAAGACCCTCCTTGTGATATTTCATGTCACTTATAAATGGAGCCTTTGACCAATCAGGGTACATCATAATTCTGCCATGGTCAGTGAAACGATTTGTATCAACTTGTATAAGTCTGGGTACACCATGAAAACAAAAGAATTTATAATCAATTGGTACAGTATCTCCATCGGAAGAAATAAATTTCTCGCAAACAATTCTTGGTTTGATGTTTTTATAGCAGAACTCGCGATGCAGACGGAAATAGTTTTTAGACATTCGTTTCCTTAAGAACTGTTCAGCCTCTTGAATGTTTAATTCTGATTTACTGGAGCATACCACAGTTGTTCCACTGTCATGCGTACATTTCAAAACAAATCGATTTGGCAGTTTGTCCCAGTTAATTTCATCTACCGTATTGTAAACCGCAATAACAGGAATCAGGTATTGCACATCAATTCTTTGTGTAACATACTTACGCACTTCTAGTTTGTCCGCAATATCTGAATACCAATCTTTTCTGTCATTGAGTTTAAGCCATTGCATTTTTTCATTGAATCTTCTTGGGTTGGCCAGATTAAGCTTTAATCCGGTAAATGCGCGGTACATGATTATCAGATAAAGCCTATCAGGAACAAGCATATTAAAGGGATGAAGGGACAATATTTTAGCAAGCAATACAATTGGTTTTTTATAGTTATCCGCAAAAAATGCGAACGACTTCCCAATTTTGCGCTTGTAATCAGGAATTATGATAGGCATGGGCAATAATTGTATTTGAGTAATAAACTAGTGATGATGTTCCATTTCCAGGAACTTGCCTTGCGGGCCAATGCCTTCGATATGGACCAGTTGTGAACCGTAATGTCCTGCACGTGAAACACTGTAGGCTGAAATCACCAACACCACAGCAATGACTGAAGCAGCCCAGCGTTTTCCTTTGAAAACAAACAAGTTGGCAATTTGAAGTAGAACAGCCACAATACCAGCGTTTATCGTCCAGTCGGCCCACTTATCGTGTTGATCCAATACGAGCTTTGCATGTTCGCTGATGCCGTGTGTATGCGGGTGAAAATTTTTAGCTGCAAACCACGCTGCCAATACCCCAACTAAAAGAATGGCTGTAATGATCCATGAAATTTCTTTCTTCATGAAATACAAGTTGAGCAATTGGATGCCTGCTGCTACCAGAATCAAAACAATAGCAAAATGCACAATCAGCGGATGCAGACTGGGGAAATCACTGAACTCAGCAGTAACTTTTGATTCATCAATTTGCATGCCTTCTTCGTGGTGATGAACCGTATCACCCTGTACATGCTCTTCAGTTTTCATTACAGTCGAATCAGTTTGTGTTTTCGTGGAATCCTTTTTGTGTTTCTTGCCGTCATGGCTAAATCCGGAAGAAATCGTTATGAGCAGCACAAGCATACTGGCAATAATTGTTTTCATGGTAGTTAGGTTAGTTTAAAAGTTGTTAATGAATTGTTTTAGCAATCTTTTCTAAGATCATGTGGCTATCGCCAAACTTGCAGAGGGCATCACAGTGCTCCCGTAAGTCTGAAAAAAGAATATATTTTATATGAACCTGGCTTTTCTTAATTGATGGCCGGCTGAGTTGAAGAACAACATCCTTTTCACGCTTGTCAGGAATAATAATGAATAGCGATGAACTGTGATCCGGTAAAGAAAACGCGAGGTCACTCAATCGGAGAATACCCGAGTAGATCGAAGTACTTTTTTCCACCTCGAAGGCACACACTACTTTATTGGTGTCCTTTTCAAACCAGATCACATCGATCAATTGTATGGTGCTCAGGGTATCTTTATCCACACTCAGCGTAGGAAACTGATTGAGACTGATGAATGAAAAGCTAATCTCCCCATAACATTTACTTCTGTCGTTGCTGGCTGTTATAGGGTCATAGCCCAGGGCTTTACCAACTTTTAGCAGATGGTATTGCATTTCGGTGTGAAGGTCTTCTTCATGCTTTTCGTCCAACACCTCTTTGTGTCGCTTGTCATATTGCTTCAGAAGTTTGATTTTCTCCTCCTCCGATATTACCTGTCCTTCAATAATAATATTACGCATGCCGATTTCATAGAGCAGCCCTGCAATTGCTCCGAGGTCGCTGGAAAGAATGCTTTTATTTTCCTCATTGGTCTTGAGAATCACCTCTCGCATTTTTAAGTATTCCGTCCAACTACCTAACTTCTTATTATCACGGAATAAGTAATTGAAGCCATTTACAATTGCCGTGTTGAAGGGGGGCATGAGTGTAGGATGCAGAAAATATAAAATGCTGGCTACAGCAGGCCCGAGGCCTTTTATTTTTAACGTGTCAAGCTTGATAATTTCGCGGATAATCTGTTCTTCTTTCGTGGCATTGCAGCAGTTTTCAAGAAACTGACCAAAGGCTCGCTTATTGATTTGATCTTCGTAAATATCCGGTATCCGCATTTTAGGCTTCCAGTAAAATGGATGCGCAGCTCCTTCAAACACTTGTTTTTGTTCCGTGATGGCAGTTAACACAAATTCCAGCGATGACCCCTTAAAGTCATTGCCAAATTTTTCGGTTTTAATATCCTCGATGACCTGAAGTACACCGCGCTTGATCGATCGAAAAGCTTTTAATCTCTCTTCGTTGCCAATGAACCAGGTGTTGTAAACCGAGGCCGGATCGTGCTTGTACGTTTTTATGATTGCCGGTAATGATTCCATGTTAAACAGTATTTATGATTACTCAGTATTGGTATCTATGCGCGTCCACAATTCCGTATCGCTGATCCAGCGGAATGCTTTATATCCAACCACCTTAAGCGTTTTTGAATCCTTTAATACAAGATACCCTGAAGCTTTGTGACCATGCCTTGGGTCGTACACTGTACCTCCTGTCCATTCATCGGCATCAGAGTCATAAGCAAAGTCAGCAAGTACAATGGTGTTCAACTTTGAACTCTCCTTGCTATCCTCCACCCACACAATTTTTCCAACATACATGCCACGATCAACATAAATCAGCACACGTGCATCACCCTTTTCCGTAAGCCAATGGCCAAGAATTTCCCGACCTTGCGCCTGTGCTGATCTGTTGAAGCTCACGATGCAGCAGAAAAAAAATATAGCGATTAATCTCATGGTCTGCGTGACGAAGTGTGTGTTTGCCATATTTTCCAGCTCCCGTTCTCCTTTATAAGAATTGTAGTAGCAACACCTTTGCGTTCAACAACGGAGTTATCTTTTTTCAAAACAATGGTGTACTTATACGTCTCGGTAGCAAAAGCATAAGGCAAATCTACCGTTACGTCAGCCTTATAATCGCTGAACGTGAAAGACTTAAAGTCGACAAGTTCCGGTCCCAGGTGGTGAGCAAGGTAATCCTGATACCTGCCTTCAACTTTTCCAGATTCAATTACGATTGATTTGGACACAAAGAGTTTTGCTGTTCCAGTTGTATCCAGTTTTTCAATGGCTTTCTTGTATGCCTCAAGTGTTGAAATAACATTCGTCACATCGTCAGCATTGGGTTTCTGGCCTTGAACTGAAAAGATGATCGTTGTAAGAAAAATGATTATGGTTAACGTTTTCATAAGATATAGATTTTGTTTAGTTGATCGTGGAATTTGTCTATTGAATGGTTTCTTTCACTTTTCCGCACGAAAGCATTTCGTTGCCCAAATAGGGGTTGCGAATTTCTTTGGTATTGCTAAGCCAATGTGCTCCCGTATTATTGTTTGCCATGGGGCATTGCACGTAGTAAACTGTGATGCCCCCGGCACCGAATTCTTTCAGACTCTTGTATAGTGCATCGCTGAAGGAAGAGAACGCCTGACGCTGTATGGCCAGATCAGTTGCCTTCTCAATCCGTTCGAGATTCTCATTGAGTATTTTCAGTGAACCCATCCAGTCCATCAGCGCTTCATCTTTTAGCAAAGTCAGATCGACTTTCGATAGTGCGACTCTAATCTGAGGTACAGATTCAGCAGCCTTGGCAGCATCGGATAATACGAGCGCGTCTTTTAACTGTAAAGAAGCAGCAAATACCTCACGGACTTGTACCTGAAATTCGGGCACCGCACGGTGAGAGTGGGTAGTTTCTTTTTTACTGTGTGCGGGTGCACTGGTATGCCCCGCGCCATGATCGTGCTGGGCAATTGCCGAACCTGCAAACAGAATCAAACTCATAATTATAATGCTATTTTTCATATGTCAATGGATTTAATTCGTTAAGCAATTTCATAATTCAACATCATGCCGTCATCTTCATGTTCCAGATTGTGGCAGTGAAATACATAAACCCCTTTGTCTTGTGGGAAGGTCATGATGACCCTCACTTTTTCTCGTGGCATCACTAATACCGTATCTTTCCAACCTCTTTCCGAAGCAATCAGCGCGCCTCTGCCTCCAGTTCTGGATAGGATTTGAAATTGGACGCCATGGATGTGCATGGGATGAATTTCATCACCTGCGGAGTTATCAAAATCCCAGATTTCAGTTGCACCTGCATCAATCGTTTCGTCAACCCGGTTGAGATCATAGATTTTGTCGTTAATTGTGTGCATACCGCTTCCCATACCCCCACCATTCATGTTCATCCCTTCCATCATTCCTTTGATTTTCATCGAGCGTGTTTTGGATGCTGAACTTTCTGCCAGCGGTGTGATCAAAGAAAGTTGAGAGGGTGTAGAGAACGAATCACTCACTTGTTGATTCACCGTAAACTTCATGATCTTGAATTCCTGCTGGCCTTGAGCCCCGCCATCGAAAGTTTTACTTAACAGGTAAACTTCTTTACCAACCGCCAGATTTTTAAAGCTCACTAAAATATCAGCTCGCTCGCCCGGGCCTAGCAATAAGGAATTCACTGAAACAGGCTGCGCTAACAAACCACCATCAGAACCGATTACTTCAAAACCCAGGTTATCGCTCAAACTAATGTTATACACCCTGGCCGTTGAGCCATTCAAAATGCGCATCCGATAATACTGAGTAGACACATTGTGGAAAGGAGCATAGGTACCGTTTACTAAAACATATTCACCCGTGTAACCCGTCATGATTTCATTCATGGATGGCGAATAATTCAGTTGTCCATTTTCAATGCGTTTGTCCTGGATCACCAACAAAAGTTCACGGTCGCCAGAAGGAAGGTTCAGCGCCAGTTCTTCTGCGTCATTGGCAATAAAAAAGCCTGCGAGGCCGGTGAATACCTGTCTGGCCGTCTTTCCGTGAGGGTGAGGATGATACCAATACGTGCCAGCCCGTTGGTTAATGGGCAGTGAAAAGTCGAAACTACCACCGCTGTTGATAACATTCTTGGGGTGTCCGTCCATATCGGCAGGAACTAATAGCCCATGCCAATGAATGTTGGTTTCCTCCGAAAGAAGGTTTTGGAAGGCCATCGACACAGTTGTGCCTGTGTCAACTTTAATAGTTGGCCCTAACATTCCGTCTGCGTAACCGAATACCGAGGCACTCTGATTATTTAGAAGACTAGCCGTGTTTCCTTTTGCCTTCATTGAAAAATTACTGGTCATAACATTGGGGAATGCCAAGGGCGTGGTAAATGTGCCCTCTTTGACTGCTACGGCATTGGAACCCATGTTCATATTCATATTCATGTTGTCCATGCAACTTTGCAGCATGGGAGAAAGCATGACTGTTGAAGCAGCCGCCACTCCTGATAGCTTAACAAATTCTCTACGTTTCATGTGTTAATAAGTTTTTTTAGTGGTTACATGGAATCGAATGCTATACGCGTCTCTTTTTTTGGATGACCTTGTGCATGACGATTTCATTTCTTAAAGTATTTTTTAGCGTTTTGTTCGGACTCGAAGTATAAAATGGAGCCTGACTTATCGGGACTCACCGTAATAAATGCGCGCGCTTTATCAACCGACACATTACTGTAGGGGTCAACAGCTAGCCGGACGGATTCATCTGTATTAAGGTCGCGTACACATTTCGGACAACATCCGTAATATGTCTTGTCCAGCACCACTACCGGAATTTGATCAACACCCATGTACGTGTTGTTCACCATGCATACTAGCTTGTGATCAACGGCTGTACCAGGTACCGGAAGAGAGGATTGATATTGTTGCTTCATCTCACTTTCCTGTTTCTCCTGCTGGTAAGTATGCACCGCCAACCACACAAACCAACCTCCAATCATCACAATGGCCAAAGCCGTGATGAAGATTTCACTCCATTTGAACTTCTTTTTTTTATTCGCTGTCGGAGGTCGGTAGGTTTGTTTCTTTTTCATAACTCTGATGAAAAATGTTTTACGAACGATCTAAATTTAAGAGTGAGCGAGACGTTTCAATGTGCATTTACTCCGTCTCATATCTCCACCCGCTATTAGTGAATCATTTCTTTTACACTACCGCATTTCAGCATTTTGTCTCCGAAATAAGGGTTCTTAATTTCCTTTTCGTTGGAGAGCCAATAGGCACCACTATTATTGTTTGCCATGGGGCAATACTCTAGATAAAGCATACCCATTGACAGTTTCCCATCCTTTACCAAAGTCGCCATTTCGTTACTAAGCGTGCTAAACAACTTACGTTGCTCATCTAAATCTGAAGTATTAGCTAACTTAGTAGCCGCTTCAATAGAAGCTGTTGATACTTTGGCATTTCTTAATGCTTGACTCAATTCAATAGCGCTAGCTTTTGCTTCCTCGTTGTCCGAGGCTACCAATGAGTTCTTCACATGAATGTAGTGCTCATATGCCTTGCCCAGTTTAGGATCTTTAAACATCACCATCGCTTGATCGGTCTTCTTCTGTTCATGCCCTGTATGATCGTGTTGCGCGTAAGCTGCCCAGCTACCTAGAACCAGGCAAATCATCATCATTTTTGTTTTCATATTGTTATTTGATTTAATAGTTTATTACAGTATCGAGTTGTTTGTTTTTCTTGCCCTCATAAGCCTTACTGTCCCGACCATCGACTTGAAATACGTAGTCTCTTCTGTCTCTTGAAAAGTTTCTTTGATGGCTTTGGCCAACAAATTCTCAACGTTGTCAGTCGTTGTTTGAAATCCATCCAGAAGTTGAACGGTATAGAATCCTAACCTCTGCAAGGCATCAGCCGGTTTACCAAAGTCGGCTATATGAAATTGACCGGAAGGTTTAAGTATTCTGTAGATTTCTTCCAACGCGAAATATTTTTGTCGTAATGTGAGGTGATGAAACACAAGGCTTGACATCACATGATCGAACGAGTTATCCGGGTATGGAAGTTTATTGCCATCGTATTGCTGCACGTCAATGTTCAGGCTTGTTTTTGAAAGTTTCTCTTTTGCAATGGAAATTATTTTTTCATCGATATCCACTCCAAAGAACTGAGCCTGGGGATGCTTCTGAGCAGCCATGATGGAGAGCGTAAGCGATCCACATCCAAAATCCAGAATCTGATCATTCGGTTTGATTTCCATTTGATCGATCAAAGCTGATTTGAATTTTCGCTCAGGCATAGTGAGTTGCAAGACAGGGTCATACACTTTTGTAAGCCAGTCGTACTTCAATGCAGGGATGTAGTTTTTACTTTCAGTCATTTTCTTATCTTTTATTTATTATTGTTGATGCATGAATTGACTCCACAAAACGAATAGTATTATTCCAATCAGAATGGCATAGACTATTCTTCTTGACCACACTTTCCAGGATGGTGGTGGTTTAAGATCACTATTTTCGCAACAAGGCTTGGCCATAAGGTTATTTTAAAATCTCCTTTGTTTCTCCACAGCGCAGCATCTGCTCACCGAAATAAGGATTGCTGATTTCCTTTTTATCGCTGATCCAAAAAGCACCTTTGTTATCGAATGCCATTGGGCAAAACTGGTAGTACGCCTCAAGTCCGTTCACTTCAAACGTTTTAATTGATGAGTAAAGAGCATTTGTGAGTTGGGAAAATGCCGCCCGTTGAATCTCAACATCCGTTGCAGACGAAATGAGTTTGGTAGCTGTCTCCAAACTTTTCAGTTGGTCCATCCACTTCATATGTGCATCTCCTTTTAGCAAACCCATATCGACATTCTTCAAAGCCGTATTGAACGCACTTGTTTGAGCAGATGCAGACTTGGCATCAGATGCTACAAGGGCCTCTTCTATTTTGAAGTAAGGGGTCAGTAATTCTTTGAGCTGTTTTGTAAATGCCTGATCTACCACCATTGACTTTTCCACCGTGGTAACTTGCGTTGCATCATTTGTTTGTGCAGCCGCGTGATCGTGATTATGCCCAGCCATTGGGTTAACTCCTTTCTTGAGTACGATTTCACTGTACAGCAGGTAGGCGCCCGTCACAACAATTGAATCACCTTCTTCCACACCACTCGTAATCTCGACCTTGTTAAAATTCTCCAGCCCGGTAGTGATCATTTGTGGTCGGTACTTACCAACACCGGTTTTCTTATACACATGATTACCCAACTCTTCGCGGATAACGGCATCCGCAGGTAACGTCAACGCTTTCTTTTTGGAATGTTCGAAGACGATCTCCGCCTGCATACCGGGTGCGAAGAGATGCTCATTATTAGCAAGGGAAGCACGTAATACAAATATCTGGCTGGACTGTCGGTATTCCGGGGAAAGAAAGATGACCTTGCTTTCAATGGGTTGATTTTCGAATCCGTTAACATAAATGGTTATGCGGTCGCCCAACTTAATAAGCGATGCTTCTCGCGGGTACATTTCCGCTTCCACCCAGAGTTTGCTGAGTTTTTCTAAGCGATAGATGGCTGCGCCTTCGGCAACGTACTGTCCTTCGGCAACAGGTATTTCGGTAATGATGCCTGCGGCAGGGGCTACGAATTGTATGCGTGGGTTAGTGGTTTTCGATTTGGATAGTTCAGCAATCTGATCTTCTGTCATTCCGTACAACCATAACTTTTTCCTCGCAGCCTCCAGGTAAGAGGAGTACCGCTTATTGTCAATAGATTGGGATTGCGCAAGAGCAAGTAGATATTCATTCTGGTATGTGAGCAATTGCTCACTGTAAATTTCATAAATCAGTTGACCCTGATTTATAGGGATGCCAGTTTCTTTGATAAAGAGTTTATCAATCCGGCCCGGAACCCTGGTGCTCACTACTTCAGTCTGCGTCTCATCCGCCCTGAGGCGGCCGTTCAGAAGTATGCTGTTACCAATTTCCTGGACAGACACTCGCTGCACGGTAATATTAGCAAGTTCAATCTGGCTTTCACTGAGTGTTACTTCTGACTTATCACCACCTGCTGTAATCGGAACCAAGTCCATACCACAGATAGGACAAGTGCCGGGTTTATCCTGAACAATCTGTGGGTGCATGGGGCATGTATAAGTTTGTTTTATTTCAGAGGACTGACCATCTTTTTTTCCATTGCACCCGATCAGTAGTATGATGATAATAACAACTGAATATTGAATTGTAGTTTTCATCGCTGTTATGGATTAATTACTTTTATAAAACTCTCGCTGTCTATCATGTATTGAGCGTTGGCGGCAACGTCTGCCGATTCGGTTAACCCTTCAGTTATTTCAACCCAGCCATCTGCCTCTAAACCCGTTTTTACTTTAAAGGGTGTGTAGGTACCTTTCTCTTTGATGAATACTATTTGCTGAACACCTAAATCAAGAATTGCTTTTTTGGGTACCCACAACGCCTGATCATGTGCCTGCACAACATGCGCAGTTAATAGTTGTCCGACACGGATTTCATTTTTGCCTACATCGATGTAGGATCGAACCTGTAGGAATTGTTTGCCTTCGCTGAAAAAGGGTTGAATGAAGTCCACCTTAGCTTGGATGGCTTTTTGCGAACCTTTCACGTGGAGTTCAATCTGTTCGCCTTTTTTGATTTGTGCGCCTTCCTTTGCCGGAAAGTATACTTCGGCCCAAAGGCGAGTGTCATCTACCACTTTGAAGAGGCTTTGACCTGTAGACACATACATACCTTCGCGAACTGAAAATTGTCCGCCCATTACCGGTGACGGATTTGCAGCATTCATTGAGTTACTTGACTGCGTCCCGCCACTCATGGCACCCCCCGCCTTTTTGTTCATTCCGCTACCGCCCATTGATGATGGTGTGCCATTCGATGTGCTACTCTCCGGGAGTGTTGCAGTTGCTTCCAGGATGTACCCGGAGTATGGACTCAGCACTGGTAAGGCGAAAGTTTCTTTTCCGGTTTTGATGATGTTCCCTATTTGATCATCTGTAAGTCCGAGCAATTGAAGCTTTTCCTTTGCAGACTCAATGATTTCGATATGTTCCTTATGCTGACCTACCACGTAGAGTAATTCCCGTTGGGCTGTGATCAACTCCGGACTATATATCTCCATAATCACCTGGCCTTTTCGCACGGGCTGGTAATTATACTTCAGATAGAGCCTTTCAATGCGACCGCCAAAGCGCACCGGAACTGAATAAGTTTTGCGCGTATCATAATTGATTACTCCAGCGGCTGTAATATTTACAGACAACGTTTTTCTTTCGGGCCGGATTGTTTCTATAGCAGATATCACCGAGCTATTGGTAGGCTTGATCAGGTCTTTCATTTCATCCGATACAACTACTGGTTGTGTAGCGCCAGACTTCTTTACCAAATCCATTCCGCAGATTGGACAAGTCCCTGGTTTATCCTGAGTAATCTGGGGATGCATAGGGCAGGTGTATTCATCGTGAATATGCGCCTGCTTTTCTTTTTCTGAATTGCATGCTACCATTAATCCCAGCATGAGGATGAGTAGGGCGAACGTCTTCAGCATTTTATCAGTTGCACGTTGCATATTATTTCTCCAATTGCTTTTCATAACTCACGATCATCTGATAATATCTTTTCATCACATCTAAGTATTGGGTTTGTGCCATAATGAGGGCCTCGTATGCATCAATCACAAATGGCAACTCCTCTCGGTTTTCTTCGTATGCCAGCATTACCGTTTCATAGTTCCGCTCAAGTGCCGGAATAATTTTTTCCTCATAGTTATCCAGTTGTTTCCTTGTGGTTTGAATTTCCCAAGCCATCCCCGCAGCCATACCCTGGGCTTCGTTTAGAATGGCCTCGCGTCCGCGTTTCATCGCTTCGATCTGCAGGTTCATTCCCCGCACGTTGGCCTTATACATTTTTGAAGACCACGGAGCGATTGGTATAGAGACCATACCCTCAATCGTGTAAGCGCTGGGCATCATCTGTCCCAATGGAGCCATGTGGTTATATCGGATTCTGAAGTCCGGTTTGGCCTGGTAGCTTTCCAACTTCACGGCATAACGCATTGACTGAATAGTGTTGTTGAGTTGCCGGATATCGCTTCGGCTGTTTGCCAGCACAGTGGTGTCTATTGCAAGTTCTACCGGATCAAAATCCTGGAAGACAGTATCAATGTCAAAGCGGACATCCTTGGGCAGATTCATCAATGCATTGAGTGAAATATTTTTCTGAATGATTTCATTTTCCGTCATAAAGATCATGTTCTCGACTTCATGCAATCTTCCCTCTGCCTTAAAGCTGTTGCCCAACGGACTTTGGTTATAGGGGTACCGTGCTTTGGCAATGTTGAACATGAGTTGAATGATTTCCTGATTCTCGCGAAGAATTGCCAGCTTCTTTTCCAGTACGAGCCATTCATAAAATGCTGTTTTTGCCTGCGACCTTAGTTCGTTGAACGTGTATGAACCCGTAGCTTCTTCAATGGCCGCTTTTGATGAGAGCAGTTGCTGATTGGCTCGCAATTTTGCCGGATTCGGTATGGACTGTTCAGCGGAGAGCATCACAGATCCCTTGTCCCTTTCGTCCATCACCATTTGACCAGGATAAGGAGTCATAAAAGTTCCGAGTCCGACCATCGGAGCCATCCAACTTTTCGCACCTTTTGAGATTTCATTTAGCGCCTGTGCTTTGTATCGATATTCTTGTAACATGGGGTTGTTGTGTTGGATCACTGTGAGAATGCTGTCCAACTTTAATCGTTGCTGTGCCTGGGCAGTGAGACTGCCCCAAAGCGCAAGCCAGAACAGGATTATGGTTTTAATGTTTGATTTCATGGATTTCAAGTTTTCCGAATTTTCTAAGCTCATATTCTTTGGTCATCAAAAAGATTAGGGGCGTCACCAAAAGGATGTGCGTGGAGGATGTGAGTACGCCTCCAATCATGGGCAACACAATGGGTTTCATTACATCGCTGCCGACACCGGTAGCCCACAACACCGGAACGAGGCCAAATAGAGCAACGGACACAGTCATCAATTTTGGTCTGAGGCGTTTTGCCGCTCCGGCAATTACAAATTCCTTCAATTCAGTCATTGAAATGGTTTCGCGCGAGTTGCCTCTTAACTCTACCAGTTGCCTCATTGCATCGTTGAGATAGATTACCATCACAACACCTGTCTCTACGGCAATACCGAACAAAGCAATGAATCCAACCGCTACGGCTACCGATAGGTGAACACCCCAGAAATAAATTATATAGGCCCCTCCAATAAGCGCAAAGGGTACGGTTATCAAACTAAAGAATGCTTCGCGTATGGAATGGAAAGCGAAATAAAGTGAGAGGAATATGATGATAAAAACTATGGGAGCAATCAACGTTAATGTTTTCTTGCTTCGGATAAGATTTTCGTACTGGCCGCTCCACTCAATATAATATCCGTTGGGAAGGCTTGAGAGGTCACTGTTTAATTTATCAATAGCTTCTTGTACTGTGCTGCCGAGGTCACGGTCGCGCACATTAAAAAGTACAGCACCGCGCAACATAGCATTTTCTGAGTTGATCATCGGTGGGCCATCTTCAAACCGAAGGTCGGCCACATCTGATAATGGAATCGTTCCCAATGCAGGGGTCTGCACCGGAATGCGTTTAAGTTGGTCCAGGCTGTTCCGGTAGTCTTGTGCCAACCGTACATTCACTGAAAAACGTTGACGACCTTCAATGGTACGCGTGATGGGTGTACCTCCAATAGCGGATTCTACCATCATGTTTACGTCATCTATATTGAGGCCGTAACGTCCAATCTCTTCACGTTTAATATCAATGACCAGATACTTGCCCCCTGTGATGGGCTCAACATAAAGGTCTTTCACTCCCGGAATACCTTCGAGGGCTAGTTTAACTTTTTCCGAAACGGCATAGATCGTATCCAGATTCTGACCATACACCTTTACACCTACATCGGTGCGAACTCCGGTAGCCAACATATTGATGCGGTTAATAATGGGTTGTGTCCATCCGTTAACCACTCCGGGAATTTGGAGTTTGGCATCCAATTCATTAACGATATCTTTTTTCGTTATCCCCGGTCGCCATTCACTTTTTGGCTTCAGCATGATAATTGTTTCGATCATGCTGATGGGTGAATTATCGGTTGCAGTGCTGGCCCGACCTGCCTTCCCTAGTACTTTGTCAACTTCGGGAACTGAGTGAATCAGTTTATCTTGCACCTGCAGAATTCTTTTTGCCTCTGCATTCGATATGTCTGGAAGCGTAACGGGCATGAACAGAATGGACTGCTCATCAAGCGGTGGCATAAATTCTGAACCAAGGCTGATGATTAAGGGAATGCTGATGACGAGTGCAGCGATGTTAATTCCAATTGTAGTCTTGCGCCATTTCATACACCAGCGGATAATGGGTTCATAGACCTTCTCCAGTATTCTGTTTACCGGGTTAGAGTGTTCGTCTTTAAATTTCCCCTTCATGAAAAACGAAATAAGTACGGGTGCAAGGGTAACAACCAATACTGCATCCACGATCATGATGAAGGTTTTAGTATACGCCAGTGGGTGAAACAGTTTGCCCTCTTGCCCGGTAAGCATAAATACGGGGAGAAACGAAGTGATGATGATAATTGTGGAGTAGAAGACTCCCCTAGAAACCTGCTTACTTGATTTTTCGATGACCGCAAGACGTTCCTCTTCGGTGATCCATGGTTCTTCTTTTTTGCGTGAGAATATTTTGAAAAATTTCATTGCTGTCTTTTTTAAGGGTTCCCTGATTTTTTTGCCATTTCTTCAGCGTAGCGTTGACTGAGGTGTTTGTAGGCATTTTCCGACATGATAATTCCGTTATCAACAATTACCCCGATTGCCAATGCAACCCCGGTGAGGGACATGATGTTGGAAGAGATATTAAAAGCATTTAATAAAATGAAAGCGGTGGCCAACGTAATGGGTATCTGTATGATGATGCTCAATGCGCTTCGCCAGTGAAACAGGAAGATGATCACCACCAGTGAAACCACGATCATTTCTTCAATTAGTGTTTTCTTAATGGAAGAAACAGACTCCTCGATTAATTCGCTTCTGTCGTAGGCAAGATTGAATTTCATGCCTTCGGGAAAACCCTTGGCTACTTCTTCCATCTTTTTCTTTACTCTCTTGATTACCTCATCTGCATTTTCACCGTAGCGCATCACCACAATGCCTCCCACAGCCTCACCTTCGCCACTCACATCAAAAATGCCAAGACGAAGTTGACCGGTCATTTGCACGGTAGCTACATCCTTGACCGTAACTGGTATGGAGTTTACTGTTTTAAGCGGGATCATTTCAATAGCTTCAATGCTCTTGATATACCCGGTAGTCTTGATCACATACCCGATGTCGTTTACTTCAAACTTCCTTCCGCCCGCTTCATTATTATTGGCACGAATGGATTGAATCACCTGCGGGATGGAGAGGCCATAGTATGTAAGTTTGTTTGGATTGATCGTAACCTGGTATTGTTTTTCGAATCCTCCAAAGGAGGCCACCTCGGCAACTCCAGGCACATTCTGCAATCCGAATTTTATATACCAGTCTTGTATAGCACGTTGTTCACCCAGATCCATGCCGGGTGCTTCCAATGTATACCACAGAATATGGCCTACACCGGTGCCATCAGGACCAATGGTTGGAACAACACCCTCCGGCAATAAGCGCGATGCGTAATTTAACCGCTCAAGAACGCGTTGTCTAGCCCAGTAAACGTCAACATCATCTTCGAAGATCACGTAAACAAAACTCATCCCGAACATGGATGTACCGCGAACATATTTTATCCGGGGCAAGGCCTGAAGATTGGTAACCAATGGGTAGGTAACCTGATCTTCCATAATCTGTGGGCTCCTTCCCATCCACTCCGTGAACACGATAACCTGGTTCTCAGAAAGATCAGGGATGGCATCAATCTTATTCACCTTTACGGAGTGTAAACCCCACCCGAAGAGGCCTGCTGCGATAAGCAGGATAATGAAACGATTGTGTATAGAGTATGAAATTATTTTCTCAATCATAGTAATCGAATAATAAAAATGAAGTCAGTTATCCTAAGGAAAAGGACATGAAGAAAGGGCGGAGCTAATCTTGCAAATGCTTTAAAACAAGATTAATTGTGTGAAGAGGCTATTCGCACATGCGAACACAATCCACACGCCCCTAAGCGCAGTTATTAAATAAGGAAAGTCTGAACGAGTATTGTAATGTCTCGTTCGATCAATGGCGGTCGATAATTGAAAAAGTGACCACGTTCAACCGCAACAGCAGAATTCAGGTTTTCTACAGAAGGAATGATTAAAGGCAACGCATCCGTAAGTGGTTTGATTGTAATGGTTTCACTTACCTTAGTTGAATATTTTTCAGAGTCGATAATAACGGTGGCATCTTCACAGCACCCTTTATGCCCAACGGATGTATGATCGGAAGGATCCCCATCATGATCACAACCACGTGTGTGTTCCTCGCAAGCCTGAGCGTGGCCAAAAATTGCCATGCTTTGGACTTCGCCTCCACACAAATGAAAACTAACCGAATGGCTGATGGAAGACATCAGCACAAGCGATGCAAGAATACCGGTTAGTATGGTGCGAAACTTCTTCAAGACTTTGTAAATATACGGGGCTTACGCATATAAGTTATTATACATTATTGCTGAAATGTTATAAAATTCTCTGTAATATCTTCCAAAAATCGCAAAAAAGCCTCTTTTCGGGGCTTTTATAAAAACCCAATCCCATTTGATCCAGCCCATGACAATTGTCAGAAGTTGAAGATTTCAGCCAGAATCACGATCAATATAATGACAAGGACAATAACAATCCAAAATCGCCAGATCCTCTTCTCTGATTCCGGTGATGGCTTGGGTACTTCTATTTGGCAACACCGTTTCGACATGTTTTAAAATAGTTAGTTTTAATATGCCGCGCTGCGGGCATAACCATTCTTGAACTCGGACACCGAACTGCCCGTTATCGTCCGGAATTGTTTTGACAAGTGCTGAACGTTGGAGTATCCCATACGATACGAGATTTCACTCAAGGTCAATTCCCCTTCCCTGAGTAGTTGTTTAACTCTGTCCACCTTTCTTTCAATAGCAAATGCCTCGATTGTCTTATTCTGGTTTCTGCTAAAGAGTTTGGTCAGGCTGAAGTAATTCCTGGCCAGATGATCGGACAAGTAAGCTGATAGTCGGCTCACATTATTCCCCGCTTCCACTTCATTGAGGTATTTAATAATATGAATTTTTATTTCTTCTACGGTCACCTCTGTTTTGTCGTAAACGACTTGCAGACCGACTTCACGTAGTTTCTTTTCAAGCGTTGGTAAAATTGTATCACAGGGGCTTGAAAAAATTACGCGACCCAACTCAACCTTTTGAGGAGGGGTATTTAGTTGCTGAAGTACCTGCATGACGTAGATAACACAGCGTTCACAGACCATATTTTTTATATGAAGTTCGTACGTTTTCATAACCAATATTTAATTTTCGTTTTTAAGAAGAAGACTTTAGAATTGACGAGTGTCGCTTTAGGCGAAACACGGATTAACCGGAAGTACCTCGAAAACTAACTATCAGATTTGAAAGGAATTTAGAAGAACTCTTTTGTAAGTCCCCTCATTGCTATAAAGAAATTGGGGATGTTCCACTCTCGCAGAGAAGGTGGTATTGATGTTGATGAGCGAAAAGGATGTAACAATGTTGAATAAAGGAGCAGCATTGGCGGCTACCTCTACAATCAATGTCTCAGTGCTTAAAGAAAGAGCCGCAAAGAACTTGGTCATCTCATATGCACAGCAGGAATCCTCTGGAGCGATTTTAAAGACAACACTCTTCGTAAGCAGATGATTTGCTTTTGCCGATATTTCCTTTGTGTGTTTACAATGAGAATCTGGACGATCTGTGTGCATTATCATGCCTGATGTGCATACGAAATTGCAAACAATGGTTGTCAAAACCGATAAGGTAAAGAACAGGGACAGGAAAAGGCTGTATTTTCGTATGGTTGTCAGGGGAATCATCCAATGGCAAAGTAGTGAGTATTGCATACTCGTATCATGACCAATGTTGGCTAAGACGATGACTTTTGTCAGGCGTGGTCCGTCTTAAAGGCGCATGAATTTTTTTCATACGCCAGTTTAATTGAAATTATTTATCATGAGTATCGAGAATCACGGGCAGGCCATCTTTGCCGATAGGTATAAAGAAAAACTTGGTGTTGGGGTTGGTCGTAAGTTTATCCTGCACTTCCAGAGCCTTATACTGCAAGTATCGTTGGGTTAATCCCGCATCAATGATTTGCTGTGCATCGCGCTGACCTTTAGCTAACACTCGTTGTATCTCCGCGTTTTTCTCTGCAATCTTTAATTCGTACTCTTTTTGCTCAATGGCCTGCTGGACTGCGAGTTTCTTATCCACAGCCGAAGTAACCACCACGGGGTATTCAATATGTTTTACCGTAACGTTGTTGAATTCAATATGCTTTCCTTTTGTCAGCATCATTAAGCGTGTGAGGATAGCTGACTCGATGTCAGGACTTTTTGGTGACACCGTGGTATACTTGTATGTTGAAAAAACGTTTCGCACCAGGCTCATAAACTCTGGTTGGATTACTTTGTTGTAATAGTCTTTACCAACTTCCAACTCTAACAGTGGCAGTTCCGAGGCCACTGGTCGTAGAGTTACAGAAACGGTAAGGTCGATATGTAATTCGTCTTCCGTTAGGATCGACACGTTTTCATTGTAGGTTTGCCATTGCATATTGTAGCCAACCACGCCATTCCAGGGCCAATGCCACACTACACCATTAGAATAAATTTTGTCTGTTACCAACCCTTTGCTTAGGGGCTTCCAGCGCATGGCATTATAGCCCGGCTTTACTACTGAACATCCGGCTGCCAGCAAAAGTAGAATGGTCGCAGCCATAATGAAATTCAAATTGGTTTTCATGGTACTGATTTGTTTAAGTATTCAGGAATTCACAACGATCTCCAAATTCATTTTTGCACCAGGCAATGAACAAACTGGTTTCGCTCTCAGGCAATAATCTGAGTGCCTTGACGTATTCTTTCTTCAACAAGGCTCTGTCAAAGCTTATTTTTCTCAAGATCAGTTTGCAGTACTCGAACCTGCTCATAGCATTAATAATTTTGTTACTTCTATAACGCTGGCAGGCAAAGGCGCGGATCAAACTTTCTTGGCTATGATGTGTATTTTATTGAACCTATCAAATAGAAAGGAACGATCAGACTGTCGAGTGAAGCACATGCGCCAGAATGGAGGCACACATTCTAAATATATTTAAGCATTTGCTTAAATAAGAAATAGTAATACCTTTGACTCGGCCCTGAAGTGAGGGTATTCTTAAAATGAATAAAAATACGTGTATCCGTGTTTTTGCGGATGTTAACCAGATAAAGGCGTGCAGAGAAAAAATTTCCGAAAATGCCGGTGCTTTTGGAGATTTGGCACAGGTACTTGAATTGTCTGGTAATGAAGTGCGACTTAAAATTCTTTATCTGCTAGAGGAGGAAGGTAAACTGTGTCCATGTGATTTAAGTGATATCCTAGGGATGAGCGTTCCGGCAGTTTCGCAGCATTTGCGAAAGCTGAAGGATGGAAATGTGATTCAGTCAAAACGGGTAGGTCAGACTATATTCTATTCTTTGACAGATGGTCATTTGAAAATATTGCGGCCTTTTTTTCGGCACATTAACGTTCGAAGAACCACTGCACGTTGATGTTATTATTACTCTAAAAAATGGAAACTAAAGTAACTACTGTATCTACCATAACGTGTCCGGTTTGTGGCTTTTCGAAGGAAGAAGAGATGCCAACCGATGCATGTCAGTATTTTTACGAGTGTGAAAATTGTAAAACATTGTTGAAACCAAAACCCGGAGACTGCTGTGTATTTTGTTCCTACGGGAATGTGAAATGCCCTCCGGTTCAACTGGAGAAAGCTTGTTGCAAATAGAATCACAAATATGATTGCAGGAGATTTATCGAAGGAGTTCAGGGATTCAATCCGTGGATTATCCGGCCATTTGCGTGGCATTGAGAAGATGGTGAACACAGAATTCCCCGACCAAACTCTCTTACAACTGAAAGCAGTTCAGGCAGGGCTTCAAAAAGCAACACTCATGTTGCTGGATGAAGTTTACCGTAAGGCGCTTGCAGAAAAAATTTCGTTTTCATGGCAAAATTGTCCTGGGAATTGCGGTTATGAAAAGAGTATTGATATGCTCCGCAGTTTGTTCCCTGATATTAAGTTGGATGAGATACCTGAAAAATTGAAGGAAGCGGCTAAAATCGAGGATTATTTGAAGAAAATTATTTCACAAAATAACTTGGAGCCCCCCTCCACCGGGAAGTTACATTTGGATCAGTAAACCGTTCAACATCTAAATTAATATTTTATGGTAAAGAAAATATTTTTCATCTCCGCTGTGGCCTTAGCAAGTCTGGGAGCAACAGCTTTTGAACTGAACAGGAGAGCAACCTCGGCTTGCCCCCTGGAAGGTACACCTGCATGTCCGATTGTAAATTGCCCGCTAAAAGGAACCCCCCAATGTCCTTATACTCAATCTTCCTTGTCTTCGTGCTGCAAGACCGGTGCTTCACAACAAACAAAAACATTGAGTATGTTCAGTAAGTTCTGATTAGAGACATGAAGGTAAATAGTATTTTGAGCAGTGGACTTATTGCAGCGATACTCAGTTCGCTTTGTTGCATCACACCTGTACTGGCCCTGGTTGCAGGAATGAGCGGTGTTGCAGCTTCGTTTTCATGGCTGGAGCCGGGTCGGCCATACCTGGCAGGTATTACAATTGCCGTACTCGGGTTTGCTTGGTACAAGAAGGTATTTCCAAAAACAGAATCACCCGACTGTGCATGTGAAACAGAAGGGAAGAAAGTTTCATTCTGGTATACGAAAACCTTCCTGGTGTTTATTACAGTTTTTGCCGTTTCTACATTGGCTTTTCCGTACTATGCTCATATTTTTTATCCTCATTCTGAAAAGCAAGTATTTGTAGCTAACGAGAACGATTTCCGTTCTGTGGAATTCAAAGTCAAAGGGATGACCTGTCAGGGATGCGCTGAGCACGTTATGTTTGAGGTCAATAAGCTTGCAGGAATTATAAAAACAAATGCATCTTTTGAAAACGGCAATGCATTAGTCGAATTTGATGAGAGTAAGGTGTCTCAGCGTACTATCGAATCCACCATAAATTCTACAGGGTATAAAGTAGTTGATGTTGTAAGGTTGCGCTAAAGTTGAAACTTTAAGTGTAAATGATATCATCCCTGCTTCTTTCAGGGTACTTTACTAAGGTCAATATTACAATACATAGGTTTAGATTGAGTCTAAAGTAAAGCCTGATGTGAACAGAATTTATCAAACTCCAATCCTTACTTGCTTGTTTAATAAAACAATGTCAGATTATCGTTTGCCGAGAAAATGCCGGGTGTAGCCATTTGGAGTGTTCATGAAATTAAAGGTGTAGTTGAATGTCATGGCATTCATATCGAAATAACCGTAATGCTCATCACTTGAGTTGTGTTCAGCACTCATATGCTGTTGCCATGAGGTCCCGTTACTCATATTCCCCATCATTTGATTATTTCCCATCATCTGATTATAAGACGACATATTGTGTCCGTATTGATTCATGAAATCGCTGCCAGTGAAACATACCCTCATCATATTTCCATCCGGATATAATCCGAGAGAAAATGTTGTATCGATATCAGCGCTGTAACAGTGGATTTGAATGGTGTAATCATTAACAGGAGTGATTTCAGCTGTTGCCGGTATTGCATCCTGCGACAAACTTGAAGTAAAAGTGCCTTTATAGGTGCCCATGATCTGGTTTGACAAATTGGGCTGCGGTTGCTCATTGTTCATGGTACAGGAAGTAATGCTTGCTACTATCGCTATACTTAACACAACTTTTAAGGTTTTCATATGTTTTACATTTAACGTGATTCAATATGACTACGCTTGCATAGTTACCTAAACCCCATGATTTACTCAGTGACCGGTATCACACAATAAAATGATTTTAGTCATTTTCCAATGGCCTTTTAAACATTTACAACCGACTCGCAACTGAATAACCGCTTAGGAGTTTACTGTTATAAGGTGAGTACCTTTTTGTTATAAAGGGCACCATGATAGCAAATAATTGCGTGATAGATAATCTAAAGGATAGTCGTGCAGATGTTTAGTGATTGCTCAAGATTACAAACTGCATGGGCTTCAGACTGAGTTTGATATAATGTCCAATGTAATCCGGATTTTCCAACACCTTTACTTTCCCCGTATCTCCATAAAGAAACTTAAAGAAAGCCTTCTCAATATTCGGTTGGCGTTTAATTGAAATATATTCTTCCCTTTCTTCTGTAGTGGATGAATTGAAAGCCACTACCATTTCCTGATCGAATAAAACTCTTGAGAAGACAATCAGGCATTTCTCACATTCGGGTAAGTGAAAATGCATTTCGTCTACAGAGATTTTCCGCATATGCATATGTCCAAATTTTAAGACAGAATTTTTCTTTCTTATTGCTGCTATTTGTGAAATCGCTTGATAGATTTTATTCGTCCTATCCAAGGCATCGGAGACTTTGTCATCGGGATTAAACATCGCTTCGCGGATGTTTGCGTCATGTTCACCCGCGCCCTCAAAGCCTTGTTCGGTTCCATAATAAATACACGGAGTACCCAGCGCGCAGAGTAAAAATCCAATACCTGCAATGACCTGTTCTTCAGTTGCATCCTTTCCAAAGCGATGTTTGAGGGATTGACCGACCTGGTCATGGTTGTCAATAAACGTCACCAGGAATTCTCCAAAGTCACCGCGACCCAGTGCATTTCTGCGAAGGGATTCATATCGCTCCAGTAATCGCTCCGGAGACGCATTTCCTTTAATGACATCGGCAAGAATATGGTACAATGGAAAATCTAATACAGAGTTGAGTCCGTAATAAATATTTTGACCATCTACCGTGACTGTAGTTGTTGGACCTATGTACCGGTTATAGGTATCCTCTGAACCGACCAATTCTCCAAAGAGAAAGAAGTTCTTTTTGCCTAACATATAGGCATATTCACGTATGTGAGAACAAAATCTGCTAATGGCTTCTTCGCCCATGTGCTTGACGGCATCCAAACGGAAGCCATCGATATCTACTTCCTTCATCCAATAACAATGTGTTCGAATCAGAATATCCTGGACGTAGCGAGCCTCAACTGAGTCATCCATTCGAAACGCTTTAAGTTCCTGAAAATCTCCCTCGCGGGTTTCCGGATATGAATCGTAGTTTCGGATCTGTCCTTTGCGTCCGTACAATTCAGGATCGCGGAGTTCGATGGGTATCGGGTGATCGTTAGAGCGCCATCCTGCCAGGGGAAACCTTGCCCCTTCATAATAGTAGTATTGAACATCCTCGGGGTAAAACCAATTGTTACCAGAATGGTGAAGCACTACATCGAGGAACACCCGCATATCAAGTTTATGTGCGGCACTGACCAACTCCTCCAAGTCTTCTTTGGTGCCAAATCGCTTATCAATTTCAAGATAGTTCTGAATGGCATAACCGTGATAGGACTCCGGATTATTTTCGAACAGGGGACTAAGCCAAAGGGCGGTGCAACCCAGGTCAGAAATGTAATCAAGGTGATTGATGATTCCGCGAATGGTACCACCACAAATTTGTTTCAGTTGTTCACAGTCTCCAAAGCCTTTGTGTCGATTTGATTTGACTGGCTTTCGCGTGAGGTCATCGTGAAAACGATCGACTAGTAAGAAATAGATAAATTCTTCCCTCCACTCGCGGTGGCAATTCTTCCAGTATTTCTTCCCTTGCTTAGGTGCAAGGTCAATTTCTTCAATGGACCAAACTGTATTCATATCCCGAATCGTTTAAAAGTCATTTGCGTAATTGTTTCGTGAACTCAAATTAGTAAGAACGCAGGTGCCGAGCAGAAAAAACCTTGGTTGATAGTTATGGTTAATTGGCAAAACAGGTCAAGGATTTGGGACTACCTTTTTTGCCTACGAGAAAAGGGCACACCAACCAGATGTGCCCTTACTAACCCTAAACAAAACTCAACTAATTATGAAAACTCAACTTGATTTCTCATTAAAAACTAATTACTGCTTCCACCATTACACCGCTAAATTCAGCGCCAGCAAATCTTCCTGTCCATGCATTGCCATCATAGCTTTGTTTCAAATATTCCAGTTTGGTCAGGATATTTTTTGAGATATACCAGCCGCCAGCAAAATTCAGCCGACTAATCTCAAGTTTATCAGTTGCACTCTCTAACTGTTTTCCGCTGATTGTGTTGTAGCGGGCTGCCACATAAAACTTTTCATTCTGGCCAAAGCGATAAATAATATCCCCTGCGAGTTGGGTAAATGCACCCTCCTTATCTGGTTGTGGTGTAGTGAATTCATTGCTTCCGGAGGCCCGTTCGATAACACCAAACAATTCAAGTCCTTTAAATTTGATAAATGGGTTGATTTGAAGTGCCGTGATTTTGGTAAATCGTGCATTGTAACGACCATCAAAATTTCCGCCCTGCACGTTGCCGTTGGCATCTGGCTGGGTGTAAGTTACATAATAGTACCTTGAACCGGTGCGGTCACCTCCGTAGAGCCAAGTACCCGTTGTCTCACCTTTATTGATATACCAGGAACCGGTTAATCTTACCCTAAGGTCATCGTTGATCTGCTTGTCGTATCCCAACTTACCGTAAAACGAAGGCTTGTTGTCGCTTTGATCGTTGACTCTGACATTTTGGTTAAGTTTTCCATTGGTTACACCAACAAGCGCTAAGAATCCTTTGTTTTGCACGGTCACTTCGCCAAATGGCTCGGTCGAAAATGCATCCATGATGTAATTCTCATTAAATGGATTGAATATCGCCCGTGCGTTGTCTGATCTTCTGAAGTGAGTATCACCGTAATTGAATTCATCGTACCCGATAGTGATGCTCGTAAATTTCATCACACCTTCGAGGAATCCTGGCTTCACAAAATCGAGTTTGTCCATGCGCAGATAACCGCCTTTGATATAGAAATCATTGTGGTTCCTGGAAGAAAGGTAAGACCGAAGATGCATCCGCACACCATCAAGCAATTGAACATCCACGTTCAAGTTTGCCGTAGGTAAGTTAAAATCTGATCCAAGTTCTACCAGGTTATCAAGATCGTTGCTCTGATTGAGGGACTGAAATTGCATGGCGAAGTCTCCACCAATTCTGATTTTCATTCCCTGGAAAGAAATCGTATCTGATTTGCTGGGTTCAAACACGTTGAGGCCCCGCTTGTCATTGGGCCTCCAGTATTGTAAAGACGGTACTTGTGCATACAACACTCCTGATGTAAAGAATAGTAGGGGAAGTATGGCTTTGAGAATATTACCAATAGTTTTCATGATGATCGTATTAAATGGTTTGGATAAACAATTAAGATTAGAAAGGACGTTGAAGGACAATCCTGGAAAACGCCCGAGTAAGCAACACATAAACGGATTCCTTACCGATTTCGGCTAAATGATCTAAAGGAGAAAAGTCTGGAGCAGGATAGAGCGGTGTTTGCCCGACCTGACTGGTGGGTCATTTATTGAAGGTTGTAATGACCGATCATTATGGATACCACAGATATCCAATTGTGGATTGTGTAATATGACTGTGACAAGGCTCGTGGATGATACAATAGTCGGTGCCTGCACCGACTGAAAATCATCGATTGATAAAGTAATTTCTTCATTCTTGCAGCCGTCACAAGTTTCCTCGGTCGTTTCACAACAGGAGTCCGTAGTTCTTTCAAATAACTCTGAAGTGATAAGTTTGTCATGACAGAAATGCTGATATACCGTCATTTCTCTGAATGGAAATAACACGGAGGTCAGGGCAGTAATATGCAGGATAAACCTTAGCATTTTTGTCGTGCTTTCAATATCACACCCAAAAGTATCCCACCGGCAAGCAACGGCAAATGGTTGAAGTCAGTCCATTAAATGATTAATATCAGTTTTTTAGCAACGGTATGGGTTACAACCTTAGAAACATAAGCAAACAGCCCGGAACGAATCGGGCTGCATTGGTGATTTGAGAGGTTTCAAAGCATAGCCTTGATTCCGATCGTAAAACTTCTCGGCATTCCCGGACGCAGACCGGCAGGCCTGCGTGCGACCGCATATACTTCATTCATAATGTTTGAGACTGAACCATATGCAGTAAGAAATTTATTCAATCGAATGTTTGTAGATAGATCAACAATGAAATTTCCATTCAGCTTTTCCGATGGTGGAATTTCACCCTGACCGGGCGTGGTCCTCATTACCCCAACATACTTGGAACTAACATTGATATCAAATAAACGATGTTGCATCCCCGCGTTCAATGTTAGCTGGTTAGCAGCCAAATAAGGAATCTGATCACCTTTAACCACATTATTCCAATCTTCCGTATCAGGGTCAAAGGAGCTGCCAAATTTTCCGTCAGTATACGTATACGCTAACGAAACCGGGATGCCTATGCTTTTAGACCCTGTGATAAACGTGTATTGTATTTCAAGTTCAGTCCCGGCAACAGTTGCTTTACCCGCATTAAATAAGTCACCGGTTCCGCCACCACCGCTGGCCGCGAGATCAGACCCAAGTAGGTTTGAATAATTATTGTAGAAGAAAACAGCCTGCGTATTCAATCTTGAGGTCACGAGGCGTGCGCCCAACTCATAGTTAATGCTCTCTTCGGGCTTATCATCTTTATCAAAACCGGGCGGGGCAAACCCTTTGTGAATACCTGCGAAGGTATTTAAGCTTTTCGTGACAGAATAATTGATGCCCAACCCGGGGATCCAAACTCCAACCCGATTGTCTTTAGTAGTAAGGTTTGCTCCGGTCCGCTGCGGATCAGCCGTTTTGTAGTCCAGTTGAGTAAGCTCAATACTTTCAAAACGAACTCCTGGCAAGGCGGAGAATTTTCCATATGTTAAATTATATTGGAGATACGCGGCTGAGGCTTTAGCAGTGCTGATCCGATTGCTTTCTGTACCGGGTGTGCCTGCCGTTGTTAGTTTCATTACGCCATTCTCCATAGCATATGTATCCTGCCATTGATATCTGTCTTCTTCGTCCTGATGGTAACGAAAGGCAATTTCAATATCATGATCAATTTCTGCTGTCTTAAAATTGAATCCGGTAGCCATTTGGATGCCTCTTGAATAATAGCTGCGATTATTTGCTTTTACATAAAGGGCATCGGTATTTGGGCTAGTCTGGCCTGTCACAATGCTGTACTCATCACTGTATGTTGAGGGGTCATCTAACAAGTTTGCAATGGAAACCTTTGCCTTGGTACCATACTTAACTGCATCAAGTTTATACCAGTTGCGGCTGAATTCATTCCGGTAAGTTGTGACGGAAACATCCATGAACCGGGTCGGTATTATATTGTATTTTACGGAATACTGACTGTGTTTCGTTGTGATATTGTCAAGTTGAGAAGAGGCATACCTCCGATAAGGAGTACTATCGAAATCTTCCTGAGTTAATCCAAGATATGTTTCATCTGCATCACTGGTGGCTTGTCCTATCTTGAACGTGAGGGCTTGGTACACCTTGGCGGCAGATGGTGTGTTGATCCTAAACTTAGCCAAGTAATCTTCATTAGTAAAACCTGTTGGCCCACCATTGTCAAGTTCTTTAAAGCCCGTTGCAGTTTGTTGGTAGGTTTCCAGCACAAAGCCACCATATTCAAACGACTGCCCGATGGATGCCTGGGCAATTCTGCGGCCAAAATTACCACCTAGCAAATTTACCCGTGCAGAAAAATCAGAGGGAATTTGAGTGGAGATAAAGTTAATGGCGCCACCGGTGGTGTATGGCCCATATTTTATCTGGCTTGATCCTTTGCGAACTTCGATACCCTGCATCCGACCTACCGTTGGAAAGTAATAAGCCGCAGGCGAGGAATAAGGAGCGGGCGCGGCCAGTACCCCATCTTCCATCAATGTAATTTTGCTGCTGCGTTCAACACCGGTGCCACGCATCCCAATATTCGGGCGTAAACCAAAACCATCTTCTTCCTGCAGGTTTACTCCGGGCACATTTCTCAGAATTCGGTTGACATCACTGTAATTGAATTCATTGAGCACTTTCAGGCTTAAATAATGTGCAGATCCCGGAATATCTGGGAGATATTTACTTCCACCAGTTAGCGTTTCCCGCGAAACAACTATTTCTGGAAGTTCATACAAACTTTCTTTCAGCGCCAGCGTAAGCTTTACAGTTTCTTCAACAGTCAAATCGATGGGTTGAGATAGCGTGATAAACCCTATCGAAGACAACTTCAACACATACTTTCCGGGTGCAAGTCCGTGGAGCTTAAAAAATCCTTTCGCATTCGAAACATCACCTCTTCCTGTTTCATCAATAAAGACATTGACTCCTGCGAGGGGTTGGTTGTTAATATCGGTAATGGATCCTTCGACAGATCGGTCGGATTGTGCCAGGGATTGGAGGAGGCTAACATAAAGGATTGTGAAAAGGAGTATAGGTTTGGCTTTCATACGTCACTAGTCTATTATTTAGAATGATTTTAAATAGCCTGCAATTCTATTTATTATTTAGATTAATTCCAAATAAGTATTGAGGTGGGGGCTAACAATTGGACTCCTTAAAAAGCCGATGCGATCAAATCAGCTATTTCGATCTTGTTGGTAGGATGACCGATTGTATTGGTTGTAACGATTGTGGCGACTCCGGCTGCTTTCAATTCCTCAAAAGCATTACCCGCGAAAATGCCGTGTATACCAATGCATACAGGGGGTTTCATTCCTGCTTTCTTCAGATGACCGATTGTTTCAATCATGGTGCGTGCGGTAGAGATGATGTCGTCCACCAAAACCGGTAAATGCTCCCGATACCTCTCTACATGCGGCACAGTAACTTCGACTTCACGATCACCATGCCTTATTTTTTCTAATACGATAAAGGGCGCTCCAGCATTCTTCGCGACAGCCTCCACCCACTGCTCACTTTCGCTGTCGGGTCCGATCAACACGGGCTTCTCGATAGTATCGCGAATCCATGTCGATATAAGCCCGGCAGCATGAAGCACCGTACACGGCACGGTATAAATCTCGCCCATCGAATGTCTTCTGTGGAGGTGAGGATCGATTGTGATTAAGGTATCAGCGAAATTGGAAATGAACTTTGCGAAATAGGCAGAGGTGATGCCCTCTCCGGGTTTGAATTGCTTATCCTGGCGCATATAAGCAAGGTAGGGAGCAACCAGGCAGGTGCAATTTGCTCCCAGGGCTTTGGCCGTCTGGCTGAGAAAATACAGTGGGAGTAATTTTTCATCCGGATTATTGAGCGTGCATACGATAATCACTCGTTTTCCTTTGACATCGGAGTGAATCTGAATGTAGGTTTCCTTATCTGGAAAATGGCGTATTGTCAGTTCACCCATGCTCGCGTTCATCCGAGTTGCAAGTTTGGTGGCCAAATTCTCGTTGCCTGGTAAGGCAAATACTACAGTCTGCATAAGTCATTAAGTTGAACGTCAAAGGATTTCCAGTATCGAAGCTTTATTTACAGTCAGGTACTCTTTAGCGTAGTCAAGTTCGCCCCGTGTTTGGGAGTAAAGTGTGTAAAGCGTATCTCCGGGCGCCACTTTCTTATACAAGGGTGACAGGAAAAGAATACCTGCCCCGGGGGATTGTGGCGCACCACACAACTTCGCCAATCTTGCCAATTTACGGTTATCGATGCGCGCCACCACACCAGCCCGGTCACACTGCACTTCATGTTTGAACTCGCCCAACGCGGGTTCGGTAAATCTTCCTTGTGCCTGACAAATGGCTTGAAATTTTTTCCAAGCCTCGCCCTTCTCCAAAATATTAAAAGCCAATTGATATCCGGATGTGCTATTTGCTTTCCCGGTCATTTCCAACAGACGGGCTGCCAATTTTAATGATCGGTCTCTTAGATCAACGGGCGCATCTTTATTGCCTTGCAGAACGGCAATTACGTCTAGCGCTTCCAAGGCAGGGCCAATCCCGCACCCTACAGGTTGTTGACCGTCCGTAAAGACAACATCTAAGGTCATGTTGATTGCCTTTGAAACTTCCAACATTAAATCACGTAAGCGGATGGCTTCCTCCATCGAACGGACTTTTGCTGAATCACCAATTGGAATATCAATCACAACATGGGTGGAGCCAGCCGCAGCTTTTTTTGAAAGAACGGATGCTATTAGTTGTGCCGGACTGTCAAGATTCAATGACCGCTCAACTGAAATAAGAATATCGTCAGCAGGGCTGAGTTTAACAGCACCACCCCAAACCATGCAACCACCTTCTTTTTCTACAACGTTTCGTATCTCGGTAAGATCGAGATTGACATTGGTGAAAGCTTCCACGCTATCGGCTGTTCCGGCAGGTGATGTAATGGCACGAGAGGATGTTTTAGGGATTGTCAAACCAGCGGCAGCAATTATACTTACCACAATAGGAGTCGTTCGGTTTCCCGGTAGTCCACCGATGCAGTGTTTGTCGACAACTTTTTGCGCTGGCCAGTCAAGGTTATGGCCAACGTGAATCATGGCCTGCGTCAACGAAATAATTTCCTCCACACGAAGGCGGTCGCCTGAACAGGACGCAATGAATGATGCCAACTCAATATTAGAATATTTTCCCTGAGTAATATCGTTGATAATTTCCTGAAAGGCTTCAGACGGGAGTGTTTTCCCATATAGTTTTGCGCGAACGTTCGCGAGCGAATCGACCGGAAGAAGATGCGTGACCTCTATCAAATCATTTTCGCTTACATTCAGCCGTGCCATCGCTTCCATCGATAAAGCTGCTTCACCGTGACGCAACAATTCTGAATTGTGAATTACGTTGAGTGTGGCAATGATGTCCCGGTCTTTGTGTCTTACAACTAATCGCTTAAGCGCGGTGAACCCTTCGGAGAGACAGACATGGCAGTCATGACGCATGTAGATGATGTTCTCACGGTAGGTATCAATACCAATAGCTTTTACTTTTAAATAATTTGAATGCTTATGTTCCATGGTTCTCAACTTTTTTCTGGAGTGTTTTTTTACAGTCGTCCAGCATATTCTTCAAACACCACCTGCAATACCAGTCTGCAAACAAAAATGACAGAAGCTTATAAAAGAAACCGTCAGGTCTTTCGTAGCTGATGGATAATTCAGCCGATGTTCCACCGGGAAATTGTGTAAGCAGCAAATGCATCCTATACCACGAATAAATAATTAGTTGAGGAGTGCCAATCGTCTCCCATGTCTTCTCTTCTCCCAGCATCCACTTGGTCACTTCAACGGTGAAATCCATACTAAATCCCATCATCTTACCTGTCCAACGATACTTTGTTCCAAGGCCAGTTTGATGTTTTGTAAGAAACCGTAAGTCAAGTTTACTCCCCATCATCATCATGGATGACTGTGTCATGTGCATGCCTGTTACTCCAAGATTGTCAATACAATTAAAAACCTCTTCCGGCTTAAATGCGTAGTTGGCTATGCGTGTTAATGTTTTCATAGGGTCTGCAAAAAGAAACTGTCTATCTGTTTCATAAATCAATAACCTGATTCAAATGAGGTATGCCTGTTTCCCAGTTATACACCTGCCGAATCTTTTCCTGCAACGCCTGTGCTGATGCAGGTTCCCCGTGGGTGATTAAAATATATTTCGGAGGCTTCGAAAGACTACTCATCCATTGGATAAGTTCTGTCTGGTCGGCATGGGCAGACAAACCTTCTACGTTTATGACAGAGGCGTTTACATTAACGAATTTTCCTCTAAGTTTTATTTCTGGGGCTCCATCCAACAGTTGACGCCCCCTTGTTCCTTCCGCCTGATAACCAACCAGAAGAATCGTTGCTGCTTTGTCGTTTAGATAATGTTCAAAATAAGTAAGGATTCGTCCACCGGTTGCCATTCCGCTCCCGGCAATAATGATTTTTGGTTGATCATCCGCGACAAGTTTCATCGTCTCCTCTATTGTTTTTATATGGATAATGCCTTGGCACATTTCTGAGCATTCTTCCCTTGATAACTTGTGCCATTCTGAATGGTGATGAAAAATTTCCAAAACGTTTCTCCCCATTGGGCTATCCATATAAACAGGTATTTCTGGAATAGCCTTTCTTCTTTTCAGTTTCCATAACAAGTACATCAGTAATTGAGTGCGCTCAACGGCAAAACTTGGCACCAGTATCGTTCCATTTTTGCTGCAAGATTTAACAATTGCCTGGGCAAGTTGCTCTTCAGCGTCCGCAGGGTGCACCCGGTCCCCATAGGTTGATTCCACCACAAGCACATCAGTTTCCGTGGGTAACTCAGGTGGAAAAAGTAGTGGGTCTTTCATTCTTCCAATGTCACCGGAGAATGTGATTTGCCTCCCATTAACTTTCAATTCAATGTACGTTGCACCTATAATATGGCCATTATAGCAAAATCGAACTTGAACATTCTCTGTCACTTTTAGCCATTCCTTAATGGGTTGCGAAATAAAAAGGGGAATTGTTCTCTCCACATCGTTAAGGTCGTAAAGCGGAAGGGCAGTTTTATGTTTGCTATAGCCGAAACGATTGGCATGTGTTGCCTCTTCTTCCTGTATTTTGGCGCTATCCTCCAAAATAATTTTGGCAATTTCGCAAGTAGGTGTGGTACACCATATCGGGCCGTTGAATCCTTCTTTTACCAATCGAGGTAAGTGTCCCACATGGTCAAGATGGCCATGGGTAATCATTACCAGATCAATTGACAATGGGTCAACGGGAAACTTATCCCAATTCAACACTCGCAATTGCTTGAGTCCCTGAAACAGACCGCAGTCAATCAATATGTTGGTATCGTTAGCCTGGAGCAAATATTTTGATCCTGTTACCGTACCAGCAGCACCTAAAAATGTTAACCTTAATACGTTTTTCATTGTCTTACCAGTTTGAGACTTTTTGCAATCTGGATAACAATCAACGACAGCAGACTCATACCAATCGAGATACCCCAGTCTTCATTTGACATTGGAAAAATATCCAACGCCTTTCTTACTATCTCCACCTGGTAAGAAATGAAAAGCAATGCCACACATGCCACAACCGCATACCAGACATAACGGTTCTTCATGACCTCACTGGAAAAGAATCTGGAGCCAGCGGCATTCATGTTGAATACATGCAGGATTTGTGAGAAGATGAGTGTAAAGAACAAGATGTTATTGCAAAGTTCAGGGTTCCAGGTTTCCGACTTGTGAACAGTAAAATGACTTATGAACACTGCACCTAAGGTTGTCAAGGTGATGATCACAGAATATACAATAATTGCGGTCCATCGTTTGGTATCGATAATGGGTTCATCCGTATTGCGGGGAGGCTGTTTCATAATAGAAGCGCCACCGGCTGTTACACCAAGAGCAAGCGCAGGAAGGACATCGGTGATGATGTTGATGTAGAGAATCTGTAAAGGAAAGAGTTGAAAATGAAGATTGAGCACGGATGCAACGGCAATCACAAAGAGTTCGCTTAGGTTACAAGACAAAAGAAAAATAACAAACTTCCTGATGTTATCGAATATGATGCGGCCCTGACGGATGGCCAGCACAATGGAAGAGAACGAGTCGTCTTTCAAAACCATGTCGGCCACTTCTTGGGCAACTTGCGTACCGCGTAAGCCCATCGCTATTCCGATGTCAGATTTTTTAAGGGCAGGCGCATCGTTCACCCCATCACCGGTCATTCCTACTATGTGTTTTCTGTCTTGCAACACATTCACCAGATCAAGTTTTTGTTTGGGGCTTACACGAGCGAATACTGTGGCTCCCACCCAATTGTCTTTCTCATCTTCTGAAAGATGATCATAGTCTTTCATGTCTTTACCAGTCATGACGGGCCGGTCCACCTGATCCAAAATTCCCAGTTGTCGTCCGATATTTTCGGCTGTGGCCGGATGGTCACCGGTTATCATAATCACCTTAATGCCTGCCGACTTACATTCCTTCACGGCACCGAAAACATCGGCCCGGGGTGGGTCGATCATGCCAATCAATCCGGCAAATACTAAATTAGAGGCCAAAGAATCCTCACCATTGCTGGCCATGCGTGTTGCAGCCGCGATCACTCGGTAACCTGATGCTGAAAGTTTTTCAGCTTCCAATAACAGGTTTTTTTTCAGGGCTCCATGGAGCTCAAATTCTTCCGTGCCATTGATAACGTATGTGCACTTATCTAGCAATTCTTCTGCGGCACCCTTTGCATAAATCAATGATTTACCTTCGGTTGTTTGATGCCGTGTAGCCATGACTTTGGTTTCCGAGGAAAATGGTTCTTCCTGTACTACCGGGTTTTCCTTTCGCATCGCTTCTATGGAAGTTCCCTGAGTGATGGCAAATTTCAGGAGCCCCACTTCAAGCGGATCACCGGTTTCACTTCCATTTACACCAAGGGCGGCTGTGTTGCATAGCACAGAACATGCTAAAACCCGTTGGAATGCCGGGTCATCAGAATTGACAATTTTTCCATTGCTTACATCGTACTTGCCGGAAGGCGTTACGATAACATGTACCTCAATTTTGTTTTGGGTTAGGGTTCCTGTTTTATCGGTGCAAATCACGTTGGTACCACCAAGGGTCTCTACAGCCGATAATTTCTTCACGATCACATTGTGCCGGGCCATTTTCATCATTCCCTGGGCAAGAGCTAATGTGGCGACAATGGGCAAGCCTTCAGGCACGGCTGCCACTGCCAGCGCGATAGAAGTCTCCAGCATTTCAAGAATATGCTGACCGTTGAGAATGCCAGCAAAGAAAATGATCACCACCAGCGCAACCGTAATCTTGATCAGTTTCTTGCTGAACTGCTCCAGTTTCCTTTCCAGCGGTGTAGCTGCCTGTTCAGCCGATTGTACGAGACTGGCAATCCTGCCGAGTTCAGTTTGCATACCCGTACCAGTAATGACTCCATAAGCGTTTCCCTTCGTAACAAATGTGCCTTTGTAAAGCATGTTGATTCGTTCGGCCAGTGTGGTATCTTCCTTGAGTTGAGATACTTTTTTTTCCACAGGGATCGACTCACCCGTAAGGGCTGCTTCATCAACCTGTAACTGTGAAGAACGAAATATCCGCCCGTCTGCGGGGACCATATCACCAGCTTCAAGAAATATCAGATCACCTGGCACAAGTTCCTCTGCATTGACCTCTTTCAACTCTCCATCGCGAATAACCTTGGCGGGAAGAACAGACAATTTTTTCAATGCTTCCATCGACCGCTCCGCCTGGTATTCCATGTAGAATCCGATAATGGAATTAATGAAGATAACAACAAGAATGGCAGCACCATCGAGCCACTCCTGAAAGAAAAATGAAAGACCCGCTGCGAGGATGAGCAGATAGACGATGGGACTATTGAACTGCCGCATAAAAACTACCAACAGGCTTTTCTTTTTCTCATGCGTAATAGAATTGTTTCCAAATTGTTTCAATCTCTGCGTGGATACTTCCCCGCTAAGGCCGCGGGTGCCATCAGTTTCGAGTGATTGCAGCACGTCTTCCAGAGGACTGCTATGAACTACTTGTTTAAAGATGTCAGTGTTGATCATGTTGTATAAGTTTATGACATAGTTGATGGCCTTCTTCCAGAACTTCCTTTATCCGGAGGACAGGAAGGTTTATCTGCCGGAGATATGCGGGATTGTGACATATATCGCGGCACAAAACAATTTTCTTCTCCAGTAATAATTTCTTTTCCTGTTGGGTGAGCGTGGTAAGACATGTAAGGGGATAAAGACCTGTTTCCTCAATCATTTCACGCAGGCTTCCACGTTGAGGAAAATCAAGGCTTACGAGATTCAGCCCTGAGCATGCCGCATATTTAATTGCGTCTGTGGTAAACCGGGTGTTGGTTACCACCCAGCCTTGATGAAATTTTTCTCCGTGACCAGGAATTAATTTCCAGCGCGCTTCCACATCGTGAAATCGCGCTTGTATGTAAAGTGGAATCTTAACATCGCAGACCATACCCGGGCTGTTGTGATATTTGCATTCAACCATGAAATGACGGTCATCTTTCTGAGCAATTACATCTACTTCATGATTCACACAATGTCCTTCCACTATTTTTCCCACTTGAACCTCGAAATTCTTTTGCTTAAGAATTTCCGATACATATAATTCAAAGGGAAAGCCTGACGGTCCTAGTTCCATGATACCATTTTTGAGATGGTAACGTCCTGCCACCGGCCGGGCAGCACGCCTTAACAATTCGTGAGCTTTTTTATAAATGTGTTTGGTAGACATTCCGTTTCGGAGGCCTTTTGCGACTTCTGATGCTACCTTCTCTGCCAAAATAGTAGAGGCTCCAGCCCGCATGAGCGATTGTAGCAACTTGTCTTTTTGAAATGCTTCACTTTCACCGGAAGCTTTAATAATAGTAGCGGTCATGGCTGATTGATTTTATCAATATTGAATTGTACTCTTTCAAAGGAATCCGCTAACTCCCGCACAACTTTTGGAATACTTTCTGGAGGCAATCCATTCTTTTTGTGCGGGTAAATTTTAACTGACCAGATCAATTCATTTCGGGTGGCATCTATGGCCTGTACCCTGATGAACAACTCTTTGTCGTAGTAGCGAATTCTGTGCGGAGCGGAAGAACTCCCTTTTAGCCTGTCGGATGTATTTTCAAAAGGCGAGTAAATGGGGTTGGTAATACTGTAGGTTGAACTGGTTTCGTTGCTTGTGCGCGATGAAAACCGGCCTACAAGGTGTTCTTCCCAGCGTAAAATAAATATGAGTTCGGGTTGGAGTGAATCATTTTTTAAGCCAAAGGTTTTAAGGTTATTGGCGAAACCATTACCAATGGACTTAAGGAGACCCAAATGTTGTTTCCCCGAATCAGGAACTATCATCATGGAAAAGGACGAATAAGGATAATTTTGTTTTGGAGCTATCTGATAGGTGTCAATTTGATAGCTGGATGCACAACTCATAAGGAGATAGCTTGTCAATGCCAATACGAAGAAACTGTGGCAATGAGCGTTGCCGATATATCCCGATATTTTGACCATAATTGTCATTGCTTATTTTCAGTCCTGAGAACATCCTTGCAATTGTGTTTCTATGTCTTGACCCGCCCGTAGAGCCAGTTGATCAGGTACGTCTTAGTTGCTTTATCGTACCGCGACAATTCAATATCATTTTTAAACACTTCGTCAATCTTTTTTTGAAATTCAAATTGATCAGAAAATGCTTGCTTGAGATTTTGTTTTGTGAGTTTATAAACATGACCATCTAATCCGCGGCTGAACATGTAGTGGAGTTCACTTTGCTTATGTGCCCGGATTTCATGCTTGTATAGGATAATGTATTCCGTGGGATTTAGTATGGCGTAGTTAACCTTATCAATAAAACGATGAAATAAACCCTTGCAATCCCGGTAGCCAAATACTTCACTTTTTGAAAGTGTTATCACCGAGTCGTTATGAACCACTTTAATAAATTTTTGATCACTAAAACTGGTTTGCTTGATCTTGTGTTTTTGTGTCCGGCAATTGATAGCATACGCCAATTTCTGTTGCTGAAAATCCGAGAGCGTCAGATAAACCCCGCTGCTGTCTTGCTGGGCATAGACCACATTGCACAGACTTAGCAGAGAACAGAAAAGAAATACAGATTTCATGGTCTGCTGAAAATGTAGCCAACCTGCAAGAGAAAAGCTGCGTTA
Organism: Cyclobacteriaceae bacterium; assembly: GCA_044229915.1. Lineage (GTDB taxonomy): Bacteria > Bacteroidota > Bacteroidia > Cytophagales > Cyclobacteriaceae > ELB16-189. The sequence goes on from JBGASB010000003.1 coordinate 366,040, forward strand.
TTGGATTGCATGCCACTGTCGTAGTACATGCCGCGGAATACATTCATAAATCCGTACGTATAAAGAAGCCGTGTTTGAATTGCTCCTTTCTTCAGACCAAATTCTAATCCTGGTCCCACTACCATACCAATGTCGACACGATTTACATTGTCCATCATTTCCTGGGTTGTCCCGGATGGTTCGTCTTTCGCGGACAGTAATGTGCTTTCTGTTAAGCCGAGTACTGCCGTGAACCTGATCGGGCCTTTCGGCAGGCTGTTATATTGGCCCATAGCCCAAAGATCCAGATATGAAAGATTGTAACTGTCGTTATACGAGGAGTTCATATCACCATAATTTGCCCCGCGATTCATATAACCAACATTGCCAATAAATGACCACCGTTGATGCAGCGGCACGGTGAAACTCACACCGCCACCCCATGAACCGGCATAGTTGTACATGGTCATATTACCGTTCATTCCACTATAACCGCTGCCGTACATATTCATATTCATGCCCATGCCTTGTACCAGCGAACTGGTACCAGCATTGGCGTACACGCCTATCCTGATTTTTGTATTTGCGTTGTCTTGTGCCCAGAGGCATGTTGATATCAGACAAATCATCATGATTCCAATCGTTGTTTTCATATTTACTTTGTTTAAGTCCTTTTTTACTGATGACTGTTTTTTGGTTTGTGCCCCACATTCAAAAGATCTTCTATGTTTGCTTCCAGCATTCTCTTGTATTCCCGGGTATACCAACTTATGGCGTCATCCCTATCCCTCAAGAGATTGCTGGATTTAGAGGATGCCTCAAACGCGTTGTATCGTGCGGCCGCAAACATGATCGCTGCACCCACACGTTCTTTTTGTTCGGTGTTTGTAAATTCATTGGCCAAGTCAATGAATTTATCGGCCATGTGCGCTCTCGATATTTTACTTTCTTTTTCCATTTGATTGAGTTTGTTGTTCAAATTATCCCAGTCAGCCAAACTAAATTCAGGACGGTACTCTTTTGCTGCTTTGAGAAACATGTAGTCGAGATGTCGGTAAGCATAATCTGAGATAGAAATTGTTTTCATAACAAAAGCTTTATTGCTTGAGGGTACGGATATAATTGACGATTAGCCACCGGTCTTCAGCATCTGGAATCTTCTTGTCAAAGGCAGGCATGTCATCACGGCCCGTTGTCATTTTGTAAAACAATGCACCATCAGTCTGGCTCTGGAATGCTGCGGTAGAAAAATCGCCCATCAAATCTTTTCCTTTCAATTCCTTTGCCTTGGGGCCATCGCCATACCCTTCTTTGCCGTGGCAGGATTGGCAATGTTTAGTGTACAAGGATTTGCCGATGGCGAGGTCTTCCTTACTTGATTTATCGGTTGGGTTTTTTACTTTTTTGGCAGCTTCTGGCACTACCCATTCCTTAGACTGGTATACCAGCGTGAATGAATAAAATGCAACAGATGAGGCCAGGAGAAGAATAATTGTGTGCTTTTTCATAGTTATTTGGGTTTGTGGTTTACGAATTTGTTTTAGCTCTTGAAATTCTGAACAGATTGACAATAAGAATAAGTATTGGTACCCAAACCCCGAGAATGATCAGGTTTGGAAATATCAGCAGGTAGTAAGGTGTTTTCGAAGGTGGCGACCACATGGTTCTCTTATCAAAGGTTGATTGATCGGTAATGGGTATGCCTATCGGTGCATCCATGATGGATTTAACTGTTCCATATTCCTCGTTTTCATTCAGGGCCACTTCAAATGTTAGTATTCCGTCTATCCCCGGCATCGGTTCTTCAACCGGTACGGTGATGGTACCATTTTCATCGGTCTCATAACTTTCCTCTCCAATTGAAAGTGAGCCAAACATTCGATGTAGCTGAACGCTCAATGATTGAGATGCCAGAGGTTTACCTTCTGCATCTGTGAGTGTGGCCGTGATTTGATTGACACTGTCAACAGTTTCCAGAACTGCCACCAGATTGGCGTCTGAAATTGTTAACTCTGTTTCTGCATCTGAAAACTTAGCGTCATTTTCAATTTTAACCAGGTATGTAAAATCACCACTCACAGATGTAGCCAAATCTTGGTCGTGAGAGAGTGAAAAATTTACCGTCCCGCTTTGGTTAGTAATTGCCGAGCCAAGGTGACGCAGTGAATCTTCTGTGATTCTTTGATACACCTCAAACTCCACCTGGGAAGCAGGCTCAATACCATTTTTACCTTTATACTTGGCTTCAATACGTATGAAGGATTCGTGATTCATAATTTTGATGTGCTGTACTGACACTCTTGCTTTGATCTTATCGACCTGACCAAATGCAGGAGCGAGTACGAGTATGAGGGCTGATATTCTCAGGATGTTTTTCATAACTATTTGTTTACGGATTGACCTTCCAGTAACCCTCGCTCTTCGGCAGTTTCATGTATTGGAATAATGGGAAGGAACCTTACCAAGAAGGTAACTATCAATAAAGCACTCGCCAGCGTGGCCGCTGTAATTGACCACTCCATCCATGTGGGTGAATAATGACGCCATGCCTCGGGTACGCCTTCAATCGGCAGGAAAGGGTGGCTTAGCGTAGGGATTACAATCAGGTAGCGTTTCCACCAGGCCCCGGTTACCACAGCAAGCGATACAACAAAAAGGGGAAGTGGCTTTCGCCCCTGCGGAAAAATCAGGACTACCACAGGCACCACTAATCCTCCAACAATTGCCGTCCAAAACAACCACGCATATTCACCCAGAAATAAACTGCGCAAATGCCCGGCTTCTTCTTCAGTAGATTTATAGGTGGGCATCAGGTACTCATTGATGTTGAAGTATAAATACAGCAAACTGAGCATCACCAAGATCTTTCCCATTAAATCAAAGTGACGATCGGTGATATAGTCATCTAATTTGTAAGTCTTGCGAAGCACATACATTACAACGATCACCGCACTTGACCCGGCAACAAACGCACCCGCTACGAAATAAGGTCCGAAGTTGGTGCTGTCCCAGCCGGGGCGATACGTGGTTTCAAACAACCATGCTGTTACCGTATGGATGGCAAATGCAACCGGGATAATTAATACTGAGAGCACTTTTATGGATCTTGAGTAAATCCTGACTTGCCTTTCATTACCAGACCAGTTCAGCGAAAGCACCCGATACCATTTCGCCAGTTTACTATTGCCGGTAAAATGTTTGCTGAGGAGTGTGAAGTCTGGCAACAGCGGGTAATACAAAAACAAAATACTGAGTACGAGGTACGTGCTGATCACAATCACGTCCCAGATGATGGGAGATTGAAGTCTGCCGTGAACAAACAAATTCAATACTCTGTCGGGTCGTCCCATGTCAATGATGATGGCGATGCCAGCCATGATGATGGCTGCGACAGCGATGATCTCTGCAATGCGCGTAAGCGGTGTACTCCAATGTACATCAGACAATCGCAGGATGGCTGTGATCAACGAACCTACCAGGCTCACGGCAACAAAGAAGACAAAATTGGAAATATAAATTCCCCATAGCGCATAGTCTCTCATGCCCGTTATAACTAAACCATGCTTTAGTTGTTGAACATAGGAATAGATTCCTGCAAGAATAATGAGCACAAGAACAGCGACCCAGGCGTTTCCCTTCCAACTAAATTTTTTTGGAGCCAGGTCATGTATAATTTTTTCGTAGGCAGTGTTCATGGCTCTTGTGGTTTATCAACTGATTTAAACTCTGTGTAATTTTCAAGGCCTTCTTCAAAGTCAACAATGCGGTCGCTTGGCGGCAGGTAGTACACACTTGGTTCTGTTCCTAAACTTTCCATTAACCGGTAGCCGGCTCTGTCTTTCAAAAGTTTGCTCAGCTTGAAAGATTGACCGCTGCCATTGGTTACTGTATCTTCATACATATCTCCGAAACTAAACACATCATTCGGGCAGGCGCTCACGCAATGCGGCAGTTCACCTTTGTCAATCATGTGCGGACAGAAATCACATTTATCCACCGTTCCTTTTTGACTGGGGATACCGGCATAGTCAGGAGTGTATTCTGCTTGCTCTACCGAATCGCCTTGCCACGGATCGGACCAGTTAAATACTCTCACAGAATATGGACATGCTGCCATGCAAAACCGGCATCCGATGCAACGTTCATTGTCGATAAGAACAATACCGTCTCTTCTTTTGAAAGTGGCATCAACGGGGCACACTTTTACGCAGGCCGGTTCATCACAATGTTGACATAAGGTGGGTTGCCAATAGGGAGCAGATTTTTCAGAGTCCTGCATTTTGTAAATTTTTATCCACGCGTTTTCGCCCGTGATGTAATGGTTTTTATTGCAGGAACTTTGGCATTTTCTGGCGTTTCGGCACTTCGCCAAATCAACCACCATCACAAATTTCCGATTGGGAAATCCTTCGCGTGGATTGTATCCAGATTTCTTTTCGTGCGTATGTTCAACAGCCGATGCAGGCACTTGCATCAACGTTCCGTCCGTTGACATCACCTCGATAGTCGCTTCAGCGTCCGGACTTTCTGATTTCCCGAATACTTTTGCGAGTAAGGCTCCGCTGGCGGCCGTGAGCAAACCAAACTTAAGACCTTGCTCCACGAAACTGCGTCTCGACTTTTGCTGGTTATCTTTTTCAGCTTCCATAGTTTTCTTATTTCGTAAAGCCCTTTGGTTTTAACCAACTTAACAGGGATTGATTTGACATTTTCTTTTCGATGACCTTTGCATTTTTAACAGCATCCTTTCTCACCTTTACTGCCTTGCCTTCAGCCGTAAGCATGGTGACGAATTCATCGTCTTGCTTTTGTGCGTTTACTGAGCCTGCTGCCAATGATTTTGTTACTGGTAAAAAAGGCAGAGCAAGACTTACGCGTAAAAACTTTTTTCGTGAAAGTTGATTGTTGGCACTTTCTGGTTCCATAGTTTATTTCAGTTAGAAGTTCCAGAGCCTGTTAATATTGAAGCCAATGAGAAATTGCTTCTCAGATAGTTTGTTAGGGTTCAGCATGTAATTCTTTTGGGGAACGATGCCATTATAGTTACCTACAAATACCTGGAAAGCATGTGAACTGGTGGACATTTCAATACCTATCGCCAGTCCCGGATTGTCAGAGTTTTGGTCAAGAGGTTGGCTATAATCGAAAAGGATCGCAGTCTTATCACTGATGCTTACTTTGCCACCCAATGCTATTGCAAATTGATTATTGGAAAGTGACTCATCTACAATATTATAGTGCGAAAAGCTCGGAGCAACCTGCAACGACACCGTCCGGCTGAACCTGCGCATGACAATCAATTGACTGAAGTAAGAGAGTCTGTTCGAAGATTTAGGGAAGAAATCGGACTCACGCGCATCGATGGCCGTGTTACCATAAAAGGTTAAGCTCACCGGCACACGCCCCGAACGGGTTTGCCGTAGAAGTCCTACTCTCAGATTGAAATCCTGTAGGCGATCATTTTTTGTTGTGCCAAATCCAAGCGTAATCCGATCCGTGATGGCGTAACTTAGCCCGAGCCTGATATTAGACGGGCCCCAGATGCCCAGAAGGTCTTTGTTGCCGCTTTCGATTACACCAAACCGGTGCTGGATATCGAATACGAGTGTATTCTTTGAACTGATCATCCCAGTTGGGTTGTCGATCAGCCAGGGACTTCCGAAGGCATCGCGCTCCGGTTTGTCCGTCTTTGGTACTAGCACGGTATCAGCTTCCTGTGCAAGGACTGAAGCTGAGATGGAGAATAAGGTAATGTAAAGGATTATTTTGAGTTTCATGGTCTTGATGGGTTTAAGAGTTGATCAGTTATTGAGTGCTCCTTCGTCTATCCATTTTTTAATCAATGCAATCTTAGCCGGACTCATAGGACCTGCAGGAGGCATGGTATTGCCATCTTCGCTGTTGCCTTCCAGCATCTCAATCAACTCACTCGCTTCTGCATTGCCGGGTATAATGTCTCCCTCATCGATGAGTTCCTCCATCGATTCATAAGCATAACCCTCACGAAAATCCGGTTCCACTTCCGATGGATTGTGGCAGGAGGCACACTCTGCTGTCAGGATGGGTTGGATATCCAGGGCAAAGGATACATTGTCTTTTACTTCCGGCTCAGGGAATTTGTCGTTGTCGCAGGCGCCCAAAAGAAACCCCGCTGCAACTGCTATAAGAATGATTGGTTTGTGTACTGTTTTCATAACTTGGTTTTTAAAGTTTAACATCAACTCTTCATCAATAAAAAATTTTCAATTCATCAAAAAAGATGGCGGATCTATCACATATCCATCCCCTCCATCGCACCGCCACCTTGTTTTACTTTCCATGCACTGTTCAATAAATAGGCACCGGATGTTACTACGCGGTCGCCTGCCATTAATCCACTTATGATTTCTACTTCGCGTTTGTTGCTGATACCGGTTCTAACCATGCGTTGTTCAAACATGCCATCAGGAGTTTCAATCCAAACCGTGGTAAAATTCTCCAGCAGTAGCGCTGATTTCGGTATAACCAGGGTCTCTTTTCTGTTGCGTTTTAAGTAGACATAGGCCATCAAGCCAGGCTTATAATTTCCTTTTTGATTGTTAACCTTGATGCGCACCAGATTGATCTTCGTATTGTCCTCCAGTCGCGGGTTATCGTACACAATCTCACCTTTGATGCGTTCGCCCGGAAAAGCTTCGAACTCCACTTCAAGAGTCGGTGACTGTCTCAGGTAATTGATCTCACTGCTGTATAATTGGGCTTCGATCCATAAGCTATTTAAATCAGCTAGCCTGAACATAGGGCTACCTATCTCAACGTATTCGCCCTCACGTACGAGCAATTCAGACAAGAACCCGCTACGGTTTGAATAGAAGGTAATCAGTGGTGAAATACTTTTCGTCTTTTCAAGCTCATTGATTTGTTTTTCCGTCAGCGTCCAAAGCTCAAGGCGTCTCCGGGCCGCTTCGACCATTCTTTGAGTAATCTCTTTTTGAGTTGTTGCTTTTTTATTTTCATTGATAGCCAGCAGGTATTCATTTTCGTATGACAAAAGTTCTTCACTATAGATACTGTATAAGGGATCTCCGGTTTTCACAAATGTGCCGGGGTTGCGCACAAATAGTTTGTCGATTCTGCCCTTTACGCGGGAGCTGACGATATTGATATTTCTTTCATCAACTGCAGCGGTGCCAATGAGTGTTGTTTCCTCAAAGATTGTTTTGATTTGTGCAGTGTCGATCCGAATATTAGCCACGACTCGTTCCCGGTCGGTTAACGAGAGCATCGCTTCATGCGCATCGCCATGTCCTTCGTGCGCTTGTTCTGGTTTCTTTCCGCAGGATGTTGAGAGGGCGAGAATTAATAGGGTTATATAAATCGTATTTCTATGCATGACTCATTCTGGTTTAACCAAACTTTCACGATCCATTAAGTACCCGGCATCCAGTGCCACTTCATCATCAGCCTCCAATCCACTCACCACAGTTACACGTCCTTGCGAAACTGGACCAAGCCTCACGAATTGAATTTCCAAAATGTGAGTACCCTCTTCGGTTTGCCCCACTTTTTTCCATACGGCCTGCCTACCACCCAAGTACAGAATGCTGGTTGCAGGCAAGGTCAACGACTCTCTTGTTTTTGGGTGGATGGTAGCTTCAAGTAGTGAATTGATATGAAGGCTTCCATTAGCATTTGACAGATACACTCGAACCTGAATGAACTTCTGACCTGTGACATATTGTGGCTCGATGTATCGCACAATAGTCTTAATTGGTTTATCAGGGGCTAACTCACTTTCCATTGTTACACTATCGTTCAGTGCTATTTCATACTGATGAAGGTTGTCGACTGACAGAATACCCCACACCTCACGAAGGTCATTGATCCAAAAAAGTGTTTGCCCTGCTGAAACATATGCTCCTTCGCGAACCGGCCCTGACGCTGTGGACGTGGAAGGTGAATTTGACTGTCGTTGTTGGGAAGTTGCCCCCATACCACCACCCATTTTATTTCCTCCTGAAGAAGCCATTGCCGCTCCTGTTGGGGACATTTGGGTTGATGGCGAATAAAAAATGTATCCGTCATAGGCGCTGTAGATGGAAAGGGTCAGCGATGCCTTGCCTGATTCCACGATCTGTTTTATCTGAGCATCGGTTATTCCCAGAAGTTTAAGTTTATGAGCCGCGTGTTTTGGAAGTTCTCCATCCGGGTCAACTTTATGCGCGTACAATAGTTCTTCCTGATACGTATTAAGATCAGGACTGTACAAGTCAAGTATCCTATCGCCTTTGCGCAAAAATTGATTTTCATATTTCACATAAAGCCTTTCGATACGACCGCCTACTCGTGCAGATACCTGGTTACTCCTGCGTTCATCAAGGGTAATAAATCCATACGCCTCAACAGGACTTGATTGAAGTTGTCTCACTGGCTTCACTAACGCCTGGCTTGAAATAATTTTCCGGTTTGTTGGTTCTGCCGAAATAGAAAGGGCTTTTTGGATCGTTTCATCTTCCGGATGAGATCCATGCTTACTGTGCTCATCATGTGACTCATTTTTACACCCGTAAAAGAGTACGGATAAGCCGATCATTATATATAGAGTGATTCTTCCCATGATGTTATTCTTCAATATCTAATACTTTGAGCGTTCCGGTTTTTTTCAATTCATATTCCCTGACTACCTGGTAGAATACCGGTAGCACCACCAGCACGAAAATGGTAGAAGAGACCAGGCCGAACACAAATGGTATGGCAATGGGTTTCATCACATCACTGCCTGTGCCTGTAGAGATGAGTATCGGGATCAATCCCAGAATGTTAGCAAGCACGGTCATCAGCAAGGGCCTTACACGCGGTACGGCACCTTCAAAAATTGAATCGTGTAGATCTTGTTTTTCGATTGTCTCGTTTGAAGCTTTTTTTCTTTCCACCAATCGCTTAATGGAGTCATTCATGTAAGCGATCATCAAAACTCCCGTCTCGACAGCCACTCCGAATAATGCGATAAATCCCACAGCTACGGCCACCGAAAAATTTACGTTGTAGAAGTACAATGAATAGACTCCACCCACTAACGCGACCGGCACGCCTACAAACACAATAATTACTTCACGAAATGTGTGGAACGTGATGTATAGGATGATACCAATGACCAGCAGGGTAATAGGAATGATGATCATTAATCGTTTTTCGGCACGCACCTGATTTTCGTATTGGCCGCTCCACTGTATGTAGTAGCCCTTAGGGAGTTTCTTAAATTGCTCATCGATTTTTGCTTTTGCTTCATTCACAACACTTCCCATATCACGGCCCCGCACATTGAACAACACTGTTCCACGAAGTCTGGTGTTTTCTGAATTAATCATGGGCGGTCCCTCTACTACTGTGATGTCGGCCAGCGCTGATAAGGGTACAACACCGTACGAAGATGTTTGTACAGGCACGCGCTTGATCTCATCCAAATCATTCCGGTAATCTTGTGCAAGCCTGACGGTAATAGTGAAACGCTCTCGTCCTTCCACTGTATTGGTCAGGATCATGCCACCCAAGGCAGTTTCAATTACCATGTTTACGTCTTCTATGCTGAGCGCATAACGGGCAATAGCTTCGCGATTGATTTTTATGTTCAGGTATTTTCCCCCGGTGAGTTGCTCCAGGTAGAGGTCGGTTAGTCCGTCAATTCCTCTTAACGCTTTTTCAATTTCGGCTGTAAGGACGAATAACGAGTCAAGGTTTGAACCGAACACTTTCACACCAACGTCCGTGCGGATACCGGTTGAAAGCATGTTGATCCGGTTAATGATAGGCTGTGTCCATCCGACAACTACGCCAGGGATACGAACACGCTCATCCATCTCTGCGATGAGTTTCTCTTTTGTCATCCCTTCTCTCCATTTTGATTTTGGTTTGAGTACGACAATGGTTTCAATCATAGCCATAGGAGAATTGTCGGTAGCGGTATAGGCACGTCCCGCCTTGCCCAGTACGTTTTCTACTTCAGGGATACTTTTTAATATGCGATCCTGTATTTGTATTATTCGCTTAGCTTCAGCGTTAGAAACATCTGGTAAGGTGACAGGCATCATCAATAGCGAACCTTCATCCAAAGGCGGCATGAATTCAGTTCCAAGATTCAGTACAAAAGGTGTACTGCCGGCAACCAATACGAAGCAGATTGCGAGTGTTACATATTTGAATCGTTGACAAAGACGGATAACAGGTGTATAAATTCTCACAAAGAAGTTCGACACGGGGTTACGGCTCTCCGGCACTAACCGTCCTTTTACAAATATTCTTGCCAGCATGGGCGAAACGGTGATGGCCAGCAAGGCGGCTCCTAGTAGTGAAAATGTTTTCGTCAATACCAGGGGAGTAAATAATTTGCTCTCCTGGCCAGTGAGAAAAAGAACCGGGGCAAATGATACGATCATAATGATCACTGAGAAGAAGATAGATCGTCCCACTGTTTTAGATGATTCTTCTATTACAGTTACGCGTTCTTCATCCGGAATTTCCCGGGTGTGACCGATCCTTTGTTTTTCAGTTGTTTTCATTGCTTTTGTTATTTTGTAGTACCCGGTTAGTCAGCGATCGGTAAGCATTTTCAGCCATTACAATTCCCGGATCAACGACATCGCCAATCGCCAGTGCAATGCCACCCAACGACATGATGTTAGAGGTTACTCCGAAAACCTTCATCAGTATGAACCCTATCAGCACGGAGAGTAAAATAGAAGCTATGGCCACAAGGCCGCTGCGAACATGGAAGAGGAAGAGTACGACCACAATGGATACAATCAATATTTCCTGCCACAATGCTTCAGACAATGTGTTAATGGAATCATCGATAAGTCCGCTGCGGTCATAGGCAACATGAAACTCAACACCTTCCGGAAGGCCCTTTTTGAATTCTTCTATTCTCACCTTCACGCGTTCAATAACGTCTTTGGCATTCTCGCCATAGCGCATAACAACAATTCCACCGACCGCTTCACCTTCTCCATTTTCTTCGATGATTCCCAATCTTAACTCGCCACCCATCTGGATGTGGGCAACATCTTTCAGTCGTATGGGTATAGAGCGGTACGTTCCTACAGAAATATTCTCGATATCTTCCGGTGTCTTGATGTACCCAAGTCCACGGATCATGTACCCCATGTCGTTCATTTCAAAGAGACTGCCACCGACATCACGGTTATTATTAACAACCGCTTTCGCTACATCCATCAAGGGTACACCATAATAGATGAGCTTATGCGGATCAATGGCTACCTGATATTGTTTTTGAAATCCGCCATAGGAAGCCACTTCACTTACCCCCGCCACATTTTGAAGGGCAAATTTTACGTACCAATCCTGCAAGGCTCGCAACTCACCGAGATTGTAACCATCTCCCTTTAACGTGTACCAGAAAACGTGACCAATACCAGTGCCATCGGGCCCCAGCGTTGGCGTGATACCTGGAGGGAGAAATTTTTGCGCGTAGTTCAGTCGTTCCAGTACCCGTGTTCGTGACCAATAGATCTCCGCATCATCTTCGAAAATCACGAAAATGAAACTCATGCCGAACATGGAGGCGGCACGAATGGTTTTTATTTTGGGAATACCCTGAAGGTTTGTGACGAGCGGATAGGTGATTTGGTCTTCAATGATTTGCGGATTCCGCCCCATCCACTCTGTGAACACGATGACCTGGTTTTCGGAAAGATCGGGAATCGCGTCTACCGGAGTCTCCCTGATGGAATAAATTCCTCCAATAGTTATCATCACGATCCCGATCAAAACCATGAACCTGTTATGAATTGCCCAGCTGATTATTTTTTCTACCATAGCTTGCTTACTTTAAAAATCGTTTTGTCCGCTTGCCTTGTGGCAAATTATTCTGGTTATTTTTTATACTTAATTGCCCGGGTCTTCTCCTTTAGTGTTGACAAATCAAATAGCCCTTATTACCGTGCATGTCTTCAATGGTGTAAAGGGCATTGTCCCCCAGCGAATTCGGTGTTTCGTCAAAGCGATAAACTTCTTTTATCGTCACATCTTTTACACTCTTTGAATTGCCTGCTACAATTATTTTATTCTTGTGTATGTCAAAGGCATTGACAAATCCCTTAGTGTGAATTTCAGTAAGGACCTCCATCAGTGATTTGTGAGCATGTTCCGTGCGTTGCAGCTTTTTATATTCACGCACCGAAAAACCGGTGACCTTTCTAAATTGCGATGAAAGATGTTGTACGTTGGTGTAGTGCAGGCGATCTGCTATTTCATTTAGTGTGAGTTGGTCTTCCCGGAGCAGTCTCTTCACCCGTTCAATTCGTTGTCGGATCAAATAGGCCTCAATTGTCATTTTTTCTGTACGACTGAATAGTTTGCTCAGGTTATAGTAATTCTTCGACAATCGCCTCTCCACAAAGTCTGAAAACTTGCCAGCCTTGTCATGTTGTTCGATCTCATCGAGGTATCGCTTTACTTCCAGTTTGATGGATTCAATAATCTGTTCATCTTTAGAATGAATGATTTGCAGGTTGAATTCATTAAGTCTCTTTTCTAATAAGGGTATGATATGCTCATTTGCGGATAAGAATGAAACTTGTCCGAGTTCGATTTTTACCCGTAAAACATTGAACTGATTTAAAATCTGCCGCACCACGTAAATGCAGCGATCGCAGAGCATGTTTTTAATATGCAACTTGAATATTTTCATAACTCAACCCGATGGGTTTAAGGACTAAAAGAAAGAATGAAATGGAAGTATTGTTATCCTCTCAGAACTTGAGAAAAGGAAACAAACATGCAATGCTTGCTATGAACTCGTAGCAAGTAGAGGCAATGAGTCGAATGACTTAAATAAGGAAAGTGCAAAAAAGAATACAGATACGTTGGCCGATCTTTCCGCCAGGCGGGCCATTGGAGTGGTGGTCATACGTAGAAACAACCTGTAACCCTTTAAAGGATTCAACCTTGAAGATACCCGGAAGTGTAAATGCGCTGATTAATTTAAATGCTTCGGCATGAATCAGCGAACCAAGTGATGCGCCTGAGGAACTTACCAGCGATGAATAGAACTGCTGGGTGATGTCATCACAGCAATCTTCTGCTTCATTGCCATGGTCATGCTTATCACCTGTATGACTGTGGGAATTATGATCATGACCTGCTGTTGCCGAACCTCCATGGTGCCCCGGCACATTTTGATTACTATGATTATGAGAAGTAGTGGTTACAACGGTAGGTGTGTTAGGCGAAAATGAAATAATGCCCAAGTCGCATAAAAGGTCACATCCAAATACTAAAGCAAATGATACGATCACGCAAAGCGCTAGCGGGCATTTGAACTTTCGTATGGCTGAGAAACGTATCATTGCTTAATTGTTATAACAAACTAACTACTAAGCCAAGCAGCACCCTATGACATTAGTTGCTTGAATACATGACAGAAATCAGGAATCTGGCATATCTGATATAAAGTTATAAAATTATGGCAGCTTTAGAAACGAGAAAAGCCTGCCAACCGACAGGCTTTTGCTCATTTTGCACCAGTTTATTGCTGGATATTCCCATCGATTTCTTTGGCATCTTCGCTTTCTGAACTGAAGAAGCAATGAACTACGCAGCCATGGTCTTTTCTATATTTATATCCATGTTCTACCTTGGCTACTTCCTTTCCTTGCACTTTGAGCACTCCATCTTCATCAGTTACCACGTACCCCTTGCTGGATTTAAAGCTACCGTCCTTTTGTATGGTGCCGATGATGCCTTTGCCATTTCCGGTGGTGACGTCACCTGATTTTGAAATAATACCAATTACTTTTCCGGTCACATCGCATATTTTGCCCTTCTTGGTAATGTAGCCGAGTTGCTTACCACTTTCATCGTACACCTTTCCATCGGATTTTAAAACAGGATGCATTCCTCTGTGTTTAGGAGGAAGTTCCTGAGCTTTTAAGTGCAAAGAAGCAACCGTAAATAGCATCAGAAATAAGATCAAGTTTGTCTTCATATTCAATTTGATGTTTAGTTAGTTTCTGGACATTTCCAACAAATGATTAACCTTCGATTTCTTATGAAAGCTATCAAATGAAGCTAGTTCTGCATCGTTCTTAAATTGCGCGGTCAAGGCATCATGAAATTTATGATTGTTGGGAAACGCTTTTTTCAGGTTCTCCATAGTAAGAACTATAGGTTTTTCACCAGCAACGCTAAAGAAATTTAGATTCGGCTCAGGTGATCCTTTGGGCGATTTTACTATCAACTTCTTATAGAGCCACACATCCCCTTTTTCAGTTAAGTGATAATCTGTGTTATCTACAAAACGTACAAAATTTCCGTCACAAAGTTGGTAGCCAAAAACGCTGTCTTTGGCCATTTGGTGTGGTTTGCCATCGTGTATTACCGTAATGAATGATTTGTTTGGAAATTCATTTAGCTTGATTTTATGTTTCTCGGTTTTGCAATCAATACCGAAAGTGATTTTTTGGTTCGTATAGTCATCATAGGTTTTATACACTCCACTGATAATGGTTTGCGCAAATCCCGGGAGACTTAACGTAAGGAAGAGAGAGACAAGCAAGAGGTTTTTCGTTTTCATAATAATCAAAAGTTAAAGGTTAAGTTGGTTTAAAAAGTTCATTGGTAAGTGCGAGTCAATATGCATTGTTTATGCTACTTATATAATCTTGGTAATGTTTTATACTTAATTGGTAATGCTCAGCCAGTTTGTTGCTTAAACAAATCACTGAATAAAACAAGGTATCCAACCTATGGTAAAAATCAAGCCATATTGTTGTAAATATCTACGGAATCGATTTAGATACGGTTAAAAAATACCCATGTGCTATAAATATTGTATATTTTTTAAAAACGTTACATTCGAAATTGATCAGTATTCGAAGCACACATCCTTTGGGTAATCTTACGCTTTTGAGTCTTATTTAACACGCTGGATGTTGTTATACTCGCGGAAGCTAAAAATTTTGAGGAGGACAAAATATCCTCACTTAATTTTCAAAGGCTGCTGAATGTCAACATTACATTTGACAATAATCATGAAATGCCATACCGTAAAGTGAAAACTTTCGAGTGTGTATGACGTATTAAAAGTAGATTCAGAATGAATACATTTCTCTCCATATTGCTTTTTATTATATACGTTCCCTTCAGTACTGGAGTACTTATCAACTATCGGTATTGTAACGGTTCCACAGACGATATAGCATTGTCCAAATCAGTTCGAAACTGTTGCCCTGACAACCTGCTTGAGAATAGCTGCTGCAAACACGTTACACTGTTGGCGAAAATCAACGCCAATTACGAGTCGCCCGTTTCATCTTGTTCTATCCCACCATTATCAGAGGGATTGAATGAAGAAATTGCTTTAAGAAGCCACTCAATGCGTACCGGTTTAGTCGGATCAATTGTTGATCACCGGTCAAAGATCAGTGACAGATATCCAATCTATCTCATCAATCGGGTTTTCATCATTTAGACTGACCTTCAAAGTCTGGAAATCTTCAGACTCCCATTTTTCATTACGCAAACTTGGATGGTTATCAATCGTCCGGCATTACTAAAATTTAAAAACCAGAAATCATGAAAGCATCAAATAGAATTTTTATAGCAGTCGCGTTTTCACTCGCCAGTATATTCGCCTATTCACAAAATCAACCCGACAATCGCATAGCGCAGGGATGGGTGATCTCAAAAGATGTTCAACGGTTCAGCAACAAAGATTTGCTAACCCGCAAAACAGGACTTGATATTAAGTCGGTCGATCAGCCCGCCTATGTAATCTCCAAAGGTGTACAAACTGTCGGAAGATATGGGGATGCAAAAAAAGGAAACGTAGTATCGCATGGATACCCAACCTGGATTATTTCCAAAGGAGTCCAAAAAATTGGAAGGATCAATTAAGCAGCAAGGAAGGCTTTCGGGAATTTCTGAAAGCCTTCCTCGTTTAAAACCTCATCCGCTGAATTCTTACTGCATTTAAAATGGCAAGCAAGGCCACGCCAACGTCAGCAAATACAGCTTCCCACATGGTAGCTAACCCACCGGCACCGAGAGCCATCACAATTACTTTTACTCCAAAAGCCAATGCGATGTTTTGCCAAACAATTTGGTTAGTCGCTTTACCTATCTTGATCGCTGTTACAATTTTGGATGGCTGATCGGTCTGAATCACGACATCTGCTGTTTCAATCGCGGCATCACTTCCTAATCCTCCCATTGCAATCCCTACATCGCTTATGGCAAGTACAGGCGCATCGTTGATCCCGTCCCCTACAAAGGCAATGGGCTCTTTCTTACCTGCTTTGATTTCCTCCACTTTCATCACCTTGTGTTCTGGCAGCAGGTCGCCATGTGCCTGGTCGATATTTAACGCTTTGGCTATTTTATTTGCAACAACCTGCTTGTCGCCACTCAGCATCACTGTTTTCAATTTAGAAGCATGCATTTGCCGGATAGCTTCCTTACTGTCTTCCTTCAATTCGTCAGCAATGGTGATGTACCCCGCAAAGGTTCCATTCACGGACGCGACTACAATGCTATCGGTGATTGTGCGAACTTCTTCGGTAACAGCAACTCCGAATTTATCGAGCAGCCTGACGTTACCGGCCAGGACTTGCTTTCCATTGACAGTCCCCTTAAGGCCATGCCCCTTGATTTCCTCTATGTCGCTGACCTGAAGATTTTCAAAATTACTGTCAGCATATTCCACAACAGCTTTGGCAATGGGATGGGTTGACTGAGATTCAAGTGCGGCTATCAACGGAACCCATTCCTTTTGGTCTAACGGACCCTCAACTTTTTGAACTTTAAATACACCCTTGGTTAGTGTTCCGGTTTTATCCATCACGATGGTATCAACCCGCGTCATCAAGTCAAGATAGTTTGAACCTTTGAAGAGAATTCCGTTACGCGAACCGGCACCGATGCCGCCAAAATATCCGAGCGGAATAGCAACAACCAGCGCACAAGGACAAGAAATCACCAGGAAGATAAGGGCGCGATAGAGCCAGTCATTAAAAACATAATTGTCAACAAAGAAGTATGGCAGTAAGGTCAGTGCAAGTGCAAGAAAAACAACTATGGGTGTATATACCCGTGCAAACTTCCGGATAAACAACTCAGTTTTCGCTTTTCGTCCAGTCGCATTTTGCACCAGCGTGAGGATTCTGGCCAGCGAACTTTCATTAAACAGTTTCGTGACTTTCACTTCAACTACTTTTTGTTCATTGATCATGCCAGCCAGAACCGTTTCTCCTTTATCAATGGACTTTGGTTTGCTTTCACCCGTAAGGGCAGCGGTGTTAAAGGAACTACCGTCACTCAACATTTCTCCATCAAGAGGAACACGTTCACCTACTTTTATCTGGATCGTTTCGCCAACAACTACGTTCGTTGGATCAACTTCATCAAACTTTCCATTTCGAAAAACATTGGCTGTATCAGGTCGCATATCCATCAACGCTTTGATGCTTCGTTTGGCTTTATTCACCGCAGCATCTTGAAAAAGTTCGCCCACGGCATAGAAAAGCATAACAGCGACACCTTCCGGATATTCACCAATGTAAAATGCACCAAGGGTAGCGATGCTCATCAGAATAAACTCGGTAAACATATCGCCTCTAAAAGCAATGCGAATTCCTTTGAACAAAACCGGTAGCCCTACTGGCACGTAAGCAACAGCATACCAGGCAAACCGAACTGTTTTTTCAAACCACGAGGGTTGTATCCAATTATCCAGTACCAAACCCGCAGCCAATAAAATGAAACTTGCAATAGCAGACAGCCATTCCCTGCTAATGCCTGATTCACTTTCAGTCTGTTTGGATTGTGTGTTTTTGTTTTGATTAACAGCATTCAGATCCGGTGTGCAGCAAGTATCGTCTGATTGAATGTTTGTATGTTGATGGTTAGTCATAAATGAAAAGTTAATGAATGAAAAATGAAAGGATACCTGTCAACACCAGCGTAATGCCTGTTATGACTCCTGCATTGTGTTCAAGAGTGTGCCAGTTAAGTTTGAGTAGTCCTCTATAGGTTATGCTAACCCAAATTACCATACCGCTTACGGTAACAAGGGTATAAAGAATTGCCAGCAGTGTAACCATCCACCAACCGCTTGTACCAGCCATCAGGAAGTAGGCTTCAATTTCAAAACAGGGTGAAAAGAACATAGCCACCACCAGGCTGAAGATTACTTTGTTATCAGAGACAATTTCTTTGTGCCGGTGCAGGTGAAAATGTTTGTGCTTGTGATGTTGATAGATGTAGAAAATACCCAAAGCCGTTAATACCGCGGGGGCAATATAAGCAGCGAAGTACTCCACATTAGCGGCCAACTGAAAACCCGTTACACCAATGATAACACCAATGAGCACCGTGCTTAAGGCGTGTGATAGTCCTGCAATAAATGTAACCTTTGTGGTTTGCTGCATCGACCAGTTTCCCTTTTTGGCGATGGCGAGTACAGGCAACCAATGGTTGGGAATCAGTGCGTGAAGTACACTCAGAATCAAACTTCCTACAATGAGCGTAATCATCCTTTAGTGTGATAGGGTTTTAATATAGCTTGAAGGTCGTCCGGGATTTCCATCGGACGTAATGGTGGTACGTTAGCCCCACCCGTGTTGCCCACAGGAATAGTGCCCACAAATGATTTGACACCACCGACAAATAAACGCGGTATTTGCCCGACAATCTCTCTCACATCCTTTATACGAAAGCCAAACTTGAGCATAACCCAATGAACATGCGAATGCTCTCGCGGCCAAGGCTGACCAAGAATATGCGCACGTTCCAGATGTCGCCATGCATCTTGAAGGTTGCCTTTGTCAAGCTCAGTTTTATAGAGTTCCAGTTCCCCACGGTAATGAATCTTCAAGCCGTCAGGCATACTCCAGTAGAGTTTCATATTTAAAGTTTAATGTCCGTGTCCTTCCTCTTCGCTATTTTTCATTTTCGAAAGGATGGCATATGCGCCTTTCACTACCACTTCATTTTCATTGTTCCATCCCTCTGGTAAAATTACTTCTGTGTACCCTAATTCGCTATTGCCCACTACTATCTCCTGCATCATAAAGTGCTGTCCTTCCTCCTTGTGTTCACCACCTTCTTCGGACCCTTCCTTCGTTTGATTTTCTTCGTCATCTCGGTGCCCTTCTTCAGTTTTAATAAAGACATATTTCTTTCCCTGAAAATCAATAATGGCTTCGTTGGGTAATGCCGTTACGGCTGTACCCCCCGTTTCTACGATAGCCTTCAGGTACATGCCCGGCAATAAGTCTTTGTCTTCCTTGTCGATGTGGCAGTGAATGCGAATTGTTCTGTCCGCGCTGATCTCTCTTCCAATCAGGTACACAGTTGCCATCCGTTCTTTGGTTTCATTGGCCAGCGTGAATCGGACTTTTTGCCCGATCTTAATTTTACGAACGTCCTTTTCAAAAATAATTAACTCTGCATGAAGGTGTTCGGTGTCCACGATTTCAAAAAGTATGTCGCTGGGGTTAACAAATTTTCCGATGTTGACATTTACTTCCGTTACGAATCCATTTATAGTTGAATATATGTTTGACGTACTGGAGATCGTGCCTGCCTCCAGCGAGGTCATGTCAACATTGATTAGTTTGAGCTTGGCAAGCAACCCGTTCTTCTTCGCCAACCAACTTTGATAGGTCGTCTTTGCCTGCTGCAATGTTTTTTGTGCATTTACATTTTCCTTGGCAAGTTCCTGCTGGCGTTCATAGTCGGCATACGCAAAATCGAACTGATTTTTCGCTTCCAGGTAGTCTTGTTGCAATTGAATGTATTCGGGGTTTTCAATTACGGCAATCACTTGCCCTTTGGTAACTCTCGAACCCTGAAGCAACACCGTACTTTTGAGAAATCCACCCAAAGGAGCGGATACGCTTACCATCTGTTGTGGCGGAACATCCAGCATACCATTAACCTTGATGGTTCCGCTGATTTGCTTTTGCTCTACTTTACCGAGTTCAATGCCAGCGGTCTTTATCTGTTTATCGGTAAGTTCCGCTGTGTTCTCCGCTTCATCGTGGTGCTCTTCCTCTATTGCTTCAGTACTGGCATTGCCACAGGATATCACCAGGGCCGTTACCGTAGACAAGAGTAAGAGTGCAAATAATTTATGTATGTTTTTCATGTTGTTCTGTTATTTATTGCCTGACAAGAATTCAATGTAAATAATGGACTGGTTGTAATCGTTCAGCGTCTGGAGATGCCCTTCTTTAATAGCAATTGCCTTTTGAACACCTAGTAAATATTCTGCGTAACCTATCTCGCCATTTTTAAAAGCTGTTTGCGACTGTTTTAGAATCAGCTCTGCATTGGGTAATGCTGAGGTAGTATAATAGTACAGACTGTTTTTGTTCTTGGCATACTCCTGTATGGCCTGTTGATATTGACCTTGCAGTGTTTTATAGTAGTACTGATAGTTACTCTCTGCCGACTGGCGATTATATTCGGCAGCCCTTACTCTTCCCTGATGAGGAACAAACCATACCGGAATAGCCAACCCCACCTGAAAGCCTGTGAAGCGATCACTTGAAGTAGCAATTGCTCCCGATCCGGATTCAGTATCTTGAACACCAATTAATGTTTGTGTAAAGAAACCCAATAGAATTTCAGGAGCGGCCTTTGCTGATTCTACTTTCTTCACATCTTTGGCCACCTGCACTTGTTGACGCATGTAGGAGGTAGATGGATTAGATTGAATAGCCGCACTATCTGGTGTGTTAGTAAAGGAAACTTTGTTCAACTCCACATTTACAATGTCTGGTAGTTCATTGCTGTTAATGAGCGTTTTCAGTTGCGTGCGAACGACCACCTGATCAGCCATATTTTTTGCCAGCATGTTCTTTACTTCGTTGCGCTGCGATTCGGCAGTTGTCTGTTCCAGCAAATTAGCTTCCCCTGTTTTATAGCGAAGAGATGCAGCTTTTAAAAAACCTTCGTAGATGCTGTCTTGTTGCTGGAGCAACTTATGTTTTGCTTTGAGAAACGCCAGTTGATAGCAAACCTGTTTCACCTGGAAAACCAATTCGTTTTCAGTCGCGGCCTTCTTCAATTCACTTGAGGCCACAAGCGATCGGTTCAACGCACTTTGGCTACCAAAGGCGGTAAAGGGAATGGTTTGTGTTACCGTCAGGTTATTATCATTTTTTGAATAGCTGTTGTACTGACCATAGAGCAACGACACGTTTGTCTTTGGAAGATCAAAACCCGTTTTCTTCAAAGCTCTTTGCGATTCTACGTTATACGTCTCAGTTCGGACACTGCCATTATTTTTTAAAGCTGTTTCAATAGCTTGTTCCAGAGTAAGCAATTGCTGCGACCTTCCTAAAAAGGTAATGAGCAGGAATAGTGTTACTAAAAAATATTTCTTCATGGCTTATATATTAGAATCGCAGTAAAGTTTATTGAATAGCACCCTTCCGGACGACCTCTCGTTTGTATACAGTGACGGATAATAGGATTTAAAAACGTCTTTTACATTCTGTACAAACTTGGGCTTGTCTGCAAAATCCTTCCGAATGGGTTTCATCCAGAGATGCTGAATGGGTGAATCCAAATCTCTGCTGTAGTAGTAATTCAATCCTCGTCCGCTCTTGTAATGATAAACTCGTTTGGAGTATGTAACCAGGCACGAATCGTCCAGCACTTTATAGTAGCCGTAGGATTTGAAAAAACCTTTCTCTCCGAAAGCCCTGTAACGATCTGAGCCGATGCTGTACCCACCAATTGCCCCATACTTAATCGTGAGCGTTTCATCAATTCCGTTGATCGTCAGTTTTGCATTAGGTGTTTCTTTCACCGCATCTTTGCAATCTTTTACACGAATGATTTTAGATGGCTTATCAACAACAAAGTCTTCGTGTGTTGAATACAATTTCACCTCTTTGATTCCCTCTTGTGCCTGCGCGGCAACGCCTACGGAAATCAGGGCGGGAAGTAAAATCAATCTGATTGTCTTCATAGGAATGTTAATTTTTTCGAAATAGATGTAAAGGCATGGGAGTACGATTAATGTCAGCACTGTAGAACTGATCAGTCCCCCAATCACAACCGTGGCCAGAGGTTTCTGTACTTCGGCACCTGCACTGGTAGCCAGCGCCATTGGCAAAAATCCAAGCGATGCGACAGCGGCAGTCATTAACACGGGGCGAAGACGAATTTGAGTTCCCTTTCTTACGATGTCGTACAGATCAGTAAGCCCCGCTTTCTTCAAGCGATTGAATTCAGCAATCAACACTATACCATTGAGCACCGCTACTCCAAACAAGGCAATGAAACCAATACCTGCCGATATGCTGAAAGGCATTCCTCGCAATAGCAAAGCAAACACCCCCCCAATGGCAGCCATTGGAATTGCCATGAAGATGAGAATGGATTGCTTGAACGAACCAAAGGTGAAAAACAATAGCATCAAGATCAGTAACAGGGCCACCGGTACGGCAATCGAAAGTCTTGCTTGTGCTTCTTTCAGATTTTCAAACTGACCGCCATACGTTGGGTAATATCCCGGTGGGAAATCAACCTGCTTTTCAATTTTTTGCTGTAGTTCTTCTACGATACTGGCTACATCGCGGCCACGGACGTTGAAGCCTACAATAATTCTTCGCTTGGCATCTTCGCGTTGTATCTGATTCGGGCCAAGTTTGAATTCCACTTTGGCAACCTGATCGAGCGGTACCTGATTTCCGGTCGGTGTTGTGATAAAAAGATTTTGTACGTCTTCAATGCCTTGGCGATTATCTTTTGTTAACCGGACTACAAGATCAAAACGTTTTTCACCTTCATATACCAAGCCAGCGCTTTGTCCCGCAAAGGCAGTGCTGATCGCCTGATTAATGGCTTCAACATCTAATCCAAATCGAGCCACCTCATCGCGGTCAATATGTACAACTATCTGTGGCAAGCCGGTAACTTCTTCCACATACAAATCACGTGCACCTTCAATACTGGAAGTGATGCCCGCTACCTGCTTCGACAGCCCTGTTAATACATCGAGGTCTTCTCCAAATATTTTCACCGCTACATCCTGACGCACCCCGGAGATCAACTCATTGAATCGCATTTGTATGGGTTGCTGAAATCCAAACGTTACGCCCGGTATTGCCTCCAGTGCTTCACCCATCTTCTCGGCAAGTTCTTCGCGGCTATCCGCTTTTTTCCAATCGCTTTTATCTTTCAAAATCACCATCAGGTCGCAGGCTTCAATGGGCATGGGGTCGGTGGGGATTTCCCCCGCACCGATTTTACCTACTACCTCTTTCACCTCATCGGGGAATTCACGCATCAGTATTTCACCTGCCTTTAAAGAGGCATCAACGGTATGTGTGAGGCTGCTTCCGGTTAGCACACGGGTTTCCACAGCAAAGTCACCCTCCTCCAGCGTAGGGATAAACTCACCACCCATATTGACGAATAAAAATATGCTCACAACAAAAAGAACAACAGCAATCGCGGCTACGAGCATTTTTCTTTTCAAAGCTCCATTGATGATGGGTTGATACGCGCGTTGAAAAAAGTCCATCATCTTGTCAGAGAAATTGCGCTTATGTTGCGGGTTCTTGCTCAGGAAGAGTGCCGACATCATGGGAACATAGGTTAATGAAAGAATGAAAGCTCCGAGAATGGCAAAACTTACGGTCTGGGCCATTGGCTTGAACATTTTTCCTTCTATCCCCACAAGCGCCAGTATGGGCAAGTAAACAATCAGGATGATGATTTCGCCAAACGCTGCTGAGTTTCTGATTTTCGATGCCGACTCATACACTTCAATATCCATTTCTTCCTGTGTCATTCTGCGTGTAATACTTCGCAGACCAAGGTGGTGCATGGTAGCCTCAACGATAATAACAGCCCCATCCACGATCAAACCAAAGTCGATGGCACCAAGGCTCATTAAATTTCCGGAAACGCCAAACATATGCATCAATGACACAGCAAACAGCATGGCAAGGGGAATTACCGAGGCAACAATCAATCCTGCTCTCAGGTTGCCGAGGAATAGTACCAATACCAGGATGACAATCAATGCCCCCTCCATCAGGTTTTTCTCCACTGTACCGATGGCCCGATTTACCAAATTGCTGCGATCAAGAAATGGTTCGATGACAACACCTTCAGGCAGGGTCTTTTTGATTTGCTCTATGCGTTCTTTTACCCGCGCAACAACTGCATTGGAATTTTCGCCTTTCAACATCAACACAAGAGCGCCTACTACTTCACCCTCGTTGTTGTAGGTCATGGCACCGTAACGGTTAGCTGCGCCAAAGCGCACCTCCGCCACATTGCGAATCAGGATGGGAACACCAGCGGATGTATTCTTCACCACAATTTTTCCAATGTCTTCAATGGAACTAATTAACCCTTCGCTACGGATAAACCAGGCGTTTGGCTTTTTATCGATATACGCTCCACCGGTGTTTTGATTGTTCCTTTCGAGAGCCGTAAAAACATCGGAAATACTCAGGTTGTAACTTCTCAGTTTATCAGGGTCTAAGGCAACTTCGTATTGTTTTAGAAATCCGCCAAAGCTACTTACATCTGCCACGCCAGGAGTGCCGAGTAATTGTCTTCGAACAATCCAGTCTTGAATGGTTCGCAGTTCAGCAGCATCATACTTTTTCTCGTATCCTTTCTCCGGACGAATCAGGTACTGATAAATTTCTCCCAGACCCGTGGTAATGGGAGCCATTTCCGGACTACCAATTCCACCAGGTATTTGGTTTCGGGCTTCTGCAAGGCGTTCATTCACCTGCTGCCTCGACCAATACACGTCAACATCATCGTGAAAAACGATAGTAACGACAGAGAGGCCAAAACGCGATATGCTCCGGATCTCTTTAATCTCCGGTATGGTTGCCATAGTTTGCTCTACCGGAAAGCTGATAAGTCGCTCTACTTCCTGTGCAGCCAGAGACGGACTTAGTGTAATAACCTGCACCTGATTATTGGTAACATCAGGAACGGCATCAATAGGCAACTGCGTGAGCGAGTACGTGCCCCACGCGGCCAACGCCAGCGTCAGCAAACCGATCACCAGTTTATGTTTTATTGAGTATTGAATGATCTTGTCTAACATATTTGAAATTAGAAATGATGAAGTATGATGTGCCGGATTAAACCAATTAATCCAAGCCCGATAAGTACGGCCATGATATATCCTAAAATGTCCATTGTCGTTCGGAATGATGAACGATGTTTTTTCTTGCGCATAGCGCAAACTTTAAAATGTGAGAATCAGATGATCAGAATGACAGGTGTGTCACTCTGGTAAGAGAAGTGTTACTAAGCAAGTTTGGGCGGTTGCCAGATAGCCTTTGCATTGTCAAGTACAGGCTTTTCAAAGTAAAGTGTAATTACTTTTGTGTTATGAACTAAGTTGATGATCGAGATGTCCGCCAAATGACTGAGTTGAATGTGCGCAGCGCAACAGGAGCAGATACAAAAGGGTGTACAAACGTCTTGCTCTGAGCCAGAGTGAGCATGATTACTATTGTCAACAAGAACAATACCCGCCTTACGTTCGTCAGCGCAGGTTTCTTTATCACTGCACGGGTAAACCGCCAGGGCAAGAACGTACATCGCGAAAAGAAAGCGTATCACTCTCATAGCGCAAAAATAAACGAAAAAACCATGCAATAGGGTTGCAACTGTCCTCAAGCGTTAAAAATAGCTGGAAAAACCAAACAGGAATCCGGCTGTTTTTGAAGCCGGATTTCCCAAAATGTCCGTTTGCCAGGCGTATCGGTAGTTTAAGCGGATTACGGTTTGGGAGGTTGGCCGCCAACTAATTCCAGGCACTATCGATATAATATCTTCGCGAATGTTGTCACCCGTTTCACTAAAATTACCCACATTCCAATCGACATATTCAAACCGGCAAACAGCATTTATCACCGAACGTTCAAAACCAAATATGTTTCTTCTAAACATAGGCTGTACTGCATCAAAGAATCCTCCCCATTGTTTCTCACCGTATTGCTGACTGTAGGTGGACGGCACATCTACCCGAGTAAAGGCCCATTCCGTATTCAAGTAGGTACCCGTTGGCAAAACAGTGTTGAAGTCAATGGCCCAGGTCATATGCCTACGCTTTTCATCCAGCACCAAACCATCTTCTTGAAACTTATTATAGATGCCACCCATATAAGACAAGCCTAACTCACCGATTTTTTTATTTCTTACGGCAACCTTAGCCGTCAACAATGGCACACCATTAAAGCTTTCTTCAAACCGCGCTTGATTTAGCTTTGAGGCCGGCAGAAATGTCTTGTTCTCGCTGTTGTTAATGATCTGGTCATCGAACCCGTTGGTAAGGTAGGTTTCATACGCATACACCCAATTGTCTCTATATAGTTTGCCATACATACCGAAGCCCACATTGCTCCATGTGGCGGGTAATAGTTGAGTGGCTGAAATTGGCCTGTCAATAAATTCCCACTTGGGGCCGTCATGATTTTGGTTGAAAGCACCAATCGGATTCATTACAATGCCCCCTCTGAAATTCAGCAGCGGATGAAATTCAAAATCAACAGAAGCAAATTCAATATTGATTTCCTTTGTGCCGTCTTCAAACTCAATTTCCGAAAGGAATTTTATTCGCCTGGAAATGGTGGAGGCGATAAACAAGGTAAGGCGTCTCATTTGAAACTGATGTCCTTCGCTTACACCATCCGTACCGAGATGTTGCCAATTAGCTTCTACATAGCCACCCACAGCAACTGGTAATTTACTCACAGAAAGAAAGGGGCGGTTATAAACCGCATCCATATTAAGCAGTAGCTTAGAAGTATCCTGCTGCGTTCTTTTGAACAATGTTGAATCTACTTGCGCTGTCGCTGCTGAACCTATCACAAGGGTAATTGCTAAGAGTAAACTTATTTTCATGACTGCCGCAAGTCTATGGTGATGGTATCGGTTTGTACGATAACGGGAAATGAACGAAGATTTTTCTCTGCTGGGCCATTGCTCACCGCCCCCTTGTTGGTGAATTCGCTTCCATGACTTGGGCAATGGAGCATGTCACCCGAGGCCTGTAACTCTGCGCCCTGATGGGTGCATTTCATCCAAAGGGCACTGTATTCGGTATCAGAAAATCGGTACACGTAAATGGGAAATTCTAATTTGTCGTTTTGCACGATGATATATTGACGGGTGAGAATCTGTTCTTTTTTATGGTATTTGAACTCCGACTTCGACACGCTGATGCCTGTTGCATCTAGGACACCGCTTGCATAATGTGTTGCCTGGCAACCGGAGATTAGAAATGGAACCAACCCGCCACTGACACAGGTAATACAAGTTTGTCTTATAAATGCGCGTCTCTTCATATCTATAAGCTCTCCAAAAATCTAATGAGTTTCGTTTTCTCCTCATTTGTTAACGCCTCGTAGTTACTGCGAGACTGAATGCCCTCGCCTCCGTGAAGAAGTATGGCTTCTTCAATGCTTCTGGCTCTTCCATCGTGTAGTAAAAAATACTGTCCTCCCTGCGACTTCTTTGAAAGACCTACACCCCAAAGTGGTGGCGTACGCCATTCATAGGTTTTTGCCGAGCCTTCGGTGTATCCATCGTCAAGTGAAGAGCCCATGTCGTGCAATAAAAAATCACTGTAGGGATAAAAGGCTTTATTGGCAATGGCTGCAATCGATGAATTACCTGTTTTCATTTCAGGGCGATGACATTTTGAGCAACCAATTGTGGTAAACAATTGCTTTCCTTCAATTGAATTGCTTTCAGGTCGTGGTTCGGGTGCCTTAAGTGCCTTCAAATAGAAAACCACATCGTTAATGGTTTGATTGGAAACTTCCGGATCAAACACCAATCCCGAATGCGTGTCAACGGGTTCGAAACTGGATGTAATTCCAATGTCTTGATTATAAGCTGTGGCTGTTTGTTGAAGCAGATCGTAAGTGGCTGCTTTTTTACCGAAACGACCAATATACCTACCGTTTTGGGTTACACTGTTTGGTCGTTCCTTTACATATTGTTTCAGGCTAATCCAGTTCGGTACCCCGCTGATGCCGTCTCCATCATTATCATCAGGGTCAGCCCAGGCTAAAATTTCAGCATCGCTGACAGCGTCTATAAATCCGAGACCGGTATTGGCTGGAGGGGTAAAGCGGGAGAGTGTTGCATTTTGGGGAATCACTTCCGGTGTAAAACCGGGAATTGCCCTGTGTTGAAGTTGAGGGCCACCGACATTTAGGTATTGATTCCCATTTTCATCGGTTTGGCCGAAGCGCGTAAGTGTGGTAAAAGGATGACCTTTGCCATCACCCGGATGACAACTGCCACAGGACGTGGCGACAAACAAAGGCCCAAGGCCATTTGCAGATGTAAATACTTCATCATTAAAAGCCACATCACCCCGGAGAAATTGGAGATTCTCGGCTTCCGATAGCCCGGATACAGGACCATCCAACAACTCATATGCTTGAGGTGCCTTGGGTTGGAATTCCTCGCAAGCTGCCAGGATGATCAATCCCGCGAATATTGTTTTTCGGTTCATGCGTCTAAAAGTACGATTAGTTTAAATAAAATGTTAGATGCCTCTAATATTTTAATTTCACGATATTAACAAAAAGCCTTATTTTTATCTGAAAAGCTGCAAAATGGGGTCGCTGACAGAAGAAAATTATATCAAGTCCATCTATGCACTTTCACAGTCAACAGGAGAAGTTTATGTATCCGAATTGGCCAAAAAACTGGATGTAAAGCTTCCCAGCGTAAATAGCATGATGAAACGTTTGGCGATCAAGAAGTTGGTGGCTTATGCGCCTTACAAGGGTATCAAGCTGACCGAAAAAGGAAAAAAAGAAGCTTTGGCAATTATTCGAAAACACCGCCTGGCGGAATTGTTTTTAGTAAAGGTGATGGGTCTTGGATGGGAAGAAGTGCATGATATCGCTGAACAGTTGGAGCACGTGAACTCACCACGCTTTTACGAACGCATTGATGAATTACTGAACAGTCCAAAGTTCGACCCGCATGGAGAGCCAATCCCGGACAGCAATGGGAAAATTCATACGCAACAACGCACTTCCCTGATTGACCTCGCAGAAGGATTAACTGCCACTATTACTGCCGTTACAGAAGATGAAAAATCATTCCTCGACCACTTGAACGCAAAGGGATTGCAAATTGGAGATGCCGTGACCATTATGAAAAGAGAAATGTTCGATGGCTCCATTACCCTTCAGCACAAGTCGAAAAAGGAAATACTGCTGACGCATCAGGTCGCGGAAAGGATTTGGGTAGAATTGTAGAACGCGTTTATACCCGTAACGCATTTTCGCTTTTATCCCAGGTCAAAACAATTATACTCTATATTGATCTCACTCGACCATTACTTCCGACAAGCCGCCAAATGAGCTTGTTGCGCGGTCTTTGTCAAGGGTGTCGATTCCACAAAGATCAAAACACAAGATCGACACTTGGCTTGGCAGTGAAATGGTCTCATCATTTTTGTTTGATCTGTGATATGCGCTGAATTTATTGAAGATTCAGTCCTTTAGAAATTTCTTGTAAAGCTCTTGTCAAAACATAGATTCGATAAAGAATCTAAGCTACGATCGGGTTTTGACAAGTGGTTTGCAGGATGAGTGAGAAATCTTTTTCTCTTTGAATATTGATTGGCTGTCCACAAAGGAGTTGTTCCTTCAAAAACAATAATAAAACAACCTTTTGTGGACTGCCAATTAATGATCGTCACGTCATGTGAAGAAACGAGGCTAAACCCCAATCCCCTTCCTCTTCGACTTCCTTTTCCCCTCACTTTCTTCTTCGGAATCCTGCTTCACTGTTTCTTTTTTCTCTTTGGATTTATCCTCGCCTGACTTCTCTTTCTTCTCGATACCTTGGAATTGCTTTTCCATTTTTACATTGTAGAGATCCAGGTTTTTGTATTGCGGATTGGCTGCTATGTACATTTTATCTTCTCCGCCTTCCCGTGCAAAGGTGACCTGAGTGAGGTTTCCTTTTTCCAGGGACTTCATCAGTTTTGTTTTCTCTTCGGCATTCAGTTGCTCCTTGATGGGGTATTTGGCCATGACCATGTCAAGGTCGTAACCATAACCGGCATGGTATTGCTTTACTTTAAAATTATCGTTCTTGTCCTTCTCCTGGAAATCAAGTTGCAGCCATGCGTTATAGGGTTGACCTTCTTTATTGTTAAGGTCTTTATTGACTGCGCGACCGCTCAAAAGATTGTAAGCCTCTTTAGCGGTGATCCCGGAGTTTTTTGTGATATAAAAAGTCTGAGTCACATCCTTTGAAGGGTCGTCATTTTTCAGGGTAGCCTGATACCGGTTGAAAAAATACATATCAGTCTGATCGGACTTTCTAAAATCAAGTGAATAATTCACTTTCTCTTTAGTGTCACCCTTGTTGAATTCTCCAACCATACTTAGCTTAAACTCTGCCGGTTGCTCCTTGATCTTGTTCTCAAGATCAGCATTCAGTTTCTCGCCAAAGCCCAAATACTTCAGGCCCTCTTTCAAAAATTCAAGATTCTTGACATTCATAAATGTGTTGTTTAATAGTTTGTAATATTCATGTTGATCGGACAGCATCGCATATGCATTGGCTATTTGATCAGCTTTGCATTCACAATGGTCTTGTTCCGGATGGATAGCTCCAGGTTCCTTCCACCGTTCTTTTCAAACATTTCAATGTGGAGGCGCTTGGCATCCGGAATGGTAAATTTCTCCAGAGCGTAAACAATATCCTGCACGGTGTTTGAGGCTATGTGTTGATCATCACCATACACGTACACCGGCTTCATGTCCACTTCCTGCGAGGCGGTGCGTTTTACCTTTGCCTTGTCCTGCACAAAGAATCTCAGGAAGTCAATGTCGAAATTGATGTTCGATGAGTTACTGATCCGGAAGTGATAAAAGATAATATTGTCCCGGATGTAAATCCCGTTCAAAGAAAGACCGATCTTGTGATTGCTTTCACCGATGAACCGGATGCTGCGCTTTATATTCACAATTTGTGAGGCATACTTCTCCAGTTCGGATTCTGTCATCATGGACTGGAAGATCAGTTTTTGCAGATCGTCATCCGCACCGTCATCGTCACCGATATTCACCACCTGTGTTACGGGTTCTTTCGAATAGTTCACCGTGAAATGATGTATCCTTCCATCAGCTGTGATTACCGTCAGGTTAGTTTCTGTAAATCCGGGCCTGGCTGCCTTGAGTTGAAGAACATTTTCTACGCCCTTAGCCTTTTGCGCCAACAAATCCCGGCTTCCCCGGTCAACCGACTTGATCACTGTAGGAAATACGAGAGAGGATGTTTTGTTAAATGTCACCTCTATTGATTGCACATGATTATTTGGTTGTGCTTCGACCTCGATGGTGCATAGTGCTAGTATGCTTCCCATGAGCCATTCGATACAGCCATGTCTTAAAAAGTAAAACATATGTGATTTTTGTTTTGATTTAATGATTGATTTAAATAGTTAAAGTTGGGGCGACTTAAATCGCCCCATTGCCTTGTCAGAGCAATAGCAGGAGTAATACCGGCCATGCATGTGTCACAAAGGCAGCAATAGCGCCAAACAGTAAACCCATAACTTTGGTGTTTAATAGTTAAAAAAATTTCCAATACTCCCTATCGAGGGATCAAAAAATCACCTGTGTGATAAGTAGCTACAGTCATCAACAGGTGCAGAGGTTCCGGAACCCCGTGTCGTTGCAAATCCTATTGAAAGGTCACGACACCGACCTTTTCATCACTAACAACAGTCCGGGATTGTGCATCAGCTTTTTCTAACATCAGCAATAGCAATCCCCATAAAATGATCCTTACAAAAAGGTTCATAATTGAATTGTTTATGGTTAAAAAGTAGTGTTGCTTGCAGGGTTGGTGTCCATCAGGAACACTTGGTAGCCGGCCTTCACTGTTACTTTGATCAGCTTCGCCTTCTTACTGAACAGTCCTTTGGCCGCTTCCACACCGGCCGCAGCAGCCTGTGCCCCGATGGAAGGATCTAGTGACATTAATTGAATATTCTGCAAGGCATCATCCGAGGCCTGCTTGGCAGCATCACGCGTAATTGCTCCGGGAATGTAAATCCCGGGGAGTCCGTCCAGGTCATAAACTTCTAATGACACAGGTAATAGCGAATTTCCTGTTCTGATTGAGCTGACTTCTACGGTCAATCTTTCACCGTTGATAGCGCATACACCGTAAATGAATTGATCTTTCGGAATGAGTCTCCCTTTGATATGAATATTATTAAGGAGTCGCATTTTGACGGTTGACCCCGCAACTAACTCCTGCATATCATGAATGACTGCTTCAATTGCATTGCCCACCTCGTTTGCCTGTTGTGTTTCATCGTCCAATCCAAAGAAACCATTCTGACCCAGGTTACGTGTTGATAACGTTTCAAATATGGAAGCACTATCAATAGATTCGTGAGAACCATTCTCATTCGAATCAAACAACGAAATATTCTCATCATTCTTTGCGAGTTCAACAGGAAAGGTATTTGACTTGACTTTTGCATTTACCGCTTCCAGCTTTTGCTTCACCCGATCTGGATGCTGGATGTCCAGTATCTTTTCCAGAACGCCTTCAATCTGCTCCATTTCAGGATCAGATCCCTGACCGTCTTGCATAAGTTGCATCATCTTCTCCAACCTGTCTACGTCTGCTGTGAACTGTGGGTCTGATGCTTGCTCAGGAAGTAGAGTCGTATTATTTTTTGGATCAGTTGGTCTTTCAGTGGTGCGATTTATTTCTTTATACAATTCATTCAGCTTTTGTGTAACGCGTTCTTCATTGGGATCGCTTACTTGTCTTTCCTTTTGCCGGAAAGAATT
Source organism: Cyclobacteriaceae bacterium (assembly GCA_044229915.1). Taxonomy (GTDB): domain Bacteria; phylum Bacteroidota; class Bacteroidia; order Cytophagales; family Cyclobacteriaceae; genus ELB16-189. The sequence goes on from JBGASB010000003.1 coordinate 398,868, forward strand.
GATCAGTTTGCTCTCTTTTTCCGCGGGCGACTTCTTTTCCGGTTGTTGATCCTGTGTCTGGAATGCGATCAGGTCAAAATACGGATCGCTCTCTCGTGCCTCCTCATATTTAGCTGAATCTCTTTCGGCCATTTCATACAAGGCAAGTTTATCCCATATCTCCATCTCTCCGAAATGTGCATCGGGCAGCGATAAATTAAGACCGGTATGGGATACGGTGTGAGCATGGGCCGAGGTACCTTGTCCGCCACCCAAGGCCCAAAAGATCATCGTAACGAAGGGAAGCACTAACAGGGGCAATACCATGAAGAATCTTCTCTTCTGTAGGAATTTTTCTGAATGTGGTTTCATACTCTTAATTGTTTTAAGTTTTATGTAGATAAATTTTTATGGTCTCAAACTTTTCTTTTGGTGTGGAATGAAATGAAGTTCTTTCTCATATACTGCAAGTTGCTCACGTGTTACCAACTCCCAGCCCCTGGATTTCTCGTATCGATTTTCCGAATAATCCGGATCACGATTGAGGTACACCTGTCCGTCTTTATCGACTGCGAGGTAGAAGGCTTCAAAGTCCCCATCAATCTCGCCTTTCATTTTGCCTATTGGCGTTAAGGTTGTTGTATCGGTTTGTTGCATCTGGATATCGTGAAGTAAAGTGATTTTGTCGAATGTCAGTGGATTTGCCGGAACACCATAAATGGCATTAAGTACCATTGCGCCACTAAGGCAGGCGATCATCACGCCAGTCAAAGCCAGAATCATTTTCTTTTTGCTCTGAGGGAATGCGTTGAATGTTGTGTTCAGGTAATCGATACGCTGTATTACCAGCTGTTGCATGGATGGAAGCGATCCTTTTATTTTCTTTTTCATATTCGACTTCATCGGTTCTCTGTTTTAATGTCTTGATTTTCCAACGTGTTCCATTTTTCGATCAGGAATCCGTGCGGATTATTGTCGGAGCGCGATACGTTTCGCAGATATCCTTCTGTGACAAGGCTTCTCGTCACAATGGAAGTGGTGCGGATAAGACGCTGTCTTGCAAAGCAGCGGAAGTAGAATGGATATTGGTTTATATCAATGCGAATACTGTCAATATCAATCTCCTGCGAAATATTTCCTGAGATCACATTAGAATAGTATCGGTTCTCTTTCAGGTTATCGTACTGCTTCTTTGCGGAAGCATCGGCCAAATACAATGCTTTGGTAATGTTCGCCTGAATGACTTTGTCATCGGGGTCAAGGGTAAAGAAGTGATGGTGGAAGGAACGCACGTGATCGCGTGCTTCTACGGGAATATTGTCCTTGCGTTCGGCCGACCAAGCCTCCAGGGCTTTACCGTTGGAGAGAATGTATATCCGCTCTTGCGATTCGTTGATCAGTTGAAAGCTCTTGTAGAGCGTAAAGCAAACCGCGAAAACACAACCTGCTATAAGCACCAGCGAGAACAACCGGATGTGTTTGAATGCAGTGTCGATATTTCTTAATTGTTGAAACATATTCATCATGATTTACCCGAAAGTTTATCGTGCATATAGCCTTCGTTAGTTTTCATAGCTGAACTACTTTGAGAAGAACCAGCGTGACTTAAGTGAGATGACTGACTTATCGAACTGACTGCTGCTCCAGCGCCTGCGGTGGCCGCTGAAACGGTTGTTCGCGCTCCTCCCGTAAAGACATTGGAAGCTTTGTGAAGCAGTGTATATCCGCCTCCGGCATGAACGATGTAGTTAGCGACACTAGGCACGGTAAAGTATCCCACAATGCCAATGACCAGGAAGATGAGATAAGCTGTGTCCGTTGTGCTGAAAAACGTATCGCCATATCGGATCACCTGCTGGATATCGACCTTCAGCATGTTCTCCTGTATTTTACCAATGATTGCTCCGAATATATTAGCAACTGGTAGCCAGAGAAACACACTGATGTACCGTGCCATCCAAACGGTGAGTGTGTGTTGAAAGCCATCGAAGACTGCAAAACCAAAAACCAACGGTCCAAGGATGGCGAGCACGATCAGGTAAAACGTCCGGAGCGTGTTGATGCAAAGAGCTGCGGCTTCATACAGAATATGTAAAATTTCCGACATCCATTGTTTAATGGAATTGCGAAAGTTATAGGCAGCTTTGGCCATTCCGAATTTGATATCATTGCCAATACCATCAAGCACGCCTTCACCTGTACCATTGGGATGGGTGTAACGATACCACTTGTCATAATCTCCCTCTCCTCCGGGTCCAACATACATTTGCCATGCCGGAGTTTTCTTAATTGCTTCTTCTTTCAGCTTCAGCAAGTAGGCAATAGCATTGTTTGATCCGGTGACCATTGCGGCTGTACCTGTAACGGTCGGCTTCAACACGCCATTCATCAGGGCGATTACCCATGGAAATATCATGATACAGAAGCCGAGTGCAAACGGACGAAGCAACGGATAGAAGTCGATGGGCTCAGCATTGGCCAGATGCCTCCACACCCTTGATGCGATATACCACAGCGCTGCAAAGGCGGCCAGCCCTCGTCCAACCCCGATCAGTTTACTGCACAGAGGCAGCATATCCGCATATAGCTGATCCAGCACACTTTGCAGGCTGTGGATTTCTCCTGCGAAACCCTGGGCGTACATGACTCCCGGAAAAAATGCGGCAGGAAGAAATATCAATATGATCTTAATGTTTTTCATCGTTTTACTTTAGTTGACGCCATAAAGCTTTCGCATGGTTTCCACGTCATTGCGCGAGTGCGCCCGTTGGATGGCCAGGAGCTGCGTGTTGTTATTGAAGGATCTCAAAAAGATGAGTTTGTCTTCCATATCAAAGAATATCCTGTCGATGGCCTGCATGCGCTCATCGTCACTCATGCTTAGTTTAGTGGCCGTGATGATCATCATTAACTCATCGATATTTCGAAGGGAGGCATCAAACAGGAATTTGTAGACGTTAGCCAGGTATTCGATCTCCTCCAATTTGAAGTTGGGATCTTGACGAAAACGATTATAGGCGCGCTGATATTCCTTTAGCAACAACTTTTGGTATTCGATGATAAAGGGAATGCGCTTGTAATTTCGTATGGATGGATTAACGGCCATCAATCCGTCAATGAATAACTGGTGGATCGTGTAGTTTCCCTTTGCAATGTTCTTGATCGTGGTATAGCCCTTGTCGAGTATCTTGTAACCGCGATACATGTTGTCCAATATCTCTTCGAGTTGGCGAAGTTTTTCCCAATTCAGTAATAGTTGTTGAGCTTCTTGTGACTGCGCGCAGACCGGCCTCAGACCCAACACAACAAAAAGTAATCCGGTAAGCAAAATTCGTTTCATAGCCATTTCGTCAAATTGTTTCGTATTGTTTGTACATCCTTTCAACAGAACGTGTTTCGCGTTCACGCTCCCGGGCAATCAGTCTCACATCGCTATCGAACGACTGTACGAAGGCATGTTTGTCCAGCATGTCGTCATATAACTTGTCGATGCGCACTAACCGCTCATCATCTTTCATCTCCGTCTCGTTCGACCGGATAATTGTCAGCAGTTCAGAGATTGAAGCATCACACAGGAATAGCATATTGGAATACACGGCTGCGACATACCGGATTTCTTCAGGTGTGAAGTATTCGTTGTTCTTACAGAAATTATTCACCCGTTTTATATTCTGGATGATATAAACCTGGAAGGCTATAATATCAGCCACCTTGGCAGAATTCTTAATGTGCGGGTTGACATTTTTAAGAGAACCGAAAAAGTCCCGGTGCAGGTTGAAGTCTCCGTTCTTGATGTTGTGAATGGTGGTAAGGCCTTTGTCCGCGATCTCGTACCCTTTTTTAAGGTAGCCCAAATAGAGCCTCAGTAGAACAATTTGCTTAGCAAGATATTTCTTCTGCGTTTTCTTTTGCTTGAACCATTCGTCCCAAGTTTGCGCAGGTGAGGTTGTACTTAATAATATTCCTGTTACTATGATGAATAAAAATTTCATAATTCTGTATTTAAAGTCTCAGACTTCTTTTTCTCGGGCCGACCAGTGAATTAATGTTCTCCCGAGTTGGCAGATCTTCGTTACTTTTCAGGCGGGTTTCGAAAGTTCTGACAGGATTAAAGGAACGGTCGACCACATACTTTGCGTCCACTTTATCAATTCCAAAACCATGACCTTTATCGTATCGCACCTTGAAATCACATTGCACATACGGACTCTCTTCATCCTTCCAGAGTGAATACGTTGTGAGATAAAATGAAGGAATGTGAGTTTCGCCCTGAAGCATTTCCATGAGATGCTGATGCAGCGACTCTCTCAGTTTACCGGGAAACGCGGAATTACAAAGGAAGTGACCGTCAAACCCCTTCTCATTCAACAGCTTTTCCAGTTCATCGATATGTAAACCAAGTCTTCGCATACTATACTTTATTCCAGCCCGTATAATTTTTTTACTACCAGTACTTCGTGTTCATCCTTGGCCCGGTTCATGCTCAGTTGAATATTCTGATTGTTGAACTGTTTGAGATCAGTATAGTTTTGTTCAATCTGGTCACCGGCTTTGTTGATGATCTCCAGGCGCTTGGCATCGGTCATCTGCGTTTTGAATGAATTGATCACTAAAAGAATTTGGTCGAGGTTGTACACACTCTCATTCAGTATCCCGGTGTACACACGATACATGTAGTCGATCTCTGATCTGGTGAAGTGCTTATCCTGGTTGATCATGTGCCAGGTGAACCTGTACTCTTCAATGATCTGCTGTTGACGTTGAAGGATCATTTTGATCCTCTTATAAGTGGCGATAGTGTTCCTAACCTTCCAAAGTTCATCGTAGTACTTTTTGTATAACTGCCGCTGGCGTTCGGTCCATTGAGCAATCTCATTGAGCTTGAGTTTTGAAAGTTTGTTTTCCAACACCTTAGCTGCGTTCTGCAGCGCAATGGTTTTATTCTGAAGCCGCTGGATCATCAGATCAACGGCTTTGATTACTTTCTTCACACCTTCCTGAATGATCTTAGCAATAGGAATGGCGGCATGGCTATCCTGAATGGGAGTGACTGTTAATGTTATCATTCCTATAAGCAGGATAAAAATTGTTCTTCTTATTTGATTCATAGAAATCATCGGTTTAAGCTTTTCCGTTGCGTATGTCATTGGCCAGTTCAGCGATTCCTTTTTTTATATCACTGTTCCATTTTTTTGCATACGCCTGCACTTTAATTTTTTCTGATTCCTCCGTAGTGTATGCCAGGTATTCTTCGAGAGAAACTTCGGTGGCGTATACTTTGGACAGCATTCCTCCCAGGCTGATAAATACTTCTTTATATTTCCGGGAAGGATCATTGGCTTTATTAATGGAGAGAACAAGGGCTTTCTCTTTCTCGGTGAGCCCGAGCAGTTGTTGTATCAGGTCGAACTTGTTCTGGTACTTGCTCTGGTCAAGCAAAATCTTGCAGTCTGAATTGTTGATGATCGCCTGCTTGACGATGGGCGAACTAATAATGTCCTCCACTTCCTGTGTAACCACAATAGCTTCTCCGTAAAACTTGCGGACTGTCTTGAATAAGTATTTGATGTATTCCGCCATACCTTCCTTGGCAATGGCTTTCCAAGCTTCTTCAATCAGGATCATCTTGCGCACGCCCTTCAACTTGCGCATTTTGGAAATGAACACCTCCATGATGATGATGGTGACGACCGGGAACAGGATCGGATGGTCTTTGATGTTGTCCAGTTCAAAGACAATGAAACGTTCTTTGAGCAGTTCCAGATTTTCCGTGGCGTTCAGCAGATAGTCAAATTCACCACCTTTGTAATATGGACGCAACACGTAGAGGAAGTTTTCCACATCGAAGTCCTTCTCCTTCACCCGATCTTCCTTCAGGATGCCGACAAATTCATCACGGAGGAAGTCATAAAAAGTATTAAAACAAGGGAAGAGTTTTTTATCTGCCTCCAACTTCTCATAGTACATTTTCAGCGCAATGGACAAGGCCACATACTCTGAACGGTTGAATGTCTCATCATCCTTCTTCCACAAAGCCAGCAACAGCGTCTTTATGCTTTCCTTCTTCTCCGTATCCAACACATCACCTTGTCCGATGTAGAATGGATTAAACCGGATGGGGTTAGCTTCATCGTAGGTGAAATAGTATCCATTCACAAGGTCACACAGGCCTTTGTAGGAATGACCTACGTCCACCAGCACGATATGTGTGCCCTGCTCGTAGTAGGATCGTACCATGTGATTGGTGAAGAATGACTTCCCGCTGCCAGAAGGACCGAGAATGAATTTATTCCGATTGGTACAGATGCCTTTTTTAACGGGCTCGTCTGAAATGTCGACATGAACAGGCTTGCCAGTCAGCCTGTCGCCAAGCCGTATGCCCACAGGACTAACAGAAGACTGGTAGCTCGTTTCCAGATTCAGAAAACAAGTAGCTTGTTCTGCGAACGTATCAAAGGTATCGTTCATCGGAAAGTCAGCTTCATTACCCGGAAGCCCCGCCCAGAAAATCTGTGGGGCTCCATCGGTTTCCTGCCTCGCGATAGCATCCATCTGAGCAAGTGCCGATGAAACTTGCGTTTTAAGTTCTTTCAGTTCTGTTTTATTGTCTGTCCAGAGCAAGATGTTGTAATGGGCTTTGACAGGCAGGCGTTGTGATGAAATGGCTTCGTTTAGAAAATCATTCGTGGCATCACGACTGATTGCATTTTCACGGGAATAGGTAGCCAGCGATTGTAGCCTGAGTCGTTTACTTTCGAGCTGTTTAATAGTCTTGTGTGGATCCTCGATGAAGATGTATTGGTTATAGATATGATCACAGGATAACAGTTGGCCTAAGGGTGAGGCAAATCCAACACTGAACTTGGTCTTATCAGTGGAGTATTTGTCATAGTTGATCCTTGAGCCACACAATGCCGGAAGGTCTTCAACATCCGACAATGAATACAGTTGACAATGCAGATCGCCAACTTTCAGATCATCCTTGAAGTGGATGTCCTTGATCATGGGTTGATCTGTTTCCGAAAGCAAATAGCAGTAGCGTTCCAATAAACCGGGTTTCCTGTTATCACCTACTAATTCATCGTCCGTTATTCGTGTCAGCTTTACAAATCCACTGTCTTTGAGTATCCGTTCAAACTGTCCTGCGCCATCCAGAAACTCCTGCATGCGCTGTGGATTTAGCGGGCCTTCGGGTACAATACTCCTGCGGATCAGGTTGGAGAAAACAGAGCTTGATGGTTTTCGATTAGCTGGTTTTCGAGTGAGCATTATATAGCACTTGTGATCCAGGTAAGGGCGTTCATTAAAAAACCGTTCGCTTGATCGCGACAGGAATGAATTTTCCTTCCCTTCAAATTCGGGTTGATGTTTCCTCGAAAGAAACCAATCCTGCTTATGGAACACCGTATTGTTGGGAAGCACTTTGATCGCTTTAACCAACACCTGATGGAAGGCTTCGTACTCCTGATCAGATAAGGTGAAAATTTCCGGAAGAGTCGCTTCAAAAGCCAACGTTACATCGCCCTGCTTCGACAGGATGCAGTCGTGTTCTACCTTGTAGATCGGGAATATTTTATGAAATGCAATCTCCTGTGCCATATGTTAGTTCTTGAGTTGAATGCAAACTTTTCGGGAGGTTGACTTGATAAAATCCGGAATGCTTCGCCTTGCCATTTTCTTCAGGAGGCCGTGCTGACCATACTTGTCACTCATCCGATAAACGGTCATGAACAAGAGCACACCGAGGATTACCGTTAGTCCGAGACAAACGAACATGTTCACTCCGATGATGTAGAGCACTGCAAACAGGATTAACAGGCCGATGAGTCCGATCGCGAGGTATGCGATATACTGCGCCTTGAGGCCCTTGAACTCAATCGGCTTGTTAATACCCTTGTTGATTTTGTAAACGCTGGATGCCATCAGATTCCAAAGAATGAACGTAACACAGTGGCCACAATGACCAGGAACACACAACTGCCAAACCATGCGGCCGCGACTTTCCCTGTATCGGGATCACCGCTGTTCCATTTCTGATAAACCTTTACAGCCCCAACGAGCCCAAGGATGGCTCCGATGGCGTACATCAGATTGGTGCCGGTAGTGAAATAACTCCGCACACGCATGGTAGCTTCGTTGATACCGGCATTACCGTCCTGCGCTTCAGCCAGCGCATAGGTAATCATGCACACGATCAAGGCAAGACCGAGTGCTTTACCTTTTTGAATGGTGAATTGAACTGCTCTTTTCATAGGACTTAATTTTGTTTGATGATTATTGATTATTAACCGTAGTAATTTCCTGCTGTGGCCACCACGTTTTGACTTCACTTAGTTCAATTTGAAATTCACAATGCTCCATGCAGGAATTGTAAATGAATGCTGTGATCTCAGGCTCATGCGTAGTATGAAACAGGTCAGGATAATTCGATAGTAGTGTGCGAAAGAGTTCAGCACACTCAGCCTTACTGCCGACAGCGACAACTTCTGTGAGCGTATTGATTTCTTCGATAAGGATTGAGACAGATTTAAGCATGGCTTCATCTGCCTCGCTTGTTGCCGCTTCCGTAATTGGTTCTTCCGGTTCCTGTGCAGTAACTACACTCAAACTTTCTGTTTCACTTTTTTCTTCACGTGGAACATTTTCAGATTGGCGTCCACCATATTTCACTGAGCCCATGAGTTCAATAGATTCATTTGAATCAGTTTGATTCTTCAACTCGTAGGTGTTCGTGAGATTTAGTTTCCTTTGTTTGAAAATGTTAGTGATCTCGCTGCTGTACAGTAGCAGCACAGTGATGACGTAGTAGCCACCGATAAGAAAGGCGATAGTTGAAATAAACTCCTGCCAGGAAATGGATTCGAGCATAGCTTCCGTGATTGATTACGGAAGCGAAGGTGCGTGTCAGAAAAATCTAATATTCACAAGTTGGTACCAAGGTGGGTGATTTTTTTCCGTAACGGCAAAAAGAGCTTGCTCATGAGCAATACAATTATAAACACAATAATAGTATGGAAAATAAACCCGAAAAATTCGTGTTCTTCATCGGAAAGGTGAAGCACGAAACTGACAAAGCCGAGCTTACCCCTCGCGAAATTCTGACACAGTTCGCCCAAGTTTCCCCCGACAATTTCACTCTTGCTCTTAAAAATCAGGGCAATTTTGATGAGTTGACGAACTTGGACGTTCCAATTCAAATGAAGGATGGAATGCATTTTGTCCTTTTTGACAAGACGCCAACCACTGTATCATGAATTACGGGATTGAAAGGCTCCTTGCAGATTTAAAACTGCTCGGTTATGACCCTGTAGCTATCAAGGATAGCTCAGGGTTAAATTATGCAATGATTGGTGGGTTCGTTATTCCGGCTGGAAAGTTTGAAGGCAGGGTAATTGATTTAGCTATACCGGCCCCTCCTGACTATGGTCGAATTGTAGGCTCATCAATGCACATTAAATCGAATCCAATTCTGGTTGACTACCAGAATGTTCCGAGTGTAAGAAATGTGATTGCGAGTAACCTGGGTTCCGAATGGAGATATTGGAGCTTTGCTTTCAAGTTTCTGCCTGCAAACCCCACAGAATATTTAATGAGTCAAATTATAACCATTCTAAAAAATGTATAATGAGTTTGCAGTTTCGATTCCAGACTATCTTAATAAAGTTTTACTTGACCACCTCATTAGAGATGACGGCCAGGAGGATTTGTGCTTTGCCTTGTACGCTCCATCATTAGGTTCAAACAGAAAGGCAGTCTTGATTAACGAAATTATTTTGCCGCAGGAACTTGATAGACAAGTGCATGGTAATGTGAGCTTTAATGAGGTATACTTTAAAAGAGTTTGTGCCCTTGCAATGTCGAAAGGAATGGGACTATGTTTTCTTCATTCACATCCATTTCCCGGTTGGCAGTCAATGAGTGATGATGATATCAAAGCCGAAACAAAAATGGCCCCCACCGTAGAGAGCCTGACTAATCTTCCGCTTGTCGGCCTTACTACCGGCAGCGATGGAACCTGGAGTGCAAGAGTTTGGGAGTATTCACCTAATAACGATTTGACTATGCAATGGGTGGCCTTGGTCAAATCAGTTGGCGTGTTAATGAGAATTAGTTACAACGATCGACTGCTTCCTCCAACTCGATACCGTGAACAATTCAAGAGAACGAGAACTGTTTATGGTGTTCAAGATCATCAAACAATTTCGAGATTAACTGTAGGGATAGTTGGTCTTGGCAGCGTAGGAAGTTTGGTGGCGGAGATGCTTGCACGTATGGGCATTCGCAAGTTTGTGCTTATAGATTTTGATATTATTAAAGAGCATAATCTTGACCGCCAATCAGGTTCCAGCACTCAAGACGTTGGCAAGTTTAAGATTGCCGTTGCAGAGGAACTCATTAGAAGATCAGCAACGTGTGAAAATGTTTCTATTGAGGCCATAAATTCAAGCATTGCTTTAGACATGGGTTATCGAAAAGCTTTGGATTGCGATGTCTTGTTTTCATGTGTTGACAGGCCGCTACCCAGGTACATACTTAATCACATTGCTTACTCACATCTTATTCCGGTAATTGATGGAGGTATAAAAGTGCGATTCGAAAAGTCCGAATTTGAAACTGCTGAATGGCAGCTGCAAACAGTTACAGTCGGCAAACCCTGCTTACAGTGCCTTGGTATTTATCAGCCATCAGAAGTTGATTTGGAAAGAAATGGTAAGCTGGATGATCCAAGCTATATGGCAGGTTTAGACAATGACCACCATCTTAAAACCAATGAAAATATATTTCCATTCAGTGCGAACCTTGCGTCAATGGAAATATTCCACCTAATAGCATTATGTACCCAAATTGGTGGCGCTGAATTTAACATTCAACGGTACAGGTTAGTGCATGGAATCATTAGTAATTATCACAATGACCACTGTGATCCAAATTGCGCATTCGTTAACAGCACGGCTACTGGAGATCATCACTTTTCACCACTGCAATAGTTGCAAACACAAAATACCGTGATTTTGGCTGTTTACTCATCTTTTTCGTAGATTTCAATGGTTTCCTTGAAGAGCCCAACTGGAAGCCATCGAAACCTTGCATAGAGAGAAAATTGTGCAATAGTTTGCCCCAAAGGCATATTATCAATTATTTTTTTTGATGGATGGCAAAAAGTCTCTTTTCGTCAGCTATCTATTTATAAATAACATTAAAAAAGAACCATATGCTCAAATGAATCCACAATTACTCTCAATCTTAGATGCTCAAGATTGGCCATCAATAATCCTGAAACTATACGCACATTCCATCTTCAGATTGAAATGGTTTGGTATTAAATCCGATGCCAGATTACAAGGAAGACAGTACAAGGACTTTGCCCATGAAGCCGTTACTCTGGTCTATGAGGGAAAACGGGTTTGGGATCCCAATAAGGAACCGGATATTGTTAAATATTTGAAATCTGTAATCAACAGTTTAATCTCGAACCTATTAAAATCTGAAGAATACAAAAGTGCGACTGGTGCTAACCTCACCGATGAAATGAATGACGCTATGCTGTTTGATAATATGTTGGAGATGAGATTCCTGAATAAAGACATAATTGAGCAAATTGAGGATACGCTGTTAGAAGATGCTGATATGTGGTTAGTATTTACTGACCTCGCTAAAGGAATGACTCCACAGGATATTTCGGAAAAATACTCCGATATGGACATCGACAAGGTCAGAAATATCCAGAAGCGAATAAAAAGACACATTAGGAATATTAAGAACCTATAAATGAATTTAGATATGAACAAGCACGACAACAAGGACGACCAAGAAAGCCTATTGAGCCTGTTTTTATCCACGTCTCAAGAAATTGATGAGAGTATTGATAAGGCAAAGGAAATCATTATACAGGAAAGCTTAGACCCGGACAAACTACAAAGGGAAGGGATGAGTTTTATTACATCCATCCAGCAAAGAGTTCGTCCAAGACCCCTTTTAACTATTGATGATCTTGTTAAGAAACTTACTAAGCTTGGCTTCCCCAAAACCTTTTTGGAGAAAAAGATTGTTCCATCAGCAAAGGCAGTTGACTGGAGAAAACAAAACTATCCTTCAGAGATTGATGCCATTGCTGCATTTGTATCTGCAATATTTGGATTACAGGAAAGAAATTTGTGGACTACGGATAGGATTGCATTAGCTGAATCACCTGCCTGGTTGGGAAGATTCAAGTCGCCAGCAAATGCCAACGTAAGCCAGATTGCAGCGTATTCATACTACGCGCACTACCTAGCTAAACTTGTAGTTAAAGCGTGTAAGGTTGACAAGGACGAGCAACTTCCAGGCGATAGCGATGAGTTTAAAGTTAATTACCTAAACAAATACAAGAAGTTTGATTTAGAATCCTTGCTAAACTACGCCTGGGAACTTGGTTTCTGTGTACTTCCCCTTAATGACCCAGGAGTATTCCACGGTGCTTGCTGGAATATAGATGGAAGAAAAGTAATTGTACTAAAACAGTCAACGAAGTACCATGCGCGATGGATTTTTGATTTGCTACATGAGTTGTATCATGCATTAGCTCACCTGGATGAGGCAAATGCGTCTGTTATTGAGTCTGAGGAGCTTAATCCATTCTTAGATCATCAATCAGAAGAAGAAAGAGAAGCTAACACTTTTTCACGTTATGTGCTTTTTGGAAATCGTTCAGAGGAAATTGTTGAACATTGTGTTAGGCTTGCACACGGAAGAGTAGAAAATCTTAAATCAGCAGTTAGCAATATTGCAAGGTCGGAAAATTTGCGCCCAGACATCCTGGCAAATCTTGTTGCTTACAGACTTTCATTAAGTAATCAGAATTGGTGGGGTGCAGCAACATCATTTCAAATTGCCGAACCAGATCCATTTACAGTAGCGAGTAGCATACTCGTTAAAAACATTTCAATTGAGGGCTTAAATACAATGGATCAAAGCCTACTTAAAATAGCCCTTTCAAATAATTGACAATTATGGAAAAAAAATTTAGACGAATTGTCCCGGACAATGTGAGAGTCGAAGACTTGAAACCTGTTAACATAGCTTGCGGGTCAACAAAATGCAATGAAGGCCTTCATTGTTTTAGCTTGAAGAAATCAGCCTTAAGGAAACATAATAGCGAACGAGTATGCCATGAGTGTGGGGCTGATTTAATTGAATGGGATAGAGTTCATAAGAATAACATTAAGGACTCCAGATTCATTTTCAAGTCAATGAAAAATGAATTGATAAGGCATGTTTTCTGGCACACTGAAATAGAGGAAGCTGCAATCACTCACGCTCAGAATCGCGGAAAGGTTGAATTGCGATCAAAGGCTTCCAAGCTTATCAAAAGCAGAATTGGTAAGCACACATTTATGGACGGAAGGCAGACACCTTTGGCCGGAAAGGAAATAATAAAATATGCACAGCACGCCACAGCAACATGTTGCCGTAAGTGCCTTGAGGCTTGGCATAACATTCCTCAAAACAGAATACTGAGCAGTGAACAAATTGAGTTTTGTACGAACCTGGTTATGTTATACATAACCGAACGGGTACCCGATTTAAAGGATGAAGGAGTAGAAGTTGTAAAGTAATGCCTTAAAGCAGTGAGCAATATTAACACAGAAGAGGTTTCAGCCAGACTTCGATTAAAAGGTATCGATGTCTCACGGAAGGCAATATCAATTACAAATTTTAACGGCTCGAATCAAGAGAAAGACTTTCAGGAGCCAGCGAATTGTAATGGTTATGGCAGGGTACGCCATTTTAAATTAAGTGCCAGTGATGGTTGGCCTCAAAATCCATTACCGATTCTTCCCGCTGCCAAAGCTCTTGGCCTAAAGCCGGATTCACAGATACGTGCACAGGTTTTCCAGAATTCAATTTGTAATTGGAGATGTTGGTATTGTTTCGTGGATTTTAGTTTACTAAAGGGGGATGAAAAGCACTCCTCTTTCTTAACGGCTGATGAACTGATTGAATTGTACCTTAGGGAGGAGGCACCTCCACCAATGATTGACCTTTCAGGAGGGCAACCCGACTTAACACCCGAGTGGGTGCCTTGGGTTATGGAGAGTCTATCTAACAAAGGACTGCGGGATAAGGTTTACCTATGGTCTGATGACAATTTAAGTAATGATTATTTATGGAAGTACTTAACCAAAGAGCAGATTGACTTAATGTTGAATTATAAAATGTACTCAAGAGTCTCCTGCTTTAAAGGAATTGATGAAGAGTCCTTTTCAATTAATACCAAAGCTTCTCCTGAACTTTTTCGGAATCAGTTTAAACTGTGTAAACGATTAATACAAACAGGGTTTGATTTATACGGGTACATTACACTCACAGCCTCCACCAAGACCGATTTCAGGTCTGTTGTTCCACGATTCTTAGATGAATTGCAAACTGAAAGCGAAATGTTTCCATTGAGGATCGTTCCGCTGGAGGTTAAGAAATACAGCCCAATGACGAAAAGAGTCGATTCAGTATTTCAAGACATGATAGATGGTCAGTACATCGCAATAAAGATTTGGGAGGAGGAAATGGCCAGACGATTCACCAAAGAACAATTAAATGTTCCGATAACGGAAGTGAAATATAAATAGATGTTTTTCAGATGAATGGTAAGTTCATTACTCAGAAGATAGTTAGACTGTGTGCTCAACCCAGGACTTTTGATTTTCTATGTAAAAATATGGATGGGCTTGATCCTATCCGGATAAACGAGGCACTTCAGGAGCTTGAGACTTCGCAAGCGATTCATTTCAAAAATAACCTTTGGGCAACGAACGATCATGGCAAGCATCCGACCTTGGGTTTTGAAACGCATGACCCGTTACTATATCTCAAAAAGTATATGGGGTATTTTGAATTCCTGAAAACACCTCATCCGTTGGATTTTGAATGGCGAAACTCCACAGCAAGTCTAAATTATCTCAACAACCTTGTTCAGGAATTAAACGGCATCAATGATAATGTACTTTATCTGGGAATGCCCACGTTATTTGCAACCTCTTACCTGAAAGACCTTCCGCATAAAGTAACATTGGTCGAAAGAAACAAACCGATTATAGAGGGGTTGCAGAAACTTGTGTCAAACAACCAAAGGTTTATTATCCGGTCGGCCGATATTTTTAAAGTGAACCCTAAAAAAATTGGGCAGCACCATTGTGTAATTATGGATCCTCCTTGGTATTCTCAAATTTTCAAACAGTTTATGTGGCTGGCCTGTCAGTGCGTGGAGATTGGCGGAATTGTTGGAATTAGTATGCCCCCATTGAGTACAAAAAACGATATACTGGATGAACGTTTGGAGTGGATAAAATTTTGCCACGACCAAGGTCTATGCATAGAATATTTGCGACCACAACAACTTCACTATGCTATGCCGTTTTTTGAATTTAATGCACTAAGAGCTGCGGGAGTTCAGGGATTTCCACCTTTTTGGAGAAAGGGCGATCTGGTGATTTTCAGAAAGATATGCGAGCGTACTACTGCACGCCCGGAACTAGATGCAATTATGCCTGATTGGGATGAGGTTGAGATTGACTCAGTGAGAATCCGTGTGTTTAATGATAATAACAAAGTCACAAAGGCACCCCTTGAAATACAGCACCTTATCAAGACGGACATTTTGCCCAACGTGAGCAAAAGTGACCCAAAACGCAAGGAAGCCAATGTGTGGACTTCTGGAAATAGAATTTTTAGAGTTAATGATACAGCAACTTTTATCCGTTTATTGCGCGAGGTTAAAGTTGGTAGAAAATATCATAACAAGGAGGAACAAATTGTTTCGCATTTTGTAGAACAAGTTACATCTTTGGAAAAAAAGGAATTTGAGCAGTATCTCCAGTGGTTATACTATGAAATGGAAAGACAAATTGATTAATTATCTAATTGAACAACTCTCGAATGACAAGGAATGGCAAGAGGTAGTTAATAGAATTGAAACTGAAAGGAGCATTGGTGTGCATTTAGCAGTTTTTACTGAGCCATTCTTAAGCCTAATATGCAATGGTGAGAAAAGTATAGAGTCCAGGTTTTCACAAAGTAAGATTACTCCTTTTGATAAAGTTAGCAGAGGAGATGTTGTACTTGTTAAAGAGTCAGGGGGTTATGTAAAAGCAGTTTTTCTCGTTGGTGAGGTGAGGTATTACACATACTTAAATGATACCAGGTTAAAGGAAATCGAAAATGAATACGGCAAATATATTTGCTCGAAGTATGACACAGCTTTTTGGGAAAGTCGTGCAAAAGCAAATTTTGCAACTTTGATTGAGATTAAAGCTCTTAGAAATCTTAACCCATTCTATATCGATAAAAACGACAGAACAGGGTGGTCAACCATAAAACTTGGGTACGGTAATACGCTTTTCAGTTGGAATCATTAGAAAAGGCAATATTGATTGTGGGCAGGATTGCCTCTGGCAAATCAACAATTGCCAAATTAATGTCTTATCAATATCAACTGCCAATTGCATCGTTCGGTTCCTATCTAAAAAGTTACAGACTTAGTAAGGGTCTTTCAGTTGACAGGGCTGACCTTCAAAATTTGGGAGAGGATTTTATTCGTAAAGACCCAAAGTCATTTCTGACTGAGGTAATCAAATTTTCCAATGACGGCAGTAAGGTGATGATATTTGAAGGAGTGAGACACAAAATAATTTTTGAGCTAATTAAGAAAATGTGCCCAAAGGCATTTTCAATTTATATTGATGTTTCAGATACGACTCGCCTTGAGAGATTTCTTGCTCGTCATAAAGACATTGATGTTCTAAAAAGTAAATCAGAATTTATGGCGGCAAATTCTCATTCCGCGGAATCAGAAATCGTTCAGCTAAAGGGTTTGTGTGATTATGTAATCAGTGTCTTTGAAGATGCTCCTTTCAGAATGAAATTGAACTCTTTTTTATCTGAATGAGGAGACTTTTCAAGTTATGCATATTACGATCTCTCGTTTGGGTTTTTGCTCAGATTTTTTAGCATCGACTCCCGCCATGATCGAACTCTCCACCTTTGGCTGCTGCGGTATCGTTAAACTAAATTGAGGATTAGCCAAGTATTTCGATCACCGTTTTGGCCTAAATAAATACCTTACAACTACCAGAAAAAATGCGGCAACATTGGCAGTTGTGGTTGTAATTAAAGTGATTAACACTTTATCGGACAGTTTAAAATAGAAAGGAGCCCCCGGCAAAGACTGCAATCCTTGAAAAATGATGATCAGTAAAATTACAACTAACCATACCAACACAAGCCAATATAATTTCGAGGCATAACTTTTCCGTTCGTCACGGTCTTGCTTTAAATCTTTAAGTTCCTCATTCAGTTTTCTGAGTTCATTGTTCTGCAGTTCATCGAATGAGAAAGAGTCAGGCGCATGAGTTCCCTTTTTTAGAATATTCTTTAGTTGATCCCCCAACGTATCAATCTCGGTTAAAAGGCTCATGGCTCTGAGGTTTTACTTCGCTGATCCGAAAAATATTCTTTGATCAGTTGATCATCAATGTCCATATTGGCGGGTATCCGGTGATCGAATTCCTTTGCGATTTTTGCCCACGGGGTTCCTTCCTCGTGTGTCATGTTGGAAAGCTGAATTCCTGTGAATGGTGAATACAAATTCCAGATACGATTCAGATATGCTTGTAACTCCGTGTTAGCATCATCCGCTATTGTTGAATTGTCAAATTGAGAGACCTCAATATATTTTGTGATTGGGAGATTACCAGAATATTTCAGACTGTGGTAAAGAGAGGGAATAACCGGGCCGAAACGCCAGGCTTCTATGGTTTCATTGATTAGTGGCTTTCCGGTTATCGCCAGGAACCAACCATGCGCGAAGTAAACCAATTTTTGAACTTTCATTTGATCAACCAGTTTGCCTTCCTGTTTCCCTTTTTCGATAAAGAAATTTGCTATGGCTGTGGCCGTATACATAGTGTCGAAGGTTGGTGTCTTTGTCATATTCGAATTTTGCGTTTGTTACGTTTCTTTTGCGTTTCATACTCCGATGCCGAATCTTCCACACCGGAAAGCTGCAATTCATCTTTTGCGGAAAATGCTTTCTCCAATCTCATAGTGAGTTGGTCAATCTGGTGTTTCAAATCCTGGATGAGTGATTTTTCCTTGAAGTCGAGCGTTAATTCGTGCTTATAGGTATCGATCTTTTTTTGAAAAGTTTGAATAGATTCTTTCGTGTTGTCGATCACTTTGGGAATTCGTTTGATGGAGTCGGTCATGTAACGGCCTGCGAGGGCAGGATTCTCATTCAGCTTTCCATCAGCATAATTGTAGATCATCCCGGACGGTCCAGCAACAAAGACCTTCGTTTGAACCGGGTTGTAAAAGAGTTTGAAATCCAACAGCCGGGCTATTTCGGTTTCGCTCGCAACGCCTTTCTGCTTTAACTGTGCAATAGCTGTATGTAATTGCTCACCAGTCTCTTTTTTATCTTCAATTGCTTTGCCACCAATAACTACTGGTGCCTTTTCAATATCGATGGATCGCACAGGTTTCCAGTCGGACTCCAGTTTCACCAATGCAGACTCTTTTTGTTTCATGTCGCGGGTGTTCATATCGATGTAGAACGAAGCTTCCGATTTTCGTTTTAGAAAGACCTGGTAGCTGCGTTCGAGGTCGTATAGTTTCTTTTCCAGCTTCACCTTCTCCAACAAGTCGGTATTGCCACTGAGAAGGGCAACGTATTCTCCGAAGTTCATACCACCCTCCTGATCGAGCGCACCTTCATCAATCTTACGCTGGTCAATGGAACTGTTCTTGATCTGGCTGATGAATTTCTGTTTGTTCGAAAGAATGTTGAACTGGTAGGCATCCAGTGTGCGATTGACAGCATAGACATAGTTCCGAACCGTATTTTCCCTGAACTCCTTCGCTGTCGTGTTGCCCTGCCTGCCACCACGGCCAATGCGTTGTTCAAAATCACTCGGCCGCCAGGGTATGTCGAGGTGGTGCATGGCGATCACCCTTTCCTGTACGTTGACGCCTGTGCCAAGCTTTTTTGTACTGCCGATCAGCACCCGAACATTACCGTTGTTGACATCTTTGAACAACTTTTCCTTTTTGGTTTTGGAGTCGTGATCGTGAATAAACTGAATGTCTTCAGGTGGAAGCCCATGTTGTTGAACCAAGACGCGCTTGATTTCTGCATACAGGTTGAAGCCACTTCCATCCGGTGTACCGATGTCGCTGAAGATGAGTTGTGTCCCCTTGTAACGTTCGCTGTCTTTGTATTCCGAGGCGACCGTTTCACACATCTTTGCCAACTTCCCATCCGGCTCGAACGCATATTTGAGCGAGTTGATCAGGCGCATGTCAATACTCATCTTGCGGGCCAGGTTGGTGGCAATGAGCATGAACGCATTCTTTTCATTTTCACCGAATACAAGGTCAACGTAGGCGGGATTTTTTGTCTTAGTAAAATTGATAAGCTTTTGTGTGTACTCTTGCTGGTCTTCAGTGGGATCAATATTAACCACGATATTTTCAACACGTGGCTTTTCGATCTTCAGATTACCATCGGTAATAACGTGTGTGATTTCTGCATAAAACCGCGCCAACTCCGGAACTTTAATGAATTCCCGGTAACGCTCCTTCAACTTTAATTCGTTCGTCACGGTGAATTCATAAGTGGAACTTTTTCTGGCATACATCTTCGCCCACGCATCGAAGGAGTTGATGTGCAGTTCATTCAGTTTATCGGGTCGTAAATATTTGAAGAGTAGATACAATTCAACAAGGCTGTTGCTGATCGTAGTACCTGACAAGAATGTTGCGCCTTTGTCTCCGGCTTTTTTCTCCTGAATGGTACGGATGGCAAGTTCAAGATTAAGTGCCCGTTGGCTACCGGTAGGATCGCCTAACCCTGCAACTTGCTGATGGCGAGTAGTAAAATGAAGATTCTTGAACGCCTGGCTCTCATCGACAAAAATGTGGTCGAAACCCATCTTCTCGAAGTCCAGTATATTCTCATCCCGCCTGATCGCTGCATTGGCGATCTCAAGCCTTACTTTCAAATTTTGCTTTCGTCCTTCAAGTCCTTTCAATACTCGTTTCGACAAGGAACGATCTTCCGATACTGCTTTCAGATCATCTTCAAGGTTTTTCAGTTCCTGTTCCAGTATTTCTTTCTTCACACGTGGTGACTGGGGGATTGCCTGAAACATATCGTGGGTCATGATCACAGCATCCCAGTCGTTAGAAGCAATGCTGGCGAAAATCCGCTGCCGTTTCTGCTTTGTGAAATCCTTCTGCGGATCGGGGGCCAATACTTTCGCGGAAGGATATGCTTTGAGAAAATCTTTGGCTACATCGGCCACGTTGGATTTCATGCAAATGATCAGCGGCTTCTGTACAATACCGAGCCTGCGCATTTCCATCGTAGCGGCCACCATGACCAGTGTCTTTCCGGCTCCAACTTTATGGTCAACGATACCGCCATCTTGTTGTAGCAACATCCAGATGGCATCTTTCTGATGCGCGCGTAGCGCAAAGTGTTTCAGTCCGGTTAGTTGGAGATGTGAGCCGTCATAGTTACGCCTTACTGCGTTATTGATGTTCCGGTTGTACAACTCTTCAATTCGGCCTGCAATGTCCTGTCGAGTACTTAGAAAATTCTCAAACTCATCCTTCACCTCTTTGATCTTCATTTCCACGTTCTTCATGCCATCCAGGTCTGGTTTGTATTGCGGAGGATTGGTTCCGTCAAGCCTGATCTGCAAGTATGGCTGGGTATCGGCCATGGCATACTCCATGATCTTGCTGCCGGATATCCTGCCGTTATGGATGGTGGCCGCATACGTGATGCTCTCTTCGTTGCTGTACCTTGCTACATTCACAAGATATTGATCTGCTGATTCCAAATATTTGAGTTGCGTTTTCTCTTTGAACAAGTGTTCAGCAAAGCTTTCATAGATGTCCATGGGTATCCAGCGTTCGCCCAGATTGATGTCGATAAGCTCGCGTTTCAGGAATACGGGCCGTACTTCTTTTAACCGTTCCAGGTGAGTGTCAATATCCTTGTCAGTCAGTTCCGGGAATGCATTTCGGTCATTCGAATCTTTTAGGCCTTCCCAAGCTTCGATCTTCTGCACAATGTTTCCGCTGAGAAACTCATCTTTGGTAACGTACTGGTTTGCCCGGCTTTCGCTGTTGCGGAACAAAAGTTCCTGATCGAAACCCTCACGGATGATCTCATCTTTACTCTTCTGCATCAACGAAGAAATGAATTCTACATTGACACCATTATGCGCATTCAATGATAGAAGGACAGCGTCTTTAAGTGATTCTGGTTTTGAAAATGTTTTTTCAACGTTGTTGACCTGTTTTGAAAAAATATCGGCCTTGACATATCGGTTACTTTCAAGCCGTTCAAGGGAGAGCACTTTAAATCCTTCCGCATCGAACAAGATTAACTTCTTATTCGAAGTGAGATTCAGGTTTCCAAAACGAAATGTAAACAGGTCATACTGATTATTCAGTTCTGCACGGTATGCCTTCATCTTTGCCTCATCACCATCCAGCTCGGACTGAACCAGCCGTACGAGACTGTTGCGCAGTCCTATAAAATGGAAAACACGATCGATATCTTTAATGACCGGTTCAGGTGTAAAGATTTTTTCTGTGTTCGAATAGTCGATGATTCCGATCTTGTTATTTTGAATAACAAGATTTCCTCTTTTCAGAATGTCATAGTCCGGGTGATTACGCTGAATTACAATACCAGAAGTTGGAGCAGTTTCATCTTCAGCTTCTTTCTTTGCAACGACCGTATGCTCCAATTGCCGGAACCCCTCGTCAATAAGTAAAGCAATGGACTTCCGGAAATCATCTTTCCCAAACCCTTCCCTCGAAAGCATGTTGAGCGAGTCGTGCTGGTACTGCCCACCGGCTGTGAATGTGCCGAGGGCATTCCCGCTGTTGGATTTGTAGTATGCATTGATATTGACTTCAACCGACAGACCCTTGTCATCAGGCACATTGATTTTTTCTGACTCAATGAAGAGTTTTTCCGAAGGAGATGCATTTCGCTTTTGCGCGTTCCTTCGAAGCAGGATAATATCTGTGACAGGAAACGTTCCTGATTCTGCAAAGGTGTCATTAGGCAAACGGACTGCTGAGATCAGATCGGCATTCTTCATCAGGTGCTCCCGGATCTCGCGATTACCCGGACTATCCATCAGGCCGTTGGTGGAAACGAAGGCGAGTATTCCGCCATTTTTTAAATTATCTAGCGTCTTGACGAAGTAATAGTTGTGGATGCGTGTAGTGGCTTTAATCTTCACCGGGATGGCTTCGCGGAAGATCTGATCGTCATACACGCTGGTACTTCCGAATGGAATGTTACTGACCACCAGATCAAAGTTCCTGTTCTTAAAATTCTCATATCCCGAATGAATAACTTCGATATCCGAATGAAGTTTTCTCAATGCCTCTGAAGCCAGGAGGTCTTTTTCGATTGCCGTGATGGAGCTACCAGGGAAATACTTTTTCAGCTCATTCACAAAATTTCCAGTCCCTGCGGCAGGTTCGAGGATAGAGTTAATGGACTCGCTGTTTCGTTGGATGGCTTCAACAATAGGCTCTGTTATAAATGCCGGAGTATAAAAGGATGTGAGTATACTGTTCTTCAGGGAAGAAACCGCTTCATCATAACGGTTGCCAAAACGATTTCTCAAAAGTTCGTGGAATTTTTCGACCTCCGGCTCATACCGTAAATCTTCGGCACTCCAGGCAGAGCGATTGTCTAATGGCAACAGCAGTTCCTTCAGTGCTCCAAAGCCATTGAACTGCATCTGCGTAAGCCTGCCATTGGATTGACCCGGCTTTACTAATTCCTCCAATAGCGTCAAGCCAGTTTCATAAGCCTGCCGTTTCGAAAACTTATTCATCGGCATCGCTGATTCCGGCCAGGCCTTCCTTCAAGGCAATTTCTTTTGCACCGGCTTCATCGTAGCCGTTGTGCATCGCGGTCTCTAGCGATTGGAGGTAAACGTCAACACGGTGGCTGACGAACTCATCTTCCGTCATCCGGTGGAGGATCGTTTTCTGTTGTTCTTCCGGCAAATCATGAAGGGATGCACGGACGGTGTGACCTACCGGAAAATCAAGATTGGATATTTCGTTTGCGTTGTTCATAGTTAAAAGAATAATGACTGAAGATCAGATCAGGGAAGAACTGTCCAAAACTACAAAAGCGAAGATGGGACTCTACCAATTGTGAAATTCACAAGTTGGTACCAAGGTGGGTGGTTTTTTAGGATAGCGTAGATTTATTGTGGATATGGGTTTCAAATGTTTTATGGATATATTGGTAAAGCATTCATCATTCAAAAATTACATGAAAATTAGGATCCGAGGTTTAAGCGTAGATACGAATTTGTTGTTTCGGGCCGAATGGAAATTTCCTTTACCTAAAATTTATCTACATGAGAGGTTTGAAAAGTTTGCAAAATGGACTTCACGTATTATTGTTGGTCTTGGTATTGGTGCAAGCCTCATGGCTCTTCCCACATTTCTTGATTTTTCAGTTGCCATATTACTTCTCGGAGTGGAAGTAATAATCGAAAAAATTGTGTTTGAGTATAGCGTATTAATAGTTCAATCTCCTCCGAATTTTTCAGTGGACGAAGATCAGTGGATCACAAACGGATACCTTTTTCCGGAACCACAATACAAACAGCAGTATGACTTACAGAATCATTTTGGTCCTGTTTACAAGGATGAAGGATACGGGAAACAGTTTTTTGACTACTTGAAATCCTGGAACACTAATGATCCAGATGATGCAGACAATAATATTTGCCTATCATTTGTTGTGGAGGAAGATAACTCATATACCACATATATCTATGCAAATCCTGATCGAAAGTGGCTTGATGCTGCATTCAATCAATACAGAGAAAGTGTGAAGTATGAAAAATATGGAAAGGTTCAGCAATCAATGGTAATGCAGATGGTTTACTGGAAGACACTACCAAATCTAAAAGGAACATTATTTTATTCTTTCACATCTGTACAGGAACGAGATAAGAAATTTCACTTTTGCCCTTTCTACATGGTCAATGAGAAGCCTGTTGCTATTGATAGCCACATTATTACGAAATACCATTATAGCTTTAAAAAGCGTGAGGAAATTACAGACCGAGATTTGGAGTTCTACTACGGCCCAACAATAAAAATTGACCCTGATGTTAAGCGTAGTATTCCGTCAAATCCACAGGAAGAAGTCAATAGACTTTTTAGAATTGACATGGAAACCGCAATTAACACCGCTGTCAGTATTGAGTTTGCGCTTTCAGAGAATTATGAAAAATCGCCACCTGTAATCTATATTATCTTCGAGACAGCCTCTCTTGCATCAAAAGCTTATGGGCTTTTCCTTCGAAGATTTTCAAGTTACAAATGTAGTGCAGAAATCCGAAAAGATAGAAAAGGGTTAGCCATCAAAATCAGAGAAACAGAAGAGTTATTTGCAGAAAGTAAACCCCTTAATTATTCTAAAGACAATTATGAAAACTTCAAGAATAGTGAGCAAGCTAACAATAAGATTGTATTGGCATTTGGTTTTAAAGATGGAGGCCAGCCGGTAATAGTTCATACCGATAATCCATACATTCCATTTGTCATTACTAAGTGCTTATTTAGAGGCCGATTAAACTGAAGAGGTTCTATTTTGATTAGCAACAAATTGCTTCAGGGCACGCTGGAAAATGAGACGCTCGTGAATGATAATTATTCACCCAAGTCGGTCGATTGTGAGTAAGATGTGTTTGATTAAGTTGACAATGTAATGTAATCAACTATCTTTCGCAGGCAACTCGTCAAGGTAGTACCTCATTCTGTGTATAATCTGCTTATAAACCTCTCTTTAAGAGTGTCCAAAAATGGTGTCTGGCTTCTCTTACGGATCCGCATATCCTGGAACGTCCGATAATAATCCCCAAGACTTATATTGAACACATCTTCAAATGCAGAGGCGATCACCTTGATATTTGCCGTGCCATTATTGAAACCTTCAACACTATGCAATGCATAAATCAATTCAATGAGGTCGGTTTTCGAACCTGTCCATGTCAGGGTTGTAGATGTATCGGTTGAACGGTCAGCCTGTGACTTCTTTAGCAAGTCAAGAATGTATTTTTTTAACAGCTCATTGGCGAGAATTTTGGCCAGCTTCGTGTCGTAGCCCGTTGAAAACTTTTCATCCCTGTCAATCGATTTGTGGTTTTGCCGGTTGCGCGTGAAATAATGCTTATCGAGATACGTGGTGCTGGTCATGCAATACTCATAGAACTCAAGATTCTTTTGAACGAACCGCTCAAGGTGTTGAAGAATTTTGTAGTAATTCGACTGTCTTGTCTTCAAATCCTTGAATGAGTCAAACAACCTGAGTGCGAATACTTTTTTATAGTAAAAGAACTGGCTCAGAAAGACAGGTTTTATCTCCTTAAAAAATCTTATTTCCTCCGGCTCATCGGTGAACTTGTAGGTACTGGCGAATTGCTTCAGCTCAGCGATGATCTCGCGGATGAAGGTCAGGGCGTGACCGGTTTTCAAAATCTCGTCCTGATCTGGGTTGAAGTTCTCCAGCCGCTCCTTCATGCGACTTTCCAGTTGCTTTGAAAACGTCATTATATCCATAGCCTTGTATGTTTTCATTTCTTGAGTTTGTCTTCTACGATCTGCTCAATCTCCCTCTTGATACGGAAGTAGTTCTCCTGTATTTCGTACGATGTAATCTTCCGTATAGCAGGAATGGGACGGTAGTTTTCTTCTTCCTTTCGAATTGCCAAGTGATCATTCAATATCTCGGCATGAAATACTTTCAGGTCGATTTTCTGATCGGGATCATCGGCTACCGTTCCTACAAACTCGCCCGATGAAAGTGTGGCAATCTTTGATGGAGGAATAGCAGAATCCAATTGGGTTGATCGGCTGATCGATGTATCTGAAGTGTTTATGGAAATGCTCTCCCGTTCCTGCACAATCTTTCCAAAGCGTTCTGACAGAAGTTTGGCAGTTTCACCCACCACTTGGCCACTGATCACATTGCCCACAATGTTCATGATCACTTCTGCTTGATCACGACCGTAATCCTTCTTCAACTGGCTGTAATCCTGCACAGCCAAACAAGTCGCCACTTTATTGGCGCGGGCTGTGGCTATCAAACCATCAATGCCATTGAAATAGATCGTAGGAAACTCATCGAAAATCAAGCTGCACTTCTGCTGGCTCTTCTTGTTCACTAGCTTGATCACCCGTGAAATATAGAGCGAAAGCACGGCACCATATATTTGCTGCTTCTGCGGATTGTTGCCCATGCAGACGATCTTGGGTTCTTTGGAATTATTAATATCCAGGGTGAAGTCGTTCCCAGAAAGTACATAGTAAAGTTGTGGAGATGACAGCCTCGCCATGCCGATTTTCGCGCTGGCGATTTGGCCTTCCAACTGCTCCATTGCTTCATTCCGGAAAGCTGATTCAAATGGGTTGATCAACACTTCAATTTCCGGTTCGGTTCTAAGGAGTTTGAACAGTTTGGGGTAATCGAGTTGCATCAGTTCGATGACATGTGGAAGCGTACAGTACCTGCCTTCATCGTGCTTTCTTAAAAACCAGATAATGGCGGTCACGAAGTTGATAGGAGATTCTACAAAGAAGTCACCCTGCTTTTTGATCCAGTCGCGGTTGAGCCCGAGCATGATCGTTCGGGAAGATTCCGTTGCATCGGTTATGTCCTCCATCGTAGCCGGGTCAAGCGGATTGCACCGGTGAGAACGTGAGAGATCTTCAAAATTGATAACATAGAACTTTGGCAGTACAGGATACTTCCGGGCGTTCTTAAGCAAGTTGTTGTAGGCAATTCTTGACAAGTCATCGTATTTGAAATCGTAGATGAACATGGTGAACGCTTTTTTGATGTGCTGCGTGATGATGTGCCTGATAACGAAATACGATTTACCGGCACCGGGTGTGCCGATTACCAATAATGAGCGGAATGGGTTGATCACATTGATCCAACTAATCCTTCTTTTACCTCTGATATTATAGGCCGCTGGCAGGTTGATGGAATATTCGTTTTCAAGCAGTCGTTCTTCCTGTGGGAAAGACTCATTCATCCGGTTGAAAATGTCCTTCCTGAAATTGACGTTGATCAGGCGCGACAGCCATGTGCCACCGGTAAGTATCAGCAAGTATCCCAGGGAAGTAAGACCGATATATGATCCTACCAGAACGATGCTTTCAAAGGGAGCCAGGAGTATGAAGTGGCAGAGAAAGAAGATCAACAGTCCGGTAACAATGTAAAGGACAGCCGTCCTCACATTGATCTTTTCGTCCTTCTTTCCCTTGGCCCCGATCAACGAAACAGCAAGTAATCCGAGTGAAATCAGCTTGGCATGATAGACACTTCTGAATATTCCAGTATTTCTGAGTCCATAAATGATTCGGTCGATAAACTCCGAGGTGAGTCCCCAACCTTCAAAAGCCCGGAAGCAAAAGAAATAGAAATGGAATAAGAGCACGACTATGCTCAAGAGCCTGATGAAGTCGATGATCTTCCGTAAAGCTTGTTCGTTCTCGCCTGTGCTTGCCATAAGAAATTATTTAAAGTGAACGACCTTTTCTCTTTCTTTTCTTCCTCCGCTTTTTCATCGCTGCCTCCGGTGATGTGAAATCGTCTGTCTGTGCAGTGGTGAGGTCTTTCAATAGATCAGTTAAATGAAGATCACCCTCACCAGTATGATGCACTTCCCAATGAGGAACCTGCGGCTGAATACCAGACGAGGATGTGTCGGGAGCCTGGGTTAACTGTTCGAGAATTGCCTTGGCACCGTACGCTTTGCCGAGATCGCTGCCATTGAAGACAACCTTATTCTTGTTGTCCACGAACGTGATCCCATAAATTCGGCCTTCGTCATTTTCGCGAAACAGCACGAACACGCCTTTATTGGCAAGCGTCTTAACGAACGCATCTTTTGACAGCGGCTTTTTCAGGACTTGATCGATAGAGGTTTTCAAGCCTTCCCGGAAAGGCTTTCGCAGGACTTCATTCAGCTTGAATTGTTTCTCAAGATTGACCAGAATTGGTTTTCCATAAATTGAACTTGCTTTGATAGGTACACCGATCTTTTTACCTTTTTCATCGAGAAGACTGTATAGAAGTCCTTTCTTGTTGTGTATCTGGCTTCCCTCTTCGCCACGATCCGCGATTACGTTGAATTGCCTTAGTACTGCATTCAACTCAGGCAATGAGGTGTATTTGTACAACCGCGTGACCATGCGTACCACATTGGATATGCTGCGTTTGGTTTCTGATTTTCCATATACTGCTTTCTCAATCTGAAGGGGTTCCATCTCCCGTTTCTTCTTCCGGCTTTCCGCGCGGACTAATCCATACGCAACCTCAATTTCCTTTCTGGCTTTTTCAGACTGGTTTCTCCCGATGTTGTGAATGTCGATTCGTTTGCCATCACTCTGCACGTTGGTTGTAATGATGTGTACATGGGGATGGGCGGCATCGGTATGCCGGTAAACGAGATAAGGTTGTTCACCAAATCCGATTCGAGTCATGTAGTCAGAGGCAATGGTGTGTAACTGTTCGTTGGCCAGCTTTTCGGTGACATCAAAGTTCAGGGAGATGTGGATGGCATTGGTGCGTACTTTTGGATTCAATGCCGTTGCCTTGCGGAACCGGTTGAGTTTATCCGAAAATGTCAGCATCAGTGGATCGCATCCAAACCTGCTGGCGGCTATGCATTGGGCAACGCCTTCGCTCACCTTGTTCTCATTGTAATTGAGCAATCCCCTTATGTTCTTCCCGCTGATCACTTTTGCAACCATTTTTTAGCCAGTAATGAAATCTCGTTGAGCAGCAGTTCCACCTTATCACCAACCTTGTTGTATTGCTCGGCCACCTTCAAGGCATGGAACAGCCGTTGGTCAGAGGTGGAAGCATTGTGAAAGTGGCGCGTGATCTGGTTGATATTTGTCCCGATAGCATTGAGTTCCTTCCGGATCGCGATCAATTCCTCCATCGCAGCATCCATCGAGCCGTCCTTAAGCACATAGAGAATTTTTTCCTTTGACAATACCCTGCGGGCAACTTCACCAATGGAGTGGCAATCGCCATTGCCAACGAATGCGTTGAGCCGGTTGTAGATTGACTCGGTAACCCTCGTCCGGACCGGGTGGGTGTATAGCCTGGTTTGGTCTTTGGCTTTCTTCCGTGACATGCTCCCTGGTTTTAAGGTTGTCTTAGTGAAGTGGAAGAATCCTTCAGTTCAGGGAAGCCGAGTTTCGAGGCATTCCCAATCTCCGAGCAACGCCAGGCGCGAGGAGCAAGATTATTTTTGTGGACAAAAATACATCTTGCTGATACTGCAAAGCCGGTATCGATGTTGCCAAATCCGTTTTGAAGAATCGTGAAAATCAACTTAGCCATGTCAAAGGGATTTTGGATTCTCGAAGACAAAATCCCGGGTATGCTTATGGTCTTGAATCATCTTTTGGATGTCCTGATAATCGTACAAAATGACTCCACCTATCTTGGTAAAGGGTAGGGTTCCGGTCGTGCGCAGGTGCTGAAGAGTGCCCTGCGAGATGCCGAGAAGTTTTCGTATCTCATGGGACTTATACCACTGTTGCGCGGGGGCGGTCTTTCGTTCCGCAATTAGTTTTCTGAGGTCCTCCAAAAGTTCCAACTTGAATGCCTGTAAGTCCTCTGGGGTGATAATTGTTGCTGCCATAGATCATTGTCAAATGATGATGGCACAAAGGAGGGTTTCAATCCACTTCAAAAACAGTTACAAGGGTACTGGTACCCCCGGTAACACTTTCATTATCAGGGAGAAAAAATTATTTACATATCAACACCTGATGCTGATGTTTTTCATTTTAGCAAATTTTTCATAGCCGGAGCATAGGAAAACTCACCGGATTTTGGAGTATAGCAGTAGAGGATAATACCAAAATGAAACGGCACCAAATAAGATCCAAACCTCATGAAGACAGAAAAGTTATTCTCCGTTCTATCCTCTATTCATCCCGTAAGCACCAACTTCAGACAAGCCGTTGAAAAGGTTATTACGCCTCTTTCACTTCCTAATTACTTTATGTTACTGGAAGCGACAAAAGTTGCTGAATGTGCCTACTTCCTTGACGAGGGCTTTGCCATGTCTTACACATTTGTAAAAGGCAAAAAACAGGTGGAGTGGTTTTGGCGCACGGGTGAGATTATGGTATCGGCCAGAAGTTTCTTTGAACAAGTTCCCTCTCAGGAATTTATACAACTTCGCAACCACTCGGAGCTGTTTTGTGTCACCCACAATAGTGTTCTTCAGTTGTTTCAGACTTTCCCTGAAGCACACTTCATTTATCGCGTGATCATGAACCAATACTATGAGCACAGCCGCGAGCGAACCCGCGACATGCAACACCTCACCGCGGTCGAGCGGTATGAAAAGTTGATCAGAATTTATCCCCATGTAGAGCAACATGTTACCCAGGAACACATTGCCTCGTATTTAGGTATTGCACCACAGTCATTCAGCAGGATAAAAAGGCGTAAAATATGATCTTAACAATTGTTAAGCACACTTCTAAACCTATGTTGCTGCAAGTCTGAACCAGTGTCAATGGATTTTCTTTGAAGGCTGATTTACTTTTAATATGTAATTCAGCCCTCGAAAAATGATCCGCAAGATTGTCGTTGATATTGTAGTTTTCTTATACATCCTATTGTTTGTGTATGCAGCGCTTACCAAACTGTTGGATTACCAAAAGTTTGCTATTCAACTCGGGCAATCACCAATGCTTACGCACTATTCACGGTTACTGGCATGGGCAGTACCAGGAGTGGAGTTGCTGATTTCCGTTTTGTTAATTTTCCAAAGGATCCGAATTACGGGTTTGTACTCTGCTTTTGGTTTGATGACAATGTTTACTACATACATCGTCCTTGCATCACGCTTCAGCGAATATGTGCCGTGTTCTTGTGGTGGTATAATTCAAAACTTAACCTGGACACAACATCTCATCTTTAATCTTGTATTCCTGTCGCTTGTTGTAATAGCCATACTGTTGTACACAACTACATCCAATCATAAGGTTCTTTCACATGAAACAAATCGCGTGGTTCTCAAAAAAAATATTTTGCCTTTTAAGGCATAACGAACTGGCCGGTACTGCAACTACCAGTCAGAAGTTTCTGATCACCCTCGTTGCAGAAGGGTGAGTGTTCTTAAAATGATGTTCAACCTAAAGTTTTTCAATTGCTTTTTGAATTACAAAAGCAATGACATTTATGAAGAACAAATTTATATTACCGCTATTGGCGGTTGTTTTCGCAGTCGCTGGAGCATTGGCAACACCGATGTTTGTACAAACGGGTTGGTATGATTCAAATGGCCCGGTAGCTGGTGGTGGATTGCAGGGAAGTATCACAGATCCTCCGGGAAATACTCCTGTTTGTTCCACCAGTGCCACAAGTCATCAATGCATGATTGGCGAATTCGAGGCCTACAACACCAAAGCCAATGCCGAATCCGCCAACTCACTCGGGTTGCTGCGGTACAACTAATCTCCCTTGGAAATGGCGGCCTGTTGGCCGTCATTTCTTAACTACCGAAACACAAAATCATTCAAAGGCTTCAACCAATATCAGGATGAGACGGCTGGCTGTATTGATAATTATATTTATTGGGAGTGTATCTTTCATGCTTTCTCTCAACTACGCCAGCAAAAAGAAGGAAGAGTATAATTTTGTTCGAACGTTGGTTCAACCCACCATCCTGCCTGAAAGGCATTGGGATATTCGCTCTAGAGCCCATTACATAGCAGGGAAAGTGTCGACTAAGATATATCTAGGCAATAATATCGAACCGAGGAAGATCACAATTGTTGAAACGAATCTGGAACCAGCCATTAAAGAAGACACTATCAAAGTTTCAGAAGGCTTAAGAAAAGCCTCATTCATTACAGTCGATTCAAACGCATTCACTGTGTTCGATTTAGTATCATACTCTGTTTATAAAGGCTCAACAATGGATTGGAAGGCAACTCGATTTATGACCAATAGCTCTTTTTTTGCCGATGCCGTACCTATTCATCAAAACACCATCATTGTGCGAACTTTTCGAGATACTGTCAGAGAATATGTACTGGCAAAAAAGACGAAATCTCCACCCTTAACTGAATACAAGACCATGTTACTCGAGAAGCAAATTGATGGTTTATTCTGTACAGACGGCATGCTGCATTTCAATGAAAAAACTAATCAGGTAGTTTATGTCTATTATTACAGGAATCAGTTCATAACCATGGACACCAGCCTTAACCTTTTGTATCGAGGGACAACAATCGATCCGGTTACAACGGCAAGAATTAAAACA
This sequence comes from Cyclobacteriaceae bacterium, assembly GCA_044229915.1. Classification (GTDB taxonomy): domain Bacteria; phylum Bacteroidota; class Bacteroidia; order Cytophagales; family Cyclobacteriaceae; genus ELB16-189. The sequence continues at coordinate 431,255 of JBGASB010000003.1, forward strand.
GCACGCCTTAAAGACGGTTCTGTCACCTTAGCCTCTCCACCTTACCTTGTGAATAACAGAAGTCATACCAACGGTAATTACTTATTCATCAACTCTAGAATCAAAGCAAGGAATGATGATTCAGAACTCTTCGCCAAAACATCGGTTATCGATGTTTATGTCTTACTCAACGGGACCTACGTGGGGAGTTTCTACATACCTGAATTCCTTGGCCATGAAATAAAAGAGTTCAAAGTTTTTGATAGCACCCTTGTAGCTATACAAGGGCACTATCTGGTAACTTATACCTTACCTAACCTTTTAAGGAGTGACTAAACAACTTTGGAATTATTCCTTCGGATCGCGGATTACAACCACTTTCATTTTTCTCTCTGATTGCTTCAGTTCAAACCCAATTTCTTCAAGCCATTTTTTATAATCAGGAAATGTATTCCGAATGTTTTTCTCTTCCAGGAGTTTTGTGTAAAACGCTTCATTGTATGAGTAGTCAATATCACTTGTGATCCCTGTGGCATCAAAAAATGGGGGCTGTTTATCCGGGTGATGTGTCAGGTTGCCTAACGGTGAATTTCCAAATCGACTTTCCAATTGGAATATGATATCACGAACTTTTGCATTAGTAATGTAGGTTATCCCATTTTGATTGACAGTCCTCTTGTAGGGTTTCCCTTTAGTCTTGGTTATCAGTCTTTCCATGTTCTTTTCAGGCACTGTTAATTCCCAACATGGCATCATCTTTTCGATTACCAATACTTCATAGCCAAAACATACCTTTAAGGCATGCTGCATTATTTTTTGTAAAAAAGATGATGAGGCTTTTTCTAAAGGAACCTTGACGATGTAGTTGAACCTGTTATTTGGGGAAGTGTAGTTTGCTTCAAATAATGAGGAGTCTTTCACTTCCAGAATTGGTCTGTACCAATACTTGCCATAGGACCTGCGCTGATGTGGGTTCTTAATCGTATCTGGATAAATACCAGAATAAGGTGGATACATTTGAGGCGGTCTGTTCCAAAGCGTGTCTCCGTATGCCATGTAATAAAGTCGCCTTAAATTTTCACCCAGCACTTGAATTCTCCCCTGACGTTCCTTCAATTCCGGGTCTTGTGCCCACCTAAAATTTTCTACGAACGGATAATTTTCAATGCCCACCTGATTGCCTTTATAAATCGTTACCTGTGAAAAATAAAGAAGACGATCAAGCGATTCGTTGTCCATTAACTGCAGCGGGTTATATTCCACTTGCATTGAATTGATAAGGCTATCCCTCTTTACCATTGATGAGATGGTATAGTTAGACTTCAGCATTTCTATGATAACTTTTTCCGCTGCTTTCGGATTACTTCCAATCCAGGCGATTAATCCGTTCCTGTCAATTATGAAGATATGAGGCACACCGACTTTGCCGGCAGCATCGATCCAATCTTTCTCGATTGTTCCAGCAGCGTCATCTACAGCTACCGTATACTGCATCTTATCCCCCTTTTTCTCAACATACTTTTCAACTTTTAAAACATACGAGGGCACTTTTGCATTTGGAGGATCATTTTGTTCTTCCATTACGAAGACCTCCATCACGGTGACGTCCGATTGGTAATTTTTAGCAATGGCTGTAAGATCCGGGATTGCTGCAGCGCATGGCGCACACCATGTTGCGCCAAACGCAACAACATATATTTGTCCATTCTTAAATGTGCTTGTTGGTTGCCCCTTTATCCATTTAAACGGTTTTAACTCTGGTGCCTTGTCACCTACATGCAGATATTTGGATTGTTCTTTATTGGACTGGGCATTGCTGGTTTTTGTTAAGCAAAGAATTGCCAGCATCAATACGATACATATTGAAATTTTCATGATTAATGTGTTTTGTTTGAACTTTAGGGAAGGCAGATCATAACGCCTCTCGCAGACTCAAGATTTTAATTCATTAATAACCGGGGTTCTGTGTCAATCTAGGATTTACTAATCGCTCTGAATTGGGTATTGGATAGAGTTCGTCAGTATCTTGCCAATCTGGTTTCAATGCACCAAGAATTTGACCTGCTCGTTCAGTTCGTTTTAGGTCAAGCCACCGATGTCCCCATTCGGAAAACATCTCAACCTTTCTTTCCTGCTCAATTGCTAGCAAGAAATCATTCTTGCTTATTGAAGGATTGGTGTCACCAATTAGAGAAAGGCCGGCACGATTCCGGATAATATCTAAATCCTGAATTGCGTCAGTCAATTTGTCTTGATAAGCCTTAGCTTCCGCACGGATCAAGTATTGTTCCGCAAGGCGTAACACCATTGCATGCTCGGTTATTGTCTCCGTTGAATATACTTTGTATTTGTAGGGGAAGAAATAGGTTTGATCGTCCTGTTCGAAAGTGCCAATCCAGTTATCTAGTCTAAGGTCGCCAGTTTCAAATGAATCAATCATTTGACTGGCGAGTACAACATCATTCGGTGAAGCCTGGAGGATGAATAACCTTGCCTGTCCAGTACTCAATTCCGGAGTAACGGGCTGCAACTGCCAAATAGCTTCAAGGCTATTGGCGAGAAACACATCGCCTAAATCGGCAGCTAGCGAATAGGTACTTGTGTTGTCAATTAATTTTGTGGCATACATTTCAGCTTTTGCCCAATCGCCCAGATACAGATAGACCCTGGCAAGCAGGGCACTTGCAGCCCCTTTGTTGGGTTGAATTCGCTGACCCTTAGAGAAAGAATAATCCTCTTTGAGGAGAACTTCTGCCTCAAGTAAGTCATCCAAAACGCGCTCATATATTTCCGATACTGGCATGCGAGAGGCAGTCGCATTTACCCTGTAATCCGTAGACGTAATGTATGGAATATCACCAAATAGATTTACCAGATAAAAATGACAAAATGCCCGGATGAATTTTGATTCTCCTTCAATCTGCTGCTTTACATCGGGGCTAATTGACGATGAATTGGCCAAGCCCTCCAATATGGCATTAGCATTATTAATGTAAGAATATGCTTCGCGCCAGAACACACCCAATACAACCTGGTTGGTGGAAGAAATTGAGTTGTATTGAAATTGCAACTGCTCATCACTTCCCGACACGTCCAAGAGTTCATCGGCAGACAAGCCACAATACTTTTCAATATTACCATTCGTAAAGCTTTGGTTCGTCATCATGAGGCTATAAATTCCTCTCACCGCAGCTAATGCCGATGCGTTATTTGAGAAAACTGTTTCAGAAATAATCTCGGTTTTGGGAGGATCAATCTGTATAAATTCCTCACAAGAACTTGACAGCATCAGAACCAGTATCAGAATTCCACTGACTTTAATTTTTGTTACGCTATAATTCAAGTTTGTAATACTCATAAGAAATCAATTTAAAGTGTTAACTGAAATCCAGCCGCTACAACGCGGAGAGGAGGAAGAAACGATACATTTTGACTTTCAGGGTCCATACCCAAAAAGTTGGTGAACGTAAGTAGGTTTTGTCCCTGGACGTTTAGCTTGGCTCCAGTGATTTTTAGTTTTTTCAACCACTTTTCCGGTAATTGCCACGACAGGGAAGCATTCTTAAGTCTGATGAATGAGGCATCGGAGATTACATTGTCCGAGAACCTATTATAGATATAAGGTATTGAAGTGAGTGACGAGTATCGCTGAATTGTTGCATTGTCTCCGGCCTCTTGCCAACGACCCAACACCACATTTGGTTGATTGGAAAGCATTCCGGGACTGGAAAATGACTTCATATAATTACTCCCGGTTTGATTAACGAATTGGAAGAAAATGTCCAGTTGTACCCTTCCGAAACGGATGTGATTGTTTATGCCTCCATAGTAGCTTTGTGCGATCTCTTTTAAAAACAGCCCATCCTCGTCAATAGAAACACTGCCATCTTCATTCACATCGGCAAAGGTGTAAGAACCGGTGGTCGGATCAACCCCATTGGATTGAAGCGTGCGCTTCAAGAACAATGAACTACCTTCCTTGTAAATATTATTGTATGCCGGAAAAGCATCAAGGTTCGGGAATTCTATCAACCTGTTTTTCGGAATCGTAACATTGAAAGTTGTTAGCCACTCAAATCGGCTGTGCTTCATATTGACCGTGTTGATTTGCAGTTCCCACCCCTTGTTCTCTACGGTTGCAGGTAAATTGAATTGCACACTGGATTGGCCGGTGATGACTGGCAGAGGTAAGCCCACCAACTGATTTGAGGATCGGTTCTTGTACCAACTTGCTGAAAAAGTAATTGCATCCTTAATAAAGCCAAGTTCAATACCGAGTTCGAGTTTTCTATTTGTCTCCCATGAATAGTCTGGATTGGCTAATCGGGATATTACCAATCCACTATTGTCGTTGTAAGGATAAGTAGTTGACAAATAAGAGTTGAGATATTGATAGTTACCGATGGCATCACTACCTGTGCTTCCATAACTTGAGCGTAGCTTCCCGAAGCTTAAAAAAGGTAGCCCGCTTTTGATAAAGTTTTCGTTTGAAAAAATCCAAGCAAGGCCTATCGCTCCAAAATTGCCAAACTGTTTTCCGGGACCGAAACGACTGGAGCCATCTCTTCGTCCAGTTAAATTCACAATGTATTTTTCCTTCCAGATGTAGTTTGCCCGACCAAAGATGGCAGCATAACGGTACTGCGAGTAGTTAGAACTAGCAACATTCACGTCCGTGGCGGCAAGAATATTTTCCAGCAAGGCATCACTTGTGTAACCGGTTGCTTGAATTGTTTCACCCTCTTGAATAGATTCCTGGAATGTGGTGCCCATCAGGATACTAAGATTTCCCTGACCGATTTCTTTGAAGTAATCGAGCTGTGGTTCAACAATCCACGTTTCAATAAAGGCATTACCGAAATTTGATGAACCGGTTTGAGTGGATAGAAATTGAGGTGGTATTGCGCTTAACGGATTTGTTGATATCTCCTTCACCGCCATTCGCGTATAGCCAACACTTGTTTTCGCATGAAGCCCAGGAATAATCTGATAACTCAGCAAAGTACTCGTTACCAGATTATCGGTGTTGTTAGTGTATTTCCTCTCAAGGTGTGCCAGCGGGTTCTGTATTATCGAATTCTTCCAATCCCAATTGATCTTTTTGGATGGATCGTAGAGAGCAGGTGCATTCGGAGGCAATGTAATGGCAATGCCCGTTAAGTCCTGACTGTAGAGATTATTGGAACCTCCTGTGTAATTGGCCGATACATTGAATTTGAACTTGCCATTAGATGATGTGTGATTTACATTCAGAGACCCTGAAAATCGTTGAAAATAAAAATTGCCGGGAAACACCGTGGTTTCCTTATAGTAACCGCTGCTAAATGAGAACTGTGTGTTCGCATTGCCGCCAGAAACCGAAAGCGATGTGTTGATGGTATTGGCTGTTCCACCAATCAATTCTTTTTGCCAATCTGTATACCGCGTAGTATCCCATACCAAAATATCTGGAGCCCTCAAAGTCGTCATCAAACGATTGTCATTCTTAAAAGCCTCCTTTCGCATTTCGACATATTGTGGCGTGTTTAGGAGATCCATTTTTGATGCTATCCTTCCAACACCGGAGAGAAAAGTAAAGTCAACTTTGGTTCTTCCGGACTTGCCCTTTTTGGTGGTAATCAACACTACACCATTGGCGCCCCTTGAACCATAAACGGCCGTTGCATCTGCATCCTTGAGAACTTCAATACTTTCGATATCATTAGGGTTTATGGCGGCTAAAGGATTGCCTATGCCAACAATAGTCCTTCCTACCGATGTCAGGGAAGTTGACGTGAATGGAACTCCGTCAATGATGTAAAGCGGATCGTTGCCTTCGTCACGCAAGCTGTTACGACCCCTGATTTGAATATTGAATCCTCCACCCGGCACACCTGTACTCTGCTGTACATAAACCCCCGGCATCCTTCCCTGTAATGCCTGTAGGGGATTATTCACAGGCTGCTTTTGTATCTCTTCAGAGGTAACCCGGCTAATATTTCCTGTACGCTCCTGATCCTTTACTTCCCAGTACCCGGCATTGACTACTACTTCATTAAGGCTTTGAACATCCTCCATCATGGACACATCAATAACCGATCTTCCGCTTACCATAATTTCTACTGCTCCATACCCAATGAATGAAAAAACAAGGATGTCATTATCTTCGGCACCCAGGCTGTATTTTCCTGTGGCATCGGTTGTTGTTCCATTCAATGTTCCTTTTACGAGCACGTTCACACCCGCCATCGGTGTTTGGGTGGAGGCTTCGGTTACCGTTCCGGTTATTTGAATCAACGCACGATGCACAATATTGCCATTCGTACCTTCATGAACCGAGGACCGTTCTTTGCTGCCCTCTCCGTTAGCCTTCTTTAATGTAATGGCCGCTTCCTTCTCATGCACCTTGTACGATATTTTGCGCGGTGCCAGCAACTCATCCAACGCTTCGCGTAGTGTGCGCTTGTCAATTTTGAGTGACACGTTCGGTTCATCCTGCAACTGGCTGATGCTATAAGCGAATTTTACTTTCGCAATAGCTTCAATTTCATGCAAGGCTTTTTCAAAAGGCAAATCGGTAATGCTGATGGATACTTCCGTGTCCAACAGTTGTGCGTAGTTTGTGTGGGCTAGTGTAACTCCGCATAGGGTGATGGCTATTATTCCCTGCACCGCGCATATTTTCATAACCTTCCAAAGTTTTGCGGTAAAACTTTTTTTCATAACTTTCATTGTTTTGTTCTGGTTTCGTTACTGAAATAAGACAAAGCAACCTCGCATCAACCCCGGCAAGGGTTGTGTCACAGCAGAGGGCAATAAGCAGGAGTGGTCGAATCACTCCTGTTTTATTTTAGGTGGAATCGAAAAGTGGGGGGAGACTCAGTTTCATAGTTAATCAGGTTTAGGTTCTTACTTACATCCCGTACCGGTAATCGTTACGGTATTTTCTTTGATGGAGTAGGTTACATCCAGCACCTCGGTAATCAACTGCAATGATTTTTCCAGCGATTGATCGGTGAAGTCCGCAGTAATCTGGCAGTCGCGTATGTGCTTGTCAGATAGTTTTACGGATACATTGAACTTGCTTTCTATCCGTTTGATCACGTCATCCATCCTGTTATTTGTGAATTGCATGTTGTAGTCTGTATTCTCAGTGATGGAGGCAATCTCTTGCTCGTTAGTTGAAAGTTTCTCAAACTCTCCGTTGCTTTTGTAGATCACTTTTTCCTGTGGCAATACGTCAATCCCTTCGGTGTTTGCCGAAGAGGAGAGGTTTACTTTTCCGGAGAGTACGGTCAATTCTATTTGCTCCGGGTTTGTTTTGATGCTAAAACTTGTACCCAGCACTTTTACTTTTACATCGCCACACTGCACAATGAAAGGACGACTGGCGTCTTTCACTACTTCGAATAGCGCCTCGCCTTCAAACGTGGCATAACGCGCGCCATCACTTTGTTTCTCGTAGTACATCACTTTACTTTCGCCATGCATCCACACCAACGACCCATCATTGAGTATGATTTTTTCTACGCCATTTTTTGATACTACTTCAAGTCGGTTTTCAGGTGTTGCCGTGAAGTACCACACCGTGTATGACACGAGTGAAACGATAACCAGCGATGCTGCTACCCGCAACATCCAACGGTCAAGGCCCACTTTTCGCTTCGGGCGCAAGGCCACAACATCATCAACTGTGGCCTGGCTACTGGTGAGTTTCTGAAATATCCGGGCTTCATCCTCATCACTCAATTCCAGGTCGGTGTTATCTTCGGTCTTCATCACTTCGAGCCAGGCTTCTATTTTTTTTCGTTCTTGTTCGGAGACTTTCCCCGTAACATAACGCTCCATTAATTGGTCAAAATCTGATTTTTGCATGGGCAACCGTGGTTTTATAACGTATCTACTAATTTAAGCAAGGGTTTGCCTCTTTACATTAAAAAGTGACGGTATCTGAGCCTTTACGTATTCTGGCGAAGGCTTAATAAAAGGCTAAATGGAAAGGATTTTATTCTGCCGGTTTGTAAATCTTATCGTAGGAGGCTCGCAGGTGACTGAAGGCCTTGAATATATATAGTTCGGCAGTCCGTTTATTGATGTTCATGCGGCTGGCAATCTCCCCGTTTGATAAGTTTTCGGTGATGCGCAACCTGATGGCCTCCTGGCATCGCTCCGGAAGGCCATCGAGATTTTGAAGAAGTCTTGCATGCACCGCTTCCGGGTCATGGCTCTGTTCGGCCTCCAGCATGTCGTACTCTGTTTCAAATGCCGTGTAGTGTTCAACAAATTTCCGCTTCACATCGCGGTGGCTGAAAGAGCGGATAATCATGTACCGGATAGAGGTAAACAGATAGTGCCTGAGCGAGGTGATGTTTAGCGACTCTCTTCTTGACAGGAGCGACTCAAAAACATCGTGCACCATTTCTTCACAGTCTTCTTTTGCTTGTACGCTCTTTCGCGCATAGCGGTATAGGTCTTTGGCATAGCGGTGATAGATCACCTCAAACGCCCGCTGATCGCCCAGTTTGAACAGGTCCACCAGTTCCGTATCCATATGGTTGTGATACGGGTTCACGACTTGGCAAAAGTTGGGTGAAAACAAAAGTCCATGCGCTGGAAGGCGAAACCAGGCATGGACCATATGGGCTCCTTATAAATACTTCTTAACAGGAGTTGCGCAACAAATATACGAAAACACCCGCGCAAGGCGAGTGTTGAACCGGAAGGAGTAGAAATAAGTGCGGGGCTTTGCTTACCGTCATTACTGAGGCCTGAGAAAATGCCCGGGTACGCCAATAAGCAGGGAGCACCCGCACTTAATGCGGTGAATATCTTGGAGGTTTGTCCCATATCCCATTTTCTTCTGTTTCTCAGGCATCAGTAAATGAGATGGGAGACTTTTTGGTGCCACTATTTCAAATATAGTGAATGGTCAGTTTATATACAAATTTGGTAATAAACTAACCATGTTATCCACGCAGTTTGAATGCGTGAAGAATAAGGACAAAGAGTTTCAAGTTGCATTTGGCAGGCATCTAAAAAAATTAAGGAATGACCGCGATTGGTCGCAAGGCCAACTGGCTGCATTCTTGAATATCGACAGCAATCAAATATCAAGGATTGAAAATGGACGACACGCTGTCAACATACATACCATAAGAGCGCTTGCTACGGCACTTGGCAAATACCCTGATGAATTACTTCGATTCGAATTTGATCACAAGCTAAATACAGACTTTGGTGCTGGCACTAAAAAGACTAAGCGTCCACAAACCACATTATCAATAATCAACCTGATCGGGACAGATTTTCTAAATTCACCAAAATCAGTGGGTCAGATCATTAAGCAATGTAAAAAGCTTTATAGTGCAAATCTAAGGAGTTCTGCGGTATCCGGAGTTCTTAAGAAGCTTGTAAGTGAGCGGAAGTTAAAAAGAGTCAAGTCTCAAAATAAAAAGTCAAAATATATGTATCAAAAGAGAGTGAAGTAGATATTACCTGATAGACTCGATTTTAGATGCGCACAAACCTTCAACAATTCTACTCATCGACTTTACTCGTTCAATGAGTTCAGCTAGTTCGCTACGGGTAATTTGATAGTCTTTTTGCTTATAGCGAGCTTCAATATATCCTCGCTTAAGTAAATCAAAAAGATGTTCTTCTTGCTTGTCGCTCTCTGCCTTAAAAACTAGAAACAGTTCGTCAGAATAGGCCTTAGTCTTTTTCCGCAGCTTCCAAAGATTGTGTGTTTTAGGTTTGTAGCCAGTAAAAACCAATAGTAAGGAATAGTACAGACTTTCAGCCGCTTGATGTAGATTGAATGCACCAATTTTAAGATCGCCTTCACTCAGGCAAAAAGTAGCGACTTTCAAAAAGCCTTGACTTTCTGGATACCAAATATCAAAGTAGTCATTTGCCTTCTTCCTTTCTTCGGAAACAGTCAAAACGCGAGTCTCAACAAAATTCACCTTACCGGAATCAAAAAGGAGAATGCCTTCCTTCACAATATCGGCAAAGAAATACTGGCCCCAGGCAAGCCCCTCGTTAATGTAGTCAATCTCGTGTATCTCAAGGTTTACTGGTGGGTTGAAATGATCAACCCTATCCATAATCTTGCTTTCCTGCACGTAAGTCTTCTCGGGATTGTCCTTGGTCACCACTAAGAAATCATAGTCGCTGATATACTCGTGGATGATACCGTCTTTGGTTTGGTAGCGGTGCTCCACCTGCGTACCCTTTGCGTGGCTGCCAAACAAAATAATTTTCTCAGGACTCACTACCTCCTGGATAATGTCCACAATACGCCTGATCTCGTATTGCTTGTTTTCGGAAAGATGGGTAAGGGAGGTTTTCATACGCTAAAACTTAAAATTTCTTTTCGATTCTCTGAATACATCATCAAATTTCGGCAGTTCGTCCATTTGGTTTTCCAATTTCCTTTCCCAGTCTTTTTTAAAGTTCTTTTCCTTGGCCAATACTTTTTCTTCCAACTTCGTAGGATCGTGCTTTTTGTTGGTGGCTTTTCGCTCAAACTCGCCACGGCAGTCTTTGGGTTTAAGTCCATCGTGCTCGGTCAGGTACCAGAAGTCGTAAAGATCTCTTGGCTCGGTACGCCCCATCAAGGCGGCCATTTTTTCTATCAACACTTCCGGAAGCGAATAGCACTGTAACAAAAAAGAATCCGGGGGCAAGTCGGAGTACGTGATAATCAAAGGCTTTGTTTCGATTTCAAATTCCAGTATTTCTCCGCGTGTGATATCGATCTTGATATCGCGACTGTCGATATTTGCCTGAAGCGGCCCTACATAATTTACGTAAAACACAAGGCTTCCGCTTTCGTGCTCACCATGTTCTTTGAATTTCAGCGAAATGTTGGCTTCCTGTTTCACGAAGGCATATATTTTTTCGAATTCGTTGAGCAATTCCTGGTTGGTAATTTTTTCTTCTGTAAGGGTGAAGTCAAGGTCTTCCGAGAACCTGTAGTCTTCAAAGTAAATTTTCTTCAATACGGTGCCGCCCTTAAACACAAGGCTCTTGAAAAGTAATTCATTCTTTGAGATGCCATAGAGAATCCACGATAGAACGTAATCTTTTTCCACCTGGGTATCTTTCAGTTTGTATTTGGCCGCTGCCGCGCTCAATTCTTTTGTCTTTATCATTTCAACTAAATATGGGTGATAAAATATCAGAAAGTTCCATGTTTTGCCGCACGTACCAGATGCCGTTCATCTTTCCTTTTTTCTCGTACGAGGGTTCCAGCAAAATGTACGTGGGCGTTATCATGGCATGGAGCTTACCTGATATGGGATTGTTAATTTTAAGTAACTCCAGCAGGAATCCGAGCCGTTTAATTACCGACTGAGCCTTAAATCGTTCGCAATAATTCAGAAGCTTTTGGTAATCAATTTTTTCCCGCGACTTATAGAGTGCCTTGGCAATTTCACTAATACCACCCGCATAGTCAGGTTTATAAAGGCAATCGATGAAGGTCTTTTCAAGATCGGAACAGGTGGCCTTGTTGAAACTATCAACCCACAGTTCGGATGCTCCAAAATAATGGTTATGGTTATGGTATATAAACTGAAACTTGTGTCCTTTTATTTTTACGGATGACGGCTTGACCTGCCTGTTCACCACCACCTGTTCTCTGAACGAAGGCTGCGTGATAAGGCTGTGAAGTTCCAGCGCGCTGTAATAGCCGATATAATATTCGACATTTCCGGTAAGATATTTCACTACCAGGTGCGTGTTTGGAAAATAGGTATTAGGGTCCTGATCATACGGAATAATCCAATAGACTCCCTCTTTGAGTCTTAGCAAGAGCCCGCGTTTAACCATGCCGCTAAGCAGTTTTTTGGTTGCCTCTCGGGTTGAACTTTTAAGCACCTCGGCAGCTTCCTGAAGGGTAAATGCCGGCCGGCCAGCGTCATTAAAATGCCGTAGGAGTACCGACCCCTGGGTAAGCAGTGTTTTCGTTTGAATATTTGCCGGGTTGCTATATTTCATATATTAATAGGGACTTTTTAGGTCTCTAAACGGATACGAAATATAATTAAAGAATATTTTGTATCCAAATAGGGACTCAATAGATCTCTGAGCGGATATGAAATATAGTAAAACTGAAATAACCCAGTTATCAGGTAGATAGTGGATTTTAGTAGTCGCGATATGCACCGGAAAAACTAAATTCAAGATATGAACACGATAATTATACTCGCTATTGTCTGCCTGTTCCTGTCTATCGCGATATACAACTTTGTAGGCAGACGGAAATTTTACCGCAGAAATCAAAGCGGCATCGAAACTTTCCGATCATTTACAAGTTCTGTACTCACTCCTCTGGGTGAACGAATTCTTAAACTCGTAAGCTTTATATTGTTCATCGCTGGCCTTTTGTTATTTGTTGTCTGGTATTTTGCCAATCCATAATAGTTATTGCTTCTCAGAAATTTTCACTCGCCCTTCATTCTCAAACTCCGGAAAACGGAACGAATCACAGGAACATTTTTCTTATATTGAATTCCAATAAAAAACACATCCAACATGGCTAAGACTCCTAAGAATCACGGTAAAGAATGGACATCAACAGATAAAAAGCAGTTCAATCAATTGGTAAAAGGAAATACCCCAACAGGCCTCATTGCTCATAAGTTAGGGCGGACTGAAAATTCCGTAAGACTGTTCGCAAGTAACAACAGCATCTCACTGAAACCAACAAACCAATCTCCCTACAACAGGAAGAAAAAGTGAAATTGAACCAATTCATTAGCGGATAATGCCCGCGTTACTTTTTACCGACTGTACATGTCAGCAAATAATTTTATTAAATATTGGCGGAATACTCTTGCCGATGCAGCAAGGATTGAGATTAAGTTGGAAGGAAAAGCACTCTTTCTAAAGAACTGCACAGTGGATGTAGAGTCCGGTCAGGTGGCCATTCAACAGGCGAACCAACTTATTGATCGGGAAGAGCAGCGAATCAATTACGAAAAAGGAATCGAAAACAGAGAGCATGAAGACTGGCAATCACTCGATGAAGTACAAATTCTTATTTCATCTTTTCTTGTCAGCCCAATTCCCGAATACATCAAAATCGTAGGTGAAGAGGGCCCATTCTATCCTTTTTGGATTAAAGCGATATTAAACCGGCAAGGAAATCTCCGTCCTGATGACGATACCTTTCCCTATATTCCTCGGGTGCACCTTGAGCCGCAGATAAATGAAAAGGTAAATTTTATTTTTTCAGATGTCGATACCATCGATAAGGTGTATGCCGATGCATTTACAGAAAAGAGTTGGCCGCAATATTGGGATTATCTAAAATCAATTTTTAAGGAATCCACCGGACAGCCGCTTGAAAGTTACAAGCCAGAAAATTTCCTGGTCTCGCAGGAAAATACAATTGTTATTAACAACATCATCAGGAACCCTGCTGATGGCATCATTCAATTGTATGATTTCCTACTTAAAAGCGAAAAGACTCCTCGTTTATTACACAATATCTGTAGTCGGCAAGAAGAGCCATTGAAACCACTTCTTTCAATCGAAGATTTTGAAGCCGCATCGCTAAATCATTTGGGCCAAATGGGACATGAACACCCTTTGTCGGTTTCGCAACGAAGAAGTTTGTATCACTTCAATACATTAAAGGATGGCAGCATTCTGGCCGTGAATGGACCACCCGGAACAGGCAAAACCACCCTGCTTCAAAGCATTGTTGCCAATGAAGTGGTGTTAAGCGCAATAGAGGGCGACAGGCCAAGAATCATAGTAGCCTGTTCAACAAATAACCAGGCCGTAACCAACATTATCGACAGCTTTCGTAATGTAAAAGCGCGACAAGGAATTCTCTATAAAAGATGGATACCAGAGATTACCAGTTTTGGCCTTTATCTTCCGAGCAAATCAAAGAATATCGATCCAAAGGTCATTTACTATAAGGGACTTTTTGATGAAGGGATTCATAAGAAGATCGAGAATCATGCATTTGTTGACGAAGCAAGGAAAGTTTATTGTCAGAATTTCTTCGAGCACACAGGTTTGGCAAGTACGGTCAATGAAATCGTTGAATACTTGCAGGATGAACTCAAGCAGCGCAATGGCAATTTAATTCATGGTGTGGAACTTTGGCGAAAGTTTAAAAGCATACCGAATCAGATCAGACTGCTCGGGGCGGATAATAGTAATCTTTTTTCCGGTGGTACGCTGAATATTTCTGCACTCAGTGGAATTGAAGATAATCTGCTTGAATTGGAAAAGAAGTTTAGCAGTTACCTCGATACGGAATCCATCTGGATAAAGATGTTCTCCTTTTTCAAGTTCGTTAAGGAAAAACGGGCTACAAGACTGAAGCAAATATTCAGAGAATGCCTGGTTGACTATGCAGTCATCAACTTTTACAGAATAGATTCTTTTCACCAATTCTTTGACCAACGACTCAGCCTGGTAAAATCAATCAGACAAACCAGTAATGCCTGGACAGATTGGAAAAAGCAACATTCGATATCTGGCGATCCTCCAAATGATGAGGCAGGCTTTAAGAAAGAGAGAAGTCTGTTCTTCTACGATGAACTTGAGGTAAGTTTAAAAAACGAAATGTTCTATTTGGCAACGCATTACTGGGAAGGACGTTGGATACTTGAAACAGAAAGAGTACTGGCGGAGGAGAGGCTTTTTAAAAACGGGCAAGTAGATTCGCTCATGAGGTTTCAACGACTCGCAATGCTCACACCGTGTTTTGTATCCACATTCTACATGGCTCCCAAGTTTTTTACATACTCAAAATTTGTAAAGAAGCTATTGACCCGGAATGTTTTTGAGGCACCACCGTTGCTTGAAAGCATTGATTTGTTAATAGTCGATGAAGCCGGTCAGGTATCGCCTGAAGTTGGGGCGGCTACTTTTGCACTGGCAAAGCGAGCCATCGTAGTGGGCGACACCAAGCAAATAGAGCCAGTATGGAGTGTACCTCAAAAAATAGATCATGCAAATCTTCACCGGTACGAATTGGTTTCCACTAAGGAGGATTTCATCAAGATCGATGAATTGCAGAGCAAAGGATTTTTGGGGAGTTCCGGAAGCGTCATGATGCTGGCTCAAAAATCATCTTGTTACAGGGTTAATTCCCGGACGGAACGAGGTCTCCTGTTGACTGAACATCGCAGGTGCTTCGATGAGATCATTGAATATTGTAACAAACTGGCGTACGATGGACTGCTGGAACCCATGAAGGGGAAGGCACGTGATGTTCTTTTCGAGCCAATGAAATTTATCCCAGTGGATGGGGAGTCATTCAAGGATGGCTCCAGCAGAACCAATAGTCTTGAGGCGATTGAAATTGCAAAAT
Source organism: Cyclobacteriaceae bacterium (assembly GCA_044229915.1). Taxonomy (GTDB): domain Bacteria; phylum Bacteroidota; class Bacteroidia; order Cytophagales; family Cyclobacteriaceae; genus ELB16-189. Next base: position 446,556 of record JBGASB010000003.1, read on the forward strand.
GGTTACAACTCAATAGCAATAGAATAGTGAACAACCACCAAGATCGCGAAAATGCGGAGGCTTTGAGGGAGAATAGAAAACCAAAAATTGTAACGCTTTCAGAAATAGTTGGAATCATAACTCCATTCAAGGGCCAGAAGTTGATGATAAAATCTGCTCTCAAAAAGAATAGCATTGATACCAGCGGACTTACCATTGGTACGGTGCATGCCTTGCAGGGAGCTGAGCGCCCAATAATTTTGTTTTCGTCTGTCTATGGGAAGAATAACATGGGCGGAGGTTATTTCTTTGACAAGGGTGTAAACATGCTTAATGTTGCCGTATCGCGGGCGAAGGAGAATTTCATTGTCTTTGGATGTCCGGAAGTCTTTCAAGGTAGCAATGGCACCCCGTCATCGTTATTGTATAAGCATATTGAAAGGGTGGAAAACATTTTGGTCTAACGGCAGGACATTAACTATGAACGACTATGGCTATCTATGGAGCAGGATCTAATTGGAGTGGCGATGAGATGAAGGAAAGTTTTTTCGAGGAAGGAAGATTTATCATTGGCTGGAATGATGCGAGCGCTAAGGACTTATATGAAGCGGTTTCGTTACTTAAGGTTGGCGATATACTGTATCTAAAGGCAAACCAACCCGGTTCACGAACCATTCGGGTAAAGGGGGTGGGCGTTGTTGAAAAAAGCTTCATACAATCCTTGATCGATGAGGGGCTTTCTCATGAGGTTATTTCCAATTGGAGTAACTTCTACATTCGGATAAAGTGGGTGGTGCGTGACGAATTTTTTATTGAAATTCCTGAAGACGAGGGGAAACTCACAAACATCAGGGCGGCTACTTTCTACGAAGAAAATCTTCCATTTGTTCAAACAAGAATTCTTGAGAAGTTGTTCCGCTAACTTTTTTGCAATCTGGTCAATACTACTCTCAACTTTTTTTGTGGTTAAGTATTTCTGAATTTTTTAAAAGAAATTCAAACTGCGGACTATGTATTGACTGCGCCCCGGTCACTTTGTAATTGTTATAACCCATAGCAAACATTCAGGACCGGATACTTCGGAGGCATCCGATGAGAATTTCTTCATACGTTTAGGTTAAGGAAATAGTCCGGTGCCTGTTTGTTGTAGTTTGGGTACATGAAACGCCTTTCTACCAACATGATCGATCCCGAAAAGCTGCCTAAACTAATCGAACGAATGCAACACCTTGTTACGTACCTAAATGAAAGAAACGATCTGGCCGTTCATCAACAACTAAATCAATCCTTCTATATGCAGAAGATAGAAGAATTAAAAATGCTCACAACAAAGTTTGATGAAATCAAAAAAAGTCTTGATACCCTGGCGAGCGGGATCGAAGAGAAATACAACTTATGCTTTGAGCAATGGCGTAAGGATGCGCGCTGGCTAAACTCATATAAATTGAATAAAAGGAGAAAATCAATTCTTTAAGCCCTATCAATATATTGGATCATAGAAACGAGCATGTTTCTCACAGACTCTTTTGTGCCGGCTTCTGTGCTGTAAAATTTTGACCTAAAGCTGCCATAAGAGATCGTTTCGGAACGTTTTGTTATTACGTATTTCACAAGAAAGTGAAGCACCTGGCTTAAATTGTTGTTGATGATAAATTTTGTTTCCATGAAAATCCTGAGCAGGTAAGCCAGTTGTGAAACGGAAGCCTCAAATTTGAGTTTGAAACCTGGCAGAAACGAGTCTGGCGATCTGTCAGATGAACTATTGCTTAGTTGTTGCAGTCTTTCCTGGTAGTCAATTTCTTCTGCAATGTAAATGTTCAGTTGATCCTTCAGAGGACTGCCGTTCTGGTTATACCGTATTCCCGGTTTCACTTGCGATTGATTGATCTTCTTCAAAACAAAAGACAAGGTCTCGATCTTTTCCGCCCGGGTTTCTGATTGATCAAGCAGAGAAGAAATATAGTGAGCATGATAGGTGAGCACTTTCACAGAGTTATAATTCAGGTAGTACATCACTTGCCGAAGTTCATCATCCCAATCCTGAATTTCGCTTTCTCTTTCAATTAACCGGAATAACTCCTTTTGCACTTCCTTTGCGTACATTACTTTCCGATAGGTAATTCCCTGATCCAGTTTGCTGTCCACAACTTTTTTAAGTATGTGCAGCAAGAGGTCAATCAAGCGTTGGTCTGTTTGCTTTGCACCAAAAGCTTTTTGAATCCTTCTGATATTGGTTCTTGCATCCTTTCGGGCCATATCGATGTACCCCTCAGGTGCCTTAGCATCCTGATCAAAATATTTCGCAAAGTGCCGCTCAACGAACAAGAGGAGTTCTTCCAATCCTGCATAGAACACTTCGTAGAACATTTTACGCTTCTGATCCGCTGGACTTTCAGTGTGGATGAACAATGCCGCTTTATCCATCAACCGGATCAGTGCTTGTTGGTGGTATTGAATGTACCGTTCCAGGTGGCGCTCATCTTCGAAACTGAATACTTCGTGAACGAATGTTTGCTTTATTCTTTCGATCTCGTTTCCCACAGCATCCTTCAGGACATTATGTTGCTTCTCATCACGGATTGTTTGATCTCCGGACGAAATGAGTTTTTCCAACTCCTGCAATTCATATCTGACACCTGGGTGCATGGCCTGTAAGACCGGTTGGATGAGCCGGTAATTTTAATCATATTGATACTTTATATCCTTTGCGTTAGTTTAGTACTTTATAAACTTGAACACCCGTTTCCAACAGCCCTGTACTTATTTTTTTTCTGGGCGATAAATGCCACATCAAGCGAGTGTTCAATTGAACGCAACGCTGTTTGCTTGTCCTGAATCTTGTAAAGAGTCGCAGTAAAATTACACCTTAACAATTGAGGGTTATTTACTTCAATTTGGATATGATATTTTTTCTCAAGCATTTTGATTACTTCGTTCATTCCTGTGTCATTAAATTGCGCTCCAACCGGATTTCTAAACCAGGTTTGCCTGAGCAGTAGAAAGAAAAGAACTATAAGAGCGACAACGATGCAAACGTAGAAGATGGAGAGAATTCGCTTTTTCCTTCGGGATCGCTGTTGAATGCGTTGCCGGATTTTCTCAAAACCATTTTCATCTTGCTCTGTGTCCGAAGGTAATGGAGAATTTTCCCAAAGCAATTTGATATCCTCGAACTCTTCCCGGTTGGCTTCGCTTTTAGCGATCCATTCATCCAATTCCTGTTTTTCGCTTTGGCTGGCTTCTCCAGACAGGAATCTGTAAATAAGTGCTACTCTGTCCATAGTGATGGCTCTCTATATTATTTACTCTGAGATCAGACCCGATTTCCTATGCTCCGGCTACAATATTTTTAGGGTTTGGCCTGCAGGCGCCTGCGGAGCCGTTTTTTTGCGCTCGTCAGGCTCCTTTCTACGGCCTTTATGCCCACACCAAGCCGAGCCGAGATTTCTTCATTATCCAATTCGTCCTCAATTTTCATCATCAGGCATTCGCGTTCTCTCTTGGGGAACCGTGCTATTATGCCGAGGATTTCCTGCGTTACCTCAATCTGGATGATCCTTGATTCTATTGAGTCTTGCGCCAGGTCATAGGTATGGCCGTTTACAAATCGTATTTTCTTTTTGCTGAGTTGTACATTTTCATTGTAGTAGGTTATGGATTTGTTTCTCACAATCCTTACCAGATAATGCTGAATGGATCGTTCATGATAGTTGCCAAGTTCTTTGGCATTTTGCCAGACATAAGCAAAAGTTTCCTGCACAATATCTTTAGATGCCTCTTTATCATGAGTTAGATTAAATGCAATTCGCACAAGGCTGTTGTAATACTGATCGCACAAAATCTTAACAGCTCTCCTGGGGTAGGAAAGCAATAATTTCCGAATCTCATGATTATTAACATGACCAGGCATCTTGCAAATGATTTCTCATAGATGATTTTTGGCTAATAGCAATCACCGCAGGGCAACCGTTGGTACTTAACCACCTCGTTAATCCATTAAAAAAGACTGTGCTATTAAAAATTATCTAAATAGCCTCCCTTAATTTAAGGGTTACCACAGCAAAAATGAAACTTTCTTGGCTAGTACCCGAATAAAAAAGGGGCCAGACCCCCTTCAGTTTGTATTAGTAGGAAAAACCAATCTCTTCGTCTATAACCTTGACAGTATAGTTTCGCCCTACTAATTCCTTTTTGGAATAATCGTCCCATTTGTGGCAACCAGATTCAATCGCCATCATATACTTTATGTGGAGTTGATCTTCATCCTCATAGTAAAACCGAATATCGAGGTATGTGCCGAAGTCATGAGGACAACGAACAACTTTGAAAAAAGATCCTTCCGGATTATTTCCAAATGCGCGTTTCAATTGATCAATATACACACGGATTTCAATGCGAGCGTTGTGCAGATAGTCGTTCGTTCCAACCTGTGCGCAAGGTTCATCACATGGTGTAGTTTGTGAAAGATAGATGTAGTCTAACATAGCTGTACTGTTTTGGTTGAACATCATTTTTTGTGCTCAACCAAACCGGGCTTTTCCGGAACGGCTATCGCGGGTGGACTAATTGAAGAAGCCAAGAGGAATCGGAATAAATGGGAAGGTAGGCCGTAGGCAGGTGCCCGTTTATGCCGAAGTCTCTTGGCGGAGTTCCGGAACAAGGCCGAACTTTGCCTAAAAAAATGAAGGAACTTAAATTGACTGCTGTCGGATCAACCCTTGAAAGACTTTAACCACATCTCGATTTGCTCGACTAATGACTTTGGATCTTGATTAGGGTATTTCTGTTCAATGTATTGCTCAAAGGTCATTTTGGTTTTTAGATCTGTCCATTCCTTTACCGTTAGCCTAAGCAGGGGCCACTTCTTTTGCTCGAACATAAACCCATACAGAGGGATATAAGGAGGCGCATAATGAAATGAGTTATCAATTAGTTTGCTATAGAGATCCGGCTTCAGTGCAAGCTTTAAATCCTGAACGATATCAAATAGTATTTTCCCTTTGCTTCCATTTGTGATCGCGTTGGCTAGTGCGGGCATTCCTTCATCATTAAAGAAGGTGAGCAAATAATCGCGGAACCCGTCCTCTGATATATCGCATAGATCACGGCAGTAGAACCAATACAATTTCTTGAAGCGTTCTAAGGAAAAACCATCTATCGATTTGTCAATTACAAAATCAATCAATTCATTCTCCAGCGCAATTGCGTTCTCAATAGCAGGGCTATTCTTCTTTCCAGCAGCAAGGAGCAGATACTTAGGTTTGGAAAACAATTCAAAATAGTAACTCTTGAAGAATATTGATTTGCGATCAAACGTCACTTGAACGTAGAGCGGATGAGTGACTTTACCATGAAAAGAAACAGTTTTGAGACGCTCGTTAAGGTAGGTCTTGTATGTAACCTTGTATGTTCGAGTCATTTTTGTTCAGTTCAGTGTTTTGTCAATCACATGAGTATAAATTAGTTCATTCGGCAGCGTAGGATGATCAGTATAGAAAATTATCTTGCTAAATTATTAAAAGTTTTGCTAAATACTATGTTATCAAAACATATTTTTTTATATTAGCGTTACAGTGGTACCCTGTGCTGTGATCTCATGCGTGGGAGTTATGGAGGTGCCAAATGGAGAAATTAAAGCCGGAGAAAGTAGTGGAAATCCTCAAAGCCAAAGGTGTGAGTGTGACTGTAGAACAGGCCGCTTCAATTCTCGAATTTCTTCGGAAGATGGCCAGCATTGTTGTGAGCCAATATTTAAAAACGGGAAACAATAAAAGGTAGTCAGAATTTGGTAACCTAAATCTTCTTTGTATGAAAACAGCGGACTTATACATCAGGGTAAGTACAGATGAGCAAGCAGACAAGGGCTATTCCCAGAGGAGCCAGGAAGAACTTCTCCGAAGGTATTGTGACATCAACAAGGTAAGTATCCGGAAAGTTATTTTTGAAGACCACTCCGCTAAAACGTTCAATCGTCCTGAATGGCAGAAATATCTTCAGGATTTGCGGAAGCATAAAAGTCAAACCGATTTGGTGCTGTTTCTCAAGTGGGATAGGTTCAGTCGAAATGCGGGAGATGCTTACCAAATGATTAACATCCTTAGAAAACTCGGAGTTGAACCTCAAGCCATTGAACAACCACTTGATCTGTCCATTCCGGAAAACAAGATGATGCTCGCTTTCTATTTAGCCGCGCCTGAAGTGGAGAATGACAGGCGCGCTTTAAATGTGATTCATGGCATGAGAAGAGCACGAAAAGAGGGGCGATATATGGGATTGGCTCCTATTGGTTACATCAATAAAACTGATGAAGGTGGCAAAAAGCTTATCTCCCCCAAATACCCTGATGCGGATGTTATTCGATGGTCGTTTGAAAAGATAGCTGAAGGTATATATAACACAGAGCAGGTTTATAAGACCGCGAAAGAAAAGGGATTTAAAGGCACCAAAAGCCTTTTCTGGTTTGTGATAAGGAATCCAGTTTATTGTGGAAAAATATTTATCCCTAAATACAAAGACGAAGAGAGTCGGTTTGTAAAAGGACAGCACGAGCCCATTATTACAGAGGCGTTGTATTATCAAGTACAAGACGTTTTGGATGGTAGAAAGAGAGGACAGTATCGGCTAAAGGTGGCTTCGAATGCTACGATGCCGCTGCGCGGCTTTCTCATTTGCCCACACTGCGGTAAACTACTGACTGGGAGTGCTTCAAAGGGGCGGTACAAATACTATTCATATTATCATTGCTTTGATGGGTGTACGTGTAGGTTCAAAGCCGACTACGTGAATAATCTCTTTGAGTATGAATTGAAGAAATATATTCCTCGAACTGAGATGGCAGAAGTCTACAAGATAACTTTGGCTGAAGCATGGAATGATCAGACAAATCATTTACAGAATGATAGGAAACAAGTGCTGGCGCAAATCAAAGACTTAGAAGAAAAGTTGTCCTACATCAGGGATTTGCTTTCTTCAAAACAACTCGACCCGGAAGATTTCAAAGAGATGAAATCGGAGTATTCCAGTAAACTGGAAAAGTTGGAGGTTAAACTCAGCGCGTGTGATGATAGTCAAGTCAGTATTGACCAGTTATTAAATCGTGGATTGGATAATCTATTAAAGTTAGACTACATCTATGAAACCGGAGACATCGAAAAGAAGCGGGAGGTGATTGGTTCGATGTACCCCGAAAAATTGACTTTTGACGGATTCGTACTTCGAACCAGCCGGGTCAATGAGGCTGTGCGTTTTATTTACATGATGAACAGCGAGTTAGGAGTAAATAAAAACAGGACAAACGGAAAAAATTCCAATTTGTCCTGTCAAGTCGGGATGACTGGATTCGAACCAGCGACCTCTACGTCCCGAACGTAGCGCACTACCGGGCTGTGCTACATCCCGATTCAAAGGCAAATTTAAAGTGTAGTTTACATTTCTGGTATTTTTTGCCACTTTCTTATCTTTCTTTTGTAACCTTTCAAACCTGCCCCTGTAACCAACCCGAAACTTGACAAAAAGTATAGACCTGATGAGCGATGAACAAATCATGGAGACCGTGAAAGGCGGTGATCTTCAGCAGGCTTCCTTACTTTTTGACCGGTACAACAAACGGATTTTCAATTTTTTGGCTCGTATGGCAACTGACCGCGAGGCGGCAGAAGACTTGACTCAAAACGTATTTCTGCGGCTGCTCAAATATCGGCATACGTACAACCCCGAAATGAAATTCCAGTCGTGGATATACCAAATGGCGCGCAATGCATTTGCAGATCATTATCAACAGCAGAAGCAGCGCACGCCCGTAAAAATGGAAGTAGAGAAATTGGATGACCAGTTGCCAGACATTATGGATGCCCTGGAACAAGAAGAGAATGAAAAGCGACTAATTCGAGCGTTGGCTCAATTGCCGGATGACTACCGGGAGCTATTGGTGCTTACACGCTTCCAGCATCTTAAATACGAAGAGGTTGCCGGTTTTTTAAATATGACCGTGGCCAACGTGAAAGTAAAAGTACACCGGGCTATTGGACAATTACGTGAAAATTATTTTGAACTCGAAAATTCATAACGTATGAATAAAGAAATGTGGGAAACCAGATTTATTGACTACATCGATGGAAAGGGAAACGATGCAGAGCGAGCAGAAGTTGAGCGGCAATTGTCTGAAAGTGAAGAGGCTTATAAACTTTATGAACAACTTCGGGAAGTGATGAAGGCTATGGATAAGGCTGCAGTTTTGGAACCTTCTGGAAAGCTTAAAGTAGAATTTGAGCGAGCCCTAGCTCAAGAAATTGCAGCCCATTCAAAACCAACCAGGACGATTTTCTTTTCGCCTGTAATTTATAGGATCGCGGCCGGTTTTGTGCTCGTGATGGTTGGGTTGGGAATTGGATTTTGGATTAATAAAAATCAGGAGCGCGACCAGGAACTGGTTGATTTAAAAAAACAAATTGAAGATAACAGACGCATGATGCTTGCCATGCTGGATAATCAACAATCAGCGAGTCAGCGTATGGTGGGGGTCTCAGTAGCGTATGAACTTGAAAAAGCGGATGATGAGATAGTAAAGGTTTTAGTGAAGACAATGAATGAAGATACCAATACTAATGTGCGATTAGCTGCCATGGAAGCTCTAAGCAAATTCGGTCATGAAGCCAAGGTCCGAAATGCATTGATTCAGTCGTTGACAGAGCAAAAGGATCCGGTCGTGCAAATAGCCTTGATTCAACTACTTGTTAAAATGAAAGAGAAGGAAGTAGTTAAGCAATTGGAAGAAATGACAAAAGACCCTTCTAATATGAAGGCTGTAAAAGATGAAGCTTACAAAGGAATATTGAAACTTTCATAAATCTTAGTCTCACTGCAGAGAGGTGTGGTTTATAAAGAAAGAATAGATGAAGTAAATGATTAAACAGGTTAACAAGATTTAAAACTAAAGACAATGAAAAGAATATTAATAGCAGTAATTGGATGGGTTGCTCTAAATACCTCAGTGGCACAGGAATTTAAAGTAGCGAAAAATACAGGAAGGCTAGAATTAAATATCGGCCGGGTAACGGTAGAAGGGCACACCGGAAATGAAATTATTTTCTCGTCCCGGGATCATAAGGAAGGGAAAGATGAGCGAGCGGAAGGACTAAGGGCCATCAATAGTCTAGGACTGGAAGATAATACCGGCTTAGGAATTAACGTAACTCAGAAGGGGGATGTGGTAGAAGTAAGTCAATTGAAAAAAATGAATGCTCCTGATGTAAAGATTCTTGTACCTAAAGGAGTAATTGTTTCTTTTTCTCACGAATCTCAGTATGGAGGCACCGCTACATTTAAAAACATGGAGAATGAAATTGAAGTGTCTGCTAACTACAATAGCATAGAACTGGAGAATATTACCGGACCAGTCACTGCTAAAACTGTGTACGGACATATCGAGGCTGATTTTAATCAAAATGTAAAAGGTCCTATTTCGATCGTATCAATCTATGGATATGTTGATGTCACCTTACCAATTGCTACGAAAGCAAATTTGAAAATGAGTACTTCGTATGGCGAGATTTTAGTGGCACCTGAATTTAAAATTGAAATTGATAAGCAGGGTGACATGGTTCGGTATAGCGACCGTGTAAATGGTAAAATTAATGGCGGTGGTATAAACGTTGACTTCCGTTCGGACTACAGCAAAATTTACCTGAGAAAGAAATGAAAGTAGTAGCTAGCTTATTACTTACCTTGTTTACCGGAGTGCTGGAAGCCCAGACTCCGGTAAATAAAGTATATCCCGTAACAGCAGGACAAAAGATTTCCCTCCGCTTTGACTATCCGGAGTTGGTTAAAATCAGCACCTGGGATAAAAATGAAATTTCAATCACGGGTTCGGTTAGCATCAATGGTGGAGAGAATGATAATGCCTTCGAGCTTTTGCAATCAACCTCCGGAAACACGATTTACCTGGAAAACAGAATCAACAATTTGAAAGAATTGCCGCACCGCATTACGATTACTCACAATGGCGTGAAAATTACATTCAAAACCAAAGCTGATTACAGGAAATACTGCGAAGAGAATGGACGTAACTTCAATCAGCGATCCGAAGGAGTAGATATGGATATTTTGCTGGAAGTGAAAGTGCCAAGAAACATTGAAGTAAAATTAGAATCCGTGTATGGAATTGTGGAAGTAAGAAATTACATCGGCCCCCTCACTGTAGAAGCAACTTATGGCGGTGTGGATGTTTCGGTACAAGAAAAAAATACGGGTGAATTGATTGCGGAAACCAATTATGGTCAGATTTACTCCAATCTCGATTTAAAATTCTCAGGATCAGAATTCAAGGACTTTCATACCCACGTATCAGCCAAGTTGGGATCGGGCCCACGCTATAGCTTCGAATCAAAATATGGTAACGTTTATTTGAGAAAAGCACTTTAGCGGTTTAGATGTCCTCCGCCATAAGGTGAGAGGACACCTACCCCACTATGAGGTACGTGTTTATTCTAATCGCTTGTGAAAAAACAAGGTATGATTAGGAAGTAACTCAGGGTGTGCAATTTTTACAAGATCCTTTAAAATCAAATCAGGTCTCAAATAGCCCAACTCTAAGAACTCACTTCCACCCTTTGCTCCCTTTCTCGCATTGTAAGTATATACTTGCTTATCGCGAAACGGCTTGAATAAGGAATAACGTGATTCGGCAGCCCTCATTTCTTCTAATGAGTTAAAAGACCCGACACCAATCCATAAATCTGCTGCTTGTGCTTTTTCATAAACAGATTCGAAACTTAATTCAAGAAAACCATTCGATTCAGTATTGCTCCACAAATAGTTAGTACCTGCATCCTCTAGTAAGCGCGCTGCGTAATTTTTTCCAGCAGGCATAAACCAGGCATCACCATACACAATACCACTAAGTACAGTAGGTTTTTTAGAAACATCTTTTACAAGCTTTTGTGTTGTCAGATATTCTTTTTCAATCATACTAAAAACTGAGTCGGCCTCTTTTTCCTTGTCTAAAAACAAAGCCATAAACTTTATCCATTCGGCACGCCCCAAAGGATGTTTCTCGAGGTATTCAGCATTAATTACAACGGGTATCCCCAGCTCCTTTATCTTCCTGGATTGACCCAGATCACTTGTCATCGTATAACTCATTACGAGTTCAGGCTTTATCGAAAACAGTAATTCAATATTCATCCCCTTATCGATACCTAAGTCAGTTACTAGCCCGTTATCAATTCGGATTCTCATTTCCTCAGAACTGATATAATCCGTGGTCGGAAATCCAATCAAAGCATTGGTGGCATTTAAATAATCTAAAAGAGGAATATGCGTAGTTGATGTGCAAACCAATTTTTGGATGGGGATGTGAATCACTTGTGTGTTGACATCATGAACAGGCGTTGGTTCACCTTTTGGCACGAGCAGGTAATGGAATCCTTCTGTGGCACCTGGATAGGGCTGAGTAACGATGATGTGCTTAACATTGCCTTCGTTACGCACGGAGAATCCAACTGCGTATTTCAATTCTGTGGTTATGGATTCCGTATACTTCGTCCCTTTTTTGTTGATACATGATTGGTTGAGGATCAAGATTGTTAAACAAAGTACTGTTAACGGTGTATTGAGTTTGGATTTCATCTGGCAAGTTTAAGAAATTAATTATGTTTGCGGCCTTTTAAAACTGTGTTTACAATTTCTTATGAAGAAGGGGCGAGGTGGTTTATCAAGCAAAGAGAATGAAGACTATTATATGGAAAATGGATTAATGGTCTTTACAACCGCTTATCACATCAAGCGGGGCTTTTGTTGCAAAAACAAATGTCGCCATTGTCCTTATGGAATGGAGAAGAAGATTAAGCCCTAAAGAAATCATCAATAATGTGTTTGGCTGCGCGCGAGGGTAGAATCTTCTTTCCTATAATGTCGTTTTCTAAGGATTGAATTTTCAATTTCATCCCTTTCGATTGGGCAAGCTGTTGTTTGAGTAGTTGCTGAATACTTTCCTGAAACCATACGAGGTTTTGTTGATCTCTGTTTTTACTAAAGAAACAATTACCTTTTGTTACGGCCAGATAATCCTGAATGAGTTGCCAGGTTTCCTTGATTCCTTTTTTCTCGATGGCCGAGGAGGTAATCACCTTTGGTTTCCAACCTGAATCTGAGTCAGAAAATAAATGTAAAGCATGCTGAAATTCTGCCTGGGCTTGACTGGCTTTATCCAAATTTTCACCATCGGCTTTAGTGATCACCACGCCATCGGCCATCTCCATAATTCCTTTTTTGATTCCTTGTAATTCGTCACCGGCCCCAGCTAGCATAAGTAAAAGAAAAAAATCTACCATGTTTCGAACAGCTGTTTCGGATTGCCCAACACCAACGGTTTCAATAATTATTACTTCAAATCCGGCTGCTTCACATAGCAGAATAGCTTCACGTGTTCTGTCAGCAACACCACCCAACGTGCTAGTGGCCGTGGGGCGAATGAATGCAAGCGGATCTTTAGAAAGTTCCTCCATGCGGGTTTTGTCCCCCAAAATGCTACCCTTCGTTTTGGTACTGGACGGGTCCACCGCCAGAACGGCAATTTTTTTTGAATGTGAGGTCAGAAGCTTTCCGAAAGTTTCTATAAAGGTGCTCTTACCCACACCCGGCACTCCGGTAATACCGATCCGAATAGACTTGCCGGTAAGCGGCAGTAACGCTTCAATCAGTTGATTGGATAAAACCTGATCTTCATTACGCAAACTCTCTGCAAGTGTAATGGCCTGGGCCAGCACCATGGTATTTCCTTTGGGTATTTCCTCGATGAATGCAGATAAACTGAGTCGATCTGATAATGTGTTTTTCAATGTCAGTATTGATTGAGCTTATAAATTTCTAAATTTATTGTGAACTTAACGCACTATGAAGAAAATCTCCATTAAAAGCCTTGCTATAACCGTGTTCGTATTCTTCATGATGTGGGGGGTTAGTAAGATTACAGATTTCAAATTTTTTAATGCTTTCGATCCGGTTTCACAGGCGCTGACGGATTTTGAATTAACGGACTATGCATTTTCCAATTTAAGACCAGACCCAACCGTAGATCAACGAATCGTAGTGGTGAATTTAGGGGTACTTAACAGACGGGAAGTTGCCCAGCAGATTCATATTATTAGCCAGTTTAAACCAAAGGTAATTGGGATTGATAGTTATTTTAATTGCGAAGGACGATTAAGGGACTCTGTGAATTGTCCTCAATTACTTGATACCCTTGGAAATCTACTACTTTCGGATGCTATTAAAGAAGCAGGTAATGTGGTGCTTGTCTCGAAATTACTTCAGAAGACAAAAACCTCGCTGGATGATAATTTAATTGATGTTTATGACTCTATTGAATACTCTGACTTAAACTTTAGCATGTATGCCAAACATGGCTATGCTAATCTGCTAACCGACCCCCCCGCAGTCTATCAGGATGATGTAAAACAATGCCGTGCATTTGTTCCTAAATATAAAGTGAATGATGAAGAGCATTTAGCTTTTTCGGTACAAATGTGTATGATGTTTGATTCGGCAAAAACCAAACGATTTCTTGCCCGAAACAAGAACGAAGAAATAATCAACTACCGGGGGAATGTTGAGATTCAGGACATCCGGTTAAAATCGGTTCGTCAAAAGGAAACATCAACCACCCGATATCCACTAATGTTCTATGCAGTGGATGTGGATCAGATTTTAAATGGAGAGGTTTTACCTGAATTATTTAAAAACAGTATTGTCATTGTTGGTTTCTTAGGTTCTTACTTTGGAGACCCCTCGTGGAATGATAAATATTTCACCCCTCTCAATAAGAAAGTTGCTGGCCGGGCCAACCCCGATATGTTCGGAGTTGTGGTTCACGCTAACATAGTGGCTATGATTCTAAATGAAGATTATGTGAATGAGCTAGCAGAGTGGCAGAAATATGCGATAGCTTTTATAGTTTGCTTTTTAACAGTTATGTTATTCATCACTATAGACTACAAATTGCCACTATGGTTTGATGCACTCTCTGTGCTGATCCAGGTAATTTTGTTATTAACCGTTTCGGGTCTGATTGTATTTTGTTTTGCGAGTTATGAGTTCAAGTTAGACCTCACGTTAACATTGGCTGCATCAGCTCTGGTAGGCCCCTGTTATGATATTTACAAGGGTTTCCAGAATCAAATTCGAAAATGGCTTACCAGGAAGCCTGTGGATGTATTAATAGAGTAAAGTCGAAATTGGCACGATTTTTTAGTATTTTCGAATTGCAAATCCATTAAAAACCATGAAAAAAGGCAGATTTCTCTTGTTGTGTGGCTTTATCGCGTTGAATTCCCTTGTCTATGCCCAGGATTATACATTTCGTGTCCTTGCAAATAAGGGTGCAAATGAGATTAAGTCAGGCGATGGCTGGCAGCCTGTAAAAACGGGTGCGAGCCTTAAGTTGGGTGACGAACTCAAAGTGACCGAAAATGCATCAATTGGGCTGGTTCACTCTTCAGGAAAACCCCTGGAAGTAAAGAAGGCCAATACCTATAAAGTGGCTGATCTTGCGGCCCAGATAAGTGGTGGCTCAAGTGTTTTAAATAAGTACACAGATTTTATTTTGAGCAGTAATTCAGCAGAAGCAAAGAAAAACAGATTGAGTGCTACAGGGGCTGTTCACAGAGGCCTTGGAATAAAGGTTTATTTACCCAACAACCAATACGCCAGTGTATTTAACAACATAGTGTATGTAAATTGGGATAAGGCCGAAAAAGGCCCTTATACTGTTTCGTTCCTGAATATGTTTGATGATGTCTTGCTGAAAATAGAGACTCCCGAGAACTCAGTTTCTATTGACTTGAATGATCCTAAGTTTGCGGGTGAAACAGCCGTACTGGTTGAAATCCAATCGAAGGCTACCGGCACAAAGTCAGACGAGCGTTACCTGATCAAGAAACTTTCTCCTGGAGAACACGAAAAGGTGAATGTTGCTTATACCGAAGTCATGAAAGAATTAAAGGATGAAACAGCATTCAATAAATTATTTCTTGCTGGGTTTTATGAGCAGAATAAATTGTTGATTGACGCAATTACTTCGTATGAGCAAGCCATAAAACTGGCACCGGATGATCAAACCTATAAAGATTATTATGAGGAATTCCTGCTCCGTAATAAGCTCAAGGTAACTAAACCATAAAAACCTTAACTGATAAAGAAGACCCCGCCTGCAAGCGGGGTTTTTTATTTTTGCCTCTTTTCATACTCGTTTGGCTGACAATTATATTATCCTAATTTTGTGAGTAAACCTTTCTCTTATGAGTGTTTTGGTAAATAAAAACTCCCGCATCATTGTTCAAGGCTTCACTGGTTCAGAAGGAACTTTCCATGCCGGGCAGATGATTGAGTATGGAACCAATGTAGTGGGTGGTGTTACCCCTGCAAAGGGAGGTCAGGTACACCTTGGCCGGCCTGTATTTAATACGGTCAAAGAAGCTGTTGAAAAAACAGGAGCTGATGTATCTATCATTTTTGTTCCCCCGGCTTTTGCTGCCGATTCGATTATGGAAGCAGCCGAAGGTGGAATAAAAGTTATTGTTGCGATTACTGAGGGCATTCCTGTAAAGGATATGATGATTGCCAAAAAGTATGTGAAGGAAAAGGGGGCAACACTAATCGGTCCCAATTGTCCGGGTGTTATTACTCCCGGAGAAGCTAAAGTGGGCATTATGCCTGGGTTTGTTTTTAAGAAGGGAAGAATTGGAATTGTTTCGAAATCAGGAACGCTTACCTACGAAGCTGCCGATCAAATAGTAAAGGCCGGACTGGGTGTCTCCACAGCCATTGGAATAGGCGGTGATCCGATTATCGGGACCACTACCAAGGATGCAGTTGAGTTGTTGATGAATGATCCAGAAACTGATGCCATTGTTATGATTGGTGAGATCGGTGGTAATTACGAACCTGTCGCAGCCCGATGGATCAAGGAGCACGGAAATAGAAAACCTGTGGTAGGATTTATTGCTGGTCAAACAGCTCCTCCGGGAAGAAGAATGGGTCACGCAGGCGCAATCATCGGTGGTGCTGATGATACAGCCGCAGCCAAAATGAAAATCATGCGCGAGTGTGGAATTCATGTAGTGGAATCTCCGGCTTTGATCGGAGAAACAATGTTGAAGGCCTTAGGTAAATAAGAAAGCAAAAAAATTAAGCCACAGATTCACGATGACCTTTGAATCTGTGGCTTTTATATTTTTAGGAAACTCCTCTTACAAGAGTTCATTTGCCAAATTAGCCAACTCCGATCGTTCGCCTTTCTCAAGAGTCACATGGGCGTATAATTCGTGATCTTTAAGTCTGTCAATCAGGTAAGACAACCCATTACTTTGCGAATCAAGATAAGGAGTGTCAATCTGATGGATATCTCCCGTAAAAATTATTTTAGTATTCTCCCCTGCTCTTGTGATAATAGTTTTTACTTCATGTGGAGTAAGGTTTTGTGCCTCGTCTACAATGAAACATATGTTGGACAAGCTTCTGCCACGGATGTAGGCCAGAGGGGTGATTACCAGTTTTTCATTGGTAACCATTTCTGTGATTTTTGAATACTCCTTATCAGACTCACTGTATTGATTCTGAATAAATTTTAGATTGTCCCACAAGGGTTCCATATAAGGATTCAACTTCGATTTAATATCACCGGGTAAATACCCGATGTCTTTGTTGCTCAAAGGCACAATCGGTCTTGCCAGATAGATTTGTTTATATTCTCTCTTCTGCTCAAGAGCTGCTGCCAAAGCAATTAATGTTTTACCGGTTCCAGCAACGCCCTGCATGGATACTAATTTTATCTCTGGCTTTAACACTGCGTGAATGGCAAAAGCCTGTTCGGCATTGCGGGGTTTTATTCCATAGGCATTTCTTTTTTCAACTTGCTCCACCATTCCGTTGGCGGAATTGTAAAATGCCAACACTGATTTCTTTCCGCTTTTTAATATATAGTAGTGGTTTTTCATTGGCTTTTCCTTGCCAAGAACCTCTCCGGGTGGGCAGTACCCCTTTTCATACATCAGGTTAATGATGGATGGATCTACTTCTTCAATGACCGTGCGACCGGTATGAAGTGAACTGATATTTTGAATTTTACCGGTTGTGTAATCTTCTGCTTGCAAGCCAAGGGCCTTGGCTTTTAGTCGAAGATTAACATCTTTTGAAACGAGAATCACTTTCCGGCCCTTCTCTTCTTTTTGTAGAAGCAATGCTGAATTTAAAATCCGATGGTCAGCTTTATCTTCATTAAATACTTTGTTGGCATCCACCGAGCCACTACCGCCTGTGTCCATCAGCACCCGAAAATTGCCCTTTCCTTTTCCATTAATGGGGTTCCAATGGTGCAACATTTGATCTTTTGCCAGTTTGTCCATCAATCGGATAAACTCGCGGGCCTCAAAATTTTTAGTATCGTTCCCTTTTTTGAAGTTATCAAGTTCCTCAAGTACGGTTATTGGTATACCGATGTCGTGTTCGTCAAAGTTGAGAATGCTGTTGTGTTCATAGATGATAACTGAGGTGTCTAGTACGAAAATTTTTCTGTCCTTGTCTTTCTTGCTCATAGTGTCAGGTTAAAAAAAAGCGAAGACACGTTTCTTACAATGGTGTAAAAGAACCCTGCAAGTATGAAACGTATCTTCGCCCATCAAATCTATATGCGAAATCTAATGAAAGGAGATCAAAAAATGCAAGACATTGTGTAATCTTTTCCGCAACACTGATCCAGAGATTCAACTATCGGATGCTAAACCCTTGAATATAAATCTCCTTTTTCGGAAGCCGTAATTCTTAGCACATTGGCTAACACCAGCAAAATAAGTTTACGGCTTGCCTGAAAACGATTCAGGCCTGAAAGTTTCCGATAGTCTGCCAGCGAAATAGTATGATGGTTGTCCAGGTATTCCATCAGGCTTTTTTCTTGCTCACCAAATGTAAAATGGATGTCACGCTTCTTTTTTGATCTCCTGACAATCTCCTCCATCTCTATGCTGGCTTTAATACTCATATCATGCACTCGTACAAATGCAGATCGGTTGCCTTTCTCTAAAGCGAGGTAGTGAGGTCGTTTGGTACTGGGCGGTACATCAAAACGAACTACAAAGCGATTTTCAGAAATGCCTATAACGGACTCGTGGTAGGCCAGGGGCGGTTTGCAATGTTTAGTCAATGATTCCCTTACCACGTGGGCTTCTTCCTCTGGATATTTGACTCCTGGAATGCTTTTATCGTCATCAACTCCAATTAACAAAGTACCCCCTTCGGTATTCGCGAAGGCAATCAGTTCCCGAATAATTTTTTCGGGGTAAGCGGCCTTTCGTTTGAATTCAAGTTGCAAACCCTCTCCTTCAGCTGCCAATTTTTTCAGCTCACGCAGGTGTAAGGCATCAGCGTTTACTGCTACCGAAGGCCTCATCGTCTTCCGATTCATCGTCTTCATCTTTTGGCAAGCTAAACATGCTGCTCAGTAAATCCTTGAACTGCAGACCCGAAGTAAGGTTGTGTTTGCTGATTAAACTATATTCAGCCAGACCATGTAGGGCAAATTCCATGAAAAACAATTTCAGGTTGTTGTCCTGGCCTTTGTGATATTCATTCACCAGATCCAACAGACCAGGTACACCCCTGAGTGCTTTTTCATAGTCTACATTGTTCATGTCGTTTAGCAAGTCGGTGGTATTTCCATCGCCAAACCAATTGCTGATTTTTTTATAAGGACTTTTATCTTTTTGCTTTCTGAATTTATCAGGGTCGGGAAAGTAGTTTACAAACTGCGAACGAATGGCTTTGCCTACCAGGTTGTGTGCAACAATGCCTGGACCTTCCTGCTGACCTTCATAAACTAACTCCACCTTGCCTGTTATTGATGGAACGACTCCACTAAAGTCGGAGATGCGGACTACTGTACTTTTTTCATTATTTATTAAGACTCTCCGCTCAGCGGCAGCGAGTAAGTTTTCAAAGGCTGATATGGTAAGTCGGGCTGAAACCCCGCTCTTGGCATCTACAAATTCACTTTTACGGGCTTCAAAGGCAATTTGTTCAATCAGATCTTTCGCAATTTCGGGTACTGCCACCAGACCTTTCTGTTCTTGACGAATCTGGGCCTCTTGCTGCGTAATCTTCTTACTCACCTCCATAGACTTTGGATAGTGTGTAATTATCTGGCTATCGATACGATCTTTTAAAGGGGTAACAATACTGCCCCGGTTCGTATAGTCCTCTGGGTTAGCGGTAAAAACAAATTGTATGTCCAGAGGCAGGCGAATTTTAAATCCACGTATTTGTATATCACCTTCCTGCAAAATGTTGAAAAGCGCAACCTGAATACGAGCCTGTAAATCGGGTAATTCGTTGATAACGAAGAGGCACCGGTGAGATCTGGGAATTAATCCAAAGTGAATTACGCGATCATCAGAATATGGCAATTTGAGGGAAGCAGCCTTTATCGGATCGACATCTCCAATCAAATCGGCAATCGATACATCTGGAGTGGCCAGCTTTTCAGAGTACCGCTCGTTGCGATGCAGCCAGGTGATGGGAGTTTCATCACCCAACTCCTGCATTTTATCTTGTCCAAAACGAGAGATTGGGTGGAGAGGGTCATCATTCAGCTCAGAGCCTTCAATCACCGGAATGTATTCATCCAATAGATGAGTCATCAATCGGGCTAATCGGGTTTTTGCTTGCCCACGTAAACCCAATAGATTTATATCATGGCCGGCAAGGATAGCCCGCTCCAACTCTGGGATAACAGTTTCTTCATACCCCCAAATTCCCTCAAATACATTTTCCTTTTTTCTGAGTTTGGCAATTAAGTTTTCCCGGAGTTCGTCTTTAATGGTTTTAAATTTATAACCAGCACTCTTAAGCTGGGCCAGGGTCTTGATTTTTTTGTAGTCCATTTCGTAGTTAGTTCTTTAGTTGTTGGTTGTTGTTTTCACGAATAACTATCACCATCAACCCATTAATTATAAATTTTTTGTTCTGTTTTTCTTGAAGTCTTCAAACACGAGGTTACCCAATCCCTGCAAACTGCTGTAGTAAGCCTGGCCGTTATTGGCTTTGGTGAATTCCCTAACAAAAGCCTGTAGATAAGGATCAGTTGCAATCATAAACGTTGTAACCGGAATTTTTATTTTTCTTAATTGAGTGGCCAGATCCAGGGTTTTATTTAAAATCTTATGATCCAGACCAAAACTGTTTTTATAATATTTTATTCCTTGCTTAATACAGGTGGGTTTACCATCGGTAATCATAAAAATCTGTTTGTTGGTATTCTTTCTTTTTCTTAGAATATCCATCGCTAATTCGAGACCAGCCACGGTATTGGTATGGTAAGGCCCAACCTGCAAATAGGGTAAGTCTTTAATTTCTATTTGCCAGGCATCATCTCCAAATACAAGAATATCTAATGTATCTTTTGGATATTTCTTAGTGATCAATTCAGCGAGTGCCATAGCCACTTTCTTAGCGGGGGTGATGCGATCCTCTCCATACAAAATCATGGAATGAGAAATATCGATCATAAGCACCGTAGAAGTTTGGGTTTTAAATTCGCTCTCTATTACCTCAAGGTCTTCTTCCGTCATAAAGAAGTCTTCCAACCCATGATTAATTTGTGCGTTGCGCAGCGAATCAGTCATGGAGATTTGCTCCAGGGTATCGCCAAATTCATAATCGCGTCTGTCGGTGGTGGGTTCGTCACCACGCCCATTATGGTTCGTTTTATGCTCACCGGATTTGGTCTTCTTTAATTTTCCAAAAATTTCCTCGAGAGCCGATTGCCTGAGATTTTGTTCGCCTTTGGCCTTCAATTTAAATTCTCCATTAGGCCCCTCATCGGTGATGTAGCCGTTCTTCTTCAAATCCTCAATAAAATCACCAATCCCATAGTTGCCGTTTGTTAGTTTATATTGTTTGTCTACTTCAGTAAGCCATTGTAATGCCTCAGAAACATTGCCTGATGTGATGAGAATCAGCTGCATAAATACCTTAAGCAAGCGTTCAAAGTCACTTTTCTCAGTATCCGTGGGAGGGGTGTATTTGGAAAATCGATGTCCTAGCATGCGAGGTTTAAAGAGTATTCTGTACTAACCAAATTTTCTACCAATCTGTTTCAAAAAATCAAATCGAAAATTTAACCATGAAAAATAACTCCTGAATTTATGGAAATGAGAAAGAAATTTCTGATTTGAGACAATATTAATGTATGAATCTTCGTCTTGAGGTTTAAGGCAAAGCTTAATATCGCTGATATGAAGAAATTGACACTTTTATTGTTACTTATGGCACTTCTTGCTTCGTGCTCATCCTATACCTGCCCAACGTATTCAAAGACAAGATCCGGGTACCAAATAGGAGTCAGGTCCTGACAGGAAGTGAAATTTAGTTTTTGAGTTCCATAGTGCCATAGATATAATCCCAGAGTGGAGAGGATACACCAAATACAACTTCTCCATTCTTATAGTGATGAACGCTGTGATTTACCCAAAGTGCCTTAAAAAAGTTTTTAGGAGGAGGATAAGCGTGCACCATGTAATGCACGGATAGATAAGATGCATACCCTACCAGAAATCCCGGTAAGAAGGCAAATACTAAATCACCCATAATTACTTTGAAGATTAACAATAGAATTGAAGCAATAGTAATACTTAATAATGGAGGCATAGCCAACCGATCTTTATCTTTTGGAAATTCATGATGCACTCCATGAATCGTGTATTGTAATTTCTTTCTGACTTCTGAATACACTTTCATATGAAAGATATATCTATGCATATTGTATTCTACCCAGGTAAATGCAATAAGACCTGTGAGAAAAAGGATTATAGTAGTAGATGGTGCGAGGTTGGTGTTTTCAACATTCCAATAAAGTAAGCCTCCCGCATACGAGAAAAAGATAATTAAAGGAATAGAAATATGCGTGCGACTTAATTTTTCTAAAATAGGGTTATCAAAAAGTTGTTTGGTTCCCTTATTTTGCGGCTTCACCTCGGTATTCATAGTATTCACACTTTTCCGCGAAAATAATATTTTGGATTATTTTCTGATAATAATAAACGTCAATTTGTCGATTCCATCGCTCTGATTGCAGCACTTTTCTTTAATACTTTTTCATAGTACCGTTCATACAGAGGCAAAATGTTGGTGATGTCAAATTCCTTAGCCCGGGCCAACGCGTGTTCTTTAAATTTTGGCAAGTTATTTTTATCCAACACAAACAGAGCCTTTCGGGTCATATCTTCTACATCGCCCACATTGCTCATAAAACCTGTAATGCCCTGAACATTCAATTCGGGCAAGCCACCAGTGTTTGTCGAAATAACGGGCACTTCACAAGCCATGGCTTCCAACGCTGCCAACCCGAAACTTTCCTTTTCAGAAGGCATCAAAAAAAGGTCGGCCACGGATAGCACTTCCTCAACTGCTTCCAGCTTTCCTAAAAAACGGACTGCGTCATTAATTCCCAATTCGCGCGTCATAATTTCAGCCCCATTGCGCTCGGGTCCATCGCCAATCATCAGCAACTTAGATGGAATTTCTTTGTGTATGTTATTAAAGATGGCAATAACATCATCCACCCTTTTTACTTTTCGAAAGTTGGAGGTATGAACAATGAGTGATTCTCCATGAGGGCAAATAGCTTTTTTGAAGTGATCTTTCTTTTGCTTTTTGAATTTTTCCAGGTCGATGAAATTGGGGATAACCTCAATATCGCGGGTGATTTTGAACGAGTGATACGTTTCTTTCTTTAAGTCTTCAGACACCGAGGTAACCCCATCGGATTGATTGATGCTGAATGTTACCACGGGTTCGTAAGAAGGATCTTTGCCGACTAACGTTATGTCCGTTCCATGCAAGGTGGTTACCACAGGAATATAAATGCCATGGGTCTTTAAGATTTGCTTTGCCATATATGCAGCGGAGGCATGAGGAATGGCGTAATGAACATGCAGCAAATCCAGGTGTTCGTTGCGTACTACACTTACCATTTTACTGGCCAGAGCAAGCTCATAGGGGGGGTACTCAAAAAGCGGATAGGATCTAAATTCTACTTCGTGATAGAAAAGATTCTCATTAAGAAAATCCAACCGGCTGGGCTGGCTATAGGTGATAAAATGTACCTGGTGTCCTTCTTTAGCCAGTGCTTTCCCTAATTCTGTGGCTACTACGCCACTACCGCCAAAGGTTGGGTAACATACAATACCAATTTTCATGCATTAACTTTTT
This sequence comes from Cyclobacteriaceae bacterium, assembly GCA_044229915.1. Taxonomy (GTDB): domain Bacteria; phylum Bacteroidota; class Bacteroidia; order Cytophagales; family Cyclobacteriaceae; genus ELB16-189. The sequence continues at coordinate 469,794 of JBGASB010000003.1, forward strand.
TAGAAGAAGACCAGATATCGGGTATCACACGTTTAAACCCGCTTTTGAGTGCTTTAGTTTCGGAATTTAATCTAAAAGCGCCTTTTTTATAACCTTTTTAATATTGCCGGTAGTTAAAGATAGCCCGATAGATTACTTCCTGAATTCGGGGACGAATATTGGCATTTAATAGTTTATTATTGGTCATATCCGGATGCACTCTGTTGGAGAGATAGATGAAGACCAGATTAAACTCCGGATCCACCCAGATGCAGGTGCCTGTAAACCCAGTGTGTCCAAAGGTTTTGCTGGAAGCCAAAAGAGTGGTTGGGCCCGCCCAGTCGCTGACAGTGGGTTTATCCCAGCCCAGGCCACGCCTGCTTGTTTCATATTGTTTTGTAATAAAAAGATCTATGGTCTCGGGCTTAAAAAATTGTTGTCCTCCGTAACTTCCTTTTTGCAACAGCATTTGCCCTAGTTTAGCTAGGTCGTTCGCATTGCCAAAAAGCCCCGCATGGCCAGCAATATTTCCGTACATAGCTGCACCCTGATCATGTACATAGCCAATCAGGAGTTCTTTTCTGAATAATTTATCGTCTTCTGTGGGCGCTATCTGATTGATCGGAAATTTTCGTAAAGGAAGGTAGCCCAGCGTGTATGCGCCCAGGGGTTCATAAATATTTTGCTCTAAAAAATCCTCGATTGGTTGATTCAATATTTTTTCTGCAAGTCTTTGTAGAATGTAAAAGCCCATATCGCTATACCGGTAATCATATACTGTGCGGGGCGGCTTCTCCCGTATTTTGGCTTTAACAATCCAATTCCACAAACTGTCTTTCATGGCTTTTGATGCAAAGATTCCTTCAGCAACTGGAAAGGGGTACTCGGGATTATTCTCGCTACTATAATACTCAGGCATGAGGGTTCCCTCTTTAACAGTTTCAGCCCAAAAAGGGAGGAAGGGCCACAAGCCCGCCTGGTGTGTAAGGATATCTTTAATTGTAAAATCTTTTTTATTCGATTCTTTTAATTCAGGTAAATAGACTGAAGCCTTTTTATTGATGTCTATCAACCCTTTTTCATACATGAACATGACCGTCTGTAAGGTCGCAGTAACTTTGGTTACCGATGCGAGATCATAAATAGTTTGTTCAGTTACAGGTATTTTGTTTTCGTACGTTAGCCAACCGGCAGAGTGTTCGTAGATTACTTTACCGTCTTTAGCCACCAGTAAATGGCTTCCGGGTGTAGCGCCACTATCAATGGCCTGGTGAGCAATCGCATCAATTTGTTCCAATGTCCTGCTATCGATACCGACTGCTTCTGGCAGTGAGTAAGAAAATCGATTTAATGATGTGGTCGCAAGGCCTTGCCCTTCTTTAAATTCTTCGGAGACCGTAATGGGAAACACACCAAGGGCTGGCATTCCACCGAAAATAATTTGTGCCGCAATTTTAGGAATCCAGTCTTCATCGGTATAACCCGTCATTACAGTTGGCATGTCTTTCCAATAGATGAGTTCCTGGGGATTACCAAAATGGCAAACGATAATTCTCTTTTCGGAAGCAAGTCTTTTAATGGCCGGAGCTACCTCTTTGATAAAAGAAGAAGAAAAGGGAAAAACACCAATGACAACCACATCCACATCTGCCAATTTCGATTTAAGGGAAAGTGTATCCCCAACCTGCCTCAGGGGGTAGTGTTGGAAGAAAGCATACTTCGATAAGTATCGGGTAAATTCATTTTGTTCCTCCTTTCCAATACTGAGGGATGCAAATCGGGTACCCTCTAACAAAGTTATGGGTATTGAGTTTTTAGAGTTATTTAAAAGCGTGACTGCAGATTCTGAGAGCTGATGCTTTAATAGTTTAGCCGATGGAGAATTTAACCGGCTTACCAGATTATCGGTATTTACAGATTGACGATGAGACAGCCCTGCTTTGTATTTACCCGCAAGAATTTTCTTAACCGCTTCGTTTAATCGAGCCTGTAGTACTTTGTCTTTCTTAATTGCCTTTGAAATTTTCTTTACCGCAGGGGCAAGATCTTTTGGGTTGATTAGCATATCATGACCCATCTCAAAAGCAAGTTTTTCAATTTCTCCAGCTTGCTGGTTGCCAGTAAGCTTTTGAAGATAAGAAATGTCGCCAAAAACAATTCCTTTAAAATTTAACCTGGACTTAAGAATTTCAGCTGTAAAAATTTGAGTAGCCGGACTGTTTTTTTCTTGCCCTAAAGGAGAGAAGTGGAGATTTGAGGTAAGAATGCCATCAATTCCTAGATTGGAAAGCCGATTGAAAACAGATAATCCGATTGAGTCTATTTTATTAACGTCAAGAAGTAGCGTGGAGTCTTGGGTAGGCGTAATTTTAGGTTTATCGAATTCAGGCAAATGAATGGCGCATACAAGGGCGCTATTTTCTTGAAGTCCTTTCGTAAAGGAAACTGCCTTATCGCCTGCTTTTTTTGCATTGTCACTAAAATAATTCAGGCTATTTGGGTAGGTAAGTGACTCACTGCTAAAATCAGCATTTGGTGCAAAGTTGATATGAATCCCTAGCACATTCATCTGACGGGTAATTTCTTTGCCTAGGCTGTAGACGAGATCATTGTTTTGTACAGACCCTAGTAACAAGGGCTTTTGAAAACTCATTACGCTATCGAGTGATTGCCCTGGACCCCAAGATGCATGAATGCCCACTAACAAGGGCACTTTAGATTGGCCCTGAAGTTTATTTATAAGATTTGCGTGACTCCGTGGCCCACCTTGCGTTATCAGGATACCACCAGGATGATAGGCCTTAACCGTGGAGGTAAGTTGTTGCAATTGATCTGCTGTTACATGGGCCGAAGAAGAAAGCATAAACAACTGACCAATTTTTTCCTGTGTGTTAAGAGTTTGAAAAACACTGTCGACCCACCGGGTTTTTGCATCTTGCGCAACAAGGGTTAACTGAATGAATATGAGTAGAATACTAAAGAATAATTTTTTCAACATCCGGCCATTCGATTTTTGTAACTTTGCCCTTCTTTTTTGTTGCCTATCGTCCAATAACGAAAAAGAAAGGTTAATCTGATGCGAAGCTACATTTAGAATAAAAGAAAAGCTATGAAGTTTTTATCCTTATTCACCAAGGCACCTCAACATCAGCGGTTCAATTACACGCCACGTTTCTATGATCCGCAAAAGGAGGAAATGAAAGAGCGCGAGGAACGAATAAAATTGGAAGTTATCCGCGATAAAGGGGAAGTGCCAAATGAAGTTGGCAATTACCGCTCACGCATTGCAGGATCATTTCAGGCAGCTCGTAAGCGAAGTAAGGGTGAATCTGGGGGTGGCGTTAGCGCAACCATGATCCGTCTGGGTATCCTTTTATTTTTTACTGTCTTTATCATTGCTTTTTTGGAGTGGGGTCAACCCGTTCTTTATTCACTTTTTCTATTTATTCCCTTTTACTTTTACTTGAAGTTCAAAAGCAAATAGCCTATTAAGTTCTTGCATGCCAGATATCATTCATCTTTTACCGGATTCTATTGCCAACCAGATTGCAGCCGGTGAAGTAGTGCAACGTCCGGCCTCCGCTGTAAAGGAGTTGATGGAAAATGCACTGGATGCCGGAGCCACATCCATAAAACTATTTGTGAAGGAGGCGGGCAAAACCCTGATCCAGGTTGTTGATAATGGTTCGGGTATGAGTGAAACAGATGCACGCATGAGTCTTGAGCGGCATGCCACTTCAAAAATCCGTACAGCTGATGATTTATTCCGCTTGCGAACGATGGGCTTTCGGGGTGAAGCGCTTGCATCAATTGCTGCAGTTTCACAGTTTGAAATGAAAACCCGGCAAGCACATTCCGACCTTGGCACACAACTATTGGTGGATGCATCAGAAATAAAAGGTCAAGACCCTGTTGCCTGTGAGAAGGGAACCAGCATCAGCGTTAAGAATTTATTTTTTAATATTCCGGCCCGCAGAAATTTCCTGAAATCAAATCCGGTGGAGATGCGCCACATCATCGAAGAGTTTCAGCGCCTTGCATTGGCCCATCCTGAAATTGCTTTTAGTCTTCAACATGATGATGAGCTCATTTATGATTTGACACCTTCAAAGCTAAGTCACCGGATTGTGGCGTTGTTTGGTAAGTCTTTTCAGGAACAATTGGCCCCGTGCCAGGAAGAAACTACGTTGGTAAAAATTACGGGTTACATCGGTCGACCAGAATCGGCCAGAAAAACAAGAGGGGAGCAATTCATTTTTGTAAATCATCGCTATATCCGCAATAATTATCTCAACCACGCAGTAACGAGTGCATTTGAAGGCCTGCTGCCTGATGGAAATTTTCCTTTTTATGTTTTGTTTATCGAGATCGACCCAAAGCATATTGATGTGAACGTGCATCCTACCAAAACAGAAATAAAATTTGATGACGAACGGGCTGTATATGGGGTAGTGTGGGCTGCCGTGAAGCAAGCATTAGGAGCGCATAACCTCGCGCCCGCTATTGATTTTCGATCGGATATAAATATTGTTGGGAAACTCAACCAAAGCCTGACCAAGGAGCAATACATGGATGAGCAGTTTTCAACTTCTTTGCATCGCTCTAACCTTCAGAACTGGGAAAAGGTTTTTGAGGGAGAAGTTCCGCAATCCAGGCTATTTCCAAATTCAGAACCGGAGAGTAAAGTGCTACGGTTTGAAAGTTCACTCAATCAGACGGACTCGGCAGGTCTTTTCAAAGAGGAACAGGCCTTTTTTCAGTTTCAACAGAAGTACATTGTATGGCCTGCTAAGTCAGGGTTGATGATTATCGATCAGCAGGCAGCTCATGAGAGAGTGTTGTTTGAGAAGTATATTGTCCGGTTGAAAGGCAATCCGGGAAATAGTCAGCAAAGTCTTTTTCCGCAGACCGTAACTCTAAGTGCATCTGATTTTGCCCTGGTTATGGAAGTGCAACAGGAATTGGTATTGCTGGGATTTAGATTTGAGATATTTGGGAAAAACGCACTATTAGTTACAGGCATACCGGTTGGTGTGGAGGCTTCTGAAAAAGAGCTTTTTGAAGGATTGCTGGAACAGTTTAAAAAGAATCAATCCGAGTTACAGTTACCCTTGCGCGATAATTTAGCGCTGGCACTGGCCAGGCGTTCTTCGGTGAAATCAGGACAGAAATTAGTTCAGGAAGAGATAAAATCTATTGTGGAGGGACTGTTTGCCTGCTCGAAACCCAACTTTTCTCCGGACGGCCGCCCAACATTTTTTACTTTTGAAACGTCTAAGATAGAAAGTTACTTTACCCGTTAATCCGATAGCATGTTTAGACTTACCCCACTGGTCAGAAATCTGATCATTATCAATGTGGTTGTTTTCCTGGCTCAGAATTTATTGAGCAATTTAGGAGTGACTAATTTATTAGCGTTATCAAGCATACATTCTCCTTATTTCAAACCTTACCAGTTTTTTACTTACATGTTTGCACATGGAAGTTTCGGTCACATTTTTTTCAATATGCTAGCATTCGCTTCGTTTGCACCTATCCTTGAAAGCTACTGGGGGGATAAAAAATTTCTGTTTTTTTATCTTGCTACAGGTATTGGTGCTGGGGTGATCTATGCATTTGTTAATCTTTTTCTAGGAACTAGCGGTGGGTCTATGTTGGGTGCCTCCGGGGCTATCTACGGTATATTAATGGCCTTTGGTATGGTCTTTCCAAATCTGGAGCTCATGTTACTTTTTCCACCTATCCCGATAAAAGCTAAGTACATGGTCTTTATTATGGGATTCATAACCTATGCGTTAGACAGAAGCGGCACAGTGGCGCACCTTGCACACTTTGGAGGCGCATTTGTAGCGTTTATTATCATTACTATTTGGAGAAGTCAGGGGAGAGACCGGGGCTGGTAACTTTGCTCCCGGAATTTCTGTTAATTTCAAGGAAAGAAAACTAGGAGACTGTGTTTGACGAATTTAAAAATGCATTTCAGCGGCCCAACAATGCACATGTGCAGTTGATCTTCATCAACATAGCTGTGTTTTTGGTTTTGGCTGTAATAAAAGTGTTTTCAACCGCCTCCGGGTTTCCTGACTTTTTTGCTGCAATTCATTCCCAGCTTGCTATACCAGCGCCACTCTTTTCGTTTTTAAGTAAACCATGGACGATCATCACCTATTCATTCGTACATGATCTCAGCGATATCTGGCATATTCTTTTTAACATGCTTGCTTTCTACTGGTTTGGGAAACTATTTGTTGAATACCTCGGAAGCGACAAAATAGTGGCTTTGTATATTCTGGGTGCAATAACCGGTGCGTTTTTTTATTTGCTGGTTTATAATACTATTCCCTATTACGAATCATCAACTCCTGGCGGTGGTATGGTTGGAGCCTCGGCCGCAGTGTTTGCAGTTATGGTTGCAGCAGCAACGCTTTTGCCCGATTATACTTTCTTCCTATTGTTTCTTGGTCCTGTGCGAATTAAATATATCGCACTTGTATACATTGTAATCTCTTTTATAGGATCGATTGGAGGCAATGCAGGTGGAAACGTAGCTCATCTGGGAGGTGCACTGATCGGTTTTATTTATATCAAGCAATTACAGGTGGGGGTTAACTGGGGCGGATGGATCACCATTACCCTTGATTGGATAAAGGGCTTGTTTGTTTCAAAACCCAAAGTGAAAGTTACTTACAGGAAGACGGAACAAAAAACCAGTCAGCCTACTGCAAAAGCAAACAAGGCTACACAAGATGAGATTGATGCCATCCTTGATAAAATCTCCGACCGCGGCTATGAGAGTCTTACCAAAGAAGAAAAGGAAAAATTATTCAACGCCAGTAAAAAATAGGCTCGCTACGCAATTAGTTTAGCAATGCCAAATGCTGCTGCTGCCGCTGCTGCACCGACTAAAGTTACCCTCAATGCTCCTTTAAACAACGGTTGTCCGGTCAGTTTGCTTTTGACTAAACCAAAAACAACCAGACACAATAGGGTAATAATGCTTGAGTAGACGAGTCCTTCAGATGCAGTTTCAGTGAAGAAGTATGCACTCAATGGAATTAATCCGCCCACGATGTAAGAGATAGCAATGATGAAAGCGCTTTGGTGAGCCCGATTTTTATCGGGTCGTTCGAGCCCGAGTTCGAAGCGCATCATAAAGTCTACCCATTTTTTTGGGTTCTTAGCCATTTCGCGGGCAATCCTTTCCTGCAATTCTTCGCTTATACCATACTCGGCAAAAATTTCTTTGGTTTCCTGAATTTCGACTTCGTGCTTATGCTCCACTTCATCATATTCTCTTCGCTCTTCCGAATCGTAATGTTCAATCTCGGTACGACCTGCCAGATAGCCACCCAATCCCATGGCAATGGAACCGGCAGCGATTTCGGCAAGGCCAGCGGTAATGACTATTGCGGTAGAGTCAACAGCACCACTTAACCCGGCAGCCAAAGCAAATGGTACGGTGAGGCCATCACTCATACCAATTACAAAGTCTCTTACTTTTGCCGAGCCTTCAAAATGTTCTTCCATAGGTTTGATGGCACTAAAGTTAAATCAAAATTATTTGCCGGTGTCCTTCAGGGCAAAGAATTGGGTTAACATTGTGACTATTTCTTTTTGATCAGTTAGATAAGCCACGTCCGGATTTTCCCGATTGAACCGCTCCAGTTTTTTGAGGTAGACTTCTTCAGAGATGTGATATAATTCCATCAATTGCTTTTTTACTTCTTCCGAGCTGATTGTTTGGCGATAAACTTCTGTCTTCGCATTCTCATCCCGTTTAACTTTGGTTTTATCCTTACCTCCAAAACCAATCACAATGCCAGGCCCAAATGTGGCTACACTACCGGGGTCGGGTTCCAGTGTTTGCTCTTTTATTTTTATTTGGGTGTTAGCCGGCAAGTCTTTTTTCCACTCCTCCTCCCCTTGAAGTTTCAGATCTCCGTAAACTGTAACATCTTTGAGCATCCGGCTATCTTCGGCTAATAGAATCCTTAGATTATCTTCTTTTCTTTTAACAATGAGCAAGAGAGGTTTGTAACCAAGGCGTGTAAAGACAAGTGTATCTTTTGGAGCACAGGCAATAGAGAAACTACCACTATCGCCTGTAGATTGTCCTATACCCTTTCCTTTGATTTGTACTGCTACATAGGCAAGCGGCTGAAGTAAGGCTGAGTCTAATACAATTCCCGTAAGGCTAATAGCATTGTTTTGACCCTTTGAAAGGAGTGGATTTAGGAGAAGGAACCCAATTGTAATTTGCACAATCAACTTCATGGAGAGAAACAATTACTTAATCAGTATTAAAATGAAGATGATTATTGATACAATTTAGTTCTATGATTTATTCGCTAGTTGTCCGCAGGCCGCATCAATATCTTTACCGCGACTTTTTCGGATCCGGGTCGTGATTCCATTTTTTTCCAATAAATCCATGTACATATCCAGTACCTCATCAGATGCCTGTTGAAATTCCCCATCATCAATTGGGTTATACTCGATCAGGTTCACTTTAGAAGGCACCAATTTACAAAACCTCAATAATGCCCGGGCGTGTTCTTCGGTATCGTTAATCCCTTTCCAAACCACGTATTCATAGGTTACTTTACTTTTTGTTTTTTGATACCAATACGTAAGGGCTTCTGCCAGTTCTTCCAGCGAATTGGTATCGTTAATTGGCATGATCGAAGACCGGGTTTGATTCAACGCAGCATGTAACGAAACAGCCAGATTAAACTTCACGTTGTCATCGGCCATTTTCTTAATCATTTTGGCAATGCCAACCGTAGAAACCGTAATGCGCCTGCTGGCCATATTCAACCCCTTTTGCGAAGTAATTTTTTCGATGGCGGCAGTAACATTAGCATAATTGAGTAAAGGTTCGCCCATGCCCATAAAGACAATGTTGGTGAGGGGCCTTCCAAAAAATAACTCTGCCTGTTCTTTGATGGCCGCTACCTGATCATAGATTTCATCAGGGCTCAGGTTGCGCTGTCGTTTAAGTCGGGCGGTGGCACAAAACTTACAGGCCAGGCTGCAGCCTACTTGCGATGAAACGCAAGCCGTGATTCTTTTTTCTGCCGGGATTAAGACGGATTCTACCACCAATCCATCATGCAAAGTCACGGCATTTTTAATGGTGCCGTCCGCACTGCGCAGCATGTTGTCTACCTTGATGTGGTTAATAACGAAGTGCTGCTTCAGCATCTCGCGGGTTTCCAGCGAGATGTTAGTCATCTGGTCAAAACTTTTGGCCGACTTCATCCAGAGCCATTCATAAACCTGTTGAGCGCGAAACGCCTTGTCGCTCTTTTGAACAAAGAATTCTTTTAACTCGTCAAGCTTGAGTTTGCGTATGTCCCGTTTCGTAATTTCCGTTTCAACCATTTATTCTACACGCGTAAAAATTTTTACCTCACAATCTTTTAGCGCATTGTGAAAACGCAAGGTGGTGGCTGAGAGTTCGTCAATAATAAACCGCTGGGTAGCCATACCTGATTTTTTATCCAGGAATTGAAGTTCCTGGCCAGTTACCCGATAATCAAATTTATTCTTATCACTACCCTTCTTTTTTCCTTGCGAAAAGATCCCTTCTTCACCAGTACCTTTTTTGCTAAAAGTAATCATCCGGGCTACTGCTTGCCGTGAAGCCCCCATGCCATCCTTAAGCTCAAGTTCAGTGTCACTCTCCTTAATATTGCTCTGAAAACAGGTTTTCTCCTCAATGAGCTGCCAACTACCCACCAAAGACTGACCTATGGAAAAATGGCTTATGGCAAGCATAAACACGGAAGCAAAAAGTAGTTTCATGATCTGATTATTTTGGTTGAATGCAACCCTACCATACTCATGCCAAAATTACATTATTTTACCTCCTTCATTTCTGATATGTTAAAAAGCCATCACAGAGTCCAATCATGCCTTTAATGAAATGATTTGGAGGTTGATTAATTAGCATGAGTTGATTAGGAGCTGATGAGACCTGATCTGCCTGAGGTTACTTAAGGTCCGACTGACAACTTTAGTTCATTCCGTTCAAAGTCCTTGAGATTAGGAATTAATCCGCGTAATTTTCGCCCTCTAAACTTATCTATGGAAAAGAGTAATGCTATAATTATCACGGCTGGTTATCTGGATAGCAACAGTGGAAAAACGGCTCATGGCTTGATTCGCGGAACCGATCGCTATAACATAGTGGGAGTAATTGATCCAAAAAGTGCCGGGAAGGATGCCGGAGAGGTTCTTGATGGAAAAAATAGAAATATACCCGTGTATGCTACAGTGGAAGAATTCGCTAAAACTTCCAGGCAGACGGCCAAATATTGTGTAATTGGAGTTGCTACCAAAGGCGGGGTAATTCCTGATTCACTCCGGGCTATACTTAAGGACGGATTAGTTCATGGCTATGGCTTGGTTAATGGATTGCATGAATATATTTCGGATATCCCTGAACTGGCTGATTTTGCTCGATCTCGTGGATTAGAAATCATTGATGTTCGCAAGCCTAAGAAATTTAAGGACCTCCATTTCTGGTCTGGCAAAATAAAAAATGTACACTGTCCAAAAATAGCTGTACTGGGTACTGACTGCGCTTTAGGCAAAAGAACGACCACGCGATTCCTGACTGAGGCAATGAAGAAAGCTGGCTACCGGGCAGAAATGATTTATACTGGTCAAACCGGCTGGATGCAAGGCGCTAAATATGGCTTTGTGTTCGATAGCACCCTCAATGATTTTATTTCGGGTGAAATGGAACACGCAATCGTACAATGCTGGGAAGAGGCCAAGCCGGATATTATTTTTATTGAAGGTCAGTCTTCTTTAAGAAATCCAAGCGGACCGGCTGGTGCCGAGTGGATAGTATCCGGTGATGCCAATGCTGTTGTACTTCAGCACAATCCACCCCGCAAGCAGTATAAGGACATGGAATATTATCCGGCTTATATTCCCGAGATAAAGGATGAGATCGCGTTGATAAAAATTTATGGAGCCCCTACGGTAGCACTTACTGTCAATACCTACAAGATGACTGAAAAAGAAGCCCGGGATTATGCTGCCCAGAAAGAAAAGGAGTTGGGCATACCGGTAATTCTTCCTTTAGAAGATGGAGTAGATCGATTAGTGGCCGTCTTTAAGGACATGATTGATAAGTCGATCGCACAAGTTTAAATTCAAAGCTAAGTCTACCGGTTCATGAAAATTAAAGATATCAAAGTCTGGTCTGCCGATCTCGGAAACACAAAGCCCTATACCATTGCTTTCAAAACGGTTGATGAGGTGCTTAATGCATTTGTTGAGATTACATTAGAGAATGGAGTTACCGGAATAGGAGCGGCAAACCCAAGTGAATATGTGACAGGCGAAAGCTTTGAATCATGCGAAAAAGCACTTCAGGAAAAAAATATTCAATTCCTGGTTGGCCGCGACATTCGGGAAATCCATCAACTCACATTTGAGGTGTGGCAGAAATTGCCAAAGAATCCTGCTGCAAGAGCAGCTTTGGATGTTGCGTTGTATGATGCCTTCACAAAGTTCTTAGGAATTCCCTTAGTAAAATTCTTAGGTCAAAAGATTAAATCGCTTCCTACGTCCAATACCATTGGGATCAAAAATGTGGAGGAAACTTTAAAGGAGGCGAAAGAGTATGGCGAACGCGGCTTTACTGTTTTAAAGGTTAAGTTGGGTAAAGATGTGGAGGAGGATATTGAGCGAATGGTGAAGTTGCGCGAGAAGTTTGGTAAGAAATTCGTAATCCGTATTGATGCCAATCAAGGTTACAACACGGCCCAGACGATTGAATTTTATAACAGAACAAAGTCTCTGGATATTGAACTCATTGAGCAACCCCTTCCTGCCAAAGCAGTAGAGGAAACAAAACGTTTGCCCGAAGAGATAAGAAAAATAATTGCGGCCGATGAATCTTTGCTCACTCCAAACGATGCCTTCGAACTTATTAAACCACCCGTGGCCTCTGGGATATTCAACATCAAACTGATGAAGTGTGGGGGTATTAGCCAGGCACTTAAAATTGCCGATGTAGGGTATGTGGCAGGTATTGATCTTTTCTGGGGCTGCAATGATGAAAGTATTGTTAGCATTACGGCCGCTCTTCATACAGCGTTCGCTTGTGCTAACACACGCTATATTGATCTGGATGGAAGTCTTGATTTAGCCAAGGACGAAGTAAAAGGTGGCTTCATTTTAAAAGATGGAGTTATGTATTGTTCTGATAAACCGGGCCTGGGTGTAGAAAGAATTTAATTATTTCTTATGAGGGGGGCTGTTTTTTTTCTGCTTATATCGGTTATCGTTTCGGCTTATGGTCAACACCATTCTGAAACTACAGTAGGGAAGAAAACGCCACAGGTAGTAATCTTCATGGCTGTAGATTGCCCGATTACACAAAAGTACATGACACGTATTAAGGAGATAGCTGCTCAGTTTGCTGATACGCAAGTGAGCGTTACCGGTTATTTTCCTGCCGGACTTTCCAAAAAGGAAGAATCAGCATTTCGGGCTGAGTATCAGATTCCCAGCCTCATAAAACTGGTCGATGATAAAAAGCATGTTTGGACAGAAAAGCTGGACGCTAAAGTAACGCCCGAAGTTTTTGTGATCAGCAACGATCAGGTCGTTTATCGGGGGGCCATCGATAACTGGTTTTATGAATTGGGTCGCTACCGGCTGGAAATTACGGATCATTATTTAATCGATGCAGTCAATGCAAGCCTGGAAGGTAAGAAACCGGAGGTATCAGAGACCGAAGCAATAGGTTGTTTTATTCAGCGTTCCGAAAAGAAGGCTGTGCACGAACATCATCATTAAGTTGTGCTTTCCGTTAGTTTGAATTCAACTATGCCCTGGAAATTAACTTTACCGTTACTTTTCTTTATTTCTTATGGACGGACTTTTGGTCAATCCAAGCCAACGTACCATGCTGATATCGAACCGATAGTATCGAAGACATGTGTTTCTTGCCATAAGCCAGGGGGGATAGGTCCGTTTAGTCTTCAAACCTATGAGGAGGTAAAATCGAAAGGAAATTTTATCGGTCATGTAACCAAAACCAGATATATGCCCCCTTGGAAGGCAGACCCAACCTTTCAAACATTTAGAAACGAAAAAAAACTTGAACAATCCGAAATTGATTTGATCCAGAAATGGATAAGTATGGGAATGACTAAGGGGAAAAAGGGAAAATCAAAAAAGATCGCCTCACCCCAGGAAGACCTGACCAAACCCGATCTTACTTTGCCAATGCTTAACAGTTATCAACTCTCAGAAAAGGCAGAGGAGGACTTTCGTTTTTTTGTGGTACCAAGCAATCTCCCTTCAAACACCTATATATCGGCCGTAGAATTCATACCGGGCAATCGCAGGCAAGTACACCATAGCCGGATTATGGTAGACTCAACTCAAAAAATAAGAGGGATTGATGGTATGAGTGAGTTGGATCCTGAAATAAAAAAGTTTCAAACAACTCCATTGGCCGATGAATTTCTGTACGGATGGGTGCCAGGCAATACCAAGATTTTCTTTCCGCCAGGCACAGCTAAAAAATTAGCCAAGGGTTCAGACTTGATTTTGAATATTCACTATTCTCCTTCGTCCAAACCGCAGCAAGATAAATCGGTGATTAATCTTTACTTCGCCAAAACACCAGTGACCAGAGAAGTGTATACCTTAACTCTTCGCGAAAATGATATCAGCAATCAACCATTCTATATAGATGCGGAGCGGATGCCCACATTTAATATCAGTTACAGAGTAACTAAAGATATCTCTTTAATATCGGTAATGCCACATATGCATTTCATCGGCAAATCTTTCCTGGCCTATGCTATAACGCTAGAGGGAGAAAAGATTCCGCTGATTAAAATTGACAATTGGGATTTTAATTGGCAAACCACGTATCAGTTCAAAAAACTGCTTAAGATACCAGCCGGTTCACGTATTATTGTTGAAGCCAAGTATGATAATACAAGCGAGAACCCGGCCAATCCGAACAATCCCGCCAAGGATATTGGGTATGGGTGGAATTCAACTGACGAGATGTGCAACATGGTGATCTACTTCATCGATTATAAAGAGGGTGATGAATTAGTAGAGTATTAATCAAACAATCAGCTCCTGTTTTCAAGAGATGCAAGTAATTCAGCCAATGTATGGAAGCTTGCCTCTTTGTTATCCTTTAAGATTGTCCAGATAGGCTTATTGTCTTGCTGAATCACACTTACTTTAATTGGTGCGGAAGGTTTGACTTCATAGCCATTTCTTTCGAATGCATTTTTTGTCCAGAGATATTCGTATCCATTTCCCTCCAGTTGAATTGTAACTTTCCGGTAAGCCTCATGGCTCACTTTTCCGGTTTTCAAGTCAAATCCCTTAAACCGAAAGACCTCATCAAAGGTACCATCAAGGACAAGATCCTCCGGAATTCCTTGTAGTATTTTCCGGTCCGGAGTAGCCAGCCAGATTCGATCGGCAGTCTGTAGTGCCAGATCAAGTTCATGCGTGGCTATTAATATAGTCTTACCTGAAGTACGTGAAAGGCTGCGAAGAATATTCATAATCTCCACCCGGTTATTAAGGTCAAGATGTGCCGTGGGTTCATCCAGAAACAAAATGGGTGTGCCTTGTGCCAGCGCTTTGCCTAGCATAGCCATCTGAAGTTGACCATCGCTTAATTCGTAAAGTCTCTTGCTCACCAGGTCTTCCAAATGAACTTGCTTGATTGCATTTTCAATAATTTCCAAATCGCTGGCTGACAATGAAATATCCCAATTCAAATAAGGATACCGACCATACGTAATCAGATCATACACGGTCATCAGGGACGAAGTTATCCGATCGGTTAGAACCAAGGCCACTGATTGATCACCCGGAAATTCAAAGCTACCATGAAGAGCCTTTTGCAAACCGGCCAACGTCTTAATCAACGTTGTTTTGCCTATTCCATTGGAGCCCATGAAACAAACAAGTTCTCCGCTATGTAAACTCAAATTGAGTTGCTCAAAAAGAGGAAAATCCTTGTTGTCCTTTGTGTATCCAACCACCAGGTTGGTAGTATGTAGCGCTATGGTTTTTGGTTCAGACACTTATTCTTTTTGATTTAATAACCATCCAGATTACTACCGGAGCGCCAATCAGTGAGGTAACTGCATTTAATGGAAGCACCTGGGTGCTACCCGGAATTTGAGCAAGCATATCGCATAGCAGCAGTAAACTTGCTCCGCCTGCCATAACTGCAGGAATTAAAATCTTATGGTTGGTGACCGGTATAATTAATCGTACCAGATGTGGAACTGCTAATCCAACGAAAGCGATTGGTCCGCAAAATGCAGTTACGGCTCCGGTAAGGAGCCCTGTCGCAACCACAATCCAGAAACGAGAGCGGCCCATGTTTACCTGTAGGCTGCGGGCATAGTTTTCACCCAAAAGCCAACTGTTTAGTGATTTGATTGAGCCATAACTGATTGCAACTCCTATAACGACCACGATGGAGAGTACGCTAAGCTCCTGCCAATTTGTACCACCCACGCTGCCAAGAGTCCAGATCAAGAAAGTCTGCAAATCATCGGCTTGACTGGTAAACTGTAGCACACTTACAATCGATGAAGTCGCTGCACTGATCATCAACCCGATAATAAGCAGGGACGTATTTTCTTTAACATAATTGGCAATGGAAATAATCAGCACGAAAACAAGTGCCCCCCCGATACTTGCTGCTAAGGCAACACTCCATGGACTTTGAAACACAGCGGCACCTAAATTGGGATTAAGTTGACCCATGAGTAGTATCAATGCTACCAGCAGGCTGGCACCCGAAGTAAGACCCAACACATCAGGTCCTGCCATAGGGTTTCTGAATAGCGTTTGCATTAAAAGTCCGGCAGTTGCTAAGGCGCTTCCTGCCAAAATACAGGTAAGCGCTTTCGGGATCCGAAATTGCCACAGGATGTCAGAATAGGTTCCCTGTTCAGTAAGGAGGCTTGAGAGCAATTTTAAAAAAGGAATCTGAACGCTGCCTAAAGAGATGTTTGCCAGGAACAAAACAACCAAAAGTCCGATCAGTAAAATGCCCTCTTTCCAAAAAGTTGGTTGTCTCATTAATCCCATTAAGAATTGATTGGAAAAGTAAGACCTTTTTGAGCTTTGCTAAAATTACCACGCAACCCTACAAATATTACTTTGATGATTCACTTGGCTGAATCCACAGAAGTGATCTGAAAATGAGATACTTACACTAATGCGATCGTCAATGCTCTTGAGTAAATACTTACTCCTCCTTATTTTTTTGAAAGTCCCACTTGGTAGCTAATGTTTAGTTCCTATCTTTGCAGTCCTTTTTGCGGTACAAAACCCGCAAAATGGGTTAAAAACAAGCAAAATAGGTTTCAACCATGCCTGGAATAATTGGACGTAAAGTAGGAATGACCAGCGTATTTGGCCCAGATGGCCAGAATATAGCGGTTACGGTCATCGAAGCAGGCCCGTGTGTTGTCACTCAGGTGAAAAACACTGAGACAGACGGATACAGGGCTGTGCAACTTTCTTTTGGAGAAAAGAAAGAGAAAAATACCCCCAAGCCGCTGGTTGGTCATTTCAAAAAAGCCAACACCAGCCCTAAGAGAGCCATTGTCGAGTTCAGAGATTTCCGCAAGGAGTTTGATGGCATGGTTGAGTTGGGTAAAGAAATCAATGTACAAGATGTGTTTGCCGAAGGCGACTTCGTAGATGCAGTGGGTACATCAAAGGGAAAGGGATTTCAGGGTGTTGTAAAGCGTTATGGTTTTAGTGGGGTTGGTGGACAAACTCACGGACAGCATAACCGTTTGCGTGCTCCTGGTTCTATGGGTAACGCGTCTTTCGCTTCCCGAGTAATTAAAGGAAAGCGTTTGCCAGGCCGTATGGGAACGGATCGCGTGAAGACTACCAACTTGTTGGTGGTAAAGATTCTGGCCGATAAAAATCTGATTTTAGTGAGCGGCTCTGTTCCGGGTGCAAAGAATTCAACTATAATCCTGCAAAAGTAATGGACATAGCAGTTGTAAAATCCAGCGGTGAAAACACAGGCCGCAAAGTAAACCTCACCAATGAGGTTTTTGGCATTGAGCCTAATGACCATGCTATTTGGTTGGATGTTAAAAGTTTCTTGGCTAACCAACGCCAGGGAACACATAAGTCTAAGCAACGTAATGAGATCACCGGATCATCCAAGAAGTTAAAGAAGCAGAAAGGTACTGGTGGAGCCCGTGCGGGTAACATCAAGAACCCTCAGTTCAAAGGAGGTGGTCGTGTATTCGGACCCACACCCCGTGACTATTCATTCAAATTGAATAAGAAAGTAAAAGACTTAGCCAGAAAATCGGCTTTGACATATAAAGCTAAGGATAACATGATTGCTGTGGTTGAAGACTTCAATTTCGAAGCCCCCAAGACCAAACAATTTGTTAACCTGATTAAGGCACTTTCCCTTCAGGACAAGAAGACCCTCTTCGTACTTCCAGACGCCAATAAGAATGTGGTCCTCTCAGGAAGAAATATCCAAAACTCTAAAATTGTAACTGCCGATCAGATCAACACCTACGATGTGATGAATGCTGAGCAGGTGATTTTGGTTGAGAGTTCAATAACTAAGATTGATAACCTTTTAAATAAACAGTAAACCAATGAGCATTTTAAAACAACCCCTGGTTACTGAGAAAGTTTCTTCCTTGAATGAAAAAGGCAAGTACGGCTTTATTGTAGATGGTGCCGCAAACAAGGTAGAGATTAAGAATGCAGTAGAGAAAATGTATGGCGTTAATGTGGAGCGGGTTAATACCATTAATGTGTTGGGTAAATTCAAATCACGTTTTACCAAAGCAGGTGTATTATCCGGCCGCAAGCCTAGTTATAAGAAAGCCATTGTTACTTTGGCTTCAGGAGAAGTAATTGATTTTTATAGCAACGTATAATTTTTGAGCGATGGCGTTGAAGAAACTTAGACCCGTAACTGCAGGCACCCGTCACCGGTTGTCACCCGGTTTCGAGGATATTACTGAGAGCAAACCAGAGAAATCTCTGATTACTACTCTTAAAAAGACTGGTGGTCGTAACAATGTGGGCCGCATGACCATGCGCTACATTGGTGGTGGACACAAACAAAAGGTTCGTTTGATTGATTTCAAGCGCGACCGTTTCGGTATTCCTGCCGTTGTAAAGTCTATCGAATACGATCCTGCAAGAACAGCCCGTATTGCCAAGTTATATTACGCTGATGGTTTTAAATCCTACATCATTGCCCCGCAAGGCATTAAAGTAGGCCAAACTGTTGTGTCGGGAGATGACATTGCTCCTGAAGTAGGTAATGCACTTCCCCTTTCTAAAATACCGATTGGAACAATTGTTCATAATGTAGAAGTGAAGCCAGGACGTGGAGCATCGATTGCCCGCAGTGCCGGATCATTTGTACAGTTGGTTGCCCGGGAAGCGGTTTATGCAACCTTAAAAATGCCTTCAGGTGAATTGCGTAATGTGTTGGTGAATTGCCTAGCTACGGTTGGCGCGGTTTCCAATGCCGAACATATGAACGAGAGTGTGGGTAAGGCTGGTCGCAGTCGCTGGAGAGGGGTTCGTCCTCGCACACGTGCTGTGGCAATGAACCCGGTTGATCACCCAATGGGTGGTGGTGAAGGTCGTGCTTCGGGTGGTCATCCAAGATCGCGCAAAGGCTTATTGGCCAAGGGTAAGAAAACCCGTCACCCAAAGAAGTATTCTGATGGTTTAATCATTGCTAGAAGGAAAAAATAATTATGGGAAGGTCAATTAAAAAAGGTCCTTATTTAGACTCCAGACTTGCCAAAAAAGTGCAGGTGATGGAGCAGGCAGGAAAAAAATCTGTGATCAAAACCTGGTCAAGAAGATCAACCATCACGCCTGATTGTATAGGCCATACGTTTGCCGTGCATAACGGTAACAAGTTTATTCCAGTGTATGTAACTGAGAATATGGTAGGGCATAAGTTGGGCGAGTTTGCACCTACGCGCACGTTCAAAGGTCACTCAGGAAATAACAAAGCATAGGCATTATAATTTTTAAGAATTCCTGATATGGAAACAATTAAAAAGAAAAAAAGATCGGTCGTAAAGAGGGAGAAGATTGAGGCAGTAAAAGAAGCTGCAAAAAAAGGTGCGGCTACATCCTACCTCAAGAATGTACCTTCATCACCCCGCAAGATGCGTTTGGTAGCTGATTTGATCCGTGGCGAGCGGGTTAGCAAGGCTTTGAACATATTGAAGTATGAAGCTCAACACGCATCAGCTAAAATGGAAAAACTTCTTCTTTCGGCTATCAGCAGTTGGGAAGCTAAAAACAGCGATGTAAAGCTTGAAGAAGCAGATCTTTTTGTAAAAGAAGTATTTGTTGATGGGGGTCGTATTTTGAAACGGTTGAGACCCGCACCCCAAGGTCGTGCTCACCGTGTGAGAAAGAGATCAAATCATGTAACCTTAACAGTAGACCGCATGCCTGCGAAGGCTGTTGTGGCCAAGTCAGAATCAAAAGAAACGAAAGAATAATGGGACAAAAGATTAACCCGGTAGGTTTCAGATTAGGCATTGTCCGTGGATGGGACTCCAGCTGGTTCGGTGGAAATTCATTCTCTGATAAATTGGTTGAAGACCAGAAAATCAGAAAATATGTTGACGCCCGTATTCAAAAAGGTGGTATCGCCAAAGTAGTTATTGAGCGCACCCTGAAGAGAATAACCTTAACTATACACACGGCACGCCCAGGTGTAGTTATTGGAAAAGGTGGCAATGAAGTTGATAAGATCAAAGAGGAGCTTAAGAAGCTTACCAATAAAGATGTTCAGATTAACATCTATGAAATTAAGCGCCCTGAATTGGATGCAAGATTAGTCGGTGAATCTATTGCTCAGCAATTGGAAGCCAGAATTTCTTACCGCAGAGCCATGAAGCAAGCAATTGCTTCTACCATGCGCGTTGGAGCTGAAGGCATTAAAGTAAAATTGTCTGGTCGTTTAGCGGGCGCAGATATGGCGCGCACTGAACAATATAAAGAAGGACGTATTCCTCTTCATACGTTGCGTGCAGATATTGATTATGCAATTTCTGAAGCGCAAACTGTGTATGGAAAGATTGGAATCAAGGTATGGATCTTCAAAGGAGAAGTATACGGCAAACGCGACTTATCCCCTAACGTGGGCATGGTAAGCAACACAACGGGTGAAAATAAACCGGGTCAGGCTGGCGGTGGCGAAAGAAGAAGAGGTGCTGGTGATCGTGGCGGCAGAAGCGAGCGCGCTCCAAGAGGTGAGCAACGCGGTGGTGACAGAGGAGGAGAAAGAAAAGGAAGAAAATAATTCAGGACAGATAAAAGCAGTAAATCATGTTACAGCCTAAGCGGACGAAATTCAGGAAAATGCAAAAAGGGAAAGTGAAGGGATCGGCCACACGTGGTCATTCCATTGCTTTCGGTTCCTTCGCATTAAAAGCTCTTGAACCAGGTTGGATTACAGCCCGTCAATTAGAAGCTGCCCGTGTGGCGGTTACCCGTGCCATGAAGCGCGAGGGTCAGGTTTGGATTCGGATTTTTCCTGATAAGCCAATTACCCGCAAACCTGCAGAAGTTCGTATGGGTAAGGGTAAAGGAGCTCCTGAGTATTGGGTAGCAGTTATTAAGCCAGGTACCATCTTGTTTGAAGCGGGTGGAGTAACGATGGCTACAGCAAAAGAAGCTTTGGCTTTAGCTGATGGTAAACTTCCTATCAAGACTCGCTTTACAGTAAGAAGAGATTACGTAGAACAAGCAGCAAAATGAAAAACGCAGAAATTAAAGGATTGACTTTAGCGGAGCTTACCGAGAAAATTGGTAGCGAGGCCGAAGCTTTGCGCAAACTTAAGTTCGCTCATCAGGTTTCCGCCATCGAAAACCCAATGAGAATTAAGGAAACACGCAGACTCATTGCCCGCCTGAAGACAGAATTGAAAGCAAAAGAAACTCAAAAATAATTTCTCATGGAGACGGCAAGAAACCTAAGGAAAGAAAGAATAGGAAAAGTGGTGAGTAACAAGATGACGAAGTCCATCACCATCGCTATCGACCGTAAGGTGAAGCATCCTATCTATGGAAAATTCATGAACAAGACAACAAAGTTCATGGCCCATGATGAAAAGAATGAGGCAGGAATTGGTGATACAGTACGTATTTCTGAAACACGCCCATTGAGCAAGAATAAGAGATGGAGGTTGGTTGAAATTATCGAAAAAGCAAAGTAACCATGATACAAACAGAAAGCCGGCTTACCGTAGCGGATAATAGTGGAGCAAAGGAAGTTCTTTGTGTTCACGTATTAGGTGGTACTAAAAGAGCATCTGCCAGTGTAGGTGATAAAATTGTTGTTACTGTTAAGTCAGCAATTCCTACAAGCCAAATCAAAAAGGGAACTGTTTCCAAGGCGGTAATCGTACGCACCAAGAAAGAGATCAGAAGAAAGGACGGTTCATACATTCGCTTTGAAGATAATGCAGCCGTATTATTGAACGCACAGGACGAGCCCCGGGGTACCCGTATTTTCGGTCCGGTTGCGCGCGAACTAAGAGAGAAGCAGTTCATGAAAATTGTGTCATTGGCACCCGAAGTATTATAAGCTATGGAAAGGAAGTATAACAAGCAGCCGAAACTGCACATTCGCAAGGGAGATACCGTGGTAATCCTGGCGGGTGACGACAAAAAGAAGACCGGTAAGGTATTGGAAGTATTTTCCGATAAGAACCGGGCTATTGTTGAGGGCATCAATATGGTGACCAAACATCAGAAGCCTTCTGCAGGAAAACCTGAGGGAGGAATCAAGAAAATGGAAGGCACTGTTCACATCAGCAATCTGATGTTGGTTGAGCCTTCTAATAATAAGCCAACACGTACTGGCAGAAAGCTTAATGAAAAAAACAAGCTTCAGAGATATTCTAAGAAAACCGGAGAATTTATTAAGTAATGGCAACTCCCAGATTAAAAGAAAAGTACCTCAAGGAAATCGTTCCCGGCCTGAAGCAGAAGTTTCAGTATAAGTCGGTAATGCAGGTACCTAAAATTGAAAAGATTTGTATCAACAAAGGTGTTGGTGCAGCCGTAGCAGACAAAAAACTGATTGATGTAGGGTTGGAAGAAATAACAACCATTACGGGTCAGAAGGCAGTAGCTACGCGTTCCAAAAAAGATATATCAAACTTTAAACTTCGCAATGACCAGGCTATTGGTGTGAAGGTTACGCTTCGCGGAGATCGTATGTATGAATTCATGGATCGCCTGATGAATGTGGCACTTCCACGTGTGCGTGACTTTAAAGGAGTGAGTGATAAAGGGTTTGATGGACGCGGCAATTATACTTTGGGAGTAAAAGAGCAGATCATTTTCCCTGAGATATCAATTGACAAAGTGAATAAGATAAACGGTATGGATATCACCTTCGTAACGTCAGCTGCTTCGGATGAAGAGAGTTTTGAGTTGTTGAAGGCTTTAGGGATGCCCTTTGTAAATAAAAATAATTGATTCGATGGCAAAATTATCAATCATCGCAAGAGACAAGAAAAAGGAAAGACTGGTAGCTCGCTACGCAGCAAAACGCAAGGCTTTGAAAGAAGCTGGCGATTGGGCAGGGTTGGATAAATTACCCAGAAGCTCATCGGCAGTGCGGTTGCGCAGTCGCTGTAAACTTACCGGACGCCCAAGAGGCTACATGAGTAAGTTCGGCCTGTGCCGTAACCAGTTCCGCCAAATGGCCAATGAAGGTAAAATACCTGGATTGACCAAGGCAAGCTGGTAGAAGGCCCTTTATACATATTAGAAAGCTGAGTATCTAGGTCGGGAACGAAACCAGATAACAGTTTGAATAACAGAAATTGTTATATATCTTTGCAGCCCGTTCCAAAAAACGGGTTTGTTTTTAAATAAGTAAAATGAAAACAACTGATCCGATAGCAGATTATTTAACCCGGTTGCGCAATGCCATTAAGGCCCGCCACCGCGTGGTAGAGGTTCCTGCTTCCAACATTAAGAAGGAGGTAACGAAGGTTCTATTCGACAAGGGATATATCCTAAACTACAAGTTTGAGGATACTTCGAACAAACAAGGCAATATCAAGATAGCCTTGAAGTACAATCCTGAAACCAAGGAATCAGCAATCACAAAATTGCACAGAGTTAGTACGCCTGGCTTGCGTCAATATAAACCTGCCGATAGTCTTCCTAAAGTGTTGAATGGATTGGGTATTGCTATCCTGTCTACTTCTAAAGGTGTGATTACCGACAAAGAGGCAAAAGCTCTCAATGTAGGGGGTGAAGTTTTGTGTTACATCTATTAAACGCTTCAGACTATGTCACGAATAGGTAGATTACCCATCGCACTTCCCAAAGGAGTAACATTTAATTTTTCAGAAGCTGATCATCAGGTTACTGTTAAAGGCCCTAAAGGTGAATTAAAGCAACGCATTGACGCTGACTTCAAGGTTACACTTGAAGAAGGGAATGTTGTTGTGCATCGCCCTACGGAACAGAAGAGACACAAAGCAATGCATGGTCTCTATCGCGCTCTCATTAACAATATGGTTGAGGGTGTAAGCAAGGGTTACAAAGCTCAATTAGAATTAATTGGAGTAGGTTATAAAGCAACGGCTCAGGGCAATGTGTTGGATCTTAGTTTAGGATTTTCACACAGTGTTATTGTAGGTATTCCATCAGAGTTGAAAGTTCAGGCAATCCAGGAGAAGGGTCAAAACCCAACCATTATTTTAGAAGGAATAGACAAGCAACTTCTTGGTCAGGTTGCCGCTAAGATTAAATCATTGCGCAGCGTTGAACCTTACAAAGGAAAGGGTATTCGCTTTGTTGGTGAGTATGTTCGTAGAAAAGCTGGTAAAGCAGCTGCTAAATAATAAGTATCATGGCTAACATTAAAGACAGAAGACTCAGGATTAAAAAAGGAATCCGCAAAAAGTTGGAAGGCACTTCTGCCAGACCTCGTCTGTCAGTGTTCCGCAGCAATAAGGTGATCTATGCACAAATCATAGATGATGCCAGTGGGCATACGCTTACTTCATCTTCATCAGTAGAGTTGGATAAAAAAGGTGGCGTGAATTTGACTATCTCGAAGAATGTAGGAAAGAAAGTAGCGGAGAAGGCCGTAGCCAGTGGCATTAAAGAAATTGTATTTGACCGCAACGGGTATCTCTATCATGGTAATATCAAAGCTTTGGCTGAAGGTGCCAGAGAGGGTGGATTAAAATTCTAAAAGAGCATGACACAAAGTAACGTCAGCACAGTAAAGGCAAGTGAAATCGACCTGAAAGAAAAGGTGGTTGCCATCCAGCGTGTAGCCAAAGTGGTGAAAGGTGGTAGAAGATTTAGTTTCGCTGCCATTGTGGTAGTGGGAGATGGTAACGGTGTTGTGGGTTATGGTCTTGGAAAAGCCAATGAAGTAACCGATGCAATCACGAAAGGTATCGATGACGCTAAAAAGCACCTGGTGAAAGTTCCTATTATCAAAGGAACAGTGCCTCACGAATCCCTTGGAAAATTTGGTGGTGGGTTTGTATTGTTAAAGCCAGCTTCCCCAGGTACGGGTGTTATAGCTGGTGGTGCCATGCGCGCTGTATTGGAAAGCGCTGGTGTACACAATGTGTTGGCAAAGTCAAAAGGATCGTCTAACCCACACAACGTGGTAAAGGCAACCTTTAAGGCCTTGACTACTATGCGCGACCCTCAGACGATTGCGCGTAATCGCGGAGTTTCATTGTCAAAAGTTTTTAACGGATAAGAGTTATGGCAAAAGTTAGAATTACTCAAACCCGCAGCACGATTAAAAGACCTGAAACTCAATTGAGAACCATTCAGTCATTGGGTTTAGGAAAAGTACACCGTTCTGTTGAAGTGGAGTATACTCCACAGATTCAAGGAATGGTAAAAAAAGTAAAGCATTTGGTGAGCGTAACCGCATTATAAAATGAAACTGCATACACTTAAGCCGGCTGAAGGTTCGGTTAAAACAAATAAGAGACTCGGAAGGGGACAAGGTTCTGGTGGTAGCACAGCTGGCCGTGGACACAAGGGAGCTCAGTCTCGTTCTGGTTATCATAAGAAAATCGGTTTTGAAGGTGGTCAGATGCCACTTCAGAGACGTGTTCCCAAGTTTGGATTTAAGAACAACGATAAGGTATACTTTAAGGCAATTAATCTTGATGCATTAGAGGAGCTTGCCCAAAAGACAAAAGCATCAGCAATCACCGTTCAGCTTATGGTTGACAACGGAATAGTTGGCAAGAAGGACAGTGTGAAAATTTTAGGCAGAGGCGAACTGAAATCAAAAGTAAGTGTGGAGGCACATGCTTTCTCAACCACTGCAACAAAAGCAATTGAAAACGTAGGCGGAACCGCCACAACTGTGAAATAATGAAGCGTTTCTTTACAACCATAAAGAACATTTTTTCGATCGAAGACCTTCGGGTTAGGATTTTGAATACCATCGGGTTCTTAATCATTTTCCGTTTGGGTTCTTATATCGTATTACCAGGTGTTGATCCAAACCTATTGTCTGGAAATCAAGGCGGTATCTTTGATCTTCTCAATACTTTTTTGGGAGGTTCGTTTAGCCGGGCTTCGATTTTTGCACTTGGGATCATGCCTTATATCTCGGCATCCATTGTGGTTCAATTATTAACAGTGGCTGTTCCTCATTTCACCAAGTTGCAAAAGGAGGGTGACAGTGGCCGTAAAAAATTGAATCAGTTTACCCGCGTGTTGACAATTCTGATCACAGCGGCACAGTCATATGGCTACATCCGTGCTACCGTTAATGCTGAAGCTATTTTGAACCCTGGCATGTTCTTCACGGTTTCTTCGATCATCATCCTGATTGCAGGAACCATGTTCTGTATGTGGCTTGGTGAGCGAATCACGGATAAGGGTATTGGCAATGGTATCAGTATGCTAATCATGATCGGCATTGTATCCAGGTTCCCGGCAGCTATCTATCAGGAGATTGACGCAAAGGGTATGAATGGAATGTTGCTCTTCATTTTGGAAGTTCTGGCTTTGTTCTTTGTGGTAGTAGGTGTGATTGCGTTGACACAGGCAACCAGAAGAATCCCGGTTCAATACGCCAAACAAGTTGTTGGAAATAAGTTATATGGTGGAAAACGCGACTTCATTCCATTGAAGCTCAACTCTGCGGGTGTAATGCCAATCATCTTTGCTCAGGCATTGATGTTTATTCCTCCTCTGGTTGCTCAGATCTGGCAGGATAGTGATCTGGGTTCCTATGTGGGTTCTACGTTCGCAGACTTTACTTCATGGCAGTACAATTTATTGTTTGCCGTGTTAATCCTGATCTTCACATTCTTTTATACAGCAATCACAGTTCCATCCAACGACATTGCTGATAATTTGAAAAGAAACGGTGGCTTTGTTCCCGGCATTAAGCCAGGTAAACAGACCGCTGAATTTATAGATAGTATTTTATCAAAAATTACTTTACCAGGTGCCATTTTCCTTGCTGCGGTTGCCATTCTTCCTGCTTTTGCGGTGAAGGCTGGAATCACACAAAATTTTGCCCAATTCTATGGAGGTACTTCTTTATTGATTCTGGTGGGGGTTGTGTTAGACACCCTTCAGCAGGTCGAGAGTTACCTTTTGATGAGGCATTATGAGGGGATGATGAAGTCAGGTAGAGTTAAAGGACGTTCTCAGTTTGCTGCGGCTTGAGGTTGAATGATTCACTACAAGACGGACGAAGAGATACAGTTAATTAGAGAAAGTGCGCAGATATTAGGAAAAGCGCATGGGGAAGTAGCTAAACGGATAAAACCGGGAGTGAAAACTAAGGAACTGGATCAGGTAGCCGAGGAATTTATACGTGATAGTGGAGGCTTGCCTTCCTTTAAAAATTATCACGGATTTCCGGCAGCCTTGTGTATCTCGGTTAATGAAACAGTAGTTCACGGATTTCCCGGGGCCTATGAGTTGAAAGAGACCGATATCGTTTCGGTGGATTGTGGTGTAAAGTTTAAGGGATTCCATAGTGACTCCGCCTATACGTACCCACTTGAAAAAGTGAGTAAGGAAGTGCTGGATCTGCTAGAACGGACTTACGAATCTCTCCACCTAGGAATTGCTCAGGCGAAAGCCGGCAACCGAATGGGAGATGTCAGTTTTGCGATACAAAGTTATGTTGAGCAATTCGGATATGGTGTAGTAAGAGAGTTAGTAGGTCATGGAGTAGGAAAGGATCTGCATGAAGACCCTGAAGTACCGAACTACGGAAAAAGAGGAAAGGGAGTAAAGTTGGAACCGGGGCTGGTATTTGCCATCGAACCAATGATTAACCTGGGGACTAAAAATGTAGTACAGGAAAAAGATGGGTGGACAATCCGCACATCGGATCACAAACCTTCAGCTCATTTTGAGCACACGGTGGTGGTTCATAAAGACAGAACAGAGGTTTTAACGACTCACGAGTATATAGAACAAAACTATTCGTTCAAGTGGCGAAACAAAAGTCGATAGAGCAAGACGGTACAATTCTGGAAGCATTGTCCAATGCTATGTTTAGGGTGCAATTGGAAAATGGCCATGAAGTGTTAGCACATATTTCAGGAAAGATGAGGATGCATTACATCCGCATATTACCTGGCGATAAAGTAAGGTTAGAAATGTCGCCTTACGATTTGACAAAGGGCAGGATAACATTTAGATATAAATAGACTATGAAAGTCAGAGCATCTATAAAAAAGCGGAGTGCCGATTGCAAGATCATCAGGCGCAAGGGCAAGTTGTATGTTATTAACAAGAAGAATCCACGGTATAAACAAAGACAAGGATAATTATGGCACGTATTGCTGGTGTTGATATTCCCGATAATAAGAGAGGCGAAATCGCTCTCACGTACATTTACGGTATTGGCCGTAAATCCGCTCAGAACATACTTACGCAAGTAGGAGTAACCTGGGATAAGAAGGCCAAAGAATGGAATGATGAAGAATCGAATGCCATTCGTGCCGCTATTGCCGAGCAATTTAAAATTGAAGGTGCGCTGAAGTCAGAAGTTCAATTGAGCGTAAAGCGCCTGATGGACATTGGCTGCTATCGCGGTCTTCGTCATCGCAAGGGATTGCCTGTGCGTGGCCAAACTACCAAGAACAACGCCCGTACGCGTAAAGGAAAGCGCAAGACGGTAGCGAATAAGAAGAAGGCAACTAAAGGTTAATTAATTTAAACGCAAATAAACTTTTCTGTATGGCAGCACCAGTTGAAAAGAAAAAAGATAAGAGCAAGAAGCGCGTAGTAAATGTGGAGGCTATAGGCCAGGCCCACATTCGCGCCACGTTCAATAACATCATCATATCAATGACCAACACAACCGGTCAGGTGGTATCCTGGGCATCAGCAGGAAAGATGGGATTTAAAGGTTCCAAGAAAAACACCCCCTATGCTGCTCAGGTAGCTGCTCAGGAGTGTGCAACAAAAGCCTTTGAATTGGGTCTTCGCAAAGTTGAAGTTTTTGTGGTGGGCCCAGGCGCGGGTCGTGAGTCCGCAATTCGCAGCATTCAGGCATCGGGCATCGAGGTGATGATTATCAAGGATATGACTCCGATGCCACACAACGGTTGCCGTCCTCCAAAGAAAAGAAGAGTTTAATAATAAAGACAAAGAATAAGTCATGGCAAGATACACAGGCCCCAAAGCGAGAATCTCCAGAAGGTTCAACGAGCCTATTCTTGGCGAGAGCAAAGCGCTTCAAAAGAAGAACTATCCTCCTGGCCAACACGGTAAGGGAAAAAAACGTAAGCAATCTGAGTATGCTGTTCAATTAGCAGAAAAGCAGAAGGCAAAGTATATCTATGGTGTTCTGGAGCGTCAGTTCGAGAATATTTTTGATAAGGCTTCGCGCAAGAAGGGTGTAACCGGTGAAGTTTTGTTGCAGATGCTTGAGTCTCGTCTTGACAACACGGTGTATCGTTTGGGCATTGCACCGACCCGCAGAGCTGCTCGTCAGTTGGTTGTTCATAAGCACATAACTGTAAATGGGGATGTGGTAAATATACCTTCTGTAAATCTTCGTCCTGGCGATAGCATCGGTGTTCGTGAAAAATCGAAATCACTTGAAGCAATTACCTATTCTCTGTCTGTACAGAGCGCGAAGAAGTATAATTGGCTTGAGTGGGATGGGAATGAGTTGTTGGGTAAACTAATTAATTTACCTCTTCGTCAGGATATTCCTGAAAATATCAACGAGCAGTTGATCGTTGAATTGTACTCGAAGTAATTCTTAAAATTAATCAAATCGATATGTCAATATTAGCATTTCAAATGCCGGAGAAAGTGGTGATGGAGAAGTCAGATGATTTCCATGGCCTCTTTACTTTCAAACCTTTGGAAAAAGGGTACGGGGTTACTATCGGCAACGCATTGAGAAGAATTCTCTTGTCTTCGTTGGAGGGCTATGCCATTACCGGGATTAAAGTTCCGGGAGTGTTGCACGAATTTTCCACCATTGAAGGAGTGGTAGAAGATGTAGCAGAGATCATCCTTAATTTGAAGCAGGTTCGCTTTAAGAAAGCATCCGACAATTTTGATAACAAAATTGTAGTTAGCATCAAGAAGCAGAAGCAGTTTAAGGCTGGCGATATCGCTAAGTTCACTTCTTCTTTTGAAATCCTGAATGCTGACCATGTGATTTGTAATCTGGATGAGGCAGCTCAGTTTGAGATTGAACTAACCATCGAAAAAGGCAGAGGATATTTGCCTGCCGAAGAGAATAAGCCAAATGAGCAAGTGTTTGGATTTATTCCGATTGACGCAATTTTTACGCCCGTTAAAAATGTTAAATACAGTGTTGAAAACACCCGTGTTGAGCAAAAGACTGACTACGAGAAATTGTTGATTGATATTGAAACAGACGGTTCAATTCACCCGGAGAAAGCATTAGAAGGAGCTGCATTCATTTTGATTCAGCACTTCAGATTATTCTCCGATAAGTCTATTGAGCTTGAAACCGGTAAGGATAGCGAGGTTGAGCAGGTGGATGAAGAAATGCTACACATGCGCAAACTTCTTAAAACTCCTTTACATGACCTTGACCTTTCCGTAAGAGCCTACAACTGCCTGAAGGCTGCCGATGTTAAGTCATTAGGAGATTTGGTACAGCTTGATATTTCGGATATGATGAAATTCAGAAACTTCGGTAAGAAGTCGTTGGCTGAATTGGAACAACTGGTAGCTGAGAAGAGCCTTACCTTTGGTATGGACCTCGCTAAGTATAAACTCGATGAAGATTAAATCATGAGACACGGTAAAAAAGTAAATCACCTCGGAAGAAAGACGGCACATCGTCATGCTCTTCTTTCTAATATGGCTTCCTCGCTGATCCTGCATAAGCGGATTACTACCACGATCGCGAAGGCAAAAGCCTTGAGAAAGTATGTTGAACCTTTGATTACAAAGGCTAAGGATAACACCACCCATTCCAGAAGAACGGTTATGTCTTACCTTCAGAACAAGGAGTCTGTGACAGCCTTATTCGGAGAAGTAGCTGGTCGCACCGCTGATCGTCCGGGAGGTTATACGCGCATTATCAAATTAGGAGATGTGCGTTTGGGTGATGCAGCTGAAATGTGTCTTTTAGAATTGGTTGATTTCAATGATCTTTATAAGAAAGATGGCGCTGAGAAGAAAGCCAAGACACGCAGAGGCCGGAAAGGCAAAAAGGCCGAGGATGAAACGGCCACAGTAGCAGTGGCCGAAACGGAAGCCAAAACTGAAGAGAAGCCTAAAAAAGCAGCAAAAAAGACCTCTAAAAAGAAGGAATAGTGAGGTCGGTAAATCATATAAGAGGGGATTGGACGAAAGTTCAATCCCTTTTTTATTGCCATACCAAACCTTCGAAATCGGTTGCTTAAATTTTAACTTTGGAAATAGTACACAACCCTTACAGACGGAGTATTTTTGTTAACCTTAGACCAAAACACATTGAGCACAAAGGCATACCTACTACTTGCAGATGGTTTTTTAATTGAAGGAAAAGCTATTGGAAAGCGTGGCACTTCTGGTGGCGAAATTTGCTTTAACACCGGGATGACCGGCTACCAGGAGATTTATACCGATCCCTCGTATTATGGACAGATCATTGTAAACACAACAGCTCACATAGGCAACTATGGAACCGTTAATGATGAACAGGAATCTGCTTCTCCGAAAATCAGTGGCATAGTTGTGAATGAATTCTCGGAGGAGTTTAGCCGTAAAACTGCCAAGGAAAGTCTGCAAGCCTATCTGGAACGCCATGGTGTTGTAGGTATTTCAAATATTGACACACGTATGTTGGTGCGTTACATCCGAACCAAAGGAGCCATGAACGCATTGATTTCTTCCGAGTTGACGCCTGACCAAATGAAGGAAGAATTGAAAAAGGTTCCTTCTATGGATGGTCTGGAGTTATCATCCATCGTAAGTACTAAGAAGTCCTATTTCTTTGGTGATCCTAAGTCAACGTTTAAAATTGCCGCACTTGATGTGGGCATCAAAACGAATATTTTAAAAAGCCTTGCAGCCCGGGATTGTTACATCCAGGTATTTCCGGCAAAGACCAGTTTTTCTGAAATGGAAAAATGGGAACCTCATGGATACTTTATTTCTAATGGCCCGGGGGATCCATCCGTGATGGACTATGCAATCAAGACGGTAAGGGAAGTTCTCAATTCGGATAAACCAGTTTTTGGAATTTGCCTTGGGCATCAATTGCTCGCCTTGGCTTGTGGGCTTACCACCTATAAGATGCATCATGGTCACCGTGGCTTAAATCACCCGGTTAAGAATCTGATTTCGGGATTAGGAGAAATGACTTCGCAGAATCATGGGTTTGCAGTTAGTGAAAAAGGGCTTGAGAACAATCCTGACGTAGAGATTACTCATCTCCACCTGAACGACAATACAATCATGGGTATTCGGTTGAAAAGAAAGAAAGCCTTTTCAGTGCAGTATCATCCAGAGGCCTCTCCAGGTCCGCATGATTCAAGGTATTTGTTTGATCAGTTTCTTGAAATGGTAAAAGAAGAAGTAGCTGTTAACTAAGAGTCATTTAATAATCTAAAATCTAAAATACCTATGAGTTTAATTGAAGGAATTCATGCCCGACAAATCCTGGATAGCCGCGGCAATCCAACCATCGAAGTAGATGTAGTTACTGAAAGTGGCGCCTTTGGGCGCGCAGCGGTTCCGTCAGGAGCTTCAACGGGTATGCATGAAGCTGTAGAACTTCGTGATGGCGATAAGAAAACATATCAGGGTAAGGGAGTTCTTAAGGCAGTTGAAAACGTGAATACCAAGATAGCTTCAGAAGTAGTTGGTCTTGATGTTTTTGATCAAAATCTGATCGACAAGATTATGATTGAGTTGGATGGTACGGCCAACAAAGGAAAGCTGGGTGCGAATGCTGTTCTTGGTACCTCATTAGCCGTTGCGAAAGCGGCAGCGATGGAGGCGGGTCAGTCATTATACCGTTATATCGGGGGTGTGAATGCAAACACCTTACCAGTACCGATGATGAACATTTTGAATGGTGGAAGCCACGCAGATAACTCCATCGACTTTCAGGAATTTATGGTAATGCCTGTAGGGGCTGATACTTTTTCAGAAGCATTGCAAATGGGTGCCGAAGTTTTTCATACACTGAAAAAAGTTTTACACGATCAGGGTTTGTCAACCAACGTGGGTGATGAAGGTGGGTTTGCTCCGAATATTAAATCCAACGAAGAAGCTATTGAGATTGTGTTAAAAGCGATTGAGCGTGCCGGATACAAGCCAGGTTCAGATATCTTTATTGCACTCGATCCCGCTGCTTCTGAATTTTATGATCCAAAAACAAAACTGTATCATTTTAAAAAGTCATCTGGCAAGAAATTGAAACCACAAGAGATGGCTGAATACTGGACTAACTGGGCAAAAAAATACCCTATAATTTCACTTGAGGATGGCATGGCAGAAGAGGATTGGACAGGTTGGAAAACACTGACCGATAGTATTGGTGACAAAGTGCAATTGGTGGGAGACGATTTGTTTGTTACCAATGTGGACTTTTTGCAAAAAGGTATAGACAAGGGCGTAGCAAATGCCATTTTAGTTAAGGTTAATCAAATCGGTTCGCTTACTGAAACCATAAACGCAGTTAATCTTGCTAAACGTAATAGCTATAAGAGCATCATGTCTCACCGCTCAGGTGAAACTGAGGATAGCACCATAGCAGATCTTGCCGTTGCTTTGAATACAGGTCAAATCAAAACTGGTTCGGCTTCGCGTTCTGACCGGATGGCAAAGTATAATCAGCTTATTCGCATAGAGGAGGAACTGGGAGAGACCGCTTACTTCCCCGGCAAGAATTTTTAGGAATTTCGATCATTAAATCTTGAAAAGGCCAGAGAGTTTCTGGCCTTTTTTCATTCCATTTTTGGGAAGAATGGTCTCGATTTGAATGATTTTTTAAGCCCAACAATAAATCTGAAAGTATATAGATGCATTTTTTGACCTGAAAACAGACTTTTTACGGGTTTTAACCTGATATCAAAAAACCTGTTTGATTTTTGTCTATACACTGGGAGAAGATACTCGATTAAACGCAGTGTCCTCAGAATATGGAAGTAAATATGATGATGGTGTCTTTTGTTCTCATAATGATTGTGGTAGGAGGATTAATCCTCTTCCTGATTCGGGAGCAATTTTCAGGAGCTGATTTTGAGAATAGCATTGTAGGAGTTTGGTTTAATGAACATCTCAATGTGCGCATTCTGATGTATGATGTTGATTCAGTCTTCCAGGGGTCGGTTGTGTGGGCGGATAGTCTTAATAATTCAATCCTGGGCACCCGGGTAGTAGAAAACCTGAAGGTGGGTTTTTTCAATATCTGCAAGGGCACTTACGTAGATCCGGTAACCGCAAAGGAATATGATGTGAGGTTACACCTGAAAGGAAAAAGCGTAATGAAGTTAACAGCTTACCACAAAGGAACTCATGAAGTTGCCTTTGCACAGGAATGGAAACTTCTTAAATCATAAAACCCAATTACAAATCAGGCCGAAAGGCCTGATTTGCTATATACAGGTTTTAATTTCTATCTTCGTAGAACCATTTTTTAATCTGTATGCTCAAGAAACTCCCCCCGGCCCTCCGAAACTTCTATATTGTTACGGGCCTCTGTTTTTTTGTCTGGATGTTGTTTCTGGATTCTAATGATTTGATCTCCCGGCTTAAGATGAGCAATAAGATTCGCAGCCTGGAGAACGAAAAGGAATTTTATCAGGAGAAGATTGCCGAAGTTGAAAAGGATCGCAAGGAATTGATGACCAATAAAGAACTGCTGGAGAAATTCGCCCGCGAAAAGTACCTTATGAAGAAGGAGACGGAAGATATTTTTATAATTCAGGAAGAGTAGACTTTGAAAAAGCTAATCACACTACTGATTCTTTTTGGTTCCGCAAATGCCTTTGCACAATGGGGTGATGAGCAATTGGCAGAAAAGCCTTCCTTTAAGGATAAAGTTTTTTTTGGGGGCGGTTTTGGAATGAGTTTTAGTGCCAACTATGACTATTTTTCTCTCTCACCTCTCATTGGATATCGGATAACCCAACGACTTGCCGGAGGGGTAAGCATTATTTATAGATATACAAAATATAAGTATGTAGTGCCGAACGTATCAACCAATGACTACGGACTGAGCCCGTTTTTGAGATTTCAATTGTATGGTCCTTTGTTCCTTCATACAGAGTTTGAATATTTGAATTATCAATACATAACCTATTCAGGAGAATCTGTACGACAGGCCTATAACAGTTTTATGGCCGGTGGTGGATTCTTTCAACCGGTTGGCCGCCATGCAGGTTTTTTTGCTACCGCCTTATATAATTTTTCTTATAGGAATCCGACCTCACCAAATGATTATTATCCTTATAGTAGCCCATGGGTTCTTAGGGTAGGAATTACTGCTGGATTTTAAAATTTCACATTTAGTTTTTCGCCAAGTTCTTTTAGGTCTTGCGCAACCTTTCCATTTAGCGGAATGCCTGTATGAAGCCTTTCCTTTTCGCTTTCGCGCTCGGGATCTCCGGGGATTATTAAATGATCCTGGCCCTGAACGGTTTTTGCTGAGCGAAATCGGGTAATCCAGTTGTCCATGTGTTTCTTAAACTCGTTGGCAGGACGAAAGGCATCTACTCGCATAGCGCCAAAGAAGTGACCGATACCATCGCCAACCGGGTCAGCAGGTGGAGCCAGGAAACTCACAAAAGGCGGAACCCAAGGGCCATAATTAGCTCCGCTTAATACAGCAGAAAAAATATCTACCCAGGCACCCAGACAAAACCCTTTATGACTTCCATGCTCACGATCACTACCCAGTGGCACCAATGCGCCACCATCTTTTAGTTCGTTAGGATTAGTTGAGATACTCCCATCCTTTTTCTGAATCCACCCTTCAGGGGCTTCTTTGTTTTTGCGTTGCAGGATTTCAAGTTTTCCATTTGCCGCTGTAGTTGTTGCAAAGTCTGCTACAAAAGAGGGTTGCTCCCCGGCAGGGATAGCCACACAAATCGGATTGGTTCCCAGCAAACGTTCAACAGAAAAGGTTGGTGCCACTAAGGGGCTGGCATTCGTCATAGCCATGCCAATCATATCATGTTTTAAAGCCATCATGGCATGAAAGCCAGCGATTCCAAAATGGTTTGAGTTTTTTACAGCTACCCAGCCGGTTCCTACCAGGTTAGCCTTTTCAATTGCAATTTCCATTGCTCTGGGCGCAACAACCAAACCTAAGCCCCGATCCCCATCCACCACTGCGGTACTTGGGGTTTCATGAACAACCTTAATGTTTGGTTTACTATTTATTCGATTGGCTTCCCAAAGTCTCACGTACCCTGACAAGCGGGCCAGGCCATGTGAGTCAATACCACGCAGATCAGCGTTTAATAAGACATCCGCAGCCAGGTATGCTTCTTTTTCCGGGCAGTTCATTTTCTTAAAAATATCGATAGCAAATTGCCTTAATTGGCTGTAGGGTAGCGTTACATCGTTCATATCACAAAAGTGTTCGATTAGGGGCAATATTCAAGATTTTACTAAAAATTATACCCGGCAATGTGGAAATTTACTTCAGCCGGCATCTTACAGTCAAAATTCAACAAATCATGAAAAATCAACTTTTATCATCAGCTCTGGTAGTTAGTTCTTTGATGGCAATGGGCCAGCCGGACAAACCGGTGGATTCCAAAATAACAGATGTTACTGTCTTTTTAAGCAAAGCCCAGGTGACCCGTGAAGTAAGAACCCGTTTGGAGGCTGGAAAAACCAATTTGATAGTGACCGGTCTTACTTCGCAGTTAGATCCGCAAAGCATTCAGGTTACCGGAAAGGGGAGCTTTGTTATTTTGGGGATCAGCCATCAGCAAAATTTTTTAAATGAGTTTAATATTCCAAAGTCGTTAAAGAATTTAAAAGATTCTGTGGAGTTGCTACAAAGGCAATTGATTCTCGAACAAAGCCAAAAGGAAATTTTAAATAAGGAAGAGCAGATGCTTTTAAGCAACCAGAAAATAGGTGGTACTAACCAAAACCTTACCGTTGCAGAATTAAAAGCGATGGCAGATTTTTATCGGAGCCGGTTAGGTGATATTGTTTCATCGCGTATGAAGCAAGACGAAAAAATAAAAAAGATTAATGAGCGAATTGTACGACTCAATACACAGATTAATGAACAAAATGAATTGTATCGGAGAAATACAAGCGAAATTGTAGTGAGTGTTTCTGCTGAATCAGCTACAGCTGCTGATTTGCAGGTTCGCTACGTAGTGACCAATGCCGGGTGGAGTGCCATTTATGACTTGCGAGCTATTGACACAAAAAAACCAGTTCAATTAAGCTATAAGGCCAATGTATTTCAACGAACAGGCGAAGAGTGGAAGAACATAAAGCTTAAACTCTCGACAGCAAATCCAAATCAAAGTGGATTGAAGCCCGAGTTGTTTTCCTGGTATCTGGATTTCTATAATCCGATTGCCTATGATCAGGTTCGTAAAGCAAAATCGTATGCCGCAGCCCCTGCTATGCGCAGTGCGGATGTATCAGACGAACTACGCGAGGAAGAAGCTCCGGAAGCAGCCTCACTTTCTGACTATGTGACAACTGTGCAAACATCGTTAAATACAGAGTTCGATATTTCGTTACCGTATTCGGTTTTATCTTCAGCTAAACCTACCGTAGTGGATATACGCAATTATGAAATGAAGTCGGAGTATATTTATTCGGTTGCACCGAAACTTGATCCCGATGCATTTCTTATTGCAAAAGCCACAGGCTGGGAGGACTTCAATTTATTACCCGGTGAAGCCAACATTTTCTTTGAAGGCACTTTTGTAGGTAAATCATTTATTGATCCCAACAATATCAAGGATACGCTTTCCGTGTCGCTTGGTCGTGATAAACGGATTGTGGTGAAACGTGAAAAGCTCAAAGACCTAACGTCTCGTAATTTAATTGGATCTACCAAGAAGGAGAGTTATGCCTGGGAAATCTCCTTGAGGAATACAAAATCCGAGGCCATTAAAATCACGGTAGAAGATCAGGTGCCTGTTTCACAGAATACTCAGATTGAGGTAGCCGTTTTGGATGCAGGTGGAGCCAACTATAACAAGCAGACAGGCAAACTCACATGGGAACTTGACCTTAAGCCAAACGAAACCCGTAAGGTTGTGTATAAATTCGAAGTTAAATATCCCAAGGATAAACAGATTTCGGGATTGTAAAATCAGGGACAATTTAAGCAGAGGCCATCGCAAGGTGGCCTTTTTTTATTCTCACTTTTCCAACAAGGAGGCCAACACGCCTTCTTTTAATGAATAAGAGGAGACTCTGATTTGCATGAAGGAATGTTGGGTGAGTAAAAATTTAATCAGGCAACAGGCCACTACAATCATATCTACACGCATCTCAATCATGCCTGCTATTTGCATTCGGGCAGCGCGGTCCTTCGCCAGAAGTTCCTCGTAAATCTCATCAAAGGCCTGAATAGTAAATGGCGTCTCGGGTGTTTCTTTCAGAGGTATATCATTTCGCATACAATAAATATCGCTAAGCGTATCGAATGTACCCGAAGAACCAATTAACAAGTTGGGTTTATGTACAATAAGAGCCTCCATAAGTGGTTGAAGTTCCTGAGAAAAGAAGAGAAATAGGTTTTCAAGTTCATTAAGTTGAATAGGATCGTGTTTTTGAAATCGTTCCAACAATCGTTGCCCTCCAATTTCAAAACTGTGGCTCCACACTATTTCTTGTTCGTTTCCTATGATGAACTCAACGCTTCCGCCACCAATGTCCATGATCAAACATTTTTCGGATCCCATTTTAATGGCCGCCCGCGTCCCTTTGTAAATGTATTCCGCTTCCTTCAATCCCGAAATGAGTTGAGTTTTAATCCCCGTTTCATCCTCGATTTTTTTTGCAACGGCTTCTCCATTTCGGGCATTGCGCATAGCACTGGTTCCAAAAGCCATCACTTTTTCAACCCCAGCTTCTTTCACCGTATTATTAAATGACCTCATAGTAGTCAAAGCCCTGTCAATTGCCTCATCTGTAATGTAACCATGGTTGATTCCACCCATGCCAATTTTAACGGGCACCTTTTCCCTGTAAGTGATCGTAAATTCTCCAACACCAAGTTCCGCCATTAAAAGGTGGAACGTATTGGTTCCCATATCAATAATAGCCACTCGCATCACACTGTCGTTTTCGGTGGCCCAAGATACAATTTCACTGGTAACTATGCCTATATTTGGGAGATGCAATCTACCGTATGACAAAGCGAAAAGTTAACTCCGAAAACCTTCAACCAAAATTTGACGAACTCGAAAGAAAGAATCTCGAATCGCTTTTGGGTGGAGGTGAGAAACGAATTGAACAACAACATGCAAAAGGTAAACTTACTGCCCGAGAGCGGATTCTTTTGCTCCTGGATGAAGGCTCGTTTGAGGAACTGGGAAAATTTGTGATGCACCGAAGTAAAGATTTTGGTTTGGATAAAGAGCACTATCTGGGTGATGGTGTGGTGACCGGATATGGTACGATTCAGGGAAGATTGGTTTATGTTTTTTCTCAGGACTTCACTGTGTTTGGTGGGTCACTTTCTGAAACCCATGCAGAAAAGATTGTGAAGATCATGGAACTTGCAATGAAAAATGGTGCTCCTGTGATTGGTCTTAATGACTCGGGTGGAGCGCGCATACAGGAAGGTGTTGTTTCACTCGGTGGCTATGCAGATATTTTTTATCGGAATGTGATGGCCTCCGGAGTGGTGCCTCAGATATCGGCTATCATGGGGCCATGCGCGGGTGGTGCAGTGTATTCTCCAGCCATGACTGATTTTATTTTCATGGTGGAAAATACATCCTTCATGTTTGTTACAGGCCCCAATGTGGTAAAGACAGTTACACACGAAAATGTGACGGCCGAAGAATTGGGTGGAGCCTCGACTCACAGTACGAAGAGCGGGGTTACACATTTTGCCTGTGCCAATGAAGCGGAGTGTATTAGCCAGATAAAACAACTCTTTAGCTATGTACCTCAAAATTGTGAGGACACAACACCTCACCTTCCCTATACTCCTGGCAATGAATCGCGCCCGGCATTGAACGAAATAATTCCGTCCAATCCACATCAGCCTTATGATATCAGGGAAGTGATTATCGGGTTGGTGGACGATCAGTCATTTTTTGAAGTTCATAAAAACTTTGCGGAAAATATTGTAGTCGGTTTTGCCCGTTTAGCAGGACGAAGTATAGGAATTGTAGGGAATCAACCTGCCGCACTAGCCGGGGTATTGGACATTGATGCCAGTATTAAGGGCGCTCGATTTGTACGTTTCTGTGACTGCTTTAATATTCCCTTACTGGTATTAGAAGATGTGCCTGGTTTTTTGCCGGGCACAGATCAGGAATGGAATGCGATTATCACGAATGGAGCGAAATTATTGTACGCATTTTCGGAAGCAACAGTGCCTCGCGTAACAGTAATTACCCGTAAGGCCTATGGTGGAGCATATGATGTGATGAATTCGAAGCACATAGGTGCCGATCTAAATTACGCCTGGCCTACAGCTGAAATTGCAGTGATGGGGGCAAAGGGAGCCGCAGAAATTATTTTTAAGAAAGAGATTTCAGAAGCTACGAACCCGGAAGCTAAGCTGAATGAAAAGGTAGATGAGTACACCCGAAAATTTGCCAATCCTTTCCGGGCCGCACACAGGGGTTATATCGATGAGGTAATTTATCCGGATCAAACCCGGGAGAAATTAATTCGTGCC
Source organism: Cyclobacteriaceae bacterium (assembly GCA_044229915.1). Classification (GTDB taxonomy): domain Bacteria; phylum Bacteroidota; class Bacteroidia; order Cytophagales; family Cyclobacteriaceae; genus ELB16-189. The sequence continues at coordinate 510,160 of JBGASB010000003.1, forward strand.
TTTAAGATGCTCGAAAACAAGGCAGCCAAACTTCCTAAGAAGAAGCACGGGAACATTCCATTGTAGCACAATCGAATAAAACTAATTTCAGCCATGACAATTCAGGAAGCCCAGCAACAAGTTGATCAATGGATAAAATCGCATGGAGTACGCTATTTCAATGAAATGACCAATATGGCAATTCTGACCGAGGAAGTAGGTGAGGTTGCACGCATTATGGCGAGACGATATGGGGAACAGTCCGAAAAGGAATCTGACAAGAGCAAAGATCTTGGTGATGAAATGGCCGATGTATTATGGGTGTTGATTTGTCTCGCCAATCAAACCGGGGTGGATCTAACCCAGGCTTTCAACAAAAATCTGGAGAAGAAAACCGAACGAGATAAGAATCGCCATCACCAAAACCCTAAACTGAAATGAAACAAATTAGTATCGCTTTTTTGCTGGTAACCTTTCTTATTTCCTGTAATCAGCATCCTGTTGCCGATACCGTTGTTTTTGGAAAAACCTGGACTGGTGATGATGAAAGACCTTGGGCCGAAGCTTTTGCAATTATAGGAGATTCAATCGTTGCTGTCGGGTCGAAGGAAGAGATTGAAGAATGGGTTGGCGAAAAAACTGAAAGGTCTGAGACTGACGAGGGAAATTTAATTGTACCTGGATTTATCGATTGTCACACTCATTTTATGGAAGGCGGTTTTGCCTTAGCTTCGGTGCAGCTTCGAGATGCAAAAACTCCACATGAATTTATTAACAGGATCAAAGAATTTGCGACTAACCAACCCAAAGGGACATGGATAACTTCCGGTGATTGGGATCATGAGAATTGGGGAGGTGAGCTACCAACAAGGGATTGGATTGATTCAGTGACAAAAGATTATCCTGTTTGGATAAATCGACTGGATGGGCACATGTGTCTGGCCAATACGGCTGCATTAAAAGCTGCTGGAATTGGTGATCGTGTGAAGGATGTTGCGGGAGGTGCCATAGTTCGTGATAAGAAAGGAAGAATGACTGGAGTGTTTAAGGATAATGCCATGAGCATGATATACAGGATTGTTCCTGAACCATCCGATGAGCAGAAAGACAAAGCACTTGAAACAGCCATGAGCTTTGTGGCCGCGCGCGGGGTTACCTCTGCACATAACATGAGTGGTTACATGGATGTGTTTGAACGTGCCCATGCTCACAGCAAGTTGAAGACTCGCATTTATGCCGGTATGATGCTAAGTGACTGGCAAGAATTAAATCAAAAGATTGCACAGCAGGGTAGGGGCGATAAATGGGTGCGGATTGGTGGACTAAAGGAATTCGTTGATGGATCGCTCGGTTCGCATACTGCCGCATTTTTTAAACCTTTTACAGATGCTCCAACTGATTCTGGATTTTTTATTACTCCGGAGAATGAGCTATATCGAAGAATTAAATCAGCAGACAGCGCAGGCCTCCAAGTAATGACCCATGCTATTGGAGATAAGGCCATTCAAACATTGTTAAATATTTATGAACGGGTAAGTAAAGAGAATGGTGACCGCGACAGACGCTTTAGAATTGAACATGCCCAGCACATTGCCCCCAACGACATTCCACGATTTGCCCAACTGAATGTGATACCCAGCATGCAACCTTATCACGCCATTGACGATGGCCGCTTTGCGGAACGACTCATTGGAAGTGAACGTATAAAGACTACCTATGCATTTGGTTCATTATTAAAAGCTAACGCCAAACTTGCCTTTGGCAGTGATTGGTTTGTGGCACCGCCTACACCACTCGAAGGAATTTATGCCGCAGTTACCCGGCAAACGCTGGACGGAAAAAATCCGGACGGATGGGTGCCCGAACAAAAAATCAGTGTAGAGGAAGCTTTAAAGTCTTATACGATTCGTGCTGCTTATGCCTCTTTTGAAGAGAACATAAAAGGATCGATCAAGCCAGGTAAGTTGGCCGACTTTGTTATTCTGGAAAAGAATCTTTTTGAAATAAATCCTGCGGAAATCAGAAATGTAAAAACTCTTCGCACATCGGTTGGTGGAAAGTTTGTGTATTCTGCCAATTAGCAAATCAATTCATTATTCACTAATCGTGGAATAACGGTGTACTGATCGGGGGTAAGACAGAATTCAATATCTTTCTGGATATTCAATCTATTCAGTCTTTTTACGTGACTTGAATTTTTGAGGTAGTCAACCATGTCATTTTTTGCCAGGTTGTAAAGATGTTGTGCTGCCAGCGGAGCATCACAATCCGGTTCAATATGATTTTTAAGTTTTTCTACCAGGGCTCCGGCAAAGAGCGTGTCTTCCAGGTTCACTTTGCCTTTCCATCCTGCACACACTACCAGCACATTGTTATGACTAAATAGCAGATACTTTATTACGGAGGATAGATTCAAAAAGCTACCGATGATAACTTCCTTTGCCAATTTTGATTTCTCAATGGCTTGCGTGCCATTGGTGGTGGTGAATGCAATTTTTTTACCGGTAACTTCGGTGCCCATGTATTCGAAAGGTGAATTCCCTTTGTCAAAGCCCTCAACTTTTTTTCCATCACGTTCACCAGAGGTTATATAGCCACGCGATTTCATTAGTCTGCATTCTTCCTGACTCGCAAAAGGAACAATCCGGTCGGCTCCATGTGCAAAAGCGGTGACCATGCAAGAGGTGGCACGTAGGATATCAACAATAACTACGGTTTTATCTTTCAGAGAATAGAGATGTATTAATTCAGGTGTTAAACAGACGTCAATTGTTTTCATGACTTTGATTTGAAGATGAGTTAATTTGACAATTTGAAAATGAATACCGCTTTAATTCCATTTACAAATACTCAAATTTTCAATTAACTGGCGATTAATGGCAACTTACTGACAATAGCTTTCAAGGCCTTCCCTCTTACATCTACATAGATTTCCGAACCTGGAGTACTGTACTCAGTGGTAACATATCCTAACCCAATACCAATACCCAACATGGGTGATTGTGTTCCTGAGGTCACTTTACCAATTTCATTTCCGGCAGCATCTTTTAAAATATAATCATGCCGTGGAATTCCCTTGTCAATCATTTTAAAGCCAACCAATTTCTTTTTAACCCCGGCCTCCTTCTGTTTTTTGAGATTGACTGAGTTAGTAAAATCCTTTGTGAATTTTGTGATCCATCCTAAGCCAGCTTCCAGTGGTGAGGTGGTGTCGTTAATATCATTGCCATAGAGACAAAAACCCATTTCCAGCCGAAGTGTATCACGTGCGCCCAATCCAATAGGTTTGATGTTTTCATTCTTGCCGGCTTCAAAAATGGCATTCCACACTTTCTCTCCTTGTGCTTTGTTTACATAAATTTCAAAACCCCCGGCCCCGGTGTAACCCGTATTGCTCATGATCACATCAGGCACTCCGGCAAATTCACCCACAGCAAAGTGGTAGTATTTAATCGCGCTTAAATCTGTCTGAGTAAGTTTTTGAAGTATGCCTGTCGCTTTAGGACCCTGAACTGCGAATAAGCACAAGTTGTCTGAAATATTTTTAAGCGTTGCACCTTTAGAGTTGTATTTTGAAAACCAATTCCAATCCTTTTCAATGTTGGAAGCATTGACCACAATGAAGTAATCATTCTCTTTAATTTTATACACGATCAGGTCATCTACCATACCGCCTTGCTCATTGGGCAAGCAGGTATATTGAGCCTGCCCATCTGTTAATTTGGAGGCATCGTTGCTTGTAATTCGTTGAATTAGATCAAGTGCCTGCGGACCTTCCACCTTAAACTCGCCCATGTGCGAAACATCAAAGACTCCAACACCATGGCGGACAGCCATATGTTCTTCGATATCCGAAGAATAGCGAACAGGCATAAGGAAGCCTCCAAAGGGTACAATTTTTCCGCCTAATTTTACATGAAGATCATGAAGTGGTATTTGCTTGTCCATGGGTATAAAATAAAGTCAGCAAAAGTAAGCATTGAAATTGATTTTATCCTGATCCCCCACCCCCGATTGTTTACTATTCAATATCGAAGTAATCAGGATTCTCTTTTATGTATCTGTTGAAAGATCTGGCTGGTAAAAGTCTTTTTAGTTTGTCCAGGCTTTCGCGGGCCTCATCGTCAAAACCAATTAAAGCCGCTTCTTTTACATATGCTTTTAATAACTTGATTGAATTCGGCCGTGCCAATAGCCCTGATACCAGGATGGAGTATGATTTGAGCCTGTCGGTTGTGTCGGCCGAGAAGTATCGTGAAGAAGCCACAAGCCCTTCTACAAAATGTACATTGGCATTACTCAGGTATTCAAACTTTCCTCGGGCTTCTTCTTTTCGCTTCGAACTTTCATCTTGTAATGCCTGCAGATAGATTAATTCATTTGGGAAATTTTGGACTGGCAAAGCTTTGTCAAGAGATTGTTGGAGAAATATTTCCTTGTCCAACTCAGCCAGAAACATCATATTAAGAACAAGAATTTCATCGTAGATTTTTTTATCACTAAGCTTAAGGCCTATTAACTTTTGAATAATTTCTGAAGCGATTAAGGGTTCATCTTGGGCATACCACTTTTTACTCAGATCGAGGATCGCTCTTGCCTTTAATTCTTCGGTCTTAATGGATTCGACTATCCTCCAAAATGTAGTTGTATCATAAATTGATACTTTGTAACGACAAAATTCATACTTGTCCTCATCACTAAGCGCAAGAATTTGAGCTGAAGTTGAGTTTAGAACGTTCAGAATTTTTTTTGAAGCGGCTACTAACGATGTGTCTGCGCCCCGGCTTAGGCTATCCCATGCAACTACAGCTTTCGAAAGGCTGTCCGATTCAGTATTTGCCAGTGCTTCATAATAAAGAGCTTTGGGTTGTCTTTTGTCTTTTGCTATCTCAAAGTAATTGGCGGCAATCTGTGGATTATTTTGCTCCAGAGCCCAGGTTCCTAATAATGTAAAATATTTTCCACGGCCGGATTTGTAGGCTACTTCCCGGGTCAAGTCAAACGCACGTTTTACATACCCTTGCGAATAGTAGGCGTGAGATGCAGCAATGGTAATGGCCTCTTTGAAATAATCGTTGCTTGGTCGTTGTGCCAAAGCAATGGCGTTAGCAAGAAGAAGGGTGTCAATTTTTGTTGGTTGATTGATAAAATAGTTGCAGATAAAGGTTGCTTTTGTGGCTGATAGCAAAGTGTCCTTACCAAGATTAAATTTTAATTGGATGGGCAGATTCTGCAAATTGGCTAAAGCAAGTGCATTGGCCTGTGGTCCTTCTTTTTCAGAACCAATAAGCTGAAGCAATGAATCGGCAGGATAATTAAGCTTGAATCGTGCACTGGTTGCCAGAAGATTGGTTTCGGCTTTTTCTTTAATCGCTTTCGTTTTGCGGGCTTCCTGAAAAGAAAGTAGCGCGGAGTCAGACATTTTCAACCTGGAGAAAGTCAGTCCAAGTGCATTATAGATGATTCCGCTTTTTGGAAATTTTTCTTTAGCGTCATTTAATACGAGTAGAGATTCAAGCAGGTTACCACTGCGCTGATAGGCATCGCTTAAGTTAACAAATGAGAATTCGGTAGGGTTGCCACTGCTGGCTTCTGTAAGTTCATACCTTTCTTTTTGAGGTTCAAGACGTGTTGCCTGAATGGAGGCCAGCGCATAATGTGCATGATGGTTTTGATTGCGATAGAAAATGGATTTATTGTAAAATCCTTCGGCTAATTGGTCATTTCCTTGTGCATAGTATAAATCTCCGTTGCTATTGTAATAAGCGGCATAGATTTGATTGAGAGGCGTACGCCAGCTGGTATCAAAGACAAGAAAGGCAAGGCACGTAATGAGCCCCATCATTCGAAATGTGAAATAAGGCATGGTTACCGGTTTGTAAAGTACCTTATACACCTGAAGATTTTTAGAGAGCATGGAGCCGAAGTTGGAGATAATGTAGGCGAGAAAGATTATGCCATAGCCGAGGTGGCTATACATGATTACATCCCTCAAAACAATCACGGCCGTATCGTTGGCAGTTGCGAATAAGTATCCAATTGTTGCGAATGAAACCAGCGCCATCGAAAGAATGAAATAAACACCCATGGGATCGGCTGACAGGATAGATGCATAGTGAGACTCTCGTTGACGGAATCCCCAAATACCAAGAATAGCTGAAACGGTAAAGAGAAAAAAGAAATCAATAACCCAAATGTTCCAATTCAGGTAGCCTGTTTTTATAGCATAAGCGACTAACAAATTCAGCAGGTAAAAACCTGTAATGATGAAAAAATGCTGCAGGGTTTTAGTCTGTCGGGTACCTTGTGTTAATACATTGATAAAGGCAGCCGGTATTTCCGGGCCTACCATCAAAATAAAGATAAGAGAAAGGATAAGGCCCATTGAGTACCCATTGACAGATAATTGTAAAAGGGGATCCTGAGCCTTGCTAAAAAGGACAATGCAAGCGCCTAACATCAGGAAGAGAAGCGCAAAGGATAGCAACCGTTTAAAAAAACCGGTGGTATTTCGGAAGGCATGAAAATAGTAAGCAAGTGCAACAACCGTGATAAGAATAAAGGCAGCTGGTATTTTGTTAGTAAGCCCAAAAACTTCTGTGGTTTCCGGCTGAAGACTAATTATAAATAAAGAGAAGATGCCCATCCCCACCATAAACCAAAACCGACTTAATGTGGTGAAGATGGTAAGTATAACTAATGTTGAAATCAGGAGGAAAAAAAGAAATAAGTAGGAGGCAATTAGATTCGGCTTCAGCAAACTTCCTGATTGAGTTTCGTAAACCAGGTAGTTATCAGCGTGAACAGGTATAGTATTCAAGCCCACCTGAAAGGATCGTACAGGTATTTCTTCAGTCTGCAACTCCTGGTAATGCTCCCAGGTAATTACAGGGGCAGGATTCTGCAAATTCGAATACCAAAAGAATCCAATGGATAGAACCAGAAATGTACACAGGAACCAAAAAAAGTATTGATACGGTTTAATCCAGGATTTCCAGAATTGAATGGTGTGCATACGAGCAGTAAGTTATAAAGCAAGGCACAAGTTTACCTCTTAAAACCACGAATAGCAATGGATTGGCCAAGAGCGATATTACTCAAGTACCTTGGGTACCCGGAAGTAATCGGAGTCTTTTTTGGGCGCGCTTTTAAGAGCAAGTTCGTGATCAAGGTGTGGTTTTACTTCGTCTTCCCGTAAGGCATTAATTTCGTGGCTCATGGTGGTGAGCGGCTCAACACCATCCGTATTCACTTCATTTAGTTTCTCAACAAACGAGATAATATTATTCATATCCTGCATCATCTTCTCTGAATCTTTTTCATCAAACTCAAGCCGGGCCAGATGAGCAATTTTATTTAACGCGTCTTTGTCGATGTTCATGGTGCTTCAATTCATGGTCAATTACTTCAAACACTATCTTTTTCAGTTCATCAATGCGATCAAGAGTGTAGCCTTTCGTTTCGATCGGTTTATGAAAAATTACGTGGATTGTGTCTCGCTGCAAGTACAACGGATCTTTATCCGGCAAAATTATCCAATTGTTGGGAATGGTAACTGGTACCACCGGGATTTGTTTTTCAATGGCAGTTCGAAAGGCTCCATCCTTGAAGGGTGTCATTCGGGGTGGATGTTTGGTTATTATTCCACCTTCAGGGAAAATAACGAGGCTCTTGCCCTCGTCAATCGCTCTCATCGATTCTTTGAGTGTGTTCACCCGGCTTTTCAGTTTCGAGCGATCGACCGTAATATGAAGTTTGCGGTACATGAATCCGAACAAAGGAATTTTTTCCATATCGTTTTTACCCACAAAGATGGCGTTGATTGGATTGAGCCCCAGGGCTGCAATATCAAGGTAGGAGGAATGGTTTGGACAAAAAATGTATTGCTTTTTGGAATTAAGTTTTGATCGGCATTCGACCTTATAGGGTAAAAAAACGATCGGAAATAGAAGATAGGCCCACCATCGGTTTAAGACGCCCACTAAATGAAATTGTTTTGGAAATAGTATGGGTATTAGAAATAAAGGAAAGAAGATCAGGAAGAGTACCGTAAACATGATGAACCCATAATACAGATGAAGCGTTCTGAGAATTCTCATGTACGAATTATTGCAACTTTCCGGTATCGTTAAACAGTAAAGATAAATAAAAAGTCCTCCCACGAATCAATCGAAGAAGGACTTAAGGAAAAGTAATATTTATTGCCTGTTGATACCACCCATTTTTGGAATGGTGATGATTTCACGTTGCCTTCCATCAATGTAACGAAAACCGGTTTCATCAAAGTATCCATCTTCTTCCAATTGAATGCGAATATCCTTTTTCCATTCCGGAATATTCACCGTGCAATTTAACTCAATCGAATAAGCGGTCTTGTAGTGCATCGGATAATCTCCGGTAAATGGTACTCCGCCCTGCATATCCCACATACCAATCGTTGTGCCCGCTGCGTGCCCGTGAAATCCAATCGGGTGTGTATAGATAGAGGGCGTGATTCCTTCGGCAATAGCTTGTTCGCGGGTAGCCTTTAAAATCTCATTTCCGGTGCGACCTTCCCTAAAGTTTCCTGTAAGCAGATCTTGTAAGCGGTTTCCTTTGGCAAAGGCATCTTTCAGAAATTTTGGAACTTCGCTTTCACCAGCTTTTAAAATGTATGCATGTTGTTGCGTGTCTGTATTTAACCGCAGATAAGTGATTCCAAAATCTACGTGCAGAAAATCTCCAGGCTGAATCACCAACGGCTGTGGACGCTTCGCCATGATGGCTTCAGCTTCATTGCGCTGAATGGAAACCGAAGGATGAAACCAGGTATCGAGTTTTAATTCTTTGATACGTTCACGATACCACCATACGACATCTTCCGTTGTAGTAACTCCTGGTTGAATCACTTTATCAGAAAAACCTTCCTGAATGATATCATGGGCAATGCGACAGATTTGCTGATAAAGCGCCATTTCTTTTTCAGTACGTGTTTCCAACCAACTTACGGCCAACTTCTCCGCAGAGACGACTTTTGTTTGAAGACTTTTAGGTAGCACTTTAATCAGGTTGTCATAATCGTTCGAGGTAAGTCCATCGGCATGGCCCCAGGAAGAAGCTTTGTTGACCCCGATTTTCTTTGGATTGCGTTCGGTGATGATTTTTCCAAGTTGAGCCCATTGATCTGGATTGGCATCCGGATCCCATGCACGTTTGAATGTTTTGCCCACATCGTATCTGGCCACAGCCAGAAATTCCATTTCCTTGTCAGCACCACGATCGAAAGCAACTAACATCGTTGTTCTGCGAGCGGCCATCCACGTAGCTGGTAATAAGGTCTCAATGACTGGATCTTCATTGTATTCGCGAGAAATTACCACCCACATATCAAAACCTTCTCTACGCATAAGGCCAGGTAAAGCGCTGCGCAGCCGGTCTTCTAATAATTCATCAATTACCCTTGACTGGTCGCGTTGGGTGAGGATGACGGGGGTTTGACTAAATGAAACTGTAGTTGCAAGGAATAGAAAGAGCAATAGAATATACCTCATAGAATAGTTTTTTGTAAGTATAAATGATTTTAAAACTACTTGAATTGAATTTTACACCGCTGGTCTTTTAATACTTCATTGGCGTTTTCAACCTCAATGTGCGACTTCGCATCGTCCATTTGTTCGCGCATAGCGCTCCGGATTTCTTTCATGCGCATGGCTTCGATAAACCGTTTGATATCCTCTTTGCTTTCAAGAACAAGGGCTGGCACCACAGCTGGCTTATCATCATCACCCTTGGCCACCATAGTAAAGAATGATGAGTTGGTATGTTTTATTTTTCCGGTCTTTATGTTCTGCGATTCTACCCGGATACCGACTACTAGTGAGGTGCGACCCACATAATTTACAGAAGCATGCATGGAGACCAATTCGCCTACTTCTACAGGTTGAAGAAATTCTACTTTATCCACAGTAACCGTTACACAATAGGTACCTGCATGTTTACTGGCTGCGGCATAGGCAACTTTATCCATCAGTGAAAGTAAAATGCCACCATGAATTTTTCCGCCAAAGTTGGCGTAGGAAGGAATCATCAATTCGGTGATCGTAGTTTGTGAGTATCGTACCGGGCGGGCTTGCTCTTCCATAGAAATAGGTTTGAAATGAAAGTTAAGAACTTTGCAGCTAAGTCACCAATCGGATCAAACACGAGTCAAAATACCTTCTTACGCGAAAGCTTATTAAATCGCACGACCATAGCAGTTGCTGTTAAGGTGAGACCAAGAAACAGACCGATCCAGATGCCATTGGCACCCATCTGTAAGGGGAAGGCAAGCCAATAGCCCAGTGGTAATGCAATCACCCAATAAGCAACAAAAATTAATAAGGATGGAATTTTTACATCTTGCAATCCGCGCAAAGCGCCAGCTGTTACCACTTGTATTCCATCCGACAATTGGAAGAACGCGGCAATGATTAATAAGGAAGCGGTAAGTTGAATCACAGCCTGATCTTCAATGTATAACGTGGGTAAAAAGTATCTTCCAAAAATAAATAGTAGTGCCCAGGCTGTCATAAGACAAACAGCCATACCAATCATGGTAAATGCGCTGGCCCTTAGATTCTGAGTATCGCCTTGGCCCCAGAAATTTCCTACGTGTATCGTGGCTGCAGCACCGAGTCCTGAAGTGGTCATGTAGCTGATGGTGGCGAGGTTGATGGCTATCTGATGTGCTGCGAGTGCGGTGGTACCAAGCCAGCCCATCATGATAGCCGATAGGCCAAATGCTCCGGCTTCAAAAATAAATTGTGACCCGGCTGGAAGGCCAATGTGCAACATTTTTTTGATCAGAGAGCGTGAATAATTGCCAAGAGAGAATCCAGCTTTATAGGATTGATATTTTCTTCCATAGTACACGTAAAGCATCATGCTCAATGCCATGACAATTCTAGAAATTAGTGTTGCCAAGCCAGCCCCATTCAGTCCCATTTCCGGGAACCCATATTTACCAAAGATCAATACATAGTTAAGTACAATGTTGAGCAGATTGCTTCCTACAACGATGATCATAGCCACACGCGTGCGTTGCAGTCCTTCGGCAAATTGCCGGTAGGTTTGAAAGACCATGGTAGGAATAATAGAAATAGCAATAATGCTGAGATAGGGAATGGCGAGCGTCACCACTTCCTCCGGTTGACCCATCCAATGCATGAAAGGTTCAATAGAAAAAATCAAGGCAACAAGTATGAAACCAGTCACCAGATTGATAAGCGATCCATTTTTTAGCGTATCAATTATTTTATTTTGATCATTGGCACCTTCTGCTTGTGCAACTAAGGGAGTGATGGCATAAGATACACCAACACCAAAAAAGAGAGGAATTGTAAAAAAAATATTAGCAAGGGAAGAGGCGGCTAATGGAACGGCACCTGTCCAACCAACCATCACACTATCGGCAACGCCCGTCATCACCTGACCAAGCATACTTAACATCACCGGGTAGGCGAGAAGGAAGTTGGGACGTACGTGAGAACGATATCTGGTTAGTGTTGACATTTTGAAGCCTACGGTATCTCTTCGGCTATATTCCCTTAATTCGGGCAACTTTCAAAATAGCCATCACGGTTAAACTATCGGTGATTTTTCCATCAAGTACCATGGTGAGCACATCATTAAGAGGCAGTTTCTGGATTTTCATATCAGCTTCAGTCTCTTCCAATTCACTTTCTCCATGTGTTAAATCTTCAGCAAGGAAAATAAAACCTTCTTCATCTGATACAGAATTGGAAAGATGTACCCGCTGAATTAAAGTCCATCGATTGGCGATCAAACCGGTTTCCTCTTTTAATTCTCGTTTGGCGGATTGCAAAGGATCATCATTTATCGGCCCACCGCCTTCAGGTATTTCCAAGCTCCATTCATTCAAGGTATAACGCCATTGACCAACTAGCCAGGTGTTATTATTTTCATCAAGGGCAACAATCCCGATAGCTTTGTTCTTAAAATGGACTTTGCCATATATGCCTTTACCTCCGGCCGGGTTGATTACCTGATATTCGGTGACACTGATCCAACGGTTGTCGTATTTTTCTTCGGATGAAAGCGTTTGCCAGGGGTTCATTCTTTAATAATTTAAAAACCAGGATTTAAAATTAGTTTAATAATTAACGTAAACGACCTTGAATTTTGAATTTTGAATCTTGATTTTTGGTAGAATGTTATTGTCTTCGTTTACACCGGATTTGATTGAAGCAGGCTGCGATGAAGTAGGCCGTGGTTGCCTGGCAGGACCCGTGGTGGCGGCCGCAGTTATTCTTCCAAAAAATTATCAGCATGAGTTACTTAATGATTCAAAACAGTTGACTAAAGACGATCGCGTTGCTTTACAATCGGATATTGTTCGAGATGCATTGGCCTGGGCCATAGCAGAAGTAAGTAATGAGGAAATTGACGAGATTAATATTTTAAATGCATCTTTCAAGGCTATGCATCGGGCATTGGATAAGTTATCGATCAGGCCTGAATTTTTGTTGATTGATGGAAATCGGTTCAAACCTTATCTGGAAACTAAATTTGAATGTGTGGTAAAAGGCGATGCCACCTATCTTTCAATTGCCGCTGCTTCTGTACTTGCTAAGAATTACCGCGATGAATTAATGGCAAAACTCTCTGAAAAGTTTCCTGGGTATGGCTGGCTTACCAATGTAGGGTATCCGACTGAGGAACACCGGGATGGAATTCGCCAGTTGGGGATCACTCCCTTTCACAGAAAATCCTTTCAATTACTACCCTCACAACTGGAATTGTTTTAAAAATTGAGGAACTGTTTTAATCTATTAGCGTTTTAGCGACATGTGTTTAATTTTTTTAGCACTTAATCATCATCCAACATACAAACTTATTGTTGCGGCAAACCGCGATGAGTTTTACGCGCGCAAAACTGCCCCAGCTCAATTTTGGGATGATTACCCCCACATTCTTGGAGGTCGTGATCTTGAGGCCGCAGGCACGTGGATGGCCATGAATAAAAACGGTAAGATCAGTCTCGTGACTAATTATCGCGATCCGGTCAATATTAATCCTAACGCCCCTTCAAGGGGACAATTGGTTTCAGATTTTCTTGTAAATGGTGACACGCCTGAGGAATATTTGAATAGAGTATCTCAACGTGCTACCCAATACAATGGCTTCAATTTATTAGCTGGCTATCCTGATGCATTGTGGTATCTCTCTAATTACAAACAGGGAATTCAAAAACTGGAATCAGGTGTTTACGGTTTGAGCAATCATTTACTTGATACTCCCTGGCCGAAAGTGCATCGGGGTAAGGAAAAATTTGGTAGTGCTATAAGTGAATCAGATATTGAACCAGACACATTGTTCGAATTGCTCTATGATGAACAACGAGCAGAAGACAAATTATTACCTGATACAGGCATTGGACTTGATCGTGAGCGTGCACTTTCTTCCATGTTTATTAAAACCAATGGGTACGGCACGCGTTGCTCAACGGTTATTTTAGTTTCGCACGACAATCAGGTTTTGTTTTCTGAAAGAGTGTATGATCTTGATACCTTTGCCCACCAGACAAACAGGTTTCAGTTCACTATTTCTCATGACTAAAGCAAAACCAATAAAAATACCCTTCGCTTTCAGAATTATTCGTTGGAGCTTTCCAAAGCTTGAAAAGATTTCCACGCGTTTATCGGGCTGGTATTTTGAGAAAATATTTTTCACTCCTTTTCGATACAAGACTCCTGAGAAGGAATTGGAAGCAGAAGCAACGGCTAAGTTATTCTCGGTAATCGCTGCCGGCAAAAGAGTACAGTGTTACCAATGGGGCGATGATTCAAAACCTTACGTACTTGTAGTGCATGGATGGGCTGGGCGCTCTACGCAATTCCGCAAGTTTATTCCGCCATTCAATGAGGCTGGTTATCGCATCATAGGGTTTGATGGGCCGGCTCACGGCAAGTCCGAAGGTAAACGCACTTCAATTGCTGAGTTTGAAGAAGCAATGAAAGCGATAGCAACCAGTAAGGGTTATCCGGAAGCAATTATTGCCCATTCTTTTGGCGGGGGTGCTTCCTTATATGCAATCGCTAACGGGTTTCCCGGAAGGAAGCTAATCAACATTGCCTCACCAACCATTGCCGATAGAATCATCCAATCCTACCTGAAAGCCATCGGTGGTTCATGGAAGACCGGTGAGAATTTTAAAGCATTGATAAAGCACAGGCATGGAAAACCTTTTGAGGAATTTACTACACTCTCCTTAATTCGTCAGGTGCCTTCTGAATTGAATCTGATGTTAGTGCATGATGAGGAGGATAAAGAAGTTGAGTTAATTCACGTGCATGAGCTGATTAAGATTTTCCCTTCTGCCCGACTTCTGGCTACAAAAGGATTGGGTCATAACAGAATTCTGAAAGACGAGAAGGTAATTAGTGCCTGCCTAGACTTTATTACTGGCAAAATCAGGGTGTAACCTTTAGGTGATTTTCAACGTCTGGCTGTTATAATTGCCATTGGATAACTATTTTAACCTTTTTACACATATTTTCATCAATTTGTAGCGTTTTTGAAACCTAAAGTCAGATCTTAAGTTGAAGTCAAGAGAAACTTTTCAGGATAGAAAAGCATCACATTAGAAATAAACTGAGCCCTATGCCCAACATTATTAAGACTACCCATATTTCCAAGGTTTACAAAATGGGTAACAACATCGTAAATGCATTACAGGATATCTCAATTTCAATTGAAAAGGGCGAATATGTAGCCTTTATGGGGCCATCAGGCTCTGGAAAGTCTACCCTCATGAATATTGTCGGTTGCCTTGATACCCCCACTTCCGGAGAATATTGGCTCAATAATCAGTTAGTGAGTGATATGACGGAGAATGAATTGGCTGAGGTTCGCAACAAGGAAATCGGTTTTGTATTTCAAACCTTCAACCTTTTACCCCGGGCAACAGCACTTGAGAACGTAGCTTTGCCCCTGATCTACGCTGGCTATAGCAAATCAGAGCGTGAAGAAATGGCGATGGCAGCCCTTGAAAATGTAAGCCTTGGCGATCGCCATCATCATAAACCCAATGAACTTTCGGGTGGTCAGCGTCAACGCGTGGCTATTGCCAGGGCGTTGGTAAACAGGCCCTCAATTATTCTGGCCGATGAGCCTACCGGAAACCTGGACTCCAAAACCTCTTATGACATAATGAGCTTGTTTCATGAGCTTCATGACAAAGGGAACACCATTATCATGGTAACGCACGAAGATGATATTGCCCATTATTCACACCGGATCATCCGTCTGAAAGATGGACTTATCGAGTGGGATAGAAAGAATGAGAATATTACCCGGGCAATGGCTGCTGCAGCAGTGTAAATTCCTGATCCTTCAGGCCTCAGTTTTTGAATTTTGAGTTATAAATCTTGAATTTAGAGGCATGAAGATTTATACCAAAACAGGTGATCAGGGTTCAACTTCACTTTTTGGTGGAAAGCGAGTATCCAAAGCAGACTTGCGTATTGATACGTACGGAACGGTGGATGAATTGAATTCGTGGATCGGAGTTTTGAGAGATCAGTCCGTAAATCAATCGCGAAAGGAAATTCTTGTGGAAATTCAGGATCGTCTTTTTACCATTGGATCCATTCTTGCCACTGAACCTGAAAACACAAAAGTGAAGATTCCTTCATTGGGAGAAAGCGACATTGAACTGCTTGAAAATAAAATAGATTCGATGGATGCCGTACTTCCCCCGATGCGCTTCTTCGTACTGCCTGGAGGAAATGCATCAGTTTCTTTTGGCCATGTAGCGCGTACAGTTTGTCGCAGGGCAGAAAGATTGATTATTGCCTTAAGTGAGACCGAAAAGGTTGATCCCTTGGTAATAAAATATATGAACCGACTCTCAGATTACCTTTTTGTGCTTTGTCGCTTAATGACCCAGGAATTGCAGGCTGAGGAAACGCCTTGGAAACCAAGAATGTAATTTTATTTTTTTATCAGCCTTTAAGCTAACATCTGTTAGTCGGCTTTTAAAATTAATTGTAATTTGCGAGCCTAATTTTTAACCGCTTCCATCATGGTTGATACGCTCAGAATTTCAACAAGCAGAGTAACAGAATCACGACTAGCTAAAGTTGACCTGGCCAATATTCCATTCGGCAAGGTTTATACGGATCATATGTTCATGGCCGACTATCGGGATGGTGAATGGAAGAATTTGAGAATTCTGCCCTACGGATATATGCCCATCAGCCCGGCTACACCGGCATTGCATTATGGCCAATCAATTTTTGAAGGGATGAAAGCATATCCATCAGAAAAAGGTAAGGAGGCATTGGTTTTCAGACCGCTGGATAATTGGAAGCGGATGAATATTTCTGCCGAACGCATGTGTATGCCGGCAATTCCTGAAGAACTTTTTATGGAAAGCCTTTCTGCACTTATTGATTTAGATCGGGCGTGGATTCCTGAAACAGAAGGCAGTTCGCTTTATATCCGACCCTTTATGTTTTCAGCCGATGAGTACATTGGCATCCGGCCTTCGCTCGATTTTACTTTCATGATTATTCTAAGTCCGGTGGGACCATATTACTCCACACCGGTAAAAGTTAAAATCGAAACACATTATACGAGAGCAGTAGAAGGGGGTACTGGTTATGCTAAAGCCGGAGGAAATTATGGTGGGGCTATCTATCCAGCCAAGCTGGCGCAGGATCAGGGTTATCATCAACTTATCTGGACGGATGGTAAAACACATGAATATGTAGAAGAAAGTGGAACCATGAACGTGATGTTTGTGATCGACAATGTACTTGTTACTCCTGCCTTAAGTGATTCAATCCTCGCAGGTATTACCCGGCAGAGCGTATTGGAACTGGCCCGCCACTGGGGAGTGCCCGTAGAGGAGAGAAGAATTTCAGTGAAGGAACTTTTTGCTTCGTTGGAGCAAGGTAGGGTGCAGGAAGCTTTTGGTGCAGGCACTGCAGCTACCATTGCCCATATTGAATTAATTGGATATGAAGGAAGGAACTATGAATTGCCTCCGGTAGAAAAGCGACAGTTTGCAAATAAAGTATTTAGTGAGCTGGAAAACATCAAACGTGGAAAGAATCCTGATCCATTCCGTTGGATTTATAGAATTTAACAAGTAATCAAAAGCGGCATTGCCCGCTTTTTTTGTTTATTGCTTTTCAATTCAAACGTTCCGTGCCATTGGTAAGAGTACGATTTGCCTTTATTATACTACTAACGGTTGCTTCGATTACCTGGGCAAACGGTCAGAAGCAATTGATTTTATTAAAACGAGGTACCGTAGTGGCCCGTTTTACTGAAGGTGAGTACATAAAATGTGAGCTAAAGAATAAAACAATCATGGAGGGGGTGGCCATTCGGTTTAATGATTTTTCAATCACCACCCTAAACGATACTATTCTATTTGAATCCATTTATAAAATAAATGTGAAAGGCAGAAGAAAGGCAAACACACTCAACAAAGTGGGTACCGTAATGATGATTGCAGGTGTTGGCTATTTTGTGATTGATCAAATCAATACACTAATAGTTGATGGACAAAATGGGATAGATGATCAGGTCGTAATTACTTCGGTAGCTCTAACAGCTACCGGTGCTGCCCTGCGTTTTATTCGAAGTCCGTATCAAAAACTGCGCGGCATATCTTTGCGAACCATCGACTCTACTTCGCGGTATTACCAATACGATTAGGTCATCTCTATTTTATTTGAAGCGAACCTATTACCTTCGCGCCAGAATTTATTATAATCATGACCACCGAACAATTAAAGGACCTAAAAGCCCGTGTTGCCGCCCTCAGGCGGTATCTTTGACTACGATCGTAAAATCGTAGAAATCCAGGACGAAGAGAGAATTACCCATCAAGGCGAGTTCTGGAACAAACCCAAGGAGGCAGAAGTGATTTTAAAGAATATCCGCACTAAGAAAGTGTGGACAGACGCATTTGGTCAGGTTAGTAAACTATTGGAAGACCTGGATGTGCTGAACGAATTCCATGAGGCCGGGGATGTAAGTGAAGAGGAACTCGACAAGGAATTTGAAAAAACCTCGAAGGCAATAGAAGAGCTTGAGTTTAAAAAGATGTTGAGCAAGGAGGAAGATCAACTCAGTGCAGTCATGGAAATAAATCCTGGAGCAGGAGGAACAGAAAGTAATGACTGGGCCGATATGCTCAACCGGATGTACATTATGTGGGGTGAGAAGAACGGATACAAAGTTACCCAAATTGATTATCAATCGGGTGAAGTGGCCGGTATCAAATCAGCTACGTTAGAAATTGAGGGTCCATTCGCATATGGAAAATTGAAATCAGAGATTGGGGTGCATCGTTTGGTGCGAATTTCCCCTTTTGATTCAAATCAACGAAGACATACTTCATTTGCTTCAGTATTTGTCTATCCCAAAGTGGATGATTCCATTCAAATCGAAGTGAATCCTGCAGACGTTGAGATTCAGACTTCGCGCTCGGGTGGGGCGGGTGGCCAGAATGTAAACAAGGTTGAAACGAAGGTGCAGTTAACACATAAACCTTCTGGAATTGTTATTGTGTGCCAGGTTGAACGTTCGCAGCATGCAAACCGTGAGCGTGCTATGCAAATGCTGAAATCCAAACTTTATCAGGTGGAGATGGAGAAACGCAACGCTGCCCGTGACAAAGTTGAGGCTGGAAAAATGAAAATTGATTTCGGCTCTCAAATTAGAAACTACGTATTGCATCCCTACAAGTTGGTGAAAGATGCGCGTACCGGTGTTGAGAGTCATGATGCTCAACGGGTTTTGGATGGTGATCTTGATGATTTTATCAAAGCATACTTGTTGGAAGATCAGGAATCTTCTTCGGCAAAACAGTAAACGGTATTCAGTAAATCGGTGACATGTTATGGAGTATGTAGAGAGTTACAAGGATCTTGAGGTTTATAAGGAGGCTAGACAATTGTCGAAGGATATTTATTTGATAACAAGGAGTTTTCCGAGAGAGGAAATGTATTCACTCACAGATCAAATTAGAAGGTCGTCTCGTTCAATCGGTGCTCAAATTGCTGAAGCATGGGCGAAAAGAAGATACGAAAAGCATTTTGTAAGTAAGCTCACTGATGCAGATGGCGAACAACAGGAAACTCAACATTGGATAGAAACCTCCCTCGATAGTGGTTACTTAACGGTTGATGTTGCTGAAAGTCTCTTGAAGCAATGCAGTTCAGTTGGGAAGATGTTGAATTCCATGATTAGCAAATCATCTGCTTTTTGTAAACCAAAACCTACTAGATAAAGTAACTACCGATTACCGACCACTACTTACCGACCACCGCTAACTGATTTTGACCAAAACCTACAACACATCCTTCTGGTTACTCTGCCTTAGCTCGTTACTTTTCTTTGCGAGTTTTAATATGATTATCCCGGAGCTGCCCGAGTATCTTACTCAATTGGGAGGCGCGGAGCATAAAGGATTGATCATTTCTTTATTCACCATCACCGCGATGATTTCCAGACCATTCAGTGGCAAATTGGCTGATAAGTTGGGTCGCGTGCCAGTCATGATTTTTGGAGCTATGGTCTGTTTGATCTGCAGTCTCTTTTACCCCATCATTACTTCGCTGGCAGGCTTTTTTCTTTTGAGATTAATTCACGGATTTTCCACTGGCTTTACACCTACAGGAACAACGGCTTACATATCAGATATTATTCCCGTTCAACGTAGAGGCGAAGCAATGGGCTTGTTGGGAACTGCAAGTGGAGTGGGCATGGCAGCTGGCCCCGCGTTGGGTGGATCGCTGGCCAATCAATTCGGTTTACATGTAATGTTTTATTGTTCCTCTTTCCTGGCGCTGATTTCTATTGGAATTCTTCTTCGTACTAAAGAGACTTTGAAAGTAAAGGAGAAATTTTCGTTAAGCAGTCTGAAAGTAAACCGCGAGGATATTTTTGAACCCTTGGTCTTAGCCCCCTGCCTCGTGATGGCTTTGTCAGCTTTTTCTTATGGCGCAGTGTTTACATTAATTCCTGACTTTGGCCAATTTGTTGGAATCCGGAACAAGGGTCTGTTGTTTGTCTTTCTAACAGTAGCGTCTTTGATTGTTCGTCTGCTGGCCGGTAAAGCTTCTGATCATTATGGCCGAGTGCCCGTGCTGAGGATAAGTACTTTTATAATTGGATTGTCTATGGTGATCATAGGTACAGCCTCGTCTGCATTTCAACTAATAGTAGGCGTTACGCTTTATGGGTTTGCACAAGGATCCACATCGCCAACATTACTTGCCTGGGCTACTGACTTAAGTCATGATAGTTTTAAAGGCCGGGGCATTGCTTCCCTTTACATTTTTATGGAATTAGGTATTGGCCTGGGAGCTTTCCTTTCCGGAATGATTTACTCGAATGATCCCTCAAGATTTTTTACTACCTTTTTGATTAGCGGACTACTAGGGTTATTGGCATTTTTGTATTTACTGAGGAAACCACAATTAGCGAAAGCATGAAAAAGTTTACACTCTATTTTTTTATTTTGGTGAGTGTGGCTGAATTAATTTCGGTAACATTCAACATGCCACTTGTTAATTTAATTGCCAAGCCGTTGATCATGATAACACTGGTGGGATATTACCTGACCAATACACCTAATCGAAGTTCACTTTTTCTAATCGCTATGGCCTTTTGTTGGTTAGGCGATGTATTGCTGATGTTTCAATCAGAGCAACAAATTTTCTTTATGGCCGGACTGGGTTCCTTTTTGATTGGTCATGTGTTATATATTGTTTGTTACCGCCAAATGCGCAACATTGAGAGCTCAAACGGATTTCTAAGTACACAAAAGGTCAGATTTTCGTTGCCCATAATACTAGCCGGAACTGGATTGGTTGTGATTCTATATCCTTCGTTGGGCGAACTTACATTACCCGTAATGATCTATGCTTTGGTCATTACATTAATGGCACTACAGTCTTTATTTAGATTTGGCTTAACAAACCAAAAGAGTTTTATCTTTATTTTTACAGGGGCATTGCTATTTATGACATCCGATTCTTTGTTAGCAATAAATAAGTTTCTTACCCCATTTCCTTACGCTTCACTATGTATTATGGCCACATATATAGCTGCGCAATATTTCATTGCCGAAGGAAGTATTGCACATTACACTAATACTCAAAGGAAATAATCTTTTCATTTTTCTTAAAAGACTCAGACAAGGAATTCAACTTCTTCTCAGAGCCAATTACTTCATAGAAAACGTTGAGCATGTTGTTTTCTTTTGAACTCCTTTTATGATTATAGTCTAACGCCAACAATTTCAGTTCGGGCTCAATTATATTTTCATCATTAATATGTATACTCACCTTGTAGGTCCTTACCTGATGAAGTTTTTCAACAAATCGTTGCAATTTGTTAAACATACTAAGAACGATAATAATAACACCTGTACTCACAACAGCAATAAAATATTGACCAGCACCAACTGCCATACCCATAGCAGCAGAGATCCAAATGGTAGTAGCAGTAGTAATTCCTGAAACACTTAACCCATCTTTGAAAATAACTCCCGCACCGAGAAAACCTACTCCGGTAACAATATTGGCGGCAATTCTGTCGGGATTGGAGCCGCCCAGGATGATGGATATTTCCGTAAAGATGGTGGAACCTAAACAGATCATAATCATTGTTCGTAAGCCTGCTGCTTTACTATGATATTCGCGCTCCAGGCCAATAGCTGCGCCTAAAATAAATGAAATGATCAGTCGAATACCAAGTTCAATGTCTATGTATGATTCCATAAGAATTCTGGTTATCTACTCAAGGATACAAAAAAAGGCGGAAAGAAATTTCCGCCCTTTTTGGACTATCCAATATTAGAATGTTTGTGTTACATTTTTCTCACTTTACCGCTGCCCGATGAGTGGCTGTTTACCTGGCTTGGGCTTCCCTTATAAGAAACACTGCCGCTTCCGGAAATTGTTGCATCCAATTCGCTCTTTACATTAATCTCAACGTCCCCAGAACCGGAGATACGAACTTCACATTTTTCAACTTCTAGGTCGGCAGCAAGCACCTCACCAGAACCACTGATGGTAGCTTTGATTTCCCGGGCAGTTCCTTTGGCAAGTATTTTACCTGATCCCGATACATTTACATCAGCACGTTCGGCAATAGCCCCTGCAAATGCCACCTTCCCTGAGCCACTTACTTTACCTTCCAGCGACCGGCAATTGCCCTTTACATCCATATTGCCAGATCCTGAAACATTAGCTTCCATTATACCCGTAGCATCGACATCAATTTCCATGGAACCAGATCCACTTACATTCAGGTCCAGATCTCCGGTTTTAAATTTTCCATCGCCCATCACATCACCAGAACCACTAACACTTAAGCCTTCAATATCTTTAACAGTGATGTAAACAGTGATTTTATCATCGTCCCAATCCCACATTTTCCAATTGTCATTTTCGCGACCTATACTTAGGCGACCCCCATTAACTTCAGTTTCAATTTTAGCCAGCACATCTTTTTCTCCCTGAAGTTCAACTTTTTGTACAGGTCCTTGCTTTAAATAAAGCTTTCCGGGTACACGAAAGGCAATTTTTGTAAAGGTTTCAACATTGCGGGTTTCCTTATTTTGAGCCAGGGTAAGGCTAAAGGCAAAAACCAAGGCTAAACAGGTAGCGAATATTTTTTTCATAAGTATAGTGTTTACGTGTGGAAGGACTTTCCCGATAATGGGAGGTTGCCTCAATTCAATAATTTTTTATCAGGAACTTAATTTCTTTCTTTAAGACGCAAAAAAGCCAGTTTACGTTACCTCATGAGCAACTTTTCTTTTTACACGATTCAGGATTCCTCAGAGGGGTATTACAAAGATTTGGGCAGCAAATTTTTGGCTTTTGCCTATCCGGTCGATTCAGAAGCAGAAATCAAAGAAAAAATCGAGCATCTAAGGAAGAAATATTTTGATGCTACGCACCACTGTTTTGCGTGGATTCTTGGACCTGACAAAGACCGGTTTCGAGCAGTTGATGATGGCGAACCAAATCATTCGGCCGGAGACCCCATTCTAGGTCAGATTCGATCTAAGAATTTGACCAACGTATTGGTGGTTGTGGTTAGATATTATGGTGGTGTCAAATTAGGAGTTGGAGGTTTGATACAGGCTTATAAACTGGCTGCCGAAGAAGCATTGAGTAATTCGCAGATTATTGAGAGGGAGGTTACAGAAAAATTCCTGATCCGATATCCTTACGATGAAACCCCGGAGGTTATGAAACTGATTAAAGACTTTGATGTAAAGATTTTGAATCAGTCCTTTGCAGAGGACTGTCTTTTAGAGGTGCAAGTTAAACTCAAAGAGAAAGATGAGTTCATGAACAAAATAACCCTATTAAATGCTTTGGGTCGCAAGATTTCCTTGAGTGTGATCTTATAAAATTTTACCTTTCGATTTATCCCTGCTATGAAATCAAGCAAACAAGCCGCTATCGGTTTCATTTTTGTTACGCTGTTAATCGATACTGTCGGTTTTGGAATCATTATTCCGGTATTGCCTAACCTGATCATTGAACTTACTCATGGCACTACAAGTGAAGCAGCTAGAATTGGCGGCTGGCTTTTATTTGCCTTTGCGATTGTTCAGTTTTTGTTTGCGCCAATACTCGGTGGGTTGAGTGATCAGTACGGCCGGAGGCCAATTTTATTGGGATCGTTGTTTGGCTTTGGATTGGATTACATTTTTCTCGCTGTGGCACCAACCATTGGGTGGTTGTTTGTAGGAAGGCTAATCGCAGGAGCACTCGGAGCAAGTTTCACTACGGCCGGGGCTTACATTGCTGATATAAGTACACCGGAAAAACGCGGACAGAACTTTGGAATGATTGGTGCTGCCTTTGGACTGGGCTTCATTATTGGTCCCGGCCTCGGTGGATTGTTAGGGTCCTTTGGCCCACGGGTGCCTTTCATGGCTGCAGCTGGGTTGAGTTTACTCAATTGGCTTTACGGATATTTCATTTTACCGGAATCCCTGAAGCTTGAGAACCGTAGAAAATTTGAATGGAAGCGAGCCAATCCTGTAGCCTCACTGCTAAATCTTAAGCGCTACCCGGTAGTACTCGGATTGGTCGCTTCTCTTGTTTTGATATACATCGCAGCTCATGCAATACAAAGTAACTGGTCGTATTATACCATTGAGAAGTTTGGTTGGAATAGTACAATGATTGGTGCTTCGTTGGCAGTTGTGGGAATTCTGATTGCCATTGTACAGGGTGGGTTGATAAGAATTATAATTCCCGCATGGGGACAAAAAACTTCGTTATATATTGGCCTGGCATTATACAGCTTAGGTTTTATTTTATTAGGCTTCGCTACTGAAGGCTGGATGATGTTTGTCTTTTTAATTCCATATTGTCTGGGAGGCATTGCAGGCCCGGCATTGCAGGGAATTATTTCAACGCAGGTTCCAGCCAATGAACAAGGCGAGTTGCAGGGTGCTTTAACAAGTTTGATGAGTGTAACTTCAATTATCGGCCCATTATTGATGACTCAACTATTCAGTGCGTTCACAGGTCCGGCTGCAGCTTTTTATTTTCCGGGAGCGCCAATGGTTATGGGCGGTGTATTAACATTGTTAAGTTTGGTTCTGGCGATGAGGGCCCTTGCTGGGTTCGTTGGCGGAAAGCATTAAACTAATCGGGCAGATAGATCTTTATAAATCTCCAAACAAACCCAGGCATCCGTGGCCGCATAGCTGATCTGTTTCTCATTCAGGGTTTCTGCTTCCCAATTACTGGTTTGTGCACTTTTTGAAATCCGGAATCCCAACAATAAGGCAGTAAGTTTTTTTACACTCTCAACCTCAAGGCCTGCCTGTTTGCTCATCTCAGCCAGTTCAACAAACCCTGCTGGAGTATAATGCTTCAATCGTTGCAAACCTTTGATATCATCGCGCAAAGCCACACCGGCCTTCAAAATATTTTCATTTTCCAGAAAATGAATAATGGCCGGGTGCATGCCTGTATGATTAAGCCGGACAAGAAACACAGTATCAGGTAAAGCAATCTGCATCAGCGATACTTTGTTTTGGTGGCCCCGCACAAAAACGGGTTTTGTTTCTGTATCAAAACCAACAGCAGTATGTTTGTTTATTTCCGCAAAAACCCGCGCAACATTTTTTTCTTCCGATAGCACTACAACCTTCCCTTCGAAAGCACCAAGGGGAAGTTCGTTTATCTCTTCGTGAGTAATTGTAGTCTTATGATTATTTTTTTGGGTCATCAAACCTGCGGATCTTAAAATTGAGATAGGCTTGCAATACGGTCATTAATGGACTGATAATGCAAAAAAAGCAAAAAGGAGCATAGACCATAGTAGCAACACCAAGTACGTTAGCTTGTGTGGCGCCACAGGTATTCCAGGGTATAAGTACGGATGTAACTGTCCCCGAATCTTCCAGGGTTCTGCTCAACAACTCTGGCTTATATCCACGCTTACGATAAGTATCCGCATACATTCTGCCGGGAACTGCGATGGCCATATATTGATCAGAGGCAGTGAAATTGAAAAAGATACAAGTAGCCGCGGTAGAGGCAACTAAAGATCCTGTTGAGTGTGCAAACTGAATAATGCGCTCGGCAATTGCCTTTAATAGTCCTGACGATTCCATAACGCCACCAAAGATCATGGCGCACAAGATTAGCCAGATTGTGTTTAACATTCCGCTCATCCCCTTAGCTGTAAGTAATTCTGTAATCATGGGATCACTGGTTTGAATGTTGATGGTTGTAGTCATCGCATTCATCACCGCCACGAAAGAAGCTTTAAGATAGTCACCCTGAATACCCGAAATCTGTTCAATAATCTGTGGTTGAAAAATGATAGCAGCAATTCCGCCCAGCAAAGCACCAACTAACAATGCTGGAAGGGCAGGTACTTTCTTAACGATCATTACAATTACCAAAACCGGAACAATGAATAATATCGGATTCAGGTTAAATTTACTTTCCAATGCGAGCAGCACGGCCGAACTGTCGGCTGCAACCTCGGCTGTGTCTAAAGTAAATCCCCACACAAAAAAAATAATCAGTGTGATAATGAGAGTCGGTACGGTTGTTAAAACCATGTATCGAATGTGGGTAAACAGATCAGTGCCCGCCATTGCCGGAGCCAGGTTCGTAGTGTCGGAAAGCGGAGACATCTTATCTCCAAAATAGGCACCGGATATAATTGCGCCCGCAATAACCCCTTCAGGAATATCCAAGGCTTTACCAATTCCTAACAAGGCAATGCCCACTGTGGCTACGGTTGACCACGAGCTTCCTGTTGCCAAGGACACGATGCAACAGACCACACATGCAGCAAATAGAAATATGGTAGGATTAAGAATTTTTAAACCATAGTAAATCATGGAAGGAACAATGCCGCTTAGTAACCAGGTACCAGAGAGAGAGCCTATTGCAAGCAGGATTAGCATAGCGGCCATAGCTGAGCTAATACTTTTAACTATACTTCCTTCAATTTCCTCCCAACTATAGCCCAGGCGAACGGAAATTATTCCGGCAACACCAGCAGATAATAGAAGTGCAATTTGATTAGCGCCTGATATCGCATTCGAACCGAGTACCACCACATTGATGGTAAGCAAAAAGATCAAGATCACGATAGGGATAAGAGCCAGAAGGAGAGTCGGTTGCTTTTTTGAAAGATCCATTATTCGATTTTAAAAAGTTAAGGTAAGAATAAAAACCAAGTGTAAAAGATTAATACGAACTGGTTTTATAGATAACACCACGTTCCCTTAAATATTCCACCATAAAAGTGAAATTGCTTTCATCTTCTCCCAAGTATTCTGGTGGGCTTATTCCTTTGCGGGTGTATTTACCTTCAAGCACCAGGTTGACAGCTGCTGTGCAAGTATAACCGGTAGTGCGAGCCATCGATAGAGTTCCACTTTTTTTCTCGGTCCGATCTAACAGAGTGTATTGCAAATTTTTTTCTTGCCCGTTTTCTTCTCCCGTCATTCTGATTCTCATCACGGTAAATTCCTCTTCACCTGGTTTCAATTTCCATTTCGGAAAGAGTAATTTGGCAGTAAGATCAATGGGTCTCACCTTTGTTCCGTTTACATCCACCTCTTCATAAGAAAAGAATCCGGTTTCTCTTAACACACGCAGGTATTCAATGCAGCCTGGGTAGCGGAGCGTTTTTTCTATCATGTCAGGAATGTGAGCCATCGTTCGTATCAATGAGCGCAGTCCGTCTGAGTTCCAGGATTCTAACGTTCCTACTTCATCAAAGTGAACTAACTCGGCATCCGACAGGGCCTCTTTAGTTACAATTAAACCATTTTGTACATAGCGTGCCGGGCGAGTGTATTCTTCAATGACATCAATAGGTGAAAAAACTGCTTTGTATTCGTAAGGCCATTCGCGCACCAGGGGCAGCCCACCTACGAGGCATTCATACGATTTGACTTTCATTTTTTTGTTGTGATAACCCAGGATGATATTGCCCATACCTGGAGCCACGCCACAATCAGTAACAATTGTCACATTATTTTTTTTGGCAAGCTCATCTAACAGGAATGGATCTTCCGGAAAGAATGAAATATCTACCATATTTTTTCCGGCCTCAATTACTGTTTTACAAGTTTCGAAACCCATGAAACCCGGTACAGCACCCACCACCAGGTCAAAAGCCTGAATAAGAGAAGTAAGAATTGTACTATTGGAGATATCAGCTTTCAGAGTTTGTATACCCAGGCTACTCAATTCGGATAGTGATTGCTGATTAATATCTACGGAAGTGACATCAAAATTTTTTGAAAGGTCGATAGCCATTGCTTTGCCCACCAACCCGGCCCCCAGAACAACAATCTTTTTCATCTATTTTCCAGTTAAAAATCGTAAATCGAACGTGTAATTCTCCGTGCTATGTTTGAACCCACCAAAATACTGGAAAAAGCAAAACATTCATCTTTTTATTTGATGGTGCTTAACTGGTCGATGAACCGGATGGTACCCTTTAACAAGCCCCATGGTTTTCGAATTTTGGAAATTGCAGATTATCGATTAAAAACAATCATGCCCTATCGGAGAAGCAACTTTAACCACATTCGCGGATTGCATGCCTGTGGTCTGGCAACCATTTCGGAGTTCACCACCGGCTTTCTTTTACTCAGCAGTCTGGATATGAAGAAGTACCGTATCATTATGCAACGACTGGAAATGAATTATCACTACCAGGGTAAAATGGATGCAACGGCTGAGTTTGTTATATCCAAAGAATGGCTTGATGAAAAAGTGATTAACCCGCTAAAAACACAGGAGGCTGTGGTGGTACCCTGTGAGGTTAAAATTCATGATATAAAAGGAAATCACCTGACTACGGGAGTGGTCTATTGGCAGTTTAAAGATTGGGCCAAAGTGAAAACCAAGGCATAATTTTTAGCAACCTTGAAATTTTATTTGAATCGTACTTCTGACTTTAGCTCGTGGCTTTCTCAGCCGGCTACTTTTTTATTTAATGACGGCAATCATTTGTTGCTGCAATCGAAAAAAGGCTGGTGTGTATTTGACTTCCGTGAATCAAAGACGGATAAAATCTACGCCCGCATTTCATTCAACCTTAAATCTGGAGTTGCTTATAGTCCTTTGCGCGCTCCCTTTGGATCGGTTGAATTTTATAGAAGGATGACAGAGATGCAGCTAAAGGAATTTTTAGAAAGAATAGAGTCCGAACTGGCGAACCTGGGTATACAGAGACTAGTCATTCGAAATTTCCCGGATTTGTATGATGAAGGTCTTTCACAGACTGTTCATAAAGTTACGCGAAGCCTGCAATTTTCTTGTCATGAGGAAATTTCAAGTGTTATACTGATTGATGAGAAGGCATTTGAAAGAAAAATTAAAGTATCAGAAAGACAAAAGCTTAAGAAAGCCGCAGCGTTGTTTCAAATTGATAAGGTAGATGCTTCAGATCTAAAACAGATCTACTCCTTTATTGCTGATTGCCGAAAAGAGCGCAATCAATCTCTTTCGATGACTTTAGCTGAACTAAAAAAAACCATTTCTGCTTATCCGGATCGATTTTATTTTTTCAAAGCAATAAGAAAGGATGAAATTGCAGCAGCAGCTATTGTTATCCGCGTAAGCAAAGAAATTTTATACACATTTTATTATGCGCATACAAAGAAGCATAACCGGGTAAGTCCGGTCGTCTTTCTTATTTCAGGTATTTATAATTTTGCCCGAAGCAACAAATTCAAAATGATTGATTTGGGCACCTCCATGATTGAAGGGCACATTAACCAGCAGTTGCTTCACTTTAAGAAGAGTATTGGGGGAGTCAGTTGTAGTAAGTTTACTTACACCAAGTCGCTATGAATACGCCACTGGTTACGGTAATTTGTATCTGTTACAACCATTCACGGTTTGTTAAGGAAGCATTGGATTCGGTGGTTAATCAAACGTATGGCAATATTGAACTGATTGTAATTGATGATGGCAGTACAGATGGTAGTGGAAAAGTTATCAAACAGTGGATAGCATGTCATCCAAAAACAACTCTTCTCCTGAATGCAAAGAACCTTGGATATTGTAAAACCTTCAATAAAGCATTTGCTGTTTCGAAAGGATTATACTGTATTGATCTTGCTGCTGATGACATTCTTTTGCCAAATCGAATTGACATAGGGTTGAGGGAATTAGCGGATGCCGGACCAGCGTATGGTGTGCATTTTTCCGATGCTGAGCATGTAGACGAGTCGGGTAATTTTATCCGGCTTCATTCTGAGAAATACCCTCACCAAACAATTCCCTCCGGAGATATTTACAAACACGTAATTAATCGCTATTTCATTTGTTCGCCAACCATGATGTTTCGGAGAGAAGTGGTTGAATACCTGAACGGATATGATGAATCACTCGCATATGAGGATTTTGATTTTTGGGTTCGGGCTTCACGGAAGTACAAATTTATTTATTCCCCTCAGGCTTTGTTAAAGAAGCGAGCCGTTTCAAATTCCATGTCAAAGAATCAATTTACGCGATCTGGTAATCAGCGGCTTTCAACATTTAGGGTGTGTAGGAAGATCAAAGACTTAAACAGAACTCCAGAAGAAGTGCACGCGTTGAGAAATAGAATTTGGTATGAACTGAAAGTATGCGTAAAGTTGTTCGACTTTCGTTTGGGCCTTACGTACATGCAATTGTTAAGATCTCTTTAGATCTTATTTGCGATTATCCTCGCCCAGCACCATGCTTATATAACTATTGTAGCGACTGGCAGCGATCTGATTTTTTTCAACCGCGTCTTTCACGGCACATTTGGGTTCGTTAATGTGTAGACATCGGGCGCCAAACCGGCAATTCAAACGAATCTCGCGCATCTCGGGAAAATAATCTGAAATCTCTTGTTGTTCCATGTCTACAAGTCCCCATTCTTTTATGCCTGGGGTATCAATAATAAATGTCGTTGCATTCAGCTGAAACATTTCTGCAAAGGTGGTTGTGTGCGTTCCTTTTTCCGAGTAGTCCGAAATAGCGGCTGTGCTTTGACCGATTTCTGGGGCGAGCCGATTGAGTAATGTGGACTTACCTACACCGGAATGACCTGCTATTAAAGTTACTTTATCTTGAAGAATATTCTGAATGTTTTCAAGGCTTGCATCGTGCCGGGCAGAGATAGAAAGAGCATTAACACCAATGGACTGATAGAGTTCAATCAAATTCTCCAGTTCTGACATTTCATCCTCTGTAAGAATGTCTTTCTTATTGAAAATAATTACCTGTGGAATTCTAAATGATTCTGCTGAGACCAATACGCGATCGATAAACCCAAGCGAAGTGCGCGGTTGCTTAACAGTAGCAACCACAAGCACCTGGTCTATGTTGGCTGCGAGTACACTGGCGTGACCGGTTCTTTTAACCGATTGGCGAAGCATATGATTTTGTCGTGCAAGTATTTCAGAAATAATTCCTTCATTAGTTTCAATCTCAAATCTTACCTGATCGCCCACCGCAATAGGATTGCTTTCGCGGTAGCCCTCAAGGCGCATTTTACCACGTACC
Source organism: Cyclobacteriaceae bacterium (assembly GCA_044229915.1). Taxonomy (GTDB): domain Bacteria; phylum Bacteroidota; class Bacteroidia; order Cytophagales; family Cyclobacteriaceae; genus ELB16-189. The sequence goes on from JBGASB010000003.1 coordinate 541,203, forward strand.
CGGCACGCATATTTCTTCTGATCTTGTCCTACAACCTCATACCACGATCCGGTTGATTTAAGTACCCGGCCAATCATGAGTGAAGAAATTTATCGCAGTATTTTACAATCTTTTCTGTTGCCCCCAGGTTTTCTTTTACATAGGATTTAGTCACTTCGCAAGCCAATAGAAAAGTTTCCGGATGATTAATCATGATCTCATATTGAGCTTTTAACTCTGAATAATCAGCTACAGCAAAGGCTCCGCCTCGCATTATCAATTCCCGAGCCTCCTGAAACTTTTCATAGTTCAGGTTGCCAAAGAAAATAGGTATACCATAGCAGGCGGCTTCAAGAATATTGTGGAGCCCTTTGCCATAAGCCCCCCCTACAAAAGCAAACTCCCCATAGTTGTAAAGTCGCGAGAGCATGCCTACATTATCAATAAGAAGGACCGAGTAAGAATTTAAATTCTGATTGGCTTTGGAGAATCGAATAGTTCTTGCATCGATTGAAGCTTCAATTTCGTTCAAGAAGTCTTCAGTAATCTCGTGCGGAGCAATGATAAATTTTAGGGTGTTTTTATGTTCGTTGATGAAAGGAGCCAGTACCTCAAGATCTTCCGGCCACAGGCTTCCGACAACAAAGAGTTTTTCGTTTCCCTTAAATCGTTGAGCCGTTTCTATAGACTCAGTCTTTTGAGTAATGGCATACACTCGATCAAACCTTGTGTCCCCAGCAACCATGGCATTGGTAATTCCGATTTGTTTCAACAAATCAATAGACTCAACGCTCTGCGTAAAAAAGTAGCTAATGTTTTTGAGTGTCTTGCGAGACAGCGAACCGTACCATTGAAAGAAGATTTGACTGGGCCTGAAAATGCAAGATGCAGAGATGAGGGGAATTGAATTTCTTTTTAACTCAGCTGAGTAGTGATACCAGAATTCATACTTAATAAAAATTGCGAGAACAGGTCTGCTTATCTGAATGAACTGTTTCGCGTTGTAAGAAGTATCCCAGGGCAAGTAAAAGATGTAATCAGCTCCTGAATAATTTTTTCTTACTTCATAGCCTGAGGGGGAAAAGAAGGTTAACAATATTTTATGAGTAGGGTATTTTCTTTTGAATGCTTCCATGATGGGTCGCCCCTGCTCAAATTCACCCAGCGAAGCACAATGCACCCAAATAATTGGATTTTTATTTTCTGAAATAGAGTCCTGAAGTCTTTCGAAAAGTTTCTTTCGTCCATCAACGAATTGCCTGGCTTTGGCATTGAATAATGCGGTCAGAGAATAGATCAACTGCAAGAGTTGAATAGAAAGGCTATATAAAATCAATTTGAATTTTTCTGCTAAAATAGTCTAAACAACAGAATGAAACTGCGTTATTGAGTCGCACGGGTTACTTCCCTTTAAAATCAGGTTTTCTTTTTTCAACAAATGCTTTCATGCCTTCTTTCTGGTCTTCGGACGCAAAGGTGAGGTAGAAATTTTTTCGCTCCAGGGTAAGCCCTTCGTCAAGGTGGGTTTCAAAAGATCGGTTAATTGATTCTTTGGCAAGGTGAACGGCTACCGGAGAAAGTTGTGCAATCTCTTTAGCTAATTGAAAGGCCTCATAGAGATACATTTCTTTTGGAACAACTTTATTTACCAGGCCGTAAAAATGAGCTTCATCTGCCGAAAGAAACCTTCCTGTAAGTATAAGTTCCATCGCTTTGGCCTTGCCAACTGCTTTGGTCAATCGTTGCGTACCCCCAGCACCGGGTATCGTTCCGATTTTTATTTCAGGTTGACCAAACTTTGCAGTTTCTGAAGCAATAATCATATCGCATGTCATGGCAAACTCACAACCACCGCCCAGTGCAAAACCTGAAACGGCAGCTATAATTGGTTTTTTGGTTTTGCGAATCTGATCCCAGGTACTAAACTGATCGATCATCAGCATGTCAATGGCCGTTTTATCTGCCATTTGCTTGATGTCAGCCCCAGCTGCAAAAGCCTGCTCATTGCCGGTGATAATAATTACTCGCACCAGATCATTCTTATCCAGCGCCAGCAATGCATCACGCACCTCCTCCATTAATTGTCGGTTAAGTGCATTTAATTCCTTTGGACGGTTTAATTCAATAAGGGCAACGTAGGGTTCTTTTTGTTCAGTTACTTTGATAAACTCCATTTTTCAAGCTTTCAACAAAGCTAAAGAATTCTGCCGGGGTAGTAAAAAAGAAAGGCCCCCTCTCGTTTGAGGAGGCCATTTCTAACCAAAAGGCGGATAAAAAATATGCTATGCAGGTTTATATACGATAAGTTTTTACTGAGTAACCTGTCAACCATTTAATTTTGGACCATGAAAATTCTTTTTGTTTGCCTGGGCAACATTTGTCGATCACCATTAGCTGAGGCAGTCTTCAATCATAAAATCAAAGAATATAAATTGGAACGCTTTTTTCGGGCTGATTCTTGTGGAACCGGTAATTACCACCTGGGTGGCCCTCCCGATCATCGAACAATTTTCACGGCCAGGAAAAATGGAGTAGCCATCAACCACAGGGCACGCCAATTATCAGATGTAGACCTGATTGAATTTGATCAGATTATTGCCATGGATGAAAGCAATGAATTTAATATTCTACGATTGCCTTCAGCCAACCAGTATAAGCATAAAGTCCGATTAATGCGCGCGTATGACCCGCATGGACCTGGTGATGTACCGGATCCTTATCATGGAGCCGAGGAAGATTTTCAGGAAGTTTTTGAAATCCTGGATCGTTCGATAGAGCAATTAATTATCAAGCTAAAGGCAACACAGCATTAATTTCTCACCAACACCTGAAGCGTAGACCGGGAGGACTGTTCGAGGATCACACCTGGTTTTGTTCTGTACTCATTAAAGGTAGCAGCATTGTAATTTTTAATTGTGATTAATGTCAGGCCGGTGTTGTAGTATACCTCAAAGGATTTACTCAGGGCTTGAATAAGTTTGAGAATTTTCTGATCGCGAAAATCGACACAGAATGAAAACGTGATTGCAGAGTTTTGCATCACGTTGATGCGAACATCACGTTGCGAAAGCGTTTCAAAGATGGTACTCATTTGCTGTTCGTTTATAAATGAGTAGTCAGTTACTTTGCATGAAATCAAACATTGATTGTCTTTAAATACAATCAATGGGGGAAGTTTATCCACTTTGCAGTTATGAATGATGGTTCCCGGAAGGGAAGGGTCATCAAAGTTTTTTACCAGTAGCGGAATGTTTGCATTCGCTAAAGGTTTGATGGTTTTGGGATGAATAACGGAAGCGCCATAATATGTCATTTCTGCGGCTTCCTGATACGGCAATTCATCGAATACGACAGCATTGGGCAATCGTTTGGGATCAGCACTCATTACCCCTGGCACATCTTTCCAGATGGTAACGGTTTTTGCATTGAGGCAGGAGGCGAAAATGGCAGCCGTGTAATCCGAACCTTCGCGCCCCAGTGTGGTGGTTGTTTGTTGGTTTGTGCCTCCAATAAATCCTTGAGTAACAAGAATCTTCTTTTGAAGAATTTCTTTTAGGGATTTCACAATTTCCTTCGTACGCATCCAGTTTACCTTGCCTTCCCTGTAAGTTTCATCCGTAAGGATATATTTCCGTGCGTCCAGCAGTTCGGATGGAAGCCCACATGTTTGCAGATATTTATTTAATAGGAGCGATGATAAAATTTCGCCCTGCGAAACCACCTGATCATATACCTGATCATATTCGCCTGCGCCTGTTGCCTTTTGCTCAATTTCTAGAAATTGTTTCTCAATCAATTCAACCAACGAGTGGTCTGCTATCTCAAGGTCCTGCGTAATCTGAAGATGATATTTTTGAATAGTAGTAAGAACTGATTTAAAATCTTTTTTTGCCTGGGCCAACGCAACCACTTGCTCTAGGGCATTGGTAGTCTTGCCCATTGCCGAGACAACAACTAAAAGAGGTTCGGAGGAAAACTGTTTTATGATGGCTGCCACATTTTGAATGGCTCGGGCATTTTTAACAGATGCACCCCCGAATTTAAATACCTTCATGCCTTATTTTATTGATTTCAAACGATTGCAATGATATATTTGCGGCTATTAATTGCCGGCCCGAATTTAATAATCCGCAGCTAAACACCGCCCCAATGACAAATTTCATGGAAGCTTCCCGAATTGCCTTGCCGATTGGCACGGCACTCGACCGTTTTATAAAAAATAACCAGGACCAGTTTCAGTATGCCAGTGGGGAGTTATCCCAATTATTAAGGGATATCGCCTTAGCTTCTAAAGTGGTGAACCGCGAAGTGAATAAAGCCGGGCTTATTGACATTATGGGCCCTATGGGATCGCAGAATTCAGGAGGGGAGCAACAACAAAAGCTGGATGTACTGGCCAATATTCGATTTACCAGGGCCCTTTCGAAAGGCGGTGAAGTTTGTGCATTAATCTCTGAGGAAACAGAATCGTTTGTTGACTTAAATAATGAGGGCAATTATGTGATTGCAATCGATCCGTTGGATGGTTCATCCAATATTGATGTGAACGTTTCAATAGGAACCATTTTCTCTGTCTATAGAAGGAAAAGTCCGGTTGGGCAACCAATTCAGGATCAGGATATTTTGCAATCGGGCGAAGAGCAGGTAGCGGCTGGATATATTTTATATGGATCATCCACCATGCTGGTTTACACTACAGGCCATGGAGTAAATGGGTTTACTTACGAAAGCACCCTGGGCGAGTATGTATTGTCGCATGCCAATATGAAAATCCCGGAGGACGGAAAGATCTATTCAATTAATGAAGGAGCCTCTAATTCTTTTTCCGATGCAGTGAAAGCCTATGTTCAGTACTGCAAAGACGGCAACTACACAGCCCGTTACATTGGTTCGCTGGTGGCCGACTTCCATCGGAATTTGTTGAAGGGGGGCATTTATATCTACCCGGCTACAGCCAAAGATAAAAATGGTAAACTGCGTTTAATCTATGAATGCAATGCGCTGGCTTTTATAGCAGAACAGGCGGGAGGGAGAGCTTCGGATGGAAAGAACAGAATCTTAGAGATCAAACCGAAAGACCTGCACCAGCGAACACCTTTCTATGTGGGATCCAAAAGAATGGTGGAAAAAGCTGAAAGTTTTATTTAGTGGCTGCTTCCTTTTTGTCAATGAATACTTCCGGTGCTTGTTCAAGCAAGGTGGTATACCACTTAACCAACTTCTTTATATCAGAAACGTAGACCCGGTTTTCATCATATTCAGGAAGTACTGATTTCAAAAAGGCTTTTAACTCATTGGCTTCTGAATTGCCATCTACACCCAAATCATCGTTGAAGTCTTTGTGAATTTTTTTCAATACATCTTCCAACGCAACGGTTCCTTCTTTAGTAGTTGTGTATATCGAAATCTCACTCAGGATTGAAAGCCGCTGCGTAGCACTGGCAACAATCCGGGATTTGGTAGCATCCAGCGATTCCAGCAATACACCTGATTTTCCAGGTTTCAAAACTTTGAACAATCCGCCCTTGCCACTGATTGATGCTATTTCCGATAATTCCATAATCAATAAATTATTTAGGGCGCAAAACTAATCATTTTACTTATTCGTCTTGATAGCGTTCTCGATAAAATCCAGTAATGCAGTACGCCCCGATTTTTTTTCAGAGGAGGTGATAAATAAGGGAGGTAGTTCTTCCCAGTCTTTCAATAACTGCATTTCAATTTTGTTCTTTGACTTTCCAAGTTCGCTTTGTTTCAATTTGTCGGTTTTGGTAAGCACTATTGCAATAGGAATCCCCAATGAACCAAGGTGTCTGATAAAATCCAGATCTTTTATTTGCGGATCAATCCTCGAATCAAGAAGAACAAATGTGCAATAAAGGTTTTCACGATTTTCAAAATAGGAATCAATCATGGGTACCCACTTTTCCTTCAAGCTTTTACTTACGCTGGCATATCCATAACCCGGCAAGTCTACCAGGTACCATGCTTTATTAATCAGGAAATGATTTATCGTTTGAGTTTTGCCGGGGGTTGAGGAGGTTTTAGCCAAATCCTTTCTTCCGGTTAGCATGTTGATCAGAGAGGACTTGCCGACATTGGACCGGCCAATAAAGGCAAATTCTGGTTTGTTGGGGGGTGGACATTTTTCAATGTCAGTATTACTAATGATGAACTCCGCAGATGTAATTTCCATGACCTCAAGTACAAACTAAATGCCTGCAAAGTAGCGTAAGAATGTAATTTCCTTGTACTTTATTCAAGTAATTTGTAAATTTTGCTGTGTTTACTTTATGGTACTTTGCTTTATCTTGATCGGATACTTTTTTTAGTGGCTGCAATCTAATTTTTGAATCACATGCATCGTTTTCGCAGTGGTCTTATTTTTTTAACTTTTATTCTTTCTTCTGTCCAAATATGGGCTCAACAACAGGATAAAGAGCAATCGCAACAATTTTTCGAAATGGCTTCCGAGATTATGATTGGAACCCGGGCTGTGGATGATGCCCGCGAACTAATGGTAATCGCAGCTGATTTTGACACGACTAATCTTAAGGCAAACCTGGAAGCCGGCTTAATGCACATTAGGACTATTCAAAAGGAATTAGGAGTAAAATATCTGATGCGTGTCTATCGGCAGAAGCCAGACTTTCGGTTTGATATTGAATTTCAAATTGGGAGCAGTTATCACTACGGGTTAAATTTTGATAAAGCCATTGATTTCTATACCCGCTACAAACTCAAGCTTGATAAAAATCCAAATTATAAGGGAAAAGACCGGGTAGAACTCAAAGAGGTTTCATATAAGATTGAAGAATGTAATAATGGAAAAGAGTTTGTTGCAAGCCCAACGCCTTTTTCCATTACCAACCTGGGCCCTGAGATTAATTCTGAGTTTGATGATTATGCGCCTGTGGTGAATGCGGACGAAACCGAAATTATTTTTACAACCCGAAGAAGAGAAGGAAATCTAAATGAAAACGTGGGGGATGATAACCGGCCGTTCGAGGATATTTTTGTAAGTAAAAAGGAGGGAGGTGCGTGGCAACCTGCCAAAAATGTTGGTGCTATTGTTAATACACGGTTCAATGATTCAAATATTGCTTTGTCTCCCAATGGCAATATTCTTTTTATTTATAAAGATGGCGTGGGTGACGGTGATATTTTTTCAAGCAATCGCCAACCCGATGGCACTTGGACCAAACCGGTTCCTTTGCCGGGTATGATTAATTCATCGTTTTATGAATCATCCATAACGATAACAAAGGACGAGACCACCATTTACTTTGCCAGCGAGCGACCTGGAGGGTTAGGAGGTTTGGATATCTATTCCTGTACAAAAGATAAAAAAGGCGCATGGACTCTCATAAAGAATTTAGGCCCCAAAATAAATACCGAGTATGATGAAGAAGCGCCTTTTATCGACTATGATGGCAAAACGTTATACTTCAGTTCTAAAGGCAGGAAAGGAATGGGAGGGTATGATTTGTTTAAGACAACCCTTATAAACGCAGAGAAGAAAGAGTGGTCTGAGCCGGAAAATCTTGGGTATCCAATCAACACACCGGATGACGAAGTATTTATTGTAGGTACCGGAAAGCCCAATCGGTTCTATTATTCATCTGTAAGAGCGGATGGAGTTGGGTACTCCGACATCTACCTCATCTCAGATTTAAAGAAAGAGCCAGAGGCTGCCAAGGTTACGAAGAAGGGGGTGCAACCCATTAAATTTATTCTGGAGGTAGTAGATGCTGAAACAAAACAACCTGTTGAAGCGAAGGCACGCATGCGCGGGAGAGACAATACGACAATTGGTTCGGCAAGTTTAGGTACAGGTACGTTTGAGTTTGCGATTATGTCAACGGTTCCAAAGGAGTATACCGTTTCGATTGAATTGGAAGGATACATTTTCGAGAACGTAAAAGTTTCGCTCGGTCGGGCTACCGAAGAACCACAAACCGTAAACCGCAAGGTATTGCTTCGGAAAGTAGCTGTGGGCGAGGTATCGGCTCTGCGCCATGTATTCTTTGATTTTGCAAAAGCTACCTTGCAGGAAGATTCATTTGATGAGTTAAATATGATGCTTACGATGATGAAGCAAAACCAGTCTATGCAAGTAGAGATTGGCGGCCATACTGATGACGTTGGAAGTGACTCATCGAACAAAAAACTTTCGCAACAAAGGGCAGATGCAGTAAAGGCATATTTAACGTCCAATGGTATTTCAGGCCGTAGAATCAAATCTATAGGCTATGGCGAAGAGCGTCCGCTTGTATCCAATGATGATGAATCCGGAGGCCGCGAAATAAATCGCAGGGTTGAATTTAAAGTACTAGCCAAGTAATCCAAACCATTCATTCGGCTTCTTGTTTTTAATAGTACTTTTGTCTTTCAAACCTTAATAGCAAATCATTTTGACAGTAGTTCCTTACAAAGAAGATAGTGCCGGCAAAAAGCAGCAGGTGGCCCGGATGTTTGATTCCATTAGCGGCAACTATGATTTTCTCAATCATTTCCTTAGTCTGGGTATTGACATTCGTTGGCGTAAAAAGGCGATAAAATTACTGGCTGAGAGTAATCCAAAATTGATTCTTGATGTGGCTACGGGTACTGGTGATTTTGCCGTTGAAACACTGAAACTCAATCCAGACCAGGTAATAGGTGTGGATATCTCAGAAGGCATGCTGGAATTCGGGCGCAGGAAAATGAAAGACCGCGGGTATGACCATAAAATTGACTTGCGGTTAGGTGACTCAGAAAATCTGCCCTTTGAGGGAAATAAATTCGATGCCGTGATCGTTGCCTTTGGAGTGAGAAATTTTGAAAACCTGGAAAAGGGATTAGCAGAAATGCATCGGGTGCTAAAGCCCGGTGGCCGTGTGGTGGTACTTGAGTTTTCGAAACCCCGGAGCTTTCCTTTTAAGCAGATCTATAATTTTTATTTTAAGTTCATTTTACCTAAAATAGGACGATTGATTTCACGTGATTCTGCAGCATACACCTATTTGCCCGAATCCGTGCAAGCTTTCCCAGATGGTAATGAATTTATCACAATTCTCAATAGGATAGGTTTTAACAAAACTTCATGCCAACCGCTAACATTCGGAATCAGTTCGCTTTACATAGGAATAAAGTAATCCTGCTGTTTCTGCTGGGTTTGGCACCGGTTATTGCCGAGAGCCAGATTTTCAAGTGGGCACGAGAAAATAATCCTAACTATGACCACCGTAAAATAAGCTATGGGTTTATGATAGGATTGCATACCACAGCCTACCAGGTGAAGTATTCCGATCCGTTTGTCACCACCCAATTTGATACGGTTCACTCTGTCATGGCCGAATTTTCCCCGGGCTTTTCACTTGGGTTTTTGGTAAACTACCGGATAAGTGAATTTCTGGATTTGCGGCTTATGCCAAAAGCAGGATTTTATACGCATAAACTCCGCTATACCTATACCGATGAAACTACAGATGTTCAATTTGTGGAAACAACGCATGTGGAATTTCCCTTGTTGCTTAAATATAAGTCGATGCGCAGGGGTAATGTGCGCATGTATATGATCGGTGGTATTACCCCGGGATTTGAGTTGTCAGGTAAAAATGATATTCAGACTTCCAGTGCTACACTTGATATCAGGAAATACAATGTACAATTGGAGGGTGGTTTAGGCTTTGACTTTTATTTTCCATTGTTCAAATTCTCTCAGGAGATCCGCTTCGCACGAGGCCTTGTAAATGTACTGGGTTCCGATGCCAGCATTTACAAAGACCCATTGGATCGGTTGAATACGAACACCATTGCAGTTTATTTTATTTTCCAGTAAAAAGTCCAGTTTTAGTTTTTCGCTCATGTCTCTTAAACGTATTGTTCTTATCACAGGTGCCACTTCTGGTATTGGCGAAGCAACCGCTCGCTTGCTGGCCGTTAATCAATTCAAACTTATCCTCTGCGGAAGAAGAAAAGACCGGTTACATAAGCTAGCCGATGAATTAAAATTACAAACAGAAGTAATCACGCTTTCATTCGAAGTACGGAGCCAAAAGGCGGTAGCTGCAAGCATCGATTCGTTACCAACAGAGTGGAAAAAAATAGATGTACTTATTAACAATGCTGGCAATGCACATGGACTGGATCCTATCCAAACCGGCAGCGTTGATGACTGGGATGCGATGATGGACATTAATGTGAAAGGCCTTTTATATGTGACAAAGGCTGTGTTGCCCGTGATGGTGAAACGAAATTCAGGCCACATTATCAATCTCGGTTCTATTGCCGGCAAAGAGATATATGCGAATGGTAATGTTTATTGTGCAAGCAAGTTTGCGGTAGATGCACTTACCAAAGGGATGCGAATTGATCTTAATACGCACAGTATTAAGGTTACCGCTATTCACCCAGGGTTAGTAGAAACAGAATTTTCGCTCGTTCGGTTTAAGGGAGATGAGCAACGAGCAGCCAGTGTTTACAAAGGCTTTGATCCCCTGCAAGGACAAGACATTGCCGATTTGATTTTATTTGCACTAACAAGACCACCCCATGTGGTAGTTGCGGATTTGGTGGTATTGCCCACAGCTCAGGCAAGCGCTACGGTAGTAAAGAAAAGTGTTTAGGTTGAAATATTTCTATTTCCTTCTGATTGAACATCCCACTGCCCGTTGAGTAACAGGTTCAATCTTTTGGCCTGCTAACACTTTATTCAAAGCGTCTTTTAAAAAAGTTTGCTTCACGTCTTTAGCCACCTGCGGGTTATCGTCAATGGCACCACTATACACTACAGCAAATTTCCCGTTCGTCTTAGAAAGTAAAAATACTTCCGGACTTTTGCGGGCGCCAAAAGTTTCCATGACAATTTGGTCTTTGTCTGCCAGGTAGGGCACTCCTAAATCGCTATAATGAATAGCCATTTGTTCTGCACTTTCCTGAGGCTCCTGATTTGAGTTGACTAAAAGAAACTGAATCTTTCCAGAAAAGGCAGTCACGAATTCTTTCAACCGCTCTTTGTAGTAATTATCATAAGGGCATTCGTGACTTGTAAACACTACCACAATACCCGAGGCAGCACTGTAATCGGACATCGAAACGGCTTTGCCATCTTTCACATTAGTAAGTGAAAAGTCTTTTATCTCCTGTGCGTAGGAAGTTATTGAACTTACAATCAGAATGAGTAGAAGTAGTTTTTTCATAGTTTTCGTTTTTACATTGAGCCAGATAGCTAATCGTGCTCAACCAGGTATTCTTATATCTTAGTATGAACCAACACGTAATCGGGTTGAATGCTATAAATTAAAGATAACTCCCGACAGTAACCATTTACTGAAATCTTTCCTTGTAACTCGCCACTTCGCATCAGTGTAAAGGGTTGCACATTCAATTGATCTGCAAAATGCAGGCCACGCTTTCCATAGGATTTATAGAGGGCTTCTTTAGCGCACCAATACACGCAATGTTTGGTAATGTCCGTGCCGGCATCTTCCAATTCATTGGAGGATAAAACCCGGTGTGCAATGGTAAGCAACTTTGATTTTGGTTGTTCGAGGTCAATTCCTACCTCCAGTATCGGATCAATCTGAGCCGCTACATAAGGAAATGAATGAGACAATGAAATGGGATGCGCATGTTTTTTCAGAAAAGGCTTTCCAAACTCATCTTTCTCTAGCCCATAGAAATCCATTCCGCATTGCTCTACCAGCGATTTGATTAAGGCCCGTCCCGCCAGCCATTCGAGTCGTTTCGTATAACTCACAATCGAACTATCGACTGACTCACCGCTTATCTCCGAAAGTTCTTGTTCGGTTTCGGTGATAAACCAAAGTGCCCATCCACTTTGCTCATTGTTCTTTTGTATTTTCAGCAGGGGCATTGGTTTCTTTATCTTAATAGTACAATTTTGTTAAAATAATCGGATTAACCGAATCAACTGTTCTTCTTAGCGAGTTGAGATTCACCATTCATGTCTGCGATTCAGGTAAATAAAATACATTCACTCACCGGTCACCGCGATTGTGTCTATACACTCACAACGTCTGATTCTGCCAGTCAATTCTTTTCGGGCGGAGGGGATGGAATGATAGTCCATTGGGATCTCAATAATCCTGAGGAAGGAGAACTGATTGCCAAATTGCCTAACTCGGTTTATGCATTACACCAAATCCCAGATTCAGATCTTTTGATTGCCGGTCATAACTATGAAGGTATTCATATACTGAATTGGAAAGAAAAAAAAGAGATTTCCTCGCTCCAAGTAACTAAGGCCGCTATTTTCGATATCAAGACATTTGAGCAAGACTTGCTGATTGCTACAGGCGAAGGTATGCTTGCCATTGTTGACCTTGATCAAAGGGTAATTAAAAAGAAGTTGACCTTGTCTGAGCAGAACGCACGGGTACTTGCAATAAATCCAATCGAGGGTGAAGTGGCTATAGGTTTTAGCGATTATTTCATCCGGGTTTTTTCGCTACGCGATTACAGACTAAAAAGTGAATTCAAGGCTCATCAGAACTCAGTATTTGCGCTTAATTATACCCCCGACTTTCAGTTCTTAATCAGTGGCTCGCGCGATGCCCGCTTGAAGGTCTGGGATGTTAAGTCGGGCTACAAACAAACGGCCGAAGTAGCCGCGCACCTTTTTGCAATTAATAATCTGGTCTTTAGCCCTTCCGGGGAATATTTAGCAACCGCCAGTATGGATAAGTCAATAAAGATCTGGAAGGGAGACGAACTGAAACTTCTGAAGGTAATTGACAAAGGCCGCCACGCTGGGCACGGTACTTCTGTAAATAAGTTGCTTTGGACATCGTATAACGATCAGCTGATTAGCGCCAGTGACGACCGAACCATTTCTGTTTGGGACATTAAGTTTGAAAATTCACCACCTTCTCGCAAGGGAGAGGGGCAGGGTTGAGAGAGGTTGAAAAGTTGACATAAATTCATACATTTGGCTGTGGATTAACGTTATACAGTAAAACCGAGAGGTGTTAACGGTCATTTTTTAGGCTTCCATTTTTTAAACTTCATATTAAACCACGCCCTTTATGAAAATCACACCATTGGAAATCCGTCAGAAGGCATTTGAGAAAGTACTTCGCGGCTACGACAAAGATGAGGTAAATGCATTTTTGCAAACCCTTTCTCAGGAATGGGAACGCTCCCTGGATGAATCAAAAGAAATCCGCATTAAACTCGAAGCAACTGAACGTGAAGTTGCCAAGTTGCGCGAGGTGGAAAGTTCGCTATTCAAAACATTGAAGACGGCTGAAGATACCGGTGCGAATGTGATTGGCCAGGCCAATAAAACAGCTGAATTAATATTGCGAGAGAACCAGATGAAGGCGGATTCCATGCTCAATGAAGCAAAGACGATTGCCAAAAATACGATTGAAGAGGCCGAGATGATTTCAAAGCAAATGCTTGAAGAGATGGAAGAAAGACTCAAAACACTCGGCCAGCACTATAAAACCCTGGAACTCCACCGCGATAATTTATTGTCAGACCTTAAGAGGATGGCAGGTGAAACAATCGATCGGGTTGAACGAGCTAAAACAGCAGCTCGGGATTTTGATCCGGACCAACACATGGCCTTTGCCAAGCGGGAAAGCAGAAAAGCCCTTTTCCCTAATGCAGTTATGGAAAACGAAATCAAGAAGGCATTGCCACCGGTAGCCCCTGAACCGGTAAAGCCTATGATAACTGAAGAGCCACGCATGCAGCGCTCTTTCTTTGACGACATTCAATGACCGGTAAAGTTGCGCTGGAAGGACTTGAGTTTCATGCTTACCATGGCGTGTATCCCCATGAGCGATCTTCAGGAAATAAATTTGAAGTAGATGTGATCGTAGAAACTGAATTTTCCGATTCAGCTTTTCAGGATGACCTTAGTGGTACCATTAACTACGAAGAACTTTACGCGATTGTAAAAGAAGAGATGGCCCGGCCCTCTAAACTTTTGGAAACGGTTGGTCATGCCATTGCCAAAAAGGCGTTGAACTCTTTTCGGGAAGCCAAAAATGTAGAAGTAAGAATTTCAAAGTTCAATCCGCCCATTGGAGGGGTTTGCAAAAAGGCAACCGTTACGGTCAATCAGGGTAAATAATTACTGTGAATCAGTGCGGATCAAACATTTTCTGCTGATCGGCAAACATAAACCCACGAGCGTCTGCACCTTCGTAAAAGTCGACCTGCTTGCCAAAAAGATACATCGTGTGTTTTTTGTCAATATGGATCGTAATCCCTTCCAAAGAATAAGAGAGATCAGAAGGCTTTTGTTTGTCAAACCCGATGATCAAGGTTACCCCGCCACATCCGCCACCGCCCCGCACACCCACACGCAGACCATATTCAACGGGAATGTTTTTAGTCTGCATGATCTTGCGCACTTCTTCGGCAGCACGGGCTGTTAATCCAACCGGTTTAATATTTTCAAACATCAATGGTTATATTGGCTTAAGACTGCCAAAAATATCTAAATTTTAAACACCTTTGACCTTCATTTAATTCCTATGGAAGCATTGATTGAATTTGGCAAAATATTAATTCCGGCTTCGCTGGTCTTATATGCGGTTTATCTTACAGTTCGGTCGTTTATCATCAAAGAGATTGAACTCAAGAAACTTGAAGTTCGTACCCGGAGCATCGAAATAATTCTGCCAGCCAGGCTGCAGGCCTATGAGCGTATGACGTTGTTCCTGGAGCGAATTGCACCTCAAAACCTGTTGATCAGGCTAAATAATCCTGGGTTCTCAGCCCGTGATTTTCATAAAGTCCTTCTGGATGAAATTCGCAATGAATACAATCATAACGTCTCGCAACAGGTGTACATGGGCGAGGATGTATGGAATCAAATTCGCAATGCAAAAGAAGACCTTGTTATTTTAATTAATGAAGCGGCCTCAACCATGTCGGCTGAAGCCACCAGCATTGATTTATCTAAAAAGATTTTTGAAATGGTGATGGAGAAGAAGGTTGATTTGATTCTGCTTGCGCTCACTGAGTTGAAAAAGGAAATTCAACAGACATTCTAAATGTCACGCACTGCTCTTTTGGCCGGTTCTACAGGGTTAATAGGAAACCAACTATTGCAACTCCTACTACATGATGTTGCTTACGATAAAGTAATTGCACTGAGTAGAAAGCCGCTTGACCTTACTCACCCAAAATTAGAAAATATAGTATTAGAAGTAGATCAACTTAAGCAGCATGCCTATTTAAAGGCTGATGATGTATTCTGTTGTTTGGGCACTACGATAAAGCAAGCCAAAACAAAAGAAGCATTTCGAAAAATTGATTTTGATTACCCCCTCGAATTGGCTAAACCTCTTCATGCGAACGGAGCAAAACAATTCTTATTGGTCTCGGCATTAGGCTCAGATAAGAATTCGGGTATCTTTTATAATCGTGTGAAGGGAGAGGTGGAGGCAGCAATTGCGGCAGTAGGCTTTTCTACCTTTCATGTTTTCAAACCATCACTTCTGATTGGCCCCAGAAAGGAACAACGTGCGGGTGAGGATGCAGCTATAATATTCTATAAGATTTTTGGATTTCTTATTCCACAAAAGTATAAAGGAATTGAATCGATTAAAGTGGCACGCGCCATGCTTGCCATGGCAAAGGAAAATAAATTGGGATTGCACATTCACGAATCTGATTCCTTACAAAAGTATTAATCTTAGTCAAAGGTGATAGCCGTTATTCAACGTGTTTCCGAAGCTTCTGTAACGATTGAGAGTGAAATTACCGCTCAGATTCAATCAGGCCTTGTTGTATTGGTGGGTATTGAAGAAGCCGATGGCTCTGAAGACATTGAATGGCTTGCTGGTAAAATTGTAAACCTGCGCATCTTCAATGACGAGCAGGGTGTGATGAATATAAGCGTTAAAGATTGTGGTGGTGAAATAATTTTAGTAAGTCAGTTTACATTGCAGGCCAGTACAAAAAAAGGCAACCGCCCCAGTTACCTTAAAGCAGCAAAACCTGAAATTGCCGTGCCGGTTTATGAAAAATTTATTTTAGCAGTGAATAGTCAGCTGGGCAATCCTGTTCAAACCGGGGTATTTGGTGCCGATATGAAAGTGAGCCTGGTAAACGATGGTCCGGTTACGATCTTGATTGATACTAAAAACAGGGTATAGGTTTTATATTATAGCCCACCCCACCAGGAAAATATTGGCTATGATATAGAAGGCCACTACATATCGTGAACCCGTTCGGTTATAGCGAATAGCAGCTTCAGGATTTCCGTTGTCATATTGCCGTAAAGCGATTGCAGAAACCACCAGCGTGGCAAAAATAGCCAGGAAGGTAAGCGTGTGCAATGAATCTACCAAAGTGAAAGCGGAAGTCTCGGGTAAGATAGAATCAATAATATATTTATTACCGACTGTTGCAAACAATCCGCCCACGGGCAAACCAAAGCGTGGCTCAAGTTCAGACACCCGGATAGTGAAACTGATAATTGAAATCAGGAATGCGATATACATCCCGATGAAAATTTTCAAGAATAGTCCCCAGGCATTCCTTTCAATATCCATTTCAATCAGAAAGGCTGAGAAATTTTGTAAACTGCGGGCAGGGCTTGGATCTCCAAATCCGGTTTCATAATCATTTACAATGGTTGTGACTTTAAAATTTTTAATATTCCAGCCATCCAGGGCATCGTCTTTATCATAGGTACTTCCTTTTATGTCTGGTTTAAATACAAGACTATTATTATCAAATAAAGCATTTTCAATTTGAACCTTCAGGTGTTGCTCATCAAATGGGAAATCCGCTACCTTCCAACTCTCCTTCATAGTGGTTTTCATTTTCATGATCGCCCACGCTTTGCCATCAAGGCTATCGACTATTATTTCGGGAGCGTCAATAGATTTTGCATTTGGGATATCCAATTGTGTTGAAAAATCAAAATCCGGATTGTCATATAAAAACCATAACCAGAAGCGCATCGTATACTGCTTATCGCGGAAATTAATATCATGCACACTGATTACATAGGCACCAACCGATACCGTATCAGGTTGAGCTACAGTAGCAATTGCACCAGTAAAAATAAAGAGAGCAACAAGGATCAGGCGAGTCTTCATCAAGGTATGTATGAGTCGTGAAGGTATAAAAAGTTGGAGGTTCAAAAAAAGAGGCTGTCTCAAAAGTCTACTAGTCATCGCGGGCTTTGACCCGCGATCCCGTTTTGTGAATGTATTATGGGATTCCGGCTCAAGGCCGGAATGACATTTCAATTTTATTCGACTTTTGAGACAGCCTCGTTTGCTAAGTCCTAGTATTTCATATTCACTTTTGTGTCTTTCGGTTTTTCTTTGGCATTTTTCACATATTTCTCAAGCCAGGTGTCCATCTCCCATAAGGTATGCATAATACTTTCTTTGGCCGCATACCCATGACTTTCATAAGGCAATATCACATACCGCGAAGTGCCACCATGACCTTTGATTGCATTGTAGAATCTTTCCGTTTGAATAGGGAATGTGCCCGAGTTGTTGTCTGCTTCTCCGTGTATAAACAGGATTGGTTCTTTCAACTTATCGGCATAAGAGAAGGGAGACATAGTATAATATACTTCAGGCGCCTGCCAGTACGTGCGCTCTTCAGCCTGAAACCCAAACGGAGTCAGTGTTCTGTTGTATGCACCACTCCGGGCAATCCCGGCCTTAAAAATATCTGAATGAGCCAATAGATTAGCTGTCATAAAAGCTCCATAGGAATGACCACCCACACCCACTCTCGTTGGATCAAGCACACCTAATGAGGCCCCATAATCTACAACAGCCTGAGCGCTGGCAACTAATTGCGGAACATAGGTATCATTGGGCTCCTGGTCGCCTTCACCCACGATCGGCATGGAGGCATTATCAAGAACCGCATAACCTCGCATTACCCAATAAATTGGTCCTCCCCAACTTAAACGTGTAAAAGTGTAAGGCGAACCTTTAATCTGCCCGGCTGCGTCTGCAGATTTAAACTCCCGTGGGTAGGCCCAAACAAATCCGGGCAGTGGCCCGTCTTCTTTTTTATAGCCGGGAGGTAAATACAAATCGGCTGTTAACTCTACGCCATCTGCGCGTTTGTATTTCAATACTTGCTTTTTCACGTCTTTGATTTGTGGATAGGGATGAGGAAAGGATGTGATCGCAGTTGCTTTAGCCGAGCCAATCGTGTGGAGATAGTAATTAGGGTTTTCAGTATTGGATTCCCGGGAGGTAACAAATGTTCCTTTCTTCAGATCAAGAAAATTGATGAAGGTTTCGTAATAAGGTGCAGTGCATTGCCATTGCCGGCTCTTCTTCAGGGAGTTCAAATCCATTTTATCCAGAAAGGGCATATCGCCTGCTGGCGAGGAACCAGCTCCACTTAAATACACACTGTTGTCCTTATTGATTAACATCACATGGCGACCATATAGGTTAGGTGCTGTAATTACAGTTCCCGGATCATTATAGCCATCTTCATAGTTGCGATCGAAAACAGTTTTCTTTTGTCCTGTTGCCGGATTCACCTGATATACCCGTTCTTTGCGATCATTCACCCACCGTTCGTACACCCAGGCAACATTATCGTTTCCCCACGTGATTCGCGAAAAGCGCAATGGCATGCTGGCAAATTCTTTGACTTGCGTTGTAAACGGGAAGTCCCACGTAAAAACTTTATCGCGGATCTCTGCTTTTACCTTTGGATCGCCACCGTCCTGGGCGTGAGCCCATACAAGCGTGGCTGGTTTATCGGCCCGCCAGGTGTGGTTACGTGGCTCTCGCTGTGTAGCATTGTTTCCGGTTGGAATGTAATCCAGCAAAGGAATTCGTGTGATCTCTTTCACCATCTTTCCATTGAGATCAATCACACTCACCACGCTGGGAAACAAGTAAGCAGGTACGAGATAGGAGTAAGGTCGTTGAATAACTTCAGTGAGTATTAATTTTCCATCCGGTGATGGATTGAACCCGGAATGAATAGCTGATGAGCTAAGTGTCTTTTCATTACTATTGAGATTTATCAATACTAAATCAGATTGTGTGTAATAATCAAAGGCTGCTTCATCGTATGGGTTTTTGAGCAAATCCTGGTAGGTGCGTGAGGGAGCAGTGCGGCCTAAATTTTCTTCAATTACAGGCCCCGCAGGTACCCGCGATTTTTCGGGTAGTGGTTTTATGGATGAAGGTACAGCAGTAAAGAGTATGCTTTGCGAATCAGACAACCAGGTATAGCCGCCCATCGCTGTATTTACTTTTCGTTGCGAAAGTCTTGAAGCGGATAGTGTAGTAACATCAACGATCCATAGCTCTATCTTATCCGCAGTGTTTTGAAGAAAGGCAATCTTCTTGCTGTCTGGAGAAAAAGTGATATTACTGGCTGTGAGCGGAGTCGGGAGATTTTTTATTTCCAGTTCCAGATTATCGCTCATGCGTTTTGCTTTCAACCCTATCGTGTAGTTGCTGCGGCTGGGGCCAAAATTTTCGGGATTAATACGAAGCCCGCCAATGCGTAATTCGGGTCTGGATAATTGCTCTATGGTTGGAAAATCCGAGCGTTCTAAAAGCAGCATCCATTGTTTATCAGGAGAGAAGGAAACAATCGGAGTTAATGGAGCTTCCAGGAGCTTGACAATTTCTTCGGGCGGTCGTTGATAGGAAAGATTCTCCTGGCCGTAGGAGCTTGTTACCAGAAAGCAAGTGAATATGAAGAGTATTTTTTTCATAGGTTTTGATTTGATAAGTAATTTACTCGTTTAAGCCTTACCATGACTTTAAATTCTTTGAAGGTTTTAATTTTGTTGACAATTGGCTGAAATAAGTCAAAATCTTAGCCTAATTTTCGAATTCATACAAACGCCAATCTTATGCAGGACTTATTGATACTTACACATTCCACCTTAAGATATTTTGTTTTAGTTTTTCTGCTGGTTGTAATCGTTCGTTCTTTTGGTGGATGGCAAAAGAAATCTGAGTTCACCGGGTTAGATGATCGAATGAGTTTGTGGCTTTTTATACTTACCCATACACAATTATTGATCGGCCTGATTTTATATTTCACGAGTCCACGAGTGATTTTCAGTGGTGCTTCCATGAAGGATTCTCTGGATCGTTACTGGTTGGTAGAGCATAGTAGCATGATGCTAATAGCCATAGTGCTTATTACGATGGCTCGTATCACGGCAAAAAAAATGTCGGAAGCAACGGCAAAGCATAGGCGGCTTTTTGTTTTTAATACAGTAGCGTTTGTAATAATCGTGGTGACTATCGTTTTGATGACGAAAGCAGATCCGGCAAGGAGCTTTTTCGGGTTGCCTATCTAAACGTTTTATTTCTGTAGTTGCAATCTTCCTGTAGAGGGCTTTTATCACTTTTTATCTACGAGTGAAAATGCTAACTTTAAAACAAAATGTTTTTTGCATGAAACACATTCTTGTCTTTATTCTTTGTCTGGTTGGGGTTGCGCTTACTGCTCAGGAAATTAGCCCACGGTATGAGTTGGTAAAGATGAATGACAACATCAATACACTGTACCATCAGGTATCGCCCGTGATCTCGATGGATGGAACCAAGTTGTATTACTTTGTCAGCAACCATCCGCAAAACACCTATGGAAAAGAGAACAGTCAGGACATTTGGGTTTCTACTTTAGATGATAAGGGAGTATGGTCGGAAGGCAAACGACTGGGGCCGCCATTAAATCAGAACCGGTATAACCAGGTTTTCAATGTTATGCCTGATGGTTCACTTCTGGTAAGAGGAGGCCGGGCAAAAAACTCAAAAGGATTTTCTTTGGTAAGCCCTTCAGGTAGCTGGACGGAGTTGAACATTCCGGGTTTTTCTGATTTGGATAAAGGAATGTTTAACGGAGCCAGCATTTCTTCAGATGGTCAGCATCTCATTCTTTACTTCTCCGAAAAGCAAGGTGATAAGTTTAGTGATCTGTACCTCTCCAATCAGCAAGGAGGTCAATGGAGCAAGCCCGTAAAATTAAAGATCAGTTCTCCCGCAGATGATTATAGTCCATTTTTGTCACCCGATCAAAAAACAATTTATTTTTCAAGCGATCGCTATTCAAAGGAGAAAGTAGGGGGTACCGATATCTATAAAACAACCCGGCTAGATGAAACATGGCTCAATTGGTCGGAACCGGTAAATCTTGGACGTTCGATCAATACTCCCTCGGGAGATGCTTACTTTTCCATCGATACCCATGGTAATATTTTTACGGCCCGTGCGGGTGCCCGTGTTGATGGTGGCAATTTTGATTTGTTCATTTTAAAGCCTCGCAATTTCAAAATCATACTAACTGGCACAACCTTCAATGATAAGACGAAGCAGCCCGTTCAATCGGCTATCGAATTAAAGATGAAGGATCAAAAGCCATTGAATTTGAAAACTACAATTAATGGTAATTTTGAAAGCCGTATTCCGGAGATTGAAGAATATACAGTAACGGCCGCATCGGCAGGGCTGCTCCCGTTTACACAATCCTATAAGGTTCCTAAAATTAATCGCGACACCACCTTGCATGTGGATATATATTTGACTCCAATCGCAAAGCAATTGGTGTTGGCAGGTGATGTGATTGATAAAAAGACAGACCAAAAAGTTAAAAATGCAAAAGTGGATATTGCTCTTAAAGCAGACAGAGCTACTCAATATTCTTTAACGACCGTAGATGGCAAGTACGAGCAGAACATCTCAAGCCTCGGTTGGTATTTATTTACTGCTTCTTCCGATGGATATTTGAATTCAACAGATAGCGTTCAGGTAGCAAGCCAGGATATTACTCCAGTTATTAAAAATCTTTATCTTACTCCTATCGAGGTAGGTCTTACGGTTCGATTGAAAAATATTTATTTTGACTTTGATAAGACCACCCTTAAGTCTGAGTCATTCGTAGAACTTGATAAGGTGGTTAACTTTTTAAAGAAAAATACAACTGTATCTATTGAGATTTCAGGGCACACCGATAGCAAAGGATCGGATACCTATAATGAAAATCTATCTCAGGGAAGATCGCAGTCGGTAGTGGATTACCTGATCAGTCAGGGTATAGATTCTTCCCGGTTGGAAGCTCATGGTTACGGAGAATCCAAACCTATAGATTCAAACGAAACTGAAGCAGGTCGTGCTAACAACCGTAGGGTTGAATTTACAATCTTGAAAATTTAGCTAATTAGTAGCGTTAAACTCCTTGCTGCAACTCTGGCAGTGGTATACTTTTTTCTCTTCCATAAACGGACTGAGGAAAATTGTTGAAAGAATTTTTTCGAATTGACCATGTTGTATTTCTTTCAGGATGACATGGGTTGATCCACACGAAGGACATTGCAGTACTTCCTTTTCACTCGTATGCTCTTCCATAAGTACTTCTTTCACCCGTTCATGATCCTTTTCAAAAATATGAAGACGCACCCCGGTAAATAATTCATTGCGAAACGGGTACAGACCTCCAAAATTTTCATTGGAAAGAAAGCATGGGATTCCATAGGCATCCAGTTTGGTCTTCACCAGGTTGGCGGCCATTACGGTATCATAAGAATCAAAAACAATGATTTTGCTATCGGAATCTTCCATACGCTACCTTAAGTAACAAATCCTTAGGCAATGTCTCCCGCACTCTGAAATATATTTTTAACTTATCTTGTAACAACTTGGTACCCTCACCGTCTTGCCTTTGAAACAATGAATCTCGAAACCTTTGAAAACCGGGTTCTGCCTACAAAAAACAAGCTTTTTCGGTTTGCTTTCCGCCTTCTGGGAAGTTCGGAGGAAGCTAAAGACATAGTGCAGGAAGTCCTGATCAAAGTGTGGAACGGGCGAGAACAGATGGCCGAAGTGCAAAACATGGAAGCCTGGTGTATGCGCATCACCAAAAATCTCTCACTCGACCGCCTTCGCTCGCGACAGCGCAGGGCCACCGATCCGATTGAAGAAGGAATGGAGATTCGCAATGAAACGCTAACGCCTCATGAGAGGACAGAAATTCATGAGAACATGCAACGACTAAATGAAATGATAGCTGCGCTGCCCGAGAAGCAACGCCAGGTGATACACCTTCGGGATATTGAAGGGTATAGTTACAACGAGATTTGTGAGATTCTGGAACTGGACATGAACCAGGTAAAAGTGAACTTATTCCGCGCACGCACTGCGGTAAGAGAAAAATTTGTAAAGATTAACGCGTATGGACTCTAAGCACATTGAACAACTGCTGGAGAAGTACTGGAACTGCGACACCTCGCTGGAAGAGGAACAACACCTGCGGGAATACTTTCGCGGGGATGTGCCCGAGTCGATGAATGAGGTAGCGCAGGTATTCCGATACTTTGACAAACAGCAGAAACAACAGGTAAATAGTCCGGACTTTGATGCCGCAGTAAAGAAAAAAATCCGACAGCATCGGCCGAAAGGTAAAGTGGTAAGAATGTTTAGTAGTTATGGTCGGATTGCGGCTGGGCTTCTGGTGGTTGTGGCAGCTACGTATTTTGTAAGACAGGAAGTAAGAAAAGCGTATCCACCGGAAATTGCCGATACATACAGTGATCCAAAGTTGGCGCTGGAAGAAACTAAAAAGGCTCTGATGATGATTTCGAAAGGGTTTAATCGAGCTCAAAAGGAAGCAGGTAAGATAAAAGTTTTCAATGAGGCCGAGGAGAAAATTCAAGGCAAGGCCCTTCATGAAACAAAAGAGGCGGAGAGTAAAATTTAAGAAGTACTAAAAAGAAATTAAAAATTTAAATGAATACAGGTATGAAAAAGTTAATGGTTGGAATAGTGATGATGGCAGTAGCCATTACTGCCCAGGCGCAAAATGATGCAATTGCCAAATTTTTTACAAAGTATCAGAATGATGAATCGTTCAGTCAGGTAACGGTTAGCGGCAAGATGTTTAATATGATGGCTAACCTTAGCGGAGAAACGGACGAGGAAAAGGAGATGATTCAGGCGATCAGTAAAATCAAAGGACTAAGAGTACTTTCTAAGAACGAAGCCAGAAATTCGCGAGATCTCTACAAAGAAGCAATCTCGATGATCCCCTCAAAGGAATTTGAAGAATTAATGTCAATCCGCGACAAAGACAAGGATATGAAGTTCTATACCAAAGAAGCCGGTGGTAAAATCAGCGAGCTTGTGATGGTTATGGGTGGGAATGAAGAGTTCATGGTGATGACTATCTTCGGTGAAATTGACTTGAAAGAGATCTCTAAGATTGGAAAGTCTGTAAACATCGATGGTTTGGAAAACCTCGAGAACATCAAGGACAAGAAAAACTAAAAGTCTTGATGATAAAAAGGATGTGTGCGTACCATGCATCCTTTTTCTTTTCCCGGGCGTCTTATCAAAAAAAAAAAGTATGAAAGCCATCAGAATTTTAATCTTGCTGTTTGTTGTTGGAACTGCTCAGGCTCAAAGTAAGAGCTATCAAACCCTTAAGGATAATTTTATTGATCAGCCCGATGTTCATAGTTTTTCGGTTAGTGGCTGGATGGGTCGCGTGATTTTAAACCTGGCCGGGGAATATGAATTTAAAGAAGCGATTAAAGACCTGAAGCATGTTCGGATTATAACAATCCCACGGGCAGAGTTTAAAGCCCAAAATCTTACCGTTAAAGGGTTTAAAAGTGTACTTAAGCAAGATTCATTTCTGGAGCTTGCTTTTATTCGCGACAATGGGGAAGAAGTCTCCATATATTTGAAGGAAGGAAACAACAATAAGAACCAATACTTCGTATTAGTGGAGGAAGAACAAGAGATAGTAGCCATTGAAATGAAAGGATACATTGATCTTCAGCAGTTGAATCCTAAGAACACGACTATCGCGATTAATAAATAATATCATGAAAATCATTTTTGCCCTGCTGCTAATAAGTTCCGCTGGCCTGGCGGTTGGTCAAACAAAGACTACTACTGCGCTGGACGAAAAGTATGAAGGCTTGTCCTTATATTTTTATAAAAACACCTTGCGGATGCTCAACCAGACTGATGATAAGGAGTTTGATGAGTTAATAAAGGACATTGAAAAGATGAAATTTCTGATGATTGACAAAAACGAGTCGAAATTCAGTAAAGAAGATTACAGCAAATTGCTGGCGGGCTATAAATCAGAATCGTATGAAGAGATGATGACCAGCCGGTTTGAAGGCAGAAATTTTGATGTTTACCTCCGGGAAAAAGATGGGGATGTTAAAGGCACCGTTGTCCTGGCGAATGACTCATCCAGTTTGTTTGTTCTTGATATCATTGGAAAGATCGCTTTAGATAAAGCGCCAGCACTTTTCAAAACCATAGATGGCAGCACCGACATTGGAAAAAAGATAAAAGACTTTACCGGTCGCAATGAAAAGGACGATAAAAAGTCTGACGAGAAGAACGACAACAACCAGGATAATTAATCAACCTAATTTTGGAAACAGTACTATCCATTCAAAAGCTGACTAAGAATTTTGGAAAGCTTTGTGCCGTAAACAAGCTTGATCTGGAAGTAAAACGGGGTCAGGTATTTGGCATGCTGGGCCCCAACGGCAGTGGTAAAACCACCACCTTGGGGATGCTTATGGGCGTTGTCAATCCAACCTCTGGAAATTTTTCCTGGTTTGGCGAAGCGGCCACACACCATACGCGTAAAAAGATTGGCGCTGTGCTGGAGCATCCTATATTTTATCCCTACCTCAGTGGTCAGAAAAACCTGGAGTTAAATGCAATGATCAAGGGAGCTGATCCTGGCAATATCCCCAAGGTATTAGAGACCGTTGAATTAACGGCTCGCAAAGATGATAAGTACCGTACGTATTCGTTAGGTATGAAGCAGCGTCTTGCAATTGCTTCCGCCCTTGTCAGCGATCCGATAATTTTGATCCTCGATGAACCCACCAACGGACTCGATCCGATGGGGATTGCTGAGATCCGCGAGATCATCAAGAAAATAGCGGCTGATGGCAAGACAATTATTCTTGCCAGTCACTTGTTGGATGAAGTTCAGAAAGTGTGTACACATTTTGCCGTACTTAAGCGGGGCACATTAATGCACACCGGCCCTGTTGATGAGGTTGGCAAGGGTGAAGAGATTGTGGAGGTGCAAGCCTATCATGATGATTTGGGCGTACTCTTACAGGAATTTTTAGGAAGCGGTAGCATCAAAAAGGAAAACGGAATCTTTCAGGTGATGATGAAAGACGGATATCATAGCAAAGACCTGAACCGGTTTTTGTTTGATAAAGGTATCGTGGCCTCGCACTTAATAACCCGAAAGAAAAGCCTCGAGAAACAGTTCCTGGAAATCTTGTCGGATACCAGTCACAAAATTTAATACGTAGCAGATGCTTCACTTACTTAAAATAGATCTTAAGAAAATGACCAGTTACCGCACCTTCTGGGTGATCTGTGGCTTGTATTTTCTAACTCTCGGTTTCACCACAGCCAGCGGAATGGAAATATTGAAGTGGCTGGCCAGCAAAGGCGCTGAGTTCGGGGCTTCAATTAACATTAACCGCATTCCTTTATATCACTTCCCCGATATCTGGCAAAACCTGATCTGGATCAGTGGGTTGTTTAAAATTGTTTTGGCCGTTATGGTTGTTATTTCAATTACGAACGAGTACCAATACCGCACCCTCAGGCAGAATATTATTGACGGACTGAGTCGGTGGGAATTTCTGGAATCAAAAATCCTTACCAATGTGCTGCTGAGTTTGATGAGCGTTGCCATGATTTTGTCTATTGCTCTCGTAACAGGTTTTATTTATACGCCTACCATCGAGTGGGACTATTTTTTTGTAGGCAGTGAATTCTTTCTTGCCTACTTTATCGAAGTATTTGCTTTTTTATCTTATGCATTAATGTTGGGTGTTCTTGTGCAGCGGTCGGGCCTCACCATTGTATTGCTGATGCTGTCGCACATGATTGAAGCCATTATCAAAATAAATATTTTCCGCTCCGGTGTGGAAGATCAGATCGGATGGTTAAAGCAATTTTTTCCGTTAGAGTCAATTACCAATCTGGTGCCTCTTCCGTTTGCCCGCTATGCCTTTCAGGAAATTCAGGATTATGTAGCCTTGGGTGCGGTAGCGATTGCACTCACCTGGACGGTGCTCTTCAATTACTTTGCTTACCTGAAGTTGAGAAAATCAGATATCTGATCAGGAATTCTTTTTCCCGAATAACTTAACAAAGTGCCGGCTGGTTTCTGTATAACCCCGCTGAAGATAATATTGATGGGTGCTGGTTCTTTTCAAATTACTGGTGACTTCTATTTTAAAACAGTGATGCTGATGAAAGAAGTCTTCGGCCGATGTTAAAAGCAAACTTCCAATACCAGAACCCCGCACACTTTCCTCAACACAAAACGCAGTGATACGGCCGATGGGTGCGGGGTGGTGGAAGGCACGATAAAAATGCAATGCAATAAATCCCATTACCTGATTTTCGTCTTTTGCTACCAGGAGTTTATAGGTTGGGTGGTGATGTTGCTGAATTTTATCCAGCATTTCCGAATGGGTTGCCAGATACCCTAACTGGTCAAGCAGAATGACTAACCGGGCAGCATCCTCTGATTTGGCGTCTTCGATGTGGATCTTCATGATTAATTATGTGAAGGTAGTCAAGATGTGTACTTTTGAAAAAACTTATCTCCGTGGACTCAACAAAACTACTAGGCTTACTAGCGGGCTTCCTCACAACCATGGCCTTTCTTCCACAGGTTATTAAAACCTGGCGCACCCGCTCAGCAAAAGACTTATCGTTGGTTATGTTTTTGCTTTATTGCCTGGGGGTGTTCCTCTGGACGATTTATGGAATCATGATTGATGAACTACCCGTGATTCTTTGGAATATCATTACGTTGATGCTTGCGGCAGTGATCTTGTTCTTTAAGATTAAATTTAAAGATTAGCGTGGTGAAAATTAATTATGACCATGTTTTAAAAACGACAGTGAGACACTCCTCCTCCAAACCATTCCTATTCGACTCCCTGGAAATCGTATGTTTATAGCATATTTTTACCATACACATGCGACCCCATCGGGGTCGAACTTTTTAAAAACAATGCAGTAAAATTTAATTATTGCGATACTAGTGATCGCAGCCACAATGTTTATTGCTTGCTGCTTTTTCAAAACACTCTTTCCCTTCCTCATACGAAAACCAGGCAAGACCCAGGGTGCCTAATGCATCCGCATAAGCGAAACCGGTAAACTCATAAATGGCACTTGATGCCAACAACACGCACGACATATAAATACATACTTTAGTACAGTTCGCATCCGCTAAAATTGCGTCTGAGTTGAGCGCCTTGCCCGTTTTGATTTTACCATAGATTAAAAAAAGCATCACGACAATTGAGATCAGCGAAACAATTACTCCCCAGAATGTAGTAACGGGTTTTCTTTCAAGATAGATTGACAGTAATGAAGATGCAGTTAGCCCGGCAACTAACAGGTAAAATGAATATCCAGTAATTTTTAATGCGGTTTTTTCGAACCCGCTTCGGTCGCTGTGAGGATGTTGCCTGATGCGCATGACCATATAAACAATTCCGATTCCGGAAATCATCTCAATAAAGCTATCAACACCAAAACCAAAAAGCGCTAATGTTTCGTCCTCAAAGCCAAACCAGGTAGCAATAATACCTTCAATCAGATTATAGGCAATGGTAAAAATGCCAAGGGCGAAGGCAAGATCGTACCACTTCTTCTCATGACCCGACAGGCTTATTGAATTCATGAGTCGAAGGTAGCGCAGGCCGATAAGGAGTCAAACTGATTTAAGGAAATTAACATGTTGTTGCAACAGCGCTACACAAATTGACAGAGTATCTGCAACATGGTTTCAGAGAGTGGGCCTTCATAATGCATTTTATGGACTAAGTTGATTTCGAAATACAATGCCTTTTCTGTTAAGATTTTTTTTCATGATCAGATGCTTACAGGCAGTTTGTTTTCGGGTAAGAGAAGTTTGATCAAAATTTCAGAACCGAAAAAGAATATTTGAAATCTGCTCTTCATAGATTCATGACAACTACATTAATTCAATTGGAAAAACGGTGTAGCCACCAGTTTATTCATTTTCAATCGGGAGCATGGAGTTCAAAAAAGTCTAATGCCTATCCCGGGATTAATAGACAATTTGACCTGAAGCCAGCATTATTTCTGTCTTTTTGACCATGTTTTCTACTTGGGAATGATGATTGACATTGTCAAGGTAAGTTTTAAAGATCATGAGAAGAGCGAATAGTATTAGTGACGAGATTCTTCAAAGCATTGACGTAATGAACACGCTGGGTGGCGGAGTATCAGAGCCTGTTGTACGGCTCACTCAGTTTCCTGCGTATCGTCAGATTGAATTGAGTGTGCCGGGAATCGGTGAGCAAAATATGCATGTGAAGGTTAACAACAACCAGTTGATAGTATACTTTGAGCATCGGATTGAATCGCGGGGACACGTTGTATCGGTGCCACACATTGTGTACAACAAACCCATTCCCTACTACATAGATGCAAGTAAGATTAAGGCAGTTTATTTAGATGGATGGTTAACGGTGCAGTTGCCCTACAATGAATTGGCTAATGGCTTTCATCGCGATATACCTATCGAAAGCTAAAGTCCTTTTACACTCATACCCCCATCAACTGAAATATTCTGGCCTGTGATGTAGCTGCTCTTATCCATGGCCAGATAAGCTGCGAGGCTTGCTACTTCTTCGGGTTTGCCAATTCGATTCATCGGGGTGCGGGCAAGAATTTTTTCAAGCCGGTCGGGTTGAGAGAGAACGGGTTCTGTAAGAGGTGTTTCAATGTACCATGGTGAAATAGCGTTCACACGGATCTGATCAACACTCCACTCCACTGCGAGGTGTCGCGTAAGCTGAATAATAGCCGCTTTGGTCATTCCATAAGGTGGGCCACTTTGTACATCCACCATCCCGGCCACGGAAGCAATATTGATTACGCTGGCATGACCCGATTTCTGAAGTAATGGGTAGCACGCATGGGTCAGTTCCATCATACAGAAGAGATTGGTCTCAAAGAGTTGTCGAATTTCTTCTTCATGATAGTCCACAAACTTCTTGCGGATGTTCGTACCCACATTGTTTACCAGCACATCCAGTTTACCCCAGTTTTCTGAAACCCGGTTTACGAGGTCATTTCTGAAGTCAGCGTTGTTTAAATCACCCTCATAGGTGAATAGGTTTGCCGAGTTTTTCAGCTTGCCCAAAATAGTCTTTGTATTGCGGGCAATCACCAATACTTCGGCACCCAGTTCAAGATACTCACGTGCGATCGCCAGGCCAATGCCTTTGGTGCCACCCGTTATCAATGCTTTTTTTCCTTGCAGCGACCAGCCACTCATAGAGGTTGTTGTTTAGGGGATTCTTTTTTCACTACTAACAGATACCAGTTTTTATCCATGGCCAGGTATCCTTGTTCATAACAAAAGTGATAAACAGCACCCTCTTTTGTTACATATTCGCTCGTAAAATAATTAAAATCAAAACCTTTCTCATTCAACTTATCGCGATTCACTTTGGTTTTGCCAGTCGTGTTGAGATCCAATAAAATCCTGCGATTCTTGCGCAAAATGTTGGTGACATTGTTCATGTAGGCCGTCTCGTCACGGTTCAATTTGTTGTTGTATGATACCCGGCACTGGTCTGAACAAAATTTTTTGTCGGCCCGGCCCGTAATTTTTCCACCACACTCCAGACAGACTTTTTCTTCCTTTTTAGCCATTTTTTAAAGGATTTAGCAGGTTTGCTATCCGTTTATAAACGTTTATAAACGAATATAACCGAAACTAATTGATTAATAAACGACTAACCTGTTTCGCCCCCCACACCTTTGCATCATCAGCCAGCCGAAACACAGTGTAGGTTGGTCAATCGGAACAAATCCGGTAACAGGTTAGAAAATCAATGTTTAACAATTAACCAATACAATTATGAAAAGTGTTAGAAACAGCGTGCAGTTGATCGGTCGTTTAGGAAAAGACCCGGAAGTGAAAGACTTTGGCAAGAGCCATAAAGCATCTTTCTCTATCGCCACCACAGACAGCTACAAAAACGCAAAGGGCGAGAAGGTAGAAGAAACCCAGTGGCACAACGTGGTAATCTGGGGTAAACTTGCCGACATCGCAGGTCAGTATCTGAAAAAAGGTGCGGAAGTAGCGCTGGAAGGTAAACTCGTACATCGGGTGTATGAAACCGACAAGGGCGAGAAGCGCTACATCACGGAGATTAACGTGAACGACTTCGCCATGCTGGGCGGCAAGCAGAAGTAATCAATACTTCGCGCCAAAGCAAAAGGCTGCCTCAAGGAGGTGGCCTTTTTTGTTTTGCTGTTCAGGCGAACCACTTATGTATCTTCTGCAACCAGGGTAGAAAATCAGCGTTCTATATCCGTGCTGAATGATTATTTTTACGCTGATGAGTTTTAATTATCCGCAGTTTCTCTGGGCCCTTACCGCACTGGCCATCCCGCTCATCATTCACCTCTTCAATTTTCGTAAGACAACCCGGATATTTTTTTCGAACACACGCTTTCTTAGACAAATAAAGCAGGAGACTACACAAAAGCGAAAACTGAAGCAGTATTTGGTGCTAGCCAGTCGCTTGCTCTTCCTGTTATTCTTAGTACTTGCTTTTGCTCAGCCTTTTTTGCCGGCCCGCGAGCAATTGACTTCTCAGCGCAACCTGGTCGTTTATTTAGATAACTCGTATAGTATGTCGGCCCCGGTGCGCGAAAAGGTGCGGGCGCTGGATGCCGGAGTTGGCTATGTTCGGGATATAGTAGAATTGTTTCCGGCAGAAACGCGCTTTAAACTTCTTACCAACGATTTTGCACCCTTTTCAAATTCATTTAAATCCAAATCCGAAATTCTTGATCAGCTTTCGCAGGTGCGATTGTCACCGGTTAGTCGTTCATTTAATGAGGTGGTGAAAAGAATTGGCGAACCGGGTAATACCGTATTCTGGATTTCTGATTTTCAGAAATCAACCTTTGGCAATGAAAGTTTGCTTGACTCCGCATGGCAGGTTCGCCTCGTGCCGGTAGAGTATCCACAAGTATCCAATGTGTTTGTCGATTCGATCTATCTCAACAATCCATTTATCATTGGCGGAGAAAAAAACTCCATCCGCGTTCGACTTCGCAACGAAGGCCCGCGTACGCTGGATGGCCTGGTAACCAAACTCACGATTAATGGCATACAGGCAGCCACTTCTTCGGTTACCATCGAGCCAAATAGTTTTGTAGAAACGTCTTTCGATTTATCGCGCGGACTAAAGGGCTATAACCAGGTGGTTTTTAGCTTTAGTGATTTTCCTGTAAGCTTTGATAATGAATTTTACTTTACACTTAATTACTCCGGCCGGTTAAGGATTGTTGAGATTAAACCGGATACCCGCGCAACCCATGTCGAAAATGTGTATGGCAATCGGGAGCTTTTTGATTTCCGCACGTTCGCAGCCGGTAATGTGGACTATAGTGTGTTAAATGATGCCGATCTTGTGGTTCTTAACAGCCTCGATAATGTAGACAATTCATTAAATGCTGCCATTCAACTGTATCGAAGCAACGGTACCCTGTTGGTTATTCCCGGATCCCAACCGGACCTTGGGTCGTATAAGAATTTGTTGGGGTTACCCGCGTTGACGAAACTTGAAAAGTCTGAACGGATGGAATTGGATAAGCCAGACTTTCAAAATCCATTCTTTGAAAATGTCTTTGAAGAAAAGTCTGCTGCTCTGGCCATGCCCCTGGCTCAAAAGATGTTGGATTGGGGACCCGATCGGTCTGCTATTCTCCGGTTTAAAAATGGACAACCTTACTTATCGCGGTTTAACAATACGTTTGTGATGGCCAGTTCGCTCAACCGCGAGGTCAGTGATCTTTCTACGCACGCTATTTTTGTGCCGGTGATGTACCGGATCGCTGCCAGTGGTAAAAAAGCAGAGCGCAAGCCATACTATTATTTATCCTCATCTTTGGTGACAGTACCTGCCGATAGTCTTGCCGGTGAAGAACCGGCCCGCATGAAAGGCGATCAGGAACTGGTGCCTTCACAGCGCAGGTTTGGCGATCGGCTCTTGTTGGAAATTCCGAGGTACACTATCAGCCAGGGGTTTTATTATGTAACCCATTCGCGCGATACGCTTGATCTGCTGGCTTTCAACCTTGAAAAATCTGAATCTATACTCGATCAGTTTACGGGCGAGGAGGTTAAGACTGCCTTGGGCGGAGGCAACCAGGTGTCCATTTTTAAAGCAACCTCGGCCGATACTTTCAGCAACGAAATAAAAGAGAGATATTTGGGCACGCCATTGTGGAAGTATGCCGTAGTTCTGGCGCTTATTTTTCTGCTGGCAGAAGTCTTATTGATTCGATTTTGGAAGTGAATTGACCGCTAAAACCTAAAGCACGTGAAAATACTCATCCGGTCAGCGTTACTAGTATCCCCCCAATCACCCTTTCACAAAAAAAAGAAGAACGTTCTCATTCAAAATGGCCGCATCGAAGAGATCGGTGATAAAAACTACAGTGCCGATCGGATCATTGATGCCGAGGGCATGATTCTTTCTGCCGGATGGTTTGACCTGGGGGCCCATGTAGGCGATCCCGGTCACGAGCAAAAAGAAGATTTGATTTCGTTAGCGAAAGCTGCGGCAGCCGGTGGCTTTACCGAAGTAGCGGTGCTGCCCAATACACACCCCACGGTTCAATCCAAGAACGAAGTCAGTTACATCACGGGCCTTAATGAAAACCGGTTGGTTCAGATTCACGCGATGGCAGCCGTTACAAAAAACTGCAAAGGTGAAGAATTAACCGAAATGATTGATTTGAATCAGGCGGGCGCCATTGCTTTTACCGATGGTCTAAAGCCTGTGTGGCACACAGATATTTTTCTTAAGTCGCTGCAATATCTTCAGAAGTTTGATGGCCTGTTGATTGATCACCCGGAAGACATCTGGCTTAACTTGTTTGGTCAGATGCACGAAGGACCGCAAAGTACTATGCTGGGGTTAAAAGGATTACCCCGCATTGCCGAAGAAGTAGCCGTAAGCAAAAACCTGGAATTGCTCGGCTATGCCGGAGGCCGTTTGCATTTCGCCAAACTATCCACTGCCAAATCTTTGGATATGATTCGGGCAGCGAAAAAGAAAGGCTTGAACGTAAGCTGCGATGTAGCCGCCTATCAACCCCTTTATAGCGATGAAGTACTTTCGGATTTTGATACAAACTATAAAGTAAATCCACCCCTTCGTGAGAAGACCGATCAGGATGCTTTAATTAAAGGACTCAAAGACGGGACCATCGATGTGCTGGTGAGCAACCATACCCCGCACGAAGATGAAAGTAAGTTTCTTGAATTTGATCTGGCCGAGTTTGGCATGATCAACCTCCAGACGTTTGCTTCACAACTCGTGTCGCTTTCGCGATCCGTAGAGATTGAAGATCTGATTGAGAAAGTAACCGATGCGCCCCGCAGACTTTTGAAATTGCCCCCGGTGGTAATTGATGTGGATACAAAAGCGAACCTCACCTTGCTCGATCCCAACCGCGAGTGGACGTTCACCCCGGAATTAAATTTTTCAAAATCTAAAAACTCACCCTGGCTCGGTCAACCCCTGAAAGGCAAAGTGGCTGCCGTTTTCAACAACTCAAAACAATGGCTCGATGCTTGATCGGGCTCCACGGCTACTCTTTATTTCAGTTCGCAACGGATTAATTGCCGGAGCGCTTGGCTTTATTTTTTTGCTGGCTCTTTATTATCTGGGCAAGCATCCCTTTCTGTTTCCAATCTATTTCGACTTTCGGATTATTCTCTTTACCGTTTTTATGGTGATGGGGTTAAAAGAACTGCGCGATTACCATCAGCAGGGCGAGCTTTCTATCGGGCAGGGCATGGTTAGCAGCCTCGTGTTCACAGCAATTTTTGCGTTGATCACAGCCGAACTCATCTGGATTTTTTGCGCGATTGAGCCTCGGTTTTTATCCGACTATATTAAAACGGCCATGACACAAATGGAATCTATTGGTCCGGCAGTAATAGAACAACTGGGAAAAGAAGCGTACGAACGCAATTTAAATGGGCTTCCGGCTACCCGGGCAAGAGATTTGGCCCTCGATTACTTTGCTAAAAGCTTTATCGTGAGCTTTTTTTTAAGCATAATAATATCAGTAATTTTAAGACGACAACCCAAAACCAATTAAAATCATGGAAGAAAAAGAAACCACCTCCCTGTTTCAGCACGCGCTTAGATGGGGCTTAATCGTTGGCGGAATCAGCATCGCTTTATCAATTGTTTCTTATGCAGTTGATTATTCATTGCTAGCCAACTGGAAGTTTGGAATTTTTATGTTCGCTTTGTTTATAGGCCTCGCGATTTATGCCGGTATTGGCTATCGGAATGAAATCGGTGGTTTTTTACCTTACGGGAAAGCATTTCAGCATGGATTTATCCTGATGGCTGTATCTGGACTTATTTCAACACTCTTTACTGTTATTTTGTATACAGTGATTGATCCGGAACTCCCTGCAAAACTTACCGATGTAGCCATGGAAAATGCGCAGAAGATGATGGAAAGTTTTGGCATGCCGGCCGACCAGATGGACCAGGCTATGGAAGATGCCCGAAAGCGTACCGAAAATCAGTTTTCGGTTAGTGGCTTAGCCATGGGCTATGGCATCGGGTTAATTATTTACGCGGTACTTTCTGCAATAACTTCCATCTTTGTTAAAAAGAATCCGCCTGACGAAGTGATTTAAAACCTGGAATGAACATCTCCGTTATCATCCCCGCTAAGGACGAACAAGAATCCATTCCCGAACTCAGTCAGTGGATAAGCCGTGTTATGCAACAACACGGCTTTTCTTATGAAGTTATCTTTGTCGATGACGGCAGCACCGATGGCACGTGGGAGGAGATTCAAAAACAAAATCTGATCAACTCGTCTTTTAAGGGCGTTAAGTTTAACCGCAATTTTGGTAAGTCGGCCGCGTTGCACACAGCCTTCAAACTAGCCGAAGGCGATGTGGTGATTACTATGGATGCCGACTTGCAGGATAGCCCCGATGAAATACCGGAACTTTACCGGCTTATTAAAGAAGAAGGATTTCAATTGGTGAGTGGTTGGAAGAAAAAACGCCACGACCCGATTTCCAAAACCATACCCTCCAAGTTTTTTAATTATGTAACCCGCAAAATCTCGGGCATTCACCTGCATGATTTTAATTGCGGACTGAAAGCCTATCATAACCAGGTAGTAAAAAACATTTCGGTGTATGGCGAAATGCATCGCTACATACCCGTGATTGCCAAGTGGGCAGGCTTTACAAAGATTACAGAAAAAGTGGTTGAGCATCGCGAGCGTAAATATGGAGTAAGTAAGTTTGGATGGGAGCGTTTTGTGCGCGGCTTTCTAGACTTGCTGTCGATCACATTTATTGGTCGGTTTGCGCAGCGCCCGATGCACTTCTTTGGAACGTGGGGAATTATTTCATTTTTATTTGGCCTGGGCTTTACCATAAAAATCCTGTACGATAAAATTGATTCTGTTTTCATTTCCAAAGTTCCGCTGAAGCGCGATGTAACGGAGCAACCAATTTTTTACCTGGCCCTGGTGGCGGTAGTCATTGGCGTGCAGCTTTTCCTTACGGGATTTATTGCCGAGTTACTGGCAAGACAAACAGTTTCCAAAAAGAAGTATCTTGTGATTGATAGGGTGGGGATAGAAGCTGAAAGTATAAAGTCAAAAGTTTTAAGTGGAAAGTCAAAAGTTTAGAGTTTAAAGTCGGGACTCTATTACTTTCAACTTTGGACTTTAAACTTTGGACTTTAAACTCCTTTCAACTTTCTACTTTTAACTTTCAACTTCTTATGAACTTATTTTCCCCTACCTTTGTCTTTGACTTGTCCACAGAATCCGCCAACTGGCGGAGTAGGTGGATCGTTCTTTGAAGGAAGTATTGCCAATTGCTTACTGCCTATGCTGACGTTAAATGTCAGCATCCTGACCGCTAGCGTCAGGACTGCCAACTTCTTAATACCGGGGCTGACCGGTTTTGACAGGATGCGTGGGGGTGTATGCCAGCATGCAGGCTCGTGGGATGAGAGCCTTAAAAGATAGTCCTACAACCATAAGTGGCGAGAATACTTACGCCATGGCTGCTTAATCTGACCCAAGGTTAGATTTGCTTATCCGCTGATAAGATCGGTGGAGGCCATCATTGCCCGGTGCTCTGTTTAGCGGTGCCGGAACCGCAGTGTCGACAGCATAAACTGGGCCTCGTTGTTGTTGCGCAACGATGTCGAGACAACAGTAACTAAGGAGTTATTTGGCCGTTGCCTGCCTTGTAGCTCCCGACAATCAAAGTCAACTAAGCATGTAGAACGTACACGTTCATCTTCTCTGGACCAGGGTTCGATTCCCTGCAGCTCCACTCTTCGAGTTTCGGCAGGCAAGCCTGCAGCTCCACTTTCACCCACCTTACCCCGATAAGTCGGGACGAAGGTGGGTTTTTTATTATACCCGCTATTGCCTCAGCGAAGGCGGTTTTTTTATTTTGACTCTATCACTTTTCAGAAATCCCATCTCCCAGGGGGAGATGGGTAAGGAGTGAGGTTTGTCAGCAAACACACCCCGTCAATCTTTCTTTTTCTTCTTCGGTTTTGGAATTTTCCCGATCCTCACATCGCCCTTTAAAATCAGGCGACAGGCTTTGAGTACCAATTCTTCAAAATCATCTTCACCCACCGGAATGTTTTGCCAAACTGATTCGGCTGTGCCGAGTAAGCGCACGGAGCGCATACAGGGAAATTCTTTTTTTAAACTGGCATGATGCTCATGAAGGGCAGCCAGCCATACACCATTGTCGTCAGTAAAATCATTTCGCTGCCTGAGAATCAAAACCAACTTCTCGCCAACATAAATTGCATAACAACCAAACATAGGTTTCACCCGTGGATGAATGCGATCCAATTCTTCAAGTACAAATTCAAAAGGGATTTTAGACTTCATGAATGACCTGATAATGATCTGAATTTTTTCCCTCTCATTCCAAGGCTGGTTCTAATCGTTCATTTAACTCTTCCCCTCTCCTCTGGAGAGGGGATGGGGTGAGGTTCTTCCTTGTTCTACCATCACTCATCAATCCGCGCCAACTAGCGAGAAGCTCTTGCTTAACTTTCCTGTGGCGCGTTTGATCTTTAACATATTAATACCACGGCCCCGACTGGTCGGGGCCGTGGCTATAAATATGCAACCCCTCCGGGGTTTCAATTTTTTTTGAACATCTTCCCCTCTCCTTGCTTGCCAACCGAAGGTTGGGAGAGGGGATTGCCTGCCTGCCGAATCCGCCAACAGGCGGAGTAGGCAGGGGGTGAGGTTTTACGCCTTAAACAAATCCTTCAGACTTTTAGTCTCATTCTTAATCAGCGGCCGGGCCCAAAGCCCAATGCTGAAGATATAACCGAGCGTAAGAAATAGAAAAAGCATGGCATAGCGCAGTCCCACCAGTTCGGCCAAACCGCCAATGATCAGCGGCACTATTGCACCGCCCACAATCCCCGTACATAAAATACCTGCCAGTGTACCATGATTACTGGGCACTGAGTTAAGAGCCAGCGAAATTATTATCGACCACATCACCGATGCAAAAAAACCGGTGAGGGGAAATGCATATAACACTACGCTTGCCGGTCCAAACAAGGCAACCGCAAGAGATATGATGGCTCCGCCACTGAAGGCAACCAGTACCCAGCGACTATCAAAAAGTTTAAGTAAGAATAACCCGAGCAAACACCCGGCTGTCATCAAGCCCCAGAAGTAAGAGATTACCGAAGCTCCGGTCGTGGCCGGATCAAGGTGATGATACTCTTCAAGGAATTTGGATGTCCAGTTGGCAATGCCTTGCTCGCTGCCTACATAACAGAAGATCCCCACAAAAAATAAGATCACATACCTGTTGGTGAGCAAGGCTTTAAACCCGCTTCCGATATCTACGCGCTCATCTTCTTTTAATTCTACTTTCGGAAAGTGGATCAGGGCTATTACTACAATCATGATAACAGTAATGACTGTAAAAATCCAATACAGCGAAACCCAGGCGAGATCGGCAGGTACCAGGGTATTGAGCAGTTGAATGACACCCGTTGGGTTGGCATCCTTATGTACATGCTGAACAAGATACGTGTAAAGCATGGGGCTAAGAAAGGAGGCCGAGCCAAAGAAGAGTTGTGCTAATACAGAATTGAAAGCAAAGCGTTCTTCGCCACCGGCTACGCGCAGCAACGGGTTAATCACCACCTGCAACATGGCCATGCCTATGCCAATCAAAAACAAGGAAGGCAGGGCGATTGAAAAGCGTGGATATAAACCAAAGAACAAGGCTCCGAAAAATGCGAGTCCATAGGCAACCAGCAGCACTGTTTTGCCAGAATATTTTTCCTGCATTAAGCCGGCTGGGATAGACATGAATCCATACGCAACGAAAAACGAGAACGGAAGAAAGCCGGCAAGTCCTACACGCAAATCGAAACTGTTGATGATGTCGGGGATGAGTGGCCCGAGAATATTGGTAAGAAAAGAGATTACAAAGAAGATCAGTAAGATGAGTACCAAGATGACATTGCTCCGGTTCATAGTGTTGCGTTAAAGTTGGTTAACCAGAGAACTGGCTCCGAGTAAGGTGATGTTTGCATTCTCTGATTGCAGAATCCTGAGCCTGCGCATTGATCCGGGAAAGTGAAAGTTGGTTGAAATGGTTTTCTTCATAGCTGGTTCGAAAAATGAAAATGCATTGGATATAGAACCCCCGAACACAATAGCTTCCGGATCGTATGCATATACAACCGACTTAATAAGATTCCCAATGTGCATTCCATACTCGTCCCAGATGCTGAGTGCGCTTTGATCACCGGTTTTTGCTTGCTGAAATACGTCAAAGGCCGAAGTCTTATGGATTTCTGCAAAGAAGAAACTGCCTCCATAAAATTCAAAATCCCGATCGCGGTAGTAGAGGTAACCAATTTCACCGGCTCCGCCATTATTGCCGGAATGGATTTTGCCATTGATAATTACGCCCGAACCAACCCCGGTGCCCAGCGTAATGCCCACCACATGATTAAGTCCTTTCGCTTTTCCATGCTTAAGCTCCCCAAGTGCAAAGCAATTTGCATCATTCTCAATTCTTACCGGCAGGTTGAATTCTTTTTGCAGAATACTTTGCAACTCTACCCGTTTCCATGAGGGGATGTTTACCACATCATACACAATGCCATTCACGCTATCAACAATAGAGGGCGCAGCAATGCCAATCCCCGTTACCTCGGGGATCACGAGTGGCTTGATCAAACGGATCAATTGTGTTAAGGTGCTTTCCAGGGAATCCTTGTCGCTAAGCGAAATCTGTTCTCGCCTCACAATCAGATCGCCTTCGCGGATGCCCGCGCGAATGTTGGTGCCCCCTAAATCTACTCCAATAGTTGCCATGCAGTAATAATCCTTGTTGTGCTGATAAAGATAGGGATAGAAAAAGTATAGTTGCTAAAAAGACTTACTATCTCAGCATCAGGCGTAGCCGGACTCCGGTTTTTTAGCTTCTCGTTTTATATCTTTATGCATATGAAACTCAACAAGATCCTTAGCTTCCTTCTGGTTGGATTACTCGCAGCCTGTACCAAAACGCAGCCTCCGCCTTCACCCATGCAGGTCTGGCTTACCACGGCCGATAAATCAAAACTTCTTACTAGGGGTGAAGATTTACAATTCATACAGGCAGAGGGTTCGGGATCAATTATTGAGATTGACTCTGCAACGTCTTATCAAACCATGGATGGTTTTGGCTATGCACTAACCGGAGGAAGTGCCATGTTGCTGAAAACTAAACTTACCGATCAAGCGCGTTCCACCTTGCTTCGGGAACTTTTTCTTACCGAGGGTGATGGAATCGGCATCAGCTATTTGCGGGTAAGCATCGGGGCCTCGGATCTGGATGAGTATGTTTTCTCCTACGATGATATGCTGGATGGTAAGACCGATCCTACGCTTTCTCAATTCAATCTTGCGTACGATACCCTTTACCTGATTCCGGTGCTCAAAGAAATTCTGGCGCTCAATCCGGCCATTAAAATTATGGGCAGTCCGTGGTCGCCACCTGCGTGGATGAAGACGAACAACCACCCGAAAGGGGGAAGTCTGAAGCCTGAGTATTATGGAGTGTATGCAAATTATTTTGTAAAGTACATTCAGGAAATGGCGAAGGTAGGAATCACCATCGATGCCGTTACCATTCAAAACGAACCGGAGAACCCAAAGAACACACCCAGCCTGTTAATGACGGCCGCAGAGCAGAGTGAATTTATAAAGAAACACCTGGGCCCGGCATTCAACGCTGCGGGTATAAAAACAAAAATCATTTTGTTCGATCATAATTGTGATCACCCGGAATATCCGATCGCTATACTCAATGATGCCGAGACCAAACCCTTTGTTGACGGCTCAGCATTTCACATGTATCTCGGGGAGATCAGTGCCTTGTCAACCGTACATGATGCACATCCGGATAAGAATCTTTACTTCACCGAACAATGGACGTGGAGCAAAGGCGAGTTTGGGGGTGACCTGCGCTGGCATGTTAAGAATTTAATTGTGGGCGCTCCGCGTAACTGGAGTCGCAATGTGCTGGAATGGAACCTGGCAGCGGATGAAAATTTTGATCCGCATACGGGCGATGGCGGATGTGATAGTTGCATGGGAGCATTAACGATTGGAGATTCAGTAACCCGCAATGTTTCGTATTACATTATTGCACATGCATCTAAGTTTATTCCACCTGGTTCGGGGCGGATTTCTTCAACGAGTGTCGATAACCTGCACAATGTGGCCTTCCGTACTCCGGAAGGAAAAAAAGTATTGGTGGTAGTAAATGATAATGAAAGTGATAAAACATTTTCAATTCTGTATAAAAATAAACTGGCTGCAACATCACTACCGGCCGGGGCAGTAGGTACGTTTGTTTGGTGATAGTTTCTAATTATGAAAAAGACATTCCTCATTCTTCTGTTTACGGTGTTGACTATTTCGCTTCTCGCGCAAGACAAGCAGTATCTTAATCCATTCAGCAATAAACCACCCGGGTATACTCATGTTGTGGTGTATATCTCGGGTCAGGTGCCTGTAAATGCAGCGGGTGAAATTGTTGGTAAGGGCGACCTTAAGCAACAGGTAACGCAGGTTTATGAAAATCTGAAAATTGCGCTGAAGGCAGCCGGAGCTACCTTTGCAGATGTGGTGAAAATGAATACATATGTTGTGAATTATAAACCTGCTGATGTAGTAGTTATTCGGGAAGTAAGGTCGCAGTATTTGGTGAATAAAAATCCACCTGCCAGCACCTTGGCGGGAGTTCAGGCATTGTATCATCCTGATATAATGATTGAAATTGAGGCTATTGCAGTGATTAAATAGTTTTCACGGAAAGCCGGCTTTCTTTACCTTTGCACAGTTTTTATGGTTCCGTAGAATGCCTGCCCGTACCGAATGGTACATTCGGGCGGGGATAGAATTTCAGATTCCCCTGCCTGCGTGACGCAGTCAGGCAGGGATTCTGAAGATGCAGGTTCGATGGGAAGATTAAGTATTGCGTTAATAGGCTCTGTAGTACAATGCCTGCCCGTACCGAATGGTACATTCGGGCGGAGA
This sequence comes from Cyclobacteriaceae bacterium, assembly GCA_044229915.1. Taxonomy (GTDB): domain Bacteria; phylum Bacteroidota; class Bacteroidia; order Cytophagales; family Cyclobacteriaceae; genus ELB16-189. The sequence goes on from JBGASB010000003.1 coordinate 583,859, forward strand.
TAGAATTTCAGATTCCCCTGCCTGCGTGACGCAGTCAGGCAGGGATTCTGAGATGCAGGTTTGATGGGAAGATTAAGTATTGAGTTATTAGGCTCTGTAGTACAATGCCTGCCCGTACCGAACGGTACGTTCGGGCGGGGATAGAATTTCAGATTCCCCTGCCTGCGTGACGCAGTCAGGCAGGGATTCTGAGATTCAGGTTCGATGGGGAGATTAAGTATTGCGTTATTAGGCTCCGTATTTCAATGGATAGAATTTCAGATTCCGATTCTGAAGATGCAGGTTCGATTCCTGCCGGGGCTACCAAAGCGGACAGGTGAGGAATTTTTCCTTCCTGTCCGTTTTTATTTTGTCTTAGCGACTCTGAGAATGAGTAAGTTAGAGCTAGTACTGGATTGACCTCATCGGTTCGATAATGGTCTATTTTTCGATCATACAATAATCCCTTCGGGAAGAGCAGGTTTTGGATATTCTTCTTCTCTTTAGACCCACCAGAAAGCCACAAATTCACCAAATTTGACATGATTTCAAGTGCTTTATTCACCTGGTCTAGTGGGTTCGATAAAATCAAAGCCGACTTTTCAATTTCATTGCCTAAATCCGTTAACTCAGCCTTTAACTTTTCTGAAATCTTCTCATAAATCGATCTATCGATTTCTCCATACGCAAATCTTTCCTCAACTTTTTCAAGCTTCTGTTTTAGCTCTGTTAGTTTAGTTTTTATTTCCTTATTGCCTGAAGCATTCTCTTCAACTACCTCCTCATACTGTTCAAGAATTTTATCTCGTAATACGGGTACCCACAATTCGTTAGTTTGGAACGCAGATAAAAGCTCTTGGAAACGAGCGTGAAGATGCTTGGCACTTTTATTACACTTACATCCTATCTTGTTACACTTATAATAATATAGCTTTTTGCTTTTAACGATATAGGCAGTAAACGGAGTGCCACACTCTGCGCAATAAACAAATTGCTTTAAAGGGACATTGTCATTTTCCTTTTTATGCTTGTACCCTGAAAGGTTGGCTTTAGATTCTTTAATAATCTCGTTTGCATGAAAGAAGACCTTTTCGGAAACAATAGGTTCATGGTTTCCTTTTACAACTTGTCCTTCCAGTAAAGAATGAGAAAGGAATCCACAGTAGAAAGGATTCCTTAATATTTCTGAGATTCTCTTTCTGCTAAGTTTTAATCCGCGCTTCCAAAGTCGTTCAGCGATCTCTGTGTTCGAAAGCTTTTCATGGACTTTCATTTCAAAAGCTTTACGTATCAACTTCCCCTGCTCGTTGGGAACAATTCGTTGAACTCTGGAATCTGATCGATCGTAGGAATAACCCACTGGAGCGCCACCAACCCATTCACCTCTCATGAGTTTCTCCTTCATTCCAGCGATACACTTTTGACGTCTTAAATCATTGTCGTACTGACTGAATAAGAAAAGAATGTTTTGTTGTAATACTCCTGAAGGATTACTTGTATCAATTGGTTGAGTGACTGAAACAATTGTAATTCCTAACTCTCTTAATTGCCTTGATAACCAAATTGCATTTTCACCTGTCCGGCTAAATCTTTCGAGACTGTAAACAATGATGTAAGCAATTCCTTCTTTATAATTTTTTGCGAAGTTGACCATTCGCTTGAACTCATTTCTTTCATCTGTCTGAGCACTCTCGTACGTTCCTCCAAATCTTCCTTTCACGTGTAGCGAGTTCTTGATGGCAAATTGTTCGCACCCTTTTAGCTGAACTTCAAGACTCAGATTTTCCGTTTGTTCTTTGCTTGATACTCGTGTATAAATAATTGCATTCTTACTACCACTCTTGATTTTCTTTTGACCCTTCCCGAAGTTTTGAAGAATTTTCAAATTTTCCATTTTCTTGATAGTTTTTCATGTGAATTGAAAGCAAGATGCGGGCCAGTCTTTCTATTGTATCTATTGCTCTTTCTGCTTCTTCATCACTAAAGTTTTCAAATCCTTTAAATTGTCTAAGTCTCTCCGGAGTCCACCGCGAAGACTTCAATCCCACCGCACCCATTCTTTGGCTCCTTAAATATATACCTACAAACCACTTCCAAAATTATTTCTTCCTTTTTCTCACATTAAAGAGAACTGGCCCCAGGTTTT
>JBGASB010000004.1:0-393866 GCA_044229915.1 Cyclobacteriaceae bacterium
GGTTGTCGTGTCAGCGGCACTGCCGGGTAGCTATGTTGGGACGGGATAAGCGCTGAAAGCATCTAAGCGCGAAACCCACCTCGAGATGAGACTTCTATTAAGGGACGTCAGAGATGATGACGTTGATAGGCTGCAGGTGTAAAGACAGAAATGTCAAAGCTGAGCAGTACTAATTACCCGAACGCTTCAGTAAACGAAACTATGTGCTCGTAACTTTTACTTTCCTAACCTCAATACTCTTTTATCAATATTGTCAACGATATTGTCCCGATAGCTATCGGGAAGTCCATAGCGGAAGGTTGATAGTCCATAGTAATGCAAACATTACAGGGCACTCCCAACCAGAAGCTTAAGACTCAAAACTTTAAGGTGACTATAGCGGTGGGGATCACCTCTTCCCATTCCGAACAGAGAAGTTAAGTCCACCCGCGCTGATGGTACTAGGGTAAAACCCGGGAGAGTAAGTCGTTGCCTTTCTTTTATTTATAAAGCCTTTCCAAGTATGGAAAGGCTTTTTGCTTTTATGGTTAGTAGTATATATTAGTATTCCTGCCGGTTTCCTTGATCTCTTAATTTTTGTAGTTTTGAAGCAGGTGAGAGATCGCAGTTATTTATTTTTTCCACTGTTTTTTATACTAGCGTCACATCTTATTTCTTGCAAAACAAATCAAGAAATAACTTACTGGGATGTAATTGATCAAAACTCGATTCTTGTTTTTGAAACGGTTCATCCACCTACTGTTACAGAAAAGTCGATCTTACCTTTCTTAAAAGTATCCTCCACATCCTTTGCGGTTGCATTACAGAGTATATCTAAAAATGATAATGATTTAATTTATACTTACACACTACAAGAAAAGGAATATACTGTTTTATTAAGTAGTGGTACTATAAAACAACCTAATCAAAAGATTGCTAATCGATTTTATAATGGTTTTGAAATAAAAGAATTACGAGATAGTGCAAATAAGATCATTCTTGCTTTCGCCTACATCAAGGGGGTTTTTGTAATTAGCGAGTCGTCATTCTTAATTGAAAATTCGATACGTGTTTTTGAAAATACGGATGGGATAAATTTTAGAACGAAGAATAAATCACTTTTTCAATTTGCCTCTATAAAATCAGATGCAGGAAATCTTTTTTTGAATATATCCCAATTATCCGCCTCAGCGCTTGTAAATTCTCAACTTAAGGAAGCTGTTCCTATTCTGAAAAATCTTGCTGAGTCATCGGTGCTCGATGTTAAAGTCGATTCTGGATTAATTTCAATGAACGGATTTACATTGGATAGCGCCAGTAATGGTTTTGGTCTTTCAGCCTTCCAGGATCAAAAGGCAGTTAAGTTTGGTATGGCCCGATTCATACCTAATTACTCCACATCATTAGTCTATTATGGTGTTTCTGACTTGAAAAGATTCTCCCAATCACTAAGTGACTCCAGTTTGGTAAAATTGAATTTTCAGGATGAACTGGCAGTGTGTTCAATAAATCAAGAGAAAAAAGAATTCATCATCATCATTAAATTAGCTAATCAAGATATTTCTGATTTTGATTCAGAGAACTATTCTGAATCTTATTCGGGCTATGAGATAAGAAGTCTAAAACGAGGTGTGCTTTCGAAGGCATTTGATCAATTAATTCCGAAGGATACTTTTGATTTTTTTATAATAAAGGACAACTATGCCTTTCTTTCAAAGGACATTGATGAACTTAAATTGTTGATTGATGCTATAGAGTCGGATGACACCTGGGGTAAATCCCTCGCTTTCCAGCAATTTCACGAACGGGGACTGCAAGAGAGTAACGTGTCATTGTTTTTTCGCGATCCAATAATTCCTATTGAGGGGGTGAATGAAAAGTGGAAGCCGCTTATAGATTCACTACAGGTATCCTCAATTTCTTGGGCAAGCATTCAATTCAGCGCTCTTGATAATCATTTTTATACAAGTGTGAATTTAGCCAGCCCAGCTAAAGGAGAGAAGACATCAAGTAAGTCCAAAACTCCAGATTCGTTTAGATTACAAAACTCAATCGCTGCTGGTTTTGCGGTAAAGAATCATAGCACAGGTGGGAGTGAACTGATTTTACAGGATTCAACATTTCGGATTTCCCTGTTCTCTTCCGATAAAGGCACTCTTTGGCAATATCAACTGGATGCAATGATTCTTTCCACTCATCAGATTGATTACTATAAAAATGGCAAACTCCAATATTTAATCTCTACGCCCAATTCTCTATATCTTATCGATCGCTTGGGTCGTGATGTTAAGGGATTTCCAAAAAAATTACCTTTCGATGCAAGATCCTTGGAGGTAGCTGATTATGATAAAAGTAAAAATTACAGATATTTATTATCCTCAGGCACAAAGGAAATTTACATATTAGACAAAGATGCGACTATGTTGGATGGATGGTCACCCAATAGGCTACCCTTCGATATTGAGGATAGTCCCATACACTATAAAATTGGCATCAAAGATTATTTTCTTGTGATCTCAAAAGATAAAATGATCCATTTAATTAATCGAAAAGGAGATTTTGAAAAGAAATTTCAGTTGAAGCTAGGCTCCTTTGCTGGTGATTATTTTCTTGAAAGCGGATCAACCATGGGAAATAACTTCATATATACTGTTTCTCAGGACGGAGTAATAAACAAGCAGAGCTTTGATGGTAAATCAAAGCTTCAGGAAAATCTGGTAAAAGGAAATGGTTCAAAATTCTATTTAAAAAGAGTAATTGGGAAGTCGGATTTTTATTTTTTCAGAATTGATAGTGATAAAATTGCAGTCTTTGATAAAATGAATCAACTTGTTTTTGAAAGACAGAACCCGGGCTCCATCACTCTAATTCCTTCCGTGGTTTCTTTGTCTCAGGGGAAATCAATTTTTTGTTTTTATGATACCGAACAGAAATTATCATATTTATATGATCAGGTTGGGAATCCTGTAATTAATAGGCCTTTGGAAAGCACCATTGCTCCTGTATTTGGAAGCGATGTAAAAAGCAAGAAACAGTTTATCTATAGCTTCGCTGGGGAGATCATTACCACTACTCAATTGAATTGATTCCCTGGAGTTGAGATTCAATTAGATCTTTTTTAAATTTAAATTCAATTATTCTGTTTTAGGTTGAGAATCATTTTCCTGATATCTGCTTTTTTTGTTTGTGGATATGGTTTCGCGCAAACGGAACCAAGAAAAACGTTTGCGAATGAAATTACCATAACGGTAGATAATGATATTTTTTTATTTAACGATTGGTACTATACCGCTGGACACGAAATTTCTTATCGCAAGTTGCTAGACAAAAAACAGACGCTGGCAAAACTGGTTGCCCAAACCAATGTTCCCACAAAAACGATTGTATCCTTTAATCTTGGAAACAAGATATTTACACCTAAAAGAACACAGTTTGCGAATCCCGTTAATATGGATCGCCCATACGCAGGATTTGATTATGGAAGCTTTTCAATCTCTCGTTTAAAGGGCCTGTCTATTGTATCCAGTTTAGAATTTGAGTTAGGTTTGGTTGGCGAGGCAACTGGTTTGGGAGCTTTGCAAGAATGGTGGCACACACAGGCAGGTTTTGAGAAGCCCAGTGGCTGGGATACTCAGATTGCTAATGAAGTTACCTTTAATTTAAATTATCAGTTTCAGAAGAATTTTAATGTGTTGAAGGATATTGACTTGGTTAGTACTTCAGGGGTTTTCGTTGGAACAGGCTCGAATAAGATAGCTCAGGACATAACAATCAGAATGATTGATTTTAATCCGATAACTGAATCTGTATTTTCAAACAACCGGCTTGCCATTAATGGAAATCAAGACAAAGAAGAAGTTTTTCTTTTTGCTGGAATAGGAATTGATTATGTGATCTCCAACATCTTCCTTGAGGGAAGTTTGTTTAATAATAATCAGAGTTTTTTTACAGTTGAGGCAACACCATGGGTTTTGCGTAGAAATTTTGGCATTATGTATGCAAGGAACCGAGGGTCCTTTGCATTAAGTGTAAATAATATTGCAAAGGAAGTATCCAAAGGCTCGAGCCATAGCTATGTAAGACTTGCCTTCTCATTAAGATTCTGACCTTAATTATTACCAACTTTATTTTCCTCTTGTCTTCTCGAGCGCATCCCACATTGTGTCTGGAATAGCTTCGAGGTGACTGAACTCGCCTCCGTTTCGCAGCCATTCCCCACCATCAATCGTAATTACTTCGCCATTGATATAAGCAGAGTAATCAGACATGAGATAGGCGGCCAGATTTGCGAGTTCCTGATGTTCGCCTACGCGTTTTAATGGAATGCGTTCCGCAGGATCAAACTTTTTGACAAGTTCACCGGGCAATAACCTGCTCCATGCTCCTTCAGTAGGGAATGGACCAGGGGCAATGGCATTGCTTCTGATTTTATACTTTGCCCATTCAACGGCCAGGGACCTTGTAAGTGCTAAAACTCCTGCTTTGCTGCAGGCTGAGGGAACTACATATCCTGACCCTGTCCAGGCATAGGTTGTAACAATATTCAGAAAAGTGCCCGGTTGTTTTTTTGCAATCCAATGTTTGCCAATCGCCAGTGTCATGTAATACGTTCCTTTGAGGACAATATCTACAATGATATCGAATGCACGATGAGAAAGTCTTTCCGTTGGACTGATAAAATTTCCGGCAGCATTATTCAAAACACCATGTATATCGCCAAATGTTTCCTCTGTTTCCGCAATAACATTTATGATCTCTTCATACTTACGCACGTCACACACTACCGGCAGAACGTTACCTCCTGTTTGAAGTTCTAATTCAGAAGCTGTCTTTTCTAGCACGTCCTTTTTTCTGCTGGTAATCACCAGGTTCGCACCCAATTCAAGCATGTATTTGCCCATGGATTTTCCCAGACCCGTTCCCCCGCCTGTAACAATGATTGTCTTGCCTTTTAATGATCCGGGTATTAGCATGCCTTCCATAAAGAATGTATTTAAGTTTGAGGAAATGTAGTAACTGATGTCTTAACTCTTCGAAAGTAAGAATTGAATTTTATTTTAGATATTTGCGAGAATAATTTTTTAAACTATGAAAATCAACGTATTTCTATTTTTTGTTCTCTTGTTACTTTTTTCATCTTGTATAGTTACCAAAAAGAAATTTGACGATGTATTAGCCCAGAAAGTAAAAGCTGAAGGTGAATTATCCGATAAGACCAACCAACTGGAAAAGGCTAATAGTTCGATCAAAGAGCTTAAGGAAACGCTTGCCAAATTAAGACAAGATACTGCTGACTTGAATCAAACCTATCGGGCTACTAATCAAAAGCTGGCAGGTCTTAATAGGGAATACGATGAGTTAAATTCCTACTATAAGAATTTGTTAACTAATAGTGGAAAACTGAACCGTGACATGGCCCAACAAAAAGATCAACTGCTTGCTATACAGGAGAATCTTGAGCGGACGCATAAGCAGAATGACTCGTTGAGCAATAGCTTGATTGAGCGTGAGAAGAAAGTAAAGGAGTTGGAACAGATATTAGCCAATAAGGATAAAGCTGTTAAGGACTTAAAGGATAGGATCAGTAATGCGCTTCTGAACTTTAAAGAAAATGACCTTACAGTAAAAGTTAAAAACGGAAAGGTATATGTTTCGTTGGCGGAACAATTACTCTTTGGATCTGGAAGCATTGAAGTGGATAAAAAAGGGGTCACTGCATTGCAGCAACTTGCCAAGGCAATTAAAGATCAACGAGATATTCAAATCATGATTGAAGGGCATACAGACAATGTGCCCATCTCAAAGAAATCTACTTATATGCAGGACAACTGGGATCTAAGTGTGATGCGGGCAACATCTATAACCAAAATTCTTACTAGTGCCGGTGTAACTCCCAAGCAGATTACAGCAGCGGGAAAAGGAGAATTCTCTCCATTGGCTGCCAATGACAACGCTCAGAATAAGCAAAAGAATAGGAGAACCGAAATCATTATCACCCCTAACCTGGATGAGTTGTTTAAACTATTGGAATCAAACTAAAATCCTATGGCACGCCTGATTGGACTAATAATTTTTGTAATTGACGTGGTGGTTGTAATAGATATCCTTAAGAGTAATAAGGATATGGAGAAGAAAGTGCTTTGGATTATAGCGGTAATATTTCTTCCCTTGCTTGGTCCTATTTTGTATTACATTATCGGTAAGAAATAAAAAAGAGGAGTCTAAGTAGGCTCCTCTTTTTCCAAGTGCATATATTTTACAGTAAGTCGATAGACACAGCGCTAACCTGTTTTTGTTTTACCAAATCATTAAAGCGTGGTACCTTCTCGGCCATTACTTTATTGAGTTGATTTAATTGAAGATCAATTTTCTCAACGATTTCCTTGTGAACTGCTTTTACCTGTTCTGTTGGCTTGAAGTCCCCTCCATCCACTTCTGAACCCAGGGCAGCCAACTTGTTATTAAGCCGAACAGGGTAATTAAGAGGATCCTGACCACTTCTATTTTTTGTCTGGTACAAAGCTTCCTCAATTTTCTTCATGTCGTCCAAAATGGATTTAGCCAATTCGTTCACTTCTTTCATGTCTTCTTTTCCTTTCATTGGCTCAGTTACACGATTAATCTGCTCCCGGGCGGTACGGATCTTCTTGATGGCCTTGTGGGTCTCGGAAAGCTTATCCCGAACCGCCATTGAGAAGTCGAATTGCTCCTTGATATCTGCGACTGTTCCGCTGGTGCGGGGATCTTTCAGAATTTCGAATTCAGTTTCTGACGCCTTTCCATTTACAGTAAGACGAGCCTTGTAAGTACCGGGTATTGCCTTAGGGCCGGTAAGACTACCGGACCACATAATGAGTCCCTCAAAACCTTCGGCATTAGCATAGCGCATGTTCCATACGAATTTGTTCATGCCAGTTTTAATTTTCAGGTCTTCTTCATTTGCTTTCTTGTCGGGCTTTGTCGCAAACTTCTTTATTAAGGTTCCATTCTTTTCAAGAATCTCTAATGAGACTACTGTTTTAGCAGTGTCTTTCAGAAAGTAATGGATCATAACCCCGTTTGGATGATTGGTCCCTTCATTTTTGGGTTGGCCTCTCCTTCCAGCCTGACCACCATTCATCCGATAACTTGGCATTGGCTTAAACAGGTGTACATCACTTTTAGCCACTGCATCGTTTAATTGATGGAGCGGAGTAAGGTCATCAATGAGCCAGAAGCTTCTGCCCTGTGTAGCTGCTATAAGATTATCATTTTTGATGGTTAAGTCTGTAATTGGAACAATTGGGAGATTTAACTGAAAGGGTTTCCAATTAGCTCCGTCATCGAATGAGATGTACATTCCAAATTCAGTACCGGCATACAACAAGCCAGCACGTTTAGGATCGGCTCTTACTACACGTGTAAAATGGCCAGGATCAATACCATCTGTGATCTTTGTCCATGTTTTTCCATAATCTTTTGTCTTAAAGAGATAAGGGCGGTAGTCGCCAAGTTTGTAGCTGGTGGCAGCTACGTAAGCCCCTCCTTTAACAAAGGGATCAAACTCAATACTATTGATCATGGTCCATTCAGGAATTACAGACGAGTTTACTTTTTCCCATTTCTTACCTCCATCGCGGGTTACGTGGATTAATCCATCATCTGACCCGGTGATGATCAGATCTTTTTCATAGGGTGATTCGGCAACAGCAAAAATGGTACAATAGTATTCTACACTGGTGTTGTCTTTAGTAATTGGCCCACCGGAAGGGCCCATCTTGCTTGCATCATTACGCGTTAAATCAGGGCTTATGATTTCCCAGCTCTCGCCACCATTGTAAGTAACATGGAGATTCTGTGAGGCAGCGTATAATTTTTTGGGATCATGTGGAGAAAAGAAAATAGGGAAGTTCCACTGAAAACGATATTTAGCTCCTTCCGCTCCATGCCCCATTGGGTTATCTGGCCAGGCATTAATACCCCGCTCTTCACCAGTTTTATGATTCTTGCGAGTCAGGAATCCATCATAGCTTCCACCATACACTACATCATTATCAGTTGGGTCCACAGCAATATGACCACTTTCTCCACCAGCCGTGATGTCCCAGTCACGCTCACCTATTGAAAAGCCATCTGTACGATGATAAATTCGCTGAGTGCTGTTATCTTGTTGCGCTCCATAGATGCGGTACGGGAATTGATTATCAGTTATCACACGATAATGCTGGGCGGTCGGTTGGTTATGGTAGGTGGTCCAGTTTTCTCCGGCATCAAAGGAGACTTGTGCACCTCCATCATCGGCAATAATCATGCGCTGGTTGTCTTCCGGGGCAATCCATAAATCGTGATGATCACCATGTGGTGCATTATAGGTGGCAAAAGATTTTCCACCATCTTTTGATTTATGATAAGACACGTTCATTACGTAGACCATGTCTTCATCTTTGGTGTCAGCATAAATTTTTGAATAATACCAGGCGCGTTGGCGAAGATTCCTGTCATCATTCATTTTGCGCCATGTTTTTCCGGCATCATCTGAACGATAAATGCCACCATTATCATTTTCGATGATGGCATATACCCGATTAGAATTTACAGGAGAGACGGCAACACCCGATATTCCCCATATGCCTTTTGGCATGCCTTCATTTTTTGAAATATTGGTCCAGGTCTCACCACCATCTGTACTTTTCCAAAGAGCTGAACCTTCACCACCACTTTCCAGACTGTAAGGGGTTCTGCGTATTCGCCAGGTAGAAGCATAAATAATTCTTGGATTGTTTGGGTCTAATATTAAATCGACAGCACCAGCATCTGAATTAGCAAATAAAACTCGCCTCCAGCTTTTACCGCCATCTTCTGATTTATAAACGCCACGCTCTTCCGTAGGCTTAAACAGATCACCTAACGCTGCTGCATAAACTAGGTCTGGATTTTTTGGATGAATGCGGATACGAGCTACATGTTTAGATTCTTTAAGTCCTACAAATACCCAGGTTTTTCCTGCATCCGTGGATTTGTAAACCCCATTTCCGAAGGAAACATTTCCTCGTACGGTTGATTCCCCCTGTCCAACATAGATCACATTATTATCCCATTCGCTTACGGCAATAGCGCCAATTGAGCTCCCAAAGTAGCCGTCCGAAATGTTCTCCCAGCTGTTCCCGGCATCGTTCGTGCGCCATACCCCGCCACCTGTGCCACCAAAATAAAAGAGATTTGGTTTACCGGGAACCCCGGTTACGGCAGCTGAGCGTCCGCCCCGGTAGGGTCCAATGCTGCGCCATTCTATGGCATTATAGAGTTTGTCATCATACCCAACAGTGGTTTTGGCCGGAGTTGGTGTCCCTTTTTTCTGGGCATACCCTGAGCCGATTATCAGTAAAGGCAATATCAAAATGCAAAGTTTCTTCATATAAGAATGGTTTTTGATTTTATTGGAGCGAGTTTAGCCTTAAAGCGTTAATTATTATTTTGTTTTTTTACCAAAGGCCAAAAGAGGCAAATGATGGAAGGAGTTGGATTTTGAGAAAACTCAACTATTTTGAAGAAAAATTTAGTGCATGACTTCGAGCAATTATAAGCAGCTGTTTAGTATCCCGGTTATCGTGGCCGCACTCGGTTATTTTGTTGATATCTACGACTTATTGCTTTTTAGTATTGTTCGAATCCCAAGCCTTCGTTCTATGGGTGTTTCAGAAGGTGAGATGTTGAACCAGGGAGAATTTCTGATTCGGGTTCAGATGGCCGGATTGTTAGTAGGGGGCATTATTTGGGGGATCATGGGCGACAAACGTGGCCGGTTGTCGGTATTATTCGGATCTATCTTACTGTATTCATTGGCTAATATTGCTAATGGGTTTGCGGCCAACGTAAATCAGTATGCATTGTTGCGATTTATTGCTGGTATTGGTTTGGCTGGAGAGTTAGGGGCAGGTATTACCTTGGTTTCGGAATCACTTCCAACAAAGCTGCGCGGGTATGGAACTACATTAGTTGCTACGGTGGGCCTGATGGGTGCCGTGCTTGCCAATTATGTTGCCAAGGTTTTCGATTGGCAGGTTGCTTATTTTATTGGTGGTGGGTTAGGATTGATTTTGTTGGTGGCGCGGGTAAGTGTATTTGAATCAGGAATTTTTCTGAAAGTAAAGGAGCAAAGTGTAGAGCGGGGAAATTTCTTTCAACTTTTCAATCAGAAGGAGCGCTTCATCAAATTTATTGGGTGCATACTTATTGGTTTGCCCATTTGGTATGTGATTGGAATTCTAATCACGTTCTCGCCAGAGTTTGCCAAAGTAATGAACATTAGCGGGGTGATTGCCGGGGATGCTGTAATGTTCAGCTATATTGGTTTGGCTGCTGGTGATATGACCAGTGGAATCATGAGCCAAATCATTCGTTCACGGAGAAAAACAGTTTTTGTTTTCATTTTCCTTACCCTTGCTTTTGTAATTGCCTATCTCTATTGGCCTTTTGAAAGTGCAGCAGGGTTTTATGTCGGTTGCTTTCTTCTTGGTTTTGGAGTTGGCTATTGGGCGTTGTTTGTCACAATTGCAGCCGAACAGTTTGGCACCAATCTACGCTCAACGGTTGCCACCACAGTGCCTAACTTTATCAGAGGCACAGTTATTCCCTTAACTTTTGCCTTTAGGTACATGCGTGAAAGTTTTGGAATACTGGAAGGAGCTCTGGTAGTCGGCATTGTTACCATATTAATCGCCTTTTGGGCCTTACGTCTGATTGATGAGACATTTGGCAGAGATTTGAATTTTGTTGAGAAGGATTAGTAGATCTACCCATTTTTAGAAGATTTTTAAGTAAGATCATACCCACGATGTGCCTGCCCTTGTCATTGATGATTGGAATTTTGTGGTTTGATCAAACATCTTACATGACTCAATACATGCCCGAGCTTGTTTGTAAATTGCTAATCTCAAATAGGTAAATGAGTAGAGGATAAGTTACAGAATGAGGGCCAGTAAGAGTTACTTTTTTTTAGTTGCATTCTTTGCAAGTTCATTTCAGGTTCATAGCCAGAACTTAAGTGTAATTGATAGTTTGCATTCCACCCTCAACCTAAGTTCACTCTCAAAATCAGATCAGTTTGAAACACTCAATTCAATAGGGTTTGAGTATCGTTACTCCTATCCGGACAGCACAATTTATTATTGTACGCAAGCTTATGAATTAGGTAAAAGCATTGAGTTAACAAAGAATTTATCAAAGCCCCTTAGCTTTATGGGCCTTGCTTATGCTAATAAAGGTAATTACCATAAATCAGCAGAGTATCATGATCAGGCAATACAAATTGCCATTGCCCAGCAAGACTCTACTCAATTAGGGTTTGGATATAATAATCTTGGCCGTATGTTTTTTGACGGGGGCGACCTTGTGCGGGCGTTTAATAACTTTATTCTCTCGCGAGATATTTTCGAGGCGTTGCAAGAAAAATCAGGATTAGCTTATGTGTATCGAAGTTTAGCGAACATCTACAAATCGCAGAACGACTTTGAAAAGGCAATCGAAATGTCTACCCATGCGTATGAACTCCGCAAGCAGTTGGATGATAAGCGAGGTATTGTCTCCTCATTGCTCGAATTAGGATTGATTTATGAAGCGAAGGGAGAAACAAGGGAGGCTTTGCAAAAATTAAGATTAGCTGATTCGGTTGCCCGAAACATAAATGATCGGGTTACCTCAGCCGAACTGGAGCAGGGGTCTGCTGAGATTTTATTTAATGAGAAGAATTTTGAAGAGGCTTATGCCCGAGCGACCAGGGTTCTGAAAACGGTATCTGAAATAACGAATCAAAAACTATTTATCAGAGCGTCCCTGATAAAAGGAAAATATTTCCTTGAACAGAAAAAGTATTTATTGGCACTTCCTGTTTTTGAGGATATTATTGCCAAAGCCGAACAATCCGGAAATCTTATCTATCAGATAGATGCTGTACGGAATGCAGCCACGTGTCATAGGGCCTTAGGCAATACAACAAAGTCTCGTGAGCTTTTGAATCAGGTTGAGATCCTTCAGGAGCAGATCAAAAACACTGACCTGCAGCGCCAAATTGAGCGCCTGCAATTTCTCTTGCAAATTGAAAAGAAGGAGAAAGAGAATGAATTATTAAAAGCAGCACAAATTGAGAGTGAATCGCTAATCTCAGCTCAACGCTTTCAAAATAGATTATTATTTCTGTTGATGATTTCTGTTACCGGAATTATGGTGATTTTCTGGTCTTTCAGTCGCAAACGCAAGATTGTCAACCAAAAACTTCAGGATCAGAATGAATGGATTTTAAAACAGCAACAGGAGATCTCTAAAGTGAATGAAAATTTAAAACGGCAAAATCTTCAACTCAATGAATTGAATAATGAGAAAAACTCCTTGATGAATATTGTAGCCCATGATCTTAAATCTCCGCTTAACCGCATTTCTGGACTTGCCAGCATTATGGAAATGGAGGGGGGATTGCCAGCAAAGCAGCAGGAGTATTTGCGTATGATTAAGAATGCAACAAATTCCGGCTCTAATCTTATTATTGATCTTCTGGACGTAAATGCAATAGAGGAAAACACGAGTACTCCAATTATATCGACCATCGATATGGGTTCCCTGATAGAAGAAAGAGTTAATTCCTTTAAAGTACCTGCAGAGGTAAAATCAATTAAGCTAGAAGTGAATTGCTCCCTTCTAGATTCCTTCTATTCTGATCCTGATTACGTCAATCGAATAATTGACAACCTGGTTTCCAATGCAATTAAGTTTTCTCCTAAAAATTCTGTGGTGAGGGTTAGTGGAAAAATGGAAGGGGATATTGTAACTATATCAGTCTCTGACAATGGCCCCGGTTTTTCAGAAGCTGACAAGACTTTGCTGTTTCAAAAATTCAGGAAACTTTCAGCCCGACCGACCGGTGGTGAGAGTTCCAATGGGTTAGGGCTTGCCATCGTGAAGACGCTGGTAGATCGTTTAGGAGGTAAAATCGAATTACTGAGCGAAAGGGGAAAGGGGGCTGAGTTTATTGTTAAAATTCCATCCTCTAAAATATTAGTAACAGCCTGATTATTTTCTGATCCTCATTAAACCTTGATTGTCCAACACTGTCCAAGAGGAAAATTCAATAACTATGAAAAAAGTAACTTTGATTTTTCCGATTATCTTGCTATTCAGTTTTTCGGCTTGGGCTCAGAATTTAACCCCAAGAGTAAATGAAAGACAGGCGAACCAACGGAGCAGAATTCATGAAGGCCGAACGGATGGTGACCTAACCAGAAATGAAGCGGCTTTACTTAACAAGGAACAAAAGCATATCCGAAGGTCTGAGCATAGGATTAAAGCCGATGGAGATGTAAGTGTTAAAGAGCGCAGAAGACTTGATAGAAAGCAAGATCGCGCCAATCGCCATATTCGGAGAGCTAAAAATAATGAAGCCACAAAGGCTGGTTAAATAAGAGAAAGGCACTAACAGGTGCCTTTTATTTTATATTCCTGATAATGCCTGCTCCAGATCTTCAATTAAGTCTTCGGCATCTTCTACACCTATACTTAGTCGGATCAAAGAGTCACTAAGTCCGTTTTTTATACGCTCTTCTTTAGGAATACTGGCGTGAGTCATTGAGGCAGGATGATTGATAAGTGACTCAACACCCCCAAGCGATTCTGCCAAAGAAAATAAGCGTACACTTTCCATTAGCTTTGTGGCATTTTCAATACTATCGTTCTTAAGCGTAAATGAAAGCATACCACCAAAGTCCCTCATTTGTTTTTTGGCTATTGCATGATTAGGATGATCTGGGAAACCGGGCCAATATACTTTTCCAATTTTTGGATGTGCTTTTAGATATTCAGCAATCTTTCGTCCGTTTAAACAATGGCGCTCCATTCTTAGATGCAGCGTTTTGATTCCCCGCAGAACGAGAAATGAATCTTGTGGTCCGGGTACTGCCCCACACGAGTTAGCAATGAAAGCAAGATCCTGCTGAAGTTTTTCATCATTCACAACCAATGCCCCCATGATCACATCACTATGCCCACCCAGATATTTTGTAACCGAATGCATTACTATATCAGCACCTAGCTCAAGAGGGTTTTGCAGATACGGTGAGGCGAAGGTGTTATCGACTGCTACCAGAATACCATGTTTTTTAGCCAGCGATACACAAGCGCCAATATCTATGATCCTCATCAATGGGTTGGATGGGGTTTCCAGCCACATTAGTTTGGTATTTTTATTTAAATAGGGAATTAAATTGTCTGCCGTTGTCAGGTCAATAAAATGGAATTTTATCCCAAATTTTTCATAGACACGTTTGAACATTCGGTATGATCCTCCATACAGATCGTTGCTCGTGATTACTTCATCACCAGGACTTAATAATTTAATCACTGCATCGGTTGCCCCCATGCCTGAGGAGAAGCAAATCCCAAACTTACCATTTTCCAAAGCCGCAATGCTTTTTTGAAGCGTATTTCGTGTAGGGTTGGCGCCCCGGGCGTAAGCATATCCTTTATGTTTGGCGGGAGATTCCTGAACATAGGTTGATGTTTGATAAATGGGAGTCATGATGGCCCCGGTAGTTGGGTCTGGCTCTACTCCAGCATGTACGGCTTTTGTTCCAAATTTCATAATTCAATTTTTGCAATATTAATCAAACTCTCTGCAAACCGATAATCCAAAAATCAGAAAGCGCTTCCGTGGAAAATTGAATATAATGATAGCGATAAAGTAGCCTTCATAAACCTGTTTTTTATCGATTGATATGGTTAGAGGCTCAGTTAAAGATTTAATATCTTCCTATTGATTATTTCCTGGCTCGATAAAGAGTTTTATGTTTTGGATAACCATATCCCTATTTCGTCCTGTTTTGTCCTTAATTTTTTTAAAAACACTATAAAGTGAGGTCAATTTCTTTTAGATTTAAAACACCTCAATTTCGTATTGCTTACCTAATCTATCTGCTATGAGTTCAAAAGCCTATTTCCTGGTTGGATTTCTGATTTTCAATGTATTCTTGGCTAAGGGCCAGAATTCTGTAGGAATTGGAATTGTTAACCCAAATAAAAATGCTGTTCTCGAATTGGTTTCAACTGGTAATAATCAGGGATTACTGGTTCCGAAGCTGACAACAGCTCAGCGAACGGCAGCATCCTTTATATCATCTTTGTCTGCCAACGAAAACGGACTTTTGATTTTTGATAAGGATGAAAATAAATTCTATTTCTGGCAAGCCAACCAATGGCAGCCGCTTAAAACGGGTCTTGAATTAACAGCTGGGGATGGAATAGCAATTGCTGGAAATACGATATCGGCAATACCACAGGATCTTCAATTGGTGGGAAGTACCTTGACAATCACAAATAATACATCGGCTACGCCAATAAATCTTTCGGCTTTCACAGGAGTGAACACAGATGATCAGGCCCTATCTTTTAATGGAGCTACAGGACTGCTTTCGTTATCAACTTTGGGGGCACCCTCAACTGTAACAATTGCGGGTGTTGCTCCTGGAGGTACAGCAGGTGGGGATCTTTCAGGAACTTTTCCAAACCCTACAATTAATACAGGTGCAATAACTAGTGCTAAAATACAAGACGGAACGATTGCCACTTCGGACTTGGCGAACAGTTCAGTAACTGCAACAAAGTTGGCGAATACCGGTGTGGTGTTAGGAACTTATGGATCAGCTACACAGGTACCAACTTTCACAGTAGATGCACAGGGAAGGATTACTACTGCAGGTAATACGACAATCACTGGAGTTGCTCCTGGAGGAACTGCTGGCGGGGACTTAACCGGAACTTATCCCAATCCAACCGTTGCTGTTGGTTCTATTACTGCAACAAAACTTGCTAACACTGCAGTAACTGCAGGCTCATACGGATCAGCCACTCAAGTTCCTAATTTTACGGTGGATGCGCAAGGTAGGCTTACAGCTGCTGGAAACACAACGATTGCAGGTGTTGCCCCTGGAGGTGTTGCAGGTGGTGATTTAACGGGTACATTTCCAAATCCCATACTTAATACTGACGCTGTTACGAGTACCAAGATATTAGACGGAACGATTGCGACTGCCGACCTGGCGAACAGCTCAGTAACAGCACCGAAGCTAGCTAATACGTCAGTGGTTGCTGGTTCATATGGTGCGGCCACTCAGGTTCCCAACTTCACTGTTGATGCTCAGGGCAGGTTAACTGCAGCAGGTAATACAACAATCGCAGGTGTTGCTCCTGGTGGTGCCGCTGGTGGGGATTTAGTAGGTACATTTCCAAATCCAACAGTAGCTAACAATTCAATTACAAGCGCAAAAATTTTGGATGGTACAATAGCTGGTGGTGATTTGGCAAACACGACTGTTACCGCAGGCTCTTATGGATCATCCACTCAAGTTCCCAACTTTACTGTGGACGCTCAGGGAAGACTTACGGCAGCTGGGAATACAACGATAGCTGGCGTTGCACCTGGCGGAGCTGCGGGTGGAGACTTAACAGGAACATTTCCTAATCCTACAATTAATACGGATGCAATTACGAGTGCGAAAATATTAGATGGAACAATTGCTACGATAGACCTTGCGAACGCTTCGGTAACTGCAGCTAAGTTAGCTAACACAGCAGTAGCTGCTGGTTCCTATGGATCAGCAACACAAGTTCCTAACTTCACAGTAGACGCTCAGGGGAGACTAACTGCTGCCGGTAACACAATAATAGCAGGTGTTGCACCAGGTGGAGCCGCAGGCGGAGATTTATCGGGTACATTTCCAAACCCAGCTGTTGGAAACAACACCATTACGAGTGCAAAAATTGTGGATGGTACAATAATTGGCGCTGACCTTGCAAACACGACTGTTGCTGCGGGATCCTATGGTTCCGCTACACAAGTTGCGAACTTCACGGTGGATGCTCAAGGTAGACTTACTGCTGCGGGTAATACTGTGATCTCCGGTGTTTCTCCTGGAGGTGCGGCAGGTGGGGACCTAACCGGAACTTATCCCAACCCCACTCTTGCTACTGGTGCAGGTAACAACTTAGTGGCTTCGATAAACAATGCCGCGACAACCGGCACTGTAAATGCGAACCGATTAAACTCTTCAGTAGTACTTGATACAGAATCACCTGCTGCAGGAAATATTACCGGAACTTTTGGTACCGGATTAAATCTTAACAACACAACGGTAACTGCAGGATCTTATGGAACGGCCACCCAGGTTGCACAATTTACGGTTGATGCTCAAGGTCGTCTGACAAATGCAGGAAGCATCGCTATTGCCGTTCCTCCCAGTGGAGCTGCCGGTGGTGATTTGACTGGAACATATCCCAATCCTACTGTTGCAACTGGTGCTGTAAATTCAACAAAGATATTAGATGGAACAATTGCAAATATTGACATCAGCGCAACTGCTGCCATTGATATTACTAAACTTTCTCCTGGTACTGCGGGTCAGGTCTTAACTACTTCAGCGGGTTTTGTTCCACAATGGGCAGCGCCTGGTGGGACTGCTTTAATACAAGCTCCCGGGACTCGAAATTTATTTGCAGGGGCTCCTATTGGTACCACCACCACCGGAGGTGATAACACTTTTTATGGCTCATCTGCCGGGGGGGCAAATACAATTGGTCAATACAATGTAATTATTGGATCCTTGGCTGGCGATTCAAAAACAAGTGGGGACTTAAACACGATTGTTGGGTGGGCGGCCGGCCGGGCCAGTGGTCATTTGTCTACTTATAATGGAAATACTTTTTTTGGGGCACAGGCAGGGCAATTCACAATAGATGGGCCAAATACTTTTTTAGGAGAAAAGGCAGGGCAAAATAATACTCTTGGAACATTGAATTTGTTTTTAGGCAATAGCTCAGGCGACACAAATACAACTGGAACACAAAATACAACCATAGGTTATTTTGCTGATGTTAGCTCTGCTAATTTACAGAATGCTACAGCAATTGGTTACAATACCATTGTTAATGCCAGCAATAAAGTTCGAATTGGTAATGCTGCGGTTACTGTAATTGAGGGCCAGGTTGCTTATACAAATGCTTCGGATAAACGCCTGAAAAAAAACATTCAGAATTTGAACACTGGTTTAGATTTTATATTAAAACTGAGACCGGTAAGTTATCAAATTAAAAACTTGGACGATCGTACAAATTGGGGCTTCATTGCCCAAGAGGTAGAGGATCTGGTAGGAACTGGAAATTCTATTCTGACCATAGGCGGGGATAAGGATCGTACCCTGGGGTTGCGCTATACAGATTTTGTGGCGCCTTTAGTTAAAGCTGTTCAGGAACAGCAAAAAGAGATAGACGAATTGCAATCAAAGCTTCTGAAAGAACAAAAACAAGTTGCTGTATTGGAGGCATCAGTTCAAAACCTGAAATCTGAAAACTCAGAAATATCCCGCATTAAGAAAGAGCTTGAGGAAATAAAAAAAGTATTGGGTATGGAAGCAAGTCTGAAAAACAAGAAATAAGTTTCTAAACTAAGTAAGCCATGCGAAAACTATTTCTGATACTCTTCCTGTGCCAAAGTACCTTCCTGGTATTTGCTCAGGGCTTCTATAACAAGGGCTCCATAGTGAGCGTATCATCTCAAACTATTTTTACTGTTCCAGATAGCCTTGTCAATACAGGTACATTAATCAATAATGGAGACCTGCTAATTTCCGGTGCATGGATCAATTTAGGAACCTATGATGCGGGAACGGGAGAAATCAATTTCAATAGTGATCTCGTTCAGACAATAAATCATAACGATCAATCATTCGGAAAGCTGACTATAAGTGGTACGGGCGAAAAACAATTTCTGGCAAATATCACCATTGAATCTGAATTGGATCTTCAAAGCGGCATACTAAAGTCGGCCAATGGTGCTAAAATTATTCTTAATCAAGGGGCTGTTGTTACCGGAGGATCAGATCAATCGCACGTTGTAGGTGCTATGGAAGCCAAAGGTGCCGGGGATTGGATTTTCCCAATCGGAAACGGAACTAAATTTTTACCAGTAGAAATTACCAATGTGACGGATGCTTCTGCAAACGCAACTCTAACTTTACATGAAATTACTTCAGGGGACGTGCTTACCGGAGAGGTGGAGTTGGGTAAGCTTTCTACCAAGAGATATTGGGAATTAATTCTTGGAGCCGGCAATCTGAATCAGAGTAAAATCATATTGCCGCTTTCTGGTGAGAATGACTTGACTAGCAATCTGGATTTGCTGATTGTCGCAGGAAGTAATACTGCCAACGGACCTTATGCCAGCCTTGGCCAATCGGCACGAACTGGTGACCTCACTTCTGGTTCTGTCACGAGCGAACAAGCGCCTTCGGTTTCATTCTTAATAGCCGCTGCTTTAACTGGTGAACGCGGAATTGAAGTGTTCAATGGTGTTTCAGTGATCCAGGATGGGCAAAATGACTGGATGAAAATCCGCAACATAGAACTCTATCCTTCCAACAATGTTTCCATTTTCAATAGATGGGGTGATAAGGTATTTGAGATGTCTCCTTACGATAATAATCAAAAAGCTTTCCGGGGCGAATCGAATATCAACGGAAATAACAAATTACCCGGGGGAACCTATTTTTATTCTATTGACCTTGGTGATGGATCACCAAAAACAACAGGGTACCTGCAGATCAAATAGTTCTGCTGATATCGAATTTCTCTAAGTAGTCAGATACACGTTTTACAAAACTTCCACCCAACGAGCCATCAACTACCCGGTGGTCGTACGAGTGTGATAAGAACATTTTATGACGGATTGCAATCGCATCCCCGTAAGGAGTTTCAATAACGGCTGGCTTTTTCTGAATCGCACCTACCGCAATGATCCCTACCTGAGGTTGTACGATAATTGGTGTACCCATTACATTTCCAAAAGAACCTACGTTAGAGATGGTAAAAGTACCACCCGTTAGCTCATCCGGTTTCAGTTTATTTTCACGGGCTCGTTTGGCAAGGTCATTTACCGCCTTGGCCAAACCAGTAATATTATACTGATCTGCATTTTTAATAACTGGCACAATCAAATTGCCACTAGGCAGCGCTACGGCCATACCAATATTGATCTCTCTTTTTTTAATAATCCGATCTCCGTCCACCTGGATGTTAATCATCGGATAGTCTTTAATGGCAAGAATAAGCGCTTCTATAAAAATTGGAGTAAAGGTGAGCGAATCACCTTCGCGTTTCTGAAACTCATTCTTCACTTTGTTGCGCCAGAATACAACGTTGGTAACATCAGCCTCAACAAAGGAAGTAACATGCGGAGCAGTTCGCTTAGAATCCACCATTCGTTCAGCAATCATCTTGCGCATGCGGTCCATTTGAATAATCTCATCTCCGGCACTTACTGAAGCAGGTATAAGGGGAGCTGAAGAACTTGACCGTTGTGGAACTGACTGCACTGATTTTCTATTCTGCACATAGGCCAAAAGATCCTTTTTAGTAACTCTTCCTTCAGCACCAGAACCTCCAATTGTTTCTAATTCAGCAATTGCAATGTTTTCTTCCTTAGCGATATTCTTAACAAGTGGTGAATAAAACCGGGTTGAAGATTTGAAATCAGCAGCCGGAACACCCACTCCATTTGATGCATGAACAGGTTCTACATGAGTTGATTTAACTTCAGGTTGAGGTTTTGCCTCTTCTTTAGGTGCAGCAGGCGTAACCTCGTCATTTCCTTCCGTTGAAATTATGGCGATGGGGCTTCCTACCTTAACTACTTCACCTTTCTGTGCAATTATTTCTTTTAAGATTCCACCGTGCGTGGAGGGTACTTCGGTATCAACCTTGTCGGTTGCTACCTCCAATACTGATTCATCTTGGTCAATTTTATCACCGGGTTTCTTCAGCCATGAAAGGATTGTAGCCTCCATGATACTCTCACCCATTTTAGGCATGATCAGTTCTACCAGCGCCATGATTCAATCGTTTGTTAGACCTGCAAGTTAACATTTTTGCCATGATTCGAATAGCCACTTTTCAATTCGGTGTTTGACAGAGATTGCCCAATTCTGTTTGTTCAATTTGTCGTTTTTAAAATAAAATACTGTGCTTATTGAGCTTTGTAAAAGGGCACCTATTGCGAGAATTTTAAATCGTCAAAATAGTCTCCTGATTTCAATCTCCCACAGACCTGATGGAAGTCATTCTTTAAGGTGAGGCAGGGTATGACCTTCGGGTACACTAAAACATAGAGCCATGAACACCGAAATACTTGAAAAACCCGCAACCAAAAAGCCTGATATGAAAACCCAACAATTTGTATACTCTTTTCATGAAGGCGATGGAAAGAACAAACAATTACTAGGCGGCAAAGGAGCCAACCTGTGTGAGATGACCCAGATTGGACTTAATGTTCCTCCTGGATTTGTTGTAACAACTGAAACTTGTTTGACCTACCTGGCCGAACCCGATCGCAAATTGCCACTGGGAGTTATTGACCAGGTGAGGAAAAATATGACAGCGCTTGAAAAAGCAACCGGTAAAATATTTGGCGACCCCGAAAATCCGCTATTGGTTTCTGTACGTTCCGGATCGGCCATGTCAATGCCCGGTATGATGGATACTATCCTCAACCTTGGATTAAATTCTAAAACCCTGAAAGGGCTGATCAAGCAAACCAACAACGAACGATTTGGATATGATGCATATCGCAGATTTATCCAATTGTTTGGAAAGGTTGCTTTGGGTGTGCCCGATGAAAAATTTGATGTTCACTTTGAAGAGGTGAAACGCAAGGCCGGAGTAAAAGTAGATGTTGGCTTAAATACGAAAGATCTGATTGATATCAGCGAACGTTTCTTGAAAGTAGTACGTGAGCATACTGGTAAGCCTTTCCCTGAAGATGTGTTCGAACAACTTGAAATTGCCATCAAAGCAGTTTTCAATTCGTGGATGGGAAAACGTGCCGTAGATTATCGCAGAGAGTTTAAGATTACACCGGCAATGGCTAATGGTACTGCTGTGAATGTGGTAACAATGGTCTTTGGTAATATGGGTAACGATTGTGCTACTGGCGTTGGTTTTACCCGCGACCCTGGCACTGGCGAAAATGTGATGTTTGGAGAATATCTGACTAATGCACAAGGCGAAGATGTAGTAGCCGGTATCCGCACCCCTAAACCTGTTGCTGAACTTGCTACTGAAATGCCTGACTTATACAAGCAACTGGAAGGATTACGCAATAAGTTAGAGTCCCACTACAAAGAAGTTCAGGATTTTGAATACACCATTGAGAAGGGGATACTGTTTTGCTTGCAGACCCGTAATGGTAAGATGAATACTGTAGCCATGGTTCGCACTTCCGTGGAAATGGTAAAAGAAGGATTGATCACGAAAGAGCAAGCCTTGTTACGCATCAAACCGGATATCCTCGAACAATTGCTTCACCCTCGGTTAGATTCTTCACATAAAGTAGAGCCCTTGGCTCAAGGGCTTCCAGCATCTCCTGGTGCCGCTTCCGGTCACGTTGTATTTGATGCCGATCGTGCCGAGTTATTAGGTCGATCAGGCGAGAAAGTTATTTTGGTTCGTGAAGAGACAAAACCTGAAGACATTCACGGATTCTTTGCCTCTCAGGGAATTCTTACCAGCCGTGGAGGTAAAACTTCACACGCTGCCGTGGTAGCCAGAGGTATGGGTAAACCTTGTGTGGCCGGTGCCGAAGGTATTAAGGTAGATGTAAAACTTCGCCAGGCTGAGATCGGAGATAAGATCTTGCATGAAGGCGACTATATTACAATTGATGGCGGTACTGGATTTGTATATAAAGGTGTGATCCCAACCGTAGAGCCCACGTTCTCAGAAGATCTGAAAAAATTATTGAGCTGGGCTGATGAAGTTGCCAGGTTGAAAGTGTTCGCTAACGCAGATACGCCAGGTGCAGCTGATAAAGCCTTGACGTTTGGTGCCATGGGCATTGGCTTATGCCGCACAGAAAGAATGTTTAATGATGTAGATCGTTTACCGATTGTAGTTGAAATGATTTTGGCAGCTACTACGGAAGAAAGAGAATCTGCTCTGAATCGTCTGAAAGACATTCAGCGCAAAGATTTCCGCGAAATCTTTACTGCGATGAAAGGCAAGCCTGTTACTGTTCGCTTGTTAGATCCTCCAATCCATGAGTTTCTTCCTACTGAAGATGTTCTTAGAGATGAGGTTGAACATTTACAAAAACTGAAAGGCACTGTAAGTGGCGTGACTGATCTGTTCAGCAGCTTGAGATTATTGAATGCGGATTTGAAAATGGCCGAGCGTTCTTCTGAACCCTTCACCATGGCCGGAGTTGAACTGATTGAAAAAGCCATTGAGAAGAAAGGTCAAATGTTACGCAAAGTTCGCGAATTACATGAAGTGAACCCGATGCTGGGCCACAGAGGCGTGCGTCTTGGTTTAACATTCCCTGAAATCTATAGAATGCAAATTCAGGCTATTCTTGAAGCAGCAGCCGAATGTCAGATTGCAAACATCGATGCAAGACCAGAAATTATGGTGCCCCAGGTTTGTACAGCTGAAGAACTTGAACAAGTGAAAGTGTTTGTGGATCAGATCAGAACCCAGATTGAAACTTCGAAGAAGATTACCCTTAAGTTTAAATTTGGAACAATGATTGAAGTGGTTCGCGCTTGCTTGCAGGCAGAAGAACTTGCCAACGTGGCTGAATTCTTCTCCTTTGGTACAAACGACCTTACCCAGGCAACCTTCTCCTTCTCACGCGAGGATGCCGAGAATAAGTTTTTACCATTCTACATTTCACAGGCTGTGTTGAAAGACAATCCTTTTGAAGTGCTGGATCGCAAAGCGATGGGTAAACTGATGCGGATGGCGGTTGAAGACGGTCGTAAAAATAACAAAGACCTGAAAGTTGGAATTTGTGGTGAACACGGTGGTCATCCCGAATCCATCATGTTCTGCCATGAGATTGGATTGAACTATGTTTCTTGCTCAGGCCCACGGGTGCCGGTTGCACGTCTCGCAGCAGCACACGCCAAGTTGTTGTCAAAATAACTGAGTAAGAGTTAGTGTAGAAAGTGCAGGCCGAAAGGCCTGCACTTTTTTGTTGGATTAATTGGTGTAACGTTTGTGTTTATGACGGCTGCAGTTTACGAATCGATTTTTGTCCCCTCGTGGCTGAACGAAATAGAAAACTAAACTTTATACCTAGATTTCACCCACAGTTGGCATAAACTTATTGTTGGGAGATCGGGAGTTACTTAACCATTTGTGGCCTGTTTTTTAATACCCACTAATTCCAGAATGATAAACGTTACCTAGTTTGTCTATTACACATGGACTACTTGAAATTTCTTTGCCTGTCCCAGTGGATGTTTTCCATCTAACTTGTCCAGTATTTAATTCAATTGAATAAAATATGCCTTCTTGAGTCCCAAAGTAAATTGCATCACTTGATGCGGTTGGACTTGAAACGATGGAGCCATTTATTGGTCTCTTCCATTTTTGTTTCCCTGTACCCTCAGCAATAGCGTACATATTTTTATCTGTGCTACCTATCAAGACAACACCATCTTTAATTGTTGGACTTGAAAAAATAGATCCTTTGGTCGGTGATTTCCATTTTAATTCACCAGTTATTGCATTGAAAGCATACAAACTATTGTCAACACTACCCACGTAAACAGCACCATTTGAGACGATTGGACTTGAATCAAAGCCATTTGTAATTTCAGTCTTCCATTTAAGTACACCGCTCTCTCCGTCAAATGCAAAAAAGCTATTATCATGATTTCCTATATAGACAAGTCCTCCAACGAGCGTAGGACTAGAGTAGTTTATTAAACTAGCCGATTTGGCTTTCCATATTTGTTCTCCAGTCATTTTATTAAATGCATAAAGATTACTGTCATAGTTACCCACAAACACCACATTGTCAAAAATTGTCGGACTTGATGAAATATGATTAGATGTAGATGTTTTCCAGACTAGACTACCCGTGAAAGCGTTAATTGCGTAAAGGTTATTATCCATACCTCCAACGTAGACAATTCCATCAAAAACCAACGGACTTGATGTTACCCAACTTTCTGTTAGATATTTCCACTTTAATTCACCTGAATTCGCATCCAATCCATACAAGTATCCATCATTACTCCCAAAATAGACAGTATTGTCATTAATGCTAGGACTTGAATTAATTTGTCCACCAGTCGTAAACTTCCATTTTACTTCACCTGTTGTGGCGTCAAATGCATAAAAATTTTTATCGAAGCTCCCTGCAAAAATTAAACTGTCAGAAGATTCTACTAGAGTATTTCCATCCTCGTTACAACTGATTAGAAATACTATTAGCACGATGATAACTCTTGAAACCCAAATTTCCATTTCTCATATTGTCAATTTTACACTCTCTTTCAAAAGACTGGTGCCCAGCATACAAATATATGTACGAATATGTTTTTGTTTGATGCTACCAACACTGAAACTCAATTAATTTGAAAAAGTTGGTGTTTTTTTGTTAACCAGTCTTTAATAAATGAGATTGCTCGCTCAAAGTTTTGTTGGGCGATAGGAGTTAGGCCCTGATGTAATTCCCAGTTAACACCTGAGATAGCCATTACATATACTTCCGGAGATTGATTGAATAAGTCATTCGCCAGCCATAGTACAGTTTCGGGCTCAAGCTTATGAGTAGTAAAGGCTTCGGTGCGGGCCGGGATGCATTTGTAAAACGAAAAACCGTTTTCGTATTCTTTATGCGAGGCATCGACAAAAATTACTTTTTTATATTCGGTAATCAGCAACGCGTCTTCAATTTGCAATTGGTACCGGTGTTCAATATCAAAAAGATCTTCGCGATTAGAAAACTCGTCAACAAATTTCCACCCCAGTGCATCATCACTGCGGCCATTGTTGCCAATGCCGATCATCAGGATCCTGCTAGCCATTTTTAATTCGCTCATCGATCAGTTCACCTTTGTAGTTTATCAATTCAACCCGTAAGGGCATTTGTCCTAATGCTTGTGTAGCACAACTCAGGCAAGGGTCATAAGCCCGAATTGCAACTTCCACCTGGTTGAGCATGCCATCAGTAATCGTTCCTTTCTGACTGATTACGTTGTTAGCTACCCAACGCACGGCCTGGTTCATCGCCTCGTTGTTGTGAGTAGTTGACACAATCAGGTTGCAGCGTGTGATCATTCCTTTCTCATCAATCTGGTAATGGTGGGTAAGTGTGCCGCGCGGAGCTTCAATAATTCCAATTCCCTCTAATCTCGGTTTTCCTTCGCGCACTAAGTCAGAACTCAGAATCTCATCATCATGCAGTAAGTCTCTCATCATTTCTGCACAGTGGAGTATTTCAATCAACCGCGCCCAGTGTGAGTAGAGGGTACTGTTATTCACTTTCTTTCCGGTAAAAGCAATAAATGCTTGTCGCTCTTTTTCTGCGAGTGGTGTAGGAATTGCATTGCAGATATTAATCCGCGCCAGTGGTCCGACCCGGTTCCAACCTTTTTCACGACCCACGTCTTTCAGGTACGGGAACTTCATGTACGACCAGCGCTCAACACCTTCTAAAAAGTATTTCTGATAGTCGTTGGTTGATACATCCGGCAACGTAATATTTCCTTCACTATCGATAGCCCTTAACTTGCCGTGATACAATTCCATATTGCCGGAATTGTTCACCATGCCTAAATGGCCTGAAGGAAATGCGGCAAATGTATCGAGCATGTTTCTGTTTTTCTTATGATAGCCTTTGATGAATTCGATAATCTCCTGCGACCATTCAATCATTGTGTTGATGTTGGGAATATCTTTTCCATTCAGGAAATATTCCCGTTCCTTGGGATCGAACGTTTTGTGCATGCCCCCGGGCACAGCGGCAACACCGTGAATTTTCTTTCCGGCAATTGACTGAATGATTTCCTGGCCGAACTTGCGCATCAGGATGCCTTTCTTGGCGAGCTCCTTATTCTCAATAGCTACTGCGAACACATTTCTTTTTTCGACAGGGGCATCCACGCCAAACAGTAAATCGGGGGAAGCGAGATAGAAGAAATGCAACGCATGAGACTGGAAAATCTGGCCGTAGTGCATCAACTTCCTTAGCTTGAATGCAGCTGGTGATAAGTCTTCCGGATCAACGCCTACCAATTGGTCGATCGCTTTCGCAGCCGCAAGGTGGTGACTCACGGGACATATTCCGCATAAGCGCTGTACCAACACAGGTGCTTCCCAATAAGGGTGACCCTGAATAAATCGCTCAAACCCTCTGAATTCAACAATGTGAAAGAATGAGTCTTCTACTTTGCCGTATTCATCAAGGTGTATGGTTACTCGTCCGTGCCCTTCTACGCGGGTTACCGGATCGATGGTGATTTTCTTTTTCATAAATGTTTATTAGGCGTCTGACACCTTTGAGGTGTCTTGACGCCTATTAGTTTAGTCATACTTAAATTCAGAATACAGCAATGAATAATCTTCACCCCACAGCAGGCTCTTCACTACTTTCCAGATATGATTAGGCGAAGGTGGACAACCTGGAATCGTGTAATCCACTTTCACGATTTCGTTGCAGCCATAAACCCGATCCAGAATTTTTGGTAAATCTTCATGATAAGGAACTGTGTTTTCACCTTGCTCGCTGGTAACGCTATTCAGATAAGCTTCTTCCAGACATTCGCCCAACGGAATCGTGTTGCGCATGGCTGGCAATCCACCCCATACTGCACATTCACCCATCACCACCAATATGTCGCACATCTCTCTAAATTTTTTCAAGGTTTCAATATTCTCAGTATTGCAACATCCACCTTCTACAATACCTAAATGGCAACGCTGCGTAAATGTTTTTATATCAGTAAGCGGTGATTTATTGAATGAAACCAATTCTGCGACATCAAGTATATCAGTGTCTATATCGAGCATCGACATGTGGCAGCCGAAACATCCGGCCAACGAAACGGTTGCGATCGTTTTCTTTTCGAAATTGGCTACTTTCGGTTTTTCAGTAATCGTATGTCGGAAATGTTTCTGAGAAGATTCCATATCGAAGGCCCGATCACCGAAAGGTTTTGATAAACTTTTTCCGCGTACGATAATCGCACCAGTAGGGCACATCTTCATCGCTTTTTCCGCTTCGCTTTCAGAAAGCTTTGCTTCCTGTACATAATCAATACCCACCTGGGTTTCGTTTCCGCGATTGATATACATGAACACCCGCTTGCCATCGGAGGTAAAAACCTCTTCAACACATCTGCGGCATTTAATGCAGCGATTGTGTTCCATCACCATGCGTTTAGGTTGGTAGTCAATCAGCCGATCTTTAAAGAGGTGTGGGAAACGGGAGGTAGAAATTCCAAGTTCATAACCCATGTGTTGCAAATCGCAGTTTCCACTCTTCTCACAAGCCGGACAAAAGTGATTGCCTTCCGCAAACATCATTTCCACCAAGGCTTTTCGCATGTCTACCAACTCGGGAGTATTCACTTCCACTTTTAATCCTTCCTTAATACTTTCGGTGCAGGCTGGATTATACCGGCCATTGATTTTGCATGTACACGTGCGGCAGGTGCCAAGAGGCGGATCGATATGCTTGAAGTAACACAGCGAAGGAATGAAGACTCCGTTTTCCCTGGCAGCATCCACAAGGTTACTGCCTTCTTCGGCTTCATATTTTTTTCCGTCAATCCAAAAGGTGCAGGTTGCCATGAGATTTAAGGTTTATAGCGTTCGTATTCAGCAACAGCGTTCGTATGATCAAATTTTCGATAGGTACTATTATCGGTGGTTGCAAAGCGGCTCGCGAAATAGTCATTGAATTTTTCGATGGACTGAATGACTGAATTGCTGGCCGTTTTACCGAGTCCGCACCGACTGGTAGTTTTCATAATGGTGCCCCAGTTTCTCAATTCTTTGAGGTCATTCATATCAGCTAATCCATTTTTAAATCGTTCCAACTTGCGTTGAATGATAAAGTTTCCAGCCCGGCAAGGAGTGCACACACCACACGACTCGTGTTTGAAAAAGCTTGAAAAGTTTAGGAGGATATGAACCAGGTCGCGATGACTATTAAAGATCATGAAGGAACCGCCACACCGAATATCTTTTTGCGCCATTAAATCCAGCATGGAAATACGCCTGTACTTTTCCTTAACGGAGATGCATTCACCGGAGGGTCCACTTACCTGAATAAAGAACGGATCTTCGGCACCGCATTGATCCAGTAACTCGGCTACCGTCATGCCCCACTCAATTTCATAGATGCCCGGAAGTTTACAATCTCCGGAAAGACTGATCAATTTAGTGCCTGGCGAACCCGGCATGCCACGTTTGAGATATTCGAAAGATCCCAGTTGCAGCAGGCGTGCTACCGAGGCAAACGTTTCAACGTTATTAACAACCGTAGGAAGTTGGAGATATCCTTTCTCTACCGGGTAGAACCATTTCGTTCTGGGTTCACCGCGTTTCCCTTCCAGCGATTCTAGCAATGCGGTTTCTTCACCACACACATAAGCACCGGCCCCAACCTCTACACGAATATCAAAGGTGAATCCTTTGATTCCACCTGCATCCGCACCAAGCAAACCAGTATCATGAAATGCCTGGATTTCAGTTTCCAGTTTGTGCACGAGCCAGCGGTATTCGCCCCGTAGATAAATGATTCCATATTCCGCACCCACGGTATATCCGGCAATCACCATTCCTTCCAGCACAGAACCCGGTTGATTGTTTAGTAAAACCCGGTCTTTAAATGTACCTGGTTCACCTTCATCGGCATTGCAAACAATAAACTTAGGATTGTCTTTATAGGATCTGCAGGTATCCCATTTCTTTCCGGTAGGAAAGAAAGCCCCACCACGACCAGCAAGTTCTGAAATGCGAAGTTGTTCGATGACACCATCGGGTCCAAGGCCTGATAGTTTTTTAATTGCTTCACCCCGTGTGTAGGGAGCAAAGAAAATGGTCCGGTTGTTGGCGGGTGTATATCGGATGTTATCCTGCGGCTCATCGCAAATTTCTTCGGGCGATTTTCCTTGTTTCAGTTTTTGTATAATCTCTTTTACTTTAAGGGCGTTCAGATTAGTGAACGGAAAGAAGTCGATCAAGGCAGCGGGTTCCTGATCGCTTAAGCCAATACAGGGTGTTGCATACAGCCCAAACGTTCCGGTTGCATCAACACCGTTAAGATGAGCACCCGTTTCGCGTTCAAAGGTCTCTTTCATTCGCTCGAATCCCTTCAGCTCTGAAATGATACTATTATTGATATATATGGTATGCTTACCTGCTGGTTGCTGGTGAAAGAAGTGATAAAAGGAAGCTACACCCGCTATTTCAATTTCGGAAAGCTGATATTGGGCTGAAAGTTTCTTTACGGATTCTTCCGAAATACAACCTTCCTGCAATTGATACTGCCAAAGTTCAGAAAGGAGGTGGGAGCGAACCGGCTCCACAGAAAAGTGTTTTTTTTGTGCGGAATGAGTGCTCATAATTAGCCGTTTTAATGCTATGAAGATGAGCGTTTTAATCCTTGGGAAGTATGACGAAAGTCATGCAACCGATTGCCATTCAGCGATATAAATTGTCGAAATAGTTTGGAGGCTATTTCAACGATTTCAGACTTGTCTCAGAGTTTATTGTTTGGGCAGACTCTGGCGAATTAAATTCAACACGGCTACAGAAGCCATTCGAATGTTAATCATGCGATCTTTCGAGAGCTGAAGTTTTCGGGTAACTGTGTGATGTTTATCTGAGTACGCAATCCAAACAGTTCCTACAGGTTTATCAGCGGTGGCGCCACCAGGTCCGGCAATTCCACTGGTAGCTACACCTATATCGGTATTGAATTTTGCACGAACGATGTTCGCCATTTCAATAATCGTAGGTTCACTCACTGCTCCGTATTTTTCCAGAATCTCAGGCTTAACCCCGAGTTGACGCATTTTTATTTCGTAGGCATATGGAATCATCGTACCTAAAAAGTATTCTGAACTTCCGGGCACACTGGTAATCATGTGCGACAGATATCCCCCTGTGCAACTCTCTGCGATGGAGAGGGTGAGTTTTCTTTCTTTCAGCAAATTGCCAATAACAACTTCAATAGGTTCTTCTCCATATCCGTAGATGAACTGGCCAATTCTATCTTTTAGACTTTCAGTTAGTTTATTCGTCTCAGTCTCCAATTGTGCCAGGGAACTCCCAAATCCTGTCAGACGAAGTTTTACTTCACCCAAACTTGGCAAATAGGCTAGCTTAATATGTTCTGGTAATGCGTTTTCCCAGTCGGCAATTTTTTCTGCGAGGAAAGATTCACCTAAACCTATCGTGCGAATTACTTTATGATGAATAACCGGAAGCTGATATTTTTTAGCCAGCCGTGGAATCACCTGCTCGGTCATCATTTTCTTCATCTCATGCGGTACACCTGGCATCGACATAAAAACTTTGTCGCCTTTATTGAACCACATTCCTGGTGCAGTGCCCACAGGATTTGTAATTTTTTCGCTGGCAGTTGGTAAAGATGCCTGTAAACGATTAAGTTCAGTTAATTCTCTTCCGCGACTTTTGAAAAACTCGGTTACTTCAGCCAATGCTTCTTCATTGATTTTCATTTCGCAGTTAAAGTATTTTGCCAGGCAAGGTTTGGTTCTATCATCGCTGGTAGGTCCTAACCCTCCGGTAATCAAAATAACATCCGCTCTTTTTTCAGCTTCTGCGAAAGCAGTAATAATTTCTTCTTCAATATCTCCCACAGTAGTTTTACGAATTACTTTAATACCTACTTTGTCTAACTCCACACTCATCCATTGCGAATTAGTGTCAACAATTTGACCGTATAGGATTTCGTCACCAATGGTGAGCAGTTCAGCAAGGATTTTTTTCACAGGAATAGTTTTGGGTGTTTGGTAGAAATAAGGCTGTGCAAAATAGGATACAACCGTTAGATTCCAAATAATCAGGTTGGTATAAATTGGCTGGCAACACCTACTTTTTCCTACCTTAGCCCTGAATTTTTGACATCTATGAGAAAACTATTTATTGGCATTGCACTCGTCTTTGGCGCTTGCACTACAGCACAGATAAATCAGGCTATTTCGGATGCCAACAAAGCAATTGGCGGAGATAAGCCATTAACCACGGCAGAAGTAAGTGAAGGGTTAAAGGAAGCTTTGATTAAAGGTATTTCGAATGGGGCAGATTTAGCATCTCAACTTGACGGCTACTTCAAGAATCCTGAAATAAAAATTCCTTTTCCACCGGATGTTAAGAAGGTAGAGGATCGCCTTCGTCAGTTGGGATTGGGCAGTGAAATAGATAAGTTTGTAATGACGTTAAACCGGGGAGCAGAAGATGCTGCGAAAGACGCTAAGCCCATTTTTATCGCTGCTATCAGGCAAATGACAATTGATGATGCATGGGCTATTTTGAGAGGGGAGCCGGATGCAGCTACTCAGTACCTTAAAAGAACTACCAGTGCCCAGTTGAAAGAGAAATTCAGTCCGGTTATTCAGACTTCATTGGATAAAGTCAGTGCCACAAAGTACTATGGTGATATTGTTAATCGATATAATAAGATTCCGTTGGTGCAAAAGGTAAATCCTGATTTGAATGATTATGCGACTGATATGGCGATACAAGGTTTGTTCACCTTGATCGCGAAAGAAGAGAAAAGTATCCGGCAAGATCCTATGGCTCGTACTACGGAATTATTGAAAAGAGTTTTTGGTTCTCAAACAAAATGATATGAGCTTATTCGAAAAACATAAAGCCACGTTAACAAAGGCAATAGAAGCACTGCATGCCCGCACATTTTATGCGGCTTTTCCTGAACATCCGGCTCCATCCATTTATGGCGAAACTGCCGATGCTGATGGTCAGGCTAAGTTTAAAAACTCGCTCGGAAAGAAATTTGAAGAGTTGAAGCAGACAGGAGAAGTTAGCTGGGTTGGCCAAGAAGAGTCGCCTTATTTACAAGAACCGCTAAAGATCTCTTATCCACTTTTTTCAAGTGAGGTATTAATTGATCGCGCAAAAAAAAGTTTTCATGTGTGGCGGAAGGTTAGTATAAATGATCGCACCGGAATTCTGTTGGAATCGCTTGAGCGAGTGAAGACTCGCTTTTTTGAAATTGCCTATGCAACGATGCACACAACCGGCCAGGGTTACATGATGGCCTTTCAGGCTTCGGGTCCGCATGCAGCAGACCGAGCATTGGAAGCTATCGCAGCCGGCTATGAAGAGTTGAATCGGTTTCCACAGTCTGCTTTGTGGGATAAGCCCATGGGCAAATTTAATTTGCAAATCAACAAAGAGTGGCGTGCTGTGCCCAAAGGAGTTTCAGTAGTAATTGGTTGCTCCACTTTTCCAACCTGGAATTCTGTGACCGGAATTTATGGAAGTTTAATTACAGGTAATCCGGTAATTGTAAAGCCTCATCCGGGAGCTATTCTTCCAATTGCAATTTTTGTTGCAGAGATTCAAAAAGTATTAGCAGAGAATAATCTCGATCCTAACATCTGTCAATTGGCAGTTGATACAT
Organism: Cyclobacteriaceae bacterium; assembly: GCA_044229915.1. Taxonomy (GTDB): domain Bacteria; phylum Bacteroidota; class Bacteroidia; order Cytophagales; family Cyclobacteriaceae; genus ELB16-189. Next base: position 33,458 of record JBGASB010000004.1, read on the forward strand.
ATGATAAGATGATTACCAAAGAACTGGCCGAACATCCGGATGTGAAGCTGATCGACTTTACAGGTAACTCAGTATTCGGAAGTTACCTGGAAGCGTTGCAGGGTAAAACTGTCTTTACAGAAAAGACAGGCGTTAACTCTGTTATTCTTGATTCGGTAGAAGATATTGATAAGACTGCGGCAAACCTTGCCTTCTCGGTTAATTTATATAGTGGCCAAATGTGTACAGCCCCGCAAAACTTCTTCATCCCCGAAGGTGGTATAAAGACTCCAGCAGGCATTATATCCTTCGATCAGTTTGCGGAAAAGTTTGTTGCCAACATCAACAGCCTGGTGGACAATCCAAAAGCTGGTCCTTTTGTGTTAGGTGCAATTCAGAATAAAAAAACTGGTCAGCGAGTGCAGGAATCTGAAAAACTTCCGGGAAAGGTCTGGCTGCACTCCCGCTCATTTGAAAACCCAATGTTTAAAAAGGCACGCGTGGCAACTCCGATCGTTGTGGAAGTTGATGCTTCGAAAAAGGATGTATTCAGTAAAGAGTTATTTGGTCCTATAGCTTTGTTAATCAAAACAAAAAATACAGATCAATCTATTTCTCTTGCTAAGGAAATGGCGCAACAGCATGGTGCAATTTCCTGCGGAGCGTATACAACCGATGCCGCCATCAAAGAAAAGATAGCCGATGAGATGTCATTAGCAGCTACCCCGGTTTCATTTAATTTAACGGGTGGCATTTACATGAATCAAAACGCAGCCTTCTCCGATTTTCATGTAACAGGTGGAAATCCTTCGGGCAATGCTTCTTTCACCAATCCTGAATATGTTACAAAACGTTTTACATGGGTAGGGCATCGTGAGCCGGTGAAAGCGTAATTTCTGACTTGTTAAGAAAGGTTGCACGTTAAACTTATGCGTGCAACCTTTTGTTTTATTTAGCGTCTTAGGGGTGGATAAAAATAATGAGTATGCATTTCAGGAAAATTTTATTTCCCATTCTTCTATTAGCAGTTACATTTAACTCGCGAGCTCAAGGCGTTGGAATTCCATCAAAAAAAGGAGGTATCGGATTTGGCAACCTACCCGTTTTCACAGGCTTACGCTTTAATTATCGCGATAAAAACGTTGAGAAAATAAATGGTATTAATGTCACCATCTGGCAACCGAAAGATGAGGACGATCAAACAGGTACAGTAAATGGTATCTCCATTGGGTTGCCATTGGCCATGGGTACCGAAAACCGAAATGGATTAGGTGTAGGCGTTTTTGGAGTTGGGGCAAAAAATAATCTTTCCGGAATTAACCTTGGTGGACTAGGTATTGGTGCAGGAGGTGATGTAAAAGGATTGAATATTGGCGGACTTGGAATTGGTTCTGGTGGAAATCTGGTGGGTATCAGCATTGGGGGATTAGGTGTTGGCTCAGGTGGAGATGTTAAGGGAATCAACCTTGGTGGCTTGGGTGTTGGTGCTGGCGGTAATCTGAAGGGATTTAGTTTCGGAACGTTAGGTGTCGGTGCAGGAGAAAATGTTTCGGGTATTACTATTGGCGGACTTGGTGTGGGTGCAGGTGAAAATCTTACAGGAATCAATATTGGTGGCTTAGGTGTGGGCGCAGGTGAAACCGTAAGCGGAATTACATTTGGTGGATTGGGTGTTGGTGCAGGTAAAGAATTGAAAGGAATAGCTATTTCGTTATTGGCGGTTGGCAGTACCAAAGTGACTGCATTTGTTATCGCGCCCATTGCAGGAAGTCAGGATATGAAGGGATTGATACTTACCCCAGCTTATATGAAGGTAGGCTATACGAACAAGAGTAAGAATGATGGTATTGAAACGCGCGAAGACATTGAAGGCTCTTTTAAAGGAGTTTCAGTAAGTGCGTTCAATCATATAAAGGGTTCACAAAAAGGAATAACGGTTGGTGTAGTTAACTATACACACAAGATTAAAGGCGTTCAGTTTGGGGTGATCAATATTGTAAAAGAAAATCCAAAAGGCTTACGCGTTCTGCCAGTGTTTAATACTCGTTTTGGTAAGAAGAATCAGCCTACGGAATAATTGATTTTAGTTTCCACCCTTTCTTAACGCTGGCATTTCCGAATAACTCTATTGTTGATTTTTTGCTTGTTGGAAAAACCTGATCTGTAATTGCATACAAACCATCTTTCGAAATTACTTCAATGATGGATTGATCAACAATAATTGTCACAGTAATAACGGCTTCTTTTGGATTTACAGTAATTGATTCTACGCTGACAAAATCTTTTTGAAATGAGACGTTACCGGATTTTGATCGATCCAGATAAAGCTTACCGTCCCGATAGCCGATCGTAGTTTGTTCCGTGTCCGATTTAAAAAGCTGAATTCCACCCCCATCTGGTATTTCTAATTCCAGCTCAAATGAATTTGTCGTGAATGAATTTAGCTCTCCAACTTCTTCTGCTCGTAACGCATTGAATTCAACAATGGGATGCTGGCTTAGTCTAAGCCCTTCAGATTTTTCTTTTAATCTCAGTTCACGTGGAATGGAAAATGCACCGCGCCAGGTTCCTGTTGGAATCTGATTTGCGTACGTCCAGTTGTTCATCCAACCAAGCATGATCGTACGGTCCGTTACATTATTGAAAACGATTCCTGCATAATAGTCTTTGCCATGCTCGAGGTAACGTGGAGCGGTTTGTTCAGACTTAAAAGTTTTACCGTCAAATTCACCCACAAAATATTGCATTCCGACAAAAGCAGGTCCGGCAGGATGTCCTCCTGAAAGAGAGAGAACCCATTGAGTTTTTCCGGGCTGTCCTTCAATGGGTAGTTCATACAGATCAGGACATTCCCAGATGCGGAGGGTATCACCAACCTTTCCAAATTCACTCATCAAATCCCACTTCAGAAGATTTTTGGATTCATAAAGTTGTACGGTAAATAAATCTGGCACCACGAGAGCCATCACCCACTTCTGCTGGGGTTCGTACCAGAATACTTTTGGATCACGAAAATCCTTGCGTTGAATATCGAGTACCGGATTTTTGTTATATCGTTTCCAGGTACGGCCTTTGTCATTACTGTAAGCAAGACTCTGATGCTGTCTGAGACCCTGGTTGTCTTTGTGGAGGTTGGACGTGTAAATCGCAATCATGCAGTCTTTACCTTCACATAAGCCACTGGTATTATTGTAATCAACAACCGCTGTGCCCGAGAAAATCATAGTACTGTCACCAGTGGTAGGATCAAGATATTCCTCCAGGGCGATGGGGAGATGCTCCCAATTTATCATATCGCGACTTACCGCATGTCCCCAACTCATGTGGCCCCACATAGTACCGAAGGGATTGTATTGATAGAACAGATGATACTCACCTTCATAAAATACAAGCCCGTTGGGATCATTGATCCAATTTTTCTCTGGTGTAAAGTGGAATTGCGGTCTATATTTTTCAGGAGTTACTTTGTCTGATGATTGTTCTGATTTACAGCCGGTAAGATATATACCAACCAGAAGTAGAATTGCGAAATACTTTTTCATAAAGAAAGGTAAGAGTCTTTTCAGGAATACCAAAGGGCTATGGCCATTGCAATCACAGAGAGAACCATAATCCGTTTAATCCAGATCTCACCAGCTTTAACGGACCACCGGCTGGCATACCACCCGCCCAGTGCATGGCCGATGGCCAGAATTAATCCAATGGACCAATTGATTTTTCCTTGCCAGGCAAATACAATAACAGATACACCTGTATAAACAATTGCAGCAAATACTTTTACGTAATTACTTTTCACCAGGCTTAGGTTGTTAACTAAACTTAAAACTGCTATAACAAGAAATCCAATACCCGCCTGAACAAAGCCACCATACACTCCAATAAATAAAAACAGGAAAGCGCCCATCCATTGATGTTTGGGAGATAATTTTTCATCCCCTTTCGATTTAAAGGGATCAAACAATACCAACCCAACCGAAAAGATCATTACTACTACAAAGATTTTTTTGAAAACATCGTCCGACATGCGAGATGCAAGCAGAGAACCCAGAATACCTCCACCAAGAGAAGCCAATCCTAAGTAAATGGCATACGGCCAGGGTAGCTCAACACCTTTGCTTCGAAAGCCACCCACGGCAAAAATATTTTGAAAGAGAATTGCCACCCGGCTTGTGGCGTTGGCTATAGTAATAGGTAGTCCGATAAATGTTAGAATCGGTACAGAAAATAAAGAGCCACCACCACCCACGGTATTTAAAAAGGCTGCGAGAAATCCTACCATAATAATTAAAGGATACTCGTACCAGCTCACTTCACTTTAGCATTACGTACAATTTTTGCAAACAGACCTGGTAAGAAGCGTTTCAGGTATATGGCCAGCACTTCTTTTGTACCCCCGATGTAGACTTCTCTTTTTTTCTTTTCAATGGCTTGAATCATTTTCCGGGCAAAAACCTCCGGTTTCATTCCGGCCTCATGGGTGTCATCCTTTCTGTTTTGAGCCGAGCCATCACCCAACAAGGCTGCAATACTAAGGTTCGTGTTAATCCAACCCGGGCAAACCAAGGTCACATAGATGTTTTTGCTGTCTTTCCAGAGTTCGGCACGCAGTGAATCGAAGAATCCATGGAGCGCATGTTTGGCAGCTGCATAGCCGGTGCGGTATGGGGTACCAATTTTACCCATGACACTGGTAATGGTCACAAAGTGACCTGCGTTCCTCTTAAGAAAGTGCGGAAGCAGGTGTTTCGACAATCCCATTGAACCAAAATAGTCGACCTCCATAATTCTGCGATCCACATCAAGGCTAGTATCTTTTGCAAGACTGCGTTGACTGATACCGCCATTGTTTACAAGAATGTCAATATGCCCAAATAATTGAATAGCGGCTTCCGTGCAGAGCTTTAATGTTGAAGGTTCACTCAAATCAAGAGGCAGAATGCGAATGAAGGGCTGTGCCGGGGCCGGACTGTTTCCTTTTACGCGTTCGAGTTCTTCTTTTCTGCGGGCCGATAGAATTAATTTAGCTCCCTTTTTTACCAGTTCATAGGTAAGGGCTTCACCTATACCAGACGAAGCGCCCGTTATCCAGATAACTTTACCTGTTAGATTGCTCATAAATTAATTTGTAGGGTGTTTGTGATTTTCAGAGTACACCCAAATAGTATAAATACCAATAGCAGTACCGATTGGAAAAGAGAAGAGCTTAAAGCAGCCCAATACCAATGCAAGAGTAAGTGCCCATTTTTTATTATTGAGGATGCCAATTCCGGCAATGATCGAAGGTATGGAAAACAGGATAATGATTCCAATAGCGATAAACCGGATAAAGGGAACAATCCACATGAAGACCCATTGACCCTCAGGACCTGCTTCCTCCATGATGAAGGGAATAATTATTGAAATGATAGATGATAAAATAATCATTGCAAGGATCTGAACAGCTCCGGAAATGATGTAAAGTATTGCGAGAATTCGTTTGTGAACTTCCATAGCTAAGTTTAGTTACTTCTTTTCATAGATTACAAAATCAAATGGATGAGCATGCCGGGCATCTGCTTCGTGGTGTTTACGTGAAACTTCTTTCCATTCCTGCTTATTGATTTTAGGAAAATAGGTGTCACCTTCGATCGCGGCATCAATTTCAGTTAGGTAAAGCCTGTTTGCCAGCGGCAATCCCAGTTCATAAATCTCTGACCCACCAATAATAAAAAGTTCATTTTGATTGGCTTGTTTAGCGAGTGTCAATCCCGCTTCTACCGAATTGACGACTACACACTTGGGAGCGTGAAAATCTTTTCTTCTTGTAACAACTATATTGGTTCTATTGGGAAGGGGACGGAATTTTTCAGGAATGGATTCGTAGTTTTTACGACCCATAATTACATAGTGCTCTTTGGTAGTTTGCATGAAATACTTCATGTCATCCGGTAAGTGCCAGGGCAGATCATTATTTTTTCCGATCACATGATTCTTAGAAACAGCCGCAATAAGGGAGATGATCATTACCATTCTTTCAACAATGTGCAAATTAATCAATTTCAATGGCCAAATAAATCACCCTAAATGCTAAAGCTTATTTCCGCGAAAGAATTCGGACACATTCATTCGCTTTTTGCCTTCGGGCTGAAACTCTTCAATCGAAACCCAGCCATCGGCTGTCTTTATGTTGAGAAATGTTTTGTTGTCCGTGGTCCATGATTTACTGTCAACTGTCGACTGTCGACTGGTTGAAAGGCTACACTTGAATACTTTATAAACCTTATCATTAATTTTTGTCCAGGCAGCCGGATAAGGACTAAGACCACGAATAAAGTCAATTACCTTTTTGGATGACTGATTCCAATTGATCTCACACGTTTCTTTAAAAATCTTTGGTGCATGTTTGATTTCTGTTGATTCATTTTGTGGCTGAGAAGGATAGCCACCCTGTTCAATAGCTTGTACGGTTTTCAAAACAAGGCGCGCGCCTTTATGCATTAGCCTTTCGTAGAGCGAACCAACATCATCCGAATCCAGAATGGTTTCTTTCTCCTGAAAGATCACACTGCCGGTATCAATTTCATGCTTCAGAAAAAAAGTGGTGACACCTGTTTCCTTTTCTCCGTTAATGATAGCCCAGTTAATAGGTGCGGCTCCACGATATTGAGGCAGGAGCGAAGCGTGAAGATTAAATGTTCCTAACGCGGGCATGGACCATACAACTTCGGGCAACATGCGAAAGGCAACTACAATCTGAAGATTTGCATTGTAGCTTTTTAATTCTTCAAGAAATTCTGGCGATTTAAGATTGGTTGGCTGAAGAACCGGTAGGCTGTATTTGATCGCACACTCTTTCACGGGTGAAGGTGTTAATTTTTGCCCCCGGCCCTGGGGTTTATCGGGGGCTGTTATGACTGCAACAACGTTGAATTTGTTCTGAACCAGAATTTCCAGGCTGGGTACAGCAAATTCGGGGGTGCCCATAAAAATAATTCGGAGTGTATTCATTTGTTTGGCGGACGCAAATATGGTTGAAATTGAAAAAATATTGGCCCTCGTATTTTGATATATCGTATTATGATGTATATTCGTTCTATGTATTCAAAAGAATTGCTAAAGGGCACGATTTCGGCCATTATTCTAAAGTTATTGTCCGAGCAAGAGAAAATGTATGGTTATGAGATCTCGCAGAAAGTGAAGGAATTGTCACAAGGAAAGATTTTACTTAAAGACGGTTCGCTTTATCCGGCACTCCAGAAAATGACCAGCGATGGACTTCTTTCCTTCAAGGAAGAAACGGTGAGTGGACGGGTGCGCAAGTATTACTACATCACACAACAAGGACGTAAGGAAACAGTTGCCTATGTGAAGGAGCTTCAGGATTTTATATCGACACTTAATCGAATTGTTTTTCCGGAATTTAAAACCTTATGAAGGTATCCTCCGAACAAATAGCGCACATTCGTGAGGTCATAGACGAAAGTTCGATCACCATTGAAACGCTGAAGGATGACTTGCTGGATCATCTTTGTTGTGTGGTCGAGGTCAAGATGACAAACGGGAGTGAATTTGAAATTTCTTTGAAGGAAGCATTGGATGAACTGGCTCCTGATGGGCTTAATACGATTCAGCGTGAAACAATATTTCTCTTAAACTCAACCAAAATTTTACTTATGAAAAAAATCATGTATTCCATGGGCTTGATAACTTCCATCGCTATGACGATGGGAATCTTAGCTAAATTATTGCGTTGGCCTGGTTCCGAAGAACTTTTTACCTATGGCTTTGTCGGATTTCTTTTGCTGTTCTTGCCGATGCTTGCCATCGATCGCTACAAACACAACCTCAGCAAGTCGTTGTCTGAAAAACTAAGAATTGGATTAGGGTATTTAAGTGCATTTTTGATTGTGTTTTCAATAGCCTTTAAACTATTTCATCTGGAGGGAGCTAACATATTGTTGTTAAGTGGTATGTGTGTTTTTAGTTTTGGGTTTCTTCCCTTCTTGTTTTTCAACATGTATAAGAAATCACTTTCCTGACTTAGTCTCTGAGATTTTTACGCATGTACTTTTTGCAGATCGGGCATTGGGTCCACACATGGCCCCGTGCCGGGCAATATTCCCTTCCAAAGTAGATGATTTGTAGGTGAGCCTTGTTCCATTTGTTCTCGGGAATTAAACGCTTCAGATCTTTCTCAGTTTGCTCTACACTTTTTCCATTCGTTAATCCCCATCGATAAGCGAGACGATGAATGTGAGTATCCACCGGAAAGGCTGGAATGCCAAACCATTGCGTCATTACTACCGAGGCAGTTTTATGGCCAACCGCGGGAAGTTCTTCCAAATCTTCGAATGTATTTGGTACCTGGCCTTTGTGTTTTTCGATCAGTATTTTTGACAACCCATAAATTCCTTTGGACTTCATGGGTGAAAGTCCGCAGGGTTTAATAATCTCCCGGATCTCTTCCACTGAAAGCTTGACCATGTCGAAAGGATTATTCGCAAGTTTGAATAAAGCTGGAGTCGTTTTATTTACACGCTCATCCGTGCATTGTGCTGAAAGTAATACCGAAATCAAAAGCGTGTAGGCATCTTTATGATGAAGTGGTACCTCCGGTTTTGGATAAAGTTTATCCAGTGTTTTTAAAATGTCGTTAACTCTTTCCTGCTTGGTCATTATAGCTTCTGGCCACAAGCTTAAGCTGCAAGCCAAAACCAATGTGGATTGTAGCTTGAAGCCGTAGCTTGAAGCTATCTATGGATACAATAAATACTTCTTCCTCTTCGCATTAAATGCATCCAACCCTGGTTTCCAGCTGGCGCGGATTTGTTCTTCGGTTAACCCGTCTTTGATCTGCTGTTTCAGAAGCGGAGTGCCTGCAAGTTTATCAAAATAGGCAGTAAAGAATTTTTCCTTGTCGGGATATTGTTGATAGAAAAGTAACAAGTATTTTAAATCTACTTTTCTGGAAGGAGTTACCGATCGTAAGTCCATTCCATAACATAGTTTGTCTTTGAGGGGAGGTTCAATTGAAACACCTTTTATGGGTACGGGCGTGAATGTAAAGGTCATATCTTTCAAGTCGGGGTTTCCTAAGATCTGAAAGGGCATCGGTGTTCCCCTGCCAACACTTATCTGGGTACCCTCAAACAAGCAAATGGAAGGATAAAGCCGCACAGCCTGATCGTTGGGTAAGTTGGGTGATGGCCTTACGGGAAGGGAGTAATCATCATCATGTTTCCAGTTTTTCATTTTGATGACTTCAATATCACACTTTACTTTATTGGCAAGCCAACCCTCTCCATTCAGCAGAAGGGCTATCTCTCCAACCGTCATTCCATGAGTAATGGGCATCGGGTGCATTCCAACAAATGACTTTAGTTCGGGTTGAAGAACGGGCCCATCCACATAACTGCCGTTTGGATTTGGCCGATCGAGGATGATTAATTTTTTACCATTTTCCGAACAGGCCTCCATCAGGTAGGTCATGGTGCTGATGTAGGTAAAGAACCGGGCGCCAACGTCTTGTATGTCAAAAATAATTATGTCAAGTCCTTGTAACTGCTCGGAAGTCGGTTTACTATTCTTTCCATAAAGAGAGACTACCGGTACTCCGGTTTTTGCATCTACGGTATCGGTTACATGTTCTCCATCGGCTGCATCACCTCTAAAGCCATGTTCAGGTCCAAAGATTTTTTTTACCTGTATCCCGCGCGAAAGAAGTGTATCAGCCAGGTGAGTTTTGCCAACAAGGGCTGTATTATTTACTACCAGCCCAACGTTTTTGCCTTTTAGCTTGGGAAGAAGTGTGTCCATTTGTTCAGCTCCAAGCACAAGTTTCGACTTAATGGTTTGTGCAGAGCAGGAACTGCTCAACAAAAACACTGCGATAACCCAAATCCTGATCATTTCTTTTTATTTTGGCGAAAGTATAAATCCAAAATTAGCCATTCCTTTGAACCTTTCGTACTTCATATCAAAAAGAATCCGGCACGGGCAAGGCAATAGCTTTTCATCGATCATCCATAAAATTGCCATTATCAGCATTGCCATTGGCCTGGCGGCAGCCATTATTTCTTTTCTGATCATGCAAGGATTTCAATCCGCTGTTAAGAATAAGATATACGGTTTTAGCAATCACTTACTCATTACCAAATACACCATGAGTAATGCGGTGGAGGAACAACCCTTTGATTATCATATCGCCCTGTACAAAGACCCAATGCAATACGGGTTTGTTAAACACATTCAGGAGTATAGTCACAAAGCTGGTATTATCAAGACGGACGAAGAGGTGATGGGTATTGTGTTTAAGGGAGTTGGAAAGAGTTTTGATGTTTCTCAATTTAAAACCAGCCTGCAGGAAGGAGAGTTTATTCACTTTCCGGATTCGGGTTATTCAAATGAAGTTTTATTAAGCCGGTTGATAGCGGATAAGATCAATGCAAGGACAGGAGATGATATTGTAGTTCATTTTTTTCAAAACCCACCTCGCTTTCGCAGACTTAAAATCTCAGGTATTTACGAAACAAATTTATCAGATTACTTCGATAGCAAAGTGATTATAGGCGACATCCGTCTTGTGCAGCGTCTCAATGATTGGCCGATAACAGAAGCCGGTGGAGTAGAGGTGCAACTGGATCTTAATTCCTATAATTCCCTTCAGTTGTGGCGTACCGATTTCAGCCGTTACTGGGCGCGGGTTCAGGAAACAATTGTTGAAGATCCGGAAGTTGATAATAAATTTTTTGCTACTATTTCAGCTTTGTGGAATTACAAATTTGATTTTGATAAAGCCGCTATGGAAGAATCGGCCCATCAGATTGGCGAGTCGATTGATTATGATTTATATATGGAGACAGTACGCGATAAATACATTCAGGTATTTGAGTGGCTCGACTTAATTAAACGGCAGGTTAAAATTCTGCTGGTAGTTATCCTGGTGGTGGTTTGCGTCAATATGATTTCCGTGATTTTGATTTCGGTAATGGAGCGTACTCCTATGGTAGGAATTCTGAAAGCGATGGGTGCTCAGGATAAATTTATCCGGTCGGTCTTTTTATACAATGGCATGAACCTGATTCTGAAAGGACTTTTCTTTGGCAATGTGGTTGGCCTGGGGCTTTGCTTTCTGCAAGACCGATTCAAATTCATTTCGTTAAATCCACACGATTACTATATGGAGTATGTTCCCATTCAATGGAACTGGGGTACCGTGGTGTTATTGAACGTGATTGTATTTGTGACTGTTCTTGTCGTATTACTTCTTCCTACTCGCTTCATCACACGCATTAATCCGATTCAGGCAATCAGGTTTGATTAGTCTCCATCATCGGCTTTAAAAATCAATTTTTTGTCTGTCTCATTAATCAACTTGAGACAAAATGAATTCAGATCTGAGGTCGCAATTTTTGAATATTCGAGATGACTTTCACGAAAAGTCTTCTTTAACTCCCGCAGCCGATCGATTAACGCTGTAGTTTGTTGTCCTGAATTGGGTTTAAAATCTGTTATTTCCTTTTCAAAAGCCCGAAGGGTTAGATTAAATTGATTTTCCTGTAGTTTTTTAAGTCGATTGATGGTTTTTATGTATAGTGAATCTGCGGAGATTCCATAGGTAAGTAAATTTGTATAGGCTACTTCCCAATCGTTTTGCGAAATTATATTGAGGATCTCTCCTCTGTGCCGGAACAGCTTTTCCCACATGTAATCCCTGGCTTTGATTGGCTCTTTCTCCACAACAGAAATTCTGCTGGCTTCTACAATATCCTCTTCAATTAACTCATAAAAGGATAATTGAATTTGAATAACCTGATTTACCGTGTTAAGCGTTTTAGCAATCTCTACGCGAGTACGGGTTGCGTTTTCGAGAATCTGAATTTTTTGTTCGTTTCTCCATGTGATTAAAACGGAAACGGCTGAGAAAACGATAGAGACCACGGTCATCAATTCACCGATGGTTATTCTGTTGTCGATGGAAAAGAACAACTTCATGTTTTAAGCAGGAATATACTTCTTAAACCAACTTTGAATGGTCATCTGAATCACGCCCAGAAAGGCTTCTTTAAATATGCCAACTGACATTTTACTTTGGCCGCGGGTGCGGTCAGTAAATACAATGGGCACCTCATTCAACCGAAAGCCATATTTCCAGGTCAGGAATTTCATTTCGATCTGAAAAGCATAACCTACAAACTTGATTTCATCAAGAGGGATTGTTTCCAGCACCTTTCTTCGATAGCAAACAAAGCCGGCTGTTGTGTCATGCACTGGAATACCGGTAATCAGTTGCACGTACTTGCTGGCAAAGAAGGAGAGGAGCACCCGACCCATGGGCCAGTTCACCACATTCACACCAGTTGCATACCGTGACCCGATCGCCAGATCATTGTTCCATTCAGCACATGTAAGATAGAGATTAACCAGGTCTTTAGGATTGTGCGAGAAGTCCGCATCCATCTGCAATACAAAATCATAGTGATGTTGCATGGAGTAGCGGAACCCTTCGATGTAAGCTGTTCCAAGGCCTGCTTTTCCGGGCCGCTGCAATAAGTGAAGGCGCGTTACTTTCTCATTGTTATAATTCTTTTGCAGATCTTTTACAAGTTCTGCGGTGCCATCAGGGGAATTGTCATCCACAATCAGGATATCAAAATCCTTTGGCAGGTTAAAGACAGTATCAATGATCAGGGTGATATTCTCCTTTTCATTATAGGTAGGTATAATGACGATCGCGTTATTCAAAAGCCGTTTGGTTAAAAACTGAAAGGGTGTTTCAGTACTAACAAATCTAAATAAAAGTGGTTGTGAAACAACCTGGGGTGCGCGGAACCTTCAGGAATTTAGACCTTCGGCTGGTTTGGATTGTCGGAATGCCTTATCATTGAGCGTAAAACAAAGAATTTTCATGAATAAATGTGTTTTTTTAGATCGCGATGGGGTGCTAAATAAGGACAATCCAAAGTATACTTATTCAGTAGAGAATTTCGAAATTATTCCGGGGGTAGTGGAGGCACTGACTTTGTTGAAAGATGCCGGATACCTGTTGGTGGTAGTTACCAACCAATCGGGCATAGCCCAAGGGCTTTATACACAGAAGCAAATGGAGGAATGTCACAATTACTTCCAAAAGGCCTGTGGCAACCGTATTGATCATTTTTATTTTTGCCCTTACCATCCTTCCGTAACAGCCTCCATAGCACGTAAGCCCGGTTCATTGATGTTCGAAAAAGCGATTGCAAAATATCGCATGGATCTTTCTCAATCCTGGATGGTTGGTGATCGGGGGCGGGATATTATTCCGGCCCGCACATTAGGTATTCGCACCATTCAAATTGGCAATGAGATTGAACCAGAAAACATGGCTGATCATCGCGTAGAGAATTTGCTAGAGGCTGCTCATTTGATTCTTTCATAATCAGAAGGTCAGTTTCAATCTAACAATAGGCTCAGCCAGTTTTGGAAAGTTATTGGTAACGTATAGCCGATCCGACATTTTCTTATTTGCGAAATAACCTTCGGGGGTAACACGCATAGAAAACTGCAGTCGGCTATTTCCCTCACGACCAAGCTTCAATCTACTCTCCAGGTTTTTCATTTTATAGGAATGAAATATAGTCTGATGTGCAATTAGTGCCAAAACGGAAGGAACTCCAATAATCACACCTGCAGACTCTGGTTCCAACATGGCGACTATCCCCAGCCCAATCAACGCAGCACCGCCACTGGATAAATTGATAGTGCTTCCTTGCTTCTTGGTCAGGTATACGCCTTTTACCGATCGTTGTCCCCATAACGTACCTGCAATGGCTGTACCAGCGGGTATCAATAACAAACCCATGTTTACTTCATCCTCTATCGCCTCGGCTGCAGCTGTAAATCCTAGCCCAGCTGTAATCCACGTTAACGATGAAATGATGTCTACATCGCCTACCGTGTAGTCGTATTTTTTTGCCACATTATTACCAATGATCAATCCTGTAACGCCACCGGCCAGGAGGGATGCTCCAACGAGATTAAGGTTGTCAGTATTGGTTGCGCCTACACCCAATACTGCTACAGCAGGTCCAAGCACTCCATAATGCCGCATCATTTCAATGTGTCCTTCAGATACTTGTTTTTTCTTTTGAATTTGAAAAGCCACTTCTCCCAATGAAATACTTCCAATAGTTGAAAGAGCCAGTGCCAGTTTTCCCGTATTTTCAGAATCTCCACCAAGGGCCAAACCCAAAGCAAGCCCATATCCTAAACCAAGAAATTTTCCGGTATTGCCGGCCCGAATAGTTCCCCGGGTAATTCCCTCATATTTCTTTGGATTCATAACGGGTCCCAATTGCCATAGGCCAGCTGTGATTAAGGGAATCCCCACAGCCGCGGCATTTTCTATTTCTGTAATTGCTACCAGGCTGATGCCGTAGTATAAACCATAAACTCCATTGGTGAGTCTATCTCGTGGGCGTAGTTCAAAATCATATTCATCAGATGGCTGTGGTTGTTGCGTTGTAAACTCCCGATCCCACTGAGATTTCATCTGCTCATACTTTGTCTTTTCTTCATCTGACATGCGCTGGTAATAGTTTGCCAGGTAATCATTATAGTCCTTAACGTAAGCAACTTCGTTAACTGAAAGTGAGTCGCCTTTCAGTTTCTTTTGTTGAATTTTCTTGTAGGTTTCTTTATTTAATTCATTCCAATATCCTTTCGCTGTATAGAGATCCTGTGCTTGTGCATGCCAGCTACCAGCCAGGAGAAAAACTAAAAGAAAAATCAGATAAGAGTTCCTATTGAAATTCATAGGCACAATTTTTTCCAGTTTATAACAATGGGTATTCACTTTAGGAATGAATACCCATTAACTAAATGTAGTCAGTTTTTTTATACCGTTTCTACTTCAGCAAGCTCTTTTGCTAATTTTTGCTGGATTTCAAAAGGAACGGGTAAATATTCTGCAAACTTCTGACTAAAACTGGCGCGACCTTGAGATAAGGATCGCAACGAGGTGGAGTAACGATCTAATTCGGCAAGTGGTGTTTTTGCTTTTATCACCTGGTAATTGGCATTTGTATCAATTCCAACAATCAGGGATCTTCGGGTTTGTAAATCACCCATCACATCACCCATAATTTCTTCAGGTACCCTTACTTCCAAGTCATAAATTGGTTCTAGTAACTGGGGCTCAGCTTTCATAAAGGCATCTTTAAAGGCCATCATACCCGCAATCTTGAACGAGATATCATTGGAATCAACCGGGTGCATTTTGCCATCATGCACCATCACCCGAACATCGCGCACATAAGAACCTGTGATCGGGCCTTCCTCCATTTTTTCCATTACTCCTTTTAAGATGGATGGAATAAACCGGGCATCAATAACACCACCCACAATGCAATTGTAGAAAACTAATTTACCGCCCCATTCAAGATCAATTACTTCTTTCCCTCGCACCGTAAATTCAGTGGGTTCAGGCATTCCTTCGTAGTAGGGTTCGATTTTTATGTACACTTCACCAAATTGACCGGCCCCGCCAGATTGTTTTTTATGACGATAGCTTGCACTGGCTGGTCTGCGGATGGTTTCGCGATAAGAGATTCGGGGCGTAATAAAGTCAACATTCAGTTTATACATATTCTCTAAGAACCATTTGCAAACCGTAAGATGCAATTCGCCCTGCGCGGATAAGATCAACTGCCTGAGTTCTTTGGAATATTCCATGTTCAACGTAGGATCTTCCTGATGAATTTTGCCAAGCACTTCACCAATCTTTTCATTATCGTTTTTACTTTTAGCAATCACCGCAACTCGGATGCGTGGCTGTGGAAATTCGATCGGCTTAATCGTTACATCAAACCCTTTGGCATGCAAAGTTTGATTGGTGTAGGTGTCTTTTAGTTTTAAGGTGGCGCCCAGATCTCCGGCAACCAATTTGTCAACTGAATTGCGGGTCTTTCCATCCATGATAAACAGTTGGTGAATTCGTTCAACAGAACCAGTTTGGCTGTTGATCAATTCTGAATTGGTAGTCACCTCACCAGAAATGACTTTAAAGAATGAGAGTTTACCAAGGTTGGGTTCCAGATGCGATTTGAAGACAAAGAGCACAGTCGGTTTAGTTGGATCGCAAGAGATTTCTTTGCCGTCTGTAGATACCTCGGGTTTTGCTTCGCGCGGAGTTGGAGCAACATTATCAATGAAGCCCATCATGCGACCCGTACCCATATTTTTTTTAGCCGATAACACGAAAACCGGGAACACATCGTGATGGATCATGCCTTCCTTTAAGCCTAGTCTTAATTCGTCTTCATCCAACGTTCCCTTTTCAAAATATTTCTCCATTAACTTCTCATCATTTTCGGCAGCCTTCTCCACCAGTTCGTTGTGAAGCCGGTCAGCTTTTTCTTTTTCAGAAGCAGGGATGGGTAACTTCTCGGGTTTTCCGCCATCTGCAGGAAACCTGTACAATACCATTTTGAGTAAGTCGATTATCTCATTAAAATCGGCTCCCTGGTTAAGCGGGTATTGCATTTGGGTAACCTTTGGTCCAAAATGTGCTTTTAAGGATTGGAGAGAACTTTCAAAGTCTGCCTTGGGGTGATCGATCTGATTGATGGCAAAAAGAACGGGTTTGTTAAATTCTTCAGCATAGTTCCAGATTAGCTCCGTGCCAACTTCTACTCCATGACTTGCGTTAATCACCATAACACAGGTATCTGATACCCGCAAAGAGGCAATCATTTCTCCAGCAAAATCATCAAGGCCAGGTGTGTCAATAATATTGATTTTATAATCTTTCCATTCGGTGTGGAGGGGTGTTGCAAATACTGAGTTGCCGCGCTCCTGTTCTATTTCGTGATAATCGCTGATCGTATTCTTACCTTCAATGGTACCTCTTCGATGAATGATACCAGCTTCAAATAGCATGTCTTCGGCAAGAAGAGTTTTGCCGGATTTGGGCGCCCCCAGCAGGGCAATGTTCTTGATATGTTTGTCATCATAGATTTTCATAAGGCAAGGAGTTTAAGGTGAAACATAGGCGGGAATTGATGAAATGAAGATACCTGTTGATGGGAACAGATAAAAATGATTTATGTCATACCCGGGTATGATTACTGTTTTTGATTTGATTTTGAGTTTTTTTTGAATTCCGGGAGGTGAGCAGCGGCAAAGGTGCCCAGCACCTGTTAGGTGAAGGACGCCTTTGCATTTAGCCAGGTTGGAGTTTGGCTTCTAAATCTGAAAAAGATTGCTCACAGTTTTACTGGCTGCCCTTCATTTTGGTAGCCCAGCAGTTTCATCATGCTTTCGCTCGTTTGTTCTTTAGCGAATAACTCAGTAGAGATTTCACCATCTTCATTGCGGTTGATCAGCACATGTTTTGGGGCGGGTATCAGGCAGTGTTGTATTCCACCATATCCGCCCAACGACTCCTGATAAGCACCCGTGTGGAAGAACCCAATATATAATGGCTCTTCATCGGTGATCATCGGCAAGAAAACTTCACCGGTGTGGGCTTCAGAGTTGTAGTAGTCGTGGCTGTCGCAGGTGAGGCCGCCAATATTTACTTTGTGATACGGATCATCCCATTTATTAATGGATAGAAGAATATATTTTTGATTGAGTCCCCAGACATCCGGCAAATGAGTAATGAATGATCCATCAATCATATACCAGAGTTCTTTATCATTTTGCAACTTCTGATCGACCATGGAATACAAAACGGCACCACTTTCACCTACGGTAAAACTTCCAAATTCAGTAAAGATATTTGGAACGGGTACATTATTCTTTTCACAAATCCACTTTATGTTTTCAACGATCTGTTCGATCATGTACTTATAATCAAACTGGAAGGTGAGCGAAGTTTTAATCGGAAAGCCACCACCGATATCAATCGAATCCAAGGTATCGCAGATTTTTTTCATCTCGCAATACTTGAAAATGAAACGACTCAGTTCACTCCAGTAGTAGGCTGTGTCTTTAATACCAGTGTTGATAAAGAAGTGCAGCATCTTCAGAGAAGCTTTGCTGCTGGGTTGAATTTTCTCTTTGAATAATGGCACAATATCACTGTAGCGGATGCCTAAGCGCGAGGTATAAAATTCAAACTTAGGTTCTTCATCAGCGGCTACACGAATTCCTACCTGGTAAGGTCGGTTTACATTTTTCTCGTAGGTGTCTATTTCGCTCAGGTTATCGAGAATGGGTACGCAATTGAAGCCGTCATTCAGCAATTCCGTGATGTACTCTTTATACTTTGGCATTTTGAAGCCGTTGCATAAGATAAAAGTCTCCTTTGAGATTTTACCGCGTTCGTATAAGGAGCGTACAATCGGAATATCAAACGCGGAAGAAGTTTCAATGTGAACATCGTTTTTCAAAGCTTCTTCCAGCACGAAATCATAATGTGATGATTTTGTGCAATAGCAGTATGTGTATTTTCCGTTGTACTTAAATCGTTCAATGGCATTATTGAAGGTTGCCTGCGCAAACCGGATGTTCTCACTGATCCGGGGCAGGTAGGTAATCTTGAGGGGAGTTCCGTACTGTTTAATAATGTCCATCAGAGGCACATCGTTGAACAGTAATTCGTGGTCTCTTACTTTGAATTCTTTCTGCGGAAATTCAAAGGTTTGTTCAATTAGCTCGCGGTAACTCTTCATCGTTGTTGTTCGTTGTCGTTCGTGGTTGTTGGCTTCTGATCTACTCCCTAACAACGATCAACTGTATAACCATCAACCAAAAATTGAGGTGCAATATTGGTATAATTTTGCCATCTTTGCAATACATCAAAAACCCCATGGTTAATCGCATTTCCCGCATGATTTTCAATCCCGTTCCCACGGGTCTTCATGCCTTGCCCGACTTCTGACGGGCTGGAAATGGGCCTTTTTGGCTAAATTTTTTAGAGATTAATCCATTTGTTCAAAAAGTTAATTTGTAGTTCCTGTGAAAGAGATAAAGATCATCGAAGTGAAATCCGAAATCGGTGCCGGCACCCGGGGCGCCAGTTTAGGCGTAGAGGCGATGAAAATAGCCAGTCTGGATTTGAAGTCGGACCTGTTTAGAAAGTTTGATTCTATTGAGGTAGAAAATGTTAATGAGCTTCTCTTTGACGGTGCCGAACACGCTCATGCCAAGTTTATTGATGGTGTGTTGATAATGGAAGAGCGCGTTTGCCTGGAGGTATATGAGCAGATTTTTGATGATTTCTTTCCGTTAATTATGGCGGGCGATCACTCAACATCTTACGGTACAATTGCGGGAATTAAAAAAGCATTCCCTAAAAAACGAATTGGAGTGATCTGGATTGATGCGCATGCAGATATACATACTCCCTATACCACCCCATCGGGGAACATGCATGGTATGCCATTGGCGATGGCTTTTGGCTTTGATAATTACGAATGCAAGGTCAATGATCCACGTGGAGAAACCGTTGATTATTGGGAACAAATAAAGAATGTGGGCATGCAGGGTCCCAAAATTACGCCCGAGGACCTGGTTTACATTGCTGTACGCGATCTTGAGAAACCCGAAAATTATCTTCTCAACAAATACAATATAAACTTCATCGAAGTAGAAGAAGTAAAAAAATTTGGGGCGGCAACCATTGCAGCCAAGGCGCTGCAAATGCTTGACCATTGCGATGTTATTTATGTTTCATTTGATGTGGATAGCATTGATAGCCGCTTTTCTACCGGCACCGGTACCCCTGTGCCGAATGGACTTACGGTTGAGGAAGCAAAAGTTATGAATGCCGAACTCTGTAAGGACCCGAAGGTATGTGCCTGGGAAATTGTGGAAGTTAACCCTACGCTTGATACGGAAAACAGAATGGCCGAAAGCGCATTTGAAATCCTCGAAGCCTCAGCCAAATCAATTATGAGTCGCCCCGTGATGGCCGAATGATTGCGTGCTAGTTCTTTTCAGCTAATTCCGTTAATGCTTTGATCGTGCTCATTAGGTTACTGCGCACAACCGGATCAGTAAACATCCTTGGTATACTGCTCGGCATCGACAAAATGCGATAGGTTACTTTTACTTGTTGAGGGGTTACTTGCTCTAATCTCCAGCTGCCTGATAATTCCAGCCGGGTTACGTCCTCTGTTACAGGAGCCAATTTCGGATCTATCATGGATTGAAACCCTATAAAGAGTTCCTTACCAGGAATTTTTTCTAATAAATAGTATTTCAGAAAATGGTCCTGATCACTCACAGGCCAGGGAATATCATGATAAGAATACTCTAGCCATAATGTGTCTGACTTAGGGTACACTTTAAAGCCATTCACATGAGTTTGCCAGAGTTTGATTTTGGATTCATCTTTAATGATGGAAAGTATTTCATACATCGAGGCATTAACCATGAACTCACTTTTTACTTCCCGGGCTTTTACTGCCGGTACTTTGCCAGGAAACGTAACCCAGCGTTCATAAATAAAAACCGGAGAATCTTCTTTTACCAGATCAAACTTCTCAATTTCTGCAACTTGCGCGCGCAACGACCCACACATGATAATGGGTAAAACAAACAGATATTTAACGGGAAAACGAAATCTCTTCACAAACAGCAATCGCAATATAATTCTCAATAGTCAAAGATAATCCACTTTCAATCCAAGACAATTAACTTGGAGAAAACCCCAGCTTAGGTATTATTTATTTTCTAAACATTAAGCACAAGGTTGTTAAACGTACCGTTGTAACTTTTTGTATTTCAGCGGCACTCTATTCGTTAAAACCTGAAATTTTAATATTGTCCGCATACACCTAATGCGTATTTTCGCAACAAATTTTGAACCACCATGAGCCAAAACAGACCTATCTCCACGTTTATTGAAAAAAACTACCTCCATTTCAATGCAGCCGCATTGGTGGATGCAGCCAAAGCATATAAAAGGCACATTGCCGATGGCAAGAAAATGTTAGTGTCGCTGGCTGGTGCCATGAGCACGGGTGAATTGGGAATAAGTTTTGCCGAAATGATTCGCCAGAATAAAGTACACATCATTTCCTGCACTGGAGCTAACCTGGAGGAGGATATTATGAATCTGGTGGCTCACTCACACTACAGGCGTATCCCTAACTATCGCGACTTAACCCCAGAGCAAGAGTGGGATTTGCTTCAAAATCATTTGAACCGTGTAACTGACACCTGTATTCCCGAAGAGGAGGCTTTCCGCAGATTGCAAGCACATCTGTATAAAGTGTGGAAGGATGCAGAGGATAAAGGTGAGCGCCTATTCCCGCATGAGTTCATGTTCCGGATGATCAACAGCGGGGTTTTAAAGCAGTATTATGAGATCGATCCAAAGAACTCGTGGATGATTGCTGCCGCTGAGCGTAACATGCCCATGGTAGTACCCGGTTGGGAAGATTCCACCATGGGTAATATTTTTGCTTCGTATGTATTGACTGGTGAATTGAAAGCATCTACCATGAAGAGTGGAATTGAGTACATGGTGTGGTTGGCGGATTGGTATACACATAATGCAGGCGAACATGGAATTGGGTTTTTCCAGATTGGTGGGGGTATTGCCGGTGACTTCCCTATTTGTGTTGTGCCCATGTTGCATCAGGATTTAGAGCGCGATGGAGTCCCTTTCTGGAGCTACTTCTGCCAGATCAGCGATTCAACCACCAGCTACGGTTCTTATTCAGGCGCTGTGCCTAATGAAAAGATTACGTGGGGAAAACTGAGCATCGACACTCCCAAGTTTATCGTTGAGAGTGATGCGACCATCGTGGCTCCTTTGATGTTTGCTTATATACTTGATATGTAATCGGTGTTGGCTATTCGTTGTTAGTTGATAGTAATTCTCGCGAACAACGAACAACGGACAACTAACAACTTTAAGATGAATTTAGATCTCACCCTTCGGACAGAAATACAGAAAGCGGTTACTGCACTCTTCAATCAGTCGGTTGAGCAAATACAGGTACAACCCACCAATGCAGAGTTTGAAGGTTCTCATACGCTGGTCTGTTTTCCGATTGCAAAAATTTCTAAGAAGGGACCTGAAGAAACCGCTCGCCTGATTGGAGATTACTTACAAACACATTCAGGCATAGTTAGTCGTTTCAATGTGGTGAAAGGGTTTCTCAACCTGGTCATAGCCGATACGGTGTGGGTTCAGGTTTTCGAATCGATTTACACGAATCCTTCTTACGGAATCACACCTCTTACAGGGAAGGAAATCATGGTGGAGTATTCTTCACCCAACACTAACAAGCCACTGCACTTAGGTCATTTGAGAAATAATTTTCTGGGCTATTCGGTGGCAGAGATTTACAAGGCATTGGGTTATAACGTTCATAAAGTTCAGATCATCAACGATCGCGGTATTCATATCTGCAAGTCGATGGCCGCATGGAAATTGTTTGGAAAGGGTGAAACTCCACAGAGTAGTGGATTGAAAGGCGATAAGCTGGTTGGTAAGTATTACGTTGAGTTTGATAAGAATTACAAAGCCCAGGTAAAAGACCTTGAAGAGAAAGGCGTAAGTAAAGAAGAGGCTGAGAAGCAAGCGCCTATCATGAAACTTGCTGTGCAGATGCTGCAGCAGTGGGAGCAAAAAGATCCGGAGACATTAAAGCTCTGGAGCACGATGAATGGCTGGGTTTATGCCGGATTTGAAGCCACCTACAAACGCATGGGCGTTAACTTTGATAAGTTGTATTATGAATCAACCACCTACTTGCTTGGAAAGGATGAAGTTTTGAGAGGTGTTGAACAAGGCGTTTTTTTCAAAAAAGATGATGGATCTGTGTGGGTTGATTTAACCGCTGATGGACTTGATCAAAAAGTGTTGTTGCGCTCAGATGGCACTTCTGTTTACATGACACAAGACATCGGCACCGCCATTTTGCGTTTCCGCGATTTCCCAAAAATAGAAGGCCAGATTTATACGGTAGGGAACGAACAGGAATATCACTTTAAAGTGTTGTTTCTGATTCTGGGCAAACTTGGCTATGAGTGGGCTAAGAAATGTTATCATTTGTCGTATGGAATGGTCGATCTGCCAACCGGTAAAATGAAAAGCCGTGAAGGCACCGTAGTGGATGCGGATGACCTGATGGAGGAAATGGTGGAGGTTGCAGAACAACAAACCCGCGAGTTGGGAAAAATTGAAGACTCAACCGATCAGGAGATTAAAGAGCTCTCTGAAATGATCGGCCTTGGAGCCTTAAAATTCTTCTTGCTAAAAGTAGATCCCAAGAAGCGCATGATGTTTGACCCTAATGAATCCATTCAATTGCAAGGTCATACTGGACCTTTCATTCAATACACGCATGCGAGGATCAAATCGATTTTACGAAAAGCAGCAGCGATGAACATTCACCCAGATGAAGCTTCTTTGAAAAATGTTACAACACTTGAGCCAGCCGAACGTGAGGTGATTTTCAAAATCAATCAATACACGAATAAACTACAGGAAGCTGGTCGGGAATATTCACCTGCGATCATCGCCAACTATGTCTATGATCTGGCCAAGGAATACAATCAGTTTTATCAGGCTATTCCTATTTTCAATGAAAGCGATCAGACAAAATTGAAATTCCGAATCGCCTTTTCGCAAGTAACGGCCAGTACCATTCAAAAAGCGATGAGTTTATTGGGCATTCTGGTGCCTGATAAAATGTAATCAGTCCCATGAATTATCTTCTCGAAGGGCAGGAGACCCAGCAATTGATCTTTCGAAAAATCAGAGAAGAGGATTTTAGCGAATGGCTTAAATTTTTTCAGGATCCGAACACATCCCTTCATTGGATTGAAGAAAAGGAAACCCCGGAGATTGCCTGTATAAAATGGTATCAAAAGCAGCAATGGCGTTATGATAATGATAAAGGCGGCATGAATGCGTTGATTGAAAAATCAAGCGGCAGGTTGATTGGTCATTGCGGCCTTTTGATTCAAACGGTTGATGGGATTACTGAATTAGAGGTTGGCTATTCGTTGCTTCCTGAATTTTGGAATAAGGGCTATGCATTTGAAGCAGCACATCGTTGTAAGGAGTATGCCTTTCAAAATAATTTTTCAGATTCATTGATTTCTATCATTAGTCTGACCAACCTGCCTTCTCAAAAAGTGGCTTTAAAAAATGGCATGACGATTGAAAAGGAAACCCTTTATCACGGAAACAAGGTATTTATATTTCGGGTATTCAGTCCCTTCCTGAAGTAGTGAAGACTTTATCAGCTAAGAGCCAACTATTTTCTTTATTTTGTGTTACTAGTATAGTAAAACCTTCTAACCATGAAATCAGCCATATTTTTCCTCCTTCTTATGATTCCGTCTGCTGCTTCTTTATATGATTTTAAAATAGCCTCGCTGGAAGGTAAAACCATTGACTTCAGCCAGTATAAGGGTAAGACGCTTTTAATAGTAAACACGGCTTCTGAATGCGGTTACACTCCACAGTATGCCGATCTGCAAAAACTGCATGAAACTTATGGCAACAAGATTATCATTCTTGGTTTTCCTGCTAATAATTTTGGTGGGCAGGAGCCTGGATCAAACATGGAGATTGCTTCATTTTGTAAAAAGAATTATGGAGTAACCTTCCAGATGTTTGAAAAGATTTCTGTGAAAGGTACAGATCAGCATCCACTATATGCCTGGTTGAAGGAGAAGACCGGACAGGAGCCGAGCTGGAATTTCTGCAAGTACCTGGTAAAGCCTGATGGCACCGTGAAGTTCTTTAAATCCTCCGTGAAGCCAATGGATTCACAAATCACAGGAGAATTATAAACTCTATAATGAAACTACGGCTACTTTTTATAATTCTTATCCTTATGGGACTTACTTCATTTTTAGCGAACAAGTTATCGGGCAATAAGCCCTCGGATCAGATAGTTAATTCTATTTATGATCTCAAGATCAATGGTCTTGATGGAAAGGAAATTGATTTTTCGAAGTATAAGGGAAAGAAATTGTTGATTGTCAATACTGCCTCAAAGTGTGGTAAAACACCGCAGTATGCCGGGTTGGAAAAACTACACGAACAATTTGGGGACAAGGTGACCGTATTGGGATTTCCCGCTAATAACTTTTTATGGCAGGAGCCTGGTACCAGCGAAGAGATTGCTTCTTTTTGCGAAAAGAATTATGGCGTTCAATTTCAAATGTTTGAAAAGGTATCTGTTAAAGGTGGAGACCAGCATCCTTTGTATCAATGGTTAGAAGCTAAAACCGGTAAAAAGCCCGATTGGAATTTTGCCAAATACCTGGTTAATGAAGATGGCACTCAAGTGATTTTTTTCAACTCCAGTACACAGCCATTGGATGAATCCATCATTTCACGAATTCAATAACTCCCGATATCACCAATAAGGAAGAAAGGATGGTTTTCGCCATCCTTTTTTTTAATTCTAAGTTGAATTTTTTTAGAAACTTAATTGATACATCGATAGATATAGTATTAATCATCTATAACTCCATGCCTTCTAAAATACTGGCGAAGGTGTCAAAACTGGACATTTCCAGTTCAATTACTTTGTACCCCTCATTCAGTTCAGAAATCAGTTTTATCAACCCAGATTTGGTTTTGGTTTCATCTGCTCTTCGCAAAAGCAGACTCAACTCTTTAAGCTCATCCGTAATCTTTGTGTTATTGTATAAATATGAGATGGTGAGCACCTTATCATATTCAATGTGATTAATTACGCCTGTTGCTTTGGCTGACTCCCATGCAGAGTAATGCAAAGGAGGTTGAAGCAAACTATTCATAAAGATATTGACTGGAGCGACTACCTCTTGTGCTGCACTATCAGTAAATTCAATGTGCGCAATACCCAGGCATTTCTTATTGATCTCTTTAGCCGTGGCAAGATCACCCTTAAAGGATAAGTTATTGTTCAGATAGGGGAGCAGCTCCAACTCAATAAGCGATAACAATTTTTGATTCGAAGCCACTGTTTCATGCAGAGCGTTTTTATTAATATTTATCTCTTCCTTTAGTTTAGAAAAAGCCTCCAGTGCCTCTTTTTGATTGTTTCGGTGCTCTCGCCAATCTTCCAGTTCAAAAGCAATAAGAATCCCAAAGAGTGCGCTAAAAAAACCTATAAGGTGATTTGGCCAATCGAGTTTTAAATCTTTGAGTTTCATGCCAATTAGTCGGTCAACATAAAAGATTGCGTTTATAAAAATAACCCAATTTCAAGAATTACTGCATTTAAATGGCTCTATACGCCATTCAGTCTATATTAACTAAGGTTATAATTCTTATCCCTTTTCACCCCCAAAAAACTCCGGTTTCACCGACTTTTGCCTGTTGATAGCCTAAACGACCTGGTCCTGCAATGGATTACCCCGTTATTTTGGGTAAACAAACACAACGCACTATGAACGACAAGAAAAAAATGAGCAGCAGCTTCTGGGTGGGCGCTATCATTCTTGCAATCGGAAGTTTTTTACTGCTTGACCGGATGGATATCCTGTACTTCCCGGGCTGGCTTTTTTCATGGAAGACCTTCTTGATCGCACTGGGTCTGATCATTGGTATCAATAAGAAATTTGAAGGCATAGGCTGGCTGGTGATGATCCTGATTGGCGGATTTTTTATGATCGATGATATTCCGGGCTTTCCCTACGATATTGATCGCTATGCTTTTCCGGTTGGCGTGATAATCGTAGGAGTATTTATCGTGGGACGCTCTATTATGGGATCTACCCAGCGCGAGGCAAGGAAAACATTATGGGGTGATGGTGTTATAACTAATGATGAAGGGGGCGATGACTATTTCGATATCACCACAGTCTTTGGGGGCACTAAAAAGAAAGTGTTTTCAAAAAAGTTCAAGGGTGGTGAAACGACTTGCATCTTTGGCGGTACAGACATTGATTTGACTCAGGCCGATATTGAAGGTACCGTGGTGATTGATGTCGTCCAGCTCTTTGGTGGAGTGAAACTGATTGTGCCTTCCAATTGGGAATTGAAATCAGACGTGACAGCGATTTTAGGCGGTTTTGATGATAAACGAAACACACCGCAGAGCCCAGCTTCTGGAAAGAAATTGATTGTAACTGGGTTTGTGATGTTTGGTGGGGTGGAAATCAAGAGTTATTAATTTCTAACCACAATCCACTGCCATGAATTGGTATATCGCAAAATTGGTCTTTCAGGTAATCAGTGGCGAGGGTTTCCATACACCACAGTTTGATGAGCAGTGGCGGTTGATAAAAGCTGATGAAGTTACCTGGGCTCATGAAAAAGCCCGGGTGCTCGGCTGGCTGGAACAGGGATGTTTTGATGATGAGTGTCAAAGGAAAGCGGAGTGGAGGTTTATTGAAGTTGCTGAGATACAGCAAGTAACTACGATGGAGGATGGAGTACAACTTTACTCAACTACTGAGGAACCGATTGATGCTATTGCTTATGTTGATCTGGTTCGAAGAAAGGCGCAAAAGTCATTGGCATTAGCGCGAAATAAGGAACTAGGGTTATCCATCAGGGCATAAAAAAACGGGGAAAGATCAATTGCTTGACTTTCCCCGTCTCTATTGTACACCAACCGTAGTCGAAGCACAATCCTAAACTGTTCATGACCTTGTAAAATCTGCCCCGGTTATTTCACAACAACCGTTCTCAACTTCATGTCAATACATACTTTCCGAAGAGAGTCTGCCACTGACATAATCTAACCGCTCCGCTTTTTTGTAATCATTTTCCGAAGAAAATAACTTTTTGTTTTTCGGTGCGGGGTCGATCCCCTTGTCGATAATTCAACTTAGTGATATGAAAGTAATTCATGATAGTTGTTGTACAAAAGAAATTGAATAAAAGAAACACACAACTTATCAACCTAGTTATCAACACCCGGTAACTGCTACTCTTTCTGATCCTTGCAGTTAATACTTCAATCTTCATTTTAGGTATTTTTTCTTAATTGGAGTTTGTCAGATGCAATCCATTTTAAAATTTTCTTAAGGCAGGTACCCCCGACTGCGAACATTTTTAAATAATTTACTTTCTGTTGCTACCTGTTGCTACCTGAAACGAGAAGTGGAATTATTGAATTGTAGCACAGGCAATTGTCCATATCCCATTTATGATAAAAGTCATCTTTTGCCCTAATTACAGTCATGTCCGACTATATAACCCTATTCTACTTTTAAACCCTGTAAACAGACCTAAACCTGCGCTTATCTATGGAACTCGAAAAAATCCACTACGACAACAAAATCGTCAAAGCCTTTATTATTGCCTCAGTCATTTTTGGCATTGTGGGCATGACGGTTGGCCTGCTGGCCGCCATTCAACTTTTTTACCCGGTTTTCAACTTTGATCTGCAGTACACGTCCTTTGGTCGCATCAGGCCCTTGCACACAAATGCAGTAATCTTTGCCTTTGTTGGCAATGCCATGTTTGCCGGGGTATACTACAGCATGCAGCGATTGTTAAAGACGCGCATGTTTAATGATTCACTCAGCTGGATTCACTTCTGGGGCTGGCAATTGATCATCCTGGCTGCGGCTATCACGCTCCCATTAGGTATCACCACCTCAAAGGAATATGCAGAACTTGAGTGGCCCATCGATATCGCCATTGCACTCATCTGGGTAGTATTTGGTATCAACATGATTGGTACAATAATCAAGCGCAGAGAGCAACACATGTATGTGGCCTTGTGGTTTTACATTGCCACGTTTGTTACGGTAGCGGTATTGCATATCGTTAACTCCTTCGAGATGCCGGTGACTTTGTTTAAAAGTTACTCCGCATATGCAGGTGTTCAGGATGCCTTGGTACAGTGGTGGTATGGCCACAATGCGGTTGCTTTCTTTTTGACAACTCCATTTTTAGGTATTATGTACTACTTCCTGCCAAAGGCTGCTAATCGGCCGGTGTATTCATACAGGTTATCTATCATTCACTTTTGGTCTTTGATTTTTATTTACATCTGGGCAGGTCCGCACCACTTGTTATATACTGCCTTGCCAGATTGGGCGCAGTCATTAGGTACCGTTTTTTCTATTATGTTGATTGCACCTTCCTGGGGTGGTATGCTTAATGGTTTATTCACTTTGCGTGGAGCCTGGGACCGTGTTCGCGAAGATGCTGTGCTTAAGTTTATGGTGGTAGCTGTTACAGCCTACGGCATGGCAACCCTGGAAGGCCCGCTACTTTCATTAAAGAATGTAAATGCGATCACACACTATACGGATTGGATTGTTGCCCACGTGCACGTAGGTGGATTGGGTTGGAATGGATTCCTGATCTTCGGTATGCTCTACTGGTTAATTCCACGCATGTGGAATACCAAACTATATTCATCCAAATTAGCAAACCTGCACTTCTGGATTGGAACTCTGGGTATCGTATTCTACGCACTGCCAATGTATATAGGTGGTGTAGTACAAAGTCTGATGTGGAAAGAGTTCGCAGCGGATGGTTTCCTGAAGTATCAAAACTTCCTGGAAACAACCACCCAGATTTTGCCTATGTATATGCTTCGGGCAACCGGTGGAGCGCTGTATCTCACAGGGGTATTCATAATGACCTATAACTTACTGAAGACTGCCGCTGCCGGCAAATTCATCGCTAATGAAGAAGCTGAGGTAGCGCCAATGGTTAAAGTAACTTCAACGGGTGGATACTGGCATCATATTCTTGAGCGCAAGCCCATCTTGTTTACCATACTGGCTTTGGTTTCTATTCTGATTGGTGGTATTATAGAATTGGTACCTACTTTCTTAATCAAGTCTAACATTCCTACCATTGCCAGCGTGAAGCCTTACACTCCGCTTGAATTGCATGGCCGCGATATTTATATCCG
The DNA here is from genome assembly GCA_044229915.1 of Cyclobacteriaceae bacterium. Lineage (GTDB taxonomy): Bacteria > Bacteroidota > Bacteroidia > Cytophagales > Cyclobacteriaceae > ELB16-189. The sequence goes on from JBGASB010000004.1 coordinate 63,190, forward strand.
TGAAGGTTGTGTTAGTTGCCATTCGCAAATGATCAGGCCATTCCGTTCAGAAGTTCAACGGTATGACCCTAAAGGGGGTGAATATTCCAAGGCTGGTGAATATGTATATGATCACCCGTTCCTCTGGGGATCTAAACGGACGGGTCCGGATTTACATCGCACGGGAGGTAAGTATGCCGATAGCTGGCACTTCCGTCACATGCTCACTCCGGGTGAGGTAAGCACTGGATCAATTATGCCAGCTTACCCCTGGCTATATGAACAGACAATTAACAAAGATCTTACTGCTGCTAAGATAAATGCCCTGCGAACCGTAGGTGTTCCTTATGAAGAAGGTTATGAAGATCGTGCTAATGAAGATCTGGAGAAGCAGGCAAACCGGATTGTTGAAGGACTTCAATTGGAAGGACTTGAAACAAGCAGCGATGCTGAGATTGTTGCCTTGATTGCTTATCTGCAGCGCCTGGGAACGGATATTAAGTTGGAGAAAGTAGCTACTAACCAATAATCCGCACCCGATATGTATAAAAACATTCTTCCAAATATCGATCACGTAGCTATCTGGCCGTTGATCTCCTTTGGTATCTTCTTTGTCTTCTTTATTGTGTTGCTCTGGTGGGTATTTACGGCTGACAAAGCATTCATCAATGAAATGAGCCAAAAGCCACTTCAGGATGGAACAGAACTAAACCATGACGCAGAACCCTTAAATCTATAAGCACTATGAAAAGAATTATTGCATTTCTCACTGCCCTGATTGGCCTGGCTACGGTAGGCTTTGGTCAAACTACGGCCGAGACCGCAACGACTACTTCTATTTGGGATGATCCCATGATCACTTTTTATATCGTGGTGGGTTTCATATTTGTTGTCGTAGTGCTGGTTCTGCTGGTAGCCTTGTACATGTTGCAGGTGCTCAACTTTATGGTTAAGCAAGCTACACGCGAGCGTTCCGAGCGTTTGGGTATAGCCTATAAAGAAGAACCCTCCTTATGGTCGAAATTGTGGACTAAGTCAAATGATTTTGTCCCAATGGAAAAGGAAGCGGATATTATGCTCGACCACAATTACGATGGTATTCGGGAGTTAGATAATCACCTGCCACCCTGGTGGACCGGTTTGTTTTATGTAACTATTGTTTTTGCAGTGGTTTATATCGCTTTTTATCACTTGTCCGACACATTGCCTTTACCTCTTAAGGAATACGAAAAGGAATTGGCTATTGCTGATGAACAAGCGCGCAAGTTAAAGGCATCGAGCCCCACTGCAGCTATTGACGAAACTAATGTTAAAATCGTTACCGATGCTACCGCTCTTGCCGATGGCAAAACAACCTTCTTAACCAATTGCGCTTCCTGTCATCGTAAAGATGGGGGTGGAGATATTGGTCCAAACCTGACAGATGAATACTGGAAACACGGGGGATCGATACAAAATATTTTTACCGTAGTACGACACGGGGTACAGGGGACAAACATGATTGCGTGGGAAGGGTTTATTAGTCCTGAAAAAATGCAGAATGTAGCCAGTTATATTCTTACATTAAAAGGCACAAATCCGGAAAATCCCAAAAAACCTGAAGGCACACTTTATACTCCTAAACAAGAAACTGTATCCGATACAACGAAAGTGCAGGCTAGTTTGTAAGTAGAGACATCTCTAAAACATGGTGGAGGAATAGTGAAGAAAGTAGAAATGTTTTGGAGATGTCTTTTGTTATAAAGTCGAAATAAAATATCATGAAGGAAGCTGGTCAGCATAATCTGTATGAGTACGAAGAGGAATTTAGGGATACCCTCGCTACCGTAGATGAAAAAGGAAAGCGGGTTTGGATTTATCCTAAAAAGCCATCGGGTCACTATCACCGAAACCGGATTATTGTTACGGTTGTTTTACTTTCACTTTTTTTTGTAACACCCTTTATTCAGACGAACGGTCGACCGTTCATGCTCTTTAATATTTTTGAGCGTAAGTTTATTTTATTTGGGCAGGTCTTCTGGCCACAGGATTTCTTTCTGTTGGCTCTTACCTTAATCACTCTCTTTGTTTTTGTAATTCTGTTTACCGTTGCATTTGGGCGCTTATGGTGTGGATGGGCCTGTCCGCAAACACTATTCATGGAAATGGTCTTCAGAAAAATTGAATATTGGATTGAAGGCGATGCCAATTCGCAAAGGCGACTAAACAATGGGCCGTGGAGTAAGGAAAAGGTATTTAAGAAATCAACGAAGCAACTCATCTTCATTTTGATCTCGGTTATTATCTCCCACACCACCATGGCCTACCTGATTGGAATAGATCAGGTGAAGGAGATTGTTACTCAATCTCCTTCAGAACATATGGCGGGTTTTATAGGCCTTGTTGCATTTACCGGAATCTTCTACGGGGTCTTTGCTTATTTCCGGGAGCAAGCCTGTATCGCGGTTTGCCCTTATGGTCGTCTGCAAGGGGTTCTGCTTGTAAAGGATTCTATTGTAGTGGCTTATGATTGGATTCGCGGTGAACCACGTGGCAAGCTGAAGAAGCATCAATCAACCATAACGGAAAAGCAAGGGGATTGCATCGATTGTAAATTGTGCGTGCATGTGTGCCCCACGGGCATTGATATTCGCAATGGGACTCAGCTTGAGTGTGTGAATTGCACAGCCTGCATGGATGTATGTGATGATGTAATGGATAAGATCCACAAGCCCAAAGGACTAATTCGCTATTCTTCGTACACGGCTATTAAGGAGGGAACCCAACGTCTATTTACTCCACGGATAGCAGGTTATGCAGTTGTACTTACCGCCCTGATTAGTTTGTTAAGCTATTTTATTTTTACACGGGCTGATATAGAAACGACCGTACTGAAAGTACCGGGTACCTTATATACAAAAACAGATGATGGCCAGATAACTAATTTGTACAGCATTGAGTTTGTGAATAAGACGTTTGACGACATTTCACTTCAGGTAAAAGTGGAATCCCCTGCACAAGCTACCTTCATGAAAATCGGAGATCAGAATATTGTTGTACCAAAAGGAGGAATTCTGAAGGGTATGATTATGGTTAAGTTGCCTGAGGAAGCAATTACCTCTATGAAGACCGTGATCGAATTAGGTATTTATCAAAATGGAGAAAAGGTAGAAACGGCCAAGGCAAAATTTATTGGTCCGATTGTCAGGGCAAAACGCACAACTGATTAATTTTGAATTAAATGAGTATTCGATGAAGTGGATTGTAGCAGCATTTGTCTTTTTTGCCTTGTTTATCGGGACCCTGGTGTTCATTAGCATGCGACAGGATATAGGTCTGGTTTCTAAAAATTATTACCAGGATGAATTGAAGCATAGTGAGAAGATGGCGAAGCAGGAAAACGCCAACCAGCTATCGGAGCAACCCCAAATGACTTTTGAGAATAATTCAGTAAAGATCGTTTATCCACTTTTCTCCACGATCGAATCCGGGGAGTTGAAAGTGCAGCGACCCTCAGATGAACGCCTGGATCAAAAGTTTGAACTCACGGCCGGAGGTGGCGATAGTCAGACCTTTGAATTAAAGGTATGGGAAAAGGGATTATATCGCGTTAGCCTGACCTGGACGATGGAGGGCAAGGAATATTACTTTGAAAAATTGATGGTGTTATAACGTATGTGGACGGCCGTAATCATGGGTTTAGCTGGGAGTTTGCATTGTGCAGGCATGTGCAGCCCGTTGGCTATGGCCATAACATCAAAAAGACCTTTTCTCCGCTACAAGATCGTGTATAACACCGGAAGGATACTTACGTATGGCTTGCTGGGTGCACTAGCGGCAGGTTTTGGAAGTCTGTTTATGCTTACTTCTTACCAAAGTTTACTATCCTTTTCAGTCGGAGCTGTTTTTCTTCTCATGGGCATAGGTGCTATCTCCGGAGTGCGGATACCTTATTTAACAGAGGGGTTGAACAGATTCACGTCCCGGCTTAAGAGTATGTTTAATTTTTGGCTGCAACGTAAGGGGATTGCTCCTGTGTTTTTTATGGGTATGCTTAATGGCCTATTGCCTTGCGGTCTCACATATCTGGCGATGACTTATTGCTTTATCTTACCGTCTGCCCTTGACGGACTTGAATACATGGTATTGTTTGGAATTGGCACCTGGCCTGTGATGATTGGTATTACCTGGCTGATGGGATTAGGCTTTAAGCGGATTACTCTTAATTATCAAAAAATCACGACTGTTGTATTTATTGCTATAGGTCTTTGGATGGTTGCCCGCTCATTCCTTTCCACATCCCACTCGCATGAGCATTTGTTTGGAAAAGCCTCTACCCAAGAGGTACTTTGTCCTTAATCACGATTTTGAATTTGAGGTGAATTCCGTACTTTTAGTACAAGAACTCAATTAAGATTTCGTTGAATAATAAATGTTAACCAAATGAAAAAAATACTAGTTCCTACAGACTTCTCAAAGCTATCAATCAATGCACTCGAAGTTGCTATTGAAATTGCAAAGAAGTCCAATTCTGAAATCATATTACTTCATGTTGTGGAAGAGGCAGGTGCGGATTCATTCTCCATTGCGGGCGAGTGGCGTACAGAAGAAAATTGGTCAGATAGATTGTTTACCTTAAAGCTTATAGAAAGGGCAAAAGCACAATTAGAAAAATTAGTTCTGGATCCTCGTTTTTCATCAGCCAAAATTAGTGGCGAGTTACGCCTGGGAAACGCATTTCATGGCATGCGTACGATTATTACGGAACATAAGGTTGATCTCGTTGTTATGGGTACCCGAGGTCATTCCAAACTGGAAGAAATGGTAATTGGTACCAATACGGAACGAGTGGTACGTCATGCAAAATGCCCGGTGTTAAGTATTCATAAAAAGCCAGCAAAAATAGATTTCAAAAATATTGTGTATGCCACAGCCATGCATAAGGATGAAATGGTCTTTTCCAGAATGATTAAGCGAACTCAACAGCTTTATAATTCAACGGTTCACCTTGTTCGTATTAATACCCCAGGTGATTTCCAGCGTGATTTTGTGGTTAAAGATTATATGGAAAAATTTGCCAAAAGCCTGGGTTTAAAAAATTATACAATCAATGTGTTTAATGATATCACCGAGGAGGATGGTATCGTTTATTTTGCGGAGAGCATAGATGCCGATCTGATAGCCATGGCTACACACGGGCGCACCGGGTTTGCCCATGTTATGGCAGGGAGCATTGCCGAAGATGTGGTGGGTCATTCCAAGCGCCCGGTGTTAACTTTCGTGGTCAAGCATTAATCATTCCATACCCTATTCATAAAGCTTCCTGAATTTCCGGGAGGCTTTATTTTTTAACTTTAGCGTTTGATTCAATAACCATTTTGAAGAATTACTATTTCATATTGGGACTTAATATCTATGCCCAGGAGCATGAAATAAAGCAAGCCTACCGCAAGCTGGCATTACAATATCACCCGGATAGAAATCCATCAAAAGACGCAGAAGCTATTTTCAAGGAAGTCAATGAAGCCTATGAAATTTTAGGAGACTCCCAAAGAAAGTTTGAGTACGATCAAATGCTTATCGGAATCCCGGTATCAAAACCGCATCGCGATCCACGCTATCGGCCCCGACCCCCAGGATCTTATACACGTTCTTCTAAGAAAAAGGAATTACTCGAAGTTATGGGATCATACCTGCGGTATGCAATCATGACGTCTCGGGTAGCTTTACTTTTCTCTGCAGTATTGATTGCTGATTATTCTTTACCTCCCGAAAAAATGCAAAGGGAGGTTGTTAATTTGCAAAGCAAGAGGGAATACAGGGGAACTCGTTCCTATCAGTTGGAACTGGAGAATGGGGAAACAATGAATCTGAACAGACAAACCGCTCGGGAATTTCAACGGGGTTCGGTTATTACTATTTATAACTCAGCCTGGTTTTCTGTGCCCTTACTCCTCGAAAATGAAAAGACCCAGTTCAAGACAAAAATTCCAGTGTCCATTTATGGTAATTTTGTTTTTTTGCCTTTGGTTCTTCTGATCACATCCTTGTTGGGTACTTTTTATTGGAAGGGAGTGGAGTTTCGTTTTAATCTCGGGGTTGTAAATTTTTTCCTGATGATGCTAAGTTTTATATTTCTTCGGATTCATAGCTTTTAATAATATGAGCAAAAAGAATAACTGGAAATCCCGCGAAGGAGTCGTTTATTCGACTAACGAGGATTTTACTTATACTCATCACCAAAACGAAGCAACTGAGACCTTACCCCCCGGTAAACAGAGTCTTCGTGTAATGATGGATAACTCAGGTCGTGCAGGCAAGCAGGTTACGTTAATCACTGGTTTTATTGGTAAGGCCACTGACCTTGATGGGTTAACTAAATTGTTGAAAACGAAATGTGGTGTTGGAGGAACATCTAAAGACGGTGAAATCCTTATTCAAGGGGACGCACGTGATAAAATTATTGCTATCCTTACCAAGGAAGGCTATAAAGCACGAAAAATTTGATTTTTGATGATTAGCATCATTAAACTTTTAACGGCTGAAATTGGTTTCTGTATGTATATTTGATCTCTCATAAACTTTAAAATTAATCATTATGGCTTTTACACTTCCCGCTCTTCCGTATGCATTTAATGCACTGGAACCACATATCGATGCCCGTACCATGGAGATACATCATGGCAAGCATCACAATGCGTATGTAACTAATTTGAACAATGCTGTGGCCGGTAAGCCGGAGGAGAATCTCAGTATTGAAGAAATCTGTGCAACTATTTCCAAGTACCCGGTAGCTGTTCGCAATAATGGTGGTGGTCATTATAACCACTCTATGTTCTGGACAATTATGGGACCCAATGCAGGCGGTGTGCCTACTGGTGCCCTGGCGGATGCTATCAATGCAACGTTTGGTAATTTTGATGAGTTCAAAACAAAATTTAACGCAGCAGGTGTGGGTCGGTTTGGTTCGGGCTGGGCCTGGCTGATTAAGGATGCTTCGGGCAAATTGGCAATTACATCAACCCCTAATCAGGATAATCCTTTGATGGATGTGGCTGAAGTAAAAGGTACACCCATATTAGGATTAGATGTATGGGAGCATGCCTATTATTTGAATTATCAAAATCGCAGACCTGATTATTGCGCTGCTTTCTGGAATGTGGTGAACTGGAGTGAAGTGGCTAAACGCTTTGCTGCAAAATAATATAATTATAGAATTGAGAAGGGGGCTGCGAAAACGCAGCCCTTTTTTATTTACCGGAATGGATGCTTTTGAGATACGCAATCTGACCCAGATGGTAAAGGTCATGCTGAAAAATGCCCGAGATTAAGTCCTCATAAGTAGCTTTTTCAGTGTAGGCTTTGTCCAGCAATGAGTCATCTTGTTTGTTTAAGAGGGTTGTTAGTTTTTCCTGCGATTCAGCGAGCAGTTCTTTAATAATTTTCCAGCTGATGGTTTTTAATTTTTCATCATTGCTCCAGTTATCTTCACTTTTCATTGAAGGTTTATAAGCAACATCTCCTTCCAGTCTTTTAATTAACGCCAGGCGCCAGTAGACCATATGCCACACTATTTGCGCGATGGAATGTGCATTTTTACTTGGTTGCCAAAAAGCTGCTTCGAATGTAACCTGGTTAATAATTCCGAGAATTGAATCTCCATACCATGGCGATTCGCTGTAAACCCTTGTAAACTGCCCGACCAGTTCCTGAATTCTTTTTTGAGACGCCATTTGTTTTACTTCTTTTTAATTATGTAGCTAACTCCGGCCCGAACAGCAAACTCGGTGCGACCGAAGAAAAAGTCACCCATAGCTTCAAAGCGCCAGTTGTCGTTTAGCGGTTTAGCCCAGCCACCACCCACAGCTGCATCGTTAGCGCCAATCAATCCGCGAAAGCGAACAAACACATGATCCATAGGATACCAACGGGCGCCCATTACAAAAGAACTTTTTTGATCAGTCCAAATGTCTACACCAGCACCAGCGGAGAAATTGCGGACCACAAAATAATTTGCTTCCAGGCCGATTTGTGCTTTTTCAAAAGGATTGTTAAAATCAGTTTTGATAAGATCAAGACCACCACTGATCATAAAATCGTTACTGCTTTGTGCCTGAGCAGTTAAAGAAACCAGTATTAAAATGACAAGACTGAATATGATTTTCATTCTATTAATTTAAATAATTATTTTTTTTCTTCGATCATTTTCTGGATAGCGAGGTATTCATCACGCAGGCGGGCAGCTTCCATAAATTCAAGTTCTTTTGCTGCCTTCTCCATTGCTTTGCGTGTGCGATCTGCCATTTTTTCAAGTTCCGCTTTCGATAGGTAGGCCACTACAGGATCTGCTGCCAATGACTTTTCTTCTTCTTCAATGTAGTAGCGTTTGGTTTTCTTCGAGTCAGCAACTTTAGTTTGCCCCAGAATTGAGTCTTTAGATTTAATAATTGTCTTTGGTACTATGCCGTGGGCAAGGTTGTAATCTATCTGAATTTTTCTTCTGCGATTAGTTTCATCAATGGCTATTTGCATGGATTCTGTGATACGATCTGCATACATAATCACCCGGCCATTTTCATTACGGGCTGCACGTCCGATAGTTTGTACCAGCGATCGTTGGTTTCGCAAAAATCCTTCCTTGTCAGCATCCATGATAGCAACCAGCGATACTTCAGGTAAATCGAGACCTTCGCGCAATAGGTTAACACCCACTAGCACATCAAACACGCCTAAACGCAATTCTCTTAAAATCTCTACACGATCTAGGGTCGCAACCTCAGAGTGTATGTACCGGCATTTTATGTTAGCACGCCCCATAAATTTGGTGAGTTCTTCGGCCATGCGTTTTGTCAGTGTGGTTACCAGAACGCGTTCCTTTTTCTTTACCCGTTCATCAATTTCTTCAAAAAGGTCGTCAATCTGGTTTCTACTTGGCCTTACATCAATTTGCGGATCGAGTAACCCGGTAGGGCGAATGAGCTGTTCTACCACCACGCCTTCCGATTTTCTAAGTTCATATTCTGATGGAGTGGCGCTTACATAAATCACCTGACCCAGCAGAGCTTCAAATTCGTTAAACGTAAGCGGACGGTTATCTAAGGCTGAGGGTAAACGAAATCCATAATCAACCAGATTGGCTTTGCGCGAACGATCGCCACCCCACATCGCTCTAACCTGCGGTACAGTTACATGGCTTTCATCGATCACCATCAGAAAATCGTCAGGGAAATAGTCTATAAGACAAAAAGGACGGGCACCTGCAGCTCGCCTGTCAAAATAGCGGGAGTAGTTTTCTATACCACTGCAGTATCCCAATTCACGCATCATCTCCAGATCAAACTCCGTGCGTTCTTTCAATCGCTTTGATTCGAGGTGTTTTCTTTCAGAGTCGAACATTTTTACCTGCAACACCATGTCATCCTGAATTTCGTGAATGGCGGTTTGCAGTTGATCTTTTGCAGTAACAAACAAATTGGCAGGAAAGATTACCGCTGTTTTTTCATCGGAAATCTTTTTACCCGAATTTGGATCAATCAACTGGATTGCTTCAATCTCATCGCCAAAAAAATAAATGCGGAGCGCATAATCAGCATAAGCAAGAAAAATATCTACCGTATCTCCTTTTACTCTAAAAGTTCCCCGCTTAAAGTCAACTTCTGTTCGATGGTATAAGATGTCTACCAAACCAAAAAGTAGTTTATTGCGGGGAATAATTTCTCCCACCCTTACTTGTATTCTGTTTTTTCCAAATTCTTCTGGATTTCCAATACCGTAAATACACGAAACCGATGCCACCACAAGTACATCTCTGCGTCCGCTAAGTAACGAAGAAGTGGCACTGAGGCGCAGTTTCTCAATTTCCTCGTTGATGGAAAGATCTTTTTCTATGTATAAGTTAGAGGATGGAATGAATGCTTCCGGCTGATAGTAGTCGTAATATGAGATAAAGTACTCAACCGCATTTTCAGGAAAAAACTGTTTAAACTCTCCATAAAGTTGAGCAGCCAGTGTCTTATTATGGCTAAGCACCAGGGTGGGTCTGTTAACCTGGGCAATTACATTGGCGATTGTAAATGTTTTGCCGGAGCCGGTCACACCTAATAAAGTCTGTTGGCCTTCGCCCTCATTTAACCCTTGCACCAATTTCTCAATGGCTTTTGGCTGATCTCCGGTAGGTTCGTAATCGCTATTAAGTTTAAAATCCATGAATGGGAAAGTTAACAGTTATTTCAAATAACCATTAACTGTTTTTACAGATGAAAAGTTGCTAATCAGTTATTCCAGATAGCCCAGGACTTTTCTGCCTGAATATGAAGCATTTCCAGGCCGTTCTTAATGTGGGCGTTGCGCATTTCAGCCTTTTGCAGGAAAAGGGTGCGGGCTGGATTGTAAATCAAATCATATACATAATGATCGGGTGTCAGCAAGTCATAATCAATCGGAGGGCAGGTATTTGTATTGGGCGACATACCCAAGGGGCTCGTGTTGATAATCAAATTTGCCTTAGAAATTGGAGTACCGTCTTTTTCAAGACTTTCGTAGGTGTGTTGACCCTTTGCTTTTTCGCGAGAAACCAGTTCGAATGAAATTGACAGTTTTTTAAGTGCCTGCTGCACGGCTTTTGAAGATCCACCGGTACCCAAGATAAGGGCTTTCGAGTTCTTCATCACAGGAAACCACTTTTCAAGCGACTCATAAAAGGCATCGCTATCCGTGTTGAATCCAGTCAACTTTCCCTCCTGAATTTTGATCACATTGACAGCTCCTATTTTGCGGGCATCTGAATCAATATCGCTAAGGAATTTGATAACCTGTTCTTTGTAAGGGATCGTTACATTAAGTCCGGCTAACTCGGGATTTTCATCCAGTAGTTTCTTAAGCCCATCGATATTAGGCAAGGAATATAAGTCGTAGTGATAGTCACGAAGCCCTTCTCTGAAGAACTTCTCATCAAAATATGATTTTGAAAACGAGTGACTAACGGTTGCTCCTATAAGACCAAATTTCTTTTCCATGTTTTACGATTTTGTTTTTAACATAGCCGCAGTTTTTTCAATGGCTACTACTAAGAAAACTCCCAGGGCAGCACACAAGATGGCCTTGAATACCTGAGGGTCTTGTCCGGTCTTAGAAAAATAATCCCAGGGCAAAATACTTTTATCAAACGCGGGCACTTGTATGCCTTCATGATTAAGCCTGAATGAAATAACTTGTTTCCAGGGCCATACTTTGTTTAGTGATCCTATCATAAAGCCGGCTAGCAAAGCTAATGTAGGAAAACGATAATGTTTCAGAATCCAACTTAAAAATCGGGAAAAGCCCACCAGGCCCAAAAAACAGCCCAAAACGAAAATAAGAATTACAGGAATATTAAGTTCGATCAGGGCCGTGATCATATATTCGTACTTACCAATAAGCAATAATATAAACGCTCCTGAAATTCCTGGTAAAATCATCGCACAGATGGCAAGCGCTCCGCAGAGGAAAATAAATGGAAGATTTGTTGGAGTTTCAGTCGGTGAAAGTACAGTAATGAGATAGGCAATAATAATTCCAGCAATAAATGAGATAACACTGCCCAACGTCCACTTTGTGATATCACGCATTATAAGTGGAGAGGACACGAGGATAAGCCCGAAGAAGAAGGACCAGATCAGGATGGGATGATTATCCAGCAAATAGGTCATCAGCCTGGCAAGCGAAATGAGACTCGTGACAATTCCACTCAATAGAACGATCAGGAAACTACCATTGATTTTTTTCCAGAACTCTGCAAACTTAAATTGGGTCAGCAATCGAATGGATTGTACATCAATCGACTTAAGGGAGTTAATTAGTTCTTCATAAATTCCCGTAATGAATGCCACGGTGCCACCAGATACCCCAGGAACGACATCAGCCGCACCCATGCTGATGCCCTTAAGATAAAGTAGAAGGTAGTCCTTAGTAGTTCTCAAGAATTAATTAATCAGCGTAGAAGGGAGGAGTCGTATTGTCTTTTTTTCTTTCGAGGCCAAGAAAATGAAGAAATGTATCTCCACGCAACCCTAACCGAATTGTTTCCAATGGAATGACTTCATTGGGTGCGATGTTTCCTAGATTCACATTGGTTCCTAATAGCTTGATGAACCACACTTGTTGTGCTTTTTGAGGAGCTTCCCAAATAATTCGCTCAAAAGGAATTTTAGTTAATATCTCCTGAACCAAACCCGAACGAACCTCACCAGACGAACGGAAGAGTCCTACGTTACCTCCTTCACGGGCTTCGCCAATTACTTTCCAGGCACCAGCATCCAATTCCGTTTGCATCAATTCAATCCACTGGTAAGGGGGTATGATCTTATCAGCATCTTTAGAACCCACTTCGGAGAGCACTGTAACCTGTTCTGAAAGTCTACGGATATAGTCTAATTTCTTATCGTGATCAAGATCAATCGATCCATCGGAAACCTCGGCAAAGGACATGTCATATTTGTCCAACACTTTACGATAATCGTCAAATTGATCGCGTATGATAAAAGCCTCAAACAAGGTGCCGCCAAAGTAGGTGGGAATTCCGGCATCTTTATAGACTTTCAATTTCTCTTTTAAGTTGGGGGTAACATAGGATGTTGCCCAGCCTAGTTTAACGATATCTACATGGTCGGCAGCCATGCTTACAAAGTCTTCAGCTTCCCGTACACTAAGGCCTTTATCCATGGCCATGGTGAAACCCATTTGCCTGGGCTTTACGGTTCGCTCAGGCAGGTTTTTGAGGATGTAATTCATTAGGGGTTGTCTTTTCTAAACTGGTCAATAATTTTTTGCAAGGCCTTTTGTGTTTCAATTTTTGGAAAGAAGTCGTATAAGACTTCGTGGCCTTTAAAGTCCAAAATTAATGCATTTTCCAGATAATTCAGCGCCTCTTTAAACTGACCTGATTCGATCAGATAAACGGTCATTCGGTAAAAAAACTCAGATTCATCAGGAATTTCTTCCATTCCCTGAAGGAGTACTTCAATAGCTTTCTGATGTTCGCCTTGTTCGTAATAAATAAAAGACCAGTTTAGCCAAACTTCTTTATCATCGGGTCCCAACAAACTTGCTTCTTCATACGCACTCATGCTGGAAATCGTATTGCCAATTTTGAACTCTGCATGGGCGGCTGCTTTCCAATATTCAGCGTTATGGGTGTTTATCTTTATTGCTTTATTGAAAAAATGAAGAGCCTGATACCACTTCTCCTGCTTTTCAAGACAACTACCAGCTCCAAACCATGCCTCATCATATAACGGATCAAGTTTAGACGACTTTTGAAAGTATTTCAAACCTAAGTCATACTGTTGCAGATTTTCATGAGCGGCTCCCATGCAACAATACACTTCCGGGCTTGGACCTTCAATCTCAATAGTTTTGCGAAATTCTTCTAACGCCTTTTCATACTGCTCCAGGTTCATGAATGAATTTCCCATGTTAAAGTGGGCAGAAGCAAAATTCTCATCAATCGCAATAGCAAACTCGTATGCTTCAATTGCCTCCTGAAAGCGCTCTAACTTGTTACAGACAATTCCTAAATTATACCAGGCGGCTCCAGAGTATGGATCTTCGTCAATAAATTTTTTGTAATAGGAGAGGCTCCCTTCTAATTGGCCAACTACGTCCAGGCAAAAGGCAAGTTCATATAAAGAGCCCTCATGACTGATATTCTCCTCAATGGATTTTTTATACATCTCGATGGCCTGCTCATACTTTTCCATGCTTTGATAGGCAAGGCCAATGTTATAATAAATTTCATCCTGCTCCTCTTCAGCAAAGGCAAGTGTTTCTTCATAGAGAGCAATTGCCTCTTCATATTTTCCCTGTAAAGAAAGTATGGAGCCTATAGATAAGTAAACTTCTAAATCATGCGGATGAAGATTTCTCGATCGCTCCAGAAGTTCAAGAGCTTCTTCATAGCGTTCAAGGTTGGTAAAAATCTGGGCCTTAACGGTTAATAATTCTGTAGAGAAGGGGTATTGATCAATCGCTTGATCGACTGCAGTGAGCGCACGTTTGAATTTACTTTTCTCAAGATAATAACCGATGATTGTTTCATAGGAATCGATATCGAAGAACTCGCCATGATTATGTTTGAGATTCTCTTCATACCGCTTGATCAGCTCCTCCTCTTCCTGTCGCTTTCTGAATTCCTGGGCCATCCGCTAAAAGGTTTTCCTAAGATAGACAAAATTGTCTTTTCCTAAAATTCTGGAGGCAAATTTCAGGTAATAATTATCGGAAGGCAATCTTGTTCTTTTTATTTGTTTGTAGTATAAGCCTGCACATAATGCTGACAGCACCAGTCAAGTGTTTCATCCAGATTTCTAAAGGAAACCGCTAATTGCCTGATGGCTTTATAATTCTGAAAGTGAAAACTTTCTTTTGTCACTTTAGCGGATTGTCGGGTAATCAGAGGCTCGCTGCCCACCAGCCGCGAACGCAACTCTTCCAATAGGGCAGCAGTACCTAGAATGTGTGGATGGATTCTAATAGAGGGCGGTTTTTTTTGGAATCGCGAAGCAATTTTATCAAACAATATTTTAATCGGAATCGAACCTGCGCTAGCAATAAATTTCTCACCTGAAATATTTCTACTATAAACTTGCCACACAGTTTCAACCACATCCCGAACATCAACATAGTTGATCTTTGAATCGGAATAAAATCGTTTTTCTTTCCATACATATTGAAACAACTGGGCGCTACTCTTTGACCAATCGGTTGGAGCTAATATAACCGAAGGATTAATCACAGATACAGAAAGGCCTTCTTCCGCTCCGCGCCAGGCTTCCAGTTCAGCAAGGTATTTTGACTTTGCGTAATCCGTATTGAGGTCGCTTTCAATCCACCGGGCAGTCTCATCAATTTCAATCATCCCTTTTTTTCTGCCCAAAGCGGCCACAGAACTAATATGTATTAACCTTGGAATGCGCATGGAAAGACAAGCATTCACTACGTTTTGAGTACCCGCTACATTCACTTCCATTATTTTTTTTATCAGCCGGGGGTTGAATGAAACGTGTGCAGCCGTATGGATAACAGTTGTAATATCTTTAAACGCCTCTTGAAGCGAAACCGGATTTAAAATATCCACCTCGCGCCAGGTGACTTCTTTCAAGTCTTTTATTTGTGAAAGATCACTGTCTTTTCTTCGAAGGGCAATAACGGGAACCCGCTCACTTACCAACTTGCGAAGCAGGTAGCTACCTAAAAGCCCATTGGCACCAGTTATTGCAATCATGAATCAGAGGCTGTTATTAAGAAGTGGTAAATCTACAGCTTTTCTAAAGTTCTTGTCCTGAATGGCATTTTCCAGTGAATTCATGTAGTGCAAATTATGGCAATCGCTACCTAGTAGATCTACCCATCCTTGTTCAATGAGTTTGATGGCAAATCGTTGAATAGGTTTAGAATAATATCCAATGATGGAAGGAATGTTGATTTGTAGTAATACTCCCCGATCGCGCAACTCCTCCGCTTTTTCCATGGTCATATATTCATATCGTTCCGGGTGTGCAAGTATGGGCTTGTATCCTTGCGTAATTGCTTTGAAAATAAAGTCTTTTAGTTGATATGGTTCGTTGAGAAAATTGGTTTCAAAAAGAAAGTAGGATTTTCCGAAAGTCAACAAGGATTCCCGTGCATCAATTTTTTTTATCAACTCTTCATCAAGGTAATATTCAGCAGCAGCCTCTATCTTCATCGGAATGTTTTCCTCCAGGATCCGATTACTCAACTCGTTCAGTTTGCGTTTAATCGGTTCTGGTTCGTTTCTGTAATAATCACTCATGATATGAGGTGTCGTGATCAACTTGCGATAACCCAGTTGATGAAAATGACGAATCAATTCAATCGCCTCTTCATGGGTTTTTACACCATCATCCAATCCCGCCAGCAGATGTGAATGCATATCGGTATGCAATGGGTTCTGGAATGACTTTTTAGATCGAAAAAATGAAATCACCTGATGTTAAGTAATTTTTTCCAACGCCCCTTCATTGGAGTGCGGTCTTCATAGTAGCCATAGCCATAATAGTTGTTGTTAACTGGCATAGCATTGAGAACCGTAGACACATGACTTAACTTGTTAATGGTTATTACCCGAAGCAAGTTATCCACGAAATCTTTTCTTGAATAATTTGCCCGGAACACGTAAATCGATAAGTCCGATCGCTTCATCGCCATAATGCCATCGGTAACCAACCCTACCGGAGGCGTGTCAATGACTATATAGTCGTACATTTTTTTAAGATCTTCAATGAGATCTGTGAATTCTCCATTCAGAAGTAATTCAGATGGATTGGGAGGATGCGGCCCGGAAGGAATGAAATCAAAATTTTCCAACGAGGTTTTGGTAATACAATCAGTCCACACATTCTTTTTTATCAGGATCGTGCTCATGCCTTTGCTTGAATCATTGCCGGCAGGATATCTTTCATTTTTCGGCTTGCGCATATCAAGGTCAAGTAGGACAACTTTTTTTCTCGACAGGGCCAGTACCCCACCCAGGTTCATAGCCAAAAATGATTTTCCTTCCCCTGAAATAGTTGAGGAGATAGTGATCACTTTACTTTTATTTCCTGAGTTAAAGAACTCCAGATTGGTTCTCAGGGTTCGAATGGCTTCGCTCACCACGGACTTTGGATTATCGATCACATGAAAAATTGTTTCCACAGTGTGACGCGAAGTTGGGATCACCCCCAACAGGGGTATTTGGGTGCCTCGTTCTACTTCCTTGGCACTGGTTATTTTGTTGTTGATCAGGTATAGAATTCCAATCAGGAAGAAATTCAAAACTATGCCGGCCACAAATCCGATACCCAAAATCAAATAGCGCTTGGGAGAAATTGGATCTTCAGGTAATGTAGCCGGGGATAGAATTTTGAAATCGGGAGTACTGCCTGCCTGGGCAATTTCAAATTCTGCTTTAGATTGCATCATCGATAGATAAAATTCCTCATAAAGCTTATAGTATCTCTGATTTTTTGAGAACTGGGTATTCTTATCAGGCATTTCCGCAAACTCTCTTTCGAGTATATCTTTTCTTCGACCTAATTCCGCCAGCGAAGTAAGCCACTCCTTTTTCATCTCAGTCAATTGAGCAAATACCTGATCTTTTAAAGCTTTTAATTCTTGTTCCTTTTGTTTAAAGGCAAATGTATTTTCGTTGTAGGCTAAACTGAGTTTGTCGCGCTCTTGTGTTATTTTATAAAGATCCTCAATTCTCTTATTGATATACTCAGGCAGAAACTTGTAGGGTTGATTGGCTGTAGTCACTTTTCCCGAAGTAATTGTTTCCAGAAGCGAATTCAGTTCAATTAGTTTTTTGTTTAATTCATACCGTTGAGAGTCCACTTTATTAATAGCAGTAATCGTTCTTTTTAGATCTAAGGTGAGATCACTGCTTTTGTTTTTCAGGGTAAAGGTTTCGAAGTAGTCTTCAAACCCCTCCATTCTTTTTTCAACCTGGGCCAGTTCATTATTAAGCCAATCTATTTTTTGTTTGTTTGCAAGGTTTTTTTGTTGATTGCTATATAAAATATAAAGCGAGTCGATCTTATTAACGATAACATGTGCTTTTAAAGCGTTGTTGTCGCGAAAAGAAATGCGAATGGTGTTAGCATTAAAGTTAAGCGGATCAACCTGAATGTTTTTAGATAAATAGTCAATCAAACTGGCACGGCTGTTTAGAACGAAGTAATAGTTGTTACCGTCATTTTCAACAAAATACTTTGTCTTGACAATGGTTAAAATTGTTCCGTCAAATTCTATTGGATTACCGAAGGAACCCTGAACTACCGGATTACCTGGATTATTGCCTACTTGAATGCTGTAGCTGTTGTTATCTATAAAATCAAAATAGATGGGTAAATCATAATGAGCTGGATTGATTTTTGTAATCTTAACCAGAAAAGTTGACCGTCTGTACATCTCATCTTTTAAAACCTGGCCTACACTGTAGTAGCTAATTGACAAGTCAAGCGAATCAATGAGTTTGCTAAAAAATAACTTTGATTTAATCTGCTCAATCTCGCCCGACACAATGTTCAGGTTTTGATCCTCAATCATTGTTTTAATCCCCAACTCAGTTGCATCGCGCTTGATATCTAACTTCAATTCAGATTCTGATTCAAACAAATCTTTGGTATAACGAATGGTGAGGTAGGCGGCCAGATTGGTAGCCAGAAAGATAAGAACAAACCATAACAGATATTTTCTGAAAACAGCTGCTAGCTTTTCAAAATCAATGGAATCCGAATTGTCTGGAGACTTTATATCCATGAGATTCTGGGCTGGTCAATAACTTCTAAGAACAATAACTAACGTTGTAAGACTTATTAACAGGCTAAGGGCACCGGAATAATCACGAAGAGCTTCACTAAATGGTCTTCGGACTGGTTCAACATAAATAACATCTCCGGGCTCCACCAACACGTTGCCTTCCTTAAATCCCTGAATGGTGCTTAGGTCAATTTCAAAAACTGTTTCACCTCTGATTAGCTTTATGTTTTGTGCTTTTGAGTCATTGGTAATCCCTTTGGCAAGTGCCAGCACTTCAAGCAAACTCATGTTTTCGTTGGTCAATGGTATTACCTGGCCACCCACAGCTCCTAAAAGCACAACGCGCTTATTTGTATAGGACAATAACACAAAGGGTTCTTTGAAAAACTTAGCATATTCTTTTTGAAGAATTTCTTCGGCTTGACGAAGGGTTAGATTTTCGAGGCTAATTTCACCAATCATTGGGAAACGAACGATTCCTTTCAGGTCGACAAGGTAGGTGGGTTCAGTCCGATCAGATTCCTGTACAACTCCGTCTTTCTGACTTAGTTCGGGATTCGGATCGATGAGGCGTTCCCCTTGGTTTGAATAAAGCTCAAGGCTTAGCAAATCATTCTTTTGAATCCGATAATTCTTTTCAACCGAGTTTACTTCCTTTTTTACCCGTTCAGGTTCCACGCCTTCTGTGGATTTAAACATGATGTTTTGCTTGTAGGAAGCGCACGACATCAGGAATAGAAATGAAATAAAGGACAGAATGCGCACAAATAGAACTTTTAAACAGGTGAAATTACTGATTTTATCAATAACTCAGGAAAGCAACGTGATCTTTGGTGAACAGGTTAACCGGCTGCTTTAAGGCTTGAAATCTCGTTCAAGTATTTGGTTATCACCAGTTTTTCGTCAAACTCAAATTCAATTTTCTTTCTTCCGTTTTCTCCAAACTTTTTAAGGGTGGCATCATCCAACGAAAGCATCTGCTCCATCTTTAAGGCGAGGTCTTCCGAGTTTTTTAATTTACAGAGCAAGCCGTTGTAATTATCTTCTACTACATGATGACAACCAGGCACATCCGTAGCAACGATAGGCTTTGATGAACTCGCTGCCTCCAGCAAGGTGCGTGGAGTTCCTTCGCGATAGGATGGGAGTACAATACAATCTGCTTCCTGAATAAATTTTCTAACATCATCGGTAGTCCCCAGATATTCGATCGTGTTTGATTTAATCCAATTTTCAATCACTGGCAATTGAATACCCCGCTTGTGCTCTGGATCCTTGGCTCCCAGCAGTTGAAACCTTGCATTGATGCCTTTCTTCTGAAGTTTCTTTACGGCATCAATATATTCCATAATGCCCTTATCGGTTATCAGGCGCGAGATCAGCAGAAAAGTGAATGATTCATTTCTCTTGAATTCTTTAGGTTGAAATTTGCTGAGGTCTATGCCTGAACCTGGAATTAAATCCGCAGATTTTGCCGGTACGAGGTCTTTGTTAAGAAAAAGCGCCAGATCATCAGGATTTTGGAAAAATACTTTCCTGGGAAATCGGAAGGCTACTTTATAAAGAAACATGGCAATAGCCGATACCAGGTTGTTTTTAAGGAAAACCGTTCCCAAACCACATACATTATTAATCGTGGGGATCCGCAGGATGCTGGCAGCCAAAGTCCCATATACGTTTGGCTTAATAGTATAGTGAAGTATTATATCGGGTCTCACCTTTCTGTAAATTCCCAATAACTCAAAGGTGAGGGCTATATCTTTGATTGGATTGGCCCCACGGCTATCCATTTTAACATCATGGTGTTTGCACCCAACCGCTTCTAAAAGGTGTGTGTAGTTATCATGGGGCGCTATAGTGTGAACTTCATAGCCTTTTTCCAGGAGAGCTTTTACAAAATTCATCCTGAAATTGAAGATGTTCCAGGAAGTGTTCAAAACAATAGCGACTTTCATTTGCCAACTTATCCAGCTTGACTGGCCAGATTAAGACTTTGGTTTAGGTTTAACTTTACTATAAAGCACAAAAATCGTGAATTTCTTACAAACTTATTACATGTATTATACGAAATTGGAAAAAAGTAACCGGTTCTTAATTCGAAGGATGAGAATAAGGTAAGTTTGAATTTGAACAGATTATATTAATGATAAAGGCAGTTTTAGTAGCGTTGGCAGATAAAAACGCAGACATCACAAACGAGCATCTGGATGAAATGGCATTTCTTGCCGAGACAGCCGGGATTCAGGCCGAACATCGGTTTGTGCAACGGTTACCCCAGCCAGACGTAAGGACCTTTGTAGGCAAGGGGAAATTGGCTGAAATTAAAGACTATGTGGTTTCTAACCAGATTGATAACGTAATTTTTGATGATGACCTGAGTCCATCACAATTAAGAAATCTAGAGAAAGAACTCAACACGCCTGAGAAAGAAGGCAAAGTCAGAGTATATGATCGAAGTCTCCTCATTCTGGACATATTTTCAATGCGGGCCCAAACGGCACAATCGCGGGCGCAGGTAGAGTTGGCGATGAATCAATATCTTCTTCCCCGGTTAACCGGAATGTGGACTCACCTGGAAAGACAGCGTGGAGGTACAGGCACCAGGGGCGGATCGGGTGAAAGAGAAATTGAAACTGACCGCAGAAATATTCGTTACCGAATCTCGTTGCTCAAAGATGAATTGGAGAAAATTGACAAGCAACGCAAAACACAGCGCAAATCACGGAGCAATGTAGTTCGGGTTGCGCTGGTCGGATACACCAACGTGGGCAAATCTACCCTGATGAACCTGCTCTCCAAATCAACTGTGAAGGCGGAAAACAAACTATTTGCAACCGTTGATGCTACCGTTCGAAAAGTAGTGATTGGTGATATTCCATTTTTACTTTCCGATACCGTGGGATTTATCAGAAAACTACCCCATCACCTGATCGAGTCTTTCAAGTCAACCCTCGATGAAGTAAGAGAGGCTGATATTTTATTGCACGTGGTAGATGCAGCACATCCCTTTCACGACAATCAGATTGAGGTGGTTAAGAACACCCTTGGTGAATTGGGGGCCGGTGATATCACAACAATTTTGGTATTAAATAAAATTGATCTGCTTGAGAAGAAAGAAGAATCAGTTTCCTTTGACGAACTGAAAGGATATTACCGTGAGCATGGTTTTGATAAAGTAGTTTTTATCTCGGCTGAGAAAAAAGAGAATATTCAGGAATTAAGAAAAATGCTGTTTGAAGAAGTCAAGAAAAAGCATTTAACCATCTATCCCAACTATGTGGCCTCCTCAGATTATGTGTTTATCGAGTAGCCAGAATGTAAGCAGTAGTGCGGGATAACCGCCAAATGAAACCCCTCTATTTTCCCCTTAAATGGATTCACTTCCATTGATAACCATTCATTGTTAGGAAATGGAAATATGGATTATATTTCAAAAGTTAATTCCAACCTCTATGATAAAAAATATCCTGTTTTTTGCATTCGCGCTTACCATTTGTTTTTCTGCGAAGGCGCAACGAAGTAAAAAAGAGTCGACACCGGCAGCTCCAGCTATCACGGCTACCGATCTCAATACTTATTATAATTCTGTTAAGTGGCGCAATATTGGCCCTTTCAGGGGTGGCCGTTCAGTTACTGCTACAGGGGTGGTGGGAGATATTAACACCTATTATATGGGCACCACGGGCGGTGGCCTTTGGAAAACCGATGATATGGGCATCAGTTGGAAAAATATCTCGGACGGATTTTTCAAAACTGGTTCTGTAGGTGCGATCGCAGTGGCAGAGAGTGATCCCAATGTTGTATATGTGGGTATGGGCGAACATGCGGTGCGTGGAGTAATGACTCACCATGGTGATGGCGTTTATAAATCGACTGATGCCGGCAAAACCTGGAAAAAAATTGGCCTTGATTTGACACAGCATATTGCGCGAATTGCCATTCACCCGAAAGATCCAAACCTGGTGTACGTAGCAGCGCAAGGAGCATTGTATGGAAAGTCGCAAGACCGTGGTGTTTTCAAATCTACCGATGGTGGTACAACCTGGTCTAAGGTTTTATATGTGGATGATAAAACAGGATGCGTAGAGTTATCAATGGACATGAACAACCCACGCATTCTTTATGCTGCCATGACTGAATATGGTCGCCTGCCCTGGAAGGTAATTAGCGGAGGCCCAACCAGTGGTCTTTATAAATCTACCGATGGTGGCGAGAGCTGGCAAAAAATTCAGAAGGGATTACCCAAAGAACTTGGAAAGATGGCAGTAGCGGTTTGTCGATCTAATTCCGAACGTGTCTATGCTTTAATAGAAAGTGATTCTGATAAAGAGCAGGGTGGATTGTTTGTTTCGAATAATGCTGGCGAAAACTGGTCGCGCGTTACAAATGATCACCGCCTGGTGCAACGGGCATGGTATTACATCGAACTCTTTACTGATCCGAAAGACGATAACACAATCTATGTCTTAAGCGCACCTGCTTTGCGCTCGGAAGATGGTGGAAAAACATGGGAGTACCTTTCCGGGACCCACGGTGATTTTCACGACCTGTGGATTAACCCGAACAATCCGAAAAACATGGTGATCGCCAATGATGGGGGAGCTGGCATTTCGGTAAACTATGGTAAAACATGGTCTACACAAAGCAACATGCCCACGGCACAATTCTATCGAATAAATGTAGATAATAACTTTCCTTACCGGATTTATGCCGGTCAGCAAGACAATACATCGGTAGTAATTTCAAGCCGCGAGTTGGGCAGTGGTGGAATTACTACTGCCAGCTGGACTTCTTCGGCCGGTGGTGAGAGTGCATTTCTTGCTTTCAATCCTGACGATCCGCACTATGTAATGGGAGGCAGCTACCAGGGTACGATTGAAGTTCTTGATACAAAAGCAAGTGCGGGTACTAACATTATGCCAGCACCGATTCAGTATTTAGGGATGGATGCCAAGGACATTAAGTATCGCTACAATTGGAATGCGCCAATCATCTGGTCGAAACACGAACCAAACACCTTTTATCATGGAGCGCAGCTTTTATTAAAGACAACTGATATGGGAGTTACCTGGACGGAAGCATCGCCTGATCTTACACGGAATGATAAGTCCAAACAAGGAAAAGGTGGCGGACCCTACACGAATGAAGCCGTAGGTGCAGAGAATTATGGAACACTCAGCTACGTAATTGAATCACCTCTCGAAAAGGGAGTTATCTGGACCGGAAGTGATGATGGTTTTGTGTATGTTACACGCGATGGTGGTGCCAGTTGGCAAAATGTTACTCCTGCAGGGCTACAGGAATGCCTGATCAATGCCATTGAAGTATCTCCTCACGATCCTGCAACTGCATACATTGCCACTACACGTTATAAGTTTAATGATCACACACCAGGTCTTTATAAAACAACCGACTATGGTAAGAGCTGGACTAAAATCAACAATGGCATTCCTAACAATGCCTTTACCCGGGTCGTTCGTGAAGATGATAAACGAAAAGATTTACTTTTTGCCGGAACGGAGCTGGGAGTATTTATTTCATGGAATGGGGGTAAAGACTGGTCTTCGTTCCAATTGAATTTACCAATCACCCCAATTACCGATCTGAGGGTTCATCAAGGGGATCTTATTGCTGCCACTTCCGGTAGATCCTTTTGGGTATTAGATGATCTTGGCTTAGTTCGTCAGTATAAAAATTCAGATCCAACGCTTTCTTTGTTTCAGCCTGAACCTGCCATGTTGGTTAACGGATATAGTGAATTAGACGGATCCGCTCCTGATTTTGATGGTACCAATCTTTATCGGGGTGTTAATCCTGCTACTGGACTCGTTGTTTACTATCAATTACCCGAATTAAAAACTTCTGAAAATTTAGTTCTCGAAATTAAAGACTCGCAAGGCAACCTGGTTCGCACATTTAGTTCTTTACGCGACTCTACGCGCAAACAATACGATGGAGCACCTCCTGCCGATCCGACTTTGTCAAAATCGAAAGGACTTAATCGGTTTGTATGGAATCTTCGATACCCAACGATGGTGGGTGTGCCCAATGTATATGTTGAAAGCAGTTACCGCGGTCATAAAGCATCGCCAGGTAAATACACGTTATCATTGAAGGCAGGAGATAAGACGACCACAACAGATTTCGAAATTTTAGCAAACCCCTTGTATCCGACTGATGCTAAAACATATCAGGAGTATCACACGCTGATGAGTACAATGGAAGGTGAACTGAATAAGATGCATCAGATGATCAACACGATTTATGGTAAGAAAGAACAACTGGATCGTTTGTTATCAACCCTCCCGGCCGATGAAAAATACAGTGCTGTGAAGAAAGCCGGACAAGAATTAGCGCAGCGCATGAAGCAATGGGATGAAGATATGGTGCAAAGAAAATCAAAAGCGTATGATGATGTGGAGAACTTTCCAAATAAGTTCACAGCCAATTATTTGTTTATGATTAATCATGCCGAGAGCGATATTCCCAAAGTGATTAAACCAACCACCGATCGGCTTAAAGAGTTAAATGCGATATGGTCAACGTTGCAAGCCCAGGGTCGTGAAATTCTCGATAGGGATCTTCCGGCTTTTAATAAGCAAGTTTGGGATGCGGGTGTCGGAGCTGTTTGGACGAATTGATTCTATTTAAGACTAAAGAAAATATTTATGAAAAAGGTATTTGTAACACTTTGTATGACTGTCTTAACTTCTGTTGCTATACTCGCCCAGGATCAATATATTTTTCCCTATGGTGGTGGTCAGAATAAAGCTTTCATTAAGCAAATCATTAAGCTAACGGGTAAGGAGCGACCTAAAATCTGTTACCTGCCCACTGCTTCCGGGGATAGTGAGCAAGCGATCATCCGATGGTATGAGCTGGTGCATGACTTATCGGTAGAGCCCTATGTGCAGAAGGTTTGGATCAGTTCCTATAATCAGAAGGAATCGTTTGAGAGTGTATTATTAGGTATGGATGCGATTGTAGTGGGTGGTGGAAATACACTAAACATGATCGCGATCTGGAAAGCGCAGGGGATTGATGTAGTATTGAAGAAGGCCCTGGAAAAAGGAATTGTGCTGGCAGGTGGAAGTGCAGGTTCGCTGTGCTGGTTTAATAATGGTACTACTGATTCTCGCCCCAAGGAACTGACCGTTGTGGAGGGTCTTGGATTTCTTCCATTCAGTCATTCACCCCATTACCACAGCGAAGAATACCGCAGACCTTTGTATCATAAGAATATTGAGAGTGGGATTTTTAAAGCCGGTTATGCCATGGATGATTATTCGGGCGTCATCTTTAAAAATGGCAAACCCTTTAAGGTTGTCTCCACCGAGGCAAAGTATAATTCCTATTTTGTTTCTATGAAGGATGGCAAGCTTGTAGAGGAGAAGTTGGTAGCAGAAATAATAAATTAAGTTTCATAGAAAAAATCTTAGTTTTGCGCTCCCTTGGTCTCGTAGTTCAGTGCCCGCCCGGCTGATGCCACTCGGACGGGGATAGAATGTCCGCCAGCTGGCGGACTAAACTTTTGATACAATTTCTTTCCATCGGGAAAGAAATAGGATGGTCTAAGAAATGGTCCCGTAGTTCAATGGATAGAATAGAAGTTTCCTAAACTTTTGATACAGGTTCGATTCCTGTCGGGACTACAATTTTGTTTAATAGACTCATCCGTGTCATGGATGTTCATTTCGCGTTTTGAAACGGAAGCACCACTTGTAATTTCTCCCACGTTAGTAAAATACTTCCCGCTTCTTCAGAATCCTTAACCACAGAATAGGTGAGGCGCTGCACTACATCACTAAGAGTGGAGGGTTTAACGGTAAGTCTCAATACATCTTCTGCAGCAGAATATTCATCTGCCAGGTGTTGATTATAGTTTTTATTTAAAATTAATATCCACTCTTCCTCACCGGGAATGGTGAAAAAAGCATACTTGCCAGCAGACACCCGTTTTCCATCAATCAACACATCTTTACTAAACTCAATAGACGTTGCATTATGTGAACCCGTTACCCACACCTCACCAAAAGCCACTAACCCGCCCCAGATAATCCGTCCTCGTACTCCGGGTGATCCATAGGTAATGTGAACGTGGTTGTGACCTACATAACCCATTGCAATCCGCACCGGACTTCCCTTTAATGTATCCTTGGGAATTATTCCGTTGTTCACACTATCTGCATAGTTTCGCGCGGAGGCTTTGGGATGATGATTTGCCTGAGCGGTTTGATCTTCTTTTTGTGATGGAGTGCAGGCTACCAGCCAAGCTAGCAGTAATAAAATAGATATGTTCTTTATCCTGTAAGATTTAGTATTCTGAAAATCGTTTGTCATCAATAAATTCTTTGTCGGTGAGTGTCTTCAAAAAGGCAATGATATTTTTCTTTTCTATATCTGTTAAAGAAATCCCCGGAGTGTCCTTCGCTTTTAACAAGGGATCAAGTGTTGGACTGTCCTTGAGGCCCGTATTGTAATGTTCCAACACCTCTTCGAGCGTTGATATACTTCCATCATGCATGTAAGGATCGGTATACTCAATATTTCGCAAGCTAGGTACCTTAAACTTTCCACGATCTGCCGGATCAAGTGTTATCTCTTCACGTCCTTTATCAAACCGGAAATCATTGGTAACACCATTGTTTCGATAAGACCCATCGGTAAACAAATCGCTCGCGTGACAGGTGCTGCATTTCTGATTAAATAAGGTGAGTCCTGCCAGTTCGTTATCGGTAAGCACCTCACCTTCCTTGCGGATATACCTGTCGTATCGACTATTGGCGGAAATCAATGAGGCCATAAACTGACTTAATGCCTTCAAAAATTCTGTGGACTTTATCTCATCTACCTGAAAAGCATCTTTGAAATCTGTCTTGTACTGGGGCGACTCATTTAGTTTCTTCAAAACATTTTCCAACGTTTCATCCATTTCAACCGGGTTTTCCAGTGCATTGAGTGGAACAAATTCCAGATGGTTAACTCCACCATCCCAGAAGAAAGTCTTTTGCCAAATCACATTGCTGATGGCCAGTGAATTTCGTTTGCCCAAACGATCGTTTACACCATGACTTACATCATGACCATGTTGCGTAAATGCGGAAGGCTGCTGATGACAAAATCCACAGGATACAATCCCGTTGCTGGATAGATTACCATCGTAAAAGAGTTTCTTTCCTAAAGAAAAACCCTTCTCCGTAATCGGGTTTTGTTCCAGATCATAAACAGGCTTCGGAAAATTTGAAGGCAGATTAATGTCAATAGTAGAATTTTGACTTTTAAATTCGAAAGCCATGAGAACGATCAACCCAATCAACCCATACACTATGGCATGCTTTGCACTCATTTCATCGGTTTGGAGTAATGAATATGATTCAGAGAAAAGATGTGTACATAATTATCGGCAATTTGTGTTGACACCGGGCCCCACATAATGGATGGATGCTCTCCCACCTTGAGTGATAGATTACCTTCAAAGAACTTTTTTACATCTACGGCAACAACCACGGTGGCCACTTTCTTTGCAGAAACCTGAAGAGGTTTTTCAAAGGTGAAATCTTTTACCCTGATGTTATTCAAAGTCTTACTATCAAAACCTCCGTATCCTCCTATATGGTAATAGAAACTGTTCTTCAGCGAATCAGGTGAAGCGGGAGATTTACCTTCCATCTTAAAGAATATGTATCCCGAATTCCACTGCCAGTACATCCCTCGTGCCTGGGCACCAACATCCAAGACACCTTGCCGCCTGTCTGCACCTTGTGTGCTTCTTGCACTGTCAACGCCTATAGTGAAGCGAACTGATTGATACTTACCTTTAGGCACGGTGAGTTCAATGCTCTTTGAAGCCGGAACATCTTCCTTTGCAAGAAAATAGCTGCTGTCCTGCGGAACTATGTAAATTGAGCCGTCAGTGCGGGTAAGGGATATATTACTGATAAAGTAATTGAGTAGTGTGAAAGAAACCTTTTCGCCATGACGGTTTGTATATTCTTTCTTTAAAACAAGGGGCTCCGATCCAAAAGTATTTTCGAACGACAGTACAAGCTTATTTTCCTGGGCCGAACTCAACCATGACATTCCCATACATAGGACTGCGAAGCATGCTTTAATTATCAATTTTAATGATCTCATAAGGGTTTGTTTTAGTGTTTACAGTAAGTCGCTTATCTACTTATCAATTAATTGGGATAGATTCTCCAGATGCTCGTTTGCAATCTTCCAATGCACAAAATACATCCCGCCAGCCAGCAAGCTAAAGTCTTTCACCCCATACTCTTTCAACTTCCTGGCCGCGTCATAGATTTCATCATGCATCATGATGTCGTAAATCACAATTGGTTTATCCTGAAGTTGGGCGAATGTGTCTTTTGTAAATTCACTCAGTGGGATATTTCGAGCCTCTTTCAGTCGGCCAACATTCTTCCAGGCAAGCGTATCGGTACTCGTGTACTCACTCGTGGTGCGGATATCAATAATATATACATCGCGCTGTTGCTTGAGGGTCAGAAGTTCATCCGGTAAAATGATGGAATACCTGGTTTTCAAAAAAGGTCTTTGGGCTGTGGGAATCCGGTCAATAAGATCATCCAGACCAAAGAGCAGCACACTCACATCCGTAAACCCCATTGCAATTAGTTGGTTTGCAACCGCTGGACTTTCATCACACCAGTTATCGATCAGCAGAACACTTTTCTTCTTATCCAGCACAGTTGTAGCATCCTTCAACAATTGTGCAGCCGGAAGGTGAGTAACCCCTTCAATAAAGCCAATTCGATTATCAGCTTCCGATTTTGAAATTCCATAATAAACGCTGTCGGAGCGAATATCAAGTACCTGCACTTTTCTATCCTTCAACTTACTCTTCAACTCCAGGGAGGATAGCAGTTTGTACCGATTGCTCGTTTCGTAAAACTCTTTTTTCAGCGGGTATCGCTTCACACCATGCAGGTTGAGGTATGAAATACCACCATTGACGTTTACCACTTTCGTGAACGAACTATCGGCTAACCGCTTGGATAACCTGCGCGAACGCATGCTGTGGCTGCAATACAAGTAAATTGTATCGTCCCTGTGTTTCAGGTATTCGGGATAATAGGTGTTGAAATCAAAATAATCCGTTTGTAGTGCACCTTTAATTCTACCCTGGTTGTTAGCGCTGTATTTTGAGGTATCATGCCTTTCACCGGCTGTTCTGATATCAAAAAATACCAGGTTTGGATTGGTCTTCAGTTTGTTAAGAAAAGCATCCCAATCGATGGTCTTGTATGCACGGTTGTCAGCCGTATAATCTTGTGCAACTACTGGCATAAACAGAAACCAGCTACTAATTGTAATGACCAGTTTAATCATCACACATTTCTCTAAACGAACCAGTATCAATGGAAGTCCAGTAAATATTTGTTTACTCATAATAAATTGGTTTTACCTCGATGATATTTTAAAAACTAAATGTTAGATGGACTATAAAGCGATCGCGGGACTCCAATTCTACACCCTCCTCTGTATTGAGACTTTGATGAACCGGGTGCTTAATATTAAATCCGGCTGACCAGCTACCGATATAGGTTTCGAGGCCATACGTAAAAAATGTAGCGTTACCGCCCGTATTTGCTTTTAGAACATCGCCATCCTGATGCTTCGTTGCCTGTTCAAAATAAAAACCAGCATTAGGAAGCAACGAGAGTTTTACTTTTTTAAAATTATGCCAGTAGAACAAAGCGGCACCACTATTGAATTGATTGCCAAACTTGTATTCTTCCTTATTTCGCGTATTGATCTTATAACCCACCTCGGTGTTGATACCTATCTTTCCATACCGTGCGGTATAGATACCATTCATTATAATATCCAAGCTGCCGGTGCCACGTTGAAAACTTGGATTTAATAAAACACCAGCATCGCGTTCATCATACTTACCGGTTGGAAGCTTTATGCCCAAACCGGCTCGTAACGTATGCTTGAATTTGGCTGTCATATCTTCACCCGTGTTAATGAGCAACCATTGACCCGATACAGCAATATCTCCCAGCCCTGAAATTTCAACGTTCTGCTCATTTCCTTCCATCGAATTAAAATGGTAAGGAATAAATGTTATTAGTTGAACTCTTGGTGATAAGTAAAATCTTCCCCATAACTCGGCCCGGGTATACGTATCATTCGAATATTCATCCGGCAGGCTACTGCCTTCGTGATGCATGTGGGCATAAAACTTACTTTGTGAAAACCGTAACCCAATGAAGTTCTTGTTGAATTGTGGCAAAATACCAAAGTAGTTGGCCCCAAGCGAACAACCACATACATCACAAGCTTTAGCTGCCTGCGTCAGCAGAACGCAAAGCAGTAGTAAACAAATTACTTTCTTTATCATATCAATTGGGATCACTGAATTTTAAATCTCTTGTAAAACTCCTATCTGTAAGTGTTTTAAGGAAAGCCATGATTTTCTCTTTCTCATCGCTGGTCATGGGTATACCCAAAACTCCATTTTGTTTTAAAATCGGGTCCAGGGTAGATGATTCTTTTACACCCGTTGAATAATGTTCCAGCACTTCGGCCAATGACTTAAATCGACCGTCATGCATGTACGGTGCCGTTAACGCCACATTACGCAAACTGGGAATAAGAAATTTTCCTGCATCACCCTCAAACTCCGTAATCCGGGCGCGTCCGGAATCATTGGTGAAAGATGCATCCAAGCCATTATTGTGAAAATAACCATCTGAAAATAGTTCGCCAGCATGGCAGCCTTGACATTTCTGCTTAAACAAGGTGAGCCCCTGCAATTCATCATTAGTTAAATTAACCTCACCTTTCCGATACTGATCATATGAAGAATTGTCAGCTACCATCATCACGGTGAATTGAGCTAAGGCTTTAAGTAATTGCTGGCTATCTACACTGTCTTTTCCAAATGCTTTTTTGAATTTTTCCGGATAATCCGGGGTGCGGTTTAATTTATAGACCAAATCCTTAATGGCAATATTCATTTCAATCGGACTTTGTATAGCATTGATGGGTACAAAGTCTAACTGATTAACACCGCCATCCCACATAAAGAAGTTTCTGAAGGCAAGATTAGTGAGTGGTGGTGCGTTGCGTGTTCCCGACTGATTGCTTACTCCAACACTAAACCTATGTACCGGATCGGCAAACGATACTTCTTGCACATGACATGAGCCACAGGATACGGTATTGTCCGAGGATAAACGAACATCATAAAATAAGGCACGACCTAACTCAAAGCCCTCTGGTGTAATCGGGTTATTGGATAAGTTGTAAGTAACAGGTGGAAACGATTCTGGCTGCCGAAATTGATAAGGCGTAACTACTTCACCCTGCGGTGAACAGGATAACATCGTGAATATCAAAATGACAACAAGTAACTTTCTCATACCTGATAAGAACAGGGCCAATCGAATAACTGCCTGGATACTCCTGAGTCCGCAGTGTGGATCAACTTGAATATCCATTGTCGCTCTTACTATGCAACAACATCACTACGGTGTGTAAACTGACCCTAAACTCAGAAACCCGACTGAACCCTGCCTTTAACTTTAATCGTTGTGAAGATGATCGAACGTGAATGCATTCAGATAATTATCCGCAATCGTTGAGCAAGAAGCCGGACTATGGCGCATGGCATTCGATGAAAAATCGATTTGATTAGGCGAAGCAAATAACTTAGCTACATCAAATAAAATATGCCCATGTGCTTCCCGTCCTTTTTCCACAGTCGCAGTTTCGCCAAATACCAATGTCTTTGTCCGCAGATTATTCACCAGGTTAGCATTGGCAGGATCTGACTTATATCCTCCTGTGTGATAAACAAGACCATTACCCATTTCAGTAGATTGGGGTGAGGTGCCTTCGAAGGCAACGAAAATCCATCCGGAATTCCAGCTCCAAAACATTTGGTTGGCTGGGTCAAGAGCACCGGTTTGCGCACCTTGATTGATCTGGCTTCCGTCAACGCCAATGGTAAATGTTACTTCCGTATATTTTCCGGCAGGCACATCCTTCAATACAATTTCTTCAGTACCGGGTTCTGACTCCTTGACAAGATAAAATCCTTTAGATCCATCTGTGCTCATCGGATCTTCAAAATAGGTACCATCTTCCCGCTTCAATTTTATGTTACTGATATAGTATTGAAAGAGTGTTACATTAAAGGTTTGTCCCTTTGCATTACTATAGAGGGTGTTGGTGGTGTTCAACTGAAGGTTTGAATCGCCTACGCGGCTATCAAACTCGATTGTAAATTCACCTGGTTCAAGTGCAACCTCCTCATCATTACAGGAAGTTAAAAGGGATATTGTCAGAATTGTAAAAAAGAATAGAATGCGATTATTGATTTTCATAAATGGATTAGTTAATAGATTTTAATAATGAATGAATCGTCAAGCCTGGAATGGAAGGCAAGCGAAAATAAACACGTACTAAATAAGATTAACTAACTGCGGGGGGCTGAAAAATGGATTGCGGAGGTCGCGACAAAACTTTTTGATGCTCAGCACAAAACTGAAACTCTGATAAAAGCAGTCGATCAGGTACCTGCAAATTAAACGGGGTGGCAATGAACAATTGAACTTCGCCTACCTGCAATACCAGGGGTGGAGTAGACGAAGCATCATCGTTCGATTGAAATACAAAACCAGAATCCGAATGATAATCACTACTGCAGAGTGCAATGGGGATTTCTGCAATCAATCCCAAGGTATGAGCTATCTGGGCCTTATTCTGATATAAATAGGATAATACACCAAGTCTTCCGGCACAATGCAGTGTCATTACAAAAAGAACAAGTATGCTTATCATCCTCCTCACGGCCACAAATCTAATAAAAATTAAATAAGGTCAGTACCAACACAAGCGATCTTTTCAAAACTGCTTCCCGTAGCTCACTTTACAAATGCCTGATTGGTCCCGTTCTGACTAACATTTCAGAAACAGTTGACTAGGAGTACAGCGATTTCAAGGAAGTCGGAACATTACAGCAAAATCAATATGCTTAGCATCATAATAAGTAAGAACAGCGTTGATTTAATAGCGTTAGAATTGCTTCATCCACGTAATCTTAAAAATGGCGTTTTGATTCGCCAGGCGGTCATCGCGCAGCGTTGTAGTATTAAACAGGGTTTGGCGGTTGTCGTTGTACACGACATACACAAACGACAAAGGCGCATACTCCCATGAAATGCGGCCATTGAAAACACCTCTTTCCACAGCCGTGTTATATTGATAGAATGTAATCAGTTGCACGCGCGGATTTAGTGCCAGTCGTAATTCCGGGGTGATTAAATCCGTTTCACGGTTAGTCTCATTTTCACCGAATGATCGAAAGGTATTATGCTGATAGTTCACCGACAAGGCAATGTTGGGTATCGGTGAAAACCGGCCGCGCACTTCATAGCGATCTAACGTGCCGTTGTAATAGCCGCCTGTTTCGTACAACAACCCAAACGAAAACTTCTTTGATTGATCGTTGCCATAATAAAAACGATAACGTGTGTATTGATAATCACCGGGCGCCACCGGCATTCCAACTATACTAATGGCCTCAGGTAAACTTTGCCAGGTGGGTACCACGTATGCATAAGCCAATGCGCCACTTAAAAAGACAGCATAAATGGGGAAAATTTCGAACTCCGCCTGCAAGAATTTGCCATCGCTGGCGCGATGAAAAATATGCCCGTAAAATCCAGGGTCAAGCTGGCGCAATTTCTTCGGCACCCATGCTTTGCGGATAATGCGATAACCACCAAAGTCGGTGTTCACAATATCGCGATCATAAATAAAACCCACCTGTGGATCGTAATCTTTGTTGATTACGCTTTGCCAGTAATACAAATAGAATTGGTTGCTGCTATAAGAAAGTTGACTGGTGAACGAGAACCCGGAATTCTTGTCGGTAGTTGTAGATACACTGGCGGAAGCACTCCACGACAAAGGCGTTGAGATTCGTAAGTACGTATCGGCTGTATAGGTGAAGTTCTGTTGCATGCGTGTACTGTCGGTAGCATCGTCAAATTTGGAAGTAACTAATCCTCCAAATCTATTTTGCGTACCGAAGTTTTTTGAATACCGGGCAATACCAAATGTGCTGGCCGGAAAATTTTCATTACCCCGTTGCCGGATAATCATACCTCCGAAATTTCTTTTCTGTGTGCGGCTTACTAATCGCGCCCCCGCATCAATACCAATGGGGTTGCCGGCAGGGTCTAGGCCAATCTTTCTGCTGAAAAACGGCTGGATACTTTCGGGGATGCCGGTGATAAATAAACTGGCATTCTCTAAAAAGAATTGCCTGCGTTCGGGAAAGAAAACAGAGAAGCGAGTAAGGTTATTTACTTGCCGGTCCACATCCGCTTGCGCGAAATCGGTATTGAACGTAAGATCAAGAACGGTAAACGGATTGACGGCCCACTTCACTTCACCACCTACTTTTGGTTCATCGTCCGTAACTGTATTCTCTCCGTCTGTTTGCTGCCTGTTGGAATTATACAGGAAGTATGGATTGATGCGGATGTTAGCCGAGGGAGGTGGTGGCTTTAAGCCTGTGAGCAATCCTTCATACGCCATGCGATAATAATTAGTGGCACGCGGATACGGATTCCAACCGGAGAACTGATTTTTATTTCGCGCAATGCGCAGAAAATTTATTCCCCAGGTGGTTGAGTCTTTTGGGTACCGGAGGGTTTTCCACGGGATGGCGATTTCTGCCGCCCACCCGGAGTCGGTGCGGTTGGTTCTTACTTTCCAGAGCGCATCCCATTCGCGATCAAAAAACTGATCATCGAACGATAGAATGTCGCGTTGTGCACCGTGCGGATTGGTTTGAAATACGATGGCATTGCGTTTATCGCGAAAGGGATCGAACGCGATGCCGAAAATATCATTCGTAAAAAACTCAAAGTCTCTGCGCAAGTCGGGCACGCGCACGCCCTTACGACCGAGGCTATCAGGACAAAACGCCCCGATGTATAAGTTACGATTGTCATAAATCACCTTCACCCGTGTATCCGGATTAGCTGCTGCGCCCTGAATAGGTTGTACCTGAAAAAAGTTTTTCACTTCATGAGCTCCACACCATTGGTTTTCATTCATTCGGCCATCAATGATCAATCGTTCCGAAGAAAAACTTGCCTTGATCTCTTTGGCTGGACTTACTGGCTCAAAGATGGTTACATCATCTTGCGATTGCGATAAAACCATTAATGGTGTGCTTAATGAAAAAACTACTAACCAACTTCTAAAATTCATGATAGACCTTGATGTAATTACCCAAAAATCCGCTGAGAACAGTTACCGGTAATTTGCGTTGCTTTTTAAATGGATTGATCATTAAAATTTTGCGTTTATCCTTGACTTGATAACATCGAGTTGTGATTTCAATTCTTTTTGTATGGCCAGCATTTGTTCGGAGGTCAATTCCGGCAGTTGTTTTCCATGATTATGATGATCATGGGCGTGGTGATCTCCATTCTCATTTCCAGGTACCTCCACCAGATTGTTTTCCCATTTTTCAATAGCTTCTTGCCAAATGGTTACAGAATCCTTCGGGCTAGTTGTATCGTTAGCCAGTTGCTCCTCCAGTTGTGCCGCCAAAGCAACGGCCTCATTATGTATTTGTTCTGCTTCTCTTAAAAGAGTGTCTTCTTTCTTAGGTGTGGAGCAATAAAACATCACAAAAGACACAATCAGAAATAGGAGCGTTTTCCTGTAGATCATCCTTATTTTATTATAAGCGAAGCATCCTTAAGTATAAAATTCAAGTGATTGACGTCTGTGTTATTTAACTGTAGTTTACCGACTACCGTTATAATCTGATCTGCCTTGAGTTTGGGACGTTTTGACGGGAACACAATTTCTGCCACCGATTCAGGTCCGGCACCTCCGCAGAAGAAGCACTGCGCATAAGGATACTTGGAAAGAATGATCGCCTTATTGTTCTCCAAATCCATAGGCATGTAATGCCCACGCAGTGTTAATTCCATCCCTTCGTACGATTTTATCTTGCTATCGAAGGAAGGAACCAGAAAATACTCCTTATACTCATTAAAGAATTTGGAAACGAACTTGACCTTTGCAAACAGGGTCCACCCATCGGTTGATTGAGCCTGAGCAACACTCCAACTGAGAAAAATAAAAATCAGGAGACCCCGTTTCATAAATGTTTGGGTCCCGTTGAACCTGTTCGTTTACACAAGCGATGATTGTTGATATGAGCAATTGCAACCAAAGCTGCTCCGGCACTGGTTAGTGCTATTTCCCAAGCCCCAAGAGCAACTATCCGACTCATGCCAATCAAACTAAAACCTATCGCAAATACATAGAGTGCAGAAAAACTTCTGTGATGTCTGAAATAAGATGGTATCATGGAACCTAAGCCAAGGAAAACACTCAAGGTGATGATACTTCCCTCTACATAAGGATGATCTAGAAAAGCGAGGCTACCAAATGCACTCATACTTAATAGTAAAGGCAAAGCAAGGCAGTGAATCGCGCAACCTGCCGAGGCCCAAAATCCAATCGTATCTAGAGATCCCTGAGAAAATATTGTTTTCACACTGTGATCCGGGCTTTAGTTAGCACTTATTGTAAAAGTCAGGTCAAGATCACTTTCACCATCCGCAGCAGTGGAAGTTGCCGACTTCAAACCAGGTTGATGCTTCAGAAGAATGCGGAATGTACCGGAAGCAGCAGTGTTAACAGTAGTCCATGAAGTGTTTAATCCAAGAGGCAATCCATTATCATCCTGATCATTGTAATTCACATCATCCGCCCGAGTGTCAATATTTCCATTTCCTGTCGGATCTGCGAATACGTTGTTTGTCCATGAGTAAAAGAACATGTGTTCGTCACTTTCTTCCTCTACTTCATCAGTAACATTATATTCAGGATCGGACGGCTTTGCCAGTCCATTAATTAACTCAACCGTGAGTGTATATGATTTATTGACAACCAGATTGATTGGCCCATCCACAACAATGTCTTGCACGCCTTCGCCATCCGGATCAGTAGCGTTTACAGTTACCGTTGTGCCACCGCCCACGGGCGTAAATGTTAATGTAGCCTTAGTAATTAATTCAGGTATGTTTTCAGGCTCCGGGTCATCGTTGCAACTAGCAAGAACAGCCAATGCAGCAATAGTGATTGACATGAATGCCAAACGGGCACTCTTGAAAATTGAAAGGGAATTGTGTTTCATAGTAAGTATAGTTTTAGTTAAAATTGTTCAGTATGAGCTTAGTCAGAAAAAACTTATGAGTTCACGGCAGCAGTTCAATAGCCTGA
Organism: Cyclobacteriaceae bacterium; assembly: GCA_044229915.1. Lineage (GTDB taxonomy): Bacteria > Bacteroidota > Bacteroidia > Cytophagales > Cyclobacteriaceae > ELB16-189. The sequence goes on from JBGASB010000004.1 coordinate 100,744, forward strand.
TCTGCTTTTCGAAGCAACGAGCACATGCAAATAGTATCAATGAACTATTTGTGAGAATGAACGTTGCGAAATGATTTTGTGAATGATTAACAAACGGGAGGAGCCCGGCCGGTAAATTGATAGGCAACCTTTTCTATGTATGGCTTTAAAGAAGGATGTACAGAAACTATGTTGAAAGAAGGCGGCAATACAATAGTGCTAACCTCAGCCATTGGGTTGGAATGAAACTGAATGTCACAAAGAGGACATTTGTCTTCCTTAACGAAGTGAGAAGTGTGATCACAACCTCCGCCACGCTGCTGATGAAATAATTTAATATGGCAAGGATCACGTTCATCCTGAGCTGTATGAAGTTTAATGTTTTTATGCTCGGGAAGTAGGTGGTGGACTGATTCGATGTTAAATGGTCCAAGAATATTGAGGAAAATCAACAGGAGGACTGCCCAAACTTTTAACAGCTTAAAAATGGATAATACTAAATTTTCCTTTGGAGCCATTGTTTTATTCTGACGCTAACCTAGGAAGAAGTTCTGGTATATGCAACATTGTTGCGTATACAGAATTCAGGCCGACTTCCATAAAAGTGTAAATCAGGGCAATTTGAAAGGCTTAATATTAGATGAATCCCGGAATTTGACACCGGAATCTATTGTTTGACTAGTAATTTAATGAAGCAAGCCTCAGCTTCGAAAGTTCTCAAACTTTCAATTAATAGGTTCGAGATTAGATGCCTCGGGACTACGAAATACTACTCCCTCAACCTCGCCAAATCCGCTTCGGAGGCAATAAAGCCAAAGGCAGAAAAGTGCTTACCGGCAACAACCCGTTGAAATGTTTCCAGGGCCCTGGTTGTATCGCTGTTGTATAGATACCAATTGCCGACTCCATAGCCTTGCGTTGCAAGTGCCAGATCAACATCTTCATTGGTACTGCTCACGTTGAGTACGGAATCAACCGGAAGGGTACCCTTATACATATTCAGTCTTTTGAAGTAGGAATCATTTTCGATGATGGTCATAGCAGGTGTGATTAGTTCAAGAAGTTTTGAAGCCTCTTCTTTCTTTCCCATTCTGCGGTATGTCATGTAGAGCCAATCAACGGTTGCCGTAATCAGGTCATCATTATCAGAAACCTTCATACATTCCAGATAAGCTTTTTCTGCTGCCTCAAATTCTCCTTTCAGGTAATGTGCTAATCCCAGATGATACCACACATTGAATTGTAAGGAGGAGAGTGGCTTGTTTAATTTGTTGGGTTGACCGTCAGGCTCTATTTCAATTGGTGCGCCTTGCATGAGTTCAACGGCTTTTTTTAAGTCGGTAATGGCAGCGTCAAATTTTCGTTGCGAGATGTAGCGATGCCCACGGTGCCGATAGAGCCTGTACGACTTTGGATATTTGTCGATGCCTTCGCTAAAGATACCAATGGCTTCATTGTAACGAGTAAGGTAAGCAGTTCTGCGCCCCAGCCAGATGTAGTTTTCTTCAGAAGGATCGGCTTCAAAGTTTTTCTTTGCAATAGCCAGATTGCTATCGAGTTTCGAATTGTGGTCAGCAGGTGCATAATACTCAAGGCCTAACAATGAATAGACCTCGGGGGCTTCTGCAGCAGCCTGTTCCGGGTTGTTCACTATACAGGCAAACACTATCAACGAGAGTAAAGAAAATAGTATTACTTTTTTCATGTCTGATTTAGTCAGTCAGTTTGAGGTTCTCGAAGGCTATTTGCCTGAGTCAGTTTTCGAGAACCTCAAACTGACATTGAATTTATTTAAAGGAATAGATTAATCAATCCCTGGTTGCTTCAGCACAAAGCCTGCCTTTGCTTTTTCCTGATCAACAATTTTCTTTGCATCGGCCAATAGTTTTTTAGCATCGTACACGATACCATCTTTTACCGTATACTTAACACCGCCAACGCGTTTCACCGTGTTATCGTCTATCAGTTTAATTGCACCAACTCCATATAACACTTGTAAATTCTCCAACGGATTCTGATCTACTATGGCAAAGTCGGCAAGCTTCCCAATTTCAACGGAGCCAATTTCTTTATCCATACCCAATGCCTGAGCCCCGTACAACGTAGCGGAGCGAATTACTTCTAACGGATGGAAACCCGCTTCACGCAACAATTCTAACTCACGAATGTATCCAAATCCGTAAAGTTGAAAAATGAAGGCATTGTCGGAGCCGGTAGTTACCCGTCCGCCCCGGTTTTTATACTCGTTCACAAAGGTCATCCACAATCTGAAATTTTCGCGCCAGGCAACCTCTTGTTCCGTCCCCCACGAAAACCAGAATGATCCGTGTGCAACCCGACTGGGTTGATAGAAAGCCCACAATTGAGGGAGCGTATATGTCTCATGCCATTCTTGTCTGCGGGCCTTATGTAAGTCACGTGCTGCTTCATACGTATCAAAGGTAGGGTCTAAGGTAAAATCAAGTGCAAGCAAGGAATCCATCACCGCATTCCATTTTTCCGTGAATGGAGCTGCGGCTTGCTTCCACAATCTACCAGCTTCTTCAAACCGATGTTGTTCGTTGGCGTAGTTATAGTTTAATGGATAGTTCTGCAAAGTTGAACTAGTCAACATGGCTTCGGGCAATCCATACCAATGCTCCATGGTGGTTAATCCTGCCTTCGCTGAATTTAGAACATTCCAGCGGGCAACTCCTAACTGTGCGTGATGACAAGCCGAACGTAAACCCAGCCGTTTGTTTTCACGAAGTGCGGCATCCATAATTTCGGGCGCAGCGCCAAAGAACTTAATACCATCAGCACCTTTCATTTTATTTTCATTCACCCAGGCTCGTGCCTGCTCAGGTGTGCGAATAGCTTCTTTACTTCCTGAACCGAACGTTACATACGCTTTGATGCGCGGAGCAGTAATCAGATTTTTTTCACTCTTTGCTTTTTGATCCAGTACCCAATCCAATCCATTGCCAGAACCAGGCTCACGAATCGTGGTAACTCCATGTGCCATCCATAATTTAAAAACATATTCTGCTATAGGTGCCTGGCCTCCACCTATGTGACCATGCATATCTACAAAGCCGGGCATCAGGTACATGCCTTCACAATTCAGTTCTTTGCCACCGGCTTCGAGTTTAGGCCTGTTCGAACTACTTGCCATGCCTGGCGTAGGAAGACCAAGACTTACAATATTTATAATACGATTTTGTTTCACGACAATATCTACCGGACCAACGGGTGGTGCCCCGGTGCCATCAATAAGCATTACTCCGCGAATGATTAGTTGCGTATAGGGACCTTCACCCTCTTTAATTTCTGGGGCTTTGGTGACTTGAGCAAGTAGCCCGGTAGAGACGAAAAGACTAAAAATCAGAAAGATCTTTTTCATGGTTTAGAAATTAGATTCGGAAAGTAACTATTTCAATGAGTAAATCTATATGTGTTGTGAAAATCGAAAGGATATAATGATAGAAGGTAAATCAATCCAAGAGGGTAATAGGCTAATAGAAATTAACCAATCATTGTGAGCACAATTTCAAAGGGCATCCATAACACAGAGTTGGATGAGATGGGCTGAAAGAATTTATAAAAAGTGTCAAATATTTTAATGGGTAGGTTAAAAAAGACCCTATCGAAAACGATTCCATTAATTTTTTAGCTGGATTAGGTAATTTATATACCTATTTAATCGAAATTTGGCATAAATCTACCTCCCTACCATGAGCAAGCCAAAAACTCGCTGGATTGTCATTTTTGCAATTCTGATTATTCTTCAACTTCTGGTGCTCTTCAACTCCAGCGATCCTATCAGCGATACAGCCAATACCATTGATAAGGCCGATACTGCGTGGATGATTGTGGCCACAGCCTTTGTTCTTTTCATGACTCCTGGTTTGTCATTCTTTTATGGAGGTATGGTGAGTTTCAAAAATGTGATCTCAACTATGCTCCAGAGTTTCATAGCGCTTGGAGTCATAAGCTTACTATGGTACTTAGTTGGGTTCAGTTTAGCCTTTGGGGAAAGCATTGGAGGCTTCATCGGTAATCCAACAACTTTTTTTGCTTTTAAAAATGTTGGCCTCAATCCGCATCCAAGTCTGGCACCCACTTTTCCATTTCTCCTCTTTGCGTTGTTTCAATTGAAGTTTGCAATCATTACCCCTGCGCTTATTACGGGTAGTTTCGCTGAACGGGTAAAGTTTACTTCCTACTTAATCTTCATGTGTCTTTTTTCATTGTTGATTTATTGTCCGCTGGCACATTGGACCTGGCATCCTGATGGATTTTTGAGAAAGTGGGGGGTTCTTGACTTTGCAGGGGGTACAGTAGTTCATATGTCGGCAGGTTTTGCTGCATTGGCAGGTGCTTATATTCTGGGCAAGCGTGAAGACAAACAACATCAACCGGCTAATATTCCTTTTATCATTTTAGGTACTGGTATGCTTTGGTTTGGATGGTTTGGATTCAATGCCGGCTCGGCATTGGCGGCCAATGGTTTAGCTGTGCAGGCATTTGCCACAACTAATATGGCTTCTGCCTCCGCAATGATTACCTGGGTTATGTTTGATGCTCTGGTAGGAAGAAAAATTTCAGCCATGGGCGCTTGTATTGGTGCAGTGGTTGGGTTGGTAGCAATTACTCCGGCTGCAGGTTTCGTAAACCTGGGACAAAGTGTTTTCATTGGCTTCGTGGCAGCGCTTGTTAGCAATATGGCTGTTTATTACAAGCAAAAGACATCCCTTGATGATACACTCGATGTATTTCCATGTCATGGTGTTGGTGGCATTGTTGGAATGATCATGACTGCCATCTTTGCCAAAGATGTAGGGTTAGTGAATGGTGAGTTTGAAACATTTAAGTATCATATTTATGCACTCGTGATTGTAGGCGTATTCACGTTTGGCGGATCATATCTCATCTTTAAAATCACAGGCATGATTACCCGTATGCGTGTATCGCCTGAGGATGAACGCCTCGGGTTAGATATTAGTCAGCATTCTGAAACGATGCGGACCTCCGGAAAGCTTGAGGTTTCAACGTCAGCCTGATGCCACCCATAAAAAAGTAAAGGCTTCGACAGAATAAAATTTTACTTTTACTTCAAATCTAAGGTTATGAAGAAAGTTTTCTGTCTGATTCTATTATCGTCAACTTTTGCCATGGGGCAAAAGACAAAACAAGAGGTAATTAAATCCATCGATTCAGGATATAGTTCCTATTCGACTGTAGCAAATAAGATCTGGCAGTTTGCAGAAGTTGGGTTTCAGGAAACAAAGAGTTCTGCATTATTACAGGAAACATTATCTCAAGCAGGTTTTAAAATTGAAGCCGGAGTTGCCGGCATGCCAACGGCATTTGTTGCTACCTATGGATCGGGTAAACCGGTTATAGGAATCTTAGGTGAGTTTGATGCATTACCGGGTGTATCGCAGGATGCAGTGCCTGAAATAAAGAAAGTGGAAGGCCGGGCTGCCGGGCATGCCTGTGGTCATCATCTTTTTGGTACTGCCTCTGCTGCTGCTGCTATCGCAGTTAAGGATTGGCTGATTGCCAATAAGAAAGCAGGTACGATTCGTTTTTACGGTACACCCGCTGAGGAGGGTGGTTCAGGAAAAGTATATATGGTGCGTGGAGGATTATTTAAAGATGTAGATGTAGTTTTTCATTGGCATCCTGGTGCGCAAAACAATGCCAGTGCGGGAAGCTCGTTGGCAAACAAGACTGGAAAGTTTCGCTTTACCGGAATTGCAGCACATGCAGCAGCATCACCTGAGCGCGGGCGCTCCGCCTTGGATGGTGTGGAGGCTATGAACGACATGGTAAATATGATGCGCGAGCACATCACCCAGGAGTCACGAATTCATTATGTGATTACCCGTGGGGGTGAAGCACCCAATGTGGTTCCTGCTTTCGCTGAAGTTTATTATTATGTGCGTCATCCAAAACGAACCGAAGTAAAAGATATGTGGGAACGACTTACCCGCGCAGCACAAGGCGCAGCATTGGGCACAGATACAAAAGTGGAGTGGGAGATTACGGGGGGTGTCTATGACTTATTACCGAATGAAACGTTAGCAAAATTGATAGATGCAAACATGCGCGCGGTAGGTGGCTATACTTATACACCAGAAGAGAAAGAGTTTGCTGAAAAAATTCAGAAGACATTTACATCACCCCCTCCACCTCTTTCATCTACCAGTACGGTTAGCGATGTTGATTTGCTTTCGGGCGGATCGACCGATGTGGGTGACGTTAGCTGGGTTGTGCCTACGGCAGGTTTAACCACAGCCACCTGGGTACCTGGCACAGCAGCCCATAGCTGGCAGGCGGTGGCGGCAGGAGGCACATCAATCGGATATAAAGGCATGATGATGGCTGCTAAAACATTAGCACTAAGCATCATTGATATTTATTCAAATCCAACGTTAGTTGATACTGCCTGGAAGGAATTTCGTACCCGCACGGGTGAGAATTTTAAATATGAGGCCTTGATCGGAGATCGCCCCCCAGCCCTTGATTACAGAAAGTAGTTATTGATTTAGAAATTTCCCGACTTCATTGAAGAACTTGTCTGGATCTTGCCAATAGTTACGGCTGTACAAACGCAAGAAAGGCCATCGCTTTAATTCAAGTAATTGAGGGGTGAGGGCGTGATCTGCTTTGGCACTTAAGCTTTGGTAATAAAAATTATCATCCGTGAGCAGGGCACCAATCATCCGGGTATCCTTCTGTGCGGTGAGATCGTAAAAGGGGAGTCTATTCTCTTTCAATTCATACTCGGGCCACTTTTGTACCGACCATTTTTTAATTTCTTCTTTCAGATTGCGATTGTTTTTTCTTTCCGGAGTGGCTGGCGCAAAAGGTTCAAATTCACCATTGGATACGTCTCGTACAAATTGAAGATACTGCTTCAGGAGTTTAGGCCCTGCATTGAGTGTATCTTCAACCTGAAGTTGATCAGGCCAAAAACTGGTTACAACGATTATTTTTTCGCGTGCACGACTCACGGCAACATTTAGCCTATTCTCACCTCCTGCTGTATTCAAGCTACCAAACTGTGCACGAACGGTTCCCTTTTTATCGGGCGCATAGCCCACCGAAAAAATGATGATATCGCGTTCATCGCCTTGTACATTTTCAATATTTTTTACAAAAACAGTTGGTGGGATTGTCTGAAGCGCATTCTCAAGCAGATCAAGAATCAAATATTGCTGCGGTGCATTAAAGGTGACTATTCCAATTTCTTTTTCCGGAAAGTCATGGATCAGATTTGTTACAAGCGTGGTTACAAACTCTGCTTCGGGCAGGTTAGTGTTATTTTCCCAATGGCCCTCAATTTTTTCATATCTCAAACAACGTTCTGAACTATTAATCACCTGCATATCGGGCAACAGTTGTAGGTGTCCTTTATAGAAATAATGATTTGAGAAATCAATTAACTCCAGCGATTTGCTTCGATAGTGTCCTTGCAGTTGTACACTCATCAGATAGCGACTACTCAGTTCAAGTAACGAATCAATTTCTGCATCGGGATGGGTTTCATCTTCTTCCTGCCAGCGGGATTGGTAGAGATCCCCGGGTTTTAACTGCATGGCATCCCCGGCCACAACCGCTTGCTTGCCCCGATAGAGGGAGGGGATGCCTCGTTCGGCAAAACACTGAGAGGCTTCATCGAAAATAACCAGATCAAAGAGTTCAGTCATCGGAAAAATGGCAGATACTGATTCGGGGGAAGCCAACCAACACGGCAGGAGTTTAAATACCTCTTCTTCAAATTCAGCGATAAGTTTTCTAACAGGCCAGATTTTTTTCTTCTTCGTTACCTGGTGTAGAAGATCACGATACGTAACCCTATTATTTAGCCGATTGAATTTAAGATCATCAATTACTTTTTCGCGGGCGCGTAATAGAATTATTTCTTCACTATTCTCATGCTTATCTTTTAGCAAATCCCTTAGTTCATTTTCAAGCAGGTTAATCTTGCCTGAAGATACCATGCGTAGTTCCGGATTCTTTGCTTCCAGGTGATCAATCCAGGCAAGGCTCAGGCTATTTATAAATAGATTTTTCAATGCATACTCATCCCAGCTTTTTTCTTGTTCATACAGTTTGTTCAAAATAATACGCTCATCTTGTGAAAGACTTTCGCTTAGCTTGTCAAATTCACAGAGTGAATCAAAATCAGTTTTCAGGTTTTCAGAAAGACGTTGAGAAAATCCAGGTTGTTGTGTGATGGCGTTGATTTGAGCAGGAGTCAGATAGTTCAGCCATCGAGCCCGATGTGCCGGTAAGGGTGACAGAAGATTGAACAACGTATCAATTTTTTGAACAAATTCCGGTAAAGTAAGCGAGGTTGGATTAATGATGTTTTTTATTCCACGAATAGAATTGAAGTTCAATTTTGCCTGTAATGCAAAATGTTGATCAGCAAACCATTGAATAAATTCTTTTTGATTCATGGCCTCGGGAACGTTTCGCAACCATGTTTTGGCTTTAAGTTTAGAGAGATTATGTTCCAGATTAAGTCGGTTATCCAATTTCCGTTCAAGCGTTTTAAAACCTTGCTTGTTGCTTTCCAGACTATTCTGAACCAATGCGCGCTTAATTAAAAACTTATCTTTTGAAAATAATTCCCATCGGACCAACCCGAAGAGATTTTTCCGGGCCTTCATACTTCGGTACAATGCTTTCTGAAGGTTTCCTAGTTGAAAGGCAGGCGTGTGTACCTCAGGTCCGATTTCATCGAAACAACTCATCAGATTCTTCTCGACATTTGATAACCAGAGCGCACTGGTTTCTTCATCAGGCTCAATTATCATGCTTTGAAAATAGAAGTAGGATTCCTCATGGTCGAGCAAGTTTTTGATTTCCTTTACCTGAGGGTCCATTTCAATCAAGGCTTCATATTGTTCCCAATCCAACCGCGTACCAAAATGAGTAATCAGATATTCGGATAGAGAGCCAAAGAAATCAGTAATTTCCTGAATCGCATTTTTTATATGCGACTGATCCATAGACGAAAATGAACTAAATGACTTTCTATCTTTCCAGGGGTAATCACTTCGTTGAAAATTTAATGCATAGTGAACATAGCCAGTCAACTTTCTTAGAAAGTCAATAAGGGTATCAAACCGGAAGTGCTGAAACTCTTGTTTAAGATTGATAACTTCTTTGGATGGATCAGACTGTAAGTACAATTCTTTGATGGTTGTGCCACATTCAGATTCATCAAAAAGGGCACGCTTAAAGTTTTCGAGCTCTTCAGTGATCTGATCAATACGATGGCTGAGTTGCAAAAACTTTCGTTCTAACTGAATCGAATCCAGGCTGATATTTCTTGACTTGTACTCATCAACGCGCTCAATTTGCCTCGCAATTTTTTCAAAAATCTCCTTTCTGTCATTTTTAAAGTCATGTACCAGGGCAAGGTAATCACTCAACTGATGTGCTTTCATCCGGCCGAACACTACATCCAAAGCAGCCCGTTTCTGACAAACAACTAAAATACGTTTGCCAGAGGCCATAGCATCGCCAATCAGATTGCAAATGAGTTGCGACTTGCCGGTACCTGGCGGGCCTTGTACAACCAGAGAATGTCCCACCTTAGCTGCCTTGAAAGCATTCTCCTGCCAGATATCTTGTGGAAATACTGAATAGACCTTTTCCTCTTTTATTTCCTGAAGAAAATTATTCTTATGAACGAGTGGTTGATCTGCTGAGCGTTCCTGAAAAAATTCCTCAAGATCATGAATAGTTTCTCCCTCCAATAGGTGAAGATAGTCGGGCACCAGGTAAGAGCCAGCTTGAGGAAAGATGCCGAGCACTGCCTTAGGAAATAATTTTAACTCGCCATTCTTTAATCCCTGTCCAAATTCCTCCTTCTTAACATTAACAAACGTGGTAAGTTCATCGCGATAGTTATCAGGATTGAAGTGTATTTCCAGCTTGCTTTTCTCGAGAAGTTGGTAAAGAGAAGTTTTAAAAGCGGTGCTTTCGCGATCAATTTCTTCAAATGTTTCTTCAAGCAAGGCATCACTCACCTTTACTTTGTTGTAAAAGGCATAAGCCAGCAGAAACGATTTATTAAAGGAGATCCCCGCTTCTTCGCGTGGTTCAAGCACCCATTGATTATTATTGATTTTTAATGAAACAGGAAAAAAAAGGAGTGGACAACGCACCAGGGTGCCATCCATAAATTTCCCTTGCACAATGGGCCAGCCTACATGCAGGTCTTTGGAGCCCCGTTCTTCAAAAATAAACTGATCGATGCGCTGTAGCTTCTTTAATTTTTTACTCGCTTCATTGGCGGATTCCATGCGCGTATCTAAAACAGGGCAAATCATTTTTTGCTTTTCAGCAATTAGTGATTTGATAATGGAAAAGGCATTCTCGCCATTTAATTGACTCAGTTCCTGAATATCAATAAATTGATCTGAAGTAAGACGAGGCAAAAATAGAGAGCGATTATTGCCTGACAGCTTGGTAAGTCTCCTCAGGTAAGTAGTAAGTAGTTTTTTAGTCTGGTCCGGACTGGCCACGTTAGGGATTTAAGGTAAGGTATGATTTTATTCTGTTATAAAACGATTCATCGACCAGTGCTATTTTCTTAAGATCTTCAACAGAAGTAAAATTGCCGTGTTGGAAGCGATAGGCGGCAATGGCTTTCGCCAAAGAGTATTTAATATAGGGATGAGTGGACAGCTCTTTTTCCGTAGCTGCATTCAGATCGATTTTTTCCGGTTGAAAATCTGGGGCGACAAAAGCTTTTCGATTTAACTCATTGACTACAGCGGTATCCAAACCATAAACTTCGCGTAACTGATCCATAGAAATAAATCCACCCAATTGATTTCTGTACTTGATAATGCGTTGTGACAATTTGCTTCCAATTCCATAGACTTTGATCAGTTGAGTAGTATCCGCCAGGTTAACATCAAATTTTTCATTCAATAAGAGTACTGTTTCTTTAGGCTTTTGAAGTTCAGCGTTTTCATAAACTCTTGCTTCCGGTAAATCAATAAAGGCAAATACTCGCTTATAAAGACTGGAATCCATACCATAGATTTTCAGTAAGTCTGACTTAATAATGAACCGACCTTTCTTTGAACGATAATTATTAATGCGGTTCGTTAAATTGATGGAAAATCCGAGACTTACTAAATCTTCTTTCGTTGCTGTGTTAGGATTAAATGTAAAGAGAACATGTTCAGCTTCCTGTAAAATGCTGTCTTGTTTTTCTTCCCAGATCCAATGGGACAATAAACTATCAAGTTCTTTCCGCTCCTTCGAAAAATCTTGTTTTTGACGAGTCTGCCACCGATGATAACTTGGCATAATAAAGACGCTCAGAAGCATCAAGGGAAGAAGAATCAGAAAGCCCTGTGTTTCTCTGCGTGAGAGACCAAAAAAAGCCCTGACCCAAGCCTTCAAACGATTCATCTTAAGAAATTTAACAAAAAAATTGAAGTCAGTGTAAGCTTGTTTGTATTGATTGGGCTATCTCACTTTGAATGGTATGGAGGCTCCGTGCATATTTTTGATTCACTTCTATTTCAATTCCACTGTAAGCTGAATCCGGTAGGAGGTTTCTGAGCCAGGTAGTAACACCGTCATCGGTTCCCTTATAGGGCTCATTGCATTTAGTGACGAGGTGTGGCAAAGCTTTTTCCAATGCCTCTTTTAGTCGATTACTAAAATTGGATTCTGAGGGTCTTTCCGGATTAAAAAGAATTCCGATATCTACGGCTCGTTCTACTCCATTCCAAATTGGGGTAAATGTATGAATAGAGAGGTGGAGGATAGGCTTTGCAATTTCTTCAATCAGGTTCTCAATCTGATTACGATAGGGAAGATAGAAGTCTCTTACCAGCTTCTCTTTTTCAGCATCGTGCAATACAGAACTAAATGAGGAGAACAGCTCAGTACTGTTTGGCGACCGATTGGCTTCAATTAAAAGCCGGGTAGTATGGCAGCCAAGTAAAGGGGCATTCATTCGGGTGGAGAGAAATTGAGCCAGAGTCCAGGCTCCAGGGTCCCAACCCCGATGTGTTTCAAGTACGTTAGGCTCAGACTTAAATAGATAACGCAGATTTTCGGGCACATCATTGCCAGCATGTTCGCAACTGAGGATAACTGAAGAGAACATAAATTATGGTGTGAAAAATTTATTTTCCTCCAGGCATGTACCTAAACGCCTGTAAACGGAATGTATTTTTTCTGGGGTAATTTCAGATGTTAATGCACGTAAGATTCTTTCGGACAACGACCCTTGATCAAGAATGTTACGTACGATTGCTTGTTGGGATTTTTTATAGATACTTGTTGCCGGAATGTGGGTCAGAATGGTTTCCCAGACTTCTTTTATAGAGGCCGGAGCAGGTGCCCCAAATGCGGTAAGAAAAGATTTGTCAACAACCGGTGTGGATAAACCTGTAACCGTTGTCTGATCAAAAAGTTGGGCCAACATGTGTGTGCCCATGTTCATTTGATCTTTCAAAGGAATGCACTTTTCAGAAACAAGCAATTTGAGAGTGTCTATTACTGTATTTACAATAGCCATGTCAACAGCCGGACATTCCTGAATGTCCATAACTCTGATTTCTATTGAGCCCCGATCGAAGCGTGCGATGGCTCCCCGCGAGTTAACCCACACCGGATCAAGAATATTTTCAATATCGTGGATAGCAATTTCTTTGGCTATGGGATGATAAATACTCTTGGTATAGTCGCCATGCGAATAAACCTCTTCCGGAATGATACTTCCTGTGATGACGGGAATTTTCGATTGATTGGTTTTGTAAAATTGCAAGCGAGTGTCCAGCATTCCGGACCGCTTGCCATCAAGAATGGGTGAACTGGCACACAAACCTGGAAGCAATGGAAGTATCAGCCGAATGGCAGCATGAAGCTTGGCAAACTCCTCATCTCCATAAAACGGTAAATTCAGGTGTGTGCTTTGAAGATTTGACCATCCATGTCCTTTGGAATTAAAAATCTTGTCGTATAAAGCATACACTTCATTATTGTCGTGTGGCCACAATTGTGTATCCGCAAATGGATCCATGAACGGATGCGCAGCCGAAGGTAACAGCATGGCATTCCATTCATTTAAGATTGAATTTATATAGGACACATTTCGGCTGAATGCTATCTCAAGCGCCTGTAAGTCCGATTCTGGCCTGGTGGATTTTATCTCAATAACATGTAACACCAATTCATTGGACCACGTAATGATTCCGTTTTCAAAGTCACTGCCTATGTTGCCCAATTCATGTTTCAGAAGATCATCAGCAATGGGTTTTACCTGAAGGGTTTCTTTATCCACAATCATGTACTCCAACTCAATGCCAAACCCTTCAAACAGATGATACGGTGCTGAGCTCATTTTTCGGATTTGATTTTATTGAGAAAAACTTCCATGATAATTTCATAGAGCCGGTCTTTTAGAATTTTATCTTCAATACCCGCATCTATGTTCGGATTGTCATTGATTTCAATTACATAAAATTTCCCATCCACTTCTTTCATATCAACTCCATACAGTCCCTTGCCAATAAGAGAGGTGGCCTTTAATGCAACTTTCAATAAGCCTGAAGGAGCCTGGTCGATAGGGATGCTCTCCACTTCGCCATCGCGCGATTGCTCTTTGGCGTTCCAGTTAACAATTTGCCAATGTTTTGTGGCCATAAAATATTTGCAGACATAGATAACCTGTCCATCAATTATACCTACACGCCAGTCGAAATTGGTAGGTAAAAATTCCTGTGCGATCAATAAATCCGATTTCTCAAACATGCTTTCGCGGATTTTCTTGAACTCGTGCAGCGATTCGATTTTAAATACGCCTTTGGAGAATGCGCCATCGGGTTGCTTTAAAATGAAAGGAAATTCCATTTTGGTTTCCAGTTTATCACAATTCTCTTCCGTGATCACAAATGATTTGGGAGTTAGTATTTTGTTTGAATTCAAAAGTTCGTGCAGGTATACTTTATTGGTGCACTTTAAAATGGAGTCCGGATCGTCAATTACCACTAAACCCAACGACTCTGCTTTTTTTGCGAAACGGAACGTATGATGGTTGACATTAGTAGTCTCACGAATAAAGAGCGCATCGTATTGAATAATCTGATCAAAATCGTTTTTAGTGATGAACTCCGTATTAAATCCCGCTTCAATAGCAGCCCGGTAAAACCTTTTTAATGCACGGTCATCCGAAGGTGGATTTTTATCATCCGGATTGACCAGAATTGCCAGGTCGTATTTCTTTTTATCAGGACGAAAATCGCGCTTACGTAAAAGATAACGTTCCAGAGCCTCGACCAGCAAGGGCTTGTCAACTTCAGGAACTTCACTTAAACTGATGGGTCGGATGCTTTGAAGGACCCATTTGTTCTTTTTGGAGAAGATTGCGCGCAAGGATGGCGCTTGCACCATTTGAAAAAGTTGAAGCGCGAGTCTATCCAGATGATCTGATTGAGTAGATCCAAAATAGATGTTAAACTCCACTCGATCATACGGTTCATTCTTGAAAGTATTTTGAATCAGGGCATCGAAATCGAGTGAATCATCACGCAATATCGAAGGGAATCGCAAGTCCTGAATAGTAGAAACCTCAGGGAGTACTTTGTGCCCCCGCGCTTCGGCCAACAGCGACACATAGTATCCTTCGCTTTGATACTGATACGATTTACAGAGATTAAGAACTTTCAGATTTTTTGTTTCCTGAAAGGTAGGATCTGTTATATACCGATCCGGTGAGATTACTTCGACATCCTGCAGACTGAATTTCCAGTGTTCTGGTTTTTCAACAACAATCAGTTTTGGCATAGCTTACTCCTTGGGTTCAATGATTAGCAGGTTGGCATCATAGGTTACAATACCCAACATGATGCTGTTGATCAGGCGATCGAAGTTTACACTGTAGTATTGGCTCTTGAGTGGATTTGGATTCATCGGATCGGCCAGGTATACGGTTTGGGTTGCCTCATCATATCCATTGATAATTACAAAGTGACCTACCGGTTCACCTTTAATACTGTCAAACTTACTGTTCGATGAAATCTCTCGCGGGGTGCCATATAAATAGGTTGCACTTAACCCGGTAAGGATGGGCTTCGATTTTTTCAGGTAGCTTTTAATGAGTTCTGCATTTAGTTCTCTTAAGTATACTTTTCCTCCAGCTTCCAGAAATTTTATATAGGCACGGGATGCAACAAGGAGTTTTTTCTTCTTGAACTTATATCGCATTTGCCGCTTTAGAAACGTAACCATCTTGCCAGTTGATAACTTAAACCAAGAGGGATCAAATACATTAAGGTTATACGTGTAAAGATGAGCCTGGTAACCCCGTTGCAAGGCATGGTTTCCAAGCATGACGGCCAGCGTACCACCGCTCTTCAGACTTTTTACCTCATGAATAACGTCCTTAAGACCGATATCATCCTGATAATACTGATACATGGCATGAAGGCATGTAGGCCCGCAGGTTACCTCATCGGGCTGAGCCTTAATATCAAAGTTGAGAAAGAGCGCTTGGCGGTGCGACATTTATAGAAGCTTAGAAATAAACAAATCAAATACTTCAACGAGGATCAGGATGATTATGATCCACTCCAGTGTATTGCTTTCGCGTTGGTGGGTGATTTCCCTAAAAACACTGAGATTGTCTTCGATAATCCTCAGCGTGTATTCAATTTCACTGAATCGTATGCGCAAATCAAAATGTTTCATCAGGCCTTTGTGCAGGCGGTCCAGGTATTCATCATCCCACACTTGCTCCGGTGCGTCAAAAATATAAATATTGTCAGCAATATCGTTTTGGGTGTTAAGTGCTTTGCCTATAAACTTCAGCATGTTTCTTCGATTGATGCTAAGCTTGCCGGTATTCTCAAGATCGTTTGTAAAGCCCCGGATTTCAGTAAGAAGATTTTCGGTTACCTGATGGTATCGGTCTAATGCAACCGATTGGGCGATATTAAACATAGCAATGCGGACCACTTTTGCATCGAACCGATCCACAACCACCTGATTGAATTCAAATTTCATCTCGCCATCTTCTACACTGATTTCATGATCATCGCGCAACCAGGCTGGAACCGGGCTTTTCATGAAAGAAGTTATTGTTTTTACGGTCAACTTAATTTCTTCATCGCTATGACCTGAAAAAACCACCACCCCATAATTAAAATAATATTGATACTTATCTCCGCCAAAACTGTAAAATAGTTCAGACGAGGTGTCGGCAATCGGCTTGAGATCCAGAAAGGTCTTAAGGCCTTTAAGATCTAATTGATTGGCTACCAGCAGGGCCGAAAGTTTAACCCGTTTACTCATACCATTTATACCAAATTTAAACTTATTATCATCCTCAGGAAATTTTGGAATGACTGAAAATCCTAATATTGCATCGTTATTATAAAGAAATATGAGAAAGCCGATTTTGGTTCTGATTGGATTCCTGGTTTTGACAGAGGGTTTTGGATGGGGGGCAACTGGCCACAGGGCAACCGGCCTTATAGCTGAACGATATTTGACTAATAAGGCCAAAAAACGTGTCCAGCAAATCCTTGATGGAGAGTCCCTGGCCATGGTAAGCACCTGGATGGATGAAATCCGTTCTGACTCAACATATAACTATACCACCGATTGGCATTGGACAACCATACCGGACGGAGGCAAGTATGAGGATGTTGAGAGCAATCCCGATGGGAAAGTGATTATGATGATTGAAAAAATGATCAAAGAGCTAAAGACTGATAAACTTTCGGCCAAACAAGAACAGGAATATTTGAAGATGCTTATCCATATGGTAGGTGATATTCATCAACCTCTGCATGTTGGCAAGCCTGGCGACCGGGGTGGCAATGAGGTGAAGGTGAAATGGGCGGGTGGAGACTCAAATCTTCATCGCGTGTGGGATAGTGATATGATTGATGACACCAAACTTAGTTACACCGAGTTAGCACAATCGCTTAAAAAGCCAGATGCAGCCATTATCAAAAAGTGGCAACAGGCTTCTGTACGTGAGTGGGCTAATGAATCGATGAAACTTCGTCCCCAGGTATACAATATCGGAAGAGGTAATTTGGGGTACCGTTACTCATATGTAAACCTGCCTTCGGTGCGGGAAAGAATTTTACAGGCTGGTATCCGCATTGCAGGTTTGTTGAATCAGATCTACGGTTAACTCAACGCATGTATTTTTTCCACCACCACTGAAACACAATCAGAGCCCAGATGCGGGCATGTACGTCTTGTGGGTTGGATGAAACTAATTGAAGTTTCAGGTTCTCTATTTCTGAGTATTCGAAAATACCTTGTTCGCGAATGTATTTTTCCGCGAGTAGATCATCCATGATCAGCGACTTCAATTCTTTGCGAAACCATTTCAACAACGGAACTTCAAAACCCTGCTTCGGTCGGTTATATAGCTCGGCTGGTAATACATCCCGAAAAGCATCTTGTAAAATTCTCTTTCGGATGGAATGAGTTATTTTATACTCATCGGGCAGACTGAAAATAAAATTAACAAGCCGGTAATCTAAGAAAGGCACCCGCACTTCCAGTCCATGAGCCATGCTCATCAGGTCAACTTTTGTTAACATGTCGTTGGGCAGCACGAGGTTCATGTCTGTCATAAGAATATCGTGAATGGATTCCTTGGCGGGGATGAATCGTAATAATTCTTGTTTACGCTTTTCATATTCCTGCTGTTGAAATTTTTGTTTTGATCCTTCAGAAAACAGGTTATGTACCTGATTTTCTTTTGCAAAGCCTGCCCATTGCCAGTATCGTTCTTTGCTGTCAAGCTTCATTCCATCAGCAAACCGATTGAGTTGCCTGAATTTGTTACTGAAAAAACTGTTCCTTGATTGAGGAAGTGACCTCCAGACCGGTGCTAAGGAACCAATCAGATTCTCCTGACAGCCCTTATTTATAATCCGGTGAAAAGCCCCATGTTTATTATACCCGCCTAACAACTCATCGGCACCATCTCCTGAAAGAGCAACCGTGGCATGCTTCCGGGTTTCCTTACTTAAAATAAAAACATTGATAGCGGACGAATCAGCAAATGGCTCATCAAGATAATCTAAAACAGAGTTCACATGGGCCAACAGGTCATCATTGGTTAGAGAGAAAACTGTATGTTCAGTATTAAGATGTTTTGCCACCCGGTTTGCATAATGGGTTTCGTCAAAAAACTTTTCATCTGTAAAACCAATAGAAAAAGTATGAAGATCGGGCTTATGTTTCGCAGCGAGCGCTGTAACAATGGATGAATCAATACCACCACTTAGAAATGCACCCAAAGGCACATCTGAAATCAACCTTCGTTGTACAGAGTCTTCCAACAGCTCATTAAGTTTATCTTTAGCTTTATCGTATGAGAGAGTCAGGGCATTCTCTTCTTTATCGGGAATCGTATAGTAGCAATGAGTTTCAAGTTTTTTGCGACTAACTCTCAGGTAGTGCCCTGGTAAGAGCTTTTTTACATGCGCAAAAATAGTAGCTGGCGCAGGGATATAATTCAGTTGCAGGAAGGTGAAGAGTGATTGAAAGTCGATTTCTTTATCTATGCCATATTCGATCATGGCCTTCATCTCGGAGCCAAAGAGAAATTTATCTTCATCAAACAGATAGAGCAGCGGCTTAATACCGTAACGATCGCGTGCTAAAAAGAAAGTCTGCTCCTGGCGATCATAAATACACAAGGAGAAAAAACCATTGAGCCTGTTCAGGCACTTTTCCTTTTCACGGATAAATAAGTTCAATAATACTTCCGTATCAGAAGCAGAGAAAAAGGAAACCCCGCCCGCCTCCAGTTCTTCTCTAAGTTCCCGGTAATTAAATATTTCGCCATTGAAAACAATGCAATAACGTTTGTTGGTATCCCACATGGGTTGGTTGGCAACAGCACTCGTATCGATGATAGAAAGTCTGCGGTGGCCAAGACCTACAAATTCATCAATATATACATCCTGGAAATCAGGACCTCTTTTGTGCAGTGCCATGGTGGCGGCAGTCACATGAATCATGTTAAACTTACCTACCAGGTTAAAGGCAAATACTCCGGTGATACCACACATTCCTTAAGAAATAATCTGACAAGATAGAAACTAAAAAAGTTCGTAAAAAAAGCTGCAAGCATACACCTGCAGCTTTGATTAAAATGTGAATATTCGTTAAAGAGGTTTAATGGAGATATTTTTAAACCAGGCTTCGCTGCCGTGGTCTTGTAATACAATATGTCCCTTAGGTGCAGCGCCATAGCCTTTGGCTTCATTCCATTTACTAGCTTTTTTTAGCGCTATCCACTCAGGAGAATTCAATTCATACTCCACTACTTTATCACCATTCAGCCAATGCTCCACATGATTTTTATTGACTATCAATTTTGAAGAGTTCCACTCTCCTGCAGGTTTTATTTTTGTTTTGCCTGCCGCATGCATGCCATAATTTGATCCCGTCAGGTGATCCGGTGTTTCGTTAGGGAATCCAGGATCGTCCATCAGTTGAAATTCCGGACCCGAGTAATAGGGTTGTTCAAACTCTTCTGTTACCCGAAACATTAGGCCCGAATTACCTTGAACACCGATTTTCCAATCGAACGCCAATTCAAAGTTTTCAAACTCTGCTGTTGTCATGATATCAGAGCGCTCATTGCCATCACCCGTGCTTTCATTTAGTGCTTTACAATGAAGTACTCCATCCACAACTTCCCATGTGTTGTTTTTTCTGGCTTTAAAAATTTGCCAGCCATTGGTTGTTTGTCCATCAAACAAAAGTTGCCAGCCTTCTGCTTTCTGCGTTTCGGTAAGTTGATTGTCTGTGCTGGTTTCAGGGATGGCAACTTCGGGCTTTTCTTCTGATTTCTTGGGGCTACAGCTGATGCAGGAGGCGATAAATGCAGTGATAAATAATGATATGAGTACCTTTTTCATTGTTTTTTGACATTAGTGACTGGTTACTTATTAGATTTTATTAGAAATTAACGCAAAAGTTAAACATATGAAACTTAAAATCTACTGGATTACACTCTCAATTTTAACGCTGGCGGGATTCAGTGCCCAGGCCCAGATTCACCTTGGCGCCACCACGGCTTATAACGCTACCTTTGTGTTGGATAAGGGGTTAAGCGAAGACCCCCGGTATAGCTCAACCTATACCTACAATTGGGCACCCGTTGGTTTTAATTTTGGAATGGACTTTGGCCATAAGTTCGGACTTCAATTGGAGGCGATTAAGTCAACACAAGGACAAATCTATGACGTCATTAATACGGCAAAACAGATTGCCGGCACCCGAAATATAGATGTTGAATATCTCAACATTCCGTTGATGATGAAGTTTATGGGTGGTGGATCCGGTAAAGCCCGGGGTAACTTTAATTTTGGACCTCAATTAGGAATTCTCACTAAGGGAATTGAGACTTTGCAAACCAGTAAGGGCGATTATGAAATGCCGGAAGGCGTTGACTTTGCAACTATCAAAGAGGACTATCCTCAAGCCATTGATAATGGCAATGGAACTTATAATCTTCCCAACGATGTCCCAACTACTGCTTTACTCGAAAAGGAATTAGATGAATTTAAGAATACGGAGTTTCAATTGGCAGTTGCATTTGGATTAGATATTGATTTATCCAAACACCTTTTCTTATCCACCCAGGTAAGAGCCAATTACAGCTTTACGGATATGAGAAATGAGGATATTATCAATTCACTTAAGGCTGGCGATTTTTCTGAAATATTTGGAGGCCGGGCTAATTTCTTAGTGGGTGTGCAGGTGGGTTTGCATTATTATTTCGGAACTCTAAGATCTTTCAAATAGGATATCGCGATTATACTCCTGATTTTTTAGCCACAGATTTACAGATTGAAATTATCTGAGAATCTGTGGCTCTTTATTTTTAAAATATTTTTCCTGGATTCAGAATCCCGTTAGGATCAAATACTTTTTTGATTCCTCGCATCAGGTTGAGATTTACTTCGCTCATTGCTATCGGCATGTAGGGTCGCTTGGCAATGCCAATGCCATGTTCACCGGAAAGTGTACCACCCAGGCTTACAGTAAGTTTAAAGATTTCGCCAATGCCCTCAGGTATTTTCGTTTCCCAATCGGCTTCGCTGATATTTTCTTTTAAGATGTTTACGTGCAGATTGCCATCACCCAAATGCCCAAAGCATACGGTGTTAAATCCGTATTGCTTGCCAATTTCTTTTATACCTTTAATCAGTTTGGGCAGGTTGTTGCGAGGCACCACCACGTCATCTGATTTTGTTAATGTGTACCAGTTAACGGCTGGCGAAATATTCTTTCGTATTTTCCACAGTTCTTCTTTCTGCGCACTGCTTTCGGCAAAAAGAACTTCGCCACATTGGAATTTTTCCACAACATTCATCACACGTTCGGCATCGCGCATCAGCACCTCTTCATCGTTGCCATCCAATTCGCATAAGAGGTAAGCATCCATGCTATCGGTAAGCTTAGTGGTTACCGGGCTATTTAACACTTTCTCGCAATACTCAAATGTTTTTTCGGCTGCTTCGCGTTCAAAAAACTCCATCCCGGATGGAGTAATTCCCTCAACAAAAATGGCAGCAATGGCACTACATGCTTCCTCGTTGGTAACAAAGGGAATAAGTAAGAGCACATTTTTTTGAGGAAGCCCACGAAGCTTAAAAACTATTTTAGTTATGATGCCTAGTGTTCCCTCGCTTCCACACATCAATTGGGTTAGGTTATAGCCCGTTGAGTTCTTCAATACATTGGCGGCTGTCCAGATGATTTCTCCGGTTGGCAACACAACTTCCATATTAATTACATAGTCGCGGGTAACGCCATATTTTACTGCTTTAGGTCCACCCGAATTATTAGCCAGGTTGCCACCTAAAAAACAGGAACCACGACTGGCTGGATCTGGCGGATAGAAAAGTCCTTTTTCTTTCACTGCATTTTGAAATACTTCGGTGATAACACCGGGCTCAACAGTTGCCTGCAGATTTGATTCATCAATGTTTAAGATTTTATTAAATCTCTCCATAGAGATGACCACACCTTTCTTTACAGGCAGTGCACCTCCACTAAGCCCGGTACCAGCACCACGTGGTGTAACAGGAACCAGGTGTGCATTACAAATCTTTAAAATCTCGCTGATCTCCTCGGGAGTTGCCGGCTTGATGACCAGATCTGGAAGAAATTGATAGTCTTCGGTTTTATCGTGGCCGTATTCATTTCGTTGCTCTTCATCGACAATTACATGCCCTGCACCTACGATGGCACGAAATTGGCCAATGATCTCGTCATGCAGCGGAGCAGTAATCGTTTCACTTACTTTAACGTGTGCCATCAATACTGTAACTTTGAATGTATATGATCTCAAAAACGAAGCACAAAATTAAGGAAATAACCTTTCACCGGTGGGGGCTTTTTGTCCTCATTTTAATTTTGTTTAGTGCCTGCAGTTCGGCCCGCAAAGCCCGCGAAGCACAGGTAGAAAAGGTTATTAAAGCAGCGCGATCGTTTACGGGAACTCCATATAAGTATGGCGGCACAACGCGAGTAGGCATGGATTGCTCGGGTCTTACCGGCAATGCCTACCAGGCGGTTAGTCTTACGCTTCCACGAACCGCGGAGGGGCAAGCCCAGGTGGGTGAAAAAGTAAAGCGTAAAAGACTTGCTGAAGGCGATCTTGTTTTTTTTGCTACGGGAGATAAAAAAAGAGAGATAACCCATGTAGGCATTGTTACCGATGTGAAGTCGCGCGAGCAGGTGAAATTTATTCATGCCTCTACTTCGTTGGGAGTTGTAGAGACCGATCTATATTCAGATTATTATAAAAAGCGCTTTCGTACTGCCAGGCGAATTCTCGATTAACCTCATCTCAACTGCATAACTCTATCATGACTACACGCAGAAAATTTATTCAACTCGGAACCCTTGTTTCCTTTGCTTCGATAACAAAATTATTTGGTGCGGGTAAACCAGCGCCTGTGGCAACCAGACCAGTAGTTATCTCTACCTGGAATTTTGGATTGGGTGCGAATGAAGAAGCATGGAAAATTCTATCGGCTAACGGCCGGGCGTTGGATGCTGTGGAAGCAGGGGCACGTGTGCCCGAAGGAGATCCGAAAGAAACTTCGGTTGGCTTAGGCGGTTTGCCCGATCGCGATGGCCGGGTAACACTTGATTCCTGCATTATGGATGAGTTTGCGAATTGTGGAGCCGTGGCCTGTTTAGAGCATATTGTGCATCCGGTATCGGTAGCACGTAAGGTGATGGAGAAAACTCCCCATGTATTTTTGGTGGGCGATGGCGCCTTGCAGTTCGCGCTATCACAGGGATTTAAAAAGGAAAAATTACTTACTAAAGAATCTGAAAAAGCTTGGAAAGAGTGGTTGAAAACATCGCAATACAAGCCGATTGCCAACATAGAAAATCATGATACGATCGGGATTGTGGCCTTAGATGCTAAACAAAACCTTTCCGGGGCTTGCACTACCAGCGGCATGGCATATAAAATGCGCGGCCGGGTGGGTGATTCACCGATTATCGGGGCGGCCTTGTTTGTAGATAATGAAATCGGAGCGGCCACCTCAACGGGAGTAGGCGAGGAGGTGATACGCATTGTTGGCTCGCACCTCGTAGTTGAGTTGATGCGACAAGGAAATACTCCGCAGGAGGCGTGCGAGAAAGCTGTACAACGCATCGTAAAAAATCAACCAGTTAAATCGAAAGAGATGCAAGTTGGATTTTTGGCACTGAATAAGAATGGCGAGTATGGCGCGTATGCGCTGCAAAAAGGCTTTACTTATGCGGTGTATGCACAGGAGTTGGGGAATAAATTATTTGAAGCAAAAAGCTATTATTGATGAGTTCGGTAATTATTAGCCCGGGCACTAAGAAACAATTTGATTCGGCTTTTGCCTTATTGACTGAATTTGGGAGCAGACAGAAACGCCTTTCGTGGGTGGATGAGGTAGATATTAATTTTGTTTTCCTGAAGAAGGAGAAGGAAAGTGTGAATGAAGCCATTAAGGTAATCTCTAAAAGCCCTATTTAGTGAACATTTAGCCAGAGGCCTCGAAGGCTGACCACCCATTTTAGAATTAGTATACTTCTGATCTTGAAAAAATTAACCATGGTCCTAGAAATTGTAGTTTATAATATTGAGTCTGCTCTAAAAGCCCAGGAAGGTGGAGCTGATCGCATTGAACTTTGTGATAATCCAGGTGAGGGTGGAACCACGCCTTCGTTTGGAATCATTGAATCAGTAAGACAAAATGTAAACCTCGATGTGTATGTGATGATCCGTCCGCGGGGCGGAGATTTTCATTATACCAATTATGAGTTTCACAGTATGAAACGTGACATCTATCAGTGCCAACGCATAAGTGTTGATGGTATAGTGTTTGGCATTTTGAATGCCGATGGCACACTTGATAAAAAACGGTGTAAGGAACTGATTGACAAAGCGCGGCCGCTGAAAGTTACCTGTCACCGGGCGTTTGATATGACCCGCGACCCATTTGAAGCCCTGGAAGACTGCATTGAAATTGGCTTTGACCGGATTCTTACGTCTGGACATCGTACAACAGCTGTCCTTGGAGCTAACCTGATTGGAGAACTTATAAAAAAGGCCAACGGACGTATAGCCATTATGCCAGGTTCAGGCGTGAATGAAAACACGGTAGAAGAAATTGTACTAAAGACAGGAGCAAAGGAGATTCACTTTTCTGCAACTGCCTTTCGCGATAGCGCAATGCAATACCGTAACCCAGCCATTGCAGGCATGGGTTCAGAAGAAGGCTCGGAATTTAAATATCGTACGGTAGACCCGCAACGGGTAAGAGCCATCCGTAAGCTGGCCGAGTCTATTAAGTAATTTGATAAGTCCATTATAAGGAATATCAAATTAAAAATGCCGACCCTTGCGAGCCGGCATTTACCCTATACACCCCACTAACCAAATCTATTGTCCTTTTTTCGCTGTCATCGGGAAGGCTCCAAACTGTCCCATGGTCATCGTACCGGTAAATTGATCTCCGGCTATAATTCCTTTCACCAATATCTCGTTGGTATTACCACCAAAACTTACTTCATAGTTAAAGCTTAGTTCATTGCCGGTTACCTTTACATTCTTCAATGGAGTTTCGCGGTTGTTGCGGCTGCTGATGATCACACCCGAGTATGCATCGCCCTCTTTATTAATCTTGAGTGTGCCGCCATTGTTTCCTTGAGGCGATTCAACAGCATACGTCCAGTTGCCTTCTGCTACTACAGGAACTGAAGGATCAACCTTTGGAGTTTCTCCAGTCGGCTGTTTTGCGGGTGTTGTGCCTGGGCGAGCAACTACGGCAGCACCTGCTCCCGCTCCGCCTCTTTGCTGAACTCCACCGGAAACATTTCCTCCGGCATTGCCCCCGTTATCCATACCACCGCCATCGCCACCTTCTTTCATGTCATCATTATTAATGGAGCGGCTTCTTCTGCGAGGTTGGTCAAAACCCATCCTACCAATACGGTAGCTAATATTAACTCGGAAACTAAAGTTATTAAGGACCGTGGTGCTATACTGATTGATCGTTGGAGTTTCGGTGGCGTTACGGATTTTCATAGAAGGAGCAAGGAAATTTTCAAGCCCAAAGCCCACAGTACCCTTCTTCTTGTTAAACTCTTTGCGTGCCCCTAAACTATAGATACCAAAACCACCCTGATAACCCTGAAGTTGCACCCTGCGACCCCGGTAAAAACCAAAGCCTTGTAATGCCCATCCTTTACTGAGAGTATAACTTCCGAATAACCGGCCACTATATACCCAACCCGTATTGCTTGCATTTTGCTCGGGATTAGGAACGTTGTTGGCAAGGTCAGCATAGAACACATCGCCACCACCATTTATAGAAAGCTTGCCCACGCTAACATTGGCAAAGGCACTCATACCATAAGCATTTTCTTTACCGATGTTATCATACGTAGTTACAATCGTATCGCCTGCCACATTGCGTAAACTTTGAATTGCATTGTTGCTGTTGCGCACAAAACCTGTAAAGTTCAGCGAAGTTCCTTTGATAAACGTACTGTAGCCCAGTTCATAATTGTTAGTGTATTCAGGATCAAGCTCCGGATTACCCACCGTGCGATTGTATGGATTTGAAGCCTGGATGTTCGGATTTAAAAACTGAATGGATGGACGTTGAATGCGTCTGTTATAAGAAGCCTTCATCGTTCCCTTCTTAAGTTTCTTAGAAGCGTTAACACTGGGTACAAGGACACCGTATTCTGGAATATCGATATCATCTTCGGTACGAGTAAAGGCGTTGATAATTGTGTATTCATAGCGGGCACCAGCTTTTAAACTATATCCGCTTTTAGTGCTATAAGTGTATGATAAATAACTGGCCAAAACGTTTTGGTTGTAGTTCAGTTGGTTGGAAAGATTTTGGTTTGGATTAAGCACATAGTCGCCATCCGGACCCGTAGCCGTGTAATACGCGTAATCACTCAATACTTTTCTGCGAATGTTCTTGGCCCCTAATTCCAACATTTGATTATCGCTAAGTGGGTTTTGATAATCCATCTGAAATGTATACTCTTCGTTTAAGCCATCGTTTTCATTTTTAAAACGCTGAGTAATTTCTTCAGTATTGTTATCTAAGATGGAGTTTGTGAAATCATTGTTGCGATCGTTGCGGCTATAGAGGGCAAGAAGGCTAAACTCTTCCTGAGGTTTCTCAAAAAGGTGAGTATAGGTAAAGTTTAAATCAGTAGTGCCCGATAGATCCTTTGAGTCCACATCTCGTAAGCTGATGGAAGACGGTGTAGTTGAGCCATTTTCATAACTTAATGTTGTAAGCCCGTCTTGATAATTATTACCATTGCGCATACCATAGCGTACAGAAGCAGTTACAGAGTTTTTCTTATTAATATCATAATCCCAACCTAGATTATAGTTACCAAAAAGTCCATTGCCGCGGTTGTTGGCACTTTGGATGGTTTGGTAAGTTTCAGCTCCATCAATAGTTGTTTGGTCGTTATTAAAGGCTCCTTGAACATTGTAATTAGACCTTCCAAAACCACCTAATGAAAAACCCATTTTCCCTCTGCGATAGTTACCGTTCAAACCGAGGTTAGAACCACGGTAACCAACACCTGCATCAACATTAAGAGTCAACCCTTCGAGTGTATTCTTTTTTGTAATAATGTTAATAATACCCGCTGAACCTTCAGCATCATACTTAGCCGAGGGTGAAGTAATTACTTCTACGGTTTTAATCATGTCGGCCGGGATTTGCTTCAAGGCATCAGCCACTGAACTGGCCATAATTGTAGAAGGCTTATTATTAATTAAAACGGTTATGTTTTGACTGCCCCGCATGCTCACGTTTCCATCCAGATCCACAGAAAGTAACGGCACACGCTTAAGTACATCGGTGGCGTCACCACCTTTCGTGGTGGCATCATTTTCCGCATTATAAATTGTGCGATCTACACGCTCTTCAACTAAATCCTTTTGTCCTTCTACCACTACTTCGCTCAACTGGGTAGCTTCTTCTTCAATTTTTATTGTACCGAGATTAATTTCATTTTTCTTACCTTCCAAAATCACATTGCTGCGCGTGATGGTATGATAACCAATAAATGAAATCAACACATTATAAGTGCCATCCGCAATTTTTGGAATTACGAATTTTCCTTTAGCATCGGCAATTGTTCCATCAAGAGTCTTTCCATTCAAGTCAGTCAGGGCAATGGTAGCAAACTCGACAGGCAGATTTGATTTGGCATCCATGACAATGCCTGAGATTTTACCGCTTCCTTTAGGGGCTTGTTCTTGTCCAACGAGCAGAGTGGCTGTTCCCAGGAAGGCAATAAGAGTAATGAGTTTTTTCATCGTTCGGATAGTTTTAAGGCGGTTCAACACATTTGTGCTCCTTTATAAACTGCAAAACAAATTTTTTGTTTCCACATGCAAGAGGGTATTAGACGATCAGGTCATTTCCTTCGACTATTCAGTCACTTATTCGACCATTGTAAATACGGAGAGTTTACCGGGATCGGTCGATCATTTAATCCGGGCGGTAGAAAATTCAAGCTTTAGTGTTCAGAAAGTAACCTGACAGTCTACCTTTGGGCTCTTAGCAAAAATTTTAACAAGCTATGCAGTCATTTTTCAACCGTAATCGGGTAACGTTATTACACATATCCTTCTGGTTTGTGTACCTATCGTTTAACCTGTACCAGATCAGCGCCTTTCAGCGCGGCCGGGGATATGACTGGGAGCGGATGATTACTTCTGCATCAGTACAGTTGGTATTTACCATGCTGATAGCCTACCTCAACTATTTCGTTACCTGGCCCAGGTTTCTTAAAAGCAAAAGCATTTTGCGTTACCTGCTGGAATTTTCGGTGCCTTTTGCTGCGTTGCTAACTGCCCGTGTGCACCTTCAACGCTATCTGGTGGATGAATACACGCATAAGGTGGAGTATTTTTATTCGAGCTTTTTCATTGTTCAGATCGTAGCGGTAACCTTATTCATTGTTCTTTTTGTCGGAATGCTTCGCTTTGCTGTTGATTGGTTTGAACTGGAAGCAAAGCGTAAGGAAGTAGAGAACGAAAAACTGATTGCCGAGCTGAATTTTCTGAAGGCCCAGATTAATCCCCATTTTCTCTTCAACACCCTTAATAATCTTTATTACCTGGCCTATACGAAGTCGGAAAATACTACCGAAGTTATAGCCAAACTTTCGCAGATGATGCGTTACATGATTTATGACTCCAATCATCCCAAAGTTTTACTGAGCAAGGAAATTGAGTACATGCAAAATTATATCAGCCTCGAGCGGTTACGACTCAATAATCAGATCCCGATTAAATTTGATGTGACGGGTAATATTGAAAACCGTTGGATCGCGCCTTTGATATTTATCACATTTCTGGAAAACGCCTTCAAGCACGGGGTAAGCAATAATAATCCTAAGGCCTGGGTAAATGTTACTATAAAGTTGCAGGAAAAAGAATGTATTTACACCGTTGAAAACAGTAAACCGGAAAAAACTGATCTCAACGAAAAGTCCGGGATAGGCCTGCAAAATGTAATGCGGAGACTCGAATTGAGTTATCCAGGTCAATATAAACTTACAACCGAGGACAAAAAGGATGTATATTTCGTTCAATTGATTCTCACGTTGAGTTGAAACTGAATTGCGTTATTATTGAAGATGAACCGCTGGCACGGAACCTCATGACCGAGTACGTGAAGAAAGTGCCCTCACTGAATCTGCTAAATTCCTTTTCAAATCCGCTCGAAGCCCTCGAGGCATTACGCACACTTCCGGTAGATGTTCTTTTTCTGGATGTACAAATGCCAGAGATTACTGGCATCTCCTTATTAAAAGTTTTAAAGAAGCGCCCTTTGGTCGTGCTCACTACTGCTTATTCTGAGTATGCACTCGAAGGCTATGAGTTGGATGTGGCAGACTACCTGCTCAAACCAATTACATTTGAACGCTTTTTAAAATCGGTTGATAAAATTATGCAGCGATTGGAGGCTGATCCCAAACCTGCGATAATGACTGCTGAGGCTGTTACATCGCCAACTTTTGTTTTTGTTAAAGATGGTACCAAGCTGGTAAAGGTCCGGTTGGATGAAATCCTTTACGTGGAAGGATTAAAAGATTATGTGACCATCCACACAAATAGCCAGAAGATCACCACACTGCAGCGGATGAAAGCGTTGGAGGAACAACTGCCGACTGATAAATTTATTCGAATTCACAACTCGTATATCGTGGCAGTAGATGCAATTGATGTGATTCATAAGAATGAGGTGTCAATTGGTTCTGTTTCTCTGCCTATAGGGGATACTTATCGCAAATCTTTTAAGGAGTTTATTGATAAGAAGCATATTCAGTGAAAGGATATGTTGTGTATTTGATAAGCCAACTAAGGTCACTTCTGAATTAGTGAACCTTTCCGGGATAAAACTGAAAATCTCACATTGAGTGAGATTTATTGTGGAGAATATCGGAGTCCGCCAATTGGCGGGTGACCTCTTCCAATAAAGGTATAGGTTAAAGTATGTAAGGGATATTAAAAATAAGGTCGCTTTTTTTATTTGTAAACCTTTCTGGAATAAAACTGAAAAATCTCACCATTGAGTGAGATTTTTTGTGGAGAATATCGGAGTCGAACCGATGACCTCTTCCATGCCATGGAAGCGCTCTAGCCAGCTGAGCTAATCCCCCTTTTTTAGCAAGAGATCGCAAATATATTTTATTTTCGCCTCTCTGCAAGGCATTCAATATGATGTTTTCTTAGCTATATTTAATAGGCAGCTTGATCCCCAATGTTTGACATCTATCACAATTTCATAGTAAAATCCTCTCCCCAAAAAGTATTTGATGCTTTTTGTACCCCTTTGGGTTTAGATTCCTGGTGGACGCTCCGATCGGCAGGTAAACCTGTTTTGGGAAATGTTTACACATTCTATTTTGGGCCCGAGTACGACTGGCGGGCTGAAGTAATTCACGTTATGCCTGGCATGGAATTGACGTGGAAAATGAAAACAGCAATGAACGATTGGATGCCTACCACCGTTGGGTTTAGATTGACACCCCTCGATAACAATACCTCAGTTGCCTTCTTTCATAAGGGTTGGCAGGAAGCTAATGAACACTTTGGTATTACTACGTTTTGCTGGGGGCAACTACTGGCAGGCTTGAAGAAATATGTGGAGGATGGATCGATCATCCCTTTCGAAAAGCGCAATTAAGCCATTACTGAAAGCATTTTTAAAATGGGCAGCCCTAACTCTGGATTACCAGAGATTTTCACTCTTTCAATGGCTTCATTTTTTTGAAGTGCTTTTGTAAAGAGCTTCCAACTTGTATCAGGGTCAAGTTCAATGGTAGTAGCAATTTCATGTGGATCATCAGAAAATTTCCATTGCGTTTGTACTCTTTTAATTCTCCATTCGCCACCAGTTTCACCGGTTACCTTAACGGAAATGGTTGTCCCCTCCGGGGACTCAATATTGTGGTACGTGTGCGGTAATGCCATCATAAAAGTATGTATTAGCGGATAGAAAAATTTCCGATCCATTATTCCGGGTTTATGTACCGCCTCTCGAATTTGTTGTTGATGGTGCCACCGCTCCGTGTATTCCCGTGCTATGTGAAACCAGTTTTTAGACTCCTGCTCACCGGCCCAGGATACGGCAAATCGGGCGTTTGCCGACAGATCCAAAGAATGATAATAATCGATACATGGCCTTTGTGTGATTTCTAAAAACTCAATTAGCATGTTGGGGCTAACCCGCTTCATGGCTTTCACCCAGTCGGCATTCAAGTGATTTAGATAGTCGACTAAGTCCTGATAGGAGTTAATAGGTCCGGGTGGATCTCCGGTATAATTTTGTGCCGCAGCAAGTGTGCGCATATTTCCATCCAGCAAATGTGCCACCACGTCTTTCACTGTCCACAATCTGGCAACCGTGGGTCTGTTCCACTCATCATTGGAAAGTGATTTAAGCAACTCAATCAGTTTTTGTTCAAGGGGTAGAAATAAATGCAGGGTAGGTATTGGCACCTCTGTCATCGGCCGTATGGTTTAATTATGACGAAGTACGGAAATATCAATCAGGGAAGGAATTTCTTTTGGAACTTACTCCTAAAAATTGATAAGGCAGTGCTTGAATCAACAACTGGTTAAAATTAAGTCATGATCACGATAGGGGCAGGATTAAGCCAGCCAGGGTTCTGCAAGCGTTTGATCTGACAAAAATTGCCAACGGCACCAATGAAGCATTGTATCAAGGTGTTAAATTTGTATCTTTTGCGGTCTAATTGCCTCCATTAATGGCCAAACTCAAAAATATTGTTAAGCAACTTTCGGATAATGACTATAAGTCAATATATGATTCGTTGATTGAAAGTAATGCCGAAAAATCAGCTCATCTATTAAAAGCCCTTCGCGAACGCCAGCTCTCAGATAGCAAAATAATGGTTGAACTGGAGGTGAATGCCAATGCCTATTATACGCTTCGTTCGCGATTAAATCAGAAGATTGAAGAACATTTGCTCCAGCAGATGGAAAGCCCGCGTACCGACATTTTGCGTAAGGTGGCTAATCTGAATGAGGTGCTTTTTACCAAGAAACGAACCATCACCATCGCTACCTTAAAGAAGTTAGAGAAGGAGTTGCTTGATTATGACCTGGCTAATGAGCTTACCATCGTCTATAAATCATTAAAGAAAATTCATATCAATTCTCCAGAACACTTTCAATACTCTCAGTTATATAACCGCCACGTAGCCTACATGCTGGCGGTAGATAAGGCGGAGGATTTGATGACGGAGTATTTCAAAAAGTACGGGAACTATTACCTTTCGAATGACGAGACAGAGAAGCTAGGACTCTCCCTTCTAATGAAGGAGATGCAAAATGTGGCTCGCATTTACGAATCGCACCGGCTTTATGTTTACCAGAGTTGCATGCTGGTTTTTCATCGTTTGTTTGTAGAGCCTGATGATAACCTTCACGCAGACGGGGAATCGATAGAAGATATTTTCACACACGTTCAAAAGATATTTGATACGTATAATCTCGACCCGCTTTATTATCACCTCAACCTGATTTTTGAGTTTCTGAAATTAGAATACTATAACCACTACAAAGTTTATCGACAGGTAGAGAAGTATTTTGAAGAGGTTAATGATGCGGCTACCAATCTATTGGTTAATTACTCCTTTTATACATTTTCTGCCAGATTCTTAATTACCAAATTGGATCGGCACCTTCGATTGGCAACAGAAAAAGAGATTTACATTGAGAATGAAAGTTTGTTCGAAGACATAGAATCGGATATTCAGGACGTCCCCAAGCATACAATTTTTATTATCTATCGGGCTCTTGGATGTTACTATGTTGGCAAATACGAGGAAGCAGCCAAATTGATTAATGGATTACTCAATGAAGTGAGTTTGAAGAAATATCCGTTTGTTCAAATGGAAGTGAAGGCTATCCTTGCCTTGCAGTATTGTATGTTGAAGGACTTTGAACTATTCAATCAATTAACCAGCAGTATTCAACGTCAGATTCGATTGTTTGGTAAAGATGAATGTGAGAACGTTTTACTTTTCCTGAAGATTCTGAAAATCGCGACCAGCGAAGCGAAGAAGGAAAAAGCTAAGAAAATAACTGCTGTAATACCCAAGTTCAAATCCATTCAGGTCACCTATTTCGCGCCCACTTGCTTTGTCAGGATGGATGAACAATTTGTTGAAAATCTAACAGCAATTGACGCTCCGGGAATGTGAGCTACACATTTAAATTAGCAATGCTTTCGTGTGAAAGGGGCTTGTTTAGATAGAGTTTAACGTTTAGATATTTTTTGGCCTTGTTAAAATCCTGTGGATTGATAGAGGAAGTAAGCATTACAATTTTGCATTTCTTCTTAACCAGATTTCCAAATTTTTCGAATTCATCCAAAAACTGAAACCCATCCATCAGGGGCATATCTATATCAAGAAAAACCACATCCGGTAAAACCTTGTCGGCCACTTCTAATTTTTCCACATTCCGCAAAAACTCAATGGCGCTTTTTGCACCGGTGCAGGTGTAAATGTGCTTCGTAATGGCTGCCGCTTCAATCATTTTCTGATTGATCAGGTTGTCAATCTCATTGTCATCAATGAGCATAACGGAGCTGTATTTAGGTTCGGACATAATATTTCAAACTGTATCTTTAAAAATAGGCTTAAGGGCGTTGATTTGCAAACAGAACTAGATTACAAATTTGATTCCCTGCGCCAGGGGCAAACTGTCACCAAAGTTGATGGTGTTGGTTTGCCTGCGCATGTATACTTTCCAGGCATCAGAACCCGATTCGCGACCACCACCAGTCTCTTTTTCGCCTCCAAATGCGCCACCGATTTCTGCCCCCGAAGTGCCAATGTTTACATTGGCAATGCCACAGTCGGAACCTGCATGAGAAAGGAATTTCTCCATTTCCTGCATCCGCGTTGTCATGAGCGCTGAGGATAATCCCTGTTTAACACCATTTTGATAGGAGATTGCTTCATCGAGCGTTTTGTATTTGATCAGATATAAAATAGGAGCAAAGGTCTCCTGCTGCACAATTTCAAAACTATTTTTCACTTCCGCGATGGCGGGCTTCACATAGCAACCTGATTCATATCCCTTGCCTTTAAGCACACCACCCGACACCAGGAAAGTTCCACCTTCTGCTTTTACTTTTTGTAATGCATTGCGATAGGCTTTAACGGCCAGGGAATCGATAAGTGGTCCCACATGATTGGCCTCATCTAATGGATTGCCAATATTTAATTGACCGTATGATTTTTTTAATTTCTCTTTTACCGCATCATAGATATTTTCATGCACAATCAATCTACGGGTTGTAGTGCATCGTTGACCGGCCGTACCCACCGCTCCAAACAACGCTCCCCGAATTGACATTTCCAGATTGGCATGTTCTGAAATGATGATGGCGTTGTTGCCGCCCAGTTCAAGTAATGCACGGCCCAATCTTTCAGCGATCGTTTTTCCTACAGCTTTACCCATTCGAACACTTCCTGTAGCCGATACCAGCGGAACGTTTTCATCCGCAGAAAGGCGCTGTCCGATTTTATAGTCACCATTTACAATACACGACACGCCTTCAGGCACTCCATTTTTCTTGAAGACTTCATTAACAATATTCTGACATGCCACACTGCATAACGGAGTTTTCTCCGATGGCTTCCAGATACACGTATCACCACATACCCAGGCAAGCATGGCATTCCATGACCACACGGCTACCGGGAAATTAAATGCTGAAATTATTCCTACAACACCCAGAGGATGATACTGCTCATACATTCTGTGTTGTGCACGCTCTGAATGCATGGTGAAACCATGCAGTTGTCGGGATAGTCCGACAGCGAAATCGCAGATATCAATCATTTCCTGAACTTCGCCCAATCCTTCCTGATAAGATTTTCCCATTTCATAGGAAACAAGTTTGCCAAGAGGTTCTTTGTATTTGCGCAAAGCCTGCCCCACTTGTCTAACTACCTCACCGCGCTTGGGTGCGGGAACTAATCGCCACTCGAGAAATGCCTTATGGGATTGTTTTACTACTTTATCAAATGCTGCGTCATCGGTACTTTGAACAGTGCCAATCAACTTTCCATCGACTGGTGAAAAAGAAGAGATGGATGAACCCTTTGTCCTGATCCATTTTTGACCGGTAGAGGTTCCGGGATTTGATTTCTTGACACCAAGTTTGGATAGGGCTTCTGTAATGCCGAAGTTTTTCATGGAATGAATTTAATAGCGTGCAAAGCTACTAAATTACCAATCCATCCCAATCGTTTGCTTCTCTCCGTTGGTCATAACGCCTTCAATTAGCACACCGCCTTTTTTCATTTCCATGGCCCGGTTCAAATCACTGACATTGTCGATGGCCACTTTATCAATATGGGTAATTATGAAATTTTCTTTTACACCGGCTTTCTTCCATTTTCCAAATGAAAGTTTTTTAATTAGCACGCCACCATCCAGGTTTAGCTCTGTAAGTTTCGAGTAGGGCACTTCATCTAGTACGGCACCTTCTATTTCGTAGCTAACGGTTCTCTTTTTTATTTCTTCCGATCCCTGAAAATTTCGTAGCGTGGTAGTTACCTCCTTCTTTTCTCCATTTCTAACAAATCGCACCAGCACAGTTTGCCCAGGTCGTTTACGGGCTACCCATTCCTGTAGCTCCGAGGTTCCACTTACCGCATGATTGTCAATTGCTGTAATTACATCACCCGGTTCAAGGCCAGATACCTCTGCAGCACTTCCTTTGTTTACATAACTTACAAAAACACCTTGGGCAACATTCAGGTCTTTGTTTTCAGCTAAATCGGGGGTTACATCGGCAATTTGTACACCTAATAAACCCCTTTGAACCTGACCAAACTCTAATAAATCATCAACAATTTTCTTTACAAGACTCACAGGAATTGCAAATGAGTAACCACTGTAAGTACCGGTTGAAGTTGCAATGGCTGAATTGATGCCAATCAACTCACCTCGCAGGTTTACCAAGGCTCCGCCACTGTTGCCCGGGTTAACGGCAGCATCGGTTTGAATGAATGATTCTACCTGCAGATTATTTTTATCACCGAGAATTCCAATGTTGCGGGCTTTTGCACTCACAATACCCGCGGTGACTGTTGAGTTAAGTTCGAAAGGATTGCCGATGGCTAGCACCCATTCCCCCGGTATGATACGATCGGAATCTCCATACTTAACGAAAGGAAGGTTTTTTGCCTTGATTTTAAGCAAAGCCAGATCAGTGCTTGGATCCTGACCAATTATTTTAGCAAAAAAACGCTGGTTATTACTGAGGACCACCTCAATTGAATTGGCATCTTCGATTACGTGATAGTTGGTTACGATGTAGCCATCATCGGAAAGAATTACTCCTGAACCTGAAGCCAATGCATGTGGATTTAAATACTGATCCAATGCATTGATGCTGAATTTTCCACCACCATAACGCGTGCTGATATGGACAACCGCGGGAGTAACCTGGCGCGCAGCAATTTCGAAATTAATGGCGGTTTGCTTGTTGGAAGAATCGGGTGCGTAATTGATGAACCGTAGGTTTTGCCGTTCTTCTATGGAGTTGTACAAGGGACCTTGATCATAGAACCGAAGCGTAAAAATTGAACCTATAACGGCCCCGATAAATGCTGTACAGACAACCAACAGGATCAATAGCGAACGCTTCATAAATGTCTCTTTCAGGTAAGATACTGCTTATCTGGTAAATGGATAAACGAAAAAAGATTTTTTTAGATGGAAACCCGTTCAATAAACAAAAGCGCCCTTCCGTTTCCGGAAAGGGCGCAACCTAACCCTAGCCTAATTATCTGCTTAGTTTACTTTAATAGTTTGCTTTAAGGCTTTCTTTTCATCCTTTGGTATGGTGAGTGCAAGAATGCCGTTATTGTACTTAGCGCTGATTTTAGTAGCGTCTACATTTTCTGGTAAGGAAAATGAGCGGCTGAAAGAACCATAGTGAGTCTCAATGGCATGGTAGCTTTTCTCTTTCTTTTCATTGGAAAATTTACGCTCACCACTTACGGTAAGGTAATTGTCATTCAACTCAATGTTGAAGTCTTCTTTGGTTAAACCAGGAACAGCCAATTGTAATTCAAAGGCCTCAGTAGTCTCAACAATATCTACTTTGGGAATGAAGCTGCTGCCTCCGGAACGGGTTAATGAATCATTGAAAAACTTGTCGACCAACGAACTGAATGAAGTTGGCACAAAATCATTTGCATTATAACGGATGACGCTCATAGTGTTAATTTTTTAAGGTTAAACATCAGTTTGAATTCTGCTAATCCCTGTAGGGAAAAGTGTGCCGATGGGTTTTTGGCTCTATAAAGAAGACAGAATGGCCTAAACCGAACTATTTTTCAGCCATTAAATGACAGAAAGTCCTGAAATTTTTAAATTCTGGCTTGATAGGTATAGAGCTGATAGTAACGACCCTGCTTTTGAATCAATTCCTCGTGGCGACCTTGTTCCTGAATTTGTCCGTTTTCAATTACCAGAATCTGGTTAGCCTGGCGAATCGTACTGAGGCGGTGTGCAATTACAAAAGTGGTTCGGCCAGTCATAAGCGTTCTTAAACTCTCCTGTATAAAGCTTTCACTTTCTGTATCAAGGTTTGAAGTGGCCTCATCCAGAATAAGTATTCGTGGATTTGCAAGGATTGCGCGCGCAATGGCTATGCGCTGACGCTGACCACCGGATAGTTTTACACCACGCTCGCCAATCACCGTTTCTAATCCTTTTTCAAAACGATCAGTAAACTCATTCACAAAAGCTGCCTTAACTGCTTTCTGAAGTTCTTCCTCGGTAGAGTTTGGACGCGGAAACAAAATGTTTTCGCGAATGGTACCTTCAAATAAAAAATCATCCTGAAGTACTACACCCAACTGACTTCGGTAGCTATCAAGCGAAATCTTACTCAAATCGATTCCGTCTACGGTTATTGTACCGCTTTCGGGGTTAAGAAATGAAGCAGCTAATCCCGCAATGGTTGTCTTTCCTGATCCGGATGTACCGACCAACGCAGTTACAGATCCTACGGGAGCCGAGAAATTAATATCTTTTAATACAGTTTTTCCTTCTTCATAGGAGAATGAGACGTTTTTAAATTCGATATCACCCTTCATTTCTCCAATTTTAATAGTCCGCACAGTTCCATCATCTTCAACTGGCATATTCATCAATTCCTCTGTGCGGTCCAATCCTGCAAATGCTTCAGTGAGTTGACTTCCTATGTTGCTCATCTGCACAATGGGGGCAATCATAAATACCATGAACATGGTGAACTGGAGAAAATCACCCGCACTTAAATTGAAATAACCACTAAGGCCCATGATACCTACACTCGCCAAACCCACCAGAAAAGTACCTGCACTAGTAACAAAACTGGTTGAGGTTAGACTCTTCTTTACATTTTGGAAAAGTTGATCGACACCTTTTTCAAATACTTTGATTTCTTGCTGCTCGGCATTAAACCCTTTAATTACCCGTACTCCATTTAAGGTTTCGGTCAATCGTCCCGTTACTTCAGCAGTTATTTTTCCACGTTCACGGAAAACAGGACGGATAATGGAAAAGGCCTTCATAGTAATCACCCCGAAAATGGACATGGGTAATAACACAAACAAAGTCATTAGCGGATTGATGTAGATCAGAAATCCAATCGAAATGACTGCCGTTAATATTCCACCCACCAGCTGGACCAGGCCAGTGCCCACCAGATTCCTAACACCCTCAACGTCATTCATTACTCGGGATACCAGAGCTCCCGACTTTTGATTGTCGAAAAATCTTGTTGGAAGTCGAAGTAAATGCTTTTGAACTTTAGATCTCAAAACAGAAATGAGGTGTTGGGCTTCAACACTTAGAATTTTGGTCAATAAAAATGAAGTGACTGCCTGGATCAAAATAGCGACTGTCAATACCGTAAGTAGCAAGGGAAGCTTATCAAGTTCTTTGTTAACCAGAATATCATCCATAAACGGCTTGGTGGCCCAGGGAGGTACCAGCCCGGCTACCCGACTTATTATGATGAGGACTAATCCGATAAAAAGGAGTCTTCTACGCGGCCAGATGATTGTTTTGAAAACTTCGCGAAGGGTAACTTTAGATTTAGCCATAAATAAGGTGAATGCTCAGGTAAATTATGCTGTAAGACGAATTGATTGCCAGATTATTTGAATGAATGCCAATTAAAACCTGAAAACAAAGAAAGCCGCTAAATACGGCTTTCTAAGCTCCCCCTTTTGCCCCGATAAAATTTGGTCATAAAAAAGCCACCTTTCAGTGGCTTTTGCTCCTCCTTTTGGACTTGAACCAAAGACCCTCTGATTAACAGTCAGATGCTCTAACCAGCTGAGCTAAGGAGGAATTTGGGAGTGCAATATTACAGGTTTGCCCCGTAATTATCCAAATCACTCAATAAATATCTCTACCTATTAAAAAAACCTTGTTTGTCCAATCCCATTCATTAACTTTGATATACAAAGTACTTTTATATGGATCAAAACCAAACCTATCAAAAAGATATAGAATCCATCCGTCAATTGATGGAGCGATCTGTTAAGTTTTTATCGTTGAGTGGATTGTCCGGAATTTTATCCGGAGTCTATGCCCTTGCAGGGGCTGCTATTGCTTATGCGATTCTTTACAATCCAAAAACACCCTTCGACTATGCAAACCAATCCGTAAAGGAGATTACCCTAGTTTCTCAACTCTTGATTATTGCTATGATTGTGCTAATAATTTCATTGATCACTGGGTATGTGTTAGCATCTAAAAAAGCGAAAAAGCTAGGCGTAAAAATCTGGGACTCCACCAGCAAAAGACTAGTAGTCAACTTGGCAATCCCTTTAGTTTCAGGAGGTGCATTCATCCTGATCTTGCTGGCCAACGGCTATTTTATAATAGCAGCTCCTGCGTGTCTGGTTTTTTACGGACTCGCTTTAATTAATGCCAGCCAGAATTTGTTTGATGAGGTGCGTTACCTGGGATATTGCGAAATTGGTTTAGGCCTTGTGTGCGCCATCCTTCCTGGTTTCGGATTGTTTTTTTGGGCCACCGGATTCGGAGTGCTCCACATCGTATATGGCGCATTAATGTTTAAGAAGTATGATCAATGAAAAATCCGTTCGAAAACCTTGACAAGGTAATGGAACACCGCGTGCGGCTACAGATTGTTTCTGTGTTGGTAGCTAA
Source organism: Cyclobacteriaceae bacterium (assembly GCA_044229915.1). Lineage (GTDB taxonomy): Bacteria > Bacteroidota > Bacteroidia > Cytophagales > Cyclobacteriaceae > ELB16-189. The sequence goes on from JBGASB010000004.1 coordinate 141,032, forward strand.
TGAATCCTATGACTTTAATGCATTAAAGGAATTATTGGATGTAACCGATGGCAATCTGGCAACACACCTAAAGGCATTGGAGCGTGAGAAATATATTTCAATCAGTAAGTCTTTTGTTGAGCGCAAACCAAATACCCGATATAAAATTACGGAGCGAGGCCGAAATGCTTTCAAGAAGCATTTGGAAGCGTTGGAGGAATTGATAAAGCAGCAGAGGAAATAAAAAATTTAACTATTAACTTTTAAATTCAAAGTACTTTTAAATCAAACAATTATGGAAACACAAACAAACCCCAACCTCTTTGAACGTTTTAACCAGTGGACTACAGAATCCATCATGGTTAAACTATTTTCTATAGGCTTCTTAATTCTCATCTTGCTCATCCCCACTTCTTGGATAGAAAAGTTAATTCAGGAAAGACAAGGCCGAGCCGATGAAGTGATTCAGGAAGTTTCTGATAAGTGGTCAGGCAACCAGACATTATCCGGTCCGGTGTTGATGATTCCGTTTACTAAAATTGAGAAGATAAAGCGTTTGAGTGATGGAAAACAAGTTGAAGAAGTAACTGAGTCAATACATCGAGCTTATTTTTTACCAGAAGATTATGAAGTGAATAGCAAAGTTGCTCCGGAGGTATTACACCGCGGAATTTTTGATGTAGCAGTTTATGAGACTGAGGTAACTATGCGAGCAGCGTTTACGCTACCAGATTTTGCAGGATGGAATATCCCGGACGAACAAGTGCATTGGAAAGAGGCAGTGCTCTTGAATGGGATTACTGATCTTCGTGGAATCAGTGAGAATCCTGTAATCCAGTTAGGAGGAAAAAAACTATTGTCAGAACCATCGAGCGATATTGGGTTAATAATCAATCAGCCCATTAATAGCCAGTCTGAATACAACGGAGATGTGGTGAAATCCGATCTGAATAAACTTACGAGCGGCATAGTAGCTCCACTGGGTTGGCTTTCCAGTCCTGAGTTGCCCCTTGATTTTTCTATTCAGCTAAGTTTAAAGGGCAGCGAAAGTCTTTATTTTATTCCTTCGGGTAAAGCCACAAAAGTGAGTTCGGCTGGTCCATGGACATCTCCCAGTTTTGAAGGTAAGCTACTACCAGAAGATCGCAAGGTGGATGATCAGGGATTTTCTGCTACTTGGAGGGTACTTTCTTTTAACCGGCCCTTTGCGCAAAAGTGGACGAATAATGAGCAATCGTTGAGTGGGTCTGAGTTTGGTGTGCGACTATTGATTCCGGTTGATCAATATCAAAAGAGTATGCGTACAGCCAAGTATGGTGAACTAATTATCATTTTAGCCTTTACTGTGCTCTTTCTTGTGGAGATCACTTCCAAAATAAGAATACATCCGTTTCAATATATTCTGATTGGAGTGGCCCTGATAATTTATTATACCCTATTATTATCATTATCTGAACAGGTCGGTTACAATGTTGCCTATTTGATTTCATCACTGGCAACTATTCTGCTTGTGAGTTTATATGCTTCCAGTTTTCTTAGAAAAAAGTCTATTGTCATTTTATTTTCTGCATTAATGACATGTTTCTATGGTTTCATTTTTATAATTATTCAGGCCCAGGATTTTTCATTATTGATAGGAAGCATTGGATTATTCATGGTCATTGGACTGCTCATGTATTTTTCACGAAATATTAAGTGGTATGGTGAGAAGACAGCTTATGTAATGGAGGGATGAAGGATATAAATAAGTAGTGAAAGGCTCCATTCGTGGAGCCTTTTTTATTAACTTTCTTTCCATGATTAAAGCTCTACTTATTCTTTTTTTGTGTTTGCCTCTTATAGGATCGGCACAACACCTGGTTACTCCCTCCGATCGTTATGTAAATAACCGCTGGGAAGCTAGGTGGATTGGGCCTAAAGAAGATGCTTACCGCTATGGGGTTCATTATTTCAGAAAATCATTTTCTTTAAAGGCCAAACCTTACCGTTTTGTCATTCATCTGTCTGCAGATAATCGCTACCGTTTATTTGTGAATGGCACCTATGTAACGGACGGACCACAAATTAATGATACACGGCATTGGCGATTTGAGTCGCTGGATATTGCTCACTTATTGAAAGAAGGTGAAAACGTTCTGGCCGTGCAGGTAGCCAATTTTGCTGAGGAAGCACCTGTTTATATGATGGGCAAGAGAACGGCATTAATTATGCAGGGTGATGATTCGCTCTCTGCTGTGGTGAATACTGATAAAACCTGGAAGCATTTGGGGGATAAAGCGATTACTCCATTGGTCTTTAAACCCGGTGATCCGAGCCTTTTCTATCAATACTATGCAGCCGGACCTCTTGAAAAAGTTGATGGCACTAAATTAGCATGGGGATGGGAGTTACCTGATTACAATGACACAAGTTGGCTTTCCGTGCAGCCTTCAGAAACCGGTGCTCCTTTTGGAGTTGTGGGTTATGGTGATGCCACGTGGGAACTGGTGCCGCGGTCTATCCCACTTATGGAACGAACTTATCAAAACTCCGGACCGATTCGAAGAAGTTCGGGTATACCGAAAACTTCCCAGGTATTTCCAATTACAATTCCAGCTCGCGCAACAGCTTCTATTCTGGTTGATCAACAGGTTCTCACTTCTGCCTTTCCCGAATTGACTAGCTCTGGTGGAAAGGAAAGTCAAATCAAGGTAACTTATGCAGAAGCACTTTTTGAAGACATAAAAAAGAAGGGCCATCGAGATTCCATTCGCGGTAAGTCGATCCATGGTGTGTATGATATTTTTTTACCGGATGGGAATAAGTCCCGAACCTTTACAACGCTTACCTATCGCACGTTCAGGTATGTACAACTGGATATCACTACCGGCAATGAACCGCTCGTGATTGAAAAATTCGGAAGTTGGTTTACCGGCTATCCATTCGAAAAGAAGGCAGCATTCTCTTCTAATGATCAAGCCTTAACTAAAGTATTTGACATAGGATGGCATACAGCAAGATTGTGCGCCTATGAAACCTACATGGATTGCCCGTATTGGGAACGCTTACAATACATTGGTGATACCCGCATTCAGGCATTGGTATCTTATTACGTTTCCGGTGATGACAGACTTGCAAAAAATGCCCTGGAGCAATTTCAACAGTCGCTCTCGTATGATGGCCTCACCTACAGTCGATACCCCTCATCACTGCCGCAATATATTCCTAATTATTCACTGGTCTGGGTAACGATGGTGCATGATTATTTTATGTATCGGAATGATCCGGAATTTGTGAAATCTTTTCTGCCAGGTATTCAACGGGTGCTTGATCATTTTGAACAGTACATGACTCCTGACAACATGATGCGCGAACAACCCTATTGGGATTTTCTGGATCATTCATTTCCTACACACAAGATTGTAGAGGAAAGTTTCTTCAAGCGCCTCACCACAAACTCTCTTTTTTACGCGTACACGCTGAGTCTGGCTTCTGAAATGTTCGGGTTTTATAATGAACCACAACTAGCGCAAAAATATTCAGTTCGCAGCCAGCAATTAAAAGCGGGAGTGAAAAAACAGTGTTGGGATGCCAATAGACTATTATATGCTGACACGCCTGATAAAAAACATTTCAGTATGCACAGCAATATCCTAGCGGTGTTGTGTGGAATGGTACCTAAAGAAGAACAACAAGACTTTGTGAAACGGATTGTTGAGAGTAAGAATATAACAAAGACCACGCTTTACTTTGATTTTTATCTGGGTCGCGCGATGAATCAGGCGCAAACCGGTGATTTATATCTGGGCTTGTTGGATAAATGGAAAGAACTTTTAAATGTGGGGCTCACAACATTCCCGGAAGGTGTGGATCGAAGTGAATGCCATGCGTGGAGTGCTAGTCCGGATTTTGAAATGCTGGCAACGTTTGCCGGTATTCAGCCACAAACTCCTGGATTTAAAAAAGTAATCATTCGCCCGCTGTTACAAAAACTTGAATCCGTTAAGGGAAGTATTCCTCATTGGGCCGGAGAACTTGCGGTTGATTTCCAGAAGACTGGAAATCAATTAACAGGAACTGTCATGCTGCCAGCCAGTATTACAGGCCGGCTGGAGTGGAACGGCAAAGTAGTTGAACTAAAATCCGGTGACAATAAGATTTTGATTAACTGAAATAGCAGTTAGCTCAGAATCTCGAAACCTATCTTGATTTAATCTTTATCCAAAAAAGGATACCGGTAATCTGTTGGGGTTACAAAAGTCTCTTTGATGGTCCGCATTGAAACCCACCGCAGCAAATTTACCTTGGCACCAGCTTTATCGTTTGTTCCTGAGCCTCTGGCACCACCAAAGGGTTGCTGACCCACCACGGCTCCGGTTGGTTTATCATTGATATAAAAGTTACCGGCCGAATTCACCAGTTTTTTAGTAGCCATCTCAACAGCATACCGGTCCTTCGCCAGAATGGAGCCCGTTAAAGCATAGGGTGATGTGCTATCAACAAGTTCAAGGGTTTGTTCAAAATTCTCTGCATGATAAATATAGATTGTCATAACAGGCCCAAAGATTTCTTCACACATAGTGAGTGAAGTGGCATCTTTTGTTAGAATAACAGTGGGTTCAATAAAGTAACCTTTTGACTTATCATACTTACCCCCAGCAATGATCTCATTCATTGGGTTTTGGCGAGCCTTTTCTATATATCCTGTAATCGAGTTGAAGGCCTTCTCATCAATAACTGCATTGATAAAGTTTCCAAAATCTTCGGTTGGTCCCATCTTGAAACTTTTCAAATCGTCTATAAGATATTTTTTCACATCCTCCCAAAGATTAGAGGGGATATAGCAGCGCGATGCAGCAGAACATTTTTGACCCTGGTATTCAAACGCACCACGCGCAATAGCCGTGGATACTTCTTTAGGGTTTGCACTCTTGTGTACCATGATAAAATCCTTACCTCCGGTTTCGCCTACAATGCGCGGATACGAGCGGTACTTGTGAATATTATTTCCAATGGTCTTCCAGATATTTTGAAAAACTCCGGTGCTTCCGGTAAAGTGAATGCCCGCAAAATCGCGATGATTAAAAATTACTTCTCCCGCATCGGGTCCGCTTACATACACAAGATTAATTACACCGTCCGGCAGTCCAGCTTCTTTTAATACCTGCATGATTACATTGGCTGCATAGATTTGTGTGTTGGCTGGTTTCCACACCACGGTGTTACCCATCAAGGCAGCACTGGTTGGCAAGTTGCCGGCAATAGCAGTAAAATTGAACGGGGTGAGTGCAAAAACAAATCCTTCCAGAGGGCGGTATTCCAATCGGTTCCAAACTCCCGGTGATGATTCTGGTTGGTCGCGATAAATCTCACCCATGAAATGAACATTGAATCGTAAGAAATCAATGAGTTCGCAGGCTGAATCAATTTCAGCCTGAAAAGCATTCTTGGATTGCCCAAGCATGGTGGCTGCATTGATTTTATATCGGTACGGTCCGGCTAATAAATCGGCTGCTTTTAAAAAGATACTGGCACGATTCTCCCAACTCAGAGATGACCAAAGTTCTTTAGCAGCCAGCGCTGCATTCACGGCTTGTTCTACATGGCTTTTATCACCTTCATAAAAATATCCCAGAATATGGTGGTGATCATGTGGAGGAGAGAGTGATTTCTTTTTATCTGAACGAACTTCTTCGGCACCAATATACATCGGGATGTCCAACACTGTGGCGCGGGCTTCAGCTAATGCTTTTTTTAATGCTGCGCGTTCCTTGCTTCCTGGAGCGTAGGATAAAACGGGTTCATTTTTTGGAACTGGGATATGAAAGAAACCGGTTGACATATATGTAGTGTTTTTTTGTTCTTTTTGAGATTTAACTATGAGCCTGCAAATTTAATTTATAATGCCAGCTTTTAAAGAATATCCTTTAACTCTTTCAAATCGTGAATTTCATAATGAGTTTGCTCCTGATGGGATATTTTATTGGGATTATAAAACACGGTATCGAGCGAAGCATTTCGGGCTCCCCCAATATCAGTAAGCAGGTTGTCACCAATCATTACAGTTTCATGCGACTCAAAGCCGCTCTCCGCCAAAGCAAATTCAAAAATCTCTTTCGCGGGTTTTTTATGCCCTGCCCGCGCTGAAGTGACAATACTTTTAAAATAAGAGGTAATACCTGATGAAGCTAATTTCGTGGATTGAATTTCATCAAATCCATTCGTAACGATGGTCATCGGATATCGCGGATATAAATAATCCAGCACCTCAATTGCATTAGGCATGAGGGTTCCCTTTTTGGGAGACATATCAACATACTCGTCCGATAGTTTCAAAGAGAGATCATAATTATCGATGCCTAATTCCAGCATAATTTTATGGAAACGCTCGTATCGAATAACATCCCTGTGCAGTTGTCCAGTGTCATACAAGGTCCACAACTGAGTGTTAACCGAGACAAATGTTTTAAGAAAATCAGAAAACGAGGGAACTCCCTGTTCAACAAGTTGATGTTGATTAAAAAGTTCTTGCAATGTTTCCGTGGAGTTTGTTTCGTAATCCCAGAGGGTGTGATCCAGGTCGAAAAGAATAGAACGATAGGATTTCATGAAAACTGACTAATAGGCTTGATCTGAAGTTTGTTGAGTGACAATTCGCGATTACTGTACAGGGTTTGAAAAACTTGCTGGTCTTTTTGAAGTATGGGGTCCCGACTAAGAAACAATAAGATTTGTCTGGTAATGTCGAACACTTCGTCTTTCAATTGATAAAAAACCCATTGGTTTATTTTTCGCGAGGTAAGGATGCCTGAATTTTTGAGGTATAACAGGTGCCGTGAGGTTTTGGTTTGGGTAAATTCAAGAATATGTTCCAGGTCAGTAATACACATCTCACCGTTGGTCAAAATCAGGTTTAAAATGCGTAGCCGCGAAGTATCTGAGCAAGCCAGAAAAATCTGGGCACCCAAATCAATATTAAAGTGTTTTAATCTCATTACGGAACCAATTTCATCTGCTTTGGTTCTGCTGCGAAGATAGTAAAAACCATTGGTGGAGGAAGGAAGACTGTATTAGGCTAAAATGACATGAATCTATATCTTTGAAAATAAAAGATTGCAACGTGAGGAAATCTATCGGCCTTATTCTTTGTGTGGGAGTTTTGCTTATGTGTTCGGCTTCATCCGCATGGGCTCAAAACAAAAGGAGAATTATTCAGCTTTCCGGTTTTGTGAGCGATAGCGTAAATGTACTTCCGGGTGTACACATATATGTACCTAAAGCTGGACGGGGAACCAGCACAAGTCCGGCTGGTTTTTTTTCGATGCCGGTGTTGGAAGGCGATAGTGTTGTAATCAGTTCGATCGGGTATAACCGTCAGCACTATATTGTACCCAAAGGAGCGAACGATAACCTGACTATCCTGGTGGAAATGGTTTCAGATGTCACCTATTTGAAAGAGGTTCAAATCATGCCGTTCCCAACCGAAGAGGTTTTTAAGGAAGCGGTATTGGCATTGAATATCCCGATGGATAATGGAATTGATTCGCGAAACCTGAATGCCGAACTGATCGCCCTGATGATCAAAACCACACCGATGGACGGTGCAGCCAACTATAAGTATTATATGGATCAATGGTCAACTTCTGCCCAGGATAGATTTCAGCCTCGCACCAATCCTTTTTTAAACCCGTTTAATTGGGCCCGGTTCGTAAGGGATTTAAAGCAGAATAAGAAAAACTAGTTGTTCTTCAGGTCTTTGTTTTTGATTGCTCAAATTTTGTTATTATTGCAGCCTCAAAATTTTTGAGTTTGTTGTTTAAATAAATCGAGATGTAGCGCAGCCCGGTTAGCGCATCACGTTAGGGACGTGGAGGCCGGAGGTTCGAATCCTCTCATCTCGACAAATTAAAGCTGCTTTAAAGGGCAGCTTTTTTGATTAGGTATTTTTCCTATCTAATCGAATCATCAGCAGCTCAAAAATGGTATTACGGATCAACCTCAGATCTTGAACGAAGACTCTAAGGCCATAATAGAGGTTTAAATGTTTCAACGAAAAATCGTGGACCATGGAATACCATTTTTGTTAGAACGTTTGAAACAGAAAAGGAGGCGCGAGATTTTGAATTTTATCTGAATAAATCCAGAAATAGATACTTATCAAGAGGCAATTTTTTGAATTCTTTATATAATTACCGAGATGTACCCCGACATGTCGGGGCCTGTTAGCGCATCACGTTAGGGACGTGGAGGCCGCCCCGATGTATCGGGGGAATCCTCTCATCTCGACAAAACAATCTGGTCTTTTCCGCGAAAGTGAAGAAGGCTTTTTATTTTGCAGCGAGCCAAGCGCTTCGCTTGAGCGAGTGAAGAAATGAAAAGGCCAGAAAGTGAGCAAAGCGAACTAAAGACCAGATTGTTTTGAACACCCACCAAAAGGATCACCATAGGTAATCCTCTCATCTCGACAAAAACTCTGTAAAACAGAGTTCTATTCAATTTTCAGTATCTCTGCCGGGTTACTCCGTGCAGCTCTCAAAGTCTGCGATCCGATCATAATAAATGCGATCAGTAATACGGCCAGCAAGCCAATGAAAAGCTCGGTTATTTGAACAGGTGTGTGATATGGGAAGTTTGTGAGTACTACGTTTTCGAAGAAGACGTAAGTCACCGGAAGGGCAATAAGTGCCGACATCGATAAGAGGAATAGAAAACCTCGGCTCAGCAGGTATATGAGGTTACCGGAACTGGCGCCCATCACCTTCCGGATACTGATCTCTTTTAATCTTGTCTCTGTGGTGAATACCACCATTCCGAACAATCCCATCGATGCGATAGAAATGGCGAGGAATGAAAGGAAGCCAATGATTTTAATCTGTACGGAAAATTCGCTGTATGCATCTTCTATTTCTTCATCAAAGAATTTAGCCTCGAGTGGGTGAACAGGATCAATCTTCTTCCATGTGGACTCGATCTTGGCCATGGTTGCCGGCATGTCGGTGCTTTTAATTTTGGCATTAATGGTTGCCCTGTCCTCGGGCGTCCAGAACAAAAATGCTGCTGGCTGGATGAGATTATCGAGCTTGCCATAGTGAAAGTCTTTTATTACTCCAACAATGGTCATCTTGCGGCCCCGTATACTGAAACTACTGAATGTGATTTCCTCTCCAATAGCTTTCTCGGGGTCGTTGTTAGCGATGTTAAGTCGTTTTAAGACTTGTTCATTAACAATCACTTCCGTGGCGGCCTCTGCTGTAGTGGGTCGGGCATTAAAATTTCCTCCGGCAGCGAGCTCGTATTCATGCAGAGACAAGTAGTTTTCATCCACATGATTGGTCATTACCAAAGCAGAGTCGTGCGAATCTTTGTATTTCATAAATCCACCCCACGCATTCCCAACGCTGGTGACTATTAACGACCGGGATAGTCCAGTTACTTCTGGCATCTCGCTCAATTCCTTTAGGAACGCATCGGTTTTATTACCCTGCATATCAATGTTCAGAATGTTTTCTGTGTTGAATCCCAGGTCGAATGCTAGAATATCTTTATACTGCACATAACCGACAGCGGTTGCTGTTATAAAGATTAGTGTAACGGTGTATTGAATCACCACTAGTACGCGCCTGAGTGCTATTTGCTTGAATACTTTCACAGACGACACATTCCTGAGCGCATTGATAGGGTTGACTTTCGAAAAGAATATAGCAGGCATGAAGCCGGCAATAACACCTACGGTGAATGAAAAGAGAATGAAAGCTACGACCATAGTAGCAGTGAGCTCGAGCTTCACCATGCGTTGCATCTCCGGAGCTATGTTTATCAACTGCGGCCGCAATACCAAAAATATAAGATATGAAAGAAGAAGGGCTGCCAGGGAGATTATAATCGACTCTGCAAGAAACTGTTGCTGTACGTGGCTCCTTTCGGCACCGATAGCTTTGCGAAGACCTACTTCCTTAAAGCGTCTCATGGCCCGCGCCATCGAAAGGTTGGTGTAGTTGAAACACGCAGACAAAATCACAACCACTGCAAGCCCACCGAGTATCCATAATACCCGAGGAGACATGTGCGGGCCAACAGACCCAGGGCCACCCTCAGAGCGATGGAACTCTTCTCCGACCACGGTTTTATATAGCGGAAAAAGCTCAAGTAGGATTTTTGTTTCCCGATCGCCATCGGGATCTCCGGTGAGATTTTCCTCTTGTGCAATCGCGCTGAGCTGCGACTGGATTGAGGCCATATCGGCATTTTCCGGCAACAGGACGTACACAGAGTTCAACGACATATTAGACCATGCTGCGAAGCGCCTATCGTTTTTGTTTACATGTTCAGCTGTAGAAAATGATACCAAGGCTTCGAAGTTGATGTGTGAAAAGAAGGGAACGTCCTTCATGATACCGGTCACCTGATATTCGAGCGTATCAAATTTGATAGATTTGCCGAGCGCTGCTTCGTTGCCGAATAGCTTCATCGCTGCGGTCTCCGTAAGAACGATTGAGTAAGGATCTTTCAATGCGGTGTCGGGGTTGCCTTCCAGCATCGGAAATGTAAAGATCCTGAACAGTGACGGCTCCGCCCAATAGCCTTTAATAGGAAAAATATTGTCTCCAACAATTGCATCTTGCGAAAAGTCGTTGCGCAAAATAGCCACCTCCTCAACGCCTGTCACTTTCTCACGGATAAGTTGTCCTGCCTTTATTGATGAAGATGCATATTTATTGCCTTGGTCACGATTTGAAGTAACTACGCTAGTGACGCGATAGATTCTCTCACCATTTTTATTAAACCTGTCGTAAGAACGCAGGTCGAGCACGAATGCTATCAGCAATAACCCGACCGACATGCTGATGGAAAGACCAACGATATTGATCGTTGAGAAAAGCTTATTACGCGTTAGATTGCGTACCGATGTTTTGACGTAGCTTCCGATCATGATCCAATTGATTAAGAGGGTTATAAATTTTGGTGCGCGCACTGTATAGAGTCTAAAGAATTTGAATGCATCGATGATGTAAATGAGCTTGGCCCGGAGCGGACCTTTCGATTCAACATTCCGCTCGAAATATTCATTGAGATCTCCAATGAGATCCTCCGCTAGCGTGGGCTTGCAATACCATTCAATGAATCGTTGAGCCCACTGAGGGGGCTGAGGTTTGCTCTGCGCCCGATGGCTATCGGGAGTTGGTTGGCGGGCGCTCATGCTTTTTTCCAATCCAGTGAAGGAATTTTATCCCAGAGTTGATCGCGCATCGACTTCGCTCGAACAAGAGCTGCCTTTCCTGCCATAGTGAGTTGGTAGAATCTCTTGCGTTTACCTCCACGTGTTTTGGTGGCCTCACCCAACTGACTTTTCACCAGGCCTTTCTCTTCAAGGCGATTGAGTACAGAGTGCACCACCCCAAGCTTCGCGTAACGCTCTGTGTGATTGGAAAGTTGATCGCATATCGCTACGCTGTATGCTTCTTCCATCAGCGAGGCGATGGTTAGCAGCACCAGTTCTTCGAATTCCCCGAGGTTTGTTCCTTTCATGTTTGTTATTAATTACGTAAATGTATGTATTATGGTTTAATAATACATACAAAATGTGAACAAATAAGATATAGGTACCACCTTTAGAATAACCGGTTGGCTGGCACAGATTTTTCACCGAAAGTTAAAAGGTCCTTTATTTCGTATACAAGCAACATATTTATTGCTGGCAGATAATTATTTAATCAACACTTCTTTTCGGAGAATCAAAAAACTCCATCTCGCCACAACCAAAGCGCGCATCTTTCCAATCCATAATATCCAATGTGGCGGCAACGACTCCGCAGGTAGGAATGTTTTCCAGGTCTTCATTAAGCAAAGAATTTGCAAACTCCGTTAACCCAGGATTATGACCAAAAAGAATTACTACTTCTTCATTGTCACGAGGTAAGTCTTTCAATTCCTGAATCACTTTTAAAATCTGATCCTCATTTGCGTGATATAATCGCCTGTCCGTTTTGATTTTATTTTCCGGGAATCCAAGGACCAGAGCAAACTCTTTGCAGGTAGCAAGTGCACGTTCAGCCGGGCTGGTTAGCATCACGTCTGGCGTTACGTGTTTTTCTTTTAATCGCCTTGCCATTCGGGGGGCATTCTTCTTTCCACGTTCATTCAGGGGCCGGTCAAAGTCGCTTTGTTCCGGATTGTCCCAACTTGACTTGGCATGTCGTACGAGGTATAATGTTTTCATATTGGGTAATAGACTAAGCGAATAAATTTAATCAAAGCTACGTGTATCTTTGCCAAATTAATATGGAAAAGAGACCTCTTAAGAAGCGTATTAAGTACACCTCGCTCTACTTCTTTGTACGGTTTCTGATTTACCTATCCAACCTGTTGCCACGAACCGTTTGGCTGGCTTTCTGTGGCTGGCTCGGAAGGATTGCTTATATGGTTTCACCCAAACCTCGTGAGCGAACAATTTATCACCTTGGCCTGGCCTTTGGTAAAGAGAAATCAACTCAGGAAATAGTGGCATTAGGCAAGCGTGTTTTTATGATGTTGGGAAAAAATGGTGGTGACATATTGCGTTCGTTAAAGGTAAGGACCCTCGCTGATCTCAATAAGTTTCTGATAACTGATGGACTTGAGAATTATGAAAAAGCTTTTGCCAGGGGAAAAGGGGTAATGTTTCTTACGTCACACCTCGGTGCGTTTGACCTGCAAATTACCAACATGGCACTCCGTGGGTTGAATCCGAATATTATTGGAACTGCCCTAAAGGATGAGCGCCTTAATGAACTGCTTTGGCAATACCGCAATGCATACGGTGCCGTGGCCATTGAGCGCGGAAAGGAAAGTATGCGCCTGTTTAAGGTTTTAAAATCGGGTGGATCTATTGCCATACTTATCGACCAGGATACGAAAGTGAAAAGCCGGTTTGTTGATTTTTTCGGGATGAAGGCTGCAACCCCTATAGGGGCAACGGTACTTGCTTTGCGTACAGGTGCCTCTGTGGTTCCTACGTATATTTATCTTGGTGATGATGGTAAGCAACATATGCACATCCTTCCGGAGATACCGTTGGTGGTTACCGGTGACGAAGAAACAGACCTGATAGTAAACACTCAGAACTTCACCAATTTTACGGAGAAAATTGTACGTGAACACCCGGAGCAATGGGTTTGGATGCACGAACGGTGGAAGACAAGACCCGGGGAAGAGATTAAATAGTGAACTGTGTGCAATAGCCTGTAGCTAAAACACTTCTTGATACTTAATGGGGTTATTTTTTAAATACAAAGTAAACCGCCAAAATCAGAAAGATGAAACCAATCAGGTGATTCCAACGAAAGGTTTCTGTCTTGAAAAATAAGAGAGAGAAACCAACAAATACCACTAGCGTTATTACTTCCTGAATAACCTTTAACTCAACGAGGGAAAATGGTCCTCCGTAATTTTTGAATCCAATCCGGTTGGCAGGAACCTGAAGTATATATTCAAACAATGCAATCCCCCAGCTGATTAAAATAATTGTAATTAGCGGCAGACTTGCGCTCCACTTCATTTCCTTAAACTTCAAGTGACCATACCAGGCAAACGTCATAAACGTATTGGAGAGTGCAAGAAGTAGAATGGTGTAGAAGGCTCTCATTTACAGTTGTTAGGTGATTGTTGTTGGATGTTCATATATTTTCTAACTACGAGCAACCAACAACTAATAACTATCATTTAACAAGTTTCTTATACCTGATCCTGTGAGGTTGATCATCCCCCAGCCGCTTCTTCTTATTCTCTTCATATTCACTAAATGTTCCTTCAAACCAGAATATTTGCGAGTCGCCTTCAAAGGCAAGGATATGGGTACATACTCTGTCCAGGAACCAACGATCGTGAGAGATAATTACAGCGCAACCACCAAAGTTCTCCAGGGCTTCTTCTAATGCACGCAGCGTGTTTACGTCCAGGTCGTTGGTAGGTTCATCGAGCAGCAACAAGTTTCCACCTTGCTTCAATGCAATGGCAAGGTGTGCCCGGTTGCGCATACCCCCTGAAAGTTCTTTTACTTTTTTCTGTTGATCGGTTCCGCTGAAATTAAATTTGCTCACATAAGCCCGTGAGTTTATTTCTTTACCCCCTACTAAAATCAACTCCTGTCCCCCTGTGATCGCTTGCCAGACCGTATCTTCCGGTTTCAGATCATCGTGCTCCTGATCCACATAAGCAATCTTAACTGTTTCACCTACATTGAATGTTCCGCTATCGGGTTTTTCCTGGCCGGTAATCATTTTGAAGAGGGTAGTTTTACCAGCACCGTTGGGTCCGATAATTCCTACAATGCCTGCCGGGGGAAGGGAGAAGGTAAGATTTTCATAAAGCAACTTATCTCCATAAGCCTTCGATACGCCATTGGCTTCAATAACTTTGTTTCCAAGTCTTGGGCCGGGTGGAATAAAGATCTCCAGCTTTTCTTCTTTCTCGCGATTCTCCTGACTGATCAATTTTTCATAGGAGTTTAAGCGGGCTTTCCCTTTGGCATGACGTCCTTTCGGATTCATGCGCACCCATTCCAATTCGCGCTCTAATGATTTTTGTCGTTTTGATTCTGTTTTTTCTTCCTGGGCTAAACGCTTTTGTTTTTGGTCGAGCCAGCTTGAGTAATTTCCTTTCCATGGAATTCCTTCACCACGATCAAGTTCAAGAATCCAACCGGCTACATTATCCAAAAAGTAACGGTCGTGCGTTACCGCGATAATGGTTCCTTTATATTGACGTAAATGCTCCTCCAGCCACTGCACAGATTCAGCATCTAAATGGTTAGTGGGCTCATCCAGCAAAAGAACATCGGGGGTTTGTAATAACAAGCGGCATAAAGCCACCCGCCTTTTTTCCCCACCTGATAAGAACTCAACTTTTGAATCTGGAGGCGGACAACGGAGTGCGTCCATAGCACGCTCCAGTTTATGATCGAGTTCCCATGCATTAACTGCATCCAGCTTCTCCTGAATTTCGCCCTGCTTGGTGATAAGTTTGTCCATGGCATCCGGGTCTTCCATTACGGCCGGGTCTCCAAATTTTTCATTGATAGCCTCAAACTCCTTCAAAAGAGCTACGACATCCTTAACCCCCTCCTCTACAATTTCTTTAACCGTTTTAGATTTATCCAATTGTGGCTCTTGCTCCAGGTAGCCAACTGTGTAACCTAAATCAGAAACAACCTCGCCCTGAAATTCCTTGTCAATTCCGGCAATAATCCTGAGCAATGAAGATTTACCAGAACCGTTAAGACCTAATACTCCAATTTTGGCTCCGTAAAAAAAGGATAGGTATATGTTCTTGAGTACTTGCTTTTGGGGTGGGTAAATCTTGCTTACACCCGACATTGAGAAAATTATTTTTTCGTCAGCCATGGAGATTTTTAAGTTAAATAAGAACGCAAATATGGCTTTTTTGAGTCAATAGTCCACAGATAAGCACAAGCCTCTCAAAGACGAAAATCGGTTACTTTTTTAATTCCCGAACTATCGACCAGTGCCTATTGACTATGGTTGATTTAATTCTATTTTTGCGGAAAATTAACAGGAGGACAAATCTATGTATTGGACATTAGAATTAGCATCGTACCTCGAGGATGCGCCCTGGCCGGCCACCAAAGATGAATTGATAGATTTCTCAATTCGTTCAGGAGCCCCTCTGGAAGTTGTAGAGAATCTACAGGAGTTGGAAGATGACGGGCAACCGTACGAAAGCATTGAAGAAATCTGGCCGGATTATCCGACCAAGGAGGATTTCTTCTTTAATGAAGACGAATATTAATTGATAATTAGTCAATTCGAAGATTTGAAAATGGCTGCGCACTGTGTGGCCATTTCTGTTTTATTAAATCTTAAGTTTCGAATTAAGTAGCGCTTCTGCAAAAATCAGATCTTCGGGAGTAGTGATTTTGATGTTCTCGTAACTTCCTTCAAAAAGAGAAATCACATGTCCTGACTTTTCGGCTACACTCGCATCATCCGTCATACTGGGATCTTCTTTCATCTGATACGCTTGCTTAATAAGTGCTACATCAAATGTTTGTGGGGTTTGAATCAACCGGAATCGAGACCGATCCATAGCTTTGGTATTATCCTGGTCCGTCATGCGAATGGATTCCTTTAGTCGCACAGCTGCAACAGCGGATTGATGCACGGCCGCTAAGCGAAAGGAAGCGCCAATAATATCTTCGCTCACCAGTGGACGTACCCCATCATGAATTGCAACTAATCCGGGAGCTTCAATTTTATCCAAACCATTCTTCACGGATTGGAACCTGGTTTCGCCCCCTTTTTGTAGTACAATCGGTTTATTGAAGTTGTGTTTTTTGCATAGTTCATTCCAGATTTCAAAATCATCTTGCGGAAGCACCAGCACGGTTATGATCTTTTTGGAATATCTAAAAAACGCCTCCAGGGTATGAAGTAGAATCGGTTTTCCGTTTAATTCAAGAAATTGCTTTGGCAACCGACTTTTAATCCGGGTGCCTTTGCCCCCGGCAACGATCAGCGCATATTCTTTATAATGCATAGATTTGTAAAAATACCTTTTTTGATTGTATGATACTTATCAGGATTTTCCTTCTTGCCTTCAATGTGGGTGTGATTACTTATCTGATTTATCGAATGCTTCAAATCTATAAGTCGGAGACGCCAAACAAGAACTGGATTATGGGCATTGGTATTTTTCTCCTGTTGGTGCCAATCACCATGCTAATGGGTTTTTTAAAGCCTTCACCAATTTATCTTTTTTTGTATCCGGTGGCAATTTCTTTGCACTTGTACCTCATTAGAAATTCATAGCAATTTCAATTCAAAAAAAATGCCTGATGATATCATCAGGCATTTTTTTATTGTGATTGTTACTTAAACTATTAGCATAGAATCACCATAGGTAAGAAACTTATATTTTTCCTTCTTGGCGATTTCGTAAGCTTTCATGACTAAGTCAAAACCACCAAAAGCGCAGGCCATCATCAGCAGGGTTGACTCCGGTTGATGAAAGTTGGTAACCATCGCGCTGCAGATTTTAAAATCATAAGGTGGGAAGATGAATTTATCAGTCCATCCCTCACGCTCTTTTAACCGGTTGTTAGCCGAAACAGCTGTTTCTAAGGCCCGCATCGTTGTAGTTCCAATAGCACACACTTTTTTCTTTTCGTCCAGTGCACGGTTAACAATTTTAACAGCTTCCGGACCTACAATAAAATTCTCAGAGTCCATTTTGTGCTTGGTAAGATCTTCAACATCTACAGCTCGGAAGGTACCTAGCCCAATATGTAAGGTGACAAATGCCATGTCTACACCTTTAATCTGTAAACGCTTTACCAACTGTTTGGTAAAGTGCATACCGGCTGTTGGTGCAGATACAGCTCCTTTATTTTTTGCAAAAATGGTTTGAAACCTTTCTTTGTCGGCCGGCTCAACTTTGCGCTTTATATATTTTGGAAGCGGAGTCTCACCCAGCGTCTCAACAATTTTATCAAAAGCTGCTGAGTCGCCATCAAATAAAAATCGAATGGTTCTACCCCTTGAGGTTGTGTTGTCAATTACCTCAGCAACCAGATCGCCATCACCAAAATACAATTTGTTGCCAACGCGAATTTTACGGGCAGGGTCTACAAGTACATCCCATAAATGCATTTCTGCATTTAATTCACGGAGTAAGAACACTTCAATTTTAGCCCCGGTCTTTTCTTTGCGTCCATATAGGCGAGCCGGAAATACGAGGGTATCATTGCCTACCATCACATCACCTTCTTCAAAATAATTTACGATGTCCTTAAAAACCTTATGCTCGATTTTGCCGGAACTACGATGGATGACCATCATACGGGCATCATCGCGGTTTTCTGCGGGATGTGAAGCAATCAGACTGTTGGGAATTTCAAATTTGAACTCGGAAAGTTTCATAAGCTTACGGGCTTTAAACCCCTCAGAAGGGGGCGTTTTTTAATAAGGACGCAAAAATAGGATATGTTTCATTGGTAAGTGAAATTTCATCCCTAGTTTTTAGAAACATTTTCATGGTTTGAACGTCTGATTTCTGAATCTTTGACATTTGGATCAAAAAACATAAAGGATTCAGTAAAAAACCGCGTTTATTGCAACCCAAAATTGAAAAAAGCTCGTTAAACACTCATGCTGACTTTACGCCTCATTTTTGAAAGCCTTGGTTTTGCCTGGCGGGCTCTCAAATCAAACATTCTTCGCACCGTACTTTCACTGCTCGGGGTTACCATTGGTATCTTTTCCATCATAGCAGTACTCACTTTGGTTGATTCGCTAGAGAAAAACATCCGCGACAGTTTTAATTTTTTGGGGAGCAATGTGATCTATGTGGGTAAATGGCCTTTTACTGGCGGTGGAGGTCGGGATTGGTGGAAGGAGTACATCAAGCGTCCCAATGTTTCTTATGCTGAGTACAAGTTTCTTAGAGCGA
Source organism: Cyclobacteriaceae bacterium (assembly GCA_044229915.1). Taxonomy (GTDB): domain Bacteria; phylum Bacteroidota; class Bacteroidia; order Cytophagales; family Cyclobacteriaceae; genus ELB16-189. The sequence continues at coordinate 159,431 of JBGASB010000004.1, forward strand.
ATATGAAGGATGCCCAGACTGTGGCCATTTTTGCTGATGCAGGAGGATTAACAGTAAAGGGGGGCAACAATGGTATTAGTCAGATAACCCTTAAGGGCGCAGATCTGGATTTTGACAAAATTTTTGAAGTAAATATTGAGAAGGGCCGGTACCTGACCAATGATGAAGTTGAGGGTGGCCGCAATGTGGTTATTATCGGATATGAAGTAGCCAAAGCACTTTTCCCTAATCAGGATTCGCCCATGGGCCAGCAGGTTAAAATCAAGAACCTGAAATTTAATGTAGTTGGAGTAACCAAACGAGAAGGTGAGAGTTTTCTGGGAACACCCAGCAATGATTATAGTGTAATTATCCCCTATGATGCCTTCAGGAAATTATACCAAACAGGTACCGGGCGCTGGAACGAATTGGGATCAGATATTGGGCTAAAGGGTTTTGATACCGACATTGGTCTGGTAGAACTGGAAAGTGAAGCACGTGGATTGATGCGCGTTAAACGCGGATTGAAGCCTATTCAAAAGGACAGCTTTGCAATGAACAGGCCCGAGGCGATTGCCAATGCGATCAGCGGTGTGTTTGATGTATTGAGTATTGCCGGTTGGATTATCGGTGGATTTTCCATGTTAGTCGGAGGATTCGGAATTGCCAACATTATGTTTGTTTCTGTTAAGGAGCGAACCAGTGTTATCGGATTACAGAAGTCGCTTGGCGCGAAGAACTACTTCATTCTGTTTCAATTTTTGTTTGAATCTATTTTCCTGAGTCTCATTGGCGGCTTGGCAGGATTATTCCTGGTTTACTTGTTAACGCTCGTCCCATTCGGAAGTCTACAGGTTGTACTTTCGGTTAAAAACATTGTACTGGGTTTAGGGGTATCATCTGTTATTGGTTTGGTGGCGGGTATCGTGCCGGCAGCTATGGCCGCCCGCTTAGATCCGGTAATTGCTATTCGCGCTAACTAAAAAAACAGGGCTTGGATTTTACCAAGCCCTGTTTTACAATATCACAGCAAAAATTTACTCTTTCTCTTCTTTGAGATCAGCACCACTGCTGATTTTCTCCTTGATTTTCTTTTCAAGTTCATCCAGAAGTTCCGGATTATCTTCTATCAATTGTTTTACAGCATCACGACCCTGGCCGAGTTTGTTACCGTTATACGAGAACCATGAACCTGCTTTTTGAATTACATTAAGTTCTACCCCCAGGTCAACAATTTCACCAGACTTGGAAATGCCTCTTCCATACATGATATCAAATTCTACTACCTTAAAGGGAGGAGCTACTTTATTTTTTACAACCTTTACTTTTACCCGGTTGCCGGTAATATCATCAGCAGCTTCTTTGATCTGCCCAATTCTGCGGATATCTAAACGAACAGAAGCATAAAACTTAAGAGCATTACCGCCTGTTGTTGTCTCAGGGTTTCCAAACATGATCCCTATTTTTTCGCGAAGCTGGTTAATAAAAATACAGGCACAGCCTGTCTTGCTGATTGTACCTGTTAACTTCCGTAGGGCTTGAGACATTAAACGAGCTTGCAAGCCCATCTTGCTTTCACCCATTTCACCTTCTAATTCGGCTTTAGGTACAAGGGCAGCTACTGAGTCGATGACAATAATATCAATCGCCCCGGAGCGGATCAGGTGTTCAGCAATTTCGAGTGCCTGTTCACCATTGTCCGGCTGCGAAATCAAAAGATTCTCCGTATCGATTCCCAGTTTCTCAGCATAGGTTTTATCAAAGGCATGTTCTGCATCAATGAAAGCCGCCAGGCCGCCTTTTTTCTGTGCTTCGGCTATGCAATGCATAGTCAGCGTTGTCTTACCAGAAGATTCAGGTCCGTAAATCTCAGTCACCCTTCCACGCGGAATTCCTCCAATACCCAGGGCAATGTCAAGGCCTAATGAACCTGTAGAAATGGCTGGTACATCCATCACCTTGGTGTCGTTCAACTTCATCACGGTTCCTTTACCGTAAGCCTTTTCCAGCTTGTCAATTGTTAGTTGAAGAGCCTTCAGCTTTTCTTTTGCATCACTTTTTACTTCGCTCATATAATTCAGTCGTTTATTTTCAGTTTGAGTTATTTAAGGGCTTGAAATTACTATTTTTAATAGTATTTGCAAGCAAATTTAGGTAGTAAAAAGCTAATTTATTTAGTATTAACCCTATTTTTTGATGGAAATCCTTAATAACTAAGGATTAAAGGTCGGGAGATTTAATTTGCACTTTAATTGTGATTAAGAGGGTATTCCTAGGTTTTTCTTTGATTTTGCTAATCCTGATTCTCTGGAACTGGGAGTTGGTGGTTTATGGTGCCCGCCAGGGTTATGGCCAGGTAAGAATAGTTTGGGAGGCTAAGCCCATCGAAGAATACATGAGGGATCCCCAGTTTCCGGATTCACTCAAAGACAAACTGAAACTTATCCAAGAAATAAGAAAGTATGCGATTGATTCACTCGGGCTGAAGGACACAAAGAATTACAAAACACTTTTCGACCAGAAGGGGGAAGAGATAATGTGGGTGGTGCAAGCATGTGAGCCGTTCGAATTAAAACCAAAAATGTGGGACTTTCCTATTGTGGGCTCAATGCCCTACAAAGGTTTTTTTGAAATGCAAAAGGCACTGGATGAAAAAGCCAGATTAGAAAAGGATGGTTATGATATAAGTATCCGTAATCCCGGTGGCTGGTCAACCCTGGGCTGGTTTACCGATCCGATCCTGAGTGACATGCTGAAACGAAACGAAGGCGACTTGGCCAGCTTGATTATTCATGAAATGGTGCATGCCACGATTTTTATTAAAGACAATGTTGACTTCAACGAAAACCTGGCATCTTTTGTGGGCGATACGGCCGCCTATTATTTTTTAGCTTCCCGCTACGGCAAAGACTCGCAGCAATTCACCCAATATGTGCAGGAAGATCAGGATTACAGAAAGTATAGTCGTCACATTTTACGAGGCACCCAATTCCTGGATAGCTTATATAAAAGCATGAAGTCTGAAGAATCTATTGAAATCAAGAAACAAAAAAAGGAAGCTATGATTTTGCAGATCATGAATTCGGTAGACACACTTTCTTTGTTCAGGCCTAGAAAAGCGAATGCGAAAGGTAGGCTGCCCAATAACACCTATTTCATGTCTTATCATTTATACCAGGCTCGCCAGGATAATTTCAAAGAAGAACTTGATAGCGATTTTGGAGGTGACCTTAAGCGGTACATTAAACATCTTTCTGAGATACATCCCTTCCTTTAGTATTAATATGAAGCTAATAAAAGCTACTCATTAAGGAATTGTTAAGGTGTTAACATGGGTTTTTAAATAGCTTAATTTGTCTCTACTTTTAGCGATAAATAAATACTAAAAAGTGTATGGGTAATAAACCAACGCAAAAGGTGCTGGTAGTGGATGATGAGGAGCCCATCTTGGAGTTATTGAAATATAATCTGGAGAAGCAGGGTTATGATGTACGAACTGCTGCTGATGGTTTTCAGGCTGTTGAAATCGCGAAGAAGTTTCATCCAGACCTCGTTTTGCTCGATATCATGATGCCAAAGATGGATGGGGTGGAGGCATGCCGGCAAATTCGTGCATTGCCCGAATTGGTCAACACGTTCATCGTATTTCTTACCGCCAGGGCTGAGGAATATTCTGAAGTGGCAGCGTTTGATGTGGGTGCGGATGATTATATTTTAAAACCCATTAAGCCTCGGGCTTTGATGAGCAGAATTAGTGCATTATTCAGAAGAGATTCGAAAAAGAAAAATACCTCGGCCCAGATTAAGATTGGAGATTTGCTCATTGATCGCACGAGCTACACAATTCATGTGAAAGGCAAGGAAATCAGTTTACCAAAAAAGGAGTTTGAATTGTTGTTCTTTTTAGCCCAAAACCCTAATAAAGTATTCAGCAGAGATGATTTATTGCAAAACATCTGGGGGTCTGATGTTTACGTTCTCGCCCGCACAGTGGATGTGCATATTCGTAAAGTGCGCGAAAAGATAGGAGATGATTATATTTCCACCGTAAAAGGGGTGGGGTATAAGTTCAATCTCAGTTAATGCATGGTTTATAGTGCCCGTACGTTGGCTCTTCTGTTGGCAGTTTCTGTTGCCATCGTTACAACTTTGTTTCTCTCTCTTGTTGAAAGCGTAGGCCGCAATGCGCTGGTAGTTGCGGCCGTGATCAGTTTTTCAGCCTCGTATCTGCTCATATTTGTTGTGCTGGAGTTTTTGATTTTTAGGGAGATCAATAAAATCTATAAAATGATGGAGAAACTCCGGAAAAAGGAACTTTCCAACATTTCGAAAGAAAAGTCAAGTGTTCTTAATCCGCTGGAGAAAATTAACGAAGAGATATATTCTTTTGCCACCCTCAAGCAAAAAGAGATTGACGAGTTAAAAAAGCTTGAGGCTTTTCGAAAAGAATTCATTGCCGATGTTTCGCATGAATTAAAGACACCCATTTTCGCTGCCCAGGGGTTTGTACATACGTTGTTAGATGGAGCCGTTAACGATAAAAATGTTCGCACCAAATTCTTAAAGAAGGCAGCTAAAAGCCTTGATGGCCTGGATATTCTCGTTCAGGATCTGTTAACACTTTCGCAGATTGAAACCGGTGATATTAAAATGCACTTTGAGCATATTGATTTGCATAAGCTATGTGCCGAGGTGATTGATCAATTTGAGGAGAAGGCAGAAAAGAAGAATATTAAATTGAAACTGCTAACTGAGTATCATAAGATCAATGTGTATGCCGATTGGCAACGAATTAATCAGGTAGTAACGAACCTGATCTCGAACGCAATTAGCTACACACCCGAAGGCGGAGAGGTGACAATCACTTTTGATGTAGGCAAGAAAAATATATCCACCTTCATTTCAGACAAAGGCGAAGGGATTCCACCGCAACATCTCAATCGGATTTTTGAACGCTTCTACCGCGTGGATAAAAGCCGAAGTCGCGAGAAGGGCGGCACTGGACTCGGGCTGGCTATCGTGAAGCACATTTTGGAAGGCCATAACAGTAAAGCCGAAGTTGAAAGTACGGTTGGCAAGGGTTCCGTTTTTAGTTTCAAGCTCCCTCGTTCGAGCCCTGATAGTTCAGAATTAAGCGAGTCGTAGTAATTTGCAGGCGTGAAAATTCCAAAGTTCAATTTTGAGGAGGCGATTCTCTATCAGGATACTGATTTCATTATTATCAATAAGCCACCGTTTATAGCTACCCTGGAAGATCGCAATGATAGCGAGAATATTTTAGCACTGGCACGCCAGTTTGAAGCTGATGCCCAGGTATGTCACAGGTTAGATAAAGAAACCTCTGGGGTTTTAGCGATTGCCAGGAATCCCGAAGTATATCGTCATTTAAGCATGCAATTCGAAAATCGGGAGGTGAATAAGATATACCATGCAGTAGTGGAAGGAATTCATAGTTTTAACAACCAGCTGGTTGACGCCCCAATTTTGAAGCAAAATGATGGTACTGTAAAAATCTCAAGAAGCGGGAAGGACGCCCAAACCTATTTCAACACCCTTCAGACCTATAAAAATTACACCTTAGTAGAATGTAGGCCAATAACCGGTCGGATGCATCAAATTCGTATTCATCTGGCCTTTCTTAAGGCTTCTATTACAGGTGATGACCTTTATGGGGGCAAGCCATTTTATGTTTCCTCGGTAAAAAGGGGGTTCAATTTGAAGAAAATGACGGAGGAGCAACCATTGATGAAACGGGTGGCCTTGCATGCCTTTTCCCTGGAATTTGCATTGATGGATTCGACAAAACTGACAATCGAAGCGCCTTACCCCAAAGATTTTCAGGCCCTTATACGCCAACTAGCCGAAAACAAGCGATAAACCTGGTTTTGATAAGCAGATATAATCTGCCTAAATCTGCAACCCGGCTTGCATATTCAGTTTCTTGAATCTACTTTTGTGTCCCTTTTTGAGGGGGTAAGTATATAATAATAGGTTTTTAAAGCTAAAAAAGTGGATCATAACAGCTATAAAACAATCAATGCCAGCAAAGCAACCGTTGAGAAGGCTTGGGTATTGGTAGATGCAAAAGATCAGGTGTTGGGCCGTGTAGCCAGCCAGATTGCGCGTGTATTACGTGGAAAACATAAGCCAAGCTATACACCCAATGTGGATACAGGCGATCATGTTGTCGTAATTAATGCCGATAAAATCAAAATGACGGGTAAAAAGTGGACAGACCGTGTCTATTTTACTTATTCAGGATATCCAGGCGGACAGCGTGTACTGACTCCTAAAATGATTGGAACCGGTAAACATCCACAACGATTGATTGAGCACTCTGTACGGGGCATGCTTCCAAAAAACAGCATGGGCCGCGAAGTATTCAGAAGTCTGCATGTTTATGCCGGCACCGAGCATCCTCACACAGCACAACAACCAAAAGAATTAAAATTCTGATAAATGGAGATTATTAATACCATCGGTAGGAGAAAGACCTCAATTGCCCGCGTGTATGTTAAACCAGGCAAAGGTCAGATCATCGTAAACGACAGAGAGTTGAATGATTATTTCAAATCTGAAATTCTTCAAACTACTGTAAAGCAGGCGCTCACACTTTTGAAAGCCAACGAACAATACGATGTAAGAGTGAATGTTGAAGGTGGTGGAAATAAAGGCCAGGCTGAAGCGATCCGGTTAGGTATTGCCCGTGCGTTGGTAACAATCAACAATGAAAATCGCCCTCCCCTCAAAAAGGAAGGTTTATTAACACGTGACTCACGTATGGTGGAAAGAAAGAAACCAGGTCGCGCGAAGGCAAGAAAGAAATTCCAGTTCAGCAAGCGTTAATCGATACAGCATGGCAGAGAAATTAACAACCGAAAGTTTAATGGATGCAGGTGTTCACTTTGGTCACCTCACCCGCAAGTGGAATCCTAAGATGTCAGAGTACATCTTTATGGAGAACAATGGCATCCACATCATCGATCTTAACAAAACGCTGAAGTGCCTGGAAGAGGCAACTTTTGCCCTGAAAAATATTGTTCGTTCTGGCCGCAAAATCATGTTTGTTGCTACGAAAAAACAAGCTAAGGATATCATCAATGCTGAGGCTACCCGCCTTAACATGCCGTTCGTAACAGAGCGCTGGTTAGGTGGTATGCTTACTAACTTCGCTACCATTCGCAAGTCATTAAAAAAACTTGCCCAGATTGATAAGTTGATGAAGGATGAGGCGTTCAACAACCTTGCTAAGCGCGAGCGTTTGATGATCACTCGTGAGAAAGCTAAGTTGGAAAAATTGTTGGGTGGTATTACTGACCTTAACCGTCTGCCTGCAGCGCTTTTTGTTATTGATGTGAAGCGCGAGCACATTGCAGTTTCTGAAGCTCTTAAGTTAAATATCCCGGTGTTTGCCATGGTGGATACCAACTCAGATCCATCGGATATTGATTTTCCGATTCCTGCAAATGATGATGCTTTTAAATCCATTTCATTGATCACCGGCCATGTTGGTAAGGCGATTGAAGAGGCTTTGATGGAGCGCAAGAAAGATAAAGAAGAGGCCGGTCATAAGAAGGACGAGGAAGAGAAGCGTAAAGTAGACGAAGCCGTAGAACATTAAAAGTAAGTTGACCACGCGCCTCGCGTGGCCGATTTAGAATTTAGATAAACATCGGCCTCAAAAGTCGATGTTTTATTTTTTATACATACTTGAATTTTTAAACTATATTATATGTCAGCAATTACTGCACAAGAAGTAAATAAACTCCGCACCATGACTGGTGCCGGTATGATGGATTGTAAGAAAGCGCTCACCGAGGCGAATGGTGATTTTGAAAAGGCCATCGAGATTTTAAGAAAGAAGGGACAGAAAGTTTCTGCCAGCCGTTTAGATAAAGATGCCAAAGAAGGATCTGTGTTTGTGAAAACTTCCGATGATAAGAAGGAAGCCGTATTGATCGCCCTGAACTGCGAGACTGACTTTGTAGCCAAGAATGAGGAATTTCAAAACCTCGGTAAGTTGATTGCTGAAACTGCCTTTGCCAAGAAGCCTGCCGATAAAGATGCACTTTTAGCTGAGCAGGTAGGTTCATTATCAATCAATGAGCGGATCACAGAATTGGTTGGTAAGATTGGTGAGAAATTAGAGATTACTGCATTTGTTCACATGAAGGGCGAGGCAGTGATTCCATACATCCATTCTGGAAGCAAATTAGGTGTGTTGGTTTCGTTAAAGGGTGTGAATGGCAAAGATGTTACAGAGGCCGGCAAAGACGTAGGTATGCAAATTGCGGCCATGAGTCCTGTAGCTGTTGATGAGAAGCAGGTGGACAAGACCTTGATTGAAAAGGAACTTGAGATTGCTAAAGCTCAAATCCTGGCTGAAGGCAAGCCAGAAAATATGGTAGAGAAAATTGCTCAGGGTAAACTGAATAAGTTCTTTAAGGATAACACGTTGTTGCCGCAAATATTTGTGAAAGACAATTCAAAAACGGTAGCTCAATATTTGGATAGTGTTACGAAGGGATTAACGGTAGTTGAATTCAAACGCATATCTATCGGGTAATCGAATTTTTTGAGTGATCTAAAAAAGGGAGCGATAAGCTCCCTTTTTTATGATCTTTTATTGGATTGGCTTGACGAAGTCAGAAATAAAACAGCGAACACACCATAAAACAAACCATTCGCAAGACAAAGAATCAATGTGCTCAGAGTTCCAGGGTGTTGTACAAGTTCGTACATGAGATTATCAGGATTTGATTCCAGTCCATCGAACAAAAGTAGTAAACCTAATAGTGCATTAAACGCAGTTAGCCCGAGTGCCAAAGCAACCAGGTTGGATTTTAATTGCATGTAGTTTGGATTGCGCCACACACTAACAGTAATAATGCATAGAATGATGCTCAAAACCAGGAACCCAGGCGCCATTTGATTAACCTTTTTTCTTACTTACTATTTTAATGATAATATAGCCGGTGTGACTAAGACAAAAATAGCCTGCTCCATAAATCACGTTCAATAAAGCAACCTTCACGCCCCCTGAGATAACCGATAGCGGCAAAGTTTCTTTCATGGATTCTAATGCGTCAAACATTTGCAGGAACCCTACCAGCGTGCCAAACATTCCAAAGGCAAAAATTAAAAAACCGATCTGTTTAAATACCACTACGAAATTTGATTCAAAGTCTTTTTTTAGTAAAAGGTAGATGAACAAGATGATGTTGACTGAAAACAGAAGCGTGAGTGGCGCCATAAAGTAGATGCTGCCTTCCACATGATGAGTTAAGAAATTAAATGCTAGCATAGGTTTAAAGTTAAGTTTTTGATTTGGTTTATGTACAAGAGTAGAAAGTAAACAAGACCTGTACAATAATTTTTGACCCGTGACTTGTAACAAGGCGGATACCGTTGTTCTAGCCAGGGCAGTGGCGAAAAGGTTTTAGATTAGGTTGAAAGGGAGTGCTGGAGCTCAAATTCATAATAGACACTTCATGGCCCTTGCAATTTTTCCTAACTATGTACTATGAATCAACCGATTATCTGGCTGGATAGTATTATTACCCGTAAACGGTGGATTCTTCATGTTGTCTTCTGGGTAGCGATACTTTTAATCTATGGTATTTTCTTCGGCAGAAGAAACAATAACTATTTTCAGACACTCTTCTTTGTGGGGCTTCTAATGCCTGTAGTTATCGGAGCCACGTATTTCTTCAATTATTATCTGATTCCTCGTTTTCTGATTACAGGCCGCTATCGATTTTTCTTTTTGTATTCAATTTATACCATTTTAACCGCATTGTTCCTTTCCATGATGGTGGCATTATTAACCTTGTTAATAATGGCAGAACTGCGCGTTCAAAATATGAGTCCGGCTTCGGTGGATATTTTTTTTCTGTTAACATCTTTATTGATGGTAGTCTTCTTTGGTGTGGCTATTAAAATGTTGCTACACTTACGTACATCAAAGGATGATTACCAAAAATTAATGCGCGATAGAGTAGAGGCTGAATTAAAATTCCTGAAAGTTCAGCTAAACCCACACTTTCTGTTTAACACCTTAAATAATCTTTATTATCTCACTACTGAAAAATCAGACAAAGCACCACAAGCAATTCTCCAATTAAGTGAAATGTTAGACTATGTCATGCATTCCAGCAAATCGGTATTTGTTCCGCTTGTTAAGGAACTTAAACAGGTTGAGAATTATATAGCGTTGGAATTACTACGCTATGAAGATCGGGTTCAGATTACTACAAAGTTATCTGGTGATTTGAATAAGTTTGAGATTGGTCCAATGATTTTAATAACCCTAATTGAAAATGCATTTAAGCATGGGGTAATGCCGGTTGCGGGTAAATCGTGGATTAACCTGATTGTAGCAGAGAAGGGGAACGACTTATTCATTTCAATCAGTAATAGTGCAACTGTTGCAAAACCCGGGAATGGGATAGGCCTTGAAAACCTCAGGAATCAACTGGATCATTTGTATAAAGGGTATTATTCTTTAGAAATTGTAAATTCAAAGGCAGATGAGTTTTCGATTAACTTGCTGCTAAATCAGAAATGAAGTTTAAATACCTGATCGTTGATGACGAGCCTTTAGCCCGCAGGTTGATAGCCTCACATGCTTCCAAGATTGAAGGCCTTGAGTTAGTGGGTGAGTGTGGCAATGCCATAGAAGCAGCTAACCTATTGCGCACCAAAACGGTCGATCTGATCTTTTTGGATATTCAAATGCCGGAGATGACAGGCCTTCAGTTTGTAACCACGTTAAAGAATCCACCGGCTATAATTCTTACAACCGCATTTCGCGATTATGCGCCCGAAGCATTTGACCTTAACGTAGCAGATTACCTGTTAAAGCCCATCTCTTTTGAGAGGTTGCTGAAATCGGTAAACAATTTTTTTGACAGAGAAAAGAGTAAGGAGAGCGCAAGTGTCTCGATTACTCATGAGGAAGATCGAAGTATCCATATAAAAGCCGATCGGAAGATCCACAAAGTGAAGGAGTCGGAAATACTTTATATCGAAAGCCTCGATGACTATGTGAAGATCCATTTGAAAGACATGATCTTGATAACCCGGGAGAACATCTCAGCCCTTGAAGAGAAGCTTCCTTATCCACCTTTTGTGCGCATTCATCGATCTTTTATTATTAATAGCAAATGGGTTAAAATTATCTCAAGCGATGGAATTGAAATCAATGGCAAAGCACTGCCATTTGGCAGGGCATTCAAGAAGTCAGCCCTGAATCAACTTTCTGTTAAAAATCTAAAATAAAGTTGATTGAACATGTAACTTATTTCCTCTTTTTCCGTGATATTTATCCACTGAAATACAACAAATTATGATCCTGGTATTCTGATTCAACTGTGCAGACGTCCTTAATGTAAAGGATACAGTTGAATTTTTTGGTTACGTTCCAAATGTCTTTGCCTTTCCGGCATTTACCAGTTCAATTAATTAACTTCAATTTTCTCATGAAAGCAGCTTTAACCAAAACCGCTTCATTATTCCGTTTATTCAAAGAGGCCCTTAATGGGTCTGAACAGGATTTTACGACAGGCAATATTAATAAGGCCATTTTTTTACTGGCAATTCCCATGATTGTTGAGATGGGGATGGAATCCATCTTTGCGGTCGTAGATATATTTTTCGTCAGTATGCTCAACAACAGTCATGCTGTTGCCACAGTAGGTTATACTGAGTCAGTCCTGAGCATCCTCTACTCATTGGCAATGGGGCTGGGAATGGGTGCCACCGCTATTGTTGCCCGAAGGGTTGGCGAGCATGATAAAGAAGGCGCAAGCCAGGCAGCAGTTCAGGCAATCTATCTTGGTTTAGGAGTATCGTTTGTTATTAGCATGGTGGGTATCTTTTATTATAAAGATATACTTCGATTAATGGGTGCTTCAAATGATGTTATCACCTCAAGCTCTTCGTATGCATTCTGGATGTTTGCCGGTAACTACACGGTTACATTACTCTTTTTAATCAATGCTATTTTTCGGGGTGCAGGTAATGCGGCTATTGCGATGAAGGCGTTGTTATTGGCCAATGTTCTCAACATGATACTGGATCCCATCTTCATTTTTGGTTGGGGACCGATTCCCGCTTTGGGCGTAGAGGGTGCGGCCATTGCTACCAATATTGGAAGAGGAGTGGGTGTTATATTTCAATTGTATTTTTTGTTCAATGGTCTAAGTATTATTAAGATCACATGGAATAACCTTGGACTTAAGTCAGCCATTATTTTAAATGTGATAAAGGTTTCGGGTGGCAGTATTCTTCAATTTATTATCGGATCGGCCAGTTGGATATTTTTGATGAAGCTAATGTCAACCTTTGGTGATAATGCCGTGGCAGGTTATACCATTGCGATTCGGGTATTTATTTTTACGCTATTGCCCTCGTGGGGACTAGCCAATGCAGGCGCAACTTTAGTGGGGCAAAACCTTGGTGCAAAACAACCGGAACGTGCCGAAACTTCGGTGTGGCGGGCCGCTTATTTGAATGCTTTTGTGATGGCATTTGTAATGATTCTTTTTCTAACCGTTGCACCCTCCATCATCGGCATCTTTACGCAGCAGGGTGAAGTTTTGTACTATGGGGCCCAGGCGTTACGCTATGTAAGTCTAGGCTATATTTTCTATGGCTATGGCATGGTTGTCGTTCAAGGATTAAATGGAGCCGGAGATACATACACCCCAACAATCCTGAATGTATTAGGTTTTTGGGTGTTTCAAATACCCTTTGCATATCTGGTAACTATGCAATTGGACTGGGGCCCCAAAGGAGTATTTATTGCTATAGTCCTGGCCGAAACATTGATGGCCACTGCCGGAATAATTATTTTCAGGAGAGGGAAGTGGAAGACGGTAAAAATATAGTTGATAATTCATGGTTGTTAGTTGTTCGTAGATTGGGGATGCCCACAACGAATAACTAACAACGATCAACTATTCTCTTTTTTCCTGAATGCAGTTTTAAACGCATTTTCTAACTCACTTCCGGCCTTCTTCAACGAGCTTTCAACTTCTTTCCAACGCTCTTTGTTTTCGGCTTCTTTTTTCAGCTTTTCTGCAGCCACTTTTAATTCATCGTACTTACTTTGCATATCGGCTTCCGCGCGCGTTCCCGCATCTTTTAGTTCAACCAGAAACTGATCTAGCTTTTTGCCGAAGTCTTTAAAAAACTTTTCCGCTTTTCCTTCCTCATTTGTTTCCATAACCGATTTATTTTTTCAACTTACTAAACTAATCTTTTTACCATGAACAGCCAACAAGATCCGCTGGAACATATTCAGCACTTGCTAGAAAGTAAATCAACAGCTAAGCAAGTTACTTATAAAAACCTGTTATCAGCCTTTTCTGTTTTATCTAAAGAATCCAAACGGATTATTAATGAGCTGAAGAAAAAAGTAAAACCGGGTGATGAAGATGTAACGGTTGATTTCAAAATAATCAATGAGCATGAATTTCATGTTAAGCTGGCTGGTGACTTGTTGATTTTTGTGCTTCACACCAACGTGGTAACCTTCGATGATGAGCATGCGGTGATGAAGTCAGATTACATGCGTGAAAAAGAGGTGAATCGCTACTTTGGCCAAATCATGATTTACAATTTCATGTCAGATTCTATCAAGTACAACCGGATGAACGATCCGGGTTATTTAATTGCCCGGGTATTAATCAATCACGAAAGTCGCTTTTTGGTGGAGGGCGAGGGGCAATTAGGTTTCTTATTTAACGCTATTTCTGAAAAACCTATCAGCGAATTGGACCTCAATACGATTGTTAAATTAAGTCTGACCATTGCAATTGAAAATGATTTAATGGCACCACCTTTCCCGCAGGTTCAGTTTATTACCCTGTTTCAGAAAACGGAAAAGACCCAGGAATTAGGTGCAGGCCAGAAAATCGGTTTTAAAATGAGTTATCACGGAAATCAACCCGGTTAATTTATCGAAAAGTGCTTTGGCTGATTGTTGTCTTACTATAAATTTGATCGAACCAACTTCAGGATCTTGAAAACCAGAATTTTCACCTTGCTTATTGTCGTACTGTTAACTGCTTGTGCAAGTAATCAGCGGGGTTCGTATAAGCCTAAGTATAAAAAGCCGGATCCTAATAAGCCCATGCCGTGTCCGCTAAAAGACTGCTAACCATGAAAAAAATTATCATAGCAATTGATGGATATTCGGCATGCGGAAAGAGCACCACCGCCTGGGAGGTAGCTAAGGAATTGAACTATAAGTACATCGATTCCGGAGCAATGTATCGTGCAGTTACCCATTATTTTCTCGAACACCATGTAGCCATTACTAACCCAAAAGAGGTGGATAAGGCCTTACGGGAAATACGGATTTCTTTTATGGTGAATGCAAAAGGAGTAACAGAAACCTTTTTAAATGGGATTAATGTTGAAAAGAGCATCCGAAAAATGAAAGTCTCTGAGTTTGTTAGTCAGGTGAGTGCCATTAAAACTGTGCGAGTGGCAATGGTGGATCAGCAACGTAAATTGGCCAAGGATCGTGGAGTTGTGATGGACGGCCGGGATATCGGTACAGTGGTCTTTCCTGAAGCGGAATTGAAAATATTTTTAACTGCAGATATCCTCGTTCGTGCCTTTCGCAGGCAGAAGGAGCTTTTGGAGCGCGATGACCTGGTAGATATTGACTCCATAATTGAGAACCTGGAGAAGCGTGATAAATTTGATAGTAATCGGGCTGAAAGCCCACTGGTTAAAGCAGCGGATGCAATCGGTATAGACACTACCCATATTACCATTGATGAGCAGGTAGATGAGGTGATCCGGATGGCTCTGACTAAGATGATCCGACCCGTAAAGCGGCAGGCTTAGACAATCAGGAAAAAGCTACTTTTCACTATAAATTCTTTGTTTCTACAACTCTTTGCCGGTAGGATTTAATTGCTAATTTTGCCCCGATCTAAACTAATATTGCCGTTTACTCATGGGCAAATTCATCCGACTAAAGAAAGGGTTCACCATCAATCTGCAAGGCAAAGCTGCCCCCAAGGTGGTAGAAATCGACCAACCCGAAACATTTGTTATTAAGCCTACCGATTTCCAAGGTTTATATATGCCAAAACCTGTGGTGAATGTGGGAGATTCGGTAAAGGCTGGCTCTCCGCTTTTTCACGACAAGAAACACGAAAACGTAATTTACACTTCTCCTGTCAGCGGTGAGATTGTAGAAGTAAAGCGTGGCGAAAAAAGAAAACTACTGGAAATAAAAATACTTGCTGATAAGAAGGTTGAGCACGAAGCATTCAAAAAATATACAGTTTCAGAAATTGCTAATCTTTCTGCAGCCGATTTGAAAGATCAGATTTTGAAATCGGGACTATGGCCAACGTTTGTACAGCGCCCGTTTGGTATCGTGGCCGACCCTGCTGCCACGCCCAAATCGATTCATATCTCCGCATTTGATACCCATCCGTTAGCACCTGACTACAGCGTGCTATTCAAAGGTCAGGATCAGTTCTTTCAGGTGGGTGTAGATATTCTAAAGAAATTGACCTCCGGTACGGTAAATGTTAACACGCACTCCACGAGTGAAATTTCTACAGTTTTTTCTCAGGTTAAAGGAGCTGAAGTAAATAAGTTTTCGGGACCGCATCCTGCAGGTTGTGTCGGTGTTCAAATTCATCATTTGGATCCCATTAATAAAGGAGACGTTGTGTGGACTATCAATCCACTGGGTGTGATTCAGATCGGAAAGCTATTCTTAAATGGAATTTATGATGCTTCACGTGTGGTTGCCTTTACGGGATCTGAAGTGAAGAATCCACAATACTATAAGACCTATACAGGAGCTTCTGTAAAGAAATTTCTGGAGAACAATCTCACCAACGACCACGTTCGTGTAATCTCCGGAAACCCTTTAACAGGAACTGCGATAGGTAAGGAAGGTCACTTAGGTTTCTTTGATCAGCAAATTTCAGTTTTGCCTGAAGGCGATTACGCTGAGTTTATTGGTTGGATCACTCCGGGTGAAAGAAAGTTGAGCTTTCATCGTGCGGTGGGTTTATTTTCTTTCCTTTCCCCAGGCAAGGAAAGAGTGGTGGATACAAACACTCACGGGGAGCCGCGGTCCTTTGTTCAAACCGGAATTTTTGAGCAGGTAACCCCGATGGACATTTTGCCAACGTATTTGTTAAAGAGTATTCTCGCTGAAGATATTGATGAGATGGAGGCCTTGGGAATTTATGAGGTAATTGAAGAAGACCTTGCACTTTGTGAATTCGTTGATGTGTCTAAACACAAAGTGCAGGAGATTTTGCGAGAAGGATTGGAACTAATTCAACATAGTTAATCGGTTATTCGATGAATTTTATTAAGCATCAGATTGAAAAAATTAAGCCCCACTTTGAAAAAGGTGGCAAGTGGGAGAAGCATTATTATTCTTTTGAGGCCTTAGAAACATTTCTATTTGCTCCGGCTACCACGAATGGCGTAAAGGGTTCACAAATACGCGATGCCATTGATCTTAAACGATTAATGATGACGGTTATCATTGCCATGTTACCGTGTTTGATCTTTGGAATCTGGAATGTTGGCCATCAGCATTTCCTGGCAATCGGTCAGGCAGGGGCCACGTTGGGAGAAAAGTTTTGGGTTGGGGCAGTTCA
Source organism: Cyclobacteriaceae bacterium (assembly GCA_044229915.1). Taxonomy (GTDB): domain Bacteria; phylum Bacteroidota; class Bacteroidia; order Cytophagales; family Cyclobacteriaceae; genus ELB16-189. The sequence continues at coordinate 176,065 of JBGASB010000004.1, forward strand.
GGTAATACCCATTGTTGCTATTTCTTATGGTGTGGGTCTGGGAATTGAGTTTGTTTTTGCCACATTTCGCAGACATGCGGTAAATGAAGGTTTTTTGGTAACCGGAATGTTGATTCCGCTCGTAATGCCTCCGGATATTCCACTCTGGCAGGTGGCGGTTGCAACCGCGTTCGCAGTTATCATTGGTAAAGAAGCTTTTGGAGGTACAGGAATGAACGTATTGAACGTAGCACTTACGGCCAGGGCATTCCTTTATTTCGCTTATCCGACAGATATATCTGGGAGTGTGTGGACGTACATCGGAGAAGGTAAGGCAGTAGCCGGTTATTCGGGCGCTACACCGTTATCCATTGCAGCGGATGCTGCTACCACGGGTGAAAATGTTGTTTCTTCCCTCAACTCTTTCGGGGCGGGTTGGAATGAAGGAGTATTTACGCTTTCTAATTTATTTATGGGCTTGCGCCCCGGATCGATTGGAGAGACTTCAACGCTCATGTGTTTGATTGGTGCATTCATTTTGATTGCTACCGGGACTGGAAGTTGGAAGATTATATTTAGTGTATTCGGTGGTGCCTATGCCATGGGATTATTAATAAATCTTATTGGGGGCAATGCCTTTGTAGAAATGCCTGCCCATTACCACCTGGTGATTGGTGGACTTGCTTTTGGTGCAGTATTCATGGCGACAGACCCGGTTACAGCTTCACAAACAGAAACAGGTAAATGGATTTATGGAGCATTAATTGGAGTATTCACTGTATTGATCAGAGTCTTTAATCCGGCTTACCCCGAAGGCATTATGCTGGCGATATTATTAATGAATGTTTTCGCCCCACTGATTGATTATTTTGTAGTTAGTGCAAACAAAAAAAGAAGATTACAACGTGCGACAGTCTAACGGTTACATCGTATTTTATTCAGCTCTGCTCACCATTGCATGCGGAGGTTTACTTGCATTTGCTTCTCAGGCCCTCAAGCCTCTTCAGGACGCAAACATTGAATTGGAGCGCAAAGCAAATGTTCTTTCTACAGTAATGACCCTGGAGGAAGGCGTTGATATCACAAAACTTTATGAATCACGCATTCGTGAGTTGGTGATTGACTTTAGCGGAAATCTGGTCGATAAGAAGGCGGTTGATGTGAACGTTGGAGTTGAGTATAAAAAGAAGCCAGAAGAACGCTTGTTGCCAGTTTATGAATTCATAAGCGCTACAGATCCTGAAAAAGTGGAGAATGCAGTTATTCCTGTTTTTGGTTTTGGATTATGGAATACCATTGCCGGGTTTGTTGCTCTGGAATCGGACTTTAATACTATTAAGGGTGTTAGTTATTCACATGCTGGTGAAACCCCAGGTTTAGGCGCCCGGATTGCGACCGCTGAAATTCAGGACCGCTATAAGGGCAAACAAATTTTTCAGGGAAGCAGTCTTGTTTCAGTAATCATGCAGAAAGGTGAGGGTATAGATTATTCTAACGACCCGCATAAAATAGATGGAATGTCTGGAGCCACATTAACAGGTAAGGGTGTTAATAACATGCTGAAGGAATACTTTGGCTGCTACCAGAAGTACCTTGAAAAAAACAAAGCGTCAAACCAGGCTAACTTATGAGCGCAGAAGCAGTTGCACAAGTAGAAAAGAAATCGGAGCCCTTGTTCTCAAAGAAGAACAAAAAACTGATTTCACATCCATTGGATATTGACAATCCGATTACTGTTCAGGTATTGGGAGTGTGTTCAGCGTTGGCTGTTACATCGCAAGTTAAGCCAGCTTTCTTTATGGCGGCCGGACTTACATTTGTGACCATGTTTTCAAATCTTTTTATCTCTATGCTACGGGATACAATTCCTTCGCGCATTCGCATCATTGTGCAGTTAGCAATTGTTTCCGTGTGGGTTATTATGGTTGACCAGTTGCTTAAAGCTTATGTATATGACATCTCGAAGCAGCTATCCGTTTTCGTTGGTTTGATCATAACAAATTGCATTGTAATGGGGAGATTGGAAGCTTTTGCCATGGGCAATAAGCCATTTCCTTCTTTACTCGATGGGTTAGGAAATGGATTAGGATATGGAATGATTCTTTTAATCCTGGCGTTCTTCCGTGAATTATTTGGTTCGGGAACCTTATTTAAGGGTTGGGCATTTGAATGGAAAGTTTTCGAATCAATGGGCCTACATTATCAGGGGAATGGATTAATGCTTTTGCCTGCCGGTGCTTGTATTTTATTGGGTGTGATCATCTGGGTTCAGCGTTCGATCAATGGTTATCGCGAAACTCATTAATAAAAGTTAGACTATGGAGAACTTAGTTAACATTGGTATTCGTTCGATTTTTATCGACAATATGATTTTTGCCTACTTCTTAGGCATGTGTTCATTCCTGGCTATTTCCAAGAAAGTGAAGACTGCCTTTGGGCTTGGAATCGCAGTTATTTTTGTGTTGGGCGTAACGGTTCCTATCAATTGGTTAGTTCAGAACTATGTACTGAATGCGGGTGCATTGGCATGGCTGGGCGAGGATTTTGCTTCCATTGATTTAAATTTTTTACAGTTCATTGTCTTCATCTCAGTAATTGCTGCTATCGTGCAGTTAACTGAAATGGCAGTAGAGAAATTTTCTCCCGCCCTCTATGGAACCTTGGGCATCTTCCTCCCACTAATCGCGGTTAACTGTGCCATTTTAGGTGGCGCGTTGTTTATGGTAGGCCGCCCTTATAATCTGGCAGAAGCAACCGTATTTGGATTTGGATCAGGCATAGGCTGGATGTTGGCTATTGTGGCCTTAGCGGGTTTGCGTGAAAAAATGAAATACTCTAATGTACCTGCACCCTTAAGAGGCCTGGGGATTACATTTATTCTCGTAGGCCTTATGTCATTAGGGTTCCTGAGTTTCCTTGGTTTCTCGCTTTAGAATTTAAAGAATGATAATCGAAAGGCTTCCGAACTAAACGGAAGCCTTTTTAATTTTACCTATATGAAAACCCCCTTTCGTACCATAGCTCGTTATTTCTTTAGCGGAACCCTGTTTATCGTACCGCTTGTCGCGACAGGTTATTTTATATACTGGTCTTTTGCCCAGTTGGATGGACTGCTTAACCTGCCTTACCCGGGCCTTGGATTCCTGATCATCTTTGGAGTGATTACGCTTTTTGGATACCTAACCTCAAACTTTGCGGTGCGCACGGCTACCGATTGGTTTGATCATGTGATGAATAAAATTCCATTTGTCAAACTGATCTACTCATCCCTGAAGGACCTGATCAGCGCTTTTGTTGGGGATAAAAGAAAATTCAATAAACCTGTGCTTGTTTCCATTAATAAGGAAAACAATTTGAATCAGATTGGATTTGTAACGCAGGAAGATTTAACCAGTCTTGGCTTACAGGATATGGTGGCAGTTTATTTTCCCCACTCGTATGCATTTTCGGGCAACCATTTTCTGGTTCCGAAGGCAAGCATCAGGCCGCTTAATATTTCGGGACCAACGGCTATGAAGTTTATCGTTTCGGGTGGTATCTCGGGCTTTAAAGAACAGTGATCAGTCAATCACTCCAGAACCAATCAGTTCTTCATTATCATACCAGGCAGCAAATTGTCCTGGTGTAACCCCTCGTTGAGGGCGATCGAAAATAATATAAAGCCCTTCTTCTTTTTGATGCAATGTGCATTTTTCCAACGGCTGACGATAGCGGATCCTGGCGGTATAATTCTTTGATTCGCCTATTTTCATTTTCAAGTCTTCACGAATCCAATGTTCATCCGCAGTTGGTATAAACAGGCCTTTTCGGTAAAGCCCTGGATGATCGTCACCACTTCCAGTATAGATCACGTTCTTATCTGTGTCAGTACCTATAACAAACAAAGGTTTTTCATAGCCGCCAATATTTAATCCCCTGCGCTGTCCAATCGTATAGTAATGGGCGCCTTTATGTTCCCCTACAACGTCACCAAGTTCGGGGCTTAGTGTATAGGGTCTTGTAATTTGTACTAAATCATCCGTGTCAAATCCATTTGAAAAAGCTGTCGAATCGAAAGGCACTTCAATTACGTTTCCTTTCCTGGGCTCAAGTCTTTGCTGAAGAAAGTCAGGAAGGTGTACTTTTCCTACAAAACAAAGTCCTTGCGAATCTTTTTTATCCGCAGTGGCGAGTCCGACCTTTTTAGCGATGGCCCGTACTTCCGGTTTTACTAATTCTCCAATGGGAAACAATGCTTTGGATAATTGCTTCTGTGTAAGCTGACAAAGAAAATAGCTTTGATCTTTATTGGGATCTTTGCCGGCTAGCAGCTGATAGATTGTTTTGCCATCTTTTTGCATCTCTCCTTTACGACAATAATGACCCGTGGCCACATAGTCGGCACCGAGTTTGATGGCGGCATCGAGAAAAACATCGAACTTGATTTCGCGATTGCATAACACATCAGGATTTGGAGTTCGGCCCCGCTGATATTCGGCAAACATGTAATCAACAATACGCTCTTTGTATTCTTTACTTAAATCGATTGCCTGAAAAGGAATGCCTAGATGCTGTGCAACAATCATAGCATCATTGCTGTCATCGAGCCAAGGGCACTCGTTGCTGATCGTCACGGAGTCGTCATGCCAGTTTTTCATAAACATACCAATGACCTCATAACCCTGTTCTTTCAACAGGTATGCTGCTACACTGGAGTCCACTCCGCCTGATAAACCAACTACGACACGCTTTTTCATTTAAGTATTAGGCTTCAGACTGAAAGTAGTGATGTCTGCTTACAGCTCAAGGCCGATAGTTTGAAGCTATTCCTTTAAAGTTAAATCTTCACTTAAAAGTTCGTTTACAATCTGATTAAATCGCTCTTTAACCTGTTCATAGTAAATACCAGTTCCTGGGCCCGAAAAACCGGTATGGATGTGTTTCACTTTTCCATCTTTCCCAATAAAGATAGTAGTGGGAAAAGCAATAACTTTATTAAGCATGGGCAGCGTAGCCGCTGCTTTTTCTTTATCATTAACACCGGCAATTACAAAATCATATGGAACATCCAGCTTCTCTTTCATCTTCTTTACCCGATCACTTGCGTATTTGAAATCATCTTTGCGTTCATAGGCTAACCCGATAATTTCCACGCCACGATCTTTGTTTTGTTTATACCATTGCGTGAGAAATTTAGTTTCATCCATACAATTGGGGCACCAGGTTCCAAAAATCTGGAGGACCAGAACCTTATTTTTAAATCTCTCATCGGAAGGACTGATTTTGTTTCCTTGGAGATCCGGAAAACTAAAATCTATTTTATCATAGCCCTCTTTCAGATATGTTAATGATTCGGCATCAGGCATCACGGCATTTTCATTTTTTATTCCTTTGAATGTTTCGTGGGAACTAAGGCCTGAATAATAATCACCTTTCAGAGAATCACCGTTGAGTGTTGCCGTAAAGACAAAGGCATGATTTCCATCAAACGTGCTTAGTCTTAATTGATCATCAATAACATTCCCCTCGAGGTAGCGATAGTCACCCATGGGGGTTAAAAAAGTTCCGGTCAGGTGATTTCCATTTTGTTCGAAAATGCCGACTGAAGCGTAAGTATCTTTACCCGTGTTGAATTCAAGTTGAAACTTACCTGAAAAGTCTTTTGATTTTTCATTCGAAGTTTTTGTATAACGATAATCGTCACCAAAAGTAGCTATAAAAGGCAAGTTGCCTTCTGGGAAATAGTTTTTAACAAATGTGCCACTCAGTGTATTTCCTTCAATCTTAGCATTCAATGCAGCATCAAAAATATGAAGCTGCATTTTTACTGAATCACTGGTCACGGTTATTTCATCCAGCAATAATTTTTCTGAAACATTGTTCAGGTATACCAGATATTGCTCACCTTTTTTCTCAACGTCAAAAGTGAAGGGGAGTTCCTGATTTTGCAGGGTGATAACCCCGCGCCAGACACCCGTTTTTAATTCGGCCGACTTCTTAGAACATGAAACAACAGAAAGTATCAGAAAGGTAAAAACTACTATTCTCATGGTTTTTATTTATCGATTCAAAACGCAAAAATGCGATAAATGATTCTATTTTCGTTGTCGTTTAAAGGACTATTAACAATTAATTAAGCTCATGTTTCGTGATTTAAAGGTACTTGAACTGGCTTCGGTATTAGCAGGCCCCAGTGTAGGTCAGTTTTTTGCTGAGTTAGGGGCGCAGGTGATCAAGATCGAAAACCTGAATACGGGTGGTGATGTTACGCGTTCCTGGAAAGGCACGGGTGAGCAAACGGATGATCGATCTGCTTATTTCTGTTCGGTGAACTGGGGAAAAAAGTCCGTGGCGCTTGATTTGAATACCCCGGAAGGTAAAGAAACTGTTATAAAGCTGGCTTCTAAAAGCGATGTGGTTATAGCCAGTTATAAACCAGGCGATGCGGAAAAGTTAGGGGTTTCTTACCAACAGCTTAGAACTAAGAGCAAACAATTAATCTATGGGCAAATTACTGGCTATGGATCAACCAATGATCGGGTAGGATATGATGCTGTTATTCAGGCAGAAAGTGGTTTCATGGATTTGAATGGTGAGCGAACAGGACCTCCTACCAAAATGCCCGTTGCATTGGTTGATGTGTTGGCAGCACATCATTTAAAAGAAGGTTTATTGATTGCGTTGTTGAAACGTGATAGAACAGGTGAAGGAAGTCTTGTGGAAGTATCTTTGATTCAAGCAGCAGTTGCTTCTCTGGTCAATCAGGCTAGTAACTGGCTGGTAGCAAATAAACTCCCTTCGCGTCAGGGTTCATCGCATCCAAATATTGCACCGTATGGAGATTCATTTATTACCAAAGACGGTAAACGAGTTCTACTCGCGATCGGAAGTGATCGGCAATTTTTTGACCTCATCAGGATCTTGACCCTGGATCATTTGAAATTGGATAGTAAATATGCCACAAATCAAATGCGGGTGAGTAACCGGGAGGAGCTCAACAAAATTTTGACAGAAGCAATCAGCAAATTTGAATGTGATCAATTGTTAAAAGAAATTCATCGAAACAAAATACCGGCAGGAGTTATTCAAAATGTAAAAAATGTTTTTGAAATGAAGGAAGCGAAGGAACTCCTGATTAGTTCAGGAGGTCTGATGGGAGTAAGAAGTTTTGTAGCCTCGCCCCTGTATGAGTCTGCACCTTCATTGACACCGCCCCCGCACTTTGGACAACACACTCAGGAGATTTTGGATCAGTTGCACTAAAGCTCTGCAAATGTGAGATGCACAGAATAAAAAAAGGCCCGCAGAAATTTTCTGAGGCCTTTATTGTCAATTAATATCTGCTAAATAATTCCTAATACGCTCAGCACAACAAGAATGATAATAACCGGGCAAACAAAACGAATGGTATAAACCCAAATTCGGTACGGAGCTATACCGAGAATTTTACCGGTTTTAAATCCGGGTGTTCCGATTTCAATTTCATCCACCAATTGACTAGTCTTCATAAACCAACCTGTATACAAACACGTGGCTAGAACTACAATCATCATGAAGAGAGTTCCAAAAACATAATCCATAATATCCATAAACCCTTTCTTTTCTGTGCCGAGAATATTTATCTGCAACGATGAAAAGAATTCGACACCACCATTTGATAATGCGGAAGGCAGACCAAACAAAAATGCAACAATTGCAACTGTCCATGCAGCTTTTTTTCGAGACCATTTATTTGTATCCATGAAATAAGCTGCCGGGGCTTCCAGCATAGATATAGTTGATGTGATTGCCGCCAGGAACAGAAGCAGGAAGAAAAGAGCTCCGGCAATATTTCCCAAAGGCATTTGCTGAAAAATATTTGCTAGCACACTAAATACAAGCGTTGGACCTTCAGCTGGTGACAAATTGAATGCAAAAACTGCAGGGAACACCATAAGGCCAGCTAATAACGCAACCGTGGTATCCATAGCACCAACCCATAAACTGGAAGTAACAATGTTTTGAGATTTAGGTAAGTAAGAACCATAGGTAATCATCATACCCCAACCTACGCCCAATGAAAAGAAAGCTTGAGTCAGAGCCTTTAGGACTACATGTCCATCGATCTTGGTGAAATCGGGAATGAGATAGTATTCCACCCCCTTGCCTGCACCTGGTAGGGTAAGGCTACGAACGATGACAACCAATAACAAAACAAAAAGGGCGGGCATCATAATTTTGGTCGCCTTTTCGATGCCGCCTGCCACACCACCTAATACAATCAGTACTGTAATGAATATGACAAAAGCGCCTAAAGGGATTACATAACCCGGATTAGCAATAAATTCAGAGAATGACATCTTCACAGAGAAAAGTGAAGTGAATATGTAGCCAACCGTCCAACCTGCAATAGTGCTGTAATAGCTAAGGACAACGAATGTAACAATCAAAGGAAGAACTCCGGCAAAGAAAGTCCATACTCCATTAGCGCCAGTACTTTTAAAAGCACCCACCGGATTTTTTCCAGTCAACCGGCCAAGTGCAATTTCATTAATCAGCATGGGTGCGCCAACTAATACAACGCAGAGGATATATACAAACACAAAAGCCGCACCCCCATTTTCTCCGGTTAGATATGGAAAACGCCAGATGTTTCCTAAGCCAACAGCTGAGCCAGCTGCCGCCATGATAAATCCGAACTTGGAAGCGAATTGCCCTCTAGCAGACATAGTAGGTAGGTAAAGTAATGGTTATTTTCGAAGTTTAGTAAATTAATCCGACTTATAAATGAAGATGAATGGTAATGGCAGAATTACCTTTTGAGTTGCGATGCCAGTAGTGCAAGTCCTTGCTTAAAAGTATGAGGCTGATAGCCCAGTTCCTGCTTTGCTTTGGTGATGATGAACCCGGTTTTTGGGGGCCGCATGGCAGGTTGCTTGAACGTGCTTGAGTCTGCAGGTTTAATCAGGGACTTATCCAGCTTAAAGAACTCCGCTGTTTGATTGGCAATATCGAAGGGTGTCATCATTTCTTCACCGGAGATATGATAGATCCCCGTAGCCTTTTTAGATGCCGCCAAATAGCAACCCATCGCCAGATCTTCGGCCAGGGTTGGAGTGCGCCATTGATCATTAACAACATTAATGGTCTTTCCTTCTTCCAGACTTTTCTTAACCCACAAAACAATGTTGCTACGGCTTAAGTCGGGGGTTACTCCATATACCAACACCGTGCGGAGGATAGCCCACTGCAGTTTACTTTTTTGTACCGCTTGCTCACCCGCCAGTTTACTTTCGCCATAGAAGTTCACTGGCTTTGGTGTTGCACGTTCATCTAATGGGCCATGTGTTCCATCAAAAATAAAATCGGTTGAAACATGGACGAGGTGAGTATTATTCTTTTCGCAAGCCTCAATTACATTTTCGACTCCGGTGACATTCGCCTTCCAGCAAAGATCGCGTTCAGTTTCACATTGGTCCACTTGTGTCATCGCAGCAGTATGGATGACTACATCGGGTTTTGTTTTGTTTAGTACATCCAGCGTTTGATCATGATCGGTTACATCCAGTCCATAAAACTGAACCCGCTCCGGGAGTCCATTAATTTTTTTTCTGGCCGTAGCGATGGTAGTAATCTCGGCTTTGGAGCTTAGCAGCTGAATTAATTTATAGCCAAGCAAACCATTGGCACCGGTTACGAGCACTTTCATTTTTTGGCCGGAAAATTATATCCGTAGAGTTCAGTAATTTTTTTCCGAGGCATTTCCTCGACAGTTACGGTTATGCGAACATCTTCCAGGGGTCGGTCGCTATTGTCTCTGGGCAGTCTGGCAATTTTATCTATTACATCAAGGCCATTGATTACTTTTCCAAATACGGTGTAGTCTCCATCAAGATGTGGAGCCCCGCCCACGGTGGTATATGCTTTAACTTTTTCTTCTGATACTTCCTTATAAATTTTCATTCCTGTTTCTTTTTCGATACGAGGGACAAGACTAAAAACCGCGCGTTCATAGCTTGGTAAATCTCCGGCCATGTAGATAGTATTGAGTGAATCAATTAAAGGTTTGTTTGCAGGATTTAGCATCATTTGACGAAACCCGGCATTCAGTTTTCCCTGGTCTATTTTAAGCACGTCCAAATCATGTGGAAGTATGACTCTTCCCTGCACAACATAGAACTGACTTCCACTGGATGCCTTGGCTGGATTTTGCTGATCACCTAAGCGGGCGGCAGAGAGCGCTCCTTTCTCATGAAAGAATTGAGGATTAAATTCTGCATCGACAGTATAGCCAGGCCCACCCATGCCCAAGTTTTGCCCCGGTTGTGCCTTTTTTGAATCCGGGTCACCTCCCTGAATCATAAAACCTTCAATAACCCGGTGGAACAGTAAGCTGTCAAAATAATGTTCTTTAGCCAGCTTGATAAAGTTGGCTTTGTGCTTGGGTGTTTCGTCATATAAAATGGCGATCATATTACCCTGATTGGTTTTAATGGTTACTACATAGTCTGTGCCGTCTTGTGAGCATTGACTTAAGAGAATCAGAACCCCCAGGGCGAGAAAGGAAAGGATACGTTTCATAGTTATCGATTGATTTATAAAATAGAGTTGAATTTCGTTTATGGATTAATGGTTTTGGCAATCTGAAGCGATAGGTCCAGGAAAATCATTTTGGCGCTTCCGTTTCGCTCCAAATGGTAATGCGCATCGGTAAGCAACTGATTAAAGTGTTCAACTTTTTCCACATTCATAATCTTGCTAAAGTCTTTCACAAATTTTACTTCACCGGTTTTAATGCGACTAATAGCGTCTGCTCCAGCCGAGTGAAGCAATGTTTCGCGCATCATACCCAAGCCGTATTGAAAAAGATTTCGCTGACTGAGACGATCGAGATCATGAAAATCCTCTGAAAACCCTACCAGCTTTGCATAATCCCTTTTGTAGCAAGACCGCATCCAATCAGCAAACCGATCCTGAAAGTGATCTTCCTCACTGCTGATTAACTTAATTGCCTGGTTAAGATCTCCTTCAGCAATTTGGATTATTTCCTGTCTTCGGGATTCTTCTACGTTATGTTTTTCGCGAAGATAAGTGTCGAGGTCTTCATCAGATAATTGAGGAACCTGAACCATTTGTGTTCGCGAAAGGATGGTGGGCAATAATCGCTCGGCAGCATTACTCACTAACAGAAAGAACGTATTAACCGGTGGCTCTTCCAGTATTTTTAAGATGCCATTGGCGGCTGATGGATGCATGAGCTCGGGTTGCCAGATGATCATCACTTTGTAGGGACTTTCAAACGGCTTCAGCGAAAGCGTTTTGATAATTTCCCGACTTTCCTCGCGGGAGATCAAAGCCTGTTTGTCTTCACCTCCATAATAATTAGTCCAGTCATTCAGGTCCCCATAAGGTTGTTCGATTAAAAAAGCGCGCCACGATTTGAGGATATCCGCTTTAAAGCGATCCGGATCTTTATCGCCCTTTACATTTCCTAATGGAAACACAAAGCTGGTATCAGGATGAATATATTTTAGACCTTTACTGCATGCCGGGCATACACCACAGGCATCGTGTTCTCCTTTGTTTTGGCAATGAAGGTAATTAGCATAGGCCAATGCAAGTGGCAAGTTCAAGGCGCCCGCTTTACCCAAAAAGAGTTGTGCATGGGCAATGTGTTTTTGCTGCACGGCATTAACCAGGCTTGATTTTATTTCAGAAAGACCAGGAATGTCAGCGAATTTCACAGTTCATTTTATTTTCATGATTACCTTTTTTCCCACACCCGATACTGACCTGAATCATTAAATAGAGTAGTTAGAATTTCCCGGTCTTCTTCTGTTAAGGTTACGTTTCTGCGAGCCATAGCTTTGGAAGCTGTGTCTAATGCCTTGGTAAGTTGATAGGTTGTAAAACCAGCCGCGCCTCCCCACGCAAATGAAGGGATAAAATTTCTCGGATAGCCATCACCAAAAATGCTGGCACTTACACCTACCACAGTGCCCGAGTTAAACATCATGTTAATTCCGCAACGGCTGTGGTCACCGAGCATGAGGCCACAGAACATGAGGCCGGTGTCTTTAAACCCACCTTTTGCATAATTCCATAACTTAATGTTCTCGTAATTATTTTTCAGATTACTGGTATTGGTATCAGCTCCTAGGTTACACCATTCGCCAATCACAGAGTTGCCTAAGAAACCATCGTGAGCCTTATTGCTATATCCAAATATTACGGAGTTACTTACTTCGCCACCAATCTTAGAGAATGGTCCAACCGTAGTATCACCTCTGACTTTAGCTCCCATATTTACATGCGAACCTTCGCACAAGGCAAATGGTCCTCGGATAAGCGCACCCTCCTGAACCATCGTATTCTTACCAAGATAAATCGGACCATTATCTGCATTGAGCAGGGCAGCCCGAATTTCTACTCCTTCTTCAAGAAAAACCTGGTCGCTATTATAGATTCGGGTAAACGGATCTGTAATGGGATAGGACTTGCGACCTTTCGTTATCAAGGTAAAATCTTCTTTTATCTGAGCTCCGTTGTTTTGATAAATTTTCCACACCTGATCGATCAGCGTTAAGGGTGAGGCAAATTCTTTTATGCTCCCCGTAATAATCTCCGGCACTTCATCATCCGGAGTGCGCACGGCCAGAATCATATTGTCCTTCGACAACGCATCGCCTGGCTTGAGTTGTTGAATAGCCGCAACTAATTCGGCATTGGGGCAAACCGCACCATTGATCCAGTAATTATCAGCCTCATGGTGCAACAGAAATTTTTTTGCCAGGTAAGATTCAGTCGAATAAGAAGCTTTCAGATTCAGATGTTTTTCCCACTTCTCTGCGATCGTCAGGATGCCCACACGAATGCCAGCCACAGGTCTTGTGAACGTAAAGGGCAACAGGTTTTGACGAATTGTGGGGTTATCAAACAGAATCAAATTCATGCTGCTAAAATAGCCTGATCACGTTCCATAGCCAAATACAACGTAACCTCTGCAAAATAAAAAAGGCCTCTGTACGGAGACCTTTTAAGCAAAAAACGCTAAGAATAATTTCTTTATTACTTGTTGTATTTTTTCTTGAATTTTTCAACGCGACCAGCGGTATCCAAAAACATTTTCTTACCTGTATAGAATGGATGTGAAGCAGAGCTCACTTCCACCTTAATAACGGGATATTCCTTACCATCTTCCCATTTGATGGTTTCTTTTGGAACGGACGTAGAGCGGCTCAAAAACTTGAAATCGCTTGAAGTATCCCAGAAAACTACTTCTTTATACTCAGGATGAAGACCTTTTTTCATATTCTAATTGCTTAAAGGACTGCAAAAGTAGGAAAACAGTCCCGAAAAGCAAGACCTTAGCCCCCAAATTTGCTAAGAAATTGTTATGATTGTGGGCTTATTTTGGGGTAATTGAAATGACCTGCCCCGGATCAACTATATTGGGATTCTGCGTTGATTTCCCCGTTTTTACCAAAGTTTAAAGAAGAATCAATAATGAGGAGGGTATTTTTTGGTTTCGTTTTGCTGACCTCTTTTTATAGGGTAAGTGCCCAAAGCACCAATGCCACACTTAATGAAGACTATTATCATTGGATTGATCGCTATGAAATTAAATCCGGAAGGATCGTTCCTGGCTTCTTTACCTCTGTGAAACCCTATAAGCGGGATGTGATCGTAAAATACCTGGATACACTTGCTTTGAATGAATCGATTTTTTCCTCCCGCAGTGATCAATACAACCGGGAGTTTCTGCGCAACGACAGCTGGGAATGGAGCAATTCCGAAACTAACACCAGCAAAAAGCCTTTCCTAAAAGAATTGTACAAGAAAAAATCCGACCTGGTTTATATCGATAAGCCTGAGTTTGATTTACATGTAAACCCCGTACTCTATTTAAGCGTAGGCTCAGATAGTCGCAGAGATGATCCTACTACAATAAATACCCGCGGGTTTGAAATCCGGGGTATGATTGATCGTAAAGTGGGTTTCTATACGTTCCTTGGCGAAAATCAATCTGTTTTGCCTTTGTATGTCCAGGAAGAAGTCGACCGCAACAAGGTTGTGCCGCATGAAGGATATTGGAAGACTTTTAAAGATAATGGTGTCGATTTCTTTCAGGCCCGCGCTTATATCGACTTTAATATTAGTAAGCATATTTATCTGCAGTTTGGTAATGACAGAACGTTTATCGGCAACGGCTATCGGTCTCTTATTTTTTCTGACTATTCCCCGCCAACACTTTTTCTCCGTGCCAATGTAAGGGTGTGGAAGCTTAACTACATGTATCAATTAAATCGCATGGCAGCCGATGCACGCACCTCCGGCAATCAACGGTATCCCGAAAAGTTTGCAGCATTTCACCATCTCACTTTTAACATCGGTAAGAAATTTAACCTTGGTGTCTTTGAGTCGGTGGTTTTCAGTCCCCAGGATTCGGTGAACGATAACTCATTTGATTACAGCTACCTGAATCCGGTTATTTTTTTCAGAGCCATTGAACAGCAATATGGCAGCAGCGACAATGCGTTGTTAGGTCTTGATTTTAAGTGGAATATGTTGAAGGGCGTTTCCATGTATGGACAGTTAGTTCTGGATGAATTTAAACTGGATGAAGTGATGGCTGGTGATGGCTGGTGGGCAAACAAGTATTCGATGCAATTGGGGGTAAAATATATTGATGCGTTTGGCGTCTCTAACCTTGATTTGCAAGCCGAGTTTAATGCGGTTAGGCCGTATACGTATTCGCACTATTCTCAGTATGGCAGTTACAGCAACTATCGTCAGTCGCTGGCGCATCCATTGGGGGCTAATTTTAATGAGTGGGTAGGGATTATACGGTACCAGCCGATTCCAAAGCTTAACCTGGTCGCGAAAGCCTTTTTTGCCAATCCGGGTCGGGATGATGTGGATCAAAACTGGGGTGGAGATATTCTAAAGAACTACAAAGATCGGGAGCAGGATTATGGGAATACGATTGGACAAGGAGTGAGCAATACTATTTTATTTATGGATTTTACGGCTTCTTACATGATCAGACATAACGTATTTATCGATGCCAAGCAGATCATCCGTCAAAGTAAAAGTGACCTGGCTTCTTATGACTCCAATACATCAATTACTTCGTTAGCTTTGCGCTGGAATATTCCGCAGCGCCTTTATGATTTTTAAATCAATTTGATGAAAATTTTTTTTAGAATTCTTTCCTACGCCAACAAACTAAGAACGCGCCTGGTTTTCTTTTTTCTCTACTCTTTCCTGGGGGCTATCTTCGGTGCATTTAACATTGTCCTTATTATACCCATGTTGTCTGTCCTTTTCCGAAAGGACAAGGATCAAATAGAAGTACCGGCACTTCCGGAATTTAGTTTTTCGACTGATTATTTGCAGGGATCATTTGATCATTACTTCTTAAGTAACATTAAGAATAATGGACAAATAAGTGCACTCCTGTTTGTGTGTACGTTAATAATCATCACGGTGGTACTGGCCAACGTATTTAAATTTTTAGAACGGGTAATTGCTACCAAAATCAAAGTTGACCTCACAAAAAATATCCGGATGGATATTTTTAAAAAAGTTACTCAATTGCATATTGGTTATTTTAATACGGAACGAAAAGGTGATTTAATCTCACGATTTACAAACGATGTAAATGAAGTTGAGAATGCAGTAATGAATAGCCTGAAAGCAGTAATGAGAGAGCCTATAACGATCATCGTGTATTTCTTTGTGTTATTTACCATCTCTATTCAATTAACCTTATTCACGTTACTCGTTTTGCCATTGACCGGAACCGTGGTAGCAGAAATCATAAAAAGACTAAAGAAGCAAGCAACACAAAGCCAGGAGTCTTTAGGCCGTATCCTTAGCATACTTGACGAAACATTTAGCGGCATGCGTGTGATTAAAGCATTTAATGCCCGAAATTTTGTCGTTGATAAAATCGAAACGGAGACCGCATATTATCGCAAAACCACGAAATCGATGGCCTATAAAAATGAATTATCCGCTCCGGTTTCTGAAATGTTGGGAGTCATAATTGTGGCCGGTATTATCTATTTTGGTGGAAACATGGTACTGGCAGACGATTCCTCATTGAAGCCTGAAGCCTTCATAGGTTTTCTTGGAGTGTTTGCCATGATCATGCAACCGGCCAAAAGTTTTTCGAACGGCATCACTTCTTTACAGCGCGGTACCGCTTCGGCCAAACGGATTTTTGCCCTGATTGATGAACAACCCGTAATTCGTAATAAGCCAGGAGCCATTGTATTAAAATCATTTGAAAAGGAGATCCGGTTTAATAAGGTAAGTTTTGCTTATGATACCGAACCCGTTCTAAAGAACATAGATCTTACCATCGAGAAAGGAAAAACCCTTGCCTTGGTAGGTCCCTCAGGCGGAGGCAAATCAACGCTGGCCGATCTGGTGCCTCGCTTCTATGATCCTACCAACGGTGAGGTGCAGATCGATGGGGTTTCATTAACTGACTATGAATTGGAATCGCTTCGCAAACAAATTGGTGTAGTAACGCAGGAGTCTATTCTCTTTAATGATACCATCTTTAATAACATAGCTTTTGGTATGCCTCATGTAAGTCAGGAAAGTGTAATACAAGCTGCACGGATCGCCAATGCCCATGATTTTATTATGCAAACCGAAGGCGGGTATCAAACTTTGATTGGTGAGCGTGGTTCCAAACTTTCGGGTGGCCAGCGCCAGCGTTTAAGCATTGCGCGTGCCGTACTTAAAAACCCGCCTATTCTGATCTTAGATGAAGCTACCTCCGCTCTGGATTCAGAATCCGAGAAATTGGTGCAGGAAGCCTTGTTTAACCTGATGAAAAACCGCACTTCGATTGTTATTGCACATCGTCTTAGTACAATTCAGCATGCTGATGAAATTGTGGTAATTCAAGGGGGCGAAATAGCCGAACGTGGTACGCATGATCAACTGAACAGCCAAAACGGTTTGTATCGCAAGTTGGTTACTATTCAAAATACTGAACGATAAACCATGGATCAACCTATTGATGCAAGGTTTTGATACTGATTACATTTTGGCTTTAAGTGAAAAAGCCTAAGTTTGTTACGAATAACCATGGCAGAATGAATCAACGCAGGCGTATTTTCTTCTACATCTTTGGAGTGTATCATCTCTTCATTCTGTCTTTTGTAATCTACGTAGAGTCGCAAAAGGAAGATTTGAGTGTGTTGTATGGTCTTTATTCTAAGATCTCGTTGTTAAAATATGGTGCCGTTCTTGGCATCGTCTTATTTGTTGTTGATTTTGCATGGAGCTGGTTTGAATCCCGCAATGCACGGAAAGAGCATGATACGTTAAGGCATGAGAATAATACCCTGAAGGCAAAAGTGTATGATTTTCAACAGGCATCTAAACCTCCTGTAAAAGATTCTGTTTCAGGTACAAAGTAGTTCATGAGTTACGCCAGTCTTATATCAGCAGAGCTCAACCAGGCTGCCGAAGTCCTTCAAAGTTTTTTGAAGGATGAAAATAATCTAAGGGATATTGAAAAGGCCGCCAAAGCAATTGCTGATTCCGTAAAGCAAGGTGGCAAAGTTATTTCCTGTGGCAATGGGGGTTCGCATTGCGATGCCATGCATTTTGCCGAAGAACTTACCGGCCGTTATCGCGATAATAGAAAAGCTATTCCAGCCATCTGTGTTAGCGACCCCAGTCATATCTCGTGCGTGAGTAATGACTTTGGGTATGAGTTTGTGTTTTCGCGGTACCTGGAAGCCCTCGGAAATAAAGGCGATGTACTTCTGGGTATCAGCACTAGCGGAAATTCTGCAAACATCATAAGAGCTGCCCAAACGGCTAAAGAGAAAGGAATGAAAGTTATTATCCTTTCAGGAAAGGACGGTGGTAAACTTGCACCCCTGGCCGATATCGAATTGCGTGTACCTCACTTCGGCTATGCCGATCGCATCCAGGAGGTTCACATCAAAATCATCCACATTCTTATTCTCCTGATTGAGAAGGAAGTGATTGGGTAATCACCTGATATTCCTATCTTAGCTTACGAAGATTTAATTCTAAAATCTAAATTCGTAATTCTAAAATTCTGCAATGGTCGCGAAGACGTTTGGTAGTGCTGTTCATGGAGTAGATGCCCGCACCATCACGGTGGAGGTGAATGTAACGCAAGGCAAAGATTTTCATATGAGTGGCTTGCCCGATACGGCCGTTAAGGAAAGTCAGCACCGGGTAGAGTCCTCCTTTAAAAGCCTGAAATATTTTATGCCCCGCAACAAAGTGGTGGTGAACCTCGCCCCGGCCGACTTGCGCAAGGAGGGTAGTGCTTATGATTTACCCATTGCCCTTTCGGTATTGAAAGCTTCCGAGCAGATTGCAGCCGAGGAACTGGATCAGTATGTAATTATGGGTGAGCTTTCGCTCGATGGAATTCTGCGGCCTATTAAAGGTGTGTTGCCCATCGCCATTCAGGCGCGCAAAGAAGAGTACAAAGGCTTTGTACTTCCTAAATCCAATGCGCGCGAAGCAGCCATTGTTAATAATCTGGATGTGATTGGGGTTGAGACACTGCAGGAGGCAATTGATTTTTTTGAAAAGAAGAAAGTGATCGAGCCATTGCGCATGGACACCCGGGAAGTGTTTCAAAGTAAACTAAATAACTACGATGCCGACTTCAAAGATGTGCAGGGCCAGGAAAACATCAAGCGCGCGTTGGAGATTGCTGCAGCGGGAGGACATAATGTGATTATGATCGGTCCGCCTGGTGCAGGTAAAACCATGTTGGCAAAACGATTGCCTTCCATACTTCCACCACTTACGTTGAGCGAAGCGCTTGAAACAACCAAGATTCATTCAGTGGCCGGTCGTATCGGTGCCGACTCAACCTTGTTGACTACACGACCATACCGTAGTCCCCATCATACGATTTCCGATGTGGCGCTCGTGGGCGGTGGGGGCAACCCGCAACCCGGAGAAATTTCGTTATCGCACAATGGGGTTTTATTTTTAGATGAACTGCCGGAGTTTAAACGCACCGTGCTGGAAGTAATGCGCCAGCCCATGGAAGAAAGGCGCGTAACGATCTCGCGGGCAAAAATTTCGATTGATTACCCGGCCAACTTTATGTTGGTGGCAAGCATGAACCCCTGCCCTTGTGGCTATTACAATCACCCTGAAAAAGAATGTGTGTGTGCGCCTGGTGTGGTGCAGCGGTATTTAAGCAAAGTGAGCGGCCCGCTGCTCGATCGAATTGATTTGCATGTGGAGGTAGTGCCCGTGAGTTTCGACCAGATGACTACCCAGCGCAAGAATGAAACCAGCGGAGAGATTCGCGCTCGTGTAGTGAAAGCCCGGGAAATACAAAGCGAACGTTTTAAAGGTCAGAAGAATATTTATTGCAACGCGATGATGCCCGCCAACATGGTGAAAGAGATTTGTGTGATCAACGATGCCGGCCGCACATTGTTAAAAACCGCTATGGAGCGACTCGGCCTCTCAGCCCGCGCCTACGATCGTATCTTAAAAGTCTCGCGGACGATTGCCGACCTGGCTGGTACGCCTGAAATAAAAATTGAACATCTCGCAGAGGCAATTCAATATAGAAGTTTGGATAGAGAAGGGTGGGCGGGGTAATGGAAAGTTGATAATCTATAATTGAAAAGATTTGTATGACATGTTGGTCAGGTGATCAGCATGAAACTAGGGACTTCACGTGGAATACAGACAAAATTGAATTTTTATCTGTTTTATAACTGCAATCCGCAAACGTTGTCGCAATAGGTCTGGCAGCAGTTGCAAGTCAATTTATCAGTAGTTTTTGAAGACTTTATTAACAAGTTTACATGTTTGATTGTAGATAACTTGTTTAAGATGATTATCAATTTAGACTGACCTTTGTAATTAGGGAATTGAAAGCCATTTTTTAAACTTAACAATCAACATCCAAAATGAAACACAATCAAACAAAGCTATTTGAATTTAGCCTGAGGTCAGACTCCAAGACAATTCGTTTAGTAATTTTTATGTTAAGTCTAATTATTATTAGTCTTATTGTTGGTAGGCATTTCGCTGGAATTAGCTATAAGCGTTCAATGAACACCGAAATAGATGTTGTCAAATGATCTTTCATTGCCGAGAGTTTCCATTGCTATAAGCCTTCCGGCCTGACAGGATAAATCCTTCGCCTACGATAGATGTTTTTCCAACGAAATCCACGAAAGGGATCCAGTCGCCAAATTTTATTATCACTTGCTTAGTTGGTGATCTTCCTATGAAAATCTCTATGAAGGAATTGATCTTCCAGAAGTTTAACAAAAGCTCTTATATTTAATCGCGAAGCCCGTAGTAAGGCTCCGCGATGAACTGCTTTATTTCGCTACATGTTTTATTCGCATGAAAAAGAAGTAAGACACAGCCAGTATTGCCAGGGCAATTATCGGTGCGATCCATGGTGTATCAGTAGCTACATGTGTCCATGCCGTACCAATAAACACAAAAGTAAAGCCTGCATAAGCCCACTCTTTTAACCTGGCTGGAGCAGGTACGACAAGCGCAATGCCACCGAGTAATTTAGCTATGCCTAATATACCTAATATAAACACAGGGTAACCTATGGCGGTGAAGTTCGTCACCAGCTCTTCGTTTTTGCTCAGGTACATTGCACCACTCATCACCATGCCGGCTGCCAGCAGCCCGGTGGCTGTCCAATAAATAATTTTATCTCGTTTCATGTTGTTTTTGTTTCTGCAAAACTGGGGGAGAGTAGCTATAGATCGGTTATGGGTTTCCTTTTAGAAACCGGTTTCCTCGAGGAAACTAATATCGCTTTCAAGCTGTTAGATGATGAAATTACACCCATGAATGAGCTACTGATTGAAGAACCACCGGTAAGGAAAGCCAAATCTACATCCACCTCTGAACATCCTTGTGACGCGGAAGATCATACCCAGCGCCTGATGGGCATGCGCGATGCAATGGATATTCTCAGTGGTAAATGGAAAATTCAGATTATTGCTGTGTTGCTCTTTAAAGGCAAGATGCGGTTTATGGATTTGCAGCGGGTGGTGGATGGCGTTGGTGCCAAGATGCTTTCAAAAGAACTACAAGATCTGGAAGCTAATCAACTCATCACGCGCACAGTGTGCAACACCAAACCGATTACGGTAGAGTATGAAATCACTCTCTATGGTCGTACCTTAGAAAAGATTGTGACCGAAATTGTGGGCTGGGGTATTGAGCATCGTAAAACAATTATGAAGGTAAATTGACGCGTCTGAATGGTTAGCATCAATTGGTCACTCAGAAGGTATTATACTCCAACAGAGTCAATGCCAGGTTTCTGTTATGCACTGGCAATCCAACACTATCAGGAGTTGTGTAGTTCTCAATCACGTTAAACCCAAAGGTCTTATAGTATTCAATGAGGGTCGGGTTATTAGCCCAGGTATCCATGCGAATGCTATTCAGTCCTTTCTGTTTGCAATGTTGGATCGCCCAGTCCACTATTTTTCCAATTAGTTTTTGTCCTTTGTGGTCTGAATTTACTACGATGCGATGAAGATAAAGGGAACCTCCCTGATCATAGTGTCGCCAGATAATTTTATCGGCATACCCAACACTAAACACAATTGCCGTACTGGAACCAATAATAACCTTGTATTGATTTTTATTTTCAATGTCCTTGATAATAGCATTCCGGTCATAGTTTCTCCAAACGGGATACCCTTTTTTCTCCTGGTAATTAATTGACTGTTCAAATAATTCGAAGATCAAGTCCAGGTCACTAATTTCAGTATTTTTCACTTCATAAGTGTTGCTCATAAATTTAAATCTTAAACCCGCTCCAACTTAACCGGATATGTCTTGTTCGCATTCCATTGGCATACGTAAAGATTTTTATCATTATCAACACACACATCGTGACAATGGTTGAAGATCGGTTTGTCCTGAACCATTAGCTGTAGCTCACCTTTCTTATACGTAGGCGCTGTGCCGCCTGGATTGGATATCACTTTGTCCTTTCCATCGAGTATTGTTACGAAACCTGAATTGTTCGTTTGCTCAAGATACCGCAGACGCGACCAGCACACACCCGCATAAATGTTTGTATCATCAATTACCGCGCGACAAACAAAGGCTCCGGGAAGAAACAGGGTAGATAAATATTTTCCATCCAGACTGAAACGCTTGAATGAATTGTGTCCACGGGAAGTACAGAGTAGGGTAATGTTAGTTGCATCGCGCGCATCAATACATACACCATGGGCAGTGCTGAAATTTGAATCTTCACTTCCGGGGCCGCCAAACTTTCGGATAAACTCTCCTTTTGAATTGAATTGCAAAATGTACTGCGATCCATACCCATCGGCTACATAAATATCACCATTGGGGCCAATCGCTGTTTCGGTTGGGCGATAGGTTTGCGTACTTTCATATACGTTTATTGAGTGTGGGTGTGGTAACTCCAGCTGGTGTTGTCCATCTATCGTAGTTTTTACTACTCTGCCAGTTTCCGGATCGCAGATGTAAAGAAATTCCTCGCCTTCATCCGACAAGGTAAGTCCGTGGCCGGAAGGAAACTCATTCCCCCAGGTGGTGATCAATTTGCCGGAGCGGTCGTAGATGATGATGTTGTTTTTTGTTTCATCGGTCACCATAATCAACCGGCCTTTCTTATCCATCACCATTTCATGGCAGTTCTTCACCGGAGTTTTAGTCGGATCGAGGTTTCCCCAATTCTTATGAACCCGGTATCGAAACTTGCCATGGCCAATAATTTCTTCTTCCAGTATCGGCCTGCTGATGATGTTAAAAACGGGAAATGACAATGCCACCGTGGTTATGCCCTTCTTGATAAAATTTCTGCGGGAAGTTGTAAGGTTTCTCATACTTAAACATAAAAAGATTCACGAAAATAACCTTGGGTATTTGTTACTACCAGATCCAACAACCTGACAGACAAATCTTAGAGGAACAACAATACGTTCTTCCTAGGTAGGATTCTTCTGGCTAATAGACATTCTTTCTGGCCAGCCCAAAAAACACAGCAACACCCCAAGTGGAAAAAACAGAAGGATTAAGTACCGACCAGGATTCATCATAACATAATCTGTAGGATTGATTGGATTATAATATAAAATGAAATGCTGGTCATCGCTTCCGGTAATCATGGTGTTTTCTGCGTTTTCTTTTGCCTGGTAAAGGGCACCGGTTGCATCAGCAAACTCCAGCAATGAATAAGCTATGTCGGGTTCGTTTTCAGGAAGAATGTGCTCTAAATACCGTGCTTCTGTTCGAAGCCAAAAAAGTTGCTTGTAGGCATAGTCGGCAGGAATGTAAAGGCTTGCGCCAATAAGTAGTAAGCCGGGCACCAAAAAAAGAAGTTGTATTGAACTAAATTGTCTGGCCATAATGATTGATTACTTTGAAATGTAAGGCCCAAAGGTTTTAACCAACGGCAGCCCTACCCGGCTGTCATCAAGAATGTAAACCATAAAGTCACTTCCGCCTGGTGAAACGCGAATAACGATATGCCCGCGGGTCGACTTATAATTACCGGTAAGCCATCTCCCGTAGGTAATAATGGTTTCTTGATGTACGTAGGTCGCAAAAATATCCCGTGGGCCATCATACGTAGCAGGTGAAATGATTCGGTGAAGCACTTCTTCGCCCGGGTGATTCGAACTCCACGATTGCTGAATGATTACCCGGGGTGCCAATGTTCTTAAAAAGAATTCATTCGAAGCATCGCGTATACCATGATGGTTGAGTGTCATCGCATCTACCTTGCCCACTACCCTGGCGACAGGAGTCTCTACATCAAACCAGGCTGGTAACCCAAAGCCTGTAAGGCCCGTCATGTCGCCACCCGTAAAGTAATCAAATGCACCATACGAAATTTTGAAGGCAAGGCTAAGCGGATTTTCGTTATACAGGGTTGAGGATATAGTTTGAGGCAATATATTATTGAATGCATTTCCCTTACCGGTCCAGATGTCGCCATTCACCTTCACGTTCCTTACCTGAAAGGACGGATACCGAGAACTTCGCAACACGATTTGATTCATACTTCCGGGCTGTAATGCTTCAACTAAAAATGCTTTGCTGACGATTTGGGATTGAATAAAACGCAGGTAATTCGAGAAGGTGGCAGAATCAAAATGGTTTTTGGCAATATCTACCGGGTATGAGTAGGATGGATAATTCCTGTCAATCAATTTTTTTATAGGGATGTATTCATGTACCTCCGTAATTCCAGATAATTTATAGGATCCCTTCCGCGATGTTTTGGAGAATGGGCCTATGGTTCCATAATGGTCAGGATGGAAGTGGGAGATGATGGCATATTCAATCCTGTCTATTTTCGGAGAAATGTGGCTTAGATATTCGGAAATACTTTGGGCTGCTGAAAAAGTAGTGTCTGGTAACCGGGGCGCAATTTTAAGGGGATTGTTGATTCTGGCCTTCGCTGACCTGTCAACATCGCCTGCATCTAAAAGCATGGTCGTTCCATCAGGAAAAACAAAAAATGTACAGTTGCCCGAGCCGGTATTGATATGATGAATGTCAAAGTATCCTTCCTGCCAGGGCGGAATGGATTGGGCTGTCACCACGAAGGGGAGTAAATGAAGAAGTATAAGTAGTCTAAATGGCATGGAGTAAAGACAACACATTAAAGTAGCATTTTTGCCCGGTGTGTTGAACATCCCGAGCCTTAATTTAATAGAATTGATACTTAAGTACCGGCATTCCGTTCTTCCGATCCAAAAACGAATCTCAAAATCCACTATCTTCGTTACCCAACTAAAACCCTATCGTATGATCGTCCTATACATCCTCATCGCCTTGGTTGCCTTAATCCTATTATCTGCAGCCATCATGCCCAAATCTTTTACGCTTTCGGCTGAGATTGTTGTTCAGAAGCCCTGTCAGGAGGTTTTTAACTTTGTTAAGCAGATCAAGAATCAGGAGAAATACAGTGTGTGGGTTATGGCCGATCCCAATATCAAGATCGACTATACGGGCACGGATGGCACCGTTGGGTTTATTTCTTCGTGGTCGAGTGAAAATAAAAATGTAGGTATTGGTGCGCAGGAGATTACTGCAATCAAAGAAGGCGAGCGTTATGATGTTGAACTACGTTTTGAAAAACCATTTAAAGCAACCAATCAAGCTTATACCACAACAGTGCCAGTGGATAGCAATCGCACCAAAATCACCACTACGTTTATGGGCAGTAATCCATTTCCGTTAAACCTGATGATCCCCATGATTAAGAAAATGCTACTCAAAGACATGAATCAGAATTTTATCAATCTGAAAGGGATTCTGGAAAGCCGGTAATTCTCACCAAGCAATCCTTTAATGAAAAGAACAGTAATTCTTTATGGTCTTGCCCTGGCAGGGTTGGTGTTATTGCTCAAATATCTCGAATACCGACTAATCGTTCATGACCTTTCCATCGAGTTTTATGTTGGGTCAGTGGCTTTGTTCTTTACAGGATTAGGAATCTGGGCCGGCCTTAAACTCACCCGCAAACAGGTGGTAGTGGTAGGCCCGGAGTTTATTCTCAACGATGCTGAGCTACAGCGGCTCGGGATAAGCAAACGGGAACATGAAGTTTTGGAGTTAATGGCAAAAGGGTTAAGCAATCAGGAGATTGCCGATAAACTTTTCGTTTCGCTGAATACGATTAAAACACATTCGTCAAATCTTTTTCTCAAACTGGATGTAAACCGCAGAACCCAGGCCATACAACGGGCTAAGGAACTCAGGCTGATTCCCTAGTTAGGTACTGGATTTCAGGTTACTGGATCAGATCATCATACTTTTGGATGATTTCCCTTAATTTTATTCAAATCACCCTTTTGGGTGAATGGATTTACGATAGCCGCAGCTTGATTTGAGCAAAAAAACAAAACACTATGAAAAAAATTGTAATCACCTACGGACTCATTGCCGGTGTTATTCTGGGTGCCATGTTTTTTGTTACGGCACCTTTGTATGACAAAGGGATCGTGAATTTCGACAACGGTATGCTGATCGGCTACACCACCATGGTGGTAGCGCTTTCGCTTGTATTCTTCGGAGTTAAGTCTTACCGCGATAACCAAAAAAATGGTGCAATTACTTCGGTAAGGGCTTTCAGGTAGGCATATTAATTACCCTGGTAGCGTCATTTTGCCACGCCTTATCGTGGGAGGTTGCTTACAATACTGTTTCGAAAGGTTATTCTGAAGAATTTACCAAACATTATGTAGAAAAGGTAAAGAAAGAGGGAAAGCCTGAGGCTGAAGTGAATACTGCTATCAAAGATATGGAAGAATTCAAAGCAGTTTATGAGAACCCGTTTATTCGTTTTGCCATGACTCTCATGGAAATTTTACCAGTAGGTTTAATCATTACCTTTATTAGTGCTGCTTTGTTGCGGAAGAAAGAATTTCTACCCACGGCAAGAAGCTAGAACGATCTCAAAAAAACTGAATATAAAAAATGAAAAACACATTATTGATACTGGCGGGCTTTGTACTATCATTCAGCGCAGGTTACTTTATCAAATCAAAGACTGTAAAGCAATCGGATAAAATTATTATAATTGACAAAAGTGAAACGGAGCAAATGAAATTAGGAGCATTTTCGGTAAGTCTGAGTGTCAAGGACCTTGCGACTTCAAAGAGATTTTACGAGGCTCTCGGCTTTACACAGTTTGCTGGGAGTTTGAAACAGAATTACCTTATAATGAAGAATGGGAATTCACTCATCGGCATTTTTCAGGGAATGTTTGAAGGTAACATTTTAACTTTTAATCCTGGGTGGGACGAGAACGCCAGTACACTTCAACAGTTTGAAGATATACGAGCAATTCAGCGAAAGCTAAAGGCCAGCGGTATTAAGTTAGAAACCGAGGCCGATGAAAAAACCACGGGGCCGGCAAGCCTAACGATTAAAGACCCGGACGGAAATGTTATTTTGCTGGATCAGCATATTTAGACTTAAAAAAATCAAAAATATCAATATGCAATCTAAAGCTAAAACGGTAGACGAATACCTACTTACCTTGCCAGACGAACGGGCAGAAATTATTTCAGTGTTACGAAACGAAATTAAAAAGAACCTCCCCAAGGGGTTTGAAGAAACCATGCAATACGGCATGATCAGCTATGTAGTACCGCATAAACTTTATCCACCGGGTTATCACACGAATCCGAAAGATGCATTGCCTTTTATGAGCGTGGCCTCACAAAAAAATCATATTGCCGTTTATCACATGGCCGTGTATGGGGCCTTGAATGATTGGTTTATAAATGCCTGGAAAAAGGCAACGGATAAAAAACTGGATATGGGTAAGTCGTGTATCCGATTTCGAAAAGCAGAAGATATTCCGGTCAAATTGATTGGTGAACTCGCTTCGAAGCTAACTCCAAAACAATGGGTTGAAATGTATGAGCGAGGTATAAAAAAGTGAGCTTAACAGATTAAAAGTAATTACTATGAAACGTGTAACCGGCCTTGGCGGTGTGTTTTTCAAAACAGCCGATCCGAAAAAATTAAAAGCATGGTATGGTAAGCACCTGGGTTTGCCGGTCGATGAGTATGGAGCTTCCTTTCGATGGATGGATCTCGAAAATAAAGAGGCAAAGGTACCGGCACTCACGGCATGGAGTCCGTTCAAGGAAGATACAACTTACTTTCAGCCCAGTGAAAAGCAATTCATGTTTAACTACCGGGTTGAGAATCTGGTTGAATTGCTCAAGGTTCTGAAGGAGGAGGGTGTTCAAATTGTTGGCGCGATGGAAGAGTATCCATACGGCAAGTTTGGTTGGATTATGGACCCGGAGGGCAATAAGATTGAGCTGTGGGAACCGAAGGACGAAGGGTTTTGATTCGCACAAAGTCCCTCTCCAATTGGAGAGGGATTTAGGGTGAGGCCCCAATCCACTTCCTGAACTCCGGTGCTGTTTCTTTACTAACATACACCTCTTCTTTAATCTCAGGCCTTAAAAAAATCTGGATCTTTCCGGAATCAGGTTTAAAACGGTCAATTGCTTTTTGATTCACGATGAATTTTCTGTTGATCCGAAAGAACATTTTAGGATCGAGTTCGCTTTCCAGTTCACTAAGATTTTTATCTACAATCATTTGTCGCCCCTGAAAGTCCCGCACGAAAACAATTTTATGATCGGTGAAGAAGTAGGCAATCTCATCTGCATTAAGGGCAACAAACTCGGTACCTTTGCGAGCTACTACTCTTCCCTTCGCAGGAGATTGTTGTTGAATGAGTTTTAAGACGTTGCCCTGAAAAAAGTGTTGTTCCAGTTTTTGAATTTTATCGAGCGAACGTTTCAGCTTTTCTTCAGTAATTGGTTTCAATAAATAATCGATGGAGTTAAATTCAAAACTTTCGAGGATGTATTTGTCATAGGCGGTGGTGAAGATCACTGGAAATTTAACCGGATGTTTTCTGAAAATCTCAAAGGAGTGATCATCGGATAGCTGGATATCAACAAAGGCTAACTCCGGCTCAATGTTCTTGCTCAACCATTCGAGAGATTCTTTTACACTGCCTAACTCTGCTACTATGCGAATGGATGGATCAATCACCTGCAACATAGAAATCAGCTTGGCCCTGGCTGGTAGTTCGTCTTCAATGATGATTATGTTCATGCTTAGCTATTAATGGGTATCAGGGGCAGATGCACGACAAATTTATTATCCTGTTTATCCGTTGTGATTCCTTTGCCGGTAACCAGTTTAAATCGCTCATCAAGATTTTTTAGCCCGATGCGCGAAGAATGCGCCCTCGTCTTTCGCTCCCGAATTGAATTGGTTATGGTTAAATATCCATTCCTGATATCCACATCTATCTGCATGGGTGTTTTTTCACTAATCTCGTTGTGCTTTACGGCATTTTCAAATGCCACAAATACCGAGGTGGGAGGAATCAGAAAATCTTTACCGGCTGTACCGTTGAATTGTTTCTGGATGATTAAAGCATTTCCAAAACGCAGGTGCAGCAGATCGGTGTATTTGTGGGTGAAGTCCAACTCATCATCCAACAAAACCAGGGTTTGATCCTTCTGACTAAGAATATACCGATACACTTCCGCCAGATTTTCGGTGAACTCCAACGCTTTGGTTCCATTCACTTTAATTAAATGAGTGAGTGTATTCAGCGAGTTGAACATAAAATGCGGATCGATCTGGTTTTTTAAAGCAGCCAGTTCAGCTTCTGCTTTGGCCCGTTGCAGTTCTGAATTTTTGACCTGTTCATTTTGCTGTTCCTTTACCATGAATACAGTTTCATATACATGGGTTACAAATAATACGCAGATAACATTCACCAGAGCCACGATCAAAATCACGTCCCATTTTATTCCCTCAAAGCCCGCCAGATTATACCACATACACAACCAGGCAATGGTTAGTGGGGTAGTGTAAAAAATATTATTCATAAAAAGCAGCACCAGTTTCTCGATAGGCTTATCAAACCAGGTAAACCGTTTGCGGGTGCGAAAGAGTAAATAGCGATTACCCTGCCATATAGCCGCTGCCAATCCGATAAAGTAGAGATAGCCGAGCCAGTAGGAGGCATCGGTCCAGCTCAGGTTTCCGAATAACCCGGTTATGTTCGGAATGGCAATTCCAAAAAATGGAATGCCAATCAGCCGCATTAGGCCGTCATTCAGTTTTACTTCCTCAACTGGAGGATTGATTTTGTCCGGTTCAGTCACGGTTTTTTCCGCTTCAGTATCTGTGTCAAATTTCGTGTTTATAAAGTTCGCAATTTCAACTCAGTAAAAGCGGATAATCGTGCGACTAATTCTTTTGAGTTTACTTTTTATGACCCATACTGGAATATCACAAACTGCCGAACGAATAGAAAAGACAGCTTCCTTCTTAGTGAAAGCACCTATCGAAAAGACATTTCCATTATTTGGACCCATTCGTGAAAAGGAATGGGCGGCTGGGTGGGAACCTCAGATAATTTATTCACAGCATCCTGAAGTGGAGGAGCACATGATTTTTAAAACAGCGGGTAACCACCCCGATGAAATGGAATATATGTGGGTAGTTTCTCAATACAAGCCTACTGAATTTTTTATTGAGTACCAGGTATCCACTCACCAGAGAATTTGGTTTATCACGGTAGAATGTAAATCGCAACAGGAAAATACATGGGTATCGGTTACCTATTCATACACCGGATTGACAGACGCAGGCGGTCGCATCAATAAGGAGGCACTTGGTAAAATGTTCGCTCACGATTTGAAAGATTGGGCGGAGGCTATTAACCATTATCTCCGTACCGGAAAGCTACTGGAATAAATGCAAAGAATTACTAAATTTATATAAACCCTTTAACCCTAACCTTTATGGATGTTCAATTAAACTACCTCGCTATTTTGGTTGCTGCACTTTCCACCTTTTTGATCGGTGGACTCTGGTATTCACCCGCTGTTTTTGGTAAAGCGTGGATGAAGGAAAATGGTTTCACAGAAGAAAGCATGAAAGGTGGTAACATGGTTAAAATTTTTGGATTGGCTTTTGTTCTCGGATTAATTGCTGCGGTTAATCTCGCCATGTTTATGGGGCCCGAAAATGATCCTACCATGGGCGCTATGTGGGGATTTCTGGCGGGCTTTGGCTGGGTGGCCACCTTTGTGGGAACACATTATCTGTTCGAAAGAAGATCATTCAAATTATTTCTTATTAATGCCGGTTATAGCATTGTTGCTTTAACTGTGATGGGCGTGATTCTTGCAGCCTGGAAATAAAGGATACCTATGCTCAGACAATGTAGAATCCTTTTGGGGTTAATAAGCATTGCTTTTTCAACTTTATTGCTTGAATGTGGCACAATTAAAGAAAAACTGATTGATGTAAGCAAGCTCAAAATAGCCTATAACGTTTATTATGATACGGCTAACGGCAATTATGAAGTGTTTGTCATGAATGCTGATGGTTCTGACAAAAAGAATATTTCAAACTCGAAAGGAATAGATTGGGTGTACTACGCCTATAAGGATAAAATTTATTTTGCTTCCGATCGCGATACTACCTATCGAATGTATTTCTTATATGAAATGGATGCCAATGGAAACAATGTGAGGAAAGTCTCTGATTTACGTTTGGAGGACTCCTACGTATGTAGTAGGAAGGATGGAAAGGAGATAATAGTTTCTGGAAGGATTGGAAAGAGTATCCGGCAACAACTTTTTCTGATTAATATCCAGGACGGATCCTACAAGCAATTAACTTCCGATACTGCAGCATCATTTAATGATCCTGTTTTTTTACCCGATGAAAAGCAAATTGTTTTTCGTCATCGGCTCAAGAGAAGAAATTTTCAAAATGAAAAGGCTGAATTGTGGGTGATGAATGATGACGGAACAAACAAACGTCAACTTACTCATTATCCCGAAACTGACACCACTGCCGAATGGCATGTCTATCATGCAGGTCCTCCTGTGGTCATTCCTGGTAAAAACAAAATCTCCTACATGTCCTATCAAAACGGTAACTACAGTATTTTTTCTACCTCGTCTGAAGGCAAGGATGTGAAGCAGTTGACCACCGATGAACTTAATGAAGGCTGGCATAATTGGAGCCCTGATGGAGAATGGATTGTTTACGATGCGTCTGATAAAAATTCCACCTGGTACGACATCTGGCTGATGAAAGCTGATGGTTCTGGCTTGAAAAAATTAACAGACGACTGGAGGTTCGAGCAGGGACCGGTCTTTGTGGAGGCGCCTAAAAACTAAATGGCAGACCTGGTTTTGTTTCACATTTGCTGACTTTGTACCTTCCATTTTAAATTCATTATATGCAGTGGCGTGGAAGAAGACAGAGTGGTAATGTAGAAGATCAACGTGGCAGCGGTGGGGGTGGCGGCTTTGGTGGTCTGCCCATCAAAGGTGGAATAGGGCTGGTTATCGTGATCGTAGTGATCGGGTTGATCACTGGTCAGAATCCTTTATCATTGCTTCAACAAGTTCCATTGGACAATAGTCCTTCTGTTTCTCAAACGGTTCCATATCAGGCAACCCCGGAGGAAGAAGAGCTTTCTCAATTTGTAAGAGTGGTTTTGGCCGATACAGAAGATGTCTGGAACCAATTGATGAATGACTACCGCGAGCCAACCCTGGTGTTATTCAGTGGTAGTGTACAATCAGGATGTGGTTCGGCCGATGCTTCAACGGGACCTTTCTACTGCAGTGCTGATGAGAAGTTGTATATCGATTTAAGTTTTTATGAAGAGCTTAAGAGCCGCTTTGATGCGCCAGGAGATTTTGCACAGGCCTATGTGATAGCACATGAGGTGGGACATCATGTACAGCATTTATTGGGCATTACAGATAAGGTGCATGAAATGCGCGGACAATTAAGTGAGGAGGAATACAACAAACTTTCTGTTAAACTCGAATTGCAAGCCGATTTTCTGGCGGGAGTCTGGGCTCATCATGCCAACAATATGAATAATATGATCGAAGACGGTGATTATGAAGAGGCTATGAATGCTGCCAGCGCGATTGGAGATGACCGGCTTCAAAAGCAGGCGCGGGGGTATGTAGTACCCGACTCATTTACTCATGGCACGTCTGCCCAGCGTCAACGCTGGTTTAAAAAAGGATTTGATACCGGTGACCTGAATCAGGGCGATACCTTCAACACCATCAACCTTTAGTATCCCTGAAATTCTTGGGTTAGAACCATACCTGTGCGTATCTTTGGTTCGGATGAATTCTGAACTAACGTCTGTTTCTATCTTTTCGCAGATTCTACTGTTTACAGTTGGTGGAGCACTGTTTGTTGCAGCTGCACTATTGGTTTCAAGGTTAATCAGACCCAATCGACCCAATACACAAAAACTTAGTTCTTATGAAAGCGGGGAAACTCCGCAGGGGCCTGCATGGATCCAATTCAATCTTCGATTCTATGTACTTGCTTTAATCTTTATATTGTTCGAAGTCGAGATTGTTTTTCTTTTTCCCTGGTCGGTCGTGTTTGCCGATAAAGAATTAATTGATCAAACAGATGGTATATGGGGTTGGTATGCATTTACTGAAATGTTGATTTTTATTTTAGTGCTGGTGATAGGTTTAGCGTATGCCTGGAGAATGGGACATATAGACTGGGTAAAAGCCAGTCCACGTACAACGGATGTTGAATCACCCGTTCCTGTAAATTTATATGAAGAGGTGAACGCGAAATATGCAGAACGTAAATCCTTGAAGAAGAAAGTATGAAGGGTTTGTTGGATCAGCAATTTGAAAATGGAGGTGTCATCATTACTAAAGTTGATGACTTGTTGAACTGGTCACGGTTGTCATCACTTTTCCCGATGACTTTTGGTTTAGCCTGCTGCGCCATTGAATTCATGAGCACCGGAAGCACTGTCTACGACATGGACCGGTTTGGTATGGTGCCCCGGGCAACTCCGCGTCAGTCGGATGTAATGATTGTTTCGGGTACCGTGACATTTAAAATGGCTGACCGCATCAAGCAACTGTATGAGCAAATGTCCGAACCTCGCTATGTGATTTCGATGGGTTCTTGTTCAAATTGTGGCGGACCTTACTGGCAACATGGCTATCATGTAGTGAAAGGAGTGGATCGGATTATCCCGGTTGATGTCTATGTGCCCGGTTGCCCACCAAGGCCCGAAGCGTTGATTGGAGGTATCTTAAAACTTCATGAGAAAATCAGAAATGAAAGCCGGATGAAGCCCACCGCGATTGAACAAGTGATAGAAAAGGAATCTCATGCCGGATAAAAAAGAAGAATTGCTAGCCTTGATTCGCCAGGTCACCTCAGCGGAAGTGATTGAGATTCTGAACTCAACACCTTTTGGAGTAGTTGTCAAGCCGGAAGCGTTGCTTTCGGTGTGCGATCAGTTGCATAAAAACCCTGCCTCTTATTTTGATATGCTTTCCTGCATCACGGGTGTTGACAATGGCACCGAAGCAGGAACGATGGAGGTGATTTATCACCTTTATTCAATTCCCTTCAATCAATCCCTGGCGATGAAAGTAATCTTGCCAAGGGAAAATCCAGAAGTAGATAGTGTTGTAACGGTTTGGAAGGCGGCCAATTGGATGGAACGTGAAGTGTATGATATGTTTGGAATAGTATTCAAGAATCATCCAGATCTGAGAAGAATTTTAATGCCTGCAGATTGGAAAGGATATCCGCTGCGAAAAGATTATAAACATGAGGAGTACTATCGGGGAGTAAAGATTGAATATTAATAATAATTGATAATGGATAATGGACAATTGATAATGAAGAAAGGGGAGAATGCTCTTAAACAGAAGAGCTATTCTTTTGCTTTGGAGATTATCAAAGTCTGTAGGGAGCTCCACGCTGAAAAGGAATTTATTCTATCTAAGCAATTACTTCGAAGTGGTACTGCAATTGGTGCCTTGGTTGAAGAGGCCAATCAGGCGGAATCTAAAGCGGATTTTATTCATAAACTGTCCATTGCCAATAAAGAAGCCAACGAAACTCAATACTGGGTTCGGTTATTGATAGATTCCAAAATTCTAGATGATATGAAAGGAGAATCACTGCTTAACTACAACGTGGAACTTATTAAAATTTTAACTGCTTCAATTAAAACTTCAAAATCAAAAGGATGAGTTGTTTAATAATTTTCCATTGTCCATTATCAATTTTCCATTGAAACCCCAACAGTATATATATAAGGAAGATAATTTAGTCGACTCAGAGCCGAACAAGTTCAAGGCTGGTGAACTGAAATCGGAGGAGATGATTATTAATCTTGGTCCCCAACATCCTTCTACCCATGGCGTATTACGACTAGAAGTTTTGTCAGATGGAGAGATCATTAAAGAGGTGGTTCCTCATATCGGATATCTGCATCGTTGTTTTGAGAAACATGCTGAAAGCCTTCCTTACAATCAGGTGATTCCTTTTGTTGACCGCATGGATTATGTGGCTGCTATGAATTCGGAGCATGCCTATGCGATGGGCGTGGAAAGAATGCTTGGAATCTCGGATCAAATTCCTAAACGGGTAGAATACATTCGCGTGCTAATGGCGGAGATAAACAGGATCGCTTCGCACTTGATTGCTGTCGGAACGTATGGACTTGATCTGGGTGCATTCACTCCTTTTTTCTGGATCATGCGCGATCGCGAACATATTCTTCGATTACTCGAATGGGCCAGCGGTGCCCGTATGCTTTATAACTATATCTGGATTGGTGGATTGTTTTATGATCTACCGGTTGGATTTGAACAGCGTTGTCGCGAATTCATTACCTATTTCAAACCCAAAGTGGCTGAGTTGGAGAAATTATTAGTCAACAATAAAATCTTTATTGATCGAACTGCCAATGTGGGTGTAATTCCGCTTAACCTGGCAATTAACTCGGGAGTTACGGGCCCGATGTTGCGCGGCTCCGGGTTGCGTTTTGACTTGCGTAGAGTGGATGAATATTCGGTTTACGCGGAATTGGAGTTTGAAGTTCCCATCGGAGAAGGGAAGATGGGTAAGGTAGGAGACTGCTGGGATCGCACATGGGTGCGAGTAAAAGAAATACATGAGTCTTTGCGGATTATGGATCAGTGTCTTGATAAGCTGGAGGGTGAACATAAACGTACCCGCGAGTTTGATCCCCAGGCAATTGTCCCTAAAAAGATCCGACCCAAAGCGCAAGAGTTTTATGTGCGTGCAGAAAATCCGAAAGGCGAGTTAGGCTTTTATTTTCGTGCCGATGGCAAGAGTGATATTCCTTTTCGTTGCAAAGCCAGAGCATGCTCGTTTGTAAATCTCTCCATCTTACCGGAAATTAGCCGCGGAGTTCTGATTGCAGACTTAATCGCCATTCTTGGCTCAATCGATATTGTATTGGGTGAGGTAGACCGATAGTTACCATGAAAATTTTATCCGCTGATCAGATTAAAGCCTGGGATGCTTACACGATCCGGGAAGAAGCCATTGCTTCTATTGAGTTGATGGAACGGGCTAGTCGGGCTTTTGTCAATTGGTTTATTGAACGCTACGATGCAACTCAAAAAGTAGGCATTGTGTGCGGCACAGGTAACAATGGAGGTGATGGCTTAGCTATTGCACGTCTGCTGCATGATTGGAATTATCCGGTAAAGGTTTGGATTGTACGCGGAGGCATCAAAGAATCTCCAGATTTCACAGCTAATCTGAAACGACTAGAGAAGATTTCAACTCAGGAAATCACTATCAATGTTGACTGCGAACTCTTCTCAGATCGAACTCTTCTGATCGATGCAATCTTTGGTACCGGATTGTCGCGTCCGGTTGAGGGTATTTATGCGAAAGTGATTGATTGTTTAAATAACAGTAAGGCTATTAAACTTGCGGTTGATACCCCTTCGGGTTTGCGGGTAGATCAACATTCCGAAGGTGAAATTTTCAAAGCTCATCATACGGTCTCTTTTCAAAACCCAAAGCTTGGCTTCTTGGTACCTGAGAATCAGCAATTCGTTGGCGAATGGCACTTGGTAGAGATTGGCTTGAGTAGGAAATTTTTGAAGGAAGTTGTGCCTTCCTATTCTCTAACAACGCATAAGTCTACAAAACGGATTTTAAAACCCCGGTCACGGTTTGATCACAAAGGAAAATTTGGGCACGCGCTTCTTATTGCGGGCTCAACAGGAAAGATAGGAGCTGCAGTTCTTGCTGCGAGAGCAGCATTGAGATCCGGGTTAGGTTTGCTAACAGTTCACGTGCCACAGAGCGGATATTCAATTATTCAGACAGCTGTGCCAGAAGCGATGGCGACCATCGATCAGTCTGTCGATTATTTTTCAGGTCGAGAAATAGAGGATTTTTATGATACCTTGGGAATTGGTCCCGGACTGGGTCAGGCAGCTGAATCAGTAAAGGGATTAGAGGAAATTCTGAATAAGTTCAGAAAGCCTGTAGTCATAGATGCGGATGCGTTGAACATTTTATCTTCTAATCCACAACTCCAGAAATTGATTCCTGTTGGGAGTATTCTAACCCCGCACCCGGGCGAGTTCGCACGACTTGTTGGCTCATCGAAGAATGATTTTGACAGGCTTGAAAAACTTAAAGAGTTCGCTAACCGAATTCAGTCGGTGGTGATTTTAAAAGGGGCGTATTCCGCAATTGCTACTCCAGGTGATAAAGTATTTTTTAACTCCACGGGTAATCCGGGTATGGCCACTGCTGGCAGTGGGGATGTTCTTACCGGTTTTCTGACTGGCCTTTTGGCCCAAGGTTATCAGTCCAAGGACGCAGCCATTCTGGGCGTTTACCTACATGGGTTAGCAGGCGATCTGGCAGCACGCGAAAAAGGTCAAAATTCCCTCATCGCGAGCGATATCATTGACTTCCTGCCTGCGGCTTTTAAAAAATGCGATTAAAACGGGTTTTCCATAAGTTTATTTTGTCCGATTTTAAACTTTTGGCTCACAAGTTGCATCTAATGGGCATTAATAGACGTATACAAACGTAAATGAACCTAAAGAAAGCTCTATACATTTTGGTCACTTTGGCTCTGACAGTCCAACTTGGATTTGGTCAGGTCAAAGAGGAGGCTTTTTATACCGTTCAGCCCGATCCCATCAAATCAATTCAGGTTTATCCAAATCCGGCAACAGAGTATGTTAGTGTTAAGTTTGAAGCTCCACAAGCAAAAAAAGTAAAGCTGACGATCCATAACATTCTCGGCAATACCATGGACCTGGAGACTGAGATAGTGGATGAACATGAAATCAAGATCCGGGTTAAAGACATAACCTCAGGTTATTACTTTGTTTCAGTAAGTGATGCGGGTCTTAATTCAAAAAGTACCTTTAAGTTTTTGAAGCGATAATCTTCGCATTTTATTAGTCCCCTGTTTTCCCTATTTTTCTGATTCGTTACTCGAATCCATTGACTCCTTTCGTTCTCGCGATCGACATCGGTACAACCAGTACCAAAGTACTTGCCGTTTCAGGTGTGGGTCATGTTTTGAAAAGCCATCAATGTTTTTATCCGACACACTACCCCAAACCTGGTTTTGCTGAGCAAGATTCACAACAGATTTTCAATGCTGTTCTTGAAGGAATTAGTATGACCATGAAGGAAATCAGTTCTGAGTATCAAATTGCAGCCATCTGTTTCAGTAGTGCCATGCATAGTTTAATGGCGATAGATAAGAATGATGAACCTTTAACCCCATTGATTATTTGGGCCGACACTCGAAGTTCAGAACAAGCCTCCGGACTTCGCAATACTGAACTTGGTAAAAGGCTTCATGACCAAACGGGTACAGCCATTCACCCCATGTCTCCGCTTTGTAAATTATTATGGTGGAAGGAACATGAACCGAAATTGTTTGAGAACGCATATAAATTTATATCGATCAAGGACTATATAGTTTTTCGTCTTAGCGGAGAATATCTTATTGATTATTCGCTCGCTTCAGCGACAGGATTGTTTGATCTTGAATCGCTTAGATGGTCAGAAGAAGCCCTGGCTCTGGTTGGGATTTCACCAGAAAGGCTATCCAAACCAGTTTCGATATCCAGTAAAGTATTTATTAGACCTAATGTAAAGGGTATTCCATCCGACCTGCTGGAAGTTCCCGTCTTTCTAGGGGCGAGTGATGGTTGCCTGGCACAACTCGGAAGTAATGCAATGGATCAGGGAGCTTTGACTATTACCGTTGGAACAAGCGGGGCTGTGAGAAGAGTTGGTAGTAAGGAGACTAGGGATTCTGAAAGGAAACTATTTCGATATCTATTGGATGAAGAGACCCTTATTATTGGGGGCGCCACGAATAATGGAACTGTAATTCTGGATTGGTTTGCCCGGGAGTTTTTTTCAGCTTCAATGTCGTTGGGCGAGTTGACGAAATTAGCATCCCAGATTCCGGCCGGTTCGGATGGATTGCTTGCATTACCGTTTCTACAAGGGGAAAGAGCACCTATTTACAACCCGGATGCTAGAGGGGTTTTTTTTAATCTTTCTTTACGACATACACGGGCTCATTTTATAAAGGCATTGATGGAAGGGGTCTGCTTTGAATTGAGAAGTATTGTCAAAAGTGTTGAGGCAGCCTGCGGACCCTCTAAAAAAGTATTAGTAAGTGGGGGGTTTACTCATGCACCTGAATGGGTTCAGATTCTCAGTAATATTTTAGGAAAAGAACTCATAGTTTCGGGAACTCATGATGCCTCAGCGATGGGGGCAGCCCAGGTGGCATTTCGGGCATTAAACCTTCCATTTCTGTCTAATCAAAGTCATCAAATCACCTTTGCCCCAGACGATAGGCTCCAGGAATTATATAACGCCCGGTTCGGGGCTTTTGAATCTTTATATACCCAACTCGAGAGTCAGTTTGAGCCCATTTTCTATAAATATTGATTCAAAAAACTAACTTATATCAGTCAGATTCACACAAAAATGATCAATTCCCTAAATCTGGTTTTTAGTTATGTGATGGGAATCATTTAATTTGGCTCCCTTAGAGTCGTTTTTTAGTGATAAGCATAAACCCTCTACAATGCAAATAGGTTTAATTGGTTTGGGAAAAATGGGCTACAACCTGGCTCTGAATTTCAAAAGCAAGGGTCACACCGTTGTAGCCTTTGATGTGAACAAGGCTGCAATGGAGAAGATAGCCAACGAAGGAATTACTACGGCCCCAACTATTGGCGATATGGCACTGGCCATGCCGGGCAGGCGCGTAGTTTGGATTATGGTACCGGCTGGCAATGTAGTTGATGTGGTGCTAAGCAACCTTAAGTATCACCTTGCTCCCGATGATATTGTTATTGACGGGGGAAACTCTCATTATAAAGACACCATGGCCCGGGCGCGCGACCTTGAAAAATTAGGTATTCACTACCTGGATTGTGGTACCAGTGGTGGTGTAACCGGGGCACTGCAAGGGGTGTGTACGATGATCGGTGGAAAGAAAGAAATTTTTGATTATTGTGAGCCTCTTTTTAATTCGATATCTGTTCCGGATGGTTATTTATATGTAGGAAAAACGGGGTGTGGACACTTCACTAAAATGGTTCACAATGGTATTGAATATGGGATGATGCAAGCTATTGCCGAAGGGATGGAAGTCCTTCATAAACACTCACCAGAAGCGGATCTGGCTTCCGTGGCCAAAGTATGGAACCATGGTTCTGTGGTACGCAGCTGGCTGATGGAGCTCACTCAACGTGCTCTTGAAAAAGATAAAAACCTGGAATCGATAAAAGGAGTGATGCATTCATCCGGTGAAGGCAAGTGGACTGTTGAGACTGCTTTGGAGATGGGAGTGCCCACACCCGTGATCACTATGTCTTTACTGATGCGTTATCGCTCGCAACAGGAAGATACCTTCTCGGGGAAAATTGTCGCGGCCCTGCGCAATGAATTTGGCGGACATGCAGTAGAGAAAAAGCAGGATTAAAATAAAGTGGTCTGTGAGGACACAGACCACCGATTAGTAAATAGGATTAAAAAGTTACATTTAGCGTAAGCTCTTCACTCTTACGTTTTATTTTCACGGGCACTGTTTGACCTTTTTCAAATTTGCCGAGAGCATCCATGTAAGTCTGGATGTCTTTAATTTCATAATCTCCAATCTTTGTAATTACATCTCCGGTTTGGATTCCGGCTTTTTGTGCTGGCTTTCCATCGGTGGCACCGTCTACTAATAAGCCGGCAACATCCGAAGTATAGCTAGGCATAACACCCATTGTTACCTTGAATGACCTGGAGGAACTCATGGACTTATTCTTGGTAGGGAG
Source organism: Cyclobacteriaceae bacterium (assembly GCA_044229915.1). Lineage (GTDB taxonomy): Bacteria > Bacteroidota > Bacteroidia > Cytophagales > Cyclobacteriaceae > ELB16-189. The sequence continues at coordinate 216,771 of JBGASB010000004.1, forward strand.
GAACGCAAGTTGTGGTTCGTTGTCAAGTTTTTCGATCACTGCAATAATAAGGTCAAGAACTTCTTTCTCGCCAGCGTAATTTATTTTATCCCAATCATCGGAAGGCTTGTGATAATCGCTATGTGAACCGGTAAAGAAATGCAAGACCGGAATATTCTTCAGGTAAAACGAAGAATGATCAGAAGGACCGATCCCCGCAGAATCCGTCTTGATATTTAGCTGACTACCCATATTTTTTAATGTGGTTTCCCACACTGGACTGGTTCCGGATCCGCTTACGGAAACACTTTTAGTAGTTGGGTTTAAACGCCCAATCATATCCATGTTGATCATGTAGTTCACTTTGGTCAGGTCAATAGAAGGATGTTCTGTAAAATACTTTGAACCATACAGACCCAACTCTTCGCCACTGAAGCAGATAAAAAGAAAATTACTTTTCTCACTGATTTTGTTTTTCGAGAAGTACCTGGCAAGTTCGAGAAGTCCGGCCACGCCTGAGGCATTGTCATCAGCACCATTATGGATTTTACCTTTAGGATTCGCATCGAGAGAGCTTCCATTTTCGCCTAGTCCGAGGTGATCAAAGTGCGCTCCGATAATGATTGTTTTATCAGCTTTATTATCGAGAAAGGCAACGGCATTATGAGCAGTACCTTCCGTACCGGTGCCATGAACACCGCTCTTAAACGAAAACGTTTGCTCAAAGGAATCTGACTCGCCTTTTGGCTGAAGTTTCAGGACTTTGAACTGCTTTTCAATATAATCTAGCGCCATACGCTCACCTGCGGATCCGGTCTGGCGACCTTGAAGCGCATCATCAGCCAAAAATTTTATATGCGTTTTGATATTTTTCTCTTCAATTTTTTGAGCCGAAACAATAGAAGAAACTGTCAGCAGCAGGAAAAACAAAAGAAGTTTGGGTGTTTTCATAGAATAGCTAAATAATTCGTTTGCAAATTAAATCTCATTTTATAACAAAATGACCTCTAAAGGATTTTTTTGCTGAAATAACACCAAACCTCGTAATTTTGATCCTTATATCCATTTATTAACGATTTTCCTGCATGCTACTTGTGAGCAATAAAGGCAGGGCTTGTTTGATGAGTAAATACAATTACTATGAAAGGACCCAATATTGTTCTCCTGACTGACTTTTCACCCCTATCAAAAATAGCGATACATTATGCCATTAAGATGGCTGCACCACTGGATGCTCATTTCACAATCCTTAACATTGTTCGGGTAGATGGTATTCCAAAAGCGAACCTCAAATCGAAACAGATTGAGAAATCCATTGCGCAGGTGTCTCAGGAGGAAGGGGATAAATTGGTACAGGAACTTCGAAATCAGGTTAAAGGAAATTACTCGTTGGAATTTAAACCTATTAAGGCAAGAACGGTTGCTGAGATGGTGAAAAAATATATTGATAAGCATCCTACCAACATGGTTGTAATGGGTTTGCAAGGTGCATCGGCTATGAAGAAAGCGCGACTGGGAGGCACAACCGTTTCGGTAATTGATGAGTGCGCAGTGCCGGTGCTGGCTATTCCGGAATTTGCCACCTATCGTAACCTTCAGCACATCGTTTACGCTTCTGACCTTAAGAATATTCAGAAAGAGCTTGAGATCATTGTTGAGTTCGCTAAAATCTTCGGCTCAACCGTCCACATGATTCACGTGGCTCCGGTTATGGATAAGAAAGTGGAAGCGGTTGTTAACTCTGTGGATGAAATTATTCGTAAAGCCAATTATGATAAGCTTGATTTTAAATTAATTCTGGAAGAGGATATTACTACTGCAATTGATAGTTATATCAAGAAGACGAAGGCTGATCTTCTTACGACATTTACCCACAAACTTAGTCTCGAAGAAAAACTCTTTGGTAAAAGCGTAACCCGCAGACTTGCTTATCAGGGAACTATTCCGCTATTGGCAGTAAAGAGAAAATAATCAATCCTGATTTTAGAACTCTGCGTTGCCCGGGAAGCGCGGGAACGGAATCACATCTCGGATATTGGTCATTCCTGTAACAAACAAGATAAGGCGTTCGAACCCAAGACCGAACCCACTGTGAGGAGCAGAACCAAACTTGCGCAAGTCCATATACCACCACAAATCTTTTTCGGGCAGGTTTAATTCCTGAACGCGCTTTTGCAGTCGTTCGTAGCGCTCCTCGCGTTGTGAACCACCGATGATTTCTCCAATGCCCGGGAACAACACATCCATGGCGGCAACAGTTTTGTTGTCTTCATTCTGGCGCATGTAAAATGCTTTGATCTCTTTGGGATAGTTATAGAGAATGACCGGTTTTTTGAAATGTTTTTCAACCAGATAGCGCTCATGCTCCGATTGCAGATCAACACCCCATGTATCTATTAAATATTGAAACTTTTTCTTCTTGTTTTGATTTGAGTTTTTCAGAATTTCAATGGCCTCCGTGTAGCTAAGTTTTTGAAACTCATTTTCAGTTACAAACTTCAGTCTGTCCAGCAGACTTAATTCACTGCGTTGATCCTGAGGTTTTGTAGCTTCTTCCTCTTGTGCCCGTTTGTTCAGAAACTCGAGATCTTCCTTGCAATTTTCTAACGAGTAGCGCACCAGATACTGCAATAAGTCAGTAGCCAGTTGCATATTGTCGTGTATATCATAGAAAGCCATCTCAGGCTCAATCATCCAGAACTCTGCCAGGTGGCGGGTGGTGTTTGAGTTCTCGGCCCTGAAGGTGGGGCCAAAGGTATAGATTTCACTTAGCGCAAGCGCATAGGTCTCGCCTTCCAGTTGACCGGATACGGTGAGGTTGGTTTCTTTTCCGAAGAAATCCTCTTTGTGATTGATATGGCCTTGTTCATTGCGGGGGGGATTGTTACTATCCAGGGTTGTAACCCGAAACATGGCCCCCGCGCCTTCCGCATCCGAGCCAGTGATAATCGGAGTATGAATATAGAAGAACCCACGGTCGTTAAAGAATTTGTGAATTGCATAGGCCATGGCATGACGCACCCTCATTACGGCTCCAAAAGTATTGGTGCGTGATCGCAGGTGGGCAAGCTCCCGCAAGTATTCAAAGCTTGGTCGATTTTTAAGTTGTAGTGGATAAGCTTCGGCATCGCAATCGCCAAGGATAATAAGTTCTTTCACCTTTACCTCAACGGCTTGACCTTTACCCAATGAAGCAATTAATTCTCCGACAATTGAAACACACGCACCGGTGGTTACTCGTTTCATGGTTTGTTCGTCAAGGGAATTCAGTTCGATAACGGCCTGAAGATTCTGAATGGTTGAGCCATCGTTGATGGAGATAAACTGACTGTTGCGGAAAGTGCGTACCCAACCCTCAACCTTTACGGATTGACCCGCTGGGCTCATAGCCAACAGCGTTTTGATCTTAGTTCGTTTCATAAAGAGCTACTGAATTTCGGACCGCAAAAAACGTCATTTTGAATTTTTAATCAAAATTCTCAAAAGGAAACCCAGATCGCCTATCACATTCCCAGATCAATATCATAAAAACACCCTCGCAGACCAGTATTCTACTTTTTACTGACAGGCTGAATTGGTAACTTTACCCACGAAAGTCATGCAAAAACTAAGTTTAAATCAAAGTCTACAACAAAAGCTGTCACCGCAGCAGATTCAATTCATAAAATTGCTGCAGGTGCCTACCGCTGAGTTGGAGAACCGGATTGAGGATGAATTGGAGTTGAACCCTGTTTTGGAAGAAGGAGCCGATGAACCAGAGGAAGAAGACACCAACAATCCTGCTGATGAGCCCACAGAGGAGGAAAAGCCGGAGCAGATCTCATCCAGTGAGGACATCGATATTAAGGATTATCTGCGCGATGACGACTATAATAGTTATAAGACCCAGTCGGAAGGTGATGGTGAAGATGATGAAGACCGCGAGATGCCTATCCCCATGGGAACTTCGCTTCACGAAACCCTGATGACTCAATTAGGTTTTTTGGGATTGAATGATCGCCAATTAACCATTGGGAAGCAATTGATTGGAAGCATTGAGGGTGATGGATACATTAGAAGGGATCTGGATTCAATTGTCAATGATCTTGCGTTTTCCCAAGGCATTGAAACTAATCTCGAAGAAGTAGAAGGCTTGCTTAAACGAATCCAGGCATTTGACCCGGCAGGAATTGCCGCCCGAAACTTACAGGAGTGTTTGCTCCTTCAGCTTGATCGTATGGATGATGGTCAGGATGTGGATGTGATTGTTGGGAAACGGATAATTCAGGAGTGCTACGAAGAATTTACCAAGAAGCATTATCCTAAAATTCTTAAGAAACTTGATCTGGATGACGAAGATTATATTAAGGATGCGATTGAATTAATTGTTCGACTAAATCCCAAGCCTGGGGGCGAGTTGAATACAGGTATCGCCAAGAATCAATATGTAATTCCGGATTTTATTCTTTCGAATAACAATGGAAAACTTGAGTTGGCATTAAATTCCCGGAATGCGCCTGAGTTGCGGATAAGTCGCTCTTATTCCGAAATGTTTAAAGCCTACGATAAAGGCGATAAAAAAGACAAGAAACTAAAGGAAGCCGTTTCGTTTGTGAAACAGAAGTTGGATGCGGCTAAGTGGTTTATAGATGCCATCAAACAGCGACAACATACCTTGTTGCGAACCATGCGCGCGATTGTGGATTTCCAATACGATTATTTTCTGGAAGGCGATGAGACAAAGCTGAGGCCGATGATCCTGAAGGATATTGCGCAGATGATTAACATGGACATCTCTACCGTAAGTAGGGTGGCCAGTAGTAAAACAGTGCAAACTGACTTCGGAGTATTTCCGCTCAAGTACTTTTTCTCCGAAGGTATTGCCACGGATTCGGGTGAGGAAGTTAGCAGCAGGGAGGTGAAACAAATTATCAAAGACCTGATTGTATCGGAAGACAAGAAGAAACCCCTGTCAGACGACAAACTGGAATATTTGCTTAATGAAAAGGGCTATAATATTGCCAGGCGCACGGTTGCTAAATACAGGGAGCAGTTAAATATTCCTGTAGCCCGCTTAAGAAAGGAGATGCGGTGAGAATAGCAGCTAAAATCATTTCAGTATTATTTCATCCTTTGTTGCTCACGTCATATCTCGTGCTGCTATTGGGTATTTATTTTCCATCCATGATGATGATTGCGCCTCAAAATCTAAAAGTCATTCTGGCGTTTGTATTTTGTTTTACATTTATCTTACCGGCAGTTAATTTGCTCATGTTTAAATATTTCGGAGCGATTTCAAATTATACGTTGGTTTCGCGTAGGGAAAGAATTATTCCCTTCGTTGCGATTTCATTGATATATATTGTTACTACTTTTTTGTTTTATAGTAAGTTGTCATTCTCTCAAAACTTCAATCACTTGATTTTGATTGTGACACTGCTAGTTGTCGTTTCAACCATTCTAACCTTTTTTCAAAAGGTTAGTGTGCATAGTTTAGCCATCTGGGGTGGCATTGGAATATTATTGCCATTGAACAAAGCCATTGAACAATCCTATCTATTATGGCCAACGGCTTTAGCTATCGTAGCCGCTGGCGCGGTCATGTCTTCTCGATTGTATCTTAATGCTCATACTCCAAGGCAAATCTTGATTGGAAGCGTAGCCGGTTTTGCCATTGGCTTCTCCGGAATCATTATTTTATTTTAAGGACCAAAAACTCAATTCATATGGACTTTCAATTTCTAAAATATGAAGTGGCCCAGGGTGTAGCGACTATAACGCTTAACCGACCCGAAGTTTATAATGCGCTCAATGATGGAATTACGTATGAACTTCAGGATGCATTGAAAGCTGTGGCAAAGGATGAACAGGTTCGTGTTGTTGTACTGACGGGTGCTGGTAAAGCATTTTGTTCAGGTCAGGATTTGAAAGCAGCCTCAGGTCAGGAGAAGCGATCGTTTATGGAATCGCTTCAGAAAAGATACAATCCTATTATCCGGGCCATGCGTTCGTTGCCCAAACCCATCATCTGCCGATTGAATGGTGTAGCTGCCGGTGCAGGCTGTTCATTGGCTCTTGCATCAGACATGATTATAGCTTCAGAAGAGGCAACTCTTATTGAAGTATTTATCAATATTGGGTTGGTTCCGGATTCCGGGTCAGCCTATTTTTTACCGCGCCTGGTGGGCATGGCCAAGGCATTTGAGTTGTGTGCCATGGGCAGCCGGGTTAAAGCAGCTGAAGCATTGCAGCTAGGTCTTGTTAACCGGGTAGCATCGGTTGCGCAATTGGATGCAGTGGTAAAAGAGTATACAGATTATTTTGCCCAGGCACCTACTAAGTCGATTGGGCTCATTAAAAAAATGCTTGCCAAAGCAACGACATCCGGTTTAGATGAAATGCTGGACTATGAGGCTTACTGTCAGGAAATTGCAGGAACGTCTCATGACTATAAAGAGGGTGTAACTGCTTTTCTTGAAAAAAGAAAAGCAGCCTTTAAAGGACGGTAATTAAAATCCGTTGATTGAAATCCCGTAAGTAAACGTGTTAAAGCTTTCGCCCAATGGGCCTTTACCCTTCTCAAACAAGTCCGAGATATTGTAGAATGAAAACAAGGTAAAACTACCCACCCCTATGCGAGTATAAATTCCATACCGTAAGGCATTGAGTCCATAGTTTTGTTTGTATTTAACTTTAACGGTTTCACCATTACTATTATACTTGACTTTCGTGAAAGAATCGTAGAGATACCCGATCCGGCCACCGATGGCTACGTTAAAACTTCTTGAAATGTCTTCAGGCTTTGTATCAAATCTTATTTCAATAGGCATTTCAATGTAATTTGCGATAAGCATTGATTTATCTGCTAACTCAGGATATATCCGCTTGGGGCTTAGTAAATTATATTGCTCAACTTGCTGTAGGGAAGCCAATCCATCCGGGTAACTATCCAACTCAACGGTGTCTATTAAAGTGGCATTATCTTTAAATTTCCAGCGCTCCATACTTAGGCCAATTCCAGGGTTCAAGCTAAACTTAGAGCGACCGAATCGAAAGGAATACTGGTAATAGACATTGACGGTGCGTGAACCCCACCATCCCTGGTTCCAGGTACTAGGTGCATTAATAGCCTGATTGATCCCTAAATCAACCATAAATGTTCCTGGTATGTTTGGTCTGGCGGTTTTTTTGACTGCATCATACTGACCGAAGGCATAGGATGCCACCAGCAGGAAGATGAGGGAACTAAGAATTTTTTTCATTCGACCGGTTTTACTTACTAACGGTTAAAAACTGGTTAATATTTCTATTTGAAATAAAAAACCTAACCCATTCATTTTTGAGTTAGGATTTTAAAGTGGGCCCGGAGGGATTCAAACCCCCAACCTTCTGATCCGTAGTCAGATGCTCTATTCAGTTAAGCTACGGGCCCAAAAAGGTCTGCAAAGGTAATTAAATAATGATTTTCACCAAAAATTTGTCTCCACTCCAAAATCTGAGCTCGGTCTCAAACAAACTTAAAATTTAGTTGTGATTCAAAATTTATTTGTGGCCACAGCCTCTCAGGTTCTTAGTTCTGTTTGTGACGACTTTATCTCTGGAACTCCTTGTTTCTTTTCCCATCTTGAAACAACGATAAATACAAGAATGAGTGCAAGAATCAGAAAGATAAAAGTGAAAATCCGGCTAATGATTTTCATTCGCCTTTCCTCGCCATACTGTTTTAAAACAGCACCATAGTTCCGGAACCGATCACTTCCGCGGGCGGTCAGGCGTTGTCTTCTCAGCCGGATTTCGTGCTTACCCATTATACCTTACCTTAAGATTAAAATTTGTTCTCAGTTTATCCAATGCCCGGTAGGTGCGCATCTTAGCTCCGCTTTCTGTCATATCAAGAATGAAGGCAATTTCTTTAAAATCCTTGTCTTCAAAAAAGCGCAATTCCAAAACCTGGATCATATCGGTAGGCAAGTCATTCATATATTGAATTAGTCGATTGATCAATTCCTCATCCCAATCATCCGCAGTCTGTTCAACGAGTTCACGCACTTTCAGTTCTTCGATGCTGAATATTTTCTTACCCTTATTTTTTCGATAATGTTTGTTTACTTCGTTGCCTGCAATTTTATAAAGCCAGGCTGAAAACGGGAACCCTCTGAATTCATACTTATCTAAATTATTTAATGCATTTACGAAAGTCTGCGAGCAGAGATCATCTGTAAGCTCTTCATCGTCTGTCTGTCTGAAAATGTAGTTGAAAATTCGATCAAAGTATTTTTCATATAACTCACCAAAAGCTTGGGGGTCTTTTTTGGATCGCTCTATGATTGCCTTTTCCTTACGGATTTCATCTTCCGTCATGCGGTTTTTATTAAAGTCAACCGATTACTTCTTAATAATGCAAAGGTTTTAGGAAAGTCACAAGTCGCAAGAGGTGGTCATTTGGCCGCTAACGTAATATGCTATCGATTGAATAGAGGCAGCCTTGCAATCACTTTTATTATTGGTTAGCTTTCCCGTTGCTAAAATTCCATATCCATGAAAAATAGTATTGTTCTCATTTTACTTTTTCTAAGTGTTGCAACGGTGGCTCAAAAGAAAAAGGATCAGCCCCAACAAATTCCTTCACCGCAACCCGCTCAGGCTTCGTCAACGATTGAGTCTAAAGTGGCTGGCATGAAAAAATTTACGGGCTATATTGAATTTTATTATGATGAGAAGCAGGATAAAGTCTTTCTGATTATTGATAAGTTCAATACTGAATTACTATATGTTGAGTCACTGACAGCAGGGGTTGGATCCAATGATATCGGGTTAGACCGTAATCAATTAGGTCGCGAACGGGTGGTGAAGTTTGATCGCAGGGGGCCTAAAGTTTTGTTAACTGAGTTGAATTATTCTTATCGGGCTATCTCCAACAACTTTGCCGAGAAGAAAGCAGTGGAAGAGGCTTTTGCTCAATCGGTTCTTTGGGGCTTTACAGTTATTGCCGAAGAGCATGGACGTGTTTTAGTGGATGCTTCTGATTTTTTCCTGCAAGATGCGCATGATGTAATTGGTACCCTTCGTAGTACCCAGCAAGGGAATTACACGTTAGATAAAACACGCTCTGCTTTTTATATGCCGAGAACCAAAAGTTTTCCCCAAAACTCGGAGTTTGAAGTCACACTTACTTTTACTGGTCAGCCTACAGGCGGATTTATCCGGAGCGTAACACCAACACCTTCTAGTGTAACAGTGCGCGAACATCATTCTTTTGTACAATTACCCGATGCCAATTATAAACCCCGAAAGTTCGATCCAAGGGCTGGTTATTTCAGTGTCTCGTACTACGATTATGCTACACCCATCAGTGAACCAATCGAAAAGCGATTTATCACCCGCCACCGGTTAGAGAAGAAAGATCCACGGGCAGCGGTGAGTGAGGCAGTAGAGCCTATTGTTTACTATATGGACCCGGGTGCTCCTGAGCCAATCCGCTCGGCTCTTATGGATGGAGCAAAGTGGTGGAACCAGGCTTTTGAAGCCGCAGGTTATAAAGATGCTTTTCGCGTAGAGGTTTTACCGGAAGATGCAGACCCAATGGACGTTCGATATAATCTCATTAACTGGATACATCGCTCTACACGTGGCTGGTCGTATGGCGCTTCGGTAACGGATCCGAGAACAGGTGAAATTATTAAGGGTCATGTTAATTTAGGATCACTCCGGGTGCGGCAGGATTTTTTAATTGCCGAAGGACTTTTAGCACCTTATGAAGAAGGTAAACCGGTTTCGAACGAGATGGAACAAATGGCGCTGGCCAGGCTCCGGCAACTGGCTGCTCACGAAGTAGGCCATACAATCGGGATTGCGCATGCCTACTCATCGAGTTCAGAAAATCTTGCTTCCGTGATGGATTACCCACATCCCATTGCACAACTAAAGGATGGTAAAATTGATTTGAGCAAAGCGTACGATGATAAGATTGGTGCCTTTGATAAAGTGATCGTTGCGTATGGTTATCAGCATTTTCCTGATGGAACTGATGAAGACAAGGCTCTCTATGAGATTATTCAAAATTCGATAAAGGTAGGATTTACTTTTTTGTCTGATCAGGATGCGCGACCCATAGGTGGTGCACATCCCTACGCGCATCTCTGGGATAATGGCAAGGACCCAGCCGATGAACTGAATCGGGTCATGGAGGTGCGTGCAGTCGCGTTGAAAAATTTTGGCGAACGGAATATTAAACCCGGTGCACCCATGGCTCTTCTGGAGGAGGTGTTGGTGCCTATGTATTTTTTTCATCGTTATCAGACCGAAGCAACCGTCAAAGTGGTGGGCGGTCTTAACTACCGATATGCATTACGCGGAGATGGCCAACCTGTAACGGAATTGCTTACTCCTCAACAAGAACTGAAGGCGATTGAATCGCTATTGAAAACTGTTCAGCCGTCTGCATTGGCCTTGCCAGAGAGTCTGTTAAAAATAATTCCACCAAGGCCATTGGGGTATTCACGTCATCGCGAATTGTTGAAGGGCAAAACAGATTTAACGTTTGATCCACTCTCAGCCGCAGAGACTGCCTCTGATCTTACGTTCAGTTTAATTCTTCATCCGGCAAGAGCCAATCGGTTGTTTGAGCATCATTCAAGGGATGCCCGGTTGCCAAGTTTGGAAAGCGTAATTGATAAATTGATTAGTGCCACATTCAAATCGCCAGTTCGAAATGGATACGAAGGCGCCATTCAGATGAGTATAAACTATGCCCTGTTTACCAACTTATCTAAGCTGGCTTTAAGTAAAGATGCTTCAGCCCCCGCTAAAGCAATTGCGACTTTAAAGCTGGATCAATTGAAAAATTGGTTGCAAAGTCGGGCTATTACAGATGAAGAGTGGAAGGCTTACTACGCTTACCTGGTACAGCAGATTAATAATTTTCAACAAGACCCGGATGAGTTTAAGCAGGAGAATTTATTACCAGCACCTCCTGGTCAGCCTATTGGAACGGAGGATGACGATTTTTGTGGTAATTAGATTATTGCGGATACAATCTGCGATCGGCTCATACGAATAAGCAATTGATTGTATAGGCTCAAAAATGTCACCCTACATTTGAAGGGTGACATTTTAATTTTGTTTAAATCCAATCCGCCAAAGTCCACGCACCTGATTAACCTGATAACCGAATGCTTTATCTCTTGGATATAGAGTTCGGATCAATGAATCGGTCTCAAAAGTTAATTCTCTTTCCGGCTGACCATGACACGTTAAACATAGCGGTTGTGTAAGAATGGCTTTGTAATAAATCACGGAGTCGTCTTTCAACACAAGCCTCGGGGTGAGTTCTTTTTTTTCATTTAGATCATTACCAAATCCTTTAATGATAAATTCCTCCATTTTGTCGGCCTTATTTCGGGGGTTTCGGTTTTTGTTACTGACCCGCCTGATAGAAACCTGGTTACTAAGCGAAAGTGAATCGGTAATTGGGTAAGCTCTTTCGTTGCAATAGCGCAAGGCATGTTCAATCCCCCCACTTTCGAGGGCTTGCTTTAGTTCTCCACTGATCGTTTCAAAAGAAATTTTGGCAATTGCGTTACCGCGGATAATAAATGTGCTGTCAATCTTTTCAGTAGTTTGGGTGGAGTTTTTTCCGCCACAGGCGAAAAGTAGGGTAAAGGGTATCAGGTAGATCAACTTTTTCATGCTCTAAAGATCGAAAGAAATTCAGAAAGAAAGAGTGACTTATGTTACAAACTAATGAGCACCGTCAAACCACTCTTTAAATTCACTCACCTTTTCACGGCTCACAATAATCTCAGGCTCCCATTTAATATTAGCAGTGATTTTAAGACGGCTGTTTGAATAAACAATCACATCCTGAATGGCGCTTATGTTTACGATGTAACTCCGGTTTACCCGATGAAAAATCTTTGGGTCCAGAATTTCTTCCAGGCTTTCCAGCGTGTAATCGATAATAAACTTCCGTAATTGGTTGGTTATGAGGTATACATCCCGACCATCGGCAAAAAATAAACTAATCTGATCGGATGTAATTGATTTGATGTGATCACCCAGCTTAACCATGAACCGGTTTTTATAGGCCTTTTGCTGCGATGAATCAAAAGTTTTAACGAGGGTTTCGTTTCGGTCTTCGCTCCACCGAAGTTGGTTACCCAGGGCTTCTACTTTTTTTAAACTGTTTGATAAATCGGTAAACGTGATCGGTTTTAGGAGGTAATCAATGCCATTCATTTTAAAAGCCTCCAATGCAAATTCATTGTATGCTGTAATGAAGATGACCGGCTTCAGCACTTTTACTTCTTTAAAGATGTTAAAGCTAACTCCGTCCTTCAATTGAATGTCCATGAAGATTAGATCGATTGTCGATTGATTAGCTTCGAGCCAATTTACGGCTTCTTCAATCGATTCGGCTTTCCCTTTTACTTCAATCCCTTCGCTATAGCGCTGCAGGTAACGTTCCAGTTTTTCAGCTGCCGGAGTTTCATCTTCCACAATCAGGACTTTTAAGGTCAGGTTACTCATGTGTCAGGGTTTCTTCAGCCGTTATTTGCACCAGCGGAAATTTAATATAATTTTCTTTGCCAGCTTTAACCTGCACAAAAGGGTTTTCGCTAAAGAAAGAATACGAACGCTGCAGGCGTGCGAAGGCATTCAAACTTTCCTGATGAAGCAGAAGCCGGTCGTTGATGGAATGTTGAAGTACCAGGTATTCATCTCCTTCTTCGAGGTAAAGCCGGATTACGAGGGGAGATTGCTTCGCGATCAGGGTATTACGTACAATGGCATCTACTGTTACAAGTATTGATCCGGGGATCAAATGGATTTTTGTCGTATCGCGAACGGAATTCAAAAGATTAAGTTGATTTTGGTATTTGTAGTTCAAGAGCTTGATCAGGTGATCAGCTGCATTCAATTCTTCCTCCAGGCTGATGAGTTCCTTATGCCGGTTAATAAGGCTATAACGATAGATGCCAGCGAGGTAGTCAATTTGCTCTTCGGCCTGATCAACATTGTGTTGCAAGGTAAGGATCAGATTTTCCAGACTTTCGTATAGAAGATCCGGATTGATTTCATTTTTGAAGGAAATGAAATCGGCATCGAGTTTTTCTCTTAACTTTTTCTCCTGTTGCAGAAGCAAGGTATTCTCCCGGTTCAAATAGAAATTACTAAAGAACAGGACATTGTAAAGAAGCCCGATAACGCCATAAATTGAAAGAAATAGAGTAAGCTCACCGATGTTAATGGTAAAACCAATGACCCATTTGTAGTAGGCCCAGATAGCAACTGAAATGAGCGATAAAGATATGAGTAGCGTGCCCATGATTTGTGCAAGTACTCTTCGCCTTAGTATTTGCTGCGCCAACCATTTTTCTGAAAAAGACAAGGCTAACCGCATCGATTCCAGAGAAAGGTATGCTAACCCAATGCATACATAAATTTCAGCACTACTGAAGATATTTTTAAGTTCTGTGAAGTCGTTATTGATTAACAGAATAAGCAGGTACACCATCAACCCCAGCACAGGTGCTGAAAGAATTCGAAAGAGGGGCTGATGAATAAACAACCGATTCATGAAAATTGTAAAGCAGTACTGGTTGTATGGACTTCTTCGTTACTATTAGCCTTAATCACAGGAAGTATTACCGTAAAGTTCGCTTCATTTTTGATGATCACTTTTTCAGTGGAAAAATACTGATACCGGCTGGTGATATTGTTTAACCCAATCTGAAAGCTTTCACTTTTCTCCAGAACCGTTTTTGAATTACTAACAAGGATGTGGGTGTTATCCTGTGCTGAAATATAAATCAGCAAAGGATGATCTTTAGAAATTTTATTGTGTTTGACTGCATTTTCCACCAGCAACTGCAATGTCATTGGTGGAATGTAGGTGTTGAATAAATTCTTCGGAAGGTTAATCTCCAGAGTTAGATGTTGCTCATAGCGCACTTGCAATAGATAATAGTATGCTTTTACAAACTCAAGCTCTTCGCGCACGGTCACCAATTTTTGTTTTTGGTTATCGATCACATACCGAAAGGTATCAGCCATTCTTCGAATGAATTGTTCAGCCATCGAGGTATCTTTAAACAGCAACGAAGAAACTGTATTCAGGCAGTTGAATAAATAATGCGGACTGATTTGGTTCTTCAATGACTCAAACTGTAATTCGAGTTGCAATCGATCCAGCCGCATTTGTTCTACCTGAGTTTTAGCATAATACTGATAAGAGTAGAACAATCCATAGAAAATCTCATAGATAAACAAGGCGATGGCAAGCTGAATACCAAGTTTAATCATGTCCTCAGTTCGTGATTCAAGTAAAATCAGGCTTGCCGTAATAGCGAAGACAAGCACCAAAATCCCGTTAAGGATAAAACCGGAAATAAAGCGAGCGAGGAAATGACTTCGCCAGTGAATCCAGCGATCCAGAATTTTGTCCACTTGCCACGCCATGAAACCCGCCAGGTTTGTAATTACAGTACAAATCAAATATTCATCGGCTTCGAGATATAAAGAAGGAAACCGGCCATTATTGCTGTAAAAAATATAAATGAAGAAAAGGAGACCAAGTGTTGTGCAAATCAAGACCAGCAAACCGTATTTCTTCATAGAGCGATTTTGAAGTGCGTATGACAAGGAGGCCATAATACCCTCAAACTACTCAAAATTTTGAGAATTGTCAGGTATCAGGATTTCCGTTGTGATCAGTTAGTTTTCAATTGCGCGAAGGGCGCGTCCATAGTAAGTTTCAGAATCAATTTTGCGGGCGGCAGCGCGATAGGCATCTTTAACCAGTGCACCAGCCGATTTCACGGCAGGTGCAGCATCCACTAATACCTCGGTGATATAATGATCGGAGTCGATTTGAGCAGCGGCATTGAGCACCGCAATTAATTTCCCATCCGTCATTTGTGGTGCGGATAAAGCTGTTTGAAGAGTTTGTGATTTGTAATGATCGCTGTCCATCGTACTACAGTATTCAACCAGTTTTTTGTAGTTCTCTTCTTTTAAGTCCTGCTTTTTCAGTAAGGTGGTAAGCACTTCGGTGCGATAATGATCTGATTCAATCGATGAGGTAATGCTTAGCAGGCTCGTCAGTACCTGGCTATCAATAGGCTTATCTAACATACTTTTGATTACCTGTGTGATGTAATGATCGGATTCAATGCCTTTCACTGACTCTACTACTAACTGATACGAAGATGTTGACAGGGTTCTCTCCAAGGCCTTAGTTAACACAATAGTGCGATAATGATCCGACTCAATCGTTTTAGAGGTATTAATCATTTCTGCGATTACCGGATCTGTCAGGTTAGGCTGACGCATAAGCGAAGTGAGTACTTCAGTCTTGTAGTGATCTGATTCCATTCTGGAAACAGATGCCATAATTACTTTTGTACTTTCAATAGATACAGGCTGAACCCGCAGAGCCTCCTTGATCACCTGGGTTTTATAATGATCGGATTCCATTTTATTCGTTGCCACAAAGACAGCTTCAATTGCTTCCTTGCTTTGCATGAATTTGGATAGATTATTATCCAGAAATTCTGTTAGGTAATGATCAGAGTCCAGCTCGGTGGAGACCTTGGTGACAATCATTGCGTAGTCTTTAACCTGAACAGGTAACTTCATCAACAAATTAGCATAATGCGCCTTCATGTAATCCCCATCCAGAATATCGATTTCATTAAGCACACCAGCAACACCGCTCTTTCGGTAAAAGCGGTTAACCCGGCTCTCAGCTGCCACTGTAGTAGTTCTCACCACCTCAGGTAAAATCTCGGAAAGCCATTTACGACCCTCAGGCTCATAACTTATCGGAGTTCTTCCTTCAAAATATTCGCGTTTAATAGTATTCCCCTGCGAACTGATTTTTATGGTGCGCCTGCTGCCAAAGGTAGTTTTGGTTATTTCGAGGTATCCATCGGGCGACATGCTTTTAATATCGCGGTCGTCATCGGTTACTTCGATCGTCCCTCGCACCTCTATGTTAAAGGTGTTGAAGCCGTCAGAATTTTTATAGGTCATTTTCGAGTCCTTGCCAGAGGCATAAACCCGGGTAGATTCTGACTGACTAAATGCAGAAGTAACGATCAGGAAAACAGAAATTAGCGCGGAGAACTTCATAAACTATTGGATTTTTACCTAGATAACGCAACAAAGGTGGGGTAAGGATGCCCCCGGAACAACCCTTATGAAATGAACCGCCTAAATGATGTATTGAGTTGTAGAAACCTGTGTCCGGCTGACTTATGATTAATCCTGCTTTTTAAAACCACGTTGGCGCATTGCTTCATAAACTACCACAGCGGCTGCATTTGACACATTCATGGAATCGATTTTGCCTTGCATTGGGATAATAATGTTCGCTGAAGAATTCTTCACCCAGATTTCAGACAAGCCAGTGGCTTCGGTACCCATTACAATCGCTGCAGGTTTTGTAAAATCTGTTTCATGATAAGGTCTGGAAGCTTTAAGATAAGTGCAGAAGATATTGATGTCATTCTTTTTAAGCCATGCGATGGTCTCTTCTGAAGTAGCTGAAGCAATTTGCTTGGTAAAGACACAACCTACGCTGGAGCGGATCACGTTGGGATTATAGAAATCGGTTTGTGGATCACAGATAATTACGGCATCTACACCAGCTGCATCAGCAGTTCTGAGAATGGCACCCAGGTTGCCTGGTTTTTCAACAGCCTCTAAAATCAGAATGAGTGAATTCTTGCTTAGCCGGACATCTTCTAATCGATGAGTCTTCTGTTCGGCCACAGCCAGAATGCCACCCGTGCTTTCGCGGATAGCAATTTTGTCAAAGACCTCTTTTGAGACTGGCACTAACAACTTGTCTTGGGTAAGCAGATCTGCAGACTCATTCTTGTCAATAATCTCATCACAAAAAAATATGTTTCCGATTTTGTAGCCTGCTTCCAGTGCCATGCGCACTTCCTTTGCTCCTTCAATTATAAAGAGTTGTTGTTTCCTGCGTTCGCGGGGCTTCTCCAGCAAAAGCAAACTTTTGATTTTTGGATTTTGAGTGCTGGTAATAAGAAAATGCATACCTGATTCAAAATTCAAGATTCAAAATTCAAGATCAAAGGATTGGCATCGTGTTATTTCCTATTTTTGAATCTTAAATCTGGATCTTGAATCTTATACATCCTTCATCCTGGAAAGATTATGAACTGCTCGACAGCGGAAGTTTTGAGAAACTTGAACGCTTTGGAAAAGTAATTCTCATTAGACCAGAACCCCAGGCTATCTGGGAACCGGTGCTTTCAGAAACGGAATGGAATAAACAGGCGCATGCCCATTTTACGCGCGAGCAAAAGGATAATTTCCGCTATGGTGAAGATGTGAAAGGTGGCTGGAACAAGCTCAAACCTATGCAAGATAGCTGGCAGGTAGACTATCAGTATCAATCGTTGAATTTGACTTTACGTTTGGCTTTAACAGGATTTGGCCACGTTGGTGTTTTCCCCGAGCAAGGGGCAAACTGGAATTTTATTTTTGATACGATCACTTCCTGGAAGGCCACACGACCCAGGGTCCTTAATTTGTTTGCTTACACAGGTGCGGCTTCTGTCGTAGCTCGTGCCGCAGGGGCTGACGTTACCCACGTTGATGCATCTCGCCCCGGGTTGAACTGGGCTAATCAGAATATGCAATTGAATCAACTCAGTGATATTCGTTGGGTATATGAAGACGCATTGAAATTTGTGAAGCGCGAGGTGAAACGCGGAAATAAATACAACGGAATTATTATGGATCCGCCACCATACGGCCGCGGGCCGGAGGGAGAGAAGTGGACCCTGCAGGAAAAATTGAATGAGTTGATCCACCTGGCAAGTCAGTTGTTGGAACCAACCCCGTCTTTCTTTATCCTTTCCATGTATGCAGTAGGGTTATCACCGCTGGTAGGATTGAATGTAGTTAAAACTCATTTCAATGTTGAGTCGCCAGAGTTTGGTGAGTTTTTTCTAAAATCGAAAACGGGTCGCGATTTACCGATGGGTACTTTTTTGAGGTTTAGCAGATAATATTTTTCACACACAACTTTTTTCGGAGTAGCATCATCTGATATCAAATACAAGCCGTTGATCAGACTTTTTTTTCTGGGGTCATTATTAGTATCATCAAATCTCCTGTTTGGGCAGCAAATCTATCGGGGTATTGTTGTGGATTCTGCTAAACTCACTAATCTTTCGGATGTACATGTTTCAGTAAAACATTCTGGCCGGGGTACCATCACCAACACTTCAGGGAGTTTTTTAATCTCAGCGAAGCCTACTGATACACTTTTGTTTTCAGTGATTGGTTATAAGCTATTGGAGCTTCCGTTGCTATTTGAAGAAGATGCCTTATTTATTCTTTTAGTTGAAAATACGCTGTTGCTAAATGAAATAACAATCAGAGCAACGCGACTTTATCCCAACAAAATCAATGACAGAACCAAGATAAAGCCCCGCACGATGACTTCTCTGGATGGATTCATTTCACCAATCACCTACCTGAGTAAGTTGGAACGTGAGAAACGGAAACTGTTGCGTGTAGTTGAAGAGAATAACCGAACCCAAACTTTTCGTCAGGTGATTACTGATCCTGATGTAAAGGAGATCTTAATGAGAGACTATGAAGTGAGTGAAGAAATCTACTATCACACCATCGAGAATTTCAACTTACAACATGCAGCCGTTCACTATTTTACCGATCCAGATGCAATTATGGAAGCCCTGCATTCCTTTTTCGAAAAGCAGGTAACGGGCAAATGACCTACAATACAATCGTTCTAGATTGAAAGTAAAGCTGTTTTTAATCGTAACAGAGAAATCAAAACCTTACATCACTAAATCCACAAAATAGCGCTATCTTTGCGCCCTCAAAGTTGAAAATAGAAGAGGAAACCACGATTTATGGAAGTAAGTAAGATCAGAAATATTGCGATTATCGCCCACGTTGACCACGGAAAAACCACCCTGGTGGACAAATTATTGCACGCAGGCCATGTTTTTAAAGATCACGAACACCCTGGTGAGCTAATTATGGACAGCAACGACCTGGAGCGTGAACGCGGTATCACTATTTTAGCGAAAAACGTATCCGTTAGATACAAAGACTATAAGATCAACGTAATTGACACCCCTGGCCACAGCGACTTTGGTGGTGAGGTAGAGCGCGTTCTGAATATGGCTGATGGTTGTTTGTTGCTTGTGGATGCCTTCGAAGGCCCCATGCCTCAAACTCGTTTCGTATTACAGAAGGCACTGCAATTAGGTTTAAAGCCTATCGTGGTAATTAATAAAGTGGACAAAAAGAATTGTACACCGGATGAAGTACACGAAGGCGTGTTTGACTTAATGTTTGCCTTGGATGCAACCGAAGATCAATTGAACTTCCCTACTTTTTATGGTTCGGCCAAGCAAGGCTGGATGAGCAAAGATTGGAAAACTCCAACCACAGATATTACAGCGCTGATCGAAGGAATCATTGAACATATTCCTGCCCCCAAGATTGACGAGGGCACAACGCAATTATTGATTACATCCTTAGAATATTCTTCTTTCGTGGGCCGTATTGCAATCGGACGAATTCAGCGTGGAAGCGTGAAGGCTGGGCAGCAGATTGCCTTAGTGAAGCGAGAGACAGGAGCCATTGTAAAGACTCGCATCAAAGAAGTGTATGTATTTGAAGGCTTTAATAAAATAAAGCAGGATGAGGTAAAGGCCGGAGAAATTTGTGCCCTGGTGGGATTGGAAGGGTTTGAAATCGGAGACACTGTTTCTGATGTTGATAAGCCTGAGGCTTTAAAATCAATAGCGATTGATGAGCCTACGATGAGCATGCTTTTTACGATTAACAATTCTCCTTTTTATGCCAAGGAAGGAAAGTTTGTTACCTCACGGCACATTAAGGATCGTCTTGAAAAAGAGCTGGAAAAAAACCTTGCATTACGTCTGGGTGAAACCGGATCGGCAGATAGTTTTATGGTGTATGGTCGGGGTGTGCTTCACTTATCCGTGCTGATTGAAACTATGCGAAGAGAGGGGTATGAACTTCAAATTGGTCAGCCTCAGGTAATCTTCCGCGAGATTGATGGGGTGAAGTGCGAACCAGTTGAAGAATTAACAATTGACTTACCAGAAACTGTTGCCGGTAAAGCCATCGAGACGGTTACCCAGCGTAAAGGTGAAATGTTAAACATGGAGCCTAAGGCTGACCGGATGATTTTGAAGTTCCTGATTCCGTCAAGAGGAATTATGGGTTTGAGAAACTATCTGTTGAACGTAACTGCCGGGGAAGCCGTAGTAACTCACCGCTTTAAAGAATATCAACCCTATAAAGGAGAAATTCCAGGGCGCATAAACGGATCACTTATTGTTATGGAGCAAGGTGAAGCAATCCCTTATAGTTTGCACAACCTGCAGGATCGTGGAAAGTTTTTCATTAATCCAGGAGAACCAGTGTATGAGGGCCAGGTAATCGGAGAGCATAGCCGTGGTGGGGATTTAGTGATTAACGTTACCAAGACCAAGAAACTTACCAACATGCGTGCTTCTGGTTCAGACGAAAAAATGAAAATTGCACCTCCTCTGAAGCATACCCTGGAGGAAGCATTGGAATACATTCAGGCTGATGAATATGTTGAGGTTACACCTAAATCAATACGTTTGCGAAAAATTTTCCTGAATGAGAATGATCGTAAGCGCGATCGTAACCGTGCTGGTGTAAATGCATAGAGTACTTCTGATATTATTTATAAGCTCGGTCACGATTACAGGGTTCTCACAAAATCCTAAATGGACTGCGTGGGAAACGGAAGCGGATACATTGATGGGCCAACAGAAGTTCAAAGAGGCCGCTAAGCTCTACACCAAGGTAGTGGATGCTTCCAAGCTTAAGGACAAGACTTCCTATCGGGCTTTGTACAAAAGAGCGGTTGCTTATTATAGTGATAGCGATTTCCAGAAGGCTATTAAGGATATGGATCGCTTTATTCCCGAATTTCCAGAGAATTATCAGGCTCATGTATTGCGGGCTCTTGCCTATCGCGAATCTGGCGATGTTGACAACCAGTTGAAAGATGTGGAGGCTGCTTTGGAACTGAGTGGTGGAGAACCTCAGATAATGAAATGGCGGGCAAGTTTGTTGATGGAGAAGGGGGAATATAAACTGGCTAAGGATGATCTGATAATAGTTAAACAATTTCAGGACGACCCGGAGGTGGAAATGAATTTGGCCTTTGCTTACTACTCGCTTGATAATCCGGATAGTGCTATGATGGCCATCAATAAGTCGATAGAATTGGATGGTACCTTTGGCCCTGCCTATTTATATGGAGGATCTTTTTCTTTAGAGCAAGAAAACTACGAGTTGGCCTTAAAATATCTCAATGTTGCCCTCAAGCTTGACCCGGAAAATATTACTGCTTTGTTTTACAAAGGAGTCGCTTTGGTTGAATTGAAAAAAGAGGAAGAAGGTTGCCGTTGCTTATCAAAAGCATTTATGGCCGGGCAGGATGATGCTGCAGATTATCTAAAACAATATTGCTACGGAATTGAAAAGTAGCCTCACCGCGATCGGTGGAGCTTTATAATCCAACTCTTTTTCCTTGTTCTGTGGTTGGATCGCATTATTTTTGCGCATGCCTGCGTGCCGGAAATGCCGCACTATGGCATACAGGCAATGGCAGAGCAAATTCTAATCCTCGATTTTGGTTCTCAATACACGCAATTGATTGCCCGCAGAGTGCGCGAGTTAAACGTGTACTGCGAAATACACCCCTATAATCATATTCCAGCCATAACTTCGTCCATTAAAGGGGTTATTCTTTCTGGGAGTCCTTGTTCAGTGCGCGACCAGAATTCTCCAGACGTAGACTTAAACCAGTTTGGAAAGCTTCCGGTTTTGGGAGTATGCTATGGAGCCCAATTGATTGCTCACAAAAGCGGAGGTACCGTTATGCCTTCCCATATGAGGGAATACGGTCGGGCCCGACTTACCACGGTAGATCATCATAATGAGTTACTCAAGGAAATATCCCTTGACTCCCAGGTTTGGATGTCGCACGCAGATACCATTGCTTCAATTCCGGATAATTTTGAAATTATTGCAAGCACATCGTCTGTGAAAGTGGCGGCATTCCGTCTGCGGGGTGAGAAATTGTATGGAATTCAGTTTCATCCGGAAGTAACGCATACACTGGAAGGCAAAAATCTTCTCCGAAACTTTGTTGTACATATTTGCGACTGCGCCCAGGATTGGACCCCGGACCAGTTTGTTGAAACAACGGTTGCCGAACTAAAGAAAAAATTAGGTTCAGATAAAGTTGTAATGGCGCTTTCGGGAGGAGTTGATTCAACCGTAGCAGCCATGCTCATCCACAGGGCCATTGGAAAAAATCTCTATTGCATTTTTGTTGACAATGGATTACTCCGCAAAGATGAATTTGAGCAAGTACTGCATTCCTATCAAGGGATGGGTTTAAACATAAAAGGAGTTGATGCAAAGGATAAATTTTATTCTGCATTGAATAAACTTTCAGAGCCTGAGGCAAAGCGAAAAGCCATAGGCAGAACATTTATTGAAGTATTTGATGTGGAAGCACATCGTATTGAAGATGTTAAATGGCTAGGTCAGGGAACAATTTATCCGGATGTAATTGAATCAGTATCGGTAAAAGGGCCCTCAGCTACTATTAAATCTCATCACAATGTGGGCGGGTTACCAGACAAAATGAAAATGAAAGTAGTAGAGCCTTTGAATACATTATTTAAAGACGAAGTTCGTTTAGTTGGTAAAACGCTAGGTATTGATCCGCTTATTTTGGGACGGCACCCTTTTCCAGGACCGGGTTTAGGGATTCGTATTTTGGGTGAGATCACGGCTGAGAATGTGAGGATACTTCAAGAGGTAGACGCTATATTTATCTCAGGACTAAGGTCGCATGGATTGTATGAGAAAGTTTGGCAGGCCGGGGCCGTCTTGCTACCTGTATATTCCGTAGGCGTTATGGGGGACGAGAGAACTTACGAGCAGGTTGCGGCCTTGCGTGCAGTGGTGAGTGTGGATGGCATGACAGCCGATTGGGCCCACCTTCCGCATGATTTCCTTAGTGAAGTCTCTTCTGATATCATCAATAGGGTGAAAGGTGTTAACCGGGTAGTTTATGATATCAGTTCCAAACCTCCGGCCACCATCGAATGGGAATAGCGGCTTAATTTTTGATTAACTATATTGGCTTTTGCATAAGTCCATGATTTCAATAATCAAAATGAATAAGTCATACCTGCTTTTATGTTTCTTAATTCTTGGCTTTTCTCAGGCGCAAGGTCAGGATTTCAAACGCCAGTACCGGCAGGCTAAGGATCATTTTGATGGAGCCCGCTATAGTGAAGCCATGGAGTCATTCAAGCCCCTGACTGTTTATGATCAGGAGAATCCTTTTCCGGAATATGCCTCTTTTTATTATGCCTTATCCGCTCAAAGATTAGGCTATGCATCGGTTGCCAAAGACATGCTGTTGCAGATTAAAAAATTATATCCCAATTGGGATCAAATGAATGAGGTTAATTACTGGTTAAGTAAAATTTACTTCGACTTCGGGGAATACTTTCAGGCCCTCTTACTGGCCAGCCAGATCACGGATCAATCCTTTCAGAATGGCATAAATGATTTTAAAAGAGTCTACTTGTCAAAGATAGACGATCCGGAAACTCTGAAAATGATTCTGGAGGATTATCCGGAAGACCGTGAAGCTGCGCGTGCCTTAGTGATACTTTTGGGAAAGCAGCCAGTGCACCTACAGGATACATCCCTGATGGATTCATTAATAGCAAAGTTTGCGTTGCCCCGGGAGCAGTTAATCACCAATGAAGCACCTAAGCCAATACTGAAAGATTCGTATCGTATTGCTTTGATCATGCCTTTTCTGGCAGCTAACCTTGACCCATCACCTGTAAAGAAGAGAAACCAGTTTGTGCTTGATCTTTACGATGGCATGCAATTGGCTGCTGACACACTTTCAAAGAATGGAACCCGACTGGAGTTGTTGGCATATGATAACGAACGTAGTGCAGAGATAACTAAGAAAATTATTGGTCTTGAAGAATTGAAGACTGCTGATCTGATCGTTGGACCACTTTTTCAGGAAGAGGCTGTCCCCGTTCAGGAATTTGCACTGTCTAATCAGATTAGCTTAACCGTAAATCCGATTTCTAACAATTCTGATTTAGTTGGGGAAAATCCATTTGCCTTTCTTTATCAACCAAGCCATGAAACGATTGGAGTACGGTCTGCCGAGTGGGTGGCTAGCCATGTAAATCGTAATGCTTGTATAGTATATTATGGTGAAAGCGTTAAAGACTCTGTAATGGCTTTCAATTTTATCAAACGAGCTCTCGAACTTGGGGTGAAGGTCGTCTATGCCGAAGAAGTAAGAAAGGAAAATTCAGGAAGCATATTGTCAACCTTAGCAACCGCTACCGAATATGACGAGTGGAAAAATCCACTTCAGTTTAAGTTAAAAAAGGATAGTATAGGAAGTATTTTTGTGGCCTCAGATAGCGAATTGATTTACTCGAAAGTTGTGAATAGCGTTGAGACACGCAAGGATTCAATTATTGTAGTAGGGCAGGAGAATTGGTTACTTGATACATCAGTGGACTTTTCAAAATTTGAACGTACTCATGTAACCTTTGCGGCACCTAATTACCGGTCAGTCAGCAGTCCGGCTTTTCTTGATTTTAGAAGGAAATATATTTTAAAACATGGAACACTCCCTGTAGAGTATGCTTTTATTGGGTATGAATTTGTCATGGTAATGGGGCGGATTCTAGCTAAGTATGGCACTAATTTCCTTCAAACTATGCCGTTAGAGACCTATACGCCAGGTTCGCTTACTTCCGGTTATGAATTGCAGTCCACGCATGATAATGGTCGGGTTCCATTTGTTTCATTTCAAGGTGGACGGCTAATGATCATAGAAAAGTAGTAACCTTTTCTACCTAAATCAGAGAAAATACTTACATGAGCCATTTAAAAGAGTCGCTTTTGGTGTCCTTCAGTATCCTTGAATTAAGTTCTTTTTACTATTTTTAAGGATTAACTAATCTATGAAAGCGATCCGGTTCGGTTTAGGTTTTACTATTCTCCTTCTGATCGGCCATGGTTTGGCTTACGCTCAGGTACAGGAGGAGAAGGCAGCCGTTGTTTTTGATGAACTATATGACGAGCCTTATGCCATCAATAAATTGTTTATAGGGTTTCAACCTTTTTATGGCGAGTTATTCGCTACCAATGTAAATGCGGGATATGGTGCGGAAGCCCATTACTACCATAAGAACAAGTTTGACGTTAAGGCTCACTTCAGAAAAAGCTATAGCAGCAAGTTTTATGATTTTAACCGGGAAGTTGCCTTGAACAATAGTTCAGTTTCCAATACACCTGAAATTTATAACTATTATGAAATAGGGGGGACTTATCACATTAAGGATTTTGATGTGAGCTCGAAGACTAAAATTTTCTTACATAAGAAGAATACTTCCAGGAATCGATGGGCGGCAACAGTTCCTCTTTACGCAGAGGTACCCAGCAAACTAAGAAAAATTTATGGCCTGAGATTGGGTGGCATAGTATGGAATAGTACCACGGATTTGAATCGGGTGCTTGATAGTCAGGGGTTGTCCAATGCCGACCTAGTAAATAGTGAAGGAATTGGATTGCCAGAAACCTATGTAGATGGCAACGGGCAGATTCAGGATTTCAATGTATTTAGTAATATTTATGCCACCAATATTTATCTGGGTGGTTCTATGTCGTGGATACGTAATATCGCAGTTGGGTTTGATCAGTATGAGGAAGGGCTTGACGATGGAATTTTAACATTATTCTTTGATGTGATGGTCGCGCCTGCCCTTAAAGTCGATCCGGTTGTTTATAATGGCATGGAGTATTCAACGGATGTTTTGAAAACAAAAATGATTGGCTTTAGGGCCGGTATTGATGGTAAGTTTAATCGTACACTCAGTTGGTCTTATGGAGGTGAAGTAGGCTATCGTCCTTCGCTGTCCGGACAAGGTTTTTATGCTCTACTAAAGGTTTCATTCCCCGTATTCAGTTCCAATCTCGACAATAAAGTAGAAGCTTTTGGAAAGTAAGCAGTATGGTTCATGACATACTGATCACTCACATTAAAGGGCTCGTCCAGATTAGGGATCGCCCTGTCGAAAAAGTGAGGGGTAAAGAAATGAGTCATCTCCCCATTTTACAAAATGCTTTTTTGATCGTTTCAAGCGGCCTGATTCATTCCTTTGGCCTCATGAAAGATTTATCGTCTGAAATCAAAGCCCGATCTATTATTGATGCCACAGGCCGTTTTGTTTTCCCTTCTTTTGTGGATTCTCATACCCATCTTGTTTTTGCAGCTCCACGCGAAGAAGAGTTTGTTATGAAGTTGAAAGGTGCAACCTATGAAGATATTGCGGCCAGCGGAGGAGGAATATTGAACTCGGCAAAGAAGCTTCAACTGCTTACGGAAGCGGAGTTATTTGAGCGTTCAATTCCAAGAGCATGGGAAATAATTCAATCCGGCACAGGAGCTGTAGAGATAAAGAGCGGGTATGGACTTACCACTGAAGATGAACTTAAAATGCTTCGGGTTGCCAGGAGGATAGAGAGAGAAACGCCACTCACTGTAAGATTAACTTTTTTGGGGGCTCATGCTGTGCCAAGGGAGAAGACAAAAGAGGAATACATCGCAGAAGTAATTGATAAAATGATTCCGGCTGTGGTTAAGGAGAACCTTGCTGAATACATTGACGTTTTTTGCGAGACCGGCTTTTTTTCTATGGAAGAAACAGAGAAGATTGTTGAGGCTGGTAAAGAGCATGGACTTGTTCCCCGGATTCATGCTAATCAACTCAGTCGTTCGGGGGGTGTGCAGGTGGGTGTAAAAACAGGGGCAATTAGTGTTGATCACCTTGAAAACATGGGTGACGAGGAAATTGCTTTGTTAAACGAAAGTGAAACTATGCCTGTCGCCTTACCGGGTGCAGCCTTTTTTCTGAACCTTCCATTTACACCTGCCCGAAGAATAATTGATGCTGGATTACCCCTGGCGATTGCTTCTGATTATAATCCGGGAAGTGCTCCCAGTGGAAATATGCCTTTGATGATTTCTCTGGCTTGTATTAAAATGAGGATGACGCCTGAGGAGGCAATTAATGCAGCCACTATTAATACGGCTTACACGCTTGGGCTATCACAAACCCATGGCACAATCACCACAGGAAAAATAGCCAACCTGTTTATAACCCAACCTATCTCTTCAGTTGCTTCCTTGCCCTATAATTTTGGTAGTAACCCTGTAGCAAGTGTTATTTTGAATGGTAAAATAATCCCAACAAATCCATTATGGTAGAACAACTTCGAATCCAGTCCTTGTTGCGTGATGTTCCTGATTTTCCAAAACCAGGAATCATATTCAAGGACATTACCCCTCTGTTGGCGGATCCCGTAATGCGAAAATACGTTGTAAGCGAGATGGCTTCTCATTTTAAATCGATTCATATCGATGCGGTAGCTGGGGTAGAGGCACGGGGTTTTATTTTTGGATCTTTACTGGCTGAAGCCTTGTCAGTCTCATTTATACCGGTGCGTAAATCCGGAAAGTTGCCATATCACAAAATTCATGAAGAGTATGATTTGGAGTATGGGAAAGCTTCGATCGAAATGCATGTAGATGCAATTAAGCCTGGAAGTCGGGTGCTGATTCACGATGATCTTCTTGCAACAGGAGGAACTGCCACTGCGGCCGGTAGCATGATTCAGCGATTGGGTGGCGAGGTTGCCGGTTTTTCATTCATAATTAATCTCGAATTCTTGAATGGTGAGAAGCTATTATTGGACCGCTTTGGGGTACAACCTCACTATTTGGTGAGCTATTCATAGTTTTTTGATCGTATTTTGACATAACTTTCGGCACTAAATACTGTTTAAAAGGGTGATGAATGATGTTGTGAAAATTCCAATGTTCCCCCTCTCTATTTTTCCCTTGCCTGGAGAAATGATCCCGCTTCATATTTTTGAGCCTCGCTACCGGCAGTTGCTGGAAGACGCAGAATCAAAAGATATCGCCTTTGGAATATATTTCAATCATGTTTCGAATACCGAGAAACTAGGATCTCTGGTAAAACTGGAAAGCGTAATTAAGCGATATGAAACAGGGGAATCAGACATAATTGTTAAGTGCATTGATTTGCTCTCCTTAAGCAAAATGTTTCGAACGTTCCGCGATAAGCTTTATCCGGGTGGTGAGGTGGAATTATGGCAAATTGATGTAACCCAACCCATGGGCGAGAGCCTTCGTAAATACTTTTCGGAGTACTTAAGTCTGATCAGGCTGAATCACCCCGATAAAAGCACATCTCTTTATGATGCAGCTAATGAATTGAATTTAGGATTTGAAGAGCGTATAAAGCTTGTTTTGATGGAAGAAGAGCGCAAGGAGTCATTTCTTGTATCGCGATTAAAATACCACATTCAACTTTTGCACCAGGTAGAAAAAGCTAAAGACGTTTTTCACCTCAACTAAGTTTCATTAGTAAATTTATTTCGCTTTTTTTCATCCACAATTTTTTTGTTATCGTTTAGGGGCATCTTACTTGTCTCGAGCTCATAATAATTTATTTAACAATCTTTAACAGTCGATGTGCAACAATTAACATCTGTTGCGCGTCCTAAGCTTATAAATAAAATATTATGAAAGCATTTAGTTTACTTCTTGTGGGTGTGCTCTTTAGTACACTGGTGTTCGCTAATGGGACAGATGAGCCGAATAAATCGGAATCATCTGTGGCAGTTACTAATTCTGCCGGCAGTTCATTGTTCAAATTATTCTACAAAGCAGAACAGGCGGGAACAATAAAGGTTTCTATTTTCAGTAATGACAGCGAACTAGTTTTTTCTGAAAAAATGAAGAACTCAAATGGTTTTATGAGACCTTATAATTTTACCGGGTTGCCAGCAGGTGAGTATACAATTCAAATTGAAGATAGGAGCGGTATTCGAACTGAGCAGGTTGAGTATACAGCTGGTAAGATTGAAAAGTACATAAGCCTTGTTAAAATCGCAGAGGAAGGAAAGTATCTTTTATCCATCAACTCTAAAGCATCTGACAGAATCAGTGTAAGTATTTTTGATGAATTCGACCAGTTGATTCATAAGCAGGATAAAACAATTGAACATAATTTTGCCGAAGTGTTGAATTTGAAAAACATCAATCGCTTTACAATTGAGGTTTCTGATAGCCAGGGCTTGTTGAAATCAGTTAAGAACTAATCGTTTTTCTTTTAAACCTGAAACCTCATTCATAACGAATGAGGTTTTTTTGTTTTGTCAATTGCAATCGATTGAGTTTAAGTAGAAAAAACACAGAGCCTTTTTTGCATATGTTTAATTGCTTTTGATTTCCGGGTGAGTCATTAAACTTATGCAAAAGAACCGCAATCGATTTTTTATATTAAAAATCAACTTTACTTACAACTTTCAGCCTTCGGTGTTTCTTGCCCGTACATTTACATTGAAAACAAAACAAGAAAAACTATGAAAACTAAATCAGTTGTATTCGCGCTTATCATGGCGTTCGTTTCGGTGGCGGCTGTAGCAGCTGACCCCGTAGGTCCTAAAGTGGTTGTGATCAACCAAAAGGAGTCTGGGATTTTTAAAGTAATTTATGAAGGTGGTCAAACCGGAAGAGTTACGTTGAAGATTTATGATCAATCAGGCAAATCAGTGTTTGCTGAGACAATCAATGGTGTAGATGGTTTTATCCGTCCAGTGAATTTTTCAGGAATGGAGCCTGGGGAATACACCATCGAAGTTGCCAATGCTTCTGGAAAACAGATTCAAAAGGTTAGCTATAAAATGGAAAATAAGGTTAATTCCATTCACGTAGCTAAATTAGGCAATGAGAGCAAATACCTGCTTGCCATTGGCAACCAGGGCGCTGAGGAGATTAATGTGCGTATTTTTGATGGCGATAATAATCTGGTTCACAATGAGAATCTGACTATCAACGGTAATTTCGGATTGGTTTACAACCTGAAAAATGTTACCGGGGTGCCTACGTTTGAAGTAACTAATCAAACGGGTTCAACGAAAGTAGTAAAGTATTAAACAACCAAACCTGTAAACTGGAGAGAGGCTTGCGAGTATCGCAGGCCTTTTTCTTTTACCAATGGTTTATTGTTTCTCTTTCTTCGATTGTTTCTCTTGCTCTTTGAAGTACTTCCGGGTGAGAAAGCTATGCTTTAGCGCTTCCATATTCTGGTCAAATTTTTCTGTGCCTTGATTCAGATTCTGAAGTGTGTTGCGTAAATCTTTGACCATGGTGGTATCATACCAAAGCGTTGGTATTGTTCCATGACCTGCATTCAGTTTTTGCATAAAGAGTTTCAGACTATCCGTGCTTTGGTGTATGTCTTGTGCAGCAAGTTGTAATTCGGTCATCGTTTTTTGAAGTTGTTTGGCGGTTAAGGAATCGCGTAATAGGTATCCGGCCAATCCTTGTCCTTCATTGACATCGCCAGCCATTTCCTGAATGTTGCCCAGGAGAGTATTTGTCTTTTCAGTTGCCTTTCTCAAATTGGTGATAGAAAGAAAGAGTTCCTGCCTTAACATCGTATCATACACGAGGGCTGACACGGTTCCTTTTCCATGTTGGATATCTTCTGTTATATCCAACAGCCCTCGGGTAAGCATGGCTGCATTTTCATTGGTCATGTTTAGGGTCTTTAGAATATCATCTGTTTTTATACGACTAAAGGAATTAAGAAGATCGTTATCTTCTACTATGGGTGATTTGCTGGTTCCGGGACTAATGTTGATCAACATGTTTCCCATGAGCCCATCGGTACCTATCGTTACCAGGGCGTCCTTTTTGATAAACTTCCTTACTTCTTCTTTAATTCTAAGTGCTATTTCAATGGTTGAATCATTTTGAATTTCAATACTCATCACAGATCCAACATTGATTCCGGAGAAGCGAACGTTGTTTCCTGGCTGCAAGCCATTTACATTATTAAAAATCACGCGTAGTGTAAACGTGTTACTAAACATGTCCTGCTTTTGCCCAATCAGGTAGACCGCTACGGTGAATATCAATGCCCCGGCTATTATCAGGATTCCCAGTCGTATTGTTCTTGCGTTTGATTTATCCATGATTGTTTATTTCAATTTAAACGAAAAATGCTTTTACGGTTTTATCCTCCATCTCAGCCAATTTATCATAGGTTGATTCAGCATAGTTTACACCCTCATGCAAAATAATCATTCGATCACTAGCAATTCGGGCACAGGCCAAATCATGTGTAATGATGATGGAAGCAGTATGAAACCGTTTTTGAACTTCCGTTATCAACAGACTGATTTCTTTAGCGGTTACAGGATCCAGTCCACTAGTTGGTTCATCATATAAGATGATCTTTGGTTGCATGATAAGTGTTCGAGCCAGGGCAATTCTTTTCTTCATTCCTCCAGATAATTCTGATGGCATATAATCTATGGCGTGAAGCAATCCAACTGCCTCCAGGGCCTCAGTAATCATTGAATTAAGTCTCGCTTCGTTCTCGATTTTGTTCTTATGTCTTCGCAATGGAAACTCCAGGTTTTCCCGAACCGTCATGGAGTCGTACAGAGCACTGCTTTGGAACTGAAACCCTATCAGGGCTCGTAATTGATCTAATTCTTTTTGATCCAGTGTTGTTACATCCTGATTCAATACAATCAATTTCCCTTGATCAATTTCAACCAGGCCGATAATACATTTAATCAACACTGATTTTCCTGAACCTGATTTACCCATAACAGCAAGGTTCTCACCCTGCCACAGCCTAAGATTAAAACCACGAAGTACTTTGTTTGAGCCGAATGCTTTATGAAGATTCTCAATTTCAATAACCGGGGGTTCACTATAGTTGATTTTAGAGTCCATCTATAACTCATAAAAAATATCACTTACCAACACTGCAATAAAATCGAGAATAAATACCAGCATAGAACTTATCACAACAGCCTCATTGGCGGTTCGTCCTACCCCTTCGGTACCCTTGGTTGAAGTATATCCCTTGTAACAACCTACAATACCAATGGCAAAGCCAAAGAAAAATGATTTGATAACGGAGGGAAGTAAATCACCAAATTCGAGATATTCGAAAACCTTACTGAAATAGAGCTGGAAAGCAACACCTCCCTTTAAATACTCAACTAAAGCCGAACCGGACAAGGAAATTATGTCGGCAACCACGACAAGTGTAGGAACCATAATGGTAGTAGCTGTTACGCGGGTGATCACGAGGTATTTAAAAGGATTGGTACCCGATACCTCCATGGCATCAATCTGCTCGGTCACTTTCATTGACGCGAGTTCGGCCCCAATCCCCGAGCCAATTTTGCCTGCGCAGATCAGCGCTGTTAATACCGGGCCAATTTCACGCACAATGGCAATGCCCACCATAGAAGGCATCCAGGATACAGCTCCAAATTCAATGAGCGTAGGGCGCGTTTGTAGAGTAAGTACAATACCCATTATTAACCCGGTGGTACCAACCAGTGCAAAGGATTTATTACCAATGTAAAAGCATTGCTTTAAAAACTCCTGGAATTCATAGGGTGGAAAGAGGGCTTCCCGAAAGTACCTTCCGGCAAATTCGCTCAATTGCCCGGTGATCAGAAAAAATTGTTTTAGGCTTTTTATCATACCCTTAACACTGACAAAATGTAACAACTAAACCTTGTCTAAGGAATGATTTTTATCATATAAAAGTAAGATATCAAACAGGTGATCTGGTAAGGATACCTTGTTTGAAAATACCCATTACATATTTCTACGGTACTGGCCACCAACTTCAAACAAAGCTTTGGTGATTTGGCCCAGCGAACAGACTTTGGATGCCTCCATCAACTCTGTAAAAATATTTTTGTTTTGCACAGCGGCTTGCTGCACCCGATCCAGCAGGGCGGTTGCCTTGTTTCCCTGAAAGGCATGGAGGTTTTTCAACATGCTGATCTGATATTCTTTTTCTTCGGTTGTTGCCCGAATTACCTCCTGGGGAGTAATGGTGGGTGACCCTTTTGAACTTAGGAAGGTATTTACCCCGATAATCGGGTACTCTCCGGTATGTTTAAGAGTTTCATAGTATAAGCTTTCTTCCTGAATTTTCCCGCGTTGATACATGGTTTCCATCGCGCCTAACACACCACCACGTTCAGTTATTTTATCAAATTCAGTCAATACCGCTTCTTCAACCAGATCTGTCAATTCTTCAATAATAAATGATCCCTGTAAAGGATTTTCATTTTTAGCAAGACCTAATTCTTTATTGATGATTAATTGAATGGCCATCGCTCTTCGAACGCTCTCTTCAGTAGGTGTGGTGATCGCTTCATCGTAAGCATTCGTGTGAAGAGAATTACAGTTATCATAGATCGCATACAATGCCTGAAGTGTTGTACGGATATCGTTGAAATCGATTTCCTGCGCATGGAGTGACCGGCCTGAAGTCTGAATGTGATATTTAAGCATCTGACTACGGGCATTGGCTCCATATTTATTCTTCATAGCCTTAGCCCAGATTCTTCGGGCTACGCGACCAATCACAGAATACTCCGGATCAATCCCGTTGCTAAAGAAGAAGGATAGGTTTGGCGCAAATTCATTAATGTCCATGCCGCGACTCAAATAGTATTCCACGTAGGTGAAGCCATTGGAAAGTGTAAAGGCTAATTGGGTAATAGGATTAGCACCAGCTTCGGCAATGTGGTAACCTGAGATAGATACCGAATAGAAATTACGGATGTTATGATCGATGAAGTATTGCTGCACATCGCCCATTAGGCGTAAGGCAAATTCCGTGGAGAAGATGCAGGTGTTTTGTGCCTGGTCTTCTTTTAAAATATCGGCTTGCACGGTGCCACGTACCTGGGTCAGCGTATCAGTTTTTATTTTTTGATAGACTTCTATGGGTAGCACCTGATCACCGGTTACTCCCAATAGCATTAATCCCAATCCATCATTTCCCTTGGGTAGTGGGCCTTGATAGGCAGGATGCTCGCCTTTATCATTTTTATAGATTTCAGCTATTTTACTTTTTATTTCTTTTTCAAGACCATTCTTTCTGATGTAAATCTCGCACTGCTGATCAATGGCTGCATTCATGAAGTAGCCCAAAAGCATCGGTGCAGGCCCGTTGATCGTCATTGATACCGAGGTTTTTGGATCTGAAAGATTAAAGCCACTGTATAGCTTTTTAGCATCATCCAAACAACAGATGCTTACCCCCGAATTTCCAATCTTACCGTAGATATCCGGTCGATAATCCGGATCGTTTCCATAAAGCGTAACAGAGTCAAATGCAGTAGATAATCGTTTAGCCGGCATGGCTAAGCTCACATAGTGAAATCTGCGGTTTGTACGTTCTGGTCCACCTTCTCCGGCAAACATGCGCGTTGGATCTTCCCCTTCTCGTTTAAATGGATAGATTCCTGCGGTGTAAGGAAATTCACCGGGTACATTTTCCTGCAACGACCACTTTAATAGATCGCCCCAACTTGAGTATTTAGGCAGTGCAATTTTTGGAATCTGTAAATGAGAAAGCGATTCGGAGTGAGTTTGAATACCCAGTTCTTTATCGCGCACTTTGAATTTGAATACAGGTTCTTTATAGAGTTTTACTTTGTCTGACCAGCTTTCAATCAGTTTCCAGTTTTTAGGATCGAGGTTGAGTTTTATTCGATCGAACTCGGCTTGTAATACTTTTTTGATCTCTTCATGAGAATCAGAAAGAGAATCGATTGTTTTCGTGATCGCAAACAATTTTTCAGCTACCGAAGCTTGATCGTTGACCCAAGTATCATACTTTCTATTGTTCTCTGAGATTTCACTTAAGTAACGTGTGCGGTGTGGTGGGATAACAAATACTTTCTCCGACATTTCGCGGGTTATCTCGAATGTTGATTGCAACCTGGCAGCTGTTTTCTCAACAATTTTATCCATTACCTGCTTATAGAGTTGATTGGTACCCGGATCATTAAACTGAGAAGCAATCGTACCAAAAACCGGCATTTCTTCAACATTCTTATCCCACAACTGATGATTTCGCTGATATTGTTTTTTCACATCGCGCAAAGCATCAAGGGCACCTCGTTTATCAAATTTGTTAAGGGCAATCACATCGGCAAAATCGAGCATGTCGATTTTTTCAAGTTGAGTAGCTGCTCCATATTCCGGAGTCATCACGTAAAGAGAAACATCACTATGATCAAGAATTTCTGTGTCGCTTTGACCGATTCCCGAAGTTTCTATTATTATTAAATCAAACCCGGCAGCCTTTAAAATCTGAATGGCTTCCTTTACATACGCTGAAAGAGCAAGATTGGATTGTCGGGTTGCCAGTGAACGCATGTAAACGCGTGAGTTATTGATTGCATTCATTCGAATCCGATCGCCCAATAAAGCACCTCCGGTTTTCCTCTTGGAAGGATCGACAGAGACAAGTCCCACCGTTTTATCTTTGAAGTCAATAAGAAACCTGCGTACAAATTCATCAACCATTGATGATTTACCTGCACCTCCTGTTCCGGTTATACCTAAAACTGGAGCTTTTGAAGTTGAAGCTTTTTTGTTGATCTCCTCAAATGTGCCCTTGTGCTTTTCATAGTAATTCTCGGCAGCAGAAATAAGCTGGGCAATTTTTACCGGATTGCTCGTGTTTAATTGTTCATGGTTAGTTAGGTTTTCCCCGGAAGGGAAATCACTCTTCTCAACGAGATCATTGATCATTCCCTGCAAGCCCATCGAACGCCCATCATCAGGAGAGTAAATACGGGTAATGCCATAATCCATTAATTCCTTGATCTCTTCGGGCAGAATTACGCCCCCGCCTCCGCCAAAAATTTTGATATGCCCCGCGCCCTTTTCGTGCAGTAGATCGTACATATATTTAAAGTACTCATTGTGCCCTCCCTGATAGCTGGTCATGGCAATAGCCTGGGCATCTTCCTGAATGGCTGTATTAACAACATCTTCCACACTACGGTCGTGCCCCAGGTGAATTACTTCTACCCCAGTAGATTGAATAATTCTTCGCATGATATTGATGGCAGCATCATGACCATCAAAAAGACTAGCAGCAGTAACAATGCGTACTTTATTTTTTGGCTTGTAGGGAATTGGGGCCTGATGACCGGCCAAATTAAGTTTGCTTGTTGCTTTTTCTGGAGATGCCGCAGCTGTGCTCATGAGAATCTGTTAAGACCTCAAAAATACAGATAAGAAAAAGATTAAGCTAACGGGTGGTAGGGGGTTTTGGCATGCAAGAATCTCATTTAACTTTACAAAGTATTTTATGCGTAAGGCGTTTTCGTTTCTGCTTCCTTCCCCTTCGGTGCCCGAATACCTCCATCAGGGAGTTTATATTACCAATTTGCTATCAGTCGTACTTTCGCTACTTACCTTTTTTCTCTTTTGTACTTTGTTTTTTCTTTTTGGCTGGTCACCCACATCGGGTTATATCCTGGGTATAGCTTTTCTGTTTCTGGTTATTGTATTGATTAATCGTACCTATTACAACTTTGGCCGAATCCTTTTTTGTCTGGTCCCAATTTATATGTCATTGATCATATCACTTTACGGTAAATACGCAGAGCCATATCACACATACATTACTTATTTTGATGCACGATTTATTATTCTGGTTACTACTATCTTACCGGCTGTAAGTTTCAGATTACAGGAGCGTGTAAAAATGGCGGTATGTCTTTTTTCTACCTTTGCATGCCTTATTCTTTTTGATCCAATACACTCAGTATTAGGTGTGGGTTATTTTCAACGAGGTTTTGATTCTCCTTCATACTATTACATTAACTACATCACGTTCATTTGCTTTCTTGTAATTTTATTTGGCGTGCTTACCCTTAAGGCAATTACGGAACGGGCTGAAAAGCAGGCTCAGAAGTCTCTTAAGGACCTTAACACCGCAAATACACAATTTGTAAACCGTAATGAAGAATTAATACTGTTAAATCATGCTATGGAACTTCGCAATGAAGAAATGCTTAGGCAGCAGAATGAGCTTAAAGCAAGCAGGGAGTTGCTGGCAGAAGCAAATCGAATGATCAGTGAGCAACAGGAAAAACTGCTTACCTATAATCTTCAGCTTGAGAGAGTTGTAGAGGAAAAGAATAGTGATTTAGTTCGTACCAACGAAGAATTGGTAAGACATAACAATGAACTCCTTCAATTTTCGTACACTGTTTCACACAATTTGCGTGGGCCGGTGGCCCGCTTGCTGGGATTAACAGACTTGTTTAGTAAACCGATTTCCCTGCAAGAAAAGGAGGAGATTGGAGTTATGGTAAAAAAATCTGGGCTTGAACTAGACGGGGTTTTGAGAGACTTGAGTCTGATCATTGATATTCGGAATGATCTCTACCAGGTGCGGGAGAAAATTTCATTTGAGGTGGAATTGGCCAAGACCGTTTCAATGTTGCGCGACCAGATTCGACCTTCTTATCAAATTGATGTGGATTTCACTGAAGCGCCTTTTGTTTATTCCATCAGGGCGATGATCCAGAGCATACTTTTCAATTTACTAAGTAATGCGATTAAATATAGGAATCCCGAAACTGATTTGAGGATTAGGGTGAAGACAGCCAAACATTTTAACAAGGATGTAAGCATTTTAGTGAGCGACAATGGCTTGGGATTTAATCTTCAGGTACAGAAAGACAATCTTTTTAAATTGTATAAACGCTTTCATACGCATGTGGACGGTAAGGGATTGGGATTGTACCTGGTGAAAACTCAGGTCGATACGTTGGGAGGCAGGATTGAAATCGAAAGTGAAATTAATAGGGGTACCAACTTTAAAATTACCTTACCAACACCCAGGAATGTTAGTAAACAAATATTCTTTGATAGCGAATCTGCCCAGATTTATTATGATGCTGATATAAACAATACAGTAATAGTCTGGAAGAAGAACATAACGGGTATTGAATATCGAAGAGCTTTTCAGGCGGTACTCTATACACTTAAAACGTATAACACACCGGGTTGGATTGCCGATTTACGCTTGCAGGGAGTGGTGGATGATGCTGAGCAATTTTGGTTTATGAGTACAGTAATTCCTGAGGCTGTGCGGTGTGGTTTAAAACGAATCGCGGCTGTGGGTTTCAATGATCCCATCCGTAAGAATTATTACGATCGCATGATCGAAAGAACTGCCGAGTCGGGTATTACACTGAAAGTTTTTGAGTCGCTGGAGGCAGCGGTTGGCTGGATGGAGGGATTTATTCAACGCACTTGATAGTTAAAAGGAATGAGCCAGGCATTTATACGTGAAGGCGAAGATCAATGGTTGTCAGATATCGACCCAACCATGAATGCGTTGATTAATTTTCTTACCCGAGAAAACAATGGAATCAGGGTGTATGAAAAGGAGACAAAGAAGGATTCTGCTGGCCGTCCATTCACCTGATGAGTAATGGGTTGACCTAGCAAAGGATGAGAAAGGTAGGTGGATGGTATCTGAAAATTAAAGATTAATAATAAAGTAATGATATATCATGTAGTTCCAGCAGCGGATTGGAATAGACAGACGTTAGCATCAGTTTATGCTCCGGCAACATTTGAAAAAGAAGGCTTTATTCACTGCTGTTCAAAGGCCCAGTTGGCAGGAGTTTTGGAGCGCTACTATAATAGTCAGCCCGGCCTCCTCTTGTTGCATCTGGACGAAAGTAAACTGGAACATCAGCTTATGTATGAAAAGGCCTCCAATGATGAATTGTTTCCTCACTTGTATGGCAGGATTAATAGGGATGCAGTGATTTCAATCGAAAAAATCAGTTGATGGAAGACCCTTCCGTTTTGGCCAAAAGCACTATATTTAGGCGCTGGTATAGCCTAACCTTAGCATGACAAGCTCATTAAATAAATTTGGTATTGCAGCTTTTATCATATTGGTAGCAGCCGGAGCAATCTATTTGCTTTTAAGAGAAGATCTGCCCAAGCTTTACATAAACGAGATTCTAACCAACAGCACTTCATGTTGCCCGGATAAAACTACCGGCACCGAGGAGTTTGATGATTGGATTGAGATTTACAATGGCGGAACGATGGCTGTAGATATGGGGGGAATGTATTTTTCGCAGAATAAGAAGAAGCCCCTTGGATATGAGATTCCTGATACGAATCCGGAATTAACAACGATCCAACCAGGTGGATTTCTTTTGCTTTGGGCAGACGGTACTCCTGAGCAGGGACCGCTACACCTCAAATTTAAACTTGATCAGGACGGTGAATATCTTGGACTATTCAATAAGGATGGTCGTAAAATAGACGACCTGAAGTTTGGCAAACAAACCGAAAACCGTTCGTTTGGCCGTACTGTTGATGGGGGCTCCGATTCATGGAAAGAGTTCAATTTGCCTACCCCAGGTAGGTCAAATTAGTAGCTAATCCCAACAATTTTCATTCAATTATCAGGTAGGATTGACAATGAGCTTTGTCATTGGTTTCCAGGCAAATTTTCTTTTAAATTGATAAGTTAAATTCGTGGTTTTATGAAAAAGAAAATCCTTTCCCTCCTTTTTGTTTTTCTCTTCACATTTGCCCGGGCCGATGAAGGTATGTGGCTCCTCTATTTACTGGGTGACCCTGTATATAATGATATGGTGAAGCGTGGGCTTAAACTTAGCAAAGAGCAATTGTATAGTCTTAATAAATCTTCGTTGAAAGATGCTATCATCATTTTTGGTGGTGGGTGTACGGGGGAAATTGTGAGTAAGGAAGGATTGATATTTACCAATCATCACTGTGGTTATGGAGCCATTGCCGCAGCCAGCACAGTGGAGAAAAATTATTTACGCGATGGTTTTTGGGCGAAGAACAAAGCTGAGGAAATTCCGGCAGCTGGCATGTCAGTACAATTTCTGGTGCGCATTGCAGATGTAACCAAAGAAGTAGAGGCCGCCTTACAAGGGCTAAATGGTGCAGACCGTGCTGCTAAACTACAAACCGTATCCTCTGAGATCGCGAAGAAGATCACCGAAGGCACAAACCTTGAAGCCCGTGTTATGCCCTTCTTTAAGAACAATCAATACCTTGTGTTTGTATATGAACGTTACCGCGATATTCGGCTAGTAGGAACCCCGCCTGAAAGCATTGGTAAATTTGGTGGTGATACCGACAATTGGGAGTGGCCACGCCATACAGGAGATTTTTCTGTGTTTCGTGTGTACATGAGCAAGGACGGAAAGCCAGCCGAATACGCTGTTGAGAATGTGCCACTGAAGCCAAAGTATTACTTGAATGTTTCTACCAAAGGCGTGAAAGAGGGCGACTTTTCAATGATTCTCGGTTATCCTGGTGGCACCAATCGGTATGAAACCTCATTAGGAGTGAAGATCAAAACTGAAATAGAAAACCCAGCCATTGTTAATCTGCGTGACGAGCGACTTAAACTGATGTTTAATGAAATGCAGAAAGATGATGCTGTGCGCTTGCAACTGGCATCTAATTATGCAGGCATCGCCAACTACTGGAAATTTTTTGATGGTGAACGCAAGCAGTTGTTGAAGTACGATGTGTATGGTCAGAAGAAAGTTGAAGAGGAGAAGTTTGCCAAGTGGGCCTTGGGGAAACCAGAATATGATGGGTTATTTGCCAATTATGAAAAGATATATAAGGACTGGTGGCCTTATGCAAAACAACGCACCTATCTAAATGAGGGAATTCTTGGATCACCGTTGGCCGCCTATGCAGCTTCCCTGCAAGCCCTCGAAAGAGCTCTTTCAAAAAAGGCTCCCTCTGCCGAAGAAATAAAAAAGATCACTGAGAGTTTAAATCGTACAAGGGGCATTTTTGTTGCCAATGAGAATAAACCTTCCGACCAAAATATTCTGGCGGCCATGTGTAGGATGTTTTATACCGATATAGACCCGACTCAACATCCCGCAGATTTTTACAATATGCTGCGCACCCAGTATGGAGACCTGAATGACGAAGGTACGTATAAGAAATACGCAGCCGATGTGTTCAGCAAGACGATGATACTGGATGATGCCCGGTGGACTAGTTTCGTGGCCAAGCCAGATTCATCCACTTTGCAAGCGGATCCGGCTTATCGGTATGCGATTTCCTTTATCCGTAATTATACCAGTAAATATCAGTCCAAGTCTATTGAGTTCACGAACCAGAATAATGACTTGAGTCGCGTCTACATGAAGGGTATTTTAGAGATGAACAAAGGAAAGGCTTTATATCCGGATGCAAACTTTACAATGCGATTGAGTTCGGGAAATGTGAAATCCTACCGCCCGCGCGATGCCGTGTATTACGATTATGTATGCACCATGAAGGGCGTGATGGAAAAATATGTGCCCGGTGATTATGAGTTTGACCTACCCAAAGAATTAATTGAAGCTGTGAAGAATAAGGACTACGGTATTTATAAAGATGCTAGAACAAATGACCTTGTAGTGGGCTTTATTACCACCAACGACATTACGGGGGGTAATTCAGGATCACCTGTGCTCAATGGGAATGGCGAATTGATTGGTCTTGCCTTTGACGGAAATTACGAAGCACTGAGTCATAAGATTGCATTTGATAAAGACTTAAACCGCACCATCTGCGTTGACATTCGCTATGTCTTGTGGTGTATCGATAAGTTGGGTGGGGCCAAGAATATTATTGGAGAGTTGACCCTCAAATAGAAATTGACTCTTCTGATTGATTTCGTTCTGTTCCTGGCCATCATTAAACTTAATTGATTAGAAAAACCATAAGACTCTTTGAGCCGTGTGCTCCGAGCACTAATGATTGTTCAATATCTGCTGTCTTGGAAGGACCCGCAAGGAATGTTCCAAGGTGGTAGGCGGATGATCCGATTTTTTCGTAGGCCTCATGAAGCGTAGGTACAATTGAATTTTTATTAATAACCAAAACCAGATGCTCGCTGATGTATGGCAACGCCTGATCACCCATATTCGTATCCGTTAACCAGATGGCGCCATTTTCGGCTACACCAAATTCACCTTTCATGATGGCTACGGTTACGTTGCTGAAATCATGGGGGACTGATTTCAGATTTAATATTTCAAACCTGTCTGCCGGATAGGCAGGTTCAAAATTTAAGTCAGGGCTGGTATTTACAATTCGTGCTGGTTCGGGGAATGTTGATTTGATATACTTTCCAATTTCTTTCAATTCATTGACTTCGATCACAGAACCACCAATGCCGGTAAGTGTTTTAATAAATTGATCTTTCAGATCAACATATGTGCTGCCTGAAAAATCCAAAGCAGGCAATTCAACTATTGCTGGTTGATTTTTCTTAACCGCTGCCAATATCTTATCTCTACTGCTCATGCTTGCGTTGATTCAGGTACCAGGAACGGAATGATTGAGAAGTTGCTTTCGGCATTTCGCGTTGCTTATACCACGGGTTTAATTTATTATTCACCACAAAGGGCAACGTACGCATCATCCATCGGCCAATGGCTCCTGAAAATCTATATACCATGGGATGTGATAGCACCTGGCTCATCACGTTCATTCCCATTTTCTTTGATGCAGATGTATGTCCGTTCTTCACCAGCACCTGCCGCCACTTGTATAGTTGATCATGAATATCAATTTTCACCGGACACACGCTGGTGCAGGACCCACACAGGGTGGAGGCAAACGGTAAGTCGGCATTTTTCTGCATGTCAAAGCCGGGAGCGAGGATAGAACCAATTGGTCCGGCCACAGCCGTGTGATAACTATGACCACCACTGCGCCTGTACACAGGACAAGTATTGAAACACGCTCCGCATCGGATACATTTTAAGGCATTCCTGAAATCATCGCTGACCAATCGTTCACTTCGCCCATTGTCCACGAGCACAATGTGCATTTCCTGTCCTTCACGAGGTTTTTGGAAATGACTGGAATACGTGGTGATTGGTTGTCCTGTTGCGCTGCGTGCCAGTAATCGGAGAAATACACTTAAATGTTTTCGCTTAGGAATAATTTTCTCTATGCCCATGCAGGCAATGTGCACATCAGCCAGTTGTACACCGAGGTCGGCATTACCTTCATTGGTGCATACTATAAATTCACCGGTTTCCGCCACAGCGAAGTTAACACCGGTAAGAGCCACACGACTGGTTAAAAAATGTTCACGTAAGTGTACGCGTGCTGCTGCCGTTAGAAACTTTGGATCAGCATTACCCTTAGGTGTACCCAGATGTTTATGAAACAACTCACCAATTTCTTCCTTCTTCCAGTGAATGCAGGGCAACACAATATGACTTGGTGGTTCTTTGGCGAGTTGTACGATGCGTTCGCCCAGATCGGTATCGATCACTTCAACGCCTTGCTGATGAAGGTATTCATTCAGTCCACATTCTTCAGTGAGCATGGACTTGCTCTTGACCATGTGATTGACTCCGAGTTTTTTTATAATAGAATGTACAATCTCATTGTGTTCCTGGGCTGTGGCAGCCCAATGCACATGAATGCCATGGTTTAGGGCGTTCTCTTCAAAATCAACTAAATAATCATGCAAATTGCTCAACACATTATTCTTAATCTGCGAAGCGGCTTCGCGCAGTTGTTCCCAATCGGCAATCTGGTGAGCGGCCTTATCGCGTTTCTCCCGAACAAACCACAATGTTTTGTCATGCCAGTTCACCCGCTCCACATCGCGGTTAAATTTATCGGCAAGTTCGCTATGTGTTTTGTTCTGTGGATTCATTCTACTTCTTCACCGAGTTAATAATTTCTGCTATATGAATCGCCTTTACCTTACTTTTTTGTCTACGCAAGATTCCGTCCAAGTGCATCAGGCAACTCAT
The DNA here is from genome assembly GCA_044229915.1 of Cyclobacteriaceae bacterium. Taxonomy (GTDB): domain Bacteria; phylum Bacteroidota; class Bacteroidia; order Cytophagales; family Cyclobacteriaceae; genus ELB16-189. Next base: position 260,631 of record JBGASB010000004.1, read on the forward strand.
GTCTACCCCGGTAATGTACTCTGCACCATGCGTAATATGATCGGCCATGCGATCCTGACCCATTTTGACGCTAACGGCTTCTTCGAACACGCAAAAGGTTCCGCCAAAGCCGCAGCACTCATCTTTTCTTTCCAGTTCAATCAGTTCAAGTCCGGCCACCATGTTTAACAGACTTTCCGGTTTGGAGAATGGTGGTGCCACCAACTCCGACATCTGCGCAAGCCTTAGCCCGCGCAAGCCATGACAACTTTGGTGCAACCCTACCTTGTGCGGAAAATGAGCTTCAAGTTTTTTTATGCCAATGATATCGGTTAAAAACTCAGTTAACTCAAAAGTTTTTTTACGGATGCTTATTGCTGTATCGGGATGAATATCATCTTGCAAATGATCTTTGATGTGAAGCGAGCAACTTCCCGAGGGACACACAATGTAATCGAAGTCTGAAAAGTTGGTAACGAAGTTATGTGATGTGCCCTGCGTTAAATGTTCAAATCCGGAATTGGCCATTGGTTGGCCGCAACAGGTTTGGTTGGTGGGATAGGAGACGGTTAATCCTAATCGCTCCAGTAGTTGCAAAGTGGCAATACCAACGTGCGGATAAAGCTGATCGATATAGCAGGGAATAAACAGTCCGATGTTCATGATAGACTTTCCTTGCTGGAGTAAAATTTGAGATCAATCATATCAGCCTTGTACGGATGCCGGTTCCAGTGTTTATGAATGGCCATGGCAGCGCCTGTAGCCGAAGCCTGCGCCACCGAAGCAGCATAAACTTCTATGGATGGAAATCCGAGTGATAACAAATTCATAAAAATGGGATTGTTGCTAAATCCACCGTCAACAAAAATACGGGTTACGATGGTATTCTTAAGAACAAGTTGAGTAGAAGTTACTTGTTGTTTAACCAATTGCATCATGAAATGCGTGTACGCTTCATCATAAGACACGTATGTAGAAAGATTATCGGACTTATACTCAGTTGATAAAAGACTAGTTACTATAGTTTGTTGATAATTAACCAATTTATACGAATCTTCTTGTAATTTAAAATGCGCAGCCAATCGCTTAGTCTCTTGTTCATGATCGTGTCCTGCAAAAAGTCGTGAGGCTTTCACCGGTCTGCCTTCATAAGTAAGGTAGCAAAGGCAATCCTTTTTCAATTCTTCTTCTGTGAGAGGAATTTGGTTAAATGGATTTAGGCTAATGCACCACGTGCCGGTGGAAAGTAGTATAAAAGGTTCTGAAAAACACGAAAGATAGGGGATGAGTGCTGCCGAACTGTCGTGAAGCCCAATACCTACGTTCACTTCATTTCGATTGAGATTAACAGTTGTCACTTGCGTGGAAGAAACAATCGGTGCCAGTATTTCAAGAATGCTTTCCTTTTGCAACCATTCGTGATACTTGTTTTTTGTGAAATCCCACAGGTTGGTGTGACAACCAATGCTGGTGATTCCGGATACGGGTTTATCGGAGAACAGGTAACTGATGTATTCCGGAAGGTGAAGGGAATATTTTATGCGTTTATAAATTTCAGGGCGATTATGTTTTAGCCAATACAATTGCATTCCTGAATTTAGATTACCCAACACAGGCGAAGCCGTGATTCGGGAAAACTCATTTTCTCCACTGTACGTGTCGTAGAATCTTTTCCTTAACACTTCCGGATAAGGCTTCAGGTAATTATAGAGTGGAGCTACCGGATTCCCACTTTCATCAATGTGAACAAAGCTCGCTCCGTGTGCAGAGATATTAATCGCTTTGATTTCGTATTCTGTTAAGCCAGATAGTTCATTGAAAGAGTCCTTAACCCATTTGATAAGTGCATTTATGTCTTCGCAGGGAAACCCGTCTTCATCTTTGATCTCATGTAACTGAATCGATTTCTCAAACCGGATTTTATAGTCCTCGTCAAAGAGAAATACTTTCTGGTTGGTTTTGCCGATATCGAAAATGGCGATTGTAGATGTGCGCATAAGCTTAAGCTTCTGGCTGCTAACTTCTGGCTACAAGATTGCCGCCTGTAGCTTGAAGCTTGTGGCCGTATTAAAGTCCAGTTGCAACAGTTTTTAATCCACGTTCAGAGATCAATTGCTTTCTCACATCCAGATCACGAAACAATTGGATCGGTTGTAATGCAGCACCGGCTTTCAATCTTGATTCTGCTACCAGCGGACGTACATCGGTTCGATAGGCTTGCTGCAAAATCTCCGTTGCTTTAGTTACATCGTTGGCTTCCTGTGCTCGGTTCAATTCTCTTCGATCCACCAGCAGAGCTTGTGCATAGGCAATCTTGATCGCTTCTACCGATTGTAATAAATCTTCCAGTGGATCTTTTACATTGTGTGACGCATCGATCATCCAGCCTAAATCAGTAGCATGATTCATTTTTCTGGCATCCATGCCTTCTACCAGTTCGTTGAAAATCAAAAAGAGCTGATAGGGATTGATGCTGCCTACGGTAAGATCATCGTCACCATATTTTGAATCATTGAAATGGAAGCCTCCGAGTTTTCCTTCCATCAGCAATAGTGAAACAATCTGTTCAATGTTGGCATTGGGCAAGTGATGGCCGAGGTCAACGAGTGTGTATGCTTTCGGCCCTAACTTGCTCGAATACAAATATGATTGTCCCCAGTCGCCCACAGTCATCGAATAGAAATTAGGTTCAAATGCCTTATACTCAACAAACATTTTCCAGTTAGCGGGAAGAGCGGCATAAATTTCCTGTAGCCCTTCCAGTGTGCGCTGAAAAGCTTTTCTGAAATTTAATTGTCCGGGAAAACAGGAGCCATCTGACAGCCACACTGTAATTGAATTCGAACCAAGTGCTTTACCATGTTTGATCACCTCAATATTGTGGTCAATGGCCTGCTGGCGGACTTTCGCATTTACATGTTGCAGTGATCCGAACTTATAACTTAGTTTTTGTCCGGGTTGATCCTGAAACGTATTGGAGTTCACCGCATCGAACAGAAGCCCTTGCTCGGCTGCGAGTGCTTTGATTTTGCGCGTACTGGTGGGAATATCCCATGGAATGTGAAGAGAGATAGCGCCACTGGATTTGTTCAGAGAATGGAGAAGACCCACATCTGAAATTTTCTCTTCAAGATTACGAGGCTCACCACCTCCAGAAAAACGACCGAAGCGAGTGCCTCCCGTACCCAATGCCCAACTCGGTATAGCAATCTGAAAATCAACCAACTTGTTGATGACTCTTTTAGCATTAGGGTTTTCGTTGACCAGTTGATTTACTTTTCGCTGATGGGCGGAGTAAAGTTTATCGTTGTGTTTCTGGATGTGGGTTTTATCGATTCTCATGTTGTTGTTGGTTGTTCGTTCTTCGTTGTTCGAAGTGGAGGTTTAGTACGATTAACCAACAACTAACAACGATCACCGAGATTATTTTAAATAAAACACTTCTTTCAAAGGTATACTCACTGGAGAATTATCCGGGTTGCATTCCATGATATCTTTCATATACACCCACCATTTTTTCATTACCGGGTGATTGGGCAGATCATTCATCGCATCGGGATTGTTGATTTTCAACACACCGAGTAAATCATTTGTTTCTTCATCTAAAAAAATAGAATAGTCTTCAATGCCGGTTTTCTTCAGTAGCTGTCCGAGTTCGGGCCACAGCTGATCATGCCTTCGCTTGTATTCATCTTCCTTACCGGGATGGAGCTTCATCTTAAACGCTAGTTTCTTCATGAAATTTAATTTATCGTTGTTGGTGTTTGGTGCTTCGTTGTTCTGAGATTTATCGAATAACTAACAACAAAGACCAATAAAGAATTACCTCACAAACGCCATCGCTACTCCGCCATCCACATTCAACACATTGCCGGTTGATTTATTCAGCAATCCTCCAACAAAAGCAAAGCACGCATTGGCAATATCTTCAGGCAAAATGATTTCGTTTAACAAGGTACGCTTTGCATAGTAGGCGGGCAACTCTTCAACCTTCACGCCATACGCTTTCGCGCGACCTTCTGCCCAGGCGCCTTCCCAGATTTTGCTATCTGAAATTACGGCATCCGGGTTTACGACATTCACTCGGATTTTATCAGGGCCTAATTCTGCTGCATTCAATCGGCTCAGGTGAAGTTGGGCTGCTTTGGCAGAACCATAGGCGGCATTATTGGGTCCACTCACAAGTGCATTCTTACTGACAATGTTCAGTACATCACCACCCAGGTTTTGCTTCCGCATGATTTCTACACCACCTTGCGTAACAAGGAATTGTCCTTTTACCAATATATCATACAGCAAATCCCAATCTTTTTCAGTGTGTTCTTCCAATGGTTTGGAAATGGAAATGCCAGCACAGTTTACCACAATATCAACACCGCCAAAAGCGAGGGATGACTTTTCGTATGCTTCTTTTATGTTTTCGGATTTCAGTACATCTAACAGGACGGATGTATACGCATCTTTACCATATTTGGATTTAAACTCTTCACCCGCCTTGGCGAGACGATCGGCATCATTATCGTTAATAATCACACACGCACCTTCTTCCACAAATTTTTTAGCGATTCCTTTTCCAATGCCACCGGCACTACCGGTGATCAGTGCAATTTTCCCGGTAAGTGGTTTTGGCTTCGGCATACGTTGCAGCTTGGCTTCTTCCAGCAACCAGTATTCAATATTAAATGCTTCCTGACGTGGGAGTGATGTATATTCAGAGATGGCTTCGGCTCCTTTCATGACATTGATAGCATTGATATAAAACTCAGCCGCAACGCGTGCCGTTTGTTTGTCTTTCGCGAAGGTGAACATACCCACTCCCGGATAGAGAATCACTACGGGGTTTGCATCGCGTATAGCTGGACTATTTTCATGCCGGCAGGTGAAGTAGTAATCGGAGTACATCTTGCGATATTCTTCGAAGGCAGGAAGTAATTTTTCTTTGGTTGCTTTTGCATCCGAGAGGTTTTCATCGGTAGCGAGGTTCAACACCAACGGACTGATTTTCGTGCGCAGGAAGTGATCCGGGCAACTTGTGCCCATGGGAGCCAGTCTGGCGAGATCGTGTGAGTTGGTGAACTCAAGCACACGTTCATCATCTGTGAAGTGACCAACCATGCGGGTTTTGCCGGAGCAAAGTCCGCGCAGGGTAGGAGCAAGAGCGGCTGCTTGCTTCAGGCGATCTTCTTTGGGTAATGATTTTATGTTCATTCCGCCAAAGACCGGTCTTTTCTTTCCATAATTCCGTTCCAGGTATTCTGCACACTTTTCAATTACTTCCAACGTGTTTAGATAACTTTCATAGGCCGTGTTGCCCCAGGTGAACAAGCCGTGTGACCCGAGCATGATGCCTTTGATTCCAGGATTTTCTTCCAGACATTCTTTTAACTTTAATCCAAGGTCAAATCCAGGGCGCTGCCATTCTACCCAGCCAATGGTGCCGTCAAATAATTCTTGTGTAATCTTTTTTCCATCTTTTGCAGCTGCAATGGCGATGGCTGCATCCGGGTGCAAGTGGTCGATGTGTTTGAATGGCAGAAACCCATGCAGCGGTGTATCGATGGATGGAGCTTTGGAGGAGAGGTCATAAATGCAATGATTGAACAGTTCAACCATTTCATCTTCGTATTCTAATCCACGGTATACATTGGTTAAATTTCTTAGACGATCAACATAAAGGGCGGCAAGTCCGCTGCGCTTGAGTGTTCCGATATCGCCACCGGATCCTTTTATCCACATCACTTCTGTTTCTTTTCCTGTAATGGGATCACTGGCCATGGCTTTGCAGGAAGTGTTGCCACCTCCGTAATTAGTGAGGCGCAAATCGGCACCCAATAAATTCGAGCGATAAATTAAAAGTCCTACCTCGTCTCCATTAAGCAATGCGGCTTTGGATTCATCCCAGAGGTAGCTTACGTGTTTGAATTGTTTTGTCATTTTATTGAATCTTTGAATTCTATTTTAATTTGCTTCAGGCCCCAGGCGGCAAACTTCAAGTGGTTTGCGTTAGCTTGAAGCGTGTAGCCTTTCGCTTGATGCATTATTTGATTGCGTTTCCATATCCTACTACCAATACCGAGAGAATAATGGTGGAGATTCCCAGGATGATGGTAGTTTTTGTTTTCTTACTTACTCCTTTCCATTCTTTCAAATAAATACCCCAGCCATTGGCAATCAGAATAATGAAGGCCATGTGAAGTATCCATGAGCTGGCACCATTACCGAGTTTACTTTCTCCCATTCCATAAAAGAAGAATTGCATGAACCAGGTAGTGCCTGCTAGTGCTGAGAATATATAATTTTTTGTAAGCGGACTTTGTTTGTTCGTGTAGTCACCGTATGTGCCGTTGCGGGCATTCAGGATCATGCACCAGATAAAATTGGTGGTGAGTCCGCCCCAAAGTAAAACCACGTACGTCACATTGTTTTGAAACAACGGATTCAATCCCATGGTCACGGCCGTCTCGGCCATGGGTTTGCCGGCTTCGATACCAAAATTGAAACATGAACTAAGGATGCCTGATGTGATGGCAACGGCAAGGCCTTTTACCAGACTAAACTCAGCTACACTTTTTTTCTTATCCGCTTCGGGTAATTCCTTTTCTTTCATCATCCCTGCGCGACCACTGATGTATATCCCTAGTAAACAAAGTGCGACACCGAGCAATACCACCTGGCCCCAGGTATTGGTCATCATTTCAATGATACTGGTTTTGCCATCGGTAGGAACAATCGCAAAATATATGGAGGGAACAATCGCGCCAAACGCTGAACAGAAACCCAATACCACAGAATTTCCTAATGACATTCCGAGATAGCGCACACCTAACCCATACGTGAGACCACCAATGCCCCAGAGTATTCCAAAGAGAACCGTGTATTGAATGGATGATACGGATGCATTTCGGATGATTTCAGAAAAACCGGGTAGCGTTAACCATGCCGCCAGGGGAGGAACAATCAACCATGAAAATATTCCACCGATGATCCAATAACTTTCCCATGCCCAACCTTTCACTTTTTTGAAAGGCATGTAAAAACTGCCGGAAGCAAAGCCGCCAATAAAATGGAAAATAACACCAAGAATTATCTGCATGAGGTAGAATTTTAAACGTGAATGAAAGGTAGGGAGATAAAACCTGGCAGCCATCCTGTACTATCATGAACGGCATAAAAAATGCCGGCTTAAAGGGACCGGCATTTAATGATTAATAAACGAATTATTCTAACCCAGGGCAGTTTTGCAAAACTCGAGGCATTTTCTCACCTCTTCAATCGGGCTTGAGCCATCTGGCACTTTATATTCTAACTCGATGGTAGCCGGAAAGGTGTATTTATTGTCGCGCATTAAGCGCAGCGCATCGGCAAGGGGTGTGTCTCCAGTACCCCATGGAAGATTATCACCGCCATTGGCCTTTGTCTTGCGGTCTTTCATGTGCATGCTCACAATGCGGTCGTGCTTCAGTTTGATGAAATCCAGTGGATTGGCATTACCCGCTGCAACGAAGTGACCAAGGTCAAGGTTTAGTGAGTTAGCAGGTGATTGGGCAAGGGCAGTATCCCAAAACGTTGGTGTTTGTTGTTCGTGACCGTGATAGCCTACTTTTAATTTATATTTTTCAGCGGCTTTTCCAAGCTTAAGTGTATGGGCGTCATTGCTGGGGTGTTCAAGTGTAACATGTGATGCTCCCAACGCTTTGGCAGCACGCAAACCGTAGTCAATATCAGCATCCGTATTTTGCATGCCAAACGCATCCGGCTTGAACGCGTAAATTTCTACGCCTGCCTTTTTATACATGTTCGCAAATTCTTCAAATTTTGAAATGGGCGCCTTTTGCCTCCATGCAGCCATCTCTTCGCGATAGACTTTGTTTTTTGCTTCTACATCGGCAAGGGTTTTCTTTTCATCTTCAGTAAGTTCCTCCTTCTGTTGACGCTTACGCCAGATTGGGAGCATGGTGCGAAAATCTACGGGGTTTTTCGGAGCACCGGCAAATGACTCGGCCGGCCCACCCATCAATTCGATATTTGTAATTCCGCACTGACGGATATAATCCAGGGTAGCTTCTGCACTTTGATCAGGCAGGTCGCGGAAAGAGTAGGTGATAACACCCAGCCGCACGCCTTTGATGGTAGACCCTGACTTGCCCAGGTTGTTTATGAAATTCGGTAAACCAAAACTTTCATGGCTCGCGATAATCGAACCACCAATTAAGGTAGAAGCTATTCCAATAAATTGACGTCTGGATGTTTTGTTTTTCATACTGCGTAAGGTTTAATCATTAACCAATCAATGCTTTCAGATTTTTAAAGCTGTTTGCTATATTATCCATAGGTGATGGAGCAGCATCCTGTTCTACGAAGAAGTGTTGTACTCCAGCGGCATCGGCTGCATCGAATACGCGTTTCAAATTCACATAACCAGTACCTATTTCTACCGGTTTCTGTGTAATAGGACTTAGGTCCTTCACATGCCATAGCGGGAAGCGACCCGGATGTTTTTTGAATAACTCCAGCGGGTCAGTACCGGCTTTGGTAGCCCAGCCGAGATCCAATTCAAACTTCATCAGGTCTTCAGACACTTCAGATAAAAACATTTCGTAAGGAACCTTTCCTTCAATTCGGTCAAACTCTTTGGTGTGGTTATGAAACGCAAAACCGATCCCTGCTTTCTTGCAGGCCTCACCGGTTTTGTTAAAAGTTTCAATCGATAATTTAATATCTTCCAATGTGTCGATAGGAGTGCTGGCGCAAACTAAAAATTTTACACCACCTTCTGCCGCTAAATCCACCGCCTCCTGATAGTTATCACGCAGGTTTAACATTTTTGGCATCACGATGGGATTGCCATTTGCGTCCAGGCGAGGCTGAGCGTTTGCAGGCATTCTAAAGGGTGCACCTCCAATATGATGCGCTCTCCATGAAAGACCGTATCCTTTTGCTTTAGCTGCAAATTCTTTCGGCTTCAAGCCATAGAATCCACCCTTTCGGCTGAATGCTGTTTCAAGATCGCTATAACCAATTTCGGCAACGCGTTTAAGTGTTGCATCGAGGTCGGTATCCATCGCATTGGTGACCGTGTAAAGCTGTACACCGTATGTTTTGGGTATAGCAACACCCATTTTATTGAAGACTGACCTTGCCGTTGTATTTTGTGCAATGGCCAGTCCACCGAATGCGAGTGCTCCTGTGTTTTGGATAAATTTTCTTCTGTTTATCATGTCAAAAGTTTTTAGTGGTTACGTGGATTTGAGGCAACCCAATTTATTCATCTAAACTCCGATTTATTTTTTATACTTCGCTGTCCGTTCATCATTGATTACACCCTTCCAATTCAAACCAAAGGCGAAATCATACTTATTGCCCTGGTCATCCATATGACATTCGAGGTCGTGAGGAACATCTTCAAATTGCTTTTCTACCGTTTCCATGTTGGCAGGCATTTGTAAAGGCAACAATGCCGAGGGTTCAGCACCGCCTGTAATCAAATCCAGCAGGGCCTGGTCTTGTACGCCAAAATGAACGAGTATACCATCCGCGTTTTTTTCAAATTCAGAAAAAACCATAGGTGTGTTCAGGTTAATGGATACAATCACCGGCTTACCTTTCATTTTATTGTAGGTATCATTAATCATTCCTAAATCAGTAATGTTGATGGCCTTGTTCTTTTTGTTTTTGTAGCTGCGATTAGTTGTTTTTTCCAATGGATCTCCACCTGCTATACTTACCTCGCGGGCTTCTTTCGCGGTGTACTCACCGTATTGTAAGGAAATCGGAACATAACCATTGCCACCTTTCTTAGCGTCTTCACTGTTATAACCAATACCTGAATTCGGGCTACTTACAAAGACTAAGGCAAAATCTGCTTCCTCGGGTTTCTCTGTTACGTTGAAATATTTTTTTACGATATCAATGCTTACCGGGTATTCCAGCTTTTCAGGAATCTCCATGCCTAAGAAATTCCTTCCTGCCGGAGTGAATTTCTTTGGTATGTAAACCGTTTTGTTTTTCTCCAAGGGCAGCGCATTGGCTTTATTCTTCAACAAAACGACTGATTTTAATTGTGCATCATACCCTGCCTTCATATATTCAGGTTTACCTACAATTGCTTTTGTTTCCTCTACATTCCGGTAAGGATTTTCAAACAACCCGGTTCTGATAATATTTTTTAACAAACGCACAGCCGATTGTTCAAAACGTGCGCGCATGAATTCTTCACCATGTTCTTTCACACCCATGTTGTAGGCTTCAATCACCGGCTTCATATCATTGTTACCACCAAACTGGTCAACACCTGCCATCAGCACTTTGTAATGTCGTTCGGCAACAGTCAGGTTTTCTACACCCCACGATTTTCCGGTAAGGAACACATCTATCGTTGTTTCATCTCCGGTTACTAACCAATCAGTACAAACCACACCATCATAGTTATATTTATCACGGAGTAAATCCTGAATGATATATTTGTTGTATGCGTTCCCTACGTTTTCATTGTTCTTGGTGTCCTGATTGTATGAAATGGTATAATAAGGCATCACCGCTGAAGCCATTCCTGTTTTTCCTTTTAGTTTAAATGCTCCTTCTATGAAGGGAATCATATGCATGGCAAAGTTATTTCCTGGATAGACGGCATACTTACCCACACCATAATGGGCATCACGGCCACCTTCCCCTGAACCACCACCCGGCCAGTGTTTCACCATCGCATTAACGCTCTCAAATCCCCAACCATCGGCAATTTCTTTATCACCGGTAGAAGTCTGAAATCCATCGATGTAGGCACGACCGATGTCTGTAGATAGAGTAGGATCTTCACCAAAGGTTCCGCTGGTGCGATACCAACGCGGGTCTGTAGCAATATCTACTTGTGGTGATAACGCGGTAGCAATGCCTAGAGCACGATACTCTTTACCAGCAATACTTCCAAAATTTTCTACCAACTGCGGATCGAAAGTCGCTGCCAACCCCAATGAACTTGGCCACATGGAAATTTTTCCACCAGCACCTTCATTGTACTCTTCACTCGAGTTGGTTCCATGGCGGGGATCCGAACTATTGTTGGCAGGAATACCCAGGCCGTATCCTTCCACCAAGGCTTGTGCATTGTTATTCCATTTTGCAGCCACTTCCGGACTTTCTACGGAAGTAATAAGTACGTGACGGAGATTGTCTTTGGTAAGAAATTCTTTTTGCTGATCAGACAAATCCCAGGCGTTTAATCCGCTGTCTTTAAATTCTTTTCCATTATACGTAGCAGCCATAAAACCACGACTTGCAGCAGGAATCGATTGGTGACGGCTGTATAACATTAAACCCGCAATTTGTTCAATGCTCATTTTTGAAGCGAGGTCTTTTGCGCGATCATCGGCCGACAAACGCCAGTCTTCATACTTATCGAGTTGACCATTTTTGTTAAGATCCTTGAAGCCTAAGCGATCCACGGTTAGAATGGTAACACCCGAAGTGGAAGAATAGCTCAGTGTTTTGCCACCTTCATTGGTTACTGTTTTGATACCATTAGTTTCTGTCTCGGTCCATTTAGGTCCGCAACTAACCAAAGCACCAACCGCAAAGCAAAGCAGCGATAGTTGTGTTATTTTTTTTGTCATGATTGTTTATCGATTTAAGTTTATTTTTTCCTGATAGGTAAGTCCAAATCCAAATGGATAGAGTGGGTCTTTAGAATCGTGTGGCATATCTTCTTGTTGGTTCAACACGGCTTCCATGGAAGAAGGCAATTCAAATGGTAATTTTCCATTCGGTTTAAATTGACCGAATATCAAATCAAGAATGATATCATCCTGGCTGCTGAAATCGCCAATCACGGCTTTGCTTGCATTGTTGATTTCTGGAAATACAGCGGGTCGCTCCAAATTCATCACGGTAATGGTAGGCTTGGTTTGAATCAGTTTCAATAATTCTTCTTTCTCTTCCTGAGGAAATTCTAAACTTCCCTGGTGAAAGAGTTTCTCCACAAGATACCTTGCTGCCTTAGGATCGTACGGAGCATTCAGTTTTAAAACAATAACATCAGCATCGTTCAGGCTGGTGGTTGCTCCGGCATATTTTTTTGACTCTTCTTCATTGAAGCCAAAGAGATAAACCTTGGTAGTAGGTGCTAGTGGAAGAATGTTATCCTCGTTCTTCAATAGCACCAACGACCTGCGTTGTGATTCACGACCCTTTTCTTCGAATTGTTCATTGTCAAAAATTGAAAGACCTTCTTCCGTAAGATAAGGATTGTCAAATAGTCCAAGTTTAAATTTCTCTCTCAGAATTCTTCGCACGGAAGTGTCAATTCGATCTTCACTTATTTGACCGGATTTCACTAATTCAATAACCAATTCAGGAATGGCTTCGCCACCAAACATATCGCAACCTGCATCGATAATTTTTTTCACGCGTTCAATGGCCGTGAGATTTTCCACTCCGTGTGCAGAGGCTGGTTTACCTTCCATCCAAAGAATATCCTGATCAGTAACTAATCCCCAGTCGGTACACACAATGCCATCGAAATGGTATTTCTCTCTGAGCATTCCGGTGATAATCTCTTTATTATAACTAAAGCCAACATCTTCACTGGTTTGCCCAACTGGAATTCCATAGTATGGCATCACTTGTGCTGCCTTGGCAGGAAAAGCCCCCTTTTCGAAGGGAATCAAATGATAATTGAAATTATTTCCTTTATACGCTTGTCTGCCGGGCGGGAAGTGTGCATCGATTCCGTTTTCCTGCGGCCCTCCACCAGCAAAGTGTTTTACCATGCACTCTACACTTTGGTTGGTGATGCTGTCGCCCTGAAAACCCAAGATATATGCCTTGGTTAGTTTGGCAGACATTTCTGCATCTTCACCAAACGTTCCGTTAATTCGCCACCAGCGCGGTTCCGTAGCAAGATCTGCCATGGGTGAAAGTGTAAGCCGGTAACCAACTGCCAGATATTCTTGTCGCGCTATGTCGCCAAACTGACGCATCAAAACCGTGTCTCCAATAGCTGCAAAACCCGGATAGGAACACCATTTTGAAAAGTAAGGCGTATAGATACTGGCACCGGGTGCATTGGGTACACCATGACGGGGGTCCGTGGCATGCGTAACCGGAATACCCAAGCGCGTGCGCTCCGCCAGTTTCTGTACATTGTTATTCCATGTTATTAATGCTTTCGGTTCAGGTGACTGAAGCGTGTTAACATGACTCATTTTCTTTTTTACGATCAGGGATGAATTGGATTCAAAGGCTAGCCCGAGTGGATTGGTGATGGTTTTCGTTTCACCGAGTTCACCCTCGTTGCCAATGGCTGTCATAGTAATGAACATGAGGCCTGCTTTTTCCTCAAGGTTCATTTGACTAAGCAGATCATTTACTCTCGCTTCTACCGGTTGACGGTTGTCTTCATAGACATCGAGTTTTCCGTTTTTATTAAGATCGCGATAGGATTTGCTATCGATCAACAGGGTAGGCGCCTCAGGTCCGAGTTCAGCCATATTATTTTTCGATGTTCTGCTGGACGAAATATACAAATAGAGAAAACCACCGATAATTAATACTACCAGTGTTAATAAAAAGTAGAGGAGTGCTTTGAATACTTTTTTCATACCAAAACTAGAGTAGATTTTCAATGTGTAAAAGGAACACAATAGTATTGATTTTGTATTGACTTTTCAAGAACACTCTATAGATTGCCACAAGAATTCGACCGATGCCTGCAAACCTTATTTTTTAGCCGAAATTGATACCATGGATTCTATACCATTGAAGGATTTTCACAAACGGGGAGACCGAATTTTTTTACCCCATATTTCCGTGGATTGTGTGATTTTCGGGTTCCACGAAAACCAACTCAAAGTACTTTTGCTCATGTGGAAAGATGGCCCATGGTGTTTGCCGGGTGGGTTTGTGAAACATAATGAATCGGTAGACAATTCGGCTATTCGGATTTTAAAAGAACGAACAGGGTTGGATAATATTTACCTTCAACAGTTCCACACGTTTGGAGATCCTGGCAGGGAAAAAGGGAAGAAGGTGACAGATACTAAAAGCTGGATGAACAAGCGATTCATTTCGATCGGCTATTATGCCCTGGTAGAATTTTCGAAAGTAAATCCGCAGCCGGATATTCTTAGTAAGGAATGCCGTTGGTGGGATGTTGATAAAGTACCGGCCCTGATTTACGATCACAAGCAGATCATGGATAAAGCACTTGAATCATTGCGGCTGGATTTGAACGATCATCCTGTTGGTTATAATCTCTTGCCGGAGAAATTCACGATGCCCGAGTTGCAGCGACTGTATGAAACGATTCTGGATGAAGAATTGGATCGCAGGAATTTTCAAAAGCGAATTTTGGCGCTTGATATCTTAGATCGACTAAAGGAACGCAAAACAGGTGGTGCGCATAAAGCACCTTACCTGTATCGTTTCGATAAGAAAAAATACACCAAAGCATTAAAGCAAGGTTTAAAATTAGGCTGGTAACCTTACTTGCGCTTTAAAGCTTCCGCGATTGCTTTCTCAGCCAACGGGGCCATTACTTTATATCCTTCGAGATTAGGATGCACGCCATCATAACCCAATTCCTTTTTCAATCCATTTCGCCCATCAGCCATGGCTGAAAAATAATCGAGATATACCAGGTTGTTTTTATTGGTAAACTCTTTAATCATTTTGTTTAGTGAAACAACTTTTTCAGCAGGCTCCATACCGGGTCTCCAGGGGAAATCATAAGCAGGAATAACCGATGACAGCACGACTTTTATTCCATTAGCTGTTGCCAGTTGCGCCATGGCGATGAGGTTATCCCGGGTTTGCTCGAGCGTCATAGGCCCGGTGTTGCCTGCGATGTCGTTAATACCCGCAAGGATTACCACTACTTTCGGTTTTAAATCAATCACATCTTGTTTGAAGCGCACCACCATCTGCGGTGTGGTTTGTCCGCTTATGCCTCGGTTAAAGTACGGTTTGCCTTCAAAGAATGCTGGGTCTGTTCTGCTCCAGCCTTCGGTGATGGAGTTGCCCATAAACACCACCCGATTTTCATTTGCTTTTGGTGCCATCACTTTTTTATTTTCTTCCTGGAATCGCTTTAGGTTTGCCCAGTCCATAGGGGGTTGATCAAAATTTTTCTTTATCCATAACAAGCAAGCGTCAATCCATTGCTCTTTCGCTTTGGAGTTAATCATGCCATATCCATGTTCTCCTGTTGAGTAGATAAAAGTTTCGACCGGCACTTTGTTTTGCTGTAATGCGGCAACAAATGCAAAGGTATTTCCGACCGGAACCGTTTTATCGGTTAATGGTGCTGTAATAAATGTAGGTGGAGTCTTGGTTGTTACCTGTAGTTCATTGGAATAGTTGATAACATCTTCTTCCTTCATACCAAGTTCTTTGTATTTAGTTGAGCCCTTATTGACGGTGGACGATGTATTGCCTCCAATCAAGTTGATGCGTGAACCATTGTGGGTTAGACTGTCTGAAAAACTAATTACCGGATAGTTCAAAATCATAAAATCGGGGCGAAGACTCGTGTTGTTTGGGTTGTCAATTTTAGCTGTTTGAAAATGTGTTCCAGCTGAAGAAGCGAGGTGCCCACCAGCGGAAGAGCCCATAATGCCTATTTTGCTGGGATTGAGATTCCATTGTTTTGCGTTTTCTCTTACCATTTGTATAGCTCGCTGTGCATCCTGTAAGGGACCTATGCTTTTGTCTTTCATCGTTTCCTTGCGGGGAAGACGATACTTTAACACGAAGGCGGCAATGCCTTCTTCATTGAGTTTCTTAGCGATATCATACCCTTCATGACTCATCGCCAGAATCTGGTAGCCGCCACCCGGGCAAATGATTACCGCAGATCCTGTTGCTTTGGCAGGGTCAGGTAGGTATACAAATAATGTAGGCTTTACCACACCACGCAGAATATCAATTTTAGAATTCCCAACCGGATATTGAATGGTGGATGTGTCAATGGCAACTGTCGGCTTTATCGAGTTGGGTATTTCTCCTTTGTAAAGAGGAATTTCTTGCTGTGCGAAAGCTAATTGGCAAATAAAAAGAAGCGGAATGAATAGCTTTTTCATGGTAATGATTTTCTTAAATATAAGACCTTCCCACAAACTGCCCAATGAGTATTATTAGGGATAGTAAAAAGGAGATGATAAGATTATTGATTCAATAACCATGTAAACTCAACCAATCTGTAAACCGATCAATCCAGGAATCAGTAGGTAAATTCTTTTTATTCATCCCGAAACCATGACCGCCTCTTTCGTACATATGTAATTCTGCAGGCTGGTTAGCGTCAAACCATTTTGAGTAAATATTCACGCTGTGATTAGCCAATCCTAATTCGTCATCACTTGCGGCTACAATGAAAATAGGTGTTTTAACTGTTGGCACGGTTGAACCAATCACTGCTTTTTCGTAGAGATAAATAGGGGCAACAAAATTCGGACGACTCTCTTCCTTTGCGCTGTATACAACAGACATTGTTACCGTGCCACCCGCAGAAAAACCCATGAAGCCGATTTTATTCGGATCGATTTTGTATTCTTTCGAATGCCCGCGCACATAGCTCATAGCGGTGAGTCCATCCTGCAACGCAAGCTTTACTACTGGGGCATTAATAGAATCGAGCTTTTTAAAATTGCGTGTGGACATCAATGTCATGAGACTGTTCTCAGGTTTGGAAGGATCGCTATGAACGAGGCGATATTTCAAAACAAATACCGTGATTCCTCTTTCATTTAATTTTTTGGCTACCTGATTTCCTTCACTTTCAATAGAAAGAATATGAAATGCTCCGCCTGGTGCTACAATGATTGCTGTGCCATTAGGCTTCTCAGGGATAAATGGTGTGAGCGTGGGTTTTGCAACATCCACAACTAGTACAGTACCATTGGCGTTGATTATTTGCTCTGACCAGGTCCATTTTTCTGATCCGGGAGCAGCTCCATTGTATAATTGAATTTCCGTTTGCTGTGCGTGAGAGTAAATCGCAATGATTAGAGCGATGAATGTGAGTGATTTTTTCATGTTAATCTATGGTATAATTACTTGAATAGGAGCGGGGCGAATTCAACTAAGTTATGTCGCCATGTAATGAAGGTATGGCCAGCTGGATAGTCATTCGTTACATACTTGATTCCATACTTATCAAACAAGGCCAATACATTTTTACCATTTTGATAGGCGATGTCTTTTTCGCCACCCATCGCAATCCAGAAAAGTTTGAGTTTATTGATTTCAGGATTTTTAAGTTGGGCACTGTACTTTTCTTCAATCGTTTTTAGCTGGGGTGGAAAGTAACCCGTGCTTAATGGTAAGACATAACCAAATTTTTCCGGAGCGAACAGAGCAATATTCAATGCCTGCAAGCCACCCATCGATAAACCTGCGTAGGCTTTGTCCTCACGTTTTGCAGATACTTTATAGTGCGATTCGATATAGGGCATGATCTCATTAAACAATTGTTTATAGTAAGGATCTGCATCCGTGCCGGGTTCCATAAAAAAGCCAGGTGCAGGATGCCCCATTGGCATGACGACAATCATCGGTTTGATTTTTCCCTCTGCAAGTAAGTTATCCAAAATGAAATTTGCTTTTCCGGCCGTTGTCCAGGCAGCATCATTGTCGCCACCTCCATGCTGCAGATATAATACGGGTAACGGACCTTTCAATTTTTCATACCCGGGTGGGGTGTATACATGCATCCGACCAGTATTATTTGTTACTGTGGAAGCAAACCATACCTTCTCCACTTTTCCATGTGGCACATTTTTGGCCGCGCAGTAATCCGCTTCCTTACCTGGCAATTCAAAAATGTTAGAAAGTCCGTTTTCACCTTCTTTGTATTGAGGGTTTTTCGGGTCGAATGTTTTAACGCCATCCACTGTAAAATCATACGTATATACATCCGGTACAAGATCACTCACCAGTACTGACCAAACTCCCTGTTCACCTTTTGTCAGGGCTAGGGGTTTGTACTCTTTTAGGAAATCTCCCATCACAGTCACCTCTGTGGCTTTGGGGGCGTAGATACTCAGAGCAACTTTGTTTTGTTTCAAGACCCGAGCCGATTTCAACGTGTCATTGGGTGTGCGGATTCCACCGAAAGGTTGGGCAGCCACCAAATAGTATGCGAGCAAAAATGTTACAGTGATTGAGTATTTCATTTTAAACTGATTTTAGTAATTGCAAGATAAATCTCTTCAATTCGATTCAATAAACTGTTATTTCATATCCTGAATTACACAAAAGGTTTTAGAAAGCTTATTACTATTTTTGAGGGCTTCAAAGTCTAACCAACATGAAAATCAAATACACATTCGCCCTTGTCTTGTCAGGGTTTCTATTGATTACCTGCAAGGCACCTGAAACAAAACAATTAACCTGGTATAAAGGCAATTTGCATACCCACACATACTGGAGTGATGGCGATGAGTTTCCGGAGATGGTGCTGGACTGTTATAAGTCGAAGGGCTATGATTTTGTGGCACTTTCCGATCACAACACGGTGGCGAAAGGGGAGAAATGGGTAGTGATTCAGAAGAGTCCACTGTATGAAACCAGTTTTCAAAACTACCTGGCGAAGTTTGGCGATGATTGGGTTGAGCACA
This sequence comes from Cyclobacteriaceae bacterium, assembly GCA_044229915.1. Classification (GTDB taxonomy): domain Bacteria; phylum Bacteroidota; class Bacteroidia; order Cytophagales; family Cyclobacteriaceae; genus ELB16-189. The sequence continues at coordinate 279,218 of JBGASB010000004.1, forward strand.
AGAATGACACGGGCCGTATTCAGGTTAAATTAAAAACGTTCGATGAATACAAAGCGAAAATGGAAGACGCTGGTTTTCTGATAATACCTTCCGAAGAGATTTCGAATTATGTAGATAAAATTCCGGTTCATATTAATGCTACTAATATTCAAAATTTAATTCCGGCACCGGGTGGTAATACCGTAGCCGAAGCGATGCAACAATCGGTGGATGCTGTGTTGAAGCAACGCGATGAAACTGGTGTGCCGATAATTCCCCACATCAATCACCCGAATTTCAGATGGGCGATAACGTTGGAGGACATGATTAGTTTGAAGGGCGAGCGTTTCTTTGAAGTGTATAACGGACATTTTCTGGTGAATAATTATGGAGATTCAGCACACATGAGCACCGAGAAGATGTGGGATAAAATTAACATTGCCTATGTAAACAGAAATCAACCCCTCATGTTTGGTCTTGCTACGGATGACAGTCATAATTATCATCAGTTTGGAAATGCCTTTGCCAATGCGGGAAGGGGATGGGTGATGGTGCAAGCTGAGAAACTGGACGCAGCTTCATTAATTGCAGCCATGGAATCCGGAAAGTTTTACGCTTCTACGGGTGTCAGCCTTGAAGAAGTTTCATTTGACAATAACGAGTTGAAAATTAAAGTAACTGCCGTTGAGGGTGTGAATTATAAAATTGAATTTATCGGTGTTTTGAAAAACGAGAATGAGTCACGCATCTTAAGGAATGTAGATGGTGTTGAAGGAAGTCTCACAGTAACTGATGAATACCTTTTTGTGCGCGCCTTAATAACTTCAAGTAAACAGCAGGACAACCCTTTTCAGGACGGAGATTTTGAAAAGGCGTGGACGCAACCGGTAGCTACCAAATAAACTCTATTCATTCTTCAGAACTTCTGTAGGATTCAGTGCAGAAGTTTTTCTTACCAGGAAAAAAATAGTCAGCAACGAAACGGCAATAATGATAAAGCCAGCACCTGCGAAATTCCACAAATCGATTTCGATATGATAGGTGAAATTTTGTAACCACGATTGTATGAGCAGGTAGGCAAGGGGTGAACCAATCAACAGCGCGATAAGGATAAGGCGGCCTATGTCTTTTAGCAACAAGGCTTGTATCCCAAGGGTACTGGAGCCTAACACTTTGCGCACGCCTACTTCTTTTTCACGCACTTTGAAGTTTACGATAGCCTGCCCCAGCAATCCCATGCAGGTAATCAAGATGCCTGTTACCGTGAAGAAAATAAGCACCACACTCATATTTTGTTCAGACAAGTATTGTTTATCGAGCGTTTCATCCAGGAAGAAATATTCAAAGCCAAACCCTGTATAAAGTCCTTGCCATTTAGTTTGTATTGATGAAATAATCTTTTCAGGTTGTCTTGCATCCACTTTCAGGAGTACAAAATTGTAATGTTTGGTTGGGAAGAAGATCAACGGCTGAATGGATTTGTGCAACGACTGGAAATGAAAGTCCTTTACAACGCCAACAATGGCACGCTCCCAATATTCGCCATCGCGTTTTACGCGGAGTCGCTTGCCGATAGGATCAACCAAACCTAATTGATGAGCAGCAGCTTCGTTGATAACAATTGCATCTGCCGAATCTGTACGACTGTCTTTTATGAAGAAACGACCTGCAGCCAGTTCGAAGCCAAGTGTTTTGTCCAGATTCTCATCTACATATGATTCAGAAGCATCTACTTCGTTTTGTAAATCATCGATTTGCGCTATGGAATGCTGATTAAATTGTTTGCCTGGAATATTAGAAGAAGCGGAGACTTCTTTCACACCCGGAATATTTTTTAGTTCGGTACGGATGGCATCGAAAGAATTGGCAGGCAAATCAGAACGAAACGGAATAACAACCACCTGATCCTTATCGAAGCCAAGGGGTTTGTTTTTTAAATAATAGATTTGTTGCACCAGTACAAAACAACCGCAGATCAGCATCATCGCCAGTGAAAACTGTGATATCACCATGACGTTCTGTAAAAATTTGCCGCGCGTGGAATTCGAGTATTTTCCTTTTAACACCAATTGGGGTTTAAGCGAAGCGAGGCTGATGGCCGGGTAAAGTCCTGCCAATAATCCGATGATAACACCAGCCGTTGCTAACAGCAACACGTCACTCGCGTTAAGAGGAAGATGCTTTTGAGTGAGTGAGTTGAAAAGAGGCAATAATAACTCGACTACGACAATAGCGAGTATGACAGCAGTCATTGACAATATCAGGGCCTCGCCCAGAAATTGTGTATAGAGTTGTCTGCGGTCTGCTCCCAATGTTTTTCTCACCCCAATTTCGCGTGCACGGTCTACTGACTTGGAGGTAGACAGTACAATAAAATTCAGACAGGCAATGATGAGGATAAATATAGCTGCGCCACCCAGAATGTAAATATATTCCATGTTTCCGTTGGGCTCTAATTCCCAGCGGATGTTGGAATGCAAATGAATATCTTCAATAGGCTGCAACCGGAACCGATCCTGGCTTACTATTAATCGCTTGAATTCTTCCTCTGGAATTACAATGTACTTATGGATCCAATTCATGAGCTGATCTTCCAGTAGTTTCGGAGAGGCCCCTTCGCGCAATTTAATATAATTAAAATGGCCAAAGTCGGCCCACGTATAATACTCACTTTCTGGATTTTCGTTGGCTTTCATGGTAACGTAGCTCACCAGAAACTCGAAGTGAAAATGTGTATTGTCGGGCACATCTTTAAATACGCCTTCAATCTCCAACACATTGTCATCACGATTGACTGCCAGTCGCTTGCCGATAGGATCTTCATTTCCAAAGTATCGTTGTGCGGTTGACTCTGAGATCACCAGTTTATTGGGTGTTCGCAGTACTTTGTTGATATTTCCTTTAGTCAATTCAAATGAGAATACTTCAAAGAAGGTGCTGTCTACGCTTAGGATTCCTGCTTCATTAAAGTGGATATCCTTTTCAAGGTTTTTTACTTCAAACGTCTGGCGGGTAAGCCCAGATCCCCACAACGGTGATAATGTAACTGCGCTTTCTACTTCCGGAAAATCACGAACCAGGGCCTGAGCCATGGGATGAGGAGTACGCGTTTGTGGGTTATCGCTAAACCACGCAATGCGATAGATCCGATCACTGCTTTGGATGTGCTTGTCATAACTCAACTCATCCCGGATGAACATGGTAATGAGAGTGACGCACACCATACCCGCGGTAAGACCAGCCAGGTTGATAAACGCGAAGACCCGGTTTTTTTGAAGAACCCGAAGAAACAGGATTAAATAATGTCTCATGATTATGGAATGATTAATACCCTATCCAAGAATCAAACCAATGCATATTTTGGTATGAATGAGAGGTTTCTCAAGTTTTCATTGTGCGGTTTTGACCGAAAACGTTCGGATGCGGACGTATCAGCAAGCTTCAACTTATGTGAATTCACTTGATTTAGTAAAGGAAATAATCAAAGAATAAAACTACTTCTTCACTTGAAATGAGTATTTACCAGAGCCAGTTTCAATTTTGATATAGTTACCTTCGCTTCCTTTTAAAGAAATCTCTTTCACAGTTGTAATTGCTTTTCCTCCTTCTGAAATCGCTTCTGCAGAACTTGCAGGGATAAAGATCATAGCCTTTGTATTGGCGGGAACTTCAACCTCCAGAGTAATAGCCTGGTCCGTGGTTTTCCATGCCGACTTCACCAACCCATAACCCGTCTTGTACTCAGACGAGACTTGAGTTAAGCGGCTGTCAAGATGAGGTTTGATAACAATAGATTTATATCCCGGAGCAGATTCATCGGTATCAATTCCTGTTGCAACACGATACATCCAATCACCAATTGCACCATATGCATAATGGTTGAACGAATTCATGCCCGGAGTCTGAAAGGTGCCATCGGGTTTGATGCCATCCCAACGTTCCCATATGGTGGTGGCACCCATCTTAACCGGATATAACCATGAAGGGTAAGTCTCTTGCAATAACAATGTATAGGCAACATCATCGTAACCAAATCGAGTCAGAACATGACACAAGTAAGGTGTGCCTAGAAAGCCAGTGGTTAAGTGATTGCCGTAGCTCTTGATATTCTCAACCAATTTTTCGGCTGCATAGGCCCGAAGGTTTTCAGGAAGCATATCGAAATTCAGTGCAAGCACATAAGCGGTTTGTGTACTACTTACCAATCGTCCATTAGCCGTCATGTATTCTTTCATGAAAGCATCCTTAATATTTTTTAATAGGGCAGAGTATTTTACTACATCTTCTTGCTTGCCTAACACGTTGGCTGTCTTGATGACCAACTCCGTTGAATGAGCGAAGAAACATTGGGCAATCAGGTATTTATCGGTTACTGCCGACCGGCCATCGTTATCATCAAACGGTCTGTAAAACAACCAATCTCCAAAGTGAAAACCTTTATTCCATAAATAATTGGTGCTGTTACGTTCCATAAAACCCACCCAGGCTTTCATACTGTTGAATTGATCTTCCAACACTTTTTTATCGCCATAGGCGAGGTACATAGTCCATGGAATAATGGTTGCTGCATCGGCCCAACCGGCTGAACCTGCCGCACCTTTGCCTAACACATTAGGAACAACAAACGGCACACTGCCATCAATCTGATCGGCCTCTACATCCTTCAGCCATTTCGAAAAGAAGTTGTGTACATCATAATTAAAAGTGGCAGTTCTGGCGAATGCCTGTGCGTCCCCCGTCCAGCCTAAACGTTCATCGCGCTGGGGGCAATCAGTTGGTACATCCAGGAAATTGCCACGTTGTCCCCATTGAATGTTATGTTGCAATTGATTGATCAATGGATTGGAGCTGGTAAAGGTTCCTGTAGGTTGCATATCGGAGTACAATGCAATGGCTGTAAAGTTATCTGGATTGATTTCTCCTTTGTAGTTCTCAATCTTTATATAGCGAAATCCCTGGAAGGTAAAATGAGGCTCAAAAAATTCCTCGCCACTTCCTTTCAGGATGTATTCATTCTTTTGTTTGGCCGGACGAAGGTTTTCGGTGTAGAAATTTCCGTCCTTATCTAATACTTCTGCATGATAGAGCGTGATTTTATCACCGGCATTTCCTTTGATCTTCACCTGCACCCAGCCGACTAAATTTTGTCCAAAGTCCAATACTTTTTCTCCTTTTGGAGTGATGATTGTTTTTATCGGTTTAAAAGTTTCTTTCTTACGAATCGGTTCGTTGTAGGTGGCGATGAGGGGCGGAGCACTGCTCGTCTTAATTCTTACCCCTTGCCAGTCAGCGTCATTGTAGGATGAAGTATTCCATCCGGATTTTTCTTTACGGGCATCGATGGTTTCGCCATGATAAATTTCTGAAGTAACAATGGAGCCGGTGGATGATTTCCAGGATTCATCAGTAACAATGGTTTCTTTCCTGCCATCCGCATATTGAATTTCAATCTGCGCAAGCAAGGCCAATTCTTTACCGTAGAAATTCTTTTGTCCGGAGAAGCCGATGTAACCGCGATACCAGCCGCTGCCCAGTGATACGCCAATCGCATTATTGCCTGTTGTGATTAAGTTGGTCACGTCATATACCTGGTATTGCAGTCGTTTGTTATAGCTCGTCCAGCCGGGTGTGAGATAGGCATTGCCTACGCGTTTGCCATTGATAAATGCTTCGTATAAACCCAGGGAAGTAATGAAAGCAGTAGCGGAAACAATCTTCTTCGAAGTATTGAATGTTTTTCTGAAGTAAGGACTGGGCTGATTGATCGTATCTTCCTTGTAGCCTGGTTGAATCCATTTTGCTTTCCAATCAGATGGATTTAACAATCCCATTTGCCAGAAGCCCGCTTCGGTCCACGCTGAAGCTTTTCCTGTATTATCCCACACACGCACCTGCCAGAAATATTTTTTTCCTGACTCAAGAGGTTTGCCACTGTAAGCCACGAAGAGTGATTGATCAGAGTTTACCTTCCCGCTGCTCCATACATTGCCTTTTGCGAGCGTAGCCACCGCATCACTTACGCGGATTTCATAAGCAGCCTGCTTCACATTTCGTTTCTCGGAAACAAGTTGCCAACTGAAACGCGGACTAACATCTACCCCCAATGGATTTTTCTGATTTTCAGTAAGAGGATTATTTACAACTACTTGCCCGAAACTTATCAGGCCGATGGGTAGAAGTAAGAAGAGCAGGTAGATCTTTTTCATAGTGATGATTTTAATTCTGTTAGTTTTGACGTATTATAATTTTTTAATAGCAATGTTTCTATATCTATGGGTAGCACCTGGTCGCCATGAACTTAAGGGCATCCCTTTACTTGCAGTAGGAGAGTAAACGGCTGTCCAATGGCATTGCAAGGCAATCATACCTTCCATTGCTCCGGCAATGAAATCATTTTTGGTTTGAGTTACATCCCACATTTCCACTCCATTGATCCAAAGTGTGATATGCGGTATTCCACCCGTCATCCTGATGCGAAAGGAATTCCAATCGCCAGCCTTCCACACTTTTTCGCGATCTTTTGCCAGAGCAGGAACACTCACAGGGATTCGTTCACCCACAAGATCACCGGTGCCACCCGGAAGTACCAATTCAACCTGATAGGCTGACCCACCTTCATTAGACCGAAGAAAGATTCCGCCATTGGCAAAGGAGTCAATTTTTATTTCCAGATATAATTCAAAGTCTCCAAAGAGTTCATCTGTCATTAACAAACCACCCTGGCCATACGGCTGCTGGCTGGCTACAATAACTCCATCTTCAATGTGGAAGTTAGGAGTAGTTCCCTGGTGTGTACTCCGACTCACATGCCAGCCCTTTAAATTTTTGCCATTGAAGAGTGGCTTGAACCCATCTGGAATTTGGGCATATGACATGCTGCCAAGCAGTACCAAGAGTATCAATGTATATCTCATTCCTAACGTTGAACTTTCCACTTTGAACTTTTCTACTTTTTACTTTCATCTATTTCCATCACCACCCTAAACCCCACATCATACTTGCTTCCCGGCCCACCGGCATGAGTCATGTAGGTAGCATTCTTCACGTCACCATAAAATGGAGCTCCTTTCAGTACATGTTCTTTTCCTTTTTTGACGGGAACCGGATCGGCAAACATCTTTTCATTATAGTAATCATCTACCCATTCCCACACATTACCAAGCATATCGTACAAGCCCCACGCGTTTGGTTTTTTTCCACCAACCGGTTGAGTAGTTAGTTTTGCAATTTGAGCTGTGGCATTTATTTCATTCCATGAGATATCATCAGTGGCTCCGGCTCTTGCCGCATACTCCCATTCAAACTCAGAGGGTAAGCGATACGTTGCTTTTCCCTTTTCAAGCTGATTTAGTTTTTTTATGAATGCCTTTGCATCTTTCCAGCTAACGCTTTCTACTGGGTATTGATCCGAGTCACCCATTACCTTGTCTCCCTGAAAGAAGGAAGGATTAGTGCCCATCAGTTTTTTCCATTGTGCCTGAGTTACTTCAAACTTTCCTATGTAATACGATTTGCTAAGGGTAACTGTAAATCCGGGTAAAGCATCTTTCTTTGAGAGTTCCTCGGATAGTTCATAGTCCTTATCTGGCAGTATGGGAATTCCCATGGTGCCCGATTCTTTGGTCATGTATTGTTCGAGAAAGCCAAACTTTGTGGTGGTTGGCTGAAATTTACCAACGATCAGGGTGCCTGGCTGTATTTCAACAAACTCAATTCCAATACTATTGACGTAACTCTTTCTTTCTTGAGCGCTAAGTGGGTTTCCCAACAGGGCAATCAGAAAAATGGGTCCTATGATTCTTTGGCAAGACATGCTATTTTTTCATTTCAATAGATGATAAAGGAAATAGAGATTCTTCAGGTTTCACGGCATCGTTTTTAAATACGAAGTAAATCGTGTGGAATCCTTTAATCACAGGCAGGTTGATCTCTGATGGAATAGTAAAGGAGCTTTTATCAGACCCCGGCCCAAAGAATTTGGACATATCCAATGGCGGAAGTGTTTTATCAATAGGTACTGCTTTTTCTGCGCTGCCAGGAGGTGGAGCAAATGCACCGCGATAACGCACATTAAATTGCTTAGGCATCAATTCGGTTTCACCTACAAGTTCTCCCTTCTCCGAATCCAACCTAACTTCAATTTTTCCACCTTTATAAATATCGTAGAGATGCCAGTTGGGCTGAAAGGAGATTTGTTTGATTCCGGTAAGATCCAGATTATTAAACGCAATAAATGAATTCGGCCTTGCAGTCAGAAAGGTGTATTCGTCCAACTGATCGCGAAAAGTGCCTTGTTGGATTTCTGCATTTACAGGAATCAGCTTTGAACTTTTAAGAATCAAAACAGTTTCGGATGCCAGGGAAGGCAACGTATTGTTCCCTTTGTCAGCGTAAGCAGCCCGTATTATATAGGCGCCAGTTCCCTTATCCGGATTGGGGACCTGAAATTTAAATTCTCCGGCAACAGGTAATCCAGTCTTAATTTCGTGATTCAAAATGTAGTTAACAATCACGCGCGCATTGGCGGATGTAATGGTTGGGTGAGCTGGCATAGCTGTTTCCAGATTCCATGTACCAGCACTTCCATTTCTGATTTTATCAATCAGGATTTCTGTAGCTTTTGAATTTTGTTTGTACCGTTCAGCAATTTGTGAGAAGGATGGGCCAACACCTTTTTGCCTTTCGTTGTGACACGTGCGACAATCACTTTGCGCCATCAACGATTTGGCGACAACAAACCTTGAAATCTCGGATTGTGAAACCGCGATGGCCGGATAATCAAACCCTTCTGATAAATAATCCATGCTAATGGCAACTTCCTCGGGCTTTATTCTTTTATCGTCAAGGCTTCCATCTTCTTTGTCGGTAACTTTGATCTTGTAAGTTTTTCTTTCACCTGCAAAAAAGAAACTTTGATTTCCACTAATTACCAATTCAATGTTGGGAGGGTCATTACCTGCAACAATCTGAACTGATGCTTTATTAGTCAACTTCTTTGAATCTGTAACAGTAAGTGTGGCGGTATAAATACCATCCTGATCTAAGGTAAACTGCGGATTCTTATCTTTCGATTCAAAGGACTTTTCGCCAGACGATATTTTCCATTGATAGCTGAGATCATCTCCATCATAATCTACAGTTTCATCAGAAGTCAATTGGACGTTAAGTGGAATGCTGCCACCGCGCTTGTCGGATTTTATCTGAACTACCGGCTTGCGATTGCCTGCATTGAATTCAACGCGCACCAATTGCGATTCAACAGGTGAACTGGCAGTGTTGCCTCCATATTCCAAAACATACAAATCGCCCGTAGGTCCGAACTTAATATCAATGGGTTGACGCGGATGGTAGTTGGGAGCAAACCTTTCCATGCCAACGTAATTTCCTTGTTCATCAATAGTAATTGCCATAATCCAAAATCGCGACAAGTCTGCAGCTAGCCATTTACCCTCATAATAGGGGGGGAAAGGCCGGACCGGATTTTTAAAATTAGCTCTATGAAAAATAGGGCCACCTATAGCACACCGTGAACTGGAACCTACCAGTGGAAATTTTTCTGATGGTCCGTATGGATAGGAAATGAAAGCCGGTTGTGCCGGAGGTAATTCAATAAGACCAGTATTGTTTCGCGACTTGTTAACTGGTTTTGCTGCATTTTGCACCGGGCCGATTGTATTAGTGATAAAATTGTACATCGGATACCCGTGGTTCTCGCCAATGAAATAGGGCCAGCCGAAAAAGCCGGGATGCTTCGCCTGGTTCAATTCGTCATAACCCATCGGACCTTTTTCAGAATCGCTGTCAGCATCAGGTCCAACTTCCCCCCAGTATAAGAATTCTGTTCTCGAATCAACAGATACGCGCCATGGGTTTCGATTGCCCATAATGTAAATCTCAGGCCGCGTTCCTTCTTTTTCTTTCGGGAACAAGTTGCCTTCAGGAATTGAGTAGGTGCCATCAGGCTCAGGATGGATTCTTAAAATTTTTCCACGCAAGTCGTTCGTATTGGCAGCACCGCGCTGGTCGTCAAACTGAATCCGGTCCGGGCGTTCATCGGTTTGTGAGAATAATGAGTTGCCCGTGTTGTTGCCTATTGTGAGATATAAATTCCCTTGGGAATCCCATGTTATGCCCCCTCCGGTGTGACTCGTGTCTTCGCGATTGCTGGGTACTTCCAGCAGAACTTTCCTGGAAGATGCGATCAGGGAATCATTTACTAACTCCCAACGAGTGAGAAAAAATTTGCTGATCGATGCATCGGCATAATAGAGGTAGATCCAATGATTGGTATTGAAGTTTGGATCGATGGTCATGCCCACTAAACCTTGTTCGCTATGCGTGAAGACAGGAATTTGGAAAATAGTTTTCATTGTTGAAGTAGCTGCCTCCCATTTCTTAAGGGTGCCGCCCCGCTCAATTATTAAGACAGATTCGTCTTCCAGTACTTCAAATACCATGGGCTCATTTAAGGAGCCCGGTGGCGTAACTATAACCGGTGTAAACCGGTTCTCTTCCGGTTTTGAAACCGAGAGGGGTTCAACGCGTTGCTTATCTGTGCATGCACTAAGCAGTAAAGTAAAATTAAGGACGATCCATCCGCTTGTTTTAATCATTGATAGCCTGATATACTAGAACTTTAAATGCCTGATCAACTGTATCGTCATGCGCACCCCACATCTGGCGGTAAAGCAACACTACCATGTTTTCTTTTGGATCAACCCAATACGTTGTGGAGAATGCCCCACCCCAGGAATAGGTACCTTCCTGATGTGGAAAGACACTGCTACCCTTCTCACTTACAATGGCAAAGCCTAAACCAAATTTATTATCTCCAAGATTTAAATCCCCAATTTGGTTCATGGTCATCATGCGTACCGTATTGCGTGAAAGATATCTCACCCCATTGTATTCGCCACCATTCAACATCATTTGTAAAAAGAGGGCATAATCATAGATTGTGGATGACAAACCGCCACCACCGGAGAAATATTCTTTCTTCCGTAATGGAAAATTCATATCGAGCTGCCCAAACGCTTTCTCTTGAATTTTTAATCCCGTGGAATCCTCCTGAAAAAAGTTTACAAGTCGTGAAGCTTTTTCTTCAGGCACATTAAAATAGGTGTCATTCATTCCCAAGGGCTTGAAAATTCGCGTGTTGAAAAATTCATCGAGGGATACCCCTGACCAAATTTCCACCAGGAATCCTAGCAAATCAATATTTAACCCATAGGTCCATTTTTCACCGGGTTGGTGAAACAGGGGCATACCTCCAAGACGTATCATAGCATCAGATAGTTTGCTATCGTGCACATCAAGCCCAGCGGTTATATTATTTTTAGCATAGATGGCATTCGCAGCGGCACTTCCAATAGTCGCATAGTCGATACCCGAAGTGTGATTTAATAAATCACGAATGGTAATTTGACGCTTGGCCGGAATCGTAGTATAGGTTGTGTCTTTCGGATTGAATTTGTCGAGTACTTTTGCGCCTGCGAAAGAAGGAATGTATTTAGACACCGGCTCATCCAATTGAAATTTTCCTTCTTCCCACAACATCATTACCGCTGCACTGGTTATCGCTTTCGTTTGAGAGGCGATCCTGAAAATGCCTTCTTTATCCAGGGCTGTTTTGGTTTCCAGATCATTGTAGCCTACTGATTTGTAATGGGCAATTTTTCCATTGCGAATGATTAAACCCACTGCTCCGTTAATCCAGCCTTTTTCAACCCAATCTTTCATCGTATTGTCAAGCCGGGCTAATCGTTCCGATGAAAAACCAGCGGATTCTGGAGTGCCATTGGCAATGACCCTTGATTTTTTTTCAGTTGGAGTGCTGCAGGAAAAAACAACCAGCAGAATCAGGAGAATAGGATTACGTTTCATGATTTTTTGGTTTGGGGTACCGAATATAACTTTTTATTTTGATTGATTTTCGGCTACCCGATTCACTACTACAGGACCTATTAATCCCGATTCAATTAAGGCGCTGTTGCCGCCACCAAACCGAAGACCACTTCCTGACAATACTTTTTTGTCAGGACTGAGTGCATCACCCGTAATCCGGTTGGTCCATTGATTGGTTACTTTGATTTCAATTTTATTTGTGCCCGGCTTTAATGCGCTGGTAATATCGAGTTCATAAGGAAGTTTCCACAGAATGCCAAACGACTTTCCATTGACAGATACCTCGGCAAGATCTTTAACCGTGCCGAGATCGAGAATGAATTTTGCTCCCGGCTTAAACCATTCTTTGGCAGCCGTTAATTCTTTCGTGTACGTAGCGGTGCCCCCAAAATATTTTACTCCGGCTTCGGAGTGTTCTGATAATGAAATCAATTTATCCATAGTAATTATCTCCGGTGCACCGAGGTTTTGGGGAAAGCTTACATTCCAGGATCCTGCAAGAGTGGCAAGGGTGGTACTTACTGGTTTTGTAATTTTTTGAGAAGTAACAGTCGTTGGATTTCGGAATACAACAAAGACAGATTGTTCCGGATTTAAAGTAACAGATACAGTAGTAACCCCACCTTCAATAACATATTCAACGGCTTCCGATTTTCCGGTATCCGCATGCCATAGCTCTGGATTCTTTCCGGCTATGCGGAATTGAATTTTAGTCTCTTCTTTCTGATTCCTCAGATTCGAGATAAAGTAGATGTCGGCTTCATTAGTCCTGCGGTGTATCCAACTCAAATAGGTATTTACATGAGGCTTTGTATAGTCTACATCTTTTAAAACTTTTTTCTCAGCCAACACCGAATTCAGCGGTGCTCCCCAATACACGTGTCCTTTTCCATAATCATGATGAAAGATTAACTGACCATCAGCATCGCCCCAGATTTCATTTGCCATCAGGGCAACTTCACTATCCACTGATGGGTAGCCCGAAAGACTTGGCGACTTAACAGGCTTAGGGCCAACGATGGTAGCTCCTTGTGAAACCAACTCCTTTATTTTCTTTAATACGGACAGAGTCATTTCATTTAATTCAGGAAGCACCAATACTTCGTAACTCATACCACTTTTCAATACAATCTTTCCGTCTTTCACAACTACATCTTCCAGCAAAATATCTGTTCCCAGGAAATCAAAATCATAACCAACAGGAGGTTCGGGTTTTACTTTTTTCCAATAGGGAACAGAAGACGGAATGCCTTCACCTAAGTAGTAAGCAATGTCCGCAACAAAATTTCCTTGTTGCAGCATGAAACTGTTTCGGGAAAGGTAAGTCACGAACGGTGCGGCCTGTTCGGCCCAGGTAATGTTGCGATGGATATGCGTACCCACCATCGAGTTGCCGGGTTTAGTATCCAAAGGCTGATGGGTGGATGTATGGAAGATAAAGCGATTCACACCTTGCGTATTCCAGTAGTCGCCAATCAGTTTCATTGATGCGGGAGCTTCGAAGGCTCCACCCGTCCACGATTCCGTAGCCACGAATTTCTTTCCGTAGATGTGTGAGGCCGAAGCCGCTTCACGGATGTCGGACTGATGTGCCTGAAGCCGATCTCCGGCTCCACGATACGCATGATCATCATCGAGGTCTCGTGGTGATTTCCAACTGCTACTTTCGGCAGAACCCAACCCTTGTGTCATGCCAAACTCGGCCATGGGTATGTCAAGATATTTTTTATTGAGCATGGCATCCTGGATGATAGGCATGGAGATGCCAGCGGATTCACCATATAGTTTTATGCCTTGCTGATGTGCTAATTCTGAAAGCGCTTTGTAATGATTGTCTGCAATAAGATCAGCAATTGTTCTTCTGAAATCCCACAGGAAACGATCACTGACTTCGGCACTTTTAACAATGCGGCCACTAAGCACAGGCAAATAAGGAGTCATATCATAACCCCTTCGTTTTAGAAATTCCTGTGGCATATCTTCCGTCCAGTTTTGCGCATCAGCCTCAAAGCTATCGGTAAGCCAATATTGCATTCGCTTGCCGTAGAGCGGGCCGAGTGCTTGCGCAATCGGACTTGTGTAATTCTTATAATACGATTCAAGATGTTTCTTACTCAATTTATCTACTTCATAACCAATGCCTGCAGGCACTGCCGGACTGTTCTTCGATCCAGTTAAGGAATAGCCCATTCTAAAAATCGTCCAGTTGCCAGCGGGTACGTCCCACGTAAGTGTACCTTCTGAGGAAACTTTGGAGGTAAGATCAAGGATATCTGTGATGGATGATGATTCAGGAACACCTGGTGTTGCGAGAGCTTCCAATTCAAACATGGGGGCAAAGTGGGCTTTGTCTTCCCAGCGATTCACGCGAGCTTCAGAAAAGAACTTTGCTTCAGTTACCGATAAATTGGTTGGGGGCGGAGCGAAGAAACCAGCGCTTCCGAAATTTCCAACGGTTGTAATGCCCGAGCCCGGTAAAAATGTGATTCGATAATATCGCCCGCTTGTTTCAGGGAACGTATACGTGCGTACAGGCAAAGCACGAATATCATGTTGTGGCCCTGGTAATGAGACAATCGTTTTGAAATTTTTTCCATCGTCACTCACTTGTACGTAACCAGTGCACATGTCTTTGCTTCCGAATTGTCCGGTAAGCGCCAGTGCCAATGAAAATGACCGGGCTTTAAAGGGTTGAGCAAATTCATATTGTATCCAGACCGGAGCATCCACTTTGGGCATGGCCAATGTAACTTTGGTGGATAAGTCATCATCCAATAAAGCTGTTCCATCGGCATCTCCGGAATTTGACGTTACTTTTGGTTTCAGATCAGAAATTTTTACTTCGTCTTTGGGTGCACGAAATGCAATCACTTTATAATCTACATACAAAGTAGGATCGGGCTTGGCATTTGCTGCTGCACCAAATCCACCGGCTGGCCTTGTTAAGTTTCGAATCGGGCCATTGTTGGTGGGAGGCATTGGTAATTTACCTGAAAACTTTTTGACCCCGGTAACCGGAAGTTCACTCCATACAATTTTCTTAATCGCTTCTTCAGGTTTTACCCATGGGCCACCGGTTTCACTCCAGCCGGCTGAGGTTACCATGGTCATTTCCAATCCTAATCGCTCGGCTTCGGCTGCTGTATGACGAATGGCATCCAACCACTCAGGAGTCATGAATACAATTTTTTTGTCCACGGTTTGGCCCATGCCGAAGCTTACATCAAATGCCTGAAAGCCACCGATGCTAACGCGTTTCATCCATTCAAGGTCTTTGGTAATTCCTTCTTTGGTGATGTTGCTCCCAGTCCAATGCCACCAGGTGCGCGGTCTGGCTTCTTCAGGTGGGTTTTGAAATCCCTTCATTAACTCCTCATTGGAGATTTGTGCGGTTGTGAAATGGGTTATTAATTGGATGGCAATCAGGATAGGAATGATTCTTTTCATCAGAGGCAGATTTTTTATTCAAAGCAAGATAGTTTTCCATTTCAATTGAACCGTCATGCTCTATCCTGTCTGAATTTGACTGGCGGTTTTCGGGTTTGAATGGTTCTAAGTACTTTTATTTCTATGCAAGGCCCGGGAGATTCCGTTCTTCATCACATTCGCATGGATGATTATTCTGCCAATCCTAAATATTTGCAGGTAGCTGACTCCATTAAGCAAGCAGTGCTTGACGGCCATCTTAAACTAAATGACACATTGCCCTCTATTAATGAATTGAGTTTTGACCTGGCTGTTTCGCGTGATACGATTGAAAAGTCTTATCGCAAATTAAAAATTGATGGGATCCTTGGGTCGGTGCCGGGTAAGGGATTCTTTATTAAAAGCACGGACATTGAAAAACAGTTGAAAATCTTTCTCCTGTTCAACAAACTCAGTGAGCATAAGAAAATTATCTACGATGCCTTTGCGGCCACACTCGGGGAGAAGGCAGCTATCGATTTCTATATTTATAATAATGATTTTTCAATTTTTAAAAAGCTACTGGCCCGCCATGTAGGCACGTATTCGCACTATGTAATTATTCCGCATTTCATTGAAGGGCATGAGCATGCCTATGAATTAATTGACACTTTGCCGAAAGACAAGCTTTTATTACTGGATAAATTAATTCCACAGATAAAAGGGGAATATGCAGCCGTATATGAAAACTTTGAGAAGAATATTTATGACGCGATGGAGGAAGCGCTTCCGCTACTATCCAAGTATAATTCCATCAAACTAATTTTTCCCGAGCATACCTACTATCCTGAAGAGATTATTAGCGGGCTTAAGCGATTCTGTCACCAATATGCATTTAGTTTCTCGCTGATTCATGAAATTGAAAAAAGTACCATCGAAAAGGGTTCAGTATACATCAATGTGATGGAACGTGACCTGGTGATTCTGATTGAAAAAATTCTCGAACAAAAGTTACAAGTAGGTAATGAAGTAGGTGTTATTTCTTACAATGAAATTCCGTTGAAGAAAATTATTCTTAATGGGATTACCACGGTTTCTACTGATTTTCATGAGATGGGGAAAAAAGCGGCTCAACTCATTCTCACCAAGTCACCCGATCATGTAGAGGTTCCTTTTCATCTTACCTTGCGTGATTCTTTATAATACTCTATATTAAACCTATAATAAACGACCTATGAAAACCGATCGCAGAAAATTTATCAAACAAATAGGTATGAGCGCACTGGGTGCAGGAGTTGCCACCTCTCTTCCCTGGAATCTTTACGCAGAAGACGCAACTAAATCCTCCTATGAGATTTCGCTGGCGCAATTCTCTCTGGCATCCGAATTCTTTTCGGGCAAACATAACACGTTAGAATTTCCGGCAAGGGCAAAGAAGGAGTTCGGGGTTAACATCGTAGAATACGTGTCTATGTTTTTTGCCGATAAGGCGACTGATATGACTTTTCTCAACGACTTAAAGAAACGGACGGATGACCTGGGTGTCAAAAACAATCTCATCATGGTCGATGACGAAAATATTGCAGATCTGGATAATGCCAAAAGAATTCATGCGGTGGAGAGTCATTATAAATGGGTAGATGCTGCCAAGGTATTGGATTGTAATTCCATCCGGGTAAACCTTGGAAGTATCGATCAGGAAGGAACCGCGGAGGAAGTGGCCGATGCAGCCCTGGAAGGCTATGCAAAACTTCTTGAGTACGGAGCTAAAAACAAACTTGACATTATCGTTGAAAATCATGTGGGACATTCCTGCAATGGTGAATGGCTTGCCGGCATCATGAAAAAGATCAATAACAAACGCGCAGGCGTTCTTCCAGACTTTGGAAATTTTTGTGTTAAACGAACCAAACCAGTCACCATGGATATTGCCGGATATATGGGCACTAAGTGTTTGGAAGAATACGACAAGTATAAAGGAATTGAAGAGCTGATGCCTTATGCAAAGGGAGTAAGTGCAAAGACACATAAGTTTGATGCTCAAGGTAATGAGACTGATGTCGACTTTGTGCGGATGTTTGACATCATAAAGAAGTCGAAATTTAAAGGCATCGTGGGGATTGAATATGAAGGGGGAATCATGCAAATGGCAGGGCAATCGGGTTATCTCAGTAATGAAGAAGGAATTATGGCTACAAAACGATTGATTGAGAAAATGGGCTAGGAGTCACCTCTAGATCGATCTACGTGATACCTTCAGATCGTTTTATTTGAGGAATTAGTTCGCAAGATTTTACGAATCAGATTCCAATACTCGCGTCCGTAACTAACCAGAATTTCTTCCCCGGGTTTTATATTTTTAATAGCTTCAATAAAGCATCGGTTTCCCTCGCTTACATATTCGGAATTATTACGCAATCCTGATATCCGCGTTAGCCCCATGGCATCATTGGCATACCGACCTAATGTTTTGACGGCCGGTAAGGCATTGATCACGGCATTCCGATTAATATACATGAGGTAACCGTTATGCCCATCCTGTGCCTTTACTTCCCGCCAGGGTTGAAGCCGCCCTTTGTATTCTACAATGCGCGCCCCTTTCTTAATCGCAATTTTTGTGAACAGGCCTTTGCCAGCTCCAGGCAGTCCGGATTTCTTAAGGAACAAATATTTTTCAAGCAAGGGCATTTCAGAAGCCCTCAGGTAACAACGATAGGTTTTGAATGCTCATCATAAACGGCATGCAGCTCGCCCAGTTCTACAACAATATCGCGTAGCTCAAGCAGTACTCTTGTTTGCAACAAGCCCATCCGGTTACCCAGGTCATCTTTTTGGATGTCGATCACAAGTTCATCAAGTGATTTATTCAGGAATTGAATTAATCTATTTTGTTCTTCCTGTGTGGCAGCATTAACACCCGTTCCGGATGCAATATGTTCTGAGATTTTAATGGCATAATCGCTGATCCCACGTTCCAACGTTACCATCCACTCTGCGTATTTCTTTTTTGGCGGGGAATGATGATTTACTACATGCGCCATAACCACTTCATTCACTAATCGTGCACTTTGATAGAGATCCTGCATCAGGTCAAAGACTAAGATATACAACCGCCCGGTTAGCAGATTGCCTTTATCCATTTTGCGCACATACTTTATAATCTTTGAATCAAATTTTTCATTTTGGGTTCTAAGCTTCTCCAGCTCATTCCGGGATTTGCGAAGTAAATTTTCATCTTCCTTTAATAATGCCCGCAAACTTTGTACAATCACCTGGTTAATTGTCTTAAGTGTTTGGGCCGTATTGTTTTTACTTTCTTGAATTGCCTGGTGAATGCTTAGTTGTTTTTCTTCGAGCAAACGGTTATCAGCTTTTTCTTCTTTTACTTTCCGGTTAAACACAACATGACTCCGTATCAGTAAAAATGCTGCAACTACCGTAAGCACAAGCGGTCCGGCCATACCGGTTTTATACATGATGAAGGCCAACAGCCCGCTTGATAAGAGTGCGGCCACTGCAGTAACTAACCAACCTGCAATTACATTCATTACCCCAGCTACCCGATATACTGCGCTCTCTCGGCCCCAGGCCTGATCAGCAAAGGAAGATCCCATGGCCACCATAAACGTAACGAAGGTTGTACTTAATGGAAGCTTTTGTGACGTGCCATACGCAATAAGAACGCTGGCCACGACTAAGTTTATACTGGCACGTATCAGATCAAAGGAGGCCTGATCGGCTGCCGCATTTCCTGTGTTTTCTTTTTCAAATCGGATCGCAAGATTCTTCGTCCAACTTTCGGGTACAGATTTTTCAACCTGTCTGCCCACCCACATAGCACCACCGACCAATGCCCGTGAGATAATATTGGGTTTGAATCGTTCATCGCCTTCATCTTGTCTTCCGAGCGATACTTCGGTCTCTGTTACTTTTCGACTCTTGGCATTTGTCCATAAGGTCAACACCATTACAACCCCACCCGCAAATAAAATCCATGAAGGAGTTGCAATTTTGTCATTCAAAATGCTCATGGTATAGTCAGAAGCTGGGATGCCTGATGCGGTCCATGCCTGGAAAGAAACGAGACCGGCCACGGAAACACCAATAAAATTCACAAGATCGTTTCCCGCAAAGGCCATAGCTAATGAGAATGTGCCCAACAGCACAACAACCTTTAAGGGATTTATTTTCTGCCACCACATCAGCACCTGAATGATGATAGACCACATGACAATAGAAATTACCATGATGACCCAGGTATTAGCAGTGATCCATTTTACCTGGGCATCCGTAATAAATGAACTTCCCTTGGCTCCTTTGATCAACAAAAAATAAATGATTGCTGAGATAGCTAACCCGCTAAAGATGGCACCGTATCGCTTCAGTGTTTTCTTTAGTTTGAATGTGAACAAAATTCGGGCAGCATGTTGGACTGCTGAGCCGAGTATAAAGGATAGGAATACTGATAAAAAAATCCCAACAATGATGGTTACAGCACTGGAGTAATTGATAATGTTTTCCCAATTCTCAAGTCCCTCGCCCCGATCGTAAGATATAAGTAAACCGGTAACAAGGGCGGCACCTAATAATTCAAATACCAAGGATACTGTGGTGGAGGTGGGCAATCCTAATGAGTTAAAAAAATCGAGCAGAATAATATCTGTTAGCATAACTGCCATGAAGACAATGATCACCATGTCGAATGTGAAGAAATTTGGATTGAAAATCCCGTTGCGGGCAATCTCCATCATACCGCTGGAGAAAAGCGAACCTGCTAAAATTCCCAAACTTGCTACAAACAGGATCGTACGGAAAGGGGCTACTTTTGAACCGATTGCCGAATTAAGAAAGTTTACTGCGTCATTACTTACCCCAACAATCAGGTCTACCACAGCGATTGCCATGAGAATGATAACAAAGATCAGATAGAAGTCCATGGTTCCAGTAGGTTTAGGTAAAAACCGGGCCTAAAAATACAGAACAGAAAGTAGTCTTTTAAGGAAAGAAGTATCTTTGTAGCAATGAAAGATTTCAAAAAATACTTTATTATCCCCGCTCCGCCCGACCAGGTTTATCTGGCCCTGACTACCGAAGCTACGATTCAACTTTGGAGCGGAGATAGAGCCGAAATGAAGCCCGAGGCAGATTCTGAATTTTCCATGTGGGATGGGAGTATTGTGGGCAAGAATCTTGAGTTCGAAAAGGATAAGAAGATCGTTCAGCAATGGTACTTTGGCGATCAGCCTGAGGATTCAATTGTTACAATTAAACTACACCCCCATGCACAAGGTACTTCGGTGGAATTAAGACATACGAATATTCCGGATGAAGATTATGAGGATATAGTTGAGGGATGGAATGATGCTTACTTCGGTTCACTCCAGGAATTTTATGAAGGTGAGCCCGAGGCTGGGTGAAAGTGATAGAGGAAAACCAATAATCCATTGAAGGCGGGTTTGGGGTTGTCCTTAATCTCTAGTGTTACATCTACTTCAAATTTTGTAATGCCCCGTAAGTTGGCAATGGAATGAAGTTTAGCGCGTAATCGTACTTCGTTGTTAACCAGTACCGGTTGATTGAATTTAAACTTCTCAATGCCGTAATTGATCATCATCTTAATGTTTCTGAATTCTGCAATCTGATCCCACAGGTGAGGTACAAGGGATAATGTAAGATAACCGTGGGCGAT
This sequence comes from Cyclobacteriaceae bacterium, assembly GCA_044229915.1. GTDB lineage: Bacteria > Bacteroidota > Bacteroidia > Cytophagales > Cyclobacteriaceae > ELB16-189. The sequence continues at coordinate 300,195 of JBGASB010000004.1, forward strand.
GGTGCTTTTAAATTGTGTTTCGGCTGCCGCTCGTTTAGGATCGGTATGAATCCACTGATGATCCAGCGTGGCATCGGCAAACAGGTTAATTTGGTCTTGGGTGATTTTCAGATACTCAGAAACCCCGAGTTCCTTGCCATTGTACGTTGCGAATTCGTCAAAACTACTGATCAGTAAAGCGGCCATTCGTAAATAATTACTTGAGAACAAAATACAATATAGCGAAATTCAAGTATCAACAATATTTTGTTGTACCTGTTAAAGTATAGTATCTCAATAGAGATTAATAGCCTATGGACTTTTTAACCCTTTATGGAAAAGGATTGCTGCTCATCCTCAGTTTTATGTCGGTAGTTTGGTTAATAAGTCTTGTCTTAAAAAAAGCGAGCATTGCAGACCCCTTCTGGGGATTGGGCTTTGTGGTTGTGGCCGGGTTTTATTATATATCCACTCCAGCACATTCATTAAGAGGTAACATCGTGCTTGTGTTAGTCGCACTTTGGGGTTTTAGGCTGTTTGGTTATCTGCTTTGGCGAAATTTTGGCCAACCAGAAGATTACCGATATGCAAAATTTCGTAAAGACTATGGTCCGCACCGGTATTGGTGGGTAAGCTTCTTTCAGGTGTTTGTGTTGCAAGGAATTTTATTATGGCTGATCTCTGCTCCCTTGTTATCTACACAATATTATATAGATCATCAACTTGGTCTGTTTGACGGACTTGCCATGGTTTTTTTCTTAGTCGGAATTGCTTTTGAAGCAGGCGGGGATTATCAATTGGTGAAGTTTAAATCGAATCCTTTAAACAAAGGCAAGGTATTGACGACTGGCTTTTGGCGTTTTACGCGGCATCCTAATTATTTTGGGGATGCTTGTGTGTGGTGGGGCTTTGCTTTATTTAGTGTAGCGGCTGGAAGTTATTGGCCGGTGCTGAGTTCCTTGCTGATGACGTTGCTTCTGTTAAAAGTTTCGGGTGTTGCCATGCTGGAGAAAACCTTAACCACTACAAAGCCAGGTTATAGCGAGTATATTCGTACAACCAATGCATTCTTGCCCTGGAAACCCAGGAAGTGAAATGAAGGAGATTTTTTCAGGACCCATTATAAAGGAACCTCAAACCAAACCGGTTGTTGAAACTGAGGTGTTGACCAGCATAGATCCTGGTGTACTGGAAGATTCTTATGTTTACGTGCATTGTTATTTTAAAAATGAACTGGATGAAATGCTTATCCGGGTTTGGCGATCTACCTTTTTGATTGATAAAGTTTCGGGCTCAAGAAGTGAACTGGTTCATGCAGAGAATATTTCCTATGCTCCGCAGTGGACAGTTATTCCTGGCAAGCGGACATTTTCATTTCTGCTGATTTTTTCAGCTTTGCCAAAGGATTGTAAGGTCTTTGATATGCTGGAAGACATTCCACAGTCGGGTGGGTTCTTTGTGTCGGGCATCAAACGCAATGAGTTGGATGTGTATCATGTGGATATACTCTAGCCGCTGGTTCCTCGTTTCTGGTTACTAGTTTCTAGCGTCTAATTACTGATCACCGTTTGTTTGCAATTTGTCAACAGTCATTTGCCCATTGTAAATTTTATTTACCACTGCCTACTGCCACCTGCTTACTGCCCGCTGAATAACTATCTTAGCGCTCATGTATCCGGTACTCGATGTTGTTCCACAGCTAAAGGAAAAATTCGTTCAACAGAAAACTATTATTCTTCAGGCTCCACCCGGTGCGGGGAAAAGTACCATCTTGCCATTGCAAGTACTGAATGAACCCTGGCTTGTCGATAAGAAGATCATTATGCTGGAACCCAGACGCCTGGCTGCGCGCTCGGTGGCGATTCGTATGGCTAATTTATTGGATGAAGACATCGGGCAAACCGTAGGCTACCGGGTGCGGTTTGAAAATGTGGTAAGTACGAAAACACGGATCGAAGTTGTAACGGAGGGAATCCTTACCCGCATGATACAATCAGATAATTCATTGGAAGGAGTGGGGTTGGTGATATTTGATGAATTTCATGAACGCAATCTGCAGGCCGATCTTGCGCTGGCCCTTTGCAACCAGTCGCAAACTATCTTACGTGATGATCTGCGCATTCTCATCATGTCGGCCACGCTGGATGGCGAGAAGATTTCGGCTATCCTGAATCAAGCTCCGATTCTCACCAGTTTAGGTAGACAGTTTCCGAATACAATTAAGTATAATGCACCTGACAAAAGCGATTCACTTTCCGTTTCTACTGCGCGAATAATCAAAAAAGCACTTAGTGAACAACGTGGAGACATCCTTGTCTTTTTGCCCGGTGCCGGAGAGATACAACGGGTTGCCGGCATGTTGGAAGAAGATCATGTTTCTGCGCTTGTGGTTCCATTGTATAGCGATCTTCCGTTCAAGAAACAGCAGGAAGCAATACTTCCACATCCGCAAGGCCTACGGAAAATTGTACTCGCTACTTCCATTGCCGAAACTTCGTTGACCATTGAAGGAATTACTACGGTTGTCGATTCCGGGTATGCGAGAGTACCAAGGTTTGATCCGCGCAGTGGTCTCACCCGATTGGAAACTGTACGTGTAACAAAAGATGCGGCTGATCAACGTGCAGGTCGTGCCGCACGATTGGCCCCTGGAGTTTCTTATCGGTTATGGTCTGAAGCAACGCATCACACATTACAAGCAACACGGCAACCAGAAATTCTCGAAGCAGACCTCGCCACGTTTGTATTGGAATTAGCGAACTGGGGAATTCAAAACCTGAATGAACTTACGTGGATCACACCCCCACCGGAAGGAGCTGTGAAACAAGCCCGTGAGTTATTGCGCAACCTGGAAGCACTTGACGAAAATAAAATTACTACACGGGGTAAGGAAATGTTAAAGCTACCAACGCATCCGCGGATAGCACATATGCTATTATCCTCACCCCCTCTCCCTCGGGAGAGGGGTGTCCTAACGGGACGGGGTGAGGGAAGTGAGGTAGCTCTCGCTACCGACATCGCTGCCGTACTCGAAGAACGCGATCCATTACCCAAAGAATCAGGAGCCGATTTATCATTGCGCATTGAGATATTAAGAAAATGGAGAAGCGGTGAACGTGTTTCTGCCGAGCGAAATGTGTTGGAACGAATTGAACGACTTGCTGCATCTTGGCGTAGGATTTTTAAAATTGAAGTGGATAACCGCGCACCAATTGATTCTGAGGTAGGAAGATTGGTGGCTGAAGCCTATCCCGAACGCATCGCGCAGCAGCAGGAAAAACAAAGTGTGCGATATAAATTAGCGAACGGTCGGATTGTAAAATTACCCGATCACGATCCGCTGATGCGCGAAGTGTGGCTATCCGTAGCACACCTCGATGCCGGAAGTAGCGAAGGAAAGATTTTTTTGGCAGCTCCCTTGAATGAAAAGGATCTCCTTTATCGAGCACAGGAAGTTGAAATGGTTAAGTGGGATGTAGAGCGGGGGATGATTGTTGCTGCGTTGGAGAAACGGATTGGTAATACAGTGCTCTCCAGTAAGCCCTTGAACAAAATTCCGGACCAGCAACGGATTAAAATTTTGTGTGATACCCTGCGTGAAGAAGGATTGAAACTGTTGGGTTGGGGCGAGGCACAACAAGAGTGGCAGGCGCGGGTGCAAAATGTGCGTAGCTGGCGACCCGATGAAAACTGGCCCGATGTAAGCGATACCCAGCTGTTGCAAACCGCAGAAGAATGGCTGGCACCATACCTCACACACGTATCAAAACGTATTGACTTTCAGCGCCTGGATTTACCAAACATAGTGGCGGGCTTATTGACTTGGGATCTTACCAATAAGCTGGACAAACTTGCTCCGGTACGCATACAGGTTCCCAGTAGCTCGCAAATCAAAGTGAATTATTTTTTGGATGGTCGTCCGCCTGTAATTGAAGTGCGATTGCAGGAAATGTTTGGGTTATTGGAAACACCGACTGTGAACGAAGGTCGCACAAAAATTCTTTTGCATTTACTTTCGCCCGGCTATAAACCTGTGCAGGTTACCCAAGACCTGAAAAGTTTTTGGCAAACTACCTATCACGAAGTTCGAAAAGAGTTGCGCATGCGCTATCCGCGCCACCACTGGCCCGAAGATCCCTGGACAGCGGAGGCGGTAAGAGGTGCGAAAAAGAAACCTCAACCCTAGCCCTTCTCCTACTAGGAGAAGGGGATATATAATAATATACTTAAGGAATAGAGTTCCCCTCTCCCTTGGGAGAGGGGCCAGGGGTGAGGTGCTTTCTGATCTCAACCAAAACCCTCGGAATATCTCCCAACACCTCCTCATTCCTAAATCTGATCACCTTCAATCCCATCGCCTCTAATTCATGAGTTCTGAATCGATCATATTCTGGATTGTCACCCATCAAATGAATCCCACCATCTACTTCAATCACGAGTCTTGCTTCATGACAATAGAAATCAACGATATACTTTGAGATGGGATGCTGCCTTCTGAATTTCTGATTGCTAATTTTTCTATTCCTCAAATTCTGCCACAGAAGATTTTCCGCTGGCGTCATCACTTTTTTTAATGATCGGGCGTATTCAAATATTTTCCACGAAGTATTCTCATGAAAAGGCAAATCCATTGACTAATCTAGTTAAATTCCGAAAGAATTTTCATCTCTATACGGATGGGTAACAAGGGGAGGCACCACTCGTAAATTTTATCTTCCTAAAGACCCCGGAAATACTTACCTTACCCTACTAAATTTCCATATCCCGTATCTTAACATAATTAACTCCAATTCATATGGCAGCTTATTCAATTAACGTAAATGGTGAAAGTCGTAGTGTAGATGTAGCATCCGATACCCCCCTGCTTTGGGTGCTTCGTGATAGCCTGGGCCTTGTAGGCACCAAGTACGGTTGTGGCATTGCACAATGCGGAGCGTGTACGGTGCATGTAAATGGCACTGCCGTGCGCTCATGTTCATTACCGGTTTCAGCGGTTGGAAGTAGTAAGATCACTACCATCGAAGGACTTTCGAAAGATGGTGATCATCCCGTGCAACAAGCCTGGATGGAAGTGGACGTGCCTCAGTGTGGTTATTGCCAGGCCGGACAGATTATGCAGGCAAGTGCCTTGCTGGCAAAAACTCCCAAACCTACTGATGAGCAAATCGAAACAGCCATGAATGGAAACATTTGTCGTTGTGGTACCTATCATCGTATTAAAGAAGCAGTTGTATTGGCCTCCTCGAAAATGAAGTAAGTTATGGAAACAATTAGCAAAACAAACAGACGCAATTTTTTAAAACTGGGGTTGACAGCAAGTGGTGGCCTGGTGCTTGGATTTCATTGGAGCAGTTCTTCTGCTTCGGCCATGGATGTATTAAACGAAGCAGCCTTACCTGCCGGAGATATTAATTTCAATAGTTATCTATCAATTTCTTCAGATGATGTGATCACCATCTTCTCGCCTAATCCTGAATTAGGTCAGAACATCAAGACGTCCTTCCCCATGATTGTGGCCGAAGAACTGGATGCTGACTGGAAGAAAGTGAAAGTAGTGCAAGCGCATCTGGATACAAAAAAGTATGACCGCCAGCTTACCGGTGGTAGTGGTGCAGTTCCCCATTCCTGGGAACGCTTGCGCAAGGCCGGAGCAACAGCCCGCCAGATGTTGATGGAGGCAGCCGCGAAACGGTGGAACACATCGGCCAGTACATTAAAAACAGATACGGGATATGTGATTCATCCAGACGGTCGCAAGTTAACCTTTGGTGAACTCGCTACGGATGCTTCAACGATTCCTGTTCCCACGGAAGTGAAGTTGAAAGACAGAAAAGATTTTAAACTGATAGGCACTGCGGTAAAGAATGTCGATAACAAAGAGATGATCACCGGCAAGCCTTTGTTTGGATTGGATTTCTATCGCGAAGGAATGTTGAATGCCGTGATCACCCGTCCAGAGTCATTTGGCATGAAACTAAAATCCGTGGACAGCACGGCTGCAAAAACGATGCCCGGCATTGTGGATGTAGTAACGTTTAAAAACAATGTTGCAGTGGTAGGTAAGTCTACGTGGGAAGTATTAAAGGCGCGCAAAGCGTTGAAGATTGAATACGAGAAAGATGGTAACGTTGAAAGTACGGAAGATCATGATCGCCTCTTCAAAGAATTACTGGACAAACCGGATGCAACGGTAAGACGCAAAGATGGCGATGTGGATGCCGCATTTAAAACGGCCGCCAAAGTAATCAAGCGCGAGTATCAATGTCCGTTCTTGTCACACGCCCCGATGGAGCCGATGAACTTCTTCGCACACGTGCGTGCTGATGGAGTTGAGTTAGTGGGCCCTTCACAAACCCCGGACCGAGCCAGAATGGCAACCGCTACGTTGTTAGGTGTTGCTCCTGAAAAAATAACTTTAGAGTTAACCCGCCTGGGAGGTGGTTTCGGTCGCAGGTTGCAGGCCGACTATGCGTTGGAAGCCGCAGAACTCTCCAGCATCATCAAAGCACCTGTAAAAGTAACCTGGACACGGGAAGATGATATGATGGGCGGAAGCTATCGGCCGGCTGTGCGTTATCGTTTTGAAGCCGCCCTCGATGCCAAAGGAAATATGATTGGCTACAAGCTGCGTGGCGTGGGTATCAATGCGGGCAATCCTACACGCGAAGACAACTTCCCATCAGGAGCCGTGGATAATTTATTGATTGACTCTCATGAACATAAATCACCGATTACGACAGGTGCATGGCGTGCGCCCATCACCAACTTCCTGGCTTTTGCCGAACAGGCATTTCTCGATGAAGTAGCGTTGGCGGCCGGAAAGGATCCGGTGAAGTTCAGATTGGAATTGCTCGATCGTGCCAAGACAACACCGGTAGGTGCCATCAAATATGATATTGATCGCATGAAAGGCGTGATCAACCTGGTAGCAGAAAAATCAGGCTGGGGTACGAAGAAAAATCTTGCACAGGGTTTCAGCGTTTATTTTTCACACCGCTCGTATGTTGCACAGGTGGCTGAGGTAGAAATGAAAAAAGGCCAGCCCGTATTGAAGAAAATTTATGCGGCATCAGATTGTGGGATTGTCATCAACCTCAGTGGTGCCAGGCAGCAAGTGACTGGTGGAATTGTGGATGGACTGGGCCATGCCTTATACGGACAAGTTACGTTCAAGGATGGTGCAGCCGTGCAGCGGAACTTCAACAATTACCGTCTCATCAGGTATAAAGAAGTGCCCGAAGTGGAAGTACACTTTGTTGATAATGGTATTGATCCCACCGGTTTAGGGGAACCAGCCTTACCACCCACCGGGGGAGCTGTTGCCAATGCCATCTTTAAAGCCACCGGAAAACGTTTATACAATCAACCTTTCTCATTGCAGGAAGAAATGAAGGCAGTGAAGCTGGGTGAGAAGATGTGATCGATCAGAAGCAGTCGTCAGACCACTTTAAGTGGTCATGACGACTGACGACTCTGCCGAATGACCTTCGCTTAATAAAACCTCTTCGGTAATCGTTGAGGTTTTTTTATAGTTTATTGTATAGCTGGAGGAAGACTTGCGACCGCTTTATTCAGCTTGACCGGTACGAAATGGTAGGCAATAGTTCTGGTCTCAATTTCAGGTTAATGCTTATTTTGGATTGATCAATGGTAACAGAAGTGATTTTGTTACTCAAATTCCCGTATACCACGCCCAGCCTATGTCACCCATATCGACAAATTCATCGGTGACAACAATGCGCTGCAGGTATTTCATGCTCTTGTAACCGATTTGTGTTTCAACTCTTAATCGCACAGGGGCACCATGAGGAACAGGCAAGTCGCGACCGTTCATACCATAGGCCAGCATCGTTTGCGGATGAAAGGCATCGAGCAGATCAATGCTATCTGCATAGCCATCGTAGGCGTAGAAATTTACAAAGCGCGCACTGGGTAAAATCCCAACGCTTTGAAGAACCGTACTTAAGGGTACACCGGTCCATTGAGCGATGGCAGTCCAGCCTTCTTCGCAGGTATGCCGCGTGATGTGTGTGCGGGAAGGAAACTTTTGAAGATCAGTCAATGAATACGATCCGGGTCGGGCTACACTTCCTTCGATGGGTATAGTCCAATCGGCAAATGCATTTTTGTGAAAGCGAGCATAGGTCTCATTGAAAGCAGGCTTTGATGAGTCGGCAGGATTGGTAGTGCCGGTGGCAGGAAAGGAAGAGATATCTCTATAGGCATATTCTTTGGCGAGTGATTGCCCTGGTAACAGTGCACGATGCGCAACATAGGTAAGGTTGTCGCCCATGCGCAGGATGTTACCATACGTGGGCGGTAAGGGTTTGGAGCAGCCGGCCAGCAGCAATCCACCGAGGGAGGTGAGTCCTGTGATAATGGCCTTGCGCCTCGTAATGATTCTTTTCTTTTCCATATTATTTTCCAATAGTCATAGAACGGATGTGTTGTTTAAATCCCGATTTGATTACCATCACCACATGCACGATCAGAAAAAGAACGAGTGCTGTTGATGCAGCGAAGTGAATGGTGCGGGCCGATTGAGCACCAAAAAATAGTTTTAAGAGAAATGGATAAGCGGCTGTAATGGCCGGTGACATCGTCATGCCCGTCATCACGATCACCGGCATTAGAACGAAGATCACGATTACGTAACTGCATTTCTGCAAGAGTCCGTACTGCGGACCATCCGTTGCAGGTGGAATCCGCATGCGTATGTGGTTGATAATATCTTGCCAGAATAATCGCCCTGAAAATTCTTTTGGCCAGAGATGTTTGCGAAAATGTCCTGTGAAAATACCTGCGATGAAATAAATCAACCCGGGGACCAACAGGAACCAGCCGGCCAGGAAATGAAGACTGCGGCCCCAGCCATTCTGATTAAAAATATCATACGTGCGAGCTGCGCTCACCGGCCCACCGGCAACTTCTGAAAAAGGTACCGGTTTCTCCCAGCCTCCATGCTGATAGTTTCTGCTCACGGGTAATTCGAATAATATCGGAGTCAGGTCATTTCCTACTTCGCCCCAATAGAATCGGGGATGAACCATAATCATCTCTACCCCGGTAAATAGCAGCAAAAAGAAACTTAACGTGATAATCCAGTGTGAGCCTTTCACCCAGCGTTTATGGGATGCATGTTCTGGGCCAAAAGGGTATTGGGTCATTTAATGGGTGCCATGGGTTATTTAAATGTACATTTTTTTGACAAATATTTTGAATCATTCTCGTAGTATAGACAACTGACTTTTTGACTTGAGCCAAAAAAATAAAGTGTAAATTGAATCACAAAGATCACATCCATTTTTCATGAAAAACCTTTCCTTCTTCCTTGTTTTAATCTCAATCCCTTCCATTGCTCAACCCAAAGAGGTGGATCCATTAAAAATCGCCATCGAATCATCCAAGCATTGGCTGGATGTTGATTACGTGGGCGATGGCATTATTGGTCATCGTCTGGATATTCATTTACCGAAGAATAGCAAAGCACCATTCCCTGTGGTGATTGCGATTTATGGAAGCGCCTTCTTTTCGAATTCATCCAAAGCAGCAGTGTTTAACGATGGGTGGGGACAAAAACTTTTGGAGAATGGTTTTGCCGTGGTGAGTATTAATCACCGGTCAAGTCGCGATGCTATATTTCCGGCACAGATTCAGGATGTGAAAGCGGCTATTCGTTTTGTGCGCGCGAACAGTCAGCAGTTTTCTCTCGACAATTCTTTTATTGGCATTACCGGTTGGTCATCAGGGGGTCATTTATCGGCACTGGCCGGCACCACCAACACAACGAAGACCGATAAAATCAATGGCTTTGATATCGACCTTGAAGGAAATCTTGGGAAGTATACCCAAACCAGCAGCCAGGTAAATGCCGTAGTGGATTGGTTTGGCCCTACGGATTTTCTGATTATGGATCAATGTGGCAGTACAATGAATCATGATGATGCAAAATCTCCGGAGTCATCCTTAATCGGAGGACCCATTCAGGAGAACAAGGAAAAGACAGCGTTGGCAAACCCAATTTCATATGTCAATAAATCGAACCCATCGTTTCTGATTTTTCATGGCGACCAGGACCCGCTGGTGCCGCATTGCCAGAGCGAGAAGCTCTTTGAGAAATTGCAATCTGTTAACGTGAAAAGCGAACTTGTACTTGTGGCGGGGGGCCAGCATGGTCCAGGCGTAATGATTGATAAATATTATGAACAGGCGATTGCGTTTTTTAAGAATGAATTGAAGCTCAAAAAGAAGAATAATTAAATCACCATATAACCTATGAGCAACCAACTTGAAGTCAAAGTAGCCATTCAAATTCTGAAGCCGGTACCTGAAGTATTTGAAGCAATCGTGGATCCGGCAAAAATGTCGAACTACTTTATAAACAAGGGAAGTGGCAGGATGGAGGAAGGTCGCCATCTCACCTGGCACTTTCCTGAATTTGATGGTGATGTACCTATTCGGGTAGGCCGCATACAACCCGATCAGGTGATCTCTTATTATTGGGAGATTGATGGTAAGGAGCATCTGACCGAAATGACTCTCACGCCCTGGGGCGAAGGGGCAACGGTGGTGAACATTGTTGAGAAGGGTACCGAGAATAATGAAGCTGGCATTTTATGGCTGATGCGAAACACGGAAGGATGGGCCAATTTTCTGGCTTGCCTCAAAGCTTATCTTGAATATGGAATTAACCTTCGCAAAGGGGCTTTTGATTTTATGAAGAAGTAAGCCTACCTCCACCCGAACCCGACAAGGTTGATTTTTACTACCTTTAATTTAGAATGATGTTGTTTCTATGAAATCAACACTCGAAGAATACTATTTCTCCGAAACTTTTAAATGGACTCTTGCTATTGGCAGTGTGATGGTAAGCACGTATCTGATTGTTAAGACTGGCTATGCGTGGATTTCAATTTTTCTGATACTTGTTTCAGTAATTGCCTTTTCAACGAAGTACCTGCTCGAGGTTGACATGAGTCAACAACTGATTATTGATTCGTTTCAGATCCTATGGATCAAAACGAAAATAAGAAAATTCGTGTACTATGAATTAAAATGCATCCGGTTGGATAAACAACGTCATGCCTACACTGCGAATAGTCAGGCCCGGACTGCGCAAACAGATTTTAATGAATACATAGGAACGCTGGAATATGATGGCCGTTCTATTGAGTTAACCCGAAGGGTTAGTTACGAAGCCTTTGCCGAGGAGATGAAACGGATGGCAGCTGAATTACAAATTCCAATTAAAAGAACGTTTTGATGGTTGTATTTTAAAAGGGATTAACTTCATCCAAACCTATTTCTCGCTCGCATTTAATCCCTCACCCCAACCCCTAACATTTCGAGTATCGTCTCCTGAAAGGGACGATACGTTAATTGAATCTTTGACAAATATGTAATTTTTATGTTTGGGTGTTCATAATTTAATTCATCGAAAGCTACGTTTTGGCAACTGGTTAAATGCGCACCGTCCCTTGCAGGAGACGGTGCTTGAATTCGTAATTATTCTGGTTGGGGGCACCGTTCTTTTCAGGAAGACGGTACTGAAATAAGTCTACACTTTCATGTGTCAAGTATCGTCTCTTGAAATGGACGATACGCTATCATATCCGACATCTTTGTAATGGGTAATTTTTATATGAGGATGCTCGTGGTTTAATTCATAAAAAGCTGCGCTTGAATGCGTATACTCATCCATAGTCTTAGCCAATTGCCATTTACCTTTTATTGGATTCGCGTGAATATATTCTAGCTTTTGTAAAATGAATTTCTCTGTATAACAAGGTTTGATATCAGAGGAAACTTCAAATACCCGATGCTTCTTTTTTCTCTTTCTCTCTTCGCTCGTAACATGACTTGCCAGTACTTGTAATATATCTTCACGCCCCGCTTTTTCCAATCGAGTTATAATTTCATAGGCTAGAAATCGCTTTCCGTTTCCCAGAATTGAATTAATACTACTTTTGCTTTCGGCAATATAGGCCAATAGGTGAAGGTGGTTGGGCATAATGACAAAGCCGCAAATTTGGTGATTGGTTTGAATGAGGATATTGAACCATCTGTAAATTTCATCGTATAAGTTTGTAATTTCAAAAAGAGGCATCCATTCCAGACATGTGAAGGAACAGAAGTATACCTGTTTCATTTCTGTTTGAGTATGATGGGTTGCCATAAATCAAAGATAAAAATTAGACACAACTGGTTACAAGCCAAGGCAACTAGTTAAATGCGCACCGTCCCTTGCAGGAGACGGTACTTGAATTAACGAATTAGACACAACTGGTTAAATGCGCACTGTCCCCTTTCAGGAGAGGGGGCTTGAATTTAGGTGAGCTTGAAATTAACAGTTCGAATATCGTCTCCTGAAAGGGACGATACGTTAATTGCATCTTTGACAGATATGTAATTTTTATGTTTGGGTGTTCATAGTTAATTCATAGAAAGCTGTGTTTGGCAACTGGTTAAATGCGCACCGTCCCTTGCAGGAGACGGTGCTTGAATTAACGTTTTGATGGTTGTATTTTAAAAGGGATTAACTTCATCCAAACCTATTTCATCGCTCGCATTTAATCCCTCACCCCAACCTCTCCCCAGGGAGAGGGGTGGCCGCCAATTGGAGGACGGGGTGAGGGATTCCTCCTTCAGTTTTTTCTTAAAGGACGGGCACTACTTGTTTATGTTAACCTAAAGTCGCTGGTCTAAGTTTGTCTATGACCGAATCCAGTAGAATTGTCGCAAATCACCCCTTTAAATGTCGTCTTTGCATATCCCTGTGAAGGGTGATCTGATTGTACTTTTACTTTTGCAATCACGAGCAGTATCTTAGTAAACCAAAAATACGAACCATGGAATCATCCACTAAAACAATCATCACGGTAGAGAGCATTGTAAATGCGCCTATCGAAAAAGTCTGGAAACTGTGGACTACCCCTGCAGACATTATGAAATGGAATAATGCCTCACCCGATTGGCACACGCCAAAGGCAGAAAATGATCTGCGCGTAGGAGGAAGGTTTGTTTATACCATGGCCGCCAAAGACGGCAGCATGAGTTTTGATTTTAGTGGTGTCTACAATCAGGTAAAGACCCACGAACTGATCTCCAGCACTCTTGACGATGGCCGCAGTTTGAAAATTACCTTTTCCCGAAGTGGCAATCAGACAAAAGTGGTAGAAGACTTTGAGGCCGAGAGCATGAATTCCGTTGAACTGCAGCGGGGCGGGTGGCAGGCCATTCTCGATAATTTTAAAAAGTATGTGGAAGGCCAATCCGCCATGGAGAAACTCCATTTTGAAATTACCATTGCTGCTGATGCAGAAAAGGTATTTCGTACCATGATCGATGAAAAACAGTATACCGAATGGACTGCCGTGTTTAATCCAACATCGCATTTTAAAGGTTCGTGGGCAAAGGGATCGAAAATACTTTTCGTGGGAACAGACACGAAGGGAAAAGAGGGTGGTATGGTAAGCCGGATTAAGGAAAACATCCCCAATCAGTTTATCTCGATTGAACATTATGGTATTGTTCAGGATGGCAAAGAAATTATCACCGGCCCGGAAGTACAAGGGTGGGCCGGGTCGCTCGAGAATTACACATTTACGGAAGTGAAAGGAAAAACAGTGGTAGCTGTCGACATGGACTCCAACGCGGAATACAAATCGTACTTCGAGGAAACGTGGCCCAGCGCGCTGAAGAAATTAAAAGAGCTTTGTGAGTCTTAGTTTTTTGATCCCACGCAATTGATTCTTCCTTACTAAAGAAAGTATGATCCACCCCATCTACCCTTGCCTCTGGCTTGATAACCAGGCCAAAGAAGCAGCAACCTTTTATTGTTCGGTGTTCAAAAACTCCAGGATTGTTGCCGACACTCCTATTGTAGCAACCTTTGAATTGGCCGGACAAAAATTTATGCTTTTGAATGGCGGGCCAACATATAAACCGAACCCTTCCATTTCATTTTATGCGATGCTCGACACCCAGGAAGATATTGACCAGGCCTGGGCGAACCTGAGTGCAGGTGGGTCAGTGCTTATGCCACTCGATCAATATCCGTGGAGCGAACGCTATGGCTGGGTGCAGGATAAATTTGGAATAAGCTGGCAACTATCCTTATCAAAAATAGCGGGCGTTGATCAGAAATTTTCCCCTGTGCTCATGTTTACAAATACCTATGCTAACAAAGCAGAGCAGGCCATTCGGTTTTACACTTCCATTTTCGAAAAGTCGTCCGTGATTTCCATTTCAACATATAAGGCCGGGGAGCAGGGACCCGAGGGCACCGTGCAGCATGCCCAGTTTAAATTAGGCGACTATGTTATTATGGCAATGGATAGCCCGATCCAACATGCCTTCACATTCAATGAAGGGATTTCTTTTGTAGTAGAATGTGATACGCAGGAAGAGATCGATTACTACTGGACTAAACTTACCGAAGGGGGCAGCGAAAGTATGTGTGGCTGGTTGAAAGACCAGTTTGGAATTTCGTGGCAGATTGTGCCCACGGTGTTGGGCAAACTAATGAGTGATCCGCAACGCTCGGGCCGGGTGGTTCAGGCATTTCTCAAAATGAAGAAATTCGATATTGAGACCTTATTAAAGGCGTAACTATTATAAACTTAATTTAAGAATCTATGGCCCGTGTAAGTACCTATCTCAATTTTGTAAATAAAACCGAAGCCGCATTCAACTTTTACAAATCTGTTTTTGGAGGTGAGTTTGGCAATAACGGAATTACACGCTTTGGCGATATGCCACCGCAGGAGGGAATGCCGCCCTTACCGGAAAAGGACAAAAATCTGATCGTCCATATCGAACTCCCGATTCTGGGCGGGCATGTGCTGATGGGCACAGATGCTCCTGAGTCCATGGGCTTCCACGTAAATTTTGGAAACAACGTGCACATAAACCTGGAACCCGATACACGAAAGGAAACAAAAAGATTGTTTGATGCGCTCTCTGCAGGCGGTAAAGTTACGATGGAGCTGCAGGATATGTTTTGGGGCGCCTACTATGGTAGCTGCACCGATAAATACGGAGTGCAGTGGATGGTTAATTGCGTGGAAAAGGCTTAGTAATCACCTGCTCAGAGCACAAACCGGTAGGTATACTTGATCAGAAAAACGTTATGGGCCTTTTGATCGAAGTTAAATTCATAGGATTTATGATCCGACTCCCCATTATAGAAGGCTCCATTTTTTTCTTGCGTCCAAACAAAGAAAACAGTTGACCCGGGAATGTACTCCCAGCGCACCACCATGTTGGAACGGAACTGACCAAAGTTAAAATCAGGCTGACCGAATGAATACTCGACAGAGCCATCGGCATTTTCATCCACCAGGTATTGATTATTATCCAGTGTAAGCCAGTCGTTGGGCAATGCCACGTACCGTTGGTTGTATTCGGCTGCATCGCCATCGGTAACGTATTTGTACGTATTGTATTTGCCCGAGGTACCAAAAGGCTGACCATAGTATTGAAGTGAGAGGTTGGGTGTTAGCATGTAGGTAACGCGCATCACCAGTCTAAACGTTGTCTGATCAATCTCAGCCACTACATACCGGGCCTGTTCATCAACACTTCCGGTAGTTACATATTGCAGTTGGTTATTATTGTAACTGAAACTCGGAGACAACGAGATATTTAATGCATTGATGGGTTTGTAAGTAATGTCTAAATCGACACTGGCATTTTGGGAATAGTTCTCGCGACCGATGCCAAGCTCAGGATTTATCATAAGTCGCAATTTTTTTCTGGGGTCTGTGCTGGCATACATCCAATAGTATACCTGTCCCGGATAATGAATTGTAGGGCCACCCCGCAGGTCGGCATTGGACGCTCTGCGTACCTGGTAGGTAACCCCACCTCCGGCCCGCCAGAAATTTTTGAATTCGGCATGGGCATTAACATTGTATCCGGTGTTAAGATTGCGCATCCCGAAGTCATACTCCTGCCACTGATTGATGTTATACCGTTGCGATCGGGTAATTCCTTTGGGTTCCAATTTCCGGTATTGCATCCAAAACCATTGAGTGATGTTATCCGTTTGTGCAAGAAACCCGATGTCATTGAGTTCCAGTTCGGGCGACTGCCAGGTTACGCCCAGGTCAGAAACCAGGTCTCCGCTTTTCTTCCCGATAATTATTTGTCCACCTGTGCCTGTTAAAGATCGCCTCGATGGATTGTATTCCGTATGATCATTGTCGGGCCGCTGAAAGTAACGCTCAGAGGAAAGCTGCGTGGTAGAGATGGCCTCTTCGCTTCCTTTTACATGACTGATCAGAGCCCGGGTACTGAGATAATATTTTCTGTCTTTCCAGTGATGCAAAAAGTCGGCTCCTGCCGAGTACGATTCCTTGTGCAACCATTGCAGTTGCGGGTCGTCAATTTTCCGATTGGTGGCGGTCAGCATTCCGCCTATCAACGTATTGCCTTTGTTGATGTCTTGCTGGGCGCGGGCTACCAGGTAATTTGTAAGCGGTTCAATGGCTTGTTTGCTTCTGGACCCGAGGCTATCAATTTCAGCGTACTCTTTGGCTGTTATACTTTCCAGAATGCCCCACGAAAATCCTTTCTTGTTTTTTCCGGTAAGCTTGGCAGCTCCTAAAATATTGGTGCGGGTATTGGGTTTAACATATTCGGTAACGCCATCATCTCCGGTTGGGTCGGTATCGGCCCATCCCTGCGGTTGCCTGCCGATGCGCCTTGAATAAAAAAGGTTGTTGTCATTCATTTGAGATACCGGGAAGTTCAAGGTATTCGCGCCTTCCAGAAAAAATGGTCTTCGCTCCTGAAAGAAAAGCTCAAAGGCTGTAAGGTTTACCTGCGAAGGATCGGCTTCCACTTGCCCGAAATCCGGGTTAACCGTTAAGTCTAACGTGATGTCGCTGGTGATACCCACTTTGGCATCGAGCCCAACGCTGGCACTGGATGATTCACCGGTTATATACGGATTACCCGGTTCTTCCTGAAACCGTTCTGTCTTGGCAACCACGTAGGGTTGAATCTCTAATTGCTTTTGAGGCAGGATACCTTTTATGCCTTTCATTTCTCCGAAGAGGTGAACGTAGCCTGCGGCATCCGGGGGTATGTATTGCCATTGCGAGCGTTCCTGATTGCGAAAGAAAATGCGCATGACCTGAATGCCCCAGGTAAGTTCGGGCAAATTCGCAAAGCGTAACTGACTGAGCGGGATTCTCATTTCAGCGACCCAGCCTTCTTCGTCAATGCTGGTTTTCAGATACCAGATAGGATCCCAGCCTTCGTCCCAATCTTCGCCATTGTTTGAAACATATTCGTCTCCCTTAACACCCGAAACGGAGGCGGAGAACGAAAAGGCCGTTCGTTTGTCGTAGTAACTATCGATGTTGATCTCTACCATGTCGCCCTCAAAGCCATCCCTGCGCGACATGCGTTTAACAATTTTATCGGGTTCGGGATCGTAGCATTTAAAGGCTACATATAGATTCTTTTCATCGTAAAGTATCTTGAATTTGGTTTGTACCGTTGCCGGCTTTCCCTTGTCGGGATTCATTTGACGAAAATCGCCACCGGCCCAATCTACCTGATCCCACGCGGCATCTTTAATCACTCCATCAATATGAGGGGGGGTGCCTGATACCCGGGTGGTGAGGTAAGACTTGGTAGAGTCATTTTGTGCCTGTACCAAACCGCAAAGCAAGAGAAATAAAAGCGTTAGCTTCATGAGGGGGTTGTGATTGTAGGGATACTTGCCGTTTGGCCGGGGGTTACAGACGTTTTGGGTTTAACTGGTATTATTTATCGGCTAAACGTGCCTATAACGGGGCGAGTTGTGATACTTATACAAATGGTTTGTTAAAAGTTGATTTACCGTTGTCAATTGCGGGAATTATTACATCAACTGCATTCAGGCCGGGGTTTTAGATCGGCCACCAGGGGTAAACGAATCTGAGTTGCGAAGGTATTTCCCGGATTAGTTGGGTCCCTGTACGGGCTTAGATTCGGCCCTTTTGATGGTGGCGAACACAGGTTGCAAGAAGGTGTACAGACTTTTAAATTCTCTTAACAAAGTTTCGAATGAAATATCCGCAAGGAGTAAGGTAACAGACACTACGTTAAGAGTAGCCCGCACAAGGTATAACAGATCGAACACAGGCTACAATCTTCTAACCAAATTCTCAAAGACTCTACGTATAATCTTACAAGCACTCGACTTAGTTTCGTACCCGATAATCACACTTTCATAACCTCCGAACTTACTCTGCAACCTCCCAAACTTTTTTTGAAAAAACCTGAACAAGTTTTGAACGATTGCGTACTAATCCATAAGAACTTTTTCACTCACCAAGACTGACCGGTTCGATAAAATTCACCAGACTTTCTAAACACGTAGGGTATGTTACGCATTGACTTGTCCCGATTTATGGCCAGTCGGGAAATACTGGCCCCAAGAAGATTCCTGATGAGCCAGGGTTTTACCTACCACATGGCGGGCCGCCTCTTGCGTGAAGACGCCTACTCGATCAGTTACAAAAACCTGGAGAAGCTTTGCCGCATCTTCAACTGCACGCCCAATGATTTGTATAGTTGGGATCCTATGGGCGAAACTACCGATACCAAGGTGGCGTTGGCCAAGCTTGCAGGGCGCACGCGGCAGGCAAGTATTTTGGGTAAGCTAAAGCAATTGCCCGACAACAAGCTGGACCAGATCCGCCAGTTGGTGGATAAGCTTTATTCGGCACCCGATTGATCGGGTTGAGCATTCATTTTCTTAGCCTGAATTACATTTCAATTGTTTTGCCGAAATTGTTGGAAACAAAAAAGGTTATAGGCAATTGCCTATGAAATTGTTGTATGCAATGCGCATAAAATAAAATGGACAGGGAGCTAAAAATTAAAATTAAAATAATTGGACTCATTGGATCCTTTACCGTATGGCGGACATGGAACTGCATCAACTACATAATTGACTATCCTGAATCTGACAAAGGAGACTTGCTGACAATCGGAATCCCGATTACGGTTTTAATCTTGCTGACAACAATTATAATGGTAACAAAGAGAAGTCAGTTTGCAAGAAGAGCCATTCAGCTTATCTTCATTTTTTTCATTCTGACTAAAATATCATCATACTTTGTACTTCCTTCGGGCATTTCTCCAACCGACATTTACACAACAAATGATTTTATTCGACACGGTCTAATTATTACATTTTACGGTTATATAATATACTTCTTTCAAACTAAGGACATAACCAACTTTTTGGACAAGGAAAAACAACAGACTGTTTAAAAAAAAGTGGGACAAGCGCACAGCATACAACACCGTGTTTAAGTAATTGCGGGGCTCGGTGTTGCCAATTCAAATTCGTTTCTTAATTTCATATGTAAACGTGGAGAGTTGCGCAGCAGGTCGGGTTTAACATTTCTCCGCCAGCTGGCGGATCCATTTTTAAACCCTCCTACACCCGCAACTCCTTAAACACAAAACGTTAGCACCAATGCGCAACAAAAATAGGCACATGAGACTATTGATTCTTTTGTCATTAATACTGACTGTAATTTCGTGTTCATGGACTAATGAGAAACTCGCAGACAATCAGACAATAAAATTAACATTTGACAGTGACGAAATTAATGACTTGCAGAAAATCTTGACGTTTTTTGAATCTCAAATTTGCAAAACGGAAAATATCTCATCAAACAATGTGAAAAAGTGTTATGAGAGTTTTTTCATGAGAATGGAGAAGGCCGAAGAAACTGGAAATATTGACATTAAAATTTCATTTGACACTCAACTTACGCTTTATGAAGAAATCGATTCAGCTACATTTTATCAACTTTGGACTTTTAATAGGAGCTGGAGACGTGATTCACCTGACACGCTTAAATCCATGACATATAATTACAATGGCAAGTATGTGAAATTTATAAAAGCCTTTGGCGAAGAAGATAGAGTAGTAAATGACTATTATGAATCATTTCAAGCAGTTGGAGATATTGGGCCTAACATGGTAGCGAGAATTCTTAAAATGTACAAGGACTATGACACAGATGACATAAGGATCAGATTACTTATAGCAATTCATTACTTAACAATGAATGATCAATACGAGAGAAAGGAGAAGTACTAGTGCACAGCCGCTAACAAAAATGTTTATGCAAATACGGGGGGGTGTAAGTATTAAAAGTAATTTCTTAATTTAGTTCAGTGACGGGGGACAAAGACTTGTAGGTCGGGCTTGACATTTCACTGCGCTCCATTTTCAAGCCCTCCTAAACCCGCCACTGCTTATGTACTCACGTTGTGGCCAATTGCCGGACGACAAAATAAATGAATATAATATTTCACACTACGACTGCGATTGGAGTGGCAGTATTGCTAACTGACACAGTTGGACTCAGTGAAAAGCCCACGTTAAATCGAGTAATGCCGACAGCATTTTATGCCTTTTTCATTGGTATTATTTCACATGGAGCATTGGACTTTATTCCCCATTGTTATCCAATCAATTCAAAAGTGGACGCAATAACCGGCCTGTTAATGATTCTATTAACCATAGGGTTAACAAACAGACATTTTCGAGCAATAACTGGACTTGCTAATTTAGGAGCAATATTTCCGGACATAGTAGACTTGGGACCCAAGATAATTAATAAGTATCTGGCTCTAGGACTAGCGCTCCCGGACAATTTTTTCCCTTGGCACTGGCACGCCTATTCAGGTTCAATTTATCACGGGACATGCAACGTATCGACATTAAACCATCTACTTTTACTCTTGACAGTTGGAATTATACTTTGGACAAGACGGACAGATTTAAGAGTATTAGTTAAAAGGAGTTAGGTAAAGGCAACTGGTCATAACCCAGGGCGAACCCATTGCATAGGGCATTACACATCCTTGCGGGACGCACGCGGCAGGCAAGTATTTTGGGTAAGCTAAAGCAGTTGCCCGACAACAAGCTAGATTCGCCAGTTGGTGGATAAGCTTTACCCGGCACCCGATTGATCGGGGTTGAGCATTCGTTTTCTTAGCCTGAATTACATTTATTTGTTTTGCCGAAATTGTAGGAAACAGTAAGGGTTATAGGCAATTGCCTATACACAATTTTTGGCAGCAATGGGGTCGACTCCGGGAAAGTGATTTTACAAATTATCAAAAGTAGCTTTTGATAAGCAAAATACGTTTTGGTGACTTGGGGATATAAAATTTAGAACAAACATCGTAGCCAACTATGAAACAGATTATTACCTTTTTTATTGTGACTCTATTAAGTTCTTGCAATTTTCAGAAACAAAATAAACATTCCGAAAATGAAGAATCTAAGACACAAAGCAACCAATTAGCAATACCAATAATTTTAGCTAGCTCATTAGAAAATAGGAGGCCAGAGTTTCAAGACTATGTGAATTCTGCCAGGAGAAATATCATGAAGTTTGCAAAAATGAATGGATGGGAAGACCTGGCTGAGGAGGAGTTTATGGACAGCGTTATAATATTTGATGATAAAAGCATTTTTAATGTAACCTTATTAAAACTTGCAGGAGAAGACACAACGATGAAACTACCCGACACATATTGTGCAGCATTAGAAAAAGGAAATCTGATTTCTATGTCACCAGAATTCTACTCATCAATATACCCTGAGGGATTTGAAGAAAGGTCATACGAAAAATTACTGACTCATGAAATCGCACATAGGTTACATGTTAGAATACTAAAAGGACATGAAGACGACATGGGACCTATTTGGTTTTATGAGGGATTTGCGATGTTTGTTGCCAATCAATTCGCAAAATCCGACATTGTTCTCAGCAAAACTGAAATGATAACCATATTGAATGAACCAGATAGAGGGAGCTACATGAAATACAATTACATTTTCAGATACTTTGCCAATAAGATTCCTTTGAACGAGTTTATTTTGAAAGCAAAAAATGAAGAATTCAATGAAGAGCTTATTTTAATGTTAGAATAATAGTAAAAAGACTTATGATATTAAAGTTCGCTGATGGACTACGTAAACATATAGCAGATGAAACCCCAATGCTGCCAACAAAATGTTTATGCAACTCGAGGGTTCAGAGTGGGTACTAAAAGTAATTTCTTAATTTAGTTTGGTGTTGGGGGACAGAGAGGTGCATAACACACAATAATGACAAATTAATTATACAGCGTTGAAAGAATTCAGGACAAGTATTTTTATCTTGTTAAAGAATACAACAAGTGGACGTTAAAGACTACCAAAACGACATGGATTGAATGAAAACAGCCGGCAACAGAATGTTTGTGCAATAGTGGCATGACATCAGGGTATTAAGTCAGGCTTTAACTGTACAAAGCAATCAAAAGGCCAATTTTCCTAGACAAACAAGTTTTTTATAGGATCCGCCAGTTGGTAGATAAGCTTTACCCGGCACCCGATTGATCGGGGTTGAGCACTCATTTTCTTAGCCTGAATTACATTCAATTGTTTTTGCCGAAATTGTTGGAAGCAATAAGGGTTATTGGCAATTGGTTATGCAATTGTTATGCGCAAGCAAATATGACAATAAGGACATTCGAACAATTGAGTGATAAATTAGTAGAAGTGATTTTACTTCTAATAGGACTTTATGTAATTCAAGTATTGTTGTTGTTTACTTTACCTCTGGTTCCAGATGACAACATAAGAATGACTTTGATATTGAATTCCGCATGGATTGGCAATACTATTTTCGGCTTAACAATTTATTGGCTGACAAGGGAAACAGGACAAGTTGCAATTGCAATTGGACTTCTATCAGTTGTACTTCCAGTTTACGGACCAATATTTTATATTCTGACAAAATTTGAGAACACAAAAGGGTAATGACAGACGACAAGTTTAAACAAATAAGCAAGTATGCTTTAATTCTCTCAATTACTTATCTATTTGAATTCGTATTCAATCGATACGTAAAACAATTCAACCTAGACCCAGAGAAAAGGATAAACGAAACTCTAATTTCGACTGCTCCGTACATATTGACATTTTTACTCAATATAATTACCGCAATAATTGTTTACCGGGACATAGTGACAAAAAGTATAAGGACTAAGTATGTTATACTGGCGACAGTATTATATAGACCCATTGGAGTTGTTGTATTCTTATTATACTCAATTATTCCAAACGGGACAGCGGACGGAGAACTAAAAAACGAAGAGTGAGATTTGCCGTGACGAGTTGGTTTTAAGTTTTATCTTCGATACTTTTCAAAATACGTAGCGTCACTGCGCCTTAGCGGTAAAGAACCAAGAAGAAACTGAGTAGCAAAGTCTTTAATTGCGGATAATGACATCCAAAAAAATAGATACTAAATGAAAACTATCTTCCTTTTTCTTGCTGCATTAATTATTGTCACCGCTTGTGATAAACCTGAAACAAAATCATTCAGTGAGAAAGACATAAAAAAAATTAAGCAAACGATGATCGAATACCGGGAAGCATGGAAAACCGGAGATTCAACCAATGTTCTCAAGAGGGTTAGTGAGGATATAATATTGTATATGCCGGATAAAGGTAAGCCGAAAATTGGAAAAGATTCCGTAGCAGCATTTTGGTTCCCTCCGTCTGATGTGTCTTATCCTATTACTGCTTATGAGGTAACCGGTGAAAAGATTGAAGGCAGTGAAAATCTATGTCTTTATTCAGGCGTTTCCAAACTTACATGGCATATACAGAAAGGGAACGTACATAGTGATACTACTACTTCCGTTTCTGAATTTTTAAATGTGCTCAGGAAAGAAAAGGATGAATGGAGACTTTATCGGGTAATGTATAACCTAAAAGACGAAGCCTATTGATAATTTCTTCCTCACGAAGTCTTTCTTTGAACCCGATTCATAAGATTTCTATAAATTGGTAAGGTTGATTTACAAAAGCGAATACCGAGGTGGAGCCGATAGAGCAAAATTACAAGTCATAATAACATGAGAAAACTAATTGCAGCAATCAATATGACCCTTGACGGGTTTTGCGACCACACGGCAATGGTTGCCGATGAGGAGATACATCAACACTATACTGACCTGTTAAATAACGCAGGGGCTGTTCTGTATGGCCGGATCACGTATCAGCTTATGCAATTCTGGCAACCGCTGATCGAGAATCCTTCCGGTGAAAAATCAATGGACGATTTTGCACGAGCTATCGATCGAGTTCCAAAAATTGTCTTTTCACAGCAGTTGAAAAATACAAGCCCTCCCGATAGCTATCGGGAAGCTATCGGGTGGGAAAGTGCCAGATTGTCAAATCGACCGCTTGAAGAAGAAGTTTTAGAACTCAAACAATCGCGCAGGGGCGAGAGTAAAGACATTTTTGTTGGCAGCCGGAGTTTAATTATTCAGCTAATGAACCTTAATTTGATTGATGAATACCAACTTTGTGTTCACCCGGTCGTGGCCGGAAGCGGTTTGCCATTATTTGAAAATATAAAAGACAGGTTTATTCTTAAACTCATAAAGACTAAAACCTTTCGCGGTGGCGCAATAACGCTTTACTATGAGCCCGCAAAACAATGAGCCGGTTTAAGGTGCCTGGTTAAGCGACAGCTTCGTTAAGACATTTAAAAATCGGGATCGAAAAAATTTTACACGTATGAACAACACCTCCACACATCATGAGCGGATTGCAAAAATGACTTTTGCTTCGGTCTATCCCATGTATCTCGCAAAAGTGGAGAAGAAAGGCAGAACAAAGGAAGAGTTGCATCAGGTTATTGAGTGGCTAACGGGCTTCGGCACTAAGAAACTACAAGACCTGATTACGGAAAAAGTGACATTTGAAACCTTCTTTCAGAAGGCAACGGTAAACCCCAATGCACGCCTCATTACCGGGGTAATATGTGGGTATCGGGTTGAGGAAATTGAAAATCCCTTAACTCAAAACGTGAGGTATTTAGACAAGTTGGTTGATGAGTTAGCGAAGGGGAGAAAGATGGAAAAGATTTTGCGGACCTCGTAAGGAAGTTAGAGCACTATCGTTATTTGACTACCTGTACGGAGTCCAGGGATGGAGACTCCGCTCGGAAAGGAGATTTTCTCAAACAGATAATAATTACGAATATGACCACCGGGGAAGACACGTCAACAGAATCAACCAACGACCTGAGTTCACAGCGATTTTATCATGGCACAAAAGCCGATCGGAAGAAAGGAGACCTGATTGAACCAGGCTTTAACTCAAACTACGGGAAGCAAAAGAAGGCGAACTATGTCTACCTGACCGCCACCCTGGATGCCGCAATCTGGGGAGCCGAGCTTGCGTTGGGGGAAGGCCTCAGCAGAATCTATTTAGTAGAGCCTACCGGACCCTTTGAAGATGACCCGAATTTAACGGACAAAAGATTCCCCGGAAATCCAACAAAGTCCTATCGTACCCGGCACCCGCTTCGGGTGATTGGTGAGGTAACCGATTGGCAGGGCCATTCTCAAGAACAACTCAAGACAATGAAGGATCACCTTGAGAAGCTTAAGCAACTTGGGATTGAGGCAATTGAGGACTAAGCAAATTATTCGTTTCGGTTCTTTTTTTGATTCACCTTTGCTTCGGATACCAGCGGAACGGTCTCGGCCAGTTCAAGTGATTTCACCATGGTCGATGTGCCGGTTTTGTATTTGATGAAGTGCGGTGTTTGAATGTGCGCCTTGTAGGCTTCAACGTCTCTGTAAATTTCTAAAATAGTAATGTGGGTAGGTTTTTGCTTTTCGGAAACGGCATATAAAGTAAGCACACCCGGTTCTACGCGTAAGGATGTTTCAATTTCTTCTTTCAGCAAGCCTTTATAATTTTCAAGTTGAGCCGAGTCAATCACCAGTTTTGCAAGGCGTACCATTTGTTCTTTTTCCTGGGCAATGGTAATTTGGAATGTGAACTGAGTAACCATCAAGGCGAGAATAATTTTTATTGATTTCATGGTAAACGATTTGTGAATCATTTGGAAAATTTCTTTTCTATAAATTTAAGATTAGTGACGAATATAATCTTTATTCCTGCAGATGTATAGCGTAAAATTTCTGCGAACATCCGCGAGAGAATTTTTACTCCCGTAGATTTCGCAGATAGCCGCAGATACATAGTGTAAAATTTCTGCGAACATCCGCGTGATCAGCGGGAGAATTTATATTCCCGCAGATATCGGAGATAAACGCAGATACATAGCGTGGAATTTTGGTTATTTTCAGATTGGTAAATCCTTGTTGGCCTACAGGCAGTTGATAAATTATTTCCTAAATATCATTTATCTTCTCATCTGTTGATTTCTTCTTTAACGGACCCCGGGTAACTTTCAGATCTTTGAAATACCCGATGGTACCAATATCCACATACAGTCCCACACCACCCATCTTATTCTTCCCTAACATTTTGCCCACAATAAAGGATGAATACTTCATGTCATTGATAAACATTTCTGCAGTTTCTCCATTCACTTCAATTCTCATCTTTATCCATTCTTTCAGCGCTACCGGGGCAGATCCTTCGTATGAACCAGGCGGAAAACTCTTTCTTAGCGTGTCAAATTTTGCATGCGGATAAGAAATGTATTGAACGGCATGATTTCTTGCAAACTGATTGTTGACTCTCCCAACTTTGGGCCTGAGGTAAATGCTTTCAAAGGCTGAGTCGTCTTCCTTGATTCTGAAATAAACTCCGATAAAGCCGGCCGCACCGGGATATGGTGAGGGGTCCTGAATCTGACTATACATCTTTACTTCAATGGTACCGTTTTCAAAGTCTTCCAGGCCAACGAGCCGGGCATAATGAGCTTCGTCAACTGTTTTCTCAAGATTATTGGCATCAAAGGGAAGGGCTTTTAAGTCCCGTTCAATTTTCAATACTTTCTTTCCTTCAAACACTACAATAGAGCCGGTTACGTTATGCAATTCAAAAGTCTGCTTTTTGAGGTTTAGTTTCTGTCTCTGCCCTGATGCATACAAAGAGCCTAGCACGAGGATAAGAATAAGTTGAATTTTTTTCATATCTATAAATTAACAGATGTCGCGTTTTAAGTAAAAGATTATCGGTCTTAAACAGGTTGCTTCAATTCCGCGCGCGTAACTGTTTTGCCCAGTGCGCCAAACTCATGCAGTTCGCCAAACACTTCAATACGGATGGATTGATCAATGCCACCCACACGAACCGGTTCAAAGCCGCTGTCCTTAATCAGTTCTTCAATCTTCGCATGGATGCTTGTGTCATCCGTTGCATAAAACAGAACCGCGGCTTCTGGTTTTTGGAATGCTGCACCTGTCAAAGAACCAGCACCCAAGGTGCCTAAAGCCTTTGCTAATTTAGCCCCTTTTGGAAGCAGAGCAGAAATGATTTCACCGGCAGATTCTTGTACACCAATAATTTTCTTGAATCCACCATTGCCATCGGGTGCAATGGGATTGGAAGGATCAACGATGATCTTGCCCTGTAACTCAGTAGCATATTGCTTTAACAATTCCTGAACTGTGCTAAACCAAACGGCCATCACAACGATGTCGGCTTCTATAATGGCGGCTGTTACTTCTGCAGCTTTGACCATACTTCCCGCTTGTTGAGCGAATGCTTTTGCATCTTCCAGCTTTTGACTGGCTACAATTACTTCACGATTTCCCTTTACCAGGTTTGAAGCAACTACTTTTCCGATGTTTCCGAGGCCGATTACAGCCACTTTTGATTTGTTTGTTGTCATATACTTTTTGTTTTGAGGTTTAATTTGTTGGTACAAAGCACATCAAAAAGGGAGGCCACACCAATGACCTGGTTTAAGAAAAAGTATTGATCTAGTTTAAGGCTAATCCCAGGAAGCGTTAACGATGGCGGCTGTGCTCGGGAACAATGCTCCAGCAGATTTCTCAGATACATAGCATAAAATTTCTGCGAACTTCGGTGTGATCAGCAGAGAATTAATATTCCCGCAGATTTCGCAGATAAGCGCAGATGCTAGCGTAGGATTTCTGCGAACATCCGCGTGATCAGCGGGAGCATTATTATTCCCGCAGATTACGCAGATAAGCGCAGACGTATAGCGTAGGATTTATGTGAACATCCGCGGGATCAACGAGAGAATTTTTATTCCCGCAGATTTCGCAGATAGCCGCAAATGCATAGTGTAAAATATCTTTGAAAATCCGCGTGATCAGCGGGCTATAAACAAGTTCACATGCCGCCCTTGGCCATCCGGCTACGTATCCGGCTCAGAAATTCAGGAGTAATTCCAAGGTATGCGGCAATCTGTACCTGCGATAAGCGATTGAGGAGATGCGGATAGGTTTCTTGAAATAGCTGGTATCGTTCTTCGGCCGTAGAGCTGAATAATTGAGTCATCCGCTGCTGTTGATGCATGAAGTGATTTTCCAGCAGCACTCTGAAAATCCTATCAAATTTGGGGGCCTTCACATACAGATCAATTAAATCAGCATGATTAATCCGAAGCACCACCGTGTCTTCCAGCGCATCAATATTTAGTTTGGCAGGCTTCATTTTGTGAAAGCTGGTCAGGTCAAGGATCCAGTAATTTTCTGTTGCTAATTGAAGGATATGGTATACGCCTTTGTCATCCACCATGTAAAGGCGAAGGCAACCCCGTACCACAAAATAAAAATACTCACATACATCACCATGTTGGAGCGCAAACTGTTTTTTCAAAAACAGGTGCGGATGAAACTTTGCCCTGACCCACTCCTGCTCCTCATTACTTAAGGGAATAAGCTTGTTGAAATAATCAATCAGGGGCTGAGCTGAAGCTGTTTGAGAACTAGTATCCATCTGGTTAGTTAACTGAGCAACCTAAGATAAACAAGATAAGGGTTTTGCTCGAAAGGTACACAATCCCATTTACCATGTAAATAAAGATACTGAAAGGTGCTAACAGTGAGCGGGTAGGGGATAACACCGAACATGGGCAAAGACTTAAGTTTACGATATTTGTAGACCTATTTAGAACTAGTTACAATAATGACACTATGAAAAGTAAAACTAAACTGGTTGTAGTTAAAGTAATACACACCCTGATCTGGATCTTCTTCAATGTTGTTATTTTCTATATGCTATATGCCGTAGTGCAAAACAAGATTGACAGGTGGCTGTGGATAGGATATGGATTGGTAGTACTGGAGGGCGTTACCTTACTTCTCTTTAAGTTCTTTTGCCCGTTGACATTAATAGCCCGCCAGTATTCGGATTCAACAAAAGATAACTTTGACATTTATCTTCCAAACTGGTTAGCCAGGTATACGAAGGTGATTTACACCTCCCTTATGGTAATTATTAGTCTAATCCTCGTTTACCGTCTGTGGGGATAAACGTCCGGCACCTCTTGAAAATATAATTATAAAAATAGTTGTATGACTATATATATAGTTATACATTTGTTTCATGGCACACAAAGAACTGACCAAGGCGGAAGAACAGGTAATGCAAATTCTTTGGCGGCTCGGTAAAGGGTTTCTGAAAGATATTCTTGAAAGTTTTCCGCAACCCAGACCGGCATACACCACTGTTTCTACGGTGATACGCGTTCTGGTCAGGAAGGGATTCATAGGATTTAAAACCTATGGGAAGATTAATGAGTACTATCCTCTTATTTCCAAGACGGATCACTTCAAGAGTAAGCTAAAGCCCATCATTACGAATTATTTTGATGGCTCGAAGCGCGACCTGGCTTCATTTTTTGCCAACACCCATTTGAATCTTTCCGAACTGGAGGCCGTAAAATCACTCATTGAGGAAAAGATTAATAAACTAAAACGGGGGAAATAATGCTTTCAATAGGTTTATATCTTATGAAATCATGTGCTTATGTAATAGCATTCTACATCCCTTATATCCTGATCCTTAAACACACTACCTTCTTTACGGCCAACCGAATCTACCTTGTGACCGGGCTTTTACTTTCATTTGTTTTTCCGCTGTATACAGGGGTCGCAGTAATTCCTGCCTATACACCTCCGGAAATACCATTTATGGAACCCCTTGTCAACCAAACGGAATCGATCATTTCACAGGTAAACAATCCTGCGGGTTCGTTAAACACAGTTGAACTTCTGATGATTTTTTACCTCGCAGGAATTGCGATACGATTGATTCAACTAACCTTTTCAATCGCGGCCGTTTTAAAACTAAAACGCCAGGGAGAGGTGTTAGCCTATCGATCTGTAATGGTTGTTAAAACGAATACATCAGTTCCATTTTCATTTTTTAAGTATGTGTTTTTTCCAAAGACGCTGGATGATTCGGGGATTTTAGAGCATGAGGCGGCTCATGTTCGTCACTATCACTGGGTAGATTTATGGATCGTTGAATTTGTGTCTATCATGCATTGGTTTAACCCGGTGATGATCGTCTACAAACGTTCTCTGAAACAACAACATGAATACCAGGCCGACCGATCGGCAATTAAAAGCGGAATTAACCTGGAAGAATACCTGATGAGTATCAGGCAACAAATTGAACTGGCAATCTCTGCACCCCTGATCAGTGAATTTTATTTTCAATCCATTAAAAACCGAATCCATATGTTGACAAAAGAAAGGACCTCAGTCTATAGGTTAGCTACATACCCTATTGTGTTGCCTGTTATCATTTTCCTTCTCATGGCTTTTTCGCCACCGAAACAGACTAAACTTATAGAGCAGGGTGTGATTGATTCCAGCCAAGAGGAAATATCATTAGGACTGCCCATTGATAAGAACAAGTTTTTGATGGAGAGTGGGTATGGAGAAAGATTACATCCTGTGTTGGGTGTTATGAGGTTGCATACCGGAATTGACTTGGTGGCGGAGGAAGGTGTTCCGGTAGTTTCCACAGAAGGGGGAGTAGTGATAAAGGCACAACTGGCCGAGGCCTGGGGAAATATAATTGTAGTTCAACATGATGGTGCGTACTCAACTTCCTATTCGCACCTGAAGACTATAAATGTAAAAGAAGGCGATAGGGTAGAGAAGGGACAAAAGATTGGATTGGTAGGTCACACCGGATTGTCTACCAAAGATCACCTGCACTTTGAACTTCTTAAGAATGGTAAGGCAATAGACCCGATTAATTATTTGCCCCAAATAAAGTAGCGATGAGTGGTTGTATTTGATTGGTTAAGATTTACTCGGGTTTGAACCGCTTTTCCCAATCCTTATTAGACCAGTCAATAACCGCACCTGTTTTTTGAGTTAATACACCTTTCGTATTTAGCCAGCCATCCCAAAAATGGTATTGTGGATCTTTTCCCGCTAAGGGTTTTTCAGTAACTACCTGACCCCGCAAGGCAATTCGTTCATTACTATTTTATCTGCCATCTTCTTCCTATCTTAGTTCTACCCCAAATCCTTGCCTATGAAAACCCCAGCTATAATTGGTGTCTTTGTCATGCTCATGGCTTGTCAACAAGAGAAGCCCGAGCCCAGGGTTCAAACCATGGATGAATTTCTACAAGGTCAGGCAACGTTTTTTAAATTCAATGGAAATGTGCTTGTGGCTGAGAAGGGGAAAGTGATTTACAAGAAATCCTTCGGCCTCGCAAACTACGATACCCACGCGCCACTCAACGATTCTTCCATGTTCGAACTGGCATCGGTGAGTAAACAATTTACGGCTGCCGGCATTTTGCTATTGCAGCAAATGAACAAACTGAGTCTTACAGATTCACTCCGAAAATATTTTCCTGAGTTACCCTACACAAACATTACGTTGCATCATATGCTCACCCATACATCCGGTCTTCCGGATTATGAGGCAGCCATGAACGTATCCTGGGATCGTAATAAGATTGCTTTTAACCAGGATATGATTGCTTTCCTGGCAAAAGAAAAACCTCCCATTCATTTTAAACCTGGGGAAAAGTGGGAGTACAGCAACACGGCATTTGCAATTTTGGCCACTACAATTGAAAGGGTTTCGGGTCAATCATTTAAAGAATTTATGGCTGAGCATTTCTTTCAGCCGCTGGGCATGAAGCACACACGTGTTTACAATACTAGGCGAAGTGGCGAGAAGATTAATAACTATGCGTATGGATATGTTTGGTCGGATAGCCTGAACCGCTTTATGCTACCCGATTCATTACCTGATTACACGTTCGTATATTATCTTGACGGTATTCAGGGCGATGGAATTATTAATTCTACTACAAGCGATTTGCTGAAGTGGGACAGGAGTTTACTGAATCACATAATACTAAATGAAGCCACCGTAGGGGAAATGCAGAAACCGCATGCCCTGGTGGATACAGTTTCTCAAGGGTCGTATGGCTATGGTGTATTTGTTGGTAAGAATCAGTTTGGAAACTATATTCAACATGCCGGTGGGTGGCCTGGCTATGGCACTAACCTGGCCCGATATGTTGACGATGATCTGACCCTGATCGTTCTCTCTAATAATGAGTCGGCCGCGACCGCCATCCAGGCAACCTTAAGCAATATCTTTTTCAATCAACCAGTGGCGATGCCCTATGAGCATAAGGCTATTGTACTTGATTCAACAACGCTAGATGCATTTGTTGGCTCTTATAAACTAAGAGGAAACAAGTTTGCCATTGATAGAGATAAGAACGTATTGAAGGTTTATGGTATGGAATTGAAGCCCGAGTCGGAAACAAAAATATTTAGCACGGGGCAGTATGATCTTCAGTTTGAAATTGAGAAAGACACGAATGGGAACCTAAAGTATTACCGCACGATGTTTGGTATTCGGGAGCCGATTGAAAAGTTGAATTAACCGCCAATCATCAGCATGAACAATCTCAATCGCAGTTTGTTGCCAGCAATTCTTTTTTGTTTTCTGCTTTTAGGTGCTTCCGCTCAAACCCCTACTCAACGAATTACCGGCACCGTACTGGATAAGACAAGCCGCCAGCCGCTTCCGGGCGCCAATGTGTTCATTACCCTGAATGATGACAAGTCTACTATTATTGGGGCAGTGAGCGATACGGAGGGCCGGTTTACCTTAGACAAAGTTCCGGTTGGCCGGCATTACCTGAACTGTTCATATGTTAGTTATGAAAACTGGATTTCACCCTATCTCGAACTTACTTCGGCCAAGCAACTAAACATTACGATTGAACTCAACGAAGCAGTTACTATGAAAGATGCTGTTCTTGTGGTAGCACAACGAACACCCAGTGAGGCCAGCAATGAATTTAGCCTGGTAAGTGCACGCTCATTTACACCCGAAGAAACACAACGCTTTGCCGGAAGCATTAACGACCCGGGTCGTATGGCGTTGAGCCTGCCGGGCACCCAGATTTCAACTCAGGATAATGAGAATACCATTGTAGTCAGAGCTAACTCACCCATCGGATTAAGTTGGCGACTCGAAGGCGTGGAGATTCCCAACCCCAACCATTTTGCTGAAGCCGGATCAAGCGGGGGTGGGATCAGTGCATTAAGCATTTATGTATTGGGGGCATCTGATTTTTTTACAGGTGCCTTTCCACCGGAGTACGGGAATGCCCTTGCCGGTGTGATGGACCTTAAATTCAGAAAGGGAAATCGTGAGAATCGCGAGTTTCGTTTTCAGGCCGGATTGATCGGGCTGGATTTTGCTTCCGAGGGTCCGCTTTCACAAAAGAAAAAATCTGCATCTTATTTATTCAACTACCGCTACTCAACATTGGGGTTATTAAGCAAAATGGGTGTTAATGTAGTAAATCCACTCACGAGCAATTCCTTTCATGACTTGTCATTCAATCTCTATTTTCCGATCAATAAAAAAACACATCTTACCTTTTTTGCTTTTGGCGGAGCCAGTTCGGAAAACAAGAAGCCAGAATCTGACACCACCAAATGGGAGAGTTATAATGAAGTATATGCCTATGATTTTTATACGAAGCTGGGAGTTACCGGATTAACCTACACGTATCTGATTAATGAAAAATCGTACCTGTACGGAGTGGTAAGTGCCGGGGCCAACGATATCAAGTCAAATGACGATACGGTGAATTACAATTTTGTAAAGACCCGGATCAGAAACGAAAGCTATCTGAACGGACGGATCAACACAGCCTGGTCGTATAATCGCAAGCTAGGTCAGTCGACTAATTTAAAAACCGGTTTCCAGGCCAGTTATATTTTCTATGATGTATTTCGCAATGATTATGATAATGTCATTTCTGATTTTCGGGTACAAATGGACGGAGCCGGAAATACGTGGCTTATGCAACCTTATGCAGTCATTCGTTCGCAGTTAAATTCCAAGGTAACAGTGCAGGCTGGACTTAATAGTATGTATTTTGATTATACGAAGGACTTTGTCCTGGAGCCGCGGGTTGGGGTGCAGCTTAAATTGCCCTCGGGTACAATTGATGTAGCCTATGGTATGCACAGCCAGATTTTGCCGTTCCAAACCTATGAGGCGGTTACCACGGACTCCCTGACGGGAGCTTATGCTGGCAAGCCGAATCGCGATCTGAACATGTGGCGGGCTCAGCATGTTGCCATCAGTTTGAATAAACAGTTTGCCGGAAACCTGCGAGTAAAAGTTGAACCTTATTATCAGTATTTATACAATGTGCCGGTGAGCATACACGATTGGAATACCTATTCCCTGATTAATCAGGATCGCAATTTCTTTGCGGATAGTTTAAGCAACGAGGGAACCGGGTACAATAAAGGAGTGGAACTGACTTTTGAGAAATCATTCAGCAACCAGCTTTTCTTTTTATTGAGTGCTTCTGTGTATGATTCAAAGTTTAAAACCAATAATGGAGGCGCGGATCAGTATTACAATACCAAGTATAATTCCAACTTCAATTCAGCATTAACCTTCGGCAAGGAGTGGGCATTGAGTAGCGTAAAGCGCCTTGAAGTTGGAGGCCGCATTTTGTGGAGCGGGGGCATGCGGTATACTCCCTTCAATACAAAAGAGTCAATTGCGACAGGCAGACCTGTTTACATTTACTCGCAAGCCTATGAATCGCAAAACAAAAATTACTTTCGGGTGGATGCCCGGGTTGCGCTTCGCAAAAATGCTGAGAAATTGTCATGGAAGTTATCATTGGATATTCAGAACCTGACCAACTATCAAAATCCGCAACGTCCTTATTTTGATCGTTGGAATGGTGCAGTCGCTTATGGCTTTAATACTTCGATTATTCCGGTAATAAGTTATACGATTGATTTTTGACGTTTCTCGTCAAGTGATACCTAATCGATAGTGAGTTGCAATACAACGCCTAGGCGATTGCTTTTCCATTTCTCCGTATAGGTGCCTTCGGTACTGGTTAATGAGGTTTTGCCATAGGTAAGTGCGACTCCTAATGCAAACTTATTTGAGATCCAAAATTCTTTGCCTCCCTTCAGTAGAAAGGAGAATCCACCCTCGGTAGAAAGGCTGCTGGTATTATCATCAAAGACAAATTTTCCAACGCCAAAATTGCCGGTAAGAAAGAAGTTTCGGGGAGTATAGTGAGTTATACCAACTCCATACATTGTTTCACTGATTGAAAAATCATCCGATACAGTTACACCATTGATTTCCGGTCCTACTACGGATTTGGCAGTTAACGTTCCATGAAGTATAAGACCCGGGATTACGGATCCACCTAACTGTAGATCAATTTCTGCACCGGTTCCTTCTAATGTGAAAGAACTACCCTGATTATCGTATCCGTTCACCGTGCCCCAGGCTGGCCCGGCTGCCACGGAAAGGTAGAAGCCGCTATGTATTCTTTGCGCAAACAACGAATTGAATAGCGATAAGGCCACTGAAATTAAAAGCAATTTTTTCATAGGCTTGATTTTCTAAGGAAGATACTTAAGTAAAGCTTGTTTATCGTATTTTGAAAATACTTTTTATTGATGATACGATAGAAGTTGCCATCACAGCGCCTAATGTTGCCAGAAAAATATCTTTCTGGGCATCCCAGATGTCGCCTTGGGTACCAAGGTAGGCGTCACCCTGGGCAGGGAAGAATACATCGGCCACAGCCCATTCAATCAATTCATAAAACCCACTGATTGATAATGTAATTTCAATGGGCAGCACCCACGCGACCCAAACGGGAAATTTTAACCATTTCAAAAACATTTCGCGCATCGGGTAGGCCAGTAGAAATCCAAAGCTAAAGTGAACTATACGGTCGTAATGATTACGCTCCATAGCAAATACATCTTTGAGCCAAAAACCGAACGGGTTTTCGGCATAGGTGTATTTTGATCCATAGACGTGGAGGCAGAGATAAATACAAACCAACAAGTAGGAGAGATCGCTGAACTGATAGTTCTTATACGTAAAAATCAGAAACCCAATGAAGATAAACACCAGCATGTTTTCGAGGATCCAATTATTTATATCTGTGGTTCCCAGGAGCGTGGAACCCCACACACCAAGAAATATCAGGATGAAAAACTGTAACCAACGGTTGTTCTTTAATGGAGTCCTTTCCGGAGAGATGGCGAGCGTAAACGGCATAGGGATAGGTTTGATATAAAGTTATACGAATATTTGAAATTAGATTCTTTATTTCACAACCTAGATATGGATTTCGAAAGCACTCCGATAGAATCCATTTGTCTGCACGTACTCCAGCAGCTCAATATAAAACGGATGCGAGCCGAGTGTGGCACTATCGCCTACCATAATAAGTTTCTTGCGGGCACGGGTCATGGCTACATTGGTCCTTCGGATGTCGCCTAAAAATCCTACTTCGGCTTTTTCGTTGCTCCGCACAAAGCTGATCGCAATTACATCGCGCTCCTGCCCCTGAAAGGCATCCACGGTGTTAATGGTAATTAACTTATGCAAGGGTTCCAACACGGGTGAAGCATCGGCCAGTTTATGCATGTGATCTACCTGGGCCCGGTAGGGTGTGATGATACCCATAGAGATAGATTGTTCCAGCCAAACCTCCAATCCGATTTCTTCTACCAGTTTTTCTGTTAGTTGAATCAACAAGGAAGCCTCTTCCAGATTAAACCGACTCAGGGTTTCCGGATCCTGTTGTTCGCTGTAGCCACACCCGGCCGTATCAATAAAATCAACGGGAAGCTGATTGGGTCTTAATAAGTCTGACTTAACGGAAGCGTGGGCTACTAATTCATCGTTATAAAAATAGCGTGACGAAAACTTCATAATGGCTTCATGCATCCGGTATTGAACCCGTAGCATGGTAGCCATTTCCGGATGTTTGGCAATTCCCTTTTCAAAGAGTGTGACAGCCAACCCATCTTTGGCTGCATCGTTTGATTTAATAGTTGGCGGCAACTGACAATGATCACCAGCCAGTATTACCCGCTGTGATTTTAATAAGGGAATCCAACAAGCAGGCTCCAGCGACTGCGCGGCCTCATCAATAAAAACTGTTTTGAATTTCCTTCCCCGAATTACTGGATGCGATGACCCCACCAGGGTGCTGCAGATTACATCGGCCGCCTGCAGTAAATCGTTGATGATATAGAACTCGAGCATGTCCGCATCTGACTTCAAGGAGCGGGCTTCTTCTTTCAACAACCTACGCTGTTCTTTTTCCTGGTAGCCAAAGTTGCGTTTATACTTCGAGGCCTGGTTGCGCACCTGTTCCATCTTTTTTCTCAAAGCCCTTAGTTCATGGTAGTTGGCGTGTGTAGCTATTCGTGCATCAAGCGTTTTGCTCAAGGTTTGCTCGGTTACCCTTGCAGGATGTCCGATGCGTACTACATTTAGTCCCTGGTCTGTAAGTTTTTCCACCAGTAAATCAATGGCGGCATTGCTGGGTGTACACACAAGTACCTGGCCTTCTATTTTGTTTGTTAACACGATGGCTTGTACCAATGTTGTGGTTTTGCCGGTTCCGGGTGGGCCATGGATGAAGGCAACATCTTCTGTTTCCAGAATTTTATCAACAGCTTTTACCTGGCTTTCATTTAATAGCTTAATCGATTCCT
Source organism: Cyclobacteriaceae bacterium (assembly GCA_044229915.1). GTDB lineage: Bacteria > Bacteroidota > Bacteroidia > Cytophagales > Cyclobacteriaceae > ELB16-189. Next base: position 338,022 of record JBGASB010000004.1, read on the forward strand.
GATATTGGATGCTGGATGAAGCAGGTTGATTTTTTTCAACTCGTTTATTTTTGATATCGCCAAGAAAGATTTCACGCAACTCTGCCACCCGGTTGTCTTCTGCCTTCATCACGGCCTTGAGTGCATGTTCCATTTCCTTGTAGGTCATCTCATCGAACATCACGTCTACACCCAGTTGTCCATCCTCAATCCAATCGGGTAGGTCGTCCCCATTGAGTGTGATCACCAACGTGTTGTCCTGAACATAATTAATTACTGCATTGAGATGTTCTTTCTCTGGTTTACCGGATGCATTGCAAAACAGACTCACTAATTTGCCACTCTGAAAGCTATGGGGCTGATCGAGTTGATGTACACGCTGAAGTTCAAGAATAATTCGTTCGCCTGTGCCAATGTAATCGCGTACCAGGCGTACGGGGTACCAGGTAACTCCTTCTTTAACCCGTTGTGTTAGTGACCGCAACAATACCTTTTGCCGGTATTGTTCCAGATCGGCCTGTCGCTCCAGCTTAATCAGGTCTAACGTCTTTTGAAGTTGTTCTCTTGAATTCATCCGGGTATTTGGCCGCAAAGATGCACGTGGAATGACTTACATAAAAATTTATTTTACCCGATACCGAGGTTTAATTTACGGAAAGACTCAGGGCCTTGAGGTAACGATCGAGATACTGATTCAAACTTTTCCTTTTGTATTGCATAATGAACCTTGGATGAGCGAGGGGAATAATCTTTTCAAAGAATTGATGCTGCTCATTAAACTGTGATAGAAATTTGTAGTTGTCGCCCTCACCGAGGCAATAAGCTGTTTTCGTATTGATACCAAAGTCCAGCTGACTGCGCATACACTCTAGCATAAAGGGTTTTAACCGCTCCGTAAGTTTAGCGTCATCGTAATAGTTAAGGTTATTTCCATCGCGGGTAAACCCGAGTGGGGATACAGAGGTGAAATAAAAGTTCTTGTAGAAAAGATTGATTCCGCCAAAGGCGTCAATCATTTTATAGATAAAGTCGGAAGAAAGCTCTTGCCTCCTCTCAAGATTATTTTTTATGCCGCAAATCGTTTCAAGCTTAACAGGATCGGTGAATGGAATTCCTGTGAGTCCGCCCCCAAACCTTCCTGGGTTGATCCCGATAATCATCGTTCGAGGTTTAGTGTCTGCATAGTATTGAGTATAAAATTGCTGGCAGAGTTCGAAGACAAGTTTATCCTGATAGGGATTCAACACCTGGACTCCCCGGGGCAATGGAACTGATAGCTTCAGTGAAGCGAAGAACTGAAGAATCTTAGAAGCAAATTGATCCTTACCCATCTGGACGTTACGGTTTTTTACTTTTTTGGAGAAGCCAAATTCTATTTAACATTCCGAACGACAAGATCGTACCTTAAAACCAACGAGTAAAATAGAACACATACAATCCGGCAAGCGCACCTTGTACAGCCCCCCAGGTTACATCGATTAAGCTTATCCATAAAGGCCAACCTTTTACAAAGGAGAGATTGGTGAAATCATAGGTTACGTACATCATTAAGCCCAAAAAAGTACCGGTACCTAGTGCAGTAACTAGCCGGTTATCAATTTGTAGAGCAAGGGAAATAAAAACACTAAGCGCTATGGAAATTGCCAACTGTGCAAGTAGGCCCATGGGGATATTGAAGACTATTTTTCCATTCGGGTCTAAATCAGCCAGATACCCTAATGTCTGACGATACAGGGTAGAGGCAATCACTGCCAGCCATAGAAAATCGAGCAAAACAAAAATAACCAGTGAAGTAGCAGCGATTTTCAAAAACTTGAGCGTAAAAATAAAGTTCATATTAATAAGTATTTGACTGGTCAAGCTACATATACCAAACCAATTGAACAATGACCTTACCCAGAAGTTAATTTTGGCTTGAATAAAATTGCTTTTGAGTATTGATTGGAATGTATATCTTCCAAAGAAAAAATCATGCGCATGCGATATCTGCTCATGGGATTGATCTTTATCAGTCAATCCCTTCTCTCACAATCTTATGATGTTATTATTAAGAACGGAAAGATCATTGATGGTACGGGTAATTCATGGTACTATGGAGATGTAGGAATTGTGAATGGCAAAGTTACTTCGGTTGGGAAACTAGAAGCTCAGGCCAAAAGGATCATTGACGCCAAAGGCCTGATTGTAGCGCCTGGGTTTATTGATGTGCATGCGCATATTGAAGGTGGTGAGCTAACCACACCTACCGCAGATAATTTTATTCATGATGGAGTTACTTCTGTTGTGACCGGAAACTGTGGCGGATCTAATGCAGATATGGCTGCCTATTTTAAAAGATTGGATTCTGTCCGGACCTCTATTAACGTAGCCTCATTGATTGGTCACAATACGGTGCGCAGAGCCGTGATGGGAGACCTGCAACGCGACCCCACCCCAGAAGAGCAAGCTAAGATGGAGGCACTTGTTCAGAAGGCGATGCAGGAAGGTGCCGTGGGTTTTTCTACCGGATTAATTTATGTGCCGGGCACGTATTCCAAAACTCCCGAAGTCGTGAATCTGGCGAAAGTGGCCGCCAGTTTTAATGGGGTTTATGCTTCGCACATTCGCGATGAAGGTGATAAAGTAACGGATGCCGTAAATGAAGCAATTGCTATTGGACGCGAAGCTAAACTGCCGGTTGAGATCTCGCACTTTAAAGTTACCTACAAACCCAATTGGGGCCGGTCGGTAGAAACGATTGGTCTTGTGGAGAAAGCGCGGTTGGAAGGGCTGGATGTTACAATTGATCAATATCCTTATGTTGCCAGCAGCACAACACTGGATACCACGGTTCCGACCTGGGTATTTGGTGGCGGGCGCGATTCGATGAAAATCAGAATCAATAATCCGGCCATGCGTGAGAAAATAAAGAAAGAAATGGTGGCCAACCTGAAGGAAAAGAAATTGAAGAGTTATAGTTATGCGCAGGTTGCCCGCTATGCGCCTGATACAACCCTTAATGGAAAGAATATTTCTGAGATTAATAAACTTAAAGGCCGTAAAGCCAAACCTATGGATGAGGCTGAAACCATTCTTGAAATGGTAGGAGCCATAAACCGAACGCAAATGGTTTTCTTTAGTATGGACGAACCGGATTTGGTACGCATTCTTCAATATCCATTTAACATGATTGCTTCGGATGCAGGGATTGCAAAATTTGGATCCGGCATGCCGCATCCACGGGCGTATGGAACCAATGCCCGGGTATTAGGCCGGTATGTGAATGAACTAAAGGTAATCCGGTTGGAGGAAGCTATTCGTAGAATGACTTCGTTGCCGGCACAGAAATTTAATTTGCGCGATCGCGGATTGATTCGCGAAGGCATGGCTGCCGATGTGGTGATCTTTGATGAAAAACAAGTGGGGGATGCTGCTACGTATTCACAACCTCATGCATATTCCAAAGGATTTGCTTACGTATTGGTGAATGGAGAAGTAGTGATCGATCAGGGCAAACATACCGGGGTGCGAAGCGGTAGTGTATTGAGAAGAAATTGAGAAAACTATATTTTAATAGTTGCCACTTGGGTAGTACAAATACTTATTGGGGAGTGAGGCTATCTTAATTTTTTCTTCGGATCTTGTCTAACATCAAAGAATGAAAGGATGATAATCTTGTTGTCTCTTATTCTGTACAAGATCCTTGTCTGCCGTGATAATTGAAACCCTCGAATGTCGGTCTCTTCAACCTGACCCATTTGAGGATAGTCCTTAAGAAGTTTGAAAATTTCATCAACCTTTTGAATGAACTCCTTAACTGTCTTTTCTCCCCATTTTTGTTTTATATAATCTACAATTGAGTCGAAGTTCCGTTCGGCTCTTGGGGTAACATAAACCTGCATTAATATTTTCTCTTAACGGTCTCCCAATCAATTAGATTTTCTTCACGTTGAGATTCTTCATAGGATAAATAAACTTCTTTTTTTTGTTCTTCTGTCAGAGTTTTCCATATCTGACCCTCTTGTGCGTTCTCTCTCTGTTTGAGAAAGTCATAAATTGTACGTAACAATTGCTCGTTTTCAATCCTATCCAGGATTTTGTGCAGGTCAGATTTCAACTCAATTGCCCCCATACCAGTTTGCTTTTTAGTTAAGTCAAATTTACGTTTTTTTTACTTATCTATTTTTTTGCATTTCATGCCCGCATTTTTGTCCACTGTCAAAAAAAACCACCTAAATGTTTTTTATCGGGTCTAAGTTTTAGCTTTACTCATGTCATTTCATTCCAGTCGGAATAAAGTCACCTTGATTATCAACTGCGTCACTAATAGTTAAATTGATTGAAATAGTCAGTATTTAATAATATTGCTTTTTTTATCCCCAAATCACCAGTTACTCTTTCAACAACTTAACAAGTTTCATCAACTCTTCCTTGTTTCGTTCTGAGTTGATGTTGCTGATCACACCATCTTTTTCGCGGGTAGTTAGGCGCCAGCTCAACGAAGCCCGGGCACTGTTCTGACGAATGCTGTCCATCTTCTGTAAAATTGGTAAATAATTTTCAGCCTGATACTGCAGGTCCAGGCGATCGATAGGAACTCGCAACCAGGAGTGAGCCTGCCCGATAAGCATATCGCTGGTAATGTCCTGAAAGTTTTCAAAGTTATTGTAAACACTGCTGATCGGCTGGGTCATATCATCGATTATCGTCTGACCGGACCGGGCAACAATGGTTCCTAACTTGGGTGAGTCCCTGATGGAAAGAAAAATAACGCCCGAGGTATTTTCAGAAACCCATTCGTTAAAGGCATATAAAAACCGCACGGCATCCGACATCCCAAAGTTGTCTGAGATCCCGGCATCCATAATTTGAATAGGCGGCTCCGTAGGCAAAGTAGTATTGGGTGTGATGTACGGGAACGTAGCACTCATGCGCAGCGCGGAGAGAAACCTCAGATCTTTGGAATCCTGTGCTTCAAAGAATCGATGGAAGTCTATGCCACTCACTTTCACCTGATGGTAATTCATGAAGTTCATGACCTCATTATTCATAAATGAAACAGGGCGCGAGGCGATGTAGATTTTCCGGCCGTCATTCACCACGGTGGGCGTAAGGATAACCATTGGGATAATTCCTTTGCTTTCGGCTTCCTCATAGTCCCGGATGGGTTTGTCCATTAACCCTTCTGTGATTTGATTAAGTTGATCTTCAAACGTAAAAGCGCGATCGCGCTGATAGGCTTTACCGGCATATTCAAATTTGGTAAAGCCCATAAACAAATCATTCGCCAGCAAACTGAAGATGAGTGGATTTAAATTGTCGCTGGAGATTTTCTGCCGATGAATGTTAGCGTAGGGTTGAATGGATTCTCCGAGTTTATCTCTCAGTTTTAATTCCCGAAAGTAACTGGCGCCAATCAATCCACCTGAGGCCCCGGTGATCAGCACGCTGCTCTCCATCAGTTTTCCACCCGTGAGGCTATCAGCTTTTTGTAGTGCTGTGAGTGTCCATAAAGAAGCCCGCTTTCCACCGCCACTGGCGCAGAGAAAGACCATTTTAGGTTTCGTGGCCGGATCAAATTTCTTTCGCCAGTTTTCTAGTTGAACCAACACTGCTTGCCGGTCATTTTCCATGGCCGAGCTATCGAGTTGACTTTGCAGAGATGAAATGGAATATTCGGCTGGCAATGTACCATAGTCTAGTCCAAAGGCCTCATATTTTTTGGTAAAGAAATCTTCGCCCACCAGGTGATTGATAAAAAGAAAAATGATCAAACTGGCCGTTGCCGACCACCCACCAAACCAATAGGAAAATGCGCCTGAAAGCATGACAAAAACAGTTAGAAAGATCATGGCGCTGCAGGCAGCCGGGATCTGAAAGACAGGATAATCCTTGAAAATACCCAACACAAGAATCATCGCAAAGATGAAAAGTTCGATCACCACAAGATTGAAATGATTCTGATCAAATACCTGTAGGATAGTGGCCTTATCATAAAAGGAAGTTGTTTCAACTGGTTTAGCTTGAAGGTAGCCGGTTAGATAGTAGTCAACGCGTTCTTGTTTTTTTCGAACGATGTCCAGTTTTTTCATGGCGCTTGCGCGCGTCACTTTAACATTTAGTTTGATTTTCTCATCGATCCGGCAAACAACATATTTAAAGATGTCTTTATTAGTGAATCTGAAATAAAGTGAGAAAAATAAAGTCATCACAATATACCCGAGAAATAAGCCTCCCAAATTTTTAGCTAATTCAAAATCGGAACTGTATTCATTATTGATCTGAAACCCAATAATCTGATACACATAGGTGATCAGGAAGACAAGGGGAATAATACTGTTATTGATGATAAATTTTTTAAAAGGGTTCGGTAAAGTTCCAATGAATGAAAACCGGTGTCCGTCAGAGATATAACAGGTAATATGAAAGGCCATGGTAAAGCCTGCCGTAAGCAACCCCATCATAAAGAAACTGGCAAAGCTCACCTTGTTCATGTACTCCGGGTCGAGAAAGAGGTATGGGATGCCCAGGTATTTGCCAAAATTGCCGGTGATCATAGCAAAGAGAATGATCCAGCACAGGATTAAAACATGATTGCGCCTGAAGTTATTCAGTAGGAGCTGAATGGGAAATGAGTAAAAGAGTTTGGGGATGAAGAAGTAAAGCTTTCTCATGGGGTAGACCCTTCAAGATATGAAATTTAGATCATCTCTAAAAACTATGTGGTATGAATCAAAATTCGTAAATCGTATTCCGTAATGCATTCTGCACTTGGATAAAGCTTTCTCTATTTATCGTTCTTCGGCTGGCTCAGGCAAGACGCGCACCTTGGCCAAGGAGTATCTGAAACTTGCATTGCGATTTCGCTCTGATTATTTCAAACACATTCTGGCCGTAACCTTCACAAACAAGTCAACGCAGGAAATGAAGGATCGGATCCTGGCTTACCTGAATGATTTTTCCAATGATAAGTCTACGGAGCTGGCAGGTGAACTTCAACGTGAGTTGGGGTTGGATGCGTCTACTTTTAAGATGTATGCCGAGGAAACCCGGGGTGAGATTTTGCATAAGTACTCGCAATTCTCAATCAGCACGATTGATGCTTTCTTTCAGCGGGTGATCCGGTCGTTTACCCGTGAAGCCGGTCTTGCCGGTGACTACCGCCTGGAAGTTGAGAATGATGCTGTGATGGAGGAGGTGGTTGATAACCTGATGGATGAGTTGGGCACCAACGATGACTTAACCAGATGGGTGGTGGAGTTTGCCAGCGAAAATCTTGAGAAGGATATTAGTTGGGATGTGCGCCCTGCACTGATTCAGTTTTCGGAGGAAATTTTTAAGGAAGAGTTCAGAGCAATCGAAGGTGAAGTCAATGAGACCACGGCATCGAAAGATTTTTTTGATAATCTGCGGACCGAGTTGAATAAGATTCGGGCTCAGTTTATTAATTCAATAAAGTGCAGGGCTGTTGAAGCCATGGAGCTAATTGCAGCCAATCAATTAACGATTAATGATTTTAAGTACGGAAAATCAGGCAGCTTATATGGTTACCTGGAAAAATTGACTAACCTGCGTACGGTTAAAGGCTATCCTGACAATAGAAAAAGAGCTGAATTCGAATTTATTTTCCCTAAGAATGTGCCCAACGAAAAGTCAGTAAGACGGGCACTTGTATTGGAACTGGCCGAACGGAAATTGGTTCCGTTATTGAAAGAGATCAATGAACTACACGCCAAAAATGTAAACCGGGCCTTAACAGCCGAAGTAGTGCTTGAGAATTTTTATGCCTTTGGTCTGATCTCAGATATCTCGCGCAAGCTGAAAGAATACAAAAGCGAAAACAATCTGATGCTGCTTTCAGACGCGCCCTACTTTTTAAATAGTGTGATTGGCGAAAGCGATACTCCGTTTATTTATGAGAAAGTAGGTTCGTTCTATAAGAATTTTCTCATTGATGAGTTTCAGGACACCTCAGGGTTGCAATGGAAGAATTTTTTGCCGCTACTCACTAATAGTCTGGACCAGGGCTTCTCCAGTATTATTGTGGGTGACGTAAAGCAAGCGGTGTATCGCTGGCGCGGAGGCGATCTTACCTTATTGCAACAAGTTGTACGCGACCAGATTGGAGCCCATCGTACGAACACATATGAACTGGATAGAAATTTTCGCAGTGCAGCGCAGATTGTTACTTTTAACAACGCTATTTTTCAATCGGCAGCTGCATGGGTAAAAGCTGAAACCGGGGGAACCATTACCGAGGCCGCCTATAAAGATGTAACGCAAGGATTGGTTAAAGAGGAAGCCGGGTTTGTACATGTATCATTCATTGCCAATAGCGAAGAGGAAGATTGGAATGAAATTGCCTTGAGGCAGGTGCCGCATCATTTGGAGAAACTTCAACAACTTGGAGCAGACTTAAAAGACATCGCGATTCTGGTGCGAAAGAATGAGGAAGGGCAGAAAATTGTCGCTCACCTGCTGGAGTATAAAAGTCTTGGTAAGGCTAAGCCAAATTGCCGCTACGATGTGGTCTCGAACGAATCGCTGCAGTTAGGGGGTGCCAACAGTGTTAATCTTTTAACGAGCGCCCTTCACTATTTATTAAATCCTGAAAATGAAATAGCCCGGGCTCAACTGAGCTACGAATATGATAGACTGAACGAATCATCGAAAGATATCTCTGAGACTTTTTTGGTAGCTAATCAATCAACCTTTGAGAATAGCCTACCCATAGCATTTACCAGGCAGAAACTTTTTCTTAAGAAACTACCGCTCTTTGAGTTAACAGAAACCCTTATCGAGATTTTTAGCTTGGGTAAGAATACAGGCGAATTAGAATATCTGCAAACCTTTCAGGACCTGGTGTTAAATTTCACCAGCCGTGATCGAAACGACCTCGGGGCGTTTTTAGAGTGGTGGGAAGAAAATAAAACGAAAAAATCTATTCAGGTTTCGAGTGAGGTAAATGCCGCTCAGATAATCACCGTTCACAAATCAAAGGGACTTCAGTTTAAATATATAATCATACCCTTTTGCTCGTGGGAGTTAGATCATGGAATAAAACCAACGTTATGGGTGAAATCCGATCAGTCCCCATTTGATAAGGCAGGTTTTTTACCAGTTAAGTATTCATCAACCTTGGAAGACACACTCTTTTCATCTTACTACGAAGAGGAAAGAACGCGCAGTTTTCTTGATAATTTGAATTTGCTTTACGTGGCGCTTACGCGTGCCGAACATGGCATGATCATTACGGCACCCAATCCGAAAATCAAAAAGAATCTTGTAGCCACACTCCTTCATCACGGATTAAACACAGATTCAGCACTTCAGTCGAGGTGGAACGAAGGTACACAGGAGTGGCAGTCGGGCGAGTGGGTGTTGGCAAAAGAAGAAGTAAATAAAACAAGTGCCCCCCTAACGTTGAAGGCCTATGCATCTTCTACGTGGCGCAGTAAACTTGTTATCAGGCACACTGCAGTCGGGCACTTTGATCCGCAGGAAAGTGAAACGATAACCAGAATTAAATACGGCATACATCTCCATGCTATATTTTCACGCATTCATTATCAGGATCAATTAGAAGAGATTCTTAGTCAATTGATTCTGGATGGAATGATCACCTCACAGGAAGAACCCATACTGATCGGGCTTATGAACGAATTGTTTGCCAACGATGTAATTGCTTCCTGGTTTACGCGCGAGTGGCATGTGCGCACAGAAGTTCCTATTCTGTTGCCGGGCGGTGGTGAAAGCCGAATTGATCGGATGATGCAAAAGGGGAACAAAGTATTGGTCGTTGACTTTAAAACCGGTACTCCTACCAAATCCGACTCAAAGCAAGTTTCAGACTATCTGGAGATACTGCGTAAAATGAGTTTTCAAGAAGTACAGGGTTACCTGCTCTATATAAAATCCGGTGAGGTAGTATCAGTGCCACCTGGAAAAGTGATAAAGACCGCCAAGAAGGATGACAAACAACTCGGCTTAGATTTTTAACTATGGAGTCGTTTCTGAAAGAGCTTGCCCGCCAGATTTACAATGAGAATCCTCAGCTGGATGCTCTCACGATTGTATTTCCCAACCGCAGGGCAGCATTGTATTTTCGAAAGCACCTCAGCGACATCATTGCCAGGCCTGCATTTGCCCCCACGCTTATTACCATTGAAGATTTTATTTCTTCGTTTTCAACCGCTAAGATTCCGGATAAATTAGAATTGGTCCATCGACTTCATAAAACCTACAATGAAGTAATGGCTTTGTCTAGCGAGAGGAGTGAGGCTTTTGACCAGTTTTATTTCTGGGGCGATATGTTGTTGCGCGATTTTGATGAGTCGGATAAATACCTGGTCAATGTCGGGCAACTCTTTAAAGACCTGCGAAATCAAAAGGAACTCGACTCCACCTTTGATTACCTCACAGATCAGCAACGAAAGTTTCTTCTCGAGTTTTGGGAAGGGTTTGATGAGAACCTAACGAATAATAAAAGGAAGTTTCTGGAAGTATGGGGCAAGCTTTTCAATGTATACCAGACTTTTAGAAGTCAGCTTGAAGCGGAAGGTCTTGCTTACGAGGGCATGGTGCATCGCAGGGTGGCAGAGAAAATTTCTTCAGAAGGAGCCACGTACCAGAAACCTGCACAACTAAAGTTTGTGGGTTTTAATGCACTAACGAAAGCAGAAGAAGTGATACTCAGCTATTTTGTTGATCATGGAAGCCAGATAATCTGGGATGCGGACGAATACTATGTAAATAATGAACGTCAGGAGGCTGGAAATTTTTTCAGAGAGTATCAAAAACATAAGGTGCTTGGCAAGACTTTTCCAACAAGTTTTTCCTCCAACTTCAGGAAGAAAAAATCGGTTCGGGTATTGGGTGCCGCGCAGCCGGTAGGGCAGGCTAAATTGATGGGTCAGGTTCTTGAAGAAGAATTGAAAAAGGGTATGATCCCTGAAGAAACCCTAATTGTATTACCGGATGAAAAGTTACTGATGCCTGTGTTATATGGAATTCCGCCCACGGTTGACAAACTAAATGTTACGATGGGTTATTCACTCAGCAACACATCTTTCTTTAATCTGCTTGAGTTGCTGGTAGAACTTCAGATCGGAAAGCGAAAAGATCACTTTCATCATCGGCAGGTACTTGCTATTTTGTCTCACCCGTATGTGATTGCTGCTGATCCGGTAACAGCCAATTCAAAACGAAAAGAAATTCTGAAGCATAACTGGATCCATATACCCCAGAGTTTTTTGGCCACCACATGCGACATTCATCGGGTTGTGTTTGGCACTATGGATGAGGGTTTATTGGCATACCTCACGATGGTGATCAAAGAAATTGGCTCGCTCGAATCGGTATTGGATCTGGATAAGGAATATGCATTTCAGTTTGTAAAACTGATAAACAGGGTACAGCAGGTAATGGGCAATTCGGCTCAACCGGTTACCAACAACGATAAAGAATATCGTAAGTCCCTGAAATCCTTTTTGCGATTGGTACGTCAATTAGTTCGGCTGCAAAAGATTCCATTTAGTGGCGAGCCCCTGAAAGGGTTGCAAATAATGGGTGTATTGGAAACCCGCAATCTTGATTTCAAAAATGTATTTGTTCTCTCGCTCAATGAAGGTGCGTTTCCTACCTTTGGTGGTAAAGGATCGTATCTTCCGTTTAATATCCGAAAGGCCTACGGTCTTCCCACCACTGAATATCAGGATGCGATCTATGCTTATTTGTTTTACCGGGTGTTGCAGCGTGCTGAAAATGTTTTCTTGTTTTATAATACCGAAACAGATCAGCTGGGCCAGGGTGAAAAGAGCCGCTATTTACAACAATTGATGTTTGAAAGCGGTTTGGAGATTGAACCGCAGGTGTTACACAATCCGGTTAAGCCCACACCGGTTAACCCCATCATCATAAAAAAAACCCAAACTGTGCTGGAAGCCCTTGCCAAATTAAATACAGGCACACCTCGCTTCCAGGGGATTTCTCCGTCCGCCATTAATTCATACCTGGAGTGTAAATTGAAATTCTATTTCCGGTATGTGTCGCGCATTCACGAGCCCAATGAGGTAGAGGATGATATGGATGCCCGTGTGCTCGGAAATTTTGTTCATAAGGTGATGGAGAAATTCTATAAAAATCTTGCGGCAAAAAAGAGAAATAACCTTGTTGAATCGGGTGATTTCGTAAATGCGGAATCAACGATCGAGAAATTAATGGATGAGGCGTTTATTGATACCTATAGTCTGGAGCCAGGCAAGAAGATTGACTACGAAGGCCAAAGTGTTGTGGTTCGAAAAATGGTTAAGCAGTTTGCGAGTAAGATTTTAGAACAGGACAAGAGACTTGCTCCATTTACCATAGAAGCCATCGAACAGGAGGGCTTGCTTCATACGATGAAAATTAATCATGCACCTGGGTTTGCTGTGATTGGCGGCAAGATAGATCGTGTGGATAAAAAGGAGAACATGGTGCGAATTGTAGATTACAAAACGGGTGGAGATTCGCTTGAGTTTGCAAGCATAGAAGCTCTTTTTGAAAGAAAACCTAAGCGCAATAAGGCCGCCTTTCAAACATTGCTTTATGCCTTCCTCTTTAATTCAAATCGCCCCATTGCAGACGCAGATGTGTTAATACCTGGCTTAATTGATCGCAATTACCTCTTTGGTGATGCATCTGATTTTGGCCTCACTATTAAAAAGGAGCGAATTTCAGATGCAAGACCACTGCTTGTAGAATTTAAAGAGCGGCTGACTTCTCTGTTGGAGGAAGTGTTTAACCCCGAAGAAGACTTTGATCAAACTACAATTGTTGAGAATTGTAAGTTTTGCCCCTATAAAAATATCTGCTATCGGTAAAAATATATAGTGAGTAACTAACGACTAAGGAATAAATCACATGCAAACCATTCTTGGGGCCAACGGAATAATAGGAAGAGAACTCTCGGGCCATCTTCCACGATTCACATCACAGGTTAGGCAGGTAAGCCGCAATCCGCAGAAAGTAAATCCTTCGGATGAACTGGTAAAGGCCGACTTATTGAATTATTCAGAAACAGAAAGGGCCGTGGCAGGAAGTGAGGTCGTATATCTTGTTGCGGGATTAAAATACGAGACAAAGGTATGGCAACAGCAATGGCCGGTAGTGATGAAGAATACAATCGAGGCTTGCAAGAAACATAGAAGTAAACTTGTGTTTTTTGATAATGTGTATGCGTATGGTAAGGTAAATGGAGTGATGACAGAAGAAACTCCTTTTAACCCTACCAGTAAAAAGGGTGAAGTACGTGCTACGATAGCAACCCTGTTGCTGAATGAGATTAAAGCTGGGAATTTAAAGGGAATGATTATCCGGGCGGCAGACTTTTATGGCCCCGGTGCAACCTTAAGTTTAATTCATTCTACATTAACCGAAAGGTTGAAAGCCGGCAAAGGTGCTCAGTGGATTGGAGATATGAAGAGGATTCACACATTTACGTACACTCCCGATGCCGGAAAGACAGTTGCATTGCTTGGAAATGCAGAGGAAGCTTACAATCAAACCTGGCATGCTTTGACAAGCGCTGAAAAAATGACCGCGGAAGCGCTGATTCGGATTGCCTATGAAATCATGAACATGCCCAATAAAGGTGTACAGGCAATGTCGAAAACGGGAGTTCGGTTATTAGGTTTATTTATACCCGTGCTTCGCGAATTTGTTGAGATGATGTATCAGTTTGAAAACGACTACATCTTTGATAGCAGCAAAGCTCAAAAGTTTCTGAATGAAAACCCGACCTCTTATAAGGTAGGAATTCAGGAAACGTTGAAGTAAGACCGGGCACCCAAAGGGATGACACTTCCAAACAATTTCTTCCAGAACGATTATAGCGGTAATATGAAAAGAGTCCGGTATTATACCAGACTCTTTTATGTTGATGAGATTAGGAATTAGCCCTTTGCTAATTCTGCATTGATGTGAAGCTTAACCTCTTCACTTACTACCATGCCACCCGCTTCGGTGAGTGCATTCCAGTTTAATCCGAAATCCTTCCGGTTCACTTTACCATTGATTTCAAAACCGGCTTTTGTGTTTCCCCAGGGATCTATCATAATGCCGCCAAATTCTACGTTCAACACCACTGCTTTGGTTGTTCCGCGCATGGTCAGGGCTCCGTCCAGTTTATAATCAGTGCCAGATACTTTTTTCAACGTACCTGCAAAATCAACGGTAGGATATTGCTCCGCTGCAAAAAAGTCTGGCGACTTCAAATGCGTATCGCGATCCGCCTGGTTTGTATCGATGCTGTTTACATCAAGACTGAAGTTCACAGAAGCGCCATCGAAATCCTCAGTTTCACTTTCTACGCTCCCACTGAATTTCTTGAAGAAACCTGTTACCGTGGAAATAACCAGGTGCTTCACTTTAAATTGTACTTCGGTGTGGGTAGTATCAATTCCCCATTTAGTTGCTGTTAATGTTGCTGTTGACATGATTTTTATAGTTTAAGTTTTTAGTGCACCGGAAAATGATTCCGCTTTATTTCCGATTGCGATACAAAGGTAGGCTTACCCCCTGCTTGTGTCTATTGAACCAGGTTAAGAAAGGAGGAGATTGGTCTTGAACTAGATTAATATTTAATTGACAATGAATAGTTGATAATTGTCAATTGTACATTATTCATTATCCATTAAATAGTTCGTTTCCTTCTGATCTTACTCAGAAACTCTGGTGTAATACCCAGGTAGGAGGCAATGTATTTGAGGGGGACGAATTGTTCGAGTTGGGGATATTTTTTCTGAAAGTTGGTATAGCGGTCCTCGGCTGTGATGGAAAATGCTTCGATGATCCGATTTTGATGAGTGACCAGCGAATTCTGAAACATGATGCGAAAGTAGCGCTCGAAGACAGGATGGCGATCCAACAATTCCTCCATGCGGACTTTTGGCAGAAGCATTACTTCACTGTCGGCCAGTGCCCGGGTCGTATAAATTGAGGGCTGTTGGGTGGTAAGGCTATGCAGATCACCTGTCCACCAACCCGAAGTGGCAAATTGAATTACCTGGTCGTTACCCTCCTTGTCCGTAAAGTAGGTCATCAGACAACCGGAATTCACATGAATAAAGTTGCTGGTTACTTCGCCCGCTTTTTCTACAAACTCCCCTTGCTTTAACTTTACCGGAAGGAGCAAGGCGATAAAAAAATCCTCCTCAGCTTTTGTTAGTTTAACGTGTCGGGTGATATGCGATAGAATGCTTCGATTCATGTGGCGAAGATACGTTTCCAGGTTGCATAGTAGAAATCTTTGAGTTTGGTATTTGAATATTTTAGATTTATTTTTTTGTGGTTAAATCCTGAAAGGATTTAATATCAATAGCCTGGCATGAAATGCGAGGAACTAATTCATAAATTATTCAACCGCGAAGTGGTTGAATATCTACAGAAAGTATTTTTCATCAAATTCCACCCCATGCTCGTTGAGCAGATCAATTAACTCTTCCTTATAAAGTTTCTTTTTATGATGTACCTCCTGATTTTTAACATAGTCAATTAGCCTGTCCTTTTCCTTAAAGGAATAAGTAAATGCACCATATCCATTCTGCCAACCTTCAAATTCTGGAAATATTACCTGAGATTTAATGTAATGACTGGTTGCTAGTTTGATGTCCTTCACTAAAGATGCCAGTGCAACGGCTGGATATAAGTGTGTTACAATATGGATATGGTCACTTACTCCACCTATTTGATACAAATGACACTTCTTGTTTTTCAACATTCCAGCGATATACCTGAATAGCTCTTGCCTAATTTCTGACTTTAGCGTGTGCGCTCGATTTTTTGTGCTGAATACAATCTGATAGAGGATTTGGGTATACGTACTCATAGTTTGTTTTTCATTCAACCCTTCGGGTTGTGTTTATTTAGCCGATGTTTTTTCTCCGGATTTCATCCGGAGTTATTCAAATTTAAGCCCTTCAGGCTTTATTGTTAATTAGATAAAGAGAAAAATGAAACGAATCCGTAAGCGTATTATCAATTTTTGGGTCACCGTCAGTAATCGGCTTAATATTGAGTATGTAAAATGCTTTACCTTTGATTATGGATTTAGATCGCTTCCACGAGAAGACTAAAAATAAGTCGACTGAGAATAAGAAGTTTCTTCAGTCGCTGAAGAAGAAAGATGCCCGTACTGTGGACGATACCTTTCATCAGGCACATGAAGAGGTGTTCGAAGAAATTGACTGTCTTACCTGTGCCAACTGTTGCAAAACAACCAGCCCGATTTTCTATCAAACTGATATTGAACGGATAGCTAAAGCCTTGCGCATGAAACCCGGTGACTTCATTGAACACTATTTGCGCATTGACGAAGATCGTGATTATGTGTTAAAATCTTCACCGTGTCCTTTTCTGGATCCTGATAATTACTGCAAAGTCTATGAAAGCAGACCTAAAGCGTGTCGCGAGTATCCGCACACGGATCGAAAGAAAATGGTACAGATTATGGATTTGACTTACAAGAACACCTTAGTGTGCCCTGCGGTTTTGGAGATGGTTGAACGAATAAAGAAAATTGGATTATGAAATACCCCGCACTGGTTTTATTTGTCCTGATAGCCTTCGTTCACCTTCAGGCGCAAAATCGAGCACGCGACCTGGGGGTTAAGATCGGAGTGCTGGCTCCGGGTAAACTCAATGCCATTACAGATGTTACTGGCGTGAAGGTAGGTCACCGTACGCTCGTTGAGGGGAGTTCTGTTCGAACGGGAGTTACTGCAATTCTTCCGCATGAAGGAAATCTATTTCAGGAAAAAGTACCCGCTGCGATTTATGTAGGCAATGGTTTTGGCAAGCTTGCGGGTAGCACACAGGTTATTGAACTTGGCAATCTGGAAACACCTATAGTACTTACCAACACCTTAAGTGTATCAACGGCTATTGGTGCGATTGTGGAATACACCCTTTCCCTGAAGGGTAATGAAAATGTACAATCGGTAAATGCGGTGGTTGGAGAAACCAATGATGGATATCTCAATGACATTCGTGGCCAACATGTAACTAAACAAGATGTGCTGGATGCAATCGCTCAATCACAATCAGGAAATGTGACTGAAGGGAATGTGGGAGCTGGTACAGGTACTGTTTGTTTTGGATTTAAAGGAGGTATCGGAACTTCCTCACGCATACTTCCGGAAAAATCGGGAAGTTATACCGTAGGGGTGTTGGTACAGAGTAATTTTGGTGGTGTGTTGCAGATTGATGGTGTGCCTGTAGGCGAAGAACTAAAACAATTTTACCTGAGTGAGCAACTCATGGACAAAGCGGATGGTTCGTGCATGATCGTAATAGCTACCGATGCGCCTGTAGATGCACGGAATCTGGAACGAATAGCCAAACGGGCGATTATGGGATTGGCAAAAACAGGTGGCATCGGATCAAACGGGAGTGGTGACTATGTGATTGCTTTTTCCACGGCCCCACAACTTCGGATCAGACATGAAATAAAAGAGAGAACAGAAACCGTAACCTTATTGCGTAATGATGCCATGTCTCCACTTTTCATGGCCGTTATCGAAGCTACCGAGGAAGCGATCATTAATTCTTTATTTGCTGCAGAAACGATAAAAGGAAAGGAAGGTCATACGATCAAGGCGTTGCCGAAAGAGGAAGTAATAAAAATTTTAAAGAAGCACCAAGCTATCAAGTAACGTATGTATTCATTTTTCAATAACGAATTTCTACCCGCTGAGAAGACCTACATCCACGTAAGTGATCTGGCAACGCAACGCGGTTACGGTATTTTCGATTTCTTCAAGGTGGTTAACGGTCGCCCGCTTTTCCTGGATGATTATTTTGATCGGTTCTATCGATCTGCGGAAGCTATGCGACTTTCTATTTCTCTTTCGCGCGAAGAATTGAAGAAAGTGATTCATGAATTGATTGCTAAAAACGGGCAACCCGATTGTGGTATTAAGATGATTCTCACCGGTGGCTATTCAGCCGATGGGTACGAAATCGCTGCACCGAATCTGATTATTACACAGCATGCATTGTCTATGCCAGGTCAGGCTCTTCTTGAAAAAGGGGTTAAGATAATTACGCATGAATATGTCCGTGATATTCCACACGTAAAGTCAATCAATTATATCATGGGTATCTGGCTTCAGAAGCAAGTGAAGGATCAGCAAGCCTACGATGTATTATATCACATGAACGGACAGGTTTCGGAGTTTCCCCGCTGCAATTTATTTATTGTGTTGCACGATGGAACGATAGTAACTCCGGCTGAGCAGGTGTTGCATGGCATCACCCGGAAAAATATTCTATCGTTATCGAATAAAGAAGTTAACGTGAAGGAAGAAAAGGTGACGCTAACCGAGGTGCTCCATGCACGCGAGGTTTTTCTTACCAGTACAACCAAACGGATTGTGCCTATTGTTCAGGTCGACAAAGCCATCATCGGAGTTGGAAAACCGGGTGTTATTACTTTAAAACTTCTTCAAAGTCTGTCTGAAATGGAAAGGTTTCAGTAATAAAATACATATAAAATATATTTACGAATCATAAGTATAATTTTTACATTTGGTCTATAATTGATCAAAATGGCCACTTTTACGAGTACCCTACCAGACAACCTTCTGAAGCTGCTTTCTGAAAAAGCTCAGGCTCTTTCTGTACCCAAAAACAAACTAATCGAAAATGCAGTACGCCTATATCTTGAACATCTCGAGAAAGCCGAGTATGTAAAGTCATACAAAATGGCTTCTCAGGATGCGAATATTATGGATATAGCGGAGGAGGGGATGGCCGAGTATCTTAAACAGTTGGAAGAATGAGGCAAGGCGAAATCTGGAATGCAGACCTCAATCCTGCCAAAGGAAGTGAACAAGCTGGTTCACGCCCTGTAGTGATTGTAAGCGGTAATCTCTTGAACGAGCATTTGAATGTTGTTATTGCAGTTCCGCTAACTACGAAGATCAAGAAGTATAAGGGTAATCCAATATTGAGTCCAACAAAAGGTAATGGTTTGAAAAGTGAATCGGAGATGCTGGTCTTTCATATCCGCTCAATATCGAAGGATAGACTCGTAAAGAAAATGGGAAGTATCGAGCCCGATCAACTTGAGCGTGCGCTAAAGACACTCAACGAAATTTTGAAATATTAGAGGCTTTTTTTATTAAGGGTCAGACCGCTCTTGTATTACAGATGATGTTGTCAGCTCTTCTCAAACTCCATGATCAGGTGCTTGCCTAAAAGCACCTCCATTGAAGTATTTAGTTTAAAAATAGAGCGGTACGTGTGCGCATGTGCCGGATCCCGTTTGATCTGCTTCTTCATCGTCTTCCAATTTACGTAGTAAAGCACCGGATACCAGAAAAGCAAAAACACTGAGGTTGAACTTCTTGTTGTGGGATGTACTTTCTTCAACGTAAGTTGATTGAGCGCAGCCAGAGTTCTTAGCCTTAATACCCCGCTGATAAAAAGTTTGCTGAAGTATCCGTCCGTGCTTCCTTCCCAGGTAGTAAACGCATTCAGTTCATTGGGGGCTGGTGCCCCGTAATGTTCACTCTCCATCATAAATTGCGAGAAGCGACTACGAAGCGATGAACTATTGGGAGTGGTGAGTATAAAAATTCCACGAGGCTTAATAATTCTGGAGACCTCCTGAAATAAGAAATATTGATTGGGCAGATGCTCGATGGTTTCGCAACAGATAGCAAGATCTACAGAAGCATCTTCGATTGGGAACTTTTGTTGCAAATCGATTTTCTGGACCGTTGATTTGGCAAACTTATTTTGATTCGGAAAGAGATCAAATGCCTTAACAACTGCTCCGGCCTGTTCAAACAAGTTGGCAATGTAACCGCGACCTGCTGAGAGGTCGCAAACGATCTTATTCTGAAAAGCGGTTTTGTGTTGTTGAGTATAGGAGCGAAAGAATGCCAACGCAGGTCCCCGCGAGTGATCAACCTCCGGAATCTCAGTCATGATTGATTCTCAGATGATGACGGGCATGCTCCAGGTCTTCCGGAGTATCAATGCCAACCGTTTCGAGAGTGGTTTCAGCTACTTTTATTTTGTAACCATTTTCCAGCCAACGCAATTGTTCTAACGATTCTGCCCGTTCCAATAAGGAAACTTTTAACGAAGTAATTTTCTCCAGGATGTCACTGCGGTAAGCATACATGCCAATGTGTTTATAATAATGATGGTGATGTACCCAATCGGTTTCTTTGCCGCGCCAATAAGGAATAGGCGATCGGCTGAAGTATAAGGCTTCGTGATTTTTATTGAACACAACTTTCACCAGGTTAGGATTGACAAGTTGTTCCTGATTTTCAAGCCGCTTAATGAGCGTGGCTAATTCAGTTTTTCCATCGAGCAAGGAGGCCAACAGATCAATTTGTTCCGGTGAGATGAAGGGTTCATCGCCCTGGATATTGATAACATAATCGAATTTTTCCCGCTCTTTCGAGAGCACTTCAAAGCAACGGTCGGTGCCACTGGCATGACCTTCTGCGGTCATGCATACATTTCCGCCAAAGGCTGAGACATGTTCAAAAATTTCTACATGATCCGTGGCTACAACTACCTTGGTCAAAGAATCACATTTATTTGCCTGAGTATAAACTCGCCTGATCATAGATCGACCACCCAAATCGGCAAGAGGTTTGGCAGGAAACCGTGTAGACGCATAGCGTGCCGGAATTATTCCAAGAATTTTCATGCTACTTTTTTGACTTTTAAGGTAACGCCTTCGGTGCCGATTACTTCAATGGATTCTCCTTTTTCAATAAAATCTCCCCGTGTAAACGCATCATAGATCTGTTCGTCAATAATCACCTTGCCACTCGGACGAAGGATAGTAAAGGCTTTTCCTTTTTGCCCGAGTAGATTGGCATTAAAGGTATTAACCGAATACCCGTCTTTAACTTCCTGGGTATCGCCAAGAGCAATGCGTTGAAAAGCTTTAGTCTTGCTGAGCCTGGCACCTCCAAAAAAGAGAAGTAAAATCCCACCCGCCAATCCACCGATCGTTGCAAAAGAAGCAACAATAATGTCGCCTAGCGGAACGAATTCAAAATTGAAAAAATCGTTGTTCAACATGATCAGCACGAGTGAAAGCACAGTCAGAGAAATCCCCGCAACACCAGCCACCCCAAACCCGGGAATAACAAAGACCTCGGCCATGATGAGTAACACACCTACAAAGAGGGCAATGATCTCCCAGTAATCGGCAAGCCCGTTAAGATAATAGGGAACGAGATAAAGTACCAGCGCGGTAACTGCGGCAATCAATGGAAAGCCAATACCCGGGGTTTGTAACTCAAAATAAATTCCACCAATGATAACCAGAATCAGGATTCCGCTGATGAAAGGATTTAAAAAAATCGCAATTATCTTTTCGGTGGCACCTAACTCAAAGGTTTCGAGCTCGTACGATTCTATTTTATTTTGCTTTAGAATTTCTTCAATCGACTCTACTTTGGCTTCACAATATCCGTTCTCGATGGCCTCGGAAGTGGTGAAGGTGATCACCTTGCCAGCTTGTTTCAGACTATCGATTACTACGGTTTCATCCACCATGCCTTCGGCAATGCGGGGGTCACGACCATTTTCTTCCGCTGTTGAACGCATAATCGAACGCATATAGGATTGATACTTATCCGGAGCAGCTTCCCCAGTCCCGTTTACCACTGTGGCTGCACCAATGGTTGCACCGGGTGCCATGTAAATACTATCACAGGCAATAGAAATAAGGGCGCCTGCAGAAGCAGCATCTGAATTAACAAATACCCAAAGGGGAACTTTAACATCCATTAACCGGTCTACAATTTCCTTGGCATCGTCAAGTGCTCCGCCAAACGTATCCATATCCACAATAATGATATCGGCTTTCGTTTTCTCGGCATGCTCAAGCGCTAATTTTACATACCAGGACATGCGTGGATCAATCTCAGCTTTGATATTCATCACCAAAACTTTCTTTTTTGCTGTTTGTGAGTGGGATGCAAAAGGGATCAATCCGATCAGGCAAACGATGAGCAGGAGCTTTCGCATGGTTTAGCTTATTTTTGATATAAAAATACTAAGTCTTGATCGAAAAACCCCGCCACCATTTTTCCATACAACTGCGCACGGTTATTTGGAATGTGCTGCCCGTGCCGGGTAAAGCCTGGGTGGTGGTTGAAGAGCGGGATGAAACAAACCGCAAAGTTTCTTTTTGTGCGATCGATTATCTAAAAAAGGAAATTGTTTGGAGAAACAATTCGCTGCCGGAATTATGGTGGATCAATTTAGTGCGGGCAACTCCTTCGCAAGTATTGCTAAAAGTTTTCGAAAATACCTCCAACCCGGATGTAACACGCTTGCTGGCTCTTTCCGTAGAGAATGGAAAGCCTCTGGATCAGCCCATTGAAATTGAAGACGAACATACGAATGAACTCATTCAACCGTTTCAGTATCTGGCTGGAGAGCATGATTTCGAAACTGTGAAGCAATTCGTTGAAGGCCGAACACAGAAACTTCCTTTGCTGGGTGTGGAATATCTTGAGCATGCAGGGTTTATTTTTATTTCCTTCTATTTTGGAATTCCCGGCTCATTTACCAATGTATTAGCCTGCTTTACCAGGGCTGGAAACATTGTCTGGCAGGTGGAAATTGGCACGAATTTGAAAGGGATTGGTGTAAATACGTTCTTTGTAGTCGCTGACTACTTATTTTTTGTGAAGAACAAGTCAGAATTGGTAACTTTTCGCATTGTTTAAGCTATGATTAAAGTAATTTTTTTAACTCTTGTTTCGTGGACCCACCCGGCACCTGTGGATTCGCTGAGAATGGAAACCATCAATGGAAAGCAGTTTATTATTCATCGCATTGATGAGAAGGAAACACTATATGGCATATCGAAACGCTATGGTGTGCCTATTACGGCCATTCTAGAGCAAAACCCGACTGCAGATGGGGGTCTTGCTTCCGGACAAATTTTAAAAATACCCTATGTGCCCAAGGCCAAAGTGCAGCAGAGCGGCAACAGAATCCATAAAGTAGCGCCTAAAGAAACTCTTTTCTCGATCTCAAAACTCTATGATGTTTCGGTGGATGAGATCAAGGCGTGGAATAGTTTGAAAGACAATTCTCTGTCTACCGGGCAGGAGTTGATTATCAAAAAGAAAACAGCGTTGACTACATCAACACCTGTACCTGAAGTGAAATCCCTGAAAGGGGTGCATACCGTGGCTGCTAAAGAAACACTTTACTCTATTGCACGCCAGTATGGAATTACCGTACAGCAGCTTAAAGAGTGGAATGGGATTGCCGGGAGTGACGTTAGTATTGGACAAACCTTGTTTATAACTCAACCAATGAATGGAAATCCGGTTGAGACAAAGAAAGAGACTAAGCCTGAAGTAAAAGAAGTAGTTGCTGTTACAACGGTGAAACCAGAAACAAAACCTCAACCAGAAGTGAAGGAGACCACCATCCGGATTTCTGAAAAGGTAACGGGTTCGGACGAAGTGAAAGAAGGAGGTTTGGCTGAATTGATTGAAGGAACCGATGGAAACAGAAAATACCTGGCCTTACATCGCACCGCAAAAGTTGGAACAATCCTTAAAGTCAGGAATGAGTTGAACAACCGCGAAGTGTTTGTACGGGTGGCAGGCGAATTGCCCAATACCGGAATCAATACCAATGTGATTATTAAGATTTCCAAGTCAGCCTACGACCGGCTGGGGGCCATCGATCCGAAGTTTCGGGTGGAGGTAACGTATTACAAATAGATTTTTATGAAGGTCTGGGCATGCCTTTATTTTGTGGCAGTAACCCAGCAGGTGCTGGCGCAAAATCTGGTGCCCAACCCGGGGTTTGAACAGTACTATAAATGTCCGGGCACATTCAATAATTCTTCAAAAGGAGAAATTGCACCCGGTTGGAAATCTCCTTCTACCGGCACGCCCGATTTATTTCATAGCTGTAGTATCGGTGATGCCGGTGTGCCAGCCAATTGGGCGGGCTATTCCAAAGCTTATACAGGTTCGGGGTATGCCGGTATTTATGGGTTCATTTTTAATCCGCGAAAAGATTACCGGGAATACCTTCAGGCGCAATTGACTTCCCCTTTAGAACCCGGGGCTAAATACCTTGTTGAGTTTTACTTTAAACTCTCATCCAATTCAAAGTATAGTATTGATCGAATTGGATTTTTACTTTCCGATTCATCGTATCAAACCCTGGGTGATGAAATGTTTCCAGCACCCGCAACCTATGAAAGAATTAATAGTATAATCTATAGCCGTTCCACCGGCCTGTGGACCCGCTTTGCCTATACACATGAAGCCAGGGGCGGAGAAAAGTTTCTCACCATTGGTAATTTTTCGGATCGCGATAAAACGCGAAACCAACTTATTCAAAATTCACAGAGCCTGGAGCCCATGCTCGCCAAAGCCGCCTACTTTTTTATTGATGATGTGAAAGTGATAAAGATAGGCGGTACTCCACAGGCACCGGTATTATCCGGGTATCCGGAAATCAAAACGAACGAAGATTATGTATTGAAGAATATTCAATTCCGGTTTAATGATTTTACGCTCTTAGAATCTTCGTATCCCGAGTTGAAGAAACTGGTGGAGATCATGCGATTTCACAAAACATGGAAGGTTGTGGTGAGTGGTCACACGGATGACCTTGGCACGGAAACCTATAATCTTGAGTTATCGCTGCACCGCGCAGGTAGCGTGGCCGATTACCTGATTGATCAGGGGATTGACCCAGCACGAATAAAAACCCAGGGTTTCGGAAAACAAACACCCCTGGTAAAAGGTACTGATGAAACTTCGCGATCCACTAACCGCAGGGTTGAACTGCGCTTTTTAAACTGATGGCCCGAAAGAAAACTAACATCGTTGAACTGAAGGATTTTCTGGATGCGAAAGTTGATTTATATAATCGTTCTGATTTTATCGCGCTTGACCCGGTTTCAATACCCCATCAGTATTCGCGCACGCAAGACATAGAAATCGCTGGTTTTTTTGCGGCCACACTCGCCTGGGGACAGCGGGTAACTATCATCAATAAATGCAAAGATCTTCTGTCAATCATGGACAATACCCCATACGATTTTATGCTCAATCATACCCTGTCGGATTTGAAACCGTTCGAAAAATTCAAACATCGCACATTCAATGCTACGGATGTCCTCTACTTTATTGAGTGGTTTTCTACCTATTATAAAAAACACAATTCTCTGGAGGATGCGTTTGTGGGAACGAAAGAACAAATTCTCAAATATCCCGATTTTCCAATCGAAGCCGGACTGATCAATTTCCATAACACCTTTTTCAGTTTACCGGATTATCCCAAAAGAACCATTAAACATGTTTCAACCCCGGCCCGCAAGTCGGCTTGTAAAAGGCTGAACATGTATTTGCGCTGGATGGTTAGACAAGATCACAACGGTGTGGATTTCGGAATCTGGAAGAAGATCGCACCTTCGCAACTCGTGTGTCCGTGCGATGTTCATGTAGAGCGTGTTGGGCGAAAACTCAAATTAATCAAACGAAAGGGCATGAATTGGCAAACAGCCCTGGAGCTTACGGGTAACCTTCGCAAACTCGATGCCGAAGACCCCGTGAAATACGACTTTGCGCTTTTCGGACTTGGTATCATAGAGCGGTATTAATTCAGGATCAGTCGCGTCAAAATATGACGAACGGTGATACAAATGTTGACTAAATATTTTTACCTTTTACATTCGATTAAACTTAATGTAAACTATGAATTTGAATATTGATGCTGAGCAACAGAATACCTACGATGCAATTGTAGTAGGTACCGGGATCAGTGGAGGGTGGGCTGCGAAGGAACTTAGCGAAAAAGGACTTAAAACGCTGGTTCTTGAAAGAGGTCGGGATGTTAAGCATCCTGATTACCCAACGGCCACCAAAGATCCCTGGCATTTACCTAATGGCGATCGTCCAACCGTGGCGGATTTGGAAAAACAAAAAGTGCAGGCGCGTACGGGGTACACCGTTCGACCTTCAACCGCGCATTGGTTTGTCAATGACCTCGAGCATCCTTATACAGAAATCAGTCGCTTCGACTGGATGCGGGGCTATCATGTAGGGGGGCGTTCTATTATGTGGGGTCGCCAGAGTTATCGCTTCAGCGAAATGGATTTTGAAGCCAATGCAAAGGATGGAATTGCTATTGATTGGCCTGTTCGTTACAAAGACATTGAGCCCTGGTATGATTATGTAGAGCAATACATTGGTGTGAGTGGTTCTATCGAGAATATTCCAAACCTTCCGGATGGAAAGTTTCTTCCACCTATGGAGCTCAATTGTGTGGAGTTGGATTTGAAAAAATCCATGAAAGACAAATTTGGTCGTTCATTAACCATTGGTCGCGTAGCTCATGCTACCGCAGCGCTACCCCATACTCCCTGGCGGGGTACGTGCCAGTTTAGAAATCTTTGCAGTCGCGGGTGCCCTTACGGGGGATATTTTAGCAGTAACTCTTGTACACTTCCAGCCGGAGATAAATCGGGCAATATGACCTTGAGACCAAACTCTGTGGTGTACGAATTGATTTATGATGAACAAAAAGGGAAAGCTACGGGAGTAAAAGTAGTGGATGGAGAAACCGGAGCGGAGATGGAATTTTATGCAAAAGTAATTTTCCTTTGTGCTTCCACGTTTGGCTCTACGTTCATCATGCTGAATTCTATCTCCAACCGTTTCCCGAATGGGTTTGGTAATGATAGTGGTGAGTTAGGCTGCAACATTATGGATCACCACCTCAGTGTAGGTGCTGCAGCCCAGGTAGATGGGTATGAAGATCAGTATTATTTTGGAAGACGGGCCAATGGTGTTTACATCCCGCGCTATCGCAACATTGGAAAAGATAAGCGAGATTATTTGCGTGGATTTGGCTATCAGGGTGGAGCGAGCCGGGCTGGCTGGGCACGCAGTGCCGAAGAAGAATTGCTGGGTGCTGATTTGAAGCAGGCACTTACAACTCCGGGTGGCTGGTCGATGAACCTCGGTGGATTCGGTGAAATTTTGCCCTACCACAACAATAAAGTGGTGATCAACAAAGACAAGAAAGATATAAACGGACTTCCTACACTTACATTCGATGCTCCCCTAAGGGAAAATGAATTGAAGATGCGGAAGGATATGGCCGATGATGCGGCTGAAATGTTGGAGAGTGCAGGATTTAAAAACGTTCGCAAATTTGATCGCGAAACCGGCATCGGATTGGGTATTCACGAAATGGGAACTGCCCGGATGGGTAAAGATCCTAAAACTTCCGTGCTCAATAAGTGGAACCAGGTGCATGCCTGCAAGAATGTGTTCGTAACCGATGGGTCGTTTATGACTTCCGCAGGTTGTCAGAATCCATCCCTTGGCTATATGGCGTTTACAGCAAGAGCGGCCAACTATGCGGTAGAAGAACTAAAAAAAGGTAACTTGTAACATCTTTAAATATTGAATGATTATGAATCAACTCATCGATAGAAGAGAAGCGCTCCGCAAAACAGCCCTGCTGATGGGTGCGGCTGTGTCGGCATCGGCCTTATCGGGTATTTTGCAAGGATGCAAAGCAGCCCCGGAACTTACCTATACGCCTTCGTTTTTTACAGAAGATCAGGCACGTATCGTGATGGAAGTAGCGGAGATCATTATCCCGAAAACGGATACTCCCGGTGCTAAAGATGCAGGTGTTCCCGGCTTCATAGACGTTATGCTAAAAGATTGCTATAAGAAGGAGGATCAGGATCGCTTCATAGCAGGCCTGACAGCGTTTGATGAAGAAGCGAAGAAAGCCTATGGCGACAGCTTCATTTATTGCAAACCCGAGCAGCAGGTAGAACTAGTAACCAAGACTCATGCGGCTGCCTTAACGGAAGCAAAGGAAAACAATGAGGCTAAGCGTCCATTTATCCTGATGGCGAAAGAACTCACCTTGCTGGGCTTTTTTACTTCCGAGCCAGGGGCTACACAAGTGCTGCAATATGTAGCAGTACCCGGATCGTATAAGGGATGTATTCCATTAGCCGAAGCCGGCAACGGAAAGACCTGGGCAACCTAGTAACTTGCTATTGACTTTGTATAAAAAGGCATCTGCGAGGATGCTTTTTTTGTTATGCCTCGATCTCTGGCCTCACAATCCGAAACCAATTAAACCCAGTGGTTCGTGTGGGCACGAACCATGGATTAAGGAATAAACTGGCAAAGTTTATTGAACAGACCCCTTGTAGTGTTTGGTACTACGCGTAGTATAGATTGGGATGGTGCCTTGTTGTGATTGGTGCAACGCCTTGTATAGATTGGGATGATGCCTTGTAGTGTTTGGTACTACGCGTAGTATAGATTGGGATGGTGCCTTGTTGTGATTGGTGCAACGCCTTGTATAGATTGGGATGATGCCTTGTTGTGATTGGTGCAACGCCTTGTATAGATTGGGATGATGCCTTGTAGTGTTTGGTGCAACGCCTTGTATAGATTGGGATGATGCCTTGTAGTGTTTGGTACTACGCGTAGTATAGATTGGGATAATGCCTTGTAGTGTTTGGTACTACGCGTAGTATAGATTGGGATGGTGCCTTGTAGTGTTTGGTACTACGCGTAGTATAGATTAGGACGGAGCCTTGCAGTGTTTGGCCTAGACACTGCCCAGAAAAGTGTGTAAGTGCGGGTAGTCTCCTGGTAAGTTCCTATTGCTCTGTCTGTGTCTTCACAGACCGAAACAAATTAAACGGAATGGTTCGTGATGACAAGAACCATGGGTCAGAGATGCCTCTTTATTTTATTTGCCTCTCCCCAAACTGGTCCACATTGATTATGAATTGATGCAAATTGGTTTGCATTGGGTACAAGCCTCTCAGCCCATGTTGGTGTGTGCGGGCAATGCATTGGCTCCACCAACAAGCAACATGGATGAGGATTTGTTGATAAACCCACAATGGGGGAGTAGTTGACGCGTTGAAGTATTCCTGTAAAAAACAAAGGCCGGGAAAATCCTGGCCTTCTAATGAAGTCTCTGGAGTCTTAGTCTTTGTACGTAACGGCCTTTACCGCCTTTACGGTTCTGGTCACACTTGGCAGAATGGCTTCAATCAATGTTGGCGCATAGGGAAGCGGAACATCTAAGCTATTGATTCTGTGAATTGGAGCATCCAGATAATCAAAAGCATGTTTTTGTACATGATAAGTTATCTCAGTAGCGATGGATGATAGTGGCCAGGCCTCTTCAACAATCACCAACCGGTTTGTTTTCTTTACCGACTCAACGATGGTTGCATAATCAATCGGTCGCACGGAGCGAAGGTCAATTACCTCGGCCGAAATTCCTTCTTTTTCAAGTTCCTGGGCAGCGGCCAATGTTACCTTCATGATTTTACCAAAGGAAACCAGCGTAACATCAGTTCCGCTTCGCTTTACATCGGCCGCACCAATGGGAATCAAATATTCTTCAGTGGGAACTTCGCCCTTATCTCCATACATCAATTCTGATTCCATGAAAATAACAGGATCATTATCGCGAATGGCAGTCTTCAGAAGGCCCTTGGCGTCATACGGTGTGTAGGGAACCACCACCTTCAGCCCAGGGGTATTGGCAAACCAGTTTTCGAAATTCTGCGAGTGCTGTGAACTAAGCATGCCCGCATTACCTGTTGGGCCACGAAATACGATAGGAACATTAAATTGCCCACCCGACATAGAGAGCATTTTAGCAGCCGAGTTGATGATCTGATCAATGGCCACTAAAGAGAAATTAAAGGTCATGAATTCAATGATAGGACGAAGCCCATTGGCAGCAGCTCCAACCCCAATACCTGCAAAACCCAATTCAGAAATAGGCGTATCAATTACCCGGCTCGCTCCAAACTCCTCTAACATACCCTGGCTCACTTTATAAGCCCCATTGTATTCAGCCACCTCTTCACCCATGAGGAAAACACTCGGGTCTCTTCTCATCTCTTCGCTCATGGCTTCGCGTAGTGCTTCTCTAAATTGAATTTCTCTCATAGCTGCCGTTAGTTTGGAAAGCCCGTAAAAATAGGGATCAGGAACAACAGGTTAAAGGGAATAGGGTGATTTTTTCCCCTGATCATGACAATGGGCAACAAAAAACCCCGGTTTTTGGCCGGGGTCTTTATTAAAGAAATCTTATTAATTATTTCAACGCACTACGGAAAGCTTCTGTAGTGGCGAACTTGGTAAACTCAAGATCAGTCAACGCCTTTTCTTTCAGAGAAGCGTCAATTTTAACAGCACTGGTCAGGTTGCTAACCACTGCATCACCATTGCCTGAACGGGCAGCAGCAACTGCGGCACCATAGTAAGCCAATGCGAAATTGCTGTTTTTACGGGAAGCTTCTGCAAATGAAGAAGATGCATTGCTAAAGTCTTTATTCAGCAACTGAGCCAACCCTTTGTTGAAAAGGTTAACATCCGTATCCAACGCTGAAGAAGTTGAACTTACAGCGGCAGGATAGTTTGCCATATAGATTTCAGATGCACCCTTTACTCCGTTAACACCACGGGTTACATCGTTGCTCGCGCCACGAAGTGCCTTGGTAGCATGGCTGTAGGCCTTGTAAGGATTGCCCTTCCAAAGAGATACAGTTGCAAGGTTTGCATGAACTTCAGGGGTTTCGCGAAGTTTAGCAGCAATATCCAATTGTGCAGATGCCTTATCAGCATATTCAGCAGCACGGGAAGGATTTTCCATGGCCAATTTAATATAAGAAGCGCCTAAGTTATTGTGTGCATTCCAGTTGCTGCCCTTCTTGGTAGCTGCTTCATAGATTGCAGCTTTTTCTTCGGTGGAAGGAGTGAGGGTTGCAGCGTACATCAATTCTTCAAAGCTAAGGGCATCAGCACCTGCCTGGCCGCCTGTGATTTGCTTAGCTAATACAGAGATCTCAGCATCAGTCTTCTTATCCTTGATGGTCAGGATTTCAGTTTTAGCCGTACGCAAACCTGGGTATACATCTTTGAAAACTTTGTTATAAGTCTTCAGTTTCTTCATTTGCTTCTCCTGATCTTCAAAAGAACCGCCACCATTGATGATGTTCAGATATTGTGACTTATCGTCAGAAGAAATGCCTTCATAAGCAGCCAAAGCATTTTTAAACTCAGTCCAATCGTCAACAATAGGCTTCAGAATGAATTTGATCGAGTCAGCAGCGCCTTTATAATCATATTTCTTCATCTGGGCGCGATAGTATTTTTCAATTGCTTTTGCGCGCTCTTCAGAAAGTTTGCTGTTGATACGCTCAGCACCTTCTGGTGAGTGTGTACCGGTGATGGTTACAGTGCGGGTTACGTTTTTAGAAGCAATGAACGCATCCAATTGCTTTCCTTTCTCAGCTTTGGTTTCAGAAGTACGCAAAACTGACTTACCTCTTTCGAAGATGAAATCAGGAATGATAACAGGAATCAGTTCTTCCTGGTTGTTGTAACCATGATCTGCAAAAGCAGCATAGTATGAATTTTGAACCAGTTTGGAAGTGGTGATGATACCAGTTGCCAAAGGCATGCGTGGCGTAGTCTTAGACTTGGTGCCTTTTGAGGCTACACCCTGCACCTCCACGGTACCTACTTTATAGGCATCCTTATAGGGAAAGGAAAATGCTTTTGAAACTTTTACTTCTTCGGTGCTGCTGTTAGGATAATCCTCAGCACGAAGTGCAACCGGGTCCAGTGCAAGCTCGCTTTCGCCATACTTATAGAAAGTATTAAGCGTGTATACTGTTCCTTTTTTCAGCATCTTGACAGGAAGATTACCGGCCAGGTCAAAATTGACAGTGTCCTTGTGAACCTCTAGTGGATTGGGAGTCACTTCCAATTTCTGTTCTTTGGCAGCTTTGATCATTTGAGGGAGGGTACAGCTCGTAAAAGTGAGCGCTCCAACGATCAGGAATGCGTAAAATAATTTTCTCATGGTTTTGATTTAATAAGTTTCCGTAAACGAGGTGCAAAGTTAACCTTAAACCCCTTATTTCTTGCAATTATAGGCAAAAAAATAACATGAGAACGGCTGATATTAGTCAGGAGACCCCCTATATTTGTAGGGTGGTTTATAAGTCGTTAAAAGGACTTTTACTTGGGTAAACGGAAGTTTTTAGGAGAAATTCAGCGACTATGAAGGGCTTGATTAAGGAAATCCAACTTTTTTTTGAAAACCATGCTTTTGGTGTATGTACGGCCTTAGGTGAAAAGATGGGGATTGCCACATCCTCCATTCGTCTTTTCTTTATCTATGCCTCCTTTCTGACGTTTGGCTCCCCGATTATTATTTACATGTCACTTGCCTTTATTCTTAACATGCGCAGGCACTTGCGCAGGCGTAGTACCATTTGGGATTATTAAAATTTACCCAAGTCCTGAAACGTTCTTTTTCCGAACAGAAAAAATTCAAACGTTAGCAATCGGGGATATTGGTTTGTAACCTGATAACCCAGCGAGGTCAATCTTCTTCTTTTTATCAGATCTGGTCGGATTCCTCTCAGAAAGTCATAATGAGCTTTGATCACTGCCCATGAATCAGCCGGGGATCCTTCAAGTAAGAATTTCAAGGCGGCCACCCAATCCAACCCGATCCTGAAGGGTAATTTCCACCAAAGACTTGCAGCGGGTAAATGTTTAATAATTAAGCTAAGCCCATTCCGGAAATTCAAATACGTCTTTCTTGGATTTGATTTAGAAAGCGTACCCCCGCCAACATGGTAAACTTTACTTTCCCCAACATAATAAATCCTGTGTCCGGCCCGCTTCAGCCGCCAGCACAAATCAATTTCCTCCATGTGGGCAAAAAGAACTTCGTCAAAACCACCTGAATCATGATATACCCGGGCCCGAATGAAAAGACAAGCGCCCGTGGCCCAGAATATGGGTCGGGTATCATCATATTGTCCCGAGTCCTTTTCAATAAAATTAAAAATCCTTCCCCGGCAGAATGGATACCCTAGCATATCGACAAAGCCTCCGGCTGCACCGGCATATTCGAAAAGCTCCTTTTGATGATAAGAAAGAATCTTCGGTTGTGCAGCTGCAATGGTTGAATCACTTTTCAGTAGATCGATAATAGGATTAATCCACCCCGGGGTAACTTCTACATCTGAATTGAGCAGCACGTAATATTCGGCATCAATCAACTTCAAGGCATAGTTATAGCCTCCGCAAAAGCCGAGATTGCTACTTATTTTTATTACCTCTACCAAACCTGAAAATTCTCTTTCGAGAACAGCAATCGAATCATCCGTAGAGGCATTATCAGCGACAATAATTTTTGCTGACGCACTGTGAGCAATAACGAATGGCAGGAATTGCCGCAGGAAATTTCGGCCGTTATAATTCAAAATGACAACCGCTACTTCGGTCATCCCATTAGGTTGCTTAAATCCATACCGGGGATATTAGGAAGGAGCCCCTCGGTAGCTTTCTTCAATTCCTCTTTGGCAAGTACTTCAACATCTTCAGATGCTTTGTTGACAGCAGCAACTATAAGATCCTGAATAAGTACTTTATCTTCAGAACGAAGAATAGCCGGATCTATGTCAATCGAGATAACTTGTTTCTTTCCGTTCACGATGGCCTTCACCATGCCGCCTCCCGATTCGCCAGAAGCGTTTACCCGCACCAGATTGTCCTGGGCCTCCTTTATCTTTCCCTGCACCTCTTTCATCTTGCCCATCATCTTCATCATGTCAAACATAGATGTATTGATTAGTTAGTTTGAGCAAAGGTAAGATTAACTGAAGTACGCGGTTAGTTTTTTTTCTTGAGGATGACGACCGTGCTTCCTTCGCTGAAATTCCGTCCTGCCAGATCCGTAATTTGAGTTCTCCATACATAGGTTCCTTCGGGCAGGGCCTTGCCATTATTCGTCCCATTCCAGGGTTCATTTTTATCCGAATAGAAAACCATGGATCCCCAGCGGTCAAATACTTTCAGTTCCAGTTTCACGATGTACTGGCCCTTCACTGTAAAGGTCTCGTTTTCAACAGGGCCAACTCCATCGGGTGTAAACGCAGTAGGGTAGAAAAGATTTACTTCTTTTGTTACCACCAGCCGATTTGAAACGGAATTCGTCAATCCCACCTCATTGGACTGTGCGATGATCTGATATTGAACTACCTGGTTAATGGCATCGGGTTGATCATCCACCCAGGTTGTGTCTGTACCCATGTTAATCACCTGCATCAAGCCACCACTTTTATCATATTTTTCAATCTGGTAATTACTTACTCCGTTGCGCCAGCCTTTTAGTGACGACCATCGCAGCGTTATTGCATTCTTATCATCCAGCGTGGCAGACAACCGTATAGGACAAATTAAATCGCCCGGCTGACTGGCATTACCACACAAGTCGCCATAGTTGATGCGGTAACAAAAACCTCCTTCCGTGGTATACCCAAGATCAGTGTACGTGGTGTTGGTGGTTTTACCGGCTAACCCGAAGGAAGAACCCTGGTAGCGAATCACTGCATACTCCTCAACAGAAAACAAAGGATCTTGAGTCCACGACAATTCTACACCATTCGCTCCTACAATGGAAGAGGTATTGTTAATGGCTGAAGGGCTTACTGTAGTAAAAGCTTCGCCACATTTTTCGAGCGATACACTATGAACTCCACCAGCATATAAATTAACGACCTGGTAGCAGTAGTTTGTTTTACAAATCACATCTACGTCATTTAACAAGGCGGGGGCTCCGGGTATGATGACATAAGAGGCTCCATTTCTAATGATCTCAGTAGACAATACTCCTGTACCTGAGCTCGCCCAGGTAAGGCGATTGACTCCATTCTGAACGGAAAGATCAAAATTATGACTGCATATAGGTGCAGAGTATGTATTGCTATTGGTACAAGGATCGAATGAGCTTAACCGAAAGCAATAAAAATTATCATCAGTCTTTAAGTTTGGAATGGTAACCGTATTCACTCCATACAGGGTTTGAAATTGCTGGAAGGTAGCTGAGTTATTTACTGCTATTTCAAGTTTGTATAATATGTTTTGTTGGGGGGTAAAATCCAATTGAAGGGAAGAAGCATTTAATGCCGTAAGTTTTGTGATTTGCGGAACCGGCAAAGTAAGCAATGAGGCAAATGGCAAAACCTTGGCCGCGCAATTGTTAGCAGCATTAATGTCTTTTCCCTTTACACTGATATTGAACGTGGAAGCAATCCCGTAGTTGTGGGTGGCCGTTTGAGAATTGCTGTTTGGGATAACAGTTTCAATGACGCCATCATTATTAAAGTCGATTGAATACTGATCGTAGTTTTTATCTGTTACTTTAATAGAGGTTTGTAACCCTGAGCAGGTATAAATTTCAAACTCGGGTTGAATGTTTGGGTCAACGGTAATAACGATATCATCGGCCCCAATACTTTGATAAAGTACAGCAAGGGTAAAGGTACCCGCCTGGGGATACGTAATGGTAAATTGATTTTGTTGCTGTGGAGTTCCGTTTCCGGCACTCATCAGGCAGGGTTTTCCGGCTGTACATTCTCCGGTGGTAATCAGGTTGGTGTTTAATATGGTAACCGTAAAAGGCGCACACCCTTTTATTTCATCCACCTGAAAGCGACCCAGTCGGCTGGTATACTGGGCATAGAGATTGCCTGTAAAAAAAACAACTGCTAATATGATTATAAGCCTTTTCAATCTTCCAGT
The DNA here is from genome assembly GCA_044229915.1 of Cyclobacteriaceae bacterium. Classification (GTDB taxonomy): domain Bacteria; phylum Bacteroidota; class Bacteroidia; order Cytophagales; family Cyclobacteriaceae; genus ELB16-189. Next base: position 373,655 of record JBGASB010000004.1, read on the forward strand.
TTAGTCTCCTTCAAAAACTTCTCAGCATGTACCATATCCACATGTAATTCGCGGTCTGTTTCTATAAACGGTACGATCTCCCTGAAAGTATTAACAAATTTCTCTAAGACGGGAGATGTCTTTAATGGCCTTCTGAAATGCAGGGCTTGTGCGGCCGTGATCAATTCAACAGCTAAGATCGAATACAGATTATTTACCACGCGATACACTTTGGTCGCTGCATTGGCACCCATACTTACGTGGTCTTCCTGTCCGTTAGACGAAACAATGGAATCCACCGAAGCCGGAGTGCAAAGTTGTTTGTTCTGGCTTACCAGCGAAGCAGCTGTGTATTGAGGGATCATCAGGCCTGAGTTAATACCCGGATTGGCTACGAGGTAATTCGGCAGATCACGGGCTCCGGAAATCAACTGGTAGGTTCTCCGTTCTGAAATACTACCTAACTCAGCTAACGCGATGGATAAAAAATCCAGGCCAAGCGCCAGGGGTTGGCCATGAAAATTTCCGGCTGAAATTATTGTATCGGTCTCAGCAAAAATGTTTGGGTTATCACTTACCGAGTTGACTTCCGTAAGAACAGTCTGAGTTACGAATAGAATGGCATCATCGCTGGCGCCATGCACTTGTGGCATGCACCGGAATGAATAAGGGTCCTGTACATGCTTTTTGGATTGCTCAATAATGGCGCTGCCTTTCAGGAGCTTTCTAATAGTGGCTGCAACTTTTATCTGTCCTTGATGGGGCCTGATTTGATGTACCGGTTCTTCAAAGGGTTCGATGCGTCCGTCAAAAGCATCCAGCGAAAGCGCCCCGATCAGATTGGCAAGTTTCAGCAACCGGTGCGAATGTAAAAGGCACCAGATTCCATAGGCGCTCATAAACTGGGTGCCATTAAGTAGCGCCAATCCTTCTTTGGCTTTGAAGTGAATTCGTTCCCAACCTAACAGCTTTAAGATTTCATTGCCGGGATAAATTTTTCCAAGGTGATGAACTTCTCCAAGACCGATCAGCGGAAGCGATAAGTGGGCGAGGGGCGCAAGGTCACCCGAAGCGCCCAGTGAACCCATTTCATACACACGCGGCAGTACGCGCTGATTAAACATTTCGATCAGGCGCTCAACGGTTTCTACCTGCACGCCCGAGTAGCCATAGGATAACGATTGTACTTTGAGATACAGCATGAGCAGCACAATCTCGCGCGGCACCTCTGGGCCTGTGCCACAGGCATGTGACTTTACCAGGTTTTCCTGAAGTTGTTCGAGCTGATCTTTCGGAATGTTTCTATTATAGAGCGAACCAAAACCCGTGTTGATGCCATAAATAGGACTTACTGAGGAAGCCAGTTTCTGATCGAGGTAATCCCGGCACCTGATAATTTGCTGACGCGAACCTTCGGACAAAGCAATTTTGGAATGCCCATACAGAATGTGATCAAGTTCTTTGAGTGTGAGGGTCTTGTTGGATATGTGGTGGGTTGGCTCCAAATGCTTGTTGGTTGATCGTTGTTAGTTGTTCGATTTAATGATTGAGATTATTTCATTTACGGATTTCTTCTGTTGTTCTCCCGTCTTCATGTTTTTGAAAGCCAGTAATCCACTCTTCACTTCTTCTGACCCGATAACGATGGTATAAGGAACCAATTTTTTGTTGGCGTAGTCTAATTGTTTCTGAATTTTAACAGAGTCGGGATAAATCTCGGATGCAATGCTATTGGCGCGCAGGGCTTGCAACACCTTAAGCCCGTAACGTAGACTGTCTGCATCGAAGTGAGCGATCAATACTTTGCTTGAGATCTGTGCTTCCTGCGGGAAGAGTTTTAGTTCTTCCATGGCATCATATAAACGATCTACTCCAAACGAAAATCCTACCCCGGAAACGCCAGGCAACCCAAACACTCCGGTAAGGTTATCATACCGGCCGCCACCACTTACACTGCCGATGGATACATTGTTAATCTTTACTTCGAAAATGCAACCCGTATAGTAGCTTAAGCCACGGGCAAGGGCGATGTCGAATTCAATATGATCATCATTGACACCGTAATCTTTTAAGGTATTTAAAACCTCGTCTATATCTTTAAGCCCTTTATGTCCTTGGGAAGTAGTTCTAAGTAATAGGTGAAGATCATCATATCTTTTTTGAAATGACCTTTCTGGATTTAATATATCAAATAAGGCTAGAATTGAATCTTCTTTAAATCCTTTTGAAAGCAATTCATCTTTTATTTTTTCTTTTCCAACCTTTTCCAACTTATCTATTGCAACAAATAAATCCGATTCCTTGCCCTCTGCGTATAGTATCTCTGCAATTCCGCCAAGTATGCTTCTGTGATTTATTTTAATGGAATAGTCTTCAATACCTAATGCACTAAGTATTTCCCTAATCATTAAAATAATTTCGACCTCGCAGATCAATGAATCTGTTCCCACCACATCGGCATCGCATTGATAAAATTCACGGTATCTACCTTTTTGTGGCCGATCGGCCCGCCACACCGGTTGAATCTGGTAGCGCTTAAAAGGAAAGGTAACTTCATTGCGATTCATCACCACATAGCGGGCGAAAGGTACGGTGAGATCGTAGCGGAGTCCTTTTTCAGAGATATCAAAAGTTATTCCTTTTGAGTTTTTGCTTTCCAGTTTTTGAGCATCCACGTCCTTTAAGAAATCACCGGAATTTAGAATCTTGAAAAGCAGTTGATCCCCTTCCTCTCCATACTTTCCTGTAAGGGTTGTCAGGTTTTCCATGGCGGGAGTCTCGAGGGGCTGGAAGCCATATTTTTGAAATACCTGCCGGATAGTGTTCAATATAAATTGTCGCTTGGCCATCTGGGCCGGGCCAAAGTCGCGGGTGCCTTTCGGTAAAGTGGGTTTTTCCATAATAAAACGGGGCAATTTAACCCAAAATATGCATTAGGAATGCATATTTTGCCTGGAGGGTTGACGAAAACATCGTCTGACGATGGTTTTGTCAAGGTTAACCTTGACAATGAAAATCACTGAACGAGTGATCTTGCAAACTAGAGCAACTTGGTGATTTTCATTCGTCAATAATACAATAGGATTCCCTATTGCATTATTGCGGTCTAAGGATAAGCCACTGATTCACAGATTGGGTGGGGCTTAATACTTGGCAAATGTCTGATAGCCGCCTCAATTGGGAGCTTTTTGCTACTAGAATCGAAATAATCTGGGAATCTGTGGCAATAAATTACAAAACCTGCTTATTTTTGCAGCCTTTAAAAGCAAAAGTTATGTCAGTTACCCGTTTGAAGAGAAAGAACCGCAAGGATAAGGCTAAATCTGCCCGCAGAAGAACCAGTTTGAAAGTGCAAAACTTCAAGCCAGTTGCCAAGGCTGTAGATGTGGAGAAAATCAAAGAAGAATTTAAAGCCAAAGTAGCGGCTAAGAAATAAGTTAGTCCAATGCCGATTTTAAAAGCCAATGTGTTTCACATTGGCTTTTTTATTTGCCTTTATAAAGTCGAAATCATTAGTTTTGATTATGAAACCGGCATATAATGAAATCATAACCCTCGAATCAGGCAAGCGAGGAGGAAAGCCGTGCATCCGGGGAATGCGGATTACGGTATATGATGTACTTAGCTACCTTGCTTCGGGTATGACAGCACAACAGATTGTTGACGATTTTCCTGAACTTACCCTACAGGATGTACAGGCTTGTCTGGTGTATGCCGCGGATTCAGAAAAGCACACCCGACTGCTTCAATCAGCTTGAAATTTTTAGTTGACAATAATCTTTCGTTCAAGCTGGTTCAGCCATTATCTGAATCTTTTCCGGGCACTAAACATGTGCGCGAAACAAATGGAATTTCTGCTGATGATATTACGATCTGGAATTATGCAAAGGCCAATAATTTCATAATCCTTACTAAAGATAATGACTTTGATGAACGAAGTCAGCTTTTAGGTTGTCCTCCTAAAATCGTTCACTTGATTTGTGGTAATAAGTCTACTGAAAAAATTCTTGACCTTCTGATTCTGAATAAAACTGAATTGCTTTTGTTTGGAGAATCGGATGAGGAAAATTGTGTTTTAAAGTTGTCGAGCGTGTCTTAGTAAAGAGATTATTTCTCTATCGCCCCACGCTTACCCAGTTCAACCACTTCCATTTTCCGGACTTCCTTGCCAACGATCTCAAACCGAAGCAGTGTTTTAATGGGATGAAACCCCTGGTTGCCGGCAGCTCCGGGATTTACATACAACATATTTTTGTAAGCCGGGTCTTTTTTAACCCGAAGTATGTGCGAGTGGCCACAGATAAAAATATCAGGCACTTTGTCTTTTAAGATTTTCTTTACTCTTGGATTATAGTTGGGAGGTGCTCCGCCAATATGGGTCATCCAAATGGTAAGTCCTTCGCAGGTAAACCATAAATCTTCCGGAAAGCGTACCTGCATGTCTTTATCATCAATGTTTCCATACACGGCCCGGAAGGGTTTGAACTTTTCTAGTTCATCAGCTACCATGCGATCACCGATGTCACCGGCATGCCAGATTTCATCGCAGTCTTTGAAGTAGTTGAGAATTTTAGGATCGAGGTAACTATGCGTATCCGAGAGAAGGCCAATCTTCATGATTGAAAATTAATCAATCTGAAGAAATAACCTTCTCGTCTAAAACGTCAAAGAATTAATTCCCCAACTGATTCCAATTAATCAACGCATTCCAAACCAATGGTGCATCATGATGATTTAAAAAGCGGTGCAACGGATCAAAGGTAAACGCAATGATTCTGCCAGAACCCTGGGGCACATTGAAAATGCCACCGTGACCAATGATTGTTTGTTCATTTCTCACCATTCCGGAAAGCACATAGGGAGGATCTTTCTTTTCATCTTTTTTCTCCTTCGTTACTTTTCTGTCGGGCATACCCATAATCGGCCCGGTATATTCAATTTCATCCTTCAAAGGCTTTGTACCGTATTGCAACACCATCATATCGCGATTGTATTTGTCTACCTGGTAAAGCGGACCATTACCTCTGAATACGTGAAATAATTCGGGGTATCCATAGAGTAAAGGACTGTTTGACTTGCGAGCTTTTACCTGTACAAAAGATCCTGGATGAAAAAGGCCTTGTGCCTGATAGGATTTCAGTTCGCGTGCCATTCCTGTTTCGGCAACCATCCTTGTAGAATTATCCAGCGTAATCAACACGCCACCGCCATCCACAAATAATTGCAATTGATGCATGCCGTCCAGTCCAGGGCCTCCTGTCATATCATTGGTTGCATCTGGCGTTCCGTGCGAAGGATACTCGGCTGTCTTTGTGTAGGGCATCGGACCATACTTTGAATCAATGCCGTAAATGAAGTCGCTTGCTTCTCCACTCATACGAGGTACCAGGATTACGTCAAATTTCTTTCTCAGCCCACCGGCTTTCAAATCATCTTTATCAATGGAAGTGTAAGGAATGCCTCGTTGTTCAAATGTAAATCTCGACCAGCCCTCATCTTGTGTGCTATGCCAACTATTGTAAATGGCTACCCGGGGCAGCATTACCTCATGTTGTTTACCTGTTGGTGATGTTGAAGTAGCCAATAAATCTAATGCAAACTGACTTCTGATCTGATCAGCCTGGCCTTTCGTGAGATCCTTAAAGATGACTGATCCCGCTGCGAGCGTATCGCTGCTTATAATTTGTTGTTCATCAATCACAAATACCTTGGCTTTACTATTTTGTGATTTGATCCAATACATGGCTGACAGTACGGAGTTTTGGGCCTTGTATTTTAGAATATAATTCGTTCCGCTTCCAGTTACAACTCCAGTATATTTTACATCTTGAGTAAGTATCTTCAAGTCGCTTATAATATACTTTAAACTGTCTTGCGCTTTTACATCCACACCATAATTTAAGCCCAACGTCCAGCCGATGTCATCGTAAGGCGGGAACTTGGCTTCTTTGGGATAATTTTGTTTTGTAAGCAGAGTTACTGCAAGATCACGATAGGGTTGATCGAGGAGGATCACATACTCTCCTGAATTGGCTTGATGAATTTCAAGTCCTTGTACCCGTAATTGATTGACCAGATAGGCAGCCATGGCAGGGTCGTGTTGCTTTTTTGAAATCACAAATGCTTTGATCGATTCATTTTTTCCACGGGTGATGTTGTTCACTCCCTTCTGATAAAAGTTCTTGAGCAATAGTTTACTGTTATCTGCTGTGTAGGTTAAGGAGGCCAACACGCCAGCTTCCATATAATTGGTATTGTTTCGCAACGACCAATTAACCAATTCAGTAGGTGGTGCCGGGCGATACCATTCTCTGCTGGTAGCCGGATCACCAGCATATTTTTGATTAGACAGATCACGCATGTAAGTGTTTGCTCCGGCATTGCCAAAGGTTTCGTAGAAGCGACCAATACTGTTGTGGTTGTTGGCTACCCACATAGCATAACCGGGCCACCATCCGTCAAAGAAAGCCCAGGTAAATGTGCCTGGTAATCCTTGCGATGCTAATGTTGTGATATCGTGATTGGCCATTACTTGCCATTCGCCAATGGCAATGGGATCCATGTTATCATTATAAGGTCCTGTACCAGTACTTATATACAAGAGAGGTACCGATTCATGCAAATCAAGCATAACTGAGGGATGCCATTCATAATACATTTTGTAGATGGCTTTTGATAGGGCCTGTGATACCTGGATGCCATCGCGGTTATTATCATGAAATACATATTTTCCCCAGTAAGGTGCACTGCGCCTGAATCCATCATCAAATTCTTTTCTCGCTTTCGTGTAGCGGTAGTACCAGTCCACCTGTTTATCGCGGCCATCAGGTTCGGATGCAGGATTGATTAGTATAATCACATTGTCACGGATTTTTTTTATTTCTTCCGATTGGCTGGTAACAAGTCGATACGCTAGTTCCATTAACATTTCGGGTGAGCCCATCTCAGTGGAATGCAATCCTCCATTCAGATAGAAAATCGGTTTACTTTCAGCAATGATCTTATCGGCATCGGCACTGTTTACTTTTCGTGGATCGGCCAGTTTACCAAGTTGCTGCTTGTAGTGATCAAGTCGGTTTATGGATTCCTCATTGCCTATGATCACGAGGTTTATTGCCCGGCCCTCTTCAGATACTCCTAATTGCTGAACTTTTAGTAAAGGGGAAGCTTTAGCAAGTTCCTGATAGTAAGCATAAATTTCAGAAGTGCGATGCATGACACCCGGAGCACCAATGATTTGCCCGAAATACTTTCGCGGTGATGGTATAGCTGGATCATCAGGTAGATTGAGCACCGATGCGGGCAGAAATCGAGGATCGGTTGTGTACTCTTTAATTTTCTTGTTATACTCTTCATCTACTTGTTGAGCCATTAGGGAAGAGGCACTAACCAGGAAAAGGAATGTAAGAATGTGGGTACGCATAAGATTAGGGTAAAGAATGTTCAATATAGAAGTCTTCAACTCATCGGTAAGGATAGACCTGATAAGCGGTTTACTTTAGTGATTACTGATTATTTTCAGTAGTCATCTAAATTTCTTCAATACACATAAAAGAAAAAGTCAGGCTATGTTTTGGTAGCCTGACTTTGTCTCCATTGTCATTTATATACTTAATAATTCTGTTCGCGGGGCATACTCTTCCAGTCTCTGCTTGGTCTTCTGGACGAGGAGGCCGATGAATTGGTTGGCCTGGAGCTGGTTGAGTTGTTTGCGTTAGACTGTTTGTGCGGTCCTGAAGCCGATGGACGCTTAAATCCTTGTCTGCGTTGTGAATTCTGTTTTGGTGCCTCCACCGGACGATTCATGGCAGCACCACTCAGTGGATAGGGATTGTTTTCAGCAACGGGAACAGATTTGCCAATCAATTTCTGAATGTCTTTCAGATACGATCTTTCTTCGGCATCACAGAATGAAATAGAAATACCGCTGGCTCCGGCACGGCCTGTGCGACCAATGCGATGCACATATGTTTCCGGAATGTTGGGTAATTCGTAATTGATAACGTGCGAGAGTTCATCTATATCGATACCCCGGGCAGCAATATCGGTTGCCACTAAAACCCGGGTTTGTTGCAATTTAAAATTGCTCAATGCGCGTTGCCTTGCATTTTGTGATTTGTTTCCATGAATCGCTTCGGCCATTACACCGGCACGATTTAAATCTTTTGCTACGCGGTCAGCACCATGTTTCGTACGTGTAAACACAAGCGCTGTATTAATCGCATTGTCTTTTAACAAGTGAAGTAACAGTGAGCGTTTATTGTTTTTATCTACAAAGTAGATTTCTTGTCTAACCGTATTGGCTGTGGAGGAAACCGGAGTTACTTCTACGCGCACGGGGTTTGTTAAGATCGTATCGGCCAGTTTTGAAATTTCAGCCGGCATGGTTGCCGAGAAGAAGATGGTTTGACGTTTAGCTGGTATGCGACCAATGATTTTCTTCACATCATGGATAAAACCCATGTCAAGCATACGGTCAGCTTCGTCAAGTACAAATGTTTTTAGATGCTCGAGGCGAACATAGCGTTGATCCATCAAGTCGAGTAAACGACCGGGCGTAGCAATCAGAATGTCAACCCCGGCACGAAGCGCATCGGTTTGTGAGCGTTGAGGAACCCCGCCAAAAATGACAGTATGCTTAATGCGCAGCAGTTTACCATACGCAGTAAAGCTTTCGCCAATTTGAATAGCCAACTCACGCGTGGGTGTAAGTATCAGAGCTTTTATACCTGCGGGTCCTTTTTTATAAAGTTCGTCCTGGTGAAGAAGTTGGAGAATAGGAATGGCAAAGGCTGCAGTTTTTCCGGTGCCTGTTTGAGCGCAACCTAACAGATCTCTGCGTTCCAATAAAACAGGAATAGATTGTTCCTGGATAGGAGTGGGCTTTGTATAGCCCTCTGCCTGTAAAGATTTTAAAATAGGTTCAATGAGATTTAATTTTTCGAATGACATGTTTTAATTGTGTGATACACGGAAACCGTGATCGTTTAGTTTAAACGCCTCTTGGCTCGAATCCGCCTTGAGCGGCTACGCAGAAAGTGCGTTTCTACGGGAATTTGGAGGAGTGATGAGCAAAGGTAGCGAATAATTATGGAGTTAGTGCTATGCTATTTTGTCCCGGCTATACACCTGATGAAAAGCTTTCCTTCCAGCTTCAATAATTTCATTGGCCCTATAAAATTCAAACACACCACAGGCGTTGCGCGAGATGTTTACGACCAGGTCAGGCTTGTGGATGTTAATCATCAGTTCAGTTAGTCTGTCTTGCGTGAGGTCGTACGACTTATTGAGCAGATCAAACAGACCAAGGCTTTCAGCGGTATTCTCGGCCCGGGTATCAAACTTGGGTAACGAAGCACGAATGGCATCGATCATTTTTAGATACGCAGCCCGTTCCTTATTTTCATCTACAGCAGAATTATTTTGCGCATACGGGATATTGGCATTCAGATTTACTACAACGAGCCAATCGCCCGGCTCTTTACTAACCAGATTCATGGGCAAGGGATTCAGTACACCACCATCCACCAATTGCGATTTGCCTTCTTTTACAGGAGTGAAAACAGTTGGGATCGCAATTGAAGCCCGCAAGGCCTTGAATAAACTCCCTGATCGGTAATGAACTTCTTTTTCGTAAGTAATATCGGCAGCTACAGCCGTAAAGGGAATTTTGAAATTCTCGATTTTATGATCGCCAATAAATTCTTCAATGGCTTTGAATACCCGTTCACCTTTTACAAAGCCCTGCGCAGATAGTGTAAAGTCAAGCAACCTAAAAACATCTAAGCGGGTGAGATTAATCAACCAGTGTTTATATTCGGCTAAATACCCCGAACAATAGATACCACCCACTACTGCACCCATCGAGCAACCAACCACTTCTTTTATGATAAACCCTTCCTTCTCCAGTTCTTCAATCACTCCAATATGAGCCATCCCCCTTGCGCCACCACTCCCTAAAACCAATCGAACATTTTTCATTTCTTAATTATAGCCATAAAGATAAATAAATTGAAAATGAGCAAATCTTGAAAAACCCGGTCAATCGGGAATAGAAAAGGAGTAACAACTTTTTACGAGGCAAATATAGAATTAGATAGTAAGGTCATGCAGAGCTACAATGCGTGTGCCCACTAGTTTTTACTAAAAATCTTTTCCGGTATCTTCATCATCATGTGGATTTTGAAACACCAGGATAGGGATATTGGAATACAGGGAAATTTTTTTGGTCAGGCTCGGATTGTAAAACTTTTCAAAGAAATTTCTCTTGTGAGTAGAAAGAGCCACTATATCCACTTCAGACTCCTGTATGATTAAATCGAGTCCCATGCTTACATTGTGATCACTCACAATCTTTTGGGTGAACTTGGGATAATTGGTTGCCAATTCTACCTCCTTAACAAATTTTTGCATGGAAGCTTCTTCTCCATCTTCTTCAGTTGAGGTGTCGACATGCCCAACCATTATTTCGGATTTAAAAGGTCTTGCAATGGAAACTAATTTTATAAGACCCTGAATATCGTCATACGAAAAATTGGTTGCGAAAAGAATCCGCTTGGGAACTTGATATGTACTTCCTGCCGGAACGCAGAGTACGGGACATGCTGATTTTTCAATTACCGAGGCAGTATTGCTACCAAAGAGAGTCCGGGCTAAATTACTTGCTCCTAATGTTCCCATAATTATCAAGTCAGCATTTATTTCGAGCGCTGTATTGAGAATTTCTTCCACAGACTCGCCTACAGAAATCCGTGTTTTGCAGGAAATCCCTTGATATTCACTTTCAAGGGTTTTCTTTAATACCTCTAATTTATCAAGGGCCTCTTTTTTGGCATCCTCTACTTCATCGGTAATGAGGGCACTGATTACGTTGCTTCGCGAAACGATGGGTGTGTGAACATGAAGTAAGTGCAGGGAGGCGCCTGCGTGATGAGAAATTTCAGCCGCATACTCAAGCGCATTATTTGCGTTAGCTGAAAAATCAGTAGGAATTAGTATCGTTTTCATGACCCTGAATTTATTCTGTGTAAGATGTGTATTGATTTTCAAATGACCAATGATGAATGTCAGGTTTTATAAATAAGTAGTAGTTTATTTTAATGTTAAAAGCCATAGCTTTTTGAAATTTTCCTTTCCTTTGTCCGTTTATGAAAGAAAAGTTAACTATGCGCCCCTTCTTTTTTCCGGTATTAATTGTCGTTTTGTTTTCGGCAATGTTCTCTTCTTGTTTCAATGTAGATACAGAACCTTCTGTTTCCCTTGAAGAACAGTGGATTGCGGACACCACTTCCATCAGTAAATACTTGAAATCAAAAAATATCTCTGCCATGAAGGACCCGAGCGGAGTACGTTTTGTGATAGATTCTTTAGGTGCTGGATTTCCACCCAAGGCTTCCAGTTCGGTTAAGTTCTCATATACAGGTCGTCTCTTATCAGAATCGATTTTTGATCAGGGAAAGAATACCACTTCGAGTATGAAGGATTTAATCGTTGGTTTTCAGCTTGGCCTTTCACTAATGCCAGCAGGAACCAAAGCCAGAATATACATTCCATCAGGGTACGGTTATGGAGCCAATGTTGTAAATAGCATTCCGGCTAATTCCAATCTCATTTTTGAGGTACAACTTCATTCTGTCGTTACCACTGAAACAGAAAAGCAACAATTGGCGGCTGATACAGTGGCTATCGATAGTTACCTCGCTGATAATTCCATTAACGCAATCAAGGATAAATCAGGTTTGCGATACACTATTAATCAAGTAGGAACAGGCTCAATACCTACTCTTTACAGTAAAATTAAGATTACCTATACCGGGAAACTTTTGTCGAATGGAACGGTTTTTTTTACTGGTTCTAATGGACCGACCTCCATATTTGATAGTCGTGTGATCAATTACATTTATGCGTTTCAGGTAGGACTTCAAAAAATGCCTGTGGGAAGCAAGGCAACCTTTTATGTTCCTTCGGGCCTTGGATTTGGAAACCAAATAACTCAAGGCACCAGTGTTAGCGTGCCAGCTAACTCAAACCTGGTATTTGAAATGGAACTAACAGAGATCGTTGAATGACTAAGATTACGCTCGCTCAGATTTTTCCCAAATCACCGATTGTTGTTTTCGCAGCAAGCGACTCATCCCGGCAAAGACTGACAAATTCATCATTGAAAAGTAATAGGGAACAAAGAATCCCTTTATGGTAATTTTTTTATCCCTCATAAAGTGGCCCATTCCAGCAATCGCATAAAACAACAATTGACCATATAAACAGAGTTGATAGAAGGTCGATTCATTGTAAAGCACGAAATTTGATAGTATTAATAGGGGTAAGGCAAGTGGTGTTAATGTCCATCGCAGCACCCGGTGTGATACATATTGCCAGCTGATAAGTCCATATCGAAAGGGATTCAAAAGTTCGGGCAGCCTGCCAATAGCCTGAAGCCCTCCGGCTGAAATCCGAACCTTCCTTTTCCACTCATCATGAATACTGGCGGAAGCGGTTTCCATCGCATAGGCCTCAGGTTCGTACACAAACTGGTATCCTTTGGCTACGATTTTCATAGACGTAATGAAATCTTCTATAATTGAGTCCGGAGCAGTTTCATTATATAACTCAGTGCGCAGTGCAAATAACTCACCGGCAGCGCCCATAGCGGTAGTCAGGTTGGAATCCATGGATTTTAACTTTGATTCATATTTCCAATAGAGCCCTTCGCCAGCACCAGAGGCATTATCCACTTTGTTGACTGCGATTCTTTTTTCACCGGCCACTCCACCCACTTTTTTATCTTGAAAATGGCGTGCAATATTTTTTAAGGTCTCTGCATTCAACGTTGTGTTAGCATCAGAGAAAACAACAATAGGAGTTTTTATCAATTTCATCACTCGATTCACGGCATTGATTTTTCCTTTTCTTTCAGGTAAATGGAGAGTTTTAACTGACTGAAAGGTTTGGGCTATGGCCACAGTCTGATCCGTTGACCCATCGGTAACAATCCACACGTTCAATTTTTTGGATGGGTAATCAAGGGACAGTGAATTTTTGATTTTTGCTTCAATGAATCGTTCCTCGTTATAAGCAGCAATCAATAAAGTTATTTCCGGTAACTCGTCATCGGGTACGATTTGAGGAGTCTTCTGCCGGCCCTTGATTGTAGAAAATATGTAAATAAGCAGTCCATACCCTACATAGGTGTATAAAACCAGCGCCAACCCAATCCAGAAAATGTAGAAACTTAAGGTAATCACGGTTTTTGAGCTAATTCAGGCGTGAAACTACGAGTTACATTTAAAATTCTGGGGGGATAAACTCAGGTTCTTTATGTTAACTTTGTTAGTTCGGACCGATTATTGGATGATTTTGTCTCTAAATATTACTTACTAGATGCAAGTTTTCGAATTGTGGTTGAACTTCTATCAAAGGCGTTGGGAATCCGATGCCTTCTGTCTAAATAAATTGCTATTTAACACCCTAAAACAATAAATTTCTTTGTTCGTCTATTTCTTGGCTTTGTGATGTGGACCTTTAATCGAATCCGGTATTTCAGGGTTTTTCTGTGTTTGGTGCTAATTCAGCTACCTGCAACTCTGCTTTTTGCTGAACTAAATACCCGTGATCGTGCAATTGAGAAATTATTTGTACAAGACTTACAGGTTAGCATTGGAGGTTCTCCAGTTAGCTCCGGTTCAACCCACAATTTTGGAAGTGTAAATCTACTATCCACCTCCTCGGCTATAACTATTGTTTTAGAGAATGTAGGATCTCCGGAAGATCTGACTATCAATAACGTATCGTTAACAGGCGCTCATTCCTCTGATTATGTTTTAAATATTTCGGGTCTTCAAAACACACTTGGTCCAACCAATTCTACAAGTTTCACCATTTCGTTTGCACCCACATTAAGTGGAACCAGAACTGCAGCAATTGAAATTGACAGCGATGATCCGGATTTAAACCCCTTTGTGATCAATTTGACTGGAGATGGGGTTAAACTCAACCAGACAATTACCTTCAATTCGTTGGCAACGAAAACCTATGGGGATGCGAGTTTCTCTCTTAGCGCAACGGCTTCTTCAGGACTTGCAGTTAGCTATGCTAGTAGCGACCACGGTGTTGCAACCATTATTGGGAGCACGGTAACAATTGTTGGTGCCGGGTCCACAATTATTACCGCATCGCAAGCAGGGGATCCAACTTACAATGCTGCGCCTGATGAAACGCAAACCCTTACGGTTGATAAGGCTACACCAACGATCACCTGGGGAACACCGGCTGCGATTACCTATGGCACGGCATTGAGTGGTACCCAGCTGAATGCGACTTCAGGCGGAGTTGCGGGAACCTTTGTTTACACTCCGGCATCAGGTGCGATATTGAGTGCTGGCAGTCAGACGTTGTCAGTTGCATTTACACCAACAGATGCGGTGAATTACAACAGCGTACCGGTCACTACAGTTACCCTTACGGTTGATAAGGCTACACCAACGATCACCTGGGGAACACCGGCTGCGATTACGTATGGCACAGCGTTAAGTGGTACCCAACTGAATGCGACTTCAGGCGGAGTTGCAGGAACCTTTGTCTACACTCCGGCATCAGGTGCGATATTGAGTGCTGGCAGTCAGACGTTGTCAGTCGCTTTTACACCAACTGATGTGGTGAATTACAACAGTGTCCCTGTCACTACAGTAAATCTTACAATAAATAAAAAGACCCTCACTGCCACGGCCAATAATCAGAGCCGTTCTTATGGCGGGACTAATCCGACATTGACCATTTCTTATTCTGGATTTGTGAACTCGGAGACTTCTGCGGTTTTAGATACGGCCCCGGTTGCATCAACGATCGCAGGTTCAACATCGGTAGTGGGTACTTATCCCATAACTGTAACGGGGGGGGTAGATGGTAATTATGATTTCAGTTATGTTAATGGCACATTAACAATCGGGAAGGCTATTCTTACGGCTACAGCTAATAATCAGAGCCGAACCTATGGGGCAAGTAACCCGGTTTTTACTATTAGTTATTCCGGATTTGTGAACGGAGAAACGATTACGGAAATAAATACAGTTCCCACTGCGGCTACAGCAGCTACCCCGGTTAGTGCAGTTGGGCCCTATTCAATAACGGTGTCAGGCGGATTAGATGATAACTACGATTTCAGTTACGTTGCGGGAACACTAAGCATTACTAAGGCCACCCTTACGGTTACAGCCAATGATCAAAGCCGAACCTATGGAGTTGCAAATCCGGCATTTACTATTTCTTATGCAGGCTTTGTCAATAGTGAAACTTCATCGGTGATAGATGTAGCCCCCACGGCTTCAAGTACGGCAGCCCTCACCACTTCGGTAGGAACCTATGCAATCAATGTCTCAGGGGGCTCAGATAATAATTATGCATTTGTTTATTCTCCGGGCACCCTGAGTATCACCCAGGCAACGATTACCGCCACTGTTGTTAATGCCAGTCGTGGGTATGGAGCGCCTAACCCGACATTTACGATTACTTATACGGGATTCTTAAACGGAGAGAATTCATCTGTTCTGGACACGGCACCCACAACTTCCACGACAGCCACATTGGGGAGTAACGTGGGTACGTATCCCATTACCGTGTCAGGCGGGTCGGATACCAATTATAACATTTTATATGCTGCCGGAACCCTTACGGTTACCAAAGCAATTATTACAGCCACAGCTTCTAACGCCAGTCGGGTCTATGGAGTTGCTAATCCATCCTTTTCGATAACATATACCGGATTCGTTAATGGCGAGGCCTCATTGGTTTTGGATACACCCCCCACAGCAACTTCAACAGCGGTTTCCACCAGTTCAGTAGGATCATATCCAATTTCAGTTTCTGGTGGGGCTGATAATAATTATTCTTTCACTTATGTAAGTGGCACCCTCACCATTACGAAAGCAACACCGATAGTTACATGGATAAATCCTGCAGACATAATTTACGGTACACCGTTGAGCACTACCCAATTGAATGCAACAGCTACTGTTCCGGGCGCATTTATTTATAATTATTCCAGCGGAACGATTCTGAATGTCTTACCTAATCATGTATTGTCTGTTAACTTCAACCCAACGGATCTAACCAATTACAATTCGGTGATTGGTACCACGGTTGTACTTGCTGTTACCAAAGCTACCCTAACGGCAACGCCAACCAATCAAAGTCGCCTTTATGGATCGGCCAATCCAGTTTTGACTATTGGTTATTCTGGTTTTGTTAATGGCGAAACGGTTTCTGTAATTGATATTGTTCCTACAGCCTCGACCTCGGTCACGACTGGTTCGCCAGTTGGAACCTATCCAATTATTGCTTCGGGAGGTTCTGATAATAATTATGATTTAGTTTATTTGCCAGGCACACTAACAATCACTAAAGCGACCGTTACGGCAATAGCATCAGATGCTACCAGAGTTTATGGTTCAGCCAATCCAGTGTTTTCAATTGCCTACACGGGATTTGTGAATGGCGAAAACTCAACGGTATTGAATACGGTACCTGTCGCAACCACACCAGCGATAGTGACCAGTGCGGTCGGACCCTATTCGATTACTGTTTCAGGTGGCTCAGATGATAATTATAATTTTGCTTATACTCAGGGAACACTTACGATCACCAAAGCTTCTATCACCGCTACAGTTTCGAATGCAAGTAGGATATATGGTGTGACCAATCCTTCTTTTTCAATTTCCTATTCTGGATTTGTGAATGGAGAGACGGCAAGTGTACTTGATCTAACACCCACAGCAACCACAACTGCAAATCTTACGAGTTCAGTAGGAGCGTACCCTATTATACTATCAGGAGGCACAGATAATAACTATTCCTTTACCTATGTGAACGGTACGCTCACAATTACGAAAGCAACCCCTATAGTAAGCTGGTCTAATCCAGCTGCCATAACCTATGGAACAGCCTTAAGCGCCACCCAACTGAATGCCACAGGGAACGTTGCCGGAACAATGACCTACACACCATCCGCAGGTTCGGTATTGGGAGCAGGGGGTCAAACATTGAGAGTGGACTTTACTCCAACAGATGGTACGAATTACAACAATGTATTGAATACTACAGTTACTATAACAGTTAATAAGGCAACGCCTGTAATTACCTGGAACACTCCTTCCGCAATTACCTATGGAATCGCGCTAAGTGCTACTCAGTTGAATGCCACCGCAAGTGTTCCAGGAACATTGACTTACACACCTGCGTTAGGAACAGTTCTCAATGCGGGAAGCCAAACCTTGAGAGTTGATTTTGTGCCGACTGATTTTTCTAATTACAACAACGTATCAAACACCACCGTTTCGCTCACAGTAAATAAGGCAAATCCTGTAATTACATGGCTTAACCCTTCTGCAATTACCTATGGAACTGCGCTGAGTTCAACCCAGCTAAATGCAACAAGTAATGTGCCCGGTACATTCATTTATGCACCCGGCATTGGAACAGTTTTAAATGCGGGTACCAATCAAGCTTTGTCAGTTAATTTTAATCCTACCGATGCAGCCAACTATAACTCTGTTAATGGAACAACGGTTTCGATAAACGTTAACAAAGCAACACCAGTAGTTATATGGGCTACACCTGGTGCCATAACCTATGGCACGGCATTAAGTGCTGCTCAGCTTAATGCAACGGCATCTGTAGGTGGGTCATTTACCTACACACCTGCCAGCGGAACAGTATTAAATTCCGGAGCAAATCAAGTTTTATCAGTAAACTTTAGTCCAACGGATCTCACTAATTATAATCCGGTAAACGGCACCACTGTAGTCATTACTGTAAATAAGGCGACACCCATAATAACCTGGCCAAATCCTGCAGCCATAACATACGGTGTCGCCTTGAGCGCCACTCAACTCAATGCAACTTCTAATGTACCAGGGGTATTTGTTTACACCCCCACTCTTGGAACGCTATTAAATGCGGGTGCTAATCAGGTTTTATCAGTTGATTTTGCTCCAACAGATGCTACGAATTATAACGCTGTAAATGATGTTCAGAGGCTTATTACTGTGAATAAAGCAACACCGGTAATCACATGGGCAAATCCTGCATCTATTATTTATGGGACTCCTTTGAGTGCAACTCAGTTAAATGCGAGCGCTAATGTACCGGGTAGCTTCGTATATACACCCGCCAGTGGAACGATCCTGAATGTTGGGGTCAACCAGACGCTCTCTTTAAATTTTACTCCTACTGATGTTATAAACTACAATTCAATTATTGGACGAACAGTATCTATTACTGTAAATAAGGCAACTCCTTTAGTAACCTGGCCAACTCCACTGCCAATCAAAGTGAATGAACCATTAAGTTCAACTCAGCTTAATGCCACGGCTAATGTACCTGGCACTTTTACATATACTCCAGCTATAGGAACTTCATTTGGGACGGTGGGAACTTACACACTATCAGTTGCCTTTAATCCAACAGATGCTTCAAATTACAATTCAGTTCCAACCACGCAGGTTCAGATTTTTGTAAATAACAAGGATAATCCAGTGGTTAGCTGGTCGAACCCTGCAACGATTACCTATGGCACAACCTTAACTGCAACTCAGCTTAATGCTACATCCAATGTACCGGGAACATTTGTTTATACACCCGCTCTGGGTGCTTTGTTAAATGCCGGGGTCAATCAAACATTGTCTGTCAATTTCATTCCTACTGACGGGATTAATTACAATTCAGTAAGTAGCAACGTACAGCTTACCGTTAATAAAGCAACGCTCACAGTCACTGCAGTAAGCACTAGCCGGATTTATGGAGCAGCTAATCCCACTTTTTCCATAAACTACTCAGGCTTTGTAAATAGTGAAAACAATGGAGTTATTGATACTACTCCAACAGCCTCTTGCTCGGCTATTGCCGGAGACAATGCGGGTGGTGTATTTCCAATTGTTCCTGCAGGTGGGGTTGACAACAATTATAGTTTTATATATGTTAATGGATCACTCTCTATTACCAAGGCTCCGCTGACAGCGCGCGCTGATGATAAGTCAAGATCTTATGGACTTGCTAATCCTGGATTTACAATCAGTTACACAGGCTTTGTAAATGGAGACACCGAAAGTGAAATAACCACCCCCACTGCGAGTACAGTGGCAACCAGTTTAAGCAATGTTGGAACTTATCCCATTGTACTAAGTGGAGGTACATCTATTAACTATAATCTTACCCTTCAAAATGGAGTTTTAGCGATTAACGTATCTCCTTTAATCGCAAGGGCCACAGAAAACACAAAAACATACGGTCAATCGAACCCGACTCTCAGCATAGTTTACAGCGGATTTCTTAATGGAGATAACGCTTCATCGATTACACCCCCTGCAGTAAGCACCACAGCAACTACAACAAGTCCGGTAGGAGTATATCCGATCACATTAAGTGGTGGTTCAGCCTTGAATTATGGAATAATATTGCAATCGGGTATCATGACTATAACCAAGGCTTCGCTCACTGTAACTGCAAATAATCAAGCCCGTGTCTATGCTGCTGCTAACCCATCTTTGACGGTTAACTATACTGGATTCGTAAATGGAGAAACCTCTTCGGTGATTGACTCAGCTCCAATAACATCTACGACCGCAACCGTTTTGAGCCCGGTTGGAACATATCCTATTTCCGTTTCAGGTGGATCTGATAACAATTATAACTTGATTTATGTATCAAGTTCATTGTCAATCACGAAAGCAACATTAACAGCATCTGTTGCTAATGCAAGCCGGTTGTACGGCTCGGTTAATCCAGTGTTTACGATAAGCTATACTGGTTTTTTAAATGGTGATGATTTAGCGGTTATTGATATTGCTCCAATTGCTTCAACTTCTGCAGGTATTTCAAGTCCGGTGAGTTCATATGCTATAACTGTAGGTGGGGGGGCTGATAATAACTATAATTTCAATTATGTACCCGCAATCCTGACTGTTTCAAAAGCAACTTTAGTTGCCACAGCTCAGGGTGCAAGCAGACCCTACGGAACCGCAAATCCAGTCTTTGTAATTAATTATTCAGGGTTTGTTAATGGAGAGACTATTGCGGTATTAGATTCGCAGCCAATTGCCACTACGTCAGCCATTGCAGCCAGCACCGTAGGAAATTACCCGATAACAGTCTCAGGAGGAACAGACAACAATTACATAATCACCTATGTGAATGCGATTCTCTCTATTGTTAAAGCAACTCCGGTGGTAACCTGGGCTAATCC
>JBGASB010000005.1:0-338058 GCA_044229915.1 Cyclobacteriaceae bacterium
ATTATTGATTTGTTGTCCGACATTTTAAAAAGTCCGATTGCAACAATTACGTTAAGTAGTCCAACGATGATGTAAAATGTTTTTATCCAATTCTCCGCATTCATTCCATCTAGGTTGTACGCAGAAATACTCAAGTTATTTAACTCCTCATAAGTCTGCGGGTTGAAAATAAATAGTCCAACGAAGCCAACTACAAATAATATTGCCGTCAGTGTCCCAAATGTCCCGATTAGTTTGTCTGTCATGTCCTAAAAAGCTTGCGCCCAACGTTTGTGTTTGCGATGTGGCCGGCTTCCGAAGCCGCGCGTTGTCCCACGAAACCAAACGTTGGTTTTATAAAAATACTAAAATTTAACTTGTCGCCCGGCCATAGCGCAAACATGCTGTTGTGCACAGTTTTGTTAACCACTCACGTTATCACGTGTTCTTTTTCTTATGTCGTCAATAAACGAATTCAACGCTATTAATGGAAAAACATAACAAAACACAAAGTTTGCTGTCAGTAGGATAACAGCGACTTTAAATATTACCGAGTCCAGTCCGTTGTCAAATAGTCCGTAAACACCCAATGTCAATAGAAATAGAAAAATTATTAAGTGCTCAATAAGGATTATTTTGAAATGAACTTTAAACTGTCCGTTTGTCGAAATTAGTTTAATCTGTCCTTTATTAAATTCTTTTAGACTCGATGTCCCCGAACTAAATTCGGTACACCACGTCAAATTTAAGCTGTCCTCATGGAGCTTAAACTGAGTCTTTATCCCATTCAGTCCAACGGTTAATTCATTTATAATTGAGTCCTTGTCCGAGTCGATTATCAAGTATTTGTTTAATGAAATCGGATATGGCATATATTTCCTCGTGATTTTAATTCTTGTCTGTCGTTGTCAGTTGTCTCACCTGTCAAACAAAATTGTGCACAACGTTTGTGTATAGGGCACGGAGTGTCCTATACACCCTTATTGGATACAGGTAAGATAGGGGGCTTAATCATTTAATCCAATGCAAAAACGGGCTATTTTGCATAATTCATAGGTTATTGCAGGCCTGAGTTACCGATGCGAGAAGTGAGTGATGGAACACCAGCCTGATTATTTAGCCTCACCTCGGCAAGGCCGGGAAGCCATTTCATACAGGCAGCAGCCGGAGTAGGATTCTACAATCCACATACGTATTGTAGTCCACGCCTTATCGGCACAGAGAACCCCTGACCAGGAAATGTCAGATATGCCTGGCGATGTCATCATATGTGGTTGGCATAGTAACTGGTAGTAGCTGCGATGTAGTTAATAGTGGCTAACTGTGCTACATGATGTGGCAATGCTACCACACACTATGTGCAGTGAAGTTACTACTGGCTGGCGATGTAGCTAGTAGTGGCGAGTAATGTAGCAAGCAGTGGCTGGAAGTGCTACAAGACGTAGCTGGCCAGAGATGTCATTAGACGTGGCGAGGGATGTTGGTAGTAGAGGCGAGGTATGTCAGTAGTGGTGGCGAGCAATGCTACTAGACGTGGCGATGGATGCTACAACTCACCAGCCGCAGTGTTGTACCTGCTGGCGATGGATGCTACAACTCACCAGCCGCAGTGTTGTACCTACTGGCGATGGATGCTACAAGTCACCAGCCGCAGTGTTGTACCTGCTGGCGATGGATGCTACAACTCACCAGCCGCAGTGTTGTACCTGCTGGCGCTGGATGCTACAAGTCACCAGCCGCAGTGTTGTACCTACTGGCGCTGGATGCTACAAGTCACTAGCCGCAGTGTTGTACCTACTGGCGATGGATGCTACAAGTCACCAGCCGCAGTGTCGTACCTGCTGGCGCTGGATGCTACAAGTCACCAGCCGCAGTGTTGTACCTGCTGGCGCTGGATGCTACAAGTCACCAGCCGCAGTGTTGTACCTACTGGCGATGGATGCTACAAGTCACCAGCCGCTAAGGGACATGAATTTGACCTCGTGGCCCAATTTTGTAAATAGTGCGGCTTTACAGGAACGAATTGATCAGCATCACGCCCGCAAGGCCACAAACGGCCACGATCGTTTCCATCAATGACCACGAGCGGATGGTATCCTTAATACTCAGATTAAAGTACTCTTTGAAAAGCCAGAAGCCGGCATCGTTAACATGCGAAAACATAAGGCTCCCCGCACCGATGGAAAGTACCATCAGGTTGGAGTCTACTCCTGGCCGGCCAATGAAGGGAACCATGATACCGGCCGCGGTAAGTCCGGCCACGGTGGCTGATCCCACACAGACGCGAATGATGCAGGTAATAATCCAACCAAGCACCAGGGGATGCGCATCAACGCCTTCCAGCACGCGGGCAATGTCGGTGCTTACACCACTGTCGATCAGAATTTGTTTCAGCGCGCCTGCACCCCCCATGATTAATAAAATCATGCTTACATCTTTCACGGAATCTCCGTAAATGTCCATAAGGTATTTCATGCTTGCACCTCTGCGCAAGCCAAGCGTATAGGTAGCTACGCCCAGGGAAAGCAACATCACAATGGCCGGATCACTCAGAAAAACAAACCCCTTTTTGAAAGCCGAATCGGCTGGGATGTAGGGATTGACAAGGGTTGTAGTCGCCAGCATGAGCACGGGCAGCAAAGCTGAGAAAAGACTGATTGCCATCCCGGGAAGTTTATCTTCCGGTAAGCTTTCGGTTTGAAATGTTTTAAGGAGTGTGGCATTAATTCCTTTCAGGGTTTTTGAATAGAGCAGCCCGGCAATCAGCACCGTTGGAAACCCGATGGCCAGTCCATATAATAAGGTAGTGCCCATGTCGGCATGAAACTGGGCCACCAAAGCTGTGGGCGAGGGGTGTGGCGGTAAGAATCCATGCGTTACAGAAAGCGCTGCCATCATGGGTAAGCCCACATACACAGCGGGAAGTTTATACCGATACACGACCGAAGCAATCAGCGGGAAGACGAGAATGAAGCCCACATTATAAAAGAGTGGGATGCCAACGATAAACCCGGTAGTCATAAGGGCCCACTGCAAATTACGTTCGCCAAACGCTTTGCTAAGTCCGGCAGCAATTTGTTGGGCTGCGCCACTTTCGGCCACAAGTTTACCCAGCATGGAGCCGGCAATCACTACAATTACCAGGCTGCCCAGCATATCACCAATTCCTTTTTGTACGGAGCCGCTGATTTTGGAAACCTCGATGCCCAGTAATAATCCGGCCAGGATGGAAACAATCAGAAAGGAAAGGAATGCGTTGAGCTTGAAATAGGTAATCAATACAACCAGCAATACAATACAAAGCAGAACGATCAGTATTGACATAGGCCGTAAGGTTAGTTATTGAAAATCAAAACTTATCGGGGATTTGCACAATCCGGATCACAATTTCATGGGGATCTCCGTCTTTATCCACCAGGTTAAATTTTACCATGGGATTATCGCGCGTGAGGTTAGGTTCGATGCTGGTAATCTGGTTGTTTTGAAGGTGCTTTTCTATTTCCTTTTGCAGGATCGTGAGCGCATTGGCAAAGTCTACCTCAAGGGAACTGGGGTTATAAGAGGTTGTTTTCATTAGATCAATTTCAAAATTTAAAATTCAAAATCTTGTATGTTGATCAAGATTCAAATTTTGAATTTAGAATCTTGAATTTTAAGTGGACTACCAGCGTATCAACGCAGATGCCCACGTAAAGCCACTGCCAAAAGCTGCTAAACAAATTACGTCATTTTCTTTGATTCTTCCTTCTGCCCACGCTTCGCTCATGGCAATGGGAATCGATGCGGCTGTAGTGTTTCCGTACCGCATGATGTTGTTGTACACTTTTGAATCCGGAAGATCCAGTTTTTGTTGGATAAACTGACTGATGCGCAGGTTGGCCTGGTGCGGCACCAACAGGCTGATTTCATCCTTCTTCATGCCGTTGGCAATGAGTGCTTCGTTGATTACTTCCATAAACCGCACCACGGCATGCTTAAATACCTGGCTGCCATTCATCACTACTTTATAATGCGTGGTGTCGAGAATTTGCTCGGGTTGTCTTTCTTCGCGCGGGCGACTGCTGCCGGGATCGCGCACATAGAGTTCTTCAGCAAAGCGGCCATCCGAATGTAAATGGGTTGAAAGAATTCCGGGTTTATCAGATGGCTGAAGAATTACAGCCCCAGCGCCATCGGCAAAGATTACTGCCGTGTTACGACCACGGGTGGTGGCATCAATCGCGGTCGACTGTATTTCAGCGCCAACGACTAATATAGTCTTATACATTCCCGACTTGATGAACTGATCAGCAACGGAGAGTGCATAGATAAATCCCGAACAGGCATTGCGGATATCAAGGGCTCCGATTCCATCAAGTCCTAATTCACGCTGAAGCAAAACCCCCGAGCCAGGAAAGAAGTAGTCGGGGGTAATGGTAGCAAATACAATAAACTCGATGTCCTTTTCGGTAAGCTTTGCGCGCTCAAGTGCCATGCGCGAAGCTTTGGCGGCCATGTTCGCAACGGTATCCTTGGCGGGATCAATCCAGCGTCTTTCTTTAATGCCCGTTCGTTCAATAATCCACTCATCGGTAGTATCCATCATAGTGGATAGGTGAGCGTTGGTGATTACGGTTTCGGGCACATGATGTCCGAGGCCAACAATTTTAGAATAGCGCATGAGGTAGAACTTTATGGTGCGCTAAGGTAAGTAAATGTTGCCTACTGGCCGTTAGCTAAACCTGATTTCTCAAAGCGCCTTGTCGATAAAAGAGAAGAACTCGCTTTTGAAGGAATTAAAGGTTTTCATGAAGGCACCCAATTCTTCCATCAGTTCGCCATGTTCCTGATAGTATTCGGTGTCGGTGGTTTTAAGTTCCTGCAAGCGGTCGGCCAGTTTATGTTCGTGGCCTTTGATTTTTTTGCGAAGCGTGTCGATTAGTTCGCCTCCGTAATACGTAATCACATTTTGAAAGTGACTTACTTTCTTTTTGTCATCTATGGAAGTGAGTTGGGGAGAATAGCGATCGAGTAGTTTTTGAAAGAAGGAAACCTCCTGTTTCCATAATACGGTGGTTGAGAGCCATTCCAGGCTGCTGTGGTGCATTTCCATTAAGCTAGGCTGGAGTAAGTGTTTTCCGGTTGTTAATATTTCGGAGATCATGGCGGTAAATGTTTAAGTTTTACATGAGGGAAGGTGGTTTATATCCACGATGAATGTAATGATTTCCGTCATGTTTTAAAAAATAAAAATCCCTGATTTGTCTTGACACAGATCAGGGATTTTGAAAACCGATTCGAATCGGGCAATTAGCTACAGATTACAGCACCACGTTTACAATCCGGCCTGGCACCACAATTACTTTTTTGGGTGGTTTGCCTTCCGTCCACTTTAACACGATCTCAGAAGCAAGCACCACTTTCTCGATGTCTTCCCTGGGCATGTCTAAGGCAAATTCCATTTGCGCGCGTACTTTTCCATTGATGGAAATCGGATAGCTGAAGGTGCTTTCGATCAGGTACTGCTCATCGTACTTCGGGAACGAGGCATTAAGAATAGTATCCGTATGACCCAGCAATGACCACAACTCTTCAGCCACGTGGGGTGCGAACGGAGAGAGGGCAATTACCAGGGGCTCTATTACTTTGCGTTTGTTGCATTTCAAAGAAGACAATTCATTGGCGCAAATCATGAACTCACTTACTGAAGTGTTGAACGAGAAGTTTTCAATATCCTGTTCTACTTTCTTCAGTGTTTTGTGAAGTACCTTTAATTCCTCGCGGGTAGGTTCGGCATCGCTTACTTTGAATTTGCCGGTGCTGTCATGTGCGAGGTTCCAGAATCTTCTGATGAATTTGAAAACTCCATCAATGCCTTGCGTGCTCCACGGCTTGGAGGCTTCCAGCGGACCGAGGAACATTTCGTACAGGCGCAGGGTATCCGCTCCGTAATCAGCGATGATCTGATCGGGGTTTACTACATTGAAGTATGACTTGCTCATTTTTTCAATGGCCGAGCCGCAGATATATTTGCCATCCTCTAAAATGAATTCAGCATTAGCGAAATCGGGCTTCCATTTTTTGAACGCTTCGGTATCTAATTCTAATCCATTGACTAAACTTATATCGACATGAAGCGCATCGGTATCATGGTTGCCTTTCAATCCAGCTGAAACAAATTGATGAGTTCCTCTTACGCGATACACAAATCTCGAATCGCCCGTAATCTTTCCCTGGTTGATCAGTTTCTTAAACGGTTCATCAAAATTCAGGTATCCTAAGTCGTGCAGTACTTTCGTCCACAGGCGTGAATACAACAAGTGCGCAACGGCATGTTCTGATCCGCCAATGTATACATCCACCTGATTCCAGTAGTCCAAGGCTTTTTTATCTGCGAAAGCATGTTCGTTGTGTGGATCCATGTAGCGTAAAAAATACCACGCAGCACCCGCGTGCGTTGGCATCGTGTTGCTATCGCGTTTGGCGTTTGGTGAAAAGTTGATCCAGTCTGTTAAGTTAGCCAGCGGTCCTTCGCCATTGCCGGAGGGTTTGAAGTTATTGGAGGGCGGTAACTCCAGCGGCAACTCACTTTCCGGCATCGCATAGGGCACATCGTCTTTGAATACTACCGGAAACGGTTCGCCCCAGTAGCGCTGACGGCTCCAGCCTGCATCGCGCATTTTATAATTCACCTGGCGTTTGCCGATACCCATTTCTTCCAGCTTTGTGGCCACTACATCAATGGCCTGGTGCATCACCATCCCATTCAGGAAATCAGAGTTTTCCAGGATTGCATCTTTGGTTGGGTTCGCTTCTTCGCCATTGTAATGCGAACCGATGATATTTGTAATCGGCAAGTTGAAATGTTTCGCGAACTTATGATCGCGTTCATCGCCACACGGCACAGCCATAATCGCACCCGTACCATACCCGGCCAATACATATTCACTGATCCAGATTGGTATTTGTCTGCCGTTGAATGGATTCATGGCATACGCACCCGTAAAGGCTCCGGTGATCTTTTTCACCTCTGCCATACGATCTACTTCCGAGCGGCTCTCGACATACTTTAAATATTTATCGATCTCTGCCTGTTGTTCGGGAGTAGTAATCTTCTTTACCAATTCATGTTCCGGAGCGATCACCATGAAGTCGACACCGAAAATGGTATCGGGGCGGGTGGTGAAGACGGCAACCTCAGACTTTGAACTTTGAACTTTGAACTTTAATTGTGCTCCCACACTCTTCCCAATCCAGTTGCGCTGGATTTCTTTCATCGATTCGCTGAAATCAATTTCATCCAATCCTTTCAACAAACGTTCAGCATACTCCGTGATGCGCAAACTCCACTGGCGCATCTGTTTTTTCACCACCGGAAAGCCGCCCCGATAACTTACGCCATTGATGACTTCATCATTCGCAAGCACCGTGCCTAAGGCTTCGCACCAGTTTACATCCGTGTAAGCGAGGTAAGCGAGACGATATTCCATTAAAATTTCCTGCTGCTCTTTTTCGGCATACCCTTTCCAGTCAGCCGCACTAAAATGTTGAATGCGGAATTTCGAATTCGGAATCGGGTGGTTAACATTTCCCTCGGCTTCAAAAATCTTTATCAATTCTGAAATGCGCTCGGCCTTTTCTTTCTTCCGGTTAAACCAGCTATCGAAAATCTGCAGGAAGATCCATTGTGTCCAGCGGTAGTATTTGGGATCGCAGGTCTGCACTTCCCGACTCCAGTCATAGCAGAAGCCAATGTTACCTAATTGTCTTTTAAAGTTGTTGATATTATCAGCCGTTGAAACAGCTGGATGAATACCATGTTCCAGCGCATATTGCTCGGCCGGCAAACCAAAGGCATCGAAGCCCATGGGGTGCAACACATTAAAACCTTTTATGCGTTTGAAGCGAGCTACGATATCGGAAGCGATGTAACCCAGTGGGTGCCCCACGTGCAGGCCGGCCCCGGACGGGTAGGGGAACATATCGAGCACGTAGTATTTGGGCTTGTCCCGATAGCTATCGGGATTGTTGCTGACTTTGTAAACCTCTTTGTCGATCCAGGTTTTGCGCCATTTCTCTTCAATTCGTCTGATCTCGTCTTTCGTGTATTCGGCCATAGTAGAACAGTTCTCTTTTTCGGACTGCAAAAATAAGCCAATCCTTGGGTTTTTGGTGGGTTGAGGGAGTTAGTTTTTTATGACTTTTGACGGTATTGCAATTATACAATAGGGCATTGCTTAATGAGCATGTTTTGCAACGGAGTTCATCACCTTGGGGACTCCTATCGAAAGAGACACTGGACCTAAGTGCAGAGATGAAACATAAAATTCATAAATTACCCGTTCCTGGTCTCACGCACAGGTTCATGTTTAAAACCTGATGATCACTATGAATAAAATTATTGTTCTAATCAGCATCTTCTGTTTTGCGAGTTCGTGCAATCAACCGTCAACGAGCGAAAACAACTTGGGTACAGAAAAAGATGGTGTAGCATTAGTGAAAACTGACATTGAAGAAATAGATGTATTGACAGCTTCACCCGATAAATACAAATTGGTATTGGAAAATGATCATGTGCGTGTTATTGAATACACGCTTAAGCCTGGAGAAAAAGATAACCCGCATACCCACCTCCCAAAAACATCCTATGTTGTTTCAGGTGGTACTTTCCGAGTTTATCCGGAAAATAATGAACCTTTTGATTATGTGGAAGTACAAGGTGTAACGGAATGGAGTGACAGAACCAGTAAACATTATGTGGAGAATATTGGTAGCACTACGATTACTATATTGCTTACCGAGTTAAAGTCGTTACGATAACTTATTTTTCCAGAGACAAGCTCAGAATATCAAAAAGAAATAAGTAATCAGAGGTTGTCTGTAGACCCAGAATTTTGCAACAAGGTTAACCTCGTTAAGGAATAATTTAAAATAGGCTAATGAACCAAAATACTTTTTTCAAAGCCCGGCTCTACATTACTTCACTTGTTACGATATCGATAGGGTCACTCTTAGCCTGGAACCATTTTCATGGAGGTGTGCCTAGTCATAACATCCTGGCCCGTGCAGACATGCCTTCCATTTCTAATTGGTGGGGCGGTCTTTTACTTCCTTTACTCACCTGGTTTCTGTTGTATCGCATCCAACAGAGAATTATTCATAGCCCGGATGAAAAATCAACTGAAGCGCTCCCGGTATCCATCGTGTATGGGTTCGCAGGTGCTTTGTTGTTTGGTGTATTGCTTTCTACTTTTTACACATTGGGGTATCCTGATATTCCGGGATACATGGTGAATAGTATTTTTATTATAGCACTGTTCTTTCCCATCTATCGGGCTGAATGCCTGCTTGGCTTTGTCATCGGTATGACTTTTACATTTGGTGCAGTGTTACCCACCGGCATAGGATCCATTTTTGCCTTAATTGGTGCTGTGCTCTACCTACTTGTTCGCCCCCTACTTTTGAAAGTTCTAGGTATGGTATCGCCACCCAGTCAGTAGAACAATACTAAACCGCAGAGACGCTAAGACACAAAGGTTAAGCTAAAGTATTTCTTTGCGTCCTTGCGCCTTCGCGGTTAAAAAATTCATATCGCCAGCTGAGAAAAAACTAATAAGCCTCAAAGGCGCAAAGTCTGCAAAGGGTAAGTTAAATTTTTTCTTGGCGCTCTTAGCACCTTAGCGTGCAAAAAGATTAACGCACTGTGGCCTTGTCAATTCGCTTAGGTGCATCGGTACCATTCACAATAGTTTTTGAACTCAACGCAATGGCGCGAATGGTGGAGGTAATGTTTTTTATGTCCAGTGTTTCTACTTCATCATCTACCGTATGATAAAACTTATCGATGTCAATTTCATCGGTGGAGATGGTGTGTGCAGGCACCCCTAACCGAGCCAGCGTAGCATTGTCGGACCGATAGAACAGGTTTTGTTTGGGATAGGGATCAGGTCTGAATTCAAATTGAGTTCCTTTCAGGTTTTTCGTTAGAATCTCCCCGAAGTCTGATTTCTCGTACCCAGTAATAAACGCAAAATTTTGTCCCCACTTACTGGGCTTGCCAATCATTTCAATGTTGAACATGGCCACTACCTTATCGGGATTGAGTTGCTCTGAGAAATATTTTGAACCGAAGCCCCCAATCTCTTCAGCCGTAAAGGCAACAAAGATCAGCGTGCGCTGATTGTTTTTTACATTTTTGAAATAACGCGCCAGTTCGATCACAGCCGTGGTGCCGGAGGCATCATCATCAGCCCCGTTGGCAATAGAGTCACCGGCAACAGCCGGACGAATACCAATGTGGTCATAGTGGCCGGAGAACACAACAAACTCATCAGGTTTCGTTTTGCCCTTCAGCACACCTACTACATTAGCCATTGTTATAGGCTCAATTTTCTGGGTCGCTTTTACGGAGTAAGAAAGCACAGAAGTGACACCCAGTACAAAGATCTTATTGGTTTTACGACCCGATATAAATCGTTTACCGAAGTAGGTCTTTAGTTCCTTGAAATTTTCTTTAAACTCAGGGGCCACTAAGACAAAAGCAGTCGCAGTGTCGCGCGTAAGGTTGAATGCTTTGCTAAGTAAAAACTGACGGGTATTTTTAATAGCCGTATCGTAGGGGATAACAATCACACCTGCTCCCCGTGTTATGTTCAGGTCGGTGAGTTCCGAAACAAGCAATGTGTTTTCGGTTGGTATTTTTTGCCCGTTGATTATTACCTCCAAAGTTTGAGGGGCAATCTGATCCTTTTTAAACTCCTGCCGGTAGGTAGTAAGTCCAGTAAAGGTATTAAGCCCTATATTCTTGAATTCTGCCTCAATAAAGGCAGTTGCCTTCTCAATATGTTCAGGGCGTGAGGCTGAGCGCCCCATCATCTCATCGGCTGTTAGGGTTTTGATTACACGGCTAACGTTTTCTTCTTTAATGAATTTTTGTTCGGGTTGGCCGATTACCCCATGTGCAAATCCGAGAAAGGCAATCAAAAGTCTTTTCATGAATGGCTATTTGGCTGCCAAAGTATTGATAAGAACCGCTAAATCCAATGGGAGAGATGCGGCAATCTGCCGGCCCCGGTTTTCAACAGTTCGTCATTCTGGTTCAACACTTCGGTAACCTCCTTTATTAAAACCTCGCTGGTCGCCCCACTTTTATCGTGTAATCGCCAAACAAGCGACCGACATGAAACCAGTTTTTACTCTATTAATTATGCTGATCACAGGAACAGTATGGGGTCAGACGAAAATCTCGGGCCAGGTAAAAGACGACCGGGGTGAACCTATTCCCGGAGCCAATATCCTGATCAAGGATTCGTACGATGGAACCAGCTCTGCTATTGATGGAAGTTTTTCTTTCCTCTCGGAAGAGACAGGCAGCCAGGTTTTGATCATCTCCTTTGTAGGATATCAGGAATATTCTCAAGAGGTAGAACTTACCGGTAAGGCGATCAAAATTGAAGCACATCTAAAAGAAGAGATCAATCAACTTGATGGGGTAGTAATTTCTGCGGGCTCATTTACCGCGGGTGAAGAAAAGCGCAGAACTATTTTAAAGCCTGTGGACATTGCCACCACCGCTGGCGCAACAGCCGATATCGCGGGGGCACTGAATACATTACCTGGAACGCAAAAGGTGGGGGAAACGGGCCGGCTATTTGTACGTGGTGGCGATGACTCGGAAGCCCGCACTTTTATTGATGGAATGGTAGTGCTCGATGCTTATGGTCCATCAGCACCCAACACTCCTTCCAGAGGACGTTTCCTGCCTTTTATGTTTAAGGGCACCAGCTTTAGTACGGGTGGGTATTCAGCCGAATATGGTCAGGCGCTTTCATCCGCGTTGGTGTTGAATTCGAAAGACATTGCGGAGATGAATCAAACGGATATTGGTATCCTGTCTGTAGGTGCTGATGTTGCGCATACACAGGTTTGGGATCGGGCGTCCCTATCAGGAAAAATTCAATACACCAACATCCGGCCTTACTTCAATCTGATTAACCAGGAGATTGATTGGAGAATTCCACCGGCATCAGGCGAGGGAAGTTTTGCATACCGTCAGAAAACGGGAAAGGATGGTTTGTTTAAATTCTTCGGGAACCTTAACCACACTTCTTACTCGATGTATCAACATGATATTCTTGACCCCGCTATCAAATACCAATATGACCTGACCAATAACTACCGCTATGGCAATGGATCGTACCAGCAATCACTCAATCCGAAATGGTCAATGCGCACCGGCCTCGCATATTCCTATAATCAGAACAAGACAAAGGTTGACGGATACCCAATGAATGAGACTGAAGAAGGAATTCATGCCAAAGCCGTGTTCGAGCACTCGGTAAGTGAACGGCTGGAAGTACGAATGGGCGGAGAACTTATTAACCGGTACTATGAGGCCTCCCGATTAAATGCAGCCACCGATGCGATGGAGTCGCTCAGTTTCTCGGAGCCTTTGTCTGCTGCATTTGCTGAAGCCGAGTTTTATGCCAGCAACCACTTTGTTGCCAAGGGTGGCGCACGATTTGAGTACAACGGATTAAATGATCAGGCCCATGTTGATCCACGGGTTTCACTGGCCTACAAACCGGGTAAGCAAGGTCAGTTTTCTTTTGCCTATGGAACGTTCCGTCAGTCACCGCTCAATCAATACGTAAGAATCACCAATCAGCTTAAAGCACAACAGGCCGAACATTTTATTCTTAATTACCAGGTTGTGACGGATCGCAAAACGTTTCGGGTGGAGACGTACTATAAACGATACGAGGAGCTGATTAAATTTAATACCGGTAATCCCTCTGTTATTACTAATTCCGGCACGGGGTATGCGAAAGGTGTTGAAGTTTTCTGGCGCGATAATGAAACGATTAAAAATGTAGACTACTGGATCTCTTACTCCTTTCTGGATACGAAGCGCGATTACCTGAACTTTCCGGCATCTGCCATTCCTTCGTTTGCTTCGGCACACAACTTCTCTTTTGTCTACAAGCATTTTATTACTAACTGGAAAACTCAACTTGGCTTTACCTATAGCTATAGCAGTCCGCGAACGTATTATAACCCCAATAAACCCTCCGATGAATTTAATTCGGATAGAACACCTTCGTACCAGGACCTAAGTGCTAACCTCGCTTACCTGCCCAAAAACAATCTGATCATTTACGTGTCATGCACCAATCTGTTGGGGCGCGACAACATCTTTGGTTATGAATACAGTAAAACACAGGATGCACAAGGTCAGTATGTGAGCAGGCCAATTCGGCAAGCTGCGCCACGCTTTCTCTTTCTGGGCGTGTTTATCACCCTCAGTAAAAACAAATCCATCAATCAACTTCCGAATCTTTAATCAAACAACGAATAACGAATAACGAATAACGAACAACTAACAACTAACCAATTATGCATATGAAAACAATCACCTTATTCTTCCTGATGTTCATCTCCATCGCCACCATGGCCAACGATGAAAAGTATTATGAACAAATGGGCAAACAAATTCAGGCTGTTTATACAGCGAAGTCTATGGATGAGTTCCAGGCTGCGGTGAATACCCTCGAGCGTATTGGTAATGCCGAAAAGAACAAATGGGAACCATTCTATTATAGCGCCTTTGGAAGTATTATGATGGCCAACCTTGAGAAAGAATCGTCAAAGAAAGACGCCTATTTAGACCAGGCACTGGCTGCAGTTGAAAAGGGAAAAGGTATCGCTGCGAATGAATCTGAACTTGTGGCGCTCGAAGGTTTTGTTCACATGATCCGCATCACCGTTGACCCTGCTTCCCGTGGACAGCAGTATTCAGGCCTCGCCATGCAAACTTTTGGAAAAGCGCTGGGCATGAATCCCAACAACCCACGCGCGATGTCGTTGCTGGCACAAATGCAGTTTGGAACGGCACAGTTTTTTAAACAGCAGCCCACGGAAGCTTGTGCAACAGCCAACAAAGCTTTAGGGCTTTTTGACAGCGTGACTAAATCTGAAAATCCGTTAGCTCCACAATGGGGTAAAGAAATGACTGTAGAGTTAATTCAAAACTGTAAATAATCCATGGGTGGCTGATTTTGTGAATCACTGGAAAACATCTTATTTGCATGATGCCCTCGCTGATAAAATTTATTAAGACCAACTTTATTACAATGCTCTGGCTTATGGCGGCTGGAATTGTGATGAGTTGGTTTATCTGGCGTGGGTGCTGCACTAAGATTTCTTCATTACCATGGATTTCAATCCTTACCGTCACGCTTTGGATTGCGCTTTGGCTGGGTAATTCCTACCTGGCAGAGGCCTTGGATTATTTTTATTCATGGCATAAGGACCCTGTTAAAAGGTTGATGGTTGGGTTGGTGGGAATGACGGTCTATTCGATCGGAATAGTTTATGCAATAATCTATTTTTTCCGCTATGTGTTTGGTTTTGATGTAGGCGATAACCTTTCCGGAACGTTTACTTCCACCATTATCATCACCCTTATTATCAGCATGTTTATGACCGGGCGTGCATTTCTGATAAACTGGCGGCAAGCGGCTGTCGATGCGGAGGCTTCGAAACGTGCAAGTATCAATGCACAGTATGAAAGTTTGAAGAATCAGGTTAATCCGCATTTCTTATTTAACAGTTTAAATGCTCTTACCAACTTGGTTTATCAGGATCAGGAGCAAGCGGTGAAGTTTATTAAAGAGCTATCGGATGTATATCGCTACGTTTTGGATACCCGCGAAAAAGAGGTTGTACCCCTGGCGGTAGAATTAAAATTTTTGCAAGCTTATCTGTATCTGCAACAAATCCGGTTTGGTGAAAAATTAAAAATTGATTTGAGGCTGACGGATGGGAATAGTATGGTGGCCCCCCTGGCTTTGCAAATGCTTGTGGAGAACGCCATTAAACACAACGAAATCTCGGAAGAACATCCATTGACCATTGAGGTTTATACCCACGACAAGCATATTGTTGTGGAGAATACACTTCAACGGAAAAGCGTGTTACCCGGAGAATCACCGGGGCTTGGACTTGAAAACATCCGTAAGCGTTATGAGTTTTTGAGTAATGATAAAGTTGAAGTTAAAGAGCATAATGGAAAGTTTAGCGTTGCACTTCCAAT
Source organism: Cyclobacteriaceae bacterium (assembly GCA_044229915.1). Lineage (GTDB taxonomy): Bacteria > Bacteroidota > Bacteroidia > Cytophagales > Cyclobacteriaceae > ELB16-189. The sequence goes on from JBGASB010000005.1 coordinate 15,053, forward strand.
CATCGAACTTACATGAACGTATTGATTATTGAAGATGAGCCGCAAGCCGCTGAACGCTTAGCTACCCTGATTAAAAGCCTTCAGCCCGATGTGAAGATCAGCGCGACTTTGGATTCGGTCAAGCGTTCAATTGAATGGATTGCCAAAAATCCTTTGATCGATTTAATCTTTATGGATATTCAATTGGCGGATGGTTTAAGCTTTGAAATTTTTGATAAAGCAGAGGTGAAAGCCCCGGTGATTTTCACCACGGCTTACAATGAGTATGCCCTTAAAGCTTTTAAGGTAAATAGCATCGATTATATCCTGAAACCTGTTGACAAGACCGAACTGGAGGCTGCGTTCAGGAAGTATCAAAACCTGACCCAACAACAACGGCCCGATAAAATGATGGAAAGCATTGGCTATGCGATGCAAATGCTGACTAAGAAATACAAAGAGCGTTTTGTAATTAAGGTAGGTGAGCACCTCAAGTCAGTAGAAGTGAGTGAGATTCTTTTTTTCTTTAGTTTGGAGAAAACAACGTTTGCCCAAACCAAAGATGGGCGTAAACACATTCTTGATTTTACCCTCGATCAGTTGGACGGTCTGTTGGATCCGTCCCGCTACTTTCGGATCAATCGCAAATATATCGTTGGCACCGATGCTATTCTGGATATGATCAGCTTCACCAACAGCCGATTGAAATTGGTGTTAAAAACAAGTGATGATAATGACGTGATAGTAGCCCGGGAGCGGGTGCAGGAATTCAAAGACTGGCTGGATCGTTAACAAAAATCAAAATCCGTTGATTTAGGAGAGTAGTTTTAAGTAGATTTCTGACTATGGAGCAAATCGAACCAGCTGACTCAACCCAGACGTGTATAAATTGCGGTGATCGTATGGCTGGTAAGTATTGTCCCAGCTGTGGTCAGCGGGCCATGGTTAAGCGAATTACCTTCCGCGAAGGATGGAATGATTTCTGGGCTCGCATTTACGGTTTTGACGGAATGTTTCCCCGCACGCTTAGGGATTTAACGATTCGGCCGGGCACAGCAACAAGGAAATATCTCGATGGAAATAGGGTTGCCTATTATGGACCGGTAGGGTATTTTTTTTTAATGATCACGTTGTTGTACCTGGTGGCGAGTTTGTTAGACATTAGTATCGTTGATTTCTTAAAAAACGCGGGTAGCTCGAAACTTCAACCTGTACCAAAGCAAGGAAGTGGACAAGAGAAGTTGATGCAATCAACCTTTGAATTGGTCTCGGATAATTTAAAACTTGTATCGTTTATCGTGATTCCGATTCAGGCATTCTGTTCACGGTTTTTATTCTTCCGCAAAAGCGGTTTAAATTTTACAGAGCACACAGTATTACCCTTTTACGGCCTTGGTCATTTGTATTGGCTAAGCATCGTAAGTCTGTTTATCTATGCGATTTCCGGAACTTTTCTACCTAACTGGATTCAGATTATGGTTGCGATCTTATATTTCAGCTATGCATATTCTGACTTGTTTCAACATCAACCAAGGCTTAAGGCAATGGCAAAAGGGTTTGGAGTTTATCTCTCCACTCAATTGTTGTTTGGATTGTTAGTAGCTTTGGTGGTTGTACTCCTTATAGTGTTTAATTCGGAAGTGTTTGAAATGTTAAAACCTTCGAATAATAAATAATCGGCATTTAAATCCCATAAGTACTAGTTCTGTCTTCTGGTTGACAATCTTTTAGTCAGTCTTAGCGTATATAGAACTACTTTCTACAACACTTCGATTATGAACATCAAACAAATAATGTATTGGGGAGCACGCATCCTGGCTGCCATAATAATGATGCAGACTCTTTATTTTAAGTTTACCGCCTCTGCGGAGTCGGTCTATATTTTTACCACGGTGGGTATGGAGCCCTGGGGTAGAATTGGAACCGGGATTCTTGAGTTGGTTGCCTCTATCTTAATTTTAATTCCTTCAGGGGTGTGGTTGGGTTCAGTACTCGCGTTCGGCTTAATGGCCGGAGCCCTTGGAATGCATGCCACGTTATTGGGTATTGAAGTTAGGGGGGATGGCGGGCAGCTCTTTGTGTATGCCTTGATTGTAGCTATATGTGCAGCCTATTCTTTTTGGCAAAGCCGAAGTACAATTCCTGCACCGGTTAAAAGGTTCTTGCCCTCATTTCTGCAATAATGCAATGAGCTTATTCAGGTCATCCGTTAACGAAGGAACGTTACTCAGATACGATTTAAGGCCCTCCGTCAGGTAATTGGGTACCGATTCTTTTTTACTAACCTTCCCCTGAATATCGCGAAGTAAATCAAGGGCATCTTTTTTGGACGGAAATTCTTCGGCTTCTATTTTCTTTATCATTGATTCAATAGCCATCAAGGTTTCATTTCCTTCAACAACGGGTGGCGTAGTCACCTGGTTCTTCATGCATGTATTGTATTCATCGATAATCTGATTGAGATCCTTTTTGGTTAACTCCCCGCCTTTGATTTTAGCCGCCACAGTCTCACAATCCTTTAGAAAATTTTCCATAAACTTTTTGAAGCTGAGGTTGGGCAGTTCTGTCCCTGTCAAATCCAGTTTTAATAAGAATCTGCCATCATAGCGGGTTTGATTTTCCAGTTGGAATGCATACAAGCTCAAATAACCTGATTTTAACAGTTTCATCAGGAGTATTTTATTTTCATATTTAACAGGCTTGTAGAGCTGGCTATCGATCGATACACTCAATACTTGCAATGCTGTAAAGGTTTCTTTCTTTTTTCCCGTCTCTATCTGCACTCTATCCGTTAGGTCATAAGTTAGAATACGGACCTTGCCATATAAGGTATCAGCCTTTGAGGTGATCAGATAGTTGGTTTGCGCATTGGTGCAAATGGCAAAAAGCATTAATGCTGCAAGGGTCTTTAGCATAGATAGATTTTAAAGCCGAAATAAGTCAATAACTAAATCTCTGACAAGCCCCGGATTTGTTTATATATAGTATGGGCTGCTAACTTGTTACAAGTAATGAAAAGGACCGGTTGTCATGAAAATAGCGAAGGAGATTACCTTTTCACACCTACAAACTTTGAAATATTTTTCTGAATCGGTTTATTGTGAGGTTTTTAAACTCCTATGGTAAATTATAACCCTAAAGTCTGGTTTTCGCTGATATTTCATGCCTATAGCCGGGGTGTTATGAAGACCCTGACACCGGCTATTATATTCATGACCCTTTATTCGTTTGGCATGTGTTATCTGTTACTGGATGTTTTACGGTTTCATGAGAGTGACTTTCACACAACGATTTCCATGCACTCGTTGCTCGGGATTGTATTGGGTTTGTTTCTTGTGTTTCGTACCAACTCTTCATACGATCGGTGGTGGGAGGGCCGGAAACTCTGGGGAAGTATGGTTAATAATACCCGGAATCTCTCTCATAAGCTAAATGCCTTTTTGGATAAAGACGATGTCGATAACCGAATGTGGTTTGCCCGAATGATTCCAAATTTTGTGTACTCCGTGAAAGAACATTTGCGTAAGGGGGCCCTGCTAAGCGAATTTGAAGCAGTTGATGCTAATTTCATTGCCAGCCTCAAAAACGTGAAGCACGTGCCAAATCGGTTATCTTCCATGATGTACATCCGGATTAATGAACTTTATAAAACCAACAAGATTAGCGGTGATCAACTTTTTCTTGTAGATAAGGAGCTAAAGGAGTTTTCAGATATCCTCGGTGCGTGCGAGCGTATCCGCAATACCCCGATTCCTTATAATTACAGCATGTATATTAAGCAGTTTATTTTTATCTATCTCATTACACTGCCCATGGCCTTTGTTACCACCTCGGGGTATATAACCGTACCGATCGTGATGCTAGTCACCTTTGTTCTGCTTAGCGTTGAGTTAATTGCAGAGGAAATCGAAGATCCTTTTGGTCGCGATATTAATGATTTACCAACTGACGAATTAGCTGAAAAGATAACCCGTAATGTGAAAGAGATTTTGCTGGAAAAATGAAACTTAGTCGACCGCAACTGTATAGATAAAGTAAAGGATAATCAACAAAATCATAACAGCGTACATAACGAGGTCTACCCGCACATACGCTTTATATTCGCGATACATTTCTTTTAATTTTTTGAACATTCTTCTTCTCCAATGGTTTACCGACTGTGTTCTGTTTAGTTTATAGGTAAAGATAACTATTTGAGCACTTTTTTCGTCTTTGGTATTTTGATAGTATGATTTATAGATCCCTTTTTATCCTTTTTTGCCTCATTCAGGTGTCCGCACTAGGCCAGGTCAAATTTACAATTAGTGGTTATATTAAAGATGCTGCCAATGGCGAGGCATTAATAGGCGCAACTATTTATGTTAAATCGCTGGGTACAGGGGCTACAACAAACGTTTACGGTTTCTATTCGCTTACCCTTCCCTCCGGAAGCTACGATTTTGAAGTAAGTTATATTGGTTTTACCACTCAGAGTAAGTCACTCATGCTTAGCGAGAATATTCGGATGGACATTGAACTTCAATCCGAAGAAAAACAACTTGAAGAGGTGGTGGTGATATCAACCAAGGATCAGGAGGGTGTAAAAGCACTGGAAATGAGTACCAATCGCCTGGATATGAAAACAATCTTAAAGATACCGGCTTTTCTTGGCGAAGCGGATGTAATCAAAAGCTTACAGCAATTGCCGGGAGTATCTACGGTGGGTGAGGGCGCCTCAGGGTTTAATGTTCGTGGGGGGAGCGTGGGCCAAAATCTGATCTTATTAGATGAAGCCACCGTCTACAACTCCTCTCACTTGCTTGGATTCTTTTCTGTCTTTAACCCCGATGCGGTTAAAGACACAAAATTGTATAAAGGTGCTATACCGGCCCAGTTTGGAGGTCGCATCGCTTCTTTATTGGATGTGCGTATGAAAGAGGGTAACAATAAAGACTACGAAGTGAATGGTGGCATAGGAACCATTTTTAGTCGGGCCGCAGTAGAAGGGCCGTTGTTTGATTGCGATGGGTCATTTATCATAGCCGGAAGGCGGTCGTATGCTGATGTTTTGGCCAGGCCTTTCGTGGAGGTATTACAGGAGGGTGGCGCATTGAATTTTTATGACCTTACGGGAAAGGCTAACTACAACATAAATAAGAGAAACCGGATTTTTATATCCGGGTATACAGGTCGCGACAAGTTTTTCTTTGATAAAAATCAAGGGTTTTCGTGGGGAAACAATACGGGCACCATTCGATGGAATAAAATCTTTAATGACCGCTTGTTTGCCAACTTCTCGGGTATCTTCAGTCGCTATGATTACTCACTGCAGTTTGGGGAAAACGATCTCGATAATTTTAAATGGAATTCGTCCATTCGCAACATCACGTTCAAGCCTTCCTTCAGTTATTTTATTAATGCCAATAACGAGATATCCTTTGGAGCAGAAGCTAACTATTATTCCTTTGAACCCGCCAATGCATCAGGCACATCCAACGGAGATGAGATTGACATTAGTTTGCCTGAAAAATATAATCTCGAATCAGCACTTTACCTTGGAAATAGTCAACGTCTGGCCACCAAAGTTTTTGTTGACTATGGCATCCGCTACTCTTATTTCGCGGGTTTTGGACCGGGCACACAATATACCTACAACGACACGATACCGGGCAGGCGAAGAACTGTAATCAGTGAAGAGAACTTTGAACAAGGTGATATAACCTCCACGTATCAGAATTTTGAGCCACGGGTATCATTGAAGATTGAATTGAACGAAGTAAGTTCTGTCAAGGCAAGTTATAATCGGATGGCGCAATACCTGCATTTAATTTCCAATACCACCGCTTCCAACCCGTTAGATGTCTGGACTCCCAGCAGTAATAATACGAAACCTGAGCTGAGCGATCAGTGGGCACTTGGTTACTTCCGCAATTTTGGGAAGGAGCAGATGTTTGAATTTTCAGTAGAGGCCTATTATCGTAAAACCCAAAATCAGATAGACTATATCGATGGTGCCGACCTGTTAATCAATGAGTATTTAGAAGGTGATTTACTTCCAGGGGAAGGTCGTGCCTATGGCCTTGAGTTTTATTTGCAAAAGAAAGTGGGTCGGTTTACCGGATGGGCCGCTTATACGTTAGCCCGAACGGAATTAAAGGTTAACGGCATTAATCGCAATGAATGGTATGCTGCACGGTTCGATCAAACTCATAATCTAAAGCTTAGCGGGTTCTATGATTTAAGCAAACGATGGTCAGCTTCTGCCAATTTTAGTCTAGTGAGTGGTACTCCGTCAACCTTTCCAACGTCTCGTTTTGTTGTTCAAGGCATGCTTATTCCTTACAATGCCCAGGATAGCAGAAACAATGTTCGGTTACCTGCTTATCATCGCCTGGACGTCTCGTTTCGGTTAGAGGGTAAAACGGTTAAGCGAAATGGCAATGCGAGAAAGAATTCAGATTATTGGGTATTTGGTGTTTACAATTTGTATGCTCGCAAAAATCCATTCTCTATTTATTTCACCCAGGGTAAAGATCGGGTAGCGCAAGGGGCACCCATTAACAGTGAAGCACGGCAATTGTCCATCATTGGCACGGTGATACCAGCCATATCGTACAACTTTAATTTCTGATTTTAATGAAGCGCTTTTCATCCTTCTTACTAGTAATTCTATCAGCATCCGTATTCTTATCTTCATGCGAAGAAGTTATCAATCCGGAACTGGAAACGGCAGATCCTATTTTGGTGATTGATGCATGGCTTAACAACGCACCGGGCCCACAGCAAATAGTTCTTACCCGATCGCAGCCTTATTTCGAAAATGTTTTGCCACCCGGGGTTTCAGGCGCTGTGGTAAGGGTTACGGATCAAAATGGCAAAGTCTACTCATTCGCGGAAACTGAACCTGGAAACTATGTATGGGTACCTGTGGGCAATGAAGTGTTTGGCGTGGTTGGGTTTACCTATGAATTGTTTGTTCAGGTGGGAACTGAGACATTTATTTCTGAAGCCCGCATGGGTCGCGCACCGGCAATCGACAGCATTACATTTTTTCTCGAAGAAGGTGACCAGTTTACAGATGATCAATATCAAGCCGAATTCTGGTCGACTGATCCGTTAGAGCCTAATGATGCGTATTGGATAAAAACATTCAAGAACTCACAGCAGTTGCTTAAACCTAATGAAATTGTCACTGCATACGATGCAGGATTTTCCAAAGGAAGTAACTTCAATGGAGTTGCGTTTATAGTTCCCATTCGAAGAGCAATCAATCCCTTTGATGAAAATGAAGACGGTACATTTAAGTCGCCCTATATGGTTGGCGATTCGATTTACGTGCAAATCCAGTCTGTGACTGAGGCCGCGTTCAATTACTTAAATGAAGTTCGGATTCAAACGGACCGGCCGGGTGGGTTTAGTGAGTTATTTGCTACGCCTCTGGCAAATGTATCAACCAATATAGTAAACATTAATTCCAATGGCTCTAAGGTATTAGGCTTTTTTAATGTTGGAGCTGTTTCTGGTCTGGGGAGAAAGTTTGGCAGCCTGGATGACCTAAGCGAAAATTGATTTTTTTATCAACGTTACGCCTGAGCTACCCCTTCGGTTCAGTAGTAAATTTCATAAACCTGACGTAGCTTTCCACTTAAATGTGGTTTCAGGTTTATGATGCGATGCCTCGGTCTTCTTGCATTCATTTTCATTTTTTATTCTTCGGGAATCAGCCAGTCAAAGTCTGTATTGGAGAATAATCCGCACCTAAAATGGCGGCAGGCTAATACAACTAACTTCAGGATTATTTTTCCAAAGGGATTTGAAGCTCAGGCTCAACGTATGGCTAATACATTGGAGCATATACGCACACCTGAAGCCAAATCACTCGGTGTGGAACCTAGAAAGATTTCAGTAATTCTTCAGAATCAAACCACCAACAGCAATGGTTTTGTTTCGATAACCCCACGCAGGTCTGAGTTTTTTACCATGCCTTCGCAGAATTACAATTTTACCGGTACCCTGGATTGGCTTGATTTATTGGCTACGCATGAATATCGACACATAGTGCAGTTTCAGCATGCCAACCGGGGATTTAACCGCGTGCTATATTACCTCTTTGGTGCAAACACGTTAGCCGCCATGTCCTACATCGCAGTGCCACAATGGTTTTGGGAAGGAGATGCTGTTGCAACAGAAACTGCATTTACAGCAAGTGGCCGGGGAAGGATTCCAAATTTTGATTTGTTATTTCGAACCAATCTGCAGGAAGGCCGGGTTTTTAACTACAACAAACAATACCTTCGATCTTACAAAAATAATATCCCCGATCACTATGTGTTGGGTTATCAGATGGTGTCATACCTGCGCAAGAGGATGGGGAATGCCGAGGTGTGGGAAAATATTACCCGAAGAGCATGGAGTGCACCGATTATTCCCTTTACATTTTCAAGTGCCATAAGAAAGGAGACCGGCTTATATGTAAAAGAACTTTACTCGGAGATGGCAACTGAACTTCAAAGGGAATGGAAGGAAGAACAAAGCAGAATTATGGTTACTTCATTTGAGGAAATTAATGTCCGCAATTCGAAGGCTTATACCGACTATCGCTATCCTCATGAACTCGCCAACAGTTCTGTACTTGCATTGAAATCAGGGATTGGTGACATTGAGCAACTGGTAATTTTATCGAAAGGCAAGGAGAAAACAATTTCGACTCCCGGAGTAATGAACCAAACCGGAATGCTTTCCGTAGCCGGTGATCGTATTGTGTGGAATGAGTATCGTTATGATCCGCGCTGGCGCATGAAGACGTATTCGGTTATTGTGGGGTATGATATAAAAGAGGGCAAGAGAAAATTTGTTTCATTAAATTCCCGCTACGCATCGGCAGCACTCTCGCCTGACGGTTCGAAAGTTGCGACAATAGAAACCGATACAGATTACCAGACCCGGCTTGCGGTTATCGATTATGAAACTGGAGCTGTCCTTAAAAAGTTTGAAAACGCAAGCAACGATTTTATTTCGATGCCCCGGTGGAAAGAAAATGGAAATGAGATCATTGCCCTCACTACAAACCAAAGGGGTAAAGCGATCACTCAATTTGATTTTAAAACAGGTCTGTCAAAAACAGTAACTTCTTTCTCTGATGAAAACATCGGCTACCCGGTGCCCTATCAGAAATATATCCTCTTTAATTCTCCACGTAGCGGAATTGACAACATCTATGCGTTAGATACATCAACCGGGCAAAAATATCAGATAACCTCAAGTCGCTATGGAGCATACAATCCTTCGGTTAGCCTTGATGGAAAATCAGTTTACTACAATGAGCAAGGTCGTGATGGTTTGAATGTAGTGAAGATTAATTTCGATCCTTCTTCCTGGAAACCGGTTGATGGATTAACCATTCAACCGACCTCATCCTTTCAACACCTGGTGGAACAGGAGGGTCGGCCCTCTTTGTTGGATAGTATCCCAACGCAGAAATTTTCTGTAAAGAAATATTCACAGTTTAAGCACCTGGTCAATCCCTATAGCTGGGGGGCGTATGTAGACAACAGTCTTACATCGGTTAATATTGGTATTACTTCACGCGATGTCTTGAATACCACGGCAATAAGTGCAGGGTACTTGTTCGATCTGAACGAGCGCACCGGTGTATGGAATGCAGGTGTCAGCTACCAGGGTTTTTACCCGATTATTGATGTAAATTTTTTGAGTGGAAACCGCTCCGTAGACGAGGGCGATATTATCTATGATAAAGTAGTAGGCACAGACACCACCAAGGTTACCGAGAACCTGACGTTTGATTGGAAAGAAAAAACGGTTGAAACCGGTTTGCGCATCCCACTGATTACAACAAGTTCTCGTTTTTTGGGAAACTTCACACTTTCTAACTACATCGGTTTTACAGCGGTATCAGAGTTTACAAACAGCATCGATGGAGGCGGAAGATTACTGCCGGCTAATTATCCCCAGTATTTTTTCCGCAATTATGCGGATAATGGCAATCTTATCTACAATCATTTTTCGATGTCCGCTTACCGGTTATTAAAGAGAAGCCGCAGAGATATTAACAGCAAATGGGGACAGGCCTTTTTCATGAATCTATATGGAACGCCTTATGGCGGTGATTACCAAGGCGGCTTGTTTTCCTTTCAGGGGCAACTTTATTTTCCGGGATTCATGAAGCATCATTCTTTGTGGGGCTATTGGGCCTATCAGAAATCGGATATTTCTGATGTAATGGTAAGTACAGGCAAGGGTCTTGATAACTACATGTTCAGAAATCAAATTCCACTACCTCGCGGGCAATCCGTCAATCGATTTCAAGAGTTTTATTCTATGTCGGCCAACTATACGTTACCCATCTGGTATCCTGATGTAAACCTTGGGCCTCTGCTTAATGTGCAACGCGTAAGGGCAAACGCATTTTTTGATTATGGGTTTGGTAGTAGTAATGTCAATGATAATCCCACCAGTGCAACTTATCTGTCGACCGGAGCGGAGGTGAAATTTGATATTAACATCTTCAGACTTCTTCCACAAATGGATGTTGGGTTCAGGTATACCTATGGAATCAGCCCGGCTACCACTCGGTTTGAATTTTTATTAGGAACCTTGAATTTTTAGGTCAAAATTGAAGCTTGAGAAGCGCTTGAAAATCGCATAAATACGCCTATTTTTGACCCTCAACTTCAATACAAACGACAAATAATCTAAATCGAAATGGCAGAGATCGTACGGATGCCTAAAATGAGCGACACCATGACGGAAGGGGTGATCGCCAAGTGGCATAAAAAGGTTGGAGATACAGTAAAGTCGGGAGAACTCATGGCTGAAATCGAAACGGATAAAGCCACAATGGACTATGAATCCTTTAATACTGGAACGGTGCTCCACCTGGGTGCCAAAGAGGGTGAAGCAGTAAAGATCAATGATGTACTCGCCATTGTTGGAAATAAAGGCGAAGATTTTTCAAGTCTTCTGGCTGGTGCACAAACTGCATCGGCAGCCGGAAGTAAATCGGAAGCTAAAACAGAAACTGTGACGGCTGTAGCCGAAGCAACGATCGATACCTCGGGCATTAAAGCAGAAGTTGTGCTTATGCCGAAGATGAGCGATACGATGAATGAAGGAGTGATAGCTGCCTGGCATAAGAAAGTGGGGGATAGTGTGAAAACGGGTGAATTGTTGGCCGAAGTTGAGACCGACAAAGCCACCATGGAATACGAATCGTATAACACGGGTACACTCCTTTATATAGGAGCAAAGGAAAAAGAAGCGGTGGCAGTGAATGGTGTGCTTGCCATTATTGGCGAGAAGAATGCTGACTGGCAGACGTTATTAAAAGCACATCAGGCAAAAGCATCGGGAGGTTCTAAGCCTGCCGCTCCTAGCGAAAGTAAATCAGCGCCTGTTACTCAATCGCAACCAACATCCAACGGTTCGTCCGCACAAGAGAATGGTCGGTTAAAGGCTTCTCCACTGGCCAAAAAAATGGCCAAAGATCTTGGGTTTGATATTAGCAAAATTAAAGGAACTGGTGAAGGCGGTCGCATTACACGACATGATGTAGAAACGTACAAACCATCGGCAACTGCAGCAACATCTACTTCAACAACAAAAGCGGCAGCTCCGGTTGTACTACCCCAGGTGGTAGGAAAGGAGAGCTTTGAAGAAGTTGCGGTGTCGCAGATGCGCAAGACCATTGCCCGCAGACTTGCTGAAAGTAAGTTCTCGGCTCCTCATTTCTACCTGACCATGGAGATCAACATGGACAAAGCGATTGAGGCGCGTAAGAGTATGAATGAAATTTCTCCTGTGAAGATATCGTTTAATGACCTGGTGTTGAAAGCAACTGCGACCGCTCTTAGGCAACATCCGGATGTAAATGTGAGCTGGTTGGGCGATAAGATGCGGAAGAATCATCACATTCATATTGGTGTAGCTGTAGCGGTGAAAGATGGATTAGTGGTTCCTGTAGTTCGCTTTGCGGATAACAAATCGTTATCGCACATAGCCGTTGAAGTGAAAGACCTCGCACAGAAAGCTCAGGACAAAAAATTACAACCAAGCGATTGGGAGGGAAGTACGTTTACCATCTCCAATCTCGGGATGTTTGGCATCGATGAGTTTACTGCCATCATCAATCCTCCCGATGCTTGTATTCTTGCCGTTGGCGGAATTAAAGAAACAGCTATCGTGAAGAACGGACAACTGGTAGTAGGTAATGTAATGAAGGTAACACTCTCATGCGATCACCGTGCCGTAGATGGTGCGGTGGGTTCGGCCTTCCTCAAAACCCTCAAGGGACTACTCGAAGATCCGGTAAGGATTCTGATTTAACTATCCCTGTATGGTAAGAGAGCCGATATCTGAATATGCCAACCAAAAGATAAGTATTGAAGAATACCTGGCCTTTGAACGTGGCTCTCACGAAAAGCATGAATATTTCAAAGGTGAAGTATTTGCTATGTCCGGTGCCGGCCCAAGGCATAATATTATCTTCTCTAACCTCTTTGGTGAAATTGTAATAAAGTTAAAGGGAAAATCTTGTCTGCCCTTTGGAAGTGACATGCGCCTTCATATCCCACAGAGTACTTTGTTCACCTATCCCGATATTTCGATTTATTGTGGAGCAATAAGCGATGATCTGGAGGATGACAATGCCATCAATCCTACGGCTTTAATAGAAATCTTGTCACCTTCCACCCGGGATTATGATCGGGGCGGCAAATTTAAACTGTACCGCGAAATACCAACACTGAAGGAATATGTGCTGGTAGATACTGATTCGATTCTTGTTGAAGTCTTTCGTATCAATCAATCTGGCCATTGGGAGTTGGAGGAATATAAATCACCAGAGCAAAAACTTCAGTTTACTTCATTGTCTATTTCGGTTGCCTTGAAGGATATCTATCAGGGAACGAAACTTATAAATTAATAATGCAAAAAATACACGCTACCACCATTCTGGCAGTACTTCACAATGGAAAAGTCTCTATTGGTGGTGATGGGCAGGCTACCATGGGTAATACCATTGCTAAAAGCAATGTGAAGAAGATTCGAAAACTACAGGAAGGTAAAGTGATTGTTGGTTTTGCAGGCTCTACGGCCGATGCATTTACATTGCTCGATCGCTTTGATGAAAAACTCAATGCCTATGGTGGCAACATGAAGCGGGCAGCCATTGAACTTGCCAAAGATTGGCGCATGGACCGCTTTCTGCGCAGACTGGAGGCCATGTTGATTGCTGCAAATAAAGATGAAATCCTGGTGATCTCCGGAACCGGAGATGTATTGGAGCCTGATAATCAGGTGGCCGCCATTGGCTCAGGGGCCATGTATGCACAATCCGCTGCCCTGGCATTAAAGAAGCATGCTACTCATTTGTCGGCCGAAGAAATGGTAAGAGACAGCCTGAACATTGCTGCCGACATTTGCATCTATACCAACCATAATTTGGTGGTGGAGACTATTTCATAGACTCATCTATTTTTTTTTGACATATTTTAGCTAGAACCTCCTGCTATCGTAACAGACAAGAGAATCTGGCTAATCTATAATACTTCCAATAATCCTTAAGTGGTCGATGAATTGATTATGTTACTGGTGAAGGTTATCATACAAAATCTTATCGATTAAGGAATTTCAGATTGAGTTGGTTTTCTGCTAAACCCAAATTTCCCAACTTTATCAAAACCATTTTTAAGAAACCGGGGTGCATTAAACCGGTAGCCTATAAAAATCTGGTAGGCAGTCCGCGTAAATACCATTTCAATATTGTTCTGTTGTTTTGTAAAAGATTGATAATACAACAATTCAGCTCCCGAAAAAAAGCGCGTTCCGTTGTATCCCAATCCAGCATTCAAAAACCCGCGTACCATTCCATTCGAGTTTGTCGATTCGATATTTCCAGAGGCCTGCCGGGTGAGTAACCAGGTGTAATAAAATCCAACGCCTGTACCGACACCCAGGGTAGCATACCATTTTTTATGCAATACCAGGGTGGCATAGTAATCCAGTTGAGCCAGCAAGATCAGGTTATTACTTTTTTGACTAGACGAAGCAGATTGACTTTTATTATCAATCACATAATAATTGTAAGCGATGCCAGGCAAAAGGCTTGAGGCGGTCTTGCGTTGGGCTTCCGTTTGATACTGAATGGCACGAACGGAATAGTTTGGATTGGTTTTATAAAGTGCGGAACCCCTAATCATCCAGATACCCAATTCTGGAAACTGAATATAAGGATCAACATCCGGATTCCATCCAGGCACATAATCGGAGGTGTTATGTAAATAAAAACCATTTGCTTCCTTGTATTGAATGTCGAATAAAAAACGTGGCGAAGTAATGCCTGCACCGATGCCAAAGGCATTCGTTTCCCCTTTGCGTTCATTCCATTTGTTGGCCACAATAAAATCCGGAAGGTAGGAAAAGCCTATGTATAGCCATTGGTAGGTCAAAGACAAGGTACGATTTGAACTAAGGTTAGGGCGAATATCATATTTGAAATCATTTCCGGTTAGTTTAAACTGGATGATGTCATTATCCAGGTCGAGCTTTAGAATCAACTTATCACTATATGATTTGATATAAGTGGTGTCTTGCTTAATTCTGAGCGTATCCCTAGAGACAGCCAAAGCGCCTATAGGTACTATTAAAAAGAGCAATAAGATTAGTTTCCGTATCAACGTTTTAAAGTCTCAAATTTCGCAAGGTAATTTATTAAAACCACAATGATATTCTTCACGGAATAGATTTTCGTTGTGTTTTGGCCTATGAGGGTGCAGTGTTTTGTTTAAGTAACTGATTTCAGTTATGAGGTAAGACTTAAACCGACTAAAGAATTTGAAAAAATTGTAGTTCGTTCTTTGTTATCTTCCCTGACCTTATCCTGAGATTAATTATTGGGTTTTGAGGTCAGCTTCTAAATTATTTTTGTTTAAAAAAATGAGCGGGATTTGTTTTATAGCCTGTACAATATCCTATAATTATCGGACATTTTATTGGGAGGCATTTCCCTTAAATTATAAGGTGATTGTTTGATTTGAAACATAAAGTATCTTTAATAAAACTGTGTACGGAAAACAATCAGATGATTTTAAGAATAACTGAACGATAAATGAAAGCCAGGTATCTTTTTCTCCTATTAACCGTGGTAGCCCTGATTGTTTTAGGATGTGACATTGCAAAACCTCAAAAGCGTTTTCGTCTGGCCGTTCCCGAAAAGGACTATTTCTATAATAGAATGGCTTCGCATCTTAAGCCCTTCCTGGAAAATAATGGGTATGACATAGAGATTGTACCTGCAGCTACTTCTATTGAAGCAAATAGCCTGGTGGCCCGCGGGGATGCGGACATCACCTTTATCAACAATCATAGCTACCCGATTTCGCAAAAGCTAGGCGCGGAAACAGGCAGGTTGCGCACATTGATGCCACTAGCAACACGGTTGTATTTTGCTTTTTCAAGAAACCCATTGCCGGACACAGCAACAGCAAAAGAATTATTTGAAAATAAAAGGGTGGGAGTTGAATTGTTGAATGGAGAAGCGCAAATGAACATCGAGCGTTTTTTTTCTCGCGCAAAGATTGGCGGTACTCAGATTGTAGACTTTAGTGATAACCCGGATGTCATCGTTTTCTGGGGTACATTTTATGGCACACGGGCAACAAAGTACCTGGAAGAAGGCTGGCATCCATTTTCTTTTAAACCTAACTGGATTGAGTTCCTTACTTTAAATGATCCTGCCTTGAGCCCATTTACATTGCCTAAAGTTCCAGGTGAAAGTAAGTCCATTCGAATCAATACCATTGCCACTGAGGCGGTGCTGGTTGCCAATAATGAGCTTGGAGAGAATGCTATGTATGAACTGGCCGAGGTCATCTTTCAACACAAACTTGAATTAATGAATGCCGATTTAATGTATCGTACCATTGATGAATCCTTCGATCAGAAAGCATTGCTGTATCCGTTGCATGAAGGCACGGTCTCTTATTTGCGCAGAGATCAACCCACCTTTTTTGAACACTATGCAAATGAAATCGCCCAGGTACTCTCTGTCTTAGCTGTATTGTATGGGGCCATACAAACCATACGGAATGCGATAGCGAGAAGAAAGAAGGAACAGGTCGATAAGTATTTTCTTGATTTTCTTGAGATCCGATCGGATAAAACGATAACCCAGGAACAGAAAGTAAAGCGATTAGATGGTCTTTTTCAGCGTGCGGTAGAACAGATAACTCACGAAAAACTAGAGAAATCGGACTTTCACATTATATCCAGACTTATTCAACAGGAGTTGACGATGTTGAAATTTTAAGCCGGCAATTGTTTATTTTATTTTCTTTCCAGGCATAACTCCACCATTCTGATACAGAATTAATTTATCGATTGCCCCGCTGTTGTCCTTAACAAACTCAATCTGTGCGTTAACTACCTTCAAATAAAATTTAGTTTCTGACTCTGCATAGATGGACGCCTTGGGTTGCCCGGTAGCCTGGATAGCGAGTTCTCCTTTGTCAAGGGTCACCTCGATGTTGAATCCCGGTGAGAGTTCATAAGTTCCTACGTAGTTCTTCAAAATTTCTTCAGCGACAGTAAATGGTTTTTTTAAATCTTTTAAGGCAAATTTTTCGTCCAGCAGGTGAAACCCTAAATCATCGGCCCCAGTCGTTGAGTTAGTTAAAACCACTACAGCTTTATTTTTTGTTTTATCAAATCCGGCAAACGTGCGAAACCCACCCGTGCCGCCATTGTGCCACACAACGTTTTCATCACGAATATGCCAGCCGTACCCAATTTTCATTTTACCGGCATCGGCCCGGGCTACATGCGTAAGCGCAAAAGCTTTGGATTGTTGTGTTGCTCCCGGAGTAAGTTGGGCAATCAGAAACTTCATCATGTCTTCGGCATTGGAAACGAGACCGCCTGCGCCTGTTAGTACGCTTTCATTATCCCAGGTCCAGGCTTTTACGGGCGTCTTATCAGAATATCCTGTTGCTAATGGTTTATCATTGCGCATGCCACTTACAAAGGTGTGGTTCATTTCCAATGGTTTTGTAATTCGCTCAGTCACCAGTTTTGGATAAGGTTTTTCTTCCACCCGGGTTAGGATATAACCTAGTAGGCCCATCCCTAAATTGGAGTACTCATATTCACTTCCCGGGTCGCGAGTCAATTCACAGTTATTGAGGAAAGCAGTAAGTGCATCTTCGCGATAATCGATATAAGGATTTGCTGCGTCAGCCGGACCAAAGTTTTTGGGCATACGAGGAAGTCCTGAACTAGCAGTAGCAAGATGTTCGAGTGTAATGGCCTTGCCATTCTTTTCGGGCAACACCATTTTAGAAGGCAAGTACGCTTGTGCCCGATCCGGAAAATTAAGCTTCTGTTCGAGGCTTAACATAGCGGCCATGCTGGTAGTAAATACTTTCGTGATGGAGCCAATCTCAAAAAGCGTTTTAGAATTCACGGGTTCATTGGATTGAACATTGGCAACACCAAAAGCATGATAGGTTATCTTGCCGTTGTCGTAAATTCCTACCACGATGCCAGGTGTTTCCTGGTAGTCAATGCGCTGTTTAATTTTCTCATCTACAGATTGTGCCAACGCACGGGTTCCGATCAGCAGGAATATACCTACCATGGTTAACCGCATAAAATCATTCAGGTTTGTTTTCAATAGTCTCATGTTTTGAGTTTTCGATGGGTGAATCTTCAATTAAAATAACGAACGATTTGAGGTGTCGGGTATGGGATAAGATAATCTTGATTATCCCCAATGCAGGAATTGCCAGGATCATTCCCGCTATGCCCAGTATCTTTCCACCAATCAGCAAGGCAATAATAGCAGCCAGCGCATTGATGCTAACTTTGGAGCCGGTGATGCGGGGAGTGATAAAATTACCTTCCAGGAACTGCACAAAAGAGAAAATGATAATAACCCCAACCGGGTACCAAAGGCTGTCTTTAGTCAGTAATGCCATAAGTACGGGCAAGGTAGCGCCTATAAAAATCCCCACATAAGGTATGATCGTCAGCACACCGGAGATTATCCCAAAGAAAATGGCATAGTCAATTCCCAGAATTAAAAGCCCCACACTGTTTAGGATTGCGATAATGAGTGTTACCAGTAAGAGCCCGGAGGTATAGCCCTGAATCACATTCTCTACATCTTTTTTCCAAACGGTTTCATCTGCATCCGGCAACAACCGGATGGCAAAAGCACGAAAGCGATCGCGGTAAACAAGGAACAGAAAAATATAAATGGGTACTTGAATAATCAGAGAGATCACGTTGGTAGTAGCGGACAATAAATCCGTAGCGTATCCACTCAAGGTAGTTAATCCGTTTTTAAATAATTGATTTTGCTCTCGAGCACTCATGCCGAAGGTATCCTGCAGCGTATTGCTGATGCGGTCTACCAGGGCGTTATACTTTGATTCCAGGTTGGGCAAGTCGCGAACCAGCGAACTCATCTGATTTACAATTAACCAACCAGCCATCACAAAAAGTAGAAAGGCGATGATAAGCACCAACGAAATAGAAAGTGTTCTTGATAGTTTTCTTTCTAAACGTTTTACGGCTGGCAGCAGGACCACCGAAACAATGGCAGAAATAAGAATAGGGACGACAATGTCTCTTGCCAACACGCAGGCAACGATCAGCAAAGAAACTATGATGAGTAGTTTATAAGTATAATCCAACCTGTTGAATGTGGAATCCTGCTTCATTCTTGTAAGTTAAGCCTGTTCAATTGCATCTAAAATAATTGAGCATGCTTTTTTTATCTCTTCTTCGGTTATGGTTAACGGGGGCGCAATCCTGAAACTGTAGGGATGAGACAAGAACCAATAACAGATTACCCCGTGTTCCTTAGCATAATTGACAATATTATTCACGGTCTTTTCAGAATCGAAATCAAAAGCAAACATCAATCCGATTCTCCGAACGGCTTTAATCTTTGGATGCTTCAACAAGTGCTCAATGAGTTGGCCCTTGGATTCAACGGTCGCTAATAGATTTTCTTGTTCAATTACTTCGAGCGTAGCAAGAGCTGAGGCACAACACACCGGATTTCCGCCAAAGGTAGTGATATGTCCGAGTATGGGATCATGAGAAAGAGTTTTCATTTTTTCTTCTGAAGAAATGAATGCACCTATGGGTAACCCTCCGCCAAATGCTTTGGCAAGAGTGAGTATATCCGGGACAACCCCAAAATGTTCAAACGCAAATAACTTACCGGTACGCCCCATGCCGCATTGTATTTCGTCAAATATTAACAGGGCACCGGTTTCATCGCACCGTTTACGCACAGCCTTTAAGTAATCCTGATCGGGGATGCGCACCCCGGCATCACCTTGAATAGTTTCCATTATGACACACGCGGTGCGGGCGGTTATCTGTTCAAGATCGGCAGTTTTGTTGTAGTCAATAAAGCGCACATCCGGCAATAGCGGACGGAAGGCTTGTTTCTTTACTTCATTGCCGGATACACTTAGCGAACCGTGTGTACTTCCGTGATAGGATTTGCGGCAGGAAATTATTTCTGTTCGGCCCGTAACCCGTTTAGCTAACTTGAGGGCGGCCTCATTAGCTTCAGTACCTGAGTTTACAAAGTAAATGCAGTTAAGGGTTGGTGGCAGGAGTGACGTTACTTTTTTGGCGAGATCATTTGAGATGCTTTGGATGTATTCGCCATACACCATAACATGTAAATGTTTGTCGAGTTGATTTTTGATGGCCTGAATGACATGGGGATGCCGGTGCCCCAAAGCACTAACACCAATGCCCGAGATCAGATCCATATAGCTTTTTCCATCAGGCCCGTATAAATAAAGTCCTTCAGCCCGTTCAATAGGTATCATAAAGGGGAAAGGTGATGTTTGAGCCAGTGAATGCAGGAAGACTTCCTTGGAGTAACTCATGAAGCAAATCTACAACAGGATTTGAAACAGCCCTAAAAAAGAAAACCCCCGCAGTTTCCTACGGAGGCTTTACCAAACACCCTGTCTTTAATACGGTTATTTATTTGAATGGGCCTGTAACATCGGCCTTTAGTTTATCTTGGTTTGATGGTTGGTCATCCAATGATTGTGCAGATAAGGCAAACAGAATGCCTGCAAGGATCAGAATAATCAATACCAGGAATTGTTTCATTCTGGTATTTACGCTGATGTTCGTCATTCCCTTCATTGCTTTATTATCCGCGTTTGATTGTTCATCAAATGTGGCTGCTTGAAAAATATTATTTCGACCGATTCCGGCATAAAACATACATCCGTAAAGTAATTCCCTTCAGCGGGACTTTGGGAAGAATTCAGACCCTTTCGTTTATCCAGAGGATTGATTTTCAGGTGTATACGAATTAGAAGGTCTTGGTTGGTTTTACCTGGTTATTGACAGATTTGTCATTGATCTGACCTACCGGCATTATTTCCTTTCTCTTTAATTTATTAAGTGAAACGTAGGAACAATCAATTACAGACAGTTTTGCATGGTGACAAAAAAAGAAAGACGCCCTTTAGAGCGTCTTTCCTATACTAGTTTTACTTTAATTACACTTTAGCTAATTCTTGCACAAGATCAATCAGCTTGTTGGAATATCCCCACTCGTTGTCATACCAGGCTACCACTTTCACAAACTTATCGTTCAATGCGATTCCAGCTTTAGCATCAAAGATGGAAGTGCGTGCATCTCCGATAAAATCAGAGGATACAACATCATCTTCGGTATATCCCAGGATGCCTTTCAGTTCACCTTCTGATGCATCTTTCATGGCCTTTTTGATTTCCTCATATGTAGCTGCCTTATCCAATTTAACAGTTAAGTCAACAACGGATACGTCAGCCACCGGAACACGGAATGACATACCGGTAAGTTTTCCTTTCAACTCGGGAATTACTAAAGCCACAGCCTTGGCAGCACCGGTAGAAGAAGGAATGATATTAGAGAAACCACCGCGGCCGCCTCTCCAGTCTTTAGCAGAGGGACCATCAACAGTTTTTTGTGTAGCCGTTACTGCATGCACGGTACTCATCAACCCCTCGGCAATCCCAAACTTATCGTTCAACACTTTGGCAATTGGCGCCAGGCAATTGGTAGTACATGATGCGTTGGAAACAATGGTATGTTGAGCGGATAGTTTCTTATGGTTTACACCCATTACAAATGTAGGAGTATCGTCTTTTGCGGGAGCAGAGAAAACAACTTTCTTAGCCCCGGCAGCAATGTGCTTCTGCCCATCAGCTTGTGTAAGGAATAAACCTGTTGATTCAATTACAATCTCAGCGCCTACTTCAGACCACTTCAGGTTAGCAGGATCTTTCTCGGCAGTAACGCGAATTTTCTTACCGTTCACAATCAACTGTCCGTCTTTCACTTCAACAGTACCTTTAAATCTTCCATGTGTGGAATCGTACTTCAACATGTAGGCCATGTAATCTGGCTCAACGATATCATTGATCCCTACAATCTCAATGTCTTTGCGTTCCATAGCCGCTCTGAAGGCCAAACGACCAATACGACCGAATCCGTTAATTCCAACTTTTGTCATGGTGATTTATAGTTTAAAATTGCGAAGCCAAAAATAGGCTTCTTGATTACCAAAACCAATGATAAAGACTGACGAAACTCAACTTTTTTAGCGGTTACGTTTGCAAATGCAGTTCCTGGATTTATCTTTGCACCTCCATTTTAGAACGGTCCGTTCGTCTAGGGGTTAGGACACCAGATTTTCATTCTGGTAACACGGGTTCGATTCCCGTACGGACTACAAAAGGATGATTAAGCCTCTGATATTCAAAATATTAGAGGCTTTTATTTTTAGCCCCACCCAATTACAAGTGACATAGTTACTTGACCAATTAAACTTTACAACTAGGCTTTTACTTTTCTAAAGATTCCTGAAGTCTCTAAGACTAATAGTTTTGGTCCTGACTCAAATTGAATCTTGGCGATTCTGCCTTTTGGCATTTTGCTAATGGTTAGTATCTCGCCTTTACCATAATTCATATGAAAAATGGAAGCACCCACTTTAAGCCAATCAATTTCCTCCTGGGTAATGGGATTACCAACATAGTCGGGAAGCGGTGAAATTACTGGCAGGTGACTTTCTTTTTGTTGAACTTCTTCAGAATCGGTCGTGTCTGTCGGTGAGGTTTGTGTGGTATCTGCTTCCACAATAACCGATGCACCTGAATGAGCGGCCCCGATATTCAAGCGACTGATTAATGAATCGCCTACCGCTTTATTTTCAAGACTCTTTTTTAAAGCCTCGCTTAATGTTTCAATTTCGTTTTGCACCGTATCAATTCTAAGAGACTCATCATACTGCACCACATCAAACTCCGGAATATTGGCAATCGTGTTTGTCTTTAGATCTTTAATTAAGGTTACCGGAAGACTACTAGCCTGCCGGATTGCAAATCCATAAAGCGCTGCTGAGTTGTTCGCACTTATATCACAGATAGCAATGTCACTCTCGATTATTGTTTGTATAATATCCAACGCGGAGTCAAGTTCAGGGCCATCTGCTCTTAACGGATTAAACCCAGCCAGGCGGCAAGCTGGTACAATGATATATTGATAAACTCTATTGAAGTGACCTTGCGCATATCCATCCGGCTCGCCCACCGGCATAATAATAAAACATCTCTTTTCCATAAGGTGACATTAAGTACAGGACAAAAGTAATTTATAGGAGTATATATTGCATGAATCGAATCTACTTTTCACCTGGTTTTAACGCGTTTTCGATGAGGGAACGGTCAAGATACTGAATGGTAATGGCAACCTTATCATTATTATCAAAGCCGAATACGGTGTGGATGTTCATATCGATGGTGCTACCATTTGTATAAGTAACCTTATAATCGGCCCAGCTTAGAACATAAACACCTGGCTTAAGATGTGCCGGGGGATTATTTGCCCGAATCGCTAACCAGGATTCATTCTTAAAGGTAATCGTATCTATTACTGAGGTTCTTCTCACTTTCCAGTAATCAATAATAGCTTGACGCCCCACCAGACTATCCCCATAATTCCAGCGATAGACTGTATTCTCTGCATAAGGCGCTATAAATCTGTCTATATCTCCCTTACATAATGAGGTAAGAATACCTTTTGAAAGATCCACATAGTGAGGGTCAACAAGTTCAATCGGAGGCACTTCTTTCACCTGATTACAGGCACTCAGAGTACCACAAATCAGCAGGATGATAATTTTTTTCATAGCCTTATTTTAAAATAATTCTAAGAAGGTGAGATGCTCTTCTGAAAAACAGTTTAGTAATATAAGCAACTTTCTCCTTTTAGTGGATCAAAGACAGAAGAAGTTACCGGTTGAAGGTGGATTATTCTTTCCGCAGCTCAGTTGATTATGTAATTATTTACAGGTAATTTATTTCAGCGATTTACCACCCAAATAAATTCAATCTGTGCTTTATGGTTATTTCCCTAGTTTGGTCAAACTCATGACCAATCAACTAGCTTCAATCATTGATAGAATCCGTAACCCCTTCGAAAATACTATGAAAAAACAACTCTGCTTTTTAGTAAGCCTATGCATTACTGCCTCGACTTTTGCGCAGCAATCTGAGCCATTGGACACGGTTACCATTAATAAGATAAAGGACGAGGGTTTCAAGCGATCAAAGCTAATAGCTAATTTGAGTATGCTTACTGACGTGTATGGTCCGCGATTGTCCAACTCACCGAATCATAAGAAGGCAGCTGACTATGCGAAAGCTACGTTGGAATCCTATGGACTACAAAATGTTCAGATCGATTACTGGGGCGAAGAATTTGGTCGTGGTTGGGAGCTAAAGAAATTCACTCTTCAAAGTTTGGAGCCTGTATATACTCCTATCATTGCCTACCCTAAGGCCTGGACACCGGGCATTAAAGGAACCGTTGCTACCGAAGCAATTTATTTAAACGTGAAAACCGAAGCAGATCTTTCAACCTATAAAGGCAAGCTAAAGGACAAAATCATTTTATTCAGTGCACCGGTTGCTGTTAAGCCCGGTTTCACAGCGGATGCGAAGCGATTCAATGACTCAACACTATTAAATATGGCCAATGCCGGAGCCCCGCAAGAAGGAGGCCAGGGAAATTTTGGTGGTGGAAACCGGGAAGCACAAGCGCTAGCCTTTGCTAAATGGGACTTTTGCATGAAAGAGGGTGCCCTTGCTGTACTTGAGCCGAGCCCGAGTGCACGATTAGAAGATGGAACTCTTTTGGTGGGTGCTGCAACTATTCCTTATCCACCCGATGTACCACAGGCGAAACGCCTGCGCGCACAGAATGCCAATGCTCCAAAAATACTACCGCAAGTTGTTGTTTCCGATGAGCATTATAACAGACTTATCCGGCAGATTCAGGCGGGCAAGAGTGTAAAACTTGAATTAGTACTTGAAACCGAATTTACTCCAGCCGCACAGGGGTTTAACGTTGTTGGCGAAATTCCGGGCACAGACCTGAAAGATGAGGTGGTGATGATTGGTGCTCATTTAGATTCATGGCATGGTGGCACAGGCGCTACCGACAATGCAGCAGGTTCTTCTGTAATGATGGAAGCAATGCGCATTATCAAATCGATAGGCACACAACCCCGAAGAACAATTCGTATTGCTTTGTGGGGCGGTGAAGAGCAAGGTTTGCTAGGATCTCGTTCCTATGTGAAGCGCATGTTGGGCGAACGGCTTGATAAAACAGCACCGTACGATTCTATTGTGTTGAAACCTGCTGCGCAGAAATTTTCAGCCTATTTCAATATGGATAATGGTACCGGCAAATACCGTGGCGTTTATTTACAGGGTAATGAAGGTGTGCGAAACATTTTCCGATCCTGGTTAAAACCCTTCGAAAAATTGGGGGCATCAACCCTTACGCTCCGCAATACAGGAAGCACCGATCACGTTCCGTTTGATGCCATTGGTCTTCCAGGTTTTCAGTTTATTCAAGATCCTATTGAATACTCGACCCGTACGCATCACACCACGATGGACGTGTATGATAAAGTACTGGAAGAAGATCTCAAACACAATGCTGTGATAACTGCCTCTTTTGCCTGGATGGCTGCCAATCGTCAAGGGTTGCTTCCCAGAAAATATTCAAACCCGCAGGGAGTTTCATTGCAACCGAACCGATAAACATACAAGTGAAAAAGCCTTTGACTTAAATGTCAAAGGCTTTTTGCTTATCTCGTTTTTTTAGGAAACTTATTTGATCTTCATCACCACCGAAGGATCTACCGGATATCTTCCGAATGATTTTCCGTATACGGCCATACCGCCAGCTCCCACCGTCTGTAAACGAATTACCAATTCACCTTTTGCGATGGCACTCTTGAGTTGATTTTTTGAAACCGGTACTTTAATCAGATAGCCATACGAGCCCGCCTCCCGTAACTTTCGATCCTTTAACTGGTGATGCCACGATAATACCCCGCGATGATCGGCAGGATCATCCATTAGATTGGTTGTCAAAGCTGGTTCGCCATTAACGGTTACTGAAATTTTTGATGGGAATAACTTCTCATCGGTCATCGGGTACGAGTTTGGATTACCACTCGGGGAAGCTTTTCCACCCAGCATGAAATCGACATCGGTCTTTTCTTTTTGATCACGGTCTTTCACGAACAATTCCTTGGCCGAAATTTCAATCAGGAAGTAGGCTTCTTTTACATTCGCATTCACTGACTTATCAAGTTTAAACGTGTATTCAAAAAAACCAGTGCCGGTTCCATTTACTTTGAGTCCGTCCAATACGTTCCATTGTTTTATACTCCATTGTGAGTTAGTAAAGGCCGCGGGGGCTATAGAAATTATTTCTGTTTTGGGAAGTTTATTTTCAGAAATGATTTCGAAGTGCATGAAGTTGTGATGCAGCACCGTTCCTTTCATGTCTTCTAATTGAAGGGTGAGTATCACTAACCCGCCTAGGTCAGGCATCGTCACTGCCAGCGACTCTAATTCCTTCTGAAGGTAAGGCTGATAGTCGACCTGTTTCGTACCCTGCGCTACTAAGGAAGTTTCTCCGATGGCATTGGTTAACTTGAGTTGATAAGAAAGTTTTAGTTGCTTTCCATAATCCGCTCCGGTCATCGAAGATAGGTAGAGAGGTACCTTAACTTGTTCTCCGCCCTTCACGGTGGTGCAAATTTCATTACCGGTTGAAATAAAAACCGATGCATGGAGATCGTTGAGTTTCATGCCGGGCATCAACTCTTCCATGCCCGTGAATTTATTGGCGCGATCAAACCTCCAATATCCATTCCACTCATTGATTACATCATGATGTTCGGTATACAACCATCCCGCCACTTCCGGATATTTCCGGAAGGTGTTGAGCATGCGATGATAGTCCCAGCTCCAGTCCACATCACCCGTGCTGCCTTCATAGCCCCACACGTTACCGCACTCTGAATTTATTTTGGGTTGTTTGCCTTGTTTAAAGCCCGCTTCAAACTGAAATGTGCTTCCTTCAAACGAACTCTCTGTTAATGTCTTTAAATGATTTTCCCATTCCCAACCCGGAAGGTAATCGTGAAAGGAGTTGATGTCGGTTTGGGTATGACCTGCTCCGCAACAAATAGAATTGTCTTCCACCAATCGGGTAGGGTCCAGTGATTTGGCAAGGTAATACATCGATGAAACCCACATCTGGGTTTCAGGAAGATAGTTGCCCACGCGCTTTCCCTCTACTTCAGTATGCGTGCGCAGTCCCCACGTTTCATTAAATAAAATCCAGGAGAAGATTGAAGGGTGATTGAAGTCGCGCTTCACCATTTCGCGAAACGTATTTTCTGCTTCCTGCTGCATCTTCGCATCAGGATCGCCCCAACTGTTGGGTAAGTCGGCCATAACTAACACGCCTAATTTATCTGCCCAGTATAGTTTACGTGGGATCTCTGATTTAATGTGCGGGCGAATACCATTGAGCCCGATCGACTTTGCGAGTTCGATTTCTTTGCGCATGAAGTCATCGCTGGGAAATGTATAGAACCCCTCCGGGTGATACGATTGATCCAGCGTAAGCTGAAGATAGACCGGCTTGTCGTTGATGGCCACGTAGGGAAATTCTGTTCCCGGAAGGTTCACCACGGAAACCTTGCGCATACCGAAATAGGTTTTAACGACATCGTCATCCAGTTTCACTTCGGCTTCGTAGAGGTAAGGATCTTCCAATGACCACACATGGGGTTGCGGGATGGCAATGGAGAAAATGAATTTATCTTTTCCTTTTGGAATTATTACTTCTTTGGTGATGGGAGTGGCAGACGTTTTAATTGATGCCGATAGTTTGGTTTCAGTTTTTGCTTCGGTGGGCAAGTAGACGGTTAAATTAACTTGATTTTTATCAAGATCAGGAGTGAAGTGAACAGCGTCCACATACTCTTTTCCGCGCGCTTCTACATATACTGTTTGCCAGATACCCCGCGCATTGCCATAGCCTTGTTTTCCGTAAAGAGTAAAGTCCCTGCGCTTGTCATCAACTCGTATTACCAACTTTTGCGTTTGACCATAGTTCAGATATTCTGTCAACTCAAATGAGAACGGTGTATAACCTCCCAGGTGAGTTCCCAACAATTTGCCATTAAGCCACACGGTGGTTTCCCAGTCAGAGGCCCCGATGGTTAAGAAGGTTCTTTTGTTTTTCCACTCCGGACCAATGGAGATTTCTCTTTTATACCATGCGATGTCGGCCTTGTCTTTAACACCCGAAAGTTGTGATCCCCAGGGAAAAGGAACGGTAATTTTATGGGCGAAAGCAGTGTTGCCTTCATTCCATTTATTAGCTACACCCTGATCAAGCGAATCAAATTCAAATTGCCATACGCCATTAAGGTTTTGCCATTGCGTCCGTTCAAAATCCGGACGTGGATGTTCAGGTAATGGTATGGTCTGTGCCTTTACGTGCGTGATGATGACAAATAGGAGCGGGAAGAAGTGAAATTTTCTCATCCCTAAATGTAAAACAACTTTCGAGTAGTAGCTTTCTTTTTTTGATGTGAATGAATCAGCCCGATACAGTCGGTTGAAATACCTTGGGCTGCCGGTAGATTCCCGTGATAAATTGTTATCTTGTCTCATAACCCTATTCTTGTGAGTAAAAAAAAGATCGTTGTTCTTGGCGGTGGCGTGGCAGGTATGTCAGCAGCCCATGAGTTGGCAGAGCGTGGCTTTCAGGTTGAAGTGTATGAGCGTCAGGCTCAGTATGTAGGTGGTAAGGCACGCTCGGTCGATGTTCCAGATACCAATCTTTTGCAAGCTGATAAGTTTCTGCCTGGTGAGCACGGCTTCCGCTTTTTCCCTGGGTTTTATAAGCATGTTACGGATACCATGAAACGTATTCCTTACACGTGGAAAAATGGAGTGAAGAACAAGCAAGGTGTATTTAGTAACCTGACGGAAACTACCCGCATTTTAATTACCCGTTATGGGAAGCCTTTCATTCGCTCCATTGCCAGTTTCCCGAAATCGTTAAAAGACATTAAGTTATTAATTCATGACTTTCATCAGGGTGCAGCCATTGGACTCACCGAAGAGGAGGAACATTTTTTTGCAACCCGGATCTGGCAACTGTGCACGAGCAGTTACACCCGTAGAAGTAATGACTATGAAAAATTGGGGTGGTGGGAGTACATGCAGGCAAAAAGATTTTCACAGACCTACCAGAGTCTACTTGTCAAAGGCCTAACACGAACATTGGTTGCTGCCAATGCACATACAGCCAGTACAAAAACAGGTGGAGATATTTTTCTCCAACTCATTTTCAACATGGCATCGCCCGAGGTTCGAACGGATCGCGTTCTTAACGGACCTACCAACGATCAGTGGCTCTCGCCCTGGTTAACGTATCTTACCTCGTTAGGTGTAAAATTCTTTCACCATCATCATGTTGAGCACCTCGAAGTGAAGGACGGTAAAATTTCAGGAGCTTTGATCCGACATTCGGGTGAGCTGATTACTGCGACAGCCGACTATTACGTATTGGCGGTTCCGGTTGAAAGAGCCGCGCCTTTGATGAATGCACAGATTCTTAAACTCGATCCAACGCTTTCCTCTATTTCAACGCTGGCGTCCAGCGTAAGCTGGATGAGTGGGATCCAATATTACCTTAACGAGGATGTGAAAATAAATCATGGGCACGTGATTTACAGTGATAGTGAGTGGGCGCTTACCTCAATATCACAAATTCAATTTTGGAAAGATTACGATCTGTCGACCCGGTATAATGGCAAGGTGAAAGGCATTCTTTCAGTCGATATTTCGGATTGGCAAACCACTCAATTTGATGGGCGACTGGCAGAGCATTGCGATCCGGAAGAAGTAAAACAAAAGGTATGGATGCAATTGAAGAAGAGTTTAAACGTGGAGGGAAATGAGATTTTACGTGACGAAATGATTGAACATTGGTATCTTGATCGTGACATTCGCTGGATGCCCAAGGAAACGCTTGATACGAACAAAGAACCCTTGTTGGTGAATACCATTAATTCCTGGAGCCTGCGACCGGAATCATTTACGGCCATCCCTAATTTATTTCTCGCGTCAGATTATGTGCGAACCTTCACTGACCTAGCCACCATGGAAGGGGCCAATGAAGCGGCACGCAGAGCGGTGAATGGCATAGTGAGAGATTCTGGGGCTACGGTTAGTCTATGTAAGATATGGCCACTGAGTGAACCGTTGGTCCTTGCCCCGTTGCGATGGCTCGACTACCAACGCTGGAAAAAAGGATTACCCTGGTCGGAGCGCACACCCGTTTGGATGAAGGCCTTTATGGTTGCCTGGACCGTGGTATGTATAGCCATCATCCCATTTCAATTGCTAAAGAAAGTTTTTAGTTAAGCCCTGAAAGATAAAATATGATAAACAGCATTATTAACCTTAAAGATTATACACCCGTTGAGCATATTTTGTTTTTCCTGGGGTGTGTTGCGTGGGTGATTATTTATGTCAATGTGATCCGGAGAATGCACACCTTAAAATATATTGAAATTCCTATTATGGCGGTGTGCGCCAATATCAGTTGGGAATTTATCTGGAGTTTTTTGTTTGAGACCAATATGGGAGCGCTTTATGTTTGGGGATATCGGCTGTGGTTTTTTCTCGATTGTTACATTTTGTATGGGTTGCTTAAATATGGTTCAAAGCAGCTGGTACAAGAAACCTTTCAAAAGCATTTTCATTTAATTGTAGGCGTACTCATTGCCTGCTGGTCGTTCATGTTGTATTTCTATATTAAGATCTACGATTATCCGATTTCCCATATGGGAGCTTTTTCGGGCTATATCATTAATTGGATGATGTCCATACTATTTATTACACTCTATACGAGGACAGCAGATAAATCTGTCTTTTCACTCACCAATAATTGGTTGAAGCTGATTGGTAATCTCGGGATCAGTACCTTTTGTTTTCTAAAGTTTGACGATTGGTTTTTATTTTCTGTGATTATCGTGAATACACTACTTGATGTTTTATATCTGTTCATGCAACTTCGTTCTGAAAAGCAGGTTGTAAAAGGGTAAATGCAAAAGCAATATTCAGATTGGGTAGAACGATTGATTGCCGCTCCGGAGTTAACTTCTCCCGAAGAAGTGCGGAAGCGAAAGCTGTTTTTCAATATTGTGGTTTTTACAATCTTCTATGCCGCTTCCTACATCCCCGTTTGTATCTGGTTTGAGTACAATGCCGGTATCAAGGCGGTTTCTGTTGTTTTACTTGTATTGCCAGTGGTTATTTATCTGATGATGAAGGGGGCCTTTAAGGTCAGTCTTCATACATATCTACTGGTCATTTCCGCGCTATGTATCTATTTAATGTATAAGACTGGAGGTTTGATGGGATCTCCCTACACACCGCAATGGTTATCCATTCCCTTTATCCTTGCCGTTCTGGTCGGTACCCGCAAGATCGCAATAGCTTATTTATGTATTTCGATCATCATGATGGCTTATTTCGGGATTTCTGAAATTAAGGGCTATGATTTTGAGATTGACATGAATACCGACTATGTACTCACGTTCAACACGATTGCTCAAATAGGATTTTTGCTCACCATTTTCCTAGTGGCTATTTCGTTTGATGCCACGAGTCAGAAAGCCTACAGCCAGGTTAACCAAATGAGAAAAGAAGCTGAGCTTCAAAGTGAAGTAATTGCACAGGAGCGTGACAATTCCAATGAATTGCTACTCAACATCCTCCCGCAGGAGGTGGTTGAAGAATTAAAACTGACTGGTAAAACAACAGCCCGGAACTATAACCTTGTTACAGTCATGTTTGCCGACATGAAAAATTTTACTTCGATAGTCGAGTCAATTTCTCCGGAAGATCTGGTGTCAGGGATAGCAGCTTATTTCGAGGCTTTTGATTCAATCCTTGGCAAGTATGATGTTGAAAAGATTAAGACGATGGGCGATGCCTACATCTGTGCTTCCGGTTTACCTAATGTGAATTCCAATAACCCAACGGTGATGGTGGATCTTGCGCTCGAAATGGCGGAAGCGGTTGAGACGTTAAAAAGAGAAAGAAAAGGGTTGGGAAAAATAGCCTTTGATGTTCGCTTCGGAATTCACTCGGGCCCCTGCGTGGCTGGGGTAGTGGGCGTTAAGAAATTTGCCTATGACATCTGGGGCGATACGGTGAATACAGCAGCCCGCATGCAGCAACATGGTGAAGGCGGCAAAGTCAATATCTCAGGTACTACCTATGACCTTGTTAAACATAGATTTAATTGCACCTTTCGCGGACACATCGAAGTGAAAAACAAAGGTGAAATGCTTATGTATTTTGTAGATGGAAGAAAGTAATTTCCCTGGCTATCTTGGTTGTGATGAAATCCTTCGTTACAATTACTTAAGTGTTTATTATTTGCGCTTCAGCACATAAAATCCATACACCTGGTCGATTCTTAGTTCCTGAAGATCAGGACCACTGAAAATATACGTGGCATTCCCATCGCTCCACGAATTGTCTTTTACATACTTCAGCATTGCAGGTTTGTCGTCATCATACCTGGCGGTAAGCACACTGTCTTTTTTTTCAATTGTAACCAGCAGGTCGCGGCCACGCCCGCGGCCCTTAAACGTGCCGGCAAACTTGGTTGCATCCCCGCTGAAAGAAGTCGGGTTACTTTCTGATTTCCCAAAAACCCAATCCGCAATCTTGTCCCCAATTTCGCCTGGGCTTACCGGACCGGCTGTATTAATCAGCACGACAATGCTCACCTTGTCATCCGGGTAGTAGGCATTTTCAGAAAGGTAGCCATAGATGCCGCCTCCATGTTCCAGTCTTCTTCGTCCATGTGATTCTGTCACCGTGATTCCTTTGGCATACTGTGTAAGAGTACCATCGTTTAGTTTTACAGGAGTAATAAATTCCTCGTAGCCTTCATTTAAGATCTGTCCTTGATGCAGGGCGGTATTCCATTTTGTTAGGTCTTCTACACTGGAGCAAAGTGATCCGGCCGCGTACGGCCACGTATGATCGAGGTAAGAAGCATTCTCTAACCCCTTTTCTCCCATCTGGTATCCATGCGCTTTGTTTTTGGTGATGGTTCGTTCGCTGGCATAGTAGGAGTTAACCATGCCTGCTTTTTCAAAAAGATGTTTGGTTACATAGGCTTCGTATGAGAGCCCGCTTGCTTTTTCAATGATCAGCCCCAGCAGGAAGAAGCCGGTATTATTATAAATCAAGGCTTCACCCGGTTCAAAGTCAAAGGGTTCTTTTTCTACGATGCGCAATAAGGTATCGCGCTTGTGTTTCTCTCCGGCCAGCTTTTCGAATACGGGAAGTTCGGTATATCCCTTGATGCCCGAAGTGTGGCTTAGCAACTGACGCACCGTTACTTTTTTTCCGTGAGTATCAAAGGTGATGTACTTCGCAATGTCATCATCGAGGGTAAGCTTTCCTTGTTCCACCAATTGCAGGATGGCGGCCCCTGTAAACTGCTTGGTCACCGATCCGATTTCGAAGGAAGCATGGATGGGAAGTTTTGTATCAAAAGCAAGGTCGGCATAGCCATAACTTTTGAGCAACAGCGGCTGGTTATCTTTTACTACGGCAATAGCAACACCGGCCATCCTGGCGCTATCGAGATAATGATGAACGAGGCTATCTACTTTCAGCTCGAGGGTAGAGGCAGAGTTCTTTTTTGGTGCATCGCAGGAGAAAAGAATGAACGCAATGGCAAAAGTAATGGCAAGTTGTTTCATGCGGGGTAAGGTTAGTGGAACAAGGTAATTAATTGTACGGGAAGCCTAAAGCTTACCGAAGGCGTTGGCGTTGACGATTTCTTCTTATGCCGGAGCATTTCATAGATGGAGGGTACTTTCTTCAGCAATGGGTGGTATACTAAGCAGGAGTGGCTGGTCGGTTGCACAGGGGTGGCCGGTACGTTCTGCACCTATGGCCGGTGCTTTCTACAGTATGGGGTGGTACAGTAAACAGGAGTGGCCGGTCGGTTGCACAGGGGTGGCCGGTATGTTCTGCACCAGTGGCCGGTGCTTTTTACAGCATGGGGAGGTACGGTAAACAGGAGCGGCTGGTCGGTTGCACAGGGGTGGCCGGTACGTTCTGCACCTGTGGCCGGTGCTTTCCACAGGGTGGGGTTGTACAGTAAACAGGAGTGGCCGGTCGGTTCCGCAGGGGTGGCTGGTATATGGTACACCTGTGGCCGGCACTTTCTACAGCGAGGGGCGGTACACTTAACAGTAGTAGCTGGTTCGTAGGTTACGTAAGCCAGGGCAGGTTTCACATTAGGGTGACGCTATAATTAGGAGTGCGGAACATTGAACTGTAATGGATCGTTGGTTCTTCTATGGTGCGGGTAACTACCCATTATATTTATCCTCCATTGGTCGAAAAAAAATGCACTTCGTCTTTCGTCCTATTAAGGTAGTGAAAACAAATGCCTACAAACGTGCCAATGCATTTTGAGTTGCAGGGAAAACAAGAAATAAATATTTGCTAAGGGAGGATAAAAAACACAACGCGCTAAAGCCAGTTGCGTTGCATTCATATAAGTCAATAAACACTTATTAAACTATGTCCAATTCAAAAAACGTAGAAGCCTTCAATAGATTGATCGGCCTCTGCACCGGGTACGGAGGAACGTATAGTCCCGGTTCGCCCAACCTCCGTGTAGAAAGTTTGTCGGAGTTACTTAACCAGGCCCGCGCGGTTATGCACCGGGTGAGTATCGCCAAGACTGGGTACGAGACCGCTACCAACGAGCGCGAAGTTGCCTTTGTTGAAATCAGGCAACTGGCTTCGCGAATTTTGGCGGAGTTGAAATCGACAGGAGCTTCGCCCCAAACGGTGGCCGATGCTGCCCTCATGGTGCGCAAGATCAGAGGTCGGGTACTGGCTAAAAAACCTGAGGTCACCGAAGCTTCGGAAGCAGTGAAGTCAGTCAATCGCCCACGGGTTAACGGTTCGGATTATGACAGCGTTGTGTATCACGTTGAGAAACTGATCGAAACGCTGGTAGCTGAGCCCCGGTATGCTCCAGGCATTGGCGACTTGCAGGTGGCCGCGTTGCAATGGAAGTTGCAGGCATTGCGCATGGCCAACGGGAAGGTGGTAATAGCCGCTACCGCATTAGGAAGTGCGCGCAGAGATCGAAATGCATTGTTGTACTTCAACCCGGGTAGTGTAAAAAAGACGGCCCTCGCAGTGAAGCAGCAGGTGAAGGCAATCTTCGGTTACAGTAGTGAAGCTGCAAAGGCAGCTGACCGCATTAAAATCACTAAATACAGAAGCTGATGAACCCATCCGATAACTGACCTCTGCAGTCCGACTGGGTTGCAGAGGTTTTTTTTAGTTTAAGCCTGGCATCATAGTTTTAAACGCACGTTGAATTTTTTTAGTAATCTCCCTACTTTAGTAGAAGACTATGCTTCATATCAAGGAAAGACCACATGGACTGTTATTATTAGTAGCAATTGTTTTGTTGATTGCACTTGTTTTTCTGCCACTCGCGAGCTTTGATTTTCAGGATAAAACCATATTTAGTGTTCCATTAGACATTATGGTTTGGATAATTCCTTTGCTTCTTATAATCCTTTGGCTACTTTATTTACTGACCAAGAGATTTCTTTATTCTATGACGATTACCCGGATCCATGTTGGTATTACTGTTTGCGCTGTACTTCTCATGGTGATCGTTCTTTACCTTGGTATTAATCCATCGCGGCTTGCAAATGACAGACATGAATTAATCGGTAATGTCATGCAAATTCTGTTTATGCTATTTGTTGGAGGACAATTCACCTATCTTGCCAACGTTTTATTAGGACTTTTTGGTAAACAAAAGTCCTAGTACTGTCTCCCACCTCAGTGAAGCTGCGTTTATTATATAGATAGTATGGGAGTGCATCGTCCTTGAGAGAAGATGCTTAACGTTTAAAATTGGCGGTTGTCTCTAACTGCCTACTGCAGTCTGCCTACTACCTACTCTTTAGTAATACTACTTCTTCACAACCGGCAACCGCACCACCGAAGGATATTTTTTGGAATGATGGATCTGATTATGAGCCACTACTCCAACGGATTCATCAAAGTTATTTCCACCGGTATTCAGATTGCGTTCGAAGCGCGGGAAGTTACTGCTTGATACTTCAATGCGAACACGATGCCCGGCAGCGAAATAATTGCTGGTCGACATCGGTGATAATTTTACTTTATACACATTCCCTTTTTCCATGAACATCTCGTTCTCATACCCCTCGCGATAGCGAACCCGCTGAATGGTTTCATCCAGGTTGTAGGCTTTGCCATCCGGGTATACATCAATCAGTTTAATGGTAACGTCCGTATCTTTTACATCCGATGACAAGTATATCGTAGACTCAATAAATCCGCTTACTTCCATACCAGCCTGCAAGGGCTCCGAAGTAAATACTAAAATATCATCGCGCAATTCCATTTCGGATTGATCAAACGCACCCCCGGTTACCGCATTGCCGGTGCAACATACGTTACCGCCATAAGAAGATACCGGGTTGGCAGGATCATATGTAAAGGAATCGGGCTTGTCGGCAGATGGTACTTTAGCCACCAGCTTACCATTACCATTGCGTGTGTTAGCATTGCCTTCACTGCTCAGGAAGTAATCGGTCATAACCACATTGGCCGGTGGCCAGGTTTCGGATGTTTGCCAGGTATTGCTGCCCATGGTAAAGTAATTTACCCGAGCTGTTGTTTTCTTGAAGTCGTTCTGCTCGCCTTTTAACAGCATATCAAACCAACCCCAGGTGAGTTCATCGTAGTTCAGGCGGGCATCGCCCATGCTTCGTTCACCCACGACCGTATTCTCTGTAGCACGTTTGTACGCACAATGGAGGGTTGGGGCAATCACCAGGTATTGATTGTCTGCAATTTCTTGATTGGGATTTTTGCGCATGTGATTGAACAAGGTCAGGTTCGGACTGGAGGACACATCGTACCATGAAACAAACCAGTAGGCCGGTACGTTCAGCGGCATGGTATCATGATAGAGTCCGCCTTTAAACCAGTCCGGATCGTTGGGCTTGCGCCTGATCATGTCTTCGTAAACGCCTTTTTGTCCGTTTACATTTTTAATGATGTCTTGCACCGGCAAATAACGCAGTGCTTGTGCCCAATCCACTTTTGGCATTTCGGTAGCCATGTCATAGAAACGTTGCACCCGGATTAAGCCTTCCTGCGTAATGTCTTTCGGAAAGGTGGGCCGAAACTCATCATTCTGGGTTCCATATAACCATGAAGTGAACAGCATTTGCTGTGCACCCCCGCGATACCAGTTGCCCTGTTCATAAAACTCGCCCACACGACCCACACCCGCACCAAAACCCTGGGCTACCATAGCGGCAAGAGCTGGATGGTTGAGGGCAGCAACAGCCATTTGCCATTCCGCAGTAGATGAACAACCGATCACACCAATTTTTCCATTCGACCACGGTTGTTTCGACATCCATTCAAATGCATCGTAGCCATCGGTAGTCGGTGTGCCAAGAATATCCCATTCACCTTCCGAGAAAAAACGTCCGCGTTCGTTTTGTACTACATAAGCATAGCCGCGTTGCACCGCATCGTAAGCAGCTTCTAATCCACGGGTGCGCATTTCGCCATCCCCCCAGGTGTTGAAGTTGTACGGGGTGCGTGAGAAAACAATGGGCACTTTGGCATTCCCTTTCGGCCTATAGATGTCAGTAGCCAGCCTTACGCCATCGCGCATGGGCATCATCACCTTTTGATCAATGATGGCAATCGCTTCTAACTTTTTGTAAATGTCATTTTGCTGTTGCGACCATGCTGTAAAGGAAGTGGCAAAGAGCAGGAGAAGCAGGCTGAGTTTTCTCATATGAGGCAGGTTAGAAATTTCAGATAAGGTAAGTGATCAGGGGACAATTGACAATGGATAGTTGATGACTGGTAAGCTCACTTGTAGTAAGGTTATATTCTCAATTCTCAATTCTTACTTCTTACTTCTCAATCCTTACTTCTACAATTTCGTTTTCACTCTCAACTCAAACACATCGGGTCTTGCATAATGACCGATGGGATCAAAATCCATTTTTGCTTTAATGATTTCGCGGTGATCTATTTCTGCGGTGAGAATTCCTTCGCGGTCATAAAGCGGCCCGGCAATCTTTTTGCCGAGTGGCGAGATAATACAACTACCCCCTGAACTCGGCAAGGAAGGGTGATTATCCGCGATCAGTGATTTCAGATCATCCGGATAATGTTCTTTGGTAAGGTATTGATTACACCCTAGCACAAAGCAGCGACCTTCGCAGGCAATGTGTTCGAGGGTAGATTGCCAGGTGCCGCGGCAATCAGCCGTGGGAGCAAGGTAAATTTCTATACCTTGCTGATAAAGTGCCATGCGGGCAAGTGGCATATAGTTTTCCCAGCAAATCAGTCCGCCCACTCTGCCAAGAGGAGTATCCAATACATTCAAATCACTACC
Organism: Cyclobacteriaceae bacterium; assembly: GCA_044229915.1. Lineage (GTDB taxonomy): Bacteria > Bacteroidota > Bacteroidia > Cytophagales > Cyclobacteriaceae > ELB16-189. The sequence goes on from JBGASB010000005.1 coordinate 52,980, forward strand.
ATCGCCTTCGCCCCAGATGATTCGCTCGGCAGCAGTAGGTTTTAGCTTGCGATGTTTGTGGATGAGTTGACCTTCTGGTGAAAAGTATAGCAGGGTACAATAGAGTGTATCGCTGATTTTATCTTTTTCGGTAACTCCAATGACAACATACGCTTTCGCTTGTTTAGCGGCACGGGCAATTAACCCGGTTTCAGGGCCGGGTACTTCAATGGAGTTTTCCCAATACCGAAGAAACAGTTCTCTTCCTTCCGGGGTGCGACCGCCCACGGAAGTTCCAAAGATCAACCCGCGCGGGTAGCCAGGAATGAAAACCTCAGGAAATAAGAGGAGTGAAGATTTTTCTTTTGAGGCATCGCTCATGAGGCCTAAGATTTTATCTACCGTTTGTGCCTTGTTAAAGAAAACCGGTGCGGCCTGTATTACGGATGCACGAAATACGTCAGGAGATTCCATAGGAGCTTATTAATAAATCGAAGGTCGGTAATAAATTGATCTTGACTAGGTTTGTGAGTGATAATTTAAGGTCATGCAGATTCGGGAAGAATTAGTTAATATTGATAATATGAGCAGACTGGAAATATCATATACAAATCTTGGTTATGGGATGCTCATGCTGCTTGGGTTGTCCTTCGTTTCATTTGCGCCTGCTTATTTTATAGTGCTGCCTGCGTCATTGCCAGGGATCATGCATACTCATGCTGTACTCATGTATGGATGGATGGCTATTTTGATTGCTCAACCTTTCCTGATCAAGAAAAAAAAGTATAGCCTTCATAAAAGTATTGGCAAAATCACCTACGGGCTGGTGCCTTTATTGTTGATCTCAGGTTTTGCAATGATTCGGTATGCTTATGCTCGTGATCTAGCTGTAATACCTCAGGAAGCATTAGAGGCCGGCAATGTAATGTTGCCTGAGCAGGTAGTTCATCAGGCTCGGGTTTATTCTGGTTTAGGCCTTTATTATTTTTTTAGCTTTCTCATCTTTTATCCTTTGGCAATCTTTTACAGACGTGATCCAAACACGCATGCAAAATATATGATCGCCACCTCGCTGGCAGTAGTTGGACCCATAGTGGATCGCATCCTCTTCAACTCATTCCACTTTTTTAAATTAAATGCAGGGTTTCCACTAGAGTATGTTTCCTTTGCGCTGATCGATCTGGTTATGATTGTTTTGCTCTATGTTGATTATAGAAAAGGCTATCCCAGACAGACCTCTTTAATCTGCTTTTCGATTTATGGATTGGGCCAGGTATTTTACTATGCAGGATTATCTTCTTCAGCCTGGCAAACCTTTGCGGGCTGGTTACTTCATTAAAGCTTTCAGACATGAGATGGTTTCTTAAGGCGAGTCTTTTATTCCTGATTGTTAGTTGCCGGAGTCCGCAGCAAGAACCCGACAAAGGTGTATCGCTGGCACTCAATGAACAACGCAAGAGTTCACTTTCAGAAATCTCGTATGCGCTTCAACTTGATATTCCCGCTGAGAAATCGGCACCCATTGTCGGTAACGTAGTCATATCATTTGCCCTTGCTTCGTTGCCCTCAAATCTTGTTATTGATTTTAATACTGACAGTACCCATATAAAGTCCGTGAAGTCGGCCGGAGAAGATATCAAGTATACGTTTGTCAATGAACATATTGTGATTGAGCAAGAATTTCTCACGGAAGGCCGGAATCAGGTTGAGATTGAGTTTATAGCAGGTGATTTATCGCTCAACCGAAATCAGGATTATCTCTACACACTCTTTGTTCCTGATCGGGCTTCTACGTGTTTCCCCTTATTTGATCAACCGAACCTGAAAGCTACCTATGAGATTACCCTAACCATCCCACCTGGTTGGGAAGCAGTTTCCAATGGGGCCTTAAAAGAAATGAACTCTCAAGCCGGAAAGACAGAATATGTTTTTGAGAAAACGAAACCAATCAGTTCCTATCTGCTGGCCTTTGCAGCTGGTAAGTTTTCTAAAACCTCACGGCAAGTACACGATAGAATGATGACCATGTACTACCGCGAAACGGATAGTGTAAAAATGCAAAAGAACCTTGATGAGATTTTTGACCTTCATGGCAAATCGCTGGACTGGCTTGAAGACTATACAGCTATCGAATATCCCTTCGGCAAGTTTGATTTTGTGTTAATCCCTTCCTTTCAATATGGGGGCATGGAACATCCCGGCTCTATTTTCTATAATGAGTCGGCCATGGTGCTGGATGAAAAAGTTTCCGTTAACCGTAAAATGGGTCGGGCCAGCCTGATCGCCCATGAAACTGCGCATATGTGGTTTGGTGACCTGGTTACGATGGATTGGTTTAACGATGTGTGGATGAAGGAAGTGTTTGCCAATTTTATGGCAGCCAAAATTGTTCAGCCATCCTTTCCTGAAATTAATCACAACCTTCGGTTCTTGTTGGGGCATTATCCTTCTGCCTATGAGGTGGATCGCAGTGCCGGGGCCAATCCGATTCTTCAGCCATTGGACAATTTGAAAAATGCAGGTTCATTATATGGGGCCATTATCTATCAGAAAGCACCAATTGTGATGCGCCATCTTGAACGCCAGATTGGCCCGGAGTTGATGCGAGCAAGTTTACAGGAATACTTAAGCACCTATTCGTTCCGCAATGCAACCTGGGATAACCTGATTTCGATCATCGATGCAAAATCGCCTGACGACATTAAAGGCTGGAGTAAGGTGTGGGTTAAAACACCTGGCATGCCGGTGTATGATTGGGATGGAAATGGATTGATTAAACAGGAGCAGGACACAATTTCTGACCGGGTGTGGCAACAGCTGATTAAAATTCAACGAGATGATCTGGGTGATACAACGCTTAGCTTAGCCTCTGAAGAGTCGGTTCATGTAAAGGCAAGCTCATCGTTTAATTATTTAAATCCGGATGGTTTTAGCTACGGATATTTCAGGCTGGATGAAAAAAGTAAAAATGAATTTCTTTCTAATCCGGTAACGGCAAAAGATCCGGTGTTTCGGGCAGCTATGTGGATCAACTGCTGGGAAAGTATGGTTCGTGCGGAAGGTCCCGTTCCTGAGCGAATGATCGAATCCTTTTTGCTGGCGCTGAAAGGAGAGGATGATCCGTTGCTGATTGATTTTCTGCTGGGATATCTTCAATCTGCCTGGTGGACGTTTCTGCCAGAACACAATCGCACCTTGCTGCAGGGCGAACTTGAACGTGTGCTTTGGCACCTGGTACAAACAGCTCCGGATGCCGGGAAGAAGAATTCTTATTTTCGGACTTATCGAAACCTGGTCATGAGTGAGCAGGGGCTAATTACCCTTGAACGAATATGGAAGGATGAGCTGACGATCAAAGATCTGATTTTGTCGGAAGAAGATAAGATAACGTTAGCGTACGAGCTTGCCTTGAAGCTACCTGTGCGACAGCAGTACTTCCTGCAAACACAGCTGAATCAAACGAAAAATCCGGATCGGAAAGAAAGAATGCAGTTTGTTATGCCTGCCCTCCATGATGACGTACTTGTACGGGATTCATTTTTTGAATCGTTGAAGCAGGATGTAAATCGGGAGCATGAGCCGTGGGTGTTGGAGGCCCTTCACTATCTTCATCACCCCTTGCGTGCTCAAAGTTCGCTGAAATATTTGAGGCCATCCCTTGATCTTTTACAGGAAATTCAATTGACCGGAGATATCTTTTTTCCGCAGCGTTGGTTGCAAACCACGTTTAGCGGCTATGCTTCGAAAGAAGCCGCGGCCGTTGTGGATTCTTTTTTATCGGATCACCCCGAATATCCTTTGTACTTAAAGAATAAAGTGTTGCAATCCACTGATGCGTTGAAGCGAACGGTTACACTACAAAGGATGACAGTAGAATAGATGAGGATAGTTTGACCTGGCATAAGACTGAGAGGCTTCGGCAAGCTCAGCCTGACAATTTGAATTGTTTATAAGCTACCGCAAACTTCTAATTCGGTTAAAGTAATTTCCATTCACCCATCTGGTGTAAAAAAATCTGAAGGGAGTCGGGATAAAACAGAAGACAGTAGATGATTCCGAACAGGGCTCCATATAAATGGGCATCGTGATTAATTCCGTCCTTCGATTTTTTGCTGCTGTAAAACGAGTACCCCAGGTAAGCCACCCCAAGGATAACTCCGGGGAAACACAAGATTCCGTAAATACAAATATCGCGCAAAGGCAAAAACAGAATGCAGGCAAAGACCACGGCCGACACCGCCCCCGAGGCGCCTAATGAATTGTAATGTTTGTTGTTCCTATGTTTCAATACGGTCGGGATATCGGAAACAATAATGCCGAGAAGATAGAGTGCAATGAAATGGACACTACCCAGGTTACCAAAAATCTGTTGAAAGATGTATTCAAGTTGGGTACCGAAAAAATAAAAAGAAAACATGTTAAAGATCAGGTGCATGTGATCGCGGTGGATAAACCCGGAAGTGACCATCCGGTAATATTGACTCTCTTTTGTAATCAGATACGGGTTCATCATGAGTCGGTTTAATACCCGCGGTTTTTGCATGGTGTATAAACTGATAGCAGAAGTGATGATAATAATTCCAAGCGTGAGTGAAATTTCCATGCCGCAAAAGTACGCTTTTAAATAGGGTGAGGAATAGCTTTACATTTTGATTCCTCATAAATTTTCTTTTGGTTTATTAATCATTTAAACAAAAGCGCAGGAAGACTGACCTCTATGAAAAAGCTTTTTTATATCGGCTTGATCGGGATCATTTTATTCGAGGTGATGAAGGTCTATTTTATAATGCCCTTTCCGGGTAGCCAGCGAATGAATAGCCTTGATTTCGCTTACTTCCTTCATAGTTACCGGTGGGTCATTCGATCGTTGTTTGGGATACTGATCATAGCAGGATCTCTCAATGCGTTTCGGGTAAAACGTATGTGGATACCAGGCCTGGTAACGGTGATCATGCTTGTGGTTGTATACTATTTCAATTTTAAGATGACGGCTGATAGCATCTTCAAAGAACCCGTACAACTTCTTTTCAAATCAAAAGGAGAAAATATTCTGGGCGATAGCAGCGTGGTGGTAGGTGTTTCCATTGGGAGTCAAACCAAAGCATACCCGGTACGGTATATTGTTTACCATCACCAGGTTCAGGATGAGGTAGGTGGTAAGCAACTTCTGATCACCTATTGCAGTGTGTGCAGGACGGGTCGCGTGTTTGAACCAATCGTGAAAGGTAAGCCTGAAAAATTTCGTCTGGTGGGTATGGATCATTTCAATGCTATGTTTGAAGATGCAACCACAAAGAGTTGGTGGCGCCAGGCTAATGGCGAGGCAGTAACGGGAGAGTTGAAAGGCGAAGTGCTACCGGAAGTTGAATCATTTCAACTTACCGTTGGCAAACTTTTTCAATTGTATCCGGATGCCCAGGTTATGCAACCCGACCTTGCCGCCCTGGTAGATTTGAAATATGATACCTTGGGTAAATATGAATATGGTAGAAGCAAAGGGAAGTTGACCCGTACCGACAGCCTTTCGTGGCAGGAGAAATCATGGGTAGTGGGTGTTGAAATTGAAAACACGAGCAAAGCGTACGATTGGAATCAGTTAAAAACAGAGCGCGTGTTGCACGACAAGATTAAAAACACAGCGTTGGTTATTGCACTCGCAAAGGATGATCAGAGTTATGCGGTGTTTAAACGAGCCGACACAACCCAGTTCACCATCCGTAATGACACCTTATTTGCAGGTTCGCAGATGTACAATTTTTCAGGGCGGGCATTAACCGGAGGCGAATCGCTCGAACGATTAAATGCCTACCAGGAATTCTGGCATAGCTGGAGCACATTTCATCCGAACACGTTACAATATCAACGGTAAGCAAAGCCGGACAACCGTGAATTTATTTAGATCGACCCAGCCAGAGCAGTGCATCGAGAATCAATTTGTCTTCCGTCTTGTTGCCGAACGTATGCGATAATTCTTTGTTGGTGCCACCTTCATAATCAATGTCATTGTGCCCCATATTAAAATAAATCATTCGGTATTTCTTGTTGGTCCACACCACTGGGTAATAGCCTGAGTGCCAGATTTCATGCGCTTTTGGACCTGTGCCTAAGGGAAAACTTGCTGAGTCAATCGACAGAAGTATTTTAATGTCGGGGTTTTTACGTAAATCATTTTCCCACCGGTACCATTCATTGGGTGATGATTTAAACGTTTTGGGTAAATGCTTTGTGGTAGGATGCTTTCGATCTTCTACTCGTAAGATAGCTGCCGTAGGCCGCCATGTGTTGCTTACATATTGACCCGCACCAAGAAATGTGTTGTGATACCAATCCCAGTCCTGGGGAAAGTCGGAAGGTGTTAATGCAAAACCGGCAAAGTGAAAACCCATCCAGGCACCCCCGTGATCCATATAAATCTTAAATGCTTCCCGCTGCCCGGGATCATCAGCACGGGTATCTAAAAAGACAACCACCTCATAGTTCGCCAGAAACGCATCATTCAGATTACTCCAATTATTGGTTGAATCGTAAGTGAATTTGTTTTGTCTCGCCACCCTACTAAACCAACGGTTGGCTTCATGCACAAAACTGATGTGAGCCTTATCATCCCGGGCGGTATAGAATCCGAGTACCCGAAATGCCGGTTGGGCTGTTGCAGCGATAGATAAAAACACTAGGATCGGCAATGGCCAGCAACGCATAAATTCAGACGAATGCTTACTTCATCTTTGAAAAACTCAGAGGCTTGAGATATATAGATTCCAGCTTTTCTATAATCTTGCCATCTTTTTCGGAAGCCTCACTGGCTGCTTTCCATGCCGGATCATTGATAAAGGCCGTCCAGGATTTTGCTGCTTCTTCCTCGCTTTTATGAGCGAGTAAATAAACTAATTTCGACTGGCCTTCTTTTTCTTCGCTGAGGAAATAGGCAATGTTTTCCATGTGATGGTTTTCGAAGAGCTTCAGGGTGTGATCCTTGAAACGCGTGAGCAGGTTAGGGAGTCGACCCGGCAAACAGGTATACGTTCGCAATTCATAAACATGGTCTCCTGTGGAGGCTGCTTTTAGGGTTGGAAAAATATCCGTTACATTCATAAAGACAGAAGTAACGGATTCCACAATCTTGCCACTGGTTTCTGATTTGGCAGCAACCTCTTTCCATTCCGGGTCATTCCTGAAGGCAGTCCAGGATTTTTCACGGGCCTCTTTATTGGGATAGGCCAGGATGTAGTAGAGTGCATTCTTGTCATTTTTAGTAGGAAGCCAGTAGCCAATGTTTTCCATGCCATGCTTTTCAAAAATCCGGGTAGTATGATTTTGAAACCGGTCAATAAGTGCATCCAGTCGGCCGGGGTAGCAATAATAAATGCGCAATTCAAAATACCGGGTATCGGTTTTCTGGGCAGAGAGACTTAAACAAGAGATGAGAAGGAGTGAGGTAAGTAAGGATTTCATGATGCTTCGTGTTAGGTGGTTCAAAGTACAAAAAAAGATCTGGAAGTTTCTGTCCAGCAAACTTTAGTGCATCAAGTTATTTTGGCTTTTGTGTTATGGCTGGTAAGATAGTTTCCATTGTTAGAAACATACCTGAGTCCTTCCAGGCATCTGTTTAGTAAATATTCTGTTCTTATGCACGGGTTCATAATACGCGAACGAAGACAAATTACATATTCATCATCCATTTATTGGGCAAACCAACGCAGGGTCGATAATCGTTAGTCAAGTTTGTCGTTTATAAGAAAGATTGTATGTTAAGCGGACATTTATGAATAGTTCAAGGATGCGTGGAATTTGCAGAACAGTTTTTAGTTTGTATTTCCTGCTGTTCATCTTTAATGGGTTTCATTCCCACGGCCAATCGGAGTGTGATCTGAAAAAAGATAAAGACGGGATTAAAGTCTATACCTGTAAATCGGATAGCAGTAAGTTTCGGTCGCTGGTGGCTGAATTTGATCTTGAAAATACCTCCCTCCAAACCCTGGAGAACTTCCTGTGGGATGTCGACAACTATGTGAACTGGCAATACAATATGGTAGAGTCAGGCTTGATTAGGAAGCTCAATGACCATGAGATGATTTACCGATCGGAAATCGATGCCCCCTGGCCTGTGGAAGACCGGGAGATGCTGGTTCAGTTTTCTGTGATCAGGGATCAGCTTCCTGACGAGTTAACATTTTTAATCTACACAATCACCTACGATTATCCCCAGAAAGAAGATGTACTCAGGGTACCATATTCCCATGCAACCTGGCAGGTTAAAAGAAATGGAAGTTCACTGCACGTTAAGTACATGATGAAAATTAATCCGGGCGGGTATGTGCCCCCCATGCTTGTCAACCTGGCCATGGCCGAAGGTCCCTACGTGTCTTTCCTGAATCTCAAAACAATGATTGAGAAGAAGTGATCCGAGTGACTTGATTCGGCTCAACTGCAATCGCAATACCGGATAGATTAAAAAACGTTGCTTACCTTAGTACTATAAATAAACATATTATGAAACGCACAGCCACAGCAAATTGGAAAGGAACCGGAAAAGACGGAAAGGGAGTCGTGTCCACCGCAAGCACGGTGCTGAATAAAGCCCAATATTCATTCAACTCACGCTTTGCCGAAGGGGTGGGGACAAATCCGGAGGAGTTGGTTGCAGCAGCCCACTCAGGCTGCTTTGCCATGAAACTAAGTTTTGTCCTGAACGAAGCCGGTTTTACTCCCGATGATCTTACCGTAACCTGTGCTATTAACTTCGAGAATGGAGTTATTATTGAAAGTCATCTCGACCTTAAGGCCAAGGTTCCTGGTATTTCTAAAGAAAAGTTTGACGCCTGTGCAACCGATGCAAAAGCAAACTGCCCGATTAGCAAACTGCTCAATACGAAAATTACGCTGGATGCAGTATTGGTTTAGATTTTAGGCAGACGGTTTAAAAAGCCAATGCTGTCAGATCTTTCGATCTGACAGTTAAGTATGAGGGCTACCGGCATTATTAACCCTTCGCCACCACAACCCTTGGCGGAATTAACTTATACACCACCGGAGTTACCACGCGCGATAATAAAGTTGAACTGATCAACCCACCAATCAACACAATAGCCAAAGGTGAAATCAATGGATTGGAAGATAAGGCGATAGGCAGCAATCCACCGATGGCCGTCATGGAGGTTAATATGATTGGCAAAAATCGCACTTCGCCAGCTTCACGAATGGCTTCCTCCAGCGATTTACCTTGTTCGCGCAATTGATTCGTAAAATCAACCAGCAAAATGGTGTTTTTCACTTCAATGCCTGCCAGCGCGATAAGTCCTACAATAGCGACAAACGAAAGTGAGTTGCCGGTAACTAATAAGGCAAGCACTGCGCCCACAATCCCCAGGGGAATTACCGACAGTACAATCAACGTGCTCTTGAAGGTGCGGAACTCAAGAATCAGCACGGCAATAAATAAGAAGATGGTAACTATGATCACTTTTTCAAATCCCCCAAACGACTTCTGCCTACTTTCTACTTCGCCACCCATGCCATAACTGTAGCCGGCCGGTAAATTCATATTATCCATCTTTTCAATTACATCAGTCACTACGTTACTCACCAGGAATTGCTTGTCAACAAAAGCAGTTACGGATACCATGCGGATCTTATCATAGTGATTAATGTTGAGAGGCGAAGCTTCAAGCTTTAGATTGGCTACCTGCTTTAAGGGCACCGCCCGTCCTTGTTGAGTATTAACATAGAGATTTTCGAGCGCATTCAGTGTGGGAGTTCCCGCATTTCCTTTAGTGAGTAGAATTTCAACATCATCGCCATTCTTATCTGAGAATTTTCCAACGGTTAATCCTGCCACTGCCAGCCGCACGGTGCGATCAATCGTAACTGTTGGTACACCCAGCATCTGAGCTTTCTCTTTATTAATATCCACTTTGATGTCCGACTTCAAGTGCATGACCGGGTTATTAATGTAAATGGTACCCTTGGTTTGTTCCAGCATCGTTTCCACGCGCGATGCCAACGACCGGAGGGTATCAAGGTTATCACCAAACAACCGGATCTCAAGGGGTGCATTGATGGGCGGGCCTTGTTCAAAATTCTTTACCTCTACTTTAGCTCCCGGATAGGGCGTCCACTTCTGGCGCAACTCCTCAATCAGTTCCAGCTTCTCATCAGCAGTGGCCTGTTCATCCAACTGCACAAAAATCTGGGTATAATCGGTGCGTTCATTTTCAGGAATTACATTATAATAAATCCGGGGATTGCCTTTTCCTACGTTGGTAGCGAAATAGGTGATCTTAGGATGCGTGCTTAACTCCCGCTCAATTTGTTTTGTGATACTATCGGTATATGATAAGTTAGATTGAAGGGGTGTAGTGATCTCCACCAGGAATTGGGGTTTTTCACTGGCCGGGAATAAACTAAAGCCGATCACTGAAAATAATTGCAGGGAACCAATGAAAATTACGGCAGCTACGCCAATAGTCCACCAGGGTTTTGCCAATGCTTTGTTCAGTAATCGGGAATAGCTTCCGTGGATTATCTTTTTCAAACCCCGCATGAAGATATTTCCATCCGGATGACCGTGTTTCTCCTTTAACAACCGGCTTGATAAGAAGGGAATAATGGTAAGGGATACTACCATAGAAGCCAGCACTGAAGTGATTACCCCCATGGGCAGACTTCGGATAAACTCACCGGCACCTTCGGGTAAAAAAACGAGTGGCAGAAAGGCAATGATCAGCGTGGCTGTACAACCCACTACCGCTAACCCAATTTGTTGTGTTGCTTTCAAGGTAGCTTCCAGGCGTGAGTGACCATCGCGCATCCAGCGCTCAATGTTTTCAACCACCACAATACTGTCATCTACGAGTAACCCGAGGGCAACCACTAATCCCACAATGCTTAATTGATTCAGGGTGTACCCCAGGGCATTCATCAACACTATGCCAATGGCCAGCGAAAGCGGAATGGAAATCATGACAATGAGGGCAGCACGCTGGCCTAGTGGCAAAAGGGTTATGGCTACCAGCAGGATGGCTATGATAAAATCAAGACTCAGGCCGCTTAAGCGTTGGTTTACGTTATAGGCCTGATCGAAGTGATGAACCAAATCAATATTGGCGGGTAATGTACTTTTGAATTTATCGATCACCGGCAAATAAAGATTTTGGGTTTTGGTAATATTCTCGCCCGACTTCTGGGCAGCCGTAATAAACACACTCCGGTATCCGTTCAGACGGGTGATGTGCGTTTCTTCTTCAAAGGTGTTATATACCTCAGCCACATCGCCCAGCATTATATTTTTATTGTTAGCCGAATAGACAATGGTATTTCTGATTTCATCCATGGTGGCATAGTTGCCGCTGGTTTTAATATTAAACGATTTTGTGCCGGCATTCACATTGCCACCCGGAATATTGGCAATCTCACTTTGTAAACTTCCAATGACAGCTTCCATCGGAATCCGCATCTGTGCCATCTTATCCAGCTTCAGGTCGATGCGCACAATTCGTTCCGGTAAGCCATGAATTTTTACCTTCTTCAATTCTTTGATTTGCTCCAGTTGGTCTTGCAGATTTTCGGCATACTCCTTGAGCTTGTCGCGCGAAGCGTTTTCTGATACCAATGCAATTTGAATTACGTTCACATCGGAAGGAGTAACCTTGCGGACCTCAATGCTGGCAATGTTCTGGGGCAGTTCGCCACGCAGGGCATTTACTTCGCGCACGAGCTCCGAGTACTTTTCATCGACATCACTTTCATATTTATATTCCACAAACAAAACCGCTACGCCATCACCAATGGTTGTCTTGATCCGGTCGATGTCTTCCAGTTCAGAGATCTTTCTTTCCAACGGTTCGGCAACCAGTTCCTCCATGTCTTTAGGACTCGTGCCCGGGTACACCACCACGATCGGATATTGGGGTGCATTGAGTTCGGGGTCTTCAGACCGGGGCATGTTGAGGATGGTAGTTACACCCAGCGCGATGATCATTAAAAAGATCACGAGGGTGAACTGGTAATTCTTTACTGCGTAATCAGATATTTTCATGAGTATGAAATCTAAAATCTAAAGTCTGAAGTCTTATGTATAACGTCTTGTATCTAACCTCTTCTTCTATCTATTTGATAATGGATATGGCCGAGCTATCCTTGAGGTAGGCACTGCCGCTGATAATAAGCGAGTGTGCATTTTCTAGTCCGGCTTGAATGACAACGTCATTTTTCTCGATGCTTCCAACCACCACGGGTACTTTGCGCGCCACCTTCTCATCATCGGTAACAAATACATATCCTGATTGGGCATTGCCATCGAGCAGTGCATCGTACGGAATCTTCCATACATTTTGTTTACGCGAACCCACAATGGTTGCTTTACCGAACAGACCACTGGCTAATCCAGCGCCAGGTGATTTTAAGGTGAGTTCCAACGTGAAGGAGCCATTCAGCGCATCAGTACCTTCAGATTTTCTTGTAACGATCGCTTCAAAACTCTTGTTCGCCAGAGCATCGGTTGTTATGGTCGCCTTATCCCCAACATTGATTGAGGCCCACTCGCGATCGCTAACTCCGGTTTTAAGAATCCATTTTCCTTGTCCGGCCCCGTTGGTTTGAAATACGGTGGTACCAGGCGAAATCACCTGACCTTCGCTGGCCATCTTGCGCAACACAAATCCATTGTTAACAGCCCGGATTTCAGAATACGAGCGGTTGAAATCAGCTGCTTCCAACTGGCGGGAGGCCACCTCCATGCCGGTGCGTGCATTTTGAAATTGTTCGAGGGTAGCAACACTATCTTTGTATAAATTTTCTACCCGTTGAAAATCGCGTTTGGCTTTTTCATAGGATAACCGGGCTTGTGCTAGCTGTGCTTCAATTTCCGTAAGGTCGATTGTTGCCAGCAGTTGCCCCTTGCGAATGGCATCGCCTTCTTTCACATAAATCTTTTCGATAATGCCACCGGTTTTAAAAGCAAGATTGGTTTCATCGTCCGTGGTGAAGAGGCCCGAGGTTTGAATGACCGGGCTTGATTCTTCTTTTAACAGAGCCATTACTTGAACGGGTATTGCATCACCTTTCGGAGCTTGATTCTCATTTCTTCCTTCTGAGCTGTTGCATGCCTGGATGCCAGCAGCGATAATGAGTAGGTAAACTGATTTCATAAGGGTTAACTGGTTATGTCGTTTGAATTTTTAGTTCAGAGTTTACTTAAAAGTATAGGAGGCGGTTTCACGCTCCAGGTTGGCCTGGGCTACCAGTACCCGGTACTGATTGAGCGTAACGAGCAGTTGCGCGCTGGTTAATTGATTGCGGGCATCAACGGCCTCAATAAATGTGTTGATTCCTTCCTTGTATCCTTTATCAATCAGGCGTTGGTAGCTTTGGGCTGCCTCCAATTGTTTTTGTGCTGAATGATAATTTTGGAAAGCACTGATTAATGTATTCTTTGAAAACTGAGTACTCAGGTTTAGTTGCTGATTGATTTGACTGGCCGAAAGTTCAGTGTTTTTTATTTCCAACCTTGATTGTGAGATCTTATGGCGGTTGGTGAAACCCGCAAACAACGGCATCTCCAGTTGTAATCCGATCAGGTTGTAATTGGCATTACTGGTATAGGTGAGATTTTCAGCTTGTGCTCCTAAATCAACAAACCCGCTGATCTTTGGCGACCAATACAATTTATTCATACTCAGAATGTTTTCATTGAGTCCCTTCAATGTTTGGATCTGCATTAACTCTTCCCGCATTTGTACGGTAGCAGGTTCCTGAATAAGTACGGATGCATTTAATAAGTTTTCTTCCGCAGAATAGGTGGTGATTATTTCTTCGTCAGGTTGGCGGTTCAGCAAGAAGTTAATATACAGCCTGGCATTCTCCACTTGCCGTTCGGCATCTACCAATTGGGCCCTGATGTTTTCAATTTCACTTTCAGACCGAAGCACATACGCGGGCAATCCTTTTCCATTAGCGAGAAGGGATTCGTTCACTCGTTTGCCTTCTTGTGCCCGGGTAAGAGCGCTTTGATAAATGTTTACACCTTCGCGTGCACCCAGAAAATTATAGTAGGCTGCTTTTATGTTACGGATAAGTTCGCGTTTGTAAATGGTTACCTCATATTCCTGAAGCAGAGTTTGATTTTCCTTGATTTTTCGATTATAAATTAATTCGGTATTAAGAATTGGCATCGATGCCCGGGCCCGTACATCGTAAAAGTCTTTAGGAAAGAAGTTCTGATTTACATTTTCGATTTGAGGAAAATTATCCGTACCGGTCATTTGATTGAGTGTGCTGTAGACAGGATTCAGAAGATCACCTACCGGGAAAGAGATGCTTCGTCCGCCAGTACCACTTAAGAAGTTGCCAAGCAATGTTATCGAAGGCGAGAACATGCCATTGGCAATTTTCAGTGAGAGCATTGCTTTCTCAAGGCTGATGTTTTTCTGTTGTAGCACCAGGTTATTCTTCAGCCCGATTTCAATGTATTCATCAAGGGCCTGCTGCGCTTGTACTTTACCAGGCAATAGACTTATTAAAACCGCCAAAAGAAGTGTAGATATTAATAGTGTTCTCATACTAAACAGTGTTAAGTATTTGGGTAAAAAATTTTATGATTTTAGTTTCTCCAGAACAGCAACATAGGTTTCGTAGGCTCCACTGATCAAATGATCGAGATCGACCTGATTGGCCCTGGCTATCGCAACGTGACCTAAGTGGCCACTGATTCTGAGGGTACACATTCCATGCATCGTACTCCAAATGGAGAAAGAGAGCATGGTTTTGTCGAAATCATTGAAGTACCCAATCTTCTGGCATTCACCTACAGTTTTTAACAAGATGTCAAACGCCCGGTCGCCTTCATGCCAGTCTTCAAAGCAGTTGGCCACATGCTCCAGGGGTTCCTTCATCACGAACAAAAGCTGGTAAATATCAGGGTTTTGCATGGCAAATTGAATATAGGCACGACCCATTGCTTTTAAACGCTCGAAGGGATTTGTAACCGTATTGAGCACTTCAAAATGGCTTACCAATAACCTGAAACCATCCTGATGCAAAGCATGTACGATTTCATTTTTGTCCTTATAGTAGAGATAAATGGTAGCGGGGGAGTATTCAATCTTTTCGGCAATCGCCCGGATGGAGGTGGCCTCATACCCTTTTTGAGTAAAAAGTTCTTTCGCTGCGGTGAGGATATCTTTTTTCAGATCCTCCTTGTGTCGTTCTTTTCTTTCGGCTACTCCCATATCCATGGCAAAACAAACGAATATTACTGAACAGTGTTTAGTTATTCTTCATGATTTTCTAAAACCATGCTGTAACTACCTGGTTTTCAGTTGAAAAAAATTCTAAAGAGGATAGAGGTTAGACCTCTTAACCGGTTTTACGAAAAGCTTAAAGAAGCCTTATTGTATTTATTCCGGTAGTCAACAGGCGACATGCCGGTAATTTTTTTGAACACGGTTCGAAAGGCTTTGGTGTCGGAATAACCCACATCATACATTACTTCCGTTACATTTTTTCGGCTTGCCTCGAGGCTTTTCTTGGCTGCTTCAATCTTTACCCGTTGAATATATTCGATGGGGGTGTTATTGGTTGCCTTCTTAAATCGTCTTTCAAAGTTGCGCCTGCCAATGGCAAACTTGGAAGCAAGGTCTTCAACAGAGATTTTATCGGCTACGTTTTTCTCAATAAACTCCTGTGCTTTTTTTACAGGTTCATCATTGTGCCCGCTCTGGCCTTTGAACATAATAAAAGGCGACTGACTGAACCGATCAATCTCAATCTCGTAGTATTTCGAGAAGAGAACGGCCACCTCGCGGGTGGTATATTTTTCAAGTACATATAATAGTAGATTCCAGAAGGAATTGGCTCCGCCACTGGAGTAGATTCCATTTTCATCGGTGATTATTTTCTCAGACACTAGGTCAACCTCTGGAAATAATTGTTTGAAGGTGTCTACCGCTGTCCAATGGGTTGAGCATTTCTTTCCATTCAATAATCCCGTGGCAGCCAGTAAAAATGCACCTACACAGAGACTCGCCACTTCGGCACCAGCTAGATGTTGCTTAGTAATCCAGGGAAAGAATTCTTTATTTGTGTTGATTACTTCACTCATGTCACCATTAACGGCCGGTATAATAATGAGATCAGTCTTCGCTAGCTCGCGGATGGTTATTTCTGGTGATACCTTAAACAGGCGATCGTATACCTGGGCGTCCCGGGTAAGTCCGACCAACTGCACCTGGAAAAGTGGTTGTTTGCCCATGCTGGCAGAAAATTCATTGACCTTATTAAATAATATAAAAGGCCCTTCAATACAACTTAATGCCACGGCACCTTTTGGAACCAGTATGGAGATATGCTTCATTGGGGTGTGATTTACATCAAAACTATCAAATACAGGTGTCGCAATCAACCCCTTAAAATGTCGCTTTTGCACAAGTTCCGGGTAAATCAGGAAGTGCATCTTTGTTGAGAAAGAATTGCAGGTTTGATAGATTCGCCTTCAGAAAATAACTATGAAAATGATCCCCAAATCCCAGCTACCCAAAACAGTTGATGAGTATCTGGAAAGATTACCAGCGGATGTTCGCACTGTGTTGGAGAAACTCCGCGCTACAATAAAAGCAACAGCACCCAGGGCTGAGGAGGCAATCAGTTATGGAATGCCGGGTTACAAATACCAGGGCCCACTCGTGTATTTTGCAGCCTTCAAAGACCATTGCAGTTTTTTTCCCGGAAGTTCACAAATCATTAAGCTGTATGATGAACTGAAATCGTTCAAGACCGCCAAGGGCACCATTCAGTTTACCATTGATAAACCACTGCCCGCGTCCATTGTAAAAAAAATAGTGAAGGCGAGAATGCAGGAGAATGAGGCACGGCAATTGGCAAAGCAAATGAAGAAGCCTTTGAAAAAGACAGCAAAAAAGAAATAGCAGGCAAACAACATCCGATGGCAAAACAAATCTTTGTAAACCTTCCCGTAAAGGACCTCAATAAATCTGTGGCGTTTTTTACCAGGCTTGGATTTTCTTTTAATCCACAATTCACCGATGAGAAGGCAACTTGCATGATCATTGGTGAAAATATTTTTGCCATGTTGCTGGTAGAACCTTTCTTTAAAACCTTTACGAAGAAAGGAATTTCAGATGCTCACAAATCCACGGAAGTTTTGATTGCCCTTGATGCGTCTAGCAGAGACGAGGTAAAAAGTATGGTGGCCAAAGCCATTGCAGCCGGAGGCACCCAGTACATGGACCCGCAGGATCATGGCTGGATGTATCAACATAGCTTTGCGGATCTGGATGGACATCAGTGGGAGATCCTATACATGGATGAAAGTGCATTGCCTCCCGCCTGATCAGATGAACGTAGCAAGTGTGATGGTAGAAGTATTTCGAACCAATGTAACGGATCGCCAGCAGGCCAATTGGTTAGTCAATCAAATTCAAAGCACATTTCAAGGGTATATAGCAAGTTTTGATCTGGAAGATTGCGACCGGATTTTGGTGGTAAGAAGCGCTACAGAAGTGCACCCGTTGCTCGTTATTAGCCTCCTTAATAATTATGATTGTCATGCTGAAATCTTACCGGAATGAATTGAATAGAGCCCTGGATTTCTTCATTCGCATGATTAAAATCATGTAATTCAGTTTCGTTTTCCTTCCTGCTTTATCTGTTTTTTTTACGACCTTTCATTCATTCTCGAACTACTTCTTAATTTTTAATGATATGAAAGCAATGTATGGTCTGGCCATTCTTATGGTTGTGATATCGTGTGGTACTCCCCAAACTAAAAAATCCAATATCGATGCCCGTGTCGATTCCGTGATGAGCCTGATGACGCTGGAAGAAAAAATCGGGCAACTCAATCTCCCTTCAGCCGGAGCCTTTGTTACCGGATCGGTAGAGAGTTCGGACATCGCTAAGAAGATTGAAGAAGGTAAAGTGGGTGGACTCTTTAATATTAAGACAGTTGCTAATATAAAAGCAATGCAGAAGATCGCAGTTGAAAAAAGCAGGCTGAAAATACCATTGATCTTTGGGATGGATGTGATTCACGGCTATGAATCGGTGTTTCCAATTCCGTTGGGGTTAAGCTGTAGCTGGGATATGAAATTAATTGAACGCAGTGCACGAATCGCGGCTACCGAAGCCAGTGCCGATGGAATCAACTGGACATTTTCACCGATGGTCGATATTTCACGCGACCCGCGTTGGGGTCGGGTTTCTGAAGGCAGTGGCGAAGATCCTTATCTAGGTTCTGAAATTGCCAAAGCGATGGTGAGAGGCTTTCAGGGGAACGATCTTTCCGCTAATAACACGATCATGTCATGCGTAAAACATTATGCGCTTTATGGCGCATCGGAAGCAGGTCGAGATTATAATACCGTGGACATGAGCCGGAATCGGATGTATAATGAATACCTGCCACCTTATAAAGCCGCGGTGGATGCAGGTGTGGGAAGTATCATGGCCTCGTTCAATGAAATTGATGGAATTCCGGCCACAGCTAATAAATGGTTGCTTACCGATGTATTGCGCAAGGAGTGGGGCTTCAACGGATTTGTTGTTTCTGATTATACGGGTGTGAGCGAAATGATCAATCATGGCTTTGGAGATATCCAAACCGTGGCAGCCAAAGCTGTAGATGCGGGCCTGGATATGGATATGGTGAGTGAAGGTTTATTAACCACGTTAGGTAAATCTGTGCAGGAAGGGAAGATCACTGAAAAACAGATTGATGAAGCCTGCCGGAGAATAGTAAAGGCCAAATTCGCATTAGGCCTCTTTGATGATCCCTATAAATATTGTAATGAGAACCGTGCAAAGAGTGAAGTGTTTAATGCTGCAAACCGGGCCGAAGCACGTAGCACGGCAGCCCAAAGTTTTGTGCTGTTGAAAAACAAGGGCAATATTCTTCCTTTAAAGAAATCGGGTACGATTGCGCTCGTTGGTCCACTGGCCGATGCAAAAGAAAACATGACTGGAACGTGGAGTGTAGCAGCAAGATTTTCCGAATCTATTTCAGTGCGCGAAGGATTACAAAAGGCAGTTGGTACAAATGCTAAGATTGTTTACGCCAAAGGATCCAACCTGGCCGAAGATTCGGTATTGGAGAAAAACTCAACCTTGTTTGGCAAATCGTTGCATCGCGACAAGCGATCAGCGGCCCAGTTACAGGATGAAGCTTTACGGATTGCAAAGAGTGCTGATGTGATTGTTGTGGCTGCTGGCGAGGCAGCAGAAATGAGTGGGGAAGCGGCCAGTCGCACGAATATTGAAATTCCCGAAACGCAAAGAGAGTTGATAAATGCTTTACTTAAAACAGGCAAACCGGTGGTGTTGGTATTGTTTACGGGCCGGCCACTGGCATTAACCTGGGAGGAAGAAAATGTGCCTGCAATTTTAAATGTTTGGTTTGGCGGCAGCGAAGCGGGCGATGCTATAGCGGATGTTGTGTTTGGAGAGGTAAATCCTTCAGGAAAGTTGTCAATGACCTTTCCACAAAACGTTGGCCAGGTGCCATTGTATTATGCCCATAAAAACACAGGTCGGCCTTTAAGCGGACCGTGGTTTCAGAAATTTCAATCTAACTACCTTGATGTTTCCAATGAACCCCTGTATCCTTTTGGATTTGGGTTAAGCTATACGGAATTTGGGTATGGCGATATAAAACTAAGTGCAGGTGAGATTACCTCAGCAGATTCATTACGCGTTTCCATCGATGTTACCAATAACGGTAATCGGGACGGGAGTGAAGTTGTTCAATTGTACATTCGCGATTTAGTTGGTTCGATAACGCGACCCGTTAAAGAGTTGAAAGCCTTCCAAAAAATTAGCCTTAAAGCCGGTGAAACCAGAACGGTGAATTTTACACTTGGGGTGAAGGACTTATCGTTCTATAATGCGGAATTGAAATTTGTTGCCGAGCCCGGACAGTTTCAGGTGTTTGTAGGAGGCAACTCGCGTGATGTAAAACAGGCTGCGTTTGAGCTAAAGTAGGGATTACTTTTTCTTCTTCGATCCACCTTTCTTTTTTGACATGCTCTTGTTGGCTGTACTGCTGGTGGAGCGGGGTTTTGGAGTGGAAGATTTCAGGGCTCCGGCAGTGGTAGCTTTGGGCTTGAAACTTTGTTTTATCTGAATGATGCGGGCGATCCCGAAGGAAACAGATAGATAAACTTCCCTGCGCTGGCCATAAAGATCAGGTGCACCAGGGTTGCCGTTTATATCGGGTGGACCTGCTGGATTTTGCAATTCACTGATGTAATCTTTTGTACGGGTATCAAAAATGCCAAAGTTTGCACGCCCATCGAAGTTGATACTCCAGTCGTCATTAAGATCAAAATCTGATCGTAACCCTAAGGCTGCAAAAAGTTGAAAAGCATTGTATTTGTCATTTGAAACATAAACTTCATTATCCATGTCTGGAACAAAAACCCCATCATAGACTTGCTCATAGCCAGGATCAGTAGGGATGCTAACCCCTGCAGGATACCGCAATTTGGTAGTTTGGTTAGGTGAGCTAATGGTATATGTCTCCTGGCCTTTTATTAAGAAGCTCGGTTGAATGGCCGCAACCATGCTTAACCGGAAGAATGACATATCATTGATATGGAGTTTAAGCGCAACAGGAACACTGAAATAATTCATTTGCACGTCACGCGTTCCTACTTCACCTCCGGTTGTATTCTTGATGATAAATTTCTGACCTGTCTGTGTATAGTTAGGAGTTAACAAAATTCCATGACCGACCCGATCATATCCATAGGCAAATCCAACCGGGGTAGCCCGAAGGGTAAACCTTCCATAGAAGCGTGGATCTTTATTGAGCCCCTGATCGATTGTAAAGGGGATATTGAAGCCACTAAATACTCCAAACGCCTCTACATTTTGTGCGGAAGCCTGTGCAAAAATGATAAATAAAAAGCCAGTGAAAGCGGCCTTCATTTTGGCGTGTTGGGTTTGGGTTAGCTCTTCAAATTAAGCCAACAGCAACATTTTAGCTTTTGGCAGAATTACAAAAATAAGATAATTCAGGTAATAAGCACGGCCAATTTCCCGTAGGAGCGGTATTTTTAGATGGTTTTACAATGTAATCGGCAGGAAGAAAAGCTAATTCACTCTTACCTTAGATCTTACTCAAGCCCTTGCAATTGCTTACGCCAGGTTATGATAAACATTTTGTACATCATCATCTTCTTCCAGCGCACTGATACACTCCATTACCTCATCTTGTTCGGCTTCGCTCAATTCTTTGGTAGCAGTTGGAATATACTGTAGTTCAGAACTTTTTGGTTCAAGACCTTTGGCCTCAAGAAACTTTGCCATATGACCAAACTCGGTGAATTTGGTGTACACAATGATCTCATCTTCCTCGCGCTGAATATCTTCGGCACCGGCATCGATCAAATCCAATTCCATCTCATCCAGATTTAACCTGGATGGATCAAATTTGAAAATGCCTTTGCGCTCAAACATAAAAGCAACAGAACCCGAGTTGCCCATGTTGCCGCCATTTTTAGAAAAGTGCAAGCGAATGTTAGCTACCGTGCGCGTGGGGTTATCGGTTGCACATTCAACAATTACAGGTACCCCATGTGGCGCATACCCTTCATAAATTATTTCTTCGAAGTCTTTCTCTTCCTTGCTGGAAGCTCGTTTAATAGCAGCCTCCACCCGGTCTTTTGGCATATTCAATCCCTTGGCATTTTGAATCGCCATCCGCAACCGGGGGTTATTATCGGGGTTAGGTCCACCTTGCTTTACTGCGATGGCAATGTCCTTACCAATGCGGGTAAATCCCTTCGCCATTTTATCAAAGCGGGCGAACATTTTATGCTTTCTTTTTTCGAAAATACGTCCCATAGATCCTGTTATTGAGGCGGTAAAAATAAACTGAGTTTCTGATTAGTAAAAATTTAGTTTTCATTTGTAGACGGGCGAATTTCGCTCAATAAGCCTCTATCTCTAAGGTTGGATCCCTTCAGGTTAGCTCATTATGGAAAGATCTGCCAGAGTTTGATGGTTATGCTGCACTGGTTTCGGTTAATGTATAGTCGAATCGTGTAACTTTTCGATAATTAATAAGTACTCTTTGAAACTCATACCATGATCAGAAATTACCTCACCTCCGTCTGGCGCTACATTTCCCGCAATCGGGCTTTTACTACAATCAATATCTTAGGCCTTGTTATTGGTATGACGGCCTTCATGTTGATTGCTCAATATGTGCTCCATGAATTAAGCTATGATGGATTCTGGAAGAATAGTAAGGATGTCTATCGCGTTCAGTTAGATCGCTATGATAAAGGGGAGCTTTCAACCCGCTGGGCTGCCGGGTGTCTTGGTATTGGCCCGGACTTAAAAGCAACTTTTCCTGAGGTGAAGCATTATGTACGAATGACGCAAAGCAATGCCTTGCTTTCATATGGCGAGACGTTTTTTAAAGAAGAAGCTGTATACTATGCGAGCCAGGATTTCTTTACCGTTTTCGGTTACCCGTTGCTGGCAGGGGTTGATACATCAGCCTTGAAAGGGCCCAATAAAATTGTGCTGTCGAAAACTCTTGCCAAAAAATACTTTGGCGATCAGGATCCGCTGGGTAAGACAATTCGTAACAATGGTGAGGTTGATTATTTGGTAACGGGAGTCTATGAAGACCTTCCAGCTAATTCACATATGAAAGTGGATGCGCTGCTTTCCTTTGCCACCTATGCCAGACTAGTGGGCAGGAACAATGAATCAGAACTTATGGAGTGGGATTGGGATGGGTTTCATACGTACATATTGTTAAATGACCATGTCAACGTAAAGGATCTTGAAGCAAAACTTCCGGCCTATGTCGAGAAAGAGGAAGGTGAGGGGCTGAAACAATTCAATGCAAGTATGGTTTTTCATTTAATGCCGGTTACAAATATTCATCTTGATTCTGATTTTATCGGAGAGTTTAAAACCAACGGCAATCGCGATTCAACCTATTTCTTATTGGTTGTTGCGGTATTGATTTTAATTATTGCATGGATTAATTATATAAATCTGTCGACCGCAAAATCTATTGAACGAGCGCGCGAAGTAGGGGTGCGCAAAGTGATGGGTGGATTCCGGTGGCAACTTATCCAACAGTTTTTGATGGAGTCATTTTTACTGAATACCGTAGCGGTTCTGCTGGCCATCGGTATTGTGGCGGCACTCACCCCGTGGTTTGGTGATATCACAGGTCGCGAAATCGGCTATTTGTTGTTTAAGAAGAACTTGTTTTGGCTTTGGATGGGAGTGTTGATTGTGTTTGGCACTTTGCTATCAGGTTTGTATCCGGCATTTGTTCTTTCAGCTTTTAAGCCGGTGGAAGTTTTAAAAGGAAGATTCAAGAATACCAATCAGGGAGTTTATTTTAGAAAAGGCATGGTTGTGTTGCAGTTTATGGCTTCTGTTGCGTTGATTGTTGGAACGTACACAGTATATACGCAAATCAATTTCATGCGCGATCAAAAACTGGGTGTTGATATTAATCAGACGTTGGTTATGCGATCTCCCAATATTGTTGATTCTACCTATACCAGTAAGTTTGAAGTATTTAAAAATACGATTGGGCAGTATCCTGAAGTTGAGTCTGTTTGCGCATCAACTTCAATACCCGGAGCCTCACCGGATTGGAATGCCGGGGGAATTCGCAGACTTAGTCAGCGTGAAGACGAACAGAAGCAGTATCGGGTAATTATGATGGATCACGATTTTATCGATTCGTATGGACTCCATGTTGTGGCTGGACGGAAATTCTCCGGGTATGTATCTAACGAACATGAAAGTGTATTAGTTAATGAGGCCGGTGCCCGGCACATGGGTTTCGATAAAATCGATGATGCAATTGATGACTATATTTATTTTTGGGGCGACACCTTCCGGATTGTGGGTGTTTTAAAAAACTACCGGCAGGAGTCCCTGAAGAAGGACTTTGAATCGTTAATCTTCCGGTACAACAAAGCCCCGGGCGGATATTACTCAATCAAATTCAATACTGATAATGTGAAGGAATCGCTGACTCGATTTGAAAGCGACTGGAAAGAATTTTTCCCAGGCAATCCATTCAATTA
Organism: Cyclobacteriaceae bacterium; assembly: GCA_044229915.1. GTDB lineage: Bacteria > Bacteroidota > Bacteroidia > Cytophagales > Cyclobacteriaceae > ELB16-189. Next base: position 77,039 of record JBGASB010000005.1, read on the forward strand.
TTTTTTTCTGGATGATCATTACAATAAACAATATCAGGCCGATCAGCAGTTTGGAAAAGTGTTTGGGTTATTTTCTGGATTAGCAATATTAATTGCCTGCCTTGGCTTATTTGGGTTATCATCGCTGACAGCAATTCAGCGAACTAAGGAAATTGGGGTGCGAAAAGTACTGGGGGCATCAGTAAGAAGTATTCTTGCAATGGTGGGTAAAGATTACATGTTGTTGATGGGTGTGGCGATTTTGTTAGCCACCCCGTTAACGTGGTGGATCATGAATAACTGGCTGCAGGAGTTTGCCAACCGAATTTCACTAGCCTGGTGGATTTTTGCCTTACCCAGCCTGTTGGTTATTCTGGTAGCGTTGGTAACAGTAAGTATTCATACTTGGCAGGCTGCACGAACCAACCCAGCCACTGCGTTGCGGTACGAGTAATTTTTTTCACCCTTTTCGCAGCACGTCTTTTAAAAACATGTAATTTCCCTTTCTATCAAATTTCAGAACGTATGGGAAAGCAGGACAAACGGATTGATGCCTATATCGTCAAAGCCCAACCTTTTGCATGGCCAATTCTAGAACATTTAAGGGCTTTGGTTCATAAGGCCTGTCCTGAGGTTGAAGAAAGCATCAAGTGGAGTTTCCCGCATTTTAATTATAAAGGGGAGATGATGTGCAGTATGGCGAGTTTTAAGCAACACTGTGCATTTGGATTTTGGAAAGCTTCCTTGATGAAAGACAATACTTTGCTGGCGAATGCTAAAGGAGAAACAGCGATGGGGCATCTGGGTCGAATTACCAGTTTGAAAGACCTTCCTTCAGATGCGGTTATGATTCGCTATATCAAAGAAGCCATGCAGTTAAATGATGCGGGCATTAAAGTAGAAAAGAAAAAGCCCGTTTCAGCAAAGGAAGTGGAGATACCAGATTACTTTATAAAACAACTAAAGAAGAACAAGGCTGCACAAAAGACATTTGAAGGATTCAGCCCTTCGAATAAGAAGGAATATGTGCAATGGATCACTGAAGCGAAAACAGAAGCAACCCGCGAAAGCAGAATGAGAACTGCGATCGAGTGGATGGCGGAAGGTAAGCCCCGCAATTGGAAATACATGAAAATCTGAAAGGGTGTTCATTGAAATGTTCGACCCCGAAGGGATCTTATCCTTATAGTATCCAATATTTCTAAAACATTCGACCCCTTCAGGTTCGAACTAGTTAGTGTTATAAGCAGATAAGTTGATATCTGGTGGATGAACGATTCTTTATGTTCACATAGTCAACTTTTTAAACAGACTTCATTTTTTTATCTGTAGTAAGCAAACTAATTTTAGTTTATGAAAAGACTTCTTACACTACTCGGGGTGCTCTTCAGTCTGAGTGCCTTTGGTCAGCAACTCATTGACTCGAGACAGCGCGAAATTGTATTCACTTCCGTGAATGTGGTGCCGATGGATTCGGAAAAGATCATTCCCAACTCCATGGTTATTGTGAAAGACGGAAAAGTTACTGCCATCGGTAAAAAGCTGAAGTATGCTAAAGATGCTTTGGTCATTGACGCGAAAGGTAAATTCCTGATTCCGGGGTTGGCTGAGATGCATGCGCACGTTCCACCCAACGAAAACATGGAATCTCATAAGGAAGTATTGTTTTTATTTGCAGCCAACGGAATTACGACCATTCGTGGAATGCTGGGCCATCCTAAACATCTGGAACTTCGCAGCATGATTAATAACGGTGAAGTGTTTGGGCCCCGGTTTTATACCACAGGCCCTTCTTTCAATGGGTTGAGCGTGAAGACGGCTGAACGCGGTGCCGAAATGGTTCGTGAACAAAAAGCTGCTGGGTATGATTACCTGAAACTTCATCCGGGATTAACTAAAGAAACATTTGCTGCTATTTCATCAACGGCCAACCAGGTAGGAATCCCCTTTGTTGGTCACGTTTCATTTGGGGTGGGTGTGTGGCGAGCCATTGATGCCGGCTATTCATCAATCGATCATTTGGATGGATTTGTGGAAGCTATGGTGCCTGGCATTGAAAGTATGGTAGAGCAACAAACGGGTTTGTTTGGAATGTTCGTAGCCGACCAGGCTGATGAAAGTCAGATCCCCAAATTAATGCAGGCGCTCAAAGAGAAAAACATCTGGGTAGTGCCCACACAATCGCTGGCCGACCGTTGGTTTGCTTCTACTTTTACAGGTGATAGGTTTCTGAAAGATCCGGATAGTAAGTACATGAATAAGCAAACCGTTAATCAATGGATTGAAAGCAAGAAGACCCTGGTGGCCAATCCTCAGTATGATGCAACCAAAACAGATAACTTCATTAAACTAAGAAGGAAACTTATTTACGAATGCCAGAAGAACGGAGTCGGACTTTTGCTGGGTTGCGATGCTCCACAAGTATTTAATGTACCTGGATTTTCAACACATAATGAGTTGAAATACCTGGTCGATGCGGGTCTCACTCCTTATCAGGCCCTTCGTACAGGCACAGTAAACGTGGCGAAGTATTTAAACCTTCCGGATGCCGGAACAATAAAACCAGGTGGCCTGGCTGATCTGGTTCTTATTAACGGCAACCCATTAACTGACATCACCAATACCAAAAAAGTGGAAGGCGTGATGGTGCGGGGTAAATGGTTGTCGAAAGCAGAAATTGATGCTGGATTGAAGCGGTTAGAAAAGTAGTCACTTGTCGCTTGCTTCGGGTCCCTTGCACAAAAGTTGTGTGATTGAAATGTCATCACAAACCAGTAACTAGCAATTAGTAACAAGTAACCTGATTTGTGTTGACGCTTTTCTCCTTTGATCTAACGTACACCCAAATCATATTCATTCTTTGCGTTGCATTACTCACAGGCATGGCCAAAACGGGCGTTCATGGGGCCGGCATGTTGTCGGTTCCATTATTGGCGCAGGTTTTTGGAGGGCAACTTTCCAGCGGCATTATGCTGCCAATGCTGGTGTTGGCCGATGTACTGGGAGTTTGGTACTATCATCGTCATGCATCATGGCACCATTTGAAAATATTATTTCCGTGGGCAGCCCTTGGCGTTGTTGCCGGAACTATTGCCGGGAGCTATATCAATGATCACATTTTTAAAATAGTAATGGCTGCTACCATTGTGGTAAGTGTGATCATCATGCTTTGGCTTGAGAAGCTCGGTACTCCCGATAATATTCCCAAGCAGAAATCTTTCGCCATAACGACTGGCATTGCGGGCGGATTTACTTCGATGGTCGGCAATCTGGCTGGTTCGGTGATGAGTGTATATTTACTTTCAGTACGATTACCCAAAAATGCCTTCATTGGCACTACGGCCTGGTTTTTTCTCGTGGTAAATTGGTTTAAGGTTCCCTTTCATGTATTTGCCTGGCATACGATAAGTTGGAATACTGTTCGGTTCGATCTGGTCATGTTACCACTTATTATACTAGGAGCCTGGCTAGGAATTATTATTGTAAAGGCCCTTACTGAAACTATGTACCGGTGGTTTATTATTATTATGACCTTGGTTGCAGCTGTCGGAATGGTTCTATGATTTCTTAAATTTGAATTAATAAGTAATAGTATGAAAACAGTTAACATCAAAGAAAAATTCAACCTGTTTTCTGAAACCTGGACTCCGAAAATAATTGGTGAACTTAATGGACAATATGTAAAGCTGGCCAAAGTAAAGGATGAATTTGTGTGGCACAGTCACGAAAATGAAGATGAACTGTTCATGATTTTTAAAGGTACTTTGTATATCGATTTTCGGGATCGCATGGAGGTAATAAAGGAAGGGGAGATGATTATCGTACCGAAAGGAGTGGAACACAATCCCCGGACAAACGGGGAAGAAGTTTGGGTTTTACTTTTCGAGCCAAAAGAAACTGCTCATACCGGAAATGTTGAACATGAGCGCACGGTTCATAACCTTTCCTGGATTTAGTTTCGATATTAATTTATGATTACCTATAAAAGAACAACGACAGTAGATTCTAATTTTCAAAGACTGATTATTGAACTGGATAAGGAATTTTGGATTCGGTATCCGGATATACAGCAAAATTTTACGCCCTTTAATCAGGTGGATGAAAGCTTTCGGGTAATGATTGCGTATGATGATATTATTCCACTGGGGTGTGGTTGTTTCCGTCCCATGGCTGAACATAATACAGTCGAAATAAAGCGTATGTATGTTGTGCCCGGCTATCGCAACCGGGGTATTGGAAAAGTAATTCTCTCCCGGCTGGAGGAATGGGCGAAAGAAGAAAATTATAAAATCTCCAAACTTGAAACGGGTATTCGGCAGCCTGAGGCTATAGCAGCTTATAAGAAATCCGGTTATATTCATATTCCTAATTTTCCTCCGTATGTAGATATTAAAGAGAGTATCTGCATGATGAAAAACCTGCAATAAAAGGGTATCTTCAATAGTTGATCATGAAATGCTGGCTCCACAGTGTCTTATTCTTACTATGCATTCAGACTGTTAAAGCGCAGGGAAACCCTCCGGCAATCGGAATTGTGGAGAATATGGCAAATGATAGCCTACTGTATGCCAATGGATATCTACACCTTGTGGAATCGGTTAGTAAAATATTTTCTCCGAGAACAGTTTCCGATCAGCAATTTGATAATAACCTGAACCAGATTAAACGATTAAAATTATCAATGTATGCCGTGAATATTTTTATCCCTGGCGAATTGAAGGTGGTTGGGCCTCAGGTGGATGAAGCGGCCATTCTTGCCTATACAGAAGGAGTTTTTAGGCGCTGTCAATTAGCCCAGGTTCTTTTAGTAGTGTGGGGGAGCGGTGGCGCCAGGCGTGTGCCCGAAGGCTTCGATCCGGCTGAGGCAAAGAAACAATTTATCGCGATCGCACGCAGAGTTGCAGAAGTAGCGCAGCGATATCAGACTACGCTTGCCCTGGAGAATCTTAATCACACAGAAACTAATTTCATCACTACCCTGTCAGAGGCGCTGGACGTAGTACAACAAGTGAATCATCCCAATTTTAAATTATGTGCGGATATTTATCATATGCTTAAGGAAAATGAGCCGGCTGCCGTTATTGAGAAGACAAAAAATTATTTAGTCCATTGTGATTTGGCTGAACGTGAAAGCCGTACCCCGCCTGGTGTGCAGGGAGATGACTTTAGAGAGTATCTGAGGGCACTTAAAAAAGTTAGGTACCTTGGTAAAATTATGCTGGAGTGTAGGTGGGATAACCTGGCTGCACAAGCAGGTCCGGCCCGACTCAATCTTCAAGAACAGATTAACGAAGTATGGGAAAAATAATCTACTATGCGTAAGACACTATTATTTTTATTCTGTCAGTTTATTCTGGTTACCCTGATTGCCCAGGACCCGCTTCGATTTGAAAAAGAGGTACATGATCTGGTGGCAGGCGATAGCGCAATCAATAAAAGGAAGGTGATTCTTTTTACAGGAAGTTCAAGCATTCGGTTTTGGTCAGGATTAAGAAAGGATTTCCCCAACCGAAATGTTCTCAATCGTGGCTTTGGTGGTTCTGAGATGTCAGACCTGCTTTATTATTCAGAGTCGTTGATTCTAAAGTACAATCCAAAAAGGATTTTTATCTATGAAGGAGACAATGATATCAATTCGGGCAAAAGCGCGGAGGAGATACTGGCCAATGCCGATAAATTACTAAGTCTGTTACGAGCGCATCTTCCTGCCAAAGTAAAAATTATTTTTATTTCTGCGAAGCCTAGTATCGCCCGATGGCACCTGAAAGAAAAGTATGAGGAATTTAATCGCAAGCTAATGGTATGGACGAGTACCAGGAAAAACGTCCTCTATGCCGATGTGTGGACACCCATGCTGGATAGAACCGGGGAGGTGCGCAAGGATTTCTTTATTGAAGATAATCTTCATATGAATCAATTGGGTTATTCTGTTTGGGCAACCGTTATAAGAAAATTTCTCTGACAGGATATAAATTCTCAATTCTCAATTCTCAATTCTCAATTCCTAATTCCTAATTCCTAATTCCTAATTCCTAATTCCTAATTCCTAATTCTTCTATCTCACCAAATGCACCCACCCATTGATTTCTTTTTTCCGGTCTTGTGGGTATAGTCGATCGAAAATAACATCAGCCCGATAATAGTAAACGCCTCCCGTTAATTCCTGGCCGTTAGTTCCCTTTCCATCCCATTCGATACTGGTGCTATTTCCTTCGTGAGAGGAATATTTATATACCGGATTACCCCACCGATTATAAACATAAAACTCAACACTCTTTACAAATCTGGGACAACGAATTGTAACTGCTGAGCCAACTGCTTCCGTGTTTGTATCTACATCAAAGTTGGCACTGAAAGAATCATTGTACCCATCTTCATTAGGAGTAAATACGTTGGGGAGCAGGTAATAAGGACAGTTGTCGTTGCATACTGAATCGCTGAGTGGTCCTTCTTGTCCCAACGCATCAATTGCTGAGACCTTGTAGCAGCGCGCGAACGAGGGAAGGCCGGAATCCACGTAAAAAGTATCTTTTACAGCTTTGGCTAATAATATGAAATCGCTGTCGGGGTCTGACGCGGCATATATGTTGTAGGCCTTAATATCTCTTCGGCAGCCCGGTAAATCAGTTAACTTCCAATAGAGAGTATTGGAGAATTCGGTTTGATTACAATTATTTGAGTTGAGGTATTCTTCACAATTAACAATGAATGCGTTAAGCATTTGAGTGCATGGCAGTAAATTGTTTTCAGGATAGCTTGTGATTACTTGTGAGAAATTCTCTTGTAAAGCAATCTTTGGGTTCCCATAGGTGCCGCGTGTTACAATCCGGTACGAATATCGTTTGTCATCCTGAAGACTTAGATTTTTATATTGACCCACATCAAGATAGGTGAATCCATTTTCGGTTACGTTTACACTATCAATTAAGATCATATCTTTTGGATCGGTACTTTCTATGGACCGGTAAACAAGATGGTAAGGGTTACTTTGCACAACATTCGACCACGGTACACTATCGCGCCAGGCAAGTTCAATTTTTTTTAGTCCTACCATAAAACTCAGTCGCTCGGTTGATGCTATAGCAGAAGTGTCAACCGGAATCATTACATCTGTATTTTGTGGTTTTGCATAAAGTACAATCCGGTAGTTAAATACTTTCTCAAAAGAGTTGAGACTGGAGTCCACAAACGTAGTATCTGTGACCCGGCCCGCTTTTATAAGACTTGTATCTCCGGCAAAACCGGAAGCGCGATATACTTCGTACTCATAGGGTCTTGGAAATTGAACAGCATTGATTGCAAAAGGACTTCGCCAGCTAACCCTGATCTCTCCCTTTACAGAATCAGTTTTTTCAATGCTAACATGCGTGATGACAGGGGCATCGGCTTCAATTGGGCCAATGCACTTCTCGAGTGATACCATACTTGGAGTGCTGGCGGGGGCATTAAAATACGCCATAATGCGATAGCAATACATGGCCCCAACCACCAATCCCCGGCCAACGTTGGTATCGGTGTAAGTAGTTTGTGAGGGATCAACTTCTGCAATTAGATTATAACCTAAATATTTTGGCAAACCCGGATTGCACAATCCGGCTGCGTAAGGATAGGAATCTACTTTTCGCCAGATTTGTATTTTATCCGCATTGATACATGAATAGGCACTCCACTCTAGTTCACCGTAGCGTTTAACTAAATTCAATTCTGCCTTCACCCACCGGGGTGCCGGAGCCACTACTTTAATATTCCAGATTTTAAAGTTTACCAGCCTTGGACCCTGTGGCGGGTTATCTGTAATTTTAAAAACAACCTGGTAGGGCTGTTGTCGAACATGCATGCAATCGGTTTGCCATTGAAACCGAAGTTCAGCAGGAGGGTTGGAAGGGGTAAACTCAAACGGGCGAGGTGTGTAAGAGGCCGGAATTTTTTCCGATGAAAAGTCAATGACCTCAGAAAACACTTCAATCTTAACCGGATGATTATCTCCATCCTTTCCTTGAATTAATTCATCGATTGTCGTGCCTGCTTCAACGCAGATATCAACAGGTGCCATTAATACAGGTCGGATGTTCAGACATTCTTCTACCACAATCTGCATGTCGCGGGTGGTGGTGCTTAGTTTTCTGTATTGGTTGGTTGTAGAATCCTTTCTCCACTCAATGATTTTAAAAGCGATGTTGTACTCACCAAGTGTGCCTGGGGCATCCCAGGTTAGAAGTCCAGAGACCTGATTGATTGTAAACACAGGCGGTCCATTGCTGTTTTCATTCCCTTGATTGAAGTTGGAATAGAATTTAGTGTTATTGGGGGCGGTATAGTTGGCAAATGTGGAAGGACTGTTGGCGGGTACAGACAGTTCATATGATAAACTATCGCCATCAATATCATAGGCTCCGGGTGTATGAAAAAACGCAGACTTAAAGCAAGCCCGATCCAGGGGCGGTACCGATAACACGGGCACATGGTTACATCCGTTTACGGGGTCGATTGTGAAATTAACAAATGTTACATAAGGTACATCATCGGAGTTGGCGATGTTAAGAATGCCGCTACTCCGGTCGCGCTCTATATAGGTGATGGTGTAGTTGCTATACGTTGGATAGGTGTGTGTAACTGTAAAGGTGGCAATGGCAATGTTTGTTCCGAGATCGGGTCGCAAAGTCGCAGTGGTGATCGGAATTCTTACAGATTCACCATCCCCAAAAAATACTACACTGTTCGTTCCAAATCGGGTATTCGACTGCGTGTTTAAGTAGGCGACAATGGTTATCTGGAAAGTTCGTTCACTTCCACAAATGGATTCCACTCTAATATCAGCCGCACGCAAATGAGTAGCCTCGGCAGCTTTTAGTAGAAATAAGGAAAGAACAATCAATAGGAAGTTTCTCATAGACTGAACCGGATCATTCAAAATCCGCAGAATTACCAGAACAAATTTTAATTTACAGAAATTGAAGCGAAACCAAACCTTCTTACTGCAAATTACATATTTCAGAAAATGATTTTAATCATAGTATGATTCCTTGCGGATGGGTAGCTTGACTTCAGTTTTCAAACAATCACAGCTATGAAAAATCTAAATGCGATAGGACTTGATAGTGCCAGGTCTGAGACTTTGGCCAAAACTCTCAATGAACTGCTGGCTAACTATTCTGTTTTTTATCAAAATACGCGTGGCTATCACTGGAACATCAAGGGAGAAAAATTTTTTGAGTTACATCTGAAATTCGAGGAATTGTATAATGATCTGCTTCTTAAAATCGATGAAGTAGCCGAACGTATCTTAACACTGGGTCATACTCCAAACCACAACTATTCGGACTATCATAAAATCTCAAAGGTGCAGGAAAGCAAACAAATATCGGAGGGGGTGAAGGCAGTGAGTGATATTCTCGAGTCGTTTAAAATTATTATTGGTATTCAACGCGGGTTGCTAAGCCTTTCGGCTGAGGCTGGAGACGAAGGTACCAACGCACTGATGAGCGATTATATCCGGACTCAGGAGAAATTAGTCTGGATGTATTCCTCCTGGTTAAATGAGAAATAGCGAACACTATTTTTATATCGTTTGTAACATTTTAGCGTTGGTAAAGTCTTAGCTTCGGTATACCAACGCGCATGTTTCAAAAGATTACTAATTCATTTGGGCTGGCATTTGCTAATATCCGGTCAAACCTGTTCCATACATTTCTCTCCGTGCTAGGCATTGTTATCGGGGTGGCAGCCCTGGTGTCAATTCTTTCACTCATCGATGGTATGGAAGGATTGGCCCGGGAGCAAATCTCGAGCACAACTTCGCTTAACGCAATCATCGTTCAGTCTAATTCATATAAGAATGTAAATGACGTTCGAATAAAAAGAGATACATTTTATGTTATTGACTATGAACATTTTAAGCAATTAAAAAGGGTCCTTACCAAACCAGCGGATGGGATTTACAGAACATCGCTTGCAGGTGAGGCTCTACTAAACAATGGTAAACGGATTGGAGCATATGCCTGGACAAGCGCATCCCCGATACGATCTGATACCGCTAAATTTACCGGATCTATTTACCAAATTGAGGATGTCGACCAAAGGCGAAATGTTGTTGTGGTTAATCAGGCATTTGTTGGTGCAGCCTTGTTAGATAGTGTTACGGTTTCCCTTGGTCAAACCATAAATTTTCTTGGAAAGGAATTGAAAATCATAGGTATAGTTCCGGAACCAAAAGTGAAGGCTCCGCAGATTTATTTTCCGATCACCCAACTTTCATTTGATGAACTGCATTCAAATCCACCTATGGTGTACTTTGATGCAAAACGCACAGAAGATATTCCTGTGCTCAAAAAAGAAATAACAGACTGGCTTGATAAGAATTATGGCGAGGTCACAGAGAACTTTGCTGTTCAAACAAATGATTTTCGGATTGAACAGGCAACTAAAGCTTTCCTGCTGTTTAGGGTAATTATGGGTTTGATCGTAGGCATCTCGGTGATTGTAGGGGGCATCGGAGTAATGAACGTGCTACTGATTTCGGTAACGGAACGCACCGCTGAAATCGGAATTCGAAAAGCAACGGGCGCTAATAGGCGTGATATTATTTTATTGTTTTTGTCCGAGTCAATAACCATTTCAGCCTTTGGCAGTTTTCTCGGCCTGGTCTTTGGAGTGCTGGGCACCATGACTATCATCCCTATCGTTAAAGCAATTACCAAAGTTCCTTTTCAGGCGGCTTACACCTTGAATACTTTTTTAATAATCACCGTAGTTTCCTTGCTGGTGGGGATTATTTTCGGAACCTATCCGGCCATTAGGGCCTCGCGGCTCAATCCGGTGGATGCAATCCGGCACGAATAGAAAATAATTTAAAAATCTTTGGGCTCGGATAGGGGTATCCCGGCCCAGGTTTGTCTTTCGGGTATAAAAATCAACGTTATGAAAACCCGATTCTTAGTTACCCCATTGTTAATTGCCCTTGTAACATTTACAGCTTCAGCTCAGGAAATTCAATCCGTTTTCAAAGGCGCAAAAACTACTGGTGGATATGGTGCCTTGTCCAACAAATTCACCACTATCCAGGGCCAGTATGCCAATCTGTGCGAAGTATATGGAGGCGTATTCCTTAACCGGAAGTGGATGCTGGGCCTGGCCTTTGCAGGATCTACCAATTATATTGAAGTTCCGCTGGAATATAGTGCCAATCCGTTAGAACCTATGACCTATCAATACAGCCAGGGTGGTTTGATGCTGGAGCGTGTCATTGGTTCCAACAAATCGGTGCACCTCGTTCTAAACCTGTTTACGGGCGCTGGATTTACAATGCAGTATAATCGTGATTACTTGTATAATTATGATTATAACTATCCCACTACCATTCATGACGAGAATTGGTTTTACGTAGTAGAACCTGGTGCCCAGCTTGAGATAAATTTATTCCGGTGGATGCGGTTAAGCCCGGGGATTTCCTATCGTAAAGTTTATGGAAGTTCAGGTCAGGGTTTGTCGGATAATGATCTAAGCAACTGGTCATATAACGTCACCCTTAAGTTTGGCGGCTTCGGAAGACGCAACCAAAGTGAAAGTACTCCGAACTAAATGAAGAGAAAGTGGTTTATTAGGGATATCTTTTATCCTTAAACCACTTTCTTCATGAAATGGACTGATGTTTTGAACTATGCCACTAAAGGAAATCTAACACCTCCTAAGCGAGTTGAAAAAACCGATGTTGAGTGGAAGAAGCTTTTGACCGAAGAGGAATTCCAGGTTACCCGTAAGAAAGGAACCGAGCGGGCATTTAGCGGAGAGTATTGTGAGGCGCATGAGCCTGGACTTTATGCCTGCCGTTGTTGTGGTACCGTACTGTTTGACTCCCGCACCAAATTTGAATCCGGAACCGGCTGGCCAAGTTTTACTACATCTGTGGAACCCAATGTAATTAAATACACGAAAGACACCAGTTATGGGATGACACGAGTTGAGGTAGAATGCAGTGTGTGCGATTGCCATTTGGGCCATGTGTTTCCCGATGGGCCACCACCTACTGGCTTGCGGTTTTGTATTAATTCGGCTTCGATCAAGTTGGTGAAATAAAGATTCTATCCTTAAACTAGAATCTTTATAATTTTTTACCAAAAAACAGTATACAAAGCAATCAGAATTCCGATGATGATCAGGGAGCCAAAGACAAACCCCGGATTTACCCTGAAGAGTTTAACGTCCACTTCCATCAGCTTCTTGGGATTAGTTTCGGGTTTTATCAAACTCATGATCACCATAATGATGATGATGAGTACAAACGTAATTGACATGCGGTCGAGGAATGGATAATCCGGAAACCAACCATTAGTCCAAACCGGAAGAAATTTAAGAATAGCTGAAATAGGAATTGTTAATAACGCACCCGTCATGGCTGCTGCTGCCGTAGTTCGTTTCCAGAAAAAGCCCATTAGGAAAATTGCCAGTACGCCAGGTGAAATGAACCCTACATATTCCTGGATGAATTGATACGCTTGATCCAGCGTTTTCAAAGCCGGTGCCACAAACCCCGCAATAGCTATTGAAATAATCACAGCCCAACGACCAACGCGCACCAGTTTTCGTTCATCGGCATCCTTATCAAAATACTTTCTATAAATATCCAGCGAGAAAATTGTGGAGATACTATTAGCCTTGCCCGCCAGGGATGCTACCACAGCCGCGGTAAGTGCTGCAAAGGCAACGCCTTTCAATCCGGCAGGCAATAAATTCATTAGTGTGGGATAAGCATGATCGGGCTTTAATACTCCCAGCTCATCCACCATCTCGGTCTGAAACATGCCCTGCTGATACAACACGTACATGGCGATGCCGGGCAACACGGCAATCAATGGAATCATCAATTTTAAAAAGGCTGCGAACAGCAATCCCTGCCGGGCAGTTTTTAAATCGGCTCCCAGGGCGCGTTGAGTGATGTACTGATTACAGGCAAAATAGTTAAGGTTGTTGATCCACATACCTCCAATCAGCACCGAAAGTCCAGGTAAATCTTTATAGTAGTTATGGTTTTTATTCAGGATCATGTGGAAATGACTTTCTGCATTGTCCTTTAGCAACACAAGTCCTTTCCAGGCATTATTTCCAAAACCAAATTTTTCAGAGAGTAATGTGAGTGCAAGATAGGAAGTAATCAATCCGCCAATCACCAACACGGCCACCTGAATCACGTCCGTGTACCCAATTACCTTCATGCCCCCGAGGGTTACCACGATCGCAAATACACACAATCCGAAAATACATAGCTCAAAAGATAAATTGGAAATCGAATTGATGGCGATTGCCCCAAGGTATATAATGGACGTAAGATTGACGAACACATAAACCAACAACCAGAAGATAGCCATCACCGTGCTCACCTTATCGTTATAACGTGTTGCCAAAAACTGGGGCATGGTATAAATCTTGTTCTTCAGATACAGGGGAATAAAAAATATGGCTACAATAATCAGCGTAGCTGCGGCCATCCATTCGTACGTAGAAATGGCAAGTCCAATGGCAAAGCCAGAACCCGACATGCCAATGAAATGTTCGGCAGAAATATTGGAGGCGATGAGGGATGCCCCAATAGCCCACCAGGTCAGCGAACCTTCCGCAAGAAAGAACTCACGTGCGCTGATAGAGACCGATCGCTTCTTATGGTAGACATAATATCCATAAGCAAAGATCAGGATGAAGTAGCCAAAGAAAACTATATAGTCGGCTGTGTGAAGGGTATTCATTGCGGCCGACCAGGGTTCAGTAGTGCATTAATCGATGAGAATTTAAAACTTTAATGTGGGTGGAAGGTATTTAGCCACCAGGTCTTCGTAATAAGGTTTTAGTTCTACCCAGTTAGGAGGTGTTGGATTTTTAGAATACAGATCGTATGGATTAAACAACTTCACCCATTTGAACATTTCCCGATCGTGATCATCCATCAAATGATCATACGCGTTTTCGCGATGTTGGGCATAAAACGAATGGTAGCGAAGCATGTATAAACCTTGCTCCGGCAATCGGTCTTTCACCATATTATATACATACTCATCATGTCCCCACGACATGTGCACATTGCGCAGTCCACAGTTGGGTGAGTACACTCCGTATTTGGTATTGTATTTTGGATTGGTGAAATCCGGATTGTTGGCAAAGAATTCCGGATACACGATTTTATCCGCATAGGCGCAGCCAACGGGGAAGGTATCACCCACCACAGCCCATTGTGGTTCTCCGAAAAGACAAAGTACTTTGCCCATATCATGCAGTAAGCCCACCATCACCATCCAGTCGGGATGCCCATCTCTGCGAATGGACTCCGAGGTTTGAAGCAAATGCTGAAATTGATCAAGGTCAGTATCGGGATCAGAGTCATCCACCAATTGGTTCAGAAAATCAAAAGCCTTCCAAACGGGCATTTCCTTTTTATTGAAGGTAAGGAACTCTGCCTCTTTCTGCATCACAAAGTCGTAGGTCTGGTAAGTATGATTCAGCCGATAGAATTCACGCACAGTATCGCGTTGGGGTTCATTATAGTTGCGGTATTCTTCGGTAGATTTTGAAGTGGCAATAGTATCAGGATCGGGATATCTGCGAAGGAGATCATCTTCCCACTCATCCAAACTCTTTAACGGAACGGCTTCAAACTGATTTTTCATAGTCTTTCTCTGATTTCAACTATGAATTTAAGGGTTTTTTCCTGATTTCTGCCATGAAAAATTGTGAACGGACCTTTAACAGGATGGAAGATAGATGCCAACTGCCTCACTACAACTTTTCTGCGATTCAGTACATCCTATCTCCGGCTGAAGCCTGAACACTTTTGAAACCAGAGTCTTTTAACCACTTTTAATTCATAATCTATCATATGCTAAGCAATTACCTTAAAATCGCCTTTCGCTCTTTGTGGAGAAGTAAGGCTCACTCCCTTATAAATGTGTTGGGGTTAAGCCTGGGTATTGTTTGTTGTATACTCATTGCCTTATTCGTAAAAGATGAATGGACGTTTGATACCTTCCACAGCAAGGCCGATCGTATCTACCGTGTATATGTACGTGAAGATTATGGCGAAAATCAACAATTCTTTAATACAGTAACCCCTTTGCCCATGGGGCCGGCACTGGTCGATAATTTGCCGGAAGTAGAAAGTTATTTGCGTCTTGTAACAATGGGAACGCAGGTAAAAGTGGGCGACAATCATTTCAGCGAAACCCTTACGATGGCTGAAAGGAATCTTTTCTCCATGTTTGATTTTGAGTTGTTTCAGGGTGATCGTGAACACGTTTTGAGTGCTCAGAATAATGTGGTGATCAGTGATTGGCTGGCGACCAAATATTTTGGGGACACGGATCCAATCAATAAAGTAATTTCAATTCAGATCGGTGAAAATTTTGATGAATTTACGGTGACAGGTGTTTCTAAAATACCCACTAATTCAAGCATTCAGTTTTATCTATTGGTGCCCGATCATAACCTGAACAAGATTTACAGCGAACAAGTATTAACCTCAGGCTGGTTTAATGTAAACCCCGAAACCTATGTGATGCTTCGCGAAGGAGTAAAAGCATCTGAGGTTGAAAGCAAGTTTCCAGCATTGTTTAAAACATTGGTAGGGGAGGAAGACTATAAGGCGAGTAAGTATGGCCCCGGTTTGCAGCCCTTAACATCCATCCATCTCGACAACAGTTATCCGGTGGGCATTGCGCCTGTCAGCGATCCAAAGTACAGTTATATTCTGGCTGCTATCGCGTTGCTGATTCTTTTTGTGGCCTGCATAAACTTTGTAACGCTTTCCATTGGTCGATCCATGAAGCGCGCCCGGGAAGTAGGAATTCGCAAGGTGGTAGGTGCAGAGCGAAAACAATTGATCTTTCAATTTATTGGAGAAGCTGTAATCGTTACCCTGATAGCAATGTCGATTGGGGTTCTGCTATCAGTGCTTGGTCTTCCTGTATTTAATGATCTGGCTGGGAAGCAATTGGTCTTTTTGTGGAATGGATTCTTTGTTGTGTTAATAATATCGTTGATTTCGATCATCGGGATTTTGGCCGGAAGTTATCCGGCATTTGTACTATCGGCTTTTAAACCGATTTCAATTTTAAAGGGCTCTATTCAGGCTGGAAATACAAAGCAAACCATGCGCAAGGTGTTGGTGGGAATACAATTGGTGCTTTCTATTATCCTTGTTTCAAGTACCTTGATTATGCAACAGCAGTTAAGATTTCTGCAAAATAAAAATCTGGGATTCAACAAAGAACAACTGGCTGTGATTCAGCTGAATGTTCCCCGAACGGGACGCCTGGCGGAACGAGTGAAAAAAGGATTTGAACAAGCTGAACAATTCAAAATTGAACTGAGTAAAATTCCGGGTATTGCAGCCATGTGCGCTTCTTCACATGATTTTGGTAATGGTGCCTGGGTAGGAGTTGGCTATACGGATGATCAAGGTACCTATCGCAATTTCAATCTGAACATTGTGGATGACGATTATATTCCCGTTTTGAAGATGGAAATGAAGTGGGGCCGCAATTTCTCGGACGAGAACCCTTCGGACGCGAGGAGATCGGTACTGGTGAATGAAGCTTTTGCCAAAGAATATGGTTGGACTGATCCAGCCGGTAAGCGTATCCCTGGAAAGAACTTTGCGGATCATGAAGTGATCGGGATTGTAAAGGACTTTAATTATGCTTCACTTTATACTGGGGTACAACCGCTAGTAATTGTTCAGGATCCCACCATTATTTTGAGTGGAGTGGAGAATATCAGCATAAGTAATTCGCCCGTACCAAAACTTTTTATCCGGTTGCAGGCTGATAACATGGCCGTTACTATCGATGAAATAAAAAATACATGGGATCGATTAACCGGAGGCGAGGAGTTTGCTTTCAATTTTGTCGATCAGACGTTAAATGCGGTTTATGCCAGCGATCAAAACCTGGGTAAAATAGTTAGCATTGCCACGCTGTTGGCAATGGCGATTGGGAGTTTGGGACTATATGCCCTTGCGTCATTAGCTATGCAAAATCGCACGAAAGAAATCTCAATCCGCAAAGTGATGGGGGCAACCGAGCAATCGCTGCTTGTATTACTATCCAAAGACTATGTACTGCTGATTGGAATTTCGCTCTTGTTGTCAGTACCTATTACCTGGTATATGATGAGCACCTGGTTGCAGTCCTTCCAATATCGCATTGATGTAAGTTGGAAAGTATTTGCCCTGGCCGGAGGCTTGTCGTTGATCGTGGCATTAGTCACCATTAGTTATCAAGCGATAAAAACCGCTTGGACTCGCCCGGCAGAGACTTTAAAATACGAGTAGTAAGAATTTCTAATAATTTCTTTGACAAAAGTGTAACAAATCTTGAGTTTACGAGTATATTAGTTTTACAAAACATATAGAAATGCTTGCCGACCTTGTGATCTCGTTACATGGATCACCCGGCACGCCTGGCATTTCGTAATCACGCTCTATGATTAAAAAGGAATATCTCGGTGAATTTGAAGAACTGGTACTTACCATGGTGGGCATTCTGCAAGAGGAAGCCTATGGAAACGCGATCGTCAATGAAATCAAAGACAGGCTTGGTCGCGAGTCTAACCTGAGTGCAGTGCATGTTACCCTTTATAGGCTCGAAGACAAAGGATATGTAAAGTCGAATATGGGTGGAGCTACTAATGCCCGTGGAGGCAGGCGTAAACGGATTTTTACGATTACGAACGCTGGGCTAGCGATGCTACGGTCTATGAAGGAAGCTCGTGTGGATTTATGGAAACTAATACCACAATTGAAAGTGGTTTCAGTTTAACCAATCTATGAAAGTAGATAAAAAAGATTCTCCCCCTCGCTGGACACTTCAACTTCTCCAGCGATTCTGCCCTCCGGATTTATACGAAGGCATTGAAGGTGATTTGCTCGAACAATTTGATGCAGATGTACAAGCTGTAGGGGCGAAGAAAGCCAAACGAAGATTTATCTGGCATGTTGTGAAATTTTTACGTCCAGGCATTCTTTTACGAAATCGTTTTACACTAAATATAATCAGCACGATCATGATTGGAAATTATTTCAAAGTAGCCTCCCGCAACATTCAGAAGCGTAAGTTCTATTCGTTCATCAACGCCTTTGGGTTAAGCATTGGACTAGCATTTTGCATGCTTATCGTACTATACATACAGGATGAAAAGGAGTTTGATCAGTTTCATGCCAACAAGAATAGCATTTACAGGATTGAAGAAAAAAGTTATGATACCTGGCAACACGATTCGCCTGATCCCTATCGGGTTTCAGCCTGGATCCAGACGGGTTTAATGCCAACCCTTAAAGTGGAACTTCCCGAAGTGAAATATGCAACACGCTACAACAGTGACTCCCGTGGTATTGTACGCTATGACGACAAGGTATTTACTGAGAATATTACTTACGTAGATGCCGACTTTTTTAAAATGTTCTCCTTCCCACTGACAAGAGGTAATTCGGAGAGAATTTTTCTCGACAAATCGGAAGTAGTACTTACACCAGCCATTGTAAAGAAATATTTTGATGACGAGGACCCTATCGGTAAAACCATTCGGATTGATGATGAGGGGGAAAAGTCATTTACCGTGTCTGGTGTTATTGAGCCAGCTCCAGCCAATTCGAGTTTGCACTATGAAATACTTCTGCCCCAGGAAAACCGACCTTATTACGAACGTAACCTATCCAATTGGGGGAATTTTAACACCCCTACGTTTGCACAACTAGTGCCTGATGCGAACCTGATCACATTTAAAACCAATCTGGATAAAGTCATTGAAAAATATATGGGTGAAAAACTGGAGAAGTGGCGCAAAGAGTCAGTAATACCCATTCCAACCGATGTGAAGATGCTGGAATATGAATTTACCGCGTTGCCGGATATTCACCTGAAGAAGGAAATCAGTTGGGAGAAAGTGAGTGATCCACAATACTCATTGATACTGGGTGGAGTTGCCTTGTTGATTATGCTGATTGCAAGCATTAATTACATTTCACTCTCCCTCACCACATCCGCCTCCCGAAGAATTGAGGTAGGCGTACGAAAAGTCGTTGGCGCACAACGCAATCAGCTTATTTATCAGTTCAGTTTCGAGTCACTCATTCTCGCTTTTGTTTCCATGATTATTGGACTTGGACTGGTCTTCTTATTCTTACCTTCGTTCAATGAGTTTACTGATAAAGCTATTCAACTCACAACGCCAAAAGTTGTTCAATTAGTCTCTGTCGGAGTGGTGCTTACGGCCGTAGTAGGGCTATTGGCCGGCAGTTATCCGTCACTCTTCTTATCTCGCTTCAAACCTGCGTATGTCTTGAAAGGCGGTTTTACTTCGCGGCTGCAAGCCGGATTTACCAAACCGCTTGTGGTTTTGCAATTTGCACTCTCCGCATTTCTCATTATAAGTTCTTTGATGATGTATCGGCAAATGAGTTTTATCACCACCAAAGATTTGGGTTACAATAAAGAGCAGGTGCTGGTAATCCCTACGCAAACCGGTTGGAATGCAGAAGCAAACAAAGTAGTAGAGCAATTTCGCACGCGGGCTTTAGCCGATCCATCTATCATGTCGGTATCAGGCACGAGCAGTTCTTTTAACCAGGGATACTCACGTTATGGATTTAAAATCAAAGACGAGCAAAAGTCTGCATACGTTTATGCAGCAGATCCATATTATATTCCAACACTTGATATTAAACTAGTACAGGGGCGAAATTTTGATCCTGCCATCGCAGCTGATAGTAATGCCGTGATTGTTAACGAGGCGCTTGTGAAAGATATGAAATGGACAGATCCGCTCAATGAATACTATAACTGGCGCGAAGATACCGTGGGTATTGGTGCGAAAGTAATAGGTGTGGTAAAGGACTATCACTTTTTATCGCTGGAACGGAACTTTGAGCCAATGTTTCTTTCCATGGATAATGCAAACGTTGGTCACCTGACTACCATGCTCGTGCGTTTGGGTTCGAATGATCTTACAGGAGGTCTGGAGAAGGTAAAGAGCATCTGGAAAGAACTCTATCCCGACAAACCATTTGATTATTCTTTTCTGGACGAAGATGTTGCCCGGCAATACAAGAGTTATCAGCGCTGGATGAGTATCATGGCGCTTGCCACAGGCTTTGCAATTTTAATTTCATGCCTGGGATTGTTCGGGTTAGCAGGTATCAATGCTGTGAATCGCACTAAAGAGATTGGTATTCGCAAAGTAATGGGTGCGGATCTTAAGACAATTTTTATATTGCTGAATAGGCAGTTTGTGTGGCTTGCCCTCGTTGCATTTTGTATTGCTTCGCCACTTTCATGGTGGTTTATCACCAAATGGTATTTAAAGGATTTTACATTTAAAGTGGCGCTTACGTGGGAATTATTCGCAATAAGCATGGGAGCTGGATTGCTGTTGGCATTGGCTACTGTTAGTTATCATGCTATAAAGGCAGCCCTCATCAATCCGGCTGAAACCTTGAAGTATGAATAGACATACGTAATGATTTATTGCATGAGCCGGGTCAATGGGTTGAACCGGCTTTTTTTGTAATATGGCAGAAATTTCTGTACCCGGCATTTGGGTAAGAATGACTGACAATGAAGGCGGCTACAGTACATGAAATCAAAAGAGAATTAGAAGGGCTTGACCCTGAGCGCACGCAGGCATTATGCCTTCGTCTTGCAAGATTCAAAAAGGACAATAAGGAATTGCTCACTTACTTGTTATTCGAAGCTCATGATGAGGCAGGGTATGTGGAGAGTGTAAAACGCGAAATCACAGAAAAGTTCCATGAGATTCCAAACCTTACGGTATACTATGTGAAGAAAAGTCTGCGAAGAATCCTGAGAATGGTGAATAAGCAGATTAATTATTCAGGATCGCCCGCTACCGAATTAACCCTACGTATTCATTTCTGTCAGCAAATAAGGGCTAGTGCAATACCTATTGATAAAAGTGCCGTATTGGTAAACCTGTATCAGCAACAGCTTAGGAAAATAGACCAGGCCCTGGGTAAGCTTCCGGAGGATTTGCATTATGATTATAAATCAGAAATTGAAAACCTGAACCTATAGATGGCCGAAACACAACCCAACAATCCACTTCATGGAAAGACGCTTGAAATGATTCTGATGTATCTTGTAGATCGCTATGGGTGGGAAGAACTTGGCGAACGCATTGCGATCAATTGTTTTAACTATGATCCGAGTATTAAATCAAGTTTAACCTTTTTGCGTAAGACTCCCTGGGCCCGCAAAAAAGTGGAGGACTTATATATAGAATCGTTGGAGTAAGTATCTTCTTTTTGTTACCGCCCCAGGATCATGCCAATGGATAGCACGAACAGCAGGGTAAGAATCACATATGCCAGGACCAAGATGGGCAAGAAGTAGGTTCTCCAGGAAAATTTGTTAAACCTTTTCTGTACTTGAACAAATCGAATGGTAGCCATTAACAATGCAAAGAAACCAGAAATGAAAAGTATGATGGCTATCCTCCTGGGCGTAAGAATATCAAGAATGGGATGATCACTCGTTTCATGAAGTTTTGATTCCAGAAGTTTATAGATGGCAAATCCAAAGATTAAAAGGTGAGTAGCCGCTTTCGTCCAGGCTATCAGAGTTCGTTCATAGCCAAGTAAAAACTTCTCAATCATTAAACCTTCTTTTTGAGCCTTTTTCTCGGCCTTTTTCTTCTTCTTTTCTTCTTGGGCAGGTTCTATTGCGGGCGTGTTTAATGTCTCATCCATTGCCTCTGTTTTAATTGCAAAATACAGATTTATTGGATTCCTTAGCGAAAGTGATAGTTGGTTTTTCCTGATGACATACTGTTGTCACTAACGACAGGTTTCTTTACGACCAAGGCTAACAAACTCGAATTATGAAACAACCTTTATTAATTAAGAATACGATCTCAATCAAAGCACCCATCGAAAAAGTCTGGGATGCATTGGTTAATCCGGTCCAAACTAAAAAGTACATGTTTGGGTGTGAAACTGTATCAGATTGGAAACAAGGCAGTGACTTGTTGTGGAGGGGAGAATATGAGGGAAAAGAAATGATTTTTGTAAAGGGCACAATTGTAAGAATTGAACCTGGCCGGTATTTGTCGTATACAACGATCGATCCAAACTCAACCATTGATGACACCTCAGAAAACTACCTGACGGTAACCTACGAATTGAAGCCAGAGAATGAACAAACAATCTTAACGGTTACCCAAGGTGATTATTCAACAGTTGCTGAAGGGGAAAGAAGGTATGCCGAATCCTATAATGGTGGACTCGGTTGGCAACCCATTTTGGAAACGATCAAAAATTTAGTTGAAGAGTAGACACGATCAATAAGCAACTTCTACAACGATCTTCAATAAATCTCCTTGCTCAAAGACAGTTTCCTCTTTAATGCCATTAATGGCAGCCGTTAGCTTGGTATTTATCAGGTTGTGGTTTCTGTCACTCACAGTCCTAATCGTTTCGCCTTTAGTGGTTTCCACTACCTTGATAACTCTTTTTGTAATTCCTCTTCTCTCATTTTCCGTAATCGAGCTAAAACTTTCCAGTTGTGCAGTCACCATTGCCTCGAACCCTGGCGAAGCACCGCCCACAATCCGGTAAATTAATTTTCCGTATTCGATCCAAACCGAAGTGAATGTTAGCTGGGTGTTGTTGCCATGCTGAACAAAGGAAACCCGGCTTGCTGTAAGGCCATTGATTTTGTCTGAATTTACTTCTGTGGCTACACCTGTTTTCTTTTTAAAGGCTTCGGCAAAAGCGGTTGCAGCTTCGGCCGCAGTCTTGGCTTTCGTCTCTACCTCTAGCATCATCATAGCTGATTGGGTAGTATCGGCTGCAACAACATTGGATGGAGTATTCTCACGTGCCCACTTCGCAGGGATTTGAATTTTAAATTTCAAATCCGGATGTATAAACCAATCACCTTTAAACACTCCCTGATTGGGATTGGCCCCAACCAAAACACCATCAATCGCTCTTAGAAAATCTTTATTGCTTTTGAAAACTTTGTTTGGTTTAGACGTCTTAAGCTGGGCTGATTCTTTGGTTATACGCTCAACACGACTCGGTGTGTAGGGATGATCATTGAAATAGCTGGGCTTTTCTTTTTCTCCGGTAAAGACCTCAATCGATTTTTCAAGTGTGGTCAACATATCTCCTAGAGCACTGGGTTGATACCCACTTTTAGCAGAGAGTTTTACGCCAAGGTCATCTGCTTCGTATTCATCTTTACGACTATGCGATGCCATAAGGGCCTCGCCCCCTTTACTCAAGGGAGAAAATATCTTTGAAACTCCATTACCTCCTAACGCACTGGTAAGGGCTTCGGGTACTTGAAGTATGCCAGGTAAAATGCCTTTCTTTTTTTGCTTGATGGAGTGCCTGTTATAAGAATGAATTATTTCGTGACCCATTACCCCGGCCAGTTCATCTTCACTGTTTGCAAGGGCAAGAATTCCACGGGTAAAAAACACGTACCCACCAGGTAAGGCAAAAGCATTAGGCTCGCCATCATCTACAATATAAAACTCAAAAGGAAAGGGTTGACTTGCCAGGTTGTTGACAAGTTGTTCGCCAATTTTTGAAACGATTCTAGTTTTTGCTGAGTCAGAATAAATGCCCATAGTGGCTTCCACCATTGCCTTTCCCTCGGCACCCATCTTTTTGTCAACGGAATAATCCTGAGAAAGGGATATGCTCGAATAAGTAATAAGAAGGAGGAGGGCAAACAGTTTCAACATAGGTTCGTATTTTCTGCAAGATAAAAAAACAGAAGACGATTTTTCAAAGGGATTTAAATGAGCTTGGAATTTAATTGTAGAAGGCTTTGGTTAGCCTTTTCAATTTGGCTATATCGGCTCGCTTTTCCTCTTGTAATTTTTTGATCAGACTGATTTGAGGTGGCACTGATTTTTTTATTTTTTCAATAACGATTGTTTTGTCGTGCCATGCACCAATCAAGGCATCGCTTTGTTTGAAAAACGGGTCAATGGTTTTGTTTTTATTATTTATACAAAGTAGATAATAAACTTCCTTGATCAACTTTCGAATAGCGTGAAGGTCTCCTACTTTGAATACAGGGTATATTGCACGTTTAAGAATTTTGTTTTTCTTCCTGAGATACCGCTTGTAAGTTTCAGATTTTATTTTTTCTATTTCCTTTAAAATTATTTTTTCTTGTTTCCTAACGCTTCTCAGGTATCCCGGAATTTCATCAACGAATTGTTGAATTGGGTCGGATAAATCGGGAGCCGGCAATTCGGTATCGCCCGTAAATTTCACAACAAGGGCATGCAATACCTGAGGCTCGCGGATTTTTTCACAGGCTCTGAAGATAGTACGAAAAGGGATAAAGGAGGAGCGGGGTCTAAAGCTATTATGGTTGTATTGGATCAGACGTAACAACATTTTTATTTTCTTTATTTCTAATCGCATGCGATGGAGCATCTCCGGATCATTTGATTCTAGAAATGAATTCAAAAAAATCTTGGTCAGTTTTAGCCTCTTTTTTGCGTATCTGGTAAGAATTTTCATTTAAACTATCCGGTAGATGAATATAGTAACATCTTTTTACCCTGTAATTATTAAAGTTCACTTCATAACATGATTTATATCATTGTTAATTTAAGGAGTGTAGATGAATTTGGCAGGGAACAAAAATGAAATCCCGTGAAAACCGCAAGCTTATATTCCCTGGAAGAAGTGACACAAGAGAAAGTTTCGCACCAGTTGGCAAGTATTGTAGACGAAATGGAGGAGGTGGAGAGTCAGTTTTCGCGGCAAGTGTCGCACCTCCACGATAACTTCAAACTGAGTGGTTCAAACCTGATACACTATCTCGTGTTGAGAAGTAAAGAGATCCGGGAAGCCCAGGAATACCTGCACCATATTGGGTTATCATCATTAACCAATTCTGAGAGTCATACATTGAGTCAGGTGCTGAATGTGCTAGGGTGGCTCAATCACACGCAGGGTACACTAACCACACCGGTGTGTGATTTTGAAACTGCATCCAAGTTACGACTCATACATGCCGAACAATTGCTAGGTGTTTTTCCTATACAAGACCGTCCGCATATTATGGTCACTTTTTCATCTGAATTGATGCAAGATCGCATGTTAGTAGAGGAGATGCTTAATGAGGGTATGTCGGTGGCACGAATTAACTGCGCACATGATAACCAGGAAGTGTGGTTGAATATGATTCAGGTACTTAAAAAAGCTATTGCCAAAACTGGTAAAAATTGCAAGGTGTATATGGATCTTGGTGGTCCTAAAATCAGAATTAGGTCCATAGAAGCCCGGAAGAAAAAAGAGTGCCTGGAACTTCCTGTTTCAGAAGGAAAGGAACTTATGCTATGCCCAATACCAGGCGGTGAAACAGATGGAAAGCGTAGAAAAAGGCGCGATCGTGATATTTTATATGTAGAGCCCAATGAAATTATCACCATGGTGAAACCCGGTGAGCATATCTATTTTGATGATGGAAAGTTTGAAGCCAAAGTTGTCGAAAAGGCGAATGACTTTGTGGTTGTTAAAATAGTCAGAATCTCAACCAAGAAACCTTTGTTAAAGCCTCAGAAGGGAATCAACCTTCCCGATTCCGATTTGTTTATTCCAGCACTTACAGAAGAAGACAAAAGCAACATTCCTTTTATCTGTCAACATGCAGACCTGGTGGGATACTCATTTGTCAGCTCACCGGAGGATGTAGAATTACTACGGGATGAAATCAATAAATATGCAATCCATCACAAACCGGCAATCATTCTCAAGATTGAGCGACTTTCTGCGGTTCAAAATTTGCCAGCCCTGATCATGAACGGAATGAAGGATGAAGCGTTTGGTGTAATGATTGCCCGTGGTGATCTGGCTGTTGAAATCGGATTTGAACGACTTAGTGAAATTCAGGAAGAGATTTTATGGATTTGTGAAGCAGCCCATGTACCGGTGATCTGGGCTACCCAGGTGTTGGAGACACTTAATAAAACCGGGTATGCCACGCGTTCAGAAATTACTGATGCCGCGATGGGCGTGAAGTCAGAATGTGTGATGCTTAATAAAGGCCGTTATATTGTTAAAACCATTAAAACTCTGGATGATATTCTTACCCGGCAGTTGGGTCATGTCAACAAAAAAAGATACATCATGCGACCGTTAGGAATCGCCAAGGCATTTATTCAAAACGAGATTCATTAGCGATTCCACTGGCACAAATCCGATCGTTTATTGCATCTCAAGTTCTCTCTCTGCTTTCTAGGGAAATGCCAGGAATGATAAAATGAGCTTCATTTGAGTCTTTCCAACTCCTCGTTTCTTTTAGTATCTTTATCTTGTGAAGAAACATTTCTTATCCGGCTTGACATTACTAGCCTTTGCATGGCTGGTAACTTCTTGTTTGGAAGAAAAACAGATTTCATTGCCGTTTTCATTTAACGAACCCAGGCCAGGGCAAACAATTTGGAACAACACAGAAATAGTTTTTTCTGTACCTGTGGATTTTAAGGGCTCTATTGATGTTCAATTAAATGGACAATCAATAGCCACTACAACCTCATCCCCTTATCAGATTACATGGAATACGAATTTACAGCCCGATGGCGATTATAAGCTTCTGGCTGTAGCAACCTCTCACACGGGAGAGAAGATGGAATGCACGGTGGACGTAAATATCCGAAACACTTTATTAACCCTGGATGTTCCTGATCAACATGTTGTACCGGGAATGCAGTCCTTCATTTTTCTTAGTGATGATGACGGCTCTACTATTGCCCTGAAGGAACTTAAGAATGGTGAACATGTTGAATTTAAATCGGAAGAATTTAATGGTGCTACATTCACTGTTAATGAGGTTTATTTGAGATACCCAGGTGGTTTACAGGTGTTTAGTGTTACCGAAATGAAACGCGGTACGTGGACATTAAATAAATCCGAACAATATCCTGCCTTTGTAGGATCTATAGAAGTGAAATCAGAAACTACCCCATTATCAACTTATTATCTTAGCGCCAGTGGTGATTCAGATTTTATTGATGAGCAAAACGATGCCATCGTACTGGCTACAACGCAATCGAGTACCAAACTCTTTGTGCGCGATGTGGGTAATATAATTAACCGATATACGATCCTGAATGATGTGAATATTGGAGCTTTATTAAATTTTCCCTTTAGTGAAGTAAAAAAACCTCTCAAAACGCTAAGTACCCCTTTACCGGACCCTGATCTGATTGGTGCCCGGGTCAGATTATTTGGTTTTCCGAATGCAGAGAGTTTCAATGAGTATTATCCCTTAGGAGTTTTCTTTCTCAGGGACAAAGAAATAAAAATAGAATATCCTGAAGAATTCACTGAGGTAGGATCAGAAAGTTATTATCGCAACAAGCAGATACGGCTCTACAGTTTTCATCCCACGAATAAATATGATTTCAAGAAGTTAAATGCTCAAATCTACATATCAACCAAGGACCAGCAAACCGTTGATTTGGCTACGTTTGGGGAATTTGACATTTATATGTCATCATGGTATTATTTTAATGAGCAGACAAATAGCTCCGCCTCATGGGTCATGATTGGACCTTCCGGGCGTAGCCAGAAGTTGTCGGTTCCGGATTTGCCTTACGAAATAAATGAGCGTGTTCCCAACATAAAGCCAGATCAGTTAATGTATGCAGGTGCTATTCAGGTTAGTGATTATGCTGCCATTAACGGATATTCAGAATACTTGCAGTTCATTACTGGAAATGGAATTGACGGCCCATATAAGTTTGGAAGGGCCTGGAAAGAACAAATATTTACCGAATCCGGACATACATCAGGCAGATATCCAAATCGCCAAGTGCCCATGTTAGTGGAGCTTTTGAAAATCGTTGAGTAGGCAATTATGCCAGTAGATATGTTGTAACAAGGCTTTTGCCGATCTTTGTTTCATGAAGGTGTCATCACAAGCAATTTTTCGAGGATTTGTAAC
This sequence comes from Cyclobacteriaceae bacterium, assembly GCA_044229915.1. GTDB lineage: Bacteria > Bacteroidota > Bacteroidia > Cytophagales > Cyclobacteriaceae > ELB16-189. The sequence continues at coordinate 104,992 of JBGASB010000005.1, forward strand.
AGGACTAATTGGACTAATCTTTATCCAGGCTGTTTCTGCCCAAACGTTTACCGTCTCCAATTTGCCTATCATCGTAATTAACACAAATGGTCAGACTATAAAGGATGAACCTAAGATTATAGCCTCGATGGGGATTATCGATAATGGACCGGGCGTAAAAAATAGTCTAACGGATGCTTTCAATAATTACAACGGCAAAATCGGAATCGAAATCCGAGGCTCATCCTCGCAGATGTTTCCTAAAAAACAATTTGGGATCGAACTGATCGATGACCTGGGGGCAGGCGTGAGCGCTCCTTTACTTGGAATGCCACCCGAAGAAGATTGGGTACTCTTTGCTCCCTATAATGATAAAAGCCTGATGCGGGACGCCCTTGCCTATAAATTAGGTCGCGATCTGGGACGTTATGCTCCGCGTACACGCTTTTGTGAGGTAATGATTAATGGTAGTTATGAGGGGGTGTATGTACTTATTGAAAAGATAAAACGAGATAACAATCGGGTAGATATTAATAAGCTGAATCCGGATGAAAATTCGGGCGACAATCTTACCGGAGGTTATATTATTAAAATTGATAAAGAAACCGGCAGTGGGAATGGAGGTTGGACTTCGAGCTATCCTCCGCCAGGTCGCAATGGTACACAAACTATTTTTTTTCAATACGATTATCCGAAAGCGGCAGATGTAACCAGTCAACAGAAAACCTACATTCAACAATTCATGGCGAATTTTGAAGGCACACTGTTTGGTACCAACTTTACCGATCCCGTGAATGGATATTCGCGATATATGAATGTAAATTCATTCATAGACTTTTTTATTGCAAATGAGATCAGCAAGAATGTAGACGGCTATCGATTAAGCACATACCTTCATAAACAAAGAGATTCGGATGGTGGAAAATTGAACATGGGACCTATTTGGGATTTCAATCTGGGTTTTGGTAATGCGAATTACTGTACACAAGGAAACCCTGAAGGTTGGGTGACTAATTTTAATTCTGTGTGTTCACAGGATTTTTGGCTTATTCCGTTCTGGTGGCAACGGCTTAATCAAGACCCTGCTTATCGAAGCAGATTAGCAGCGCGATGGAGTTCATTACGGACTGATCAGTATCAGTCCACCAAATTGATTTCCTACATTGATTCTCTTTACGCTGTTTTGAATTTTGTTTTGCCGGGCGAGGGTACCAGCGCTCAACAGAGAAACTTTCAACGCTGGCCTGTATTAGGCCAATACGTTTGGCCAAATTATTATATTGGTCCAACCTTTCAGTCTGAAGTCATATGGTTGAAAGATTGGATAACCAATCGGCTGAATTGGATGGATGCCAATATGCCCAGCGTGATTACCGGTGTTGCCGAAAATAACCGCAATCTAACTGTAGCTGCATTTCCCAATCCATTTAATAAGGAGATTATCATTGACTATAAACTTGAAATGGCAGGAACTTTTGGCATAACCTTGTTTGACCTGCTGGGTCGACCAGTTCTTACCGCCACCGAAAACCAGATTCAGGCTGGTGCATACCAGCTGATTTTGCAAGCACAAGGGCTTCCGGCTGGGGCATACTATTATAAAGCAACCTCAGAAAGTGGTTCAACCTCTGGCAAGGTTATCAAATGCGAGTGACCCACTCGTTAAATTAACCTTACATCCTGATTTCCTTTTATTAATAATAAGTCAGCTATGATTATTCGATTATTGTAGGCAATTTAATAGCTCAATAATCATCTGAGACCATGTATAACCGCAGAGATTTTATCAGGCAGTCTGCCCTGGCAGGAGCAGGCATATTGCTTTCACCTTCAGTTTTTAGCAGTACAAAATTTCAGAGTGAGAAGGTTGTTGTTGGTGTGGTAGGCACCAACAGCCGTGGTCACTACCTGGCCCGCATGTTTGCCCAGTTGCCCAATGTGGAGGTGGGCTACATCTGCGATGTGGATGCCAATGTGTTGAATAAGACGATTACTGAAATTGAAAAACTAACAGGCAGGAAGCCTAAAGGTGAGAAAGATGTTCGCAAGTTGATGGAGGTGAAAGACCTTGATGCAGTTGTTATTGCAGCACCCGATCACTGGCATGCACCAGCTACCCTGATGGCCTTAAAAGCGGGTAAGAATGTATATATTGAAAAACCTTGCTCACACAATCCTGCCGAAGGAGAGATGTTGGTAACTGCGGCATCTAAATACAATCGGCTCGTACAGATGGGTAATCAGCGCAGATCCTTTCCGAAAATGATAGAAGCTGTACAAGCCTTGCGCGAAGGAATTATTGGTCGCGTTTATTTTGCCAAGGGCTGGTATGCCAATGCCCGGAAACCAATCGGGGTTGGAAAAACAACTCCGGTACCTGCTCATCTTGATTATGAATTATGGCAGGGTCCGGCTCCGCGCAAACCCTATAAAGACAATCTCATTCACTACAACTGGCATTGGTTCTGGAACTGGGGTACGGGTGAAGCCTTGAATAATGGTACCCACGAAATTGACCTGATGCGCTGGGGGTTGGGTGTTGAGTATCCAACCAAAGTGGTTTCGGGTGGGGGCCGCTTTGCCTACAAAGATGATTGGGAGACCCCTGATACGCAGACAATCACCTACGAATTTCCAAATAATACCGCTATTAGCTGGGAGGGACGAAGTTGTAATGATTATGATGAAGTAAAAAGTGGAAGAGGCGTCATCTTCTATGGTGAGAAAGGTACTATGGTAATTCCGGGTGGAGATGATTATAAAGTATATGAGCTTGGAAGCAAACTAATCAAGGAAGTTAAGACCGACATTCAGCAAGCGGATGCCACCAATACCATGGGCATGGGTGAGAAGCTTGATAGTCTACATCTTCAGAACTTTGTCGATTCCATCAGAGGTAAAGCAAAACTGAATTCCCCTATAGTGGAAGGTCATAAATCCACGTTGTTGCCCCAATTGGGAAATATTGCCTATCGCTCGGGTAGTATGATTTATTGTGATTCCAACGGCCGGATTAAAGACAATATAGCCGCGAATGCCTTATGGAGTCGAGAATATGAAAAGGGTTGGGAAATGAAATTATAACAATCATACGGTATGAGATTCTGGAGCCTAATCATTTGTTGTTTGATTCTTCAACCCTTGTGGGCCGGTACGCCTGCAAAAGAAAAATGGACGAAGCTATTTAATGGCAAAGATCTTACGGGTTGGAAGCAAGTCAACGGCAAAGCGAAGTATGAAGTACTGGATGGAATGATTGTAGGTACGTGTGTAAAGGATTCTCCAAACTCGTTCCTGGTAACGGAAAAAGAATATGGAGACTTCATTCTTGAAGTTCAGATTAAAATTGATGCGGATATTAATTCCGGTATCCAGTTCCGCAGTTTACAAAAACCGGAAGACGGTCGTGTCTATGGCTATCAGATGGAAGTGGACCACCGCAAAGAGCGTGCATGGTCGGGTGGAATTTATGATGAGGCACGTAGAGGCTGGATCTATGCCGTTGAACTAAATCCAGCCGCCAGGCAAGCCTATAGGTGGGGTAATTGGAATAACTATCGTATTGAATGTATTGGTTCTACTATCCGAACCTGGGTCAATGATGTTCCGGTAGCCTATCTTATTGATGACGCCTCTCTGATGGGGTTAATTGGACTACAAGTACATTCCGTTTATCAACCCGGCCAGGAAGGCCGAAAAACGTACTGGAAAGATATCCGCATCCAGACAGAAAATCTTCAAGCCAGACCAAGCGATGATATTACTGTCGTAAATCTTGTTCCTAACACACTATCACCCTTAGAAAAACAACAGGGGTTTCGTTTGCTATGGGATGGTAAAAGTACTACGGGTTGGCGCGGAGCTTTTAAAGATAAGTTTCCCGAGAAGGGCTGGGAGATTAAAGACGGAGTGCTTTCGGTGTTGCCCTCGGGCGGAGCGGAATCTGCCCATGGGGGAGATATTATCACGGACGAAACGTTTGGTGCCTTTGAACTAACCTTTGATTTTAAATTTGCAGACGGAGCGAATAGTGGCGTGAAATATTTTGTAGACGAAAAATATCTCTCCACGGGCTCAGCCATCGGACTGGAGTACCAGATTCTGGATGATGCCCGGCATCCGGATGCAAAGGAAGGTGTGGTAGGAAATCGCACACTCGGTTCACTGTATGATTTGATTCCTTCAATCAAGATTTCGGATGTACCCAGAACCTGGAATGAAGGCCGGATTCGCGTTTATCCTGATAATCGTATTGAGCATTGGCTCAATGGAAGAAAGATTGTAGAGTATCAGCGGGGTACACCTATTTTTTATGCCTTGGTGGCCAGAAGTAAGTATAATGTGTGGGAAGGCTTTGGTATGGTAGAGAAAGGTCATATCCTTTTGCAGGATCATGGCGATGCCGTTTCCTTTCGCAGTATTAAGATCAGAGAGCTAAAGTAAGTCATGCATATTTCTTCGGATTCATTTATAGGAAACGATTTTCTGTTGCATTCAGATGTAGCCCGTGAGTTATACCACACCTATGCGAGCGGTTGTGCTATTATCGATTACCACAATCATCTTTCTCCTAAAGACATTGCTGAGAACCGGAAGTTTGAAAACCTCACGGCTGCCTGGCTGGAAGGAGACCACTACAAATGGCGTGCAATGCGCATCTGTGGAGTAAATGAAAAGTTCATCACCGGAGATGCATCACCACATGAAAAGTTTATAGCCTGGGCTAAAACGGTTCCGGATACGCTGCGCAATCCCTTGTATCATTGGACTCACCTTGAACTGAAAAATTACTTTTGTATAGATACATTACTAAATGAACAGTCAGCTTCAGAAATCTATGCTCACTGTTCTGCACTTCTCCAGCAAGATGATTTCCGGGTTCAGGCGTTGCTTGCGAAAATGAATGTACACGTAGTTTGCACAACAGACGATCCGGTGGATTCCTTAACTTATCATGAGCAATTCGCACGGCAGGAAAATAACATCAACATGTTTCCCACATTCCGGCCGGATAAAGCGTATGCTACAACGGATCCGGTCAACTACAATTCCTATCTCGATAAACTTGCCCTCTCGGCCGGAGTTACCATTCAGTCGTTTGATGATTTGCTCACCGCCTTAAGAAAACGCATTGATTATTTTGAATCCTTTGGATGCCGCGCCTCCGATCATGGACTTGAATTCATAGCGTATGAGGAATCCGACCGCATCAACGCTGGTAAGTTGTTCAAAACGATCAGGTCAGGTGCGAGTTTAACGCGAAGTGAGCAGCAATCATTTCAGAATGCAGTACTGAGTGAACTGGGAAAAATGTATCACGCCAAACGTTGGATCCAGCAGTTTCATCTGGGAGCTATGCGCAACAATAACTCACGCCTGATGAAGCAAATCGGCCCCGATACCGGGTTTGATTCCATCGGAGATTTTTCACAAGCCCGCGGGTTATCAAATTTTTTAAACCATCTCGACCAGTCCAATCAGTTAACAAAGACAATTCTTTACAATCTTAATCCGGCTGATAACGAAGTGTTTGCTACGATGGTCGGTAACTTCAGCGATGGTTCGGTACCCGGAAAAATTCAGTGGGGCTCCGCGTGGTGGTTTCTTGACCAGAAGGATGGAATGGAGAAGCAGATCAATACCCTTTCTAACATGGGCTTGCTCTCCAGGTTTGTGGGGATGATCACTGACTCCCGGAGTTTTCTTTCTTTTCCGCGCCACGAATATTTCAGAAGAATCCTGTGCAATCTTATTAGTGAAGATATCCGCAAAGGAGAGCTGCCCAATGATCTTCTGATAGCAGGAAACCTGGTACGCAATGTTTGCTATAACAATGTTCATAATTACTTTCAGTTTCAGGTATGACCAAGCCCATCAAGACCGCTATATTATCATACGGAATGTCAGGTGAAGTTTTTCATGCACCGCTTATCCATGCCCATCCGGAATTTGAATTAACAACAGTCGTTCAGCGCAACAAGAACACTGCGAAAGATCATTACCCATCGTGTAAAGTTGTCAGGTCAGTAGATGAAGTGATTGCCGACCCGGCCATTGAGTTGATTATCGTGAATACTCCGAACGAGTTGCATTTTCCGCAAACCGTTCAGGCATTGCAAGCAGGCAAACACGTGGTGGTGGAGAAGCCTTTCACAGTAACACTCAAAGAAGCTGATGACTTAATTGCGCTCGCAAAAAAGGTTAGTAAAACATTAACGGTATTTCAAAGCAGGCGTTGGGATGGTGACTTTCTGACCTTGAAAAAGGTGATCGACAATAAATGGGTAGGTCGCATTGTAGAATTCGAAGCCCACTATGATCGCTTCCGCAATTATATCGAACCCAACTCATGGAAAGAAGAAGCAGGCGCTGGAAAAGGAATTTTGTATAACCTTGGATCCCACATGCTCGATCAGGTATTGGTGTTATTTGGAATACCGTACGAAGTAGATGCACGCATAGGTACACAGCGCACCGGAGGCCGCGTGGATGACTTTTATGACATCCGGTTAACCTATAATGGATTGAATGTGATTGTCAAGTCGAGTTATCTTGTGCGCGAGCCTGGACCGCGTTACCAGTTGCATGGCACCGAAGGATCCTTTATAACCAGTAGTAATGTCGATCCGCAGGAGCAAGCGCTCAAGGAAAAGAAAATTCCCGGAAGCGCAGGCTGGGGAACATTACCCAAAGAGAGCTGGAGCCGACTCAATACCACAATCAACGGGTTGCATGTAGAATCTGTCATCGAAACAATTCCTGGTAATTATCTTGGGTTCTACCAAAACTTATCTGAAGTAATACGCGAAGGCAAAGAGTTGGCTGTGAAGCCCGGGCAATCGCGCGATGTAATTAAACTGATTGAAGCCGCATATGAGAGCAATAGAACGAGGAGGGCTGTAAGAATTGAAGGTTAAGTCAAAAGTGTAAAGTAGAAAGTTAAAAGTAAAAAGTCTTATGTCTTACTTAGAAGAGTTATTCGGATTGAAATCAAAAGTAGCCGTTGTTACCGGGGGCACAGGCGTATTGGGCTCTGCGATGTGCAAATCACTGGCCAAAGCCGGGGCTGCCGTGGTGATTTTGGGCCGAAGAAAAGATGCGGCTGATAATCTCGCGAAAGAAATCATTCGTTCAGGGGGCAACGCGATTGGGGTTTCGGCCGATGTGTTGAATGAAAATCAATTGCTTGATGCAAAGGACGTGGTGCTGGAAAAATTTGGTACGATTGACATTCTGATTAACTGTGCGGGCGGTAATATGCCTGGTGCAGTGGTTATGCCTGACAAAACATTTCTTGATTTAAATATTGATGACTTTCAAAAAGTAGTAGACCTTAATCTGACGGGTACTGTTTTGCCGGCACAGATTTTTGGAGAAGTATTAGTTAGTAAAAAGCAGGGTATAATTATCAACATCTCCTCAATGACTGCCATTCGTCCGTTGACCCGGGTGGTAGGCTATGGCGCAGCGAAGGCAGCGATCAGTAACTTTACTCAATGGCTTTCGGTAGAGATGGCGAGGAAGTTTGGCGAAGGAATTCGCGTTAATGCTATTGCACCTGGCTTTTTTCTTACTGAGCAAAATAGAAATCTGCTAACGAACCCGGATGGCAGTTTAACAGAACGCGGACAGTTAATTATTAAAGGCACACCCTTTGGGCGCTTTGGTGAACCTGATGAACTTTGTGGCACGTTGCTTTGGCTTTGTTCCGATGCGTCAAAGTTTGTTTCAGGAATTGTTGTGCCGGTAGATGGGGCGTTTAGTGCATATGCTGGGGTATAACCCTCACCCCCGGCCCCTCTCCCCAGGGAGAGGGGTGTCCGAGGTACGAGGACGGGGTGAGGGATTTAAATCATAAACTAACAGATTGGACACTCAACCAAAAACATGGAGTAACTATCGCTGGGTAATCTGCGGGTTGATTTTCCTGGCCACCACCATCAACTATGTTGATAGGCAAGTACTGAGTTTGCTTAAGCCGGCTCTCGAAAAGGAATTTAACTGGAGTGAAATTGACTACGGCAATATTGTAATGGCTTTTAGTGCAGCCTATGCAGTCGGGTATCTTGTTTTTGGCCGGGTGGTAGATCTGGTAGGCACCAAGATCGGGTACGCTATTTCTGTTTTTTTCTGGAGCATCGCTGCGATGGGTCATGCATTAGTTAAATCAACATTGGGCTTTGGTTTTATGCGAGCCTTTCTCGGGATTAGTGAAGCGGGTAATTTTCCAACCGCTATCAAGGCAACTGCCGAATGGTTTCCGAAAAAGGAACGGGCACTGGCAGCCGGCATTTTTAATTCCGGTACCAACATCGGTGCAGTGGTAGCACCCATTGCGGTGCCGTGGATCTTAGGAATTTATGGCTGGCAACAGGCTTTCATTCTCACGGGTGCACTGGGGTTTATCTGGCTTGTTGCCTGGTGGATTTTTTATGAGATCCCCACACGACAGAAACGATTATCGAAGGAAGAGTATGATTACATCCACAGCGATGCCGATGAACAGGCCGAGAAAAATGTTCAGGCTGTGCCCTGGATCAAACTGCTTGGCATCCGCCAAACCTGGGCTTTTATCCTGGGAAAGTTTTTCACCGACCCCATCTGGTGGTTTCTGCTCTTTTGGTTGCCATCCTATTTCACCGAAGTGTATGGCGTTGACTTTAAAAAACCCAACCTGCAACTGGCGGTGATCTATACAGTTACTACGCTCGGCAGTATTGGGGGTGGTTATTTGTCGTCTTACTTAATCAGAATCGGTTGGCCGGTATTCAAAGCGCGCAAAACGTCCATGTTTCTCTTTGCTATCTGCGTAGTTCCTATTATGACCGCGCGATTTGTGGATCATGTTTGGATTGCCGTAGCGCTGATGAGCCTTGCGGCTGCCGCACATCAGGCATGGAGTGCGAATATTTTTACTACCGTTTCGGATATGTTTCCTAAAAAGGCGGTGAGTTCAGTGGTGGGTATTGGCGGTACGGCCGGTTCCGTGGGTGGGATTTTCTTTCCGCTGATCGTGGGAAATTTATTGAACCATTATAAACTATTGGGCAACATCACCCTTGGATATAACATTCTGTTTCTTATTTGTGGTGTTGCTTATCTGTGGGCGTGGTTGCTGATGCATTGGCTGGCGCCTAAGATGAAGAGAGTTGAGATATAAAGGTTAACCCTTGGCATCTTACACCTTCAAGCCTGCGGTAAGTAGGTGTAGTACCCCTGGGTCTAAAGCTCTATCTCTTTTTGTTGTCGTATGTCTTGAGAAGAAGAGCCAACCAGGATCGTAAACTTTCCAGGTTCCACGCCCCATTTTCCATTCCCCTGATATAACGAGAAGCTTTCTTCACCTAACACGAAACTTACCTTCTTGCTTTCTCCGGCTTTCAGATGAATGCGTTGAAATGCTTTTAGCGTACGGTCCGGAGTGGTATAAGAGGCTACATTGTCTCTAACGTAAAGCTGAACAACTTCATCGCCATCTCTACTGCCCTTGTTTTTTATTGTAATGTCTGCGTTAACTTCAATTTTTCCATTTTCCTTTTTTGTGTTTACGTTTAAATCGGAGTATTCAAACGTGGTATAACTTAATCCATACCCAAACGGATAGAGTGGTTTGCCCGACTCATCCACATACTCTCGCTGATAGCTAAGCCGCTTGGCAGTATAATACACAGGTATTTGTCCCAGCGAGCGAGGCACGGTCACGGTCAACCTTCCCGCTGGATTATAGTCACCAAATAAAACATCGGCAATTGCATTGCCACCCTCCATGCCTGGATACCAGGCGTTCACAATAGCAGGAATGTTTTCTTCCGCCCAGGTAGTAGTTAGCGGCCTTCCCTGAATCAACACCAGCACTACGGGCTTTCCAAGATTTGTTATCTCTGCCATCAGCTTCTCCTGTTTTCCCATCAGGTTGAGTGTGGCGCGGTCATACCCCTCACCACTTTCCATATCATTCTGTCCGTCTTCCGAAACTTTTGCAGCTCCCGTTTCTTCATACTCTGATGAAAAATCACGGGCACTGGAACCACCCATCACCATAATCACAACATCCGATTCTTTTGCTATTTTGATAGCTTCTTCAAATCCTGCTTCTGATTCATTACGGATGGCGCATCCTTTCGCATATTTTACCACCGTTTCTTTAGTGACATGATTTTTAATTCCTTCTAATACAGTAACCACATCATCTTCTTTTTGTGGCGCTGTGTAATCGCCCAGCATATTGTAAATGTTATCCGCATTCGGACCAATCACGGCAATGGATTTATAATCTTTGCGGAGCGGGAGGAGCGCATTTTTATTTTTCAGCAGGATGATTGATTCCGTTGCAAGGGTACGTGCTAACTTCCGGTGCTCTGCAATTACCGGTTTTGTCAACATATTTCTTTCATCCGTAAGAGGATGATCAAAAAGACCTACCGTGAATTTTGCATTGAGAACTCTAGATACAGCTTCATCCAAAACATCCGGTTTTAATTTTCCGCTCTTCGCTAATTCAATCAGGGAAGGGTAGTAATCCGTTGAGCCTAAATCAGAATCGACACCGGCCGTGAGGGCTTGTAATGCAGCTTCGTTGTTATCAGCAGCCACCCCATGCCCTACAAGTCCGCGGATCGCAAACAAGTCGGAAACAACAAACCCTTTAAATCCCCATTGCGTGCGAAGCAAATCAGTAAGCATATAGCGATTGCCTGTGGATGGTATGCCGTCAATTTCATTGTAGGAGCTCATCACAGATAGCGCGCCTGCCTTGACGGCTGCTTCGAAGGGCGGGAAGAGGAATTCGTGAAGTTCGCGTTCGCCAAGATGTGCGGCACCAGCATTATGTCCGCTTTCAGGTGAGGCATGTCCGGCCATCGCTTTTAGGGTTGAGATAACATTGGTATTACTTTTCAGATCAGTCCCTTGTAATCCTTTAACAAACGAAACTCCAAACTGCGAAGTCAGGTAAGCGTCTTCACCAAATGTTTCTTCCACACGCGACCAGCGAAGTTCTCGTGCCAGGTCAAGCACCGGACCATACCCAATATGAGCACCCCGGGTTCTAATCTCCTTTGCAATGACTTTGCCCATTTGTTCAATCAGGTTTGGGTTCCAGGTAGCCGAAAGTCCAAGCGATGTTGGAAATACGGTACCATCGAGCGCCATAAATCCATGCGGACATTCTTCTGCAAGAATTAAAGGGATGCCTAACCGACTGTTTTCAATAACATACCGCTGCATTTGATTGACGGCTTTGGCAGACAACTCGTTGGTAAGCCCAGTGGATAATCTCCGTTTCGTCCACGGGTCAGCGCGCATAAAGCCCCATAAACTTCCAATGTGCCGTTGGATATCCTTTTTTAACTCCTCTGTGATGATAACCTCATTGCCCTTTCGCTCGTACATAGGCCAGCCATATGGGGTTAACAACTGTCCCACTTTTTCTTCTACCGTCATTTGCGACATTAAATCCTTGATCCGTTCTGCCGTAGAAAGTTTAGGGTTTTCATACCTATCCTGTTTGCCGTTTTTATTGAAATCTGTCCAGTCTGCATGATAGGGCGACCTTTTGTTTTGGCAGAACGTGATGGTGGAGATAAACACCAAGGGCAGGAATAAGTATGTTAAATAGTTCATAGTAATTTTCTTGAAAGTGACATCCCCTGCAGTGAGAGATTGTTTTTCAAAAGTAGACTTTTTGCTGATTTTGTAAACACCGCACACCGAGACTCTTTGGCTCGAAGCGGAAATAGAAAATCGTATCCCAATTTCTTATCGATGGCTTTTTCTCAAGATACTCTCTTTGAAAAACGTTAGCTGCCGAAATTGAAACCAATCATGTTAGGCTTGATCAAACATAAACCTGGATGTCCTACATTTAAAGGTGTAGGACATCTACTTGCTACGCTAATTCTCTCAAATCCACCGGCACCACGCGCGAGATACCTTTCTCTACCATCGTGATACCATAAATCACATCGGTTGTAGTCATTGTACGCTTGTTGTGTGTTACAATTACAAACTGGGAGTCTTTGCTAAACGTGCGGATGATGTTATTGAACTTGTCAATGTTGGCATCATCCAAGGGAGCATCTACCTCATCAAAAATACAGAAGGGAGCAGGCTTGAGCAGGTACATGGAGAACAGCAAGGCCGTAGCCGTAAGCGTTTTCTCACCACCCGATAATTGATTGATCGTTAGCGGCCGCTTGCCTTTTGGCTTCGCGATAATATCAATTTCAGATTCAAGCGGCTTGGTAGGATCGGCCAACTTCAGATCGCAATCATCCCCTTCATTAAATAACGAGCGGAATACACGAACAAAGTGTTCTTTGATATGTGTGAAGGCCTGCATGAAGGTTTCACTGGCAACACCTTCAATCTCGCTGATGGTGCTGAAGAGTGATTCCTTCGCTTTCAGCAAGTCATCTTTCTGAGCAATGATAAAGTCGTTGCGTTGCTTGATCTCCGTGTAGGCTTCCATCGCCATCGGGTTGATCGGCCCCATGTTGTCAAGTTTTTCGCGAATCTTCGTTACATCGTTGCGAAGTTTATCCTCATCAAACAACGCGAGCTGCTCCGCTTCTTCCGGGGTAGCCTGGCTCAAAATAGAATCCAGATCAATATTGAATTCAACGGAGAGACGTTCCTTCACCGAGTTAAGTTGTAGTTTACTATCATTCAACTGACCTTGCAATTCCATCAACAGGGTGTCGATGTTTTGACGTTGATGCTGTATCTCACGTAAGTCCTTTTCAAACTGGTCAATCTCACCGCGGCCCGAATAATATTCTTTCTCCGCTTCACTTAACCCTTTCTCCATCTCCTCTTTTTCAGCATACATGCCAATCAGCTCTTCATCATTGCTTTGGGTGGTTTCAATGATGGTGCGGGTTTCGTCTTCATTCTTTTTCAGTTCCTCTGTGTTGGATTCAATGCGCAAGCTACTTTGCTCCATCGACTCCTGCTTGAAGCGCATCTCCTGTTCAACGCTCTTTACGCGGTTTTCCTGCTGGTGGAAGAAGATGTTCTGTTCGTTGAAGGTCGCTGACTTCTGAGTGAGCAGTTCATTCTGAACATTCAATTCCGAGGTAATTAATTTCAGTTTTTCGTCCTGTTGGGCTAACTCCTGATGGGCCAACTCTGCTTTTGGCTTCAGGTCTTCCAGTTCACGATTCAGGGTTTCAATTTTTTCAATGATGTCTTCCTTGCGCAAGTCGGCACTGCTTAGCATGCTGCTAAATTGTTCCTGCTTGGTACGCACCGAAATAAATTCATCGCTTACCAGTTTGATCGCATTTTGTGCTTCTTCAATTTGCTGCTTCAGCGTATTGTTCCGCAGACGTTCCAATTCACGCTGGCGATCAATTAACGAATGACGAATGTCCTCTACTTTCTTGGTAAGTTCTTTGATTTCTTTATCAAGCTTCTCGAGATTCTTGGCGCGGCCTATCTTCTTCCCCTCAAAGAGACCAACCGAACCACCCGATAGACTGAATCTGCGTTTGGTAACTTTTCCACTCTTGGTAATGAATGTATTTTCATCAGCCGGAATCGTTTTGATATCGCCTTCATAGACATACACCTTGTCGAGAATGAAGGTCATCAGTTTATTATACTTTGGATCGAATTCAATGATCTGGGTAGCCGGAAAAGCATTTGGGTACATTTGAATGTGCGAAGGCGTAAACTTCTCGAATGAATCCAGGATGAAGAAGTTTGCTTTGCCCTTGCTGGCATCGCTCAGAATATTGATGGCCTCATAGGCTTCGGCTTCATGTTCAACAATATAATAGTTGAGATAAGGCTCCAGGTAATTTTCGATAGCTACCCGGTACTCCTCACTGGTCGAAAGGATGTCGGAGAGGAGCGGAGCATTTTTTGTCCAGCCCACATTCTTCTTCAGAAACTTGATGGCTTCCGGGAAGCCTTCGAGGTTTTCAACCAAAGACTTCGTGAGCTGATATTCATTTTGACGGGAATCAAGTTTGCGGCCCGACTCGGTCATTTCTTCCCGAATCATTTCGATCGTCTTCTCTAGCGATGCGATTCGTTGGAAAACATCTTCTTCCTCTTTCTTTAGCTTATCGAGGTACGCATTCTTTTCACTGATTTCCTGGGTAAGGATTACTGTCTTCTTTTCGAATTCGGCAATGCTCGCGCTCTGCTGACTGGTATCGGAAGTGGTGCGCTCAAGTTCCTGTTTAAACGAAGAAATCTGAATGTCCCGGATTTCAAGCGATTTATTTAATTGGAAAGATTCTTCTTGTTTGGAACGATACACCTGGCGCAATGCATCTGATTCCCCTTGTAAAGTATAAGTAGCCGCTTTCTGAGCTTCATAATCAGCCTTTAAAGAATCCAGCTTGTTGGTGATTTCTTTTAATACCTGGTGCGCGGTGTCCCGTTCTGTTTCTAAACTTTGAATGCTGAAGCGCGCCCGCTCATTGCTCTTTTTATCCTGATCGATTTGTTCTTTCAGGGTATTCACTCGGTCATTCAGAAAGCGAAGGCGTTCATTCTTGATCTGCTTCTCACTCTCATATTGCCTGATTTTAGAGACAAAGTCATTGATTGATTTCTGACGCGAGGAGAGCGTCTTCTCCTTTAGGATCAACTCGGCTTTTGATTTTTCAATCAAAGCTTCCTTGTCGGCAACCTCGGCAGCAAGTTTTGTTTTGCGATCGCTTTCGTTTTCAACCTGCTTCTGCACAGAGGCAAACGTGTCCTTCTGTTTGTTCACAACCACCTTGGCAAGCTGAATGCTTTTCTCTTTATAGTCTTCCTTGATCTTATAATATTGCTCGGTTTGTTTGGCCTGTTTCTCCAGACTTTTCATGTTCTTTTCAATTTCGAAAAGCAGATCTTCCACGCGCTCCAGATCGGCATCGGTGTCTTCCAGTTTCTTGAGCGTCTCTTTTTTGCGCTTTTTGAATTTGGAAATACCAGCGGCTTCTTCGAACAACATTCTTCGCGAATTATCGCGGTCGTTAAGAATGTCATCCACCATACCTAACTCGATGATGGCGTAGCTGTTGGAAGCTATACCGGTATCCAAAAATAAGTTTGTAATATCTTTCAATCGACAGGCTACCCCATTCAATAGATATTCACTTTCACCGGAGCGGTAAAGTCGTCTCGTAATGGTGACCTGGGAGTATTCTGTAGGCAGAATGTTTTTTGTATTATTAATCGTGAGAGATACCTCGGCCATTTGTTGTGGCGAGCGCTGACTGGTACCATTGAAGATAACGTTCTCCATTTTTTCGGAGCGCAGGGCACTGGTTTTTTGCTCACCCAATACCCACCGTATCGAATCGACTACATTTGACTTTCCACAGCCATTGGGCCCAACAATGCCCGTAATCCCTTCATCAAAATTGATAACTATTTTGTCGGCAAAACTCTTAAAGCCCTTGATCTCCAACTTCGATAACTGCATGAATCCCTTGAGAATTTAGTGGTTGAAAAAATAAGATGGCAAAGATAACCCTCGGATTGGCATTTGGAAAATCAGGCATACTCATTTCATCAACATTTTATCCATCCCAAAAAGTATCGGAAAAGGCTGTTTTTCGAATTATTTCGATACCTTTGGCCAACACATGGATACCCAATTTTGGATTTGGTTGATTGTTATTGTAATCACGCTGATTGCCCGGGCAAATAAGAAAAAGCCCCCGCAACCTTTTGAGCCTAGCCAGCCTGATTATAGGGAGTCACCTCCAGACACTACGCTGGATAAACCGATTACATTCGAAGATTTGCTAAAGGAGATTCAGGCGGCTAAAGTCCCCAAGCCGGTTGCCCCCCCGGTAAAGAAGTACGACTTTGAAGACTATGACGATGATATTAAAGAGGAAACCGAAGTTGTAGAAAGGTCAGATTATCGCTCAGAAGATTCAATTTATGAGACTTATGAAAAAGCCAAACGAGATGCTTTTAGTAAGGCTTCGTTGGAGGAGACTTTAAAAGTAGAAGATACCGTAGTAAAGTTTGAGCAGCAAAAGGGTTACCAGCAGGTGGCTGACAGAGAGGCCACTGTGAACGAATATGTGAAGGAACTTAAAAATCCAACCAGTTTTAAGAAGGCATTTATACTGAGTGAGATTTTAGGGAGAAGGTTTTGAAAACATGAATTTTTAAGTAAAACATTACTCATATAGTAGGTAGTGTATTTTTTGAAGTAGTTGTCTGAAGTTTACTAGCATCTTTACATGATTCACCGGCTTAAATCCATTTTTTGCAAGACCCATATTTATATTTTATCTTGCTTTAACTTAAAACTTCCTATGCGTGTCTCCAGGCACCTCAAGTCCAGCTTTTTGATTTCATGTATTCTGGTGAGTGGCTGGGTTACTTCCAACGCATCAAATAATTCAGGTCTGACCGACCCAATCCAATATGTACCAGTCAAGTGTGAAGAGATTGAGGTAAAACTCGAAATCACCCACACATCTGGAAATCAGCGCAATGGTGAGATTACATTGGATTTCAAAAAGTCATCGGCTTCTTATACATGCTTTATTTTTTCAGGAGCTGATAAGGATAATCGCCTCGAACGCAAGGGCAATAAATTCAGTGACCTGGGGAAGGGAGACTACAATCTCTATATTCAAAACCAGGAGGGGTGTATAAAACATATGAAATTCAAGATTAACTGATGACGGGGTTGAAATCGAGAAATTTATTTTTTTGGGTCTTTATAGGACTTACTTTTTTTTCGACTGTAGCGTGGGCTCAGGCACCTGTAGTAACAGTAGACAATAAAAAAGATGCTTGCCGTGATTTGGTCGGGGGCGATGGGGTACTGGACAACGGATCTTTCCAGGTAACAGTTACTTCAGGAATACCACCCATTGAACTCTTTATCCTGGGCCCGGTTAATTATTTGAATATACCGATGGCCATTGGGGTTCCTTTTCAAGTGACCAATTTAAAGCCAGGCCTGTATACCATTGTAGTTCAGGACGGAAATCCGGTAGATTTTACTCAGAATAATTTTGCTGTTAATGGCACTACGGACATTTCTGTTTCAACCACAGCAGGTTTTCCAATCAATAGTACAAGTTGCGCAGTACCCAATGGTCAAATTTCCATTGATGTTTCAGGGGGTACTTCGAATTATACTTATTCATGGACAGCTACCAATGGGTTCACGTCAGCAGCTCAGGATATCACGGGTCTTACAGCCGGTGATTACACGGTAGTTGTAACGGATAATGGAACCAACTGTAGTCAAACCCTGGGTCCGATAACTGTTCTTGAGCCTCCGGCTCCTACTAACGCAGTGCTTTCGTTAACAGGCACAACGCCTATTTGTGCCGGGCAATCCTCAACTATAAAAGTAGACATCACCGGTGGGGCAGGTCCGTTTACCCTTACCATTACAGGTCTTGGGGTTATCAATAACTATACAGATGATACGGACATTACCGTTTCTCCAGTAGCAAATACAACCTATACATTGACAGGTGTAGCTGATGTTAACGGATGTCCATCCGTAGCAGTGAGTGGTTCGGCAACTGTCAATGTAAATCCGGTACCTATTGCTCCGGCTATAACCTTCACTCCAAATACGTATTGCGTAAATGATGCTATTACAGCACCCATTATCACAACCCCAACAGGTGGCAGTACCTATACCTGGTACAGCGATGCCGGATTAACTACCGTATTGATTGCCAGTACCAATCCTACTAATGCACAATTGGGCTTTAGTAGTCTGGCAGCAAACGTAAAAACGGTCTTTGTAACCGAAACCAACAGCAGCAATTGCCAGGGCCCTGCTACTGCGGTAACCCTGACGGTTAATGCAATTCCAATAGCTCCGGCAGTAACCTTCACACCAATTGCTTATTGCGTTGGCCAGGCGATTACACCACCGGTAATTACGACTCCCGTAGGAGGAAGCACATACAAGTGGTTTAGCGATGTGAGTTTGTCTACGTTGTTAACCACAGGTACCGCTCCAACGAATGCACAATTGGCTTTTAGTAGTGCCGCATCCAATATCACAACCGTCTTTGTAACTGAAACAAACAGTAATAATTGTCCCGGTCCGGCAACCGCTGTTACCTTAACTGTAAGTGCAGTACCGGTAGCTCCGGGTGTTACCTTTTCTCCAAGTTCTTATTGCGTAGGCACGGCAATCACACCGCCTATTATAACCACACCAACGGGTGGTAGCACGTATACATGGTATAGTGATGTGGGGTTGACTACTGTTTTAACTACGGGCACAAACCCTACAAATGCAATTCTTGGATTTAGCAGTGTTGCTCCTAATGTAACTACCGTATTTGTTACCGAGACTAATAGTAGCACGTGTGTGGGGCCGGCAACACAGATTACACTGACTGTCAATTCAATTCCTGCCACCCCGGCAATAACATTCACCCCAAGTTCCTATTGTGTTGGGCAGGCAATCACACCTCCAGTAGTTACAACACCGGTTGGTGGGAGCACATATTCATGGTATAGCGATGTAAGTTTATCGACCTTATTAACAACGGGTACTGCACCGACTAATGCCCAATTAGGTTTCAGCAGTGCGGCAGCGAATGTTACTACTGTTTTTGTTACGGAAACAAACAGCAACAACTGCCCGGGGCCTGCAACTTCAATTACCTTAACCGTGAACCCTGTGCCCGTGGCACCGGGCGTTACATTCATTCCGAGTGCATATTGTGTTGGAGCAGCAATCGCACCACCCACAATCACCACCCCAACAGGAGGAAGTACTTATACCTGGTATAGCGATGCAGGATTAACAACAATTTTAACAACGGGCATAGCTCCAACGAATGTTCAGTTAGGTTTTAGCAGCGCTGCAGCAAATGTAACAACGGTATTTGTTACGGAGACGAGCAGCAGCAATTGCACAGGCCTTGCAACTCCTGTAACATTAACGGTGAATGCCACTCCGGCCGCACCGGGCATAACTTTTAATCCTGCTACCTATTGTGTTGGTGAAGCTATTATCCCACCTGCCATTACAGCTCCCGTGGGCGGAAGTACCTATTCGTGGTATAGTGATGTAAGTTTATCAACTTTATTAACAACCGGTACTTCGCCTACTAACGCTCAACTAGGTTTCAGTAGCGTTGCCGCGAATACCACAACGGTCTTTGTCACCGAGACAAATAGCAGTACCTGTGTTGGCCCGGTTACCCTTGTAACCCTGACAGTAAATGCAGTTCCCGTTGCGCCTGCGGTAACATTTAATCCAACTACCTACTGTGTTGGATCCGCTATCAATGCACCTGCTATTACTACCCCAACCGGAGGTAGCACCTACACCTGGTATAGCGATGCCGGATTAACGACCGTATTAACGACCGGAACAAATCCTACCAACGTTCAGTTGGGCTTTAGCAGTGCAGCGGTTAATTCAACTACCGTATTTGTTACCGAAACCAATGGCACCAATTGTGAAGGCCCGGCTACTTCGGTTACTCTTACCGTCAATGCGGTACCGGTTGCGCCAGCTGTAACCTTTAGCCCTACAACCTATTGTGTTGGAGATGCGATCACCGCACCCATCATTACTACGCCTACGGGAGGAAGTATTTATACCTGGTATAGTGATATTGCTTTGACAACTGTATTAACAACAGGAACTACTCCCACCAATGCGCAACTTGGATTTAGTAGTGCAGCAGCAAATGTCACTACAATTTTTGTCACAGAAACGAATACCGGTTGTACCAGCCCGGCTACAGCCATTACACTTACTATAAATGCGCTGCCGACAGCAGCAATTACCGGCAACACCACTATTTGTAATGGTCTCAGTACTGACTTAACCTTCAATTTTACAGGTACCGGTCCATGGACATTCCAATATTCCGATGGCACTACTACCTTCCCAGGTAATTCACCAACGAGTCCGGCTATCGTATCGGTTTCGCCAACAAGTATAACTACCTATACGCTTGTGAGTGTGGTTGACGCAAATTGTACGGGTTCTATTATTGGTACTCCCGTTGTAATTGCTGTAGATAATGCTCCTTCTTCTGCGCCAGCGGTTTCGGCTACTATTAGCCCTCTGTGCTCGGGTGGATCAAGCATCATTGAAGTGGCAGCCTCAGAAGCCGGGGTAAGTTATCAACTCAGAAATAATGCCGACAACAGCCTTATAGGTGCAGCAGTAGTTGGAAATGGGGCTGTTATACAATTACCAACAGGAGCTCTTGCAGTAACCACTACGTTTAATGTGTTGGCTACCCGAGGTGTGTGTGCACCTGTTCAGTTAACTGGCACAGTAACCGTAACCGTGGTTGGCTCTATCAATGCTGCTGTTGCAGTAACTGCGCAGGCAAGCCCTATCTGTTCTGGCTCAGCTACCAATATTCAGGTTGCAAATTCAGAAGTGGGTGTCAACTATCAGTTACGCAACGATGCAGACGATAGTACCATCGGAGCACCCGTTGCCGGAACAGGCGCCACGATTGATCTTCCTACCGGAAATCTTTTAACGCCCACCAACTTTAATATCCTTGCCTCTAATGGCATTTGTTCTATTGAATTAACTAACGTTGTTGGTGTTGCGGTAGATATAAATCCTAATCCTGCATTGGCGGTGACAGGCCCGGCAGCAACGCTATGTACAGGTGGTAGTACTTCAATTGACATAGCTAATTCAGAAGTTGGCGTTAGCTACCAACTTAGAAATGACGCGGATGATAGTTTAATCGGAGCCGCTGTCGCAGGAACAGGAGCCTCCATTTCATTGTCTACCGGTGCATTAGGCGCCACAACAACATTTAATGTTTTGGCAACCGGTGGTGTTTGTACACCTGTTGAATTGACAACAACCGTAACAGTTACTGTAGCGGGTGCAATCAACCTGGGCTTAGCAGTAACTGCGCAATCAACTACCTTCTGTGCAGGCAATGGTACTATCGTTCAGGTTGCTAATTCTGAAGCCGGAGTGGATTACCAATTGCGTAATGATTTTGATAACAGTAATGTAGGACCACCTGTAGCGGGTACCGGAGGAACTATCGATCTTCCAACTGGAAACCTGGCAGTAACTACCACATTTAACATCCTGGCCGCCAGTGTAACGTGTGCAGCTGAGTTAACAGCAACAGTTTCTATTACTGTAAACCCAGCTCCTGATCCAGCCCTCGCAGTTTCTGCTCAAAGCAGTACAATCTGTTTTGGAACAGCTACTGCGATCCAGGTGGCTAACTCGGAAGTGGGTGTTAGCTACCAGCTGCGGGATAATACCACAAACAATCCGGTTGGAAGTGCAGTACCAGGAACAGGAGCTACATTAAGTTTGACAACCGGAGTCCTGACAGCAAACTCAACCTTTAATGTATTTGCCGTGATAGGTCCATGTTCAGCTCAGCTAACAACCGTGGTAACCGTAAATGTTTTAGCAAGTGGAGATCCTTTGTGTATACCACCCAATAATTGTGCAACGGTAATTATTACACCAGTAACCACCCTGGCAACCTGCGGGGCGGCAGTTCCTGATGGCACGGTAACGTTTGATATTATTCCTGCTGTACCGGTAGTAAACATCATAGGTGTTAAGATTGATATTGATGGCCCGATACAGAAGACTCAGTTTAACAATTTTGCTTTCACAGGGTTGCCAGTTGGAACCTATGATTATACCGTGACTTACGGAGATGCCACAAATCCTGCTTGTATTAAGGTGGGTAATTTCACCATCGATCCAACTGGAACACCTGACTTTGTTGATTTCAGTACAGGTTCGGTTATCTACGATTGTCTTGTAAGTGCTGGCTCTGTTACCTTATTTAATATCACCGGTACAGCCAATACCGATTATACTTTTGAAGTTTATGCCAACGGTACAGTAGTGAAGAGTGGACCGATCACAAAAGATCAGGCTGCCGCAGGATCATTTACAATAACTGGTTTAGCATTAGGTCAGTATGAAGTGCAGATTTCTCAGGATCAATCAGCCGTAAATGGATGTGTGGGTTCTGTGACTTCAGCATTTAAAGATCTGGAGATCCTTGAACCTACTGAAGGTTGTGGATTATTTATTCCAAACATTTTCACACCTAATGGCGATGGCGCCAATGATCTGCTGGTGATACGGAATTTACCCTCCAACTCCCAGCTGATTATCACCAACCGATGGGGTAAGGAAGTTTTCTCTGCGGCTGATTATAAAAACGATTGGACGGGTGGAGAGACGGCAGACGGTATTTATTACTATACCCTTTCTGCAGACGGGCAATCGTATAAAGGCTGGATTGAAATCCTGCGATAAGATTCTTCTTATAGAGAAGATAAAAACCTCATGGTATCTAATCGGTCTGCATAATCCCATACTTCCGGTAGTTGTGCTTTACCGAACGGAATGCTGTCTTTAAACCAACCATTGGCAGAAACCACACACTGAATTTTTTCTTTTTGCCTATCAATTTTTGCATTCAGGTCAGCAAGGTTCTTATAGGTTTCATAAAACAAGACAGAAATAGGCGAGACTAAACTCTCACTCTCGGTTAGCATGATAAAACCATTATCATAATGGTGAATACCATTCACCAGCATAATAGACTTCTGGTAGTCATAGTTGTTTACATATTTATGATGATGAATGATTGGCTGATAGATTTCCCAACAATTTAGTAATCCAGGAAAACTGTAATCTTCAGGTACATATAACTTCGAAACATTCCGGCATCCAAGACCAAAATAGGTAAATACATCCTTTCCCAGTTCCACCAAAAGAGATTCGTCTTCTTCGCCTATCAGCACAGCACATGAGGTTCGGTTCTTTCGAATGATGTGAGGGATGTTTCTGAAATAATATTCGAAATAACGGGCCGTATTATCACTGCCGGTGGCGATCACGGCCTCTACCTTATTCAGCCGTTCTTCAAATCGGATCGTGGATTTAAAACGGGGCTCCAGATCGATTAACCAATCAGTCAAAAGCGTGATCAGGTAAGAATCCTGCGAACTTTTTTTTGCCACTACCACATGACCACTGATGAGAATGCAAAGAAGGTCATGAAAGCCGACCAATGGAATATTCCCAGCCATGGCAACTCCAACCGTTTTTTCTTCCACATCATTTAATGGATAGCGGGCCGTCCACGCAGTGAGGTTTTCCTTTTTCAGGAAATGACGGATTCCTGACAATGCCATTTGTACAGATTCGGCCGTAAACCATGCATTGTACTGTGCCGTGTTTTCGTAAATAAGCTTCTTTTCAGACTCACTCAGTCCCTCAATTTTATTTCCCAACGCTACGAATGCCTCAATCCGATCTTCTAGTTTCATTATTCTAAACTTTTAGGGGGCCTGTGCTGTTTTGAGAGATGAATTTGTAACCGTATTTTTGTGGCAAAAGTACTTTAGGAACTTGAAATTTAGCGCAGCATGGCAATAAAGATAACGGATGAGTGCATTAATTGCGGGGCTTGTGAGCCCGAATGCCCCAATACCGCCATCTATGAAGGTGGCCGCGAGTGGAATTGGGCGGGCGGCACTGCACTTACCCAGGTGGAAATGGAAGACGGGTCTAAAGTGGATGCTAAATCTTCTCAGGCCCCGGTTTCGGATGAGTTCTATTATATAGTGTCAGGCAAATGCACCGAGTGTACTGGCTTTCATGAAGAACCACAATGCGCTGCGGTATGTCCGGTAGACTGCTGTGTCCCGGATCCGGATATGGTAGAATCCAAAGAAGAATTGCAAGCCAAAAAGTCCTGGTTACATAACGAGCAATTGCAATCCTAAAAACCATTACTCCCTTCTCTCCCGATAGCTATCGGGATGGAGAAGGGCCGGGGATGATGTTAACGCATCTTCGATCGTTTGATCATATACGTTTGCAGCACTTCCGAATAGCCATCTTGTATATTGGCTGAGATAAAATCAATTTTAAGCTGATTGCACTTCATCTTTAGTTTGAGGTGGTATTCCTTTAGTTCTTTTTCAAACTGATCTTTAATCTCGTGCGGGTTAAGCAAAAGTTTCTCACCGCTTTCCAGGTCAACAAATTCATAGGGTTTTTCTTCAAACTTGAAGTCCAGTTCTGTGTTGTGATCGGTAATATGAAACAGGATTACTTCGTGCTTGTTGTGTTTAAGATGTTGTAAGGCTTTTATGATTTCATCATCATCGCCACCCTCAAACATATCACTGAAAATTACAACCAGGGACCGTCTGTGGGTCTTCTCCGCAATTTCGTGAAGAACATCAGCCACGCGGGTCGATTTATTAACCACGCCACTCGTATTTTTTAACCGACCGGCCAGTAACGTAAAGAGTTTGTCTAAATGCGAAGGGGTTGATCGGATAGGGGTTAGTTCTTCAATCTTATCTGAGAATAAGCAAAGGCCAACGGCATCCCGCTGCCGGTTAAGCATGTAGGCCAGTGCTGAGGCCGAATAAATACTGAACTTCAGCTTTTGCAGGGTGTCTTTCGGGTAATACATGGAGGAGGAGCAATCAATGGCGATTACACATCGCAGGTTCGTTTCCTCTTCATATTGTTTGGTAAAAAGCCGGTCGGTGCGGGCAAATACTTTCCAATCAATGTGCCGGGTGCTCTGGCCCTGATTGTAAAGGCGGTGCTCCGCAAATTCTACCGAAAAACCATGGTACGGAGACTTGTGGAGGCCCGTAATAAAACCCTCCACCAGTTGTTTGGCTAATAATTCCAGGCTTCCTGAGAGCCTAATGTCCTCAATCTTCATATCTGCAGCCTAAAAATTGCCCCTTTAAACTTGTTCTCTTCTATTTAAATCAGAAATCCTGCTCAAAACAGACAAGACCTTTTGCATTAAAAATTTTAAATACTACCTTCGATTTAACCATTTTTACCCAAAAACCTAACCAAAACCTTAGAATCTGTGGAAGAGAACAAGACCAACGGACGAGAAGAGATTTTCTCTGAGAAAGTGAAGGCGGGCAAGCGTACCTACTTCTTTGACGTAAAGTCAACCCGCTCTAATGACTATTATCTCACCATTACCGAAAGTAAGAAGAGATACAACAAAGACGATGAAGGTTTTACCTATGAGAAGCATAAGATTTTCCTTTACAAGGAAGATTTTAACAAATTCATGGAAGCATTAAACAACACCGTAAATCACGTTAAGACCGAACTCATGCCGGATGTAGATTTCAATTCCTTTGATCAGCATCGCGAGAAGGAAGAGAGTGAAGCAAAGGCCCCCACGGTGGATTCGGAACTGAAGTGGGATTAAGATTTTACCTAAACCTAAATTGGAAATGGCCCCGACTAATCGGGGCTTTTTCTTTGTTTAGTCCCTTTGGGTGACTCAATTAGAAATGGAAGTGAGTGAGAGGCGTCCGTGAGTGCTTCTGACGGATTTATGATACTTCAAATTAACATACGTAGTTAGCTCGATCTATTCTTCCAATTATTTTTGGTAGACTTCAGTATGAAACGTGAAGAGCGTTGGCCAGGCAATCCGCCAGCTGGCGGATGTCTTGACTTTTTTTCGTCCTTTTTGTGTCAAGACAAAAAAGGACAAAGAGAATAAAAAAGATGCACTTTGATGATACGCACTCTATCCTTTGTTAGTCTTTATAACCAATATATTACCCAATAAAAATGCAATCGTTCTATCATCATTAATCTTTCCGCCCGCCTGCCGGTAGGACTGAAGATCACCAACTTGGGCGAGGAACAAAAGCTTATTTGCCAATATCAAAATAACTCCCCGAAGTTAATTATCTCAATATTATCTTCAACCGAATTATAATATACACCAAGCGTATTTGAATTGAATTGAGTGTATGCCTTATACTTATATTTTGATTCTTTTGATAAATTAGATATTTCATATTTATCAATCTGTCTGCGTGCAATTGATGGATCATCAATTGAGAATTTAAGACCTCCTAAACCATCCTCTATCAGGTAAAAGTACCGGCTAATTCCAGGGCCTTCCCTAAGTTGTTTAGCGGTTGTTACTATTAGTAAGTTGGCAATAGCAAGCGCTGGTGTTGAACCATGAGCAGCGCCACCGCCCTTACTATCATAGTACGTACCCCATGTAACTACTAAATTTTTGTTTTTGTTTCGCTCTACATGCAATAGTGGTTGGCATGAATTAGTTATTTTCATCATTTGAAATAAGGTTTCATCCAATGAGATACTATTTGCTCTCCCTTCACGAAGGAAAACGCTCTGTTTTTTAGCAGCATCTACGCGGGGCATCATAAAATGCGTGACTTCATTTCCCGTTGCATCTATTACTTTAAGATCATATTTAGTTTCAGTACTAATCGTTCTGTACAACAATCCTTCAAAGTAAAATGAACGAAAATCATTCCTCGAGGGTTCAAGAACAACTCGCATTTCACTTTCGCCTGTATTTATATCAAGTGTGAAAATTGATGTTTTTGCCATTATGCCAGCTTCCGTAAACCACTGTTCATAAGGTTCATCTGCAACAAGGGTTAATTTTTTATTGCTGTAGTGAATTTTTAGTTTTGACGTGGATTCTGAAAGCATTACCAGATCATTGTCAGGAACAAACTGAATCTGATTCGATTTAAATTGAGAGAGATCAAAGGGCAGAAGGTATTGATTCTCTTGTTTGATTTCGTTCAAATCAATTTCTAGTACACGCAGCGATTTGGTACCCTTATCATAGGTAACAAGAATAAAAGACTGATCTCTGTTAAATCCAGCCAACGACCTTCCCTTAACTTCGAACTTAGTCGGATTTTTCCAATTGCCATTTTTAGCAATACTAACTTCTGTTTTTTGATTTTCTCCGCTCAAGAAATATGAATAATAGTCAGGGCCTTTTTTAATTATCTCATTAACAAATCCAACTGAACCTCGGGTAGTGTTTACGTTGGACTTAGAAATATTTCCATTTTTGTCTATCCAATAATTATGAACCGTTTTCTTAGGGTTTTGCTCCATAATGGAAAGCAGAATACTATCTCCCCACGAAAAGGATTGAACTTCATCAATAGCCTTCGGGAATGGAATCTTAGCAAACACATCTTGACAATGAGCTGAAAAGGAAAAGAAATAATTAGTAACTAAGGATAACAGGAAATAGAATAACAATTTATTCATAAAATCAATTTTCTATATAAGGCTAAGATACTACCTATTTTTTCACTTAAGAAATATCAACTTTTTACAGGGCAAGGGTGGCGTGTAAGCACCAATTATGTTTGGTAGACTAAAGTGTGAACCTGAAATCGTTGGCCTCGCAATCCGCCAACTGGCGGAAAAGCGTGAGGACTGAAGATCACCAACTTGGGCGAGGGAAATGGCCCCGACTAGTCGGGGCGTTTTCTTTTACATACACCTGATAGTTAAGGGTTAGGCCTCTAGGCCTGAATGGAGCTGCCCATTGTCTCTCACAACCAACAAGTTCATGGGATACAACAAACTTGCAGCATTCTAACAACATCTTGCAACATTCTAACAATACCTTGCAACATTCTGACAAGATCTTGCAACACTTTGACAAAATCTTTGAACGTTTTAACTAAATCTTGCAATACTTTAACACAATCTTGCAATACTTTAACAAAACCTTGCAATGTTTTGACAAAATCTTACAATCAATTAACTAAAACTATCAACAGATAAGCTAGAGTTTACAACAGTCTGACTCAAATTGATAATGTATTGACTATTTCTTGCAATGGTTTTGCGGAAATTTTGAATTGATTAACTAAATTTTACAATTCATAAGCAAAAACTTTTCACAGGTAAACAAAAAATTCAAATCGGTGTACAAAAACTTTGAAATGGATAGATGAAGCCGGGAAAGGATTGTTCAAAATAGATTGAACTGGTCTTCAAAGTCCCCCTCAGGAACAATAAGAAACGGATACCCCATTACCAGGATATCCCTGACGCTGAGGTTTTCAGCAGACTTTCAGCCATAGCTTTTTGCCTGTGGTCGGAGTTATCACCGTACCACTAACTGCTCAATTATAAAATCATTCTATCATCATTCATCTGTCCGCGCCAATTGATGCGAAGCCCGATCTGCCATATCTGTAGCGCGTAAGATCTTTACTTTTTCATACCGCGGGTTGAAACCCGCGGTTACAAACATGTTACCCCTTCGGGGTATAATGCATTTGGTTATTTTATTCTTATTCTCCGAAGTGACAAGCCTACTAATTCTCCGCAGCTTCGAAGCACTCCCTGAATTAATTGTTAACACTTCCCCTCTCTCTTTAGGAGCGGGATAGCTTGCCAACCGAATCCGCCAATAGGCGGAGTAGGTTGGGGTGAGGTAATTTTATTGGAATAAACAATCCTCATCGCTTCGAAGCACTCTCTGAGTTAATTGTTAACACTTCCCCTCTCTTTGGGAGAGGGGATGGGGTGAGGTAATTGCTCGCTCAAATCAAACCCTGCCCACCTTTACAACTTCTGCTTATATTTGCGCCCTGATTTAAAACAAAGTAACAATTCATGGGCTTAAAGTGCGGTATTGTAGGGCTCCCAAATGTGGGGAAGTCGACTCTTTTTAATGCGATCTCTAATAATAAGGCCGAAGCGGCCAATTTTCCGTTTTGTACAATCGAGCCAAACGTAGGGGTTATTTCAGTGCCTGATGAGCGTTTGAAAATACTGGAGGGACTTGTTAATCCGCAGCGGGTGCTTCCCACCTCTTTTGAGTTCGTAGACATTGCCGGCCTGGTGAAAGGTGCCAGTAAAGGCGAAGGCTTGGGAAACCAATTTCTTGCCAACATTCGCGAAGTGGATGCCATTGCCCATGTGATCCGTTGCTTTGATAATGATAATATTATTCACGTGGCCGGTAAGGTAGACCCGGTCGGGGATAAGGAAGTGATTGATATCGAACTGCAATTGAGGGATCTCGATTCGGTTGAAAAGAAAATTGCCAAAGTGGAACGCACCGCAAAGAGTGGCGATGCAAAAGCAAAGAAAGAATTGACCACACTTCTCGCTTACAAAGAGGCCCTTCAGTCGGGCAAAAATGCACGCAGCCTTGTGCTGGATGCCGAAGATAAAAAGGCTATTGAAGATTTACAGTTGCTGACAGATAAGCCCGTAATCTATGTGGCCAATGTTGACGAAGGAGCGATTCATACCGGGAACAAACATGTGGAAGCACTGAAAGCCCTGGTGAAACAAGAAGGTGCAGAGGTTGTGATTGTCTGCGCGGCCATTGAAGCCCAGATTGCCGAACTGGAAAGTGAGGAGGACAGAAGGGTGTTTCTTGAGGAATATGGTCTTAAAGAATCAGGGTTGAATCGCTTGATCCGGGCAGCCTATAATTTGCTCAACCTGATCACCTATTTTACGGCTGGTGAAAAAGAGGTTAGGGCCTGGACGATTCATAAAGGCTGGAAGGCACCGGCAGCGGCAGGAGTTATCCATACCGATTTTGAAAAGGGCTTCATTCGCGCTGAAGTAATTAAAATACCTGATTATCAGAAGTATAAGTCAGAGGCTGGTTGTCGCGAGGCTGGAAAATTAGCCGTAGAGGGTAAGGACTATGTAGTTGAAGATGGGGACGTAATGCATTTCCGCTTTAACGTGTAAGGTTTTAAACACTTTTGAGTTAAACTTTTCCTAAAGACTTTCACTTTATTAAACTGATTTGTAGTACCTTAGCTTTCCGCAATTTTTTTAAAGGCGGGGTTTTCTAGCATATTTTTTACCCCTTAACTGGTAGCTCTTGAGAATACGGATTGTCTTTTCTCTGAAGAATAGAGGAGCTTATGTTCCTTTCCATCATCAGTTTTTGCTGGCACAAACCATCAAAGGATTGGTTATGCTGGGGAAGAATGAAAAGTATTTTTCGTACACCCAATACAACTTTTCAGGTTTAAAAGGTCAGATCAAAATCAGCCGTAAAGGCCTGCACTTCTTTTCGTCAAAAGTGACTTTGGTTTTCTCCTCGTCAGACAAAGAGTTTATCGATTATTTTGTGGCGTCTCTGTTTGCACAGAAGGAACTCCTCATAGGCAGCTTACAGTTAGTGCCTGAGTCGGTAGAAAATGAAGAGCCGGTTTCGATTACCGACTCGGTTAAGTTTCTTTGTATCTCACCAATCGTTTTAGTGCCCGCTTCTTTCAATGATGAAAGCGGGAAGCGATTTATTAGTCCGGATCTGGATGAATTTTCAGACTTGCTTTACGATAGTACGATTGCAAGAATGGAAGCCAGTGGGAAATATACCGCAGGCCAGTTGGCCGACTTTTATAAATTTCAATTAGTAGCAGATAAGGATTATATCAATCGCATTCAGGCCTCGCATAAAAAGTTTGCACGCATTTATCCGCTCTACGACCTGGATGTAAAATATGAAGTACGGGGCTATACCTTTCCGTTTACCTTGTATGCTCCGCAACCGGTTCAGCAATTTGTGTATGAAAATGGGCTCGGGCATTTTTCACACAAAGGGTTCGGCATGCTGGACGTTGCCAATTCAAACTCGATCCGCAACGAGGCCGATCACGAAGTGAGCTATGCTTAACGGGTGTTGACGGGTAGTTGAAAATACCCAATCAACAGATCTGCGTTGGGCCTGAACGGTCGGTAATAAATAAAAACCTCATATAAGTTTTCTGTCTGAAAATAACTGCCTTCCAGCAAGAACCCATTTTCTCTGGGTGCCTGAACCCAATATTGATAATCATACCAGCCCTGTTTAAGGAAGAGCGTTTTCTCGTATAGATTTTCATTGGCAACATAGTTCATCTTCGAGTCGGCAGTGCGTTCCCAATTATTCAAGGCGCCCAGCAAATAGACATCTCCATTAACGGGCTGGGTGGCCAGGGTAAAGGTTACAAATACATAGTCACCTGATAACGCAGCATCGCGGTTGTCAAGATTTTCAATTACATAGTTGCCATTCATATCGGCATACTGGGAATAAACCTGATCTCCACGCGGTTGATCCGTAAGTACAGAAAGATGAAAGGGTCTTTTACTGCGATCGAGCCGTCCTGTATTACGCCCGGGATAATTTAAGGAACGGAAATCCACGAACCGGAATTCATTACCGGCTTTAAACTCATTGTCCTGATCAAAGAAGCGATATTCAAGTTCTCTGATGTCTTCCCGGATAAAGCTGGGGGCCACATTGGATCGTACATTGTCCCACCGTTGGTTTTGTCTTATCAGGGTCTTTACCGATTCCATAGGGTTGACTATGTCAATCCGTGAATAGTTGATTTTAAAATTAAGTTGCTGATTGGTTGATCTTAAGTTTCCCAGGCCTATACCTTGCTGGTCGGCAATTAAATTGACCTGATTATTAAAAACCATAAAGCGTTTGGTCAACAGCAGGTCATCTTCATCACTTTCGCGATAAACAACCAGTAAATAGTTGCCGGGTAACTTAACCGGGGGTACCAGGAAATGGTAATGTACGTAAGGTATTGAGGTGTTGAACGACATGTCATATTCAGAAATTGGAAACTCATTATAGTCGTGAAGGAAATCCAAATCCATGAGGGTCGACTTTGTCCAGTCATAGTTGCAATGAATTATTTTCACATAGTAGTTACTGCGTTGATTTTGCAGGTCATCAAATTCAAGGTGTAAATTTTGGGCATTCAAAGGGACAACGGCCGGGCGAAGGTTATCCCGGGATGCATTTAATCCGGGGTAAAGCATAACCGTTCTTATTTCTTCTTCGTATGACTTATCGGAGAAGACTAGTTTTTTTTGACCTAACGCGATTTGCGTGATTAAGACGGCTAAAATGAAAACAAATGACCTCATAGCCCAAAACTAAACGAATAAATTAATTCAATTTGCATTCCAACCAATCGTTATTAATTCGGGTCTAATCATCAGACGGGGTTCATGCTAAGCGAACAAGAGCTTATTAAAGGCTGTGTGAAGGGCGACAGGGCCGCTCAAAAGGCTTTGTATGAACGCTATTGCCGAAAAATGATGGTTGTATGCCAACGGTATGCCAAATCTTCACAGGAAGCTGAAGATGCGCTTCAGGAAGGTTTTTTGAAAGTATTTGCTTCCCTAAAATCATTTCGTGGTGATGCCAGGCTCGATACCTGGATAACCCGGATCATGATTAATACCGCACTGAATGCACAACGCCAGAAGCTCTATTTATTGCCTATGGTTGATATAACAGAAATGAATTTGTCCGAGGATGAAGAAATAAGTTTAGCTGCGTTTAACCTGTCGGAATTGATAGCCATGATTCAGTCTCTGCCTGATGGGTGCCGATTGGTTTTTAACCTGTTTGCGATAGAAGGATATAATCATAAGGAAATAGCTGGGATGCTTGGGATCAGTGAGGGGACTTCGAAATCTCAATACAGCCGGGCGAAGAGTTTGCTTAAGGTAAAGTTGAATGTTCACAATAACATGTATGGAAAATACGGAGCGGAAAAAATTTGACAATGCCTGGCGCGATGCCTTTCAACAAGCGGAACAAAATCCGTCTGCTGAGGTGTGGTCTGCACTGGATAGCGAGTTAACCCATGCTGAAGGTGGGGTGATGAAACGCAGGGTAGTTTTTTATCAGCGTCTGGCAGCAGCTTCTATTCTATTTGCTTTGGTGTTTGGATCATTAACCACCTACTACAATCTAAAGCAGGATACTTCAGTCGTCAATGAAATAGCCAGTGAGAACCAGTCGACTACTCAAACTGATAATACTAATACGGATCAAAATGTAAAGCCGGGCGAAGGAGTAAGTAAAGATAAAAGTGAGTTGGCAGAAGCTCGTTCGGGGTTACGAAAATCAGGTGATAATAGAGTCGATGGAAATTCGATAACGAAAGAGAATCAATCTGCTTTTATTGCTCAATCAAAGAAAAATTCTAATGCATCGGAAGAAATTCAAGCTACCCAGCAAGTGATCAGGCAATCTACTGCTAATGCAAGGATTATTGCGGGGATCTCGACACAAGATCTTCCATCTCCCGAAGTTAAGATTTCAAGTAAACCACGTGAGGTAACCATCGTGCGCAAGTTGCCCGCCATGCCAGCTTCCTTTATGGCCGAATCCCGTAAGGGAAAGAAATCCGGAGAAGATTTATGGGCATCGGTTGGCGCATCTGCTGGTAATTATTCACCTCAGGCAAATTTCAATTCGTATGCTATGGCTTCTCCTGCTACAGGCGCAGGGTATTTGAGTAATTCAGCAGCCACCAGCAATTCATACTCACAAGGTTCTGCTTATTCTGTGGGTTTAAATTTAGCCAGGCGGGTGTCCAATCACTGGGTGGTGCAAGGTGGATTAAGTTATTTGAATCAATCTATTGGGTATACTTCAAATTTAGCAACTGTCACCGCAGCTAATAATAAATCAGCATTTCTTGCCGACTATGCAGCCTTACAGCAAAATGCTTCTCTTACCCTAACCAATCCGTATGAAATAAATAGTGTGAATCAATTTGTATCCTTACCGGTTCAGGCTGGATACCTGCTGGTTGACCGAAAGTTTGGCTGGCAGCTTAGTACCGGCTTAGCAACGGATATATTTCTACAGAACACACTGACCGATAAAAGTGGTCAATTAGACAAATATTCGGAGGGTGCTGGTGAAGATTCACCGTATCGGACCTTGAGTTGGTCGGCCCTGATGAATACAGAATTGAGTTACAAAATAGGTACTCAATACCGTGTATCCTTAGCGCCCGGGTTACGTTACACTATGAGTCCGGTATTAAAATCTGATGTTGGCTCAGGCAATCCGATTGTATGGGATATCGGTTTCAGGTTCCGGTATATTTTAAAATAGCCGTTAAACGAATGCGGTGATGGGGTGTCTAAAGATTTAGAAAATAAATGATGTCTATGGGTTCCGTGAAAGAGCTTTTTCAGAAAAAAATTATCCCCGGGTTTTATGCTCTACTGTTTGTTTCAGCCCTGCTTTTATTAAGCATCTTGCTGGTTCGCAGGAATATTTACCTGTGAGATAATTTTTTTTCATACTTCCAACCTTTGGAGGGTTAGATGGGTCAAACCAAAAGACCGCAAACCTGAATCAGTATGAAAAATTATCACCCCCATCAAACTAAATTATCTTTTGTACTTGCACTGAGTGCCTTCATGGCAATACTGGCAAGTTGTTCTGATAAATGCGAGGAGATTAGAAATTTGGTCTATTATCAACCCGTGTACTCCACTTCCGCTCAGATTAAAGCGGCTGTTGCTCTCCAGGGACCCGGGGAAATGTCTCAGATCGGAAAAATTTACTTTAAAGATGGCTACTTATTTATTAATGAAATAGGCGAAGGAATTCATATCATTGATAACAGGGTTCCGGCCGATCCAAAAATTCTTTCTTTTCTGAAAATACCTGGCAACTATGACCTGGCCATCCGGGGCAATACCCTGTATGCCGATAGCTATGTGGATCTCGTGGTTTTTGATATTTCCAATCTTTCTACTATAAAGGAAATAAATCGAATCGAGAGATTGTTCAATAACTATACTACAATGGGCTACCTGGTCGATTCGGATCTTGGCGTCCTTACCGATTGGCAGAAAGTTGAAAGTGTTAACGTTCAGCAAGCCGACTGCAGAAGTGTATACCAGCCCTGGGGTGGCATTTATTATAATGATGGTTTTGCGCTCATGTCCAGCGCATCTGCATCCTTTAACAAACAAACAGCTTTTTCGCCAACACCCTCTTCAAATGCCGGCATCGGTGGCTCTATGGCCAGGTTTACTATTTCTGGTGATCATCTCTATGCACTTGATGGCTCCAATCTGGATATTGTGAATGTGTCGATACAAACCAAACCTGAACCAAAGAGGGAATTTCCATTGGCCTGGGATGTTGAAACGTTGTTTCCCTATTCAGATAAACTTTTTGCAGGCTCCCGCACGGGCATGTATATCATTGATCTGGCAATCCCGGAAGAACCCTCCATCATCAGTCAATATCAACACCTGCGTAGTTGCGATCCGGTGGTGGTTGAAGGCAGCTATGCCTTTGTTACGCTTCGCAGCGGATCAACCTGCGAGGGATTCACCAATCAACTGGAGGTAATTGACCTTTCTAATCTCAAGAGCCCGCAACAGGTTGCTGTCTACCCTATGACTAATCCGCACGGCTTGGGCATCGATCAGGGTACCTTATTTATTTGCGATGGTCAGGATGGACTGAAAGCATATGATGCAACGGATGTTAGGACTATTTCTCAAAACCAATTGGCTCATTATAAAAACATACAGGCACTGGATGTTATTCCGTTTCAACAGGTAGCGATGGTGATTGGCGAGGATGGGTTGTATCAATATGATTATTCAGACCTTAAGAATATCAAACTGTTGAGCCAATTACCCATTGTAAAGCAATGAGAGCATTGACCACGATAAGCATCCTGTTGATACAAGCAGTTGCGCTCGCCCAAGGGTCATTTGAAAAGCCCGATTCACTAGCGAGCGCAAAGAAATTCGAGTATTTCTTCTACCTCCAATCAGGAACGCTGATTGGTTGTAATGAATGCAGCAGAGGTAAAGAATTGACTTTTACAGGGGCAACCGTGCATGGCGTAAAAATTGGAAACCGGTTGCGATTAGGCGGTGGCATTGGGTACGACTCTTATTATAGATGGAATATAATGCCGGTTTTCGCAAGTGCAAGTTGGGATCTTTTTGCTAAGAAAAATGCGTTTTTTGTCCAGTTCAATTATGGCGGATCACTAAAATCCTGGAAGTATTCGCAATATGATTATGAGGAGTATGGATTTCAGGGATCAGAGGGTGGAAGAATGATTAATCCAATGGTTGGCTATCGGGTACACTATCACGATGTAAGCTTAGCGCTGATGGCTGGGTATAAATATCAGCGAGTGTCCTCCTATTATGAATATCCTTCATATTATTGGGATCCATTACGGGGCCAGATTATGGGTGAGCCCAATAAAACAACACTGGTTCAGGAAATGAATCGATTTATGCTTTCAATGTCTATAGGATGGAAATAATCTCAACTTGAAGCTTCCAATTCATCTACCTCCAGCATCAGTTTCTCCCATTTCATATTTTCTTCGTGTAACGTAGTGTGGAGCTTATCAAATTTTAGTTGATACTCTGATAGTTTATTGAAATCTCCGTAGATCTCGGGCTTTGCCATTTCATCCTCAACCTGTTTTTTCTCTGATTCGAGTTTTTGGATAACGTCCTCTACCTTTTTCAAATCCT
The DNA here is from genome assembly GCA_044229915.1 of Cyclobacteriaceae bacterium. Classification (GTDB taxonomy): domain Bacteria; phylum Bacteroidota; class Bacteroidia; order Cytophagales; family Cyclobacteriaceae; genus ELB16-189. The sequence continues at coordinate 141,086 of JBGASB010000005.1, forward strand.
GATTGAGGGATTTAATCCTTTTTTCATTTGGATTAGCCGTTACTTTGGGTTGCTCTTTGGGTTTAGGTTCTGCCTTCTTTACAGGTGGCGGTGGAGCAGACGCAACAGCAGCATTTTGTTTTCTCCAATACTCATATTCCTCATACGTGCCTGGATATTCTTTAATCTGGTGATTTTCGATATACCAGATCTTATTGGCCACCTGGCTTACAAAATGTCGGTTGTGCGATACCACAACAAAACTTCCCTGGTATTGCTGCAAGGCCTGGATAAGAATATTTTCTGAAATAAAATCCAGGTGGTTGGTAGGTTCATCGAGCAGCAGAAAATTAGCTTCCGAAATTAACGTCTTGGCCAGGGCAACTCGCGACTTTTCCCCACCCGACAACACCTTGATTTTTTTGAATACATCTTCATCCGAAAAAAGGAAGCAACCCAACACATTTCTAAGTTCTTGTTCGGTCTTACTGCTTCCGGCTTGCTTAAGTTCATCGAGGATTTCGCTTTCTACATGCAATGACTCCAACTGGTGTTGTGCATAAAAACCATAAATCACATTGTAGCCGATAATCCGCTCGCCATCGACAGGTTCCGTATTAGCCAGAATACGCAGCAAGGTTGATTTACCTTTACCATTAGCACCTATTAAAGCAATTTTATCTCCTCGCTCAATGGAAGCACTGGCATGTTTTAGTATTTGCTGATCGCCATAAGTCTTAGAGATGTCTTTAAGCGTTACCACGTGACGGCCAGAAGGTTGTTTAAAGGTAAAGCGGAAGTTGACTGCCGCCACATCACTGACTACTTCAGCTACCATATCCATGCGGTCAAGAGCCTTTACCCGCGATTGCACTAACTTCGACTTCGATGCTTTCGCCCGGAACCTTTCTATAAACCGCTCGGCCTGACGGATTTTAGCCTGCTGGTTGTCGTAGGCATTTTGCTGAATTTCCTCTCTTGATTCTTTTTCATGCTGGTAGTAAGAATAATTTCCTTCATAAGTTACCAGTTGTTCGTTGGTGACTTCCACCGTTTTGGTAATCACATTGTCCAGGAACGTACGATCGTGAGAGACAATTATAACGGCACCGTCATAGTTGCGCAGATAATTTTCAACCCATTCGATAGATGGTAAGTCCAGGTGGTTGGTAGGTTCATCAAGCATTAAGCACGAAGGTTTTTCCAACAGAAGTTTGGCAAGCATCACGCGCATACGCCACCCCCCTGAAAATTCCCGTAAGGGCCGGTGTAAATCCTTCGTAGTAAAACCTATCCCTTCCAATACTTCTTCTGCCTTTGCCTGCATGGAATATCCGTCCAGGTGTTCAAATTTTTCTTGCAGTTTTGTTAGCTTATCTACCAAGTCATCGGAATATTCTGTTTCCAGTTTGTGAAGTACTTTTTCAATTTGCCGTTGAGTATCTACAGCTTCTTTAAAGGCCTCCATCGCCACCGTCAGAATAGCATCATCAGTCTGGTAGGAGAGAAGATCCTGGTTTAAGAATCCGATGGTACAATCCTTCGACTTGCTGATCGATCCACTATTAATACTCAGGTCTCCATTAATGATCTTTAATAAGGTCGATTTTCCCCGTCCGTTTAGTCCAATCAACCCGATTTTATCGTTTGGTTTTATGAACATGGAGGCGTCTTCGTACAGAGCCCGACCACCGATGTAGTAAGAAATGTTAGAAATAGAGATCATTTACCTTAAAATTCCTGCAAAGTTAGCTTTAAAAAGAGCGATCATCAAAAAATTGGGGATTCTCATGTAAAAACCAGTGCATGGTAGAAGTATCCACCAGATATTTGTGTCCCTTAAACAATTTTTAGCATGAGTAAAATAAAATTATTGATTGGATTTTTGGCAGTTGCCTTACTGGCCTCCTGTAGTAAACCTAAAGAAGAAGTGTCGTTGAGTGGAATTAAACTCCCGCCTGGGTTTTCCATCAACATTTACGCAGAGGTAAACGATGCGCGGTCGCTGGCATTGTCGCCATCAGGTACACTCTTCGTTGGCAATAAAGATGGCAATAAGGTGTATGCAGTTAAGGATACGGATGGAGATTTTGTGGCTGATAAAAAATGGGTGCTCGATTCAGGTTTGAACATGCCTAATGGTGTTGCTTTTAAAGAGGGTGATCTTTATGTGGCTGAGGTGAACCGGATTTTGAAATTCCCGGACATTGAAAATAAGTTAGATAATCCTGGTGAGCCTTCAACAGTATATGACAAGTTTCCCACGGAGACACATCATGGCTGGAAGTACATTGCTTTTGGTCCGGATGGCAAACTATATGTACCCGTTGGGGCACCTTGTAATATATGCGAGTCAACTGACCCAATCTATGCTGCTATTCATCGCTTGAATGCGGATGGCACCGGGCTTGAGTTATTTGCCAGCGGGGTGCGCAATACGGTAGGCTTTACATGGAATCCTGAAACGAATGAGCTCTGGTTTACAGACAACAACAGAGATATGATGGGGGATGATACTCCGCCCTGCGAATTGAACTCTGCCTCAGCGGCAGGTATGCACTTTGGATATCCCTACTGCCATGGAGGAACGATTCCAGACCCGGAGTTTGGAAGCAAGCGTTCGTGCGATGAGTTTATTAAACCGATGCAAAATCTGGGTGCCCACGTTGCTCCGCTTGGCCTTAAGTTTTATACTGGCTCGATGTTTCCGCCAGAGTATAAGAATCAGATTATTCTGGCAGAACACGGTTCATGGAACCGTTCTAAGAAAAGTGGCTATAAGTTAAGTTTAGTTAAACTACAGGAAGGTAAAGTTACCAGTTATGAAACCTTTGCCAGTGGTTGGTTGGACGAAGATACTCAAAACGTGACCGGAAGACCTGTGGATGTGTTGCAAATGCCAGATGGTTCTTTGCTTGTTTCGGATGATCAGGCCGGTAAAATCTACCGGATCACTTATAAAGGTTGATTTGAATTTTGATTGAATAAATAAATAGCCAGGGAAACCTGGCTATTTGTATCTAGAAGTCATCGGCAACTTCCTCAATCTTCTTGCCTTTGTCCGCATACATCATGCGAATAACAGGACCCGAACGATAGGTAAGTTTAATTTCTTTGTGATGACCTTTGTAAACCAGGCTTAGATTTTCTGCCTTCCAGTAATATGTCTCGGTGCGAATGCTATACGTTGCCTTTCCAAATGACTTTTCAAGACCTCGCATCACTTTAGGATCCTTTGTGGTGGTTACATCAATTTCATAGATCAGGCCATTATATACCTTCAGGGAAATTTCCTTTACAGGTACATCGCCAATCAGCATGTAATCGGGATGTTCGGTTTCATAGACCTTCGCCTGAAACTCTTTACGTTCAATGATGTCTTTTTTGAAGGTTACGCCTTTTACACTATCAATTGAAGACCCCAATTTGATTTCCTTAAATCCATTTCTTCGCTCCAGTTCAGTAGCATCCTGGGCAAACAAGTTGGTTGCAAGGGTTATAAAGAGAATGGTGATAAGTTCTTTCATGGTAACTTAGGTTCAATAAACTGAATGGGTATCTGGATTCGTATTGAATCCCAAAGTAAAACCAGATCGGCTACATTATTCCTTTGCTCTATTTGAATGGTAAAAGGTTCATACACGGCCCCCTGCAGGGTCTGGCTTGGAACCGTAAAACGCAAGACATCCATTTTAGAATTATAATTATAAGATCCCCAAAGGCCGAGGTCGCTGTTTATGATTATCGTCCAGTTTTCCTTTTCAGGAATCGTAAATACAGAATACGTGCCAGCTTTAAGCAGCGTATTATTGATGAGAATGTCGCGTGTAATCGTGATCTCAGTAGCTTCATTGGCTCCGGTTCGCCAGATCTGGCCATAGGGCACCAGGTTACCGAAAATGATTCGGCCTCGTTTATGAGGCTGGCTATAGGTTATCTTCAGATAGGTGTCCTTATAGCGGGCAGAGACAATACTGGTTGGACTAGGTCGGAATTTAATTGCCTCTTGTGCGAGGGTGTGGAATGAAGAAGAGACGAGGGCTATAAAAATTAATCTTCGAAGTCCTGACATGAATCCTATTTTCATCGCGAATATACTATTTTGAATCCTTATTTTTACCTCCATGAACCGACCTGAGTTTGATGATATCTATATGGAGCTTGCCGTTAACCTGGCCAAGCGATCTCATTGTTTGAAGCGACATGTTGGTGCTGTACTCACGAAGGACACCCGAATTATTTCAATTGGTTATAATGGCCCGCCATCCGGAACACATAACTGCGATGAGGAATGGCCTGAAGAAGGATGCCCGCGTGATTCGAAGGGTGGATGTTCATTAGCTATTCATGCTGAGCAGAATGCAATCCTTTATGCAGTTAAGAATAAGACCTCCGTGGATGGAGCAACATTGTATGTAACGTTGTCGCCCTGCCTCGCATGCTCCCGGATCATTTTTAGTATGGGCATTAATCGGGTGATTTACTTAAACTCCTATGCTGAGTTTAAAGGTTTGCCTTCCGATGAAGGAGTAGACTTTCTCAATAAGTTTGGAGTGGAGTGCCATCGGTATACTGGTACCCTCACCAATGTAACTCACATGATATAAAAAAAGCCGGATCAATCCGGCTTCATCAGTTAACCTTATTCTTAGTTACTTCAATGCCTTCTCAATACCTGAGATTAGGGTTGCCGTAACACCTTTTGTCTTCTTTGCTTGCTCTTGCTTGAAAACTGACAATGCTTTGCTGGCCGTATCAAATAGTCCGGCCGGGTTACTATCGTACCGGTAACTTCCCAAGCACCATTCAATGTCTGCCTGAAGTTGATGTTCGATATCCAACGTTTTCAATTTCGCCAGGATTTCTTCCGATACCTTTTCGATGGAAGGAGCTTTGGGTTTCGCTGCAGCCTTTTTAACCGGAGCCTTTTTATCTGTTACTGTTTTAGTAGTTGACTTAGCCATGAGTTCTGATTTTTTTGTGTTGACACAAAGTTAAGCCTCTTAGTACAGGGCAAACAAGCATGAAGTCAATTAAATTTCCGCAATCGAATGATTAAGATTATGAATTTCAATGCATTGCAGTGCCAATGGAGCGCGTAGAGTGGATTTCAGGTGATGGGCTAGCGTGAGATTGCTTCACTAGTATGCTTGATGAATGCTGGGTATTGGAACAGGAGAGCGATGTGATTGGGTTTTTTATTCAACTCTTATAAAACAAAAAGAGAAGTGATCCTGGATCACTTCTCTTTGTAAAAGCATCAAGACAAGCTTGATTACTTCTTCTTCTTAGCAGCCTTCTTTGCTTTCTTGGCTGCTTTCTTAGCGGGTTTTTTTGCCATAACGTTTTAATGTTTTAAGTAAAACTGTACGAAAGGTATAATAAAAAATTAATTCACAAAAATTTTGACCAAAAAATTTTTCAATGACAAAAAAAAATCAGGTGTACACTTTTTCATTATTCATCATAACTGAAGGGATTATTTTCATTAGATGAGATTCACTTCAGGTGTTAATGTGATGTTGAATTTTTCTTTTACGGATGATACTATTTGCATGGCGAGTTGTAAAATTTCTTCACCTTTTCCATCTCCATAATTCACTAACACCAATGCTTGTTGTGTATGCACTCCAATGTTGTTAATTCGTTTTCCTTTCCAATTACATTGTTCAATTAACCAACCAGCAGGCACTTTAACATCTTGATTTACAGAATGATAACCTGGTATTTGAGGATATCGTTTTTTTAGATTTTCGAAATGAATTAACGAGATGGTTGGGTTCTTAAAGAAGCTTCCTGCATTTCCAATCACGCGTGGATCGGGTAATTTACTTCTACGAATTTGTATCACTGCATCACTGATTGATTTGAGTGTTGGTTGTGTGATGTTCATTGCTTTCAAGGTATCAGTGATTGCACCATAGCTTGTATTGAATTGATGGTTTTTCTTCGTCAGACTTAAAGTAACACTTGAAATAAAAATATTTTCTTTTAACTGGTATTTAAAGATGCTTTCACGGTATCCGAAGTGACATTCATCGTTATTGAAGCTTTTATGTTCTCCGGTCATCAAATCAATTCCATCCACCTTTTGAATCACTTCTTTGATCTCTACACCATACGCTCCAATGTTTTGTATAGGTGCTGCACCTACTGTACCCGGTATTAATGATAAGTTTTCTATTCCTCCCCACTTTCGTTGTACACAATACATGACTAATTCATGCCAGACTTCACCCGACTTCACATTCAATAACACGCTATCATCAGTTTCTTCCTCGATGTTAATCCCTTTTAAGTCAGCTTTAATGACTAATCCTGCATAATCTTTCGTGAAAAGCACATTACTTCCACCGCCAAGCACAAGATGGGGTTCGTTCTTATATACTGGCGTATTAATAAGCTCTATTAGTTGATCAACTGAACTTATTCTACAGAAATGACGCGCGTTAGCTTCGATGCCAAAGGTGTTGTAGGGACGCAGACTTATGTTTTCTTCTATCTCGATCATGGTAAATTGATGACCAAGGAAGAAAAAACAGTTGAAATAACGAAATGATTATTGGAATGACTCAGTCACTTGTTCCTTTGCTAACTTAAACAGGCAGATTCTGGGGAAACGACCAGCTACATAGGTTGTTCCGCAAATAGCAATACCTCCATCAACAGTGGGAGTAATAGCTGCTATCTCAAATGGATTAGAGAAGCCAAGATACCGACTACCCAGAAATTCTCCGGTTGCCTCATCATAGCCATATAATGAGATTTGATTGCTGCGGGTGTTGCTTCCGTATAAGGCGATCTTGGTAGTGCCGAGGGTCATGCGAAGGATTTTCACCGGTGCATTGGCAACTAATTCCGGAAATGGATTGCCGCCCAGGTCGATGCTTGAACTGATCCCTGATGTATTTAACGGAGTATTAGGCAGATAATAATTATCACCAAAATTAAAGCGGGCAAGTGCAAATTTGCCACCGTCCTGAGGAACCACCTGGCTTAATCCGCCATCATCCTGTTGACCTTGGATAATGCCCTGCGGATCATCATCATTCAGGTTTGTAAAGACCAATGACAAAGTATAATTATAGAAGCCATTAAAGTAATATTGACCCGCAGGTGTTTTGCCTACCAGAAAAGGTATCTGAGTACCGGTACGCAAAAAGTGATTGATGATCGGTTCTTCTACTGCATCACCCGCGCCAATACTAAATCCTTTGGATTGACTAACAGCGCCTGTTGGGGAAACCACCGAGATCACGCTTAGTTTATTGAAATTATCATAACTCAATAGTAGAAAATTGCTACCATCTACTGCGGCAGCAGCCGGGTAAGATCCACCGACATCAATAGGATTGTTCAAAGTTCCTTCGGCATCCATCTCAAACAATTGTGTCTGCAGCCCAACGGAATTCATGCAAAAGAAGTAATATTTTCCTCCGCTCTCTAATAAGGAGCCAATTGGGTTTACGTAATTCTCATCTACCTCCTGTTCGGAAACAAAACTACCAAACTCATCAGTTTTCAGAATATAGATACCGCTGAAATTAGAGTTTTCAATTCTGCGGCCACCTAAAATCAAATATCCACCGTCAGGAGTTTGCTTCATATCTATTGGATAGAAAGACGCATTGAACTTGTCGTTGTCGTAAATACGGGTAAAGGATGATTTGTCGGAATCAGGATCTGATTCATTGGAACAACCCACGAATACAAAGATTAAGGAAAGTGTAAGTACTTGGCGCATAGATTAACGATCTAAAGTTTTGAAGCCACTGCTTAGGTAACGCATGGGAAAAAGAACTCCGGCTGAGATTACTATATTATTTAAATCCAGGTCATCCTGGGCGTCTCCAATGCCGGCAAGACGATCATTGCCAAAGCGATTTTCAACATTAGTAATATTGCTCATACCCTTCCAGTAAGAAACATCCAATACAAGTCGCACATTGCCTAAATTATAGTCGGCACCAACACCGGCCATAATCCCCCAATAGTTGTCGAACAAATCCTTTGCTCCAACAATGATTTCCTGATTGACAAACTGGTTGGTGCCTCCCGAAGCATAATCTGTTCCAGATACCTTCACGGATTTATTGGCATTGATCAACATCGAATAAAATACTCCTACCTGAACGTAAGGGCGCAATTTATTTCGTAGAATATCATACTTCACGATCAATGGAAAGTCTGCATAATCAATTTTTTGTTCCTGATCATACTGAAGAATTAATTGCTCGGCTGGATTTTCTGAATTGGTCCACTGATATTGATTCGAATACGTGAAACTGCTGTGCCGGTAAGCAGGTTGTGTACTGAACGAAAAACCCTTGTAATAGAACGTTATTTCGAGAGCAGCCTGAGCTCCCATTGTACCATAGGAATCGTACGATTTATCGGTTAATGCCAGGGCATAATTGGTAGGCGTCATGATTGAATAACGTTTGATGGGTACAGCTTGCGACAGGTTAGTGCCGGCTTTAAATCCCAACCACCATTGTTTTTCAAGAAACTTATTTTGCTGACTTGGCTTAGCGGCCAATCCACCCGGTTTCTTTTTGTTTTGTGCTTGCCCGGATAAACATGAGGCAAGGAGGAGAACGAATACTATAAATCGCATCATAAATTATCGGGTAACGATGAGTTTCCTGGTTTCCTTGAAGAATCCTGTTTTCAATTGATAAAAATAAATACCCGTAGGCAAATCCGTAACGCTAACCTTAATTAAATGAGTGCCTTCCGGTCTTTCTTCATGCAATATGTATTTGAGTGTGCGTCCCTGATTGTCTTTTAAGGTTATATCAACCAGGTTGGTGTTATTAATTTTAAATTGAATGGTGGTAAAATCAGTGGCAGGGTTAGGGAAGCAATCTTCCAACGCAAATCGATTATTGATAAAGTTCTCCTGTACTCCCGAAATGACCTGCGAGGCTAACGGCAGGGGTTCATAATTGCCTGTTCCTTCTTCTTTAGCTCCATTCAGGAAATCCTTAAAGAATATATCATTGTTGATCTTCGCTTCATCCACCAACATCCAGTCGCGCAGGATATTGGCATAAATCTGCCGGTAATCAAATTGCATTTCTACATTTTCCTTATTCAGATCAGGTACTTTGCCTACTACACCCGGCTGAACCCCCTTTCCGAAGATCATAACGGGTGCTCCGGTACCATGATCAGTACCATAACTACCATTGGCCCGCACTCGTCTGCCAAACTCAGAAGTAGTAAGCGTTAACACACGATCTTCTAATCCGCGTGCTTTCAGATCATCCTGAAAGGCTTTCATGGCCGATGAGATATGATACATCAAGGCTGCATGTTGACCCATGGTGGGGTCATAACTCTCTACTTGTTCTGCATGCGTATCAAAGCCGCCCATTTTTACCAGGAACACTTTTGTTTTAACACCAAGACCCGGTCCGCCTCCATCCAGCAGTCGTGCGATCAGTTGCAATTGAGGTGTTAACCCATTGCGCATGCTGCCTTTGGGTGCATTGAAAGGATAGCGTTCTGGGTAGGTTACACTGGATACCGGGGCATTGCGATATACATCATAAAGCCGGTTCGCATAGTCTTCCGATTTATCCTCAAGTCCTAATATCCAGTTAAGTTCTTTACCATAAGGTGAATTATCTAATGCCGTGGGTGGTTTGCCGCGTGGATCAACCCCTTCATCTGTAAATCCTTCCAGTTCATCCACGAGTCGGGCGAAACTTTCCGGATCATTCAAAGAAATGGATGTAGGGATGTTGCCATCCTGATGGAAAATCAATGATACATCACTTCCCATTTCAATGGCAAGCGGATCTTTCATTTCTGCATTGGGAAAATCGTTGGGATAAACTTTAGGAGCAAACTCTTGCTGCAAATAACGACCTACCCAACCGGACGAAAAGTAATCATCAAAACCGCCACCCATAAATGAGATGTCTCTGCCTCTGAAATGAGATCCGTTATTGTTTTTATAAGAAACACCCTGCACCACAGTCATACGCCCGCGATCGTAGAGATCTTTCATAGCAATCATATCCGGGTGGAGCCCAACTTGTACATCCGAAGGAAGTGTGCTATCCAATGCAATCATTTTACGTAAACTGTTTTTTGCCGGAATGGCAATGTTGGCCCGCCAACGGTAATATAAATCGTAAGCTTCTACGGGAATGATGCTGTTGAGACCATCATTACCCCCGTGAAGTTGAAGGATAATTAACACCCGGTCATTGGTACTTTGTTCTGCCATCCGCGTGAGCGAATTTTCTGCCATCAGACGAATCGGAATTCCCCCCAACGTAAACGGAACTGCTGCCAGCGAAAGTTTCTTTATAAAGTTTCTACGTTTCATTCAGATTGTTAGTAAAGTTGATATTCGGGTGATTGCAGTAAAGCGTTAAAGAGATTTTCCAATTGCCTTCTTACCACTTCCATGTCTACCGGATTATTCCATCGAAAAGCCCAGGCGCCTTCAGGGTCAGCATCAATCTGAGGGGATTTTAAAAATGCTGTGAGGAAGTAGTTCATGCGTTCTGCGGTTAATCCCGCATTGTCATCGAGTGCGGGATCAAAGGTTAAGTTCTCGGCCTGTGGTAAAAAGTACTTAGCCAATTCAATGATCAGGCTCGGGGCATTAGAGGCAGTGGCATTACTGATATTAACCTGTACGAAGGCAACCACATCCACGCTCAGTGCTCCCGCCATCATTTGATTTTCAGAAATCAACTGCCGGATGAAATCATACCTGCGCGTGAGATAGTTGGTAGAAATCCAGCTGCGATGATAGATCGGGTATTGATGATAAGCATCGTACCCGGCTACATCGAAGGGTTGATAAAAATGCATTCCCATCTCCTCTAAACTACGGATCAGTTCCCCCGACTTTTCATAATAGGTTGCTGCACTGGCTATCGGGTCTGGCAGTTGAATAGCAAAGATCCGAAAGGTGCCAATCATGAGATCAAGGGGTGATTTTATAATCCCTCCAAAGTTATCGTCACCCACACCGGCAGCGGCATCGTAGAAGTGCTGACTCTGGAATAGATCTTCCAGTACGGGTTGTATTTTATAGCCACTGGTGGTAAAGGTATTGGCCATTTCGGCAATGATGGTATCATCAATAGTTTGCGTGATGTCGTGATACACAAAGAACCGATAGATTCTACGACAGAAATTGCGCGCGGTTTCTGGTTTTGAATAAATCAATTCAATCAATTGACTGATTTCATCCTGAGCACTTGCTTCGGTAGCATTGGTACCGGCTAGCAGTAGCGGATCGGGTTGGATAGTAGCATTACCAAATCGTTCACTGAATTGCTTCACACTATTATCATGTGCATTGGCATTGGTAACGCTCCCTCTTACTTTACCCCGAGGCAATTTTATCGTTCCGGCCAAATCCAGATCAACCGTATTATCCAGGGTTGAAAACGTGGTATCCAGTTCCCAACCTGACAATACCTGGGCTGCTGCCCGCACATCCTGCTCTTTGAAATTAAAGTAATCTCCGGGTACAGTCGCTGGGGGCAGTGTGCCTTCCAACCCGCGGCCAATGGAGTATAACTCCAACAGTTCGCGACCATAGTTTTCATTTACACTGCCATTCACATTCAGGTTGCCATCCAACAGGCGCAACATGGCGTTGTCAATGCTGATTTTCTTGGTGAGCTCCTTAAAGTTATAATCTACCCCTAAGGTTTTATCGAATGCGAATTTTCGGAAGAGTTGATTTTGAAAATAAAGTGACCTGCTGTCGTCTACCTTGGATTGAATAGTTGTTAAAACGGTATGTAAAAAGAAAACTATTTTCTCGCGCGTACTGTAAGCCAGATAATTAGCAGGTGGAACCCCTATTCCCAACATCTGGCCAATAAACCAACCCTTAAAAAATTCCTGCAGGTCGCTATCCCCACTGTTAGCATCGGTAGTTCCGGATAAAACCCACTCGGTACCTGTTTCCGGATCAATTGGTAAAGTTGGATCGGGAAGGGGTTGTTGAAATAGTAAAGTAACGGCCTGACTTGCCGTAAGGGTAGCAAATGAATCAATCTGTAGTTTGGTGGGGCCAAACGTGGCCCGGTGTAATAAGTGTGCTGCCCTTTTATAACCAAGTGGACCGCTAAAAGATGGTAATGACATGGGAAAATATTATCTCGACAAGTTAATCCTTATGTGGCGAAGAATATATCAGTTTTCCAGTTAAATGGTTGATATTAACGACCGTTGCATTAATTTTTCCTTAATCTTGAGTTACCCTACTTTTGTTTACCTTAATTGTATGAAGATTATTGAATGTCCGCGTGATGCCATGCAGGGCCTGGAGAAGTTTATTCCAACCGGTCTCAAGGTGGCTTATATTAATCAATTGCTAAAAGTAGGCTTTGATACCATCGATTTCGGAAGTTTTGTTTCCCCCAAGGCAATTCCCCAAATGCGCGATACTGCCGAAGTGCTGGAACAGCTTGACTATAATCAATCAGGATCTAAGCTACTTGCTATTGTGGCCAACCTGCGGGGAGCTGAGGATGCCTGTAAGCATAAGAAGATAAGTTATTTAGGTTTTCCACTCTCTATCTCCGAGACTTTTCAACAGCGAAATACAAATAAGTCGATCGGGGAGGCGCTTAACACCGTCAACGAGATTCAGGACTTGTGCAAGAAGTACAATAAAAAGCAGGTCGTCTATATCAGCATGGGGTTTGGTAATCCGTATAATGATCCCTACGATGTAGCTATCGTTGAACAGTTTACGGATATTCTCGCCACGCTTGAGATAGAAATCATATCACTGGCTGATACCATTGGAGTTTCAGAACCAACTCAGATTGAATATTTATTTAAATCCCTGACAAAGAAGTTTTCCAAAATTGAATTCGGAGCTCATCTTCATTCTACTCCCGATAGTCGTCTTGAAAAAATAGAGGCTGCTTATCGGGCAGGGTGCCAGCGATTTGATGGGGCGATTAAAGGTTTTGGTGGTTGCCCGATGGCCAAGGATGATCTGGTAGGGAACATGGCTACGGAAACAATCTTATCATTTCTTGATTCGAAGAATGAGGCTTCTGAACTGAATCGCAACGAGTTTGGCATTGCTTTACAAATGGCAGATAAGATCTTTCCACATTAGATAAAAAAGCTTCAGACTCCCTATCGGTTGGGAACACAGCTTTTACCTAAGCGCAAACATCTTTCCGGGTAAGGATTTCACGGCATTTTTAAATTCGAGGGTTAGAAGGAGGGATGCCAACTGACCGGGCGGCAGCGATGACTTGAAACTCAACTCATCTATCATTACAGGAGCTTTCCGATCTTTTAAAATCTGAATCACTTTTTGTTCATCAGGCTCGAAAATGGTGAGATCAAGCGTTGTCTGAGCATTACTTTCGGCCGACCAATTCATAATGTATTCGAGATCCTTAACCGAGGTGTATACATTGGCTTTGTTTATTTTGATCAGCTTATTACAGCCTTCTGAATACGTTTGACCAAGATTACCAGGCACGGCAAAGACATCTTTATTATAGGTGTTGGCTATATCGGCAGTGATCAAGGCCCCGCCTTTTTCTGCAGCTTCCACTACAATCAGTGCATCGCTTAACCCGGCAATGATTCGGTTGCGCGCTGGGAAATTATGAGCATCGGGTTTGGTGCCAAAATGATTCTCAGTAATCAAGCCACCATGATTAATCATTTTTTTTGCTGTGTCTTTGTGTGCGGCAGGGTAAATAATATCCATCCCGCTTCCCATCACGCCAATAGTGGCGAGCCCGTGCTTAAGTGCAAACTTGTGGGCATGAATGTCAATGCCATAGGCAAGGCCACTGATGATTAATGCGTGATGCGGTACCAACTCCTGGCAAATTTTCTCCACCATTTCTTTTCCATACTCGGTAGCCTGCCGGGTTCCCACAATCCCGACCGTCTTCGGCACATTCAGATTTTGATTTCCTTTATAATAGAGCAAGGCCGGAGCATCTTCAATGGACTTTAACCGATGCGGATATTTTTTGTCTGTAAAAAATAAAATCTCAGTGTCTTCCTTCTCTGCTTTTCTAAGTTCTTTCTCGGCTTCATGAAAAGTTTTTTCATTAATAATCGCTTCGGCAGAGAATTCGCCTACGCCTGGAATTTTGAGCAGCTTACCTTTGGAAGTCTTAAATACCTGTTCGGCCGAACCACAATAACTGACTAACTGCTTGACTAAGAAATCGCCAATGCCTGGAGTAAAATGCAATGCCAGAAAAGAAAGACGCTCCTGATCCATGAATTCAGACGTGAATTCTGAAATTAAAGAATCTCAGTAATAATTGGGAATTTGTTTTAGAGTTTTTCGCGAATCTGCACCAGAAACTGACGCACCTTTTTAAGTGAATCCATCAGATCCATCTTATCGCGGACGGATTGGCTATCATTTTTAAGCATTTCCTTGGCCCCTTGAAGGGTAAAGCCTTTTTCCTTCACCAAATGATAGATGGTGCGGACATGATCAATATCTTCTTTGGTGAACTGCCGATTACCTTTACGATTCTTCTTCGGCTGGATGAGATCAAACTCTGATTCCCAGAAGCGTATTAGGGAGGGGGCTACATTAAACATCTCGGCTACTTCACCGATTGAATAATATATCTTCTCAATTTCTTTTTCTTTATACGCCATGAGGGACAAAGGGGCCTGGGTTCAATCGCTTTTGATCAACGATCTTCATGCAAAGTAACAATTCTTTAAACTTGAAGCAATGTTGACTATTTTTTTTATCGACAAGCTATTCACATCATTTTGTGGATTTCAAAACCCACCCCGAATCATCTATTTCCACACCACATTCAGGAAAATCTTCTCTTGTTAACTGCTGAATTCGCTTTAAAACTTGCTTTTGTGAATCTATTTTCACCGATGAGCGCGGAGTTTGATAGGTAGATGTGATGTGCGCCTTTAAAAAATCTCCTGTAGAGTTGGTGTATACCTTAATAATAGGCGACCATCCGTTAATGCCCGATACATTGATTCCACCGTAGGTGCAAAAATTTCCCATGCTATAAGCTACAAACCGGTTCTTGTAGACTTCTACGGCCCGGGTCACATGCGGGCCATGTCCAAATACGATGTCTGCGCCTTCGTCAATTAATGCATGAGAAAACTCATATACATCACCCCGATCTTCACCGTAGAAAATTTCATGCTTACGTGGCACATGCTGATGTTGCGGTCCTTCGGCCCCACCATGAAAGGAGACAATAACGATATCGGTTAGTGAATCGAGATAAGAAACAATTTTTCGGGCAGCCGGTAAATCGTTAATGCTTTGACAATTGCTGTTGGGTGCAAAAGCGGTGAAGCCGTAGCGAATTCCATCTTTTTCAAAGACAGTAAAGGGCTGGTTGAGTTGCCCTGCGTGAATGATCCCCGCATCTTCCAGGCTTTTCATGCTACTTTTCCTTCCAACCTCTCCGAAATCACCAGCGTGATTGTTCGCCAGACTCATAATATCAAAGCCGGCATTCACCAGGTTTTGAACATAACTAACCGGACTCCGAAAAACATAACATACTTTTGGATCGCGGCAGGTCTTGGCAGTTCCTCCATCATCTAAAAGCACTCCCTCCAGGTTTCCCATCGTGATATCAGCGCTGGCAAGGATTGGTGTTACTTCCTTAAAAAGATCGCTGCCATCGTTAGGAGGCAGTGCGCCACCGTTTGGATAATTACTACCCATCATGATGTCGCCAACCCCAATAACGGTAATAGTGTCTTTTTTTTGGGCCATTGCCCACGTCATTGGTATCAAAAACAAAAAAAGAATTACAAACCTCCTCATACAAAAATTTAAGGCTGCAAATAAAGGGAGAAGTCTCTTAAAGGGAAAGTGATCAATAAATTAATCCAGCGAACTGGTGGCTCGGCTTCCAACCTCAATCAACCTTTCATATTCCTTGTTGTTGAGATCACGCTGAAAAAAGTTGATCGGATTGATCGGATTGTTTTTGTAAAGCACTTCGTAGTGAAGGTGAGCGGCCACGGACAGCCCTGTGTTTCCCACATAGCCTATAACCTGACCGCGTTTAACATGATCTCCCTTGCCCACAATATAATGAGTCATATGTGCATAGCGGGTCTCAAACTGATAACCATGATCGATGTAAACAACGTTGCCATAAGAAAGTGAACGTTGAGCCACACTCACACGGCCATCGCCTGTAGCGTAGATGGGGCTTCCTACAGGGGCTGTAAAATCCAGGCCATTATGGGGTCTCGAATAGCCTAACAAAGGATGCATGCGAAGGCCGAATATGGTATGAAGATGGGTAAGGTCTTTATTGCTCACTGGCTGGATTGCCGGCCGGGAGGCCCACATTTTTTCTTTGCGGGTTAATTCATTCATCAATTGTTGTAATGATTGCGCTTCAATGTCAAGTCGGTTCTTAATCTTTTCGGCTTGTTCATAAGCAGTTCGGATCAACGGGTAGTGAATTGATTCACTTTCCTTTTCACGACCACCCACCCCGGCTTCGCGTTGCGATTCGTCAAGAGGTTCCAAATCCAGAATGACCCGATAATTTTTATCATCGTTATGCTCCAATGCACTCAATTGATTCGAGGTCCGCTCTAATTGTTTATACAATACCTTCCACTCGGTCTTTAATTTCTGATTTTTTTCTGCTTGAAGGGTTTCGTCTATTAAGGGAAAGCGGTAATTGAAATAAGTCAATCCCACCAAACCAATCAGGAGCGAGATACTCATAAAGATCAGCAGTTTTCTTCCTGCTACCTTAGGTGAAATAACAACGGGCTCGTATTTACACGTTTCGTTATTATATATGTAGTGCACCTTAGCCATTAGTCAAGCGATTGATTTTGTTTCTGACTATAGCCAACCAATGCCTCATATTCTATAGAAGCAAGTCCTTCCATAAAGAACTTGATAGGGTCGAGATTCTTCCCGTCTTTAATCACTTCATAATGAAGGTGTGGGGCAATAGATCCGCCACTCGATCCAACAGAACCTATCGACTGCCCTTTTTTAATGGATTGTCCTTGTCGCACAGTGATGTCCTCCAGATGACTATACCGGGTGATGTAACCATTACCATGATCAACCTCAACATAATTACCATAACCGGCAACAAGATCACTTTTTTTGATTAGCACAATCCGACCGGGTCCTGCCGCTAGTACCAGCGTGCCACGGGGAGACGCGATATCAACCCCATCATGGTGGTAATGACCTTTGTGGAAGGGATTGATGCGGGTGCCAAAACCTGAAACTAACTTAGCCACTTCAAAATTATCTACGGGAGCAATGGATGGAATAGCGGTAAGAAGAGTCATGTCTTCTTTTTTGATGTGCGCTTCGGAGCGAAAAAATTGACTACTGGTTTTGGCCGACTGAATTAACTCAGAAAAACGTTGACTTAATTGATCAATGGACTCATCAAAATCTCCGGAGCCGGCTAGCAAAAGTTCTTCCCGCTCGGGGTACACTGGCTCAGACTCCTGCGGTACTTTGGTTTCGAAAAGTTTTTGATAAAGTGCAACATCCTTTGCTTTAAGTTCGGCCAGCTGTTGATTGGATTCAAGAAGCTGCGCGGTAAGCAACATCTTATGTTCATCCAATGCTTTGTTCTCAGCTCTTAATTTTTTTTCGGAGGGAGTTTCTATAATTAAGTTTTGAAGGAGAACCAGTCCAATAAAAAAGATAATTCCAAAGGTGAGGTAACTGAATAAAGTAATCACCACGTTGAAGATCGAAATCTTCACGCGCTCATAGCGGAGGGTTTTGGGGTTATAATGAAACTTACTACCGGCCATTACTTCATGATCGAATTTCAGTGTTTCCTTTCATATTGATCCCAAGGGGATTAATTTTGCTGTTTATCAGGGTTTAGAACCCATAAATATAGAGAAAAACCTCAGTGTACAAAGTTAAAATGGGCTTAGAATTAATGGATTCAGCAACAATAAGACAGAAATTCCTCGATTTTTTTGAAAATAAGGGCCATAAAATAGTGCCTTCGGCCCCGCTTGTGCTTAAAAATGACCCAACCTTGTTGTTCACTAACTCAGGAATGGTTCAGTTTAAGGACTATTTTCTGGGCAACTCAGTGCCTCAAAGCAATCGCATAGCCGATACTCAAAAATGTCTTCGTGTAAGCGGTAAGCACAACGATCTTGAAGATGTAGGGCTCGACACCTACCATCACACCATGTTTGAGATGTTGGGCAACTGGAGTTTTGGCGATTACTTCAAGCAAGATGCTATCAGTTGGGCATGGGAACTTTTTACCGAAGTGTATCAACTCCCCAAAGAAAGATTATATGTAACAGTATTTGGTGGCGATAAAGGCGACAACCTTCCGGTGGATGAAGAAGCCAAAGAATTGTGGAAGAAGTTTGTCAGTGAAGATCGCATCCTTCACGGAAGTAAGAAAGATAACTTCTGGGAGATGGGTGAGCAGGGCCCCTGCGGTCCGTGTTCTGAAATCCATATTGACTTGCGATCCGAAGATGAAGTAAAGAAAAAGTCAGGGCGCGAGTTGGTGAACAGTGACCATCCACAGGTGGTGGAAATCTGGAACCTGGTATTCATTCAGTTCAATCGCCTTGCTTCAGGTGCCCTGGAGCCACTGCCCGACAAGCACGTAGACACCGGTATGGGTTTCGAGCGCTTATGCATGGCTATTCAAAAGAAGACTTCTAATTATGATACGGATGTGTTTCGTCCGTTGATGGATTTTATTGCGAAAGAGGCCGATGTTACGTATAGCGGTTCGACCCCGGGTAAAGGTGCAGCGACTGAGAAACAGGATATTGCCATACGTGTAATGGCCGATCATATCCGGGCGGTGTCATTTGCGATTGCCGATGGACAATTACCCTCCAATACCGGTGCCGGGTATGTAATCCGGAGAATATTGAGAAGGGCGGTTCGGTATGGTTTTTCTTATTTGAATTTTAAGGAGCCGTTTCTGAATAGGTTAGTTCCCATTCTTGCAACTCAATTGAAAGACGTGTTCCCCGAATTGCACCAGCAGGTGGACTATGTAAGCCGGGTGGTGCATGAAGAAGAGGTATCCTTTTTGCGAACACTTGAGAAAGGATTAAAGCGAATTGAGAATCTTGACAAAACTATTTCGGGAGCTCAGGCTTTTGAACTTTACGACACCTTTGGCTTTCCCTTCGATTTAACTTCATTGATTGCGCGTGAGCGTGGATTTACCGTAGACGAAAAAGGGTTTCAGGAGGAGATGACGAAACAAAAATCCCGATCCAAATTAGATGCTGTTAAAGAAACCGGGGATTGGGTACTAGTGGGCGAAGATGTGAAAACTGAGTTCATCGGGTACGAGCACCTGAAAGCGGAATCGCGGATTGTGAAATTCAGAAAGGTGAAGCAGAAGAATAAAGAGTTGTTTCAACTGGTACTGGATAAAACACCTTTCTATGCCGAAAGCGGGGGCCAGGTAGGGGATACCGGATTAATTGAATCTGCCAACGAGAAGATTGTTGTTATCGATACAAAAAAGGAGAATGAATTAATTGTTCATTATACCGAAAGCTTGCCCACCAATTTGGAAGGAACCTTCTTTGTTTCAGTACATGAAAGTAAGCGCAGACTTACCATGAGCAACCACTCGGCTACGCACTTGCTCCATGCTGCCTTGCGCCAGGTGTTGGGTAAACACGTGGAGCAAAAAGGCTCATTGGTTAATGAGAAGATTTTGCGTTTCGATTTCTCGCACTTTGCGGCCATGACAGAGGAAGAATTGAAGAAAGTAGAGGACATCGTAAATAAAAAGGTGCGTGAAAACGTAGCGTTGAATGAACAGCGCAACGTGCCGATCGAAAAAGCAAAGAGTTTAGGTGCCATGGCTTTGTTTGGCGAAAAGTATGGCGACTTTGTTCGTGTAATTACGTTTGATCCAAAATTCTCGGTCGAGCTTTGCGGTGGTACTCATGTGTCTGCCACTGGAAATATCGGACTTTTCAAAATTGTATCGGAAAGTTCAGTAGCTGCAGGCGTGCGCAGGATCGAAGCCGTAACAGCCGATGGTGCCGAGCACTATATAAATGAAGGGCTCAATTTGTTAAATGAAGTAAAATCAATCTTAAAGAATCCAAAAGATCTGCTTGCCTCAGCCAAATCGTTGATGGAAGAGAAGCATGTGCTGGAGAAGAAACTGGAAATTCTCTATCAGCAACAGGCAAACGTATTGAAAGATGAGTTGGTCCGCAAGGCAACGAAGTCAAACGGGCATACACTGATTTCAGAAAAGGTACGTGTGCCCAATGCCGATGTGCTGAAGAATATTGCCTATGCCCTGCGCAATCAATTTGATGATTTGCTGATGATACTTGCCGCTGATGTAGATGGGAAGCCCCAGGTATCGGTAATGATTGGGGAAAAACTGGAGGCAACCAAAAAATTCCATGCGGGTAATCTGGTAAAAGAACTCGCCAAAGAAATCGATGGGGGGGGTGGTGGTCAACCTTTCTTTGCAACGGCCGGTGGCAAAAATCTTGCAGGGCTCGACAAGGTGTTGGAAAAGGCCAAGCTGTTGATTAATTAATTGTAAGTCTGAGCCAGGAGGTTTAACATGTACAAATCCATACTCGAAAAATATACGGTGGTTATCGGCCTCGAGGTGCATGCGCAGCTGTTGACGAAAAGTAAAATCTACAATTCTGATTCAACAGCTTATGGAAGTTCACCCAATACCAACGTTGGGGTAATTACATTGGCTCATCCGGGTACATTGCCCAAACTCAATAAGAAAGCGGCTGAGTTCGCAATAAAGATGGGCCTGGCGTGTCATTCCGAAATTTCGCAGTGGCAGATTTTTGATCGCAAGAATTATTTCTATCCCGACTTACCCAAGGGCTATCAACTTACCCAGGATCGCACCCCCATTTGCAAAGGCGGATATATCACAATCTCCACCAAGGCGGGTGAACAAAATGTTACACTCAATCGCATTCACATCGAAGAAGATGCGGGTAAGTCAATTCATTTGGATAACGAGACCGACACCCTGGTAGATTTTAATCGGGCCGGGGTGCCGCTGATCGAAATCGTAACAGAACCTGTTTTGAGGAGTTCGGAAGAAGCCTATGCCTTGCTTACTGAAATCAGAAAGCTGGTTCGTTACCTCGAGATCTGTGATGGCAATATGGAAGAAGGGTCCTTGCGCTGCGATGCGAATGTTTCACTGATGCGGAAAGGAGTGAAAGAGTACGGCAAGAAAGTGGAGATAAAAAACATGAACTCAATCCGCAATGTACAGCGGGCCATTGATCATGAAGCCGAACGTCAGTTTGCTCTCTTCGAAAGCGGTGTGGAGGTTGTCTCTGAAACCCGTACCTATGATCCCGCTACAGGTAACTCTTATGGAATGCGCACCAAGGAAGAGCTAAATGATTATCGTTATTTTCCAGATCCAGATCTGAGTCCATTGGAGGTTTCGGATGCCTGGTTGAATGAGTTAAAGCAATCCATGCCCGCGCTGCCGTGGGAGTTACACCAGAAATTTATTTCTTATTATAAACTACCGGTTTACGATGCGCAGGTGCTAACCGATTCGAAAGAGATGGCCCTGTACTTTGAAGCGATTTGTGTGCACACAGAAAATTTCAAAGCTGCCTCAAACTGGATGATGGGCCCGGTTAAATCTTATTTGAACGATTCAAATCTCGAAGCCAATCAACTTCCGATTAAAGCCGCAGCATTGGCAACGGTAATCACATTAATCGATGAGGGTAAGTTGAACTTTGCCGTGGCCTCGCAGAAATTGTTCCCGGAATTGTTAAAGAACCCGGGTACTCCACCCCTTGAGTTGGCTCACCAGTTAAACCTGATTCAGGATAGCAGTACCGATTCTATTTTGCCCGTGGTGGAACAAATTATCAAAGAGTTTCCGTTAAAGGTGGAAGAATATAAAAAAGGTAAAACCGCGATCATCACCATGTTTATGGGTGAGGTAATGAAACGCACGAAGGGCAAGGCCGACCCGAAGCTGGCCACTGAGTTATTAATAAAAAAATTGAGTTAACTAAATAGAATCGTTATGAAAGGAAGAGCGTTATTGTGGATGTTGGTTTTGATAATTTCTGTTTTTGCTTTAAGCTGCAAGGAAGAGAAACCAGGATGGGATGTTACCATTCGTGGTAAAGTCGGATTTCCCACGTCAGGCGAGATTTCAATTCAGGAATTGAGACCGGATGGTTCCAGGACGAAAGACACCATTAGGTTAAAAAGTAATTATACCTACGAAAAAAAGATTCGTATAACAGAGCCGGGTTATTATCAGTTGAATTTTTACAACAAACAGATAGTATCCTTCATCCTGGATAAAAGTGATCTGGAAATAAATGTGGATGGAAACAGTGCGAATGGATTTTTTCAGGTAAAGGGATCTCCGGATCTGGATTTGATTAATCAGGTGCAACAGGTGATGACCCGCGTTCAGGATTCACCGGATCTCATGACCATCCAAACAGAATTTTCTCTGGCATCTTCCAATCAGGATATGGAGCGTATTTCTGAATTACAATTGGAATACATGAATATTCTAAATAAAGGCTATGATCAGGTAGCAGGTATTTTGAAAGATCAGCCCGCCTCTCTTGGCCTTCTTAATCTTTTGCAGCAAAATAATTTATTAGATAAAGACAAATATTTTGAACTGTATGTTTCGAGTGCCGAAAAGTTTAAAACTGAATGGCCTGATTCCCGGTACACGAAAGAGTTTGCGGAAATGGTGGATAAGATGAAAATTACTGCCATAGGACAAATTACACCAGAAATCGAAATGCCTAACCCCGAGGGTCAGGTTGTTAAATTATCTTCCTTACGTGGCAAATATGTGTTGATTGATTTTTGGGCAAAATGGTGCGGGCCCTGCCGCAGAGAGAACCCAAATGTTGTAAAGGCGTATAATAAATACAAAGCCAAGGGCTTTGAAGTATTTGGAGTATCCTTAGACAGAACCAAGGAAGATTGGGTGCAGGCAATTGCTGAAGATGGTCTCACCTGGACACATGTTTCAGATTTGAAATATTTCGATTCGCAGGCTTCTAAAGATTATAACATTAGCGCCATTCCTTTTTCCATTTTGATTGATAAAGAAGGAAAGATAATTGCCAAGAACTTGCGTGGCGCTGCCCTGGATAAGAAGTTGGAAGAGGTGTTGGGTGGTAGTTAAATAAAGAAGTCCCCAAGTAAGAAAAGTTGTTGGGGACTTCTTTAGTCTGATGTTTAAAAAGTAACGATTTTCGTTTTATATCCTACGAAAGAAAAGACCAGATTACCCGAGTTTGTAGGAGACTCTAGTTTAAACGTTCCGTCTTGTGTCGATACAGTGCCAGTAGTAGTGGCCTCAATAACAATGTTTGTACCTGCAAGCGGGATTCCATCAAGATTCTTGACTATTCCGTTCAAGTATGTAGTACCGTTAACAGTGGTTTTATTTATTGTTGTAACAAACTCAAATTCATTCTTAACCTGAGCATTTTCAACTGAAATAGGGTTACCTGAACCAAGACTAAAGTTAATTGGCATCACCATTCTTTGTCGAACATTCATGCCTCTTTGTTTGGCGGGAATCCAGTTGGGTGAACCTTGCATCACTTTTATGGCTTCTTCATCGCATCCACCGCCTAGTCCTTTCAATGCATGGATATCAGAGATTGTTCCATCTGTGTTCACTGTAAATTCTAAAAATACCCTTCCTTCAATCCCTTTCATTCTTGCTTCCGCAGGATACTTTAAATTAGCAGCGACATATTCGTAAAGCCTGGGCATACCACCAACGGGTTCGGCAGATTCTTCCACAATTGTAAAAACTTCTCCCTCGGCCACAGTCATATCGGCAATTCTATTTGTTTGCTCTCCCTTTTCCAGAATGACAAAGGATTGTTCTTCTGTTTTAATAACATGTATGGAAACCAGCATTTTTTTAAAGGCTTCATCTTTTTCCATCTCTTCCAGTTTTCTTTTCCCTTCGTCATTCATCTCCATCACAATATATTCTGCTTTTGGGTTGGCTTGTTTTAACTTAGTCAACTCACCCTCTACTTGAGCAGGTAAAATTGTGGCGGCACTAGAATTGTCTGTAATCGTCTGAATGTCCTGCATCACCTGGTCCTGGCAAGCCACCACAAAAAAGATGAGTAAGGCAGTAACAGATACAGTAACAACTTTCCATTGACTTATTTTTTTTCGAACCGTTTTCATCATAGTAATTCGTTTTAAGGTGAAGGAATTGGTAAAATGATTGGCGAGTAGATACCCATGAGATTGTAACGCGACTTTCGCCAATAAGCCGCAATACAGGTTCACATCCCGACCTTCCACCGAGCGCGCATCGGCTTCAAACTCATGAATCTGAACCAGGGATTTCTTATAGCTTCGGATGATCGGATTGAACCAACATACGATGCCCACTAAATTGATCAATACAATATCAAGGGAATGAAGTTTCTGGATGTGAACTTCTTCGTGCCGGAGAATTTCCTGTTGCTCCTCTGCAGCTAATGGGTCATTCGGACTCAGAAAGATAAAGTGAAAAAAGGAAAAGACACCCTTTACTTTTTCAGATTCGGCAACTACGTAGTTTTTCCATGTGTAACGCCTTGCATGCATATATAACCGAACCAACTCAGTAATCCTGAAAAGAAAAATTACAAAGATGATAGCCACCATGGCGAGATAAGTGTACGACACCCAACTCCAATAATTTGCTGCAGTAACCCTTTCCATGGGCGCGTTACCATCACCATAAATAATTATTTCGGGCAACCAGGTAGCCGGTACGGCATTGCTCAACGCGGGAATGATAGTCAACGCACCCGATTGAATGCTGATCAGGGGAAACACGAGAGAAGCTAGTAAACTGCCAAGCAAATATGTGCGCTTAAATCCGAATTGATTTTCGTTGCGCAACAGCACCCAGTAAATCGCATAGAAGAAAACCAGTCCGAGGTTAACTTCGATCAGGTAGTTTACAAATGCATTCATGGCTTTTTATTCTTAAGATGTTCGAGTTCTTTCATCAATTGATCGATGTCCTGCACTTCCATGCTGTTTTCTTTGGCAAAGAAGGAGACCAGGTTTTGAAACGAGCCGTTGAAGTACCCCTTCACCAGGTTGTTGAGATAAAACCGCGTGTACTTTTCTTTTCCGATCAGCGGAAAGTATTCATGCGTTTTTCCGAATGCTTTGTAGCCCACAAATCCCTTCTTCTCCAGGATTCTTACAATCGTGGATACCGTATTGTAGGCTGGCTTGGGCTCGGGCAATTGATCGATGATGTCTTTTACAAAACCTTTTTCCAGGTTCCATAAAACTTGCATTATCTGATCTTCGGCTTTGGTTAATTCTTTCATAACTATCAATTACGTTGTAAAACTAATAATTTAGTTATAACGAGCAACAAGAAGCACTAAATATATCATAAGTGATTGTAAATTAGTTACTTGTAAAGCAGTAGGAGAGGATATTTGACCCCATTCTCAGGGCTTGCTGACGCTTTTCTTCGGGGTCATTGTGAATGCGCTTGTCTTCCCAGCCATTGCCCAGGTCGCATTCATAAGAATAAAAAACCACCAGCCTTCCTTCATAAAATAGTCCAAAACCCTGGGCGGGTTTACCATCGTGTTCATGGATTTTGGGGAGGCCATTCGGAAAGTTAAATTTCTGATGATAGATGGGATGCGTGAAAGGTACTTCTATCAATTCGAGTTCCGGAAAGACCTTCTTCAACTCAAGCCTGATGAATTTATCGAGCCCATAATTATCATCAATATGCCAGAAGCCGCCACCAATCAGGTAGTTCCTGAGGTTAAGCGCTTCTTCTGGCGAGAACACCACGTTGCCATGCCCTGTCATATATATATATGGGTAGTCGAACAGATCAGGACTTCCTGCTTCTGCAATTTCTTCTTCTGCATTCAGGTTCATTCCCAATTCCTTATTGCAAAAAGCAATGAGATTGGGCAACGCAGTTTTATTGGCATACCAATCGCCCCCGCCATTGTATTTAAGTTTGGCAATCTTCAGTGAGGGCTGACCTTGGGCGCCCACGGCAATAAATAGTAATAAAAACGAAATCCGCATCGGTGTAAAGTTACCAATTGAGCAGAGACCGTATCAAAAAAACAAGTAGGATTTGCTCTGAGTGAATGTTAAAATATTTTAAAAGGCTGATTAAACCTTGTGTACAATTACCACTCTAAGACCTGTTTTAAACTTAAAAACTCCATGAAAACAACTAAAAATTCATTCTTAAAGGGCCTTTCAGGCTTGGCTGTAGTCTTTCTGGTATTTCTTGCTTCCTGTAATGAAGACAAATTTGACTTTTCGTCCAACGATTCACAAAATGTAGAAAATGAAGCGGCTTCGGATAGCTATTTTGAAGACGCTGATGACATGGCTACGTTAGCTGTTTCGGCAGATGCTTCAACGGCCAGTGGGGCCCGGGAATCTGCTTCTGGTAGAGGCGGAGTTAAACCCGCTGGTGATCATCGATTTAATTGTGCAACGGTAACCTTTGAATTTGCGGATGACAATAGTACGACTACACCGCATGGGTATATTACCATTGATTTTGGTACGGGTTGTACTGATCTAAGAGCTAATGTCAGAAAGGGAATTATCAAAGTGGAATTTATCGGAAAACGTTTCTTACCTAATTCTAAGATTATTACAACGTTTCAGGAATACTTTATCAATGGTATTAAAATAGAAGGCACCCGCACGGTTACTAATGTTACGGGCAGTGTAGAGGATCATCCTAAATTTCAAATTGAAGTGGTGGGCGGTAAAGCTACCTGGCCTGATGGTTCGTTTGCTACCCGCGAAGTATTTCGTACCCGGGAATGGATTCGTGGAGCCAATCCTTTACTAGATGAGTGGCTCGTTGACGGTACAGCGGCAGGAACAAACCGCAATGGAAAGACCTATCAAATGGAAATAACCAAGGCCCTGGTTTACAAACGCGAGTGTGCTTTCAACAACAAAATATTCATGGCTGTGGAAGGAACTAAAGTACTGACTGTTGAAAGTGGTAAAGAGATTACCATAGATTATGGATCAGGCGAATGCGACAAAATAGTTACTGTAACAATCAATGGTCAGTCTAAAACAATTGAAGTAAAAGGAGATATATAATAAGTAGGTGGATTGGTGAGGGGAGGCCTTCTGCATTCGGGCAGGAGGCCTTTTTAGTTGAGATTGTTGAAGGAATCCAGGAATGGTTGAAAGATTTTGCTTACCGCATTCCGGTAGGGATAAGTTCATTTGTACTGGCCGGCCTATTGACTGCCGGTATCGCATTTATCACCATTACTGTGAGACCCTGAAAGCAGCCACTGAAAACCCGGTGGCCTTGCGAAGTGAATAATAAGTAAAGCATTCAGGTAATTAATTGCTTGGTTGGAGAAACTTTGCGCACTCCGCGGTTAAAAATTTCCCGTAGTGTACGCAAAGTAATCATTGGTCAAGACCTATCATTAATCTCTTCCTCGCTTATTGGCGCTCGACTTCATCGAACCTGATCGCTGCCCCGAATTTTCAGACGATTGTTTTCTTTCGAACTGCGGAGCGGAGCGTTGCCCACCAGAATTTCCGGATTCTCTTCGCTCTATCTGCGGAGTTATTCGCGGTCCCCGTGTTTCGGGTGCCGCCTTGAATTCGTGCCTCCGTTCAGAATTTGGATTTACATGATTCGACCGATTTCTCGAATCATCGCGCTGTTCTCTGAAAGTTCGCTGTGATCCGGAAGCTTCGCGGGTGACATTTGGGTTGGAGCGATTTCTAACGGCTGATTCATCGCGCGTTCCTGCAGATCTGCGATTATCAGCAGCTTGATTCCAATCAGATTTTCTTCTGCTTTCATTTCGTTTCCAGTCGCTGGCTAACGATCTCGAATTGTCGCGCTCACCAGTAAGTGACCTCGAGCGATTATAGTCCCCGCGCTGTGTGTTATCTCGGCTATCATCGCGACCTCGGGTATATCCTGCAGAACTTCTTGATGCGCGATAGTTTGCGATCTGTAAGTGATGTCTGGTATACACCACTACCGATGTATTTCGATACGGCCTGTACAGATGTTGTGCATACTGTATCCTGTGAGTATGGCAAACCGCGTAGTATGGACGGTACGATTCCCAGCGTGGGTAGTAGGCTATATAGGTAGTTGGTCTCCAGGGGTTCCACCAGTAAGGGCGGTGATGCCAGCTCCAGGGCGAACTCCAACCAGAATAGAAAGGTCCGTATACGTACTGCACCGATGGCCAGCCCCACACATTCACCACGGTTTGCACAGTACTTGTGCCGGCATTAATTCGCACTTCTTCAGTAGGTTCAATAATCGTTTCGATGCCATAGATATCAGCATCGCCTGTAATCTGCAGTACTGCTTTGCCGTTGGCCAATTTCTCCAGTTCAATCACCGCAACATCCTGGCTCTCTCTTTCAGAAATCACAGCTTGCAGAATAAAGGCATGCACGTTGCCCTCATTGCGATCGATCACCCGGATGTAATCAATGTCGCCATCTCCATTCAGGTCGAGGTTGTTTACCCCGGCATCTGCGGAGTTAAGCAACCGCTCAAATTCCTCTGGCGAGGACGACTTTTTAAATAATTCCAGCGCACCTTGCAGGCTGAAATGATCACCGGGCACTTCTGGCTGATATTGTTGTGCGGATGCTGTCCCTCCAATCAGTAAAAACAACATCACAATTCTAGTCCACGTTTTCATAAGCGTTTGTTTTTATATGTATACGTGTGAGAGTGCAAAGGGAAGGCCAGAAGCAGGGTATTGGCATAACTACCAAAGTGCCAGGGCACCCACTACACCATAACGTGAACTCGTATCGGTACAACCAGAAATCGCACCATAATGTATTAGAACGAGTCAGTGCACGTGGAACTGGCATCAGTCCACCTTGAACTGGCACAGTCCACCTTGAGCTATCATCAGTCCACCTTGAGCTCGCACCAGTCCACTCAGAACTTGTATCAGTACACATTGAACTCGCGTCAGTACACTTAGAACTTGTACTTAGGTGACTCCAGGAGTCTTGAATTTATATCCACTTTTTTTTCTTTTCCGGAACCCCGTAATTGCGTCAAAATATTCTATGCGTCAATACCTCGATCTTCTAAGTAATATTCTTGACCAGGGAACCAGCAAAACCGACCGCACCGGCACAGGCACTCTTTCTGTATTCGGCCGGCAACTCCGGTTCGATCTGGCCGAAGGGTTTCCACTTGTAACCACTAAAAAACTTCACCTTCGCTCTATTATATATGAGTTGCTCTGGTTCCTGAAAGGCGATACCAATATCAAGTACCTGAAAGACCATGGGGTTTCTATCTGGGACGAGTGGGCCGATGAAAATGGCGACCTCGGCCCGGTGTATGGAAGTCAGTGGCGCAGTTGGCCGGCACCGGACGGTCGCAGAATAGATCAGATTACTCAAGTCCTGACTCAAATAAAAAGTAAACCTGACTCACGCAGGCATATAGTCAGTGCCTGGAATCCGGCTGAAGTGGATAAGATGGCCCTGCCGCCCTGCCATGCGTTGTTTCAATTCTATGTAGCCGATGGAAAACTTTCCTGCCAGTTATACCAGCGCAGTGCCGATTACTTTCTTGGTGTTCCATTCAATATTGCCAGTTATGCCTTGCTTACCGAAATGGTGGCTCATCAATGCGATCTGAAACCCGGTGAGTTTGTATGGACCGGTGGCGATGTGCATTTATATACCAATCACCTGGAGCAAGCTAACCTTCAGTTAACACGCCAGCCATTTCCCTTGCCCCAGTTGCTAATCAAACGTAAGCCTGCCAGCCTGTTCGACTACGAGTATGAAGATTTTGAAATCGTAAACTACCAGAGTCATCCATCCATTAAGGCGCCCATTGCGGTATAAGATTTCTTGCCATCCATAAGATTACCATTTTCAACTTCCGGTAATTGTTGTATTTAGCGGCCGATGAAATTTCATTACTCCGTCCTGATTGTTTTATTAACAGCCACGGGTGCTTTTAGTCAGTCACGGCCTTCCTTTCACATCAAGCGTGCAACGAGCCCAATCGTTATTGATGGTGTGCCCGATGAAGGGTCGTGGTCAGAAGCGGAAATCGTCAGCGACCTGATCCAACAGTTTCCAAACGATACTTCGCGATCGAAAGTGCGTACAGAATTTCGTGCTACCTATGATGATCATTTTATTTACTTCAGCGCAATGGCATATGATAATGTGAAAGGGGGTCATGTGATCTCTTCCCTGCGCAGGGATTTTCGGGGACCAGGCCTCGATGGTGTGTCCGTTATTCTCGATCCATTTCAGGATGTAACTAACGGATTTTTCTTTGGGCTTAGCCCGGCCGGAGTGCAGCGCGAAGGCTTAATAGCTAATGGCTATCTAAGATCGGATGATCTTGATTTGTCGTGGGACAATAAATGGTATTCTGAAACAAAAATTCACGATGGCTATTGGACAGCCGAATTTGCCATTCCTTTCAAGACGTTGCGTTTCAAGGCAGGCGGCAACCGGTGGAATGTAAAATTATACCGGCAGGATAGCAAAGAAAACGAACGTGCCATTTGGCCATTCACTCCGCGCTTCTTCGAACCAGGCAATCTGAACTATACCGGTGAAATGATCTGGGATGAATCACTGACTAAACCCGGACCTAATATTTCCATTATCCCGTATGCTGCCGGCCGGGTGAGTGAAGATTTTCAAAATGACCAGCCCCGCACTGGGAGTGTAGAGTTTGGAGGCGATGCTAAGATAGCCATCACCCCTTCTTTGAATCTGGATCTAACCGTAAACCCCGACTTCTCGCAAGTAGAAGTAGACCGGCAGGTTACCAACCTCGATCGCTTTGAACTTTTCTTTCCGGAGCGCAGGCAATTCTTTCTCGAGAATGCGGATTTGTTTTCATCTTTCGGCCATATCTATGCCCGACCTTTTTTTTCAAGAAGGCTTGGCGTTTCCAGGGATCCGAATACAGGGCTTAACGTTCAAAATAAAATTTATGCCGGAGCACGCCTTAGTGGTAATCTGAATAAATATTGGCGGGTTGGTTTTTTGAACATGCAGACTGCCGCCATCGAAGAATCGGACATTCCCTCATTCAACAATACGGTGGCTACACTGCAACGCAGGATTGGAACCAACTCGAATGTGCGTGCGATCTTCGTCAATCAACAGCAGTTTAAAACAGATTCAACCGATTTTAAATTGGGCGGCTACAATTACAATCGGGTAGCAGGTATTGACTACAACTACAATTTCCTCAACAACCGTTGGACGGGGAATGTCTTTTTTCATAAACAGTTTACCGAGGCGAAACCCAAAAATGAATATGCCTATGGCTACAGTGTGATTTATAATACCCGGAAACTCAACTTTAACTGGTATCAGCAGGTAATTGGTAAAGGATATAATCCTGCCATCGGGTACGTACCACGAAATGGTTATAATCGGATCTCTCCATCGGGTATGTATTTCATTTATCCCAAATCCCAAATTATCAATTCACATGGCCCCACCTTTGATATGGCCATTATCTGGGATGATGTGTACGGATACACCGATCATGATTTTATGTATGGGTATGCCATCACGTTTCAGAGCCAGGCAACCTTTCAACTGAATTACAAAAACGTATACACTTTTTTATTCAATGATTTTGATCCCACCAATTCGCCTAAAGAAGACAATGCGGTAAAACTTCCGATGGGAACCGACTATACCTATGGCAATGTCTCGGTTAATTACATTTCTGATCCCAGGAAAAGAGTCACGTATCAATTCATAGCCCTGGCGGGTCAGTATTTTAATGGACACCGGCAGGCGTTTACCGGGGTTTTCAATTACCGGTTTCAACCGTATGGGTTGTTCTCACTGGATTTGAGCTACAACCGTATAAGACTGCCCGAACCTTATACGAGCGCCAATATTTACCTTGTAGGGCCACGCTTTGATCTTACGCTAACCCGATCGGTATTCTTTACTACCTATTTTCAATACAATAGTCAGTACAAGAACGTGAACATTAACTCCCGGTTTCAATGGCGGTTTAAGCCTGTATCAGACTTGTTCATAGTTTATACTGACAACTATTTCTATGCGTTCGAAAACACCAGCGCCTACACGAATTTCACCCCAAAGAATCGGGCATTCGTAATAAAGCTTACGTATTGGTTTAATGCTTAGAGGATTGCACGATCAGGGATAAAAGACTTAATTTTTGGCCTTATTCTCTCATAAATCAGCTAATTTTGCCGCTTGTTAAAAAATACCCGGAATAGGGCGACAAAATACCCTTAAAGGCAATCCTTTTATCGACTATTCCGTTAGTTACCGCGTATGGCAGAAAAGAGTAGTATTTTTGATATGATTGGTCCCGTCATGATCGGTCCTTCCAGCTCTCATACAGCAGGGGTAGTGCGTATTGCCCGGGCGGCCATTAAGATTCTTGGCGACATACCCGATCGGGCAGAAATTACCTTTTATAACTCGTTTGCCCGTACCTACGAAGGTCATGGTAGCGACCGCGCTATTATTGCGGGCTTAATGGATTTCAAAACCGATGACAAGCGGATTCGCGAGTCGTTGGAAATTGCTACAGAAAAGGGTATTAATTACCAATTTAAATCGGTAGGGAACGCGTCTGCGTTGCATCCAAATTCAATTCGTTTACGTCTCACAAAAGGGAAACGTTCCGTAGAAGTATTGGGCGAGAGCAAAGGGGGTGGTGTTATTAACATAGCAGAAGTAAATGGATTCAAAGCCGATTTTTCAGCCAGTCTGCATACGCTGATCATTTTTGCTGAGGATAAAAAGGGAAGTATTGCATTTATAGCAAGTGTACTGGCGCATGATGATTGCAATATTGCTACTATGTCGGTTTCGCGTAAAGGAAAAAATGACCTCGCTTGCCAGGTGATTGAAATGGATTCAGGGATTAAACCTGTAACATTTGATTATCTGCGGAGTCTAAGTTGGGTAAAGGAAGTGATCTATATACCGGATATTGTTTTATAACCTATGATGAAAAGAGTAATACTACTAAGTGCATTTCTGCTGGCGGCCGCAGTTGGCCATGCGCAGGAAAAGAAAGTCTGGACGCTGAAAGATTGTATAGATGAAGCTTTGCAAAAGAACCTGAATGTTAAGCGGAGCTTGCTTTCGGTTGAAACCAGCCAGGTAAATTTGAATCAGGCAAAGTTACAGATGCTACCTACCCTGAATGGGGGCGGGCAGTTTGGCTATAACTGGGGTAGATCGATTGACCCTACTACCAACTTGTTTACCACGCAACGGGTAAATTCATTTAACCTGAATGCCAGTTCTTCACTGTTGTTATTCAATGGTTTCCGGTTGTTCAACACCTACCGCCAAAATAATCTTGACAATGAAGCGGCCACCCAGGATTTCGAGAAAGCAAAAAATGATGTGATCCTTCAGGTAATTACCCTTTATACAAGTGTGATCTTCAATAAGGAATTATTTCTCAATGCTCAATCGCAGTTAGCCACAACTACCCAACAGTTGGAGCGGACAAGAAAATTGGCAGAAGCTGGTTCTGTGCCACGGGGTAATGTGCTTGATCTGGAGGCTCAGCATGCAACTAATGAGTTGAACGAGATCACCAGGGAAAACACACTCAATCTTTCTATCCTCCAGTTAAAGCAGGCGTTACAATTACCAGCGGCTACTCAGATGGATATTGAGATTCCTCAACTGGATATTGGCTCAGAACTATTGATGAGCGAAACCTCCGAACAGATTTATCAGGCCGCTTATGAAGCGTTACCACAAGTAAAAAGCTCGCAGTTAAAACTTCAGAGTTCATTGCTGGCTGTAAAGGCTTCCCGTGGTTCGCTCTATCCCCGGTTGACCCTGAATGGCAACGTGTTCAGTAACTATTCGAGTGCTGCGGATCGGGCCAGGTTTCTCGGAGATGGTGGCCCACCAATTCCTACTACAATACAGGTTGGGTATGTTCAAGGGTCGAATACTCCAGTTTTGAATGATGCCACACTTCCTTCAGGAAGATATGTTGATGGATATAACATGTCAGATCAAATCGGTGATAACATCTCGCGGGCTATTTCATTAAGCCTTCAGATCCCCATCTTCAATGGATATCAATCACGCGCAAACTTACAACGCACCATGATTACCAATCAGCAGGCAACGATTAACCTGAAAGACGTTGAGAATCAATTGCGTCAGGCAGTAGAAACAGCGTATAACGATGCGGTCTCTTCCGCTAAAACCTATCAATCTGCCGTAAAGCAGGTAAACGCACGTGATGAAGCCTTCCGCATGTCGAAGCAACGCTTTGACAATGGAGCTGTGAATTACGTAGATTACCAGACAGCAGAAAATGCCCTCTACCAGGCAAAGTCGGATTTAGTACGTGCTAAATACGATTTCATTTTCAAGAAGAAAGTGCTGGATTTTTATCAAGGAAAACCTATCGAATATTAATATCTAAACTGTAATGGCAAAGCAAAAGAAAAAATCGAACAAACTACTCTACATCGGAATTGGTGTAGTTGTATTTCTAATACTGTTCCTGATCATTGGTAAGTCGCAAGGCTGGATTGGTAAAGCCAAGACCATCGAGGTGGAAGTAACCAAAGCCAAGAAAGTCTCCATCACCGAAAAGGTGAGTGCCTCCGGAACCGTGCAGCCAGTAATCGAAGTTAAACTGGCTCCGGAAGTTTCTGGGGAGATCACTGATCTTCGCGTAGAAGACGGTGACTCGGTAAGACTCGGGGATGTGTTGGTAAAAATAAGACCCGATGTTTGGCTTAGCCAATTAGAGCGCTCGGAAGCCGGCCTAAATCAGCAGCGTGCCAATATGGAATCCTCCAAAGCAGCGTTGTCAAGGGCTCAGGCAACCTACATGCGTGCCGAACAGGATTACAAGCGCCAGGAGAAATTGTGGAATGAGAAAGTAATCTCAGAATCCGATTGGCAATTAGCCCAGCAGAATTTTAAGATTGCTACCAACGATTTGAAGTCGGCTGAGCAATCTCTCGAGGCCTCTAAATTTATTGTTAATAGTACAGAAGCCAGCGTTAAGGAATCACGAGAAAACGTGCGCAGAACTACCGTGGTAGCCCCTATGACCGGTGTGGTTTCAAAACTGAATGTGAAAAAGGGTGAACGTGTAGTAGGAACCGCCCAGATGGCTGGAACAGAAATGTTGCGAATTGCCGATCTAAATAAAATGGAAGTACGGGTGAATGTAAATGAGAACGATATTGTACGAGTGCATTATGGAGATTCTGTGGTAATTGATGTAGATGCCTATGGAAATAGCGGTAAACAATTTAAAGGGTTGGTTACCAACATTGCCAACACCGCCCGCGATAAACAATCAGCTGATGCCATCACGGAGTTTGAAGTGCGGATTATTATTCTGCAATCATCCTACGAAGACCTGATCAAGGCTGGCAATCGTTATCCATTCCGACCGGGTATGACAGCAAGCGTGGATATCATCACAACCCGCAAAGAAAATGTAATGTCAGTACCGCTGGCAGCCGTAACGACCCGTAATCCGGACGACAAGCCTGTTGGCGAAGGAAATGAAGGGAATAACAACGATGACGACCGGCCGCAGGTAACAGACTCGAGCAAGCCTAAGCAGGAGAAGAAAGAAGATAAGGTAGTTGTTTTTGTTAATGAGAATGGAGTTGCTAAAATGATTGAGGTGAAAACCGGTATCAGTGACTATGATAACATTGAGATCGTGTCAGGATTAAGTGATTCAGTCGAAGTAATAACAGGTCCTTTCTTAGTGGTCTCTAAACGATTAAAGGATGGAGATAAGGTGAGTTTGAAAAAGGAAGAACCTAAAGATAAAGACACGGAGAAGGAAGAAGAAAAGAATTAAGGATAATCACCTGATTAAGATAGCCCATTTGCGAAAGCAGATGGGCTTCTTTTTTGCACTGCGTGCCGACAATTGAAAATGAATGAATTGAGTAATGTATCGGATAGTAACCGTTTCTTCATTTTCAATGTCGGGGTTAAACCCTGACGATGCTGACGGTACCGTCAGTATTCGTCAACTAATTGCTATCCAAATTTTTTTTGTAATGTCAATTCGGGGTTTAAGTAACCTTGGAAATGAAATAGTATCTTCGGGTAAAATTTAACACCATGATTAAACACCCCTGGCACGAAGCACCCGCTGGTTCCAATCCGCCTGAGTTCCTCAATGGAATTATTGAAATCTCAACGGGCATGCGCACCAAATACGAGGTAGATAAAGAGACCGGCCTTTTGAAATTGGATCGGGTGCTTTATTCATCGGTATTTTATCCTGCCAACTATGGATTTATTCCCAAGTCATTAGGTGATGATAATGACCCATTGGATATCATGATTCTTTGCCGCGAACCCATACAACCTTTATGTCTTGTTCCTGCTCGCGTGGTAGGAGTTATGCGAATGATAGATCAGGGCCTCGCAGATGATAAAATTCTTGCGGTGGCCGAGAATGACGCCAATACAAGACACCTGAATGATATCAGCGAGCTGGCCTCACATTTTAAGCTGGAGTTGAAAGAATTTTTTGAGAGCTATAAAAAACTGGAGAATAAAGTGGTTACCGTTCCTGATTTCCAGGGTAAGAAAGTAGCCATGGATATTGTTGTCAAAGCGTTGGAGTATTACAAAACCAAGTATTGAGTCTAGTGTCGCTGACTTCAAAATCTTTTCTGGTTATTCAAACTGCCTTTATAGGAGATGTCATCTTAGCTACCGCATTGGTGGAGAAACTTCATAAGACATATCCGGATGCGGCTATTGATTTTCTGCTCCGAAAAGGAAATGAAAGTTTGCTGATAGGACATCCCCATCTTCGGGAAGTATTAGTCTGGGATAAGAAACATGGTAAGATTAGGAATTTATTTAAAATGGCTGGCCGGGTTCGTAGCAATCGTTATGATGTAGTGATAAATGCACATCGGTATGCCAGTTCGGGATTAATCACCGCGTTTTCAGGAGCTTCTCAGAAGATTGGGTTTAAGAAAAATCCATGGTCGTTTACATTCACCCGAAGTTTACAACACGATTTTGGCACCAACGTGCATGAGATTGACCGCAATCAAAAGCTAATTGAATCCCTGACGGATTCAAGCCATGAACTGCCCCGGCTTTATCCTTCTGTTCAGGATGTTGAAAGGGTAAAGAAATTTCAAACGGGAAGGTACATCTGCGTAGCACCTACTTCTGTTTGGTTTACCAAGCAGTTTCCGCCAGCTCAATGGATTGATTTCATTAAGTCAATTACAAATCAATTTGATCATGTTTATTTGGTCGGAGCACCTTCAGATAAATCAGTGTGTGATTCTATTAAGAACGATGTAGGGAGTGATCGGGTGGTAACCCTGTCAGGTCAATTGAGTTTTCTTGAGTCAGCGGCACTCATGCAAGGAGCAACGATGAATTTTGTTAATGATTCGGCTCCCATGCACCTGGCATCCGCGATGAATGCCCCGGTTACTGCCGTGTATTGTTCCACCATCCCGGCTTTTGGTTTTGGTCCGTTATCATCGCAATCATATATTGTACAGACATCCGAAAAGTTATCATGCCGGCCGTGCGGTTCACACGGCTATAAAACTTGTCCGCAAGGGCATTTTAAATGTGCCACCACCATTTCAACGCAATCGCTTCTAAGCGTATTGAAATAATTTACTTCAGAAATTCTTAACATGTGAATATACCAGGTGAATGGGTATTCCCATCACAGTAAAGTATGACCCATTGATTTTTTCGATAGCAACCATACCGATCCCTGTCTGCGTAACAGTGAATGTCTTTTCAATTAATTCCAATTTGCCGATTTGTTTCAGGAACTGGATTTCTTCGTTCGAACAAGGATTAACTCCGGCAGGCAGGCAATCTTGTGCCCCATAAGCCCCGGCTTTATCATAAGGTTTGTAATTGTCAACATAAAAACTAATTTCTTCCGTGGTAAGTTTTTTGAAGGTTACTTCTGTATGGTCATCGAAACAGTCAATTTTTTCTTTCGAGAGTAAACAGACCGCAGTGATTACCGTATGCGTATGTCCGCTTAACCGACTCAGCATCTCAATAGCCTCCTCGCGATGTAAAGGTTTATTGAGTATCTTATTATTCAGGATGACGATTGTGTCGGAAGAGATGACAATTTCATCTTTCAGTTGAGATTCAAATACTCTAGCTTTTTTTTCGGCCAGGTATTTAGGTACTTCAGTTACCGGCATATCCGGAGGAAAAGATTCGTCAATGTCCGGTACCTGCACTCGAAATTGAAACCCAGCTTCCCGCATCAGGTATTGCCTGCGGGGCGAACTAGAAGCGAGAATAAG
This sequence comes from Cyclobacteriaceae bacterium, assembly GCA_044229915.1. Classification (GTDB taxonomy): domain Bacteria; phylum Bacteroidota; class Bacteroidia; order Cytophagales; family Cyclobacteriaceae; genus ELB16-189. The sequence continues at coordinate 179,450 of JBGASB010000005.1, forward strand.
CGGGCGTGTGAAATTCATCTTCTTTGATAGAGCTAAATAAAAATCCGCAAATCACTTTGGGATAAAAGTAGGTTGATTTTTGAGGCATCGTATAACCACTGGCGCAAACGCGTTTTACATCTTCAATGGAGATCTCCGGGGTGATGATAGCCATTTGAACTTCTTCCATTATCACTTTAGTAAGGCAGTCAGAAAAACTTCGGTCGAAGGAAATGTTTTCGGACGCCCGTTGATCTTTTCCGGGAATACCCAGAATTTTTTCGATAATGAAGTAATGCAGCACAGTTAGATCAAGGGCTTTCACTTCTTCCGGGAAGTGCCATTTCATTTTAGGAAAGGACTCGGGCTTCAGCTTTACTTTCAGGGTGCGATCTTTGAAAAGTATTCCGAAGGCCCATTTCTTACCCAGAATGATTTCATGCAGTGTATCGGCATCTTCAATTTCTTTTACCTCAAAATCTACACTCAGCTTTTCGACAATCTGGTTTTCATCAAAGTTCGCAAGCCCCTGAATCAACCGATGGGTAGGTAAAATTCTCAAATCATCAGCCTCTGTATTGGTGAAATACATCAGGTGAAAATTATATCCTTCATTACCCGAGTGATTAGGATTTTGGGCTTTTCTGTGTTGCTTATATAGCAACGATCCTTCATAGCGATGATGTCCATCGGCCAGGATGATGGATTTATCATTGAGGGTATCAAGAAATTTCTGAATCACATGGGCATCCTGGATAACAGCGAGCACATCGCGCACACCCTGATAATCTTCACTTACATAAAGCGGGTTTTGGATAACCTCATCCATGTATTTCTCTAATGTGAAGGCAGGATCAGTATATAAGCCGTGCGTAGGGCTTACATGAAGTTCGGTTTTCTCCAGAAGGTCAACTCGATCATTAACCGCTTTCGGAATTGTATTTTCATGTCGCAGAATTACTTTTTCCTCCCAGTCGTAAGCGCGGATGTGACAAATAAACCCTTTGCGACAATAATCTTTGCTTGAACCTGCTAGTTTGAAATATTGATAGTACACATAAATGGCCGGCAGTTTATCCTGTTTGATGATGCCCTCCGTTTTCCATTGGTTAAGTAAGAGGCTGGCTTTGGTAGCTGCATCCGAGCCCTGAGGTACAGATAAGTGAATTGAATTAAGTGGATTTTGATAAAGCGTTTTCCGTTGCTTTTCAGAAACCACATCAAACAAAGGCGAGGTGAGGTTATCCAGGTGTTGAGTCAATGAGTCGTTGTAACGCCAGGCTCGTATCGGTTTTATTTCAGCCATTACACCCGGTTTTTCTTCCACTGACTTACATTGACACGCTCGGTGGTTGTCTCCGGTGACTTCTTCTCCTCCTTAACCTGTACAGCTAAAAGTGAGGCAAGCATTTCTTCTTCTTCCGGAGCACTACTTTTTAGAACCTCTGGTTTGAAATAGTTCTCTACAAACTTGGTATCAAAATTACCCGAGCGAAATGCTTCATGAGTCATCACAAACCGGCAAAAGCCCAGAGTGGTCTCCAGTCCGGTAATTTCATATTCATCGATAGCCCGGATTGTTTTCTCGATGGCCCGCTCCCTTGTTTCATCATGACAAATCATTTTTGCAATCATGGGATCATAATAAAACGGTACGGTCATTCCTTGTTCAAATCCATCATCTACCCGAATGCCATGACCTTGTGGTCGCTTGTAGGTTTTCAGCGTACCTATGTCAGGTAAAAAATTATTGGCAGGATCTTCGGCATATACACGCACCTCTACTGCATGTCCGCGCAAGATTAGATCTTCTTGTTTGAACGGAAGTTTCTCACCTTCTGCAACCTTGATTTGAAGTTTTACAAGATCCAATCCTGTAATGAGTTCAGTTACCGGATGCTCTACCTGTAGCCGGGTGTTCATTTCAAGGAAATAAAAATTCTTATTCTCGTCAACGATAAATTCTACCGTGCCAGCATTATAATAGTTAGCTGCCCTGGCTACATTGACAGCTGCTTCACCCATTTGTTTTCTTAAAGCAGGGGTGAGGATGGAGGAGGGAGCTTCTTCAATTACCTTTTGATGTCTTCGTTGGATAGAACATTCGCGTTCAAACAAATGAACTACATTGCCATGCTGATCGCCAAAGATCTGAAATTCGATATGGCGCGGTTGTGTCACATACTTTTCGATAAACACAGAACCATCACCAAAAGCAGAAGTGGCTTCACTGACAGCCCGCTCCATTTGGTTTTCAAAGTCAGCTTCAGTTTCTACAATGCGCATTCCTTTGCCGCCACCCCCAGCGCTCGCCTTAATTAATATCGGGTAGCCTATTTCTTTAGCAATCTTTTTTGCTGCTTTGAGATCAGAGATAGGTTCAGAAGTTCCAGGCACTAAGGGCACGTTGAATTTCGCAACGGCCGCTTTAGCAGCCAGCTTACTTCCCATCAATTCAATCGATTCGGGCGAAGGCCCGATGAAGATCAATCCGGCTTCTCGCACTCTGGCAGCAAAGTCTTCGTTCTCGGATAAGAATCCATATCCAGGATGAATAGCATCCGATTTTGTTTGCATAGCAGCCTTGATAATCTTTTCCATTACCAGGTACGATTGGGCTGAGGGTGGCGGGCCAATGCAAACGGCCTCATCTGCAAAACGCACATGCAGCGCATTTCGGTCGGCTTCACTAAAAACGGCAACCGTTTTAATACCTAGTTCCCTTGCGCTGCGCATTACGCGCAGGGCAATCTCCCCACGGTTGGCAACTAAAAGCTTTTGGATCTTTCGCATCTTGATTTATATCGATTGCAATGCTAACGATTCTCGACAAACCTTAAAAATCCCCATCTTGCAACCTATTTAGGCACTGTGCATTAATTTTTCTATTTTTGCCGCAATTTTAGCTGATAGTCAGTCACTAAGATTGAGAACTCAGCGGTACTAAAAAACACACAAAAACAATCTACTACGATGGTTGACTTATTTTCAAAGTTGCGCATGGAGGCCGGCCCGCTGGCCAAGTATTCACACTTACCAGATGATTACTTCTTCTTTCCAAAACTGGAAGGAGAAATTGGTCCGCGAATGAAATTCAATGGAAAAGAGGTTCTTAACTGGAGTTTGAATAACTACCTCGGTCTGGCAAATCATCCGGAAGTTAGAAAGGCGGATGCAGATGCAGCTGCGAAATTCGGTTTGGCTTCCCCTATGGGTGCGCGTATGATGTCTGGAAACTCAGTGTATCATATTGAACTTGAGAAGCAATTGGCAGATTTTGTGAAGAAGGAGGATGCCATGCTCCTTAACTATGGATATCAAGGTGTTTTTTCAATCATTGATGCCATTGTCGACCGCAAGGATGTAATTGTGTATGATTCTGAATCCCATGCCTGTATTATTGATGGGGTTCGGTTGCATATGGGTAAACGATTTGTGTATCCACACAACAACATGGAGAACCTCGAGAAGCAACTGCAGCGTGCTACCAAACTAGCCAATGAAACCGGGGGCGGTATTCTCGTGATCACGGAAGGAGTATTTGGAATGTCGGGTAATATGGGTGACCTGAAAGGAATTGTTGAGCTTAAAAAGAAATATAATTTCCGTCTTTTTGTAGATGATGCTCATGGTTTTGGAACCATGGGCGCAACCGGAGCCGGAGTAGGAGAGGAGCAGGGTGTGCAAGATCAGATCGATTTGTATTTTTCTACGTTTGCCAAATCCATGGCTGGAATTGGGGCGTTCGTAGCAGGCGATAAAAATATTCTGAAGTATTTAAGATATACTGTGCGTTCACAGATTTATGCCAAGTCTATACCCATGCCCATGGTAATTGGTGCCTTGAAGCGTTTGGAATTAGTTAAGAAACATCCAGAACTAAGAGCTAACCTGAAGAAAATCATGGCCGCCATTAAGAGCGGATTGAAAGATCGTGGCTTTAACATTAATCCAACACAAACACCTCCAACGCCAGTCCTTTTCAAAGGGGGTGTTGGTGAGGCGGCTAACATGGCTATGGATTTGAGGGAAAATAATAGCATTTTTTGCTCCGTGGTGATCTACCCGGTGGTGCCAAAAGACGTAATTATGTTCAGAATTATCCCTACAGCCGCACACACCCTATCGGATGTGGAGGAGACCCTAAATGCCTTTTCTGCCCTAAAAACGAAGCTGGATAGTGGTTTTTACCGGAAAGAAGAGCTTGTTAACGTTACTAAAGTCTAAAAAAATGGGTTTTTAGCTTGTTTTTAAAGGTTTTTACTTAAATTGGCATTAGGAAATCAATTTTAAAATTTAAACATCCTATAAAAATGAAAAAATTTGAAGAACTAAAGACTCTGATTGCATCACTAGAAGGAGATGCTGATAAGTTCTACAACAAAGGAAATAGTGCTGCTGGTACTCGTATCAGAAAGGGCATGCAAGACCTTAAGAATGCAGCTCAGGCGATCCGTCAGGAAGTACAGGAACTGAAGAATAAAGAAGGATAATCACATACTTGTGAATGAGAAAGGGCTGAATCTTAGATTCAGCCCTTTTGTTTTATAGCTTTTGATAAATATCAGTGATCTTTTTTTGTAGTTGTGCCGATGCTTTCACCAAGGGTAGCCGCACAAAAGGTTGGCAGATGCCCATCAGACTTAATAAATACTTAACACCTACCGGATTCCCTTCCTCATACATCGGACTATTGATGTCCAGGATTCTGAATTGTTCGACCTGGGCTTTGCCGAGGTTTTTGCTAATAATGTGCTCTTTGATTTTTAAAAACACCATTGGCAATGCATTGGCCAATACGGAAATCACACCTACTCCACCAATTGCATAGATAGGTAGTGTGAGCATGTCATCGCCTGAGATCAGCAGAAAGTCTTTCGGCTTTTCCCTGGCAATTTTCATGCATTGCTCCAGGTTTCCTGAAGCTTCTTTCACCCCGACTATGTTTTTCAGATTAGCTAACCGCAGCGTGGTTTCTGCCGTGAGGTTTGATGCAGTGCGGCCAGGTACATTATAGAGGAGGACCGGCAGGGGCGAGACTTCAGCTATTGCTTTAAAGTGTTGATAAATTCCTTCCTGAGAGGGTTTGTTGTAATACGGACTTACAGACAACAATGCAGTCACACCATCAAGATTAGTCGATTTGATTTCTTCAAGCACGCTTTGTGTATTGTTTCCGCCAATTCCATAAACGACAGGAAGCCTTTTGGGATTATTCTCAATAACGTAATTGAGCACTTTCTTCTTCTCTTCTTTACTGAGTGTAGCGGATTCCCCTGTAGTACCCATCACTACATAATAATCGACTCCTTTAGCGGTGCGGGCCAATAATTTTTTTAAAGATTTGTAATCAATCTGTCCTTGTTCGTTCATCGGTGTAACCAACGCGACACCGGTTCCGTGTAACTTCTTCATCTCAATTGCCGGGTGTAGTTATACATGGTTTCCATCAGGCCCTTATTTGTACCGCTTTGTTCAATCATCATTTCGTAGAATTCACTTTCGTTTTCAGCATATCGCCCGATGCGACACTGGGCTTTGCAGCGGGCAAGCAAATTTAAAATAAGTGGGTTGGATTCCTTGTCAATATAAAACAGGTAATCAAATGCAGTCTCAATAAACTTATTGGTTACTGGCGATTCAAGATTTCCCCAAAAAGTAAGATCATTCATGGTAAAGAAATCGAACTTGAACTCGAAGTTTTCCTTTTTGGGAGGCAGGTATTCAAGTACCTGAACCGTCTTGCCATCCCGCTCCAGTTGTTGGATAAACTCTTTGATGTCCAGGTGTTTTTGTTTGTCTTCCACGCTGAAAACAATTCCTACGTTGTTAGCCTGTTTGTACGGTTTGCTACCCCGCGTGGTCTTATTCTTTTTCAGGGCGGATTCTGTCCGCATTTTAAGGAAGTTCATTTTAAACATGGTCGAAAGCTAATAAAGTAAGAGGAAAGTTGATGCCTTAATTTTCACTTAGGTTCATTTATGGATCATGGCTTCAAACTCCTGTTCGGAAATGATTTTTACCCCCAGCTTTTCTGCTTTCTCGCGTTTCGCAGGCCCCATATTTTCGCCTGCCAAAAGGAAATCCAACTTACCCGACACGGACGAAAGTACGTTGCCTCCATTTGCCACAATGATATCCTTGAGTTGATCGCGCTCGTAGTTTTGAAATACTCCCGAAATAACAAATGATTTATTATCCAGAAGATTACTCACTTTTTCACGCTCCTTTTGATTAGACTCAAACTGAAGTCCGGCTTTTTCGAGCCGTGCTATTTCGCGAAGACTTTCTTTGTCCCTGAAAAAATCAACAACACTTTGGGCAATCTTTTCACCTACTTCCGGGGCCTCCAAAAGTTGTTCATAGCTTGCCTGCGACAAGGCTTTCATAGTCTTAAAATGCCGCGCCAGTTTTTCGGCCACCGTTTTTCCAACATAACGAATCCCAATCCCGAATAAAACATTTTCGAAGGGCTGAGCTTTGGATTGCTCAATTCCGTCAAGCATGTTCTGGGCTGACTTGTCCTTGACTTTATCGAGTTTGAGTAAATCATCTTTTTTCAAGTCATAGAGATCGGCTGGTGTTTTTACCAGATCAAGTTCAAACAACTGCCTGATAGTCTGTTCCCCTAACGAATCGATATCCATTGCTTTGCGCTGAATAAAATGCTCAATCTTGCCTTTGATTTGAGGTGGGCAACCCTTCTCATTGGGGCAATAGTGATTGGCTTCTCCCTCTTTGCGAATCAACGGGGTATTACATTCCGGACAATGGGTAATATATTTAACAGACTTGTTTTTGGAATTTCGCTTATCAAGATCAACGCCTGTTACTTTCGGGATGATTTCACCGCCCTTTTCGACAAATACATAATCGCCTACACGCAAATCAAGTCGCGCAATTTCATTTGCGTTATGCAGGGATGCCCGCTTCACAGTAGTGCCAGCAAGAAACACTGGTTCTAATTCGGCTACCGGAGTAACGGCCCCGGTTCGTCCTACCTGGTAGGTAATTCCATTCAGTTTTGTGCTGATGCTTTCTGCTTTGTATTTATAAGCGATAGCCCACCGCGGACTCTTTGCAGTGAACCCCAAGCGTTCTTGTTGTTCGAGACTATCTACCTTAATCACCACCCCATCGGTATCCAACGGCAGATCTAATCTTTTTTTCTCCCAATCGTCAATGTACCTGAGCACCTCCTGAATGTTTTTGCATCTCTTATAGGTAGGCGAAACTCTGAACCCCCATGTCTCCAGTTTATGCATGGCTTCTGAATGAGTCTCCACATCATTGTCTTCACCTAATAGGTAGTATAAAAAACAATCCAGTTTACGTCTGGCCACTTCTGCAGAGTCCTGCATTTTTACTGTACCTGAAGCGGTGTTACGCGCATTCGCATAGGTCTCTTCACCAATGTCTTCCCGTTCTTTATTCAATTGTTTGAATACTTCTTTCGGCAAGAATACTTCTCCACGCACCTCAAAATGGGCAGGTACTTTTTTTGATTTAATTCGCAGAGGTAAACTTCGAATGGTTTTAATGTTGGTGGTTACGTCATCACCCCGCACGCCATCACCCCGGGTTACAGCGCGCGTCAGCAGTCCATCTTCGTAAGTAACACTGATCGATACGCCATCAAATTTCAATTCGCAAAAGTATTCATAAGAATCACCGTCAAGTCCTTTTGCCACCCGGGCATCAAAGTCTTTAAGTTCTTCCGCTGAATACGTGTTCCCCAAAGATAGCATGGGGTATTGGTGAATAACTGTAGCAAACTCTTTTGTAACAGTGCCTCCCACGCGTTGAGTAGGCGAATCAGGAAGCCTGAAATCAGGAAACTCATTTTCCAGGGCAACCAGTTTTTCCAATAACTGATCAAACTCAAGATCAGAAATCTCAGGTTTGTGTTTCTGATAATAGAGATCGTTGTGATGGTTGATCTGGTCGGTGAGTTTCTGAATTTTGTTTTTTGCTTCCGCTGAGGTCATGGTGAATGAAAATTCGGATTACAAATTAATCAAATTGAGGGTGTGACAAGCAGCCAATGCCGCAGTTTCTGTTCGAAGCCGGTTGTGTCCGAGGCTTACCTTAATAAAACCATGATCAATCGCTTGCTTTAATTCCTCATCCCGAAAGTCTCCTTCAGGTCCTATAAGAACAATATAGTTTTTGCCGGGGGCGGCTAATGACTTCAATTGATCGGGGTTTTGATGATCCACATGACAAATGAATTTCTGATCGGCAGGTGTAACTAATACTTCCGGAAACGGTTTTATGGGTGTGCACACAGGTAGCCAGGCCTGTCCGGATTGCTTCATCGCGCTGATCACAATTTTTTCAATGCGGTCCATGTTCACAGTTTTACGTTCAGAATTCTGACAGCGCATAAAATGAATTTGTTCAATCCCATATTCAACCGCTTTTTCAACGAACCATTCTGTGCGATCTATATTTTTGGTAGGAGCAATCGCCAAAGAGATTGAAAATTTTCTTTGGGGCACCGACTTCTTTTCAACTATGGAGAAATTACATTTTCGGGAATCTGCCACCGTGATCATGGCATGATAAAAAGAACCGGATCCATCGGTAATGTGCAAAGCATCTCCGGCTTTCATCCGCAATACTTTGACTGCATGCCGCGACTCCTCTTCATCGAGATGATGGATGCCTTTTAAAATCTCAGGTTGATAAAACAGGTTCAACGATCAGGCGTAATTTTGATGAAGCTTGGTTACCAGCCCAATGTAATCCCGCATGGCTTGTTCCTTGGTAACTCCTTTGCGTGAGGCCCACGCATCATACTTGGCGATCGCTTTAAAGTCAAAACCACCCGGACGATCACCGCTTATATCGCCTTCAGTAGCTTGCTTGAATAACGCATACAAGTCCAGAAGTTCTTCGTTGGAAGGTCGCTTGGTAAGTTCCTTGGAGCGGATTACTGCTGCATTGAAATCATCCTGAAGTGCCATAGATATTTATTTAGATTAGAAATATACATGTTCTAAGACTAAATAAGTGCTTTGTATTCCAAAAATGGATGAGTTGTAAATCACTCTTAAAGATTTACTGGTCATTAGCTTGCCACGGAAAATAGTAAGCATCTTGTTTTCAAGCTCATATCCCAAATCATTTCTTGATTCTGCCTGCATCTTTTAATGCCTTTGTAATAATCCATTCCAATTGTCCATTTGAGCTTCGAAATTCATCAGTAGCCCACTTTTCAATTGCCTTAAGTACTTCAGGATCAAGCCTGAGCACAAATGGTTTTTTCTGCGCCATTTTTATTGATGCAATGTACCGGTATTAACAACGGGACTCACATCCTTATCACCACATAATACAACCAATAAATTACTGACCATGGCAGCTTTACGTTCTTCATCCAGATCAACAATCTTTTTTTCTGAGAGATGGTCGAGGGCCATCTGTACCATGCTCACAGCGCCTTCCACAATTTTATATCGGGCTGCAACTACTGCTGTGGCTTGTTGCCTTCTCAGCATGGCACCGGCAATTTCAGGAGCATAAGAAAGGGAACCAATTCTTGCTTCAATAACCTGTATGCCTGCAATGTCAAGGCGGTTCCGCAGATTTTCCTCCAGGGCATGATTTACTTCAACGTGCCCCGATCTCAGGGTGACTTCGGAGTCATTATCGAAATTATCATAAGGGTACGATCCCGCCAGGGTACGTACTGCTGAATCGCTTTGAATACGAACAAAGTTTTCGTAGTTATCTACCTCAAAGGATGCTTTGAAAGTGTCTTTCACTTGCCAAACCAGGATCACACCTATTTGAATCGGGTTACCTACTTTATCATTTACTTTAATTTTTTCAACTTCAAAATTCCGGGCTCGCAATGATATACTCTTTTTACTAAAGAACGGATTTACCCAATGGAATCCATTTGACTTAACGGTTCCTTTATAGTCACCAAATAGTACCAGGATTACTGAACTATTGGGATTGATAAAGAAAAATCCGGGAATTAGCAGAACAGAAAAGCCGATTAGTACTATGAATAGAGGGTTGCGGGAGGTTATCAATCCAGCAATTCCTAATAGCAATAGGCCCAGCACAAAAACCGCTATCAGATATCCTGATATGGGAGAAAAGCTTTTTTCGGTATTCATATGAGTGATATTAAAATGATATTATATTGATAAATATAACGGATTGACATTTATGATGGTTACAATTCTTCCTGTTTATTTATTTCTATTAATTTCAAGCAGAAATAAGGTCAAGTCACAAAAAAAGACTGGATTTGACTCCAGCCTTTAAGTTCAAAATATAGTTACTAAATAATTATCGCTTATTCAGAGGTACATAGGGCCTAAAATTCTGGCCTGTATAGATCTGCCGTGGGCGCCCAATGGGTTCTTTGTTCTCGCGCAATTCTTTCCACTGTGCAATCCATCCCGGCAAACGGCCAATGGCAAACATTACAGTAAACATATCTACAGGAATACCCAGGGCTTTATAAATAATACCAGAATAGAAATCAACATTTGGATATAATTTTCTCTCAATGAAATAAGAGTCGCGTAAAGCAACTTCTTCTAGTTTCATCGCAATCTCCAGGGTAGGATCGTTCACACCCAATTTCTCCAACACGTCATCAGCCGCTTTCTTAATAATTTTTGCACGTGGGTCGAAGTTCTTGTAAACACGGTGACCAAAACCCATGAGGCGGAAGGGATCGTTCTTGTCCTTTGCTTTCGCAATCCATTTATCAGTATCACCACCATCCTTCATGATTTGATCCAACATGAGAATTACTTCCTGGTTGGCTCCTCCATGGAGAGGTCCCCACAAGGCATTAATACCCGCTGATATAGAGGAGTAGATACTTGCCTTTGAAGAACCCACAATCCGGACAGTGGAGGTAGAGCAATTTTGCTCATGATCGGCATGAAGGATCAGGAGTTTATCCAGCGCAGAAGCGACAACAGGATCAACCTCATAATTTTCAGCGGGCAAGGCAAACATCATTTTCAGGAATCTCGAACAATAATCCAGAGAATTGTCAGGATAATTCACGGGATGACCTACCTCATTTTTATAGGCCCAGGAAGCAAAGGTTGGCATCTTGGCCAGAGCTCGTACAATACTTAAGTAAACACCTTCGGCCGAACGATTAGGATCAAGTGCCTCGGGATAAAATGCAGTTTGAGCACAAAATAGGGAAGCCAATACTCCCATGGGGTGCGAGGAGGATGGGAAGCCATCCAGAATTTTCTTAATATCCTCATGCACCATCGTGTGCTTCTTGATATCATCTGAAAACTTGTTGAGTTGCTCAGGGGTGGGGAGTTCTCCAAAGATGAGAAGGTAGGAGACCTCCAGAAAAGTAGATTTCGCTGCCAGATCCTCGATGGAATAGCCACGGTAACGAAGAATCCCCTTATCACCATCCAGAAAGGTAATGGCACTTTTAGTAGCCCCTGTATTCTTATATCCCAGGTCCAGCGTTACTGTACCGGTTTCTTCTAACAGGTTACTGATGTCAATACCCTGTTCGCCTTCTGTGCCTTCAACGATTGGAAATTTATAGGATTTGCCATCGATAATTAATTCAGCAGTTTTTGCCATGAGATCAGACGTTTAAACTTTCGTTTTAAAGATAGACTGTTCGGTTTTCAGAAAAAAATGAGTTTGTAAGAATTAGTTGTTTCCAAGTATTAGCGGCATTCCGTCTTTTCCTGAGCCCACTACAATGATCTTGCTATTGGGTGATTTCGATAACTCCAGGGTAGCTTCTATACCCCTCATTTTCAAGAGCTTGTCGGTTAAGCTATTGTTGATGATATTGTTTGCTCTCGATTCACCTTCCGCTGCAATTCTTTTACGCTCGGCTTCACTTTTTTCTTTGTCAAGTCTGAACTGATAAGCGAGTGCTTCCTGCTCCTGTTGCAATTTACTTTCGATCGCTTGTTTAATTTGCTCTGGCAACATGATAGATCGAATAAGTACAGCGGTAGCATGCACGTTATTTTTACCAAGGATTGCTTCAGTTTCACTTTTGATAGCGGTTTCCACTTCAGCCCGCTTGGTGGAATAAATTTCTTCAGCAGTATATCTGCCCATCACCTGGCGAACCGTAGATCTTACTTCTGGAATTACGAGTACGGTTTCATAATCGCTGGTAAACTGTTCATGAATGTATCCAATTCTCTCTGGAATAGGATAGTACCGAACAGTTACATCGATGTGGATAGAAAGACCATTCTTATCCAACATATCCATATTTTCTTCGGATGACATTTCGTTTACCTTGTAGATGTAAACTTCATTCCAGGGGGCTTTCATGTGTGTACCGGGACCAATCACATTGTCTTTAGCCAATCCACTTCCAAATGGATAAAACATTACAGCCCGCTCAGTAGCGCTGATGGTAAAAAACAGACTGGACGAAAGCGCCAGAATTACAATAAAGGCAACAATGGCCAGAATGATAAAGGGAAGTCTACGGTTATTCATAAGTGGTTATTTTTAATTCGAGGTTATGACAAGGTAAGATAGGCAAGTTACCAATAATTACCATTTCATCTATCCCAATCATTTGTGCAAAACCTTGCTACTATAACAGGCTGCAATTAGGTTGGTTTACCTATACTGAAACAAAAAGAGCGATCTCATTGAGAGGGATCGCTCTTTCGGTAAAAAGAATTTCTGATTTACATCGAGAAACCAGAACCGTTACCGTTGCCTGAAGTTTCTGTTGGCGGAGGAGTAGGTGTTGGTGTAGGGGCTGGAGTTGGTGGGGCAACCGGAGCTGCCACCGGTGCAGGAACAACAGCCTTAGGAGCTACTTTCTTCACCACTTTCTTGATTGCTTTCTTCACTGCCGAAGCTACTTTTTTCACTGCTTTTTTAGCTTTCCTGGCAGCCTTTTTAACTGCTTTCTTAGTCGGCCTTTTAGCAGCTTTTTTAACTACTTTTTTTGCTGACTTCTTAGCGGATTTCTTCACGGCCTTTTTGGGTTTTGCTTTCCCTTTTTTAGCGGCCTTTTTTGCTTTCTTTGCCATGGTACTTTTGGTTTTATTTTTTTTGGTTGCCGGTTTTTTTTCAGAGTTAAATAATCACTCCTCTTGTAAATGTAATTAACAGATTTATTTACCTATGCAAAATTTGGCAAAAATATTTGTAAGTAAATCATCACTGGTAATCTCACCGGTAATCTCACCCAGGTAATACAATGCCTGACGAATATCCATTGCCAGAAAATCTCCGCTTATACCAGACTCCAGTCCTTCTAAAACACGACTTAACGCCTGATGGGTTTCATTGAGTTTCTGATAATGACGGAGATTGGTTACGAGCACATCACCTTGCTTCACTTCGTTGATCCTGAATTTTGAAAGAATGGTTTCTTTAAGTGCCTCCAGGTTGGTTTTTGTTGAGGCTGAAATGTATATAAAATCTTGATTATCAATTCTTTTAATCAGCTCTTTTGGCGCCTTGTCCAGTTTATTTCCAACCTTTATATAGGGAATGTTCAGAGCCCTTAATTCAGTTTCTTCCTGTTCTATCTCCGCTAATGACGTGTCAGAAAGATCAAAGAGGTAAAGGATCAGCGAGGCCTTTTTCATGGATGCCCGGGTACGGGATACACCCAAAGCCTCTATGGTGTCCTCAGTTTCGCGGAGTCCCGCTGTATCCATAAACCGGAAGTTAATACCACCCAGGGTGATTTCATCTTCGATAACATCACGGGTTGTACCTGGAATATCGGACACGATAGCCTTCTCTTCATTAAGCAACGCATTAAGCAAGGTCGACTTTCCCGCATTGGGTTTGCCGGCTATCACTGTGGGGATGCCATTCTTGATTACGTTACCCTGCTCGAAAGAACTGATCAGACTCGAAAGATAGTCTTGAATCTTACGAACCAGTTGCTGCAGATCCAACCGTTTGGCAAACTCAACATCCTCTTCACCAAAGTCCAGTTCCAATTCAATCAGCGAGGCAAAGTGAATAAGCTCCTCCCGCAGGTGCTTTATCTCATGCGAAAATCCACCCCGCATCTGATTGAGCGCTGCTTGCCTTGCATTATCATTTTCGGCATGAATCAGATCGGCTACAGCTTCGGCCTGGGCCAGATCAAAGCGTCCATTTAAAAACGCCCGCTTGGTGAATTCACCGGGTTCAGCAAGTCTTATCCCGTGTTTAAGAAAAAGTTTGATGATCTCCCGGATAACAATGGGGGACCCATGACACGAGATCTCGACAGAATTTTCTTTTGTGAAGGAATTTGGTTCCTTGAATACCGACACCATTACCTCGTCAATGGTTTTGTCAGCATCCCCCAGGATGCCAAGATGGATTGTGTGTGAAGGTTGATCCTCCAACGGCTTACCTCTAAACACTTTTTGTGTGATTCGAATCGACTCTTTGCCGGAGAGACGAATCACAGCCAGGCCACTAACTCCATGCGGAGTGGCCAGCGCTACAATGGTATCCTCCCGGAAATGCGATGAAGACATGGTGCAAGATAGTCAGGAATGATCAGGCCCTGGAATTTCAAATCGGTTTATCTCTGACAATCAACACGGGTATTTTTACCCGGTGACGCACGGTGTCTACGGTGGTTCCAAAAATTAAATCTTTGAACCATTTATGTCCATGTGCACCCATCACTAAAAGATCTGCTTTGAATTCATCGACAATCTCCGGAATAATTTGTTTTGGGTTACCATACCCAATCTTCATCTCAACCTGATAGCCCTGATTTTTCAGCTGATTAAGGTAATCCTTGAGCGCCAGCGAGTCTTCGCTCGACTCATGATCGGCAATCTCGCTACCATACCACATGGCTCCAGCCGTTTCCACCACGTGTACCAGCAGGTAGTTTGCCGATTTACCACCCTGGGCAGTGGCGCTGCGAATTGTTAAGCTGTCTACCGAACTGAAGTCAATGGTGATTGCAATTTGCTTGTACACGGTTGACCCTAAATCTACCAAAGGAGCTGCGGTGCCGTGCGGTATTCTTGCCATTTTATCCATCCGTCTTCGGTCCATGGTGGGTTTAAATGTAATGTAAAGTAATAGGGCGGCTGCACCAACACAAACCGGGATTGCAGTAACTAAAATAATCCAGGAGTTGTCTCCGGCTATCTCAATCCATAAAGAGATTTCATTGATCACTAATTTTACATTTAGTGAAACGATGATGGTCGCAATAATCCAGGCAGCAATCTTCATCCAGGGTTTAATCGCAAAGACACCCATCTTCTCTTTATCGCTTGTGAAGTGAATGAGCGGAATCACGGCAAAGCCAAGTTGCAAACTCAAAACTACCTGACTGAATACAAGCAACTCGCCCGTTTTACCTTCACCATATATTAAGATTACAATATAAGCGGGGATGATAGCAATCAGACGGGTGATTAATCGCCTTAACCAGGCAGCAATCCGCAAATTCAAATATCCCTCCATTACAACTTGCCCTGCTAACGTTCCGGTTATCGTTGAACTTTGCCCTGCGGCAATCAATGCCACTCCAAACAAGATTGACGCCCACTCGTTTCCAAGAATGGGGGATAAGAACTTATAGGCATCCTGGATATCGGATACTTCGTACATGCCTGCCCTGAAAAAGGTAGAGGCTGCCAGTACGAGAATAGCAGAGTTAACGAAGAAAGCAGCGTTCAAGGCAATCGTTGAATCAATGAGATTATACTTAAGTGCACTCCAGATTCCCCTTTCACTTGTGTCAATCCTGCGGGTTTGTACCAGCGATGAGTGAAGATACAGGTTATGCGGCATTACCGTTGCCCCGATGATACCAATGGCAATGTATAAAGCAGCATCCGAAGGCAGGGATGGAATGAACCCAAGGGCAAGTTCTCCCATATCGGGTTTGGCCCAGATCATCTCTAATAAAAAGGAGGCACCTATTGTTGCCACCAGGGCAATAATAAAGGCCTCAATCTTTCGCATGCCATAACTCTGTAATACCAGCAGGAGCAGCGTGTCCAAAACAGTGAGGCTTACTCCCCATATTAAGGGCAAGCCAAATAATAACTGCAAACCGATGGCCATCCCCAAAACCTCGGCCAAGTCACAGGCAGCGATCGCAATCTCAGCGAGTAACCAAAGCCAGAAGTTCACCACGGGGTGATACGAACTTCGCGAGGCCTGGGCAAGATCAAGTTGCCGAACCACTCCCAGGCGGGCACTGAGACTTTGGAGTAGCAATGCCATCAGGTTTGACATTAACAGCACCCAGATTAACTTATACCCAAACTGACTGCCGCCTGCGATATCGGTGGCCCAGTTGCCAGGATCCATATAGCCAACACTTACCAAATAAGCTGGTCCAAGGAAGGCAATCAACTTTCGCCAGCCTTTTCGATTGGTAGCATCTACGGTTGCGTGTACTTCACTAAGTGATTTTCTTTGAATAGGCGCGTTCATTATTCGATTACTAAAATGTTCTGTGAAACTTCTTTAGAGATAAAGATGCGGTTGTCATCGATTAGTATTTCCATCGACTCATCGTAATCCTCTTTACCTAAAATCTTGATTTTCGTCCCTGGTTTGGCACCAATCTTTTCGAGGTATTTAAGGAGGTTGGAGTCTGAATCCTTCACGGCTGCTATCTTGCCCAGATAGCCAATCGGTAACTGATCAATTGCAATCTGGGGTTGTACTTTCAACTTTCCTTTATGGTCCGGAATAGGGTCCCCATGGGGATCTACTTTCGGAAAGCCCAGATACTCATCCAGCTTTTCAATCAACCGGGTAGAGTTGATGTGCTCCAGTTGCTCAGCTACTTCATGCACCTCATCCCAGGAGAAACCCAACTTCTGAACGAGAAATGTTTCCCATAACCGGTGTTTGCGGATGACCATCAGGGCCTCGTTTTTGCCTTTCGGGGTCACATTTACTCCATAGTACTTTTCATAACTGATCACTTCCTTGGCGGATAGTTTTTTAACCATGTCTGTAACCGAGGCAGCCTTGGTATTCATGGCTTCGGCCAATTCATTTGTCAACACTGATTTTGAGCCACCATCTGATAGATGATAGATCGCTTTGAGGTAGTTTTCTTCCGTGAGGCTTAACATGCTTTTGCGGGTTGAAGTCCACAAAAGTAAATATTTAGATTAGTCTAAAAAATAATTTAGGCTAAAATATCGCTAACTTTTTTAAGTAACCGGGGTTCTTCCGAGGCCCAGGTAACGTTGACAGGTTCAGAACTGTAGAAGTGAGTCGAATTCATTTTAGTCAATAACTCAGCGGGCTGAATGTTCCGAAAGTCAACCGCAAGCGCTGCACCATAGGGCATGCAAATCTCAACCAAGGGCCCTTGCATGTGAAGGATGATCGGGAGGCGGCAAGCCAGATATTCATAGAGTTTGGTAGGTATCCGATTCTCAATATGGTGGGATTGCCAGTAGCAAATAATTCCAAAGTCTGACGCGGCTATAGCTTCCAGAATTTTGTCGTGGGGGACAAGCCGATCGCCCCCAATCAGGGAGATGAAGGCTAGTCCTGCAATCTCTTTTTTGATCTCGGTAAGGGTAGAGGGGAGGGCACAGAACCCGATGATTGTAAGCTCTGTTTTTGTGTCAACCTGATGCAACTTTTTGGCAAGATTAATAGCTTCAAAAACACCCGTGCTTTCGGCCAAGGTACCACTAAACAATAACCTGATTTTTTCACCACTAACTGATCTCTTAAACCCATCTGGCACCACCATTTTGTTTTCAAGTATAATGTGACGGTTTTGTAAAAAACCAAGTTCCTTAACGTAGGTTTTTTCGGCTAAAAAGAATGCATGAAAGAAGGTCGCAGTTAGTATTTCCTTGAGTCGTACCCAGGCCGCAAGGAAGGGGCGGAAAGGAACTGGAAATACCTTCGTGTGAAGAATATTCCGCCAGTAATTTTCCCGGATATCGTAGATAATTCGGGTGCCAAAGAATATTCTGTTTAGCATACCAACTATCAGTAATTCATGGGTATTGACTATCAATAGCTCAGGTTTTACTTTATATATAATTTTCATGATTTGCCATGGAGCCCACAGCCGGCCAAGGCTAATTCTATTGAAGGATTTCAGAGGGATTTGAATGATCCTTTGATGACTTTTAGAGTCTCCTTTGCCTGGGTATCCGATTATGAAAATTTCATAGTCACTCACTTTCGAAAGTGAAGTTCCGATCTTCTCAAACATGCGGGTATCATCCACGGGTTTGAGTATCGAGGCGAGGACTATTCTTCGTTTTTTCATTTATTGCAAGCTGGTTTAAAAATAGGACATAAATGGAACTCAAAGAACTAATAGAAAAGACCTGGCTGGATCGCGAGTTATTGAAGTCATTGGAGAGCCAAAACGCAGTACGCGAAGTGGTGGCTTTACTGGATAAAGGCAAGCTGCGGGTAGCCGAGCCGGAGGGTGAAAACTGGAAGGTGAATGAGTGGATCAAGAAGGCGGTAATCATGTATTTTCCCATCCAGCAAATGGAGGTTATTGAAGTGGGACCATTTGAGTTTCATGATAAGATTGCGTTAAAGAAAGACTACAAAAATCTTGGGGTTAGGGTAGTGCCACATGCGATTGCCCGGTATGGTTCATTTGTAAACCGGGGGGTGATCATGATGCCTTCGTATGTAAACATTGGCGCTTATGTAGATGAAGGAACAATGGTTGACACCTGGGCCACGGTAGGTAGCTGTGCACAGGTTGGAAAAAATGTTCACCTGAGTGGAGGGGTAGGATTAGGGGGGGTTCTCGAGCCGGTTCAGGCCGCTCCGGTAATTATTGAAGATAATGTTTTTGTTGGCTCGCGTTGTATTGTGGTAGAAGGGGTGCGAGTTGGAAAAGAGGCAGTGCTTGGGGCAAACGTAGTGCTCACAGGAAGTTCCAGGGTCATCGATGTTACCGGCTCTAAACCAATTGAGTATAAAGGCTTCGTTCCATCCCGTTCAGTGGTTATTCCAGGCACGATACCCAAAAAGTTTGCAGCGGGTGAGTATCAGGTTCCATGTGCCTTAATTATTGGCACCCGTAAAGAGAGCACCGATAAGAAGACTTCTTTGAACGAAGCATTAAGGGAAAATAATGTTGCGGTATAGCGCTCATTTTTTTTAAGGATTTGCCCAATAATGGCACAATTTGGAACAATCTCACCCCTTGGCATGTACTTTGTCTTTATAAGCCCAAGGGTTAATTTTGACTTATGAAACTATTCTTAAATAGTTTAATTGTACTGATTCTACTATCATCATTTACAGGTGAGAAAAGGAAGGACTTTTTGCCGCTTAAAAATACAAGCTTCGGTAAAGGCGAGGTGTTAGAGTATCGGGTCAACTTTGGGTTCTTTACAGTCGGAAAAGCCTCTACCGTAATTGAAAAGAAAATTTTTACAATGAACTCCCGGCCCTGCTACAAAGTAGATGCCTATGGCGAAACGTTGGGCTTTGTTTCCTGGATCACAAAAGTAAATGACCAGTGGGGAGCCTACATTGATACGGCCGCCATTGTTACCCACGTTTCGTATCGTAAAATTAAAGAGGGAAACTACCGGAAAGATGAAGTGATCACCTACGATCATGATAAACTGCAAGCTGAAGTCAAGGTACTGGACAAAGAGACCGGCAAGTATGGTGAGCCAAAGTATTACAAAACACCCGATAATGTACGCGATATGGTAGCCGGATTCTTATACCTGCGTGTAATCGACCTGGCGAAGCATAAAGTTGGGGATACACTCATGGTATCAGGTTTTTTTGAAGACACTCCCTACAACATGAAAATCATGTATCAGGGAAAGGAAAATGTCAGTACTAAAATCGGGAAAATACCCTGTCATAAGCTGGTACCGGTGATGCCGGACAACAAGCTTTTTGATGGAGAAAACTCAATCACCTGCTGGATCTCGGCTGACGAAAATCGTATCCCAATCAAAATTCAGGCGAAAATGTTTATCGGCAGCACGGGTATTGAACTGGTAGGTTTTAAGGGATTGAGAAACCAGTTAAAGGTAGTGCAATAACTTTCGCTCGCGACATTATCCAGCCCTTGAAGGTTTTCCTTTTCTTTATTATTTTAGGGTTTTCTTACCTAACCCTAATATTTTATGTTAAAAGAATTTAAAGCCTTTGCCATGCGTGGCAATGTAATTGATCTCGCTATAGGTGTGATCATTGGTGGCGCTTTTGGAGCCATTGTGAATTCACTTATCAATGATGTGATTACCCCACTCATGTTAAAGCCTGCATTAGATGCAGCTCAATTGAGCAAGTTGGAAGACCTGACGGCCCTGGGTGCTGTTAAGTATGGCAAATTCATTGCAGCCACCATTAACTTTATCATTATTGCTTTTGTGTTGTTCCTGATTGTGAAAGGAGTAAATGCTTCCAAAAAGAAGGAAGCAGCAGCTCCCGCTGCGCCTGCCGCACCTCCGGCCGATATTCAGTTGCTAACAGAGATCCGCGATTTACTGAAGAAATAAAATCGTTTGGAAAAAGGGGGAGCTATGCGCTCTCCTTTTTTTGTAATTCGAGGTAGCGCTTCTCCTGCATTTGCCAGAGAATGAATCCAAACGACAAGAATCCGAGAGCTGTCCAGATTAAAAGACCAACCAGAATCCTATCGGGTGAAAAGTCATAGTCTTCCCTGCGAAAAAAGTATTTTATGAGTTGAGTGCCGGTATATATCGGCCAGGCAAAGAAAAGTATTCCCCTTTTAAGGGCATACGTCCATCGGCCCGCTTTTCTAACTTCGGCCCAATGGTCAAGAAATCGTTGTTCGGATGATTTCATTTTCTGAACCGTTCGGCCACGACTAATTCTTTGCTGCCCGCTTTATACTGATAAAACCCACTGCCGCTTTTCACGCCCTTATGTCCGGCTTGTACCATGTTCACCAACAAGGGGCAAGGGGCGTATTTAGGATTACCAAAGCCATCATACAATACATGGAGGATAGAAAGACAAACATCTAACCCGATAAAATCAGCTAATTGCAACGGGCCCATCGGGTGGGCCATTCCTAATTTCATAACGGTGTCAATCTCCTCAACCCCGGCAACATTCTCGTACAGTGTATAAATAGCTTCGTTAATCATTGGCATAAGTAAACGATTTGCTACAAAGCCTGGATAGTCATTTACCTCTACTGGTATCTTCTCTAATTTTTTTGCGAGCTCCATGATCTGGCTCGTCACCGAATCGCTGGTGCGATAGCCGCGGATTACTTCAACGAGTTTCATTACGGGCACGGGGTTCATAAAGTGCATCCCGATTACCTGATCCGGGCCTTTTGTAACAGACGCAATTTTAGTAATCGAGATAGAGGAGGTATTGGTGGCAAGTATGGTACCTGGTTTGGTGCACTCATCAATCTCTTTAAAAATCTTAAGCTTAAGATCAATATTCTCGGTGGCCGCTTCGATTACAAGGTCGGCATCACGTACCCCTTCATTAAGGAACGAAGTTGTGCTTAGGTGGGCAAGTGCCTTCTTTTTAATCGCCTCTGTAATAATTCCTTTCTCTACCTGTCGCCCCATGTTCTTATCGATCGTGGCAACCGCTTTCTTCAAGGCCTCTTCTGAAATATCTATCAGGCTCACTGAGTATCCATACTGAGCAAAAACGTGAGCAATGCCATTACCCATTGTACCTGAACCAATTACAGCAATATTTTTCATAGAATGTGTATCTTAACTTTTGGTAAAGATAATGGCAGAATTGAAAAGTCAACGAATCAAAAGTCTTTCAACCCGTTACCTCGGGTTCTACAAGAATAGTGTATTGGTATTGTTGGTTGGGTTTTTATGCTTTCTCCTTTATTTGATGGTTTCTTCATTGATAAATGGTAAACGAATTTCATTGATTGGCTTTATATACTTGCCGTTTGCTATTTACATGTGGATTAGGATGAACCGAAATGTGTACAGGGTCGAATTCGATGAAGATTATCTCTATGTCATACTAAAGGGTCAGGATATTCTGGTCCCGCTCGAGAACATCAAAGAAGTTGATATCAAAACAATAGGCGGGGTTTACGAGGTTGAACTGTATACCGCTGAACAACTGGGAAAGAAATTTTATTTCAAACCTTCACTCCTTTACCCATTCAACTACAAAAAGAAAGATGATCTGGTAAATTTATTGAGAAGGAACATTAATCGAGCTCAAGTCCGTAAACAGCATTTTCAGGCCAATGCCCTGCATAGTTGAATTGATCACTTAAGCATTTCAATCGCAACTTCTTTGGCCATGCCCATGGCGTTGAAACGCAAAATCAATTGTTGGTTTGTTGCCGTAGAGTCACAGGTTTTGCCAGGCTCCAGATCGTAATAGTAAAACTTCTGATTGCGCTTGTACAATTCATTGCGATCGGGGCGACCGAGCAGTTTAATAATGTCGCCTTCAGAAAGCCCTTTCAATTCATCTTTTTGTTCTGTTAAGTCAGTCAAAAAGGAAGCCCGGATTTGCTTGCAGCCGCCTTTGTCTTCTTTCCATTTCGTCAGGTCAATTGGACTAAGATCGGGAAGTGGTTTCCCACAGGAAAAAACAACACACACTACACTAAGCAACAGCCACTTTCTCATTGCGCAGATTTGAAACTGAATAGAACCAGATGCCAGACCCAAGCCCATAACCAAGGGCGATTAAATAATAGTAAGATGCCAGAGAAAACAGATTTGTTGCCGCAATAAGTAAAAGCGAAAAGGTCAGGATCCGAATCCATTCAGAATACTGCACCCATCTTTTATTTTCGAACAACACGCCACAGTTTACAACCCAGATAGAAATCAAGGTTGTGGCTATAGCCTTTTCACTTAACGAAAACTGAGCTTGCTTAAACAGAAAGAATGCCGTTACGCCCAAACAGATCACATATTGAAACAAAACATAGTAATTCAATTGTACCGGGTAAGAGGTATCATACTTATGATAGCTGCGTTTGTCAACTTCGGGAGCAGGCCTGTAACCCCCGAGGTAATCCGGCAACCAACCGGGCTTCTTAAAGAGGTATTTGATCTTGTCGCTCCACGAAGGAATCATTTTCATCTCTTTCGCCATCTCGGCATAATGACTGAAGTTGGCCCACACTGCATTCCAACTGTTGATGGGTTTGGTGATTCCGTAAGTCGGTCTTTCTTCTTCAGCCTGAAAGGTTCCAAACATCTTATCCCATATAATCAGTGAGCCGGCATGATTTTTATCAATGTACTTGGGATTGCGTCCGTGATGCACCCGGTGGTGCGATGGGGTATTGAAAATGTATTCGAACCAGCCCATCTTATTAATGGTCTCGGTATGAATCCAAAACTGGTATAAGGTGTTGAGCGCTGAGATCAACGCGAAGTCCAGCGTGTTAAATCCTAAAAAGGCAATGGGTAAACTAAAGGCAAAGGTCCACACCACCTGAAAGCTGCTTTGACGGAGTGCTACCGACAGGTTGTACTCTTCACTTTGATGGTGCACTACATGCCCGCCCCAGAACAAATTGATTTCATGACTCATGCGGTGAGCCCAGTAATAGGCAAAATCAGTTAACAGAAACAAGGCTAGCCAATAGATCCAGTTCCGCTCCAGCGTGAAGAAGGCCAGGTTCGAATAGATTACCTCGTAAACACCAATCGCCAAAACCCGCATAAATAGTCCAGAGAGCTGCGAGGTAATGCCACAACTTAGATTGGCAATGGCATCGGGCATCCTATAGAGTTTGCGATGGGAGAGACGCTCCACCGCCAGTTCAATCCCGATCAGGATAAAAAAAATGGGGATGGAAAGAACAATCGGGTTGAGGTTCAAGTTGAATTATCGATTAGTTTTGCGTCAAATTTAGTCGAATGGTATTAAAGATTTTCAAAGGGGTTTGGTTCTTTTCGTTGCTGGGGTTGCTTATTACCTTTTTTTATGTGTATGCCGGGCTGCCCGAAACCGTGAATCTGTGGGAAGAGGGAGTATCGATTTCGCGAAATGGATTATTTTATCTATCCATAGTTTTGATGGCATTAGTGAATGTAATGGTGTTTATGGCTCGCAACCTGATCGGGAAGCAAAATGAGGGATTTAACACCTGGTTTTATGGACTTATCATCTCCATCAATGTCTTCTTTATTGCCTCATTAGGATTGTTAAACGTGTTCAATGGGGGCGACCGCTATGATTACTCGCGCATGGCGCCTGCGATCTACGGAAGCTTGATTCTTATTTGTGTATGGATAATCAGCTGGCCTGTTTACCTGCTTTCGCAGAAAATTCTGGCGAAATAAATGCTTCGGATATCATCTTTTTGATACTTGAAAATCAGTCAGTTACACTACATCACTTCCTAAATTTTTGTAACTGAAGATTAACCACAGGTAATTGTTGTGAGTATAAAAATCGCTTTATTAGAAGTGATTTGAGATCGGTTATTTTTTGAATCACTTTCAAATCAGTGTAAAGAGCTGGAATTGAAATTTCCCACTGGAGATTCTGGTCTATTTTTTAATCTTTGCGCGACTTAAAAAAAGAGTAGTAAAAGACATGGCGAAGGAAATGGAGTACAACGAAGCGAGTATTAGATCGCTCGATTGGCGTGAACACATCCGGCTAAGGCCCGGGATGTATATCGGTAAACTGGGCGATGGTTCTGCCAAAGATGATGGCATCTATGTGTTGGTGAAAGAAGTGATCGACAACTCGATTGACGAACACATGATGGGCCATGGTAAAACCATTGATGTGAAGATCACTGACCAGCGTGTGGTTGTGCGAGATTATGGACGTGGCATACCGTTAGGTAAGGTGGTGGATGTGGTATCTAAAATCAATACCGGAGCCAAGTACGATTCAGGGGCTTTTCAAAAGTCGGTGGGGTTGAATGGGGTGGGTACTAAAGCAGTTAACGCACTGTCAAACTATTTTAAGGTGCAGGCTTTTCGCGAAGGCAAGACCAAGCTGGCTGAATTTAAGAAAGGAATTCTGACTGCCGACCCTAAAGAAACCAAGACTGACGAAAGGAACGGAACCCTGGTTGAATTCGAACCAGATAATACCATGTTTAAACACTATCACTTCATTCCGGATTACCTGGATGATCTGATGTGGAACTATGCCTTTCTGAATGCCGGACTTACTATTAATTATAACAGCAAGAAGTTCTACTCAAAAGACGGACTACTTGATTTGCTAAAACAAAAATCAGATGCCGAGGATATTCGCTATCCCATCATTCACTTTAAAGGGGATGACATTGAAGTAGCGCTTACCCATGGCGGGCAGTATGGAGAAGAGTACTATTCATTCGTAAACGGACAGAACACAACCCAGGGGGGCACGCACTTGGCCGCTTTCCGCGAAGGAATTGTTAGAGGTGTTCGCGATTTTTATAAAAAAGATTTTGATGCCGCGGATATCCGCGCCAGTATAGTCGCAGCCATAGCGGTTAGGGTTCAGGAGCCCGTGTTTGAATCGCAAACCAAAACAAAATTGGGATCGATGAACATGGCTCCTGACGGCCCGAGTGTGAAGAATTTTGTGGGTGATTTCGTGGCCAAGGAACTGGAGATTTATCTTCATAAAAATGCGACCGTTGCGGATGCCTTGCTCAAACGCATTTTGCAATCGGAACGCGAGCGCAAGGAAATTGCAGGCATAAAGAAACTGGCCAACGAACGGGCCAAGAAAGCTAACCTCCATAACAAGAAACTGCGCGACTGTCGCTTTCATTTTGATGATGAGAAAGGCGAGAAGGGAAGTGAGTCTGTGATTTTTATTACTGAGGGAGATTCCGCCAGCGGCTCAATTACCAAATCTCGCGATGTAGAAACCCAGGCGGTGTTTAGCTTGCGCGGAAAGCCATTGAACTGTTTTGGCCTAACCAAAAAAGTGGTGTATGAAAACGAGGAGTTTAACCTCCTGCAACATGCATTGAATATTGAAGACGGCATGGACGGTCTGCGCTACAACAAAGTGATTGTTGCCACCGATGCCGATGTGGATGGTATGCACATCCGGTTGTTGCTGATGACGTTTTTCC
Organism: Cyclobacteriaceae bacterium; assembly: GCA_044229915.1. GTDB lineage: Bacteria > Bacteroidota > Bacteroidia > Cytophagales > Cyclobacteriaceae > ELB16-189. The sequence continues at coordinate 205,422 of JBGASB010000005.1, forward strand.
TGCAGTTCTTCCCCGACCTGGTAAAGGCGGGTCATGTGTATATTTTAGAGACTCCGCTGTTTCGGGTGCGCAATAAGAAGGAAACCATTTACTGCTATAGCGATGAAGAGAAGCAGGCAGCTATGAATAAGCTGGGAAGCAAACCTGAGATCACCCGCTTCAAGGGGTTGGGAGAAATTTCTCCGGAAGAGTTTGGAACCTTCATTGGCGAGGACATTCGTTTACAGCCAGTGCGTATTGATAAGGAAAAGCACCTGCAAAAGATTCTTGAGTTCTATATGGGTAAAAACACGCCCGACCGACAGGAGTTTATTATTGACAACCTGCGGATTGAGTTGGACGCAGTGGAGAGTGAGGAGGAGTTAGTGGAGAGTGAAATTGACAATAAGCAAGTAAGAAAATAGGTGGCAGTAGGCAGGTGGCAGTAGGCAGTTTGGAGAGTGGATGGCAAGAGCAGATTGGTATCACATAATGTGATAGTTAACTTGATAAATCATAATACGCTTGAGTGTCAGTTTACTTTAATACAAATAGACTTGAGGTCACAAAATGGGATCTCAAGTACAAACTTACGAGCAACCAGTAACGAGTAACTAGAATCGAGGAGTAATTAGCAACTTAGAATGAGCAAGAAGAAAGCAATTAAAGACAAGTCAGTACGAAATGAAGAGGGGGAAGTTGTTCATGGATTAGTTTCCCTGGACGGACTTTATGAAAACTGGTTTTTGGATTACGCCTCCTACGTAATTCTGGAGCGGGCTGTGCCGCGCATCGAAGACGGTTTGAAGCCCGTGCAGCGCAGAATCATGCACTCCTTAAAAGAGATGGATGATGGTCGCTTCAATAAAGTAGCGAACGTAATCGGTAACACCATGCAGTATCACCCGCATGGCGATGCTGCGATCGGTGAGGCGATTGTTAACATCGGTCAAAAGGATTTACTGCTCGACACCCAGGGTAACTGGGGCGATGTGCGTACGGGTGATAGTGCGGCTGCACCGCGTTATATTGAAGCCCGGCTTTCCAAATTTGCGCTCGATGTAGCTTATAATGCACAGACTACGGAGTGGCAACTGTCGTATGACGGTCGCAAGAAAGAGCCCGTTACCTTGCCGATGAAGTTTCCGTTGCTGTTGGCACAAGGAGTGGAGGGTATTGCCGTAGGACTTTCTACAAAAATTCTACCGCACAACTTTTGTGAGCTGATCAAAGCCTCCATTGATGTATTGAAGGGAAAGAATCCTAAAATCTATCCCGACTTCCTTACAGGAGGTATTGCCGATTTCTCTGAATACGATCAGGGGTACCGTGGTGGTAAGATTAAAGTGCGCGCCAAAATTGAGATCATCGATAAGAAGACCCTGGCTATTAAAGAAATTCCATTTGGAACTACCACCAGCTCATTGATGGACTCCATCGTGAAGGCCAGTGAGAAAGGAAAGATTAAGGTGAAGCAGGTTGTGGACAATACCGCCAAGGACGTGGAGATTCTCGTCCACCTGCAGGCCGGACTTTCGCCTGAGATTGCCATTGATGCGCTGTATGCCTTTACCGATTGTGAAGTTTCGATTTCACCGAATGCCTGTGTGATTGTAGAAGACAAGCCGCAGTTCATGAAGGTAAACGACATCCTGAAGTACAATACCGACCAGACCGTAAAACTTCTGAAGCAGGAACTGGAGATCCGGAAGGCGGAGTTGATGGAGAAAATCCTGTTCTCTTCCCTGGAGAAAATCTTCATCGAGAAGCGAATCTATCGCGACATTGAAAACTGCGAAACGTTTGAAGAAGTAATCACCACCACCGACAAAGGCTTAAAACCTTATAAGAAACAATTCTATCGCGAGATTACCCGCGATGATATTCTGCGGTTGCTTGAAATCCGCATTAAGCGAATTTCAAAATACGATTCATTCAAGGCCGATGAATTACTCAAAGACCTTGAGAATGAGTTGAAACAAACCATTCACCACCTCAAGCACCTGACCGACTACGCGATTGCCTATTACCAGAACCTGCAGGATAAGTATGGCAAAGGCCGTGAACGCAAAACGGAAATCAGAAGCTTCCAGTCGGTTACGGCTACCGAAGTAATCGCTAATAATCAGAAACTCTATGTAAACCGCGAAGATGGTTTTGTGGGTTGGGGTATGCGCAAGGACGAATACATCTGCGAGTGTTCAGAGTTGGACGACATCATAGCCATCCGCAAAGACGGCAAAGCACTGGTGAGCCGCATTGGTGAGCGCAAGTTCATGGGTAAGGATATTCTTCACGTTGGCGTGTGGAAGAAAGGGGATGAGCGCATGGTCTATAACCTGATTTACAGCGATGGCAAGAGCGGCAAGTCATTCGCCAAGCGTTTTGCTATGCCTGCCATTATTCGCGATAAGGAATATAATCTGGATCAGGGCAATCCCAACAGCAAAGTATATTACCTGAGCGCCAACCCGAATGGTGAAGCCGAGATTGTGGAAGTGAAACTGAGCCAGTCGAGTACGGCCCGTAAAAAGATTTTCGATTTCGATTTCTCGGAACTGGAAATTAAAGGGCGAGGAGCCAAGGGAAATACAATCACCAAATACCCGGTGCGCAAGGTTGACTTCAAGGAAGCGAAGGGTTCAACCCTGAGTGGTCTTGATTTATGGTTTGATGAGGCCAGTGGCCGGTTGAACAAAGACAAGCGCGGCAAGCATGTGGGTAAATTTGATGGCGATGATCAGATTATTGCAATTACCAAAAGCGGAACGTACAAGATTACGAATTACGAACTCACCAACCGGTACGAACCGGAGAAGACCATTCTGGTAGAGAAGTTCAATCCCAAGAAAGCAATCTCAGCCATCTATGTAGATGGCGAGAGCAAGCACTATTTTGTGAAGCGATTCTTAATTGAGACCAATACGATCGACAAAGAGTTTGGATTTATTTCGGAAGGTATTGGCTCGCGCCTTGAATTCGTGACTACTTCTGATATCCCTGAAGTAGAGGTGGAGTTGGTAAAAGGAAAGGGTAAGGAAAAAGAGACAGAAGTTGTGAACCTGGAAGATATTGTGGATGTGAAGGGCTGGAAATCACTCGGCAACAGGCTCTCGCAACACAAGGTAACGAAGGTGAAACCGGTAGAAGAGCCGGAAGACACCGGGCTGGAAGAGGGTGATGAGTTTGAAGAATTCGCAGAAGCTTTTGAAAAGGCGACCGGAACCGGAAAGGGGGCTGAGTCGCCAAAAAAAAAATCAGGTGGGGAAGACGAAACCATCATTGAAGAAGACGGTCAGGCAGCCCTCTTCGGGGAGCCCAAACAAAAACAAGGGCCGCTCGTCAACGGTAAACCACCTAAAGACAAAGGCCCAAAACCAAAAGCAGCCAAGCAAGCCGACCTCTTCGGGCCAGTCCGAACGGAAAAGCCGGGCGGAGAAAGCAAAAAAGAAGAAGTAAAGGGTAAGAAAGAGGTTGAGAAGTCAGAAGCGAAGAAGCCGGAGCAAAAGCTTTTTACTGCGGGGGATTCGATTGAGTTGGAGTTGTGATATAGGTATTAATCTGCAGTCAGGGCTTCCGAACTGACAGACAAGGTTAAGTGCGGCAGGTTGTAAAACCTGACGACAATGAAATCTCTACTCATGTTGGAGTTCTTCTCCAACATGTACTTACCTATACACCTGTTTTTAAATGTACCCGCCATGATTTAATTTAGTCATGGTTATTGCCTCTTCATTTACTTTAACTCAACTCCGATGAATCGCTTCCATAAGAGTATTACTGCTATTACCGGCTGCCTGCTTTTGTTGTTTTTGTGCACCGAGGGCTGGTCGCAAACAGCCATCAATTTCGATTCACTAAAAGTCAGGATTGATTCGATTGCCAGTAAGTATCATGTACCCGGGGCCCAGATAATCGTGTTCGACCGGGATACCATTCTCTTCAAACAAAACGTAGGTGTTGAGAACTTGAAAACAAAAGAACCGGTAACAGACCAAACCATGTTTCGACTGGGTTCTATCACAAAAAGTTTTGTAGCTGTAAGCGCGCTTCAATTGATTGAAAAAGGATCGTTGCAGTTAGACGATAAACTCAAAGACCTTGCTCCTGAGATTCAGTTTGAAAACCCGTGGGAAGAAACGCATCCGGTACGAATCGTTCATTTGTTAGAGCACACGACCGGCTTTGACGATTGGTCGTTAAAAGAATATGCCTTCAACAGCGACACCATTACGCTCGAGCAAGGCCTCATGCTTTATCCTGAAAGCAGGAAGTCGCGCTGGCGGCCAGGGTCTTTCTTTGCGTATTGCAATTCGGGGCCTCCCGTAGTTGCCCGTATCATTGAGAAGAAGACCGGGCAGGAGTATGAGTCGTGGGTACGTGCCAGGATTTTTGAGCCTCTGGGATTGAAGTCCATTACCTTCCGTCAGGATGGAATGGCATTGCAACGTCTGGTCACTAATTACTCGGGAGAACAAAATCCCAGCGAAGAAAAATACTGGAACATACTCCGCAGACCAGCCGGAAGCTTAAATGCTTCGGCCCTTGAATTGATGCCCTTTGTGCAGATGTTGATGAACCGGGGAACTTACGGGGGCATTAAACTGCTTGATTCAACTTCGGTCGACCGGATGGAAACTCCTGTAACAAGCCTCGCGGCTGAAGCCGGCTCTAAAGCTGGTTATGGCTTGCATAATTATACTACATCCTATAAAGGTTATTTGTTTCATGGGCATGATGGTGGTGTAAACGGTGGGCTGGCTCATTATGTTTATAACACGCAACTTAACATCGGTTATATAGTTCTGGTAAACTACGATGGACAAGGTTTTGGAAAACTTAATGACGCGGTGATGGAAATCGTTATGAAAGAAGTGCCGTCTGCGCTTCCGGCCCCGGTCTCTTTGACACCTGAGGACAAAGCTAAATGGATTGGTTACTACCGGAGCACCTACCCACGTGCACAAATGACCTACTTTCTCGAATGGTTGCTGAATATTGTCCGGGTCTATGAAAAGGACGGTCAACTCTACTCCAAAAATTTACTGGGTGGTGAAGCAAACCAACTACACCCATCTGGAAAGAGTCAATTCATGAATTTGAGTAAGGATGGTTATACCAACTCGGTCACCTTCACCGAAAACGATGACCACGAAACAGTGATGATTGCCGGCTTTGGCAATACACGTAAGACTTCGGCACCAGGAGCATGGGTGCCCATTGTGTTGGGAGCCCTGGCCTTGCTTATTACAATAGCAGGTTTGCTTGTGGGAATCATCTGGATTATCCAGTTCTTCTATTTGAAAGGAAAGGGAAAATCGCTCAGTGCCTTCCCGGCCAGATTAAGTTTCTGGGGGTATAGCATTAGCTTTATTGCCATGGCGTTTCTCATTGTGACTAATTTTACAAGCTTCTCGTTAGGTGCACCGGGACCATCCTCTTATTCCGTTTTTGTTGCCTCCCTTTTGATTGCCATTTTCACGCTAGTGGCTATATTCTTTTTTGTGCGTGACCGGCACCAGATTTCATCTTTGATGGGCAGGATATTCCTATACCTTTACCTCGCTTCTGCACTTTGTATTACAACCTATCTATGGGTGTGGGGACTTATTGGTGTGCGGTTTTGGATGTGATTATTTGTTGTCAGGTAGTTTCCACTCTGCTGTAAGGTCGAAAGACCTGACAGACAGCACACTGGTATCCAGCACCAGTCCACCTTGAACTTGTACCATAACACCTTGACCTCGTACCGTAACTACTTGAACTCGCACCGTACCGACTTGAACTAATCTTAGGAAGGTTCATCCGCTCCCTCTTTATTCTTGCTCGCTCCGGCTTTACTGGAGCTCGCACCCGTCTTATTCGCCTTCGCTCTCTCTTTATTCTTGCTCGCTCCCGCTTTACTGGAGCTCGCTCCCATCTTACTCTTGCTCGCTCCCGTCTTACTCTTGCTCGCTCCCGCTTTACTGGAGCTCGCTCCCGTCTTATTCTTGCTCGCTCCCGTCTTACTCTTGCTCGCTCCCGTCTTATTCTTGCTTGCTCCCGTCTTACTCTTGCTCGTTCTCGTCTTATTCTCGCTTGCTCCCGTCTATCAATCCTTCGACACCGGATCGATCATGATATGGGCGCGATGTGTGCCCGGGTTCATGATCCACGGCATGCCGGGTGCTTCAGGTTTTATGGGAAGTCCGGTACTGGCTGCTGTGGCCCAGGGTATGTAAACCACATACCGGAAACTTCCTTTCTTTACTTCACCTGTGGTGGGATTATAATTTTCGTCTGATGCAGAAAAGACTTGTAAGTTGGATGCTTGCCTGGGCATCACCAGCTTTCCTGACTTTGCTTCCGCTTCACGCATGTCAAAAATTTCTTGCGTGGTTTTTCCTGCATCCTTTAATTCTCTTCCCCGCGCCATGAAAGGCTCAAGATCCTGATGGTAGCACGATACACTAAAACCTTTTTGGTTAGGATTGTCGGCAAGGCAAATTAATTCATTGGTACCTTTTCTGAGAACCACAAATTTACCTTTGGCATCGTACCCATACACCATAGCCCCAGCCTGTTTTTCTTCGGGCGCTGCGAGTTCGGCATTTTTGATTTGAATTTCAGCGGTGGGTATTTGAGCAAATACCGTTTGAAAGCTGATGAGGGTGATGATCGCGTAGATATATTTCATAGCTGTAAGTTTTAATAAGGTTTACCAAATCTCTTTGTAATTGCCTTTTCAGTTTTCAACATCAATGTAATGATTATTGCTATCATAAGACCTAGGCCAATAGCTGTACCAATACCTACCTGTGGATTATAAAACAGACCCATAAGAGAGCTAAACTATAAAATGGCTCCGGCCCTAATCATTTCCTTCGCAGAATAGAGTTGAGCGAAGTCCCACCGTTCTTGTGATTTCATTGAATTAGAAGTACGGTATCCATAAATCCCATTTATTTTCTTAGCAGGAAATTTGAGCATGAGGACTCCGATAATGATAAATGCCGGGCCTGTTAATGCTGGAATAATAAATAAGGGATTGCTTAAGTTCATTGTCAGGGTCTATATACTAAAGTTACTATTTTTCGTTTTAACAGTAATTACCTTATTTTCTATCCACATGCCTGTCGGAAAAACCGATTTTTTTACACTCAAGTTTAGGTTGATTGTTCCTTTTCTTTTCCTGTGCTTTGTATAATGAAAAAGTTTATTGCTTTAGCACTTTTGTTAAGCCCTATACTGACACTCAGCCAGGAGATCACCGTGAAAGGAGATGTGGTGGATGCTGTAAGGGGCAAATTCCTCAAATCCAGGATTGTTTATAAAAGCTACCCCACAGGCAGTATCTCAGGTACGATTAATGACAGCACGTTTACTTTCCAGATCTTCGGCTCATCCAAATACCAGATTACCGCAGAAACCGAGGGCTACATGCCCCGAACGGTAATTGTTGACCCCAAAGAGGCTGTAGGCAATGTAATCACCCGCGATATTCAACTTACCTCTCTTGGCCAAACGATCGTACTCGATCACCTGATTTTTGAGTTGGGCAAGTCAGTGATAAACCCAAAATCTTTTCCCCAACTGGATGAGGTGGTGGCGATGATGAAAGAAAACACCAAAGTGGTTGTTCAACTGGAAGGCCACACCGATAATAAGGGCAATGCAGAAGCGAATCTTAAACTATCACAGGCAAGAGTAGACGCTGTAAAAAAATACATGACCTCCAAGGGCATTAATAAAGACCGCGTAAAAACTAAAGCCTTTGGCGGTACCAAACCGATAGCCACCGAAAACTCAGAAGAAGCCCGCGCTAAAAACCGCAGGGTAGAAATGCGGGTGCTTAAGGATTAAAGATTTAAAATTCCAGATTCAAAATGGAGACCCCACTATTGAATCTGGAATTTTAACTAGTGAATAAACTACTTTTTAGGTTCAACTAATTTCTTATTCAACAACTCATTGCCGGTCTTGAGTTTTCCGTTCACATCCAACTCAATAATCTCATAGCCGAGTTTCTCCAGGCCGGGTACAATTTTCACTTTGTCACCCACCACCAATACATTGGTCGTTTCAGGCTTAATCCATTTTTTGGAAACCTGATCAATGTCTGCTTTGGTTATCTTTGCCAGGATTTTATTTTGTTCATCTACATAGTTTGCCGGCAGGTCGTATTCAAGAATACGACCAATAAAACCAGCTTTCTGGAACCCGGTTTCATATAGCAAGGCATCCCTCTGACCCAGGGCGCTTTTCATGAATTTGATTTCATCTTCGGTTACGCCATTGGTGGTATAGTTCTTTAACTCTTTCATCACTTCAACCAATGCACTGTCGGTGGCGTTGGCCCGGATGCCTGAACTGAATGAAAATGTTCCGCTATACTTATCGCCCGAAAATCCTGAGCGTGCTCCATAGGTCCAGCCCTTGTCTTCGCGTAGATTCAAATTGATGCGACTGTTGAATGCACCACCCAGTGGCCAGTTGGCTAGTATAGCGCGATAGTAATCTCCGGTAGCATCGTATTTAAGTCCCGTTACACCGCCTACACGAAATTCAGTCTGGGCAGCTTTAGGTACATCGACCAGGTAGATCCTTGTTTTGTCAACAGATGGAACAGCCGGCACCGAAGGTAGCTTAACTTCTTTGTTAGGAAGTTTCTTAAGGAAATCCAGTTTTCCTAGAATTTCATTTTCAGTTACATCGCCTACAGCCACCAGTCTGGCCTCTCTTGAAGTGATGTAGTTGTTGTAATAATCCTCAACATCTTTCAGGGTTAGATTTTTTACAGTGTATTCAGTACCTGCTTCACTAAGACCTAAAATAGTAGGACCGTAGTTCATTTTGGCAAAGACATCACTGGCAATAAATGCCGGCTGTGATTTGCTTTGTTTAAATCCTTCGATCGATTGCTTTTGAATACGACTAAAGGCCTCCGGTGTGAACTTAGGGCTGAGCAGGCGCTCTTCAAAGAGCTTCAGTGTTTTGTCGAGGTTCTTTTTTAAAGTTTGCAGACGGAAGGTGATTCCATCGAAGCTGCTATTTACAGTAACCGAACTTCCGATTTTCTGAAGCTCGGCCTGCATCTGCTCTCCGGTATAATTCTTTGTGTCCTCATTCATCATAGCGGCAAACATCCGTGCTAACCCAATTTTTGAGGTATCATTTGCCTGCAAGATGTGGCCACCCGGAATTGTAAGGGAGAGGGTCACCAGGGGAAGTTCGGTAGTTTGAGTTCCTATGGCTTTAACCCCGTTATCTAATGTCTTTTTCCAGAAGGCAGGAACTTTAACGACTGGGTTAGGACCATTACCCGGCATTTTATTTCGCTCGAAATTGTCTTTCGGCTTTTTATAGGTTAGTCCGGCATAACCATAATTCGGTGCATTATAAACTGACTGATCTACTTTGTAATTTTCTGCGGCCACAATGTTTGCCTCCTGACCTTTTGTTACTACGCTTAAAATGACAGCCGGTTTGCCTTTCACATATTTTTCATATACCCGCTGCACATCCTGCTTAGTTACTTTGCTATAACGGGTAAGTTCTTTGCCAATCTGATTTGGATTGCCAGCAAAGGTCTGGAAGTAGGCAAGCTGCGATACTTTGCCTGAAACACTTTGCAGGCCATTGATATACTGAGATTCAAATGATCCTTTAAATTTTTCGATATCTTCATCTGTAACTCCCCGGGCTTCAAACGCTTTGAGAGCCTCGTCAATCAGTTTCTTGGAATCTGCCAGCGATGAACCAGGGGACGGGGTGATACTAAATCTCAGAATCCCAGACAATTCGCTATTGTTACCAAAAGCCGAGGCATTCAATGCTTTTTGATTTTTAACAATTTCCTGATAAAATATAGAATTCTTTCCCTGGCCCAGAATTTCGGCAAGCGCGTCAAGGGCAACTTCATCCTCATGATAAACTGGCACGGTAGGATACGTAATTACTACTTGCGGAATCCTTGCATAATTATCAACAAGCGTTATGTACCGGTCTCCTGATAATGACGGTGCCGGCAAGTTCATATTTTGTACATCCGGTCCTTTGGGGATAGCTCCAAAATATTTCTCAACAAGCTTTACTACCTCGGCAGGTTTTAAATCACCCCCGATGGTTAGCGTTGCATTATTGGGTCCATACCAGCGCAGAAAGAAATTCTTTAAGTCATTTACATTTACCCGATTCAGATCTTCAATGTATCCGATGGTCAACCAGGAATAGGGGTGCCCATAGGGGTAGAGATTTTTATTGATCACTTCATTCACCAATCCATAAGGCCGGTTGTCATAGTTTTGACCCCGCTCATTCTTTACGGTTTCGCGTTGTACTTCAAATTTCCTTTGAGTGACAGCATCCAATAAAAAGCCCATGCGATCTGCTTCGAGCCAAATCATTTTCTCCAGTTGATTGTTGGGAACAGTTTCGAAGTAGTTCGTGCGATCTGTGTTGGTAGTTCCGTTCAGGGTTCCTCCGGCTTCGGTAACAATTTTAAAATGTTGTTCGTCACCTACGTTGTCACTACCCTGAAACATCATGTGCTCAAAGAAATGTGCGAAGCCCGATTTTCCGATCTCCTCACGAGCGGAACCAACGTGATACGTTACATCTACATGTACAACAGGATCACTGTGATCTTCATGAATGATTAATGTGAGACCATTAGGAAGCACATACTTTTCATAAGGAATGACAATCTCACTTCCTTTTTGGGTAACCTTTTCTACGAGTTTGGTCTGTGCTTGCGATGCAACACTTACAATCGCAAAGAGCACCAACAGAATTCTTTTCATACTCTTTTGTTTAAATGAATTGGACTAATTAATGCTAAAGTTCAAACAGAGCAAAACTAGCATCGAAACAAATTCAATGCCGGATGGGTTTAGAAAGGAAATATACAAGGTTTGCCTACCCCGGCAAAATGAAATTATTTAAGAGGTTGAAAAGCCTAACCGAGATTAGATTTAAGAAGGAATACTCACTCAATTCATTTTGGATGACGCCACTTGTTTGCTGGTGATGGCAGATTGCTCCGTCTCCCAGGCTTTCCAATAATCAACCAATTGATTCAATTCTTCTTCAATGCAAACATACTTCTCAGATTTTGGAACACGCGGTTTAAGGCCTGCAGATAAATGGTAGCTACTTAATCCACCGGTCCATTCAAAGTGCCCGGGATCATAGGGGTTTCTCCATCGTCCGCCCCAGCGCAAACCCAGTTGCTCGCCAATAGCACCAACTTTTCTCCAAAGTTTCACATTATCCCATTGTGCTACTGAGTCGATCACAGGTACCACATCAACAGCTAACCCATATTGGTGCTTAGAGTGGCCACCACCCGAACGGGTATATTTTTTTCCCATCGACTTATACTCATTCTGCTTCGTGTGCGTGCGGTACGACTCAACAATAGCAAGTTCAATTCCTTTTGATTTACAGGTAGAAATGAGCAAACTGATTTTATCGCGGAAGTAGGGATGCAGGGCATCGAGGTCGGCAATCATGGGCAAACTGCCACGATCTTTTCCGAATGTATAATTTTCAACGGTCTCCCAGGTTCGCCAGGCTTCAATAGTTTCTTCAGTGGGTGTTGCGACTACTTCAGGAGCCTGAAAACCCTTGGCAAATTCATGGATAAATATGCGCTGTTCTTCCGCGTAGGGTACCGATTCCAGGAGTTTAAGATCCGATTGGGCTTGTGTAGAGAATGAAAAAAAGGCCAAAAGACTAAAAAACGAGACAATTTTGAGCATTAGCGAAAAAATAAACCGCAAAAGTAAGAAATCCTGGTCAATACCCCATGCCTGGATTTATTATGGATTTTATATCCGCAGTGCCGAGAGACCACCATCCACATGGAATACTTGTCCCGTAACCCATGCCGCTTCAGCGGAAAGCAGAAAACCAGCCATCCGGGCTATATCATCGGCTTCACCTACGCGCTTAAGCGGATGGCGTTCATCAGAGGCTTTCTTTTTGTCGTCCGAAGCAAGCAGTTTGCTGGCTAATGGTGTATTGGTTAGAGAAGGGGCAATTGCGTTGACTCTGATTTTGGGTGCAAGTTCGGCAGCCAATGATCGGGTGAGGCCTTCAAGGGCTCCTTTTGCAGTCGCCACTGATGTATGAAATGGCATTCCCTGTTGTACGGCAACCGTACTAAACAAAACAATCGCTGCTTGTTCGATTGTTTCAAGCATGGGAGAACACTTCGAATAGTTCTGATCGCTCCAAGAACATTGATATTGAAATCCTCCAAAAACTCCTGATTGGTAAGCCGATGAAATGGTTTAAGGTTAATGGAGCCGGGACAATACACTAACCCATCTAATTGCGTTGGAAGGTCTTCTGATTTTAGTTCATCCTGTGTTGCATCGTAAACAAGACTTTTAATGGAAGAATCTGAAGAGCCATTGCGGGAAGCAAGCGTAACGGAATGATTCTTTGAGATAAGCAAATGGGCCAGTGATTTTCCAATCCCCGAGTTTCCTCCAATGATCAGATAATTTTTTGTGTCGCTCATTCTTGTTTACTTTGATTTCAATTAACAGGAAAGACTCTGTATTGTTCGATGGACGAAGCCACAAAAAGCAGATTATTAATCAATCACTTTTCGCAATATATCAGTGATCACAAAAGAGAGTTTCTCGATCAGGTACTCAATCAGCGCACGCGCCACATCACCATGGTGTTGGAGGAAATTTATCAATCACAAAATGCCAGCGCAGTGATTCGCACCTGCGAGTGCATGGGCATTCAGGATATTCATATTGTTGAGAATGAAGTTAAGTATTCTGTCAACAGAAGAGTATTAAAGGGCTCTTACAAATGGGTGGACTTAATCAAATACAAAGGCAAAGAAAAAAGTGGCACTGCGTTGTGCTTTGAGCACCTTAAAAAACAGGGTTATAAAATTCTGGTTACGGATCCTTCTCCGGATGGGGTTTCCATTTATGATTTACCCATTGATGAAAAAATGGCAGTGGTAATGGGTAACGAATTGCATGGAACGTCAGAATTTGCCCTCTCGCAGGCCGATATGAAAGTGAGGATTCCCATGTATGGCTTTACGGAAAGTCTTAATATTTCAGTGAGTGCAGCCATTTGCTTAAATACGCTGGTTCCTAAAATGCGTCAATCCGAAGTTCAATGGCAATTATCATCTGCGGAGAAGGATGAAATTCGACTGCGTTGGCTGCGCAGAATGATGAAGCGACCAGAAATTATGGAAAGAGAATTTCTGAAGTCAATTCAGTAGCTTTACCACCGCTTTAATCTATTGGTGATGAATTTTTTGAAGAGGACGCTACGGGTAGGGGTGATTATTTTTTTATTCATTGTTGTAATCGTCCTGGTTACTAACGTTTGGGTAGTTCGAAGCACAAAATCCCACGTACTTACTGACTATAAATTATTGCCCGACAGCGGAGTAGCCCTGGTACTTGGCACCAGCCACCGGTTGGTTAACGGGTCGCCCAATCCTTTTTTTCATAACCGAATCGCAACTGCGGCAGAACTTTATAAAGAAGGAAAGATTGTTCACTTTATTGTAAGTGGTGATAACCGCACTAAATATTATAATGAGCCTTTTGAGATGCAGAAAGCCCTTATCAGGTTGGGTGTTCCGGCCGAGGCGATCACCCTTGATTTTGCCGGGTTGCGCACGCTCGATTCGATTGTCAGGTGCAAAGAAATTTTTGGTCAAACGAATATTACCATCATTACGCAACCCTTCCATAGTTACCGGGCCTTATTTATTAGCCGGTATTACGATGTTGATGCGGTTGCCCTGGTTGCCAGTGAGCCGAACCAGGAGGATGCCTTGCGTGTTTATTTACGTGAGTATCTGGCACGGACAAAAGCTATTTTGGATTTATATGTTTTGGGAACTACCCCACACCATTTAGGAGATAAAGAGCCTATCGGTATTTAGAAGAAATAATCGATAGCCGATGTTAACCTCCTGTCAGTTACACCGTATAAATCGTTAAATTTGCGTTTAAACTCATTTTGTGAGCGTCTTACTTAGTTTTAGAGCATTCTCCCTTTCACTTGTTACTCTTGTTTTTGCGGTCGCTTCGGTGTTTGCACAGGAAACGATCATTCAGGGTAAAGTGATTGATGCTGCTTCTGGCGACCCCATACCGTATGCTAATATTGTATTCAAGGGTACATCGATCGGAACCACGTCTGATTTTGACGGAAATTATCTATTAAAAACAACCAAGCCTACCGATTCAATTTTTGCTTCCTATATCGGCTATAAGCCAAGGCATAAGGCGATTAAAAAAGGAGTTAAACAGGTAATCAATTTTCAACTAGAGGAAGATGTTACGAAGCTTCAGGAAATTGTAATTAAGTCGGGCGAAAATCCAGCCTTTGAAATTCTACGCAGAGTGGTGAGAAATAAAAATAGCAACGATAAACGAAAGCTCACCGCCTATGAATATGATACCTATACAAAAATTGAATTTGATGTAGATAACCTCTCCGATAAATTCAGAGAGCGGAAAATTATCAAACAAATAACCCAGGTACTTGATAGCATTGAAATCATTGCCGGTGAAGATGGTAAACCCATTCTACCGGTGTTCATGACAGAAAGTGTTTCTAAACTTTATTATCGCGACAACCCTTCATTGAAAAAAGAATACATACTGAAGACTAAAATTAATGGGGTAGGGGTTGAAGATGGTACCACCATCACACAGATGATTGGTTCCACTTTTCAGGAATATAACTTCTATCAAAACTGGTTGAATATTCTCAATAAGGAGTTCGTTTCTCCCATTGCCGATGGGTGGCGAATCTACTACGATTATGATCTTACCGATAGTCTTTATATTGGTAATGACTTCTGTTACCGGCTTGATTTTTTCCCTCGTAGCCCGATGGATCTTGCCTTTACAGGCACCCTCTGGATAACCAAAGCGGAGTATGCCCTTAAGCAAATTGATGCATCCATGGGTAAACAGGCCAACCTGAACTTTGTAGATAAAATCCGATTGCAACAGGAGTTAGTTAAGACAGATTTGGGCCCCTGGCTTCCGGTAAAGAACCGGGTACTTATTGATGTGGGACAACTCGGAAAAGAAAATGCCGGTATGCTTGCGAAATTCTATACCAGCAATAAAAATATTATTACCAATCAACCTCGCGACCCAGTCTTCTATGAGCGTTCTATTGAAACAGCAGAGGACTCTCGTATGTATGAGGATGATAAATATTGGGATACCCTACGGCATGAACCATTAAGTGCCACGGAGAAGAATGTCTATAAAATGATGGACACGCTCCGGAACATTCCGGTGGTAAAAACCTATACAGAAATTATCAAGGTTGTGCTTGATGGGTATTATGAAGTAGGGAAGGTGGATGTGGGTTCCTACCTTGGACTTTTAGCATGGAATGATAAGGAGGGCGTTCGTCTGCAATTGGGGTTAAGAACCAATTATAGATTCAGCAGGAAATGGGTCTTGCAGGGTCAGCTGGCTTATGGATTTACTGACGAGAAATTAAAATACCTGGCCTCTGTGCAGCGCATCTTATCCAGATACCGATGGACTACGTTGACTTTCAGAGCCCGAAGGGATATAAGTCGCATAGGTATCGATAATGAAAGTCTGGCCGACAATACAATCCTGCTTGCACTTTCCCAATGGGGTTATTTTCGAAGAGGTTTCTATTCAGATGAATATCGGGTGGCTTTGAACCGCGAACTATTTAAAGGATATTCACAAAAAGTCTCTTTCAGGTATTGGACGTTTGATCCCACCTTTGAGTTTGGGTATCCTGAAAATCCTGAAGATGTTAACTCTACGATTCTAGACAGTTTTCAAAATTCTGAGGTAAGCATTGAGTCGCGTTACGCCCGCGATGAAGTTTTTCTTCAGGATGATAATAATCGCGTAAGCCTTGGAACTACCAAATGGCCTATCATAACGCTTAAGTATACACATGGTTTCAGTGGGGTCTTTGGTAGCGATTTTGAGTACGACAAATTGAGACTCGGGGTAAGCAAAAGAATTAAGACGGGGCCACTGGGAGTTGGTTATTTGAACCTGGCAGGTGAATATATTTTCGACACGCTGCCTTACCCGATGCTGGGGTTTCACCTAGGTAACCAATCTCCGCTTTACTCTTCAGTCTTGTATAGCCTTATGAATTATGGAGAGTTTGTAAGCGATCATTATGCTTCCCTACAATATCAGCAATACCTGGAAGGCTTTCTGTTAAACAGGATTCCGTTGCTGAATAAGTTAAAGTGGCGACTGCTGGCTACCACTAATGTAATTATGGGTGGGATGCGGCAATCCAATCAGGATTTGATTTCTACCGTTTCTCCGGATGGTGATGAAACCTTGCCGGTTGGTTTTTTCAAAAATGGAAAACCCTATGTGGAATTGGGATATGGAGTAGAGAATATTTTCAAGTTACTGCGGGTCGATTTTGTGCATCGTTTGTCTTATCTGGATAATCCAAATGCCCGCAAGTTTGGAGTTCTGTTTACCATTCAACTTCAGCTTTAAGATTCATCGTTTTTTCTTTGGGGATGCCATTTAAAAGAATGGTTGGAAAAGTCGATATTTGCGATCCAAAATGAATATTGTTCAATGAGTTCTGTTAAAATAACCTTACCCGATGGTTCAGCGCGGGAGTATCAGAAAGGCGTAAAGGGAATAGAAATAGCGCAAAGTATTAGTGAGGGTCTGGCCCGCAACGCACTGTCCATTGAGGTCAATGGCGAGATCTGGGATTTAAGTCGACCAATTGATTCTGATTCGGCCATAAAGATTTTTACGTGGAATGATAAAGGAGGAAAGTATGCTTTCTGGCATTCATCGGCACACTTATTTGCTGAAGCATTAGAAGCCCTATATCCTGGCGTTAAATTTGGAATCGGTCCACCCATCGATAATGGTTTTTATTATGATGTTGACCTGGGGGATAAACCTTTTGGTGATGAAGAACTGGTTGCTGTTGAAAAGAAGATGATTGAGTTGGCTAAGACCAACAATGCCTTTGTGCGAAGCGATGTTTCGAAAAAGGAAGCCATCGAATATTTTACGAAGAAAGGCGATGAATATAAACTTGAATTGATTGATGGACTTCAGGATGGATCGATTACGTTCTACAAGCAAGGTAATTTTGTAGATCTATGCCGGGGTCCGCATATTCCAACCACCGGACCAATTAAAGCCATCAAATTATTGAGTGTAGCAGGGGCTTACTGGCGAGGGAATGAAAAGAATAAAATGCTCAAACGCATTTATGGCATTACGTTCCCCAAGCAAAAAGAATTGGAGGAGTATCTCCATATGTTGGAGGAAGCCAAAAAGCGCGATCATAGAAAACTAGGTAAAGAATTGGAGTTGTTTGCGTTTTCTGAAAAAGTGGGGATGGGACTTCCCCTTTGGTTGCCGAAAGGCACTATTCTGCGCGAGCGTCTTGAGCAATTCATGCGCAAGGCACAAATCCGCGCGGGCTATGAGCCAGTAGTTACTCCCCACATTGGAAGTAAGCAATTGTATGTTACATCCGGGCATTATGAAAAGTATGGAAAGGATTCGTTTCAACCCATTCATACACCCGATGAGAGCGAAGAGTTCTTACTCAAACCAATGAATTGTCCGCATCATTGCGAGATCTATAAAGTCAAGCCCCGCTCATACAAAGATCTTCCGATTCGGTTTGCCGAGTTTGGCACTGTGTATCGCTATGAACAAAGCGGAGAGCTTCATGGCTTGACGCGTGTGCGTGGGTTTACCCAGGATGATGCACACATCTTTTGTCGACCCGATCAGGTTAAGTCTGAGTTTATTAAAGTAATCGACCTTGTTTTGTTTGTATTCAAATCCTTGGGATTTGAGAACTATACCGCCCAGGTTTCCTTGCGCGATCCCGAAAACAAAGCCAAGTACATTGGCGGTGATGAACTCTGGGAACGTGCAGAGCGTGAGATTCAGGAGGCAGCCGATGAACGTGGCTTGAAGACGGTAGCCGTAAAAGGAGAGGCAGCCTTCTATGGTCCCAAACTCGACTTTATGGTGAAGGATGCCTTAGGCAGAAGCTGGCAGTTGGGTACCATTCAGGTGGATTATCAACTACCTCAGCGATTTGAGTTGGAATATGTAGGTGCGGATAATCAAAAGCACACGCCTGTTATGATTCACCGCGCACCATTTGGTTCGCTGGAAAGATTTGTGGCGGTTTTGATTGAGCATTGTGCTGGTAACTTTCCACTTTGGTTGGCGCCCGAGCAGATTGCTGTCTTGCCAATTTCTGAGCGATTTAATGAGTATGGACAAAAGGTACTTGATACCTTAAAAAACAGCGATATCAGGGGCTTTTTGGACGACCGGAATGAAAAAATTGGTCGTAAAATCAGGGATGCTGAGGTTAGCAAAGTGCCTTTTATGCTTTTGGTGGGCGAAAAAGAAGCTTTGGAGGGTAAAGTAGCAGTTAGAAAGCATGGAGAGGGCGATAAAGGAGTTATGGATTTGAATGACTTTGTAGCCCAATTTTCTCACGAATTCAGTCTTCCGGCTTCGTTTTAGAGTTTTGATAAAAGGAAAAAAGAGCGATATTTGCAGCCTGTTTTTAAAAAAGTAAGAACTTAAACCCAACGAGTGGCAATATTTCCTGGTAATGACCGCCCGAGGCCTTTTGTAAGAGGTCCGCGCAGAGTAGTTGAAGAACCTTATCGAGTTAATGAAAGAATCCTTGCCCCCCGGGTGCGGGTGGTGGGAGAGAATATTAAGGTAGATGTTTATCCGACTTCAGTAGCCATTAAAATGGCCCAGGAGCAGGGACTTGACCTGGTGGAGATTTCACCCAATGCAGACCCTCCGGTTTGTAAGGTCATTGACTACTCCAAGTTTAAGTACGAGCAAAAAAAGAAACAGAAGGAGATTAAGGCCAATGCTCAGAAGACCATCTTGAAAGAGATTCGCTTCGGGCCAAATACAGACGACCACGATTTCAACTTTAAAGTGAAACATGCAGAAAACTTCCTTAAAGAAGGAGCCAAGGTTAAAGCGTACGTTCATTTTGCAGGTCGCTCAATTGTATATAAAGAACGTGGCGAGATCTTGCTGTTGAAGTTCGCGCAGGCACTGGAAGAGATGGGTAAAGTAGAACAGTTACCCAAATTGGAAGGCAAGCGGATGTATATGATGGTAGCGCCTAAAGGAAAGAAATAGTTAGTTGATTTAAATTTATACGTAATGCCCAAGTTAAAAACAAAGTCAGGAGCCAAGAAGCGTTTTAAAGTTACCGGCACCGGTAAGATTAAGCGCAAGAAGGCATACAAGAGTCACATCCTGACAAAGAAAGGAACTAAGCAGAAGAGAAGATTAGGACACGCTACTACCGTTAAGAAAGTTGACGAGAGTAACGTTAAGCCAATGCTTCCTTATCTCGTTTAATCCGTCAAGTCGGATAAGTTATCCTCTAACGCAAGGCGAAAGAGGAAATGGTTCATCCACTGTAAAGTGGATATATGTTTAACCCGGTAATTGGCAGATAAGTGTCTTGAAACAAAAGACCGCCAACGCCAAAAATTAAAAATTATGCCACGTTCGGTAAACAATGTAGCATCCCGCGCCAGAAGAAAGCGCGTTATGGAACTGGCCAAAGGGTACTTTGGTCGCAGAAAAAATGTTTGGACTGTAGCGAAGAATGCAGTCGAGAAAGGTTTGGTCTACGCTTATCGCGATAGAAAAGCCAAGAAAAGAGATTTCCGTACCCTTTGGATTGCCCGTATCAATGCCGGTGCAAGACTTCACGGATTATCGTATTCTGAATTCATGGGTAAGATTAAAAAGGCAGGTATCGATTTGAATCGCAAAGTTTTAGCTGACCTGGCGATGAATCACCCTTCGGCTTTTGAAGCGGTTGTAAAAAAGTTGAAGTAATTCATTTGCTTTAAAATATGGCCCCGTCCTGATAGCTTTCGGGATGGGGCTTTTTACTTCTAATTATGTCTCGATCTAAAAAGGTCTTTCTGGGATTTGCAATCATCTTCTTTGCGCTGCTTTTCTATGCCAGTTATGACATTAGTACCCGCACTACCTTTCCAGGATCAAAACCACAGCTTAAAGAACGAATTCAAGACCAGTTTTTAGAAAAAGACTCAACCCATAACGACTCTTTAAAGGCGATTCAACGGTGATTTAGGCAATTCGTCAGTTTTTAAAACCTTCAAACGGTTAGGCATTTGTTAGTTTTCAGCCTCCCTGTACTTTAGCATCAGATTAAAGCCAACTATAGACAAGATTATCCCCCGGGGTCAAGGACTCTGGGGGATTTTCTTTTTTAGCCCCTTTCTGACCGCAGGGTTCTTTTTGAGTAAATTCGAGATTCAAGGCAACCCTTTTTCCTTTTACTCCGTCCCGTGAAAGATTCATTTGACCTAACCTCAGAGTAACCTATGCACCTGCTGATCCAGGGCTGCAAGCGGAACGATCGCGATAGTCAGCGTTTGCTGTATCAGCATTATTATTCCTATGCACTGAGCATATGCATACGATACTCGAGAAACACAGCAGAGGCTAAAGAAGTAGTGAATGACGGATTTATGAAAGTGTTTGGAAAGATCGACCAGTATAATCCTGATTCCTCTTTTAAAGGGTGGATTAGGAAAATTATGATCAATGCTTCGATTGATCAGTACCGAAAAGAGCTGAAGCATCAGCAACAGTCGCCCGTTGAGTATGCCCATTCGGTATTTACACAACCACAAGCCATTACGAATCTTTCACATGAAGAGTTAATTGGGTTGGTGCAAAAGTTAACCCCTGCATATCGCGCTGTTTTTAATTTATATGTAATCGATGGGTATACCCATGAAGAGATCGGAAAAATTCTTGGTATCTCAGATGGAACATCAAAATCAAACTTGCTTAAAGCCCGGGAAAATTTGCGAAGCATGTTGGATGGATTGAATAGGATATCGTATGAAAAAGTTAACTGACCAGGAGCTTGACTCGCTTTTCAAAGCAGCTTCAGAAGGTTATCAACCGGCCTTCGATGTAGCTGGCTGGGAAGCCATGGCCGATAGACTTAATCAACCCAAGCCATCGGTTTGGAAAAAATGGATGCCGTATACGCTGGTAAGCCTGATTATCTTTTCATCGGGTGTTTGGATTGGTACTTTTTTAAATAACGATCAGACTGAAAATAAAGCGGAGGTAACAGCGCATGAAAAAGACCTCGTTCGGGAAAATCAAAAGGAACAACCAATAAAAGATCAGTTGCTTAAGGAAGATGTAACTGAGATTTTGAGAAGAGAGAACATCAAAGATAATGGCGTTGGAAACCGGAATATCATTTCACCCGGCAATAAGAAAGATATTCGTCCCCTCATTATTAAAACAACTAATGAGAATAAGGAGAATCTTGGTTCTTTAAAAAAGGACAATTTGGGTGAGCAATTGCGAGTAAATCAGTTTGAAATTTTAACGAAAGAAAGTCCGAAAGACTCTACGCTTCATTCCAATGAAGAAACAAAGACTGACACAACAAAATTAATCGCTACAGAGCAGGAGAAGAAGAAAGACCATCGGTCGTCACATTCAATTTCCCTACGTGCCCTGGCATCACCAGATTTCTCTGCCATTAATTTTTCTTCGGCATCTTCTGTGGGTAGCAATTACGCATTTCTATTGGAGTATCAGATCAATCCCCGATTAACCATCTCCACTGGGGCAATTAAGTCCATGAAAAAATACTCCTACGATGATGAAATAACGTATTCTGGACGAACAGCCGATCAATTGGACGGAACTTGTCGAATAATAGACATTCCACTGAATGTTTATTATAGTTTCCCATCTCAATCCAAAATTTCTTTTTATGCAGGTGTTGGGCTTTCTTCCTATATCATGCAACAAGAAAATTATACGTACACAGTGAATTATACATACAGTAGTCGTAGTTATTCAACTCAGGTGGAAGATAAAAATAATGAATGGTTTAAAGTCCTTAACCTGTCGGCAGGAGTTCAGTATCAAATGACCCCCAGAATTCATCTGCAAGCCGAACCATTTTTGAAGACTTCGCTGGCTGGTATTGGGGAGGGTGATGTTCTTTTGAACAGCCTGGGTGTTTTCTTCGGACTCAAGTATAAAATCAATTAAAAAGTAAACTATGATCTCTAAAAATCTAAAGATCTTCCTATCCATTGTGCTATGGATTTCACTGGTTGTGTACACGGGTTGTTCGAGTAATGATGAGCCTCAACCTGTAGACTGTAAAACATCAACCCTCGCAGTATCATCTACATCAACAAATCCAACTTCTTGCGCAGCAAGCGATGGTACCATTTCTGCAACAGCCACAGGTGGAGACGGGCCGTATCAGTTTGCATTGGATTCTCAGCCCTATGCCTCTTCTCCAAGTTTTACAGCTTTGAGCCCTGGGATTTACCAGCTAAAAGTGAAGGACAGCAATGGGTGTGAGCGAACCATGAGTGTAACTATTAGTTCATCAGGATCTACTTTGGCGGCAACAGTTAGTTTACTTGATAGTGGTTGTAAAACTGCTAATGGCACAATTACCATCAATGCTACCGGTGGCACTGGGCCATACACCTACAAGCTAAATGATGGAGCTTCCTCTTCATCAGCTACATTCACTAATTTGTCGGCTGGCACTTATTCAGCCAAGGTTATTGACAACACTGGTTGTTCAACTACACAAAGTGTGAAAGTATTGAGTGGTACCAAGTATAGTACTCAAGTAAAGAACATCATTGATACAAATTGTGCGATTTCCGGCTGTCATGTAACGGGTGGAGCTGCTCCCATTACATGGACCACAATTGAAAATGTCCAATCTCGGGCTGCGGATATAAAACAAAAGACTCAAAGTGGGGAGATGCCGAAAGGGGGACCAAAATTACCCCAGGCTCAGTTAGACCTGATCGCCTGTTGGGTAGACGATGGGGCATTGAATAATTGATAGCATAGAATGCTCATCCGAGTACTTTTATTTTTGTTGCTGTTCTTTGCTTATTTGCCTGCAAATAGTCAGAAGTATTCCTTAGAAAAATCATCTGTAAGTTTTTTTTCTGAGGCGCCCATTGAGAATATCAAAGCTCAAAATTCAAAGACAAGCAGTTTGCTTAACGCAACTTCGGGAGAGGTTGTGTTTTCAATTCCCATTAAGGACTTTAAATTTGAGAAATCCTTAATGCAGGAGCACTTCAACGAGAAGTATATGGAATCGGATAAATATCCGAAAGCGATCTTTCAGGGAAAGTTCTTAAATCTTAACCTGGAAGGAAACGGGGAACAGAGTGTCAGGGCATTGGGAAAGTTAACGATGCACGGTGTAACGAGGGAAATTGAAGTGACCGGGACAGTTGAAATCAAATCGAATCAAATACTGGCTCGCGCTGATTTTTCTATCAGACTCAAAGACTTTAAGATTAAAATCCCCCAACTTCTTTGGAATAATATAGCTGAAGAAGTTAAAATTACAACCGAGTTCACCTACAAGCCCCTATGAGACTAATCGCCTTTTGTTTTTTTTTAATTCCTGGTATTTGTTTGTCGCAGGAAGACCTTTTGAAAGAGCTTCAACAAAGTGAAGTCAAAGAGACGGAATATATTTCCTCAACTTTTAAAGGGAGTCGCCTGATTAATGGTCAAACCATTGAAACAAGATATAAAGGCGAATTGGAATTCATCTTTGCACACCGCTTTGGGCCAATGAATGGCGGACTTTATGAATTGTATGGTTTGGATCAGGCCTATGTAAGAATTGGCCTTGAGTATGGCTTAACAGACCGCCTGGGTGTTGGAATTGGGAGAAACTCAGTTGATAAGACAGTTGATGGATTTCTCCGTTATAAGGCCTTACGCCAGTCCAGGGCAGGGATGCCGATCAGTGTTACTGCTTTTGGAATCATGGCAGTAAAGACCTCACCGAAAGATGAAGATGCCGGGTATGACATTACTTTCGAGGATCGTACCTCCTACACAGCTCAACTTCTTATTGCCCGTAAATTCACTCCGGCACTATCCCTTCAATTGATGCCTTCTTTTGTTCACAAAAATACTGTAGACCAATCCATTGAAGATAATGATCAATTTGCTTTAGGCGTGGGGGGGAGGATTAAGGTTTCCAGAAGTGTTGCCCTTACTACTGAATACTATTATCGATTTAATGTTCATGAGGGTAATCCATATTACAATTCAATCGGGTTTGGAGTAGATATTGAAACGGGGGGTCACGTTTTTCAAATTGTAATTACCAATAGCCGGGGGCTTACCGAGCGGGCCTTTATTACCGAGACAACAGGTGAATTTTTTGATGGTGATATCCACCTTGGGTTTAACGTAACTCGTATTTTTCAATTGAAAAGAGACCAAAAAGAATAGTTGATTTAACATTCTCTTTTTTAGTTTTAGGTTTACATTTTACCTAAACTGATTTGCTGCTTTTTTCTATTATCGTTTATCTGATCCTTACGGTTGCTATAGGCTATTGGGCTTCGCGCAAAGTTAAAACGTCCGGTGATTTTATGTTGGCAGGTCGCAGTCTACCACTACTGCTTAGTTCCTCCGCCCTATTTGCTACCTGGTTTGGTTCCGAAACCGTCTTTGGCGCCTCTTCTGAATTCTTGAAGGGTGGACTCTATTCTGTAATTGAAGATCCGTTTGGTGCCGCTCTTTGTCTTGTCCTCTTTGGCCTTTTTTTCGCGAGGAAACTTTACACAATGAACCTGCTTACGTTGGGTGATTTCTTTAAAATACGTTTTGGCAAGCGTACGGAATTGGTAGCCAGTATTTTTTTGGCCCCGCCTTATGTGGGGTACATTGCCGCGCAACTGGTGGCCATGGGTTTGATATTAAATGTTGTAACCGGATTGGAGGTGTGGCACGGGGTTGTAATATCTGCCATTGTGGTGACTTTTTATACATACGTTGGTGGCATGTGGGCAATTTCCGTTACTGATTTTATCCAAAGTATAATCATTATTGGCGGGCTTCTGGTGCTTGCCATTATACTTGCTCAAAAAGCAGGGGGAGTTAGTACGATACTCAATGAGGTTAAACCAGGAACGTTTCGGTTTTTGCCTAAGGCAGATTTTAAGGAGATAGTTATTTACGTGGCCGCCTGGTCGGTGCTCGGGTTGGGATCAATACCTTCTCAAGATGTTTTTCAACGGGTAATGTCATCCAACTCGGTAAATACAGCAGTAAGGTCGTGCTACATCGCATCCTGTTTATACCTTACAGTGGCGATGATCCCCTTATTCATTAGTTTATGCGTTCGTCACCTCTATCCTGAATTCATAAATGGAGATACCCAACTGGCACTGCCCAGCATGGTGCTTAGTCATGCCGACATGCCTGTTCAAATCTTGTTCTTTGGCTCTTTGTTATCAGCCATCATGAGTACGACAAGCTCCGCTATCCTGGCCCCGGCCGCCATTTTTTCAGAAAATCTGATCAAGCCTTTAACCCGCCATCGTTATAGCGACAAAGAGCTACTAACCATAACCAGAATTTCTGTTTTAGGCTTCAGTGCTATTGCAACAGTAATGGCTTGTGTGCGCTCAAATATTTATGAACTGGTAGGGGAGTCTTCTATTCTCAGTCTGGTATCTTTGTTCGCCCCATTGGTGTTAGGACTTTACTGGAAGCGGGCTTCCAGCGCAGGAGCATTGCTGGCCATGGTTTCGGGTATTGTTACCTGGTTTATTGCTAACCAATTGGACATAACCTGGCCAAGTTTGGTACCGGCTCTTCTGGTTAGCATTTTGGCTATGATTGGAGGAAGTTTGATTTGGAAAGATAAAAAGATAAGTTAATCGTGCATGGTAAAAATTGAAATACATCGCGTTGATCAGGACTTCCGGATGGAAGCCGTTAATGACAAGGGTAACACCATCATCATGGACGCAGGTGTTGCTGATGGGGGTCATGATTCGGGATTGCGTCCTATGCAATTGTTGCTGGCAGCTATGGGTGGCTGTAGTGCCATTGACCTGATTGGCATTTTGAGAAAGCAACGCGAGCCTCTCCAGGACTTAAAGATCACGGTAACGGGTGAACGAGAACAAGGAGTAGTGCCCTCATTGTATACCGAAGTACATGTACATTTTCAGTTATTTGGAGATATTAATCAACAGAAGGCGGAAAGGGCAGTTGAACTTTCTGTTGAAAAATATTGCTCCGTGGCAAAAACGCTGGAAAACACGGCAGAGGTTACCCACAGTTTTGAGATTATAAAAAATATATGATGGAGGAGAGAAATTTTGAAACAGATGCTATTCGTGCCCAGAGTGAACGTACTGCTAATCGGGAACATTCGGTTCCTTTATACCTGACATCGAGTTTTGTATTTGAAGATGCTGAACAAGCGCGCGCGTTGTTTGCTGACGAAATTCCTGGAAATATTTATACACGTTTTTCAAATCCCAATAATACCGAGTTAATCCAGAAGCTTTGTTTGCTGGAAGGTACAGAAGATGGAATAGCTACGGCATCGGGTATGGCTGCGATGTATATCAGCATGGCCTCGCTTTTAAAATCGGGTGATCATGTGCTGGCATCACGATCGGTATTTGGCTCTACGCATCAGATATTGAGTGTCATTTTCCCAAAAGTAAATATTTCCTACACGTATGCAGATATTGATGATCCTGCATCGTGGGAAAGCAAGATTCAGCCGAACACAAAAATGATTTTTGTGGAAACTCCTTCTAATCCAGCTCTGGATATCATTGACCTCGAGTGGTTGGGTAAGATGGCGAACAAACACAAGTTGATTTTGAATGTAGATAATTGTTTTGCAACACCCTATCTGCAGAACCCAGCCAGGTGGGGGGCGCATTTAGTAACCCACTCGGCTACCAAATTTATCGATGGTCAGGGTCGTGTAATAGGGGGAGCGGTGTTAGGGAAAAAGGAGTTGATTAAAGAAGTTCGCTTCTTTGCACGTCATACAGGGCCGTCTATGTCGCCCTTTAATGCCTGGATCCTTTCAAAGAGTTTGGAAACACTGGCGGTGCGCATGGACCGGCATTGTCAGAATGCACTCGAACTTGCCAACTATCTGCAAACGCATGGTGAAGTATTGAAAGTAAAGTATCCGTTTCTGCCATCGCATCCTCAGTATGCGCTTGCCAAAAAACAAATGAAGTTGGGTGGGGGTGTAGTTACGTTTGAAATTAAAGGTGGCATTGATCGTGGCCGGAAATTTCTAAACTCGCTCAAGATGCTTTCGCACTCGGCTAATCTGGGTGACACCCGTTCTATCGCAACTCACCCGGCTTCAACAACCCATTCCAAACTAAGCGAAGAGGAACGATTGGCTGTAGGGATTACGCCAGGCTTGGTTCGGGTTTCAGTAGGTTTGGAAAATATGCAGGATATTATTGCTGATGTAGAGCAGGCGATAAAAGTAAGTGCCTAGTTAACCAGAAAACTTACTTAGTACGTAGGCATACTAGTATCAATCTCTTTGGCCCAGGCAAGGATTCCGCCTTTAAGATTATACAGATTAGTAAAGCCGTGATTTTTCTCTAACCATTGCACCATGTTACCACTGCGAGCGCCACTGCGACATTGCATAATTACTTTCTTGTCCTTTGAGATTCGCGCAACAGAATGCGGAATTTCACCTTGCGGAATCAGTTCGCCACCCAGGTTGCAGATGTCGTATTCATGCGGTTCGCGAACGTCTATTAATTGAAAGTCCGATTTCTTATCCATCATCTCTTTCAATTCCTGTACTGACACTTCTTTCATGCTGTTGCTTGGTTTGGTCTGGTCAACTTTACAAAACTCATCATAATTAATCAAAGTTTTTATTGTATCCCGCGATTTTCGATCCGGAATTTTTATCAACGTGGATTCCAGGGTCATAGAATCAAAGATTAAAACTCTTCCAGCCAGTGGTTCACCGAAGCCGGTTAGTATCTTAAGTGTTTCGTTCGCCTGGATGCAACCTATGATGCCAGTTAAAACACCCAGCACACCACCTTCCTCGCAGTTAGGTACCGAGTTTGGATCAGGCGGGATTGGATAAAAATCCCGATAGTTGGCACCTCCTTTAAAATTAAACACAGCCACCTGACCTTCATACCGAAAAACAGAACCATAAACTAACGGTTTATTCAATAGCACACAGGCATCATTCAGTAAATAGCGGGTTGGGAAATTATCGGTACAATCAACAACAACATCACCATCTGTAAGCAACGACAACGCGTTGTTGGTAGTTACTCTTTCGCCTATACTTTCAACATTGATGGTTGGATTAAGGCCTTTAATTCTTTTGGCAGCTATTTCAGCTTTGGGATGATTTAAATCTTGAGTTGTAAAAAGTACCTGCCGTTGCAGGTTGGAAAGAGTCACTTGATCATTATCAATAATTTTTAAGGAACCCACTCCCGCTGCTGTCAGGTAAAGTAAGACAGGACTTCCTAGTCCACCCGCTCCAACCACGATAACTTTGGAGTTTTTTAGCTTCCATTGGGCATCAGATCCAAATTGGGGCAACACAAAGTGCCGGCTATAGCGGGTTTGTTCATCCCTTGAAAAATATTGATCAACTTTATTACCCATTATTCGTAATTTACAATACTCTAAATTTTTATTTGAATATGCGAATTAACTACTCAACCGGAGCAAAATGGGAAGATATTGTCGGGTATAGCAGGGCTGTTAGGATCGGAAATACGCTTGAAGTATCAGGTACTGTTGCTTCCGATGGTCAAAACGTAATTGCAAAAGGGGACTTCTATGGACAGACTAAATTTATCATCGATAAAATTGAAAAAGTATTAAATCAAGCTGATTTTGAATTGAAAGACGTGGTCCGGACCAGGATTTTTGTAACCGATATATCTAAATGGGAAGCTGTTGGGAAAGCCCATGGAGAAAATTTTAAGGAAATAAAACCAGTAACCAGTATGGTGGAGGTTAGCGCCTTAATTGATCCGGATTATTTGGTTGAGATCGAGGTAACAGCAGTTAAAGACTTGATCTCCTGATTTTATGGTAATGTCATTTAGCCGTAATGAGAAACTAACTTTAGTTGCCATTGCCGGAGGTTGTTTCCTGTTGCATTTGATTACCAACCTGACTGGCGCCTACGGTTTCTTTCGCGATGAGTTGTATTATATTGCCTGCAGTGATCAGCTTGCCTGGGGATACGTAGATCAACCGCCTTTCTCACTTTTTTTGTTAAAGCTTAGTCGACTATTGTTTGGAGATAGTCTGACCTCCATCCGCATCGTACCGGTATTGATGCACACCGCTGTGATCGTGATTACCGCAATGATGGTAAAGGAAATGGGAGGGAAGCTCTTTGCTATTTTTCTAGCCTGTTTGGTTGTTGCACTCTCTCCGATTCATCTGGGAATGAGTTTGATTTATTCGATGAATTCAATTGATATAGTACTCTGGTCCCTCGCTATTTATTTTATTCTTAAAATCATAAATACCGAAAGTCAGTCTCATTGGATTTGGTTAGGAATTGTATTGGGTATAGGGTTACTTAATAAAATCAGTGTATTGTTCCTTGGTTCCGGAATATTTGTAGGTCTTCTAATTACTAACAGACAATATTTATTAACCCGTTGGCCTTACATTGCTGGCGGTATTGCGGGCCTTCTGTTTCTGCCATACATTATCTGGAACATTACGCACGATTTTGCCCACCTGGAGTTTATTCAGAATGCTTCATCGGGTAAGTATTCAGGACTTAATGCTTTTTCTTTCATTAAAGATCAATTGCTTTTTCTGAATCCAATCAGCACACCCCTATGGATAAGTGGACTCTTTGCTCTATTTCTTTATAAGCCGCTAAAAAAATATAGAATCGTGGGATTGATTTACCTCACCGCTTTTGCAATACTGCTTTTTAACAAAACAAGTAAGGGTGAATATCTCGCTCCGGCCTATGCAAGTTTATTTGCAGCAGCTGGAGTTTTTGTGGAGCAAGAGTTAGCAGGAAAATATGGTGTGTGGTCCCGATTTATTTATCCGACTTTATTGCTGATAAGTTTCGCGCTGTTGCTCCCCCTGGCATTACCTGTACTCCCTGTGGATCGATATATTGCTTATTCCAAAGCACTTGGAGTTGAGCCGAGTTCCAGCGAGGGAAAAGAACTTTCTGATCTGCCGCAGTTTTATGCTGATATGTTTGGGTGGGAGGAAAAGGCAAGAGATGTAGCCACTGTATTTAATACGCTTTCAGAGGAGGATAAGACAAGTTGTGCAATTGTTTCCACGAATTATGGCCGATGCGGTGCCATTGATTTTTTTGGTCAGCGGTATGGTCTGCCTAAATCAATTGGTATGCACAACAATTATTGGATTTGGGGCCCGCGAAATTATACCGGAAATGTCGTGATTATTTTAGGAGGCACCCTGGAAGACCATGTGAATGATTTTGAATCTGTTCTGCCAGCTGGAGTATCAACGTGTACCTATTGTATGCCCTACGAGAATAACGTTAACATTTTTATTTGTCGTGGGCTCAAGTATAATTTGAAGGAGGTTTGGATTCATGAGAAACATTATAATTAAGAATCTCTTAGAATCTAAAATCTGGAAAGTGCCAATTTAGAAACGGTTTCGCCAATTGCCAGCGATGAGGTAGCAGCCGGTGAAGGTGCATTGCAAACATTGATTACTTTCTTGTCTTCAAGAATCATAAAATCATCCACCAGACCTCCATTTCGATCGCATGCCTGTGCCCGCACACCAGCACCGCCTTCAACTAAATCTGTTTCCTGAATTTCAGGAATTAGTTTCTGAAGTGCTTTTGTGAAGGCGCCCTTGGAGAAAGAGCGATACATTTCTCCAAAGCCCGTACGCCAGTATTTAGCGGCTACTTTTTGAAATCCGGGCCACGCCAGGGTTTCTCCTAACTCTGAAAAACTGAAATCAGATTTTTTATACCCTTCGCGCCTGAAGGCCAGTACTGCATTGGGGCCGGCTTCGACACCCCCCTTTGCCATACGCGTAAAGTGAACACCCAGAAATGGGAAGTTTGGATCGGGAACCGGATAGATTAAGTTCTTAACCAGATACTCCTTTTCTTTTTTCAGCTTGTAATACTCCCCCCGAAATGGAATAATCTTAACTTTTAACTCTGGCACTGTCATCCGTGCAACCTTATCGGAATAAAGCCCTGCGCAATTGATAACAAGTTTAGTTGTATAGCTTGCTTTTTGGGTAATCACCACACTCTTATCCTCAGAACTTTGAATATCAAGAACTCTTTCACCCAGGTTTATCGTACCCCCTTTTTCTTGAATAAGTAGTCCATATTTGTTCGCAACAATTTTATAATCTACAATGCCTGTTTGAGGAACGAAGATTCCGGCCTGACCAGTTACGTGCGGCTCATATTCCTTCAGCTCTTCCTGCTTTAGTTTCTTAAGATTTTGAAGTCCATTTTGTTGACCCCGTATATATAGATTCTCCAGCAAGGGAAGTTCAGCATCATCAGACGCAACAACAATTTTTCCACACAGATCGAAAGGAATCTCATTCTCACGGCAAAAGTTGACTAAAAGATGATAGCCATGAATACAATTGGTCGCCTTCAGACTTCCTGGTTTATAATACAGTCCCGAATGAATTACTCCACTGTTGTTTCCGGTTTGGTGTTTGGCAAGTTCATTCTCTTTTTCGAGCAAGAGAATATTTAGAAAGGGATTTGATGTTTTAAGTTGTAGAGCGGTAGCCAGACCAACTATGCCACCTCCAATTAGAGTAATGTCGTACACGATTTTTCCTTTTGGCTGCGAAGCTACAGCATTCAGTTTTATTACTGCAAATTAATAGCTAATCTACTTTAATTGGACGCACCCGAACATTCAGCGATTGTTCCACTATTACAAAATGATTGGCCGGGATCATCGACCAGTCTTTGTCATCCGAAAGTTTTTCGGAAACCACTAAAACGGCCTGATCATCATCCTCAGGTGCGACCAACCGGGTAATTCCATCCTCCACTACAAAACGGCTGCCTTCGGAATGGTATAAAGTAAGAGGCTCTTCCTTTGCATCCGTTACATATCGGGTTCCCACTACGAATTCTCCATTGGTCACTACCATATTTAGATACGCAGGTTGTTGAATCCCAAAATCCACCATCATTTTTTTTAAATTTCGGAAGGTATGTTCGAAAGAATCAACAACTGCATCAGGAGTAACTACCGGATGATTGGTAAGCAGGTGATTAAGCAGATAGGCAAATAAATGCTCAGAATCAGTTTGTCCTTTTATCCAATTATATAATTCATCACTTAAAGGGGCCCTCAAGTGTCTTTTCACTTTTCCAAATTCCTCCACGCCACCATTGTGGGCCATTAACAGATTCTTGTACTGAAAGGGATGGCAGTTTGACTCTGAAACTTCACCCACACTGGCAGCCCGAACGTGGGCAATCATGCATTCTGTTTTCACTTTGGGGGCCAGATTCCGAAGATTTCGGTTGCTCCAGGCAGGGTTAACGGAAACGAAAGTGACTGGCTCAAAATTAATTTCGGGCACGTACCATCCTATTCCAAATCCATCACCATTCAACGGTTCTTCAATCTCTCTGGCATTCACGCTTTGATTGATCAATGAATTCTTTGGCTTGTAAAGCAGGTTATCAATTACGATGGGGGTGCCTTTGTAGGCCATCAGTCTGCACATAATTCACAATGTTTCTGAAAAGATAATAAAAAAGACCGTGGACTAGGTACACGGTCTTTTCTTTGAGACGTAACGGGTTACTTTTTCGCTGGTTTCTTCTCAAATTTCAGTGAAGCAGAGTTTAGGCAATATCTTAATCCTGTTGGTTTTGGGCCGTCATTAAATACGTGACCGAGGTGACCGCCACATCGGCTGCATATCACTTCATCTCTTACCATTCCATAACTTGTGTCTGTACCCACAGCAACTACTCCTTCTCGTACTGGTTGATAGAAACTTGGCCAGCCAGTTCCTGATTCAAATTTAGTTTCAGAACCGAAGAGTTCCTGATTGCAGGCAGCACAATAGTAAATTCCTTCTTCGTGGTTGTCCCAGTACTTTCCGGTAAAGGCAGTTTCCGTTCCCTTTTCGCGGATCACATGATATTGTTCAGGAGTCAACTGTTTCTTCCATTCAGCTTCCTCCTTTTTAAGTGGGAATGAGTCAACTTGTTTTTTGTTTTTTTGCTGACCGCATGCCACCAGTGCAAGCAGTAATAGAATTGGTATAAGTTTCATGGTTTTCATAAAATTTTAGGACACTTGTTACGATTTGAAAGTGATTGAATCGGCTTATGTGGATGTGCGTGAGCCAAAAATACAAAGACCCCTTCCGTCTGAAGGGGTCTTTGATACCTAAACCTAAACCTATGAGAAGAATTTATCTGCTCTTTGGTCATTAAAACGGAGGCCAAGGCATAATGTTTCACACAATATCATAGAATTAATTTTTTTCTAATAATTCCTTATTTCTTGAGTTTGGCAGCGTACTGCTTATTAAATTTTTCGATTTTGGGCCTGATTACATACTGGCAATAGCCCTGGTTGGGGTTTAAAGCATAGTAATTTTGATGGTAGTCCTCAGCCGGGTAAAATACTGTGAATGGACTTATTTCCGTTACGATGGGATTTTTATAAACTCCTGATTTATCAAGTTGTTTCTTATAGTCTTCTGCTGTCTGTTTTTGCGACTCAGAGTGATAATATACCACCGAGCGATATTGGGTGCCTTCATCTGCCCCTTGTTTATTTAAGGTGGTTGGATCATGGGTATTCCAGAAGATCTCTAGTACTTCAGAATAGCTTATTAAGGTTGGGTCGAACTTTACCTGAATAACCTCAGCATGCCCGGTAAGGCCGGTACATACTTCCCGATATGTTGGATTTTTAACTTTTCCACCTGAGTACCCGGAAACAACGGACTCAATACCTTTAACCCTTAAGAAAAACGCCTCGGTGCACCAAAAGCACCCAGAACCAAGTGTAGCAACTTCAATTTCCTTCATATTCTTTTTTGTTGAGGCCTGCGCGTAGGTCATTATTGAAGCCAGGCAAGCTAAAAGTGATAGGCTTATTACTTTCATAAGATCTTTAACCCCAATGTCGGGCAAATAGTTTTGCCTGATTAAGCATTCGTCATGGGCCCGACAATTAGTACCCCCCGTAAAATGAAGTTAAGGCACTGGCCAGCTTATTATCAAGTTCCTTTTTGGTTTGTAAGATCAGGAAGTCACGGGCCATATAGGGCTCTTTTGTGCTACATAACTTTTTGATACCCGATGGGATTGCACGCTGGTCTCCAGAGCAGGTTGCCCATCGATCAGACCATCGCTCTTCGCTTATCAGATCCGAATTTCTAAGTTCCACATTGGATGCCGCATCTTTAATAAATAGTGTAATGGAACCTCGTGAAGTAACCTGCTTTTCAAAGATCGTACTGGATCCGGTTACTTTTTCGTAGACCGGTACTTTAACATTGTTAACGGTTTTTTCACCAACCTTCACACTGTCTTTGTAGTTCTCAGTACGCTTGGTTATTGAGGGCCTGTTTTCTGAGTATCCGTTAACTACCAATCTCACAAACTGGTCAACCTTAGTCAGGCCGGCATCCTGCGCCTGGCGGGGTGTATAGAATTTCACAAACTGACTGGGATTTACCCCGAAAACGACAGGTTCAAAATTCCAATCATAATAGTTTTGTATCGAAGGTTCTACGATCACTTTAATGGTTGCGTTGAACTTCGATTGTTCCATCATTTCAATAGATTCCCGATAGCCGGGCGATAAAGCATTCGCTTCAACAAAAAGAAAATAAGCGCGTTTGGCGTCATCCCGGGTATTCTTTAACATGGATTGAATTCCGGCTTCATAGGATTCTTCTGCTGCTTTACCCTTTACTTCGGTTAGTTCCTTGTATTTATTAATGGGGTTTGGAATTACTTTCAGTGCACCCGGAGAGGTGCGGATTTGTTCATATAAATAATTAATATTTTCATAATCCTGGACCGCGTTTTTCCATTTGAAATTAGCATTGGATGAAATCTGATTCTGAGCATCGGTCTCCAAATATTCGATGGCCATCTGGTAGCTCGTCCTTAATACCTCTATCGATTTTTTGTGATCCGGGTTTTGCCGCAGTCGGTTGACGGCCTGTAAAACTGCATCATAATAATTGCCTTTCTGTAACGCCTTTTTCCCTGAACTACAGGAGTCTAACAAGGCAAGAGATATAATAACAAAAAAAAGTAATCGTAGCTTCATAAGCAGGGATAAACAAAATCAATGCCTCAATTTAGAAATAACTGACCTCTCAGGCAATTCTCATAAAATCTGAGAGTTGAAGATGGATTTTTACCTTTGAATGGGGAAAAGATCTATCAGGATATCATCGATCAATCTACTCCAGTTTCCCCATGAGTGACCCTCATTCACTTCCCGGTAATGATACTCGCAACTGCTGCTTTCCAATACCCCTTTCATTTTACGACTTTCAGCACTTGTATCGTTGATCACGCCCGAGGTCATGGAGATTTTCATTTGAGGATCGGCTGGATTTGAGCAGAGAGAATAAATCTGAGGTTTTGTATAAAAAGCCGGTGATTGTATGCCTGCCAGGCCAAAAATATCAGGTCTTGAAAATGCAAAATAGGTAGCAGTAAGTCCACCCATGGATGTGCCAATGATGGCCCGGCTCCGCGCATCGCTAATTACTGAATAAGTCAGTTCAATATGAGGGATTAACTCTTCCACAAAAAATTTGAGGTATTTAGTATTCATCGCCAGCTCACTCATCCTCCGGTTATTTGCGCGGTTCACCGGCTCGCGATTATCAACAAAGACTCCGATTACCGGCTTAATTTTTCTCTCATAGATAAGATTATCTAACACGGTAGTCATCTTTCCCAACTGGGGATGAAGGTATTCATAGCCATCCGTAACATAAACGACCGGCAACTTTTCCATTTTATCGTACGGGTAGGGGAGATAAACAGAATAGGTGATCTGATAACCCAGAATAGAACTGTAAAAAAGAAAGTCGCGCTTCACGTTTCCCTTGGGAATGTTTTCTTTTTCAATCAAAGCCGGATCTTCGTGCCATGCAGACATTCGCAGTTCGGAATTGGGACTGCCACCGCCAACCCCCGACCATTGCTGGTGGATGTTTTCAGGATCTAAAATAGAGGTGTTGCCATCAATTAGAATTTTATAGTCTAACCGGGCATCTTTAGGAAAAGAGCATTTAAGAAACCAAAGATCAGTACCTGGGATTTTCTTTCCTTTGTTATCAAAGTCTTTCTGGTAACCCCACCCATTAAAGTCACCCATCCACTCAACCGTTTTCGCAGGCCCCCGGTAAAAAAAGTAAACCGAATCTTCTACTACCAACGGTATTTGCTTAGATGACTTTAATGATAACCACCAGGCGTTTAGTTCCTGTCCACCGGATGAGTCAGATTTGATTTTTTTGAGCGCATTAATCCGTTCGTTCAATAAACTATAATCCTGACTAAAACTGGTTAGGCAAATGAGAAGGGACGCAAAACTAAGCGATATCCTCATTGGAATTAATTCTTAATTACTACTTCGTCATGGTCTTCTACATTTAAACTGAGTAACGCAGCAATACCCATCGAAACACCACCACTAACCAAGATATAGATCGACTGTCCATTGAAAAAATGGGTGAGCATTACTCCCAGAATGGTCCCTGCAATAATTTGTGGAATCACGATAAAGAAATTGAATACGCCCATGTAGTAGCCCATTTTTTCGGCAGGCAATGAACCTGATAACATGGCGTAAGGAATTGATAGTATGCTGGCCCAGGCAATACCAACACCAATCATGGAGAACCATAACCAGAAGGCGTCAGAGATAAAGTAAAATGAAATTAGGCCAATGCTTCCGCAGAGTAAGGCTATGAAGTGAGTCATTTTGCGGCTTGTGTATTTGGCTATGATTGGTAAGAAAAGCGCGGCTACTGCAGCAATTCCGTTGTATACTCCAAAAAGACTGCTGACAAGATCCGCTCCATCATTATATGCTTGGGTCGTTGGATCTGATGAATTGAAAATGTAACTGGTTACTGCACTAGTTGTATAAATCCACATCGCAAAAAGTGCAAACCAGGAAAAAAATTGTACATAGGCCAACTGGATCATCGTTTTGGGCATTGTATTAAAGTCTTTTACGATATGGACCAAACCGAGATAGCCTTTTCCCTGCTTAATGAAAGAAGCTGCGATGGCATGAAAGATTCCGAACATGATTAACCCAATGCCTAATACATAAAGTTCTTTTTCCAGTCTTGCTAAGTAGACAGCAATAGAAATGACTAATCCAAGTATAATGAAGAGGGCAGCCTTTCGGAAAAAGGCTGACTGATATTCACTTTCGTTTTCAATCTTCTTGAATTCCCGGTTGCGAAGTTTTTCTTCTCCAATTTCTGTAGGCGGGTATTCTTTGGTTGAAAACACTGTCCACATAACGGTTACAAAAAGCATAAAGGCACCAATGTAATAGCTATAGCGTATTGAATCGGGCAGCGTTCCGGCTTCTGTGGCCACATTAGAAATGCCAAACCAATTCTTGAAAATCGCAGGAAGAAATGAGGCAACGATAGCGCCTATTCCGATAAAAAAACTTTGCATTGCAAAACCCGTAGTACGCTGCGAAGGGGGAAGCATATCACCCACGAAAGCTCTGAAGGGCTCCATACTAATGTTGATCGATGCATCCATAATCCAAAGCACGCCTACCGCCATCCAAAGTGTGGGTGAGTTAGGCATCAGGCAAAGCGCTAAAGAGGCAAGAAGTGCGCCTACGGCAAAGAAGGGTCTTCTACGACCCCACCTTGGGTGCCACGTTCTGTCACTATAATAGCCAATAATTGGTTGAACAATCAAACCAGTAAGCGGGGCAGCCAGCCAGTATAAAGCCAGATTAGCTGTATCTGCACCAAGTGTTTCAAAAATCCTGCTGGTATTTGCATTTTGAAGGGCGAAGCCAAATTGAATTCCTAAAAATCCAAAACTCATGTTCCAGATTTGCCAGAAGCTGAGTTGGGGTTTATGTTGACTCATGTTAATGCGATGTGTGGGTTTGAGTATTGGGTAGCTCCATGTTTACTGTAGGTTCTTTTACCAGGCTCCAGAGAATTGTAGATATTACAAGGCATAATGTGCAGATAATAAAGATAACATTTTTGTTTTCTGCGTGCTGTATGTAGTTACCAAAGCCAAGACTTACTATCAATTGTGGTATTACAACCGAGAGATTGAATATTCCCATGAACAGACCCATTTTAGCTTTGTCAACCTTCTCCGTCATTATAGCGAAGGGAAGACTGACGGTAGCAGCCCATCCGATTCCGGCAACGGCCATGAATACATAAACAAGTGTAATGCTGGATCCAAATAAAGTTATCAGAAAATATCCAACAGCCATTAAGCCGATGGCTACCACATGAACTTTTACGCGACCGATTTTTTTAGCTAATGGCTCTAATACCAAAGCCGGTAATATGAAACCCACCGTATTCAAAACAAGAAATGAAAGTGATACAACCTGGCCAGCTTCTGCATCCGAGGCTATGCCCATGCTTTCTTTTACATAGAAGAACATATAAACAAACATAGTTTGTACGCCAAGCCAACAAAAGCCATGTGCCAGATAGATACGATACAACTGGCCTTGTTGAGATTTGGTGTTGTTGCTTTGCTTTTCTACGATATCAGAGGAACTAATTGACCGCGGTTCGGTAATGAAGAATGGCGGAATAATAGAAAACAAAAAAACCAATAAAATACCGAAGAAGATAAGAGAGTAGTTACCGAAGTAAGCTCCGATTGCATATGCCAATACGCCAAACATACCTGAGATGGTTTGCATCCAGGTGTAGCCTTTGGTTCTCTTTTCACCTTCCGGGGTTACATCTGCAATGATTGATCGGGTAGGGTTAAAGCTAATGTTGATTGACAGATCGAGTGTAAGCGCCACGATAATTGCAATGACTAATAAGCTTAGGCCTGTAAACTGACTTATCTCTCCCAGAACAGTTAAAGCCAGCAAACTGATCGCAGCGATTGATCCGCCAATCAGGATAAAGGATTTTCTTCGGCCGCCCCAAAACCAGACTTTGTCGCTGATCAAACCAATTACTACCTGACCTATGATTCCTGCAATGGGTCCGGCCGCCCAAACTATTCCCACTTCATGGATATCTAATTTGTATTGGGTTGATAGTAGCCAACTCAATGCAGAAATCTGTACACACAATGCGAATCCCATGGCCGTGGCAGGAAGGCTTAAGATTCCGTAAAACGTTGGGCTATATTTTTTTTGTATTTCCAGCATCACCAGGAGATTTCAATTTTTTCATCCGTATAATCAGTCACAATAACTTTAACATTTTCTTCACCCATTGAGTCCGGCTCATTAATTGGATCATATTTTTCTAGCGGAGCGAAGTAAGAATGAACCTGATTGGTTAATGGCATCACCGTACCATTTACTGATAAGGTATTTTCCGTTGCGCCATGCAGAACGAATTTGATTTTCTTAAAATGAGTTTTATAATCCCCTTCGCTGGGAGTTAGAATTACTCTGTTTTCTGAACCCATCATCTGAATTAATCGCTTTGAACATTTTCCTTGCTGATAGTCAAAAGTTTCGCCATCATCAGTGTAAAGCAAAAAATCGCTCGAGTTTTTTCCGCAATAAATATGAAGAATTAATTCTTCTTGCTTAATGCCTGTGTGTGAAGCCGCTGGTTGCATAGGCAAGACACTTCCTCCTTTTACAAATACGGGAAGTCTGTGTATTGGAGATTCCACAATAGTTTCCTGATCACCCTGCCAGATTTTTCCGGTATACACATCATACCAATCTCCCTCTGGAAAAAATATTTTCAGGAGATGTTTATTGCTTTCTACGGGTGCAACCAGAATGTTGGGACCGAACAAATACTGATTGTGATATAAACCATTATATACCCGATGATCGTGGGTGTAATTAATCGCTAAAGAGCGTTGAACGGGCATACCGGTTTGAGAGGCATCGTAAAAGAGTGAATAGATGTAAGGCAACAACTGATATCTGAACTTGATATAGTTTCTCGAGATCGACTCCACTTCTTCTCCGTACGACCATGGCTCACTATCCCGTGTGTTAATCATTGTGTGAGCTCTGAAAAAAGGAGATAACGAGGCAATTGAAATCCACCGGGCGAAGAGTTTAGTATTGGATTCCCCAACAAAACCCCCGGTATCAAATCCGGCAAAAGCGATTCCCGTAAGGCCCATACTATTTACTAACCGAACGCCCAGCAACATGTGCTCGTCATAAGCAACATTGTCGCCTGTCCATACAGCTGAATATCGCTGTACCCCTGAGAAACCTGACCGTGTTAAGTTAAAAGGTCTCTTGCCTTTCAGTAACTTTTTGGTTCCTTCATAGGTACTGCGAGCCATTTGAAAACCAAATACATTTCGGCCCCTGCGCATGGTAGCTTTATTGCCTTCAAAATCAAATTCCAGATTTTCGGGCAATGCATTTCCCCAGGTGGCTATTTCATTCATGTCATTCCAAAATCCATCCACCCCTAGATTAACATAATCCTGAAATTTGGAAGCCCACCAATCACGAGCTACCGGATTTGTGAAGTCAGGAAAGTGACACCATCCTGGCCATACCTGACCCTGATAGTTTTCGCCATCTGGATATTTAAGGAAGATGTTTTTCCTGACGCCATCATCATACGGTTCATAACCTGGTTCAACTTTTATTCCTGGGTCGCACATGATGACTACATGAAAGCCCTGATCTCTGAGAGTTTTCACCAATCCTTTCGGGTCAGCAAAATGTTTTAAGTCCCACGTAAAAATTTTGTATTTGTCCATGTAATGAATGTCAAATACGATGACATCGGCAGGAATATCTTTTTCGCGAAATGTTTTTGCGATGGTGAATACTTCTTTATCCGGATAGTAACTGTAACGACACTGCTGAAAACCAATACTCCAAAGAGGTGGCATCTCCATGCGACCGGTCAGGAAGGTATACTGTTGTATAATGTCGGCCACATTTTTCCCATGTATGAAATAGTAGTTCATCTCACCGGCATCGGCAGAGAAACTGGAGAACCGGTTATTGGATGCACCGAAGTTGAAAAATGCTTTGTGGGTATTGTCAAAGAAAATTCCATATGCGATGTGACTATGTAATCCGATATAGAAAGGCATTGAACAATACAATGGATCGGTACCACTATGATAGGCATATGCATCGGAGTTCCAGTTTTGATAGGCAGCACCTTTTCTATCCAGCGGTCCGGTCTTTTCACCCAATCCGATAAATCGCTCGCCTGGTTGCAATTTTTTGTAAGTCGATACCTGTTCACCGATCCACGAAGTTCCCAACGCATCGTCTTCGTTGATTACTTTTCCATCTAATGTCTGAAAGGAAAACCGGACTGGCGTTCTTGCGATTGACAGTAGGGTTGTAGATGTTTTAATGACGAGTGTATCAGATGATTCGATTATGTCAAAAGGGATATCAGAGGGTTTTCCAACAACAGAGTATGAAAAGTCTTCAAACTGATCCTGGTAAATGCTGATTCGGAAAATAGATTCATTGTATAGGATAACTCTGAAATTACCGAAAGTAGTTTCGCCAACTAAGCCATTAATCGTCTTCTTGAAGGTGATTAGGTTGCCCAGGCTTTTGCTGGTCACGGATTGAAAGGAGTGGGTCATTGACAGGCAAACAGGTTAAATGGCTAAAGTAAGTCTAAATAGCCTTATCAAACCTAACAATCTGACCTCAAAAAAAGCGAAATCGGTTGCGCTATTTCTTCTTAGCCTGCTTCTTGAGTGAAGAGTTCCGGATTATCAATTTTGTCTTGAGGATTTTAGTTTCTGGCTGAGGTTCAAAATCCTCTTTATCCTTCATTTCAATTTGACGGATTAGCAAGCGGGCAGCTTCCTGTCCCATTTCAAATCCAGGTTGGTCTACCGTAGTTAACGATGGATCCATCAATTCGCCAAAGAACCAATTACTAAACCCTACGATAGCGACATCTTCAGGAATTTTCAACCCTTTTTCCTTAATGGCCATCATAGCACCCATTGCCATAGGGTCATTATTGGCAAAGATGGCATCTGGAATGATGTTTTGAGAAAGCAACTTATTCGTGGCACGTTTCCCTTCTTCAAATGTTCCGGAAGGGCAATTGACTATAAGATTTTCCTTTACCTCCATTTTATTTTCAGTGAGCGCATCGGTATACCCACGGAATCGGTCAATGCTGATAATAAGGTTTGGAGCACCGTTTAAATGAGCAATTCGCTTACAACCCTGCTCAATAAGGTGATTTACCGCTTCCTTGGCACCCGCATAGTCGTCCACAATCACTTTACTACTAGTGGGGCTGTTATACATCCGGTCGTAGAACACAATAGGAACGCCTTTCGAGATAATCGACTCGATATGATCAAAATTGGCGGTTTCGCGAGACACGGAAAGCAACATCCCATCCACCCGACTGTTAAAAAGTGCCTTCATATCAGTCATTTCACGCTGATAGGACTCATTTGACTGAGCAAGAATAACATTATAACCGGCAGTGTAGGCAACGTCCTCAATTCCACTGATCACGGTGGAAAAGAAAAAGTGAACAATTTCAGGGATGATGACACCAATAGTATTGGTCTTTTTCTGGCGCAGATTTAAGGCAACTATATTGGGCTGATAGTTGAGCTTTTCAGCCAATTCATTTACGGCCTTTTTTGTCTGTACACTGATGTCAGGGTGGTCTTTTAAAGCACGCGATACTGTAGATGGAGAAATGCCTAGCTCGCGGGCAATATCTTTTATGGTTACCTGATTAAATTTCATTGATGGTGCTTAATTTAAGAAAATATCGAAGGTTCAACAAATTTGCAATCGGTTGCGGCTTCGTTTCCGCAAATTTATACGAAGAATTAACGTGTAAGCGCTTGTCAACTGGTGAAAACACGGTATAATTACGCTGCGAAACCACTTTTTAATTGAATGCAATTAACAAATTTGATTTCGAAAGTACTCTTAAAACAACAATTAAAACCCTAAACAATTACGTATGACCAAATTGTATCTGTTTGTTCGCAGGTATCTGACGGTGCTACTGGTGTTTGGAACTCTGGTGAGTTTCGCCCAGCAATCTGTATCAGGTAAAGTGACGGCTGCCGATGACGGCTCTGGAATCCCCGGTGTAAACATTCTCGAAAAAGGCACTTCTAATGGAACGGTGTCTGATTCAGATGGAAATTATCGTATCAGCGTTGGTGCGAATGCCACACTTGTATTCTCATTTGTAGGATACACGACCCAGGAAGTGAGTGTAGGATCTCAAAGTAGCGTTAATGTTTCTTTGCAATCTGATGTAACAGCACTCAGTGAAGTAGTGGTGGTTGGTTATGGAACGCAAGAAAAGCGTGAAATAACCAGTTCTGTAACAAGTGTTAAGTCGGAGGATTTTAACAAAGGTACGATCAACGATCCTGCTCAATTGTTACAAGGTAAAGTTGCAGGTTTGAACATTACTCGTCCAGGTGGTGACCCTAACGGAAACTATAACATCCGCCTTAGAGGAATTGGAACCGTGGGAGCTAATGCTGAGCCACTGGTTGTTATAGATGGAGTTATTGGAGGTTCACTAAATACAGTGGACCCTAATGATATCTTATCAATAGATGTTTTGAAAGATGGTTCTGCTGCGGCTATATATGGAAGCCGGGGCGGTAGCGGTGTAATTTTGGTTACTACCAAATCAGGTAAGAAAGGCAGAGTAGATGTTTCCTACAATGGATCAGTTGCAACTGAAAGCATAGCGCGTACAGTTGATTTCATGAGTGCAGATGAGTACAAGGCTGTGCAGGGAGCTGTTGATCTTGGTTCAAGTACAGACTGGTTAGAGGCTGTTACCCGTAGTGGCAGAAACATGGTTCATAACCTTTCTTTGTCAGGAGGAAATCAGGGTACTACTTATAGGGCTTCATTTAACCTTAGAGATGCCCAGGGTATAGCCATAAATTCAGGCTTTACGCAAATTAATGGTAGATTGAATTTAACCCAGAAGGCGCTTAAAGATAAGGCTACCTTTTCGGTTAATCTTTCAACTACTACAAAGGATGCTGAGTATGGCTTTACGGAATCTCTGCGATATGCAGTTATTGCCAATCCTACGATGCCGATCTATGATAACACAACCACTAGTCCAACAGCCGGTGGAGATTATGGTGGGTATGCAGAAAGAAACATCTTCGACTTCTTTAATCCGCTTTCCATTGCTGAGCAAAATAAAAACGATGGTACAGATACCCGCAATCTTATGAGCCTGCGTGGCGAATATGATTTTAGCGACCTGGTGGATGGATTATCTGCTTCAGTATTTTATTCTGCGCAGAAAGAGACAGATGTTCGTGGATACTACTACGCAAAAACATCAAAATTCAGAGGTGCTGGAAGAAATGGCTTAGCGGGCAGAAGAACTGATCAGCGTTTTAATGAACTTTTCGAAACAACTGTTAACTATAACAAGAACCTCGGAAATACTAATCTTGCTATTTTAGGAGGTTACTCTTACCAGGACTTT
This sequence comes from Cyclobacteriaceae bacterium, assembly GCA_044229915.1. Classification (GTDB taxonomy): domain Bacteria; phylum Bacteroidota; class Bacteroidia; order Cytophagales; family Cyclobacteriaceae; genus ELB16-189. Next base: position 250,013 of record JBGASB010000005.1, read on the forward strand.
TTCAATGAAGGTTTTTCTATGGAAGGTGGTAACTTTCTGACAGATGCGTTCACGTATAACAATATGGGAGCAGCTTTGGATTTTGCCAATGGATTAGGTTCGGTAAGTAGCTATGCCAATTCAAATAAGCTCGTTGCCTTTTTCGGAAGAGCCAATGTAAATATTTCGGAAACATATTTTGCCTCTTTTAGTGCTCGTTATGAAGGTTCTTCACGGTTTGGAGAAAACAATAAATGGGGATTATTTCCAGCAGCCAGTGCAGGCGTTACCCTTAGCAATCTGGTAGATATTCCATCGGTAAACAGTTTAAAGCTGAGAGCCAGTTGGGGTGTTACAGGTAATCAACCTGGTGAGTCCTATGCATCTTTGCAGCGTTATGGTAAACAAGGTAACTTCTACTATGAAGGAGCGTATGTACCAAGCTACGGTCCGGTTTCAAATGCAAACCCCGATTTGAAGTGGGAGACAAAAAGTGAAATTGACTTTGGTGCAGATTTCGCCATGTTTAATAATAAGTTGACAGGTACGATTGATTATTATACCAGGACAACATCAGATATGATTTTGCCTGTTAACGTACCAGTTCCACCAAACCTCTATGGACAAACATTGGTAAATATTGGTGAATTGAAAAATAACGGATTTGAATTGACTTTAAACTATAACGCCTCTAAAGGCGGAGATTTTAACTGGACCGTTGGTGGTAATTTTGCCACATACAATACAGAAGTAGTAAGCTTGACCTCCGGTTCATTGAGCTTTGGCTCTGGTGGAGTTCTTTATCGTGCAAACATGGGTGCACCTGGTCAGAACGATTACTTGTTGGTTCGTGTCAAGGAAGGTCAGCCACTTGGTGATCTTTGGGGACCAGTGCAAATTGGAGTTAATACGGATGGCACTCCAAAATTTGCAAGTCTTGACGGTGATGCAACCTATTGTAATTGCGATGCCGATAAGCAGGTTAACGGAAATGGTCTTCCCAATTTCACTGCAGGTTTAAATTTCACTGCTAATTATAAGAACTTTGATTTCAGTATGTTCTTTCGTGGAGCATTCGGTCATGATCTGGTAAATAGCTACAGAGGATTCTACGAAAACAGAGAGTCTACCACGTTGGGTAACTATAACGTTGTGAATACAAAATACTATGACCCAACCATCACCAAGGCGGTTGTAAACAGTTCGCACGTGGAAGATGCCAGCTTTGTTAAATTAGACAACTTGCAACTTGGATATAATATCCCAATGAAATCAGGTAACGCGGTTAATAAGTTCAGAATCTATTTCGCAGGACAAAACTTATTTACATTGACAGACTACACAGGTGTGGATCCTGAAGTCAGATATACGGATCGGAATGATAGCGATAACGGTGGACAACCAGGTGCGGTTGATCCTCTTTCTCCTGGTATTGAAAGACGCTCAACGTATTTCATTTCCAGAACCTTTACATTGGGTGTAAACCTCGGTTTCTGATAATTTAAATGATAACGATAATGAAAAATACAGTGTTAAAAAAAGTATTGATGCTGGGATTGGGGCTAACATTTTTTACCCAGTCTTGCACGAATCTTGACGAAGAACTGTTTAGCGATGTTACGGCTGACAACTTCTTCAAGACAGATGAAGAGTTTGTTGCTGCGTTGGGACAGGCCTATTCTGCATTTGGCGGATTAGGAAACCACTCAAATCTGTGGTCAGTTCAGGAAATTTCTTCCGATGAATTAACGATTACTACTAAGGGTGGTGACTGGTATGATGGCGGGGTGCTCATCGCCCTTCACCAACATACCTGGACAATTGATAATGGTTTCTTTAACAACACCTGGCAGTTTTTATACGGTGGTGTAAATACGAGTAACCGTTTGATTTACCAGTTTCAGCAACTTGGCACTCCTGAAGCGGATGCCTTCGTCTCTGAATTAAGAGCTGTACGTGCTTTATGGTATTATTGGCTGCTTGATTCCTTTGGTAATGTTCCCCTTGTTACCGATTTTACTAAAACCGAACCGGTAGGAAACTCAACCCGTGCTCAAGTTTACGCTTTCGTTGAATCTGAGTTAAAGGCAGTTATCAATGATCTACCAACTGCGAAGGATGCTTCAACTTACGGCCGTATCACCCAGTGGGCTGCTCATGCAATATTGTGCAAACTTTATTTAAACGCACAAGTATACACAGGTACTGCCAAGTGGACTGAAGCTGCAGCTGAAGCGCAAGCAATTATTGCCAGTGGAAAGTATAACCTGGAAGCGGTTTACAAGGATAATTTTGTTATAAACAATCAAGGTTCAAATGAAAATATCTTTGTTCGCCCGTACGATAAAGTATTTGCTGATGGATTCAACTGGCCAATGATGACCTTACACTATGCAAGTCAGGGTGTATACAAATTAACTCAGCAGCCATGGAATGGATATGCTGTTGTTGAGGAGTTCTATAATTCTTATGTCGATCCTGCTCAGAACCCTGGTCCTCAAGGTCCGGTTTGGAAAGGACTAACAACAGATGCTAACAATGATAAAATCTCTGATGATATTGGTACGGTTGACTCCCGTCTTAGCAATTTTGTTGTAGGTCCTCAGTATAATCCTGATGGAACAAGAGCTACTGATCCGGGTTTTGAAGGCCCAACCACTGCTCAACCAGATCCAGATGGTGCACCTCTTACCTTCACCCCTCAAAACAATCAGATCTATCCGAACGGCTGGCGCCAGGGTGGAGCTCGCATTGGTAAATACCAGTATGAGGTAGGTGGAACCAATAACATGAGCAACGACTTTGTTGTATTCCGCTATTCCGACATTTTGTTGGCCCGTGCTGAAGCCCTTTGGAGATTGAATAATGGTGATGCTGCAGCGCTTTCTTTGGTTAACCAGGTTCGCGCTCGTGCAGGAGTAACTGCCTATGGATCATTAACTGCTGATAACCTTTTGGCAGAGCGTGGACGTGAAATGTTTGCGGAAATGACACGCAGACAGGATTTGATCCGCTTTGGTAAGTGGAATGCAACCTGGTGGGAGAAAACAGTAAACACACCAGTTGAACGTAATTTGTTCCCGATTCCAAAGGCACAGAGAGATGTGAACAGCTTGCTGACACAGAATCCTGGCTACCCTAACTAGGTTATTTCAATAACCCTTTAAAAAGGCAAACACATCTGTGTTTGCCTTTTTTGCTTTTAATAAGCATCATAAAACAAACATTTACGCATCAATTTTCTAATTTTGTCAATTGGCTTATCGAACACTGATGACGGGATTCTTGAGATACTTAGCCGCCCTGATACTTATTTTGTTGACAAGGTGCAATCCTATCGAACCCGAGAAATTACCCGATACTCTCTTTCAATTGCTTCCTCCTGATAGGACCGGGATAAAGTTTGTTAACCAATTAGATTACACGGAGGAGTTAAACACCTATACGTTCAAAAATTTTTATAATGGCGGTGGAGTGGGTCTTGGCGATTTTAATAATGACGGATTGCTTGATATTTTCTTTTCTGGAAATCGTGTATCCAACAGACTTTATCTTAACCAGGGCGCGCTAAAATTTGCAGACATTACACAGTCAGCGGGTTTGTACTCGGAAGGTTCCTGGACAACTGGAATAAGCATTGCGGATGTTAATGGAGACGGATTACAGGATATCTATTTGTGCAAGTCAGGTCCTCCGGATGGTAAGGATAGAAAGAATCAGCTCTTGATCAATAATGGAGACTTGACTTTTCAGGATAAAGCTCCAGAATATGGCCTTGATTTTAAAGGGCTCTCTACACATGCTTCATTTTTTGATTTTGATAATGATGGTGATCTGGACTGCTACTTACTAAATAACTCTATCCGTTCGGTAGGGGGATATGATCTACGTAAAGATCAGCGTAAAATTCCGGATCCCTTGGGGGGTAATAAGTTATTGAGAAACGATGAAGGAAAATTTATTGATGTAAGTCAATCTGCCGGAATTTATACCAGTGAGATTGGTTTTGGCTTGGGCGTTACGATTGGCGATATTAATCTCGATGGATGGCCTGATATCTATGTCTCAAATGATTTTTTTGAGAGAGATTATCTATACATTAATAACCAGGATGGCTCATTTCGTGAATCACTTGAAGATTATGTTCGGGAAATAAGTATGGGCTCTATGGGAGCTGACATGGCTGACATAAATAATGATGGGCTACCTGATATTTTTGTAACCGAAATGCTGCCTGAATCTGATGAACGTCTGAAAACTACCGCTCAATTTGAGAATTGGGATAAGTACATATTGGGTGTTTCACAAGGATATGGTCATCAATTCGGTAGAAATGTTTTACAGTTAAACAATGGGGATGGCACGTTTAGTGAAATTGGGCGGCTGGCAGGAGTACATGCAACCGATTGGAGTTGGGGGGCTCTGATTTTTGACATGGATAATGATGGGAACAAAGACATTTTTGTAGCCAATGGTATTTATAAAGATTTATTGAATCAGGATTATGTGAACTTCGTTGCTAACCAAGACCTGATAAGGGAAATTCTGGTCAAAGAAAAAAACGTTATCAAGCGACTTGTTGATTCAATTCCATCAAATCAACTTAGGAATTATGCTTTCAGAAGCGAGGGAAATTTTTCCTTTAGTAATAGAACGATAGAATGGGGCTTTGGTAACCCGACACATTCCAGTGGTTCTGCTTATGGCGATCTTGATAATGATGGCGATCTAGATCTTGTGCTTAATAATGTCAACATGCCATCTTTTGTTTATCTGAATCAATCTAAAGAAAAATTAGGAGGTAACAGTATATCCTTTGCTTTTAAAGGACCAAAGAGAAATACGTTTGGATTAGGAACCAAAATTACTTTAAAGAGTAAGGGAGCCACCTTCTATCAGGAACTTTCCCCAATGCGCGGATTTATATCAACCGTAGATTATCGTCTGCATTTTGGGTTGGGTAGTGTGGATTCAATTGAATCCGTATTTGTAGAATGGCCAGGTGGACGGATAACCGAGCTGGAAAATATTAAAGCGAATCAATTAATTACTTTAGCGTATGAAGATTCAAAGGAATGGATTAAGAGCGAATTAAAATTAGGTAAAGGTATCTTCTCCAGGGTCAAAACCCCTGGTGGGATTGACTATCGTCATGTTGAAAATGATTTTAATGACTTTGACCGCGATCGACTTTTATTCAATATGGTTTCCAACGAAGGACCTTGTTTATGTGTTGCAGATGTTAATGGCGATCAACTTGATGACTTTTATATAGGAGGCGCTAAAGGTCAGCCGGGTAATCTTTTCATCCAACAAAGGCAGGGTGGTTTTGAAAAATTAAACCAGGAAATTTTTGAGCTTGATAGAGAATCAGAAGATACGGGTTGTTTATTTTTTGATGCTAATGGAGATAATAAACCAGATCTTTATGTGGCGAGTGGCGGAGTTGAGTTTTCTTCCAGTTCAATTGAACTGGCAGACCGACTTTATTTCAATCTCGGTAATGGGAAGTTTCAGAAATCAACCCAGATATTGCCTGTTTCCAGTCGCTTCGAAAGCACGGCAGCAGTAACAGCTTCAGACTACGATCGTGATGGAGATATGGACTTGTTTGTGGGAGTAAGACTCACTCCATTCTCTTATGGAGTTCCTGGAAACGGTTATTTGTTGAATAATGATGGACTGGGAGTTTTTAGCGATGTTACGCGAACGCAGTCACCACAACTTTTGAATTTGGGATTAATAACGGATGCAGAGTGGGGAGATTTTAACAAGGATGGCTGGCCTGACCTTTTTGTAGCTGGAGAATGGATGCCGCTGCATTTGTTTATCAATCAGGAGGGCAGATTAGTGGATCAAAGTATTCAATTTGGTTTAGATAAATCAGATGGGTGGTATCATTCTTTAGAGCTTGCCGATCTGAATAAGGATGGTTGGCTAGATTTGGTAGCTGGAAATCATGGCTTGAATTCTCAATTTAAAGCATCTCTTCACGAACCTATATCGCTATATATTAATGATTTTGATCAGAATGGAACAATAGAGCAAGTTCTAACCAGGTATAATCAAGGAATTTCATACCCGCTTGTATTACGAAATGATTTGGTTTCTCAAATGCCATATTTAAAAAAGAAATTTCTTCACTTTAGAGATTATAAACAACAGAAAATATCTGACATCTTTACAGAAAAGCAACTTGAGCAGTCAATAGTTTTGAATGCTTATACATTAAGTTCTGCAGTTTGGATGAATCGCGCGGGAAAAAAAATTGAGAGCATTGAATTGCCAGCTGAAGCCCAGTTTTCCCCGGTCTATTCAACCATAGTACAAGATTTTGATGGGGATACATTTCCTGATATTTTATTAGGAGGCAATTTATACAGAGCAAAGCCTGAGACCGGAATTTATGACGGTAGTTATGGATTATTATTGAAGGGTCGGGGAGACGGAACCTTTGAAGCGTTGAACTCAAGAGAATCAGGAATTTCAATTAAAGGGGAGATTCGATCATTTGGTTCTGTTACCTTACGAGGTAGAAGATTAATTTTAGTTGCGAGGAATAATGAAAGTATGGAGTTTTTAAATTATTAAAATGAGAATGAGAGCGTTTAGTTTTTCTGTTCTGGTCCTGCTTGGTGCGAGTTTTTTGTTTTCATGTGATGGCCGTTTTACGTCTTCACGTAAGAAGAATTATGATAGCTTATTTCTGAATATCTATTTAGGGATGGAGCAAAAGGCCTTTTATGATTATTGCTGGGAGTTGAACCGCCAAAAAGTAATTACCCATGGCCCCACCAACCAGAATATTGAGTACCATCTTACCGAACTTTCCAATCCAGTGATCATGCGGTTTTACCCTTCTTTCTATGAAGGGAAGATTAATGAGATGCCAGTTACCTTTGCATATGAAGCCTGGGCACCTTGGAATAGACAATTCCAATCGGATACGTTATTGAATAATATGCTTAACGTTTTTAAAAAATGGTACGGAGATGATTTTAAAGTAATCGAACACCGGACAATGGGGAAAGTGTATTATAAAATGGATGGTTATCGAAGAATAAACCTCTTCATAAGAGATGATCAGTTTGTACAGGCCGTATTTACAGATATGAGAGTGGCAAAGAAATTGAAGGAAGAGCAGGAAAAGAATGAAAAAGTCCAAAATTAACTTCGTCATTCAATCATGATGATTTTCTTTAGAATAAGGTGGTTTTTTGTTTTACTGCTTGGGTCACTCTTGCTTGGGTGCGATGATAAGGTAAATGAGAATTCATTGTTTGTTGAACTTAAAAGTAGCCAAACAGGTGTTGATTTCGAAAATAAGCTTGTCTTCGATCAGCAATTTAATATTTATACATATCGCAATTTTTACAACGGGGGTGGCGTAGCGCTTGGTGATATAAATAAGGACGGATTAATTGATATTTACCTGACCGCCAATCAGGGGCCGAATAAATTGTACCTTAATAAAGGCAATTTTTCATTTGAGGACATTACTGATAAATCAGGAGTTTCAGGAACCAAAGCATGGTCGACTGGGGTAAGTATGGCCGATGTAAATGGTGATGGCTGGCTGGATATCTATGTTTGTAACAGCGGAGATGTTAAAGGAGATAACAAAGAAAATGAACTGTTCATTAATAATGGCGATCTCACCTTTACCGAACAAGCCAAGTCATTTGGAATAGCGGATCGGGGCTTTACAACACATGCCGCCTTTTTAGATTATGACAGAGACAATGATCTGGATTTGTATATTTTGAACAATTCTTATCAGGCCATTGGAAGTTTCAACCTCCGCAAAAACGAAAGACCAAAACGAGATTCCTTGGGGGGAGATAAGCTTCTTCGCAATGATAACGGACATTTTGTAGATGTAAGTGCCGATGCAGGTATTTACGGAAGTATCATTGGGTTTGGTTTGGGGGTTACAGTGGGTGATATAAATAAGGATGGGTGGCCAGACATCTATGTGTCAAATGATTTTTTTGAAAGGGATTATCTCTACATCAATAAACGAAATGGTACATTTAAGGAATGCTTGCCAGAGCAAATGAATTCTATCAGTGGAGCCTCCATGGGTGCTGATTTGGCAGATATAAATAATGACGGCTATCTGGATCTGTTTGTAACAGAAATGCTGCCAGCAGATAATGCCCGGATAAAGACTGTTACCACGTTTGAAAATTGGGATCGATATAAATATAATTTAGGAAATGGATACTACCATCAGTTTACCAGAAATATGCTTCAACTGAATAATGGTAATGATACATTTAGTGAAATTGGGAGACTTGCTCAGGTAGAGGCCACGGATTGGAGTTGGGGTGCCCTGATGTTTGACATGGATAACGATGGTCTCAAAGACATCTTTGTGGCGAATGGGATATTCCAAGACCTCACCGATCAGGACTATCTCCAGTATGTGTCCAACGAAGAAGTAGTAAGGTCTGTTATTAGTAACAAGAATGTAGACTATAAGAAATTAGTAGAGTTGATTCCATCTACACCTATTCCAAATTTTGCCTTTCACAATCAAGGTAACTTAGGCTTTGTAAATAAAGCGCATGATTGGGGACTTGGTAAACCAGGATATTCCAATGGTTCTGCCTACGGAGATCTGGATAACGATGGAGATCTTGATCTTGTAGTCAATAATGTAAATAGCTATGCTTCGGTGTTTCGAAATGAAACGAATTCAATTCTGCCCGATAATCGCTATTTAAAATTTGAATTGGAAGGAATCGATAAAAATACTTCCGCGTGGGGAACGAGAATCACAATTACCAAAGGCAATCAGGTTTTTTATGTCGAGCAAATGCCTAATCGTGGATTTGAATCTTCCATGGACCCGAGACCAAACGTGGGCCTTGGCAAGATTGATATTGTTGAACAGATAGTGGTAGTCTGGCCTGATGGCAAGGAAACCCGGTTGAATAATATAGGTACAAACCAAACCTTAAAATTGAAGCAGCGCGAGGGTCAGGATACATCTGCTGATGCAATGGTAATCAAGGAGCCCTTCTTTACTACAGATTCATTGAATATAGATTATACGCACAAGGAAAGTGAATTTGTTGATTTTGATAGAGACAAATTACTTTTCCAAATGCTAAGCACTGAAGGTCCACGTGTTTCTAAAGCAGACGTAAATGGAGATAGCCGGGAGGATTTCTATATTGGTGGAGCCAAGGATACATCTGGAGCGTTGTATATACAAACTGAAAACGGAACTTTTCAACTCCATAGTCAAAAGGCATTCGAAGAAGATAAATCCTCGGAGGATATTGGAAGTGTCTTTTTTGATGCCGATAATGATGGGGATGCTGATTTATATGTTTGCAGTGGCAGCAATGAGTTTTCCACAAGCTCAATTGCCCTAGCAGATCGTTTATATATGAATGATGGAAAGGGAAACTTTAAGAAAGCGGACCAGATTTTACCAACATTTAATTTTGAAAACACTTCGGTGGTTGAGCCGCACGATTATGATAATGATGGCGACATTGATTTGTTTGTAGGTGTGCGGAGTCATCCATTTCTATACGGGATGCCTATGAGTGGTTATATCCTAAACAACGATGGGAAGGGAATATTTACCAATGTGACAGCTACGGTAGCACCAGAATTAAGTGGAATTGGCATGATCACGGATGCAATCTGGTCTGATATCAATGGTGATAAATTGACGGATTTGCTTTTAGTTGGGGAATACATGCCGATCAGTGTTTTTATGAATCAGGCGGGCAAACTTGTGAATGTAACACAGACGGTTGGGCTTGGAAAAACTAACGGCTGGTGGAATACAATTGAATCAGGTGATTTGGACAAGGATGGTGATCTTGACTTTGTTGTTGGGAATCTTGGACTGAATTCAAGATTCAGAGCTTCTGTTGATAAACCGGTAAGTATTTATGTTAATGATTTTGATAAAAATGGAACGGTAGAACAGATAATCTGTACATACAATGGAAATAAAAGTTATCCATTAGTGCTTAGGCACGACTTAATGACTCAGATACCGTCTCTTAAGAAGAAGTACCTAAAGTACCATGACTTTAAAGATCAAACCATTACTGATATTTTTACACCAGATGAATTAGCCAATGCCGTTAAATTTGAAGCGTATGAATTTTCTTCAGGGTTGTTAATAAATGATGGTAAGGGCGGGTTAATGTTTAAGTCTCTGCCAAGGGAAACTCAGTTTTCTATAGTGTATGCGATTAATGTGGAGGATTTTGACAACGATGGTAATCTTGATATCGTCTTAGGCGGAAATCTGTACAGTGTTAAGCCTGAAATGGGTCGATATGATGCAAGTTATGGATTATTCCTAAGAGGGGATGGGAACGGTAACTTTAGTTCAATACCTACCACACAATCGGGATTGAATTTGAAGGGTGAGATCCGTGACCTGATTACCGTTAATGTCTCGGGCAGAAGGTATTTGCTTGCGGCCCGCAATAATGAATCTGTCTTGGTATTTAAGGTCAATTGAGTGTCCACAAGAGCAATTAAGAGAGTTTTATTTATTGTTCCCTGGTTTTGCATTACCTTCTTTATTTCCTGTAATCAAAGAGCAGCAAAGAACCAGGTTTTCTTTAACTCATTACCTTCATCAGAGACCGGAATAGATTTTGCCAATCAGATCAACGAGGATGATAAATTTAATATCATTGAATACCTCTATTTTTATAATGGTGGGGGAGTAGCGCTTGGCGACATTAACAATGACGGACTTACGGATCTATATTTTTCATCTAACCAGGGACCCAATAAACTTTACTTAAACAAAGGCAATTTCAAATTCGAGGACATAAGTTCAAATACAGCAGTCTCTGGCCTTGGTAATTGGAAGACAGGTGTAACGATGGCTGATGTAAATGGAGATGGTTACCTTGACATTTTTAGTTGTGGAGTGGGGGGGTACAAAGGATTCACGGGGAGAAACCAATTGCTGATAAACAATAAGGATCTTACTTTTTCAGACAAGACGGCAGAGTATGGCTTATCCTTTCAGGGATTTTCTACGCAAGCATCTTTTTTTGATTTTGATAACGATGGCGATCTTGATATGTACCTCGTTAATCATTCGGTTCATTCAGTACGATCCTATGGCGATGCTTCCTTGCGATTTCAGAGTGATCCGAAAGCAGGCGATAAATTGTATCGAAACGAATTGGTGCCATCTGGGCAAGTGAATTTTACTGAAGTTACTTCACAGGCTGGTATTTATAATAGTCAGATTGGCTATGGGTTGGGGGTTGGGATTTCAGACCTAAACAATGACGGCTACCTCGATATTTACGTATCCAACGACTTCCATGAAAATGATTATCTCTACATAAATCAAGGCGATGGCACGTTTAAGCAAGAATTAGAGCAGAGCATTCCTCATACGAGTCGATTCTCTATGGGTAATGATATTGCTGACATCAATAATGACGGCTGGCAGGATATCGTAACTCTCGACATGCTTCCAAAAGATGAGCAGGTGATCAAAGCTTCTGCGGGTGAAGATGCCTACGAGATTTTTCAATTTAAACTGCGTTTTGGATATCATTATCAGGCTGCGCACAACACACTTCAATTAAACAGAGGTCTGATTCAGGATACGATCCTTGCTTTTAGTGACATCGGACCGTTAGCAGGAATCGAAGCTACTGACTGGAGTTGGTCGCCCTTGCTGGCTGATTTTGATAACGATGGATTTAAGGATCTTTTTGTTGCCAATGGGATTGTGCGAAGGCCAAATGATCTTGACTATATAAATTATATTTCTGGAGACTCAGCTCAGCGCTTTTTATCGGATCAAGAGATGATTGATAAAATGCCATCGGGGAAAGTCGCAAATTATTTTTTTAGGAATAATGGAGATCTTACATTTTCTGATGCATCTTCTAACTGGATTGGTAGCAAGCCAGGTTTATCCAATGGAGCTGCCTATGCCGATCTTGACAATGATGGTGACCTGGATCTGGTGGTTAACAATATAAATGAAGAAGCTTCAGTTTATCGGAATGATCTGCCACCCTCGAATTTTTTGCCTGTCAAATTGCAAGGAAACTTTCCCAACACTTTTGGAATAGGTGCAAAACTGATTGCCTATGTTGATAATCTCGAGATTACACAGGAAGTAATTCCTTCCCGCGGGTGGCAATCTTCAGTGGACTATACCATAAACATAGGACTTGGCGCTAATAGCGCGGTGGACTCATTGTTAATTATTTGGCCAAACGGAAAGTTTCAAAAGGTGGGTGTTATTAAATCGAACCAGGAGATTATTTTAAAGCAACAGGATGCAACAGGAAGCTGGCAATTCAAAAGAAATGCAAATACAAGTTTGCTAAAACAAGAAGCTACCATCGACTTTAAGCATAGGGAGAATACCTTTACGGCCTTTGAAGTTGAGCGCCTGATTCCACACATGCTTTCAACCCAGGGTCCTAAAATGTCGGTTGGTGATGTGAATGGAGATAGGTTGGATGACTTGTTTATTGGCGGGGCTAAAGGGCAGGCTGGCACTGTTTTCTTTCAGGATGTATCTGGCAACTTCAATAAGCAGACTCAAAGTGTATTTCAATTAGATTCTGCTGCTGAAGACACTAACTCTGCTTTCTTCGATGCGGATAATGACGGTTATATTGATCTGATTGTTGTGAGCGGTGGTCAGGAACTCGAAGGGGATTTTGAGAGTTTAAGACCCCGACTTTATATAAATGATGGCAAAGGAAATTTCCGCAAAAACAATAAAGCAATTCCCGACATCTACTTAAACGCATCTTGTACGGTGCCTGCTGATCTGGACAATGACGGTGATGTTGATCTTTTCGTGGGAGGTAGGGTGGTGGCCGGCAAGTATGGTATTAAACCATCGAGTTATTTATTAATCAATGATGGGAAGGGAAATTTCTCAGATGTAACATCCCGCATTTCATTGTCTGATCTGGGAATGGTAACAGATGGGATATGGCATGACCTGAATGGTGATAATAGACTTGATTTAATTGTAGTGGGAGAGTGGATGCCGATCACAGTTTTAATTCAAAAACCGGATGGCACGTTTACTTTGGAGACCACACAATTTGGTTTTGATAACACACACGGATGGTGGAATACGATTAGCAAAAGTGATCTCGATAATGATGGTGATATGGACTTTCTGGTGGGTAATGTTGGGCTTAACTCACGTTTGCGGGCCAGTAAAGAAGAACCTGTAGAATTAACAATCAGAGATATCGATTCAAATGGAAGCTTTGATCCTATTATTACATACTATAATAACCATGAGCGATATCCTTTCATTTCAAAAGATCAGTTAGTAAAGCAAGTCCCTTTGCTGAAAAAGAAGTTTTTAAAGTATGAGGATTTCAAGAATGTAAGATTGGAGGATATTTTATCAACTGACGGGGGAGAAGATATTCATTTAAGAGCCGAGATGTTTGCCTCAGTCTGGATTGAGAATAAAAACGAGAGCTATCAAGTCCATAGGTTGCCTGCAGAAGCCCAAATGTTTCCTATTTACTCCTTTTTGGTAGATGACGTTAATGACGATAATCAACCAGATATTTTGGCGGCTGGCAACTTGTATGCTGTGCAACCGGATCTTGGCCGTTATGATGCGGGCTATGGAATACTTATGCTGGGTGACGGTAAGAGGAACTTTCATCCGATGCCATTGGATCAATCTGGCTTTGTGGTTAAGGGAGAGGCCCGTGATATAAAGATAACTACGAATTCCAAAGGTGAGCGTAGGGTACTGGTAAGTAGAAACAACGATATCGTTTTGGTCTTTAAATTGTGACCAAAGTCATATTTTATATTTTAGTAAAACCTATTTTTGCAGTTGAATAGTTACTTATGAAAAATACTTTATTAATTATTGTACTGGCAATCTTGTTTGCCTCCTGTGCAACAGACAATGGGGAGTGGCGGGCCAAAGCCGAAAATCCTGAATTCCTGCACCGATCCGTAAAGCAGGTTACTGACGTAATTGTTCATGATATTTTTTCTCCTCCTGTTGCCTCCCGAATATATGCTTATATGAGTATAGCGGCATACGAGGCAGCTATTCAACAGGATTCTAAATACAAGAGCCTCGCAGGTCAGCTTAACGGTCTCGAGTCTTTTCCTCAACCGGAAAAAGGTAAGGATTATTCATTTCCGTTAGCCTCGGTGCAAGCTGCCCTTAAAGTAGGACGCACATTAGTATTCTCAGAAGATAAGATGGATGTGTTTTATAATTCAATTATTCAGGAATTTCGTGATACGGGTATCCCAGATGAGATTTTTGAACGCTCCATTGCATATGGAAATCAGGTTGCTGACCATGTTCTTGCCTGGTCCTCGAAAGATAATTATAAGCAGTCGCGTTCCTTTCCAAAGTATTCAATTCAAGCAGATCCAGCAACATGGAAGCCTACGCCTCCTGCCTATATGGATGCGGTAGAACCCCATTGGAATAAGATCAGGCCTTTTGCAATCGATTCGGCACAGCAATTCAAGCCAACTCCGCCTACTCCTTTTTCTACAGATAAGAAAAGTCTTTTCTATAAAGAGGCGCTTGAGGTGTATGAGATGGGTAATAGTCTTACTCAGGAACAAAATGAAATCGCTTTCTTTTGGGACTGCAATCCTTTTATGATGAATGTAAAAGGTCATGTAATGTTTGCCACAAAAAAGATTTCCCCCGGAGGTCACTGGATGAATATTACGCATGTGGTGTGTTCTATGAACAAGGCCGACTTCGCTCAGAGTTCAGAAGCTTATGCCCGGGTGTCCATTGCACTAATAGATGCTTTTATTTCTTGTTGGGACGAGAAGTACAGGAGTAAATTAATACGTCCGGAAACTTATATCAACCAATATATTGATGAGGATTGGGTTCCTGTGTTGCAAACGCCTCCTTTTCCGGAATATACCAGTGGGCACAGTGTGATTTCCGCAGCTTCTGCGGTTACCCTTACCAAACTATTTGGCGATAACTTCGCGTTCACAGATTCTACGGAAGTCGAATTCGGTCTTACATCAAGAAGTTTCAAATCCTTTATTGAAGCTTCGGAAGAGGCTGCTATTAGTCGTATGTATGGAGGTATACATTATCGACCTGCCGTTGAGGTAGGCATGAAAGAAGGCCGGGCTTTGGGTAGCTACATCTTACAGAAAGTTGCAACCCGTAAGGAAGATACAACTACGAATTGAATCATAGTGTTCACACTAAAACCAATCGGGTCTGTTATACGTGCTGTTGCGGATTGATGTACAGTCATTGCAGTATTGTGGATATTCGAATCGGTATGGATCGTAGGTACAATCATCCAGCGGAAAGAAAACCAGAAATGGAAAATCTGTTGGTAAAAGAAAAAGTCGATTCTGTGTTTCGTGAGTTGCCTGAAAATAACCCCACACCTTTTGGGAAGAGTTATTTGCATTAAATACATTTCCGGTTATCTGGGCCGGGGGGGTATCAAAAATAGATCCTGTCTGGTTGGCAAGAATATTTACTTTATTCCAATAAGCATGGGCTTCAGGTGTCAAAGAGGATTGATAGGTATTAAAATAGTGCTTCTCTAAAAAAGAGCGATCAACTATTCGCGAACAAACCAACACTTTCTCGACTTCTTTCGTACGAACTTGGGTTCCATCATATAGCGATATCCGATTGGGATCAGCTTTTTGAGCTATAAAACATGGGGGTGGAATTATGCCAAAGGGGTCTGGGAAATCCGTTGGAGATAATTTATATACTTCTTCCACAGTCCAATTTATGTAGGGTATTTTCCATTCAGAGGGAAGGGAAGTCGAAGCATATAGTTTGACAAACCTTCTCAATAAGTTCGCTCCCTCTGGGTCTGTATACACCTCTTCGATAAATTCAGTAGAAACATCCACCGGAGCGGCAAACTCAGGCATTTTTTCAGGAATGGATTCATAAGTTACGCCATTAGGGGTTGTGATCATGATATGATAGACTCTACCAGGGATTCCTTGAAATCCGGGCAAAATATATACACCTTCATTATTTTCGAAGTAGAATGCTGCATTGCCGAGATCATCGAGTAATTGAACGGTTGCACCGGTTACCGGAACAGGTAATTGACTGTCCGCGGTTATTCCAATTTGAATTTCATTTCGATCAGGAAGTGAGCTTACCTGACCTGATATAACTATTTGACCTCCCTTGTTCTCTACATCAAAATCAATGGGAGTTATACAACTAATCAGCCAAATAAATGGAAGGAAGCGGAAAAGCAACCTGGTTAATATGGAATAGGTTTGATTCATTTAAAACTTAAAGTTGTAGGTTATTGAAGGCAAGGCCGATCCCAGTATAGACAGTTTATAAGGTTTTGGTATTAGGTAATTGCTTGACGGACGTTGATAAAAAACCGAGTAAGCATTGTCTCGACCAAAGAGATTGTAAATCGAAAACACAAGCGAATCTTCAATCTTTCTTATAACATTGCCAATTGTAAAAGAAACATCGATCCTGAAGTAGGCAGGAATTTTATATTGATTTCGCTGGGAGTAAATCGGAACCACCACTCCATTTACAATGTAACTTGACTCAAGGGCAGTAAGGGGCCGTCCTGAAGAATAAGATGCAATAAATGAGAATGCTCCGTTTTTATAGTTCTTTTTATTGAGAACGAGATTAAAGATGTGAGGCTTGTTATAGTTGGAGGGGAACCAGTTCCCGTTATTGACTGATTCAGAAGAGTAAGGTGATGCCACCTGAACTTCAGTTTGTGAATATGTGTATGAAACCCAGCCGGTCGTTCTACCCTTAAGCCGCCTGATGAATAACTCAACCCCATAGGCTTTCCCGTTGCCACTAAGTAATTCCGTTTCAAGATGAGGATTGACATATAACTGAGCAAAATCTTTGTATTCAACCAGATTGTTTATCTTCTTATAAAAAGCTTCTACCGAGGTTTCCCATACATTATCTTTCAAATTCCAGAAATAGCCTGCCGAGTAATTGTCAGCCACCTGGGGTGGAAGATACCCGGTACTAACCTGCCATATGTCAACCGGAGTGGCGGAGGCTGTATTGCTGATTTGGTGAATGTATTGGCGCATCCGGTTATAACTGACTTTAACGGATTGATTTTTGAATGTGTTGATTCGAATAGCCAATCTCGGTTCCAGACCACCAAAGGATTTTATTTTTTCGAAAGAACTATAGTAAACCGAATCAATTATTGTTGCGGCCGATTTAGGTACACCATCCTGATAGGTAAATATAGTGTCAGCACCTATGTGCATATAACCTGAGAGACGCAATCCTGCAGATATTGAAATACGCTCGCTTAGCTGAAAGTCATCATTAACGAAAAGCGCAGCTTCCCAACCATTGTCCTTATTTACTGTTTTGGGGATAAATAAAGAATTTCCCTTGTATCCGTCTTGTATTTCATCCTTTGGAATGTATAGGATGGATTCCAGACCTGTGGATATACTATGTTTATCATTGGGTATATAATTAATAACAGGTTTTAACTGCAAGTAATTAAGAACATTTTTTAATTGTGAAGCACTTTGGCCGGCAGGGTCAACAAGGGTTGTTTGAAATTGACCATATGAAAGTGACACTGAAGGAGAAGCCTTTCGATTAGCAAATCCTGTCCAAATAGCTTGTGTTAAGAAGTTATTCCATTCGTATCCAAACCGATCGGAAAACTGAAATCCATCGTGACTCCTGTAAAGGTTTATTTCGGCAGAACTGTTATCATTAAACCGGTGAACAACGGATGTAAACACATCGTTGAATGAAGAAGAGCTTTTATTTACATTTGGATCTGAAACCTGACGAAGCATCCAGTTAGGATAGGCAACCCTTCCTGAAAGCATGATGGAAGTTCTTTTTTTTTGGATTGGCCCCTGAGTTGTGAAGCGTGTGGTGATAGGTCCGATTCCTCCCTGATAAGACCATTTTTCAAAATCAGCGCGTTCGGTATTTATTTCCAAAACAGAAGAAGCTCGGCCACCCAACTGCGCTGGTACACTTCCCTTATACAAACTAAAGTCGCGGATGATATCTTGATTAAAAGCGGACACAAATCCGAGGGCATGAGTCGTATTGAAAATAGGCGCATCATTTAATAAGAATAGATTTTGATCGGGTCTTCCTCCTCTCACATTTAAGCCAGAGGAAGCTTCCCCTACGGTTGTAACACCGGGCATTAATTGAAGGCTTTTTACAATGTCTACTTCGCCTAATAACATCGGAAGTGTTTTGATCTCGGATACACCCATGGTTGTTAATCCGGTAATGGATTGTTTGATATTACTATCAATAGGTCTGGCCGTAATGACTAATGCCTCAAGGTCAACAACCCCTTCTTCTAAATCAACATTAAACACACCTCCGCCTAAAATCCTTAACCTGAAATAGCCAGACTTCATGCCGATATGCCGAACGGTTATCCTATATGTACCTGGGGGTAATTCAAGTATATATTTTCCATTAGCATCCGAATAATTGAAGTATTTAAACTGATCTGCCGATATGGAAGCACCTACAATTGGTTCGGAGGAATTCTTAGCCCGGATATTTCCTGTAATCAAAATGTTTTTCCGAGGATCTGCGCTGGCAGAGTCAGCACCGATCGTTACCCAGGGCAGGTTTCCCCAAGGATCCTGGCCAAAACAAGAATGAGATAGTAGGTGGCAGAGGGAAACAATAAACAGTCCTCGAATCAAATTCATCAGGGTGTGTAAGTGTAGAATTAAACGAAGTAAGATACTTAAAGTTTAAGTGCCCTTAAAGTATTCAAAATGGATAAACTACTTTTTTTTATCAACGGTTTCGGCTCTCAATGTAATCGATTGAATAGTCTTACAGAGGCTTGCAACTTTCCGTTACTTTACTCAACTTCCAATCTAATTTTAAAATTCCGGCATGTCTTTTAAGCCCCAACTTTCTTTCTGGCAAATCATCAACATGAATGTTGGGTTCTTTGGAATTCAATATAGTTTTGGATTGCAACAAACGGCTATCAATCCGCTCTATTCATTTTTACATGCCCGGCCTGAAGAACTTCCTTTGTTAAATCTGGCTGGCCCTATGACAGGATTGTTGATTCAACCTATTATTGGGGCAATGAGTGACAAAACCTGGTCACCCCGATGGGGCAGACGCAAGCCTTACTTTCTCATAGGAGCAATATTTTGTAGTCTTTGCTTATTCCTATTTCCTTTTAGCCGCTCACTTTGGATGGCGGTTGGACTATTATGGATTTTAGATGCAGCCAACAATACGGCCATGGAACCGTATCGTGCATTTATTGCTGATAAGCTTTCAGCTAGCCAGCGGGCCACAGGCTTTCTAACCCAAAGCTTCTTCACAGGTCTTGGAATTACATTAGCAAATATTTCACTTTTCATTTTTCAGAAGTTAATAACGGGTGAGACCACAACCTCAGACGGTCAGTCGGGTATACCTTATTGGGTATTTGGTTCTTTCTTTGTGGGTGCAGTTTGTTCCATTGGTTCTGTGTTGTGGTCAGTATCGACTACGCCCGAGATCCCGCCCACGGAAGAAGAGTTAAAACAGTTGAAGGCTCACACTCGGGGAATATTTACCCCTTTTATTGAAATATTTTCGGCTATCCGCGACATGCCTGGAGTACTTTGGCAGCTTGCACTTGTTTATTTGTTTCAATGGTATGCCATGTTTTGCTATTGGCAATTTATCTCGCATAGTATTGCACAGTCAGTTTGGAAAACATCGTCTTCATTGAACCCAAAATTGTATGAAGAGGCAGTAGGATGGACGGGCCTGGTCAATGGATTTTATAATATTGTAACTTTCCTTTCAGCTTTTGGGTTGGTGTGGGTGGCAAAAAAAATCAGTGCTAAGTACCTGCATATGACTTGCCTCTTATTCGCGGCCATTTCTTTATTCATTATTCCCCATATGGAGAATAAGTATTTTCTATTTGCTCCTATGATCGGTTTTGGTGTTGCCTGGGCCAGTATGATGGGGGTTCCTTACATTATGGTTGTAGGAAGCATCCCTAAAGAGAGGTATGGTGTTTACATGGGCATTATTAATATGATGATCGTTATACCAATGATTCTGCAGACACTTTCTTTTGGATTTGTATACACAAATTTCCTGGGCGAGAATCCGGGTAATGCCATTACGTTTGCGGGGTTTTTATTATTACTCGCCTCTGTGGCAACCGGTTTTATTAAGGTTACCCGGT
This sequence comes from Cyclobacteriaceae bacterium, assembly GCA_044229915.1. Classification (GTDB taxonomy): domain Bacteria; phylum Bacteroidota; class Bacteroidia; order Cytophagales; family Cyclobacteriaceae; genus ELB16-189. The sequence continues at coordinate 270,208 of JBGASB010000005.1, forward strand.
CAGATGAAGATATTGAGCCTGTTTCAGGCGGTGGACACTAACTAAATATTTATGAACCCCTACCTCGCAGAATTTCTTGGAACCATGTTGATCATCTTGTTGGGTGAGGGTGTGGTGGCCGGTGTCGTATTAAAAGGAACGAAATCTGAAAATTCTGGATGGCTTACAATTTGTATCGCCTGGGGTCTTGCAGTTACCATGGGCATTTATGCAGCCGGTGAAGGTAGTGGTGCACATCTGAATCCCGCCATTACCCTTGCACTTGCTGCAACCGGTGAATTTGAATGGTCATTAGTAGCAGGATATTGTGTGGCACAATTTGCAGGAGCTTTTACAGGAGCCGTTTTAGTTTGGTTTTATTATCAGCCTTTTTGGAAAAATACCCCGGATGCCTCAACGAAGTTAGCAGTGTTTTCAACAGCTCCAGCCATCAGAAATACTTTTTCAAATTTTATGAACGAAGCAATCGCAACCGCATTACTGGTATTTGCGATTTTGTTTATTGGTGTGAATGAATTTACCCATGGACTAAAACCATTAGTGGTCGGATTACTAATCGTTTCAATCGGTCTGAGTTTAGGCGGGACTACCGGGTTTGCGATGAACCCGGCTCGCGACTTAGGTCCACGTATTGCCCATGCACTATTACCAATCCCTGGTAAAGGTACTTCTGATTGGGGCTACGCATGGATTCCGGTAGCGGGTCCTATACTTGGGGGTATTGTAGGTGCTTTACTCTATCAATTGATTTTTTAGTATTTGTAAAATCGATTTGTCATGTCTCAACCAAAATATATCATCGCGCTAGATCAGGGAACAACTAGCTCCAGAGCAGTTTTGTTTAATGAACAAGGCGAAATCAAGGGCATCGCACAACAGGAATTTCAACAAATTTTTCCTGGCCCGGGATGGGTTGAGCATAACCCTGAAGAAATCTGGAGTTCCCAGTTAGGAGTGCTGCAACGCGTAATCGTTGAAAATGGCATAGAACTTAAATCAATTGCTGCAATTGGAATCACCAATCAACGTGAAACGACCGTAATCTGGGATCGCAAAACCGGTAACCCTGTTTATAATGCAATTGTTTGGCAGGATAAGCGCACAGCTTCAATTTGTGAAGAACTAAAGGCCAAAGGATTGACCGATTACGTACGCGAAAATACAGGCCTTGTGATTGACTCCTATTTCTCCGGAACAAAAATGAAATGGATTCTGGATCAGGTGGAAGGAGCAAGACTACGAGCCGAAAAGGGAGAACTTGCCTTTGGTACTATTGACACATGGTTGATCTGGAAGCTGACAAATGGGAAATCGCATGTGACGGATTATTCCAATGCTTCACGCACACTTCTTTACAACATCCGTCAATTGAAGTGGGACGATAGGCTACTTAAGGAGTTGAATATACCTAAATCACTTTTGCCGGAAGTAAAACCTTCAACCTCGGTATTTGGCACCTGGAGTATCAATGGAATTGAAATACCTATAGCCGGTGTTGCGGGCGATCAGCAAGCTGCATTATTTGGGCAGTCTTGTTTTGAACCGGGGATGGCAAAGAACACGTACGGCACCGGTTGCTTTATGTTGATGAATACGGGCTCAACTATTCAGCAATCTAAAAACGGATTAATCACTACGATTGCCTGGGGCCTGAACGGAAAAGTTGAGTATGCATTGGAAGGCAGTGTATTTATAGCAGGTGCGGCTGTGCAATGGCTGCGCGACAGTTTGCACATTATTGATCAATCCAAAGATTCAGAATACTTTGCAATGAAAGCACTCGGTTCCAACGAAGTGTATGTGGTGCCTGCCTTTGCGGGATTAGGCGCACCGTATTGGGACATGTATGCACGCGGAGCTATTTTCGGGTTAACCCGTGATACAGGCAAAGACCACATCATTAAGGCAACGCTGGAATCTCTGGCCTATCAGACTAAGGATATTCTAAATGCGATGCAGGAGGATGCCGGCCTGAAACTGGCGAGTTTAAAAGTAGATGGCGGAGCCTGTGCCAACAATATTCTGATGCAGTTTCAATCTGATATTTTAGGAACGGAAGTAGAAAGACCCGAAGTAATTGAATCGACTGCTCTTGGTGCAGCTTACCTGGCGGGTATTCAGATCGGACTTTGGAAAAAAGAAGATATTGTCCGCAACCGAAAAATCCAGAAGCGATTTGTTCCCTATATGGATGAACCTACCCGCGCTAAACTATATAAAGGGTGGCAGAAAGCGGTACAACGCACCATGGGTTGGATTGATAATTAATTCAATATTCTAAATTTAATATTTAAAATTGATGAGTCCTTTTTAAATTTTGAATCTTGAATTTTAAATGGCCGAAGGTTGAATAGAACTATAAATATTTCTCAACTCAGAAGTGAATCCTTCGATTTGCTAATCATCGGGGGTGGAATTACGGGTGCGGGCATTGCGCTGGATGCAGCATCGCGTGGCTTGCGCACAGCATTGATTGAGAAAGAAGATTTTGCCAGTGGTACCAGTAGCCGGTCAACAAAACTGATTCATGGTGGTCTTCGTTATCTTAAGCAATTGGAATTTGCTCTGGTAAAAGAAGTAGGTAGTGAGCGCGCTATTGTACACAGGCTTGCGCCTCATTTAGTGGTACCTGAGAAAATGCTTTTGCCCTTGTATGAAAGACGGGGGCTCGGTTATTGGTTGACATCCATTGGCTTGAAGATCTACGATTGGCTGGCGGGTGTAAAACCTGAAGACCAGCGAAAGATGCTGACCCGACCCCAAACCTTGAAGTATGAACCGTTATTGAAAACAGACGATGTGAAAGGAGGCGCCATCTATGCAGAGTATCGCACCGATGATGCACGCTTAACCATCGAGATCATAAAGTTAGCGGTTGCCAAAGGGGCTTGTATTGCCAACTATGTAATGGCAACGGATTTTCTGTACGAGAATGAAAAGATTGTGGGCGTTAAAGCAACCGATTTGCTTTCAAAATCTGACCTGATAGTTAAGGCAAAAACAGTAGTTAACGCGACAGGGCCCTGGGTTGATGAATTGCGATCCACGAACAGATCAAAGCAAGGAAAGGAGTTACATCTTACGAAGGGAGTACATATCGTGGTTCCTTTTCATCGGCTACCGGTACGACAAGCGATTTATTTCGATGTACCCGATGGCCGTATGATCTTCGCAATCCCACGGGGACGAACAACCTACGTTGGAACAACCGATACCGATTATCAGGGCTCGAAAGATCATGTGGTGATTACCCGTGAAGATGCGCAGTATTTATTGCATGCAGTGAATGAAACCTTTCCGGAGGCCTTGTTGACGTTTGCAGACATTGAATCAAGTTGGGCCGGTTTGCGTCCTCTCATACATGAAGAGGGGAAATCCGCATCAGAACTCTCCCGTAAAGATGAAATTTTTGAGTCTCCTACAGGTTTGATTTCCATAGCCGGAGGGAAGTTAACGGGCTATCGTAAGATGGCTGAACGGGTGGTTGATAAAGTAATCGATCGGGACTTTGGGGATCGTGATTTGCCCGAATGTAAAACTAATGAGTTGATTTTACCGGGTGGTGACTTTCGCGAATATGCTGAAGTAAAAAAACTAGAAGCAGAACTCGTCAGTCGACTTGATTCACTTAACCTTCGCGGCAATGAGGCTACTAACCTCGTTCATCTATACGGCAGGCAAGTGCAGCAAATTTTGGAATACGTAGAAAAAAACCGAACTGATCAGCCTGAATGTGATCTGATTCTAGCCAAAGCATGGTTTGCGATCCACCATGAAATGGCAATTAAACCACTGGATTTCATAATCCGTAGAAGCGGGTTATTGTATTTCAATCACCCTAAAATTGATCGTTGGAAGCAAGCGGTGATTGATTATTTTGCCAAGGAGTTTGGTTGGACTGAGACAGAAAAGGAAAGCCATCGGATAGAGGTAAATAAGGCTTTGCAGGAAGTAATCAGTTTTAATCAATGATATACTTTCATTTCCAAAAGAATTTTGTATGAATCAAACCTGGTGGAAAGAAGCCATAGTTTATCAGATTTACCCCCGCAGTTTTAAAGACAGTAACGGGGATGGAATGGGTGATCTTCGGGGCATCATTGAAAAACTGGATTACATTCAAAGTCTTGGGGTAGATGCCGTGTGGCTTAACCCAATCTACAAATCGCCCAATGATGACGGTGGTTATGACATCAGTGACTATTATTCTGTACAGCCGGAATTTGGGACCATGCAGGACTTTGATGAACTCCTGGCTGGACTTCATCAACGCAACCTTAAGCTGATAATGGATCTCGTGCTCAATCACTCTTCAGATGAGCATCCCTGGTTTCAGGAATCGCGGAAGTCCAGGGACAATCCTTATCGCGATTATTATTTCTGGAAGCATGGTAAAAATGGCGGTCCACCCAACAACTGGCCATCCTTTTTTGGGGGCAGTGCCTGGCAGCTAGATAAAGCGACAGGTGAATATTATCTCCATTTATTTTCGCGTAAGCAGCCTGATTTAAACTGGGAGAATCCGATTCTCCGGGAGGAAATAAATAAGCTCATGAAGTTTTGGCTTGATAAAGGTGTAGACGGACTTCGGCTGGATGTCATTTCAGCCATTTCGAAACGATCAGATTTTCCAGATACCGATACGTCTGACTTCAACGAAACGATCAGAAAATATTATGCGAATGGCCCCCGGCTTAAAGAGTTTATCTGGGAGGCAAAGGAAAAGGTCTGGGACCATTACAATGTAATGACTGTAGGCGAGGGTCCAGGTATCACTCCACAAAATGCTCAGGACTATTTGGATAACGATCATGGACTCAATATGATCTTCCACTTTGGCCATATGTTTATGGACCAGGGACCAGGAGGTCGATTTGATCCCATGCCCTGGACGATGAAAGATTTTAAAGCTGTCTTTAAAACATGGGATGATGCTTTCGTTGAGAAAGGTTGGGGAAGTGTCTTTCTGGGGAACCATGACTTTCCACGCATGGTATCTCGTTGGGGCAATGACAAACGCTACTGGTCAGAATCGTCAAAGCTCTTATGCACCTTATTGCTTTCTATGCGAGGCACTCCCTTCATCTTTATGGGTGATGAAATTGGCATGACCAATACCCATCTCAATGCGATAAACGAGTCTCAGGACATTGAGACCCAAAACGGCTGGCGGGAGGCTCAGAAAAAGGGCGTTACAGAAACTGAATTTCTAAACGCAGCCAACTATGCAGGTAGGGACAATGCCCGTACACCCATGCAATGGAGTTCAAGCAGGCTGGCTGACTTTACAACTGGTCATCCGTGGATGCCGGTAAATCCAAATCACTCGACTATCCATGTTCAGGCCCAACTGAATGATTCTGAATCAGTTCTCAACTACTTTCGGGCTATGGCCAAACTTAGAAAGGAAAACCCGGTTCTTACCTACGGTTCCTTCAGGCCGTTCGATGTAGGTGTCGATTCTTTGTTCCTTTTTTTCCGCGAAAGTCAGCAAGAAAAAATGCTGATTGTTCTTAATTTTTCTGATCGGGTTGCTAACTTACCCAACCAAGTAATTCCGGTTTTGTCGAAAAGACTGATTGGTAATTACCCGGAAGGCAAGTCTCTACAGGAGCTACGGCCATGGGAGGCTCGGGTGTATAGTTGTTAACTTGAAATTCATAATCTACCGATGAATAATTTATGGGGAATTGACCTGGGGGGCACTAAAGTGGAAGGTGCCGTATTAAAATCTGCATCAGATCCACAAGTACTTTTTCGGGATCGGCTCCCCACGGAAGGCCACAAAGGTTATGATCATATACTTAACCAGATCAAAAGAGTGGTTGATAAGATGGAAGCAACCATGGGCTACAAACCCGCCAGGATTGGGATAGCAACTCCGGGCACACTTGACCCTGGATTGGGCCTGATGAAAAATAGTAATTCCACCAGTCTCAATGGAAGGCCATTAAAGAAAGATCTCGAACAATTACTAGGTGTTGAACTTTTTATGGCCAATGATGCCAATTGCTTTGCATTGGCCGAAGCCAACATGGGTGCAGCTAAAGAGCAATATCCTAATGCCAAAGTAGTATTTGGTGTAATTATGGGTACTGGCGTTGGCGGTGGCGTAGTGGTAGATGGAAAAGTGATCAATGGATTACAAGGTATTGGTGGGGAGTGGGGTCATAATTTTCTGGATGAATCTGGAGGACCTTGCTATTGCGGTAAGAGTGGTTGTGTAGAGAAAGTATTAGCAGGACCCGCACTTGAAAAGTTCTATGCTTCCATAAGCGGCCAGACTAAAACCATGAAAGAAGTGTATGAATTGTATAAGGCTGGAACAGATCCTTATGCTAAGCAAACCATGGAGCGACTCACGCATTTTTTTGGTCTTGCGTTGAGTGTTGTGGTTAATATTCTGGATCCCGATGTGATTGTTATTGGGGGAGGCGTGGGCAATATTGACCTAATTTATTCCGAAGGAAAAGAGTCATTGAAGAAATATATCTTTAACAACCGGTTGGATACACCGGTGATCAAGCCTAAGTTAGGTGACAGTGCCGGTGTGTTTGGAGCTGCTTTCCTGATAAATTGAAATTATGTACTCCACCCAGGAATTAAAAAAAATCATATGAAGAAAATTGCAGTGGTAGGACCCATTCCGCGCGATCACATTGTTACCCACACTGGAGATCTTATTCAAAAGTGGGGGTGTGTTACTCATCCGGTCATCGCCCTTTCAACCCTGGCGGGAGATCAATTGGAAATAATACCTGTCTGTCATGTTAGGACTGTGGATCACGATAATGTGGAAGAAGTTTTTCAGGGCTACAAGGGCATCAATCTGAAACATCTTACTACCGCAAATGATCAGGGCGATATCATCAGTTTGCGATTCGTTAATCAGAACGATCGGCTCGAACGACAAACTGGATTTATGGATCCCATTCTTCCAGCCGACATGACTAATCTTTTGAACTGCGATGTTTTTGTATTTATTCCCATCAGTGATTATGAAATTTCGCTGGACACGTTAAAATATTTAAAGTCTAAGAGTAAAGGCACGATCATCTTTGATGCTCACGGCCCAACCACCGCTTGTTTGGTGAATGGTGAACGTCAACGTAAATTCTGGATTGACCGCGACCAGTGGTTGCCCTTTATTGATGTACTTAAAATGAATCTTGAAGAGGCCCATGCTTCCTGGTATAAGAAGGAGTATGAAAGTGAAGATTTCTCGAGTGAAGAATTGGAACGTGAAGAGATTCGCAAGTTTGCCGATCATTGCCTGGCACTAGGAGTTAAGTGTGTGTATGTAACACTGGATTCGCGTGGCTGTCTTACCTTCTTTAAGAAGGGTGGAAAGACCGTGGAAGAACTTGTACCCTCAATAAAAGTGGATAAGGTGATTGATACAACCGGATGCGGTGATTCCTTTGCGGGTGGTCTTTCCTATGGTTTGGTGCAGAATCCGTTGGATTATATTGGTGCGGCCAAATATGGTAATGCCTTTGGTGCCTTGCGCACACAAGGGAAAACATTTGATGTCTTTAAATCATTGAAGGAGACCGATGCCATTATTGCCAGGGGTCATGTATAACATTGGTTTTATTAATTTTTAATTCCTGAATTCAAAGAATGATTAAAGCTGCCATTTTTGACCTGGACGGGGTAATTATCGATACGGCCCACTATCACTACATTGCCTGGAAGCGATTAGCCAGCGAGTTTGGGATAACATTAACGCCTGCACATAATGAATTATTGAAAGGAGTGAGCAGATTGCGTTCGCTTGATATCATTCTGTCGCTAGGTAAAATAGAATTACCCGACCCGCAGAAAGAACAACTGGCAGAGAAGAAAAATAAGTGGTTTGTTGAATACATTGAATCTATCCGGCCCGAAGAAATATACCCAGGCGTACGAGAATTGTTGAAGGTTTTAAAAAAGAAAAATATTAAAGTTGGGTTAGCATCCAGCAGCAAAAATGCACCTCGGGTGATTGAATTGCTGGGCATAGCCCGTGACTTTGATACCCTTGTGGACGGAACTATGATTACCCATACTAAGCCTGATCCCGAGATATTTTTACTGGCAGCACATAAATTGGGCATTGCACCCGCAGATTGCGTAGTGTTTGAAGATGCGGAGGCTGGGGTAGAGGCAGCTTTGGCCGCGGGTATGAAATGCGTGGGGGTGGGATCCGTTGATCAATTAGGAAAAGCAAATAAAGTGATTGCCCGCACGGGGGATTTTGATGTGCAGTGGCTTGACAAACTTTAACCGATTTAGTTTCAAATTTCGAATCTTGAATTATAGCGTATGAAGCAATACCTCAAACACCACGAATGGCATATCATTGAGGAAGGATTGAATCCTCATTACAACAAAGTATCCGAAAGCGTTTTTAGCTTAGGCAACGGACGCATGGGGCAACGTGCCACCTTTGAAGAGGATTATACTGGTGAAACACACCAGGGAAGTTATGTTGCCGGTGTTTATTATCCTGATAAAACCCGGGTGGGTTGGTGGAAGAACGGATACCCCGAATACTTCGCTAAAGTGTTGAATGCTCCGAGTTGGATTGAGATAAAAATAAAGATTGGTGACCAGACACTGGATCTTGCCAAATGCAAAGTAGAGAAGTTCATACGTGTGCTTGATATGAAGCAAGGGTTGTTACAGCGCTCGTTCACTGCCACATTGCCGGATGGGAAGAAAGTGGCCGTAGATTCGAAGCGCTTCTGTTCCATGGCTGATGGCGAGATTGGAGCAATCCGCTATGAGATAACCCCGTTGAATTTTTCGGCACCTATTCACCTCACCTTACCGGTAGATGCGGATGTGGAAAATAAGGACTCCAACTATGATGAAAAGTTTTGGGAAGAAGTATATAAAGAAGCTCAACCAGGCTGGGCGATCGTAACGGCTCAAACCAAGAAGACCTTTTTTCATGTTTGCACCGGTATTCAGTATGATATTCAAAGTGAGGGGAAAAGCATCACGGCCAAGGTAACTACCAACCTACGTGAGAAGTATGCAGACAATGTGGTTTCCACTGAGCTGAAACAAGGCACTCCTCTAGTTATCTATAAATATGCTGCGGTTTTATCTTCAGAGAATCATCCCAAAGATCAATTGGTAAATCACTGCAAAGCAAAACTTAAGGAAGCGCTAACGGCAGGATTTGATAAACTCTTTGCCAGTCATGTTAAAGTGTGGGCTCATAAGTGGGAGGAATGCGATATTACCATTGAAGGAGACGTGGCTGCTCAACAGGGAATTCGGTTCAATATCTTCCAGCTTACTCAAACCTATACAGGCGAGGATGAGCGACTGAACATCGGACCTAAAGGATTTACCGGGGAGAAATATGGGGGTAGTACCTACTGGGATACGGAAGCCTATTGCTTGCCGTTCTTCTTAAGTACAGCCGAACCGAAAGTCGCCCGTAATCTGTTGGTCTATCGATACAAGCATTTAGGTAAAGCCATAGAGAATGCAAAGAAATTGGGCTTTAAGGATGGCGCGGCTTTCTATCCCTTCGTTACCATGAATGGCGAGGAGTGCCACAACGAATGGGAAATCACCTTTGAAGAAATTCACAGGACCAGCGCGATGGCTTATGCCATGCGTGATTACATCGACTATACCGGAGATAAAGAGTACCTGACTGAATTTGGGTTAGAAGTGCTGATCGGCATCGCTCGATTCTGGAGTCAACGGGCAACGTGGTCTGAGGACAAGGGAAAATATGTAGTACTTGGCGTAACCGGCCCGAATGAATATGAGAATAACGTAAACAATAACTGGTACACGAACTACTTGGGTGCGTGGACACTTCGATTTGCCATGCAGGCTGTTGAGTACGTTAAGTCAACCAACCCCAAGCGATACTCAGAACTGGTGAGTAAGACAAAGTTTGATGAGAAATCTGAAACCGAACGGTGGAAGCATATTGCGGAGAACATGTATTATCCCTATGATCCAAAACGTAAAGTGATTTTACAACAGGATGGATTTCTTGATAAGGAATTGATTCGTGTTAAAGATCTCCGGCCGGAAGACCGGCCATTAAATCAGAAATGGTCATGGGACCGGATTTTGCGCTCGTGCTTTATCAAGCAGGCTGATGTGCTGCAGGGTATTTTCTTATTTGAAGATGATTTTGATCTGGATACCATTCGGAGAAATTTTGATTTCTATGAGCCAATGACGGTACATGAATCCTCATTGTCGCCCTGTGTGCATGTTATTCTGGCCAGCAAGTTGGGGTATAAGGAACAAGCATACGAATTTTATCTGCGCACAGCCCGTCTTGATCTTGATGATTATAACAATGATACGGAAGAGGGTTGCCACATCACTTCTATGGCGGGTACCTGGATGAGTGTGGTGAAAGGCTTTGGCGGCATGCGGGTGCGCGATGGCAAATTACACTTCAACCCTTTTATTCCCGACCAATGGAAATCCTATTCCTTCAGGCTGGAGTTCAGAGATCGTGTTATAAAGGTGAAGATCAGCAGTGGTAAAATAGAAACTGTTCTTGAGCATGGCGAACCGTTGGAAGTGATCATGAATGGGAAGCCCGTGTTGCTATCGAACTGAGTAATTAATAGATTTTGACTACACCTTCTTATGTATCAGGTTGAAAAAGTAAGTTCTGCTGAAGCACTGGGCCTTATCAGTAAAGCGGTTGAGTTAGCTCAAAAAATTAATAAACATATTGCCGTAGCGGTAACAGGGCCGGAAGGTGAACTGATTTCATTCCTGCGCATGGATGGTGCAAATCCGGCTTCAGCACAGATTGCTCAAAGCAAAGCCTATACGAGTGCCCGGGATTGTAAATCTACCCGGGCGCAAGGCGAATTCATGCGCAAGGAAAGCAGGGAACAAGCCTATTGGACCGATACCAGAATCACGGGCTTTGGAGGAGGTTTGCATATTGTTCAAAACAGTAAGGTGATAGGAGGGATTGGTGTGAGCGGACTTTCCGAGGAAGAAGATGAGCGGATTGCACGTGAGGCCATTGATTATGTTTACACGAAGTGATTGATTTTTTAAGCCCAATGGAATCTCTGCCTAAGAGAAAGTAAGGTCGCGCTTAGCTGAGTTTTCCCATTGCACAAATCCATCGAGTTCACTGGCAGCGGCTTGAAATACCCAGGTAACAACCGCCAGGTCATCGGTCAACCCAATGCCAATGATAAAATCGGGTATCAGGTCTAATGGGTTTACGAAGTAGATAACTGCGGCTATCAAAATCAACAGAAACCGAAAGGATTGGATCCGGTATTGCCCTGTCATATGAGCACGAAGGAGCCGGCCAAGCAACTTAAATTTATCTTTTAGCAAGGGGCCAGTTGCCAACTTCCAGTTAACCGACCTGAGTTTAAAAGCAAGTTGACCCAACAGCCTTACCATCCGGGCTGGTTTGCCAGCTAGGCGTGCTGCCTGGGTTATGGCAAGATCAAAAAATGCATTTTTTAGGATTGGCATTGTTAAATAACGCATCAACAATATGCAAAAGTTCAACCCGATGGAACAGCAACCGGATGAAGAAGCTGTGAATACCCTCAACCAATTAAAATTCTAGGCAATATCATTGAAAGTGGTCGTAATTATTGCCAAATTACTGCAATTAGAAAGCCCCCTAAAATGCCTTGACTTATGGAAAATTCTACCTCTTTTATCGAAACCTGGGACTCATACATGATTATGGGTTCTTATTTTTTCTTTGGATTAACGGTCTTGATAATTCTTTTTCATGAAATTAAAGTGATGACCATAGCTAATGAAAAAGACCGATATGATTACGTCAATACGCATGAAATCAAATACTTTTGGTATGCCATTATCACATTTATTATTGGATTAGCGCTTTATGCTACAGCTACGATTACCCCGCTGTTCCCAGTAGATGATTCTCTCAAAACTTACATAAGTGTATTCTTCCTGGCTGGTTTATTGGTAATTACTTATCTTCTACTGTCCAGTGTCGTTCGTATTTTATATCCCAGATTTCTTGAGAATCGCTTAATGCGTATCCGGAATAAACCCCGTAAATCAGCAGCAGGAAATATCATGCGGAAATTAACCTCGGCAGAAGGCGAAGTGCATTTGGACGCGGATCAATTGGCTCAGCATAAAAGCAACCTTCACTCAGCCGAGTATGATGTTTGGCTGGACGAGAAAACCGGAGAGAAGAAAATTGAAAAATACATGGCCTACCAGCACGCTGAGAAATGCGCTGAATGTGGATTCTATACCATGAAGATTGATTCAGAAGAAATTGAAAAACAACCCACTGATAAAGAAGATGGATTATTGCTTGAACACTACAAATGCAGTTATTGCAATCATCGGGAAGCACGTGAAGTGGTGATTGCAGCCTTATCGTCTAACGTTAAGTCTTAATTTCACAGTAAGCCTTACTTATTGAAATTACTAAAACGGGTAATCTCCCAACGGATATCATCGCTGGGCATTTTGACCTTGCTTTCGCTGGTAATTATTTTCCACGTCCTCGTGCTGGTTCAGGTTATCCCCTACAAAATTGTTTGGGGCGGTCGACTTGAAAACGATACCCAGATGATTCGGTTTGAGAGCATTTCAATTGTGCTCAATTTAATCATGATGGCCGTGGTTGCGATATACTCAGGCTACCTGAAATGGGCGATCAACAAGTGGTGGCTTCAGATTGGATGTTGGGTGATGGTTGTCTTGTTTTCATTGAATACGGTTGGAAATTTGTTTGCCATTAATGAGTGGGAACGTTGGATTTTCACTCCATTAACTTTTTTACTGACCATTTTCAGCTTGCGTCTCGCTATTGAAAAATAAATCAAACGTATCTCATGAATCAGAAAATTTTTCAGATCGCTCTGGTCGTAGCTGATTATGATGAGGCTATTCGATTCTTTACGGAAAAATTAAATTTTAAACTACTTGAGGATACCCGATTGAGTGAAACAAAACGTTGGGTAGTAGTTGCGCCACAAGGCCAGGAAGGGTGTAGATTATTGCTGGCTAAGGCTGCCAATACAGAGCAACAAAGCCGAATCGGAAATCAAACGGGAGGTAGAGTATTTCTCTTTTTATATACCGATAATTTTTGGCGCGATTATGAAACCTTTGTGGATCGGGGAGTCTCCTTTGTGCGCGAACCCACCAGTGAGCCGTATGGCACGGTGGCAGTTTTTAAAGATCTGTATGGAAATCTTTGGGACTTAATTGAAGTAAAGAAACCTTAAAAGAAAATAGCCACAGATTCATCGATTTCTACGAATCTGTGGCTATGAATTTAATTCTATGCTTTCCTCTGGCGCATGTAAATTACCAATCCCACAAATATCACTACCAGGATAATTGGCAACACGGTCATGTATCGAAGGGTAACTTGCGGTCCTGCGGTATCAATAGAACGCCCCATAATGGGTAACACCATGGAAGTGGCAACCATCCCGGCACCCCCCATAATGGAAAGTCCGAGGGCCCCACTTTTGGGAATGTATTCGGCAACAAATCCAAGCATGGTTGGCCAGAAGTAACAAACTCCAATGGCAAAGAGAATGGCAGAACCGAGTGTAGCCGCTGCACCTTCTGAGATACTCAGCGAATAAAGCCCGATTACTGAAAAGATCGAGGAGCCTAACAGCACACCGGCTGGATTTAATTTATGTATTAGCGGGCCGGCAAAGAAGCGCCCGACTGCCATAATTCCTGTAACCACTACAAGAATGATCATAGGATCAATACCCGCATTGGTGAGCAAGGCATTGGTCCATTGGTTGGTTCCAAGTTCTGTAGAGGCGGTTAAAAACATGCCAAAAAGCATAACCGGAAACAACAAGCTCATTTTATTAATCATTTTCCCTTCTACTATTACGGCAACTACAATCAGCCCAAGAATGATGTACGTAGTTGTTGAGTTGAAATCTATTTTGATAGAGGGTACAGAAGCCGCCAAAATCATAAAGCTTACCAGGGCAATAATTGTGATTGGAGCGCTTACATTTTTCAACATGTCTTTAAATGAAACCCCGGATGTTACTCGCTCTGTCTCAGGAATACTTTGCCCAAAAAAGAGGAAGCCATAAAGAGCCAGCGGTATAAACAATAAGGACGTAAGCACTTGCCAGCTCAAGCCGAGTTGTGTCATCAAAATCCATGCAAGCACGCCACCGGTTACAATACCCCCCGGAAACCATACGTGAAAGCGGTTTAGCATTTTGGTTTTATTGGTTGGATAAATAGTAGCGATCAGAGGATTGCAGGCAGCCTCTACACTACCGTTTCCAAATCCAATAAATACATTGGAGATGAACAGCATAGTTTTATCCTTCGCAGTAAGCAGCAGAATAAGCCCAATGAGGTGACTAAAAAATGCCAACCAGATAATGTTCCTGGTTTTTATTATGTCAATAATGAGCCCACCCAAAAACATGGCTACTGTGAATCCCCAAAAAGCAGGACCAAAAGCCCAGCCAATTTCTTCTCCGGTAAGACCGTAGTCGGCACTAAATACTCCCTCGATCTTGGCTCGGATGGCAAACGTGAGGGACGTAACCAACAGGGCCAGGCAACTAGCTATAAAAAGGCGTGACGAATTAAATTTTTGTTCCATGCGTGTGAAGATTTAAGGTTTTAGGTTTTAGAAATATGGAGTTAAAATCGAATGATTGCAAATGGTTTGTGTAAAATGGATTTCGGAAATCATAGCTCGAAAGCAATGCCATTCCTTTTTAAGGTTACGTAAATCCGCTTGTCGAAGCGATATAATCCCGCAGCCCGGTGCGAAACGTCTTTTTGTTTTTCATCACACTTCTTTAATAACTTCATCTTGGCCAGTTTTCTGCGAAAATTCGATTTATCCACCCGGGTTTCGAGAATCGCTTCATAGAGTTCCTGCAACTGCAGCAGCGTAAATTTTTCCGGTAACAGATTAAATCCAATGGGCTCATGCCTTACATAATGTTTCAATTGCTGAAATCCGTATTTTAAAATGCTGTTGTGATCATAAGGTAAGTCCGGAACATCGTGAATGTTAAACCACTGGGCATCGGAGGCAGTAAACCCCGGAATCAGAGAATAATTTTCCTCATTCACGAGCGCGTAATAGGCAATAGTAACAACCCGTTTGGTAGGGTAGCGGCCTGGGTCTCCAAATGCCTTGAGTTGCTCGAGGTAAATGTTGTTAATGCCAGTTAATGATTGCAGCAACCGCTTGGCAGCATCATCTACACTTTCGCCATAGGTTATCCAACCACCCGGTAGAGCCCAGCGGCCTTCGCTGATGCCCTCTCCGTGCTTGATCAGTAAAATATCAAGACGCCCGTTTTTGAAGCCAAAAATCAGGCAGTCGATGGACAAAGCATCAATCGTAGCGTCTGGCGAGGGGTTCATCATGAAAGAAATATTTACCCAATATATGGTCATTTAGACTATAAGTAAATATTTTTGGCGTAATTCAATCGTATGCAGGATATACTTCTGGGTCTGGATATTGGAAGTTCGTCTGTAAAAGCCACCTTGGTTATTGCCGAAACGGGTAAGGTGTTGACTTCTGCCCATTCGCCTGCAGAGGAGATGGAAATGGTGGCTCCACTCCCTGGCTGGGCCGAACAGCATCCTGATCTTTGGTGGGAACATGTTATCCAAAGTATCAAGCAATGCCTTCAAAAATCGGGAGTAGCTTCCGATAGAATTAAAGCGATTGGGGTTGCGTATCAAATGCATGGACTGGTGGCGGTGAATAAAGACGGAACACCCGTTCGCTCTTCCATCATCTGGTGCGACAGCCGCGCAGTTGATTTCGGAGATAATGCCTTCAAAAGCCTGGGTCAGGAATATTGCCTTTCCCATTTTCTTAACTCACCTGGTAATTTTACAGCCTCCAAACTTAAATGGGTAAAGGAAAACGAACCCGGGGTTTACGCACGGATTAACAAAATCATGTTGCCAGGCGATTACATTGCATATAAACTCTCCGGTGAATTGGTAACAAGTGACACCGGTCTCTCAGAAGGAATTTTTTGGGATTATGCAAAAGACGGAATAGCTGATTCATTACTCAAGCACTACGGAATAGATCACTCGTTGTTGGCAGAAATAAAACCTGTATTTTCTGTTCAAGGAGAATTGACTGCAAAGGCAGCGGAACAGACTGGGCTTAAGAAAGGGACAGTGGTTTCTTACCGTGCGGGCGATCAACCTAATAATGCGTTTTCATTAAGTGTGTTAAAGCCAGGCGAGACTGCCGCTACGGCCGGAACTTCCGGAGTAATTTATAGTGTCACCGATCAAAATGCATTCGATCCAAAATCTCGGGTAAATACATTCATCCATGTAAGCAATACCGCAGTGCAGAAAAGAAATGGCGTTTTACTTTGCGTAAATGGAACTGGAATTTTGAATAGCTGGTTGCGCAGAAATATCAAGAGCGGTGATTCATTAACCTATCAACAAATGAATGACCTTGCTAAGCAGTCTCCGATAGGGGCCGGGGGTTTGTTGATGTTGCCGTTCGGGAATGGTGCTGAGCGGATTTTGGAAAACAAGATCCTTGAGTGTTCCTGGCATGGATTGAATTTCAATCAGCACAATCAATCGCATGTTTTCAGAGCGGCTCAGGAAGGAATTGTATTTGCCCTGAAGTATGGATTTGATATCCTACAGGGAATGGGATTGAAAACCCAAATCATCCGGGCCGGGCATGCCAACATGTTTTTAAGTCCGTTGTTCCGGCAGGCGTTTGTTAATACGATCGGTGCAAGGGTAGAATTATATGATACCGATGGCGCCAAGGGAGCTGCACTTGGTGCCGGGGTTGGTGCTGGTATCTACTCTTCTTTTGAAGAAGCTTTTAAAGGGTTGAACCTGATTATGGAAGAAAGTCCCCAGTCAGACTTATCGGCACGATATCAGGAAACTTATCATTCTTGGAAAACCATTTTGAACAAATACATATGAAAATTATCAAAGGAAATAAGGAGTACTTCAAAGGCATTCGTGCCATTAAGTACGAAGGTAAGGAGTCGGATAATCCGCTTGCCTTCAAGGTTTACAATCCGAAAAAGAAAGTAGGTAAGAAAACCATGGAAGAACACATGCGGTTTGCCATTGCTTACTGGCATACCTTCTGTGGTACCGGGGGCGATCCCTTTGGCCCGGGAACAAAGAACTTTCCGTGGTCAACAGCCAATGAACCCGTGCAGCGGGCCAAAGACAAAATGGATGCAGCCTTTGAGTTCATCACTAAAATTGGCGCTCCATTCTATTGCTTTCATGATTATGATCTCGTAGAGGAAGGACCTACCCTGAAAGAATCGGAAAAACGATTGCGTGTTATTGTCGATTATGCCAAAGAGAAGCAGCAAGCTTCCGGTGTGAAATTGCTATGGGGAACGGCCAACTTGTTCTCAAACCCCCGCTACATGAATGGAGCTGCTACCAATCCTGATTTTAATGTTGTATGCTACGCAGGCAACCAGGTGAAGAACGCGATTGATGCTACCATTGAGTTGGGTGGTTCCGGCTATACCTTCTGGGGTGGTCGCGAAGGTTACATGTCGTTGCTGAACACCAATATGAAACGCGAGCAGGAACACCTGGCCCGGTTTCTTCAGGCTTCGCGGGATTATGCCCGGAGAAATGGGTTTAAAGGATCCTTCTACATCGAACCAAAGCCCATGGAGCCCAGTAAACATCAATACGATTTTGATGCGGCTACCTGTCTTTCATTTTTGCGACAGTTCGATCTGATGGATGACTTCAAACTCAACATTGAAGTGAATCATGCTACACTGGCCAGCCACACGTTTGATCATGAACTTCAGGTAGCAGCCGATGCCGGAGTGCTGGGTAGTATTGATGCCAACCGGGGCGATAACCAAAATGGCTGGGATACCGATCAATTCCCAAATAATGTATATGAACTTACCGAGGCCATGCTGGTGATTTTACAAGCCGGTGGATTTAAAACCGGGGGTGTAAATTTTGATGCCAAAACAAGGAGAAACTCTACCGACCTGGTGGATATTTTCCATGCTCACATTGGGGGTATGGATACGTTTGCCCGGGCCTTACTTGCAGCGCATGCAATTTTGGAAGACGGGGAGTTTGTCGGGTTGAGAAAAGCTCGTTACGCATCGTTTGATTCTGGCAATGGCAAAAAGTTTGCCCAAGGCAAGCTGAGTTTGAACAGCTTAAGCACGCTGGCCCATAGAAAAGGAGAACCCGAACAGATTAGTGGCCGGCAGGAGTATTTTGAAAACCTGTTGAACAAGTTTATTTAGTACCGCTAACAGTTTTTGGAGTCGTTCTGATAAATAAAAATGCTTATTTTACGCAACTGGATATTATTCTACCAACAATTCTAACTACGCATGAATAGAAAATTACGCATGGGCATGGTAGGTGGAGGCAAAGATGCTTTCATCGGATCAATTCACAGGCTTGCAGCCAATATGGATGGACTTATCGAAGTCGTAGCCGGAGCCCTTAGTATTAACCCTGAAGTTGCCAAAGAGAGTGGCAAAATGCTTTTCCTGGCTGAGGACCGCACGTACACCACGTTCGAAGAAATGATCGAAAAGGAAAGTAAACTTCCCGCGGATAAGCGCATTGATTTTGTAACCATTGTGACACCCAACTTTGCGCACTTTGCACCTGCTATGTTGGCCCTTGAGAAAGGCTTTCACGTGGTGATTGAAAAACCCATCACATTTACCATTGATGAGGCCCGTCAACTTAAAAAGAAAGTAGCCGAAACCGGTTTAATACTTTGTCTTACCCATACCTATTCGGGCTATCCGATGGTGCGGCAGGCTCGCGCGATGGTACGAGAGGGTGCGTTGGGTAAGATCCGCAAGATTTACGTGGAATATCCGCAAGGATGGTTAAGTAAAATGAGTGAGCGCGAAGGCAATGCACAGGCAGCGTGGCGTACCGACCCTAAGAAATCAGGTAAAGCCGGTGCAATGGGCGACATTGGAACTCATGCGGCTCATCTTGCCGAATTTATTTCCGGATTGAAGATTACTCACTTGTGTGCCGACCTCAATATCTTGGTGCCAGGAAGAGCACTGGATGATGATGGTAATGTGTTATTGAAATTTGATAATGGCGCTGCTGGTGTACTCATGGCGTCACAAGTAGCTGCCGGTGAAGAGAACGCACTAAAGATTCGCATCTATGGCGAGAAAGGCGGATTGGAATGGGCCCAACAGGAACCCAATACATTACTCGTAAGATGGCTTGACCAACCCACTCAGATTTTGCGTGCCGGTTCTAATGGCTTCTTATATCAGGAAGCAAAATTCAATACCCGTACTCCGGCTGGTCACCCGGAAGGATACCTTGAAGCGTTCGCTAACCTGTATCGCAACTTTGCCCTTGCACTAGCGGCACGAATTGATGGTACAAAAGCTCCGGCAGAAGTTGACTTCCCATCTGTGGATGACGGTATTCGTGGTATGGCCTTTATCGACAATGTGGTGAAGAGTGGCCAGAGTAAAGAGAAATGGACAGCATTTGAAGTTTAACCTATGCAGACACTAAAAGGACCCGGCATTTTTCTGGCCCAGTTTATGGGCGATGAACCGCCATTCGATACTCTGAAATCAATTTGTAAATGGGCCGCTTCTCTTGGCTATGTGGGTGTGCAGATCCCCAGCTGGGATGGCCGTTGCATTGATCTGCGTAAGGCAGCCGAAAGCAAAGATTATGCAGATGAAATTCGGGAGACGGTAGAATCCTGTGGATTGAAGATCACTGAACTTTCTACCCACCTGCAAGGGCAGTTGGTAGCCGTGCATCCAGCCTATGATGTTATGTTCGATGGCTTTGCGCCAAAATCAGTACACGGCAAACCTAAAGAACGTACGAAGTGGGCGATTGATCAATTGAAGCTCGCAGCAAGGGCAAGCAAGAATCTTGGCTTAAATGCCCATGCAACCTTCTCGGGTGCGTTGATGTGGCACACTGTTTATCCGTGGCCGCAACGTCCTGCCGGATTGGTAGAAGACGGATTTAAAGAATTGGCCAGGCGTTGGCTTCCCATCCTGAATGCCTTCGACAAAGTAGGTGTCGATGTATGCTATGAAATTCACCCGGGCGAAGACCTGCATGATGGAATTACGTTTGAACGCTTCTGGGAAGCAACAGGTAAACATAAACGTGCCAACATACTATACGATCCCAGTCACTTTGTTTTGCAACAGTTAGACTATCTCCAATACATCGACTTCTATCATTCGTTTATCAAGATGTTCCATGTGAAGGATGCAGAATTCAATCCCACCGGAAAGAGTGGCGTATATGGTGGCTTTCAGGATTGGGTAAATCGTCCGGGTCGTTTCCGTTCCTTAGGCGATGGTCAGGTGGATTTTGCTTCAATTTTCTCGAAGCTGGCACAATACGATTACAAAGGCTGGGCTGTGCTGGAGTGGGAGTGTTGCATTAAACATCCTGAGCAGGGCGCTGCTGAGGGCGCACCCTTTATCAAAGATCATATCATCCGGGTAACGGAAAAAGCATTTGATGATTTCGCTTCCACGGGAAAGAATCCTTCTCTGAATAAAAAAGTATTAGGTATAACAAAATAATAACCCCATGAAAAAAATCACACAATTCGCTCTGATAATCACATTGATGATTTCGCTTACGTACTGCGGGTCGAAGAATGAAACAAAAAGTACCGAAGATTATGGCACGCCTGATGAGAGTGCCGAAGCTGTAGCAGGGGATGTGATTGCCCAGGGCCAGTCACTTGTTAATGCGGCTGATTGTAAAACCTGTCATCATCCAACCAACAAACTGATTGGGCCTTCGCACACCGATGTAGCCAAGAAGTATGAGTTTAACCAGGCCAATGTTACTTTGCTGGCAAGCAAAATTATCAGTGGCGGCACCGGTGTTTGGGGCGAGATTCCCATGACACCTCATGCTGATCTATCGCAGGCTGATGCCGAGAAAATGGCGCGTTATGTTCTGTCACTGGATGGTGAAAAAGAACACTGATTCTGACCTAACGTAGTAGTAATAAAAATTGTCGACTTAAATACATGCAGGTAGCTTAATCCCGATAGGTATCGGCACAAAACGCCTGGCATCACATTAGACTCCATAAAATCCGGAAATGAAACCAATAATTCCTGCATTGGCACTGCTCGTGCTTTTTTTCTCCTGCAAACAAGACCAACCACGGGTGTTGGTCTTCTCTCAAACCAAAGGCTATCGGCACGAATCGATAAAAGCAGGTAAAGCCGCTCTGCAAAAACTGGGTGCAGAGAAAGGCTTTGCAGTAGACACCACCGAAGTATCTGCCGATTTCAATGAAGATAACTTGAAGAAATACCGGACCGTAGTGTTCTTGAGCACTACCGGTGATGTGCTGGATCAAATGCAGCAAAATGCATTTATTCGATTTATACAAGGTGGTGGCGGCTACGTAGGAATTCACGCAGCTGCGGATACCGAATACGACTGGTGGTGGTATGGTAAATTAGTGGGCGCTTATTTCAAAAGTCACCCCCAAATTCAGGAAGCAAAATTTAAAAAAGTGAAGCCGTTTGGTACAGGCACTAACCTGCCTGACGAGTGGATCCGTACGGATGAATTATATAACTATAAAAAGATTTCGGATGAGATCAATGTGCTTTACTCGTTAGATGAAACATCTTACAAAGGTGGAGAGAATGGCGACTATCATCCCATCTCATGGTATCATGACTTTGATGGCGGCCGTTCCTTCTACACAGGTATGGGGCACACCAATGAGTCATTCTCCGATCCGCTTTTTGTCGATCATGTGTATCAGGGAATTTTATATGCGATAGGAGCGGGCAAGCCCGATTTTGCGAAAGCAAAAACGAAAAAGATGCCGGAGGCAAATCGTTTCACGAAAGTGGTGCTGGGTTCTGTCTTCGATGAACCTACCGAAATGGATATCCTTCCCGATGGTCGTATCATCTTCCTGGAACGCAAGGGAAAAATAAAGCTATACAATCCAAAAACGGATTCTATCTCCGTAATCAATACGTTCAATGTAAATACGAAGTTTGAAGATGGCATGTTGGGCATTGCCCATGATCCCGACTTTGAAACAAATAAATGGTTCTACATTTATTACTCGCATCCTGAAAAGTCGGCCAACGTTCTTTCGCGATTTGTCTTTGATGGCGAAAAGATTGATCAGGGTTCAGAGAAAATGATGCTGGAAGTTGCTACCCAACGCGAAACCTGTTGCCATACGGGTGGTTCAATTGTGTTTGGTCCTGGCAAGAATTTATTCGTATCCTCAGGCGATAACACGAGTCCATTTGAATCGGATGGATATAGCCCGGCAGACGAACGCAAAAGCCGGCATCCGTTTGATGCCCAGGGATCTTCATCAAACACAAATGATTTGCGCGGTAAGATTTTAAGAATTCATCCAGAGCCCGATGGAACGTATACCATTCCGGAAGGAAATCTTTTCCCGAAAGGCGAAGAGAAAACCCGTCCTGAAATTTATGTGATGGGAAATCGCAATCCCTATAGAATCTCGGTTGATCAGAAAACAGGGTTCTTGTATTGGGGTGAAGTTGGCCCAGATGCGGGTAATGATGATTCGCTCCGCGGTCCTCGGGGTTATGATGAGTTAAATCAAGCGCAGAAGGCGGGTTACTTCGGTTGGCCATTATTTGTGGGCGGCAACTACCCTTATGCCAAGTATGACTTTGATAAAAAGACGGTGGGTCCACGTCACGATCCACTTAAACCGATCAACACCTCACCGAATAATACAGGCAAAGTAGAATTACCTCCTGTGAGTCCACCCTTCATCTGGTATCCCTATGCCGAGTCTCCTGATTTTCCATTGATGAAAACAGGTGGACGCAACGCCATGGCAGGACCGGTTTATTATTCTGAAAACTATAAAGGCAAAGATGGTGCATTTCCTGATTACATGGATGGCAAGTTGCTGATCTACGATTGGATGCGAAACTGGATGCGGCTGGTAACAATGAATGATAAAGGTGCCATCATGGATATCGAGCCCTTCATGGAGGGAACCCAGTTTAACAACATCATCGACATGCAATATGGTCCCGATGGAAAATTATATACCCTTGAATATGGAACCCAATGGTTTAAAGAAAATACAGATGCCCGGTTGGCACGTATTGATTTCAATGCGGGCAATCGTGCACCGATTGCTATCCTGAAGGCAAACAAGAACTCGGGGGCACTTCCATTGCCAGTAACATTTACGGCCGGTGAAAGCTCCGATCCGGATGGGGATGCTGTAACGTATGAGTTGGAAGTAAACGGCCAGGTGTTAAAGACCACTAATGCTGAGTTTACTTTTACATTTGATAAGGCCGGTATTTACCGACCTAAGTTAACAGCCACCGATGCCCGGGGATCTAAGTCTACATCTGAAGTTACCGTGATTGCAGGCAATGAACCTCCGGTAATTGACATCCGGGTAGATGGCAACGATCACTTCCTGCCAGGTAGTTTCACCAATTATAATATCACAGTCACCGATAAGGAAGATGGCGGCACGGCTGACGGTAAAATCTCCGCAGATCGCGTGTTGGTTACATTAGACTACCATGCCCAAGGCTATGACATGACTAAAATAGCACAAGGGCATCAACGCTCGGAGTTGCCCGGTAAACTGTTACTTGCAGAAAGTGATTGTAAGTCGTGTCACCTAATCGATCAAAAATCAGCCGGCCCTGCTTATCGTGATGTGGCGAAACGCTATGCGAAAGAAGTTAGAGCGGTTGAAGTATTAAGCGATAAAGTATTGAAGGGTGGCTCTGGTGTGTGGGGCGAAGTGGCGATGGCTGCACACCCTCAACTTACCAAAGCGCAAGCTGTGCAAATGGTAGAGTACATTTTATCATTAGCCAACGAAGAAAAAGTAGTGAGCCTTCCCTTAAGCGGAAAAGCAAACTTTGCGGTAGTGGCGCCTCCGGGCCCAACGCCAACCTCGGCTTATGTTCTTACCGCTACCTACGAAGACAAGGGGGCTAATGGCATGCCTTCACTTTCAACTACCCAACAATTTATGTTCAAGTCTCCGGCCTTAAGTATGACTGAAGCAACTGATTTGAAAGGTGGTGTTCGAAAGTCAAGCGCTGCCGGGTATGATTTTGTGGAGAACATCAAACATAATTCGTCTGCAACATTTACCGATATTGACCTCTCAGGCGTGGGCAAGCTTAATTTTGTGGTAGTGGAAATGGGTGCTGCAAAAAGTGGAGAAATAGAAGTATGGATGGATTCACCACAGGGAACAAAATTAGGAACTGTAAGTTTTGCTGGCGCTCCGAAAATGGAGGTGCAGAGTGGAGTATTCATGAGACCTTCTGGTATTTCTTTTAAACCTGTGACTGGTAAACATAATTTGGTCTTGGTATTTAAAAATGAAAAAGCAGGTGACGAAGTTCTTTTCATGTTGGCACAAATGATGTTGGGTAAATAATTAAAAAATAGAAAATTATGGATCGCAGAAGATTTATTCAGACCTCCGCAGTAGCTACGGCAGGCCTATTGACAGTGCCTTCTTTCCTTGCAGAAGCAAAAGGGAGTAAAGCCATTGGGTTGCAATTGTACACGTTGCGGGATGTGATCATGAGCGATGTGAAGGGTACTCTTAATTCCGTGGCTGCCTGGGGTTACAATGAAGTGGAGACGTATGGCTATGGCGATGGTAAACTATTTGGTTTGCCGGTGGCCGAGTTTAGCGCCCACATGAAAGGGCTTGGCGTTAAAGTGGTGAGCGGACATTACGGAATTGACCTTGCCACGGGCAGTACCTGGGAGAAAGCCTGTGCCGATGCCAAAATGATGGGACAGAAATACGTGGTTGTACCCTGGATGGACCAGAAATTCTATAGCTCACTGGATGTCTTGAAGAAGACCTGCGATTCACTTAATAAGGCAGGCGAGGTGGCTAAAAAGTATGGATTACAATTGGGCTATCATAACCATGCATTCGAATTCGAACAAGTAGAAGGCAAAGTTATTTTCGATACGATGCTGCAGCAGCTCGATCCAAAGCTGGTAGGATGGGAGATGGATATCTATTGGGTAGTAAGAGCCGGACAAGATCCGGTAAAGTACTTTGAAAAATACCCGGGTCGCTTTCAGTTATGGCATGTGAAGGATATGGATAAATCAGATGCCGAACGGAATGCCGATGTAGGTACAGGCAAGATTGATTTTAAAAACCTGTTCACTAAAGCAAAACTATCAGGCATGAAAAACTTCTTTGTGGAGCAGGAGACCTATCCCACAAATCCAATGCAAAGCGCGGAGAATTGTATCAAGTATCTTAAGACGATTCTTTAATCTTCAGTAGGCTGCTGTTTATCAGCCTGCGATGAGGCGTCAGATCGCTAAGCGTTGTTAGCAATTAGTGGTCAGACGCCTTTTCTTATAACCATAGTTTCCGAATCTGTATTACTTTTGAGACAAATCTCTCCGTGCTCATGACCCGTATCTTTTTTATTGGCTGCACCCTTATTTCTTTTTTATCGTTTTGTCAGGACATTACTCAATCCGTAACCGGACGAGTGAAAGATATAACTTCAGGCGCTGCGCTT
Source organism: Cyclobacteriaceae bacterium (assembly GCA_044229915.1). Taxonomy (GTDB): domain Bacteria; phylum Bacteroidota; class Bacteroidia; order Cytophagales; family Cyclobacteriaceae; genus ELB16-189. The sequence goes on from JBGASB010000005.1 coordinate 295,797, forward strand.
GTAAGTGCCAGTGTTTCCGTTTTTGAAAAAGATAAACTGATAACCGGTACATCCACCGATGAGCAGGGTCAGTTTTCACTTACTTTACCTCCGGGCCGTTACCGGATGGAGATTTCCTTTACCGGATATTCTTCGCTGGAGCGTGAATTATTAGTGATAGCCGGCAAGATGAATGTCATTGAAATTGAATTACAGGAATCTGCCATGGTACTTAGTGAGGTCGTGGTCAGTCCGGAAACCATAGCCGAGCCGGGTGTTACTTCATTATCGATCGAAAAGACCATGCGCGCACCTGCAAACTTCTTTGACCCTGTTCGCATGCTTACTTCCTATCCGGGGGTGGTTACAACGAACGATCAGGCCAACTCCATTGCAGTGAAAGGCTATTCACCCAACGGTGTGCTATGGCGCCTGCAGGGACTCGACATTGTTAATCCGAATCATACAGCCAATGCCGGAACCCTCAGCGATAAACCTACCGCCAGCGGAGGTGGAGTAAATATTCTTAGTGCCCAATTGTTAGATAAAACAGATTTCTATTCAGGCAATTTGCCAACCCGATACGGCAATGCCCTGGCTGGGGTTATGGACATGACGCTGCGACCAGGGGCAACAGATAAAATGCAGTATACAGCCCAGGCGAGTTTGATCGGTATCGACCTCGCAGCCGAAGGTCCTCTTAGTAAGAAAAGCAAAAGTTCTTTTTTGGCTAACTATCGCTATTCAACCGTAGGATTGCTATCACAGTTAGGTATTGACTTTGGTGATGAAGTTATCAATTTTGAGGACCTTTCGTTCCATTTAAATGTTCCGGGCAAACAGGCCGGCAATCTTTCAGTCTTTGGGTTTGCGGGGGTAAGCGAAAACAAATTTAATGCAAAACCTGAGAGTGAATGGGAAGAAGAGAAGGATCGGTACACCATCAATTATAAAGGTACTGCCTATGCACTGGGTTTTGTTAATCAGTTTAAACCTGGTTGGCTTGCGGTTAGTGTTGGAGCTTCTGTTTCAGGGCAACAACAAGACCGCACCGCACAAGGTACAACAGTACCTTATCCCAACGTATATACTGAAAACTACACGTCTGATCGCCTGCTTGTTTCCACGTTTGTAAAAGGCGTTCACAAGTTTTCCAAAAAGGCATTGCTGGAAGCAGGACTTACGGCAAACTACCTGGATAATTCCATGGATGTATCGACTGTAACTCCGTTATACATCGATTCCTTTTATCCCAATGTAAACGGAACCGTAAGCGGAATGCTCTGGCAACCGTATCTGAACTGGACACAATACATCGGCAAGTTTAATCTGAATGCCGGTGTGCGGTATGTCAATTTCGGGTACAATAACACTTCTTCATGGGAGCCGCGCTTGAGTCTCTCCAGAAATGTAAAGCGTAATTCCTTTACTCTTTCCTATGGTACTACCAGTCAATGGCAGCAGGTGCAAACATACATTACGGCCGGAAACAGCCAGTTGCCACTTACAAGAAGCAATCAATACACATTCGAATGGCGAAGGAAGGTTAGTACCGATTTAAGCATTGTGTCTTCAGCCTATTATCATCAGCTAAACAACGTACCTGTTCAGGCAGGTCTTTCAAATTATTCACTTATCAACCAATGGGAGGATTTTCCGCAAAGCAATCTGGAAAGCACCGGCAAGGGAAGAAATTATGGGATTGAAGCTTTTGTCGAAAAGTGGTTTTATGGCAATGTGTATTTCATAGTATCTGGATCTGTGTATGAATCGCAATACCAGAACGATGCCCTCGAATATGTTGATTCGCGCTTCAACGGAAATTTTACCAGCAGTTTCCTGGCCGGCAAAGAGTGGAAGAAAACGAATAAGACATTTGGAGTTCATGCTCGGGTATTATATACGGGTGGACTCCGACAGGCACCTGTGGATGAGTTTGCCTCGGCACTTACGGGTACTACTCTCTACAACCTTTCGCAGGGCTACATTGTTAATTTGCCCGACTATTTTCGCACCGATCTGCGGGTAAGCTGGCGCAAAAACAAACCCGGTTATACGCGCACTATTTCCATCGATATTCAAAACCTGACCAACTACCAAAATGTGGCCTATCAGTATTACGATACCTACCTGCAGGCCGTAACTACCAAATACCAATTAGGGATTATACCGGTTGTCGCCTACCGGGTAGATTTTTAATAAAAAACTACATTTCAATCGTTTGCAGGGCTTTATTTTGAGGCAAAGCCTTCTTACTTTTACACCTTAATACCAACCCCATCTATGAGTACGATTGCCAAAGAAAAGACGATCACAACACACAACGAATTACAAGCCTGGGTAAATGAAATTGCGACCCTTTGCACGCCCGACAGTATCCGCTGGTGCAATGGGTCGAAGGCAGAATATGATGAACTCTGTGAAGCACTGGTCAGTAAAGGCACCTTTATCCGGCTTAATCCTAAAAAACGGCCTAATAGTTTTGCCTGCTTTTCCGATCCCAGCGATGTTGCTCGCGTAGAAGATCGTACCTATATCTGTAGCAAGCGTAAAGAAGATGCCGGCCCTACCAATAACTGGGTCGACCCGAAGCAAATGAAACAAACGCTCAATCCCTTACTGAGTGGCTGTATGAAAGGAAGAACCATGTATGTGATTCCGTTTAGCATGGGGCCTGTAGGTTCTGAGATCGCCCACATCGGCATTGAAATAACCGACTCCGAATATGTCGTGGTAAACATGCATTTGATGACCCGCGTGGGCACACGCGTTCTGGATGTACTCGGCAAGGATGGTGAATTTGTAAAATGTCTGCATACGGTAGGCGCGCCTTTAAAATCCGGACAAGAAGATGCAAAGTGGCCAACTAACCCTACGTTAAAATACATAGTGCATTATCCCGAAGAGCGTTCTATTGTCTCCTATGGTTCGGGGTATGGCGGCAATGCCTTGCTCGGTAAGAAATGTTTTGCCTTGCGCATCGCCTCGGTGATGGGAAATGATGAAAACTGGTTAGCCGAACATATGCTGTTGGTGGGTGTACAAAGCCCGGATGGAAAGAAAGATTATGTAGCAGCTGCCTTTCCGAGTGCGTGTGGTAAAACTAACTTCGCCATGATCATTCCTCCTAAAGAATTCAATGGCTGGAAAGTAACTACCGTGGGGGATGACATTGCCTGGATAAAGCCCGGCAAAGATGGCAAGTTATATGCCATCAATCCGGAAGCTGGCTACTTTGGTGTTGCACCGGGTACCAACGACAAAACAAACCCCAATGCGATGGCTACCATTTCGCGCGATGCTATTTTCACCAACGTGGCAGTCACGGAAGATGGAGATGTGTGGTGGGAGGGAATGACAAAAGAGCCACCCAGGAACCTGATTGACTGGCGTGGGCAGAAGTGGGATCCGGCATCGGGCAAACCGGCAGCACATCCCAATAGTCGATTTACTGTATCAGCCAGGAATAATCCGGCAATTGATTCCGAGTGGGAGAATCCCAATGGGGTACAGGTGAGTGCTTTTGTTTTTGGTGGCCGAAGAAGCACAACCATTCCGTTGGTCTATCAATCTTCCAATTGGGCTTATGGAGTATATCTTGCCTCAACAATGGGTTCAGAGACAACAGCCGCTGCATTTGGTGAAGTGGGGAAGGTGAGACGCGATCCATTTGCCATGCTTCCATTCTGTGGCTATCACATGGGCGACTACTTTAATCACTGGTTGCAGTTTGGCAGAAGTTTGCCGGCACCACCGCGCATCTTTGGTGTAAACTGGTTTCGCAAAGATGCCGAAGGCAAATTTATCTGGCCGGGCTTTAGCGACAACATGCGCATCTTAAAATGGATTGTACTGAAGATCCGGGGTGAATCGAATGCCGTGGAAAGTCCCATTGGTTGGATGCCCACGTATGATGACATTGATTGGACAGGCCTTGATTTTACTCCGCAGCAGTTTGAGAGCATTATGGATATCGACCGCGAAGAATGGAAATCGGAACTGTTACAGCATGCGGAGCTTTTTGAAAAGATGTACGACAAGTTGCCGAAGGAATTTATTTTCATGCGCGAGTTGCTGCTCTCAAGTTTATGGCGTTCACCCGCTAAGTGGAGTCTGGAGCCCGAACGCATTGATGATCATGATTAAACGAAAAGCCCCACCCTTAATTTGAGCATAAAGGAGACATTTGAAAATCATTTTCTACTCACGAAACATTGCGGAGTTTCTGGAGGATGTTTTGGAAATGGTCATTTTTTACCGATAAGGAAAACCGATGCTACTCTAGCAACATTACTTAAGAGTAAGGTTGCTTTTTTAAAATAGGCCGATTGCACACCTAGCAGGCTACTTAAATGTCCGGTCATTTTCATGCTGACAAAAGTAGTTTACAAAAACATTGCGCAACCAGATAATTGCATATATATTTGCAACCAGATAATTGCACGTTAAACAAATGGAAACAAGGCGAGATGTTTTTCAGGCGATAGCCGACCCGACCCGAAGGGCAATTTTGTTGTTGATTGCTGCCCAGGCCATGACACCCAATGCACTTGCAGAAGAATTTCACACCAGCAGACAAGCGGTTTCAAAGCACATTCAAATTCTGACCGAGTGTGAATTGGTGAAGCAAGAACAAAAAGGAAGAGAAATTTATTATCACATCAATGCTACTAAAATGAAAGAGATTGATAAATGGATGGAGCAATTCAAAAAGATTTTGCAGACTCAATTCAGTCAATTAGACGAACTATTATCAACTATTAAAAAACAAAAAAAATGACAAACAAGTTACTATTTGATTTTACTGTTGACAAAGCTGCGAAAACAGTATTCATAACAAGAGAATTTGATGCTGAACTTTCACTGGTATGGGATGCATTTACAAAAGCAGAACTCCTTGACCAATGGGTAGCACCTAAGCCCTTTACAGCAAAAACAAAATTTATGGATTTCAAAGTTGGTGGGCGAAGGTTTTATGCCATGGTAAGTCCAGACGGTAAAGAGAGCTGGGCAATTCAGAAATACATTTCCATTAGCCCAAAAACCAATTTCAAAATGTTTAATGCTTTTGCAGACAAAGATGAGAACCCTCAATTACCAGGTTCTGATTGGGATTACACGTTCAGCGAGCAAAATGGAAAGACAAAAGTCAGTATTATTATCTATAATGAATCACTTGCACGTATGGAGAAAATGCTCGAAATGGGTTTCACAGAAGGATTTAAAATGACACTGGTCAATTTGGACGAACTACTAGTAACATTGGAGAACAAATAATAACGACCAAAAAATTAAAAACTCGTTGAGATGAGAAAAATAATTGTCGGATCATTTGTTACGTTGGATGGAGTCATGCAAGCTGCAGGCGGACCCGAAGAGGGTTTTGAATATGGCGGTTGGAGCGCTCCGTATTATGATGAAGCCCTTGATAAAATCGCGGAGAAACAAAAGCAGCCCGCGAAGGATCTCCTTCTGGGCAGAAAAACCTTTGAAATTTTTGCGTCCTTCTTTCCCAACCATGAAGATATTTGGCCTGGTGTCAATGCTGTCACAAAATATGTGATGAGTAATACGATGAACCAAACAGACCCGATAACTATCAGGTGGAGAAATTCAGTTTTTCTTAAGAGCGTAGACGACATCAAAAAACTAAAGGATTCTGAGGGTTCCGACATTCATGTTCACGGTAGTGGGAATCTTGTCCAGACACTGCTCAAGCATGATCTGGTCGATGAACTTTGGCTTTTGATTCATCCGTTGACGCTTGGCATCGGAAAGAAGTTGTTTGACAATGGCACGATCCCAGCCGCATTCAGCTTAATAGAATGCATAGCAACACCAGGCGGAGTGATCGCTGCTCACTACAAGCGTCCGGAGAGCGATCGGGATAGAGGTGTTAAGACGGGTACGATGGGAGCTTAAGCCGAGTCCAGGTGATTGATTATGATTAACGAAAGCCCGCACTAATATTTTTTTTTGGCCATGTAATCGCTACCTTGTTTGGTAAGAATTTTCTGTACAGGGGCAGTAAAACATGTATTAAATAAACCAGTTATGACTGATTGGCCAAGACCATTACCCAAATGGATACTAATCATATCAGGGCTTTTTGCGTTACTCGAACTGATGGTAAGCGTAGTATTATGTTTTTCACCGCAATCGGTTTTGGAGACCATTGACCTTAACGCCAAAGGTGTTGACTACTTAATTTATATGTGGGCCGCCCGTCAATTTGCCCTCGGTTTTATTGTTGGCTTTGCAACATTTAAAAAATCAATTCCTATGCTAACAATTTCATATATCTTTTTTTTAGTAATGTTTGCGGGTGACTTCATTATTGGAATCTCACAAAAAGACGATTCTCTTATCATGAGTGCTTTGATAATGTGTTTTGTTTCTTCGGTATTGATAGTTGCTATAAATAGGCAAAGCAAGCGTAAACAGGTGGAAAGACAGTAAGTACCAGCGATCGGTAATTTATAATAAAACACAACCGGAATAAAACATGAGTGAATTGTGGGTAGAGCGGTGGAACGACAGATACAGCAAGGCAGAGTTTGCCTATGGTATTGAACCCAATACCTATCTCAAGGAACAACTAGAGAAGGTAATAGTGGGTACAATACTTTTCCCGGCCGAAGGGGAAGGTCGAAATGCAGTCTTTGCTGCCAGGCTTGGCTGGAAAGTCTCAGCGTTTGACATCAGTGTGGAAGGAATGAAGAAAGCCTTACAACTTGCTGCAGTTAATAACGTTACGATCGACTATCAGGTGGGTGAGTTGCAAACATTGAACTACACCCCCGAACAATTTGATGTAATCGCGCTGATTTATGCACACTTTCCGGCAGCCAGTAAATCGTTATACCTCAAAACCCTTGATCGCTATTTGCGCAGGGGTGGGTTGGTTATTTTTGAAGCTTTTAGTAAGCGACACCTTGAGTACCTAGCAAAAAATGAAAAAGTAGGCGGACCAAAAGACGAAGCATCGTTATTCTCAATAGAGGAATTGAAGGCAGACTTTGCGAATTATGAAATTATAGAGCTAGTAGAAAAGGAAATTGAATTGAGCGAGGGTCTTTTTCATAATGGAAAAGGTTCGGTCATACGATTTGTAGGCCGAAAGAACTGAATGGTTATTGGTATATTAGTATTCAACACCCTTGATCACTAGCAATGATTTACATCACTCAACTTATTTATATTAATGCAGGCCAGGAAGCCATCTTCGATCAATTTGAAGCCATTGCAATTCCCTTAATTTCAAAATACAAGGGTCGACTTTTATTCCGGGTAAGACCTCCTGATAATTCTTTTATTGAATATTCTATAGACAAACCTTACGAGATACATTTTGTAGAGTTTGATACGCAGCAAGACTTTGAAAACTTTAAAGGGGATGAAGAACGAAAGAAGTTCCTGCATCTGAAGGAACAATCGATAAATGCATCCCTCTTAATTCAAGGGATCAGGCTATGATTTTAAAACGAGTGCTATCTTCGGTGATTATTAAATTTAAGGTTGAACCTTTCCGAATTAATCGACATGAAGAATAACAATCCAATCCTCAAAACAACCCAACAGAAATTAACGCCCGGTAAGTTAGTGCTGGTATTTATCCTGATTGGATGTCAGATAGCTGCCTGGTCGCAGCCAAAACCTGAGTTGCATTATGTAGTTTCTTTTCCACAGCCGGCTTCACATATATATCATGTCGAACTTCGCACGCGCGACTGGAATCAGGATACCCTGGTGTTTAAAATGCCTAAATGGATGCCGGGCTATTATCAGATTATGGATTATGCTAAATCGGTTGAAAACATTTCCGTTAAGGACGGGAAGGGGACGGAATTTCCATTTATAAAAGTAAGTAATAACACGTTGCGCATTTCAGGAATCCGAAATAAGGCGCTGGTTATTAACTATGATGTAATGACCAGCAGACAATTTGTGGCCACCAGTTATGTGGATAATGAACATGCTTATCTCATCCCGGCTGCAACGTTCTTTTATGTAGATGGATTTCTTCACTTACCGGTGCAGGTAGAACTCGTAAGTTCTCCGTGGAAGAAAATTGCTACCGGATTGGATCAGGTGCCGGGTAAACCCAATCAGTTTACAGCCCCGGATTTTGATATCCTTTATGATTGCCCCATTCTGATGGGAGACCTTGAAGAACTGCCCTCCTTCAAGGTCAAAAGTGTTGAACATCGGTTTATGGGATATAAACTGGGCACCTTTGACAAGATAGATTTCATGGACCGGTTAAAGAAGATTACAGAATCGGCCGTAGCTGTTATTGGCGATATCCCTTTTAAGCAATATACCTACATCGCTATTGGCCCGGGCCGTGGTGGTATCGAACATCTGAACAATACTACGGTCAGTTTTGATGGCACCAGTATCAGTAATCCTGCGGCTATGAATCGCATGATGAATTTTCTGGCGCATGAATATTTTCACCATTACAATGTAAAACGTATCCGACCCTTTGAACTCGGTCCTTTTGATTATGAAAAGGGAAGCAGAACGAACTTGCTTTGGGTAAGTGAAGGGCTATCGGTTTACTACGAATATTTAATTGTAAAAAGAGCGGGCCTCGTTGATGAACGCACCTTATTAGCCAACCTGGAAGGGAATATTAATGCTTATGAGAATAGCCCGGGCCGGTTCTTTCAATCCTTAACTCAGGCTAGTTATAATACCTGGAAAGACGGCCCCTTTGGAACCCAGGGCGAGGAGCCCGGCAAGTCGATTTCTTATTACGACAAAGGGCCGATTGTAGGCTTGCTTTTGGATTTTGCTATCCGACATGCAACACAAAATATAAAGTCGCTGGACAATGTAATGCAGGAAGTGTATTGGAAATACTACAAAACCCAAGGCCGTGGTTTCACCGATGCCGAATTTGAGCAAACCTGTGAAGAAGTAGCCGGAGCCTCATTAGCGAGGATATTCGAATATGTGTACACTACCCATGAGCTTGATTACAACAAGTATTTAGGTTTTGCCGGGTTGAAAATGGAAGAATCAAACTCGGGTGACGACAAAAAGCCCCGGAAGTTCACTATAAGTCGAATTGAAAATCCGGATGCATTGCAACAAGCTATCTTAAAATCGTGGTTGGAATAAAATATTAAATTCTAATTTCAATAGTTTAGTAGGATTTCTGGAGGGTGCGTGCTTGGATTGAAAATTCTTTTGTATGGACTATCTGAGTAAAATCATCACAGCTTTTGAGCTCCATTCGGTGACCGAAATACAGGAGTGTTTTGAGAACGGAATTAATCCTAACCAACTGCGGAAGGGCAAACCCCTTATTTATGACCTGATTAATATGTACACCCGCGGACCGCTATTTAAGAAATGTATTAAACTGTTTGTGGACTACGGCTTGGAATTTGAAGACAAAATATTGCTCTCTGTTTTATTGGACAATGCTGAGCTGCTTGACGCACAACTAGCAGCCGACCGTGAAGCGTTACGAAAGAAGTATTCATTCGATAGTACGTTCACCCCCCTGTATGAAGTTTCCCTATTGCACATTTGTGCCGAATACAATCATGTGGCGTGTGCTGAAGTTCTTGTAAAGCATGGTGCAGACGTCAATGTAAAAGCAGGACTGGACACGGAGGGGTTTGGAGGACACACCCCGATTTTTCATACAGTCAATCAGCATGCTAATTTGTGTATGGACATGCTGAAATTTCTTATTGCTCAGCAGGCTGACCTGGCACTCACCGTAAAAGGACTAATTTGGGGAAAGGGGTATGAGTGGGAAACATTTATTCCTGAAGTGAACCCAATCAGCTATGCGATGATGGGGCTTCTCCGGCAATTCCAGCGCACCGAGAAGCAAATTTATGAAGTGGTTTCGTTATTGTTAAAGGCGAAGTACGGAACTGAATACTATCCCTCGAACATTCCAAATAAATATTTAAGCCAGTAACACGGACCCCAGAGTCTCCCGCTTCGTGGACTCCTAACTGAAACAGAAAGGTTAAATCAAAACTTACCACAATGAGTAAAGAACAGACAAAAGACTTATTGAAATTTCTGAAACCCTTTTCAGGCGACACCACCAAAATAGTACTTTGGTTACGGGATTTTGTGTGGGATTTGTATCCGCAAACCAATGAATTGATTTACGACAATTATAATGCCGTTGCCGTTGGCTGGTCGCCCACCGATAGGGTAGGCCATATCTTTTGCTCCATTGCCGTGGGCCGCACCAGCAATAACATTCACTTCGGTTTCTATTGGGGGGCCGAACTTTCCGATCCCGACCACATCCTGCTTGGAGAAGGCAATCAGTATCGGTACATCTTAGTTAAGAGTTTGGGTCAATTTCCAAAGGCGTACATCAGGAAACTAATGAAGGAGGCTTATGGCAATTCGCTGGCAAAAATAAAGGACCAGAAGCAAATCCGTACGGGCCAAACCATCACAAAATCCGTATCAGAAAAAAAGCGGACAACCAAAAGCAACGCAAAAAAGAAAGTGGCTAAAAAAAAGAAATGATAAGCAAGCAAGTATGAAGCGAACGTTTCTGATCCTGATCGCAATTCTGGTTACCTTCTCCGTCTATGCTCAGGAAATCATCACGACAAAAGAGAAACAGGAAATTACTTTCCTGATTGATCAGTATTCGATGGCGCGTGAAAAGAAAGACACAGTACTACTCAAGAGTATTCTCACACCGGAGGTCGATCAATTGGTTTCTTCGGGCGAATGGCGGTTAGGCATAGGCGCAGCCGTTACCGGGATGTTGCGAAGTTCGGAAAGTAATCCCGGCTCCCGAAAACTCATCGTTGAAAGAATCCGGTTGATTAACCCAGAGAGCGGGATCGTGGATGCCCGGTATGAAATCCAGAATCCGGATGGATCCGCAAGAAAAATGTGGAGTACCTTTGTTGTTGTTCGCGAAAACAAAAAGTGGAAAATCACCGCGATCCGCAATATGCTTCCTTCAAAGCTGTCACAGCAATGATGTGTGGACACTCGAAAGAAAAAAATAGTCGTCAATAAAGCCGCCATGAAAGCAACGGGCTACTCAGGCACACCCCTGGCAAAGAAATTAGGAATAAAGGAAGGCTTCAAAATACGATTGGTCGATCAACCGGATTACTACTTTAATCTTTTTACGGATCTGCCGGAAAGTCTTAGCATTCTGAAGGACAAAAAGACCAAGAAGAACCTGATCCATTATTTTACGAAATCTGCTGCCGCGTTGCACAAGGACATTGTTGAGTTGAGAAATGAAATTGAGCCTAACGGAATGATCTGGATCTCATGGCCCAAAAAAGCCTCTAAAATTGCCACTGATATTACGGAAGATACGATTCGGGAACTCGCACTTACAAAAGGCCTCGTGGATATCAAAGTGTGTGCTGTGGATGAAGTGTGGTCCGCACTTAAATTGGTAATTCCGGTAAAAGACAGAGCACGATAAATTACACGATTAAATAACTGTTTGGAAATGGAAAAATCTGTTGCGCAAGAATTAAGGGCCAACTTCATTACCTGCATAACATAACATTCGTATTACACATAGACCTGCTGACGGAGGGAGAATAACTACCTGAAGTACAGTCAAACACTACTTCAAAGGTACTTCAATACAAGGTACCATTCGGGATAACCCTACTACAGGTGCAGATAAACCCAACAAGCTGGGAATCCAAACTCTACCCTGCATGCGGATCATGAACGTCAGATATCCAGACAAACCGAACTCCCGCTCCGGTAAGAAACAACTTTCTATGCAGATCATTACCACGAACGTGTCAGTAATTCACAAGTAAGCATACAGAGTGAAACAACAATCGATACGGAAAAGCAACTTATCGCATACAGTTCAATACACCTGGGGATGCAGAAAGAGTATACCGGGTATGCAGATAAAAAATAGTTGACCCGCTAAATAAAAAAAGTGCTAATAAACGTACTAACGCAAAAGAGGTTGCGATATCTTATCAAAATATAGTTTTGAAAAATGTAATGAAAAAACACAACCTGCTACTCCCATCCTTACGTTGCAAGAGTAAAATTACAGCCATGACACACATTAAAACGGTAGAAGCCTTTTCCGAATTGATAGGCTTCTGTACCGGGTTTGGAGATAAGTATGATCCCGGTAACCAAAATCTCCAGCTTACCAGGCTAACGTCCCAACTAGAGGAGACGCGACAGGCGATTGAACAGATTAAAGTTGCCAAATCAGACTACGATAACGAAGTGAATTACCGGAAGCAGGTTTTCAATGGCTTGCCACGTCTGGCGTCCAGCATCCTCCGTACCTTAGAAGCATGCAGGGCCACTCCTGAGAAACTGGCCGATGTCCGACTGTTCTTTCACAAGATCAGTGGTGCCAATCACAAACACCGAAAACCTATTTCTTCTGAAGAGGCTTTGAGCCCAACTCCACGCTCTGTTTTGCAACTCGCCTATGTTAGCAGAACGGATTCGTTTGCACAGTTAGTAGAGGCAGTTAATACAGAGCCTAGTTACAAAGCAAAGGAACCGACACTTAGTAAAGCGGGGATCATCAGTAAGGTAACAGAATTGAAAAGACTGAATGCACGTGTATTTGAGGCTCGTATGAATTGGAGCTATGCCCTGATCAAACGGAATCAACTGATGTACTCTAAAGAATCCAGCTCTTTGTACGAGACGGGTCGGGCTGTCAAGAAATATGTACGGGCAGCTTTTGGTCATGACAGTGCCGAGTACCGCCAAATCAGGAACCTTCCCATCACAAAACCCTATAGGTAAGTAAATTGAAGGTAACCCTTCGTTGGTAGAAGCGGTTATTTTTCGCATGTCTTCGAGGGCTGGTCATTTTGCAGACCGCACGCCAGATTGGTTCAGCCGGTGCTCCATCACAACCTAGTTGATAAAGTGGATTAATACCCATACTTTGGAACACCTATACTACCTATTGAGATAGAAGCATGACCTTCTCTGCCCGCATTCATGAAATCCGAAATGGATTTTTGCCTACCTTCTGGATCGCGAATACGTTAGAACTTTTTGAGCGACTGGCCTTCTATGGTACCAAGGCAGTACTGGCGTATTACCTCGCTACAAAAGTGGGTCTGCAAGAGGAAGCGGCCACACTCACGGGTTGGTTTTCAACAGTAATTTTTTCCCTGCCCATTGTAGCTGGTGTGTTTGTGGATCGCTATGGCTTTCGCAAAACCCTGATGACCTGCTTTGCCATGTTTGCGGTAGGATACTTTGCGATTGGTCTTGCCGGCATGGAATATGGAGCCTCGATTACCCAGGCCATCGGGCTTCGTAATTATGTGATCATTGTGTTAATGTTAACGGCCATCGGAGGCTCCCTGATTAAGCCCTGTATCGTTGGTACCGTAGCAAAAACCTCAAAACCCGAAGCCCAGACGTTGGGCTTTTCTATTTATTACACGCTCGTCAATTTAGGTGGAACCATTGGTCCTATCGTGGCTTTAACCATCCGGAAAAACCTGGGAATTGAATTTGTGTTAATGATGTCATCCGTTACTTCGGCCCTTCTCTTTTTGGGTACCTATTTCTTTTTCAGGGAACCAGCCTCGGATACTGAAGCAGAAGATAAACGAACCTTTGGCAAAGTGTTTCAGGATATGCTGTTGGTTTTCAAAAATTTTAAGTTCATCAGTTTCTTAGTCATATTCTCAGGCTTCTGGTTAATGTTCTGGCAAATCTTTTACCTGTTGCCCTTCTATGCCACGGATGTTCTTCACTTCGAAGATTTTGAACTGCTGGAAACAATTGATGCCTTCGGCATAATAATCCTTACCGTGCCCATGGCTGCCTTAGTTAAAAAGTGGAAGCCCATTAGTGCAATAACTCTTGGCCTCATCCTGGCAAGCCTTTCATGGCTGATCATTGGCGCCTTGGGTACTGTAACTTCCGTGATCATTGCCGTTTTCTTTTATGCCCTGGGCGAGGCAACGCAGGCACCTCGCTTTTATGAGTATGTAGCCTCGCTCGCACCTAAAAATCAGGTGGGTACATTCATGGGTTTTGCCTTTTTACCGGTGGCGATTGGTTCGCTCACAGCTGGCTACCTGGCCGACTGGCTTCGAATCACCTACCTCGATGCAAATCCCGCCATGATGTGGTATACCCTTACGGGAATTGGTGTGTTTGCCACCGTCCTGATGATTCTGTACAACACCTTTTTTGTCAAGTCTCTAAAAAGTTAGACCCTAAAATTCAAATCTATGTCTGAAGGCAAAGTTTTTAAACCCTACATCGCAGCCGAACAAAATGTAGCCGAGTTCACGGTTAAGTCCGTGGTATTCGGAGCCTTGTTTGGAGTATTGTTTGGATGTTCAACGGTTTATCTGGCATTAAAAGCCGGCCTCACAGTTTCAGCCTCCATACCCATAGCCGTGATTGCGATTACGCTGGGAAGAAAATTCCTAAAAACAACGATTCTTGAAAACAACATCATCCAAACAGCCGGCTCGGCAGGCGAATCCATTGCAGCAGGCGTTGTGTTTACCTTGCCAGGATTTTTATTCCTGTCGCCTGGAGAGAATGGAGTAAGTGTAGGCGAAGGGTATTTTAATTACCTCACCATTTTAATTCTTGCTGCCTTTGGCGGAATGCTGGGAACCTTAATGATGATCCCTTTAAGGCGCTCGCTGATTGTAAAAGAACATGGAACGCTTCCTTACCCGGAAGGAACTGCCTGTGGTTCGGTATTGCAAGCAGGCGAGAAGGGAGGCGTATTTGCTCAAACCGCATTTATCGGTATGGGGATAGCCATGCTCTACGCGATACTCCAAAAAGTATTTCATGTAATCTCCGAAGCACCTGCCTACGTAACAAGCCAGGTAAATAAGTTCTGGCCCTCGGCCACGATCAATGGCGAGATTACGCCTGAGTATATGGGCGTGGGCTATATTATCGGCCCCAAGATTGGCGGGGTGTTGGTAGCAGGTTCGGTGTTGGCCTGGTGGGCTATGATTCCATTGTTGTCAACGTTAATGGACCACAGCCTGATTGCCATGCAACTGGTTAAACTAGGCTACCTGGCCGATATTAATACAGCCGGAGGACGTGGCGGCTGGGATCCCGTGGCAAAAGCATTTGCTAATCCGGCACCCGCAATCTACTTCGCTTACATTCGCCAGATTGGAGCGGGAGCGGTTGCAGCCGGAGGGTTTATCACGTTGCTCAAAACATTGCCTACTATCGTAAGCTCATTCCGCGAAAGTGTGGCCTCCCTTAAAGAGAAAAGCGAAGCCAGTATTGCCCGCACCGATCGCGATCTTTCTTTCAAAGTAGTAATCATTGGTAGCGTCATCCTGGTGGGCCTCATGACTGTCTTACCCGGCATTCCTGGCGATGGATTTATTCAGAAACTCCTGATCGGAATTCTCATCATCATCTTTGGTTTCTTCTTTGTTACGGTTGCGAGCCGCATCGTTGGGCTGGTAGGATCAAGCAACAGTCCTATTTCCGGAATGACCATCGCTACCCTGATGGGTACATGCCTGATCTTTACAGCTGTAGGCTGGAGTGGTAAATTATACGAACCTTTAGCACTGGTGGTAGGTGGCATGATTTGCATTGCGGCTGCCAATGCAGGTGCAACTTCCCAGGATTTAAAGACTGGTTATATCGTGGGTGCTACACCCCGCTATCAGCAGTTGGCATTGTTTATTGGTGCGATTGTTTCATCCATCGCCATTGGTCTCGTGGTAAAAGTATTGGATACCCCAACCGTTGATATGGCCGCGCAGGGAATTACGCATGCCATAGGAAGTGAGCGATATTCTGCACCACAAGCTACACTGATGGCTACGTTGGCAAAAGGTATTTTATCCTACAACCTCGATTGGCAATTTGTGATGGTGGGTGTGTTCATTGCTGTCATGATTGAGCTTTGCGGAATCAAAGCATTAGCCTTTGCCATCGGACTATACTTACCCTTGTCCACTACGTTACCAATTTTCATTGGCGGTGCCATTAAGGGAGTTATAGACTGGCGGGCGGAGAAGAAAGGCGAAGTAAAACAGGATGATGAATTGGGACGCGGAAGCTTGTTTGCCACCGGGCTGATTGCAGGGGGTGCATTGGCAGGGGTTGTTGTGGCTTTACTTTCGGTAAATGATAACATCTTTGAAGGCATGAAAAAGATCAGTGCCGAGCATGGACTTACTAATTTATTGGGCGCTAATGGCTATAGTGTGTTGGGGGTACTTTGCTTTGCAGCCATGGGGTTGATGTTGTACCGGACTGGAAGTAAAAAAGACTAAGCATCCTGGATAAAATAAAAATGCTACCTGCCGGTTAGCATTTTTAATATCGGGAAGAATTCCTCAACGGATGGAGACCAGGTCGATAATCTCTTTCAGCTCATTAATGGCTTTTGTTTCTGCCGCATCTACTTTTCCATCCGCATGGATAACATCATACATATCGGCATAGATTTTATACCGCTGGGCAAATTTTATATGATCAAAGTGCTTGAATGATTCTTTGATGACCTCATGGTTTTTCGAAGGATCCATTTTCTGATAGCCAATCACGGCTTCATCAAACCGCTTTTTATGATCCCCTTCAATCGGGAAGTGCTTATTCATTTTTTCAAGAATCACCCGCTCTTCGTCTGGGTGCAGGGCACCGTCCGCGAAGGCCATATGCACATACAGATAAAGAACGAAGTCACTGAAAGTTTTATGTAGTACCATGTCAACCGGTTTTCTTACTGACTTAAAGGTAAATAAAAAAGGCTTTGCACGGGATGCAAAGCCTTTTTTTATTGGATCACAGAAGATTACATCATTCCGCCCATTCCACCACCGTGTGGCATGGCAGGAGCTTCTTTCTCTTCTGGTACTTCAGAAACAACTGCTTCAGTAGTCAGCAACAAGCCGGCAATAGAAGCCGCATTTTCCAGTGCTAAGCGAGCTACTTTCGTAGGATCGATGATACCGGCAGCGAAGAAATCTTCGAACTTATTGGTAGCTGCATTGTATCCGAAATCCTTCTTGCCATCGCGTACTTTGTTCAAAATTACAGAACCTTCCTGTCCGGCATTTTCAACGATAGTTCTTAATGGAGACTCAAGGGCAAGACGAATGATATTTACACCCGTAGCCTGATCGTCATTATCAACTGCAAGACCTTTCAATGCATCGATCGCACGGATATAGGCAACACCGCCTCCGGGGATAATACCTTCCTGAACGGCAGCGCGTGTGGCATGCAAAGCATCATCTACGCGGTCTTTCTTTTCTTTCATTTCAACTTCTGTAGCAGCACCAATGTAAAGGATTGCTACACCTCCCGAAAGTTTAGCCAAACGCTCCTGCAACTTCTCCTTGTCATAATCGGAGGTAGTAACATCAATCTGAGCTTTGATTTGATTTACACGGGCACTGATATCGTTTTTCTTACCAGCACCGTTAACGATAATGGTATTGTCTTTATCGATATTGATTTTTTCTGCACGGCCCAGGTAGTCAAGTTTAGCGTCTTCCAGCTTCATGCCGGTTTCTTCTGAGATCACTTTACCACCGGTCAGAATAGCAATATCTTCCAACATAGCTTTTCTGCGATCGCCAAAACCAGGAGCTTTAACAGCTGCTACGCGTAGGGCACCACGGATCTTGTTTACCACCAGGGTAGCTAAGGCTTCGCCTTCTACTTCTTCAGCAATAATCAATAAAGGTTTGCCGGTTTGCGCAGTGGCTTCCAATACAGGAAGTAATTCCTTCATCGAAGAAATTTTCTTGTCGTAGATCAACACATAAGGGCTGTCTAAATCGGCTTCCATCTTCTCCGTGTTGGTAACGAAGTAAGGGGAGAGGTATCCGCGATCGAACTGCATACCTTCTACGGTCTTCACTTCAGTCTCCGTTCCTTTGGCTTCTTCAACAGTGATTACGCCATCTTTGCCCACTTTATCCATTGCCGTAGCAATCATTTTACCAATCTCGAGATCGTTGTTGGATGAGATGGTGGCCACTTGAGTGATTTCCTGTGAGCCTTTGATATTTTTAGATTGCTTATGCAAATGTTCAACAACAGCTTCAACAGCCTTATCGATACCGCGCTTCAGATCCATTGGATTAGCACCAGCTGCTACGTTCTTGATACCATGACCATAGATAGACTGAGCTAATACGGTAGCGGTAGTAGTACCATCACCGGCAGCATCTGCGGTTTTAGAAGCAACTTCTTTCACCAGTTGAGCACCCATGTTTTCGATAGGGTCTTTCAAATCGATTTCTTTTGCTACCGAAACACCGTCCTTCGTTACGGTTGGAGCACCGAATTTTTTGTCAAGGATTACGTTGCGGCCTTTAGGACCGAGGGTAACCTTTACAGCATCTGCTAACTTGTCAACGCCCTTTTTTATTCTATCCCGGGCATGCGTATCGAATGTAATTTCCTTAGCCATAGTTCTTTATTTTATAAGTGATTGTTAATTAAAATTTATACTGTTCCGAAGATATCGGAGTTGCGCATGATGAGGTATTCTTTCCCATCAATCGTGATTTCGGTACCAGAGTATTTGCCGTACAGCACCTGGTCACCAACCTTAACAGTTACAGGCTTGTCTTTCAATCCGTCACCCACTGCGATGACTTTACCTTTTTGTGGTTTTTCTTTTGCTGTATCCGGGATGATTAGTCCGGAAGCAGTTTTTTGTTCTGCGGGAGCAGCTTCTACGAGCACCCGGTCTTCGTTTGGTTTGAAATTGATTTTTGCCATATGGAGTTAATAAATTTTAGTTAAACAAGTTAAAAACTGTCTGCTGCCCAATACTCGAATTCCGTGCCATTTGACTGATTTGAGCCTTTATTGACACTTTTTCTACTATCGGGCTGCAAAGATGAAGATTTTTGTCAGACATGTCATGTGACAGCATAAACAAAGTGGCAGTTTGTCAGGAAACTGGTTTTTTTCGTATAATTAGAGGATTAAATCATTTCATGTTATGGATCGATTAAAGGATAACTGGCTGACGGATGGATTGATTGATTTTGAATACAAGAAATATCAGTTGCTGGCGTACTTCAAAGAGGTTAAGAGTTCGTTCAGCAGGGTAGAGTTATACCCGTTTTTATCAGACCTCGTATTTCATTACCGCAATCTGATTTCCTTAAAGGAAAATCATTCCCTTATCCGCGATTCCTTTCCTAAGGAACTGTCCCCGGAAGGGCTTAAAAATCTGGAAGTAAATTATAAACGCATAATTGAAGATGACCTGATCATGCAGGAGATCGAGTCGATTATGGAATACGCCTTACCGCACTTTAAATCATCGCTGGATGAAGGCTCTTATATCTATGAGTTTGTTGAATCGAAGTGCGAAATCTCTCCGGTAGGGCTCACGTCATTATATGCTAATGAAGGCTATCTGTTTGTTACCCAACCCCCGGAAAAAGAAACGCATGTGTATCGGTATCAGGCCACCATTTTTGAGCAAAGCACGGAGATGATGCGGGGCATTCATACCCGGTTTATGTTAACTGCCGAGCGAAGCCTGAGCAGTACCTATGAAAACTTGAAGTTGAGTCTGATCCGGCAATATTCCGAACTCCCTAACCCATCGGTTTATCTCGTGCTGTCAAAGCTTAAATTTCCGTTTGATCAAACCCTGATGCCGGTAGCCAAACGACTTTTGGTGAAGCAGATTTCCAAAGCAGCCTGAAACAAAAAGACCCTCCGGAAGAGGGTCTTTTTTATAAAGATTAGAAATTATTTCGTTTGGGCAGGAGTGATGGGTTGCTCGGTCTTCTTGAGATCAACACCAGCACCTTGTTGTTCTTTTGCTTTCTCAAGAATCTCATCGGTTGAGCCTGTATTCGGAGCTGTGAAATTGGTCGCCAAAGAGAAAACCATAATGGCAATGGCAAAACCCCAGGTAAGGCGCTCAAGAAGGTCACCCGTCTTTTTAACACCAATCAGGTTACTGGCACCCGAACCACCAAACTGACTTGAAAGTCCACCCCCTTTTGAATTTTGTGCCAACACAACTAAAACCAATAAAACGGAGCTAAAAATGGCTAAACTGATAAATAAAATATACATAACTACTTTTTCAGGTCTTCAATTTGAGCCGCAAAGTAAGCCTTTTTTTGTGGAAACTTCCAAATTAACTTCTTCAACACCTCGATGGCCTTTTCCTTTTTGCCTTGCTTTAGCAGAATTTGAACAAGGGTCTCGGACACGATATTTTCACCATAGGTTAAGCTCTTTTCCGACAAGTCGTCTTTCGATTCGGTGGCGATAGCGGCCGCCAATTTGTTTTTTGAAATGGTGGGTTGTGTCTTGATAAACTGATCAATGATTTCAATTTGCTCTTTCTGCTTGGGCCCTTCGGGCTTTATCTTCTTCTTGGAGGTCTTAATTTCCTGAATCAATCCATCCTCCGGGTCAGACGTCTTTCCCTTTTTTGATTTTGAATGCTCGGTAGTAACAGGATTTCCCATTTCGAGGTTGTTTACTGCCAATTCAAACTGGAGTTTTCTTTCCCTGAGAATTTCTACATCATGCATGACTTCATCGTACAACTCATCACCGGTCAATGCGGTGCTCCTTGTAATCTCAATAACTTCTTGTTCGAATAAAGGTGGTTCTGCCTTTACTTTTTGTATTACCAGAACTGCTTCCGGGGATTTGTTATCGAGTGGTTTCTCCGATTCGGTCTTAGGCACTTGTTTCCGAGGCTGCATCGGGGAAGTCATAATCGATTTAAGCACCGCACGATCGGTACTGTAAATGGCACTCAGGTGAAGATGATTTTCTTTTCCGGCTAGTTGATTATCCTGAGCAGCCCGCGCGGTCAGTCCATGAATAACCTGGCTGTAAGGAAATTCCTTTTGGAGCGAAATCAATTGATTGGCCTCTTCAGCTGAAAGCGAAGTATAATTTGAAAGAAGCAGATTGAATTGATCCTTTTCCACTTTTTTTATAAGGAGGTAAAGGTAAATGTAAGGGAAATTCCATCTTTGCGCAACCTTACCAGTTGGCTAGGGTAGCATTGAAAATGTCGATATAAATCTGTTCTAAGATCTTGCGCTCCAGACTCTCCTGAACGGAATTAAAATCCTGAGCGCTTTGGAAATCTGCATAGAAACTAAAAACACGATCCTTGAAATTGTTTTTTGGCTCAAGGGTATCCACATAATTTACCCGTACAGCAATGGTTAACCGGGTTAACGATGCCGGGTCGCCTGATTGATTGGAAGTAGGACTTGTGACTGGTGCAATGGGGGTTAACAGATACTGAGTAATGGTACCCTCGATCTGTAGTTCTCCATTCTCAACTACAACTCGTAGGCTTGAGTTCTGTTGAAAATATTGCTTCAGTCGGTTGGTGAATGTCTGTCCTAAGTTAGCAGGCCCCAAATCGGTGTTGTTGAAAAAATCATCAACCTGAATAGTTTTAGCCGTGGTTGCAGCCCCGGTAAATGAATAGCTAATACAACTTTGCGTAGTGGGAATTGCCAGAACCATGCAGAGTGCAATGGCTGCTGATACGTTATTCTTCAAGTTCGTATTCTTTAATCTTGCGGTACAATGTTCTCTCAGAGATACCCAAATCACGTGCCGCATATTTACGCTTGTTGTTATTCTTTCTCAGGGCGCGCTGGATCAATTCTTTTTCTTTTTTTACAATGGACAGCGAATCATCTTCTGACACATGGGTGATATCCTGCACTTCCTCCTCCTCACTGCTGGTGGGTACATTTTCAGTTGCATTAATACTTAAGGTAACGGGTTCATGTGTAGGTTTAATTTCTTCATGGATACCTTCAAACAACCCGGCATGTTCTTTCATGATCTGGGCAGCCTGCGCAGGATTTGAGGTGCTCTCCAGCACCACCTTTTTCAAATCGTTCATGTCTTTGCGCAAGTCAAATAAGATTTTATAAAGAATCTCGCGCTCAGAAATATTGTCTTTGCCCGGCTGGTCTTTATAAAGTGCTGGCAAACTGCTCTCCTTAGGAATGTAGTGTCCTAATACCTCAGCAGTAATTTCCATATTGTCGGATGACAATACGGAGATTTGTTCGACCAGATTTTTCAACTGACGAATGTTACCCGGGAAGCGATATTTCAATAACAGATTCTTTGCCTCATCCGTAAGCGTGATTGGTTTTACCTTATACTTCTCAGCAAAATCAGTAGCGAATTTTCTAAAGAGCAATTCAATGTCCTTGCCCCGCTCGCGAAGAGGCGGAACATAAATAGGAACTGTACTTAGACGGTAGTACAAATCTTCCCTGAACTTTCCCTGCTCCACCTTGACCAACAAATTCACATTAGTTGCGGCTACTACCCGCACATCAGTCTTCTGCACTTTCGAGGAACCGACTTTAATAAATTCTCCATTCTCCAATACACGCAGCAACCGGGCCTGGGTGCCCAGAGGCATTTCACCAATTTCATCGAGGAAGATGGTTCCGCCATTGGTAACTTCAAAATATCCTTTGCGGGATTCATGGGCCCCGGTAAAAGAACCTTTCTCATGACCAAATAATTCCGAGTCGATGGTTCCTTCCGGGATAGACCCGCAGTTGATGGCAATAAATTGTCCATGTTTACGTGGACTCAGGTAATGAATGATTTTTGAAAAAGATTCCTTACCGCTTCCGCTCTCTCCGGTAATCAGCACCGACATATCGGTAGGGGCCACCTGCATGGCAACACGCACGGCATTATTAAGTAAGGGCGAATTGCCCATCACACCATAACGCTGCTTCACATTTTGTATTTCTGAATCTGTTATCGTCATAATTAGTCTACGATCTTTCCAATCAAGGTTCCACTGGTACAACTTTCAATACGTACATTGACGTACTCACCCTTCCTTTTATTTTCTTTAGGAAATACAGCCACATGATTGCTCGAAGTTCGGCCTTGCCAATGCGCATCACTTTTACGCGATTCGCCTTCAATCAATACACGCTGCACGGTTCCTACATCGTGTTGATGATGAAGATGGGAGTGCTCACGTTGTTTTGTAATAATCTCTTCCAGTCTTCTGTTTTTTACATCTAAAGGAATATCATCCGGATATTTTTTTGCAGCAAGGGTACCGGGGCGTTCCGAGTAAATAAACATGTAGGCATAATCATACTTCACAAGGTCCATTAAGGAAAGGGTATCCTGATGCTCTTCCTCGGTTTCGCTGCAGAAGCCGGCAATCATATCGGATGAAAGACCACAATCCTTTCCTAATATAGCCCGAATACTTTCTACCTTTTTCAAATACCAGGAGCGGTCATAACCCCGATTCATCAGGTCCAGGATCCGGCTGTTCCCACTTTGCATGGGCAGGTGAATGTTCTTACAGATGTTCTCATGCCTTGCCATTACATGCAATACCTCATCGGTAATGTCTTTCGGGTGGGAGGTGGAGAAACGTACCCGAAGGGCAGGATGTACTTGCGCTACCAACTCCAGTAGGCTGGCAAAGGTTATAATTTGTTGAACACCATTTTTTTCCAACCGGGCTTTGTTGTTTTCTTCCGCACTCCATTTGTAGGAATCTACATTCTGTCCCAGCAGGGTGACTTCACGGAAGCCACGATTGAAAAGATCCTGCGCTTCGGCAACTATTGAGTGGGGATCACGACTGCGCTCACGGCCCCGGGTAAATGGCACCACACAGAAAGAACACATATTATCGCAGCCACGCATGATCGAAATAAATGCGGTAACTCCATTGGAGTCCAACCGCACCGGGGTGATATCGGCATACGTTTCTTCGCGTGAGAGAAAAGTATTAACAGCCTTGTCACCCTCATCAACCTGGTTAATAAGCTTAGGTAAGTCGCGATAGGCATCAGGACCGGCTACGAGATCAACAATTTTCTCCTCCTCAAGCAATTTTGTTTTAAGTCGTTCGGCCATGCAACCCAGGATACCTACCATCATTTCTGGTTTCCTTTTCTTGAAGGATTGAATATGATGCAACCGCTTACGAACGGTTTGCTCTGCTTTTTCCCGAATCGAGCAGGTATTCAAAAAGACAAGGTCTGCCTCGGCAAGATCGGAAGTGGTATCAAAGCCCTCCTTTTGTAAAATAGAGGCTACAATCTCGCTATCGGAGAAATTCATCTGGCAGCCATAGCTTTCAATATAGAGTTTTCTAGATTTGCCGGTATTCTTGTCTACTGAAACCTTAACAGCTTCACAGGCTTCCTGTACTTCAAATACCCCAATATCTTCTATCAGATTCTTCATTTTTTCGCTTTCGGATCGCAAAATTAATACATTTTAACCTTTTGGTGACATCTTGTCAGTTAGTTTTAGATTATAAAAAAGCCTTCAATAATCTATTTTCCGGTAGTTTTAGGCATAATTGGAGCATCAATGGCGATTATAAAAACAGTTAGGGGTTTCACTCCACAATTCGGAACAAATTGCTTTTTAGCAGATAATGCAGTGGTTGTTGGTGAGGTGACCATGGGGGATTCTTGTACCGTGTGGTTCAATGCGGTAGTGCGCGGGGATGTTCATTCCATAACCATCGGAAAAAACACAAACATTCAGGATGGGGCTATTATTCATTGCACCTATCAAAAGGCAAAGACTATTATTGGTAGTAATGTTTCAATTGCTCATAATGCAATTATTCATGGATGTACCGTGGAGGATAATGTTTTGATTGGGATGGGTGCAATTATTATGGATCATGCCGTGATTGGAACCGGATCGGTGATTGCGGCCGGAGCTATCATTTTGCCTAACACAATTGTAGAGCCGGGGAGTATTTACGCAGGGGTTCCTGCTAAACGAGTAAAGGATGTTGGAGAAGAGATGAAGGCCGTTATTGCGCGTACTGCTCTTAACTATCCGATGTATGCAGAATGGTATAAGTAAAGAGCCAAGATAAAAAGAATCAACGCTTATGAAGAATACGAACAGCGGGTATGATGAAAAAGTCATTGAACAGTATAGAGATAAAATTATTGCGGCTAAGAAGGGGTATATTCTTGATGATACGGATGAGCATACCGATGAATATGTACACTTCTATTTTATTGGTAAGCATAATGATGCCGAAGTAATTTTTGATTGCATCTTATATACACTCCGCTTCCAACACGAAAGTGAACTTTTTGATATTGCTGAGCATAAGGCTGCCCAACACTTTCCTCAATACAAGAAAATTCAATATGAGGAAGATGAAAATGGAAACCTGAAAACCCTGGACGATCTCGAAGAAGAGATAGGATTATACATGGCTGAAGTTATGGTGGAATTAGAAGAAGAGGGGGATGTGAAAGTAAAAGAGCACGTTGATCTGGACCTTGGCCATGAATTTGGAATTGGCCTTGATGCAGGATTAAACGTGGAAGTGATTACACCGGAACTAATCGAGCGATTTATTAAAGATTTCAATTCGGATACTCTGAAACTGGATAATTCGCTATACTCGTTTCAGATGAATAATGATGACTCGGGTGCCTGAGCGGATGTAAAAAAAATCAAAAACTCTTAAAATTCCTGAATAGTGGCCTATATTTGCGGCCCTAAATAAGTTAAATTCATGAAAAATCTTTCTCTTGCTCTTAACGCTGTGTTACTGGTGGCAGTTGGCGTTTTGTATTTCTTACACTTTTCCTCAAAAACTTCTACCTCCTCAACAGCTCAGTCTGCTAATCCTTCGGATTTAAAGATTGCCTACATAAACTCAGATAGCGTATTAAAGCATTACGACTTTTTCAAAGTGAATATGGAGAAGCTGGAATCAAAAGGCAAAAAGCTTGATCAGGATCTCCAAAACCGTGCACAAAGCTTGCAAAATGATATTACAGCCTACCAGCGTAATTACAGCAGCATGACCATTGGTCAGGCAAAAGCGGTTGAAGATGATTTGGGAAAAAAACGCCAAAACCTGGAGTTGTACCAGAGAAGTCTTGAGCAGGATCTAATGGGTGAACAGGCCAAAATGAATGAGGAATTGTATAAGAAAATTACAGACTACCTGAAAGATTATGCACAGCAGAAGGAGTTGCAGATTGTACTAAAGTATAATCCGAGTAGCGATGTACTATATGGTGGATCAAGTGTTGATATCACAAATGAAGTTATTCAAGGTTTAAATGAAGCCTATAAGGTTGACAAGTCGAAAGCCCCGGCAGACTCAACAGCTGTTAAGAAAAAATAGATAATCAGATCTTTACAAAGCCGATCTCGGATATTACGGGATCGGCTTTTTTTGTTTTAGCCTTAAAATATTAATTTCAAATCGTGAAAAGGAATGTCCTTGGCTTTTTAGGTGTTCGTCCAGAGGAACAAGTGCAGGTGTGGCTGATGCTTGCCACCGGGTTCTTCATTGGTATTTTTATCGCTACCTACCAGGTTACGGCCGAGTCTTTGTTCCTGAACAAACTCAGTGATCAACTGGATAAAGCCTTTTTGATTTCAGGAGTACTGGGGATCATAGCAACACTCTTATTTTCGTCCTTTCAAAACAGAATCAGGTTCGTCACCCTTACTATTGTCAGTATTGTTCTGATTGTATTGGCCACGTTTAGTCTTTACTATTTCTATCATTTTGCGAATGAAGAAATTCAAAAGGCTACCCTTTTTTTAATGTACTGTTTGATTGGTCCCATTACAGCTATTTTACTACTTTGTTATTGGGGAATCTTCGGGCGACTCTTCAACTTCAAACAATCGAAGCGAATCATAGGATGGATTGATACCGGACAATTGATTGCTATTATTATTGCCAACTTCCTTATTCCGCTCACCGCTGCATTTATTCCCGACACTTCAAATTATTTAATTGTCTGTAACATAAGTATCCTTGGTTCCTTAACCTGCCTGATCATTATCGCGGTAAAGTATGACTTAGCCAGGCTTAGTTCGGATACCAGTGTGAAAGCGGAAACCAGGTTTGGGAAGATTTTTAAAGACCGTTACATAGTTTTGCTCGGTACATTTCTGATTGTCTCGATGGTGACCTTCAGCTTCAACCAGTTCACCTTTCAGACCCTGTTAAACAAGCAATATCCTGATCAGCGCGATCTGACTAACTTTCTAGGTTATTTTAATGGCGCCATCTATGTGCTCAGCTTGCTCATGCAGTTGTTTGTCAATGATCGGATCCTTAGCACATATGGCATTCGGATTTCATTGTTTGTTTTGCCAACGGTAGTCGCCCTATTATCGATTGGGGCTGTTATGTCAGGGACTTTCCTGGGATACAACATGGCCGATAACCCTCAAACCTATATCTACTTTTTCCTTTTTATCGCGGTTACCCGACTCTTCAACAGCATGCTTAAGGATTCGCTGGAGAATCCAGTCTATAAACTTTTATTTATTCCCCTGGATAGCCGCTATCGGTTTAGCATTCAGGCAAAAGTAGAGGGGGTTGTAAATGAATCCGGCAGATTCATTGCTGGAGTCTTTATCTTCCTGTTTGCCTTAGCACCCTTTTTCAAAATCATCTGGATACCAGTTATTGTATTGGGGTTGGTTCTGGCATATTTCAGAGTAATTCAAAATCTCTATCATGAGTATAAAGATAAAATTCGATCCAAGCTGGAGCATGCAGGCGATCAGCAGGAGAAACTAGAGATTGGATATACGGCAATAACTACCCGGCTCGAAACCAACCTTCAGGGGCAAGATCCCACCAAAGCGGTATTCTCATTTAAGTTGTTGGAGAAAATTGATCCATCAAGAACGGGTGCATGGGTGAACATCTTGATGAAAAACGATTTCGAGAATACCCGCGAATATGCACAGCGTAGGATGAATGAGCTGAAGGGACTGTCAGTATCGGAGAATTATGTTATCCGTCTGGACAAAGAAAAAGTACCCGTTGAAGATAAGAACATACTGTCAAGAAATGACATCGATTTGATTCTAACAAGTGGGGGTGACATTCAGAAAGCCCGTATTCAACGACTTGCCCGATCGCTGGATGCGAACGACCGGCATTATAGTGCAGAATTATTATTGCACTCGCAAAACAAAGAGAACATTTCTTTCCTGATAGAACTTCTAAATGATAGCGATCATAAAGTTCGCAGTGCGGCCATCAAAACAGCAATTAAGAAAAATGACAATGAAGTGATCACTTCATTGATTGAAAACTTAGGCAATCCGAATCACGCGAATGAGGCGATGAATGCCCTTGTCCTTATTGGGGAACCTGCCCTGAGTTTATTGGATAACTCATTTTACAGATCCGGACAAAACTCGCAGGTGATGCTGCGGCTGGTACGGATTATCGGTGCAATCGGTGGGCAAAAGGCAAAGGAAATGCTCTGGAATAAAATTGATTACCCAGACAAAGTAATCGTATCAGAGGTACTTCTTGCGTTGGGTGAATCAGGGTTTAAAGCAGGCATGTCGCAAGTGAGCCGGATCAAGTATGCAATAGAGTCGGATATAGCTGACATTACCTGGAACTTAGGCGCGATTCAGGAAATCGGTGACGAGGATGTTTCGGCCGTGGTAAGAAGAGCCCTGAACCGGGAGATACAAAATGACGTGGAGCACATTTACATGTTGCTGGCCATGCTTTATGATACTCGATCCATCCAATTGGTTAAGGAAAATATTGAGAGCGGTACCGCAGAGGGGGTGACTTATGCCGTTGAATTACTAGACGTGTTTCTATCAGAACAGCTGAAGCAACGGGTAATTCCGGTTCTTGATGACCTGAGTATTTCAGAAAAAATTAATCGGCTCGAGATCTTTTATCCCCGCGTACAACTGGATGAAAAATTGGTTCTTAAATTCATTATTAATCGTGAATTTACCCAAAGCAATCGCTGGACTAAAGCAACAGTTCTTCATCAGGTAGGAGTTCAACGCATTGAAGATTTCACACTCGATTTGATTGCTCAACTGTTCAATCCGGATTTATTGATTCGTGAAACGGCCGCCTGGGCATTATTTCAGATAAATCCAGAATTGTATTATTCCAATGTGCTAAGGTTGGGTGATGATGTAAAGCGCACGTTGGATTACGCTATTCTTGACCATGGCCAAACGTCCTCGTTGATGCTTTACGACAAAGTGCTGTTCTTCCAACAAATTCCTCTGTTTGAAGGCATGGCAGGTTTAACATTATCCTTGCTGGCCGATATTTCAAAAACCGTATTGTTATCCAAAGATCAGTTTCTTGCTATTGATGAGAAGCAAAACAATGATTTCTATATCGTATTCAAGGGCGAAGTGCAGTATTATGAAAAGAGCAAATACGTTGCAGATTACCAGGTAGGTCAGTTTATTGGTGAGCGATTGGCGTCAGCAGGGTTTGTTAATTCAAACATGGTAAATGCCAAGGAAGACACCATTTTATTGAAGTTTAATAAGGATCGCTTTTATGAACTCTTGTCGGATCACGTTAAGTTGGCAAACAAGGTTTTGGAATATATTTGATTTTAACTTAAATTTCACAGATTTTTTTAGCTAAACAGGGGACACGACTATTTTTTAAGCATAAGAATACTCAAGTAAAATATCCGAAGTCCTCTCTAATTTATTAAATTTCAGTCTTACAGTCACGAAAGGGATGCTGAACTATTCGGTCCAGGTTGGCGATTTAAATGACTCCTCTCCGGATCCATCATATTCGGGTGAGAAGATCGGCATAAACCCGTTTCCGGGTCTGCGCCCATTTACCCTGGATGACAGTCATCTCTTCTTTGGTCGCGAAGGTCAGGTTGATGAAATTCTTCTAAAGCTTTATCACCACAGGTCGGTAACGATCATGGGGTATTCAGGAAGTGGTAAGTCGAGTTTAATGTTTTGCGGACTTATTCCTGTGCTCTATGGAGGGTTCATGACCGATTCAGGTCCACATTGGAAAGTAATTACAGTCCGACCCGGAAATTCACCTATTGAAAATCTCAGTCAAGCTGCGGTTAAATTCCTTTTGCAGGAAGGTCGCATTGCAGAAGAAGACACCCAGGTTCATAAAGCAATCATCAATTCCGTATTAAGAAATGGTTCCAATGGATTAGTGGAACTTGCAAAGTACCTGCAGTCCAATAACGGTGATAATATTTTCTTTCTTATTGACCAGTTTGAAGAACTTTTCAGATATAAAGATTCTGGTAATGAGGATTTTACGAACGAATCAACAGCGTACGTAAACCTGTTGTTGAATGCAGTTAATCAGCAGAAGGTTCCGGTTTATATCTCGCTGAATATGCGTTCCGATTTTATCGGAGAATGCGCTTCCTTCCCAGGATTAACCCAGATGATTAACACCAGTAACTATCTGGTACCACAGATGACGCGCGATCAAAAGCGCATGGCAATCGAAGGGCCTGTAGCCGTTGGGGGTGGAAGAATTTCGCAGCGATTAGTAAAACGCCTCCTTAGCGACATTGGGGATAATCAGGATCAGCTTCCCATTTTGCAGCATGCACTCATGCGCACCTGGGACTATTGGGTAGCCAACCATGAGGAAGGCGAGCCCATGGATATTCGCCACTACAATGCGATAGGAAGAATAGCCCAGGCTTTATCACTGCACGCCAACGAAGCCTATGACGAACTTACCAACAAGGAAAAGGATATAGCCGAAGTTCTATTTAAAACCATTACCGAAAAGAACTCAGAAAGTTTGGAGATGCGGAGGCCAGGCCGGATTTCTGAGATTGCCGGATTGGCGCAGGTTTCAGAAACTCAGGTAATTGAAGTTGTAGAGAAATTCAGAAAGCCAGGTAGATCCTTCCTGATGCCTGGCATGCATGTTACCTTAAAGCCTGATTCCGTAGTTGAGCTTTCGCACGAGAGCCTCATGCGTATCTGGACACGCCTTTCGGCCTGGGTGGATGAGGAGTTTGAATCGGCCTTGATGTATAAGCGGGTGTCAGATGCCGCAGCCATGTACCAGATTGGAAAAACCAGTTTGTGGCGCCCACCGGATTTACAGCTTGCACTAAACTGGCAGAAGAAGCAAAAGCCAACCCGGATGTGGGCGCAGCGTTATGACGTGGCGTTTGAGCGGGCTATTGTATTCTTAGACACCAGCCGCATTACCTACGAAGCTGAACTCA
This sequence comes from Cyclobacteriaceae bacterium, assembly GCA_044229915.1. Classification (GTDB taxonomy): domain Bacteria; phylum Bacteroidota; class Bacteroidia; order Cytophagales; family Cyclobacteriaceae; genus ELB16-189. Next base: position 326,795 of record JBGASB010000005.1, read on the forward strand.
AGAATCAGGAAATGTTGCAGCGAAGAATGCTGCAACGTGCCCGGGTAACTAGTTTGATACTCGCATTATTGTTATTGATTGCCACGGGCTTCTTCGTTTATGGATTTTTCCAAAAAATTGAAGCTGATAAGCAGAGGTTAGAGGCTGTTGCAGGACGAGATGCAGCTGAGAAGGCTACGATTGATGCAAATGACCAGCGAGAAAGGGCAGAGGAAGCATTAAAAAAAGTGGAGCAACGGGAAAAGGAAATTGCTGATCAAAACAAGCTGTTGGAAGAGCGAAATGTTGCCCTTGCAGATGCATTGAGAGATGCAGAGATACAACGGAATGCGGCTATAAGAAATTTGAGGGAAGCAACTATTCAAAGAGATAGTGCCAGGTTTGAAAGAGATAATGCCAATAGGGAATATGTAAGGGCTGAGCAAAATCTGAAGGAGTCAAACCGGTTATATATGCTTTCTAAAGCCCAATCGCTTGCTGCTAAATCTGAGGGGATAGATGATCCACAGTTGGCGGGTCTTACTTCGATGCAGGGTTATTTGTATCATACCCAGTATGAAGGAAAAAAATATGACCCTTACATCTTTAGGGGCTTGTATTATTCGATTGCTAAATTACAAGGGTACAATTATAACGCAGCCAAAATACCGGGTGGCTTTAAGAATCGTATGTATGCATTGGCCGTTTCAACAAAATCAAGTGCATTCTACACAACTGGAAATGATGGTAGAATTTTTAAGGGAGATTACCTGACTCAAAAGGTTGATCCGGCAAGTATCTATGAAAATAAAGGCTTCCCTAACCGGGTGCTTGCATTGAGTAAAGACGAAAAGTATTTGGTAAACGCTAGCGACTCAAGCTATATAGAGATTATCAATTTATCCGCTCCCTCAAAACCATTACGGGTAGATGGACATACCCGTTTTGTTAATGATATTAAATTCATGCCTGACAATTCAGGATTCATCACGGCCTCGGCTGATAAAACGTTGCGGTTTACTAACCAGGAAAGTGGGCAAAGTAAGAAAATTGTCACCCTGCCTTATGATTTGAAATCAATTGACATCAGTCCGGACGGTAAGCAACTGGCTGGTGTTTCTTATGGTGGCAAGTTGATTACAATTGACCTTGCAAATTATACGTACAAAGAGATTTGGACAGATGAGTCAACAGTCAAATTAAGTGACTCCACCAAGTCAGTTAAAATATCTAATCGCATTCTTTCAGTGGCCTGGCATCCAAGTCGCCCGATATTGGCTTTTGGTGTTGAGGCAATTAACGATAAGGGAAAAGTATTAAGAGGCGTTGTTAAATTGTTTGATCTACAAACTAAAAGAATCAAGGAACTAACCGGCCATAGATCGGGTATAGCCGATCTTGATTTTAGTCCGGATGGGTTGCTGCTGGCAAGTTCCGGACTGGATAGCAAACTTCAGATGTGGGTAGTGGATCACGAAGAAGATTTGCCGATCGTGATGGATAATAACAATGGTTCTGTATGGGATGTGGTGTTTACCAAGGATTCTAACTACCTGATTGCATCATGTAATAATGGGGAGGTTCGGATCTGGCCGACAGATCCTCGTTCGTTAGCCGAATTGGTTTGCCCTAAAATGCAACGCAATATGACGAAGGATGAGTGGGATAGTTACGTTGGTAAAGACATTGGGTACGAATCTACTTGCCGGAGTCTCTTAATAAAGGATTTTTGATGAAGAGACGAATACTATTTTTTGGAATTTTAATCGTTTTATTTTCGATTTCGTGCCATGCTCAGGTAACCAATGTGGCCAACAATACAGATTGCGAGCAAATTCTAATTCAGGCGGATGATGAGTTTAACGCAGGAAGGTTTTATGGGATACCCGCGCTTTTAAAAACTTGTCTGGATAATGGAGATTTTTCAAACGAGCAGAAAGTAAGGGCCTACTTGTTGTTAACGCAAGCGTATTTAATTTTGGATGATCCGATCGCTGCCGATGATAGCTATCTGAAATTGCTGCGTGCAGATCCTGAGTATGTAGCCAATACAGCACGTGATCCCATTGATGTTTATTATCTGAGCAAAAAGTTTACTTCGGTACCAATCTTTACACCCCATCTTCGGATCGGGCTAAATACTTCCCTTCCAAGAACCATCTATGACATTTCTACGAGTGGTACGTCCCTTGACTCAAAAGATATCCTCAAAATAGGTTTTCAGTTTGGGGGTGGAATAGATTGGAATCTAAATAACCATTGGAGTATTTGTGCAGAGGGAAATTATTCCTATAAAGCTTTCAAACGGGAAACAACTGGTTTTTTCGATGGAGATGAGCAAGTGATTGTGGAAAAACAAAATTGGTTTGATATACCCATGTATGTTAAATATTCTGATGATTCCGGAAATATCAGGCCCTTTGGCTATGCAGGGTTTGCTATTAATCTTTTGCTTTCTGCCCGTGGTCCAGATTGGTCGTTGAAGAATAATTTCTTGGATGGAAGTTCCAAAGAGGAAACTGGTTCGGCAGAGGTACTGACTTCTAAGAGAAATTTTATTAATCGCGCTTTGGTAATTGGAGGTGGGGCTAAGTATAAAATTGGCAAAGATTTTATCTATGCGGATGTACGCTATATGGCTGGAATATCGAATCTGACTAAGTTGGAAAACAACTATTATTTAGATGATGGAAGCTTTGATCCCTCCATACCGAGATATGCAGAGGTAAGTGATCTTTTTACGTTAGATAATCTGTCGTTATCATTTGGATACATCCACCCGATTTATAATCCACGAAAAAAATCAAAGCCCCGATTGAGCAATTTGTTCAGAAAGAAATCTGACGCTAAAACAGAGAAGCCCTAGCATGCGCGTTGTTGCTATATTATTGATCCTGTTTATCTCATTTTCATGTGATACTGAGAATAGTTTTCCGGTACCTGAAGAAAACTATTTTGTTAAATTCTATGGTGAAGAAGGAGACCAGGAAGGAGTAGATTTTATTGTAAACGCGGATGGATCAGTGGTAATGGTTGGTAATACCGTGAACACGAGAGTTAAGAAACAAATTTATGTGGTGAAGTTAGATGCTAATGGCATGGTTCTCTGGCAACGGAGTATGGGGCTGCCGGATAAGGATGATTTTGCAAAGGACATCGAACTACATCAGGATGGAAGGATTGTAATTGCAGGAGAGACAGAGATGGCAGCAAATAACCGTGATGTTTATATTAAAACCTTTTCACAGGACGGATTCCCATTGGATAGTGCGCGAGCAGGTCTTAAGTTGAGCAATGGATCGGATGCAGATGAAGATGTTAAATCGATTTCTTTTGTAGAACCTGCTGATGGATATCCTGCAGGATTCATAGTTTCAGGGTCGACAACTTCTCCGAATGGCAATAAAGATGGTTTGCACATTAGGTTTTCTGATTCTCCAATTTTGAGGATTGGAGCCCCTTGGAAAGAAATAACGGGTAATGGAAATACTGAAGATGTTATAGTAAAGATATTTCAGATTTTAGGGTATGCTCCTCTTGATGTCGATGATAGATATTATTCCTTTGGTTATACTAATGCTAATGGAGGTAATAATTCTAATGACTTTAAGTATTGGATAGTTCCTTTGGGTAAGGATGGTGAACCATCCAATAATGGGACTGAGCTATTAGACGTAGTGGGGAGTCAGCTTGAGGACGATATTTTAACTTCTGTTATAGAAAGTCCTATTCAATCTGGTTCAGGATTTATTCTAAGTGGTATTGCAACGCTTACTACAGGTGAGAGTAGATCCTTTATTGTAAAACTTGCCAAACCTTTAAGTATCAATTCACCGAATCTCGATATTTTAACGCAAACCTATCCAACGAATTTAGGGATAGATGTCGGTGGATTATTAACAGTGAAAAGCTTAGTGAATGAACAATTTATAATGCTCTCCAACGATAATCAATTGCCGGAACAAGGTTCAAACCTTCAACGTTCAAACCTTGCCCTGACGAAGCTTAAAAGAGATTTGACAAAGGAATGGTCTGTTCCTTTGATTTTCGGTGGGGAAGGAGATGACTTCGCTGGGTCAGTAACTGAATTACCTGATGGTAGAATATTAATTTCAGGAACAATGACCATTGGCGGTGGTAATGACAAGGGCCAGAAAAAAATGGTGTTGATTAAATTAAACCCTAACGGTAAACTAACAGAATAAGCGGTTTTTAGAGGAAAATGGTTACTTTTAGGCTGTCTGTATTATATAGTTTCTGTAGTTGGCCAATAACCTGTCTATGTCCCTGATTCTAAGACCGTATAAGTTATTAACATCGGTTCTTGCAAGTAATATTTGCTTTCCATTTTTATCCAAAGGATCTCGTCTTCATAGAGTTTTTCTAACCACATTATTCATTTCTTTGGTTGCCATGGCTATGGAGGCCAATGCTGCCACGTATTACTCAAGGGCAAGCGGCAACTGGAACAATAATAATACCTGGTCATTAACTTCAGGAGGCGCTGCAGTTGGGGTCGGAGTATTTCCAGTTGCAGGAGACATTGTAATCATTGAAAGAGGATTCACAGTTACCGTTACCGCTAATGCTGCTTGTGCTAGCATTCAGATTGGTGCTACTGCCGCCACTGGAGGTATAAATTTTGGTGTATTAACATTTTCGGGAGCATTTCAGGTTATTGTTTCAGGGACTGTTGCTGTGGGAGGAGATGGGAATGCAGCCAGAAGAGGAACTGTAAACTTTGCCAATGGTTCTTTACTGGAAGCATCAAATCTAATATTTGGTAGTGCTAATGCTACTCCAGGTACACCCAATGTCATCAATATGACTTCGGGTGGAACGCTTCGTTTAGATGGCATTACCGTCAACGGGGCACCCACCAATACGTGGACACCCGGTACAGGAACTCTGGAGATGACAGCCACAAATACACTCCCCTCCATTGACATGACATCGTTTAACAACCTTACTATTAATGGGGGTACTACTACCTTAGGGGTTGATGTTTCAATAGGCGGTACTCTCGATGTGGCAAATGGTGTCTTCGCGTTGAGCACATTCAATGTAACTTCGGTGGGTGCTGTTAACATGACAGGCACCTCAATTACGGGAACCGGTACGTTAACATTAGCAGGAGATGTTACCTCGAATGCTAGTGGGACAAGTTCATTAATCAGTGCTCCAATTGCATTAGGAGGTTCGACAAGAACATTTAATGTTGATGATACAGCGGCAGTTCCTGATTTAAATATCACAGGATTAATATCTGGCGCTGGCGGTATAATAAAGACGGGTATCGGTTCAATGAACCTCTCCAATGCATCTAATTCATATGGTGGTTCCACAACTGCAAATCAAGGTATTCTGCGTGTCGCTGCAGCCGGTGGGGCCATCCCAAATGGAAGTGCAGTAACAGTAAACAGCACGCTGGACCTCAATGGAAACAACGAAACTATCGGGTCTTTGACGGGTTCTGGAACGATTACCAGTAATGCCGGCACAACAATGACACTTACCCTAGGCGGGGATAATACAAGCACAAGTTTTTCAGGAGTTATTCAAAATGGTTCAAGCACCGGGGTGAGTATTATCAAAACCGGATCTGGGGCATTTTCTCTATCGGGAGCGAATACATATTCAGGATCTACTACCATATCAGCTGGAACACTTAATCTTAATGGCGCCACCGCAATTGGAACTGGAACTTTAATCATTAACGGTGGAAATATTGATAACACAAGTGGAGGGGCAATTACTTTAACTAATAATAATACACAAAACTGGAATTCTGACTTCACTTTTTTAGGCACCCAAAGTCTTAACCTTGGAACAGGGGTGGTTACTCCGAGTGCAAGTCGTCAGGTAACGGTCAATTCAAACACGTTAACAGTTGGGGGAATAATTGGAGGTGGTGCTATTGGTATTACAAAGCTTGGTGCTGGCGCACTAACCCTATCAGGCGCGAATTCATTTTCTGGGGGAGTGACATTAAGCGTGGGTACATTAAATATTAATAACTCATCAGCTCTTGGAACTGTTGCAGGTACTTTTACAATAAATGGTGGCGTAATCGACAATACCACAGGGGGTCCATTAACTACTCTTAACTACCCTCAAAACTGGAGTGGTGATTTTACTTTTACAGGAACGCAGAATCTTAACCTGGGAACTGGTAATGTTACGATCACCGGTAATCGTCAGGTTACTGTGAGCGCCAATACACTTACGGTAGGTGGAATAATTTCTGCAGCTGCGCTCAATCTCTCTAAAGCGGGTACAGGTATTTTAAGTTTTGGAAGCAATGCAGTTACGCTAAACAGCCTAACTATCAATGCAGGAACATTAACATCCACATCAGCAACATTAACCCTATCAGGGAGCCTAACAAATTCAGGGACTTTTAACAACAATGGGGGGACCGTTCATTATAATGGTGGTGCGCCTCAAACTGTTGCTTCAGTAACTTATAATAACCTCACCCTTTCAGGTGCAGGTCAAAAAAATGGTGGTGGAGCGATCACGGTAAGTGGCAACCTAACTAACTCTTCTATTTTTGATTTAGGCGCTAATGCTCTTTCTGTTACAGGAACGATCGATAACACGGGCGGTAATATCAGATTTACGGGTGCATCTAATGGAATTGCTACAAGTGCAGGCACAGTTACTTATTATGGCGCCTCTCAAACTATTGCTGCCGGTACATATAATAATCTTGTGATCAATCAATCTGCGGGACTGGCTTCTTTGGGAGGAGCGGTAACGGTTAACGGGATTCTTACTCTCACGAATGGAAATTTGAATCTAAACGGTTTTGATTTAACGCTGGGATCAACAGCAACTATTTCTGTTGCATCTCCATCGGCAACCCGAATGATCATTGCCACTGGAGGGAATAAAGTAATCAAAACTTTTTCAGGGGTTGGTTCATTTGTATTTCCGATTGGTGACAATACCGGAGCGCCAGAATATTCTCCAATCACGGTGAATATTACAGCAGGTAGCGGCTTTCCTTCAAACATCGGTGTTTCTGTTGTTGATGCAAAGCATCCAAACAATTCAAGCGGGACCAATTTCTTAACACGATATTGGGAAATAACTCAACCGGGAATTACAGGATGTGTTGCTACGGTTACTGGAACTTATACTTCAGCGGACATAACCGGAACGGAGGGAAGCATTAATTCTGCACAACTTAGTGGCACATTTAATCAAGCCACTAATCCATGGACTAAATTCTCGATACTGGGTGCTAACACCCTCACGGCTACTGCGGCTTCACTCACACTTGGTCAAACGAATGCCTTTACGGGGATTACAGGTTCTGACCCGACCGCGACAATTACAGGTGGCGGTGTCAATATTTGTAATGGAGCTTCAGTTAATCTTAACACCAATGTCACAGGCGATCCTTCATTTACCTATTCCTGGAGTCCCGCTACCGGTTTAAGTGCTACCAATATCGCAAATCCAGTTGCTTCACCAAGCATTACAACTGCCTATACTGTTACTATCAGGGATGGAAATGGAATTGTTGATACAGACAATACGACAATCACGGTAAATCCAGCAACGCCAACACCTACGATAGTGACAAGTGGGAGCATTGTATGTGATGGCACTAATCCAGATGTAACACTAACCAGTTCAGTCGCTCCCAACGGGGGTACTTATGTTTGGTATAAAGGAGGCATCGCAACGGGTGATGTTGGAATTAGCCTCAACGTTAATGATCCCTCAGGAAGTGGAACGTATACCGTTTCAGTTATTGATGGTCTGAGTGGATGTTTAAGTCCTCCAAGTGCAGGTGAGATAGTCACGATCAACGCCTTGCCGTTAACGACCCCGGTAGTGGCCCCGGCCACGACAACGATCTGCAGTGGCAGTACGGTGACGGTTAATGTAGCGGGCAGCCAGGCAGGAATTAACTATGAATTATTCAACGGAGGCACCTCGCTGAGCAGCGCAGTAGCGGGTACTGGCGGAGCGATCAATCTGATAACGAGTGCACTGACTTCCAACACCACGATTACGGTCAGAGCTACGAACCCGACCACGGGTTGCACCACTTTACTGAGTGGTACGAGTGTGGTAACGGTTACCGCGATTCCAGCGACACCAACCATCAACCCAACAGGACCTGTCGTAGCGTGCGAAGGTGCGGCCGCGGTGGTATTGACCAGCAGTGCGGGGTCGGGGAACCAGTGGTATAAAGATGGAGTCCTGATAGTCGGAGCTACAGCCACTACTTTAAACATTACGACTTCGCCTGCGAACAGCGGGAATTATACAGTGATCAGCACGGTAAGTGGATGTGCATCGTTGGTATCGACCGCGGTGAGCGTCACGATCAACGCTTTGCCATTAACCACACCCATTGTTACGCCAGCGACTCCCACGATCTGTAGTGGCAGTACGGTGACGGTGAATGTAGCGGGCAGCCAGGCAGGAATTAACTATGAATTATTCAACGGAGGCACCTCGTTAAGTTCTGCAGTAGCAGGCACAGGCGGGGCGATCAATCTGATAACGAGTGCACTGACTTCGAACACTACGATTACAGTCAGAGCTACAAACCCGACCACGGGTTGCACCACTTTACTGAGTGGTACGAGTGTGGTAACGGTTACCGCGATTCCAGCGACACCAACCATCAACCCAGCAGGACCTGTCGTAGCGTGCGAAGGTGCGGCCGCGGTGGTATTGACCAGCAGTGCGGGGTCGGGGAACCAGTGGTATAAAGATGGAGTCCTGATAGGCGGAGCTACGGCTACGACTTTAAACATTACGACTTCGCCTGCGAACAGCGGGAATTATACAGTGATCGAGACTACATTGGGTTGCAGTTCACCAACTTCTTCAGCCGTAAGTGTTACGATTAATGCTTTGCCACTTACTAGTCCTGGAGTTTCTCCTGTATCAACAACTATTTGCAGCGGAAATCCTGTAACAGTTACTGTAACTGGATCTGAGACAGGAATCAATTATCAACTCTTTGATGGTGTAACACCAATTAGCTCGGTAGTAGCAGGTACAGGTGGAGTAATTAATCTGATCAGTGCGGCATTAACTGCGAACACAACAATTACGGTTGCTGCAATTAATCCGGTTACCGGATGTTCCATTTTACTCCCTGGTATTGTTACTGTGACTTTGAGTGCTACAATCCCAACACCAACAATTGCACCATTAGGACCTATTACTGCTTGTGTTGGTGATCCGGCAATTATCTTAACAAGCAGCGCAGCAAGTGGAAATCAATGGTATAAGGATGGAGTTATAATCGCAGGACAAACCGGGGTTACATTAAGTATTTCCACGGGAGTTATTAATAGCGGAAGTTATACGGTCATTGAAACCCAGGCTGGCTGTACTTCTGCGGTTTCTGCTGGTGTGAATGTGACTATTAATTCAATTGCAAGTCCTCCGGTGGCAGCCAATCCTACGCCAATTTGTGTAGGCGGGACAATACCAACATTAACAGCTATAGGCACAAATATCAATTGGTATTCTGATGCAGCCCTCACTACTCTTGTTGGAACAGGAAGCCCATTTACCCCAACTGTTGCCGAAGTTGATAACACTTTAGCAGGAACATATACTTTATATGTAACTCAAACCATAGGATGTGAAAGCTCACCAACACCTGTCGATGTTTTAGTGAATCCAGCTGTTTCAGTCAATGCGGGAACGGATACAGATCTATGCAATGGACAAAGCATAACGTTGGGAGGTAGTCCAACCGCTACAGGTGGCTCGGGCGCCTATACTTATAGCTGGACAAGTATTCCTCCTGGATTTACAAGCACACAATCTAACCCGGTTGTTACTCCTGCGTTGGGTACTATAACCTATGTTCTACAAGTAACTGATGCGTTTGGTTGTCAAGGTACTGGTCAGGTAGATATAACGGTAAATGAAGTCCCCACGTTCTCAATTACTAATAATACTGGAGGTGGAACGGGTCAGATGTGCAGCGGATCAACAATTAATATTGGTTTAACAAGTCCAACAGCAGGCGCAACTATAACACTTCAAAATGTTAATTATGGAGTGGTTACTGGTGGGGCATATGCTACCGGTGGTTCATTTGTAACAGGAAACACTATTACTGAACCTGCCGGATTAATCAATAGCACGAATGCTCCGGTTACCATAAATTATATTTTCAGTGTTTCAACTCCGGATTGTACTAATCCTGTTACGCAACAGACAAGTGTGATCGTGAATCCTACTCCTGCAATGAGTACAGTTAATGCAACACATCAGATTTGTAGTAACAGTGCAGTGAATATTACACTTAATAGTCCTACGAGCGGAGCAATCATCCAGTTGACATCCGTAATTTATGGTGGCGTGACCGGAACCCTGATAGCAGGAACAACTTTCACTCCGGGATCAAAAATTACAGAAACCCTGATTAATCCAATAAATTCATCAGTAACGGTTCGGTATAACTTCGATGTGATTGCGAATGGTTGCACAACGACAGGCTTCTTTGAAGAGGTAATTGTTAACCCCAATCCAACATTTATAGCGAGTAATTTTTCAACGGAGATTTGCAGTGGCGATCAAACGAATATTCTCTTTGGAAGTGCAACACCTGGCCATCAGATCAATGCGGTAAGTGTTAATTATGGCTTTGTTACCGGTGGAACGGTTAATCCGGGTGTAACAACATTCAACAGTGCTACACCCCTTATTGAAACTCTTTTTAATAACACAAATAGTGCTATTGATGTCGTCTATGAATTTAATGTCACAACACCGCTAACGACTCCGGTTTGTCCGCTGTCTCCGGTTAGTCAATTTGTAACAGTCCGTGTAAATCCCAATCCGACTTTTGTAGTTACAGATAATACAGGTGGTGGAAGTGGCACAATCTGTAGCGGAAGTCAAACTAACATTCTCTTAAATACTGCGGTATCAGGTGGTCAGATTAGATTAAAGGCAGTAACATATGGTGCCGTTACAGGAACACTTACTCCAGGGATTCTATTTACAAATGGTCAATCCATTACTGAAGTCTTGTTAAATTCTACAGGCTCACCGGTTGTTGTTAACTATGAATTTGAAGCTATCGTTGGATCATGCGGTCCAAGTGCAAGTCAATTCGTTAACATTACAGTTAATCCGAATCCGAATGTAGTAGCGTTGCCTGCGAGTCAGACGATCTGCAGCGGGGCAGTTACCAGTATTGGCTTGAGTACGACCAATGGAGTAGGCGGTGTAACGTATAGCTGGACGCGGGTAGATGCAGGAGTCAGCGGAGTGTTGGTAGGAACAGG
>JBGASB010000006.1:0-295819 GCA_044229915.1 Cyclobacteriaceae bacterium
TATGCAAAATAGCCCGTTTTTGCATTGGATTAAATGATTAAGCCCCCTATCTTACCTGTATCCAATAAGGGTGTATAACCCGACAGATTTGGTATAATGACATTTAAGAATGAAAGTAATTGGACTTCCATTTCTATTGGCAATTAGCCTAACAGTATTCGGACAGAGCGAGAATCAAAAACAGTCAATCAGAAAGGTTGACCGAATATTTGACAGTTACATAAAGCAAAGCGAAAGTACAGACTCCGAGGACAACAGAATAGATATGGAATTAGCTCTGAAGTCACTTCAAGCAGAATGTGATATTAAATATTTTTCGAGACTGATTGATGTATGGATGTATTATGACCCGACAGACTTTCCGACCAGGCGACTTGTGACGCCAATTCTAATTAGGGACAAATCAGAAGGACTAAAAGCAATTGAGAAAAGAATAAAGAAAAAGAAAAAATGGGAGACAAACGACACCGCACCGTTCTCGGACCTATTATCGTTAAGAGAACAGTTTAAATAAATTTGAGTGGACGCGCACGAGCCACAACAGTGTGCATGTGCCATAATGCTGGTTCAGTGTTGCATTGTAGTTTTAGTTTCATAATTTAGTTTTGGTGTCGTGGGACACAACGCAGCAGGTCGCTAAAGCCATTCGTTCCTCATTAGGCTTTAGCTCCTATGCCGCATTACGTCACATGCACCAGCGTTAGCGTGCATAGCCTATGATACTAAACCGACTAATGAGACAAGGAGGATTTAACTGGAAGTACGCATCCGGAGAAATAATTCTAATTTTTGTTGGGATTAGCCTCTCCCTCATGTTTGACCAATGGCGGACAAGTAATTCAAATAAAGCCAAAGAAAAGGAACTACTATTGTTATTAATTGAGTCCGTCAAAAACGACATTGACGACTTGGACTATGAAATCAAAGAATCCGACAAAACATTAAACTCTGTGGACTACTTAATTAAAAAGTTAGTCACCAACACCGACTTCAATGACTCAATATCAATTGCATTTTCACTAATGGGGTACAACCCGCAATTCAGACCCGACAAATTGGGATATAGTAACATAATCGCAGAAGGACTTCCGATAATTTCCGACAAGGACTTGAGAAGCGAGATTATTAGTTACTACGAAAGAGTGGATAATAATATTGCATGGGGACAGGGCGTCCAAAGACATATTGACGAATATGTCTCGCCAAGAATTATAACCGACTTCGAAGACTACAATTTTCTCCAAAAAGGAATCCCGTTTGACTTTAATAAGCTTAAGTCCGACAAAGTATTTATTAATGTTCTAAAAAAATTGAAACGACTAAATATCGTTTCTTTAGAGAGACTCAAGGACCAAAGAAAGCATGGCGACAGATTTTTAAACCTATTAACAACTTACGGCAACGCACGCTAACAATGTGTTTGTGTCAGGCGGGGGTTCGGTGTCCTCATAAACTTCGGGTTTCATTATTTACATTTGTCACGTGGGACAGGGCGCATCTGGTCGGGCTTAACATTCCGCTTCGCTGCATTCTTAAGCCCTCCTATTCCGGCCACTGCACAAGCACCAACGTTGGCGGTTATAATTTTTGGAAAGAAGTGACAGTTGACCAACTAAATATTAAATACGGACTTGTTGACCGAAAAAAGGACTTGGAGATAATTGACTTCTTTGAGAAGAATGCGTTGACAATTCAAAACTTGGACGAGGACAAAGATCCAGAGACTTTTAACACCAAGACATTTTTGATGTCCGACTATGGTTACAGTCTAGCCAAGAATGGACAAAGTGGGAAATCAATACCTATATTGACGGAAGCAATTCGCCTACACGAGAAGGACCCAGAATTTAACGAGAATATTAAAAGCTCGACTGGTTATAAGAAATTAGTTTTCTTATTGGGTGAAGCATTATATAAAACAAAACGCATCGAGGAGTCTAAGAAGGTTTTTGAGAAATTGATTATTCTAGCGCCAGACAATGAAAGCTATAAAAGTTGGGTCATTGGGACTTTAAATTACAAACGAAGCCAAATTAGTAAGGTGACACTTATTGCCTTTATAGTTTGGATGCTGCTTTTTGTTTTATTCCGTGACAGCATGTCAAGCCAGATTCGATTGACATCTTACATTTTGGTACCACATTTTAAAGTCATCGGGGGATTTTCCCTTTGGTGCGACTTCCGGGCAGACTTCGGAACTTGAAGGTTTTGTGCTTTTGGCGTGGGACAGTCCCACGTTGACTTTTAGAAAAAAATTAACAAAAAGACAATCGTTTGACACAACCTGAAACAGGTTACAAATGAAAATTCTTAACAACAAACAAATAAAATAAATATGAAAAATTACAGGACATGGCTCAGGACAGCAGCCGTTTTTCAACTCATTACAGCGGTTATACATACCGTTACACTTTTTATTAATCAACCGCCAAATAATGACACGGAGAGACAACTTTTTGAATTAATGAGCTCTTACCAATTTGATTTTGGTGCAGGGTTTCATCGGACAATGGACGAATTGACATTGGCGTTAAGTTCCAGCCTGTCCCTACTTTGCATGTTGGCTGGCTTTACCATTTTCTTTCTCATGAAAAAACGAGTTGACACCGTTATTATGAAAGGGATAATAAACCTTAACCTGATAGTGTTTGGAATTTTTTTCGTTATCACTTTAGCATTTACTTTTCTTGTTCCTATTATTCAATTTAGCTTGGTTTTATTGTTTTTAGTGCTTTCAAGGATTACAATTCACAAGACCACGCATGACAAACAGGACTGAATTTGATAAGGAGATTATAGAGGACGACAGAAACACAGCCGCTAACAAAATGCATATGCTATTGCGGGGTGAAGAGTAAAGTTGTAGTTTAGTTTTCAAACAACGTTCGGTCAAGGTTGACAGTTACGGAGTAGTCGGGCAAATCAGTCGTTCCTCCTTCATTTGCCCTCCAGCCCGCAACGTCATATGCACAAACGTTGACCACCCGCCTTTAGTACAACACTCTTAAGACTTTTAATTGCTATATCGATGCAGCAGACCATGAACCCAACCATCGAACGAGCAAACGGCTGGACGGAGGTTATCCTTGACGGTGACTGTGGATTCGATAGGTTTTATACGGCTGCGGAAATTTTACAAAACAACTTCCATTTGACATTCACCAATAAACTCAATGACCTTGATACCCTTTATTGGGACTTTGTTTATAGAGAATGCAAGCTTGTTTTGTTTTATAATATCTACGAGGGAATAACGATCTTCCCAGTCACTATGAAAGACGCTACCCAGGAAGACAACGATAGGGCTGTTGAAATCGGAACCCTGCTTTATCAAAAACTCATCAGCCTGACTCCTTAGCTTATCACCGACCCCGGTGCTACTTCCCCGGAAGGGCTGAGTAATTTTAAGCTCCCATCTTTATCCGAAGCCATTAATATCATCCCCTGCGACTCAACACCCATGATTTTACGGGGTGCCAGGTTCACCAGGATAGTTACCTGCTTACCCACTATTTCTTCGGGTGTAAAGTGTTCCGCAATTCCACTCATCACCGTGCGCGTATCAATGCCGGTGTCTACCTGCAGCTTCAGGAGTTTTTTCGATTTCTCAACCCGTTCTGCTTTCAGGATTTTACCAATGCGGATGTCCAGCTTCGAAAAATCATCAAAAGAAATTTCCGCTTTGGCGGGTTGTGCAGGTTGACTGGCTATTTCCATGGCACGTTTGGTGTCGATTAGTTTTTTTATCTGCGCTTCAATTACAGCATCTTCAATTTTCTCAAACAACAAAGGCGCATCGGTAAGAGGCGCGCCCGCCTTTACTAAATCGCTACCCCCAGCCTGTTGCCACGTTAACTCGCCCACACCCAGCATAGCTTTAAGTTTGCGGGAGGTAAACGGAAGAAAGGGTTCGGCTACTACCGAAAGCGTAGCTGCAATCTGCAACGACAAATTCAAAATGGTGCCCACGCGTGCAAGATCTGTTTTGGCAAGCTTCCAGGGTTCCGTTTCGGCCAGGTACTTATTCCCTACCCGCGCGAGATCCATGAAGTTAGCCGTAGCCTCACGGAACCGGAAGGCTTCAATCGAAGCGGCAATTTTTCCCGGGGCTGCTTTTAAGTCCGCCAACACTTTCTTGTCAAGATCAGTTAACGCGCCCGGTGTCGGAACTTTATTATCGAAATACTTTTGCGTAAGCACCACCGCACGATTCACGAAGTTGCCGAAGATGGCCACCAGTTCATTGTTATTCTTGGCCTGAAAATCCTTCCACGTAAACTCACTGTCTTTTGCTTCGGGCAGATTCGTGAGCAATGCATAGCGCAACACATCGGGTTTGTCGGGAAAGTCGTGCAGGAACTCATGCATCTCAATCGACCAACCCCGGCTGGTGGACATCTTATCACCTTCGAGGTTCATGAACTCATTGGCCGGAACATTATCGGGCACAATGTATTCTCCGGTCGCATGCAACATCACCGGAAAAATGATGCAGTGAAATACGATGTTATCTTTTCCGATAAAGTGAATCAGTCGCGTATCGTCTGCCTGCCAGTATTTTTTCCAGTCGTCTTTCTTCGCGCCTGTAAAATCCCTGCGTGGGGTAGCAAACTTTAACTTACCCGAATGAACTTCGTCAAACAAAGCACGGGTAGCCGAGATGTATCCAATCGGTGCATCGAACCACACGTACAACACTTTACCTTCGGCATCGGGCAATGGCACTTTAATACCCCAATCAAGGTCGCGCGTCATGGCCCGCGGCTGCAGCCCCGCTTCGATCCACGACTTGCACTGTCCGTACACATTGGGTTTCCAATCATCTTCGTGCGACTTCAAGATCCAATCGCGAAGCCAGGGTTCATAATTCTCGAGTGGCAGGTACCAATGTTTGGTGGGTCTGAGAACGGGAGTCTTACCACTTACCGTGGAGCGCGGATTGATCAGTTCGCGCGGACTTAATGTAGAGCCGCACTTCTCGCACTGGTCGCCATAGGCATTCGTATGCCCGCACTTTGGGCAGGTACCAACGATATAGCGATCGGCCAGAAATAACTTAGCCTCTTCATCATAATACTGTTCCGAGGTTTCTTCTGTAAGCAAACCCTTGTTATAAATATTCAGGAAAATCTCCTGTGAAGTCTGGTGATGAATGGGCTCGCTGGTGCGATGATAAATGTCAAACGACATGCCCAGCTTATCAAAGCAATCGCGTATCAAGGCATCGTACTTGTCGATGATGGCCCGCGAGGTAGTATTTTCTTTTAAGGCCTGGTTGGGGATAGCGGTACCATGTTCGTCACTTCCGCAAACGAAGATCACGTCTTTACCTGTCAGGCGCAGGTACCGCACATACACATCCGAGGGAATATAAGCGCCTGCCAGATGGCCGATATGCTTGGGGCCATTGGCATAGGGTAGCGCGGCAGTAACCGTAACACGATTAAAAGTCTTCTGGCTCATAGAATAACAACCTGTTTAAAAAAACAGACTGCAAAGATGGCAAATGGGACGCAATATCAGGAGGTGGCAACCTTGTTTTGTTTGGAGGAAACGGGTTCCAATTCGGTTTCCTTCTCGCGCGAAGCTTGCATTTCCTTTTCACGCAACGATTTATCCTTTTTGCGCAACTCCTCCTCTTCCTTCCGCTTTTCAAGAATGGGTCTTAAGTCGGACGGAATTAACACCATGAAGGCCGTGCCCTTTTCAGAAGTATCGGCCAGGATTATTTCGCCCCCCAACCGGTGTGTAGATAGTTTAGAGAGATATAAACCGATGCCCCCGGTTTCGGAGCGCTCGGAAGCGCGCACAAATAAATGAAAGATCTGATCCTTATCCCTGGGATTGATACCGATGCCATTATCTTCCACGCGAATCCGGACTTTATCGGCATTGGCCCGATCTACTTTTATTTTTACGTAGGGCGAGATGCGTTCGGATGTATTATAAAACTTGATGGCATTGTCAATGAGATTCTCGAGTACAATTTTTATCAGTTGACGGTCGGAAATCAATCTGACATTGGGATCCAGTTCATACTCAATCAATAACTTCGGAGGTAATCCGTTCTTCCGCTCTGTCACCAGGATGTCATCGATCATTTGCTTTAAGTCGATCGTGGAAGCATCAAGCTCCGAGTGGTTAATCTGGTTAACAATTAACAAGCGGGTAAGAATGGAGTTTAGTTTTTCGGCTGTTAAGTCAAGTCGTTTCAGGTAATCCTGCGCCAGGGTATCTTTTACATCCAGCAAGGCCACGTTGCACACGCCCTTCAGGGTAACCAGCGGACCGCGGATATCATGCGAAGTGCGATAAATAAAATTATCCAGTTCTTCATTCACCTGACTCAACGACTCGTTGGTTAAAAACAGGTCGCGGGTTTTTTGTTGCACCCTGCGATCGAGTTCCTCATTGCTTTTAGTGAGCTCTTTATTCTGATCTTCAATTACCCGCTTGGCCTCACTGAGTGCTGCATTGTGGCGGTGCTGGCGTCTGTTGGCCCAGATTAACACGGTAGCAAGCAATACAATCAATATTGTTACCAGTACTATAAACAAATACTGAATGCGCTGGCGTGAGATTAATTCATTTTGAAGTTTGATGTTTTGATCTTTTTCTTTAATGGTTTGAAGGTTGACCCTCTCTTCATATTTAGTCTGAACATTTGCTAAGTTCTTAATTAAATCATTGCTATAAATACTATCTTTCAATTGAATATACTCTCTTCTATAATTTGAAGCCTCTTCGTAGTTGTTGGTGCGATCGTATAAATTAGAGAATTCCTTATAAGTAAATATAAGATTCTGATTGTGCCCAAGTTCCTTAGATAAATCCTCTGATTTTAGGAGCATAGTATGCGCCAACTCAAAATCTTCTTTACTTATGTAAATGCGACCTATATAATAACACAACTCAGCTTCAAATCTCTTATCGCCAACTTTTCGCGAAAGCTCCAATGCATACTCCAAATGTCCCTTCGCTTTGTCGATTTCTCCAAGTTCAAAATATGACAAGCCCAAACCGAACTCACCTTCCATTTTGATTTGATTAGTGCACTTTTCACCACAAACCTTAAATGCTTCATTAATAAATTCCTGGGCTTCCTTGTACCTGTTTAGTTGATTATAACATAAAGCTGTGTTAATCAAGAGGCGATCAAGATCAAAAGAATCATTTGCTGATCTCTTTGCTTCTAAAGACCGTGAATAAAAAGTCAGCGCCATATCGAAATTACTAATCTTATAATAAACAAGACCAATATTATTCAACGCCATACTAATCTCACTAAGATTACCTTCCCTCTCACGAATCTCCAATGATTGGAAATGGTACTCTAAAGCCTTGTCATAGTTAGCCATATGCAAATAGGTGATGGCAATTGCATTAAGTATAATCTTTTCCTCAGATAGGAATTTGTTCCGATTTGAAATAGGCAACACATAAAGTAGCTGAACAATAGCTTCATCCGGTTTAAATACTCGCCTAAGAAGCTGACCTCTTATCCTTCCGGACTTTGTGATCGCCAGACTATCGCCAATTTGCAAGGCTAATTGATGAGCCTCATACGCAAAAGTCTCTGCTTCTTCATTTTCTACATCAAAAAGTTCGTAAGCAAGTCGATAAAGAATCTCATATCTGGCGATCCCCGTTGATCCTGGAAGTATTGATTTCAGAGAATCCACTTTAGACAAAGCAGACTCTCCTTGCGCCAAAAGGAAGATCGGGCAGGATGTGGAAAAAATTAGGACACCAAGTTTAAGTGCAGATTTCAGTACACGAGTGATTTTTAAAAATTTATGACAGAAATAATTCCCCAAAGTCTTTTCAATTTTGAACTGTAAGTTAAATATAAAAATTAACAAGTATTGATTACACTCTTAACATTTTAAATAACATTTTAAACACTAACCCTAATTTAAACACTACTACTATGAAGAAATTATTTTGCATCCTTCTTGTGGCTCTTGCTGCAGCTTCAACAATTACTTCTTGCACCGAGGAGAATATTAAACCACAAACTGATAACAACACAAATGGTGGTGGTAACAGTTCTGAATCAAAAGGGAACTAAGTAAATTAACAATATCTAATTATTTCAAAAAATAACTAATTAATAATTCTATGAAAAAGTTTTTATACATATTTCTTCTAACACTGGCCACTTCTGTATCTATCACTTCTTGCACGGAAGAAAATATCAAACCTCAAACTGATAATAATACAAATGGTGGTGGTAACAGTTCTGAATCAAAAGGAAATTAATTATTAAATAATTTATATATGAAAACAAGAATTTTATTATTCCTGATCTTCACCACTATAGTTACTTTATCTTTCACGTTCGCAACTAAGAAGGCTGATACTAAGTCACAAACCGCCAACGAGCATATTAAAGTAGCTGAACCTTCGGGTGGATCATCGTCTGAAAATTTCTAGAGAGCATTGCCCTTTCAATGCGTCAATAACTCCTTCAAAATAGAGTTATTGTGCACTAATACTTGGCAAAATAGCTGCATTACTCTTGGAAGACCGTGACCAGTGGAAATCATCCGCTAAGTTGCTAACCTTTGTTCAAAAATAGGATGTAACCAGCCAAGGTCGTACTATTTAAGTTCGGTTGTTGCGCATGCGTATTCTTTGCATGGAGTCTGCGACAATACGAGCTATATCATCTTAATATTCCGTTAAGTCGGACTTTTAGCCGGTTAAGTTGCCGGACCCATGAAGTCGGAAAAGTACTCTATTTGTCAAAAAATAACGGAAACCTTCAATTTTGAGGTCAAACCTTACACCTGAAAATCAAGCGATTAGCCCCGTTTACTGAATTTTTAACTCGAACGGCATGCGCGCCTGGCTGCCCTGGTAGCCCTTCAGTTTTTTGAGCTCTTCGTAGGTTTTATAATGCTCACCCAATTCGCGTTTCAACGCTTTGGTTTCCGAGTTCTCCTCCATCTCTGAAAGCCACTCCTGCAAGAATGTTTTCTGCACCGGGTAATACCGAACTTTATAATCATCCATCACTCCGGCTTTTGTAGCAGCAATGGTTAACGCATCTTCAAAATTACCCAGCACATCTACCAGCCCGCGATCTCTTGCCTGCGTGCCGGTCCACACTCTGCCCGAGGCAACTTTACGTAATTCCTCCACAGACATATCACGACCATCAGCCGCTTTGGTGGTAAAAGAATCATAGATCTCTTCTGTTCTTTTTTGCCAGATTGCTTTCTCGGTTGCCGTGAGCGGGCGCGTAACGGTTAGTCCGCCCACTTCGCCTGTCTTCACTTCATCAAACGTGATTCCGATTTTATTATCCAGGAAACTGCTGAGGTCGAACAACACACTAAACACCCCAATCGAACCGGTGATGGTAGTAGGCTGGGCTACGATGGTATCGCAGGCCATTGCCAGGTAATATCCGCCCGAAGCTGCATAATCCGACATCGAGGCGATTACCGGTTTTACTTCAGTAGCCAGTTTAATTTCACGCCACATCACATCCGAAGCCAACGCACTTCCGCCTGGTGAATTGATACGCACTACAATTGCTTTCACGCGATCATTGGTGCGGGCCTTGCGCAATTCTTCGGCAAACGTATCAGAGCCAATCGTACCCTGGGTCGCTTTGCCGGGTAGAATATCGCCATCGGCCACAATCACGGCAATCTCATTTTTTGAACTGCTGTAGGTAGAGAAACTCTTTTTATACTTTCCGTATTTAATAAAATTAATCGCTGCGTCCTTCTCAAGGCCCAATCGGTTTCGCACCTCGGCTTGTACCTGATCGAAATAAACAAGCGAATCAATAAGCCCCTGGGCCTGTGCTGATTTTGAATTGGTCACCAACATTTTATTGGAGATCTCGCGCAGGCGTGCAACATCCATGTCTCTGCTTTGTGCGATGTCGTTAATCATGTTCGTATGAATATCAGAAATCAGTTCATTCAATTGAAGCCGGTTTTCATTGCTCATGTGGTCAAGAAAAAATGGCTCCACCGCACTTTTGAAATCTCCCACCCGGAAGATCTGGGGTTTGATCTCCAACTTATCGAACAACTTCTTAAAAAATGAAACCTCGGCCGACAAGCCGTTGAATTCAATCTCGCCTTCCGGGTTTAGAAAAACTTTGTCGGCAACAGACACTACGTAATAGGCCGACTCTGTATAAAATTCACTATAGGCTACGATCCATTTACCAGAACTCTTAAAATCAAGTAACGCTTCGCGAATTTCACGAGCCACTCCATAGCCGCTTGTAAATACACTTAGATCCAAATAAATTCCTTCGATTTTAGAATCTGTTTTAGCATGCGCCAGGGCCTGCTTGAATGGCAACAGCCCTATAGACGATACCGCACCGGGTATTGGCAGTCCCTCCAATGGATCCTCTGTGTCATTTTCGGTAATCGGCACATCTAACTTCAGATGCAGCACTGAGTTATCTTTTACTTTCGTTACATCATCATCATTGGAAAGGCCCGAAACCAGAGCCGTAATAAAGAAGAACATCAGGACAAGAAGTATAACAAAAGCCACCAGCGAACCAAGGCAGGAAGCCATAAATGCTTTGAAGAAATTCATGCGTATCAAAAATTAGGGTACAAAAATACTCAAAGGGTGTTCGGAAAGAAACTGCCGCTGTATCTTTCGCCAGAATGAAAAAGCAAACAGCCTTTCTGCTTCTTGGTGCCAATCTGGGCGATCGAAAATCCAATCTGGAAAAGGCTGTCCACCTGATTGAAAAACGAATTGGCTTTATTACAGCAAAATCAGCCCTGTACGAAACCAAACCCTGGGGCAAAACAGATCAACCTGATTTTCTTAACCAGGTGTTAATGCTCGAAACTGAACAAAGCCCCGGTCACATATTAAAATCAGCACTAATTATTGAACAGGATATGGGGCGCATCCGTAAAGAAAAATGGGGCGCCCGGCTTATTGATATTGATCTATTATATGTGGGCGATCAAATCCTGCAAACAGCAGACCTGATACTACCCCATCCGGGAATTGCCCAAAGACGTTTTGTATTGGAACCACTCACAGAACTAGCCCCTGATTTTATTCATCCGGTATTAAACAAGAGTAATCGCGAACTTCTTACCGAATGCGTGGATCCATCAATCGTTAACCGGATTTAAAGGCTTGCAACTTCTGCCTGGGGTGCTATTTTCTTTACCAGCCCTTGCAATACTTTACCGGGTCCGCATTCAACAAACGAAGTACCCCCGTCCTTAACCATCTGCTGAACCAATTGCGTCCAGCGCACAGGAGCGGTAAGCTGATCGATCAGATTTTTCTTGATTATTGCGACATCTATGGATGGCGAGGCATTTACATTCTGATACACCGGGCATACAGGCGTATTGAATTGGGTAGCCGCTATGGCAGCCGCCAGCTCTTCGCGTGCAGGTTCCATTAAGGGCGAGTGAAACGCACCCCCTACCTGTAGGGGAAGTGCCCGCTTGGCGCCCGCTGCTTTCATCTTCTCGCAGGCAACTTCAATTCCTTTCATTGAACCGGAGATCACTAATTGGCCGGGACAGTTATAATTAGCAGCAACCACAATTTCATCTTTTATAGAAGCGCAAATTTCTTCTACCACCGCATCGTCTAATCCTAAAATGGCAGCCATGGTTGATGGATTTATTTCACACGCCCGTTGCATGGCCATGGCTCGTTTGAACACCAATTTCAATCCGTCTTCAAATGACAATGCTTTATTAGCCACCAGGGCCGAGAATTCACCGAGCGAGTGGCCCGCCACCATCTGGGGCTGAACTAAATCCTGTGCGAGTGCCGTAACCACGGAGTGAATAAAAACTGCTGGCTGTGTTACTTTGGTTTGCTTCAACTCATCGGCTGTGCCGGCAAACATCGTCTGACTTATTTTAAATCCGAGAATGTCGTCTGCTTTTTCAAACAATGCTTTGGCGGTGGCATTGCCCTCATAAAGTTCTTTGCCCATACCGGTAAATTGAGCGCCTTGTCCGGGGAAAATAAATGCTTTCATGTGTTCCTGGTTGCGTAAAATGAGGTTCGATTTTACACGATGAAAAGATAAGATCAAAATTCCTGCAAGAAATCATGCCAGGAATCGCGACTTCAACTCGGGGGTTGGAATCATGCAGGCATCTTTTTTACCAAACCAGCGATAGCGATTGCGGGCTACCCACGTATAGATCCCATCGCGAAGAAAGGGCGGTATAATTTTAAAGATGTAAATAACCGGCCACAACCCATTCAGGTGTTTTGCTATTTCCAGGGCTGCATTACTTTTTTGATAAAGCGTTCCGCCTTTGATGAGAAGTACACTATTCAACTCGGTGGCAGGCAACCCGAAATTCTTCAACTGTTTATTTCCAAAATCAGATTGCAGGGCGGCAAAGTAAAATTGTGACCTGGGATCGCGCTTAATAATGAATATAACCGAACCATTGCACAAATTACAGACACCATCAAAAAGAATGACCGGATGATCTAGCGGATCAGGTGAACCCATCCTTTAATGTTTTGTTTCTGTTTGGAAGGATCAACGGCATCAAAGGTAACCTCGGCATTATAATAATAAACCGCACTGGCAAGTTCTTTTCCATTGTTGTCTTTTCCATCCCAGTCAATATAAATAGATCGCTCGCCACCGGACTGATAATTATAGATCTCTTTGCCCCACCGATTATACACCCGGAAATCAACGCTTAGAACAAACCGGGCACATCGCCTGCGTAGATCATTTAAATCCTGACCGCAAGGAGTTTGTCCATCCTCCCCCACTTCGCTTGCCACCCGATCGCTGAAGGCACTAAATAAATCGTTACAATTATCATCATTGGGTGTAAACACATTAGGTAATTCATAGTACGGGCAATTGTCAAAACAAAAACTCTCGCTGAGATCACTCTCGTTACCTGCGCGATCAAGGGCAGAGATTTTATAACACGCTGCAAACGAAGGCAGGTTTGAATCCACAAAAAAAGTATCAGTTACCATGGCAACTTCCGCAAAATCTCCTTCGGTACTATTCGCTTTATAAATTCTATATTTCTGAATATCATCCCTGCACTTCTGATCAGCCGGACGATTCCAGGTAAGTACGTTGCTATACACATTCGCACCACACGAAGCGGTCTGGATATATTCTGCGCAATCGCGGGCTTCAATAGCCAACTGAGGTTGACATGGCTTTACGTCATCGTTGGGCTGAGCGCAGATGATCTGAGAGAAGTTTTTCAGTGGCTCGTCAATTTTCGGATTGCCATAGGCCCCGCGCGTCATTACCCGATAGCAGTAAAACTCAGTATCTTTTAAAGGTTCGTCTTTGTACTGACCCGAATCAATATAATTGAACTGAAACTGATTTACATCTACGCTATCAATCAGATCCAGTTCATTTTCTGTATCCCCTATTTGCCCGCGATAAATCAAGTGCCTTGGATAATCCTGGGTCTGATTCGACCATGGTACATCCGCATTCCACGACAAGGCTATCCGCAAAAACTGCGAGTTTGTTTCCAGTCGTACCGTGGAAGCGGTCGGTGAAACATCGATTCGTGTACCATCGCTGGCGTATGCGGTAACCCGATAATTATAGACCGTCTCGAGCGTATTAATGCCCGTATCAACCCATACGGTATCTGGCCTTCTTCCCGGGAAGACGGAAGTCAACTTGATGTCACCCGAAAATCCTTCAGCACGCTGTACTTCGTAGGAATACGGAGGGGGAAACTGTATCAGACTTGCATCGAAGGGTGGCGTCCACTTAACAGTTACCTGCCCGGTGGTTCGGTTTGTAACATCCACAGTTACGTTTGTAATAACCGGAGCATCGGCTAATATGGGAGGCAGACAAATTTCCTTTGATACATAACTTTCCCCACCCCCTGGTTGTGGAAATACTGCCACCAACCGATAGCAATAGGCAGCACCAACAGCCAGACCTCGCCCATCATTATTGTCGGAATATGTTGTAACAGAGTTGATCGGCACTTCTTTAATTAAAGAATATCCCAAAAAATCCGGCATACCAGTAACGCATTCTGGCGGATCAAAAACATATTGATCAACTCTGCGCCATATCTGCATGGTAACAGCGTTTGATTTACATACATAATCATCCCATATCAAATTGGCTGTGCGTGTTCCCAGGTTTACCTGTGCTGATTGCCATTTCGGGGCTGGCCCCACGACCCGAATTTTCCAGGTTTTAAATTGTACCAGAGTAGGACCGCTATCTGAACTATCACTGATTTTAAATACTACCTGATAAGGTTGGTCCTGAACATGATTGCAGGTTGTATTCCAGGTAAAGGTGAGTTTAGCATCCTCACCGGGTCCGGTTTTCTGAAAGATGGCGGGACGTGGAGAATAGGTAGCCGGTGATGGGTTAATTGAAAATACTTCTGAGAAAGCTTCAATCTTTACGCTATCATAATCAGGATCCGTTCCAAATACATCAATAGAGACAGATTCACCGGCCTCCACACAGAGGTCGGGAGGTACTTGTAGTTCGGGACGCTGGTTCAAACAATCTTCAATAATGATTTGCATATCGCGCGTTACAAACCCAAGGTTTATCCAGATGCCATTAATTTTACGCCACTCTTTAATTAAAAAGGCAACGTTATATTCACCAGGTGCGCCAGGGGCATCCCACAAAAGCGTGCCCGATTGATCAATATTGAATTTAGGCGTATCATCTCCAGCTTCATTCGCTGTACCATAGTTAAGACCAATTGCATCGTAAAACTTTTTTACGTTCGGATCCAGGTAACCGAATACATCAGCATCTTTCTCTCTCTTGGGAATTGTCAGTTCGAATGAAAGGCTATCTCCATCGGGATCATAAGCACCGGGATTGTGATAGAAAGCAGCCCCGGTGCATCCTTTATCAATAGGGGGCACTAATAGGCGGGGCGTATTACTGCATCCTAAAAACGGATCGATAATTATTTGAGTCTCTACATAAAACCGGGTATCGACCGAATTGGTCATGTTGAGGATCCCGGCATTGCGATTCGCCTCGAGGTAACTTATTGTGTACTTGCCCGGGCCGGCAAATGTATGTTCAATCGTATAGGAAACGGTTCCTACTTCGGGGCCCAGATCGGGCCGAAGCGTGTTGTCGATAGAAGGTGTTATATGCGGCTGGCTTCCGTCTCCAAAATTCAACTCGCCATCACCAAATTTTATGGGTGAGCCGGTATCGGTATACACCGTGATGGTGATTCTGAAAGTAAGGCCTGTACAGCTAACCCGTTGCAGGGTAATCTCACCAGCGCGCAAATGGGTTGCTAATACATTTCCGTGAAGAACTGACAGTAGTAATGACAGTCCCAACACTTTCCACCATCCTGAAATCAATCTATTATTGCTCATGCCTGTGATGCTACCCGGGTACAACACGTAAAAATATGATTAGGTTACAAGAAACGACAAATAGTCTGCCTTCAAAAGCCTTTTTTGAGAGATCAACGCTCAACTCTGTCAAATATTTGGTAGGAAAATAACTATTCATTTTACTGCGATGAGTGAAGGGTTATGAAATATCCTAAATTTAACAATTAAGGTTTTATGCGAGTAGTTAAAGAGATACCCTATCAACACTTTAAAATCACTATTTTTCACTGGAATAACCGGTATTTGATCAAATTGGAATCTGGTTCCTTTGAGCAGACATTCAAAATCAGTGAGTTAGATGTGTTTTCGGAGGCTGAGGTGTTAGCCTTGCTTGATGAAACATTTTTAGAGCAAGCCTTGCACCGCTTTGACGACATGGCTGGAAGTTTATCTTTAGCCATCAGTCGTCATGAGTAAATTTGATTTTTGCGTTTGACATTACAGCGATTAACTTTGGCCCCTTGCTTTGGCAGAGATCTGGCAGATGGAAATACTGGAAGAAAAGAAAAATAAGAACAGACCCTACAAACCCATTTTAGAGGGTATTCCGGATTGGCCCGTATATCAACTCAGTAGAAACCGCAAAGAATTTGTTGAAGAAGTCACTCAAAAATCCATTGAGCGAATCAAACTGTTGCGCCCCAGCCGAAAGCAATTGATTGATGAACTGGAAGCAACTGCTTACCGTGAACAAAATCGTATTAAGCGTAACCGGTGGCGTGTAGATCCAAAAGACGATTCGAAATTCTGGGCCGGTGTAAAAAATGAATTGGTAGAACTCAGTTCAAAAAGTCCAGAAGAGGCAGGCACCCGAGAGGATGATATCTTACGCAAAATTGTTTCGCGTTACGCAAACGAAATAGCAGGCAATTTCAAACCGAACTCATACCGGGTTACCCGAGAAGTTATTAAGTTCTTTTTCCAACGCCTGCTCAATGGAGCCCGGGTAAAGAAATTCGGAGCCTTCTTTCGGAGCCAATACACCCTGCGCGATAAAATTCAGATTGTAGGTAAGGTCAAAATGCTACGTAAACTGGCAACTCAAGGAACCGTTGTGATGGTGCCTACGCATTTTAGCAACCTGGATTCCATTTTGATAGGTTGGGTGATTCATTCCTGCGGACTACCGGCTTTTATTTATGGAGCCGGCTTAAATCTTTTCAACATCAAGATCTTTGCTTACTTCATGAACAGTTTGGGGGCTTATAAAGTAGACCGGAGGAAAAAGAATCTCCCCTATCTGGAAACCTTGAAGATGTACTCAAACCTGGCGATTCAAAAGGGTGCCCATAGTTTATTCTTTCCCGGTGGAACCCGATCGCGTTCAGGTCTAATCGAAAAACAATTGAAGTTGGGATTGCTCAGCACTGCGATCGAAGCCCAGCGAAATCTTTACCAGGAAAATCCGGATCAGGAGGTTCGTAAAATATTTATTGTTCCGGTAACCCTCAATTACAATTTTGTACTGGAAGCGCCCGACCTCATTGAAGATTATCTGCATGTAAAAGGACAAGACAAATATTTTCCCGAACAGGACAAGTATGGCAGCTGGCAATTGCTTCGGTTTCTATTTAAGTTTTTCACCAAGGGTTCAAACATTTCTGTGTCGATAGGTCCCGGGCTTGATGTGCTCGGTAATTATGTAGATGAAGACGGCAACAGTCTTGACGTGCAAAGCCGCATCATCGACACAAAAGATTACTTTGTCTCTAATGGCTCTATAACGGATGACAAACAACGGGAAGATGAATACACCCGGATGTTGAGCAACCGCATCGTTACCGAGTATCATCGCATCAACCGCGTGTTTGCCAGTCACCTCGCTGCCTACGTGGCCTTCGAAATGTGGCAGAAGAAATTCCCCAAGCTTGATCTTTTCAGTTTGTTACGCCTGCCTGAAGAAGATCTTGAAATTGAATACGCTGAATTCCGCGAAACTTTCAAACGGGTCAGGAAAAGGATTTATGAATTGAAGGATGAAGGAAAGGTGTATCACGCAACCCACCTTAAAGGAAAGGTAGATCAGGTAATCAAGCTAGGAATTGAAAATGTAGGAATCTTCCATCTAAACCGTCCATTGCTTCTTAATAAAAAAGGTAATATCATCACCAAAGATCTGACCGTGCTCTATTACTACCATAACCGATTGGTTGGCTATGACCTCGAGCAGTATATCTGAAAAGCCAGTTGGGGTTATTGGTGCCGGTAATTTTGGAACTGTTATTGCCAACATTCTTGCCTTTAACCGAAAGGTACTTCTCTATGCCCGCGATAAGCGGGTGGTTTCGCACATTCTGGAGAAGCGGGAAAACCGGGGCTATCCGATTCATTCAAATGTAGAGCCCACCCACGATCTGGCATTCCTCGCATCGCAGTGCGATGTAATTTTCCCGATGGTGCCCTCTGCTCATTTTCGAACCATGATGAAGCAACTTTCGCCATACCTTCATCCGTATCACATTCTTATTCACGGCACCAAAGGATTTGACATCACGCTTCCGCCAGGAGAAACTATAGAAAGCATCCCGAAACTCACCCGCAACCAGGTAAAGACAATGAGTGAGGTAATTCAGGAAGAAAGCGTAGTGGTGCGCGTGGGATGTTTGGCCGGCCCCAACCTGGCTAAAGAATTAGCACAACGCCAACCAGGCGCAACGGTAGTAGCCAGTCACTTTAATGAAGTGATTCAATTAGGCAAGCGGCTGCTGCGCAACGACCGGTTTCAGGTGTATGAAAACAATGAT
Organism: Cyclobacteriaceae bacterium; assembly: GCA_044229915.1. GTDB lineage: Bacteria > Bacteroidota > Bacteroidia > Cytophagales > Cyclobacteriaceae > ELB16-189. The sequence continues at coordinate 18,138 of JBGASB010000006.1, forward strand.
ATTGTGGGTGTTGAAATTGCCGGAGTGTTAAAGAATATAATTGCTATTGCTTCGGGTGCACTGAGCGGATTGGGATATGGTGAGAACGCCAAAGGTCTTTTGATAAGTCGGGGAGCTGTTGAAATGGTTTACCTCGGGCGCGCGTTAGGGGGTGACCTTAAAGCATTTTTAGGAGTAGCCGGTATTGGTGATCTGGTAACGACCTGCAATAGTCCGATGAGTAGAAACTTTACCGTTGGCTATCGCCTGGCAAAAGGAGAAAAGCTAAACGAAATACTGGCCGACATGTCTGAAGTTGCAGAAGGCATCAATACCGTGCGCATTGCCAAGAAATGTGCTGATCATTATAAAGTGCGGGCTTTGATAACAGACCGATTGTATAAAGTTCTCTTTGAAGGGATGACGGTGGAGGAAGCTTTGGAGTTTTTGATGCGTTATCCGCTAAACGTGGATATCGATTTTATTTGATTCTATTTTCCTATTGCATTCCTGATCTTCTCAGCCGTTGATTTCATCAACTCCTGTGAAAGAGAAAGTTTAGGCTTGGTGAAATTAATATCGCCCATAGAATTCATCGGCACGAGGTGAACATGCGTATGTGGCACTTCAAGGCCAATCACTGCTATACCAATTCGTTTGCACGGAATTACTTTCTTCACCCCTACAGCCACTTTTTTTGCAAACACCATCATATCCGCCAGGGTGGCATCGTCCAAATCAAAGATATAATCAACCTCCTTTTTGGGAACAATAAGGGTATGACCTTCCACCAAAGGCATTACATCCAGAAAGGCAATAAAGCGATCATCTTCGGCTACGATATGCCCGGGAATTTCACGATTTATAATTCTTGTAAAAATCGTTGCCATAACTAATGCTTACGCTCCGATGTTTAAGATCTCAAACTCTATTTCGCCTGCGGGCGTTTTGATCATGGCGGTATCCCCTATCTTCTTTCCCAGCAAACCTTTACCAATAGGTGATTGCGTAGAGATTTTTCCCGACTTCAGATCAGCTTCTTCTTCGGATACAAGCATATAAGTCATCGAGGCTCCGTTCTTTTTGTTTTTGATAGTCACTTTAGACAAAATAGAAACTGACGAAATATCAATTTTAGTTTCGTCCAATAAGCGGGCACCACTCAACAGGTTTTCGAGCTGAGCAATTTTTGCTTCAAGATGACCTTGTGCATCTTTCGCAGCATCATACTCAGCATTTTCACTTAAGTCACCCTTGTCGCGCGCCTCGGCTATTTGCCTGGCAATATCAGAGCGACCTTTGCTCTTGAGGGTTGCTAATTCATTGGTTAGTCTTTCTAAACCTTCTTTGGTATAGTAAGAAATTTTCTTGCTCATAAACTGGTTTTAATAACTATCTACCCCGCTTTGTCCTCCTCGTACCATCAGAGATAAAAAAAGAAACAACGGCTTCGGGGTTCGAAGCCGTTGTTTAAACATGACTCAAAATTAATTTTTTAATTCACTAATTCAAAATCAGGCACCCACCAGTTCGGGCAACGTTGTTTTTACCTGATCTAAGATTTCATCATCAAATTTGGCCAGGTACAAGGTCTTCGCTTTGGTTAATTGTTCCAGCGTCAGGCCTTTTGCCCCGCGTAAATCCGCCTTATATAAACTGGCATTTTCAAAATCAGCACCCATCAGGTAACTACCTGATAAATTCGCCTCCATCAAAAATGCATTTTTAAAATTGGTCTTAATAAGAAATGCATTTTCAAACTGTGATTTAATCAGGAAGGCGTCTTTGAAGTTTGCCCCACTGGCATAAGCACCCTTTAATATGGCCTGGTTTAAATTAGAGTTTTCAAAGTTGGTTTGATTAAGTCGCGTGTTTTCCAGATTGGTCTCTATGAGAGATGAGTTGGAAAAGTTGGCTGAATTAAGATTAGAGCCTCTCAGGTTAACGTAGTTCAAGTTAGTACGGGCCAGAAAGCAATTCACCAGATTGATTTCATGAATCTGGTGGCGGTTCAAACGCTTTATATTACCTACCGTACGAAACGCAGCTTCATCAGATTCCCATAAACGAAAGTCATCAATCTCATCTTTATAGAAGCGGATGCGCTGCCGGGTTTCGCCATTTTGATTTAACCAAAACAGCAGAATACCAATGATGGCGATGTCGAAAATCATTCCATGGGCTTCAACCAGGATCTGAGACCAGTAGTTTTCGAAATCCTGGATGTAATATTTCAGACTTAAACTGACTACCAGCACCGATACACCTGCCAAAACCAGAGATGCAGTAAGCAGAGGTTTTTCAATAATAATATTGAATTGATCCTGAATCTTACCTCTTAACTTCTTAACTCTCGACATAAAATACCCGCTGACGGTCTCAAAATACAATTTTCAAGATTAAAATACTTTTGGTTTATCCTTCAAATAAAATCAAAAAAGGAGAAATGATCATGATGAAATAGTTTCGGAATGTGCCGGATCATTACTTCTGTACATAACCTCATCAATTACATGAAACCTACAACAACAAATGGATCGTAAGAAAATAGACAGCTAACCCTAACAAGTCGTTGGTTGTAGTAATAAAGGGGCCCGAGGCTAAGGCCGGATTAAACCCCATTCGGTTGAGGATGAGCGGAGTAAGCGTACCAATGAAAGAGGCAAAGACTACGACAAAGAATAACGCCAGGGCAACCACCAGGTTGAGTGGGTCATGCCCAAAAACAAGCCAGGTTATTCCAAAAACGATAGCAGAAAGAAAAAAACCATTAAGCAGAGCTACGCTAAATACCTTTATAAGTCTTTTCCAAAGACCTTCATCAACAAATCCCGGACTTACCAGACTCTGCACCACCAACGATGAAGATTGAATGCCCACATTCCCTCCGGTTGCCTGAATGAGGGGGATAAAAAATGCGATAGCTGTTATCCGCGCGATCTCCATTTCAAAAAAACCCATAAACCGGGCGCTTACCATGCCACCCAAAATACCAATTAAGAGCCAAGGCAATCGGGCCCGGGTATTCCGCCAAACACTATCATCCTCTTCTACATCCTCGGTAATACCCGACATCAATTGCCGGTCTTCCTCTGCTTGCTCGGTAATTACATCCACCACATCATCGATGGTGATCCGTCCTACCAGATGACCTTGTACGTTCACCACAGGCACAGATTCCAAATCATACTTACTCATGATCTCTGCCACTTCCCGATCTTCCATATAAGTTTCAACCGCCACAACATCATCTTCTAAAATATCCTTAACGATTGTTCTGGGATCTGACAAGATGAGTTTCTGAAGCGAAACTTTTCCTAATAGTTTGTCGGAATCGTCCACCACATAGACTGCATAGAACTTGGTTACATTTTCAGCTTGCTTCCGGATCTCTTCTACACATTGCACAACCGTCCAGTGGTCGCGGGCCTTAATCAACTCTTTGGCCATTAAACCACCCGCCACATTTTCATCGTACCTCAAAAGATCAATTACCTGCGACTTGAGATCCGGATCCAGGGTGGCAATGATTTCTTCACTGGTCTTGATCGGTAATTCGTTCAGAATGTCGGCCGCATCATCCGAATCGAGTTGGTTAATAACCTCGGTGATCTCGGGTGTCGTGTAATTGCTTAGAAAATTCTTCCGGGTGTCAGAATCAAGATCATTGATGATTTTGGAACGCACATCCAGGGAAAGCAGATCCAACACATATTTGGATTCCTCACCATTGAATTCATAGAGCAGAGCCGTGATATCTGCCGGATTTATCTCTTCAAGGCTTTGGCGAATGAATGCACCATCGCGTGCGTTCAGAGCTTCCTGAAAGCGATCTCGAAATTCTTTGTTCAACTCAAATTCAACGGGCTTCACGGGACCTTTCTACTTGTTGGGTTAGAAAAACAAATTGTTCTACCTCCAATTGTTCGGCTCGTTTGTCCAATAGCGGATGGCTTAAAACGGAGGCAGGCAAATTTAGAACTTTCAATGCGTTGCGCAAGGTCTTGCGTCTGTTTTGAAATGCCTGCTTCACTACGGTTTTAAAAAGTACTTCATCACACGCCAACTTCTCAGTTTTGTTTCGGGTAAGTCGTATCACGGCCGACATCACTTTGGGCGGTGGAAAGAATACTCCGGGCGGTACTTTGAATAAGTATTCTATATCATAATAAGCCTGAAGCAGCACACTTAAGATTCCATAGGTTTTGCTTCCCGGTTTCTCAGCGATCCGATCGGCCACCTCCTTTTGTAACATACATACTACCTGCTTAACCTGTTCGCGATGATCCAACACCTTGAAGAAAATCTGGGAAGAAATATTGTATGGAAAATTTCCAATGATCTGAATGTCCCTCTGGAAGATCTGATCCAGGGAAAGATCCAGAAAGTCACCCTCAATAATCTTTGATGATAAATCGGGGAAGTGCTCTTTCAAATAAGCAATCGATTCGCGATCAATCTCTGCCAATCTCAAATCGATAGGCTTGAGTTGTAAAAATTGAGTGAGTACTCCGGTACCTGGACCTATTTCAATTACCTGATTGTGTTCTGGAGAAAGTACCAACGAGTCAACAATACGCGCTGCAATATTTTTATCCTTCAAAAAATGCTGACCAAGGTGTTTTTTAGGACGCACCATTGTTTGTTTCATCATTTAGAAATCAAAATTTCCTCAAACTACAAACTATAAAATCAAAACAATAAAATTCCATTAAATTGCAAGGGAACAAAATCTCAAATCGCTCTTCATGAATCAACCTCATTCTTCAGATAAACCTCGTATTGGAATTACCTTAGGCGATCTTAACGGCATCGGACCCGAAGTAATCATTAAAGCATTAGCCGACCATCGCCTTCTTAATTTAATGACACCCATTATCTATGGTTCTACCAAGGTGTTATCCTTCTACCGGAAACTGATGAACCTGGAAGAATTCAACTACAGCCAGGTAAAAGCCAAGGGGCAATTTTTTCCGAAAGCAATTAATGTCGTTAACTGTTGGGAGGACATGGTTGAAATTAATCCCGGGCAACCTTCGCGACAAACGGCCAAAGCGGCTTTGATCTGCCTGAAGCGAGCGGTGGAAGAATTAAAAGAAGGTTTGATTGACGGCTTTGTTACCGGGCCGATTGATAAAAATACAATTCATGGGGAAGAGTTCCCGTTTCAGGGACACACAGAATACCTTACGCAGGAATTTAATGCCGGAGAGAGTTTGATGCTCATGGTTGGCAATGATCTTAGGGTTGGGTTGGTAACCGAACACATCCCCGTAAAGGAAATTTCTTCCTTCATCACCCGGGAAAGAGTGGAGCTTAAGATACGCTTGATGGAACTGACGCTGAAGAAGGACTTCCTGATCAGCAAGCCAAAAATTGCTGTGTTGGGATTGAATCCCCATGCCGGAGACGAAGGCTTGTTGGGCAATGAAGAACTTGAAGTAATCAAGCCGGTTATTCAGGATTTGAAATCAAAGGGGAAATTGATTTTCGGACCTTTCCCGGCCGATGGTTTTTTTGCCTCGGGTCAGCATTCCAAATACGATGGAATTGTTGCTATGTATCACGATCAGGGTTTGGTCGCATTCAAAACACTTTCGTTCGAATCTGGGATTAACTACACCGCAGGATTGCCTTATGTACGCACATCCCCCGACCACGGAACAGCCTATGGGTTGGCCGGAAAAAATCTGGCAAGTGAAGGATCTATGAGGCAAGCCATGTATGTTGCGTGTGACATTATCAAGAATAGGCGATCACAATTGGTAGAAAAATAACGAACCTTACATGGTTTTTTAACTTCTCGTGAATCGGGGCCCTGTAAACAGTCAATTAGTGTTAGATTTGAAGAACTCATATTAATTTGATGGATATAGTAACCAAAAAGAAGCTTAATATTCTAATTCAATTGGCTGAAGCCGATAAGCATTTTGCTAAGTCAGAGCGTGAGATGATCCTGAAAATCGCACAGGATCGAAAGTTTCCCGAGGATGAGGTAAATCAATTAATTCGCAACCCTGAGCCCATTGATACCCTGGGTGCCCTTTCGAACGACCAGAAATTTGACTACTTAATGGATTGCATTGATCTGATTTTTGTGGACCAGCGGATCTTTGAAAGCGAAGTCATTTTTACCAAAAGCATAGCCATCAAATTGGGCTTCAAAAAGAATGTAGTCGATTTTTTAGTGGAGAATTCTGGCAAAAAGCCAGTTCTTGAACTTAAAGCTGTGGCTTTTGCTGAATATTGGTAACGAAAAGCCTCTTTTCCCTCCAAATTATCAAAGACTTCAAAAATCCTCACGTTTAGGGCCATAAATCCAATAAATACTGATAAATTTGCCCGCTCATTTTAAAACCCTTCGGGTTGAGAGAATTTGACGTTAATATCATCGGGCTGAGTAAAAAGGCCCATCTTTTCGATTTTAAGCTGAAAGATGGTTTTTTTGAAAAGTACGGGAAAGAGGTGGTTTCCGGTGGGGATTTTGACGTTCACGTGGTTCTCGACAAGAAGGAAACGTTCATTGAGGTTGATTTCAAGATTTCCGGTAAGGCTCACCTGGTGTGCGACCGTTCGCTGGACCCTTTCGATTATCCCATCGAAGAGACCAGAAAGATCGTATTTAAATATGGTGAGGAAGCTCAGGAAATCAGTGATGAAATTGTGATAATCACCCGCGATCAGGATAGCCTGGATCTGGGGCAGTTTATTTATGAGTTCATTGCATTGTCAATCCCGATCAAGAAACTTCATCCCAGGTTTAAGGAAGAAGAGGATGATGGAAGTGACGTTAAAATAATTTATCGTACTTCTGAAGAAGAACAAAGTGAGAGTATAGACCCACGGTGGGAAAAATTGAAAAAGTTAAAATAAATAAGAATAGGTTATGCCAAATCCGAAACGAAAAACCTCGAAAACCCGCAGAGATAAAAGAAGAACCCATTATAAGGCTACTGCCAAGCAAATGGCTGTGTGTCCAACCACGGGTGAAAACCACTTGCCACACCGCGCTTTCTGGCACGAAGGAAAGTTATTTTACAAAGGCAACGTGGTGATGGAGAAGGAGGTTCTGGCCTAATACGCCATGATCGTACTTCTTAAGCAAAAGATAAGTTCTGGCTTTGCTTGTCGTCATGACAAACAGATCAGTTGACGTACGCACACTTTAAAGCCCGGTTGAAAATTCAATCGGGCATTTGTTTTTTTAACGCGCATGGCAAACCATAATGCCAAAACCAAGTATGAATAAATTAAGAGCGGCTATTACAGGTGTAGGTGGTTATGTTCCCGACTACATTCTTACTAACAAAGAACTTGAAACGATGGTGGAAACCAACGATGAGTGGATCACCTCACGCACTGGAATTAAAGAAAGAAGAATTCTAAAAGGAGAAAATCAGGGAGTAAGTGTGATGGGCATAGCCGCTGTTAAAGACATGCTGGCCAAAACCAAAATTGATCCCAAAGAAATTGACCTGATCATTTTTGCTACAGTTACACCGGATATGACCTTTCCGGCTACTGCCAATATTGTAGCCTCGGCAGTCGGTGCAACCAATGCCTTTAGTTTTGATATGGGTGCAGCGTGTTCTGGTTTTCTCTATGCCCTCTCAACAGGTGCCGCTTTCATTCAAGCAGGCGTTTACAAAAAAGTGGTCGTGATTGGTGGCGATAAGATGTCGGCTATTGTAGATTATACCGACCGCACAACGTGTATCATTTTTGGAGATGGTGCAGGGTGCGTACTCCTTGAACCCACCACGGAAGATGTGGGAGTAATGGATTGGATGCTGAAGAGTGATGGCAATGGCGAACAGTACCTGCATATGAAAGCCGGTGGAAGTCGGATGCCCGCTTCGCATGAAAGTGTTGACGCCCATCAGCATTACGTGTACCAGGAAGGTTCTGCAGTTTATAAGTTTGCTGTTACCAACATGGCCGATATCGCAGCGCAGGTTGCAGAAAGAAATAAACTCACGGCAGAGACCATTGATTGGTTGTTGCCTCATCAAGCCAATAAACGAATCATCGATGCTACTGCCAGCAGAGTGGGCATTAGTGAAGAAAAAGTTATGATGAATATTGAGCGATATGGAAACACTACGGCTGGGACTATCCCCTTGCTGCTTTGGGATTTCGAGAAGAAACTTAAAAAAGGCGATAACCTGTTAATGGCTGCCTTTGGTGGTGGATTTACCTGGGGTGCCGTTTATGTAAAATGGGCTTACGACACTAAGTAACCAGCCTCTGCTGGCATTATTAAATTGTATTTATTCAATTCATTTGTAAATTAAAGTCTGATTTTTTTATGGCAACTGTTTCTGATCTGAGCAAAGGTAATTTCATTCGGTACAATGGCGAGGTGGTGCAAATTGAAGAACTGCAACATCGCACACCTGGCAACCTGCGCGCCTTCTATCAGGTAAAAATGAGAAGTGTACGGACGGGTAAAATTGTGGAGAATCGTTTTCGCCCGGGGGATTCTGTAGATCAACTGCGCGTTGAAACTAAAGAGTATCAATACTTATATCAGGATGGAGATAGCCTGGTGTGCATGGACAACGATACCTTCGAACAAATTTATCTGGATAAAGTTCTGTTAGGAGATTCTGTCAACTATATCAAAGAAGGGGTTACCCTGCTGATCGCCTTTGAGAATGGAACGAATCCCATTACGGCTGAAGCACCGGCTCATGTTGTTGTTAATGTTACGTATACCGAGCCCGGTGTGCAAGGCGATACGGCAACCCGCACCTTGAAGGCAGCTACCATTGAAACCGGGGCCGAGATTCGGGTGCCCCTGTTTGTGAATACCGGTGATAACATTAAAATCAAAACCGATTCCGGTGAATATGTAGAACGAGTTAAATAACGATCATGGCATCAAAAAAAATAACCGCTTCTAAAGAAAATGGAAAAACCTCTGTTGGAAGCGGATCTTCTGAACCAAAAAAACAAGCTGAAATGAAAACTTCTGAAATCAGAGACCTTATCGACTTCATTGCTCAATCGGGCCTGAATGAAGTAGATATTGAAACCAAAGAATTGAAACTTCATGTAAAACGTGAGCCTGATCAGAAAGTGCTTAAATCATCAGCACCGGTAATGGCTGCCCCGGTAGCAGCAGCACCGGTAGCTCTTCCGGTTGCTGTAGCACCGGCAAAAACTGAAAGCCCTGCTGCTTCCACAAAAAATACCGTAGAAATTAAATCACCCATGATTGGCACCTTCTACCGGTCGGCTAATCCAGACTCTCCTGCATTCGCTTCGGTAGGTGATAAAATCACCAAAGGTCAAACGGTGTGTATCATCGAAGCGATGAAACTTTTCAACGAAATTGAATCCGAGGTTTCCGGTACCATTATAAAGGCGATGGTTGAAAATTCATCTCCGGTAGAATACGACCAGGTGCTCTTTGTTGTGGAGCCAGATTAACGCTTCGAAATTCAAGATTCAAAACTCAACTCACCAGAAGAGTTTTTAGAATCTTGAATTTTAAATTTTAACCATGAATTAATTCTATGTTCAAGAAGATATTGATAGCTAACCGGGGTGAAATCGCTTTGCGTGTAATACGAACCTGCAAAGAGATGGACATCAAAACGGTAGCAGTATATTCAACGGCTGATCGCGAAAGCCTTCATGTGCGCTTTGCGGATGAGGCTGTTTGCATTGGAGCACCCCCCAGCAAAGAATCGTATCTGAATATTCCGCGCATAATCTCAGCAGCAGAAATTACCAATGCCGATGCGATTCATCCAGGCTATGGTTTCCTGTCTGAAAATGCAGAGTTCTCGTCCGTGTGTCATGAATACGGGATCAAGTTTATCGGCCCTACCCCGGAAATGATTCGATTGATGGGTGACAAGGCTACGGCAAAAGATACCATGAAGAAAGCTGGTGTGCCTTGTATTCCAGGTTCGGATGGCCTGCTGGAGTCGATGGAACAAGGGATGCAGATTGCTAAAGAAATCAAATACCCGGTAATCGTAAAAGCAACTGCCGGTGGTGGTGGCAAAGGTATGCGGATCATCAATGATGAATCCGAGTTTAAGAAAGCCTGGGACGATGCCAAGCGCGAAGCAGGTGCCTCGTTTGGAAATGATGGCCTCTACCTGGAGAAATTTGTTGAAGAGCCCCGGCACATTGAAATTCAAGTTGTGGGCGATCAATACGGCAAGGTCTGTCACTTGTCGGAACGTGATTGTTCTATTCAGCGCAGACACCAGAAATTAGTTGAAGAGACTCCATCTCCTGTAGTTAGCCAGGAGTTGCGCGAACGCATGGGCGAAGCTGCCATTAAAGGAGCCAAGGCTATTAATTATGAAGGCGCAGGTACTATTGAGTTTCTGGTTGACAAGCATGGAGATTTTTACTTCATGGAAATGAATACGCGGATTCAGGTAGAGCACCCGATCACCGAAGAAGTAACGAATTACGATCTGATCAAAGAACAAATAAAGGTAGCTGCTGGAGTTCCTATTTCAGGTACGAACTACTACCCCAATTTGTTTGCCATGGAATGTCGCATCAATGCGGAAGATCCTGCGAATGGATTCCGTCCATCGCCTGGAAAAATCATCAACCTGCACAAACCCGGAGGTCATGGCGTACGTGTCGATAGTCATGTGTATGCCGGCTATACGATTCCATCCAACTATGATTCTATGATCGGTAAGTTGATCGTAACGGGCCAATCCCGCGAAGAAGTAATTACACGCATGAAACGCGCCTTGAGTGAGTTCATCATTGAAGGGGTAAAGACTACCATTCCTTTCCACCTGAAGCTGATGGATAACGCAATCTTCCGCTCCGGGAAATTCACAACTAAGTTTTTAGAGACTTCTTTTGATTTTTCAGACTTGAAGTAACCGCTCAATAAAGACTAAAGAGCCAGACTGTTTATCTGGCTCTTTTAGTACATTTTACTTTTTGTCTTTTGGAGGGTCATTTTTATTCTGCTCTGGTGATTGACTGATCACTTGCTTTGACTTTAGTTCTTCTGCCAACAGTTTTAGTTCGGCTTCAGTTTTACCTCTTAAATAATCAGGTAACTCCATACCAGCCATATTGAATATCTCCTGCAACGGAGGAACCGATTTATACAATCCGGAGATAAAATTAGCGGTGGAATTCTTACCATCAACAGAATTTCCTGAGCCGCTATCCCACACAGTAATCTTATCGATCTTAATATTTTTTATTGCTTCAGTTTGCAGACGCACCAACTCCGGAAGTTTGTCAACAATCAATAATAACACAGCATCACGCGAATTATCGCCAGCTGCTTTTACAATTTGTTGTAAACCCTGAGCTTGCTTGGTAAGTACTTCCAACAAGCCTTGGGCCTCAGCTTGCCGCTTGAACAAAATCGCATCAGCTTCACCTTTCGCTTTGCGCCTGATAACCTCTGCTTCAGCCTCTGCAGTAATTTCTACTTTCTCTTTGTTAATCTGAGCGGGTATTACAATGTTCGCATTTTGAGTTGCCCTATCTCTTTCCGCACGCGCACTCTCTGCCTCTTGTTCTGCTGCATACGCTTCTTCCAAGGACTTTGCCAATTGTACTTTTTCAGATGCCGTTGCTAATTTCAAGGCCTCTGCTTCACGTTGCCTTCTCGATGCATCAGAATTTGCTACTTTAATCTTCGCCAAGTTTTCACCTTCTACTGCTTTAGCTTGCGCATCGGCTACACGCACACGCTGATCTTGCACCGCCTCTGCTTCACCAATGGATCCGTCTCTATTTTTTTCGGCAACCATTCTCTTGGCATCGTTGATGGCCTTAGCAGCAGCTTCCTTTCCAAGCGCTTCGATGTAGCCCGATTCATCTTTAATATCGGTTACGTTTACGTTGATCAATTTCAAGCCAATTTTTTTCAATTCTGCCTCCACATTAGAAGCCACATTTGCCAAAAACTTGTCGCGATTGCTATTAATCTCTTCAATGTCCATCATCGCTACCACTAACCTTAATTGACCAAAGATGATGTCCTTTGCCAAATCATGAATACTTTCCTTGCTAAGACCTAGGAGGCGCTCTGCTGCATTTTCCATCACACCTGTTTCCGTTGAAATACCAACAGTAAAGCGCGAGGGAACATCCACGCGAATATTCTGCCGGCTCAACGCACTGGTTAGATTTACTTCTATGGAATTGGGCGTGAGATCAAGGAAGGAATAATCTTGAAAAACGGGCCAAATAAAAGCAGCCCCACCGTGAATACACCGTGCAGAGCCTCCACCCACTTTTCCATATACTACTAAAACCCGATCAGAAGGGCAACGCTTATACCTTCGCAAAACAGATACAATCATTACAAAGATGAATAACCCAACGCCAATTAGAATCGGTAAAGTCATATGCGAATTATTTAGAACTTGAAGTTACGATTAATATGTTGTCGCCTGCTATGCTGGACACCGTTACAATTTTACCTGTGGGTAAATCCGCATCATCATCTGTCATGGCATCCAATGTTCGTAGCGAACCCATTACGTTCACTTGAACTTTGCCCAATCCTTTTCGGTTTGATTGAATAGTTAAATAAACTTCTCCAACCTGGCCGATTGCCTTATTAAACTTCATAGTGCCATCTGCCTGGGCTTTCATGAGAAGATAAAATAGTCCAGCCATGATGGTCATCATCAATAGTCCAGCCAAGGTGGCTAGCACCATACTCATAGTGGTCGACAAGCCACCATCAATACTTGCAATACCCGTCCAACCAAAAATGGTAAAAAAGCCAATCAGGTTCTTAACCGTGAAAAACTGAAATCCAACACCATGGTCAGCATCATGTTGAGCATCATGTGAAAGTTCATGACTTTCGTGACCTAAAAAAGAGAGGATCGATTGCAGAACAAAAAGGACAGTGAACGGAATGGCAATTCCCCAATAAATTTTTAAGACAAGGCTGAGGTCACCCCACCAATCAGTATAAGATTCCATAGAATTTTGTTAAAAATTACTGAGAATTCATCGAAACTACTGTACTCAAGTAACCAGAAAAAAAAAAAAGCCAAACAAGGGGTCTGGCTTTCAAGTGTTTAGGTACCAAAATTTTACACATACTGGTTCAGCATCACCGGCATCACCAACATTAAAATGTCTTCACCTTTTTCTTTTTCGGCAGGGAAAATAACCCCCGCCTTGTTGGAAGCTGACATATTGAGTTTAATCTGATCAGTATCCAGGTTGGTTAACATTTCAATTAAGAACTTTGCATTGAAGCCGATTTCGATATCCTCCCCTTCGTGCTCACAGGAAAGTCTCTCATTAGCTTCGTTGGAGAAGTCAAGATCTTCGGCAGAAACCTGAAGTTCACTGCCCGTAATCTTTAACCGCACCTGGTGAGTCGTCTTATTTGCATAGATGGAAATCCGCTTCAGGGAACCTAACAAATCTGTTCTGCTTATTGTCATCTTGATCGGGTTCTGGGAAGGAATTACATTTTCGTAATCCGGGAACCGCTCATCAATCAACCGGCAGATCATGCGAATATTTCCGAATTTGAAGAAAGCATTGGACATGTTAAAGTCGATGCTCACATCCGTATTCTCGGCTGGTAAGGTAGCCTTCAACAAATTGAGGGCCTTGCGCGGAATGATAATTGAGTTGCCATTATCTGATTTGATATCGGTTCTGCGGTAGCGAACCAGACGATGACCGTCCGTAGCTACAAAGGTTGTATTCTTTTCACCGAGGTTCACATATACTCCCGTCATAGCCGGGCGTAACTCATCATTGCTGGTAGCAAAGATGGTGTTGTTAATAGCTCGGGCTAAAACTTCGGAAGAGATTGTAGCTGAGAAATCGTTGGATACAGCCGGAACTTTTGGAAAGTCGGTAGCATTTTCTCCAGCCAATTTATAACGACCATTGTCCGAACTGATTTCAATGCTATAGGTTGACTCATCAATTGAAAACGTAACGGGTTGGTCCGGCAGATTCTTCAATGTATCTAATAAAATACGGGCCGGCACAGCTATGTTGCCCTTCTCTTTTGATTCTACCGTAATCTCTGTGATCATGGAAGTTTGAAGATCAGATGCTGTAACCGTCAGATTACTTTTATCAATTTCAAAAAGAAAGTTTTCAAGAATAGGAACAACCGGGTTGGTGGTAATTACCCCGTTGATATTGGAAAGCTGCTTGAGCAGATAGCTTGAGTTAACTATAAACTTCATTGTAAATCAGTGGTTTGTGGTTGTATAGGGCGGTAAAGTTATAAAGAAAAACCAATCTGTAAAATGGAAGAAAAGGAGCTGCTTACCTTACAAAATAGCTTCGTTTCCGGGATATTAAGGCTATTTCCTTGCGGTTGAAAACTACAGGAGACTCCCGGTTGAATCTACCGAGAATAGCCGCCTCGCCCACTGCTGGCGGAAACACCTCCAGTTGATACGTTCGATTGGCAATATCAGTAACGAGGATTGTGAAGTCCGGTGTGGTTAGTAGCAAACTATCATACACCTGAGATTCACCCGCGGACACAAATCGGGCCCCATTAATTAAAGACACGGCATCGAGATAGTCATTGAGTTTGGTGGTATCCGCTTCGGGTAGTCCATCAATCCCAAAATACTGACTCTTGAAAGAGATGGTGAAATCTTCCCTGGGTTCCTTAGGGAAGGAGGTTATTAATGATTTAAAAGTTTCCCACCGGAAGTTGAAAATGCGTTTATCCCGCCAATCATTAGCTGGTAATTCAAAAATAGAAGCAACATATACCCGGTAGCCTGGGATCGTAACCAGGTAAGGTGTTTTGTCTCCAGCTAGTTGAAAGTAGGTCTCGGTTTTTCGATCATTTCCGCTTGCCCAAAAATCTTTAACTAACGTTTCACCATCAAAAAGTTTTATATGGATTCCCTTTTTCTCAATGTATTGATTTAATGAATCCCGAAGAATTTCTGATACAGGTCGCTTGGGCTCTGCCTGCATGATGGTGGCGAAGAATACGGTCACCAACTGCCGATCGGCTTCAAACGACTTGTTGATGACCCATTTTGAACCATCATAGCTGAGTTCAATCTGTTTACCAGAAGTTTCCAGTACCACTTTATTTATTTGCGTCTGATCTTCAACCCGAAAAAGGTTTTTATCAACATCTATCGTTTGGCTTCTGTTCTTTAAAAAAATGAAACTAAAGCACAACCCGGTTAGAATAACCAGCGAAATTAACAACCGTAAATTCCTTTTCGCATGCATGATCAGAACCGGGTATATTTTACTTTTCGCCAATAGGCCCGGACAATTCCGAAAACAACTAAGGCCACCATCGGTAACACCAAATTAATACCCTGCCAAAACGATCGTTCATTTCTGATTTTCTCTTTGTCCAGGGGCCTCACTTTTATCTCTTTATTCCTTGCCTTGATCAACCCGTTTTCCTCCACCAGATAAGCAACCATGTTCAAAAGTAAATCCTGATTGGCGAACGTGTATTGAGTAAATGGATCCAGTCCCAACTGTTGGGGATTTCCATCGCGCGGGTTCACATCATTTCGGGCAAGGTCTCCGTCTGCTACAATAATAATCTTCGTGGCGACACTTTGTTCTTTAAAACCCGCGGTATCAACCCCCTCCGGTGCAAACCTATTTTTATACAAGGAAGTGAATTCACCTTCTAACAAGTAACTGATTGGAATCTTCCCTGAGTCAAAACTACCTTCCTGCATTTGCTGGCGCAGATCGTTAACTCCTACCTTGACTGGTGCACTAACTCTTCTTGAATACTGAGAGGAAAACAAAAGTGGTGTTTTGCTCACTCCTGTTGCTTTCACCGTGTCTATACTACTTACAAACTTCAGCAAGGAGGCATCAAGATTTCTTGTAACCGGATTGTCGGCATATTGATTAATGAGCGGAAAAAAAGGCCAATCCAATTGCATGATCTGAGGCCGGTTGCGATCACCGCCTACTACCACCGGGTATTTTCCTGATACCGCATCCTGAATAAGGTCGGGGTTTATTCGTACTCCATACTTAAATAGTTGGTCATCCAGATTCAGATCATATGGAAATGCAAAATAATCTTCTTCCGAAGCGCGATTCATATCTGCATCGAGACGATCCAGTAAAAAAAGAATCTTACCTCCACGCATCAGGTACTGGTCCAGTTTATACTTATCCTGATTCGAAAAAGCCTGGGTTGGCTTGGCTATAATTAACAGATCATATCCGGTAAGAGCACCTTTGCGTGAAAGAGAGACTTTGAATACATCGTATTGATCGAGCAACGCATTGTTGAAACTGGCAAACTCAAGACTATCCAATTCACCATGACCTTTGAGCAGCCCTACCCTTTTGCGATTAACGTTACTTAGCTTGTGAATAGCGTTGGCCAGTTCAAACTCAATCCCTTCCATGGATGGATTGATGTTTTGAGCACGGCTTCCCTTTAATAGCATCACTCCGGTTTCAAAACCTTCATAGGAAATCAAGGCGCCTGGAAATACAAACTTTTCTACCCGCTGGCCATCGCGGGTTTCAATAACATTGCGCGGGCTAACTCCTTTTGAATTTAATTCGGCAATAAATTCATTTCGCGCTTTTTCATTGGTAGCCTGCAAAGGGTCAGTAAATGTGTACTGAATTTTATTGTCAGAATAAATTCTGAATTCTTCCAGCGTTTCGCGAATGGATTTTTGAAAGCGTCTGAACTCGGGATTGAGGTCTTCCCCCTCCAGAAAGACTTCGACAAATACAACTTCCTCTAAATTTTTAAGGATAGCTTTGGTTTGTGGTTGAATTGTGTACCGTTTCTCTTCTGTCAGGTCAATCCGGAAAAAATAAAAAGCTGCGATTATATTAAACAGGATCACCAGTACCAGTCCATTGGCTAGCAACAATAAATCACCCGTCTTTTTGCTATTCATCCACATCACCATTGCCTGCTGCTAATAACCACTTTGGTTGTAAGTAAAATAAAACCGGTGACGCTGAAGAAATAAATAACATCCCGGCTATCAATCAGTCCTTTGCTTAAGGATTCGTAGTGATAAAGTATCCCCACCTGCTTAACCGTAAGCGCAGAGTTACCTCCGAACGATGAGAGTGAGTCGAATCCCATGTAAACAATAAAACACAAGAAGGCCGCCAGAATAAACGAAACAATCTGGTTCGCTGTAAGGGAGGACGCTAACAAGCCAATAGCACAGAATACCATGGCGAGCAAGGCTAGTCCAATGTATGAACCCAAAACACCGGCCGAATCAATATTCCCTACGGGATTACCCAACCGATAAACTGAGTAATAATATATCACTGTGGGAATCAACGCCAGAAAAACGAGTGCCCAGGCCGCCAGAAATTTTCCAAGAACTACACTCCAATCGCTCAACGGTTTGGTTAAGAGCAACTCAAGGGTGCCCATTTTTTTTTCCTCAGCAAAACTCTTCATCGTAATGGCGGGAATTAAAAATATAAACACATAGGGGCCCATTGAAAATAAGGTGTCAAGGTCCGCAAAGCCATAATCCAACACTGAAGTTTCAGGGAACACCCACATGAGCAAGCCAATTCCTGTTAGAAAGGCTCCGATCACGATGTATGCAATCAGGGAGTTTAAGAAGCTGTTAAATTCTTTCGAGAAAACCTGGATCATGCGACTGGATCTTTTGCAGTTAATGATCTGAATATCTCTTCGAGACTGTTTTCTTCCTGACGCAAGCCGATCAACAAAAGATTCTTATTGGCTGCCAGGCGGAAAACCTCCGGACGTAAATCAGCGCCTTCACGGGCCGCAAGCCGGTATAACCCTTTCTGCATTCGTGTCACCTTCTCCACACCGTCAAGCGCTAACAATTCACTTTCATTTACTTCGCCTTCAAACTCTACCACCACATGGACATGACTCTGGCGCTTAAGCAGGTCAGCCACTTTATCATCAGCTACTATCTCACCTTGATTAATAACAATCACCCGATCGCAAATCGCCTGTACCTCTTGCATGATATGCGTGGAGAAAATAACCGTCTTATCCCGACTGATTTCCTTAATTAGTTTCCGGATTTCTAAAATCTGGTTGGGGTCCAATCCTGTGGTGGGTTCATCAAGGATCAGCACATCGGGGTTATGAATCAACGCTTGAGCAAGCCCTACCCGTTGCCGGTATCCTTTTGAGAGTTCTTCTATTTTTTTGTTCTGTTCACGACCCAGGCCACACAATCCTATGATCTCAGGAATCCTGGTCTTCAATAGTGAAGAAGAAATCTTAAAGACCTTTCCAACAAAATAAAGATACTCATGCACAAACATATCCAGGTATAATGGATTGTGCTCGGGCAGGTAGCCCATCATCTTTCGCACCTGAAGCGAGTGAGTGGTTACATCCAACCCATTGACCTGAACCGTACCCGAAGTTGGTGGCAGGTAGCCCGTGGCAATCTTCATGGTTGTAGATTTGCCAGCCCCATTGGGGCCCAGAAAGCCAACAATCTCCCCTTTCTCAATTGAAAATGAAATATCGTTCACAGCCTTTTGCTGCCCATAGAGTTTGGTGAGATGGGATACGTATAACGACATTTTTTAGCGCTGCAAAAGTAATTTTAAAACTTGATAGTGCATAGGGTCCGTTTTTTACTATGTTTTAAATCAGATCCAACTTACCTTGTTCAGGTTTGGCCTATTAATTGTCCTTGTAAAGACCTTTGAATTTTGGAAATTTGTCAAACTCTAATTCTGAACGAAAAATGCGGTTGCTGATTATCTTACTCCTGAGTGTTTTTTCCCAGGCATTTGCACAAACTGGGTATAAGATTGATTTTAAGATCAAAGGCTGGGGAGACACTACGGTGTATCTGGGTCATTACTATGGTGAACAAACTTATGTGAAAGACACGGCCCGGGCAAACGTTTCAGGTGCGTTTACCTTCAACAATTCAACTTCGTTGCCGCAGGGTGTTTATTTTCTTGTCCTCGGTAAATCCAAGATTTTTGATTTCGTTGTTAGCTCAACTCAAAAGTTTTCTATAGAGGGAAACTCGGAAGATTTTATCAAAACAGCAGTTGTAAAAGGAGATGAAGATAACCAGTTGTTTTTTGAAAACATGCGTTTCAATATGGAGCGTGGCAAAGAGGCCGATCCCTTTATCAAAATTCTAAGGGACAGTACCCTTACCGAAGAACAAAAGAAGTCTGCAAGAGAATCATTCAACAAAATCAATGAAAAGGTTGTAGCCTATCAAAATGATTTGATTAGTAAGCACCCTACTACGCTTACTGCCCGTTTGCTGAAAGCGACTCAAACCATCGAGGCTCCGGCCCCGCCTAAAAAAGCGGATGGCACTATCGATTCTACATTTCAGCTTCGCTACTATCGTGAGCACTTTTTTGACAAGTTCGACCTTGCAGATGAAGCCTTACTGCGCCTGCCAAGACCTATCTATCAGGAAAAAATTAAGGAATACCTGAACAAGCTTTATGCACCTATTCCTGATACCATTATGGGGGCGATCGATAAAATGGTAGCCCGGGCAAAAAAGAATCCCGAAACCTATAAGTATCTGGTTTGGAATTGCGTCTTTATGTATCAGAGTCCGGAGATCATGGGACTGGATGAAGTCTATGTTCGGTTGTATGATAAATACTTTGCTTCGGGCGAAATGAACTATTGGGTGAGTGACAAGATCAAGCAAAACCTAAAAGACTATGCAGATAAACTGCGGGGAAGCCTGGTAGGAAAAACGGGAGCCAACCTGATTATGCAAGACGTGACCTTGCAGCCCCGATCGATGTATGACATTAAAAACAAGTACACCATCCTTTGGATTTTTGATCCGGATTGTGGCCATTGCAGGGAAGAAACTCCCAAGCTGGTTGACTTTTACAACAAGAACCGGACGAAATTTGACTTTGAAGTGTATGCTGTATCCTCCGATACTTCTCTTCAAAAGATGAAAGACTTCATTAAAGAAATGAAGACTCCCTGGATTACGGTTAATGGCCCACGATCGTACATCCCACAGCATTATTCTAAACTTTACCATTCCGATTCAACCCCGGCCATTTACATCCTTGACAACAAGAAGAAGATTATTGCCAAGAAGTTGCCTGTTAGTCAATTAGAGGATTTTTTTACGAAGCACGAGAAGTTTGTGCAAGCAAAGAAAACTGGCACGGCTAAGGGAACCTGACTCAGTTTTTTGCAAAAACATCCGGTTCACAACATTATTTTGACAGTTTGATCAAAAAAAAGGTGTTGCCGTGCAACTATTTATCCGTTTTGAAGTATCTAAGTATATAAACCGAAGGTTATGGCACTATTAGATACATTATTTGGCAAGAAAAAGAAAGAATTCAGAGCAAGCTGCCAGATTACCAAAGAGCCAATTGAAAAGGGATATGGCTATTTACTTACTACAGCTCAGGTAGTTACGTCAAAAAAATATTGGGACATGATCATGACCGAACCGGAAACCATGTCGTATACCCAATCTCACTTTAAGAATCAGTCCAGCGGAACGCAGATGCGCTCCATGATTTTTGAAAAATATGCAACAATTGCAAAACCCTGGATCGTTTCAGACTCTATCATCAACTATTTTGAGGTAGATAAGAAAGAAGCCCGTGAAAACGCCAGGAAGTGGTGGGAACAGGAAGGGAACTTCGTGCCTTCAAACATTGGACCAGCGTCCCAAATTTTAGATGAACCCCTTTATGCCCGGTTTAAGGAGTATGCCATTTTAGAGGCTGGTCGCGAGCGGGTTAAATTGGCTTAGTTTCTTCTCTCAATCGTAAACTGAACAAGATCGGCTAGCGAAGTTTTATATTCGGAGGCGGGTAGGTCCTCCAGAATCGTCATTGCCTGTTTGTAATAATCGGTCATCTTCTGATTTGCGTAGTCAATACCGCCCGACTTTTTCACAAACTCGATTACCTGCTTGATTTTGTTCGCGTCTTCGCTATTGTTCTTAACTATTCCAATGATTTTTCTTTTCTCCAGCCAGGAGGCTTTTGAAAGGGAATAAATCAATGGCAACGTCATCTTCTTTTCTTTTATATCAATCCCTACCGGCTTTCCGATTTCATCATCGCCATAATCAAACAAGTCATCCTTTATCTGAAAAGCCATCCCAACACACTCCCCGAACTTTTTCATCTTCCCTATCCAATCTGGTGAGGCATTGGCCGATGAAGCTCCTACCGCACAGCAAGATGCTATCAAAGAAGCTGTCTTCTGGCGAATAATTTCATAGTAAATGTCTTCGATGATATCCAATTGCCGGGCTTTTTCCATCTGCAACAATTCCCCCTCACTCATTTCCTTCACCGCCTCTGTGCAAATGCCCAGTAGATCGTAATCCTTATGCTCCAACGCCAGAAACAAACCTCTTGTAAGCAAAAAGTCGCCCACGAGCACAGCAATCTTGTTCTTCCAAAGTGCATTGACAGAAAAAAAACCTCTGCGATAATTCGAATTATCGACCACGTCATCATGCACAAGACTTGCCGTGTGAACGAGTTCGATCAAGGATGCACCGCGATAGGTAGATTCATTTATTTTTCCGGTTGCTCCGGCACTTAAAAAAACAAACAGGGGACGCATCTGCTTGCCCTTTCGCTTCACTATGTAAGACATGATTTTGTCAAGCAACAGAACGCGGGTTTTCATAGAAGCCCTGAACTTTTGTTCAAACTCTTCCATCTCCCGGGCTACCGGGGCCTTAATGCTTTCCAGGTTTCTGGTCATGAACTGCAATAATAAGCAATCACCTCAATAGTAAATATGAAATAATTGAAGATGGGCAAGTTTTCAAAAATCTCTTTTGTATGGCTCCCAACTGTTAACTAATTGCTATTTTCGAGACCGTGAACATGATGGACAAGAAATGGGAGCAGGTAGTCTTTGCCTTAATTGTACTGGCCATCGCCTTTCTGGTCTCCAGGCTGCTCAGATTTTTGATCGGCCGGTTTATCCGGGCTGCGGCCCAAAAGCTTAAGGTTGACCCCACCCGTTACAACTTCTTCAAGAATGCTGTCGATTTCATCGTTTACCTGATAGCTGCCATTGTCATTTTCAGATCTATCCCTTCTTTTCGAGCCGTTGGAACCACCCTGCTAACCGGTGCTGGCGTACTGGCGGCCATTGTAGGCTTTGCTTCTCAGTCAGCTTTTTCAAACATAATAAGTGGTTTCTTTCTCGTGATTTTCAAGCCCTTCAGTGTTGGCGACCGGGTAAAAATTGGGCAGCTTTACACAGGTGATATTGAGGACATCACGCTCCGTCATACGATAATTAAGGATTTTGAAAACAGGCGAATTGTGATTCCCAACAGTGTAATCAGCAATGAGACAATCATTAATTCAACTCTTACGGATGAAAAAATCTGTGTGTTTCTTGACATACCCGTTGCCTTCACCACTAACTTGGATCGGGCTATGGATATCATTCAGCAGGAGAGTTTTAAGCACCCTCATTGCATTGACAATCGCACCCCCGAGGAACTTACCAAAGGGGAGCAACCTGTAATGGTGCGGGTAATCACCTACGCGGATTTCGGGATTCAACTTCGTGGTTATGTGTGGGCGTCCAACCCAACCAACGCCTTTGATTTGAAGTGCGAAGTTCTCAAATCCATTCAAGACCGATTTCAAAAAGAACATATTGAATTTGGGTATCCTGGTAGGATATTAATTAACAGGTAAAAATACCTTCAAACCATGAACAACAAGTCAAAAAGAAAGGCTGTTATCAAACAATTGAATGAACAATTGACCGAGCATCAACACTCTGCCCATGAAGAAAAAGTTATTCTGGAATTAATTTCGTACGATGAAACCACCTTTAATTCTCGTGAAAACTTGCCCATTGATGAACTTCTGGACCAATGTGATCTCAAACTTATTAACTGGATCAACGTTGACGGGTTGTCCGATGGAGAGCTAATAAAAAAAATCAGCAAGAAGTTTGATCTGCATTATTTGCTGACAGAGGATATCCTGAATACGGATCATCAGCCAAAGGCAGATGAATATGAAAAGCACCTCTTCTTTACCTTAAAGATGCTCTATCGTATAGATGGACAAAACAATATAGACTACGAGCACATCAGCTTTGTCCTGGGCAAAAATTATGTTCTTTCTTTTCAGGAAAAGGAGGGGGATATCTTCAATAGTCTTCGTAACCGGATTAAACAGGACACTAACATAATTCGTAAACGCGGGGCCGACTATTTATTGTACCGATTAATCGATACAATTGTTGATAGCTATTACTCCGTACTGGAAAACATAGGGCATCAAGTGGAGGTAATTGAAGAAAGTATCTCGAGTAACCCTACCGTTGTGGATTTTCAACGAATTCAAAAACTGCGTAAGGAGTTTATCTACCTCCGCAAAGTAGTTTACCCGTTGCGGGAAGCACTCAATAAAGTTGTCAAAAATGAAGATGGTTTTATAGAAGATCGAAATGTAAAATACTTTACGGATGTATATGATCATGTCATTCACCTGATTGATTCTCTGGATACCTATAAAGACCTTACTTCCACCCTGATGGATCTCTATATGAATACCATCAATTATAAGATGAATGAGGTGATGAAATTACTTACGATTATTACAACCATCTTCATCCCGCTCTCTTTTATCGCTGGCATTTATGGGATGAATTTCGATGTGATGCCCGAACTTAGATGGTCGTGGGGTTATTACGGTGTTTTAGGTCTCATGGGAGCAATCTTTATTCTCATGATCATCTACTTCAAACACAAAAAGTGGTTTTAATCCTGTGGGGTCTTAATCATGAGTTTCACTTCAACCTGTTCAGGAAGTGTTTGATTAATCTTTAAAATCTTGATGGTGTAGTTGAACAACTCAAATTCATCGCCTTCTTTCAGCATAGGCCTTTCGTAGGTTAATAACCCAGCCAGAGTTTCATATTCCTCGGCCTCCGGGAATGGAACGTCCAGCAATTTATTAATGTCGTGTAACGAAGATTGAGCTGCTATATGGTAAGTGTTTTTATCAGTTGCCACCACAATCTGTTGTTCCTGATCATGTTCATCCTGAATTTCTCCAACGAGTTCCTCCAGAATATCTTCCAGGGTTACCAAACCGATAATTCCACCAAACTCGCTCACTACAAAGGCCATCTGAGCTTTGGTTCTCTGAAAATCCCGAAGCAACACATCAATGGGTTTTGTTTCCGGAATGAAGTGAACCGGCCTCATGATGTCTTTCAGGTTTTTGTTATTTTGTAAAATATAAACTGAAACAATGTCTTTTGAATGTACTACACCAATCACTTCATCTTTAGATTGCTCGTAGATTGGGTAGCGTGAATAGCCTTCCTTCAATACGATGTTCATGGCATCGGCAATGGAGGTGTCAGCCTTTATCATACTCATTTTAACCCGGGGCACCATTACCTGGCGTGCTACACGGTTGTCAAAGTCAAATACATTTTGAATCAACTCACGCTCGGAGGACTCTATGGCACCACCCTCCTCACTTTCAGCAATAATGAGTTTTAGTTCTTCTTCAGAATGAATTTCCATTTCACTCATTGGCTTAATACCAAAGATTTTTAAAATCAGGTTTGCAAACCCATTCAACAACCAGATAAAAGGCCTGAATACAAAATAAAATATCCGTAAGGCAATGGAGAAACGCAACGTGACACTAGCCGGGTACCGGATGGCGATTGATTTGGGGGCTAATTCCCCAAACACTATATGCATAATCGTAAGAAAAATGAATGCCACGGGTAATGCTATACTGTGGGCTGTCGCTTCACTCATTTCCAACCCCATCGAATTCATTGCGTTCAGCACTATCTGCGAAACCACATCTTCTCCAACCCATCCCAGACCCAAACTTGCCAAGGTGATCCCTAGTTGAGTAGCAGCCAGAAAGCCATCCAGGTTATTAACGATGATTTTGGCTGCATCTTTAGATAATGTGCCCTTTTCTAAGGCAATCTGGGAAGACCGGACTTTTACAATCGCAAACTCAGCGGCAACGAAAAAGCCATTTAACAGGACAAGGGAGATTGTAATAAGGATATCTACAGCCATTGATTGAGCAAACTGCAAATTTAAGAAGAAACCCCGTTCTACGTAGGTTAATTTTTACATGTACCTTTTCGGGCTAAAATGAAAAAAGATTTTATCTTTCGGCTACCCAAAACCCAAACCTGATGTTTTTAGCCATTACATTACTTCTCATTGGCTTCGCAATCCTTATAAAAGGCGCTGATTTTCTGGTAAGTGGAGCTTCATCGGTTGCTAAAAAATTCAATATTTCAAACATTGCCATTGGATTAACCGTTGTAGCCTTTGGAACCTCCACACCCGAATTACTTGTTAGCGTGACCTCCTCCCTAAAAGGGTATAACGCTGCTGCTTTTGGGAATATCATAGGAAGCAACAATTTCAATTTATTGTTTATTCTGGGTGTTGCTGGCCTTATTTACCCGCTGGTTGTCCTTCGAAACACAATAAGATTTGAGGTGCCTCTTTCTTTACTGGCGGTCGTAGTACTCTATTTTTTAGTGAATGATGTGCTACTTTGGGGTAGCGAAACCAATGAACTGAGCAGGCTTGATAGTTTTATTTTGTTGGGCTTTTTTGTTGTGTTCATGCTTTACATTTATCGCACCATGAGTAATGCAACGGACATGGACCAAACAGATTCAATAAAGATTTATTCCGCACCTATTTCAGTTGGTCTTATTGTATTGGGCTTGGT
Source organism: Cyclobacteriaceae bacterium (assembly GCA_044229915.1). Lineage (GTDB taxonomy): Bacteria > Bacteroidota > Bacteroidia > Cytophagales > Cyclobacteriaceae > ELB16-189. The sequence goes on from JBGASB010000006.1 coordinate 43,812, forward strand.
CTTATTAGTTGGTGGTGGAACGCTGGTGGTTGATAACGCTATTGCTATTGCCCAATACTACGGCCTGAGTGATAAATTAATCGGACTTACTATACTTGCCGCAGGAACATCACTCCCCGAGCTAGCAACCTCCGCAGTAGCTGCCTACAAGAAGAATACCGACATAGCTATTGGCAATGTAATCGGATCCAACATTTTTAACATCTTATTTATTTTAGGTGTCACAGGGCTGATTCGTCCTTTGCCGTTTGACATTGCAATGGATTTTGACCTTTACGTATTGGGAGCATCCACCATTATTCTGATGATTTTCATGTTTACTCTCAACACCCGGAAGTTAGACCGCTGGGAGGCGTTCCTACTGCTAAGCGGATACATTGCCTATACTATTTTTCTGATAGGGATGGAATGACAAACATGTACAAGTTACTTGGTCTATTGTCACTTATTTCATTGGCTGGTTGTGCCGGACTAAGCAAGTATCAATTGAAGAATGATTATTATGACTTCCACCAGCCTGGTCAACCTTCAACAAAGGTCTTTGTCAGGGTAAAAGAGGATTCCATAGAAGTTACCAAACTGAACGAATCCACCGAAGTAGTTCGGGGGCAGGATGAATACTTTATCAAGAAAAGTTTTGACATAGATGCCATGACGGTGCCCTTCAAGTACCGTCCCAGTTCCATGGGGTTCCCGAGGCAACTTAATAGTTCATTCAATGGCAATCTTTACATCGGATATAGAGTCGATCGATTTTGGCTGGATTATAAAAATACTCCGGCTGGTATGGTAAAAGAAATAAAGCATAGCGCAATTACTGTGGGCGGATTTGGTGGTATAGGAACAGCGTTTATCAGTCCGTGGTCAACCAATTACAGAACCACCGATGAATATGATGGAGTAGTCCTCACCAGGGGGCTGGCTTTTATGGTAGGAATCAACAGTTTAACAGTTGGTTTAGGGGTTGGCTGGGATTATTTAACCGATCGCGATAAAGATATCTGGATTTACCAGAATAAGGCGTGGTATGGACTAACCCTGGGCTTAAATATCAATTAGGTCCCATTCTTTTTAATGAACCGCCAACTCTTTTATGCCAGATTATTATTGATAATTTTTTGTGTGGCCATCCTTGCCGGATCGTCCATACCGGGTGATCAAATTCCAAAAGGATTCCAATTAACCCCCGACAAACTCATTCATTGCGTTGAGTATTTCATTTTAGGCGTTTTGATTTATCGATGGTTATTGATCGAATTCACCATCAACAAAATTTACTTACTCTTTCTTATCACACTCTTGCTTGGTTCCTTGTTTGGCGTGATTGATGAAAACTATCAACGACTAACTCCAGGAAGAACACCTGACAGATGGGATTGGGTGCTTGACACAATAGGCGCATTACTTGCAGCATTGGCTGGCTATTTTACCTGGTCAAGAAAATAAAAAAGCCCCGATAATCCGGGGCTTTCAATTTTATTACGAGGTTAACTACTTAACCTTTTTCTCTAACTCGGTAATTTTTGCTTCAGCTTCTTGTTTGCCAAGTGAGAGAGCCTTCTTGTAAAGTTCAATGGCCTCTTTAAAAGTTTCCTTTTTCTTCTTTGGGGCCAGCTTTGTGCGATTAGCTGCTTCTTCTACAGCCTGTGCACGAGCATAATATCCATCAGCTTCACTTACTTTGCTGGAGATCATCAACTCCTGAATTTTCGCTTCAATCAAGGCAAGCTCTTGCTGCTTTGCTAGTATTTGAGCCTCTTTATCATTCAATTCGGCCTCCTGCAAGCCAACGGTTGTAATCAGGTTTGCATTTTCATTACGCAACTGATCTACGTTCTCGTTCAATTGAGCAATTTCCTTATTGCGTTCTTCCAGGTCAGCTTTCAGTTTCTTGATTGTAGCTGAAAGTGCATTGGTATTACCCTTAGACTTCTTCAAAGACTTCTCAAGATCTTCAATTTTATTTTGAGTGTCCTTAACATAGTTGTTGATATCCTTCATGCGGGCAGTATAATCATCATAGGTAGTGCCCTCTACCATATTAACCCGTAGCACATTTCTGTTTGCATCAATGGAGTCCATCAAAACAGTCACTTCCTGCAACGTCTGAGCGAATTGTTGGCTCGTTTGCAGTTCATTTTTTAGAGAATCTACTTGTGATTTTAATTTCTCGGCTTCTCCGCCACAGCTCATCATGACGGCACCAATAGAACATACGAATAAGAATTTCTTTACCATAACGGTTGTTAGTTTAGTGTTACAAAATTACAGGGTTTACATCGGTAAAGGCTTCAAGAACAAAAAAAAAATTCAAATCAGATGAAATCCTTCGACAACCTGTAAATTGCACCCTTTTTAGAGCCAGAATTCTCTTTAAATGCCCAAATTGATTACCACGCGCACGCGTATTGCTGACCTGGGCAAGCCCCGTATCATCGTAATTGGTGGCGGGTTTGGGGGCTTGGAAGTAATAAAAGGACTTCATGGTGTTAAAGCCCAGGTTGTACTATTTGATAAGTTCAATCACCACACATTTCAACCCCTTCTTTATCAGGTGGCTACCTCAGGGTTAGAGACTAATTCCATAATAGCCCCATTCCGAAAACTATTTGGCAATCAAGCGGACTTCTACTTTCGTTTGGGAGAAGTAAAAAAAATAAAGCCTGAGGAAAACTACATTGAAACCTCCATTGGGGGTGTTAAGTATGATTACCTTGTTATTGCCACCGGGGCAGTGACAAATTTTTATGGCATGAGCGAAGTAGAAAAACATTCTTCATCCATGAAGAATATTGTGGATGCCACCAAGTTGAGAAACAAAATCATCCGGCAATTGGAATATGCTTTGCTTACGGAAGACCCGGAAGTAATGAATAGTCTGATGGATTTTGTGATTGTGGGTGGTGGCCCTACCGGAGTTGAGTTATCTGGTGCACTAACCGAGTTGAAGAAAAATGTCTTTCCAAAAGATTACAAAGAATTGGATATGCGCCAGATGGACATCCATTTGGTTGAAGCTTCTCCCCGATTGTTAAATGGTATGTCTACCCAAGCTGGCGAAAAAGCGCTTGAGTTTTTAACTGAAATGGGTGTAAAGGTTCACTTAAATGCAGCTGTTAAGTCTTATGATGGATACGAAGTGGTGCTCAGTACCGGAGAAAAGTTAATCTCGCGTTCTTTAATCTGGGCAGCCGGTGTAAAAGGAAATCCAATTGATGGAATTAATCCTGAGATGGTTACCCGTGGAAATCGCTTACAGGTAGACGAGTTTAACCGAGTAAAAGGGTATGAAAATATTTTTGCCATTGGTGATGTGGCCCTGATGGAGGGTGATACGAAATCCCCGAAAGGTCACCCCATGATGGCACCACCAGCCCAGCAGCAAGGAAAGTTATTGGCGAAGAACCTTATTAATCTGATAAGCAAAAAACCATTAAAGCCCTTTCGCTATTTTGACAAAGGATCAATGGCTACTGTTGGGCGCCACAAGGCCGTTGTGGATATGAAAGGCATCCGCTTCCAGGGATTTTTTGCCTGGTATGTATGGATGTTTGTTCACCTGATGTCAATCGTTGGATTTCGGAATAAAGTGTTTACCTTTTTCAGCTGGATGTGGAATTATTTTTCTTATGACCGAAGTAACCGGTTGATTATCGGCCGCAATGAAGAAAAAATAAATCAGGAAGAACTTAGTAAGCAAAGCGTTTAATGGATTCATCAAAAGATTCTCGTCTTCATAAGTTATCAGCTGCCGGAGTATTGGTTGCCATGGGCATTATTTACGGAGATATTGGTACATCCCCGATATATACCCTTCGATTTATTGTTGGGGAACATGTTATAACAGAAGACCTCATTCTAGGTGGCTTATCATGTGTTTTTTGGACTCTTACACTCATTACCTCGATCAAATACATCTACCTCGCCCTGAATGCCGACAATAAAGGAGAAGGTGGAATCTTTGCCCTCTATGCACTGGTAAGAAGGTATAAAGCGCAATGGGTTATTTTTCCAGCAATCATCGGTTGTTGTACTTTGATAGCAGATGGTTTTATCACACCCGCTATCAGTGTTACTTCAGCCATTGAAGGTTTGCGTTCACTGAATCCAGATATCAGCCAGCAAACAATTATTTCAATAGTAATTGCCATTCTCTTAGCACTTTTCATTTTTCAGCAATTTGGAAGCAGTGTAGTGGGCAAGACCTTTGGCCCGGTTATGTTGATTTGGTTTTTATTCATTGGCTCCATCGGTATGTTTCACTTAGTTGGAAATTTATCGGTGTTAAAAGCTTTAAATCCCGCATATGCTTATGGGTTATTGGTGAAGTATCCGGGTGGCTTTTGGATTTTAGGTGCCGTCTTTCTTTGTACCACTGGGGCCGAAGCATTGTATTCTGATTTAGGACACTGCGGAAAATCTAATATCCGAATGGGCTGGGGCTTTGTAAAGCCCTGCTTGTTGGCGAGTTACTTTGGACAAGGTGCCTGGTTGCTGGAACATCAGGGAAATACCCTCGATGGTGCAATTCCTTTCTTTGAAATTATTCCTCAAAGTCTGTTATTTTTTGGTGTGGTCATTGCCACCATGGCCACTATTATTGCAAGTCAGGCGTTGATCTCGGGCACATTCACTTTGGTTAACGAGGCTATGAAATTAAAATTATGGCCTGCCACTCGAGTTAGATATCCAAGCCAGATGATGGGACAAATTTATATTCCAGCCATCAATTGGATCTTGATGGTTGGTTGCATTGCGGTGGTGTTATTCTTCAAAGAATCCACTGCTATGGAAGGAGCCTATGGTCTGGCTATCACCTTTAATATGCTTATGACCACGGCTTTGTTGGTTTACTATTTTACCACTTCGAAAAAGTCAACCATTAGATCCAGCGTATTAGCTCTTGTGTTTTTCACTGTGGAAGGTGCCTTCCTGGTTTCGAACCTGAGTAAGTTCAGTCACGGGGGTTGGTTCTCTTTCGCTATTGCAATTATCTTTTTCTTCATGATGTTTATTTTGCTTAAGGCAAGAACACTTCGCGACCGTCATACGGAGTTTGTGAATCTAAAACATTATGAGCAACTCATTCAAGACTTGCAAAATGATACGTCTGTGCCTAAAGAAGCAACCAACCTGGTTTACATGGCCGTAGCCAACAGCAAGCGGTATATCGATTCAAACATTATCTATTCGATTTTCAAAAAAAGACCCAAACGTGCCGATGTGTATTGGTTTGTGCACGTGGATACTGTTGATAGTCCTTATACTTCAAAATATTCGGTGGACACTATTATTCCACGGAAGTGTTTCTTTATTCGCATTAAACTTGGTTTTAAAGCCGATCATCGTGTAAACCTTTTGCTAAATAAAATTCTGCACGACATGGCAGATGCTGCTGAAATTGACTTGATCAGTCACTACGATTCGTTGCAAAAGCACAGCATGCCATCCGACTTTAAGTTTATTATTCTGCATTCCCTTGCCTCTGTGGATAGTGAGATTTCCAATTTTGATAACCTGATCATTCAGGGCTACCGCTTTATTAAAAAGCACAGTTTGTCAACCGAAGAAATGTATGGCCTTGAATTGGCCAACGTAGAGGTTGAACGGGTTCCTATTATGGTGGGTCCCCCCGCTAAGGTGCGTATCAAACGCGAAAAAGAGGAAAGCGAACGCGAAAAAGAGCTTCGTTATCACGGAGATAATCAGTGATCGATTGCGGACGATTCCGTTCATTTACGACCGGAATCAGGTCTTAAATACCTTTCAATTTGACTGAATAATAGTTTTCTTGATTGGCACTGAATTGGAATATGATTCGCCAAACGGCCAACCATGTTACAGAATTACCTAAAAATTGCCTTGCGCAATTTGTTCAGAAACAAAGTCTACTCCTTCATAAACATATTTGGTCTGGCGTTGGGGGTTGCCTGTTGTCTTTTGCTCACGCTTTACATTCAGGATGAACTGAGTTACGATAAGCATCATAAACATCTTGACAACATATATCGCATCACCACTCAATTTGAATCTGATAAGGGCATTGACAAACAGGGAACATCATCCCCACCCATTGCATTAACCCTCATGGAGGAATTGAGTGAGGTAGAATCGGCCACTCGCGCGCTTAACCCTCCGGGTGTATCGCAAAACTTAATCAAATACAAAGACAATATTTTTTATGAAACCAATGGGCTGATTACTGACTCCACGTTGTTCGAGGTGCTTACGTACGATTTCAAAGAAGGAAATCCAGCGAAAGCATTAACAGATGCTAACACAGTTGTGATTTCCGAAACACTGGCCACCAAGTTATTTGGTAATGAATCTGCGTTGGATAAAAGCATCCTCATTAGCCAGGGTGGCCCGGAAGCTAATTTTAAGATTACGGGAGTCTTCAAGGAAAATGCAAAAAGCCACATTAAAGCTAACTTTTTTGTATCCATGTTGAGTTCGGGCTGGGGCGAATACATGCGGTCGGATGCTGCTGCCAAGGAATGGGCCGGACAAAATTTTGTGCCTTCGTATGTCAGACTAATTGACGGTCATGATAAGAAAGAAGTTGAGCGAAAAATGAATGACGTCCTGATAAAGTATGGGGCTGAAGGAATGAAAGCGTTGGGAATGAGAAAAACTTTAGCGCTTGAGCCCGTAAAAGATATTTACCTGAAATCAGACTTCGGCCGTAGCCCGCGTATTAAGTACATCTATGTAATTGCTTCCATTGCTTTTTTTATCCTTCTCATCGCCTGTATCAATTTCATGAACTTGTCAACGGCAAAAGCTACCAAACGCGCTGCGGAGATAGGAATCAGAAAAGTGATGGGCGCATTCCGAAGTTCACTGATCCGACAGATTTTGGGCGAAGCCATGGTTATTGTGATTATTGCCATCCTTCTCAGCATAATCATTCTTCAATTAAGCCTTCCGCTATTTAACCAGGTTACCGGAAAATCAATCTCCTTTGGATCCGAGAACATAGTGTATTTCATTCTTGCCCTGGCCGCTATCACCATCATTACCGGATTAGTGGCCGGAAGTTATCCGGCTTTTTATTTATCGTCATTTCAACCGGCTCAGGTGCTAAAAGGAAAGTTTAACTTAAGCAGCGCCTCTGGTTGGCTGCGCCAGGGGCTTGTCGTTTTTCAATTCATGATTGCAATTACTCTTGTCTGTGGAATGATTGTTATTTCGCAGCAATTAAAATTTATGCAGGAGAAAGATCTTGGCTTTGATTCCACGGCCAAGGTTGTTTTACCACTTCGTACCAAGACCGCCCAGGATCAATATCCGGCTTTGAAAAAGGAATTGGAAAACAACAGTTCTATCGCACAGGTTTCTGGTACCGAATATATCCCTGGTTCTCCTATTTACAGCGACATGATGTATTACAGCGAAGGCGGTAATATGGATAAAGCAATCATTCAAAGAAGAAACACGGTAGATGCAGGATACATGAATCTTCTGGGCATAAAGCTAATTGCAGGGCGTCAATTTTCTGACAATCCACAAGCGGAAAGCAGAACCAATATCATTGTTAACAGAGCTTCTGCGAAGAAGTTTGGTTTTGAACCCGACCAGATGGTTGGCCAACCGTTATATTTTGATTGGCAAGGCACTAAACATACTTTTCAGGTGATTGGCGTTATGGAAGACTATCACCAGACTTCTCTAAAAGAAGCAATCAATCCCACCATTTTTGAAATCGCCTCTGAAAAGCAGGAATTTGCTTTTCTGATTGCAGGAATCAATACATCTAACTTCAGTGAAACTACGGCACTTATTGAAAAGAACTGGAAAGGGTTAGTGAATGATACTCCCTTTGAGTACTACTTCCTGGATGAATCTATCCAAAAGCAATACACTGAAGATCGAAAAGTTTCACAGATCATTACTGCGTTCACCATCATTGCTATGATCATTTGCAGCCTCGGGCTCTATGGACTTTCCACATACATGGCTGAAAGAAGATTTAAAGAAATTGGTGTCCGCAAAGTAATGGGTGCCAGCATTGGTCAAATCGTTACCATGATGTCAAAGGAATTTGTTCGATTAGTGTTGGTGGCATTAGTCATCTCTGTGCCTCTGGCCTGGTATCTGATGAATCAGTGGCTCAGCGGTTTCGCGTATCACATCCCGTTGAGTTTCACCATTTTTATTTATGCAGGGGCTTCTGCATTAATCATAGCATTAGTCACCGTGAGTTTTGAATCGATCAAAGCCGCCTCGGCCAATCCTGTTAATTCTTTACGAACGGAATAAATCAACACCTACTTATATAACCATGTTTAAGAACTATCTCAAAATTGCCCTGCGGAGTCTTCTCAAAAACTCGGTGTACTCCTTCATTAACATAACCGGCCTTTCCATTGGTATTGCCAGTGCTGTATTGATTCTACTGTGGGTGGCTGATGAATATTCCTACGACCGATTTCATTCAAATTACAATTCAATCTACAAGCTATATCAGAGTCAGCAATGGGCGCAAGGCATAGGAACCGGAAATGCCATGCCTTACCCGATGAAGGAAACAATTAAAGATAAATCAAGCCAGATAAAGCATGTGGTAATGACCAACTGGGGCGAAGGCAACATGCTTCAGGTAGGTGATAAACGTTTGAATAAAATGGGATTGAGTGCCAGCGAAGACTTCTTTAAAATGTTCAGCTTTGAAATGGTAAAGGGGGATCCCAATACAGCCTTATCAGATCCTTCTTCTATCGTGATCACCGAATCAACTGCCAAAGCATTTTTCGATGACGAAGACCCCATTAATCAATTAATAAAAGTCGATAACGGGCAAGAATTGAAAGTAACTGGCATCATCAAAGATGTTCCGAAACAATCATTCTTCGCTTTTGATTACGTATTACCTTTTGCCTACTATGAAGCCACTCAAAGTTGGGTTCGTTACTCTAAAGACAATTGGAATAATAATTCCTTCCAAATGTATGTGCAAATTCAACCTGGAGCAGCAGAAGCAGAGGTAAACAACAGTATTAGAGATATCATAAAAGACAATAATCCGAAAGCGCCAACCGCTAAATTATTCCTTCACCCTATGAGCAAATGGCGGCTCTACTCCAATTTCGAAAACGGAATAAATTCGGGCGGCATGATCGAATACGTACGGCTATTTACAGCCATCGCCATTTTCGTGTTAGTGATTGCATGCATCAACTTTATGAACCTCGCTACAGCCCGTAGTGAAAGCCGGGCGCGTGAAGTAGGCATTCGCAAAAGTGTAGGATCCAGAAGAAAGGAACTGATATTTCAATTTCTCGGTGAGTCGGTAATGGTCACATTCATTTCATCAGTACTGGCCATCGTATTAGTTGAGCTTGTATTGCCGTCCTATAATCTCTTAGTTAACAAAAATATCTCAATCGATTATTCAAATCCCTGGCTATGGTCTGTTGCTATTGGGTGGGTATTCGTGATCGGCATTTTCGCGGGCAGTTACCCGGCATTTTATCTTTCGTCTTTTCAACCCGTGAAGGTGTTGAAAGGAAAAGTAAGCATCGGGAAAGGTGCCACAACACCACGGAAAGTTTTAGTGACGTTGCAATTTGGCTTCTCAATCTTCTTAATCATCGGCACTATCGTTATCTATCAACAGATTATGCATGTAAAAAATCGCGACATAGGGTATGATCGCGAAAACCTGATGCAAATCTGGACTAATGGAGAACTGGAAACTAACTTCCAGACCATCCGCGAAGAGTTGGTAAAGACGGGGGTTGTTAAATCAGTTTGTAAAAGCAACAGCCCTATTACATCCATCTTTTCAAACAATGAGGTGAAATGGGAAGGGATGCCGGATCAACGGGTAGGCTTCTCAACTGTTGCTACGGAGTATGATTACACAGAAACGATGGGTATAAAAATGATTGAGGGTCGGGATTTCTCCAGAGATTTCAAAAGCGATTCGATGGCCGTTATTATAAACCAGGCGGCCGTTGACCTGATGGGCATGAATGAACCGATAGGTCGGAAATTAACATATAATGATCGGGAACTTGAAATTATTGGTGTGATGCCTGATGTGGTGATGGCCTCGCCCTATCAACCGGTTGAACCTATGACCTTGATTTTTGACCCTGACTGGAGTAGTACCATCACGATACGACTTAACAAAAGTCAAGACCTGAGTGAATCTATTAATACGATAGAAAGCGTTTTCAAAAAACTGAACCCCACCTATCCCTTCGAGTTTCGTTTCGCAGATGCAGATTTTGAGAGAAAATTTGCTACTATAAATTTAATAAGCCGACTCGCCACCGTATTTGCATCGTTGGCAATTATAATAACCTGTCTCGGACTTTTTGGTCTTGCTGCCTTTACAGCTGAGCAACGAACAAAAGAGGTAGGTATCCGTAAAGTAATGGGAGCTTCTGTTTCAAGTTTGGTGGTCCTGATCTCAAAGGATTTTTCAAGGCTTGTAATTTTTGGGTTTCTGATTTCCGGACCGGTTGCCTGGTGGTTTTTGAATAATTTCCTTGAACGCTACACGTATCGCATCGCCATCATGTGGTGGATCTTGCCGTTGGCCGGAGCTACCGCACTCGTGTTGGCATTGATTATTGTAAGTACCCAGGCATTGAAGGCGGCAACCGCCAATCCCACACAAAGTTTGAGAAGTGAATAAAATACTAATAGAACAGACTTAATTGAGCTAAGAAAATTTCAACTGGTATCTGAAATACTAAAACATGCTTCGCAATTACCTTACCACAGCTTTATGCATTTTTGATGATGTGCAGTATTTTGTAATCCTTTATGGAGAGAAAGTTTAAGAAGTGAATAATGGCCACCCATCCAAACTAATTGGCAATTCAAATCATCGTTGAATAAACTTACCTCGCCATGATAAAAAGCTTCTTTACTATCGGCTTTAGAAATCTTCTAAAACAAAAGGGTTATTCAGTCATCAAAATTGCAGGATTGGCATTCGGACTGGCCGCCAGTTTAATCATCTTCTTGTACATACAGGAAGACCTGTCTTACGACACCATGCATCAAAACTATGATCGCATCGGCAGGCTGCTTACAATCGACAATGGCGAAGGAGTGAGTAGCAAACTGGTAGGCGTTACCCCACCCCCACTTGGGCCTGCTACCGAAGCCGAACTCCCGGAAGTAATAAAAAGTGCCCGCCTGTCTGGGGGAAGCCGACAAGACATTAGTTATGAAGATAAATCCCTTAAGTGCAATGGATACTTCAGATCCGAATCATCGCTGTTTGAAATTTTTGATTTCCCCATTGTCGCAGGACAAACCAAAGGCATGCTCGATGAACCAAATTCTATCGTCATAACGCAATCGCTGGCCAAGAGAATCTTTGCTGAGGAAAATCCCATTGGAAAAACGGTAAAACTTAATCAAAATACAGATTTACATGTAACGGCCGTAGCTGCCGACTTGCCAAGCAATTCACACATTCAATTTGATTTGCTGCGATCGATGACACCCGCTCAAAACGATGACGGGTATCGTCAATACCTGGGGAACTGGCAGGGCATAAGCATGTTTACTTATTTGTTGTTCGATCGCCCACTGGACGAAGATGATATTAACACAAAACTTCAGGCGATCAACAAAAAGAACAATGCGGTTGAATTCTTCATACCCGTGATTCAACCCCTGAAAGATGTACATCTTCGCTCAAAAGAAATCTTATTTGAATCCAATGCCAACAAGTCCGACATTCTAAATGTATACGTGCTATCTACCATTGCCCTTCTGATTCTAATTCTGGCAGCTGTCAATTTTATGAATCTGGTCACTGCCAAATCAACCGGCCGCGCTAAGGAAGTTGGTATGCGCAAGGTGATTGGAGCTGTAAGGCATCAATTAATTTTTCAACACCTTGTTGAATCAATATTGGTCACTCTTATTGCTGCTATACTTGCCATTGCCTTGGTATTTGCCCTGATGCCGGTTCTTAACAGTAGTTATAACCGGCATGCAGATTTCTTGAGTTTATTATCAATTGAAAATCTCCTGTTGATTACATCCCTTTTATTATCTGTTGATTACATCCCTTTTATTATCCGTTGGTATTCTGGCCGGTCTATATCCGGCATTTGTACTGTCCGCATTCAAACCTGTGGTTGTACTAAAAGGAGCGTTTAAAAATTCAACCAGCGGCATTCAGTTACGCAGAGTTCTTGTGGTGCTTCAATTCACAATTTCAATTGCCTTGATGGTAGGTACCGGGATTGTGTACCAACAAATGAAGTTTATTTATTCAGCTGATCTTGGCTACAGCCGGGATCAGGTGATTACACTGCAGCAAACAGGTCAAAATGTTGACCGATCAACCACCTTACGGAATGAACTACTTAGAAATCCGAATGTGATTGCGGCCGGTACCTCCACGGTGCGGTTAGGCCAACAATTAGGCCGGACTCAGATTTACCCGGAGGGCACGAGTAATGAAACGAATATTATTACCAGTGTTATGGCTGTAGACGAATCCTTTTTGCCAACCATGAACATGTCGATTCTCGCGGGAAGAAATTTCTCGCTTGAATTTAATGACTCGCTGGGCATGATTATCAATGAAGAAATGATGCGTTTACTTAAATGGGATGAGGCAGTAGGCCGAAAAATCAGTTTACAGAGTGGCCCCAATCCTACCGACCAAACGGCCTATACCATAGTCGGTGTGGTTAAAGATTTTCACTTTGCTACCATTCGCCACAAGCTCGAACCCTTATTTATGCTCTATAACCAAAACAATAGCTCGATGGCTATAAAAATCAAAGCCGAAAATGCCAGCGAAACTATTGCATCGATCGAAGAAAGCTGGAAGAAAGTTAACCCGGGCTCCACCTTCGAATATGATTTTCTGGATGAACAGTTTGCCAATCTTTACCGCAATGAGCAGGCATTCACTTCCATGTTTACTCATTTTACCGTGCTGGCGATTGTGATTGCAGGCCTGGGCTTGTTCGCTCTCTCGGCCTTTACGGCAGAACAGCGCAAGAAAGAAATTGGAATTCGTAAAATATTGGGTGCGAGCAATGGCACCATCTTAGTTAAACTTTCCTCCGAATTTGTTCAACTGGTTGGTGTTGCATTCATACTAGCCAGTGTTGCAGCATACTTTGTGATGGAAAAATGGTTGAGTGATTTTCAATATAGTATTAAGATTGGCGCTGGGGTATTCCTGTTGGCAGGAGTTACATCGCTAGGCATAGCTGTGTTAACAATCAGCTTTCAGGCGCTAAAAGCAGCATTTAGTAATCCTGTAGAGAGTTTAAGAAGTGAATAATTGCTAGCTATTGGCTATTCTTTTAAACTCAAGTAGGGGGAAGTTAGGATTTAGTTGTCTTACCTTCAAAACCAAGAAATATGAAAAAGATCGCCAATTTCCTCATTTTTATAGCCCTGTTAGCAGGTAGCAGCCCATCCTTCGGACAGGAAATTCAAAAGAAATTAAATCCCTTTAGCAAAATCACGGTTTCTCCTAAGATCAATCTGATCCTTGAGAAAGGATCAGAAGAATCTATTCGGATTCTTTACTCCCACATTGATGCCGGGAAGATTAATGTAGAAGTGGAAGGCAACAAGCTTTGTATTTTCCTTGATCAGGCACGCATTGTTGATAAACGTGAGCGAACGGATGAATATGATTATGATTCAAAGACCAGTATTTATCATAATGCCGAGGTTACGGCCTATGTTACCTATACCCAACTTAGATCCCTGGAAGTTCGCGGAGAGCAAGAGGTTATTAGCAAAGGTTTGTTGGAAAATGAAAGCTTTGATCTAAAAGCATACGGCCAGGCGGAAATTACCTTTGACTCGTTGATCGCTCAAGAATTCAGAGCGGTGGTGTACGGTGAGAATAAGATTAAAATCAAAGCCGGCAAAGCCATACATCAGCGTTATCGGCTCTATGGTGAAAATAAGATTGACACAAGGGCTTTGGCCAGCACTTCAGTATCCACGAGCATCTATGGTGAGGGCAAACTAAGCGTTAATGCAAGTGATGAAGTAAGGGTAAGTGCAATCGGTGAACCGGAAGTTAACGTTACAGGCACTTCCTTCATTAACAAAGGCATTATCATAGGCAAGGCCGACATCCGAACGCACAATTAAAATCTACCTGAATACTTGAAAGGTCTGACATCTCAGGCCTTTCTTCATTTTTAAGACAATAAAGATTGCCAGCATTTAGTTATAATAAGCTAATCCTCAACCACTCATTAAATATTTTTAAAAGTTTTTAAGAATTTGGGTTATCAAAATGCCTAAATTCGAATTCAAGAGAGATAACCCTAGAATTGTAAACTTATGAAGACTATAAAAGCTGGCATATTGATTTTTATTTTCGGAGTGCTCTGTCATCCCATTCATTTAAAAGCTCAAAATGATTTTGACGATATCCTGAAAGGAAGTTTGAAGGATGCCAATATACTAGCCGAAGGTTATGCCGGACCCGCCATGCGGTCGATTGGTGCAGGATTAAATTTTGGATGGTATAATACCGCTAAAACACATAAAACCCTTGGCTTTGATTTAACCTTTACTGGTACGCTGGTTTACATTCCCAGTTCGGACGATCTTTATAAAGTTGATAACAACAGTCTTACCGAAGTAAAACTCATCTCCTATGATGGACAAAGCATAAGTCCAACAGGGTCCGGAAATGTACCCACTATCTTTGGTCCTGCTAAATCGCCCACGTATGAACATGTAGATACCGGAGAGACTTTTCTTGGGCCTGAAGGTGTTGATCTGGAGGATGCCATCAAAATTGCCAAAGCTCTTCCGGTACCTATGTATCAACTGGGAATCGGCCTTCCTAAAAATTTCGATTTAAAGATTCGCTTTTCTCCTACCGTTACCATGCAGGATTTCAAGTTCAGCTTATTCGGGGTTGGTATCATGCACGACATTAAGCAATATATCCCGGGAATTAAAGCTCTCCCATTTGATTTATCCGTGTTTGCAGGTTTCACAAAAATGAAAGCGGAGCAAAAAATTGAAGCTACCTCGGGCGCAAATCAAAAGGGTGTTCTTGAATTCAGTTCTACCACCATCCAGGCATTGATTTCAAAAAAGATTTCGGTTCTTACATTCTATGGTGGTGTAGGCTATGATTTCGGTTCTTCCAATCTTGATATGAAGGGAACCTACGATCTGGATGATGACGGAATTGCTGAAGCTACTGATCCAGTAGCCTTGGATTTTTCTACTTCAGGTTTTCGTGCCACAGGAGGTTTACGTCTTAAGTTAGCCGTATTTACGTTTCATGGAGATTATACTCTAAGCCAATACAATGCCTTGAATGTAGGCTTTGGAATAAACGTACGGTAATACCATTCCAATAAATACGAATTAAAAAGAGCTCCGGAAAACTTCCGGAGCTCTTTATTTATGTGAGTTAAAAACTGAAACTGCAAGTTCAAATCACCAGTTCAGGCCGGTTATTACATAACCTCTTTAAATAACTTCGCCATTCCTTCCTCAATAAGGGTAGGAATATTTTTCTGCTTTTCCGGAAGTACACTATCAGCCGAACCTTGCCAGACCAATTTATTGGCAGCAGGGTCAACAAGATGCACCGTGACGGTTCCTTGTCTATAGGTGCCTACCGCTTTTTCACCAGCTTGCCAGGAATAAGTGCGTTGCCCCATATAGTACGTCCGGTCTGCGGGATTAGTTAAACTGGTTTCAACCGTTTGAACTTGAGAGGACACTACAATGCCAATGTTAACCAGCAATTCAGGATTATCACCGCTCATCGTAACCCCCTTTGCACTCATTTGCTTAACAATGGCCTCTTTGAGTAATTTTAAATTGGCTTCCTGGTTGGGGCCTAATGCATCACCACCCCTATTCACTTCATAAAAACTAAAGGTCTTATACTTCGAAATTGAGAAACCCTCCGTCTTATTAACCCCCACAATCTTTACGCTGCTGCATGCTGATATAACCGAAATAAGGAAAATAAAAATTACTACGTTTTTCATATTGCATTAATATTAATTCCTGAGAAATTTAATCACTTATTTTGATGAATTTAAATTTAAAGGCAACATTCTCATTATGTCCAACTTACGATTTGGCAAAACATTTTTAATGACTTTTGTCATTTTTAGGTGTTGCAAACTTCAGTAAATTGCCTCACAATAAATTAATAAGCATTTTATGAAAAACCTAATAATCCTCTTTAGCGCTCTTTTATTTGGCGCCTGTAGTTCGGTAAAAATAGCCTACGACTATGACAAGCAAGCTGATTTCACGAAATACAAAACTTATGCTTTTACTGATGAAGTTGCAAAATTGCCTGTTGATGAATTGAATCGCGGTCGGATTATTACAGCTGTGGAGACAGAATTGGCCTCAAAAGGATTTACCAAATCCGAAAATCCTGACGTACTGATTGACATATTTGTGACTGCAAAGCAACGTAAAGAAGCCGTGGCAAATACAAGTGGCGGGTATGGCGGGTATGGTGGTTATGGGTATGGAAGGTATGGATATGGTGGTGGTTTTTCAACCACCACAGTTAACTACAATGAATACACGGATGGAACGCTGTTGATAAACCTGGTGGACAAATCAACTGAAAAAATTGCATGGCAGGGTCGCGGTACTAAGACTATTGATGAAAATGCCAGTGCCCCCAAAAGAGAGTCTAATATTAACTATGCAGTAAAGCAGATCTTCACGAATTATCCTCCAAAAAAGTAAGATTAGAAGCATTTGTGAAAAGCCCGCTTATTTATGAGCGGGCTTTTTTTGTGACCCCAAAACAGATCATTGAGGCACGGTCGCTCAAAACTTGAATCCTACACCTATATTGATTGTATTAAGCCAGCCATCTTTATAAAAGCCATTCGCTAACCATGCAATTTCATATTCCGCATTAATAAACATTTTTTCGCTCAGAGAATACATGGCTCCAGCGCCAAAACCTCCATAAAACCCAAAATCATTGTCGCTCAATTCAATAAAGCCTTCCTTCTTCAAACTTGCAAATTGCATCCCAAGCGCTCCTTTTAAAAACGCTTTCACCTTTTCCTTTCCAAACAAAAGTTTAGGAGCATAATAAATGGGTAAAGAACCTACCGTAGTAGTTACGGTTTGTGAAAGATTACTTTCCGAAGCAGTCATATGAACATACCCAACTGAAAATCCATGGGCAAATTTTCCACCCGCAGGATTATACTCATAAAGTCCATTGATCCTATATCCTGTTGCTTGGTTATCGGTGTCTTCAATAGTTGCAAAAGCATAGCCGGCCCCAATGGTAAAGGCATTCTCCTGTGCGCAGGCACAGAAAGACAGAAATAAAATAGTGATTAAAATCAGATGGCGTTTCATAAGTTCAACGTGTTTAGTTAAAATCGTTTTATTAATAGGTATTGACGATAGACAAAGTTTCATTGAATTGGGACAGCATCAAATGACAAATATCATACTTTGAATAAATCATGATCAATGAGTATACTTCCCTCTCATAGGCCTTCTTCTCTCAATTTGTGCTAATACGCTGGTTGTTCTTACTAATATTAGGGTTTACACGGTTTCCGGCTGCAATAATGAAAGAAACAGTAAAAACCATTCAATGCTCAAGGGTATTTACACTACTTTTGAGTCAAATTATTCGTGTACAACCTATTTCCAATATAATTATGAAGAACAGACTAATCGAGGCAACATTATTATCATGTGTGATATCGTTACTAATAGCCTGTAATCCTAAGCAGGAAGAACCGATAGCGGCACTGGTGATCGATAAAGAACAAATTAAAAAAGAGATTCAGGCTAAAGAAAATGATTTTGCCGCCTTGTATAATACCGGAGAATTGAAAAACATTGGCTATTACGCTGAAGATGCAACTGTATTTGCGCAAAATAAGGAACCCTTAGTAGGTAAGGAAGCAGTTGTAACTTATTTAAAATCAGGCATTGACGAATCGTCAAAAGGCAACACGATTTCATTTACGACTAAGGAAGTTTTTGTATCAAATGACGGGAATCAAGTTGTTGAAATTGGCTATTTCAAATTAGTTGACTCTACTAATGTTGCCATTAATACCGGGAATTACATGATTCTCTTTGAAAAAAGAGACGGTAAATATGTAAGCGTACGAGAGATGAGTGCCTCTGATATGCCGCTTGAATAATAAGATCCTTTAAATTATGCTAAAGGCTGTCAGAAAGATTTTTAAGACAGCCTTTTTTATGCATGATGTTCAGAATTTCAAATGATCAAAAAAAAAACAGATCATCGCCTTCTTCCACCACCTCCTCGGGAACCGCCACCACCACTAAAACCACCTCCACTTCTGGAAGCTCCTCCTCCACTATTATACCGCGATGCTCCGTTTGAACCAGGTTTGGATTGCTGAGAATAATTGTTTGACTGCCGGTTAGAGGGAGAAACCCCACCTGACTGGCGGCCCGCCCCCGATCCATTGGATGGGCGGGTAGAAGGTGTTGTTCCGGCTGAGGGACGTGTAGATGGACGCGTTGATGCTCCCGTGGATGGACGTGTTGATACATTGTTACCCCTGTTATAATTACCACTTGCATTATTGCGACTCACGGTACTTGACCTGTTTCTGGAATTATTGTAATTGTTATAGGTATTGTGATTGTGAATTACAACTGTATTTCCATGATACCCATACCCACCATGGTAATAAGAATGATGACCAATATAAATGCCCACCGACATAACAAAAAATGGCGAATAATAGGGTGGATAATATCCATACGTATAGGGAGGATAATAGGGAACATAAACTGGTGAATACACATATTGTACGATAGGCGTAGATTCAACCACAACCGTGGTGGTCTTTGCCGGGGCACTAACAATTTTAACCGTGTCGGTACCGGTATACCCGGGATTGGCAGTAACCGCTGGAGTTTTACTTTCCTTCAGTTCAACGATATAATTTTTACCATACAGATCTTCGTCACCAACAATTTGCATGGTGATCTTTTTGTCTTTGTCCTTCGAGACTAAGATAACGGCAACATCCTGCGTTTCTGTTTTACTTACTTCATCCTGAAGAATAAATGTAAAATCATCACCTTCATTCGTTGTCACGACCTTTATGAAGTCAACTTTTTGATCCAAATCCAAATCGAGGTTGTTAATCCCCGTCTTTTCAAGGTTTAGCGATTTTTCAAATTCTTCAATGGTCTTGGATTTTTGAAAGAGATCCAGAACGGCATAAAGATCAAGGTTATCGCCTGGCAAGCCTAATAATGTAGAGTCGCTCTCGGTTTGAGCAAACCCCGGCATGCTGAACAAACTCATGGCAACAAACCAATATGATAAACCATATTTTTTCATAACTATGAATACATTAAATGAATTCATGGCAAGTTAGCGATTATATAACAGTCTCATCTTAGGGTCATTCAACTTCTGAAATTAAAAACCCGGTGAATTTTTACACTTGCCAAATTTGACTCATGCCAAGGCCTAAAATTTGGGCTCATCACCAAATTCCCTTTAAGCGACAGCCGCTCTTCTGGAATTCTTTCCATCCTTCAGGTGTCCGAATCCGGATTCAGAAATAACTTAATAAACGTTAACGTTTAGGAGGGTGTTTTTAAGAATTTCCATGATAAAAGTCATTTTTGTGTAGACTTCAACTAATTACATTTGCCTAGATTTTAAAACTGACAATTATGAAACGAATTTTTAGTAAAACGTTACTCACGGCTATAGTCGGAGTTTTTTTGTTGGGTTGCTATCCGGCAGGCCCAGAATATGTGGAGGATCTGGATGTGGTGTATAGTAGCTATGACCAGGAGTATGACTTTAAAAGCCAGGGCACCTATTCCATGCCTGACAAAATTGTAACGGATGTGAAGATCGACAATGGCGACACTACGTACGTTTATATGAAAGATATTTATGCCACACCTATATTGGCTGCCATAGATCAGAACATGACTAAAATGGGCTGGGAAAAGATAAATATAGCCAATGGCCCAGATGTATTGGTAACTCCTGCAGCCATGTCAACTACTACCTTTTTCTACAGTTATTGGTACGATTGGTGGTATGGAGGCTGGTATGGTGGATACTGGGGCTGGTATTACCCGCCTTATTACACTGTTAGCAGTTATACCACTGGCTCAGTAATAATCACGATGGCTGATCCAAACCTGGAAAGTGCTATCAACAAATCACCGACTATTTGGATTAGTGCTGCCAACGGATTGGTTACCGGCTATAATGATGTTGACCGTGTCGTAACAGCCATCAACCAGGCATTTGTACAATCTCCCTATCTGAAAACCAACTAATGCAAACCGTTATGAAAAAGATCTTAATAATAACCATACTTAGTTTGTGCACCGTTGGTCTTGTGCAAGCTCAAAGCATTACGTCTGTTACCTATTCCATAGGGCTCCCCACGGGTGACCTGCAGGAATTTATTAAACCGGCAAGTTTCAGAGGTATCAATTTTGATTTCCAGAAAATGGTACAGCCCAATATTGGTGTGGGCTTTAGTTTGGGTTGGAATGTATTTTATGATGAACTCAGCTACGATACCTATACAGTTGATAATGTATCCCTGAGCGGTAAACAATGGCGTTATAGTAACCACATTCCCATGTACATCAGTTCTGCCTATTACTTCAAGCCAGGTGAGTCTATGAATCCCTTTGTGGGGCTAGGTGTCGGTACAATCTATACGATCCGCAACACCGACATGAATCTTTATACGATTGAACAGGAAGCATGGAATTTTGCCTTGCAACCTTCATTGGGTGTTTTGATTCAGGCCTCCGATGTTACTTCGTTTCATGTAAGCGCAAAGTATAACTATGGATTTCAGGCAGGTAGTGAATTGACCGAAGCGCAGTCTTATATCTCGCTGAATGTTGGATTTACATTTGGGAATTAAGACTTAACGAACCTTTTCACTTTTCATAAGAGCCGACCCTCAGGTCGGCTTTTTTTATGATTGGCTATATACTTCGGTAGTTTGTTTATTACTTTTAGCCTATAAAGTAAATTCTATGAGCAGAACAAAAGTTGCCATTTTAGGATGCGGCTTTATCTCCGATATCCATATGGAAAGTTACGAGCGCTTCGTACCCGAAGCCGAAGTGGTTGCCGTGTATAGCCGTGATCTTAATAAAGCAAAAGCTTTTGCTGAGAAGCATCACATCAAGGCCTGGTATGATTCGATCGATAAAATCATTACAGATTCCGGATGCGAAGTGGTTGATATTTGCTTACCTAATTTTTTACATGCACAGGCAACCTTCAAGGCCGCTCATGCCAAAAAGCATGTGATCATTGAAAAGCCATTGGCCGTTACCCTGGAAGAAGCGGATGAGATGATCAGGGTATGCGCCCAACAAGGGGTGAAATTAATGTATGCAGAAGAACTGTGTTTCGCGCCTAAATACGAACGCGTTCGCAATCTGGTAAAGGAAGGTGCCATCGGAACTATCTATCAGTTAAAGCAAGCCGAAAAACACTCGGGCCCCCACTCCGATTGGTTTTATGATGTGAACCTGGCCGGTGGCGGTGTATTGATGGACATGGGTTGTCACGCCTTTGGTTGGTTTTACTGGATGCTTAATGGGGCCAGGGTAAAAAGTGTGATGGCTACTATGTCCACGGTATTGCATAAAGGCCGGACGAAAGGAGAAGATAACTCGGTGGTGATTGTAGAATTTGATAACGGTGCCATCGGTATTGCTGAAAACAGTTGGGCAAAGCATGGCGGTATGGACGACCATTGTGAAGTGTATGGTACCGAAGGACTTGTGTATGCTGATTTGTTCAGAGGGAATGCTGCCCTTGCCTATAGCCGAAAAGGGTTTGGGTATGCCATGGAGAAAACGGATACAACCACCGGGTGGAGTTTTCCTGTTTTTGAAGAAGCCTTCAATCAGGGGTATCCGCATGAATTGAAACATTTTGTTGATTGTGTGCGCAACAACAAAGAACCTATGGTAACCGGGCAGTTAGGTCGGGCTGTGCTGGAAGTAATTTATGCAGCCTATGCCTCAGCCAAACAAGGAAAGAAAATAGAGTTGCCATTTACTCCGGTTGTAAAAAAACCGGTAGACTTGTGGCTAAGTTAATTGTTCAACAATAGAAGTCATATCTCAACCCTGACTTCTATTTCCAAATCCAAAAATTTCTTTCGCACCACCACTATGTCTCTGCGTTTGCCTTGATTTACTTATCTTTAACATTCTGTATAGTAAGGCTTAAGTAAATATCACTATGATCAAACTTTCTTTATTGCAATCTTCATCAACCCTGGTGGTGGCAATTGTTCTTTTCGTTCTTCTGATTGTCTTTTATATTCTGGGTTATCGCCTGCGGATGAGAACGCTCAAGAAAACCCCGGAACACACTGTGGAGGATCTGGGTGCCATTAATGGAACTTTGTTGGGGTTGTTGGCTTTACTGCTCGCCTTTACCTTTGGGATGTCAAATTCACGATATGATATTCGCAGACAACTGGTGATTGAAGAAGCAAATGATATTGGCACCGCTATCCTGCGAACGGACATTTATCCGGACAGCATTCGTAAGGTATTAAGAAGTCACCTGAAAGACTATGTAAATGCACGCATTGATTTTTACCAGGCAGGTATGGACATGGAAAAGATCTATACAGAATACTACCGGGCTAGTGAGATCGGTAATAAAATCTGGTCAATTGCTGCTGCCTATGCCCGTGAAGACGATATCACCACCCGCACATCAGAATTGATCCCGGCCTTAAA
This sequence comes from Cyclobacteriaceae bacterium, assembly GCA_044229915.1. Taxonomy (GTDB): domain Bacteria; phylum Bacteroidota; class Bacteroidia; order Cytophagales; family Cyclobacteriaceae; genus ELB16-189. Next base: position 66,561 of record JBGASB010000006.1, read on the forward strand.
TGCAATGATCGATATCACCACCACCCGCAGGGCTGCCGGAGAATCAACCATTCCGGATTCCATCATGTATTTTCTATTCACCCTTTGTCTGTGCTCTTCGTTCCTGTTAGGATATGATCGCAAAAATAAGTTTGACTGGATTGTGGTAATAGGGTTCGCCCTTATGCTCTCGGCTACTGTCTTTACCATTATCGACCTTGACAGGCCCCGCAGTGGACTTATCGACATGGATAGTCCAAACCAGAAAATTATTGAATTAAGGGAAATGTTTAAGTAGATCAGGTGTCGAACAACTCAGCAAATAACTATCTTGAGAACACTTAGCACAGAATGAACAGGCAAGAAAATTTTATACTCTGGGGCATCGTCTGTGTTTCGCTTTACTCGATTGTGGTTCTCCTTGACAGTTGCAGTGACCCGAAAGATCAAAAAGAGTCATCAAAAAGTATTATCACCCAAACTACGTTTGTCGGTTCCGCCACCTGTCAATCCTGCCATACCAAAGAATTCAGCGACTGGAAAAAATCCGATCACTATCTGGCCATGCAGCATGCCCATGACTCTACCGTGTTGGGTGATTTTAGTAACACCACATACATAGCTGATGGAGTGGTCAACCGGTTTTTCAGAAGGGAAGGAAAATACTATATCAATACTCAAGGCGAGGATGGAAAGAATCATGACTATGAAGTACAGTATGTGTTCGGGTATTATCCCTTACAACAATACCTCATAGCCTTTCCGGGAGGTAGACTGAAATCAACCCGGGTGTCGTGGGATTCGCGTGAGAATAAATGGTTCCACCAATATGCCGGACAACAGTTAACACCTCATGATTGGCTTAACTGGACTGGCGGAGGGCAAAACTGGAATACCATGTGTGCTTCATGTCATTCCACGAATCTCCAGAAGAATTATGACTTTACATCCGATTCGTTCAACACAACCTGGGATGAAATTAATGTTACCTGTGAGAGTTGCCATGGACCTGGAAGCAAGCACACTGAATTTCTGAATTCACCTGAATATAAACGCGGAGTGCGTTTAAAAAATGCTGGTTTGCTCTATGCCAAAAATCCTAATCCACAATTACTACTGAATACCTGCGCCCCTTGCCATGCCCGCAAGTCAGATATCGCACAACAGTTCATCGCTTCGGATGAAATCATGGATAATATGATTCCGCAAATCATCAGCAATGAATTCTATTTTGCGGATGGACAAATTGACGATGAAGACTATGAATACAGTTCTTTTACACAAAGTAAAATGTTTCATAAAGAAGTTCGATGCAGCAATTGCCACAACCCGCATTCCGGTAAACTTATTGCTAGCGGGAATACCTTATGCATGAGTTGTCATGAACCTAAGTATAACACACAAGAGCATCACTTCCATAAAATCAACACCGAAGGCGCACAGTGCATCAGTTGTCACATGACGGTGAAAACGTACATGGGCAACGATCATCGCAGAGATCACAGCTTTCGAATTCCCCGACCTGACCAATCAATTATCTGGGAAACACCCAATGCTTGCACAAGTTGTCATAAAGAAAAGTCCAATACCTGGGCTGCGGAGGCTGTGAAAAAATGGTATGGCCCGACTCGCGCCTATCACTTCTCAGATGACTTATTACCGGGCAGTGAGCTTTCCGACAGGAGTGAAAAACATTTGTTAAAACTTCTGGCAGATACCTTACAACCTGAAATCGCCCGGGCAACTGCGGGTTATTATCTGGGTAACATTCAAACGCAGCAAAGTGCCAATGCTTTGGTTAGTGCCCTGAAAGATAAAAAGGCATTGGTACGTTATCATGCCGTTCGATCCTTAGAAAATTTTCCGTCTGAAGTCTGGCAATCGGTAGCTCATCAAAATCTAACTGATAAAGTCAGGGCGGTACGCATTGCTACTGCTGATCTTTACCATCGGGTGCCTCCTGAAGTTCTTCCGGCCTCTGCCCGAAATGCCTATGCAACAGCGGATGCTGAAAATAAAAAATATCTCACCTATCAAACGGATTTTGCTGTGGGCAACGTAATGCTGGCTGATTATGAATTACAAGGCGGTGATCATCTGGGTGCCATTGCTCATTACCTGCGCGGCTTACAGAAAGATAGTCTGATGAATTATGCGCGATTAAACCTGGCCGCATCTTATAGTACGGTAGGCAAAAATGCTGAGGCCTTGAAAACATTAAAAGACGCAGCCGCTATCGATCCACAAAACGATCGGATATTTTATAACCTCGGCTTGTTGTATTATGAAATGCATGATGTTCCGGCAGCGATGGAAAGTTTTCAAAAAGCGGTTAAGTTAGGTTCAGAAAATACAGGGTTGTATTACAACTACGGACTTCTCTTGCAACAGCAAGGAAAATTGAAAGAAGCAGAACAGGTTTTGTTAAGAGGGTATTCGCTGAATTCGCTGGCTATTAATATCAATTATGCATTGGCGTATTTATATGCAAATCAAAATTTGCTATCAAAAGCCCGAGTGCATGCCGATGTGTTACGAAAAATGGATCCCAACAATCCGGAATACCAGGGATTATTTAGGAGTTTGGGGATGTAAGGATAGGTGTCCTACACCTTAAAGGTGTAAGACACCTAGGGAGCGGACAAATTATTTTTTGATTAATTTAGGAGATGCATCTTACAGAAGGAGAAATCTATCATGTATATAACAGAGGCAATAACAAACAAAAGATTTTCTTTAAACCAGAAAACTACACTTACTTTATAAAGGGACTTGGCCGCTATTTAACTCCTTATTGCGATCTTCTTGCATGGTGCTTAATGCCTAATCATTTCCATCTACTCATTCATGCTAATTCGCAATCAATACAAACCATCAATGATGGCAGCTTTGCAAGACAACAATTTTCGCAAGGAATAAAGCAATTATTAAGCTCGTACACAAAGGGGATCAACAAGCAAGAAAAAAGAGTTGGAAGTTTGTTTCAACAAAAGACCAAAGCTATTTGCGTAACGAATAATGAAAATCATGATACTACAGCCTTTCATTACATCCACCAAAATCCAATGAAAGCCGGGCTTGTTAAGAGAATGGAAGATTGGGAATACAGTTCCTTTAAAGACTACCTTTGCTTGAGAGAAGAAAGCCTATGTAATATCGATTTAGCTAAAGAACATCTAGATATCAACTTTGATAAACTATGTGAAGAATCCTATCGGGTTATCAATTTTGAATTTAAAGACAGCTAAGGTGTCCTACACCTTTAAGGTGTAGGACACCTTAGCAACCCTAAACAAATTCAATCCATGAAAAATAAAGGAAACAACAAATTACCTCTCAACAAGAAAACTACATCCAATGCAAAAAGTAACCGCTCCTTGTGGATTCTTGGAGTGGTTGTGGTTGTTGTTGCCGTAGCTATCGGGACTTTTGTTTGGAGAAACAAGAATAATCAAAACACAAAAAGTTCAACACCCTCAGCAATTGTTCCCAAGGCAAACCAAGAGCTCCTGGTTGGGCGCTGGGTGCGTACCGACAGTGAGGGGAACTATATCATAGAAATAAAAAGTGCCGCTGCAGGTGGCAAACTCGATGCCCATTACTTCAATCCCAATCCCATTAAGGTTGGTCGAGCGGAATGGCAACAGAAAAATGGTAGCCTCATGATTGTCGTTGAATTGCGGGATGTGAATTATCCGGGATCTACCTATACGCTAAACTTTCTGCCCACAGAAGACCGCTTGAAAGGCAACTATTATCAAGCTGTTGAAGGAAGCAATTTTGATGTGGAGTTTGTGCGCTCCCGCTAGGTAGCGTCCTACACTTTAAGGCTGCTTGATTTAGAGCCAGTTATTTTGTAAACTTTGTATTAGCGGCATTTCTTCCGTTTACCTCTACGGTACCTAGTTCAATTGGATCTGAGAGTAGCGATACTTAAAAATTATTCAATATGAAACCCTTTACAAAAATTGCAGCGGTGTTTTTTGGGTTGGGGACACTTCTTCATCTGATTCGGCTTTTCTATCCCTTCCGGATCATGATTGGCAGAAATATGCTTCCCTATAGTATCAGTTTTATTGCTATTCCTATTGCTCTTGCATTATGCATTGGACTTTGGAGGGAGGCACGCAAATAGAAACCCGGAAGTATTGAATACCTAACTTTGTGCGTGATTGCTGTTGAGTGAATGAGCGGCTTGGGTCAATAGATCTGATCGCAGACTTAGTAAGTTGAAGACCTTATAAGGTTGTTCTTATTTCGAATTCAGAATTTTTTCAATTCTTTAGTTCTGCATTCTCTTGAAAAAGGAACCTCTGCACATCCGCCCGTTGGCAGACAATGCAGAGGTCATTCACGTGGTTGGTTCATCCGAGTTTATTTGGAGTGAAACGAATCCGTCTGGCAGCCTGGGCTGCTTCGCTGGTGTGGCCGAAGAGGGCTTTTACCTGATGCTTGACGGCCAGGTAGGTGTGATACACACTTCCCGACCCGCCATACAACAAGGCATTGCGATCTCTGCGTGCCTGGCTCAGCGCACTGGTAGCATTAACCACGACCTGGTTGACAGAACGCAAGTCGGATAGTTGTTGCTGTAGTTGCGCCACCTGCAAGTCGGCTACCGCTGGATTGTATTTCGGCTCGGCTACGAGTGTGGCGATCAACTTTTCGAAGTGATACACAACACTGTCGTAGTCGGACCCCGTTACCCTTGGGTGTTTAACCTTCGGGGTTTCGGTTTCCAAAGCAGCTGGCGCTTCCGGCTTTTCAGCACGCACGCGACCTTTGATCTTGCGCACCATCGTAGCTGCATCGGCAGCCGTCTGGGGCAAGGCTCCACACGATTTCAGCTCCTCCAAAATGCGACTTGCCTGTTGCTTGATCTGGGCAAAGGCAACCTCGCGCTCGTTGGTTGCTGTCTCGTAACCCGTCTTCGTTACACTTACCGCGCGCAACGCCTGGCGTGCCCTGGCAAGTAACTCCGACAAACTTTCCACACGGAGATTGGGCGAACCGGGAACATACGTTCCTCCGTAACCGGTGCAGAGGCCGATCAATCTGTTGAAGGCCTCTACGTTTTTTAAGTTGGACATAAAATAAATAAGCGTTTATTGGCTTATGTGTATTGCAACGCAACACGATTTAGTGCGTTGTGTTTTTTATTCACTTTTAAGAAATATTTATTTTTTGATTTTACTGTAACTCAAAATGGATTGGCACGTTTGAATGCGCTGGTTTATTAAAAAGTAAAAATTAAATTTTTATTAGAGAGACCTCACCCCGTACCCCTCTCCAAAGGAGAGGGGTACGGTGATCGGTTCGAGGTTGGAAGTTCGAAGCTGGAGGTTCGAGATTGGAAGTTGATACTTTAAATTATCCATTGTCAATTATCCACTATCCACTATCACGGGTAAGCCTACCCATTGTAGTTTTTACTTAACTGGTTGATCCCATACTCTCTCCACATCACAGTTTTTCCTATATGCTTCAGTCAGGTGTTCCTACCTACTGTGCGGGTGCACTCCACAGGTTGTAGTTTTTACTTTATGGGTTGGTCCGGTACTCACTTCAGGTTATGTAGGTGCGCTCCACTTTTGTAGTTTTTAGTTCACAGGTTGGTTGGGTACCCGCCTCACATTGTTCAGGTACTCTCACATTTTGTAGTTTTTCTTTTACAGGTTGGTTTGATGCTCTTCCCGGTTGTAAGGGTACTCGCTTCGCCAAATAGTATTTTGTCTACAGGTTAGTCAGGTGCTCGCTTCATCTGTACAGGTGCCCGCTCACCTTGTAGTTTTTATTTTAAAGGTTGGTTAGGTACTCAAATCAATTGTGCGGGTACTCACCTTAGGTTGTAGTTTTTCTTTCACAGGTTGGTTCGGTGCTCGCCCCGGTTGTGCGGGTGCACACCTCACAATATAGTATTTTGTTTACAGGTTGATCGGGGGCTCCGTTCAGAATGATTAATGGTTTCTGCAAAAACCCAATTTTATTTGGGGTTGTTTTGGCCTATATTTCCGGTATAAAATCACACCTAAATTAAAATACCCTTTTTATCTAAAGAAAATATGAGAAACAGAATTTATCAGCTATGGAGTCTATTGCTTATGATAGTAACCATACTTGGTTGTACCCAACAGCCACCTAAGAAAGATTCCCCAACTCAAACCGGGTCAGAATTCAATGGCGATATCAAACTGGATGTTCGCGATTCAAAGGCAGACTGGACACCCTACATCCGGAAGAAAGCTCCTGAAGGATCACCCAATATACTCTTCATTCTTTATGATGACACGGGCCTGGCTACCTGGTCGCCTTATGGCGGACGCGTAAACATGCCTACCCTTGATAAGCTGGCAGCCGATGGTTTAACCTATACCCAATGGCACACGGTTGCGCTCTGTTCTCCCACCCGCTCTACTATTCTTACTGGCCGCAATCATAACCTTAACGGGATGGGTGCTATCACCGAAGGAGCCAATGGATTTCCGGGTTACAGCGGGCAAATTCCTGAGCAGACCGCCACCATCGGGCAAATATTACAAGAAAATGGCTGGAGTACATTCTGGTTAGGAAAAAATCACAACGTGCCTGAAACGGATCTCTCTTCAGGTGCCAGCAAAAAACTCTGGCCCTTGCAAATGGGCTTCGATCGATTTTATGGTTTTATCGGTGGCGAAACGAACCAATGGTATCCTGACCTGGTTGAAGACAATCATTACATTGAACAACCCTACAGTCCTGAAGAAGGGTATCACTTTTCAAAAGATCTTGCCGATCAGGCAATCAAGATGATCAGTGATCAAAAAGCCGCGAACCCATCCAAGCCTTGGTTTATGTGGTATTGCCCGGGTGCGAATCATGCTCCGCACCAGGCCCCTCAGGAATACATTGCCAAATACAAAGGAAAATTTGATGATGGCTATGATGCCTACCGTAAATGGGTGCTTCCCCGCATGATTGAAAAAGGAATAGTACCCAAGGATACCAAGCTGACTGAATTCAATCCGATGCCCGAAGATCAGGCCAACGCAGCAGACTTTGTGCGACCGTGGGATTCATTGAGCGCTGATGAGAAAAAGCTTTTCTCACGACTCTGCGAAGTGTTTGCCGGATTTTCCGAATACACCGATGCGCAGATTGGCCGCGTGATTGATCACCTGAAAAAAACCGGGCAGTATGAGAACACGATCATCATGTATGCGGCCGACAACGGAGCCTCGGGTGAAGGAAGTCCCAGTGGATCGGTGAATGAAAATAAATTCTTCAACGGTTACCCGGATGAGCTGGCCGAGAACATGAAGCTGATTGATAAATTGGGTGGACCCGATACCTATGAACATTATCCAACCGGATGGGCAGCTGCATTCTCTGCGCCATTCAAAATGTTCAAGCGGTATTCAAATTATTCGGGAGGCACGGCCGACCCCTTAGTGATTACCTGGCCAAAAGGAATTAAGGCCCGGGGCGAAGTACGCAACCAATATCATCATGCCGTAGACATTGTTCCTACCCTACTTGAAATCTGCGGATTGGAAATGCCCAAAGTATATAAAGGTGTTGATCAATACCCGTTATCGGGTGTATCGATGAAGTATTCATTTGATGCTTCACCCGATGCACCGACACAGAAAAAAGTTCAGTATTATACCATGCTCGGCACCCGGGCCATCTGGCAGGATGGCTGGAAAGCAGTTGCTGTTCATGCACCCCTTACCAGTAAAGGAAATTTTGATAAGGATCAATGGGAACTTTATCATGTGGATGTAGATCGTGCCGAGTCGAACGACCTGGCCAAAGAAAATCCAGAAAAACTCGAAGCATTGATCAAGCTCTGGAATGAAGAAGCGGATAAGAATTTTGCAAAACCATTGGATGATCGCACGGCAACAGAGATTCTTACCATTGAACGCCCGTCTGAAGAAGTAGTGCGTGAAAGTTATACGTACTATCCACACGCCAGCCCGGTGCCGGAAGCGGTTGCTGCCAGCATCAGGGGAAAATCATTCAAAGTGATCGCCAACATTGAAATCACGGAAGTAAACTTCTCGGGAGTTATTTTCGCTCATGGTTCACGCTTTGGCGGACATAGTCTTTTCATTAAAGACAAGAAGTTATACTATGTGTACAACTTCCTTGGCATCACCGAGCAGCAATTGGTTTCATCAGCACTGAAGCCGGGCCAATACACAGTGGGTGTTGAGTTCACTAAAGAAAAAGCAGGTGAATATCATGAGTCCATAGGCACAGCCAAACTATATGTGAATGACAAAGCTGTTGACGAACGTACCATGAAAGTTCAGGTAGGCAAGTTCACGTTAGTTGGTGATGGCTTATGTGTTGGTTACGACAGCGGGGATCCGGTGAGTACACAATACAAATCACCCGGCACCTTTAAAGGAGGCACGGTTTCTTTTGCCACCGTAAGCACTGAAGGCAAAGCCTATCTGGATTTGGAAAAAGAAGCTGCGCTAAAACTCAGAGACTAAGCATCCGATTTCTTGTGCAGGTGTCCTACACCTTTAAGGTGTAGGACACCTAGCATAGATGTTTGATGCCTTCGGCATCTGTATGAACCCAAGTATTCGATAGCTCATCCCGAAGGGATGAAACCTGTATAGAAATTTGAATATCCTCTGACGCCATGCCAACGGCATCGAACTTATTGCAGTGCAGGACACCTCCGAGGACTAAAGGTGTGGACACCTGTTCGACTCCGTTGGAGTCGTTTAAAGAGTCTTTTGTTTACTATAGATGTTTGATGCCTTCGGCATCTGCATAAACCCAAGTATTTGATAGCTCATCCCGAAGGGATGAAACCTTTATAGAAATTTGAATATCCTCTGACCCGATGCCAACGGCATCGAACTACTAGGTGTCTAAAGGATAAAAGAGATTATTTGGATTTCATAGTTGTTGGCATTTTATTAACTTGATCGATGACTCAAAAAAGATGAACATCAAAACTTTAATAATTCCATTTATTTTTTCATGCATCATGTCATGCAGTGAGAAAAAAAGTGAAAAAGAGAAGAATTATGATTCCCTTATGAGTTTAGCAATTGAAAAATGGAAAGCTGATACGGTAAAGGCTAAAAAAATTAAACCGATTGGAACCGGTAAGATCACAACAATTGCAGATGGTTTCGATGTAAAAATCGTCAATGTTTGGAGTTCCACCAATCCAGCTAGCAGAGTAATAAACGGAACATTAAAAAGTGACGAAAAGATCTTGATTGTAAAAGAGGAAGATCCGTATTATTTCATTCAAACCGAAGACGGCAAATTGCGTGGTTACTTGATGAAAGGCTTCGTTAGGCTTGACTAAAAATATAGACACATGGAATCCCATTTCAATGTCTATCCATCTAGTAGAATTCTGAACTATTGATGCGAAAAAACCCTATTTATTATGAGATAAGTCATTACTCCGGTGCTGGTTTAAGCGTATTTTTGAGGGCATACTAAACCAATGGCACGAATCCTGGGCGCGGATTAATTTAGGATTATCGCGAATAGGAAAGTAAAGTGATGCAAGTCCCGAAAATATTCGTACGATCTACCAAATTTCTGGGGAAAGCTTTACTGGGCTTGCTGGTGGTACTACTACTCCTGTTGGCCATCGTCCATCTGCCACCGGTACAGAAACAGATCACCCACAAATTGGCTAACTACCTGTCGTCCAAAATTGAATCGAAGGTAGATATCCACGCAATCACGTTCTCCCTCCTCGGAAACGTGGCCATTGCGGATTTAACAGTATGGGATCCTACCGGGACAAAGATTTTTTCAGCCCAAAAAATTGAAGTCGCATCGAGTATTTACAAGTTGGTTACCGGTGATTTCATTTTTGATCAGGTTCACATTGAAGGGGCAGAATTTAAACTGATTCAACATGAAGCAGGATTGAATATTCAATTCATCATTGATGCCTTTAAGTCAGATGAAAAGCCAACCATTCCGTCAACACCAACAATGCTTCAGTTCAGACAGGTCGTGTTGGAAAATGTTCTGTTTGGATTTACTTCCGTAGTTCGTGGTGTATCCGTGGATATTAACCTCGGCAAGTTAACAACTCAGGAATTCGAATTAACAACGTATCCCCTGGCTATCAAAGCCGATCAGGTCTTTATTCAACAAACTTTGGTAAATACACTCACAGCGCAGCCTGCGAATCAAAACATCACCCCCTCAACCAGCAAGGTACTTCTCAGTCCTGATTTTGGCACGGGTATCGTTTTTGAAATCAACCATCTTGCGTTGAAGGATGATGATTTTTCTTTTCATCAGGGTCACGTAATTGAAACGCGAAAATTTGATCCGGCTCATATCACGTTTAAGAATATACAGCTTAGTATGTCTGATGTTTTAATTCATGAAGATACATTGTCCGCAGGCCTGCAGGTTCTCGCAGTACAACTTCCCGGATTTGCAGTAACCCATGCAAAGGCAGAGATGCGGTTGAATCGCAGTCAATTGAATCTTTCCAACCTTCATTTTGCTTCCGGCAACAATGAACTGCAGGCTGAGCTCACGGTTCCAAATATAAAATCAGCCAAGGAAGCCGGGCAGGTTAAAACAGAAATCGTGCTTCAATCAAAGATTAATCCAAACGACCTTGCCTATTTTTTCAATGACTCTCTGATGAGTCAATTCAGCGCCTGGGGCCAAACAGAGTTATCAGTAGAAGGCAACTACACGTTGGGTGTGGGTGAGATAAAAACATTGATAGTAAAGACAGGTAGTAGTCAGCTTCACGTAAACGGATTAGTGAAAGATGTGTGGGATCCTAAAAAGATCTCCTGGAAAGACCTGGTAGTCGATGCTTCGATAGGCTCTGACTTCAAAAGGATCCTAACTCCGTATCTGCAAACAATCAAGTTACCACCCAGCATTGCCCTTCATCTAAAGAGTTCTGGAAATCCGACTAAGCTATCTGCAGCGGCAACCGCATTTACAACGTGGGGCGATGTAAAAGCAACGGGCCTCGCAACCCGGTTAACAAATAACCTGGACATCGATATAAACCTGACGGGAGAAAAAGTTGATGTTGGAAAATGGATGAATCTATCCTGGATTGGCCCCATGAATCTTTCGGCCCGGGCAAAGGGGATTATTGGTGCTGATCAGCGGATTGAAATCAACGGATTGATCAACACCCTGGAAATGATGGATGAGGCGATCCATCACATTGCTTTTCAAAGCACCACCAGAAAAGATAGTGCGACCGTAATGGTTTTCATTGATGACCCCAACTATCGTTCTGAGATTAACTCTGAGATTTCTTTCAAGGGACCTTTGGCATTTACAAACCATATTCAATTAGATAGTTTCAAACTAGGGCGTTTAGTGCAAAGAGATAGCACCCTGTTTATTTCAGGCGATACGAAATCTCAACTACTCATTGATTCGTCTTCTCTGGAGAGTTTTTTAGTAGGTAAAGACATGTTGTTCCACAAACAAGCTATTGAATACTCATTGGATACCCTGTACATTCATGCCTTGCTTTCTCCGGCAAAGAGCGACTTTACGTATTACACTAATTATGCAAAAACTAACGTGGTATCAAACTTTGATTTCCGTGATGCCTCAGATGTAATCCAAACCTGGTCCGAAAATATTCTAAAAGGCATTGATACCCGTACTCATCCGACAGGAAACCGGGTAGCCAATTTTACCATCGACCTGGATAACGCCAGCTTCCTTAAACTGCTCGGCATGGATGTCGATGACTTCTCTTCGCTCAAGGCAGCGGGAGTATTCGATGAACAAAAACAAATCGCAACGCTACAAGCCACCTCTGGAAAATTTAAAGGATATGGAATCTCGCTTGATACCCTGTACGCTAATCTTAGGTCGCATCGGGATAGCATAGGCACCCGTATCGTTGCAACGAATTTGCTTTACAATTCTATTCAGTTGGGCAATCTGGATTTTGAGATGCTAAAAAAAGGAGATACTGCCCTATCGAATCTGCTGGTAACCCACGACTCGATTACCACCCTGGGTTTGCGCACCCACCTTGTACGATCCGATAGCGGGGTTTTTGTTTACCCCGATAAACTGCGGGCTTTCGACAATGATTATTCCATCGATCCGAAAAATCCGGTCTATTTAAAAAAGGATAACCTGGTATTCAATCATTTCCAGGTTAACCGGGATGACATGCAAATTAATCTGGATGGTAACCTGAACACATTCGGGATCTCATTAAAGAATGTAGATCTCACCCCGCTTAATTTTCTGCTTTCGCCAGATACTACTGTAATAAATAAGGGGTATCTCACCGGAAAGGTTTCCTATGCACGTAATCAACAGATTGATCTAAATGCAGAGATTGATAGTCTCGTTCTTTATAATTCCAGTCCACTAACCCTTTCCGCTACAGCCGTGAGTGAGAGCAATCAGGTACCCTTCGAATTCCTGCTTACCAACACCACCAATAAGATTGATCTGAAGGGACTCTATCATACAGCCAGCAAAGAAGTGGATGCCAACTTATTACTGGATGTCAATAACCTGGAGATATTTGATTTTTTAGTTGCCGGTGCTATTGAGCAAATGAAGGGTACCATCAAAGGCGAGGCAGCGATTAACGGGCCCATACAAAAACCGGCACTAAAAGGGCAGGTGCGATTTCTTGATGTTGAATTAACAACCGTTAATCCAAAGTTGACCTTTAACATTCCGGATGATCGTATTACGTTGGATAACTCATCCTTGTTGTTTGACAATTTTAAACTCTATGATAAGGATCATCATCCACTCACCATCCATGGGAATTTAACCTCAAAGGATTACGAATCATTCCAGTACGATCTTCAAATCAATAGCGATCAATATTCGTTAATTAACAATCCGGATTCTACCCGTGGCAAGCTAAGGGGTCTTCTCGTGATTGACAGTGATATAAAATTAACCGGTAATGAGAAGGACAAAAATGTTAAAGCTAACCTTACCATTAAGGGCGCCACGGATCTGACTTTTGTAGCATCCCGGGGTGATATTGAGCTGTTGAAGGCGGAAGGAATTGTTGACTTTGTTGATCCTGCTCTCGCTTTAGATTCAGTCCTTGAACAATCCAGTAGTCTTTATGATTCCTTAATTGCCAGTCTTCCGGATTTCAATCTGAATTCAACCCTTGCCGTTGAGGATAATGCTGTACTCCGGGTTATCATCGATGAACAGTCCGGAGATTACATTGAAGCTTCTGGCGGGGCCACCCTGGAGTTAGGCTATGACCGAACAGGCAATCTCAATCTATCGGGAAATTATACCATCAGGAAAGGCGTTTACCGGTTGTCTTTTTATGACCTGGTTAAAAAGAATTTCAACCTGGTTCCGGGTTCCTCCATCTATTGGAGTGGAAATCCGTCAACCGGAGACCTGAATATAAAAGCGGAACATACGGTTGCATCCAATTCCATCGGGTTGATTGGTCATGAAATTGGTGAAAATGAAAAATCGATTTATAAACGATCGCTGAATTATGCCGTGGGCATCAATATTCTAGGCACCCTGGAAAAACCTATTATCTCCTTTTCATTGGATCTGCCACAAAATGAAAAAGTAAATTATCCGGTACTGGCCAATAAACTGGACAGGCTGCGACAACCGGAGTATGCATCCGAATTGAACAAACAGGTTTTCGGACTATTGGTGCTTGGTGGATTCCTGCCTGAGTCGAGCGCGGATGTCAATTCAAATGTGATTGCAACAACGGCCCTGTCCAACAGTGTCAATAATTTACTGGCCAGTCAACTGAATCGCTTTGCCAGTCAATACATCAAGGGCGTAAACATTGATGTTGGTATTCAATCTTTCAGCGATTACTCTGCACCGGGTGGCAAGACTCAAACGGCTATGGATTTCCGGGTGTCGAAACGTATTATGAATGATCGGCTGGCTTTTGAAATCGGAGGTGATTTTGATATTAACCAGGATCAATCCGGGGGTAATACCGGTAAAAATTACCGGGGCGATATCGCCATCATTTATGACCTTACCGGAAATGGCGATAAGCAGCTGAAATTATTTAATAATGAGACGTATGATATTATCTACCAGGAAATCCGGAACACCGGCATCTCGTTAATATTCATCCGGGAGTTTGAAAGTAAGGAGAAAGAGAAAGAGAAAGAGAAAAAGAAAAAGGATTAATGATCAGGTCAATTACATTTCGATTGATATTCCTAACTGTACTGATGTTAGCAGGCTGTACGGGTATGAAACATATTTCATCGGAGGATCCGCTATATCTTGGTCACAAAGTAAAATTCAGCGGGAAGGATGATAGGAGTAAAAACTTAGTTCCCATTATCAGGGGTGTATTGAAACCGAAAGCAAATAATAAACTTTTGTGGATGCGGCCGGCCGTAGCCAGAAACAATATGCTTTCCGATAAGGCGAAGAAGAAAAAATTCTGGGCAACTAAAATTACCGACCCGGTATTGCTTTCTCAAGCCAATCCAACTCAGGTTGCTGCCACCGTTCAGAATAGAATCTTCCATCAGGGATATTTTCATAATACCGTTGCCTTTGATACCCTACGTGTTGGCCAGCGCAAAGCAAAATATATATACACGATCACACTTCACAAGCCGTATCAGTTTGAGTCCATTACATTTCCGAAACCTATCAGCGATCTCACCCAAAAGATCAGTGCTTCTCAGCAAGAATCGTTGTTGAAAAAAGGGGACATCTACACGTTAGACGCAGTTAAGAATGAACGAATCCGGATAGACCGGAGCCTGAAGGAACAAGGATATATTTATTTTAACCCTGAGTTTATTTCCGTAAAAGCCGATTCCGTAACGGGTGATCACCAGCTACATGCCGCAGTAACGGTAAAACCCGAAACCCCGCCAGAATCCAGAAGACCCTATACGATACGAAAGGTCTTTATCCACGATGATCACGTTCTTGATAACACGGTGAGCGATACGCTTCAATTCGACAATTATTATCTGATCTCACAACATAAAGCGCTAAGGATTGATGCCCTTCAACAAGGAATTTTTCTGAAACCTGGTGAACTTTATTCAAGTTCCAATTATATGCATACCATTCGCTATATGAACGAACTTCCCCTTATCAGAAATACGAACATCAAGTTTTTACCGTATGCAAAATCGGACTCACTTGACGTAATCCTTTATTTATCTCAGCGAAAACGGTATGCGTACTCGGCAGAATTCAATGTCATAGCCCGCTCCACCAATTACTTTGGCCCCGGAGTAGTGTTCAGTTACACCGACAGAAACCGGAATCAGGGATCTGAGATGTTGAAAATAAATCTGAGAGGCCGGGTGGAAGTACAGATTGTGGATGGCGAAGTGAATCCTGCGTATGAACTGGGACTTGAAGTGAACTACAGACTACCTAAATTTTACCCTGCGTTTTTATTTGATACCGGTAAAAAAAGTTTACCCAAAACGAATATCTCCGTAGGATATAACCTGTTTAACCGGTTAGATCTTTATCGGTTGAATTCAATCTTTACAAACTTTGGATACCGGTGGAGCAAGAACGATCGCATCAGTCATTCCTTTAATCCGGTTGAAGTTATCTTTACTAAGATTCCCGAATCTTCGAAGTCGGCTGAATTCAATGAATACCTCGCAGAGAATCCGGGTGTGCAGCGAAGTTTCGATGAACAGTTTATTGTCGGGGCCGGATATGAATTTACCTATCAACCTACCACCAGCAGCCGTAATGATTTCTTCTTCAAAGGTGGAATTGATATGGCGGGAAATATTCTTAAAGCGTTGTATTCGGCCGTTGATGCACCCCAAGACTCGCTGGGCAGATACTCTATGTTAGGAGTTCCTTTTTCTCAATATGTGCGAACCCGAATTGATGTGCGATACAGCTTTAATCTCACCCAGGAATCCAAACTCGTTGCCCGGTTTAGTACCGGGGTGGGTATACCGTTAGGTAATTCCGAGATCCTTCCGTATGTAAAACAATTTTATGTTGGCGGTACTAATAGTCTTCGTTCATTTATTGCACGATCCGTAGGACCCGGAAGTGAGGTACCCCCGGAAGGATATAATGACCTTACCGGTGATATCCGATTAGAAGGAAACCTGGAGTACCGATTTAATGTATCGGGTAAACTAAAGGGGGCCTTGTTCATGGATGCCGGAAACATCTGGCTGTTTAAGGAGGACCCATCAAGACCCAATGGAACCTTTCGATTCAGCACATTTGTAAATGAGATTGCTATCAGTTCGGGATGGGGTCTGCGATGGGACTTCACATTTCTCGTAGCGCGGCTTGACTTTGCCTATACTGTTCGCACACCCTACTTACCCGCAGGAGAACGATGGACCACTGAATTTAACTTCTGGAATCCGGCCGTCAATATTGCAATCGGGTATCCGTTCTAGGAGATGTCCTACACCTTACGCGTAGGAGATGTCCTACACCTTAAAGGTGTAGGACATCTAGAGGGATTTAAAGGTGTAGGACATTTGGAGGGTTAAAGCCCAAACCGGTATTGAATACCGCCAAGTACCTGCTTGCGTGAGCCTAAAAATCCAACTTCACCGCGAATCATGAAATGTTTATTAACCTGGAATTGTGATCCCACGATAAAGTTCCACGCGTCTTTGATCGTTTTGTCCATAGAGTATTGAACTGTAGAGGTAGAAATGGTACTGACAGCGGCATCGGCCGCGCTTAAAATTTCTCCAGCCCTTCCCAAGGCGGCATTCGCTGTTTCATATTTAGCTTTGTTCACCGGATTATTCTGCTGCTGTTGGGTAAGGTTACCCCACCAGGCATCTACTTCTTCTTGTGCATCTCCCACTTTCTGAATTCCCTGGTCAATTTTCATGGCAATTTCACCCCCACCTTCCGGGAATACTTCTGAAAGACTAATGGAGCCATCGGTTTCGCTGCGCAGCGCAACCCGAAAACCACCTACCCAGATGGCAATAGATTGTTCTGGTTTTTTAAGTTTAAAATTCTTGCCAAAGCGTGGACCAAATACAAAAGACCTGGCAGGTTTGTTTAATTGCGGAACATCCGTCCAGGCCATGTTCAGGTCGAGTGCGAGAAACCCTCCGCCAACACCAATCGTGGGAGTCATGCCTAATCCAAACGTAGAGGTATTAAATTCAACTACTGTGCCGGTAGATAAGATTTCACTGGAAACCCCTGTAGAGTCGGGCACCCAAACACCAAAGTTAACATTGGTAGAAGCCTGGGCTTTGCCGAGAATACCATAAACATTCAGAAAAGGGAAAAGCCAGATATCAGGCCTTACCGTAACCGCCTCGGCCCGGGCCTTGGCTTCATCGAATCGTACAATTCCATCCAGGTTATACATCGGACCATTGTTAAATCCAACCATAAGGTTGTCAATGATCAGGAATGACTCCTGACCAAAATATTGAACACTTAGTCCGGCAGAGTATGGTAAACTGTAGCCAGCTTTGGTAGCCTTGGCTCCCCAAATGGGTAAAACATATGGATAGTCAGATTGCTTTAAACTATCACTCAACGCCTGGTTCTTCTTGCCCACTTCCTTATTCGTGAAAACCTGGCCAAAAGAAATTTGGAAAGGAAATGCAATTACAAGAAATACAAGCCACTTCATGTTACTTTGCGTAAAAGGCAAATTGCTTAGAAGTTTCATATAAAATCAATTTAGTATTTGGTCCTACCCTTTATTTTATTTCTTTTTTAGCTGCTTTTTCGCGTGCCTTCCCCGCTCCAATTGGTATGCCCACAGTAAAATACAAAGACCGGTTCATTACAGAAGCTCCAGCGTCATCGATAACCACATCAACCAACCCATAATAATACCGAATTCCGAGGTTCATACCATTACCACCCAGTAGCCGATAGCCAACACCCGTAGTAATTCCGGCATCGAGGCGATGAAACCCATCGCGGATTTCATTGCGATAGGTGAGATCATCGCCTTGCACCGTGTTGGTGAATTCATCGTAGCCTTTATAGAGCAGACCAAGTTGTGGTCCGGCTTCCACAAAAAAATGATTGGTGAAATTGTACTTAATCAAGGCGGGTACGTGAAAGTAGCTTAGCTTTCGTTCAATCGAGCCGCCTGCAAAAGCATTATCAAGATCGACATCATTCAACGAATATACAGGCAGGCCTGCGGCACCAACATTTGATTTTACAATCACACCTGTGTGAATCATCCACGGGGACTGCCTCAGCTTGATATCGAAATAAAAACCAAGATTAAAACTTGATAACCCCTTGCTTTGAATCAATCCACTTTGGTTGGAGAGATTTAATCCACCATCTAATCCGAATTCTACTTTGCCTGAGTTTAGATTATCGCCCAGGAGTAAGGAGATCAACACCTGACTCTGTGCCGGAATAAAGCTTACGCTTGCTATTAAGAAAAATAAAAATCTTCGGATCATAATCCTATTTCGTATTTACTTCTGGATGTAAAGATTCAATGGCCGATTTAGGGTGACCAAACCATTTAATCGAAAGCCAACCAAACAGCAGCATGGAAGGTAACCCGAGGCCCACCATAATGATTGCCCGTTGATCAATCTGTGGAACAGCAAGCAAAGGCGCCAGTGCGGCCCCAAGATTTCGGGTAGACATACCAATGCTGATCACAATTTTCTGTTCATGTTCTTGCCCAAAGCCAAACCAATAGGTAAAAGTGGTGAGGATAAAAAAGAAAATAACCAGGGCTACAAAAGCCCAACGTAAATCAAGTTCCAGCACTCCGCTTCCGTACACAACAACACAAAGCGTACAGGCAATAACAGTAAAAAAGATTGTTACTTTCTTTACGACAGGCTGAATTTTAGTGGCTAGTGTTTCTTTAAAATGGAGCATCAGCATGCCGATGGCGAGCGGCAGCAACATAACAAAAAGAAGTGGTTTGGCGATGGCCCATGCAGTAACCGTTAACCCTTTTACCAGGAGTGGGACAGCAAAAGGCATAAAGAGTACGGTGGTTACTGAAACCAGAAGCATAAACGCGGCTGTGTATCCTAGATCTCCCTTAACTCTGCTTACGATCATCGGCAGAAAAGGAACCCCGGGTGCCAATCCCAATAAGATCAGTCCAGTTGCAAAGGGATACTCCAGGGGAATAATCAACGTGATTATGTACGCCAGGGCGGGGCCGACTACAAATCCCCAAAACAAGGTATGACCCACAAAAGAGAAATTTTTTAGGCCCCGAAGAGCCTGCTGAGGATTGAGTCGAAGACCCATGTCGAGCAGGTTGCCTGCTATGAAAATTGCCAGAGAGATTTTGAATAGGATTTCGACCATGGACTCACAATATAAAACCAAATGACTAACACATTCCTAATTTGCCTTAACAAGTTTTCTATTGATTAAATGAGGTTAGTGATTTCGCCAATAAAACAACCTGGTCGGCTATTTAAAAATAGACACTCTTTGTATCGGGGGTACGTTTTTTCATTTCAAAAACATGATACTGCCAGGGCTGCATATCCATGTACAGTCCGACAAAATGCAGGTCATCGCCATCCCGATCATAACTTACTTCATTCAGTAAATCGTCTAGTCTCCAGTTCGTTTTGTAGAGATCGTTGAATTGCAGATTAAGATAACATTGAGATGCATGAGGTGCATAATTAACTATGACCACCATTCGTTCATCACCGGCTTGCCAACTAAACGCCAGAAATGAATTCCATGTACCGTTGCCCTCCCACGCGGGTGTGCCCTCCAGTAAACTCCACTTTCCTTCACGCACCAAAGATCGTTTTAATACCGAAAGCAGAGACTTGTAAAATCCATGCAGATCTGAATTGAGTGGCTCGTACGGAGCGCGGATTAAATGTGGTGAAATTTTTTTCGTCCTTCCTTCAAATTGTCCTTGATGAAAGAATCGAAGGCCCGGTGACAGAAAGGTGATCACTGCGGCCGCTTTATGCTGATTCGATGTAAATGTATCCGCAGCACGAGGTTCATCGTGATTCTCTAAGAAACGTACCAGTTTATCCTGGTAATCCAGACCCGCATAAAAATGTTCGCGTATTGGTTGTGTCTGACCTTCGCGTAAGCGATCATACAATCGTTTATCGTAGGCATACGCAAATCCCTGTTGTTGAAGAGTCCACTCCAGGTCCCAGTATACTTCGGCCATGAAACAAAACTCAGGATGTTTTTCATGTACCAATTTAATTGCCTCAGGCCAGAAGGAGTGTGCCTTCCGACCCCAGGTTCTTTCAAAAACGTCCGGTAAAATCAGCATCGCCATGTCGCATCGCACCCCATCGCATTGACCGGAAATGCGCACCAGTTCTTGTTTCATGGCCGCCACTGTATCGGGATTGCTATAATCCAATTGAAGGGTATCCGGCCAACCCGAAAAATATGGATCGCGACCGTAAGCAAGAATCTTATCGCCTGCCTGGAGATTCACCCGGGTGTAATTCTGTGGATTGCTATTCAGATCAGCTTCGGTGCCCCCTATAAAATATTCCGGATGTTCCACCACCCAGGGATGATCGGGCCCCATATGATTGGGAACAAAATCGAGCATGAGTTTAAGCCCACGTTTTTTTAATCGGTCCCGTAACCGCTTTAGGGCAACGCCCCCTCCGAGTTTACGTGACACCTGGTAGCTCTTAATTGCAAATCCTGAACCGCCAATATCCTCATCTTTGAGATCGGGTAACGTCTGTTCAAACCCGGGTCTCCATGCCTGGTTTTCAAGTGAGACTTTTCGTCCTTTTTCCCCGGTACTCCAAACGCTTAAGAACCAAATCCAATCAAAGCCCATCCCGGCCAGGCGGTCAAGTTCTGAGTCTGGAATATCATCAAGTGTAGCGGGCCGGCCCAGGTGTTGCGAAAGTTCGGTGAGCCAAACCCGGGTGTTGATTTGATACAAGGATGGATATTTTACCTGATTCATTTTTTTTCTGCTTCAATGAGCGCCCCAAATCATTACCTCACGATTGAAATGAATATCTGATATGAAAGTCTTTTATAAGGTATTAAATATTTTCGACTTTAATAATCGCATTAGGTGGGATTCGCTTCTAATTGATGAGCACGGGAGTTACCCTCACCCCGTCCTTCGGACACCCCTCTCCCCGGGGAGAGGGCCGGGGGTGAGGGGCTAACTATTTATCATACGTGAAGTGTGTGCCCTTGAAAAAGGTAATCCCTAACGATAACACCATGGCATTGCCACTAAAATTTGCATAAGGTTGACCGGTGGAATCCGTATATCCTTTATCATAGAAGTCGGTAAAATAATATTTGAATTTAATGTTTGCCCCATAAGGAAATTGAATGCCAGCCACAAGAGCTTGCTGTATTGTGGTTCTGTCAGAAAACCACGTGTTGAATTTTGTTTTCTCTTCGTTGATGAAAGTCTTTTCTTTATAGTTCAATGGAAACTCAACAGCATACCCTCCAAAAAGATAGGTACCATTCATGTTTCCGATTTTGAAACCCACCGGAATGCCCAGATTATAAGTGCGCACTTTTTTGCGGGTGAACTCATCCACATCATAGATAAATCCCACGTTGTTTATAGACAGTCCAAGGTATAAACCAAATTTTTCAGAAAAGTCTTTGTTTACTGCATTCTGAAAGTTGAAGAAAGGTGCAAACCGAACCGGGCCCGTTAAGTCTTGCCCATTATTAGACGCATCCGACCAGCTGAATAGGTATTCAATGGAGGTGGTGGTATATACTTTCTGATCCTGTGCCTGAACGCAGGTGAATCCGGCCACGGCAAGCATTGTTAAAAGGATGCTGAGCTTTCTCATAGTAATAAATTTAAGTAGCAAAAATTTTTCTATACGATTAAATGCGAATGTAAATATGAATCAGGATTTATTAAATAAATATGATCAATATCATTGAATTGAAGAATGGAAAAAATACTTAGGTGAGTTAACATTGGAAACCTCATACAATTCCATGATAATAGTCATGTTTTATTATCCTTTGATTGAACACATTTGTTAAGCGCTTCCATGAGGTATAAACGTATTAATTCAACAAAAAAATAAGTTCATGACCCGTGAGGCCCGAACTATTAAATGGAAGAGTTATGGCCAAGAAATTATTAAAGCACTTTCAATCAAAGCAACGGAGTGTAGAAGAAAGAATGGAGGCCGGTAAGAAATTGCGGAATAAGTTTCCCCGTATCAAACAAGGCGAGTACCATCCGTCAAAGAAACGTATTGACCCCATATCTATATTAGAAGCCCAGGCAAAAACCCGCCTTCAGGAATTAGTCCCTATTCGCTATTCACGCATGCTCACCTCGCCATTTGCCTTTCTTCGGGGCGCAGCAGCCATTATGGCGGCCGATCTGGCAGCACATGGTAAAACTACCGGACTACAAGTGCAGGCATGTGGTGATATGCATATGGCCAACTTTGGGTTATTCGCATCAGCCGAACGCAATCTTATTTTTGGTATTAATGATTTTGATGAGACGTTGCCCGGTCCGTGGGAGTGGGATTTGAAAAGGCTCGTTGCCAGTGTGGTATCCGGTGGCAGGTTATTAGGTGCCAAGAAAAGTTTATGTGAAGATGCCGTTCGCGAAGCCGTGCATTCTTACCGCAAAAGAATGCGTCAATATGCCTTTATGGGCAACATGGAATTATGGTATTCTACCATCAAGGAAAATGATATCATGAAAACTCTTACCGGCACAGCACAGGAAGGTCTGAGGAAAATTGCGGGTAAAGCCCGCGAGCGTACGCACATGCAAGTGCTGGATAAACTTACCGACCTGGTGGATGATAAATTCCGACTCCGTGATGACGCGCCTTTTATCGTACATGAGACCCATACCAAATCTGGTAAGCCAATCAATGAAGCGTTGGAATTGTTCCTGCAATCGTATATGGCATCGCTGGCAGACGACCGCAAATTCCTGCTTGAACAATATCGTATTGTAGATGTGGCGCGCAAAGTAGTAGGTGTAGGAAGTGTAGGCACGCGATGTTGGATTATTTACCTGAGAGGTAACTATGATGAAGATCCCTTGTTCCTTCAATTAAAAGAAGCGCAGCCTTCCGTGTTGGAACCGTTCACTGAAAAGTCAAAGTATAAAAATCATGGACAACGCGTGGTGGCCGGCCAGCGGTTAATACAAGGCGCCCCTGATATTTTTCTGGGTTGGGCTGAACAGGATGGCCTGCAATTTTATATTAGGCAATTACGCGACATGAAAGGAGGTATAGAATTCGATTCCGGAAAAGTAAAGATAGAAAACATGCCGCAGTACACTGCTTTGTGTGCCTGGGCCCTGGCACTAGCCCATGCCAAGTCGGGTGATGCCGCGCAGATTGCCGGGTATGTAGGCAAAAACGATGACCTCGATGAAGCCATGGTGAAGTTTGCTTTTGCCTATGCCGATCAGACTGAAAAAGATCATAAGGCCTTAGAAGCTGCTGCAAAGAGTGGACGAATCAAAGTTGCTGCTGCGGGGTCTTAGGGTAGGTGTCCTACACCTTAAAGGCCTTTGGTAGGTGTCCTACACCTTTAAGGTGTAGGACACCTGAGTAAAGCTTAACATGACACAGTATCGTAAAGATTCAGGCAATATCTTATGAAACAGTCAGCATATCCGGACGGAAAAGACTTCTCCATCGTGCTCGGTGGACCCTTCTTTCAATTGCTGCGGAAGGCCCATCTTACAGGCAATGCGTTGGAATTGATTAAACAACGCACCATTACTATTTCTCTCCTGGCCTGGCTTCCCCTTTTTATTCTTTCTGTTGTTAAAGGACAAGCCTGGGGTGATGGAACAAACTTACCTTTCATTGAAGATTTCGAAGTTCACATACGCTTTCTGGTAGCCTTGCCGCTCATGGTGCTGGCTGAGCTGATGGTACATCAGCGCATCCTGGCAATGGTTCAACAATTTGAAGAACGAAACCTCATCCCTGAGTATGCTCGTGAACAGTTTCGCAAAGCCATTACCACTGCTTACCGTTTTCGCAATTCTGTCTTCGCTGAATTATTTATACTCGTGCTGATCTATGTAATAGGCTACAATGTTGTCTGGAATAAATCCATGGCACTCGATACCACCGCCTGGTATTCAGAGCCGGCCCTCGGTAAAGGCCATCTTTCATTGGCTGGAGTCTGGTTTCGGTATGTGAGTTTACCCCTCTTTCAGTTTTTACTATTGCGCTGGTATTACCGGATTTTTATCTGGTCGCGTTTTCTTTTTCAGGTATCACGCATTCAATTGAAATTAATGCCTACGCATCCAGATTGTTTAGGTGGATTGGGATTTCTTTCTAATACTGTATTTGCTTTCATACCTCTGGCAGTAGCCCATGGTGCCGTGTTGGCAGGAATGATTGCCAACCATATCTTTCATCAAAACGCAGTACTCCTTGATTTCAAAATCGAGCTTATCATCATTGTTGTGTTGGTTATATGTTTAGTGATGCTTCCTTTATTTTTCTTTTCCTTCCAACTCAGTGATACCAAGCGGACGGGTAGTCTTGAATATGGCAAGTTTGCCACACTTTACACGCAAGGTTTTGATGCCCGATGGATACATGGGGATTCAACCATTAACTCCCCGGAATGTACCCATGAGATTTCGGGCTTAAGCGATTTATCGAACAGCTATCATGTAATTCAGAGAATGCAAATCATTCCGATTGTGCGGAATGATATCATCATGCTGATACTTGCAACGATCGCACCCGTGTTACCACTTGTACTTACCATGATGCCACTAAGCGAGTTAATAAAAATACTGACTGGTGTATTATTTTAGAGTAGACTTTATGATCAAGAAGCATATGAATCTATGTATCAAATTAGTTCAAGGCCTATTCTGCATGTTTATGCTTTTCGCTGCACATGTAAGTCTTGCACAGGAAAAAGAAGGCGAAGAATTCAAACCGAAAATCCGGGGTGCTATTATGATGGCCAACTCCCATGTACCCAAAGCCTTTGAAGGTGACAAAAAAGTAACCGTGATTCCCACCTGGGGCTTTGATGTCGATTATTTCTTTCATCCCCGCTGGTCGGTTGCCCTGCAAGGTGATATTAAACTTCAAAGCTTTGAAGTGGAGGAAGAACATAATGTGGCGCTTGAACGCAACTTTCCGGTTGCTTTGGCAGCTGTACTTCACTACCATGCGCTACGGCATTGGTCATTCTACTTAGGACCTGGCTATGAACTGGAGCAACATGAAAATTTTTTCCTGGTGCGGGCCGGTACGGAATACAGTTTTGAGATTACCGAAAATTTCGAAATAGCGCTCAACCTTCTATACGAAAACAAAGACGAAGTGTATGATACCTGGACCTTTGGCATCGCCTTCAATAAAAAACTGTGGTCAAAGAAATAAGATGCAGAGAATAGCATGGTTTGGGAATCCAAACTAATTTCCCACCCCCGCAGCATTGGATGGTTTCGCTTTACGCAGATATTGTTTTACCCGAAACCGAAAAATATTGTCGGTAGATTCAAACGAATCCCCGATCTGATTCCTGGAAAGTTGCAGCATGTATAAAAACTCAAAACGGAGGTTATAACTTAACCGATAGCCGCCACCCAGCCGCCAGCGGAAACGGTTGGCAAATCGCTCCTCCACGTCAGTTTTATAGAGCCACTCCACATCGGTCATGGCATACCAGAGTTTATCCTCGTAGTAAGATTTCTTATTAATAGGAATAATTGTTTCAGCACGTACCCGGGGGCGGGGTACAATGTCCCATTCATTTGTTTCCAGGTTTTTAAAATTTCTTTGTTCCAGTCGCAGCAATAGCCGCGTTTGAATTCTCTTGTTGGGTGTAAAGTAAAATCGCGAACCAACGACCGGTCTTAGTTCAAGGGTATTATAATTATCTGTCTGATTTGTATACGATACCACCGCCTGGGCAATTATATCAACATGATTGCTAACCGACCATTCGAGAGTGCCTGAATAATCGTAGGCTCGCCATTTAGGGGTTCCCATTAATGTGCTATAAGTGAAAGCATTTTCGAGGTTAAATGAATTGGCAAAGGGATAGTTGAGCATGTATTCGTTCCACACCTGTTCGTTGGTTTGTGCCTTTAGTGAAAGGGTGAATACCATAAGAAACAAAGTCAAAAACCTTTTCCTGAAAATAAGGTAGCAATCTTTTAAGATACCTTTCATGCTGTCCATGAATACCCAAAACTAATTTTTCGGAATTCGCCCACTGCTATGGTAACAGAATAAGTTGGAACATCCAAAGTATTGCAGTGACTTCTCCTGTTCATTCCGACTTCAACCTACTCATTCCTTCCACCAGCGCGTGCCAGCCGTAAAGGAGTGTGATGCGAAAGCCATCCATTTTCAAATCTTCAGGCTCCTTATCGTTTACCGTGGATGTGTATGAAACATTCAGTTGCATATTATCATTAATCACATATCCGAGTGTTACCCCTACACCAAGATTATTTAATGCACTTCCTTCCACACCATCCACTGTTGCTTTACCTCCGGAATAAGACACAATATTCAACGATCCCCACACCCGCTCCATAAAATCGCGGGTCAGGTGGGCTTCAATCTGATACATCGGTTCGGTAGACATCGTCTTACCAACAAAGTCAGTGTTATCACCAAATAACCACATGGCTGGAAGCACTTCAAAGGTTGTACGCTTGCCCGGAACCCACGATCCGAGTTGCCATACCACCGGTGTGCCGATGCGGCCGTACCAGCGGTTCTGGCCAATGTTAATAGGACTTGTATTATCATATTCTCCGATGGGAATAGCAAGGCTTCCAATCACATCCACAGAAAATCTGGGTTTATACCGAAGCATGTCAGGAATGTTCATGATCGCCTTGGGACCAATAACGTTCATACCAACCTGCAACATAGGGTCTCCGTATCCTCTTGCTGTGGCACTGTAGTCTATTCCATTCAATGAAACGTCTCCTGATAATCTCCCCATGGGCACCATGACCGAAACCATGCCCGAACGCTTACCTATCGGGAGCATCTTGGCATACCCTACCATACTCGTGGAAGATTCGAAGTTTGCTCCGGGAATCACATTATAGGAATGATCCAACGGGTTTGCATTTCCACCCATCGAACTTCCAATCAGCGGGATGGCATTGATGCCCATCAACCCTTTCCAATAAAAACGCGGACCATCGCCCTGTGCCATCGTGGAAATGGATACACAAAGCATAACGATAAATAGAACTATCGAAAAATTATCTCCACGCATGCTGATAAACTTCACATACTTGTTCATGATTATTTCTTCTTTATTTCTTTAGGTTCGGCCATCATATTTGCTGGCGGAATAAATTGTCTGATATTAATAAGCGGAGGATAGCCTTCCTGCACAGGGAACCTTTGTGGTAATTGATCTTCGAGTGCTTCGAAAGGACCGCGGTTGGGTATTATCACATTATTTTCCTTCGCATACTTGTCCCAAAGCATCAGCATTTCTTTTAGCTTATCAGGGTTTTGAGCCGCTAAGTCATTTCGTTCGGCCGGGTCTTGAGCGATGTTATACAATTCCCAATCCGACTTTCCCACCGGTTTTATCTCCCAGCGTATTTTCCAGTCGCCTTGCCTTACCGCGCGGTTCCCGAAAACCTCCCAACCTATGTAATCCTTATCTGTTCGTGGAGAAGCCGCTTGCCCATTTAGTGTAGGAAGCCAGGATTTACCCGCTAATTTGGGAAGTGCCTTGCCATTAAAGTTGTCAGGATAGTTTGTACCAGCTACTTCAAGCAAAGTCGGCATAATGTCGGCCACGAACATGGTGCCATGGTTGATGCTGCCCTTCGGCAGTTTGTTGATTGGGCCACTTACTACTAACGCATTCCTTATGCCGCCTTCGGCTATCCAGCCTTTGTACTGACTGAAGGGAGTCATCGAAACCTGAGCCCAGCCCGGACCATAGCCCACGTATGAATTTGGTTCTCCCCATGCATTAGGATGGTTGTTGGACCATTTGGATGCAAAAAAAAGGTAATTGAGGGTGCCGGGTGTACCACCTATCATGGCGCCCAGGTCGGTGCCCTCTGCACCGTTGTCACCAAAAACTATGAAGATGGTGTTTTCATACTCTCCGATTTTTTTCAGGTGGTCAACTAATCTTCCAATATGATGATCCAGGTTTTCAACTAACCCGGCATAGAGCTCCATTTTTTTCCCAACCAAGGCTCTGGCCGCAGGCGCCAGAAGGGAGTAATCAGGAACGTACCACATCCTCTCAGCGAGTTGGGTAGTTGCCGGAATGATGCCGAGTTCTTTTTGTTTCTTCAGTCGTTCTTGTCTTACTAAGTCCCAACCTTTGTCATACTCACCCACATGACGGTTTCTCCAATCTTTGGGTAAGTGGTATGGATCATGGGGCGCCTGGTGCGACAAATACGCGAAGAAGGGTTTGCCATCTTTTTTTCCGTCATCAATGAAACTTATTAGCTTATCCGTATAAGTTTCTGTAGCATAATAGTTCTTAGGAAGTTTGGTCAGGTATTTTCCATCTTCTGTAAACACGGAAGTATGATTGAGTGCCGTCATATTGGTCATGTCCCAATAGCTTCCCATTCCGTCCAGCAAGGTGAAATCTCTTTCAAAACCACGGGCGGCCGGAATCTTGTCAGGTGCTTTACCCAGGTGCCACTTGCCAACCATGTAGGTATGGTATCCTGCATCTTTCAACAATCGAGGTAAGGTTACCAGGTTGGTGCTCAGATGACCTTCGTACCCTTCTTTGCCCATCTGGTTAGGAGCGGTCCACTCATCCATGGCACCCAAGCCATTGAGGTGAGTATCATGCCCAGATAATATCATAGACCTTGTGGGGGAGCAACTGGCGTGCGTGTAGTAATTGGTGAAGCGCGTGCCGTTCATGGCCAGCGCATCCATGTTGGGTGTTTTTATTTCAGAGCCGAACGCACCCATATCGGAATAACCCATATCATCTGCCAGAATGATTACAATGTTGGGTCGCTTGCCTTGAGTTTGTGGTTGCGAAACCTGGCTGTGCGCAACCTGTACAATCAACAGCAGTACGAGAGAAAATAAAAGATTTTTTTTCATATAAAGTCTTGTGTTTGTAATCTATGCTGATTTTGCAAGGATTAGTAAACGAAACCGTTTAGCTTCATTACTTTCCTTTGCTCTAAATACTTCAACCGAAGATCGCACTTCAATCCTTTTTAAATAATGACTGATATCATGATTTAAGATGTTTTTTATTTGGTACCAAGGCATAAAGTTTTATTGATATTATTCTTACTTAAAGAGGTGTTTAGCCTTCGCTATAAAAAACAAAAACACCTACATCAAAATCGAAAAAGGACGAACTTATCCGTATAGGATTATCTTTCTTGTGCGACAACTTCTTAGTAGCGTTTCAAAACTTCATTCTGCAGTTTTCTCCCTGGCAGACTTTCCAAACCAGGAGTGTTGCCAGCCGAAGGAGAACGTTGTAAAATCCTGACCAACACGAACCACTGCACCTGTACTGGCTGCCAGTTTTATTGAGTTACTTTTTCCCACAGGCATGACGGCCGTTATTCCAATACGGGCATTGCTTTGCCGATCGTCTTTGATAACCTCATCAATGGCTGACTCGCCACCAACATAATAAGTGGTGTTCAATGCCACCCATAACCGGGGAGTTATGTTATAGCTGAAATGAAACTGAAAGGTACCCATAGGATCCTGCGTGCGTTTTGAACTACCCGGATAAAACGAATAGTTAGTAGTGAAGTACCATACCCCTGCATACGCATCGATGAGCCATCGCTTACCTAAAGGTTGTGAGAGCGCCACTTCGGGTTTAATCGACCAGCGGTGAGTACCTATGTTGATAAGCTTATCAGAAAAAAATTGACCGGTTGGCGCACCGATGTTGATGCTTATTCCTACCAGAGTCTTCTTAGGGGCTTTCATTATTTCTGCGACACCCGCAGCTGGTGCACCATGAACCAGTACGGTGAGCCGCATCCTCGTATCCGCCAATCCGGTACGGGTAATACTTTGCGCCTGACCTACCACATTACCTAACGCCTTGGCCCAGGAATAAGGCACGGCCACCATAGCCGAAGATGTAAGACCGAAGAGTCCAAAGGTATGCACATACCCAAGCGAAGCGGCATGTACTGTGGCCTCCAGGTCTTCAATAGGCAACGTGGGATCAGTCACCACTCCCCCATGCGAATAAGAATAACCGGTAACAATCGTATTGGTTTTGATGGGTAGCCAGAGATAAGCACGCGGATCCAAATCCTGAGCTGCCAAGGGCAATGCTATCAGCCATACAGGCAATCCTATCCATGCTTTAATCCGGCTATTCAATCAAGTAATATTTATGTCTCCCCTGCAACGTAATGCACCACCTCAGGGCTGCAATTGAATTCGAGTTACTCAAAATCTAATCCCAAGACCCAATGATGCCGTGTTCAACAATCCATCTCTGTAAAATCCGTTGGACATCCAAAGGAGCTCGTACTCTGCACTTAGAAAGACTTTCTCATTGAAAAAATATTGCGCACCCACACCGCCACCACCAGTGAAGCCTAAATCACTATCTGAAAACGTTGATAGTGTGGCTGTTCGTTCGATGTGAGAAAATTGCATTCCAATGGCACCTTTGACAAAACCTTTTAAGCTTTCGCTTCCAAATAAATATTTGGGTGCATAATAAAGAGGCCAGGAGGTAATATCATATTGTGTTGTTTGCAAGGCATCCATACTTTCCGCAGAAAAATCAACATAGCCCACCGAAAATCCGTGGGCCCACTTGCCACCTGACGCATTGTACTCATATAATCCATTGATTCTAAAACCGGTGCCGTTAATGTCGGTGTCTTCTATGTTTGCAAAAACATATCCGCCACTGAGGGTAATCAAATTTTCCTGGCTGTAGACCAGCGTGGTAAGCATTGCAAAAACCAATAATGTGATTGTCTTTTTCATATTCTTTATGTTTAAGTATTACTGTTTTTTAATGGAACGTCTTTTTTGTGATTCTCTCTTTTTTAATCCGGACTCAATTGACAACAAAATGACCACCTGTGAAATGACAATTGTCATAGGTTAATAAGTCTCCTATATTTACGTCTAAACTATGTAGTCTAGAAATTTCGCTGAAATCAAACATATTATTACTCTACACCCATTATGATATGAGTAAGCATAACTCTGAACACACGTGGATTGAAGCAGGGTATGAGCAATTTGCGGCCGAAGGTCTGGAGGGCATCCAGGTGGAACGCTTGGCCAGAATCACTGGCCTGAATAAATCCGGATATTATCATTATTTCGGTGACCGGGATTCCTTCGTTGAAAAATTAATGGAACGCCATGTGCACCTCGCTACAGCATACACGAATGAACTTAAGCTGATTCTGCAATTCGATCCTGAGTATATTGAGTTGCTCATCAAGTATGCTACCCCATTGATGTTTACCAGTCAGTTGGTAAGAAACCGCCATGTAAAATTACTGGCAAGCACTCACCAGCAGATCAACGAAATGATTGACCCTGTTCTTTCAAAACTATTTGCGGATTTTATCGGCCATAAGGATCACCTTGAGTTCTCTACCAAATACTATAACCAGGTGCGGTATATGTTTCATGCCCAGATTACTCCCGATCGGATGAATTATCGGTATTTGCGCGACTTTATGTATGAGGCCCGAGACGTAATTCAACGTGCCATTGAGCTTGCTGCTAAAACGGAAACATCATAAGATAACTTGTCGATCCTTTGAATTCTTACCTTACCGTAGTTGCAAAGCTGCTTCAGTTCGATTGATACGGAGCCCCTACGTATGGCACAAACTATAATCTGGAATCAGCATTTTCCACCGCTCATTAATACCTTGTTTATTACTTCTATACAAACTTCCAATTGATTTTTCCTCTTCTGTTTAGCCGATATTTTTCCATGACATTTATCATATTTTAGTCTTGGAGTAATTAACACCTTTGAACTTAATTCGTCAACTATGAAAATCCGGATCAAAATTTCTGTGCTTGTAGGTTTACTTGCCTTTATGGCTTGTGAAAATAAAAAGCCAGAACCTGCTGCTGTCAGCAGCAATGCTGATGGTATAGATCGTACCTCGCTCCCAATAAGAGAACCTGCCCGACCAACCTCTAAAGAGTTGGATGTGCGCAATGCCACACCTCCACCCCGCTTTGAAGTAAAAGCACCTAAAGAGGCACCTAATGTTGTAGTGATTTTGATTGATGACATGGGCTTTGGGGTTTCCGAATCGTTTGGTGGTCCGGCACACATGCCCACCCTTGATAAGCTTGCTCAAAACGGTATTCGTTATAATCGCTTTCATACAACCGCCTTGTGTGCACCTACCCGTACGGCCTTGCTTACCGGATACAATCACCACTCCAATAACATGGGTGTAATTACCGAATTAGCCTCCACCTATCCGGGCTACACAGCAGTTCGTCCACAAACTATCACGCCCATGGCAGAAGTGATGCGACTGAATGGCTATAACACAGCTCAGTTTGGTAAATGCCATGAAGTGCCACCGTGGGAGATTTCAAACAATGGTCCACAGGATCGTTGGCCTACACGCTCTGGCTTCGAGAAGTTCTATGGCTTCTTAGGCGGTGAAACAAATCAGTGGGCGCCCCTGATATACGATGGGGTAACGATGATCGAAACACCTAACGATCCAAACTACCACTTCACTACCGACATGACCAACCAGTCCATTTCATGGGTGCGTCAGCAACAGGCGTTACAACCAGATAAACCATTCTTTATGTATTATGCACCCGGTGCTACCCATGCACCGCACCATGCACCGAAAGAATATATCGCAAAATATAAAGGCAGGTTTGATGGCGGTTGGGATAAGTTGCGCGAAGAAACTGTAGCTCGTCAGAAAAAAATGGGCATTATTCCAGAGAACACGCAATTGGCACCGAAGCCAAAAGAAATTAAAGACTGGGATGCACTCACTGCCGATGAGAAAAAATTATTTGCCCACCAGATGGAGGTATATGCAGGTTTTGCCGAACATACCGATTATGAAATTGGTCGGTTGGTATCAGCCATAGAAGAAATGGGTGAACTGGATAATACTATAATCGTGTTCATCGCTGGTGATAACGGCTCAAGTGCGGAAGGTCAGATGAATGGCATGTTCAGTGAGATGACCTACTTCAACCAGATTCCTGAAACTGTTCCCGATATGCTGAAGCATTATAATGAATGGGGTTCAGAAAGCACATATCCGCACATGGCTGCGGGTTGGGCAGTAGCAACCGATGCCCCTTTCACCTGGACGAAGCAAGTAGCCTCCGACTTTGGTGGCACCCGCAATGGCATGGTGATCCATTGGCCGAATGGAATTAAATCGAAAGGCGAAATCCGTTCGCAGTTTGGTCATGTGATCGACATCGCTCCTACCATTTATGAAATCAGTGGAATACCAGCACCAAAAACAGTGAATGGTATTACACAAGATCCAATGGAAGGCACCAGTCTTGTGTATTCATTTAATGATGCAACAGCAGCTGAGAAACATACCGTTCAATATTTTGAAATGTTTGGCAACCGTGCCATCTATCAGGATGGTTGGTATGCCCGCACCATACACAAGGCACCTTATCTGCCCAAAGCTTATACTCCTTTTCAGGAAGATGTCTGGGAATTATTTAACACGAAAGAAGATTTCAGTTTGACTAATAATCTTGCTCAACAAAATCCGGATAAACTCAAGGTCTTACAGGAACTCTTTATGAAGGAAGCTGAACGGTATCATGCATTACCCTTAGACGATCGCACCTTCGAACGAATGAGTGCATCAGCAATGGGGCGACCTGCTATTATGGAGGGTCGCACATCATGCACGTACAGTGAAGGAATGCGCGGACTGGCCGTTGATGTATTTATTGATTTACGCAATACGGCCTACACCATGACTGCTGATGTGGAAGTGGGTGCCAATGGGAATGGAGTTCTTGTAGCTCAAGGCGGTCGCTTTGGTGGGTTATCATTTTATGTAAAAAATGGCAAGCCTGCTTTTACGTACAATTTCCTGGGTCTTGAATCTACCTCCATTGCTGCTTCTCAAGCACTGAAACCTGGTAAATACACAATAGTATATGACTTCAAATACGATGGCGGTGGGCCCGGTAAAGGTGGTGTTGGAACTATCAGCGTAAACGGAAACAAAGTAGCGGAAGGTCGTATTAATCGCACACAGCCTGGTATCTTCTCAGTCGATGATCTTGCCGATATTGGATTGGACGAAGGCACCCAGGTTGCTGACTATGGTGCTGCCAACAAGTTTAACGGGAAGCTTCATCAAGTGACTATCGAACAGAAAAAATAATTACGTAAGTCTCAAGTGGGGATGACTAAAAATAATCTGTCATCTCCATCTCTTCTTCTTTATCATATTAAGAACCTATCTTACTTTCACAGCAATCAATTAAAAATTCAATGTAGCATCATAGAGTGAGATGCTTATCTGCTTACCTGGCACTCTTAAATACATTAACCCAAGCTCTAGCCGTTACCGTCTAATAAAAATTTAATTTTAATAGGTAACAGAGTTGATTTAAGAATAAATCAACTTAATAGTTGAGCTAAGTCATATTTCCAGATTCACTTCAAGTCTAATTTCGTACTGTTAATAAAGTTATCCGGTACAAAAAAGGCCGAAGGAATGAAGTACCTATTCAGTAAATCAACAACGTTGGACACAATTGAATTTTTGAAATTGACTTGGTCGGCAATCCTGAAAGCGAACAATCCTGGTTAATAAAAAATGAAAAACATTAAAAATTGATTTGTATGAAAAAGTATCTCACACAAAAAGAAATATTCGGGTTGGCATTACCTGGCGTATTTCTGTTTCTCTCACTTGGTGCATTGGCGCAAGGCACACCGGTACCAGTGACTAAGCAAATGCCCGATTCATCAAAAATGACGTATAACCAGATTTCAAAAACAGCTGGATTGTACGTTTATCCTGCAAAAGGCCAAAGCCAGCAGCAACAAAAGAAAGACGAATACGAATGTTACGTATGGGCCATTGACCAATCTGGCATCGACCCATTGAATACTCCTAAAGTGGAAGCTCCCACACCACAAACCGGTCCAACCGGTGGCGCAGTGGTAGGCGCTGCTAAAGGTGCAGCAGCTGGTGCTGCCATTGGCGCTATTGCAGGCGATGCAGGAAAAGGCGCTGCTATTGGCGCTGTTGCAGGTGGACTGAGAGGCCGGCAACAAGGCAAGCAGGCACAGGCACAGGCCAATCAGCAAGCACAGGCACAGGCTTCTGCCCAGGAGCAGGCAATGAAAGATAGCTTCAAAAAAGCACTCTCCGTATGCCTCGAGGGTAAAGGCTACACGATTAAATAATCAGTAATTAAACTTTAGACATTCAAGACGATGAAAAAATATATCATACTCACTGCTATGGTTGCCGGGCTATTTGCCTGCACACCAAACAATGCAAAAAAGGAAGCCGAAAATATGGACGTGGTTAAAAGCTATGTTACCGCAGTTGAAAACCTGGATTTTGAATCGATGAATACCATTCTGGATGATAAATACATGGGCCTGGGTCCTTCCTATGGCGATACAATTTATAAAGATCAGGCCATAGAAAACTGGAAATACTATGTAGAAAACCTGTATGAAAAAATTCAGTATACACGCTCACAATTTGCACCCGTTACCATATCGGAAGGAGATGCCAAAGGTGAATGGGTGGCTAACTGGGCCGAGCTGCATATCGTTTTTAAAGAGGGTGGTGAAGCAATCATCTGGGCAAACACCAATTACCAGATTGAGAACGGGAAAATTGTCAGGAGTCTCACGTTATACAACGAGGCGGATGCCCTCCGGCAGATGGGATACCAAATAGTATCCGCAGAAGAATAAGTTAAATCTGGAATTCTGAATGTAGTCGAACTATTATAAAGGCAATGAATTTCTGAACCTGACAGAATTGAATCGTGGATAAATCAAAATCGTTTACATTTCATTAATTTAATATGTGGGGTAACTATCCTTTTATACAAGGATAACTGAACCATGTTGCTGGTTAGTCTAAGAATTTCTCCTTGTAATGGGTATCTCTATCAGAACGTTTCGGAAACCGCCAGGTAAAAGCCACTTGATTTTTCTCCGAATCCGTAATCTACCGTAAGGTTAGAGCGGGAATATTTGTCGAGCATAACACGAAGGCCTAAGCCATAGCCGGCATTGACAGATTCGAAAAGTTGTAATCCGAGGGTTTTGTTACTGGCCGATGTGCCATTTACAAATATAACCCCGCTTAATACCCCACCACATCGTGAAATGGGAAACCGGTATTCGGCCTCTGTATAAACGTAATTGCTCCCACGGTATCTACCTTGTGTGTAGCCACGGGCACTGCGACTTCGCTGATCATAGGCAGTAGCTGGCAAAATCATATAGGGAAACTCACCCTCTTTCGTAAAACTGCCAAGCACCCAAAATGCAACCAGGTGTGCCGGATTTCTCTTCGAAACTCCATGAAAGCTTCGCCATTCCATGTTAAACATACTGGCATTGTTTATATTTCCAAAGGCCCGGTAAGCACCCCGAAAGCCGAGCGAAAGATAATATCCCTTATATGCTTGTATCATATTATCCCGTTTATCAATCATAAAACTGAGGCCTAATGCCGAAGAAAAATATTTCTCGGTACTAAACCCATAATATGTATTGTAAAAATAATGTGAGGTTATGAGCGAATCACCTGGATTTAGTTTTAGTTTCTCATCAATTATTTTGAAGTAACTATCGAATTGATAGCCCAGCCCGAGATAAATTCCTTCCACTACTTTAAAGCCCATGGATTGATGTAGTCTAGCAAAATTAAATTTCATGGGTTGGGCCAGCGAATCCGTTGACGTCTCAAAGCCGCCAAGATTGTATTGATAATCCACGACCCCACCTTCCGGAGCGTTGGAACCGAGTCCATACGTGGGTTGAGAAAAAATAAGGAAACGCCAATCGCCAGTATAAAAGATTCGCTCTTTTCGCGAATAGATGTTATTCTTCAACATGAATAAATATTGGTTCTTGGTAGTTGCCTGAACGCTACCGTTTACCAATGAGTATAACTTACTCTCGGGCATTTTGAAAGCGTATTGCCCACCCACACCAATCATAAAACCGGTTGCCGGGTTAGATCCAATAATGGGCACCAGCAACAGCGAACTTGCATCGGCAGGCTTTACCTTTAAAGGCTTATGGAGCGATGTGCGGATCACATCAACCAGGTCTTTTTGAACACATACCGTATCAACCTGAATTGGATCCTGGGCGAGGCCCATAACCGCTGTTATGAGAAAGACCAGTAAAAAAAAAACCCTGTATACAGCTCTAAAGTTCATGACGATTCATCTGCAATAAACCAAGTGCAAGGTAGTAGAATAATCTTTAAGGTGTACTTCACCGCCACCTATTGCAGTTGGTTACCAGCCTTAATTTTTCATGACAAATGTCATTTAAATCTAACGTTGTAATCATGAAAGTGCCTGTTAAAAAATGAATATCTTTGATAACCCAGTAGAATTTCTTTGTCACTTGAGAGGATAATTAAGCATCATGAACACTCACACCAAAGCACCCCAAAAAAAGTGGTCCGTATTTAAAATCATCGTACTTTCTTCTTTTGTCATTCTTGTAACCGCTGGTGTTATCCTTTACAACAATCTTAACCGGCTTCTTACAGAGTCATTACTGAAAAGTTTTAATTCCACCGTTGTTTCGGATGTCTACGAGTTAAAGTTTGAAAACCTACGGGTCAATGTGTTTGAAGGAAGCATCCGGGTCTTTCATGTTGTTTTGCAACCTAGGGAAAAGCCTTTGCGTGTCTATCCTTACATCAACAGTTCCTTCCGGCTTACCACAGAGAAGTTAACGCTGAAGAACGTTGAGATTTTTACCTTACTGGAATCGAAGGAGCTTATTCTCGAAAGAATTTCGATTACAAAACCGGAAATCGATTTAATGCTTACCGGAAAAAGGAACATCATGTTGCCTTTTAAAGATACAACCGCGACCACAAGTCAACCCAAAGCGGAGAAGAAATCACTTGGCTCCTTTAAACTGAATGAGTTTCAACTGATCGATGCTGCTTTCCATATTATTAATGAAGGCAAGCAACGTGAATTCAAGGTTAAGGATTTTAATATTTCAATGTATGATCTGGTGATCAACCAGGACCCCGGTAAATATGAGACCTCCTTCAAGCAGGTTGCCCTTTCGATGGGAGAATTGTCGTGGGACCTGGAAAAAGGTCCCCTAACACATCTGAGTTTAAAGGAATTTAAACTTGGAGTTGATTCTCTGGCCCTTCAGTTTACTCTGGATACCATGATGTACCGCTTCCATGATTTCAAGACCGGATTGCGCGATCTGGACATTCAAACCAAAGATAGCCTCTTTCATATTGCCGTTAAATCCTTTGACCTTTCGTATAAGGATAAATCCATCGATTTAAAAGATGTGAGTTTCAAACCCAATGTGAGTCATGCAGTATTACAACGCAAACATCAGTACCAGAATACAGAGTTCTCAGGTTCCGTTGGCAAGTTGGAGGTTAAGCATGTAAATTTTGATTCACTCATGTATGCTAAAAAGTTATTCATTGATGAGATAAAGCTCCATAATGTAAAGGCCGCTATTTTCAAAGATAAGACCAAGCCCATGGACTCCGCCCGCAGGCCGGTTTATTTGGGTCAGACGGTGAGTAGCATTTCTCTCCCTCTGTTAATCAAGCAGGTGAAGGCAACTGATGTTGAACTGGAAAATACTGAACGAAAACCTGATAGCACGTATGCAAAAGTCAACATTACGAAAGCAAAACTGGAGGTTAATAATATTACCAATCTTTCCACCCAGGAGGGTCTTCAAATGAAAGCAGATGCTCACATTAATGGCAAGGCTCATTTTAAAGCGGGGTTAATATTCTCTTATCAGAAACCACAATTCAGTTTCGAAGGGGAGGTTAAGAAATTTGATCTACCTGATCTAAATCCACTGATTCAGGCTTACACTCCCGCTAAAATCAATAGAGGTGTCTCCGATGAAATCACATTCTCAGGCCTTGCCGAACAAACCAAAGCAAGCGGCAAAATGAAATTTTTATACCATGATCTGGAAATTGACCTGGTTCTTAAAGAACAAGCAAAATGGAAAAGCGCAGTGATTGCGTTTGCTGCCAATACGATCTTGAACTCAAGCAATCCCGTCTCATCCGACCTGCCGCCCCGTGAAGTTCAGTTTACCATTGAGCGCGACATGACCAAAGGATTTGTTAACGTGCTTATCAAATCCATATTGAATGGCCTGAAAGAAACAATGATCATGTCGAAGGATAACAGAAAAACCCATCAGGAAGCCAAGAAGAAATCAAAAGAAGAGAATAAAAAGTAACTCTTTTTTATACACGCAAAGGCAACATCATTAGTTGATGACACCTCCATTACTTTTTTTTGGTTAGATTTAATCAAAACATAGTTGTTATGACAAAAGCCTTGCTACCACCCATCGTTCAGCAATTTATATTCACGGCTATTGGACTTATCCTGGGAGTGCTTGCGCTGCTAACCCCTTACTGGGAAGTAGCTGAGCCTGCCTCCTATGTGGGTGGGTTGTTGGTCTGGGCTGCCATCCTTGAGATCCTGCATGGATTTAAACGAGCTGACGCGCAGACGAGAATATCAGCGTGGGTCAGTGGAGCAATCACACTATTGATTGGCATACTTATGATTAATGCCATCCTGTTCCAGCGTAACGCCCTCGTTAATTTCATTCTCGCACTCTTTCTGATTGATGCCCTGCGGTATCTTTTCATCTTTTTGAAAAACAGGCGCAAGGGAGTCCTTACCTGGAGTGCCCTCTTGCCAGGTATAGGAAATATCCTGATCGTGATACTAATTTTTTCCTTCAAAGGAAAAGGCCTGGAGTGGGTGATTTCTATCTGTGGCGCATTGCGGATCTTCGGCACTCTTTATAATCTGTTTACTGCACGAATTGGTACTTCAGAAAATGTAGCCGTAGACATTATCAAAAGCCTCGGACTTGTCGGGAATACTGAACTGGAGACACTTGCAAAAAAACTGGGTGAAGAGGATGAACAAAGAGCATCGATTGATAAAAGTTGGATCATCACATTCATTTTGATTTTATTTTTCATTCATCTCGGTCGCATGGGGCTTGATCAATCTGCTTCCGGAATTCTGTCACCTGTGGTGGCGGTGATCGGAGACCTGGTCATTGCGCTCATTGTTGCCTTTGGATTTATAGCACCTTTGAGATCGCTGTTCAAACGACTTACGGGTTTATTCGTTCGCAGGCTATGGAAATGGGTACAAAAAGTGCCGGCATCCGAAAGAAGGTATTTTAGTTTACGTACCCTTGCAACGGCCTGGCTCAAACGTGAGATGCGCAGGTCTATCAGCATTAGAAAATCAGGGTATTCTTATATCAATGCCTTTCGCAATGGTCTTAAGATTGGGCTTCCCTTTTCTGCATTGCTGGCTGCCATTATACCCGTGCTGGGAATGAGTTGGTATTTCGATACAGAAAACTGGGCATCGGGCGTATGGGATGGATACGCATCATCGCGAGCCGAAGTGTGGCGTGAAGCTATGACCAAAGCCACCGGTGAAAAAGTAACCGCTGATGCATTCCGCCTCCACCCTGAAGGAATGAATGACACTACGGATTTTTCATTTGTGGTTATTGGTGACCCGGGTGAAGGTGATCCATCCCAACACGTATTAAAGGATCAGATCCTCGCAGTCTCCAATAAAGCTGATGTTAAGTTTGTAGTCATCTCGTCTGACATTGTTTATCCTTCAGGAGCAATGAAAGATTACGAACGAAAATTCTTTTTACCCTTCAAGGGGGTAACAAAACCAATTTACGCGATCCCCGGCAATCACGACTGGTATGATGCCCTGGATGCTTTTGTTGCTACGTTCTATACCCCGGAAGCAGCACGACTTGCTATTGAAGCGCGGATGCAAAGCGATTTAAAATTTACAACCACCACTGACAAAGCGGTTCGAAGTCTTATTAATCAAACCTCATTCCTGAAAAAGGAATACCAGGTTCCTGTTGGATATCAAAACGCCCCCTTTTTCCAGGTGTCGAATGATTACTTTGTTTTTCTAACAATTGACACAGGCGTACTCAGGCGTGTGGACGCAACACAGCTTGCCTGGATCAGGTCGGTGCTCGAAGCATCAAAAGGAAAATATGTAATGGCATTGTTAGGTCATCCGTTCTATGCGATTGGTGAATACCAGGGCGATATGAATCCTGATTTTAAAGCACTTCATGATTTGCTTCGGGAATATAAAGTTCCATTGGTTATGGCTGGCGATACGCACGATCTTGAATATTATAAAGAGCCGCCACAGAATGACGGCCATACCATGCATCATTTTGTTAATGGAGGTGGTGGTGCTTACTTAAGTATCGGTGCTGCTATGGCTCCTGCCGACAGCAGGCCCACAAAAGACTGGGCGATCTATCCTTCACGCGAACCCCTGATACATAAAATAGATTCGCTCACACCCAGGTGGAAATATCCGGCCTGGGTGTGGTTAAAAAAATATAATGGCTATCCTTTTTCTGCCGAGTGGCTCTCTGCAGCATTTGATTACAACCAGGCGCCCTACTTTCAGAGTTTTATGGAAATAAAAGTTGAAAAGTCGAGGAACAGAATCCGGTTGATCCCCTATGGCATTCATGGGCAACTACGATGGAGCGATCTTGAATATGGTGGAATGGGGAAACCTGATTCAGCACACAACAATGATTTGGTTGAGTGGGTTTTTTCAATGACTAATGACAACTAATTAGGGCAGCAACAACGGACTTCAGGATTTTTTCGTTAGTACTGGTTTTTCGTGGAGAACCCATCGGGCAAAACCTGGAGTTTCTCAGGGAGTCAACCGTACATCGGCCAGGTTGACAAAATAGCAGTTTGAAGGAACTAATTACTATTCATAAGATTTATCAAACATTTTAAATTTGAGATCTGTTTGATGTAATCAAATTTGTCAAAGAATGAACCGATCAAATTCATATAATATCTGGATTGTAAAAGGGTATGAGTTGTTAGCACGGGAAGGACCTGAAGGGTTACAAGTTGAGCGATTGGCTCGAATCCTTGACTTTAATAAATCCGGGTTCTACCACTATTTTGGAAATCAATCCACCTACATTCAACATTTGATGCAGCATCATTTAAAAAATGTCGATCTCATGGTAGAGGCAGTTCATTCAATGCCCCAATTTATGCCTGGGTTTGCCCAACTTTTGGCTGATTTTTCCTTATCAATATTGACACAGAAACAATTGCAAAGGTCGCGACATATTCCGCTTTTTGCCAAAACTTATGACGAGGTGAATAAGAAAATAGATCCAACGATCTTATCCCAGTGGGCTAACTTTATTGAAATTCCTGATAACCCTACGCTCGCATTGCGATACCTTGAATTCGTTCGTGATCTTTTCTATGCTCGTGTTACATCCACTACCCTAACATTTGAATTTGTCTATAATTTCATCATCGAATCGAAAGAAATATGCGATGGTTTTAGAGATTCATCCAGAGGCCTATATATTGACAAGAAGTCAGCATAGGATCTTTCATAATGTACAATTAGGGAAAAGGTGATCCCAGGCTGGATGGCCTTTAAAGTCATGAACATCTAGCAATCGGTTGCACTTCAATCAAAAAAAGTGAGATAAAAAGATTCAATCAATTCCATGACTATTGTCATTCATTAGAAAAAACTTCCTGCCCATCTTGGCCCAAAGAATTACAATACCCGGGCTATGCTTATCTTTAGGATTCCATCAAACGCTACCTGAGGGTGTTATTAAGTTTACTGACCTATGACAAACGCTATTTATCTTACCACCACAGAACCCTACTCGGGCAAATCGATAATCGCGCTCGGCCTTGTTAATTTACTAGCCGGTAAGACTGAAAAGATTGCCTACTTCAAACCAGTAATCAGCCGGGAAGGAAATGAAAAAGACAGCCACCTCGAAATGATGGCGGGTCATTTCAATTTAAGTGCGCCCTATAAAGATATGTTTGTATTTACCCGTAACGAGGTAGTAAAACAGATCAATGCCGGCAACGAAGCCTACATTATTGATACCATTATTGATCGCTTTAAGCAGTTGCAGGAACGGTTTGATTTTGTGGTGGTGGAAGGAACAGATTTTATGGGAGGCAGCACCAATATTGAGTTTGATGGCAACATCTCTATCGCCAAAAACCTGGGCATCCCGGCAGCGGTAATCGTGAAAGGTGAAGGTAAATCTGTGCAGGAGATTGTTGACACGGCCGTATCGACCACCAAAGGGTTTACAGATGAAGGTGTGCAGATACTGACTGTAATCGCCAACAAAATAAACAGCGACAAAGAAGAAGAAATTCGTACTCAATTAACAAAAGCACTTCCGGCCAGCATTATAGTAACCTCCATACCCAGCAATAAAGATCTGGGCAATCCTACCATGAAGGAGATTCATGAATCGGTAGGTGGAAAAGTGTTGTTCGGAGAACATTTGCTTTCCAACCAGGTAGATACATCCATTGTAGGGGCCATGCAATTGCATAACTGCCTTACACGGTTAAGCAAGAACACGTTGATCGTAACACCCGGTGACCGCGGAGATATTATCATTGGCGCCCTACAGGCCAACATCTCCAAAAACTATCAGAAGATTGCCGGCATCGTACTTACGGGTGGTCTTGTGCCCGAACCAACTATCATGAAATTAATTGAAGGGTTGGATACCGTAGTTCCTATTGTTGCGGTAGAAAGCGGAACTTTCAAAACGGTAAACCGCGTAGCGAATACACAATCAAGAATTACACCTGGCAACAAAGATAAGATCGCACTTGCCATTAGCTTATTTGATAAACACGTGGATGTAAAAGCGCTGGAGCGTAAAATTATCTCCTTCCGAACAACCAGCATTACTCCCCGTATGTTTCAATACCAGATCGTGAAGCGTGCCAAGGAACATAAGAAACATATCGTGCTGCCTGAGGGCGATGATGACCGCATCCTGATAGCAGCTGATGCGTTAGTAAAACAAAATGTGGTAGACATTACGATACTCGGTAACAAAGAAACTATTCTTGCTGCGCTGAAGCGCCTCAATCTGAGCATGGATTTAGAGAAAGTGAAGATCATTAATCCAGGTACTTCCGATCGTTACCAGGAATATGTTGAAACACTTGTTGAACTGCGCAAAAGCAAAAATCTGTCAGTGGAGATGGCCCGGGATTTAATGTTGGATGTTTCCTAC
The DNA here is from genome assembly GCA_044229915.1 of Cyclobacteriaceae bacterium. Taxonomy (GTDB): domain Bacteria; phylum Bacteroidota; class Bacteroidia; order Cytophagales; family Cyclobacteriaceae; genus ELB16-189. The sequence goes on from JBGASB010000006.1 coordinate 110,844, forward strand.
TTTGGCACCATGATGGTTTACAAAGGCGAGGCCGATGGCATGGTTTCTGGAGCTGCACATACAACCCAGCACACGATTCGGCCGGCCTTGCAGTTTGTAAAAACCAAACCCGGTATAGCCACCGTGTCTTCAGTTTTCTTTATGTGTTTGCCCAACCGCGTTTCTGTTTTTGGCGATTGTGCCGTTAACCCCAATCCTACGTCCGAACAACTGGCAGACATTGCTATCTCTTCGGCCGAGACCAGCAAGATGTTTGGCATTGATCCAAAGATTGCCATGCTCTCTTATTCGTCCGGTTCTTCAGGTGAAGGTGAGGATGTTGATAAAGTGCGAAAAGCAACCGAGATTGTCCGGCAGAGACGCCCTGATCTCAAAGTGGAAGGTCCTATACAATATGATGCTGCGGTTGATCCTACAGTCGGTAAAAAGAAAATGCCAAAGTCAGAAGTAGCTGGCCAGGCAAGTGTGTTGATCTTTCCTGATTTAAATACCGGCAATAACACTTACAAAGCCGTGCAACGCGAAACAGGGGCTTTGGCTATCGGCCCCATGTTACAAGGCCTCAATAAACCTGTGAATGATCTTAGTCGTGGCTGTACAGTAGACGATGTTTTTAATACCGTGGTGATTACTGCAATTCAAGCACAACAATAATTTTTTCTTGATTTCAAACGTATGAATGTCTTTGTAATTAACTCCGGAAGCAGTTCTATCAAATACCAACTCATTCGTATGCCGGAGGCCAGGGTAGTTTGTTCGGGACTTATCGATCGCATCGGCCAGGACGGTGCTTCTATTCACCACAAGACATTTGTGGGTGGCAATGAGAAATCAAAAAAAGAAAGTTTATCTATCAAGGATCATGCAGCCGGCCTTACAGAAGTTTCGCGGTTACTTACAGATCCCGAAATTGGGGTCATTAAAGATCCCAAAGAAATTGAAGCGGTTGGTCATCGCGTTGTTCATGGAGGTGAGAGTTTTTCCAAAACAATGATCATTACACAAGAAGTAATGGAAAAAATAAAAAAACTCTTTCCCTTGGCCCCACTGCACAACCCGCCAAACTATTTAGGAATTGAAGTAGCTGAAAAAATATTTTCCTCCGCTAAGCAAGTTGCCGTATTTGATACTGCCTTTCATCAAACCATGCCCCCTGTAGCTTACCGGATTGCCATCCCCAAAGAGTTTTACGATCAGCATGGAATACGCGCCTACGGCTTTCATGGAACCAGTCATAAATATGTTTCTGCAAAGGCAATTGAATATCTTCAAAAGAAAGATTCCAACATTATTACTATTCACCTGGGTAATGGATGTAGTATGAGTGCTGTTAAGAATGGTATTTGTATTGATACCTCGATGGGGCTGGGGCCGATGAACGGGTTGATCATGGGAACGCGTACAGGTGACATTGACCAGTCGATCATTTTTCATTTAGTAAATCAATTGGGCTATGCACTTAATGATGTGAATACCATTCTCAATAAAAAAAGCGGCATGCTGGGTCTTACGGGCTACAGCGACATGCGCGATGTAAAAGCGGAGTATCGCAAGGGAAACAAAGAAGCGATACTAGCTTACGAAATGTATGCATATCATATCAAAAAATACATTGGCTCTTTTACTGCTGTGCTCAATGGTCTGGACGCAATCGTCTTTACGGCTGGGGTTGGTGAGAATGACCCATTAACCCGAAGTCTTACTTCAAAAAACCTCGAGTACCTCGGTATTCATCTCGATGAAGAAAAGAATGCAGCCGGTGGAAAAGGTGTCTTTGAAATAAACACGAATAACTCGCCAGTGAAAATATTAGTTGTTCCAACCAATGAAGAATTAGAAATTGCCCGACAGTGTTATACGTTGTTGAATGAATGATCTATTGGATAAGCATGGAGAAACGATTTTTATTGATTGTGCTTCTTTTCCCTTCTACCCTGGTGGTAAAGGCCCAAACTACCAATGAACAGGTTTGGTATGAATACATGTTAAATTATCCTTTTGCTAACTCCTTTAATCTGGAAAATGCATTTACATACAGTACGTTACTGGGCACACCCAAATGGCGCGCGCTGGATTACTCCGCAACGCTGGAGTGGTCTCTCAATCAACATATAGATATAATTGGACAAGCTGTTGTATCTTATACGCAACAAACGGAATCATACAATACTCTTGAACTTAGACCTGTTCTGGGTACCCGACTATACTTTACTCCTAACAAAAGAATTCAGACCCGATTGTTGCTGCGCCTGGAACAACGAAATTTTAAAAATCTTGAAACAAACACATGGGATCAAGTTTATCGACCACGTTCGCGTTTCGAAATGATTATTCCAATTAATAAAGAATCTTATTACCAAGATAATCTCTGGTATGCCATGACGGATGTTGAATGGCTGATGAAGGTAGATGATGATGTTTCTGAGCGCTTTGCCAATCGATTTCGTTGGCGGATCGGTGGCGGGTACCGGTTAAGTTATAACCTTCGTTTTGAGTTTTTATATATGCTACAACAATCGAAAGATGCGATTGACGAAAATTTTGAAACGAGCGATAATGTTTTCCGGTTTCGCGTAAAGCAATACCTGAGAAAAAGTAAACCTTCTTCTGCGCAGGGCACGGGAAATTAACATTGCTCAGGTTCACTATTTTGAGTAGTTTACTTAGGACTAAAAGACCTGGACGGTGCGGATTCTACTTATCATTTCCACAATCATCTGCCTGCTTACGGGCGGTGCCACTGTGACCCAGGCCCAGGTAAAAAAAGATTCTATCGAAAAAAAATCCGTTGCAAAGAAGGCATTCCAGGAGGGGATAAAACTGATCTCTACCAGTCCTAAGGATACGGTTGTGAACGAGAAAAGTGTTGACCCTTATCTGGAATATGCGGGTAAGATTGTCAGGTATATCCATATCGAACGGATCGGTTTTGAGAAATCAATTTATGATACTGAAAAAAAAGTGGAGAAAACAGTTACCAAGATCGCCAATACACTCCACGTGGATACGCGCCAAAAAATAATCCGTAAACATCTTTTTATTAAAAGCAACAAGCCCTTAAACCCACATGAACTGGCTGACAATGAACGCTTCCTGCGTGACAAAGATTTTATTCTGGATTGCCGGATTATTGTAACTCCTATTGAAGGCAGAGACTCAGTTGACCTTACCGTTATTACACGAGATGTATTTAGCCTGGGTGCCACCGGAGGGGGAAGTCCAACAGCACCAAAATTTGGTGTTTATGATGCCAATGTGGATGGTCGAGGTCAACGAATTCAGGTTAATATGCTGTTTGATCCGGATCGCAGTCCTAACCTCGGATATGGCCTGCTCTATCGTAAGAGCAGTATTTTTGGAAGTCTAACCAACCTTGAATTTCAATACACTCAACTCAACAATGGATTCAGTTTCGGTGATGAGAATGAGTATGCCACATTTGTTAGGCTAGACCGTCAGCTTGTATCTCCTTACACGCGATTAGCTGGTGGCGGAGAAATGAGCCGTAACTGGTCAGTCAATGTCAATGAAAAGCCTGACTCAACTTTTTTAAAATATAGTTATTTTCTTTATAATGTCTGGGTCGGGTATAATATTGGAATCAAGAAAGATATTGCCGATCGAGACCGAAAATTTCTTGCCATCCGATACATGGATGGATATTACACCGAGCAACCTCAGCAGGAACTTTATAGGGACTTAAGAAAATATAACAACATCTTTGGATACCTCGCTGAGTTCACTTTATATCGGCAGAATTTTTATAAAACAAGATATGTGTTTGGATTTGGAAGAACCGAGGATATACCCTATGGATTTACCTTTGCCATAACTGGCGGCTATATCAATCAATTAAGAATTGATAGGCCCTATGCTGCACTCAAATTCAATTATGGCAAAGCTAATCGAAAAGGTAATTTCTTACGCTTATCAGCCGAAACCGGTGGGTATTTACGCAATAATGAATTTGAAGATGTTATTGTAGAGGGCGGACTCACTTATTTTACCCGCTTGTTACAGATTAATCGGTACAAACTTCGAAATCTTGCCTCGGTAACCTATACACAACTTATTAATCATAACGTTATAGATTGGTTGAAGATTAATAAACAGGAAATTCCGGGATTTAAAAGCGATAGCCTAAATGCCAGTCAACGATTGGCTTTCCATGGGGAATCCGCCTTGTATACACCGAAATCATTGTTTGGTTTTCGCTTTGCTCCTTTTACAGCAATAGATATGGTGGCTGTTAATTGCATTCAATGTGCAACCAACAATGATCTCTACTGGGGCTTCAGTGCAGGACTGCGCACCCGAAACGAAAACCTGATTTTTGGTACCCTGGAAGCAAAGTTTACCTACGTACCCAAAGACCAATATGGAAATAGTAAATTTGTATTTGGCTTTAGACAAAATGTACAAATAAAAAATACGGGGTCGTTTGTTAAGGCTCCATCATTTGTATCGTACAACTAACTTTATTAAAAAAACTATGAAAGTATTAACCCTCTTGTTTTGTCTCTTTATTGTCGGCTCGTTTCAAGCCAATGCTCAGCAAAAGAAAAGTCGCTTACAACCTGGTAGAATGTATAAAGCCGGAGAAACCCTTTATGCACCCCGATTCGGTTTTATTGCTAAGGTACCTGAAGGTTGGGAAGGGGTTCTTCCGAGGGAAAGTGAAGTGTTTTTACTGACAACTACTACTGCTACCTACGGTGAAATTTTCGTATTCGGGCGTGAGCATGGAGATCTTAACTCCATGCAAGAGGGGTGGATTAAGGGGGTGGATTTAAGCGAAACTATCCGGATAAAAGCAATCAAGCCAACCCAGCAAGACGGACTCTTGTTTTCGGAAATCACAGCCGAAGGAGAATACATAAATAAAGGATTCAAAGGCTTTGCCATTTCACGCTGTAGCCCCAGCGGACCGTGCGTAACAACTTTAATGACTGCACCGGTTCAATATTACGAGGCCGTCAAAAATACGGTCACTGAATTTATGAAGAGCAGCACGTTTGAAGCTCCTTCCAATGCCAGCCCATATGCTGATTTTGATTGGCAAGACTTTCTATCAAACAAAGTATTAGTAACCTATGCTTCGGCCCAGGGTGGATCGAAAGAAAATATGATTCACTTATGCCGCGATGGCTCCTTTACAGCCACCCTTAAAAAGAAGGGATTTTTTAAAGAACAAAATCCAGCCTATAAAGGCAACCTTGCAGGTCAATGGACAGCTAAGGGCGATGGCGAAAAAGCAACCATACAGTTTATATTCACTAACAAAAGCTTAGCCCCGGTAGAAGTTCCACTTACTATCAATGACGAAAAAGTTACCAGCAATGGGGAACGATATTTTGTAGGAAAGTCGGACAAGTGCAAATAAAAAAGAAGCCCGTTAGTAACGGGCTTCTTTTATTGGTTCAAACTAACCCAATTATCATTTATTCGTGTAATAAAAATCTGAGTTTTTTAACAGACCAAAACTCAGTGAAAAATAGAAAACATTATAATCAGAATTTTCATAAGGTCGGTAGGTACCGCCCTGGCCATCGCTGGCTTCAAACTTTTTATTAAAGAAATTAGTCAGGTAATATTTAAACTTTAAGGTAGCGCCATAGGGCAATTGCACACCGGCCATTAACGTATGATTGAAGGTATTTACCCGATCGCTAAACCAGATATCTTTCTTTTCAGTTTTATCCTCATCAACAAAAGTCTTTTCCTTATAGTTAAATGGTATCTCCAGTTCATATCCTGCAAAAATAAACTTGTCGGACAGGTTACCGAGTTTAAACCCTATTGGAATACCCAGATTGTACGTTCTATGCTTCATTCTCACACCGGGCTGATCAGGCACATCGTAAATGAATCCAACGTTTCGCACAGAGAATCCTGTAAAGATTCCAAAGTTTTCAGACTTATCAATGTTAACCCAGTTCTGAATGTTAAACACAGGTGAAAAGCGTATTACACTTGGCTCCTCACTACCCAGGTAATTGATGTTGGCAAATGAAAAGATAAGCTCGCCACTGGTAGTTGTATAAACACTTTTGGAAGCTGGTTTCGTGTCTTGAGCTACCGCTCCGGTAACTGCCAACAAGGCAATTAGGAAAAATAGATTTCTAAAGTTCATAACTCGTTAAAAAATATCTACAATTGATTTACTTTAATCTGAAGTTCAAGCTACCACCCAGATTAAACTGGTAAATGGTTGATCCCGTGGAAACTCCGGCACCTGCGCCACCCGTTCCAAAATAAACTCCACCGCCAGCCCATTGAACGGGCGACAATAATTGAGCATGGATCCTCAAACTGACCTTATCAGAAGCCATGAAACGAACCCCTAATCTACCTCCCCATGCAAATTTGGTTGCTCCCTCCGTTGCCAGATTTGTTTCTGGATTAAACCAACCTACACCCAAATCGAGCGAACCAAAACCGCTCACCTTATCACTAAAGGGAGCATACTTGGTGCCACCCAGCATAACATAATTAACACCTACCTTTCCGGTTTTCCGGTTAGTTAAATTGGCATCGTAATAAGCATCAGCGTTCATCCCCTGATAAAACAGTTCAACGGCTGCAGTTTCGGCCAACCCGAACTCAAGACCAGCACCCCATTGAAAGCCGTCTTCAATTTTTCCATATCCATACTCTGCATCAAATTGATCGGGAAAAGTGTACCCCCCGAAAGTCAAAAGTGTGATAGACGGTTGCGCCCAAACGGCCGTTGCCATTGCGAGAACGAAACCGGAAAGCAGAATTCCTCTTTTCATAAGATAGTTGTTTGAAATTATCCAGCAATAATAGGCAAAATAATGGCTCCCAAAGGTTATTAAATATGACTTTTGTCATGTAAATAAATTCTCAGTTCTCTACCTTTGCAGCCTGAAATTCTAACCATTATCAATTCTATAATAAAACTCAAACATCTATGAAAAAACTATTTATTCTTTTTGCCGTTTTCGCATCTACCCTGACATACGCTCAGTCCAACAAGGAAGATGTGGACTTTATCCAGTCAATCTATGGCAAAGAAAAGAAGACTATTGTTGCAGATTTTATTAAGCTCGAAGGCGCCCAGAAAGATGCTTTCTGGAAATTGTATGATGAGTACGAACTGAAGAGAAAAGAATTAGGCCAGAAGCGAATTGCTTTGCTTGAAAAATATGCAGCCTCTTATGGAACCATGGATGACGCTGCCACTTCTCAGCTTATTAAAGAAACCGCTTCCTTAGGTGCCGCTACTGACAAACTCATCGTTACCTATCACAAGAAAATGGAAAAAGCTGCAGGCGTAAAAGCAGCAGCTCAATTTTATCAATTGGAAGCCTACTTCCTGAGTGTAATTCGTGCGGCTATATTGGAGAACATTCCTTTTATTGGCGAGTTGGATTAAATCCTCAAATCATTACTTTTTAAAGAGAGCCACCCGTAATCAGGTGGCTTTTTTTTTAGATAAGATTTTGTTCTTTTGATGAGCCAATTAGCGATGAGGATACTGTTTTTATTCCTGTTTACAATTCCTGGTGTACTTCTAGGACAGGCGACAGACTCCACTCAGATAGATTTAATTGACCTGGTTATTGGCCGACACAAAGTTGAACAAACCGACCAGGTACGATCAAATAAAAAAGTATACTTTTCAGTTTTGCCTGCACCCGTAAGCACGCCTGGTGGCGGAAGAGCTGTAATAACCTCCATCAATGCCGCATTTTTTCTAGGCAAACCTGAAAGAACAAACCTTTCAAATATTTATTTGATTCCCTTCACTGACTTTTCAGGTCGATATGGTTTATATCTAAAACCCAACCTATGGCTGGATAAAAATTCCTGGAATTTTATTGGTGATTACCGGATTGCACGTTTCCCTCAGAATACCTGGGGCCTCGGAGGCAGTACTAAAGAAATAGAACAGACTCAGATTGATACCGATTTCATAAGAATTTATCAGAATGCACTTAAAAATATTGGTAACAATCTATTTGCCGGAATCGGATATGCACTGGACTACAATTACAACATTGAAGAAAGTGATTTTGCCGTTGAAGGACACCTGGATCGGTACCTTCTTGACACCTCTGATCCTTCGGTATCATCTGGTGTAACATTTAATATCGCTTATGATATTCGCTACAACCCCATCAATCCCCCAAAAGGCGGATACTTACTCGCGAGTTGGCGGGTGAACACAAAATCGCTGGGTAGCGACCAGGATTATCAAACGCTTTTCCTTGACGCGCGAAAATATTTAGCTCTACCCAAGGTTAGATCAATTCTGGCATTTCGTAGTTATTACTGGACCATGCTTACTGGAAATGCCCCTTACCTTCATTTACCCGCTACTAACTGGGCTCCCGCTTCAGGCATTGCCAGTCGTGGATTTCAATCGGGACGGTATCGATCCAATGCCATGCTTTACGGAGAAGTCGAACAACGATATCAACTTACACAAAACGGGCTGATTGGTTTAGTGGGCTTTGTAAACGTTGCTTCGGCCTCTGAATTTGAAACACAAACTTTTAAAACCTGGAAGGTAGGTGCCGGATTTGGCCTACGGACTAAACTCAATAAATATTCCAATGCAAACTTTGCCCTCGACTTCGGTTTCAGCGAAAACTTCTGGAGTGTTTGGGTGAATTTGGGAGAAATGTTTTAATAAGAGATGTTACTCAAGACGCACCCTTAGATTGTTTTGCATCGAATCAGTCAACAAGCAGATAAAAAAAAAGCAGGGCACTTTTCACCAATGCCCTGCTTACAATTTTTTTGAACTTATTTCTCTAGGTTTTTTCAGTTTCGCTAACTTCTTCTTTCGAACCGTTTAACCAGGTCTGCAGAAGTTTATATCCAACCGAAAGAATAATTGCACCGGTAAACAAACCAATAAATCCGGAGCTCATAAATCCACCAATCGCACCAAGAAATACAACCAACATAGGCACCGGAGCGCCTTTACCAAGCATGATGGGTTTAAGCACATTATCAATCACGCCAACAAAGATCATCCAGATGGTGAGCAAAACTGCAGTAGTTGTAGTGCCGTGACTCCAGATATAAATTATTACGCCTACCGAAACCGGAAGAAGGCCTATCTGCACAATGGCCAGTACAAGGCATATCACTATCCATAACCCGGCCAGTGGAATTCCGGCCAGCACAAAACCTACGCCCGCCAGCATAGACTGAATGAAAGCAACGCCCAAAATTCCCTTCGCCACATTGCGAACTGTTATTTCAGCTAACCCGGTCATTTCGGCACCCATGTTACCCATTAGCTTTATAAACAAGGTTTTTACAAATTCTCCCGAAGGCTTCGCATAAGCCAACAAAACACCGCTTGCAATTACCGCCAGCGTAAAAAGTGCAATGCCTTTGCCTGTACTTGCAAGCAGATCCAGAAACTTAAGTGAAATCATTTTCACTTGATCGGAATGTTCTGTGATCAATTTGGTAAGATTTGAGTTTCCGTCTGACCAAAGTGAATATATTGTCCTACCCACCACGGGCCACTCCTTTACATTATCCGGAGGAGGCGGTATGTGGAACTGACCTGCCCTATACAATTCTGCCAATTCTTTTAATTCTTTCACGGTAGATAGCAGTAGCCAAACCGCTGGTGCAATCATAATAGCGAGCATTAACACAGTAATAATGGATGCTGCCCAGCCATTTCGTCCGCGTAGCCGGCCGGCTATCCTTTTTTGCAATGGGTAAAGTGTAATCGCCAATACACTGGCCCATACCATTAGCGTAATGAAAGGTGCTAAGATAAAATAGCAAGCCATCAGCAGCAGCGCTAATGCGACCAGTTGAAGCGTGTAATGAATAACCGGATTGTACTTTAATCCAGGTTTTTCGGTTGGTTCAGTCGACATGAATTTAGGGGTCTGGGAATTAAGTAATTATAGTTCAAATCAGATCTGTTAATTCAAATTCCAGAATTCAGTTCAAGAATTACTTAGTTTCTGAAAATGTATCTGCTTGCTTAAAGTTATAACAATCCCTTAGATTGAATAATGACTATTGACAGTTTTTCTCTAAATCGCACTATATCCTATATAAACTATATGCAGAAATTGAACGGTACCGTTGTATTATTAGCGTTCTTGTTAGCCTCCTGTGGTGGCATTAAAGTAGACTCCAACCAATCGAAGGGGGTCGAACTAAAAAAATATAAAACTTTTGCCTGGGTTAAGCCGGAAGATCCCAATCACCCTTCGCGCAAGGACGATAAAATATATTCTCGTTTGATCCTGGAGTTAGCCAACGCTGAACTACTTAAAAAAGGATTTGTACTCGATACGTTGCAACCCGAAGCCATATTCATCTTTGACACCCGGGTAGAAGATCGCCTTTCATACAGTCAGGGTGCTCCGGTTTACACGGGTTATGGCTACGATGGTTTTGGTTACTACGGGGGCTATACTTATTCGCCAACTTCAAGAAATGTTAGTCAAAAAGAATATGAAGAAGGAATGCTGTACATTGATATGCTAGATGCCAAAACCCGGGTTCCGTTGTGGGGTGGTTGGGCAACTGCAAAACTAACCGCAAAAAGCGATGTTGAAAAAGATGTGCGGATGGCGGTAAAATCCATTTTTGCGAGACTGAATGTGCAGCACAAATGACTTAGTCTTCCCTTAACCAAATGACTCTATCAACAATCCGCGAAGTTTTTGAAGTTGCAACCCCAATGACACGGTTTGTCATTGTGTTAACACTTGTCTTGCTGGCACCGCGTCTATTTCAAAAATTTAGACTTCCTGGAGTGCTGGGATTGATTTTTGTTGGCCTGATTTTCGGGCCGAACGGATTGCACTTATTCAAAGAGAATGGACAGGTACTTATATTGTTTGCACTGCTTGGTAAACTGCTTTTGCTTTTTTTCTCCGGATTAGATATTGAGTTGGAGGTTCTGAAGAAGAATTTAAAAAAATCAATGGTGCTGGCAGCTTTCAGCTTTGTTATCCCCTCCATGGCTGGATTTTTATTGGGTATGGTTTTCAATTACAATTTCATGACATCCCTGATGATCGCTGTATTATTCTCATCGCACTCCGTTGATATCTCCTACCCAATTTTATCAAAACTAGGTCTAACAAAAGAGGAGCCCGTGGCCGTAACTATTGGAGCTACCGCAATCACAGATATTGCCTCGTTGATATTATTTGCTATTTGTCTGCCCATTCATACAACCGGGTTTTCAACGGGTCCATTCTTATTACAACTTGCATTTATTGTCGGTTTTATTCCCCTGATTATCTACGGCTTTTCCTGGTTTGGCAAAACCGTTTTCAAACATCTTGGTGAAGATGCAGCCGAGCAAATGATCTTTCTTTTAATGGTCGTTGGAATCTCGGCTGGTGTAGCCGAATGGGTTAATGTTGAACCCATTGTGGGCGCTTTTCTGGCTGGCCTTGCTGTTAGCAGCACGTTGCCCGATAAAGGCGTCCGAAGTCAAATTGATATGTTAGGGAATACTCTTTTTATTCCAGCGTTCTTTATCTCATTAGGTGTCCTGATTGACCCCATCGTTGTAATTAAAACTATTCAGAATCATTTCTTGCTGGTGATAGGAATTGTATCAACCGTGATTATTACCAAGGTACTGGCCGCCTGGATTACTGGAACAAGGTTTCATTATTCCGTTCCTCAACGTATCCTCATGGGGTCGTTAACAACACCTCAGGTATCTTCTACACTTGCTGTAGCATTGGTAGCCTATGAAAGCGTAAACGCTCAGGGCGAAAGGCTGATCGATGAAGCTATCCTTAATAGTATATTAGTACTCATGGTGGTTTCAGCTGTGCTGGGCACGGTAACCACCGGATATATTGGCAACCGCATTGTACAAGAGAGGAAATAAGTCAAAAAAAATGAAATTGATTTTAACTGTTTGTGTGATTATCCTATTAAGCTCATGCCAAAAAAATCAGGATACAAACAGTACCGATGCCCGGGCATTTGAAGCTGAGCGCACGACATTCTTCAATTCTCTAAAGAACCGTGAAGAGATTACAACACGTGCACCAGGCCTCACCGGATTTAATCCAACATTGCTAAATGATACTAAGAATTATTATTTGTACTCCACCAGTGAAGTGATGGCCGCTGCCAACCTGGGCATTTACCTGGCGGACTTGAACTATTGCATCCTCTTCAAAAAAAGTGAAGAGGCAAAAAAATACTTTGAAGCTGTTTATGAACTAAGTAAAATTATTCGTGTAGAAAAAAGCACGCTTGAATTTCTTATAAACCGGTATGAGGCAAATATTGCCCAAAACGATTCTTTAAAATTGATGGTCGGACAACTGCTTGCGCAATCAACGGTTGGATTGCAGGGTACTGACCGCGAGCGATTGGCTGGTATTGCGATGGCCGGATACCAGATTGAGAACCTCCATCTTGTGGTATCAACCTTGAATTCATTTCCTGATACTCTTACAGCCCAACAAACTCAAACTCAAGAGTTGTTACTTAATTTCATTCTTGAACAACGTGGGAAATTTGAAGTAGTTTATAATTTCCTCCGCACAAACGGTGACCCGTTAGATCCGGATAGAAATCCCAACTATCCATTTTTTGACAATGCGTTGCGAGAATTGATTCGTGTTTATCAAGGTATTGACCAGACGAATCCCAATATGAAAGAACTTGGTGAAGTAGTAAACGCAATCCGAAACAAAGTGGTAAGCACGGAGTAAACAGTGGCCGCAAAGGAACCTTCGCGGCCAACACTTTTATTTCTTTTCTTTCTTCTCTGCCAGTAAAGCTTTCTTAATTTCCTGCAGTTCTGCTATTTTTTCTTTACTCACCTTGGGGTATTCAAGGTCCATCTGATCCAACGCATGAATGATAGCCGATGCCACAGCGATGCGTGCATACGATTTGTTATCCGCAGGCACTACATACCAGGGCGAATGCTCTGTAGACGTGTTTCGAATCATCTCCTCATAAGCTCGCATATAATCCTTCCAGTAGCCCCGCTCTTTGGCATCCGCTGAACTGAATTTCCAGTTCTTATCCGGATCGTCTACCCGTTCGATAAAGCGCTTTCTTTGTTCATCCTTCGATACGTTAAGAAATATTTTAATGACAATGGTGCCATTGCGATGCAGGTATTTTTCGAAGTTTCGGATATCCTTGTAACGCTCCTCCCAAATGTCTTTTGTCACCAATTCCTCCGGCAGCTTTTGTGATCGTAAGATTTGTTCGTGTACACGCACTACTAATACTTCTTCATAATAAGAACGATTGAAAATTCCAATGCGTCCACGCTCGGGTAAATGTTTCTGGCAGCGCCACAGGAAATCATGGTCAAGATCTTCCGCACTTGGCGCTTTAAATGAAGACACCTGGCAGCCTTGAGGATTAATACCTGACATCACGTGTTTGATAGCCCCATCCTTGCCAGCTGCATCCATTGCCTGAAAGATTACTAATAGCGACCATTTGTCCTGCGCATAAAGAATATCTTGTAAGGCGGCCAATGCCTCCACACCTAATTGCAGCGCTTGCTTCACCATAGGTTTATCTTCCTGGCCGAGATCAAAATGTGGCTTAGTCTTGTAGTCTTTCAGCTTGAAATTTTTCCCGTCACCAACACAATATCTTTTGGAAAATGTTTTGGCACGTTTAATCAGTTCCTTTTTGCTCAGTGAACTTAGGTCTGCAAGTTTTTTTGATGTTTTGTCTATCATATATTTTAATTAATAATTGATTTCTCTTTCGTTCCTTCAAATTACGAAATCAACAGCACCCACAAAATCGATAAGGCGGGACCCAGTAACCCAATAAGGATTCCCCCTAATCTAAAATCTTTTTGTTCCAGTAATCCTGTGCTGTAGGCAATGGCATTGGGTGGAGTGGATACAGGAAGGAACATGGCCGTGGAAGCTGAGAGGGCAACAATCAATGCCACTTCTGTTTTAAACCCAACCAGGATTGCCAAACCAAGTGGTATCATAACGGTACTCGCTGCGGTATTGCTCATGATATTCGACACAAACATGGTCAGGAAAGCAAAAATAATAATCAATAAAATGTTATTGATCTCCAGGCTGATCAGCTTTTGCGCATAATAGTTCAGCAGCCCAGATTGCTCAAGCGCCACCCCGAGTGAAAGGCCGCCCGCAACCAGTAAAAGTGTATCCCATGGTAACCCCTGAACATCTTTCCCATCAAGGATTCCTAACAACGTCAGGAAGACAAGTGGAACCGCACAGATGGAGGCCACTGTCAATCCATGAATAGCCGTAGTCAACCATAAGGTAATTGTAACCAGGATAACAATAAGAACAATCCTCCGCTGAAGGATAATACTCCCGGATAATACAACATTCTGCTTATCGAGAAAATTAAGTGAGATGGGAGTTTTGTCTTTTATAAACAGCCGAATAAGAACCAGGCAACTGATTGCTGTAAGAACTATCGATACGGGGGCACCAAACTTCATCCAATCGATGAACCCGATGGTAATACCTTCATGGTCCAAAGCGCCTGTTGCAATGGCATTGGCGGGAGTTCCAATGATGGTGCCCATGCCACCGATGGTAGCCGCAATAGGGATACCCAACAATAATGCCTTGGCTATGCCAGACTTTTTACCCATTGAGCTCAGGAGCGGGGTAACCGCGGCAATTACCATTGCGGTGGTTGCCGTGTTTGACATCAGCATGGAAGCTAGCATGGTTGTTAACATCAAGCCAATAAGTAAGTTTCTGGGATTGGTTCCTGACATCTTGATAGTAAGCTTAAAAAGAGATTCATCAAGCTTTGTTTTGGTCATGGCTGCTGCCAGAAAAAAACCTCCCAGCATGAGCCAGATCACACTGCTGGAAAAAGTAGTAACATACTTCTCAATATTTTCAGGCTCTGAATTGATATGCTTATTACCCAACGCAAATACAAGATACGCTATGATAAACAAGCTGACAGCAAACGGTGGGATCGCCTCTGTTAACCACAACCCGACAGCAAAGAACAGTAAGAAGAGCACATACACTTGCGAGTCGCTGAACGAAGACTCCCTGGCAAACAGAGTCAATCCAATCGCTCCAACAAAAGAGAGCACGAAATACAAGACGGCCTTTTTCTTATGACTCCCTGATGAAATCTTTTCTTCCATACAATCAGGTTTAAAAGTTCTGCTTTCCCTTTTGATAGAATTTTGAAAAGGGAACAGCTGTAATACCATGCAAAAATATGCTCAGCAAAACGGTGAGTGTGATCACTGCAATAATTTGTCGATATCCTTCGCGACCCAAATCAATCACCATCATTAATAAATACAAGACCGAAGCGATACCCCGTGGGCCAAACCAGCCAATGAAACCAATGGTGCCCCAACTCAACTCGGTACCTAATAAACTAATTGCCACAGGAAGCATACGAATAATAGTAAGACTCAAGATCGCATAAATGATAGTCGGGGTATCCCAATACGAAAAAGAGGCGGGTACTAAGATCATTCCGAACAATAAGAAAATAAACAGGATCAGCGCCTGGCTCTCGGCTTCTCCAAATTCATGAATGCGCGCACGGATGGATTCGGTACGGGTGCCTAACAACATCCCGGCAAAAAAGGCCGCGATAAATCCATTGCCGTGCACCGCTTCTGCAAGTGAATAGGCCAGAAAAGCAATGGCGATGGAGGCCAATCTTTGAAACATATGATTCATCCAGCCTCGTTTTGAAGAAGTTTCAACGAGATAACCTCCTACCCATCCTACCAGGCCGCCAATCAAAGGGCCGTACACAAATTGCTTCAGAATGAAAATTCCCCAATAGGAAAATCCTGATTCTCCCGTTGAATGTCCGGCAAGGACTGCTATACAAATTAACAGGGGTGGGAATGCGATTCCGTCATTGAGCCCACTTTCAACATTGATTGTTTGCCTGATTCGTAAGGGAACAATTTCGCTGGTTACTACAGCTAAGCCAAGTGCTGCATCGGTAGGAGAAAGTATGATCGCCATCATGGCTAATGGCCAAAGTTCAATACCCGGAAACAACGGAATTGCAATCACAATACCCATGATCATCGTGATGGGTAACCCTATAAAAAGCAATCGTATGGGTAAGCGCCTGTCTTTCATTAATGCCTTTAGATCCAAGGTAGAAGCATCAAGGAACAGTACCAGGATAAGAGTTATTTGAGCTATTGGCTCAACCCACCTTGCATTAATTCCTTCCTTCCATTCCTCGCCTACAAAAAAACTAATGATAATGCCCACGGTAACAAATACCATGGGGGCGGTAATAACAGATCTTTCGGCCAATTTGGAAAAAACACCATATCCAAGAATCAGCAAAGCTGTAAAAACAATAACAGGGTATTCTGCCATAAACTTCTTCTTACGGGTCTTTTATAATTTGTCTTTCAACGTCCGACAATCACTGGTTGCTAATGTAGTGATGAGATATATAACAACAATAAAATATTTCATGGGTTTGGCTGAACCGGTTTTGCCGGATTGAGATACATTTTATACTTAACTTGGATTACATTATCTGTGCCCGTAAAATCGTCATCAATCTCATTGCGCGAGGTTTGACGGGTGTAACCAAATTCAAACCGATGTTTGTAGCTTAGCCGGTACCCCACCCCTATTCTGGCCCTTCTTCGGTTGGCAAAGCGTTCTTCTAATTGCTGATCAATTACAATGAACTCTTCGTAATCCGTGAAAATGTACCAGAGTTTATTGGCAAAGAGATTGGGCCCATTGATGCTGACAAATACTTCACCTCGAAGCCGGGTTCGATTGCTGCTTGTCCAGTCACCTGTTTCAAGATCTTTAAAATTTCGCTGTTGATATCTCAAAACAAAACGTGCATCGATTTTCTTTCCTTGCGTAAAAAAAAATCGCCCGCCCACCATAGGATCAATTTCGAATGTGTTTGCATCCTCTTTTTGAAGTGTATAGGCAACTCCAATTTCACTTAAAAGATCTAACCATCGAGTCACAGTCATTTCAAACGTAGGGCTCGTACTAAAGCTCCTCCATTTGTTCTGCGGGTTCAAAAGAGTTTGATAGGCAGCTGTATTTTCCAGCAAATACTTACCTCCAAATGGATAGGATAATTGAAACTCAAACCAGAGTTGTTCATCGCGTTGTGCCAAGACGGAGTGAGAAGTCAAAGAAACCAGAGAAATACAGAGTACCCAACGGATCACCACACTTTTCATCACTTTCGGTTTGTTTCTCGGTTCAGGTTATTGGTCATGGCGTTTCCGCAAAAGCAGTATTACTTACAACAGGGTGAGCTGTAAACGGGTTTGAAAAAATTGCGTGGCTCCTTTTAAACCGAAGCGATCCAAAACACCATATCCATAGGCTAACTCGAAACGGACATCTTTAGAGAGATACCAGTTTACCATAGGTGTAATCCTCCAGAACTTTCCACCCTGCAATGTGCCACCATCAAGATCAAGCGTTGAGGCACGAAACAATACTTCCCATGCCCCAGGGCCACCTTTAAAAACAGACCGGTCTATCGGAACAAAACCAAAGATACTTGTAGCAGTGTAGTAAGGTCGTGTCTCACCGGTAATCATATAACTGACTACCACATCGCCTCCAAAAAATACCGGATCATTGGCCGTAGCTGAACTGAAACGATGAGTATATATTTCCGAACCAAGCAACCATGGACCCGCACGATAATAGGCTTCCCCACCCATATGATTTGCCTGATCTGTCTGGAAATCACCCGTATCAATAAAACGAGGAGCTGGATTTGCTTCAGGTCGTGAACGGACTCTCATCTCACCTTCCACTGGCTTACCATACCGGTAATTAACTCCAACGTGAAGAACTTTCTTCGCTTCTGTTGAATAAACGGGTAACCATCCAACCCTACACGCAACTTGCGATTTGAACGTAGAGAATGATTCTCCCTTGGAGGTCCAATCTGTAAACAATCCTAAATTCCAGAATATCCGTTGCTTGGGAAGGTAGCCAAGCCACTTCACGCCATCGGCAAGAATCGGAATGACATCAATCGCCATTTGCCTTTCCATTGTCCAACCAGAATACCCATTCATTACTTTATTCATGGAGAAGCCTTCTTTGGTTCGGCCTACAAATATATTGCCCCATAGTTCGGGCACACTCACGGTTACACCGGTCTCCCGCATAAACCAGGTTTTGCTTGGGCCATCGTACATAAGGCCAAGTTTCCAACTAATTACTCTTTTCGTCTTCAGCTGTCCGCTGGCTACCACACGAAAATCACGAACGGCAAAAGTTGGTTCAAGTACGGTTCCTAAGGAATCCATTTGTCTCTTGCCTTCGCCATTTTGTGAATAACCAGCAAATTCATAGAGGAAGCCACCACCGAACTTAAAGCTTGTAAACCGTCCATTGAACAATCTCCAACGCTTATCTCGCCACTTGGTGGGCACTTTGGCACTATCTAAAACTTCAAGTTGCTCTCCCTGAGTACCATCAGGTATGTATTCCTTTTTTTCCTGGCTGAAGCCTAAAATGGGTAACAGTAAGATCACTGCAATCAGTACACCTCCCGAAATCACATTTCGGATTCCCCCATCTATAATAGTAGCCTGCATTTCTTCAGTTAAAAAAATAGCCGAAAGCAAATTGAACCATTCACCTTCGGCCATAAAATGGTTACCTTAAAATATACCCAACGGTGAAATAAAGCCTACCGTAAATCTTCCTGTGTTGTAATCATTTGCCCCAAACCGATCTTTGGCATAATCCGAATACTTGTATACACGACCTACCCAGTTGGCAAAGAACTTCATATTCAGTTCACTCCATGGATAATACTCTACGGCAGGGATATAACCCCAGGCATTGCGGATGTGCTCTTCGCCTGTTGTATTGGAAGGATCCTGATTACTGTTTTTCCATTGCGCAATGTCCAACATCGCAACTAACGTAAGATGGACTTTTGGACTTACCCGGTACTTAAAATGAGTCCAATGTCCGATATATACCGTATTGGCAACGGAATAAGCATAAAGATTGTCCGGAATGGTTTCACTGACGATCGTAGTTCTATCCAGGTCCTCATCACTCCACTTGAAATCATAGATAAAACTGAACTTATCGGATACAACAAATTCGTTACCCAAGGCAATGTAGTTCATGTTAGCACTATTGCCATTGGCATCCTGAGCTTCATTGAATAAGGAGTAAGACCAGATAGTTTTTATTTTACCACCCATCAGGCTTCCGCGCCAGTTCGATACAAAGGCTAACGGAGCCTTGGATTCTGTAAAGTTGGGCTGTGATCCATACAATTCATCAAATGACTTTGTTCTTGAATCCAGCACCTGAAAGGTCCACTGATTTCTAGGACTGGCAGTATAGGTAAATCCAACTCCGGTAAGAAAGTTATCCGCGTATTCAACGATATCTGAATACTCATAAATATCTATCGGGTTCCAGTCAAATTCCCAGGCGCCCCAGTCGGCACACATTTTACCGGCCGAGATGCTCCATTTATCGGAAACATTTACCCGAATGTAAGCCATATCCACCGAGCGACTGATGTTGTCAATGGATTCTGAGGTTTGCGCCCTTGTGTAGCGATCACGGAAGCGGAAGAACACTTTATCAGTAACGTTACCGCGAAACTCTAACCGGAACTGCTCATTTCTGAAACGCGACTGAGTATATTCACCGTCTACAAATTCATTGCGAAAAGCGAAGTTCATGTTGGCGATCATGCTCATGTTCTTAAGCAGTCCCTGCTTCGTTTCCGGAATCAGTGTTTTGTAGAACGTGGTATCGCCCATCTGCCGCTCTTGTTTCTGTGCCCATAGCAGCGAAGGCAGCAGCAGAAACAATAAAATCAACTTCATACTTTTTAATGATTTCATGGCCTTATTGGTTAAAACTTAAATTAAGAGCATTAAACATTATTGTTTCTGCCCGGTCAACGCAACCGGATCTAATAGCTTCTTGATCTGGTCTTCTGTCAGCAACTTTTTCTCACGGATAAGCTCAAGGATTCCCTTGCCGCTTTGAAGCGCCTCTTTTGCCAGTTCGGTTGTTTTTTCATATCCGAGTACAGGATTAAGAGCCGTTACAATTCCTATAGTAGTTTCCAGGTAATGCTTTAAAACGGCTTCATTGGCAGTAATTCCATCGATACAGTTTTTACGGAACAAGGGCATCAGTTTATAGAAAAGCGCTTGCGATTCCATGATGGAAGTAGCAACCACAGGTTCATAGGCATTTAGTTGCAGAAGCCCGTCCCGTGACGCGATGGTTACTGTTGCGTCATTACCCATCACTTTGTAACATACCTGGTTCATTACCTCAGGCATTACAGGATTTACTTTCCCTGGCATGATGGATGAACCCGGTTGAAGGGCCGGTAAATTGATTTCAAAAATTCCATTGCGTGGACCAGAGGTTAGGAAAATTAAATCGCTGCTGATTTTGGAAAGAGTAACCGCAAGGTTTTTATAGGCTGAAGAAAACATGACAAATCCTTGCATGCTGCTGGTAGCGGCAATCAGATCTTTTGGTCCAACGATTGGCTTTCCGGTAAGTTTCGCCAGTTGTGCTACACACTTTTCAGCATAACCGGGGCTTGCCGTTAATCCTGTGCCAATGGCTGTGGCACCCATATTCACTTCATATAAATAAGTTTCCGATTTACGAAGCGCTTCAATGGCAGCATCAATCTGTCCTCCAAAAGCATGAAACTCTTGACCTAATGTCATGGGCACTGCATCCTGACCTTCAGTACGACCCATCTTCACCAGGTTTTTAAACTCTTCACCTTTTTTGTGAAATGCCTGCGCCAGCAACTCAGCTTCTTTTACCACTTTGTCATTATGTAAGATCAAGGCGATATGAATAGCAGTAGGATAGACATCATTGGTTGACTGACCCATATTCAAATCATCATGGGGTTCAATGAATTGATATTCTCCTTTTTTATGACCACTCATCTCAAGTGCAATATTGGCTATTACCTCATTGGCATTCATGTTAGCAGAAGTACCTGCACCTCCCTGATAAAGATCAGTCAGAAACTGGTCATGATACTTTCCATCAATCACAGCCTGACAGGCTTTCTCAATGGCATCCATTCTTTCCTTCTTCATTCTTCCCACTTCCGTGTTGGCACGGGCAGCGGCTAGCTTTACGATGGCATAAGCTTTAACATAATCAGGATAGAAATTTGTTTTTACCCCGCTGATCTGGAAATTCTCCAACGCCCGGAGTGTTTGTACTCCGTAATAGGCATCAAAAGGAATTTGCTTTTCGCCCAGCAAGTCTTTTTCGGTGCGATATTTTGGTGCTTGTTCTACTGGTTTTTTTTGTGCCTGTGCATACGGAAAGCTAAAAGCTATCAGTAACAGCATTGCGATAATAAATTTTATCTTGTTCATGGTATTCATGTTAGTTTTTATTCGTTGTTGGTTGATCATTAAGTTTTCGAATAACGAACAACCACCAACGATTAACGAAAGTCTAATACGTGAAGAAAACTTCCTGAAGTTGTTTTTTATCTTTTGTTCTTGTCAAGGCTAGCATTAATAGTACCCTGGCTTTCTGTGCAGTAAGATCATCTGAAACTATTGTACCCAGTTCCTCATCATTGATTTCATCATGAAGAACCACCCTGCCTGATGGAGCCCGGCTGGCGCGGCAAACAATAATACCTGCTTTTACTGCGCGTTTTACGGCTTCCATGTATGCTTTGTTGAAGTTGCCATTGCCCACTCCGGCAATCACGATTCCGTCCACTTTTTTGCTGATCAGAAAATCAATCTGATCGGATGGCGCATCGGCATACATGTAAACAATATCCACCCTTGGTAATTTTGTATCGGCTGTTAACACAATGGGTTTTGGAGGATTTACTTCCCTAACAGCAGATGAATAATATTCTACGCGGCCATCATACGCCTGGCCAATTGGGCCTGTATTAGGCGATCCAAAAGCATCCGTTTTTGTAGTACTCATTTTCATTACTTCCCGTGCATCGTAAATGCCTTCATTGAAGCTCACCAATACACCTCTGCCTTTTGTTTCAGGATTGATCGCTACTGTAATGGCATCATACAAATTTTTTGGGCCGTCAGCACTGATGGCAGTTGCCGGACGCATAGAGCCTGTGAGTACAACTGGTTTGTCGGAAGGAATAACGAGGTCAAGAAAATAAGCAGTCTCTTCCTGGGTGTCTGTTCCGTGTGTTACCACAATAGCATCGGCTTCGTTTTTCGCAAATATTTCATTGGCGCGAATGGCTAGTTTTTTCCAGATCTCCACGGTCATATCCTGGCTTCCAACCGAAGCAATTTGCTCACCGGAAATATTGGCAATTTTCTTTACGGAAGGGATCGTACCAATCAGATCGTCAATCGGAATTTTTCCAGCTGTATAACCGGCCCTGTCTGCCGAGGCACCCGCTCCGGCAATGGTTCCACCCGTTGCTAAGATAATTACTCTGGGTAATTTAGTCTGTGTCTGTGCCTGAACCTGCATCGTCAGGATCAGTAATACTAGAATTGAAAGTAGCTTTTTCATGGTTTGATATTTAGTCCTTGTTGATTGTTAAGTCTATTTTAAAGTGTTACAATAATATTGATTGTAGTAGTAACCCGGCCAACACCGATGCCGTGGTGGTGACCAGACCTGGTAGCATAAAACTGTGATTCAAAACATATTTCCCGATCCTTGTTGTGCCGGTGCGATCAAACTGAATGGCGGTAAGCAGCGTGGGATAACCCGGAATGAAGAAGTGTCCGTTACACGCGGGAAAAATCCCGATCAGATAAGCAGGCGGAATGCCCAGTGATAAACCCAACGGCATTAACGCTTTGGCGGTAGAGGCCTGACTATACAGCAGCATACTCAACAGGAAGAGCGCAATAGCAAATGTCCAGGGATATGATGATACGAGGTCGCCCAATGTTTTTTGGATGACTTCGAAGTTGTTATTCATAAACGTGCTGCTCATCCACACCACACCAAATACAGCGATGGTCGCTTGCCCTCCGGAAATAAACAAACTTGCTTTCGTGACTTTTGCTGCAGTTGTATTAGCGAACAACACGATGAAACCAGTAGCTGCCAGCATAATCATCATGATCATCGAAGGCATCAGCACATGCCCGGCTTCGTTTACCGCAAAGCCCGGAGAAAATCCAGGTTTGTTTCCAAACTCAGGTAATAACTGCGGGAACGATCCGAGTACCACGACAGCCACTACCGCCAAACCAAAAATAATCACTGATTTAATCGCTCCAGGAGCCAGTACAAATTCAGCTTTCTTTTCAGTGCCTTCCAGGTTTGCCACAAACGTGGGATCTTTCATGCGTTCCAGAAATTCAGGATCTTCGCTCAACTCTTTTCCACGTTTCCAAACGAATAAGATTCCTACAAGCACACCAAATAGCGTAGCAGGAATTGCTATCATTAAAATATCAGCCAACTTAACTCCTGTAGCACCTAAAACAGTAAGCAATGCTGCTGCTGCTGCTGAAACGGGGCTTGCGGTAATTGCCATGTGTGAGGCCGTAACACTCATGCTCATGGCTCTTTCCGGGCGGATTTTATTTTTAATTGCAACCTCAGCAATAATTGGCATGATGGAATATGAGATGTGGGCGGTGCCTGCAAACAATACAAAAGCATAGGTGATCAATGGCCCAAGGAAAGTGATCTGCTTTGGATTCTTTCGTAAGATTTTACCAGCTACGTTCACTAAATAGTCCATGCCACCGGCTGCCTGTAATGCTGCTGCTGCGGTTACCACACTTAAAATAATCAGCATGACCTCCAGCGGTGGATCTGCGGGTTGCAGTCCAAACCCAAACATAAGTATTAGCAATCCGATCATGCCCATCACCCCTAGCCCAATACCGGACATGCGGGCACCTATGAAAATACAAATAAGAAGAACAGCAAGTTGTACAAAAATCATATTCCCAACAGCACTTTTTTAGCCTTAACAAAATAAGAAAAATGGCACAGCCAGCCATCTCAAATATATTTTAAAATGAGAAAATATTTCATGACAAAAGTCATTCAATTCCCGAAATAAAATCACAATCTTTTTAGTTTCAACTATAGCTCTGTGATGAAAATTGCCACGGTATGCGCATTCAAAGTATAGACGTATCCGTCCAGGTTAGCGACCTTATTTAATTGACCAATATCCTCAGGAGATTTTAAACTAGTATCAATCCATCGGCTCCATGCACAAACTTTATCATTATGCTGACTCGGTAATTCAAAATTGAGGGGCGCGGTATATGCATTAATCATATAATGCATTGCTATTTTACCACTTAACGATTGCACAGTCATGGCAATGCTATGGGAATGATCGGACCAGTCGGGTTGATTTAATTTCACTCCATGCCATGTGATAAGGGGTTGATTGAGAAGTTCACGGAGGCTCATGCCAAACTCCTGTTTAGTAGTATCCCGCTGCAAACGCATTTCGATTAATAACTTAACAAACCGGAAAAGATCGCTGTGTTTATTAACCAGGCTCCAATCGAACCACGACAATTCGTTATCCTGGCAATAGGCATTATTATTGCCATGTTGAGTTCTGCGCACCTCATCGCCCATCAAAATCATGGGTGCCCCTACTGATAATAAAGTGAGCGTAAAAAAATTCTTTATCTGTCGGTTTCGTAAAGATTCAATGGTTGGATCATCCGTTGGTCCTTCGAAGCCAAAATTCCAGCTGAGGTTATCATTGGCTCCATCGCGGTTTTCCTCCCTGTTGGCTTCATTGTGTTTGGTATTGTACGTAACCAGGTCATTTAGTGTAAACCCGTCATGGCAGGTTACAAAGTTAATGCTTTGCTCAGGTTCACGTTCCTGTTGACCATACATATCCGGGCTACCCATAATGCGGGTAGCAAATTTTGATACTGTAGCAGCATCACCTTTTAAAAAACTACGGATATCATCGCGGAATTTTCCATTCCACTCCTTCCAACTATCTCCAATAAAACTACCTACCTGATACAGGCCGGCAGCATCCCAGGCTTCAGCAATCAATTTCGTTCCGGCCAATACCGGATCCGATTCAATATCCCACAACACGGGCGGGTTTTCAATCGGTCTGCCTTGTTCATCCCGGGAAAGTATGGAAGCCAGATCAAACCGGAACCCATCTACATGCATCTCCTTCACCCAAAAGTGAAGGCTATCAATAATCATTCTTCGAACCGTGGGTTGATTTGCATTCAATGTATTTCCAGTACCTGAATAATTTGCGTACTTAGCCCTGTCCTCCTCCAAGGTATAGTATATGCTGTTATCAATACCACGAAAGCTGAATGTAGGACCAGAGTTTCCACCTTCTGCTGTGTGATTAAAAACTACATCCAGGATAACTTCAATACCCGCTTTGTGCAGTGCCTTAACCATGTCGCGGAATTCATCCAATACAACGAGCGGGTCTTCACTGGTGCTGTATCCCTGATGGGGTGCAAAAAACGAAACCGGACTATAGCCCCAGTAGTTAACCATACCTTTAGGGCAATCCTGTTTGTCGAATTGAAACACAGGCAGCAACTCCACGGCAGTAATTCCGAGGTCAACGAGATAGGGAATTTTTTCAATCAGTCCGGAAAAAGTACCACGATTTTTGGCCGTAACTTTTGAAGATGGACTTTTTGTAAAACCAGCCACATGCATTTCATAAATAAGAGTCTGAGCAAAGGGTCGCCTGGGGTGTTGATCATTTCCCCAATCATATTGATGAAGATCACAGACAACACTCTTCATGGCAGGGGTTGTAACAGCACCAAACGTGCACAATGAATCGCGGTTGTATTGTTGTGGTACTGCAACTGCTTTTGCGTAAGGATCAAGCAGTGTCTTTTCACCATCAAACCAATGACCCTGATGGGGATCATGCGCTCCGATGACTCGATACCCATACAACTGCCCGGGTTTGATTCCCGGAACAAACACATGCCAATAGTGATACGTCTTGTTTAAGTTGGGATCTAACCGAACCGTACGACTGGGGGTCAAATCGTCTTTGCTGTCAAAAAAAAGTAACTCGACTCCCAAACTATTTCTTGAAAATAAGCTAAAGTTGACGCCATTCTTTTTCACAACAGGTCCGATCGGAAAGCTTTGCCCGAGTAATCCGGCTGTATCTCTAGTAACCTTATTCATGATCAATTTTTTATAAACCTACCGATAAGTACATGACGTTACTATGATAATTATCATTTTTTGGTCGTTACGAATTGTGGTATCTTGTGGAGACAATAAAATAATCTTATGACTGCCTTTGAAACTGCCCTTAAAAAATACCTGGCAATATTCGCAGATCAGGAAATGGTTTTTATAAATGATACCCGAAATCTTGAATTATTTGCTGCAACTCCCTCCAACAAAACGGCAGATGAAATTCGCATGAAAATAAGTTCTATCAGTGATGATCTGGAAATAAAGCAATTGCCTGGTACAGATGATTTAATTAAGCATATTCTTGAACTCAACATAGATGATCGGCTGAACAAAGGTGACTTATCCTTGGTAGAAGATATTGCGCGGGTAACCATCAATGGCACGGTTTATAACCTGCTTCATTTCGCTTCCCTCTATTGTACGCTTCACAAACCGAACCTATTTCCAATCTATAGCGATCAGCATCATGACTTCTACCGAAAATACATCAAACACTTTAACCTGGCGTTGGATCCTGCCAAGCTCAACACCTATCCGGTTTTTGCTGCCGCACTTGATGATTTGGTGACACGCACCGGTGTAAAAGGAAAAATGAACTACATACACATGCGTAAATTTGGCTGGCTATACGCTGACAAAATCTTTCAAGAGGCGGGTGTATAAATGCTTCTTAGTGGAATAGATTAAGTGAGTTCAGGTATAATCACCTTATATATCAGCAATCTTCAAAAACTTGCTGAAAGTGTGATCAGAACAAAGGGATCATCAAAACCCAGATTGTATAAGTACCCGGTCAGTTCAAAGCTTTTGTAGGAACCACCAATCAGCAAACCGCGTTGAATGTCGAGGTCAGTTTGATATAACCTGGTTCGCTGCCCACTGAGTCCCACCCATAGCCAATCTGTGGGGGAATAGGTAAGGTCCATCCAGCTATAAAGAAAATTATTTTCGTTTGTCTCTACGTCAATGAAATATTCAGACTCATTATACAATTCAAAACTCTTGTAGGTGAATGTAAACTCGAGGCCGGGTGCAATGCCATCCGATAAACCCACTACCCCACCTACCATGGGTGTGATGGTATATTCTACTTTTTTTCCGCCACTAAAATTATAGCCTACCCAGCCAGAAAAGGTTTCACGATCCTCATAGTTATAACGAGCCTCTAAATGGAGTTTGTTTTTATCGGCTTTAAAAACAGGGAGTATAAAAAAATCATCAGGGATAAAATAGAAATTGGCATCAGCACTAAAGTTCCATTGCTTCTCTTGTGCATTGGTCGATTCTTGTGCATAAGAAAAAGAACAACAGACTATTGTTATTGATAGTATAAGAAAACTACTTTTCATTTTTTTAACCATTATCATTAACCCCTTAACAATTAATCATTGACCATTAATTTATCCTCCCAATGCCATAGTCAGTGCAACTAATGCTACCCCGATTAACATATAGAGTATCGCGGTGATTCCACGTCTGAACCCTGCATATCCCGCCAATAAGAAACCTCCAATAAATAAAAGCAGTAAAGCCACAACATTCGAAGCGCGCATCGCAACAGTCAGATCATCAAAAATGCCAAAAGGAATTGCTACCGGAAAGGTGCAAAGAAATACCAGCATGAAAATCTGTACACCAGCCCATAAATCTATACCCGTTAGCAGATGCTTTTTAGTAGGCTCCGGTAAATTTTTTAATCGACCACTTAACGCACTTATTTCCTGATCAGTCATTAGTCCTGCAATACCCGGCTGAATTTCGCCCTTCAGGATTTGTCCGGATTCTAAATCGTTGTTTGAAGCGCGGATTTTTTTAATAATCATGATAACATGACCCCGCTCGATAGCTACATTCATCAGGTACATGATGGCATCCACCAATCCCCAAGCCACATTGCAACCCAACGCGGCCCACAACAATTCACGTACATCTTCCCTCGCATCCGTGCTTGCGCTGATGGCACCTGTAAATGAAAGCACCATGATCAAACCGAAAAGCACTTCCGCAATCCGGTCAACAGGATTTAGGACAGCCGACTCCTTTACTTTGGTGTTCCAGTAATTATCTTCCTGCTTCATACGGTAGGAATAAAATACAACATCATTCCCATGATCAGATAAACCATGATTAATTGAACCCCCTTATACCAATTGGATCGACCATCACCTGCAACCAGCGCTGCCAGAATAACCGTGAGGAACATGGCAACAATTAAAGGGCGTGGGAAGTTAAGATTCATTTGTTGGGGACCGATAAACATGCTCATGATGACCAATATGGGCGCAACGAAAAGTGCAATCTGAATAGAACTGCCCAACGCTATACCAATACTAAGATCCATTTTATTTTTGGCTGCCATCGATACTGCTGAAATACTTTCAGCGGCACCGCCTACCACAGCGAGAAAGATTACCCCTATAAATACGCTTGACATTCCCAGTACTTTTCCGGTTTCTTCGGCAACACCTACCAGTACTTCACTCATGAAGGCAGCCAGCACCGATGCACCCAACAAGGTAACCAACGCCCGGGTAAGTGACCATTTCTCTTCATGCTCTTCCTCTTGTTTACCGCCTTCACTCTTGAAAAAATCAGCATGGGTTTTAATCATAAAGAAGAGGTACAACACATATCCAATAAGCAGTACAATAGCCAGATAGAGGTTTAAGGTATTTTCATTCCCAATCGCGGCTTTGTCGGCTGTAAGAATATGAAAGCCACTGGGTATGGTAAGACTAATCACGGCTATCATCATCATTGAACTGTACACCCGGATACTGGTGACATTATAATCCTGATTATGAAACTTTGTGCCGCCAACAAGGAATGATGCACCCGTGGCAAGCAACAGGTTGGCCAGAATTGCTCCGGCCAGCGATGCCAGAACCATTCCATGTAACCCAGCCTTTAGTGCTACTACGGCTATAATTAATTCCGGCAGGTTGCCGAATGTTGCATTCAGTAAACCGCCTACGGCATCACCTGTGTACGATGCCAGTTGTTCCGTTGAACTTCCAATCAGTCTCGCAATGGGTATGATGGAAAGTGCTGCTGAGAAAAAAATCAGGGGCGCTGAAGCGTGACTTTTCTCCAAAACAATTGAAATGGGAATAAAAATGAAAAGCCAGTGGATTCCGGGTTTAAGGATTTTTTTCATAACGCTTGCTACGTGTTAATTTATTGAGTTCGAATATACCAGCCATTACTTCGCCTACCTATGACAAAAATCACAATTTGCGTGAATGATCAATTTGGAGTGTCACCAGTTTCGCAATAAATATGGCCGGGAATAATTGGCCCATAAGTCCTTCCAACATCACGAGAATGCGGGCAAGGGAACCTATAGCAACTATGTCTCCATACCCGATTGTTGTTAATGTTACAAAACTGAAATAAGATAAATGCTTTAAGGCTTCACCTTCCTGAATTAATTCACCGCCATGTTGAAATGAGTCTGGTTGAACAATGTAAATCGTGAGATACAAAGACGCCCACAAATGTCCCATCAGGATATAGGCAGCAATGCCCCCTCCTATTTTATTAACGGTAATCGTGCCACTGGCGAAAATCTGAGTGATCACCAGCGCCAATATAAAGATCATATAACCGGTTGTGAATACTGTATAGAGTAATATCAACCACTGACTTTCAATCCAAATTATGGCAATTGCCAGTAGCAGTAAGACAGAAGCGATTGCATAACCAAGAATTTTACCGGCAGAGGGCAATGCCGATGATTTTATAGCAATGAATGTGAAAAGAAAGAAACTCAACCTTAAAATAAACTTGTTTTCCAATAGGACGCCCGAGGATAACTGTGTGCTGATCAGGGTTAGTAACGTGATGGCCAGCATCCACAAAAAGCCTACGTCATTTTTCCACAAGTCTTCGGCTGGCTTCATAGTAATTAACTGGTTTTTGGTTGCAGATTTTAACTCAACTTAATAGGTTGGTTTAAACGAACTAACTTCTATCTTCCCTTCGTGAACAACCACCACCGAACTTTGTGGAACTTCCTCCCACATCTCTTTGAATTTTCCGATTGGTTCGGATACGATTATACGCGCGTTTTTAGAGAGGCGATCTTTAATTGCGGGATTAATCTTAATCAGTTCACTTACATCACGACTATGATATAAAGTAGGTGCGTTTCCATCACTGGCATATCGAAAGCCCCAAAGTGTTTTACCATCTGAGAGTCCAATCGTCATCCAAACGGATTCAGGTACATTATTTTTCTTGCCAACTGCCTCCACAAAGCCAACCATTCGTTCCAACGCTTCAATCGGGTCCTTTTCCAGGCCGAACGTCAGGGCCAGATGAAACATGAGTTCCGAATCAGTAGAGCCTAGAATATTTTCAAAGTATTGGGGGGCAACGGCAATCACTAATTCTCTTCGAAACTTTTCGATTTCAAAAATCTCTCCGTTATGAACAAACAGCCAGTTATTATAGCGAAACGGATGACAATTAGTCTCCTGAACAGTTGCCAGAGACGTAGCCCTTACGTGGGCCATAAACAAATGCGATTCAATGTTGGCAGCGAGATCGCGCAGGTTAGAATCATTCCACGCGGGACGAATGCTGTGAAACAAACCAGGACGTTCCCATTTACTATACCATCCCACACCAAATCCATCTCCGTTGGTAGGAGTTTCGGCCGAGCGTGAACTTAAACTCTGATCGATCAGATTGTCTTTGGGTTCAAATAACAATTCCTGCAATCGAATTGAACCTCCCGTGTAAGCCATCCAGCGACACATAACAAGTTAATTTATGATTGAAAGTTAAGTTAGTGGCAGTAATTTTTAGTCAAGCTAGCACAATCCTCAATTACATTGAAGACTAAAATCATATTTAAGCGAACGTTATTAATGAAAAAAGCCCCAGCTAAATGGGGCTTTCTATATCTGATTGTTTATTTATTAATTCTTTATTAATACAGATGGGGAAGGTGCCTTTTTATTGGCTTTTGGTTTTTCCGCCAATGACTTATAGAAAAACAAACGAACGATTTCACCCTCCGTTGAAGTAAACGATTCGCTCATGCCATTGTTAATGTATCTTAGTTCATCTTTCACTACACCAGATTCATTTGTATAAAAAGAAGTAGCTTTTTTATCAAACTCACCATAGCTGCCATCAATTTTTTGAATATGTAGCTTACCAGCTATTTTCCCGTCCTTCACATCTACCTGCCCCAAAAAGCATTCAGAATAAGCATCACTTCCCTTTATTGAAATAATTACATCATGGGTTCCGTCTGCCACTGGGTTCGTTCCTCTTTCCTTAAATAGGGTATACCACTCCTTATAACAGTTGGTGGTGGATGGTTTGGAAGCGGCACCCTGAGCAAATGCTCCAACGGATACTAAACTAATGAGGATAGCTAAAATTGATTTCATATCATTTATATTAATATTAGCGAAATAAGCCATTTTTTGAATCGTATCAAAACGCCTCCTTATTAAAAGCTTCTGGGGACAGGCCTAAAGATTCTTTGAAAAAAAGCGATGGTAGACATCAGCGTCCAAAACTATATAAATTGTCCATGACAAAAATCATCTTTCTTTATGAATCTGGCCTTAGCCCAACTACTCATTAAACTCATATATTTGACTCCAAATGATAATTGTATTATCATTTTTTTAAAACAACCCGCTGAAAATAAATAATTGACTATGAAATTTTTCCTAACGACCGTTAAACTACAGGCTTTATTCCTCCTGGCAGGATTAGTACTGGTAGCCTGCGGCAAAAAAACGGAAACAGTTGCTCCGCCTCCAGTAAAAGTAAACGTGGTGAAGGCCATTCAGAACGATGTTCCGCTGTTTGAAGATTTTGTTGCCCAGGTGTATGGTGAGTCGGATGTTGACATTCGGTCACGCGTAGAAGGTTGGGTTACCTCCGTGAATTTTAAAGAAGGTTCGGCTGTAAAAAAAGGTGATCTACTTTACACGATTGATGATATTCAATATAAAACCAGGGTAGATCGGGAAGCCAGTGACCTGGCCAGTGCCAGGACAGAAATGGTACGTGCCCAGAATGAGTTGAACCGGGTGAAACCACTGGCCGACATGAATGCTTTAAGCAAGCAAGACCTGGATAATTCAAATGCTGGATATGAGGCTGCAGTCGCCAAAGTGAAGGCTTCAGAGGCCTCTTTGGAAAATGCGAAAATTGAATTTGGCTATACGCGGGTTTATGCTCCTTTTGATGGAGTGGTGGGCATTTCGAATGTGCGCGTTGGTGATTATGCAAGTCGGGCTGGTGCGAGTTCTGTGCTTACCACGATATCCAGTATTAGTGGTGTGCGCGTCCGGTTTCAGATCAGTGAACGTGAATACTTACGTATTGCTCAAATGTCTAAGGAGGAATTATCATCCGCGAAAAAAAATGTGCAACTCATCCTGGCGGATGGATCCCTTTATTCAGAAAAGGGCGAAGTTAATTTTGCCGATCGTGAAATTGATCCGAAGACAGGAACGTTAACGATAGAAGCCATATTCCCAAATCCTAAAGGATTGCTGCGGCCCGGGTTATTTGTAAAAACAAGATTATTATTAAGTACACTCCCCAATGCGGTTTTGGTTCCACAACGGGCTGTATTTCAACTGCAAAGTCTGTCGCAGGTATTTACGGTAACAGACTCCAGCACCTTGAAAGTGACCGTTGTTGAAGCAGGTCAAAAAATAGGAGATGCCTGGGTGATCACGAAAGGATTGAAAGCTGGCGAAAAAGTAGCGGTGATCGGAACGGCTTCCCTAACACCCAACTCAAAAATTGAAGTGGTGGAAATGAAGTGGCCGGATGATGCTCAAAAAAATAATTAAGAACATTAACTCTCAACCTGTTTTATGAGCGAATTTTTTATCCGAAGGCCGATTGTAGCGATGGTGATATCCATCCTCATGGTCATCATGGGGTTAATCACGTTGCGCAGTATTCCCATCTCCAAGTATCCGGAGATTACACCTCCCATGATACAGGTGACTACCTTGTTCAATGGAGCGAATGCCGTAAACGTGGAACAGGCAGTGGCCACACCCATCGAGCAACAGGTGAATGGTGTCGAGAATATGCTGTACATGAAATCGATCAATGCAGCGGATGGTTCCCTTACCCTTCAGGTATCTTTTGAAGTGGGAGTAGATCTCGATAACTCCAACATGCTTACGCAAAACAGGGTGTCGCAGGCGAGCGCCAAAATGCCCAATGAAGTAAAAGCCTATGGAGTAACAACTAAAAAATCATTAGTATTCCCGATGATGCTGGTTTCGCTTTCTTCTCCAGAAGCAACCTACGATGGCGAATTCCTGAATAACTATGCTAACATTAACATCGTAGATCAACTGAAACGTTTGAAAGGGGTTGGAGATGTGACGCTGTTTGGTGGTGCAGACTACTCCATGCGTGTTTGGTTAAATCCGAATCAACTTACTAAACTCAACCTTACCGTTAATGATGTAATGAATGCGGTGAAAAAGCAAAATGCGATTTCACCAGGAGGTAAGTTTGGCGCGGCTCCATCGCCTAAAGGCGTTGAGTATACCTACAGTGTGTTATTACAAGAGCGCCTGGTGACGGAAGAAGAATTTGGAAACATCATTGTGAAGTCTGATGAAAAGGGAGCTATCATCCGACTGAAAGATATTGCCCGGCTTCAACTCGGTATTGAGAATTATAATTCTTTCAGCCGGATTAATAAAAAGCCCGCTGCCTCCATTGTGGTTTTCCAGATGCCAGGCTCGAATGCGTTGGATGTCGCAGAAAGTGTTGAAAACGCCATGACAGAATTAAGTACCCGTTTTCCGGAAGACTTAAAATATGATATCTCATTAAATACCACCCGGGCTGTTTCTGTGGGTATTGAAGAAATTATTCATACGTTGTTCGAAGCGGTAGCCCTTGTTATTCTGGTGGTGTTTCTCTTTTTACAAGACTGGAGAGCTACGCTTATTCCACTGTTAACGGTGCCCGTTTCGTTGATTGGAACGTTTATCATTTTCCCATTACTTGGCTTTTCGGTAAACGTGCTTTCACTCCTGGGGTTAGTACTTGCTATTGGTTTGGTGGTGGATGATGCCATTGTGGTGGTAGAGGCAGTAATGCACAATATCGAGCATGGAATGAACCCGAAAGAGGCCACACAAAAAGCGATGAAGGAAGTGGGTGGTCCTGTGGTGGCAATTGCATTGATTCTGGCTGCCGTGTTCGTGCCAGTGGCGTTTGCCGGAGGTATCACCGGTAGGTTGTATCAGCAGTTTGCAATCACCATTGCTATCTCTGTATTGTTTTCTGCATTTAATGCGCTAACCCTAAGCCCTGCATTAAGTGCCATTCTTTTAAAACCGAAAAAGAAATCAACCGGCTGGCTGCAACGATTCTTCGATGCATTCAACCGCATGTTTGATAAGTTCACCCTGGGCTATACAGGCGTGGCCGGTATCGTGGCGAAGAAATCAATTCGCTCTGTGATTATTATCGGTGTGGTACTTGGAGTAACCGGACTTTTGGGCAAAAACATTCCCGGGGGGTTCGTACCCGAAGAAGATGAAGGATATTACCTGGTGAATATTCAACTTCCCGATGCAGCATCGTTGGAACGTACCGATGAAGTGGCACGCAAAATTGAAGAGATTATCAACAATACAGAAGGTGTTGCATATTCCACCATGGTGGTTGGGTATAGCATGCTTACCCAATCGTATGCTACCAACAACGCATTTGTGTTTATCTCCTTAGAACCCTGGGAAGAACGGGAGAAAACAGCTAAGCAATTAATTCAGCAAACCAATCAGGCATTCAGGAGTACTATTTCAGATGCAACTGCCATTGCCTTTGGTCCGCCACCCATTGAAGGTCTTGGAACCTCAGCAGGATTTACGCTGCAACTTCTGGATCGTTCTGGCAATACCCCTCAGTACTTAGATGAGCAGGCACGCCTGTTTATTGCCGAAGTAAAAAAGAGACCTGAGATCGCCAATGCTTTTACGCTCTACCGCTCAAATGTTCCTCAGAAAAAAATTGTGATCGACTATGACAAAGCGGAAAAACTCGCGATTGACCAGAACGAAATTACCAGCACCATCTCAACCTATCTCGGCAGTACGTATATAAATGACTTCAACCGGTTCGGTCGACAGTATAAAGTATTTGTTCAGGCAGAGGCAGAAGACCGTTTGGAACCCGATGATATTGCAAGTTATTATGTGCGCAGTAAGAATGGAGAAATCATTCCATTAAGCACGATTACCACAGTAGAAGATATCACCGGGCCATCTTACACCAATCGTTTCAATATGTTCCGTGCTGCTGAAATTTCCGGAGCACCGGCTGAGGGATACAGCTCTGCAGATGCCTTAAATGCATTGGAAGAAGTAGCTGCCACCTTACCGAAAGAGCTCGGCATTGCCTGGAGTAATATGAGCTACCAGGAGAAAGCGGCCGAAGGAACCGGTGGTACCATGTTCCTGATGGCGCTGGTGTTTGTATTTCTTATTCTGGCAGCACAATATGAAAGCTGGAAACTTCCTTTCTCTGTTTTGCTTGGTGTACCAGCAGCCATTTTTGGTGCCTTCCTGGGCTTATGGGTTGGAGGGTTGTGGAGCCCGAGTTATGTAAACAACGTGTTCGCTCAAATTGGACTTGTGATGTTGATTGGTCTTACGGCCAAGAACGCCATTCTGATTGTGGAGTTTGCCAAAATGCTGAACGACCAGGGTAAACCGCTGTTCGAATCCGCTTTGGAAGCAGCCAAACTTCGCCTTCGTCCAATCCTGATGACTTCATTTGCCTTTATGCTGGGTGTGGTGCCACTCTTAACAGCATCGGGTGCCGGGGCCGAAGCGCGTAAGGTAATGGGTATAGCTGTATTCAGCGGAACATTAATCGCTACCATTATTGGTGTGATTGTCGTGCCTGCCTTGTTTGTATTTATTGAAAGCATCGGGGCTAAAAAGAAAAAAGTTGATCCATCTGTTTCACCTTCTGAACCGGCTCATTGATATGAAAAAAATAATTTTCATTGTATTCTTGTTGGTACTTGCCGGCTGTGCTGTAGGACCAAAGTATTCGCGACCTGACACGAAAAAGCCTGAAGCTTACCTACAGGCATCGGCCAAATCGGATTCCATCACCAATATGAAATGGTGGGAAGTGTATCAGGATACAACTTTGCAGAAACTGATCAAGATAGGAATTGATTCCAACCTGGATTTGAGTATTGCTATTGCGCGTGTAGATGAATCGAAAGCCATACTCGGTTACAATCAGGCAAACATGTTTCCGTTCCTTGATTATACGGCTCGCGGTCGCGCTTCTGATTTTGGTAACGATGCTAATCAGTCAGGAGTAGCCTTTTCACAAAATTCAGTTGCACTGTTGGGTAATGTTTCGTGGGAGATTGATCTATGGGGCAAACTTCGTCATGCCAATCGGGCAGCTTATGCCGATTTGGTAGCTACTGATGAAGGTCGGAAATCAGTGTACATAAGTTTAGTAGCCCAGATCGCAGAATTATATTTTCAGTTGCGTGGGTTAGACGAACGCATGGAAATTACCCAGAGAACGTATAACACCCGCATGGAATATTTGCGCATCATCACCTTACGATTTGAAAAAGGCAATGTCTCGGAGTTGGATAAATTACAAGCCGAACAGATTGCTGCTGATGCACAATCGCAGTTGTTTAGTCTTGAACGTGCCATTATCATCACCGAAAATGCCCTGAATATTTTATTGGGGCAAACGTACTCTCCTATTGCGCGAGGCTTGAGAAACGATCAGCAGCAAATGCCATTGGAAATTCCCAGTGGCCTGCCGTCTGAACTATTGGAAAGAAGACCTGATATTAGAAGTGCTGAACAACAATTGGTTGCACAAACCGAGCGAGTAGGTATAGCGGTTGCGTTACGTTTCCCTTCTTTAAGTCTTACCGGTCTACTCGGTGTGGCTAGCCCCAGTATTTCTAATTTGTTCTCAGCCGATGCCTTCTTAGGTTCTGTCACAGGACAATTAACCGGACCGATATTCCGCTTTAATCAAAACAAGCGCAGGGTAGAGGCTGAAAGAGCTAAAGCAAAACAAGCTGGTTATCAATATGAAAAAACAGTGCTTACCGCATTTGCAGAAGTAGAAAACACTCTGGCTGAGGTGAGAACTTACCGCAATGAATTTGGCGCCCGGCAAACACAGGTGGTAGCAACTGAACGCTCACTCCTGCTTTCGAAAGCTTTGTATGACAATGGATATACATCCTTTTTGCAAGTACTGGATGCCGAGCGAGAGTTGTACAATTCACAATTTCAAAAATCTATAGCTTTACAAAGTCAGTTGATTTCTACGGTTCGACTCTATAAAGCCCTGGGAGGTGGCTGGTAACATGAGAACAATAAACAAACAACTGGTCTGCATTGCCATTCTTTTTTTTGTGACCTCAATGGGGGCACAGGCACAAAAAGAAGACACTACGTTGCGTAGAAACACCATCAAGCTGGACATCACTTCGTACTGGCTTTACCGCAATGCGGTTATGTTTTCCTATGAACGTGTCGTTAAAAACAAGCCCCATCAGACCTGGGCAATCACGGCCGGTTTACAAGAGTTTCCCACGTTAGTGGGGCAGTTAGTTGATACTATCGCGGTGAAAAATGAAAGCAAATCATCCGGATATAAAGTGGGTGGGGAATACCGTTTTTATTTGAAGAAGGAAAATAAATACGGAGCACCTCATGGCGTATACATTGGTCCTTATACTTCTTATCACCACTATTCAAATACCCGTGGCATTGAAGTAAATAATAATGGTCAAATTCAAAATGGAAATCTTGAATCTAATTTTAACATCCTCAATATCGGTGTTCAGCTTGGTTATCAGTTCGTATTGAATAATCGCTGGACGATTGACCTTGTTTTTGTTGGTCCCTCGGCTTCAAACTATTCATTCAAGG
The DNA here is from genome assembly GCA_044229915.1 of Cyclobacteriaceae bacterium. Classification (GTDB taxonomy): domain Bacteria; phylum Bacteroidota; class Bacteroidia; order Cytophagales; family Cyclobacteriaceae; genus ELB16-189. Next base: position 148,960 of record JBGASB010000006.1, read on the forward strand.
CCAGCCTGGATGGAAATATTTCGGTTAATCCGGATGAGATCACCAACGAAGTTTTGCTGGCACTCATGGATAAATACCCGGGATTCAGTGAATTGATTAATGAAGGAGATTTTGCTACCCAGGGAAAGATTAATACCTGGGCCTATGGATATCGCTATCAATTTCAGATTGGCTACCATTTTGGCAGAAAGAAAAAGTAATCATAAACAATATTGTCCACAGGCGTCCTCTACCTTATATCCAACCCGATACTACATTGAAAAATAACTCAAGTCTCCCGTACATTGTTTGCTTTTTTTTACTGATCACTTTGTCTTTTATTACGGAGGCTCAAAAAGTAGTGGTTGACTATGATTCAAAAACGGATTTTACAAAATTTAAAACCTACGCCTGGTTAGCTCCTGGTGATAGTGTACTGAACCGGTATCGCACCGAAAAACTGTATGCAGGCTATATCACCTACGCAGCAAATCAGGAATTGAAGAGCAGAGGATTGAAATCAGATACTCTCAGACCGGATGCAATTTTTGTTTTTAATACCGGAGTAAATGAAGTTACAAAATATTCGCAAAGCCCGACCCTAAGTGTTGGTGTAGGTGTTGGAGGACCTGGTTATTATGTAGGCGGATCGGTTCCGGTTGCTGGTGGCAATATAACTGCCACTACCGTAGAAGATGGTACATTAAGCTATGACATGTACGATACACAAACCGGAAAATTGGTTTGGACTGCAAGCACGAAAAAAACATTTAAAATGTCGGACGACATCCAACAAATACTTGGTATTGCAACCAAAAACATTTTTAAGAAATTACCGATTAAGGTATCTAAGAGGTAGTTTTAGGTATCATTCACCTTTGAGGTGTAGGATACCTAAAGTTTACGCACCAAAGCAGCCAATGACTTAGGGGCCAACCCACAATAAGCCGTTTGAAGAGCATCTACGCAAAGATTCTTGTTGACTTTGCTAAGTTCAAAAAAAGCCCAACCCAGTTTACCCCACTTATTGGGTACCGGATAAACAATTACTTTGCCCTTTGTACTAAATACAGATTGATCCACATCCGATAATTTCATACAGACTCTTTTATTTGGAATGTCCAACGTAGCAAAAATCTTTTTCCTGATCCGAAAGGAGATCTTATCAAAATGTGGGGCTTCTTCTACTTCGGGCAAAGCCAGTGCTAATTTTTGAAATGCCTCAATCGTAATCATGAAGAATTACAAATTCTGCTTATTCAACTCCTGCACTGCATAATCAGCAGCCCGGGCAGTTAATGCCATGTAGGTAATGGAAGGATTCTGGCAAGCGGTTGAGGTCATGCTGGCCCCATCAGTAACAAATACATTCTTCACTGCATGCAACTGATTCCATCCATTGAGCATCGATGTTTTTGGATCACGACCCATGCGGCACGTTCCCATTTCATGAATAGCAAGGCCTGGCGCCTGCTGATTGTCAAATGCTTTTATATCTTTAAATCCTGCGGCCTCCAACATTTCTGCTGCCGCATTAACAGCATCTTTCGTCATCGCATCTTCATTATCCCGCCATTTACAATCAATATTCAATAAAGGTATGCCCCATTGATCTTTCTTTTCTTTGTCGAGTGTTGCTCTATTTTCTGCATGTGGGAGCATCTCCCCCATTGCAGTCATGCCAAAACTCCACGGGCCCGGAGTAGTTAACTCATTTTTCAATTCTGCTCCGATCGATTCTTCATTCATACCCCGACCCCAGCCTCCACGAGCTGCACCACACGAGTATGCATAGCCACGCACGAAATCTTTTTGTTTGTCTTTGCCCACATTGCGGAAGCGAGCAAGATAAGTACCTGTGGGTCTGCGACCATAATAATACATGTCTTCAAAGCCATCTACCATGGCGGTTGCCCGGCCGCGATAGTTATGATCCATCAGATGTCGTCCAAGCGTGTCACTATCGTTTCCCAATCCGTTGGGAAACCGGTCTGAGGTAGAGTTCAATAAAACCAGAGTAGTGTTAAGGGTTGCTGCATTTAAAAAAACAATCTTTGAATAAAATTCCACCATCTCTTTTGAGTTTGTATCGATCACCCGCACTCCGGTTGCTTTGCCCTTCTGTTCATCATATATAACAGAGTGCACCACAGAAAAAGGTCTTATCGTAAGATTCCCAGTCGCCAATGCAGCTGGTATCGTGGATGAATTACTACTGAAGTAGCCGCCAAACGGACAACCCGTCTGACACTGACTGCGATATTGACAATTGTTTCGTCCTATTTTCTTGTGAACATCCTGGGCTTGCGAAAGATTAGCCGTACGACTAATAATATAGTATCGGTCTGGATGAGATTTCTTTAGTTGTTGCATGAAATGTTGCTCCACACAATTCATTTCCATTGCTGGAAGAAACTCGCCATCGGGCAAATGAGGTATGCCCTCTTTGCTTCCACTCACACCAACAAATTTCTCGACATAACTATACCACGGTGCGATGTCTTTGTAACGGATCGGCCAGTCTACTCCAATACCGTCTTTTGCGTTGGCTTCAAAATCCAGATCGCTCCAGCGCTGCACCCAACGTGCCCATAATAGTGACTTACCACCCACCTGGTAGCCACGAACCCAGTCGAAGGGTTTCTCCTGGTTGTAGGGATGGTCCGTGTCTTTAATAAAAAAATGTCCTGAATATTCATTGAACGCATACTCCACTTTACGTTGAATGGGGCTTTCATCATAGGCCGATAATGTTAAGCGATTTCGATGCGGCAATTCCCACGGATTCTTGCTGGTGGTAGGATAGTCTTTGATATGCTCAACATTACGACCGCGATCCAGCAACAGCACTTTTAACCCTTTTTCGCAAAGTTCTTTGGCGGCCCAGCCCCCACTGATTCCCGATCCCACCACGATGGCATCGTACGTCATTTTATCTTTGGCATCCCCTTGTAAATACATAACCTTAAATTTATGAACCCAATTTACGAAGTGATGGATTGGGAACAAGCAACCAAGGATCCGCTCATCAAGATTCTGCATCCGATTTAAATCCACCCATTCCCCTGCTCCAAAACTTTTTAGCCACTAAACCGCCCGGTATGCCTTACTTCCTGAAAATAGACATAAATTAATAACGCAAAGACAAACCTTCTATGTCCATTAAAGTGGCAATCCGGCACCAGACCTTTTATTCGTATGATCGGCCTGTAAATTTATCTCCCCATACGTTCAGGCTTCGGCCCGCTCCACATTGCCGAACTCCCATTTTATCCTACTCATTAAAAATCAAGCCGGAGGATCATTTTATAAATTGGCAACAAGATCCTTTTGGAAACATGCTGGCCCGGGTTGTCTTCCCCAATAAAACTACAAAGCTGCATTTTGAGGTAGAAGTCATTGCCGACATGGTGGTCATCAATCCCTTTGATTTTTTTGTGGAGAAATATGCCGATGATTTCCCGTTTGCTTACAATCATCAACTAAAAAAGGAACTCTACCCATATTTCGAAATAAACGAAAATGGCCCGTTACTTCAGCAATGGGTAAAGTCAATTGATGTTAGTAAGAAAGCGATTATTCCTTTTCTGGTTGGACTTAATCAGGACTTATGGAAACACACACAATACACGGTGCGACTTGAGCCTGGTATTCAAACCTGTGAGCAAACCCTTGGGCTACGTTCTGGTTCCTGCCGCGACTCCGCGTGGTTGCTCGTACAAATATTAAGACACCTGGGTTTGGCTGCCCGATTCGCTTCGGGGTATCTGATTCAACTGAAGGCGGACGTAAAAGCGCTCGATGGTCCTTCCGGAACCGAAAAAGATTTTACTGATCTGCACGCCTGGGCCGAGGTATTTATTCCCGGTGCTGGTTGGATTGGTCTTGATCCAACGTCCGGATTGTTTGCTGGTGAAGGACACATTCCCCTTTGTTGCACGCCTGATCCTGTTAGTGCCGCACCCGTTACCGGGATGACGGATGTGTGTGAAGTAACCTTCGATTTTAAAAATGAAGTCTTCCGCATTCATGAAGACCCGCGAGTCACCAAACCGTATACCGATGAGCAATGGGCAACTATTATCGCACTCGGAAATAAAGTAGATGAAGATCTCGAAGCGGGTGATGTGCGCATGACGATGGGTGGTGAACCCACGTTTGTTTCTGTGGATGACATGGAGGGAAAGGAATGGAATACCGCGGCCGATGGTCCACTTAAAAGAAAACTCGGTGGACAACTTATCAAGCGATTAAAAAATGCATTCAGCAAAGGTGCGTTCATTCATAAAGGTCAGGGAAAATGGTATCCGGGAGAACCGCTACCCCGCTGGCAATATGCAGCCATCTGGCGTAACGATGGGTTACCCATCTGGAAAAATGAATCACTGCTTGATCTCGATGATGAAACTTCCAACTATACCATTGACGATGCGAACCAATTGGCGAAAGAGCTGACTAGGTTTTTAAACCTCCCGGAAGAACACATTCACCCCGCCATGGAAGATGCGTTCTATTTTTTATGGGAAGAAAACAAAGTGCCTGTTAACATTGATCCCTACAAAGCAAACCTCAATGATCCGCTTGAACGCCAGAAATTAAGTCAACTACTTGCAAAAGGATTGGGTACTCCGGCTGGCTATGTCATTCCCATGGAATGGAATCATTGGAACAATCGCTGGATTTCCAGCGCCTGGCAATTCAGAAACAATTATCTCGTTTTGCTTCCTGGAAACTCGGCTATTGGCTTACGGCTTCCTTTAAAGTCACTGGCTTACATAAGTGATTTGAAAATGCAGAAGCCCGTAGAGCGCAGTCCGTTTGAAGAACTTCCTGCGTTGGAAAATTTTAAGAATAAGATTAATAATCGCTACGATGATGCGATTCTAAAACAGGAGATGCCGAAAGAGTTTTATCAGGAAGCGTATCCTGAAGAGAAAGAGAAAGAAGAAAAAGATTCCGCCAAAACAAAAAAGAAGAAGGAGCCGGAAGAAAGTACAAAGCCAACGTTCGAAACCTTCATCGTTAAAACGGCTTTGTGTATTGAACACCGCGATGGCAAGCTATACTTGTTCATGCCTCCACTTCAATACCTGGAACACTACATCGACCTGCTTACTTCTATTGAAGCAGCAGCAGAAAAACTAAATCTTAAAGTGGTCATCGAAGGATACGAGCCACCCTTCGACTATCGGGTTACCAAACTTTCCGTATCGCCTGATCCGGGTGTGTTGGAAGTAAATATTCATCCGGCTAAAAGCTGGAAACAATTAGTAACTAATTATGAGATTCTTTTTGAACAAGCGCGACTTAGCCGCCTGGGTAGCGAAAAATTTATGCTCGATGGAAAACATACAGGCACCGGTGGCGGAAATCATATTACCATCGGGGGAAGTACGCCCGCTGACAGTCCACTGTTGAGACGACCCGATCTGCTACGCAGTCTGATTACCTATTGGCAACATCATCCGGGTCTATCCTATTTATTCTCATCCCAGTTTGTTGGACCGACCAGTCAGGCGCCACGGGTTGATGAAGGTCGCCAAGAAATTTTATATGAACTTGAAATTGCCTTTCGTCAAATCCCGGAAGGTAAAGAGGTTCCCTTCTGGTTAGTTGATCGCTTGTTCAGAAATCTTCTGATTGATATCACAGGCAATACCCATCGCGCTGAGTTCTGCATCGACAAATTATATTCACCTGATAGTTCTACAGGTCGCTTAGGTATACTTGAGTTGCGTGGGTTCGATATGCCTCCCAGTAAAGAGATGTGCATCGTGCAGTTATTGCTGATCCGATGCATCGTAGCGATGATGTGGAAAAAACCGTACAAACAAAAACTGATCCGATGGGGAACCGAGTTGTATGATAAGTTCATGATTCATCATTACGTGCAGCAAGATCTTGAAGAGGTGATGAAAGACTTACAGGAAGCAGGGTATCCTTTTGAAACAGCGTGGCTTGAGACTTTCTTCGAATTTCGGTTTCCGTTGCACGGAAAAATTATGGTGCAGGATATGGAATTACTCTTGCGCCAGGGCATTGAACCGTGGCATGTACTTGGCGAGGAAACCGCCAGTGGTGGTACTGCACGGTTTGTTGATTCATCGGTTGAACGAATTGAAGTGAAAGTAAAAAACTTCAACACCGATCGCTATATGGTGGTCTGCAATGGTGCCCCCGTTCCTCTTAAGGAAACGGCTGTCAGAGGTGAGTTTGTTGCCGGAGTTCGATATCGCGCTTGGAGTCCGCCATCCGCGTTGCATCCAACCTTAGGTACCGATGTTCCGTTGGTATTTGATATCGTGGACAAATGGAATCATCGGGCCATCGGAGGCTGCACCTACCATGTTGCTCATCCCGGTGGAAGAAACTATGATACCTTCCCGGTTAACTCATTTGAAGCCGAAGGTCGCAGAATCAGTCGCTTCTGGAATCAGGGGCACACACAAGGAACTTTCAGTCCATCACCAAACTTTACAGGGATTGCACGATATTTGGAAAAAAGTATGGTGCCGAGAAACTTCGATCCGCCTCCCATAAAAATCAGTCCTGAGTATCCGACTACCTTAGATTTGCGACAATTTTGATGCAGCCAATGAACAACCCGCAAAACACATTGTTGGAATCTTTCACGCAAGGTTACTTCACAGACCAGACCGTGCTAGATGAATGCTTTAGCACCCATGAGGGAACAAAAGAAAGTTGGAAGCAACTTCTCTCCAACATAGAGAATCTGGGGCCTGCGGAATTTAAAAACCGACAGCAGGAATTGCTCAAGCTGCTCGAAGAGAATGGAGTGACTTACAATGTGTATGGCGACAGCAATGGATTAAACAGACCCTGGTTATTGGATGCTGTGCCACTCGTGATCTCGGCCGCTGAATGGCGAGGTGTAGAACGGGGAATGAAGCAACGCGCCTTCGTGCTTAATAAATTATTGGAAGATCTTTATGGAGATCGGGTGTTATTAAAAAAAGGAATCATTCCCCCAGAACTTATTTATTCGCATCCCGGATTTCTACGCGCGTGTGATAAAATAAAAATACCTGGCGACTATCAACTTCCCCTCTACTCTGCGGATCTCTCCCGTGGACCCGATGGAAAAGTGTGGGTGATAAAAGATCGCGCTCAGGCGCCTTCAGGCATGGGGTATGCACTCGAAAACCGAAGTGCATTAAGCAGAGTACTACCGGAATTATTTCAACAACATCAGGTAGCCAAACTGGGTGGATTCTTTAATAGTATGATGCAGGCTCTCATTCAACTTGCACCACAAAGGAAATCACATCCCCGCATCGTGCTACTCACGCCAGGCCCACGCAATGAAACTTATTTTGAACATGCCTTCCTCGCTTCCTATCTCGGCATTACCCTCGTGCAAGGTGACGACCTCATTATGCGCGATAGTTTTGTCTGGATTAAAACTGTGGAAGGACTTGAAAAAGTGGATGTTATTCTGCGCAGAGTCGATGATACTTTTTGCGACCCGCTTGAGTTACGCGAGGATTCTCAACTTGGTATCCCTGGCTTGTTACAGGCTGTGCGCAAAGGCAATGTTACAGTTGCCAACCCACTCGGGAGCAGCATTCTTGAAAATACCGGATTGATGGCGTTCCTGCATGGAGTGTTCCGGTACTTTTTAAATGAAGATCCCCTTATTCCCATGATCGCTACCTGGTGGTGCGGACAGAAAAAAGAAATGGATCATGTGATTGCCAACCTTGATACCCTGGTGATAAAAGACATTGTGCGGATGGGCAATTTTAAGACGGTGATGGGCAGTCAGCTTTCGAAGGCACAAAAGGAAGAACTGATACAGAAAATCAAATTTGAACCCACTCGCTTTGTAGGCCAGGAAGAAGTTCATTTCTCAACCGCACCTGTTTACACGAAAGAAAAGCTTGAGCCCCGCTACTCTGTACTTCGCTCCTATTTAGTGGCCGGCAGCGATGGGTATGAAATGATGCGGGGCGGACTAACGCGCTGTTCACCCGCGAAAGGAAGCTTCCTGGTTTCTAACCAGGATGGTGGTATTTCAAAAGACACCTGGGTCGAATCAACGACACGACCTGGCGCTCCGAACATAATCCATCAGGCGCCAGATATGAAACGCAAAGCTGTGCTACCCAGTCGCACCGCTGAAAATTTATTTTGGGTAGGTCGATACACGCAACGGGTTATACGAACTTCACGCTTTATCCGAAACGTATTGAGAAACATAACCCAAAAGGGTTATCTGAATAGCGGAAACGAATCTGAGTCAATCAAAGTATTGCTACAAACGACAACGCATCTTACCGATACCTATCCGGGATTTGTTGACGATGCAGAAGAAGTAATGAAAAATCCACTATTGGAAATTCATCAACTGATTTGCAACGCAGACAGGCCTGGTAGTATACTCTTCACTTTAAATAATTTATTAAAGTCGATGTATGCTGCCCGCGATCGGTGGACGGTAGATAGCTGGCGCATAATTGATGAAATTGAAAATGTAAAACGAAGAATCGCAGCTTTAGAGCCAGGTGGAATCCGTCACGCAGTTTCTTTACTTGATTTGTTGACCGGAGGCCTTCTTTCTTTCTCTGAAATGACCCGCCAAAGCATGTATCGAAGTGATGGCCGGATCATGTATCGAATGGGTCAACTTATCGAAGAGGTTCAGATGGAGCTTACCCAGTTTCGATCCATTCTTTCTAATCGGTATGAAGAAAGTACAGAGTTTCAATTGCTGGAAGCGCTGCTGCTAAGCAATCAGAATTTATCTACCTATCGTTCGGTGTATCGAACCTTTCTCGATGTTGCTCCCACGTTGGATCTCTTGTTTTTAAATAATCAGAACCCTACTTCCATTATCTCTCAACTGGAGGGTTTGTTGAAGTATGCCCGTACCCTCGCGCAAAAAAATGGAGGATCCAATGATAATGAGATTTCGCTATTAGTATTTGAATGTTACAGTGCTGTTCGCCTGATGAATATCGCGACTCTGGCAGAAACTGAGGGGGATTCAACTTATAGAAAAAACTTAGATGAATTCTGCGAGATGCTTCAAAAACAAATGGCCATTATTTCTACCAAGCTGAGCGCAGCTTACTTCAGTCATTCCACCTATCAGACACAGGGAAGCAAAAACGGTTTTCAATTTGAAGTGTAGCATGCGGTATAAAATCCGACATAGTACAGAATATGAATATCAGGAATCGGTGACCACAGGCCATAACCGGTTATGCTTAGTGCCGCTTAATCTACCTGAACAAATTCTGCTTTCATCCGACATAAAAATTACCCCTACCCCTGATGAACAATCTTACCTGACAGATTTTTTTGGTAACACCCTATTGTTTATTTCCATTTACAAAGAGCACAACTTATTAACGATTCAATCCGAAAGCATGCTGGATATTCAGCATCGGATAAATGGCGAACGCGCCCGCCAATCGACTCTCCTTTGGGAAAATGCAAAAGCCCAGATTGCTTCGCAAAGCGACTTCTATGCGGATGTGATCCAATATACATTGCCCTCCTTGCACGTTCCCTACAGCGAAGAGATCAGGAAGTTTACTGCTGACTGTTTCCCTGACAATGGTACTTTATGGAATGGATGCCAGGCGTTGATGCAGAAGATCTATCGTTACATAGAGTTTAAACCTGGCTTTACTACCGTAAATACCCCGGCTGAATCTGTGCTTAAATTACGCAAAGGTGTTTGCCAGGATCTGGCCCATCTTATGATTGCTTGCTTACGAAACATAGGTTTACCAGCACGGTATGTAAGCGGCTATCTCGAAACCATGCCACCACCCGGAAAAGAAAAGTTGGTTGGTTCTGATGCCTCCCACGCCTGGGTGTCCGTTTATTTTCCGGATGTTGGGTGGGTTGAGTTTGATCCTACCAATTGCCTTATGCCCTCCTATCAACATATAACCGTTGCCTATGGGCGCGATTACTACGATGTGGCCCCCATCAAAGGCATCGTTTTTAGTTCTGGAAATCAGACACTCACTGTGAAGGTGGATGTAGTGCAAGTGAAAAGTTGAAGGTTGGGATACGCGGAGCGGAGTTTTATATTCACAAAAAATAATCTTATACCATTTATGATCAATCGATTTGCCGGAGAAATTCACATCAACCCAATGCGCATTTTAAGAAATGATGATTTCAATAATGATGGACATATCAAAGACATTAAGGCAACCCTGAAAGAAGCTATTGAACTGAATCAAAAAATAAATACCCGGCTGCAACAACTTAAAACATGGCTGGAAAAAGGAAATGCAAGCGGTTCTATGCAGTTTCATTTTGCTGATGCCGGGTACATTAGTGTGAAGGGCTTAACTGATTCACAACTACAGCAACTATCAGCCAAAGGGTTGATTGAGTTATTTGATTATGCAACCGATCGGGAGTGGGTTAAAAAATATGGCTCACAATTTGGACTAATCTGGGAAGGCGGTCGGGCGGTGGAGATTTAATTCAAACTCTGTTCAACACATGTGCCTACCGATGAAATACACTCGACCTTACGATTAATCCATTTTCAATCTCCAGCATTTCGCCCACATAAAGGTCTTCTTTATTAACCACATGTCGAACATATTCCATAAATACCCGGTTTTCATATGGAGTGAGTCGAATAACTTCATAGTGCAAGGTGGGCAGTCGATCAAAAGCATCTTGCCACCAGGCACGTAACGCGGCCTTCCCTTTGATAATACCATTTGTCTCAGGTTGTCGTACCTTCAACTTAGGGCTATAATGCTCCGCATCATCGTGATATAGAATAAGGAGTTGCTCCAGGTTATATGCATTGAAGGCATCAAACCAGGCATGTGCGGTGGCGGTGGGTGATTCCATATACAAATATTGTTAGTCCATCAATCAATTTGGGCAATCTACTGATTTTATTACCTTAGTATTTGGGAAAATTCCACCTATGTCTCGGTTTTCGTTTGCTCTTTTCGCTCTGCTCTTTTCATGTAGTATACTAGAGGATAGTGATGTTACTTCTTACGATGAACTTAAAACTCTCAAACTTAAGGGGATTACTTTTACGCAAATACTAAACGGTGTAACCTATTCAAGAGGGATACCCGCCACGGATTCGGCTCTAAATATTTCATCTCCACTAGGGAAATTAACAAAGCAAACGAAGCTTACCTGGGGCAATGTGGATGCTAAATTTAGATTTAAAAGTGGTGCGACTTCCAATATTACCATTGTTAATAGATACTTTGATAATGGAAATCTAAGGTCAAGCTGGGTCTATTCGGGCAGTACAATAAGAGAACTTTACTATTTCACCTACAATACAAATGGGAAGATCCAAACGCTTGCCAGAACCCTTTATACAGATCCCAATGACCTGACCAAAACGACCACTTCTTACGATTCAATATACTATGATCCCGGTTCAGGTGGAAAATTCTTTGGATTTGCTATGCGCAGTTCAAATGATGCCACAAAGAGAGGTGTTTTTACTGCGGAGCCAATTAGTCCCAACCCTTGTGAAATAGCATGGGTATTTAAGAGAACAGCAAACGCAAACCTGGGTATTCCAGCTGTTGATAAAGAATACGACTATTGCGGCTCATCCAATTTTTACATTTATCCTGGTGGCCAGAGCGCTGATTTTAAATCCATCGGAAGTGATCTGTTGGAAGAAGTCTACATGGGAGACCGTGTCACCGACTCAGATAAAAAGTGTTGTTCAGATGTTTATTACTATCATCCTATACTCTTTTTGCCGGTTTCAATAAACTATAAAATAATGTATGCTGTGGACTGGTGGGAGGAAGTAACCCCGACCACACCAAGCAATAAAAATGAAAGCGTACAATTCTCATTTCTTTATGAGTTGTAGAAAAATTTCTCTATTACTCTCCTTCTCTTCGCTCTGCTCCTTTGCACTAGCACAGATAAGTATTCCACCCATGGATTTCCAGCTAAAGGGCGGTGTAGGCGGATTAATGGACGTAAGGGATAGTTATGAAAACTCATATTCCTATTCTACTTTCATCCTTTCTGGCGAAATCAATTGGAATATTACTCAACACATTTCGCTTGGCGCTTTTAGTTCTATTGGGCCCTACACCCAATCAAATTTCAAAATGGAGACAAATGACAATAGTGGTTCGGCTTCCTATGCAACAACTCATTTTTTATATGGTGCAAAACTAAGGCTCTCCACAGGGCGAGCACCACGGTTCAGGCCCTTCACAGAAATTAGTTATGGTAAACTGGAAATACAACTGGAAAAAGACATTTATAGGATAGCAAGTTCTACCACATTCATTGGCTGGTCAATTGGCCTTATGATCCGTGCCGGCAGCAGGATGTACATTATTTTACCACAGGCCAACGTTCGTTTCCGCTCCAATGGATTTTTCTTTGAGGAACCTAATGATTATACATTTAACGCAAAGTATGCTGAGTTACTTGAACTGTGTGCAGGAGTGAGTTATAACATTGGTAAGAAAAAATAATTCAGTACTTCACATGATTTTAAAAAAGTACGGCCTTACAACTTACCTCTGGTTAACCCTTTCGGTTGCGATCCTTACGCAATCAAAACTTGCAGGTCAGGATGCGGAGAACTTAAACATTCCGGTTAAAGGTGCCACAGCCATTAGTTTCACAACCGATAATCAGTATTTCGTTATCGCTAAAGGACCCAGTATCTACCTGTATAATGCGGGTAATGATACCCGTATCAAAGCCTTTGACGTGGGGGCAATCCATACAAAAGATGTTCTGGACATTGCCTTCAACAAAAACAGCACCCTCATGCTCTCAGGCAGTTCAGATAAAAAAGCAAAGCTCTGGACCATTCCTGATGGTAAAATACTCACAACCTACTACGGTCATGGAAGCCCGGTGATTGCCGTGCGCTTTGCACAGGGCGATCAATTAGTTATAACCCTCGGTGAAGACGGAACGGTAAAAGTATTTAATCGCGAAGACGGAAAAGAACTATATACTAAAAATGATTTTCAAAAACCAGTACGGGCGCTGGATGCATCCTCCGATGGAAAATACTTTGCAGTGGGTGGTGGAGACCGAGTGATTAAGATCTACGAAACCAATACCGGTGCAATAATCAAAACATTAGCTGGACATACAGGGTGGGTACGAACCCTGGCTTTTTCACCGGATAGCAAAACACTGGCAAGTGGCGGGGATGACAAGATGATCTATCTGTGGGATGTAGAATCCGGCACTAAAAGTATTGAGCTGGTACAGCGAGGGTGGATTTACGATTTGGAGTTCAGTCAGGATGGTAAGTATATCGGTGCAGCATTGGAAAAATCAGCTATCCATTTTTATAATGTGAATCATGGAACCATTTCATTGAAATTGGAAAACATGAAAAGCCCGGTAATGAAACTCTCCATAAGTCCGGCAGGGCAACAGGTCGCTTACACGTATGAATATGGCTCCGATATAAAGCTTTCCAACATCAGTTCACTTAATATCACTCCTGTGGTCCATTTCAAAGACACCAAAGACACATCAGCACCCCTCATTCTGGTTTCCAATCCAGCCAATATGATTGACAATAAAGTGGTAGTCTATAAAGATATTCTTGACCTCCGTGGAATAGTTACCGATGAGTCAGGGATACGTTCCCTTAAAGTCAATAGCCTTGAGACACCGGTAAGACAAAATGGAAATTTCCTGATCAACATTCCCCTGGCGATGGGCGACAATTATGTCAACCTGGAAGTTACCGATGTCAATGATAATATCGCTTTGAAGAAATTTATTGTGGTACGCAAGAACATGGAAGGCGAAGCTTATGTAGGCGCCACGGCAGTCAATCATCTTTTTGTGGTAAGTATTAATAACTATACCTATTGGCCAAAACTTAACAATGCCGTTAAAGATGCCAATGACCTTGTCTCTGTATTATTAAAAAAGTACACATTTGAATTTGGCAATGTGGTTGTTCTTAAAGACGAACAAGCTACACGAAGTAACATTTATAATGGGCTTCGCAGTCTGATCGAAAAAATTGGGCCTCAGGATAACTTAGTAATATATTTTTCAGGTCATGGTTATTTTGACGCTATTTTGAATGAAGGGTATTGGATCCCTATCGATGCTAAACCAAACTCTACCGGAGAATACATTTCCAATACTGATATCTTGAAAATTCTCAACGCCATTAATTCTCAACATACGTTTCTTGTTGCCGATGCGTGCTTTTCCGGAGCCTTATTTACAGATAGCCGGAGAGGATATACCGATCAGGTGGAAAAATATAAATCCCGCTGGGGTCTTGCATCGGGCCGATTGGAAACAGTCTCAGATGGGGCTATTGGTGGCAACAGCCCCTTTGCAAAAAGAGTAATTCAGTTTTTTGATGAGAACGAGAAAGATAAATTTGCCATATCCGAACTCATCCAATATGTAAAGACCCAGGTAGCAGAAGACACCAATCAAACTCCCATTGGTAATCCCTTAAGAGCCCTGGGTGATGAAGGTGGAGAAATGGTTTTTTACAAAAGAAAGAATTGATACTTCATTCAGAATGATTACCTGGTATGCTAATCCTTCACACAACGTATTGAATAGCCTGATTCTTTAAATGCAACATCTCTCCCTACTCCTCCATAAGAATAACTCATCCCACGCCACCAGGCAGCATTCGATACGAATTCAGTAGTTGTCCACCAATTTCCATAAGCACCCAAACCTGTAAACGTACCATTGAATCCCCGATATCCACCCGGAAGTGCAGTAAATTTAGTTTCATTGGTAACGCCAAAGTTGGGGCTATTCCAATGGGTAGTTCCACTCTCTTTTAATTTGGTACCTGCCTCGCCATCACCTCCTAAATAATCGACTAAGGTAGTCCACTCTGTATCTGTTGGTATATGCCAACCAGCCGGAGCCAGATTGCGACTATCCATTACAGCATGCCAATTGTATAAATGACCGTAGGTCTTTGTGTTATTCTCATCATTGTTGAATGAACAATAAGCGCCTGTTATCAAATTACTCCACGCCACTCTATCCGTCACATTCGAAATAGGATCGCCATTGCGATACCTGGTAACTTTTAGATTTTCGGCCATCCAAACTTGCGTGCCAATGGTAACCGTACCATAAACATTCCCATCTATATCGGTAATAGTTTCCGGTTTTGCCTCATCGTCTTTACAGGATCCTAAATTAATAGCCATCACCGAAGAAATAACTACCATTATAATGATAGTAATTCGCGAAAAAATTACCCTATACCTCATATCGCTTACAAATGGTTCCGTAAAGATGATTACATATTTTCAGATTCACTATAATGATCATACTCTATATAATATCGAAGGGTAATTGATACAGCCCTAAGCGGAAATTAATTACTATTTTTATAACAGCACTGATTTAATTTAAAAGCCTAAGAACCTCAAAATGAAAAAAATCCTCCCTTTATTGGCCCTTGCGGTTATTGGTTGTAATCCTAAAAAAGCTGAAGTTGTTTCAGATAATACGAATTCCGTCAATCAATACTCTATCCCACACTTTGCCGACTCGGCTTCCTTCTCCAACATCCAGAAGGCCTTCCCGGTAATTGAAAAACTCTATCGCGATTATGCAGAGAAGAATCATTTCCCTGCTATCAGTTTTGGTGTTATAGCCGGTGGCCAACTCGTGTACTCGGGTAGTGTGGGTACGGCCAATATTTCAACAAGCACTCCAGCTACCACCCGGTCGCTCTTCCGTATAGCTTCCATGAGTAAAAGCTTCACCGCCATGGCAATTCTTAAGCTGCGCGATGAAGGAAAACTGAATTTGACTGATCCGGTTTCAAAATACATTCCAGAAATGAACAACGCGGGTGCTCTTACAAAAGATGCCCCTGCTATTACGATACAAAACCTGCTTACCATGTCGGCTGGATTTCCGGAAGACAACCCGTGGGGTGATCGCCAACTGGATGATACTGATGAAGAATTATTGAAACAGGTACGTGAGGGAATTTCATTTTCGAATGTGCCTGGAGTTGCCTTTGAATACAGTAACCTGGGTTTTGCCTTACTTGGAAAAATCGTCACCAACCTTTCGGGTATTCCCTATCAACAATACATTACCGACACCATCATGAAGCCCCTTGGAATGAACGACTCCAAATGGGAATACGAGGCGGTACCAAAAGAGCAACTGGCGTTGGGGTATCAGTGGATCGATAATGAATGGAAAGAGATCCCGCTCTTGAATGATGGCGCATACGGAGCCATGGGCGGACTCATTTGCTCCATCGAAGATTTTAGTAAATACGTTGCCCTGCATTTGGCTGCATGGCCTGCACGCAATGAAGCTGAGCGCGGACCCATTCGTAGAAGTTCAATCCGCGAGATGCATCAACCCTGGCGCTTTACTAATTTGTTTGCGGATGCAAAAACCAGAAGCGGAGAAGTTTGCCCGGTGGCGATTGGCTATGGTTATGGGCTTGGCTGGCGAAAAGATTGCAAAGGAAATGTGCGCATTTCGCACAGTGGTGGGTTGCCTGGCTTCGGCAGTGAGTGGCGCATTTATCCCGATTATGGCATTGGTGTAGTGTCATTCAGCAATCATACCTACGGTGCACCGGGTATGCCAAATGCAGTTGCCCTTGATACATTGATCGCGATCGCTGGGTTAAAACCCCGGGTTCTTTCACCATCAGAGATCTTAAATAAGCGCAAGGCAGAGATCGTTAAGCTTTTGCCAGACTGGAAAGAACAAACCAACATCTTTGCCGAAAATTTCTTTTTGGATGAATCCATGGAACGAAGAAGAGATGCTACTCAAAAAGTCTTCGCAGAAGCGGGAACTATTACACATATAAAGGCGCTTGAACCCGAAAATCAGTTGCGGGGAAGTTTTCTATTAGAGGGCGAAAAAAAGAATGTGTTAATTTTCTTTACCCTTACTCCCGAGAAAGAGGCCTTGATTCAGCAACTGGATGTTGAACTAATAAATAAATAATTCTTCGAAAAAGAAATTTAGCACAACCTGTCCGATTCCTGATCCCCCGATCGTCATAGAGGAAATTTTATTTAACTTAAAGACAAAATCGTATGGAAAAATTCATGCTTATTTTTCATGGTGGCAGCGATGTGGCCCCGGAAATGAAAAACCCTGATGCTATGCAAAAGCATATGGAGAAGTGGTTTGCCTGGGTAGAAAAACTGAGAAAAGAAGGTCGCTATGAAGGTGGCGAACCGCTTGAACCAAAAGGCAAATTTGTAAGTGGCCCCAATAGGGTTGTCACCGATGGGCCTTTTGCTGAAAGTAAAGAATTGGTAGGCGGCTATTTCATTATCAAAGCCAAAGATCTGGACGAAGCAGTCGCCCTTACGGCCGACTATCCGGACTTTATCTTTAATGGAAAAGTGCAGGTGCGGCCTGTGCAAAAAATGGAAATGTAACTCTTTCTAACGTGGTATCGGGTATCCACTCAAACCGATCTGCCAGCTCTAATTTTAAATGACACGCTAGTGGCCCAGCCACAGGAACATGTACAGCAATTGGTTGACCATCTTTTTCGCCATGAGGCGGGAAAGATGGCCGCTGTGCTGACACGCTTGTTAGGTACCGAGAATTTGGATATCGCAGAAGATCTGGTACAAGACACGTTATTGAAAGCCATCGAGGTCTGGCGCTTTCGCGGTGTGCCGGATAACCCATCGGCCTGGTTATATAAAGTGGCTCACAACAAAGCCATTGATTGGGTGCGCTCCGGCCAACGGCAATCAAAAATTCTTGTCACCCAGGAAGACAACATAAAGACGATCTGGGATTTATCCGCACCCAATAATCAATTCTTTAGTGAAGACGAAATTCAGGACAGCGTACTTCGCATGATGTTCGCCTGCTGCCATCCGGCCATCACACCCGAATCGCAAATAGCACTTACGTTAAAGACATTGGGTGGATTGAGCATTGCTGAAATTGCCATCGCATTCCTTACTTCCGAAGAAACCATTGCCAAAAGAATCTACCGGGCCAAAGAAAAGATCAAGCAAGAAAATATAAACCTGGACCCACCCGGATTATTTGAATTGCCTTACCGCCTGGATAGTGTACTTCAGGTTTTGTACCTGTTGTTCAACGAAGGGTATCATTCCCGTCATCATGATAAAATTATTCGTGAAGACTTGTGTGAAGAAGCCATGCGGCTCACCTACCTGTTGGCTACTCACAAAGCAACCTCGCTTCCTAAAGTAAAAGCCCTCATGGCCCTGATGTGCCTGCAATCATCACGCTTTGATGCCCGCACGGGCGAATTGGGTGAAATTATCTTGCTGGAAGACCAGGACCGTACGCAATGGAGTCGACCGCTCATTCAACAAGGTCTTGATTTTTTAGAGCGGGCATCGGTAGGAAATTCATTGAGTGAATATCATGTAGAAGCAGCCATTGCATCCATTCATTCTCTTGCATCACGATTCGAAGAAACCCGATGGGATAAATTGTTAATACTCTATCAAACCCTGCATGAGTTAAAACCGGGACCCATGGTGAGTCTTAACAAGGCAATCGCAACTGGCTATGCGCTTTCCTTTGATGCGGGAATTAAGGAGTTACAAAAGATTACCGACTTGAAGGACAACTCTCTTTATTTAACGGCACTTGGAAATTTTCATTTGCTCATGGGCAACGCCAGGACTGCAAGCATATCCTTCGAAAAAGCGTTGGCAAAGACCGGATCGGTACGGGAGGCCGAATTAATCAAGCGAAAGCTTCAAAAGTGCTGAGACAGACCTTTTCATAAATTCTGTAACATTTTGTCTCGCTTTCCGTCAACAGGTTCATGAAGTCAATGATTCAATCCTTTACCAGGTGGCTCTTTTGGCAACGGGTGCCGGCAAGCCAGATTGAATTCAAGGCGGTCAACCGGGAGACTACCTTTCTACTTGGTTATGCTATCTTTTACATTTTTGCTGGCTACGCGCTGGGCCTGGTCATTGCTAACTTCCCTATCCCCCTACTTGGTGCTACTCAATTCAATCAGGATCTGTGGTACTCAGGTGTTTTTAAAATCTTCCTGCTGTTGATTATTCCTGGCTATTTCTTCTTCAGCCGATGGAACTACCAGATTAAAAATCTGATCCTCGGTTTAAGGCCTACGTTAAAGACTTTGCTGGCTACTGCCTTCATGGTGATCCTTGGATTTTTTCTGAATGCCAGTCACCTGAAACCCCTTGGCAATACCATCGATACATTTTCCGATGCTCCCCTTCGCCTCACCTTAGGGATCGTGATGCCCTTATTTACCGCTGCACTCCCGGAAGAGTTATTCTTCCGGGGTTACCTAAACACAAGACTTGAGAAAAAATGGAATCGGTTCCCGGCAGCCATACTTTCTACCCTTCTTTTTACGGCCTGGCATTTGCCCAGCCGATTTTTACTTTCAAAAGGTGTGGAAGGTCAGGCTGGTGACTGGGGTGCAGTGATTTTACACACCGGGGTACCTGTGTTTATTATCGGATTTATTTTTGCACTGCACTGGAGCCGTTACCGGAATATTATACTCCTGATACTCACACACTGGGCCATTGATATTCTACCCGCCACAAGTTCTTATTTCAAGATTCCCTTCTGAGTGCTTTACTTGTGAGCAATCATTCTTAGACACACCGGCATAGATAGTTTAATTTCATTACCTGTAAACTGAAGCTTCCCGGTCTTTTGATTGCGTTTGAAGATGACAATGTTATCTGTTTCCTGGTTGGCAACCAGCAAGTTGTTACCGGTTGGATCAATCATAAAATTGCGGGGCCACTTTCCATGAACATCCTGGCGCTCTAAAAAGGTGAGTTGTCCGGTGACTGGATCTACTTTATACGATACAATACTATTGTGCCCCCGGTTTGTACCATACAGAAACCGTCCATCGGGTGAGAGATGAAGATCCGCACACCAGTTCTGTTCTTTAAAATCATCCGGCAGAGTTTTCACCGTCTGGATCGGTGTAAGTGTTTTGTCGTATTGGTAAGCGGTGATGGTTGCATTGAGTTCGTTAATTACGTAGGCAAATTTCTGATTGGGATGAAATACCAGGTGTCGGGGTCCGCTGCCAGCGACTGCCTGAACAGCACCTGTTACTTTCATCGTGCCAGTTGCCGGATCAAGTTGGTACTGAATGATTTTATCCTGCCCTAAATCCGGAACAAAAACATCGTTGTTCTTCGGTGCCAATACAGCTGAATGCGGATGCGGTGAAGTTTGTCTTTCCGGATTGACACTTGACCCTGTGTGTTGAATATTCTGAATGAGTGCTCCGATCGATTTATCAGTGTTCACTGGAAGCACGCTGACACTGCCCCCTGTGTAGTTTGAGACCACCAGCCATTTTCCTTTCTGATCAATATCAATATAACAGGGATGGGCACCTTTGGATACTTGCTCATTCAATAATATCAATTGCCCTTCCTTCGCATCAAATTTCATGGCATAGACTCCGCCATCGGGTTCGTTTTCGGCCACTGCATAGACGGTCTTTCCATCAGGAGCAATGGTTAGAAATGAGGGATTCTTGAGTCCGGGGGCGACACTTACCTCGTTTGATTCTCCGGTAGCAGAATTAAATTCATACACATAAATACCCTCCGAAGTCCGGTTGGTATAAGTGCCTACAATCAGATAAAAATTCCTGCCTTTCGGTTGGGAGATTCCAGTAGTCAGCGACATAAGACAAATACTTAATAAAATCAGGTGTTTCATTTTGATAGTCTTTATTCAACAATCAGAATCTAAGGAAATCATAAAACCGTAGTTTTCCTATGCTTATTTATATCGGGGAATACTGACTACGGACTATTTAATGATACCATTCTTTAGGCCAGTGCCAACCAGAATCCCAAAATCTGTTACTTCAAGGGTCATGAATGCGGTTGAATCCGGCAGGCCATTGACTCCGGTATTTATTCTTGACCAATAATCTCCTCTATCTATAGACTGATAAATGCCATGCCACTGGGCGGCTAATAAATTCTGATTCGCTGCTTTAACTTCAAACGTATAAAATTTAGACCCTGGAAATCCAACGTTTGCTTTTTCCCAGGTACGGCCATCGTTGTTGGTTCGTACTAACCCATCGGCTCCTAAGGTCATTGCATAGATAAAAGAACCATCATTTGAAATATCATGCAGGGTATTGGGTTTGTAGATGTATTTCCAGCTCTTGCCATAATCATCAGACACGATGGCACCATCTACAAGTGCTGCGTATATTTTTTCGTTCACATAGGTAAATCCATTTACCTGGACTTTTCCATACTGATATCTCCAATGCAATCCACCATCGGAGGAAACATAAATTCCCTTATCGGTACCCGCATACAAATTATCCTTTACACTGATCAGGCTCCTGACCGGAATATTCGGTAGTCCTGCATTCGACTGGCTCCATAATCTTCCATCGTCACGGGAAATAAAAATACCATGTTTGTTGGTACCGATTACCAACAAGTCATTTAGTACGGTGATTGCATTCACATCAACCTGATCTGGTAACCCAAGGTTAATCGCTTGCCACTGATTTGCTCCCGACAGGAAAACAAATACACCATGAAAATCAGTAGTAGCAAAGAGCTTATTTCCTTTTGCCTGGAACCCACTCACTGTTGCGTTCTCCGGAATACCTTGATCGAAGGAAGACCACATCCTTCCCTTGTCGAGAGAACGATATATTATTCCACCGGTCTTGCGTGCCTGATCAACTTGCTTTTCGTGGTTAACAGATTCAGCTTTTGGATAACACCCAAACGTGGCCAGTGATAGTACAAGACAGCTAATGGTAATTCCATTCATCATTATGAAGCAGGGGTGAATAATAAGGTCTAACTCTTAGCCAGTGAAGCTGATCATGACATAGGCAACAATTGCAATGACGATCAGTGAAAAGGCAATATCCCAGAAATTGTAACTGGCCCTGTTTGCCAGTTTCTGTTCTGCGCTCAGCGTGCCGAAGGTAAGGCCCTGAATCTGCCCGGGCAAAGGTGCCGGAGTGAGCCAACTCACCACCAAACAAAGAATGACACAGAATAGAAAGAACCAGGCTGCAAACGTAAGAAAGTTGGTATTGCCAATGATATATAAGATACTGCCCGGTTCCAACGAGTTGATCGCCAGCTCTAATCCAATGCGGATAAAGGCAACGGCCATTCCTACAATCAACGTGATCAACGCGCCTTTACTGTTGATTCGGCTGTAAAAAATCCCCAGCAGGAATACGGCTGTAATGGGTGGTGCGATGTAGGATTGTACCGATTGCAAATACTCATACAACACACCTGAAATATTTTGCATGATCGGAATCCAGGCAATTCCCAACACAACTACAATGGCAGTGGCAATACGACCGATGCGTAGCAAATCCTTTTCCGGAGTTTCGGGTTTTAATTTTTTATAAACATCTACTGTAAATAAAGTGGAGCATGAGTTAAACACGGATGCTAACGAACTCATCAGGGCAGCGAGTAACCCAGCCGCCACCAGGCCGCGTAACCCGGCCGGCATTTTATTCATCAGCAAAGTAGCAAAAGCCTGATCGGGAGAATCCCATGAAAGCTCACCCCTGTTTTTTAAGGCGAGGGCTACAACACCCGGAATAAGGAACAGAAACACCGGAAGTAATTTCAAAAAACCACCGAAGATGGTGCCACGTCTTCCTTCTTTAATATTCTTCGCAGCCAACACACGCTGCACAATGTATTGATCCGTACACCAATACCAAAGTCCTACCACGGTACTCGTGATCACCAAACTCGGCCAGGGAAAATCCGGATCCGTAGCCGGACGCCACATATTCAGGTAACCAGGTTCCAAAGATTCTTTCATGCCGGCCCAGCCTCCTACCGAATCAAGACCGATGAAGGTTAACGTTGCCGCACCAATCACCAGCACCACAGTCTGTAAAGCTTCTGTATAAACTACCGCTCGCATGCCGCCCAAAATGGTATAGATCCCAGTTAGCACCACGGTCATTAGTGCACCAAACCAAAAATCAATGTGAAGAATGGAAGAGATCACAATGCCGCCAGCATATACAGTTACTGAAATCTTTGTGAGCACATACGCGATGAGCGAGAATACACTTAAGAACCACCGGGTACTCGAATTAAAACGCCTCTCCAAAAACTCAGGCATCGTAAAAACACCGCTCCGTATATAAAATGGCAGAAAGACCCAGCCCAGCGTAATTACCAGCCAGGCATGCAATTCATAAATCAACATGGGGATCTTTCCACCGGCACCGGCACCCGCTAAACCCACAACGTGCTCAGATCCAATGTTAGAAGCAAAGATGGAGGCGCCCACAACAAACCAACCGATGTTGCGGCCCGCCAGAAAGTAATCTTCTGTCGTTTGCTGTTTACGCGTCATTACCCAGGCAGCCAATGCTGCAATGAGCACGAAGTAACCTCCAATTACAATCCAGTCGAGTGTGGCGAATCCTTGCATGAAACGAAAAATTAGATGAGCAGTTCTCCGAACGAAATTAATAACTAAAACAACATCTTAAGCATTTATACCCTAATAGTTCCGGTCTTAATTGTCTCTTTCTTAGAGTTGGTTGTCAACCGCAAGGCAGTGCAATGTCTTAAGAACTCAATTCGAATTTTGTAAAAATGCCAGTAGGTCTGCCAAATCCTGAGGTGTCATATTGTTTTCCAATCCTTCCGTCATTAACGAAGAACCCAGGGATGTGAAACTTCTAATATCCGTCTTGTAAATGGTTTCCTTACTTCCGCCCATTTTTTTTATGGTGATGTAGTGATCCGTTTCGTTTTCTACAATGCCTATGTGTATATCGCCCGATTTAGTTACCAATCTGTGATTGATGTATTGTGTATTAACTGCTGCGTTTGGATCTAAAATGTCATGCATCAAAGATTCTTTACTTTTCCGGCTTATCTCAGTCAACACCGGCCCTACTTCCTGTCCTTCGGATCCATATTTATGGCATGTACTACACATGGATTTAAAAACAGCTGCACCAGCAACCGATGATCCTTTAAGCGTAAGTGCATCTTTCATTTTATCCAGTGCCTCCTTCCGGGTGTTTACTCCTGAATCGGAAAACAACGCTTCTGCCCTGCGCTTGGTGGTTTCATTGTCGGTCCACCACAGCAATTGCCGTCTGCGTTCAAGATCAAAGTTCATTTCTCCGATGTTGATCACTCCTTTCTCCAAACCAGTCAGCAAGGCATCATGATATAGTTCTCTATACAAGAGTAAATCACCCGCCCATTTTCTGATCTGCGGACCAAGTTCCGCCCACCGATTAACTAACCGAGTGCCAATAGAAGGTTCGGCATAATCGGCCAATTGCCTTAGCGCAGCTTCTTGCAGATTGAGAGGCTCGGTATTATCAAGGCATTGAAATAACACCTCCGCCTTATCTTTGTAGGGCAGTAGATCAATGAGGGTCATCTGCTGGTATCGAATGCTGTCCGGCAACGATTTATCCACCACCTTTGTAAGTGCTGCCTTACTATAGATTAAAAATTCTTGTGACATGGGTACGTTGAGTTTTTTCCGCAACGATGCCAGGGAAGAAATAAGCCCAATGTCTCCTGATAATTCTAATCGCTTTATTGACGCCACGTCAGGAGCACCTCCGGAAAAATGAATTCCTTGTGTTAGTTGATCGATACTGGTTCGTTTCACTTCGTTAGGTATGGAAGCTTTAGCCAATGCCCCCAACACAAGATTCATGTTTTGAACCGTGCCTCCTGAAATTGCAGCCAATGAAATCAATAATTTTTCCTGGTTAGACCCGTCTTTGCCGGAACTATAGACTTGAAAGAACTCCGCGGGGGCATGTTTCGCTGCGAGGGTCATGCTGGCAATATTCCAATCATCAGCGGGTTTTGATGCTGATTGCGTAAGGGATTCAAAAATCTGTTTTTTGTAGTGGTTAAATACCTTTGCAGGTAATGTGCTCACTGTTAATGCCGCTTGCATTCGAACCCGTTGTTCAGGATCTGATAAGAGATCCAGTACTTTACGAATCAGAGTTTCATTGTCCGCGAGAAATTTCTCAGAAATAATAAGTGCATTCTCCTTCACGCCTGCGGAAGCATCGTCCAATGACTGCATCAATTGATCAACGGTTAATTGATTGTGGCCATGTAAAATCCACATCGCATGCAAGCGGGCCGAGGGTGATTCTGATTTTAAAAGTTTGCCAACATGTACTATCTGATCTTTGCTAAGCGGGGCTTCCATCAGTAACCGATGAGCTGTTTTGCGAACCCACTGATTGGGATTACTTAAACGAGCGATCAAGCCTGTCGTGGTTTTCAACGAATCGGTAGAAAAGGAACTTGCCGCAAGTCCTTTCGAGATTTTATAAATCCTGCCCTTATCCTTACCCGCATGGAGATCTAAGGTTTTCTCAATTTCATCGGGGATCCATTCCGGATGTTCAATTACTTTCCGATACATATCCACCACATATATGGCGCCATCCGGGCCTGTACTCATATTTACCGGACGGAATGAACGATCGCTGCTCGCCAAAAAATCTTTTTTCTGCTGAATTCGCGATGCAACAAATGAAGCCCCATTCGGTTTAAGTTTATCAACATGGATCAGGTTTAGTACCACATCGGCCACCCAAATGGTGTTTTCATATTCAGGTCCCAAGGCACCCCCTCCATAATAAGTAACTCCACAGGAACCGGAAAAGTAGCCTGACTGCTCAGGGTGATTCACGCGAGATTCCTGTTCTCCGATCGGATAAATCCGGGCCAGTCCGTCTTCTTCGTGATCCGAAATATTGGACAGACTACTTTCTATCGGGAGCTTCACATCCTGTTGATAGCGTTCGGGAAAAACAAGATGTGAGATATGGGTAAGATTGTGTGTCTCGTACAAATGCCCGACTTCATCCATGCCCAATCCAAACCCTCCCGATGATTCTCCAATGCGTTCCATTACGTTTGTCTCCAGATTAAATCTGAAATCCTGGCCCCGAAGGTCCATCACATGTGTTGAATCACCCCACCAATAGGGTTTTCCTGAATTTCCGCCATTAACCGCATAAATCCAATTATCGATTCCGTAGGTCAATCCATTATAATTATGTTGCAAATTCCCCGTAGAAAATCCACTCATCAGGGTATCGACTACATCGGCTTTATTGTCATCATTCGTATCCTTAACATATAATAAATAAGGAGGAGCTGCCACCAATACTCCTTTTTTATAGGGCATGATAGAGGACGCCAGCCGCAGATTCTCTGCATATACTACATGATCATCATAAACTCCATCGTGATTATTATCCTTGAGTAATATGATTTTGCTTTGCTGGTCTTCAAATGGATACCCAGGCATCTCCAGCACCAGGGCCTCCCCATTTTCATTAAACTCAAGGTCGACCGGATCCTTGATGAGCGGTTCGCTCGCCACCAATTGAAGCTCAAAGCCAGGCTCCACCTCGAAGCCTGGAGGCAACGTAGAATCTTGATTGCAGCATACTAAGAAGAAGATAAGAAGGCAGAGAAGTGAATATCTATTTATCATCAAATAGGATTCAAAAGAGGTTGTGGTTAGTAAATTTATTAAAATTAAATAAAATGCCCGCCCAGGAATTCGGGTATCTTACTTATCCATTCCTGAATACCTTACGTCAACGAGTTGTTTTCAATCCTGATAATTCGCACCGTAAGCATAAAAGCCGGAAAGAAAGTAACCAGCCCCCACAATGAAGTAAGCAACGATATTTTAATGGGCACCAGATTCGCAGAAACCAAACCCAGATAGGTTGCAAACAAACTAAAAAAGAATGCGATCAGGATGGCCAGTACTTTTGATCGCATTGTAAATCCTTCGACCTGCCCGATATAGAGGTAGACAATAATTGATAAGTACCCGTAAATAAAATCAGGCGCCAGGGTTAGGAGCTCTCTGGTCAAACCCGAAAAATTTGGCTTATCCATTGTAGCCATGTGTGTAGCGGCTTCATTCCACGAACTTCGCAGCAAGAATGCATTCCCCAACCAACCCAATAGGTTAAGGAGGAAGCCGTTGAGCAATCCGGCTTTGAGAATCTGTTTGCTAACCCATTTGATTTTCATAGGACTCTTGTGAGAATATTATTTCATAAACTTTAACCTAGCGCTTTCCAGGATCTTTCGAAGTTTAGGACAGGCATTGTTTTAAGTTCTATTCAATAATAATTTTATATGCATCGAGTAATCCTGAAATGCCTGGCAACGAGAACTTAGCTTTGCTGATCCGGTTCACTTCGGGGTTGATGGAATAATTAAACGCAGTTCGCAGATCAGCACCTTCGAGGATTGTGCTCTCAAACGTAGCCCGGCTCAAATCGCAATTCAGAAATTTAGCATTCGTTAAGTCCGCCTCCATGAACTCCACCTCCTGAAGTTGGCAATCTTTAAACAGCATTGCCTTCAATTTTAAGTTATAGAAAGAAGAAAAATTCAGGATGCAGGTATCAAACGAAAAGGATAACAGGAGTTTGTTACACTCGTCAAAACGCAAGCCCAATAGTTTACAGTTCTTGAACCGTACTTCTTTCAACGAAGTGTTCCGCAATTTTGCCATACTGAGATCACAGTCCAGTAACTCGCACGCTGAAAAGGTAAATCCATTTAAATCCAACCCTGAGAAATTACAATTGCGAAACGTGCAGTGTTCGTATTCGCCTTTATCAAGATTAGTTTCATTAAAGTTTAATCCACTAAACTGTTCGTCTTCTTTGTAAACCTTGTTCATGAGAAACTGATGGCTGTCTGTTTGCTTTTTAAAAGTAACATCTTGCCCTGAGCATTCAAACAAAAAAGCCCCGAAGGGCTTTTCTATTTTACCAATCAACCTGCAGGCTCACATAAGCCGGTCTTCTCCGTTGCAGGTACGAATCGAAATCATCATCCCAATACTCCACACCCCGTACGCTTGCCCGATTGAAATCGATGCGATTCATGTACTCTGGAATACGTTTGGTTACACTCCAGTTTCTTCCGGTCCACACGATAAACACATTGCGATGACAATCATAATACACATTGTAGTCCTTATAATATACGTATCGCGTATTATAGCGGTACCCATACTTAGGGGCCCATATAGGCCGGCCATGACGATGGTAGGTATAAGTTATATACCGGTTGCGTCTTGCCCGATCATCATAGCGGAATGAATTGGCATGACGATCCCCATCGCGATCATAGCGGCTCCCGTCATCGCGATCACGATTCTTCGAATCCGAACGATCGTGGTGATCGCGGTTGTCGTCCCGATCTGTAGTCCAACGCTGATCACCCGGACGATCCGTTTCATGCTCCCGACCCCGATTTGCATGGACGTTGTCATTTCCACGATTCGGATATTCCCGCACCTCGTTCTTTTCACGATTTCCATTTTCCTTGTCCTCCCGACCCCTGCCCTGCGCGTGTAGTTCCGAAGTCATGGCCCCGAACACCAAAATCAACATCCACCCAAGCGAATTTCCTGTTTTCATAACACAGTTGTTTAGTTACACCCATGAGCACTTGCTCTTTGCAGGTAAGGCAACCCGAATGCCAGAGATGAAAACGGAAGGTTGGTAGTTATGCCAGTAACGGTAAGATTGTCTCCGGGTCGTTCACTCGGAACCAGAATTATTCAACAATAAACGTAACCTTATCACTACTTATTCATGGTGATTCTAGCAGATTATTTTTTCGGAGTACCCAATAAATAATAAATACGCATCGGGCCGCTTTTCTTTTCACCCAACTCCCAATCAAACGTGGTGGTATTTTCCAGACTTGAAATAAGCTCGTTTAATTCTGCTTTCGAGTAGGTTCTGAAGATCGATGCAACCCCATCCCACATAATATAGAGTGGAATCAATGGCAGTATATAAATGAATGGCAGTACCGGCACTCTTACCGGACGGATAAAGGGAGTCAACACCAAAACATTCAGAATTACAAAAAGCATGGAGACAAAGCTCATCACATCCCTGCCTACCGGTTCAAAGATGGCAATGGGCGATTTTGAGTTGACTGCGTTTTGTAAAATCTTTCTCGCATCAGCAGGTCGGAAATGATGGAAGGACCCAAACAGGGTTCGGAACTTTCCATGCAAATGCGGGGGCATGTCCATGGCGTTGATGGATTGTGATTCAAACCTAAACGAGTTACCCCCTTCGGCTTTCGTTCGCTCGAATGCTTTTAGATTAGGATAATAATCGGTGAGTGTAATTATAAGGTTGGGGTATTCCTTCGTGAGGTCATTCGCTAAATTAATTAATCCACCTCCACCCCCCGATGCACAGTCTACCCACTCTTGCCGGTTACTTGAATCGAGCCCTTGCTTAATAATGGGCAGGATTGGTTTGTAAATCTCCAGTTTGGTTGCAATGAAATTCAAATAGTCGGTACCATAGTCGCGCCAACTCGTGGGAAACCATGATAAATCTTCCCATTCAAGGGCATGAAACCGTTTCATTTTGATGGGGTTCTTTTCTTAACGTTGGCGTAGAGTAAGATACTTAACACGATGAGGTTCGCGCTCATGAATAACGGGATGTAATATATTTTGTCGCCCGGCACCAGTAGGCCCAACAATAAAGCACCGAAAGAGATTATTCCGGCAAACACAGCATAGAGGCTTATCTTATAATACCAGGCATAGGGAAAAAAGTGAGCTCCGGTGATGATCACATACACCATCACAAAATACTCGGGCATTTTGAGGAGGGCGAAGATCAAAAACGGGAAGTAAAAGAGTTGGGCGAAATTCAGCCAGAGGCCCAGGGGTTCCAGCGGATTGTCTTTATTAGTCCAGGAAGTTTTTAAAATTTTAGAGATAAGGAAGGCCAGGGGTAGCATCAGGCCCCCTACAATAAAAGTCAAAACGGATTTATTATAGGGGCTATAAGGAAGGGTCCATAGGTAGGTAATCAGGAGCCAGATAATACTGGCCGCTAATATAAAATCGATTCCATTTTTGGCTTTAATGGATAATTCTATTCGCAAGGCATCAAAGTTCTCTTTTGCTATCATAAATTTTAACTGGCTACTCTATATATATAAGTATCTAAATTAAGAAAAGCCTGTCATCCTTGAAAGAGTGAAAACAAGTTGAGTCGGGGCAGTTAGGCCTCACCACAAACCGGTGAGCAAGACCTCACCCCTGACCCCTCTCCAAAGGAGAGGGGAAGGGTTAACTGAACAATTTTTTTCAATCCACAAGCTGGCGGCAGTTATGGTACTCATTACAAGTTGGGCAGGTACTCACCACAGGTTGTAGTTTTTGATTTACAGGTTGGTCGGGTATTCTACTCGGTTCGTGTAGGTACTCACTTCACTGTGTAGTTTTTACTTTTCGGATTGGTCCGGTGCTTTCTTCAACTGTATAGGTACTCACTTCAAGTTGTAGTTTTTACTTTACAAATTGTTGAGGTACTCACCTCAGGTTGTGGAGGTGCTCTCCCACTTTGTAGTTTTTCTTTTACAAGTTGTTCAGGTACTCTCCTACGTTGTTCGGGTGCTCGCTTTGCCAAATAGTATTTGGTCTTCAGGTAGTTTGGTGCTCTGCACGATTGTATGGGTACGCTCTGCAGGTTGTAGTTTTTCTTTTACAGGTTGGTCAGGTGCTCTCAACAGTTGTGCGGGTACTCGCCTCACAGAATAGTATTTTGTCTACACTTTGGTTCGGTGCTCGCCCCGATTGTATGAGTACGCACCTCACAATATAGTATTTTGTTTGCAAGTTGGTCGGGTGCTTAATTTGGCTGAATTCAAGGAGTGTTCATTTGCCAAATTTTATTCTAATGTTGTAAGAGTACCTCATTTGGCTAAAATAGAGGAAATCTTTACCTGCCAAATTTTATTTCACCCTTCGGGTGCCTCAGGGTGACAGGTGTTTGGCGCGGATTGATGAAGGATGTTTGAACGATTTTAAGTTTGAGGATTTGGTGATACGGTAACAACACCACCGCAGGAAAATGTTAGAACGATTTCACTTTTAATCCAGGCTGTTTGTTGGTCAAGAAGACCAACAAAGGCGAGGGAAGACCAACAAAGGCGAGGACCTCACCCCCAACCTACTCCGCCTGTTGGCGGATTCGGTTGGCAGGCAAGGAGAGGGGAAGAGTTGAATTAATATTATGTTTCAAATTTAATAGGTGCACTCCTTCATCAACTGAGTTGAGTAGACTGCTTGAGTTAGGATTATTTCTTCTTCCTTCCGAAATGATATCCCACATGCAATTGTGCGCGCCAGCCGTACGACCAGGCATCAAACCGGCCTTGAGAAGAAATTTCTTTATCCGTAAGCAAATCATCCAGCATCGGAAAGCGATCCAGGAGTTTAATGAGAATTTCAGATTGAACTTCATCCTTATCAAACGTAAACTCACCGTTCAGCTTCATTTTAGCTTTATAGTTAGCAACGGCAGGACCAAACGCAACAATATCGAGCGTCCAGCGGCTGCCGAATACAAACTGATGACCTAATTGAAAGCCCAGGTTTAAGATATTGAAGTCGGTCTCTAGTTCGGCATATTCCTCTACACCATTATACGTTACCCCAATGTCTCTTTTATTGTTGAAATTATGATAGGTAACGTAAGGACCGATGTAGGTTCCATGTGGCGCAAGGTGTTTGTTTTCACTTCTTAAATAAAACCGATACTCCATGCCAGTTTTGAAACCATTCCGGATCAGGTTTTGTCGCACGTGAATGGAAGAATTAACATCTACCAGGGGCGGAAACTCCTCGTATCCCAGGGATACGCAAAATGACTGGTTGGGTTTTGTGACACGCTCGTAAGACATAACAAACGAACTCGGGTAAACAGCATGTGTGATTTCAAGTTTAATCACATTCCTACGCTGCAGTTCGGTAGTTTCCTGGGCCTTTGTCAAACTTACAAGACTAAAAATGACCATGCTGGTTAAAAGGGCCCTCTGCATGGAATTAATTTTCGTTGCCATATCCATCATAAGAAAGATGACATTAAACGAGCTATGGAATTGAATAGCCGGCTCATAAAACTTTCATTACTTACCATCTCATTTGTAACCTCTACACATTCCTTCAAGTCATCAAGGAACGTTTTTTCAAACTGAACCCCAAACGCCTGACCATATATCACTGACATGATCTCAAAATTGAGATCAAAACTACGCAAATCCATGTTGGCTGTACCGATCACACTCAGACAGCTATCCGCTACTACGGTCTTGGCATGAACAAATCCTTTTTTGTACAAATAGATTTTCACACCTGCGCGAACTAACTCTGGAAAATAAAACCTGGCTGCCGCCCCGACAATTTGTGAATCGGATTTGTAAGGGATTATTAACCGAACATCCACCCCGCTGATAGCCGCTTGTTTCAAGGCATCGAGAATGCTATCGTTTGGAATGAAGTAAGGATTGGTGATGTAAAGTTTTTCTTTGGCTAAGGTGAAAATCTTAAAATAAGTGAGCATGATATTCGAAGTGGGATACACCGGCCCGCCAGCCACTACCTGACCGATGGCTTTGACACCGGAAGTCTCCATCACTCTATTATATCTGCCAGGAAACAAATCCCCGTTATAGGTCAACTGCTCCTGCTGACATGAATTCCAGGCAACAATAAAATGTCGTTGCAAACTTCCTGCCAGCGGTCCTTCTATTTTCACATGCGTGTCGCGCCAGTAGAGACCAGTATCAATAGAGTTATCATACCGGTCAGAAACATTGATGCCGCCCACAAACCCGATCACTCCATCCACGATGATTATCTTTCGGTGATCGCGATGGTTAACTCTGTTAGCGAGCATGGCAACCTTCACTTTGATTCGGGGAAAGACAGAAACCCCACCCGCCTTCAATTGCTTCACAATGTTCCGTTTGATTTTCCGGCTGGCGTAGTCATCGTACATGACCCTAACCTTAACACCTTCTTTTGCTTTTTTTAACAGAATGGTTTTGATTTCATTTCCACGCACGTCATTTTCCCAGGCATAATATTCCATGTGAATGGAATGCTTAGCCGATGCCAGCACGCTCAATACTTCCGGAAATTTTTCTTCACCGTTCGTGAGTAAGGTAAAAGAACTTTCGTGCAACCGTTCCTGCCCAACTCCTTTCAGAAATTCTACAAGACTGCTAAAATTTCCCAGTTCTGCTTTGAGATCACCAGGAATGTCATCAGCCCGTGACACCTGATTGCTCATATCGTCATCAAATACCTTCTGAGCCTGAAAGGTTTTGTACCGGCTGCTGAAGTGGCGGAAATTCAATCCAACCGCATAGTAGATCGCAATACCCATTACAGGAATCAGTATGACCAGTAGCAGGTACCCCAGTGCTTTGGATGTTGAACTGGTGTACAACAGAATATGGATTACGGTGTAGCCAATCAGTAACACATAAGCAACACACACGATGATGTATATTAGGTCCATGGTTTGGTTTTAAATTCCCCTCATCCTCCTAATGCAAGGGTGATCAGTACAAGAGCGATCCCCAGTAAGCTCATGATGATTCCTGTGTACAGACTATTACGGCCGGCATATTTCCCAAGACCCCACCCACAAAAAAACATCATCAGAATGGCCACTGCATTGGATGTTCGCAAGGCTATCTCCAGGTTGTTGATGAAAATAAAAGGAACAGCCACCGGGAACGTTGAGAGCAGAACAATAAAAAATATTCCCGCAGCTACTTTAAAATCACCAGCTTTCTGGGTCTTGTTTTCTGTTGCTTGAGGTAACTCCGAAATTCGTTGCCTGATTTTTTCCACTTCTTCGGGTTGCAATGCATTGGCAACCACTGGCGGCAATGCATCCGCTATAAACTGACGGGCTTTTGCATCGTCTTTCGATTGCCGAACAAATTTCAGAATGGTATTGCCCCGTTCTTGATCCGTTTTGGTCATCACCAGGTACATCACCGCATCAACAAGTCCCCACGCGGTGTTGCAGCTCAGGGCACCAATAAGCATATCGGTTACCGAGGTTGCGTCTGATTTTGTAATACTAATAGTACTCGTAAAGGTTAGGGCCATAATTACACCATACAGAATTTCAGAGATCCGATCTTCTGTATTGATCCATCCTTTTTCCTTCAACGGTTCAGTCACCTTATCCGGATTGCTCATTAAAAATGCTTTGGGTTTATTCATTTTACTATATCAGACATTTTGAACAAGTCTACATTTCAAAACTGAGAGAGTGCCACTACTATTTTCACGGCAAAGACACAAAGACGCTAAGAAAATTTCTTTATCTACAATTCAAACTGGGCCCTGAATTGCCAGAAATCCGATTTACCTGTGATACCATTTTTCTCCAGACTGCCGTGACCATAGTTTATTTCAAATCTGAAATGGGCATTGGGATACCAACTCACTGCCGAAGTAAACCGGCCGAATGTACCGCCTGCAATTTGCTGATCTGTAAAATCAGAATAGGTATACCGCGCTCCGAGTTCAAAAGCACCGGGTCCGGAATTATTTTTAAAAGTGAAATTCTTTTTCGGGATTAGTTTGCCCAACACCCCATTGTGGCGGTTGTAGTTTCTGTTTTCGCCCGTGATAAACCAACTGCCAGCAGCTTGAAAATACCCAAAGGAAATGTTTGTGCCCGGGGTATTCACCACGTTGTGCATGTATTCACCCACAAAAGACAGCGGGCCATTTACTTTTATTAATTCAAGCATGATGGTATTGGAACTGGAAGCCGCGAACACATCCGTCTTAATATAGTAAGGGGTCGTGTTTGCTTCGGGCTTTGCTTTGAAACTCAACTCGTCATCGGTTGCTTCCGAGTATCGATCTGCAAAGCCAAGATGCAGCAGGTTGCGGTCAGATTTATAGATGGGCAGATACACGATACGACCTACGTATTGTGACCCATTTTCTGAAAACGATTTTCCGGTTTCCCAATAGTTGTTAAATGCTCCAAGCGTATAGATCAGTCTTTGTTTCAGTAAACTGTTGGAATAACGGATTCCGATATTTCGCTGCCTTACCAACGGAGGCGCGCCACTTCCCCGTTCTGAAAAAATCAGTTGAGAGCCGGGGGATACATATTCATAACCAACTCCTTCTTTCTGTTTGCCAACAGTAAGCCAGCCACCTTTTTTGCCGAAAGGTATTTCCAAACTCCAGTCGATCCAGCTATACGTTTTATTTCCTTGCGGAGCATCCAACCCATTGTAGTTTGCGCCCACCATATAGCGCCAGGGAGTTTTAAAAAACAGCAGTTGACCGGTCAAGATTAACCGGTCACCTCTGAATTCGGTACCGGGATCGACTTTGCCTACCTGGTCTTTGCTGTTGTTGTCTTGCACAACAATATTATGATCCAGCAGAATAGCCGCACCAATGTTCATCGTGAAATATTTGGTTTTGATCTGGTTCCATTTTTTTGCCATGACAGGCGGGGCACTCATGGATACCTCTTCTTTTTTTACGAGAGTAGTATCATTGAGTGAAGCAGACCCCTGACTATAGCCTACCATTGAACCGGTAACAAGAGAGAGCACGAATAGTAATTTTTTCATCGCCTATATATTTTTTTTAAATAACTCTACCAGGGGCATGCTAAAAGTAAATGGCCAATCCTCCGACCATACAAATGAAAATGGATAATAATGTAGTAGGCAACGATGGCTTATTTTTCAGATCCTTCGTTTTAAAAAAGTTGTCCTACACCCTGATGGTATAGGACAACTTATGTGTTGTTATACAACAGCTACACTATTTTTCAGAGCTTTCCTCAGGGCTTTTTCAGCATCCTTATCAAGTTCTTTTTCGAATACCTTCACTTTGTACTCAGCAAGTGCGGTTGTTACTTCGGCAACAGTTGCCGGCTCACCAATAATTACCAGCGCTGAAGTGTCGGGCAGTAATGAAGCAGCAAACGTGTCAAGTACGGGGTCGTTGAACTCCGCATTGATACTTGCTCCAATTAAACCACCCATAGATCCTCCCATGGCAGCACCCGCAGCGGTACCAGCCGGACCTAGTATCGATCCAAGTAAACCACCTACCAATGCTCCGTACCCGATTCCTCCGGGAACATTGCTGCTATCCTGTGCCCAGGTACTATGAACCCGATACGTACCTCTTTTATTCACAGAAACTTCTGCCATATCATCAAGCCAGTAGAGAGAATCATTATTCCATTCCAACTTGTCAAGTGCCTTTCTCGCTGCACTTTTACCATCGAACGTAAATGCTTTGAAGTAACTCATAATTAAATTGTTTAATTGTTTTGCCTACCCTATTTGACGGTGTTCGGCATGTCCGTATATAAATTATTATTTACCATCAGCTGCTTTTATTTCTTTACAGCAGGATCCATTTTGATGGCAAAGGCTTCTATATAGGTTATGACCACGGTGTCACCTACTTTTAAATCTTTGAGTTTTGCCGGATCTTTCACCTTGATAATTTCCTCGTCACCGTCAGGATCTTTTACAGTAACGGAAGGAGTTTTAGTATCGATGGCGGTTATCTTAACGGTAACCGTAGTTTGCTGAGCTACAGCACCCGCTGGTTTTTCTCCAGGGTTGGCAGACGCTACTGCACCGGAAGTTTCTGCACCGGTTGTACCACCCTTTTTAACTTCATAGGCCAACGCTTCGGAATAAATTACCGTGATGAGGTCACCTTTCTTTACCTGGGCCAGGTTTTGTACATCGGTGCTGACTGTCAGCTTGTATACTTTACCGTCTGCGGTTTTGATGTGAACCTTACGGGTTTTCTGGTGGATTTTTGTAACCGTTACCGTTGCTGTGATGGTTGACACCACCGCTTCTCCCTTTTGCGCTTGTGCATTGACTAAACTCACCAGGATGATCATCGCAGCGATTGCGATTGATTTAAGACTCTGGTTAACTTGATTTCCAACCTTGTTTTTCATACTGTTTTAGTTAAAATGAATAATTGACCGTTGTTATTTTAGTTGATCGTTTCGAATAGATCTCTTAACTTATTTTGAGCTTGTCCATAATTTCGTTCGGGCTGTTCCAAAATCACCCAGATGATAAATGCTTACGGAGGCACACTTGAATGGGAAACTGTTGTAGGGTTTTGCCAGCAGGTCTTTTAAAAAATCCTGATGTGCTAACCCGATGGTAACATGGGGATTATACTTCTCGCCACTGTGGTCGGGAATAAATCCGTTGACGTATTCCTTGCTCCCGGCCGCGATGGCTGTACCATCCGTATTTTGCACAAAGGCTGCGTCTGTTCCCACCACGAGATACGGTTTGAGTGCTTCAATAATCTTTGACTGAAATCGCAGCAGTCCGGGTGTTGTATTAATCGTTATTCCGGCCAACCCCAGGTCATTTGTTGGAAAATAATAGAAGCCTTTTGAGGTCAATGGTTCATTCGTTGGCTTTTCCTGTTTAACCACATGGGCTACCGCTTTATACACCTTTTTCAGATCGGCACTGCGAACAAAGCACTGCAATACCGTGATGTGGGGCGTATGCAATTCATCCAGCGAATAGCTGCCGGGGCCAGCATAATTTTTCTGCATGATACCATTGTAAACTTTTGCAGAATCGAGCATGGTTTGATCCGGATTGAGGAGGACATCAATAGCGGTAATGTCCTGTGCCAACACTGCATTAAATTCGGTTGCACTCAGCATGAGAAGAATGAGGCAGATGATTTTATTAAAAGACGTTTTCATTTTTTTTCTGTAGTCCTGTAGTTATGTGGGAATGACGGCTGCTGACTCGTGTCCATAATTCCGGATCAGTTTTACTAATTTATTGGCCGGGAGATCGATTCGTTTAACCTTCGATTGTTTCACCAGTTTCATATCGCCTGATTTTGCATCGGGTGGTTCGGGGAAAAAGATCATGCTGTACCCATCGGGGCGCTTGTCAACCTCGATGCCGAAGGCCAGGTCATCGTCATCATCGATCATAACGACTTTCCAATCAGTGTCAGAATTGCTGACCGTTTCACTAGCGGTCGATTTCATCATGGTGTAGCCGGGAATAAAAGCGAGTAGATTATCTTCAATAAAGGAAAGAAAGGACTTTATTCTTTTTCGATCAGCGAGCCATCCCGCCAGAAAACAGATCGCAACAACCAGCAGGATACTTAACAGTGTGAACATTCCCACCCCAAAAATCCGCTCACTTGGTAGATGTGCTTTGATGGGTTGGATTATGCTTTGCGTGATGGACAATGCCTTTTCAAAGATGAAAATCATCACCATTACCGGAACTAAAAAGTATACGATGCCTTTGCCTATTCTTTTCGCTATTGAGGAATACCATTTCATCGCTCTGTGAAATTTGCTTGCTTGAAGCCTTATTTATCAAATGGATAAATCTTTTTCCACTCACTCTTCATATCCACAATCACCCAATGATATTTAGCCGCATCATCCAGGCCCTTGTTTAACCTTGCCAGCGCAGATTGACGGTCATACGCATACTCGCGTACTGAATCGGTGTGATGAACATACAATCCGAAACGAGGGCCGCTTCCGGTACTCGTATATTGCAACATGCCATAATCACCATCGGAATTTCCGGCTGTGAACACCGGGCGTTTGCCAATGTGCTCGTGAATACCCACAGGCTTGCCCAGTTTGTCATCATTGAAATTTAGTGCAGCTGTTTTTATCAGTACAGGTTGCGCCCCGGTGGTATCATATTTCGCCTGGAGCGAACTTCCTACTACCTGGTAGGGCGGAATGCCGTAGGCTTGCTCCACCCATACTCTCATAAAATCGATGCCGCCACCGGAAACAATAAATGTTTTGTATCCATTGGCCCGCAGGTAATCCAACAACTCGAGCATAGGCTGGTAGACCATTTCGTTATAGTGCTTACCAGTCTTTGGATGGGTGGCCGTTGCCATCCAGTCTTTCACGATCGTATCAAATTCATCGGTGGTCATACCGGAGTGGGTCGTGATGATCATTTCAACCAATGACTTCTGTCCCCCGGCAAGAGCCGCTTTCAAATCACCTTCCAGTACGCCTTTGTACGGTTGTTTATTTTTCCATTCCGGATGTTGAGGGGCCATCGCTTTAACACGATCTAGTGTAAAGAATATCTGAAATGGTAAGGGCATCTCCGTCCATAAGGTTCCGTCATTGTCAAAGCAGGCAATGCGGTCGGCAAGGGGAACAAAATCTTCGCTGCCTTCTTTTGTTGTTTTTGTTACAAAGTCGATGATGGATTGTTTGGCACTACCCTCATTCCAGGACGGAAGTGGATCGATGGCCGCAGTTGCAACCGGTGTTTCGTTTGTTGGTTGCTGATTGCAACTCCACATCAAAATGGTCAGCACAATGAGAAACCATGCCCGTGAAGTTATTTTCGTTTTCATAATTCTCTATTTTTTCTCCCACAGTTTTTTATTGAAGGCAATACCAAAAGTCCAGGAATCATAAATTCCATCCTTGTTTTCATAGTTTAAATTCAAGGCTATTTCAAAGTTTTCGTTGATCTCGAAGCTGTATTCCGTACCTACTTTCATAATGAAAAGGTTCTCATGTTTTTCAAATTCATAACCCGGACCGGCAAACAATGACCAGCGTGGGATGAAATGATAATGGATTACCCCTGCGAAAGAAACCGGGTCAGTGCGTTGCAAATAAGCGTCTCCATCTTCCACTTCAAAACTTTGAAGTTTGATATCACCTTGAATCGCAACCGACCAATGTGGATGGAAAACATAATCTGCATCAATGCCCCATACCGGGATAATCGTGTTGGAATAATTGCCATTGACGGCCTGAGGTACGTGAGAATTGGCCATCATGATGGCACCTCTGATCTTGTTGTGATGCACTTCACTTGTTTCCTGTGCTATTGCAGACAAGATCATACAGTGAAACACTACCAGCAATAGAAACGGCTTCATACACCAGAGAATTTTCATATGCATTACATTAAACCACTTCAGGTTGAAGTATACTTTCATTGAAAGAACCAACGGTCATCATCCACATCCGGTGATTTATCTGGTATGCCGGATGATGACCGCTGAGAACTTTTGTTTAGCCCTTATTTTTGATCAGTGCTTCTTTGCATTTTCTCTATGATTTGATCAACACTAAAACTGCCAGATTTTTGGCTGGGTGGATATTCCTTAAACGTTCCAAGAAACTCTCCCACTACAGCCTGTGCCGGAACTAAGATAAATGCATGATTAAGGAACCAGTCATAAAAAGTGTTAGAGGTGATATCTGCTCTTTCATAAGGATCCATTCTCAGGTTGAAGACCTTTGGTACCCGTAAAGTTGTGAATGGTTCGGCCCAAATCCGCATGGTGCCCTGGGCACGTTGTTCAGAAAAAACCAATTTGAAATTATCGTACCGCATGGCAACCAAATCTGCATCGTCATTGAAGTAAATGAAATTAGTACGCGGGTCTTCTTTCACCTGACCAGTCAGGTAGGGCAACATGTTGTATCCATCCAGATGCACTTTAAAAGTTTCGCTTCCAACTTTCATTCCTTTCAACAATTGCTCTTTTACATCAGGCACGCCAGCAGCTGCAAGCAGGGTTGGCATTAAATCAAGGTGTGAAATAATACCATTTTCAATGGAGCCTGCTTTGAAGTGGCCAGGCCAGCGCAACATAGCAGGTACCCGAAAGCCCCCTTCCCAGTTTGTATTTTTCTCGCTGCGGAAAGGAGTCATGCCGGCATCAGGCCATGAGTTCATATGTGGACCATTATCTGTTGAATACATGACAATCGTATTTTCTGTCATGCCCAGTTCATCCAATACCTGAAGGACCTGGCCGACATTTTTATCGTGATCGATCATGGCATCATGGTATGGACTTTGAAAACGACCAGCCTGTCCGATACTCTCAGGCTTAGTGTGCGTACGTAAGTGCATGTGTGTATAATTCACCCAAACGAAAGCGGGCTTGCCGGCAGCGTTTTGACGCTTGATGAAATCCACTGCCTTGGCTGCGATTTCGTCATCCACTGTTTCCATTCTTTTTTTGGTGAGCGGTCCCGTATCTTTAATGGTTTGCTTTCCCACCTTTCCAAACCGGGGATCTATTGTTGCGTCATCTGTAGTAGTGGCTTTGCAATCAAGTACGCCACGCGGACCAAACTTGGCAAGAAATGCCGGGTCTTTTGGATAGTCGGGCAACTCGGGTTCTTCAGATGCATTCAAATGATAGAGGGCACCAAAGAATTCATCAAAGCCATGCACGGTAGGAAGGTGTTCATTGCGATCGCCCAGGTGATTCTTACCAAATTGTCCGGTAGCATATCCCTGGGCTTTGAGTAATTGGGCTATCGTGACATCGCGGAACTGGAGTCCTTGTGCAGCCCCTGGCATTCCAACTTTCGTATTACCAGTTCTTAAACCGCATTGTCCTGTGATAAACGATGAACGGCCTGCCGTACAACTTTGCTCAGCATAGAAGTCGGTGAACATTATCCCTTCTTTTGCAACCCGATCAATGTTTGGAGTTTTATAACCCATCAGCCCCATTGAATAGGCGCTGATATTGCTTTGACCAATATCGTCACCCCATATGATTACGATATTTGGTTTACCTGCCGGAGTACCGGAGGCAGGTTTCTTTTGCTGCGCGTCTGCAAAGGAAAATGCTGCGAGCAGCAAGACAGTTGTAAGTAATTTGGTTTTCATTGTTTTGTTTTTTGTGGAAAAAGTTTTATTAGTTGTTTGAGTCTCAGATAAACATTGGCTTTGTCCTGTAAACTTGCAACGGTCATCATCAGCATCCAGATACCAATGATTATCGGAATTATTGGAATGGCCGGATGATGACCGTTGATGTTTTAAGGAACCTTTTGCTATTGGTTTGCTGCCTTTTGTGCTGATTTTTCTTTAAGCTCCGCCTTTAATGCATCGAGGTTGAAGCTTGCGCCTGCCTGCATCGGTGGATAGTCGATGGCAGTCTGCGCCAGTTTTGCCACCTGCTGTTGCACAAAAACAAAACGCCAGAATTCGTACTTAAACCATCCCCAATAAGCCATCGATCCTTTGGCTGCACCATCGCCTGCCCAGCCTGTACGCTCAAACGGATCAAGTCGAAGATTGGTAAGGATTGGCATGTTTACTCCAACTTTTGCACCTGTCCATCCTTCGGGTTGATTAATAAAGCGATACTTGAAATCGTCCACCCGAACTGCCCCAAGCGAGCTTTCTCCAAAGTAATATATTTCGTGACGTACGGATTCTCCTTTACCTGTTATAGCTGCCAATTGGTTGTAGCCATCCAGATGGTTTTTGTAAGTAGTACCACCCATGGTAGCACCCTTAAGCAACTGCTCGCCTATATTGGGATTGCCGGCTGCAGCTAACAAAGTGGGGTACAGGTCAAGCAGTGAAAAAATACCATTGTTTACTGCTTTTGCAGGTATTTGTCCGGGCCAGCGCATCACGCAGGGAACCCGGAAGCCACCATCCAATACACTTCCTTTTGACCCGGCAAATGGAGTCTGTCCGCCATCGGGCCAGGTAAATTGTTCGGTTCCATTGTCAGTAGTAAAAATGACGATGGTGTTATCATCCAATCCTTTGTCCTTGAGATATTTCAGGATATCTCCCACTTCATCGTCTACTTCAGCCATACCGGCTTCTGATTCTGTCCAGCCATTTTTTGAATTTCGCTTTGCCTCATATTTTGGAGACAGGTGTGTAACCACGTGCATGCGGGTAGGATTCAGCCAAAGAAAGAATGGCTTTTTCTCTGCGATGGATTTATCCATAAAGGTTTTCGATGCAGCAACAAAGTCCCAGTCAACCGTTTCCATATTGTATTTTATGCCGGCCACAGGATGTGGAGGCAATGGACCAACGTCTTCTATCTTTTGTTTGCCAACTTTGCCCCAACGTGGGTCTACGGTTGCATCATCGGTAGTCGTTGCCCAGGTGTGCAGCATATTGCGTGGACCAACCTTGTTCAACAACTCCTGAGGATACGCGGGATGGAAAGGATCTTCCATGGCGTCAAGGTGATAGAGATATCCGAAGAACTCATCAAACCCGTGAACCGTTGGAAGGAATGCATTTAAATCACCCAGGTGGTTTTTACCAAACTGACCGGTAGTATAACCCTGCTCCTTAAGTGCATGCGCGATCGTGGATGCTTCAGCGGGCATACCAATGGATGCTCCTGCCTGGCCTACGGTTGTCATTCCTGTGCGAATGGGCAATTCGCCCGTAACAAATGCCGCACGTCCGGCTGTGCAACTCGCTTCGGCATAAAAGTCAGTGAAGATCATTCCTTCCTCAGCCATCTTGTCGAGGTTAGGAGTTCGGCCCGCCATCATACCGCGATGGTAGGCACCCAGGTTCCACATACCCACATCATCGGCCATGATGACGACAATGTTCGGTTTACTGGTTTGACCAGTAGATGCTTTCTTCTGTGCCTGTGCTAAAAAGCAGAAGCCAGTAAGGAGCAACGTAGTAAAGAGAAGTTTTCTTTTCATAGTATTCGTATTTAGTTAAAGAGTAGTTTACAGATTATTCTTTCCAGTTTCTTTAGTCATCAATCAAGTTCACCGATGAATGGAATGTTGTCCAGAATGGCCACGCGCACGGAGCTGAGCAGATAGATTTCAATCTGAGCAAACTGCGCTGCCGCTTTTACACCTGAGGCCTTCTTGATTTTGCCATAGTAGGTTGCAATCAGTTTGTCGGTCTTCACCCCTAAGGCCGTCATCTCTTTCATCAAGGCATCGGTGGAAGCGTCATCCATCGTGCCATAGTTAGCCGCATATTTCTCCAACAGCGCCACGCGTTTTTGACCAAGCTCTTTACGTTTTACTTCATACTCATCGTAAACGGTCCAGAAGGCATCGCCTGGATTAATGAAACCAGCCACAATGTCTTTTTTCGATTTGCCATACACGGCTTGAATAATGTCAACCTCTTCTTTGTTGCTTTGTGCAAAGCCAATGGTGGAGATCAATAGGGCACCGATAATCAGAATCTTTTTCATGTTTGTACTATTTACAGTAATGTGTGGTCAACGTTTGGCGGGCACATCCTTTACTTTCTTCAAGGTCAATGCTAACAGGATGCTATAGAAACCTACCGTGATAATGGACAAGGCAGTCATCACAACAATCGATGCAGATGCAATAACCGGATTTGCCAATAACAAGAAGGAAAACAGGATTCCCAATACACTCACGAAGGCCAGGCCTCCCCAGGGTAAACCACCTTTCTTAAGATCAAAGGCGAAGCCCA
The DNA here is from genome assembly GCA_044229915.1 of Cyclobacteriaceae bacterium. Lineage (GTDB taxonomy): Bacteria > Bacteroidota > Bacteroidia > Cytophagales > Cyclobacteriaceae > ELB16-189. Next base: position 193,125 of record JBGASB010000006.1, read on the forward strand.
GGCCTTGCGATGCTCTGAACAAGAAGGCAAAACCTACCACGAATGGCAGCGTGGCCATTGTAATACCAGGGTAGATAATCAGATACGTACCGATTAAGAAGGTGAGAATACCCCCAACTAAATACCAACCCCAACCTTCCATGGAATCTTTGTTGGCAACCGCGAAGAAGATTTCACTTATACCCGAAAAGAAAAACGTTAAACTGAATAAAACAGAAAGCGTTACATAGGTTTCCAGGGGAATGGTAAAAATGTAGACGCCAAAAATGATAAAGAGAATCCCCACGATCAGTGGCAGATACCAATGTTTCAAAGTGTTGGAAATGGTTGCTTTTAAGGTTGTCATAAAAATTAATTTGAATGTTAAAATTTTATTTAAGGTGCTGTTTATGCCTGTCGATGGTAATGAATCAAATCAATCAAGGTCTCGCTATCTACCGGTTTACGCAGCAACGCTTTTACGCCATAGCGCTTACAGGCTTTTCGGGTGTGCTCATCTTCTACCGATGTAATTACGATTGCCGGAATACTTTTCTTTTCCTGAACCAACGTATCGAGTAAATCCAAACCATTCATACCGGGCAACTTGATATCGAGCAAAAGCAAATCATGATTCGATGGGCTTACATCGGACAAGAACAATTCAGCAGATGCGAAGGACTTAAATTCCAACCCCACCGATTCGAGTAAAATCTCAAATGAACGCCTGACACTGCTATCATCTTCTACAATGTAAATCACATGTTAAAACTACCTTGGAAAATAAAGTCAGTATATAGAATGTTTATTCTATGGGAGGTCTATTGGGGGATTGCAGGTGTTTTTGCGCCTTGCATACCTGGATTCCTGACAAAAATCATAAAATCAAGTGTCACTTAATTTGATCGGCAGGCAGATTGGCGATCGTGAGAGGAATGAAAATAATAAGCATCAGACTCAGGATGCACGAAAAATTGTGAGATGTATTTCTTAAGGAATAAGTCCGGCATTTCTCGAAATGGTGATCATTTCGGGAATGGACTTCACTCCCAGTTTCTGGGAGATACTCAACTTATGCAGTTGCACGGTATGTTCGGAAATGTTAAGCTTAGCAGCTGCCTGTTTGTTCAACATGCCGGTGACCAGATATTTCAGCACCTCAATTTCCCTGGCTGTTAGCATATCAATCAGACTTTTGGCACTTCGGAATGCATTCTGTTCCCTGTTGATTTTCTCGCTGACTTGAATAGCTTCTGAAACCGAATTTAATAACTCCTCTTCATGGAAAGGCTTTTCAAGAAAATTGATCGCGCCCTTCCGAATCGTTTCTACACTGAGGCGAACATTGCCGTTGCCGGTGATGAATATAATGGGCAAATGGTGCTCGATGTGTATGAGTTCATCCTGAAGTTCTGTTCCCGATTTTCCTTCCAGGTTAATGTCCAGGATGAGGCACCCCGTTCCATCATGCAAGTCACGCGCAAGATATTCCTCTGCGCTTGCAAACGTTTCCACAACATAGCCGTGCGCTTCAAGCAGGAAAGCAAGTGACCTTCTTACGGATACATCATCATCCACGATAAATACGATCGCGCTCATTTCGCTACTTCTTATTGATAGGCAGGCTAAACGCAAACATCGTCCCGCCCCTGGAAATACTTTCAGCCCATATTTTTCCCTGGTGTTTTTCAATTAACGATTTGCAGAGCGTTAGTCCAATTCCAAAACCATCTTTTTTTGTTGACACAAAAGGCTTAAACAGATTTTCCTTTATGGAAGCATCCAGACCTGGCCCGGAGTCTTGAACAGATACAATCGCTTCATCTGCATTCAATCGTAGCATGACCTGCAGGAATTTATTATGCGGATCATTTTTCTCCATGGCCGCGAGGGCATTCCGGATAAAATTCATCAATACCTGCTGGAGTTGAACCCGGTCGCCCAGCACTATAACAGCATCCGCCTCCAATATAACGTTGATTGTCACTCCATCTCTTTCAGCTTCCGTGCGGATAAGATCCAGGGTTTCGTCAATCAGCGCATTGAGATTTACTTTTTCTTTTTCCGTAGTCTCTGATTTCATCAAGCCCTTTACACTGCGAATGAGTTTGGTGGCCCGCGTCTCATCTTCAAGAATATGTTCAAATAGCTGGGATGCTTTGGTTGCATCTAATTTATCGGACTGAAGGAATTGCTTGCCAGCCTGAGCGGTAAACCGGATGGCGGCCAGGGGTTGAAACAGTTCATGTGATAACGATGCGGTTAAGATCGACATTTTTGAAAGCCGGTCGGTGTGGATCAACTCGCGATGCATTTTCTCGGTAACCTGCATTTTTTCCCGAATTGCTTTTTGCCTATTGTTTAGACGGATTAAATAGATGATCAACAAGGTTTGCGATATAATAAATGTCAGTATTCCAAGAATATACCATTTATATAATTCGATAAAAGAGATGTCTCTGTTGTAAAACAGGCTATCTGCAGGAATTAATTTTGAACGAGTCAGGTTCCATCGTTTCAGTTCATTCCAGTCATACATGTGTTCATAGAAAATATTTTCCTTCACTTCTATGTCCTGCATCCTTTTTCCATTCAGTATTTCATGCGCGATTCGCCCTGTTTCCTTACCCAGATTGATGTAGCTGAAAAGATACCCGCCAATACCTCCGCCCTGGCTATTAAAACCAGCATCCGTTAAGCTCAGGAAGACGGGTGCCTGTGAGTTTTTTGAGATTATTTCCATTGCCTCTGGTGTTGAGAAACTGACCATGGCGGCATCCTGAAAGTAAGAGGGAACAAATACAATGCTATTCTGAGGGATGGTCCTTACAAATCGGATGGTGGAGTCCATCGTGAGGTTTGTTATGAATCGAAAATGGTGAGCGGGTTCAAATTCATTTTTAGTCTTTTGTATTAGCGATGCATAAAATGAATCAAGGGCCGATACTCCGCTTATAACAAAAATTTCAGGGTGATCAGGAAACAGATCAAATGCATGCTGAAGGGTTAATTCCGGTTTAAAATTTAATATGATTTCTTTTCCGTTCTCAACTCCCAAATTATGAAGGGTGGTCCTGCCGGGTATATCCAGATCAATATTAATCATGGGCAGACTATTCAGCGCAGGGTTGCCGTATTTAAGCAAGGCATCATTTACACCCGGTCCGGCTGTAATCAGTAAGTCTACCTTCAATGTCTTCAGTCTCTCATCGTACAGTTTAATGATGAATTTCGAATAATCGTCATTCATGGTTCTGCTCAAATCGAGATATTCGGTTATGATATTGACCGGCACATGGGTAGATTCTTTGATGGTAGTATTTAATCCTGCCAGGATTTTCTCGAACGCAGGCAGGTTGGGGCCATAGGAAAAAAAGATTACAACATTTTTCACCTTATCCTGACTCATTACCTGAAGGGGATTAAGCGTCAGAAAGAAAAATACAACTGTTCCTGAAAGAAATTTGGCTATTCTTCTCATTTGCACCTTTCTATGGGATCATAAGTTTGCACACTATAGCCCATTAAGTTCGTCTCTTTATCTCAATTTAGCTAATCACGCAGCATGCTGACTTCCAGTCGATTTCTATACCCAGTTTCCAACAATCATCCTCTGCTCCCCTCACAGCTTTCTGCACGTTATCCTCGCCTCCGATAACTTCACTGGTACTTGATTTTATCATGTGTAGCCAGAAATAGACACCTGCAGATTATTCTCAAAATCATAAATAAAGATAACAATTCATCAGCGGCTACAGAATGACTTTTATCATGCATAAGCACCCATGGAAGTCATTCGGTTGGAGAAAAATAATAATGAGTGTTGAAACGTGGCTAATGATCGCCAAGGTGCGGATTGATGAAGGATGTTTGAACGATTTTAAGTTTGAGGATTTGGTGGTACGGTAATAACACCACAGGCAAATGTTGTTTGTTGGTCAAGAAGACCAACAAAGGCGAGGACCTCACCCCATCCCCTCTCCAAAGGAGAGGGGAAGAGTTGAATTAATATTATGTTTCAAATTTAATAGGTGCATTCCTTCAAGAACTGAGTTGAGTAGATTGCTTGAGTCAGGATTGTTTTTTCTTCCTTCCGAAATGATAACCTACCTTGCAGGAGACGTTGACACTAAGATGGTTATCATGCCTTGTATAGATTGGAACTGATTCTTATTTTTTGAAACCGAAGGCTTTGATCATCTTATTATAGATCTCTGTATTTTGATAGATCCCTGAAAATTGCTCAGCCCCGGGTCCGTAGGCAAATACAGGAATCATTACCCCGGTATGATTGCCCGTTGTAAATTTACCTTCTACACTTCCCGTCTGCATATCCCCACCGACAATAGAAAAGCCACCGGTTTCATGATCTGCGGTAATAACCACCAGGGTATTGCCATCTGTGGCAGCAAAGTCCAGAACCTTGCCAATCGCATTATCAAAGTCAATCATTTCATCAACTATGTATTGGGTGTCGTTGCTATGTCCACCCCAGTCAATCTGCGACCCTTCAATCATCATAAACATTCCTTTCTTATTTCCTTTTAGTAATTGAATCGCGGCCTCTGTGGACTTTACCAATTCATCACCCCGTCCGGCAGAGTATTTAGCTTGTTGCTCGTCTGCAAGAAACACTGCCAATTTTCCCTTCGTTATCTGTTGTACCTCCTGGATGGAGTTTGCAATCTGGTATCCATTGGCTACGAGCGAATCATTCAGGTTGAGTCCATCCGTTCGCTGGGAGAAAAATTTTCTCCCACCCCCGATAAATACATCGATATCGGTTTTAAGAAAATCCAATGCGATTGCTTCATCGAAGGATCGGGAAGGTTGATGGGAAATAAAGCAGGCCGGAGTAGCGTGTGTGATCGAACAAGTAGCAATTAATCCGGTTGCCAATCCATTTCGCTCTGCCCTTTCCAGAATGGTAGGGATGGGTTTACCGGTTGCATCTACACCGATAGCGCCATTATAGGTTTTTTGTCCACAAGCAAAAGCCGTTGCCCCAGCAGCAGAGTCGGTTACATAATTATCCGAGGCCTGATTTCTATGAAAGCCAACCGTTGTGCAGCGCTCCAGGTTTAGTTTTCCTTTATTCGCTGTAAGACCCGCATAAATCTGTGCAGCGCCCATCCCATCACCCACCATTAAAATAATATTCTTAGGATGAGGTTTGCGTTTTTGAGCCCAGCAGGTAAGGGACAATGTAATTAGTGCACAAATAATAATAAGATTTCTCATAGCCCTTTTCTTAGCAATCACAACTTTTAAATGGTCCTGCCACCAGCATGACCATTCAATTTACTATTTTCATTAAGGTTAGATCTGCTGAACAGAAAATCCTGTTATTTTTTTGTGACCGATAGAATAATGTCTCCCACTTTTTTGTCCGTCTTATATTCCATCCCAAGCAAGTTGGCCAGCGTGCTTGCAATCTGATTCTGATATAACTGCCCCGAAGTTTTAACCTCCCCTAGTGCCGGGGTGTCAGGACCGAGGAAAGCAAACCATAATTGATCGGCTACAGGTACTTTTTGACCATGGTCTTTCCATTGCTCTGCGTTATCACCCCGACCATGATCACTCGTGATAATCAAGGTAGTTTTATCCTTGTACCGGGGATCTGATTGTAGATACAACCACAGTTCAGAAATAAACCGATCGGTATAATGTGCGGAATTTAAGTAGGCTCCATATTCACCACTATGCGCAAAGTCATCCGTTTCATCAAATGCGAAGTACATGACTTTAGGTTTATTCTTTTTAAGATACTCCATGCCATAATAAAAAGTAAAAGCATCCAGGCGTACATCTCCCAATGGATTCGGAAGACTAAGAATCAATTGATTCATCATTCGTTCCCTTTCACTGAGTTTATCACTCATAATTTCAGCAACCCCGGTGCTCACAAAAACACCACTGCGTTTGTCATTAATGATATAAGGGAAAACATCCCATGAGGAGAACGCAGCCACTTTGCCCTTAAAGGAGGATTGTTGATTGATAAACTCTAACACATTTACGTTGGGATTATAGATCTTATCATTCGAATGGATCCGTTCATTGTCGGCACTGCCCGTCAGAATCTCATTATATCCCGGGTAAGAGAATAATTGATTATTGGTTACGTTCACCCTGTTGCCAAGCGCACGATTTCCATAAAGCTGACCCTTCAAGGCTATTGTGTTCCACATGAATGGAAGTAAAGCTTTTCTTCTTTCCGTTAAATCCTCACGCCAATACTTTTCTTTCAGCCCTGGATCCTTGAAGGTTGCTTGTTGCTTCATAAACGATGAGTCGGCTCCATTGAACACTTCCTGCCAGCGAAAGCCATCCAGCGTGATCAGGATAATGTTTTCAGTTTTCCCCTTTACTTGTGCGGGTACTTGAATGGTCAGGAAAAACAGAAAAGTCAGTATAGGTATTAGTTTTAGTTTCATTTCATTATTCATTTACCAATATATCAAATCGCTTAAAAAATCCGAGGCCTTTCGGCCCCGGAATCACAACAATTAAACCCGCTTATTTATTAATCCAAAGTTCATTGTCCACATCGTCCACTGCCGATCCGAATTGAGTTTGCAAAGCAGCCTTCAGGTTAGCTTCATTATAAAACGTTTCAGCAGAAGGATATAACCAACGCTTAGGTATTACTCCACTATTGCCGGTGCCAGGCCCGGCATGGAATGCAGGTACACCCGTTCTGCGATAGTTGAAGTATGCCTCCTGACCTGAGTTCTGGAAGAAGGCCAAATACTTCTGTGTGAGGATCTGATTTAAGCCGGTGGCATTATTGCCAGCATACAACACGGAAGTCTGCGCAAGATAATTGGTTACCGAAGCTGTGGCTGTTCCAATTTGACTGTCATTGTCGGACTCATAAATAGGAATCTGAGTTCCATCTGCAATCCCATAAAAAGCCATAGAAGCTTTAATACCATTTTCATAGTATGCTTTTGCATCTCCGGTTACCCAGTTGCGGTTAATGGCTTCCGCTATGTTGAAACATAGTTCCCAGTATGCTAATTGAACTCCAGGCTCGGGCCCGGTTAAGGTAGTGTAATAACGCTTTTGGTTGGCAAATGAATACACTCCATTGCCAGCTTTCACAGTCATATCATCCAGGCTCTCTCCGGCAGGTGCACCCACGTAAGCAGCAAAGTCGGTAGGAAGAACACCGGCAGCAATTTTTGCTTTGGCAGGATTGGCTACCACAAAAATGCGGGGATCGCTCAGATCAGTCAATCCTTTCACATGAGTTTCAGTCAGGTTATACCGACCCTTATCAAACCCGCGGTTGCCCGGATTGGTTGGATAGATCTGGGTAGAGCCATTGTACACATAATTCATGTTATCACTGTTGCTGGTCATTACCGGAAACTCTGATGGATTAGTGAGTACTGCGGCAAAACGTTGCTTTACATTTAACTCAGCATCCGTATCGTGCTTGCTTAAGCTAATCAACACCCGCAGTTTGAAGGTATTCACAGCCTTTCTCCACTTTGTTAAATCATTGTTGTAATAGAAATCACCTTGCAAGGAAAGATCATTAGCAGCAATCAATTGTTTCAGATCCGCGTTGGCCTGATCCAACCAATTCAGTACCTGCACATATACTTCTTTTTGAGAATCGTAGGTCGGCTCTTTTACTTCCAGTCCCTTCAAAGCTTCGCTTAAGGGAACATCGCCAACCCGTTGTGACATGCGCACATAGAAAATGGCTCTGAAATACTTACCCAATGCAGAATAAGGGTTTACCTCGATTCCTGATTTTGCGGCTTCCTCCTCCATCTTGATCACATTCTTCAAGGTCATATAGTTGAGCGAAGCATTGGTCCAATATTCATTAGTGCCGTAATAATTATAATTGCAGGACCAGAATTGATTCTGGCGATGCTCCAGCGACCAGGGTTCTTCGTTAAGATCAGCAAGTATTCCCCGCAACACCAACGAAGGCGGTACGGAGGCGGGTCGGTTTTCATTCAAACCGATTTCTTCAAAGTCCTCGCAGCTAAACGATACCATCATCGCCAGTGCCAGGGTTATGTATAAAGTTGTCTTCTTCATGGTTGTTAATTAAAAAGTGATGTTCACATTAAATCCATAGCGTCTCAACGTGGGTGACTGCAGGGAAGAATAAGAGTCTGGTGCCACAAACTGATCGATATCCACATCTTTCTTCTCGGCAAAATAGAGCAGGTTTCTTCCTACCAACGAGATAGAAGCCTTCCGGATAAAGGATTTTTCTAATACCGCTGACGGGAAATTATAGGTGAGTGTAACCTCTCTCAGTTTGGCATATGAACGGCTGATTATGTTAGCCTCTTCTGCAGCATAATAGCGGCTGATCCAGTCTTGAAGGAAGGTGGCTGTGGTATTAGGGGCAAATTGCAATTCATCATAGTTCGTGATTGCGCCCGTGATAGGATCGTACTCAATGGCCGCACCATTGGAAATTACTACGCCTTCACCCACATAGGATTTAACCCCAAGAGCATCCTGTGCCCTGGCAACTCCCATGGCCCCTTGCACCGTCTCGATGTGACGACCACCGCGGAACGTCTGACGCTGAATGTAATTGACAAGCTTACCGCCTACGCGACCATCAAACTGAAATACCAGGCCCCAGTTTTTGTAATTCAACCGGTTGGTGATACCCCACGACCAGTCTGGATTAGTATTTCCAAGGAATTGATTGACAGCTGTACGAATCGGACGACCACTGGCATCATTGATCAACTGGCCATCCGGAGTTTTATAAAAAGCACCAGCATAATAGACATCTACCCGATCACCAATTTTAATAAAGCCTAATCGATCCGCGCCATCAGGCAACTCCTTTAGTGTTTCTTTAAAGGAGCCATAGTTAAACAAGATGTTCCAGTTCAAACCATCCGGATTATCCAGAGGCTTTGCATTCAAAACGATCTCCAAACCCTTGCGTTGTGTTTTTGCCCCATTGGCGATATAGCCAGTGTAGCCTGTAGTTTCAGAAAGTGGCTGATTAGAAATCTGTGGCCCATCGATGTTGTTGAAGTACGTAACATCCAATCCTATTCTGTCATGCAGGAAACGTACATCCATACCCACTTCCGTGGCTGAAGTAAAGTAAGGTTTCAGATCGGGGTTGGTTAAGGTGTTAGGATAATACGCACCCGGTTGATTATTATAAACTAAAGGTGTGCTGTATACAGCCTGGTTTCCATAGGTTGGTCCGCCATAAGGAGTTCTATACGATGAACCGTAATCCAATGGATAAGGAGCATTAGGAGTAGCACCTATGGTGGCCGTTGTAAAGCCTTCGCCTACCTTGGCATAAGCGCCTCTGAGTTTTAACATAGAGATGGCAGAGGGCAGTTTCAAAGCCTCCGATAATACCACACTCATAGAGGCCGAAGGGAAGAAATACTTCGTTTCAGACGGATACAAGGTTGAGTTATTATCCTGACGGCCCGTGGTAGAAACTGTTAACCAGTCGCGGAATGAAAAATCAAACGTATAGTAGAAACTATAAACATTCATTGGGGCTTTGTAGTTGTACGCTTTGATAGGATTCAACGAATTGTCAAACGTATAGGCACCCGGAGTTAATGAAGAAGCTGGCACGTTTAAGTAGTCGGTTGTGATATAGCTGGACCGGTAATCGAAGGCCCGGAGATTTCCACCTACTGAAGCTGTCAGGTTAATATCCGGTGTAACGTCTTTATTGAAGGTGATCAACAAGTCGGAGTTGCTATCAAATAGATTTCTGTAATCTTCACGATAGTCACCCTTGGCTTGCTCACGACCATACACGGTTGCCGAGTATGGGAATTTCTCATTCCTGAAAAGTTCATAGGTGCTGATCGCAGTTCTTCCTAATACCTGCAGATAATCTGTAATCTTATACTTCAGTGACATGTAGCCATAGATATCAGTTTTCTGATGTCCGCGAAGCCACTCGTTGGTTAAGAAGTAAGGGTTGTTATACCGGGTATAGTCGGCATAAATCTGTTGCACGCCTTCTTTCCCTTTCTGCCAGTAATTCTTCATATCATCAATATCCCAATCAGCTCCGCCCCAGATGGTGATGTTATAAATCATACTGTTAGGACCATACTGTACATCGGGGAAGTTCTCGCTATACTGACGGTTGTAATTAATGTTTGACTCTAACCGAAGTTTATCAGAAAAGTCAAAGCCCGTGGTTACGTTGAAGTTATCGCTATTCAGATTAGTGTTGGGAACCTGCCCCTGCTGATAGTTATGGGAATACGAGAATCGCAGATCATAGTTTTGACCACTGGCCGAAACGGCAATGTTGTTGGTGCTTAAGAAGCCTGGGCGTAAGAACCGCTCAAGATTATCCGCACCTCGTGCTGTCCAGGGAGTAGGAATAATATTTCCGGTAAAGGTTGTGCCACTTGGAAAGGTAGTAGTATAGGTATTGTTAGGATCAACAACTCCATCGTACTGAGGGATTAACTGGCCATCAAACCGGGGGCCCCAGATGTCATAGTCAGAATCATACAGACCACCACCCTTGCCATCTGCAAAAGCGTACCGGCCATGGTCACCAGGGCCGTATTCATCTTGTACTTTGGGAATTGTAAGGAATGTATTGTCCCACATGTTAGACGTGTTGAAGTCAATACTAAAGCCACGCTTATCATCAGAACCTTTCTTTGTTGTGATGATAATGGCACCATTAACACCGCGGGTTCCATACATGGCCGAAGCCGTAGGACCTTTCAATACTGTATAGGTGTCAATATCATCGGGGCTAATGTTCCAGGTATCCGAGTTGATTGGCACACCATCCACCACATAGAGAATGTTGCTACGGCCGCGAAGTGAGATAACCGGAGCCCCAATGAGTTCTGCCGAAGAACCTACGTTTAACCCAGCCACTTTACCAACCAGTGAATTGATCGGGTTGGGTTCACGTGCTTTGTTCAACTGACTTGCCTTGACGTCCTGTGTGGCATAACCCAGTTTTGATTTATCTTTTTCGATACCCAACGCAGTAACAACCACTTCCGATAATTGCATAGCATCCGTTGCCAGGGTTACGTCAACCACAGTGCGTCCGTTCAAGGATACCTCCTGGGTGATGAAGCCCACGAAAGAAAATACAAGAACATCATTGGAAGAACCAACTGATAGACTATAGGAGCCTTTCGCATCGGTGATGGTTCCATTGGTTGTACCTTTCACCAGAATGTTTACTCCGGGAATTGCACTCTGATCTTCTCCGGATTTTACACTTCCGGATACCGTAATTTGTGCCATTGCCAACTTGCTGGCAAATAGCACCATCACCAGCATGAAGACTTTTAAAAGCCAGCTCATGCCTGGTTTGTTTGGTTGTAAAGTTTGATTCATAGTTTAGATTTAGTTTTTACTTACCGTTTGGCGACACAAAAGTGTGCTATTCCCTGAAAGCATTGTTTAGTGACAGGTTATTGATCGGTTAATTGATTGTGCAGTCTGCATCAATCCCATAATGCACCGGTAATTCTTACCGTAAAGAAATAAGTAGAAGCCTGAAATTGAGTGTAGTTGAGATTAACAAATCGATAACAAGAGTGCTAAAATTCAATACCGTGCTGCACGCAGGAGACCACCCCATAATATGAATTCATAACATTTACTCCTTATTGTTAACACCGTGATAAACTACAGCGATCTGATTTGGTAACACCCGTAGTGCATCTTTCGCGCTGTAAAACCATTTATGAAACCGCCTGTGAAATTTGATTTAATTGTTGTGGGTGCCGGAGTCCTGGGAACCTTCCATGCTTATCACGCTGCTGGATTAGGTAAGAAAGTATTACTCATTGAAAAAGATCAGTACCCCGTACAGGCTACGGTTCGCAATTTTGGACAGGTTGTGCCTTCGGGTATGTCAGCTGATTGGTTTGAATATGGTGTTTACAGCACCCAACTCTATAAAGAGATCCAGGATCACTATGATATCTCCATTCGTCAGAACGGAAGTGTCTATCTCGCTTCGGATGCCGATGAGCAATCCCTCCTTCATGAATTGAAAGCCGTTATGGATGACCGGGAATATGAAGCCCGGCTTTTATCTCAAAAACAATGTCTTGAAAGGTGGCCTGCCTTAAAAGCAAGCTATTGCCGCGAGGGTTTATTCTTTCCGCAAGAAGTAAGTGCCGAACCGCCCTTCATGATTCATAGGCTGATTGAATATTGTAAAGTTCTGTTTCCAAAACTTACTTACAAACCATCCACCACGGTTATTGATTGCCTTGTTGCGGGAGATGAGGTGCGCGTTGTTACCCACAAAAGTGACGTGTTCGTTGCTGCTAAAGTGATCATTTGCAATGGGGGCGAATTTAAAATTCTTTTTCCAGACCTGTTTAGTGAAAGCGGTATTGAAATCAGTAAGCTGCAGATGTTGCGCACGATCCCCATGCCCGAAGTGGGGATGGAAGGAAATATTCTCACCGGGCTCACCATTCGCAGGTATGAGTCATTCACCGAATGCCCTTCCTTCCAAACCATACAAACGCCTGAACATCTTAAAGAATTAAAGCGATGGGGCATTCATATCTTATTCAAGAAAGCCTCTGATGGCTCCATCATTATTGGCGATTCGCATGAATACGCAGGCGTAAACGATATGGATGATCTGGGCTTTGAACTTAACCAGCACATTAATCAACTCATGTTTAAGGAGGCACAAAAAATTGTTTCGTTTGATGTTTCCGCAATTGCCACCACCTGGGCTGGCTTTTATGCACAGCATTCACAAAAAGATATCGTTGAAATTGACCTTGAAAATAAAATTCACATTCGCACCGCCATTGGCGGCAAGGGCATGACCTCATCAGCCGGGTATGCTCAACAAAGTATCCGAAAGATTCTGGGATAAGGACTGCTACTAAAACCTCGCTGCGATAAGCTCATGTGGTCTAACTTTCATACTCATACAATCTACTGCGATGGTAAAGGCACGTTCAAAGACTGTTTGCAGGTTAGTGGAATTAAAAGCATAGGCTTTTCATCTCATGCACCACTTCCATTCAGCACCTCCTGGGCTATGCGGGCAACCGAACTTCAAAATTATTTGAATGAGATTAAGCAGTTAAGGGTTGAAGAAAAATCCATTGAACTCTATGCCGGGCTTGAAGTGGATTATATACCGGGTTTAACGGCTCCAACAAATTACAACAATCTTGATTATACCATTGGCTCGATTCATTTTGTGGATGCATTTCCGGATGGCCGGCCATGGGAAATAGATGGGACTCACACCTTATTTCTGGAAGGCTTGCAAACCCTATTCCATAATAACCCACGGGAAGCGTGGAGCCGGTATTTTGAGTTAACCAGAGAGATGATCCGGCAAACTCCGCCTACCATTCTCGGCCATCTTGATAAAATGAAAATCCAGAACCTCGGTTCAAATTTATTTGATGAACAAGAACTGTGGTATCGGGAAGAAATAAAAAAAACTCTGGACTCATTAAAAGGAACAGATATTATTGTTGAAGTAAACACCCGCGGTCTTTACCAAAAGAAATCAGCTACCACCTATCCCAGCCCCTGGATTCTTGCACAGATCAAAGCGGCTGGCATTCCCATTACACTTAGTTCAGATGCGCATAACCCAACAGACTTATTCAACGAGTTTTCCGAAACAGCTCGATTATTAAAATCCGTTGGGTTTAAGCAGTTAAGTATTCTTCTGCAAGGAACCTGGCAGCGTGTTGACTTCGATGAAAATGGATTACTCATTGATTAATCCGAAACCAAAGCTCTCAGGGTGGCTTGAGCAAACCAATACATTTTGGTTTACACTATACGCTTCCTTGACTGCCTTTTGCCTTTACACGTGTGTGTATGCCTTTCGAAAAACATTTGCCGTAGCCTCGTTTGAAGGATTGGCGTATGCGAATATCGATTTCAAGGTCTGGCTAGTTACCTTTCAGGTAATCGGATATGCCATGGCTAAATTTATTGGCATTAAAGTAATTTCAGAACTGAAGGCACACTCGCGTGGTTTTGGAATTTTGTTAATGGTAGGAATAGCTGGAATATCATGGTTGCTATTTGCAGTTGTAGCAGCACCTTATAATATTATTCTTCTCTTTACCACCGGACTTCCCCTGGGCCTGGTGTGGGGAATGGTATTTGGGTATCTTGAAGGAAGAAGGATGACCGAAGTTCTGGGCGCCTCTTTATCCGTCAGCTTTATTTTCTCAGCAGGTCTTTGCCGCTCGGTGGGAGCGTATGTTATGCGTGATTGGGGTGTTACCGAATACTGGATGCCCTTTCTGGTCTGTTGCCTCTTCCTGGTACCTCTGCTTCTGTTTCAGTCACTATTGAATAAACTCCCGCCACCATCCGATCTCGATGAGCAGTTACGAACAAAACGATTGCCCATGAATAAAGAGGAAAGAAGAAAGTTTACACATACTTTCTTCCCCGGCATTGTACTCTTCACCTTGTGTTATGTACTGTTAACTGCATTTCGCGATTTCAGGGATAATTTCTCCAGGGAAATCTGGGATTCATTGAATCTGGGCAACAATCCATCCATCTATACGACAACTGAAATCCCGGTTTCCCTTTTTGTTTTAGTTTGCATGGGCAGTTTAATGCTGATCAAAAACAACAAAATCGCACTGATGGTAAATCATATTATTATTGGACTGGGAATGGTTTTAATTGGCGTGTCGAATTTTCTTTTTGAAGCATCGATGATCAGTGCCCCACTCTGGATGATCCTGGTTGGGATTGGCCTTTACCTTGGGTACATACCGTTCAATAGTATTTTCTTTGACCGCCTGATCGCTACTTTTAAATATATTGGTACCGTAGGGTTTATTATGTATGTGGCCGATTCCTTTGGATACCTGGGCAGTGTAGTCGTATTATTCTATAAAGAATTTGGTCAGGCAAACCTCAGCTGGTTGGATTTCTTTATCTCGGGCGGATATATAATTTCTGTTGCCGGTACCTTATTGATTTTGGGGTCTATGCTTTACTTCCACCTGAAGCATAAACAATGGGCTCAGCAAGGTTAACGGGATGCAACCATTTCTGTTATAACCTCCCGATTGTATTCCTTTACGATAAGAATCGTGTCTTTTTTCTTATTCAAATCAAGTCGTTCAGCTTTAACCCACTGCCCCAATTCGGGCCTCAAATTCAAAAGATCGGGGAATACCTTTTTCTTAAACTTGTTGATGGGCATCAGATTATTTTCATGATAAACATAATAAGTATAATCTTCCTGATCATTCTGCGCACAGTTATGATCCTGCATTCTGACAATATTATACTTTCCTTTCACGACCAATTCATAAAATAAATTCAATCCACGGGTATCATGGATGCTGATAAACTGACGATTGATATTTTCTGCCTCATCATAAAATCGAAATGAACTTACTTTATACGAGGGCAGAACTTCTACCTGATTGGTAGATCGGAAAACAAGTGTGTTAAAGTCCAAATGGACCATAAGGTCACCCACCAAAACCTGATTCGTACTTAACACTATGGAACCTTTTCGCCAACCCTGGGATGGCTGACTAAGTGCGACATTGGATAGTGCGATTAGAAAGAATATAAGACTATATTTCATTCATGGTAACACTTGGTTAACATGAAGATAACAATTTAGAAACAGTAAGAAAAATTAATTTCTCCTTTTTTCAGAAATCCCAAGTATGGGAAGTAGCTCAGGTAGCTGTTCTATAAGATGAGTGTGAGGTTCTGTAAGTAAACTGGCGCGCGAATAGGACCCGGTAGTTACACCCACTACCCACCGGCAACCAGCGCGGGTTCCTTCATTCATATCTGAAGATGTATCCCCTACTTTAGCCACGCGCAACACATTCGTAACACCTGTGCGTTTCATGGCCTCAAAAATCAAATCCGGATAGGGTCTTCCATTTTCAACTTCATCGCTGGTCACACTTACATCAATCAGATCTCTTTCAAACCATCCCATTCTTTTAAGTAACGCATTTGTTATTTGACGGTCGAAACCGGTGTCTACCGCAATTTTAATTCCGCGTGCCTTTAAAGAAGCAAACGTTTTGCTAACCCCTTCCTTTTCACCAACGCTTGTGTCCGTCTCGTAAAAAGCAATCATCTCATTTACAAAATCAGTATGGACCTGTTCAATAAATTGGTCTGTTACGCGTGGATATTGCTTGTCTTCAAGAAGTTTTCTTATGGCAACCGGCTTGGGGGTGCCCATGATGGCATTGGCTTCTTCTAAGGTAATCATCACTCCGTTTCTCCTGAGTGCTGATTGCAGCACCCGGTGTACATCCTGATTATCTTTTACCGTAGTGCCGGCCAGGTCAAAAACTACTAATTCCAGTTGCATTGTTTATAGATTTAACCAATTGTGGTTAATTGCTCAATTCCTACGATAGGAAGTATTTCAGCAAGATGGTGAACCAGATGTGTGTGTGGACCCTTTTGTAGTTCCTCTTGAGAATAAGCACCTGTTGTTATTCCAATTACCCAACCACAACCTGCAGCCGTTCCTTCCTGCAAATCCGATAGAGTATCGCCCACCTTAGCCACCGACTCAACATCTGTAATCCCGGTTAGTTCCATGGCCCGGTAAATCATATCCGGATAAGGCCGGCCTTTCGCCACTTCATCGCTTGAAATGCTGCCATCAATCAATCCATTTTTCTCCCAACCCATTCTTTCGAGCAAAGGCACAACTATGGATCGATCAAACCCTGTATCAACAACTACTTTTATTCCATTGTCTTTACAGGTTTTGAAAACATAACTGGCACCTTCTTTTTCAACAACCGATGCGTGCTGCTTATAGAAGGCTGTCATTTTCGCTACGAAGTGAGCGTGCATTTCAAGCACCAGCATATCACTGATGTAAGGGTATTTATGCCGCTCGAGTAAACTCCTGATTGCAACCGGTTTAGGAATTCCCATCACTTCATTGGCCTCCTGAATACTGATTCGGATATGTATTTTCTTAAACAAACGCTGCAACACCCGGTGCACATCCTTGTTGTCATTGACTGTTGTACCAGCCAGATCAAAGACAATCAACTTGGGTTTAATCATTGTGCGAAAATCGAAAGAAGGATTTCCGGTATCAAAAATTTCACATGATACTATTCTTAAGTTTTACACTATTTCTTTACAAAACCATAATATTCAACCTTAACTTTCCTATGGTCATTCGGGCTTAGTTTGCATCTTTCTACGTGTCGACCAACTATGAAATCTGACTACGCTGTGATTGATGAGATTTTTGATTTATATGAGCGCTATGGCGATGCAGACTATATTGGCGAACCGGTATCTCAACTGGAACACATGTCGCAATCCGCTCAATTGGCAATGCAAGATGGATATGATGATGAAGTCGTATTGGCTGCCTTCTTTCATGACATTGGCCATATTTGTGTACAGGCTACTGCAGAACAAAGCATGGCTGGTTATGGTGTAAAAAGTCATGAGAAAATAGGAGCCGAATATTTGCGTGCGAAAGGATTTCCGGACCGCATGGCAAAACTTGTTGAAAACCACGTGCAGGCCAAACGGTACCTCACTTACAAGTATCCTCCCTATTATGAAAATCTTTCTGAAGCCAGCAAAAAGACGCTGGAGTTTCAGGGTGGAGTAATGAGCAAAACCGAGGCTGAAGTATTTGAATTGGACCCCTTGTTTGTGCTTAGCATTCTGCTGCGGAAGTGGGATGAAGAAGCCAAAATCAAACATGTATCACTTATTGACATGGATGTATTAAAGGAAAAATGTAAGAACGTGCTATCCCATTCCATTTTGTTTTGATCATAATCACGGGTTAGTGCTTACCTTTGCAAACGACTAACCTTAACCCAGTGGTTATTTCCTTTCTCCATGACGTTACAATTCCCTGATACTTTTCGGTTTGGTACAAGCACCTCGGCCGTGCAAATCGAAACAGCCGACAATCATGACTGGCAGGGATTTACCGCCCGCGACAGTTCTATTTTTACGCGAACCACCGATCATGAATTGCTTTGGGAAGAAGACGTAGCCATTATTTCATCGCTGGCTCCCAACTATCGCATGAGCTTTATGTGGAGCCGACTGCAAACCGCTCCCTTAGCACCCCTCGATCGGGAAGCAGTTCTTCATTACAGGAACTTACTGACAAAACTGAAACTACAAGGTGTAGATATTATGCTGGTGTTGCATCACTTTGCCAATCCGACCTGGTTTAGTAAACAAGGCGGTTGGGCTTCTAAGCAAAGTGTAGCGTGGTGGCTGGATTATGTGAAAAAAGTAATTCATGAATTTGGTGAATTCGTTACCCTGTGGAATACCTTTAATGAGCCCAATCTTTATATCAGTCTCAGTTCGTTGGCAGGATTATTTCCACCCAAAAAAAAAAATCCTGTTTATGCATGGCGGGTATTAAACAACATGAGCCTGGCTCATAAGCAAGCCTACGAGCTGCTTCAGGCGCGCGCCCCGGGAAAACCCGTGGGAATCTCGCATAACGCTTCGATCCTTGAAGCCGACAATCTGATCGGCAAATTGCCCGCTAAAATTACCGACTGGTTGTACATGGACTTCATACCGGGTTGGTTTGAAGCGTGCGATTTTTTCGGATTGAGTTATTATTCACGCATCGGGTATGATCCTATGCCGGTAACGTTTTTAACCACACCCGATAAGATCACGAAAGGGAATAAAGAACATGACGATATGTGGGAGTACTATCCGGAAGGACTAGGGTTATGTATTAATCGATATTGGAAAAGATTCCGCAAGCCCATCATCATCACAGAAAATGGAATGTGCACGAACGATGACAACCTGCGCATAAAATCTATTTACGATTATATGGGCATCCTTCATAACCAGATAGAAAAAGGTGTTGACATTCGAGGGTATTACCATTGGAGCACGTGGGACAATTTTGAATGGAACCTCGGTCCTTCCTATCGCTTTGGTCTTTATGCCTGCGATCCGCAAACAAAAGCGCGAATCAAACGGCCCAGTGCCGATGTATACTCGTCATTGGCTTACTCAAAAAAACTGGTTACTTCCAATCCTGATAAAGTTTTAGAACCCGTTCGATAGCCGGGCGTGCCGTTTCCTTATAAGTCACGTCTATCCTGGTTTCCGTTTCAATCCAGTCTCCAATCCTGGCGAGATTCTTTTTACTCACCTTCTTAATCACAGGTACGCCCAACTGCTTTAGGGAGGCTGCATTGAAATGCTGCTCGTGCTGATTTTTCATGGGCACTACCAACAATTTCTTTCTTAGATAGAGTGCCTCGGCCGGGGTTTCAAACCCGGCACCGCAGAGCACACCCTGCGAAGAAGCCAGGCTGATCGTGAATGCTTCATTGTTGACCGGGAACACAGAAATCTTTCCAATATGGTAAGGCTTGTTGATGTGTTTTGAAAAAATGTGCCATTGTGTGCCTGAGAATTTCAGGAACAGTTTTACCAACTTCTTGTCATCATAGGCCGGCAAGTAAACGGTGTAGTGCCCCGTTTCGGTAGAATTCGTCTGACGAATGCGTTCGCGAATTACCGGGGTGAAAATATTCTGATCGTACGCTGCAAAATGAAATCCCACGCCTTCCCTTACCGGTGCATAGTTATTCAAAAACCAGGTACCAATCGGATCAAAGTGTTTGGGTTTAGGCACCCTGGGGGATAACAAAGAATACTGGTGACTCAAAGCTATGCAGGGAACATCTCGCTTATGGCAGGCCCATGCCGTGATGGCTTCAAAGTCATTAATCACCAGGTCATACTTTTCAACGGGAAATTCCTTGATCTCGCGCATCACTCGTTTGGAACTGTTGTTCTTGAATGTTTTAAGAAAATCTATTCCGCCTTTCTTGCCAAAGAAAAAACTAAGGCCTTTCGATTTATATTTTATGGGCATCGATAGTTTAATGTCGGCCTGGGCTCCGCTTACAAATAAATCCACCTTTCCATAATCAGCAAGCATGGGAGCAATCTCTTCGGCACGGGCGATGTGGCCGTTACCGGTTCCCTGAATGGCGTAAAGTATTTTCACTTTTTGGGTTTAAGTAATTGTTCCATCATTTCGTTGAATAGCTCCTTGTTATCCGAACCTTTAAATCTACGGGGAAGTTTAATGGCCTGGGCCACTTTATCCACGCGGTAATGATAGATTCTCCAGTTCCCGCCATGGCATTCCAACGCAGTAAGATTTTCAACCCAGTCGCCAGAATTAAGGTATTGAACACTTCCCTTTTCTGTTGTGATCGTCTTCATGGCTGGTTTGTGAATGTGACCACACACCACGTAATCATACCCATTGTCGATGGCGATGCCGGCAGCGGTTAATTCAAAGTTATCAATAAACTGCACGGCTTTCTTTACGCTGTCTTTAATTCGTTTCGAAAGAGAGATTTTCTCGCGCCCAAATTTTTGTAATACAAAGTTTACAAAGGTGTTAATGTGAATGAGGGAATCATAGCCCACTGCGCCTAATTTGGCAAGCCACTTCGCGCTTTGCATAGTAACGTCAAAAACATCGCCATGGAAGATCCATGCTTTTTTCGAATTAATTTTTAACAACAACTTATTCTCTATTTGAAATGATCCGAGGCGGAATCCTGCAAATTTTCTCAGCATCTCATCATGATTTCCGGTCAGGTAAATCACTTTCGTACTGTGGGTCATCAGGCCGGTAAGATGTTTGATCACCTGCATGTGGGTCTTGGGCCAATACCGGGTTGAAAACTGCCACATATCAATGATGTCTCCATTGAGAATAACCTTGCCGGGCTCGATGGATTTTAGATATTTGAGAAGTTCGGTCGCGTGGCAGCCGTACGTACCGAGGTGAAGATCAGAAAGAACGACTATGTCTACAGGGCGTTTCTTACTTTTTCCCATTCATGAAGTTTAAAAAATTCTGAGTCCTAAGGTAACCATTTTCATACCTATGTAAAGCTACATAGTGTGTTGACTGATGGTTTTTAGAACATATTAATTTAATGTTAATTCATGATTGACAAGGGCACTGTGGATTTGAATCTACATTGAACTACTCAAACACTGCCAAAGCTGCCAGGGATCTTCGCTCCTGATTTTATGAGGCAATAAACCGAAACCGCTCAATTCGGAACGCTAAATCCATTTTCAATTCTCTCAAAGGATGAGTAGCTTCCCTCATGCAAGCCCTTACGGATCCTTACCTGATCAGCAACAACGCTATCCAACAAC
This sequence comes from Cyclobacteriaceae bacterium, assembly GCA_044229915.1. Classification (GTDB taxonomy): domain Bacteria; phylum Bacteroidota; class Bacteroidia; order Cytophagales; family Cyclobacteriaceae; genus ELB16-189. The sequence continues at coordinate 214,317 of JBGASB010000006.1, forward strand.
CACCCGCCTCCGTGTTGGGCGGGCTAAAGTTTCTGGGACCCGGATTTATTCTCTCGGCCTCTATTGTTGGTTCCGGTGAATTAATTGCCACCACCGTGCTCGGAGCCAAAGCCGGGTATGCAGCACTCTGGATCATCATTGTCAGTTGTCTTGCGAAAGTAGCGGTGCAGTTAGAGTTTGGCCGTCACGCGATCCTTACCGGAGAAACTTCGGTACTGGCATTCAATAAACTTCCGGGCTGGAGAATCGGAAAAGCAAACCTGATTGTTTGGATTCTCCTCGTGTTACAATTTCTTAAAGTAGTTCAGATCGGAGGTATTCTGGGTGGTACGGCCGTGGTGTTGCATCTGTTGGTGCCTGGGGTTTCAGTATACTTGTGGGCCTTCGCAGTAGCGGGCGTTGCCGCGGCCCTTGTCTTTAATGGCCGCTATGGGTTGATTGAAAAAGCCTCGCTCTTCATGATCCTGATGTTTACCATTTTTACCATCGCTTCGCTGGTGTCGGTACAATTTACAGAGTTTGCTTTTTCATTCGGGGAGGTGATCAACGGGTTTCGCTTCCGCCTCACAGGCGAAGAAATTGCGATTGCCATTGGCGCTTTTGGCATCACCGGGGTAGCCAGTGATGAAATCATTGCTTACAATTATTGGTGTTTGGAAAAGGGTTATGCCCGCTATGCCGGGATCCCTGATGGATCGCCAGCCTGGAAACAACGCGCTCATGGATGGATCAACGTTATGTACCTCGATGCCGTGGTAGCCATGATTCTCTATACACTGGTAACTACCGTATTCTATTTATTAGGTGCGGCCATCTTGCACGGCAATCAAACGATACCCAATGGCAATGCCGTGATTGAAACCCTCGCCCTGATATATACGCAATCATTAGGTACTGGTGTCAGGACGATCTACCTCGTGGGTGCGTTCTTTGTTTTGTTCTCCAGTGTTTATGCAACATTGGCCTACTGGACACGCGTGTTTCCGGATTTGCTGGGCCAACTGGGCTGGTTTGATTTTCCGGACCTGAAGAAAAGAAAGAACCTGGTATCGGTGTTGGCTTTTTTGTTTCCATTCATCTGGGCCTGCCTCTTTTGCTACATTGAGTTACCTGTGTTAATGGTATTATCCGGTGGTATCATTGGTTCGCTGATGTTACTGCTGGTGGTGTTTGCCGGATGGCATTTTAAATATGGCCGAGTACAAGTATTGCCTTCGGGTAGGTTTTATAATCTCATCTTCTGGATTAGCGTGCTCTCGATTGGGTGGGTGGCAGTGTATGGATTGGTGCAGACGTTTGGTTAGCGAACAAGGTATTGTTAGAACGATTAGCAAGTCATGGTTCGTGTGGACACGAACCATGGGAGACGTTTGGTTATCTTACTCATAGCGCAATGAATCTACCGGATTTGAAACGGCCGCTTTCATCGTCTGGGTACTGATAATAATCAATCCCAGTCCGGCAATCATCACGATGCCACTGATAATAAGCAAGGGTGTGATCTGGATCTTATACGCATACAAGTCGAGAAATAAATTTCCGAGGAAGATACTTACCGGAACCCCCAGCACAACGGCCAGCACAATCAACATCATAAAGGATTTGCTGAGCAGTATGACTACATCCGAAGCGGAAGCGCCCATCACTTTGCGCACGCCTACTTCTTTGACGCGCGTTTGTGTGGAATACATCGCCATGCCCAGCATGCCCAAGCACGCCAGCGTTACGGCCAGAAAAGTAATGTAGGCCACAATCACCAGAATGTCTTTCATCCCGGCCTGACGGTAAGCATCGTCAATCTCTTCTTCCAACATTCGGTAGTCAATAGTATGCACGGGGTCAACCTTCTTCCAGATTGCCTCCACCGAAGCCATCACTGCTTCCTTCTGAGAAGGAATAATTTTAGCACTCAGAAAACCCAACTCCGTTGTAGTATACCGCAACGCCAACGGACCAATGCGACTGTTTAGTGGACGAAAGTGAAAATCTTTCACCACGCCAATCACTTCCAGCATGACAGAGTCTTCAACAAAAATCGGTTGACCAATGGCAGTTACCGGATTGGCAAAGCCAAACCGGGTGAGTGCTGATTCATTCAGGATCACATGCTTCTCCTGCTCTCCTTGTGCTGCGGCATCAAAGTTTTTACCGGCAAGAAATGTTAACTCCAGGTTGCGGATATAATTATCATCCACCAAAAAGTCCCGCATCACAAAGGGTTCATCCTCGCGGTTCTTTTTGTAATCGCTCGATCGGTCACTCCACGTACCCAGCTTGTGCGATACCCCGCCTACACTTACCACGCCTGAAAGACTTCGGACTTCATTAGCCATTTTTTCAAACTCCACACCTTGCAAACGCACATTCAAGATGTCCTTCTGATTAAATCCATAATCAGCGGTAAGCATAAAGTTCACCTGGTTGTAGATAACCAACACCACGATCACAAAGATTACCGACAAGGTGAACTGCGTTACCATCAACGCTTTTCGGAATGTAAGTCGTGAATACACTTTCAGGGAACCAGAGTCCTTTAATACTTTTAATGGCTGAAAGGCGGAGAGATACCCTGCGGGTAACAATCCGGCAATGATGCCCACCACGGTAGCAAAGCCGACAAAGAGAAAATACAGGGACACATCCTCCTCCAGATTCATGGAGAACTCTTCATTGAGAGGTAATTGTAAATACCCGGTTTTCAGAAATTGAAGCAGGATGTACGAAAACACAAGCGCGATCAAAGCAAAGGTTATGGTCTCGCCAACAAACTGGAAGAATACCTGGTAGCGCCTGGCCCCTACTATTTTGCGCACACCAATTTCGCGGGCCCGGGTAAGCGACTTGGCAATCATCAGGTTGGTGAAATTGAAAATAGACATGATCAGCACAACGCCTGCCAGGGTACCCAGAAAAAATAGCAGAAAGGTAGGCATGCCCGAACCCATCTGGTTGGAAAGCTCAGGCCCCGGAGTAATGTCTTCCAGCGGATGCAAATAAAACTCATAGCCCTTATCGCGGGTTTCAAGTTTAAGATTGGCATAGTGTTTCTGATACATGGCCGCCAACGCTTCCTTTACTTCAGCCTCTGTGCGGCCGGGTTTTAATTTAAAGTAGATGTAATTGCCGTAATAATTATTCCAATTATCGATGGAGGCATTTACGATCCCGTCTTTCTCCCACACCGGCAAGGCAGTGGTTGAAGCGAGCGCCTGAAATTCAAAATGCGTTTTACTGGGAAATGGTTTCAATACCCCGGTGACTGTAAATTCGCCATAGCCGCTGAGTGAGAGTGTCTGCCCAAGGGGTTCCTGGGTACCAAATATTCGGGTGGCCGATTCCTGGGTGAGAATTAAATTGTTGGGTTCATTGAGCGCGGTGGCCGGGTTTCCTTTTTCCAATTGAAAATTAAACACGCTTAAAAAAGAAGGATCTACGATTAGCCCCTGCACCGGAACATTCACGTTGCCATAGGTGGCATCACCATTTAACCGTCTGCTGATCGAAACAACATTCTCAGCAAATGTGTAGTCCTCTTTTAATACCCGCCCGATGGGTAAGGGTGCGGAGGCATAGGGCTCACGCCCACCATCTACCCGCAAGGCCATGGTGTTAACCCGGTAAATGCGATCGCTGTCCTGATGAAAATTGTCGAAGGTCAATTGTTCCTTCACAATCAGAATAATCAACATGCCTAACGACATGCTGACGGACAACCCAATGAGATTAATGATGGAAAAGGACTTATTGCGAATGATGTTTCGCAAGGCGGTGGTGAGGATACTTTTCAGCATAGGCGTGGGGTTGGAGTTATTCCATAACAATCAGGGTGCCACAGGATAACAGCCTAAAAACGCCAGGAAGTGGAAATTCACTAAAGCGGTTGTCTCCAGATCGTACAAAATCGTCCGGTAGCGGGCACCGCTTTTGGTTACAATGGAAAGTCAGAAAGCCTTCCTTTTGGAAGTTGACTTTGCTTTGCGCGCACTACGGACAGGCAACTCTGGTTGAGAACCAATATAGGCTAATCTTCGATCCAGATAAGTTCTATTTCTCCTTTTATTAATATCAAGGAATTTTCCTTTGAGCACTTCCTCGTGGAGTAATTGATTTTGTTCATTGTAATACCGAATCTGGGTATAATTCTTCTGATTCACATTTCCTTCTACCACCCAATATGCTCCGGTGCTTGCTTGAGCCCATGATCTCGTTAAACCGCATACCAAAATGATTACCGTTACCCCTAATAATTTTACAGTTGTTTTCATAGCTGTTGATTTTTCATTAGTAACGGAGATCAACCCAACGGGAAATCCATTATTGCCCGGGAGATGTTATAGTCTTACCGGTAATGTATTTTCGGTGACCTATCAAGTTCGTCCACCGTTTTATCCTTTTTGTCGACAGATTGATCGACAGCAAAACTTTATTTCAGATTTGGAGTACATAGTGTTATGGAGCAGTTCTTATCTGAATTAGTCCTTTCCAAAAAGATCTCGTATCGCCTTGGCCGGCATGTGGTATTTTGGCTCACCTGTTATTTATTTTTTGGTACTATCTATAGTAGTTTCTGGAGTTCAGAAAATCCCATGAAGGCTTATGCCTATGTAGATGCACTTATTTACTTGCCTTTGCACATGTTTCTGAGTTACATGATCATTTACTTTCTACTACCTGGCTATCTCTTTACCGGAAAGTATGTGTCTCTTGTTACTGGCATTATTATTCTGATTCCGGTAACAGCCCTTTTCTCATTCTTGATTTCAGGATGGATCATCAGCCCCTATCACAGAGCCCTGGGCCTCCCAACTCCCTCTAATACACTTTTCTTCGGACTCATGGCAGGATTACGAGGGTCCAATACGGTAGCTGGTTTTGCCGTTGCCATCAAACTGGTAAAGCACTGGTATTTTAAGAAAGTAGAGAATACCCAGCTGGAAAAGGAAAAGTTAACAGCAGAACTCGAAATCCTGAAAGGGCAGCTTCAACCTCATTTCCTTTTTAACACGCTAAACAATCTTTACTCACTCATCCTGCAACAATCACACCGTGCCCCAGAGGTCGTTGTTAAACTTTCGGAACTTCTTCGTTATATGCTCAGCGAAAGCACCCACAGCAAAATTCCGTTAACAAAAGAACTTTCCATTCTCAGAAATTACATAGCACTTGAACAAATCCGGTTTGGAGACCGGCTGGATCTGACGGTGAATATCCAGGGCGAACTCGAAAACAAACTGATTGCTCCGCTCCTTTTTTTGCCGTTGGTTGAAAATGCTTTTAAATACGGAGCTAATGAACTTGAACATCCCTGGATAAGTCTCGATATCAATGTGACCGGTTCCAACTTAAAGTTTAAACTTATCAATGGAAAATCGGTAACCGTTGTAAAGGGTGCTGCGTTTTCATCGGGTATTGGTTTGCAAAACCTGCAAAAAAGAATGGCGTTGATTTATCCTGAAAAATACAAACTCCGTATTATGAATGAAGAAGAAACTTTTTTGGTAAATCTGCAACTTGAGTTAGAAACCTATGATCCTGCATAAGATTAAATGTTTACTGGTCGATGACGAACCACCTGCCCTTGAGGTGCTGAAGTCGCACATTCAGTCTGTGCCAGCCCTGGAGATTGTTGGTGAATGTAATCATGCACTGGCTGCCTTTGAATATCTTCAAACGAACCGGATCGATTTAATCTTTCTGGATATCCATATGCCCAAGCTGTTGGGTACAGAATTTATCAAATCCCTCCCACACCCGCCCCATATCATTTTCACTACCGCTCACCGCGACCATGCCCTTGAGGGTTTCGACCTTGGTGCGATCGATTATTTATTAAAACCAATTTCGCTGGATCGCTTTCTGAAATCAGTTTATAAGTTAACACAAGCCGGTTCGTTCGAAACTAACGATACGAATCAGACGTCTTCCGAGCGGTTTCTGTATTTTCGGGCGGATCGGAAAATGATCAAAGTAATGCTGAGCGATATTTTATATGTGGAAAGTCTTAAAGATTACAGCAAGATCGTTACGTTGAAAGGTCAGATAATCACCAAGCAAAGCATTTCATCGATTGAAGAATTGCTTCCGGAAGATGAGTTTATGAGAATTCACCGGTCATTTATAGTGTCAATCGTCAAGATTGATTCTTTTTCAGCTACGGATATTTCCATAGGCAAAATAGAATTACCCATTGGTCCGCTTTACAAACATGGGATCATAAAAAGATTGCGGGTAACATTGTAGCTAGTGCTCTCAATTATCGAGGTCATTTTCCATTCTACCATTTCTTGCCATACACTGACCTCAGTCAATTACGAACAACATCTCTTGCTTTCCTGCATAGGCGGACATTTCACAGAGCCATAGCTGCAATACACACAACAGTCACCCGCTTTCGGCTTCAACAGGGTTTTACAATTTTCACATTCATAGAAATACTGACAGGCATTCAGCGACATCTCTTCCGTCTTCTGATAACTGCATTGAGGGCAGGTAATGATTGATTCTGTGATGATCTCCATTTTTAATCTCGATAGTCCACTGCCCGTTTAAAATACCTAATAGCGAATCACCAAATTCAGTTTGTCAAACTCCTTAAGTTGTCTATTTCTCCCCGCATCAAATTCCAATGTCAAGGTATTCTTCAACCCGTGGCGAAACTCAACCTTTGCATTCGCTTCAAGTATTGAAGTAAACTCCGTTCCTTCCATGGTTGGCATTTCGAAGATTGCCCGCGTCAATTTTCTTATCCCATTTGCGTGATCGATCGGTTCAATTTGTTTTTTTTGTCCGGAAAAAGGCACCCGGAAAGTCCAGGGCAGACAGGGATTCTGTTCATTGGTTAAGATCTCAAATGAAGTTCCTGTTGGGAAGTACTCGGGTTGATACCGGATTGCATGCTTAAATAATTTATCCGTGTCCGGTGTGTTTACAAAGCCTAGTCCGAAAGGTGAATACCCATTGTTTAAAAAGTTCGACCGCTCCCAGAGTTTTGTTTTCGCAACATTTTCACTCCGGATTTCAGCCTCCTTGTGAACCCATACTATTTCAAGAAAGAAATTCTCAAAATAGATTTTGCGGTTCACCGTTCCCTGCCCCGGATGAACCCGATTACTTCCCTCTGTAAAACCGAAGTCAACCAGGTCGTCAGTTTCCTTTCCCTGATTGGAAGAAAAAATAAAAATATGATCAATTTCCATCGGGTCAATTTTTCTCCACACTCTAAATTAAGTTATTCGCACTACGAATCGCTATCGTGCATGCAGGGCAAGTTGAGTAAACCCTGATAAAAATCATATATTCAATCCACAAAAGATACGGTTGAGAGAACTCATTTCGAGTATCTTTATCAAAAGAATAAACCTCCTGCACATGGCAAAGGCTACCCCAACGATAGATGAAACGAAAGCCCTTAACAAGCCACCCCGAAAAGTAAGCGAAGGTGACATTATTACTGGAGATACACCAGCAGCTGCCCGGGCTAATACTGTAAACAGGAAATTGCGGGCAAAATTAAACAGCGAAGCTGCCGTACTAAACGACAAGTTTAAACAACCTGGTGACAAACGGGCGATCGTTGAAAATTACCTGGCCAACTTTCCTGCGGAAGAAAAGAAACTGCTTCTAAAAATTCTCAAGCAAGAATTTAAACTGAATCCTTCCAAATTAACCCGTGATGTAGAACTAGCTGACGGCTGGCAGGATGGCGGTTATCCTTACAAATATTTAATGTCGCGGAAGAACTATGAATTTCAAAAATATAATACACAGGTTGAATTATTAAAGCTGCAAGCGTGGGTAAAAGAAACGGGCAGCCGAGTGATTGTTCTTTTTGAAGGAAGAGATGCAGCCGGAAAAGGGGGCACCATCAAACGCATGATGGAACACCTGAATCCCCGGGGAGCGCGGGTTGTGGCCCTCGAAAAACCTACCCATGAAGAACGCGGACAATGGTACTTTCAGCGGTATGTAAAACACTTGCCCACAAATGGCGAGATTGTTCTATTCGATCGCTCGTGGTACAATCGTGCCGGGGTAGAAAGGGTGATGGGCTTTTGTACCAAAGATGAATACCTGGAGTTTATGCGACAAGCTCCGGAATTTGAGCGTAACCTGGTGCGCAGCGGCATTATTTTATTTAAGTTCTGGTTTTCTGTAAGTAAGGACGAACAAAGACGCAGGTTTAAGGACAGAAAAACCCATCCCCTCAAACAATGGAAACTCTCATCCATCGATAAAGCCTCCCTGGATAAATGGGATGATTATACTGACGCAAAAGAAAAAATGTTTTTTCACACCGATACTTCCGATGCTCCGTGGACTGTTGTAAAATCTAATTGCAAAAAACGGGCGCGGTTAAATGCAGTTCGTTATATCTTAAATAAGATTCCATACAGCAACAAAGACCCAAACATGATTGGTAAGGTAGATCCGCTTATTGTAGGACGTTCGAATGTTATCTATGAAAAAGGAGAGGATCACCTGTTGGAAAATCTCAGCTTTGGGAAAGCGAAGCTTAAAAAGTAAGGGTCTGCTATTCCACAGTTGAAATCACTTGTCCTCTTTGAGCATCACTTTCTTTCCCGTGCGCGAACTTTGTATGGCGGCTTCTAAAATCTCTACCACTATCAGATTGTTTTCCAGGGATGAAAGATCGTATGCCGGCAATGTTATCTCTTTTTTAATTACAGCAGCCAGCAAAGCAAACGGATCATCATAGGGAACTGCACGTTCACTCAGAATTTCGGCCTGTTCTTTCTTATCACCTTTCAGGCGTATGCGCATAGTGGACCGATTGTCACTGATCACATAGCCGGTAGCGCCATATACTTCCATGTCTTTGCGACCAAAGGGCCAGTTCCATGAAGCCTGAATAATTCCCTGCATACCCGGATACTCCAGCACAATCGTAGCTTCATCATCCACCTTTGGATAGATCTCTGGTTTAAAATGTTGTAACACGGCAGTTACCGACACCGGTCGTTGTCCGTTGGCAAGCCAGGTAATCAGGTTGGCCCCATAACATCCAAAATCAATCACGGCTCCGCCCCCATTTTGTTTAGGATCAGTAAGCCAATCCAGAAACTCTTTGTTAACACCGATTTCCTTCGGTCCTTCATGTCCATCGTGCACCACCACTTTTCTTAGTTTACCCAGGCGCTCCTGTTGCACCATTTCAAATGCTTTATGATTGGTGGCATACCAGGTAGTCTCATAGTTGGTGAGCAATTGGATCTTGTGCTTCTTCGCAAGCGCCTGCATCTGGCGCGCGTGATCTACACTTACTGCCAGGGGTTTTTCAACCATCACATGAATGCCACGGGGAGCGCAAGCCTGAACTACCGCGAGATGTTCGTAGATAGAACCAAAGGCCGTCACCGCTTCGGGTTTTGTTTTTTCAAGCATCTCCTCCAGCGTTTCAAACAAGAGCGACATGGGCAAGCCATGTTGTTCAAGAAAGCGCTTCGCCAATTCTTTATTGGATTCGGCAATGCCTACGATCTGAATATCGCCCCGATCTGCGCGACCGAGAATCCAATGCACATGTGCGTGTGTGAGGCCGGCCACTCCGATGCGCAGCGGTGCTGCCTGAGCACTGCCTGCCATCAGGAAAATACCAATAAGTAGAGTGGAGATTTTCATAGGTAATTATTAATGCTATTTCACCTTCACATAAATATGCCGGATGTTCTTATTGCCAGACTCCCGCTCATCAATTACAAATTTGCCGGTGCTCCTGATCAGCGACAACAATTTGGAAAACCCATAGTTGCGCGGATCAAAGTCGGCTTTCTTTTTCAGAATAAAACTCCCTAACTCGCCTAAGAAGGTCCAGCCACTCTCATCTGCGAGGTCAGCAACGCTCTCAGTCAGAAGTTTGATCAGGGCGTTGTCAACTTTGTTTAACGGACTGCTCTCGGGTTTTATCTTAACCTGTTTGGCTTCACGTGAAGGTTCTGGTTTTGCCCGTAAAATCTCGAGGTAAATGAATTTATCACAGGCGGTGATGAAGGGCAAGGGCGTTTTCTTCTCCCCGATGCCGATTACTTTCATACCGGTTTCCCGTAGCCGTGTGGCCAGTCGTGTGAAATCGCTATCCGAGGAAACAATGCAAAAGCCATCAACTTTTTCGGAATATAAAATATCCATGGCATCGATGATCAACGCACTATCGCTCGAGTTCTTGCCGGTAGTATAGCTGTATTGCTGAATGGGTGTAATGGCATTTTCCAACAGTACGTTTTTCCAGCCCGACACCGTGGGCTTGGTCCAGTCGGCATAAATCCGTTTGATGGTAGGTGTACCGTTCTTGGAAATTTCTTCCAGCATCTCCTTGATGTGCGAATAGGGAACATTGTCGGCATCAATCAGCACAGCCAGGCGTAAGTCATTCATTTTTTGTGTAGGTTAACCTTAAGTAAGGTTGACGAAGATAACATAAAAAGTTGGTGGTCACGTAACCGCTAACAATACCTGGTAGAATTGCCCAAGGTCAGTAACATCGACCAACTGCAAAAAGACACGTCCAGACAAACTTCAATGGCCCAGTAGCTTACCTATATTTGCAACTAATCTTGATAAAAGAAAATTGGTGACCAATATCAAAAGGGTTTGTACAATCGTTTTCATGATCCTGGTCTCGTGCGACAGCAACGAGGAAACCCCTGACTTCGATTGTGCCAATAGCACCTTGCAGATTTCCCTGGTTCAGAAAAAAGATCTTGCCTCCTGCGCATTTAATAATGGTGAAGTCGAGGTTTTGGCAGCCAACGGCTTTCCGCCCTATAGTTTCTCTATCAACGGGAAGGCCCAGGCAAGTTCAGTATTTAAATCCCTATCAGCAGGCAGTTACTCGATTGTTGCATTTGATTCTAAAAAATGTTCGGATACTTTGCTCGTAGCGATCGAAAATTTTGAGTCTACGCTCACGGCCACGGCTATCGCTACCCAAAATTCAATGTGCCTTTCTCCTAACGGGATCTTACGAATAAAACCCACTGGAGGCAACGCGCCCTTCACGTTCAGAATTAATAATGGAATCAGTTCGGGTGATTCCGTTTTCAATAACCTTAGTCATGGTACGTATTCTGTTTTTGTTCGCGATTCAAAAAATTGTTCCTATACGTTTACAACACCGGTGCCCCGTGCCAATACCGGGGTAAGCTGGTCGACACAAATTAAACCTATTGTTGATACCTCGTGTGCCAAGTCGGGCTGTCATGTAGCCGGCACGGGCCGGATTGACCTAACCAAATTTAGTGTTGTAAAAAGTAATGCACTCCAAATCAAAACACGGGTAGGCAACAAGTCAATGCCTTTTGATGGTACGCTCCCCACAGATCAGATTCAATTGATTACCTGCTGGGTGGATGATGGTGCCCTTGAAAATTAGGTAAACAATATTTCCTGACCGTATTATTATCCACCGCTAAGACGCAGAGAATAAATTCCTTTGCGTCTTTGTGGTAAAAAATTAACCGCAGAGGCGCTAAGGCGCAGAGAACAAATTACTTTGCGTCTTTGTGTCTTTGCGGTAAAAAATTAACCGCTATGTCCATTGTTTTCAGGTTAAGGCTTGTTCCAATTCTTGATTTGTGTAGACACGTATAGGGGATTTAGGATTAAAATTTAATTCTTGGTTCGTGGGGACACGAACCAAGGGAAGGGCGCTGAAGCGCAGAGAATAAATTCCTTTGCGCCTTTGTGTCTTTGCGGTAAAAAATGAACCGGAAAGCACCGCGCTTTGAAGATACCTATATAATCAATTACTCATCCGACAACGGAACCAATTTCGCTTTGAGATCCGGATCAGGCATGTCTTTATCGAACGGAAACATCGGGCGGTTGATTCGCTTGAACTCAAGTCGTTCCAAATCCTGATCTACCCCACCGGGAGTAAGTGCCATAATCCAGTCGGCACGCATGTCGTAGAGTTCGGGAACCAAATAACCAATTTTTACAACAACTATATCTGACTTACGTGGATTGAGACCAAGCCTCGTAAAATCAATTTCCTCGTGGTAAGGCTTACGCTTCTTCGTTACAATAACATGGACGCTTCCGATCTTCACCACCACTTCCGTTTCGGCATGCACATCTCCGTGTTCAATCGCGGTAACGGTTCCTGCCAGTCGTATCGGTGGCGCATACCGCGCATCAATGGCTGCGCCAGCATAGCCATCCACTTTTCCACCGACTCCGGCAGCAATTGCTTTTGCAACAAATTCAGGTCCGGGGATAGATGCATAAATCAGCGAAGGTCCTTTATCAGTTTTAAATTCCGGTCGCGCCAGAATCTCTTTCAGCGTCCAGGTTACATCTCCTGCACCTCCGGCTGTAGGATTATCGCCCATATCGCTGATGAAGAACGGATGCTTGCTGCTGGCAATGGCCATATCCAGACTCGCTTTGAGCGTTGCCGTTGGTGCAATGAATTCAAACTTTGATCGCGTTTGCCAAAAGCTATTGGCCAGCGCCTCCGCAGTACTTGTAACTTTTTCTTTATCATCACCGGTCACCATCACCACGGCATGATTGCGTGGTTCATCGGCCCACGCATAACCAATCCAGATGGCAGCATCCACAATCCCTTGCTGGGCAGCAGCGGGTGCCACCTGTGCATATAAACTCTTACCGGGCTCAACGCGCGTGCTGGTCTTTTCTCCCGGTAATAATATCGGTACCGGTATCCAGGCCTTGTAGGCTGGTTTGCCCTTGCCGCTTTCCAATCGCGTTAACAAATTATCAACGGCCCGTTTCTTCGATTGCATGGCATCTTCATGTGGAGCCATGCGAAAGCAGGTAATCAAATCTGAGTTTTGTGCCAAACGCCACGAAACATTTCCATGCAAATCCATGGACGTTGAAATAATTGTTTTCTTACCCACAACCTCACGCACCCTCACAATCAAATCACCTTCCGGATCATCGAGGCCCACCACACTCATGGCGCCATGGATATCAAGAAAGAGTCCGTCATAGGGAACATTCTGCTTGAGTAGTTCCAATGTTTTTGTTACCAGCGATTCATACGCTTCGCGGGTAACAATGCCACCGGGCAGCGAAACACCCCGCAACGTTGGAATCCAGGTGGCGCGTTTGCGGTCGAGTGAATCGGGCGATAAAAATGGGTACTCTGCGAAAATGGTATCTCCCTGTCGGGCATGAAACGCTTCTTCATCCGTAAGTGCCGGAGAGAACGTGCTGGACTCGATGGCCAGGCCGGCAATGCCAATGCGTGGAAGTTCTTTTGTTTCTGGTTTGGGTTGTTGACATGCAACTATTACCAGAAGTATAAAAACCAAAGGGATACTTTTCATGATCAGTTGGGATGACTAATACGGACTCTTTTCAAGTTTACTGCCCACGGGCAATTCAAATAATTTACTATCCAGCTTCATGGGTTGAATTTCTACTGCGTTGCACTCCAAACCAAATTGCTGGGTTTCCATAACAATTCTCAGCGGCAGCGCATTTGTACGCGCCATAATCTCATTCCAGTTTCCGAACTTATGGTTCTCAAATAGTTTGGGGTTGACTTTAAGATCTGTACTATAATAATACTTCTGCACTCCGCTTTTGCAGGTCAGGATCAGTTCATCGCATGGGCGGCCCAGCACTTCGGTTACATTCCTGTTTACCTCGGCTTTCAGTACTTCATCGGTGCTGATGGTTGCATCATTCCATAAAATGCTGGAGGTGGTTGCAATTTTATTATACAGTTTATTGTCTTTGTTGATATAGAGTTGCCATTGCACAAAAGTGCCATTCATAGTCGATTTATAATTACCGTCCTTAATGATGTACTCCTGGGTGGATCCCATCATCGCATTAAATTGCTGGTTGGGGATATTAGGAACTTTACTTGTATAGACATTACTGTAAACCACCTTGCCTTCAAAATCCTGGGCAAACGAACTGGTGCTTATAACAATCAGGAGGAAGAGTTTGGTAAGTTTCATAACTTGGTTATCTGGATAATTATCAAAGCTAATAAATTTAATCTCGCACGGCAGAAAACACCTGACCGCAGCAATGCTCATCCGTCAGTTACCATCAAGAAACTCCTCAATCATGGGTATGATAAAGACAGGGTCCCTGGCGTCTTTCAGGGTGGTAATTTCTCCCATGTATGTGCCATGCCCACCCGGTATAATGGCCAACTGGCAGCGCAGTATCAAACGATACATTTCAGTAGCATGTTCCGGACTAACCATATCTGCATCGCCAATAATCAGTAAGGTCTGAGCCTGAATAGATTTCAACTGGTCATCGCTCCAATCTTTAAATTCCAGCATGCGCTTTACACACTTGTCGTGCATGGATTGAAGGTTAGCCGGGGTTGGCGCTACCAGAACATAGGTGTCTTTATATTGCTGGGGCATATCAGCAAGCGTAGCCTGGTTCATAAAATCCCAAAATTGGGGGTACACCCCGCTGCGTTTATAAAAGGCAGAGCCCACAATTATTTTATCAACCAGATTCGGGTGGCGAATGGCTAGTTGCATGGTGGTGTTGCCACCATTGCTAAATCCAAAAACATCGGCCTTTGGTAGTTGTAGATTTTGCAGCAGCGCGGCAACATCATCGGCATCCTGTTCAAATGATAAGTCGCTGGCGCGGTCGTTGGTGCGGCCATGCGCCTGCAACTCCACACCAATAACCTGCCTGTGTTTTGCAAGCTGGGGAATGATCCGGCCAAATGAAGTTTGAATGGTGGAGCCGGCTCCATGAATCAAGACAAGCGGCTTGCCCTGGCCATAGATTTCATAATACATGGTAAGCCCGTTCACTGCGGAGTACCCGCTCTTAAAAGTTAAACTGTCACGCATAGGTGTGCCCGGGTCAGTGCTCTTTTTAGTGTAGGAAAGAAATCCTGCAAGGGTGAATATAATCAGGATATGTTTCGTTTTGATCGGATTAGTGGTTTTACTGTTTCGGATTCATTTTTACTCTAAGGTCAGATTGTCTATTTCCCAACCATTCCCTTTTCTTTTGAATGTCGTTTTTGCATTTCCATGTACAGAAAGTTTACCTCCGGATGATATGTTATAATAACCCAAAAGCACATTCGCCACTACAGTATGCTTATTGACTATCCTTAGTTCAGATACTTCCGCCCCATCAATTGGATCCATCCCCCCACTCCATTCATATGTGTTAGAAAAGTCGCACTTTAATCGTTCGAGTTCATCTAATTCATATTTCATAAAACTATCATACGGAACAATACTCAGATTATCTACGCAAGGCTTATAGCTAGCTATTTTTCGGTCAATAAAAGCCTCACTGAATTTATGCTTCCTTAAACCATTTCTATAATTTTCAAAACTCATTGTTGTCATCCCATCCTCGCGTTTAACAAAGCTGGGATTAAATTCGCTATTAAGATCTTTACTTTTAATCAGGTCTATATACCATCCGTAAAATCCCTCTATTTGATTCTTTATTGCAATAGAGTCTTTAGCCTTGAGCTTGATCTGACCTAAAGCCGATAAAGGAATGATATATAGAAATAATAAGGATACTCTCAAGAAAATCATAGACTAAATTAATCAAGAATTCCGAACAGCTTCAAGTTTAGGAGAATCTGACAGAAAGAAGAAATTGCCTAATGTTGATTTAAGTCCCCGCGCTTTATCCAGACGGTGTAGGTTGTTTCTTCAGGCACCTCAGTCGGACTTTCAAACGCAATCTTATAACCATCCGGATCGCGAAGGCTTACTACCCATAGATTATTACCTACGAAGGGTTCATCGGTAACAAGACCACGGGCGGTAACTTCCTTATAAATAGCAAGCGCATCTTCGCAGAAAAAACAAATCTCACAGCCTGCACCCAATTTTTCTTGAGCAACTTGCTTTGGCCTTATTTCCTGCAGCATTAAAGCCGCATGGCCTAGTTCAAGCCAACACCACTGCATCTGATCTTTATCAGGCCAATAGTTTTTAAGAACAAACCCAAGTCCTTTAGTATAGAACTCCAGTGAAGCTGCCAGGTTGCTCACCTTAAAAAAAGGAACAGCTTGCTTAACATTGGGTTCAGGTTTACTATTCTCCATGGTGTACTCATACAAAGATCCTGATTTACTCAGCCCGGAAAAGAATTTTAACTACTTATTTGAGGGCAACAACCGGCTCCCAACCGACAGGGAGTCATCCTCAATAATATTTTTCTTTAACCATTCAGGAAAGGAGATCTGATCGGAAGCGCAATTGTAGTAATCAAAGCCAGCGAGGGTATGCGGTGTAGAATGGTTTTTTGCATCATACTTACAGTCCGATAAAAAATAGTGATAATCCAACTTAGAATCTGCCAGTCGTTTCATAGAGCCCCTCATATTCGAAGACCAATCATCAATAAACTCATTGGTGCCGGTGGGCGTGTGATTCAGCGCGGCACTAAATTTTGTCAGGACAGCATCATACACCGTATTGCTGTGCAAATGTTTGATCCGATCGTTCAACTCATCGGGTTGATGTAACAGCACATCTTCAAAGATGTCTTTGCCGATTTTAAATTTTAAGTACGCTTCACTCTCCGCCTTCCACACCGTGTCCACAATTTCATTCCATCGGTTAGAAGCAAGCAGCGATCCATCGGACAATTGATAGATTTTTTTGCTTTCATAGTGTGCGGCTACATGGGGAGCCCAGAAGGCCGAACCATAGGCTCCGGCACTTTCACCGGATACCAAAACCTTCCCCGGATTTTCAAAATTGTCGAATATCCACTGGAGTGCTTCCAAACTATTGTTACGTCCGTTGTGACGGATTTCAAATTGCCTGCCATCGATACTATACGAGTTGGTAGTATTGCCGATGTGCAGATCCCCGGTGCAATACGGGATAAATACAACATTCCAATCTTTAAATGGATTGGCTTCAGCTTCGTTATCAAGAAGTCCGGTTAAGATGGCCGGAATGATTTTGGGAACGCTGGGAAAGTAAAACGATTTTAACTCCCTCGTATCACCATCGAACACACTCGCCAGCGTAATCGGGGCGGCACAGGTAATATTATCCCAACAAGCGCCCCCGCCCGAGAAGTGGATAATCAGGTTAGCCGAATTTCCTTTTTTAATAAAAATGGAATAGGGCGATCCATCACTGCACATGGTTTGGCCATGCATGGGCACCGTGCGCCACTCCTGGTCGTTGATTTCAACCGCAGTGTTTACTGCTTCTGGTTTGGCCAGTATAACAAACCATACATACAGAAAGCCTAAAAACAAAAGTGAACTGAGTGCAAGGGCAAACCATTTAAGAAACTTACCGAGGGTTCTGAGCATAGCATCTATAGTAAAGATGAATGAAGATACGAACTTATAGGACATTCTGAAGGTTTGATCAGATGCCCCTAACCCTTGATTGATGAGTTCTTACTTCTCACACTTATACTTTACTTCCCAAATTTTATACCTTCCTTGTTGATGATTAAGTACCACCTCAACGATCAAGGGTTCATTAGGAAACTTAAATACAGGAAAAGTACCCGTACCTGGTACAACCCTTAAATTCACATCATGTACCAATTCATTTTTGTCGCTTAAAGTTACCAATCCAAAGTGTTCATTGGTAATAAAGTCCAGTGCACTTGCCTTTTCAATATAAATGTCTTTGTAAAAGGAATTCTTCCATGTAATCACATTCCCACAATAATATATTTCTAGCCCCGGTGATAATATCTCAGCTATTTTAATTTTGTCGTTGGTCTTAATGATGTTTAATAATTCCGTTATAGTCGGTTGAATAAAACTTTTTTGTTCATAATCATCCCAGATACGAATGCTCTCAATTTTGTTATCAGCGATTAGAATGGAAAGGTTGCTTACATCATAACGCCAGGTGGCTGCTCCTTTGTCATGGAAATCCTGAGCAACCACTGTATCCGGGTTACCGAATGTTTTAGTAACTTCCCTTTCATTATCACCAAGTTTAATTCCGTAGAATTCTCTATCGGCTTTGTTACCACTTAATTGTATTGCATAAATCTCTTTGGGTTTCGCTGGCAGGTATTGAAATCCAACATAGGTTGAACTGTCTTTTGAAATATAATAGAAATCCATAACGGTACTATCATCAAGGACTTGAGTTTGATTGGGTTGACCAAGTTCGTTGGTTACGACAGTCTTATATTGACCCAACCGAAAACCATAAAGTTCATCTGGCAAAGATGTCCTTTGCCCGTAACTAATGTTAAACAAGAGCGTCAGTGTCAATAAGAATGGTAGTCTCAGGTGCATCCACTACAATTTAAATAAAGCAACCAAATGCTCCAATTCTCAGACTTCTTAATTGGAGTCTCAGTCTCATCTTGGTACGTGTAGCCTGATTAAGGATATGCGGTTTCTAATGCAGAGACACCAACGAAAAGATTACTATTTCATTTCGGCCCGTGCGAATTCAACAGAAAACTGTTCGCACCATACATGAACATAGGGATAATCGGTAAGGGAAATTCCTGATGGAATGGAATAAGACTGCTTGCCCATGGTAGATTGAAGGGCACCCAATCGTAAATAATTACTGGCACTTACATCCTTGCTTAAATAAATCTTCAGGTCGGGCCCATTTTGAGAACTAAAGGGATCCAGCAATAAGGTGTGTTTGCCATCCAGCAGGTAGATCGCAGCCGTGCCGCTGGCTGTATGATTGATCCCCATAATCATTCCCATGCTTATCAGTTGTGCCTTCGTGGGATCGAAGGTATCGTTGACGGGGGCAGTGGGTGTGGCTTCTTCAACTCCACAGGCCAGGGAACATAAACAAATTAAGAATACCAGTTTTTTCATCGCTGCAGATTATAACAAACACCTGTTGAAATTAACAATGACTTATCCCGAAACCGGTCATTGGGCTCGGGCATTTGCTGAACCTGGCTGTCGGTTGTATATTCCGTAAACAGGAATTGAATAGCCAGTTTGAGTCCCCATTTTTCATTCAGAAGATATTTTCCATAAAGTTCAGAGTTCAATGTGCCCAGATCGTTATCGCTGATGCGCAGCAAATTAAATTCAGTAGGCGAAGCGGTTTCAGATTGTCCCTGATAGCCATTGATGTAATTGCCCGTAACTTTTTTTCCAAATGAAATGCCGATAGCGTCAATATTAAATCCAAGCGTGATTTTTGAATGGAGGCGGTAGCTCAGGTTGATGGCCAGGTTAATTGAATTGATCTGGGGATCTTTTACCAGAAATGTATCGATGTTCTCAGGAATATTTTCTGTAAAAATTACCAGGGGGCCCGTATCTCCGGAGGTAAGTTCGGCCGGGGCGGTAATGTAATATTGGGTGCTGCCCAGGTAACCCGTAAATCTTCCGGCCAAGCCAATCCCGAACTTCTTCTTTTTGCCTACCTGCCAGTTGAAAAAATAAGATAAGGCAAGCGTGCCTTCCCGGTTGCCGATAGCCAGTGAAGCATCTGCATACTGTTCCTGTCCATGGCTATAAACAGAAACGAAGATCAGTAATACCACCAGCAGCTTCATGCCTGAAATTTTATTTAAAGATGATAAATCCCGTTGACACCGGTTGTCGCGGGGATGACAACCCATCAAGTTTTAAACAGGTCTCCCCTTGCGGGAAACTGCGTTGAAACTAGTTTTACATTGATTACCGGCTAAGGCTGATTTTTGTAATACTGCTTCACCACTACCTTTTGCAATACCCGCTTAATTATTAACTCTGCGATTACATGGAAATAGCTTTCGTTTTTATTGTCGCCTAAGTACCGCTTTAGCTGCGCTTCGCTGATGTCAATCCGGTAAAGCAAGTGCATTATATTAAAGTCGGCTCTTTTTTCGTTGCGTTGCAGTTCGCCTGCAATTTTTGCATGAATGCTCGTGTACTCAGGCTCAAGCTCAGCTACAAAATCAGCCGGGAAATTACTTTGTTGAAAATCCCTTGCCAACTGCATCTTAAAGGCCTCAAACAACTCTTTGCTGCTTAACTGATTTTTAAGGGTTGGTAAATCCTGCATATTATAAGCAATCTGTTTGCGTACACCCAAAAGTAATCATTCATCAACAAGAGACACCCAACCGGGTGCGCTACCTGTCTTTTGCCTGAGCATTAAATTTAATTGGGCTACATGATGCTGCACATGCCTGAAATTATAAAATAGAATTTCAAGCACTGTGTAATTCACTACCGTTGAGGGACACAGGCCATGCATATTGGTTTCATCTGCCTCAATCCAGTCGCTCGTTAATTTATCTTCGGTTGCCTGGGTGATCAGGGTTTTACACTTCGCCCGAACAGAATACAGCCAGGTTAACATTTCCTCTTTACTGTAATACTTGTCCGGGATAACATCATCAACGGATCCTTCCGGCAATTCATGCTCCGGGATAATTGTATATGATAGTAAGGGCTGAAAATCCCGGGCGGGGATGGTAAGATAATAATCGAGAAAGATTACCGTATGGTAGGTCAGGTAATAAAACTTTTTTTCGCGGTACCATAGTTCATCCGGACAAGCGATAATTGCATTCTTCAGCATATCCATGGCGGCTCCGAAGTTTTGCCATAAAGTCTTTTTGAAAATTTCTACCATATAATTCGCAACCTCTGCTTATTGAACTGACAACCCGATGAATACGAGTGACAATAACTTTTTCACAAATCCACTTATCAACATTGAGATCACTTAGTCAAGGTATCTTGTGGTGCATCCTTTAACAAAACAAAATATTCGCCCGCATGGCTAAACACATAATAGTCAGGTTCTGAAATCTCGGCCATGCGCATGACCCCTTCTTCAAAATAAAATGTGTAGCCGCCATCATACGGAAAATAGGTATAGTTTTTAAAAGTCCATTCACTCCCTACGGGTATAAGCTGGTTATCAAAATCACTAAACTCCTTAATGACCTTTATTCTGTCGCCCGCAACCAAATCATCCAAACTTGAATACATAAGAATAGTTACATCCGGTCCTTTTACTTTGATGCGACCAAATCAGGGTGTCGTTTATTTTGCACTAAGTCTTTTTTCAATTTCTTGTTTTAGTTTTATGGGGTCCTTTGTGCCAATTCTAACCAACCGGTTGGTATAGTTAAATTTAAGCTCTATCCCATCCGAACCCTGGATGTTGTATAACACACCCTTTGGAATAAGTCTTATTCCCCGGCCATAATACCACGGATTTTTAACTATCTCAATGGACTTTATTTTGCTTAGTTGAATTCTTCTTCTTACGAGCCCAATCCCATAAGCCAAACTAATCGAATCAGTCTTTAGTTTGGTCGTCATTCCATAAAAAAGAAGACATATCAAGAAGATGATAAGATTGATAACCCAGAAAACACTTGTTTCCAGCGGTCTTTCTCCAATGTCATTGTAATAAAAGTAAACTACCATGATCTGCATGGGAATCATGAATACAAAAAGTATCCATCCAAATTGAAATTCTTTGTAGTCTTTCATGCCATGTTTATAGTTGGTCGCCTGACCAACAAGCCAACGCTGGTTTACTTTTTACTTTTCTTTAATGCCTCTCTGGCTATTTGCTTTTGCTTCGAAGCTTCACTCAGGGCCAACGCCCGCTCCTGCTCCGCCAATTCCTTTTGCTTCGCTGCTTCGGTCCGGGCCATTACCGCCTTAGCATGTTCCATTGTTGCAATATCCCGTTGCTTTTCTGCTTCTTTCACTGCTTCCCGGGCAATTTCTGCATTCGCTTCGGCAATTGCCTGCTGCCTTTTGGCTTCAACCTTTTGAAAAAATCCAAAAGCCAATGATGCTAGTGAAACCACGATAAGTAATCCTATGAGCAGGTTCTTTTTCATATGGACGATTTAATTATTAATCTTTTGTTCGCGTTACTAATTGTACTCATGCCCGTGACTAAACTACCACATTCTTGCCAAGCGTCTTAAATCGGTCTCCGTTCTTCTGTACCACGGTAATGGTAATGTGACCTGTCTTACTGGTATGAATGTCCCGCACCGTACCAGATTTTCCGGCATGGACTCCGCCAACAACTTTGCACAAGTCGCCATCTTTTAACGTTACAGATGCTTTAGCCATATTCTTATTTTTTTATAAAGCTTGAAAGATATTAACGCTTCGTTGCTTTCAATCTGTATTTTACCGGCTTTGTCAGAGTTCTTTCAAGTAAGTTCCTCGCTTCCAGGTCCAGCTTAACAGTTTCGCCATACCACTGGACGCCTCCATCAAACGTGTCTTTCACATGGCTGTACAGTTTCTCCATCAGTTCGGTATGCGTCAATTCTTTGTTGGCAAGTATTTTCAAGAGCTGTTTCCTTATCAGGGTATATTTCTCCAGCGAGATTCTCTTATTCTTTTTTCCCGCATCCGGATGTAAAGTTTGGATTTGTTCTTCCTTAGGTGATTTTGTTTTTGGCATGGTAATCATTGACCGGATGTTTTGCATCCGCACATTGAAAATACCGAAAAATATGTGCTTTCAAAAACCAAGAACAGCAGGTCAATCGCCTGATTCCATTGACAAGGTTCATGTCTCCACCAAGGTTCGTGTCTCCACGAACCTTTAATAAATTATTCACTTATTGTTTCATGCGGCCACTCAATTCCAAAGCAGCGTCTCCCGTTTCGGGCTGCGTATGATGTTACCCGGAGTCTCGAATTGGTGACTCCGCTGGGAAGGAAGGCGGAGACTCCACCGTGAAAATGCTGTGTTATTTTGCTTTCATTTTATTTCCTTTTGGTTCGTGCGTAACCTCCGCCAGTCCAAGTGCTTCCATCAATGGCGGAATATACATTCCAAATCGACCACGAAGTCCTTTCTTTAATCC
The DNA here is from genome assembly GCA_044229915.1 of Cyclobacteriaceae bacterium. GTDB lineage: Bacteria > Bacteroidota > Bacteroidia > Cytophagales > Cyclobacteriaceae > ELB16-189. The sequence continues at coordinate 237,090 of JBGASB010000006.1, forward strand.
ATACCAACCTTTCACAGGATTTTTCTCCGAACGTCCCCATGCTTCAACAGTTCCTTGCTTCGCTGGTTTCTGTTCGTCTGCACTTCCCAACTCCATCCAGTCTCCGTGCTTTTTCAGCATTTTATGTAAGTCGTCAATACAATCAAGATTGTAGAGCAATACGGTTTTACCAACCGTGCAGACTAATACATCCTTACCGTCTTTTTGGTCAACGTGCATGGTATATTCACTCGTCAAAGAGGGTGTTTTCAATACCATTGGTTTTTCTTTTGTTCCAATTTTATGTCCCATCGTATGTTGGTTTTGAACTAGTTAGTATTTGAAATTGCTTCTGCTTCCTTCTTTAAGTCCCTTGCATATTGCTCAAACGACTGATCAAAGGGGGGTATCATTTTCGCAAATAATGGAAATAGAGGTCCTCCTATTTTTTCTGTCATGGTAAAGTGAGTCAGATTCTGGCCAATGCTTTTTAACGTGTACACCCGTTGTCCCATGGCATCACCCCACACCAACCGGTTATCCGCCTCAAATTCTTTTACAGAAAGTTTAAATACCCGCTTGGGGTCAAGGACAGATTTTAATCGAATCTTGGCACCTGGTTTGATTTCTCCGTCTATGGAAATAACCGTTGAATTCCATCGTGGAAAATCCGATGCATTCGTTAGCAACGCCCAGATGATGCTTTTGTCTGCCTGAATGTCAATACTAATGGCAGTTTCCCTGCTAAACGTTTTTTTGATTGTTACGGCCTTGCCGGTTGATGCTACAGGTGTCATTTACTTTTTGTTTATATAGCATTTGACGATTGCGCCAACCAAAACGATAGGCTATTCTTCATTTCTTTTGGAATAATTCTCCATTATTTTTCGGTTATGCTCCAAATGATGGAGTTGAAAGTCAGAACCCTTGGATGAAAAGGGGTCAATTTCTTTCATTAGTTGAAGGCGCAGGTCTAACAGGTGTTCTTTGTCGCCCGTGTCAAGCATGCGGGCCATTTCAATTTTATTTTTCTCTACCTCAAAGTCTTGCTTCGGGTTGAAAATGCCATTGAGTTCAGAACATTGATGACAAGTTCCTTCTTTATTGATCAAGGCACAGCGACCTTCAAAAATGCTTATCATTTTAGCACGACTGGTATGCAGGTAGTATTTCACCATAGCTTCTGTGGTATTGAGTATCTGCGTGATTTCAGAAACTTTAAAATCATAAATTTCTTTGAGTAGCAGACAAATCTGTTGTTCCAGTGGCAATGATTTGGAAATACACGTGAGGCAAAAGGTAATATGTTCTTTGATTTCAAATTGACCGTGTGGCGAAGTGGACTGTATAGTCATCATTTCAGGAAAGTAGTTTGGGTTAGCAAGGGCATCTGCTTTGCAAATGTCGGTCACATTCTCAGTCCATCGTTTTTTTGCTCTCAAATTATCTTTTACCAAATTTGATGCAATCGTAAAAATCCACGTCTTAACCGATGAATCACCACGAAAGGTGTGAAGTTTTTGTGAAGCTTTGATAAATGTGTCTTGCACAATATCTTCTGCATCTTCAGCACTTGCAGTAATTCGTAAGAGGTACGATTTCAGCTGGGGTCTTCCAAGCTCAAACTCGTTCGTAAGTTGTTCTATGGTCATGTTATACCCTGATTCTGTTTCTAATAAACCATTCAATCTTATTTCGCGCAGCCACGAACCAGGCTGGGAATGAGAGACAAATTTATTAGATTTAATCATTCAGCCTGATCAAGGCTCATTCACCTGAAACTATTCATTATGAATAAAATTCTGCTGCTCCTCCTTATTACACTTTCTGCGCAGGCACAAACAACATACGAGGCCAACTGGAACTCCATCGATAGCCGGCCGGTGCCAGCCTGGTTTGAAGACTCCAAGTTTGGAATCTTCATTCATTGGGGCTTATTCTCCGTACCCGCCTGGGCACCCACCAAAGCCAGTGTGTATGAAAAATATGCTGAATGGTATTGGTGGCGCTCACTGGATCCCAAAGCAGAAACGTATCCCCTGTTTAGTGAATATCATCAGCGCATGTATGGAAAGGATTTCAAGTACCCGGACTTCGTAAAGGATTTTAAAGCGGAACTATTTGACCCGGCCGCGTGGGCCGATGTGTTTGAACAATCGGGGGCGAAGTATGTCGTGCTTACCTCCAAGCACCACGAAGGCTTTACGTTGTGGCCCAGTGCACACGCGTGGAACTGGAATGCAGTCGATGTGGGTCCGCATCGCGACCTGGCCGGAGACCTGATCAAAGCCGTACGCACCAAAGGGTTGCGCATGGGGTATTACTATTCTTTATACGAATGGTTCAATCCACTCTATCGGTCGGATGTAAATAAATACGTAGACGAACACATGATTCCCCAAATGAAGGACCTCGTGAACCGATACAAACCCGATGTGGTGTGGACGGATGGTGAGTGGGACCACCCCAGTGAAACCTGGAAGAGTACCGAATTTTTAGCCTGGCTATATAACGATTCACCGGTGAAGGATTTTGTGGTAGTAAACGACCGCTGGGGAAAAGAGACCCGCAGCAAGCATGGCGGTATTTATACAACGGAATACGACCTGGTCCATGATCAGACTTCGGTTGGACAAAAGATCAATCATCCGTGGGAGGAGTGCCGTGGCATTGGGGGTTCGTTCGGGTACAATCGCAATGAAAACCTGGCCGACTACTCTACGTCCCAGGAATTGATAAACATTCTGATCGATAAGGTGGCGCGCGGTGGAAATTTATTGCTCAACATTGGCCCGACAGCGGATGGCCGCATCCCGGTGATTATGCAACAACGACTCAAAGACATGGGTGATTGGTTGCGCGTAAACGGAGAGGCAATTTATGGAACCCGGGCCTGGACGAAGGCCCCGGATGTTACCGCGCAAACAAAAATATTTTACACCCGCAAAGGCAGGGATCTGTATGTACTCTGCACACAATTTCCGGAGCAGGAGATTGTGGTAAAAGAAATTGGCAAGGCTACGAAAGTTACCATGCTGGGCACTTCCCAAAAAGTATCTTTTACAGCTTCAGGCGGATCAGTTAAAATTAAACCTCCGGTAATCACTCCGGCCAACAACCCTTGTCAGTATGCGTGGGTGTTTAAGATTGAGGGCGCTTTATAAAATGGTTGGTTCGCTCGAAATTCCAGGCAGCGTCTCCCGTTTCGGGGACGCTGCGGGGAATACTGAGTCGGCCTGCAAATTTTCAGTCGCCCTTACCAGTCAGTTTTGGTTGCCTCTGAATATAGTTGAATAAAATGATTTAAGTCTTTACTTCATAGAGTGCAAAGCCACCTTGTTTCCTTCGGTGTCAATGAAGTGGGCCATAAAACCGTTTGGTCCGATGGATGTTTTCGGTAAAATGATTTTCCCGCCTGCCTTTTCAACTTTTGAAAGTGCCACACTCAAGTCATCACCTCCATTGAGATAAATGAGCGAACCGTCAGCTGAAGGTTTGAAACCCTCTCCCTGAACGAGTCCGCCTCCAACTCCTTTTTCCATGTCGGCTGGCAACATTCCATACTTTAATTGCGGATGGGGCATTTCAGTGATGGGTTCACCTAAAATTGTTTCGTAAAACTTTTTTGCCCTCGCAAAATCTGCTACCGGGATTTCGAACCAATTGATTGCATTTGTCATGTTTACTTGATTTAAATGTTTGATGAATTTCCTTTTCTTTTTTAAGATTCTGCTAATTTATTGAAGTCCCGGCACAACTTAATCCAGTCAGACTCTTTTTTGTTTTAGGTCTCCAGTTTCGTGCTGTGTAAAAAGTTACGCTGTTCCGAATCGGAGACTCCGCTGTGAAGGGAAAAGTTGATTGAAATCGAAATGTCTTACATCGATGCGGTCACTATTCCCATAAACTCATTTGAATAGTTTCTCACAACTGCAAATTAATCGAACCCTGAGTTTCCAATTTGTTGCATAAGCACTCTCATTTACTGCATTTGTTAACCAATGTTTACCATCAAAGGAAGGCTCGAAGTAAGTTGCCTTTCCTTCTAGAATGCCTCCATCATTGAGAACCGACCAACCAGCTCCCAGTGCTCTCATACCCTCTGGGCAGTCTACGCGCAATTGTTTAATTGGAGTGGAATCCTGAACTGTCTCGCCTACAATAATTGAATAACATGGCAGCCCGGTTTCGGAAGTGAACTGAGCTTGTGCTGAAGTTTCCTCGCAACCTGTATTAACTGTCAGGATAATTAGTCCATACGAGAGAATGACGGCTATGTAATTTTTCATGGGAATAGGGTTTTGATTTATTTGAAGACTTACGTTATCTGGGATACTTAACGATGCCTTGAAAATACTAAAAATGAAGTTTTTGAAAAATCAGGTCAGACAAGTTTTAAATAAGTTGTTGGTCAGGCGACCAACAACAACCTATACCAACGATAACGGGGTTATTTTTTCAATCTAAATATCATTGTTTCATCGTAACAGTCGTCATATTCTGATGTGCAACTGAAGATTATCGAATCACCGGCTATTTGACCGCTATAGAAAATCTTTCCTTTGGAAATTCCTGCATTGTCCGTGGTCAAAGTATCTAAGTAGTCTTCAATTGTAATCTGGTCAGGGTACAAAAAGCCCTGAGCAAACTCAAATTCTATTTTATTTAAGTCATCCACTTTTAAGTTGTCAAGATTCGCTTTGAAGAAGAATAGTCCATGTTCACCCTCTGGATCTGGCCCGAATATTCTTCCTGTCAGCCCGTGTTCATCACAGTTGAATACTATTGTAAATAAGTGTTCAGGCACATCATTGTCTGGTAGATACTCAAACACCTTATTTTCAATTGAGGACTTGCAGTTATTTTTCCTTTCTTCTGGCCGAATTGTTGCCAGTGAGTCCGCTTTCGTTTCGAAATTTCCTTTCGACTTATTGTCCTGTTGCTTACAGTTGAAAGTCAAAAATGATAATAGTATTAGTGTCGTCAGTTTCATTCTCAAAAAATAGTATGCATAACAACTAGATATAAGCCATTGCCTATATCATTTTATTAACACCAGCAATTTCGTCAATCCCTCCATCCCCCACAACGGTTTTCCCTGGTACACCCCATTACAAGGTTCCAGTCTCCACGAACCCCATGTTCTTGTTGGTCTCCTGACCAACAAGCCTACAATCTAATTCCAGGCAGTGTCTCCCGTTTCGGGGACGCAGCGATATTGATACGCGGAGTCCCGGGGCGGAGACTCCGCTGGGAAGGGGCAACAACCAAACGCGACCAACAACAACGCTGGCGGAGACTCCGCTGGGAAGGAGTCCTTCATAATTTTTCCTCAATCTAATTCTGTAAAAATTGTCTTTCCGGCACATTCAATTTTAGAAATGTGCCGAACCGAGTTGCCCGGATTTAACGGAGTCCAATATTTAGGATACTTGATAACGATCTCCTTGTTCGTTAACTCAGCTTTTAATTTCTTCAAATCAAGTCCTCTCTCTAGTCCGCGGTTTATGTAAAATTCTTTATCAAGTCCTTGTAATTTAAAAACAACGTCCTTGATTCCCCCTTCATAAATTTCAGTCACTGTCCCTTTTAAACTCAAGCAGTCTTTCTCGTCAGGAATAGGTACAGGCCTAAAGATTAATATTCCTGGTCCGAGGAAGAGTAGTCCGAGTAAAATAATCCAATTTCTAGTCTTCATATTTCAGTTGGTTCTAAATTTCAAGCAGTGTCTCCCGTTTCGGGGACGCTGCGATTTTAATACACGGAGGCCCGGGGCGGAGATTCTGCTGGGAAGGGAAAAATATCTTAGTCTATCATAAATTGTCTTTTATAAAGATGGTTTAAGTCTTCATTTATTGAATTATAATACTTTATTGGGTCATCGACAATTGTGTCAAACTTAATAAGTCCAAAGTTTAGTTCACACCAGTCCTTAGTCGTCATTTGCCTTTGCGTTAACGTCATTGACCCATTTTTAAAAGCTACTATTTGTTCAGTGACTTCCTGAGTCTGTCCGGAGTCAGAGAACATAGAAGTTAACTCATACTTTCTATATAAGATTAACGAGTCGTTCCTTTTTAAATAAAGCGCATTTCCAAAACCATAGTCGCCTCCATCTCCTTTGTCAATAATCAGGGTGTCAAATTTATAAGCATACACTCTATACTTACCATAATAGTCACCAGCTCCATAATTCTTCTCCTCGACTTTTTTTGATTTTAGTACGATAGATCTTACAGTTCTCTTTAATTCCGGCAGGTCTATTAATAAACTATCGTTATCGAAATCCCGATGGATTATTGATTTCAAATAATTCTTTTGGGCTGCTGCTGAATCAGTCGGAAGAATTTCAGATGTCGTAGAGTCGATCTGGCCTTTATTCCTTACATCCGATGGTCGTTGGTTGCAACCTAAAACCATCAACATTAATGTGAAGAATATTCTATTTTTAATCATTAGCAATTTCGCGAAATCAATCATGCCTTATGTTGAAAACTCACCAATTCTTAGCAGTGTCTCCCGTTTCGGGGACGCTGCGATATTAATACGCGGAGTCCCAAGGCGGAGACTCCGCTGGGAAGGGGTTATGGCGCGTTTCGTTTCACCTCAATCCTTGTATAAGTACTTCTTATCTTACCGGTCAAGGTATCCATTGCATAATTCTTAGATGTCATTGTTGAGTTGTCAATCCACTTCATATCCACCGGTCCCCAAATTGACGGGTCATACCACCAAATCTTTTTAAAGTCTCGGTTAACAACTTCAAATAATTCAAAGCCATTATATGAGTATTGCGCTTCAATGTCACAATTTATTGAAATCATGAATTTCTTGTCTGGCGAGAAAAATGGTCGACCGATTATATAGGTCTTCTTACCATTTGTGAAATCAATGATTGCATAGTTATTGCCCTCACCCCATTGTACTCGAAACAACAATAATTTCAATTGTTTAAAATAATTCTCGAAACTGAAATCGGTCTCATCATTGTTAGGATCTGGTATCAACTTAATTGTTTGTCCGTTTAAGAGCTTTATCTCGATTAGGTCGTCTTTGTCCCTCGTTATTCCTGGATTTTCTTTGTCTAGAAGATATTTCTCAAGAGCTCTCGCGCGTTGACCCCAATTACTGTATTTGCCCGCGATTGAGTCCCTGTTTACTTTGTCTTTATAGGGTGTCGAGATGTTAATTGAGTCTGTTGGCGAAACGATAACGTAAAATCTTTTGTCAAGGGTCTTTTGTCCCCAGCAAATGTTAGCACTTAAAAGTAGTATTGTCGTTAGAGTCTTCATTGTCGGACACGAACCAAGATCGGGAAATATTCCATGCCTTGAAAATACTTAAAAATGAGGTCTTTGAAAATCAGATCAGCAAGGTTTAATTAAGTTGTTGGTCAGGCGACCAGCAACAACCTAAGGCCTTACTTAATTAACTTCTTCATTATTTCAAATTGAAAATCATCCAGACTCGTACGATCGAGATTTGTAAGCAAAATGATCGTTATTGCCGTTTCCGGTAAATATAAAAGTCTCGTGGTAGCTCCCCATATGGAGCCCTGACGTTCAGCGATCAAGGCTTTTGAGTTATTAACCTGCCGCTCATTTATCCATAGGCCAAAACCGTATGAACTACGATATGGTGTCATAAGCTTTTCAAGAGAGGAATGGGTTAACAAATTTCCGACAAACAAAGCGTTCGAAAACTTAAGCAGGTCTTCGGTGTTTGAATACATAGCTCCAGCAGCATAATAGTTTTCGATGTAATAATGCGGATCGTTATTAACTAACTTGGTATTTTGATTGTATTGATACACATATGCAAGGTTATCAATTAGCCGGTAATTCGCATTCATCCCAGAATTGGTCATTAATAAGGGGATTAATATCTTGTCACTCAATACCTCTTCAAAGGATTTTTTTGAAATTTTCTCAATGATTTTCCCCAGGATAATATAGTCTGCATTATTGTAATTCCATTTTTCACCCGGTTTGTTTAATAACTTGCCACTACAGAATTTATTTATTATTTCATCAATTGAATAATAGTCAAAGTACATTGAATATTCTCCGGATCCATTTTCTTGTCCTTCATTGATCTCCAATCCCGAAGTTGCCGTCAATAATTGAAGAATGCTGATTTTATTAACTCCCTCCCCTTTATAATCAGGGAAATAAGCTCCGATTGTAGCATTCAGATCTATTTTACCTTCTTCATACAACTTCAAGATCAACACAGAAGTAAATAGTTTTGTAATGGAACATATTTTAAATCTTGTATCTACCTTGTTTGGCACATTAAATTGAAAATTGGCCATTCCAAAAGCATTCGAAAAGACTTTCTCTCCATTCTTTGCAACCAGTATAGTTCCATTATAGCTAGTGTTTATTGCTAAAGAGTCGATAAAAGAACTAAGACTGCTCTTTTGGGCGAAAGATAATTGTGTAATTATCAAGCCCATTAAAATCATTCTGATTTTTACCATTTTCAGTATTTTATTTAAAGACGTGTATTTTTCGCGGATGATGCATAGTTCATGAAATCTATTTAAGCACTTTTCATGCACTACACCGTGAAAGAGTGTCTCTTAGCTTTACTGTAACCGTAAAAGTGGAACGTTGAGGAAATTTGTGAGCAACGCTTAATGTATAAGCCCCCGGTTCTTGTTGGTCGCCTGACCAACAAGCCTACAATTCATCTATATGGGCAAGCCCTCCGAATTCATCCATTGACAAGGTTCATGCCTCCACAAACCTTACTAAATCATTTCAATCCTGTTTCGTGCGGACACGAACCAAGGTCGGAAATGAACGAAGCTCAACGTTGAGCGTTGGCTCATCAAGAATCTTTATAATCTATTGCCAACAATGTCCATTGAAATTGAGTCCGTGTTTCCCAGGGTCCTTATCTTTCGTGTTTCAGCGTCAATTAAAAAAATCCAATGCTGTTCGGTAACGATTCCCTTAATGTTGGGTCCGACTGTCCTTGGTTTCGTTTCAATCTCAATTGATTTCAAAAACACAGTGTCCCCTGAATGGGTGTAGGTGCCGCTGTAGTCCGTGGCAGGAATCTGTAAATCAAATCGTCCGTTTGAATAAAGTTTCAAGGAATACCCGTCCGCAGGTGGTTTAGTGAAAGCCTCAAAAACAACGTCTTCCCTTGCCGTTGAGCAGCTTATGAAGATTATGATCAGTGCAACGGTTCCTGATTTTCTCATTTCTCAGGAAAAATAGGTGGGTTAAAAATGAAGCACAGACAATTACGAATTCTATTTACAAGTTACAGAAAAAGATTGAAAACCTCCGGCTTAAATAAGTTGTAGGTCAGGCGACCAACAACAACCAAACGCGACCAAAAACAACCTATACCAACGATAACGGGGGAAGTTGAAACAATGATCAGGCGACCAACAACAACCTATGGGCGGTAGTTTTCGCTTAACTCAATCAATTTTATCGATTGCAGTTCCATGTCTAAAAAGAATAATGGCTCTATAATCATTCCTCAAATTATGTCTTTTAAACGAATATGAAGAACTTCTAGCACCTATTGCATGCAATTTTACATTTCTATCAAAATACTTACTATCCGTTCTTATATACGCTACGTCAATTTCGTTCATAAGAATTGGTTCTAACCATTCGTCTCTATTCCGCGAATACAAGATTGCTGATGTGTTATTAACTCGATACGATCCTTCAATAAAGTCAACGGCAATCGGATAATATTCCTCTTTATAAGTTTCACTAAGAAATGAACCCATAGGTACACTGCCCCAAGACGTATTGATACCGATATGTTCATTATGAGCAAATAGAATGTTATAGTGTACTGAGTCCAGAGATACGATTTGTTCTACGTTTCTCGCCATGCTACTGTCTCTTATATTTAACGATTTTATTGAATTGATCGGCTCGTCTAATCTTTTTAGAGCCTGCAAGAATTGCTCAATCGCCAGTGAGTATTTTATATTGGCGTCTAATGGAATGATTTTCTTTAAGTCAAATAATCTGGATTTTATGTAGCCCCTTTGATATCTGCTAACATCTATAAGATTTTCAAACTTTAAATTCTCAAAGTAATTTCTTAGTTCATTTGGTATCTGAACGCCAGTTTCAGAATTGAATATAATTTTATTAAGATGATCTATAAGGCTTTTGTCATATGATGGGTCGATTCCATAAATTCTTATTTTATCTTTAGGTAATCTTTTATCATTCGCATGTCTACACAACTCTAATAGTGATTTAATGGAGGTGTTTTTTAGTAAGTGATAAGGTATTTTCTGAAATATCTCAAAGTCAACGGTGTCATCTGTTATATAGTTATCAAGTATTTGTCCTTCAGGTATTGTTATTTCTATTAATAGGTTGATAGGAATACTGTCTTTTAAAAAGGATTCAACTACATCGATCCTCAAATCATAAAATTCCTTTGTACCGTGCGATGATTCACCAATTCCAATTACTCTTTTAATTTTAAGATCTTGAATGATCTGATTTTCAATATCCCCTGTGCCACTGTTCCTGAGCTCATAGATTGTGTCGAAAACCTCTTTAGATTCAGAATGTTTATTAATAAAAACAAATATTGCCGCTGCACCTAATAATAGAGCTATAACCAATAGACGTCTTTTACCCATATATCTGCAAAAATAACCGCCAAAGTTTGCGTAGGAAGGGCAGTTTCGTCAGATCGATATTGTCTGCATATACCGATAGTTACTAAGTTAATCGCAAAATTCCCTTGACGCAATAGTTAATTTTTCGTTTTCATACTTAAGCGTTGACTTCATAAGCTTGCAAGCTTCTTCTTTTTGATTAAGATTATAAAGGGATCTTGCTTTCAAGATTAATGCTTCAACATTTAGAGCATCATACTCAAGAGCCAGATCAATGTTCCGCAATGCTTTTTCATAGTCAGCTTTACTGATTGATTTTCTGCCTTCCTCAAGGTACTCGGTTAAGTCTTTTTTTAATTTTAACCCCTTATAAATATTATACCAAATTGTTATCGTTTCATTTCTCTTGATTCCATCAACCTGTCCCGCTCTCCATTTTCCACTCATTGATCTCAGCATAAGGTAGAATGCACTGTCCCAAGAGTTTCCGACCCTCTCTAGAATGACCAAACTGTCCACTATTCCATCGCTACTTACTTTAAACGAAATCGAACCTGTCCCCCTTCTCCGCAGAGTCTCCGCCCCGGGACTCTGCGGCTAATCTCTATCGCGCAGAGTCCTCTTTGAGTGACTCTGCGAGGAACAGGGATCAGTCTTCAAATTAACATGCGCCATTAGCTCGCCCGATTCTTCCAGTGATTGCTGAAAGACCTTCGTACTTTCGCGGGTGGTGCGGCTGATGGCGGGTGCGGAAGGACGGCAGTCTGGAAGCAATCACGCGGCCATGCGGCCGGGGAGCAAGGCTAAGGCAAAAAGGACAAAAGAATTTTACCCTTCTCCGCAGAGTCTCCGCTGGGAAGAGCTATTTTCTAAGTAGGGTACAGACCAACTCAAATCGGGATTCCGGGTCTCGTTAATGTTTATACCAAATTGAAAGTTTAAGCACTCGCCCGCCTGCCTTTGCCGAAGCGGCTACGCGCAGGCAGGGAATGACAATCAATTGATGAGGTAACCCTCGCCCAAGGTTGGTGTTCTCCAACCAAATTTAATCCCCTCTCTGCAGAGTCTCCGCCCCGGGGACTCTGCGGCTAATCTCTATTGCGCAGAGTCCTCTTTGAGTTACTCTGCGAGGAATAAGAGCGTAGGCGGTGCAAAATGCGCGGAGAATTTCGAGGTCGGCTCTTTTTATTTTAAAGCCGCTTGCTGACTCCTTTTATCAGGAGCCAAAGCATCAACACCAATTCACCAAACATGGCCGGCATCCCAACCATAAAAACAAGGTCTTTGTATTCCGGTAGCACAATGCTGGCGAAACTTAGCAGCACATACACAATGCCATTGATCAGTAGCCAAACTCCCAGGAAACGAGGAATGAAACCCGATTGATAAACCAGGATCGCTAACGGAAAGAGCCAAAGACCATAAAATAATACTAAGGCTGAAACACAATAGTCGTTAATTTTAAGAAACGCCATGGCGAGGTCTTGCCGTTGCACCAATTCAAACGACTTTAAAATTTCGCCTTTTAGAGTTAAGAGGGTTGCCATACTTAGTCCGGCTTTAACAAATGCCACCGGTACCTGCACCACGACAGAAGCCACTAAAAGTTTAGCATACCGTTCATTCACCGTTCTGAATAATTGATAGAAAACCCATACCAATAATATCCATAGGGTATTTGTGAGTAGTCCGGAAAAAATACCGGTGCGGAACAGCGTTTCATACGTGAGAATATTTTGAGCTGAAGCAACCGTGTCGCCACTCACAAATAGTTTGGGTGCGACAAAAAACATCTCGTAAAATCCCGTAACAATCCACAGGAAAAAGAGCAGGCCAGCAAGCCTTGCTGTCTTTTTGCGTTCTGTATCTTCCATCGTATTCAATGATTAGTAAGATGTAGCGTAAAGTATTATTCTACTTTTAATCCATTAACAGGATTTGATTTTAATACTTTCCAGATCTGGGTGCCCATGGTGAGAGCCAAAACGAGGACCGTGATAACCACGGCAAGAACAGCTCCCGAAAAGGTACCGGGCATGTGATAGTGGTTGCTGAACTCAATGAGCCACGTGCCTAGCCAATACCCAAGGGGTGCGCCAACCAGCAGGGAGAGGATGAAAAGTGATACATAGGGATTGACTACACTGGCCGAAATGTTTTTCAATTCCGCGCCCAATACTTTTCGAATACTGAATTCTTTGGTGCGGCCTTCTATATTCAGTCGTACCAAACCATACAAGCCGAGGGTAGCCAGGGTAATCACCAGAAAAGCAAAAACTCTCCAAACAAGCTTATAAATTCCAATCTCCTGAAAGTAAAATCCCCATACCTCCTGCTGCAGGCCACCTTCAAAGGGGATTTCAGGAAATAAATCCGACCATCCGGCCTGAAGTGCTTTGTACACCGTAAGTTCCGAACCACTCCGCGCCTTGAGCGCAAGGAATCGATACGCTGACTTGTCGGCTACGCTGAAGATGAGTGGGCGTACGGTTTGAGAAAACGAATAACTGTGAAATTCATTCAGCACTCCGATTATTTCAAATTGAACACTGTCAATCTGAAAAACCTGTCCCACAGGATTGCCGCCCAGCGTGTTGGCAAACGTTTCATTAATTACTACCGCGTGTTGGTCACTGCCTTCATAGTCGTTAAACCAGCGTCCGGACTTTAGCTGAAGTCCCAGGGTTTCGAGATAGTTTGCATCAACTGCTAATTGATCAACTTCATAGTTGCGATCTGGATAGTGTACTACGGTGGATTTATGACTGCGCCCGATGTGGTGGGCAGCCCCGGAGATGGACAACACATCCGGATGTTGAGCCAGCTTCGCACTGAGTTGCTCAAACGATAGTTGGTCAGGCACCCGGGCGTACAAAGCGTCTTCCGGATGATAGCCCCAACTGCGCTTGCTCATGTAATCCGTATTTTGTGCAAACATCACCGACATGGTAATGAACACACAGGCGAATGCTAACTGAAAGCATAAGAACACTTTCGTAAGCACATTTCGCTGACCGAATTTTACACTGCCCTTTAAAATTGTTGTCGCCTGAAAACGTGAAATATAAATCGCAGGATAAATTCCGGAAGCCAGGCTGGTAACCAACAGGATACCGGGAAGGTAGATCCACAGGGTACTATCTGTGAATTGGAAGTCCATATTAAAATTCCAGAGCATCTCAAATCCGGGAATAAAGAAAAAGTATCCCAACGCCAGGCCTATGAGCAAAGCAAATGAGGTAACCACAATATTTTCCGTGAGAAACTGAACAATCACAACTTTTCGGGTGGCCCCAATGGATTTGCGCACCCCAATTTCCTTCAGGCGTTTAGCTGCCATTGCTATCGCAATGTTGATGTAGTTTACACAGGCCAGGGCCAGCATGAACACAGCAATCACTATCATGAACCTAACGGATGTATAATTATCTTTTGAACTCCTGGAGATGTCGTCTTTAATGTATTCAGACTGCTCGTGGAGCGTGGCCAACGGTTCGAATGAGAAGGAAGAAATAGCCCAGTCTTCCGTAGCTGCATTATTTTGTAACGTCTTGTATCTTTCCATTTTCGACCGGATGGAAATCAAATCGGAAGGATTCTCCACCTGCACAAACGTGGCATTCACAAATGCATTCCAGTCATGAAAGTCGTAACCAGGTTCTGTGGTGCGGAAGTTTTGGAAGTTGATCAGGAAATTAAAACCAAGGGTGCGGGCCTTGGGAAACTCTTTGGCAACCCCTGAAATCCTGAAGACTTTACTTTGATCTTTCCCATAGATCATCTGTAAGCTTTCACCAATCGGATTTTCTTCACCGAAGTATTTAACCGACATCTCTTCGCTAAGAATGATGCTGTTTACATCGTGCAATGAACCGGCTGTTCCCCACTTGAGCGGAAATGTGAACATCTCCAAAAATTCAGGATCAACATACCGAACGCGTTCGTGGAAGACATGGTCATTGTATTTCATCACAACCGGACGGTCTTCCACCCGACAGGTTTTTTTTATTTGTGCAAAATCGTGTTGCAGGAGTTCGGCCAGGGGTCGTGGGGTTGTTCCGTATTGCTGATTTACACCGTCACGATTTGCATAGAATGTGGTGAGGTAAACGGAATGCTTGTTTTCGTGAAACTGGTCTGTGCTGTAGGTCCAGCGTGCAAAAGAATAGCCAAAGATGGCGAGGCCTATGGCTACCGCTAACCCGAAGACATTAATTAACGAGTTAACCGGATTCTTCTTTAAACCTCGAAATGAAACTTTAAAATAATTCTGGAACATACTATACTGGCTCAGGTAGTTTATGAACTCTAGATTCTTAATCAGGTTGGGCCGCAACAGCCTGATCATTTCCAACACGTATAATCGTTTTGCTTTGCGCAGAGAGAAGCGCTCGGCATTCTCAAAAAAAATCTCCTCCATATCCCCTTCAATTTCTTCCAGGTATTCTTTCTTCAGGAAGAACCGGAGAAATTTTACCGGCCATTGCGGAGGATATGCCTGCGTCTTCATATAGCCTTCAGATCAAACACCAGGTTGGGGATCGAACTCCAGAGTTGGTTTCTTATGTCTTTCATTTCTTCCAGCACGTTACGTCCATGAGAAGTTGTAGCATAAATGCGTTTACGCTTTCCGCCTCGTTTGGCGGTAGCTTCTCCAAACTGTGAAGTAAGAAATCCTTTATCCTCCATTCGCTTGAGTGCGGACTGAATAGATCCAACACTGAGTTTTTCTTTCAGCCTTGATTCCAGCTCGCGCTTGATTTCAACTCCATAGGCATCGTGTTGAAGTGCCGCCACGGTGAGGAGCACCAGTTCTTCAAATTCTCCAAGTTTTGTCTTCTTCATAATAGTATAATTCACCCCTGGTTAAGAAGCTTGTATAGTTGTTTTACGGATCCCTCGGATCATGAACCACAGAAACGCAAGCGCATACAATGCCGATGACATCAACTTCAGTGATTGAACATTCAAATAGTCGGCACGCTGCAGCAAAAGGTAAAGACAAGTATCCATAACATACCCTACACCCCCGAGGAGGATGAGATATCCGATGATGCGGGGTGCAAAACCCGATCGCAAAACCAGCATCCCGAAAGGAATGAACCCTAATCCAAAAACAATTTTATCTGCGCCAAAGGTATACCGATGAAGACGCAGCAGGAAATAGGCCACTTCTTCTTTTTGTAAGGCCTCAAAGGCGGGCCGGGCCTCGCTCTTGAGGGTCATCAAAGCTGTAAAGTTGAGCGCCTCCATGATAAAAACGATTGGAAATTGCGCCAGTATTGGAATGATCATGAGCCTGGCTAAATGGTTATTCACTGGCTTAAAAAGTCTGTAGAACAACATCATCATGATAATAAAAACCACGGTGCCGATAATATGAGTGACAATCGTGCTTCGAAAAACCAATTCGTTCGAGAGCAAATTGTTGGCGGTAGTGGCAGGATTCTGTGGCACGAATATTTTCGATTGGACATTCGACTCCCAAAGCGACAACGGAACACATACAAAGAAAAACAAGGCTGTCGCAATCCGGACGGTTCTCGATTGATCGGTTTCTTCCATGCGTGAGAGTGGTTAGTAAGATATTATTCGTAATTGCAGTATAAATAGTTGCATTATTTCCTTCCTAATTGCAGTTTTTTATGAAATAAGTTTAAAAAGCGGATTTTTACCCGTTTTTAAGCCACGTTGTTGGGTCGGAGCCAGCTACTTTTATTGTCTGCTACCAAACAACCACTAACCCCAAACCAGTGATTAGAACATTGGCCATTGCGAGAGCATAGTGAGCTTAAAAAATGCTTATTCAAGGCAACGTACCAAATACTACAAGGCATCATCCCAATCTATACAAGGCATGGTACCAAACACTACAAGGCATCATCCCAATCTATACAAGGCATGGTACCAAACACCACAAGGCATCATCCCAATCTATACAAGGCATGGTACCAAACACTACAAGGCATCATCCCAATCTATACAAGGCGTAGTACCAAACACTACAAGGCATCATCCCAATCTATACAAGGCATAGTACCAAACACTACAAGGCATCATCCCAATCTATACAAGGCATGGTACCAAACACTACAAGGCATCATCCCAATCTATACAAGGCGTAGTACCAAACACTACAAGGCATCATCCC
This sequence comes from Cyclobacteriaceae bacterium, assembly GCA_044229915.1. Classification (GTDB taxonomy): domain Bacteria; phylum Bacteroidota; class Bacteroidia; order Cytophagales; family Cyclobacteriaceae; genus ELB16-189. The sequence continues at coordinate 253,838 of JBGASB010000006.1, forward strand.
AATCTATACAAGGCATGGTACCAAACACTACAAGGCATCATCCCAATCTATACAAGGCATAGTACCAAACACAACAAGGCATCATCCCAATCTATACAAAGCGCAGTACCAAACACTACCTCGGGTATGGCATTCGTCATTTTCCAGCATCGTCTACTATAAGGTCGATGCCTGACAATGCGGGATTTCCTCTAATGAAAATTTGGCAATCATCAATTCTCTGCAACTTTTCCCTTTTCCCTTCTAAGCAGTGTCTCCCGTTTCGGGGACGCTGCGTATAATCTTACGCGGAGTCCCGAGGCGGTGACTCCGCTGGGAAGAAGGCTGAGTCTCAAAGAACTATTGATTAGTATGCATTTCAGCTTTTCCAGCATCGTCTCCTGTAAGGGACGATGCCTGACAATGCGGGATTTCCTCTAATGAAAATTTGGCAATCATCAATTCCCTGCAACTTTTCCTTTTCAGAATCCTTCTAAGCAGTGTCTCCAGTTTCGGGGACGCTGCGTATAATCTTACGCGCAGTCCCGAGGCGGTGACTCCGCTGGAAAGAAGGCTGAGTCTCAAAGAACTATTGATTAGTATGCATTTTAACTTTGGACTTTATTGATCAGAATTTTCAAGTTCTCCATAAAACTCCAACGTTTGAAGAAGGTCTGATTTCAAGTTTAATTTTAAATTGTTTTGGGATATATAATCCTTGACCTCATTCCATTTTAGTCCAATGTGTTTTTTAAGCAAATCGCGGTCAATAAAATCTCGGCTCGTTTTTGCAAAGGGCTTCATTTTTGCTTTCTCCATTGAAGATGTAATTTGAAGTGTCTTGATTTCTCCATCATCATCCACAACATATAAATATTCAAATTGTTCATATCCAACTTTCGCATGGTAAGTTTCCATAGTATATGAATTGACTCTTTTTCTTATTGCTGGCTCAACACTATATATCTTGGAAACAACCGCGAAGTGCTTGAATTCTATTAGTATGTCTAAAAGTATCAAACGTTGCTTTCCAGTTTCCTCATCGTTAACATTTAGCGTTACGAATTTTCTAATTTTATTAAGTTCAGCATCCAAATATTCCATTGCCAGAATGGATTTATCTTGAAAAGATATTGACTCTGTATCATCAAGACTTTCCTTGAAATTTATTAATCCCAGTTTATCATTGTTTTGAATGTATCCATTAACCACTTCATTGGTGCTAAGTAAAATATGTCCTTTGTGCCATGCGGAATTAATTCCCAGGTTATCGAATTGTGCAAACGATAGTTGTGCCAGAGGGTAAAACAAAATAATAAAAAAAATACCCCTCAACTTGATATTCATAAAAGCTATATTATATAGTATAACGTATACCTTGTTAACCTTATGCTGCGGTTCGGTAACAACATTGACCGCAGGCAAATTCAACCGACATCGGTACTAATTTAGTTTTTATATCAGAACCGTGCATCTCGTTCGCTTTGATTATTTACGCTCAGAGTTTTGAATGCAACAAAAAATTTGGCAATCATCAATTCCCTGCAACTTTTCCTTTTCAGAATTAATCCTACTAAAAATTACGCGCTTGCTTTATGGAATCGGGCGGTACCCGGCATCCGGGTAAATAAAAACGCTTATGAAATGAGCCGGTCTGAATCAACCCATTAAGGGAAAATTAAATCAGGCGAATTCCAGGTGGCATTAAACCAAAAAAACAAACACATGAAAAAATTAGCAATCGCCCTCCTCGGCCTGGCGGCCCTCGGGGCCCTGGTGTCGTTTTCGCGCACCAAAGAAACCACTAAACGGTACACTACCTACAAAAGCATCCCGCAAGGCTGTGTCTTCCGCACCCTGATGGGCGAAGAAAGTTCGGATTCGAGTTTCCGCTTTAAAACTACTGAGAAAGTAAACACCGCGCTCACCAGAGGCCTCGCCTGGGTAGCACGCGCCCAAAACCCCAATGGCGGCTGGGGGGCAGGAAGTCATAGCCGGCAGGATGTAATGGACCCGCATGCCGTGCAGGCCGACCCGGCCACTACCAGCATGGTGGCCATGGCTATTTTGCGCAGCGGCTCTACGTTGCGCAAAGGCGAGTACTCAAAACAATTGAATGCCGCCTTGCAGTATTTATTAACCACCATCGAAACCTCACCGGCAGCGAGCTACAACATCACGGAAGTGCAAGGCACTCAAATCCAGATCAAGCTGGGCGCCAACATTGATGTGATTTTAACCGCGCAGTTTCTCAGCAACCTCCTGCCCTACCTCGAAGATCAACCGCAACTGCATGCACGCGTAAAGAAAAACCTGAACACATGTGTGGCAAAAATTCAGCGGGCCCAGGATGGCAATGGCAGTACAACGGGTTCAGGCTGGGCGGGTGTATTGCAATCGTCTTTTGCCAGCAATGCGTTGGAAGCTGCGCAGGCACAGGGCGCCAACGTGGATGAAGCCGTGTTGGAGAAGTCGCGCGAGTTTCAGAAAAACAATTACAATGCAAAGACGGGCGATGTAAATACCGAACTCGGTGCGGGTGTCATGTTGTATTCAGTAACGGGTTCGGCACGGGCCAGTGCCAAGGAAGCGCGTAAAGTAGAAGAAGAAATCTCTAAAGCAAAGAAAGACGGTCGGCTGGCACAGAATGCTCCGGCCACAGCCGAGAACTTAGGCAAGATCGGCTTCAGCGAAGATGAAGCGATGAAATATTCTACGGCCTATGAAGTGTACCAGTCGGCCAAGGTGCAGGCCCAGCGCGATGATGTGATGCAGGGCTTTGGCAACAACGGGGGCGAAGAGTTTATGAGCTACCTGCAAACGGGCGAAGGGTTGATCATCAGCAAAGACACCACGTGGAAGAACTGGTATGATAATGTGTCGGGCCGCATGGTGCGGATTCAAAATGACGATGGCAGCTGGAGTGGTCACCATTGCATTACCAGCCCTGTGTTTTGCACGGCTACCTGTTTGTTGATTTTGTCGATCAATAATGATACAGAAAGGTTGATGGAGTTGGGGAAGGGTTGACCTTCATCCCCTCACCCCGTCCGCCTGCTGGCGGCCACCCCTCTCCCTGGCCTGCCTGCACGAAGCCGTTTCGGCAAAGGCATGGGATAGGGGGCGGGCTTGCCAACCGAATCTGTCAATTGACAGAGAAGGTTGGGGTGAGGGATTAATCGAAAACTGCACATCGTCCTCTGCGAGAGACGATGTTTGAAGAGAGGACAGAGTGGTCAGACCGCTTTTGCTTGTCCTCTCCGAGCGATGGTGCAGGAAATAGGATGACGAATTGCGAGTGACGAATGGCTATCAGACAGGTGATCTGAATTCGTACTTCGTCATTCCCAATTCGTAAATCCCATGTAGAATTAAGTTCAAACTTGGTGTCTAGTATCGTCTCCTGCAAGGGACGATACGAAAGCTGCACATCGTCCTCTGCGAGAGACGATGTTAGAAGAGAGGACAGAGCGGTCAGACCACTCCTTTGCGAGCGCATTCAGTGGTCAGACCGCTTTTGCTTTGAACACTCAACCTCATCGGGCATCCGCTAACGGCCATAGCACCACAAAGCAGTTCATCGTACGGTCAATTGAAATGAAACCACATTTCCCGATATTGGGCAGATTGTTTGACACACCGTAAACACCATGCCGCACATCGCCATTATTTCTGCCAGCGTTCGTACCGATCGGGTAAGTCACCGGGTAGCGCTCTTCTTTAAAAACTATTTAGATGAGCATGGATTAGCCGGTAACGAGATCCTGGATCTTAATGAATACAAGTTTCCGGTGTTTGAGGAACGGTTAAGTCATCAAACCTATCCCCTGCCCGAAGTGCTCGACTTTAGCGAGAAGATAAAAAATGCCGATGGTGTTATCATCGTTACCCCCGAGTATAACGGAGGCTATCCGGCCAGTTTGAAAAACGTGGTCGATTTATTGTATGACGAATGGCGCAGAAAGCCCATAGCTATCTCCACCGTATCGAATGGTGTCTTTGGGGGCTCGCAGGTAATCACTTCGCTCGTATTTACCTTATTTAAAATCCGCGCCTGGGTTGTGCCGGCCATGTGCCCCATGCCCAAAGCACAGGATCTTATTGATGAAGCAGGAATTCCGGTTGATAAGCCAGCAATAGAAAAGCGGGTAGCACCGTTTATAGAAGAACTGCTTTGGTGCATGGACGCCAAACAAAAGATGGAAAAGAAATAAATGGATTTATTCCTGCTGCGTGTACTTCTTGTATTCGATAAGTTCTCGGCCTGGTTTAAGGCACTCACCTTAAAAAAAATCATGATACTGGGTGGTCGCACGATTGCGGCCATGGCATCGCTCCTCGTACTATTAGTTTTATTAATCTGGACCGGCTTACTCGGTTCAATGCCGACTAAAAAAGAATTATTGGCCGTTCAAAATCCAACGGCCAGCGAAGTGTACAGTGCCGATCGTGTGTTGTTGGGTCGGTACTTTATTCAGGAGCGCTCGAACATTACATTTCAGGAAATCCCTGTGCATACACTACATGCCCTCATCGCTACCGAAGACGTTCGCTTTTATAATCACCACGGCATTGACATGCGCAGCGTGGCGCGGGTGCTGGTTAAAAGTCTGTTGTTGCAGCGCGAGTCTTCGGGGGGTGGCAGTACCATCACGCAACAACTTGCCAAAAATCTTTATCCCCGCAAGGACTATTGGTTTTTCTCGCTCTTCATCAACAAAGTAAGAGAGATGCTGATTGCTTCGCGCCTTGAAGCGGTGTATGATAAAGAAGCGATCCTCGCACTTTATCTGAATACGATTCCCTTTGGGGATAATACTTATGGGCTTGGAACTGCAGCCCAGCGCTTTTTCTCCGTGCCCGTGAAAGACTTATCCATTAACCAATCCGCTGTGCTGATCGGAATGCTGAAGGCAACGCGATCGTACAATCCAAGAATTTTTCCTGAGCAATCGCTGCAGCGGAGAAATGTTGTGCTGGCGCAGATGGGCAAGAATAAATTTATAAATGGAGGAAAGGTGGATTCGCTGCAGGCCTTGCCCATTGAATTGCAGTACAATAAGATTACACATCATACCGGGTTAGCGCCTTACTTTCGCGAATACCTGCGCCAGGAACTTGTAACGTGGTGCGAGCAATACAACCTGCATCACGAAGAGCCCATCAACCTGTATACCGATGGCCTGAAAATCTACACCACGATTGATTCGCGGCTGCAACAATATGCCGAAGAGGCGATGCAGCGCCAGATGACTCAGCTTCAAAAAACATTTTACACGCATTGGGGTAAGCGCGAGCCGTGGCAACCATACCCGGGATACATGAATGAAGTGATCCGCAATTCAGAACGGTATCAGAATCTTAACGCGCAAGGGTTGAGTCATGAAGAAATTATAGCCGTCATGAACAAACCGGTTCTGATGACAATCTTCAACTGGGAAGGCGAAGAAGAAGTGACAATGAGTTCCATCGATTCGCTGAAACATTACCTGAAGTTTTTGAATGCGGGCCTGCTGGCAATGGATCCGGCACAAGGCGCAGTGCGTGTATGGGTAGGTGGCATCAATCATACTTACTTTCAATTTGACCATGTGCAGGAAAGTACGAAACGGCAGGTGGGCTCTACGTTTAAACCGATTGTGTATGCAGCAGCCTTAGAGCAAGGCGTTAATCCGTGTTCCTTTATCTCTGCCGAAAAGATTACGTACACAGGAGATAAAGATTGGGCTCCCGAAAACTCGGAAGACAATTATGAGTTGCGATATTCTTTTCCCGGTGCACTGGCCTACTCTGTGAACACCGTATCGGTGCGCGTGTTGGAAAAGGCGGGCATCGATAACACGATTCAACTGGCGCGCAGCATGGGTATTAAGAGTTCTATAGCCGCCTATCCTTCCATTGCGTTAGGTACCCCCGATATTTCTATGATGGAAATGGTGAGCGCCTATGCGTGTTTTGCCAATCAAGGGAAGTCCATAGAGCCCTTCTACATCACAGCCATTACCACACACGATAATGTCATGCTTGAACAATTTAAACCGGCTGCTGGAACCGAGGCCATGTCGGCCGAGAGTGCTGCCCTGATGGTGCACATGCTAAGGCGAGCTGTGAATGATGGTACGAGTTCAAGTCTGCGCACGCGCTTTGGCCTCACGAATGATATTGCCGGAAAAACTGGAACTACCCAATCCAACACCGATGGTTGGTTTATGGCGATCACGCCAAAGTTGGTGATGGGTGCGTGGGTAGGTGCCGATGATCCAAAGATCCGGTTTCGGTCTACGGCTTTAGGTCAGGGCTCGCGTACCGCATTACCCATAGTGGGTGAGTTTTTAAAACTTTCCAATCAAGACACGGAATTGAATTCTATCACACAGGCGCGCTTTGCGCCACTTCCTTCTACGTGGGAAAGAAAGATTGATTGCGATTTATATAGAAGTGATAATTTTTGGAAAGGCTGCTTGACAAAAAAGAGAAAGACAAACAGAAGGAGTTCGGGAAGAAAGAAAAGCGGGGCTTTCTTAAACGGCTTTTTGATAAGTAATGAGAGGAACATAAAGTACGAATTTGGAAGTACGAAGTACGAATTTGGAAGTACGAAGTACGAATTTGGAAGTACGAATCAGTAATTCCATTCGTCCTTCGTCATTCATCATTCGTCATTCGTACTTCGTCATTTGTCCTTCGTCATTTGTAAATCGCAATCCTACAAATTTCCTTTCTTCGCTTCCTCCACAGCATAGTTTGCCGCACGGGCTGTTAACGCCATAAACGTAAGCGATGGATTTTGATTGCCTACCGAAGTCATACAGGCACCATCGGTAACAAACACATTCTTGCAGCTATGGAATTGATTCCACTTATTTAATAAAGAAGTTTTCGGATCGCGACCCATACGCACACCACCCATTTCGTGGATGTCGAGGCCCGGAGCCTGGTTGCTATCATGCGGTACTATATTTTTACAGCCGGCTTTGTCGAGCATTTCCTGAGCCTGCTCCAGGAAGTCGTTCATCACCTTCACATCGTTATCGGTATGTTCAACGGAAGTGATCAACTGCGGAATACCCCAGGCATCTTTCTGATCGGTACTTAACCGCACGTGGTTGCTTTCAATCGGTACGGTTTCGCCCTGCATCATCATACTAACCATCCAGGTACCCGGTTTGGCAACGGACTGTTTCAACTCAGCACCCAACCCTTCGGCACTGCCGTTTACACGACTGGCGGTATAAAACGACATGTAGCCGCGCATAAAATCTTCTTCTTGTTTGCGCACATTCCGGAATGAAGGCATCATGATAGACGTAGGTCTGCGTCCATAATAATAAGAGTCTTCATAGCCTTCGAAGGTGGAACTTACCGTGCCGCGGTAATTATGAAAGGCCACAAACTTACCGAGCAAGCCATTGTCGTTACCCAATCCATTGGGGAAACGATTAGACGTTGAGTTCAATAAGACAAGATTTGAATTGAGGCATGCCGCATTGACGAAAATGATGCGGGCAAAGTACTCAAACACCTCTTTGGTCTCAGAATCAATCACGCGCACACCACTGGCTTTGCCTTTTTTCTCATCATATATTATAGAGTGCACCACCGAATGCGGTCGCAAAGTCATGTTCCCCGTTTTCATTGCCCAAGGCAACGTTGAGGAGTTTGCACTAAAGTAGCCACCAAACGGACACCCGCGTTCGCAAAGCGTACGTGCCTGGCATTGGCCACGCCCTTGTTGCTTATGAATTTCCTGCGGTTCGGTAAGATGCGCACAACGGCCTATTACTACATCGCGGTCTTTATAATTTGCTTTGATGCGCTCCTGAATGTGTTTCTCCACGCAATTCATTTCCCACGCCTTCATCACCTCACTGTCGGGAAGTGTTTCCAGGCCATCGCGGTTGCCACTGATGCCTGCAAATTTTTCTACGTACGAATACCAGGGAGCAAGATCGTTGTAACGAATAGGCCAATCCACGGCAAAGCCATCACGACCAGGTGCTTCAAATTCAAAACGACTCCACCGCTGCACCTGCCGGGCCCACAGCAACGACTTGCCACCGGTTTGGTAGCCACGAATCCAGTCAAAAGGTTTTTCCTGGATGTAGGGATGTTCCCCATCTTTAACAAAGAAATGTTTGGTAGTATCGTTGAAGGCATAACAGCGGTCAACCACGGGATTGGCTTCGGTAACCTCCAGCGGCAATCTTCCGCGCAATGGAAACTCCCACGGATGCATGGTAGTGGTTGGATAATCCTGCAGGTGTTTCACTTCGCGGCCGCGCTCCAATACGAGCGTTTTCAGTCCGTGATCGCACAACTCTTTGGCCGCCCAGCCCCCACTCATCCCCGATCCGATGACAATCGCATCGTAGGTCATTTCCTTTGCTGCATCCCCTTGTATGTACATGAAAGTTGAATTTTAAGGTTAGTAATTTAAGACCATTTCAGGATACCGCAGACAAGGGCATTAAAATATTATTCAAATGGTATAGCTTTAGTGTACAAATACTACGGCCATGAAACGAATCATGCTTTTAATTCTTATAGCGACCACATTTTGTCAGGCTGTTGCGCAAACCGTATCCCCAGAAGAGCGAACCAAAGCGAATGAATATTTTGAAGCAGGCAACTGGCCACTGGTGGTTAGCTCGTATCAGTCTATTGCTAAACGCGAGCCTCAGAATTCCAATGCCCGGATGCGGGCCGGAATTGGGTTACTTAATCAGACTAAAACACAGGCGGCTATTACTCAACTGGAAGAAGCGGTTGCCTTAGGTGCTAATCCAATGCCTTTGTTTTATCTAAGTACAGCCTATGCACAAAATAATCAAACCGATAAGTGTTTTGAAACGCTGGAGAAATCACTCACCAATGGATTTACAGCGCTTACGTTGTTTGAAACAGATGTCAACCTTGCCCGTGTAAAATCAAATCCCCGATACGAGACATTGCACCAGCGGCTTTTGCGTGGCGTTTATCCGTGCCGGTATGCTGAGCAGTCCCGTCAGTTTGATTTTTGGATTGGTGAATGGGATGTGAAATCCACCACCGGACAACCAGCAGGAAAAAGTAAAATCGAATTATTGTTGGGTGAGTGTGTTATCTATGAAAACTGGACTTCGGCACCGCCACAGAACTATGCAGGAAAAAGTTTTAACCTGTACAATTCAGGTTCCGGCAAGTGGATGCAAACCTGGGTTGACGACAAAGGTGCGGTGATAGAATTTATAGACGGTGAGTACAAAGACTACAAAATGGTATTTGTAACCAGGCCCGATCAACAAAACCAGATTACGCGGCTCACATTCTTTAACCTGGACAAAAACAATGTTCGGCAGCTCTTCGAGGTAACAAGTGATGCCGGCAAAACATGGACAACAACAACTGACTTGCTCTATCATCGGATCCAGAAATAGAATTTGTTCGGAATCGCACACGCCAGAGACTCAAACCGGTCAAACCAGTTTACCACCAGGTTAAGAAAATTGTTAACTTTTGTTGCCGAATCTCCGTTGACGCTAAGCAACGTCTTATAAAAGGGGTTGTCCTTGTAACGAATCTGCAAATTTCGAGTTTAAGTCATTAACAAGATATTAGCTATGATCCGAAATTATCTGAAAGTCGCCTTCCGCTCTATTTTCAGGAATAAACTTACAGCCTTCATTAACATGGCGGGCCTGGCGCTAGCCATGATGTGCTGCATCCTGATTTATTTATTTGTGTCCGATGAATTGAATTATGATCGGTATCACGCAAAAGCGGACAGAACGTATCGCGTAACCCGCAACTTTCTGAATAAAGACGGAGAAGCCAACCTGCACCTGGCTAACGTGGCACCACCAATTGGTCCGTTGCTTAAAAATGACTTTGGTGAAATTGAAGTGATGGCCCGCACCATTAATTATGGATTAGTCATAGGCCTGGAAGAGGATGGTGAACTGGTAAAAAACTTTACGGAGAACTATCTCTTTGTGGTAGAACCCGACATCTTTAAAATCTTTGATATTGAAGTAACCGCAGGTGATCCGGCAACCGCACTCACGCGACCCTTCACAATCATGCTCTCGGAGAAATCAGCCCGGAAATTTTTCGATCAGGAGAATGCACTGGGTAAGCGACTGCGGGTAAACAACCAGTTCGATCTGGAAGTAACGGGAGTGTATAAAGACTTTCCGGCACAATCCCACTGGCATCCGGAATACCTGGTTTCCTTCGTCACGCTGGAGAATGATAACATCTATGGAAGAAAAGGTCTCGAAACCAATTGGGGCAACAATGCCTTTGGTACTTATCTGCTCTTGGAAGAAGGGGCTGATCCCAAAAAAGTAGAAGCCGGGTTGCCCGATTTCATGGAGCGTCACTATGCCAACTTTGCCAAGGCCAACTTTGGAGCTCCACCCGATTTCACCGCTTCCAAAGCGACAACTCTTTTTCTTCAAAAGCTCACAGACATCCACCTCCGTTCGCATCTTGATGACGAACTTGAAGTAAACGGAAATATGAATAACGTGCGCATGATGGCTGTGATTGGCTTGTTCATCATTCTGATTGCCTGTTTCAACTTCATCAATTTAAGCACCGCCCGGGCAACCAAACGTGCCAAGGAAGTTGGGTTGCGGAAAGTGGTGGGTGCTTTCAAAAGCCAGTTGGTAAATCAATACCTGAGCGAGTCGGTAATGATCTCATTTTTTTCACTCGTGCTGGCCATTGTCATTTCTATCGGGGCTATCTCCTGGTTAAACAGTTTTACAGGAAAATCATTAACGCTTGATCCCACCAGCAACTGGCCCTTATTTATTGGCTTGGTCGGATTTGCTGTGGTTGTAGGCTTGATAGCAGGCTTATACCCTGCCTTTGTGTTGTCCAGTTTTAAACCTGCGCTCGTACTTAAAGGTCAACAAGGTTCTATAAAAGGAAAAGGGTTGGTGCGAAGATCATTGGTAGTCGCGCAATTCTCCATCTCCATTGTCTTGCTGATTGCCACTGCCATTACCTTTCAACAATTGCGATACCTGAATACCCGCAACCTCGGGTACGATAAAGACCAGGTTGTAACGCTTCCTTACTATAGCGAGTTGGCAGACTCTTACGAATCATTTTATAATGAACTTGTAAAATTTTCAGGCATAAAAACATTGGGGCGTTCTTCCCGTATCCCTACCGGCCGACTTCTGGATAGTCAAGGTCCCCCATTAATTATGACGGGTGACAGTCTTGTAAACTCTACCGTGACTACTAAGTATGTAAGTGTAGATCATGAGTTTTTTAAAACGTACAATATTGATTTTGTTGCGGGCCGGGATTTCTCAAAGGACATTCCCACCGATGATTCATTAGCATTTATAATTAATGAAGCAGCGGCACAGGCCTACGGATGGAAAGATTTCAATTCTGCCGTTGATAAGGATTTTAATTATGGGGGCACCACCGGTAAACTGATTGGCATAGTCAAGGATTTTCATTTTGAATCATTGCATCAGGAAATCGTTCCCTTGGTATTCTTTATCAACTATTATAACAATATATCCGTTAAGATTTCCAGCAACGACATGAAGCAAGGAATCGAACACCTGGAGAAAACCTGGAAAGAGTTCTTGCCAAATCGTCCATTCAGTTACACTTTTTTAAGTGACGATTACAAAAGGCTATATACTGACGAGCAAAAGCAAGGTCAACTCTTCATCGTTTTCTCAGGCCTTGCCATCTTTATTGCTTGTCTTGGGTTGTTCGGTTTAGCCACGTTCAACACGCTGCAACGTGTAAAAGAAATTGGCATCCGCAAAGTATTGGGCGCTTCGGTTCCTAGCATTCTTACGTTGCTCTCACGCGAGATTGTTATTCTGATTGTTGTTGCCAACCTGATTGCCTGGCCCCTCGCCTGGTATTTTATGAATCAGTGGCTGGACTCGTTTGCTTATCACATCGACATGAACCTGGCGATTTATCTACTGGCGGCTATAGGTGCCATCCTGCTTGCCTTGATCACGGTAAGTACCCAAACACTTAAGGCAGCGATGACAAATCCCTCAACCACCTTGCGGTATGAGTAAGTTATTCAGCTGCCATTTTCTTTAACGCTAACCTGCGGATGGTGTAACCCACCAACAGCCCGAAGGTGGCAAAGCCCAGTACAATGAAGATAAAATTATCTTCAAAGGCCTTTGCCTGCAGGTTGAGCAACCGGCCTATCCAATAACCGGTGGTGCTTACGAGCGTGGCCCACATCAACCCGGTAACGGTGCTGTAGAAGAGATAAGACAGTGGGCGAATACCACTCATGCCCACGATCAGTGGAATGATCACCCGAAATCCATAGAGAAAGCGGTAGCTAAAGAGAATCTGAAGGCGGTGCTTATGAAAGAAGTTTGTGACTGGTTTCACCTTCGCCTCCAGGTGCGGGCGTTTGGCAAGGAAATATTTTCCGTTGAGCCGCCCGATGAGGTAATAGATCCAATCGCTGATGAAGGAGCCCATGAACGCTGCCAGCACAGTAAAAGGAAACTCGAACAGTCCACGGTAGATCAAGGATGAAGCAACGAGAATGGCTGTCTCACCCTCGAAGAACGTGCCGATGAGCAACGCCAGGTATCCATACTGATCTAAAAACTTTTCCATACAACTCGGGTGTTTAACCTGCTCCCAAAAAAACTCTCATAAAATTGAACCAACTATTAGAATAATCGTTTGTAATTGCATTAATTTTGTAAAAACTTTTTTGAATGCCTTTTATCTGACGATTTAAACGCAAGAACAGAATTGAAAACAACCAACACACCTCTTGAGCCTGCTGAATTCACCCTCAGCGTAGCCACACCAGCTACCATGCTCATTTGTAACGATTGCTTCCCCCGCCCGGGGTTCAAAAGCTTTCGAAGGCAAATCAGAATCTGATACCTTTTTACTAACAATCGTATGGCGGGTCTGCAAGGCAGGTTACGCCTGAAGTGCTTTTAAAGCATTTCTTGTTTTCATCATTCATCTTAACGAATTACAACATTGGAGAATAATATTATTGTCAGACCAGCTACGGCTGATGACACACATTATGCAGAAACCATCACCAACGAGATGGCTGAATCTGCCAAGGCACGCGGCACAGGCATTGCCAAGCGCTCGCCCGACTATGTGAAAATGAAAATGGAGGAAGGAAAGGCTGTGATTGCCCTTACTCCGGATGGTACCTGGGTTGGCTTTTGCTACATCGAAGCCTGGGAACATGGCAAGTATGTTGCCAACTCCGGCCTTATTGTGTCGCCTCCTTTCCGCAAGTCGGGGGTCGCTACTGAAATCAAACGCAAGGTATTTGAGCTCTCACGCAAGAAATATCCAGATGCCAAGATTTTTGGTTTAACCACCGGCCTTGCCGTGATGAAGATCAACTCAGACCTGGGCTATGAGCCAGTAACGTATTCCGAACTCACCACAGACGAAGAGTTCTGGAAGGGCTGCCGCAGTTGTGTAAACTTTGAAATCCTGATGAGCAAGGAACGAAAGAACTGTATGTGTACCGCCATGCTCTTTGATCCTGCGGAAGATGCCAGGAAAAAAGCTGAGCTCGCCAAGACGGTAGTAACTCCGGAAGGAGATCTGGAGCATCACCGCAAGCGTGAGTTTCAGGGGAACTTCAAGCTATTCGAACGCTGGGTGCGCTTCAAGCAATTCGTCCTGCTCAAAGGCTGGAAGAAAAAAGAAGGTGAAGAAGGTAAGAAATCTTCGTTCATGAGTTTCCTGTTTTTCTGGTAACAGGACATAAATACTTAATCACTAATATTAAAAACTCTGTACTCCCCTCTCCTGTGGAGAGGGGCCGGGGGTGAGGTTATGAAGAAAGTTGTTTTAGCATTCAGTGGAGGACTAGACACCTCCTACTGCGCCATTTATTTATCCAAAGAACTTGGGTACGAAGTTCATACGATAACTGTGAACACGGGTGGATTTAGCGCAGAAGAAGTAAGGGAGATCGAAAAACGTGCCTTGAGTTTAGGGGTGGCTTCGCATAAAACGGTAGACGAAACCAAGACCTATTACGAAAAGGTAATACGCTACCTGGTGTATGGAAACGTTTTGAAGAATGGAACTTATCCACTCAGCGTAAGCGCAGAACGCATGTCGCAGGCACTGGCTTCGGCTCAATATGCAAAGTTATTGAAAGCAGATGCGGTTGCCCACGGAAGCACCGGGGCTGGCAACGACCAGGTGCGCTTTGACATGATCATCCAGATCCTTGCCCCCGGTACTGAGATCATCACGCCTATCCGCGATAAAAAACTGAGTCGCGAAGCAGAGATCGAATACCTGAAATCAAAGGGCGTTATCTACAACTTCGAGAAAGCGAAGTACTCCATTAATAAAGGAATCTGGGGAACCTCCGTGGGCGGAAAGGAAACCTTGAATTCTATGGGACAGTTACCTGAAGAAGCATGGCCCACCCAGGTGACCAAACAAGGCAGTGAGGAAGTAAATCTGGGTTTTGAGAAAGGTGAATTGATATCCGTGAACGGAAAGCAGTTCGCACATCCGGTAGAAGCTATTCATCACTTGCAATCCATTGCCGGCCCTTACGGGATTGGCCGTGATATCCACGTGGGTGATACCATTATTGGAATAAAAGGTCGGGTTGGTTTTGAAGCCGCAGCCCCGGTGCTGATCATTAAGGCTCATCATGCGCTGGAGAAACACGTACTCACCAAATGGCAATTGAGTTGGAAAGACCAGTTGGCACAATTCTATGGCAACTGGTTGCATGAAGGTCAATACCTTGATCCGGTCATGCGCGATATGGAAGCATTCCTTACCAGCTCGCAGCAAAATGTTACCGGGGAAGTTTCGATTACCTTACATCCTTATCGCTATCAGATTAACGGCATTGAATCGAAATACGACCTGATGTCGGCTAAATTTGGCAAGTACGGGGAAATGAACCTCGGTTGGACGGCAGATGATGTGAAGGGATTCACCAAAATTTTCGGCAACCAGGTAGGGATTTATTATCAAGTAAAGGAAGAAGCAGACAACAAGTAGAAAGTAAAAAGTTCAAAGTTTAAAGTAGACTGACACTGACTTTGAACTTTCCACTTTAAACTTTTAACTCTAAAAAATGAAAGAGAGAATAAAAGCGGGCATCATTGGTGGAGCCGGATATACCGGGGGGGAAACGCTGCGTCTGCTGCTGTTACATCCTAACGTGGAAGTTATTTTTGTTCAGAGCAGAAGTCAGGCCGGCAAATCGGTAACTTCAACGCATGCTGATTTAGTTGGAGAAACTGATTTAATTTATACCTCAGACTTCAACCAACCGGTAGATGTTCTATTTCTTTGCCTGAGTCATGGTGAAAGCAAGAAGCTGCTAAGTGAAAACAACTTCTCTGCCACTACTCGCATTATTGATCTGGGAAATGATTTTCGCTTGGGTGATACGGCAGAGGGTCGTGAGTTTGTGTATGGACTCCCGGAATTTCAGCGTGAGAAAATCAAGCAAGCAAAAAACATTGCTAACCCGGGTTGCTTTGCTACAACCATTCAATTGGGTCTGCTGCCTTTGGCGAAAGCAGGTTTATTGAAAGAAGTTCATACGACAGGCATTACCGGATCAACGGGTGCCGGACAAAAACTACAAGACACAACACACTTTACCTGGCGGGCAAATAATATTTCTGCCTATAAGACCTTAACCCATCAACATTTGGGTGAGATCAATCATACCTTAAAAAAGCTTCAACCTGGCTTTTCGGAGGCTGTCAACTTCGTGCCCTGGCGCGGTGATTTTACCCGCGGTATTTTCGTAACCTCGGTTTTAGATTGCTCTTTATCTTTAGAAAAGGCTAACAAACTCTACAAGGAATATTATTCCTCTCATCCCTTCACTCACGTGATTGATGAGATGATTGACCTCAAGCAAGTTGTGAACACCAACAAGTGTTTAATTCATTTAGAGAAAGTGGGAGGCAAACTCGCGATTCATTCCATCACGGATAATTTATTAAAAGGAGCCAGTGGCCAGGCAGTTCAGAATATGAATTTGATGTTTGGGGTTGATGAGTCGGAGGGTTTGAAATTGAAAGGAAATACTTTTTAAGTTTAAAGTAGAAAGTTTAAAGTAAAAAGTAAGTACCGATGCAGAATTTTAAAGATCTCATTGTTTGGCAAAAGGCACACCAAAATGCGTTATTAATTTACAGTAGCACAAAGGAATTTCCAAAAGAGGAACAATTTGGAATTACTAGTCAACTGAGGCGAGCGTCCGTATCAATTCCAACTAACATTGCTGAGGGCACTGGTAAATCAACAAAGAAAGACTTTGCACATTATCTGCAAACAGCACTTGGGTCAACACAAGAAGTAGAATACTTATTGCTTCTATCGCTTGAACTCGATTACCTTGATAAAATTCAATTTGAAAAAGTAAATTCTCTGACCAACGAAGTAAAAGCTATGCTTATCTCATTAATCAAAAAAGTGAAGCAATATTACTTTAAACTTTCCACTTTTAACTTTTAACTTATAAAAAGTGAAACTATTCGATGTATACCCGCTCTTCCCAATCGAACCCGTAAAGGCTTCAGGTTCCTGGCTGTGGGATTGCGAAGGAAAAAAATATTTAGATCTCTATGGTGGTCATGCTGTGATTTCGATCGGTCACAATCATCCACACTTTGTAGAAGCACTAAAAAGCCAGTTAGACAAAATCAGTTTCTATTCAAATAGTGTTAAAAACTCATTGCAGGAAAAGCTGGCAGAAAAACTCGGACAACTTTCGGGGTATCCCAATCATCAGCTCTTTCTGTGCAATTCGGGAGCAGAGGCCAACGAGAATGCATTGAAGCTTGCCTCCTTTGTTACCGGAAGAAAGAAAGTAATCGCCTTTAAGAAAGCGTTCCACGGAAGAACTTCCGGAGCCGTAGCGGCAACAGACAATCCAAAGATCGTTGCTCCTTTTAATACAGGCCATGATATAACCTTCCTGCCTTTGAATGATGAAAAAGCATTTATAGAGGCTATCCATAAAGACATCGCAGCCGTCATCATCGAAGGCATTCAGGGTGTTGGGGGTATTCAAGTGCCGGATGACTCCTTCCTGAGATTGCTTTCCACAAAATGCAAGCAGGTTGGAGCCTTGTTGATCTTAGATGAAGTGCAATCAGGCAACGGTCGCTCAGGAAAATTCTTTGCTCATCAATATTCTGGCATTGAAGCAGACTTAATCACTACCGCCAAAGGCATGGGCAATGGATTTCCCGTGGGGGGTGTGCTGATCCATCCCAACATTAAACCATGGAGTGGTATGCTGGGTACCACCTTTGGTGGAAACTATTTAGCGTGCGCAGCAGCATTGTCTGTGCTGGAAGTAATTGAACAGGAAGACCTGATGACTAATGCAACCACGCTAGGTAATTACTGGATAGAACAACTTCGCTCGTTCACATCCATCACTGAGGTACGAGGCAAGGGCTTAATGATTGGATTTGATTTACCTGACTCTCTGGCTTCGTTAAGAAAAGACTTATTATTCAAGCACCATATCTTTACCGGGGAGGCTAAACCCAACACCGTGCGTCTTCTTCCTTCCCTGGCATTAACCAAAAACGAATCGGATATTTTGCTGGAAGCTCTTTCTGTAGAACTAAAAAAGCCCGTGCTATCATGAAGCATTTTCTCTCCGTAAACGAAGTACCGAATCTAGCGCAGCTGGTCGATAACGCACTCGCCTACAAAGCCAACCCGTTTAAAGATGCTGCGTTGGGGCACAACAAACGACTGGGTATGCTATTTCTTAACCCCAGCATGCGTACACGCATCAGCACGCAGATAGCTGCCAAAAATCTAGGCATGGATCCAATCGTATTTAACGTAGGGCAGGACGGCTGGACACTGGAGTTTGAAGACGAAGCCATCATGAGCGGATCTACCGTAGAGCACGTGAAGGAAGCTGCCCCTGTGCTTGGAAAGTATTTTGATATTCTGGGAGTCCGCACCTTCCCTTCCCTGAAAAATAAAGAAGATGATTATAGCGAGCTCTACATCAACCAATTCATTAAGTATTCGGGTGTGCCGATTTTAAGTCTGGAGAGTGCTACCCTGCATCCGCTGCAAAGCCTTACAGACCTTATTACCATTCAGGAAACCTTCCGGGAAAAAAGAAAACCCAAAATTGTATTAACGTGGGCACCGCATGTGAAGGCTTTGCCGCAATGTGTGGCTAATAGTTTTTCACAATGGGTGAATGCCTGGGGGGGAGCAGACTTTGTAATCACCCATCCGGAGGACTATGAACTCGACAGTAAATTCACTAAAGGAGCAACCATTACACTCGATCAGGATGCAGCCTTGAAAGATGCTGACTTTGTATACATTAAAAACTGGAGCACCTACGCGGACTATGGAAAGATTTATTGCAACGACCCCGAGTGGATGCTGACGAATGAAAAACTTGCTCTTACCAATCAGGCAAAAGTAATGCATTGTCTTCCGGTAAGAAGAAATGTAGAACTTAGTGATGAAATATTGGATGGACCCAACAGTCTTGTGACCCAGCAGGCAGGTAACCGGGTGTGGGCTGCTCAAGCGGTATTGGCGGAACTACTTAAAAACAATAGGCAATAGGCAAATAATGCAGTTGACAAAACTGATTGTCAACTGTCAATTGCTCATTGTCAATTAACAATAAAATATGAACAAACTATACATCATAAAAATCGGTGGCAACGTTCTGGACGATGAAAAGTCACTCAAGCATTTTCTGAAAGACTTTGCCACAATTCAGGCACCCAAAATATTGATACATGGGGGCGGTAAGATTGCTACCAAACTGGGTGAACAACTGGGTATCGAATCACACTATGTTAAAGGAAGAAGAATCACCGATGCACAAACGCTTGACCTTGTTACCATGGTCTATGGAGGCCTGGTAAACAAACAAATTGTAGCCCACCTGCAATCGTTACATTGCAATGCTATGGGTGTAACTGGAGCTGATGGCAACCTGATTAAAGCTGTGAAGCGGCCGGTGAGTGACGTTGACTATGGCTTTGTGGGCGACATTACACCGGACAGTGTAAACAGTACCCTGTTGTACTTCTTATTAAAACAAAATGTGATTCCGATTTTTGCTCCTCTCACCCATGCTAACGGAGTAATGTTGAATACGAATGCCGATACCATAGCTTCCGTACTGGCCATTTCACTCAGTAAACATTTTGATGTGCGTCTGATTTTCTGTTTTGAGAAACAAGGAGTACTTACCGATGTGAACAAAGAAGACTCGGTCATTCGCACCCTCAATAACTCCTTATATAAGGAGTTATTGGCAAAAGGTTCTTTTCACGATGGAATCTTGCCAAAACTGGAGAACGCCTTTAATGCAATTCAATCCGGAGTTAAAGAAGTTCTGATTGGTGAACATACCAACCTGTTGGCCAACACGGGTTACGATACGAAAGGCACCCTGATAACGCAATCATGAAGGAGCACTTGCCCCATATTGCCATAGACTTACTCCAGCAGTTGATTTCAATTCCTTCGTTTAGCAAGGAAGAAGAAAAGACAGCCAATCTGTTGGTTAGCTTTTTCAAGCATCATGGCATGGAGGCAATGCGGAAAGGAAATAATGTCTGGTCTATTAATAAGTACTTTGATTCTAATAAGCCTACCCTTCTTCTTAACTCGCATCACGACACGGTAAAACCTAATCCAGCCTATACGCGCGATCCCTTTTCAGCCGATATTGAAAATGGAAAACTGTATGGATTAGGAAGCAATGATGCTGGTGGTCCCCTGGTGTCGTTAATCATGACTTTTTTCTATTTCTATAACGAACCGAACCTGAAGTATAATCTGGTTGTGGCTGCCACTGCCGAAGAAGAAATTTCAGGGACCAATGGAATTGAACTGATCTGGAATGACCTTCCCAGGATCGATTTCGCTATTGTGGGCGAACCTACCCTCACGGACATTGCTATTGCCGAAAAAGGGTTACTGGTTTTGGATTGTGTTGCCAGGGGTAAAGCTGGTCATGCAGCCCGCGAAGAAGGTGTGAACGCCATTTATGAATCACTGAAAGCCATAGAATGGTTTCGTACCTACCATTTCCCCAAAATCTCTGAGTCGTTGGGCCAGGTAAAAATGTCAGTTACCGTTATTCATGCCGGCCAGGCGCACAACCAGGTACCCGCTGAATGTAAATTCACAGTGGATGTACGGGTAACCGATGCCTATACGCTTGAAGAAGTACTGGATATCATCAATCACCATGTTACCTGCGAAGTAATGCCACGCTCCTTGCGATTGCGATCATCCGGTGTGGCGGAAGATCATCCCCTGGTAACTGCAGGAAAGTCAATTGGAAAAAGACTTTACGGTTCCCCAACCACATCCGATCAGGCATTGATTCCGGTACCTTCTATTAAAATGGGTCCAGGTGATTCTGCACGTTCGCACAGCGCTGATGAGTTTATCTATGTAAATGAAATCGAAGGTGGAATTGATTCGTACATTGCCCTTCTAGAAAAAATAATCCAATGAGTGATCGTGTACGCATTCTAAAGACAGAAATTCTTTCCAACAATTGGTACACGTTAAAAAAGTTAACGTACGACTACCTGCGCAAGAACGGAACCTGGACGCAACAAAATAGGGAAGCGTATGACCGGGGCAATGGTGCCACGATTCTACTCTATAATAAAGTAACCAAAACCGTTATTCTAACCCGACAATTTCGCCTTCCTACATACATAAATGGCAATCCGGATGGAATGTTGATTGAGGCATGTGCCGGGTTACTCGATCAGGACAATGCAGAAGATGCCATTCGCAGGGAAACTGAAGAGGAAACCGGTTTTATTCTTAAGGATGTAAAGAAGATTTTTGAGGCCTACATGTCGCCCGGATCGGTTACTGAAATTCTTTATTTCTTTATTGCGGAATATTCGAGAGATATGCAAACCTCTGCCGGGGGCGGAGTGGATAGCGAGGATATTGAAGTATTGGAACTGCCCTTTGAAAAAGCACTACAAATGATGGAAACCGGAGAAATCAAGGATGGCAAAACCATCATGCTGCTTCAATACCTGCAACTTCACTCTGTTTTATAAAAGTCCTATCTTGTAACCGGAAACCAAACTATGAAACTCTGGAGCAAGTATAAAGAATCACTAAAAGAAGTAACGGACTTCACCACAGGACAAGACAATGTTCTTGATTTATACCTGGCTCCGTTTGATGTGCTGGGTTCCCTCGCTCACATCACTATGCTCGAGACGATTGGGCTGCTTACAAAAGAAGAATTGTTACTCCTCACCAAAGAGTTAAAAAACATTTATACTAAAATAACATCCGGTGATTTCAAGATAGAAGCCGGGGTTGAAGACATTCATTCGCAGGTAGAATTACTGTTAACCAGAAAGCTGGGGGATGTAGGCAAGAAAATTCACAGTGGTCGCTCCCGCAACGACCAGGTATTGGTAGATGTAAAACTTTTTCTGCGACATGAAATTGAAGAGTTAGTCACTCAGATAAAGTCTCTCTTTGAATTACTGATTTCCAAAAGTGAGGAACACAAAGACAAACTCCTGCCTGGCTATACGCATTTACAATTGGCCATGCCCTCTTCGTTTGGATTGTGGTTTGGCGCCTATGCTGAAAGCCTGGTGGATGATACGATTACACTTCAGGCGGCTTACAGGATTATCAATAAGAATCCATTAGGGTCGGCAGCAGGCTATGGTTCATCGTTCCCTCTCAACCGCACGCTCACAACACACTTGCTGGGGTTTGCGGATTTGAATTATAATGTAGTGTACGCACAAATGGGTCGTGGTAAAACCGAGCGTATTATGGCCCAGGCCATGAGTAATGTAGCTGCCACACTGGGCAAGTTAGCAATGGATGCCACACTATTTTTAAATCAGAATTTCAGCTTCATTTCGTTCCCAGATGAACTGACAACCGGCTCGAGCATCATGCCTCACAAAAAGAATCCGGATGTTTTCGAACTTATTCGTGCCAAAGGTAATTCCTTGCAAGCGCTGCCTAATGAGCTAACGTTGCTTACCTCCAACCTTCCTTCCGGCTATCACCGCGACTTACAGTTGCTGAAGGAGAAATTGTTTCCCGCGATCAGTACCTTGAAAGACTGTTTGCGAATGACGCACCTGATGATCTCCGCCATTCAGGTGAAGAATGATATTCTACATGATGAAAAATATAAATACCTCTTTAGTGTAGAAGAGGTAAACAAATTGGTAGTGTCCGGTGTGCCATTCCGGGATGCTTATAAAAAAGTAGGGATGGATATCGAACAAGGCAAGTTCATCTACTCTACCAGGGTTCACCACACGCATGAGGGAAGCATGGGAAACCTGATGAACGATCAAGTGAAAGAAATTTTCAAAAATGTAGTGGCCGAATTTCAATTTGAAAAAACTATCGCAGCCATCAACCACTTACTGAAGAGCTAATCATACATGAAACCTGAACTCATTCTCTCGGTTATATTGGGTATTTCCATCATCAGTTATTTGTTCGACCAGATTCTTGATTACATCAACCTGAAGGCACAACGAAAAGACATTCCTGCCGAAGTTGAAGGTTTTTACAACCACGAAAAATATCAAAAGTCGTTGGACTATCAGAAAGACAAGACCCGGTTTTCATTCATCACGGCTGGTTTTAGTTTCCTCCTCTCGCTGGGCATGTTGGTGCTGGGTGGCTTTGGATGGCTTGATAGTTTGCTGCGACCACACGTTAGTAGTGAAATCATATTAGCCCTGGTTTTCTTTGGCACCCTTATGATTGTCTCCGACATCCTGACGATTCCCTTTCAATGGTACAGCACGTTCGTGATAGAAGAAAAATACGGCTTCAATAAGACCACGATAAAAACGTTTATCACCGATAAACTTAAAGGGTACTTATTGGGTGCTCTGATCGGAGGCGCCTTGCTGTCTATATTAATCTATCTTGTTAATACAATCGGGCCGAATTTCTGGATTTGGTTCGGGTTACTTGCCGCAGCCTTCACCTTATTGGTGAACATGTTTTATACTTCTCTTATTCTGCCTCTGTTTAATAAACTTACTCCCTTAGCGGAAGGTGAATTAAAAACCACCATCGAAGGCTTTGCCAAAAAAGTAAACTTTCCGCTCGACAATGTTTTTGTCATGGATGGATCCAAACGATCCGCAAAAGCGAACGCCTTTTTCTCGGGTATTGGTAGAAAGAAAAAGATCGTGCTTTATGATACCTTGATTAATAATCATACGAAAGAAGAATTGGTAGCGGTACTGGCGCATGAAGTCGGGCATTTTAAAAAGAAACATATCATTTGGAGTTATCTCATTTCAATTATTCAGATCTTCTTTGTGCTGTTTATCCTTTCAAAAATGGTCTTCAACGACAATCTCTCCATCGCGTTAGGTGGAAGTGAGCAGGCCATTCACCTTAACCTGATCGCCTTTGGCATTCTCTTCTCTCCTATTTCCGGCATCACCGGCTTGTTGATGAGCATGCTGAGTCGTAAGAATGAATTTGAGGCTGATGCCTATGCCAAGGAAACGTTTGATGGAAAGGCCTTGTCCAACGCCTTAAAAAGACTTTCGGTGGATTCGCTCAGTAATTTGTATCCACATCCCGCCTACGTATTCTTTCATTACTCGCATCCGCCATTATTACAGCGATTAAATGCTCTTAAATGATTTGTAATTTCGGATTTCAGGATTTATCACCAACTTGCTTTAACGTATCCTTAATAGAAATAAAAACCTGCGTTGGCTGCTCAAACGAATACTAACCATCTCTGTTGCTCTACATAATGTTTACGCTACCGATCAATAGAATTGTCCCCATCGTAAATGTGTTACTGTGTGTAAGCTTTACATCGCATTCTCAAAATTTTACCAAACTTGATAAACAACTTAAACAATGGTATTCCGGAACTATTGTTTTTACCTCAGGAGAAACAATCAATACCAAATTCGCATACAATCCTCTGGCCGAAGAGGGACTTATTCAAATTGAAACTGATGAAGGCATGCTGTCATTTGGTCCC
The DNA here is from genome assembly GCA_044229915.1 of Cyclobacteriaceae bacterium. Taxonomy (GTDB): domain Bacteria; phylum Bacteroidota; class Bacteroidia; order Cytophagales; family Cyclobacteriaceae; genus ELB16-189. Next base: position 277,857 of record JBGASB010000006.1, read on the forward strand.
AGCCATGTTTCTAGTTTTAATTTCATAGACATAGGCTCTGGGCAAGAAAGACGTTTTGAATCCATGCCTTTGTATAATAAGTATACAGCTTCCCAAAGAAAGTATTTCATGGAGATTCTGTTTGAAAATAAATTGATTTCAATTTTAGGTAAGAAAAGTTTAAAAGGGTATGGCTACGGTTATACTTCAAAATTGGTAAACAGTTATGACCGGTATTTTATTGATATGAGAAATGGTGAACTTTCGCCTGTTGACAAGAAAAACCTGTTTTTAATTCTAGGGGAAAATACCGCAGAGGCACGCGCCTTTGCACGAAAAAATAAACTTAAATTTAAAACCACCAGGGATTATTCACTTGTAATAGACTACATAAGTCATTTAAACTAGTACTACAACTAATCAACCTATGACACTCGAAATCATTCTACGCTATCTTCACTTCATCAGCATTTTTGCGATTGTGAGCGCGTTGGTTTCTGAGCATTTGCTACTCAGGAATACGATGACGAGGGGTGAGTTGGACAGACTTTCCAGGATTGATGCAGTGTACGGAATAGCCGCCCTTACTTTAGTGGGGGCCGGACTTACTCTTTGGCTTGGATCCATCGGTAAGCCTGCAGAGTTTTATAGTAAAAACTGGATCTTTCAAATTAAAATTTCTTTGTTCATCGTTATTGGCCTGCTGTCCGTCTACCCTACGGTATTTTTTATTAAGAACCGAAAGGGAGCACCTGATGAAACGGTACAAATCCCGAAATCAATCTTCTGGATGCTTCGCCTGGAAGCTTTGCTCATGTTTATCATTCCTATTCTCGCTGGCCTAATGTCAAAAGGAGTCGGACTTTCCATTGAATAGACCTTTAGAAGTAAATTTAAATTTCTTCTAACTTGCCTGTATGGTTCTTGAAAAAAATAACCGACTGCTCTCACTTGATTTTCTACGGGGCTTCATTATGGTCTTGCTGGCATTAGAAAGTACCCGGCTTTATGAAAATCTTTTCGAACTCACCGAGGGCAGCATAGCACAAAATTTCTTCCTGCAATTCTTTCACCATCCATGGAATGGACTTCGGTTCTGGGACCTGATCCAACCCGGGTTCATGTTTATCGCAGGCACCGCCATGGCTTTCTCTTTACATAAACAAAATGAAGCCGGAGCTTTATGGAAGGATCAGTTCACCAAAACTCTTAAGCGAAGTGGCTGGCTTTTTTTCTGGGGTGTACTGGATTATGCCGTGCGCCCGCATGGACTCTCCTTCGAACTATGGGATGTACTTACTCAACTTTCATTTACCACGTTGGTAGCATTTCTGATCTTTCGATGGTCTTCAACCAATCAAATCCTTCTAAGCATCGGCTTATTGCTGTTAACAGAAGTATTGTATCGGTTTGTAAACATCCCGGGATTTGATCAACCCTTTACGGATCAGCATAATTTTGGAAACTTCATGGACCTTGTGTTGATGAATAAGATCAACTCAGATGGGTGGGTTGCCATCAATTGCATTCCCACGGCAGCTCACACGATCTGGGGAGCCGTGGCCGGAAAACTTTTGTTGAGTACCCTTGCTGAGAAAAAGAAAATCAATTACTTGCTTTTAGCTGGAATAATTTGCCTGGTAACCGGGTATTTAATGGATTGGAGTATCACACCGATCATTAAACGCATTGCTACCAGTTCATTTACGATCGCATCCGGAGGTTGGTGCCTTCTGGCACTTGCCGCTTGTTACTGGTGGATTGATATTAAGAATCACAGAAAAAACCTTGCCTTCTTTACAATCGTGGGAATGAATTCCATTTTCATTTACCTATTCTTTGAGATCGTAGGCCATCGGTGGTTTAATGAATATGCGGGTGCCATCTCAAACGGACTGATGGGCATTGTGCATACTCCGCACGTAATAATGTTGGTTATTACTCCACTCTTCATTTTTGCGCTGGAGTGGGGACTTTGTTATTTCCTGTACCGAAAGAAGATTTTCTTCAAGCTTTGACTTTCTTATTTCAACTTCTCAATAAACTCTTTCTGCGCGGGAGTTAAAACAAGATCGGGATTACCATCTAAATGAATGAACTTTAGATTCGTAAGCCTCGTTATACTTTGAGGAAGTGAAGTGAGTTGATTGTTACCCAGATATAGCGATTGGAGGTAAATGAGTTTGCCAATACTCTCTGGCAAAGTGGTTAATTGATTTCCCGTTAGACCCAATGTGGTAAGTTTTGAAAGATTACCAATAGTAGCAGGCAATGATGTTATCAAATTGTCGTCCAATTCAAGGGCAGTGAGTTCTGCCAACTTGCCAATACTTTCAGGGAGTGTCGCTAGCTGATTATTAACCAAATTCAGTTTTACCAGGCGCGGAAGTGTGCCTATACCCGATGGTAATTCAGTAAGTTTGTTATCCCCAAGTCCGAGGTTTTTAAGATTAGTTAGTTTCCCGATACTTTCTGGCAATTTATTAAGGGAGTTTGCATTCAAACTAAGATTCCGCAGATTGCCCAATTTGCCAATCCCTTCAGGAAGACTGCTCAATTTATTGGCGTTCAGGTAAAGTTCTTTTAAGTTTGAAAGACCACCGATGTTGTCAGGTAACTCGCTCAGGTCATTAAGAGTTAGATCCAGCGCGAATACGTTCGCTGGATTTTTAAGGGCTTCATCAAGGGAGTTATATATTTTACCTTCCTGGGCACAGATCTCCAAATAAAACAAGCATACAAACCATAGGAGGGCGATTCTTTTCATATGTCAGCTTAATTCCCGAGAAAGATTTATAGATGTTTATATCATTACCAACTAACTAAATTTCAGGATAAAAATCAAGTAAGATAAGTCATCCGAATCGCAAAAAACTGCTTCAATCTTAGCAGTTTTTCACCGATACGGTTACCTTTACTCCGTGCAAGCAAAAGCGGGAGTAGCTCAGTTGGTAGAGTGTCAGCTTCCCAAGCTGAAAGTCGCGGGTTCGAATCCCGTTTCCCGCTCTGTCTAATTTTTTTGATAAGTAGTGAATTTAAATCCAATGGTGTGGAATGATATCTTTTAAAGGCCTCCTCGCGCGCCATTGGATCTTATTTTTACAGACGTTTCTTACACTATTTATTTACTCCACCGTATTTATTCCCCCGGAAAAATTCTGGCCTGCAGCCCTGGTAAGTCACCTCATCCCCTTATTTATTGTCATCAACGGTTTAATCCTGATTTTTCTGTTAATTAAAAGAAAAAGAACAGCAACTATCCCGCTTTCTTTGCTTTTGATTAGCTGGTCCTTTCTTTCAGGTACGTTAACTTTCCATGATTCCCAGCCCATCGATAACGCTATTCAAATTTTGAGTTTCAATACCAAACTTTTTCGAAAACCAAACACGTATAGTCAATTCTCCATCGAAATGATTCAATGGGTAGCACGCGATAGTTCCGATATAAAATGCCTGCAGGAATATAGCACAAACGCAACATGGCCCCTGCTTGATGTCACCGCTCAAATAAAACAAAAGGGATATCAGGGCTATACATTTCGCGCCAAGGTTATTGACAGTGATCACAGTCCGGGCATGGCCATCTTCAGTAAATTTGATTTACTGGATTCAGGTGTCGTCTTTCAGGATAACAATACCTTGAATGCAGCTATTTATGCAGACCTTAACGTTAAAGGAAAAGTAATCAGGGTGTACAATGTCCATTTGGCCTCCATGAACCTGGAACTGAATAAAACAAGTCCTGAAGAAGTTCTTCCAATACTTAAGCGATTAAAATCAGGATCTATAAAAAGAAGCAATCAAATGAAGGTTTTAATTGCTCATACCCAATCATCACCCTATCCATTTATTCTGTGTGGCGACTTTAATGAAACACCTTACAGTTATACCTATTTTCAATTAAAGGCACAATTTAAGAACGCATTTGAGGAAGCCGGGAATGGATTCGGTTTTACTTTCAACGAAATCCCCTACGTTTTACGAATAGATCATCAGTTTTATCGCCCCGATATTCATGCAGTTGGGTATCGCGTTAATCGCAGCATGAATATTTCTGATCATTTTCCTACCTATGGCTATTATTTAATACCCTGATACATCAAAAAATACCTAGTTATTCTGTTCTAAATTCCCGTTTGAAATATCAATTTGTTGCTGGGGTATCGGATATCGCTCATGCCGCGGGTCTATAACAGCATTGTAATAGAGAGCAGGAAGTTGTGTTTCTTCGTAAGCAATAATCCGGTTCAGTTCTGTTTGAACGATACCCCATCGTTGCAAGTCAAAGAAACGGTGACCTTCCATACCAAGTTCCAGCTTACGCTCGAAGCGCAACGCGTTAAGAGCATTATCTTTAGTATCAAAAGGTGAACCGGTAAGAGGATATTCACTTACAACATAGTTAGCTGCATTTGTTACTCCATCTGCCTCTTTAACAAAACCGGCAGGATTTGCTGCCCGGGCCCGAATCAGATTTATATTTGTCCTTGCTCCATTCAAATCACCGGTTTCAATTTGACATTCGGCTAGCAGAAGTAAAACATCGGCATACCGAATCAACCGGTAGCCATTAGCTGTCCATCCGGAGGTCCAATTTCCAACCTCCGTTAGTTGACCTTCCTGAGATTTTTTATACACCTGCTTCTTGGGACTATATGGCCCCGCATATGACTGATCGCGTATCCAATCGGAACCTGTATGAATACCCCAATCCAGGTAAGGTATTCCTCTTCTCCCTACAGTCCAATCCAAGCGTGGGTCTAATGGACCAGTATCTTCTGTGAATAGCTGAGCAGGGGTTAACCCCTGGTCATTCACTACCGACTGCGTATTGTAGGAGTTATCAAGTAAAGGAAGACCACCGGATGTACGGAATGAATTGACGAGATCATTGGAAGGTTGAAAGAAACCACAACAACCGCCAGGTGATGCACCACTCTTATATGGAAAGTTTAGAACCTCTCCCCATCCAGCATTCCAACCCCCAGAGCCATCATTAACAGAATACTGAACTGTATATACGGACTCGAGACTACTGTTACGATTGGCCGCATCAAATATCTCACCAAACTTAGGGTCAAGGCCAATAGCCGCCCCATTAGGTTTTTTACCGCTGGTTTTAATCGATTCCAAAATTGGTTTCGCAGTAGCAAAATCTTTTTTCATTTGCATCAGCGCTTTCGCATAAAGAACTTTGGCTACCGTTCCATTAAAGCGCCCTATCTGGATCATGTTATCAGGTAATGTAGTTCCTGCTGCTAAGTCTGCAAGAATCAGATCACGTACATCGAGGTTATTTGTCAACGTTGATTGATCTGTATTTTCATCCACATAAGGGATACCCGATCCATCTGCCTTTGCCCACATACGCCACGCTTCCAAATGATAGTATCCTCGCAAGGTTCTCGCTTGCTTTCTGAAAGAATCAGCTTCGGTAGTTGTCACCATCCCATTGGCTTCTGCCATTGCCAGCACCGCCAATACCGAATTAGCACGGGCTACTCCGTCATACACTGATCTCCACTTAACGTTGAGAAAGGGATTATTAGCCGTTTCTGTAAATGTTTGAATGGGAGTTATATCCGATTGATCACCCGCATCAGAACCTTTGTTAGCTTCCAGGCCTCGAACGCTTCCAAAAAGCCAGTTGGAAGAGGCCGCTTCCCAACCAAAGCCATTACTGGATACACCATCCAGCATGGAATAGGTTCCTATTAAAAGAGCATCAATACCACTAGCAGTTGCCAATACCCTGGAATCAAGAGAACCATTTGGAGTTACGTTAAGAAAATCCTCACAGGAATTAGTCAAGACCAACAAAGCCACAAGTACAAGTCCAATTTTTATTGTTACTTTTTTCATCGCTCACATGTTTGATCAACAACTTGCGAAAGTTGACTTTTAAAGTTGGCTAAAGTTATTGAAAAAGTAGTGTGTACGATGAGTAGATGGCGTAAAAAAAGAGATCAGTATTGAACTGATCTCTTTTTGTAATCGAAAGGGAACCAATTACTTTTTTCTGATAATCACATCTCCATTATAATTCCGCATTGAAATTTCGGGGCCACCACCATTCACTTCTCCCTTCACCCATTCATCGATCACCACTTTATATGTACCAGATCCTGAATCCTTTTTTTGAATCGGGCCACTTTTGATCATATTCATATCAAAGCCACTTAGTATTTCACCCTGTTCCGTTTTCATTTTAAAACTGGCTTTCAGTGTAGAAGGGAAAGTAATGTCAATGTCGCCATTGTAGGTAGAGTACGACATTGGCACACCTTCTTTTACTTTATCGAACGTTACCTTTATCTCTCCGTTATAAGTTGTGGCGACTACAGACCCTGAAATATTTTCAGCTGCTATTTCTCCATTGTATGTAGTAATTTCTACCTCTCCCTGAATATTGGTTATTAAAATATCCCCATCATTATAAGAGCTTACCTTTACATCAAATCCGGATGGAATCTCAATTTCAAGGTCCATTTTATTGTTCCACGAACCGGATTCAACTTTTACATAGTTGGTATTTTCAGAAACTTCCAGATCCATGGTGCCGCCACTGATCCGCTTCAAGCCTTCCTTTGAAGACCTTTTATCACTTTCAGAATTATCATTGACTGATGAATACTTTACCAGAACATCTTTGCGGGCGGTTCCGCGCACTGTAATTGATCCATAATTTAAATGTGCTTTTAACCGGCCGCGCTTTGCGGGGTCACTTAACGGTACGGGAAATTCCCCAGAACTTTGACCATACGTCATGGCACAAAAACATACCAACAGAACTATCAAAACTTGCTTTTTCATTTTCTTAGATTTTTTCTTTTAAATACACATTTCCATTAAAGGTCTCGAAATCGAGCACCACTCCACCTTCACCAATTTTAAAGCGATTGCCATTTACTTTATACTTTATTCCCTTTTGGGTTTCTTTTTTCTCAACGGCCACGGGCAGCGACTCGAGATGATCTACATTGGTAAACAACTCACCATTGAAGCTCTCAAAACTCAGGTCAGCAGCTAACCCCTTTTGGAACCAGGCATTGATATCACCGTTCAGCGTATAGAAGCGGCAAGGTTTCAGAGGGTTTTTGGCATATGTAATGTCAACGTCTCCGTTTATGGTGTGCGCAGAAGCTTCCCGGGAAATGCCCGATAATGTAATGCTACCATTAACATTGTTAGCCACGATAGCCCCGGTAAGGTTTTCGATTTTAATATCGCCCTCGTTTACGGTGCTGACCAATAAGTTTATTGATCGGGGTACTTTAACTACATAATCAAACGAGTAGTCAACCAACTCTTTACAATCGTCATTATCCCGCTCATTCCAGTTGTATCCCCAACCATTCCTATGAGTCCAGTCGCCATTCTTTTTTGACGTTTTTCCAAAGCGGCTACAAAGCCCTTCCGTATACAGTATAATGGTGTCTGCCCGATCAATGATACCCAATTTGATCTGAGCTTTCCCTTTCTCCAGCCGTTCGGAGGTTTTGGCTTTAATAGTTCTGGTAACTTCCAGCAGAATCTTATCACCGTCATAACCGGTAACCGTCACATGACCATTAATGTTGGCGATCATGAGTGAGTTGTCAATTCCTTTCTTTTCAAAGGACAACTCTTTGGTTGTTTTGTCAGTAAACGACTGAGCAAAAATCAGATGCTGAAAAAAAACTGTTATTAGTAAAATTAGTGTTTTCATGTGTTAGTGTTTTTTTCTTCGCCCTTGCCCTTCTCTCCTGAATGAAGCCATTTCGGCAAAAGGATGGAAGAAGAGGCAAAGTCTAAATTAGTACTTCAATACTTTCAGAGATTTTCGTTTTTACCTCATTTGGTGTTTTATCACTTTTCAAAAGTTGTCTCAGTGCGTCCACCGATTTTTTCTCCTGGATGGCAACCATCAACTCAGCCATAGCTACCTGAACCAGCGGAGAGTCTTGAAAAGCTATGGACTCAATAAGTTGAGCACGCACCTTACTACTCTTGCTATACCCCTTCAATACTTCAAGTGCTGCCAGGCGCACATTTACATTTTCATCATAATTAAGAGTTGTAAAGAGAGCCGTAGTAACTTTTTCACTTACCTGGTCCATTTCAGATGTCAGGCTCACCGCCCTTAATCGCTGTGTAGCCGATTCCTTTTCCAGCAAGGACAGCATCATCATTTCTTTCAGATCACTCACCTCTTGTGTTAACTCACTCACCTCATTCTTTTGAGCTGGCGATTGAATGAAATACCCAGCTGCAAAACCAGAAACGATTAGGACGGCCGCAGCAGCTAACCTTGGAAAGTGCTCCCATGATAGCAACGAAAATGACGAGCCCTTCTTTTGTTGACGCTTTTCGTTTGCCAGGGCCGCATAAAATTGATCATCAAGCCGTAGCGAAGGGGCGCCAGTCCCGGTCTTTAGAATTTGCTCATCCATGGCATGAAGTTCGCGCAAGCGGGTAAGGTCTACTTCACCCTTTTCAATTAATTGCTCAAGCAATTGGGTTTCAGCAGGGTCTGATAATCCTTCGTTATATTTTTCTACCAGTTCCTCAATCTTCAACTTATCCATAATGCATACATTTTATATGAGCTGCGCTTCGACTAGTTTATTTTCTCCAACTGTTTATAAATCACCTTTAATTCCTGTAAAGCCCGAAACACTTTTACTTTCACAGCGCCTTCGGTGCAGCCTAGTACTTCACCAATTTCACTGTATTTCCTTTCCTCGAACTTGCTCAACAATAATACTTCACGCTTGTCGGCTGGCAACCGGTCCATGGCCATGGTGAGCATTCGGTGTTCTTCATTTTGTTGAATCTCAACAGATTGGTTTTCGTGATGACCAACCCGCTCCTGCCAGTTTTCAAGCGCTTCGGTTGCCTTGATCCGGTGTTTACGATGATGATCGATATTCACATTGCGGGCTATGTGAAACATCCAGGCCCGAAAGTCACCCCCGCCTGTCCGGCCGGCAAGCTCTCCGCGAAAGAGGTGTCTGTACTTCAGGATTCTAAGGAATGTGTTCTGAACAAGGTCCTCGCTAAGTTCCTGCTCCTTGTTAAGGCCGTAAAAAAAACCATACAACGGTCTTTTATAGCGCTCAAAAAGCAGTCCCATCTTGTCCAGGTCACCATCCTTGACCTTCATCATTAATACATTGTCGGAAAGCGCTTCCAAATTCAAGGATTCTTAACAGGGAAACTGAAGGTACATAAAATGGTTACAGGATTTTTGAAATTTTATCAAGAACACACCCCAGACAGGCTTATTGCTTTGATAATTGTTGGCGGCTGATCAGTAGTAAACCGTCAATTCAACTCTACGGTTCTTCGCCCGCTCTTCATCCGTGAGGTTATTATTCAATGCCTGGTGCATTCCTTTTCCTTCGCTCTGCAATCGTTCGGGATTGATTCCAGACTTAATCAGGTGACGTTTTACCGCATCAGCTCTTTGCTGAGATAATCTCAAGTTGAATTTATCAGAACCAATATTGTCGGTGTGTCCTTCAATCTTCAATTTCAGGTTTTCATTTTCCTTCAATGTGGCTGAAAGCTCCTCCAGAAAATTCTCTGTTGGTTCGTCCAACTCTGCCGAGTTAAATTCAAATGCAAAGTGAAGCGTTACCTTTTCAATAATTAACGGTTCCTGTTTTAAAGTGCCGGCTTTTGCCCGTGTTAATGGCGATACTTCCATACTATCAATTTGCTTTTCAACAACCGGTTGCGCACGAACGATGGAATCCTGTTTCACTTCTTTCACCACCGGAACAACTTCTTTTGGTGTTGTATTATTCTGTTGAGGATTCTTCGCCACGGATTTTTGTTTTTCCAGTGCTTCCTTTCTTCGCTTTGCAGATATTTTCTGTGACCTGGTTTGAACGGGTTTACGCCAGGCAAGACCTACTTCCACAGCGCCCAGGTTACCAACATTGTAGTTCAGAAGAGGGAAGTCGTAGGAAAGTCCCAACGAGACTGTTTCGCGGTGGAGTTGTACCCCTAAAATTCCTGATCGACCGACCACATATTTCGCGATCACTTCAACGCGATCTGACATCTGCTTTGGCTTGGAATTTAGTTCTTTCTGAAAGCGCAAACCAGCATTGAGGGTGACATTGGAGGCGGAGAAAGTCATTAGCGCCTCCGGAAAAATATGAAAGTCTTTAGTTGAATAAGCCTGAAAGCCCCCGTTGAAAACAAATGTGGACGACAGTTGAGTGGGGTCACCAAAAAAAGAATCATGCGGTCGGTTCAAGTCAAAAAATGAAAAACCGGCATGATGAAGGAGGCGACCCTTCCTGTCCGTTTCCTGCCAGTACACCCCGGTACTGAATGTCTGAAAGGTGCTTCTCAATTCAGCAAAACTTTCACCACTTGAATACGAAGGATCAAATCCACGATCAGGAACATATTGCGATCCGGTATAAAAACCATCCAAACTAATGGAACGTGTTTGAAGAAGCGCCTTCACGCCTAACGAAAGTGTTTGCCATCTGCTTAGCGTGATGTGAATGGCATAGCTGATAGCCGCTTCCTGAGTCTTAAAGATTCCAGTTGCTTTATCATTGTGAAGGGTTATCCCCAGCCCAGACCACGGTTTTCCGGTGCTGGAATTAAGTAAGGGATAGTCGAAAGCAATAAAATTACTATTGAGCGGAAAATCACTACCCGTTTTTTGGTGACGATAATCTAAGCTGACAGAAGCATATCGACTCAGGCCGATCATGGCAGGGTTGATACGCTGTTGCGTAAAATTGTATTGCGAGTACTGAAAATATTGTGCCTGCAAAGCAGTCCCTAACGAAAGGAATAGTGCGAGAAGTAAATTTCGTTTTAGGATAATCATCAGCCTAATGAACTAATAGAATGGATCCTGTTTTCTTTCCGTTCAGCAAAAGCGGTTCGTCATTAGTTGTTTTTCCATCTACCTTCCAATAATAGATGCCACTGGGCTGAAGCGTGCCGCTCACCGTTCCATTCCATCCAGTACTGGTTGCCTGCAGGATATCATTGGTTTCATACATCACATTTCCCTCACGATTATAAATCCGGAAGGAGAAGGAAGATGCCTGTGTTAAACCATACACTATAATTATATCATTCTTGCCATCTCCGTTAGGCGTAAATAAGTTAGGAATAAAAGCAGTTTCTTCAACTTGTATCTGTACACGGCCTTCAATTGTACATCCTACTGAGTCAGTGGCAACAAGCGAGTAGTCCGTTGTTTGAGTTGGTGTGGCTACCGGATTAGGTATTGCATCACTGCTTAGTCCGGAAGCAGGTATCCATTTAAATTGTGTTGCCGTACTCACCGCTTCAAGTTGCACGGAGTTGCCTTTCAAAATTTGAAACGCTTCCCCATTCAGTTTCAATTCAGGTTTACTAAGCCGCAGGATAAACTCTTTTTTATAGGTACACATATTTTGAGTCGTTGCGGTAACCAAAATTGTATCGGCCTTCCTAAATATAAAATTGATAGAGTCTTTGCCCGTGATCATCGGCTCTGTTTTCCATTCTATGTTTTTCCAGCCAGGCGCAATTCCCAGATGAATTGGTTTGTCCTGACACGCATATATGATTTCTTTTTCTGCTTTAGGGCCTTCGTTTACATGTATGAGCCATACATTATTCTTTGAGCAGTCCACGCCCTGAGGAACGAATGAGAAGATGGTGTCATTTTCCGTTGCCACAAATTTCAGTTGGTTAACTATTCCCAGGAAACCTTTTGTGACCGAGAACCAGTATGCCTGAGACGCAGAGACTAGCGTTACCTCCTCGTTTTTACAAGACTGAACATCTTTATGGACCAGGTCGAAACAAGGCACACATTCTCCCGAACAGATATTGTAACCGCCATTATAGGCATTGTCTACCGATTGAATCCGGTAAAAGTATCGGTCATCCGTAAGACCTTGAATAATCTGTGACGTGCTTGTGCCTGCATTGCCATGAGAAACGGTCATTCTTCGTTTGGAGTCAAGATCAAAAGAGGATGTGATTAAGGTCGATTGATTCGTTCCTAACCAAACATCGTATGTAAGTGAAGCACTGTTCGTATGATCATCTTGGGGAGCTTCCCAGTAAAGAAATGTTTTATTAAAAACTGAAATAGCAAAAGCCTGCGTTGGCGTTCCTGGTCTTTCATTCTCAACTGAAATAGAATTTTCATAGTACGTTATCCATGGCTGCTCTACTGAGTCAATTACCTGAAGAAGGTCAAGGTCTCCGTCACGATCAAAGTCACCCATGCGTTGCACCAGTAAATCCGCAGTATCAAGTTCAGTAATAAGAGTATTAGGGTTGAGAATGAAATTATCTTTTTTACTCTGCGCATCATATCCATTGATCAATTGGTCGGCACGACCGTCCGAGTTCATATCGCCCGTAAATAATTCAGCATTCATTAGAGAAGGATACGTTTCCTTTATAGAAAAGCTGTCCGTCTTATTTATCCAGATACGATTAATGAACTGACCTGAGCGATCTTGTCCGGTGGCAAACAAGTCAAACAAACCATCATCGTTATTATCGATGGAAGATAGTTTTCCGGTAACCGGGTCTGGCAACTCTTTCGAACTGAACGTGAAATTTCCTTTGTTTAAAAAAAGAATAGTAGCTGATTGTTGTGTTGCATCTTTTCCAGCTAATACAAAATCATTTTTGCCGTCTTTATTAAAGTCGAAAACGACAAGGTCATTGATCGCTAAGCCTACCGTATCAAACACCACAGTAAATCCGGCAGGTGTGTTCTGATAGATATTAAGAAACGAAGTTGTACTTTGCTTGCCTGATGATATCAAATCCAATCTACCATCCTGATTAAGATCTGCTATCCTGAAAAAAGAAGCGTGGTCTATTAATTTTGATGTGCTTTTTTGAAAGCTAAAGTCTCCTTTATTTTCAAAAACAAATAACGCATCGGTATCGATCAGGGTTTTGCCAGCCACCAACAAATCCACCTGGTTGTCGCCATTCCAGTCTGCCAATTGAAGCATTCCGTTTTTGAATCCGGTGAATTGCGTGAATTTCTTCACGAGCGAAGTACCCTGACTATTTTGATAGGTAATGATTTTCATTTGGCCATCGGTCGCTATACCGGTAACCACCAAATCCAACAGCGTATCACGGTCAAGGGCTATCCATTCAGTTTGAATATTCGTGAGCGGTTCACCAATATTCAAATGGAATTTCTTTTTGAATTGCTGACTGCTTGCCGTTACCCCAACAAACAACAATCCTATTACAATCCAGGTTACTCTTTTCATTATTTGTCAGGATTGGCCTTTAAAATTTGAAAGGTGAAGGGCATTGAAATTTTTGCCGCTATTGGCTTCCCATTAAGGATTGCCGGTTTCCATGCGGGCATGTTTTCTATAAGTCGCTGTGCTTCTTTATCAAAAGCCGGACCTAATGAATTCACTATTTTTATTTGAACCGGTTTCCCTTCCTTGTCAATTAAAAAAGATACGGATACAATTCCTTGTATGGAATCCTTTAAGGCTTCAGCCGGGTAGCGTAATTCACGGGCAAAGTATTCATATAAGTTCGGATAGCCTTCGGCTGGTTCCGCTTCCACGTATTGAAAAGCAGATGCCGCATATTCTTCCTGAACTGGTTGTACTTTTTCGACCGGTTTCTCAGTTGTTTTCAACTTTACTGATTCATTTGTACTGCTCTTTATCTCCTGATTCATTTCATCGGTAGCATCCGATATGGGCGCTGTTTGCGATTGGATACTATCTATAACCAGTGGTGACTCCAACGCTGGTTCATTGGAAGTGGTCGAAGTGCTGGCATCCGGCCAATACATGTAGGCCACTATGGCAATGCCTGCAATGCCCAGGAAGATTGATGCATTGCGTATCCGGTTTAGCTCCGTTTTCTTTCGGGCTTTGTGCTGGCTTAGCACCGAATCAAAATTCATATAGTTTCGGATTTCTTCATCCGTTACGGATGGACGGTTTTTCATAATGTGTAATTTGTTTTTCATCTCTTTTGGAGAAAAAGCTTTTTCATTTTTTCAAGTATCCGGTAGGTGCGCACCTTGGCATAATTCTCAGTGATGCCAAGTATGTCTGCAATTTCCTTAAAGGGTCTTGCTTCAAAGAAGCGGAGTTCAATTACGTAAAGCTCATCCGGATCAAGCTGCTCAAGAATAGACGGAAGTTGCCTCTCCCATTCTTCCAGGGTTTGGTCAGCGGTTAGCTCCTCATACAAATTCTCAACCGATGATTCTTCCAATACCACCGTGCGATTGCGTTTTGTTTTTCTGAAAAAGTCATTGCACTGATTTATCGCTATACGAAACAACCAGGCCGAAAAAGGCAATCCCCGAAATTGGTAACGACTAATATGGCTCAAGGCACTCAAGAAAACTTGTTGGGTCAGGTCACAGGCCAGATCTTTATCTCCCACCCGGTGTAACACAAAGAGGTAAACTCTCTTAAAATGGGCTTCATAAAGCGGTCGAAAGGAATCCGGGTTGGCTACCGCCTTCCTTATCCATTCATCTTCCTCAAGTTGACTATTGAACGTTACATTCGTTTTCTTTCCTACCATGAGCTTGCTTTCGGTACCAAAATGTCAGTTCATCAAAAAGATACATCTAACTTCAAAATAAATGATGATACCCGCAGGTTTTCGTGATGGCCAATTGCTAATTTCTCTTTTGGAAATCAGGGTTTTCACTCACACCTGACTATTCGGTTGATTAAATTATTCTAATTTTATCCCAAAGAACAAATTATGAAGAATCTCCTGCTTCTCTCCGTTATTATAATTGTATTAACGACCAATTGCACCGAGAAAAAACCAGTATGGTCAGACGAATTTGACAACTCAGGTGCCCCAGATTCAACCAAATGGAACTACGATCTGGGGGATGGCTGCCCCAATGTGTGTGGCTGGGGTAACAATGAAGCGCAATACTATACCAAAGACTCAAAAAACGTTCGTGTAGAAAATGGTAATCTAATTATCGAAGCTCATAAGGATTCCCTTGGCGGCAAGGCTTACTCTTCAACCCGCATCATTAGCAAAATGAAAGGCGACTGGCTTTATGGCCGGATTGAAGTAAGGGCAAAGCTTCCGAAAGGCAAAGGAACCTGGCCTGCCATCTGGATGCTCTCTACCGATTGGAAATATGGAAGCTGGCCTGCCAGTGGTGAGATTGATATTATGGAACATGTTGGTTACGATCCGGGAGTAATTCACGGCACGATTCATACTGAAACATACAATCATGGCAAAGGCACCCAGAAAGAAGGAAAGATTATGGTAAAAGATTGCATGGATACGTTTCATGTTTACGCCATCGACTGGACGAAAAATAAAATGGATTTCTTTGTGGATGATACGCTTTATCACACGGTTACACGCAATCCGAACGAGGACTTCAAAGGCTGGCCCTTCGATCAGCGGTTTCATTTGATCATGAATATTGCGGTTGGCGGAAACTGGGGTGGCAAAGAAGGCATTGATGATTCGATCTGGCCACAGCGCATGGAAGTGGATTATGTAAGAGTCTATCAATAAAACAAAAGGCAAAGAATAATTGACAAAGGTTAAACCTATACTTTCTATTATCCCCATGAAAAATATTCTACTGATTATTCTGTTGATTGTTGGAACCCAGGCCTTCAGTCAATCTGCAGAAGCGGAGGAAGCGGAGAAAGTAAACCAACTTCATAAGAAAAAGTTTGAGTGGCTTATTAATAAAAAATACGATTCGCTGAATTGGTTGCTGGATGAACAAGTTAAATACATCCACTCCAACGGCTGGATTCAAACAAAGCAGGACATAATTAATGATTTGAAATCAGGGAAGCTCAATTATACTTCGGTTATGGTTGAAGAATCAACCGTTTCATATTATGATAAAAGTGCTGTGGTAACTGGTAAGGGGATGTTCAAGGGATTGATGACTGATAAGTCTGAATTTGCTATTCATCTGCTATACACGGAGGTATATGTTAAACAAAAGAAGCAATGGAAATTGGTTTCACGCCAAGCAACAAAAATTTAAATTAAACCATTTTTTGTCCACGTTGCTCCGCAATTTTATTTCTTTCATTCTGAAGTTCTCTTGACAACTTGGTTTGCTTTTCAAGTGCCTTTCGCTTATACTCTTCAAATTCCTGCGTTAGTGTATGAGCTATTAATGTCTTCTCTTTCATTCCTGAATTCAGAATTTTCATCCGCCCCAATATGACAAAAAGCGCAATGACAAGGCCTGCAACTATCGTTGCAGACAGGAAGATAAAGGTTCCCTTACCGAATGGGATACCCAGCACTGAAATGTGGTTGCTTTCAAAAGTAATTTCCTCCACCGATGCCTGATGTGCCTTTAGATCATTCTGAATTTTAACGACTTCATTTTTTAATGCTGCTATTTCACTATTCGCATCCTTTAGCATGGTTTGCTGCTTATTTATTGAGTCAAGGGTAAGTTTCCAGAAACCATCGAGGATAACCTCTTTGATAACTTTATAATCCTCGTAAGTCTGTGAACCAGACTTCATTACCTGATATCGTTCTTTCAGGTTGATATCCTTAGCTTCTATCGCTTTAGCAGCTGGTTGAGCCTGAACATAGCCAACCAAAAGCACGAGCAGAACGGATACTATTATCTTCATATTAAATAATTAAGAACAAGCAACTTACTCTAACTTAGCAGGCATGGCATACTCAAACAGATTATTTGTCAAAATATTCGTTTAAAGCATGAATTATAAGGTCAAGAATAAAATGGTAGTAAGAACAGTGCTATTTAACCTACTTCAATGGTTTGCAATTCAATTGGTGAAATAATGAAATATTTAATCTTTAATAATGTCTTATTTAAATTCAGATACTACTCTTGAAAGTAATTTTAATCATTGCTATAAAAAGAACTATTTCTTAAGTTGCTTACCCATGTTTAGTGTAAATCTGTCAATTAGATTGAATTAAATGGGTCTATAGTTAAAAATCTCCAAAATTCGATGATTTGAGAGATTTATGGGAATTTTATGTGTGTGGTTTGAGGCTTAAATCTAAACACCGTTGAAAAGGATACTAATTATTGAGGATGACGAGCCGCTTTGCTGGCTTCTGGAGAAGATATTTAAGGGTAAATATGAGCCAATTATTATGAAAAATGGCCTGGAGGCACTTTCATGGTTATCGGATGGTAATTTGCCCAACCTTATTATGTCCGATATCAATATGCCTACTTTGGATGGTATAGAATTGTTGGAAAATGTACGTTCCAGCGGTATTTTGAGAGATATTCCGGTTATAATGTTATCCGCTTCTGATGAGCCAGAAAAGCGAAAAAAATGTCTCGCGTTAGGTGCCAGTAATTATTTAATAAAACCCTTCGAACCACAGTTACTAATAGAAGAGATCGAGAATACATTTAAAAGGTTGGAAAACCCCCTTTCGATAGATCGATGAGAACCGATAGTGATATTGCTGTGAAAAATTTTCAAAATGCTGTAGTACAAGGCATTACTGCCAATGTAGTATTTATAAAAGACTCCGGCAACAAATCCCAATTTGATTACAACCAGGATAACTGGCAATTCACCTTTTTAACAATTGATGAACTTTCCCTGGGTATACTTGATGGAACCCTGGAACCCGATGCCATTTTCATTGAGCCTGCAAATACTTTACTACTACAAATAAGTAAATTATCGGAATTGCTAAATAAGCATGAAATCCCATTAATCTTATATACTGATAAATACGATTCTGCATCTAAAGAGAAAGCTATCGAGATAAAAGTAGATGACTACTTGTTCGGGGCTTTTACAGATTCCATGCTAAAAAGACTCCGGTTTATAAAAAAGATTAAGACCTATAAGAATAAAAGGCAGGAAAAGCCTTACGAGGTTGCTAAGGTACGGCCTATGCAATCAATAAAACTTTGGAGGATGAAGCGATTTTCTGACATCCTACTCTCCTTACTGGCCCTGATTGTACTTTCTCCAATTTTACTTGTAATC
>JBGASB010000007.1:0-220385 GCA_044229915.1 Cyclobacteriaceae bacterium
CTTTATCCAGGCTAAAGAAAGAGCCTGACATTAACAAACAGTTTTTAACCCAAAACCTGTCAAGTTTTTTTAGGACGAGTCAACTATGCCGGAACATACGACCTACTATGCCGGAACATGCGACCTACTATATCGGAACATGCGACCTACTATGCCGGAACATGCGATCTACTATGCCGGAACATACGACCTACTATGCCGGAACATGCGATCTACTATGCCGGAACATACGATCTACTATGCCGGAACATACGACCTACTATGCCGGAACATACGACCTACTATGCCGGAACATGCGATCTACTATGCCGGAACATACGACCTACTATGCCGGAACATACGATCTACTATGCCGGAACATGCGATCTGCTATGCCGGAACATACGATCAGCTATCTCGTAACATACGATCTACTATGCCGGAACATACCTCCAGGTATAATGGGGTACCCACACTTGAAAACCCGTCTGCTATAACGGGGACCCGGTTTTTAACTCAATTTGGCCTGGTTACCGGGTCGTTTTTCAGGAGCAGAGAAAATAGTGTTCAATTTCCTATTTTTCGAAACATATTAAATCATATGCCATTCATTGATTACAACGCCAAACCTAAAATTAAAATCTGGGAGGGCATCTACGGCCAGGTGCATCATAGCCAACAGTTAACCTGCGCCTGCATTGCCATTGCAGCCGGAATTGACTTACCGGAACATCAGCATGTGCACGAACAGTGGAGTCACCTGCTGGAAGGCGAAATGGAATTTGTGGTGGGTGGGGAGAAGCGCCTCATGAAATCGGGAGAAACGGCCTACATCCCGGGCAATGTTCCGCACAGTGCCCGAACGCTAACTGATTGTAAACTGATTGATGTATTTAACCCCGTGCGGGAAGATTGGATTGAGTTGGAGAAAAAGCAGTTAGGTTAAGAATTTTTGTTTCATTATCTGATTCTGAGATTTCAGCAAATATTCCATTTTTCACGTACGTAGGGAGTCACCCGACAACCCAATCCTGAACGGCTCGCGTGCCGGGATTGTGTTCATACAAGAAGTGTTTATCAGTTGCTCATTGATCATGAAACCTGCCGGAGTGAAGGATCCCCATGATTGAAGCCTTGAGCCTGCGAATAATATGCTTAGTACTTGGGGGATCCTTCTCCGCCAGTTGGCGTAGCAGGTAGGCGATGACAGCACAAGAAGATGAATCTATTTAGGAAATGTCATTGCGGGCAAGCAGATTGATTCTCAAGTCGAAGTAAACGTAATATAAATATTGAATGAATTTAATAGCAAGAAGGCGCGACCCCATGCCTTCATTGCATTACGGCAGGCAGGCGCAATCTCGTGAAAGTAGCACGAATCCTTTCAATATAACGGGATCGCGGGTCGCGTTTTATGAAGTAGTCAATGTGTTTAAGATTCGGTTAACTTGCCCGCGATGACAGCACAAGAAGAGTAACAACCCATGAAATGATCATCACTTCCTGCTTTGCAGTTCTTCAAGCATTTTCACGGCTTGTTTATTTTCCGGGTTTAGCGACAACGACTTTTTATAATTCGCAATGGCAAGTTCCGTATCGCCATTTTTCATACAGGCTTCGGCATAACTATCATATACGTTTGCACTGGCAGGGTACAAGAGCATATTGATTTTAAAAACATCGAGCGCTATTTTGATTTTGCCCAACCTTAGTAATTCATACCCCTGCCCGTTTAGGTTTCCTTCATTTACAGCCTGGTCATTCGCATCGGTCTTCAATAAAGTTTTGTATCCCGCAAGGGCTTTGTCAAACTCACCGGCCAGCAGGTATTCATAAGGAACGCGGTCTGTTTCCGCCAGGAGGGGATGTTCAAACGCGGTGGGCTGTTCGCCTTCATCATTGTAAAGCAAAATATTCATACGGCCATCAGACGGGTTGTTTTTAAACTGAATGATCTGGTCGCGCTCGCGGCTGATGTACGTACTGTCTGAAATTTTAAACAACTCCATGGGCTCACCGCGCAAATACTTTCTGTACAGGTGACCACCTTCATTATAAATACGGATCAAGCCATCGTTGCCGTTTCGATAGCGACCTGAAATCTGTTTGAATATGGTTGTGTCCATCTCCAGCTTTTTATGCACGGCCAGAAAATTGGGCCACGCATACGTCAATGCTACCGAGCGGATCAGTTCCTCAATAAACTCCGGGTGATTGGAGTTGGTGAGTACGACTACTCCATACCCTTTATCGCGATGGGCAATTAATTGACTTGAGAACCCTTCGTCCCATCCGCCATGGCCGAAATACTTATCACCGTTATGGTTCTCCAGAAAAATTCCAAGTCCAACAAAATCGGCAACAAAGGGCGTAAGCATCGTAGTTACCATGGGTTGCGTTAACACCTTTGCGCTCTTGCCACCTACTGTATTTTGAATATCAATGGCAAACCTGGCCAGGTCTTCGGCTGTTGTCCATAATCCGGCAGCTGCCATTTCGGGGTACGTGTGGCGCTTGCCTTTTGTCATGGAGCCATCGGGCAGGTAGCCGGTAGCTGCCAGGGGCAATTGAGCTTCATTCAAGGGTTGGTTATACGTGCTGCTTTTCATTTCCAGCGGCACAAGCACCCGTTCACTCAATAACTCCGGAAAAGGTTTGCCTTCTACATCCATCAGCATTTGCTGCATCACGCAATAACCACCGCCCGAATAGCGAAAACTTTCTTCGGGCTTTTTATCCACGCGTATAGGCGCTGAGTTGGCCGGAGCTTCGCCATCCAATACCTGCACCAGTGTAGGCACCGGTAAATCAGGACTGTAGCCTAAAAAGCCATGCACGGTAAGCCCACCAGTATGACTCAGCAGATGTTTAAGTGCTACCGGCTTGTCTTTCGTAAACTCATTCTCAGGCAGGTGCCACGATTTCAGATACGTGTTTACATTTTCATCCAACTTAATCTTACCACTTTCTACTACACTCAATGCACCATAGGCGGCCACTGGCTTGCTGATGGAGCCCGCCTGAAAAAGTGTTTGCGGTGTAACAGGCTGTGCAGTTTCTTTATCCATGACACCATAACTTTTTACCCACACAATTTCGCTGTCTTTAATGACGGCTATGCTTACTCCCGGCACCCCATAATGAGCCATACGGGCTTCGATCGTCCAGGTGGAATCACCTACCAGGTACACTTCGTGTGTAAGACTGGTCTCTACTTTTTTTATTTCATCGGCTACAGTCGGAGCCGATTCTTTTGTGCAGGCCTGAAAAAGGCTTATAAACACAAACAGGTATATGATTTTTTTCATGGGGGTGGTGTTGAGGAACCGAAGATAGTAAATGCCAACGGGGTCTTGACAAAAACTGCCAGGAGTTTACTTGTCTAAATTCTTAAATAACTCAAATTCTTGTATTGTGCCGTAAAACTGCGTTTGTCTCCTTTTACTTTATGATCTACTATGCAATTCTCAAGATTGTTGGGAACTCCCGTATACAGTACGGTATGCCGATCATTGTCATCATGTATACGTAGTAGTGCATTGCTAAAGATACCTGGTATTGAAGGCTTTTCATAGGGACTTGTTATTCCCTTCAATGGGATCGCGGGTTGCGTTTTGAAGAGTCGTGTTGATTTTAAGCTTGAGGTAACTTGCCCGCGATGACAGTATTAAAAAAGAATTAGCCGGTTAGATTGTCATTGCCCCTGCCTATCGCAGGCAGGCGCGATGACAGCGTTGTACTTTACGTTGCGTAATTTGCGAATTGAAAAAAATCAAAACCAGCATTCCAATATCCATGCTCATAAAAAAATTAGCTGTACCCTTTATTAACGATAAGCTGCTGCAGCAGGCAGAACATTGTTACATCGCCACCGCGGCAATTTCCGAAGCTGGGTTCGATTTTATCCGAAGCCGCATACCACCTAAAAGTAAAATGGAAATCGTGACGGGGCTGGATGTGCCCACCGCACCTGAAGTGCTGAGAAGAATCTGGAGAAATTATCAGGGACGCATCACGCTTAATATTTATACAAAAAACTTCTTTCACGCCAACGTGTATATTTTCGATTTGCCGTTTAGAAAAGCCGTTGCCTTTGTGGGCTCCGGTCATTTTACATTGGAGGGTATAAAAGACGGTGAAGAACTCTTCTACAAGATTACCGATGCCAAAGAAATTGAAAACCTGAAATCGTGGTTCATTGGCTACTATGAATTTGCTGAACCGCTATCGGAAGAACTCATCCAGGAATATGAATACCTGTACCCGACCCTGAAGCAACGCGACATTCTATCGCAACAGGAAAAGAAACAATTCATGGCATTAACCACAGCAGGGTTCAGTTGGGATCAGATCAAATTCAAACTTCAGTATTTTAAAAAGGAAGATTACCTCGCCCTGGGCAGCAGCAAGGCACGCTTGACCACGCCCGAAATTCTGGTTGAACGCGAAACCGTAAAAAACAAATTGCTACAACTTCACGCGTTGATCAACGATCACGTGCATCGATTGAAGTTGCAAGAAAATCATGATCCGAATCAGATCGCGAGCAGTCTCAATCCTGCTGATCATCAAGATGGCAAACTACGTTCGATGTGGATTGCCTATGGCACCAGCGAAGCCGGGTTGAAAAAATACAATCCTCCGGCCACATTCACGGAGGTGATGCAGCTGAATATTATCCTTCAGCAAAAAGAAGTGGGTATCTGGTTAGTGCCCGGAAGGCCCAACGCAGGCAAAGCCGATCGCGAAAGTTTTAAGAACAGGATGAGCGATGTGGAATACCGGAAAAAATTCTTCACGCTTTTAACCGGCTTAGGTGCCGGTTACTGGATTGAAATAGCCGGTGACAAAAAGGCTATCGAAACATTTCAAAATGAAGAAGCGCTTTGGGAGTTTACCAAAGCCGATGATTGGATGTATTATGCGTTCATCATCGGAAAAAATTATTCACCAGCCGATGCTGAAATCAACAGCGAGAACATTGCGCCTACAATCACCAAAGAATTTGATAAACTGGTATTGCTTTACAGGCATATGAAAGATCAGGTGTAAGTAGATGATATTTTTTATACATGATAACCGGCTCATGTAAAGAAACTATGCATGATGCCTGATTATTTTCGCGCATACTTCTACGGGATCGCGGGTCGCGTTTTGTGAAGTAGTCAATGTATTTAAGTTACAGTTAACTTGCCCGCGATGACAGTATTAAAAAAGAATTAGCCGGTTAGATTGTCATTGCGCCTGCCTGCGGTAGGCAGGGGCAAGTACCATGAATGAATAATCGGAGATGATGTTAGTAATTCAAGTTTTGTTTCAATCAGTCAACCAGCACTTTCATTTCTTGCAATTTTTCATGCAGCACATGGGCAATTCCGCGATCCATCATGTTGGGAATTTCGTTGAGAGCTTTATCAACCATAACACCGGCATCTGTCACCTCGTTTTTTAGTATTGCCATGGCCGCCTGGGTGGCATAAACCATCGCTAACGGAATAAGCGCTGCGGGTTTGTACTTATCAAAATACTCAGTGGCTTTTTGCAAGTCTTTTTTTACAAAAGCATAAAAGAACGCAGCTTCAATCCAAACACCACCTCGCATCCCTTCTGGTATTTCATCGGCTTGCCCGATGTATTCATTCAAATGCACTTCGGCCTCATCAAATGCACCGCGATCAAGCGCTGACTGATACTGAAAATAGCAAATGTAAACCCCCATCGGGGCATTCAGTTTTGTGGCCAACGTATGGGCTTCCTTCAATTCTTCGGTGTTTAGTTGCCTGGGTCTGTTGCCGGCCATACTACTGCTGATCATTTTTAAAAGCAGTACTTCAAATCGTGCAGTATCGCCTCCACGTAATAATCTAATGATGCGGGCACCATCCGAAGAGAAACCTCCCGCATGTAACGGGATAGAGGTTACTACAAAAATCGCAGCCGACAGAAATGCAATCATCATCCACAGGTAAGTAAAAATCTGGCCCACCTGCGAGCCGAAAACAAATTGCCTGCAAATCAGGTAGAAACCATAGGCCAGCAAAGCGGTGAACAAACTGGCAAGAGGTCCACCAGCTGCATAAATGGAAAACCGATTGCTTACATTATCACTAGTAACAGGAATGCAAATCACCAGCCCGCCAGACGTATTAACATTTTTGTTCCATTTAAACTTCCAGCCGCTTTGTTCTTTGTCCCACATAAAAGGGCCCACTACATACATCCGAAAATCAAAGTTCATCCATACACCTGCTAATGCGTGACCCCCTTCGTGGAGGGCAATCACAAAAAAGAAAGCCGGTATAAATAGAATGGCGAGTGTTATCAGTACCGGTGCCGGCACGGAAGCCGCGGCCGCACCGCCCACTTTGGCTCCGAAGTACCCTGCGGCACCACCTACTATCAGAAATATTGCCCCGGCAATAATTTTAGACTTATTACTTTTTTTCTTTTTCATTTTGTTGCCTTCCATTGAGTTCAACACCTTCTGATTACGGGTTGAAATATTCTTATAACGAAACAAGCGGGAAGGGGTTTTGTTATTGGCTAAGGCTGAATCTCGTTAATGATACACAAGTCCTGTCACCTCTACGGGATCGCGGGTCGCGTTTTGACAAGCAGCAATCAATTTGATGTCCGGGTTAACTTGCCCGCGATGACAACGTAAGAAGAGGATCGGTATATTAAACTGTCATTGCGCCTGCCTGCGGTAGGCAGGGGCAAGCAGCATAAAGTAATAATCGAAGGTGAGTTTAGTAATTCACGATTGAACTATGATGAAGGTCTGGCGCGACCCCATGCCTTCATTGCATTACGGCAGGCAGGCGCAATCCCGAAGAGAGGCACGAATGCATTTCATAGAGGCATAGCACTTCAACTCTGCGGGATTCCGGCTCGCGTATTGAAGTGCGTATTAGGTTTTTATGAGAGTTAACTTGGCCGGAATGACATTTCATAGAAAGGTTCAGCGCGTCCTACTACGAAGCTGTCATACCGGTCGGGTAACTTTGTTTCACATAATTGAAGTACTACAAACCCGAACCGGTATCCCGTTCGGTGAGCAGGAAGGTTTTTCATAGATACGCACTGCATTAACATAGCACCCCACTCAATTAATCTTCTTCAACCCCTTCGCTTTTTCTTTATCGGTTTTTTCAGACTTGTCGTTTAGGTCCGACTTATTCTTCTGTTTGTCTTTCTCCTTGATCTTATCCTTATTTTTATCCTTGTTCAGGAACGTGTCTTCGTCATCCTCATCAAAATCATTGTCATGATCGTTGTCGTTATCCCAATCATTGTCGAAATCATGGTCAAAATCATGATCTATATCGATGTCCATATCCATATCAAAAGGTTCGATGTCGATATCAATGTCGAGTTCCGGGATATGGATTTCGATGGGGTCTATGTCCAGGTTCAGATCCCCTAAATCTATTTCGATGGGTTCTATGTTGATCTCCAGTCGCTCCAGTTTATCGAGGGCCTCCTCCACATCCCGCATGGCGCGTTCTACCGCCCGTTCGATGTTTGCTTCCAGGGCTTTTTCATCGATGTGAATGTCAAAATCATACTCGCGAGCCGGGCGACCAGAGATTCTTTTTAGCCCGTCTGCCCGGGGTTCTTCCTTCGAAACCTTAGAATCGGAATTGGTTTCAGCCTTTTTGGTGTCTTGTGCAAACACAGGGCTGGCCAGTAATACGATTAGAATAACAAACAGGGGGCGATAATAGGTGTGCATAAGGGTAGTGTTTAAGTATATAATACTCCATTGGCGAAAAATGGTTACACATTAACCGGGCGAAACTGAATGCAAGCTCCAGCAGGCAAGGTCAGGCCGATAGGAAGGTCTTAAAACTTCATCGAGAATGCACTCAGGCGGTGTTGTCACCCATTGAAACCCAACGATCACAAAACCCTTCACTCCTGTCGCAACGAATCTGCAGGATTTACCCGAACGGCTTTTAACGTTTGATAACTGATTGTAACCAATGAAACCAACAGGACTGAAACTCCGGCAATAAGAAAAACATCCACTCCAATAGAAGTACGATAGGAAAATCCTTGAATCCACGAATTCATAAACCACCACACCAGCGGAGAAGCAAGCAGAATAGCCAGAACAATAAGTTTTAAATATTCTTGCGACAGCAATAGATAAATACTCCGATCGGAAGAGCCCACCACTTTACGGATGCCAATTTCTTTCGTGCGTTGCATGGCGGTATAGGCTGAAAGTCCAAAGAGACCTAAGCAGCCAATAATAACAGCCAGCACGGCAAACGATGTGAATAGTTTTCCAAACTTTCGTTCATTTTCATATTGCTGATCAAAGTAATCATCGAGGTAAAAATAATCAAGTGGATTTCCCGGAAAGGCTTTCTCCCAACTGGCTTTAACATGATCAATGGTTTGACTCAGGTTATTCGTTTGAATACGCAACGAATAAAACTCTCCATAGTAAGGTGAACAATAAAAGATCGTAGGATCCATGGCGCGCTTTAACGATACCTGGTGATAATCATTTACCACTCCTACTACGATTGGGCGAAACTCAAAATTGGGGATGTCCAATGTTTGCCCGATTGCATCTTCCGCTTTTGTAAATCCTAAAAGTTTGGCGGCTGATTCACTTATCACAACGGACGTGTCCTGATCTTTTGGGAAATCGGGAGAGAAGCCGCGACCGGCCACCAGTTTCATTTTAAATACATCGATAAAATCATAATCCATACTGTTGAATCGTACGGAAAATAATTGATCATCGGAGGCTCCATATTTTTTTACTCCCGCTTTGTACTCCCGCTGTTTGCCCGGAATGGTAACCGAAGACGCCACTCCCGTAACGGATCCATTCCGTTTCAATTCATTTCTAAAAACATCCACCGCTGAATTAAAAGCTTGCCGATCGCGGGGCGAAATTCCCGGCCGCTCAACTACCAGCACCTGGTCGATATTCATTCCAATATCCTGATTCATCATATAGTTAAGTTGACGATAGATAATCAGCGTGCCTGCTATCAACGCCACGGAAGCCATAAACTGCAGCACCACCAGTGATTTGCGAAGCAGTATGCCACGCACACTGTTTTTCATTTTTCCTTTCAACACCACAACGGGTTTAAAAGAAGAAAGCACCAGGGCCGGATAAAATCCAGACAGCAAACTTCCAATCACCCAAATCACACCCATTAGCCCAATGAACCAACCTGAAAACAAATCAACCATGCTGAGCGATAATCCTGACAACGAATTGAAAACCGGAAGCACAACCATCACAATAGCAACCGCCAACAGCAACGAGAAGAAATTTACAACCGCTGCTTCCGATAAAAACTGACTGATCAACTGACCTTTAAACGCACCCATCACTTTTCGAATGCCCACCTCTTTGGCGCGCTCCATCGCTTTGGCAGTGCTTAGATTAATGTAGTTGAACCACGCAATGATCAACACAAACATTCCTATGATTCCTAAAAAATTTACAATGCGCTGATCCCCGTTGGGCTCCGGCTCTTCTGCCAACTGCGAAGTAAGATGAATTGATTTGACGGGTTGAAGGCTCAGTATGTCCTTTTGATTTTTCTCTTTTAGCCCGGGATTATATTTTTCTACGATGGCCGGAAGCTTGGCCTCAACACGGTTAGCATCCGTGCCCGGTTGTAACGAAACAAACACATACATGTCCTTTCGGCTCCAGCTTTGATCGTAACGTTGAATAGCCCAATTGCCGCGCTCGGGCAAGCGACCAAATAATGTCTTGTAAGAAAACAAAACATCAAATTTCAAATGGGTGTTGTCAGGCACGTCTTGAAAAACGCCCGTTACTTTCACTAACTCATTATTATAGTCATCGTCCTGAAGGCGGAGCATTTTTCCAATCGGATCTTCCGTTCCAAAATACATGCGCGCATACGTCTCGGAAATCACTGCCGTATTAGGCGAAGCCAATGCGGTGGCGTCATCACCGCGCAGCAAGGGATAACCCATCATAGGTAGAAAGGCTGAATCAGCATATAAAAACCTGCGATGTTTAAAAGCAATGGCATTGGGTATTGCTTCTTCGTTGGTGATAATCACATTGTTTTTATAGCCAAGATTGTAGAGCCTGGCAAAGCCCGTTACTTCGGGCAGTTCACTTTTTAGGGCTGGGCCTACACCCGGATAATTTTCTGCGCTGGAAAATGCCAACTCATTGTTTAGATAAGTCGTGAGCGTAACGCGATAGATATTTTCAGCATGGGGTACAAACGTTTCATAACTTTTTTCAAAGCGCACATACTGGGCAATTAAAAAATAAACAGCCATGCCTGTGGCTAACCCGATGATATTAAGTGCCGAAAAAAATTTATTCTTGATAAGACTACGCCAGGCGGTAAGGAGAAGATTGCGAAGCATAAGCGAGGGGTTTGGGTACACCAGACAACAAAATGCTGCCTTACGTTATAAGGACTCTTTTAAAATAAAAAGGTTACAGATTTTTGCCAGAAATTACCCTGAATTGCCTGATTAACGTATTGAAAACAATTTTGGGTGGCATTTCGGGTTTATCTGCGGAAGTGATAACGCAGGCAGGCTATCCGCTATACTCCGCCCGCACACATTCCTTGCCGCTGAGGGGTGTCGCTTCTATCCAGGCAGCAGGTGAGCGCAAGAATTAAATAATTTACTCCGTAGAAGCTACCTGTTTATAGAAAGAGAGAATGAAAATGTAATTAGCTCCAGCTGACCCTCCTATTATTACTTAGCAGAAATCGAATGCTTTAGACTTAGTTGAGACTATTATTCCACTTTCCAAATTCACTTGGTAAAAGATCAACAATATCATGACCATTCATTGAATTCAAATCATAGGTTAATTGGTATTGTCTTATTATTCTAACTAACCGCCTAGCTGAGCCTGCACTTTTACTTGCAGCCCCTCGTTTTAAACTACTTGTTGTTTTATCCCAATAAAGAATATTTGCAGCATCAAGAATTCCCTTATTCAATGCTATCTCCTGATAAGCACCAAATTGCTCAGTGATTTCACCGCGCTTTGAAAAATTTCCAATAAGAAATATTTTGGCAGACTCATCAAGTTCAGAAAATATTCGACTCGGATAAGCTAAAAGATGACGATAATATTTAGTGTAATTCTTTGGGTCTCTTAAAATATAAAAGGCTGCTTCATTAACTTTTATTTTACCATTACCATCAGGAGGACAAATATTATCAAAGAAAAATGCAGTTAGCCATGACCAAAGACCTTTATCAAAGTAGAGATGTTTATTACTTCGCAGATTTAGGGTTTGGACTATATAGGGAACTAGTTCGTTTTTATTCTTATAATTAACCTTTTCAATATTGATTATTGGTTCATAAACATCTGAGTATTTTCCATCAGATAGCAATTCGTCTGGCAAGGTAGACATGTTCCCATTTCTTATCTCAACAATGATCCTCTCAAACTCGTTGAGTCCGTCTTCATTAAAAGCTCTAATTGAATATAGCTCTTTCATTGGGCTGTGAATTTCTCAAATAATTTAAACTTTTTGCAGTATTCATTGACACACTCATCAATCCAAGCTTCTTGCTCAAAGGTTAGGGCAGCACTTTCATTATCTATTTCCGGCAAGGATTTGATACCTAAGATTGAACTAAGAAATTTAGTCCATTGATAAATCCAGGAATCTTCCTCTGCATCAAAATCACCGTGCTCAATTAACCTTAATAGAACACCACGGAAGGCTGATGGATAGACGAGACTAATAAACTTTATGTCATTCCTTGCCATTTCGAAAATATCAGGAATGTTTTTGTTTATTTCTAAGACTGGTCTTCCATCTTCACTAGAATCAAAGGTCAATTTCCAAAACTGACTTTTAAGATCGGTTGGATTAACAGGTAATAATGGTAGGCGATCGTTTGGAACACCATCTGTACTTACAGCAATTCCTTTTGCTTTACCCAAAAGAAGCCCTACTCTACTTTGTTCATCTACTATAGAAATGTCAAAGTATGCCATCTCAGTTTCAGGTAGCTCACTGAGCTTTGTATTTTCAGGTTCTTGAAATTTTGATACCGTTCCAAAGTAAAATCGTTGATATACACCCTTATAATTAGGTTCAATATAGATTTTTGCGTCTGCTGGAAGATCAAGCCCATCGAGATTGATGTTAGCCTTAAAGTATTTCCCGTCATTATCCTTAAATAAGGAAATATCTACTCGATTTCTTGGGATCTTAACTCTTCCTGTATAATTAAATCTTCGTATCATTTACTGTTGTTTTAGGAACAAGTCTCGCTTTTCATCGAAGCCCGTAAGTCTGATTTCAAAATGCTCCTTATTTTCAATTTCAAACTCTAATTCATTCTTTTCCTTTTTAACAAAATAAACACCCGATGATTCTATTTTAATTGGCGATTTTGAGACATCAAAATCAAGTTCCTGATAGCTCTTGATTGGATTCCCTCTTGGGACATCATAACCTAATTTTAAACGTATGCTTTCAGGGAGTTCGTCAGCAACCGGATTCTTGTATACTCTTAATCCAGAATTGATCTTTTGAAAAAGTATAGGTCTTTTTTTACCGGGCTGCAATGGAACGTCCGGATCAATTACATCATCATCACCAGAGTTTTTTGCTTTAGGCAAATCCTTCTGTCTCTTTTCCTCTTTTGTTTCTATAGGTATTGAAAAGAAATCGATCAACAAATCTCTTTGAATTCCCTCAATCGGTCTTTGAAGTCTCTCATATAAATTTTTCAGGGTCCCCTTTACAAATACCAAAGCCTCTTTACCGTGTATATATTTTCCCTTAAAGTTTCTTGAGTCGGGCTGCCATTCAGTATGCGCAGGATTTTCTGAATCACCGAGCATTCTTGCAAGATCAGTGTCATGAATAATTACGACACCCCTTACCAACCCTCTATCAAGGGATGTTATACCAGAAATAGTGATACCGTCTCTTACGAATAAATTTTCAGGTTTAGACAGAGTTGTATCCTTCTCCAGATAAGCATTGTACCAGCAAATTTTTGGAGTTCCATTAACCTGATGATATTTTAGAGGAATCCTGAAAGCAACTCTTTCATTGCGCTCGAACTTATCGCGAAACAGATTTAACCCAGCTTCGTCAACAAACATGCTTTTATTCCATCGAGGCTGTTGCTTTAGATCAAGTTCCTTCAATTTAAAATAGTCTTCTTCCTGAAGTTGAAATATCCACTTTGCAAAATCAAAAAGACGAATAAGACTATCTTTTGTTCTTACTTTTCTATCATCTGCATTTGATAAGTTTTTGAAATTGATCTTATCAATCGATTCTTGAATTGAACTCCGCTCAAGAAGTATAGTGTTATCCTCCTCTCCAATTTCAACCTGAAGCTTTCCTTCGAGAATTGGGTAAAAATATTGTTCAATAACAGAATAAGCCAAGTGATCAATAGTAATCTCATCCGAACAAAAAGGAATTACTATCGATAATCCAGAGATGTTGTTTCGCGATAATTTAAAACGTCTCTCAAACTCCGACAATTCCATCGTATCTTCAATGGGAACGGCAAAGCAGTCAGATCCTCTATAATTACCAAATACACCATACGGTTTGTAGCCGCATTCTTCCTTTTTTTCATCTTCCCTATTGTGTATCCTGAGTATGCATTGGCCCATCAGCATTTTCCGTTGATCGCTCTTTCTAACGGTCAGGCCCCAGAAAGTATTTATTTTAGATGAGGCAGGAAAAACAGTTTTGCCTAATCCCCATCGGCCAAGCTTATCGTCCGTTTTTCCAGATCGACCAACATTTCTCCAGAAGTAATAGAAGTTATGAGGAATTTTATCAGTATTACTCGCAACATAAAATTCTTCTGGATCACCTTCAAGCCCTTTTGTATTCGAGTCTTCAAAAACCAAGAATTTCATTGGCTGATTGAAATCAGGGGGAGTCGATATTCCAGAATCTTTAGCTCTTAGATGCGGTTGAAGTGTTTTCAGAAGAGGTAAATATTCCTTACTGTCCAATGCATATTTTTCACCAGATAGGAATATTCTGACTTTAACTGTTTCAATCTGTTCGCCACGATTTCTTTCATCCAGCGCGTTTTGAATTCCCTCTCTTACAACAGCTGTAGAGATATTGTCAATATCTCGTGTTGTGAAAAATTCTCCCTGAATTGGATCGACATCCATATCATCACGGGAGTTTGGTTTAAAGCGCCATTCGATCATCTTTATTTTGTTTTCATTGAATAGAAGGACGCTTCGCTAATTTCTGAAGCTGAAATACCTCCCCGAAGAAGATAAGAGGAAAATTTCCTCACAATATCATTTGTTAGTTCATCGCTTAAAGAAATAACATACTTGTACTTTGAAACTGGAGACTCAAAGTCGCTTTGTAAAACAAAGAAGTAATCTGAGAGATCCACTTTTCCGCCAATATAATTAGGCGCAGGAATCAAGAACCTGTACTTTATTCCACTTTGCTGAGGATTATCCGTCAGGTATTTTTGAATATCCTTCGATCCCATTTTTTTCAATATTTCAGAATCCAAGGCCTCAATTGAACAAGCTAAGAACTTGCCTTTACAGACATCATTATTTATATCACACCTCGGTGTTAATATTATGAATTGTTTTCGATCGGCATCTTCAAAAATATCTCCGGTCCAAACCTTAAAATCAGACTTCCTTCTATAATAATGTTCAATAGCATTTATTAAAATCTCCTCGATCTTACTTGATTCCGGATGAGTTTTAGCACTTAATAGATTTTGATATAACGTTCTAATAGCAATTCTTTCAAAGACAAGTCTAACTCTTTCTTTAAATTGACTGGAACCGGAACTTGAATGCCTAATTGATAGAATCGTTGACTCAATTTCATTTCCCTGAAACTGGCTATTAAAGGCCTTATGAATTTCTTTAAATAATTCTAGCTCAATGTATCCTCCTGGTGAGAACATATCCAAAAAGCCTGATTCATAAAAAGTTGAAATCTTAGTTAAAATTTCCTCAACTGATTTATCGCTTTTCTTTAT
The DNA here is from genome assembly GCA_044229915.1 of Cyclobacteriaceae bacterium. GTDB lineage: Bacteria > Bacteroidota > Bacteroidia > Cytophagales > Cyclobacteriaceae > ELB16-189. The sequence goes on from JBGASB010000007.1 coordinate 14,995, forward strand.
CTTAAATAATGTACCAAGATTATCGTATTTAGAGTCAATTCTATCAGCGAATGCACTATGTATGAAAATTGGAATAGAATAGTGTTGATAACTTGAATTTATATCATCTAAGATTTCGAACTCTAAGGTTTCCGCTTCAACTTTTGAGGTTGATAGATCGAATATCAAAAGTTTAACCTCCTTCATTAGTGCCGAGTTGGCAAGAATTTCTCTGATTTTTTCTTTTGTTTCACACTCTTGCACTTTCATTACTATCCCCATCTTAGGAAATTGTTTGGCATATATTTTCCTAAATTCCTCCTTATCATCAAAAACTATTAGCATATTATTTATTTGATTTCATTATAAAAGCAGGTCCACCACTGTAGTTCTCTGCCCAAATTTCCCATCCATTTGACGACAATAAGCTTCGTGTAAAGGCCAAACCAAGGCCAGTTGCAGTCTTTTCCTTTTTATGACTAACTCCATAATTAAATATGTTCTCTAACTCATCTTGTTCGATTTTTGGGCCATTGTTAAAAATGATCATCTCATCATCTTTGCCTAAAGTAAATCTGATGGTTCTTTTATTTTCAGTCTCATACCTTAACCAGTAGACTGCATTATTAAGTACATTTAGAAAAGCAATCCAAAAATTATACTCATAATCTTTAATATGATAGTTTGTAAGTCTTTCATCAATGTCCACTTGGATATTATATTCTAAAATGTCTTTAGCTAACAAATAAATAACCTTATTAAATGTTTCAGCCGGTCTGAAATCAACTTTTCTAGATTTTCCAATTGCAGGTTCAAGTGATTCCTTTAAAGTATTTAAAGTCTCATTTGTCTTTCGGATTTGATTACATTCCGAAATTAATTCGTTCCTTACTTTAAGATCGTTGATTTGTCCAATTGGAAATTTCATCGCAAAAAGACATTTACCAATTATCGCAATTGGCTGCGCTAATTCGTGATACACTAATTCGAGTCCACTTCCAAGGGTCGCAAGTCTTTGTGAAAATGTAAGGGAGTTCTCTAAATTATCTAGCGTAGTTGTTATGTCTTCAAGATATGATTCTGCCTTAACAATTACTTTGGGGTCAGACGTTATTGTCTTTATAAATTCTAAAAATCTTGTTGTGTCAGGCCTCGTGTTTTTACTAGATATTTTTCTACCTATACTATGTTTTTCTCTGAAGTTATATCGCTTTTTGCCAGCTTGAATTAGAATGGCCCTAAGTATCTTTTTAAAATTAATAAACGCTGAATTCTCAAAAAAGCCCTCTCTATTCGTTTTCTCCATCAACGCATCATTTTTAGGAGAAAAAAGAAAGATATTTCCAATCAATTGATTTGTTCCTATTATTTCAGTCGGATTCTGAACTCTCATTTGTCCTAACCCCATCCAATCTTTTTCTTCTTCTCCATATGGCTTAATGCTAAAGCCATTTTTTGAAATTCTCAGCCCTATAATTTGATCAAGAACAGCTCCTGTCTCTCTTCGTCCGCTTGTTTTCAATATTTTTGACAATTTATCCATAGCGTCAGGGTCACGGTCGAAGATTCTCATGTCAAAGAAAAAGTCCCCTACCTTAGGATCATCCAATTCATCGTTTGAGATTGTTTCAAGTTTTCTTACTCTGTCAGACTCCTCTGAAAATACATCAACTGGTAAAATTTCAAATTTACTTTCAAACGAATCTTCAATAAGTCTGTTACAGAAATATGAACCCTTTACCGCGCCATCCGATGTGACTTTGCCTATTATTCTATAGTCATAATTAGAAATTACAGCATATTCATCAATCTTGATTTCTGAATTTTCATATTTATCGGCTGGAATCAAGTTACATCCAAAGTGTAGGTCAAAAACACTTTCTGCTAATGAAACATGATAACGCTTATCAAGTATCTTCTTTGTAATAAGTTCATCCTGTATTCTTGGATTCAAATACAGGGGTGTTACAAGGATTTTTAAAGCCCTTATAAAAGTCATGTTCTCTAGTGCGATATTCCCATTGAGAAATTCATTACTTAGTATTTTGATGATTGAGTCATCAAGGTTTTCTACTAGTACAATTGTTCCTTCCGTAAAAGAAATTTTATTTTTGTTTCTAATCCAATTAATTACTTCGGTGTTGAAATTATTTTTCTTTTCATTTAAGACCTCTTCACTTCTTAAAATAGATTCGATGTCTTTTGATGTTCCACCCGGAAACTCAACATTGCTTAGTAGAGACTCCTGTTTAAATTTTTCTTTGTTTAAGGTTAACCAATTGTATTCTTTTTCAGCGGATGTCTTAGTTATGACTGTTAGGTAATTACCTAAAGCCATTGCGGCTAATCGGCCTATGCCTTTACTTCCCAAAAAATTACGTTCAAAAACCTTGCTCTTACCTTCACCTATTCTCTTTCCGCTCACTGATGGTTGCAGCCAAGGTCCAAACAGAGTGTTACTATCCATCCCCAAACCATTGTCTACAATTATTAAAAATCGCTGTGAGCTTTCTTTACTAAAGTGAATGTAAACATCAACTCTTGTGGCATCTGCATCATATCCATTCTTCACAAGTTCATTTATAGCGGTTGTAGGGTGTCCTATGAGTTCCTCACCCATTTGGATTATAGCCCTTGCGCCCGGCTCGAATTTTAGTCCTTTTGACGTAACCATATCTAGTCTTTAATTATGGCTTCAATTTTTTTAGCAATTCTGTGTGCCATCAGTGGAGGAACAGCATTTCCGATTTGCTTAAATGCCGCTGTTCTATTTTTTTCCTCTTTTACACCTTCAAAATAAAAATCATCAGGAAATGATTGCAATCTAGCTGCTTCTCGTATTGATATTGATCTGTTTTGATTTATATCCGGATGAATATAATAATGTCCATCTTTTGCTATATGCGCCACAACAGTTTGTGAATAAGCTGCCTTGGCATCAACAACTTTGAAACGATCAAAAAAAGAGTGCTGATTGTTATGAGTTTTTAATCTTCCTGGAAGTGATGTATAATCTAATCTGTCACCTTCACTCAACAAGGCAACGGCTATTCTATAAATCTCCTTATCCTGTTCTGTCTGTGGTCTACAGACATGTTGTGTTAACACATCAATACCATTCCTTATATGTGCTTCTTCGAGATAGTTATTTGTTGACTTAGCATATTTTCCGTTTTTATCCTTTCCCTCTCCTGCATGAAGTTTGGGTAGGTCTTGAAAAATAGCTTGTACTTTGTGCGACTTGACTTCTTTTGCCTTGAATTCAGTAATGGTAAAATCAAGATCTCGTCTATATCCAATTAAAATGATTCTCCTTCTATTCTGAAGCACACCAAAATCATTGGCATTAAAAAGAAAATCTTTTACTTCATACCCGATTTTATCAAACTCACGCTTCATTTTTGAGAAGTACTCTCCTCCACCGGCAGAACGTAAGCCAAGAACATTCTCAAAGACAAATAACTTGGGGCTATATCTTTTCAAGTATTTCGCGTACTGTAAATAGAGGAAATTGCGTGGATCGTTTTTCATTCCATCTTTGCTTCGCGCACGCCCTACTAAAGAATACGCCTGGCATGGAGGTCCACCAATAATGAGATCTACTTCTTTACCATCCAGAAGTTTATCAACTCTTTTAAAAATTTCTTTATTGTTTTCGTCACTCAATGCCAGATTAATCACACTTTCCATTTCCTCTTTTGGCACTAAGGAGTAAAGTGTTCCCCTGTCAATATCTCCTTTGAGATATTTAACGTATTCCTCAAACTTATTTTTTGACTTCAAATAATGATAGGCCGTTCTTGTTTTAAGAGTGAAGCAAGCAGCTTCATCCATCTCTACGTGAGCAACTGGCTTATAGCCCGCCCTTATGAATCCTTCAGACAAACCACCCGCTCCGGCAAATAAATCAATGAAAGTTTTTTTGCCTTTCATGATTTTGAGAAGTCTTTGTGATTGAAGAAGTCCCTGAAGGAGATTTCAAGGCCGATTAGAATTTTCTCAAGACTATTCAGTGATATATTCCTTCTGCCATTTTCAACATGGTTCATGAAGGTTCTGTCTACATCTGATTTCCAGGCTAATTCTTCCTGAGTGAGTTTTTTCTCCTGTCGTAACGCCTTTATACGATTAGCTATTTTTTCCTGTATTGCCATTAGACAATACTATTCAAACGTGACTTATAATACGTCTGCTTTTAAGTCACGTTTCGATGATTTATCCGATTAATTTCAGCTTTTGTGGAGACTGGAGGATAATTTGTTCAGGGTGCTCTCTCGAGAGTAGGGTTTTAACTTACATTCCCAAAGCGTTATGATTTTCCAGTGCTCTTTTTTAAGGAGGGCTTTCGCTCTTTCATCGTTGCGCTTGTTGGTGTTTACTTTATTCAACCACCAATCCGTTCTGGTCTTTGGAACCACAAAGTATTTACATCCTTCATGACCATGCCAGAAACAGCCATGAACAAAGATTACTGTTTTGTATTTGGGTAAAACAATATCGGGTTTACCGGGAAGGGTTTTAACATGCAGCCGGTAACGGAATCCTTTTGAGAAGAGAAATTTTCTAACCAACATCTCAGGCTTAGTGTCTTTGCCTTTGATCTGGCTCATGTTATAACTCCTCACTTCCGGTTCGTGCACATCCATGGTTAAAGATACTCACTCCGCGTGAGGGATGGTAGTGGAAAGCCCGAAGCGGGTTGGGTTTGTGGGTTGCCGGACTTGTAACGAACAGCCCGACCCGAGCTTGCCTGCCGGAATGGAATGAAGGCAGGGAACGAGGGACACGCCCAAGCAATTAAAAATTTTAAAATTCAAGATTCGAAATACTGGAACCCCTTTCAATTTTGAATTTTGAACTTTGAATTATAAATGGTATTACAGATTTAACCAGTAGGTAAACTTGAACACCAGTGCGCGGTTTTTGCTGGCCAGGGTTTCGGGCAGGTAGTTTTCGGTGTACACAATGAAGAAATCGGAAGCCGGTTTGTAGCGCCATTGAAACCGCATGTTCAGGTTCATGTTGTCGAGCAGGTTGTTGTATTGAAAATAGGTGGTGAGAAAGATTTTATCAGTGAATGTGAGATCGAGGCGCGGGCCTATAAGAAATAATTTTTCGGCTCCGTAGCCTTCGGCCAGCCGCACATCATTGTAATCGACCCGCAATGCAATGTTGCCATAGGGTTGATAGCGCGCGCTGAGTTCGCCCCGCACATTCCAGTTGGTGCCATTGTAAAAACCGCCATAGCTGGTTTGGCCGGTAAAGTTTACGGTTTTGCGCGTGTTGGTTTGCAGGGTGAGGTTTACAAACTGCCACGAGTATTCTTCGCCCTTCAGAAAGTTGGTATAGTCATCGGGGTTAATCGGGTTGAAGTCGTTGGTTAGCTTACTATACACATAGTTGTAAGTTACTTTAAGTGAAGCGGTGTTAAGAAACCGAAAGGTATAGCCGAGGGAATAATTACGATCAGCAAGTGAACCGGAGGGCAGGTAGGTTTGAAAGGCGGAGGCCACGGGCCCCATTACTACAATGCCTGAATTGCGCGGATATATTTTGTAGGCGAAGTCGGTAAAGATGTTTACCTGCCCTGGATAAACACCATGACTGGGAACGAAGCCGGCTTCGGCATTGAAGTTTTCGCCTATGTAGGTTGAGCCGCCTGCCACCTCGATATGGCGCACGGAGTAACGAACGAATGAACCCCCGGTAAGGGTGTTGTTTGTAGTATAGGCATCGAATGATTTGGCAAAGTAGGAGCTGCTATACCAGCGGTTATCGGAACTCAGCAACTCGAGGTCGGCACCCAGCACGCGGTTGTAGGTATTGGGCTGTGAGGTGCTACCGTTGGGTTTTAGAAAAATACTTTCGTGAAAGTACTTGAGCGAATCTTCAGCCTGTACATGCAGCGATTGTTTATCAACGTACGTGATCGACACGCTGGATTGTTTCCAGAAATTATGTTGTACGGTAGCGGCTGCATAATTCTGGGCCGGCAACCCCGATGATAATTTTTCGCGTGTTTGCATTTCGAGCGCACTCACGCGCCACCGCTTGTTGATGGAGCCACTGAGTCGGGCACCAAACGCAATAGGCACGCGGGAGAATAACCCGGTGGTGTCCTGCACCAACCCGATTCTTCGTGAAAAAAATAACCGGGCATCGGGAAAGCCGGCATTGGCCAGCAGGTCGCTGTTTTCCAGGAAGAACTGCCTGCGCTCGGGAAACTGAAATTCGAAGCGGGTGAGGTTAATGACCTGTTGATCGACTTCTACTTGCGAGAAATCGGGATTGTAGGTAAGGTCGAGATTGAGTGAAGGCGTAACACTTACTTTGGCATCGATGCCCGCGCGCAGTTCAGAGTCTTTTTCTTTGGGATCGGCTTCGCTGTTCTCGGCAAGACCACCGGCCACATAGGGGATCAATGAAATGTTTGTATGGGGTTGTGGCACGGGGTCGTCCCACACGAGTTGGCCGGAGTAAGCGAATGAGCCTGTGGTGTATTGAATGGGCGTGTGGATCCAGGATGACTTCATGTTTCTTTTTTTATCGAGCCGGTCGAAGGTGATGTTCCATTCGGGGAGTGCTTTGTAGCGAAAGCTTTTGAAGGGAATGGCGAGTTCGCACACCCACTTATCTTCGTAGCGCACTACGTGGCTGTACCACTTGTTGTCCCAAAAGATGTTGTAAGAACCTTCGGAGTTGCCGCCACTGGAAACGGTGCCTTCCATTTGCACGCCTGCGGGTGTAAGTACAAAGAAGAAGCCATTGATGCGGTCGTTAAACGGACCGATGTTAACGCCTACGTTGTCGTTGCGTTCGTAATCAAAATCCCTGCGCAGGGAATTGATGAGGTCGGGGGTCTTGTCATCGTAACAGACATAGGAGATATAGAGAAACTGATCGTTGAAGGTAAGGCGGGCTTCGGTTTGAAAAGGAGATTGGGCGGTATCGACCGGGTAGTTGAGAAACCAGTTTGATGCGGCATCGGCTGCGAGCCAGTCGGGTTCATCGAGTACGCCATCCAGTTTTATTTCACCTTTGGCTTTCTTGATGTGAACTTCCGCTCCGGGTTTGTTTTGCGCTGCCGCGATTGTGGTGAGGCAGGCGAATGCGCTGATGAAAAATATTTTTAGAAGCGAGTTTTTCACAGGGTGGCAAAGCTAAAGAAATGCGCCCGACCTGCGCCCGCGTATTATCACATTCTGCTACCGGTTATGTAAAGGCAAAAATGAATTGTCAATGGCTAGGATAGCCACCCCTTGGCTGCCGCATTGCGCGTAAAGAAGATCATGAATGCACCAATCACAATAATGCAGATGGGCAAGATGGCACCGGCAGCTCCGCTTACTTCGATCATGTTTGTCATGAATAAGGAATGGTACATAGTAACGAGGATGGCAAAAAAAGAAGCCACAAATAAAGGTCCGGCCAACTTCTTGTGCAGTAATAACAATATGTTGGCGAGTAGGGCACCCCATGTGGAGAGTGCAAACGCGCTGGTTGCCCACGTAGGCACATCGGTATACATGGCCCGTTGATTTTCAGGTAATGCTGCGATGGCTTCGGGGGTCATGGTAACCTGCATGATATAAGCGACAACGCCCATAATGTTCCAAAGCAGTGCAAGCACGGTGATGATCCAGAACATGGTGGTTGGTTTTGCGGCAGTGGTAGTCATGGGTGTGGGGTTTGGTGAATACAACTTACGCAAATTTGTTGATGTGGTAAACCCCACAGTTTTGCACGGGATGAGGTTGCCGGAAATGATTTCGGTATGTGAAGACATAGACTGAGGGCAAGAAAAATACTTTTCAACTAAAATTGATCACAACTGCCTGAGGTCGGGGATAACACCAACCAAGGGCAAGCTTGGATTTGCCTTAAACTTTCAGCTTTATTGCGTTCCGCTTTTTTAAAATACCCACGAGTAGCCTGTGCCCAGCGAAGCGCCTACGCCCGCACCAACACCTGGAGTGACTACAATACCCGAGAAGGTAAACTGAGGCGTATTGCTGGCATCAAGGGTTACATCATAGACAATAGAAACCGATACGCCTACCCCGGCACCGGCTTCTACATTAACGGCTACCGAATTGCCACTTAAATTATCGGGCGGACTTTTCCAGATACCAAACTGGCAACCAATGCCGAGACCATCTTGTATACCGAGGCTTCCATCGAGACCGGCATACCCTTTTACTTTGTTAGGTGCAGCCATGGCAATGCCATATCCATAACTGCCTTCCATACCTATAACAGTAGAGGCACCTGTAGTAAAGCCCACACTCATGGATTTGAATTCGAGCGCTTTCTTCACTTCGTTCCACTCGGGGCGGTTAACGAGTTGCTTCATTACATCTTCGGCCAGTTTGGGATCTTTGGCTTTGGCCACGCGCATCAGCCCCATGATGAAGGCCTGGTCGGTAATTACTTTAGAGGCAGCGGTGCTAAAATCATCAATCACTTTCTTTTTCGCTTTGAGGTCGGCCTGAGCTAACAGTTTTACGGTCTGGTACTGTGCTTCCTGCAGGTTGTCTTCGAAAAACTTGCCGGCATCGTTCACGGCATTGCCAATGTCTTTGGTAAAGAAGGAGGACACGCTGCCTACGATGTTGGTTGATTTTTTATCGACTTTATGTTTGGGTTCGAATACAGTGCCATATACTTTATACCATTTGTTGGGTGGTATGTTCATGTTGTCGCTGAAGATGCGCGGTCCGTTTTTATCGTCTGCCAGTGCATCGTAAACCCAGCTAGTGATGGTGATGTCGGTAGCATCTTTTGGAAGGGCGAGGCGTTTTTCGTAGGTGAGTGCAACGCCTTTCTTACTCCAGCTATCAGTTTTGCCACCGGCCTTCCAGGAAACTTTGAAATTGGCTACATAACCAGCTTCGTTGGCAAGGCCCACAAAGTTGTTGTTGCTGCGTTCGGCCCATTCAAATCCTTTTTGGCCATCGCCAGCATAGGTGCGGGGTTTCGTGCCGGGCTTAATGTCTTCGCCTTGTACTTTGGTCATGTAGTATTCGTTCCAGAAAAAATAATATTCTTTGTTATCGGCACTGAAGTCGACTGCTTTGATGGGCCGATCGGCAGCGAGGTTGACAAAGCCACCGGGTTCATTTATTTTTTTTATGCGTTTGTCTACGGGTTCGCCTCGTTTTTTAGAAACGAACTCTTCGCCTTTAAAGAAGTAGTAGGTTTGGGTTTCGCTGTTGTAGGTAGCGGCATCGATGCTCGTCCACGGGATGCCGGGGAATCCTTTTTCGTTCGAGATTTTTACCGGCTTGCTCAGTTTTTGCGTGGGGAATTTTATGGGTGCACCCAACCCGTTTATTTTGGTAACGGTGGTTTCGGCCACTTCATCGCCTTTGAAAAAATAGTATTTGTCGTTGTCGGCACTGTAGCAAACGGCATCAAGGTTTCCACCGCCCCACGATTTGGGAAAGTTCTCCCACTCTTCGGTGATGAGCAGGGGCAGGCCGTCAATGTATTGGCCACGTTCTTTCACGACAAAGTATTTACCAAAGAAGAAAAAGTATTTGTCGGCTTTGTTGTTGTATACTACGGCATCGAGCGCGGCCCAGTTTTGTGCTATTGCCGATCCGCTGATGCTTGCGGCAAACAGCAGCATGAAAATTGTTTTGAGTGCTTTCATCGGGTAGGGTGGGGGGTTGAGGTAAGCATGATCTTGAAGATAAGGATAATTTGATCTTTGCAAAAATGGAACCAGAATTGCCGGAAGCTGGATTCAGTTTGAATCGCAATCTTCATGGATACGATTCGATTTCTTAAGATATATTCTGGGCCTTATCATTAAGAATCTACCCATTCATGAATAAGTAGTAAGAGAACCTTAGGTTAATGATTATTGAGATTTCCTTACTACTGACTTTATTTCTTCAGCGCCTTGAGGTATACATCGATATCCCCCGGCCCGTCATTCAGGTAATATAAACTCACCAGTCCATTTTCATTTAAGAACACGGTGGCCGGATTGGCATTGGCCGTTAACCACCAGCCTTCGGGTAGCACTACCGTGTTATGTACACGGCCAAAGGCGCGGTCCCAGATCAATTCTCCGTTTAGATTAATGTAGCGGTTAGGATCCGTGTAGGTTTCTTCAATGCGGATGCGGGTGGAGCTACCTTTCGTTACCGGATCAAACCAGATCACAATCACCTCGGCCGTGGGCGAGTAATCAGCGCCAAGATCAATTCCCTTTTCTTTGATGGCAGCACCCACCAAAGTTTCCACTTTCAATGGATTGCCGGTATCAAGATTAAATGCAGAAGGATTGGACGCTTTGCTTCCGGCACGCACCACATTTAAATATTTATCAACACCTGCGCGGGTTTCCGTGTAGTCGTGGTACAGGCGAAACGAGTTGGTTTCGGGTTGCTGTAAAAAATAAACGATCTCGCGGGTTTGGTAGGCGCGTTCGGGAAATGAAAATGCAATGCGGGCTTTTGATTTATCGCGGCCTTCGCCAACGGGAGTGTTTTCCTGGGTTTGCTGAACCGGCACAACCACTGGCTTTAAAAGTTTACGGCCTTCAATGCGCAGCGGAACAACATCGGCCCCGCGGTTTACAAAACTGATTTTAAGGCGACCATCCGCTTCCATCATCATCTGTGACGGGTAGTTACACGCGATCAACTCATAGCCCTTCGGCAATACAATGGAATTTCGTTTGATGCCGAGCGGGCGCTGGAAAATAATTTTATCGCCCTCGGCATAATAGCTTTTAGTGTCGGCATAGGTCTTGTCGATGAGCAAACGATACTCAGCATTTTTAGCAACGGGGTGGGCGAGAACTACCTGGAGGTAGTCGGTTTCTTTGTCGGCCCCGGCCAGTCCGTTTTTCTTTGCGGCTTCTCCGTTAACAATCGTCCACGTCAAGGGCTTGCCGGTTGCTAAATCAATTACGCGATCTACTTTGTGCTCGCTGCCTTTGCGAAGTGTATTGTGATAGAGTGTGGCTCCAGGTGTCGTGGCGGATACTTCGTATAAGATGCGAAAGCTGTGCGTGGAGGGGTCGAGTAGTTCGTAGCGGGTGTATTCGTCTGTTGATTGGGCCGTTGCCTGGAATGCTGAAACGATGAAGAGGAATTGAAATAAGGTTTTCATAATCAAATTTACTTTTACTTGCCTCAGGTTGGTGTTATCACCGACCTCCCCTAAACTACAGCTTTTTCTCTTATCTTCAGTGTATGCAAAACGGTGTTGAATTTTTTACTGCCACGTGTTTGAAATGGCAACCCTTGCTGCAACCTGACGAACATAAAGGCATCATCATGAGTAGTCTGAAATTTTTGGTAGAAGATAAACGAATCTGGCTGTATGGTTATGTGATCATGCCCAATCACATTCACCTGATGTGGTGCAAGCAGGACGCGTGTGTAGAGAAAAATATACAACAGATGTTTCTAAAGTATACCGCACAGCAAATCAAATTCAGACTGATTGAGCACAATCCCGAAGAATTGGATAATTATATCAGCACACAGAAAGACAGAGATTATCATTTCTGGGAACGCAGAGCCTACACATCTGTGATGTACAACCGGAAGGTAGCCAGCCAGAAAATTGATTATATGCACTATAACCCGGTAAAGGCGGGACTTTGTGAAACGCCAGAGGATTATCACTATTCATCTTATCGATTTTATGAGATGAATCAAAACTCTCCCGAATTTCTCACGCACTATGCCGAGCATTTGTGAAAGATTATTAGTGAATGAATTGGTCGGTGATAACACCGACCAAGGGCAAAATTTCTCACACATTATGCCGAGCATTTATGAAAGATTATTTGTGAAGGAATTTGGTCGGTGATAACACCGACCAAGGGCAAAAAAGGCTGGACTTCGTGAAACACCAGAGGATTATCACTATTCATCTTATCGATTTTATGAGATGAATCAAAACTCTGCTGAATTTCTCACGCATTATGCCGAGCATTTATGAAAGATTATTAGTGAATGAATTGGTCGGTGATAACACCGACCAAGGGCAAATAACCCGGTAAAGGCGGGACTTTGTGAAACACCAGAGGATTATCACTATTCATCTTATCGATTTTATGAGCTGAATCAAAACTCTCCCGAATTTCTAACGCATTATGCCGAGCATTTATGAAAGATTATTAGTGAATGAATTGGTCGGTGATAACACCGACCAAGGGCAAAGTTTAAAGTGCAATTGTTCTACCATCATTCATCTGTCCGCGCCAGACAACAAGAAGATCGAGGAGCCTTTCCAATGGCGCGATTTATCTTCCTTTTATCTTAGCCACGGGTTAAAACCCGTGGCTACAAATATACCGCCCCTTCGGGGCTATGATATTTTATTCTCCTTAGCGTCTCTCACCTTGACCCTTGGTCGGTGACACCGACCAAGGGCAAAGATTCTCAGTTTAGTTTGGAGAGGATTTCTTCCCTTAATGTATACAAATGTTTTTTTGCGATGGTCCAGACAATTCGGTCATCCACATTGTCATACGAGTGAACCACCTGTTTCTTAAACTGATAATCTGCTGAGCATTGGATAGGTTGTTTTCTTTTGACACTTTCAAAAACTTATTGACAGCTTCGCCAACAATTCCAAGATGTCGTTCAACAGCACCCTTTACGAGAAAATTTTTCTTGTATTGATGATAGGAGTAAGATCATTTGTAAATGCAAGAATATGATCTATTGAAGTGAGAATGTCAGACAAATATTTTCTCTCCTTGTCCGTCATAGATGAGTTTCTTGGTAGAGTCAATACTTTTTCTCAAGTAGGGATTGCGAATTGAATTGTCGGTGAGCAAATCAACTTTCCTGTTAAAAAACAATTCCAAATTGTCCCAGAGTAACATCAGCATTTCGCCATATTCAATCGGGTCATTGATATCAAATTCAACGACTACGTCTATATCGCTTTTTGAAGGATCAAATCGTTCGGTGATTGAAGAACCAAACCCATACAATTTACTAACCCTATGCTGTTTGCATAGGTCGGCAAATTCCTGATACCGCTCTTTTATTAAATCGTACAGATTCATATTCAAATATACTCTAAATCGTTCTTTTTTTCTCGATAGATAGAATCATTCAATATTTTGAGTCTAAGTAATAGAAACGCAAACCCGCTGGAGTGTTTGTGTCCTGTGGTGGAGACTTGATCGAAAGGAGGGATTTCAAGTACAAATTGCTATTGAAATCCGATCCCATTATTAAATCCGAATAAGTATTTTTGATAGTATGTTGACATTATCAAAATTCTGGCTGGTGCTATTATTGATGTTACCCCTGACGCTGCAAGCACAGAAGCCCAGGAGCTATGTGGCTGTTACCACGGAATTATCGCAAAAAATTGTAGATGCGCCTTCAGCCCGTGTGCCGCAGAGTCTTGCCGTAGTTCCGTTTACTGCCACGGCCTCTTCTGCGGAACAATCCAAAGCGTTTGGTGAATACCTGACGGAAACCATCATTGGCTCTATTTCCGGTCACCCGGATAAACTGAAACTCTTTGAGCGTACGCGCATGGATGCGATTTTGAAGGAGCATGAATTTATCCTCACGGATCTGATGAAACCGGCTGCTGCGTTGAAGATTGGCCAACTCGCACCGATTGATGCATTGCTTTCGGGCACCTATACCAAATTGAAATCGTACATCGAAGTAAGTGCGCGCATCATTGATGTGTCATCGGGTGAGATTACGATGAGTTATGTGGGCCGCATCAAAATGAATAAAAATCTTTCAGCTCTCTTTCTGCAGCCGAATACTACAACAACTCCTGCCAATCAGCCAACCAATAATACACAGGTGCAAATCAGTTTTGCTGGTTCAGCTGCTGCAAAATCGAAAGAAGAAATCTGTAAGGAGCGGGTTGCCGAATTTCGACCACGGCTAAACGATTTATCCTCACAGGAAAAAATCAATGCGGTGGTCACAGCGGCCATGGCTACTCCCTTCGACAACCAATGCGGGAAACTTCATTATGATGTGATGTATTCGTTCACCCATTTCAAACTTGATCCGGCTGAGTATAAAACATTTCTGCTGCACACACTGGATACGATCCAATACCCGGCAGGTGATGAGCGAGCGTATGAGATTGTCCGGTACCTGACCAGCGATAGCCATACCGATGAGAGTGAATGGAAATCTTCCTTTGCGGCACTCACACGGGTTGGCAATTATTCTATTTCAAGTTACATCAACTACTTGATCGCGAAATCAACGAATAGTGAAGAGGAGCAAAAGGCCCGCATCGCAGCTTACTTTAAGGTAGCCTCTGAAAATAAACTGGGACTGCCACGCCCGGTAACCTTTGAAATTGCCTTTGTGGAAATGATGGAAGGATTAAAGAGCAATCAACCTTTGCGGCAGCACGTGTATGAAACCTATTCTTTGCGGTTGGTTGCTGATGATAAACTGAAGACCACAGTATTCAGCGAACTGTCATCGATGTATAAAGAAGAATCCAAATCTGAACGAAAGACGGAGCTGGTGGGTTGGCTCGCCATGTTTGTCAATGCGAATGAATATCCAAAAGCGCACGAACAACTTTACGACTTTGCCTGGAATTTCAACCTGACGTATAATGAAGGTCAAAACGAAATAATCCGAAAAGAATTTCCGGAGGCTGACCTGCGGATTCTTGCCCAGCGTTGTCACGACAAATTTTCAACCTATGCACTAATGACTCCGTACCCAAGTCAGAAAGAGGATCGTATTAATTTTTGTGTGAAGTACAACATCCGCATCCCGGGGGTTATCCCAACCCTTGAGGAAGCTGACGCGATTTTAAAAGGCACCAACTTGCAGGAGCAACTTCGGGTGATGAAGTTGCTTGTGCTGATGGAAACACCGCCCAAAAAGATTGAACCTACACTGATCGCATTGCTGAATAAACGCAGCCTGGAAGACCGCGGCACCATGAATGAAATTCAAACCCTGGGGATAGAAGTGTTAGGCAATTGCAAAACAACCGATGTGAAGGCGATCGAATACATGATCAGCGTGCTGCCGCATTATGGTAACGACACGGAAGCTGCGATGGAAGCATTGGTAAAAATCGGGAAGCCTGCCGTAAAGCCGCTCATAGCAAGGCTCGATAAGACTACCGAACAGGACGGTGGACTTCAATTTCAGTTGATCACACTGCTCGGAAAAATTGGCAAGGATGCTGCGGGAGCTGAAAAGTCGATCCAGCGGGTATTGTCTACCGCGCGCAATAACGATGTGAAGTATGCAGCAGAAGCAGCGCTGCAATCGATTAAAGGGATGTAAAATTTTACCCTCAATTTTCGCGGTTTGAAAAATAGTGCATCCCAGCAGTAATATTTTCCGTTACAGGCTATTAATAAATTAATTTCTCTGATCTATGAAAAAGATTGACATCCTTAACTTCATTACCAATTTCAGGAAGGAACCCAACGGCATAAAGACCTACACGGAAATCAGGGAACACCTCCGTGCAGAGCAGGACACCCCGCTGTTGCAAATGCTTGAAGAGATGAAACAAATGCGTACGCTTCGCGAAGTGGAGAAAAACGGAGCGCGTGCCTTTCAGGTAGCCGCGAAGTAAGAGTTGTAATTTGGTACACCCTTCGAGTACCTCAGGTGACAGGCCATAGTCTCGAACCGCAACAAGGTTAAAGTGATTTTAAATAGTCGATACTTTTCTTGAGAGCTACTTCAGGCTGTTGTACCATATCCTGCTCCACAAAGAAGTGTTTTACTCCGGATTTTTTTGCTGCAGTGAGGATGGATTTTAAATCGAGCGCACCGGCATCGGCTGTGCTCATTTGAGGAAACAATTCAATCCACTGCCCGGAGTCTCCACCATCGCCTGAAAATTTTACTTTCTGTTTCATGTTCTTAACATGCATCATTTTGTAACGTCCCGGATATTTCTGTAGCCAAGCAATCGGATCAACACCTCCGGCTACCGTCCAGAAGAGGTCCATTTCCAGGAACACATATTTCGGATCAGTTTTCTCGATGATCATCTGCACGGGTATAACTCCGTCCAGTTCCTGTAATCCATAACCGTGGTTGTGATAACCAAAACGGAGACCCGACTTTACGGCCTGCTCACCGATTTCATTAAAAATATCAATCGTTTTTTTATAATCGTCCAGGGTCTTTCGGTTTTCGGCCGGTAACGCAGGGAGTACCACGTATTCAAATCCGACCGTATGTGCGGCTTCGGCCAGTTGGCCCATGCGGGTGCGCAAGGTTTCAAAGTCGGTGTGAACGGCAGGAACACTGATATTATTTTCATCCATGATTTTTTTTACTTCATCGGCTGTGTGACCGAAATAGCCACTTCCACTGAACCCTAAAGAAGGAGTAACAGCCGCCCAACTATCAATAGCTTTCTGGGCGCTGAATGGAAAAGGTCCATACATTTCGATCTCGCGATAGCCCATCTTCGATAACATGCTGATGCCGCCACGAAAGTCCTTTTCTAAAGTTTTCGGAAGCGAGAAAAGCTGAATGCCTATTTTATTAAGCATCGCTGGGTTGGCCAATAAGGAATTACTTTCCAGCAACCCAAGAGTAGTGAGTGCTGCCGAGGCCTGGATAAAATTTCTGCGGTTCATACAATGTTATTTAGGAATGTAATTTACAGAAATGAGGTCAGGCGAACAACATCAACCAGTGGTGAACAGAAAAGTAACGGCCTTGACAGGATTTAAACCACATAGGAACATAGTAACATAGAAAGCCAGTCTTTAACTATGTGTTCTATGTGCCTATGTGGTTTATTAGTGATTAGTTCTTTTTAGCAGGTCGTTTGTACTTAACGGGCGGAGCTGGCTCTGGTTTTAGTTCTACACTTTGAGTTTTCAATAATGTCAACGCCTCTTGCACCGCACGTTCCAGTTGTGGATCACGTCCTTTGATTACATCTGCCGGAGTTTGCTCTACAGCAATGTCGGGTGAGATACCAACACCTTCCACGGCCCACTGGCCATTGACATCATAAAAGCCACCGCGGGGCGCAACCATACGGCCTCCATCAATAAAGAGCGGAGTATCCCATGTGCCTACAAGTCCGCCCCAGGTTTTTGTTCCTACCAACGGGCCGATCTTCATTTTGTTAAACAGGTAAGGAAGTAAATCTCCGCCCGAACCTGCGCGCTCGTTGATCAACATCACCTTAGGCCCGAAGATGCCGGCATTGGGTGTTAAGAACGGACGATGATCACCCACTTTACTGTTAAAGTAACCGTGCAAGTTGCGCGCCATGATGTCAACCATGTAATCGGCTGCAGCCCCACCGCCATTGTTTCGCTCATCTATCACGGCCCCCTTTTTATCTTGCTGGGCAAAATAATAGCGATTAAAGTATGTGTATCCGGGCACTGCCGTGTTAGGCACATAGATGTAGGCAATTTTGCCACCCGAGAGTTCATCAACTTTCTTACGATTGCCTTCTACCCAGTGCATCATGCGCAATTGATTTTCGCTTTCAACCGGCACTACGGTAACAAGTCGCGAGCCTTCGAGACTGGGCTTACTGTTCACACGCAGTTTGGTTTGTCGGTTGGCAGTTGCTTCAAAATACTTATAGAGATTTTCAGACGCAGAAACAGGCACCCCATTTACTTCAAGTAAATAGTCACCTTCGTTTATACCAATGCCGGGTTCACGCAGCGGAGCTTTCAAGTCGGGGTTCCAGCTTTCGCCAGTAAAGATTTTTTTAAAGTGAACATTTCCTTTGTCGATTTCATAATCGGCACCCAGTAACCCTACGGGTACATTTTCAAGAACCGGAAAATCGCCCCCGCTTGTATAGCTATGGCCTACGGCCACTTCGCCTCCGAGAATGTCGACAATATAATTCAGGTCAGAGCGATGCTGTACATGGTCTACCCACGGACTGTACCATTTATAAACATCATTCCAGGGTGCACCATGCGTGTTGTTTACATAAAGGAAGTCGCGCTGATAACGCCACCCTTCGCGGAAGATTTGTTTCCATTCTTCGTGCGGTTCAATTTTTATTTTCAGAGATGCTAACGCTTCCAGTTTTCCATCGCCAATCTTTTTGTTGGAGTCGCTGGTGCCGAGGATACCCCACGTAGCGGTGCTGCGATAGAGAATTGACTTGCGGTCGTTGGAAACAGCTGCTTCATTGACTGGAGTAAGGAATACTTCGCTCTTGCGATCTTTAAAATTATAGCGATGCAGCGTGGTACCTTGTTGATTAGGAACGTTCTCTGCATAGAATACATATCCTTCGGGGCCACTGATTAGTTCCGAATAATTTCGCAAGGGAATATCTACTGCCAGAATGCGTTGACTGATTCCCCCCATGTCGATTTTTACAACGGGAGTTCCCTCTTTTTTTTCCTCTTTTGGTTTTTCTTTTTCTTCATCGCTACGAGGCAGCAGCGGAGAAACTTCATCTTTACTCAATACAATAAGGTACAATGCGCGGGTAATGGGTCGGTCATAGGAACTCATTTCCAACCAACTGGTATTCATACCAAAGTTTGTACTGGCGAGGAAGTATAAATATTTTCCGGTTGCATCCCACACGGGCGAAATGGCATCCGCCATGCCATCGGTAAGCTGCAGGGTTTGACTTGTTTCTACATTGTAAACTTTAATCACTTTGAAGTTACTATCTATCAATCGCGCATAAGCAATCCATTTGCTATCGGGCGACCATACGGGATTGAGTGTTCGGTTGGGATGGGCAAAGCGTTCGGCATCTGCTTTTTTAGTGGCTCCGGTGTTTACATCGGTAACCCATAAATTATAATCGGTATCAGTAAAGGCAATGTACTTGCTGTCAGGCGACCATGCTGGCCGGAAGAAGAACGTAGGATTGGGAATAGTGATGGCTTTCGGTTTTTCAAGTCCTTCCTGATCAGTGATCATCAATTGATATTCGCCACTTGCGTCACTGAACCAGGCAATCCGTTTTCCATCGGGCGACCACACGGGGTAGCGATCCGCTGCGCCTGAAGATTTGGTGATGTTACGCCAGTCGCCTTTCTCTTTGGGTACGGTAAAAATTTCACCGCGATATTCAAACAATGCCCGCTGACCAGTAGGTGAAAGCGAAGCATTTTGTAAGGAAGTTGGTTTTACCTCTTGCCAACGGGACCGCGACCAATGAAAATCGCCACGCACATTGATCGTTAATTTATTTGTGGTGCCATTGGCTGGATTTAGCAAATGTAAATAGCCACCTTGCTCATATACGATTTGTCCACCCCCGGCATCTAAACTTTTTGCATCGAAGTCGGTATGAAATGTTTGTTGCTTCAATTCACTGTTGGCTGGATTGAACGACCAGATGTTGTTGGCGTAATCGCGTTCAGATAAAAAATAAACGACATTGTTTAACCACACGGGGTCAGTATGGCGTTCGTTGTCAGTTTGCGGAGTCATCTTGAGTGAATAAGTTTTCAGATCCACAATCCAGATAGGTTTGGCTTGTCCACCGCGGTAGTTGCGCCATTCAGGATCCCAGAAACCAATCTGCTGGTAGGCGATTGATTTCCCGTCTTCGGAAATTTCTCCGGCAACAGCCCGGGGAATAACAAGTGCTTCCTCTACTCCACCTTTCTTGTTGATCTTATAAATTTTTGATTCAAGGGTTGGCAATACGCCTTCGCGACTGGTTGCAAACAAAATAGATTCACCATCGGGCGTCCAGCCGGTAACCTGATCCGCTCCAGGGTGCCAGGTTAAGCGTGTAGGTTGTCCGCCTTCAGTTGGAATTAAATACACATCGGTGTTGCCATCATACTGTCCTGTGAAGGCAATGAGTTTGCCATCAGGCGAAAAGTGGGGATTGCTTTCCTGGCCTTCGTTGCTGGTAAGCCTGCGGGCATCGCCTCCGTCTTTACCTACAATCCATAGGTCATTGGCATAAACAAATACAATGTCGGTGTTACTGATGGTGGGTTGCCTTAGCAACATGGTGCCCTGGGCGTATGCGTGTTGCATGGAAGAAAACGCAAGGCAAACAAAAAAAACTAATCGAATTAAAAGTCTCATGTGTTAGGTGTTTGATTTAAACGAGTAAACAAGGTAGGGCAAAGGAATCATCCTTTACTAACCACCAGCGTAAGCACCCTGCTGTTTATACCTGATTCTTTCCGGTGCAGTAAGCCTTAAACCGGATGGAGCTTCCTTACCTGAGATGTTCCTCAAATAACTTTAAAATTCGCTTGTACTCATCCGTCCAGCTGCTGGGCTCCACAAAGCCGTGATCTTCCATCGGATATACAGCAAGTTCCCAATTGTCTTTGCCCAGTTCAATGAGTCGTTGAGAAAGTTTCACGGCATCCTGAAAATGCACATTCACATCTACCATTCCATGACAGATTAACAAATGCCCCTTCAATCCTTCGGCATGATAGAGCGGAGAACTTTTTACATAGGCAACGCTGTCCATGTATGGCACATTTAAAATGTTGGCTGTATACGGATGATTGTATTGTGCCCAATCGGTAACGGGTCTGAGTGCAGCACCGGCAGCAAAAACATCCGGAGTAGTGAACATACCCATTAAGGTAATGAAGCCGCCATAAGAACCACCATACACTCCGATGCGCTTTGGATCGATATTATACTTTTCAGTTAACCACTTCGCACCGTCCACATTGTCAGTCAAGTCTTTTCCGCCCATGAAGCGGTAGATACCCGTACGCCAGTCTCTTCCATAACCGGCACTGGCACGATAATCCATATCGAGCACGGTGTACCCTTTATCTACAAGTAAATTATGAAACATGTATTCGCGGAAATAACTGCTCCACCACTTATGCGCATTTTGTAAATAGCCCGCACCGTGCACAAAGATGACGGCTGCACCATTCGGCTTTTCTGGTTTGTAAATGCGGGTGTACACATCGGCACCATCGCGTGCTTTGAAGGTGGTTACTTCGGGATCGCGCCAGTTGTATGATTTAAATTCAGTTGAAAGAGAGTTAGTGATCGGCTGTGGCTTGGCTCCAACTTTACCTGCCTGTCCGGCAGGCAGGTTTTCCTGAAGGTAAAGTTCCCATGGTTTATTGCTGTAAGAGTATCGATAAGCTAACCACTTTTCATCCGGAGAGAGGGAAACTTCATGGGCCCCAGTAAGTGTAGTTAACTTTTCTGCTTTGCCACCCGTTACCGGAAGTTTGTAAAAATGTTTTTCACCGGGGTGCACTTCATTCGTGGTGAGATAAAAAAACTTCTTGTCGCGCGAAAGCTCAACGGATTGAACTTCATACTTGCCTGAAGTTAGGGCTTGTTTCTTTCCAGATGTAATCTCGGCTATATACAAATGTGAGTAGCCAGTTTCTTCGGATTGAAACCACACGGATTTGTTATCAGCCAGCCAGCCGACATTGGCACCGCCAAAGAAGCCTCCCGTGCCAGGGCCACCAATCCAGGCTTCATCATGCTGCCGATCGATGAGTTTAAATTTTCTGGAAGGAAGATCAAGTGAAACAATCCAGCGATCTTTATTGTCGTGGGCACGCAAAACAAGCACATTGTTCTTGCCGTCTGGCGACCAGATCAAACCTGAGTAGGTTACAGCTCTTGATTCTGGTTTTTTGTCTTTGCTGTCTTTCGTTGCTTTTGCAGGATAGTCTTTCCTGAATTCTGGTGAATCGGTAATGCCGGGGATTTCATCTGTTTGCACAGAGAGCACGGTATCGCGGGTCAGATCATAGACAAACAATTCGGAAATATTTTGGGCGGCACCAACTTTAGTTCGGGCTGGAATGTCTTCTGTAAAGCCCGACTCGGTTACATAATTAGGAACGATGGTACTTTTAGCATTCGCATTTTTTGTGAGCACGTAAGTAATATATTTTCCATCCGGACTTTGTTGAATACTGGTGATGTTTTTATCATCCAGGTAAATTTCTTTAGGCCGTTTGGGTTGATCGGCCTTGCGATTTTTTTCCGTGGCCTTTTGATTATCGCTACGCTGTTTCAACACTTCGAAATAGGCAAGTTGATCGGTCTTTAGCCATTTCTCCTGCTCGCTGGATTTTGCATCGGGCCGCTTTGGCCCCCTTTTGAAATCAGTGAGTTGGGCAAAGGTGCCGGTACCAATTTCCCAACTAAACAAATTAGAGTTTGCTACAAAGAGCACCTTCCGTTCATCGGATGAAAAGGAAACGTTTGATTCCCGATCAACGGTGTTGGTGATCTGTGTGATTTTACTGGTAGGGATCTCGAGTAAAAAAAGATCGCCCCCCTTCTCGTAAAGTTTTTTAGTGTAGGATTTATTGTAAGAGCCGAATCCAGAAGGCAAGGATCTTCTAACCACAGGACTTACTTTCTGTGGCGTACGGTTGGTAAGGGATATGGTATAGAGCGAATCCCCGGCATTGTTTTCCGGGTTCCAGTTAAAATATATCTGCTTGCTGTCTTCCGACCAGGTGAGATTAGTTGGGGCTACGCCAATCCACTTCGGATCGCGCATGATTTTCTCAACGGTAAGTGGTGCCAGTTGCTGCGCAAAGGCAGAAGGAATGATTAAGAGCAAGAGCAGGACTTTTTTCATAAGATTCCGGATTTGAATTTTTGAAAATTATGAAAAGAAGCAATTGGTTGTGTAGAAATTCTTTTAGTGGTATAATTTTTCACTTCCCTGAACCTTCTATTTTTGCACCGCAAAACAATCCAGGTATGACTGACTTTTTAGCACAGGAATTTTACGGCAATACGGTTCAGCACTACGCCATTGCCCTGGCCATTATTGTAGGCGGTATTCTGGTGGTGCGGGTTTTCCGGAGCCGGCTGTTGAATCAAATTAAAAAGTGGACTCAAAAGACAGAGACCAAGCTTGACGATTATATTATCAGAGGTATTGAAAAGTTTGGGTTACCTATTTTGGTATTTGTCGCTATTTATTCAGGCTTAAGCTACCTGACTTTTCCGGAAAAGGCCGATAAATTTATAGACAATGCTATGATTGTCGTGATCACCCTTTATGTGATCAGGTTACTATCATCATTTATCCGCCTCGCACTCGAATCGTTCATCAGCAAGCAGGAAGGGGGTCAGGAGAAACTGAAGCAACTCAACGGCATCATGCTAATTGTTAATGCAATTATCTGGGCGGTTGGCTTGTTGTTTTTGTTTGATAACCTCGGCTATAATGTAACCACCATTATTGCTGGTTTGGGAATTGGAGGTATTGCAATCGCATTGGCTGCGCAGAATATTCTGGGTGACCTATTTAATTACTTTGTGATCTTCTTTGACCGGCCTTTTGAGGTGGGTGATTTCATTACTGTAGATGATAAGAAAGGGACCGTTGAACACATCGGCATAAAAACCACCCGGTTGTTAAGTGTTAACGGAGAACAACTTGCTTTTTCAAACAGCGATCTCACCAAGTCGCGCATTCACAACTTCAAGCGAATGAATCGCAGAAGGGTTGTATTTTCTTTAGCGGTGGTCTACAGCACAAAACCCGAATTGCTCGAGAGAATACCCGGACTTGTTGAACAAATAATCAAATCCCAGACGCTGGCAACATTCGATCGCGCTCACTTTGCAACTTTTGGCGCCTACAGCCTGAATTTTGAGGTTGTATATTTTATTGAGTCATCCGAATATGTTGACTACATGAATGTTCAACAAGAAATCAATTTAAAAATATTCAAAGCATTCGCTGCAGAAGGAATTGAGTTTGCATACCCTACACAGACGGTGGTGGTTAGTAAATAACCCCTCACCCCCGGCCCCTCTCCCTGGGGAGAGGGGTGTGTGAGGAACTAAGATGGGAGGAATTACTTCCTCATCAATGCCTCTTTCGAAATTTCCTTTAATACTTCTTGAATTTCATTCAAGATCTGATCGTTTTTGAATCTGATAATTTTTAATGCCAAACTCAGCGAGATATTCTGTTCTTTGTTTATCAAATTCAGCTTGTTCTGTTTTCAAATGAATTTCTCCATCTACTTCAATGCCAAGTCTTAATGACTCACAGTAGAAGTCCAGAATAAATCCCTTAAGAGGTTGTTGTCTTCTGAATTTTAGTCGATTCAATTTTCTTCCTCTTAATTTAGTCCATAACAATTCCTCTGCTTCGGTTGGATTTTTTCGCATGTTTCGCGAATGAAAAAGAATCTGTTCTGGAGTTTTATTTCTTGACCAAACTTCTACTTCACGGTTCGGATTTTTGTCTTTGGGTTCCGTCATGCATTTTAGTCTATCGTTTCCCTCACCCCGTCCTTCGGACACCCCTCTCCCCGGGCCTGCCTGCACGAAGCCGTTTCGGCAAAGGCAGGGAGAGGGGAAGGGGGTGAGGGATTACTTCTTCTCCTTCGTAAAATCCGTAATCATACTATTGAATATTGACAGAATTAAACTGAAGCCAAGAGCCCACCAGAATCCGTCAACGTTAAAACCGGGAACGAAGTAATCGACCAGCAAAATAATACCGGCATTGATTACCAGGAGAAAAAGCCCCAGCGTAACGATGGTAATTGGGATAGTAAAGATGATCAGGATTGGTTTCACAATGACATTTGCAATAGATAATACAAGTGCTACAAGCAATGCATACCCATAATGCTCCACATGCACTCCGCCCTGAAGCAGGTATCCGGTTAACAACACAGCCAATCCAGATAAAAGAAATCGTACAAGTCCGTTCATAGTAAAATGTATAGTGGTAAAATTGCACTTTTAACTCACGAAAGCAAAGTATAACTTCGCCTTCCCAATGTACGCCATTGTTGATATTGAAACCACCGGAGGGTATGCGGATAATCACCGCATTACGGAGATTGCCATATATCATTATGATGGAATGCAGATCACCGATCAGTTTCATACACTGATTAATCCGGGGCGCAATATTCCCTCATTCATCACGGGCCTTACGGGAATTACATCGCACATGGTGCAGGAAGCGCCATCATTTGAAGATCTGAGCGAAGAGATTTATGACTGGTTGAAAGACCGCGTGTTTGTAGCACACAACGCACACTTTGATTATAGTTTTTTAAAGAAAGAGTTTGAAGGAGTAGGGATTAATTGGACGACAAAAAAATTATGCACCGTCAGGCTCAGCAGAAAAATCATTCCGGGATTGAACTCTTATGGCCTGGGACGATTAGCGGAGAGCTTGGGAATAAAAATACCTGATCGCCACCGGGCCGGAGGCGATGCATTGGCCACAGCAAAGATTTTTGACATCTTAATGAGGCGCGATCAAACGGGTGTTATTGCCAAGGCGCTGAAGAGAAATTCCGGAGAGACGATTCTTCCGCCCAATCTTTCAAAATCAGAATTTGATAAACTGCCTGCAAAAGCCGGAGTATACTATTTTCTTGATTCCAGGGGTACTGTCATCTATGTTGGCAAAGCGGTCAATATTAAAAAGCGAATAGCGGGTCACTTTACCGGTGAAGCACGCGAGTGGAATCGTTCCAACATTCGTAATGAGATTCATAACATTACCTACGAACTTACCGGAAGTGAGTTGATTGCTTTTATTTTGGAATCGCAGGAGATACGCAGGCTTTGGCCCAAGTATAACCTTGCACAGAAATATAAAGTGGAGGAGTGGGGTGTGTATGACTACGAAGACCGCAACGGATACCTTCGGTTTGCCATCAATGTTGTCAGTCGCGGCAGCAAGCCTCTTATTACTTTTTCTTCCAAAGGTGATGCGTGGAATTTTATGTGGGAGAAGGTAAAGGAACATGATTTGTGTCCAAAGCTGAGCGGACTTCAAGTAGCGAAAGGTTTGTGCTTTAGTCATCAATCGGGTTCATGCAAAGGCGCCTGCCAGGGAGTGGAGAAAGAGAAGAAATATAACAAGCGGGTGCAGAAAGCAATTGATTCATTCTTTGAGAATGGACAAACCGTAGCCATCGTGGGCAAAGGCCGCAGGCCCGATGAGAAATCGGTGGTGCTTGTAGAAAGGGGCAACTATCTGGGTTTTGGGTTCTTTGATGAAACAGAAAAAATCTCAAGCCTTGAATCCGCAAAGAATTTTATCAAGCCTTCAAAGGATAACCGCGTGGTACAGAATATTGTAAACTCGTATCTCTCTAATCCGCGTGGAGTTGAATTATTGCTTTTTAATTAAGGCTTATCTAACTGCGGGTTCTTACTAAGGTAAATGGGATTAGTCTTATTATTTAGTAAATTCGATATCCATTCACCCTAAACCTAAACCTTATGGACAGAAGAAAATTTCTTCTCAAATCAGGGTTGGCCTTTAGTGCAAGCACACTACTTTATAATCGCAACACACCGCCAGCTCCGGATAAAATTCTACCCCAGCAAGTAGCGTTTGATACGTGGGATAACATCCGAAAACAATTTTTATTCAATCCCAATCGCATACACATGTCACAAATGTTGCTGGCAGCGCATCCTAAAATGGTGCGCGATGCCATACAAAAACATCGCGATTCTTTTGATGAGAACCCCGTAGAGTATTGGGAGAATAACTTTATGACTATTGAAAATGAAGTTCGGAAGAAAGCAGCGGAATACATGGATGCCATGCCGGAAGAGATTGCACTCACCGACAGCACCACGATGGGTCTTGCCATGCTGTACAGCGGGCTGAAACTTAATTCATCGAATGAAATCCTAACCACCACGCATGATCATTATTCCACCGAAAAGGCACTGGAGTATGCCGCTGCGAAATCAGGGGCCAACACCAAAAGAATTTCCTTGTATAGTGATCCTGCAAAAGCATCGGTAGATGAGATGGTGGAACTATTGAGAAAGGGAATTACGCCAAAGACGAAAATTGTAGCCGTTACATTTGTTCATTCATGCACCGGAGTAAAGACTCCGATCAAGGAAATAGCTGCCATGGTCAAAGAACAAAATAGCATGCGCGCTGAAGCAGATCGGATTTACTTATGTGTGGATGGCGTACATGGTTTTGGAATTGAGAATGTTTCGATGCGCGACCTGGGCTGTGACTTTTTTGCGGCAGGTACGCATAAGTGGATATTTGGCCCACGGGGCACCGGGGTTCTTTATGCGAGGAAAGACGCATGGAATATGATTACGCCTATCATACCATCCTTTGAGTATAACGCCTATGGGTCATGGCTCGACTTGGTTCCGGCTAACACGTTGACTTATGCCGATCTATGTTCACCGGGCGGATTTCATTCTTTTGAACATCGTTGGGCACTAGGTGAAGCATTTCAGTTTCAATTGAATATTGGAAAGAAACGTGTGGAGGAACGATCCCATCAGTTAAGCACCAAATTAAAGCACGGTCTTGCAGCCATCAGCCATATTAAAATGATTACTCCGGAAAACGAGGAGGTTTCAGCTGGAATCAATTGTTTTGAAGTAGCCGGAATAAAACCAGATGATGCTGTAAAAAAATTGCTTGGTAAAAGTATTATTGCCAGTGCTTCCCCCTATAAAACCAGTTATGTGCGTTTAACCCCTTCAATTATCAATACGGAAGAGGAGGTGGATATTTGTGTAAGGGAAATTGCGAATTTAAAATAGCGAGTTAACCCAATGAAAATTTAGAGCTTGTTATAAATCACTTTGCCATCGAAAACGGTTAACACTACTTTCGTCTCGTGGGTTTTCATCGGATCGATGGTGAACAAGTCTTGTGAGAAAACAATGATATCGGCCAGTTGCCCTTCTTTAATTTGCCCTTTCAGAGTTTCTTCGAAGGAAGAATAAGCACCGGCTAACGTATAGGCTTTCATCGCCTGAGCCATAGAAATTTTCTGTTCTGCAATCCAACCGCCTTCCGGAATTCCATCAGGTGTTCTCCGGTTAACGGCAACATGAATGCCGCGGAGCGGATTGATGTCAATGCAGGCAGGCCAATCGCTGCTGTAAACAAGGTATGCATTGCTTTTCAACATTTCTGCCCATGCAAACGACCATGGCAATCTTTTCTCGCCAATTGCTTTTGCCCAAACCGAGATAGTTCCCGGATCGGCATGAATGGGTTCCATGGAGGGCATCACTCCGAGTTGCGCGAATCTTGGGATATCTTCGGGAGCGATAGTTTCAATATGTTCTATACGATGACGGGCATCACGCTTTCCGTTCAGGTTGGCCGCGTTCTCATACGCATTCAATGATTCACGCACACCTTTGTCGCCAATCGCGTGGGTGTAAATCCGAAAGCCAATCTTATCCAGTTTTGAAACCAGCTCCTGATATCGTTCGATGGGTACGGCCAGTTGACCAAGCGCTAATGGATCATTTGAAGTCACATCCACATAAGGTTCCAACATATACCCGGTGTGTGATTCGATCACTCCATCAATCATAAATTTGATAGCATCAGCACGAATCATGGGATTAGACACACCAATACTGTCTTTTAATTTGGTAAACGAGGCAATGTCGACATCAGAGGTATTTTCATCGGCTGAAAAAGCCGCAGCATACCGGATACTTAATTCACCGTTGTTTAAAAGTTCTTTATACAATGAAAGCACTTCTTCATTTCCGTCTGCATTTTGAATGCTGGTGATGCCTAATGAGGCGGCCAGCTTCATTCCTTTTCGCAGGGCGTTTAGTTTCTCAGTTCTGGTGAGTTTGGTAACATGTTGACCCACTAAATCCATGGCGCTTTCGCGAAGGGTTCCCGTGGGTTCACCATTTTTATCTCTTACAATTTCTCCGAAGCCGGTATATTTTGTATTGCGATCAATACCGGCAATAGACAACGCTTTCTTATTGGCCCAGGCACTGTGGCCATCATAGGCTTTTATAAAAACGGGTTTTTCATTGGAGATAGAACTTAATGTTTCGTGATCAGGCAGACTGCTTTGAAAAGAAGTGTATTGCCAGCCACGACCAGTAATCCATTCTTTGGTAGGATTTTCCTGGATGAATTGGTTTACTTTTTCAGCAACATCGGCAGGTGATGCAGTGCCCGTCATATCCACTTCGGCTAACCCTAATGAGCCGCTTAAGAAATGAATGTGAGCATCGTTAAATCCAGCGGTTACCAATTTTCCTTTCAGATCAATGACCTCTGTTTTGGAATTGGCCAAGTCCTTTATATCATCAGAGTTTCCAACCGCCATGATTTTATTGGCTTTGATAGCAACCGCTTCTTCAAATGTTGAGTCACTAGCTCCGGTCCAGATTTTTCCGTTTATAAGGACTAAGTCAGCGGATTCTTTCGTAGAGCAGGCGAAAACAATACTTGTAAAAAGGATAACGAGGAGTTTTATCCTGTGAAGAAAAGAGGGCATTGGGTTTTGATTTTTGGGTAAATTAAGAAAGGATAGAGTTTAAAGAAAGGTGGAGGTTGGTAATAAAAGTTCAATGCGTACCTTCGTTATCTTGAAAGCCTGATATGAATTACATAGATTTATTCGGATACCTCGGTAGTTTTTTAAGCTGCATCACCTTTATTCCGCAGGTATATAAAACCTGGCAAACCAAAAGTGCCGGTGACCTTAGCCTGACCATGCTATTTATTGTTTTAACAAGCACCATTGTGTGGCTCGTTTACGCCTTTGCCCTCATGCTTTGGCCGGTAATAATCTGCAATGGGATTATGTTTGTGCTGGTCGCCATGCTGATCTACTTCAAGTTAACTTACAAGAAAGTAGCGTAAGGTCAGGAGAATTATAGCCCTCTGAAACATTCCATAGCCGCAGGCGTAAGTGCAACCCGGATCATCACTTTTTTGGTGGCAATTCCTTATTATTGCGATTCAAAATTTGAAAAGAACAGGAGAATATGGCATTTGAAGCGACAACTGAGTTACAGAAAGAACACCAATTAAAGATCAAACAGGTTTTTAGTGAAGTAGCCAAAGTGGTGGTGGGGCAGGAATACATGGTAAACCGATTGCTGGTGGGGCTTTTTACCAACGGCCACATCCTATTGGAAGGAGTGCCCGGGTTGGCCAAGACTTTAACCATAAGTACGGTAGCTCGCGTGCTGCACCTTGATTTTGCCCGCATTCAGTTTACGCCCGATCTTTTACCTTCTGACCTGGTGGGGACTATGATCTACAATCAGAAGGAAGGAAAATTTGAAGTAAAGAAAGGCCCAATCTTCGCCAACATTATTCTGGCCGATGAAATTAACCGCTCGCCAGCCAAAGTGCAATCTGCATTGCTGGAAGCCATGCAGGAAAAGCAGGTAACGATTGGCGAAACCACCTTCACCCTGGATAAACCTTTTTTGGTGATGGCCACCCAGAACCCGGTTGAGAATGAAGGCACTTATCCGTTGCCTGAAGCCCAGATAGACCGCTTTATGATGAAGGTGTTTGTGAACTATCCAACCAAGGAACACGAACTTGAAATCATGCGCAGAATTTCCAACATGGGATTCAGCTATGAAGTAAACCCGGTGCTTACCAAAGAAGATATTTTCTCAATTCGTGGTGAAGTGAATAAGGTGAAGATTTCTGAATCGCTTGAGAAATATATTATTGAATTAGTGACTGCCACGCGCAAACCAAAAGAGTATAAACTCGACAACGAAGCACAATACATTCAGTTTGGAGCGTCACCGCGGGCCAGTATCAA
This sequence comes from Cyclobacteriaceae bacterium, assembly GCA_044229915.1. Classification (GTDB taxonomy): domain Bacteria; phylum Bacteroidota; class Bacteroidia; order Cytophagales; family Cyclobacteriaceae; genus ELB16-189. Next base: position 45,470 of record JBGASB010000007.1, read on the forward strand.
CATGAATCTGGCGGCTAAGGCTATGGCCTTTATGGATGGTCGTGATTATGTATTGCCGGAGGACATAAAGGAAATTGCGCTGGATGTCATGAACCACCGCATCATTCTCAACTACGAGGCGGAAGCCGACAATGTGAAGACGGCAGATATTGTTAAAGCACTGTTGACCAAAGTTCCGATTACTAAGTAATCATCTTAATAGGCCCGAAGTCAAAATTGGTTCACGCTATTTTTTTATTAGTGAGAAGGCATAGAATATGTCTCTTCCAATTTGATGAACCCGTTCAGCATACTTGTCAACTTCATGTGGCGTCCCATCAAACTCTTTGGGATCATCATAGGGCAGTGAAATGCGTGCAGATGCTCCAATAAACAATGGACAATTTTTATCAGCCTGTGAGCACGTCATGATCGCTGCAAAATCTTTAGTGTGGTTGAAGGGATCATCATATGTTTTGGAAAATGCGATCACAGGATCTGCGCCATCTGCAAAGCGAACTTCATACATGGGATTGTTTCCAGCTTTAGTCATCTTAATGGAGAAGCCAGCTTCTTGCATAGCCTTTACAGCGCGTGGATTAAATGCTGTCGCTTCGGTTCCTCCAGAATAGCATGAGACATTGTTAATACCATAGTGTGCTGCTGCAACCTGTGCCCACACTTGAGCGATGTGACTTCTCCTCGAATTATGAGTGCAGATAAAGTTGAGGGTAATGGGCTCGCGTGTCTCCAGCTTTTTCTCAATGAAAGCAACAAGTTGTTTCAGGGTGTTTTTTCGGTCCAACGGAATTTGATCATATTCTTTTTCGAATTGACTAATGTGTTTTCTGAGGCTTGGATATAAAGTATTTTTCATTAAGCCAAAGTTAACCGGATTATCGCCCTCGTGCGACAGGAAAAAATTGCTTACAAGTGTTAACCAAATCTTAACTTCTTTATGTCATCGTTATCCCAATGTTATTCTGCATTATGAGCTAACATGCTCATATTCATCTGACTTATCGCAATATTACGATTTGTTTAGTTTGATTTTAAGGCATACGCTTTGGTCTGGTAGCAGCGCTCTTTAACAATTCGGTAACATACCCTTACCCGAGGGGTAATATTGTCGACTGACCTTTGCTGCAAATAAATTCAGTATGACCCGCAGACTTTACTTAGTCCTTTTATTAATCAGCATAGCGACCTTAGCCGGGGCCCAAAACGGAACTATTGGGGGCAAGGTAACGGATGCTAAAACCCAGGAGGCTATAATCGGAGCCAACGTGGTGATTGAAGGAACTACCGTAGGTGCTGCTACCGATATTGATGGCAATTTTTTGATTGCAAATGTTAAACCGGGCATCTACTCCCTGGTAATCACATTTGTAACCTATAAAACTCATACCATCAAAGACGTAACCGTAGAAAGCGGAAAGAAAACCACCGTAGAGGCTACCCTTGCAGAAGACGTTGCTGAGCTGGAAGAAATCATTGTAACCGCTAAAAAAGAAATTGCCACTGATCTTAATCTGTTGAATTCAATCCGCGAAAGCAAATTGGTAGTAAGTGGAATTTCTTCAGAACAAATTACCAAATTACCAGATCGCGATGTAGCCCAGATTGCACAACGAGTGCCGGGTGTTACCATTGTAGATAATCGCTTTGTTGTAGTGCGCGGAGTTCCTGAACGTTACAATCAGGTGATGATTAATGGTGCTATTGCACCTAGCACCGAGATTGACAGACGATCCTTCTCTTTTGATATGGTGCCAGCCGGAGCCATTGACCAGATGTTGATTTACAAATCGGGCACGGCTGAATTGCCAGGTGATTTTGCAGGCGGTGTTATTCAGTTGGTAACCAAACAACCAACCTATGAACCTTTTACCAGTTTTGGATTAAACTTTGGATACAGAACCAACACTACATTTCAGGATCATCTTTCTTCCAACGGAAGTAAAACTGATATTTTGGGTTTTGATAATGGCTTCCGCTCCATTCCGGATGGATTTCCATCTACTAATACATTGGATGCATCATCTCAGACTTCGGGAGTAAGAGAGCGTGCTGGTAAATCCCTTACGAACAATTTTGACTACAACACAAGACAGGCACCTATAGATATGGGCTTCAACTTTGCGTTGTCCAGAAATTTCAATGTTGGAAGAGTTAAGTTTAATAATCTTACCTCGCTGGCCTATTCCAATAGTTATCAGTATTACCAGTCTGAATTTTTACGATATAATGAATTCACAGAGACAACTGCCACGAAGAGATTCGAATACAAAGACAATTTTTATGCGAATGATGTGCGGGTAAACCTGATGCACAATTGGATGATCGATCTTAATGACAGAAATAAGATTGATTTCAAGAACCTGTTCGTTCAGTTAGGGGAGCATGAAACTACCTTGCGCGTAGGTGACGATAAAATTCAGAACCCCAATTTTGACCGCACCAATTATGCCTATCATTACCTTAGCCGTTCAATTTATTCAGGTCAGTTGGATGGAACCCATGAATTGGGAGACGGCTCTACAAAACTGAACTGGGTACTGGGTTTGAATTACATCAAACGCAATGAACCTGATTATCGCAGATTCAGAACCTATCGCGATAAAGCCTTTGCCGGAACGGAAGAGCCTTATACTATGCAATTACCTTCAGGAGGAAATCCTTTCGAAACTGGCAGGTTCTGGTCTGATCTAAAAGATCTTGGATATTCCAACGGATTGAATTTTGAAAAGAAATTTCAGGGATCTGATGAGAAAAAAGCACCTGTGTTTAAGGCCGGATACTATGCAGAATACAAAACCAGAAATTTTAATGCACGAACAGTTAATTACCTCTATCCGGATTTACCAGAATTTGATCAGGCTATTGGTTATGAATTGACACGTTTACCATTGGATCAAATTTTTGCGCCCGAGAATATTAAACGAAATGACGGTTTCATTATTGAAGAAGCAACTAAGTCCGAAGATTCCTATAATGGTACTAATCTATTGACAGCTGCCTATGTAAGTGGCTCTCTCCCCTTGGGAAAACTTGATTTATCTGCTGGCTTTCGCGGGGAGTACAATATCCAAACCCTGAATGCTATAACAGGTGATGGACCAGTTGAGGTAGATAATAGAATTTTTGCTGCATTGCCTTCTTTGAATGCAGGTTACAATGTTACTGATCGCTCCCTGATTAGAGCAGCCTATAGCCGTACCGTAAACAGACCTGAATTCAGAGAGCTTGCTCCTTTTTTGTATTATCAGTTTGAGTATGAGGCGGCCCTTATCGGTTCACCTGATTTAAAAACTGCCTTTATTGACAACCTTGATTTGCGATGGGAAATGTATCCAAACCCGGGTGAGTTGATTAGCATTGGTGGTTTTTATAAAAAATTTACTGACCCTATTGAAACCTATCTGGCGATCACCACTGAAAACCCACAATTGTATTATGGTAACGCCCCGGAAGCTACTTCCTGGGGGATTGAATTTGAATTCAGGAAGTCTTTGGCCAGTCTGGGTGTTTCAAAACTCTTAAGGAATACTTCGGTAAACCTGAATACAGCATACATCCAAAGTAATGTCGATGTGGGAACAGCTGCTACTAATCAGATTCAGAACAGACCTTTGCAAGGCCAGTCGCCTTACATTGTGAATCTGGGATTGTATTACAATGACGTGGAAACTGGATTCTCAGTGAATGCAGCCTACAATGTATTTGGGCCACGCATTTTTTCAGTAGGCGACAAAGTGTTTCCATCCTGGTGGGAATTACCCCGGCAGTCAGTCGACTTCCAGATTGCCAAGACATGGAATAAGCGATTTGAAACCAAGCTAAATATCCAAAACTTGTTGAACGCTACCTATCGCCTCTACCAGGATAATAATAACGACAATGAGATAAAGGTTGATCAGGAAGCGTTGATTCAACGGTATCAGATCGGAACACAATTTTCCGTAGGCCTGGCCTGGAAGTTTCAAAAAGCCGAATAAACTCTAATGGTATCAATAATAAAAAACCTGTCTGAGTAAGGCAGGTTTTTTTATTAACAGAACGCGAACATGTTAACATTGGCGTAATGAATTGATAACTGCGCTTTAATTAGTTGCCCGTTTGCCCAACCTAATTTTGCCTCACAAAACATTAAACGAAAACACATGAAAAAAACGATTAAGCTCTTCGCATTTTTCCTGGCTGTTGCATCCATGCTGGTGATTCAAAGCTGTGACGAAGGTGAAGACATTAACCCCGCACCTACCATTATGGTAGATCCTACCACCGCGCAGAATATACCAGGCGGAGTCGTTTCGGCAGCGCTAACAGTAACCGCACCCAATGGGGCACAGGATCTGGTGATCTATGTTGCTGGTGAAGAAGAAGAAACTCGTGATATTTCAACCACTGACCTTTCGACTCCTATAGATTATGACTATACAATTCCCAACGATGCAATAGTAGGATCAAAAATAGTAGTTTCATTTCAAGTCATAGATTCAAAGAATTACCCTTCTATCACAACAAATTTTATAATTACGGTTGGTGACCCGGTAATTACCTTACAAGGGAATCTTATCACACAAACATTGGATGCCGCCAAACCATACTTATTAAAAGGCCAGGTGTTTATACCCAATGGTGTTACATTGACTGTACCGGCAGGAACAGTAGTAAAAGGCGATAAAGCATCAAAAGCTGTATTAGTGGTTCAGCCAGGAGGCAAACTGATTGCCGAAGGAACGGCCACCAACCCAGTTGTATTTACTTCTGCGCAAGCGGTTGGTGAAAGAGATCGTGGCGACTGGGGTGGAATTGTAATGCTAGGGAATGCGTTTGTAAATCAGACGGCAAAGCCTGCTATTGAAGGTATTAGTCCTACTCAAAATTTTGGTAGTGTCGCTGCAGATGGAGCAACTCCAGCAACTAACGCTAATGAAAACTCCGGTTCACTTAAGTATGTACGTATTGAATATGCCGGTATTGAACTTACACCAAATAACGAAACCAATAGCTTAACGATGGGCGGTATTGGCAATGGTACTACGGTTGAATATGTACAGGTTTCGTTTGGTGGCGATGATGGCTTTGAGTGGTTTGGTGGAACCGTTAATGGCAAATACTTAGTTTCACATTCTACCTGGGATGATGATTTTGATACTGACTATGGCTGGGGTGGAAATGTTCAATTTGGGTTAGTGATCAGAAATCCATTTTTTGCTGATCAGTCGGGCTCCAACGCTTTTGAAAGCGATAATCAGGCCAACGCAAATACTATTGCAGGTCTTTGTGATGGTGCAACTACTATTGGATGTACACGTGGTATTTTCTCTAATATTAGCGTATTAGGTCCACGTGAAATTCAAAGTAGAACCATTTCTGGAACTTACCAGAATGCAATCCACATCCGAAGGAGAACTGCCATATCAATCTTCAATTCGTTCTTTTCAGGATATCGCATTGGCGTTCGTGTGGACGACCAAGGTACATTGGATAACCTTACTTCAGGGGCTGGTAAACATGCCTATAATGTTTTGTCTGTCCCAGGCGCAACACTCATTGGCACTTCTACATCTGCTTCTGATGCAGCCTTCGCTACCGGTCTTACAATAGCTCCGAATGGAGCAGGTAACGCAACGGCTATCTCCGACTACTGGACAGCAAATAATAACACTGCTTTTAATAACATAACAAATGCAAGCACCTTCACAGACTTGGGTGTAACAGGTTCATTATTCTGGGGGGGGCAAACCTCTTCCACTTATCCTTCTAACCCTAGCTTTACACTTGTCGCAGGTGTTGCAGGAAATAACAACTTGAATTCTGGCGCAAATTTTACGGATGCCAAGTTCACAGGCAACACATTCTTCAATACAACGGGTGCTTATCGTGGTGCCTTTGGAGCTACCGATTGGACAGATGGCTGGTCTGAATTCCAACCGTTGAATAAGGTTTATTAATCAGGTTAGGTAAGTTATAGGGTTTAATTTTCTATGCGAAGACCTGCCGTATGGCAGGTCTTCTTATTTTTGTAACATGAAAAAGATAGGATTGGCATTATTGATTTTGGTGTTGATTACGGGTGCCTGTAGCACAAAAAATAATTACGAGGTTAGTGCTCATCTTACACCGCAACAGCAGGATGAAATGATGTGGAAAATTATTCGTTATATAGGTCGTGCTCCGGAAGGACTAACATTCGAAGAACGTTTTTACGCACCTTACGATTCATTTTATCGGGAGCAGGCAAAGTTGCATAAGTTTGATGCCTGGTATACAAAGGGACAAACTCATTATTTCTTAGTAAGTCGCAGAGCTCCGAGCTTAGTGGAGAAACGAGTAGCCACAGGCGGGAAATTTATTTTGATCGAGAATAAGATAACGGAGTATGAAGAAGTGTTTCGCACCTGGAAGCTGGTACCCGATACGTTGGCAAAAAGGGAAATGATTTTGTTTGACAAGTTTGCAAAAGGCGAATCCCTTGAACCTTATGAAACCAGAAATTCTAAGGGTGTAGAATACATTGAATTCCCGGATGAGTATACCTACTTTGACAAAGCCACCAGGCAATGGAAAACGAAATAATCAATTGATTTTTCGCTGCTTCTCTTTATGTGTTTCCATTACCTTTTTAATCTGAGCTCCAACATTTAGCAATGAGTCCTGAGCCTTTTTATTGTTGTCCAGCTTAACTTTCAAAACTGCATTCTCAAGTTTGTTGGCCTCAAGTGATTTTTCTAATTGAATCTTCTCCTGATCACTGTTACTTAATTTAATCGTAAGGTCTTTATTTTGATTAATCATTCGCTGCTGTTGTTTTTCGACCGCGTCTAATGCTTGCTGAGTTTCATCAATTTGCCTTTGCACCTGGTCGCGATAAAATTTAACACCAAACTGGTAAAGCATTTTTTGGAGTTCGCGGTTTGCATACTTAATGTCTTTATCGTCCCACTCAGCCGGATTAATACCGATCCAAACGGTGGTACTTTTATCCCCCTCTTTGTTATCTGCATAAACGATGCCTTTTGCAAAGGGAGTACCATTGATAACAGGTTCGGCTACGGTCATTGGGTGGCCGCTTTGCCTTAGTTTGCCCATGTCTTTTAAAAAGCGAACCCAGGCTGATTGAATGTCGTCTTTTTCCCCTTCAAGCGATGTCACAAAGACCTCGATGGTTTCATTCTTTACCTTTTCATTTTGTTTATTTACGGTCACGGTTTGACTTTGAGCCACGCCAATACCAAAAGAGAACAGTATCAAAAGCAAAAACTTATTCATAGAGCAGATGTTATAATGTTTCAAAGCTACTAATAATGAGTAAGAAAATATTAATCACCGGTGCTTCCGGATTGATAGGCACGAGGCTTACAGAAATGCTCTTGCAAAAAGGCTACCAGGTTTCGCATCTGGGTCGCAGTAAAAAGAGTGGATCGGTTCCTTCTTTTATTTGGGATGTAGATAAGGGAGTAGTGGATCAGCAGGCGTTGGAAGGGGTGGATACAATTATTCATTTGGCGGGCGCGGGTGTGGCCGACAAGCGCTGGACAGAATCAAGGAAAAAGGAAATTCTTGAGAGCCGATCAAAATCCACAGCGCTCTTGTATAAAACATTGGCGAATGCCAAACATTCTGTCAATTCTGTAATCTCAGCCTCGGCTATTGGCTATTATGGTTTTGGATTTGGAGAGGAAGTATTTACGGAAGATAGTCAGGCCGGAAACGATTACCTGGCTCAGGTTACAAAGCAATGGGAAGAATCGGTAGATAAGATTAGTTCATTAAGCCTCAGGGTAGTAAAACTTCGTATTGGCATAGTATTGAGTGATAAAGGCGGAGCCCTTGTGGAAATGGCAAAACCAATTCGTTGGGGAATAGGTGCACCCTTAGGGAACGGCAAGCAATATCTTTCCTGGATTCATCTCGATGATTTATGTGCCATGTTTATAAGAGCGGTGGAGGACGAAACCATGCAGGGAGCATACAATGCAGTAAGCGGGGAATGGATTACCAATAAGGAACTGACTCAACTGATTGCAAAGATTTTAAAAAGACCGTTGCTCTTACCTAACATGCCGGGTTTAATAATGAGAATCATTATTGGCGAAATGGCCGTGATTGTGGTAAATGGCAGTAAAGTATCGGGAGATAAAATAAAGAGGACGGGATTTGAATTTAATCATTCTGATCTTCCTGAGACACTTCGGAGTTTATTAGTTGAAAGTAAAAAGTAAAAAGTTTAAAGCTGTGACTCTTAAATTTTTTCTTTTGACTTTCCACTTTGAACTTTCCACTCCTCCATCACGGCTACTCCAATCTTTGAATCCGCAGTACCATAGTATAAAAACCATTTCCCGTTTAAGGGTATCATGCCCTCGATAAAACAAACCTGGTTTACCTGCCCTTCTATTTCGTAGGGTTGATCAGGTCGTAAAAAATAATTCTCCAACCGGTCAATTAGCTTTGATGGATCATTTAAGTCGTACAATGCCTGACCTGAACAATAAGCTCCTTTTGGTAAATTAGGATCGCCACCTGAGTCGAGATTCATTCCATTATATAAAAGCAAAATCCCCTTGTCAGTAATTAACGCATACGGTCCGCTTTCTACCAATCGACTGTCGAAATATCCAGGTCTCGGTTTGAGTACCGATTTCAGATTGCCGTCTTCATCAAGCACGGGTTGCCATTGAATCAGGTCATCGGAGTTGGCCATAAATAAATCGGTATCGCCAAAGTACATCCAGTATTTACCATTGATTTTTTCTGCAATAACTTTATTGCCCTGCTGTCGTGCAACAATAGCCCCCGATTTGCTCCACGTGTCTGTAAATTTGTCTTTGAGCACTAATCCATGCTTCGTCCAGTTTAATAAATCGGGAGAAGAGGCAAGACAAAGCCGGGCAAGTTTGCCATCGTATGCAGTATAGGTCATGATGTAAGTGCCCATTTCGCTTTCCACAATCCGGGGGTCTTCAATGCCACCTTCCCATTCATACACTTTCATAAAATCTTCGGCTGGAAACAAGAGTGGTTCACGCATGCGCGTGAAGTTGACTCCATCCGCCCCCATGGCCAAGCCAATGCGCGAAGTGCCTGCATATTTTCCGATCGTATCTTCAGCCCGGTAAAAAAGATACACAGCACCATTACGAACCACCGCGGCCGGATTAAACACATCTTTTTCTTCCCACTTAACCTCTTGCTTTAAGATGGGGCACATGAATACACCATCACTGGCTTTTAAAATGGGATTAACTTCATTCAATTTTTTAAATGGCAACATGGCCCAGGTGCTATCGTGTTCAAAAGCTCCTTTATCTTCAGAAGTAGTGCAGGCGCTAACCACCAGCAAGATCAGGAGGGGTGCCAAAATCAGCAATGCTTTACTTTTGACAGGCTGGGTAACAGATTTTAGATTCATTTATTAACTTGAAAGAAATTTGAACAAGTAAGATATGGCTCAGAAAGTTAGAAAGAAAAAAGTTAGTGAAGAGATTAACCAGCAAGCCCTGGAAGAAGAGCATCGGATACGCAAAGCATTTAAAGATAAAGACTGGGCTGAAATCAAGAGTTCAGACTCCTGGATGATTTTTAAGGTAATGAGTGAGTTTGTGGAGGGATTTGAGAAGTTGGCAAAGATAGGTCCGTGTGTAACCATTTTCGGATCAGCCCGGGTAAAGCCCAACCATCCTTATTATAAAATGGCCGAAGACATTGCCGCTGAATTGGTGCATCATGGGTATGGTGTAGTAACCGGAGGTGGCCCTGGGATTATGGAAGCCGGAAACAAGGGCGCTAATCGAGCCGGAGGTAAATCAGTGGGTTTGAATATTTTTCTCCCGTTCGAACAAAAGGGAAATCCTTTTATCGATTCTGACAAACTCATCACATTCGATTACTTCTTTGTGCGCAAGGTGATGTTTGTAAAGTACTCTCAAGGATTTATTATCATGCCTGGAGGGTTTGGAACGTTAGATGAATTAACGGAAGCATTAACACTCATTCAAACAAAAAAGATAGGTCGCTTCCCGATTGTACTGGTAGGAAAGAAATTCTGGGCCGGGTGGCTCGATTGGGTAAAGAAAGTACTGGTATCAGAAGGAATGATTAGCGAAGAAGACCTTGAGCTCTTCAATATGGTGGATACTCCACAGGAGGCAGTAAAAGTGATTGACGACTTCTACGCCCGGTATCTATTGTCACCTAATTTTTAAAGAGAAGGAATGCAAAAGTTATTCGGCTATCTGGCACCTCTTTCTATCGGCTTGTTGCTGGTGTATGTACTTTTCGATCAGTCCTCGAAAATAAGTGCGAAAGAACAAGTGCAAGAGTTAGAGCCGATTTCAGTACAAGAGTCGGATCAACCCTTTGTGGCCATCTCATATGATTTGCCAGAAAAAATTTCTTTTGCCGGTGAAGAAGCACCCCTTCAAATGCCGGACGTAATGGAACGACTCGATCGTGAATTACAGGTAAATATTTATTTGCAAAGCAGTACCTTATTCCTATTAAAGCGTGCTAATCGTTGGTTGCCACGCATTACCGAAATCCTGAAAGCAAACGGAATACCTGAAGACTTTAAGTATTTGCCGTTGATTGAAAGCGGCCTTGTCAACGGAGTTTCACCAAAACAAGCAGTTGGCTATTGGCAAATTCGGGAAGCATCGGGCAAGGAGTTAGGTCTGGAAATCACAAAAGAAGTAGATCAGCGCTATGATCCGATTAAATCAACTGAAGCTGCGTGCAAATATCTGAAGAAGGCCTACGAGAAATTTGGCAACTGGACACTCGTTGCCGCCTCTTATAACAGGGGAGTTGCAGGAGTAAAAAGTGATCTGGACGACCAGAAAGTGGATAGCTATTATGATGCACATTTGAATGATGAAACGGCCCGGTATGTATTTCGCATTTTGGCCATTAAGGAAATTTTTGAGAATCCCTCTAAGTATGGATTTAAGCTAAAGCCGGAACATCTCTATAACCCGGAGCCCCTTCGTGTTATTGAAGTGAATGAAAGCATCCCTGATCTCGTCTCCTTTGCGAAAAGTCAGGGAAGTAACTACAAACTGCTTAAGCGACATAATCCATGGTTAAGACAAACACGATTGAGTGTAAAAAAGGGGAAAACCTATCAAATTGCTTTGCCTTCGTAAACTAAAACCCCACCTCCAGGGTTAATACGAGTAAGTAACCATTTGTCATTTAACCGTCAGTGGCAACCTCCTAATTTCTGTATCTTGAAAAAAATTATTCCTATGGAGCACACCTATTACAATCCTGCCGATCTTAAAAAATTTGGAACTATCAGTGAGTGGGAACCCAATCTGGCCGCGAAGTTTTTTGATTACTATGGCGATGTATTCAAAGAAGGGGATTTAACGGCTCGCGAGAAATCATTGATAGCGTTGGCCGTGGCCCACACGGTTCAATGTCCTTATTGTATCGATGCCTATACGCAGGATTCCTTAGAGAAGGGGGCAACCGAAAAAGGAATGATGGAAGCGATTCATGTGGCAGCAGCCATTCGCGGTGGCGCCTCGTTGGTTCATGGCGTGATGATGATGAATAAAGCGAAGAAACTGTCCATGTAAAAAAATGATTCTGGTTTCTTGATCCTGGATTCTGGCAATCCAGCAACTAGTAACCAGCATCCAGTATCGAGACATGATTAAGTCACTACATGCCCGCCATCACCAGCTAGCCAATCAACAAAGGCAAGTTGAAATTCTGGAGAATGGCCTTTTCAAGGAAGGTAAGTTTCCGACATTTCAAAAGAAGCTTCAACCTGCTGGGTATTTTCCACTCAAACCTGCAGAGCTGGAAATCTTTCAGGTGAATATTGGCTACATGTGCAATCAGGTTTGCAAACATTGTCATGTGGATGCCGGTCCCGATCGCAAAGAGATCATGACGCGCGAAACTATGGAACGATGTCTTGATATAGTGCAGCAAACCAAAATCAAAACTCTTGATATTACCGGTGGAGCTCCGGAGATGAATCCCGATTTCAGGTGGTTTGTAACAGAAGCCCGCAAAAGAGACGTTCAGGAAATAATAGTGCGTTCAAACCTTACGATCATAACGGCAAATCCAAAGTACAATAATCTTCCAGAGTTTTTTAAGGAAAACAAGGTGCGGGTGGTTTCTTCATTACCATTTTATAATGCCGCTAAAACGGACCGTCAACGGGGGGAAGGAGTGTTTAAGGATTCAATTGTTGGATTGCAGATGCTTAACAACGTGGGCTATGGCCGTGACGGTTCAGGATTAATCCTTGATTTGGTTTTCAATCCTACCGGAGCATTTTTGCCGGGCGATCAAAAACAATTAGAGCGTGACTTCAAAAGAGAGTTGAAAGAACACTTTGACATCCATTTCAACAGTTTGTTTACCATTACCAATACCCCCGTTAGCCGGTTTCTGGATTTCCTGATCGAATCCGAAAACTATGAGGAATATATGGAGAAGCTGATCAATGCCTTTAATCCCGCGGCAGTGGCTGGAGTGATGTGCCGCAACACGATCTCGATCGACTGGCAAGGATTTATTTATGATTGCGATTTCAACCAGATGTTGGGACTAAAAGTAAACGAACAAGCGGGCCAACATATCAGCAAGTTCGATATGACCAGGCTTAAAAGCCGCGATGTTGTTATCAGCCAGCATTGCTTTGCCTGCACGGCCGGGGCCGGATCCAGTTGCCAAGGCACCACGGCTTAGAAAATACTACCGCATAACATCCGATTTTAGATTTTGAATTCTAAATTGCAGCCATGCGACCTTACATTTTAGCTGAGAACAATTGGAAGACAATCAAAGAAGCATCTTTTGAGGTAGCTGTGCTTCCGTGGGGCGCATGCGAAGCGCACAATTATCACTTGCCGTATGGAACGGATATAATCGAAGCCGAACTAATTGCTGCGGAAGGCGCCCGACTGGCTTGGGAACAAGGTGCGAAGGTAATTGTACTACCACCCATTCCCTTTGGAGTAAATACCGGGCAGTTTGATGTCATGCTGGACATAAACATGAATCCATCTACGCAGTTGGCCGTGTTGCGCGATGTGATAGAAGTACTCGACCGGCATGGCATTCATAAGCTGATCATTCTAAATAGCCACGGGGGCAATGATTTCAAAACGATGATTCGCGAGTTGGGATTAAAATTTCCAAAAATGTTTTTGTGTTCATGCGATTGGTTTAAGAGTACTGATCAGAAAGAATTTTTTGTAAACAAAGACGATCATGCAGGTGAGATGGAAACCAGTTTGATTTTGTACCTGCGGCCAGAATTGGTACGACCGCTTTCTGAGGCTGGAGATGGAAAAGCAAAAAAGTTTCGGCTTAAGGCTATGCAGGAGGGCTGGGCATGGGCCGAGCGTAAGTGGACACAAGTAACAGCCGACACCGGAGTGGGTGATCCACGGCAGGCGTCAGCAGAAAAAGGAGAAAAGTATTTTAAAGCAGTAACCCAAAAAGTAGCGCAGTTCTATATCGAAGTAGCCAAAACCGCAAAACAAGAGTTTTATATTTAATAATTTATTTTCGAAAGACAGATCGATTCCTTTCGGTGTGTCGCACCTGACTTCACATCCTACCTACTATGATCAATCAAATTAATGAAGCTACCGAGTACTTAAAGCGACATGGCATTACAGCCCCTGAGGTTGGTGTTATCCTGGGCACAGGTTTGGGCAATAAGTTTGTAGAGAAAATCAAAAATCCAATTATTATAAACTACAACTCTATCCCGCACTTTCCGATTTCCACGGTAGAGTTTCATAAGGGAAAATTGATTTATGGAGATGTAAAGGGAAAGAAAGTATTAGCCATGCAAGGGCGCTTTCATTATTATGAAGGGTACTCCATGCAACAGATTACGTTGCCAGTACGGGTAATGAAGGTAATGGGGGTAAAGCACCTACTCATTTCAAATGCTGCGGGCAACATGAACATGAAGTGGAAAAAAGGGCAACTGATGCTGATTGATGATCACATCAATCTATTACCAGACAATCCACTTCGGGGACCCAACTTTGAAGTCTTTGGTCCGCGCTTTCCGGATATGAGTCAGCCTTATTCAAAAAAACTAAACAACCTGCTAATCAAAATTGCAAAAGCAAAAAATATTAAACTCAATAAAGGGGTATATGTAGCTGTTATGGGCCCCAACCTCGAAACACGAGCCGAGTATCGTTTTTTAAGTCGCATTGGAGCCGATGCGGTGGGCATGAGTACCGTGCCCGAAGCATTGGTGGCAAACCACATGAGTTTACCCTGTTGTGCGATTTCTGTGCTTACCGATGATTGCGATGCGGATAATCTCAAACCTGCTGTAATCAGCGACATCATAGCTATTGCCGGCAAAGCCGAAGCAAAGCTGACTGAGTTATATGTGGAGTTGATCTCAAAGATTTGATAGTGTTTACCGGACCAGTCAGTTACTTGATAAAAAGGGAATTTTTCTCTCCCATGTTCGCAACTTTTCAGCATGAGACTGTTTAATATTATTTTTTTCTATGGGCTCCTTATGCCCATCTCGTATTTGCCTTATCCGGTCTTGTATGCTTTGTCGGATGGGTTGTATTTTCTCATCTACAAGGTAGTCGGATATCGAAGAAAAGTAGTCATCCGGAATATCGCCAATTCGTTCCCTGAGAAATCGCGTCAGGAACACACGCAAATTGTTCGCGCTTTCTATCGTCATTTTTGCGATTTGGTGGTGGAGAGTTTAAAAGTCTTCACGATTTCAGAGGCCGAAGTAAAACATCGAATGAAATTGTTAAATCCGGAATTCAGTGATCGGTTTTACGAAAAAGGCCAAAGTGTAATCATTGCAGGCGGGCACTACAATAATTGGGAACTATTTGCGGTGGCTATTGATTCGGAAATCAAGCATCAAACGGTAGCTCTTTATAAAACCCTGAAGAATAAATTTTTTGATGAAAAAATGCGGGCAACCCGGAGTAAGTATGGTTTAGTAATGACATCCACGAAGAGGGCAAAAGAGGAATTTGAAAAAGCAGACGGACTAAAAGCCATAATTTTTGGATTTGATCAATCGCCCAGCAGATCCAATAACTGTTATTGGGGCACCTTTCTTAACCAGGATACGCCAATGATATTCGGAGTGGAGAAATATGCCAAGGAGTATAACTTTCCGGTTCTTTATTTGCGCATTAATAAAGTGAGACGAGGCTACTATACTTACGAGTATACGGATGCTATTGAAGAACCACGAAAGACGGGCTATGGAGAAATCACGAAACGTATCAACCAGCTTCTGGAACAAGACATCATTGCCCAACCTCAATATTATTTGTGGAGTCACAAGCGATGGAAGCATAAACGACCCGCAGATCAATAATTAATCTTCTACTCATTAAGTTTATTTTCTCACCTTTGCTTGAGTATGCGCTTGCTCAATAGTATTTTTTTCTATTGTATAATTATACCTATCTCGTACTTTCCTTATCCGGTCTTGTATGTTCTGTCGGATGGCTTATATTTTTTTATGTACAAAGTATTCGGATATAGAAAAAAAGTCGTAATTCAAAATATTACCCACTCGTTTCCGAATAAATCACAACGTGAGCATAAACAAATAGTAAGTGACTTTTATCGTCATTTTTGCGACTTGTTACTAGAAGGATTAAAAGCATTTACTATGTCTGAAGCTGAAGTCCGAGAACGGGCAAAACCCCTCAACCTTGAGTATATTGATCGATTTTACGAAAAAGGACAAAGTGTGATAATTGCAACCGGCCATTATAATAATTGGGAGTTGTTGGCGTTGGCACTTAACATTGAAACCAAACATCAGGCGGTAGTTATCTATAGACAATTGAAGAATAAATTCTTTGATGAGAAGGTAAAATCCTCGCGCAGTAAGTTTGGTTTGATTCTTACGTCTACCAAGCTAGCGATGCGGGCCTTTCAAAAAGCAGGAGATCTTAGCGCAGTTACATTTGCATTCGATCAATCACCCGGTAAGACCGATGGATGTTATTGGGGTCCATTTCTTAACCAGGACACACCCATGACCTTTGGTGTCGAGAAGTATGCGAAGCACCTCAATACACCCGTTCTTTTCATGCATATTTATAAAGTAAAGCGGGGGTATTATGCCTATAAGTTCTCGGATGCCATCGAAGATCCACGTAATACAGGCTACGGAGAGATTACCAGAAAAATCAATGCTCTTTTAGAGAAAGACATCATGGCTGAGCCTCAGTATTACTTATGGACTCACAAGAAGTGGAAGCATAAGCGGCCGGCCGATCTGGTGCAAAAGGATTCTTAAAACTTATAACTATACCCCACTCGTATCACTTGGGTTTCGTAATAGTCGCTGCTGATATAGTTGAATCCGTCACCCTCAATTTCCTTTCTAATAACCATTGTATTTAAAAGGTCCGTTGCATTTAGAAACAATTCACCCTTGCCTTTTTGAATCGCCTTCTTGATTCCAACATCCAATGAAAAGCGCCAATCAATCTTACCCTGTGGAATGATATCAGGTGCGAGGTAAGTTGCCATCACTTGCATTTCGAGTCCATTTGATAACCGGATAAGATTATTCAGTTTGGCATTCCATGAAAAAATTTCCTGCTTAGCTGCAGTAAATGTATCCGGTATTGGGTATTTATTTTCAACGGTGAAACTATCGATTTGATTGTGGTAGCCATTCATACTCAGGTTTAGGGATAACCATTTTGTTACTTCCTGCGAAAGCACCATTTCAATTCCCGTATTATAACTGCGATCGGCATTTTGAAAAACAGCAAAAATCAAAGGACTTCCTGGAACCGTTCTTGCTATACGGGTAATGGTTCCGTCAACAATGCGGTGATAGGCAGCAACATAATAATTACCGCTTTTCCAACTGGTTTTGTATCCTAATTCAAAGAGGTTGGTAAACTGAGGTCGTAAGGCGGGATTACCCACTTTGATAATCTCGGCATCGTCATATTTTGGAAAAATCCGAATATCAACTTCATTAGGTCGGTCTACCCTACGGTTGTAGAAGAATGAAATTTTATTTTGGTCATTAAGTTTATAGGCTAGCCGCACATTCGGGAAAGGCTGAGTGTAATCGTAGCCATCACTTTTATAAGTATTGTGATCGGGGTTTACGTCATACTGTATTTCCACATACTCTACGCGCAATCCGATTTCAGATTCGAATTTTGGATTTTCGAAAACATAGTTTCCATACAAGGCCGGAATGGTTTCTTTATAGGTAGCCCAGCCGCCCGCAGCCGAATCAATAGCTGAATTGGTTCCTGGAAAGAATTGCATATTGGTTGGAATATTCCTTCTGCGAAATTTAATGCCCCCTTCCATCCGTCCATATTTTAAGGGTTGCACATAATCCAGGTTAAAGTCACCCACTGTCTCATCGGAAAGTAATTTAAACGCGTCTTCACTTGTGAAAAGAGGGGTAGTGTTGTCGAAAAAGTATTTTTCATCTTCGCGGTGAAACGTATAATTGAATCCGATATTCAATAAATGCCCGGGTTCTTTGTATTTATGTTGATAGGCAGACGTTGCCATTACGGTGGTCTTTAACTCATCTTCCAGAAATTGCCAAAGGCGTAGCCGTTCTGAAAAATCACCATTGAAAAACACCTCGTCCCCATTATCAATAATTTTCTCGGTACCGAACAGACCGGATACAGTGAGCGTGTTGTATTCATTGAGCGTCCAATCGACACCTGCTTTAGTGGTAATGAAAGTTGTATTCCGGTTTCTTTTGAGTTGTTGATTGATGATGGAGCCGTCATCATAATATCGTTCTACAAATTCATTTTTATTCAGCGTTTCAGTGTACAGGTAGTCGCCCTGAAGGAATGCATTTATTTTATTATGCCGGTAGTTAAGGGATAAGGAAGGATTTATTTTCGGAGTCATTTGGTATTGCGGGCGAATGGTGGGATAGTTTTCCTTCTTTATCCATAATGCACCCAGGCCCGTTGCAAAACCTGCCTTTCCATTAAACCCTTCTTGTTTATTTTTTTTATAAATGATGTTGATGATTCCGGCATTTCCGTTTGCATCATATTTGGCAGACGGATTATTGATGATTTCAATTTTCTCGATGGCCGAAGCAGGAATGTTATCCAACCCTGTTTGATTTCCGAACCCGGTGAGCGCAGTTTGTTTGCCATCCATTAACACAGTTACGCGATCGCTGCCCCGTAAGGTAACCTTGCCATCCTGTACAGTAACGCCTGGCAGGTTTTGCATGGCCTGTAGCACGGAGCCACCGCTTTGACTAATGTTACTGGCCACATCAAATGTCTTCTTATCCATTTTGCCGGAGACGCCTTCTGCCTCTCCAATAACAATCACTTCACTGAGCAGCTCGGTATTTTCTTCCAGTTCCAGGGCAGGGAGATCTAAAAATGCGGTAAGGCTGCCTACATAGAGAGGTTGCTTTTGGGTGCCGTAACCCACAAAAGATACTTCCAGCGAATAATTTCCAGGCTTAATGTTTGAAAGGGTAAACCGGCCCTCTTCATCGGTTATAGTGCCAGTTACAAAGACAGAGTCTTTTTCTGTTTTCACTACTACGTTTACATAGGCAAGCGCGCTTTTAGAATTTTTTTCTTTTACAATTCCCGAGATACTGACCGAGGTATTTTGAGCGTGAAGTTGCGCTGTCAATATCAGCAAAAGCACAAATAGAAAGATTTTTACGCGCATGGTTAGATTAACTGAGATGCCTCTATGGATTAACGTTAAAGGTAACTATCCTGTTTGGATGGGGATGAGATTTAGCGTCACAAATACATGGGTGGTTTAGGCCCAACGGGGGTTAAAGATAATTTGAATAAGCGCTTCATAATAAATTCAGATTTAATAGCGATGCAACCTTTAGCTCTTAGTGTGCGTCTTAATAGGCAAACTTTACTCCCCATGAAATCAATTTTTACCGCCACCATACTGCTTGCCGGGTTTGCAGTTTCTGCTCAATCCACTAAAATTGGCGATTTTCATCTCGATAAAGAGTATAAAATGGAAGCCACCGGCACCATTTATCTCGATGCCTCGGACGCGAAAGTGTTTATCACAGGCTCCAAACGGGTAACAACTCACGTAAAAATTGACCGTGAAGTAACTTCTAAAGGAATGACTTTTGGAGAACGCGAATTTCGCGTGGACATAACTGAACAAAGTGGTAATCTAAACATTCGCGAAGAATCAAAAGGATCTACCGTGGGCGTTGTGGGCTATTATAATGAAAAGTATACGATTAAC
Source organism: Cyclobacteriaceae bacterium (assembly GCA_044229915.1). Classification (GTDB taxonomy): domain Bacteria; phylum Bacteroidota; class Bacteroidia; order Cytophagales; family Cyclobacteriaceae; genus ELB16-189. The sequence goes on from JBGASB010000007.1 coordinate 64,712, forward strand.
ATTGAAGCTCCGGAAGGCGCCAGCCTTGTGATTGATGGCGATGATGGCGATTATTTTATTAAAGCGGTTAACGGTGCCATTGAGCTCGACCTCGATGATGCTGATATAGAACTAACGGGCTGTTTGGGTAATAGCTTTAAAGTAAAACTGGATGATGGCGACTTGCGCATGGACACAGGCCGGGGCATCCTTGACCTAGATGCTGATGATGCAGATGTGGAAATCAAAAATGCAAGCTTTCAAAAGATCATGGCCCAGTTGGATGATGGCGATTTTATTGTGGAAACTGCTTTTGCCGAAAATGGGGATTACTTCGTTGACTTGCAGGATGGGCTAGTATCTATTAAAGTATTGGGTGGTGGTGGCCGGTTTGACATCCGGCATGACGATGCACGTGTAACTACAGAAGGTGCATTTGACACGGTAGAGAAATCCGAAGATCGCACTCGGGTAACCCTGGCTAATGGCAGTGCTAAGGTAGAAATCCGCGCAGATGATGCGAGAGTGAGATTGATTAAGCAATAACTCTTAAATTTTGTACTCTTGTGATTTTTAGATTTGGCTACACATCACAAATCCCCACACCCTGTTTCAATGAAGCTAACTTATCCGGTCGCTTGGGGATAAACTCCTGCGCAACAAATCCTTTGAAGCCGGTATCAACAATAGCCTTCATAATAGCCGGGTAGTAGAGTTCCTGAGTTTCGTCAATTTCATTTCTTCCGGGCACGCCCCCGGTGTGGTAATGACCAATATATTTTTGATGCTTGCCGATGGTGGCAATTACATCGCCCTCCATAATCTGCATGTGATAGATATCGTACAATAATTTGAAGTTAGGGGAGCCAAGTTTTTCGCAAAGTTTTACGCCCCACTCCGTGTGGTCGCACTGATAGTCTTTGTGATCCACTTTGCTATTGAGCAACTCCATTTGCACCGTGATGTTATGCTTCTCGGCCACTTTCAGTACGGGCGCCAATCCTTTGGCACAATTCTCCAGGCCTTGTTCATAACTTAGCCCGTTGGCGTTACCACTAAAGCAGATCACACTCTTCAATCCGGCATCGGCAGCCTTGGGAATGTTGGTGGAAAAGTCTTTCAGGAATTTTTCGTGCAGTGTGGGATCATTGAATCCTTTATTCAATCCCAGATCAGTTACATAAGCCATCGCGACCGTTAGTCCATGCTTTTGCACTACGGCCCACTGATCAGGGCCTAATAGTTCAATCGATTTTATACCGATCTCTTTGGCAGCTTTGGCAAGATCTTCCAATGGAATAGAACCATAGCACCATTGGCACACGGAGTGATTTATATTGTTTTTCAGATCAGCAGGAAGCGTGTTCATAGCTTTTGCAATTTCAGGTAATGCCACAGCACTGGCAGCAGTTGCCGCAATGGTTTTTAATGCTTGTTTACGATTCATAATGTGAGATTATTGCACGCTAAGTCGCAAAGGCCGCAAAGTTTATTCTTCTTGGCTTTTTTAAGATCTTTTGCGCGCGATTAGAATTCTAAGCTACAAAATATTTGGTTCTCATTTCTATCATTAGACGAACAGAAAACTAACTTTTCTTTTTAGCGTGCTTGGCGCCTTTGCGTGCGTTCAAGTATTTATTTCTCATTTCGATAAACCACACCTTCCTTCATCACAAACCTCACTTTGCGCAGATCTGAAATGTTTTTTGAAGGATCACCCGTTACAATCACCAAATCCGCTTTCAATCCTTCTTTCACAAAACCCACCTGATTTTCCAAATGAAAGGCTCTTGCGTTTACGCTGGTGGCTGCCTTCAACACATCAAATGTTTTCATTCCGTATTCTACCATCAATTCCATCTCCAATACATTTTCACCATGCGGATAAACACCCACATCGCCTCCCATGCCAATGGTTACCCCGGAGGCAAGCGCTTCCTTAAAACTCTTTTTCTTATTGGTAACGTTGGCAGGCTCAGGGTTTACTCCCTTTTTCCAGCCCCGGTATTGAGAAATCACATCCACCGCAGATACGGTTGGAATGTACGTTACATTATGCTCTTTCATCAGTTTGCCAAGCTCTACATCAATAAAGTCACCATGCTCAATTGTTTCCGCCCCAGCCAGCACAGCGCGTTTGATGGCTTCTTTTGATTTAGCATGACACACCATCACACGACCACTGCTGCGTGTAACTTCATTGATCAGTTTCAACTCGTCCAGCGTAAAGGAAGGTTGATCTTCTCCATTAATACCCCAACGGTAGTCGGCATAAATTTTTATAAAGTCGGCACCTTTACCTATCTGATCGCGCACCACGCGTACCAAATCGTTGCCATCGGCTGCTTCTGCACCAAGCATAATCTCCTGATCGTGATCATATCCTTTTGGCCCGTAGGAACCTGTTGAAACGATTGCCCTTCCAGCTACCATCAGTCGTGGTCCGGGAATAATGCCTTCATTAATGGCACGTTTTAAGGCAACATCAGAATAGCCGGCTCCTTCCGTACCTAAATCCCGCGCTGTTGTAAATCCAGCCATTAAGGTATTCTTTGCATGCACGGTTGCACGCGCAGTGCGATAAGAATCTGTTTCTTTTAGCACTTGTGTATCCCAGTCGGTGATGTTGTAAGGATAAAGCAATAAATGAGAGTGACCTTCAATTAGACCTGGAGTGAGCGTGGAGTTTGAGAAATTTATTTTTGTTGCTCCAGCCGGCTCTTTCACTTTGTCTTTAGGTCCGACTGCAATAATCTTATCACCTTCAGTTATCACCGCCCAATCCTGATGCATATTTTCCCCATCAAACACGCGATCGGCAGTGAGGTAATATTTTGCAGGAGTTTGTGCCCAAAGGCAAAAGGAGAGTAAGGAAGAAACGAAGAGCAGAAAATACCTTTTCATAGTAACCGGTTTAGATTTGAAAAGGTACTTGAAAAAGCGTTGTCGCAAAAACAAAACCCGCTCCGTTACGGAAAGGGTTTTAAAAGTATTCTAAAGGTAACAAGTCCCTCTCTAATTGGAGAGGGATTTGGCCTGCCTGCAGAACAAAAGTTCTTTCGGTAGGCAGGGGTGAGATTATATAGCTTTCAAAGCAGCCTCATAATTTGGTTCCTGTCCGATTTGCGGAACAAGTTCAGTGTATTTTACTTTTCCGGAAGTATCAATTACGACTACAGCTCGCGCAAACAAACCTGCAAAGCCACCGTCCACAAGTTCAACACCATAGGCTTTCCCAAATCCACGACCCCGGAAATCGGAGAGTGTAATCGCCCGATCAATTCCTTCGGCACCACAGAATCTTTTCTGAGCAAAGGGAAGGTCTTTGGAAATGCAAAGAACAACGGTGTTATCTTTAGAAGCCACGCGCTTATTAAATTCACGAACAGAAGTAGAGCATGTGCTTGTATCAACACTTGGAAAAATATTCAGGACCACATTCTTACCAGCAAAGTCTTTTAGGCTTACGTCCTTCATATTTGTTGCTGTCAATGTAAAATCAACGGCTGAAGAGCCAATAGCAGGAAGATCACCAACGGTGTTTGCATCGTTGGGTCCAAGTTTAGTTAGAGCCATAGAATGAGTTATTTTTAATTATACGGATTAAACAGATGTGAATAGCATAATGTTTACCGGATGCGGTCGGAATCGCGAACCATTTTTTCGTCTTTACGGATAAACCGAATCGCAAGCCAGTTACAGGTTACTCCGATAAAGGGAATCCAGATGCTTAACCCAAATTTTCCATAGCCGTATTGTTGAGTAACCTGGTTGTAAAAGTAAACAGCAGAACCCAGCACTCCAGCCAGGATCAAGGAATTGAGCGTACCAAGTTTAACCTGGGTCATCCGATTATCAAAGCGCCTGATTTCCATGATGGCAATAGTGGCCGCGGCTGCCATTAAGATAGCTGTAATAGCGAATGGAAAATATTGAGTAGTCTTAACATCATTTTCAATGGTTGAGAAATGGAGCGGATAAAGTTGCATTTCTTTGCCACCTTCTTCTATCTTCCAGATAGGTAAAAAGAAGCTTACAATCATACTTGCTACTACCAGAATCAGAAACAGTGTTTGTATTCTTTGCCACATAAAAGGGTTGAGTTAACTTGCCCCAAAACTACTAAATGTACAGCGAAGACTTCGTGCAAATTTTATGACAAAATCCGCATATATCGTAGATATCCTCCGCACACCGGTGGGTAAATTCGGAGGTACTCTTTCTTCGGTCAGGCCCGATGATCTGGCTGCTGAGGTAATAAAAAAATTACTGGAACGCAATCCTGGTTTGGATCCTTCAATGATTGAAGATGTTGTGTTTGGAGCTGCTAACCAGGCTGGAGAGGATAATAGAAATGTAGCACGAATGGCTTTATTGCTGGCAGGATTACCAAGGGAAGTTGGTGGTGTTACGGTAAACCGTCTTTGTGCTTCCGGATTACAGGCAATCATGGATGCTTCGCGCGGAATCTTAAATGGCGATGGTGATTGCTACATAGCGGGTGGAGTTGAAAGCATGAGTCGGGCACCGTTTGTAATGGCTAAGGCCAATGAAGCGTTTTCGCGCAAAGCGGAAATTTATGATACAACCATGGGCTGGCGTTTTATCAATTCAAAGCTTTCGAAATTGTATCATCCCTATTCCATGGGTGAGACAGCCGAGAATGTTGCTGAGAAATGGAAGATCAGCAGGCAAGAACAGGACCTTTTTGGATTATCCTCACAGCAAAAATATTTCTCGGCTCACAAGACCGATAAGTTTAAAGAGGAATTGATTTCTGTGAAGGTGCATGGCGGAAAAGAATTGATTGAGTTCAACCAGGATGAGTATCCCCGTGTAACAACAATGGAAAAGCTCGCTCAGCTAAAACCTGCTTTTAAAGTTAATGGTACAGTAACAGCCGGTAATTCATCAGGCATAAATGATGGGGCAGCGGCAAGTTTACTTGTTAGTGAAGAATTGCTAAAGAAACTCAATACAAAACCACTGGTTCGTGTCGTATCCATGGCTGTGGCCGGAGTTGATCCAGCATTTATGGGTGTGGGCCCGGTACCCGCAGTACAAAAAGCCGTGAAACGTGCCGGACTTAAAATCTCGGACATCGGTTTAGTAGAACTCAACGAAGCCTTTGCCGCACAAAGCATTGCGTGTATTCGTGATCTGAATTTAGACCCAACGATTGTTAATGTAAATGGAGGTGCCATTGCGATTGGTCATCCCCTGGGTTGCAGCGGTGTTCGCATCAGTGCCACCCTCATTCATGAAATGCAAAAACGAAAAGTGAAGTATGGGCTTGCTACCATGTGTATTGGAGTAGGGCAGGGAGCAGCGGTTATCTATGAGAAGTCGTGAATTAAGTAGAGTAGAATTGAAGAATAAGTAATCGGGATCATGATGGAACCAACAAAAAGATTTAATGAACTCATTGTTTGGCAGAAGGCACACCAATTTGTTTTAAATGTCTATACCATGTCGTCTAAGTTCCCAAGGGAAGAGATTTACGGTCTGACATCGCAATTCAGGAGGGCCGCAATTTCGATAGCTGCAAACATTGCTGAGGGATATGCTAAAAAGGGAAAAGCCGATAAGTTGAGATTCTTTAATATCGCGCAGGGATCCTTAGAAGAATGCAGATATTATCTTTTACTCGTGAAAGATCTTAATTTTATTAAAGATAATACTGATGAAGAATTGTTAGAAGAAGTAAGCAGGCTTCTGAATAGCTATTCGCGATCCATAAGTAATTCTCGTTAACCCTCAACTCCTTTATTCTCAACTTCTCGCTTCCTAAATGCGTTACTTCTTCGAAATAACCTACAACGGCACCCCTTATCACGGTTGGCAAAATCAACCGAATGCGGTTAGCGTGCAGCAGGTAGTGGAGGATTGTTTGACGAAAGTTTTCCGTAAGAAAATAAACATCGTGGGGAGTGGCCGCACCGATACCGGAGTCCATTGCGTAAAGCAATATTTTCATGCCGATGTTGATCAGGTATTGGATGAAACGATCTGGTTGCCAAAACTGAATTCCATTCTTCCCAGGTTTATTGCTATTCGATCCATTAGGCCCGTAAAGCCTGAAGCCAGCGCCCGGTATGATGCGCTGGATCGCACTTACGAGTATCACATTACCCGGGTGAAAGATCCTATATTGGTAGGCCGTGCATATTATTTCTTTCGCGACCTCGATATGTCAACCATGGAGCGGGCAACTGCGTTATTACTTGGCGAACACGACTTTGAATGTTTCAGTAAAGTCCATACGGACGTAAATCACTTTATTTGCAACATTAAACAGGCAAAGTGGAATCAAAAGGGGGATATGTTGGTTTTCACCATCACGGCCAACCGTTTTTTGCGCGGCATGGTGAGGTCGATAGTGGGAACGTTATTAAATGTTGGGTCAAAAAAAATTACGTTGAAAGAGTTTCAGGAGATTTTGAAAAGTAAGGACCGGAAGCAGGCAGGTATGAACGTTCCGGCAGATGCTTTGTACCTCACCCACGTTAAATACCCAAAATCAATTTTTATTTAAAAACTTTTTGATAGGTCTCCAGGATTAAAGGAATGGAAAAAGAAAAAGTAAGCAGCGGAAATATTATTGACTGGAAGGTGCTTAAACGCATTCTGAAATTTATCACCCCGTATCGGGGCCGCTTCTATTTTCTAATTCTGCTAACTGTACTCCTGGGCTTGTTAACCCCATTAAGGCCTTTATTGATTCAGTACACGCTGGATGCCCACGTGGCGGCCGGCAAATACTGGGACATGGTAAATGTGATGCTCCTGATTTTGGCATTACTGGTGCTACAGTCGGTAGTGCAATATGTGCATACCTATATTTCTGGCCGGATTGGTCAATATGTTATTCGGGATATCCGCATACAACTCTATCAGCACATAATTAATCTCCGGTTGCGATTTTTTGATAAGACTCCTATAGGAAGATTAGTAACCCGAACCATTAGTGATGTAGAAACTTTAGCAGATGTATTTAGCGAAGGTCTGGCTGCTATGGCGGGCGATCTTCTCCAGATTGTTTTCATTCTGATTTTTATGTTTCTGACTGATTGGAGATTAGCTCTGGTTAGTTTGTCCACGATTCCGCTCATGCTGCTCTCTACCTATGTGTTTAAAGAAAAAATAAAAGTTGCCTTCAACGATGTACGCAATGCGGTAGCTAATTTGAATTCGTTTGTACAAGAACATCTCACCGGAATGAACATTGTACAGATGTTTGGCAGTGAAAAGCGCGAATTTGAAAAGTTTAATGAGATTAACAAAGAGCACCGCGATGCCAACCTGCGCTCTGTATTGTATTATTCCGTCTACTTTCCGGTAGCAGAAATTATAGCAGCCATGGGAATTGGTTTGTTGGTGTGGTATGGAGCCAAGGGAGTTATTAACCAGGAGCAAACCGGCATCACAATTGGTACGCTGATGGCATTCATCATGTATATCCAGATGTTCTTTCGGCCCATCCGCATGATTGCTGACCGTTATAATACACTGCAGATGGGCATTGTAAGTTCTTCGCGAATCATTAACCTATTGGATGACAAGACGGATGTTGTGACCAATGGTTCATATAAGCCACACGTAGTTAAAGGCGATGTTTCTTTTGATCATGTTTGGTTTGCATACAACGACACCAACTATGTTTTAAAAGACGTTAATCTCGAAATCCAATGTGGAGAAACCATTGCATTAGTGGGTGCTACCGGGGCCGGTAAATCTTCCATTATTAACTTGCTCAATCGATTTTATGAAATCAATCGCGGGTCTATCCGCGTGGATGGGGTCGATATCAAAGAATATGATTTACGGGTTTTGCGTAAAAATATTGGGGTGGTGTTGCAGGATGTTTTTCTGTTCTCAGACTCTATACGGTACAACATTACGCTTGGTAATCCGGAAGTAACGGATGAAATGATTTTGCATGCTGCTGATTTGGTGGGTGCACGAAAGTTTATTGATCGTTTACCAGGAGGATTGGATTACAATGTGATGGAGCGTGGATCAACACTGTCCGTGGGACAACGCCAATTACTTTCTTTCATACGGGCCATGGTCTATGATCCTAAAATTTTGGTGTTGGATGAAGCCACTTCATCGGTGGATAGCGAAACGGAGGGAATGATCCAGGAGGCGATTTCCAAGATGATGACCGGCAGGACCTCTATCGTAATTGCTCATAGGCTTTCAACCATTCAAAAAGCCAACAAGATTTTAGTTCTTGATAAAGGGGAAATAAAGGAAACGGGCACCCACGAATCGCTTTTAACCCAGGAAGGCCTCTATGCCCAGCTTCACAAAATGCAGTATAAAGAAGTAGTGTGACATTCAACCCCTGAAAACTACCGCTTACCATAAACTGTCCGTAAAAGAGTTATATTTGCTCTAATGCGTCTCAAAAAAGCGGTTTTATCATTGCTGATTGCCTTTCTCGGAAGCGTTGGGTTTTGCTCTGCTCAAATGAAAAAGAGCATCAAGAGCGGCACCTTTGACCGACCACATGTTTCCCGCAGCAAAGCCCGAATTATATGCCCTATTTTTCAAACAAGTCAGTACCCATACCAGGGAATTGGTTTTAAGCTAGGAGATCCGTTTGCGTTATCCTATAAATTTTACCCAAATAAGAATTGGTCCTTTGCTGCCGATGGGGGTAAGGCAGCCAGCGGACTTTATAATAAATATTATCGCAGCGCCTTTAACACGTATTTGCCAGATAGTCTTGAAGGCACTGAGACGATGCAATACCTCGCACATAAAGTAACCCAGGATTGGTTTTTAGAAGCGAAGTTTTTGTACCAGTGGGATGCCGAAAAGATTTCTAAGGGTCTTCAGCTTTATGCTGGTCTTGGGTGGCAATGGCGAAATACCAGTATAACCTACGACTATCTCTATGAAGATGGTGCCTTTGAAAGTCAGTTTGGTAAGTTCTCGGAAAACCGATTTACGTATGGCCCTGTGGGAATCTTAGGTTTTGAATACTCTTATTTTTCACTACCCCTCTCGGCATTCATCGAAATTGAATGGTTTACCGATGTACTTCTTGATCCTGGTTATCAACGCTTTCAGGGAGGCGTTGGTTTACGGTATGTATTCTAGCGCGCTTTTCTTTCCACCTCGTAATTGAGGAATAACATTTGCGTACACTCTTCGTTGTAATCGCAAATAATAGTATCCATGAAGCGCATTGTCTTATTCATTTTAATACTGGGTTCTTTTTCTACCTTTTCACAGCAACAGGGCATTGGTTTGCGGTTGGGCGATCCGATCGGTGCTACCTACAAAAAGTACTTAAACAAGACCAACGCTGTTGAATTTGGAATCGGTTCTGCTCCTCCTCATTGGCATAACAGCTATTATCTCAACTCCTTTGATGAATATGATGAATACGATTCATATCGATATCAAAATCACACAGTGCAAAGCACCCTATACTTACAGGCCCGCTATCTTTTTCAGTACCGCTTACCTGTGGAGAATCTCGTAGGAAAATTAGATTGGTACTGGGGTGTTGGCGGATTGTTAAAAGTGGCCAAGGTAAAGTACAGCTATCGCGAAAACGATTCTCCTTTTAATACGGGTACAGATATTAAAAACGATCTTGACATTGGCCCGGAAGGAATCTTAGGAATGGAGTACACATTCCAGGATACACCGCTTACCGTTTTTGGAGAAGGCAGTATGATGCTTGAGTTTCTTGACAAACCCATCACGGTAAGAGGGTTCGGTGGAATGGGAGTACGATTTAATTTCTAAAAATTCAGTTACTACTCAATAACTTCATCTACCTGCATTTGTTTGTCATATAATTCGCGGTACGCACCATTCAATGCAAGCAGGCTTTCATGAGTTCCTTCTTCGATGATCATGCCATCGTGCAAAACAATGATTTTGTTGGCAAGTTTAGCTGAAGAAACACGATGCGAAATAATGATACTGGTTCGTCCTTGCATAATTTTTCTCATGCTGTTGAGGATCGTGTTTTCTGTTTTTGTATCAACAGCAGATAGGGCATCATCCAAAATTAATATTTTGGGCTCCCGTACTACCGCTCGTGCAATGGAAACTCGTTGCTTTTGTCCTCCCGATAAGGTGATTCCGCGTTCGCCTACGCGGGTATTAAAACCCAGTGGAAAGGAGGTGATATTTGTGTATACGTCTGCATCTTTAGCTGCTTGAAATACTTTTGTTTCATCCGGGCTCTTCAATCCGAAAGCGATATTGTTGAATATCGTATCACTAAAAAGAAAAACGTCCTGTGGTACAACACCCGTCTGGCTGCGCAGACTTAATAAGTCATAATGTTTGATAGGAATATCGTCAATTCGAACCTCACCGGCAGTCGCATCATATAATCGACTGATTAAACTAGATACCGTACTCTTGCCAGAGCCAGTCGTACCAATAATAGCAAGCGATTCGCCAGGTTGTATGGCAAACGACACGTTTTTCAACGCCTGGATTCCTGTGTCTGGATATGTGAATGAAACATTGTCGAATTCTACTTTTCCCTTTAATTCTTGAATGAGATTCTTCTCGGAGATAATGTCTGTTTTACTTTTTAAAAACTCGTTAATCCGTTTTTGCGAGGCTTCTGCCCGCTTCACCAGGCTGCTTGTCCAGCCTAAAGAAGTAACAGGCCACGTTAGTAAGTTGACATAAATGATAAACTCAGCGATGTTGCCAAACGTGAGGGAGCCATTAATAACTTCCACGCTGCCAGCGTATACTGTAAGGATTGTGCTTAAGCCAATCAATCCCATGATTAATGGGAAAAAAAGTGATTGCACGCGGGTAAGTTTTAGCGATTGATGTTTGTACTCGTCACTTTCGTGAGTGAAATTTTGTACTGATTCATGCTCTCGTGTGAACGATTTAAGTACCCGTATTCCGGAAAATGCCTCTTGAACGAACGTACTTAACCGCGATTGACTCTTTTGAATTTGCTCGGACCGGAATTCAATAATATTATTGACATAGTAGATGCTGATGGATAGTAGCGGTAGGGGGATTAATGCATACCAGGTTAGTTTGGCGCTGATAGCAAACATGACCGGGATAAGCATAAAGAAAAGCGTTATCAGCTGCATGCCATACATAATGGAGGGCCCCAGATACATGCGCACGCGACCTACGTCTTCGCTAATGCGATTCATTAAATCACCGGTATTGTTTCTTCGGTAGAAACTGAGCGGTAAGGTTTGGTAGTGTTCAAAAATTTCATTTTTCAGGTCATACTCAACAAGGCGACTCATAACGATAAGCGTCTGCCGTACGAAATAAAGAAATACTCCCCGCAACAGGGCCATCACTAAAATCAATATCGCATAAAGGAGAATGCCGCGCGCGAAAATGGCAAAGAAGCTTTCCTGTGTAGTACTGTTATTAAAAGAACGATACACCCGGATATTATCGACAACCAGATCGATGGAGTGGCGAACCATTTGTGCCGGAATAATCTGAAAGACGTTGGAGATAATGACAAACACCAACCCCAGAATCAAGTGCCATTTGTACTTGAGAAGATATTTATTGAGGTACTTAAGTTCCTTCATGGAAGATAATTAGTTTCGCCAGGCCCACTCATTAAGAAATTTTATTGCGACTGGCTTTCTTAAAACGAAAGAATGTTAGTTTAGTTTTCGCAGAGGGGTGGCGAATTGGACAAAAGTAGTTATTCCGGGTAAAACAAACATAGCTATTGAGGATTGAAAGAAGTTTTGAGTTTTTAGGATAGAAAATTTTCCCTAAGACATTTCGCCCTTTCATCTTTTAAAGGGCTTGTGTACTTTTACAATTCCAAAAACGTTCTTCCTACATGCTTAACAGACGCACACTCCGCATCAAAATCATGCAAAGCCTTTTTGCTTTTGATCAATGCCGCGAGGCCAATCATACACTGGCACTTGACTTAATCGATGAGCGTTTTCAACCTGATCTTAACTCCATGGAAGTTCAGGACAAAGAATTACTTCGCAGCCAAAAGAAAGCGGCCCTTTCGCTCTTTGAAAAAAGATTTAAGGGAAATGAAGCTCCCGAAAGCCCTGATCCAAAAATTGAAAAGGCAGCCACAGATGCTATTGAATTGTATGCGAAGCAGGTGAGGAAAGATCAATCCTTTTTATCAAAAAATATTATTCTGGAAATTGAGAAGCTTGCAGGTCTATATCATAGTATCCTGAGTTTGCTTGTTGAGTTTGGGGATCTGGCAGCATCCGAGAAGAAAGTGAACCATTCCAACTTTGTCAACCATCCATGGATTAAGGCAATTGTGTCCAATCAGGAGTTGACCGCACAAATAGCGAAATCAGATCTGGGATGGCAGAAACATAAAGACACCGTCAGAGGTTGGTTTCGCGACATAATAAAAGAGGACTCTCTTTACCAGGAATTCATTGCTGAAAAGAAGCCAATAGAGGAAAGTCAAAAGGCATTAATCAAACATATAGTTAGAAAACTCATTCTGGGCGCAGGCCCGATCAATGATTTTTTTGAAGATCAGGACATCCGCTGGTCGGAAGATCGGGATATTGTAAAAAGTTTGACTGACAAAACCCTGAAGTCCTTTGCTGATAATAAAATCACCTTGCAAAAATTATCGTTGGACTGGGAGGATGATAAAGAATTTGTTAACAAACTTTTTCAAAACACAATTGGTCTGGAGAGTCAATACAAACAACTCATTGCCCAAAATACGAAGAACTGGGAAGTAGACCGATTACCCCTTACCGACCGGATTATTTTAGAGATGGCACTTACAGAAATGATTCATTTTCCAAACATTCCCGTCAAGGTGACAATCAACGAATACATTGAGCTTTCCAAAGAATACAGCACTCCAAAAAGCCGCCAGTTCGTGAATGGAATTCTGGATGTGATTGCAAAAGCCATGAAAGAATCGGGGGCGATAAAAAAGAGCGGCCGCGGACTGATTGATAACAAGTAAAAGTCCATTGAATTAATCTTAAGGTATATCATTCAAAGACTTCAATTCCTTGAAAAAAAGGCCTGAAAATCGTACCTTTAGCCTCCCTAAATAAACAGACAATGGGTAAAAAAGGTAGTAATGCGTTAATGGCTTTTCTGGCGGGTGCGGCAGCAGGCGCTATTTTAGGTATCTTATATGCACCGGATAAAGGCACCAACACTCGCGAAAAATTGTCTTTTCAGCTTGACAAGTACAAAAAGTTGCTTGAAGACTATATGGCTGATTTAATATCAGGCAAAGAGACTCCGTTAACAACAGAGGCCAAATCTCAGGGCCAGAAAGTGGTTTCTGAAGCAAAAGACAAAGCTCAGCGTTTGTTGGACGATGTAGATGAATTGCTGGAGCAAATTCGTGGGAACAAGAACAGTTAATGAATTGTTAAACCGCATGTTATGATTAGGATAAATTGAGAGGTCACCTCTAATTTTGAAGAGTTATAAAGTGCAAAAATTTAAAACCTAAATAATACTATGAAAATCACATTAAGATTGTTGACAGCTCTGGCGCTGGTAGCTGTGATGGCGAGTTGCAACGACCGAGCTTCAGAAAAAAGAATAGCTGAACTGGAAAGCCGCCTGGCGCAGATTGAAGGAAATAAGAGTGCCACAACCACCCCTGCTGCTACTCCCGATGCCACCCCGGTTTCTGAAGAAAAACCCGAAGGCCCGTTACCTGTTGCTTCCTTTGAAAGGGTTGAGCACGATTTTGGAACGGTTACCGAGGGTCAAAAGGTAACGTATACTTACAAATTGAAAAATGATGGTCAGGCACCGCTTATTATTCAAAGCGCCCAACCGTCCTGTGGATGCACGGTGCCTACATATTCTCAGGAGCCAATACCCGTAGGGGGAACAGGTTTTGTAACGGCAGAGTTTGATAGTAGCGGCAAACCGGGTATTAATAACAAAACGATAACGGTAACTGCCAACACCTGGCCTAAAGTAACTACCCTCCGATTTAAAGCAATGGTAACGCCTAAGGCCGATGCTGGGGCCAATGGTCCGGTAAAATAAACTTTCGAAATAATTGTAAGATCATCCCAAGCCATAACCGGTTTGGGATGTTTCTTTTATTAGGATAACTTTGCAGCCCAAAATTTTAATTATGATGTATTCAATTTTATTACAGGCAACACCCGGTGGTGGCAGCGGCATGACCATGCAATTACTCTTCATGGGGGCTATAATTGCTGTGTTTTACTTTTTCATGATTCGGCCTCAACAGAAGAAAGCCAAAGACCAGAAAAAATTTGTTGATGAAATTAAGAAAGGTGACTACGTAGTGACTATCGGAGGTATGCATGGCAGAATTGCAGAAATAGAAGATGATACCTTTATCGTTGAGGTAGAACGCGGGGGTAGAATAAAATTCTCGAAGTCTTCAATTTCCATGGACTCCACGAAAGCAGCGGCTGGTAAGAAACCGGCAACTACCTAGGGTACAACATTAATAGGCTCCATGCGGGCTATTCCGGTGCGACTATGAACTTTATCGAAGTTTTTGTCAATCTTTTTCAATTTAACCGGACTAACTGGAAGGCCGTAGTGTTGTGCTTTTTAGCTGCTTCGGTATTTTGGCTTTTTAATGCTTTTAATAAAAGCTACGCAACCAGTGTTCGCTTTCCTTTGCGGTTTGACTATAATCAGGAAAGGTATGTACCGATTGGGAGTTTGCCTCATGAAATTTACGTGAACGTTTCAGGCAATGGATGGGACTTGTTTCGGAAAAATCTTGGGTTCCGTCTGCCTGAATTGATCATCCCTTTGGACAGGCCAACGGAAGTAAAGAAGATAGTAGGAAGTACCTTGGCGCCCTTATTAGATAATCAATTGGGCGGTCTCCAGATTAATTATATCCTTAATGATACACTGCGGATTCAACTAGATGATAAAGATTCGCATGTGTTCAAACTGATCCCTGATATAACCAAAATTTCTTTTCGCAAGGGATTTGGGCGAATTAGTCCGGTGGTAATTCTCCCGGATTCCGTTACGTTGGAAGGACCGAAAAGTTTGCTTCACGATATGGCTGATTCTATTGTTCTTCCATTAACGGCCCGGGTTGTGGATGAGTCATTTCGCGAAGAGGTAGAGGTACTTGTCCCCAATAGTGAACTGTTAAAAAGAAATCCCCCTGCGGCTTCTGTGATGTTTGAAGTAGGCCCGGTTGAGGTGGTGGAAACAAAGATTCCGGTTAGGGTAGTTCATTTACCCGCCTCTGTGAAATCAAGTTACATCGATAGTGTGAGGATGACGGTTCAAATTCCGAAAACGCAGAGCAACGACTTTCATCTAAGTCAAAGTACAGTGACCGCATTAGTTGACATGAATGATAAAACAAAGGGCATCTATAGCATTTATCCTCAGATTATAGGATTACCGGAATATGCAGAAATTATTTCTCTTGATTCGTTAGTTGTGAGGTTCTACTAAGTGTTAAGAAATAGTTAACGCAGGAATATAAGAGGCTGAAGGATTGTCCAAACAAAGATGCGGCTACCTTAATCAAACGATGCGAAAACCTATACAAATTGGAATTACCGGTGGCATTGGTTCAGGAAAAAGCCTGGTCTGTAAAATCTTTGGAGTTTTGGGAGTTCCTGCATACGATGCCGATAGCCGAGCGAAAAATTTAATGACCACTGACGGAATATTGATCCAACAGATCAAAAAAGAATTCGGATCATTGTCTTATGATGCGAAGGGTGTACTGAATCGGGAGTTTTTAAGCGCCACGGTTTTCGCCAATCAAGACAAGTTAAAGAAACTAAATGCCCTTGTCCATCCAAGGGTAGCAATTGATTACGAGATGTGGGTGGATGAGCACGCAGAAAGTAAGTACGTGTTGAAGGAGGCGGCCCTGTTGTTTGAGGCGGGATCTTACAAGATGTTGGATAAAATTATTATGGTAACAGCACCTAAGGAGATTCGCATCGAAAGAGTTTTAGCAAGAGACCCTCATCGCACCAAAGAAGATGTTGAAAAGATTATCCAAAACCAGTTATCTGAGGAAGAAAAGGAAGCAAAAGCAAATTTTATAATCCGAAATAGTGAAAGTGAACTGATTGTGCCACAGATAGTGGATTTACATAAGCGGTTTAACTCAATGAACTAAAAATCGTTTCTATCCATTCATATACTCTCTAACTAATCAATGAAAAAGCCACTCATTACCGTTGCTGTTGTAGCGGTCGTCATATTCTTACTAGCGCTGCCCAAGCTCAATTTATTTAAAGGCAAGAGCGAAGGCCAGCCGGCACCTGGTGGACAAGCCCAGGGTGGTCGGGGGGGTAAACTGTCTGTGGATGCATTAATCATTAAAACAGCCCCCCTGGATAATAAGCTTAATGTAACAGGCTCTGTGTTACCCAATGAGTCTTTGGAATTGAAAAGCGAAGTATCCGGCAAAATTATTTCTATTCTTTTTCGTGAAGGAAAGCCGGTACACAAAGGGGATATTTTAGTCCAAATGAATGATGATGAGATCGCTGCCCAGCTGGAGAAACAGAAATACAACCAAAAGCTGAATGAGGATAACGAATTTCGTCAGCGCAAACTTTTAGAGAAGGATGCGATTAGTCAGGAGGAGTATGATAATGCATTGAACCGGTTAAATACCACTGTGGCGGATATTCGGCTCCTTGAAACGCAACTCGCCAAAACCAAAATACAAGCGCCTTTTGATGGTGTGATTGGATTGCGCTTTGTGAGTGAAGGAGCATACATTTCACCCAGCACGGTAATTACTACCCTTTATAACATTTCGCCCGCGAAAATAGAATTTGCCGTACCGGGCCGTTATAGTGCACAGGTGGCACCTGGAAAGAAAATCCGGTTTACCATTGAGAGTGATCTACAGCTGTATGAAGGGCAGGTTTATGCGATTGAACCCCGCATTGATCCCGATACACGCACCCTGAAGATAAGAGCCATGGCAGAAAACAGGCGTGGTAACTTATTGCCCGGGCAGTTTGTTAAAGTGGAGGTAATTCTGGAATCTACCAACAATGCCATACTGGTTCCAACCGAAGCGGTTATCCCGGAACAAGCCGGGAAAAAAGTTTTTATTCTTGAAAATGGAAAAGCAAAAGAAGTGTTCATAGAAACCGGCATCCGCACAGCCAATTCATTAGAAGTGTTGTCAGGATTGAAGGCCAACGACACTTTACTTACTACCGGCATCTTACAATTGAAGCATGGAATGGATGTTCAGATTTCGAAATTAGACTGATTGTTAATTAAGGATTAAATAATAAAGCCATGGCAAGTTTATCAATAACCAGTATTAACAGACCCGTTCTGGCTATAGTAATGTCTTTAGTTATTATTCTTTTTGGCATTATTGGTTTTTCATTTTTGGGCGTTCGCGAATTTCCGAGCGTTGATCCACCTGTAGTTACGGTATCATCAACCTATGTGGGAGCTAACTCTGATGTAATCGAATCGCAGATTACAGAACCTTTGGAAGAGGCTGTGAATGGTGTTCCGGGTGTACGCACTATCACGTCTGTTAGTCGGGAAGGAAGAAGCAACATTACAGTAGAATTTGAATTGGGTGTAGATCTTGAAACAGCTGCGAATGACGTCCGCGATAAAGTATCCGGAGCACTCAACCGCTTGCCTCCTGATGTGGATCCACCACGCGTTGAAAAAGCGGATGCAGACTCAAGTCCGATTATTTTCTTGACACTTACCAGTGATAAAAGAGATCTCTTGGAAATTTCAAGTATTGCTGAATTGTACTTTAAGGAAAGAATTCAAACTATACCCGGAGTAAGCTCAGTTGGTATTTGGGGGCAACGCAGATATTCCATGCGTTTGTGGATGGATCCGATCAAACTTGCCTCCCTTAAATTAGCTCCCTCCGATGTACTTCAGGCTGTAAACCGCGAAAATGTTGAACTCCCCTCCGGGCGGGTGGAAGGACAAACTACGGAACTCACCGTTCGTACAATGGGCAGGCTATCGACCGAAGAAGATTTCAATAATCTTATAATAAAAGAAGATGGAGATAACATCGTTCGCTTCAGCGATGTGGGTTACGCAAAAGTAGGTCCTGAAAACGACCGCACTATCTTGAGAAGAGACGGAGTGCCAGGATGTGCAATTGCAGTGGTAGCTCAGCCCGGGGCGAATAATATCGATATATCCGAACGTCTTAAAGTGAAGCTGGCCCAGATTCAACGGGATCTTCCTCCAGACGTAAAATATCAGATGAGCTTTGATTCTACAGAATACATTCGGGCATCGATTTCAGAAGTGGAGGAGACCATCCTTATTGCGTTCTGCTTAGTGTTGGCAATTATATTTTTATTCTTGCGCGATTGGCGAACTACAGTAATTCCTATTGCTACCATTCCGATCTCGTTGATAGGAGCCTTCTTTGTTATGTATCTGCTTGGCTTCACAATCAATGTGCTCACTTTGTTGGGTATTGTACTCGCCATTGGTCTCGTGGTTGACGATGCTATTGTAGTGCTGGAAAATATTTATGTAAAAATTGAAGAAGGCGAAGACCCTCAAGAAGCTGCCAAGAAAGGATCAACAGAAATTTATTTTGCTGTTATTTCAACAACGGTTTCTGTAGTAGCAGTGTTCCTACCCGTAATTTTCCTACAGGGCCTTACCGGGAGATTGTTCCGGGAATTTGGTTTGGTAGTAGCAAGTTCTGTTGCCATCTCAGCATTTGTGTCGTTGACACTTACGCCTATGATGAGTGCCAAGATCTTAAAACGCAGAGCAAAGCAGCCATGGCTTTACCGGGTGACAGAACCTTTCTTCAACTCGATGACCGATGCTTATGCCGCTTCTTTGCAAGGCTTTATGAAACGCAGATGGCTAGCCTTTGTCATCATTGCCTTATCGGGCGGATTGATTTACTATCTAGGTACAACAGTACCCTCTGAACTTGCCCCCATGGAAGACCGCAGTGAATTCCGTTTTCAAGCTCAGGCCCAGGAAGGAGCCACCTTTGAATACATGGACAAATACGTTCAGGAGCTTACTGATTTTATAAGTGATGAAGTCCCTGAACGAGCAGGTATGGTAAGTGTAACAGCCCCTGGATTTGGTGGTTCCGGAGTAAATTCAGGCTTTGTTCGAGTGATTCTTAAAGATCCGAAAGAACGCGATCGAACTCAACAGCAGATTGTTGATGATATCACCGTCAAAGCTCGTAAATATTCAGGTGTAAGAACGTTTATTAATCAGGCGCAGACAATCGGAGACCGAAGGGGTGGGTTCCCGCTTCAGTTCGTTATTCAGGCAGGGGAGATTGATAAATTGAAAAAGGTACTGCCAGACTTTATGGCTAAGGCAAGTGCCAGTCCTAAATTTGCGTTTGTTGACCTTGATTTGAAATTTAATAAACCTGAAATCAACATCACCATTGATCGTGATAAAGCACGTAACCTGGGAGTGAATGTGATTGACATTGCCCAGACACTTCAACTTGGTCTAAGTGGTTCGCGTTTTGGTAACTTCATTATGGATGGAAAGCAGTATCAAATCATAGGGCAGGTGGAAAGAGCCGATCGCAATGAACCCTTGGATTTGAAAACACTCTATGTAAAAAATAAAAGAGGGGAGTTAATTCAGATGGATAACCTCGTTACGTTTGAGGAACTCAGCAGTCCGCCACAATTGTATCGATTCAACCGGTATTCTTCTGCTAAGGTAAGCGCACAACTTGCCAATGGGGTAGCGCTGGGAGAAGGTATTAAGGAAATGGAACGAATAGCTGATGAGGTGTTAGATGAATCCTACACCACGAGCCTGGATGGAGCTTCACGCGAGTTTTCAGAAAGTTCTTCCAGTATTTATGTTGCGTTCTTAATTGCATTAGCAATCATATACCTGATTCTGGCTGGGCAGTTTGAAAGTTTCAAAGACCCGCTCATCATCATGTTTACTGTGCCATTGGCACTGGCGGGTGCATTAATCTCGTTGTGGTACTTCAATCAGACATTAAATATTTTCAGTCAGATTGGTATTATCATGCTGATAGGACTCGTAACAAAAAATGGAATTTTGATCGTGGAATTTGCCAATCAGCGCAAAGAACAAGGCAAGAAATTATTGGAGGCGGTTACGGATGCTGCGGAGTCTCGCTTCCGCCCGATTCTTATGACCAGTCTTTCTACTATACTCGGTATTTTACCAATCGCCCTGGCGCTGGGGGCGGGCTCTGAGAGTCGCGTTTCTATGGGTATTGCAGTTATTGGAGGGATGGCGTTTGCTACCGTGCTTACACTTTATGTAATCCCAGCAATCTACTCATATGTCAGCAGCAAGGATGCAAACGTGTCCGCACATTAAGTTCAATTTTATAGTATCTATGAATCGCTTCTTAGCATTTCTCTTTTTTGTTTTTAGTGTTTCAATAGTCAATGCGCAAGATACGCTAAGCCTCGCCAAAGCCATCCAGATTGGACTGCAGAATAACTTCGATGTGCAGATTGGCAAACTGAATATTGATATAGCTAAGAACAATAATAATTGGGGCCAGGCAGGTATGTTTCCGACCATCAATTTGATTGGCGGCCAACCCAATAACATTACGCAACGCAAGCCCGCCAACCCCTTTGCTGTACCAGGTAAAAGCATTTCCGATAACCTGACCGGTCAGTTGGATGTGCAGTTTACCTTGTTTGATGGTTTCTTTGTCCGCCTTTCCAAGCAACGACTGGAAAAACTGGAAGAATTGAGCAATGGCAACGCCCGGTTTTTGATGGAGAACACTGTGCAAGGAATCATTCTGGGATATTACAGCGTATTACTGCAACGAGAGCAGTTGCAGGTACTCGTTAAGAACAAGGAATTTTCTAAGGAGCGCTATGACTATGTCAAACTCCGCAAAGAACTGGGAGGTGCCATAACCTTTGATGTGTTGCAGGAGCAAAACAATTATTTGACGGACTCCGCCAGTGTGTTGCAGCAGGAAATTTTTCTTAAAAACACCCTGCGAGATCTCAATTTGCTGTTAAATGAAAATATCAACAAAACGTATGTATTCACGGAAGGGATTCCCTTCGAAAACGAAGTTTATCGGTATGAAGACTTACGGGATAAAATGCTAAGCTCAAACACCAACCTGAAAAATCAATACATCAGCCAGGAGCTAATTCGTAACTCAACCCGAATAGCAGAGTCAAACTATTCACCCACCATTCTATTAAATACAGGAGTGAATGGAAGTTTGGATAAACTAAATGCCAATTTCAGATCCAACACCGGCAATACCATCGAAAACACGGTGGGTTATGTGAATCGGGACGCGAATCTCCCTGTGTATAATACTGTGAATGAAACCGCTTTGAAACCGCAAACTATAACGGGTAACAGCTATGGCGCCTATGCGAATTTTGGATTGCGCTTCACCTTATTTAATGGCGGCCAGATCAGGCGGGCAGTTGAGAATTCACAAATACAGGAAAGGATCGCTCAACTTTCTACCGATCAGCTCAAGCTATCATTGGAAAACGATTTGCTCGCCAATTTTGATTTATACAACCTTCGCAGACAGTTGGTCCAAATTGCACAAGTGCGTCTGCAGGCGGCTGAACTTAATCTGCAACTAGGCAATGAACGCTACAAAAACGGAGCACTCAGCGCCATTGACTTGCGCATTGTACAAGACAACTATCAACGTGCCGCACTTGAAAACTATCTAGCCATTTATGCCAACATTTCCAGCCGTGTGGACCTGGTGAGGCTGACCGGTGGATTGTTGGATGATCGTTGAGTTTGTAACGGTCTCTTTTGAAGCTGTTTAATGGAGGTATTAAACATGAAGAACTTACAAGACCTACTCCTATTGGGGGATTCCAGACTCTATCAGGTTTCTGAACCTGTTTTGCATTCCGAACTTTCTCTTGTTCCGGGTTGGGTGGCCGACTTGCATAATGTGATGGAAGAAATCCGCGCGAAGTATAAATTCGGTCGTGCTATTGCGGCACCGCAATTAGGAATCATGAAGCGATTGATTTACATGAATATCAACAAACCTGTAGTCTTTATTAACCCGGAATTTACTTTTCTGAGTGATGAAATGTTTGAGGTTTGGGATGACTGCATGTGTTTTCCCAACCTGCTTGTTAAAGTAAAAAGGCACAAGGAATTAACGATCAGATACTATGATGAAACCTGGCAACCGCGAGAGTGGAAAATGCAGAATGATTTGTCTGAACTATTGCAGCACGAATACGATCACCTCGATGGAATTCTTTGTACCATGCGAGCCATAGATGATAAATCGTTTAAATGGAGACTCTGAAATAGCAGAATTTTAAGACAATTAGTCTGAAACTAGATTTTAGTTGGCCGTTTCAACAGCCTCAGGTCTCATCACCCAAAAGTTATTATACCCCTCACCTATCTGAATGTTTAGAAGTCCATTGGCCAGCATTTCAAGAATGGCCAGGAAATTAAAAATCAGGGCAATGCGGGAAGGTACGTTTTCGAATAGCTCGGTAAAGGCAACCCTTGGTTTAACGGTTACTTCATTAAGAATGTATTCTTTTTGGCCTTCAATCGTGTAGGGATATTGGATGACCTGGTGCACAGGCCGGTTTTTTTCCTCTTCCTGACGCTTAAGCACCTTTTCAAATACTGTCAAAAGCTTAAAAAGGTCAACATCCTGAAGCTCTGCCTCCACGTTGGTGCTTTCGGCTAAAGCCCGTAGCTCCTTCATCAGGTTGCCCCGCTTTTCCTTCATCAGCTCCGTTTCCTCCATCTTATGGAACTGTTCTACCACAGATTTGTACTTTTTGTACTCAAGTAAGTGTTTAACCAGTTCTTCTCTTGGGTCTATCTCATTGCCTTGCTCATCCAATTGCGGGCGGGGTAATAGCATTTTAGATTTGATCCGCATAAGCGTTGCAGCCACCAATATGAATTCGCTGGCTACTTCCACATTGAGAGTTTCAAGACTTCGGATATACTCAAGAAAGTCATTTGTGATTTTCGAGATCGGGATATCGTTAATCTCCAATTCATCGCGCTCAATGAAAAACAGAAGGAGGTCAAAAGGGCCCTCAAATAGGGGTAATTTAATTTCAAACGAATCCTGCTCCATATCAAATCTTAGGGAGGGCAAAAATAGTCAGGAAATGCTGATTTTCAGGAGATATTTTCAGGAAAGTCGGGAGGAGTGCTCAACCCGTAGTAATTCCTTATTTTTGGGTTTGAGAAATCTTTGAAGCCGGTTTGGAACAGTTACCTTTTATGGTTGTTTAAGGATTATCGCTCAATAAATCAAAAGGCCCATGCTTATTACGCCCGGGAAATTACTGGCCCAAATTAATAGTCCACAAGACTTGAAGAAGTTGGACCAGGTGCAACTCGTTCAATTGTGCGATGAACTCCGGCATTTTATCATCGATAACGTTTCGGTTTATGGTGGGCATTTTGGAGCAAGTTTAGGTGTAGTAGAACTGACGGTTGCCCTTCATTATGTATTCAATACTCCTACCGATCAATTAGTATGGGATGTTGGCCATCAGGCTTATGGTCATAAAATTCTTACTGGTCGCAGAGATTCCTTCCACACCAATAGAATGTATAAGGGTATCTCAGGCTTCCCCAAAAGGAAGGAAAGTAAATATGATACATTTGGTGTTGGCCATTCTTCAACTTCTGTCTCGGCAGCTTTGGGTATGGCTGCAGCTTCCAGGTATCTGGGTATTGAAGATAAGCAGCACATTGCTGTGATCGGGGATGGAGCATTAACGGGAGGTATGGCCTTTGAGGCTTTGAATCATGCAGGGGTATCTGACACCAACGTGTTGATTATTCTTAATGACAATTGTATGTCAATCGATCCTAACGTGGGCGCGTTAAAGGATTATCTCACCGATATTACTACCTCTAAAACCTACAATCGCCTTAAAGACGATGTGTGGAATTTGTTGGGCAAACTTTCTCACTTCGGAAAAAACGCTCAGGAAATTGTGTCCAAGGTAGAGAATGGAATAAAGGCCACCTTACTTAGTCAGAGTAACTTATTTGAGTCGTTGAATCTGCGGTATTTTGGTCCGGTAGATGGACATGATGTAGACCACATGGTAGCTGTGTTGAAAGACTTAAAAGAGATAAAGGGTCCAAAAATTCTGCATTGTGTAACGGTAAAAGGAAAAGGATACGGCCCTGCCGAAAAGGGGAATGCTACAACCTGGCATGCTCCCGGCACTTTTGATAAGATCTCTGGAGAAATTCATAAAAAAGTATTTGAGACTCCCCAGGCACCTAAATATCAGGATGTTTTTGGTCACACCCTTGTAGAACTGGCAAGAAAAAACGAGAAGATCATGGGTATTACCCCGGCTATGCCCTCGGGTTCATCCATGAATATTATGATGAAGGAAATGCCCCATCGCGCTATTGATGTGGGAATAGCGGAGCAACATGCAGTGACTTTCTCTGCAGGTCTTGCTACTCAAGGCCTCATACCATTTTGTAATATCTACAGTTCGTTCATGCAACGGGCCTACGATCAGGTAATCCATGATGTATGCATTCAAAACCTGCCAGTTAATTTTTGCCTGGATCGGGCTGGCTTTGCTGGAGCCGATGGGCCTACACATCATGGAGCATATGACATTGCTTTTTTCCGCTGCATCCCAAACATGATTGTTTCAGCTCCCATGAATGAGCAGGAGTTGAGAAACCTGATGTACACAGCTCAGTTACCAAGAAAGGAGCAAGCCTTTTCAATTCGGTATCCGCGTGGCCAGGGTGTGATGCCTGACTGGAGAACTCCGTTTGCAGAAATTGAAATAGGTAAGGGCCGGAAGATCAAAAGCGGTGAAGAATTGGCCATTTTAACTTTCGGCCACATTGGCAATTATGCGGTAGAGGCGTGCGGGAAACTATCCAGGAAAGGTATTAACCCGGCTCATTATGACCTCCGTTTTGCCAAGCCATTGGACGAAGAATTACTTCACGAAGTCTTTTCAACTTTCAAGAAAATACTAACTGTGGAAGATGGTTGCGTTCAAGGCGGGATTGGAAGTGCTGTGCTCGAATTTATGGCCGACCATAATTACCAGGCTGAGGTAAGAAGACTCGGGATTCCCGACCTCATTGTGGAACACGGTGAACAGAATGAACTACATAAGGAATGCGGCTTTGATACGGATGGAATAATTCGTTCGGTTGAATCGATGCTTGTGCCGGCTGTCAATTACAAATCCTAATTTCCCAGACTTAGGGCTGGTGACGAACGACTGTCTTATATTGCGTCATCAATAATAAAAAACCTGAAAATCAAGCAAATACAATCAATTTTAGTGCACTAAATGAAAACGGTGCACAAGATGCTTTCGAAATAACCTTCAGGCATTAGTTCTGATATTCTGCATATTTTGAAAATTCGGCTATTCCATCTTAAATTGTGGTTTATTGCATATATTTGGATGCTAGGAATAATTTCAATAAAGAGAGTTACCTATACGAATTGGCCGATATTTATTAAGCTGAATAAACCCAAAAATATATAACACATGGAAGAAATCGATCCACATAAGTATGACGCTTGGAACAATCTGGCACTGAACCTGGCATTAGTATGCTGGGCCATTGGCATTTTGGTCGTCCTTGGTTATATCGTGAAATTAAGTTCTACGGGAGGCAGCAAAAATAAGTATGATTTCATCAACCGGCATGAAATCAAAGTGCTGTGGATTGCAACTATTATATTGATTATTGGTGGGTGTTTTTTTGTTAACGCCAACGTGGTGGAACTTACTACACTCTGGGTATTTGTGCGAATATTCACGACTACCATGATGGGCATTCTGGTAGCGATGATCATTCAAAACCTACTTAAATTTTACTATCCGTTCTTTATCGAAAGGAGATTAAAAGTACTCCGCTATCAACCCAGAATTTCTCCAAAAAGTGGTAAGCCCATGAAACTTCTGAGCGAAGAAGAAGAGGATGCTCACCTGGATGAAGGTATGATTGCCGAAGAAAATGTTTACTCAGTTGACTATGATGTTTGGTTGGATGAGGAAACGGGCTATAAGCAGATCGAGAAGTATGCAGGTCACCTTCACGCCATTCAGTGTCCTGAGTGTAACTATCAGACATTTAAAGTTACCAGAGAGGAAATTATCAGACAGCCAACAGCTACTGAAGAGGGCGAATTGATGAAACATTATTTGTGCGGATATTGTGGCTATAAGGCAAGAAAAACTGTAACCCTTAAGCAATCTGCTAAATTGGAAGAGTCATCTACCGCAGCAACTGCCTGATATTTCAGAAAAAATTAGAAGCCCCGAAATCGGGGCTTTTTTTATGCCCTATAATGGACGTGGAAGTTTGATCTGATCAGAGTAAAATTTCATACGGGTATGATGTGTATCCAACAGATCAATACGATCAATAGAAGCATGCTTGTGGTTGACGAACACTTCTACATAGTCGTTTCCTAACAGGTATAGATTTATTTTATAGTTGTAATAGCGAATGGCCATTACAAAAGCTGCATGCTCATAAAGCAAAGTAATTTTCTTCTGTAGCGGTAAATTCTTCAAGCTATTCCAGCATACCATCAAATAAACTTATCAAAAAAAATAAGTTTATTTATCACAGGACACTGCTTTATTTGACTTGGGCCAAATCCTTTATTGAGCTGTAAACAGGGCTGAAAATCATTTTTTTGCATTTTAGTTTGGCTCGTCTAACTTTGTACTCCCAATCCTGTAAATGTATAATTTACAGAAGGTAAACGGTGGATGTAGCTCAGTTGGTTAGAGCACTAGATTGTGATTCTAGGGGTCGCGGGTTCGAGCCCCGTCTTTCACCCAAAAAATAAGCCCCATCAGGGGCTTTTTTGTTTCTTTCAACGCAAAAATGCCAACCGACTGCCTTTGGTACTTTCATCAAATTGCCCTTGCGCATAAACAAGATGACCAGAAACCAAGGTATGAGTAACTGCTGATTGAAAGGTGTTTCCTTCAAAAGGAGACCAGCCACACTTTGCCAATACATTGGCCTTTTGTACTTGCCAGGGCTGATTGGGATTCACAAGAACAAGGTCAGCATAATACCCCTCTCTTATGAATCCACGCTTATCTATTTGAAAAAGAATGGCAGGGTTATGGGCCATTTTCTGTACTATTTTTTCGATCGAAATCTTTTTCTGATGATAGAATTCCATCATGGCAACCAGGCTATGTTGGATCAGAGGACCACCGGATGGGGCTTGAAAATAATTGTTCTTTTTTTCTTCAATTGTATGCGGTGCATGGTCGGTTGCAATTACATCAATACGATCATCTAACACAGCGCATAATATTTCCTTTTGATCATTTGAGGTTTTAATGGCCGGATTCCATTTTATTAACATACCCAGTTTTTCATAATCTGAATCATTAAACCAAAGATGGTGGACACAAGCCTCTGCGGTGATTTTCTTCTTTTCTAAAGGAAGAGTGTTATCAAATAGATTTGTTTCGCGGGCCGTAGAGATATGCAGAATGTGAAGTCTTGTTCCGTGCCGCTTGGCAAGACTGATCGCAAAGGACGATGATTTAAAACAAGATTCTGCACTGCGAATCTGGGGGTGGTACGTCACCGGCATCATTTCGCCATAGCGCTCTTTAAATTCGGCTGTATTTTTTCTTATGGTGGGTTCGTCTTCGCAATGGGTTGCAATGAGAGAAGGAAATCGGGAGAAAAATCCCTCAAGAATTTTAGGATCGTCTACTAAAAGATTCCCCGTAGAAGAACCCATAAAGATTTTGAGACCGCAGACTTTCTTTATATCGGTCTTCAGCACTTCTTCCAGGTTGTCATTAGATGCCCCCATGAAGAAAGAATAATTGGCTAGCGAAGTCCGCGAGGCAATCTGGTATTTATCTTCCAATAGTGACTGTGTAAAAACCGGTGGAACCGTATTGGGCATCTCCATAAAGCTGGTAACTCCCCCAGCTACCGCAGCTTTTGATTCCGTATAAATAGTTGCTTTATGCGTTAGTCCGGGTTCGCGAAAATGAACTTGATCATCGATGACTCCAGGCAATAAAAAATTTCCATTGGCATCAATAACCTTAGCATTTCCTGCTGATAACCCACTTCCGATTTTTTCAATCCAATTTCCCCGAATCAAAACATCACCTTCGATGACTTTTCCTTCGTTTACCAGTTGAGCGTTCGTGATTAGCGTAGAGTTCATTACCTTGTGAGTTCCGTAAAGATAAAGAATCTTGAGTAGCCCGATTTCGTGGAACGATTTTAAGTTGAATAAGCAATTGCTGGATGCGATAGCCGATTCCGGGTTTGAAAAACCTACTGAGATTCAACAAAAATGCATTCCGTTAGTATTGGGTGGCCAACATGTGATTGGCATTGCTCAAACAGGAACGGGTAAAACGGCAGCCTACCTGTTGCCTTTGCTGATGAAAATCCGTTATGCACAGGGGGTGGATGCGAGGGCGCTTATTCTTGTGCCCACCAAGGAACTGGTTGCCCAGGTATTTGCACAAGCAACCGCGTTGGCTAAGTATACAGATCTTCGTATTGTCGAAATCTATGGTGGAGTGGGTCCGAAAAGCCAAATAGAAAAGATAAATGCGGGAGTTGATCTGATCATTGCTACCCCGGGTCGTTTTCTGGAATTGTATCTGCGCAATGAATTAATTCCTAAGCAAATAAAAACGTTGGTGTTGGATGAGGCCGACCGCATGATGGATATGGGATTTATGCCACAACTCCGAAGAATTTTTGAAGTGATTCCATCCAAGCGACAAAACCTATTGTTCTCTGCTACTTTTCCTGAAAAAGTGGATCGTTTAGCAAATGAGTTTATTGATTTTCAGGTGCGCGTAGAGGTGACTCCTCCGGCAACTGTAGCAACCCAAGTGACTCAGGAACTCTACTTTGTTCCTAATAGCCTTACGAAAATTCATTTTTTGGAGTATCTGCTACAGGATGAAAAGACCTTTAGTCGGGTCATGGTTTTTTCTCGTACAAAGGAAGTAGCGAATAATATATTCAAGTACCTGGAACGAAAGAAATTAGGACCCGTGAAAGTCATCCACTCTAACAAGGGCCAGAACAGTCGCATGAATGCGATGAATGAATTTAAGGAAGGGAAGTTAAGAATTCTGGTTTCTACCGATGTGGCTTCAAGAGGTATTGATGTTACGAATGTTTCCCATGTGATTAATTTCGATGTGCCCATTGTGTATGAAGACTATGTTCATCGCACCGGTAGAACGGGCCGTGCATTTCGGGAAGGTAAAGCAATCACCTTTGTGACCGATGCCGAGAAATATCACATTGATAATATTGAAAAAATAATTCGTGAGAAAATTCCTGTAAAGTCCTTGCCAAAGGAAATCGAAATTGCAGAAACAAACTTTGAAGAATCACAAGCGATGGCCAGGGAAACAGATCGGCAGAAGCGGTATTCAGACCCTGCGTTCAAGGGAGCGTTTCACGAAAAGAAAAAATAATTTGATGATGAACTGAATTGAGAATTTGAAAATGATCGTGAAGGACCATTTTCAAATCAGGCAATCTTCAAATTAGTTACCCGTTCATTGAGCTCAAGAACTCTTCGTTATTGCGCGTACCTTTCATTTTACTTTGAAGGAATTCCATAGCTTCAATTGAATTCATATCAGCCATAAATTTGCGAAGGATCCACACCCGCTGAAGTTCCTCTTCCTTCATCAGCAAATCTTCGCGTCTGGTACCAGAAGCGGGAACATCAATAGCCGGGTACACTCTTCTGTTTGAAAGTTTGCGATCCAACTGCAATTCCATGTTACCCGTTCCTTTAAATTCTTCAAAGATTACTTCGTCCATC
The DNA here is from genome assembly GCA_044229915.1 of Cyclobacteriaceae bacterium. Classification (GTDB taxonomy): domain Bacteria; phylum Bacteroidota; class Bacteroidia; order Cytophagales; family Cyclobacteriaceae; genus ELB16-189. The sequence continues at coordinate 94,506 of JBGASB010000007.1, forward strand.
TTCGAGCCGGTATCAATCAAGGCCGTGGCGATAATCGTAAGGGACCCACCATTTTCAATTTTACGGGCGGCACCAAAGAAACGTTTTGGTTTGTGCAAAGCGTTGGCATCCACACCACCCGAAAGAATTTTACCAGATGAAGGCACTACGGTATTGTAAGCACGGGCTAATCGAGTGATCGAATCCAACAGGATCACCACATCGTGGCCGCACTCAGTCATGCGCTTTGCTTTTTCAAGTACAATGCTCGCCACTTTTACATGCCGCTCGGCTTGCTCATCAAAGGTAGAGGCAATAACCTCGGCCTTTACGCTACGGGCCATGTCAGTAACTTCTTCAGGGCGTTCATCAATCAATAAAACGATTAGATAAACCTCCGGATGATTTTCGGCAATGGCGTTGGCAATGTTTTTCAGGAGAACAGTTTTACCGGTTTTAGGCTGCGCTACAATCATACCGCGCTGTCCTTTTCCTATGGGAGAAAAAAGGTCTAAAATGCGGGTCGACATGTTATCGGGCGTGGTGCTGAGCTTTAATTTTTGCTCCGGAAAAAGTGGGGTCAGGTATTCGAACGCAACCCGATCACGAATTTCTTCAGTCGTTTTTCCATTGATACTATCTACTTTAAGAAGCGCAAAATATTTCTCGCCTTCTTTGGGTGGACGAATCTGTCCCTTCACCGTGTCACCGGTCTTTAAACCAAACAACTTGATTTGTGATGGTGATACATAGATATCATCCGGGCTGGCCAGGTAGTTGTAATCGGAAGATCGCAAAAAACCGTAACCATCCTGCATGATTTCCAAAACGCCTTCATTCGAAACTACTCCGTCAAAATCACGAATAAGATTTTCTTTACGAGGTTGTTGATTCGATTGATTTGGATTTTGAAAAGGCCGCTCTTCCCTTTGTTCCCTGCGGGGGGCTTCCACCAAAGGCGCTGGTTCAGTAGTATCTTCAAAACTCGTAATGCTTTGATCTACTTCAATATTGTCAATGCTTTGCAGGATCTCATCGCTGGAAAGCTCTTTCACTTCTTCTTGCTCCTGGGGTTTTGGAGCAGCATCCGGAGCTACATTTTCGCGTCTGCGCGGACGCATTTTGCGCTCAGGGTCTCCAGTGGGTGCTTGTTTAGGAGTTGGTGTAGCGTCTCCGGCTATGGCCTGCTGATCAAGGATTTTGTAAACCAGGTCTTGTTTGGCAAGTTTCTTAGCGTTTTTCACGCCCATTCCTTCAGCAATTTCCTTCAATTCAGAAAGCAGCCTGACATTCAGGTCATCAATTGTGTACATGTGAGTTAAAAAATGGATTAATTAATAAAACAGAATTTATAATGTTATGCAGGCTGACGGACAGCCGTAATCAAAAGCATTCAACAGGTTGATAGAAAAGAGATCGTAAAGTTCAGGGTTTTTGTATCGTGTGGGCCTGAGGAGGCCGCAATGACCCTGCAAGTATAGTTCAAAATAAAATATTATCAAATCGAGAGAAAAAATTATTGGCTAATTTTGGCCCCTTAATAATCGATTATGTTGACTTTACAGATACTGCGAGAACAAACCGATAGCGTGCTGGAGGGATTGAAAAAGAGGTACTTTAAGGATGCCGAAAGCCTGGTTCAGCAAATACTTGAGAATGACAAACTCCGCAGAGAAACACAAAATACGCTGGATACATTAAAGGCGAAGTCTAATACCGATTCTAAAAAAATTGGAGAGTTGATGAAAGCGGGTAAAGCGGAAGAAGCAAATACCCTACGAGCTGCTATTGCCCTTGATAAAGATAAACTAAAGGCATTGGAAGAAAGCCTTACAGAATTTGAAAGAAAACAACAGGAGATTTTATATAAGATTCCAAATGTTCCGGCTTCGAAAGTGCCAGCCGGAAAAAGTGCCGAGGATAATATTAATGTACACGAGCACGGAACGGTACCTACACTTCCTGCTGATGCCCTGCCACATTGGGAGCTAATTAAAAAGTACGATATCATTGATTTTGATTTAGGGATTAAAATTGCAGGGGCAGGGTTTCCGGTTTATAAAGGAAAGGGAGCAAGGCTTCAGCGCGCTTTAATCAATTTCTTTTTAAATGAGGCCGGTCAAGCAGGGTATAAGGAAATTCAACCCCCCATTGTGGTGAATGAGGCCAGTGGGTATGGAACAGGGCAATTACCGGACAAGGAAGGGCAAATGTATTTTGTGAATGAGGATGGCTTGTATCTTATTCCCACAGCTGAGGTGCCTATTACCAACTTATATCGCGATGTAATTCTAACGGAAGATGAATTGCCAGTAAAGAATGTAGGCTATACACCTTGCTTCCGAAGAGAAGCGGGCAGTTGGGGTGCACATGTGCGTGGACTTAATCGCCTGCATCAATTTGATAAGGTTGAAATAGTTCAGATCAGCAAACCGGAAGACTCGCACACCATATTGGATCAAATGTGTCTGCATGTGCAGGGACTACTTGAGAAACTGGAATTGCCGTATCGCAAACTTCTATTGTGTGGCGGTGATATGGGTTTCAACTCGGCTATTACCTACGACATGGAGGTATTTTCTGCTGCTCAGCAACGCTGGCTGGAAGTAAGCTCGGTCAGTAACTTCGAAACCTTTCAGGCAAACCGCTTAAAACTTCGATACAAAAATAAAGAGGGGAAAATGCAATTGCTTCATACACTCAATGGCAGTGCATTGGCGCTTCCGCGGATTGTGGCTGCCCTTTTAGAGAACAATCAAACTAAGGATGGAATTAAGATTCCGAAGGTGTTGGTGCCTTATACCGGGTTTGAAAGTATAAATTGAAATGATCAAACGAGACTTTGGAAAACGCTGGCCCTGGCTGGCGTTTTTTGTTTTGGCCAGACTATTTACTGAATAGTTTTTTTCTTCAATCCAAACTGAAAAACAAAAAAGAGTACGTTCAATAGAATCAATTCTGATAGGGCTGCAACAGCAATAGAATTATTTTCGGTGCCCGTCCATTTACTATAGATACCGAAAAATGCCCAAATTAATACGAGTAGAAAAGCAGGTTCGCGGAAACGTTCGGTAATAATAATACCAAGCAGGCTGGCAATGCTGATCATGGTAATCGTCCAGGTTGTGGCAGAGAGAAACCCGCCTGTCCACGAAAGAGAAACCAACAAAGCCGAAACATTAGCGATCGTAGCAACGCAAATCCATGACAGATAAACGATGAAGGGAAGTTTTATCAGTAGCTTTTCTGATAACGTTTTGAGATCGGTACGCTGCAAGAGCAAAAAGATCTTGCTGAGTGAAAAGAGCAGCAAAAGCATGATCATGACGGACGCATAGAGGTATTGAAAGTGCCATGCTAGAATCCAGCTAGCGTTGGCAATGCACGAGAGCAAAAACCAAAGCGATAATTCTGCAAAATAAGAGTAGCCTGATATAGACCTTTGCATAATAACAAACCCAATCAGCAACAAATAGATCACGCTCCAAACCGAAAACGTGAATCCAGCCGGGGTGAACAAGCTCGGATACAACGCTGAGAGTTCCCCCGTATTCATTCCGTTAATGGGTAAAATATTGGCCAATGCATTTATAGTTAGCACCCCAGCCAGGGCGAGGATGTTTAGAAAAATAAGGATACGATTGTTCATGGTGTGTAAGATTACAATTAAAGCACTACATCAAAAGTTCTTTCCTTCTTGGTTTCTTAACCCGATGGCGGTAATATTGTTTCCCAAATTCAGAATTTATGAGAACTAAGTCATTTCTTTTTTCAGTTGTTTTTATTATTATGATCTCCTGCTCGCAACCTCCAAAACCAGAAGTAATTTCAAAGTATCCGGTATCGGCAAAGGTTGATACGGTAGATACCTATTTCGGTGTTGAAGTTCCTGATCCCTACCGTTGGATGGAAAATGACACAGCGGAACAAACCGCTGATTGGGTAAAGGCCCAGAATGAAGTGACCTTCGGTTTTCTGGATAAAATCCCTTATCGGGCAGAAATTAAAAAACGACTGGAAGCGCTTAACAACTATGAGAAATTAGGAGCTCCCTTTAAGAAAGGTGAGCATATCTATTTCTACAAAAATGATGGTTTGCAAAATCATTATGTTTTATACCGCAAAAAGGGGGAGCAAGGCGAAACTGAAGTATTCCTTGACCCGAATTCATTTTCGAAAGATGGCACTACGCGCCTGGCCGGTGTTTCATTTTCAAAAGATGGTTCGCGGGTAGCCTATCAGATTTCTAAAGGCGGAGCGGATTGGACCGAGGCAATTGTTATGAATGCGATTGACAAAACTCCTTTAGAGGATACGTTACGGGATATTAAGTTCAGTGGAATTTCGTGGCGTGGGAATGAAGGATTTTATTTCAGTACGTACGAAAAGCCAAAAGGCAGTCAACTATCAGCAAAAACACAAAGCCATAAACTTTTTTATCACCAGGTGGGTGCACCCAGAAGTAATGATAAATTGATTTTTGGTGACGATAAAAACCCAAGGCGATATGTTGGTGGAGGTCTAACTGAAGATGAGCGTTTTCTGGTCGTAACGGCAGCCACAAGTACTACGGGCAATGAACTTTATATTCAGGATTTAAAAGATCCGAAAGGAACATTGGTTACGGTGATTAATAATTTTGATAATGAATATAATGTGTTGGCCAATGAAGGAGAGCGATTGCTTGTTCAAACTAATTTGAATGCGCCTAACAATCGGGTAATTGAATTTGATTTCTCCAAGCCCGCAGTTGAAAACTGGAAAGATGTTATCCCGGAAACTGAAAATGTGCTTAGTGCTTCCACAGGGGGTGGCTATCTGTTTGCCGACTACACTGTAGATGTGAAAACGCAAGTGAAGCAGTTTGATTTGAAAGGCAAATTGGTCCGCAACATAGAATTGCCTGGAATTGGTTCGGCCGGAGGTTTTGGTGCTGAGGAAAAAGATAAAGACCTGTATTACTCATTTACTTCGTTCACCTATCCGACATCCATTTTCAAATTTGACATTGCATCCGGCAAATCAACTTTATACAGTCAGCCTAAAGTAGATTTCAATCCGGAAGATTATGAGACCAAACAGGTTTTTTATACCAGTAAGGATGGCACGAAAGTACCCATGTTTATCGTACACAAAAAGGGGATAGAACTCAATGGTAAAAACCCAACCTGGTTATATGCTTATGGTGGATTTAATATTAGTCTGACTCCCGGATTCAGTCCTTCAAGAATTTTATGGTTGGAGAATGGAGGAATTTATGCTCAACCAAACTTGCGTGGAGGTGGTGAGTATGGCGAGAAGTGGCATTTGGCGGGCACTAAAATGAATAAGCAAAATGTGTTTGATGATTTTATTGCAGCTGGTGAATACCTGATTAATGAAAAATACACATCGCATGATTATTTGGCAATTTCAGGCGGCTCGAATGGAGGATTGTTAGTCGGTGCTACCATGACTCAGCGACCAGATCTTGCCAAAGTAGCGCTTCCTGCTGTTGGTGTTATGGATATGCTACGTTATCATAAGTTCACAGCGGGAGCCGGCTGGGCTTATGATTATGGTACTGCGGATGACTCCAAAGAAATGTTTGAGTATATAAGGAAGTATTCTCCGGTTCATGCGCTTAAGCCAAACACTTCGTATCCCGCAACGCTTGTTACTACAGCGGATCATGATGATCGTGTAGTACCTGCACACTCGTTCAAGTTTGCGGCTACTCTCCAGGAAATGAACGTTGGGAATAATCCTGTTTTGATTCGCATTGATACAAAGTCTGGACATGGTGCCTCTAATCTTTCTAAGGCCATAGAGTCAACTGCTGATCAATACGCTTTTACCTTCTACAACATGGGTATTGTGCCCCCGTTGGCTAAGAAGAACATGTAGAAGCTAATAGCTTTAAAGTAGAAAGCTTAAAGTCTAGACGGGCTTTAAGCTTTTTAGCTTTATTCTTTTAGTTTTAATGCAATTTTCGCTCCAACCAGTTCGGTTAGTTCTTCCACGCTGGCTTCTTTAATTTTCTTCACTGATTTAAAGTGAGCCAGAAGTTTATCGGCTGTTTTTTTACCAATACCCGGAATAGATTCAATCTCAGTAACAAACGTTGATTTACTTCTTTTTTGTCGATGGAAAGTAATAGCAAAACGGTGCGCTTCATCGCGAATGCGCTGTATCAATAATAAAGCCGGTGATTTTTTGCTGATTAGTAGCGGAAGCGGATCTTCCGGATAATAAATCTCCTCCAGTTTTTTGGCAATCCCTACAATTGGGATTTTTCCATACAGACCAAGTTCCTGCAAGGCCTCACAGGCGCTGCTAAGTTGCCCCTTACCACCATCCACAATTATTAGCTGAGGATATTCCCCCTGCTCTTCCATGATGCGCTTATATCGTCTGCCCACAATCTCTTTCATCGAAGCAAAGTCGTCTGGCCCCGTTACCGTTTTGATGTTGAAATGCCGGTATCCTTTTTTGTCTGCCTTGCCATCTACAAACCGCACCATGGAAGCAACCGGGTTCGTGCCTTGAAAATTTGAGTTATCAAAGCATTCAATGATTTTAGGATACTGAAGGAGCCGAAGATTTTCCTGCATGATGTGCAGTACCTTATTCTTCTTCGATTTCTGTTCTTCCTTGCTTATCTCTTTATCCCGCTTTTGGTATAGAGCATTTTTGAGTGACAAGTCTACAAGTTTTTTCTTATCACCAATTTGTGGCACTAAATTTTCAAAATCCTCGGATTTAATGGGTAATGATAAATTGGTGTAAACTTCCGGATTATCGCTGCGATAGGTGGTCCGTAACTCCTGTACAACAAGGCTTAGAATCTCATCATCGGTTTCGTCAAGCTTCTTTTTAACTTCAAGATTCTTTGAAAAGATGATGGAACCTTCTTTTATTTTCAAATAATTTATAAAGGCTTCAGACTCTGTACTTGTAATAGTTACCACATCAATATTGGTAAGCCTGGGATTGACAACAAGTGATTTGGTCTGGAATTTTTCGAGTAGTTCAAGTTTATGTTTGTAAAGTGCAGCCTTTTCGAACTCCATAGTCTCAGACGCTCCCTTCATTCTGCGGCTAAATTCATTTTCAACTACGCTCAAGTCACCCTTCAGAATGTTTCGTGCCTGTGCTATTTCTTCAAGATAGGAACTTTCCTCCTGTAACCCCTCACACGGACCTTTGCAATTTCCAATATGGAATTCAAGACAGACTTTAAATTTTCGTTGTTCAATATTTTCTTTTGATAAAGGGAGTGAGCACGTACGAATGGAATACAACTGACGCACTAGTTCCAATACGGCCTTCATTGACACCACACTGGTGTAAGGGCCAAAGTATTCGCCTTGTTTAGGGATGAATTTGCGCGTAGAGATAATTCGGGGAAAACGCTCTTTTAAAATGCAGAGATATGGAAATGTTTTATCGTCTTTGAGTAGAATATTATACTTGGGCTGGTATTGCTTGATGAAATTATTTTCAAGCAGGAGGGCATCAAACTCAGAGTTAGCCAGTGTGAATTCGATTTTACTAATTTCAGAGACCAGCTTTTCTGTTTTTCGATTGTATTGCGATTGCTTCGTAAAGTAACTGCTCACGCGTTTCTTAAGACTCTTCGACTTCCCAACATAAATGAGATCGCCTTCTTTGTTGTAATACCGGTAGATACCTGGGGAATCAGGCAACGAGGCTAGTATTTCTTTTTGGTCGTCAGCGCGCACGAAGCAAATTACGAATTTAGATTTGTGAATCAGGGTAAGACCAAATTCGTCATTCGTTAATCCAAACTTATTCTAGTTATCGATATCCCAGGGTTCTTCTTCCAGTATTTGCAGGGAGTCGGAGAGTTCATGGCGACTACAGTCTAATGTCATATCAAGTCCGCTGGCAGGCCGTTTGAACTGTCCCTTTACAATGCCAGATTCAGGGTCGGCATATACTTTCATCATGAATTTATCCCAGATGGGTCTTGCTGTTCTTCCACCCTGACCAAATAACCAGGAGGGAAAGTGAATGGCTCTTTCATCGCCACCTGTCCAGATGCCTGATACCAAATCATGGGTAAGGCCGATATACCAACCGTCCGATGCATCGTTAGTAGTTCCGGTCTTGCCTCCTATTTCATTATCTATACGTAACTCACGACTTAAGCCCAACGAAGTTCCGCCTTCTTCTTCTGTGCCACCGCGTAACATATAGATCATCTTATAGGCCGTTTGTTCGTGAATAGCTTCTTTGGTTTTAGGATTGAAGATTTCAATTACGTTTCCATTTTTGTCCTCAATGCGGGTGATAAAGATGGGCTCAGTACTGATTCCACCATTCACGAATGTGCTGTAAGCACCTACCATTTCGAACAACGAAACATCACTCGTTCCCAGACAAAGCGAGGGGACAGCATCCAATGGACTTTCAATGCCTACCCGATGCGCAAACTCAACCACATTTTCCGCTTTCAACTCTTGCATGATTTGAGCGGTAATCGAGTTAACAGATTGTGCCATGGCTTTTCGTATGGTCATACTCTCACCGTGCCCACGTGAACCATCGGCATTCAAAGGATACCAGGGGGGTTGTCCTGGCAAGTCAAATTGTGGTGCAATATCTTTCTTAATTACACAGGGTGAATAGCCGTTTTCCATTGCTAGTCCATAAACAAAGGCTTTAAAGGTAGAACCGGGTTGGCGTTTCCCTTGCTTCACGTGATCGAACTTAAAATACTTGTGATTAATACCACCCACCCAGGCCTTAATGTACCCGGTATAAGGATCCATAGACATGAATCCTGTCTGTATGAATTTTTTGTAATAGTAAAGGGAGTCGTAACTGCTGAATAGCGTATCGCGCTCACCGTCCCATGTAAAAATGGTCATGGGCTTTTTCAGGTTAAGCATGATTTTAAGTGAGTCTGATTTTTCTCCATACTTCTCAGCATAAATTTTATAAGCATCTGTTTGGCGGATTCGTCTTTGCAGAAAGTCTTTTATCTCTTTTCCATCATCGTCTATCCATGGATTACGACCTCTTTTTTTCCATTCTTCATAAAACTGCTCCTGCAGAGGCTTCATGTGTTCGGCCACAGCTTCTTCGGCATACTTTTGCAGGCGACTATCAATGGTGGTATAAATTTTTAATCCGGAATTATATAAATCAATGCCTTTGTTGTTGCAGTATTCAAGAAGGTAGTTGCTTAATACGGTGCGGAAGTAGGTAGCAAGACCTTCGTTTTGATTTTGAAAACTATACTTTAACTCAATGGGTAATGCTTTAACAGAATCATATTCTTCTTGTGTTTTGATTTTGTATCCGTGCTTATAGAGTTTATACAAAACCTCGTTTCGCTTCTTTAAAGATGATTCTGGATTGCGGTTGGGATCAAACAACGTAACGGCCTGCAACATCCCCACCAACACAGCCGACTCCTGGATATTCAAACTATCGGGACCCTTATCGAAATACGTTTCGGCTGCTACTTTAATACCAAAAGTATTACTGCTGAAGGTTGCCGTATTCAAGTACATGGCAATGATTTCTTCCTTTGTAAAGTTCTCTTCCAGTTGGATGGAGATAACCCACTCTTTTGTTTTTTGAATGATGCGCCTGGGATACTTGCCGAGTCTGGCGAGATGCCCATCCAGACTTCTGTCTGGATTCATGGTGTACAGATTTTTTGCAAGCTGCTGGGTTATGGTACTGCCTCCCCCTTGCGGGTTAAGTGTAATAATTCCATACAGTACGCGCATGTAAGCAGGGAAGTCGAGACCAGAGTGATTATAAAACCGATGGTCTTCCGAGTAAACCAACGTATTCACCAAATCTTCTGATAAATCTTCGAAATGAACCTGGCTACGGTTTGCGCCTCTGTAATATCGGCCCAGCGAAACACCATCCGCGGAAATTACTTCTGATGAAAGATCGTTTTCGGGATTCTCAACCTCAAGTGTGCTTGGCATGGCTCCATACAAGCCGAATAGATCAATCTTTACCGTAAAGATATAAAGTGGAAAGCCTATGATAAAACACAGGAAGGCTATACAAATGTATTTAATGGCTTTGCCTATCCACGGTTTTTCAATCCGCAGCAGGCTATTGATTTTGCTTTTGATAGTTTCGATCAAAGAAGGTGAGGTACTCATCCAATGCCTTAGTTCGGTAAAAAATCTGAAAGTTATCTTTCGTAATTACAAAGCTATAGAATTTATAATTGGAAAGCGGTTTGCCAGTTGCAATCTGAGCGAGGAATTTGTCGAAATAACTGAGGGCGGCTTCCCGGCTCGGCAGTTCGGTCACTATGGTGATAGTTTTTTCTTCATTGAAAATAATATTGCTGGTATTCAACTTCAGATCTTTCCATTGACTGGCATTAAATTTTTCAAGAGCTGTTGAAACGGGGTTCGTGATTTTGTCTGCTGTATTGTAAACAATCACAAAATTGTGAGGTCCTTCCATCGACTTAATAAACTGAATGCCTTTTGCCCGTTCCAATTTCTCAAGTAAGGTTTTAGAAGCTGCCAGCAATTGTTCAGCATAGGGTTTCATTGTGTCATCAGGGTATTTCTTAATGAATTCGCCCAATTCGTATTGATAGCGTGATACATCTTCTGTTTTTCCTGTAACAAGAATTTTTAATAACTCAAGTTGAGGCGTGAATCCGGTTTCCCCTTCCTGCATAGCCAACTTGATTTTATCCTGGGCGGCCCGTAAGTTGTTGGCCTGATAATAGGCATAGGCTTCTTTATAAATCAATTTTTGTTTCTCGGCAGCCACACTGGTTTCCCTCATATAATCCGGATTGACCAGAATTCGAGTGAAGGTAGATTGCGGATGATTTGTTTTTAAAAGACTAGCGTATTGCTCAGCTTTCGCGGGATCTTTATCGCGCGAAATCAGATAAAGTTTATAAAGCACTTCGGGCTCAAACTCTGATCCCGGAAAGCGATGCAGAAGTTTTGAATATAACTCGGAAGCATTTTCCTTCTCATTCAATTGGAAGTAATATAAATCCCCCAGTTTAAAATATCCTTCTTCAATTTTAGCAAGCGCAGTAGCCTTCTGTTCTTCCGTTCGCGGAATTTGATTGATCAGCTTTGCCACTTCATCGGGGGCTTCCGTGGCTTTTACTTCGGTAGCTGACTGAGCTTTTTGCCCAGCCACTTCCGTGGCCACTATGGCAGGCTCGTTAATCACCGAGGTCTTGTTTGACCTTCGCCAGTTGTCGGCCAGGGGGATAGTTCCCCAGATTCGTTGAAACTCTGATTGTCCCAATGAAACAGCTGAAGGATTTCCAAAGTACCAATCGGAAGTTGCTGCCGATTCGGTGTTGAAGAAAGAACTGTTTTGATTTCCACCACTACTTCCTTCCGAACTTCGTTTCTTTTTTTTCTTTGTGGGGGCTTCTGCATTTTTTCTGCTGGCAACCACCGAATCAAGTTTTGTACGCAACGTCAAAGAATCAAATGCTGATAAAGCTAGCAGGGAGTCATTCCAGGTGATGGCCTCTGTGTATTTGGCAAATTCACCCAAAATCTCCTGTCTCCTTTTTATATCATCATAGTTTTCAAAATCTTTTGGCAAAGCCCCAATAGCGCTGTCATAGTATAACTTAGCAAGGCTATATTTTTTCAATGAGTCAAATTCCAGTTGACCTATCCGCAGATAGGCACTTCCCTGAATCCGTTTATTTGTACCGGCATGAGCAGCCTGCGAATAACTTTCAACCGCTTCCTTAAGGTTGCCTTGCTTCCGATCAAATTCTCCCAACTCATAATATATCTTATCTCTGAACTCTACATTTTTTGCATCGGTCAACATTTTCTCAAACTGCGCCCGCAGTTGACGGATATCTTTTTTGTCATCCAGGCGGGCCACCTGAGCCATATTTAAACGCGCATAAAAATCGATTTCATAATCAGGGTTTGAGGCCACACATTTTCGATAATAGTTATAGGCCTCTGCATCAAAGCCAAGTTTCTGATATACCTGGCCGATGAGGAAATAAATTCTTCCTTTTCGATCCTTACGTTCAAGTAATGAATCTGCTTTGGCAAGGTTGCGCACCATGTAATCATAGTCGTTACGCACCTGGTAGTAATATGCTTTTTCGAGATAAAGATCCTTTTGATTTTCCTTGTTCAGTTTTTCTTTTTCGAGAAAACGAAAGGTTTCTTCGGCACGATCATAATCATTTTGTTCTGTGAATGTTCGAAGTAATTGCACCAACGCCCGGTGACGAGTATCGATATCCGGACTCTTAGTATTTACGTATTTGAATGTTTGAATCGCATTTTGAAAATCACTGCCGTAGAGACGGGCCTTACCGACCAGCACATAATTATCATCAACCCATTTGCTGTTAGGATGACGCTGAATTGACAAGGAAGCCATTTTGATTATCTCCTCCGTATCTTTCGAATAGGTTTTGGCCAATACAGTATCCAGCTTTGGGAAGAGACGAAGGATTTGGTTGGGGTCATCATCCAGGCTCTTCAAGATAATTTTCTCTACCTCATAAGTCTTTTCACGAGCATAATAGTATCCATTATAATGGGCTGTAGTGTTGTGGAATACATTGCTGGTAAAATTATTTTGCTCTACCGAGCAACTAATGAGGATTCCCACCAGCAAAAACAGAAGAAGTCTTACGGAAGAAAAGCGTATGCTCAAGGTAAAGCCTGTTTTACGATTACAAACGTAAAAAACAGATATTCAATATTATAATCAGTCAGAATATCTAATTTTGCTAAAATTATCAATTTGAAACCTAAAAAGACCATATCAGAGCGCTTGACCACCAAATATCAGTTGGTGATACGCAATGAAGAGAATCTGGCAGAGAAGTCGACCATTGGCTTTACCTATGCTAAAGTGATGGTGATTTCTGCCTCTTTGTTTCTGCTGCTTTTTGCGTTCAGCCTTTTTTTATCAAAAACCTTATTGGCTAAGTGGTTTGATCCCAAGCATGCGCAAATGGAGGCAAACAAAAAATTATATGAGCTTGCCCTTAAAGTTGACTCACTGGCTGTGGAAGTAAATCGTAAAGACTTATTCATTCTAAACTTTCAGCGCATTTTAAGTGGAGATACGGCAAGCGGATTTACCGATCCGGCCGATGCGCTCGGGGGTCAAAATCAGCCGGTGAAGGCAGTTGGTAATATGAAACTTGCTGCCGCGGACTCCCAATTCAGGAAGGATTTTGAGAAGAGTGAGTTTTCATTAGTCACACTCACCAGCGGTAAGTATCGGGAACTGCAAGAGATGTATTTCTTTACTCCCATTACGGGTTTTGTCTCCGATCATTACGACATAAAAAAAGGTCACTATGGAGTTGATATAGTAGCCAAAACCAATGAGCCTGTAAAGTGCGTTGCCGATGGCACTGTGGTGATGGCCTCCTGGACACAGGATGCAGGTCACGTGATTGCCGTTCAACACCGCGGCAACTTGGTGTCGGTGTATAAGCACAATGCCGGATTATTAAAAAAAGTTGGTAGCTTTGTGAATGCCGGTGATATTATCTCTATAGTTGGCAACAGTGGAGAGATGACCGATGGACCCCATTTACACTTTGAAATGTGGTACAATGGTAACTCACTCAATCCGGAAGATTTTGTAACGTTTTAACCCACAAGCCATGTTAACATCAAAAGAACAGAAAAGAGCCGCAGACGAGATCAGCAATTCCAGTAACGTTATTGGAAAAGGCACTGTGCTGGAAGGAAACATTGAGACCTTTGGCAATATTCGCATTGAAGGCAAAGTAATAGGAAGCATTAAATCCAAATCAAAAATTGCTTTAGGTCATTCAAGCCATATTGAAGGAAACATCATCGCTCAAAATGCTGATATCGAAGGGGAAGTAAAGGGCAGACTGGAAATTTCTGAATTGCTCGTGCTGAAAGCTACTGCTAAAATTCATGGTGATATCATAACCGGAAAGTTGGTGGTTGAACCAGGTGCGATTTTCAACGGAAGTTGTAAGATGGGATCGATCATGAAAGACATTAAGATTGGTGAGACAAACGGAATGCACGCCCTTCGCACGGAGGAAGCCAGATCTAACTAATTTTAAAAATAGAATATAAAGCCACAGATCTGCCAGTCAGTTTTGTGGCTTCTTTTTTTTAGCATAGATGTCCAAAGAGAAAGACAATTCGAATTCCTTTTTAAAATACAGCGGCCTCGGTTTGCAGATGCTTGTGACCCTTGGTGTAGGCGCATGGTTGGGTATTAAGCTGGATCAGTATTTTGAACTTAAGTTTCCTGTGTTTCTGATCACCTTTGTATTCGTACTTTTTGGTGGCATCATGTATCAACTGTATCGCACCCTAAATAAAGACTGAGCCTTGCTTCGTTTTATATTAAGTCTGTGCCTGGTTGCTGCGTTGGTTGTTCTCACCGCCTGGCTGGGGTCAGTTCAAGGATGGTGGCCTTTGCCTCTTTTCTGGAAAGAGATCGTTCTATTCATGTTTTTTATAACTCTCATTATTGGTTTCCGACTAGTGCAGATGCGCAGGAAGCAGGCTGTGGCTTTTGTACAGTTTTATCTCCTTTCGATTACCCTGAAAATGGCAGCCGGGTTGGCCTTTATTATTTTCATCATCTTGAAAACTCCCCAGGAAGCAAAAGGTAGCGCGGCTTTATTTATCGTCTGTTATCTGTTGTTTACCCTTGTAGAGGTAAACTTTTTGATGAGGAAAGACCCATCCTGAGAATGTGCTTCAAAATGCACCCTTCCTACCCAAAATTCGCACAAAACATTTTTTTCAGATTGGATAATTGATACTTTTGCAGTCCAATTAAAAGCCTTTGTTCCGACCGCGATGAATAAGCCGTTTTTTGCATCAAAATCAGCGTTTTTGGCCCTCTTTTTAATCGTTTTAGCAGGCGTTTTTTCTCCGGTTTTAGCTTCCGATCAGGAAGGTCATGACGAGGCTGAGCCATTCAATGCCAGTGAGGTTATTTTACATCACGTTTTGGATGATCACCAGTGGCACATTGCTGATTGGTTAGTGATCCCCCTTCCGGTTATTGTTTATTCTGAGGAAAGAGGGTTGGACGTATTTTCGTCAAGCCACTTGTATGAACATCACCAGAAAGTTGAATACAATGGTTACAAGCTTGATGAGCATGATCACATTTATTTAGTCGAGTCAGGTAAAGCAGTGTTTGATCTTTCAATTACCAAAAACGTAGCCATGCTTTTCCTTACTGCCGGGCTAATGTTCTTTGTTTTTCTTTCAGTAGCCAAAGGATTTAGAAATAATCACGGAAAGGCCCCGAAGGGTTTGCAGTCATTTTTCGAACCGGTTATTCTTTTTGTTCGCGATGAAATTGTGAAACCTAACATGGGTCATCACTATGAAAAGTTTATGCCTTACATGCTTACTCTTTTCTTCTTTATTCTATTTGGAAATTTATTAGGGCTTCTTCCGGGCGCAGGGAACCTTACGGGTAATATTGCTGTAACTATGACCCTGGCGGTATTTACATTTTTGATTACCAACATAAGCGGAAACAAGGGTTATTGGGGTCATATTTTCTGGACACCCGGTGTGCCGCTTCCGTTACGTATAGTAATTCTCCCCGTTGAAATTATCGGAATATTCACAAAGCCATTCTCATTGATGATCCGTTTGTTTGTGGCCATTACGGCCGGGCATATTGTATTGCTGAGTTTGATAAGTCTGGCATTTATATTCGGAAGTATTTGGGTCGGTCTGGGGTCATCATTAATTGTATTGTTTATCAATTTGATTGAATTGTTAGTGGCCGGTATTCAGGCGTATGTGTTCACGATGTTTACATCGATGTACATTGGTATGGCGATACAAGATCACGGGCATGATCATTAAAAGGAATTAAAGAAATCCGATTCAAGGTTTTGAAGCGGTGTTGTTTAACTTAAATAAATAAAACTATGTTGTTCGCTTTATTATTGGACATTAGCTATGCGATCATGGGCGCTGGTATCGGTGCTGGTCTGGCTGCAATTGGCGCTGGAATTGGTATCGGCCGCATCGGTGGTTCTGCTATGGAAGGTATGGCTCGTCAGCCAGAAGCTTCCGGCAAAATCCAGAATGCAATGTTGGTGATTGCCGCTCTTATTGAGGTGGCAGCGCTCTTTGCGCTTGTTATTTGCTTATTGATCTCATTCAAAAGCTAAAAATCAAAAAGACTTGCTTCAGTAATGGACTGGAGCAGTCTTTTTATTTTCAATTTTTAAAGTAGCCACACAGTTTAGTAAAACAAAGAACTATGGATCTTCTAACCCCCGGCACCGGTCTTATTATATGGCAAGCATTTGTGTTCTTGCTATTGTTTTTTCTTCTATCCAAACTAGCCTGGAAACCAATTCTTAGTTCTCTTAAAGAAAGAGAACAATCTATCCAACAAGCATTGGATTCAGCGGAGAATGCGAAGAAAGAAATGGCCAACCTCATGGCAGACAATGAAAAACTTTTGAAACAAGCTCGTGAAGAGCGCGACAAAATCCTACGCGATGCCCGTGATGCAGCCAACCGGCTTCATGATCAAGCCCAGGCTGATGCCAAGAAAAATGCAGACCGTCTGATCGAAGATGCCAAGTCCATCATTCAAACAGAAAAGAATGCAGCCCTTCGTGATGTGAAAGAGCAGGTTGCTATGTTTTCTATTGAAATCGCAGAGAAACTTATTAAGAAGAATCTTTCGGATGACAAGTCACAGAAAGAATTGGCAAATACGTTCATCAAAGATTTAAAGCTTAATTAATCCATGGCAGACGTAAGGGTAGCATCCAGATATGTCAAATCCCTGCTTGGATTAGCAGTCGAGCGAGGCATGCTTGATCAGGTCCATCAGGATATGCTGATGTTGGATAGAATTTTTGGAACCAATCGCGACCTGGTGAATATGCTGCGCAGCCCGATCATTCGTCACGAGAAGAAAAGAAGCGTTCTTGAGAGAATATTTAAAAGCAATGTAAATAGTCTCACGTTTGATATCATCGATATCCTGACCCGTAAAAATCGTGAAAGTTTGTTACCGGCCATTGCTAAAGAATTTCACGTGGCCTATAACGATTATAAAGGCATAGGAAAGGCCACAATAACAACCACTGTGCCGATGGATGCTGCACTAAGAGCAGAAATAGAAACGATTGTGAAGCAGCTGAGTCAGAAGAGCAGAATTGAGCTAGAGGAGAAGGTTGATCAGAATTTGATTGGGGGATTCCTGCTCAACGTGGATGACCGTCAGATTGATGCATCCATCAAGAGTAAATTGAAGACTTTGAAATTGAAATTTTCACACAATCCGTATTTAAAGGAGTTTTAAAAAATATAACATCTCATAACAACTAGTTTATGGCAGAGATCAGACCTGAAGAAGTATCAGCAATATTAAGAGAGCAATTGTCGCAGTCACGTACGGATGCGCAGCTGGAAGAAGTTGGAACAGTATTAACCATCGGTGATGGTGTGGCTCGTATTTACGGACTCACCAAAGCTCAGGCGGGTGAGCTTATTGAATTTGAGAACGGGTTGAAGGCACTTGTTCTCAATCTCGAAGAAGACAATGTTGGGGCTGTGTTGTTAGGCGATGGTAAAGGAATAAAAGAAGGCGCAACGGTAAAGCGTACTGGACAAATTGCCTCCGTGCAAGTGGGTGAAGGTTTATTGGGTCGGGTAGTTGATACCTTGGCTCAGCCAATTGACGGCAAAGGTCCTATAGAAGGTCAACTCTATGAAATGCCCCTGGAGCGCAAGGCCCCCGGAGTAATTTTTCGTCAGCCTGTGAATGAACCATTGCAAACTGGTATCAAAGCGATTGATGCAATGATTCCAATTGGTCGTGGTCAGCGTGAATTGATTATTGGAGACCGACAGACTGGTAAAACAGCTGTGGCTATTGATGCGATCATCAACCAAAAAGAGTTTTACGATAAAGGTCAGCCTGTATTTTGTATTTATGTAGCAATAGGTCAGAAGGCATCTACTGTAGCGAGTGTTGCCGCTACGCTTGAAAAAGCAGGTGCCTTGAAATACTCAGTGATCGTTTCGGCTTCGGCTTCAGATCCTGCACCTATGCAATTCTTTGCCCCGTTTACGGGAGCTGCCATTGGTGAGTTCTTCAGAGACACCGGTCGCCCCGCGTTGGTTATCTATGATGACTTGTCGAAACAAGCTGTTGCATATCGTGAAGTTTCCTTGTTATTGAGAAGACCTCCAGGCCGTGAGGCATATCCTGGGGATGTATTCTATTTACACTCTCGCTTATTGGAGCGTGCCGCGAAGATTATTAACAACGATGAGATTGCCAGAAACATGAACGATCTTCCTCCTTCATTGAAAGGAATCGTAAAAGGCGGTGGATCTTTAACGGCTTTGCCAATTATTGAAACACAGGCCAATGACGTGTCGGCTTATATTCCGACTAACGTAATTTCAATTACAGATGGTCAAATCTTCCTTGAGACTAACTTATTTAACTCGGGTATTCGTCCTGCGATTAACGTAGGTATTTCGGTATCGCGCGTAGGGGGTAATGCCCAGATTAAGTCAATGAAAAAAGTGGCTGGTACCCTAAAGTTGGATCAGGCACAATTCCGTGAGTTGGAAGCCTTTTCAAAGTTCGGTTCTGACCTTGATGCCGCAACTAAATTGACGATTGAGCGCGGCCGCAGAAATACGGAAGTATTGAAACAACCTCAATATGCTCCTGTTCCTGTTGAAGATCAGGTAGCTATGATTTTAGCTTCTACGAAAGGATATATTGACCGGGTGCCCGTAAATAAGGTTAAGGATTTCGAAAAGGAATTTATCGGGCTTATGAGAGCGCAGAACAAACAAGTGATGGATAATTTCCGTGCTGGTAAGTTTGAAGATGCTGACGTAGATGTGGTGAAGAAGTTTGCTACTGAGTTGGCCTCTAAATATTAATTTGAAAATGTGCTGATTCGTTAATTTGAAAATGATTTAATTTCCAAATCAACGAATCTTCAAATCGCCTAATTAAAGTATGGCAAGTTTAAAAGAAGTTAAGAGTCGTATCACCTCCGTAATCTCAACCCAGCAGATTACCAAAGCCATGAAGATGGTGGCGGCAGCCAAGTTGAGAAAGTCACAGGATCGCATAACGCAAATGCGGCCGTACGCTCAAAAGCTTACACATCTTTTTCAGAACCTTTCGGCAGCCGGACAGGACGAACAAGCTTGGTACAATAATAAGCGGGCTGAAGAGAAAATTCTTCTTGTGGTTATTAGTTCTGACCGCGGACTTTGTGGCTCCTTCAACAGCACGATTATTAAAGCTGTTAGCAAGCAGATTGCAGAGAATTATTCAGTTCAGGCTTCTAAAGGAAACGTTACCATTCTTCCTTTGGGAAAGAAGGCGTTTGAATTTTTCAGTAAGCGGAATTACAAAGTAGTAGCAGATTACTGGAATGTTTTTCATGGCTTGTCATATGAAAATGTATCCGTTATTGGGGATTATTTGATGAGTTCTTTTCGGGCTGGTGAGTATGATAAAATTGAAATCGTGTATAACGAATTCAAGAATGTAGCGACTCAAATTCTTCGGGTAGAACAATTCCTTCCTGTGCTTCAGCCTAAGAAAGATCAAAAAGCAGCACAGACCGATTACATTTATTTACCGAATCAGGATGAGATTGTGATTGGCATGGTTCCCAAAGCCTTGAAAATCCAACTCTTCAAATCAATACTGGATTCCAATGCTGCTGAAAATGGTGCTCGAATGACAGCCATGGATAAAGCAACTGAAAATGCAGGCGAATTATTGAAAGAGCTGAAGCTGACCTACAACCGCACGCGTCAGGCGGCTATTACAAAAGAGATTCTGGAGATTGTGGCCGGAGCCGAAGCACTCAAGGCGTCCTGATAAGATTTTGAATTAATAAAAACTCCCTGGCAACCCAGGGAGTTTTTGTTTATGGATATGCTGGTCCGATTATATAGAACCATTAACTTGTTAAGCATTGATGTAGTAGTGGGTGCGGTAATCTCCTCCTTATATTTCTCGACACTACTGGAAGTAAAAACGAACTATTATTCAATGGTTACCCTGGGCCTGGCTGTTTGGATAATCTATACGGCTGACCGTTTACTGGATGTTAAGAATTTAAATGGCCCGGCCACCACCGACCGGCATCAATTTCATCACCGGTATCAAAATCAATTGTGGATTTCGATATTCCTTATGGGGCTCATCGCAGCCGTCCTCGTTTTTTTTCTTCATCCTTCAATTATTACGCCCGGTATTTTCGTTGCCGCAAGTAGTGGTTTGTATTTATTGGTTCAAAAACATCTTCGGATAAAGGAATTCATGGTTGCCATTCTTTATACGGTTGGTGTATTGTTGCCTTCCTTGGGCCTACGTAGTTCTCTTTCTATGGAACTTTACCTGTTGATTGCTCAGTTTTTTATTGTGGCATTGATAAATCTACTGCTTTTTTCACGGTTTGAGTATGAGACTGATAAAAGCAGTGGTTATTCTTCTTTCGCAATAACTTACGGAAAGAAAGTAACAACCCATCTTGCATGGATATTGAGCTTCTGCAGCCTATCGATTACCGCCTGGTTGCTTATCCAAAATCTATTTACCCTAACAACCTTGATCTTTCTGTTTATGACATTTGTTTTAATGGTCATTTCTTTATTTCCAAATTACTTCGCGGCTAACTCCAGGTATCGTTTGTTGGGCGATGCGGTATTCTTTCTTCCCTTAATAGGATTATTCAAATGAGCAGAAGTATTGCAGCTGGGTTTGACAGACTGGCACCAGTGTATGATGTCTTAGCCAGAATCGTTATTGGCAGCGGAATTCGTAAGTCACAGCTTCATTTCCTGAATCACCTGACTACAAAAAGAAAATTACTCATACTGGGCGGTGGCACCGGATGGATTCTACCATTTGTTCTAGAAGCGAATCTGACTTTGCAGGTTGATTATATAGACATGTCACCTAGAATGATTGAATTGGCCAAGGGGAGGGTAAAGGATTCCAGCGTACGATTTATAGTAGGTACTGAAGAGGACATTCCCGACATAGATTACGACTGCGTAATCACTAATTTTTATCTCGACCTGTTTGATGACACTAAGCTTCAGTCAGTAGTACTTCGCATCAAAAATTCCTTGGGACAAGGGGCCTATTGGATTGCGACCGATTTTGTAAACGAAAGGACGTGGCAAAAAAGAGTTCTTACAATCATGTATTGGTTTTTTGATTTAACTACAGGTTTAAAGACGCTGAACCTGCCTTTGTGGGAGCAGGGTTTACATAGAGCTGGCGGAACCCAGCTTGAAATGAAAAAGTATAGCCGGGGTTTTATTAAATCAACTGTGCTAAGATTCTGAATTTATACCAGATATAAAATCCGATTCAGCTTCATTTTAAAATTGTCTTCCGCGGCTTATATTGCTTTTGAGGAAATTAATATGATAAAGTTGATCATTACAGGCATGTTATTGGGGTGGGTAGCATCGTGTGAAACCTCAAAAACGAATTCAGATGCAGGACCTCCGGTTATGCCCGACCGCACTTTGAATGCGGCATTTCTGATGGTCGATGGTGTCTATAATTCAGAATTAATGGCGCCCATGGATGTGCTTCAGCATACTATCTTTCATACAGAGAATGGAATAAAAGTTTTTACCGTTGCCCCCACAAGAGATACCATTACTTCGTTTGAAGGCCTGCGGTTTATCCCTGACTTTTCTTTTGTTTCCGATTCACTTCCAGCCATCGATATCCTGATAGTGCCTAGTGCAGAACACAGTATGACCACCGATCTGGAAAACAAGGAACTGATCGGGTTTGTAGAAACCACAGGCAGAAAAGCTTTTTACGTTATATCTCTATGTGATGGTGCTTTTGTTTTGGCAAAGGCTGGGTTATTAGATACATATCATTGCACTACCTTTCCTGGTGATATTCCGAAATTCAGAGAAGCATTTCCTCAGCTTACCGTGCATGAAGATGTAAGCTTTATTCATCATGGCCGAATGATCACTTCTGCAGGGGGAGCAAAATCGTATGATCCGGCTTTGTATCTGGTTGAATTGTTATATGGCAAGAAGGCAGCCGAGGGAATTGGCAAAGGCCTGGTTATTGATTGGGATCTGGGAGCAATAAAACATACCCGCTTCGAATAGACTTATTAATTTTAGTTAATGAATCTTACCTTGGTCTTACTTACTCCTATCTTATTGTTAAAAAGTATTTAACTTGTCTTTTTCGGGTAGAATTAAAATGAATACGGAAAGGAGATCCCAGACTCTCAGTATGCAACAAATCATTGACAACTTGCCGGTTGTTGTATTTGAGTATACAGTCAATCCAGACGGGTCAAGAGATTTTACCTACCTCAGCCCTTCCTGTGAGAAAATTCTTGGAATCAGTCGTGAATTGCTTTTGGATGGATCTTATCCCATGAAGGTCTTTATTCATCGCGATGATTGGGATGAGTTTGATGTGCTGATAGAGAAAGCTATTGCTGAAGTTGCCCCCATCAAATGGGAAGGCCGGATTTTCAATGCAAAATCAGAGACTAAGTGGATAGAGGTATCCTGTGAACCATTCAGACTGGATGACGGCAGAATAGCCTGGAGTGGAGTAATCAGCGATGTTCGCGAGCGCAAAGAGTTGGAACGCAAAAAAAGGGAGGCCGATATGCGCTACCTCAAAACAGAGACTCTCTTTTCTGAACTTTTTAATAGTTCACCCATGGCTATCGTGTTGTTGGATGGTTCGGGAAACGTGGAACAAGTGAACCGGGGATTTGAACTGTTGTTTGGATACACTATTACAGAACTGAAAGGTAAAAGCCTGAACCTGTTTATTGTACCCCAGGAGCTAGAGTCAGAGGGGAATGATTTGAATTCCCTGATTTCGTCTCAGCAAATTGTGAGAATAGAAACCACACGTTTACGCAGAGATGATCAACCTGTTTCGGTAATTATCTATGGGGTTCCCGTACAATTAGAAGATAAGACCATTGGAATTTTTGGGGTGTATGTGGATATTACAGATCAGAAAAAGATTGAAGAGGAGTTAAAAATCCGGAATTCAGAATTAGACAATTTTGTGTATAAAGTTTCTCATGATTTGCGAGCTCCATTGTCATCCGTGCTCGGACTAGTTAACCTTGCACAAATGCCAGGCAACGATGATGACCCGGCTCAGTATTTGAAGATTATTGGAGAAAAAGTAGGACAGCTGGATAATTTTATTGGTGATGTTTTAAGTCATTCTAAAAACCTGAAACTTGATGTAAAGACAGGCCCCATCGATTTTCAAACTATAATCGATAAAACCTTTAAAGATCTGAGCTACATGCGAGGAACTGATCAGGTAGAAAGGCAGGTCAGTATTCAAGGGGGTGAGTTTTCAAGCGATCCCTGGCGGATAGGAGAGATTTTCAGAAACCTGATTTCGAATGCAATTAAGTACCGGAAGATCAATGGGGAATCGTGCAAGGTTTCGATAAAGGTGGATGTGAATTCAGAACGCGCCATAATTGTTTTTAAAGACAATGGCATCGGGATCAGTGCCGAAAATCTGAGTAAGATATTTGAGATGTTCTATAGAGCGAGTGAGCAATCTGAAGGATCAGGCCTTGGACTTTATATTGTTAAGAATGCGGTTGAAAAACTGGGGGGTCTTTTAAGTGTTAAAAGTCAGCCGGGCGATGGCACCACGTTTGAAATATCGCTGCCTAACAAAGTGACAAATCTCTAATTCATTCGGCTCATGCAAATTAAAGAAGTAGTCACTGCGCAAGACAAGAAAGAGTTTCTCCAATTGCCTGTTCGCTTATATCGCAATTTAGCATTCTGGATCAGGCCATTGGACGCGGACGTTGAAGGTGTTTTTGATACCGAAAAGAATAAAACATTTCATCATGGCGAATGCATTCGCTGGATTTTGATGAATGATTCCGGAGAAACCATTGGCAGGGTAGCAGCCTTCATAAATCAAAAGACGGTAAGTAAAGGAAACGATCAACCCACCGGAGGAATGGGTTTTTTTGAATGCATTGAAAACAAACAAGCTGCATTCTTGCTTTTTGATCAATGTAAATATTGGTTGAAGCAGCGTGGTATGGAGGCGATGGATGGCCCAATTAACTTTGGCAACAGAGATCGCTGGTGGGGACTTTTGCTTGAAGGCTTTGATCGGGAACCGAATTATCAATGCAATTATAATTTTCCTTATTACCAGGGTTTTTTTGAAGCCTATGGATTTCAGGTTTATTTTTATCAGTTAACATTTGGCCGACCAATTCAAGGACCGCTGGATGCCAGGCTTTATGAGAAAGCTGCTTTGGTGGAAAAAGATCCAAATTATCGATTTGGCTATGTAAAAAAATCAGAGTGGGATACGCTGCCTACTAAAATCCGCGAGGTGTACAATCGAGCCTGGGCCAAACGTGGAGAAATCCCTGAACTTTCTGAATTGCAAGCAAAACATTTAGTGAAGCAAATGAAGCCGATCATGGATGAAAAGTTGCTTTGGTTTGGATACTATAAAGATGAACCCATTGCTTTCTTTTTATCCTTACCAGAAGTCAATCAAATTTTTAAATATGTGAACGGTAAAATGAATTGGCTTGGGAAGGTTAAGTTTGTGTGGCACACCCTTCGAAAGACCAATAAAAAAGCGTTTGGAATCTTATTCGGCCTGGTACCAGAACATCAGGGCAAGGGCGTGGATGGTGCAATCATAGAGAACTTCAGAAAATTTGCGCAGGGGGGTGGTATTTCTTATACCGAGTATGAAATGAATTGGATCGGAGATTTTAATCCCAAGATGATTCGAGTAGTGGAACAAATAAATGCACCCGTTGTGAAAAGGCATGCTACATATCGCAAACTCTTTGATGAAACCAAGCCCTTTAAAAGAATGCCTATTATAAGTTAATTTATGGAAGACCAGGAAGAAACTCACTCAAGTTTTTTATTTCGCAACCTGATCAAGGGGTTGCTTTGGTTTGCGGTTATCATCACGGTCTTCATATTGTTGGAAGGATATATCCAGGAGAATTTCAAAAGTCATATTGATGACATCCGGGCAAATCCAGGTATTCTTTATAGTATTTATACGCTTTCAGAAATTGTTTTTGGAATTCTGCCACCGGAATTATTCATGATGATCTGGATTCTGGACGATATAGATGTATCAGGCTTTATTATTAATCTTTCCATTCTGACTGTTATTTCGTATGCTGCTGGAATATTGGGCTATTACATTGGTAAAACATTTTCAAAGACTTCCTTTTATGAAAACCGGATTCGCGAAAAATATTTAAAACAGTATGAAAAGAATCTCAAGAAGTTTGGAGGCTATTTGGTTTTTGTTGGTGCAGTAACGCCTGTTCCGTTTTCAGCTACCTGTATGCTGGCCGGTTCAGTGAATATGAACTTCAAAAATTTTCTCCTAATCTGCATTACCCGCATAGTTCGCTTTGCAGCCTATGGATGGATGGTATGGAGTTTCCCCAATTGGTTCAATGGCTAAACAATAGTGCTACCCGATAACCGGGTAGCATTATTGACTAAAGTAATTTTTTAGGCAGCTTTCTTGGTCGAGCAAGTGTTCAATCCTACTATTGCATATAAGGGGCAGAAGCTTACCAGGCTTGTAAGTAAAAAGACGGCCCCTAATATTACCAACACCAGCCCTAATGTTCCAGGTACTGTTCCTGTAAAATAGAGTACTGCAAAAATTACTGCGAGGATTATTCTAATCACCCGGTCTGCACTTCCCATATTCTTTTTCATAGTTGTATTTTTTTAATTGATGGTTTCTTTAATGATCCACACCAGTGCATAAGCAATTCCCAAACAGAGGATACAAACGATAAGAAGTTTGAGAGCTTTGCTCATTTCCTGGTTAGTAATTCAAAAGTAGAGTAAGGATCAGCTCTAAACCGGTGACCATAGTCACCATATCCTTGAGGAGGTTGTAACTAACTGATTTACAGGAGTAAAAAGTCAAAGTAATTCAATGCCATTATCTGCTTGCCGGATTTTGCCTTCCTTTTCAAGCTTCTTTAGCACCCGGGTTATCACTTCCCGGGATGTCCCTAACTCCAACGCTATTTCACGATGCCGCAGATCAAAGATGCGGGTTGATTTGACGCGGCTTTTTTCTTTCAGATAATCGAAGATGCGTGAATCAAGTTTTTGAAAGATGAGTTGATTCAACGTATCGAGCAATTCGGAATAGCGTGTGTTGTATATATCGTAAAACAGATTATTTAACCGGGGAAACTTTTGTATCCACTGTTCCACACTGCGCGAAGGAAGTAAGAGTATTTTAGTCGGTTCTTCGGTGAGCGCAAAGATTTTGCTCGGCTGATTTTTTATACCCGCCAGGAAAGACATTACACAACTTTCGCGTGGCTCGATATAATAAAGCAGCAATTCCCTTTCTTCATTACGGGTATATACCTTGATCAATCCTTCCAGCACCAATGGAATCATGGTTACATGTTGCCCTTCTTGTAAAATTTCGGTATGAGCTGCAACGTCTTTAATCATTCCGTCCGAGGCAAAGGCTTCTTGCAAATCCGACCCGATGTGCGGTAAGTACTTTTTTACCAAAGTCAAATCGATCATAGCACAAGGTAGCCAGAAATCCTGCTACGGGTTTAGTACCGTTTTTTCCTTCACGGATTTATCTATTTTTTCCCGACTAAAATAAACAGGGAAGTGTTGGTCGTTGGCCCAGCGTTCGAAAAGGTTTTTATAGAAACTGCTTTCCGGATTTCCGCTTTGCCCCGGTGCATTGGTAAACCAGGTGTTATCCCAGTTGGTAACATCAGCCACAATGCGGAACGTTGCTCCATGTGTTTGATTGTCTGTATTGCTGGTAACACCCGGTGTAGAGCCTGAGCCACCCCGGGGGAGTGGCCCACATTCTAAAACTTTGCGCAACGAATCGTTCACCGCATTACTCAGTGGATGTTTGATAAGCACATGATGATAAGCAGGCTGACCATACTGCCATTGATTAAGATCATCGCCCAATTTTTTATGAAGATTTTGAACAGCCTCTTCCAGACCAGTCAGGAAAAACGAATCGCGCTCTTTTTGCTTTAGTGTCTTTATCCATCGGATGGTGCTTTTCAATGAAACCGTTTTAATTACATCCCGACCTTTTTCAGGTACAATTAATGGATAAGCGCTTTCCAAAATTTTCTTTTCCCATGCTGAATAGATGGCAGCCGGAATGGAATTCTTATCCATTACAAAATCCCAACCCAAAAGCATCTCGCGTAGCTTTTCCACTTCTACATCTTTTGATTTTACGGTCTTTAAGTAGGGGACGAGTTGACGGGCAGGGTTGGAGAGATAGTCGAACTGTAATCGTTTCATATCATCAACAGAATGTTTGGGTTTGCTTGCCAATACTTCACTAATACGGTTTGCCCTGCTGCTATCGGCCCATTCCCAACCCACGGCATTTCTAAACGCATAATCAGAAGCAACTAAATTTTCATTGGCCGTAACCCAGAATCCTTTTTCGGGATTGAAGACATTAGGTAAAGATTTGATAGGAAGAAATCCATCCCATTCATAGCGGCCATCACCAGATACAGGAACCAATCCATCCCAATTTTTTCGAATGGGAGCAATGCCTACGGTTTGCCAGCCAATGTTTCCATTCTTATCGGCCCAGATCATATTTTCGCCCGGTATATGACTATATGAGCACGCTTCACGAAACTCTTCCCATGTTTTGGCGCCATTGATTCGCAAGCTCGCCATGTAGGGAGCGCCTCCGGGTTCCATCCACGCTGCCCGCACAGCATAAGCCTTATTTCTTTTTGTATCTACAAATGTTACTGGCCCGTGTCGGGTGAATTCATGTTCTACAAAAAAATCAGCAGCGCCTTTCACATGAATGGTATCTTTAATGGTCTTCATTTCCTCCCAACCGTCTTTGTATTTGTACTGATTCAGATTTTCGGGATTTAACTCATACACCATGAGATCTTCACCATCAATGTCAAATATGGTAAGCCCCCACGCACCATACTCATTGTGACCGATGGACACTCCAGGAATAGTTGGTTCACCACCACCCACCACATTCCAGCCGGGCGCATTAAGGTGCACCATATATCGCAAGGAAGGCGCTGAGAGTGCCCGGTGCGGATCATTGGCTAACAGC
Source organism: Cyclobacteriaceae bacterium (assembly GCA_044229915.1). Lineage (GTDB taxonomy): Bacteria > Bacteroidota > Bacteroidia > Cytophagales > Cyclobacteriaceae > ELB16-189. The sequence continues at coordinate 122,664 of JBGASB010000007.1, forward strand.
GGGAAGCCCGTTTCTGATTTTGAACCACTCACAATCCAGTTGTTGCTACCAATGGATCTTTGTTCGGATGAAATCATTTCTTGATAATCCTGTTGGTCGTGTTCTGCTACTTGTTGATAGTGATTAAGATCCGGATTAGCGGAAGCTATTAAATCTTCAGGTGCGAAGGTTACAGGTTTGCGAAAAGCATCATAGAGCTCGATTACATTTTCAAAGAGTCCTTGAGAATCAATCGCTGCATCCAATTCCAAACGAGGTTGGCCCGGCTCAAAGACTTTTATTTTTTTAACCTCATTGGTTCCCAACAGGGAAACAGCTCTTGCTGTTGAAACTTCATCAGGCAAATTACCCAGCAAACCCTGATGCCGTGAGATTACCAGATCGGGTGTCCACCGGCCTGCTTTTATTCCCAGTAATTGAAATTCGAGGGGCAAGAGATTGGGGTCTTTCTCTGTTTCCACCACGTATGCATTAATGCCTTCTGTGAAAGCGGTAATGATTGATTCCCCGTGTGGATGATAATGATTGAGTTCTTTTTTCAGATCTCCCCTGAATTTGAAAAGACGCACCCCAATGTCGCGCTTCAATTCTTTTTCACCCATAATTTCTGCCAGAGTACCGGAAGCTTGCCTGCGCCACAATTCAAATTGAAAGAGGCGGTCTTTGGCAGCACTATACCCTTGCGCGAAGAAAAGATCATGTTCGGTTTGAGCATAGATATGGTTGATGCCATTTTCATCGCGAAGAATTTCTACGGGTTTTTCCAGGCCTGGAGTAGAAAGTTCATTTCCTGAATTGACAGATTCTTTACAGGAAACCAAAAAAAGTAACGAAAGCAAAAGTAAGTTTTTCATTTTATGAGATTGACAAATGAAATCTATCTCCTTTACCGAAGAAATGAAAAGAGAAAGTGATGAGCGGGATTACTGTGGCAGTGATTTTATGAAGCAGCAATCTTACCTACCGCATCAATAAACCGATCCAGGTCTTTGGTCGTAGTGTACACGTGTGGAGTAACCCGCACGGCATTTACATTTTCCCATTTGATGGAAACGGTGTGTATTCCATAATCACCCATTAATCTTGATGAGATATCACCTACATCCATACCGTCAATACTAAACGTACCCAGTGCACAGGAATATTCAGGCTTGAGCGAGATATGAAGTTTAACTCTCGGATTTTTCGTAACCGCATCGCACCAATAACGTTTCAGATAATGCAGACGTTCTTGTTTCCGCTTGCCACCAATAGCATTATGAAAATCAATGGCCTGACCGATGGCTTGCTCAGGTGCGAATGAGCGTGTGCCCAATGCTTCGAATTTTCTTATGTCCGGGCTCAGGGGTTTATCGTTCGGAAAGATTGGCCACGTTTTTTCGATCAGCGGTTTACGCACGTACATCAGGCCGGTGCCGAAGGGTGCACATAACCACTTGTGCAGACTGGTACCAAAGTAATCGCAGTTCAGATCTGAAATTTTAAAATCGACATGGGCAAACGAGTGAGCCGCATCGACAATGGTAATGATGCCGCGCTTACGGGCTTCCGCGCATAATTTGGCAGCCGGTAAGATTTGACCAGTCCACGTAATTAAATGTGTGATGTGCCAGATTTTGGTTTTACTGGTAGTGGCATCTGCATACGCTTTGATGACGACATCATCGTTTTCGATTGGGAGATTCAGATTAATCCAATTGATCTTTACACCTTCGCGAAGTTCGCGTTGTTTCCATGCATGAATCATATTGGGATAATCCTGTTTGGTCATCACAATCTCATCACCACGCTTCATATCGATGCCCCACGTAAATGTGCCGAGCGCTTCGGTGGTGTTGCGATTGATGGCCAGTTCCTCGTGACTTACTCCGGCCAGGTCTGCCAGTTTTCTACGCAGGGGTTCGCGGCCGCGATCTAAGATCTGCCACATGTAATAGGTAGGCGCTTCGTTGCTTAAATGATAATAGCGGTCAACAGCATCCTGTACCACTTTGGGTTGCGGACTTACCCCACCATTGTTGAGGTTGAGGAGATTAGGACTTACCGTATAGGCTTGTGCCATGCGAGCCCACAGGTCTTCATCGCCAGCGGCTTCCAGCGGAGAAAGTTTATTCAGCGAAAGCAAGGCATCCGAGATGTCTTCAGAAATAGCTTGACTTACTAAAGGAGTGAGCGAAAGTGCACTGGCGGTTCCAATCACTTTTTGAAAGAACGATCTGCGGGTTGTCATAGAATGCGGTTAAGAAATGGATGGATGAAAGTAGAGTTTTGGTAGCTGAATTCATAACTCCTGCTAAATTGGTGGCGGAAAGGTGGGTTGAATGGCGGCTTGCTAAAAACGGGAAGATCAAAATCAACAGGTGGGTAGCTCCAGCAAATTTGGAGTATATCTAAAAAGTATATACCTTTGAATAAAGATAATATTATGAAAAATCTATCATTAAAACTTGAGGACGACATATTTCAGGAGACTGAGAAAATCGTGGCCAAAGTAAAAAAGAACCGGAACAGGTATATCAACGAAGCTATCGAATTCTACAATCGACTTCATAGACGTAGACTGCTTTCAAAACAATTGAGTAAGGAATCAAAAATCGTTGCCAAGGACTCTCTGGAAGTTTTGGCTGAGTTTGAAAAATTGAACGATGAAGATTAAGCAATTCGAAATCTGGATTGCCGACTTAAATCCTAGAATGGGGACGGAAACCGGAAAAATCAGACCCGTTCTTATCGTTCAAACAGATTTATTAAATAAAGAACACCCATCGACCGTCATTTGTCCAATAACGACAAACGTGAAGCTCGACACTGAAATATTAAGAGTTCATTTGAAGAAGTCAAAATTCGGACTCAAAGAGGACTGTGATATAATGATTGACCAAGTCAGGGCAATTGATAACAAAAGACTTATGAAAAGAGTAGGCGAAGTAGACAGCGACACGGTTGATAAGGTTAGAGAGAATCTGAAAATAGTTTTAGACTTAGACTGATCGGCACAAAACGCTTACAAAATATTTCTGCAATGGAAAGGTGAAGTGTTAGCTATAAGATTTGTCTTCTTCCACATTTACTCATGTGGGACAAATTAATTTGCAGAGTCCTGCAACTGCAGACACCCAAACGTTGCATCATCAACTCACCTTATCCAACAACCTGAGTTTAGTTGCCTTCCAAGCGGTAGTACCAACCACAGCCAGAGTCATACAACCACCAAAGATTATGGATGGCACTACACCCATTAACTTCGCGGCTACGCCCGATTCCAGCATCCCGATTTCATTCGATGAGCCAATGAAAATACTATTCACCGCAGATACGCGACCTTTCATATTTTCAGGTGTGAGCGTATGAATCAATGTGCTGCGCACAATCACACTCACGCAATCAAACATACCACTCAAGATTAAGATACCCATCGACAACCAGAAGCTGGTCGACAAACTAAAGCCAATCATGCAAAGTCCAAACCCGGCTACGCACCAGAGTAAAATCTTTCCAATTCTTTTTTTGATGGGATGGTGTGTGATATAAACCGCCATGGCCACTGCACCAATAGCCGGTGCCGATCGCAAAAAGCCAAGCCCTACCGTGCCTACATGTAGGATATCATCGGCAAAGATGGGAAGTAATGCCACGGCACCACCAAAGAGCACCGCAAACAAATCGAGTGAAATTGCGCTAAGAATAATCTGATTGTTAAAGACAAACTTGATGCCCGCTTTTATTTTTTCCCAGATTCCTTGCTCTTCACTTACGGGTGGCAACTTTCGGTTTGGTATGGAGAGATAACAAAACAAAGCGGTAACAACTAATAGCGCATCAGCTGTATAGGCTGCAGTAATCCCGAAGAAACCATAAATCAACCCGCCTATCATAGGGCCACCCACGGAGGCACTTTCCCAAATAGTACTGTTCCAGGTAATCGCATTTTGATATAATGAGCGATCGATCAACTGTGGCATGAAAGAAAAATTAGCGGGCGATAAAAACCCGCGTGCAATACCACTCACAAAAATGACTGTGTAAATGGGAAGGATACTGTTTTGTAAAAGAAATGCACCGAGGTTCGTGGTAAAGTACAGAAGAGCCACAGAACAAAATGCCAACAAGCCAACACAAGCCAGAATAATTTTCTTGCGCTCAACGATATCAGCGAGGTGGCCTGCATAAAGCGAGACCGTTATTGCAGGAATAGCTTCTGCCAAACCAATCAGACCAAGTGATAAGGGATCTTTAGTTAATTCATACACCTGCCAACCCACAACGACACCTTGTATCTGAATGGCCAGCGTGATGAAAAGCCGGGAAAGAATGAATAGTCTAAAATCACGGATACGCAATACTGCGTAAGGATTGGACTTAATCATAAATCTTTACCGCAAAGGCGCTGAGACGCAAGGAAGTACACATTAAAAATTATTAACAAATCTTCTGAATCCATCCTTTAATAAAGGAACATTAAAATTAATTAGCAATCCAAGGCGTTTATCAGCAAGTTTAAGATAGCTAATAATCTGAGCTTCGTGTACTGGCAGAATCACTTCGGCAGCTTTCAATTCAACAATAATCTCATCCTCCACTAGAATATCAATTACGTAATCCTTATTAAGTATATAGCCCTTGTATTTTAATGGAATAGGAACCATTGTACTTAACTTAATCCCACGCAATGATAATTCTTTAACCAGACATTGTTGATATACAGATTCGAGAAGGCCAGGCCCCATCTCTCTATGAACAACGATTGATGCGTCCAATATCTCTTTTGAAAGTGAATTAAGAATTTCCTTATTCATTGCGCCTCAGCGTCTCTGCGGTGATTATAAAACAAGATCTTGTCGATAGCCGCGATGGCTTTTTGCTGACGGGCAGGCCAGTCGCCATTAATCTCGACAAAAGGAACTCCCGTACTCACAACTTCTTTTTTATGAATGTTCCATAAGTCCTCTCGCTTATCCGGATGTTCGCGCAACGGATCAGCTATCCAGGGCACATCGATGTAACATAGCAGGTATAAATCGTACGTGCGCTCGCTGATTTGTTTCAGAATATTTGCATCACATGAACCATACTTAAAGTCACTCCAGATTTTGATGTTAATCAGATTGGTGTCGCAGATCATTACCCGGTTCGAATCGCGCAACCACTCGTCCTCCATGCGCAATTGTCCATGTGCAATTTTAATCAGGTCGTGTTCCTGATAAGGCCGCCCTAGTTTGTTTAGATAAGCTCGTGCATACTCCTCTATCCAACAGGTTGAATAATGAGTTGCCAGAAACCGGGAAAGCTCAGTTTTGCCTGTGCACTCTGGGCCGGTAACGCATACTTTTTTAATGGTGGGCAAGGCCTCTTTGGAAACGAACATGGAGCTTACTTTTATGCCAAATTAGCTATTTATAAGCTAAGTGGTAGGTGAAACAGCAAGTTAGGTTTCGTCAATCGGGTTGGTATAATTATCTTTCGATTAAATCGTAGCAGGTGAAACGCAGAAAAGCATTAAAAAAGATTGGAGTTGGCCTTTCGGCTGGATTGTGGATGCCAGGTTTGTTGGCATCCTGCAAAAAAGAAGACCCGGGTCCGGAAGTACAATACGATGGTACTGTGGTTATTATTGGGGCAGGTGCTGCCGGCTTATATGCTGCCGATATTTTACATGCGAAAGGCATAAAAGTTATTATTCTTGAAGCAAGTAACCAATTGGGAGGCCGGGTACGGTCATTGAGAAATCAAACCGAAATTCTGGTTCAAACGGCAGCCGATTTTCCTGTAGAGTTAGGGGCAGAAGTTGTGTATGGCACAAACTCTTCCTTTGGTAAAATCATCAAGAATTATAATCTCACTCAAATTGATCTGACTACACAGGCTACTGATCAATACATTTTAGATAACACAGCCAAATCAAAAACAGAATGGGGAAGTGATCCGGATTTAAATGCTGTCTTAAATTTTGTATCGGGCTTAAAAACTTATAGTGGTGGCGATGTTTCCATGAAGCAAGCAGCTGGGGTAAGTACTCGTGGGGATGCATTACTGAATTCTATGGCGGGTAATTATTATGGATCGACCAGTGAAAAAGTAGGAGCCAAAGGGGTGGGAACAGCACTTTCATTAATAGAACACGACAACAAACCGTACCTGATTAAAACAAACCCACTTCAGGATATAATCACTTCGCGCTTTAGCCAGATTGTAACCAAGATACAATTGAATACGGTAGTGAAATCGATAAACTATGCTGGTGAAAAAATTATTATTACGGATAAAGAAGGAACCCAGATTGAAGCCGACAAAGTGATTGTTACCAGTTCGCTGGGCGTATTGAAAAGCGGGGCCATTGCTTTCAGTCCAGGACTACCGTCAGCAAAAGTAACGTCCATGAATAAGCTGGCGATGGATCATTCCATTCGTATCGTGATTGATTTCAAAAAGAACTTTTGGGGTGAAGGATCGGGATACATCTGGGGCGGTATAACCGGGCCATTATATTTTAACACGGGGGTGGCGAGAAGTGAATTTTACAGAACCCTTTCCATTACGGTTAACGGTCCAAAGGCACAGGAGCTATCGGCTCTAGGCGAAGGCGCACTCGATGCCGTGCTGGCTGAACTGGATGCCGTATATAATGGTCAGGCGACTTTGTTCATCCGTAAAGTAATAAACAGCGATGGCTCGGAAGGGGATCGGGTTTGGTTTGTAGCCGACTGGGGGAAAGAAGAATTCTTCAAGGGAGGGGTGTCATACCTACCACCGGGAGCAACTCTAGAAGATCGGGTTAGTCTGTCGGCTCCCATAAATGAAAAAGTCTTTTTTGCAGGCGAAGCCACTGACGTGAAAGGTGATGCCGGTACTGTAAATGGTGCCCTGAATTCTGCTGAGCGCGCTGCCGAGGAATTAATCACTTCAATTACATCAGCCTAGTTCATACTCAGGTTTAGATTTCGAACACCGGCAGCCCAGTATAGGGTAGCTTTCATCTTCTCATAATCGGCTTTCAATTTTAATAGCTTGGATTGCGCTTGAATTAGTTTTTCCTGTTGCACATTAATTTTGAAAAGATCACTTTCCCCGTTTTCCAGATTAATCAACTCTCCGGACAATAGCCGTTCGTAATTCAGAGCCATTGCATTTTGCTGAGTCAAAATGCTGTTGGTATTGACTAGTTGGTTATAGGTCATGTTGATCTGGTTAATTATTTCGCGTTCGGTTTGTGAACGTTCATACTGTGTGCCCTGGATTTTTATTTTTGTTTGTGCCAGTTTGGCTCTTTCCTTTCTGATCAGAATTGGCATAGCAAAGTCAAGCCCGAATTTGTAGTCGTTTAAAAAAGTAAATGATTGAAATTCGCCACCGGGTGTTAATGGTTGGTTAAGGAAGTTGTAACTCAGATCAAGTTTTGGTTTTACATATTCGGCAGCAAGTTTTCTGTCGACTTCCAGTTGATTAAGCTTGATGGATAGCTTAGTAAGCTCCGGGTGATTTTGCCTAGCCTGAAGAGTTAATTCTTCAAGAGTCTGCATGGAAAGCAATGCTCCATCATTTTGCACCAGAATGGGAGCCACGGTTTCTGATAGTTGCAGGGGGTTACCCTCGCTATCCCACAGGTAATTGGAAATCTTTATTCCTGAATTCAGAAATTCCAGATAGGCTTCCTGTCTTTCTACTAATCGTTGTTGCAGCGTTATTTTAGCTTGTACAGTATCCATTGCCGAGGCTTCACCAAATGTGCTGTTCAGTTTTACACGCCTGAATATCTCTTCTGCGATGACGGCATTCTGTGACATGAGACGATATTGATAGTAGGCATAATACCATTGCCAATAATCTTTGGCTGCTTCCAACAAAATTTTATTGATAAGTTTTGTTTGCTCGGCTTCGGCCATTTGAGTGAATAATTTCGCCTGTTGCACAGCAGCCCTTCGATCATCAGTAAATAAGCCCCGACCCAGCGGCAGTGAAATGCCTGTAAAAAGTTGACGGTTATTATCCGCGTCAGGAAGTGTACTTTCGGAATCTAAAAAAGCACCAGTGTTTCGTTCAATACCAATTTTAGGATCGATCGGGAACCAAAGCGGAACCGTAAAGGATGCAATCCATTTGTTATAATATTCTTTATCATCAAACTCCTTAATATTGAGTTGGGTCTCAAGTTTTGGATCGAATGCACCCCGTGCAAGTCGCACCTCCTGTTGGGCCATATCGCTCAGTAATCTGGTTTGCTTAACAAGAGGATGAAATTCCAGCATGGAAGCGTACATATTTTCCAGGCTAAAGGCTGTAACTGTGTCGGGTAAAATGAAGAGGGAATCAAGAGCGTTTTGGGCACTGGCTTGAACACTTATACAAAACAAGAAGATGCTAAGTTTTTTCATTTTGCTTTGCTTGTTGTGATTTGACCATCCTTCTTCTGATCCTTACCTTCTAGTGGTTCTTCATATAGACTTGGTGGAAAGCCGTTGAGTTGACGCCACAGTTCATACCATACCGGTACGCTATCCAGCATCACCCAGCCCTGGGTACCCGATCCATTGCGAATTTGTTTTGGCCAGGCATCATCGTTTTTATCAGGCACTACCAAAATCCTGAATTCACCAGGTTTGGTATTTACGTAGTCGATCACTTCAACGAGACCCCCAAACGACCCAACCGACACGCTCGGCCAACCGCTGAATTGCAATGCCGGAAACCCATCAAATTCAATTCGTACTCTTCTGCCTTTGCTAATTAAAGGCACATCCATTGCTTTTACATACATTTCCACCGCCACATCATCCGACTGAGGCATAATAGTACATACCGGGTCGCCTTCCTTAATGGTTTCTCCAATTCCGGCCTGAGTAGCTTTTACTACAAACCCGTTTTGTGGAGCCAGGATGAAATATTGCTGGCTTCGAATTTCCATATTGACCAATTCATTCCGAAGCTTCGCCAGATCCGCTTGTGTATCAAATTGCTCAGCCAAGGTATTGTTAAGATCCGATTCAGCTTTATTGATCTTATCAAGATACTCGGCCTGCACACGATCAATTTCAATTTCAGCATTTACAAAGTCAGCTTCTGCACCCTGGTATTTGTATTCAATGTCCTGAAACTTGGTAAGGGGAATGTTCCCGGCTTCAAATAACTTTTTGTTCCGCTCATACTGATTTTTAGCGTTGCTAAATCTTATTCGTTCGGCTTCAAGTTTGGCTTTCGCCTGATTCGATTTCGTGCGCATACCCTCTTCCAGGGCTGCAATCTGTTTGCGCAGAGATTGAGCTTTCAGATCTTTTGAGTTTAGGCTTTTTTCTTTGGAGGCAATTACTTCACGTAAGCGAACCAGGAACTGCGGATCAAAATATTTTTCTTTCACTTCGCTTACGATCGCAATAGTATCTCCTTTATTAACAAGTTGGCCTTCCTTTACTTTCCAAGTTTGGATACGACCCGCTATAATGGTTTCAATAGTTTGTGGCCGATTGCTGGGGGATAGTGCCGTAACTTTTCCGCTTCCGCGAATATTTTGCTGCCAGGGAAGAAAAAGTACAATTAGAAAGATGACTCCAATGCCCATAAGCCAGCGTGCCAGTATCTTTCCGGCCTGGGGTGTATCGAGCGAACGCAGAGAATAAAGCCTGTCTTGCGGCATCATCTTTTCAACTGACTTAGACGAAATCTTTAACATGACTTTACGGTTAGATGTCTTTTAGAAATTCTTTTGATGTGAGTTCCTCCATCGTTCCTTGTGTGCGAATCGTTCCTTCTCCCATAATTATCACACGATCGCAGGCACTCATAATTATCGGATCTTTGGAAACCAGTATCACGGTGCAAGGATTTTTTGAATTAATTATGCAACTCAATAATTCCAGTTTATCCGGTTTAGCCAGTGTTATAAAGAAATCATTCAACACAAGAAGTTTGGGTCTTTTGGCAAGGCACCGTGCCAGTATTATTTTATGAATAATTGTTTTGGATAACCCTTTTCCACCGCTAAGTATTGGTGTTTCCAATCCTTTAGGCATGGCGTTGATTGTATCACTAAGGCCTACCTGTTCCAATGCATAGATGGCATCATGGACTGTAGTATTGATTCTTCCCAGGGTGATGTTTTCGAGCAGCGTTCCATCAAAAAGATCTTCCTGCGAAATATTTTTTGCTACCTGATCGCGTAAGTGTGTACCATCCAGATCGCGCATCGAGTAATTATTAATTGAAACAGCACCTTCGTAATCGCTGTAAAGTCCTGTTAAAATATTCATCAGGGTAGTTTTACCCGAATTGCCGGGTCCCGTAATGCAAACCTTTTCACCTGCTTTGATGTCCAGGTCGATTCCTTTAAGTGCATAGTATCCGGACAGGCCATATTTATATTTCAGGTCTTTAGTGCGAAGATGAAAGCCATTGAGTTGTGTTGCCGGGAAATCAAGACCACCTACTTTTTCGATTGGCAAATCTGTAACCTGTGCTACTTTATCCACCGCAGTAAGCAGATCGTACACAACATCCATGTACATAATTATTTTTTCTACCGCATTTAGTATTAAGATGATTACGATTTCGGAGGCAACGAACTGGCCCAGGGTTATCTGACGATCGACCACGAGCAGGGTACCCATAATTAATAAGCCTCCGGTGATCAGCGCTTTGAAAAGAACGATGAATGAAAATTGAGTTACCAGCACCCGAAAATGTACTTTCCGGTTTTTCAGGTAGTTATTTACATTGTAGTCAGTTTTGCGAATTGGCAGATCGGTACTACCGGCCAGTTTAAACGAATGCAATGCCCGGGCAAGTTCTTCCAGCCAGTGAGCAACCTTGTATTTATATTTTGACTCTTCAATGGAAGAGCTTAATCCGGCTGGTCCGGTCAGGTAGAAAATCAGGGTAAGTGTGGTCAATAAAATGAGACCGAAGAATACAAAGAAGGGGTGATAAAGAGATATCAATAGCAACCCGAATAGAATTTGAATGGCAGCAGAAGAAAGATCGATCAATAACTTGGGCAACCCTTTTTGAATGGTGATGATGTCGAAGAAGCGGTTTACCAGTTCGGGTGCGTAATTTCCCTGGATCGATTCCATTCGAATGCGAGGAATGCGAAAGGCAAATTCAAGCGATGCTTTGGTAAATATTCTTCGCTGCAAAAATTCAACTAAACTGATTTGTACTACCTGCAAACCTCCGCTCAGAAGGACCCCTATGATCACCAGGGCAATAAGTACATACACAGAACTGAAGAAGACTCCGCCCGAAATTAATTCAACCGTAGTTTGAATGCCTAAGGGAATAATAAGGCCGATGAGTCCTATAATAATGGCATAGAATAAAATATAAAAGATTTCCTTTTTCTCGGTGCCCAGCAATTTATACAACCTCTTAACAGGGTTCGGTTTTTGGCCATCCCTTACATCCATACTTACCGGGCTCTCATAGGTAAAAATGGCAAAGAACTCAATCTCACCTTTTTCATTAGCAAGCAGAGGTAAATCTGTAATTGAAGAAACTACCGTGCTTAAATCTGCTGTTTGACCGATTTGAATAACTCCTGTTTTGTTCTTCAAAACGGGAGTAAGTAGCACCGGAGTTATGTGATCTTCATTGATAAAAGCAAGAATGGGTGTCTTTTGGTTACTGAAAAATTCATAAAAGGCTTCCCGGTCAAGATGATATTCCATGAACAGGATTCTCATTTTATTTCCAGCCTCAATAAGATCACGCTTAAATTCGTTCAAATCATCTTTCTGATACGTGCGTTGATTTGCCTCAACATGATGCAAATCTTCGGTTGAGTAATCATGCTTAAGCGCAAAGGCTACTTCACGCAAACTGCGTACTATCTGATCGTTGTTTAACATCGTTTGTTAAGCTTTACTTTGAAAGGAATTGAGAAGCAGCCCTAAAAAGGTTTCCAGTTTATTATACCGATCGTTTTCTATACCAATGTTGGTGAGGCTTGGCAGATGATCTGCAAAAAAGATTTGCTGTTTGGAAGTTAATAACAGAGTGCTGATCAACGCGTGTGGAAAGGGATAATCAGGATTTACTTCGGTAACCCAGTCAGCAATTTTCTTACATAGGGATTTGAAACCACCAAACAAACCTTCTTTGTTATCGCTGTCAACCTGTTTGGTCAGGTATGTCTTATCAAGTTCGGCTATAACAATTCTATAAAGAGCTTCCTCATTAATAAATTCAAACGTACTGTCGTATTTTTTCTCTTCTGCGATAACCCGTATGCAAATCTTAAGTTTTTCTTTCGGATCAGTCAGGTTGTTAGTGAACATGTCGATTCGATATTCAAGCCAGTTCCAATACCAACCGACCAGGTACAACAATAGCCGGTGCTTGTTTTCAAAATAGCGATAGATCGAGGCCTCTGTAGAATCGATTTCTTCGGCCAGTTTTTTAAAGGTGAATTGCTCGAAGCCCAGTCGATCAATGAGATCAACACTTACCTGAATAATTTTTTGACCCAGGTCTGTGTGCTGCGGGTCGCGCAGATATAAATGAGGATTTAACTTGAATGTAAGAGCTGGCATAATCAGAAATGATAGTAATACTATTATAACTGATAGTAACCATAAAATGTTTCGTAGAAGGCAAAAAAAAAGTGGGTTAACCCACTTTTTGCCCATTTTTAGTCGATTTTGTCACATTTAAAGCTCTGTTATTGGCTGCACGTAATCAGTTACCTTAAATTTTCCACTGTTTTTCAATACCCCAAAACCCCCCTGTATATCCACAAGATTCCGAAATCCGCGGGCGCGGAGAATAGAAACGAAAATCATTGATCGGTAGCCCCCGGCACAATGCACATAGTAGGTTTTGTCTTTTCTTAGCTGATGAAAGGTCTCATTGATGTAATCGAGCGGCAGGCTTTCTGCATTTTCGATGTGCTCGGATTGATACTCGCTGGTTTTTCGGCTATCCAGTAAAATTGCATTGGGTTCTTTAAGAGCCTCCACTAGTTGGTTAACATCGATAGACAAAATACCATCTGTTTCTTTTCCGGCTTTCTTCCATGCTTCCAGCCCACCTTTCAAATACCCAATGGCATTGTCGTACCCTACGCGAGCCAACCGTGTGATTACTTCTTCTTCTTTTCCGGGTTCGGCTACAATGAGTAAAGATTGATTTACATCGGGAATTAGGGTGCCAACCCAGGGAGCAAATGTTCCACTGATACCGATATTAATCGATCCGGGGATAAACTCCTTGGCGAAAATTTGTGCATTCCTAGTATCAATAATCAACGCATCAGTTTCATTGGCAGCCGCTTCAAAGGCATCTACACTTAATGCCTGCGTACCCTTTTTAAGAACCTTTTCGAAACTGGAATATCCTTCCCGATTCATTCTAACATTCTGTGGGAAATAGACCGGAGGTTTGGTGAGCCCTTCGGTAACCTCTTTTATAAACTGATCCTTGCTGATAGCTCGTAGAGCGTAATTTGTTTTTTTCTGATGCCCCAGTGTATCACTGGTTTCCTGAGACATCTTTTTGCCACAGGCCGAGCCTGCACCATGGGCCGGATATACAATGATCTCATCATTCAAGGGAATTATTTTATTCTGAAGTGAATCATATAGGTGTCCGGCTAAATCAGTTAATGTAAGATCCGATTTTTGGGCAAGGTCTGGCCGCCCCACATCCCCAATGAAAAGAGTATCACCCGAAAATAATGCGGTCTCTTTCCCTTTTTCATCGACTAGTAAATAACACGTTGACTCCATTGTATGACCAGGTGTGTGAAGCATTTTCAGCGTTACATTCCCTAACGCAAGTATTTCTCCATCATACGCCACGTGAGCTTTAAATGAAGGCCTGGCACCCGGCCCAAACACAATGGTGGCTCCGGTTTCCTTGGAAAGATCAAGGTGCCCCGAAACAAAATCGGCATGAAAATGCGTTTCCAAAACATATTTAATTTTTGCATTGTTTCGTTTTGCTTTTTCAATATAGGGATGCACTTCCCGAAGGGGATCAACAATGGCAACTTCCCCATTTGATTCAATATAATAAGCACCATGAGCCAGGCAGCCTGTATAAATTTGTTCGATTTTCATAGATAAACATTTTGGTTGCCAAAATTACCTATGCCGGAACACCAAAACAGTGACATTCGTCAGTTTTGGTATTAGTTGCAGATTATTTTTACACTTGCGAGTGTGCCACCAGTAAATTCAGAAATGGAACCGATTAGAGTTTAGCGAAATCAACAATAAATGATCCGGAATATTTTTTTTTCACTTCGTTGTGAAAACTTTCCGCTTTGTCGCGATTCGGGAATGGCCCGATGATAAGGCTATAAAACTTAACGCCATTTAAAATCTTCACCTGAACAGTCACTTTCTTTTTATAAGATCCTTTCAGGTTTTCAGTTAGCCGCAGTAGGTTTACCAATTCCTGATAGGTGCCAATTTGAACACCAAAGCCTTTTGGCTTGAAACTGGAAATTTCAAAATCGTAATACTCGTTTTCGTCAACAGCAACATTATCGATTGTAACGGGTTGTGACTTTGACTTTCCATCTCCGGCATCAACCACATCAAGTTTTACATCTGCAATTCCAAGATTAATAAACCCGAGTTTTTCTGCTGCCGATCGGGACAGGTCAATAACTCGTCCATCCACGTATGGGCCCCGGTCATTAATTACAACTTCTACACTTTCATTATTAGCCAGGTTAGTCACCCTTACTTTGGTACCAAAGGGCAAGGATTTGTGAGCAGCGGTGAGCTTATTATTTTTGTATTTTTCTCCACTGGCCGTTGGCAGGCCTTCAAATTTATCCGCATAAAAGGAAGCTTTTCCTGTTTGCGTTTGTGCAATGGCCAAACCATAAAGACATACCATGAAAATGAGTAATCCGGTTTTTTTCATGAAACAAAGTTAAGAGGCTTTGTCTAAATATGAATTTCCACATTGGTTAATCACTCAATTAGGTTAACTTTGCCCGGCAAATAATGAATCCTAATCATATTTGCCATGGCCCACGATCCTTCCAAATTCCTATTTGAAGCACTTACCTACGATGATGTGCTTCTGGTTCCTGCATACAGCGAAGTACTTCCCCGCGATACCAGCACTATTGGCTACCTGACAAAGAATATAAAGCTAAATATTCCAGTCATTTCGGCTGCCATGGATACCGTTACCGAAGCTGAATTGGCCATTGGTATTGCCCTGGAGGGTGGGCTTGGCTTCATTCATAAAAACATGACCATTACCCAGCAGGCAGAGCAAGTGAGGAAAGTGAAGCGTTCGCAAAGTGGGATGATCCTGGACCCGGTTACACTGCCTATAAATTCAACCGTGCGTGATGCCGAAAAAATAATGCGGGAATATAAAATCGGAGGGATACCGGTAATTGATGACAAGGGCAAATTATTAGGAATCATTACTAACCGCGATTTGCGCTTTCAAAAAGATATGTCCATGCCCATTGAGCGGATCATGACAAAAGAAAATCTGATCACAGCACCTGAAGGCATCACCCTCGCAAAAGCGGAAGTCATTTTACAGGAGTATAAAATTGAGAAGCTTCCAATCGTTAACAAAAAGGGGAAACTAACCGGATTGGTCACCTACAAAGACATTCTTAAAAAGAAAAATAAGCCGAATGCGTGTCATGATGAATTTGGCAGACTTCGGGTAGGTGCTGCGGTAGGGGTAACACCTGATATCCTGGATCGGATCAGCGCTTTAAAAAATTCAGGAGTAGATGTAATCAGCATTGATACAGCCCATGGTCATTCAAAAGGAGTGATGGATGCCGCCAAAAGTGTAAGAAGGAAGTATCCTGAAATGGAGTTGATAGTAGGAAATATTGCCACCGGTGATGCTGCCAAAGCATTAGCAAAATCAGGTGCCAATGCTATTAAAGTAGGTGTAGGACCAGGTAGTATTTGCACCACCCGAATTGTGGCCGGTATAGGCTTGCCCCAGTTATCAGCTGTTTACGAATCCGCAAAAGCGCTGAAAGGCTCCGATGTAAAAGTGATAGCCGATGGCGGGATTCGCTTCTCTGGGGATGTGGTTAAAGCGTTGGCAGCAGGTGCTGATAGCGTAATGATTGGCTCTTTGCTGGCAGGTACAGAAGAAGCTCCGGGCGAGATGATAATCTACGAAGGCCGTAAGTTTAAGACCTATCGGGGTATGGGCTCACTGGAAGCAATGGATGATGGTTCAAAGGATCGCTACTTTCAGGATGCAGAAGATGACATTAAGAAACTGGTACCAGAAGGCATCTCAGGTCGCGTTCCGTTTAAGGGATCTGTTGCTGAAGTGCTTTACCAGTTAGTAGGTGGATTGAAAGCGGGCATGGGTTACTGTGGTGCTAAAAATCTTGAGAAACTCAAGTCAGCCAAGTTTGTAAAGATTACGGCTGCCGGTGTTCATGAGAGCCATCCGCATGATGTTACGATTACAAGGGAGGCCCCTAATTATAGTCGTAAATAGATTACAACAAATTTGAATTTCTGTATCTTAGAGGTTCTGTTTAAGTAGTACTATGAAAAGACTTTTCCCCCTACTTCTTCTATTAATATGTACAATTCAGATTGCCTCAGCCCAACTATGGACTGAAAACTTTGACTCCTATGCAGATGGTGTAACATCAGGGACTGCCGGTGGTAGTGTGGGAGGAAATTGGAGTTCTACAGTTCCTGGTGGTACTTTCGAAAAAGGCTCAACTCTTGGCGAACGGTTCTATTCCTACCAAACAGGCGGTGAAGGAGTTTGGACGACCAGTCCAATAAATACCTCCGGAACCGGGCGAGCACTAATAGAAATGAATGTCTTTGGAGTTCTTGTTGGCGCGGGTGATTACATTCGCTGTTATTATAAGGTGGATGCCGGGCCCGAAATTCTTTTCTTTGAGCAAGTTGGGGGACTCCTTAATTTTTCGCTTACAGGCTCTGCCATAATAACAGGAAGTTCACTTGAGATTGTTATCAGATCAGATGTTGATGGCATCCTCACATCATTCTCCTTTGATGATATAATAGTGTCTGCAGTTAACACCCTTTATTCAAGAAAGTCGGGCAACTGGAATGATGCTACAATAGGAAACGGAACATGGTCGGCAGCAAGTTTGGGCGGAGGTTCATGTGATTGCACTCCACTAACCACCGACTATCTTGTTATTGGAAATAGCAATACAGTAGACATAAACGTTGCGGCAACAGCTGGGGGCATTGAAGTACGGAATACGGGCATATTGAGATGGACATCAGTAAACGACCTAAATGTTGATCGTGGAATATTACAAGTTGACCTTGGGGGATCAATAAATCGAAACGGACAGACAGGTGTGCAAATTGACTTCGACCGTGGGATAGTAAATTCTATGATTGTTAATGGGGCAATCACTACGGAAGACATAGAGATAACTGCTGCAAATGCTTCTCTTAATATTACGGGTAGTGGTTCGATAAGTCTGACAGATGATTTTCGAATTATAGAAGATGATATAGTCGTAACCAATGATTTAACCGGAACTTTTACAATTGGAGATGATCTTGTTTTTGATCAGCCTAGCGATATTGGGGCTGACGATGCTGAGTTTATCAACAATCAAAGCTTAACTATTACATCCGATATTGTGGTTGGCGCAAATAATGATGATGACAATATCTTCACAAATTCATTGGGAGCCACACTGAGTGTGGTCACAATCAACCCAACAGATGCAGATTTTGATTTCCTTAATTCGGGCACAGTTAATCAATCAGGTGGTTTTTCTAATATTGACGGTGGAGACACAAACATTGATAACTTATCAACCGGTATTTGGAATTGGACCTTTGTTCAGGCAGCTTTCGATGCTGACCTGACCACTGTTTTAAATTGCGCGGCATCCGGCAATACTTTTAATTACGGTGCTGCTGGCAATCAAAGAATCATACCGGTAAGTTATCATCACCTTAGTTTAACTACTTCCGGGGCCAAGGATTCTAATAATACAAGCTTCTCGGTTGGAGGAAACTGGACAGTGGGTGGAACCGCCACCTTTACAGAAGGTACAGGAACGATTACGTTGAATGGATCAGGTTCCACCGTTCAAACCATTAGCAATTCTGCTGGTGAAACATTCTATATCCTTGTCATTAACAACACCTCGTCTTCAAACTTAGTATTCAGCAACGCAGTCACAGTTTCTAATACACTTACGCTTACTTCGGGTATTGTCAACTTAAGTGGCACCACCTTTACATTAGGAAGTAGTGGTGCAGCCTCTGACTTAAATCGTACAGCCAGCACTACTACTAATTGGATGCATGGTGGCAGTTTCAGGCGTTTTTGGCCCACAGGGCAGACGCCTTCTCCAACGGCAGGAAACCTGTATGGACTTTTTCCTCTTGGTCATTCTACCGCATCTTCCTATCGCCCGGTTGCAATTACGGCTGGCTCAAACATTACAACAACCGGTTCAGTCACTTTTAACCATGTGAACGCCTCCAGTGTAACAGATTTAAGTCCTGTATACGATGACGACCCAACAGCAGGTGTAATTAATATTGTTCGCAAGCATAACTCCCAGTTTATTGGTACTACCTCGGGCATTGTGGGCGGTACCAATTATACAATCAGTGTTACAATGACAAATTTGGACGCAGGTACAGCCTCCGATATTCGCCTTGCTGTTTCAAATGGGGCTACAACAGTAACGAATGTTGGGACTCATGTGGCCAATACTGGCACTGCCCAAAGTCCAGTTGTGGGCCGCAGTGGCTTATCTGTGGCTAACCTTTCTAATGATTTTAGAATTACTACCATTAACTCAACTAATACACCACTCCCAATTGAATTGGTAGATTTTAAAGCAAGGCAAGTTGATTCTCAAATTGTTTTGAGCTGGTCAACAGCCTCTGAACTCAACAACGATTTTTTTACCATTGAACGACTCAATGATAAAGATGAGTTTGATAAGCTGTCCACTCTTCCAGGCAAAGGAACCACTACCGTCAAGAATTATTATGAAACTATCGATCCATTGCCATTAGCTGGAATTAACTATTATAGGTTAAAGCAAACGGATCTTGATGGTCAGTTTTCTTATTCAAAAATTGTGCTTGTGGATTTCAAGGAAATAGGAGAGCCAATAAGTGTTTATCCCAACCCTACAAATCAGGAAACTATTACCGTTGAGGTAAAACGCCTTAAGCCAGGCCAACAAGTTCCTTTACAGATCCAGTCAACTCTTGGCGTTCAGACTTACTCGGCTACCTATAATGCGGATTCAGCTGGCAATATCAAGGTGAGTATACAGGTTGATCGATGGTCTCAAGGATTATATTTGATACAAATTGGCACCGAAGCCGTCATTCAAAGAAAAATCATTATTGAGTAAGAACTAATTTCAAACCATTTTATCATTTCCTATTATTGTAAAGCCAATTCTATCGATTGGCTTCTTTTTTAACCATTTGTGCTGAAATCTAAGGCGATTATACGACTGGCATTCCTGGGCTCTATTATAGCCTGGCTTATCCTCGTATTTTCTGACATCATGGTTTTGTTCAGCGACATGAAGGGCCTGCCACCGGGAGTTCCTGTTTGGCTGCCCCGGGTAATGCTGGACTTATTCATCATCTGTCTCTTTTATTATTATAAATATCGCGTAGAGCGGGATGAAGGTCTGAACTTCACCGATTTGCTGTGGAAGGTATTTGCCACCGGCCTTATTGCAACGGTTGTTTCGTTGGTATTCCGATTGGGTTCCTCATTACTTGGTACTACGAAACTAGTTTCAAATATTCTATTTACGGATTTCATCTACCAGATTAACCTGGCGCTATTCATCAGTTTTTTGCTGGCCGCCTATACCTCCTGGAAACGACTTATTTTATACCAAAAATCAAAATGGCTTATTCGCACCTGGCTGGTTTTTGAATTCTGTCTTTTTATAGTGCTTATCTACGACAGCCTGCAAATATCCATCCCGGAAACGGCTACTACGCTTATCCTTGTAGTTATTGGGTTGCTGGTTATTGTGCTGTCGGCAAACATGCGATGGGTGGCCTATCTTAACTTTAAACAAAAGTGGACCTGCCTGTTGCTCCTTCTTTTGTCATTCTTTTATCTCGGGTATTTTATTTACACCGTCAGCAGGCTTTCAGAATCAATTAGTTCCGAATCTCCTGCATTTCTTGATTTTAATGGTCATATTTTCAATTTGTGTTTGCTGGTTTTCGTGTTGGTGTATAGCACCTTTTCATTTTTAGTAATTCTTTTCAATCTCCCAACGTCATCCGTGTTTGAACAAAAGCTGGAGGAAGTTGTAAACTTTCAGCGAATCAGTCAATCAATCCAAACGGAGCAAAATGAGGAAAGCGTTTATAATATTCTACTTGAAAGTTCTGTAAGTTCTGTCTTTGCGGATGCGGCATGGCTCGAAATTCAAAGTGCCAATGATGGACATAAGTTGTTCACGTACAAAATTACTGAGCGTGAATCGAAAGATATTCGCGATCACCTGAAAAGCCATAATATCAAAGGCGCACTGGAGCAAAGCAGCGACCGCACAAGAAATCTTTCCAAGCATCTTGCATCGCTAAAAGGCTCGCGGTTTCGTTCTTTGTTAGCCTTCCCTATTACTGTTAAAGGTGAAACTATTGGAACACTTGCGTTACTTAAAGAATTGCCCGAAGGATTCAATAAGGAAATGACTCGCATTGTGTCGGCCTTTGCCAACCAGGCGGGTATTTCTATCGAGAATTTTCGATTGATGGAAGAAGCATTCCAGACGGAACGTTACAAAGAGGAGCTCAAGATTGCCAAGACAGTACAAAAGAGTTTGCTGCCCACCTCCCTGGAAGCAGGTTCCGATTTCGAAATTTCTGCTTTCGCGGAATCAGCCGATGAAGTGGGCGGTGATTATTATGATACGCTGCGCATCAACGATCATCAGGTTGCCCTAATCATCGCGGATGTTTCTGGTAAAGGGACGACCGCTGCCTTCCACATGTCGCAAATGAAAGGGATATTCCATAGCCTGGCACAGCAGGAGCTAGACCCAAAGGAATTTATGGAGCGGGCCAATCGGGCTTTAGTGTTTTGCCTTGAGCGGGGTTCATTTATTTCTGCAACCTATTTTGTGGTAGATTCAAGAACCAAAACTATCCGGTATTCAAGGGCAGGCCATTGTCCTGTATTGTACTTCAAAGCTAGTGCGGGCACCACGGAATTCTTGAAAGATAAAGGCACCGCTTTAGGGATGGTGCGCAGCAGAGACTATTGCAAATTTGTAGAGACAAATGAAATCCCATACGCTTCGGGCGATATCATGGTATTATATACGGATGGGATAACCGAGGCTAAAAATCAAAAGGGTGAAGAGTTCGATTATCCCCGGTTAGAAGCTGCTCTTCAAGAAGTAACTGAAAAAAGTTCCCAGGAAATTGAAAAACATATCATTCAGAGGCTCTATGAATTTTCAGGATCTTCTGAGATCAATGATGATTATACGTCTATGACAATAAAGTTCAAATGACTGGGAGAACATTAAAAATTTTAAACCGTTTAACTAACTGAAACATGGTTCACATCAAACGACTACAGGAAGATGGGGCAGACATAATCTCGGTAATTGGAGAAATTGATGCAAGTTCTTCTATTGAATTGGACCTCACCATTGCCAAGAGTCTGGGAGAAGGGTTTAAAAAAATTCTCGTGGATTGCAGTGCCCTAGAGTACATTTCTTCGGCTGGGTTGGGGGTTTTTATGTCGTATATCGAAGAAATGAAGGACAAAAATGTACCCTTGGTGTTGTTTGGCATGAAGGAGAAAGTTGCTAATACTTTCAGTATTCTTGGTTTAGCGGATTTACTCTACATCAGGAATACAAAACAGGAAGCAAAGAAGCTGGCGGATGAGCTATCAGTATAACATAGGGTGTAGCCTAAGCAATCTGAAGGGCATACGGGAGTTTATCAGAAACTCCCTGAAGGACCAGAATGTGCCTGAGATTGAAATGAGCGCCATTGTATTGGCATTGGACGAAATGTGTTCTAACCTGATGATTCATGCACATCATTGCAACCCCGATCATTTGCTTGAACTACATGTGGATATCCCAACTCGGGGGAAATTCATTTTTGAGATAATTGATGATGGCTCTGTATTTGATATCAACGAATTTCATGAGCCGGAACTGGATAATCTTGTACATCAAAAGCGAAAGGGAGGCCTTGGTATTCGCCTGGTAAAAGCCATTATGGATAATGTGGAATACCTGAAGCGAAATGATAAAAATGTGTGCCGCCTGACCAAGCAAATCAAGGTGGATTGATCTACCCCAGCTTGCTCCCACCTGAATTTTCCAGTCGAAAAACCCTATTTTTGCTGTCCATTATTTGAAGAAGCAGTAGTTTATGAGAAGTAACTTTCTGGTCCTGGTTTTTTGCCTTTTGTTTTCAGGTACTTTTGCGCAGACCAGGGAATTACCCAAGTCTTTGCCGCTTTTTACAGTAGGGGAGACCACAGTTTCAACCGATGAGTTTCTTTACACGTACCGCAAGAACCATCAGAGCAATTCGGATGACTTCACGGAAAAAAAAGTAAATGAATATTTAGACCTCTTCATCAATTTTAAATTGAAGGTGGCCGAGGCTCACACACGTGGTTTAGACACTACAGCCAAATTCAATGCAGAATTTAAGACTTACCGCGAAGAACTAAAGAAACCCTATCGAACCGAACCCGATGCCTTGGAAAAGCTTACCCTGGAAACCTACCAGCATTTAACGGAAGAAATAAGAGCTAGCCACATACTTGTCTTGACAAAACCAGATGCAATGCCTGCCGATACGCTGATCGCGTATCAGAAAATCTGGCAAATAAAAAAGCGGGTTGAGGGTGGTGAGGATTTTGAAAAACTGGCCCGGGAACTTTCCGAAGATCCATCCGCTAAATACAACGGTGGTGATCTTGGATATTTCACAGCCCTACAGATGGTTTATCCATTTGAAGAGGCAGCCTATGGCACACCCGTTGGTGGGTTGTCGCCCATAGTTCGAACCCGCTTTGGGTACCATTTGATTAAAGTAATAGACCGCAAGCCAGCCCGTGGTGAAGTGGAGGTATCGCATATATTAATGCGCACAGGTACTGGCAATGATGCAAAAATAAAAAGCACTGCGTTTTCTATTTATGATCAGTTGAAAGGTGGACGAAACTGGGAAGAAGTGTGTAAGGAGTACTCAGAAGATGCAAACACAAAAGACAATGGTGGTCGACTCAAAGCTTTTGGCGTTGGTGCGTTAGCTTCCGTTCCTGGATTTGAAGAGATGGCGTTTTCTTTGCAACAGCCCGGTGAGATTTCGGACCCGTTTCAATCTTCGATTGGGTGGCATATCATACGTCTCGAAAAAAAAATCCCATTGCCTACGTTTAAGGAAATGGAGCCTTCATTGAAGCGCAGGGTAAGCCGTGATGAGCGATTGCAATTATCGCAACAGGCATTGAGTGCCAAACGAAAAAGAGAGTATTCGTTTATGGAAGATAAAGATGCCAGGCAAAGTATGATCGCAATGGCTGATTCCACACTTACACGTGGATTGTGGAAGTACCAGGGCCCAAAGGAAAAATTAAATCAAAGATTATTTTCTATCCAAAATACTCCAACACTGGTTTCAGATTTTGTTGCTTATATTAAATCAAACCAGAAGGTGACTAATATGGCTGCCCCAGCTTATATGAACCAGCTTTATGAAAACCTGGTGGATGAGAAAATTCAGATTGCTGAGGAGGAAGAACTAAAAAAGAAATATCCTGAATACAACAGTCTTCTTACCGAGTATCGCGAAGGCATTTTATTATTCGAAATTATGGAGACTGAGGTGTGGAATAAAGCCTCTGCCGACACGACAGGACAGAGAAATTATTATCAGAATAATAAAGAGAAAGATACGTACCAGGCTGGAGATCGCATTGAGGCCCGGATTTTTACCGCTCAGGATAAAGCGACCCGGGATGAAATCAGCAGTAAAATAAATAAGGGCGACACGTTAACAGAAACAGATCTGAAGAGGTTTAAATCCATCCAGAACTTCCGGGTTTATGAAAGAAAGGAAAATAAGGTAATTGACCGGATTAGCTGGTCAACGGGCCTACATGAAGCAGAATCGGACGGACTGTTCTATCTTGTGGAGGTGAAGCGATTAGTTCCACCAGGTACCCGCAGTTTTGATGAGGCTCGCGCCCAGGTGATTTCTGATTATCAGGATTACCTGGAGAAAAATTGGGTCCGTCAACTTCGGGAAAAATATAAGGTGAAGATCAATAATAAGGGTAAGAAATTCGTTTTAGCAGAGTTAACAAAAAAATGAGATTTCTGAATTCGGAGTTACGGGCTAATGGAACAAAAGCAATAATTGTGTTGCTGGGCCTCTTCCTTTTTAATTGCGAATTTATTCGAATGAAGAAGGAGAAGGCGGATGAAGAAAATGTTCGCAAAGTAGTGGCCCGGGTACATAATTCATTTTTATATCAGGATGAGCTGATTGGCATAATTCCAACAGGTACAACTACCGAGGACAGTGTAGCCCGTGTAACCGCCTATGTGAATAGCTGGATCCGCAAGCAACTTGTGATTAATGAGGCGATGAAGAACATTGACATCAACGAAGCGGAAGTGGAAAGAAAAGTGTTGGATTATCGCTATAGCCTGATTGGCTATGAATACCAGAATTATTACATCAAAAAAAACCTTGACGACAGCGTTTCGGACAAGGAGATTGAAGCCTATTATAAAGACCGGCTAGACAATTTTATCCTCAAGCAGAATATTATTCAGGGTAACTATATTAAAGTTCCAAAGGAAGCCCCCCGGACAAAGCGAATCAAAGAACTGATGTATTCAACGAAGGAGAAGGAAGTAGCTGAACTTAAATCGTATTGTTTGAGTTTTTCAGCAGCGTATCACTTAGCTGATTCCTCATGGATTGAGTTTGATAAGTTGGCAGTTAACTCACCGCTCGCTGAGATCCCTAACAAAATTCAATTTCTGCGGAGCTACAATTATTACGAGACAAGCGATGATGAGTTTTTGTATTTCCTTAAAATTGATGCTTACAAAATTTCGGATAACGTATCCCCTTTGGAATTCGTAAAAGAGGATATCAAAAACATTATATTAAATAAAAGAAAAGTTGAACTTGCGAGAAAATTGGAAGACGATGTTTATGAAAATGCCGCTAAAAGAAAGGATTTTGAGGTTTTTAACCAGTAGTTTACTTAGTAGCCTTCTCTTTTTTGTGTTTCCGGCAGGCGCTCAGGACACAGGCTTTGTGGTGGATAAAATCATTGCCAAGGTCGATAATTATATTGTGCTAAAGTCCGAATTGGAGATAGGGTATCAGGCTTACTTGTCTGACGGAAACCCGGCCTCCGAAGAAGCCCGGTGCGAATTGTTTAATCGGCTTATTTTAAACAAGCTTATGGTTGCCAAGGCCGAGATTGACTCTGTAGTAGTTCTTGATGGAGAAGTTGATGGCAATACAGAGCAAAGGATGGCCATGATTTTACAGAACTCAGGAAACTCACCTGAACAATTGGAGAGAGTGTATGGCAAAACAATGGAACAAATCAAACTTGAATTACGCGACCAAATTCGGGAACAATTGATAGCGCGTGAAATGACATCGCGCATTACCAAGGGCATCACTGTAACGCCCGCAGAAATCAAGAAATTTTATAACAAGATTCCACAGGATAGTTTACCATTTTATTCATCGGATGTGGAGGTAGCACAACTAGTTAGAGTTGCTAGAGTAAGCACAGCACAAGAGGATGAAGCAAGAAGAAAACTATTGGATTTGCGTGAGCGCATTTTAAAAGGAGAAAGCTTTGCAGAGCTTGCTATGAAAAATTCAGAAGACCCAACTGCACAATATAATGGTGGAGACCTGGGTTATGTGGGCCGTGGTGCGATGGTTCCACAATTTGAAGCCATGGCATTTAGATTAAAGGTGGGTGAGATTTCGCAACCCTTTAAGTCTCAGTTTGGATTTCATATTTTACAATTGCTTGATCGGAGGGGCAATGAATATCACTCAAGACACATCTTGATTTCAGCCGTACCTTCAAAAGATGATATTGCTAATGCTGAAAAATATCTGGACAGCCTACGCGATAAGATTATTAAAGATAAATTGAATTTTGAGCAGGTGGCCAAAGAATATTCCGATGATGAAGCAACCAAAGGAATGGGCGGGTTCTTTACAGATAGCGATGGATCTACCAAAATATCGATGCGTGATATCGATCCGGTGGTTTACCTCAATATAGATACCATGAAAGTTGGAAATATTTCCAAGCCGCTTCAGTACAGAACGGATGATGGGAAAGATGCTGTTCGGATTCTTTATTTCAAGAAGAAACTTCCCCCCCATGCGGCTAACCTTAAAGATGACTGGAACCGCATTCAATCAGCAGCCTTGGCCGAGAAAAAAGATAAGACCCTGGATAAATGGTTTGCAAAGGCCCGTCAGGATGTCTTTATCAATATTGACCCTTCCTATAATTATTGCAAAATTCTGGAGTAGTGCCGCTGGTGTACTTCTTTTTAAAGGGCACCACTTAAAACATGTATCTTTCGTTAAACATAAAGTATGGCGCAGATTTTTTCTAATGACGTAGAGGCTGCAGATGCCCTGAAACAGGCATATCAAAATCTGAAAAATGAAATTGCCAAGGTGGTTGTAGGTCAGGATGAGGTTGTGAAACTTGTTCTTACCGGTATTTTTTGTCAGGGTCACTCCCTGCTTGTTGGTGTGCCTGGTCTCGCTAAAACCCTTTTGGTGCAAACAATTGCCACATCTCTTGATCTGCAGTTTAAGCGAATTCAGTTTACGCCTGACCTGATGCCCTCGGATATTGTTGGAGCTGAAACCATGGACAAGGAGCGGAACTTTCAATTTGTGAAGGGCCCTATTTTTGCCAATATTATTTTAGCAGATGAGATTAACAGGACTCCACCCAAAACGCAGGCAGCCCTTTTGGAATCGATGCAAGAATATGCCGTAACGATTGCAGGTAATCAATACAAGTTACCTAGACCATTCTTTGTATTAGCAACACAAAATCCCATAGAACAGGAAGGAACCTACCCTTTGCCGGAGGCGCAACTGGACCGTTTCATGTTTAATATTTTTCTGGATTATCCTTCTTACCAGCAAGAAGTTGATATTGTAAAGAACACGACTGCGGACGATGTGTTGAAAGTTTCAAAAGTGCTTACTGCCGATGAGATTGTTTTGTTTCAACACTTAGTAAGAAGAGTACCTATTGCTGATAACGTTGTGGAGTACGCAGTAAAGTTGAGTCAGGCTACACGGCCGGGCCCCAACGGTTCAGCGCTGGCCAATGAATTTTTGGAATGGGGTGCAGGCCCGCGAGCTTCACAATATTTGGTACTGGGAGCTAAGTGTAATGCCTTAATAAACGGGAAGTACTCTCCGGATATTGAAGACGTACAGGCTGTTGCCCGGCCTGTGCTTCGTCATCGCATTGTTCGCAATTTTAAGGCTGAGGCTGAGGGAATGACAGTGGATTATCTGATTGGAAAACTAATCTGACAGATAGGTTTCAATACTTTCTTATCATGCTGGATCTATCTCCAGCCGAAAACCCACTCCATGGTAGTTTACAATCTGAACACGTGGATCTTCTTTAAGGTACTTGCGGAGCTTGGAAATAAAAACATCCATCGAGCGTCCGAGAAAATAATCATCATTACCCCAAACGGCTTTTAAGATTTCTTCGCGCTTCAATACGCGGTCTTTGTTTTGGCAAAGCAATTTTAAAACTTCAGCTTCTTTTTGGGTAAGTGTTTTTTCTCCGGTGTTGTGGTGTAGAGTGAAATTATGACAATCAAACCGGAGTGCTCCAATGGTAAATTCTTCTTCTTTGGGCTGCAAATTGCTTCTTCGAAGAAACACCTCGATTCTCAGGCAAAGTTCCTCTATGCTAAAAGGTTTAATAAGGTAGTCATCTCCGCCACTCTGAAAACCGGCAATCTTGTCTTCGAGCATCGATTTGGCGGTAACAAAAAGTATTGGAATGTCCTGATTCTTTTCCCTAATCTGCTGAGCTAATGTAAAGCCATCTTTTTTGGGCATCATCACATCCAGAATGCACAAATCAAATTCCTTTTCTGAAAAGGTACGTAGGCCATCATCTCCGTTGCTACGAAGAGTAACTTCATATCCTTTCATCCCCAGGTTATCCTTAATGACAAATCCGAGGCTTGGATCATCTTCCACTAACAGAATTTTTGCGCTCATGCCTTTATTAGTGGTAATACGATTGAAAAGCAACTTCCGTTGCCTGGTTTACTGGCAACTGCAATTTTTCCCTTATGTGCCTCTATGATCAGCTTTACATAACTCAGGCCGAGGCCGAAGCCCTTTACATCATGTAGGTTGCCTGTGGGCACTCGATAAAAACGATGGAATATTTTTCGCTGATCTTCCGGCCTGATCCCAATTCCATTATCCTGAATCTCCAAAAGGACGCTGCCATTGGTATTGGATGTGTGAATTTGAATTACAGGCGTGTTGTTATTGTATTTAATCGCGTTATCCAGAAGATTGAAAATCACATTCACCAAATGAAGTTTATCGGCCATGATTTTCGTGTCGAGAGCTTCTAATCTAAGTTCGATGGAAGCCTTAGAGGCCAACGAACTATTAGTTACGGCCTCCTGAATTAATTCATGAAGATTTTGTTCTTCCTTTTTAAGGCCAATATCTTCCTTTTCAAGGCGCGCCATCTGAAGTACGCGTTCGACCTGTTGTTTCAATCGTTGACTCTCGTTTTCTATGATGGTCGCATAGTTTAGCAAGCGCTCGGGTGTGTTAATAATCGATGGATCTTTTAGTACCGAGGTGGAAATCGCAATGGTTGACAAAGGAGTTTTGAACTCATGTGTCATGTTATTGATAAAGTCTTTCTGGATTTCTGATAATCGTCTTTGCTTGAGAATGACGAATAGGGTATACACAAAAAAGAATATCACAATCAAAAGAACAACTGAGGAAAACCCCCAAATACCCATTTGACTGATCAGGTTAGCTTCTACCATAGGAAACTGAACCCCGAAATAATAACCATCATTTTTCCACGCTGGTAACTCTGTAAAGTTGACCAAAGCGGAGGTTTTTTTTGGTGAGACATGATTGCCACCTTTCATGCACTGATTTGCGCAATCGTAAACCCCATATTCAAAATCGGCTTTGATATGTCGCTTTTCAAATTCGGTAAGCAGCAAAAACTCCAGCAGGTTATTGTCGATAGGGCCATTCACCAGAACGACAAAATAATTGGTTGAAAGCTGGGTTACAGGGTTGTTGGCAGGGGAAGGTGTTTTGGAGATTTCGAGGATTTTGGTAGCCACGCTGGTAAGAGCCGAGGTAACATCGCGGTTAAACTGGTTTTCCCGTAAATCGAAAGCTTTACGCACCCAATAAATCTGGGTTGCTGTAATACCTGCTATGCTTATAGCAGCAAGAATAATTACAATTCGTAATGTTAAGCGGCTCACCTTGTAAAGGTATATAGTATTTAATGCCGTAATTTGAAGATTAACAAGTCCTTAACACTTTTTAGGCCTTTGTTAACACGTGGTCTTGTTTTTGAGTCGGATGTTTGTAAGGTTCAAAAGAACAATTTATGTTTACCCTAAATTATGAAGAAATGAAAAAATTACTCTTTATCGCTGTTTTAATGGTTTTTGCAGGTGTAGCTGTAGCGCAGCAAGTGCCACCCACCACACTTAATAAAAATGAAGTAAAGACCGATGTGGCAGTTTTTTCCTGGGATAATACCGCTCACGATTTTGGCAAAATCAAACAAGGAACTCCTGTGACCCATGAGTTTAAATTTACCAACTCGGGTAAGGTTCCATTGGTAATTACTAATGTTCAGGCATCCTGTGGTTGCACTACTCCTGATTGGACAAAAGAACCGGTTATGCCAGGTGGTCAGGGATTTATTAAAGCTACGTACAATGCCGCATCACCAGGTGCTTTCAGCAAAACGGTTACTGTAACAGCCAACATAGAATCTGGATTTGTTCAACTTACAATTAAAGGCGAAGTGCAAGTGGCTCAGACCGGAAAATAATTCTAGTAAATACAATACGAGAAAGGTCAGGACTACCTGGCCTTTTTTTATGGCTAATAAAAATTAGCCCTGATAGTGTGTATCTATAATATGCTGGCTGATCACTTTATAGATCTCTGCAATAGCATCCTGTCCTTTCAAAAAGTCTAGGTGGTTATCCAAAATATCTAAGTCGCCCCGCTTGGCCGGGCCAGTCTGAGCTTCTTCAGGTCCCAGGTATAAACTTTTGCTAATGGTTTCCGTGATCAGGGGCTTGAGCCAATCAAAGTCCAGGCTGTTTTGCTGAAGAATTTCTTTCGAAACCGTAAGCATATGGTTGGTAAAGTTGGATGCAAACACGGCAGCGATATGCAATGCTTTGCGTTCTTCCGATGCAATCTTTCGTACCTCGTTGCTGATACTTTTTGCCAGATGCATCAAAATACTTTCTGCCTCCCCTGTGTGTGTTTCTACAAACAGCGGAATGGTTTTAAAGTCTACTTTACGATTTTTGCTGAATGTTTGCAGCGGATAAAGCACACCTAAATGAGGCGTAGCAGCAAACTGCAATTCGGTGATCGGTTGACTTCCGGATGTATGAATTAAGATAGCGTCATCGGGCAAAATTATTTCTTGTGCAATTTTTCGAATGGCGTCATCAGTTACGGCTATGATAAACACAGAAGAATCACTGGTGGAAAAATCAAGGGTTGCTTTTACTTCGGCCTGGTAGAGTCGATCAGTAAGTTGTTCGGCATGTTGTGGATTTGGACTGTAGACCTCTTTCACTACAAACCCGGCATTGTCAAGCGCGGGTGCCAGGTGCCAGGCGAGATTCCCGGAGCCAATAAAGGAAACAAAATGCGAGGCTGCCATGCGATTAAAATTAACTAATTAACTGATATAAATCATCGGTTAATACCGAAAGCCCTCCGTAACTTTAAGTCTGATTAATAATACTATGCCTCCAGGATATACTTTAGTTGCAGAAGCGTTAAAGTTGGTAAAATCGGGCGACCGGATTTTTATTCACGGGAGCGCAGCAACACCGCAGACTTTGTTGAAAGGATTGGCTGAGAATTCTGAACACCTGCGAAACATCGAGCTAATTGCTGTAAGTACGATGGGTGAGCTGGATTTAACAAAGCCAGAATTTAAAGACCGGTTTTATTTCAACTCCTTATTTGTTTCTGAAAATATCAGAGAATGTATTAATGGTGAAAACGGTGAGTATGTTCCCATTTTTCTAAGTGAGATTTCTAAACTATTCGAAAAAGGAATATTGCCAATTGATGTGGCATTAATTCATGTTTCGCCACCGGATAGGCATGGTTACTGTTCGCTGGGCACTTCCGTGGATGTGGCAAAATCTGCAATAAAGCATGCGAAAAAGGTAATAGCTCAGGTTAATCCAAACATGCCAAGAACCCATGGCGATGGGTTTGTGCATATAAGTCGCCTGAATGCCATGACAGAAACGCGCGATGCTTTGCCTCAATTGAACTATAGTGCGCGTATTACTGAAACAGATCTCATTATTGGGAGGAAAGTAGCTGAACTGGTAGAAGATCGCTCCACTTTGCAACTGGGTATTGGCGCTGTTCCCGATGCTGTATTGAAATCGTTGGGCCATTGTAAAGATCTCGCTATACACACCGAAATGTTTTCTGATGGGGTAATTGATCTCGTTACAAGCGGAGTTATCACCAATGCTTATAAAAAGAAACATCGGGGTAAAGTAGTCTCCGGTTTTGCGATAGGTACGGATAAACTCTATCGCTTTGTTGATGATAACCCAGGGTTTGCTTTTCTTGAAGCCGAATATGTAAACGATACACGTGTTATCCGTACAAATCCCAAAGTGGTTGCCATTAACAGTGCAATTGAAATTGATTTAACAGGACAGGTATGTGCCGATTCTATTGGCACGTATCAGTATTCTGGCGTAGGCGGACAAATGGATTTTATTCGAGGGGCATCCTTGTCGGAAGGTGGAAAACCAATCATCACGTTGGCATCGGCAACTAAGAAGGGGGAGTCCAAGATTGTTCCGTTTCTTAAACAGGGCGCAGGTGTAGTTTCAACCCGGGCCCATGTGCATTATGTGGTTACGGAGTATGGTATTGCCAACCTGTACGGAAAAAATCTGCACCAGCGGGCATTGGCTCTTATGAACATTGCTCATCCCTCTAATCGGGAAATGCTCGAACGGGAAATTATCAACCGCTTTGGAAGTCACCAGTTTGCGGTAAGCTAAGCCGTAACCTTGTAGATCTCCGATAGTTTACTGGCAACAAAATCGATCTCTTCAGTCTTATTGTATTTGCTGAAAGAGAAACGAACTGCCCCCCTCTTAGAGTTGGGATAAAGAGCGCCTAATACGTGTGAACCTGTAGAGGCACCACTTGCACAAGCGCTTCCACCGGAGGCTGAAATACCCTGCAAATCCAGATTGAAAAGTAACATTTCATTTTCTTCCGACTCGGGTAAGCTTACATTAAGAACGGTATATAAACTGCGATCCAGATTTTCTGAATCCCCGTGAAAGGTTACTCCCGGTACTGCATCTTTTAATTTTTCGATCATCCGTGATTTCAGCCCCTCGATGTATGGTCTATGTTCATCCATTTTGCGATAGCAAATTTCAAGTGCTTTGGCCAGACCAATGATACCGTAAACATTTTCTGTACCACCGCGCATATTGCGTTCCTGTGCTCCGCCTTGCATAAAAGAATGGATCTTCTTGTCTTTATTGAGATACATAAAGCCAACACCTTTAGGTCCATGAAACTTGTGTGCTGCTGCGGCCATGCCATGTACCTTCAGTTTTTTCATATCATGACGATAGTGCCCAACTGTTTGTACCATGTCGGAGTGAAGATAGGCCTGATAGGTGTGACAAAGACTCCCAACGGCTTCCATATCAAGAAGATTTCCAATTTCATTGTTGGCATGCATAAGCGAGACCAAAGACTTTGGAAATTCTTTCAGTAATTCTTCAAGATGTTTCAGGTTCACATGACCTTTTTCATCAAGATTCACATGATGCAACTGAATTACATTTTGCCTGACAAGAAGATCCAGGGAGTGTGTTACTGCATGGTGTTCGATAGGAGAGGATATGGCATGCGTAAGTCCATACGTTTCAACGGCACTCCGAATCATTGTATTGTCGGCCTCGGTTCCACCGGATGTAAAAATGATTTCTCCAGGGGTGCAGTTTAATAATTCGGCAACCTTTTTTCTGGCAGATTCAACAGCAGCTCTTACTTTCCTTCCATGACTGTGTGTGGAAGAGGGGTTTCCAAAATCTTCCAGCATAAAGGGTTTCATCGCCTCAAATACTTCGGGATCAAGAGGTGTTGTTGCCGCGTTGTCGAGATAGATTCTCATAATTAATTTACAAATTTCGAATGACGAAAGTACGATTTGACTGCGCTTACGGTCGACTGTCTACCGTGGCCTGTGGACTTTATTTAATAATTTCTTTTATATCCTGAATGATCCTTTGTGCCAGTTGATCAGCCTTTTGTTCGTTTTGTGATTCCGCATAAATGCGAATAATTGGCTCTGTATTGCTTTTGCGCAAATGAACCCATTCTTTCTCTTTTTCAAAATCGATTTTTACACCATCAATTGTATTGATTTTCTCAGAGTAGTATCGGGTCTTAATTTTCTCCAGTACCTCATTCACATTAATTTGAGGAGTGAGTTCAATTTTGTTTTTGGAGATGAAATAAGCCGGATATGATTTTCTTAATTCCGAAGCTTTCATTTTTGATTTTGCCAGGTGTGTCAGGAATAAAGCAATACCAATCAATGCATCGCGACCATAATGAAAGTCTGGTACGATTATGCCGCCATTACCTTCGCCACCGATTACAGCTTTTGTCTCTTTCATTTTGGTCACCACATTCACCTCCCCAACCGCTGCAGCATTGTATTGTCCTTTTGCATTTTCCGTCACATCGCGCAAGGCACGGGTAGAAGAAAGATTAGAAACCGTATTTCCTTTTCGCTTGCTTAGATAATAATCGGCTACAGCCACGAGTGTATATTCTTCGCCAAAGGGTTTTCCATCTTCCTGTATCAAGGCCAGCCGATCCACATCCGGATCGACCACAATACCTAAATCGCACTTTTCTTTTTTTACAGTTTTGCTAATGACAGTAAGATGTTCAGGTAAAGGCTCGGGATTGTGGGGGAATTTTCCATTGGGTTCACAAAAAAGAGCTACTACCTTTTTTACGCCCAGTGCTTTGAGTAATTGAGGCACAACAATTCCACCGGTGGAGTTGACGGCATCGACAGCAACTTTGAATTTTGCATTTCGAATAGCTTTAACATCCACCAACCTATGTTTGAGGATAAGGTTAATATGTTTTTGGATGTATGAATCATTTCGCGTGTATGTACCTAGTTTTTCAACGGGAGCAAAATCAAATTTTTCTTCCTGGGCAATTATTAATACCTCGACACCAACTGCTCCTGAGATAAATTCTCCTTTTTCATTTAATAATTTCAATGCATTCCATTGCACAGGATTATGACTTGCAGTAAGAATGATTCCGCCACCAGCCCGTTCAGCCGGAACCGCGATTTCAACGGTTGGGGTTGTAGAGAGCCCAAGGTCAATAACATCCAATCCGAGACCTTGTAGGGTTGCGGATACTAACTGACTTACCATTTCCCCGGAAGGGCGGGCATCGCGACCAATCACAACTTTTTTTCCTTTACGGGATTTTATCCAGGTGCCAAAAGCAGCAGCAAATTTTACAGCATCAAGTGGGGTCAGTGCTTCTCCCGGAGCTCCCCCTATGGTACCTCGAATACCTGAAATGGATTTAATTAAAGTCACAGCTTATAAATTTCAAGACAAAGTTAACCAAACTAATGCTTTGGAAAAGGTAAATAATTATTTACCTTTGATATACATTTTTTGAACTTTCTTTTTACCAACACAACCTATGATTTTTAATGAAATCAACGCAACTGTATCGGATGCTAACCCAAGATGGGTGGTATTCGGTATCCCAAAGTGGTTCACATGTTAAGATGAGACACAAAACAAAACCAGGAGTGATCATCTTTCCCATGCATGGAAGTAATGAAGTGGGTAAGGGACTTGAAAAAAAATTATTAAAACAAGCGGGAATTAAGAAGTGAAAACACTTACGAGAAAGAAAATCAGTGCAATTGTCGAGAAGACCGAAACAGGTTTTTCAGCATTTGCTATTGATTACCCGGTATTTACAACGGGCAATACTATTTCAGAATTATTAGACAACATCGTAGAGGCTCTGAATTTATACTTTGAGGATGATGGAATTCAGTTAGAAGCTAAAAATGTAAATCTAGAAATAGATCTAAAGCAGTTCTTCCAATACTACAGGGTTATCAATGCAAAATTTCTTGCTGAAAGAATAGGAATGAATGCAACTCTCTTATCTCAGTATGTTCAAGGAAGAAAAAAACCATCGGCTGCTCAAACCGACAAAATTTTGAATGGAATCCATCAAATAGGAAGGGAACTTTCTGAATTGAGTTTGGTATCGAAGGATTGATCAGCCTTTCTTTCTGATTTCCGGTAATGTGGCAGAAGCTTGCTTTTCCGGATCGCCACAAGCCTCACCTTCACCAATTACTTTACCGCAGTAACCGCAGGTGATACCTTCTTTGGCCAGAAATGGACTTTGTGTAGCACAGGTGCCACGAAACTCACCATTCTTAACAAATAACAGCCGTACTGACATTAACAGGAAAAACAATCCGAAAACACAAAGAGTAAGAAGAAATACGGCCATACAGAATTGCGATTTGGAGTTACGAATTACGATTTTATGATGCAATATTACAACAGAAACAGCTAGTCTTAAGTTTGAATTCAATGACAAAAAAACCACTTTCTGCTCCTGATCTCAACCGGGAAGCTAAACTACAAGCCTTTGATCGCCTGCTAACAGTAATGAATGAACTGCGGGAGAACTGCCCGTGGGATAAAAAACAAACGTTGGAATCCCTTCGGCACCTGACGATTGAGGAAACTTATGAATTGTCGGATGCTATTTTGGAAGGAGATCTTATGGAGGTTAAGAAAGAATTGGGTGACCTGATGTTGCACAATGTATTTTATGCGCGCATTGCCGCGGAGGCTGGCGTGTTTGATGTGGCAGATGTATTAAACTCGATTTGCGATAAGTTAATTGAACGGCACCCGCATGTGTATGGCGATGTTGTTGCTACAGATGAAAAAACCGTAAAGGAAAATTGGGAGAAGATTAAGTTGAGAACGGGAAATAAATCGGTACTGGAAGGGGTGCCAAAATCATTGCCGGCATTGGTGAAAGCAATTCGTATTCAAGATAAGGCAAGGGGTGTTGGCTTTGACTGGGAGAGAAAAGAGCAAGTGTGGC
Organism: Cyclobacteriaceae bacterium; assembly: GCA_044229915.1. Classification (GTDB taxonomy): domain Bacteria; phylum Bacteroidota; class Bacteroidia; order Cytophagales; family Cyclobacteriaceae; genus ELB16-189. Next base: position 159,164 of record JBGASB010000007.1, read on the forward strand.
AAAAGGTAGAGGAAGAAATGCAGGAGTTTAAAAATGAATTCCTGCCTGTCCACCAGGCAGGTAACACTAAAGCAAATGAGTCGATCAACCACGAAAAGGCTATGGCGGAGTTTGGCGACCTGCTTTTCTCACTGGTAAACTATGCGCGCTTTATCAATATCGATCCTGAAGAGGCGCTGGAACGCACCAACAAAAAATTCATCAAGCGTTTTCAGTATCTTGAAACAGAATCGGCAAAAGATGGTAAGAAGATGGGCGAAATGACGTTGGCAGAAATGGATGAGTATTGGAACAAGGCAAAAAGTTTATAATTAATTCTCCCAGTCAAACTCCTCATCCGACAGCTCCAATTCTTTTTTCTTTTTTTGACCCTTCAGCTTAAAGGCATCTTTCAGTTCCTGCACTTCTTTTTTAAGATCGCTGGCAATTTTCTTCTTAACCGCTTCCTTATCATAGCTGATTTCGTATTTATCGGTAGTACCGGTAATCTTTAAAAAAATCTTTGCTTTGCCACTGCCATCGTCTTCAATGGCCCCGAACGCTTCATCCGGATCGATTTTCTTTTTGTTGCGCAAAGGAGCTACTACCCGGTAATCAATGTGCTGGTCGAAGGTATGGGTGCCACTGAGTTGGATGGTGGTCACATTGCTCTTCACTTCCATCTGAGGCAGGTAGATAGTTTTGTTTTCAATATGGATTTCATTTTTCAGATCGGCAAACCGCAGTTTACTCAGGCCTTCATCATCCAGGTATTTGCTTAATTTTTTCAACGGCTCAAAATTGTTCAACTCTCCGTTTTTGATAGTAGCGCTGATATCGGCTATTAAAGTAGGCGAGATGAGATTGAGTTTTTCATTGAGCGCCATTTCCATTTCTACATCTGCGAAGACTTGCCCTTTTAGATGTTTATCCTGAATAAAATCCTGGTAGAAATTTTCAAATACATAAAAAATACTGTCGGCATAGAGCCCATTAAGTTTAAAGGAACTGATTACATCAATTAATTTCGAATTTTTTGCGTCCACTATTCCATTCAGGGTTAACTGCCCGCCCATCGTGTTCATGGTAATGTTGCGCGAAACGGCCACCTGGTTCTTTACCAGCAAATCACCTTTAATATCCCTGGGGGTAAACCGTTTGTATTTCATGTGCTTTACATCACAATTGAAATTGAGCTGTAGGTTAGGCGAAATACTGAACCGATAGTTTTTGGATTCCTCTTCCCCAAAACCAAAGGCAAATAATTGATCAAGATCGAGGAAATTAGATTTTAGATCAGTCTCAATACCAATGGGCTGATTTTCGAATAACAGAAATGTGATAATGTTTTTAAAGAACCCGTTGAGCAGGAAATCGCTGTTTTCAAAGTTGCCACTCACATTACTAAGTGCGAGATCGTTGTTGTTGAATTGCAACGACCCATTAATATCCCGGAAATTGATTTTTTGTTTCCCGTAAGAAAAATTGATGTGATCCATTGTGATCGCACCACTGGTTGTAACTTTTTGTACGGTAGCTTTCTTCTTTAACAAAGAGGTTTGCCCTTCAAAAGAGATGTCAGCTGAGAGGAGTCCCTCCAGATTATATACTTCATCAATTGGATAGAAGTTGTTGATAGAGGCAGCGTCCAGATCACCTTTAAATTTGAACGTAACATAGGGATCATCGAATTTGCGAATGGAGAGATCTGCATTAAACACCTGGCCATTCAACTCGCCATTTACCCCTTTCAAAAATAGTTCGGCATTGGAAAAGTCATTGATCGAAGAACTGGCGAAAGAGCCTTGCAGATTGGCATTTTTTATTTGTGTTTTATATTCGGGATGATATAAGGTGGTGTTTGTACAACCGAAGGAAACGGAGATAAATGGACTTTTACGCTCGCTGATTTCCCCCTTAAGGGAAAGATTGAAAAACACATCGCCATCGCTACGGTATTGTTTTAGGTTTTGACTGGTCTCGTCAGGAAACAGTGATAATAAAGTCTGAATGTCCGTATCCTTCCCTTCGGCTTTCAGGTCGATAAGATTTTTTTCTTTGAAGTGGTAGTTACCGGTGATCGCAAAAGCTGAGTGTCCAACGGTAAGAGTTGAGGATTTAAATAGAACCTCTTTCTTATCATCATCATAGTCTACGTGGGCATTCACATCAAAACTCTTGTTGGTAAGAAAAAGAGAATTCCCAATGCCAATCTGTTCGGTGAGCACATCGCCAACCGCTTCGATCTGGTACAAGTCAACAACCACGACAATCGAAGCGAGGAGTTCTTCGCTATTAAATACATGATGCTGACGGGCCTGCTGATCCTGGTAACTAACGATGGTTTCCTTTAACCGGACGTTGCGTAAATCGAATCGAACTACTTCTCCGCCCTCCTGATTCTTTTTAATGATCGTAAAGTTGCCCTTACCGGCAGCATTTATTTTCAGGCTGGTCTCACTACCCTCCACTGATACCCCCCGGATGGAGTAATTTCCTTTCCATAGCTCGGGTAGATTTAGATTGAAGGCAATCCGGTCTGCGGTAAGCAACGGGTAAATACCCGGATGGCTGTCTTCTACATATACATCGGTAAATACAATGGCCAGGTTTGGGAAATCTGAAAACATCGAAATATCGATTTTTCCAATCTTCACAGGTGTATTAAGGCTTTTGTTGGCCTCATTTACAAACTGGCGGATGATTTTGTCTTTAAACAAGAATACAGAAATCACCACTCCGGTAAAAAGTACGACCAGGGTTATCAGGAAATAAAGAAGAATTTTCCGGAAGCGTTTCAAAGTTTAAAAAATGCTCTACAAAAATACGCTACAACTATTAAACCAAAGAAGGCCGAGGGTATTTTAACCCAAATTCCGGATTTATTCGGTATAATCTTTAGCTGTGGCTTTTGCACAATTGCAATTCTCTTTTACCTTTGCACTCCTTAAAAGAAAAGGGAGTTACCCCGACAGGTCGGGGTGGTTCAGAAAAAAGGGAGCTTAGCTCAGCTGGTTCAGAGCATCTGCCTTACAAGCAGAGGGTCGGGGGTTCGAACCCCTCAGCTCCCACACTAAACAATAAGCCGTTACCAAAGTAACGGCTTTTTTATTGCCTACACTTTGATAGCCTCATGTAGGGTGAAGACCTTTTAAATGATTCAAACCACTTAACTCTAATTCCAATAGTCATACTGCATATAGGCTGCAGCTTCCTTTGCTACCTCCTGACCTTGAAGCTTTTCGACAACATATAAAGCCATATCAATGCCGGCCGAAACCCCGGCCGAAAGGATAACCTTACCATTATCTACCCATCTTTTTTCGGGTGAGACTTTTGTGGTTGGGGCAATCGATTTTAACAGATCAACCGCCATAAAGTGAGTAGTGGCTTCCAGGTTGTCTAGCAGTCCTGCTTTTGCCAGGATCAGGGCTCCACTGCAGGCAGATAAAACAAGTTCCGAGCTTGCCGACTTCGTCTTTACCCAAGTAAGAAGAACCTCATTATTCATTTCATAGCGGGTGCCGAAAGGGGTGCCATCATCATGAAAACCACCACCACCGGGTACCAGAAAAATATCGCAGGGCGGACATTCATCAAATAAGTAGGTAGGCTTAACCACTAAGTTGTTTTTAGCCGAAATAGTTTTCTTTTCAGCAACGGTAAAGACCTGAAAGGGCTCCCCGATTTTTCTTCTACCTGTAATTGAAAATACTTCAAAAGGCCCTGCAAAATCCAGAACTTCAACGTGGTCGAATAAAACAATTGCAACAGATTTCATTTAGGTTGGTCGCGTATAAACTTTTTGACCCGATATTTACTTATTAACGAAGCAATAAACCAAAACAACACATGAACTTCAAACTTCTCGGTCAATCAGGATTACGCGTTTCTGAACTGAGCCTTGGCACCATGGGCTTCGGCACCGAATGGAAATGGGGCTGCGATAAGGAGCTTAGCAAACAAATCTTCGACACCTATGCCAATGCAGGCGGTAATTTTATCGATACGGCCAATCGTTATACGGAAGGAACCTCAGAGAAATTTGTTGGCGACTTTATTGCCAAAGACCGGGATCATTTTGTTGTGGCTACAAAATATTCGCTTCGCGATCGCAGCGGAGATCTAAACTTTGTTGGTAATCACCGTAAAAATCTGATGCGCAGCGTAAAGGATAGTCTGTGGCGACTCAACACAGATTATATTGACTTGCTCTGGGTGCATGCGTGGGATAGCTGGACGCCTACTGAAGAAATTATGAAAGGCCTTGAGGACTTAATCACGCGGGGCATGGTTCATTACATTGGTATAAGTGATACACCAGCGTGGATTGTGAGTCAGGCCAATACGATGGCTCAATTAAGGGGCTGGAATCAATTTGTTGGGTTGCAGATCGAATACAGTTTAATACAGCGCACAGTGGAAGCCGAGTTGATGCCGATGGCCAAAGCTTTTGGTATGACGGTAACACCCTGGGCCCCGTTGGCCGGAGGGGCACTGACGGGAAAATATCTGAAAGGCGACAAAGGTCGTTTGCCGGAAACCAGTGGCCGCCTAGGGGAACGAGCAACGGCAATCACCAAAAAAGTTGTTGAAGTGGCTTACCAGTTAGGTGTCACGCCATCGCAGCTTGCTATTAACTGGACGCGCCAACATAAAAATCAATCAGTCATTCCCATTGTAGGAGCAACGAAAGTAAATCAGCTGCAAGACGTTTTGGATTGTTTAACTTTTGAGATCCCTGCCGATGCCATGAAGCAACTGAATGAAGTGTCGCAGATTGAGTTGCCGTTTCCACAGAAATTTCTGACTGAACCTGGAGTGCTTGATGTGCTCTATGGAGGAATGAAGGACAGCATGAAAGATAGCAGGTATTGAGAATTCAGGGTTGGATATTGATTACCGACTGTGATTACAGTAACTTCCTTTCAAATTTCCGGCTTATGAAATTCATGTTGTGTGTAGCATTATTGGGATTCACTGGGGCAGTAAATGCACAAACGCCAAATCCTCCCGATAGTTTATTTATCGTTATTTACTCGGTGGGTTCCTTATGGGACACAACCAGGCAACCCAATGAGCAAATGTATTTCAAAGAGCATTCTGCAAACTTATCCAAGCTTCGCAAAGAAGGTGTGATTAAAGCTGGTGCGCGCTTTGCAGACAAAGGAATGATTGTAATAGCAGCGAAATCAATAACAACAGCAAAGGAAATCATCTTGAGTGATATTGCTGTAATTCATAAATTATTTGATGCGGATATTCAGAAGCTGAATGTTTTTTATGAAGGCTGCCTGGAAAGGCCAAAATGAATACAAATGACATTAACCCAAAAAAGTATACAAGCTAACGGAATCAACGTAAGTTATCTCGAAGAGGGAGCAAGCTCTGGAGTACCCCTGATCTTTATCCATGGATTTCCATTCAACAAAGAGATGTGGTCAAGCCAATTGACTACTTTGAGCGAGGGCCATCGTTGTATTGCATACGATGTTCGCGGTCATGGAGATTCAGAGGCCGGAGCGGCTCAGTTCAGCATTCCTCAATTTGCCGATGATCTTTTTTCCTTCATGGACGCACTGAAGATTGACAAAGTAATTGTAGTCGGCCTGTCGATGGGTGGATACATTGCATTACATGCGATAAAGAAAAATCCAGCTCGAATTGCAGGGTTGTTACTTTGCGACACGCAATGTGCTTCGGATACCCAGGAGGGTCGAGATAAAAGAAAGAAGACAATTTCGTTTGTCCAAAAGAATGGATTGGAGGTTTACACAGAAGAATCGCTGAAGAATTTATTTGCACCAGCCTCCTTTCAATCAAAGAAAGCAGAGGTGCTGTTTATCCGGAACACAATTTTAAGAACCCGGCCTGAAAATATTTGTCTTACCCTGCAGGCGTTGGCCGACAGGGCGGAGACATGTTCTGTGTTAGAAAAAATTACCGTACCGGTTTTGATCCTGGTCGGTAAAGAAGATAAAATTACCTCACCGGAGGTGGCAGAAAAAATGCATAGTTTGATCGATAAATCTGAATTACAAATTATTGAAAACGCAGGTCACTTAAGTAATCTGGAAAACCCGGAACAGTTTAACCGGCATGTGAAGTCATTTCTATCAAAGAGTTACAGCGACTAGAAATCAGCTTTTCGGTATTCACGCATCATCTCACCATAGCCCTGATGTTTGCCGAAAGCCGTCATCGCGACAACAATGCGTTTTGTTTTTGTTTGTAAAGTCTTAGCCCCCTCAATCCACTTGCTGAAATAATTCTGATGCGATTTGGGTAGCGATTTGAAAAACTCCATCGCGACAGGATCTTCCTTCAAACATTTCAATAAATCGGCAGACAATTCCAGTTTTCGATCATCGGCTTCCATCGATACGGTAATTTTATCGCCTAACTTTTTACCAGTGGCTTTGCGCATGGCAGCATTGAAGGGAAGAATAAATTTTCCATCACCCATGGGTATCAAGGCTGTTTTCTGAAAAGCAAATGAATCCAGTGTGCCTTTAACCCGAAACGATACCTTGCAATCCTTTTTTAGTTGATTGGCTTGTTTGGCAGAGATTTCAAGATACGTCCAGCCAGTCTTTTCTCCTTTCTTATCGAATTTGTTAAGTGTGGTAGTAAAACGAATCATGAATGAATTTTTTCAATAAGGCGAAGGACTTACGCTCGTCCAGCCTCCGTCTATTACCAATGATTGGCCCGTGATGTGACCCGCGTCTGGAGAAACTAAAAACAACGCAGCATGGGCAATATCTTTTGTTGTGGCAGGCTTTCCGATGGGTGTAATTCTTGACCAGGTGTTTTCATATTCCGGATCAATCTTGGTTCGTTCGGTTACCGTTGCCCCCGGAGCAATCGCATTCACGGTTATTTTATAGGGCGATACTTCGAGCACCAGATTTTTGGCGAGCATTTCGAGAGCAGCTTTCGTCATGCCATAAGCGGCAAGGTTTTTATGGGCTTGATGTCCGGTTACAGATGACATAAATAAAATTCTTCCTCCGGTCCCTTGTTCTTTCATTTGTCGGCTCGCACGTTGGGCAAGAAAAAAACTTCCGCCCAGGTTAACATTCATCACCTTGTAAAAATCTTCGGGTTTGTATTCAAGAAAATCACCAAAGAGTGTGATGCCCGCGTTGGCAATGGCTATATCCAGTTTGCCAAATTGCTGCACGGCCTCCTGCACTATATTTTCAATAAATGAAACTTCAGCACAATTTCCAGAATACGGAATGCAGATTCCACCTTCTTTGCGAATGGCGCTTGCGGCTTCTTCTGCCAGTGAAGCTTCTATGTCGTTGAGAATTACACTCGCGCCTTGAATTGCTAGTTGGCGACAGATTTCAAGACCAATTCCTTGACCCGCTCCGGTTACGATGGCTACCTTATTTTTGAATTTATTCATTTGAGTTAGTCATAATTCGTATTTCTTCATTCGTAACTCGTACTTCCTTAATGCGAATCTCTCGACACCTCACTACCTGATCCACCTCTTAAGAAATCCATATCCGCTCCATGACTGGCTTGCTCAACATGTTGCTGATACAACATCACATAACCCCGATCGTATTTCTTGTGAATAGGCTTCCAGGTTTGCTTTCTTTTAGACAATTCTTCTTCGGAGACCTCTAACATCAACGAACGCTTTGCAACATCCAGACTGATTACATCCCCCGTTTTAACTACTGCAAAATTTCCACCGAGTGCGGCTTCGGGGGAAGCATGCAAAATCACGGTGCCGAATCCAGTGCCACTCATTCGTCCGTCCGAAATGCGCACCATGTCGTGTATGCCTTTTGCTAATATTTTTTTTGGTAACGCCATATTGCCTACTTCTGGCATGCCCGGATAGCCAATGGGTCCAACATTCTTTAATACCAGAATACTGGTTTCGTCAACGACTAAATTTGGATCATCGATTCTGTTTTTATAATCGTCAATGTCTTCGAAAACAACTGCTTTACCGGTGTGCTTCATGAGATGCGTGCTGGCTGCAGAAGGTTTTATCACGGCTCCATTCTCACACAGGTTGCCTTTTAAAATTGCTACTCCCGATAAGGGATTAAAAGGATTACCAACGGTTGCAATTATTTCACGGTTGTAGCATTCGGCCAGGTCGTAGTTTTCTTTGATTGTTTTTCCATTTACCGTTACACAATCCTGATGAAGAAAGTCATTCAGCTCTTTCATTACTGCGGGCAATCCGCCTGCGTAATACAAGTCTTCCATAAAATATTTTCCGGAAGGTTGCAGGTTGGCAATAAAGGGAATGTTAGCGGATAGCTTGTCGAAGTCATTAAGTTTAAGATCAACACCGATTCGCCCGGCAATAGCTAATAGGTGAATAATAAAATTGGTAGAGCCGCCAATGGCCGCATTGGTAATGATTGCATTTTCAAATGCATTTCGTGTAAGTACATCGGAGAGCCGGAGATTTTCTTTCACCATTTCCACAATGCGAATGCCCGACATCTGTGCAAGCACCTTTCGCCTTGAGTCGGCAGCAGGAATCGCAGCATTCCCCGGAAGGGAAAGACCTAATGACTCTACCATGCACGCCATCGTGGAGGCTGTGCCCATTACCGCGCAATGCCCGCGACTGCGGCACATACATTCTTCGGCAACCGTCAGCGCTTCCTGGCTCATTTCACCGGACCGAACCGCATCGTTGAAACGCCATACATCGCTGGTGCTGATATCGCGGCCCTGATATTTTCCGGTAAGCATGGGTCCACCTGAAACCACAAGAGTTGGGATGTTTACACTGCATGCACCCATTACTAATGAAGGCGTAGTTTTATCACATCCGCAAAGTAATACAACCCCATCCATAGGGTTGGCCCGTATAGACTCTTCTACATCCATACTTGCGAGGTTGCGATAGAGCATGGCAGTAGGTTTAATTAAAGTCTCACCCAGTGACATTACCGGAAACTCAACTGGAAAACCCCCTGCTTCAGAGATGCCGCGCTTCACAGACTCGGCCAATTCACGAAAATGTGCATTGCATGGAGTAAGCTCAGACCACGTGTTACAAATGCCGATCACTGGCTTGCCGCGAAATTCATAGTCGGGAATGCCCTGATTTTTCATCCAGGCCCGGTAGATGAATCCGTCTTTTCCGGTTTTACCAAACCAACCCTGACTGCGAAGTTTATCCTTCATGGTAAATGATTGTGTTATAAAGTTAAATGGTTTTCATCAACTCTGTTCTGTACTCACTAAGGATCCGCGCTTTCGACAAGAAACCGATGTAAATTTTTTCTTTTACTACCGGTAAATTCCATTGTCGGGTTTCATCAAATTTTTTTAGAATGGTGTGGAGATTGTCATGGAAGTCAACAGCATAGGGTTCTGTCATTAAGTCTTTTACAACAGTAGTGTCGTAGATTTTTGAGTTAAAAATCAATTCGCGAATATTATCCAGATGAACCAGGCCAACCAAAGTACCATCTTTGCTCACAACAGGAAAAGTATTTCGCTTTGAGATTGAAATAACTCGTACCAGAAGCCGAAGACTATCTTCAGGCCTTACGGCAGAAAAATTAGTCTCAAGAAGCTCTTTAAGATTTAGTTTGCTCAGTAAATATTTATCCCGATCATCGACACTTATATTCAATAATTTGGAGAGCTTTTTTCCTTCCATAGAAAGTGGTTCAAAATAACGGGCAACGGTAACACTTAGCGCAGCAACGATCATCAACGGAATGATGAGCGCATAACCCCCCGTAATCTCAGCAATCAAAAAAATAGCGCATAGGGGCGCATAGAATACACCACTTAATATCCCCGCCATTGCGACCAGTATAAAATTAGTTTCTGGTATGTGCGCTAATCCAGTCAGGTTAATGAGTTTGGAAAAGGAGAAACCGAGGTAGGCGCCTACAAATAAAGAGGGGCCAAAATTTCCGCCATTGCCACCACTCCCTAAGGTGATGCCAACGGCTATAACCTTTATGAGGACTAAGGCCCCAAGAAAAAAAAGAAGTGAATATTCGTTTTGAATGAATTGACTAAGCACGCTACTTCGGGATAGTTCGTAAGGTTGCATGTTTGCCAACAGTTTGATGCTCTCGTAGCCTTCCCCAAATAAAGGCGGAAAAATGATTAGCAATAGGGAGAGTAGGGATCCGCCTATAATAATTTTTTTTGCCAGACTGCCTATAGAGCCAAAGCTCTTCTCAATTCGCTCCAATATCCGTGCATAGTATAGCGAGACAAAGCCCGCCAGGATTCCGAGCGCAATGTAAAAAGGAACATTATGGTAGTCGAACGGTTGTTGCAAGGAGAAGGAAAGGATAATTCCTTCAGATAGTATTATTTTTGAAAGTAATGCCCCGCTGGCAGCAGCAATTATAATTGGTATAAAGGCAGCTACGGTTACATCAGTCAACAGCACCTCAATGGCAAACAACACTCCAGCTACCGGAGAATTAAAAGCGGCAGCAATACCCGCGGCAGCACCACATGCTAATAGAACGGTTCGGTCCTTATAAGAAAGATGAAAATAGTTGCCATAGTTGGAACCTATAGCCGAGCCGGTGCTGACCATTGGTGATTCCAACCCCACTGACCCACCAAAACCCACGGTTAGCGCACTGGTAATAACATGGGAGTACATTTGGCTAGGAGGCAATTTGCTTGATTGTCGCGCAATAGCATATCCGATTTCTGCACTCCCTTTTTTAAAAATCCCCTTTAATCCAAATTTTATGTAGATAACCGTAAGCGTTATTCCAATAATTGGAAACAGCGAAAAAAGAAAGAATTGCTGGTAACTGTTGGAATAAAATGTAACCCAAACTCCAATTGAGTGCACACAGAATTTAACAAGGATGGCTGCCAATGCGGATAGGATCCCTACCACGATGGTTGACAATATAAAAAACTGATGTGGAGATAGTCTGTCTTTTGCGTAGAAGAAAGTTTGCTTAAATAACCGACTAACGATTTTGATCATGCGTTTTCGATTCGTTCAGAGTGAGTAAATACAATATTACTCACCTCAGCTCAAAATCCCCGTTAAATTCTCATGAAAGGAATTATTTTGTTCGTAATGTTGTATCTACAATTGTTGAGTTTGCACCTGATATGTCACTCGAGAAAGAAATCCGGCAAGAGAAATTTTATAGTGAACACCAGAAGGCTTCCATCAATATATTGTACACAGGAAGCTGGTTGTATAATATCAATGTGGCTTACCTAAAAAAATTCGACATTACTCCTGAGCAGTTTAATGTGATGCGCATTTTGCGTGGCAGCCACCCACAGCCCATGATGCTAGCAGATATTACGGCCCGCATGATCGACAAAAACAGCAACTGTACGCGGCTGGTGGAAAAATTGAGACAGAAAGGATTGGTCAATCGAGTGATTTGCGAAAACAACCGCAGGCAGGTTGATATTTCCATTACAGATAAAGGACTTCAGCTATTAAAGAAAATTGATGGGGATGTACCTGACTGGGCACGTGCACTTGAAAAAATTACAAAAGCTGAAGCGAAAGAGTTGAACCGGATTTTAGATAAACTCAGAGGCTAACTCACCACTCCTTTAGGGGAGATATATACTTCATAATATCAAAGGCATCCCGCAGACTCACACTCATAAGGATCATATCTTCAAGTACATTATTCTTAAAATTGGGATGCCCCTTTTGCCACACTTCCTTTACATAAAATCCTTTGCGGGCTGTTTTGTTCTGATGAGGAGGCGAATTTTTTGAGACTGGATTTTCAAAGTATAATCCATAGATAGTTACCTGGTAACGATTGTCGCGAACCTCGATCACGAACTTTCCTTTCCATTCCCCACTCCAATAGATCAAGGGTGTGTTGTTAAACTTACGACCATAACTTTTACAATCTATATGATAATGCTCGATTTCGCCTGTGTAACCAATGCCGCCATTACCAATCTCATTCCTGGTTACATTGCGTGTAAAGACTTTGGATTTGAGCATTGATACTATTTCACTTCTTAGGCTATCTCGGGGGCCGTCATATTCATATGTATTTCGCCAAATGAGTTCATCATTCTCTATTTCAAAGAGATCGAACTTTTGTGCGTAACTCAATAACGATATCAGGAAAAATAAACTGAAAGCTAATGGCCTCATTCTATACAATCACAGTCTGTTTGCCAATACTAATTTCGGGTTAAAAGTAACAGGATTTTTGCTAAGGTATCTGCTGAATGAGGACTTTGAGGATTTTGGCGACCAGAAAGTTATTTTTGGGATTGCTTATAACAAACCAAAATTTTTAACGCACTAAGCCAACATGTGAAACAGGTTCTGATTCTATATCTTATTCTTCAAGGGCTGGTTTCAGTTGCGCAAGATCAATTGAACGAACTTACCGTTGACCGGCCTGGTATTGCAGAAGCTCCTTTTACCGTAGCTCCGCGCACGTTTCAATTGGAAACAGGATTTGACTACTATAAGAGAACAAACGGGGAAATATACTTTCTCCCCGTGTCACTTTTAAGGACTGGATTGAGTAAGAATACGGAACTGAGGATTTCAGTAAAAAATATTCAGGATAAAACCTCCAGTCAAAAACTAAAAGGCTTTTCTCCACTTACGGTAGGAATAAAAACACATATCATTGAACAGCGAGGTTGGATTCCGGAGACGGATATTTTAGTTGACCTGATAATACCACTTAGTAACTCTGATTTACAGCCTGCAGATCTGGGTCATGACGTTTTATTACTTTTTCAAAACGACCTTTCTCCAAAAACAGCAATCAATTATAACATAGGTCTTATCTGGGATGGATTTTCAGATGAAGAGCTATTCACAGCCTCTTTTTGCTTTAATTATTTACCCTCCGATAAAGTAGGACTCTTCATAGAGTATTTCGACTTTCTACGAAGTCAGGGAGCTAAAGAACATGGCCTGGATGGTGGATTCACCTTTCTTCTTCATCGGTTGATCCAGACAGACTTCTCAGCAGGCATTAGTTGGGTTTCTGGTAATGCCAATCATTTTGTTTCTTCCGGCATCTCATTCCGGATTGAGTAACACCAGTCACTTTAAACTCCAAACTCTCGCATGGCATCCGCCTCATGCGCTAAATGGGAATTCATCCGCAAACGATTGTATCAGCGCTTTTGCTTCTGAATTGGGCGATAAATAACCTGTACATCACGATTTTGTTATCCACAGGTTAAAAATTAGCCACACTTTATAAAAATTATAGTCATTTTTTGAAAATAGGGTTAAAAAATACCCTATCGTAAACGGATTCTATTAAAAATATTCAAAACATGGTTAAAATTTAACTATAATGATTCAACATTGTATTGTAAACTAAAAACTAACCCTATGAAAAGATCGATTATCTACCTCGTTCTACTGGTGGGCTTCAGCGTGCTGGCTTTATTTATGCCGGCCGTGCCCACCACGATCAACACCGAAGGTATTAACTCCGGTGATGTAGCATGGATGCTGGCGGCCACAGCCCTTGTGCTATTGATGACCCCCGGCCTCGCCTATTTCTATGGCGGAATGATCAACACCAAGAATATTATCTCTACCATGATGCAAAGCTTTATTGCCATGGGTGTGATAAGCGTGTTGTGGATTGTAGTTGGATTCAGCCTTGCGTTCGGTGATTCTGTTGGCGGATTCATCGGTAACCCTGCATCCTTCTTCATGTTCCAAAACGTGCTCGATGGAAAACCCTGGTCACTGGCGCCCACCATTCCTTTGGTGTTGTTTGCCTTGTTCCAGTTAAAGTTCGCCATCATCACCCCGGCTTTGATCACCGGTACGTTTGCCGAACGTGTGCGTTTCAAATCTTACATTATTTTTCTGGTGCTGTTCTCGCTCCTTATCTATGCACCGCTCGCTCACATGACCTGGCATCCGGACGGATTCCTTTTCAAATTAGGTGTGCTTGACTTTGCCGGTGGTACTGTTGTACACATGTCGGCTGGTTTTGCTGCACTTGCTGCTTCCATCTATTTGAGAAACAAAAAGGAAATTAAAGAAGCCATTTCACCGGCTAACATTCCTTTCGTGCTATTAGGCACTGGTTTGTTGTGGTTCGGCTGGTTTGGATTCAATGCAGGAAGTGCGTTGGGTGCTGGTCCGTTAGCAGCGTCAGCTTTTGCTACTACCAATACTGCTTCAGCTGCTGCCGGATTGTGCTGGGTATTAATAGATGCTGTGCGTGGCAAGAAGCCTTCAGCTCTCGGCTTTTGTATCGGTGCTGTGGTAGGTCTTGTGGCGATTACACCAGCCGCTGGCTTTGTAACCATTCCTTCCAGCTTATTCATCGGTACCATTGCTGCGATTATCAGTAACGTAGTCGTTCATTGGAAATCTAAAACTTCATTGGAAGATACACTTGACGTATTCCCATGTCATGGAGTGGGTGGCGCAGTAGGTATGGTGATGACAGGCTTATTAGCCAACACTGCCGTAAATGCTGCCAACACAACTGGCAACGGATTACTATTCGGTGAGTTTAACCTCTTCAAAGTACATATGATTGCACTTGTGCTTGCACTTGCCTTTATCATAGTAGGCTCCTTCCTGATTTTGAAGATCACCGATTTGATTTCTCCGATGACTGTTAGCAGCGAAGAGAAATTAGTGGGTTCGGATTTCAGTCAGCATGGCGAAAATCTGCATCCCTATGAATCGCCAAAAGAAGCAGCTGCTGCCTGATTAAAATCACCAAAGCGTCCCGGAGGGTGTGAGATACCCGGCCGGGACCACTTTAGCTTATTGTTTAAAAAAACACGAATAAAATTATGAAAAAATATACAACACAATTAATGCGATTGAGTCTTGCCCTCATCCTTCTGATAAGCGGTAAAAATTCCTTTGCACAGGATAATGTGATAGTAGCTTCGGCAGCCAAACCAGTGGTTAAAGATGAAGTTATTATTACTGAAGGGGATAAGGCTGCAGCGGAGGCCAAGGCAGAAGATGAAGACGAGCCTACTTTTACTTTTGCTGGATCCATAGACACATACTTTCACAGTTCATTCAAAACTCAAAACGCATATTATGGAGATGCCTATGCGCCATCCACTTCGTTTGCCGATCTGAAAGGATTTGGCATTGGTATGGTCAACCTGATTGCTTCCTATGGTGGCGACAAAGCGGGCTTTACTGCTGATGTAGTTTTTGGTCCAAGAGGTCAGGCTGCCGTGTTTGGTACGGCCAGTGGCCAGGCTATCATCAACCAGGCATTTGCCTACTATAAATTTTCAGATAAGTTGACTTTGAACCTGGGTCAGTTCAATACCTTTCTTGGGTACGAAGTAATTTCTCCTACAGTAAATTTTCATTACTCTACTTCCTATTTATTCTCATGGGGTCCATTTAATCACACGGGTGCCCGTTTGGATTATGTGTCTGAAAGTGGATTGGTTGCCAAACTGGCTGTAATGAACCCAACGGATATTGTTGAATTCAACCCGGTAAATACATATACGCTTGGCGCTCAAATTGGAAAGACTTCTGACAAGGGTGGTATTTGGTTCAATTTCCTTTATGGAGATCAGGACGGAACTCTTGATGCGGATGATGCTCAATATCTCGATGCTTCTGCCGGTAAACTTTTTCAAGCGGATGTTACTCTTGGTTATAATTTGACAGAAAAGTTTTATCTGGGCTTCAATGCTTCCTCACAAAGCACAGCTGTAGGTGAAGAAGCTGACATCAATGGGGATATTGTCGATTCATCGGGCGATCCAAGCTCCTTCTTGGGTTTTGCAGTATATCCTAAGATTACTCTTTCTGAAAGTTTTGCCCTTGGCTTACGGGCAGAGTATTTTTCAGTGAAGAATGGCCACCTCGGCATCTTTGGATTAGACTCTAATGGGGATGGCGATGTGGTAGAATTCACTTTGTCGGGCAATTACAAAGTAGGTGGTCTAACATTTATTCCAGAAGTACGGATTGATAAGACCTCAGAAGATTCCTTTTTCGTAGGAACCGAGACCAAAACTGTGATGCCTTCACTAACCTTAGCAGCTGTTTATAAATTCTAAACCTAAACTCAAAACCTTGTCAGGTATGAGCCTGCCGAAACCTTAACCCAGTTCGACAGGCTCAGACTGACAACCCAATAAATAATTAACCACTAACTAACCTTACCCATGTCGAAATCGAAACTCGAATACATCTGGCTGGATGGTTATACACCTACCCAAAGCCTGCGCAGCAAAACAAAAATTGTTAGAAACTTTGACGGTACACTCGAGAGCTGCCCCGAGTGGTCATTTGATGGAAGTTCCACCGAACAAGCACCGGGTGGCTCGTCCGATTGTATTCTTGCCCCCGTAGCGATCTTCCCTGATCCGGCACGCAAGAGTGGCTATTTAGTAATGTGTGAGGTGTTGAGTCCCGATGGAACTCCACATCCCTCGAATGGCCGTGCACACATTGAAGATGATGATCGCGATTTCTGGTTTGGATTTGAACAGGAATATTTTCTGTGGAATCCTGCTACCAATAAACCCCTGGGTTTTCCCGAACATGGATTCCCCGCTCCACAAGGTCCTTACTATTGCTCCGTGGGCGCAAAGAATGCCTTCGGCCGTCACATTATAGAGGAGCATCTTAATTATTGTCTGGAAGCAGGTATCAATGTTGAAGGTATTAATGCCGAAGTGGCTCCTGGTCAGTGGGAGTTCCAGGTATTTGCCAAAGGTGCAAAAGAAGCCGGAGACCAGGTGTGGGTAGCACGTTACTTATTGGAGCGCACAGCAGAGAAATATGGGGTTGCCATCAACTGGCATTGCAAACCATTGGGAGCAACCGATTGGAATGGTTCGGGCATGCATGCCAACTTCTCCAATTCACTATTGCGCGAAGCAGGATCAAAAGATGTTTACGATATGGTGTGCAAAGCATTTGCCCCAGTAGTAAAAGAGCATATAGCCGTATATGGTGCCGACAATCATCTGCGCCTTACTGGAAAGCATGAAACACAGTCCATCGACAAGTTCTCGTATGGTATTTCTGATCGCGGTGCATCTATCCGGATTCCGATTGCTACGGTAGAGAATGGTTGGAAAGGATGGCTGGAAGACAGAAGGCCGAACTCGGCAGCTGATCCATACAAGGTAGCCGCGCGCATTATCACCACAGTGAAAATGGCGCCTCAACTGGAGCCTGTATTTGTTAGCATGAATGGCAACGGGAAGGGGAGGTAGACCTGCCCGTGTGTGAAGTAAGGGAGAGGCGCAAGCTTCTCCCTTTTTTATTCCAGTTTACTCTAATTAATGGTTCATTCCGGGGCGAGTCTGGTCTTCATAGATGTATAGACTTCAACGAGACCCGGAATCCACGAGAGGTTAGCGAAGCTAAAGGGCTGCGACTATTTCCGTACCAGTTTAAATCGTGCTTTCTGATTTCCCACCATCACCGTAAAGTATCCGTCTTCCAAAATCTGGGCTCCGGTTTTATCAGGGAACCACAAACTTTCATTGGGCCTGATTGTAAATGAATACTCAGCAGATTCGCCCGGCTTGATTAACTTTTTGTCGTAAAATTTCAAATCGCGAATGGGCCTTGACAGACTGGCCACCTCATCATGAATAAACCAAAGCACCGCTTCTTTGCCTTCGCGGCTTCCGGTATTTTTAACAGTTACTGTTGCTTTGATTTCTCCAAGATCCGAAGTAATCACTGAATCGCTGAGTGTGATGTTACTATAGTCAAACGTGGTATAGCCTAATCCCGATCCGAAAGGAACAAGACAAATAGGATTTGGAATTTCATGCGCCAGCAATACTTCGCTGATTTTATGATTATGAGGAACCAACCGATTCACGTCCTTTGGAAAGTTGAAACTCATCTTCGCACTGGGATTTACTTTGCCACTGATAATTTCAGATACTGCTTGTCCACCCTCAAAACCCGGAAGTCCGCCAAATAAAACGGCCTGACAACGATCATACACTTTAGTGATCACACGGGGTCGTCCACTGATCATAACAACAATTACAGGTTTCCTGGTAGCTTGTGAGATTTCAATTAATGCTAACTGATCTTCAGGAAGAGTTATATCCTGAATGCTTCCAAAACCTTCTGAATAGGCGGCCTCGCCAACCACTAAAACTATGGCATCTGATTTTGATGCCTGCGCCTTCAATTCATTAATATTCGCGGCAAGCGTTACGCGCGATTGCGGAAATTCTTTTTGTAGTCCGGTGAAAACCGTGTGCATTTCTTTCGGATAGAGGGTTTCATCGCTCGTCATCCAGCGCAAGGTCCAACCTCCTGCCAACGCACTTTTTGAATTGGCATTTGGACCGGCCACCAAAAGATTTTTGATTTTTGAAGGATCTAAAGGAAGTATATTATCATTCTTCATCAGTACAATGGATTCGCGCGCAGCTTCCAATGCCTTCGCACGATTTTCTGGTGTGCCAATCCGATTGAAACGATCATTACGCGGATATGGATTTTCGAACAAACCGATTTCCAATTTCATTTTTAAGATGCGCGAAACTGAAAGATCGATGCGCTCTTCGCTGATCTTACCTTCTTTCACCAAGGCGCGCATGTGATCTCCGAAAGCAGTTGTATAAGGAGTCATTGCTACATCGACACCCGCCATGATGGCCTGGTGAGTAGCATCTTTTTCATCTACGGCAGTGCGATGGTTACGGTATAAACGAATGATATCTTCCCAATCCGTTACGACCACGCCTTTGAATTTCAATTCATCGCGCAACAGGTGTGTGAGCAGACGGTATGATGAGTGAACAGGCTCACCATTCACTTCGCCACTATTCACCATTACGCTCATGATGCCCGCATCAATTGCGGCTTTAAAGGAGGGAACATGATATTCATACATGGCTTGTTCCGACATGTCAGTTTCTCCACGATCCCACCCGTACTTGGGATCGGAATAACCTAGAAAGTGTTTGGCGGTGGCTGCAATTTTATAAGGAGCAATCTCTGCTTCTGCTTGCACAGTCTTTATATAAATTGAAGCCATTGTTTTTGACACATAGGGAGACTCGCCCAGCGTTTCATAATAGCGGCCCCATAGAGGAGTGCGAGCAATGTCAAGTACCGGGGCAAAGAGCCACTGATGGCCAATGTCTGCAGTTTCAATAGCTGTTACATGAGCCATGTCTGCAGGGAACTGGTTGTTATATGTAGCAGCTGTATTCAGTGCATGTGGAAAAACAGTACCGCCTGCGAGGTAGTTGGGCCCATGCATGTGATCTACACCATAGATAATCGGAATTTTCAAGCGTGAAATCTTCATATTCATTTCCTGGATGTCTTTATAGTATTGATACCAGGTTTCTGCCGGCTCGGCAATACCATTCAGAAATGAGCCCACGTAGTATTCGCGCAAAATTTTTCCAAGTTTCGCAGTATCTACTTTGGTAGTGATACTTAAATCGCTGCCAGCTCCCCAATTGGATTCCGTGACGATGGTTGAGTTGTTGAGTTGTGTCATCTGACCGATTTTTTCTTCGATGGTCATCTGGCTGAGCAGTTCATCAATTTTCTTTTCGATTTCGTTGTTGTCACTTCGTTCAAGGGTTCGCCTTTCAGCTATACTCAATGTTTTAGCTTGTTTTGTATCCGTTACTGAACAGGCAATGGCAAGTGCAGTAATTACCAGTAGAGTAAAGAGGTTTTTAGTGAGGGCATTCATGGCGATTGGATTTGCTTAGTAAATGCAAGGACGCAACATGCGAAATGATAAACCATGACATATGTCAGCGAATGCTTATGAGGTTGATTTTTCAGAGAATCTATCGGATTACTCTTTCCTCAGCCTTTCCAGATCTCTTAAAATCTCTGCTACGAGGGCTTCCGTAACGATCTTACCTTTTTCAACGGTGGCCAGAGTGGCATCGCCCCACACCCCCGAGGGCGAATACGTTCCCGTCTTATTGTTAGGATCACGCGTTAGGCCGCGACCCGTTGGAGAATAGTCCTTCACCGCTTTTTTCATATCCACGGCACCTGGCTGCATGTATAAGATCATAGAAGTTTCGATTTCATCAGCATGCGTTCCGCCTTCTTGTTGCTTAATTTTATTTTCTACCGCTTCGATACTTTTCAGATCAGTGAAGCGCAGGGTGATGCCCTCGGCAGCGAGTGTATCACGGGCGGGGTTGAGCGCCCGCACGGTGCTTATGCCCGTGTTGAGTATGTAAAACTTTTTAGGGCCGAAACGCGCCAGGCTGCGCACGATATCTATCGTCAGGTCCCGGGCCGTATTGAGTTGAAGCGATGTGGAGCCTGGGTACTCCACAAAGGCCGGATAAAAATGATAGTTGATGGTAGGCGCAATCACCACGGCTGCTTCCTTCCGAACCCGCTCGGTTAAATACTCGGCAAGGATCAAATCGTTTTTCAGGAGCAGATGTGGACCGTGTTCTTTGGCAGCGGCCCCAAGCGGTATTACTATGATGGTTTGGGGAGTGAGAATTTTTTCGGCCTCTGGCCACGTAAGATCTTGCAGTAATATGCCGGGCGATTGTGAAAAGGCCACCATGGGTATCAGGATGAGGAGCAGAAGTTTCATGGGTAAATGGGGTATATAAACAAGGTACAGAATTTCAGGGTCGGCCTGCTAGTCGCAGGCATCGGAAAAAGTACTATTTTTGCGCCCTTATGAAAAAAATTATTGAATCAAGGAAGCTGTTGGGAGTTGATAAAGAGGTCGAATTGAGGGAATTGAAGACCCTGTACCGGAATTTAATGAAAGACTGGCATCCGGATAAATTTCAGGATAACCATGAAGCGAAACTTCAGGCCGAAGAAAAAAGCAAGGCATTTATTGAAGCCTATCATCTTTTGGTTAGCGTGGCCCCTGAAACTCATGCACAACAACAAGAACAATACACCGAAGTAATTACTTCAGCGCGCCTGGTTGACTTTACCTACAAAGCCCAAACGTTACAGGTAAATTTTAATGATGGAAGTAGTTACGAATACTTTGGTATTCCCCATTCTACCTATAACAAATTTCTAAATTCTGATACCCCCGATCGGTTTGCCCGCAGGCACATCTATCATTCCTACATCTACCGGAAGGTGAGCAAGGCGGTGGTTAATTAATTATCCGGCATTACAATGGCCATGATGATGTACAACAACAAACCTGCTCCGAAGAACAGGAAAGAAGCCACAAAAATCAGGCGCATTACGGTGGGGTCCAGGTCAAAATAGTTGGCGAGGCCGCTGCAAACCCCAAATATTTTCTTTTCTCCTTTTATTAGTCGTTTGGGCATAGGTTAATAGTTAAATCATAAGCTAAGGTGTAAAAATCAACTGAATCGAAAAAATGGCAGTGATTTTTAGACGAAATTGAATCGATCGAAAGTAGTTCAGAAAACTCATTGCTTAAGCAATTTACTGCTGGCGTTAAATGATTCTCCGGTGACCTGTAGAGTGTAAAGCACAGAAGGAAGCGAGGTAAAATCTAATTCCGGAGGCAAGAGGCCCTGTTCAGAACTATACGATTTAATTAATTGGCCTACTGAATTAAACACACGGATTTGATAAGCGTTCAGGGGTTCAATAAAAAGGATCCGCACTGTACTCGTGGTAGGATTTGGATAAACCTCAATTACTTGTGGAACCAGTGGCTCGCAGGCTGCAGGTAGTAGATAGTCCGATTCAGATCGGGCCCTGATTTTTAAGACACCACCCTCCATTGATTTGGAAATCGTCTCAGATTCTTCCCCATCGCACCGATAAGAGATCAGACTTTCTGTAATGAATTCCTGAATGCCGCTAAATTCATAGGCAAAACGAAATAAAATTCGAGTGGCCTTGCCAAGTTCGTTGTATTCATATTCAGTTCTCATACTGAACCCAAGGCTTTGATAATCATTTACCAAAATCTGTCCTGAGCTGTTATAAGTTAAATTTGTTTCTCCCCCTGCAGCCCACGTCTGCGCAGTTGCATCCCATTGATAGGATCGTATCACCGTGTTGTTTCCCTGGGCATCATACTCATATTCATTTTTAGCCGAACTCCCCCAAACCTCAGTTACCCGTTGATTGGCGGTATTATAGCTACATATGTATTCATAGGTTAATAAAGTGTCGTTTGCTATCACACTATATTTTCGTTGCGCTACCAGGTTGTTGTTTTCATATTCGTAAGTATCAAATTCTGGAGAATAGCCTGTATCGGAATAAGAAGTTCGTACCAGCACGTTATGACAGTGTTCATCCGTGGTGTACTCGACCCGCGTTTCGACTCCGGCCACGCCATTCAAAAGAGTTTGCAAAGTTAATGATGCTAAACAACCGTTTGTCGAATAGCCGTATCGAATGATTGTTTGCCATGTGGTGGAATTGTTGTAATAGCTTTCGGTCCATACCGTTTCGGCAAGTTGGTTGGCTGAATTGTACGCATATGTTCTTAGGAAAGTGCCCTCAATGGTATCACCACCGTTTCTAAAGTTTGTTTGTAGCTGCCAGATCTCCTGGCCTTGAGCATTATACTCTCTCTCATATTTGTTTCTGATACCCCATCGCTGCTCTTTATCAATCCATGTGGAATAGCTGTTAACTCGTTCCCGGCCTTTGTTATCATACTGGAAAAAAGTTTGTGATGACGGAATTTCTTTACCCGTATTTTCGTCCATTTGATAATAAGTCCTTTGAACCAGAAGGGGTTCCTGGCAGATGCCGATACCGGAAATCAGAAGTAAAGAAATTACTACTCCGAATCTCATTTCTAAAGTTAATAAAAGTCAACCTCATTTACTTTATGGTTGGCACTATTCCAATTACATTTGGTTGAGGGAAGAAAATGACACTTTTCAATCCCTTTCTTATTCAAAATTCCTGGCCTTTGGAGCTTAAATAAAATACATATGAAGTACCCGATACTATTAATTGGTTTGTTGTTAAGTTGTGCGCCTCAAGAGGAAACGAAAAAAAATGAAAACCCCGAGACGCAAAAGAATGGGACTAAGGTTGTAAAAAACAAATATTCAAACGGAGTGATAAAATCAGAAGTCCCTTATCGAGAGGGCAAGAAAAACGGGCTATCCAAATCGTATGATAAAAATGGAAATATTTCACTTGAACTGCCCTATGTGAATGATAAACGCGAGGGTAAATCCAAACGATTTTATGAAGGCGGCAAACAAGTGTATCAGACAACAGAATATAAAGAAGATAAGATGCATGGACGGCAGGTCAAATTTCGCGATAATGGCGATCGCATGTCCGAAGCCAGGTATGAAAATGATTATCCGTGTCTGGATTTAATAGAATATTATAAAGACAATACTCAGCGTAAAGATTTTCCCAAAATAATTATAACCCCCATTGATCAGCTTGAATCGCGTGGGGTCTACCATCTCGAAATTTCGATGTCAGAGAAGGTAAGAAAGGTGAAATACTATCTGGGGAACCTTTCAAAAAGCGGCTGTTTATCAGGTGATGAGTATCATATTCTTCAAGATGAGATCAAACGTGTTGGTAGGTTATCGTATAATCTTCCACCGGGTGGTTTTATGATGGATGAATTAAACATTATTGCGGCCGTAGAAACGGTTTACGGAAATACCTATATAACCCAGCGATCATATAACCTTGCTATAGAATATTAGCCGCCTAACATTTGTTTTCTGATTTTGAGCTGATAGTCGTTTGGAACAAGTTGCAATCCTTTATCCAGTAACTGCCGGGCCTTTATTTTCTGCCCTTTCTTAAAATAGTATATACACGCTTCGGAATAGGCGTGTCCAACGGCATCCGGACTCAGCAAATTTAAACTTTTGTTTGTGTCATATGCATTTTCGAAGAGCTTCTGGTATTGCTCGCCCCTGGCAATATTTCCTTTTTCAAAGCTGTTGCCAAATTCCACCACGTAGACTAAGACCAACATTGAATTGAAATTATTATTTTGTTCAAGTGATGGAAAACGTTTTTTATAACTCTCAAGCGAATCGAGGATGACTTTATTATTGCGTTCATTACGGAATGATTGACTCAGGGAAGAAACAAAGATTCCTCCTAGGTCAACGTTATTGGGTTGAATCTCCAATGCATTTGCGAAGAAAGTTTTAGATCGGATGTAATTACCCTGATTGTAAAATACGCGTCCGTTTTCGTAATTATAGATATAGCTGATTTCCTTTGCTACTTCGGGATCTGTCACATAAAGAAGAACTTCATAGCATCTTTTATACAAGACCTTATCATTATTTTTTGATAGCACAGTTTGAGTTAGATTGTAAAACTCCCCCTTTATCATCTCTACCGTTACTCCCATATCAATAAATCGAGATATTTTTCCAATAAGGGAGGCCCTTAGAACCGGCTCAAGATTAGGGGTTTCCAACCGCTCAGCCATAAAGCTCATTAGCAAATATTCCGAGCGTGTATTGGGATAGTATAAGTACCCTTTTTTGATCTGTTCATATCCACTTTCAACGTCACTGTGGTCACGCCTAAACAAACCGTCATTCAGATAGTGGATTCCCACTAGTTGCGTAAGTGTGATATTCTCCTTTCCAAAATAATATTTATTAAAAAGTTCGTCCACATTAGAAGTAGTTGCTTCTGAATTACCAATGATTTTTTGATTTTTCAGATTGTTAACAAAAGTGGATTTAAATGAGGAGTCAAAATTGAAGAACCCAAATAGAGGTGTCGTTGTTTCAATCATAATATTATCGGTGTTGGGGTAAGCCACTAGGTATACATGGGTAGGCTCTTCCTTAATTGCATAGGGTATATTTAACTCTTCAAAGAAGAGCGCATACAAAGCAGTTGCTGTTACACAATTATAATTGCCATTTTTATTGATTTCGTAAAAGCGATTCTCGGCTTCGTATTTCGAAAGGAAGCGGCTGTGAATCAATTGATAGATGTATTTTATTTTTTTATCATTCTTTTTTTTCAACGCATCGGAAGACTTAATTTCATTTACCGTATGATCAAACCTCTCCTTAAAATATTTATAGTCTTGGTCGGCTGTAATAGAATTGGAAAGAAATAATTGGAGATAATCTTTTTGATTTTCTTTTAAAAAACGAGTAAAGGAATTTTTTTCAAATGGGGTCGTAAATTGAATCTCACTCCAGCGTACCAGGGAATCGGTTGTTGCGTTTGCGGTCTCATAGCCAGTAAGACCTGTAAGAATGCAGATTATAAGAAACAGTTTATTCATTTTACAAAGTTTGACCAAAATAGAACCATTCGTGAGAAAATTCAAGCCCTGATTGTAAATGATTGAATGATTTTAAGGGTTTATCAATTTTTTGGTTGATTCTATTCCGTGTACCTTTGTCTTCCATCTGGATTAAGCTATGAAGATTCATTCTCTATATTTTGGATTAATTTTCTTATCGATTGCCTCATGCTCTCCCGTAAAAGAACAAAAGGCCACTATCGATTCACTCCGGATTAACTACACCATTCGCAGTGTGTGGCCCCATGATACGGAAGCGTTTACCCAGGGACTTCTTATTTACAAAGGTGAACTGTACGAAAGTACTGGCCAAAACGGTACTTCGTGGATTGGCATTGTTGATGTTAATACTGGAATTGCGAACAAAAAAGTAATTCTGGATGACCGTTACTTTGGTGAAGGAATCGATATCCTTAACAATAAGATATACCAGCTAACCTGGCAGAATCATGTAGGGTTTGTTTATTCATTGAAAGATTTTAAGAAATTAAAAGAATGGACTTACAAATCAGAAGGGTGGGGGCTTACCCACGATTCTACCCATCTGATTATGAGTGATGGCTCTAATAAATTACATTATTTAGATACTCTTACCCTTGAGATTGTTAAATCGGTAGCTGTTACTGATGAGCAGGGTCCGGTAAAAAATTTAAACGAACTCGAATACATTGAAGGCTTTGTTTATGCTAATGTGTGGCAAACCAATAAAATTGTAAAAATTGATCCAGCTACAGGCAGTGTAGTTGGACGTTTTGATTTGAACGCACTGGCAACCGATGCGCGTAAAGCGAGCCCGAAGGTAGATGTGTTGAATGGAATCGCATGGCATCCGGATACAAGATCCTTTCTCGTTACCGGTAAGCACTGGCCGCATGTTTACATTTTGAAAATTGATGAATCGCCTAAGCCGGTCAATTAATAGTAATGCGTGGCAGCATTGTTTTATGTTTTCTACTTTCTGTGCTGGGTGCTAATGCCCAGACTCCCTACCTTCAGATTTTAGGAGTTGCACAAGATGGTGGTTATCCACACATCGGTTGCGAAAAATCATGTTGTGCACCAGCCTGGCAAGATCCAACCAAATCACAATACGTAGTATCCCTGGCTTTGGTTGACCCCGCAACCAACCAATGGTGGTTGTTCGAAGCCACCCCCGACATCAAAGATCAGTTACACTATTTCCATTCGGCCACTCAGGGTAAGTATAACTTTTTACCCAATGGCATTTTCATTACCCATGCCCATATAGGGCATTATACGGGTCTGATGCAATTAGGTCGCGAAGCGCTTGGCAGTAAGGAAGTGCCCGTTTTTACTCTGGGCAAAATGAGTGAGTTTCTTGAATCGAATGGCCCATGGTCGCAGTTGGTTTCATTAAAAAATATTTCCATCCACCAGCTTGTTACCAACGAACCATTGGTATTATCTCCATCCATTCAGGTAACAGCATTTACGGTTCCGCACCGCGATGAGTTTTCTGAAACAGCAGGATTTGCAATTGAGTTTTCCGGAAAGAAAGTTTTATTCATTCCGGATATTGATAAATGGGAAAAATGGTCGGAAAAAATTGAAGATGTAGTGAAACAAGTTGATATCGCCTTATTGGATGCAACGTTTTACAGAACCACAGAATTACCCAACCGCAGCATGAGTGAAGTTCCGCATCCGTTGGTAATCGAAACCCTGGCAAGATTTGAGTCGATGCCGGAATTGAAATCGCGCATCCACTTTATTCATTTCAATCATACCAACCCGCTGCTCTGGAATAAAAGTGAGCAGGAGGCTATCCGAAAAAAGGGATTTAATGTGGCCGAGACTGGAATGATCTTTCAAGGTATTCGTTGAGTTCGCAAAAGTATGTTTCACTTTTGTAGAGTAATTCTCAATAGAGGTAAACTTTTAGTGTAACTGTACCAAAACTCAATCCGTGCCTGTATAGCGATAATTGAAAACTTTATCCCATGCAGTTAGCGCGGGCTTGATCGTGAAGTTGATATCAACGAGACCGATGTACAAAAAGTAGTCGATGTTACTGGGTACATCATCCGGTACCGCGGCACTATCAATATCGGTGAACAGTAATTGGAATACCGCTGTTGCCCCAACTTCATTTAACAAATGCGCATGGTGTTCAATATAGGCTTTCTGTAATTCGGGCGAACTTACAAATGAACGATTCGGTGTTGTTACCGATACAGAAGACCAGCCACCTTCCGTTATAAACACCGGAAGTTTTTTTCCTTCCACCAAGCGTGTGTAATAATTGAGCGGAATATCGGTGGGATCATCAAATCCAAAATAAGGATAGGATGAAAGTCCAAGCTCCTGAATAAAAGGAAAGTCATCAAAGTCTTGGGCAATGCCTGTGTAAGAATTCCCTCCGAATTTACCCCATGCATGATCGACCTGTACACTAATGCTTAACGGAACGGAAGCATTACGTGCCCGCACAGCTTGAGCGGTGGCATTTGCTGCTTGTTTTACACCATTATAGATAGCGGCCGGTGCGGCATCGCGGATCAGGTTGGTTTCGAGGGCAAGACCCAGGTGATCTGGTTTTAGAATACTATCCATCGCAATCGTAAATTTTTGATAGAGCAATTGCATATCAGCATCGGCAATGCTCTTATTGGCTTGTTGCAAGTCAACGGCATCGGCAGCCCGATCTAATCCATTTTGCGGATCGATGTAAACCCATAGTTTGAAGTCTTTGGTTCGGTAATAATCTACCAGGTCTTTGTAATTGTTCACTACATAATCATTCACCGGCATGCCGCCTAGCAATTCCGCCCAGGGAACTTCGGTTGTAATCATGGCTACATCGGCACGCTGAGTCCATAAGTTGAGCGATTGAAGAATCAGATCTATGTTATCAACGCGGGGTGCGGAATTTTGAAAGCCCATGCGATAAGTGCGCGTAGTAAGAGCATCTTCATCATTTTTGCACGCAGAGAGAATTAACAATACTAACAGAAGGAAATAGCGAGTCATACAAGTACTAATAAGTGCGGTAGGGCTAATTTAGGTAATTGTCTGTATAACACGATGATGCCTGAATACCCTTAGCTACAGGAAGAAATAATTTAGGGATTAGTGAAATTAGAAGCGATCAGGATTATTTGTCTCAGAAATGACGTACGTCATAGTCTGATTGAAGTTGGGTTGGTATCTTTTATTGTTCAATCAGAAAGTATGAAAAAGGGCTGATTTTGACATTTAATTTAGTTATCTCAAAAACTAGTACAAGCAACAATTAAATTGGAATTAAAATGAAGACAGCAATTTTTACCACAATAGCTATAACCTGCTTGATGGTAATTCCCATACTATTTCTTGCCAGGCACAAGAAACAGGAAACAAGGTTGTCGCGTCTGGCTGCCCTGGCCTTTGCTTTTATAATTGCAGGGTTGTTCCTATCACGCATGGAAATGGTAGGATATAGTCTGTTGGGTGTTGGCTTAGTACTTGCCATTATTGATATAGTTCAAAAGCGGAAACAAAATAAATCGCATGCATCTCACCGATCAGTCACCGGAATATAGGCCTCTGCAAATAAGCAGTCCGGCTTTCGGGGCCAATCAGGTTATTCCCTCTAAGTATACCTGTGAAGGAAATGACATTAATCCGCCACTGGAGATTGCCAACATTCCTGAAAAAGCACACAGCCTTGTTTTGATTGTGGATGATCCGGATGCGCCCGGAAAAACCTGGGTGCATTGGCTGGTATGGAATATTCCCATCACGCATTATATCAAGGAAAACAGTGTACCGGGCGAACAGGGAATGAATGATTTTAAACGCGTAGCGTGGGGCGGACCCTGCCCACCGAGTGGCCTGCATCGTTATTTTTTTAAAGTGTACGCGTTGGATACGCTACTCCAACTTCCAGCCAAAACAACCAAGAAAGAATTAGAGCAGGCGATGGGCGAACACATTCTTGCCTTTGGTGAGTTAGTGGGTGTTTATAAGAGGCAAGGATTGTGAATAAAAAGAGTTTGTCAAGTTAAGCTTGTCGAACACGTCCATTTTAATAATAGATCTAAGTTTTCGACACACTCAGCCTGACAATTTTTTGGATAATGGATTTATTCTTTTGCTTTACTCTTGGGTGGATTGCCGGGTTGAATCAGTTTTGCTACCAATCCCGTCCAGCCGGTTTGATGGCTTGCACCCAAGCCACGGCCCGTATCGCCATCAAAGTACTCATGAAATAAAAGATGATCCTTAAAATGTGGATCGGTTTGTAAAACGGCATTGTTACCGTATATAGGTCGATTGCCATTCGCATCTTTCTTGAAGAGTTTCACCATTCGTTGAGAGAGCTCGTAGGCAATCTCACGTAAGTTCATCAGGTTGCCCGAGCCGGTTGGATGTTCGATTTTAAAATCATCACCATAATAGTGATGGAATCGTTGCAGTGATTCTATAATCAGAAAGTTTACCGGAAACCAAACCGGTCCGCGCCAGTTGCTGTTGCCACCAAATATATAAGCATCACTTTCTCCCGGCTGATAGCTTACTTTAAACTCGCTACCATTGGCATAAAGCACGTATGGATTTTCCAAATGCACGCGCGATAGAGCCCGGATTCCATGCGGAGACAAGAATTCACGTTCGTCCAGCATACGTTTGAGCAACCTTTTTACCCGATGCCCACGCAACAGGGATAGTAAGTGACGCTGATTTTTTCCACGTTCGCCCCAGCGTGAAATCAGGTTTGCCAGGTCGGGTCGGTTTTGTAAGAACCAGTCGAGCCGCGCGGTGAATTCGGGCATCTTCTTAAAAATCTCTTCATCCAGCACTTCTACAGCAAAGAGTGGAATCAGACCAACCATGGAACGTACTTTTAATTTGAAGCGCTCATTATTAGGCAAGTGCAATACATCGTAAAAAAACTCATCCTCTTCATCCCATAGGTTGATGCCCTCGTGATTTACGTTGGCCATAGCTCCAGCGATGTATAAAAAGTGTTCAAAGAATTTTGTGGCGAGACTCTCATACGTTGAGTTTCCTTTGGCGAGTTCAAGGGACATGCGCAGCATGTTCAGGGTATACATGGCCATCCAGCTTGTGCCATCGGATTGTTCTATAAGGCCACCCGTTGGCAAGTGTTTGCTACTCCGGTCAAACACCCCAATGTTATCCATTCCCAAAAAGCCACCCTGAAAAATATTATTTCCGTTTTCGTCTTTCTTATTTACCCACCAGGTGAAGTTCAGTAACAACTTATGAAAAACTTCTTCGAGAAATTTACGATCGGCCTTACCGTCCTGCAGTTTGCGATCGATTTTATAAACACGCCAACTGGCCCACGCCTGCACGGGTGGATTGACGTCACTGAATGACCATTCGTAGGCAGGCATTTGTCCGTTGGGATGCATGTACCATTCCTTGGTAAGCAGCAACAGTTGATGTTTGGCAAATTCAGGATCTATCATGGCGAATGGAATCGCATGGAAGGCCAGATCCCAGGCGGCATACCACGGATACTCCCACTTATCGGGCATCGAGATGATGTCTGCATTGTGGAGGTGATTCCATTCATGATTGCGACCTCTCTTGCGCTCAACGGGTGGCGGTGGTAAATGAGGATCACCTTTTAGCCACACGTCAAGGTCATAAAAATAAAATTGTTTGTTCCATAACATACCGGCCAGAGCTTGCCGTTGAATATGTTTTTCTTCAGCGTCAGTAATTTTCTGCTGTAACTCACCATAGAATTCATCGGCCTCTTGCTTTCTTTTTTCTAAGATGGTGTCAAAGTCCTTAAAGGGTTTTGGTACGTAGTGTGGAGCTAACCGTAAACGCACTGTTTTGGATTGCCCCGGTTCTACTGACCAGTCGATACTAAATGCTGCTTTTGTGCCCTTGTGAATTTTATTTATAGCGGCCGGATAATCAAACACAACGTAATCATTGATACCGTCTTTGAAAGTGCCAGGTAGAAAATGTTGGTGCAGTCTCCATGTATTGGTTTCGTTTTCACAGAAAAGAGCTTCAGCCTTGCCATCACAAAAGAGATAATAGTCTCCCAGGTGCTTATGACTTGCTTTCATCACACCCTTGTCATCCAGGTAGATCTCTGGCTTGTAATTATCATAACCCCAGGCCCATGTATTGCGAAACCATAATGTGGGTAGAATTTCGATTGCAGCCTTTTCAGTTCCGCGGTTGGTAACAGTAATCTGCATGAGCAAATCATTGGATTCTGCTTTTGCATAAGTTACCTCAACATCAAAGTATCGGTTGTCGGCAAAGATGCCGGTGTCCATAAGCTCAAATTCCGGATCGTGCTTACCGCGTCTGCTGTTTTCTTCCGTGATTAGGTTATAGGGATATTCGTTATGCGGATACTTATACAGCATCCGCATGTAGGAATGGGTAGGTGTTGAATCGAGGTAATAATAAAGTTCTTTAACATCTTCACCGTGGTTTCCTTCCGGATTGGTAAGCCCAAAGTAGCGCTCTTTAATGATCGGATCTTTTTTATTCCAAACTGCCAGCGCAAGGCAAAGCAATTGCTTATCATCAGAAATACCAGCGATACCCTCCTCACCCCAACGATACGCTTTGCTGCGGGCCATATCGTGAGTGATATAATTCCAGGCATCTCCATGAGCGCTGTAATCTTCCCGCACAGTGCCCCACTGCCTGTCAGTTAGATACGGACCCCATTGCCGCCAGTTTTTCACTTTATCGCGGTCTTCAATTAATCGTTGCTTTTCCACCGTCATACTTCTTGAAAAGTAAGAAAAAAATGCGAGCCAGCCTGACTTGAATTTTCTATAATCTTACATTATGGTAAGGGACAGTGCGAATTAATTATTTTTACCGTGTGTCAAAGCACAACACATTTGTAACCAACGCGGGGCATGCAATTTTAAAATTATAATTAGCACACATGGCAAGCGGAAAAATTATTCTGGTAACGGGTTCAAATAAAGGCATTGGTTTTGAAATTGTTCGGCAGCTGTCAAAATCAGGACACGCGGTAGTTTTAACTGCTCGCAATGAAGCGAAAGGAATGCTGGCTGTTGAAACATTAAAAAAGGAAAATCTTTCAGTTCATTTCATAAATCTGGATGTTACGCAAGAGGCAAGCATTATTTCTGCTGCTGAGAAGGTCAAATCACAATTCGGCAAACTCGATGTTCTAATAAATAATGCAGCCATATTATTGAAGGAGGATCAAAATCTTACAAAGGACGCTTCATCGGTATTTAATCAGACTATGGTAACCAATGTCCACGGTCCTTTAACTGTCGTTAAGCAATTTCTTCCATTGTTTACTAAAAATGGACGAATTATCATGACCTCCAGTGGCGGTGGCAGTATGACTGATGCTGTTGGTGGCTGGTCGCCTGCTTATTGCATTTCAAAGTCAGCGCTAAACGCCATGACCCGACATCTGGCCTACGAATTATCCGATAGACAAATAGCAGTTAATGCTTACTGTCCGGGTTGGGTAAGAACGGATATGGGTGGCAAGTCTGCTCCTCGTAATGTGGAACAGGGTGCCGATACGGCTGTCTGGTTGGCTACAACAGAACATATTAACTCCGGATTATTTTTTCGGGATCGCAAGGTAATCCCTTGGTAATAGACATCAGGAATCTTTAACTTTATTCATCTAATTCAGAAATCATGTCTGTTCAAATCGATTCGGATATTTCACTAAGACAAAAACAGATCGTGGAAGAATACCGAAAGCAGTTGAATAAACACATTGATGAATTGCGCAAGGGGCTCGCTGAGAAAACCTTTGAGATAAAAGACCTGGCGGATTTACTGCATATCCA
Source organism: Cyclobacteriaceae bacterium (assembly GCA_044229915.1). GTDB lineage: Bacteria > Bacteroidota > Bacteroidia > Cytophagales > Cyclobacteriaceae > ELB16-189. The sequence continues at coordinate 192,123 of JBGASB010000007.1, forward strand.
TCCAACTCACCTTAGCAACACCTTGAATCAGGTATTAGGTACTTCACCTTGCGATCTATATGAGAGCCAGTTGCTTGAACTTTCAAAAGAACTACTTCTTAGTACAAATAAGCCGATTGCTGAAATCGCCCGACAACTCTACTACGACCCTTCCAACTTTACTAAGTTCTTTAAAACCTATACTGGGCAAACACCCAAGGAATTTCGGAAGGAAAATAAAATAGGATAGAAGATTCTGAAATGCTCACCATTTTTCCGGAAGTGTTCACCATTTCCAGGTGTAAGGCTTCTTTACTTTTATAGCATAATTAATTTAACAGAATATGAATAATAAAATAGCACTAGTAACCGGGGGTAGCCGCGGGTTAGGAAAAGACATGGCGTTAGCGTTGGCCGATAAGGGGATTGATATTGTACTCACATACCGCACTCAAAATGAGGAGGCGGAGAAAACGGCAACCTTAATCAGGCACAAGGGAAGGAAGGCAGCAACCTTATTTTTTGAGGCTGCAGATGTTAAAGGGTTGGATGGTTTTGTACAGAATCTAAAATCAACTTTGGAAAAAGAATGGCAAACTTCCCATTTTGATTTTTTAATAAACAACGCGGGCATAGGGGCTACATTACCCATTCCACAAGTATCGGAGGAAGCTTTTGATAGCCTAATGAACATACATTTTAAGAGTGTCTACTTTCTTACTCAAAAGTCGATTCCTATGTTGAATGATCATGGAGCCGTTATCAATATTTCTACAGGCACTACACGCTTTTGCGTTCCGGGTTATTCTGTCTACTCGTCCATGAAAGGCGCTGTTGAAATTTTTACAAAATACATTGCGAAGGAATTTGGATCCAGAGGTATCCGGGCAAACATTGTGGCTCCGGGTCCGGTGGAGACTGATTTCAATAATGCAGCTATTCGCAGCAATCCTCAAATGAAAACTTTCTTAAGCGGACTAAGTCCGTTGGGGCGTGTTGGTAATGCTGATGATATTGGAAGCGTGGTCGCGTTTTTATGCTCCGATGATGCCAAATGGATTAATGGACAGCGCCTTGAGGTGTCGGGGGGTATTAATTTGTAAGCCTAGATACACTGACGTAAGTATGAATCAGATTCCATTATATGAAAAGCTTCTGAATTTAGTCTGCGACTAGCCTATGCGTTTTCTTAAGGAATTTTGTGAACAGATAGACAAACGTAACGGCTAGTATAATGATACCAAACATTGGAAGTTTTTGTTGGAAGTCACCGTATAATTCCGGATGCTCATAGTTCGCCTTCATGATCAGCATAATTCCTAATAGGGTTCCTGTAAAAGTGGAATTGTATTCTTTTAGGATAACCCGCTTCCAGTTAAACTGATGAGCCTTAAAAGTGTTTGAGATGCCTTTCAGATTGGGAAGCCAGCGATTGACATCTTTTGCATACTCATCATAGGCGGGGCCGAACTTTCCCCGGAGAAAATTTTCTTCAGCGGCTACAATTGCAATGTAAGTGAAAATGATAAGGGGAGTGATAACCGAAAAGAACAATACCGAATTAGAGGCTACACCCATGCCAATTCCCACGGCAATGTTGCCTACATACAGTGGATTGCGACAATGAGAGAAAATACCGGTTGTAACAAGATCCTGGGCATACACTTTCCGGTTCTGGCCACCCCGGATAATGTAAACCAACCCGATCGTAAGGAATCGAATAAGTTGTCCTGCTATACTGATGCCCAATCCAATAATAAGTGCATGGGTTGGATTTTGAAATAGTTCGGGGGCAGGCACCAGAATCAATAAAAAGAATACCGGCAACAATACGTTCCGGTAATGAAAAAGAAAATTACCAATCTTTACCATGAGATGATTTTTGAATGCTTATTTAATGGCGACAATGCCCGCAAAATTATACCACTTGAAAAACACTTCGCAATGACGGAACCCTTTCGCTAAAATCATTTCGCGGTTTTCCAGCAACTTGTAAGGAATCAACACATTTTCAAGAGCTTCTCTCTTTTGCGCAATCTCAATGTCATTGTAATTATTTCTTCTTTTGAAATCGTAATAATACTTAATGAACATCCGGTTGAACAATGAGTCTTCACCAAGAACTTTCTCCACAAGGATTAAACAACCATTGTCATTCATTTGATTGTAAATCTCCTGAAGCAGTCTTTCACGATAAAGAGGCCTGATGAATTGAAGAGTGAGGCACATGATAACCACCGATGCATTGGGAAGTTGTACCCCCACATTAAGGTCCTGGTTTTTAATTTCAAATTTTCGGGTAACCCCACCTTCCTTCAGATTCTTAATGCACTGAGCAATCATTTCATCCGAATTATCAAATCCTACAAACTCAATGTCATTAGGTAGCACCGGATCCAGGTTGATCAGGGTAGTTCCTGTTGAGCATCCCAAATCATATACAACCGAACCAGGCGTAGCAAAATCTTTTCCCATTTCGGAAATCATTCGTTGCATTTCAAGGTAATAGGGCACCGAACGGGTCACCATGTTGTCAAAAACCTTGACTACCGATTTATTGAAACTAAAATCCTCTATATTTTTCTTGGGATCTTTAAATACTTCATCGTGTTGCATAAGTCTGTAATTTAAATGCGGGCCGAAAGTTAGCAAGAAATCAACTGGAATTAATGTTATAGGCCATAATAATGGATTGTCTTTGTTTGCATTTAACTTCAGGAACAATTCAGAATCATTAAGTTGGGGAGGACTGTTAAGTTGTTTTTCTACATTTAATCCGTTTTGTGCCGTTCTACCGACATCCATTATATTTATAGTACAGGTGTTATAGTCTGGTTGTTTAATAAACTATCCTTAAAATGAAGATTACCATCATTGGAAGTGGAAATGTAGGCGGAGCGCTGGCTCAGGGTTGGGCAAAGTCTGGCCATGAAATCACTTTTGGAGTTCGTAACAAAGACGAGTTTAAAGGCAATCGCCTTAGCGGGATTCAAAGTATTACTGCCGCATCAATTCCAGATGCAGTTAAGTCTTCGGAGGTAATAGTTATTGCTGCGGTGCCACAGGCAATCAAGTCTATAGTTGAGGCGATGGGGGACGTAAGTAGCAAGGTAATTATTGATGCGATGAATTCAGTTCGTGTTAAACCAGAACCCTATGCTAATACCACTGAGGCATTGACGAATCTTACAAACTGCAGGGACATTGTAAAATGTTTCAGTACAACCGGGGCGGAGAATATGGCTGATCCGGTTTATCAGGGTAAGGGCATTGACATGTTTTATGCAGGCGACAGCGACAAAGCAAAAAGGGTGGCCGAACAATTAGCGAAGGACCTCGGGTTTGAAAATGTTTACAATTTTGGAGGCAGTGATAAGTTTCAATTGTTGGAACAATTTGCACTAAGCTGGATTAATCTGGCCATCATGCAGGGATATGGGCGGAACATAGCGTTCAAGATCCTCAAACGATAGTATCCTGGTCAAAACCCCCAAATCAACCTTAAAATGAAATCTTTTGTAAGTAGGGAACAATTCAGAATAAATAATTGTATATACAATAGTTGTATGTATTTTTGTTAGCAGATTAAATATTAATGAACCGGAAACAATTTATTAAAGCGACTATTTCTTCAGTGATGCTAACCTCAGGGGTTACCAATACTGTAGAGGCAAAGGACAAGAAATACGAACCTATCGGGTTTGAACATTTACCATCAAAAACAGAAAAGACTATGAACACCGTATTACACAAAGCCAGCACCCGGGGCCATGCAAACCACGGTTGGCTCGACACAAACCACACGTTTAGTTTTGCTCATTACTATGACCCAACACGCGTTCACTTCGGTGCGCTTCGTGTACTAAATGACGATTTTGTTGACGGAGGTATGGGTTTTGGCACACACCCACATGACAATATGGAAATCATTTCCCTTCCTTTATCAGGAGACCTTGAACACAAAGACAGTATGGGTAATGTGGCGGTGATCAAACAAAACGATGTGCAGATCATGAGTGCCGGTACGGGTATTTACCATAGCGAATACAACAAAAACAAAGACAAGAAAGTAAACTTTCTTCAGATCTGGGTTTTCCCCAAGGTTAGAAACATTGAACCCCGATATGATCAGATTAATTTTAAACCAGAGGATCGCGTCAACAAACTTCAACAGATTGTAAGCCCTTCAAAAACTGATGAAGGTGTTTGGATTAATCAGGATGCGTGGTTTCACCTTGGTAATTTGAAAAAGGGGTTTGCTACCGATTATAGGATCAAACAGAAAGGTAATGGTGTTTATGTTTTTGTGATCGAAGGTGATGTTACCATCAACCCACTTGCCGGACAAGCAGGTGGCCAGAAGTTAAATAAACGTGATGGCTTTGGTGTGTGGGATGTGGAGAAGTTATCAATCTCTGCAGACAGTGATGCAGAGGTGTTATTGATGGAAGTACCGATGGATTTATAACCCGTTCCTGGTTACCAGTTGATCTACCTAATAGATACCACAACAACATGAACCTTCAAAATGAAACCATCAGTTAACATCCTTGTCATTGGTCGTCATCAGCAAATCATGGAGACCGTTTTGCGACTGATAAGCACGCAGTCAGAATGGAAAGCAATCGGGGCTCTGACTGATAATGAAGCAATCGAAAAATCTGAAGCAAATAGGTTTGATTTAGTGCTGATTGGGGGAGGAGTGGAAGAAGAATCAGAAAGGAAACTCAAAACAAAGTTTGAGAAGATCAATCCGCAAATTAAAATGATTCGTCACTACGGTGGCGGCAGTGGCTTGCTGTTTAATGAAATACAAGAAGCTCTCACCGTTTCTCAGGATGACCGATGGGAGGGTGGAAGAAAAATTTAAAAAAATCCCAGGAAGTCCCTTTCTTTTGGAGAGAGATTTAGGGTGAGGTTATGAAGAACAGAACCGTATCTCGTTTACTCTATGCACATCAGGCCGATATGGGTGGTATGCCTATCCGTCAGCCGCTGCCAACCCAACAAGTGCAACAAATAGATCCCTTTTTGTTGTTACACCATGCCAACATTAAGGCACCATCTCATATCGATCCAGATCATGCAGGCGTGGGTCCGCATCCACATCGTGGCTTTTCGCCTGTTACATTTATTTTTCAGGGTGGCGTGCATCATCGCGATAGCCGTGGAAACGACAGTGTGATCTATGCCGGGGGCGCACAATGGATGAATGCGGGAATGGGAATTATTCATAGCGAACGACCTCCCCATGATATTCATGAAATTGGTGGTCGTCAGGAAATCATTCAGCTTTGGATTAATACCCCTGCAAAAAATAAAATGGATTCACCCGCTTACTATCCACTGAGTGCAGAAGAGGCACCAGCTTTTGTAAGCGAAGACGGGGCTGTAAATGGTAAAGTATTTTCCGGAGAAGTGCTAGGACAAAAGGGGCCTATTCCTTCACAGGCAAAAGTAAATGCGGCTACGCTTCAATTCAAAAAAGGGGGCACCGTATCAATTACAATTCCAACCAATCACAACGCGCTGATTTATTTGCTTGACGGAAAACTTCGGGTAGAAGGGTTTGGGATGGTGGAGGAACTTCATTTAGTGCATTTCAAAAATGATGGGGATGGAATTTCGCTTGAAGCCCTCGAGGATACACGCGTTCTTTTCTTAACCGGGGAACCATTAAATGAACCTGTTGTTTCTCACGGACCTTTTGTAATGAACACTCAAACCCAAATCATGGAAGCCATGCGCGATTATCAGAAAGGAAAGATGGGAGTGCTGATTGAAGAATAAATTGAAATCTAATCCGACAACTTAAACACATTAACCAATCTTAAATTATGTCCACATCAAATCTGACTTTTCTAAAAGCACTTAAAGGGGGTGCTGTCGCTGGCCTTATAGGTGCTGGAATTAATAATGTGTGGAGCCTGATGGCAAACGCATTGGGGGCAACTATTCCTCCGGGCTTTGCTATCGGGGTGACATTGTCTTCCATTTTTCCCGTTCTGGTGGGGGCTATCTTGTTCTTTGTGTTTGTTCGCTATGTACCTAAAGGAAATCTTGTATGGATTGGATTAAGTATTGCCTTCATCCTGGTTAGCTTTTACCCGGTTTTTAGTACACCTCAGTTGCCTGACGGTACCGTAATGGATGATACCTTTCCGTTATTGGTAGGCCCCATGCATGTATTTTCCGGATTTTTAGCGATTTGGGGAATTCCACGATGGAGTAAATGAACCCTTTAGTGTTTTAAGTGTTTCTTCCATACAAACCATGAATTTATCAATGGAAACAATCGTTGCTCCCATGTCAAAATCAAATCAATTTGAATTTCCGGTTACGGAACTAATAGAAAACAGAAGAAGCAGAAGGTCTTACTCTTCCCAACCTATAGAATCAGAGAAAATAAACACTCTTTTTGAAGCTGCTCGTTGGGCACCCAGCAGTATGAATGAACAACCCTGGGCCTATATCTATGCTACTAAAGATCAACCTGAGTTGTGGAGTAAATTAGTGGATACGTTAAGCGATAGTAATAAGATCTGGGCTATGCATGCCCCCCTACTTATCCTTAGCATGACAAGAAAAACATATCTTCGAAATGGTGCTATTAACGGGTCAGCAAAGTATGACACGGGTGCTGCGAATGCTTTTTTGTCAATGCAAGCCACACGGATTGGACTGAACGTTCACCAAATGGGTGGTTTTGATCGACAGCGGGCTATTGAGAGTTTGAATATTCCTGAAACGCATGAACCCATTGTTATCATGGCTATTGGTTATCCTGGAGATCCCGAAACACTACCGTTAAATCTGAAACAACGCGAGAATGCTCCTCGTGAACGCTATACCCAGGAGTTTTTTGTTATGAATAAACCTTTTTAAATGGTAACTGCAATTATCGGTCATGATCATTACCGCACAGAGCTAATCGCTTCCGGTAAGACTATAATTGCTGATGAACCAGAAGAGTTAGGGGGTACGAATTCAGGGGCTGCTCCCGGTGAGTTTTTAATGATCTCTCTTGCATCATGTACAGCTATTACGCTGCGCATGTATGCGGATCGTAAAAAGTGGGAAGTCAGCAAAATTAAAGTGGAAGTAGCTTCGGATAAAATTGATAACAAAACCATTTTCTTACGAGAAGTTTTTCTGGAAGGCAATTTGGATGAAGAACAACGGCAACGTCTTTTGCAATTGCCAATTCCTGTCCTGTGCATAAAACTCTAACCAATCCGATAGAAGTCGAAACCAAATTGATTTAATTTCATATAGGCCTATCTTTAATCTGGAATCTTAAATTTGAAGATATTGAATGAAAGACATCACAAAGAAATACACTAATGGCGAAGTAACCATCGTTTGGAAACCAAACCAATGCATTCACTCTACCATTTGTTTTAAGGGATTGGGTAAAGTATTTGATCCACAACGCAGACCCTGGGTTACTCCCGAAGGAGCAACTACTCAGCAGATCGTTGATCAGGTAAAGAAATGCCCGTCTGGTGCGTTGAGTTATTTTATGAACAGCGAAGCAGGCGACAAAGATGTGAAGGTGGAAGCAGAAACCATTGTTGAAACGATGCCCAATGGACCACTGCTGGTGTATGGAAATGTTACGGTAAAGGATTCAAAAGGTAGCCTCACCAAGAAGAATAATGTTACCGCGTTTTGTCGATGCGGATCATCTTCCAACAAACCATTCTGCGATGGTTCTCATAAGCGAATTGGTTTTGAAGGATAGGACGAATCACCCAGGAAAAAGTTAATCACAACGCAAATCAAGTAAGCCGCTTAATTTCAACTGAAAAATCTGGGAACTCTCTCAGTAATTTCTCACGACTGCCCATTTCAAAATCGCGAAAGTCAAAACCAGGAGCCACGGTGCAACCGCATAAGGAAAAGGATTCAGAATTTTCTACGTGAGCACCAAACCAGCAATTGGCCGGTATAACCACCTGCAGCGAATCTCCTTTATCTAAATCCGACCCCAGGCGGTGAATGTGTAATTGCTTTTCATGAAGCACATAAATTAGTAACGTACTACCCTGGTAAAAATGCCAGATTTCATCAGATTTAATCCGATGGAAAACGGACCTATCCTCTGATCGCAACAGAAAATAGATGGCAGTGGAAAAATTTCTATTTCCTTCAAAACGATCGGGCAGGGCAGAGTGATTGATAGTTCCTGATGACCGATACGTTTCTTTATAATACCCACCTTCCGGATGTGGAAGTAATCCAAGTTGATTTATCCAGTATTCCATTTTGTTCATGGCCGGTTAACAATCATTTTATGTCAAAGAAATAAAATTCATATGTGATTTAGTGAAATTAAATCATCTTGCCAGCAAAACATCCGGGGACCTTAGCTCAGCTGGTTTAGAGCACTACCTCGACAAGGTAGGGGTCGTGGGTTCGAGTCCCACAGGTCCCACAGTAACCTTAAAAATGAGAAGAATCTTTTTTTTTCTGCCGTTTCTTTTACTTGGGATCCTTTCGAATGCGCAACCGAAACCAGCACCTTATGTAATACTTGTTTCCTTTGATGGATTCCGGTATGATTATGTAAATAACTTTAATCCACCCCATTTCAAAGAGTTTATCTCCAAGGGATCACAAGCGGAAGCACTGATACCTTCTTTCCCGAGCAAAACCTTTCCCAATCATTATACATTGGTGACGGGTTTGAACCCAGGCCATCATGGATTAGTTGATAATACATTCTATGATCGCAATCGAGATGAAGTGTATGGCATGCGTAAAAAAAGTTTAGTTGTTGATCCATACTATTATGGAGGCATCCCTTTATGGGAACTAGCAAAAAGAAACAAGATGAAGTCTGCATCCTTCTTTTGGGTTGGTTCTGAAATGAGTGATGAAACCCGCAGACCGGATTACTATTTTCCCTTTGATGATTCTATTAATCCTGAATCTCGTGTGGACCAGGTGATCAACTGGTTGAAGTTACCCGAAAGTGAAAGACCGCACCTGATCACTCTTTATTTTTCATTTCCCGATCATGAAGGTCATACGTATGGACCCATGTCAGAAGAAAATCGGATGGCCGTATTAAGAGCTGATAGCCTGCTGGGTAAACTGATGCGGGGTGTACAAGCTACCAACCTTCCGGTAAATGTAATTTTGGTTTCGGATCATGGCATGAGTGAACTTACCGTGCAGGAAGAGACTTATATTTTTATTGATGAATTAATTGATCGCAAAAATACTTCCGTAAAGCTGGCAAATGGAGGAACTCAAACCCATCTGTATATTTCAGATCTGCACAAAAGAGATTCTGTTTATACAGTTTTGAAAAAAAGCGAAAGGAATTATCATGTGTTGAAAAAAGAAGATTTCCCTGCACGATGGAACTATCAGCAAGACCGTGTTGGAGATCTTCTGGTCGTGGCAACTCTAGGTCATTATATTCGCGAAGGTTCACGCGAGCGTTTCTTAAACTCAGTCAAGATGGGAAGTAAGTTCGGAGTTCATGGGTTTGATCCGGTTGAGGTATCAGATATGAGAGGGATTTTTTATGCTCAAGGCCCTAATATCAAATCAGGAATCATGGTTGCACCATTTCAAAATATCCATGTCTACCCATTGATTGCAGAAATTCTCGGTTTACTGTTGCCAACTATTGATGGGAAAGAAGAAGTACTCAATAAGTTATATAAAAAGAAATAAGCTGATGCGGAATTAGATTCTCAAGGGTCAATTGTCAATTTTATTCATTGCAAGAAAAACTCCATTCGTCCAACCAAAACCATCCTGATTCGGATACTCACCGCCACTCGCTTCTCCTTCTTTACTCCACACATCATATTTTTCGGTCATCTTTCCGGACTTTGCATATACTTTTAAATTCACATTTACCCAATTGGTTTTTAGTTGGTTGGCCAAATCTTCCAATCCGTAGTTAAGAAGTCCGCGATATGCAATCCACTGCAAAGGTGCCCAGCCATTAGGCGCATCCCATTGCTGCCCGCTATGAAGTAAAGAAGTTGTAAGACCCCCGGGTTTCAGAAATTTGTCGCGAAGAATTCTCTCAACGGCCCTCGCCTGTTCGGGTGAAGCCACTTCAAAAAATAAAGGGAAGGCTGCCGCCAGTGTTAATGATTGTTTTTGTTTTTGAGCAACAAAATCATAATCAACGAAAAAACCCTGCTCTTCATTCCAACAGTATTTTATTATTGCCTCTTTCCTCGCCACAGAATGCCGGAGATATTTTATTGACTCCGGGTTATTGCCGCTTTCGCGGTATGCTTCAGCCAATACAACCTCTAAATGATACAGCAGACAGTTTAAATCAACCGGAATGATTTCCGTTGTGTGAATGGTAGCAAAGGAGTTTTCATCTCTGAACCAACGACTGCTAAAGTCCCAGCCGGATTCTGCAGCCGCACGAATATTTCGATACAGGCTCTCTGGTTTTTGAATGGCATGATGCGCAAGTTCCACATCTTCCTTAAATGACTCCGGCCGTGGAGTTTTATTTTCATCCCAATACCGGTTGAGCAAAGAACCATCGGGTAACCGCACCACTCTGTGGTGTGGGCTATTATCTGACAGATTTTCATCCCGCATCCAGAAGGCATACTCTCTTTCCAGTTGTGGAAGGTATTGCGTCAGCACATTTTTTCTTAACTCACTCAGTAATTTTACCACCAGGGAAAAGAATGGTGGCTGCGACCGGCCCAGGTAATACGTGCGATTGCCATTGGGAATATAACCGACCCTATCAATCAGATGCGCAAAATTATCCACCATGTTTTGAATCAAATCTGTGCGACCGGAAACTTTTAACCCCAGCATAGTGAAGTAACTGTCCCAATAATAAATCTCGCGGAAGCGGCCTCCCGGCACAATGTAAGGATGTGGCAAAGGAATAATGGAACCTCCGGCTTCATCAGGAGTGCGGGTCAAGACTTCCCACAGGTCAGTAATATGCTGTTCGGCAGATTTGGTTGTATCACTTATACATTCAGTTGCTGAACCTTTCGGCAAAGCAAAATTATCCAGAATGAATTTTTTTAATTCGAAATGAGCTTTGTCTTTTTGATTGAGGTAATCCTGATTGATTTCCTCCAACGATCGTTTTGGAATACAGTCGGGAAATGTTTTCCCATCGCCAAGAATGTTTTGAAGTTGTACTTCCTCAAAGAGTTCTCCCAGTTCGTGGATTTGGTTTGTCATCGCATCAACTTTGTTTAATGCCCACCTTTAGAACTAAACTCAATTTTCGCTTCCGAATTTTTCTGGAGTCGGTTAAAGAAAAACAGACACACCATTAGGATGCCGATGGGCACCAGTGAAAAATAGAATGCGGTTTCTCCACCATAAGCTTCAAAGATATTTCCGGTAATAATGGAGCCGGTAGTCCCGCCCAGTGCCGAGAAAATTACAATCAAGCCCGACATGGGTCCATGTTGCCGTGGGGGTAATGTACTTAAGATAACAGAATTGATAGCCGGATAAATCGGAGCAATGAATAATCCGATCAGCGGAAATACAAACGCACCCAATGGCGCATCACTCCAGCCTGTAACCTGTCCGCCTGAATTTTTTGCGAGCGGGATGGCGACAAACACCAACACCGATGCAGCCAAAAGACAGATGATCAAAACAAGAAACCAATGAATTTTTCGCAAGGCTATGCCTGCCGAGAACCGACCCAATGCGGTGGAGGCTGCGAGGATACTTGCCATTTGAATACTGAGCGTGGTGGGCAGATTCAATACTTTGCTGTTGAATGTAGGGAGCCAACTCATGATGCTTTGTTCAATGAGTACATAGGTGAAGGCACTCATAATAAAAACAAGCACCAGTGGTTTGATTGCAAGTTTGATCATGTCTGCAAAATCTTCGAGGAGCGGTTTTGAAGCTTCTGTTTTTACAGATGACTCATCAAGTGATGTGCTTAATAAAAGTACAAAGGCAACTAAGGAAATACCTGAGAGCAGATAATAAACATTCAGCCAGGCAGTAGAGGTTCTATTCTGATCGTCCACAAAGGCACTGAAAATAAAATAGCCTGTGAGGATACCGATCATGAAGAAGGATTCAATGAAATTCATGAAGCTGGCATGTTCTTTTTTATTGGTGGTGACAATGCCAATCGTAGCGTATACAGAGACTTTAATAAGGGCGAAGGAAGTTCCGGTTACAGCAAATAAAACTTTGGTCATTGCAAAACTCCCCAGGGAAGGCATTAGCATACAAGCTATGGTAACAAGGCCCAGGGCAATCAGCATGGAGTTTTTATACCCGATGCGGGTAATGTAGGAAGCCACAAGAAAGGAAACTGCTGCTATGCTCAGGTCTTTAAAAGCCTCAAGAATACTGGCGGAAGATTCAGACACGCCATAGTTACTTTGAACTTGCAGGATTACAGTGCCCACACTGTTGAGCAGGATGGCAAAAACAAAGTAGTTGAGAAAGAGTGAGAGTTTGATTTTCCAGTGCGACATGGTTAGTGGGCTTACTAAACAAATCTACTTACTTTCAATCAATTACCTATCGCGAAATAACAGTATTACAAATTCAATTTTTTCAATTCATCTGCGGCATAGTCAACCGCGCGGAAATTGTTACCCCACTGCAAAATGATAACCCACACCTTTGATCGTAATAATCTCAATGGAAGGATCTTCTTTTAAATAATCCCGAAGTTTAGTGATGTAAACATCCAGTGTACGAGAATTAAAAAACGAATCATCACCCCAAACACGCAACAACATAGTTTTGCGATCGATGTTTGTATTCTGGCTTTCTGCCAATATCTGAAGTAACATGGCTTCGCGATGGGAGAGCTTTCTGGCTACTCCATCTTTTCTAAGTTCGTACCGTTGTGGAGCAAATTCAAACTTACCGATTGCTATGGACTCTTTAGGACCAGCCGCAATTTTTTGGGTGAGTTGCAAAAGATTATTTACCCGCACTATTAATTCCTCCATACTGAATGGCTTGCGCAGATAATCATTACCACCAACCTCAAAGCCTTTGATCAGATCTTCCGTTTGCGTTTTGGCCGTTACAAAAATGATCGGGATAGATGGATTGATCTGACGAATACTTTGAGCAATGGAATAGCCGTCTTTGTTTGGAAGCATAATATCAAGCACACAAATATCTGGACGCGCTTCTTCGAATACGCTCATCACTTGTTTCCCATCGGTTACCATGCGAACATCAAAGTCACGCACCTCGAGGCTTTCTTTTACAATACGACCCAGAAATGGTTCGTCTTCAACGTATAATATTTTGGTTTTACTCACGGTTTATATCCTATTTGGGCAACGTAATTATAAAGTTGCTTCCCTTTCCCGGTTTACTTTCAACTTCAATAGTTCCTTTATGACTTTTCACCACGCTTTCCACATAGCTTAATCCGAGGCCATACCCTTTAATGTTGTGAACATCACCCGTAGGCACACGAAAGAATTTCTCGAACACTCTTTTACGATGCTCTGGAGCAATGCCGATTCCTTGATCTTTAATGCTTAATGTAATTTTATTACCGTCTGATTTTAAATTAATAATAATCTTTGGGCCAACCGGACTATACTTCAGTGCATTGTCGAGCAGGTTATAAATCACACTGGTGAGATGCACCGGGCCCCCCATCAATTGAAAATCCTGTCCTTCTTTTTCGACATGTACATGGGCTCCCTGTTTTTCAAAAACTAATTTCATAGAACCGAGTACCTGCTCTACCAGTTTTTCCATGTCTACGGGCTCAGGATTAAACTCCACTCCTTTATTTTCGAAAATGGCAGTCTTCAGAATTTTGTCCGTAAGAATGTTTAGCCGATTGAGTTCGTTTTGAGCTATATCCAGGTATTCTGTGGTAAGCTCTGGATTGTTCAGGCCTTTGAAATTCTTCAAGGCTTCAATCGCTACACCTACGGTAGTAACAGGTGTTTTCAATTCGTGCGTGATGTTGCTGATAAAATCATTTTTTAATTCCATCAGTCGCTGCTGAGTGCGAATGCTCCTATACATGATTATAAAAGCCGCAGTGGTAAGCAAGGTTAGGAACAGAGAAAATAATATTTGAGGGGTAATTGCCTTAATCAAGAGTGGCCGAAAATCCGACAAGACAACTGCATAGCGATGAACCGGATCAAATCGTACCCAATCGGAATAGAGTGAATTTGAAAACACCCGGGCTTCAAATTGTTCATCCGGGTTTTCGTCTACAGGTGGTTTAAACAAGGTCTTGTTTCCCTTTTCAACTTGAATCGGAGTAGGAATAAAGGAGGAATGTTTAACTTCAAAGGGCACATCAATCTCGGCCTGGGCTAATGACTTTTTATAATAGTAACGAATACTATCCGAAGACAAGGAATCCGGGCCAAGGCGAAGAACAAAATTACCACCACTCATTTTGCCTTCCTGAATGCGCCTGGTTAAAGGTCGAAGAACGGTTTGTAGTGAATCTCCTTTTTGATCGGACGAAATGTAAATCTGAATCTGGGACGAATTTTGTCGATATCGGATTTTGGATTTGTTTGCAGTGTCAGCATCTATCTTATGGGAAAATCTAAAAGCTTCTTTCCAAACAGAATCGGAAGGCAATTTTTCAAAACCTTTTACCAACATGGAGTCGCGTAAAGCCATCACGGTTGTGCGAAACATAGCGTTCGTTTCTCTACGTAAATCGAAATAGGCTTTTTCATAAGAATTGGTAAGCCAAAATACCTGCAGGGCAAGCAAGAGTATTATGCTACTTGCAATCAGAACCAGGGCCAATGTATTTTTTGAGGTCTTCATTTACATTGCAAAAATACGTGTATAACTCTGCCCGCGATGAACTTTTAACCTTAATTAACATTGCTTTCAGAACTATTAACCACAATCTAAACTCTACACCCGTAAGTTTGCTTGTGATTTAACCCAAAATGAAAATCTCATCTCATATGAAAAAGCTGATCTTATTGCTGGGCGTGCTCGTATCGCTCACTGCTGCCAATGTTGTATTTGGTCAGGCCGGAGTTATTACTTATGAAGTAAAAGTTAACCTTCATCGCAGGCTTCCACCAGAACGGGCTGATATGAAGGCAATGATTCCGGAGTTTCGCACCACCAAAGAGCAGTTATTCTTCAATGCAAATGAATCACTTTATAAACCTTTGATTGAGGATGAGGATGAAGAACTAGGAGGTGGCGGAATGAGAATGGTGATCCGTCAACCTAATAATGAGATTTACCTGGATCAGGCTACCGGAAAGATTATCTCCAAGCAGGAGTTTATGGGAAAGAATTATCTCATCGATGATTCTGTCAAATTAGCGCCCTGGAAATTTGGTTCAGAATTGAAAACAATTCAAGGTTATGAATGTCGGCAAGCTTACTATACGGATTCGGTTAAGACTATGATTAACGGAACGGCAGCTACGGAGAAACGTGAGATTACTGCCTGGTATACAGACAAAGTCCGTCCATTCCTCGGCCCAGAACGATTCAATACGTTGCCGGGTGCCGTTCTTGCAATTGACATCAATAATGGCGAACGCGTGTTGGTGGCCAAAACCATTGAACTGCGGGAGTTAAAGAAGAATGAATTGAAAATGCCAACGAGTGGTACCAAGACAACTCAGGAAGAATACCGCAAAATGGTGGAAGAACAAATGAAACAAATGGGTGGCGGTCGTGGAGGAGTGATCATCCGGAATTAGGCTCGTTTACATTTTTTAATCAGAAGTCATGCAGAGAATAATACTATTCGCACTTTTTGTTTTTGCCTCATTGTCCTTAGTTGGACAAAAGTTTTCGATCATTGGTCAGGTTACTGATACGCTTTCAAGCCCGCTACCTTCGGCAACAATTATGGTGCTGAGTCCGAAGGATTCGTCACTTGTAAATTTTGGTGTGAGCGATGCCAAGGGGACCTTCGAAATAAAAAATGTGAATAAAGGTGAATATTTGTTGAAGGTCACATTTGTGGGATATCTGCCTTATTCAAAAAGTATCTCAACTCCGGCAGCGGGATCTGTATTGGAGGTAGGTCGCATTAAAATGCAAATACTTACAAAGGAATTGGAAAGCGTTGTGGTGATGGGTGAGAAAGCGCCCGTTACTGTGAAGCGGGATACTATTGAATTCAATGCTGGATCATTCCAAACCAAAGCAAATGCTAACGTTGAAGACCTGTTAAAAAAATTACCCGGAGTAGAAGTAGAGACCGATGGAACGGTGAGAGCGCAGGGCGAACAAGTTCAACGTGTAACCGTGGATGGTCGTGAGTTTTTTGGGCGCGATCCCAAACTCGCAACCCGTAATCTTCCTGCCGATGCCGTTGAGAAGGTACAGGTGTTCGATAAGAAATCGGATCAGGCATTGTTCACAGGCATTGATGATGGACAAAAGGAAAAAACAATCAACCTGGAATTGAAAGAAGAAAAGCGCAATGGAGCTTTTGGTACGCTGATGGCTGGGGCAGGAACCGAAGATCGTTTTCAGGCAAAAGCCAGTATTAACCGATTCAGCAAAGGCCAGCAACTTTCCTTTTTGGGAATGGGCAATAATATTAATGAGCAAGGGTTCTCGATGGACGACTACATGAATTTTACCGGTGGCTCCCAACAAATGATGGGTGGCGGTGGTGGCCGGGTGCAAATCTCTTTCAATTCAGATAACCAAAGTGGAGTGCCACTCAATTTTGGCGGGCGACAAAATGGAATTATGACCAACTATGCAGGTGGAGTCAATTTCAATAAAGATCTCAATAAGGACACCAAGCTGACCTCTAGTTATTTCTACAATCGAATCGACCAGAATATTTCCAAGTCGTTAGAGCGGGTCAATTATCTACCTACTGGAAATTATACGTTCAATCAGAATAGCAAACAGCTTAGTAACAACGATAATCACCGCGCCAATCTTACCCTTGAGCACCAGATTGACTCAGCCAACTCCTTAAAGTTTGTGGCAGCTGCTACCTATTCGGAGTCAGAAATGAATACACAAAGCGAAAGTGAAACCTTAACAGCAGACAACACGCTACAAACCGAAAGTGACCAAAGCAGTTATTCAGCACAAAATAGTATGAACGTAAATTCCAATTTGCTTTGGAGACATCGCTTTGCCAAGAAAGGACGAACGCTTTCCACCAACCTTACCTTGGGAGTAACTCAGACGGATAGTGAAGGGAACATACAGTCGCTCAATCAGTATTATACCAACACCCCTGGGGAGCAACAGATTCTGCAAACGAATACTCAAACTACTGATAACTTAACCTATGGAGCTACGGTTTCTTATACCGAGCCGCTTGGAGGTCGCAAATACCTGGAGGCTAATTACAACTTCAGAAACAACCAGAATGAGGTGGATCGCAAAGTTTATGACGAGAACACGGGCGTTCCCGTCTACAATACCAGGCTAAGTAATCTTTATACCAGCGATTATATCTACAATCGTCCGGGCATCAACTTTCGTATGAATCGGCAGAAGTACAACTTTGCCGTGGGAGCCAGTTATCAGATGACAAGCCTGAAAGGGGATTTGATTTCACGCAATGCAACCATTGATCGTACGTTCGAAAATCTATTACCCACCGCGCGCTTCAATTACGACTTCTCAAATTTCAAGCATCTGAATTTCAATTACGAGACCTCTATGCAGGAGCCAACCATCCAGCAATTGCAACCTGTAGTTGATAATACCGACCCGTTAAATATCTATGTCGGCAATCCTACGTTGAAACCTGCGTATTCACATCGGGGCACGGCAAACTTCACCACGTTTGATCCGGCCAGGTTTGTAAACTTCTTTGCATTCCTTACCACTACGTATACAACCAATGCAATTACAAATTCACAAACCGTAAATGACAGCCTGGTGCGTGTAACCCAGCCGGTTAATGTGAAGGACAATCTTAATGTATCAGCCAACCTTAACTTTGGTTTCCCCATAAAGAGGTTAAACAGTCGTATCAACATAGGCCCGACCGCATCTGCATCCAAAGGAATCAACTTGTTGAATGATGAAGAGAATACAATACATCAGCAAACGCTGGGGGGGTCGGTTCGCTATAATTACACATATAAAGAAGTTTTAACGATTGATTTGAGCGCCAACCTCAGCCATCAGGAAACAAAGTATGAATTTGACACGCAACAAGACCAGGTCTTCTTCAATAAAACGTATACGGCCGAAAGCAATCTTAATTTTTTGAAGAACTACTCATTGAATGCTGCCTTTGATTATTTAATCTATAATAGTCAGACTACTGATTATAATCAAACCATACCACTATTGAATATTTCACTCTCCCGGTTTGTTATGAAAAATAAAGCCGGTGAAATTAAGGTTGGAGTAAATAACCTATTTGATAAAAGTATGGGAGTGACACAAACCGCTACGTCTAACTACTATCAACAAGAGACCATTAACAACCTGGGCCGTTACTATATGGTGAGCTTTACCTATGCATTGAATAAGCAATTGAATCCCATGGGCCTGCGCAGGCCAGGGGGTGGAAGAATGATGATGATCAGGCAGTAACATATGTAAGCTGGACTCCAGATACCTCGAGTTATTGTTGTATCAGGCACCCAGAATCCAGTATCTTTCGGTCATGAAGTATTATGTGTTGTTGTTTCTGATTGCTTTGGGTCCAGGAGCGATTGCCCAATCATACATTCCCAAATTCGATATTCAAGGACATAGAGGCGCGCGTGGTTTAAGGCCAGAGAATTCTATCCCGGCTTTTTTGGTGGCGCTGGATTCAGGGGTAACTACGATTGAACTTGATCTGGCAGTCACTAATGACAAGCAACTTGTTGTTTCTCATGAACCGTGGATGTCGGCAGCTATTTGCACTACTTCAGAGGAAAAATCCTTTGATGCCAGGGATGAAAAGAAGCACAACATTTATAAAATGACTTATGAGCAGGTAAGGCAATGGGATTGCGGCTCAAAAGGTAATGAACGATTTCCCGAGCAACAGAAGATGACGGTTACTAAACCTTTATTAAGTGAAGTAATTGTAGCAGTAGAAAATCATATCAAGAACTTTTCGCGCTACGAAGTAGATTACAACATCGAGATTAAGACCCTCCCCGAGTACGACAATAAATTCCATCCAAAGCCAGAAGTTTTCTCAGACCTGGTTTATAATCTGGTTGATCAATACCTCCCGCTAGACCGTGTGGTAATTCAATCGTTCGATTTCAGAGTGTTGAAGTACTGGCATGAAAAATATCCAGACGTTCGGCTGGCAGCTTTGGTAGAGAATATAAAATCAGTAGACGAAAATCTGACTGCGCTGGGATTCGCCCCTTCTATTTATAGTCCGTATTATCAATTACTATCCAAAGATGATGTAAAGAATCTTCATGAAAGAAAAATCCGGGTAATACCCTGGACGGTTAATGAGGAAAGTGATATGCTTTCGCTGAAGGGTATGGATGTGGATGGTTTTATCACCGACTATCCGGATCGTGCCGCCCGATTCAAGCGAACGTTAAATATCAAACCGAAGGGGAAGAAGTAATACCTCACCATCCAACAACTTTGTTTACTTTTGCCAACTAAATTTTAAGACATGAAATATGACGTGTATGGCATCGGCAATGCCTTAGTAGATATTGTAACTGAAGTAGACCACGATTTCTTTGAACAAAACGAAGTAGAAAAAGGCCTGATGACTTTAGTTGATGAAAAGAGGCAACTTCATCTGATGAAAGCCATTGACATGAAACGGAGTAAGATGTCGGGTGGTGGATCGGCCGGAAATACCGTGGTGGCAATCAATCAGTTTGGGGGTAAGAGTTTCTACTCTTGCCTTGTAGCGAAAGATGATTTGGGAAAATTCTTTTTGGAGGATTTAAAAAGAAATGGAGTTGATACAAATCTAAGTCACGATAAATGTCCTGTGGGGCACACGGGTCGTTGCCTGGTAATGACCAGTCCTGATGCCGAGCGCACCATGAATACATTTCTGGGGGTAAGTTCTTTTCTTTCTCCCGAACATTTGGATGAAAATGCAATCAAGAACTCTTCTTATATATATCTGGAAGGCTACCTGGTAGCCAGCCCTAAAGGTCTTGAAGCGTTGAAGGAAGCCAAGCGGATTGCAGAGAAAAATAAGATCGCTACTGCGCTCACATTTTCTGATCCAAGCATGACAAAATACTTCTCCAAACAAATGGAAGAGATTGTTGGCGCCAGTGTAGATTTGCTTTTCTGCAATGAAGAAGAAGCCATGATTTTTACGGGTACGGATAACATGGGTGATGCCCGAGAGAAATTAAAACAAGTAGCCAGTCGTTTTGCCATTACGCTGGGCGCGAATGGTGCCTTGATTTATGATGGTGATACATTTGTTCAGATAGAACCTTATAAAGTGCGTGCTATTGATACGAATGGAGCGGGAGATATGTTTTCGGGCGCGTTTATGTATGGAATTACACATGGTCATAGCTATGCCGAGGCTGGAAAGCTGGCATCATTGGCTTCTTCCCGGGTGGTTTCACAATTCGGTCCACGACTTGAGCCTCAGCAAATGAAAAAAATTCTTGGGGATTTAATTGTTTAAACCTTATCAGGGTTTTAACACCTATAGCTTAACAAAAGTATAGATAACTACGGCTTACATTCATCCGTTAGAATCCCTATTATTGTAATCCAAAAAATTAATTATGCGCAAAAAACAAAATTTAACCCTTTGGTTGCTGCTTACCGCAATTTCGGTGAGTTTCAGTCAGGCAAGAAAAATTGAATTTACGGAATATGATTTACCTAACGGTTTGCATGTAATCCTGCATAAGGATAACACTACGCCTATTGTGGCGGTCTCAGTACTGTATCATGTGGGCTCAAAAAATGAAGACCCGAACCGTACAGGCTTTGCGCACTTCTTCGAACATTTGCTATTCGAAGGCTCAGAGAATATTAAGCGTGGTGAATTCGATAAGTACCTGGCCAATGCAGGGGCAACTAATAACGCCAATACCTCCAACGACCGCACTTTTTATTACGAGGTACTACCATCCAATCAATTAGAACTTGGTTTATGGATGGAGTCCGAGCGAATGATGCATGCCAAAATTGAACAAATTGGTGTAGAGACTCAACGCGAAGTAGTAAAGGAAGAAAAACGGCAGCGCATTGATAACCAACCGTACATGTCATTTCAGGCAGAAATTTTTAAAAGAGCTTATACGGTTCATCCGTATCGCTGGACACCCATTGGATCGATGGATGATCTTAACGCAGCTTCGTTGGACGAGTTTATTGCCTTTTACAAAAAGTTCTATGTTCCTGAAAACGCAACCCTCTCAATTGCCGGAGACATCGATATCGAGCAAACCAAAGCTGCTGTTGCAAAATACTTTAAAGACATCCCAAGAGGTAATAAGGAAATTCCCCGCCCAACAGTGAAAGAACCAGAGCAAAAGGCTGAAGTGCGTGATGTGGTATTTGATAATATTCAATTACCTGCGGTGTTTCAGGCTTACCACATTCCAGCACAGGGCACACCTGATTCTTATGCATTGGAAATGTTGAGTACAGTATTAAGTGGTGGTCAAAGCTCTCGCATGTATAAAGCGTTGGTGGATGAACAAAAGAAGGCATTGCAGGTAGCATCCTTTCCGTTCGCTCTCGAAGACCCCGGCCTTTACATCACCCTTGGCATTGTAAACATGGGTGTTGATCCAACCGATCTCGAAAAGGCAATGGACGCAGAGATTGAGAAAGTTAAGAATGAATTAATCTCCGAAAAGGAATTTCAAAAAATCCGCAACCAGATGGAAAGCCAATTCGTGCAGCAAAATTCAACCACCTTCGGAATAGCGGAGCAGCTAGCCAACTATCATGTATATTATAAAGATGCAAACCTGATCAACACCGAAATAGATCGCTACATGAAAGTGACCCGGGAAGATTTACAACGAGTAGCAAAACAGTACCTCACCAAAGAAAATCGGGTTGTGTTGCAATACATGCCCAAATCGGCTCAAAGCAAACCTGATAATACTCAAATCAAAAAAGATAATTGATTATGAAGAAGCATATTATATTCATTTGCTTGTTGCTCGTATTCGTAACCGCACAAGCGCAAGTTGATCGCACCAAAGCACCTAAGCCGGCTCCGGCTCGTGAGATTAAAATAGGAGAGTACCAGACCTTCACATTAAAAAACGGTTTGCAGGTGTTTGTCGTTGAAAATCACAAACTACCTCGCGTTCAGTTTTCGTTGCAATTAAAAAATGATGCAATTTATCAGGGCGAAAAGGAAGGCTACATCGACATGGCCGGTACTTTGATAGGCACGGGTACGAAGACAAAAACAAAAGCTCAGATTGATGAAGAGACTGATTTTATTGGGGCTAATTTAAGTACAAGTTCCAACGGAATTTTTGCATCCAGTTTAACCAAGCATACCACTAAGTTGCTTGATTTGATGAGTGATGTATTATACAATCCGGCCTTTGCCCCCGAAGAGTTAGAGAAACTTAAAACACAAACCCTGTCTGGCATTGCAGCTGGTAAAGATGACCCCAATACTATTGCAGGCAATGTGCGCAGTGCCTTAAGGTATGGCAAACAACACCCATATGGATTATTTACCACCGAGAAAACGGTCGGGGCAATTACGATGGATGATATAAAGGGGTATTACAACACCTACTTTAAACCCAATAATGCCTATTTGATTATTGTTGGAGATATTGATTTAAAGACAGCTAAAAGCATCTCAGAAAAGTACTTCGCTAAGTGGGTTCCTGGTGAAGTAAAGAATCCAACGTACCCTCAACCTAAGGAGCCAGCTAAAACTTATGTAGCATTGGTTGATCGACCAGCTTCAGTACAATCAGTTATTAACATCACGTATCCGTTAGATCTTAAGCCGGGCACGCAAGATGCTATCAGGGCTCGCGTGACTAATCAGATTTTAGGTGTGGGTTTCTCTGCCCGATTGAATCAAAACCTTCGCGAGAAGCATGGGTTTACCTATGGTGCAGGCTCGCAATTGAACCCCGACAACCTTGTTGGAAGTTTTAATGCTGCGGCCAGCGTTCGTAATGAGGTAACGGATAGTTCTGTTTATGAATTTATTTCAGAACTCAAGCGCATTGTTAACGAGCCCGTTGAAGAGAAAGAGTTGATCCTGGCTAAAGCTGAAATCTCAGGGGCTTTTGGTCGTTCACTAGAAAATCCGCAGACCATCGCCAACTTTGCATTGAACACCGCTAAGTACAACTTGCCTAAAGACTATTATAATAATTATCTGAAGTATGTCGATGCGATAACATTAGCAGACGTACAGGCGACTGCTAAGAAGTTTATCCGCCCTGACAATGCACACATTGTTGTTGTAGGCAAAGGAACTGATGTTGCTGAAAAGTTGAAGAGGTTTGGTGAGGTTAAATACTTCGATATATATGGTGAGCCCTATGTTCCAACCAAAGCATCTGCACTTCCTCCTGGTTTAACGGCAGAAAAAGTAATAGCCAATTACATTGAAGCGATTGGTGGGGAAAAGAGAATAAATGAATTGAAGAGTATTAGGACTACAGCAAAGAGCTCCATTCAGGGAATGGAGGTAAGCATGGTCAGTTCTAAGAAAGCAGGCGGTAAATATTTGATGGAGCTATCAGTTGCGGGAATGGGGGCCATGCAAAAAGTTGTGAGTGACGGTAAGGACATTTCTCAAGAAATGCGTGGCCAAAAAATGCCTTTGGAAGCAGCCATTAAGGAGCTTAGTTCATATGAATCTCACATTGTTCCTGAAGCGGGGTTGGCTTCAATGAAGGTAAAAGCCGTTCTTAAATCGATTGAAAATGTAGAAGGAAATGAAGCCTATGTGGTTGACTATATATTTCCGAGTGGGGGAAGAATTTCGACCTACTTTGATAGCAAATCGAATCTGAAAATTCAAACAGTTACTTATGTAAATACTCCGCAGGGAGAAGTAGCTGTCCCCGTTCAGTATCAGGATTATAAGGAAGTGAATGGTGTTAAACTTCCCCAAATCATTGTACAATCAATGGGGCCTATGAAACTGAAATTTGAAACAACCTCTACAGAACCGAATGTGGAGTTAGATGACGCCATATTTAAAGTGCAATAGTAAATGTCAGATCGAAATAGAAGGCTAGCCTAAAAACTGGCCTTTTTTTATTAATTATAAGGTTTCTGGTCAATTTCAGATGTCCAATCTTGTAAATCCCGATTATCCTGCACATTTTTGCACCCCTTTAGAAATTGAGGATTATCAGACAATACTATGAAACGCACATTCCAACCTTCCCGCAAGAAAAGAACCAACAAGCACGGTTTCCGCGAGCGTATGGCAACCGCTAATGGTCGCAGAGTACTTGCTTCCCGCAGAAAAAAGGGAAGAAAGAAGCTTACCGTTTCTGACGAAGGCACTCCTAAGACCAGATAAACAATAATGCCTTCCTGGATGTCTTGATTGCGGGTTTTAGGAAGGTTAAATAATTCATAATGGAAAATTCAGAGAGAGAGTCACCCCTCTCCTTTGGAGATGGGCCGGGGGTGAGATTCACGTTTACAAAAGCGGAAAGGCTTTCGAAAGAAAAATTGATAAAGGAACTCTTTGAAAAGGGTTCCTCTTTTTATTTATACCCCTTTAAGGTAATTCATCGGCTCAGCCCTGATCAAAGTAAGATAGCAGTTCATCAAGTACTTATTTCAGTGCCTGCCCGCCAGTTTAAAAGGGCGGTTGATAGAAATAAGGTTAAGCGGAGGGTGCGCGAAGCCTACCGGCTTCAAAAGGAAATCATACAATCGCGACCCGAAAAGGGAATTTTTTCGTTTATCTATACAGCAAAGGAAATATTACCTTACACGGAGATCAAAAGCAAACTCTTTTTAGTGCTGGAAAAAATTAAGAAATTGGAGTCCCTATAAGTTGTATATGATGAAGAGGTTGAAAATAATGGGAGCGTTGGCCGTATTGGCATTCGCAATCTGGGCCTTTCAGGTTCCAGGAGAAAAGTATTTTGATATCGCTAAAAGCCTGGACATTTTTGCCACCCTGTTTAAGGAGGTGAATGCATACTACGTGGATGATGTGAATCCAAAAAAACTGATTGATAACGGCATCGATGGTATGCTCGATCAGCTAGATCCATATACTGATTATATTCCGGAAGAAGATCTTGAGGCGTTCAGCATTCAAACCACCGGGCAGTATGCAGGTGTTGGTGCGTTGATAGGTGTGGTAAACAAGAAAACAGTAATAACCAATCCTTACGTTGGGTTCCCTGCTGAACGTGGCGGATTGCGGGTAGGAGATGAGTTTATCTCGGTTGATGGCAAGAATGTGCAAGGCAAGCCAACCTCCGAAGTTAGTGCTTTACTAAAAGGTAAACCGAAAACGGAAGTAATCGTAGAGATAAAAAGATCCGGACAAAAGGAGAACCTGAAATTCAAATTAGTACGCGAAAAAATTAAAATCTCAAACATCACCTATCAAGGAATGGTGGGCACCGAAACTGGTTATATTAAACTCGATGAGTTTACTCCTGGGGCTGGAAAAGAAGTAGAAGAGGCTGTAAGCAAATTAAAGCAACAAGGTGCAAGGAAATTAATTCTTGATTTGCGCGATAATCCTGGGGGCTCATTGTATGAAGCGGTGAATATTGTTAATGTATTCATTCCAAAAGGTAAGGAAGTTGTTTCAACGAAGGGCAAAGTGCCTGAGTGGAATAAATCATACACTACACTGAACAACCCATTAGACACAGAAATACCCATTGCGGTTCTTACTAGCGGAGGAAGCGCTTCGGCATCCGAAATTGTAGCAGGCTCGCTGCAGGATTATGATCGGGCTATTCTGGTGGGGCAAAAAACGTTTGGTAAAGGGCTTGTTCAAACCACCCGACAACTAGCGTATAATGCCCAGCTCAAGGTGACAACGGCAAAATATTATATTCCAAGCGGACGCTGTATTCAAGCTCTTGATTATGAGCATCGCAAAAGTGATGGTACGGTTAATAAATTCCCTGATTCACTTAAAAGAGAATTTAAAACAGCAGGAGGCAGAAAAGTATTTGATGGTGCCGGTCTCGATCCTGATGTTTTCATTGAGGGTGAGACGTATGGCTCTGCAATTGTTGAGTTGGTAGGGTCGGGCTATGTATTTGAATATGCAACAAAGTATTGTGGAGAACATGCGGTGCCAGCTTCTTTCAGGAACTTCAATCTCTCGGATGAAGAATATCAGAAGTTTATCTCGTGGGTGAAGGAGCAAAAATTTGTATACACAACCGAATTGGATCAAAAGGCAGAAGAGTTAATAGCTACTGCAAAAAAGGAAAAGTATTTCGATGAGTTGCAATCTCCATTGAAGGATTTGAAGACCAAAATTGAGCAGAACAAAAATTCAGCGCTGATCCGATTCAAACCAGAGTTGTCAAAAATCCTCGCTCAGGAAATTGCATTTCATTATCGGCTGGCGCAGGGCCAGATCGAGATTTCAATGGATAGCGATTCGGAAATCCAGGAAGCAAAGAAAGTTTTGTCCGATCCCGTTGCATACAGAAAACTTCTATCGCCAAACTAATGGCCTTACTGCTGAGTTTGGAGACATCCACGCAGTCGTGTTCTGTAGCTCTGCACAAGAAGGGCGTATTGGTAGCTTCACGCGAGATTAAAACACCTCGGTCTGCGGCATCACAGTTGGCAGTCATGATTCAGGAAGTATTAAATCATTCAGGTAGTAAGCCCCAGGATTTACAAGGGGTGATTGTTGCTTCGGGCCCGGGTTCCTATACAGGATTGCGCATAGGTGTCGCAACAGCTAAAGGGCTTTGTTATGCACTCGGCATCCCTCTTATCGCCATCAACACACTTGATTTGTTATCCTCCCAGGGAAAGCAACATTTAGTAAGTAGCCTCACTTCTTATTCAAAAGAATTTGATGATCAGGTTCTTTTATGTCCAATGCTTGACGCCCGTAGAATGGAAGTGTATTGCAAATTGGTGGATTTCAATTTGAATCAGGTTGAATCAACACAGGCAAAAATTCTTGATGAGGATAGTTTTCATGAACACCTTGAAAGCCATATAATATACTTTGTGGGAGAAGGTGCAGTAAAGTGCAGAGAAATAATTCACCATCACAATGCCCGGTTTATTCCAGAACTCGTACCAGAGGCAACTCACTTAGGGGTGTTAGGGCATTTAAAGTGGGAGCATTCTCTTTTTGAAGATATAGGATTGTTTGAGCCCTTCTATCTAAAAGATTTTCTGATCAAAAAACCAAATTTTGTTTAAGCGTGTTGAAACAAGATGGAAAAGGAGATAGCTAACAGAGTTAACAGTAGTCAATTGGTAACCTTCGATCTGGAGGAGCTTTACACACCAGGCGAGCGTCTAGTATTTGATTTGAAAGATTTACTTTTTCAGGAATTGGTTTTACGTGAGAAAGATTTTCGTGATTTCATTAAGTCACATGATTGGACTCAATATCGAAATAAGTTAGTGGCTGTAACGTGTTCTGCAGATGCCATTGTGCCCACCTGGGCCTTTATGTTAGTAGTGGCTTCCCTTCAGCCTTATGTAGCCCAGGTTAGTTTTGGCACTTTACAGGATCTGGAAGGAAAATTATTTCAACAGTCTTTGGATAAAGTGGATTGGGAAAAATATCACAATGCCAAAGTGGTTATTAAAGGTTGTAGTAAAGTAAATGTTCCTGCTTCCGCTTATGTTGAGGCCACAAATAGACTCCGCCCGATTGCATTCAGCATCATGTTTGGAGAGCCTTGCAGCACAGTGCCTGTTTTTAAGAAAAAAAGCTCCTGACTCTACTTCTGATTATCAGTTAGTTAGCCCAATACAAGCAAAAAACCGCTTTTTTTGATAAAAATCTTTACCGCAACTATTGCATAAACCCTATCAACACCTACCTTTGCACTCCCTTTTAACGAAAAGGCGGTTAGTGATAGAAATTTAAAGGTTCACAAAGTTTTGAACCACTAATGTTCAGAACTTCAGTCTTACTAAGTGAGGATTGAAAATCAGGACAAACGTTCTTTGAATGAATGGAGATTGATAGCGGACCCGTTGGAACGCGATAGAGTGTTTCAACGAGTTGATTTCTTTAAGGTTCGATGCAGCGATGCATTGAAGGACAAAAAAAGTTAATGAGGACCGAGGATTAAATGACATAGGCCGAGGGTTCGAGGCTTCGAAAGAAGGCTGAACCACGAGGCTGAGTGAAAGGTGAAGAGTGGAGTACATTGTACTTTTAACTATAAGCTTTTTACTTAAAGAGAATACTATGGAGAGTTTGATCCT
>JBGASB010000007.1:220395-220633 GCA_044229915.1 Cyclobacteriaceae bacterium
GATGAACGCTAGCGGCAGGCCTAATACATGCAAGACGAACGGTAACTTGAGTAGCAATATTTGAGCAAGAGTGTCGTAAGGGTGCGTAACACGTATGCAATCTGCCCTCAACAGGAGGATAGCTCCCCGAAAGGGGAATTAACACTCCATAAGATCATAGAATGGCATCATTCAGTGATTAAAACTACGGTGGTTGAGGATGAGCATGCGCATGATTAGTTAGTTGGCGGGGTAACGG
>JBGASB010000008.1:0-215209 GCA_044229915.1 Cyclobacteriaceae bacterium
GAATAGCATGCATGTGGTCAGGTGTGGAAACAGAAACCGCATCGATGCTCTTATGATTTTCATCAAGCATCTTGCGATAGTCTTTGTAATACTTGGCTTTCGGAAAATTCTTTACTGTGTTGGCTGCCCTTCGATCATCCACATCGCAGAGGAAAGATATTTCTGCCTTACCACTTTTTGCAAACATGGCGATGTCACTTTCTCCCTTTCCACCCACACCAATGCCAGCCACATAGATTTTATCACTGGGAGCAATAAAACCATTTCCGCCCAGCACGTACCGTGGAATGATGGTTACTGCCCCGGCAGCAAGACCTGCTTTCTTAATGAAACTTCTTCTGGTAGTCATAATGTAATTTTAAATAGTTGAATTATATAAATTGATACTTGTTGCTTGATACTAGTGTCAGGTTGTTAGTATCGAGTATTATTTTTAGGAATCAAACTTCACGCTTTCGGCAAGCGTTCGCTCATCATATTTTAATCCATACTGATCCAACACCTCTTGCGGAACACCATCCCACTGATTGGGTTTATTTCCGGCATATCCTAAATCTTTAATACCGATTTCACTGGTAAAGAATCCACAGGCTGTCAGGTCGCGCATCAGGTTGAAGAACGCAACTCCCTGCTGCATTTCTGGCTTCGCCTTTTCAGGATAGGCAATTTCGTCAACCATTTCAATTTGTTGAGCGGAACTGCACGAAGCAAAATCTGCATTGAAACGTTTCATGCATTGAATGTCAAGCCACTTCAATCCACCCCGCATGGGAGTTTGATGGCGGGGCATATCTTTTACGATAAATTCAATGAAAGCCGGAACCCCAGCCTCCGTAGCCGAACCCGAGGTTTCGTCTTTGGGGATGATAATATCACTCAGGATCGAAATGGTTTTCATTTCATGTTCATCAAAGAAAGTTTCACTGAGCAGTTTTTGTTCACGCTCCAGTTCGGCCGGTGTGCGGTCGATGGTAAACGTTGGCGCTTCAGGACCTTTCTCTTTGGTCGGTTCGCAGGATTGTCCAATAAGTGCAGTGGCCCCCAGGGAACCTACTGCAAGTGTTTTTAAATATTTTCTTCTATCCATAACCTCACCCCTGGCCCCTCTCCAAAGGAGAGGGGTAAGAGGATTTGTTTTATTGTTATTTACTCTTTTGTGACCAACGCTTAAAGTCCCTCTCCCTGTGGAGAGGGATTTAGGGTGAGGTCAGATATTCTGTTTCTTCAATTCATCAATAATATATTCACTGGCACGCATGGATAAGGCTAAGATTGTCCATGTTGGATTTTTATCGGCCTGGGATACAAAAGGACCACCATCAACAATAAAAAGATTATCTACATCGTGCGCCTGATTGTGTTTGTTCACCACTGATTTCTTAGGATCGTTACCCATGCGCGTGGTTCCCACCTCGTGAATAATGCGTCCAGGAGCAGCAAGTCCATAGTCTTTTTCCGGACCATCTTTACCATAAGTAACTACGCCTCCCATCTTGTCGATGATTTCAGCAAACGTTTCTTTCATGTGTTTAGCCTGCTTCACTTCATGATCCGTCCATTTGTAATGGAAACGCAGCACCGGGATTCCATATTTATCAACTGTGTTGGGATCGATCTCGCAATAGTTACTTTCCATAGCGATCGATTCACCACGGCCACTCATTCCAAACGAGGCCCCATAGAAATAACGATAATCGTCTTTCAGCGAAGCACCATAACCTCCGGCCTCTTTTTGTTTTCCATCCCGGCCGGGATATTTTCCATTGGTGCCTTGCATACCAAAACCATACCCATAGCCAGGCATTCCCATACCACCATAATATTCAATGTGATACCCGCGTGGAAAATCTAATTTTTTGCTGTCGAGCCACCAGGGTGTGTAAACATGCATGCCACCCACGCCATCTTCGTTGTACCTTTTACGTCCAACAAGTTTTGGTAGAATTCCACCCATGTCTGCCCCGGTTGAGTCATGCAGATATTTACCAACTACACCACTCGAGTTCGCAAGTCCATTCGGGAATTGCGTTGATTTTGAATTAAGAAGCAATCGGGCTGATTCACAGGCGCTGGCTGCTAACACAACGACCTTGGCTTTCACCGTATATTCTTGCTTATCGTCTTTATTGACAAACGAAACACCCGTTGCTTTGCCTTCCGAATTTGTATTGACTTCGCGCACCATGGCATTTGGAATCACATCTACATTGCCGGTATTCAACGCAGGTTTTACAAGTACCGAAGACGATGAGAAATCTCCGTAAACGGTGCAACCCCGATTACATTGCGAACAGAAGAAGCATGCGCCCCGGTCTTTATTGATAGGTTTTGTAAGTATAGAAAGACGTGAAGGAATAACGGGAATATTCAATGCGGTACCTGCTTCTTTAATAAACAGTTCGTGTAAGCGTGGCTTGGGTGGCGGAAGGAAAATACTATCGGGATCGTTAGGCAGATTTTCCTTTGATCCAAAGATTCCAATGAGTTGATCAATCTTGTCATAATACGGAGCAACATCCTCGTACCCAATGGGCCAGTCGTCTCCTAACCCATCAATGCTTCTGCGTTTAAAATCTTTCGGCCCAAAGCGCAGCGAAATCCGGCCCCAGTGATTGGTGCGGCCGCCCAGCATTCGCGAGCGAAACCAATCGAACTTAGTGCCATCTTTTCGGGTATACGGTTCTCCTTCCAATTCCCAGCCACCATAGGCGGCATCAAAATCTCCAAAATTCCTGAGTGGAGTACTGGCTCCTCTTCGTGGTGATTCCCAGGGCCATTTTAATTGTGTGACATTTTTGGCAGGATCATATAACGGACCTGCTTCGAGTAACACGACTTTAATGCCAGCATTTGCTAACACATAGGCAGCCATACCGCCACCTGCACCGGAACCAACAATACAAACATCATAATCTTTGGGTGTCTTCTTAATTTGGAAATCAGGCATAAAGGGAGAAGCTAGTTAACTCCTTTAAATGTAGATTTAATTTTCACAAATCAGAAGAAAGAATCTCTGACTAACCACAGGGGTTGAAGAACGGTTTTATTTCTTTTTGGGTACGGGATCAAATCCACTCGTTCCCCAGGGATGGCACCGGGCAATTCGTTTGGCGCCTAACCAGGTACCCTTCAATACACCCCATTCCTGGATTGCCTCAATAGTATACTGCGAACAGGAAGGTGAATGGCGACAGTGTGCGCCCAACAAGGGGGATAAGGTGGCCTGGTAAATTCGTATGGGTAAAATGAAAAGCTTTTTGAGAATCATGAAGTTCGGCAATCTCAGATTTAACTCTCTACCGGGCAAGAAAGTTCTGATTAAATAATTAATATTGAATGCGCTTTATCATTATCTATCCTAAATTCAAGTCTATGAAAACACTTGTTGGAATTTTATGGATTAGTTGCATGGTTTTGCAAGCCTGGTCGCAGACCCCTGTGGGTATCTTTGAAAATCATACCGATATTGGAAAACCTAAAAACCAAGGCGCTACTGTTTATGATGCTGTAAGTCAGGAGTACCAATTGAAAGGAAGTGGCTATAACATCTGGTTTGGTCACGATGAGTTTCATTATACCTACAAAAAAATAAATGGTGACTTTATTGCTACAGCTAATCTCGAATTTGTTGGTACAGGAACTGACCCACATCGGAAAATCGGGTGGATGGTGCGCGGTTCCACAGAGGATGATGCCCCTCATATAATTGCCACAATACATGGCGATGGTCTTACTGCATTGCAATGGCGTCAACTACGCGGTGCCCACATGCGAGACCCGGAAGATGAAATCCGATACACCAAAAAGAAGATTCAGGTAGTTCAACTGGAACGGGCGGGACGTGATTACATAATGCGAGTAGCTCCGGTAGGCGAGCCCCTTCAGGAGGTGGGTCGATACGCTCTGAATTCCTTATCAGATAATGTGCTGGTCGGACTTTTTATTTCAGCGCACAATGAAAATGTGGTAGAAGAAGCCAAAGCCTGGAATGTGCGGATCGACAGACCCGTGGCCGATACGTATAATCCCTATCAACAAGGTTTCATTGGTTGCCGGATGGAGGTAATGAATGTATTTGATGGCAAGAGAAAAGTGATTCATGAATCAACGGGTCGTTTTGAAGCGCCTAATTGGATGCCCGATGGAAAAAAGTTATTATTTAATCAGGATGGATCGTTGTTTACGATTCCTGTTGAAGGGGGTCAGATAGAAAAATTAAATACCGGATTTGCCAATCAAAACAACAACGATCATGTCATTTCATTTGATGGAAAAATGCTTGCGATTAGTCATCATCGCGAAGGCTTGGCGGGCGGAGGTTCAACAGTGTATACGCTTCCGCTAACCGGGGGAACACCAAAATTAATTACAGAGAAAACACCTTCGTATTTGCATGGCTGGGCACCCAATGGAAAGGATGTTGTATTTGTGGGCCAGCGTGATGGAAAGAATTATGACATTTATAAAATCAGTGTGAATGGAGGTGAAGAAATTAAACTAACAACCAATGATGGTTATCATGTAGATGGCAGCGAGTATTCGCCCGATGGAAAGTATATCTATTATAATTCCAGTCAGAGTGGTACAATGCAACTCTGGCGCATGAAGCCTGATGGATCGGCTAAAGAACAGATCACGTTTGATGAATACAATGATTGGTTTCCGCACCTCTCACCCGATGGAAAGTGGATTGCTTTCATTTCATTTCCAACTACCATAAGCCCAAATGATCACCCTTCGTATAAGCGCGTTATGCTGCGCCTGATGCCTGCGGGTGGGGGAGTACCGCGGGTAATTGCTTATTTGTATGGGGGTCAGGGTACGATTAACGTGCCCTCATGGTCACCGGATAGTAAACGGATTGCCTTTGTAAGTAACTCGGAAAAAACAGAGAAGAAGTGACGACTTATTTCTATTCAAAGGTGTAAGTCATCTCACCGTCTTTTCCGTCTTTGATTTGAATGCCAAGTTTCTTCAAATCGTCCCTGATTTTATCGGAGAGTGCAAAGTTCTTATCAGTCCGGGCTTTCTTTCGCAAATCAATAAGCAGATTGATTGTTCCTTTCAACACCTCATCATTTTGTTCCTTTTCTTCTTCAAGACCCAAAACTTTTTCCATAAACCCGACATAGGTCTCCTTGAAAGTATTAAAAACTTCCGCATCAATCTGTGCAATGGACAGGTTGCCTGATTTCATATCATTAATACGGGAGGACATTTCAAAGAGTACCGCGAGCGTCTTGGCAGTATTGAAGTCATCACTCATGTTAAGGTAACATTCATTGGCAAGCCGGGTTAATTCATCCGTAGCTGCTTTGGTTGAACTACCCGTGCCGGGATGCTCCATTTTCTTAATTAGTCCGAGCGCATTGATTAATTTTTTGAATCCCTTTTCCGCTGCTTGCAATGCTTCATTTGAAAAATCAAGAGTACTGGAGTAATGCGACTGCAGCATGAAGAACCGAACGGCCATCGGTCCATAACCTTTGTCGAGCAGGGGATGTGTACCTGCAAAAAGTTCGCTGGGCAAAAAAGAATTTCCAAGTGACTTACTCATTTTCTGACCGTTCACCGTTAGCATGTTGGAGTGGAGCCAATAGTTAACCGGAGTCTTCCCGGTAGCGCCCGTGCCTTGGGCAATTTCGCATTCATGATGTGGAAATTTCAAATCCATACCCCCCCCGTGAATATCAAATGTCTCACCCAGGTATTTAGTACTCATTACGGTGCACTCAATATGCCAGCCAGGAAAGCCATCGCCCCAGGGCGAAGGCCAGCGCATGATATGATATGGGGAAGCCTTCTTCCATAAAGCGAAATCAATTTTTTCGTGCTTCTCATCCTGGTTGTCGAGGTCTCTTCCACTCTCCATCAACTCCTCGATATTCCGCCCTGAAAGAATTCCGTAGTGATGCTCCTGATTATATTTCCTTACATTGAAATAGACTGATCCGTTGGACTCATAGGCAAGTCCTTTATCGATAAGTTTTTTGGTGATTTCAATCTGCTCAACAATATGCCCCGTAGCGCTCGGCTCAATGCTGGGTGGAAGGATATTGAACTGACGCATGACCTCATGAAATCCTTCGGTATAATGCTTCACTACTTCCATGGGTTCCAATTGTTCTAAACGGGCCTTCTTCGCGATTTTATCTTCACCCTCATCCGCATCGTTTTCGAGATGACCGACATCTGTAATGTTGCGTACATAACGAACTTTATACCCCAGGAAGCGGAAGTAACGAGATACTATATCGAAGGTTAAGAATGTCCTGACATTACCAAGGTGGACATTATTGTATACGGTAGGTCCGCAGACATACATTCCTAAAAAACCCGGGTTGATTGATTTAAAAGGTTCCTTTTTTCCGGAGAGTGAATTGGTTAGCGAGACGGGAAAGTGTTCAAACTGTTTCATAAAATAGTTGAGTCGCGAAAATACGACTAAAAGGTCAAACGGTTATACCTGAAAGATTGCCTTCGTGTGACAAATAGGTAGAAACATTTTGAAGCGTAATTATCTCCAGAGGAAAAAGATGAAGAGGTGGTGTACTCTTCTGGAATAATAGGTTGTTAGCCAGCGTTTGGATTCCCAATTTTGCTTGCCGCATGGGATTCTGATTAATCAGGAAATCAATTTGTCCATTTTGTAGACAATCAAGATTTTCTTTTATCAAATCATATCCAACAATTCGTAGTGTAGGAGTTGCTTTCTTCATAGTGGCAGCAATCAGATACGCCTTTGAAGTGCTCACAAAGACCCCGCCTAGATTGGGAGTTTTTAAAACGTTAGTCAGTTGATCCCGAAAGGTTGGACTTTGAGGGGTTCCTAATACAACTGAATGGACGATTGCCGAAGATTTCATTTTCAGTTCGAAATATTGGCGAAAGCCTCGTTCTTTCTCTTTCAAGTGCACAGAATTGGTTAGATCCTCATCAATATGCAATACTGCGTAGGCAACATTTGAATTCTGCCCCAGCGAGATAAGCTCGGCAGCAAGTTGTCCACTCTTAAACAAATCCTGACCGATAAAACTGAGAGCCTTAGCTTCCGGGATGTACGTATTGACAAGTATAAATGGAATTTGAGCTTCCGATAACTCCTTAAAGAATGGGATCGATGCGTAATAGAATAAAGGAGCGACCAAAACAGCATCTGGACGGGAGTGAAATACCTTTAGCGCTGCTTGCTGAAAGGATTCCTTTTTATGCGGGTCGAAAAACGAATGCTCAACGGTAAGGTGAATTCCAAACTGGGCCAATTGAGCTTCACCGGCCTTGATTCCATCAAAAGATTGCTTCCAATAAGGGTCAAGATCAGGATCAGGCATCAGGGCAGCAATCCTGTAATTTCTATTTGTGCCAAGTGTCCGGGCAATCAGATTAGGCTGGTAATTGATTTCATCAAGAACGCGCTTAACCTTTTGTGCAGCTGATTCAGATACTTTCCCCCGGTTGTGGAGTACCCGATCCACGGTGCCTTCTGATACACCCGCCATGGCGGCTATATCCTTAATCCGAATATTCTTTGGTTGCATAGTCTGGCTCTTTACGCTCGTTTAAATGAAAGCACCTGATTCTAAGTTACAAATATTTGTTCATAATGTGTGTGCGCACACAATTTAACCTGTGTGCGGGCACAATAAGGATGACCGCTAATGGTTGTTAGGACTATAAGGTGGGCTTCAAACGGCTTCGCTACCGATTCCGGAATCGATTGTGCAATCGATTGTTAAATTATTTATTACCTTTATCGCTGGAAAAAGACATAATAATTTTATTTTGTTCCCGGTTTCTATTCAATATGATATGTCGTGATCACCATTTTAATCCTTATATAATTTTTCCCTAAACAATTAACCCAATTAAATGACCATGAAAAAACTGTACAGCAAAGCGAAGCGCATGATGCTTCTCTTCTTGTGGTTAGCCGGCTCGCATGCTGCGCTCGCCCAGGATAGGGTTGTATCTGGAACCGTAAGAGACGAAAGCGGTTCTCCGATGCCCGGTGTAAACGTAATAGTAAGTGGTACCTCTAATGGTACAGTAACAGACACCTCGGGAAAATACACTCTTTCTGTAGGATCGGGTGCCAAACTTTTATTCTCCTTTATTGGCTATACTTCTCAGGAAGTGGAAGTAGGGTCCAATACTGTTTTGGATGTGAATATGAAAGTTGATGTGACTGAACTTTCGGAGATTGTAGTTACGGGGTACGCTTCCCAGGAGAAGAAGGACCTTACAGGCTCTGTTGGTACAGTTAAAATATCTGATTTAACGCAGTTACCAAGCAGTAACGTTACCAACCAGTTGCAAGGTCGCATTGCGGGTGTAACCGTAAGTGGTGATGGTCGCCCTGGTGAACCAGCCAAAGTTAGGATACGTGGTTTCGGTTCCTTCCTTAATAACGATCCGCTCTATATTGTCGATGGAGTACCTACTCAGGACATCTCCACCATCAACCCGAATGATGTTGAGTCCCTTTCTGTATTAAAGGATGCTGGAGCTGCTTCCATTTATGGATCCAGAGCTTCAAACGGGGTTATTATCATGACTACCAAGAGAGGCACCAGCAGTGGAGTAAAAGTTAATTATGACATGTATTATGGAACCCAGGATCCTGGAAAGGGCCCTGATTTTCTTTTGAATACTCAGGAAATGGCTGACCTTCAGTGGTTGGTGTATAAAAACGATGGAACGAGTGAAACCCACCCAATTTATGGACCATCCTCTAATGCAACACCAACTCTTCCTTCATGGGCTGGAGATACCAATTGGTATAAAACAATTACACGCAAGGCCATGATCATGAATCATGATATTTCCTTATCAGGCGGAAATGAGAACGCGAAATTTTATGCAGGCGTTAACTATTTTAACCAGGAAGGTATTGTTATCACTAACTTCGCCAAACGTTTTTCAGCCCGGGTAAACTCTGAATTTAAGATCAAAAACAGGGTTACCATAGGTGAGAATCTTACCGTAACCGGTAGAACCCGCAATGGTGTTGATGGTAACGGAAGTGAAGCAAGTCCTCTTGCCCGGGTTTATGCCCAGCAACCAATCATTCCTGCTATCATGACAACCTCCGTAACCGGAATTTCTCACAACTTTGTTCCGGGAGAATATGGCGGTACTGGGTTAGCCCCACGTGCGGGTAATGGAACCCAGCCACTATCAGAACTTGAGAGAAATGCAGATGATCGCAACCAGGATATTCGTGTTTTGGGAAGTATGTTCATTGATGTAAAGATTCTCGACTACCTGAATTTCAAATCAACCTTCGGGGGTACCTTCCAAAATGGATACAACACAGATTGGAACGGTTCTACTTATGAATTAGCAGAAAATAGGGCCACTGCTGCATACAACGAAAATGCGTATTATAATAGTGATTGGGTTTGGACAAATGCCCTTACATTTAACAAGACCTTCGGGTCGCATAAACTGTTGGCAGTAGCGGGGTATGAGTCTGTGAAGTATGGAGTTGGAAGGAGCATGACCGGTACACGGGCAGGTTATTTCTCAAGTGCATACTCTTTCAGAACTCTTAATAATGGTGCTGTAATTCAATCTCTTTCCTCAGATTATTTCACGCCCACAACCTTGGCTTCTACCTTTGTACGCGCAGATTATAGCTTTGCTGACAAGTATTTGTTAAGTGCAACTGTACGGAGAGATGGGTCAAGCCGTTTTGGAGCTGATACACGCTACGGTACCTTCCCTTCGGTTTCTGCAGGATGGAGGATCAGCGAAGAAAGTTTTCTGGCCGGAGTAGATTTCCTTTCCGATCTTAAAATACGTGGTGGTTATGGAACCATGGGTAACCAATTGGCGGTCGACCCCAGAAATCAATTCTATCTTTATGGTGGTTCAGTGGGAGATTCCA
Source organism: Cyclobacteriaceae bacterium (assembly GCA_044229915.1). Lineage (GTDB taxonomy): Bacteria > Bacteroidota > Bacteroidia > Cytophagales > Cyclobacteriaceae > ELB16-189. The sequence goes on from JBGASB010000008.1 coordinate 9,890, forward strand.
ACTATGATCTGAATGGTGGTGGTACAAGTTCCCTACAAGGATTCAGACCTACTCGTATTGGAAACCCTGATGCCAAATGGGAAACTAACGTAACAACCAATATCGGTTTCGATGCCGGATTGTTTGATAATAAGATTCAATTGTCATTTGACTGGTACACCAAGCAAACCCAGGATTTGTTATACAATCCTCCGCTCCCAGGAACGGCAGGTGCTGCGGATCAGCCCTTCATCAATATTGCTGAAATGCAGAACTCAGGTATTGATATCCAACTTGGTTACAAGAAAATTGTAAACTCAGATTTGAGCTTTGATGCAACCTTCACATTGACTACCTATAACAATGAAATCAAGAAAATCTCAGATGGCATTGATTACTTTGATGGTGGTGGCTCACGGATCGGACCATTCAATAGAAACCAGGTAGGTGGACCTATGTCACAGTTCTTTGGTTACAAGGTTGTAGGCCTGTGGCAAACACAGGCTGAAATTACAGCCGCAGATGGAGACGATGGAAATACAACTACCAAATTCCAGGACGGTGCCGAACCCGGTTTCTTCCGGTATGAAGACGTTAATGGCGATGGGACAATCACTTCCGATGACCGTACAGCGATTGGTAACCCTAACCCTGACTTTACCTATGGATTGAACCTTGGGGCAAATTATAAAGGTTTTGATTTGACTGTTTTCTTCTATGGATCACAAGGCAACGAAATCTTTAATTACAACAAGTGGTGGTTGGATTTCTGGCCTTCATTCCAGAACGAGAAGAGTAAGGACCTTTTATATAAGAGCTGGACTCCTACAAGAACGGATACCAATGTTCCTAAAGCATCCAACAACTCAAACTTTTCAAATAACACGGTATCGAATAGCTACTATGTGGAAGATGGTTCTTTCCTAAGAATGAAGAATCTTCAGATTGGCTACAACCTTCCTAGCAGCGTTATCCAGAAAGCCGGTTTGAGTAAGGCTCGTATCTACTTGCAGGGTGTCAACCTGTTTACGATCAAGAAATACTCTGGTCTTGACCCTGAACTCAACAACAATGATGATCGCAATTTTGGTGTTGATGCTGGTGCTTATCCATTGGTTAAGCAATATATGGTGGGCTTGAATATTGGATTTTAACGAGGATTATTAATTGAATACAACGATGAAAAAAATAAATCTAAAAATCGGATTAGTGTTATGCGTCCTTCTGGCGTTCACCAATTCATGTAAGGAGGACTTCCTGACTGTGACCCCCAACGGGTCATTGGATGCGCAGGTGTTGGCTACAGCCAGCGGGGTAGATGCTCTTCTCATTAGTACCTACTCAATGCTTGATGGCGTTGCTAGTAATGGTTTCGGCTGGGAAGCGGCTTCGTCAAACTGGGTGTATGGAAGTATTCGTGGTTTGGAAGCAAATAAGGGTACGGATTCAGGTGACCAACCTGATATCAATCCAATTCAGACGTATAGCGAAGCTGCCACGAATCCCTATCTCAACATTAAATGGAGATCGATATACGATGGAGTAGCCCGCGCGAATTCAGTATTAGCGGTATTAGCCACAGCAGAATCAAAAGGAACCGTTTCTGCAGCGGAAGCAGATTCTTTTAGAAAACAGGCCAGAGTATTGCGTGGCTATTTTCACTTAGAAGCTTACAGATTGTGGGCTAAGTCGGATGGTACCGGTATTCCTTATGTTGACGAAACAACTGACGTTAAAGCTGTAACTAATGACGTGGATGTAAGGGATGCGATTCTTGCTGATTTAAATGAAGGACGGACTTTGGCTGATAATATGGGTCAGATAGGTCGCTTCAATAAAACAGTATCTGATGTATTGTATGCAAAGGCATTAATGCAAATGAAAAAGGATTATGCAGGTGCTAAAACAGTCCTTGCTGCGGTAGCCACCAGTGGTAAGAGACCCAATGGTGGTGCTATTGGCCTTGAGGCCAAATATGGGGATATTTTTGATGCGGCCAACAGAAATGGTGTTGAAGCTATTTATACAATTCAATATTCTGTAAATGATGGTTCTGGTGGATGGAATGCCGGTTGGGGTGAAGTTTTAAACTTCCCTTACAAAAGCGGTGGATCACCAGGAGGTTGCTGCGGATTTTTCCAACCCGGTCATGACTTTGTGAATTCATTTCGTACGTCTGGTGGATTACCCTTGTTAGATAACTCGTATAACACCTTGCCTGTTCTTGATGATCAGGGTTTAACCCCTGCTCAAGCTTTCGTTGAAGATGCGGGTCCGCTAGATCCTCGCTTGGATTGGTCTGTTGGAAGAAGAGGAATTCCTTATCTTGATTGGGGTCCTCATACAGGTTCTGACTGGATTCGTGATCAGTCTTATGCCGGACCGTACAGCCCTAAGAAGCAAGTTTATAAAAAATCACAAGAAGGTCAGCTTACTGAAGTTGGTAACTGGACATCCGGGTATACATCCAATGGATATCGTTTAATCCGTTATGCGGATGTATTACTGATGCTGGCAGAGTGTCAAATTGAAACAAACGATTTAGCAGGTGCGAGAACCAATATTAACTTGATTCGTGCGCGGGCAGCTAACCCAGCTGGCTTTGTAAAAGAAGCGGATGGTACTACCAATGCAGCAAATTATGTGATTAACCAATATCCAGGTGCCGGAGCTCCTTTTGATACCCAGGCAAACGCACGAGTTGCCTTGCAATTCGAAAGAAAACTTGAGCTTGGTATGGAAGGTCATCGTTACTTTGACTTGCAACGTTGGGGCAATGTAGTGTCAGAGTTGACCCGAGTGCTTGCCTATGAGAAAACAAGGCGTGCTTCTTTGTATGGTTCTGCGTCCATTGGTGCTGAAGACGTTAACTACCCAATTCCTCAAAATCAGATTGATATTACACAAGGTAAATTGAAGCAAAACCGATAGGTCTTCAAACTCCTTAAACATTGAAGCCGCTATATTTTATAGCGGCTTCTTTTTTTTAAACCACTGGTAATTGATAACATTGCACCCATGAACAAGCTGTTATTCCTGATTAAAAATTTTTCAATTCGGATTTCCTTACTGCTTTTATTGTCTTCTGTTTTCTCCTCATGTTTTAAAAGCGCACCTCGCTTCGAATTATTGACGGGCGAGGTTACCGGCATTCTGTTTAATAATGTGGTGCTGGAAGAAGATAGTTTCAATATCATGCATTACGAATACATGTACAATGGGGGTGGCGTTGGCGTTGGAGATTTGGATAATGATGGACGTCCGGATCTTATTTTTACTGGTAACAAGGTTTCTTCAAAAATTTATTTAAACAAAGGTGACTTCACCTTTACCGATATCACGTCAAATTTTGAGGGTCTTACAAATGATCAATGGCTGAGCGGGGTTTGTTTGGCCGATGTTAATGCAGATGGATGGAATGATGTCTACTTTACATCGACCATGAGTACGGATAGCTTGAAGCGTAAAAACCAATTATGGATAAATCAAGGATTAAAAGAAGGGAAACTCCGGTTTAAGGAAATGGCAGATGAGTACGGTATTGCTGATATGGGATATTCCATGCATGCCACATTTTTCGACTATGATTTGGACGGGGACCTCGATTTATATGTGTTGAATAATGTTATCAGCAAGGAGGTTCCTACAAACTATCGAATTAAAATAACCGATGGAAGTTCGGTTAATAACGATCAACTTTATCAGAATTTAGGGAATGGGAAATTCAAAAATGTAACCCTAGATGCTGGGATCGTATATGAAGGATACGGATTAGGCGTGGCTATTGGAGACGTAAACAAGGATGGTTATCCAGATCTTTACATTTCAAATGACTACATCGCTAATGATTTATTGTACATTAATCAGCGAAATGGCAAATTCCTGAATCAGTCCAGAAACTATTTCTCTTATCATTCCAGGTTCTCCATGGGTAACGACATGGCTGATATGAATAATGATGGTAATCTGGATATCATTACCATGGACATGATGCCGGAACAGTATTTTCGGAAAAAGCAGACCATCAATGGGAATAGTTATTTTGTTTATATTAATAATGAGAAATACAATTATGAGCCTCAGTTCGTAAGAAATATGCTTCAGGTCAACAATGGATTTCAGGATACTACGTTGTTGCCGTTTAGTGAAGTAGGCCAAATGGCAGGCGTGTATCAGACTGAGTGGAGTTGGTCGCCCTTGTTTGCTGATTTTGACAACGATGGGGATAAAGATCTTTTTATTACTAACGGGTTTCCGAAAGATCTTACCGATAAGGATTTCACAAACTATAAGGCCGAGGTATATGGTTCTTTGGCAGATGATGCCCACATGATATCCCGCATTCCTATTGTTAAAGTGCCTAACTACGCCTATGAGAATGCCGGAGAATTGAACTTTGTAAACCGAACCCAGAATTGGGGAATGAATATACCTTCGTTTTCAAATGGGGCCTCCTTTGTTGATCTCGATCAGGATGGTGATCTGGATTATGTAGTCAACAACATTAACGACCCGGCTTTCATATATCGCAATAATACAATAGGAAAGATTAATGATGGGCTCAATTTTATTAAGATTGAATTGAATGGCAACTCGCCCAATTTAGAAGCCATTGGTTCAAAGGTGGAGGTCTGGAGTAATGGAACCTATCAGTATGCAGAGAAGTTTTTATCGCGCGGCTACATATCCTCCGTGGATCCAATTCTTCATTTTGGTCTTGGCAGATCAACGATGGTTGATTCAGTCAAGGTTGTCTGGCCTTCGGGAAAAACAAACACCCTCGTAAAGAACGTAAAGGCAAACCAGGTTATTAAACTTAACGAAGGCGAATCTGTTCAACGAATTAATTTACCTCATAAAAAAAACAATTATTTGTTTTCGCGGGCAAGCGATTTATTGGATTTTACCGATCAGGAAAAAGATTACATTGATTTCTTCCAGGGACAAAGTATTATGCCTCATAAGTTTTCACAGATTAGTCCAAGAATGGCTAAAGGCGACCTTACTAGTGATGGACAGGAAGACCTACTGATCGGTGCCGCGAGTGAACAGCCCACAACACTATTTATTCGCCATGGGCGGAGGTTTGTCCAATCAAAAGCAGAAGGTCTTACAGGTGCTAAGCCAGGACAAGAATCTGATCTGGCAATTTTGGATATAGACAAGGATGGCGATAATGATGTTCTGGCCGTTATGGGAGGGTATGTGCTTGAGAATGAAAATGAGTATCAGCATTTCTTATACCGCAAGGAGGGGTCTGGCTTTTCTAAAGAGGCACTTCCACTACCACCATTTCCAGCCTCCGTTATTCGAATCGCGGATTTTGATCATGATGGTGATCATGATGTTTTTATAGGATGTCGGGTACAGAAGCGCGGTTTTCCGCTTGCACTCCGTTCTTATCTTCTTGTAAATGAAGCTGGGAAATTAACGATGGATGATAAACTTAGTTTTGACATTGGCATGGTTACAGATGCGCAATGGTCGGATTATGATGGTGATGGCTGGGAAGATTTATTGATAGCACGTGAATGGAATTCTCTGCTGATTTTAAAGAATGAAAAAGGAGAGAATTTTAAGGTGATTACTGACAGTAAAATGGAAAGTAAGCATGGACTGTGGTCGGCTTTAGCAGTTGGGGATTTTGACCATGATGGAGATGACGACTACATTGCCGGAAACCTGGGGTTAAATAATCGATTCACCATTAATGATCAATATCCCATGCGGGTGTATTCCATTGATCTGGATAAAAATGGGTTTATCGATCCAGTCTCTACTGCATATTGGAAAGATGAGCATGGTGTGATGCAGGAATATCCAATCAACTATCTTGACGAATTAGCCTCACAGTCGCCATTCTTCAGAAAAGCATTTACCAGCTATACAAAGTTTAGTTACGCAACGGCAAAGGAAATTTTCAATCCGGATACAATTGCGGCCAAGAGAAAATATTATGTCAATACTACATCAAGTTTTGTTATTTGGAATGATAAGGGAAATTTTACATGGCAGGAATTACCTCGTACTGCCCAGGTAGCGCCTATACGAAAAATGCTGGTTGACGATTTTAATGGCGATCAGATTGAAGATGTTCTGGTTGCAGGGAATGATCACACCTATGATGTTTCAACCGGATATTATGATGCCAGCAAAGGGTTGATTTTGCTTGGTACTGGTTCCCATTCATTTAATGTAATGCCACCGGCTCAGAGTGGTCTACTGCTAAATGGGCAGGTCGAGTCATTGATTTATTTTAAAGGAGATACTTCCTATTTAGTAAGTGGCGTAAACAGACGTGGGGTGTCAGTCTTTCGACATACTGTAAAGTGATTAGTATCAATTAATGTTACCTGGTAAGATTGTGTAGAACTAATACTGCTGTTTTTTCCGCTTCCCATTTTTGAAAAAGTGCTTTGGGTACTGTGGTATTAAAATCGAGGGCTCCAAGAAGAATGTCCTTATCATCGTCTCCGTCTATATCGGCAACGTCCATTACAATCCATCTGCCGGCTACTTCTGGCAAAGTGAATGGGTAAAAATTCCCTTCTTTATTTTCAAAGTAGATAAATCCCTTATCAGGATTTTTTGTAAAATCCGGAAAGAAGGAGAAGGAAGCGATATCTAAATCCCCATCAAGATCGAAATCAAAAGCCACGGCTTTAGAGGCACCGTGCATAGTATAAAACCATGATTCTGAGAAATTGCCATCACTATCCTGCAAGAATATTCGTACCCCATGGTAAGGCTTAAGAATCTGAGAGTAATCGGAGTTGTCGCCATTTGTGTATAGAATATCAAATCGACCGTCTTTATTAAAATCGACTATATCAAAATAGGTTGACCCATACACAGGGGGAAAACGCAAAAGTATTTTTTGTTTAAACTTAAAATTTCCCTCATTTGTAAAAAGAGTTATTTGTTCGTCACCTTGAGTAAAAAGAGCAAGGATATCAATAAGACCATCATCATTGAAATCCCTAGCAAGCGTCCTTCGCGAACCCGGTAAAGTTGAAACAACATGCTTATTAAATTCTGATTTGCCATTGTTTTCATAAACCACCAATTCACCTGTGTAATTGCCAAAGGCGCATACAATAAAATCCTCTTTGCCATCCGCGTTAAAATCTGCTTCTTCAAAGTATACAGGTCGTTTAAGGGAATCAACCAGGATTTCCTGCTTCTGTCCATCTACACTATGGGCACTTAATTCTCCTTTCGTCCTATCATTAGGATCCATTATTCCCATGAGTGAAACAGTAAACTCATTCTTATTAATTGAAATATGTGAAGGTGGACTGGACAATGGAAATGATCTTTCTACTTCAAACCTGGCGTTCAATTGGGTTAATTTTCCAGTACGGGTACCCAGATAAATTCTTTGGTTCAGAGTGTCTGCTTTAACCAGGGTTATTAAAGGTAAAGACCGATCAGGATCCAAGAGTTTTATTGCTTTAAATAACCTTAGATTCTCTAATTTGCTATTCACAGCTAAGACAAGCGAGTCAGGAGCATTTTTTTCAAAATAATGTGTGATTAAATTCCATTCTTCCTCAGAAACCATAGGCTGGCCAGGTAACGTACCGGCTACGGTTACTAGGTCTTGTATTGGAACATACTGCGCTCCCTCCATTAAATTTGTTAATCCCATTCTAAATGCCATGTTTGGAAGTACATGATTCTTCCAGATTTCTTTAGGTAATAATTTTGGTTCCGGAAACACATGGCAGCTTGAGCAGTATTGCCTGGCAAGGCGTTCTTCCTTTTTTTCCACGCTTTCACAAGAAAAGAAGAGGAGAATGAGAGACAGACTTAAAAATGAATAGCCACTCATCAAAATCTCACAAAAGTTATTTAAAGATTTGCCTTGGCCTGATATTTTAGCAGTTCGCAAATTGATATCTTTAAGATTAATACTTAACTGATTTTGTTTTCAAACTTACTACTAAACTGTTGATTGGACATGACTAATTTAAAATCATCTAGAAGAAGTTTTATTAAGCAAGTAGCAGGGTCAGCGCTAGCTACTTCAGTTGCGCCAACCGTTTTGTTGGGTGCGGAAAAGAAAGGGCCTTTCTATTTGGATGTTCCTATGCTTGAAAAAAGGGTGTATGGCCCAAATGATCAGGTGAATGTGGCAATCATAGGTATGGGTATCATGGGTTTTAATAATGCTTTTTGGACCTTGCAAGTGCCGGGAGTAAAACTGGTGGCTGTATGTGATTTATACACGGGTCGTCTGGATCATGCTAAGGAAATGTATGGCAAAGACTTGTTTGTAACCAAAAACTATAAAGAAATTCTGGATCGTAAAGATGTAGATGCGGTGATCATTGCTACTTCGGATCACTGGCATGATCGCATTTCCATTGAAGCAATGAACAAAGGCAAGCATGTCTATTGCGAAAAACCGATGGTACATAAGCTCGAAGAAGGGGCGGAAGTAATTGCAACTCAGAAGAAAACGGGCCAAGTGTTCCAGGTCGGAAGCCAACGCGTTAGTTCTATTGTAACTGATAAGACCCGTGAAATTTTTGAGTCCAAGGCGATTGGCGATTTGGTTATGGTTGAAACATGGATGGATCGCCATAGCGCCAATGGAGCCTGGCAGTATTCCATTCCTACCGATGCGCAAGCGAACACCGTTGATTGGGATAATTTCCTGGGAGATGCCCCAAAGAGACCCTATGACCCGGTTCGCTTTTTCCGATGGAGAAATTATCAGGATTATGGTACGGGTGTGGCCGGTGATCTTTTTGTTCATTTGTTTTCAGCACTGCATGCAGTAACCAGTTCTAAGGGACCCAATCGGATTTTAGCCACGGGTGGATTGCGCTATTGGAAAGATGGCCGGGATGTTCCCGATGTTATTTTGGGGATTTACGATTATCCGCAGACAGATAAACATGCAGCATTCAATTTGCAGATGCGGGTAAATTTTGTCGATGGAAGCGAAAGTGGAGAGGGGTTAAGGCTTATTGGAACAGATGGAGTTATTGAAATGGGTTGGGGCTCGGTTAAAGTAATCCGGCACAAGATAAAGAATGAGCCAGGCTATGGAGGATGGGATTCTTACGAAACTTTTTCTGACAGTCAACGGAAGGAGTATGAGAAATGGTACAAGGCCAAGTATCCCAAAGCAGCTCCGAGCATGAATGAATCTGATCTCGAGTACAAGGCACCACGAGAGTATAGTGCTAATCTTGATCATCACAGTAACTTCTATAAAGGAATACGCGAGAAGGCAGTCATTGTTGAAGATGCTTTATTTGGCATGCGTGCGGCAGGTCCTGCATTGGCTACAAACAAAAGTTACTTTGATAAAACGATAGTTAATTGGGATCCTGAACAAGCAAAACTTGTGTAGTATTCACATTCATATTTTAAAGTCACCCGCTTTTGTTCAGCGGGTGACTTTTTTCCTTTAATCCAGATTTTATTATTCGTAGTTATTGTTTCACAAGGCTCATGCTCATAAAGGGGAACCATTGGGTACCATCTTGCGAGAATTCACCCTTCTCATTCCAGGTTTTATCCTTTGCAGAAAGAGCAATCTGATATTTTATTTTACCCCGGTTGTTGGGTAAGTCGAATCCCCACTCAAATTGATTTTCAGTGATCACTTTAAAGTATGCATCTGTTTGACGCCCTTCCATGGTGAAGGATTTCATCCCGACTTGCTGCGTTGCGGGGTTGTAATAAATGATCGCATAGGCATGAAAGTTCTTTTTACTTGTTATCGGATCTCTTCCAATGCCTTCAATATTGATTAGCAGACTGTCCAACTGCCAACTGATCTTCTCTTCCTGGTTGACTTTAATGGATGCACCTCCTTGTTGCTGAATGGTTGCTGTGCCCTTCCAGCCTCCAATCATATAACTCAATGGTTTAAGCTGCTCGCGGTTTAATTTGGCTTGATCCTGCGCCTGAAGGCTACAAGAAAGGGCGACCAGAAGAATGATTTGTGGGATTGATTTCATAAGAAGTTGTTTAATGATTAATGATTTATTTTCGACCATACAAAAGATGAAGGACATCAGGGGCAGAGACTTTCACTGATTCCCTTTTAGAATATGAATGTGCTGATACTTCCTTCATTCCCATCAGTAGTATGACTAAACCGATGATGATTCCCAGAGTCAGTTTAAGTGGTTTACTACTTGCCATCATATGTATAAACTGGTTTATTATATAAACTAAACGCATAAAAAAATTACTTCCCGATGTATTGCTTCAATGTATTTACGTACTCCTCGAATGCTTTAATCCCGTGCCTGGTTATTTTGCACGTGGTTAATGGCTTCTTCCCTTTGAAGGATTTATCTATACTTATATAACCAGCTTCTGAAAGTTTATCCAATTGCACACTTAGGTTACCAGCCGTTGAATTTGTTTTTTCCTTTAGCCAGGTAAACTCAGCCGACTCCACGCTGATCAGCAACGACATCACCCCGAGCCGGAGTTGGGAGTGGAGCAACGGATCAAGTTCTTTCAGCATACTTATTCTGATTTCTTCAGTAGGTAGCCAGGAATGAGGTAGCCAACGGTTACCGCAATGGCAGCCAGTAAAAACTGATTTTCGACACTGGAAATAAAGATGAGTGCACCGAATACCCAGAAGGCAATACCTCCGAACATCAGCGGCTTAAACTTAAGCAAGGCCCCAGAAACAAAAGTAGGAACAGCACATAGGGTAATAATCACCGAGTTGATCTGCCAGCCAATTTGTTTTCCGAAAATCCAAAAGATAAAACATGTAATCCCAAACCCCATCCAAAGCCATTTGTAAATACTGTCCAGGTGTGTTGAAACAATAGCCTCTCTTCCGTGTCGGATTCCGTAGATGACAGAGACTATCGCGGCCACTATGGTAACCGAAAACATAAGGTAAGGATTGGTAACATCCGTATACTTGATTAGGATGTACACTCCGAGGTTGGCAATCACGATCGTCCAACCCCACAAAAGAAAGTAAAAACTATTTTTCTGCATGTTCCCTTTTGCCTGTTTAATCATGGAGGTGATTACATCAAGACTTTGCTCGGGGGTGAGACCTTTTTCGTAGCTCATAAGGTTGATTTATCAAGGTTATACTGTCTCTAACGATACAAATGTAAATTAGTTTATATTATAAACCAAAATTGTTTAAAAACCCTATTTTAACCTCTTAAACCCATTTTTTATCCCTTGTATAATGACATTGAATCAATTGAGTTAATGTCTAAATTGCACGGATCACTCTAAACCTAAAGTAATGATGAAGTCTTTCCTTACGTTGATAGTATCCTTGGTTTGTCTTTCAGCCTTTGCTCAAACCGAGGTACAACAAGTTGAAAAATTGAAAGCCGATGCCGCGGCTGAAGTGGAAAAATTTGCTGTCCTCGGACAACAAATCAATGATATGCTTTTTAGTTTCTCTGAATTGGGATTTCAGGAATATGAAACGTTTACCTATCTGACTTCCTTATTAGAAAAGCAAGGGTTTAAAGTGCAGAAAGGTGTAGCAGGTGTACCCACCGCCTGGATTGCCACCTGGGGTAATGGTAAACCAGTAATTGCGCTGGGTTCAGATGTGGATTGCATTCCCAAGGCTTCGCAGAAACCTGGTGTAGCTTATTCTGATCCGATTGTGGCAGGTGCCCCGGGTCATGGGGAAGGCCATAATTCAGGACAAGCGCTTAATATTATTTCTGCCCTTGCGCTCAAGAAAATTATGGAGCGCGAAAAGATTCAGGGCACTATTATGTTGTGGCCAGGGGTTGCTGAAGAATTGGTAGGCACCAAAGCCTATTATGTTCGTGCCGGATATTTCAAGGATGTTGATGCATGTATTTTTACACACGTAGCTAATAACCTTGGAGTGGGCTATGGTGATGCTGGTAATAATGGTCTGGTATCTGTTCGCTTTAACTTTGAAGGTGCGGCCGCTCATGCTGCGGGAGCACCCTGGAGGGGACGAAGTGCACTCGATGCAGTTGAGTTAATGAATATTGGTTGGAATTTCAGACGCGAACACCTTGAACTAACACAACGTTCACACTATGTTATTTCCGATGGGGGAGATCAACCCAATGTAGTACCTTCCAAAGCTTCCGTATGGTATTACTTCAGGGAACGCACCTATCCCAACATTAAAAAACTATTCGATATCGGAGTTAAGGTGGCAGAAGGTGCCGCGTTAATGACGGATACAAAATTTACCTATGAGATCTTAGGTTCTGCCTGGCCCGGTCACTTTAACAAGCCCATCGCGGAAGCCATGTATGAGAATATAAAAAAGGTTGGATTGCCAAAGTGGTCGGAAGAAGATCAGCTCTTGGCAAAGGCTACACAAATTGAACTGAAAGCACCCAAGATTGAAGGCCTTGCCGTGAAGTTAGATACGATTGGACTGCCTAGTCCTACGGGCCCGATGAATGTAATGGGTCGCCAGTTAATGGCGATGGGTGGAGGCTCCGATGATATTGCGGATATTAGCTGGTCAGTACCCACGATCGTATTGCGTTACCCTTCTAACATTCCAGGGTTACCGGGTCACCATTGGAGCAACGCAATTTCTATGGCTACACCGATAGCGCACAAAGGAATTGTATATGGAGCAAAGGCTGAGGTAATGACTCTGTTGGATATGTTACTAAAGCCGGAGATACTAAAAAACGCATGGGTCTATTATCGTGAAGAGCAAACCAAGGATTTGCAATACACACCTCTGGTAGGAGAGAAGGATAATCCTGCAATCACGTTAAACAAGAAAATTATGGAGGAGTATGCGCCTAAGCTGAAGCCTTATTATTACAATCCAGCGAAGTACAAAACATATTTGGATCAATTGGGAATTGTATATCCAACCGTGAGACCTGACCAGAAGGAAGAAATCAAGAAGTTGTCGGAGAAAAAATAAAACAGATAATGTTTACCGGAATTATAGAGGCGTTGGCGCGGGTGAAGGAAGTGCGGCAGGATCGAACGAACCAAAGCTTTTGTTTTGAAAGCCCGATCAGCAACGAATTGCGGGTTGATCAAAGCGTTTCACACGATGGTGTATGCCTTACAGTCACTAAAGTTGATGGGAACTCGCATTGGGTAACCGCAATCGATGAAACTCTTTCCAAATCAACCCTGGGTTTATTAAACGTGGGAGATGAAGTGAACCTGGAACGATGCATGATTGCCAATGGGCGATTTGACGGTCATGTAGTACAAGGTCATGTTGATCAACCCGGTAAGTGTATTTCAGTGAGCGATGAAAATGGAAGCTGGCTCTTTACGTTTGAATATGATCCGACTGCAGGTAATCTCACAGTTGAGAAGGGATCAATCTCAATAAACGGAGTAAGCCTCACCTGTTTTAATAGCAGAGACAATGGTTTTTCTGTAGCTATTATTCCTTATACCTATGAACACACCAATTTTCATCAGATTAAGGCTGGATCTAAAGTAAACCTGGAATTTGACATTATTGGCAAGTATGTAAAGCGATTATTAAATCGATAGAGCTTTCACCTGATTGCATGAGATTAGTACCTTTAGTTATCAACCCCCTAAACATATGTTGGATCAATTAGTAAAACTCGTAGAGCAAAACGCAGGAGATGCCATTGTTAAAAACCAGGCAATCCCCAATCAATTTAATAATGCCGCGATACAGGAAGTGGCAGTTTCAATTTTTAATACCCTGAAAAGTCAGGCCGCGCAGGGAAACCTGCAACAAGTGGCAGCTATGTTTCAGGGTGGAGCCAGCACGAGCAGTTTGGCAAGCAACCCCATGGTAAAGCAAATGATTGCTTCAGTGGCGGGTAATTTTGCTTCTAAATTTGGAGTTTCTTCGGCACAGGCACAAAGTATCGTAGCGGGTCTGCTTCCAACCGTGATGAATCAATTGGTTAAGAAGACCAACGATCCCAAGGATAACTCTTTTGATCTTACCAATATTATAAAGAGTGTAAGCGGTAATAACAACCTGGACGTTGCGAGCATTATTGGTCAAGTAGCTGGTGGCAATGCTAAATCAAACCCACTGGGTACCTTAGGGGGAATTGCCGGTAAGTTCTTCGGAAAGAAATAAATATTACTAAACCTAGTGCAATAAGACTCTATCAGGTTTCTGGTAGAGTCTTTTTGTGATATCTATGGCGTAGATATTGAGAGGCTTTAAATCCGATGAAACCGCAGATCAGACCAATAGTTCCGCCCACCAGAATATCTCCGGGAAAATGAACTCCGAGATAAATTCGGGTATACGTCATTAGCAGGGCCCAAATAAAGATAAAACCAATCCATTTGTAAACGGATTTCAGCGTAAGCCACACGAACAGTGCAACTCCTAGGGTATTGGCAGCATGCCCGGATGAAAAGCCATAACGGCCGCCTTTATAGCCATCTACGTGGTGCAAGAGGCCCAACATGGTAGGATCCTGTGAAGGTCGCAGGCGGGCGAAAAAGGGCTTCATGAATGTGGAGGTTATCTGATCGCAAAGCAGTATTGTGAGCGCTGCACCAATCAGAATAAACCACACTTCCTTTTTAAAGTTCTTGAACATCAAAAATATCAAAAAAGCATACAAGGGTAACCAAAAGAAGGTCTTGGTGATTAGCAGCATCACCGGATCCAGCCACGGGGTATGAAAACTATTTAAAAAGACCAGTAGGTCCTTATCCCACTCAATTAGTTGATCAATCATCGATTTGGAGAAAAACCGCCCATCCACGATCAAAAATTATGCAAATCGAACACTGACGGTAATAATGCTGTAAAATTAAAGAGAATTCATGATTTGTTATCAATTGGTTAGCAGCAATCCTTGTTCGGCATTGCATAGAAGTTCAGGAAGTTGGAAATTGGATGTTTTAAAATGTTCTGGCTTTAATTCATTATGGAAAAATTTGATCTGGTAATTATCGGAGCCGGCCCTTCCGGGTATGCCGCGGCTATGCGAGCCATTGACTTTAAAAAGAAAACGTTGCTTATCGAAAAGCACCGGGTTGGTGGTGCAGGAGTAACCAATGGTGCTTTGTCATCTAAAACGTGGTGGGAGTTATCCCGGGAGGCATCAGCATTTCGCAAGAACTTAAAGCGGTATAATATTCAAGAGCCTTCAATGAGTTTCAGGGAAATTCAAAATGAGGTGCGCAAGGCCGTACAGGAGCGGAAAAGCTTGCTGGAAGAGCATATGCATCAGTTACGGGAAACTTCTTATGTTGATCTGCTTAGTTTTAAAACAGGCCATGCAAAGCTGATTAGCCAACATGAAATTGAAATTACTCACGGAGCAAAGCAGGAGATTGTTTATGCCGAAAATATTATTCTGGCCACGGGTAGCAGACCTCGCTATTTGTCCGAGCTTCCAATTGATGAGAAGATAGTATTAACCAGCGAAGGGATCGAAGATCTGGATGATTTTCCGGAGAGCATGGTGATTGTGGGTGCGGGGGTTATTGGTTGCGAGTATGCAACAATTTTCAGTGGATTTGGTCGCACGAAAGTACACCTGATTGATAAAGGAGATCGGATTCTTCCGTTTGAAGACGAAGATGTAGTGCGGATTGTGGAGCGCAATATGGAAAACAATGGCGTTCTTATACATCGCAATTCGCGCCTGGTAAATATGAAAATCATAAATGGCCGGGTAGAGTATGAGTTAGAGTATACAGACGGAAGCCATGAAATCTTCAATGTAGAAAAGGCATTGGTTTCGGTAGGTCGTGTGGCCAATATCGAAGACTTGTGGGATGATAAGGTGGGTATAAATATTACAAAGCGGGGAATTGACAATAACGATACCCAAACCAATGTGTCAAATATCTATGCGGTAGGGGATCTTACAGCGGATATCTCGCTTGTTAATGTAGGCGAACTAGAAGGCAGGTATGCAGTTGAAAAAATCTTTAGTGAGCCCGAACGAAAACTGGTCTACGAAAATATTAGTACAATCATGTTTCTTAGTCCCGAAGTAGCTGGGGTAGGCATGAACGAGACCACGGCAAAAGAGAGGGGGATAAATTACAAAGTTGTAACGCTTGAGTATAGCACAATTACGCGGGCGATTGCCAAGAGAAATACGCAGGGATTTATTAAGCTGCTGGTTACCTGTGATGATCATATGAAAATTTTGGGGATGAAGGTAGTAGGGAATCACGCCAGTAGTGCTATCCAGGCAGTGGCTGTACTTATTTCTATGGATAAAGGCATTGAAGAACTGGCAGAATGCGTGCATCCGCATCCCAGTATAACAGAGGGTATTCAGGAGTGTGTGCGGATGTTAATGGGCAAATCTTTGTTCAAACCAATCGCATTGAAGGGTCGCCTTTCGTGCCGTAGCTGTATGAATGGTGTCTATCAGGATATTGTCTTTTAAATTTATGATCTTTGGATGGCATACGTTAATCCTTGGCAGCATGAAAAGAGTTTTGTTTATTTTGGTGGTTTTCCTATTAGTGAGTTCCTGTTCCATGGAAAAGCTGTACACCATGAAGCAAAACCGAAAAGTGTATCCTTTTGAGCAGGTAAATTTCCATGAGCTCATGCAACGTTACATGAATAAAGAGAATTCCAGCATCGGTACCATTGAAGGGATTTATTCAGTTTCCATTGTGGTGATGAAGAAAGGAAAGGGTTTACTTTCTCCTGTAGAGAAGGAAAAGGTAATGGAAAGAAAAGAGAACTACTCTAAGGTGGCAATCATTCGGGATACGGGAGATCCTAATCGGGAGTATCTTGAAATCTCGTTAGACAAGGAACATTTACCTTCCTATTCGATACGCGGTGAATTCACAGGTATGACGGAAGCCAATATCCTGATATACAAACATCTTGAACTGCGAGGACAAACTTCAACGTATACATTTACCTACGATCAGTCGCGCGATATGCTGGAGGGTGTGAGGAAGGAAAACAATGGTCAGGCTGAATATACGTATACCCTTACGTATATTAAACTTCATCCCAAGAAGACAGAGGTAACTCAAAACAATTAATCAGTAGCTTATCAGCTCACTTCAGCACCTCGATTATTATCAGGAGGCAGCGTACCAATCCACTCTGGTTCCACCATTCAATAAGTTATCAATATCTCATTGACAGACTTTCGTTCCAGTTTAGGTACGTAAGTTTCCGGGTGCGGATAGCCAACCGGTATTAGTAGGAAAGGTCTTTCGTTTTCGGGTCGCTTCAGTAGGGTGGTAAGAAAATTCATGGGACTGGGCGTATGCGTCAGGGCCACAAGACCAGCATGATGGATGGCTGCCAGCAGGAATCCACATGCAAGACCTACTGATTCGTTTACATAATAGTTAGTACGTTTACCACCATCAGGTAATAGATCATAAGCTTTTTTAAAGACTACAATCAGGTAGGGAGCTACTTCAATAAAGGGTTTCTGCCAGTCGGTTTGCAGCGGCTTGATAGCATTCAGCCATTCTTCACTCATTCGGTTGTCATAACTTTCCTTTTCTTCTTTTTCAGCTGCTTTACGAATTTCCGTTTTTAATAAGGGGTCAGATACAACACAAAACATCCACGGTTGTTTATGTGCACCCGAAGGAGCGGTTGAAGCAGCCTTAATAATGTTCTGGATAACCTCCATAGGGATTGGTTTATCCGAAAAGTCGCGAACCGTTCTGCGCTTGTCTATCCAATGATAGAAATCAGTACTACGCCTGATCATTTCTTCGGGAGAGTAAATCTCGTGTGTATAAGAAACGAAGGGGTAACCATCGATAAGCCGGATTTCATTATTCATACGAGTGTTATTTCGAGTGCCTGGTTCTTAATACATTAACAACTTCTTCCAATTTAAACCCTTTAGCAGTGAGCAGAACAAGGAAGTGGTACATAAGATCTGCGGCTTCACTCAGAAAAAGTTCTTTGTTGTCGTCTTTAGCTTCGATCACCAGTTCAACCGCTTCTTCACCTACTTTCTGAGCCACTTTATTAATTCCGGAGTTTAATAATTGATTTGTGTATGATCCCGCTTTAGGATTCATTTTCCGGTCCCAGATGGTGGCCTCTAAAAACGCTAATCCATTACCGATATTTTTTTCGTTGAAACAAGTATCACTTCCTGTGTGACAGGTGGGACCTGCGGGATTTACTTTAAAGAGCAGCGTATCCTGATCACAGTCCATACTTACATCAACCAAAGTCAAATAATTACCTGAAGTTTCGCCTTTGGTCCATAGGCGTTGTTTAGTACGGCTAAAAAACGTCAGGCGTTTTTCGTCCAATGTTTTATCCAACGCATCCCGGTTCATGTAGCCCAACATCAGTACACTGTGCGTGTTGGCGTCCTGTACAATACAGGGAATAAGTCCTTGCGATTTTTCAAAGTTTAATTTATCGATGTCAATCATAGCTTTCAGATTCGTACGGTAACGCCATTTGATTTCAAGTAACTTTTAAGATTGGCGATGGTAAGTTCGCCAAAGTGAAACAAGGAGGCTGCGAGGGCAGCATCGGCATGGCCCAGCACAAAGGCTTCCAGAAAATGTCGTGGATTACCAGCTCCACCAGATGCAATCACCGGAATACTTAGTAGTTCATAGAGCTTAGCAAGTGGATCAACTGCGAATCCCTGTTTGGTGCCATCATGATCCATGCTGGTAAAAAGAATTTCCCCTGCGCCACGAGCCTGGGCTTCCTTGGCCCAGGAAAATAGTTTTTTGTCTGTTGGTTTTGATCCCCCATGCGTATGCACAGTCCATTGGTTATCAATCTTACGGGCATCAATAGCCAACACGACAAACTGAGAACCAAATGCCCTGGCCAGCTCATCAATAAGTTGTGGATTCTTAACTGCAGCTGAGTTAATACTAACTTTATCGGCACCTGCTTCCAGGAGAGGCGCAACATCGGCTACACTGGTAATGCCGCCACCTACCGTAAAAGGGATATTGACATGAGTAGCAATATCCCGCACCAATTCAACAAACGTCTTACGATTTTCATTGGTAGCTGAGATATCCAGAAAGACCAATTCGTCAGCACCTTGTTTCGCATACGAGGCTCCGAGTTCAACAGGGTCACCGGCATCGCGGATATTAATGAAGTTTATTCCCTTAACGGTACGGCCATCTTTGATATCGAGACATGGAATAATACGTTTGGTAAGCACAGTAGTCTATGAGTTTTGAAATGCTTTCAATTCTTCCAATTTAATTTTACCCTCATAAATGGCCTTACCAATAATGACTCCATATACTTTCGCATACTTAAGTTCCTGCAGATCCTCCATAGAGCTTACTCCACCACTCGCTACGATTTTTATTTTAGGGTACCGGCTCACAAGTTTTTTATACAAACCAAGATTAGGACCTTCCAGCATGCCATCGGTGCCAATATCAGTGCAGGTTAGAAATTCGAGGCCAACTTTCTCAAATTGACTTACCAAATCGAAAAGGCGTAAGGAGGTATCTTCCAGCCAGCCATTGATTGAAACATTTTCACCTTTTACGTCAGCACTCAGCACAAAATTTTCAGGGCCGTATTTCTTAAGCCATTCGCTGAACTTTTCAGGTTCTTTTACGGCCATACTTCCTATGTTCACCTGATGCACTCCCAAATCAAGCAGTTGTTCTACTTCTTCTTCGGTTTTAACCCCCCCACCAAAATCCACACTCAACGCAGTTTTTTCCTGGATTTCACGCACTACATCCCAGTTTACTACTTTGCCTTGCTTGGCACCATCCAGATCTACAAGGTGGAGACAATCTAAATCAGCATCTTGAAACTCCAACGCGACTTCCACAGGATCTTCCCGGTAAATTTTTTTCTTTTTGTAATCGCCCTGGGTGAGCCGAACACACTTTCCATCGATAATATCAATTGCAGGAATGATACGCATGGTCAAGACTATTTGTCGCGATTTACGATATATTTAAAAAGCTACGTAATACTTTTTCGCCCACGGTTGCCGATTTCTCCGGATGGAATTGAACTGCATAAAAGTTATCTTTTCTCATAGCCCCGCTAAAGGGCAGGATATATTCGGTGATTGCAGAAGTATGGGAGTTAAGGGGTACATAATAACTGTGCACAAAGTAAACAAACTGATCGTTTAGGGAGGGATCAATCCAACTATTTGATAATGCCAATGAATTCCAACCCATGTGAGGCACTTTTTCCTTGTTTTTAGGGATAAAGAGTTTCACGGTCTCATCAAATATTCCCAGGCAAGGGGTGTCGTTTTCTTCTGAATGAGCACACATTAGTTGCATACCTAGACAAATACCAAGAACCGGCTGTTTTAGCATTTTAATTACTTTATCCAGATTATGGGCCTTAAGGTAAGCCATGGTCGTACTGGCCTCACCAACGCCTGGAAAGATTACTTTATCAGCCTTCCTGATTTCTTCGTGATTATCAGTAATAACAAAGTCAAGATTGAGCCGCTCCAGCGCAAAAGCTACTGATCGGATGTTACCTGCATTATATTTGATGACTGCTATCATTTTAAAGTACAAATGACGATTTACGAAATACTAATTTTAGTGTGAGTTATGATTTTTTACTTGAACCCTGTTTTGCCCTTGAGGTCTTGATTGACTGGACTGTTATTGCTAATAGTTCGTTAGCTTCCTTAATGATCAATTTATTCTCTTCTGAATATTCTTCATTAAAATGATCAATTAATTCAAGGAAGAAAATAGATTCATCTAACTCTTCTTCAACAATTTTTAGTTTATTTATAAAATCGGCTGTTGATTTTGCCCTGCAAGCAGCACGATAATTTGCACCTGGAGAACTAGACGACCTGATTAATTGGTTAGAGTATGGAATATTAATCATATTCTTAGACAATTTCTGCTAATAGACTGCAGTCCTTACCGCAAACCTCTTAAATCTTTCCTTAAGCAACTCTACACTCATAGCAGATCTCTTATTCGTATCTCTTCATTCGTCACTCGTAATTCTTAAAGTGTTCCTTTTGTACTGGGTAACTGATCATTAAACGGATCTTTCCTAACTGCCATTTTAATTGCTTTTGCAAAGGCTTTAAAGATTGCTTCAATTTTATGATGCTCGTTTGTGCCCTCGGCTTTGATATTCAGATTACATTTTGAGCTATCTGTAAAGGATTTGAAGAAATGGAAGAACATCTCGGTAGGCATCTCACCAATCTTCTCTCTTTTAAATTCCGTTTCCCATACCAACCACGGCCGGCCTCCAAAATCGATAGCTGCCTGTGCGAGGCAGTCGTCCATAGGTAAACAAAATCCATAGCGTTCAATGCCTTTTTTATCGCCTAGCGCTTTAAGGAAGGCTTCGCCCAATGCTAACGCGGTATCTTCAATTGTATGATGCTCATCGATATGAAGATCTCCCTTTACATTCACCTCCAAATCAATTAGCCCATGTCTTGCTACCTGATCGAGCATGTGATCGAAGAATCCCAATCCAGTCTTAATGCTTGATTTACCAGTTCCATTCAAATTGATCGAAATGAGAATATCGGTCTCTTTAGTAGTTCGCTGAACTTTTGCTGTGCGACCGGGAAGTACAGCCTCATAGATTCCTTTCCAATCTGTGGCTAATGCGGCACATACTGTATCAAGTTGCTTTTCAACAAGTTTTTCCTTCAGACTTCCATTGTTGAAAAGAATTCCTTTAGCTCCTAAATTCTTAGCCAGTTCTATGTCGGTAAGCCGGTCGCCTATAACGAACGAATTCTTCAAATCGTAATCGCTGGAAAAGTATTCAGTAAGCATGCCAATGCCGGGCTTGCGGGTCGGCTTGTTTTCATGTGGCAGTGATCCATCTACATGGATGCCTTTGAAATGAATTCCTTCACCAGCCATGGTTTTGATAATCATTTTCTGTACAGGCCAAAACGTATGCTCAGGGAAGCTGGCTGTCCCCAGTCCATCCTGATTGGTAACCATTACTAACTCATAGTCCGTTTCACGAGCTATTTTACCCAGCCAGGTGAACACACCTGGAATGAAGATTAACTCATCCAGATTATCAATCTGAGGATCTTCGGGTGGCTCTACGATCATAGTTCCATCACGGTCGATGAAGAGTACTTTTTTCATAGGGCATTAAGTTCTTTAATTAACGTTTGATTTTCAACGGGTGTACCCAATGTAATACGCAAGCAATCATCACACAGGATTACATTGGATCGATCTCTCACAATAATTCCACGACTTATCAACTGATGATATACATTGCGTGCATCTGAAATCTTTACTAGTAAGAAATTTGCATGGGAAGGGAACACTTTCTTTATTGTCTTGATTTGCAGGAGTTCATTCTCCAATCGCTTGCGTTCGGCAATGATTTCCGCCACCCAAGCATTTTTTTGTTGAATTTTTTGTAATCCTTCTTCTGCGGCCAGTTGCGACAGTACACTGATGTTATACGGTGGTTTAATCTTGTTCAGAATACCGATAATCTCCAGGCTCGCAAAGCACATCCCCACACGGATAGCCGCCAGGCCCCAGGCTTTTGATAGAGTTTGTAAAACCACCAGATTGGGATACTGATTTACCAATGGGAGAAAGCCTGGATAGTCAGTGAAGTCAATATATGCTTCATCCACAATGACCAGTCCAGAAAACCCAGTGATAACCTGTTTCACCTTTTCAAACGAAAGCAGATTGCCAGAAGGGTTATTGGGACTACACAGGAAAATCAATTTTGTGTGGGTATCAACATTTTGCAGAACAGCGGTAACATCCAAATCAAAGTCGGGTGTGAGCTTAACGGTTTTGATTGCCGCATTGTTAATCTCCGCACTTACGGTGTACATTCCATAGGTAGGCTGAGGGATCAGCACATTATCCATTCCAGGTTCGCAAAAAGCGCGAATCAGTAAATCAATGGGTTCATCGCTGCCGTTACCTAAAAAGATCTGCTCTACTGGAATTCCTTTTATCTCAGAAATCCTTTGTTTGAGTTTGATCTGATGTGGATCTGGGTAGCGATTGTATTTCGAAGCAGGGTAGGGGTTTTCGTTAGCGTCCAGATAAACGGAAGCGTTGCCCTGAAATTCATCACGTGCCGATGAGTACGGCTTCAGTTTCATTACGTTCTTACGAACAAGTTTTTCTAATTCAAACATATTAATTTCTTCTAACCCGCACAGCTTCAGCATGACCTTTCAATTGTTCTGCTTCTGCCATCTCTTCTACAATTGGACCTAACACATCAAGTCCGGCTTTAGAAATCTTTTGCACAGTAATGTATTTCATAAAGCTTTCAAGCGACACCCCTCCAAAAGCTTTGGCAAAACCATTGGTAGGCAGGGTGTGATTGGTACCGGATGCATAATCGCCTGCAGCTTCGGGAGTATACGGGCCGAGAAAGATGGAACCAGCATTAACAACCTGATCCACCAATTGATCACAATCTTTCGTATTGATGATCAGGTGCTCAGGAGCAAATTCATTTACAAAGGCAATCAACTCTTTGTTGTTTTCGAATACCAAAGATAAACTGTTGTTTAAGGCTTCTTTCGCGATCTCTTTTCGTGGTAGAGATTCCAGTTGCTTTTCAATTTCTTTTGATATCCGGGTAACCATTTCGGCATTTGTAGTGGCAAGTACTACCTGGCTATCAGCCCCGTGCTCTGCTTGTGAAAGTAAGTCAGCGGCTACAAAAACCGGATCAGCATTTTCATCAGCAATCACCAATACCTCCGATGGGCCTGCAGGCATATCAATCGCAATCCCTTCCTGACTAATAAGTTGTTTTGCTTTGGTTACATACTGATTACCGGGCCCAAAAATCTTGCTGACGGATGGAATTGTTACTGTCCCGAACGCCATGGCAGCAATTGCCTGCGCACCTCCCACTTTGAAGATTTTCTTTACGCCCGTGAGTTGAGCAGCAAATAATATGGCGGGATTAATCTTTCCACTCTTATCGGGCGGTGAGCAAAGGATTACTTCTTCGCAGCCGGACAGTCGTGCGGGCACACCGAGCATTAGTACGGTAGAGAAGAGTGGTGCAGAACCTCCCGGAATATAGATTCCCACTTTTTGTATGGCTGTAGCTTTGCGCCAGCAAGTAACACCGGGCATCGTTTCTATTTTTTCAGTGATGCGTTTCTGTGCGGCATGAAAAACTTCAATGTTCTTTGCGGCAGCAAGAATGGCTGTCTTTAAGGTAGATGGAATTGTGGCCGCGGCTTCCGCAATCTCCTTCTCAGATACTTGTAGCTCACCTACCTGGACTTTATCAAACTGAAGTGTAAGTTCCCTTACTGCATCATCGCCTGACTTTCTTACCCGATTGATAATGTTCTTTACCGAACCTTCTAAAAAATCCAACTCAATTTGAGGTCGTTCGCAGAGAACTGGCCATTGAGATTTGGGAGGATTATTAATCGTTTTCATGTTATGCAATCATTTTTTCTATCGGGATCACCAGGATTCCTTCTGCACCAAAGGATTTCAATAACCCAATCTTTTCCCAGAAATCATTTTCATTTACCACGGAGTGTAGCGATGACCAACCCTTCCGGCCCAGGGGCATAATGGTCGGACTCTTCATACCTGGAATCACGCTGGTTATCTTTTCAATAGCTTCGTTAGGGCAGTTCAGCAAGATGTACTTATTGTTCTTTGCAGATTGCACTGCCTGTATGCGGAATAGCAATTGATCGAGCAAGCCCTGCTTTTCTTTTTCAAGATTGGGTGTAGCAATCAACACCGCCTCTGATTGTAGTACAACTTCTACTTCTTTCAAGCCATTACTCAATAACGTACTGCCCGTGCTCACAATATCACAGATGGCATCGGCAAGTCCGATCCCCGGAGCTATTTCGACCGAACCACTGATCTCGTGAATGCCGGCATCAACGTTATTCTTTGCCAGGAATTGCTTGACAATTACAGGGTAGGAAGTGGCGATGTTTTTTCCTTTTAAATAGGAGATACCCGTATAATTCTCAGAGCGAGGAATCGCGATTGACAACCGGCACTTGGCAAAATCGAGCCGTTTAATTAGTTCATTGTGTTTTTCTTTTTCGATCCACACGTTTTCACCTACAATGCCGGCATCGGCAACCTTGTCTTCCACATATTGTGGAATGTCGTCATCCCGAAGGAACAACAACTCTACGGGAAAATTACGGGCTTGCGCCTTCAGCTGATCGCGCCCATTGCTGAATTGAAGGCCACTTTCTTTTAAAAGTTTCAATGAATCTTCCTGGAGTCGTCCCGATTTCTGAATGGCAATACGTAACACAGTACTCATAATTTTAAAATCTAATTAAAAACAAAAAAGGCCTACCAGTTGTTTGGCAAGCCTTTCATTAATTCGGTATAGAGTTAATCAAAACAAAGACGAGCCACTCATGCAGTTAGCGTGATGGTGATGGCCGTGGATGTTTTGAGTGTTTTTCATAATAATGGCTCAAAGGAAAAGATAACTTTCAATTATTCAAAATTTATAACAACAAAATCGAAGGTTTTATCTGCTAACAGTTGTTAAGAAAGTGTACTCTAGGTTACCGCATAAATAGGCCCAGATAACCAATCAAGGCAAAGATAAGTCCCAGGAATCCGAATACAAGCATGAACAAATAGCGCTCAGAAAAGATGTTTAATGTTACCTGGTCAGGATTATTACGTGACACGATCAGATCTACTTTTTCACCGACTTCAACCGCGGGTGGGTTGGAGTAAATGCTTCCATGGTACAGTTTCGGTTGACCTTTCCATTGATAAGATACCACAGGTATGGCACCGCTTTCGTGATCGGCACTTCCATATTGAAGTTCAACCACTTTACCGCTTACGATTATACTATCATGAGTGATCGTATAATCCTGCCAATACAAATACACGGCTACTATAAGGAATATTGTACCAATACCGGCAAAGATGTAATACGCTATCAGCCCCTGATTCATAAAGGTGTAGGCTGGCTTTACGCCAGCTTCATTCATGGCGGTATCCACTAATTCTTTGGCCTGCACAAGTGATAGCTGATATTCATCCCTCAAGTACTTTGTCGCCTGCAGTTGCTTTCCGGCACGAACCAGAGACTTAACTTTTTCATGGGCAACTGAGGTGAGTGGAGATTTAGTTTGTGGCAGAGCGGTTCCAGGTTCAACTGATGCTTCACCACTCAGGTAATCTATCCAGTTTTTGGCTTCGGAAAGAGATAGGGGGTAGTTTTCGCGCAGATATTTAATGGCTTCAATCTTTTGATCCTGAGCGATGAAGTCTTTTACTTTAGCTTTTACCTGATCGTTTAGCATTATTAAAAATAGGAATTTTGAATCAACTAAATTGCAGCCGGTTTAACTATGTGATATGAAGAAGTGGCTGATATTTTTGTTTTTGGTGGCATGCGGTGATTCAAAAGAGGCCAAACTCCAGAAGTTCCTGCTCAAGGGAAATCTTGCCCTGAAAGAAGGGAATTACGATCAGGCGAGCTACTACTATGGCGAAGCCATTAAAGCAGATAATTGCTTTGCTGACGCCTGGAATAATCTAGGGACTGTTTATTTTGAACAGCAGCGCTACGACCTGGCGATTGAAAACTACGACAAAGCCATCGCTTGTAAACCTGATTTCCTGCATGCATTGTTCAATCATGCGAACACCAGCTATGAACTGAAAGAGTATTACAAAGCGCTGGACGATTTGGATAAGATCGTAAGGATGAAACCGGACACTGCCCTGGTCTATTTTACACAAGGACTAGTATACACCAAGATGCGGGAATTTGATAAGGCACTTAATGCCTTTGATAAGGCCCTATCCATAGACGAGGCAAATATTGATTACGAAGTAAATCACGCTACCGTGCAATACTATCTGAAAAATTATGACCAGGCCCGGGTTGAGTTAATGAAAGCTGCGGCCCGTAAACCAGATGAGCCCAACATCTACAATACGTTAGCACTGCTTGAAACCGAAAAGGGTAATTATGAAGAAGCATTGAAACTGGTTGAGCAGGCATTGGTTCTGGCCCCACGACAGCCTTATTTTATCAACAACCGGGGATTTATTTATCTCAGCATGAATGAACTCGAGAAAGCAGAAGCCGATATTAACGAAAGCATCGGTATGGACCCTTACAATGCGTGGGCTTATCGCAACAAAGGGATCTTGTACCTGATCCGCAAAGATTATAAATCTGCTGAACGGTTACTTAAGCAGTCGCTGGAAATGGATGAGTTTGTTGATAAGATATATTTCTATTTGGGGATGGCCTACCTCAACAATGGCAATGAAGGGCTTGCCTGCGTATCGTTCAAGAAGTCGGAAGAGCGTGGGGATAAGATGCTAACAACAGATTTGATTAAAGGCTGCAATAAATAAAACATTTAAAAATCCGACCTGTCCTCTACATGAGATGAGGTTGGAATAAATGCTATCTCATGCTGAACCTATCAAAATAGGAGTATTCGATTTAAAGACTTCGACAGGCTTGTATGCCGTCAGACAAGCTCTTCTTACATAATCTCAAAAGGTGGGGTAGTTGAGTGAAGCATCGTCAATAATCAGAACCCAATCAATACCTTCTTTTGGAGGCGTAAAAGTGACCAATTTCTTATTGTTTACCGTTTTTTGTTTAATTGATTTACCTGTGCGGGGATCAAACCAAGTGATTGCCTTCTTGTCGCCCGTGATTTTACCAAGATCAACCGACACAGGTTTGTTTTGCGGCAGGTAAATGAAGGCATAGGTTCCTTTCTCATCCCGGGTAGCAAATAATAAGTCCCTGTAGTCTGTGCCTTTCTCGGAAACAATCATACTTTGATCGGCTATGCGCGAAAAATAAGGACGCGATAACATCAGCTTTTTAAGATGCTGCATCTGGTATGCCCCCTCAGCCTTGGCAGCCTTTTGCCAACCAATGAGTGTATCACCAATATTAATCGGAGGGTACAATTCAGTATTTAGAAACTGCCAGATCTGATGGTGACCATAGGTTACACCGCAGGCCCCGGCAAAAACTCCACGATAGATTCTCGCCCGCACATCATAGGCTGTAAAGTAACCCCGTGCTCTTGTCCACTTGCCATCCCATGGATTAACCGGATGATCTTCATAGCAGGGTTCCATATCCAGGGTTGGCTTTTGCGGTTTCATTGCGAGATCACGGAGCACCCAGTTCCAGGCATCTGCTTCTCGTGAGCCATGACCCGATTGAAAAACATTCATATCCAGCCACGACTCGGCATGAATGAATTCGGATGTTGAATAAGATCCCCCGGCAGGGTGATAGGTAATAAAGGCCTTAGCACCTACTACAGATTCTATGCCTTTAGCCATCGCACGCCAGATAGGCCGGTCATCTACTTCCACTTCCTTTTCATCTACTTTGGTTTTATATACTGCGGGCCTGTCGCCCCCCAGAATCCAGATGATATTCCAGTTGTTGGCATAGCGATTAGCCAGAGTAGCGCCATATACTTCCGCATTGGCTTCGTCAAACACCACGGGACCTTCGCCCCACATTCGGGTTACCTTATCGCCCCAGGTGGGTAACAGTCCGGCATACATACCCTTGTCGGCCATACGGTTGATGATGAAATCCACATGATCCCAATAATCGTACTCTTCATCATTGGCCGGATTAGCTCCAGGTGTTATGGCAAGTTTGGTGGGATCTTCGTCAACCAGCGGCAAGTCACCATACCGATTAGGTTGACGGAGACCGTTAAATTCTGCCAGTGCTACTGCCTGGATTACGTTGAATCCTTGTTGTTTCCGGATCTCTAAAAACTCTTCTGCTTCTTCCCGGGTAAGACGATGAAATAACTCCCAATCGGTATCGCCTAACCAAAAGAAGGGTTTGCCCTCAGCAGTCATCAGATAGCGTTGATCGTTGCTGACCTGGATTTGAGCAGATAGCTGAAGTGAAAGAAAAGGAATCAACACAATGAAGGGTACTACTTTCATTCTAATTTTGCGTGTAAAGAACTAAAATACGAAATCCTTGTTCTATTTCGTGTTAATTTTCGATGAATGAATTCATGACGTTAGATTATCAGTTGCTTGCCAATCGATTAAAGACACCTTTACCCGGCCCACAGGCCCATGAACCGTTGCGGGCAACATCTATCGGACTTATTAAACCAAAATTCGAACATCAGACACCACCCAAGCCAGGCAGTGTGTTGATTTTACTGTTTGAAGAAGGGGGTCGAGTCTTATTTCCGTTAACCAAGCGCCCAGATTACATGGGCACCCATGGCGGTCAGATTAGTTTACCCGGTGGAAAAGCAGAGCCCGGTGAAAGTATCCTTGATACAGCTTTACGCGAAGCGGAAGAGGAGATTGGTGTTGCTGCCAATAAAATAGAAATACTGGGAATGCTCTCAAAGTTTTTTGTGATCCCAAGTAACTTTATAGTTACCCCGGTAGTAGGCTATTTGAAAGGGACTCCACAATTCTATCCAGACCCGAAAGAAGTGGTAAAGATACTTCGGGGCTCGCTTAATGAATTGGTGCGGGATGATGCGGTTCGCACGAAAGAGATAATGGCAGCAAGGATGTTTCCAATGCTGGCGCCACACTTTGAGATTGAATCGGAAATTGTGTGGGGTGCCACGGCAATGATCTTGAATGAGTTTAGGATGGTGGTAAGGGAAATAAGTAACCAGTAGCAAGCCACCCCCACGTCTATTTTTAGAATGGCCTCAGTCGTCTATATAGCCTCTGCCCGGCAACTCTTCAAAGTTTTTTTGTAACCACTCCAACAGTAGCTCATGGTTATTTATGTAGGGACTCATTTTGATTTTACGATTCTTGACACCCTGCCGCACCGGTAATATTGAAATTACCTCTTTGGGGAAGAAGGTTCCTAGGTTGGTTGCTGGAAACTGGGCCTGAAAGCCCCACATTTCTGAGTAATGTATTATGCTTTTACGGATGAGGCTCTTGTATTCCATTCGGTCAGGTAGGATCGACAGTTTTCCACTAATGATTTCCAATGAATCCCTAGTGACATACGCACCCATGGTCATGGCCCCTAATGTGAGCAGAATAAATAATCCAGTGACCCAGAGGTAGTTGAAATCTAAAAGGACATATAACGGCCATACTACCGGTGCTGCAGAAAACAGGATGTAGACTAAAAACCAAATGCGTCAAATAAAACGCATATGATAGTTGGTTACTTCTGGTAATGGAATCACAGGTATATTCTTTTGATCAAGTTAATCAAAAAGAAAAAATAATCTGTATTTCTGGTTTTACAGTGTGATCCAAAAGCAGTCAATAATGGTGTACTCTACCTATTCACCATAATAACTTTCCGAGGTAAGATAGGAAACCTGCAGGCCAGACACTTTATGAAGCAGCGCACACTCACACATCCTGTAGATTTCATCCATAGTTTCCGTTTCTGAGTTTTGATAGGCATGAGGGATGTATTTTTTGAAATTGAGGTCATCATAATTTGGATTGCAAGCCATTCCATTTCTTTATTGTTTCCCAAACTTTATATAGACAGGCCTTGCTAAATGACTCAAGAGTGTTAATGGTTGGATTACTTTTGACTATCGTTGCTTCTCCCTCAATAAAATCCTGCTGAAGTTGCATTCGTTCTTCGTTAATCAGCGATTTTCTCTTTTGATAGTCTTGATTAACCCAGCGATGCAATTTTTCGGCCTGCCACCAAAGTGAATCATCCGGGTGCGCACCGGGCTGTTTGAAATCTTTCAACACGGAGGTGCCAAAGTAGAAAGGAATGTAAATCGATAGACACGGATGGGTCGTGCCTGTAAGCCAGACCGTATGCGGCAACGAGGACCGGATTTCAGCAACCATGCTTCCGGTGGTAGTACTCGGGTTGAGTAAACTGGTGGCATGCATGCAAACCGATCCGGTATTTGCTTTGGAGGGTTTGAAGTGAGTATCATCCAGGTTATGGGTTTGAAGAATCTGCATACAATCTGAAGTCTTCAATTGACCGATATGTTGTCTGCTTAATGAAGTAGTACAGGTTTGCCGTGAAGCAGCGCGGCCCATGGTTGTATAAAACCAATCACTATATGCTTTTTGAAAACTAAAGGAACCTTCTTTCCACCAACCCTTGCTTTGCGCGAATAATTTTGCCGAAGCACTAATTTGATGTGGTTCCTCAATACTGAGTTTATTGGAAATGGTTCGGATATCGTTTACTTTTTCAGTGGCCCATTCTTTGCCCGCAGTTTCCAATACCCACGCTGATTGTGTATCTGCTACAAGAAAGCTATTTTGGTAATAGAAATTTTTCTTGTAGCCGCCATTGGCATCTTGCCCGTATTGCTCAAGGAGTGAAGTGATGCAGTCAATTGCTTCTGTAGCGGTTTTGCATCGCTCCAACGCAAGCCGAAGCAGATCCATTCCGGTAAGCCCGTTGTTGTGCTTTTCAAATTTTACTTTAGTAAACACGGCTTCATTGCCAATCACGAGCCCGTGTTCATTGGCCCCCATTTCGGCACCCCACATGTGAAAGGGTTTTGAAAGTAAGCTTTCATAAGTTTCTGATACCTGTGGAATTTCAATGTATGTACACTTCAGACTTTTCCTGGTAGGTTGTTGGCGAACAACATGAAGCAATGCGTGCGCTTCCTCAGGCTCCCGATCTGAATTCTTGGCCAATAGGATGTTGCCATTTTTAGTAACAGACGGAAGTGCCACCAGCGTATCACACATGTCTTAAACTTTAAACTTTCTACTTTCCACTTTAAACTTTCTACTTTGAACTTTTTACTCACTATTTAGTATCTCTTTCGCAGCACGTTCACCAGCCCTCACGGCACCTTCAATGTAACCATACCATATGTCTGATGTCTCAGTTCCGGCCCAATGAATATAGCCGGTTGATTTGGCCAATGTACCCTGAAAATTTGTCCAGGCTCCGGTAGGATAAATGCCTGCATAACAACCTTTACTCCAGGCTTCTTCGGCCCAGCAATGATCTATGTACTCAACCGGTTTAGCTGCGGCTTCACCAAAGTATCGGGCAAAACTATTCGGCGCTATACTCTTTCTCGTTTCCTGATCTTTTGAAAAGAAATCGCGTGCCCGATCAGCAATGCAGAAGGCCAGCAAAACACCGTAACTGCTATCGGCAGGCGAGGAGTCAAACATCGTTTGAAAGGGTCCGTGCTCATCAGCCACCACCTGGCCGCTGTATCCATCAGCTCGCCAGAAGGGTTTCTCATATACCCCCAGCACTTTGCCAACAATGCCCATCGACATTTTCTCAATTAATTGAGTTTTGTACATCGGCAAAGCAGGAGTGAACTCAAGATTCGAAATCAACACCGGTGGAATAGCCACGATGATGTTTCGTGCTGTGTAGGAATAGTCGCTGCCCGCTACGGTTACGCCTTCATCCGTTTGTGTGATGCGCTTCACCGGACTATTCAATCGGATAGAAGATGTAAATGATTCTGCGATCCGCGCGGCTAGAGTTTCCATGCCTCCCGTAAGGCGATGTTGTTGGGCACCGTCTTTAATACTCAATAAATTATTCAGGTTAGTTCCTGACTTTATATAAAATAAGGCATGTAGCAGTGATACTTCATTCAGTTCACACGCATATACGGTTTCAAGCCCGGCCCGAACTACTTTATAACACGAGGTTGTATAGCTGTACTTTCTTACGAAGGCCTCGAGACTAATGCTATCCCATTTCTTTGCCTTTGGCGCGAGCCACGGGGCCTCTAACGGAATTTGCTTTGCCAGACTTTCAAGGCGTTTCAATAGCAGATCGATGTTGATCAGCGAAGCCACTTCCATTTTTGGAATCAGGCCGGTATAAGTTTTAATGGTCTTATTCAGGTCGAGAATATTCTTGCCTTCATTATAAGTTTCGTACCAGGCAACCTTGTGTTCCTTAGCCAGCGCATACATACGATCTTGCGTGGGACCAATCCACTGGCCTCCAAGATCTACATATTTACCATCGGCAAAATGGCGGGTATGGGTTCGGCCACCCAGTCGCTCACGTGCCTCCAGCAATAGAAATTTCTTATTCGCTTTATGTAACAGACGGGCGGCTGCGAGACCTGAGAATCCACCACCGACAATGATCGTATCGAGTTGCACTGACTTAGATATTTTTGTACGTTAAATATACCTATGTCTTTTAGATTTAACTCAGCAGGCGTTGGGAAGTTATTAGCAAATTAATTGATACCTTAAACGGATATTTTACATTCTATAAAATAATTGTAAGCATGCGAAAAATGAATCTGCTGTTTCTGATCATGCTGATGACAGCCTCCCTGGATGCCCAAACACTCACCCAAGAGCAGCGGGCTGTGCAGAAAACTATTGAAAATATGTTTACGGCATTAAGTGAGGCTGATACTGTGGCTTTAAAATTATATGTGACAGACAATGTTAATTTCTTTGAATACGGACAGATTTGGAACAGAGACACGATTGTTCATAAAGCCATACTTGGCAAAACAATTCAGGATTTCAACCGCATCAACAGCTTTCAGTATGTAAGCACCACCATCAGGCAGAAAACAGCATGGGTCACATACTATCTTCAGTCCACCATCACAAAAAACCAGAAAAAAGAAATCGTAAAATGGTTGGAGACCGTTATTTTGATTCAGACAGGAAACCAATGGAAAATAGACGTATTGCATTCCACGAGGCTGGTTAGTAACTAACATTCCACTATAATCTTCTATTTTGTAACTTGGAAGTTCGTAAGTAAAGTTGCTTCACCACATTTGTATTAACCATGAGATCCATTTTATCAGCCTTAATCTTTCTTTTTCTGATTGTTGCATGCAAAGAATTACCAAAAGAAGCTGCACCCACCCATACTCTTACCAAAGAGCAACTAAAAGATAAAATCATGGGGGGCTGGGCAGGACAAACCATTGGCGTAACCTTTGGCGGTCCGTATGAATTCAGGTTTCAGGGAGCCTTTATTGCCGACTACCAACCGTTGTTATGGTATGATGGTTATTTGAAGAAAACCATGGAGACCAATGCGGGCTTGTACGATGATTTGTATATGGATCTCACGTTTGTAGATGTATTTGAAAAATACGGCCTTGATGCTCCGGTAGATTCTTTTGCCAACGCCTATGCCCATGCCGGATATGCGTTGTGGCATGCCAACCAGGCCGGGCGCTATAATATTTTACATGGAATTAAAGTACCAGCCGCTGGCCATTGGCTGAACAACCCCCATGCAGATTGTATCGACTACCAGATTGAAGCCGACTTTAGTGGATTAATGAGTCCGGGCATGCCCAACACAGCTTCTGAAATCAGTGATAAAATTGGCCACATCATGAACTATGGGGATGGCTGGTATGGGGGTGTATATGTAGGTGCGCTGTATGCTTTGGCGTTTACCTCGAATGATATTCCCTTTATTGTTACCGAGGCGCTGAAGACTATTCCGGAGCAGAGCGAGTTCTATCAGTGCATCCATGATGTAATTGGCTGGCATAAACAATATCCCACGGATTGGAAACAAACTTGGCTGGAGGTAGAAAAGAAATGGGCCAGTGATATCGGTTGCCCCGAAGGAGTTTTTCTTCCTTACAATATTGATGCGAAAGTAAATGCTGCGTATGTCGTGATGGGGTTGTTGTATGGGGATGGTGACTTTACCAAAACCCTGGAGATCTCCACCCGTACCGGTCAGGATGCTGATTGCAATCCGTCTTCGGCCGGAGGAATTCTGGGTGCGATTGTGGGTTATAAAAATATTCCTGCGTACTGGAAGCTGGGCCTGAAAGAAGCCGAAGACATCGACTTTAAATACACTACGATTTCATTGAATGATGTGTATGAGATCGGGTTCAAGCATGCGTTGCAGAACATTGAAAAAAACGGGGGCAAGATAGAAGGGGAGCAGGTGTCGCTTCCAGCGCAGGCACCTGTGGCTGTGAAGTTAGAAAAGAGTTTTGAAGGTCTGTATCCGATAGCAAAGATTCCGGTAACATGGTCGGAGGCGAAAGATGAAATCAGTTTTGACTTTGAAGGCACTGGTTTTGTGGTTAAGGGAGACGTATCGCCTTGGGCTAACACGAGCGATTATGTTTTTCATACAGAGTTATACCTGGACCATGAACTTATTGAGAAACCCGAACTACCGGTAAACTTTACCACCAGGCGCTACGAGTTATGCTGGAAGTACCAGATTCCGAAAGGGAAGCATTCGGTGAAGTTGAAGATTTTAAATCCATCACCGGAACATTATTTCCGGGCGTGGGATGCAATTATTTATTCAGATCAGGCTGTAGATGGAATGAAGGTGAATCTCGAGAAGGCGAAGGGAATTTAACTTGAGTAGAGATTGATCATGTACAGAGCAAGCACAACTTTATTACTTTGCCTGGTGGTTTTTATTTCATCATGCAAAAAGCGCCCTGATACAGCAGTGTCACTATACGAAATGGATACAATTCCTCACGACCGCATCATTGGTGGTTTAATGGTTAAAGGTAAGGTGATTGACAATCAAACCCGATGCTCTCACTATCACACGGATTTAGATATCATCGCCATTAAATTCAAATGTTGCGATACGTACTTCCCATGTTACTCCTGCCATAAAGAGACAGCTGATCACGAGGCTATTACCTGGCCAGAAAATGAATGGGACAAGAAGGCAATTCTCTGTGGCGTTTGTGGCCATGAACTAACTGTGAAAGAGTACATGGATAGCAATAATACCTGCCCATTATGTCAATCGTCCTTTAATCCAAACTGTAAAAAGCATTACGATTTGTATTTCACGATGAAATGATGGGATTAAATTTTCAAACAAGGTGATTGAGTTATAGCTTGTGAAGAACCCAATATTGGCAACGCTTAAGAAGTCATCGTTGAAAGGTTGATAACTCGTTATCAACCAATAACAAGCGAAAATTTTCAATGTATACTAACAAACAAGCGCCCCGAAGGGCGCCTTTGTTTTATGTACCACTAAGAACGAGCTACTTCTTTTTCTTTGCAATCTTCTTACCCTTCTTCACAACTTTCTTAGCGTTCTTCTTAGCAGCTTTCTTCACCAGCTTTTTAACAACTTTCTTCACTGCCTTCGCGATTTTCTTAGCGACCTTCTTTACTTGCTTAGCCTTCACAATTTTCTTAGCAGGCTTTGCTTTCTTTACAGCCTTTTTCGGTGCTGCTTTCTTTGAGGTTGGTTTGGCAGCCACTGTCGCAGCCGCGGCTTTGGCATCGCCCATCGCGTTTAAGGCCGAACCTGCCTTGAACCATACAATCTGATTCTTATTGTAGGTGTGGTTAACGGTTATTGAATCCTGGCTTCCATCCTTATGATGGATCACCAAGGTAAGGGGTTTGTCAGGGCTAAAGCTGGTAAGGCCTAGAATATCAAATGAGTCGTCTTCCTTGATTTTGTTATAGTCTTCCTTGTTTGCAAATGTCAACGCCAGCATACCCTGCTTCTTCAAATTGGTTTCGTGAATTCGGGCGAATGATTTTACCAAAATGGCACGTACGCCTAAATGACGGGGCTCCATAGCAGCATGCTCGCGCGATGAGCCTTCGCCATAGTTTTCGTCCCCCACCACAATAGAGCCAATCCCCTGGGCCTTATAAGCACGCTGTACTTTAGGCACTTCATCGTACTCTCCGCTTACCCCATTCTTTACGCTATTGATTTTCTCGTTGAAGAAGTTGGTAGCACCAATCAACAGGTTGTTGGAAATGTTATCCAAATGTCCCCTGTATTTCAGCCACTTGCCGGCCATAGAGATATGATCTGTTGTACACTTGCCTTTGGCTTTAATTAGCAAACGCAGACCTTTCAGGTCTTTTCCTTCCCAGGCTTTGAAAGGTGAAAGCAACTGCAGGCGATCGGATGTAGGGTTCACTTTTACCTGTACTGCACTACCGTCTTTGGCTGGTGCCTGGTAACCTGGGTCTTTTACATCAAACCCTTTCTTGGGAAGTTCGTCACCGGTCGGGGGATCGAGCTTCACTTGCTGGCCTTGTTCGTTCGTGAGGTAATCAGTAATCGGGTTGAAGTTCAGATCTCCGGCAATGGCAAGGGCTGTAACCAGTTCGGGTGAACCCACAAATGCATACGTATTGGGGTTGCCATCATTACGCGATTGAAAGTTACGGTTGAAGGAGTGAACAATGGTGTTCTTCTCTTTTCGTTCGGCACCTACACGCGCCCACATCCCGATACACGGGCCGCAGGCGTTGGCAAATACTTTAGCCCCGATCTTGTCAAAGGTGCTGATAAATCCATCGCGTTCAATAGTATAACGCACTTGTTCTGATCCCGGGGTAATTGTGAATACAGCTTTGGTTTTCAGGCCTTTATCAGCTACTTGTTTAGCTAAACTTGCAGCTCTGGCAATGTCTTCATAGGAGGAGTTGGTGCAGGAACCAATCAAACCTACTTCAATCTTGGTTGGCCAGCCATTCCTGGCGGCTTCTTCTTTCAGTTTTGAAATCGGGGTAGCCAAATCGGGCGTGAACGGACCGTTGAGGTGTGGCTCCAATTCCGACAAGTTGATTTCTATAACTTCGTCAAAATATTTTTTTGGATCGGCATATACTTCCGGATCAGCAGTAAGGTCACCTTTAATTTTATCGGCCATCTGGGCTACTTCGGCACGACCGGTAGCAACCAGGTATCGGCTCATCGATTCATCATAACCAAACGTAGAAGTTGTGGCGCCAATTTCGGCACCCATGTTACAGATTGTTCCTTTACCGGTACAGCTCATAGAAGTTGCACCCTCGCCAAAGTATTCAACGATAGCACCCGTACCACCCTTTACCGTAAGGATGCCAGCCACTTTCAGAATTACGTCTTTCGCGGATGTCCAGCCATTGAGTTTGCCGGTAAGTTTAATACCAATCAGTTTTGGGAACTTCAATTCCCACGCCATACCAGCCATAACATCAACCGCATCGGCACCGCCTACACCAATAGCCACCATACCCAAGCCTCCTGCATTTACCGTGTGGGAGTCGGTGCCAATCATCATTCCACCCGGGAAGGCATAGTTTTCGAGTACCACCTGGTGGATAATACCAGCCCCGGGTTTCCAGAACCCAATGCCATATTTATTAGACACAGATGACAGAAAATCAAATACTTCCTTGCTTTCAGTATTAGCAACGGTTAAATCATCTTTGGCACCTACCTTAGCGGTGATCAGGTGATCGCAATGCACGGTAGATGGTACAGCCACCTTGGGTTTGCCGGCCGACATAAACTGTAATAAGGCCATCTGAGCCGTTGCATCCTGCATGGCAACACGGTCCGGGGCAAAATCTACGTACGACTTACCTCGGCCAAAGTTCTCAAGCTTCTGGTCGGCATGAAGGTGTGCATAAAGGATTTTTTCAGAGAGAGTTAGGGGTTTGCCTACCACTTTTCTGGCTTTGGCAATCCGGCCGGGCATTGTTGCGTATAATGCCTTGATCATGTCTAAATCGAATACCATAAATCGTTATTTAAGTCGAGTATTAGGAAGCCCTAAAGTAATAAATAATGACGAATTACGAATGTAGAATTATGAGGTAAGCCCCAGTCAATAGTCCATAGCATTACTTGATAATGAACTTATAACTCACTAAGATAGGATGCCAACTGTGGACTATCGACCGTTGACTATTTACTATTAATGTAATTCAGGAATTCGCGCTTGAAATTTTCGTCTTCGAATTTGCCGCCAAAGAACGCTGTACCAGTTTTACTGTTTGTGTCGCCAACACCCCGGGAGGCCACACACATATGGTTGGCATCCATCACTACGCCAACATGTTCGGTGCCGAGAATGCGCTGAAGTTCTTTGCCGATCTGCACGGTTAATCGCTCTTGAACCTGCGGGCGCTTGGCAAAGTATTGTACAATCCGATTGATCTTCGATAAGCCGATCACTTTGCCGCTACTGAAATAGGCAACGTGTGCTTTTCCGTAAATAGGGACGAAGTGATGTTCGCAATGCGAGTAGAAGGTAATATCTTTTTCGACCAGCATCTGGTCATATTTGTATTTGTTTTCAAAGAGTCGTGCTACCGGATGGTTCTTTGGGTTCAATCCACTGAATACTTCCTTCACATACATTTTGGCGACCCTGCGCGGGGTGCCATTTAAGCTATCGTCCGTAAGATCGAGGCCTAAGATCTCCATGATCTCGCGAAAACGCTTTTCGATCTGCTCAACCTTTTCGTCATCACTAAGTACGAAGGCATCTTCCCGCAAGGGAGTATTCCATGAAGTGATGAGGTGGTCATCATCAAACTCTTCGTCCAATGGTTTAATGGGCCGGATATTCAACGAAATTTCTTTCTGTCTCATACAATTTGACTTTAAGGTCGTACTGGTTATCAATCTGCTGCCTCAATATCCGCCAGATCACTACTGCTATATTCTCTGCCGAAGGGTTCAGGTTTTTAAAGTAGGAGGTATCTAAGTTAAGGTTTTTGTGATCGAAATGAGTAAGCACATGTTCTTTAATTATCTCGCTAAGAACTTTCATGTCGAACACGTAGCCGGTGGTCGGATCGGGCGTTCCTACTAAAGTAACAATCAACTCGTAATTATGACCATGATAGTTTGGATTGTTGCACTTTCCGAACACAGCATCATTCTTTTCATCAGACCAGGCCGGATTGAAGAGACGGTGAGCGGCATTGAAATGTTCCTTACGGGATACAGCTATTTTCATGTACACCTATAGAAACCATTTCCTCGTAAAATGGTTCAGAATTAATTTCCTGTTTAGAAGTTGGACAAGGACCGATCGTGAAAGTTAAACGTTGGCATTTCGAGGCCAAGGAATATTTCATGCGTAGAAAAGGCTGTTCCAACGGAATTGTTCGTAGGCATTTCGAATGTGTAACCAAACTTTAACTTCTCGGCTAATCTGGCTTGAACCTGCAACCCGTAGGTATTAAAATTACGCGTGAAAATACCGGCTGCATACTTTTCGTTGAAACTAACATTGAAATTCAAA
The DNA here is from genome assembly GCA_044229915.1 of Cyclobacteriaceae bacterium. Lineage (GTDB taxonomy): Bacteria > Bacteroidota > Bacteroidia > Cytophagales > Cyclobacteriaceae > ELB16-189. Next base: position 49,756 of record JBGASB010000008.1, read on the forward strand.
TCCACCGAAACGGGTGAGCCACTTACCCCACGTAGTAATACGGAAGGCTTGAAGCGAATATTTTCATTGAGGTAATATACATACGAACCGAACAGATACAGCGTACGATTGTATAATTGAAATTCCTGGCCACCTTCATCAATGGTCGTATTAAGCAGGCGGGGAATAGAGAGCCCCAGTAAATACTTTTCACTTTTAAGAATGATGCCCGCCCCCACATTGGGTTTGGTAACATTTTCGTTTTGTAAAAAGGCAGGATCTCCCGGGTCTGCCAGGTTAAGATCACTCACGTTATTTCTAAAATTTATTACGCCAGCCTGCATTCCGAAATTGAAGGTGTTATTCTCATCGAGCGGAAGTTTGTAGGAAAAAGCGCCCTGGAATTCAGTGTTCTTTGTGTTTCCAATCTGATCCTGCAACACCAATAAACCTGCGCCTATTTTATTGTCCAGCAAAGAGATGTGACTGTTGAAGTTAAACGTGGTAGGATTACCTTCGAAGCCACCCCATTGGTTGCGATATGAGACAGACGCATTGAATTTATTATTCAAACCAGCGTAAGCCGGGTTGATCGTCATCGGATTGTTAATGTACTGGGCGTAAAGTGGATCTTGCTGGGCGTAAGCACTGGAAGCCACAAGTGCAAAGGCAAAGAGAGATAGAATTTTTTTCATACTCATTTCTTAATGGTTAGATATCCGGATAATTCTTCGCGTCCACTTGAAAATTCAATTCGATAGAAGTAAACCCCGGAGGGAAGTTCATTTCCATTACTGTTTTTTCCTTCAAAGCGGTTGGTGTTGTTATCGTAATTTTCAATCTCAAACACCCGATCGCCCCAGCGATTAAAGATACTCACTTTATTTTGAGGTTCCAGCAATGTTATATTGCCAATTTGGAAGTAGGGATTGCTGGCATCCCCATTGGGTGAGAATCCATTGTAAACTATAATGTCACCTTCTACGGTTACAGTAACAATAGAAGAAGTGCAGGCTCCGTCCAGATCGCAGATCTCCACGGTCAATTGATCTTGGCCAGAAAAGATTTTTCCTGAATAATCTAATTTTATCACCAGCCCAGTAATAGAATAGGTAGCGCCACTGACTGGATCCTGAATTACTTTGAATGAAGAGGCATCAAGGTTGTTGTTGGGATCACTTATCAGGGAAGAAAAATCCAGATCCACTGTCTTTCCAATCCCAACAATTGAAGTGGGAGGGCTTATGATCGGAGGCTGATTTGGATCAGGAAAAGAAATCTGTGTTGCCAGTGTTCTTGTTACAGGCGAAGTGAAGTCCTGATCCAACACGGTAAATGTAATAGATCGGTTAAGGGTAACATTTTTGGTGCGCCCTGCAGGGATTCTTCCGCTTGTGGTGGGTGGTGTTCCAATAAACTGATAGGTAACGGATCTAAGTACTTGCTGATAAACACTAACAGGAGCAAGACCAGTTATTGTCAGCATTCCAGTAGTTGTACTAAAGGAGCCGGAAACGAGTTCCGTGCCTGCGTAAGAAAGTACTTCATCACCAGGTCGGTAATTGGTAATGGCAACAATAGCCTGGGTGATTAAATCACTATCTGAATCGGATAGTGTAAGGGTTGCATCTAACACAACAGCTCCGGCAGCAGCTGCAAAGTTCAGGGACGACTTCACACCGACATCCGGAGCGGGGTTGTCATTTTCGTAGTAAGAAAATTGACCACTATCAGCACCAAAAATTAAATCAAGATCGCCATCGCCATCGAAATCATAAAAGTTGGGGTAGATATTATTGGAATTTTCAAAAATATCCTTTAATGGATTATTTGCCGCAAGGATCAAGTCTCCATTTGGATTAGTATAATTGGTATCACGATATTCAATAAATTCAGGATTGGCAGGAGTTCCGACATTCTCGTAGTACCACATGTTTCCATACTTGCCAGTTATAATATCAAGGTCACCATCATTATCTAGGTCGAGTAATTTTGGATTGGCGCCAAAATAAGCATCACCGTAAAAACCTGTCTCCCAAGTTGGTTGAGATGTAAATTCAGGGTTTCCAGGTTCGCCTACATTTTCAAATGCAGTTAAGTGGTTAGGTGAAATACCCAAAATGATGTCCATCAGTCCGTCATTATTCAGGTCACCTAGATCCAAATCCAATTCCTCGAATGGACTCGTTTCAATAAAGTCAAAAGGGTTGTCAGTACCAATACGTTCCACGTAAGTTCCATCCACATTTTCAAAGTATTGAACTCCTCCTATAGGGCCAAAACTATAATCATTATAAGCAACAACAAGATCTGCGTCTCCATCACTGTCAACATCCGATACTTTAAGTTTAGCTCCTCCTTTAATTTGCAGATCTGCAAAGGGATTGAGAAGTGGATCAGTTACTTCAGAAAAAGCACCACCTGTATTGATAAACAACCTTGTGTTTGTGAAGGGTTTTGTTACATAACATTCACAACCGTAATCGAAGTAGGAGTAATTTCCGCCTCCGGAGGTTAAGATATCAAGATCTCCGTCTTGATCAATGTCGGCAAAGGATGAATTAGCATCATTCCCTAAGTCAATGCCATCCACTGGACTTTCTATTCCTTCTTTTAGCTCTAAAACTCCAAGGCCTTTATTTTCATAATAAAATAGAACGCGAAGGTCATAGTTATTGCCATAGTAGTTATAACGATTATATCCCACGGTTACATCTAGATCTCCATCATTGTCTAAGTCAGCGAACGTAGGGGTGAGGGCGTCATTATAATAATCGGGAAGATTTTGATTAATCTCGTCAAACGGATTTCCCAAGGAACTTCCTGGGTTGGCTGCATTTGGAATCCAGGGCCCACTTTGGTTTGGTTGATTATTTTGACTGGTGAATACTCCATTATCATTTCTGAAATAGATAATCTCATCATAAATCCCAATGAAGGCATCAAGGTCTCCATCTTTATCCAGGTCCGCAAGATTAATAGGCGCAGAGTCACTATAATAGTAATTATTTACGGCACTCGTTAAGCTGTTTGTTTTTCGCTCAAATACAGGAGATGTTTTGGTTCCGGTATTCTCAAAATATTGGAGCAGGTATCTATCGGTTGAAGAATCATAATATCCACCTACGTATAGATCGGTGTCGCCATCACCATCCATATCCACAAAGGTTGGGTGGGCATACCTAATCGTACTGAACTTAACGCCATACGTATCTACAAAGGGATTGTTCGTGTCGTCTAATTCAAAGTTAGGATTGGCTGCGGTGCCATTGTTCCTAAAGAAAAAGAGTTCCCCTACGTAAGAGGGATACTTGTAGTCATCGTTACCTACCAACAAGTCATAATCTCCATCTGCGTCTATATCTGCGAAGGCAGGAACAAAGTCTTCGCCAGAGGTAGTTGAATTTACGTTAGTAAATGGATATCCGGTTTCCCCCCAAAGTATTTGCTGATAAAATGGATTATTTTTAGTTCCAATATTTTGGAAATATTGAATTTCATCATATTTACCAACTACTAAATCGAGATCCCCATCACCGTCCAGGTCGACATATGTAGGGTTGGGCCTTTGCATGTAGGGCAATGGCGGTGGTAGTGGGTTATCGGGATAGTTTCTTGTAAAAGGCCCAAGGGTGGATTGTGCCTGAACCGGGGTTGTATTAAGTAATAAGCCTAAGGCAACTCCTGCACCCGCTAACTTCAACTGGATTTGCAATTGAAGCACGCGTTTGCGTAGCCGCTCTATCTTATTTAAAAGTTGACTTTGCTTTCGCCTTGTAAATTGTTTGAAATGACCGCTTGCAATATTTTTATCCAGTCGTCTTTTAAATTTGACGTACTTAGCGTTGGCCGACTGATAAATCTGGATGAGGAGGGAGGTCATCTAGTGGTATTTGCACGTAAACTATTTACGCACTTTAAATATAATAAATATGATTTATTTAGGCATATTATTCACTTAAATTTCGAATCATTTGTGTGAAATCTGTTGCTGATTATTCTTTTCATCTGATTCAAGGCCCCATTTCCATTGAAACCGGAAATGAGGTAATTAAGCTCTGGACGGAGATTGCAAGGTTATCTCCTTCGGTGGCAGCACAAAGACTTAAAGAACTTGCCCTTGTTTTGAAAGATAAATCCGGTAAGGTAATCGGGGTATCAACGGCTGTGAAGACATACTTCCCGCAGATACACAATTATGTTTATGCCTATCGCTGCTTTATCCATCCGGATTTTAGAGCTCCGGCTCTGGATACCCAAATGATTGTTCGTACAAAAAATCATTTACAGGAAGTAAGTAAAGGGGAAACTGCAAATAAATGTGTTGGAATAATGGTTATCGTGCAAAATGAAATCATCAAGTCCCAATGGAAACAGGCTGTATGGCTGGGTGCCGATATGATTTATGTTGGCAATACAACCGAGGGTCATCATATCCGGGTTGGCTATTTTAAAGGAGCCCGGATTTAATTTTTCCTGTATTTGGTAACGATGTAACTTGAAAATGATTCGATGGTAGGATAATCCCAAAACAAGAGTGGGTTGAGATCGGTGCCGATAAACTTTTCAATGTGTTGTAAGATGAAAATAGAATTCACGGAATCCATGCCAAAGTTGATGAACTCGATATTGAGGTCAATTTCTTTCTCAGGGATGCCAAGTTCGACTGCAATCTTATTTCTAATGAAATTACTGAGTTCCGCTTCCGTAAATGTATTCATGAGTAGATTTGTGAATTGTTATTGACTGGCATAATTACTGAATATTCATGACAAGTAGCAATACCCCGCAATTCAATGTAAGTGCTTCGTTAATCAGGCGGCTAGGAGAAGTGATCGTTCCGGATGCCGTACATGCGTTAACAGAATTGATTAAGAATGCTTATGATGCTGATGCAGGTCGTGTAACCATTGAAATCAATACTAAACAAACTATACCCTCGCCAACTGCGCATTTCAAACCTTCCACGCCAGGGTATATTATTATTAAAGATAATGGCAATGGCATGTCGTGGGAACAATTGCAAAGCAATTGGATGAATTTTTCATTTTCTGAAAAGGGGGAACTAAAGACAAAGGCACCAACAGAAAAAAAAAGAACTCTTGTTGGGGGCCAGGGGTTAGGTCGGCTTGGTACGGTACATTTAGGTGAATGTGTGGAGATCTTTACGGCTCTGATGGCTGGTGAGAATCAAAGTCATGGAGCATTTGACTGGAAAAATTTTACAGACGAGCGCCAACTTACAAATGTTTCTTTTTTTGCCGAACAGATTCCGAATTCTTCCCTAAAAGGTACACACCTGTTAATTCATCCTCTTAAAAATCAAGATCAATGGAAAGGCAATAATGGAAATGAATTAGCAACACAACTGAAAGAAAAAATTTCTCTTTTTGCCGATCCTAATTCGTTTCAGGTTACGATAAAGATAGATGGAGAAGAAGTGCCATTAGGGGCCAAGAAGAATGTCTTACCGGCACAGGATCGGGTTTATATAGAAGTTGTCTGGCAAAAAATGACACCCGAGTTAGTCAGCCAGGTGATAAAATTCTGGGATGACAATAAAATGCTCAGGCCTGGTTTTTCCAGTGATGCACGCGCGCGTCAGGTGGTACTAATTGTTCGAAGAGAAGTGGGAAAAGAAATCGTTGGATTATCAACTGCGGAGTTAATCACCTTTAAGCAATTAAATAGTAATAACTTTTACATGTATCGATCCATCGTTCTTCCCGGGTTCCGACATCCAGGGCTAGCCTCAAAAATTATTGTTGGAACCCGTGACTTGCTCGAAGCATACAACAAAACCGTTAAAGTAAATCCATGCATAGGTATGATTACGTTTGTTGAGAATCCCCGAATTCAGGAATTTAGAAGAGAAGCCATCTGGATGGCTTCGAAAATGGCATACATTGGTATGGATAAGCAGGGCCGACACATTCGGGTTTATTATTTCAAAGGCGCAACGATCTAATATTTGATGGTAAGTAATACGAATGTTTAGATGTTAGCATCGATACGTAAAATATCGATAGGTTCAATCATTCAATTAGTAAAATCAAGCCACGAACTATTACTTAGCAGAAACTTTTAGTGAAGTCAGACCCCTAACCGAAAGCATTGTATTCCAGGTAGGTGGCTCCATAATTTTCATCTGCGGGAACCGGATCAGAATTTCCTGCATGGCCAACTTCCACTGTTTCTTTGCCAGCCACGATCCCAAACAAAAGTGGATGCCGGCACCAAAGGCAAGGTGGTGCTTTGCATTTCGATGGATGTCAAATTGATCGGGTTCATAAAATATTTCTGGATCACGATTGGCTGCTCCGAGGCTAAGCGTTAAGGTGTCTTCTTTCTTAATTTCAATCCCATTTAATTCAAGATCTTTAGTGGCTATTCTCCCCACTAATTGTACAGGAGATTCATAGCGCAATGCCTCATCGACTGCGTTATCAAGCAGGGAAGGATCAGATATAAGGGTTGCATGTTGGTGCGGATGATCTAATAATGTATTCAGTCCTGAGCCAATGAGATTTACAGTAGTTTCTTCACCAGCCATGAAAAGAAAAATACAGATCGAGAGCATTTGCTTTCTGCTTACAGGAATATTTTTTAGCTGATACTGACGAATAATTTTGCTGACCAGGTCTGTAGAGGGGTTGGCTTCCCGATAATCGAGGTACTGGTTAAGGTACTCTATAAATTGTTTTGAGGCAGAATCGATCTTAACCAGGTCTTTGAAGGTTAGATACATATCGAGACTGCGTAGAACTCCGGTAGCTACTTGTTTTAGAAAGTTGTAATCCCGCGAAGGCATACCCATAATGCGGGTCATGGTCATAACCGGCAGAGGCTCTGCAAAATCTTTGATCAGATCAAATGACTTACCACATGACCCTAATAGTTCATCGATATTACTTTTAATAATCAGATCCACTTCATGATCATCCCACGCTTCCATGATAATAGCGCGCAACTGGGTATGCTCCGGGGGATTCATCATGACAATAAAGCTACTCATGGCATCGGTTACAGCTTTGAAATCTTCCCCTTTATTGTGCAGGTAAGTTACCTGGCGCTCAATCCATTCTTTCCGATTGCCGGCCCGGAAGTTCTCGGTGCTTTGTAAAACATTTCGAATATCAGCATATCGCGTAAGCACCAGGTCACCGGATTGTGACCGGTGAATGGGAGATTCCGTCCTCAATCGTTCATACATGAGGTAAGGATTCGTGCGATGATGATCAGCGAATGGATCCCAGAGCCTGTTCGTTGCCATTGTTTTTCAACTGATAAAGATGAATGCTTAAGCTTTTAATCGTAGGGTAGTCCCAGAAGAGCAGCGGACTGAGTTCAAGGTTAAGAAAATCTTCCAGTTGTTTCAACACATAGACAGAGTTAATGGAATCCAGTCCAAAGACACCCATGTATTGGTCAACTTCAATTTTGCTCAGATCCAGTTTGGTTTCCCGAGCAATTGCTTGTTTAAGAAAGGTTTCTATTTCATCAAGCTCAACATGCTTCATATCTTATGAGAACTTCCCTTGCAGGTATTTAATTTTGGTATCATTTCTTTTAATTTTTCCGCTCGTGGTTTTCAGGATACTTCCTTGCGGTAGTAAGATAATATCAAATACGGTTAACCCAAAAGCCTGGAAGATGCAATCTCTAATTGAATTCTTAATGTCATCAGGCCTGTCAGAACCTGGTATTACTTTAACTTCCATAAGTACAACTATTTTTTCTTCTTCATTTTTTGAGATGGAAAATACAACACAGGGTAGTGTGAGCGGTGTGGAAAGGCTGTGGGTGATCACATATTCGAGATCCTCGGGTTGGTATTTAAGTCCACGAATGAGAAGGGTGTCGTTATATCTTCCAACCACATATAATTCACCCGCTACCATAAATCCTTTGTCACCGGTGCGGAAAAAAGATTGTTTTTCGTGGGATGCTGGAATAGAGATCATAGCCTGCGCTGTTTTCTCACCCTCTGTATATCCCGTAGTAAGAGAAAGCCCACGCAAACAAATTTCTCCTGTATCTCCTGACCTTACTTCCTGGTGCGTAACTGGGTCAATTATTTTTATTTCCATACCGGGTATAGCTTTGCCAAGCCCGACATATTCCTGACCATCGTTAAAAGAATAGTGAAGTGGCGTATTCAAGGTCTTACAACTAACCATGAGGGTAGCTTCGGCCAGGCCATAGCCAGGTGTAAATAGATTGAGATGAAATCCATAGGGCGAAAAGCAAGCCGCAAATTTTTCCAGCGTCTTTTTTCGAACAGGTTCTGCACTTACATACACATGGGTAAGCGAACTCAGGTCAATCCCCTTCAAGGACGCAGAATGAATTCTTTCGGTACAGAGCTCAAAGAAAAAATTGGGTCCTCCAGTATGAGTTACCCGATAGTGATTAATCAAATCCATCCATCGGGTAGGACTGGAAATTACATGGTGTGGTGAGCAGAGAATGCCGAGGCAACCATTAAAAACCGGAGTCAAAATTCCATCCACCAGGCCCATATCGTGATAGTGAGGTAGCCACGAAAAACAGATGCTCTTTTGATCAAGTTCAAAATGGTGTTGAATGGAGCTGAGATTATGGTATAAATTCTCACTGGTAACTTTAACTCCTTTCGGTTGCGTGGTTGTACCTGAGGTATATTGGATCACAACAATTTTGCTGGACGTTTGTGAGGGCACAAACCCTCTAGTATCACATTCGATAGAATCGGTTGTGATCAGACGGTATAAGGAAGAAGGTTCTGGTAGCAGCTTTTTGATCCTGCCTTCAATGCTCTTGGTGGTGAGGATAAGATCAGGCTTAGCATGATTTAAAAAATGCTTGAAGAGATCTTTTGTTTGTGGCTTGGGCGTAGGGATAGGTATGGCTGGAATATTAGCCAACATGCAGGCGAACAAAGCTATGATGAAGTCTAAGCCGGCTGAATAAATAAGTAGTGCAGTCTTTGAATTGGTAGATTCTTGTGAAAGACGGCTTGCTAAAGAACCCGACTTCAGATACAAATCGTGATATGATATCTGATCAACTTTTCCAGAGTCATGAATAAAAATGAAAGCAATTTTGTCAGGATGGACTGCAACCGTATTGAAAAATCGTTGAACAAGCTCAGAGGGATATTTGGGTGGTTGCATGCTTCAATCCTTACGCCAATCCAGGGCCGCCTTTCTCCGGTTCAGTGGTAGTCCAATAATTTCCGGTGGGTAGTGTAATGGCCATCAGATGGTCTTCCTGATAATGATTGAGAACCCCGGGCCGCCTAGTGTTCGGCAAAACACGCACATCATAAATTTCTTCCACGCTGTTTTCATATTTAATGTAGCCGATAAGACGCCCGGTAGAAAGTTGAATCACAGCAACACCACAAGAGATTGACTCGGATGCAATAGGTAAATCGCCAAAGGCCTGGCTGGTAGTTCTTAATTTCGACAAGCCGATAAAAATAAAATCCCCAATCTTATCCATTCCCCTCACAAAGCCTTTCAGTTTTTGAATCACTTCATACTTTCCACCTGTGGTATCGACATGAACAAGTTCGCCTGAAGCCGAAAGTAGTACATAAAGCTTTCCATCATAGATGCGAGGGGAATGGGGCATGGGTAATCCTTGTAGTATTATTTCTTGTTCCAACGCATTCATTAGAATTCCACCGGTTGCTTTGTTGGTTCGCCACCCATTAGCCGAATCCGTTTGTCCTAACGAGGTAACAAATCTTATTTCCCCATTTTCCAGTGCCATACCATTCAAATGACAATGGTCATCAGGCTGTAGTGAGGTAATAAATCTCGGTTTCCAAATAGGTATAAAACTATACTGATCATTGATTTTTGAAATGCATGAAAACCGGGTGGTAACTCCGATCAGTCCCGAATCCGTAAAGGCAAGATCATGAATATCAAGTTCGCCCGTAAAATAGACAGATCTGGGTAGATAAAGTGCATCGTATGTATTGGGTTGCTTTGGAAACGAAGCAGCAAGGTTGGGTGTATTTGATAACACAACCACTTCGTTGCGAGTGGCTATGGCCATCTGCTGACCATGTACAGCAATGCCCATGGGTTTTTTGAAGGTACGGGGCAACTGAATTAAACTTAGCTTATCCTTTGCGCTGATGAAAATTACCTTACCTGCCTGATAGGTGCTGATGGCAAGTGTGCACCGAAGACTGATTAAAAGTTCGGGTAATCCTTCAGAATAGGTACAGGTAAATGGGGCCAGTTTATTATCCATAAGTATGAATTACTAAACTTATCAAAAAAAAATGCATTTTAAAGGTTTATAAGATACCAGAGTTTGTCAATGCCTGATAAAGAACTTCCCCTACGAGCTACTGTAATCTGGTTTACCGGACTTTCGGGTGCTGGTAAAACTACATTGGCTACAGAATTAAAAAAGCGGTTGGAGCGGAGTCTGCGTGTCTATTTACTGGATGGTGATCAGTTACGATCAGGCCTCAACGCTGACCTTGGGTTCTCGCAAGAAGATCGTTCGGAAAATGTCCGGAGGGCTGCTGAGGTTGCTAAAATACTTTGCGATGAAGGGTATTATGTGTTGGCCACATTCATCTCTCCTTTTAAAACTGATCGTCTCATGGCGAGACAGATTGTAGGAAGCGCCAGGTTTAAGGAAGTTTTTGTTCAATGCCCCTTGTCTGTGTGCGAGCAGCGTGATGTTAAAGGTCTCTATAAAAAGGCCCGTGCCGGAGTTCTTAAACAATTTACTGGAATAGACTCTCCCTATGAGGAACCACAAGCATCAGACATTACGATTCGTTCCGATGAACAATCAGTAGAGGAAGCTGTGAACCTGATTATAAAAAAGTTGTTATAAGTTTCACATTCGGAAATCATTCATGGAGAATATAGGCATCGTAATAGCACTTTTAGCCGTAGTTACAGCACTGGCCCAGGTTACGGATCGGATTCGGATTCCCTATCCGATTCTTTTGGTGTTGGTGGGTATTGGTATCGGCCTCGTACCTGGCCTTCCCGTTATTTCGTTACACCCGGAGATTGTATTTCTTGTTTTTCTTCCGCCTGTGCTCTACGCGGCTGCCTGGTCAACCTCATGGCCTGACTTTAAAAAATCGATTCGTCCCATTTCCTTATTAGCGGTTGGGTGTGTATTGTTTACAATGACAATCGTTGCTGCGGCAGCGCATTATTTTATTCCTGATTTTGGCTGGGCCGAGTCGTTTGTATTAGGAGCAATCGTTTCACCACCTGATGCCGTGGCCGCCACGGCAGCAACGAAAGGATTAAAAATTCCAAAGCGCATTATAACAATCCTGGAAGGTGAGAGTTTGGTGAATGATGCGACCGGCCTGATTGCCTATCGGTATGCGATTGCTGCCGCGGCTTCCGGGACATTCATTTTTTGGCTTGCCGGGATTAACTTTTTTTTTGTAGTAGGGGTAGGAATTGCAATCGGTCTTTTGATAGGCTACGCTTTTTTTTGGATTCACAAGATTACTCCAAATAATGCAACTACTGACACCACATTCACCCTGATCGCACCTTATGCTGCTTACTTATTAGCAGAAGAGTTTCATGCATCGGGTGTGTTGGCCGTAGTGGCTGCTGGTTTGTTTTTAAGTCCAAGGTCATCCGAAGTATTTTCTAACCGAACGCGGATTCAGGCTAGTGCCGTATGGGATACCGCAATCTTTATTCTTAACGGTGTCATTTTTATTTTGATTGGCCTGCAACTTCCAATCATTCTGAAGCATATTACGAGTGATTCACTGGGCACCCTGTTTTGGTATGGGGCGGTGGTTAGCATTGCGGCAGTGTTGGCGAGGATCCTTTGGGTATTTCCGGGTGCTTACTTACCGCGGTGGTTAAGCAAAGGCATTCGCGAACGTGAACCTGATACCAATGTGCGGAGCGTTTCTATTATCGCCTGGTCGGGAATGCGCGGAATTGTTTCATTAGCAGCAGCACTCGGCCTTCCCCTCATGGTAACAGAAACGAAAGCATTTCCAAATCGCGACCTGATCATCTTTCTTACGTTTTGTGTAATTTTTGTTACGCTGGTGATGCAAGGAATGACGTTGCGAAAACTCATTCATTGGCTGGGTGTAAAATCTGATGATCGCCAGATAAAGGAAGAAGAGAAAACCCGGGTGCATCTGGCTGCTTCTGTGATTGAACATATTGAAGAAAATTATTCATTAGGCCTAAGCGATGCAGTGCTGAATCAAATTAAAAGTAAATACGAAATCCGCATCCAGCGAATCCGGAAAGATGAGTCACAACAGCATATGACAGCCGAACAAATTGCTGAGTTGCATCGGATTCAATATGAACTAATTAATCGTGAACGAGAATTGATTTTACATTTACGAAAAGAGGAGAAGGTGAGCGATGAGGTGGTTCGCAAAATTGAATATGAATTGGATCTGGAAGAGGCGCGATTGGAATTGGAGAATGGGATTTAAGAAGAGTGAAATAAAAAAAGGGAGAACACATAGCTCCCCCTTAATTTTTAGATTTTCTTTAAATTAAAGTTTCCGAAGCCAGATATTTCTGAACTGGGTTTTATTACCATGATCTTGTAAGGAAATCACATCATCACCATGGGCGGATGGGTAATTGTGCAAGCCGATGTAAAGTGTGAGGCCATTGATTGTTGTATTGTTTTGAACCAACACCCCATTATGCAACACCGTTATTCGGGCTGGAGCATCGAGGCTGCCATCGGCTTTGAAACGAGGTGCTGTGTAAATAACATCATAGGTATTCCACTCCAATGGCATGCGCATGGCATTTACCAAAGGAGCATGGTCTTTATAGATACTTCCTGCCTGACCATTCCGATAGGTGCGGTTGTTATACGAATCCAGAATCTGCAATTCATAGCGATTTTGGAAAAACACTCCGCTATTACCGCGTCCTTGCCCAGCACTTTCTACTACATCCGGAGCGCTGAATTCAATATGCAGTTGACAATCTCCAAATGACATTTTGGTTTGAATGCCACCCGAACCCGGAACAACTTCCATGTGGTCATTGTCAACTATTTTCCAGGGCGCAGGTTTGGTTTTATCTTTCTGACTTACCCATTGTTCTAAATTTTTACCATCAAACAAGATGATGGCATCCGAAGGTGCATCGCCTAATTTTTTAGCTGGAGTAACTACTTTTACTTCGGGTTCCCAGATTTCAGTCATCTCAGGTTTCATCGGCATTGGTGATACCTCTGGTGGTGTGTTAGGGTAGCCCTGCCCAAATGAAGAACTCATTGTAAATACACTCAGGATTAAAGAGCAGAACCAAAAAGCAGTAGATTTCATATTCGTGTTGGATTTGGATAAGTAGTGATCAAACATATTATAAAATTTCAATTTATTTTAATTTTTGGTATGTGTTCGGTTAGGATTAAGTTCCAGTGGTGATTCTTCAATTCTCAATAAAGCAACTAAACCAAATATTGGGCCAACCGCTAATAATAAATAAAGGTATCGTTCATGGATGTAGGTTGAGAGCGCACCGATACTCTGAATACTGACAATGGTGATTGCAAAGCCGATGCAATTTACAATGGTTAACGAAGTTCCCCTGGATTCCTCAGGTGCATATTGGGCCACGAGTGTAGAAAATAGGGGTGAGTCGGCAATCACGACTAGCCCCCAGAAGAACAAGAATACCAAAAATACGAGTACCGAACTTTGTAATAAAAAAAGTGGTGAAAGTAGACAACATAAACCGGATAAGAACAATGCAAGTGTGGCTATCTTTTTTGGTTTGAAGGTTTGAGAAAGTAATCCACTCAATACACAAGCCCCTCCACCAGCCGCTATGATCAGAAAAGAATATAGGGCAACATTCAACGTGCTATTCTGATGATTTTTATAAGCAGTAAGCATCACCGGAACGAATGCCCAGAATGTATATAACTCCCACATGTGTCCGAAGTACCCTAATGCTGCGGATTTGAATTTATTATTTTTAAAACCAGCGAGAAAGGAGGTTAGCTTTAAAGGTTGCCCAGATTTGCGGTAGGGACCATCGGGTACAAGGAGTACCATAGTAAGACCACCGATCACTGATAAAGCCGAGGTTGAGAAGATAACATACTTCCACGGGAGTGCAGCAGTCATGCTTTTTAGCAGATGCGGAAATGCAGTACCGATTACCAATGCCCCTACTAAAAAGCCTAACGATTTACCAAGACCTTTTTGGTAATAGTCTGAGGCGATCTTCATCCCCACAGGATAAATTCCGGCAAGGAAAAATCCGGTTAAAAATCGAAAGCAAAGTAAGCCAGGAGGAGGAATGTTCTCAATGCTTACAGCAAGGTTACACAATGCCGCTACCAGTGCGCTTATAAAGAAAACCCACGAGGGAGAAAAGCGATCGGAGATTGTGAGTAGGGCAAATATCAGTGTGCCCGTAATAAATCCAAACTGTACGGCACTGGTAAGATGAGCAAGGAAGGTTTGGTCAAGGTGAAGCGTAGTAATGATGTCTGGCAATACTGCATTCCCGGCAAACCATAAAGAGGTGCAAAAGAATTGAGAGATCACAATGATGACTAAAACCCTTTTCATTATTTGTAAGACTCGTTAAGGTAAATGTAAGGAATTGTCGGTATCGTGTTCGGGTTTGAAAATAAAGTGCAATCTTTAAATTGAAAAGAAAGCGATGAGATTGCGAGGACAAACAGCCATTATAACAGGAGCCACCAGTGGCATGGGAAAAGCGATAGCGGAACGATTTGCAAAGGAAGGTGCTTCCGCAATTTTAAGTGGTCGCGATACGCAGCGAGGCAAAGATTTTGAACTGTATTTGGTAAAGAAGGGAAGCGGTACAACTAATATTTCAATTCCATTTCTTTATTATACAAATTTCATTTGGTTTGTTTTAATGTATTGCGATATGTACTCGTCTATTTCGGTATAGAAAGGTTCATTGGTGAGATGGGTAACGGACCGGTTGAGTACCTGCTGTACAATGGAGTCGTAGGTATCCAGATCCGCATTTGATTTCTTCAAATCCAGCAGTTTATCTTTTACTAATTCCTGCATTTTTTTATCTGCCTTTACATTGAACTTATAATCGAGGTAGGTGGGTAAATCACCCAGCAATCGATTAATTATTAGCTCGCGATGAGCTTTTAAAATTTCTTTCAATTGAACTAATAGTACTTCGGGGTTTGTATCGATGAGAGATTTGGTACCCAATAGGGCAGATTTAATGGTCTTCATATGCAAAGTTTATCCTAATAAAAGTTGGTCGATCTCTCTGAAAAATTCCTGGTTGTTTAGCTTGATGGTCGTCCTTTTTTTGATCTGCTCCACAATAGATGCATAGTTGGTTAGGTCAACATCCCGCTTTTGCAAATCCATTAGCTTGGATTTGATTTCTTCCAGCTCGGTTTCATTGGCCCGGGCCTGATACTTGAATGCAAGGAAATAAGGAATGTCCCTCAATAGCCGGGAGATCAGTAAATCCCGATGTTGGTTTAAAACCTGCTTTACCTGAAATAACCTACCACTTTTGTTGCGGGCCGTAATAAACCGTTGCCCAACTAATGGCGATTCAATGATTTTCATTGCCGTAATGTTTACCGATACAAACATTGCAAATACTAATATAATTAGCAAGATATATACTAAATAAATTAGTAATATCAATAAAAGGCTTTTTTTCAATTTTAAAATCGCCTTTTACCAAGTAGAATCAATGAAAAAGGGCCGCAAAGGCCCCTTCATTATGTGTAGTATATCTCGTTAGCAAAACTCATCGAATACCTCAACCAGATGTTCACCGATCATTTGGGCATTGCGGCCTTCAATGTGATGGCGTTCTACGAAGTGAACTAACTCACCGTCTTTAAAAAGTGCAATAGCTGGCGAGGATGGCGGATACGGTAATGTGTATTCGCGGGCTTTTGCTACTGCTTCTTTATCTACTCCGGCAAATACCGTAGTCAGATGATCAGGCTTCTTACCGCTATGTTGAAGTGCCCATTTGATACCGGGACGGGCTGCACCTGCAGCACAACCGCACACCGAGTTAATCACCAATAAGGTGGTTCCTTTGTGTTCCTTCAATTCCTTATCTACTTCCTCCGAGGTTTTCAATTCTTTAAAACCGGCTACGGTCAAATCCTGACGCATGGGGGCTACTAATGGTTCTGGATACATATTAATTCAAAATTTAAGATTCAATAATTCAAAATTATGCTTTAATCGATTGATAACATTTCTATTTTAATCCTGGTTCAATCTCCGAATTCTGACTTCGGAATATTGAATGATGAACTTATTACATAAATCCGAGTTCCAGTTTGGCCGCTTCACTCATCATGTCTTGCGAGTAGGGCGGATCAAACGTTAATTCTACTTCTACACTGCTAACACCTTCTATTTCCTTAATCTTCTGTTCTACTTCCACCGGTATCACTTCTGCCGAAGGGCAGGAGGGTGATGTGAGTGTCATCAAAATGAAAACATTATTTACTGGAAAAACGCTGATTTCGTAAATGAGACCCAACTCATACACATCCACTGGAATTTCCGGATCATAGACAGTTTTCAGGGCAGCAATTACCTTTTCGCGAAGTTCACCTTGTGGCACTTCAGTAGTTGCCTGAACATTTTCTGAGAGATCACTCACGATGTTATTTCCTTTTGTGTTTTAAAAGCCAGCGCATACAACTTCATTTGCTTGATCATGGAGGCAAAACCATTGGAACGCTGCGTGCCAATGAATCGTTCCATGCCGATCTTATGCATAAAGTAAAGATCTGCGCTTAATATATCTTCGGGACTTTGCTCATTAAAAATTCGCACCAATAAACTAACCAATCCCTTTGTAATAGCAGTATTACTGTCGGCCTCGAAATGAATTTTGTCATTTTTAACCGAGGCTGTCAGCCACACTTTTGATTGGCAACCCTTAACTATATTTTCTTCAGTCTTGAGTTCTGCTTTCATCTCGGGAAGTTTCTGACCCAACTCCATGATGTAGAACACAGTCATCTCCATGTCCCCATCCAATATGGAGAATTCGCTGATAATCTCATCCTGAATCTGATTGATCGTCATGGCCTCAGAAATTTAACAATTCGTTCAATTCCTTCCGCCAATTGATCTACTTCATCCTTAGTATTATAGACAGAAAATGAAGCACGCACGGTTCCTTCAATGCCAAAACGATCCATCAACGGTTGGGTACAGTGGTGCCCGGTTCGAACAGCAATACCCCGCGTATCCAGCATCTGTCCAATATCAAAATGATGAATACCTTCGATTACGAAGGATTGAACGCTTACTTTTTCCCTTGCAGTTCCAACAAGTATTACGGAGGGAATCGCTGATAGCTTCTTAACGGTATAACTCAACAATTCACGTTCATGAGCGGCTATATTTTCTTTTCCTAGTTCATTAATGAATGCAATAGCTTCATGTAAGGCAATCACATCGGCTATGTTTGGAGTGCCTGCTTCGAATTTATAAGGAAGATCGTTGTAGGTAGTTTTGGCAAATGTTACTTCTTTAATCATTTCACCACCACCCATGTAGGGAGGCATCTTTTCCAGCAGCTCTTTCTTTCCATATAGAATGCCGGTGCCCGTGGGTCCGTACATTTTGTGCGATGAGATGCAATAGAAATCGCAATCCAATTCCTGAACATCAATGTGTAAATGAGCAGAAGCCTGTGCACCATCAATTAAAACAACAGCCCCATACTGATGAGCAGCATCTGTGATTTCCTTTATTGGATTGATCGTACCCAGACTATTCGAAGCATGATTGACTGCTACAATCTTTGTTTTTGATGATACTAATTTACGATAGGCATCCAGATCTATCTCACCAATCGCGGTGATTGGAATGACTTTCAAGTTTGCATTCTTTTCTTCGCAAATCATTTGCCAAGGCACAATGTTGGAGTGGTGCTCCAGGCCGGAGATGATCACTTCATCACCCGCTTCAAGGAATGCTCTTCCGTAAGAGGAAGCAACCAGATTAATACTTTCAGTTACTCCCCGTGTAAAAATGATCTCCTCAACATGCTTTGCGCGGATAAACTGTTGCATAGCATGGCGTGTTTGCTCATATGCCCGGGTCGCTCTTTCGGCCAGTGTATGAATGCCGCGATGGATATTGGCATTATCTCTCTCGTAATACTTGGTCAAGGCGTCAATAACCCGTTTAGGTTTTTGATTGGTTGCTGCATTGTCGAGATAGACTAATGGTTTGCCATTCACCTGTTGGTTCAAGACCGGAAACTGGGTCCGGATCTTTTCTATGTCCAATCGGGTGGCTACTGCATCCATGATTAAAAGTTCTTGTGAAGCCGTTCGGCAATCAGATTATCGAGGTACGATTTCAGTGTTTCATTTTGAATAGGCGCAAGGACTTCGCCCGCGAAAGCATATAACAACATCGCTTTTGCAATGGGCGCTGCGATTCCTCGCGAGCGTAAGTAAAACAAAGCTTCATCATCCAACTGTCCAGAGGTGCAGCCGTGTGAGCATTTCACATCATCGGCCCAGATTTCAAGCTGAGGTTTTGTGTTTATCGTTGCTGAGTCGGAAACCAGGATATTTCTATTTGATTGAAATGCATTGGTCTTTTGTGCGTGTGGGCGAACGAAAATCTTTCCGTTGAATACGCCTTTGGAGTTTCCATCCATAATTCCCTTATACATTTCATTGCTAAAGGAATTTGGTTTCTTATGATCGACCACCGTATGATTATCCGCCAACGTATTTCCATTAACCAGATATAATCCATAGAAATGCGATTCGCAATTTTCGCCATCGATGATGATTTCCAGGTTGTTACGAACCAATTGTCCGTTAAGTGTTAGCGTAAACGTGTTTAATAAACTGTTATCCGATTGGTGAATGACTGTATTCGCCACCTGATAACTTTTTCCTACGTCATTTTGAATCTTACAGTACTCCAAATGAGATTTCTCTTTCACGATCCACTCTTCTGAAAAATTGTGAAACACGGGATTAGACCCAACCGAATCAAATTTTTCAATTATACTGAGCTGACTACCTTTTTCGACAATGCCTAATACCTTTGTTTGACTAATTACCTGATCGTTGCTGGTATCGTTGAGATGTAAAATGAATACGGGCTTGGATACGCTCGTGTTTTCAGGAACATGAATAAATAATCCTTCTTGCCAGAAGGCGGAATTAATCGCTGCGAAAGGGTCCTTATCAGGATGAAGTACTTTGTCTAAATAAGATGAAACAATTGAACTGTCTGAACGAAATGCTTCACTCAACCTCTTGATTCTTATTTCGCTTTCCGGACTGATGATTTTTGAAAGCGATTCTGAATACCTGCCATTAACAAATACCAGAATATTGGCCGCAAGGGTTGGAATCAGAAAATCATCTATTGAGTTAATCGATGAGGTTGACTCTTTAGTATCCCAGGTAAAATTTTTCTCCAGGCTTTTTGCAATCGGAGTGAAACGATACTCTTCTTGTTTCGCTATGGGTAATCCTGTTTTTTCGAAGAAAGCAAAGGCATTTTTGCGAAGATCGTTAGCAACATCGAATTTACTGTGATGAAATGCTTCAACAATTTCGTTATTAATATCCCGGGTAACGGTCGTACTCATATCAGGCAACAGCTACTTCATTTTTGATCCAGTCGTATCCTTTGGCTTCAAGTTCAAGCGCCAGTTCTTTACCACCTGATTTCACAATCTTGCCTTTGTATAGTACGTGTACAAAATCAGGAACTATGTAATCGAGTAAACGCTGATAGTGAGTAACCACAATAACCGCATTGTTCTTATTGCGGAGTTTGTTTACCCCATTGGCCACGATACGCAAGGCATCAATGTCAAGGCCTGAGTCGGTTTCATCTAAGATTGACAATTTCGGCTCCAGCATGGCCATCTGAAAAATTTCATTGCGCTTCTTTTCACCTCCGGAAAATCCTTCGTTGAGGGAGCGGCTGAGTAATGACTGATCAATTTCAACCAATTTCATTTTTTCTTTCATCAGTTGAAGGAAGGAAACTGCATCCAATGCCTGCTGGCCTCGATACTCACGAATCTGATTTAAGGCCGTTTTCATGAAGTTGATAGTGCTTACGCCAGGAATCTCCACCGGATATTGAAAGGCCATAAAGATGCCTTCACGGGCCCGGTCTTCAGGTGCAAGTTCTAACAGATTCTTTCCCAGGAAATCAACTTCACCACCACTCACCTCGAAATCTTCGCGACCAGCCAAAACAGATGCAAGTGTACTTTTGCCAGAACCATTCGGACCCATAATGGCATGTACTTCACCGGCATTCACTTTTAAATCAATTCCGTTGAGGATTTGTTTATCGGCTACTTTCGCTTGTAAATTTTTTATCGTCAGCATGTATTATTCAATATTTAAAATTCAAGATTCCAAATTGTGTTTGTTACTATAGTCAACGTTTGGTTCTTTAATGTACTTTTCTCCTTTCAATTCGGAATTTCTCAGATATGAAACAAATCCAGAAAGTTGTTTACTTACTTCAATTGCCTTGTTACTCATCGAAGTGAATTCGTTGCTATCTATATACTGTCTATCTAGAGCCCGGAACAATTGAGACCTTACTTCACCGCATGATCCTTTAGAAATGTATAGAAACTGACAAAACTCTTTATTCCCTCCGCGTTCAAATCCTTCTGCAATATTATCCATTACTGATCCAGCCGATTTATTTATTTGATCCTTTAATGAATAATCCTTTGAGAAGCTGGCCTTTTGAGTTATTACATAGACATCCCTCGATAACTCTCTTGCTAACTGCCAAACTTTAAGGTCTTCAAAGGAATTAATTTTACTCATTCAAATTTTGAATTTTAAATCTTGAATTAACCTACACTTCCTTCTAACGTTAATGCGAGCAATTTCTGAGCTTCCACCGCAAACTCCATAGGAAGTTGATTTAATACTTCTTTGGCATAGCCATTCACAATCAAAGCCACGGCTGCTTCTTCATCAATACCACGCTGCAGGCAATAGAAGATCTGGTCTTCACCAATCTTTGAAGTTGTTGCTTCGTGTTCAATACGTGCTGAATTATTTTCCACATCGATGTACGGGAACGTATGTGCCCCGCATTGATCACCCATCAACAAGGAATCACATTGAGAGTGGTTTCTTGCGTTCGATGCTCGCTTCATCACGTGAACTTGTCCGCGGTAACTATTTTGCGATTTTCCGGCTGAGATACCTTTACTCACAATGCGCGAACGTGTATTCTTGCCAATGTGAACCATTTTAGTTCCTGTATCTGCTTGCTGATAGTTGTTGGTTACTGCTACTGAGTAGAATTCACCTACTGAAAAATCTCCCTTCAAAACACAGGAAGGATATTTCCAGGTGATGGCCGATCCGGTTTCTACTTGAGTCCAGGATATTTTAGAGTGATCGCCAAAGCACAAACCGCGTTTGGTAACGAAATTGTAGATACCGCCTTTACCATTTTTATCTCCCGGATACCAGTTTTGCACGGTCGAGTATTTTATCTCAGCATCCTTCATCGCGTAAAGCTCTACCACAGCCGCATGCAATTGATTTTCATCGCGCATCGGAGCGGTGCAACCTTCGAGATAACTTACATAGGACCCTTCATCAGCTACAATCAGCGTTCTTTCAAACTGGCCTGTATTCGCTGCGTTGATCCGGAAGTAGGTTGATAATTCCATGGGGCATCGCACTCCTTTCGGGATGTAGCAGAATGATCCATCAGAAAATACAGCTGAGTTGAGAGCGGCAAAGTAGTTGTCATTCATGGGAACAACAGAGCCCAGGTATTTCTTAATTAATTCCGGATGTTCTTTAACTGCTTCACTGAATGAACAAAAGATAATTCCCAGTTCTCCAAGTTTCTCTTTGAATGTAGTCGCAACGGAAACGCTGTCTATAACAGCGTCTACGGCAACTCCCGTCAATCGCTTTTGTTCTGTTATTGAAATGCCCAATTTTTCAAATGTCTTCACCAATTCCGGATCAACCTGATCCAGACTATCGAGGGCTGCTTTCTTCTTCGGTGCTGAGTAATAAATAATGTCCTGGTATTTGATAGCAGGGTAGTGGACATTGGACCATTTGGGTTCAATCATTTTCTCCCATTGTCTGAACGCCTTTAAGCGCCACTCCAATAACCATTCTGGTTCACCTTTCTTGGCTGAAATAAACCTAACAGTGCCTTCATTCAGTCCCATGGGAGCTTCATCAGCTTCCAGGTTTACTGTCCAGCCATGCTCGTATTCTTTCGAGGTGATTTCTTCCAGAACCTGATTGCCTTTGCTCATTTCAGCCTATTTAGACTAATTTCAAATAATCGTCAAAAATACAACAAAAATGAGTGTTTAAGGTTCTCCGGAATGTGAAATTTCTTTGGTTAGGTGAGCTTTAAATTCCGGTCTAGACTCTCTTCGAGTGATATCATAGTCTCGGTTCGCTCAATGCCCTCCACCTGTTGCATTTTGTCGTGCAGCACCTCCTTCAGGTGATTGGTATCGCGACAGTGAATTTTAACGAACATAGAATAATTCCCTGTGGTATAATGGATGCTGGTAATTTCAGGGATACTTCTCAATTTTGATAGCACCATATCATACAAAGCACTCTTTTCCAGGTAGATACCAATAAATGCGGTGATGTCGTAACCCAGTCTGGCATAGTTGATTCGCAGTGTAGTCTTTTCAAGAATGCCTGCTTCTTCCATTTTGTTCATTCGCACGTGTACTGTTCCTTGAGATACATTCACCTTTTTGGCCACTTCTGTATAGGGCCTTTTAGCGTCTTGCATAAGGATCTCGAGGATTTTAAGATCCGTATTGTCAATTTCAAAATTTCGACTCATGGCAGGGTATTTTTTTCAAATCTATCAATAATATGATAATAATATTAAATATTATATAAATATTTGAACAATTCATTGACTTAAAATCATTTCAACCGTTTCTTTGCTAAAGAATTTACAATGTAGGGTGTTGAAATAGGCAGACAAGCCCTCCGATCTCGGGGGTGGAGAAAACAGGATAAATTTCGGGTAAAACCGGGACTAACTGCTCCGTGGAGGTTCGAGACCTTCCTCTACAGCAAGTATCCCGAAAATGGGACGTTCTTTTTAATAATGTAGGGTGTTGAAATTGGCAGACAAGCCCTCCTGTCTCGGGGGTGAGGAGCAAAGGATAAACACAGGGTAATGGGTTGACCACTAAAATGTTTTCTTATGTCCTGCGGCTAACTTCCTCGTGAAGGTTCGAACCCTTCCTCTACAGCTAAGCCCCGATCAGTTGGTCGGGGCTTTTTATTTCAAGTCTCATCAATCCGGCTATCAATCGATTGCTGAACCCACCTTTTTTTTCTTTCTTTAGAATTCAAATTAGAAAAGATGGACTCACCCTGGTTCTCAAGATATCCTAAAGGAATACCGCAGCAAATTGGCCCCTATGAGTACGATTCACTGCTGGATCTCTTTAAGGTGGCTGCCAAGAAGTATCCTAACCGGGTGGCCTTTGAGAATTTTGGTAAGCAGATCACCTTTGGTGAGATCGACAAACTTTCTACTGCATTTGCCGCCTATCTCCAGCAAGAGCTTCAGTTGAAAAAAGGGGATCGGGTCGCCATCCAAATGCCTAATCTGATTCAATTTCCGATTGCATTTATGGGAGTGATCAAAGCCGGACTTATTGCTGTAAATACCAATCCTCTCTATACGCCCCGCGAAATGGAGTATCAATTTAATGATGCGGGCATTTCAGCGATTGTGATCGTCTCAAACTTTGCACATCATCTTGAGCAAATCCTGCCAAAGATTTCTGTCAAGCATATTATCGTTACCGATATGGGTGACATGATTGGTGGTGTAAAAGGAGCCGTCTTGAACTTTGTGGTTAAGTATATTAAGAAGCTGGTGCCGAAGTATAGTTTGCCTGCTGCTTTGTCCTTCAAAGATGCCTTGAGAAAAGGAGAGACGCTCAAATACCAGCGTCCCCAGATGCATATTGAGGATCTGGCAGTGCTTCAATACACGGGTGGCACGACTGGTATTTCAAAAGGTGCCCAGCTTTCTCATCGTAATATCATTGCGCACAACACCATGATAACGCATTGGTTCAAACCGTTGCTTACCGAAGGCCAGCAAGATATTATCATCACTGCTTTACCATTATATCACATCTTCGCGCTTACCGTAAATGGGTTATTGATGTATACACAAGGAGTGAAAAGCGTACTGATTACAAACCCGCGCGATATTCCTGGGTTTGTAAAAGAATTGAAGAAGCACCGTTTCTCGATTATCACGGGAGTGAATACCTTGTTTAATAGTCTTTTAAATCATCCCGACTTTAAAGATTGTGATTTCTCGGCCTTAAAAGGTTCGATCGGTGGAGCCATGGCTGTACAGGATGTAGTAGCAAACAAGTGGGAAGAAGTTACTGGCCATCCTTTGGTTGAAGGCTATGGCCTCAGTGAAACCTCTCCAGTATTGTGTTGTAATCCACTTGACGGAAATCATAAACGGGGTACCATTGGTATTCCCATGCCAAGTACCAACATTGCTATTTTTGATGACGATGGCAATCAGCTTAAGCAAGGTGAAGTGGGCGAAATATGTGCCCAGGGACCTCAGGTAATGCGGGGGTACTGGAAGAAAGACAATGCGGGTGTTTTCTTTCCCGGTGAGTGGTTCCGAACAGGTGATATTGGAGTTATGGATGAAGAAGGTTTTTTTAAGATTGTGGACAGAAAGAAAGATATGATTAAAGTCTCCGGCTTTAATGTATACCCCAACGAAATTGAAAATGTGCTGGCAGCACATCCGAAAGTACTGGAGGTTGCAGCTATTGGAGTCACGGATGCCAGATCCGGAGAAGCAATCAAGGCTTTTGTTGTGAAGCGCGATACAAGTTTAACGGAAGAGGAACTAAAGGCCTATTGCCACGAGAACCTGACCAATTACAAAATTCCGCGTCATTTTGAATTTCGCACCGAATTGCCGAAGACTAATGTTGGTAAAATTCTGAGACGCGCACTAAAGGAAGAAGAAAAAGCCAAGGCAGCATAACGACAAGTTCACAAGTAGAAATGAACTCCTCCCAATCGTTCTCCGTTGATTAGTGAAATTTTACTCCATTGAACATCCTATTAATTACACAGGAAGATATTTTGGCGGGGTCCTCGTTTTCAGTTTCTTATCTCGCTAAAGGTTTGCATGAGCGTGGTCATCGCGTAGTGGTTGCCGCCAGACCAGGCTCTGTGTTGCATGATTTAATGAAAGATTCTGATGTACCCTTCGAAGCGTTTACGATCCCTTCTCGGTTTAACTGGAAGTCAGTTACTCATTTGGTGAGTTTGATCAGGAAATATCAGATTCAGGTGATTAATGCCCAGTCGAGTAAGGACCGGTACACAACCGTATTGGCAAAATTTTTCTACAGGCTTCCGGTGGTATTGATTCATACCCGCAGGCAGATATCGATGAGTGTGGGCGGCTTCCTACAGAATATTATCTATGTATGGGGTACTGATAAGATTGTTGCTGTGAGCGAAGGAGTGAAGCAATCGTTGATCTTGAAGAAAATTCCTGCAAGCCATATCGAAGTAATTTATAACGGAACGCCAAAGGAAAAATACCAGGGGATTGATCTGCGGAAGGTTGAAGAATTGCGACAAAAATTTTCAATTACCCCGGGGGATTTGGTGATTGGATGTATCTCGCGAAGGAAGGAGCAAGATCAATTGTTGAGTGCTCTTGATTTATTAGGTCGACCTGTTAAAGTGATCCTGGTCGGAATTATGGAAGATGATAAATTGAAAGAAATACGATTACACTTTAAGTTTCCGCATCAGATCTTTTATGAAGGTGAGGTAGAGCCAAAATTCGTACTTAACTATTATAAACTATTTACTTGCACCGTTCTTTGTTCTGTCATTGAAGGGTTATCGCAAGGATTGTTGGAATCCATGTACCTGGGTATTCCGGTAATTGCTACTGCTGCGGCAGGCAATCTGGATCTTATAAAGCATGGATCGAATGGACTTTTATTCCCGGATAAGGATATCACAGCCCTCGCTTCATGCATTCGATCTGTGACAGAGGATAATGAACTGAAGCAAACACTGATTTCTGGTGGAATTACTACTGCTACCGATACTTTTTCCATTGATCGGACTGTCAGGTCCTATGAGGAATTTTATTCCCGTCTGTTATCTTCACGCAAAAATTTAACTTAATGACTATCCGGACATTATCAGGCCTGCTCTTTTTTATCTCCTTTATTTCCCGGGCCCAACAACCCGCCAACCCGGCCAGCATAGTTCACTATCCGCAAGAGACTCATTTTAAAAATATTCGTCAGTTAACCTTTGGGGGTGATAATGCCGAAGCGTACTGGAGTTTTGACAGCAAGATGGTAAGTTTTCAATCCAACAATAAGGAATGGGGATTAGCCTGCGACCAGATCTTTTATATGCCTGTGGAGGGTTTGGACTTACGTGTAAAGGGATCAAAGCCCACACTTATAAGCACAGGGTTAGGTCGCACAACATGCTCTTTCTTTATGCCTGGAAATAAGACTATTCTTTACGGATCAACCCACTTGGGTGGAAAGGAGTGTCCGAAAGATCCGGGTCGTGCACCGGGAGGCAAGTATCTGTGGCCGGTATATGATACTTATGATATTTTCGTTTCTGACCTGAAGGGAAAGATTAAGAAACAGCTAACGAAAGCATCAGGATATGATGCCGAAGCAACGCTGTCCCCGAAAGGTGATAAGATTGTTTTCACTTCCACCCGTAACGGAGATCTTGACTTGTACATCATGGACATTAATGGAAAGAATGTGAAACAGATTACCCACGAGATTGGGTATGATGGAGGTGCATTCTTTTCTCCCGATGGGAAAAAACTGGTATTCAGGGCATCGCGTCCTAAAACCGAAGAAGCAAAAAAAGAATACATGGATTATCTGAAGCAAGGATTGGTAGCGCCAACGGAAATGGAAATTTACACGTGTAATGTCGATGGATCGGATTTAAAGCAAATCACGAATCTTGGAAAAGCTAACTGGGCGCCATTTTACCATCCTGCAGGTAAGAAAATTATCTTCAGTTCAAATCATAAAAGCACGCGCGGCTTTCAGTTCAATCTGTATATGATCAATGAGGATGGGACTAACCTGGAGCAAATTACTTATGATGGTGTATTCGACTCGTTTCCAATGTTTTCTCCTGATGGCAAGAAAATAATTTTCTCCAGCAATCGTAATAACAACGGTACCCGCGACACAAACTTGTTTGTGGCCGACTGGGTAGATTAAATCAGGTTATCGATACCGAAGAACTTCTCCACAATTATTAATACAGAGAGTATTCCTAACAAGAAAGGGGCTACCCAGCGGATCGTAATGTGCAAGAAACTCCGCGTTCTTGATTGCATATAGCCTTCATTGCCATGCGTTAGTTCTGCGTCCATGTTGTTAATCCCCCATTGACGGGAGATAAAAATACACATTAAACAACCGCCTACAGTAAGGCAGATGTCACTCATATCTGCAATGAACGTTAGGAAATCCTGACCTCTGTAGAAAGTGAGTTTATTAAATGCAGGAATCATACCCTGGCTAACCATACTAGGTAATCCAAACACAAAGATCAGTAGTGCCAGTAGCCAGACTACATTTTTCCTTTTCATTTTCTTTTGATCTACCAGGTATGCAACGGGCACCTCAAGCAATGAAATAGTTGATGTCAAGGCTGCAAAACAAACCAGCAAGAAGAATGCACCACCGATTATGCGACCTAAAAATGGGCCCATTTCAGAAAATATCTGTGGCAACACAACAAAGATCAGAGGCGGACCTGAGGTACCAATCTGCTGCGGATCAATGTTCAGTTTGAAGGCAAGAAAGTGAACCAACGGAAATACCATTAACCCGGCAAAGAATGCAACCGAGGTATCGGCAGCAGAAATTACAATAGCCGAGGAAGTGATGTTCTCTTTTTTGCTTAGATAAGAACCATAGGTAATTAAAGCCCCCATACCCAATGAAAGTGAAAAGAAAGCTTGTTTCAATCCATCGACTACTGTCTTCACTTTCAATTCGCTGAAATCAGGAATGAGATAAAACCGAACTCCGGAAAATGCATTGGGAAGTGTAAGTGAGTAAATAATAATCCCTATGAGAATGACATATAAAGAAGGCATCATGATTTTGTTAGCGGCTTCAATACCCTTCTGAATTCCCTGGGAAACGATGATGGCGGTGAGTGCCATAAAAACCAGCGAAAAGATAAAATTTGAGTTAGCTAATCCTGCTAAAGAGCTAACATTCAAAATGTCGTTTACGAAACTTCCAAAGAAGCCTCCAAAGTCCTGATGATTGAGTAAATCACCGAAGGAGATGTGGAGAAAATATCCGAAGGCCCATCCAGCCACTACATTATAAAAAGATAGAATGAAGATGCCAGCCATGATTCCAAACAAACCGAGATAACCCCACTTACGGCCACCTAATTTATGGTAAGAACCATAAGCGTCACTATTGGCTGAGCGGCCAATGGCAATCTCACCGACCATTACCGGGTAACAGAGAAGCAGAATACAAGCAAGATAAACAAGGAGAAAAATGGCACCTCCATTAGATCCTGCCAGATAGGGAAACCGCCAGATGTTGCCCAGCCCGACTGCCGAACCAGCAGCTGCCAGTATAAAACCTATGCGTCCTGAAAAGTTACCTCTGTTAGCCATAATGAATAAAGTTGAAAGTGCGCAAAATAGACCTTAAACTAAAATTATCAAAAAGACGTTTGTTTTAACGCATAGTGCTTAAATTGTAATTTATTGCGGCTAAGTCACTGGCAAAGACTATTTTTTCAGCTTGGGAATGGAAGAAATCAAGAAACTCACTACACAAGAAAAGGCCCTCAGGATAAACCTGAGCAAAGCAATCTATGGCTCCTTTGCCGAGATTGGGGCAGGACAGGAAGTAGCTGCAAATTTCTTTAAAGTAGGAGGTGCCTCGGGTACTATCGCCAAAACTATGTCAGCCTATGACATGAAGTTTAGCGATGCTATTTATGGTGTGTGCGACCGGTATGTGTGTGAAGACCGGTTAATTCAAATGCTGGATCACGAATACACATTGTTGCCTGAACGACTTCAGCACCGCGTTAAGGACACTCGTTTCTTCGCTTTCGCTGATACGGTTGAGGTGTTAAACTTTGAGCGGACAAATCAAGGACATGGGTGGATCGGTCTTCGATTTCAACTGAAACCTGAAGGTCCGCACAACGATTGTGTAGTGCATGTAAAGATGCACGACAATGACCCCTTGCAACAACAAGTCTCATTGGGGATTCTTGGAGTGAACATGATCTATGGTGTTATGTTCATGAAAGATCCGGATCAAATTATCAGTTCATTGCTCGATGGATTGACCTCGAGAAGAATGGAAGTGGACATGTTTCGATTGAGTGGCCCTGACTTTGCCCATGTGGATAATCGATTAATGGCCCTTAAGTTGGTAAAGAATGGTCTTACCAAAGCAGCGATGTTTGGCCCTGATGGAACCGTTATGCAACCATCGGAAGCTTTGTATAAGAAAAATGTACTCGTACTGCGCGGTCGCTTCAGGCCGGTAACTCATGTTAATGTGGATATGTTGCTGGCTTCACGCAGGCATTTTAAAAGAGAGCCGGATGTTGATAAATCCCGGATGGTTGTGCTGACTGAACTAACCCTGAACGATTTGAGTTCGGATGGACAAATTGATGAAAAGGATTTCCTTCATCGGGCAGAGATTATTTGTTCGTTGGGTCAAACCGTGCTGGTTTCAAATTACTTCGAGTATTATCGATTGGTAGAATATCTTTCCAAAATCACCAAAGGGAAAAAGATTGGTTTGGTACTAGGCATTTATGCCCTTCAGAAAGTTTTTGAAGAGAAGACCTATGAAAACATCCGGGGTGGAATTCTGGAAAGTTTTGCTTCACTCTTTGGAACCAATGTGAAACTGTACATCTATCCCTCGTTACGCCTGGGTTCAGATCAACTCTTTACGCTTGTTGATTTCGAAAAAGAATTACCCGTTAACCTTCGTTCCTTATTCCGTTACCTGATGGAAAACAACAAACTCGAAGATATCCGCAATGCCAACGTTAGCAACCTGCATATCATTTCAGATAATGTGTTAGCTATGATCCGCAAAGGAGAGGAAGGCTGGGAAAAGTTTGTACCCTCTAAAGTGGAGGAAGCCATTAAGGAAAATGGTTTGTTCGATTATCCCCTGGCCAAGGCTTCAGCTTAAGAAGCCCGTATGTTTTAGAGCTTCCCTTCAGCCTTCATTCTACTAAAATAGGATTTCGCTTCTTTCATCACTCTAGGTGCAAGGATAAATCCTGATACCATCGTGGGGATGGCCATTAAAGCATAGGCAACATCAATGATGTTGATCACCAGGTCCATCGATACTACGGCACCAAAAATAATGGTGAGCAGGTAAAAATAGTTATACCACTTGCTGGCAGATACACCAATAAGAAATGACAATGCCTTGCTTCCGTAATAGCTGTAGGAGAACAGCGAAGTAATTGCAAAAAAGAATGCACAGAGCAGAAGCAGATACTTTCCAATACCGGGCATAGAAGAATTAAATGCTGAAGCCGTGAGCGTTACACCATTCGAGTCAGAACTCTGCCATGCGCCTGTAACTAAAATAGCCAACGCGGTCAGCGAACAAACCACTAACGTATCAATAGCAGGACTTAGCATAGACACCAATCCTTCTCTAACAGGTTCCGTACTTTGCGAAGCGCCCAGGGCCATAGGCGCGGTGCCAATCCCAGCTTCATTTGAAAACGATGCTCTACGGACACCCATCACGATAAGGCCCCCCAGCAAACCTCCTAAGGCCGGTTCACCATGATAATTTTGAGCAGCAAAGGCATCGGTAATTATCAACATGAAATAATGGGGTACCAGGTCAATATGAATGATGAGTATGGCAAGCACAGAAAGGAAATAAATCACGATCATTAACGGAACCATTTTACCAGCCCACGTGCCAATTCGTTGGATTCCCCCAATAATAACAATGCCTGAGATAATCATAAGAATAAATCCGATCGCAAATTTCAGGGTGCTGATCTCAATACCCATAAATTGAAATGACATCGCTTTCACTTCCTCAGAGCTAATACCAATATCAATAATTACCTGTGTGAGTTGATTGGCCTGAAAGATTGGGAGGCAACCAATCATCGCACATAAACAGAACAATACAGCCAGAGGATACCAGGGTTTGCCCAGGGCTTCCCGAATTACATACATCGGACCTCCTTGTATTTCTCCGGCTGAATCTTTTCCTCTGAACATAACCGAAAGGGTACTCGTAAAAAAATTGGTCGACATTCCAACGAAGGCTGTAACCCACATCCAGAACAAAGCTCCCGGTCCACCCACGTGAATGGCAAAGGCAACTCCGGCAATATTACCCATGCCTACTGTGGAGGCAAGGGCAGTGGAAAGCGCTTCATAAGGACTGATTTGACCTGGATCATTTGGATTGTGAAACTTACCTTTTAAGATGGCAATAGAATGTCCAAAATATTTATAGTGAATGAGTCTTGAATAAAGAAAAAAGAATATCCCGCCCAGAATCAACAAGAACAGAATGGGAGTCCAGACACCGGTAGCGATTGTACTGATTAATTCACTCATCGTAACAATATTGAGTTAATACCTTAAGCGGCTAAAGTAGGAAATTAATCTCTTTCCAAACGAATAAGATTTTGTAGGCGGAATTTATTTCAGTGAAGTAACCGTCCATTGACTAAGCTCCCACAACATGCGGGCACCTACGTTGGCATCCCATTCAATAGAGCCGGGGGCTACTTCGCACAGATCAAAGCCAATGATTTTTCTTCGTGACTTAACAACTTCGCTGATCAGGTAGGTTGCTTGTGTAAATTCCAAACCACCGGGAACCGGTGTACCAGTATGGGGGCAAAGTTTAGGATCTAATGCATCAATATCAAAACTGATGTAAACTAACGGTGGAAGCTCTTTAATAATTTCATCGCAGATCGCTTTCCATGTTTTGCCCTGATATAACCCGGATTTTAGATCGGTATCGAAGAAGGTCTTAACCCGGCCCATCGAGCGTGTAATCACGTTCAACTCTTCTTCGCAATAATCCCGGATGCCTACCTGCACTAATCTTCCTACGGCCGGAAGTTTTAATGCATTATACATGATGGAAGCATGCGAATAGGTAAACCCTTCATAGGCTTTTCTCAAATCGGCATGGGCATCGAATTGGAGAATACCAAACCGGTCATACTTCTCAGCCAATGCGCGCATTAACCCCAAAGGTGTACTGTGATCGCCTCCAACAAGTCCAACCAATTTTCCTGTTTTAAGATAGTTTGAACTTATATTCTTAATAAAGATGTTTAGGTTCTCGCTGGCTTCATTGATTTTGGAGGTTACCAGTTTAGTGGCATCTGAATCGGTAGCCGTATCAAGTGAATCAATATAACCTTTGGCCAGCGCTCTGAGTTTGTTGTTCTCATTTAATAACTCATCGGATACAGGCACCATCGCGACAGAAGTCTTCCAGGCCTCTTTTATCTGATGATGATAAAGATCAATTTGTGCTGAAGCATTCAAGATCGCTTGTGGTCCCCGGGCAGTTCCATCCTGATATGAAACAGTAACCTCCCAGGGCACGGGTAGGATGACAAGATCAGCTTCTTCAGGCACAACCGGCAGGCCGAAGAGTTTACCTTTTATTCCCAAACCATTGGGGTCAAAATTATCTTCCATATTATATTGAGTGGGGAGAAAAAGAAGAACCTACAGCACCTGTTCCACCACTTACTTCTAACCAGGATAGATCAAACGTTAATGAGCACAGCTCAGCTGGGTTCATAGTTGTTTTTGTTTCATCGATCGCCAGGTAATTGTAAAGTTCAACAATCGTGGGGTAGTGTCCTATCAGCAAGACTTCCTGAATAGAATCTTCGAGGCTATTAAGCAATTTCAAAATCTCTGTTTTATTACTTGAATAAATACTCTCTTCAACCCGAATATGGGTAGGTTCAAAATCTATTTGCCGGGCTATCAGCCCCGCAGTGGATTGTGCCCGGTGTGCCGGGCTGGAAATTATCAGATCGATTGCAGGTGTAATCTTCTTTAGATATCCGCCAAGTTGAATTGCATCATGCTCACCCTGGCGAGTTAACGCGCGCTCTTTATCTGTCTGTTTCGGTTGCCCACCTTTTGCCTGTGCATGTCTTACTAAATAAAGAATTCGAGTCATTTCACGTAAAATTAGCTCAGGCTTAAATTTATTTTTGAGTTTAAATTATTTTTTAATTCTGCGCCAGGTATTTTTTATACAAAATCATGGTAATCAAGTCAATCGGTTCATTTTTATTTCATGTGCAACCTGGGGCATCGGGCGGCCAATTATGTAGTGTCGACCGTTTCCGGGTTAGAGTTTTTAAAAATTTATTGATATTTGAACCCGTTGAAGTAAAACCTAAACATGTCAAAGAACTTAGTAATAGTAGAGTCACCCGCTAAAGCGAAGACGATTGAAGGCTACCTGGGGAAGGATTTCAAAGTCACGTCCAGCATGGGCCACGTGCGTGATTTAGCAAAAGGAAATGGTGCGATTGATGTCGAAAATAATTTTGAACCTACCTACGAAGTCTCACCTGAAAAGAAAGAAGTAATCAAGAGGTTGAAGGAACTTTCCAAGGAAGCCGAAATGGTTTACCTGGCAAGCGATGAAGACCGTGAGGGAGAAGCCATTAGCTGGCATTTAAAAGAAGTACTCAATCTTAATGATAAAAAGACCCGGAGAATTGTATTCACTGAAATTACCAAGAATGCGATTCTCAATGCCATTCAAAATCCAAGAGGCATTGATATTGACCTGGTAAATGCTCAGCAAGCCAGACGATTACTGGATCGGTTGGTTGGTTTTGAACTGTCACCCATACTCTGGAAAAAAATAGGAACCGGCTTATCTGCAGGTCGTGTACAATCGGTGGCTGTCAGATTAGTGGTTGAACGCGAGCGCGAGATCGAAAAGTTCGATGCCAAATCATCATTCAAAGTCTCTGCTATTTTTGATCTAGGGAAGGGCAAGCAGTTGGTTGCTGAACTTTCTGAAAAATTCAGTGAAGAGAAAGACGCTTTGGCATTTTTAGAATCCTGCAAAGGTGCTGCCTTTGCTATCTCAGATTTAGTTAAAAAACCCGCGAAGAAATCACCAGCTCCTCCGTTCACAACCTCAACACTACAACAAGAAGCAGGAAGGAAATTGAGTTTCTCAGTTTCGCAAACAATGATGGTGGCGCAAAAGCTTTATGAAGCTGGTAAGATCTCTTATATGCGTACAGACTCGTTGAATCTTTCGGATGAAGCAGTTCAGGGTGCGGTAAGACAGATTCAATCTGCCTATGGAAAGGAATTTGTATTTACCCGGAAATTTAAAACAAAATCGGCCAGTGCCCAGGAAGCTCACGAAGCCATACGGCCCACGGATTTCTCGGTGATGGATCCGGGCATGGACCGCAATGCACAACGATTATATGAATTGATCTGGAAGCGCGCAATTGCTTCGCAGATGGCGGATGCAGAACTAGAAAGAACTACAGCTACAATATCTATTTCCACCAATTCACGAACCTTGACTGCTTCGGGTGAGGTAATCAAGTTTGAAGGATTTTTGAAAGTATATATGGAGTCGAAAGACGATGAAGACAGTGAAGACGAAGAGAGTGGCAAGGTATTACCGCCATTAAATGTAGGTCAGAAACTAGATCTGAATCAGATTTCGGC
Organism: Cyclobacteriaceae bacterium; assembly: GCA_044229915.1. GTDB lineage: Bacteria > Bacteroidota > Bacteroidia > Cytophagales > Cyclobacteriaceae > ELB16-189. The sequence continues at coordinate 84,593 of JBGASB010000008.1, forward strand.
AACTCAAACATTCTCTCGTCACCCGGCCCGTTATACAGAAGCCAGTCTGGTTAAGAAACTTGAAGAGTTGGGAATCGGTCGTCCTTCGACCTATGCACCCACTATTTCTACGGTGCAAAAACGGGGCTATGTTGTTAAAGAAAGTCGTGAAGGCCGTGAACGACAATATAAGCATCATGTGTTGAAGTCGGACAAGATTGAATCAAAAACTGAAACGGAAAATACCGGGGCCGAAAGCAATAAGTTATTTCCGACCAACATCGCCATGATCGTGAATGATTTTCTGATTGAGCATTTTCCGGAAATCACCAATTATTCGTTTACCGCGGAGATTGAACAGGAGTTTGATGAAATCGCCAGCGGAAAATTGAAATGGCAGAAAATGCTGGATGGATTCTATAAACCATTTCATAAAACTGTCACAAAAACTGAATTGGTAGAACGTTCTTCCGTTCAGAATAAGAGTAAAGAATTAGGGGTTGATCCGAAGACTGGCAAGAATGTATATGTGAAGTTAGGTAAGTTTGGCGCCTACGTACAGGTTGGTGAAAACCCCGATGACAATGGCGGTGAGAAACCCAGGTTTGCCAGTTTACGTCAGGGTCAGTTTATTGAAAACATTACACTGGCCGATGCGCTCGAACTTTTGAAAATGCCACGCGACTTAGGAGTTTTTGAAGACTTGCCGGTAGTTGCAAACATCGGCCGCTTCGGACCCTATGTATTACACGACAAGAAATTTGTTTCCATTCCGAAAGGAGAGGATCCCTATACAATTACACCAGCACGCGCTGTTGAATTGATTCAGGCGAAACGGGAAGCGGATGCCAACCGGTTAATCAAGGCATTTGAAGGCAATGCAGGCATTCAAATTCTGAATGGACGTTTTGGTCCCTATATCAAGGCTGGAAAGAAGAATGTAAAAATCCCGAAAGGAAAAGCCCCTGAAGAACTTACGCTGGAAGAGTGTGTAACGCTGGCGGAGAATGCTCCAGAGAAGAAAGGGCGTTGGGGTCGCTTTGGTGGCGGTAAGAAAAAAGAGGAGCCAGTAAAAGTTGCTGCTGTTAAGGCCGCAAGAAAACCTGCACCCAAAAAAGCTGCCAAGAAAGCAGCGGTTAAAAAACCAGCGAAGAAAGTTGCAGCAAAAAAGGTGAAGAAGAAATAACCGGATACAGGATACTAGCTCCTGGATTTCCAGAAACTAGTATCAAGTATCACGGTTGGCATCCTGTTCTCAAAATACCTATCTTGTTGAGCATGAAACGCACATGCTTCGTGTTGATGTTGCTGGTGGCAACTAACACATACGCTCAACCTCTTGAACAATTCCTAAGTCACCCAATTGAATCCAACTTTGCTTCCTCACCGGATGGCAAATCGATCGCATGGGTAATCAACGATCATGGTAAACGAAACATACTGGTTAAGACCGGCACCGATCTTCCGCGTTTCCTCACCGACTATCCGTTGGATGATGGCCAGGAGATTTCCCAGTTAGTATTTTCGCCCAATGGCACAAAATTGCTCTACGTGCGCGGCAGTGGTGCCAATCGCAACGGACAAAATCCAAACCCTGCAAGCCTTGTGGAAGGTGTTGACCAGGCTATTTATTATAAAGAGATTTCTTCCAAGAGTCCGCCCGCTAAAATTGTCAATGGCAACAGTCCGGTCTTTTTTAAGGATGGTATAAAATTCTTGTTCAACAAAGGTGGTCAGATTTATGAATCACCTATGGATATCAATGCCACGCCAAAATTATTGTTTAGTGCGCGCGGCAGCAATGGTGGTCCGAAATTTTCACCCGATGGCAATGAAGTACTTTTTACCAGCGATCGTGGTGATCATAGTTTCATTGGTGTTTACAATCTGATCCGTAAAAACATCCGGTGGATTGCTCCCGATGTGAGCAACGATGCATTGCCTGTTTGGTCACCCGATGGGAAAAGGATTACATTCATCCGGACTGCAGGGATAAAGATCGGACAACTGAATGACCTTACGGGGGGTGAAAAGTTTTCGATCCTGATTGCTGATGCGGAAACTGGCAAAGCAACGGCTATTTGGAAATCACCAGCCGATGATGGAGGTTTTGCCCAGTCAACTCCCACACCTGTGGCCTGGACAAGCGCGGGTCGTATTTTGTTTTTTTCGGAACATAGTGGCTGGAACCATGTGTACTCCATGAATGAAACCGGAGGTGATTTAAAAGACATCACACCGGGCACTGGCGAAGTAGAGAGTTATGTGCTGGATGCAACCGGTAAGTTTATTTACTTTGATGGCAACCGCGAAGATGTCGATCGCAGACATCTCTGGAAGTCTGATGTTACCATAGGGAGTCCTGTGGCAATAACCAGTGGTGAGGGCATTGAAATGTATCCGGCTTTTTCAGGAAATACATTGTACGCTTTTCGGTCAACCTTCAATACCTCCAAAACTCTCGTGCGCGTTGATGAAACGAGCAAGTCGATGGTGCCGGTATATGGACAAAAGCTCACCACTTTTTCATCTGCTGGTTTTGTAAAACCGGAGCAGGTAATTTTCAAAGCTGCTGATGGAACTACGATTCATGGGCAACTTTTTATTAATCGAACACTCAGTAGCACCCGACCCGGGATTGTGTTTATGCATGGTGGCCCCATTCGCCAGATGTTGCTCGGCTTTCATTACAGCGACTACTATATTAATTGCTATGCCTTCAATCAATATCTCGCCAGTCAGGGCTATGTAGTGTTGTCTGTTAACTTTCGTTCGGGGGTAGGCTATGGCCGTGATTTTCGGAGATCAAAAAATCAAGGGCCACGCGGTGCCAATGAATATCAGGATGTATTAGCCGCAGCAAAGTATTTACAATCCTTGCAACAGGTTGATCCTTCCAAAATCGGTTTGTGGGGTGGGTCGTATGGTGGCTATCTAACCGCCATGGGGTTGTCGCGCAACCCTGAGATTTTCAAAGCGGGTGTAGATGTTCATGGGGTGCACGACTGGTCCTTTAACGGACAGGATGCAACTAACTCCTGGGGTTTGCAGAAGAATGAGTTGGAGTTAGCATTGAAATCATCGCCTGTGGCAGATCTTTCCAAATGGACGGGTCCGGTTTTGTTTGTTCATGGTGATGACGACCGCAATGTGAACTTTCAGCAAAGCACAGACCTCGTTGAAAGACTTCGCGAAAAGAATGTGCCTGTTGAAGTGCTGATCTTACCCGATGAAGTGCATGGCTTCTTACGCTACGATAGTTGGAAACGCATCTTTGAAGGCGCGAAGGATTTCTTTGACCGCAAGCTTAAGTAAAAATAGAAGTAGGCAGTAGGCAGAAAACAGTAGGCAGTATGTTGGTGTATTACTTAGTAAAGGCATTACACTTTGATGATTGAAATAAACTGTCAATAATTTTGTGCCTTTCCAACTGCCAACTGCTATTGCCCACTTTTTAAGTACGACATAATAAAAACATAGCAACAAATTAAATGAAGAAACGACTCGTAACCCTCACCGGAGCGGGCATCAGTGCTGAAAGCGGCATCGCTACCTTTCGGGATGCCGGTGGGCTGTGGGAGGGATATAAAGTTGAAGATGTAGCTACTCCGGAAGCCTGGCGCAAAGATCCCGCTCTGGTTTTAGATTTTTATAATCAACGGAGAAAGAAAGCCCTCGAAGTAAAACCCAACCGTGGACATGAAATTTTAGCAGAACTGGAAAATCATTTTGAAGTGACGGTGATTACTCAAAATGTAGATAATCTGCATGAGCGGGCAGGCTCTTCGAAGGTTTTGCATCTGCATGGAAGTTTGTTTGAGTCGCGAAGCACGTTAAATCCAAAATTGATTTACCCGATAAATGGCAGTGAGTTAAACATCGGAGACACCTGCGAGCGTGGTTCGCAACTGCGACCCAACATTGTATGGTTTGGTGAAGCCGTGCCCATGATGGAAGTGGCTGCTGATGTTGCTGCGCATGCCGATGTGTTTTTAGTAGTGGGCACCTCTATGGTAGTGTATCCTGCGGCCGGGTTAATTGATTACGTGCCCGATTTTGTGAAGAAGTATGTGGTGGACCCGAAGAAACCAGAGATTATGCACGTGCCGAACCTTGAGTTTATAGCTGAGAAGGCGAGTGTAGGTATGGAGCGGGTGCGGAAGTTGTTGCTAATCTAAATTACATTTTAAAGGAAGTAACTGAACCTACACTATGTTGAAAGTAAATCTGTACATATTGGCTTTACTAAGTCTGCTTATCTCCTGTATTTCATCAAAGGAAAACAAGACCATTAGTTTATTTAACGGGAATGACCTAAACGGTTGGCATATCGATGTGCCGGAGATGGATAAAGACTCTGCGCTCCAAAGTCCGTTTTTGATTCGCAAGGGCATGCTGGTGAGCATGGGCGAACCCAATGGACATATTATCACCGATGCTGAATATGAGAATTTTAAATTGGAAGTGGAGTACCGATTTGCAGGGGTGCCTGGAAATTGTGGCGTATTGGTATTTGCTTCCACACCCCGCGCGTTGTACGAGATGTTTCCTAAATCCATTGAAGTACAAATGATGCATGAAAATGCCGGTGACTTCTGGTGCATCGTGGAAGATATTACTGTTCCTGATATGGAAGCCAGGCGTGGTCCTAAAGAAGAGTGGGGGATAACAGAAGGAAAAGGCAGAAGGATTATGAACCTGACGGATGGTTCTGAAAAACCGGTAGGTGAATGGAACACTATGATCGTTGAATGTGCCGGTAACACTATTCAGGTGTGGGTCAATGGCATCATGGTGAATCATGGTACAAACTGCACGGCCAGCAAAGGACATATTGCACTGCAAGCCGAGGGATCGGAGGTAGAGTTTAGGAAAGTTGAGTTGATTGCTCTTCATTGACCAGGATTGTTGTGAATCTGCCGAAATGATAAAATTTAAAGCAACCATTGACATTATTGGCGTTAACCCCTTTGTGTTATTACCTGATTCCGTACTCACTAAAATTTTTAAGCAGGCACAAAAAGATAAAGGGCCCATTCCCGTGCGGGGAACCATTGATGGTAATCCTTATATTCAAACATTAGTCAGGTACAGCGGGCACTGGCGACTATACATAAATGGTCCGATGCTCAAGGCTTCTCAGAAGCAGGTAGGTGATAAAGTAACGTTGCAAATCGAATTTGATCCAAAAGTGCGGTCCATTCCGGTTCATCCAAAACTTACGAAGGCGCTGAATAAAAACAAGACGGCAAAAAGTGTATTTGAAAGCTTGCCGCCATCGCGACAAAAGGAAATAATCCGGTACCTTAGTTTCCTTAAAACAGAAATTTCAGTGGACAGGAATATAGACCGTGTAATTCAATTTCTGTTGGGTAAATCCCGATTTGTTGGTCGGGATAAACCATAAGCCTGTCATCAATACAATTTTTAAGAAAAGAAAGTATTTTAGATTATTGATTCTAAATCTATGGCAAAGACTGCTAAAATGAGTGATACAGAACAAGTGACGGAACACATCCGGAAGCTTGGCCCTGAACTTGGTGCAGTAATTGAAGCTATCCGAAAAATTATTTTAAGTACCGACAAAGAGATCGGAGAACGGATCAAATGGAATAATCCAAGTTTCTATTATACAGGAGAGATGAAGCCTTTCGATCCGAAGGAATACAAGCGCGAGATTGTGGTGATGAATTTATTCAAAGGCCGCATCATGCTTGTGTTTCCAAGCGGGGCAAAAGTAAAAGATGCCTCCGGACTATTGGAAGGCGATTATAAAGATGGAAGACGACTCGTCACGTTCAAGGACCTGAGCGATGTTAAAGCAAAGGAAAAGACGTTGAAGAAGGTAATCAAGGATTGGCTGAAGCTGGTGGATAAGTGATCAAAAGATTTTGGTTTGAAGGTCAGCGACCAACAAGGATATGCGGTGAAAACACCAACATTAATGAGAAAAGACCTGACAGCATAAATAAAGAAAATTATCTTAAAAAGACATCCTCAAAGATGTTTCTTTCGTTTCTATACTTACTGGTTTCCTTTGCTTCACTATTCTAGTGTAACTTTAAAATTGAACTAAAAACAAAATCATGAAACGCACCTTCACGCTTTTGGCTCTGTTGGTAACCGGTTTTCTCTTTGCCCAGCAGCCTACAATTCCCAAAATTGATCGCGCAAACTTTACGGTTGCCGGCCGCGAAGTATCATATGCGGGTGAAGTCGCCCATTTAAATGCTAAAGACGGTGCTGGGTTTCTTTGGCTCAACAACTTCATCTTTACGAACGGTATTATCGAACTGGATATAAAAGGTAAAAATGCACCTGGCCAGAGTTTTGTAGGGGTCGCCTTTCATGGGGTGAATAACGAAACCTATGATGCGGTGTATTTCCGCCCCTTCAATTTCAAAAACCCCGAGCGCAAGGCGCACGCTGTCCAATACATCTCGATCCCCACCTACGACTGGCCCACGTTGCGCGAGAAATTCCCCGGCAAATATGAAAGCACCATCACCCCGGTGCCTGACAATGTAGAAGATTGGTTTCATGCGCGGATTGTAGTGAATTATCCGCATGTGAAAGTGTATGTCAACGGCTCGGCCCAACCTACCCTGGAAGTGGATCAGCTGAGTACTACCAAACAGGGTAATCTCGGTTTCTGGGTTGGCAACGGCTCGGAAGGCTGGTTCAGGAATTTAAAGATTACACACAGTAAATGATCGTACGTTCACAATTCAACCGATAACACCTGAATTTGCCTTTGCCCTCTGTAACTATCTAAATCTACTATTTAATATTGTTGCAAGTCTAAAGGAAGAACACCAACAATGACAGGAGCATAAGAAGACCACCGGATATGTGCATTCGCAGGTCCGAACTGTAACAACACAGACTGGGTGCTTGCAATCGTAGCCGCGACCTGTGCAATCATAGGTTGAGTGTGTGCAATCGTAGACTCAATCTCTGACAGACCACCACCTGATGTGTGCATTCGCAGGTCCGAACTGTAACAACACAGACTGGGTGTTTGCAATCGTAGCCGTGACCTGTGCAAACCCAGGTTGAGTGTGTGCAATCGTAGACTCAATCTCTGACAGACCACCACCTGATGTGTACAATCGCTGGTCAGAGTTGTGATCCCGTTGCCGGGTTTTGCTAATTACCAGAGTTTACCACATTCTCAAGCATGTGCACAAAGGGTTCCTGTTGCCAGGTTGCTGCATGATGCCCCATAGATGTGTAAAAAGTACGACCCTTGCCAGTGGGGCGGTACCACGCTACCGGGTGGTCTTTGCCCATGCCAAAGTTTTTATCCTTTATCCAGAGCAGATTTCCATTTGGAATAATCTTATCGCCATCAATCGCGTATAGGATGTTGAAACCCCTGGCCCTTGGATTTTCAAAAAACACATACCACTCATCGGTGTGCTTCCAGGTAACAGGCAGGTCTTGTACAATCAGGCTGTCAGGCACCTCGTTCAGCACCACTTCCGCCTCCTGTAATTGCGGGTCCAGGGGATGATGCGAAAACTTCGATCCCAACAGATTTTCTTCATACCAATCCCAATGATGGGAATCATCACCGGCACCATGAATGCCCAACAGGGTTCCGCCTTGTTCCACATACGCTTCTAGCGCCTTTTGTTGTTCATCGTTGAGTACCCGACCCGTAGAGTTGTTGAAGATTACCACATCGAACTTTGTCAGTTGCTCCGGATTAAATACCCCACCGGCTTCGGTGTCGTACAGAAACCAGGAGTTCCTGCCAGCCAACTCAGCGAATACCTTTTTTCCGGCATCAATCGATTCACCATGCCGAAAGCCGGTAGACTTTGAAAATAACAAGACCGCTGTTTGATTGTCGGGAAAAGTAATAGCGGGAACTTCGGTTTCATAGGAAACCGGGAACCCATTCTTTACCTTATAAACAAAGCCTGCCAGCAATATGCCCAGCAATACCACCACCGAGCCGATCGTCCAGGCCAGAATTTTCAAAAACCTTTTCATCATTAGCTAAGATTACATTTATTCTTTAGCGCCTTCAAAGCTGAATCCCATCGCATCCATTTTCAGTTTGCTTACTTTGTTCGTATCATCCCTCAGAAAGAGTAGTTTGGCCTGTCCACCGGCATCAAACTGATCAGGCTCACCGGTTGATTTTATTTCACCTACTTGTCCACCCGCATCCATTATAAGTTTGCCCTCTTTAACACTGATTTCAATATAAGGGAATGGCAGGCCGGTCATTTTATATTTTCCTGTATAAGCATTCAGATCTATCACCAGGGCAGCAACCGGTTCGCTTTTTGTAGCTCCGGCAGATTTAAATGACGTATTCATCACCACCATAAGTGATGCACCTGCTTTGGCATTCGGATTTTGAAAGACTAAATACAGATCGTGAAATCCTTTCGTGGGTTGCACCTTAATGGACGCAGGTTTGCCGCCAAATCCGCCACCGGTATCACCAATAAAATCAGTTTTACCGATCAGTGTTCCGGTAGGAGAGTCGATATGAAGTTCAATCACCCCACCCTCGGCATTGAGTTGCGCCTTGGGTGCTGTCGCCATCAATTCAATTTCATTTATTCCTGTCAGGTCAATTTGCTTAAGGCCGATATAGCTGCCATGCCGGGTTGGAATAACAAAACTGTTTCCCCCGAATGACATCTTGGTTACATCCAGGAACTCATCATACTTCGATGGATTTATATTGGGATTTCTCAGGGTAAACGTTTCTTCCGTAGCAATGGAAGGCAATCCGTTGGCCCCGCGATCTTTGTAGGCTGCCCGGAAAATATACACACCCTCGCCTTTATCATTCGGTTGCTTCTTCGTTACAATTGTTCCCTGCACGGGCAATGATTTTACTTTTGGTTTTTCATCCGTGATACTTAAAATATACTTTACCATCTCCGATGCATCGGCCGCTGAAAGTTGTGGATGTCCTGCCATGGGCACATCACCCCAAACACCACTGCCACCGGAAATGATTTTCTTGGTGAGATTCTCAACAGCACCGGCCTTGCCCTTATACTTTAACGATACATCCCGATACGTTGGTCCGATCGATTTCTTATCAACACTATGGCAGGCTTTGCAATCACTGGCTTCCATCAACTTCATTCCTTTTGTGTTGATTACCGAGGCTTCTGCCGTGCGGTGTCCCTGGGCAATTTCTGTTTTATCAAAGCCTTCAGCCAGGTAATCAATGCTCACAATTACCTGTTCAGGTTTGATCTTTCCGTTCGCCAGGCTTCCGTCTTCCTTGTCTTCCACATTGACTTTGTATTCATACACTTTATCCGGAAAATAAAATGACTTACTGCTTTCTCCAAGATCGAAGGAGATTACGGGGGTTTCGTTTCCAGCGGTAAGCTCAAGGGCTTGTGTAGAAATTCCGCCCTTGCCATCCGATACGGTCAAGGTGGCTTTATAAACATCCGGTTTATCAAAAGTTGCTTTTGCGTCCATACCACTCAGGGTCTTTACGAATCCGGTTTTTGTGGTAATCTTCCAGGTATAAGTTAGCGGGTCGTTATCTGCATCGGTTGTTCCTGCGGCCGATAAGTTTACCGTGAAGGGAATAGAACCGCCCATTTTATCAGCGGCTACAACAATCAGTGGTTTCCGGTTTCCGCCATTATATTCAATGCGAATCAAACGCGCATCATCATTGGCCGAGAACCACCCCGAACCATATTCCAGCATGTACAAATCTCCATTCGCTGCAAATTCCATATCCATGGGGTTACTGAATTTGTAGCTTGGCATGAAGCGCTCCATGGATGCATAGTTTCCGTCTTTATCAAAGGTTACCGCCATGATCCAGCCACGCATCCAGTCATAGATAAGAAGTTTGCCATCATAATATTTGGGAAATGCCCGCGCTGCAGTTTTGAAATCATCACTATAAAAGACAGGACCGGCCATCGCATTTCTACCGCCATTACCTACCAATGGAAATTCTTTTGACTCACCATACGGATACCAGATAAATGCTTTCTGTGCTGGCGGTAGTTCCTGAAGTCCGGTGTTATTTGGAGACGTGTTAATAGGTTTTTCTGCATTCCACTTTTCCAGTGATTTGTCTTGTGCGAAATCATACTTCGTGTAGGCCTTATTGTCGCCCACAAAATGCGGCCAACCCTGATTGCCCGCTTTTCTTGCCTGACCTACTTCATCCTGCCCGGCAGGGCCTTTAAGAGAATCCGGAGCGTTGGCATCAGGACCTACTTCACCCCAATACAAAAAGCCTGTTCTTTTGTCTACCGAGATGCGGAATGGATTTCGGTGCCCCATCGTATAAATCTCAGGCTTTGTTAAGGGTGTTCCTTTCGCAAAAAGATTTCCTTCCGGAATGGAATACGTTCCGTTTGCCAATGGCTTGATGCGAATGATCTTTCCCCGTAGGTCGTTGGTGTTGGCAGAAGATTTTTGTGCATCCCAGGGACCACGATCCGGGCGCTCGTCACTGGGACTGTACGCTGTTGCACGCGGACTTGTATTATCACCCGTTGATAAATATAAATTACCGGCTTTATCCCACGCAATGGATCCACCCGTGTGGCAGCATTGCTCGCGTTGTGTAGGGATGGCAAGAAGCACTTTCTTTGAAGTAAGGTCCAGCACATCGCCCACAAGCGTGTAACGTGTTAATATATTTTGAGATTTATTCGGATCAGAATAAAAGAGATAGATCCAATGGTTGGTGGCAAAATTGGGATCTTTGTTAAGACCCAGCAATCCATCTTCTCCTTCTGAAGTTTGTCCTTCTTTGTCTTTATACTGCGTGCTCACCGGAATGGTAGCAATCGTTTTTAGTTTTTTTGTTTGCGTATTGTATAACCGCACGGCCCCATGACGCTCAATAAAAAGTATGCGGCCATCATTGAGTACACTTAATTCCATGGGCTCATTGAGCTTGTCTTTTAGAACGACCTTTGAAAACCGGTTCTCCTCGGGTTTCGCTTTTGAATAATCGAGTGGGGCAGGAGTATCGCCACCCATCGCGTAGTGAAGGCCGGCCCAAACGTGATTTAGGAAAATGGGTTCTGAAAATGTTTCATCCGTGTGGCCCATAGCAGTGTAGAATGCGCGGCCGCCTTCAAACTCATGGTACCAGCTCATAGGATGATTATCTCCGTTCTTACCACCCTCATAGGATTTTTCATCAATCTTTACCAATACATTGATCGTGGGATCAATTTGCTTGAAGCTGTAAAACTCATCCGTCTTCTCAAACTCATCCGGCATGCCTTTCGTTGCCCAATGATCTTTTTGCACGACATAAAATTTTCCTTTCTGAACATTGTTTGGGTTTGGATGATCAAGAAAATATGCACCCGCCAGTTTTCCATACCACGCCCAGTCATACTCACAGTCGGTAGCTGCGTGAATGCCTAAATACCCACCACCGGCCTGGATGTAGCGCTCAAATTCAGCCTGCTGATTATTGTTCAGCACATCGCCCGTAGTGTTCAGGAAGATCACGGCATTGTATTTCTTCAGGTTTGCGGTAACAAACTGAGCTGCATCTTCGGTGAAATCAACTGCAAAGCCTTTTTCGGTAGCCATCTTTTGAAAGGCAACCTTCCCGGGCTCGATCGAAGTGTGTCTAAAGCCTTCCGTTTTACTGAATACCAGTACACGGGGTGCTTCCACCGCAGGGCGGCTGAATGTGAAAGCCATTAACATGAGGGTAATAGCAATTCCCGTGAGGCATGTCATAAGTAAACTGCGTGATTTCATGAGATTTCTGTTTATGTGTTGAAGGAAGTGGATAGTTATGAGTGTTTTTTATGAAAATTAATACTGCAATCCGAATCCAGACTTACAATGGATTTTTACGAGTAGCAGTAATCAGCTTTTTCATGATCTGACGAAAATAAGTATATTTGAGTCATTATGACTCAAATATGGTAAACTTACGGGTACCCGGCAAAATAAGTTTCAAAAATGTTAGCGAAGATTAAAGAATATATTAAATCCCTCGAAAACGAAGCAATTCCGCAGCTATCGATTAACTGCGTGATCTTTGGGTTTAAGGATAAGTCGCTGCAGGTGATTATAAACAAGATCACCCTGAATGGCACAGCCATGTCCGTACTGCCGGGCGGATACGTGAAACAATCGGAAGATTTAACCCATGCCGTGCAGCGAATCGTGAAGGAAAGCACCGGGCTGGAGAAAATCTTATTTAAACAATTTGCGGTGTTTGGTGATGCCTCCAGATCCTTTAATATTGAATCATCGGCACTAAATAATCCTTTAGACAAAAATGATTCGGCAGTGATGAACTGGTTCTCCAAAAGATTTATCAGTATTTGTTACATGGCCCTCGTTGATTTCAATAAGATTGAGTTGGGCCCTACACAATACCTGCAAGCTGCCCAATGGCTCCCCGTAGAGAAAGCAAAAACCCTGGCGATGGATCATTGCGGCATGGTTAAAAGCGCCCGTGAGTCCTTACTCAAGGAATTGCCTTACACGCCCATCGCAGCAAATTTATTACCATCAAAGTTTACGCTTCCTGATCTTCACGCACTTGCCGAAGCGATTATGGGCAGGCCGATTGATCGGCCAAACTTCAGGAGAAAAATTTTAAGTTCGGGTATGATCGTGAAGGTGGGGCTGGAGAATTCAAACAAACGAAGGCCGGCAGACCTGTATGCCTTCAAACACGGCAAGAAGACGAGTTTGATCGATGAGTTTAAGTTTGGATTCTGATTTCAGAAACTTTAAAGTTCCTGTTTTCGATACCGGCATTGCTGAGTATTATACTATTGCTAGTGATTTTATTAACAAAGAGAACATGGGCACTGATTCACAAACCTTCTGTGTGAGGAATTTATGCTAATTTGCTATCCTTAAAAACTTGCCAAACCGAATTCACTAGCTTGTATGAATATCAGGGACCTGGTTTTTTCCGTCAATCTTCAGGCGTTGAATGATGCATTACATGCTAACCCTGAATTAGCTAATGAAGAAATTTCGTTACCGGATAATCCCGCTACCGCGCATCCGCTTCATCGCATCTGTGATGCAGTTTCCAATGGCTATTATACTGAAGAAATGGGACTTGACGTAGCAAAACTATTTCTGAAGTACGGAGCCGATGTGAATTTCAACCTTGTGGAAGGAAAAGATTCTCCGCTCACTGCAGCCTGTAGTTTAGGTTGCGATCAGCTTGCACTTTTTTATATTCAGCAAGGCGCGCGCATCAATCACCGCGGTTGTCATGGTGGCACGGCATTACACTGGGCTTCGTGGTGCGGCCGCGATACAGTGGTTGAGAAGTTGGTATCTCTGCAAACTGACCTCAATCAACTTTGTATTGATTTCAAATCAACCCCGTTATTCTGGGCTGCCCATGGTTATAGAACTGGCAAAGAAAATCGTCATCAGCAAGTTAATTGTGCCCGGATACTGCTAGCGCATGGAGCCGATCCTTCCATTCCGAATTTTGAAGGTTATCTACCGGTTCAACTGATCGATGACGGGAACAAAGAATTTCTTGCCTTGTTCCAGTAAGAATCTTGCTTGCTATTTGGATCAATGACAACCTATTTCACTTCTTTTGAAAATACGCATTTGCCTTAGGATGGAATAAAGCAATTGCCACTACGATCGTCAGCCCTGCGTGCATAGCTAGTTCAGCTGTGGTGTGGAAAAAGCTAAGATATGTGTGATAGATAATCCAGGCGACTAAAAGCCACCGTGCCCAATTGGCACCACTAAGTGTAAAAACTCCGCCAATGATTGCCAGTAGTCGTATGAGAAGAACCCAGATTTCTTCCGGTCTGGTAACAATCTCTTTCAATTCGGATGCATGATAAATGATCCCCATCACACCAGAAGCAATAAACAGGTAACTGATGAGTGTAACGGATAGTGGCCGGTTCATTTGTCCAAGGTAAATAAAAATAAGTTTCACACAGTCGTCCGACCACTCAACGTGGTCATGACGACTTAAACCTAAAATGATTATTTTTGATTATGTTCTACCTCGGTGGAGTTGGGCTTGCTTGCTTTCTTACGCTGCTCTTGCTAAGTAAAACCAAAAAAACAGGTGCCGATAAAATTCTTGCCTGCTGGTTGCTCCTGATGACAGTGCATTTACTATTTTTTTATTTCCGGAAAATGGAATTATACCCGCAACTATTAGGGGTTGATATGCCGCTTCCGTTGTTGCATGGTCCATTTCTTTATGTATATACACTCGCGCTTACTCAACGGGTTCGTTCCGTGGGTGTATCCTTGCTTCACTTTATACCAGCCACCGCTATATTGGTTTACCTCATTCCTTTCCTGATGCTTCCGGTAGAGCAAAAAGTATTTGTGTACGATAATAAGGGTGTCGGCTACGAGACTTTTAATATGATCCGGACAATTGCTATTATTATTTCAGGCGTGCTCTATGTTATTCTTTCAAGTTTGGCCCTTAGAAAGCATCGTATTTCCATTGCAAACCAATTTTCAAATACCGAAAAAATAAACCTCCAATGGTTGCAATACCTGATCTTTTGGATTGCTGTAATCTGGCTTCTTGTAATTGTGACCAATGATTATTGGATCTTTGGGGCAACGGTGCTCTTCATCTTGTTTATTGGATTTTTTGGAATCCGGCAAGTAGGTATCTTTCATTCTCCACAAGTTTCGCCAGACAAAGAAGAGGTCAACGTTAGCACGGATGAATTGGAAACTCAGTCAGCCGAAAAGCGCAAGTATCAAAAATCAGGATTAAGCCAGGAGGGATCCGCATTTCTGCATCGCCAATTGGGTCAGGTAATGAATGAAGAAAAGCTTTACCGTGAAAGTGAGTTGTCGCTTGCCGACCTTGCCCTACGGTTGAATACGCAACCCAACTATTTGTCGCAGGTAATCAACGAGCGGGAAGGAAAAAATTTTTATGACTACGTGAACACCCTGCGCATTGAAGAATTTAAGCGGGTAGCGGCTAGCCCCGAGAGTCGGAAGTACACCTTGCTGGCCCTGGCCGAACAATGTGGGTTTAATTCCAAATCATCCTTTAACCGGTACTTCAAAAAAGTTACGGGTCAATCCCCCTCCGAATTCATGCTCGCCTTTTCAGATTCCGAAAAATAGGTGTCAGCCTTCAGGGAAGGTCAATTTCAGGGCATTTTACATCATTCTCTAATCGACATGTGCCGTTTATGGTCACATCGGTCGCCATTCTACCTGCAGGGGAATGACGATTGGTAAACCCAAAAAAAAAACCAACCAATTGAAACACATGAAAACTCTCAGATTAATTGTAACCGCAATCGCCTTGGGCGCAACCAGTTTAAGTTTTGCACAGCATCACCACCAGCAACAGGATAAACATGTGGATCTCCATGTTAATCCACGCTGGAAAGAATGTTCCTTTCAACTCGATCCATCGTTAACGCAGGAATCATGGCATCAGTTTACCAGGGAAGCAGGCCTGGTTGCTTATTTCCGGCCTCTTACCGATGCCAAACCGATGGGCGCCTGGAATTTTGAAATCTCAGTACTACAATGGGCAACTGGTATTGATGATGAAGAGGATGCCTGGAACGACACCTTTGTTCATCCCGATTCTACGCATTGGCTTACGGAAGGTCCACGCCTTGCTTTCCCTGGGTTAACAGCCCGGGTAGGCATTACTAACAAACTGGATATCGGTCTCTATGCAACCAAAAACCCTAATGCGAACTACGGATTTTTTGGTGGCCAGCTACAATATAATCTGGTGAATGATCCCACAAAGAAATGGGCTGCTGCTGCCCGCATGAGTTTTACTTCTATGTATGGCCCTGATGATTTAAAATTGAATGTCTATGGGCTGGACTTACTTGCCAGTAAAGAGTTTCCTATTTACTCCAACCGGATTTCAGTATCACCCTATGTAGGGGTTTCATCGTATGTATCAAACTCGCATGAAACAACCACGGCTGTTGATCTAAATGATGAACATGTAATAGGAGGGCAGGCGATGGCGGGAGCTGTGCTCAAACTTTCGATCGCCCGCCTTGGCGTGGAATACAACTTTGCAAAAGTAAATACACTCTCGTTCAAGATAGGCGTTGCCTTCTAGCAGTCGCCCGCCACTCCATCATCAGCACAATCATTCAGCCATGTAAGTCGTCTGACCACTCCATGTGGTCATGACGACTTAATATTTTAGGATTGATTTTAATCATACACGATTATTGTTGAGAAGACAAATAAAGTACTGGTGCCAAAGACGACTATCAATGAATTGGTAAGTAAGCCTTCCGTTAAGAAATAGTACCGTACTTAAATAAACGAAACTACGAGAGCCCCTGTATTGCAGGGGTTTCTTTATGGGTCTCAGTCGCGATTGCATTGAAGCTGTATTTTATTGAAAGATTGTTTGTTTGCCCGAGATGTTATTGGTGATGGGATGCATGGGGCATAACATTTCATTGAGTTGATTATCTTTAGGCGATGATAAAGAATTTATTTGGCATCCTGGGTGTAATGGTGCTAGTCCTTGCCTCTTGCGTTGAGAAGAAAGAATCAAGTGTGCAAGCATCAAAAAAAAAGACAAGCAAGGTATCGATCGCGGAAATTGAATCTGGCATTAAGAACTTCATTCAAAAGAAGACCGAAGAAAATGGTGGATATTTTCAGGTCCGCGATCGGGGGCAGGAGTTTAAAATGAAATTGGTGCGGGTGCATACCGAATACCTTGCTAACCTCGGTCCGAAAAGTCATTTTGCCTGTGTCGATCTGGCCGATATAAGTGGAGATGTATATGATGTTGATTTTTTTCTGGATGGTGAACCCGGAGCTATGGATGTGACCGAGACCAGCGTTCATAAACTAAATGGCAAGCCTTTCTACGCCTGGAAACAAAAGCCGGATAAAACGTGGAATCGTGTGCCTGTTAAGGAAGCCACCACCCGTTTACTGGGAGTTATTGAAGGGAGCGATTCATTTGAATTTGAGTACCGCGTTGAACTGCCCGAAATCAAGGGCGAAGCAAAAATGTGGATTCCAATTGCTACGACCGATGAGTACCAAACCGTAGAAATCACTACTCTGAATGTTCCAGTTGAATATACACTCCTTAAGGATAAAGAGTTTAACAATACCATTCTCTACCTGGAACCGGACGGTTCGCAAAGCAAAAAATCTATTGAGATTATCTATAAGGTAACACGCCTGGAACGCGGAGCGATGGATAAACCCGGACCGGTGGAAGCCCGATACCTGGCCGATAACAAGTTGATGCCGGTAGGCGGTCGCTTCGAAACTATTGCCAAAGAGGCAACCAAAGGGCGCGATGAAACTGCACTTATGAAAGCCCGCGCATTATATGACTACATCATTGACAACATGCGGTACATGAAGTATGGAACCTATGGGAAGGGTGATTCTAATTATGCCTGCGATGTACGTACCGGCAATTGCACTGAATTTCATTCCTTCTTTATTTCACTTGCCCGATCATTAGGCATCCCGGCACGATTTGCAGTAGGTGCATCTATTCCTTCCGAAAGGAATGAAGGCGGCATAGATGGGTACCACTGCTGGGCTGAGTTTTATGCCGATGGCAAATGGTGGCCAATTGATATAAGTGAAGCCAATAAATACACTGCACTGGCCACCTATTATTTTGGCCATCATCCCGCCAATCGTATCGAGTTCAGCCGGGGACGCGATCTCATGGTAGAACCTGGACCTGCATCAGGACCGATTAATTTTTTAGCCTACCCGCTCTTAGAAATCAACGGCCAGGAGGTTGTTGCTAAAACTACGTTTTCATTTAGTCGCAACGCTCCCGCACTATAATCACTTTAATTTTTGGTTGAATCTGTCGGGTGCTCGGGATGCTCGCTGGCCTGCTTGGTGGAATCCGAAGGATGCTCTGTAGAATCAGCGGGATGCTCCGTGGAATCGGCAGGATGCTCGCCCGCAGGATGATCTTCCTTGCCGCCCTGCTTGCCACACGAAATCAGGGCAGCAGCCGAAAACAGCGTGATAAAAATAAGCGTTGCCAGTCTTTTCTTAAATGTTAACATAATCAGAAAGTAGGTTTAGGTTTTGAGTTTAAAATTGAATCTAAGGTAAGACCTTTTGATTGAATATTTATAGCCCAACAAGCGAGTTATAGGTGAACACCAGATTATTGATTAATCATGGGTATTGAGTTTATTGGTGACGAAGTACAGTAACAATTCCCACCTTTTACCCTTGTAACGTACAGTTCGTCAAGTAAACTATACAGATGATCAGACTTGTTACACCTGGGGTCTTTTTGTTCGTTCCTTAGAGTAGCAATTACAAAGTCTCAAACCATAACTAAAAATTAAACAATGAAAAAGACCATCCGATTTTCATGGGTTTACGCCCTGGTGGGTGTTGCCCTAAGTTCCATCCTCTTCTCGTTTGCCCCAACGGGTGCACACAGTGTACAGGTTTACCTGGATAGTAAACTGGTGATCGATCAGTATATCCATACCAACATGGACGCGCCAAAACTGATTTTGGATCCATCTGAAAAAAATAGTCAGCTGATCGTTAAATACAATGAGTGTGGAAGAACAGTAACTGGCCGGATGATCTCGCTTAAAGACGAAAACAACAAGGTATTAAAGGATTGGCACTATGAAGGTGCCGCTACTGGCTTTAAAGAGCCTATGGCGTGTCTGGTGAAAGACATCATGGCGCTGAAACCAAAAGAAAGTAGTACACTAAAGCTTTATTATTCATCGAAAGAATTTCCGCAAGGTCAGCAAATAGCCTATGTAGTGATAGGCAATAAAACAACCACAGCTTCAAAATAAGTGCTTTGACACTATTGTGTTGAACTATTATTCCAGCGTCTCCTGCCTCGGGAGACGCTGCGACTTATTTAACCTTGTTGAAGTCGCAGTTTCATAACAGAATACGCTTGACTGAAATGCTTTGCGGGACCTTGTTAAAAATTATCGCTTAAAAAGTGTGTTGCCCAATATTTGTTGAACTACCTGATCTCGTAATGTCCTACTCATCGGAATCCGAGCATGTTCCAGTATGATCTCATCACCTTCAATCGCCTTCACGTGCGGCACGGAAATCAAAAAGGATTTATGAACTTTTAAGAATTGACCCTTAGGTAATTGATTTTCAAGGCTTGTTAATGTGATGTACGTAATTAATTTCCGCCCTGGAACATGAATTACTGCATAGTTCTGAAGCCCTTCCACATACGAAACATCCCGAAAAAATACTTTCTCCAGCTTGCGGTCACACCGAACAAAGAAATAATCAGTTGGCGGAGCACTATAATTTTCTGTGCGTGTTTTCAATTGATAAAATTCCAATGCTTTTTGCGAGGCCTTCAGGAATCGTTCAAAGGGGATGGGCTTCACGAGGTAATCAATCACATCCAGTTCATATCCTTCCAGGGCATAATTCGAATACGCTGTTGTAAAAATAGTAAGGGGTGGGTTCTTTAAGGTCTTTAAAAAATCAATTCCGCTCACTTTAGGCATATGGATATCTAAAAAGATCAAATCGATTTTTTGCTCATTTAGATAGGGGGCAGCCTTCAGGGCATTTTCACAGGAAGCCACCCTATACAGGAAGTCAATTTCCTGAATGTGCTCTTCGAGACCTTGGCGGGCAACAGGTTCGTCATCGATAACGAGACAGTTTAGCTTCATGGGTTGGTGGCTAAGATTTGTGAATTGCTCAAAATGTCAAGTTATAGTAAGGGAAAGATGAACTTCATAACGATCGGTTTTATCCTCGATTACTAATTCATGTCGGTTTTTATACAGCAATTCCAATCTGCGTTGTGCATTTTTTAATCCGATGCCTTTATGACCGTTCACAATTGTTTTGCTTTCTTTTGTATTGAACACCGAAAGTTCAAGGGTATTTTCAAGCTTCTTGATCTGTATCTTTATTTCGTTTTTATTCGGATAATGCGATACATGCTTAAACGCATTTTCTACAAAGGGAATAAACAATAAGGGGGAAATAGTAAACCCATGAAGATTTTCTCCTTCTTCAAATGAAATAGTATAGTTTTCATCTTTGCGCATTCGCTGTAGCGCAACATAATTTTTTAAATACACAATTTCTTTCTCGATGGGAATCTCCTTCCCATTGCATTCGTATAATTGATAGCGAAGCATTTCAGAAAAAGCGGATAAGGATTCGCGCGCAGGAATATTGTTCTTGTCAATCTGAAAATAAATGGTGTTAATTGAATTGAAAACAAAATGCGGGTTGATTTGAGCCTTCAGATATTCTAACTCAGACGTCAATTTTTCGACTTCCATTTTCCGGATGAGCTCGCGTTGATAATACCATTCTCTGCTTAACTGGAGCGCAACGCTAAAGGCCAGATAAAAGATGCCAATGGAGAAATTATAATACGTGTTATAAAACAAGAGCCTGCGACTTTCATCTCCTAAGACATACCCATTCAGATAGACATCATGAGCATTTTTTAGCAATACATATGATCCCAGCGCAACGAATATTAAAAAGGCATAGGCAACAATTTGTTTTTGCCGGGCATACCTTGGAATAAGCACCAGCAGGTTGAGATATATTAATCCTGCGAGCAGGCTGTTCCGGATAATAATTTCAAGTACGAACTGATTAAAGCCGGCCTCTTTAATCATCTCAATACGGGTAAACATATGAAAGGCAATGGTGGCCGTCCAAAAGATGATATGATCAAATTTGTACTTCCAGAAGCGATTCATACTTTGAAATTAGGAATTTTCAATATGCCAAATCGCCTGAATACTGCATTTCGTCAAGGAAATAATACTGGCTGTCAAAATGATCACGATTAGTCGCCTGATTAAACATTCCGGCCAACGCAACTGCGCGTTTATATTCCGAAGGGTGGTTTGCGATAAAGTCTGAAGGTAAAATAGGAGAGAACTAAAAAGGGTAGCGATGAAAGTAACACTTTCACACTAATCGTTAAAAGGCCAATCAAAAACATAAACCCAAACAGCAGCCCGATGCTTGCAATACCCACAAACGTTAGAACTTTGGTTGGCTCTTTTAGAAAGAGTGTCACAATCAGGATAAGTTGCCCTGTCATGGGTAGTAATGTGAATGGATGAACCACTGAACCCGGATCAGTAAAAAGCTTTGATAAGATCTCGCCTTCAGCCTGAAATAGAAACGTATTATTATTTCCGCCCCATTCAAGATAACCGATGAGGGAAGTAAGCAGCAAGCCCAGATTATAAGCTTTGCGTTTCATCTTAAAGCTTTTGGCCTAGACGCTCTTCCGTACGAAGATGGATTTAAGACCCATCGCTCCGAAGCCATCTACTTTGCAATCAATATTATGATCCCCGCTTGTAAGCTTGATGTTTTTTACTTTGGTGCCTGCCTTAATAGCTTTGCTGGCGCCCTTTACCGGCAAGTCTTTGATAATAATTACTGTATCGCCATCAGTTAACACGGCACCATTGGCATCTTTCACTACAGATGATTCACTTTCTTCTTCAACAGGTACAGTTGATTCATTGGGATTCCACTCGTGGCCACATTCGGGGCACATCATCGAAGTGCCGGTAGGGTAGCCATACAACGATTGGCAGTTGGGGCATTTAGTAGATTCTGGCATAGGTCAATTTCCGGCAAAAGTAATCAAGTTGTGGGAATAGCCACAGACAATAAGGAATACGTTTAAGAAATATAACTAGTGCCGTAAATAGTTCACTCACTCCGCAAGGCCTTTGCCGGATTGATCATCGCAGCACGAATTGCCTGTATGCTCACAGCAGCAACAGTAATCGCCAGTGTGATCGCGATCGCTTCAACAAAAATCAACGGACCAACTTCTATCCTGAAAGCAAACTTAGCCAGCCACTGCTTTACCAACGGCAGAATTGCCGGTACTGCAAAAAAACTGGCAATCACTACGAGGACTAAAAACTTCTTGTTCACCATAAAACTCAACCCCATCACAGAAGCCCCAAATACTTTCCGGATACCAAACTCTTTCGTACGCTGCTCGATGGTAAACGAAACTAACCCATACAATCCAAGACAGGCTATAAAAATACTGAGGCCCGCAAAGCCAATTACTGCTTTGAATAGTTTATCATCGGCTTCATAGTTCTTCGCGAACGCCTGGTCCACAAAATAATAATGGAATGGATAGCGGCTTTCAAATTGCTTCCACTTGGTTTCCAGCGCAGTGATCAGCTGAGCCGGGTTTCCGGCAAAGCGTATGGAAAGATTTCTGCGATTGTTTGGCGATAGCCACATCACCAGCGGCTCCACTTCCTGGTAGAGCGAATGAAAATTAAAATCCTTTACTACTCCGATGATCGGTCGGGCGATATCACCTTCTTCAAACTTAATCGTCTTAGTCAACGGGGCGTTCCATTTCAATTGCCTCATCAAGGCTTCGTTTATCACCACAGCATTCGAATCGCTTGCAAGTTGTGTATCAAAGAATCGACCCATCGCCATGCTGAGTCCATAGGTTTGTTGAAAATGGCCATCGACCGGAAACATGCGAATTTCTGTTTGATCGGGTGGCAGGCCTTCGGGAATGATAAACGTGCTGGCCGATCCACCACCGAGCGCAGTGCGACACCTTGAAACTTGCACCACACCGGGCAGGTTCGCCACCTCCTGTTCAAACGTTTCACCTTTCGCGGTGAGGTCTTGTGTGAGGTTGAGTACGAGTACATGCTCTTTATCAAAGCCCAGGTCTTTGGAAAGGATAAAATGCATTTGCTGATACACAATTAACGCACTGGCAATCATGATAATGGAGATCACAAATTGAAATGTGATCAGCACATGACGCGGAAGATTTCCTGAGAGACCTACTCTTGAGTTCGATTTCAGCACCTCTGCCGGACGGAACGCAGAAAGAATGAGGGCCGGGTATATACCAGAAACAAACGACACCCCAATAAGTAATGCTAAGAAACCTATAACCACCTTTTGATTAAGAATGAGACTGAACTCCAGCGACTTCCCAGCCAAATCATTAAAGACTGGCATCATGATGTATAGTAACATAATCGAGAACGATGCCGACAACAACGTTACAAGAAACGATTCGCCCAGGAACTGATTCACCAACTGCCTGCGCGTAGCACCTAATGATTTTCGCATGCCTACTTCGCGCGACCTACGCGTGGAACGCGAGGTGCTGATGTTGATGTAGTTGATGCAGGCAATAAAAAGGAGAATGCCGGCCACCACAGAAAACATATACACGTACTGACGGTTTCCAACCTTCGACATACGGTGATACTTCACCTCATTGGCATCCAGGTAAATGTCTTTGAACGGTTGCAGGTAGAAGTCATACATGTCCACACGCTCCGGTAAATGACGCTGGGTGAAATCGCGAAGCTTGGTGCGTAGTGTTTCTGCACTACCACTGGGTTTCAATAAAACATAAGTCGTTAAGGTTTGAGTATGCCAGTTATTCATCCACTCGAAGTTAAGGTGGCCCAGCTGCGGAGTGGTGGAAACAAACGATACCAGCGCTTTAAATTGGATGTGCGAATTGCGGGGCGCTTCCGCTGCGATGCCTGTTACTTCATAATCAAGACCGTTAATTCCCTTCACGGTTTTGCCGATGGGATCTTCATTTCCAAACAGAGCCTGCGCAAGCCCGGGTGTTAACACCATCGTTTCAGGCCGCGACAACGCGTTTGATTTTATTCCTGCGGTTAGATAAAAATCAAATACCTCAAAGAAATCTTCGTCTACAAAAACAATTTCACTTTCTTTTAACTCCACATTTTTATCGTTGCGACTAAGCACCACGTTATTATACCATGGCTGATAGAGCACGGTTGCTTCCACCTCTGGAAATTCATCTTCCATGCCGGGGCCATACAATCCAGACGACTCCGCGTTTAAGCTGATACTACCATCACTTTCAGTTCGTATTTTGTTTATGCGATACAGCCGGTCGCCCTTCGTGTGGAAGGTATCGAACGACTGCTCATCCAGCACAAAGATCAAAGCGAGCAAGGTAGCTGTAAGGCCCACGCTTAGACCCAGCACATTGATAAATGTGTGAAGTTTGTTTTTGCTGAAATTGCGCAAGGCAGCGGTAAAGTAACTTTTGAGCATAGCAATAGGAGCTTGGTGGTAAGCGGAAAACCCAACAAGTTGCAGATGGTTACAAAATTTTAATTTTTTTGTAAAGCAACCCGAAGTCGAAGCCTAATTCCTGACTTTTATGGCCCTCCAATCATGTACAGCCACAATTAACCCTTGATGGCAACGCCATCCAGGGCCATGATTTCTTTTTTATATTTCGATGGCAGGATAAGGGACTTCAGCAACCAATCCACCTTCATACTCCTGCTCATTTTATAGAGCGCAAGCAATGGGTAAATAAGCGAGATTTTTCTAAAGCCGAGCAAGAGCTGGACCGGCCGCGGCACGACACGTGTTTGTGTCTCAAGAAGGATCTGATAAAGAACAGGGCCCAGGTGTTTGCGGTATTGCCTGAACAGATCAACGGTGAAGTTGCTGTGTTGCAGATTCTGCGCCAGGTGTTCTTGCCGCATTGCTGACCATTCTTCAAAGGTATTGGGCAACCCGCTTAATCCCATCCGGATTCCTACCCGGTTGAAGACGAGGAACACTTCGTCTTTTTCAACATTGCTCAGCTTGTGTTCAAGTATTTCATATGACCGAATGGAATAATCAATGAGTAAGAAGAGCACATCGCGATAAGCCCAGTCAGGAATACTAGCAGCGCGCCTCGCTTCCACATTGGCATGTATAGCTGTCATGGCATCAATAGCCCGCAGGGCAGCTTGTTTTTCAGAAAAAATAATAGCTTTCGCATACGAAACTGTTGAGAAAAGTCGTCCCAGCGGATCAACCGGTAGACGACCTGTAAAGTATAACCAGTCAACCGCCTTGTTGAGTGCAAACTCCGCTGCTGCACCTGCGAATATGAAAAGAATGGTATCACTCTTTCCCCAGATCTGCCGCACTATCGAATGTTTTTCTACGAAATATTCCATACGCTCACCTCACCACATCACGCTTTGCAAGTATGACCTGTCTACCGGATTACTTACCGGAACCAAGAGAAAACATTGCAAGGCAGCCAGCGGCTAGTTTCCAGTCCTTCCAAAATAATTCTGTATTAAATAACCGATATAACCAAATAGCAATCCATTTAGTATCGCAACGGTAACTACTATTCCCGGAGCGATCTCATCTTCAGGTGGAATATTATCAAGGAAGATTACTTTGAATAGTAAAAGAAAGCCAGTTAATCCTAAGACAAAGCCAATGATTATACCTGTTTTGTTTTTCATAGCCACTGATTTCATAGCCACTGATTTATTGACTTGTATCTCTATTTAAATCCAAAGATCAACGGGAATATAAAAATCACAACCAGGGTCCAGACTACGTAAATAGGAAGGTACCGGGAAATGGTTTTACCGACTTCACTTATATTAGCTTTTTTGGAAAGCACTTTGAAAAGTTGCACAGTTACCAGCAGGAGATTTATTAAAATCAAAACATTGCTGCCCAGAACCGCAGCCCTGTTAGGGGTAATTCCCCATTCTGAAATGCGGAATACGATGGCCGATAATGCAATGCCATTAACGAGTACAGTTACAAGCGATAATAGCAAGAGAATCCAGATTTCCGGCTGACTTTTCACTGATTTTGAGGTCTCAGCAACAGAAAAGAATATGATGGCCATAACCCCAATTAACAAGCCATTGAAGATCAGTAAAAACTCCCGGTCGTTATAGGGGTCCTTGCCCGAATAAACCATAGCCACCAGATAAATGACCAGCATCACCAATACCAGCGGACTGAATATCCTGGCAATTACAGGTGAAACCTTACCAACTAAATGCGGATTGGTTTGAGTTAGGTAAGTTCCGAGAATGGGAGCCGCGGGAAGCCCGAAGACAACAATGTTCTCGAAGTAAAATTTTTCAATATTAAAGCCGATCAAAGAGAAAAGCCCGATGGTAACAGCGGTCATGATTCCGCCTGCTATAACAATGAGCGTTGTCATCACTACCAGGTCGCCATTATACGTTAAGTAGCCAAGCCTCTTTTCGTTATTATTTCTAACCTCGCCTGTAAAAGCAAAACCCAATATGGACCATAGAAATAAGAGCAGGTGAATACAGGCTAACGTTAACGTATCACTTTTTTCAACATTGGGTAAGGAATTGATAAATACGAGGCCAACAAGAGTAGTGGCTGCAATGGATGCAATTTTACCGGTTGATAATTTATTCTTCCAGACAAAGTAAGCTGTTAGCATCGGAAAAATGATGAAGCCGATGTTCCGGGGATAAAAATAATCTTCGGCTATATTGAAGATTGCCGGCAACTTGGCAATCACGCCTGCCACCAGCGAAGCGACAACCACAAACAACAATTCCTTTCCTGAGCCCCAGTTGATTTCATCGGTTTCGTAATTCAATCGTTCATTCCAGAAATCAGCCAGTGAATTGCCTTTAAGCTCTGGGTACAGGCTACCGAACTCCCGTTTAAAATTCGATTTGTTTGCCCGGTAAAGCTTTTCGAGTTGCCCGGGGTCATGGATGTGTTTGATAATCTCGTCCTTCATGATTTTATCGGTTAAATTATTTGTGAGGGATTTCCATTGCGCTTGTAAAGATATATAAAAGTACTTTGTAATTAAAAGTAAATAGAGGTAAGATTTGTAAAATACCTTTCCAAATGCCTCTAAAAGTCGTTTTTCGGTGCACTACCCTGAATAGCAATACCCCTCAGATCGAAAATATCAACTGCATCAGAAGTGAAATCTATCTTATTACTTTTGGAAATACACATTTCCCCTGGGATGGAATAAAGCAATTATCACTACGATCGTGAGCCATCTCTATTGCCTATCCCTCGACTCCATCATTAACTCAGTAAAAGAGTCGTCTGACCACTCCTGGTAGTCATGACGACTTAACTTTTTCAGAAGTTAGATTGAACGCAAGCAAGTCCGGTCTTAAATAAGTTGTCATCGGTGGATATCAACCATGTTAATTCCGTTCTGGTAAACGAAAGAAATCAATTCGAGGGAGTTTTTTACCCCGACTTTCAGGATCAAATCGGACCGGTACGCCTCAACCGTGCGCGAACTCAGTTGCATCGATTCGCCAATTTCATGACAGGTCATCCCCCGCGATAGTTTTATAATGATTTCTAATTCATTGGGAGTAAACCTGATCGCGGGCACATCTTGTTCCTTACCTCCTTCAAGCCAGGTTACTATTTCTTTTTCATGGTGCGTGTTAAAATAATAATCACCGCTCGACACGGCCCGGATAGCGCTAATGACTTCCGCATTTTCTCCGCCCTTTACAATAAAGCCACGACCACCAATCTTCAAAAAGTTAAGGGCGATCTCAAACGTATCGTACATGGTAAATAGAATAATCCGGATGTCTTTGTTTTTCTTTAACAGGTGTTCGGCTGCCAGAAATCCATTCAGGTGGGGCATGCTATAGTCAATCAGTAACAGATCGGGCTGATGGGTTTGATAGTGCTGAATGATTTCTAACCCATGGGCCGCTTCCACTACCTCCAGCGTTGGCCACTCGTCTTTTAGAATGGTTAAAATTCCTTTTCTGAATACAGGGTGATCATCGGCAATGAGGATTTTATTGAGGGGCATATACCTGGATGTAAGATTTTATTGAACAATATTATTCTTTTAAATTTTAATTTCAAGATAACAATAGATTGACTAAGATAAACCCGTATAAATACGGGTTTCAGTTTATGTATGTTTTTATGAATAATTATTCTTTTTAAATGTTTACTTAATTATACTTTTAATCATGCCTTTCCATTTTCTCTCTCCAAATAAAATTTTCGGACTATGATTAAAGGAATTTTACTAATTCTTACTCTCTTAGTTCACGGAATAATAAAAGGTCAAAATCCATTGACAGAAACAATCCAATGGAATGCTTCTGGGTTCAAAGATTTAGGAACAAATGAAGACTTTGCGAATAACTGCCAATTTATAACTTATGGCAAGTCAAGAATTAAGTGGATACAAGACAACAGTAAATCGGTTTCACAGCTGAACGTTACTTCAACAATTGGCACATGGCAAAACATTAATAACGAAGGCTCCATCAAATATAAATTTTCCGATGGTACGCTTTCGGGTGAATTACTACTTACAAAAAGTGGAAGCCAATGGGTTGCAGAGTTAACAATCTTGGGCGGAACAGATATCATTCGGTTAAGGTATTCGATCTCGTCTGTAAAAAAAATATAGGGCATACACAATGAAAAACTCTGCTCTACTCTCACTATTGGTACTGATAAGCACATTTAGCGCAGCACAAATGACAGGACCAACAAGCGCTACCGTTGGGCAGTCATCCAACTTTGCTTATTATGGTTCAGCTGTCTACGGATATTATACATGGAGCGTTTCGCCAGCTAATGGATATGTTTCGACTTATAGCAGAAGCGGAACTATCTATTATGCTACTGTAGTCTGGACAAATTCAGGATCAAGTACTGTAACCTTAAGGGGCAATGGTGCATTTGTCAGTTCTATAAACGTTTCAATTGCCTGTCCTTCGGCCACAACCCCTAATGCTTCTTTTTCTTATTCTAGTAATACCTGCGGGGATAAGACCATTTCATACACGGGAAATGCACCATCCGGAATGACATGGTACTGGCAAACCAGTTCAACAGGTACCTCAACAAGTAACAATAGCAATCAAATTATAGCTACTTCATCTGGGTATTATTATTTAAGAGGCTACTTACCTTGTAATGGAACCTGGACCACCGCCCAATCTACCTCCTACGTAACGGTCAGTCCGATTCCAGGAACCGGAACACCCTCTGCCAGCAGCACAAGTTTATGCGGACCCGGAACTACGTATCTTACGGGTACAGGTGCCGGTACCAATGAAATATATCGTTGGTATAATGTTTCTTCCGGAGGATCACCGATTGCTCAAAATCAATCCATTAGTTCGACCACTACATTCTATATGGCGGTTTATAATACCTCCACAACGTGTGAAGGTGCCCGAACACCTATAACAATTACAGTTTATTCTATGCCCATTGCACCAACTTCAGGTGTTCTTCCGGCAACTATTTGTGGTGCTGGCAGTGTGAGTTGGAGCGCAACTGGCGCAGGTACAAACGAGACTTACCGATGGTATAACGTTTCAGGAGGTGGCTCACCAATTACTCCTCCCACTTCAGTGAGTACAACCACAACACTTTATGCTTCAATTTATAATTCTGATACCGGATGCGAAGGAAGCCGCACGGCTGTTACCGTTACGGTAAATCTTATTCCAGGAGCTGCATCTGGATCGGTAAGTCCTTTGGCCATTTGTGGGACAGGAAGTGTTTCATGGAGTGCATCAGGAGCGGGTACTAATGAAGCGTATCGTTGGTATAATGTTTTAACTGGCGGGTCGGCCATCACACCGCCAACTTCAATCAGCACCAGTACCACACTTTATGTTTCAATGTATAATACAGTTACCGGATGTGAAGGTAATCGTAGCGCAGTAACAGCTACAGTAAATCCTTTGCCAGGGTTGGCAACCGGAAATGTAAGCCCAACTACCCTTTGTGGCTCTGGAAGCGTAAGTTGGAGCGGCTCCGGTGCTGGTGCTTATGAAGTGTACCGTTGGTATGCCAATTCTTCTGGCGGTTCGACTATTACGCCTGCTGCAGGCATTAGTGCCACGACTACTTATTATGTTTCCCGGTATAATACGGTAACTGGGTGTGAAGGAAGTCGTACTGCAGTCACCGTAACAATAAACACGCTACCAGGTGCCGGAGCAGGAAGTGTTTCTCCAAATTCTTTATGCGGATCCGGAAGTGTAACCTGGAGTGGTAGTGGTGCCGGAGCCAATGAAGTATACCGGTGGTATGCCGCAAGTTCAGGAGGTTCTCCAATTACTCCGGCTACAAGTGTTAGTACAACAACAACCAATTATGTTTCCAGATACAATACCGTTACCGGATGCGAAGGAAGCCGCACGGCAGTCACCGTTACGGTGAACGCCCCGATCACAACCACACCTACCATTACTGGCAACGCCAGTTTTGGAGCGGGTCCCATTACCTTGATTGGTAATGGTAATCCGTTAGGGACTAATTACAAATGGTATAATGCTTCGAATGTCTATCAAACCACAGGAGCAAACTTTTCAACTTCAATCACCACCACCACAACCAACTTCATGTATGCCCGGTCAGTAAGTACGGCTGGCTGTGAAGGCCCGCAGATCGCCATCAATGTTACTGTGTATCCACTACCTGTTGTAACGGCACCTCAAAATTATGTTATCAAAGATGTACCTGTTACACTTACCGCCACTGCCGGAAATGATACCTATACCTGGAAAAACTCTGCTAATGCGGTAGTTGGTACTTCGCAAACTTTTGTTACCAGTCTGGCTAATACTTACACAGTAACTGTTACCAAATCTGGTTTAAGTGCAACCTCTGCGCCTTTTGTGCTTGGTTCGCAGTTTGCGGGTATAAATAAAAATTACATTGTAACTAATACAACACAAATCGGAGGACTTACGGATGCCAACGCAATACAAGATCTTTCAGCCGAAAAGGTGGCACAAAGTATCTCTTACTTTGACGGCCTTGGCAGGCCCGTCCAGACGGTAGCAACTCAATCATCAGTTGGTAAACAGGATATGGTTTCGCCTTTTGTATATGATGCATTTGGTCGTGAAGCAAGAAAATATCTTCCCGTGGTAACGGAAAGTAATGGTCGATTCAAGGAGACTTTATGGGATAGTTCCGGAAACTATCTGGTGAATACCTATAATAACACCTTGGATAAAATTGCAGATGATAACCGGCCCTTTAGCGAGACCTTCTTTGAAGCTTCCCCCTTGAATCGACCCGATAAGGAATATGGCGCAGGACATTCCTGGTCTTCTGCTGCCGGAGGCGCAAATAAGTTTATGCAACATGCATACTTGATTAATGTGCACAATACCGGTAGCAGTGCCACGCAGGAGAAAGTAATAGCGTGGACTGTTAGTGCAGGAAACCTCCCGGTACGAGCAGCAGCATTAGCTGGTTACATAGTGATCGGTGGTTACTATGCAAGTGGACAATTACAGATTAAAAGCACTAAAGATGAAGAAGGTAATGAGGTGCGCGAATACACTGATAAGCTAGGACGAGTGATATTAAAAAAAGTACAGGCTGCTGCCTCCACTGATTTGAATAATCTAACACAATGGGCGCTTACCTATTATGTATATGATGATTTAGGAAATCTGCGCCTGGTGTTGCCGCCAGAATTGAGCAAGCTTATTCATACCAATGCGGATACGTATTTAGTAACCACTACCGATTTAAATAACTGGGCCTTTCAATACAAATATGATGGACGTAAAAGGATGATTGAAAAGCGTGTTCCCGGAGCAGACTGGGTGTATATGGTTTATGACCAGCGAGACCGACCTGTCTTCACACAAGATGGAAAGCAACGTGGTGCCCTTCAGTGGACTTTCTCGAAGTACGATTATCTGAATCGTCCAATCGCCACAGGTATTAAAGATACCTCAGTGCTGCTTACCCAATCGCAAATGCAAGCAGCAGTTGATGCATACTATGCAGCGATTCCCACAAAGCCATGGCGCACATTTGGTGAATCATTCGTTGGTAATGTTGCGGGTAATGTCCATGGTTATTCAAATAAATCATACCCGGTTGCTTTTACCTACTATACTTCCATTACCTATTATGATAATTACGCTTTTCGCAGCCTTTGGTATGGAGATTATACCTACTTAAATGAAAACCTCAGTGAAGTAACTAATGGCATTACCTACCTGCAACCCGCAACAGAAAATCCCAGGGTAATTGGCCAGGTAATGGGCACTAAAGTTAGGGTACTGGATGGGGGCTTTGTGGGGGGAACAACCTGGCTCAAGTCAATCAGCTACTATGATGACAAATACAGGATAGTGCAAACCCTGAGCGATAATTACAAAGGCGGAACCGATCGGGTGACTAACGTAATTGATTTTGTAGGTAAAGTTTTGAAATCGAAATCTACTCATACAGAAACAGATGTTACGTGGAAGGATATCGTTGCGCTTAAACAGGAGGGGAACAAAGTGATTAATACCTCAACTACAACAGGATGGGGTTTGTCAGGTGCGGCCTCCATTCAACAGCTACCGGCAGGTCAAAATGGATGGATTGAGTTTACTTACGCAGGAGGCAGTACAGAACGCGTGGTAGGCCTGTCTTCATCCAATACAAATGCAAACTTCAACACAATTAATTTTGGAGTTTATATTGGTAACCCGGTCGTAGCAAACAATGCCGTTATTTACGAGAATGGAACCTCAAAATATACAATACCCACTCAGGTAATTGTAGGTGATGTTATCCGGGTAGAACGTACCGGAACAACCATTACCTATAAAGTGAATGGCCAGCTAAAGTACACTTCATTAGTTTCTTCAAATTCTGCGCTATTGGCTGATCTGTCTTTAAATTATCTCAATAGTACAGTATCAGATGTCCGCTCTTCCTTCAGCACCACTACCACAACGACCACCCGCAGATTTGAGTACGACCACGCGGGCCGCTTGTTGAAAACGTGGCACAAGCTTGACAGACAACCCGAAATTCTTCTCTCATTTAATGAGTATAACGAACTCGGCCAGCTCGTTGATAAAAAACTACATAGCACCGTGAGCACCGGAGCTAATGCCAAACAGAGCGTTGACTACCGCTACAACATCCGCGGCTGGCTTACCAGCATGAATGATGCCTCACTCACCAATACAGGAACTACCAATGACGATACGGGTGATCTATATGGAATGAACCTTGCCTATAACACTACCGATTTGGGTTTAACGAATACCCCACTTTACAATGGCAACATCAGTGGTATGGCCTGGAGCAATAATTTAGGACTAGGCACTACCAAACAAAATGGTTATACATATACCTACGATAAACTCAACCGCATTACTTCTTCAGCCTTTAAAGAAAAAGCAGCAGGGTGGATCGCCCCAACGAACAATGCACTGGCAGAGACGGGCTTTCTGTACGATCTGAATGGTAACATTACCCAATTGCAACGCAACGACAGGCGAACCAGCGGGTGGATGGATAACCTTGGCTACACTTATTCCGGCAATAAACTGCTTCGGGTAACCGACAGTGGAGATGATTACCTCGGTTTTGTGGATGGTACCAATACCGGGGATGATTACACCTACGATGCCAACGGCAACATGATTACGGATCTCAACAAGGGAATCTCAACCGCCATCACCTACAATTACCTCAACCTGCCCGAAGTAGTTACCAAAGGCGGCAACACCATCCGCTACATCTACGATGCCACGGGGCGCAAGCTGGCGCAAACAACAAGTTTTGGTGGTTTGCAGAAACAAGTCGATTATGCCGGTGAGTTTCAATATGAAAATGATGTGTTGCAGTTCATCAGCCACGAAGAAGGACGCATCGCGATTGCCAACAATAAAACGATCGTTACGCATAGTGGAGATGCAATGGCTAATATTACTGCAGCTACCTCTACACTCGCATCGGTAACTCAAAATGGTGGCCAGGCCTACATCCGTGCCATAGCCGTAGGTACTACTACCAAACAAGGTATGTTCCCGATAGGAGGTACCCTTGCCGTACAGGCCGGGGAGCAATATCGCATCCGCGCAAAAGGTTATCGCACGGCTAATAACACCAACCAGGTTCATCTCTACATCCGTACCAACGGCACTGACCTCAACTGGCCAGGGGCCCAGATTCCTAAAAGTGATGTTAATGCTACCAACGAATCGTATGTAGAACAAGTAATCACCATCCCCGCAGGACATACAACCTTGGAGGCCGGTGTGGTATGGAATACCGTGGCAGCCGGAGAGCAATTTTTTCTAAACGACTTTGAAATTACCAGACTCGCTACCAACACAACCCCCGAATACCAATACAACCTCAAAGACCATTTGGGTAATGTGCGACTCACGTTCACTACCAAAGACGAAGTGGAAACCAACACGGCCACCCTCGAAACAGCCAACATGAATCTTGAACAGAGCCAATTCTTACGGTATACAAACGCCAAAAGAATACAAGCCAGTTTGTTCGATCGTACCAATGGCAGTGCGCCCACAACTACTACCGGTTATTCCGTGCGATTAAATGGCTCAGCCAACGAAAAATATGGCCTGGCAAAATCATTGAGCGTGATGCCGGGTGATGTAATTAATACAGAGGTGTATGCAAAATATGTAGATCCTACTTCGAGCAATTGGAATGCAATGCTCACAACCCTGATGAGCCAGATTGCAGCCGGCACAGCCGGGGTAGTAGTGGATGGAACAGCCTATGGCAGCAGTACAGCTTCCTTCCCAACCAGCTATGGCGGGCTTGTTGGCAAAACGGACAATGGTGCACCCAAGGCTTATTTGAACTGGCTGGTCTTTGACCGCAACTTTGTTTTTATCACAGGCGGGTTTAAACAGATTACCACGGCAGGTAAAGAAGCCGGTACGGATGTGCCGCACGAGCGCGTTTTCAACACCAGCCCCATTACCATTACTCAACCCGGCTATGTGTATATTTACTTAAGCAACGAAAATCTAACCCCGGTGGAAGTTTACTTCGATGACTTTAAAGTTATTCACACAAAATCTCCGGTGATCCAGACGGATGAGTATTATCCCTTTGGGTTAACGTTTAATTCGTATCAAAGAGAGAATACTACTACAAGCAAGTATCTGTATAACGGAAAAGAGAAGCAAGATGAACTTGGGTTGGATTGGTTCGATTATGGGGCAAGGATGTATTTGCCAGAGATTGGAAGGTGGATCGTAATAGATCCTCTAAGTGAGAAGAGTAGAAGATGGTCGACTTACACCTATTGCTATAATAGCCCAATAATTTTTATAGATCCTGATGGAATGTTTGGTGATTATTATAGCAACAGCGGTAAGTATTTAGGTAGTGATGGAAATAATGATAAGAAAATTTATACCGCGGATAAAGCGATAACAAATACCGCAAAGGATTCTGATGGAAAGGAAACGACTACAACGACATTTGTAAATTCAAAAGAGATTGGAGAAGTAAGTGACTTTGTTAATATGAATGGTTATACAGTTTCTTCTGAGGAAACCAAACAAGATTTGGTTGGATTATCAATTTATTTACGAAATAACGAGGGTATTGAAAATGCAAAAATTGTAGTAACTGGAGGGGATAGAAATGTAGCTGAAAATAAGAAAAAAGGTGGAGCAGAAGGAAGCGAACATACAAAAGGAACTGCTGCGGATATTATGGTTTCAGGAATTTCAAATAAAAAACTTGCAAAACTTACCAATAACTCAGGATTATTTTCTAGTGTAATTTATTATCCAGAAAGAGGAGATTTAAGTACTATGGGTACTCACGAAATTAAAACTATTGCATTAGGGGGTACTAATGGGTGCGAAAGTAGTATTTACAAAATAGTTCCCAATTGGCAAGATTTAGGACCACACGTCCATGTAGATAACGGTTCCGATAAATTTTATGGGTATTATATTGGTCACGATGCAAAAAAGAATAGATATGAATCTTATTAGATTGGTTTCAATTGTTTGTGTTCTGTTCCTATTTCAATGTAGGTCAGAAAATAAGCGATCAATTGACGAAAACAAAGACAGTATATTTAATAAGGACGATATAACTTCTGTTGACTCAAGTTATTTATATGATAGATCTATTGTAGGAAAAATATCAACAGGAAAGAATGATTGGTATATCGTAAGCGCCAGGACATGTAAAAATTGCGATGAAAATATTGCCTTATATTTAATTTCGAAGAATAAATTAATAGGTTATGATTCATTAAAGTTGCAAAGTTACAGTTACCCCGGCCGACTTTACTCGTTTGATGATCATCTTATATTTGAATCTCGCGTTTTCTATGGAAATTGTTATAAAGATTCCACCAAAGTAATTGTCTGGATCCAAAGCGAAAAACTTAAGGATAATAGTTGGAATAAAGAGACTTATATTTTGCAACTGACTGATTCGGCTATAGTTAAAATTGGTTTTTCTAATTATTCATTGAAGGATATTGAAGTATTAATTAACAAAGGATTATGTTTTGAATTGATTGGAAGAGATATGACAGAGGAACCCTGATCCCTCCCTTCAACGGAATCTCCTCTCTCCTTTGTTGGTGTTCTTCACCAACAAACGGTTGAATTGAAATGGTAGATTGATTTTCGTAGCGGAGTCTCCCGCCACGGGGACTCCCCCTAAAGAAAGTGATGGTGGAACAAAGAAAATGAGTAAGAGAAGAGATTGAATAGAATGATAGAAATAAATTGATTAAACAAGTAATACGGAGTCCTGAGGCAGAGACTCCGCGGAGAAAAGATACTCGCACTTGTTGGTGTTCTTCACCAACAAACATGGATGGGAAAGAATTAAAGGAACATTAATAATGGTTGAGTAGTAAAAAATGAAAAGTAAAATCAACTCCCCGCCCTTGTTGGTTTTGCGTGTGAGCAATGGCGCGTTGATATCACCAACAAGCAAGATGAACGCTGATAACGGACCATTGAGGCAGAGAGTGAAATATAGTAAGACAATAAGGTTTAAAATATTAGCATGAATAACTATTACACATTCCAAAACCTAAAGACCGGGCTTTTTGCCATTCTTATTTTACTGGCTACAATTAATACAGTTGCTCAGGGACCGTCTGAACAATCCTATATCACCAAGATTACTCCACCTTCGCCCAATGCAGCGGCACTCGCTAAATATGGCGATATCCCGGTAAGCTATTACACAGGCATCCCCAATATCGATATCCCCCTTTACGTGGCGCAATCAGGTGAAATTCAACTACCGATTTCGTTATCATATCATGCGGGCGGTGTAAAAATCAATGAAGAGGCCGGTTGGACCGGTTTGGGTTGGACTCTCAATGCCGGAGGAATTGTATCTCGAAGCATCAATGATAAAGACGATCTAACAGCTACCTATTTCACAACGCAGTTGCCGGAAATGACACAACGCACCACCTTTTCAACAGAAGTGTTTGGTTCTGCATTTAATTATCCAAATAAATACTATGGTCAAAATGGTGCAGTATATGATTGGAATGCTGCTACCGTGGGTAATTTAGTTGGATATGATCTTGAAGCGGATCAATTTAACTTCAACTTCAGTGGCCGCAGTGGTAAATTCGCTTTTACGCGTGCGCAACAGGTCATACAGGAGAAAAAATCAGACCTGCTGATTGAAGGTACCAGTGCAGGTTTTCGAATCACTGATGAAAATGGTATCCAATACGTTTTTTCACAAACTGAAATGACAGACAATGGAACACAGGTATTGCCTACATCCTGGTATTTGTCAAAGATTTATTCACCCAAAGGCGATAGCATCTCTTTCAACTATTTCACCGCAGCCCCAGCGAGTTTTATTCCCCGCTATTCTGAAATTTATCGCAAAGGTTGCAGTGCTCCGATACATTCATTTTCCTATTCAACCACGGCTCATCAGATTAAATATTTGACAAGCATAACATTTCGGAATGGTCATGTAGACTTTGAGTACGAAAATGTACGCGAAGACATGCAGGTTGTTACTGCAGGGCGGAAACTAATGAGCATCAAGGTTTATAATAATACTGAGGCTTTGCCATTTAAACGGTTCGACTTCACTTATTCCTATTTCAACAACACATTAGGCTATCAGTTTAAGAGATTAAAACTTGATAAGGTAACAGAAAAAGGAAGTGACGGAAGCTCCCTTCCCGCGCACGATTTTGTTTATGAGGATGTGCCTGCCAGCCTTGCCAATATCTCAGGTAAAAACTCTTTCAGTGTGGATCATTGGGGCTATTTTAACGGAGCGCCTAATACCGGTCTGACACCAGGTTATGTAGGCCTGGCAACATGGGGTGCTGCCGGGCAGTTGATCACCAGGCATGAGAGTCTCCCAGGTGCCAATCGCGAGACCAATCCTGCCTACGCAAATGTCTTTTCACTAAAAGAGATCATTTACCCTACCGGTGGAAAAACAGCTTTCGAGTATGAGTCCAATACGTTTGATTTAGACACGTCTACTCCGCAAGGTCAACCGCTGGATATCATTCAAAAGGAATTGGTCAACAAGCAACAGCAGGTACAAGTAACCACTGCGGGGACGACCACCGGTACGATTGATTTTACAAATAAGTTTGGCCCGGTAGAGATGACCATCACATTTCGGTGCACACAAAACAACGGTTGTGCCAATGTGAAAAGTACCTATGCATATGGAACGATTTATTTCCAGGCGTTGGGCATCACACGGGACCTGATGGGCACTGAGCTAACCTGCAATCCATTAGGGCCAGTTTGTACCACCACATTAAGCAATTTGGAGGTACCGAATAACGTACAATCATGGACAGCTTATATTGCCCCAGGTGTGGTAGGTCTTCAGGAAATAACCGTGGTGTTCCGATGGGCCGAACCAGTAACGCTACAACCAACATATGTGAATGCAAACCATTTTCTTTATGGAGGCGGTTTGCGGGTAAAGAAGATGACAAATTACAGCCAGGTTGGCAAAATGGCCTCCATTAAAAAATTTGTGTATCACTATGCTGAAGATAAGGATAATAATGGCACAACTGAGATTTATTCTTATGGAAAGCGGATGTCACCACCTTCCTACTACAGAAATGAAATCTTAACGGATATGGTGAACGGAAATGTAATGCGATGTCCTGCATTCACCCGCACATCCAACAGCGTATCTACTTTGGGGAGTATTGGTTACGATAAAGTGATTGAATTCAATACCGATAGCATCGGTAATGCCGTATTGGGTAAAACAGAGTATGAGTTTTATAATCAGATAGATTCTTTGATTTCCTATCGTTATCCAATTTCAGGCGATCAGGGCGGTTATCTTGACAATTTGCCAATCCGAAAGCCTGGAATACGCAATCTGTCTTATGGGCTCAATGGGACTGTTAAAACTAAAATTATTTATAAATCAGAAGGTAGTGGTTATAGAAAGTTAGTGGAAGAGAATAATTATTACAGTAGACCCAATCGGTATACATTATACAACCTTACGTATGAAGAAATCTACTCTGCAAGCAGTCAGATGTATCTCACTTCCGTGTATCCTGCTATCCGTTCGGAATTTATCCGTCTGGATTCAACGGTAGTGAGAAATTTTCCGACTACTGAAGCACAGTTTTTAACCACCAGCACGCACTACTATTATGAAAACTCTTCACATTTACTACCTACGCGGATTTTGAATTATGGCAGTGAAGGCAATATTGTAGAGAAAAGGAATCGTTATACACAGGATTATATTTCAGGACTGACTACCGATGCGAATAATGCAAAAAATAGTCTTGTGGCGAAGCATATTATCAGTCCGGTGCTGGAATCGGAAATCGTTGAAAACGGACAAGCGCAGGTGGTGCGTAATAATTATAAAGTATTTTCTCCCAGCCTTACGTTACCTGAAAATGTAGAAACAAAATTTGGTAGTGGTACCTTTGACAAGCGGGCAGAGTTTTTGAGTTATGATGCTAAAGGGAATATGTTATCTCAACGTAAATCATCTGATGTCGTATCAAGTTACGTATGGGGCTATAATAGCACATTACCGATAGCGGAAGTTATAAATGCAAATCCAAATGAAATTTTCTATACAAGTTTTGAAGAAACTGAAGGTAATACGGCAAGTGGGGATGCTAATTGCGGTGATTTTAGCAGGACAGGAGGATATTCAAAAACAATCACCAATCTTACTACAAATACAACATACGTTCTAACTTATTGGCAGAAAACAAGTGGCCAGTGGAATGTCATTTCTTTAGAATTTACGCTAACCTCTCCAACAACATCGTACAATATTAATCTTAGCGGCCAGGTGGATGATGTAAGACTGGCTCCAAAAACTGCTCAGATGACAACGTATACTTATTTTCTGAATCGAGGAATTTCATCTGTACTGGACCCAAATAATGTGGCGCAATTTTTTGAATATGATAGCTTCGGCCGTCTGAAGAGTATAAGGGATTACAAGCGAAGCGTGTTGAAATCATTCGTTTATAACTATATGACGCATTAATGACTAAGGCGATGTAGTTTGAGAAAGCGCTCGACCCTTATTGGTATTACGTACGAGCCAAGGCGCGTTGATATCACAAACAAACAAGATGAATGCTGATAACAGACCATTGAGGCAGAGAGCTAAATGAGGTAAGACTTATGTTGATGTTGGTTAAGGAAGTGTGGGGAATTTAGTTGTTATGGGTCGCCTGACCCGTAACGTTGAGAGACCATAGAGATTGTTGGTGAAAACACCGACAATGGCAGGGATGGATTTGGGTTTCTTACGCATCATTCGGAGATTTAGGATTGTTGGTCAGGAGACCAACAATAACAAGGAAACGCAAAAAAAGGCAGGACTCTTGCGTGGGATTATTATGACCATACCGGTAAACTGATAACCGATCCGAAAGTAAGGGAGCGATGCAACAAACTGGTTCTTCCACCCGCATGGGTTGATGTATGGATAACGCTGAATGCCACTGCGCATTTGCAGGCCACCGGCAAGGATGCCAAGGGAAGACTACAGTATCGATATCACACCACCTGGGTTCAGCAACGGGCAGCCGAAAAGTTTGACAGCATGACGGACTTTGCAAAAATCCTGCCGTCCATTCGCAAGCAAGTAGATCACGACCTCACCCTGAAAGGGATGCCCCGCAACAAAGTAG
Organism: Cyclobacteriaceae bacterium; assembly: GCA_044229915.1. Taxonomy (GTDB): domain Bacteria; phylum Bacteroidota; class Bacteroidia; order Cytophagales; family Cyclobacteriaceae; genus ELB16-189. The sequence continues at coordinate 125,352 of JBGASB010000008.1, forward strand.
TAGCCTTGATTGTGAAGTTGATTGATCGCTATCATTTTCGGGTTGGCAATGATGAGTATGCAAAAACAAATAAATCATATGGCCTCACCACGTTAACCCATGGGCACATGATTGTGGACCGCTCTGCCCAGGCTGAAGGTAATCATGACGCGGTGTTTGAATTTATGGGTAAGTCGCGCAAGATGTGGAAGCGCAGAATTTGGGAAGACGACCTGGTACATCTGATCGTGGCCTCGGGCAATGTGGGTAAGCACAGCAAAAAGCGGGACCTGTTTCGCTACGAAGACAAGAATGGAAATGACTATGATGTGAAATCCAACCACATCAACGAATACCTGGACGCCATCACGGCCCGGTATGGAAAAGTAACGGCCAAGGATTTTCGTACGTGGGCCGCCACATGTAAAACCGCTCATCGGCTTGCAGAACAATTGGACCCCGATACAAAAACGGGGCGGAAACGTGTATCGAATGCCATTGTGAAAACGGTTGCCGAAGATCTGGGGAACACGCCCACCGTGTGCCGGTCCAGTTATATTCATCCTACTATTTTATCGGATTGGATGGAAGGAAGTTTTCGGTTGAAATGGAACAAGGCCAACCGCACCCGAAAATGGACCGGACTTTCAAAAGAAGAAACGTCCACATTGCATTACCTTATGAAATCATAGATTGAAGGAAGACATCCTTTGCCCTTTTTCGTTGGCCACACCTGATGAGTAAATTCGAATGTCCGAACTGTAACAGGGCAGGCTGAGTTTGTGCAATTGCAGCCGCAACCTTTGCAATCGTAGACTCGACTTCTGACAGATCACCTTTAGTTATTGTTGGTCTCCCGACCAACAATCTTAATCTTGCATCATATTTCTTATTTTCGGCTTATTTTCGAGTATGAAATTAGAGCATCATCACGTTCAATTCTTCACTGCAGTTTGTAATGATTGGCTTCGTTTGCTCGATCCTGATGAGGCTAAAGATATAGGTATCAAGGCACTTCAGTATCAGGTGAAGATCGGTCATGTTTAAGTAGCCACATTTGTGATCATGCCTAATCATCTTCACATCATCTGGCGCATTCAAAATGAATGCAGTCTTGAAGATGTACAACGCTATTTTTTTAAAGTTCACAGCAAAAGAGTTGTTGCAGCTGATTAAGAACAAAAAAGGCTGGCAAGGATTAGAGGAGTTGTTCGTTGGGCTGAAGGACAGGACATTTCAAGTATGGAAACGGAATTCGATGAGCATTGATTTTAATTCACGAATGGTTTTTCAGGCAAAAGTTTGACTATCTTCACAATAGCCCTTGTCAGGCGCATTGGCAGTTGGCAACGCTACCTGAAGATAAAACAAGTACACCTCTGCGCGTTTTATGAAACCAGTGAAGATGGATTTGGGTTTCTTACGCATCATTCGGAGATTTAGGATTGTTGGTCAGGAGACCAACAATAACAAGGGGGAAACTATAGCGCAAGGGCTCCAATCCATTGCTTACTCGCAGCCGCGCCATTGCAGCTTGGATCAATCCATTGCGAGTTCAAGTCAATCCGTTACATAGATGCGCTGGCCTAAAGCGTAATCGCTCCAATCCATTGCGTACCTACGGCCGTGCGATTGCAAGTTTGCATCAATCCATGGCGGGTTCATGTCAATCCGTTGCATATACGCTGCGGATAAAGGTGGAAGTGCTACCAATCCTTTACGCAGTCGCTGCCGTTCGCTTGCAGTTTCACATCAATCCATTACTTACACCAACTCCTGTATGGCGGCCGGGCAGGTATAGGAAAGAGAGTTACCATCCGTAAAGGTGTGGCCGGGTGTCCTTGCAGCCGGGTATTAAGAAACCGGAATGAGGAAAGTTCCTTTATATCGAAGTAACCAGAACGGGCAAGAGTAGAATACAATACCGGAGAAATGTGGCCATTGGACAGAAAGAAGAGATCTTCCTCTTTACCATCCAACGTGAACTTTGGATTGTGTTTTAAAATATGAAAATAAAGCGCCACAAAGAAGTCAGTACAACCCAGGGAACCGCCCGGGTGACCGCTTTGGCAGGCATGCACCATACACACAATGTCTCTGCGGATTTGACTGGTAAGTTTCTTTTCCATTGCTGTCAGGTCTTGCGACCTGACAGAATATGTCGCATGCCAGGCTCTGCATTAAAAGGCGGTAGACTAGTTCCCATCAAATTGTTCATCTAGCCTACCGTATTTCTCCGGTACTTGGTTGTAAGATATTGTCAATCAAGAATTATGGCTCCTTTTACTTTTTTCCCTACTTTATGCCTTATACCTTTTCATGTAAGTCCTTATGAAGCATATCTATACCTTGTTCGCCATCCTGCTCATCGCCTGCAACACGCAGCCCCCGGTAACGAATAAAATCAACGTGCCAAAAGATCATTCGTTGTTAACGGAGTTGCAGACCTTCTACGACCTCAGCACGCTTCCCCAATTTCTGGACAGCACAGCAGTGGCCCAGGTATCTTCCTACGATACCACCGGCAACAACGATGATGGCTTTAGTGGCCGGTATTCCTATCTGCGAAGAAATACCGATAGCACCCTGGTAATTTTTGATGTGCAGGGGAGTGGGGTGATTAACCGCATCTGGACACCAACACCGACCGAAGATATCTTTGACTTTTATATTGACAATGATTCCACACCGAGATTCTCCATAAAATTCATCGACCTGTTCTCTGGGAAACAATTTCCGTTTGTAGCGCCTTTGTGCGGAAATCAACTGGGTGGATTCTTCAGCTACCTGCCCATCCCATTTGAGAAAAGCTGCCGGATTGTGACCCGAGGAAAGAAGATTCAGTTCCACCAGATCCAGTATAAGTTATATGAAGCAGGGGTGAAGGTTAAAAGTTTTAACCCAGATTTGGCAGCAGATGAAAAAGCGGCTTTGAATGAAATTGCCCGGCTCTGGAATAAAGAGCAGAAGTCTATTCAGGATTTCTATTCTGAGAAGCTTTCTGAATCCGCGGCACAAGTTGAATTGACATCCGGTGAAACGAAGTCTATTTTTGAAGTTAACACCGGTGGCCGTATTCTGGGTATTGAGTTGGATCCTGCTGCCGCCTTTGAAGGATTGACTAAAAACATCGACCTCAGAATCACCTGGGATGATGAAAAGAAGCCTGCGGTATATTGTCCGGTAGCTGATTTCTTTGGTTATGCTTTCGGTACCACGTCCATGCAAAGTTTGTTGCTGGGAAGCCAGGACAACAAATGTTATAGCTACCTGCCCATGCCCTTTGATTCAAAGGCTAAAATTGAACTTGTCTATCGGAAAAGCAATGAAAAGTCTCCGGTCAAAATCAATGCGCGTGTCTGGTACACCGATGAGAAGCGAACGAATCAGGAAGGAAAATTTTATACATACTGGAACCGGGTTTCGGAAAAAGGGAAACCGCATGTGCTGGCGAATATCACCGGGAGAGGTCACTATGTAGGAACTATCCTGCAGGCCCAGGGAAAACAGGCGGGCATGACATATTTCTTCGAAGGTGATGACTCTACTGTAGTAGATGGCCGCATGCGCATGCATGGAACCGGTTCCGAGGATTATTTCAATGGGGGCTGGTATGCATTGATGGATAGGTGGGAAGGCAAGATGAGTTTACCGCTGCACGGTGCCCTTGACTACTCGCTACCTTTTTGCCGCACGGGCGGATACCGGTTATTTATCACTGATAAACTTTCATTTGAGAAGAGTTTGCTCCATACCATTGAGCATGGACCAGCCGGTAATAAATTCCTGGTTGACTACACCTCGCTGGGATTATATTATTCTGATTCTCCCATCAACGATATCCAACAACCTACCGCTGAGTTAATCAGGGTGTTTCTTCCCGATACGCTCTATCTCTATCCGCAATTGATGGACATGAATGTTTCGGCAGACCTTGACATTAAAACCACGTGGAAGTACGGCACCGGTGGCTTAAGTTATTTGTTAACTCCCGGTAATGATTCGTGGTTGCGTGTTTCACTCGAAGAAATCCCTGCAGGTAAATATGATCTCTACCTCGATGTGATGAAAGAACCTTTTGGGTGCGAGGTTTCTCTGTGGCAAAGGCAATCACCCGTGTCGGATTGGATCCCCACCTACCAGGAGAAAGAGGAACGTATAAAGGAGGTATTTGCTTGCGAACTCGACATTCGCGAATTTAAAAATACGCTCACCTTCCGGTTTAAACCGGATAAGCAAAGAACCGGTTTTATTTTAAATCGAGTAAAGTTGGTCAGAAAGAGATGAGTGCCTGTGAACAAAACCGTACCTTGTACCAAACCTGAGCCTTCTCCTTGATAAAAGAACTTCATTTCGCACCGTCAGCATTACTGGCTCTCAATTTCTGCCTCGGCTTTATCATGTTTGGAGTGGCCTTATCCATCAAGCCCGAACATTTCTATCAACTCAAGTATCAGAAAAAAGCATTGGCCACCGGGTTATTTTCTCAGTATGTATTGTTACCAGCACTTACCATATTATTAATCATAATCTGGTCTCCCCCGCAGGGTATAGCATTGGGTATGATCCTGGTGGCGGCTTGTCCTGGAGGCAATGCTTCCAATTTCTTTTCTTTGCTTGCACGCGGTAATGTGGCCCTGTCTGTAACGTTAACCGCGATCACTTCGGTTTCTGCTTTTATAATTACTCCTTTAAATTTTTTGTTCTGGTCGTCTACCATCCCGGGACTTAGAGATAATATTAAAGCGATTGAGATCAGTTTCCTCGATCTCTTTGTAAATATGTCTGGAATATTATTGCTACCCCTGGTTTTAGGAATGCTATGCGCTCATTATTACCCGGTACTCACCCAAAAGATTTCGAAACCGGTTCGCCTCTTATCCATTATCATCCTCGTAAGTTTTGTCCTCATCGCCTTTTGGAATAACATCAGCGTGTTTGTAGATAGAATCTATTCAGTATTCTGGTTGGTACTCTTTCACAACGGCAGCGGCCTGCTGGGTGGGTATTTCTTAAGCCGGCTGTTAAGAAATACAGAAGCCGTGAATCGAACCGTAGCTATTGAAACCGCCATCCAAAACTCAGGGTTAGGTCTAATAATAATCTTTACCTTCTTCGATGGCAATAGCGACATGGCGATCATTGCGGCCTGGTGGGCGATCTGGCATTTGGTAAGCGGATTTGCTTTTGCCTACTTCATGCAGCGCATTCCTATTACACACCCTGTTGTACGGGCTTGACGGAAATAAATGCGGTTATTTGATATTGTCCTTAAATACGAATTCTGCAGGTGGCTCTAATCCACGCAAGTGTTTTACAAAATAATCCCACCTGCGCTTCATAAAGTACCGTGAGTTTCCAAATCCATGGCCTGCATTAGGTAACACCAGCATATCAAAATCTTTATCAGCTGCAATCAGGGCATCCACAACCAGTAAGGTATTAGTAGGGGGCACATTGCCATCCATCATACCGTGAGCAATTAACAATTTGCCTTTAAGGTTTTTAGCCAGCAACTGATTAGCCTGGTTGTCGTAATTTGTCTCATCCGGAACTTTCTGAATTTCCATGTTCATGGATTTCCCTTCTGCATTTGTGGGTGTCTTAGGATTGTTCACCAGCAGCCCTTGCCATTTTTCGCCCCAGTCATCTTCATAATTTCTATTGTCATGATTGCCCGCACCTGAAACCGCTACTTTATAGAAATCAGGATACCGGAGGATTCCATCGGTAGATGCGAATCCGCCCCCGGAGTGTCCCCAAATCCCAACCCGGTCAAGATCCATCCAGGAGTTTTGTGCGGCTAATTGTTTGATCATTTCGATTTGATCAGGCAACCCATTGTCGCCCATGTTACCATAATACGCATCATGAAATGATTTCGAGCGACCGGGAGTTCCCATGGCATCCACTTCAACGACAACAAATCCCAATTCGGCAAGTGCTTGTTTATCTCCGCGCGAGGCGAGAAATGAACGGCTGCCAACACTTCCTGACTGGGGTCCCGGATACAGATAATTGAGGATCGGATATTTTTTTGAAGCAACAAAGTTGGAAGGTTTGTACATCAACCCATAGAGATCGGTTTGGCCATCGCGCGCCTTTACCGTAAAGGGAATAGGAGCAACCCAGCCACTGGCCACTAGTTTAGTAATGTCACCCTTCTCAAGCGGAAGAATGATCTCACCTTCCAGATTTCGGATCCCGGTAACGGAAGGTTCTGTGGGTGTTGAATAGCTATCGGTGAAATAATTCATGTTCACTGACCAGGTGATCGTATGATTTGCGATTTCAGGCGTAAGGTTTTTAAGGTTGCTGCCATCAAAGTTTATGCGATAGAGATACTCAAAGTAAGGATCGCCTTTTTCTTTGTTCGTACCTATGAAATAGATCACACGGTTTGTTGGGTCAATATGATGCACCTGCTGCACGGCCCAATCGCCTTTGGTAATTTGATTTTTAAGGGTGCCATTTTTCAAATCAAAGAGATAGAGATGGCCCCAGTTGTCGCGCTCCGAAAACCAGATCACTTCATCAGTTTCTTTAAGCACATGCCAGTTAACCATATCGTTGCCTGATTCAAAATAGGTGTTTACCGATTCAACCAGCACCGGGTACACATCACCTGTACTTGGATTGGCTACTTGAAGGTGAGCTATCTTATGATCGCGTGAAGATGAAACAAATGCCAGTTGTTCGCCATCTGCACTCCATTCTACATCAAGGAACCGGCCATCGCGTTCGGCAATGTGATCCGAGATAGTTGAGCGATGCGGATCGGGCCGCATTTTCAGTCGTACCACACTCGGTTGTTTATTTAAGTGTATGACAACTCTTTCAATTCTGAAAATAAGACTGTCGCCTGGAAGGGGGTATTTCCATGCTTCGAGTTTTGAATGTCCTACTTTTGTAGTGTAGAGATACATTTCGCCAACCCCACGGCCATCATGTTGAAAGGTGGCAATCTTATCGGAGTTGGGCGACCACAACAGGATAGGCGAATCACTTTTTGTCCAGCCTGCATTGTTGGTGGCATAACCATAATCCTTTTTTCCATCAAACGTAAGTTGCGTAACCTTTCCAGACTGAGTATCGCGCACCCATAGGTTATACTCTTTGATGAAGGCCGCCTTCAGGCCATTGGGCGAGAGGTATTCATTGCGAAGCGCAGTGGGACTAATCTCGGTGGTAGCATAGGTTGCAAGATCGGTTTGATATCGCTTTCGTTCAAATGTAAATGATATCGAACTGCCATCATCCGCCAGGTCAGGTTGGCTGATCGAAAGGTCAAAGGGTTTAATTTCCTTACCGGTAAGTTGTGTCAGGCTATTGGCTAACTTGACGTGATCAAAAAGTCTTTTCTTTTCCTTATTGGTTGGATTTGCTATTATATACTCAGCACCTTCGGCAATCGTATTTTTATAAATCAGCAGATCATTTTTTAACCAGGTCTGGTTTGATACGGTACCCAACACGAGAGGCGAGGTATTGATGTTCAGAAACTTCTCTGCCCGCTTGTAGTCTTCAAGGGTAATGACTTCAGGTTTTGTGCAGTTAACCAGAGTCAGAATAAAGATGCTAAAGCCAATTGGATACGCGAATCGTTTCATAGGTCAGGTTTGATAACCTAAGGTATGAAACAATGTGTGAATTGGTTAGCAAATTACAAGAGCGGGTCTGTTTACTTTGTCGCGCGTTCTATTTCTTTCAGGTTTTCCAGTTTCTTGTTCCGCAAGAATCCATTGATATCTTCGAAGTGTTCGCGTACGCGCTTGTTACCGAACTCGAATACTTTGTTAGCAAGTCCATCCAGAAAATCGCGATCGTGAGATACCAGGATCAAGGTTCCATCAAATGCCAGCAGAGCGTCCTTTAGGATGTCTTTGGTTTTAATATCAAGGTGATTGGTCGGTTCATCCAGAATCAACAGGTTGACGGGCTGTAACAATAGTTTCAACATTGCCAAGCGGGTTTTCTCACCCCCAGAAAGCACTTTCACTTTCTTGTCAATATTCTCACCACTAAACATGAAGGCCCCCAACATATCTTTGATCTTGGTGCGGATATCTCCCTGCGCAATCTGGTCGATCGTTTCGAAAACTGTCAGGTCAACATCCAGGCGCGAGGCTTCATTCTGGGCAAAGTATCCGATCATTGAATTATGGCCAAGTTGCAATTTACCTTCATAGTCAATCTCGCCCATGATGGCTTTAATCATGGTTGACTTTCCTTCACCGTTTTTACCTACGAAAGCTACCTTTTCACCGCGGGCGATGGTCATTGAAGCGTCCTGAAACACTACATGATCCCCATAACGTTTGGTGAGCCCATCCACAATCACCGGATAATTACCTGAGCGGGGCGCAGGCGGAAATTTCAGGTTTAATGACGAGGTGTCCATTTCATCTACCTGCACAATTTCAATCTTCTCCAGCATCTTCACCCGCGATTGTACCTGCAGCGTTTTAGAATAGGTGCCTTTAAACCGGTCGATAAATTGTTGAATGTCGGCAATCTCTTTTGCCTGATCGTCAAAATGCTTTTGCTGCTGCTCGCGTCTTTCTTTTCTCAGTTGTAAATAATGAGAATAGTTGGTTTTGTAATCGTAGATCCTTCCCATCGTAACTTCAATGGTACGGTTGGTAAGGTTGTCAACAAACATCTTATCGTGGCTGATCACAATAACCCCTTTGGCACTATTCTTCAGAAATTCTTCCAGCCACTGCACCGATTCAATATCCAGGTGGTTTGTGGGCTCATCGAGCAGAATGAGGTCTGGCTTTTGCAAAAGTATTTTAGCTAACTCGATGCGCATGCGCCAGCCCCCACTGAATTCTTTGGTAGACCGGGTAAAGTCACTGCGCAGAAAACCAAGACCCATTAGGGTCTTTTCTACTTCTGCATCAAAATTGATTTCCTCGATTGAATAGTATTTCTCGCTTAGCTCGGATACTTGCTCAATGATTTTCGAATAGTCGTCCGATTCATAATCAGTGCGGGTTTCTAGTTGGTGATTCAACTCATCCATCTGCTTTTTCATGTTCAGGATCTTTGAAAAAGCCTTTGAAGTTTCCTCAAATACCGTGCAGTCATCTTCTGTAAGCAAGTGCTGTGGCAGGTAGGCAATCACAGCGTCTTTCGGTGCCGATACCTTACCCCGGGTGGGTTTGTTTACTCCGGCAATGATTTTCAGAAGTGTTGATTTGCCAGCCCCATTCTTGCCCATCAGAGCTATGCGGTCAGTATCATTAATATTAAAGGTGATATTGCTAAAAAGGACAGAGCCACTAAACTCTACTGTTACTGAATCAACCGAGATCATGAGATATAAAATAATATAAAATAAAACTGTCTGGCGCTCGCCTCCCGAAGTACTTATTACGGAGGGCAGGTAGACAGGGGCGCAAAGATATTATTTTTTTCCTTTCCCATTGACCCTGTTTTATTCTAAAACAGCATTGTATCTTACGATATAATCCCAGGTCTATGGATGAAATAATTGAATATTTGCGACTGAGCATTGAGGATGAAGTGCTATCGAAAGCAGAACGCAAATCGTTAAAGTCATTGGTAAGCGAACATCCACTCGATGATCATCAACTGAACTTTCTCAGAAGTAAAATATATGAGCTGGCAAATGAAAAAGTGAATGCCACTAATTATAATTTCATTCTCGACTGGGTTAAATCCGCCAATAGCGCTTTGCTGATTCCCGAGCCAACTACATTGTCCGATGCCTACTTCAGCCCGGGAGATGCCTGCCGCAATACGATTATCAAGCAGATTAATTCGGCAACACAACAACTCAATATTTGTGTGTTTACCATCAGTGATGATTTAATTACGGATGCCATTCTTACATCGCACAAACGGGGCACTCAAATCCGGATAATCACCGACAATGACAAGTCTCATGATGAAGGATCTGATATTGAACAGATTGCGCGCGTAGGCATTTCAGTAAAGATGGATCGAAGCCCCAATCACATGCATCATAAATTTATGGTGACCGATGAGAAGACTATCATCACGGGCAGCTACAACTGGACTCGTAGTGCCGCTAAGTTCAATCAGGAAAATATCGTATTAAGTAAAGAAGCCGGGTTGATAAAATCTTACCTGAAAGAATTCGATCAGCTCTGGAAGGTGATGGAACAGTATTAATTTGAATGACGAGTGACGAATTGAGAATTACGAATTAATGATGGGATTATTAAAGGTTTCTGGAATTATTAAATCAGGGGAAGCGGGCTTCGTGTTGCAAGGTATTGATTTCATCCTTCAGGAGTTTCAGAAAATTGCTATCGCTGGCGAAACCGGTTCGGGGAAGAGCACGCTGTTAAAAATAATAGCCGGCCTGGTGCAGCCAGATTCTGGTACCGTGCATTTTAATAATGAATTGGTTAAAGGTCCCGATGTGCAACTGGTGCCCGGTCACCCCGCTATTGCTTATCTATCGCAGCACTTTGATTTACAGAAGTTTTTAAGAGTGGAGCAGGTATTGGAGTATGCCAACTCAATTTCATCGAAAGAGGCTGCGACAATTTATTCGGTATGCCGGATTGACCATTTACTTAAGCGCAAGACAGATCAACTTTCAGGCGGGGAGAAGCAACGCATTGCTATTGCCCGGTTGCTCATTTCAAAGCCCAGACTTTTACTGCTGGATGAACCCTATTCAAACCTGGATATGGTTGTAAAAAGTATTTTGAAATCGGTGATAAATGACATTGGCAAAAAACTTCGTATTACCTGCATGCTGGTTTCTCACGATCCGGACGATACCTTATCGTGGGCTGATGAAATTATTGTCCTGAAAGAGGGAAGAGTTGTGCAACAAGGTGTTCCCAAAGTTTTATATCAGCAACCAGCCAATGAGTATGTGGCGGGTCTGTTTGGGACCTATAATATTATCACGCCTGCACTGTTGAAAGTGCTGGGGGTTACCGGTTATTCGAAAAATGTAATTGTTCGTCCGGAGCATTTCAGAATTGCCCGGAAGCGTGAGCATCGTGGCTGGCAGGTTACGGAGGTCAGGTTTCATGGGAACACGCACGAACTCACTGTTAAGTACAGACAGTATCTGATCCATGTTTCCACTACGCGAACTGACTTTAAGGTTGGGGATTGGGTGAGCATTGCCCTGCGGCTTCCAGGGAAAAAATAACTTCTCAAATCATCACCATTTCCGATAAACCCTTACTTTTACCAGTATAGAAACTATTCATAATCTTAGTTAAACATTTCAATCTCTATGGCTCAGGATAAATTGCCCCATGTTGCATATTTCTGTATGGAGTATGCATTGCAAAGTGATGTTAAAACCTATGCCGGTGGGCTAGGTATTTTGGCAGGTGATTACCTCAAAGGTGCCAAGGATCATGGCTATCCGATGGTTGGTATCGGCATCAAGTGGAAGCAGGGGTATACCGATCAGCGCATCACCGACAAGGGCAAGGTGCTGGATACCTATCCGATCTATAAGTACGACTTCCTAAAAGATACTGGCGTAATAGTTTCTGTTACCATTCGCAAGCGCGAAGTAAAATGTAAAGTTTGGTTGTGTGATAATTTCGGCAATGCACCGATTTACTTACTGGATACGGATGTACCCGGTAATGAAGACGGTTGGATAACCGGGCAACTGTATGGCTGGTTTGGTGAAGAACGCATTGCCCAGGAAATGGTGTTGGGTATTGGCGGGGTAAAGGCCCTCCGGGCATTGGGAATAAAAGCGGATGTGTATCATTTCAATGAAGGTCATGCCTTGTTCGCTGGCTTTGAACTGGTTCGCGAAAATCTGGCAGCAGGTAAGACATTTGACGAAGCTCTCGCGGCTACCCGCAATGAAATTGTATTTACTACACACACTCCTGTAGTGCAGGGAAACGAATCACACTACATCGATCGGCTGTTATACATGGGTGCCGATAACGAAAGCTTTTCCAAAAAACAATTAAAACAATTGGGAGGCTCACCATTTAATATGACGGTGGGAGCTTTGCGTCTTTCACGAAAATCAAATGCAGTGGCACAACTGCATGCAGTTACTGCCAATACGATGTGGAAGAAGGTAAAGGATAAGGAAGAGATTGTAGGGATCACCAATGCCATTCATAGACCCACATGGGTTGACAATCGTATGGTGGAAGCTGCTGAGAAAGGAGGCGATCTATGGAGTGCCCACATGGATAACAAACGTAAACTCCTTGAGTTTGTTAAGGAACGAACCGGAGTACAACTGAAAGAAGATTCTTTGTTAATCGGGTTCTCGCGAAGGGCGGTACCCTATAAGCGCAGTGATTTCATTTTCAGCGATCGTCCTAAAATTGATTCTCTATTCAGAACTGGAAAATTGCAAATTATCTTCTCCGGCAAAGCCCACCCGCTGGATGACCGAGGTAAAGAGATTGTTGAGAACATTGTTGCGCTCACAAAAGAGTATCCAAACTCAGTGGCCTTCCTGGAGAATTATGACATGACGATTGGCTCCATGCTGGTACGCGGCAGCGATGTTTGGTTGAACAACCCGCGCAGACCGCAGGAAGCTAGTGGAACTTCCGGTATGAAAGCCGCGATGAACGGGGCCCTTAATTTAAGCATTCTGGATGGCTGGTGGCCGGAAGCTTGTAACCACGGTGTGAATGGCTGGCAGATTGGCGAGGGCTATGAGAACAAAAAAGAAGAAAAGCTGGATGCACACGATCAAAAGGCGATGTATAAAGTATTACTCAATGAAGTGGTGCCAACCTACTATAACAATCGCAGCAAGTGGGTTGAGATGATGAAGCAAAGTATTCTCAGTACGAAGGATAAGTTTGCGGTAAAGCGAATGCTGGAAGAATACTATGAAAAGCTTTATATCACTAAATAATTGTGTTAGAGTAGGGTCAGTCAATCTCCAGATCAAACCATTTAGCTAGCTGATTTTTTAATGCCGGGTTCTCCTGCAAGGGATGATATTCATTTGTGTGCGGGGAATATTGATACAAACCCATCCATTGTTCAGAGTGCAAAGCAATTTGTTCGATGGCATCCACGATATAATGCACTTCATCGTAGGTCATTACGGGATGCAAGGAAAGTCGCACCCAGCCTGGTTTTTCGGATAAGTCCCCGGAATCGATCTTGGTGGTAATTTTCCGGGAGTACTCCTGATCAACATGTAACAGGTAATGTCCATAGGTACCCGCGCACGAACACCCACCACGTACCTGAATACCGAAGTGATCACTGAGTACCCGTACAATAAAATTGTAATGCAGGTTATCAATATAGAAAGAGATTACACCCAGTCTTTCCCGGTGTTCAGGAGCGAGAATGTTAAGGCCGGGTATGTTTGATAATCGGGCAAAGGCTATCTCTAACAACTCTGCTTCGCGATGCTCAATTCGCTCAACACCTATTTGCTCTTTTAATCGTACGGCCAGTGCTGCACGTATAGTTTGAAGGAAAGCGGGGGTGCCACCATCTTCACGGGTCTCAATATCCTCAAAGTAATGATGCCCGCCCCAGGGGTTCGTCCACGACACGGTGCCACCACCGGGTATATCAGGAACCCGATTGGCATAAAGCTTCTTATTAAAAATAAGTACACCCGAACTTCCCGGTCCACCCAGAAACTTATGCGGAGAAAAGAAAATGGCATCCAATGCTTCCTCTGGATTTTTGGGATGCATGTTCATGGTCGCGTACGGAGCCGAGGCTGCAAAGTCGACAAAACATAAACCGCCATGCTGATGCATGATGCGCGCAAGCTCATGATAGGGCGTGAAGATGCCCGTTACATTGGAGCAGGAGGTAAAAGAACCAATTTTATATTTCCGGTCTGTGTATTTGTTAAGTTCCTTTATAAGGTTCTTTGGATCTACTAATAAATTCTCTCCCGGAGGAATGACTACAACATCTACTTCGCATTCGAGCCATGAGGTTTGATTGGAGTGATGTTCCATGTGCGTGAGAAATACAACGGGTCGCTCCGAAGGAGGTTGAGTGTAAAATGGTTTAGCTTTTTCAGGAAGATGCAAACCGAGAATACGCTGCAATTTGGCAATAGCCCCTGTCATGCCGCTGCCTTGCGTTATGATGACATCCTGATCATTGGCATTGACGTGCTTCTTGATGATCTGATGGGCCATTTTATAAGCGATCGTCATAGCTTCACCGGTATGACTTGATTCAGAATGGGTGTTGCCTACCAGCGGACCAAAATGATTGCTCAACAATTCTTCAATAGGAGCGTACAATCTACCGGATGCAATCCAGTCTGCATACAATAATTTTTTCTTTCCGGAAGGTCCCTCAAAGGTGCAGTCGTGGCCGATTATGTTGGTAACGATCTCCTGAAAATAGTCTTCAGTATGTATGAGTGGTGCTGTCTTCATGATAGGATTATGAATGTGCAAAGATAGTGGATTGAATGATAAGCTATCAGTGGCAGGGATTATGCCCTTTCAGGGCTTTGCCATTAGGAACATGACAGGCCTGAAGTGCCGATTGCTATTAGCGATGTTGATCTTGCTCGTTTAGTGCGAAAATTGATGACATGAGGTAAGCCCTGAAAGGGCATGATCTACATACGATGGGTGTAGCCCATCGTATGTAAAATGTATAAGCATAAGCCCTGAAAGGGCGAAATAATTAATAACTATTGGCTCAGCCCATCCTCTAAGAATGAATCAAGCTTAAGTGCTGAAATGGGCGGGAACTATATACGATGGTGTAGCCCATTGTATGTTGAATGTATAAGCATAAGCTCCAACGTTAAGCCATAACCCTATGGGACAATCACTGGTAAAAAACTACATTCATATCGTGTTCAGCACGAAGTACAGAACACCGATGATAAAAGCGCCTTATGAAGAAGAACTGCATAGCTACCTGGGCGGCATTTGTAAAAATCTGGAATGCCAACCCCTAAAAGTCGGTGGGTACAGTGATCATGTTCATATCTTATGCATGCTATCAAAAAAGATCGCTTTAATGAAACTGGTCGAAGAGGTGAAGTCACACTCCTCGAAATGGATGAAAACAAAAGATGATGCTCTGACTAACTTCTTCTGGCAAGACGGATATGGAGCCTTCTCTGTAAACCCAGCAGAGGTAGAAACTGTAATCACTTATATCGAGAATCAACATATGCATCATAGCAAGAAGACTTTTCAGGATGAGTACAGAGCGTTTCTGAAGAAGTACAAAGTAGAATATGATGAGCGATATGTGTGGGATTAAGGATCTCGCCCTCTCAGGGCTTAAAGTCTGATGATCGGGGACGCAACATGGGGCTCCACCCCATGTTTGTCGATTTTGCCCTTTCAGGGCTGCAGCCTGTTGGTAATTGGAATGACTACGGTTTCATGTCTATTTTGTGGATCATACTCTTTCAGGGTTGAGGTGTGATAAGCATAGTCAAAGACAAAGCACATCATATGTTTAGTGTAATTCCATTTAATTGCCTTAGGCATCAAGCCTGAAAGGGCTTGATATTTTACTTACCCTTAACAAAAACCAAATACTGCCATGGTGATAACTTTAATGGCTTTGAGGTCGATAGTTCATACGTATCTCCCGTAAAGTAATCCTGATAGCTTCCGGCAGAGCCACCATCCACAAGTTTGCATTCCTGTGGCTCACCAGAAAAATTCAGAACTACAATCACTTTATTATTCCCTTTCGTACGTTGAAAAGCATAGACATTGGGATCTTCAGTGTTAATCCGTACAGCCATCCCACCATATTCGCCACCCCATAAGGCCTCATTGTTTGCATGTAACGACACCAGCTTTTTATAGAACGGTTGAAATTGTTTTGGATCACTCCAATCGATGGAATCCTTTTCGAAAAACTTCAATCGTTTATCTAAACCTACTTCCTGGCCACTATAAAGCATGGGCACCCCATAGGCAGTAAAGATCAAGGTGGCAAAAGTCTTAACCCCTTCTCCGTAGCGTTCGAACTCCGTTCCCTTCCAGCTATTTTCATCGTGATTGGTAATCATCGTTAATCGCATGGGCTTTTGACCATATTCTTTCAGGTCGTCCTGAATCCATTTGGCAAGATCATTCGCGTTAGCCTTCCCTTTGCCCATGTTATCGGTTACCCCAAGCAAGGGCCAGGCATAGGTGGCATCAAATGTTAAGTGCATACGGGCACCATCCCATTCGGCAAGCCAGAAAAGATCTTTCAGTAGATTGAGTTCCTTCGTAGCTTCTTCCCAAAAATAAAGGGGTATTTCATGGCCGGCATGGTCGCACCGAAAGCCATCGATGTCGAAGTTGGTTACCCAATACTTCATGTCCGCTATCATGGCTGCCCGCGTAGCCGGATTTAAATGATCGAGCAATGCAATGTCTGTCCAGTCTGCTTCATGGGCAATATTTCCTTCACTATCATGAGCATAATACTCCGGGTGTTCAGTAATCCAGGGATGATCCCATGCAGTATGGTTAGGAACCCAATCGAGAATTAAATACATACCGAGTGCATGGGTTTCTTTTACAAGATTTTTAAAGTCTTCCTCCGTGCCAAACTCCGGATTCACTTTTTTGTAATCCCGAATTGAGTAGTAACTTCCTAACGGTTCCTTTCGGTTTTTAATTCCGATAGGTTGTATCGGCATGATCCATAGCATCTCCACACCAAGTTCCTTCAGTCGCGGAAGATCCTTAATAAAGGCATTGATCGTTCCCTCAGTCGTATGCTGCCGGATATTGACTTCGTAGATGGTGCCTTTGGCTATCTTTTCAGGGAAGGTGATATATGCAGTTGCGGGAGTCGGTGTCTCAACCTGTGGTTTTTGAGTGCATGAATTGAGTACCAGTAATGCAACACTTAAGATTACTACATATTTATTCATCGTATTTCGTATTGGCTAATCAAAAATAGAGAAATCTTATATTAGAGATTATAGATAAATAATGCGAGTACGAATAGCGGAGCTACGAATCTAACCAGGAATCTCCACATGATAAATTGCCACCGGTTACTAAGATTCAACTCCGTAAAAACAACTTCTTTGTTTAAAATCCAGCCAGCCAGAATCGCCATCAGAATGCCGCCAACAGGCATGAGCAGATTGGAGCCAAAGTAATCGAGCAACCCGAAAATAGTCTTGCCTTCTAGTATACCAATGAAATCGAGTGGAGTAAAATCGGATAGGTAGTTAAAGGAGAACACGGTACCTAATCCCATTAACCACAAAACAATTCCTGAAACAATGGTAATTCTTGTTCTGGTGCTCTTGATGGTTTCTTCCAGATGTGAGATAATGGATTCCAAAAGTGAGATTGAAGAAGTAAGTGCGGCAAAGAATAGCAGCAGGAAGAAAAATGCTCCTATAAATCCACCACCGGGCAATTCCCCAAACGTTACTGGTAAGGTGATGAAGATAAGCCCGGGGCCTTCCGTTGGAGAAAGACCATATTGAAATACAATCGGGAAGATGGCTAAGCCTGCAAGCATGGATGCGAAACCATCGGAGAATGCAATAATGGCCGCTGACTTTATTACATTGGTATTGCGTGGCATATAGGCACCGTAGGTAAGCATCACACCAACGCCAATGCCAAGTGAAAAGAAAGCCTGGCCGAATGCAGCTAAAACAACCTGGGGTGTGATCTTCGAAAAATCTGGTGCAAACAGAAAGCGTAATGCTTCCATGAACTTGCCATAGATCATTCCATACAACACTAACAACAATAGAATTACAAACAAGGTGGGCATCATCCAGCTGATGGATTTCTCCAAACCATCCTGTATCCCTTTAGCAACAATCCAGACCGTAGCGATTACAAAAATCCCTTGTCCGATCATCATGCGAAACGGACTATCTAATAATAGTTGATAAAAAGCAGTAGCACCTTCATTATTAAGATTATTCAGTGAACCTGCAAATGAAGTAACAGTGTAATCTAATGTCCAGCCGGCAATCACAGAATAGAAACTAAGAATGAGGAATACCGTGATCATGGCTACCCAGCCAAAATATTTCCAACCGGCATGAAGTCCGTCTTTGCGATGTAACAATTCCAGAGTTCCCACCATGCTTTTTCCCCCGCGTTTACCGATCACCATTTCGGCAGTCAGAATAGGCACACCCATGATCACCAGGGATAACAAATAGATCAGCACAAAGGCACCACCTCCGTTTTCACCGGCCAGGTAGGTAAACCGCCAGATGTTGGATAAGCCCACAGTGCTTCCAATGGATGCCATCAGGAAGAGGTAATTGGATGACCAGGTTTTTGTTTCAGCCATGACGTTATGCCACCACCTGGTTGAGATTATACCGCATGATACTTCCATGGGGCCCATCTTTGATGCGCTCAAGATCAAACACATCTCCGGCAGGACCTTTGCGTTGTGAAATAATTTTATTGATAGCTATATACTCAGCGGGTCTTAGTTGAAACTTAAATAGCTTTGAGTTTTCACTCACATGCTTTGAATCCCGTGCGCCAATAATTACTCCACCTACCTGATCTTGTTCAATGATATAACGAGTTGCCACATTGGTGAGGCTCACCTGATGCGCATCGGCAATTTGATGAAGCGTTTGTAAAAGTGATTGGAATAACTCCCATCCACCAAATTCCTGAATCATTAATTTATATTTTACCATCGAACGATTTTCATACGGTGGCATTGGTTCAGCAGCACCAAGCCAACGTTCGCTGAGAAAACTTCCTGCTACCGTACCGTAGCATAGCAGGTGAATATTCTTTTCTTTACATAAAGAAATTAATTCTTTTTCAGGACGATTATCGAGTAACGAATACTGAACTTGTAAAGTCTTTATTGGCACGCCTGATTCAACCAGGGCTCGGGTGGCCTGCGTGTTGAAGTTGGTGCCAGATATCAAGTTAATCTTACCAGCCTGTTGTATTTCCTTTAACCAGTAAGCAGTTTCCATCCATTTGGGGATGGAATAAGACCACCAACTAAACTGTACCATGTCAAGCTGTTCTACACCTAATCGTTTGATTGAACGATCAATCACTTTTTCTACGTAGGATTTGGTGATGCGCGAAAGGATATCAAAGTCGGGTACAAACTTGGTTAGAACCTGTACATCAGATATGTAACCAAGTCTTCTTTTGCGCTCTGCTAAAAACTTGCCGATCAGTTCTTCCACACCGGTATAAATATCAGCACAGTCAAAGGTAGTGATGCCCTGATCAACAAATGAGAACATGTCTTCAATAGCATGATCTTTATTTCCTTCACTATGGCCTTGTGATAATTGCCAGCCACCTTTTACAATTCTGGATATGGAAAAACCAGGGGCAATTTCTATTCTCTCGATGCTCATTCTTTTTCGATCCAGTCGTTTTGTTCAGGAAGGGGAACGATGGTAGTAGCAGACCTCTCATACATGCGTTTGCCGATGCGACTGATTTTAAATCTCGCTCCACAATGTGGATCAGGACAAGCAATGACGTGATCCGTAGCCATCCAATCATATTGATTTAAAGGCCGTTGCTTAGGTGTAAGTAAGGGGAGCAAGGCAGCTAATGCATATAATGAAAAAGGGTGTTCTGTTTTGAAGTGAAGATTTTCACCCCGCACTTCAAACGCATCACCCAATTGGTGACTGCATACAAAAGGTTTGTCCCCTTCAATGACTTCAACTTTTAAGTCGTATAAATGAAATGTTGCATCACTCATTGCGTTGTTAGTTAAAGACTGTAAGATAGAGACTTTGGAAAAGAAAACGTATACGATTGTCGTTTTTAGAATCTTGTTTACTTTTTCTACATTGGCAAGACTTCGATGGGTATAAACAGAAACTTTGATGCGATTGTGTTAGGAGTAGGCTCGATGGGTTCCTCTACCTGTTATTATTTAGCTAGTCGCGGTTATCGTGTTTTGGGGCTTGAACAATTTGATATTCCCCATGATCAAGGCTCTCATGCCGGGCAAAGCCGAATCATCCGCAAAGCATATTTCGAACACCCGGATTATGTCCCTTTGCTGGAAAGAGCCTATGAGAACTGGAAAGACATTGAGAACATAACCGGTTCTCAGATTTATTTTCCAACCGGACTACTGTATGCCGGTAAGCCCGGGGATATTCTGATTAAAGGAGTTCGTGAATCGGCTGAAAAGTATAACCTAAACGTAGAATCTCTTACTAATTCTGAAACAAAGAGTCGGTTTCCTCAATTTCAAATTCCGGAAGGGTATCAGGTTTTGTTCGAACCCGATGCCGGCTTTGTGACACCTGAAAGAGCTGTCTTACTTTTTGTTGACCAGGCAATACGGGCAGGTGCTGAGATTCATACTAAAGAGAAAGCCGTTTCCTGGAATAAAGAAGGGGCGGTCATCACGGTTGTTACAGGTAAAAATACCTACACCTGTAACAAGTTAATCATCACTGCCGGGCCATGGACTGGTACTTTAATTCCCAGTTTTTCAAATAATTTGCAAGTTACCCGGCAGGTGATTGCATGGGTTAATCCTAAAGAACGAAAGCCCTTCGAGCTCGGACAATTTCCTTGTTGGATGATTGATGATCACACGCAACAAGGTATGTATTATGGATTCCCGGTATTGCCGGTTGCAAAATTCGGAGCCCCGATCGGATTAAAGGCTGCCCTTCATCATCCCGGCTTGATTTCAAATCCGGATGCAATCAATCGCATCCCCTCAAAAGAAGATGAAAATCATCTGATTGTTGCACTCGGTAAGTATTTACCGCAAGGTTATGAATCAACTCATGTACTGAAGACTTGCCTTTATACAAACACACCCGATGAAAATTTTGTACTTGACTTTTTACCAGGCTATGATCAGCAGGTTATGATTGCGGCCGGTTTTAGTGGTCATGGATTTAAATTTGTTTCAGTGGTGGGAGAGATTATGGCCGATTTGTCTATGAACGGAAAGACGCAATTGCCGATCGACTTTTTAAATGCAAAACGATTCAATTAGTATTCGAAATGAAATACATTCCAGCTATGATCAGAAGTTCAATCATCATTTTGTTGATTATCTTATCCCATGAAACTTCTGCCCAAATGCGCTCCGGCTCAATCAGTGAAGTTGATGCTTCGGATCCGGCCACAATGAAAAGCCGCGTGACAAGTGATTTTGAAAGTTACTTTTTTGTAGGGGATGCCCGCTATTATGCCATCCGCCTTGGATACGAATATGGTCTGGTGAATCAGCGGCACCTATTTGGCATGTCCTTACCCTTTGTGCACAACATCTTCGCAGCCGACTTTGGCGGCTATGAAAACACAAGTGGTATTGGAGATCTCAAAATGCGGTACATGTTTGTACCCATTCAAAAGAATTCCGGAGGTGGATTGCAACGTTTATCTGCCTACATGGAAGTGACAGCACCAACAGGCGAAGAGCAGCTTGGCCGGGGTGCAGGAGCCTGGGTATACAAACCGGGTATTATTTTCACGTACCGATCGGGTCCCAGTGTGTCATTATATCCTGAAATTAAATACGTGTTCTCTGGGGGGGATGCAAATGCACTGGGTGGGGGTGATGGCGCACCCGATCAGGAAGATCCGGAGGAGGAAGGGCCTGTTCAAAATTTGAGCCTGTCAGTTCCGGTTGTGGTACTTGTCAACAATTGGGACGGTTGGTTTTCGCTTAATGCCCAATATGTTCAATCTTTCTCTGAACAAACCTATTACCTGTTTCTTCGTACCGACTTTGGCAGGATGATTGGCAATAAAACCTCGGTCTCGCTGAACATTACCAAGTACATTGCCGGTCAACCCTTACTGAATGTATTGGTGCAGGCAAAATTTCAATTCTTTATTCGGTGAAATGGCTCTGGGCCAACTCTTTTGATGGCCATTCCAACTCGGCTTTTGATGCGCATTACTTTCTGTAAAGTGCTGGAATTTTTAATAAAAACGACTATTTTTGCGCAATTAAGGTAAGTGATCATGGCGCTAGATATACACACACCCGTTCCGATTGTTGATGGTACCACTATAACCAGGGAAGAGTTTTATTCTAAATTCTATAATCCTCAAAAACCTGTGGTTTTAAGAGGTTTATGGAAGCAATACCCCGCATACACCAAATGGACCATGGAGTTTTTCAGGCAAACCATGGGAAGTATTGAAGTGGGTTTGTTTGGCAACCGCAAGGAGGATCTTTCTAAAACGCTGCAGGAACCTAATGCTAAAATGCGCTTTGATGAGTATTTGAATTTGATTGAACACGAACCTACTGACCTCCGCTTGTTTCTTTTTCCCATATTCAAGCACAAACCTGAGTTGCTGAAGGATTTCGGATACCCGGATATCGTGAAGGGATACATTAAAATTCCGTTCATGTTTTTCGGTCCACCCAAGTCAATTGTACGGATGCATCAGGACATTGACATGAGCAATGTATTTCTAACCCAGTTTCATGGCAGGAAGCGGGTAGTTTTATTTGCCCCTGATCAATCTGAATTATTATATCGCTTACCCTTCAATGTCCACTCAACTGTGGATGTAGATAATCCTGATTATGAGGCATATCCAGCCCTTAACTTCGTTAAGGGGATGAGCACGATATTAGAGCATGGAGATACGCTGTTTATGCCCAGCGGCTATTGGCACCACATCGAATACCTGGAGGGTGGCTTTGGACTCTCGGTGCGCACAATTGCCCATAGTTTACCTATGAAGGTGGGTGGAATCTGGAACCTGACTGTGCAACGCACTACCGATAACGTAATGCGTAAAATCAACGAAGAGAGATGGTTCGACTATAAGAAGAAGGTTGCCAGAAAGCGTGCTGAAAAAGCAATGCGGCAATTTGCCTGATCCTTAGGTGAGCTGCTCGGCCTTCCTCTTAACATTTACATGAAACTCTGTAATGGCCTTGGTATGTAACCGCGGATACAATTTTGTATCGCGGAAGTCTGATTTACTTTTGTAAAGCGTGAGGTGTTTCACTTCGGTAAAACCTTCCGGGGTGGCATGTAAAGTAATCCACTGCGAACCTTCGGAAGCGCCTCCTTCCATGTAACATAATTTAATCAATCGTTCTTGCTCATTTACTTCGGCTATTTCATGCGCCACTGCGATATTTAAAAGCCCACCAAAGATGCGCAGGTTAAGAATGATAATTTGTCCCTTTTCCATTCCGGCATAGGGTTCGTTTAAATAATTGATCGAATTATTTTTCAGTGAATATTGCAATCCAAAACTTACCATCTCTCCATTCCAGGCTTCCTTCGGGTGAATGGTGGTATAGGTATTCCAGACGGTGTCAACAGATTGTTTAATTAAGAACGATTGGAAATGCTTTTTATAAGTAGCCGCTTTCGCTGGATCATAACACACGGCCCGCATGTTGGTAAACCCGGCTGGTTTATTAAGGCCATAATCGACCATGAACTTCCTGACCTTCTTCTGCATTATCTTTTCGAAATCAACTTCCATCGTTTCTATTTAGGATTACAATCTGCTGCAAAATACTTAAATGACAACAATTGAAAGCGCACGGTTAAGATTTCTTCCCCTTCATGATCGGTTTACGGAATGAAGTTTCTTAACCGTACCTTTGGTGCATGCAAAATGATTTGAACAAACGGTATGCTGAGTATTTGAAAAACCTTTCCATTTCGGAATTTAATCCCATGCAGGAAGCAGTACTTGAAAAAGTCGCTTCTATAAATAACCTGATGGTTCTGGCACCTACGGGGTCTGGCAAAACGCTACCCTTTTTGATTGCCATCTTAACTAAACTCAATGCAAAAGATAGGGGAGTACAATCCATTGTGGTGGTGCCATCGCGCGAATTAGCCCTGCAAATAGAGCAAGTGTTTAAAACCATGAAAACTTCCTATAAGGTAAGTTGTTGCTATGGCGGCCATTCCTTTAAGACGGAACAAGATAGTTTAAGCGAAGCCCCGGCTTTGCTGATAGCCACTCCCGGAAGGTTAGCAGACCATATCAGCCGACACTCGTTTGATCCATCATCGGTTAAGATTGTGGTGCTTGATGAGTTTGATAAATCCTTACAGATGGGATTTCATGATCAGATAAAAATGTTGTTTAAGACCCTTTCCGGAAAGCAACACCACATACTTACTTCCGCTACAAACCTTCCTGCTTTACCTGACTTTCTTCCTTTTCGGAAAGTGGAAACAATAAATTATTTAAAGGAAGAATCGGACCCGAATCTTCAATTGAAATTGGTACATACTACAAGTGCAGAGAAAGTAGAAACTCTTATGCGCCTGGTAGCAGGATTCAATCAGGAAGTTTGCCTAGTGTTTTGCAATCACCGGGAAGCGGTTGAACGCATCAGTGCCCTATTTAAAAGTCACAAATTTGAACATGGAATACTTCATGGCGCCATGGAGCAGATTGATCGTGAGAAAAACCTGATTAAGTTTCGAGGGGGAGCGCACAATGTTTTAATCGCTACTGATCTGGCTGCCCGCGGCCTTGATATTCCTGAGATTAAACATGTGGTGCACTATCAACTCCCGCTCACGGAAGAAGCGTTTGTTCATCGTAATGGCCGTACGGCACGCATGCATGCTACCGGGCAAGCTTATTTGATACTGGCAGAGGACGAAATGCTACCCGGATATCTTGAAAAACACCTGGAGGAGGTAGCCCTAACGAAAACCTTGACATTACCGCCACCCCCGACCTATGCATGTCTTTATATCAGTGCGGGTAAAAAAGACAAGATCAGCAAAGGCGACATTGCGGGCTTACTTATGAAAAAGGCAGGACTGAAAACAGAAGATGTGGGACTAATTACCATACTTGACCATGCATCCTATGTTTCGGTAAAGCGACCATTGGTGAAAAAAATTCTTACGAGTATAAAAGACGAGCGGCTTAAAAAGGTTAAAGTGAAAATTGAAGTTGCGAGCTAATATTGAACCGGCCTCAATACTGCCACTTATTGTCTTTCACCACCTGATACCGGATCCACAAAAAATCACTAAATATCTTCTTTACAGACTTAAGTTTAAAGTGCGTGGCTTTGCGTTTCCCATAACCTGCTTCTGCCTCGAATACCGTGGGGGCTCCCATGGTACCATCGGCCAGAGGCGCTAGTACAAGACTGAATTCATCAATAAGTCCAGCCTTAAGAAAAGATCCGTTAACTAGGCCTCCGCCATCAATCCGGATTTGTTTAATTCCAAAAAGTTTATAAAGCTTTTTTAATACCAGTGCGAGGTCCAGCGAATTTTTTCCTCCAAAGACATAAGACACATTTTTGGAGCGTAAATGTTCGAGATACCGACCGGATACTTTTTCGGTCAAAACTTCTATAACCTGCTCCGTTGAGACCATATTGGTATCCCAAAAACATTTGCCAGAGGGGTCAATAACAACAGCATAGGTTTTAGAAACCCGGGGTGCTATAAAGTCTTGTTGGTGACATCACCTTTTAGTCTGGTTAGGAGATGCTTTTTCTTACTTGAAAATTCCTGCATGGTAGTGCGGCCTACCAACCAGGCATCTGCTTTAATCTCAGAAGCGGGAACTTCAAAATACT
Organism: Cyclobacteriaceae bacterium; assembly: GCA_044229915.1. GTDB lineage: Bacteria > Bacteroidota > Bacteroidia > Cytophagales > Cyclobacteriaceae > ELB16-189. The sequence goes on from JBGASB010000008.1 coordinate 150,816, forward strand.
TATGGTGGTCCTTAAAGCCCCAGATATTTTGCTTGATGCGCCCATCTACGGACCCCAACATATGGCAAATAACATACGGTCTCATCATGGTGTATCGTTAATAATTCGGAGTAAAGTTAAATGAGGTTGGATTGAACTAAGGCAATTAAAACGCTTTTTTGACCGTCTATTCCCCGATAATGTCAGTTTAAAGTGAAAATTGGATTTTCAATAAAAATATCACAATATTGTATTGATAATGAGCTATTTGATCTTGAACATTAAACTACTACTTAAGTATATTCCCGACTTCAAGATTATTCTTGCAGCCTTGCTCTATTTCTTTTCTGCAAGGCTAGGCTATTTCCTTGCATTCCCTAATACTACAGCCTTGCCAGCATGGCCGCCTTCGGGAGTTGCTTTTGCCTTAATCCTATTGTTAGGTAGATCTTCCTGGCCCGGAATTGCCATCGGTGCGCTGGTCGCCAATCTGATGGCTTACTGGAATAATCAGGCGTTGACACAACAAACATTGATTTCAATTTCAAGCATGACTGCCCTTGGGCAGACACTGGAGGTTCTCGTAGGAAATTTTCTGGTCAAAACTTGGATTAAAAATGATTACCCATTCAAAAGCGCAAAGGAAGCTTTCCGATTCCTATTTGTTGCCTTATTCATGTGTTTGTTTGGCGCCTGGATGGGTACACTCAGTCTGTATTTCAATGGAGTAATTACTTACGATTTCATTGCTCAAAGTGGTTTCCGGTTGTGGGTGGGTCATGTGGTGGGGATATTATTGTTTGCGCCCTTTATTCTGGCTGCAGCCCGGAAGCGTAAAGTTGGTTTCAATCCTGAAAGGGTTATTGAAGGTGGGGTTTTCGCACTATGCATGGTCGGAATTTACTTTTTAATACAGCTTGGTTATTTCAACGAAACCCTTATCAACTCATTGCCTTACTTATTAATTCCATTCCTGTTGTGGCTGGCTTTTCGTTTTGATTTGCTGGCGGCCATTACGGTTGCGTTAGTGGCATCTCTGTTAGCCATTTATTTTACCATCCAGAATCAGGGACCTTTTATTCAAACAAACGTTAATGACTCCCTGCTGCTGCTTCAGATATTCATTGGGGTGATCAGCATCTCTACTATTGTGTTGTCGGCCACTGTGGCCGAGCGTTCAGACGCTCAGAATAGTTTAAAATTATTTAATGCCAATTTGGAGACGATGATTCAGGAACGGACCCGTGCCTTAAACGAAGAAATAGCGACCCGTAAAAAAGCAGAAGACAAATTAGTGCAAACCAATCAGGAGTTGAGCAAGCGCAATACTGAGTTGGATAATTTTGTTTATAGTGTCTCTCATGATTTGCGGGCACCCATTGCATCGGTACTTGGTCTTATCAACCTGGCCCGGAAGGACAAAGATCTCGCAATGAAGAATGTGTATCTGGAGAAGATTAACAACAGCGCGCTACAGCAAGACAGTTTTATCAGGGAGATTCTGGATCAATCGCGCAACTCGCGACTGGAAGTGAAAAAGGAAGAAATTCTATTCGAGCCTTTGATTGATGAAACCTTTAACCAATTGAAGTTTGCAACGTCAACCGGTACGGCCGTAGAGAAAATCGTTCATGTAAAACAAGATGGGTCCTTCTACAGTGATCGGTGGCGTTTAAAGGTAATTCTCAATAACATTATTTCTAATTCGATTCGTTACCGGAACGGGCATGACCCGGTTATTAAAGTGAATGTGGATATTACGGATCATAAAGCTACGGTAGAGATTGAGGACAATGGCCGTGGAATTCCCCCGGAACATTTGCAAAACGTATATAAAATGTTTTACCGCGCCACCGATGATGGCGCTGGCTCCGGACTAGGCTTATATATTGTAAAAGAAACGATGGACAAACTTCATGGAATGATCAACATCGAATCGGAAGAGGGGAAGGGCACGAAAGTAAAATTAGAGATACCTGAGTTGCGTTAAGGCTGGTTTCAGCGAGATATTTGCCCACATCGTATAATCCAAAGTATCATGAACAGTTTTTTTTCGTCCACCCCCATCGCCTTACCCCAGGGAATAGGGTTGGTGAGAATTATAGTTGGTGCTCTAATTGTTTACCACGGCCAGGAAGTGTTTAATCCCGAATTAATGAATGAGTATATGTCCTGGGATACATTTGATAAATCCAATGCCCGGCTATTAGTGTATCTGGGGAAATCGTCCGAGCTGATTGCTGGAATTTCTCTTTTGTTAGGATTGTTTACCCGTATTGGTGCATTAATCACGATTGGCACCTTATCCTATATTACCTTTTTTATCGGAAATGGTAAATTCTGGTATGAGGATCAACATCCATTTATGTTTGTGCTTTTCGGATTTCTATTCTTATTCACAGGCCCCGGAGCCTGGAGTATGGATGCCTTGATTTTCAATAAGCGAAGGGAGTAGTTCTCTTAATATCCACACCAATTCTGCACCTGGTGTAAAGTTTATTTGGATTTTAAGCAGCAATAATCATATTTACCTGATTCTAACTTGCTGCTTTTGAAACGTAGAAAATTTATTTGGCTTTCTGGCGCTGGTATTGCTGTCGCTACCGTACCATGGTTCACATCCTGCCAACGGTCTCAATGGACAGCAATTCTGTCTATGCCTCCCGTTCTTGGACAATTCTGTTCCGAGACGGAGTTGATGGCAATCGGTAATTCATACATTGAACGTGTCCCGAACGAGTCGAAAATCTCCACCCTCGAGAAACAACTATTGAAAGCAGAGGATGGAAATTCTTTCAACCCTGGATCAGAAAAGTCGCTTCAAGACTTTATCAGCAAAATGAATGAACGTGACTTTTCATCGGGCCGGACAATCATCTTAAAAGGGTGGGTATTATCCCAAACGGAGGCCCGGCAATGTGCGCTTTTTTTTCTAACCCACAGTTCGTGATATGCACATAGACGCCAGGAAGCTTGAAACCAAAAGTTTTATAGAAGGTGACATCTGCATCGTTGGGGCCGGCACAGCCGGAATCAGTTTGGCGATGGAATGGATTAATGCAGGTGCAAAAGTCATCTTACTGGAAGGTGGTGGTTTTGATTATGACGACAACGTACAAGATCTCTATGCCGGCAAAACTACCGGGCAGCGGTACTTTCCATTAAAGTCGGCCCGGCTTCATTACTTTGGTGGTACTACGGGTCATTGGTCAGGTTTCTGTTCTACGTATGATCCCATCGATTTTGAGAAACGAGAATGGATGGAGCATAGCGGTTGGCCGATCAGCAAGCAAGACCTTGATCCTTTTTATGCCCGTGCTCATCCTTATCTGGAATTAGGTCCCTATGAATATGATTTGAAATACTGGCAACAAAGGGATCCGGAGCTTATACCCGTGGTCGATAACGAAGTGGTCTGGAATAAGATCTGGCAGTTCAGTCCGCCCTCACGTTTCGGAAAAACCTATCGTGAACCAATCGTAAAAGCAAAGAACATTCATCTTTATACGTATGCCAATGTAGTGGATATCAAAGCCAACGAGGCCGTGAATTCAATTGACTATGTCACTGCAAAAAATCATGCAGGAAAAGAGCTTCGTGTAAAGGCCAAGTATTTTGTACTGGCATGCTCCACCATTCAAAACGCCCGTCTATTATTAGCCGCCAACAAACAGGCTGCAAAGGGATTGGGCAATGACTACGATCATGTGGGCCGGTATTTTATGGAACACCTGGAAATAAAGTCTGCTGAACTTTGGCTAACCAGGCCCGACCAATTAAAGTTGTATGAATATGATAGTACCCGGAGGCCACGAGCTGAACTTGCGATCACGCCCGAAGTTCAGCGCAAGCATGCCATACTGAATGGCACGGCTTCCCTTACTCCGCTCGAAGTTGCACGAAGACAAAAGGCGATTATCGATATGTGGTCGGATGAAGACCCACGGAAGAGTTTGGACAGTCTTCAGGCTGGATTTTCGGAAGATGAGTTGCCGCAACCCAATCAAAAACAACAGGCTTTTGAACTCTTTACGCGTATTGAACAGGCACCCAATCCTGCCTCAAGAATTACCCTGGATGCGCAAGTTGATGCACTGGGTGTTCCCCGAAGCAATTTGCACTGGGTACTCACCTCATTGGAGAAACGTAGCATTCGGAAAATTTATGAATTGATTGGTCAGCAAGTCGGTAGAGTTGGGGCTGGACGGGTAAAACTGATGGAATACCTTCATGATGAAAATGATGAAACATGGCCGGCCTTCACGGGCGGGGGCTGGCATCACATGGGTACAACCCGGATGACCGATAATCCAAAAACTGGTGTGGTTGATCAACAGTGTAAAATTCATTCCTTAAATAACCTCTATGTGGCAGGCGCCTCTTGTTTTGCAACCGCAGGGGCAGCGAATCCGACCTTAACACTGGTGGCACTTACACTCAGGTTATCTGATCATTTGAAAAGTAAATTCAGGAATAGAGATGTTTGACCAAAGTATACTTAAAACACCGGCTTGCTCTCGATAATCAACTCCTCATTCGTTACCGGATGAAAGAATATAAGTTTCCACGCATGGAGTGCGATGGAGTCGGGCTGATATGCATCTCCAGAACCATAAAGACTATCCCCAACGATGGGGCACCCAACACTTGATAATTGTGCGCGAATCTGGTGATACTTTCCAGTATGTAACTCAATGTTCCAGAGAAACTGATTCTCAGAATAATCAGAAACACCATAGGTCAAAAGTGCCTTTTCTGCATAGGGGACTTCATCCGCATAAAGTACTGCCTTTTTCTTTTCCTTGCGATGCCAATGTTCCAGCGTTCCACTTCTTATCCCGGGCGCGTGGGTGGTTAGTGCCTGATAGTACTTCCTGACTTTTCGTTCAGCAAATTGCTCGCTTAGATTTTTTAATACGGATCTTTGTTTGGCAAACAAGATAATACCACTCACAGGCCGATCAAGTCTGTGAATATGTTGCGCATATACTTCGCCTGGTTCTGGTAAACATGATTTAAGGTAGCTTTTCACCTGATGCAACAGGTTGGGATGCCCGTTCCGATCGGGTTCCACCATCAGGCCTGCTGGTTTGTTGATCACCAGGAGATATTCATCTTCATACTGTATGTGATTAGGAAAATGATTGTATGCAGACATGATTCAAGATATTCCGGCTACAGAATGCGATACCTCATAACTAGCCGGCTGTCACTCCAGATATCATCCGGGCTGATGATCTTATTGCGATACAGGAATTTAATACCAGCCTGTTGATAACAAGCTTGTACTAATTCCGAACATATATATTTTCTGTCGCGTACCCGCTTACCAATCTTGAACAGGATCCGGAAGGCAATCCGCAAGATCTCCCAGTCATCATAGGGTTTTGTTAACTCATCCATCCCAAAGCCGATGCTCTTCTTTTGAGTCTCCGCATCTAACTCGGGCTCGAGGCGTGCTACTGCAATAACTCCTTTATAGGGTTTATTTTTGCCATGATAATCTCTGATGTATTTTGATAATGGGGCCAGTCTTACCCCGTACAATTTTTCACTCTCTAATACCAACATGCGGTCCATGCCGGTATCATAATAAACTATTCCCACATGGCTCCAAACGGATTTGGTAAAGCGTTGAATGATTTTTGAGAATGTGTAGTTTCCAGAGCAAAAAATAAGATCCCCGGTTTTTAGAGAATTTCGAATGTCCTCGTAGCGGATTATTTCAGTTTTGCGGATTTCTTTGCGCGTGATAGCCTGAGCCATTGGTTGAGTTTTTAATGATGAAATTATTCCTTCGACCAGATTCGCGTGTTCAGATCCAACAGTTCAACTACATTCACACACATTTGTACATAGCCATTGTATTCCGATAGCTGTTTGTAATTATCAAAGGATTTGAACAGGGAAGGGGCTTCAAACAGATTCTTATTTATGGGGATGGCGATGTAAACATGGGAATCAATAAAGGAAAGAGAAATTCGGGCTGAGGTTCTCGTCTTAAACTCCAGAATGCGCTGCATCAGTGCCGGAGATAGAATGTAACGGGCTTCCACCTGATCAGTACTGTAGACAACAAAATTCTTTTCAAATTCCGGGTCTTCTAATTTAACAAGTTGGGGGCGATCATAATTTAAATTTTGAAGGAAGCTGCCAAAGCTACCGAAGGCGCGTTCAGAAACATCGGGCAAAACAATTGTTTCACCAATAAATGTTTTGTTGAAATCGGCAATAAATAGGATACCCCGGAAAATTGTCTCCAGCGTTTTCTTGTCATCATTACCCTGCTCATACTGGGTAAACACTTCCGAAAACCGGATGGTTGTTTTGCCGACAACTCCATGCACATAATCATCTCCATAATAGCGGTTAATTTTTTTTAAAAAGAGTTTACTCTTTTCATACTCGCTTTGTTGAATTCGGGAGTTATGATCATAGTTTAATCCGGCTGCAGTAATCATCGTAAGGATCACCTTCTGCTTATACGTTTCCCTGTATGCTTTCGCATGATGGTGGTAAAAGAAATAGAGACCGGCCCCTACAATAATTAATGGAAACATGCCCGCGTTAAAAAATAGAAGCACCAGTCCACCGCCAATTCCAATAGCCCCGTACAGTTTGATTTTATCAACAACCGCCTGTCTCTGAGTATCTATTTCTACTAATTGCGGACGGAGCGTGGTGTTATAGAAGGACTGGAAGTTTTGTACCGGTTGCATGAAACGCTCAGGAGTTAAAAAGCGCCTTGGCGTTCACGTTCTGCCGTTCCGTTTCGGCTATCACAAATACTTCTCTGCGTTTGTGGCCAAACATGGAAGCAAAGATGTTGGAGGGGAACTTTTCGACTGCATTATTGTATTGTGTAACAGCCGCATTAAAGGCTCTGCGCGCGGCCGAGATTTGTTCTTCCGTTTCATTCCAACTGCGTTGCAACAAGGAAAACTGTTCACTCGCTTTTAACTCCGGATAGTTTTCTACCGACACCATCAGGTTCTTCATCATGCCGGAAATCTGATTTTCCAGGTGTACCTTTTCATCCGAGGTGACATGCGGGGCAGTGGCTTTGGCGCGTAGATTGGCCAGGTTGGTAAACAGGTCCTGCTCATGCTTCATATACGTCTTGGCTACTTCTACCAGGTTAGGAATCAGATCGTAGCGTTTCTTCAGCATTACATCGATCGTGCTAAACGCATTCTCCACCTGGTTGCGGGCACCAATCAGGTTGTTGTACGTAAGGATAGCTCCCAGGGCGACAAGTGCGATTATACCAATGATAAAATACATAGCGGGTAAGGTTGAGTCTTAGGTAGTAAGGGTCCGTAAACGAAATATAAAGATTTCGATTCATCCGCCAAATTTTATCTTTGATACTATGTAACATGAATCACTGAGTTAAACCGAAACTTGAGCTTACTTTGATCAGCAATTCAATTCATTATGTCCGATACAAAAATCTGCGAAAGTCAACACCTCGAGATTTGGTTCCATGAAGATGGTTTTATTGAATTGCTGTGGAAGGGACTTATCCCCAGTGCTGAATTTCGTGGACTTGCCACTAAAATATTGGATGCACTGGATAAGACCAGAGTCAATAGAGTTTTGTCGGACAACACGAACTGGAAGATAATTTCCCCGCAAGATCTGGGTTGGGCCGCCAATCACTGGTTTCCAATGGCCGAGGCTAAAGGTGTAATTAAGCTAGGCAGTATACTAAGTAATGATATTTTTAACCGATCGGCTGAGCGAACGATTGACTCATTAACTGAAATTGAATCAATGAAGGTGCGACATTTTGAAAGTCGACAGGAAGCCATTAATTGGCTACTCAAATCCGACAAGAATCGATAACCCTATTTGCTAAGCAGGTCCTCAATCTTTTTGATTAATTCCGGATTGTCAAAATTAGCCATCCCCGAATGCGAGGCCACGACAACTCCATTTTTATCTAAAACAAAAGTTGCCGGAATGGATTCAGTATGGTATGGATACTTCTTTCCAGGAAAATACACTTCAAATTCAAAGTTCTTTTTTTGCATGTACCGAAGAGCTTTTTCAGGAGCATCATCATACGATACCATAACGAAAACAATGTTCTCCGTTTTAAACTGATTCTTCAGATTGTGGATGGAAGGCATCTCGGCAATACAGGGAGGGCACCAGCTAGCCCAATTGTTGATGAACACAACCTTCCCTTTGAATTGTGCAAGGGAAACCGGAACATTGTTTGCATCTACTAATTCCGATGTAAACCCCTGCGGCCTATTAGGTTTATCTTTGCGTTGATAGAAAATAAAACCTGTGGAAGCTATCAGGAGGACTACCAGAGCGATGTATTTCGATTTCATAAGTTACTTTCTCGCAAAGTTCATTGACAGGATGTAAATAGTCAGTAACATATGTTACACCAGATTTACTATTTTGCATCCACGCAGCACGTATGAAAACTATCTTCTCGCTTCTCCTTTTATTTATAGTGACCACCACCATTGGTCAGAAGAATTCAACTCTATTCTACAACGTCAATATCATCCATGTAGAAGATGGAGCCGTTCAAAAAGGGGCCGTTTTGATTGAAGATAAGAAAATCAAAGCTGTTGGGGAGTACAACAAACTTAAACGCGGGATAGCCAACGCCAATCGTATCGATTGTAAGGGAAAATACCTGATCCCTGGCCTGTGGGATATGCACGTGCACCTCGAAGGCGCTGAACTGGTAGAAGACAACAAAGCTTTGCTCCCGGTATTTCTGGCCTATGGTATTACCACTATTCGCGATTGTGCCAGCGATTTAGGCGAGCAGGTGCTTGCGTGGCGAAATGAAATTGAATCAGGGACTATAACTGGACCAACCATTTTTACAGCCGGTCGAAAGCTGGAAGGGAAGAATTCAATCTGGAAAGGAGATCTCGAAATTGAAAATGAAGTTGAATTGAATCAGATGCTCAATTTATTGGATGCCTACAAGGTTGACTTTGTAAAAATCACGGAGAATACGCTAAGCGGTAACTTATTTCTAAAGAGTGTACAAGCAGCTCATGCCCGGGGATATCGTGTATCGGGACATGTACCCATCGATCTTACGATAGAAGAACTTAGAGGAGCCGGATATACCGGTGTAGAACATGCCAGTTATCTTTTGCGATTAGGAAGCGATGAATCGAAAATTGTTGCCGATTTACGGGAAGGTAGAATAACGCGGGCCGAAGCAGACGCACGCTACACAGCAGAATTCAATCAACAACTAGCCAATGCAAAGTATAAAGCCCTTGGCCGGGCAGGATTATTTGTTTGCCCCACATTGATTGGTGGTCGCCAACTGGCTTACCTCGATGAAACTGATCACAGCCGCGATGAGTTTCTAAATTACCTGACCGAAAAGTTTGTGGCGAATTATCAATGGCGTATCCAACGCATGGGTACGGAAACAGCGGCTCAAAGGCAACAGCGCAAAGACCGGTACCTGTTTCTACGTTCACAGATTCCATTGATCCACCAGGCAGGCATGAAGATCATAGCAGGCAGTGATGCCGCTGCCTTAAACACGTATGTGTATCCAGCTGAGTCCCTGATCCAGGAACTGGAAATATTTCAGGAAGCTGGACTTACCCCATGGCAGATTTTACAAACGGCTACGTTGAATGGCGCTTACTATTTTGATGTTGCCGCTAAGACATCTTCAATAGCTACTGGAAAAAATGCCGACCTTGTTTTACTCGATCAAAACCCGCTGGAGAATATTAGTGCGTTGAGGACTGTAAACAGTGTAGTTGCGCAAGGAGAATATTATAATCGTGCAGCACTTGATGCCATGCTTAAAACAGCCAGGGAAACAAAAATCAGGTTTGACAATCAACGCAAGTAATTTTCTACGTCTTCCGTTTGAATAAAAAAACCTTTTAACGGGATGAAATATTTCTAATTTAGGAACCTGTTAACAAAAGTTCTTCGGAAAACATCCTTTCTTTGATAAGGAGGAATTTCCAGTCATAAATCTCATTGCCAACTGCCAACAAAAAACCAAAGCTGATATGAAAGAAATTAAAAAAGAAGACATCAAGCAGGAAGTATTTGATCTTTATGATGCATATGCCCACAACCGTATTGAAAGACGATTGTTTCTGGACAAGCTTTCTACCTATGCGGTGGGGGGTATCACGGTGGCATCCCTGCTTAGTTTCATCAGCCCCGACTACCATATTATTCAAGTTCAACAAAATGATCCGAGGATAAAATCTGATTATATAAACTATGATTCACCAAAAGGCGGGGGCACCATTAAGGGATTGCTTTCGCGACCTATGGATGCAAAGGGCAAGCTCCCGGGTGTTATTGTAGTGCATGAAAACCGCGGTCTTAATCCTTATATCGAGGATGTGGGTAGACGAGCAGCGTTAGCCGGATTTATTTCATTGGCCCCTGACGCACTTACTCCGCTAGGCGGGTATCCTGGGAATGATGACAAGGGCCGGGAAATGCAGAGCAAGCGTGACCGCAATGAAATACTTGAAGATTTTATTGCAGCCTATAATTATCTCAAAGCACACCCCGATTGCAATGGCAAAATAGGTGTAGTTGGATTTTGTTTTGGTGGCTGGGTTTCCAACATGATGGCGGTGCGAATCCCTGATTTATCGGCTGCCGTTCCGTTCTATGGTGGTCAACCAGTAGCGGAGGACGTACCCAAGATTAAAGCACCTTTACTGCTCCACTATGCTGGGTTAGATACAAGGGTAAACGAAGGCTGGCCTGCCTATGAAAAGTTGCTAAAAGAGAACAACAAAGAATATACTGCCTATGTATATCCTGATGTAAATCATGGTTTCCACAATGACAGCACCCCTCGTTTTGACAAGGCAGCGGCTGAACTGGCGTGGCAACGCACGATAGATTTTTTCAAAGCGAAATTAAAGTAATTCACACGCAACGGTATCGTTTCAGGTCCCGATAATATTGTGTTGTGAAAAAAACTGGAAGACCCCTCGTTAACAAAAAGTATCGATTGGAAAAATTTCCCGGCAAAGGCGGCTGGACCTTTGCCCGGGTACCCGAGATTTTGCAGGATAAGAAAGCCCACTTCGGATGGGTAAAAGTAAGGGGAACCATCGATGGCTATGAAATTCGAAAGTACCACCTCATGCCCATGGGAAATGGCAGCCTCTTTCTTCCTGTCAGGGCTGAGATCAGAAAGAAAATTAAAAAGAATGCTGGCGATCAGGTTCACGTGATCTTATACCCGGACAATGAACCGCTGGAAGTACCCGATGAAATGTTGCTATGTTTAAAGGATGAGCCAACAGCGCTTAAATTCTTCCAATCCCTTTCTGAAAGCGAGCAGAAGTTTTACATCCAGTGGATTTATTCGGCTAAAAAAGAGGTAACAAAAATTGACCGGTTAGCGAAAACAATCACCCGCCTTATGCAAGGGCTAAAGCTTTACGATACGAGGGAAGATTAATTTACCAGATAATTTAATTTGATTCATATGCCTTCGGTTTGATTTGGTTCTACAAAAACACTTATCTTCATCCAGGAAGATCTATGAGTGGCTTAAGGCACGTTTTATTGTTTGTCATTATTTGTCCTGGGCTGAATTCATTTGCTCAATCTATTGTTCCCCGGTTCGAAACCCTGGATGTAGAGAATGGCCTTTCACAAAATTCGGTGTATAGCATTTACCAGGACAAGAAAGGCTTTATGTGGTTTGGTACAGCCGATGGCCTCAACCGGTATGATGGGGAGAACGTCAAGGTTTTTAAATCACATAGTCCGGCACTTAACCAGGCCAATTCAAATTTTATAAGAGGTTGGCTTTGCGAGGATAAACTTGGACGCATCTGGTTTGCCAATGAAACGGGCATTTACTTCTTCAATCCAGTCAACGAGCAAGTCGAACGAGCCTACGATTTTCTAAAGGATACCCAGTCAGGGTTTATCTATTACACCGGAATGTTATTGGATAATAACGAAAATCTATGGTTGATAAATCCCGGCAAAGGGATTGTCAAGTTTTCGATTCACTCAAGACAATACAAGATAATAAAGTATCCTTCAGAAATTAAGCCTGACGAATATGCATCCTTTCCTCAACCGGGTACACGGCATATCTATCTTCATTTTGCCAATAAACCCGGAGTGCTGCGTTTTAACATTTATACAGAAGAATATGAGTGGATGTTTCAGGGCTATCCAAACTTAAGGGTGAAGACAGACAAACAGAAACTAATCGCTAGTCAGGATGAAAAATTATTCTATTATGATTCCGTAAAAAATGAACTACAAAGCATTCCGATTCATGCTAAGAGCCTGATATCTCAACTAGCAATCGATTCATTAGGTCGTTACTGGCTTAGTACGATGGGCGATGGATTGTATTCTTATTCACCGGAACAACAAAAGACAAAGGAGTACCGACATGATATTTCCAGGATTAAATCTCTTCCGTCAGACATAGCAACGTGCCTCTTTATTGATGCAAATCAGAACCTATGGATCGGTATGGATGGTGGCGGAGTAAGTCGCCTTGATTTAAAGCCACCACAATTCAATATTTTCCCACTGGTACAAGGGGAGTACCCAGATCTGAAAAATTATTTTATCAGGTGTTTTTATGAAGATGAACTCGGTCGCATTTGGTTTGGTACGCATCTGAATGGACTTGTCATCTTTGATCCCAAGGAAGGTTCGATAAAAATATATTCGAGGGAGGATGGATCGTTGCCCGGTAATTCGGTAGGCAGCATCTTTCGGGACCGGGAAGGAAAAATTTGGATAGGGCATGATTATGGAATCTCTCTTTTTGATGGAACTCGACTAAGGCAGGTTCCTCTTAAAGCGGTAGCAGGTGTTACTCCTATCAATAATCAGGTGACACAGATAATAGAATTAAATAGTGGTGAATTACTAATGACCACATTTTACGGAATTTATATCATTAAAAAGGATGGAAAAGGGTTTTACGAAGGATTCATCTGGAAGAGTTTTACAAGCAGGACAATGGGCGTGCATCAAAATGATGATGAACACGTTTGGGTAGCATCCCAGGTGGAAGGATTATATCATGTGCGACCGGAGGATAGTCTCGTTACGAATGCTCAAAAATTCTTTAATCGAATTAATATCCGCAGTATTCATCAGGATGAGCAAGAGTCTGAAATACTATGGCTATGCTCGGGGGCTGGTTTAATTAGATTTGATACCCATTCAACTGCGTATAAGCTTTATAAAGAAGAAGATGGAATTCCCGGAGGTTTTGTTTACGGACTTATAGAAGATGATAATCACAACTTCTGGTTAAGCACTAATTCAGGGCTTTGCTTTTTCAATAGGAAAGATGAGACTTTTCAAACATTTACTGTTAAGGACGGCCTCCAAAGCAATGAATTTAATAGGGGCGCATTTTACAAAGGCCCTTCCGGTACGATTTACTTTGGCGGCATTAAGGGATTTAACTGGTTCCGTTCAGGTGCCGAACGGGCAACCAGTAAGCCACCAAAATCAGCAATTATATCTACCCTCGTAAATGATGTAGCAATTACCAACGACAGTTCTTTTTACTTGACGCGGTCGCTTTCACTTCCTCATGATAAGAACGATCTGCTATTTGAATTTGCCGTCTTTGATTACACTCGTCCGGAGGCAAACAAAATTCAATACATGCTAGAAGGGTGGGATAAGCAATGGATTACCACGCATCAGAAATCAACCCGGTATTCGAATTTACCCCATGGAAATTATATTTTCAGAGTCAGGGCCTCCAGTAGTACCAGCGATTGGGGTGAAGAAGATTATGTTTCAATATCCATCCAGGCCCCTTTCTGGAAAACGAATTGGTTCTATGCTACCATAAGTTTGATCCTGATCGGTGTAATTGCTGGCATCACCCGTATGATTGCTCATGGAAAGTTTGAGAAGAAGTTACTGGAAATTGAAAAACAGCGTGCGGTGCTGGAAGAACGCGATCGGATCAGTAAAGACATTCACGATGATTTGGGCACGGGTCTCACCAAGATTTCTATTCTGAGCCAATTAGCCCGGCAATCAAAAAGTGTTGATGAATTTACACAAAGACAACTGGATAAAATTTCAATGTCATCCCATGAGTTAATAGACAATCTAAGTGAACTTATCTGGTCACATAATCCTACCAACGATAGCCTTCGGAAACTTCTTTGGTATATACGAGAACATTTAAACCCCATGTTTGATGGTACCCAGACAAAATTGAATATTTCTATTCCTGACTTACCGGAAGACATAAGCGTACCTGCAGAATGGAGAAGAAACATTTTTTTGGTTACCAAAGAATCACTGCATAATGTGTTAAAGCACTCGGAGGCGACTCAAGCGTCATTAACCTATTCGGTAGTAGAAAACAGGTTGATAATCGTAATTAGTGACAATGGCAGAGGATTTGACTTTAACACGAATTCAAATTCAGGCAACGGATTGACTAATATTCATAAACGCATCAATGAGTGCAGGGGAACAGTTCACATAGAAAGCCACCCTGGTCAGGGAACTAAATTGAGTATTGAGGTCCCCCTTATATTTTAATATACTACTTAAATGCTATTGTTTTAGATTAAGAGACTTATAAGCTTTAGAGATGATTAAAGTAGCCATTGTTGAAGATATAGACGACATCCGCAAGGGGCTGGCCATGATTATTAATTCCTGTGACGACACTGAGTGTAAGCATACATTTTCAAATGCGGAAAAGGCATATGAAGTATTATCTGTACAGCCAGTGGATGTAGTGCTGGTGGATATAAACCTTCCTGGCGGAATGAATGGCATTGAGTTAGTGCATCGGCTTAAACCCATGCATCCAGCCATGCAGTTCATGATGTGTACGGTTTATGAAGATAGCGAACTGGTGTTTAAAGCGTTAAAGGTAGGGGCGACCGGTTATATTCTAAAAAATACGCAGCCTGCAAAAATGCTGGATGCAATCCGGGAGATTCATAGTGGAGGTTCACCCATGAGTGCGCAGATTGCCCGCACCGTAATTTTAACTTTTCACAAACCTGCAGTGAATGATGCTGCTCACATACTGACCAAACGGGAACAGGAATTACTTGAATTATTAGCCCAGGGATACCGCTATAAAGAAATTGCAGATAAACTTTCTCTGTCTATTGATACCATTCGCACTCACATTCGTAACATCTATCGCAAACTGGAAGTGCAAAGCAGGGCCGAAGCACTGAATAAAATCTACCCGCGTTAAATCTGAATT
This sequence comes from Cyclobacteriaceae bacterium, assembly GCA_044229915.1. Classification (GTDB taxonomy): domain Bacteria; phylum Bacteroidota; class Bacteroidia; order Cytophagales; family Cyclobacteriaceae; genus ELB16-189. The sequence goes on from JBGASB010000008.1 coordinate 166,033, forward strand.
TGATCAGCCGAATATTCAGGTAACTACCCATTTAACTATAGGAGAAGAACAGGACTGGTAACGGATGATTCCGAATATGCCTGATCTTCTCTTATCTGGTTAAGTTACTTTGAATTAATCGAAAGCTGCCTTACCTACCCATAGCACGGATTCATCCTCGTTCTTACCAAAATATAAAATGCAATTTTGCTCGGGTATAAATTTGCCTGGGAATGATTGATATACAAAATATTTTCTGTTGCCGAAGGTTTTAAAGTCACTGATAGAGGTGGTTTCCAGGTTAATCATAGCAATGCGGGGATACATTTGAGACTGCACGTAGTCACTCCAACCCGTCCACGCATTATAATCCCGGTCACCTTTTATCTCAAAGATTTCCCAATACACCGACTTGCCATCAGCAGCGAAGTAAAAGTTTTGAGGCATTTCCCACAGGCTGCTCTTTTTGCCTTCCCAGATTTTGTCAACAGCATACTGTGCTTTTAAATTACCCTTGGCATCCAGATGAAGACACACAATATCGCCATAAGCCCAACCCCTCATTCCAACCTGGGAAGTAGTTGGAGCTTTAGTCGTTATTCGATCGGTAAGTTGGCCGGCAATCAGGTACTCATTGGAGGGTGTAATTTCAAACTTGTAAATTGAAAACCGCTTTCCTTTGTAGGGAGTTCCCTTTTCAGAGGGTGGTGATTTCACTTTCGATTTAATTCCATCCACGGATGAGGTGGTAGCGAAATCCAATTTTCCACCTGAAATTTTCAACACATGGAAGTTATCCATCTCTTCGCTGGAAGCTTTGAGGTATTTTGACATCTGAGGATTGTCAGCATCTCCGCCTGAACCTTTAAAACAGGGGCTTTCGATTGCCGCATAATCTTCAAAGACATCATTGAAGGCTTTCTTTGATTTGGTTGATTGTCCGAATAAAAATACAGATCCATCAATAACCGTAGCATTAGTTACCAGTAGATTAGTGGATGGACTTGGAAAAGTAATTTTGTTCTTTAACGTTCCGGCCATATCGTAGTGCAAGTAGATGTATTCGGATAGATTGGGGGCTCCATCCTTGGGAGCGAAGATTACTACTAAGTCTTGCTTTCCAACGGCTTTACCTGATTGTTCCTCGGAAATTTGTTGGGAATATACGAGTGAGTAATTGCCGGATACATCCAGGGCAGTTTCTTTTACATTTCCTTCAAAATCAATATTTAACAATAAATATTTCTTTGGATTTTTCTTGTCTTTGGTTTCGTTATAGGCAAGAACCGTCAATAAAGGATTGTCTTCCCGCCACCAGCTTTCAATGCCATAGTAGGGCTTATTGTCATCCGTTTTTAGTTTTCCTCTTTCCTGATCAACATCCTTGATTGTCTCATACCGTTGTTTTTTATAGTTCCAGTCGCTATACTTTCTGGTGAAAGTAACGGTTCTTATTTTCATACTTAGAACATCAAACGAAGTACATTTCGGCCCACCACCTACGTAGGCACCTAACATTTTCGCTTCACTATCAGGCCTAATCTCCTTGTCTATTGTGGTAGTCTTTTTTTCTATGAATTTCATGCCCTTGTCAAATACATAATCTTCATAGGCCACTTCTGTACTTTTCTTATCGAGCTTGGTTTGATAGATAACATGGATTTTACCATCACCTTCAAATTTTACATCATCGATGTATCCTTTTTGTGACTGCTTGGTCAGGGGTTGTGCCAATTCAGTAATGGTTTGCGCATGGCTACCTAAACTGAGCAGTAAGATCATAGAAATGAATAGTGCAGAATTGAAAATCCACTTTTTCATAGCGTGTTTGTTTTTTACTAAGGTGAGAAAGTGACTAGTGCTGCACAATCGCATGAAAATGTGATTTACTAACCCACTGTAAAAGGATAGCTTCGCTCTATTCTTAACATGGCTGGTTTGCCTCTGCTTCGGTTTGTTATTTATTTCCTACCCTTGTTACTGAACGTGGAACAGGAGTTGTATGCACAGCAACTTCCTACCGCTGCCAACCAGATTGATTCAAAAAATAGACGACAAGGCAATTGGGTGATCTGGATGGATGCAGCATTTAAACCCTCGGCCGACCAGCAACAGGTTCACTACTATCGGCAACTTACTTATCGCGATGATAAGCCAACGGGTCCTTTCATCGATTTTTATCGAAGTGGGGCTATGCAATGCAAAGGAGTATTGCTGCAAGACAGACCTGAGGATGTCTATGATGGGTTAATTACCTGGTATCGGGAAGAGGGTAGTAAAGAACAGGAGATACTTTATAAGCAGGGAGAAATCAGTGGCGACATAAGACTATTTTCATCTGACGGAACCCTGATTACCGAATCATTTGAAGTCTTAAATACGAAAGCGCAGGTGGCCAGTCAGCAAGGAGATCTAAGGAATGCCAAACGATATTATTCGGACGCTTTACTGGTTGTTTCCGCAGACTATGGGAGTGATCATATTTACTATGCAACCATTTTAAATAATATGGCCATGGTTCAGCAGGATCTGGGAGAGTTTGAGATAGCCGAAGAAAATTATTTGTTGGTGCTGGAGATCTATGCCAGAGAATCAGGTAAACAAGATGAATTTTATGCTAACACGCTAAATAATCTTGGAACACTCTATGAAACTATTGGGTCCTTTAAAAAAGCTGAGATCTGTTTACAGGAAGCGTTGACAATAAGGGAAAATGTGTTAGGACCAAAGCATCCGGATTATGCAATTACTTTAAATAATCTGGGCAATCTCTATATCGATCTTGGTTTATACCATCAGGCAATCGTGTACCTGGAAAAGGCTGTTTCCGTTAAGGCCAGTGCTTCGGGCAAGGAATCTTCTGAATATGCTACCAGTCTTTCGAATCTTGGTCTGGCTTATCTGGCAGCTGGTAATTATGTGAAAGCGGAACCGTTGCTGATCAATGCATTGGAGATCAAGAAAAATAAGTTGGGAGTATGGAATCCTGAATATGCTGCTTGTCTGAATAACCTCGGACACCTGTATTCAACCTACGGCAACCTGGATAATGCAGAACGACATTTTCTGGAAGCCAAAGATATTTATAGCCGGGGTCTGAAAACAGATGCAGGTTACACCAATACATTAAATAACCTTGCCCTTGTGTACAAAGAGAAGGGGGAATTTCAGAAAGCAGAAACAGCCTATCAGGAATGTATAAAAAGTAAAGGCACGCTCTTCGGCACAGCGCACTCCAGTTACATCAATTCGATCAACAACCTGGCAGAACTTTATCATGCACATGGCGACTTAGACAAGGCCGAATCTTTGCTTTTACAAGTAGAAAAAAACTGGAAGCAGACATTTGGTAACCATCATCCCTTGTATTCAACGGCCTTGTACAACCTGGGAACGCTTTATACAGACATGCATGATTTTGCCCGGGCCGAATTGTACCTGCTGCAAGCGAAAGAGATCCGTGAAAAAGTAGTGGGCAAAGACCACCCTGATTATGTAGCAACGTTAAACGCGCTGGCTGTTTTATATGACAATGAAAACCTGGACAAACAGGCGGTGCCATATTACCAGGAGAGCCTGCGTGGTAAGATCAGAGAAATACTCAATTACTTTCCATCTCTTTCAGAAGAAGAAAAGACAAAATACTTCCTGGCAAATCAGATCTACTTTCAGAATGCAGTAGAATGCTACCTCAGTCAGTTACCGGCAATTCCATCGCTGGCGGATGATCTGTATAACCTGCGGCTGGTAACCAAGGCGCTCTTGTTCAACGCGGTCAGCAAAATGCGTACAACCATTCTGTCAGGTAACGATCCTGTACTGATCCAGATGTTTAATCAATGGCAAGACAAACGTGAATACCTGGCAAAAGTATACCGGATGTCGCTGGAAGAAAAAAGCATCAATGAAATCAACCAGGAACAACTGGAAGATGAAGTGAATGTGCTGGAAAAAGAGTTGAGCAGACGTTCGGAATTGTTTTTAAAAACACAGGATCGCAAACTATACACGTGGAGGGATGTCCAGAATCGGCTGGCTCCCGGACAGGCTGCCATTGAAATCATACAGACACAACGAAGAATTAAAGAAGTAAAAAAAGTGTATTTGGTGTTGCTTGTTAAACCAGGTGTTAATCTACCTGAGGTGATAGTACTCGAGAATGGGGATGAGTTGGAGAATAAATTTGTGCGCTATTACAGAAATGCGATTACCCAGAGGATGACGGATGCCAGTTCCTATGATCAGTTTTGGAAACCCATTACGGGTAAATTATCAGGTGTTAAAAGGGTCTATGTTTCTGCTGACGGGGTGTTCAATCAGATTAACCTCAGCACGTTATTTAACAACGCAGCAAATCGCTTTTTGATGGATGAAATGGAAATAAGAAATATAACGTCTACCAAAGACCTCGTTGCCACGCACGAAGCCATATCGCATATTCCAGATGCAAGCCTGTTTGGCTATCCAAATTACAATTCATCATTACCGGCTGAGAATATTGCCACTGGCTTGAGCATGAACGTCCCTCTCTTGAAGAAAGATTCGACCCAGCGATTTTTTGACGGTGAAAATATTACTGAACTCCCGGGCACTAAACGTGAAATTGAAACGATTGCCACCATCCTCAATCAGAAGAAAGTTAACGTGAAGACTTATCTGCTGGCGGATGCCTCAGAGGAAAAATTGAAAAGCCTGCAACACCCCAGCGTGTTACACATTGCTACCCATGGTTATTTTCTTCAGGATATTATGAAATCAACAGCTGGAGAACGGGGTTTTGCTGGGTTTTCCAATGCAGTCGTTTTTGAAAATCCATTGCTTCGATCAGGATTGATACTATCCGGTGCCCGAACTGCATTTTTAAAAACAAATCAATCGGCCACGGGGAGCGATGGATTATTGACCGCCTACGAAGCCATGAACCTGAATTTGGATAAGACCGACCTGGTAGTGCTTTCAGCATGCGAAACCGGCTTGGGTGTTACCGTGAATGGAGAAGGAGTGTATGGATTGCAACGGGCTTTTTCTGTGGCTGGTGCCCGCTATACGCTCATGAGTTTATGGAAGGTAGATGATACTGCCACTCAGGAATTCATGACTTCGTTTTATACGGCATGGATGAATCAACTGGATGTGAATCAGGCATTGCGAAAAGCACAGCAGGAAGTGCGCAGTAAATATCCAGAGCCTTACTATTGGGGTGCATTTGTTTTATCAGGACTATAATTGTTTCCAACTTATGAAGCAGCTCATACCGTTCATGTTGATTCTTTTCATCAATCCGGTTTTTGCTCAACGGAATATGTTATTGAGTCCGGAGAAGCAGCAATTGGCAAAAGGAAAAGAATATTATGAGAAAGGAAATTATGCGGAAGCAATCACTTCCTTAAAACAGGCCCTCGCCAAAGACAGCACCAACATCGAAGCAAATTATTACCTGGGCATGTCCTACATGCTAACTGGCGATGAGGATAGTGCCATTCCGTTACTTACGTATTACACGACACATTACACGGCTCATAAATCCAGTGTTATAGAAAAACACAAAGCCATGTATCGGTTGCATTACCTGCGGGAACAGAAAAAATTATTGCAGGCACCCATGAATATGAAAGAGCCAATCAAACTGCCGGAACAAGTAAACAGTCCCTACCCGGATTATGCTCCGGTCATGGATGCAACAGGAACGCGTTTGTATTTTACTTCAAAACGTTTAGGAGGTATCAGCACTGAGCCTGCGGGTTCAAAAGAAGGCGATGAAGATGCCTACTATACCGATAATCATGGAACGGGCTGGGGAAAGGCCCAATTGCTTCCGGCTCCAATCAATTCTTCCGTGAGCGAAGGCATTGCAAGCTTTTCTGCAGACGGGCAATTTATGGTAATGGTAGCTTGTAGCCGGGAGAACAGTATTGGTCAGTGTGATCTTTATTATTCTGAATTAAAAGGAGATCAATGGTCTGAACTTGAAAACATGGGCGAAATAGTAAATAGTATCGACTGGGACTCGCAACCCACCATATCGTTTGATGGAAATAGAATAATTTTTATCTCTGGAAGAGTGGGGGGCTATGGTGAAATTGATCTCTATATGATTGAGAAAAATCTCTTTGGCGATTGGGGACCCGCCATGAATCTTGGGGCACAGGTTAACACTCCGTTTACAGAACACTCGCCTTTTTTTAGTCAGGATGGAAAGACGTTATACTTCTCTTCCAACGGACATCCGGGGTATGGTGATTTCGATATTTTTAAAACAGTCTATGAAAATGGCCGCTGGTCAACACCTGTTAATCTGGGCAGACCGTTAAATACTACTAAGGATGACCGGTTTTTCACAATCGGTGGATCGGGTGAGAAAGGGTATTTCTCTTCAGATCGCGATGGTAATAATGACTTGTACGAGATTGACATTCCGGAGAGCATGCGACCGGAACCCACCATCATTGTGGCGGGAACGGTTACCAGTATGAAAGATGGAAAGAAGGTTAGTGCTTATATTTTGGTGGAAGACTTAAATTCCGGTGAACTAATCGCTGCCAATAAAAGTAATTCACTTACCGGTCAATATCTGGTTGTGCTGCCCGCAGGTCGAACCTACAGCGTGTCGGCAAACAAAGAAGGGTACTTTTTTTATTCACAAAGTTTTGAAGTTCCAAAGACAGCACACTTTCAGGAAATAAAGAAAGACATTGAACTTAAACCCATTGAGAAAGGCGCCAAGGTTGTATTAAATAACATCTTCTTTGAAACCGGGAAGGCAACGCTTACCTCACAAAGCCGGTTGGAATTGGAAAAAGCAATAGAGTTACTCCGTGTAAATCCCTCCATGGTGATTGAAATTGGAGGCCACACCGACAATGTGGGCGATGATACCTACAACATGAAACTTTCACACGACCGCGCCAAATCAGTACGTGAATACCTGGTGAGTGGTGGAATAAATTCAGATCGTGTACAAGCCAAAGGCTATGGCGAGCTGAACCCGGTTGCTACCAATGATACGGAGGACGGAAGAAAGGCTAATCGAAGAACCGAGTTTGTCATTCTTGAGTTTTAACCTGAAATGAAAGGTTATAAATAGATTTTAATGATCTTCTATACTTGGATATCAAAGCGTAAGACTTTAATGATATTTAAAAATCAAATTTTGATTTATATAAATAATGACTTCTCCCCACTGTACGTGAGCGTGAGATGATGCATCGCCCGGGTACACCCGATATACAACATCCGCTTATCCACATCGGTGTGATAATTACGAATGGAAACAAAGGGGATGATCACTTCATCAAATTCCAATCCCTTGGCGAGATGAGCAGTCGTAATGATCACCCCTTCCTTAAAAGAGGTAGTGTCTGCCGTAAGCAAATGCACCGCTGGTGCTTTTACTTCCCGATAGACATATTCAGCCTGTTGCTGTGTTTTGCAGATAATGCCCATCGAAGGATGCTTCGAGTTTTTAAAATCTGCTATCAACTTTTTTATTTCTTCGATTTCTTCGGCATTGCTGGCAAAGCCTTTCACCGCGGGCTCTTGTCCATGTCGCTCCAGCGGAATTAGATCAGGATTCCGGGCGATGCGTTGAGCAAAGCCACTGATCTGAAAAGTAGACCGATAGCTTCTGAAAAGTTTTACCGTATCGCCATGCGGAAAAACCCGTTCAATACTTTCGGATGAAGAAGCGCTGTATGGATTTACAGTTTGATTTACATCCCCTAATATTGTCTTCTTGCATTTGAATAAACGCGACAACACTGAATATTGAACCGGGGTGTAGTCCTGCATTTCGTCCACCAGCAAGTGCTTTACATGATCATATGTCTGCGCACCTACCAGCCGGATCTTGCAATAGATCAATGGAAACACATCGGCATACTCCAGTGTATCACCCGGCATCATTTTAAATAACTCAGGCTTCCCGATCCAGGTATAAAAGTCTTTGTAGATGTCAAGTAAATCATTCGTCTTGAACATGCGCGGCACGGCTTGCCAGATCTGATTTTTTTCGTGACCAGTTAGCTTGCGCTGCACTTCGTTGCGCACGTGTTGTGAGATATCTTTTACGACTTCCGGGGTGCGCTTTAACAGCGGGATGCGATGATAGGCCTTGAAGCGCTCCAGGATAAAGGGAAATGGAACGACCACTTTACCAACGCGCAACTCAGTAAATGTGAAGAAATTATTCTCGAGGTGAACGATGTATTGATTGAGCTTGCTTAAAAACTCAAATGTAGATTTAAACTGAATGCGTTCGATGAAGTTCGGATCGGGTTTCTCCAGCAAGGCTGATACCTGTTGAAAGAAGGTCTGAAACTTAAACTTGTCTTCGAGCACTTCCGTAGCTAACTCTTCCATGCCCATCTCAGGAATCTGCTCTTCACCCAGTTCGGGAAGTACATTCGAAATGTAATCGGCAAACACTTTGTTGGGAGAAATGATGAGTACGTCTTTGGCAGCAATCTCATCCCGGAAACGGTATAACAAAAAGGCAATGCGATGCAGCGCAATGGAAGTTTTGCCCGAGCCGGCCACACCCTGGATGATCATCACCGGGGCTGTTTCATTTCTTATTACCGCATTCTGATCGCGTTGTATGGTGGCGACAATGTTTTTCATCTTGTCGTCACTCGACTTGCTCAATTCTTTTTGCAACAAATCGTCATGGATGTGCACATCGTTTTCGATCATGAACTCCATCTGGCCTTCCCGAATTTTATATTGCCGTTTGCGCGCAATTATTCCACTGATTTTTCCAGATGGCGTTTGATACCAGGCTTCACCTAATTCGAAATCATAGAACATGGATGAAATTGGGGCTCGCCAGTCATAAATCAGGTTCGCCTTCTGGGTTTCATCGGTGAATGTGTGGATACCGATGTATATGGGAGTCTTTTCATCCTCTTTGCCAGCAAAGTCAATACGACCAAAATAGGGGGAGGCACTCAGTTTCAGTAATTTCTTTCTTCTCGCTACAGCCGATTCGCCTGTAAAGGCCATGCGGTTGATCGACTGACCGGCAGCCACCATATCCGCTTCGTCCATGCCCGATTGATGCTCGTAAATATATTCTTTGTTCTGCCTGAGTTCGGTAGAGAATTGTTTCACCCGATCATCGGTTCGCCTGATGGCGATGAGCAACTTTTCTTTGATCCCCTCCAGGTATTCCCGCTCTTCCTGCTCTGTAATATTCATTGAACCTCCGCTAAAAATAATGGGCAAAGTTACATTACTTCAACCGATTTTGCAGTGGGATTATGAATCCGATAAAAAGAAAGAGTAGTCACGAAATCGGCCTCCATCTGGAGAGCGCACTTTGAATAAATAGCTATAAGAAGAATTAGTAATGTTAATCATCGGCAACTATTTCTCCGTAGTCAATTAATAATTCTTCCCCTTCTTTGATATCGCGAATGGCTTCAAAAAAATCACCCTCCTGAATGGAGATAATATTTGGCTCATAAGAATGATTCAAGAAGAGCGATAGATCTATTTTTTTAAACCCATGGTCAGGTACAAAATAATGATCTTCATCATACAGGCAATAATTCTCTATCAGGTGTTTAGTATGAATGGGGAGTAATTCGAATTCCTTTTTGGTGACCTTTATCCATTGATCGTCTTTATGGGGAGCACTAAACATTTCCCGGCATCCTTTGACAATATCCTTAATGGCAAATACACCAATACCAGCCACGGGTGAAGGCCTTAAAATCACGTACGTATTATTACTCAATTCATCTAAAAGTCGCTGCTTCATTTATTAAATCAGGTTGAATGCAATTCTTCAATTGGGCAAGGTACGTACTTTTTGCATCCTGCTGATCAATTCATTACACAATTTGAAATCAAGAGTCCGGTAACTCATTGTACAGTTGTTCCGTTTAAGAAGCATGAAGCTTACAACACTCGCCTTTCTTGTAATCAGCGGCTCCTTGTTCGGTCAACGAATCCAGTTGCCTCAATTTAGCTCGCCACCTCAGTCACTTTCCTTGTTTGGAGAGGGAATTATTTCTACCCCGATGAATGAGCGCGACTTTGCACTTTCACCCGATGGAAAGGAAATCTACTTTACAATTTCAACACCAAAGTCAACCTTCCAAACCATTGTTTTTTGCAAACAAGTGAATCCAGGTGAGTGGACACCCCCCGAAATAGTCTCCTTTGCGGGAAGGTACAGTGATCTGGAACCAACCTTCTCTGTCGATGGGCACACGATGTATTTTGCTTCGAATCGACCCACAACCGGAAAGGAGCCGAAAGACTTTGATATCTGGAAGGTGAGTAGAAGCCAATCGGGTTGGGGTGAACCGGTAAATCTGGGTTTACCCGTAAATACCGAATCAGATGAATTTTACCCTTCGATTGCGAAGAATGGTAACCTTTACTATACGGCTTCTTACAAGGGTGGACCGGGCAAGGAAGATATTTATTTCACTGAATTTAAAAATGGAAGGTATCAGACACGCGTAGCACTGGACTCCGCGGTGAATTCTAAGTTCTATGAGTTTAATGCATTTGTCGATCCAAATGAGCAATACATTCTTTTTACCTCCTATGGGCGAAATGACGATGCAGGTGGTGGCGATTTATACATTAGCATTAAAGATCCGAAAGATATCTGGCAGCCTGCTATAAATTTAAAAAGTCTTAACTCTAAACAACTAGATTATTGCCCTTATGTATCACCAGATGGAAAGAGTTTATTCATCACCAGCGAACGCCATAATTTGCCCATAGACTTTGTAACAGGTAGAGCAAACTATAAAACGATACAAAACACCTGGACTGTACCTTTAAATGGTGTGGGCAATATTTATTGGATAGATTTCAACAACATCATTCACGAGTTTAAATAGTCATCTTTTAACCGCTGCAGAACCAGATCCAGGTAATTAATTAGTTGATTACTCACGGGAAATCGATTACACCTGTCATTCATCTCCCTATTCAATGCATACATAGAATAAGCGTTTACCGGGATTTTGGTTTTATCGAGTTTTGGTTGAAGCGTTGTCTATGCGCGGCCTTTTCAATAAAAAGATTCACCTCATGGCTGCGCAACTTCCGGATTTCATTCTGCATCAGGGAACGAAAATGGATTTGTATTCTAATCCACTCGAACCATATTGGACGCTTCACAGAAAAAAACGACCTGCATTTATTCCTTCTAAAAGTTGTAAGCGTGGCTATATAGCTACCTGGAAAATACGGGACAAGCAGCTCTTCTTAATACACCTCGATGGAAAGATTGAAAGACGTTCGTTTCTATTCTGGAAGAAGATTGTCCCATATTCTCTAAAGGAACTTTTTAGGAAAGCGGGTAACCGGACAGTGCTGGCTAATTGGTTTACCGGCAAGCTAAGAATCCCCCAAGGCAATAGAACATTCTATGTGCATCACGAGTATGATTCACGCTTTGAAAGTGAAATGATTATTTCGTTGGAACGAGGGAACGTGGTGAAAACGGTTATCGTAGATTTCTCAAATCAAAAGCTATTGACAGAAGATTGATTGAGAATAGGAGGGCGGGTATTTAACCCAATTTCTTAATCTTTGTCGGGTGGCTGAGTTTATAATCGGTTCGTTGGTTAAGGTGTAAGGCTTTGTTCACATATCCTTTTGAATACTTTTTAACACGCGCTTCAAACTCCAGCACAGTACCTTCTGTAAGTATAACTTTCTCAAAGCCCTGCGTATAACTAAACCAGAGATGGTCGGCTACGAGTTTGTCCGTCTCTGCCTCGCGCACATCATTAAGTAGAATTGTATCTTCCCTATACCCTTTGAAGTTCGTCTTCTTTCCGATACGACTAAATGTAGCTTTGAATTTCTTTCGCTCTCCTGCCTGTGCAGCCAGTTCTTTTCGCATTTATCCGTTAGCTAATAGGTTAATATCTTTTGGCCCGATGATTTTCTTGTCATACCCGTGCAACGTGGCATTAATCATGGCTAATCCTATTTGAGTTGTATTGTTGGCGCTGTTGGGAGAGAGCATTTTTATCAACTTAAACAACCAACCCAGATAGGTGTAGAAAAATTGATAGCTAGGTGTTTTTGACTTAATTCCACGTAGGGGAATAATAATACCCGGACGGAACATAAAAGTCTGTTTAAACCCGAGCGCCATCAAATCGTTCTCCGTTTTGCCTTTTACCCGGGCCCACATCATCCGACCTTTTTCTGATGAATCCGTACCCTGGCCGGATACATAAATAAAAGTCATGTCAGGATTAAGTTGAAAGAGTGTTTTGCCAAGGACAAGGGTATAATCATACGTAATTTTTTTGTAGTCAGATTCTTTCATCCCGCCAGCGCTAACGCCCAGGCAAAAGTAACAGGCGTCATATCCTCTTAGCTGGCCGAGTACCGCTGCGTAGTCTGTAAAATCTGTATGCAGTAATTCAATTAGTTTGGAGTGCTTTATTCCAGTTGGGGTTCGGCCCAAAACCAGCACGGTATCAATTTCAGGATGATCAAGACACTCCAATAAAACACCCTTGCCTACCATGCCCGATGCTCCAGTGATAATTACTTTCTTTGTCATGTTATCTATTAATAAAAGTGACCAAACGCTTTTTACAAGGTATAAATAGTTTTTTAGCTGACATTAAATTTTCTCATTAAATCAATGCATCTCGTTATCTTTAAACACCCATACGGTTTACCAAATCGAAAAACTTACACACTATGAATCGCCTAAAGATTACCCTCGTCTTACTCATTCTCTCAGCCGGGTTATTCGCGCAATCTCAGTTGCCACGCAGTACACCCGAGGCCGAGGGCGTTTCCTCACAGCATCTCATCAACTTTCTTGATGCAGTTGCCAATAGTAATCATGAGTTTCACAGCTTAATGGTACTGCGACATGGAAAAGTAGTAGCCGAAGGCTGGTGGAATCCATATCGCCCGGATCTAAAACATACGATGTACTCAGTAAGCAAGAGTTTTGCTGCCACGGCTATTGGATTTGCTGTCTCTGAGAAGAAAATCTCTGTAGAAGACAAGGTCATTTCCTTTTTTCCGGATGAGACCCCGGCTATCATTGACCCTAATCTTGCGGCCCTGCGAGTAAAACATTTATTGAGTATGAGTGTGGGTCAACAACCTGACCCCACTGGCCCGGTTGTAATAAGTGATAATTGGGTGCGCAAGTTTCTAAGTATTCCCATCATCCACGAACCCGGTACCCAGTTTCTTTACAACTCAGCCGCTACCTATATGCTCAGCGCCATTGTTCAGAAAGTGACAGGCCAAAAGACGTTTGATTACCTGAAGTCCAGATTATTCCAGCCACTTGGTATAGAAGGCATAGATTGGGAGGTTGATCCGCATGGCATTAATGTGGGTGGCTGGGGCCTGCGACTAAAAACCGAAGACATGGCCAAGTTCGGTCAGTTGTTTCTGCAAAAAGGGGCTTGGCAGGGCAAGCAAATTTTGCCCGCGGCCTGGATAAACGAAGCATCAACCATGAAGATCATGCAAGACCCAGGTGCTCCACAGACAAAAAAAGATTCAAGCGATTGGTTGCAAGGCTATTGTTACCAGATGTGGCGTAGCCGAAATAATTCCTACCGTGGAGACGGAGCCTTCGGACAATACATACTTGTCCTTCCTGAGAAAGATGCGGTGATCATCATTACTTCTGAAACAGATAACATGCAAACAGAATTAAACCTCGTGTGGAAATATCTCTTGCCCGCGTTTCAGGATAAAAAGTTAGCTGCCAATTCAAAAGTATCGAGGCAGTTGAAAGCCCGCCTGACGACACTCGCTTTGCAGATTCCGGTTAAGAATGAAAGCGTAACAGAAGCAAAAGTTTCAGGTAAAACCTTTGCCATTATTTCGCCCGATCGAAGACTGGAAAGCTTCAACCTTGATTTCAAAGACGGAAGATGTCATTTAACGCTGAATACCGATTCGGTAATTCATCAAATTGACTTTGGTTCGGCTTCATGGATTAAGGGTGAGACGACAAAGTGGGGACCCTACCTCGTAGCGGGTGCACAAGCGAATCGCAAGGGACTTCCACCATTTAAGACAGAAGCCAGTTATCAATGGGTCGATGATAAAACTGCCGAGCTTACCCTGCGTTACATTGAAAGTCCGCATCATGAAACTATCCGGATAGCATTCGAAGAGCCTAATGCTGTAATCACATTCTCAAACTCTTTTAACCGATCTGTTATCGAGCTAAAAGCAATTCCGAAAGTGGTCAAGGCAAATGCCCCGCGGCTCATTGTGCGTGGTGATGATATGGGTTTCTCACATTCAGCCGATGTTGCCCTGATCAAATCCTATAAGCAGGGGATTGAAACCTCCATTGAGGTAATTGCTCCTTCGCCCTGGTTCCCGGAAACGGTAAAAATGTTACAACAAAATCCGCGGGTCGATGTAGGCTTGCATTTTGCAATTACCAGTGAATGGGATAATGTGAAATGGCGACCGATAACAGATTGCTCCAGTTTAAAAAATGAGGATGGGTATTTTTATCCTATGCTTTTCAAAAACAAAAACTATCCACGACAAGCGATTCTCGACCATGACTATAAGCTTGCAGATATTGAAAAAGAAATGCGGGCACAGATCGAATTGGTAAAAAAATATCTTCCACAGGTAAGTCATGTGTCAGGACATATGGGCAGCACAGCATTTTCGCCTGAAGTAAAAGCGTTGGCTCTGAAACTTTCGAAGGAGTATAACCTGCCCATGGTGGATGTTGATCCGGCAATGACTTCCATTTCTTATACTGGATTTGATTTCCGAAATAAAACCACGGAGGAACGCATTGAAGGCTTTATCGCCATGCTGGACAAACTGGAGGATGGCAAGACCTATGTTTTTGTTGAACATCCCGGACTTGATAATGATGAACTGCGTGCGATTTCCCATATAGGCTATGAAGATGTGGCTAAGGGCCGGCAGGATGTAACCACCATTTTCACCAGTGAGAAGGTAAAAGCCGCCATCATTAGCAAAGGCGTGCAACTGGTGAGCTACAAAGATGTACTGAAGCAATGACTTTATAATTGAAGCACACCAGAAAAGGATGAAAGCATTGCAATGCACTGTTCCCGGGAGAATGGAAATGCAAGAGGTAAACAAACCCACCTTGCAGAAAGACCATGCGTTGTTGCGCATCCTTCGCATTGGAATTTGCGGCACTGATTTGCATGCCTTTGAAGGCACCCAGCCCTATTTTTCCTATCCAAGAATATTAGGGCACGAATTGGCTGCTGAACTGGTAGATATTGATGGCTCTTCAGAATTCCAAAGAGGTGAGTTGGTTACGTTCATCCCTTATTTCAGTTGTGGTTCATGCGCGATGTGTAAGGCGGGCCGAACCAATTGTTGCCAAAACCTCAAGGTGTGTGGTGTTCATGTTGATGGAGGAATGACTGAGTACTTGTTGGTACCCACAAAGTTCTTAATCAAAGTACATAAATTAAGGTTAGATGAGATTGCGTTGATTGAACCCCTGGCAATCGCCATGCATGCCGTGGAGCGGGCCATTATTCATCCTGGTGATCAGGTAGTAGTAGCAGGTGCCGGACCTATCGGTTTTGGAGTGATTAAATATGTTCGTAGCAAGGGGGCAATCGTTACCGTGATAGATGTGAATGAAGATCGACTTGCTTTCTGCAAGGATACACTAATGGTCTCTCAAACTATTCATGCTAAACAGGTTGATGCTTTTGAAACCTTACGCGATTTCACAAATGGGCAAATGGCTGATGCCGTGTTTGATGCCACTGGAAATCTGCAAGCCTTGCAAGACGGATTCAGGTACATGGGCCATGGTTCACGGTATGTATTAGTGGGGTTGCAATTAAAGGAAATAAGTTTCAGTCATCCAGAGTTTCACAAACGGGAGGGAACCTTGATGAGTAGCCGTAATGCTACCCGGTCTGATTTTGAAAGTGTGATTCTATCCATTGAAGGCAGAAAGATTGATCCATTGAAAATGGTAACTCATCATGTGAAGTTTGATGCCGTACCTGAATCGTTCCCCATTTGGTTAAACCCGGAAAGCAAAACATTAAAAGTTATTGTTGAACTAGATTAATTCTTATCACATGAGAAAACTGTTTATACTCTTTATTCTTGGTGTTGTAGTTCATTATTCATATAGTCAGACAAATGATAAATTATGGTATCAGCAACCAGCCCGCAACTGGAATGAAGCCTTGCCGGTGGGAAATGGCAGACTGGGCGCTATGGTCTTTGGCCGGGTTGAAGAAGAGTTGATTCAGTTGAATGAAGAAACATTATGGTCGGGTGGACCGACAAACACAAATCCGAATCCAATGGCAAAAGATGTTCTTCCGAAGATCAGGGAAGCATTGTTTCGCGAAGAGTATGAACTGGCAGAAAAACTTGCTCAGCAAATGCAAGGATTATTCACCGAGTCGTATGAGCCATTGGGTGACTTAACGATTAAGCATCATTTTAAATCTGGTGCTCCGGCAACGGATTATTATCGGGATCTCAATATCTCGGAGGCAACCTCAATGACACGCTTCACAAAAGAGGGCATTGCTTATAGCCGGGAAGTATTTGTCTCCTCGCCAGATCAGGTAATTATTATACGATTAACTTCCAGCAAAAAGAACGCACTCAACTTTACGGCCTCTACAATGAGTCCATTGTTTGCAAAGAACAGTGCAGTCAGTTCCACCGAGATTGTAATGAAAGGACAAGCTCCTTCACATACTGATCCCAGTTACCTGCAGGGAGCTGAAATTCCGGTTGTCTATAATGATCCATCAAAATGTAAAGGAATGCGCTTTGAACTTCGTGTAAAGGCGCAGAGTGAAGACGGTAAAATCACGACAGACGCATCAGGTCTTCATGTTTCGGATGCAACTGAGGTAATCTTATTTCTTTCGGCTGCCACCAGTTATAATGGGTTTGATAAATGTCCCGATAAGGAAGGGAAGGATGAAAGTAAATTGGCAGGAGATTATTTATCTAAAGCAATAATTAAAAGTTATGAAGCCCTTAAGAAAGACCATATTACAGACTATCAGCATTATTTCAATCGGGTGAGTTTATCATTAAATACTCCTGCTACTTCCAACCTGCCATTGGATGAACGATTAAAACGGTATGCCGAAGGTGCGCACGACACGGGTTTGGAAGCTTTGTACTTTCAGTATGGACGTTATTTGTTGATTTCTTCATCGCGGCCAGGCGGAATACCGGCTAACTTGCAGGGCATCTGGAATAATCATGTGCGTCCACCGTGGAGTAGCAACTACACTACGAACATCAATACAGAAATGAACTACTGGATGGTGGAGTCATGTAATCTTTCTGAACTGCATGGACCTTTACTGGAGTTGATTAGCAGGCTGGCCGTTACCGGAAAAGAAACGGTAAAGAACTATTACAATGCTTCCGGCTGGACAGTACATCACAACACCGACATCTGGGCTACAACCAATCCGGTGAGTGGCAGTCCGATGTGGGCCAACTGGCCGATGGGTGGTGCATGGCTCAGTCAACATCTTTGGGAACATTATGCCTTTACCGGAGATAAAAAGTATTTGTCGGATGTGGCCTATCCGTTAATGAAAGACGCAGCCCGATTTTGTGTGGATTGGTTAGTAGAGAACAGGGAAGGCATTCTGGTGACAGCGCCTGCAACTTCGCCTGAAAATGTATTCATCAATGATAAAAAATTTAAAGGCACTGTTTCGGTGGCAACCACGATGGACATGTCCCTGATCTGGGATTTGTTTACGAATGTGATTCAGGCATCGCAGCATTTAGGGATTGATGAAGA
Organism: Cyclobacteriaceae bacterium; assembly: GCA_044229915.1. Lineage (GTDB taxonomy): Bacteria > Bacteroidota > Bacteroidia > Cytophagales > Cyclobacteriaceae > ELB16-189. The sequence goes on from JBGASB010000008.1 coordinate 183,800, forward strand.
CTATCGCAAGCTGCTGATGGAAAAGCGGAGTAAGTTGTATCCGCTGCAGGTGGGTAAAAAAGGAAATTTGCAAGAATGGTCTAAAGACTGGGTGGATGAAGATCCGCAACACCGGCACATTTCACATTTGTTTGGTTTGTTTCCGGGAAGACAGATCTCTCAACTCTATACCCCTCAATATGCTAACGCTGCCAGGCGCTCACTTGAACTGCGTGGAGATGGCGGAACCGGTTGGAGCAAAGGATGGAAGATCAATGTGTGGGCCCGGCTTCACGATGGCAATCATGCATACAAATTGATTCGTGAACAACTTAAGTTAACCGGAGTGGAAGGAACCAACTATGCAAATGGAGGGGGTACCTACCCGAATTTACTGGATGCACATCCACCGTTTCAGATTGATGGAAATTTTGGTGGTACATCAGGTGTTACCGAAATGTTGTTGCAAAGTCATGATGGGGCAATACACCTGTTACCTGCATTGCCGGATGAATGGCTGAGTGGAAAAATTACGGGGCTAAAAGCACGGGGTGGATTTACAATCGATATTGCCTGGAAGGAAGGTAAGATTACAGAAGTAAAAATAGTTTCATCGCTGGGCGGGAACTTCAGAGCCATGACTACTTCACGCTTAAAGGGAAAAGATATACAGAAAGCGAAAGGAATAAATCCGAATCCGTTTTACCAACCGGTTTTCCCTGATACAACTCAGCCAGGATTAAATCCAGCACTCAAGGTGTATGATTTGACGACAGCGCCTGGAAAGGTATACGTATTGAAGGGATAGTAAGAGTAAGAAGTTAGCGGTTGAAAATTAAAAAGAACATCTGATAGGTGATAAATCCGATTGTACCCAAGCCAACCGACAGACTTGTCGTTACATGATAGACAGCTTTCGTACCATTTGAAAACAATACGATAAACCAGATCAGGTAAACAATCATTTGAATCCAAAGCAAGGTCCTCCAAAGTGTTGGCGAGTTGAGGGCAACTTCGTACGAGCGTTGATCGATAATATGAAACGCACCTAATAAGCTGGTTATCCAATCGTGAACTCCTGTTGACCAGGATGCGATTCCGATCCCAAAGCCAAAAACAGTCAGGGTTTGTTCAAAGCTGCCAACGTGGGTAATCGTTCGGCTGAGTACATGAACAACACCTGCTGCCAGTATCCAACCTAAAAACATGCTGGGTGCACAAAAGAATACATTGTATTGATAATAGGTCTCTAACGGAATTGCCAGCCAGGGATTGAAAGGTTGACCACCACCGAAAATCAGAAACACATAAACACAGGAGTAAACGATAGCCATGATGAACACAGCATAGGCGCTCCGGGTCAGCGATGCAGGATTGGTCAGAAGAGCCTCAAATGTTTTCTGCGGACGGAAGATTACTCCGGTATAATAGACCCAGAATGTATTCCTCATACAACTTATTCACTCTTCAATGCTTCCACGGGATTTGTTTTAGCAGCCTGAACGGATTGATATCCCATGGTTATCAATGCCAGCAAGAAGGTAATCAGTCCGGCTACGATATAAATCCACCAACTGATCTGTGTTCTGTAGGCATAATCCTGAAGATACCATTGTATGCCATACGCTGCCAGAGGGGCTGCCAGCACAAATCCCCAAAGAATTAATTTTCCAAACTCTGTTGATAAAAGAAGAATAATATTTTGAAGGGATGCGCCCATTACTTTTCGAATGCCGATTTCTTTGGTACGCTGTTCGGCTGTGAAAGCAGTTAGTGCGAAAAGTCCAAGACATGCAATTATTATTGCAAGACCAGAAAACAAGGCGAAAATTTTACCCACCTTTTGTTCGGTGCTGTACAAACTCTGAAAATTTTCATCCAGAAACGAATAATTGAAGGGCTCACCCGGGGCAAGTTCCTTCCACTTCTTTTCAAGGGCAGTAATTACCTGCTGGGTATTATCTGTCTCGTAGCGAAAAGCAAGACTTCCCCGGCTGGTTCCAAAGAACAAACCTAAGGGCGTAACTTGTTCACGTAATGATTCAAAATTAAAATCTTTCACTACGCCTATGATCTCCCAGGTCTCCAACTGGTTTTGATCCATAGAGCCATCCGGATTATCGCGGAATAAGGAAATCTTATGACCAATAGGACTGCCTGAAAATCCCAGTCGATCGATGGCTGACTCGTTTAATATTACAGCCGTGGAGTCCGAGGGGAAATCATGTGAGAAATTACGTCCCTCAACAAGTTCAATGCCCAGCGTACTTACATAATCGTAATCAACCATCCACTTTTCTGTATTGAATGAATTTTCAGGCAAAGGCAGTGATCCGTACTTCCACATCAACGGTGTCTGTCTTGCAGATCTGGGTCCAGGGAAATAGGAAGACACAGTTCCATGCTTTATCAAGTTGGTGTTTACCATTTCATCGCGGATTGTGAACAACCGGTCACCTATGTTCCTGACATCCCGCAATACTATAACCTGCTCCTGGTTAAATCCAAGTTTTTTATTTCGCATGAAATTCATCTGCTGATACAAGGCCATCGTAGCAATGATGAGAAAGATGGAGATGGCAAATTGAAAGACAACCAGACCGCTTCGTAAGAAGTTCGATTTATTACCAGACGAAAATTTTCCTTTTAGAACCCGCGCAGGTTGAAATGCCGAGAGTACAATACCAGGGTACAATCCGGAAGCAATCCCTACCAGGATTGCGGCAACCGTAATAGTAAGCCCCAATTGCAAATTTCCAAATGGCACTTGCAGGTTCATTCCTGTAAGAGAATTAAACAGAGGGAGTACAAGATCTGTTAATCCCAGGGCCAGAATGAAAGCCATTATGCTAAGTATGGTTGATTCGCCAATAAACTGTAAAGCCAGATTGATCCGGGTGGAACCCATTACTTTTCGAATTCCCACTTCCCGCGCACGTCTTATCGATCGTGCAGTGGCGAGGTTCATAAAGTTGATGCAGGCAATAGCCAGGATAAATATGGCAATAGCACTAAACAGGTAGATGTAATCGATATCACCATTACCCTCCAATTCGTTCCGAAGACTGGAATGAAGGTGAATGTCCGTTAAGGGCATTACCCTTAGTGTTAATTGGTTGCCTTCCGTTTTAAAATTGTCGATAAAGGAATCGCCTATTACTGATTTGGCATGGGGCATGATATATTTTTCAACGAAAGTCGGTAGCTTAGCTTCCAATGCCTTTGGATCTGCACCCGGGCTTAATAGTAAATAGGTGTTGAAGGGGCCACCAATCCAGTTTCCGTTTTTCGATTCATCCAGACCTTCCATTGACAAAAACATCCGGTAATGAAAATGACTGTTTTCGGGAAGATCCTTAACAACGCCTGTTATCGTATAGACTGTTTGATTGTCTTTGATCAATGTTTTCCCAAGTGCGTTCTCATTTGGAAAAAATTTTTCTGCGCACTTTTCCGTGATGACCATGGAGTGGGGGTCTTTCAAGGCAGTCTTAGGATCTCCGTAAACAAAGGGGATAGTAAAGATATTAAACATGTCATTGTCGGCATACACCACGCGCCACTCCACCATGCTTTCAATTTCACGTTTGAACTGAAAGGAACCCATGTATCTGAACCGGGTAGCTGCCTCAACTTCGGGAAAATCCCGAACCAATGCCTCGGCCATGGGTGGAGTTACTGCTGCATTATGAGTTCGTGTTTCTCCCATCTGCAAATCCCAGTCAACGCGTACTATCCGGTCTGCATTTGAGTGGAATCGATCATAACTCAATTCGAACTTTACAATTAGGAGAATCACCAGGCAAGCAGTGATGCCAATAGTAAGTCCGGCTACGTTGATGAGCGAGTAAAACCGAAATTTGTAAAAATTTCGGTAGGCAATGGTGATGTAATTCCTGAGCATGGCTTTTACGAATAGGTAACGACTATCGCTTTCCAAAGGACGTGCCAATGAGCAATGATCAAATTGTGAATAATTTAAGTGTAAAACGAATGAAGCACAATGTCCAAAATCATAAAATGACGGTCGAATTCGGACGCAGCAGAACTAATAAGTCGACTATAAAAATGACATATATCAGTTTTCTGGTTTTATAGTGTGCCGAAAGAAAGGAGCATGATAAAAGTCATTGGGTTTGCGCAAGCATTATCATATGAGGATCCCGTTTTCACACCACCACGGATATACAAAATGCTTTCTTTAACCCCTTATCGAATTGGGTCAGGCACTCTAAATCCCTTGGCATCAATCTCCTTCTTAGTCATCTTGATTATATTCACATCCAGCATAATCTTGCTCAACGGTTCATCGATTGAATCAGTGGGTACAGCTACAATCGCATCAATTACATCCATACCTTCAAATACATGACCATATACTGTGTATTTATTATCCAGTCTTGCAAGACCGTTTTTATTCTGGACTACATAAAACTGGCAACCTGCAGAAAGCATTTCCGGATTGTCGTCACGGCCGGCAGCAAAGGCTCCGTAAACATGTCTGAGGGTATCATTAAATTCTGGTTTCAACAAATAAGGTGAGTCCGCAAACCCAGCCGGTGTGTCAGGGCAGCCACCCTGCGCTACAAAATCCTTGATCACACGATTGAATGAAAGGGTATCCCAATAGCCGGCATTGGCCAGTTTGATAAAGCTTGCCTTGTGGTTGGGGGTTTCATCATAGAGCCAGATCAATACTTCGCCTTTTTCAGTTTTTATTTGTCCTACCTCATAAGTGGATTCGGTTGAGCAGGCGAGAGTTAACAGGAACAGGAGTAGGAGACAGGTCGCTTTCATAGTTGAAATTACGAATTTTGAATGAGCAAGATAGGAACAACAAAATGTTTTTAATAAGGCTGATTAGGGATGATCAATGAGCTGAAAACGATCTATGATAAAAATCATCGCACCATAAATTCACAAAGATTACTTTTGTATCTATATTATGTTACGCAGTTCTGTTTATAGAATGGAAAGTACGATATTACATTTTTGCAAACGCAGTTCCAAGCACTATGAGTAAGTCCGAATCCAAACCCTATGTGTTTAACAGAGCTATCGATTCCTATCTTACTGGTGTATCGAAGGCTTATGCTTTTACAGCACGATTTTTCAAAGAAGCTTTTCGGCCGCCATTCCACGTTCGTGAGATTATCAATCAATCTTTCGAGATCGGACTTAAGTCACTTTCGCTGATTACGGTTACAGGTTTCATCATTGGTCTGGTATTCACTAAACAATCTCGCCCTTCCCTGGAGGATTTTGGGGCCACCTCCTGGTTGCCATCGTTGATGGGCATTGCTATCATCAGGGCCCTGGGTCCATTGGTTACTGCGTTGATCTGTGCAGGAAAGGTGGGCTCCAGCATTGGAGCAGAAATCGGCTCTATGAAAGTTACAGAGCAAATCGAAGCTATGGAAGTATCCGCGATCAATCCATTCAAGTATCTGGTGGCTACACGCGTGCTGGCTACCACACTTACAATTCCTGTACTCTCGTTGTATTGTGTTTGTGTTGGCCTGTATGGCTCCTATATCAACGTACATTCTGAAGAGGCCACAGGTATTATCAGCTATTACCAGAATGCTTTTTCATCGGTCTCATTTTTGGATATCTACACCTCTGTGATCAAATCTATTGTGTTCGGATTTACCATTGGGGTAGTTGGATGCTATAAAGGTTACCATGCAAGCCAGGGAACGCGGGGCGTGGGTATGGCGGCCAACAAGGCGGTGATCGTTTCGATGTTTCTTGTATTCCTCGAAGAAATGGTTATTGTTCAGGTTACTAACTGGTTCAGACAGGTTTAATATGATCAAGGAAGGCAAACATCAGATCAATCGGGAGGAATCAGTGATATCCATTACTGGATTAGAGAAATCATTCGATGAACTGGATGTATTAAAAGGTGTTGATTTTACATTGTATCGAGGCGAAAATGTTGCGGTGCTCGGCAAGTCCGGTACGGGAAAATCAGTATTGATCAAAATCATGGTAGGACTTCTCAAGCCGGATGCTGGGGATGTGGTGGTGCTGGGCAAGCAAGTGGATAAACTCAAAGGAAGAGAACTTGATGCATTACGCCTCCGGGTGGGTTTTTCATTTCAAAGCAGCGCCTTGTATGATAGTATGGATGTGTACCAGAACCTGGCTTTTCCGTTAACGATGAATAAGAAAAACCTTACGAAAGCTGAAGTGGATCATGAGGTAGAAGAGGCACTAGACGCGGTGGGCCTGGCAGAGAAAATTTATGAGATGCCATCTGATCTTTCGGGTGGACAGCGTAAACGAATTGGCATTGCGCGCACATTAATTTTGAAGCCGGAAATTATTTTGTATGATGAACCTACCTCGGGACTAGACCCCGTCACCAGCGGGGAGATCAATGATTTAATTCGCGAGGTGCAGGAGCGGTATAATACCAGTTCGGTGATTATCACCCACGACTTGACGTGCGCTAAACATACAGGTGACCGGGTGGCCATGTTGTTGGATGGTCGGTTTTCAAATGTGGGAAGTTTTGAAAGTGTGTTTGCCAGCAAGGATGAACAAATTAAAAGTTTTTACAATTACAATTTTACTTTAGAAAGTCATGCGTGAATCTCCAAATAGACGTGCTGTAATCGTTGGCCTTTTTGTCTTTGTCGGATTAATTTTTCTGATCAGCGGAATCCTGATGGTAGGCAACCTGCACGAGACCTTTACCAAGAAGATATCGATCGTTGCCTTTTTTGATGATGTGAATGGATTGCAGGTGGGAAATAATATCTGGTTCTCCGGAGTGAAGGTAGGTACGGTTAAGGATATTCATTTTCATAGTCGTTCTGCTGTTGAGGTAACGATGCGGGTTGATGTGAAGACCCAGGAGTATATCAGGAAGGATGCCAAGGTGAAAATCAGTACCGATGGACTGATCGGAAATAAAATCCTGGTCATCTTCGGTGGCAGCGGAAAGTTTCAGGAGATACAGGAGGGTGATACGCTGGAAGTAGAAAAAGCATTTTCGCAGGAGGACATGCTCAAAATTCTGCAGGAAAGTAACAAAAACTTGTTGTCGATTACGACTGATATTAAAACCATCAGCAAGAAAGCGGCCTTAGGAGAAGGCACAGTTGGAAAGTTACTTAACGATAACACTTTATACGACAACGCCAATGATGCCCTTCGTTCCATTCAACAGATGTCCTCTAAAGGTCAGCAAGTCCTCAATAACCTTAACACCTACAGCGCTCAGTTAAATAAGGAGGGTACATTAGCTAACGATCTGGTGACAGACACGGTTGTCTTTAATTCCATCCGGGAGTTTTCACAGCGTTTGAAACAAATTGCAGACACGACTGCCCAGCTGGTTACAGAACTCAAAACGATTAGTAGTGACACGACTGCTTCCATCGGAGTTTTGCTTCACGATAAGGAGACAGGCGCGCGTTTAAAGGAGACACTCAAGAATCTGGAAAGCAGTTCGAAGAAGCTGGATGAGGATCTGGCAGCGGCTCAGTATTCCTGGCCTTTGAAAAAGGGATTTAAAAAGATGGACAAAGCAAAAAGTGACTCATTGAAATAACAGTTTTGGCAGGAGAATATGTCAGACCAGGTTTAAACTCAATCATAGCGAATAAAGATTCCCGTTATGATAATAGAGGATGTAAATAAAGCGCCTACTCTCTATCGAGACCCACTCTGAGCAAAGGATCACCCGCCCTTGGTTTCAATATTTCTCAAACAAACAACCTTTTGGTTCAATCACCTTTCACCAAACCTTGATCCGTTCCGTTTCGGGTTTGTACATTTTATCTCCGGGTTGCACGTTAAATGCGTTATAAAAAGGAGTGAAGTTCATCAACGGCCCGTTCACACGCCACTTGGCAGGTGAGTGCGGATTGGTGTTTACATACATGCGCAAAAACTCATCTCTGGTTTTTACACGCCAGATTCTCGCGATCGAAATAAAGAAGCGCTGGTCGGGTGTAAAGCCATCAATCTTCGTACTGTCTTGTCCTTGCTCTGTTAATTTAAAGGCATCATAGGCAATGGCCACCCCCGCAATGTCGGCTGTATTTTCACCTACCGTTAAGGCGCCTTTTACATGCACCGAATCGAGCACAGTAAACGAATTGTATTGATCAATCACCTGTTGGGTGCGTGCTTTGAATTTCTCATAATCATCCTTTGTCCACCAGTTTTTTACGTTGCCATCTTTATCAAACTGCGCGCCCTGGTCATCAAATGAGTGTGTTATTTCGTGGCCAATCACCATGCCAATGCCGCCATAGTTCAGGGCGTCATCAGCATAAAGATCGAAGTAGGGTGGTTGTAAAATTCCGGCCGGAAAAACAATTTCATTGAGCGGAGGATTGTTGTAGGCTGTTACCGTTGGCGGAGTTGTGCGCCACTCGGTTCTGTCGACAGGCTGGCCCACTTTGGCCAGGCTATATAGGTAATCATTCTTATTGGCCGACAGTCGGTTTTCAAACCACGCATCTCGTTTCACGTCTACCTTCGAGTAGTCTCTCCATTTATCCGGGTACCCGATTTTCTCTGTGAAGGCATACAGTTTTTCAATTGCTTTTCTTTTGGTTGAATCACTCATCCAATCGAGGTTGTTTATGCGAGTTTCAAATGCTTTTTCCAGGTTGTCAACAAGCACTCCCATACGTTTCTTGGCCTCTTCCGGAAAATATTTCTTAACATATAATTGAGCCAACGCATGTCCCAACGAACGGTCAACCGCTTCAGTAATTTCTTCGGCACGCGATTTTCGCACGGCCTGTCCCGTTAATATTTTGGCGTATTCAAAAGATGCATCGGCAAAAGGTTTACTTAAGAAATTGGCAAATGTGTTAATGGATTTTGCCTTCAGGTAAATTTTCCAATCCTGGATGGAAACAGATTTCAGCAAGGTATTCAACTGATCGTAATAAGCAGGTTGCATCATGTTCACCGAATCAACGGGTGCACCCAGATGGCTTAGTAAAGAAGTCCAGCCAATGTTGGGTTGTCTTTTGGCAAGATCAGCAACCGCCAGTTTGTTATAATTAGCCTGCACATCCCTGCGCTCGATATTGGTTTTGTGCGAAGTGGCAATTTGCTTTTCAATTGCATAAACCACTTCAGCATTTTTTGCTGCGGCTGCATCTCCGGTTAACTCTAATAACGTAGCGAGGTATTTTGTATATGCTTTTTGAATCGCTACCGTTGACGAGTCCGTTCTGAAATAATACCCCTTCTCGGGTAAACCGATACCAGTTTGTGATAACAGTACGATATTCACTGAACTATGTTTGTTATCGGGACCAACATTAAAGCCAATGATAGACCCATTGCTTACAGTTTGTTCTTCCGCAACAAATTTCATCAACGATGGCACATCGGTAATTGCATCAATGCGAGCCAGTAAGGGTTTAATCGGTTCGTAACCTCGCTTATTAATAGCCACCGTGTCCAACCCGGAGGCATAAAAATCACCCACCTTTTGTTCTATGCTTCCTGCCTGATTATTGCTTTGCGAAACGCTGTCTAAAATTCCTTGCAGACGGATGCGCTGCGGGAAGTTCATAAATGAATAGGTACCTACACCCGTTTGGCTGGCAGGGATGGTAGCACTATCGTACCAGATGCCGTTAACGAACGTAAAGAAATCATCTCCGGGTTTTTTGCTGTAATCGAATCCTGTTACGACTACGTGTTTGGCATTTGTATCTGAAGCTTGTTTACAAGCTCCTGCCGATAAGAGGGTCAGAGAAAGGTAAAGGAGTTTTTTCATAGTTTGTAGTATTAAGGTCTTCATTGCAAAGACAATATGACCCCAAAAGTTAGGATGAACAAACCTGATTTTGTCATTTGACTGCACGTTTAGTTTAAACGGCAAAAAATAACTTTATGCAATGTTTATTATAAAGGTCTTTCTCAGAGCAGTGTTTGTTATGATTTCTTTAAATAACTCTATTCTCATTTTAATCCGCCCGCGGTTTTCTATTTTTACTACAACTTGAAACAGGTAATGGATTCACGCAGAGAGTTTATTAAAAAGGCGGCCCTGCTTTCGGGGGCAGCTGGTATGAGTAGTTTGTTCCCTTCTATAGCGCGGGCATTCGAAATTAACCCTGCGCCCGGCACCACATGGCGCGATGCCGAACATGTTGTGATCCTGATGCAAGAGAACCGATCGTTCGATCATTGCTATGGAGCATTGCGTGGAGTGCGGGGTTTTAACGATCCGCGTGCTATTGAGCTGCCTAACAATAACCGGGTTTGGCTACAGACCAATGAAAAAGGAGAAACCTTTGCACCCTTTAGGCTTAACATTAAAGAAACAAATGCCACATGGATGGGGTCGCTGCCCCATGGCTGGACCGACCAGGTCGATGCCCGCAACAATGGCCGCTACGACCAGTGGCTGATTGCCAAACAACCAGGCCGCAATGAATACAAGCACATGCCACTTACCTTGGGTTACTATAATCGTGAAGATGTGCCGTTCTATTATTTTCTGGCTGACGCATTTACCGTATGCGATCAGAACTTTTGCTCAAGCCTTACTGGCACCACACCAAACCGACTCTACTTATGGACCGGAAAAATCCGTGAAGATGCTAAGTCACCAGCTCGGGTGCGTAACTCGGAAACTGATTATAGTGTAGAAGCTGCGTGGAAAACATTTCCCGAGCGCCTGGAAGAAAACAACATTTCGTGGCGGATTTATCAGAATGAAATCAGTGTGGGCGTTGGATTTGAAGGCGAAGAAGATGCCTGGCTCGCCAACTTCACCGATAATCCACTGGAGTGGATGGAGCAATATCGCGTGCGATTTCATCCGGCATACATGAAATACCTTCCTAAAAAGATAATGGACTTGCGTAGTTATGTTAAGGAAAATGAGGAAAAATTAAAGTCACTTGTAGCAGGCTCGGAAGAACACACCCAACTCAAACAAAAACTGGAACGTGCGCGATTGCATCTGGAAACTTCCCTTGCCGATACGCAAAAGTACACACCAGAGAATTACAATAAACTGACGCAGGCAGAAAGGAATCTGCATGAGAAAGCATTCACTACAAACTGGCGCGATCCGGAGTATCACCAACTCACGGCTCTGACTTACAACGACCGTGGAGTTGATCGTGAAATGAAAGTTCCGAAAGGGGATGTGTTATTTCAGTTTCGTGACGATGTTAAGAATGGAAAACTTCCGACTGTATCATGGCTGATTGCTCCTGAAAACTTCTCTGACCATCCCGGAGCACCGTGGTATGGTGCCTGGTATGTATCGGAAACGATGGATATACTCACACAAAATCCGGAGGTTTGGAAGAAAACCATCTTCATTCTATGTTATGATGAGAATGATGGCTACTTCGATCACGTGCCGCCCTTTGTACCGCCAGTGCCGGGCGATCCAACTACAGGATTAGTATCGAATGGAATTGACACGCTTACCGAATTTGTAAAACTGGAAGACGATTTGAAACGCAATTCCTCAGAAGAGGCACGTGGTAGTGCCATTGGATTAGGATATCGTGTGCCACTGGTGGTTGCTTCACCGTGGAGTCGCGGGGGAGCAGTATGTTCGCAGGTTTTTGATCATACCTCCATCATTCAGTTTCTGGAAAAATTTGTGAGTCACAAAATGGGCAAAGAAATTCGCGAAACCAACATCAGTGACTGGCGAAGAACCATATGCGGAGATCTTACTTCGGTGTTTGCACCTTATCATGGCGAGACAATGCCTCTTCCAGAATTTCTCGATCACGATAAATTTGTGGAGAGCATTCACAAAGCGCAATTCAAAAAAGAACCTTCTGGTTTTAAAGCGCTGACCAACGCAGAGATTGATACCGCCAATCGCATGCCGGCTGCGTCTGTAATTCCCCGCCAGGAAAACGGAACACGTGTTTCGCGTTCATTGCCCTACGAACTAAGTGTGAACGGCAAGGTGAACAGAAACGACCAATTTGAAATTACATTTAATGCAGGCAACAAGGTGTTTGGAAGCCTTGCTGCAGGCGCACCGTTTTCAGTATATAGTGGGGGTAACTTTTCGCTTCGTACCTATGCTGTGAAAGCAGGCGATGCACTTACTGATACGTGGAATGATTTTATAGATAACACCTATGATTTAAAAGTGTACGGGCCCAATGGATTCTTCAGGGCATTCAAAGGCAAACCGGATGCAGGTGTTGAGATACATTGTGGTTACGAGCTTACCGGTGGAAAGCTTACCGGCAAGTTGCACCTGATGTTGACTAACCTGAGTAGTAACCCGATTACGTTAACCATCACGGATCACTATCAGAAACAGAAACGAATGGTTAAGCTCGCAGCCCATAAAAGCAATAGCATCAATGTCGACAGCAAATCCTCGGGGTGGTACGATGTTTCTGTCAGCATCCAGGACACTGATTTTGTACACCAATTTGCAGGCAGAATTGAGACCGGTAAAGAAAGCATCAGTGATCCTGCAATGGCATAGGTTAGGCGCATAGTTGCAATTGAATCCATAGTGAATTTTATTATTAAACATCATGAAACGGTTTTACCTTCTTATTTTTTTTGTAACCCAATTGGCAGTTGCGCAACCAAAAACGCCCAAAGCTGTTTTTATTATTATCGATGGAGTGCCGGCTGATGTTATCGAAAAGTTAGAGCTTCCGGGGATTCGAGAGATCTCGCAAGCGGGTGGCTATACGCGGGCCCATCAGGGTGGGGATAAAGAAAAAATTACGCAGACCCCGACCATCTCAGCCCCTGGATATTACAACGTGCTTACGGGAGTCTGGGGTTATAAACACAACGTTTGGGATAATGACATTGCAGCGCCTAACTATAATTACTGGAATATCTTCCGCATTGCACGGTTCGCAAAACCACCGCTCAAGCTCGCAGTCTTCTCAACCTGGGAAGATAATCGTACGAAACTTATTGGCGAGGGACTTCATGCCGCAGGTTCCCTTGTTATGGATTACAAATTTGATGGATTAGAAAAAGACACAGTAACTTATCCTCACGACAAGGAAGCAACGCACATAAAAAAAATTGATGAAGCAGTTACAGATGAAGCATTAAGAGTGATTCGCCAAGAAGGTCCGGATTTATCGTGGGTATACCTTGAATTTACCGATGATATGGGACATCGATACGGAGATAGCCCGCAATTTTATGATGCGGTGTTTGCTGCCGATCGTCAGATCGGTAAGATCTGGGCGGCCATTAAAGAACGCGAGAAAACCACCAATGAAGATTGGTGTATTATCATCACCACTGACCATGGAAGAACAGCTGAGAATGGCAAGCACCATGGGGGTCAATCAGATCGGGAGCGCACCACCTGGATTGCAACGAATGTAAGAAATCTGAATGCTGCATTCAACGATAACCCGGGTGCTGTTGACATTCTACCTACACTGTGCCGGCACTTAAATATCGTGGCACCCGATAACATTGCCCGGGAATTGGATGGAGTTCCATTAATTGATAACATTGATATATCGAACCTGCAGGCTGTAAGGCAAGGCAATAAGGTGTTGGTAACATGGAAGAACCGATCGCTCGATAAGAATAACATGTTGGAGATTCTGGTATCAACGACAAATCATTTCAAGGAGGGTACACCTGATGAATATAAAAGTGTAAAAAAAGTGAAATCACGGACAGAGAAAATTGAATTTAGCTCCAAAGCAGAATTCCTCAAGCTGGTGGTAAAGGGAAAGCATCAAACCGCCAGCGTGTGGGTAGGTAAAAAGTGAATAGTAACAACTGAAACCAGGCTTAATCGGTTTTATGGTGGACAGATCATTAGGTTTTTATTTGGTGAGTTTGTTACAGAAACATAACCACCGCCTGATTTTAGAGAGGCTTGCATTCAGATTTAGAGGTCTTTCCAACTGCATCCAAAATAATATCTAACTGCTTTCCCAATTTTCCGGAAATCCACCCTGGTGTTATTCAATAGAAAACCGGTTGGTTGGTGCTGACACTGGTGAGGATATTTTCTACTATCTTTCCTGTAGACGAATTTCACAACCAACAACGAATGAGACTTAAAAACAAAATTGCCCTGATCACCGGGGGCGCAAATGGAATCGGCCTGGCTACAGCCACACGCTTCGCGAAAGAAGGTGCCAAAATTATCTTGTGGGATCTATCCGCTACAGGAAATGAGGTGGTGGAGGGATTAAAAAAAGAAGGACACGAAGCCGTCTTTAAAAAAATCTCTGTATCGAATGAAGCGAATGTTCAGGCAGCCGTTGCTGAAGCCCGCGAGCATTTTGGCCGCATCGATATTCTGATTAACAATGCGGGTATCACCAAAGACAGGACCTTACTAAAAATGTCGAAGCAGGAGTGGGACGATGTGATTGCAGTAAACCTGACCGGTGTGTTCAACTGTACACAGGCAGTAGCTCCGATTATGAAAGCCCAAAATTATGGGCGCATCGTTTCGGCTTCTTCCAATGTAGCAATCCGCGGAAACTATGGGCAAACCAACTATGTGGCGACCAAATCAGCTATTATAGGCATGACAAAAGTATGGGCGCTGGAACTCGGTCGTTTCGGGATTACCGTCAACTGTATTGCACCAGGGTTTATTCAAACCGCAATGACGGATGCAATGCCGGAAGAAGTGCGCCAAAACAGTTTAGTTCATATCCCGGTGGGTCACTGGGGTGTGCCCGAGGATATTGCCAATGGGTATCTTTACCTGGCCTCGGATGAGGCGTCTTTTGTAAGCGGAATATGCCTGACAATTGATGGTGGAGCTGCAAGGTAGTTCAATCCGATGATTCAAAAGATGCGTGGAAAAACCGTATTTACCAGTTTGGCCTTGCCTCTAACCTTTACATTAGTTCATTTTATGTATTTAACTGGTTTTTAATAACTTATTACTCGTCACTTCTTTCCTCTGAAAGACTTGTCTTTAGACCAGAATGGCTTATGTTTTGCCCTAAAGCCAAATTAGCAGCATCAATCCTGAAACATAATTCTGCACGCATGCGGACACACTTTTCCCACCTGCGAACAAACTCGGATTGACGGTACTCCCCACAGGCCATTTTTTGGAGGTTATTATCTGGAGCAATACTTGCAAGTACAATCGTCACTAACCTTGAATGATATGCTGAGAAACTATTTCCTCACCGCTATCCGTCAATTATGGAAAAAGAAATTCTACTTTTTCATTAATGTCTTCGGCCTTGCCAGCGGCACCGCTGTGGCAATCATCATCTTGATATACGTATACAATGTCCTCACGTACGATCGGTTTCATTCCAACATTGACAGCATCTACTTTCTTTACCGCGATCGACCTTCACCAACCGGACCGCTCCGCATTTACGATACCTGGTATCCATTACTGGACGAAGCCCGCAATGCATTTCCTGAAATCGTTGGTGGCACCAAGGTGATCCCTGGCAACAACACCTGGATGGAGAGCGAGGGTAAATCGTTTGACGAACAATTCATGTGGGCTGATTCAGGATTCTTTCATGTTTTCGATTTTCCATTTATCGCAGGGAACAAAGAAACTGCGCTCGCTGCAAGACACAACATCGTGTTGAGTGAGCCTTTGGCGAAACGCCTCTTTGGTAATGAGGATCCCATTGGAAAATCACTGCGGCTGTTCTTCAATACCGATTATGTGGTCTCAGCAGTAGTGGGTCAACAACCGGCAAACTCCTCCATTCAATTCAATGCGATTGTGCCTATGCACACAGGCATTGAAGGCTTCCGCGAAGCAGGGTGGGGGTCTTCGTTCATCTATACCTTCGTGCTTACGAGGCCGGGTACAGATTTGGCCGGACTCGAGAAGAAACTTCAAATTCTGATGACAAAGTTTGTGGGTCCGTCTGAGCACGGAACTTTCAAAACGCTGTCAATGAAAAATTACAATGATGAGTTTTCCGATCAACGTAAATATGCCATGATGTTGCTGGGAATCGCAATGGGCATTCTGTTGCTGGCAGCAATAAACTTTACAAACCTCGCATCGTCACAATCCTTTGCCAGGACTAAGGAAATCGGAATGCGTAAGACACTGGGTGCCACGCGTGGCAAAGTGATTATGCAGTTCTTGTCCGAATCAACTTTGATATCATTCCTATCGCTATTGGTGGGTGTTGGTATTGCACAGGCGTTATTGCCATTATTCTCGGGGCTGATGGGAATGCAGCTTTCGCTTTCAATCCTGGCACACCCGGTGGGCTTAGGCGCATTGCTTTTACTCGGTGTTTTAATAGGACTGGTTTCAGGGTTCTATCCCGCATTTTTTGCGTCAGGCTTTCAACCGATCAAAGTGCTGAAAGGACTAACGGTTGGTCACCAGAAGGGTGGAGCATTGCGTACTGGTTTACTCACATTCCAGTTTGTGGTTGCCATTTTTCTCATCAGTGGTGTAGCAATTGTACTTCAGCAAGTGAATCATATGAAGTCCAAGGACCTCAATTTCGAAAAAGATAATGTGATGGTGATGCGTGCCTCG
Source organism: Cyclobacteriaceae bacterium (assembly GCA_044229915.1). GTDB lineage: Bacteria > Bacteroidota > Bacteroidia > Cytophagales > Cyclobacteriaceae > ELB16-189. The sequence continues at coordinate 200,256 of JBGASB010000008.1, forward strand.
CCCCGCGATTATGCTGATGCCGATGCTGCCAACCAGATGATCAATCTTTTTTGTAATCAGGTTCAGGAATTTGCATCCGTTGTTTCTGTAGCGAGGTCGAGTGGCATTCCAGGTAATTACCCGGGCTCGTTCTCATTGTTTGTAGCAGAAGGTAACGAGAAGGCAGACCCGTTCGACTGGCGCGTAGCCCGGGTGGATGCACAATACTTTGATGTCTTCAAAATACCGTTCAGGGAAGGAAGGAATTTCATTGCAGGATCCGAAACGGATCGCCAGACCGGTGCGATTATCAACGAAGCTGCCATGCGTGCCATGGGATTAAAATCCGCTATTGGCAAAAAACTTCTGTTTCCTGATGGGGAAGGGTTTCTCGAGATTGTAGGTGTAACACAAGACTTCAACTATGGGTCGGTAGCACAAGCGGTTGAGCCCGTGGTGCATGTCTATCGGGGTGAAGAAGCCTACACCAACTATCCCTATGTTTCAATTCTGCTGCAACCGGGTTCCGGAAACCGGATCGAAGAGATCGGTGCCGCCTGGCAAAAACAAAATCCTGATCGACAGTTCGAATACTTTTTTCCTTCGGATCGATTCAATGATCTGTATAACACGGAGGAAAACATCGCATCCATCATCACCTTTGCATCAACATTAGCCGTAATCATCGCTTGCCTGGGATTGTTTGCACTCGCTTCATTTAATATGGCGCAACGACAAAAGGAGGTAGCGGTTCGAAAAGTGATGGGAGCTTCGGTGTCGGGACTTGCCCTGTTGTTCATTCGAAAATATCTGATTCTGGTGATCCTTGCCCTTGTCATCTCAACGCCACTCACCTGGTATTTTGCTGAAGATTGGTTGAGCGATTTTGCTTACCGGATTCAGGTTAATCCCCTGATCATGCTGGCATCCGGTCTTCTATGTGCTGCCATCGCCATAGCTACCATTGGCATAAAATCGGTGCGTACGGCTTCTGCGAATCCAGTGAATTCATTGAAGTATGAGTAGCGTTTGTGCACCTGATCTAATACTCTTAACCCAATCTGATTTTAATAGGGCGAGTAGGGTGATACTTTTAATTATTACCGTTCATTCCTCTTTTGCGGTCAGGAATAAGAGCAAGTTGGGACTCCGAGTAAAGTGAAGTGTTGAACAATTTGATTAATTTGCTAACAGAATTCATGTTAGTAATGTCACAGGTACGAGGTGGTATATGCTTGCTTTTACTTTTCGCTTTCTCTTTAACTAAGGGTCAAACCTACAACCCCTATACCGTTCGAGGAGGGAATGGAACACTGAGTGAGACGATTGGGTTAACCGACAGCAATGGTTATTCATCAATTGTTATGCAATTCCTGCCCAAAGTTTCTTTCCTAATTTTTCTTGACCCGAATCAAAAAGAGCTTGCAAGATATCAGGTCAATTCCGTAAAACTGGAAATTAAAGGGTACAGTTCTAATGAAAAGGAATTTATTATCTACTTCGATGGGCGAGTGAATAATGCTAAAGAGGGCTCATATTTCGTGGCTTTCTTCAAAAACGGAAATCAGCCACCCATCTTTTCTGAATGGTTGGATATCCCATATTCTCATGAATCGCTATTTTCATTTTCGTGTGAGGATCAGCTATTTGTGGCAATGGCTGATGGTAATAACGAAAGCCTAACAATTTATCAGACGAGGTCTGTTAATTCTGTAAAGAAAACCACTTATAAAATCAATGAAGAAACATTAAAGGCAATCAAACAGCATAGCTCAACTGTAATCGATCCATGGGGCACATTTACCAGCCGCACTTCTCACGTTATTGTTCCCTTTAAAGATTATCTTCAAATAATATATTTTAATAAAAACACGGACAGAGGTGATCGTTTGGAAATTGTTAAGTTTGATCTAGTAACCGGATCAAGTATTGAGAAATTTATTACCCTTGAAGATACAAAGGAGCCGGCACTCTGCAGTGTCGATAATTTGCTTTTCATTACCGACAATGGGAAAAAATTTAATTCATTTTTTAGGCTAAGAATTTATAGTTTAGAAACTCTTAAATTAGTTAACAAAGTAAAATTTGATCCTGACTCAGTTTCTGCCAAATCCAAACTTTTAGGGCCGCTACTTAATTTGAATACAGGAGCTGAGTGGACTCAAGAAGGTGTTATTTCAAACTCACAGGAATTATTGAATGTATTACAGGGAAGTTCTATCGTAGGCGTTAGTAAATTCACAAATGGTATATATGCCTTGAGACCTGGAGTCTTAAGAGAGGTAAAAGGGGTCGTTAGTAGTGGTAGTGGTAGTGGTAGTGGTACAGGCCTTCAGCAAGTTTCTAATGAATATCCTTTAGGATTTTCTCTTTTTCTCGACAGGGAGTTAAATGTTCTACATACGCCACTTCAAGATAATTACATGAATCTTCTGATTGATTTCCAAAAGTTAACGAAAAGGAAATATGATTCTCCTAACCAAAAGGCAAGCAATAGCCTGTATTTTAGTGGTAATGCTAGTTCTGTAATATCATTTTACTATTCCGATAAAACAAATGAATTATTTGTCTCAAAGACCGCACGATATTGACAAGAGGGAGTGCAAAGTGAACGAAAATATTAATTGTTTAAGACTGAACTATTAGAGAAAAGAGAACAGAAGTCAGGGGCGAAACGACAAAACACGTTGAGTCCTGAAGCGGAGACTCCATTGGAAATAAGCATCGTTACTCTCAGTCTGCTTATCCCTTACTATACTGAAGTTGCACGGGAATATTGACGTCCCCTTTGTTTGAGTTCTTCTCCAACAAGCAACAAAAATTTACCGCACGGCTGAAGAGTGGGTGTTGGTTAGGAAATAACAAGAACAAAGTTTAAGTAATTAATTTCTGTTCTGTTCAAAGAGTTGAATCGTGTAATCCAACAGTTCCTTGCCGCCCGGATTGCCATGCCCGGGAATGACCAGGTTTAATTCCGGCAAGTCCTTTCTTATGAGGTCAACAGTTCCTGGCCATTGCAAGGTATTTGCATCACCGAGAAATCCCTTCCCGGCATTCATGGTTTTAATCAGGCAACCTCCGAACAGGGCCTTTTCTTTGGGTACATAGCCAACAATGTTGTCCTCCGTATGCCCGGCTCCATAAAAGGTGGCATACACAGATTCATTGCCTACGCTAAATTCGATTGTTTTATCAAAGCCCGTTTCAGGCAATACTTCCACCTTGGTGTTCTTTGCCAGTTCAATGGTTTTATTGCTGGCATAGGATTTTGTTCCATTCGTATGGAATTGCCTTAACCCGCCCAGGCAGTCTTCATGGAAATGCGTGACTACAACGGCCTTTATTTTTTTACCTTGTTTTACCTCTATCCAGTCGATGAGTTCAGCAGCGGCTTTGTCATCAGTGGGTGTATCAAAAACAATTGCTTCATCACCATTGATATACACCATTCCATTGCAATCTACCTTGCCGAAGTCGGTGGTGTTGAGGTAGGAGATGTGCATAAAGACATTCTTCGTTAGCGATTTGATTTTTAACGTGTCTGAGGCATAGGTATATGAAACCTCCCGCTGGGTGGTACACCCGGAAACGAACCCTGATAACAGCAAGAGCAATCGTATTTTTTTCATAGGAGAATGATTGACAACGGCTAATAATCTATCCCTTACTATACTGAAGTTCCACCGGAATATTGATCGGGCGTGGGTTGGCCTCATCCGGCAACACATACATCAGCCTCAGACTTGCTCCTCCAGCCTTTTGAAAGAACTCCAGCCTTATGGGATAAAATCCTTTAGTCAGCGGGACGAGAAATGTCTTGTCATTTCCACCCCCATGAAGACCATCGTAGTCAATCAGTAGTTTGTCTCCCAGAAACAGCTTCGAGCCATCATCTGAGTCGAGTACAAAAATGTAATACCCATCCTGCTGAATTTCCAAAAACCCTTCCACAAGGCAGGCGAAGTGGGTAGCCTTCGGAAGTTTACTAACATTAAAATCCTTGTCGGTGATTCCGGATTTTACAGGTTTTAATTGTTTGAAGTCTGGCAGTTTGTCCCATTCGCCCTCATAATAGGTGTACCGAAACCCGCCTGGTTTTATGTTTCTGGGCTTTGAAACTGCAGCCAGCGGTTGGCCGAGTATAAATTCTCCAGTCGTTATTTTGTTATGCTCATGATAGTTGCCAAACGACTTGGCCGAAAGTTTCGCACCATTCGTAAGCGTGTTCACCGGTACCATTTTTGGGGATACCTCCGTAGGCGCGGTTCCATCGGTACTATAGTGTACTACCTGTGACGACCCGAAGTAAAAAATTCTATACGGCCTATCCTTTAGCACGATGCCGTTCATCGGGTGAAACTGAATCGGCTGATTGGTGTAGCCCTCGTAGAAAAACTTCAACCCATCATAGATACTTTTTAAACGCACCGAACCATGCGTCTCGTTTGCATAGGACACTACCTTCCAGTTCAGTTCTTTGGGCGCTTTACTTTTCAGAACCGAATCCATACCGGGCAAGCCCATACCAACAAATTCCTGGCCTTCGCGGCCCGTAATATAAATCGATTTCCGGGTGGGTAGTTGTTGCTCAATTTTCCGGGCCGCCAGTTTATTCATATAACCCTTATCCCACCAATAGCTTGGATCAACCGCCAGGTAATTATCAAATAGCTGGGGTTCGGTAAGCAGGGCATAGGTGGCGAACACCCCGCCAAATGAGTGACCGAACAAAAGGTTATGGCCGTTGGTTGGATACGTTTTATTAATGTAGGGTATCAGCTCCTGCTTGAAAAAAGAAAGAAACTTATCCGCCCCGCCTGATGTGGGTATATCGGATGAGTGGGAAGGTAAAAAATCGCGGTCCCGATCGATATTATAGAGAGCAACCAGGATAATGGGCGGCATGTAGGCTTCCTCCTCGTTATACTGTTGGATGGCAGAAATGATTTTAATGTTGCCCTCATCGAGTATGTACATCACTTCATATTGCTCACCCGACTCGGGGTTATAGCCCCTGGGCAAGGCTACCTGAATCACTCGCTTCTCTTTTAGGATTTCGGAATAGAGTGAATCCCGCTTTCCGGGAAAGTCCTGCGCGGTGGCAGAGAGGGAACCAATAAAAAGCAGGGCTCGAAAAAAACCGGACAGTCTGTTCATGAGAGGTTAATAAAATGGAGTTGAAAATAATGAATGTTGGGGATTATTATTAATAGGTAAATACGTACAACCGCCTAAGAAAGTTGGATTTGTATTATTCTTTGTCTGGCAGGTAGATAGACCAGACAACACCAGTAAAATAGGTGTTACAAATCTATTCTCAGATGCTTCCAAAGTTTTTTAAGTAATTTCGATCGCAACAAAAAATGCTGATTATGCAACCCATCAAAATATCCCTAACGATTTTATTGCTGCTGATTTGGTTTCCTGCCGTTACATTCGCCCAGGCCAGTAAACAACGCGTGGTGGTGCTTACCGATATTGAAGCCGATCCGGACGATGCACAATCACTGGTTCGGTTTCTCTTGTATTCCAATCAATGGGATGTGGAAGGGCTTATCGCCACAACTTCTATCCATCAAAAAACGAGAGTGGCGCCTGAGAGTATCGACAAAATACTGCAGGCATATAATAAGGTGCAACGTAATTTACTCAAACATGAGAAGGGTTATCTCACATACGACCAGCTAAAGCCGAAAGTAAAAAAAGGGTTGCCCGTTTATGGTATGGAAGGAGTGGGCGAAGGAAAGGATTCGCAAGGTTCTGATTGGATTGTGCAGGTACTTAGTAAACCGGATGATCGTCCGGTTTGGTTTTGTGTGTGGGGTGGACCTAATACCCTGGCGCAGGCACTTTTTAAAATACGAGCTACGAAGTCAGCCGCAGAAGCAGAAAAGATGTACAAAAAGATCCGGGTGTATACTATCTCCGATCAGGATGATAGCGGCCCGTGGATCCGAAAAACATTTCCCAGCATTTTCTTTGTGGTGACACCCGGCTATAACTATAGCTATGCCACGTGGATAGGGCTACCGTTTCCAACGCCTGGTTCCAACAAAGAAGTGGTTTCCAATGAATGGCTTGCAAAAAATATTCAACAAGGACATGGTCCGCTCGGTGCGGTGTATCCAGACGTAGCCTATGGCATGGAAGGTGACACACCTTCATTTCTCAACTTGATCAACAATGGATTGAGTAATCCGGAACAACCCAATTTTGGTGGTTGGGGTGGTCGCTATGAATTATACCTTCCTGAATTTCGCGATTCAAATGCAGGCCCTTTCAGAAGAGAAGGTTGGCCTAAAGATGAACCTGAAACACGACCGATCTGGACGAATGCAAATGACTCAATTGTTTCGACTGTAGATAAAGTAAGTTATGTAAACAACCAGGCAACCATCTGGCGTTGGCGCGAAGTCATTCAAAATGATTTTGCTGCGCGGATGTTGTGGTGCACCAAACCTTTCAGCGAAGCGAACCACGCACCGGTTGCTAAACTGGCACATACTGAAACATTCACGGTGAAGTCGGGTGAACTTTTCCATCTGAATGCGGATGGATCAACGGATCCTGATGGCGACTCCATGAGTTATTTATGGATTCAATATCGTGAAGCAGGTACGTATAATGGCAATGTGAGCTTCAGACCCTATGCTTCAAATCTTTATGACTTGCCTGTTACCGCACCAACAGTAAGCAAGCCCGAGACCATCCACTTTATTTTGCAGGTTAAAGATAAGGGCACCCCGGCACTGGTGAGTTACAAGAGGGTGATCGTTACGGTGTTGCCAAAGTAAAATCAATTGTTGCTTTGCTTGTTGTCGGGTCGAAAGACCTGACAGCAACAACTAACCCAGCTACCGGTCATCCCGGCCAAGTTATACTGACGTATGAACACTGACGCAAATCTTCAATACGCGGAGCCGGGATCCCGGTGAAGAAAGATCCATTCAACGGCTTTATTACAATCTTTTTACAAATCATTAACATAATTTTACACATGTAATGTGTGTATACGTTGGGTATGTCTGTACTTTTAATGTATACTTACTAAAATCAAATTTATGCATTTCATTCATCTGACTTTGTTGTATTGTGTCTTGAGCTTCTCTTCCAATGCACCGACTTTGGCTCCAGCGTCAACCCCCACAAATGATGTTAAGCCAGACGACACCACCATCATTCTCCAATCAAAAGATGGCGGCCAGACATGGCAAGATATCAGCCGTGGTTTGCCTGAAATAGAACAGCGTGTAGGTTTCTTTGCTGGTGCATCCGAAGTCTATTTAAGCACTAACGGTGGATTGTATAGTAGTAAGAGTAATCTTGAAACTCCGGTTTGGGAAAAGGAGAATGTTCCTGGTCTACGAAGTGCTTCGATTGCTTTCAATCCATCCGGAGTGCTGGCCTACAGTTATGATGGACATATTTATCAGAAAAAGCCCTCATCACATCCCGATAGCGATCGGGACTGGTTGCCGGTTTATACTAGTCTGAAATCGACAAGCCTCAAACCACACTCGGTAGCAGCTATTTTTGAAACTTCTGATGGGTCGTTATTCTTAAGCACAGGGAAGAGTCTTTCCAAATCTACCAACAAAGCACAAAGCTGGACGGTAAGCCAAAAAAGCTTTGTTGGGAATATCGTGGAGTCAGAAGGTGTTCTGGTGGCTAGTGGCCAACAGGGGATCATCCGTTCTACCGACAAGGGTGAACACTGGGAATTGGTAATCAGTGAGGGAGGGGTAGGTATAGATGTTGAACGTATCGATGGTGGATTTGCTGCGATTGCCTACAACACTCAAACTAAATCCAGAAGAATACACATTTCATTGGATGGCGGAAAAAACTGGAAAGCCATTGATGAACAATTTCCTCCTTCTTCGTTAATCTCATCTATCAAACAAATGGGTAATGATTTGTTCGTAGGGCATCCGGATGGAATATACCGTTCATCGGATATGGGTAAAACATGGCAGCGTGTTCATGCAGGGTTTGGTAACGTGCTTCATGCTTTGAAATTCGTAACGTTGAATTCTGCTGCAACCCCTGTTGAGAAAGTGTTTAAACTCTATGTTTCCGGCAATGTGCTATACGCTGTGGGAGTTACTCCCGGCTGTTGAGCAGGTATATCTTGGGTATTTCTGTACTTTTAATGTCTATTAATTAAAATCCTTTTTATGCATTTCATACATCTGACTTTGTTGTATTGGGTATTGAGCTTCTATTCCACTGCACCGACTTTGGCTCCAGCGTCAAAACCCTCAAATGATGTAAAGTCAGTAGCATCCAACCTCATTTTCCAATCAAAAGATGGCGGCCAGACCTGGGAGGACATCAGTCAGAGTTTGCCTGGACAAGAACAGCCCGAAGGTTTTTTTGCAGGCGAGTCAGAGCTCTATTTGCGTATCAACAATGCAATGTATCGCAGTCAGAGCAATCTGAAAACTCCGGTTTGGGAAAAAGAGACGGGTCTTGATCCACGATGCAATTCGATTGCGTTCAATCGTTCCGGAGTGATGGCCTACAACTATGATGGACAGGTTTATCAAAAAATGTCCGCTGCAAGCTGGTTGCCGATCTATACAAACTTCAAAAAGCAAACCTTGCGAACAATTTTTGAAACGTCTGATGGTACTGTATTCATAGGCAGCGATAACGGTCTTTACAAATCGACCGACAAGGGACAAAGCTGGAACCCCGTGCAAAAGCAAGGCTGGGTGATGGAGATGGTGGAATCTGACGGTGTTCTTATCGCAACAGGTCAAAAAGGCATCATGCGCTCGACCGACAAGGGTGAACACTGGGAATGGGTAATCAGCGAAGGGGGCGTGGGTATCGCGGTTGAACGTATCAAGGGTGGGTTTGCAGCGATTTCATTTAACTCAAGAATCAACTCCAGAAGGTTACACATTTCATTGGATAAGGGAAAAACCTGGCAAGCCATTGATGCAGAACTTCAGCCTTCTTTATCACTTTCATCCATCAAACAAATCGGCAACTATTTAATCTGTGGACATCCGGATGGGATCTTCCGGTCATCTGACCTGGGTAAAACCTGGAGTATTGTTCATTCCAGTGTTGATAACGTGTATAAGCTAACTGCAAGCCGGAATATTCTTCCTTCCAATGACAATAGAAAGGTGTTTAAGATCTATGTATCCGGTTATGTGTTGTACGCTGTAGCGAGCGATTCCGGTTGCTGAAAGATGATCCGTTTTTATTTAGTTGTTGCGGGTTAGTTGCTGTAATCAGTCTGTCAGGTCGAAAGACCTGACAGCACAAAAATAACCCACTACCGAAGACGTCATCCCGGCCAAGTTAGCCGGAATTACCTAAGCTAACTCAAACCTTCAATACGCGAGCCGGGATCCCGGTGAATGGAAAATTTCATTCAAGGGTTTTCCTTTTGCTGTCAGCGAAAGACCTGACAGCACAATCAATGGTGTTTCAAATCATTCATAAGGATGAGAATACGTAAAGAAATTGGTTACTGCATTTCTATTCGCTTCTCAGGGAATCTACCGGATTGAACATGGCTGCCTTGAGAGACTGATAGCTAACCGTGAGCAGTGCGAGGAGTAAGACAATGGCACCTGCCAAAATAAAAACTCCGGCATTTAATGGAATTCGATATTCAAAGGCATTTAGCCATTCGCGCATAACATACCAGGCCACCGGGCATGCAAGAAAAAAAGCAAGTACTACGTGTCGGGTAAAAGAAAGCGAAACCATCAAAAATAGATTCAACGAATCGGCACCTAGTATTTTCCGGATTCCAAGCTCCTTACTTTTGCGTTCTACATGGTAGTTGGCTAATCCTAAAAGTCCAAGACAGGCCACAAAGATGCTGAGTGCACCTGCCATTTGAAAAATCATGCCAGCCTTTTTCTCCGATACATAAAAATTGTTCAATTGCTCGGAAAGGAAATGGTATTCAATAGGTGTTTCCGGGTCGAACTTTTCGCACACCTTCGTAGCGCCTTCAATCAGTGGCTGGGTATTGCCCGATACTTTTAGGGTAAAATAATCAATGGGTTGAAGGAGATTGTTTCGATAACCTATAATCATCGGGGCAATTTTTTGATGTAAGGATTGAAAATTAAAATCCTTCACCACACCAATCACCGTAACATCCCACGGCCCTCTTCGCGTATTTATACGAAGTACAGTGCCGAGCGGCTGCTGCAAATTCAATGCTTCTGCAGCGGCTACGTTAATTACCACATTCAGGGAATCCGCTTTAGCACTTCCGGAGAAAAAGCTTCCGGCCTCAAGGGAAAGCTGGTAGGTCTCCAACATGTCTTCATCAAATCCCATGAAGTAGGATTGTAGTGAATCCCGGTTGGCATGAGCTCCCGATGGGTTCTTCACGTACACCTGGCGAATGTTTTTCCATTCGCCCGGTACACGGGAAGACACTGCCACATGTTGTACACCGGAAAGTTTTGCGAACTCATTCTTCATGGCCTGAAACTGGTTGCGGACCTCGCCACTGTTGATATCAATGATCATCAACTGATCTTTATTAAAGCCAATATCTTTAGTCTGAATGAAGTTGATCTGATTGCCGATAACCAATGTGGACACAATCAACACAAGGGTGATCATGAACTGAAAGACAACAAGGGAAGTACGAAGATTAAATTTATCTTTTGTAAATACCGACTGTCCTTTTAACGTGATAACCGGTTTTAGTTTAGATAAGTAGAATGCCGGATAGCTGCCTGCCAGGATGCCGATGAGTACGGTGATCAGGAGCAGGGCTGGCAAGAAATCGCCAAGGGTTTGCCATGACAAGTCAAAATGCTTGCCGGTAATGGAATTGAAGAAAGGAAAACACAGGTCCATCATTATAATCGCCAGCAGCATAGAGATTAGGGTAAGCAAAAAAGCCTCTGTTAGAAATTGAAAGATGAGCTGTGTTTTAAAGGCACCCGATACTTTTCTTATTCCAATTTCTTTTGAGCGAGAAGCAGCCTTGGAGGTGGTTAGATTGATGTAGTTAATAGCAGCAATGATGATCAGGAATATCGCCATGCTGGAGAAGATGTATACATAGGAAAGCTGGCCATGCTCGCGTTCCGCTCCCGATTGAATGTGGGAAGAATGCAGGTAAATGTCCTCCATGGGTTGAAAGGAAGTCTTTTGGAATTCCGCCTCTTCACCCCAATGCTTCTTCATCAACTCAGGCATTCCGGCCTCCAATCCTTCAAGTGCCTTTTGATCTTCCAACACGACATACGTATAGGCGTTGAATTCCTGCCAATCATTCACATACGTATTCCACTCTTCATTTTCAAAAATATTGGAGAACAGCAGATCGAATTGTAAATGCGAATTCACAGGAATGTCTTTAATAATTCCCGTTACTTTAACTAATCCGACTTCTTGCAGATTAATGGTTTTGCCAAGTGCGGACTCGTTGGCAAAATACTTTTTAGCGATCGACTCCTGAAGCACCACTGAAAAGGGTTGACTCAGGGCAGTTGCTTTATCTCCCTCCAGTAATTCAAAATCAAAAACCTCGAAGAAATTAGCATCGCTTGTCATGAAGAAATTTCGTTCATTATATTTTTCCGCCTCAATTTCAACCACCACCTGACCTGCAAATTTGTGCAAACGCACCATCTCTGTTACTTCCGGAAAAGAGCTTACCAGCTCTGGCCCCAGGGGCGGGACAGTAATACCAAACGTGCGTACATTGGTTGGAACCGACTGATCAATAGTAAGAATGCGATAGGTTCTGTCGGACTTCTGATGGAAGGAGTCGTAGGACAACTCATTATGTACATAGGTGTACAACATGGTGCTAAATGAAATACCCAGCACCAGGCCGAAGACGTTAATGAAGGTGAAAGCTTTATTCCGGATTAGGGACCGAATGGCGATTTTTAAATAGTTGCGGATCATAGGAATGGGTTGATCGACATCGCATTACAATTTATATACCAAAGGAATTTATTGAATTCAGACTGGAATGTGGGGTTGATAAAATAATTCTGTTCAGAATCAATCAAGTTCGTCCGATTTCGGGCGGGATCCACGAGCATGAAGGTATATATCAAGCTTGAAGACTTGAGATCTTGTTGGTCAGCGACACTTTGCTGTCAGGTCTTTCGATCTGACAAAACAATTGCACTCCGTAACAAATGATCGGGTGGGTCGTCTTTGATTGTCACGCATCGTCTCCTGTTAAGGGACGATGCGTAAGCATGTATAAGTATAGAATAACGTATCGTCCCCTTTGGGAGACGATACTTGAATTTTGTAACAATCAATCAAGTGGGGCGTCTTAAGGCTTGTGTTGAGTAAAACATCTCAGAATAAATAGTACTTTCAACTCCACAACGGGATAAAAGATCGCGAACAAGCATGAACACAGATCAGCAGCAAAAAGAATTGGTGAGTACGGCCCGTATCACGGGAATCTGGTATTTGATGTTGGCCATCACAGGCATGGTTGGATTTCTGGTGCTACACTCGCGTATTTATGTAACGGACGACCCCTCAAAAACCCTTGCTAACTTAACAGAGCATGAAACGCTTGCCCGCATCCGGCTGCTGTTTGAATTTCTGATCGTGATGTCGCAGGCACTCGCTGCAGTGTGGTTTTACAAACTGTTCAAAGACATCCGGCATGATGCTGCCTGGGCCCTGGCGGCCTGGGGCACGATGAATGCAGTGGCTATTATGATCAGCGCCATGGCCATGGCCGCAGCGATTGAACTAGCCAACAGCTCGCAGGCGATGAACGACAAGTTGATCATGATTCAACTTTTAGCGCAGTTCATTAAACACAGCTGGGGTGTGGGCAGCCTGTTCTTCGGACTGTGGCTCATCCCCATGGGTTACATCGTTATAAGTTCGCAGCGCATGCCGGTGTGGTTAGGCCGCGTGTTAATTCTCGGAGGTGCCGGCTACCTGGTAAGTGCCTTTGTCGGCTACCTGGGCATCAGCGGGGCATGGCTGGAGGTGTTCGTAATTCCGGCTACGGTAGGGGAGTTTTGGATGATTGCCTACTTGTTGATTTTTGGAATCCGGCATGTTAAAGGTTGAATTGTTTATCGATCTCCATTGCTGTAAGGTCTTTAGATCTGACATGAAAAATGAAGGAGCCTTTCCATTGCAGTCAGGTCTTTCGACTTGACAATCCTATTGCTGTCAGGTCTTTCGACCTGACAGAACAATAGAATAACTCTAAAAAAACTCTCTTAAGTGAGTTACACGACAGTTTAATTGTTCACCGGATTCATAAAATCTTGCGCTTGAAAACTCATATTCCACAGGCCGGTTAACTAAGTTCCAATGCTCCTGTAGTGGATTAGAATGGATGTAATCTAATTTGATATTTAAGAGATGGCTGTTCGTAAGAATAACATCATCAAAACGATCTTCCCAGATTTTGAAGACTTGGTTTTTATTGGCCACGCGTAAACATTCCAACAAATTAAGTTCACCCAACCGTTCAATTTCCTGCCTGATTTTTACTGACGTGAATTTCTTTAAGTCGCGCATCCAATCGGAAAGTCGATTTTCTTTTGGAAAGGTAAGTATCAGGTGAACATGATTGGGCATAATTACATATCCCAAAAGATAAGTTTCATACTTCGAGTTGAGGAAATCAATACTATCACAAATAATTCTTTTACAGCCGTTACTTGCCAGTACATGGTGCCATCTATAGCAAGTAGTGGTTACAAAGAAACAATCCGCTTCGGGATAGTATGTGCGACCTCGTAAGCCCATGGTCCTAAGATAATTCGAATTACTATAAATTTGGAATGAGTCTGTCAGGTCGTAAGACCTGACAGCACAATAGGTCTTTCAACCTGACAGCACAATAGATCGCAATAACTTTTGCTTTTATCCCTTCACATAGGAAAGTTTTTCCGACACTTTCCCATCCCGTACCCTAAACACATCAACACCACGCAGATGCCAGGGCTTTCCTTCCTTTGTTTTATGATAAATCCAACGTACTACACAGCGGTCACCCGCAACAATAATATCTTCTACCTCGAAACGCGCATCCGGATTGGAGGCAAAGATTTTTTGCCAGTAAGCGCGTACCTCACCTGCGCCCACCAACCGGGCGCCATCGGGTGGCGGGTTGGTGTTCTCAAAAATACAATCATGGGTCATCAGGTTCATTACACCTTCCACGTCATGGCGGTTGAATGCCTCGTTGAAGCGTTCGATTACGGCCCGGGTGGAGTCAGGATTGACGTTGGGATTCATGGCGTATGCACTGTGAATCAGGAAAATAGTGAAACAAATGGAAAGATACTTCATATAGGTGCGTGGAATTTTCAAAGTGAATTTAATGATTTCCTTTTGCAGTCTGGTCTTTCGACCTTCTGATCAATCTAAAAGACCTCATACCAATGTCAGGCATCGTCTCTCGTAGAGGACGATGCACCTCAAACATGATTTCCATTTGTAAGCATCCCCATTTTAGTACAACTCAAAAGTAGAATTCATTTTCATAAATGCAATAGTTATTAATGTTGGAATGTGGTCAACTTGATTGGGTTTGCGTGCAGGGGAGTTGTCCATATTTCAACATTACCGGGCTCTTGCCGTTGAGACTTTCATGAGGCCGGAAGTTATTGTAATCATCCAGCCACTTTTCTGTTTCAACGCGTACTTCGTCAATAGTATCAAACATGTAAACATCTAACACATGCTCTCTATACGTTCTGTTGAATCGTTCGATGTAAGCGTTTTGAGTTGGTTTACCTGGCTGGGTATAAATAAATTCAATTCCCTGCATCTGGCTCCATTCCTTGATTAACAACGCGATAAACTCAGGGCCATTATCCATCCGGATTCGTACAGGTTTCTGCCTGCGATGAATTAAATGGTTGAGTATCCAGATGACCCGGCTACTTTTTATGGAATAATCGTTTTCAATATGTAATGCTTCCCGGTTATAATCATCCAGAATATTAAAACACCGAAACTTCCGACCATTC
>JBGASB010000009.1:0-158180 GCA_044229915.1 Cyclobacteriaceae bacterium
CAGTGCGGGTGGTTGTACGGGCACACCAATAGTTGTCGTGGTGACGGTTAATCCTACTCCTGTAATTACAAACACGGCATTACAGTTATTGACCACTGTTTGCAGTGGAGTGGCTCTCAATTTTGTACCGGTTTCAACTACTGACCCAGCTACGACATATTCATGGATAACTTCCACAAGTGGAAGTACATTTACAGGAGTCACAGCCACAGGGTTTGGTGCAATTACAGACACTCCAGTTAATACAGGAAGTACAATTGGATTTGTTACTTATTCGATTACACCACAAGTAAGTGGTTGTACAGGAAGTCCTGTGAATTATGTAGTTACAGTTTTACCTGTTCCAACAGCAGATGGCTTGGATGCAACTATCTGTAGCGGTCAAAATGCTATCATTACTATTAACTCTAATCCTGCCAATGTAAGTGGAACAACATTCAGTTGGATTGCGGTTCCCTCTGCTAATGTAATTGGAGCAATCAGTGGCAATGGATCTTTGATTAATCAGAATTTATCGTTGACTGATTTCAATACGGGTACAGTCACTTATCAGATAACACCAGCAGCCAATGGATGCAACGGACCTGTAAAAAATATAGTGGTTACGATTAATCCGCTCCCTACAGTGAATGCTGGTGCAGACTATCAGGTTTGTGAACCAGTAACTATTCCATTAAGTGGAACTATTGGCGGAGCAGCAACCTCAGGAACGTGGGTTGTCGTAACAGGTGCAGGAAGTATATCAACGAGTACAGTCGCAGGAAATCTGGTAACGGCTACTTACACGGTAGCGCCAACCGATATTTCGACCACCGTGGTGTTTAGATTAGAAACGAATGATCCTGATGTGGCGGGCCCTTGTGTATTGGCTTCAGATTTACTTAATGTTCAGATCAACCGGAGACCGACTGTTACAGTACCCGCAGATTTTGTAGTCTGCGAACCTTCCAATTTATTATTATCTCCGGTGAGCCTGAGTGGAACAATCGGGGGTAGCGCAACTTCGGGTCTATGGAGTGTTGTTTCAGGAGCTGGATCATTAACCGCATCAACGTTATCGGGTGTAACGGTTAGTTCGCAATACACGATTGATCCATCAGACGTAGGAACTACCATCATCCTGAGATTAACAGCTAATGATCCGGATGGACCTGTAGGCCCTTGTACTGAAGAATTTGAAGAGATTAGTATTACCATCAACCAGGCTGCAGTTGTTTCAGCTGGAACTGATTTGCAATTGTGCCGCGACATCCCTTCGATTTTGCTTCAAGGTTCTCAGTCAGGCGCGCCAACTACGGTTGCTTGGAGTGGGGGACTCGGTTCTTTCTCGAATGCTACCATATTACAGCCTGACTATTCTTTCAGCGACCCTACTGAGGTGAATACCACAGTTGTTCTAACAATAACGGCACTTGATCCGGATGGTGCAGGACCTTGCACAGCCGTTTCGGATCAAATGAATTTGAAGATTAATCCGCTTCCGGTTGTGGTGTTTACCGGATTGCCCCCTGGGGCTCCTGCTTCGTTGGCAGAGAATGGACCACCCATTACATTAACGGGTAACCTGGCGGGCGGTGCATTCACAATTACGCCTGTTACCTCTGTGATAGGTAGTACATTCATCAATGTAGTTGACCGCGCTGTATTTGATCCAAGCGCAGCAGATTTAGGTTCAAACTTTATTCGGTATACTTATACTGATGGAAATGGATGCACAAACTTTGATGAGCAAGAAGCTTTCATCAATCCGGTAACCACTATTGATTTTGCAATTCAAGGAGCCCTTGTAAATGCGAGTGGAGAATTTGAATTATGTGCAGACCTGGGTTTAGTTAAGCTATTAGGTTTCCCGGTTCCAGCCGATGGATTCCCTCCGGAAACTCAATTTACCTCAGAAGGACCTAACGCTGCCGACATGACGATCGTAAAGATCGGTCCGGATTATTTTATTGATACGGATGGGCTTCCTTCAAATTCGTATAGAGTACGGTACACGTTCAAGAATCAATTTAATGCCATTACATTCAGAGAGAGAACCGTAAACTTCTTCGCAAGCCCAGTTTCATTATTCTCTTCAGCTAATAATTGTATTGTAAGTGATGTGGTATTCACAGATAATTCAACAATCAATACCACGCCTTTCCCGGCAACAATTGCAGGCTGGGTATGGTCGGATCAGCAAGGAACTTTTAGCACTACACAAGCTGCCTCTAAACGTTACACTACTTCAGGTACCTATAATGTATCTCTTAAAGTAACTACAAGCCAGGGTTGCACTGATTTTAGCTCGCCATTTGTATTACGGGTTGGCGATGTGCCAGAGGTTGATTTTAACTGGTCGGCTATTTGTAATAATGACAATACCAATTTCCTGGATAAGACTACGAAGGTAGTTGGTGCGATTCCCCCAGGAATAAGTGTGATAACGGGATATACATGGGATTTTGGTGATGGAGATATATTGCCTGCTGGCGTTGGCACAATCCCGGTTGGAACTCATGGTGGTAGAACCTTTGGAACTTATAAAGATCCCCAGCATAAATACGTGTCCAATGGTACCTATAGTGCTACACTTTTAGTCGACACAAATGATGGATGCTCAAATTCAAAAACTCAGAATGTATTCATTCTACCCTACAATACGGTTGCCCCTATAGCAGGAGCTGAATACCTGGAACCTTTTGAAACAGATGATGGGGGCTGGATTGCTGAGGCATTTAATGCCAGCGATACAAGTTGGATTTGGGGCGCACCTTCAGGTACCTCAATAAATACAACCATAGGTGGCACTAATGTATGGTGGACAGGAAAGAATACAAATACGTATTACTCAAATGAAAACTCAGCAGTCAATGGACCTTGCTTTGATTTAACTGAATTGAAACGTCCCATGGTTGCACTGGATTATTTCTCAGATGCCGAGAAGAATCTGGATGGTGCTGTTCTTCAATATTCAATCAATGGTGGACTTACCTGGCGAATTGTTGGCCCTCCTGAAGGTCAGTCTAACCGCGATGAGGGAGTCAACTGGTTTAATGGGGTAGGTATTTTGTCAAATCCTGGATCTCAATCCATTGGTAACTATGGATGGACTGAAAAACTTGGCGAATGGAAGAATGCCCGATTTAATCTGGATATGGTGCCCGTGGCTAATCGGTCTCAAGTTCGATTAAGAATAGCATTTAGCAGCAATGATGGTAATGATCCGCAAAATACGTTTGACGGGTATGCTTTCGATAACTTCTTTGTTGGTGAAAAAGCCAGAAATGTGCTGGTCGAACATTTCACTACATCCACCTTAAATGCAAGTCTAAGTGCAGATGCTTACCTCAATGGGTTGTATCAGCAACAGATTACAGATCGGGGTACCTCAGATTTTCAAGACATTCAGTATCACGTAAGTTTCTCGGGAACTGATCCGCTTAATAAAGATAATCCAACCGATCCTGCCGCCCGCGCCCTTTATTTCGGGGCCTCTCAGCCTCCTTATACAATCATGGATGGTATTCTTATACCAGGTAAGTTTACCGGAGTAACTAATGAGTTGAATAAAGTGGAACTTGATCGAAGAGCGCTTGTGGAGCCTCCGTTTAGTCTAACACTGAAGGACACAACATCCGCAGATAATAAGAAGATCAGTGTGAAAATGGTTATTACTGCCAGGCAAGACTTTACTGCTCCGCTGATCATGAATGTGGCCCTGATTGAGAAGGATGTTAGTGGATTCAAGAATGTCCTCCGTAAAAATTTATTTGGCAGCGATGGTGAGACGATAAACCTAACCTGGGTACAAGGTCAACAAGTAATCAAGCTTAAGTTTGATGTGCCTATCGATGTGCCTATAAGCAACCCGAATCAGTTGATGCTGGTTGGGTATGTTCAGGATAAGAACTCGAAAGAAATTTATCAGTCGATTGCGATTGCCGGACCTGTAAAACAGGGCGATCCGGTGGTAGGTATAGAAGATCAAACTCCGTTATTGGCTAGCCTAAATAGTATACAAATGTTCCCGAATCCAGCCAATAAGGAATTTACTTTTGGCATACCAGCGAGCATACATCCGGCCAGTCAATGGGCAATTATTGATCAGCGTGGGGTAACCGTGTTAGCGGGCAACTTTGAGAATACAGTGAATGGAATAAAACAGGTCAATGTTTCTGAACTGGCCAATGCTGTCTACTTTGTGGTAATAACAGGGCCTGAGGGGGCAACCGTTCGCAAGAAGCTCGTGGTGATGAATAGAAATTAAGCTTCCCGGAGAGATTTTATTGCCCGTGATAAAAAAAGACTTACTTCTTCGGCCAGTTCCTGAATTATAATTTCGTTTTGACCATTTTTTGATTCTTGTTCCAATAGAACAATCTTATCTTTTAAGTGGTGAATGCCCATCAAGGTAATGGTGGGCTTTATTTTATGAACCACTCTTGATAATTGTTCCCAGTTTTTCTGGGCAAGCTGGATCTTAATATCCTCAACGGTAGTTGGCATTGATTCAAGAAAAGAGGCAACAATTTCCTGGATGAACTGTCCATTATTATTTGAAACTTTTTTAAGATAGCTAAGATCGATGACTGGTAAATCTTTTGTCTTAGACGACTCTGCCACCAACCGTTGTTTAACGGTAAGTTTTCGACCGAGGTATTTGGTCAATACTTGAAAAAGATCTTCCTGGGTAAAAGGTTTCGTGATGCAATCATTCATACCAGCGGTAAGACAATTCTCAAAATCTTTTTGAGTTGCATTGGCAGTCAAGGCAATAATGGGTACCTTGTTTTTCTTCGGATCACCTTGACGAATGGCTTTGGTGGTTTCAAAGCCATCCATCACAGGCATTTGAATATCCATAAGCACAACATCAAAATCATTATTTCTTATTTTTTCAAGGGCCACTACTCCGTTTTCTGCAGTTTCGAAATGGCAGCCCCACATTTTCAAGATACTACTTGCATACAGCCGATTAATATCATTGTCCTCAACCAAAAGAACAGAAGCGTTTTTTAGTTGAGTGTTGTTTTTCGGTTTGTATAGCTTGGTTTCGTCAAAGAATTCGGTTTTTCCTAATTGATAAGCGATTGTGAAGGAAAAAGTAGATCCCTCATTCTCCTTGCTTTTAACCCGTATAGTGCCGTCTTGCAATTCAACCAATTGTTTCACAATTGTTAACCCTAATCCGGTTCCACCATACTTTCGGGTTACGCTGGCATCCGCCTGGCTAAAACTCTCGAAAATGGTTTGTAGTTTATCGTTCGGTATTCCAATGCCGGTATCTGAAATTTCGAATCGAAGGCGATAGATTTTTCCCTTTATCTTTTCAACCTTTACCGAAGCCCGGATATAACCGGTATGGGTAAACTTAATAGCATTGCTGATCAGGTTAATCAGAATCTGATTTAATCGTACGGGGTCGCCTATAAAAACCTTGTTAGCCTCTTTCTGCAGTGTATATGAAAGTTCAATTCCCTTTTCGGATGCCTGAACGCCAAACGTATCAATCAGCGAGTGTAGTAAATCGTTTAAATTGAATCCTATTTTCTCAAATTGAAGTTTACCTGATTCTATGGAGGCCAGATCGAGAATATCATTGATAATCACTTTCAGGTTATCTGCTGCGCTCTTGATAGCATTCAGATAAGTCTGACGTTCTTCCTTGGTTGGATTTTGATTTAGCAGGGCAGCCATCCCCGAAATTCCATTGATTGGTGTTCGGATTTCGTGACTTATGTTGGCTAAAAATTGTTCTTTTGCCTTTTGAGCACGCAAAAGTTCTTCGGCATCTTTTTTTCGTTGGCTGATATCACGGCAATCCAGAATCAATCCATCAATTCCTTCTTTCTGTTTTAAGTTTACGGAATTGAATTCAAGGTATTTATAGGATTTATCCTTACAGATAAACTGAAATTCAATCGACTTATTAAATGCCCGCTTGGTGCTTTTATTAAATTCTTTCTTGAAGTAGGGGAGAAGGTTTGGCGGCAAGTAATCAAAAAAATTTTTACCCACCAAACTACCGGTTTTGTACCCCAGCGTTTCTTTTACGGAGTGATTGTGATAAAGAATAATGCCCTCGTAATCTACAATGAAGATTATATCAGAACCGTCTTCTACAACGGATTTATAAAACAGTCCTTTTTTAACGTAGGAGGATAGTGACTTCATTTTAAATTCCTTTTGATTCCATTTCTTTCAGGTACCGGTAAATAGAAGATTTGCCAATCTCAAGTTTTTTGGCCACCTCCAATACATTGTTATCGTATTTGTTAAGGTAGCCCCTGATGATACGATACGTATAATCCTGTAACGTCATTTCTTTGGTGAGAAGCGAATCTTCCCTGATCGGAGTGGTGAAGGTAATATCCTTAGCCCGAATTTCATTATCTGTACACATTACTGCCGCAAGTTCTATAACTGACTTAAGTTCCCTTATGTTGCCTGGAAATGAATATTGGAGAAGTTTCTCCTGGGCATCGGCACTGATTTTTAATCTCTTTAGATCGTTTTCCTTCGCAAAATGATCGGCAAAGTGTTTGGCTAAAAGAAGAATGTCTTTACTGCGTTCCCTTAAGGGAGGAAGATGAATGGGCAATCCCAACAACCGATAATACAAATCTTCACGAAAACGTCCGGCTCTAACTTCTTCCTGCAAATTGCGATGAGTAGCAACAATCACGCGTACATCTAACTTGATTACCTGATTGCCTCCAATTCTACTCAATTCTTTTTCTTGAAGAACCCGTAATAATTTAGATTGAAGGCTTAAGTCCATTTCCCCAATCTCATCCAGAAAAATGGTACCCCCTTCTGCTTCTTCAAACTTACCTATCCTACGATTGGCGGCACCCGTAAAGGCGCCTTTTTCATAACCAAAGAGTTCGCTTTCAATCAGATCTTTTGGAATGGCAGCAACATTGACTGCTACAAGGGATTTGCTTTTCCTTTTTGAATTATAGTGAATTGCCTTTGCAATTAATTCTTTCCCTGTTCCCGTTTCGCCTGTAATGGAAACAGTGATTTGAGTTTTTACCGCCTTCTCAATCAGATCATAGATTTTTTTGATGGCATCACTGGATCCTATGATACTCTTTTCAAATTCGTATTTGGTTGTTATCTCATGTTTGAGCCTGTCTATTTCGCGAATTAGCGAAGTTTTGTTTAAAGCATTTTTTATAGAGTTCAGAATTCGTTCTTTGGCTTCTTCATCTTTACTGATATAATCAAAAGCACCGCCTTTAAGAAGGCCTACCGCAGTTCCAATTTTTTCCTGGGCCGAAACTATAATCACACTAATTTCAGGATCAAATTCACGGATTGATTTTAAAACTTTCTCGCCCTCCATGTCGGGTAAGGAATAATCTAGGGTAATGATGTCGGGTTTCTTATGAAGTTGATCGATGCATGCCTTACCGGTAGAAAAGAATTCCGGCTCAAAATCAGGGTTCAGGCTCAGTACGTATTTCAGAAATTTGGTATAGGCGGGATCATCCTCCACAACAAATATCCGTACTTGATCTTTTTCGTACATCCGTTGGCTCTTTGGTTAATACTCTGTAAGTTGATAGCTCAAATTGTCTTAAAATATTTGAAATTTACGTTAATTCCACCGAGTTAATAATGGGTCCTGAACTTTTTAAGAAAATTAAGTATGATTCCAGAATTTGATAAGCTTTCGCAAGCCGAGATTGAGTTAATGCATAAGGCACCTATGCTGGTTTGCATTTTAATAGCCGGAGCCGATGATCACATCGACAATAAAGAGATAAGGAAGGCCATTACGCTTACCGAGAAGAAACAGAAAAGGGCTAAATCTCACTTATTGGAATTTTATAAGGAAGTAGGAGAAGACTTTGAGGATAAGCTAAAAATTGTCATCCAGGGTTTTCCGGTTGATGTGGAAGAGAGAACTCCGTTAGTGATTGAATCATTAGAACATATTGATGGAGTTTTGAAAAAAGTTGACCGGAATTTTGCAATTGAATTCTATAAAAGTTTACGGGAGATAGCTAAAGAAATTGCTATCTCATCAGGGGGTGTACTGGGGCTCAAATCAGTAGGGGATGAGGAAGCGAAACTTATGGAACTGCCAATGGTGAAAGATCCTGCGTCTTACTAATCGCTTATGCCATCGAGGGAAGGTAGGTTCTTTGGCAGCTCAGTGGTGCCTTTCAGGTTAGTGTTTATCATGTGGCTGACCTTTAGCATTGAGTTTTTCTATGGCATTGACCTGGGTTTTCTGGGCATCAAGCCGCGGACTTTCTCCGGACTTATCGGAGTGTTCACTGCACCGATGATTCATGGTAACTACCTGCATTTATTTTCCAATACTTTTCCACTGCTTTTCCTGGGGTCAATCCTTTACTTCTTTTATGAACGCATGGGCGGGATCGTTTTTTTTCGCTGCTACTTTATTACAAATATTCTGGTTTGGATGTTTAGCCCGCGGTTATCCTATCATATTGGTGCCAGCGGATTGATTTATGGATTAGCTGCATTTTTGATTTGTTATGGCTTGCTTAAGCAGGATTTTGTTTCACTAATTGTTTCAGCGTTTGTCCTTTTTGTGTATGGAGGTGTTTTTTTAGCAGGCGTACTACCTACGGATCCTCGTATTTCCTGGGAATCTCATTTAGCGGGTGCTTTGGTTGGCGCGGTTACAGCCTTTAACTTGGCGCAAAAAAGAAGGTGATGGATGCTGGAGCAAAGAAAATTTTAGATCGGATCAAAACCGGAAAGTATGATCCGGTATATGTATTACAAGGTGAAGAGACATATTATATTGATTTGATTTCCAATTATATAGAGGCTAATGCTCTAAGTGATTCTGAAAAAGGATTTAACCAGGTTATTGTATACGGAAAGGACGTGACTGTCGCTACTTTATTAACGCATGCAAAACGGTTCCCTATGATGGCCGAAAGGCAGGTAGTTATTGTTAAAGAGGCCCAGGAGATTCAGGACTTGCAAAAAGATACCGGTGCTAAACTTCTCCTGGATTACATCAGCCGCCCCCTTTCTTCTACAGTTCTCGTGCTTTGTCATAAACACAAAACTTTTGATAAGAGACGCGAATTGGGAAAAAAGATTGACCAGCTTTCGGTATCAGCGACATTTAAAAAGCCATACGATAATTACCTTGGTGAGTTTATCCTTGAGTACACAAAAGATAGAGGTTATAGGTTCGAGGACAATGCCGTTCGTATACTGGCGGAATATGTTGGAAATGACCTGAACCGGCTGGCAAATGAAATAGATAAGGTCCTGATCGGGATTCCTGCCACTGAAATCATTACCGCTGAGAAAGTAATGGCTCAGGTGGGCATCAGCAAAGAGTATAATATTTTCGAACTCCAAAAAGCATTGATCAGAAAGGATCTGCTGCAGGTTTCTAAAATTGTTAACTACTTTGAAAGTAACACCCGTAAGAATCCGGTGATTCCTTTAGTCGCATTTTTATACTCATTCTTCAGTAAGTTATTGGTAGCTCATTCAACTTCTGATCGAAGTGAAAAAGGACTCGTTACTGCTCTAAAAATCAGTCCATTTGCTGTTAAGGATTATAGCGCTGCTTTGCAACATTATCCACTTAATAAAGTGGTTCATGGTATCACGCTTTTAAAGCAAGCTGATTTGAAATTAAAGGGCGTAGATTCAGGTAGCGAGGGCGAAGGACAAATATTAAAGGAGTTGGTTTTTCGTCTGATGATGTAGTACGGTAGGTTACTTTCAATTGCTGAGTTACCGGAATAATTCTTGTGAGGTTTCATCATTCTAACGCGATTATAATGAAGTTCTCACAGAGAATTAGTAGCTTTGAGTCCATGCAATCCATTTTTTTAACTTATGCATGGACTGTATTTTTTAAACTTAAGTCTGCAATATTTTCTGACTTTGTCAGTTTTACGAAAAAATCTTTGATGAAGAGGTTCCTTCTATTTCTGTGTGTCTGGTTGGTTTCGCTTTTTTCCTATTCTCAAGATCTTATTTCACAACAAAAGGCGGAGCGGCTTTTTGCCACTGGACTTGACCTGATTGATCACAGCCAATATGGCGCTGCTCGTGAAGTGTTTTCTGAATACCTAAGTGCACAGGCAATTTCAGATGCCAGGCGTGCAGATGCAGAATATTACAAAGCCTTCTGTGCCCTGAATCTGTATCATACTGACTCGGAAAAGCAGATTGAAGATTTTATTAAGGAAAACCCTACTCACCCCAAAGCCATTACGGCCAATTACGATCTGGGTAACTTCTATTATGCAGAGAAGAATTATAAGAAAGCATCCCTGTTCTATAAGAAAGTTGACTTCTCAGGGTTAAGTCAGGAACAACAACGCATAGGGCGTTTTCGATGGGGGTATAGTTTGTTCAACCAAAAGTCTTTGAAAGAGTCTCTTGAACAGTTCAACTTCAATAAGACTATTGGGGGCGAGTATGGACCGGCTTCAAGTTACTATGCAGGATTTATTGAGTACAGCCAGGGTGATTTTACCAATGCCTTGACCGACTTAAAGCGAGCCGAGCAAAATGAAGCCTACTCGAAAATTGTTCCTTACCTGATCGCCAATGTTTACTATCGCCAGAAAAATTATGACGAGTTGTTAACCTATGCTGCGAAGGTAAATGCTGTGGAAGGGGTGAGTAATAAAGAGGAGATCGCTTTGCTGGCTGCGGAAGCGTATTACAAG
This sequence comes from Cyclobacteriaceae bacterium, assembly GCA_044229915.1. Classification (GTDB taxonomy): domain Bacteria; phylum Bacteroidota; class Bacteroidia; order Cytophagales; family Cyclobacteriaceae; genus ELB16-189. Next base: position 10,677 of record JBGASB010000009.1, read on the forward strand.
AAGGATGATTTTAAGAATGCCCTTGTTGGCTACCAGCAATATTTGGAAGGGCGGGAAGACAAAGCGGATAAAGGTGTTATGCTTCGGGCAGGCTATGTGGCATATACCTTGGGTGAAGATGTAACTGCAATTAAATACCTGAAATCTTCATTCACCGATTCCGATTCAGTTGGTTTTTATTCCGCCTATTACCTTGGCTCGCTATACCTCAAGCAAAATCAAAAGCCCATGGCTCAAACAGCTTTTGATATTGCCCGCAAGTTTAAACCGGATCAAAAGTTAGTAGAAGAGAGCACCTATCAGTATGCTAAAGTTTCTTATGATCTCGGCCTGCCGGATCAGGCTATTGCCGAATTTGAAAAAATGCTCGTAACATTTCCCCGGAGCAGCCATGTGGATGAAATCAAGGAATTATTATCACAAGCCTACGTAAATGCTGCTAACTTCAACAAAGCCATTGAATATATTGAGGCTATGCCCAAGCGAAGCCCTGCGGTTGACAGGGCTTTTCAAAAGGCTACCATGTTAAAAGGTATTGAGCTTTTTAATAAAGAAGATTACCCTGTTGCCGTTCAATATTTTGAGAAATCGCTCAAGTATCCGATTGATCCCGATTATGTAGCTGAGGCTAGCTTCTGGTGTGGGGAAGCCTATTCGATTGGAAAGAAGTATGAGCTGGCGGCTGAACAATATCAAAGAATTATTGGGATCGATGGATACGGCAATCAGGATATCCTTCTCAAGACCCGCTATGGGTTAGGGTACGCCTGCTATAATCTTCAGCAATACGATCGGGCCCTGTTTAATTTCAAAGAGTTTGTGAATAAGGCTCCACGCACCCAAAGTAATCTGGCCGATGGGATGCTGCGCCTTGCTGACTGTTATTACGTTTCTAAGTCGTATCCTGATGCGCTTATCAATTATCGCAAGGTGGTTCAGCTTAGGTCTACCGATGAAGATTATGCCCATCTTCAATCAGGTGCCATTCTTGGTATTATGCGCAAATACGATGAGGCTGGGGCAGAGTTAGATCTTATCGTTAAAAACTTTCCGCAATCAAGAATTTTGGATGAAGCCTTGTTTCTGAGAGCTCAATTGGATTTTGAACAAGGAAATTATGCTTCTGCAGTTACCGGGTACTCAACCCTGATTCAAACCAAGTCGACATCCCGCTTTGTGCCATATGCCTATACTCGCAGGGCGGCATCGTATTTCAATTTAAAGGAGTACAATAAAACTGCCCAGGATTATATCACGGTACTGGAAAACTATGGTAGCCATCCAGCCAGCAATGATGTGCTGATCCCGTTACAGGAGGCATTGAACTTATCGGGTCGGTCTTCTGATTTTGACAAATACCTCGCAGAGTTCAAGACAGCACACCCCGATGCAAAAGGAATTGAGTCGGTAGAATTTGAATCTTCTAAGAACTTGTATTTTAATCAGGATTATCAAAAAGCGATAACCGCCCTGACAAACTATACAAGCACTTACCCCGAAAGTCCACGACTCTCAGAGGCTAAATATTATCAGGCCGAATCATATTATCGGTTGAAAGACTGGAATAAGGCGTTATCGATTTACGATGACCTGGCCCAGGACAAAACATTCTTGTTTGCCAGCAAGGTAATAGGGCGACTGGCTGAGCTTGAATTTAAACAAGGTCATTTTGAAAAAGCAGTTCCTTATTTTCAACAATTGGCACGATTGGCTTCAAACAAAAAGGAACAATACACAGCTTGGTCGGGCTTAATGGATTCTTACTATTTATTAGCCCAATATGATTCAGCCGATGTATATGCCCGCGTTATTTTGGAGAAGGGTAATGTTAATGCTGGAGCCCAAAATAAAGCTTCCTTGTTTTTAGGCAAATCAGCCATGGCTCGTGGTGATTATGAACTCGCTCAGGATGAATTTTTAAATACCCTGAACTCTGCGCAGGATGAATACGGAGCAGAGGCTAAATATTTATTAGGAGAAATTCAATACCTGACAAAAGAGCATAAGCAGTGTTACGAAACCCTGGTAAGTCTCAATAGCGATTTTGCTGCTTACCCGGAGTGGGTTGGCAAGTCCTTCTTGTTACTGGCTGATAACTATTTAGCCATGGGGGATACCTTCCAGGCCAAAGGAACATTAAAATCATTGGAAACCTTCCCGCTCGAAAACATAAAAGTATTGGCACGGGAGAAGTTAAAAAAGATTGAAGGCGAGGAGTTGAAAAAGACCAATCAGATTAAGGCTGATACATTAGATAATTAAAGAGATGACCTTGAGAAAGATAGTGTTTCATAAAAACGGCATACTTAACAGGCACCTGATCGTTATAGGTTTATCGGTTATTGCCATGGGTAGTTTGAAGGCTCAGGAGAAGTGGGGAGAAGGTGAGATTGAAAAAGTGGAGATAGAAATTGTTAAGGAAAGACAAATAATACTTCCTAAGGCCAATCGCAATTTTGAAAAGGTTCCACCCCGGCCCGTGGAACCAATTAAACCTCAAATAACTTACGACTTTAGAAATCTTTCGTTTTCAACACCTGACTTTAATCCTGCCATCCGTCCGCTGAGGCTTAAGCAGGAAGAGATTGCCAAAATCTATGGTAACTATATTAGTGCCGGGGTAGGAAATTATTCTTCACCTTTCCTGGATGCTTACGTAACCACCAAGCGTGACAAAGAGAAGTTTTATGGAGTCAAGTTGTTTCATCAAAGTTTCGGTCAGGGCCCGGTTGATAAAAAGAATTCAGCAAGCGGAAATACCGAGTTAAGACTTTTTGGTAAATCCTTTGGCCGACAAGTAAGCTTAGGTGGATTTATGAACTATGAAGGTATTGGCACTCATTTTTATGGATACACTCCGGGAACAGATATAAACAGAGACCTGATCAAGCAAAATTATTCAATCGTCAGCCTTGGTGGTGATCTCGAGAACTCTACTTCTTCTGAATTCAACTACAAATTAAAGGGCTCTTTCAGTTACCTCGATGATCACTATAAGGCCAAAGAGAGTGAAGTCAATCTGGGGTTTATGAGCGACTACGAAATTTCAAAGTCAGGTAAGATTCTCATTGGATCGGAGTACTATTTGATCTCCCGCAAGGATGAACTGGTTGAAGCCAGGCCGCGACATATTTTTAAAGTGAATGGTGGGTACCAGTTTTTTCCGATAGCTGATTTGTCGCTAACGATTGGGGCCAATGTAGTTTTAGAGAATGACACGATTGGAAAAGATAAATCTGTGCATGTTTATCCTGACTTCAGGGCTTCATATCCACTCAGTCAATCGGTCGAAGTATATGCAGGTCTTATTGGGGATATCGACAAGTTATCACTTCATACAATTGCGCATGAAAATGCCTGGGTAAATGCCAACATAGGAATCTTTAATACCAATCGCACGATCGAATTTTTAGGAGGTCTTAAAGGAAAATTAGGTAGTAAAGTATCCTTTGGAACGGGATTTTCTGTCGCCAATCTCAAGGATTTCTATTACTACCAGAATGATTCAACAGACCGTTCAAAATTTATTACCGTATTTGATGAGGGTAACACAAAGAGGACTAACCTGTTTGCAGAACTTGGTTTTTCACATGCCCAATCGGCAAGGATGGTATTGCGAGGAGACCTGTATGGATACTTAACTGATCAGGTTGCAGAGGCCTGGCACAGACCGAAGTATCGGGTTAGTTTTAATTCTTCCTACAATTTGTATTCTAAATTTCTCTTCAATGTAGATATGATTGTGCAGGGTGGTGCAAAGGCTTATGATGTGGATACTAAAACTACCGTTGAGCTGGATCCGGCCGTAGATTTGAATGTAAAAGCCAGTTATTTCTTATCGAAACAGTTTTCAATATTTCTGAAGGGAAACAACCTTCTGTCGAATGAATATCAACTTTACCTGAATTATCCGGTACGAGGTGTGCAGGTGATGGGGGGGATTACATGGGTTTTTTGAAAATAGCTTAATTTGTCGAAATTACGTTAATTTTGTGTTACTACCCTGATAAAAACCAAACCAATGGCAAAGAGAAAAGACAAAGGCGACCAGGCAAATGAAAATCTTAACGATGGCAACAGCGGAGAAGATAGCTTTGGCCTACCCGATATTGAATACAAACCTCTGGATAATCCAGAGCAAAGTACACCTCAGCCTGAGGAGCAACCTTACAAACCACAAGAACCTATGAGCGAATCATACTCATACAAACCTGAAGAGGAGCCTAAATCAAATGCTCCGGTTGTTATTGCCATTATCATTGGTCTTGTATTGGTCGTAGCAGCGTTTTTGATTTATCAATATGTTTATAAACCGCAGGCGTTAGAAAAACAAAAGAAGGAACTGGCAGCAAAAGCAGCCGATAAACAAAGGCGGGAAGAAGCAGCTCGTTTAGCCAAGGAAAAAGAGGCCGAAGAGCAAAGGAAGCGTGATGAGGCTGCAGCCGCTGCGGCTAAACCGGCTATTGGCACCATTGAGACACTAAGTGACCGTACCGGTCGTTATTATGTGGTAATTGCCAGTGCTGTAGATGGAGATCTGATTATGGATTATGCAAACAAACTAAGCGCAAAAGGAACAAGCACCAGGATCATTCCTCCTTATGGAAAATGGAAGTTTTACAGATTGACTATTGGCGACTTTGATTCCTTCGCATCTGCGCAAGCAAGTGCTGATGCAGCTAAACCTGAATTTGGTCAGGGAGCCTGGGTTAAAAAGTATTGAGTTGGCTTTTGGTTCTATTTTTTAGTGTTGAATAGTTACTATTTTTTAAACTTATGATGATTGCCCAAATTGTTACAGGCGCAGTAGAATCCGTTGAGCCAGATCAGGCAATATCCTTTTGGAGTCTGATTCTTGCAGGAGGTCCGTTGATGGTCCCTCTGGCGTTGTGTTCCATTATTGCTGTTTACATTTTCGTTGAGCGGCTTCGCACGATCAACAGAGCGAATGTAAGTTCAGATGCCTTTATGGGAAAGATCAAGGAACTTGTGGTAAAAGGAGATATTAACGGAGCCAAGATTTTGTGTTCGCAGCATGATACCCCGATAGCACGGATGATTGAAAAGGGGGTTGCGAGAATTGGAAGTCCTTTAAAGAACATTGAAGCATCCATTGAGAATGTTGGCAAAATAGAAGTGTTTCGATTGGAGAAGAATCTATCAGTGCTGGCAACCATTGCCGGGGCAGCTCCGATGATTGGCTTTTTAGGGACCGTAATTGGTATGGTAGGTGCTTTCATTGCTATTGCACAAGAGGAAGGTTCCGTTAGCCCGAAGTTGTTAGCCGATGGAATCTACACGGCCATGGTAACTACGGTTGCCGGGTTGGTAGTTGGTATTGTTGCCTACCTCGGGTATAACTATTTGGTTACCCGGGTCTCCAAAGTGGTACACAAAATGGAGTATTCTTCGATCGAGTTTATTGATTTACTTCAAGAACCCCGTTAAGTATGAATTTGCAGGCAAGAAATAAGGTAGATGCGGCTTTTAGCATGGCCTCCATGACGGACCTGATCTTTCTGTTGCTGATTTTTTTTATGCTCACATCTTCCTTTGTCACACCCTCGGGGTTACCGGTTAATTTGCCAACCAGTGCGGCCAGTACCATTGAGGTACAGAAGGTATCCGTTACGGTTACCAGGGATCTCCAATTCTTTGTTAATGATAAGCGGGTTACAAAATCAACACTTGAAGGAGAATTGAAAAGTAAATTGGCGGGTCCTAAAGGAGTAGTGGTTCTGCATATTGATGAAAGCGTTCCTACCCGGGAAATGGTTTTTGTTGCGGGTATTGCAACTAAGTTAGAAGCCCGGGTTTCCATAGCGACCAAACCTAAATAGTATGGATGAGCAGCGAGATCGGAAAAATAAGCGTATTGCGTGGATTACCTCGGTAGGTATCCATGGACTCTTGTTGCTTGCGTTTATGCTTATGATGGCCTGGCGTGCACCCAATCCTCCGTTGCCAGAATATGGTATTGAACTAAACTTTGGCATGGACGATCAGGGTGGAGGCGAAGTACAGCCAGAAACTTCTCCGGGTGCACCGGAAGAAGCCAATGATCAGGCCGAAGCAGAACAAACTGAAGAAGTTCAGCCCGAAGAACAAGTGAAGGAAGAGCCCGTTCCTGAAAAAACGGAGGAACCGATTGTCTCCAAACTGGAAAGCCCTGTGGTAGTTAAGGAAGAGAAAAAAGAACCTGTAAAAGAAGTAGTGAAAGAGAAGGAGAACGTGGTTGAGACAAAGCCAAAAGTAACTCCTAGCAAAGAAGTAAAGAAGGAAGAGAAGAAAGAAACCGTAGTAACGGATCAGAAAGGTACAGACGCTAAAAAAGGCGACCCCACAACAAGCCAGGGTGATGATGGTAAGCAGGGAGATAAGGGTAATCCGGAAGGCAAGCTGGATGCGAAAGCTTTATACGGCCAACAAGGTGGAGGTGGTGGGGGTGACGGCTTTGGATTGGTTGGTATGTCTGGTTGGGAGTGGGCTGATGAACCAAAGATTCCTGATCTTGACGAAAATGAAAATGGACGCATTGAATTTCTAATTGAATGCGATGAGAATGGTGACATTACGAAAATCGAAACAAAACAACGTGGATTAAGCGCTAAGTCCGAACAATTACTTAAGGCAGAAATAATGAGAAATTCCTTAGTTCGTAAAGATGGCGGCAAGGCACCTTTAAGCTCAAAAGGAACGGTAGTTTTTATTCTGAAGACCAAGTAGGTCACTCCACGATTATCAAATAATAATTCTTTTTGCCCTTCTGCGCAAGCAGGTACTTATTTTGAAGCAATTCAAAAGCAGGCTTCTGGTTTGCATCAGCAATTTTAATTTTATTGATGCTCACACCACCCCCTTGAATCATTTTTCTGGCTTCTCCTTTGGATGGGAAAATGACTGCTTTCGTGACTTCAGATAGTAAGTCAGTAACGGTTCCGCTATTCTCCAAAATGGAACGACTAATCGTTACCTGCGGCACGCCTTCAAAAACAGAAAGTAACGTATCTTCATCCAGGCCTTGTAAATCTTCGGTAACCGAATTACCAAACAAGATGGATGACGCCTTAATAGCTGCTTCGTAGTCTGCCTGCGAGTGAACCCGTAATGTAATATCTTTAGCTAATTCCATTTGAAGCTTGCGTTGGTGTGGAGCCTTTGCATGCTCTTCAACAAGTGCTTCAATTTCCTCACGGGTGAGTTGAGTGAAAATCTTGATGAAATTGGAAGCGTCTTCATCAGAGGTATTTAGCCAATACTGATAGAACTTATAAGGCGAAGTTTTCTTTGGGTCGAGCCATACATTTCCTCCTTCCGTTTTACCAAACTTGGTGCCATCGGCCTTCCTGATCAGTTGGGTGGTAAGGGCATAGGCTTCCCCGTCATCCTTTCTACGGATGAGCTCAGTGCCGGTTACAATATTGCCCCATTGATCGGATCCGCCCATTTGAAGCTTGCAATTCTTGTTTTTGTAGAGCCAGTAGAAATCGTACCCTTGAACTAGCTGATAGGTGAACTCCGTAAAGGAGAGCCCCGTTTCCAATCGCTTCTGAACAGAGTCTTTCGCCATCATATAATTGATGGTAATATGCTTCCCAACTTCGCGGATAAAATCGAGAAAAGTAAAGCCCTTGAACCAATCGTAGTTGTTAACCATCTCTGCCGAGTTGGATGTAGCTGAAGAAAAATCCAGAAATTTTTCCAGCTGCCTTTTAACACACGATTCATTGTAACGAAGTGCCTCTTCCGAAAGCAAATTACGTTCGGCTGATTTGCCTGAAGGATCACCCACCATACCTGTTGCCCCACCCACCAGGGCATAGGGTTTATGGCCGCATTGCTGAAATTGAAGCAACGTCATGATCTGAACCAGATGACCGATATGAAGTGAGTCAGCAGTAGGATCAAACCCTATATAGCCCGCAGTCATTTCTTTCTTTAATTGATCTTCGGTTCCGGGCATAATGTCATGCAACATTCCCCGCCAGCGCAGCTCTTCAACAAAATTCTTCTTCATCGTTAAAAATAAGACCTCAAATATAAGGCTACTGATGTAACCAAACAGGTGAAATTCAATTAATCTCAATTCTAAATTCGAATAGTGTAATCAATTGTGTTTCAGTACTGTTATGGGTTCTTACCAAAAGTAAAATGTTTACGTGCTAATTGACCTTGCGCAAATCCATTACGCTCTCAGTTTGATCCCGATAGCTATCGGGACGAAAACTGACATGACAAATTAAAATAACCTTTGAAACCTTAGGCCTCATACACCTTTCAAACGATTTGCCTAACATCACCTGAAAGGCCATTGCTATTCTTCTAATAAAACCTGTATCATTGAACCTTAAATTTGTTAATCCATGCAACAACCTGACTCAATTAACCTGGTCGCAGAATTTCATAAAACCTTTAAGCATCCTATTTTATCTGAGCCGGCTATTCCTGATGAAAACCGTTGTAAACTACGGGTTGCTTTATTGGCCGAGGAACTTAAGGAAATGGAAGTAGCTATTCTGGAGAAAGACCTGGTAGGTATTGCTGATGCACTATGTGATCTTCAATATGTGCTTTCGGGGGCAATCCTGGAGTTTGGACTGGGTGAAAAGTTCAAAGACTTATTTGAAGAAGTGCAGCGATCTAATATGAGTAAGGCTTGCAATTCGGAAGCGGAGGCTAACCAAACCGTTCAATTCTATAAAGAAAAGGATGGAACGGATTGCTATTATAAAAAGGAAGGAAATAAATGGCTGATTTACCGCAAGGCAGACAACAAAACCATAAAATCGATAAACTATTCACCCGCCAATCTTGAAAAGATCCTGATGAAGTAGTTCTAAACGTAAAATTCTAACTGAAAGACTGCGTCCTGACCCCTCAGTGGAACAGGGTGGATGGCTAAAATTGCCAATTCATTGTAAGCTTTAATAAATTCAGAACGGCTGATTCTAAGCTTGCTTACCCCGGGACGCACCTTGTGATATTGCATCCTTCCCGACCGATTTGCGGTTGCCGAGTACATATAATCGTACCGAATAGGAATAGGAGAGGGGATGTATTTCATAAAATGGCTTATGCATAAGCATTTCTAAATTCAGTATGGAGCATGCTGTTTTGCACCATATTGTATTGTGCCAGCAATGAATAGGCCCATGCAGGCACATAATTGAATCTCCTTTCGTACTCATCGATCTTATCACATAACTCTCTGACATAGAATCGGATCTGATCAAGATTTCGACAATCACTTGGCCTCTCAAAATTTCGTATGGTGAAATTCCTTAGCTCAATCTCCAGTTTTCTCTTTTCAAAATCGCTCATGGTATTGTGTATTATTACACAATAATAGTATTAATTAATAATATGAAGCAAATATAATTGTGAATATTTGCACATTATTCTAAAAACACTAATCAAAGGGCTGTTTAATTGGTTATTAGAAGGATAATCAACGTGCGAAATGCCCGTGTGGATCGTTATAAGCTCGTTAAAATGTGCCACCTAAATCCAACGGATTAACTGGAGTCGCCTTCGTTTCAAATACTTTTTGTCTCTTCCGAAATCGGTAGGTTTTAGCCTTAAAGTATTACCTTTAGAACTTAATTTTTTTTTATTCTATGGATATCGAACAGTCAAAAGCATTTGTGGAAGCATTCCATAACATTATGCTTATCGGAGCTATCGTTATGGTGGCAATTGCAGTTATCATTTTTCTCGTCTATCATCTCAGGGCTTCTTTAATCAAGAACTTAAAAGACAAGCACGACTTTGTAAATACAACTGAAATAAAGTGGTATAAGTGGGCCTTTATAGCGCTAGGTGTTGCTGCCGCAATGGCCATTAATCTTTATGGCAAGGATGAAATCGGAGGCCCGGGGGTTTCATTCTTTGTGCGTTTGTTCTTTTCCGTAGCAGGGGCTACCCTGGTAATTTATATCGCTCAGCTGGTGCTGGATTTCTACTATCCGACCAGACTTAATACCAAACTCAGGAGGTTGAGGTACACTCCTCGCACTTCCAGTACGGGCGGGGTTATGAAATTACTTAGTGAAGATGAGGAGGATGTACACCTGAATGAAGGGATGCAGGCTGAGGAAAATGTGTTTTCTATCGATTACGATGTATGGATAGATGAAAAGACCAATGAAATAAAAATTGAAAAATATCAAGGCCACCTGATTTCGCTACAATGCCACAATTGTGGTTTTTATACGATGCGAGTTCAGCGGGAGGAGATTATTGAAACGAATGAAGATGGCAGTCCAAAGGAGCTGCTTAAGCACTATCAGTGCGCCTATTGTAAAAATGTTCGGGCAACCCAATTTAATGTCAGCCGAAAAGAGACAGAGGATTATAAGCATGTTAAACCTAAGTTTAGAAAAAGCTCCCGGAATATTGAATTGGTTAAAATTGACATTCATTCGAATGCTGGAGCCAGGAAGACCTTTGAGTTTCAATCACTTGAAGAAGCGCGGAAGTTTCTGGATGAATTTGATTTCAACAAAGTATCCTAAACGCGGCATCCCATTTGTACACTCATACGTTGAATCAAGAAAATAAGTACTCATGATGAAAAGAAGTGTGTTAGGATTGATGTTGGCAATTTTGAGTAGCACAGCGTTTGGGATTGCCCTGGATACCCTCGAATTAAAGCCCAAACCGGTGTTTGGCAAGGAGGCGCGGGTTATTTCCTATATCCTGGATAATAACCATTATCGGAAAATAAAATTAAATGACTCCTTGTCAGCAGCCATTTTGGATCGCTATGTGAAGGAATTGGATAATAGTAAGACCTATTTTTTAGCCGCTGACGTAAAGTCCTTCGAAAAGTTCAAGTATGCGATTGATGACCTGACGCGTAATGAGAATGTGAACCCTGCCTTTGACATCTATCAGGTGTTTGCCAGGCGCTATAAGGAGCGGATGGATTATGTGATGAAGACCCTGATTCAACAGAATTTTGATTATTCGGTGGATGAGTACTATGAAACAGATCGCGATAAAGAGAATTGGGCAAACTCGAAAGAGGAGTTGAATGACGTGTGGAGAAAGATCATTAAAAGCCAGGCCCTTAGTTTGAAATTAGCAGGGAAAAAGCCTGAAGAAATCACGGAAGCTCTTAAAACCCGATATCAACGGTTTAGTAAATCCTTTTCGCAGTTTAATGCCGAAGATGTATTCACGATTTATATGAATTCGATTACTGAATCGTACGATCCGCATACAAATTATCTCTCCCCTAAACAATCTGATTTGTTCAAGCAACAGATGAGTTTATCATTGGAAGGAATTGGAGCGCAACTACAAGCCGAAAACGACTATACAAAGGTGGTACAGATATTACCGGGAGGTGACGCCCAGAAGTCAGGAAAGGTAAATGTGAATGACCTGATTATTGGAGTCGCTCAAGGAAAAGACGGTGAGATGGTGGATGTGATCGGTTGGAGACTGGACGATGTTGTTAAATTGATCAAAGGCCCAAAAGGTACCACCGTTCGCCTGTTGATCCTTCCTGCCAAAACCGGAGTGAATGGACCTTCGCAGGAAGTGGTTTTGGTGCGCGATAAAATCAAACTGGAAGATAAGGCTGCCAAAAAAGAAGTAATCAATTATCAAATACAAGGTCGTGCCGCCAAACTTGGAGTGATTTCATTGCCCAGTTTTTACATGGACTATGATGCCTATCAAAAAGGTGATCCCAACTATAAGAGCACTACCCGCGATGTAAAGAGACTTATTGGTGAATTGAAAGCGGAGGGCGTTGAAGGGATTGTGATGGATTTAAGAAACAATGGAGGCGGTTCGCTACCTGAAGCTGTTGACCTGACAGGTCTTTTCATTAAGGATGGTCCTGTAGTGCAAGTAAAGAATTCAGCAAGCAAAGTTGAGGTGTTGCCTGATGATAATAAGGAGATATTTTATTCAGGTCCCCTGGTAGTTCTTACGAATCGCTTTAGCGCTTCGGCATCAGAAATCTTTGCCGGTGCCATACAGGATTATCAACGAGGCGTGGTAGTAGGCGAATCTACCTTTGGTAAGGGCACTGTTCAAACGGTATTGGATTTGAATCGGTTTATCAATGATAAAGAACCTGTTGGCGAATTAAAGTTGACCTTTCAGAAATTTTATAGAGTAACCGGAAGCAGCACACAACACAAGGGTGTTCTTCCTGATGTGTATTTTCCGTCTGCTTTTGATGCGGAACAATACGGTGAAAGTGCTAATCCCAGTGCATTACCCTGGGATGTGATTAAGCCGGCTACCTTTCAAAAAGTTACGGATGTAAATGATAGGGTTATTGCAGGCTTGAATAAGTCTTATCTGGAAAGAACCAAGTTTGATGTAAGCCTGAAGAATTACATGGTAGAAACTGAAGACCTTAAGAAAAATTTGTCGCAGACTAAAATTTCACTCAACGAAACAAAGCGCAAAGCTGAAATAGCTGAGGATGAGAAAAAGAAAGCCGAAGAAAAGCTGAATACAAAGATTACTTCCAAAGAAGGCTTGCCAGTTGATGACTTGCAAACCCTGAAGGATGAATATCTCCGCGAAGGTTTATTGATTTTGGGTGATCTGGTTACTAAGCGATTTGGTTAATCTTACCTGGTAACTTTTATAGGGGTAAGCGTGTACCCTTTTGATTGTAAAAGTGCCAAAAGCCCGCGTTCGCCCTCCAGGTGCGATACTCCCACGGAAATAAAAGCTACGTTTTCTTTTACCATTCTTTCAATTTTAGGCAACCATTCCTCGTTGCGCTTAAAATAGAATTCTTCAACAAACTGCGAATTATCTTCAAAGGCGTGGAGTGTGTACTTAAAAATTTCTTCCAGGTTACCCTGGGGATAATCTTCCATAAGTTTCCTGTACTCTTCTTTCTGCTGAGTAAAATTAGTTACGCTGTGCATCAAGGCAGCGCACTGTTCTTTAATAGAAAATGAATTTAAGGCTTGCGCCTCCCGATCTACTCCTTCCAGGCTATAAGCCTTTAATTTATTCTTCTTAGCATAGCGAAGCAGTTCGATGTCATAAAACTTAACCGCTTCACCTAAGGCGAGGCGGGTCATCAGGATAGAAGTTGCCAGGGGTTTTAGCCGGGCGTATTTTTTGTCAAACTGTTTTCCAGGGATGTTAAATTCGCTTCCAAAAAAATCAGCCACTTTCTTATAATCTTCAGCCGACAGGTGAGTGGCTAAGGATTCTCCTTTGGGGAAATGAAGCACTTTATTTAGCTCATGCTGAGCGTGATGATCTACCTGATCCTCAATGGCAAATAAATCAGAGCGCAAGATGTTTTCCGTTGCTTCCTTAGGTAGGTAATATTCTTTTTCACCGATAAACTTAAGCGAACCAAATAGATAAGAAGGCTTGGTAATACCATTGCCACTGATTTCCCAAAGAATTGAAGTATCCTGGGCCTTGAGGCTTGAAAAAACCAGAACGATCAGAAAGTTTAAAAGGACAAATTTTTTCATAGGGCAAATTTTGCAGAACAAATAAAAGAGAATTGTGTGTAAAAAAGAAGGAACCCGATTATTTAGCGGAATGGCATCTTTTTTTTCTCTATTTTACAAGCCGAATAATATAGTTTTTATTCCTGTAACTGCTTTTACGGCCAATGAGTGAAGAGTTATTAAAAGCCATTGTTCAGCTTTTTGCCATCGTGGCAAAAGAGAGAATTACCGAGGATGAAAGAGCGAATATTAAGGAATTCTTATCCATCCATCTTAATCAGGAGGCCACCCGCTACTACCTTACATTATTTGACGATTTTTGCAAAGCCAATAAACGCCTGATTGAACCTGGTTTGAATGTGGATGAAGCCACCCTGGAATTTGTAGACGATTGGTCACAGATTATTCAAATTGCAAAAAAGGTAAATCAGGCCTTAACCATGCAGCAAAAGGCAGTGCTCTCAATAAAGATAATTGAGCTTTGCTATGCGGATGGAACACTCTCAGAGCGACAAAGTAATTTGATTTACTATATCGGGGAAGCACTTAAAATTCCTCAACGCGATGTTAAAGCCATGACCACCTTTGTCATGGGGCAGGATATTGAAGAACTCGCCTCCAAAAATATTTTGGTGATTGATGAAGGTTCGGGTGGCGATGATTTTCCCGGACCTCGTATTACAGCCCGCGACCTCACAGGCCTCATTGCCATTTTGCGCTTGCAGGATATTGAAACCTACCTTATAAAGTACCTTGGCATAACTCCTTTGTACCTAAATAGTGTTCCGCTAAAGAGCCGTAAGATTGATGTGTTTGCAACGGGAAGCGCTATTCGGGGTCCGAAGATTGAACCCATCTATTATTCAGATATCGTAGGAAAGTTTTTGCAGGAAGAGAGCGAAACCGAAATCTCGTTTATTGCAGAACATATCTTTTATCATTTCAAAAGCGGAAAGGCGGGCTTACAAAACATTAATGTTGCAGAGACTGGTGGAAAACTAATTGGATTGATGGGAGCCAGTGGTTCGGGCAAGTCTACGCTGCTGAGCGTACTCAACGGATCGGAAAATCCTTCCAGCGGTCGGGTGTTAATCAATGGAATTGATATCCATAAGGAACCTCATAAAGTAGAAGGAATTGTTGGATTTATTCCACAGGATGACTTACTGATTGAAGACCTTACTGTTTTCGAGAACTTGTATTACTCGGCTCGGTTGTGTTTTGGTCATTATTCTAAAGAGAAAATTTCTGAATTAGTTGAAAGGGTTTTACTCAGTCTTGGCCTGTCTGAAATTCGCAATTTGAAAGTTGGTTCACCCCTTCAAAAAACAATCAGTGGGGGACAGCGGAAACGATTAAATATCGGATTGGAACTTCTTCGCGAGCCAACCATTCTTTTTGTTGATGAACCTACTTCGGGACTTTCCTCGCGGGATTCTGAAAACATTATGGATCTGCTGAAGGAATTGTCGTTGCGCGGAAAAATGATTTTCGTTGTTATTCATCAGCCTTCCTCCGACATCTTTAAAATGTTTGATACCCTGATCATTCTTGATGTGGGTGGGTTCCAGATCTATTATGGCAACCCGGTGGAGTCAGTAAATTATTTTCAGGAAATCATCAACGCGGCCAATAAAACACCAGGGGCTTGCCCTGAATGTGGGAACATTAATCCAGAACAGATTTTTAATATCATTGAGACTCGGGTGGTCAATGAGTTTGGCCGGTTTACTCATACCCGAAAAATTTCGCCTGGTCAGTGGTATCAATACTTCAAACAAAAGATAAAGATTACCAAGGTTACGGAAGTTCATGATCCATTGCCCATCGTTCAGAAAATTCCCAATTGGTTTAAGCAGTTATGGATTTTCAGTATCCGCGATGTACTTTCTAAATTAGCCAACAAACAATATTTAGTGATCAATCTGTCGATTGCACCCGTGTTGGCATTTTTTATAGCCTACTTCGTTAAGTATTTTGACTTTTTAGGCATAGAGAATCCGAAGTATACCTTCTTTCATAACAGCAACATACCGGTCTACTTCTTCATGAGTGTTGTGGTGGCACTTTTTATTGGTCTTATTGTAAGTGCCGAAGAAATATTTCGCGACCGTAAGATTTTGAAACGCGAACGATATCTGAATTTGAGCAGCAGCAGTTATTTCATTTCAAAGATTTTGATCCTCTTTAGCATGTCAGCAGTTCAGACCTTAAGTTATATTTTAATTGGTAACTGGATTTTGGAAATTCCTTTAACCGAAATCCGTTATTGGCTTATTCTTTTTTCCTGCTCTTGCTTTTCCAATGTATTGGGATTGAATATTTCGTCAGCGTTCGATTCTGCAGTTACTATATACATTTTAATCCCCCTTCTTATTATTCCCCAATTACTTCTTAGCGGGGTGGTGATCGACTTTGATAAATTCAACCCTAAGGTGGGATCGCCAAAAGGAATTCCGGTGATGGGTGAAATTATGCCCTCACGATGGGCTTTTGAAGCCTTCATGGTTACTCAGTTTAAAGACAACCCGTATGAAAAACAATTTTATAAGCTGGATCAGAAAGCAGCCCTGGCTAAGTATAAAATGCATTATTATTTACCAGCCCTCAAATCACACCTGGCGTTAGTGATCAATAATCAACGGAGATGGAGAGATAAATCGGAGGCTAATCCGGTTAAGAAATCTCTGGATTTGCTGCGTTCGGAAATACAGCACGAGCTATCTGGAATTGGCAAAGACCGTTTCCCGTATTTGGAAAACTTGCAGATTGGTAAGTTTGATTCTATGACGTATAATAAGACGGATACTTTTTTGATTATGCTGGATAAGTATTATGCAATCCGCGATGTAAAGGCCACAGCAGAAAAGGATACTCTAATAAAGCAACTGACAAACACTCAAGTTAAACATGAATTGTTTGACGAAAGCAGGATGCGGTTTGTGAATGAAGCCGTGAACGACATGGTTACAAATAGGAATGATGCGATGCGTATTGTGGAGTGGAAGGGCGAATTGATCCAAAAGGTTTCTCCCATCTATTTTGATGACCACCGGCCTGCTAATCCATTGGATTTCAGGGCGAATTTTTATGCGCCCACCAAGTTCTTTGCAGGAAAGAAATTTGACACGTTCTATTTTAATATCACGTTCATCTGGTTTATTTCTGTCCTTTGTTACATTGCCCTTTATTTCCAACTGTTTAAGAAACTGGTTAATAGTTTCGAGATGTATAGAAAATACAGGGGTAAAGATTAACATGTTAGGTTCTTTCTTAATTTTGGGTCGAAAAAAATTACCTTATGAAGTTTATAATCTTAGTATTTATCTCCATTGTAGCCATTGGGTTCACATCCTGTTCAACAAAGGAAAAGAGCGTTGAGGCCGAAGCAACGACTACAGAATCTGATCCAAACGAATGGCCTGAAATGGATTCATTTCATATGATCATGGCCGAAGCTTTTCATCCTTATAAAGACTCTACCAATCTGGAGCCAGTTAAACGATTAGCCGAAGAAATGGCTATAGAAGCGGACAAATGGGCGGCTACCGCGTTACCAGAAAAAGTAAACACGGAAGAAGTAAAAGCTCAACTCAATCAACTCAAGACAGACACTCGCTCATTGGCCGATAAAATTAAAGGGGGTGCAAGCGATGAAGAGATTGGTACTTCGTTGAAAGCGCTTCACGACAGTTTTCATGGAATCATGGAAGCCTGGAATGGGCGCGAAGAGAAACATGAACACCAACATTAATCCATTGAAGAATTAACGTGAGACGGAGGATTAGTTCCTCCGTTTTTATTTATGCTGAAAATAGCCTGGGCGCCTGACTATGTATTACCCCTTCCACCCAATCATCGGTTTCCGATGAGCAAGTATGAAGTGCTCCCCCAACAGTTACTGCATGAAGGTACCATTACCGAAAACAATATTTTTCATCCAACTCCTTTGGATGAAAAGTGGATCACGCTTACCCATGACCCTGACTATTGGAAGAGATTGTTATCGCTTTCATTAACTCCCCAGGAAGTCAGACGGACCGGGTTTCCATTAACGAATGAACTCGTGCAACGGGAAATCACTATTGCCAATGGAACGCTTCAGTGCGCGTTATATGCCCGCCAGTTCGGGGTCGCAATGAATATAGCCGGAGGAACTCATCACGCCTTTACCGACCGGGGCGAAGGCTTTTGTCTGTTGAATGATATTGCCATCGCAGCAAACTACTTACTGCATGAAAAACTGACCCATAAAATTCTGGTCGTTGATCTGGATGTCCACCAAGGCAATGGTACGGCCCAGATTTTTAGAAATGAGGAGCGGGTGTTTACCTTCAGCATACACGGTGCAAACAACTATCCGTTAATCAAAGAGCATTCGGATCTCGACATTGGACTAAAGGACTATACATCAGACGATTTTTACCTTACTACTCTGGACATCAATCTCCGGAATTTGATTCAGCAAGTGCAACCGGATTTTATGTTTTATCAATCCGGAGTTGATATTTTAGATACAGACAAGTTAGGCCGATTGAGCGTAACCCGGGCGGGCTGTAAGCAACGCGATAGGTTGGTATTGATGACGGCATATGAAAACAAGATTCCAATTGTTGCCAGCATGGGGGGCGGGTATTCACCTGATTTTCGCGACATTATTGAAGCACATGCCAATACCTTCCGGTTGGCACAACAGATTTTCTTTTGACCGGTAGCTTACCCAAATTCATTTTCAATTAACTTTCCTGAAAGTATAACCATGCAAGCAACCGTAATAACGAAGGAAGAGAAAAGTACGCTTTGGTCTGTGATCATGGCTTCCTCGGTCGGCACGCTCATCGAATGGTATGATTTCTATATTTTCGGAAGTCTCGCGACCATTCTCTCGCAACAATTCTTTCCGCAAACAAATCCAACGGCTGCGTTTCTTTCTACACTGGCAACATTCGCTGCCGGGTTTATTGTAAGACCATTCGGTGCGATTGTGTTTGGGCGATTAGGCGACCTGGTGGGTAGAAAATATACATTCATGGTGACGCTCGTAATTATGGGTGGTTCAACATTTGCCATTGGATTAATACCCGGTTATCAAACGATTGGAATTGCTGCGCCCATTCTTGTTCTAATACTCCGGTTGTTGCAAGGCCTTGCCCTCGGTGGCGAATATGGTGGTGCAGCAACCTATGTGGCCGAACATGCACCCGCTGCCCGCAGAGGGTATTACACAAGTTATATTCAAACCACAGCCACACTGGGCCTCTTCGTTTCTATTGGAGTGATTCTGGCCGTGCGCCATTGGATAGGAGTTGAACAATTTGCGGTGTGGGGTTGGCGAATTCCCTTTCTTGTTTCGGCTTTGCTGGTGGGGATCTCCATCTACATCCGTTTAAGAATGGAGGAGTCCCCCATGTTTAAAAAGATTAAAGCTGAAGGAACGATTTCTAAAAATCCGATTAAGGAGAGCTTCGGTAAAAAGGAAAACCTGATCATGGTGTTGATTGCATTGTTTGGGGCAACCGCAGGCCAAGGTGTGGTATGGTACACCGGGCAATTTTATGCCATGACCTTTATTGAAAAAACCTGCCAGGTGGAGTTTGTACAAACCCGGGACATCATTGCCATTGCATTATTAATCGGAACTCCGTTTTTTATTGTCTTCGGTGCCTGGTCAGATCGGGTAGGGCGCAAGTACATTATGATGGCCGGACTCATTCTAGCCGTGTTTCTTTACATGCCCATCTACCAGAAGATGTATTCACTAACCGATACAACCTCCAAGATTGAGTTGGAAAGTGAAAAATCGATTGAACGTAAAAAGACAATCAGCGCAAGCGGAGATACTACGTATGCAGTTAAAACAGTACGTGTCTTTGCAGACCAAACGATTAAGACAGAGACCAGTAAACTGAAACCCGATGAGAAGACAATCATCGAATCGAAAAGTGAAATCTTTTTAGCAGGTGATAATTACTGGTTAATGATTGCCCTCGTGGTTGTGCAGGTATTGCTGGTTACTATGGTTTATGGTCCCATCGCTGCATTTCTGGTTGAATTATTTCCGACCCGCATCCGGTACACCTCGATGTCATTACCATATCACATCGGGAATGGAATCTTTGGCGGACTTACTCCCTTTATTGCCACCTCCCTTTATGAGTCAAGTAAAACCAGTAGCTCTCCGGCAGGAGATCCCTTTGCTGGCCTGTGGTATCCGATTATTGTAGCAGCAATCACGTTTGTAATCGGGATGATTTTCCTTAGCAATAAGAAGCGAGGCGAAGTGATGGAATAACCATGGCCAAAAAATCGCAATGGACACTAGTAGGCAAACGAAAATTGGAGTTATCCAATCTCGAAAAAGTTCTGTTTCCTGACGATGGCATTACCAAGGCTGAAGTAATTGAGTATTACTTAAAAATCGCGCCCACTCTTTTGCAGTATGTAAAAGGTCGTGCGCTTACGTTGATTCGTTTTCCGGACGGGGTGGGAGGAGAAAGCTTTTACCAGAAGAACCGACCCGAGTGGGCTCCTGATTGGATTGAATTTGTAAAGCTGGGAAAAGAGGAAAAGAAAGATTACATCCTTGCCACCGAACCTGCTTCGCTCGTGTGGCTCGCCAACCTAGCTGCCCTTGAATTGCATCAGCTCCACAGTCGCAAGCCCGACTTCGAGCATCCCGATTATATGGTGTTCGACCTTGATCCACCCGAAGGCTATGACTTCACGAAAGTGGTATCACTTGCGCTGGATTTGAAGTCTTACATTGAATCGTTTGGGTATACCTGTTTCGCCAAAACTACGGGCGGCAAAGGCATTCATATTTGTTGCCCCATCGAACCTCAATGGGATTTTCATACCGTGTTCGAAGCGGCTCAAACCATTGCTCAGCCCTATACCGAGCGAAATGTTCGTGAAACAACCCTTCAAATAAAGAAGGAAGCTCGTAAAGGCCGCGTGTTGATTGACATCTTTAGAATCCGATCGGGCCAGAGTATTGTATCTCCTTACAGTTTGCGTGGAAGAAAAGGCGCGCCCGTATCAATGCCACTTACGTGGGATGAAATTGCAGGCCTGAAAAGTCCGCTGGAGTATAACATCAATAATGCCGTTGACAAAGTGGTGCAGGATGGTGATGCCTGGGAGGGAATGGATGCTTTTGCCGTAGAACTGCATACCCATCGAAAAGCAAAAGTGGTGAAAGCGAAAAAGCTTCCGGTTTCAAAGAAGCATAAAACTCCAGAGCAGTTAGAATCGTATGAACAAAAGCGTGACTTTAAGAAAACACCAGAACCCGAAGCCCGGATTCTGGAGGGTACCGGAACCAGTTTTGTGGTGCACCGGCATCATGCTTCGCACTTGCATTATGATTTACGATTAGAACAAGATGGGGTATTAAAATCGTGGGCAGTGCCACGGGGGTTGCCTCCGCATCCTGGTGTAAAACGATTGGCGGTACAAACCGAAGATCACCCGATGAAGTACCTGACATTTGATGGGGTAATCCCGAAAGGACAATATGGCGCTGGCGAAATGTGGATCTATGCGTTGGGTAAATATCAGATTACAAAAGATAAGAAAGATGGATTTTATTTTCGGCTGAGTAGTAAGGAAGTTAACGGAGAGTATCGGATCTATAAAATAAAAGCAAAAGAGTGGTTGTTTGAACGGGTAGATACGCCCCAGGTAAACTATCTGCAGGATGAAATCGAGCCGATGCTTTCTGGTTCGGCCGTTAAGCCACCCATGGGTGATAACTTCATTCATGAAATTAAATGGGATGGTATCCGTGCATTAATTGCTGTGGAGGATGGCCAGGTGCGAATCCGCACGCGTAATCAGAATGATGTAACAAAACAATTTCCCGAGTTAACGGTGGCCGATAAATCCTTCCGCGCTACCTGCGGACTTTTTGATGCCGAGATAGTTTGTCTAGATAAAAGTGGAAAGGCTGATTTCAAAAAAGTGATTCATCGGTTAATGAGCACGGGCGAAACCACCATCCAAAAGAATGTAAAGACCAGCCCGGTGTATTGCTATGTCTTTGATTGCTTGTACATGGACGGACGGAGTTTGATTCATGAACCCCTGGTAAAGCGAAGAGAATGGTTAAAAGATGCAATCAAGTCCGACACGCCCTATCGGATCAGTGAGGCGGTAGAGGATGGCGAAGCCCTGTTTGAAGCCGCGCGTGAGCATCAACTTGAAGGAATAATTTCCAAAGAAAAATCAGGCAAGTATTTACCCGGCAAGCGTTCTGATCTTTGGTTGAAAATTAAAGTGCGCAACACCCGTGAGTGTGTTATTCTCGGGTACAATCCTGGTAAAGGCGACCGCAGTGTTACATTTGGCGGGTTGCACATTGCCGAGCGAGATGGTGAAAAGTTCCTCTACCGTGGCAAAGTAGGCACCGGTTTTGACGATGCCACCCTCAAAGAGATTTTCAGGCAGATAAAAGCGCTAAAGGAAATCAAAAAGCCAATTACTGATAAAGTAATGGATGAAAAGATTAGCAAATGGATTGAACCCAAGCTGATTGCTGAGATTAGTTTCTCTATGATTACCAAAGATCACCAGTTTCGTGAGCCGGTGTTTGTGAGGTTGAGACCTGATTTGACATAACCAATCATTTTGTAATTTTATTTCCCGCATTACACAAATGTCTTTTAGTAAAATTGTCAAACGCGAATTGGAAGTTGCTTTTTCAAAGCAATCACAGCCAGTTTGGTTTAGAATTTTGAAGTACATCGTATTGGGTTTGGTGGTATATATTTTTTGGGGAAGTCAAACGCTTTGGATCATTTTGATAATCCTGTTTGTATTAGCCATGGTCATGCATTTTTGGTATCGGTATAAAACGCAGGGCTGGACAAAAAGCTATGGCCTGTGGAAACATGATAAGCCAAATCTGGATTAAAGTTCTTCTTTTTAGACGGGTACAACTCTTTATACGATTCCGGTAATTCCCGTTTAACCTGCAATAGGTTGCCTTCATCGATCATGGCCGCATTTCCTTGCTGAATTTCAAGGTTTACTTATTACCTCTAGTATTCAGGCTATAATAATAGCGGGTATGAAGCGATCCATGATCATGATCTTAGTTGGGCTCTTGTATGTTGGCGTAACAGAAACCGTTGCACAAAAATTTAAACACAAGAATAAACCTACCTGCGAAGGCAACAGTTATTCTGCAGAGATCGTCAGCAAGAAAACAATATCTCAAACATGTGTGGAATATGTAGTCAAAGTATCATACGATGGCAGCCGCGCGTTCGGTCTCTCGCACTTTACGTTGGCGATCCCTTGCGGGGAAGTGAAAAACATTAGCAACTCTGAAAACTGGAAACAGGTCTTTGGCAAAGATCCTACTACTGGGGTCTATGGACTTAAGATTGATGACATCAAGGGCTTTGGCGAAAAGGGGGCCGATAGTTTTACCATAAAGTTTACGTGGTGTTCCGATAGTTCGTGTGAAAAGAAGTTGGGTGTAGTCGCTTACAAAGCAGGTCAATGCATTGATTTTGGTAAATTAAATTACAGTCATAACCATGGAAGCGATGATAAGGATTGTGATGATCATAATGGGGGTGGAGAGGATGACGATCATACGGGAGGTGGTGGAAATAATGATGATGATGATGACGATGACGATGATGACGGTGGTGATGGGGGCAATGATGAACACCCAGGAGATTCGACAAACACTTGCTCTACACTGGCAGCTCAGGTACAAAAAGTAAATGCGCTTTGTGCAGGGAGCAACACGGGTCAACTGCAAGTGACCATTCAGGATGGAACCGGGCCTTATACCTACCGATGGAGTACGGGTGAAACCACTTCTGCCATTCAGAATTTAGTGCCGGGTAATTATGCGGTTACAATCACCGATGTTAACGGCAACATACTTACGCTTTCTGAAACAATAAGTGCGCCCGAGGCAATTACCATAACGGAGGCAGTCATCCATCCGTCCTGTACCGGAAGTACCAACGGTTCTATTGATGTGACAATCACCGGTGGGAGCGGAACCTATACTACCGCCTGGAGCAATGGATCAACAGAACAGGATTTAACTAACCTGGCAGGTGGTGCCTATACAATTACGGTTACCGATACCGCAGGTTGTGTAGTGCAAAAAACAATTACGCTCAATAATACAACATCCCTGGTGGTTGGTGTTACTTTTTCTCATCCCACGTGTACCCAAAATAATGGCGTCATTAATATTACACCCAGTGGTGGCGTAGCTCCTTATACACACTTATGGAGTACCGGGGCCACAACCGAGGATCTTCAAAACGGAAGTGCTGGAACCTATTCGGTTAAGATAACCGATGCCGTAGGTTGTTCCATTGATAAAGTGTATGCCCTTCGTATAGTTAGTCCCATATTGCTTACCTATGTGGTAACACCAACTACCTGTGTAGACAGTAGTGTGGGTGCCATTAATTTAATGGTAACAGGCGGCTCGGCACCTTATACCTACCTATGGCAAGATGGAGTGACCACGAAAGATCGCAGTGGATTAAAAGCAGCGCTATACAAAGTTACGGTTACCGATGCGGTGGGCTGTACAGCGTCAACCAATATCAGTGTATTCAAAAAGACATTTGAAGTTACCAGTCAGGTAGTAGAGGCCAAATGTGCCGGTGACCTCGGCTCTATTACGATTACTCCGGTAGATGGCGTTTCTCCTTATACCTATTCATGGTCTACAGGCGATACAGATAATTCGGTTACGGATTTAACAGGTGGCGTTTATTCTGTTACAATAATGGATGCGAGCGGTTGCAGCCGCACCATGGTATATGTATTAACCACTCCTTCAGCGATCACAGCAACCAGTGTCACGAGTAATAAGCAATGCAGTGCGGAAGGTGCCTATGCGATTGAGCTGACCGTAAGTGGTGGAAAATCTCCTTACACCTATGCCTGGTCGAATGGCGCAACCACGGAGGATCTGAACGGATTAAATTCCGGAACCTATGCGGTTGCGATTAAAGATGCGAACGGCTGTACAGCTACTCATGAAGTTGTAATCAATGCGAATCCTTCGACATGGAGTTGTTTGATTAGTCCACCAGTTAACGAAACGGTTTGCAGATCGGTGGGGAACATTCTTGCAACTTCAATAACCGGAGCATCCGCGTATTTATGGACGGTAACCAGTTCAGACAATAGTTGGAGCATTACGGCTGGAAGCACAGCAGCATCCGTTGTGTATACTGCTGGAAATCCAGGAACCACTGCCACATTTACCCTAACGATTACAAACCAGGGGTGCACACAAACATGCACGTATAAAACGGCCACTGGGGGTTGCATTGAAAAGGACAATACGGGCGGAGGTGATCCTTCCACCGGTGATCCTTGCGCAACCGATAGTACCTCGGCCCCAACCACAACCCCGGAACCAGTAGAAGAAAATCCGGTTGATCCCGGGGAAGAAGATGAAGATGAAGAAGAGGAAACTAAACTCAAAGTTTGTGCTTATCCCAATCCTTTCATTGACCGGATTAAGTTCGAATGGACCGCTCCGGCTGATGACTATGTGCAGGTAGATATCTATGATGGATTGGGCAGAAGAGTCTGTGAGGTTTTCAGTGGTCACGTACGCAAAGGAGAATCGTGTAAAGCCGACTGGGTGTCCAATGGACAACAAGATAAGACTATCTACTTCTACAAGTACAGATCCTCAAAGAATGTTGAGCAGGGCCGTTTGTTGAAAAAGTAGTCGTCTTCGGTAAGGCTGATACGAATCCGCGCATTGCCCACGTGTTAACTTGTCTGGACGTCTCTGTAGGGAGTGTCACCCTGAGGCACTCGAAGGGTGACATAACTAATTTGGGTCATACCGGCCAAGCGTGATCATGATTGACCGAAAACATAAACTCATAAACATTGAGATAGCCTAATACAGAATCAGGCGCGAGCCGGTATCCCTTCATACATGCAATGGAGTTTCATTTATGTATTTCATGTCGATGGTGCTTACTGGATTAGGTTCTTAATTGTCTGGAGGTAGACTGTTGTGCAAGTCTAGGGTCAATCATCATCTCCTGTAAGGGACAATGATTGAACAAAAGTTGGCCTGTCTGCTTGCCTTTGTCGAAGCGGCTAAGCGCAGGCAGGGGATCACATTTCAAATTACCCCAAGAAATCTCACCTTCCAGGTAACCTTTTTCCTCAAAATGAGTATCATCTTTTAAACCCGCACCGCATGTTCAAAAACTACCTTGCTATCTCCCTGCGCAACATCCGCCAAAATCCTCTCTATGCATTCATCAACATTTTCAGTCTTGCCATCGGGTTGGCGGCCTGCCTGGTTATTTATTTATTCATCACCGATGAGCGAAGCTTCGATGCCTTCCATGCAAAGAATGAAACTATCTACCGGCTCGATGAAGTCCAGAACTTCCCCGGTACCAACGAACAGAAAGTGGCGTTGTCCATGCCCGGCATGGGCCCGGCATTCCTGAAAGATTTTCCCGAAGTAGCCAATTTTACCCGCTTCATTAATCGTGGCAATCAATTGGTAATAAAAGGCGAAAACCGATTGATCATTCCCTCCATTGCTTATGTTGATAGCACCTACCTTGAGATTTTTGATTTCGAAGTGCTTCAGGGCGACCGCACCACGGCCCTCGATGAACCCTATACCTTGATGGTAACTGAAGAAACAGCTCTCAAATTTTTTCCGAACGTAGATCAGGCGCTCAACAACACCCTTACGTGGCGCGACAAAGAGTATAAGATCACCGGCATTCTAAAAGACGTGCCCGAAAACTCACACATGCAATTCGATGCCCTGGCATCGGTGGCAACAATCCTTGCCGAAGATAAGGAGTTCAACGACCGCTGGGGCGGTAATTCACTCAACACCTATTTTGTGCTTCATCCGGGTACCGACATCGTAGTGATGGAAAGCAAGTTTCCGGCCTTCATGTCGCGGCACATGGATGACCCCGATATCAATAAATTTTATAAACTCTACCTGCAGCCACTCAATCAGGTACACCTTGGTTCTATTGATATCGAACATGATTACAACAACTACCGCAAGTTCAACGGCAGTTACCTCGATGTATTTTATGTAATCGCCTTGTTCATTCTGCTGATTGCTGCGGTGAATTTTATGAACCTCACCACCGCCCGGGCCTCGCACCGGTGGAAAGAAATTGGTGTTCGCAAAACGGTTGGCGCCAAGAAGCTGCAATTGTTCAGCCAGTTTATTTTTGAATCCGTACTGCTGGCCTTGTTTGCCTTGGTATTGGCGGTGCTGCTCGATTTATTATTTGTACCCTTACTGAATAATATAATCGGCCGCCAGTTGTCGATGAGTCTCTTCTTTGAAAACTATCTCAACATCCTGCTGGTGGTGGCCGCTACCCTGGTACTTGGATTTCTCACCGGCATTTATCCGTCCTTTTACATGACTTCCTTCAACATGGCGCGTGTGTTGAAAGGAGGCGGTAAAGGCGAGGGCCGCTCGCTGTTCCGCAGCGGACTGGTAGTTGTACAGTTTGGGTTGGCATTGGCCATGATTGTCAGTACGCTGATTGTTGTGCAGCAATTGAGCTACATGAAGAATGCCGATATCGGGTTTAACAAAGACCAGATCATGCTGGTGGATATGAACCGCGAAGCCAACGATAAATTTGAAACGATGAAGCAGGAGTTGCTTAAGAACTCATTAATAAAAGGGGTAACCGCCAGCGGCCAGCGTCTTGGCAACAACTTTCATCAATGGGGATTTAAAGTGAAGGCCGATACCGGTGTGATGGAGATAACGCCCAGCAATGTGAACGTGGATTACGATTACTTGAAAGTCTATGGCATCCAACTAGCCGAGGGTCGGGATTTTTCCAAAGACAATGCCAGTGACAATGGACGATCGTTTATTATTAATGAGACCTTTGCCAAAGAACTGGGACTGAAGGAAACCGTGGGCACCCCGGCCGGGCATGGCTGGTATCACAACGATTCGCTGGGCACGATCATTGGGGTGGTAAAAGACTTTAATTTCAATTCGCTTCATTACAAAGTGAATACACTGGAGATGGTGGTGCACCCGGAGTGGGGCTACGATGAACTCTCGGTTAAGATCGATTGTGCCCGCACGGAAGAAGCCATTGCGCTGGTGAAAGGGATTTGGGAGCAGCAGATCACCAGCTACCCATTTGAGTATTCGTTCCTGGATCAACACTTTGAGAAACTCTATCAATCCGATAAGCAGATGAGTGCGGTAGTTACCGTAATGGCCGGGCTTGCAATTTTAATTTCTTGCATGGGCTTGTTTGGACTGGCCGCAATCACCACTGAAAAGAAGACCAAAGAGATTGGCATCCGCAAAGCATTGGGAGCTACCGAAACCCAAATTACACTCCTGCTCTCGCGTAACTTTGCTTGGCTGATTTTACTGTCCTTCATTATTGTAAGCCCGATCACGTATTATTTACTCTCGGGCTGGTTGGAGAATTTTGCCTACCGCATTGGCATCAATCCCTTCTTGTTTTTGCTGGGGGGCGCTATTGCCATGGCCATTGCGTTGCTCACCATTAGTTACCATACGTTGCGTTCGGCCCGGGCCAACCCGGTACAGGCACTGCGGTATGAATAATGTTGGTTTTTAATGAGTCATTCATGGCGCCTAAGTATTTTCTTAGGTGCTTTTTTATCTATTCTTAAAAAACTAAAAAATTACAAGCCTCTATCCAACCTCAGTTAGGAGGGAAGTACTATCTTGGTTTCTCTAATTGATTATCTCTAATTGTTAGCAGCAAGCCATTTCGGACAGACTAGCACATATTAACGGTTGACAAAAGTGAACTTCGAACTAATTCCAATAGTTGACATAATGTTGGACTTCTACGCAAAACCTCGTTCAAAGGAGAGGTTTCAAGAATATATTTCAATGCTTCAAGATGGTAAAAAAGGAGATTTGACTTTGCCCATTGGGGGTTTTAACCCAATGGCAAAAGAACACATACTACAGAAATTAACGGAATTAAAAGAACTCAAGGCTGAACAGATTATTCAAGATACACTGGAAAGTATCAACGTAACGCTGACACATGACCAAGTCCGAGGGACATTTAAAGTGGTTTTAAATTTGGCGGACGACCTAAAAGGTGGTTGGACAAATCGTTACACAACTGATTATGACAGCAAATTTAAAATCAATGCACTTGTTAACAGAACATTTTGTACCCCATTCTTATGGACAAGTGAGAGTTACACAGAACAAATTATTAGAAGTAGAGCTCTTGAATATGCTATTAGGACAATCTATTGGCTGACAAATCCAAAACCAAAAACCCTTAAAGACCACATTGAACAAGAAACTTACGTTGCAGAAATGAGCAAACTAAATTCCGATAATCTTGATGCAAATGATTTTGAGCTACTGGACAATTTCTATTTAAAATATCAAGAGTCGGACGACTATGGAATTATTTTTAATTTTCTATACGGGGATAACGCTTCAAAGACACTTGAATTCCCTACCTATGGAGTAGCAGGAAACAGAAACGGATTTGACTATGCAAAAATCATTTACTCGCGGAGAATTTTGTCTAAATCGACTTAGACTTATGTATACGGACGATTTACAAATAAGGACTGAATCATTTTAAGTTGCATCAATAGAAATGGCCAGCGGGCAACAAAATCTGTGGGCCATTGCTGGGCTGGGTCGACAAAGAAAAAAACTGAAAATCAATACTATGAAGGCAAACGGAAAAACAGTAAAGGAAATTCTGATCAATCTTCCTGAGGATAGAGCAGAACCTTTTAACAAACTACACGATGTCATTGTAAAAAACCTGCCCAAAGGTTTTGAAGCAGCCATTAGTTATGGTGGATTAGGGTATGTTGTTCCACATACGCTTTATCCTGCGGGTTACCATTGTAAGCCAAGCGAGCCACTCCCTTTTGCGGGAATTGCTTCGCAAAAAGATTCTATAAACTTTTACCACATGGGCATTTATTCGGATCCCAAATTATTGAAATGGTTCGTAACCGAATACCCGAGGCACAGTAAGCAAAAACTGGATATGGGAAAAAGTTGTGTCCGCTTTAAGAAGTTGGATGAGATTCCCTATAAACTCATTGGTGAATTAATGAAAAAAATGAGTGCGAAAGAATGGATTGAAAAATACGAAGCAGAACTCAAACCTAAACCAAGACCGATTAAAGCCACCTCAAAAGTTAGTGTGACTAAAAACAATTCTCCTGGCAAAAGCAACTAAGGCAATATAGAACGGACTAAAAATCAAAAACGGATATTACATGACTAACATAGAAATTGCCGGCATTGCGCCATTTTTCATTGTAAGGAATGTTCCAATCGCACTCTCGTTTTATCGCGACCGCCTCGGGTTTGACATCATGTTTAAAGGACCCAATGACGATGACATTTTCTTCGGTATTGTCAAACGGGGTGCCGCAATGATTATGCTTAAGGATGTTGGTGTCAAACCGTTACCGAACTATACTCGAGATGTAAAGAAAGGAATTGCCCGGTGGGATGCTTACCTTTATGTTCCGGATCCTGATTGACTTGCCGCAGAATTTTCGTTACGGAATGTTGGGTTTTTTCAACCACTCAAGAACAACGATGATGGGTTGCGGGGATTTGAAGTCAAGGACGCTGACGGCTATATACTGTTCTTCGGATGTCCTCAACCCTCATAGGATTGAGTTAGAATAAATTCCTCTCCCTTATCAAAGTTGGTTTAAAATAGTTGAACCTTCCTTTGCGTAAGTGGCAGGCAGCACCAAGGATTACAGAGCCCTGGCTGTGTAAAGAGAATCTTAACTATCAAAGTTGGCCGATCAGATTGTGCACTAGTCTGGTTAACCTGTAGGATATTTATCCAAAGGGAGTTTGCACCATAAAACAAATCCTTATCTTGGATTTCATATAACTTAACCATAATGCCAAATGCGTCTTTCGATGTTCGCTCTCGTGCTCTGCTTTTCTGCGCAGGCACAAACCAAACAACCTGACTGGAATAAACTGCAGGATGAAACTATGAAACACTTTCAGGCAATCCTGAGGATTAACTCCAGCATTGCCACAGGCAGCGAGGCCCCGGTGGTTGATTACTTGAAATCTGTTTTGGATAAAGAAGGTATTCCAAACAAAGTCTTTTCCAATGACCCCAAACATCCTAACCTGGTAGCCCGCCTGAAAGGAAACGGCAAGAAAAAGCCGATCCTGATCATGGCTCATACAGACGTAGTTAGTGTTGATACTTCCAAATGGGTACATCCGCCTTTTTCTGCCACCCGTGAAGGTGGCTATGTGTATGCCCGCGGATCGGTGGATGATAAAGACAATGTAGTAGCCGCCCTGATGGTGATGCTGCAGATTAAGCGTTTGAATATTGCCCTCGACCGGGATGTGATTTTTTTAGCCGAGTCGGGTGAAGAAGGTAACACCCGCGTAGGCATTGAGTATATGGTGAATGAGCACTGGCCGGAGATTGAGGCGGAGTATTGTTTTGCCGAAGGCGGTGGGGTAAGACGCAAGGAGGGAAAAGTAGTTTATGCTGGTATTGCCACCACTGAAAAGGTTCCGCGCGGTATCAAGTTGGTAGCTCGTGGAACGGCAGGACATGGATCGGTGCCTTTACAAGACAATGCAGTAGTACACTTATCACAGGCAGTTGCAAAAATTGCTGCATTGCAAACTCCCATGCGATTAAATGAAACTACGCGCAGTTTCTTTTCAAGGCTTGCCACTATCAGTCCTCCGGCTGATGCGGCCCGGTATCTCGCATTGGTGGATGGCAAAGGCGCTGAGGCCGCACAGGAATATTTTGCCGCCAAAGAACCGAGTGTATATTCTACACTGCGCACTTCGATTTCTCCAAACATTATTAAAGGCGGCTACCTGGTCAATATTATTCCCAGCGAAGCAGAAGCCTCTCTCGATATCCGCGCCTTGCCTGATGAAGACATGACGAACCTGCTCGCAGAAATGAAACGCGTGATCAACGACTCGCAGATAGAAATCGTAGCTACGAACAGAAATGTAAGACCATCCGCTCGACCCTCCAGACTCGATACGGAAGCCTTTTTAATGGTGGAGAGCAACCTGAAGAAAATTTATAATACGGTTTCACTTCCTACTATGTTAACAGGCGCTACCGACATGGCTTTTTTACGTGCGAAAGGAGTGGAGTGTTATGGTATTGGCCCGATGACGGATGCTGAAGATGGACCCAAAGGATTTGGTGCCCACAGCGACCAGGAGCGGATCCTCGAAGAATCCATTCACAAATTTGTTCAGTTCAACTGGGAGATAGTTGTTGGTCTTGCGAAAGCGAATTGAATAGCAAAATATTATGATCAGTCAGGTCGTAGGACCTGACAGCAGTTTTATCCTGGACCTATCAGGTTGTAAGGCTTGAAGGAAATTGTATTGAGTAGTTAGGCACGCGTTGCAAACACGCACCAGTTTAGACTAACTTGAATTTTTGGCTTTCACTTCGTACCGGATACCACTTGCTGTGAGTTTTCTTTCGGATAGATTTTCATGTATGAGAGCTTGTACGTAATGGTCTTGCGCTTATGCATTTCAGAATACTCACCTTCAATCATATCGGGCAGGGCCGGAGCCATCGAAAAATCACGAACCGATCCATCGGCTTCAATGTGTTTATAGATATAGGCTTCACCACCGGAGGAAAGAGTACTGAGCTCGCCTACAATCGGATACACATTGCTTACGTGATAACTTAGCGAAACCTCAATGAAATCGCGTTGACTACCAGGCCAGTCTTTCAGGATGGCAACCCGGGCATAATTGTCCTTGCGTTCCACCACTTTTACTTTAAGCTGACCCGTGAGAAAACCCCTGCTGGATTTGGTGATCACACACGATACAGAATAGATGCCTTCAAGCCGGGTGAAGCTACCAGCTTCCTTGCCGAAATACCGGTGCATCAGATCTTCAAAATTTACCACTTCGTAGTGCGTTTTCTTTAAAAAGGTAGGTGGTTTCGATTGTGCAAAAGAAACCTGTGTCACTACCAATAAACACAGAAGGGTGAGTAATTTCGGGATCATAACCGCTACTATTAGACTGTATAAAAATAGCTAAAAAGACGTTGCACCGGTAATTCGCACGGCTGGTATTTATGCCAATTAGGAAGGTATTTTTTAGACCAGGCTGACGGAAGTCATTGTGCGTAGAATGCACTCATACTTG
The DNA here is from genome assembly GCA_044229915.1 of Cyclobacteriaceae bacterium. Taxonomy (GTDB): domain Bacteria; phylum Bacteroidota; class Bacteroidia; order Cytophagales; family Cyclobacteriaceae; genus ELB16-189. The sequence continues at coordinate 43,344 of JBGASB010000009.1, forward strand.
TAAGGCTTTCCGGTCAGGCTCAATTTCACACGATAAAGGTTATTTTTGGGTTTGGTAACTACACAACCTCTTCGAGAATGTCTAAAACCGTCCCAACTCTTCTTAAGAATGCCTATGATTTTCTGATCCTGATAATTTCAATGACCGGGTTCGTACCTAAGCATGCCACGGTACTCCGAACGGTTACTATGATTGGTTCCCTTGCTTTCGCCTTTTACCTAAGCAACTTCCAGCCACTTAATTCGAAGTTGGCAATCTCCTATTTCCTGGCGTTCGAAGTCTTTTATGTGGGCTTCATCACCATCGCACTTTCAAAAAACGGACTACGACTTTGGTTTATAAAAACCTGGGGCGAGGAGCGGGGCTACCTGGCATTTGAAGCAATCCTGGGCTTTCTGTTTTTCCATAATGGGGTTAGCATCGGATACATTGCTTCGTCCACACCGGGTGATTTATTTCGATTCATACCGGAGAGCATCCTGTGGATCATGGTGGCTATCCTGTTTATCAGCGGGTTTGTTATTAAAATCCTGGCCGCAAAAGCAGTGTCTATAGAAATATACTATTGGAAAGACATGTTCCTTGGCCGGAAGATCTGTGAATTTGTGGTAAGCGGGCCCTATAAATATTTCAAGAATCCCATGTATGGATTGGGTCAGCTTCAGGCTTATGCTACGGCTTTGTGGTATGGGTCTGCCTATGGGTTAACAGCCGCCTTCTTAAATCAGGCGTTGATCTTTACCTTTTACTATCTGGTCGAGACAGAATTCATCCGGAGGGTTTACATTAGAGGAACCGCATAGAACAAATAAAGTACATCGGTGGATTCAATCTGACTAACGCCATAGGCCTTGTATTCTCAGCAAAACGTACCCGGTATCCTCATAAGGTTTCTTTTTTCATAAGCCTTCCCTAATCAATATTGTAAGTACCGAGATTTTGGATAAACCAAAGCGGCTGATGGTTAGTAACTCGCACAATCCACCGTCCGCCACCAGCAAAGACTGCACCACCAATTATTTTGACAACATAGCCTTAAAAGAAAAACTAACCGGCCACTTCTGCTTTGTGTACTTATCCTCACCGTAGAAAGCACCGGCCATAGGTGCAGAAGGTACCAGCCACCCCTGTAGAATCGACCGGCCACTCCTGTTTAGTGTACCACCCCTCACTGTAGTAAGCACCGGCCACAGGTGTAGCACGTACCGGCCACCCCTGTGGAACCGACCAGCCACCCTTGTTTACTGTACCACCCCACGCTGTATAAAGCACCGGCCACAGGTGTAGGAGGTACCGGCCACCCCTGAGGAATCGACCGGCTGATTCCTGTTTAGTGTACCCGCCATAGGTAAATCCAAACACCTACTCATGTAAGGGACGGTGCGCCACAACATGAATCTGCGATAGGGGTATTTTAGATTCACGTTGTCTCTGTAGTATGAATTTGACATTGAAATTCTTGCTTATAGTCTTTGCGTTATTAAATGTGGCTGAGCCAGGTCATAGCCAACCCAGAAAACAAAGGAAGATTCAAACTATTATTGATAACGCCACCGAAACATTGCCGGGTGTTGTGGTATATATTAATGATCCAAAGGCTGGTGAGTGGACCGGGGTATCGGGATTTGCAGATGTTGAGAATAAGATCCTGCTTCAACAGGATCACATCTTTGCGTTGGGCAGCATTGGAAAAATGTATGCAGCGGTGGCTGCACTCAGATTGGCTGAGGAAGGTCGGCTTGGCCTGGATTACAAAATAGGTTTATACCTGCCGGAGGAGATTACTTCAAATCTTGCTAATGGCCAGCTTATTACAGTCAGGCATCTGTTGGGTAACACCTCAGGGCTGGTTAATTATGAAGCTGACCCTCAGTTAAACGAACTGTATCTTACCGGCAAGCTAAAGCTTGATACAGTAACCCATCTCGATATGTTGAGGAGATATGTGTTTGGCAAGCCCGCCATAGCCCTGCCCGGGGAAGCCTATCATTACAGTAGTACTAATTTCATGTTGCTGGCAATGATCATGGATACACTGATCCCACAAGGTCATACCAATTACATCCAACAACTGGTAGCGATTCATGGATTTACCCAAACGTATTACCGGCAAACGCCACCCGGTAAATTGGTGAATCATTATGGCGACCTTAACCAGGATGGACAGATTGAAAATCTAACCAACCAGACTGTTGAAACTACCAATTGGTTTATGGGTGATGATGGGATCTATGCTCCGATTGACGAGGCAAGTCATTTTCTGGAGTTGTTAATGAAAGGAGAAATCCTAACTAAGGAATCACTAAGTCAAATGACCACCTGGAATGATCCAAAAAAACCTGACTATGGGTTGGGTCTGATGGCAGATAAAGGTTTTCCCTATAAGTTTCTGATGGGGCATTCGGGTAGGGGAATTGGCATGACCACCGATCTGTTTTATTTTTCCAAACAACAAATGACGGTTGCCATATTCTGCAATATGGGCATTCGTGCATCTGATCCAACGTTTAAAAAAGCATATCTGAAGCTGCGATCAAAGCTCGTTAAGCGATTATTCCTGATTTAGAACTTTATGTCAGAGCGGTCAGACTTTTCCTAAGTGAGAGTATTAAGCGGTCAGACCGCTTCGCATAATGCCTTTCTTCTTCATTTCCGCAAGCAGTTTATCTGGAATGGGTCGACAACTGCAATTCTTGCTATGGGCCATATGCCATTTCACCCGCTGCTCAAACGTTGCGTTCTTAGGCATCAGATGTTTCAGATGCCATGCTTTATTGATCTTCATGTTATTAAAATTTAATCCTTTTATATAACATAATGTCAGGCTTAGCATGTCGAAGCCTCATAACACTACTCAGTTGTGTGCATGTTTCGACAAGCTTAACATGACTTAGAACTTTTTTACTTTTTACTTTCTGCTTTCTACTTTCAGCTTTAAAGCTTTGCGCTTTCTATACTATCTGACAAGCTCCCCCGGCACAAGCGGCCTCTGCTTTATGATCGGTTTCGTCATCTGTTTCATAAACACCCGTCAGGTCTATAGACTTCAGGCTTTTCTCCAACTTGTTGAATTGCTCTTCAGTAATATCTTCAAAAGGCGCCTGTTTATAATTACCTGTATCAAAGGGCAGCACACTCAATCCATTGTAAGAAGCTTTATTTGTCCACATCCATTCACCTACCTGCTGCCAGTCGCCATCGGGGATGGAAACTGTTGCTGATACATTGTTTGCATTACTACCTCTGCGGAAGCCATTGCGCACCCATTCGGTATTAAACTTCTTGATTCGCTCCAATAGAGCAAGGGTACTTTCAGTACGCAGAATACTTCCGGCCGGTGCTTTTTGAGGTACGCAGATAATGGCCTGTTTGCTGTTCAATAAATCATCTTCCAGTAATTCCGGATGAGTGATGCGCAGGTATTCATACAAGGCTTCATTCTTGCCAATGCGCACCCGTCTCATGTAAAAATCATTATGCCAGGCGTGAATGCCCGAGGAGGTTCCCAGTACAAGAGAGGAAGTTCCAGAAGGTTTAATTGTAGTACACCGGGCAGCGAACTGAATTCCAATAGCAGAAGAAGTTTCAAGGTTAACCTGTTTTACCTCCTGGGCAGTTTCATTCAGGTCGAGTGCAAATACTTTTCCGCTGGCAATGCCGGTCATGCCTACGCCAATCAGTGCATCTTGTTCGGTGGTTGTCTTCCACACTTCGCGCAGGTAATGGAAATTGGTGAAGCCGGCCTGCAAGGTCCCGAGGTAGGAAGCCACGCGTGAGCGGGCATTAAGTTCATCTTGTGATTCTACATCTGAAACATTCACCTCGCACAGGTTGCAGAATTGGAAAGGCCGCAGAGCAATTTCGCAGCACGGGTTGGTGCCCCAATCAGTATCATTGGTAAAATAAAATCCTGGTTCACCGGAACCGGAGAGTTCAATCTTCTTCCACAGGTCAAAGAATTCGTTGCGGGTGATTCCATCGCGTTGCAATACTACTGAATTATTGGCGCGACCACGTTGTTCATTCAACTCCCACCAGTTTCCATACTTGCACGTGAGCATTTCTTCATCACCATAAGAGAAAAGAGAAATCATGGCTGACCTGCGAATACCACCGGCCAGTACCGCATTGGCCAGGTAGCACATCAGGTCATGACATTCGAGGGGAGTTAACCTCTGTCCATCTTCCTTGCGATCGAGTAGTGCCTGCACATGCGCTATGCATAACTTCAATGGCTCAGGGCCAGGGGCCTTACCACCGGCTGTCACAAGCCGCGCCCCTTTAGGTCGAATGTCAGAGTAATCAAAGTCAGGAATGTATTCGCTGATGCCAAAGTATCCTTTCAGCAAAACTTTTACGGCATCGGCCCAGCCTTCAAGACTATCGCCAACCAAAAACCTGCGATGCTTCAGGGCTTTGTGAATAGCTGGTAATTTTTCAACATGGTGATATTGTACGGAGTATCCAACCCCGGTACCACCCAACAAGAGAAACATGGTCTCTGAAAAAGCGCGGATATCATCCACAGGCAGGTAAGCACAGTTATAGATTCTTGAATTATTGCGTGCGATGGCTGGCCCGGCAAACTGCATGGCCCGCATCGAGGGCAATACCTTTTTCTGTCGCACCCATTGCATAGCGTCTTCAATCTCGAGACTTTGATGTGGATATTTTTCCGTCATCATGTGTTGATAGCGGGTGCAGATTTCATCCCACGTTTCCCTGCGCTTAAGTTCGGGCAGGTAGCGGGCATATTTCATATAGACGATGAGGTCGCTGAGGATTTGTTGGTTAAGTTCCATAGTGGTTAGTTTAAAAAGTGAAAAACTGTTTAACGAACCAAGTATCTGGACTTTCAACTTCGTATTCTATGATCTTGATCAGCTTTGAGTCAAAAGTCGAAAGTAAAAAGTCGAAAGCGTTAAACTACTTTGAACTTTAAACTTTAAACTTTAAACTTTTTACTTCTACTTAATTTCCCAAAAACTTCCTCCTAACAACAAACTCTCAAGATTTCCGATTCCTTTCGTTTCTACCTCATGTTGAATTTGTTCTACCACACGATCTTCATAGGAACTGCGTTCATCAAGACTCTGAAGAGTACCCATCGGTCGCGGCAATGTTTCTGAGTAGGTCATATTGGCAAGGATAAAAGCGAGTGTGGAATCTTTCTCATTGTGCACCAACACATCATTTATGCTATTACCACCTGCCGTCAAGTCGATAATAGTAGGGGTGAAGCCCTCCAGTTTGATTCCTTTTTCTTTATTCTTACCAAACACTAATGGCTTATCATGCTCCAGCCACACAGTATGGTCTTCGCGGGTTTCTGAATTGGTATATAAGTCAAAGGCGCCATCGTTGAAGATGCGGCAATTGGTATAGATCTCAACAAACGAAAATCCTTTATGCTGGGAAGCCTTCAACAGCAGTTGTTGCAATTGTGCACGATCCTTATCATGACCACGGGCAACAAACGTTGCGCTGGCACCGAGAGCCAATGCCACCGGATTGAAGGGATCATCGAGCGCACCTAATGGGGATGATTTTGTAACCTGTCCGCGATGCGAAGTAGGCGAGTACTGACCTTTAGTTAAGGAATATACTTCGTTGTTGAACATTAACACATTCATATCCACATTCCTGCGGCATGCATGAATAAAGTGATTGCCGCCAATGCTCATATTGTCGCCATCACCGGTTACTACCCACACACTTAAATCAGGGCGGGCAATCTTTAATCCGCTGGCGATGGGTAACGCTCTTCCATGAATACCATGGAAGCCATAGGTATCCATGTAATAGGGGAAGCGACCCGAGCAGCCAATGCCTGAGATAAATACAATCTTTTCTTTAGGGATGCCTAAATCAGGCATGAGCCTTTGTGCAGGCGACAACACAGAAATAGCACCGCAGCCAGCGCACCAGCGTACGTCTACATCAGGTTTAAAATCTTTACTGGTATACTTCGATTCTCCGCTGTGCGGCTTTTCAAGCATTTCATCTATTATCGTTTTCATAGGTTTCTATTTATAAGTCTACAGGGAGGTCTTCTTTTTTATTGGCAGGCCACTTCTTAATGTCGCGCATGGAAATAAGCGTCAGGAGTTTTTCTTCCAGTTCAACAGCTTTGAAAGGTTTGCCTTGCACTTTGTTGATACCCATTACCCGCTTTACGTATTTGGCCTGAATCATGCTCTTTAACTGACCCAGGTTAAGTTCAGGGATCACAACCCGATCGAACTTGTGCAACACATCTCCCAGATTTTTAGGGAATGGATTGAGGTAACGCAGGTGTGCATACGAAATATTATGTCCCTGTGTCTGCAAATGTTCTACGGCAGTTTTGGCGGCACCATAGGTACTACCCCAACTGAGTAGCAGGAGATCTCCTTCCTTTTCGCCAATCACTTCCAATTCAGGAATGTCATTGGCAATGCCATCTACTTTTTTCTGACGCAGTTCCACCATCTTCTGGTGATTCATCGGATCGTGGCTAACTACACCACTGCCATCTTCTTTTTCTAATCCACCAATGCGGTGTTCCATACCTTGCATGCCAGGTATTGCCCATTGACGGGCCAATGTTTCAGGATTGCGCAAGTAGGGTTTGAATGTAGCAGCATCGGGTGCAAAATGAGGAGCAATCTCGGGCAGTTTGTCTATCTCCGGAATCCGCCAGGGTTCAGAAGCCTGACCAATGTACCCATCGCTGAGCAACATTACAGGAGTCATGTACTTAAGTGCAATGCGAGCTGCTTCTAGTGTCATGTCGAAACAATCGGCTGAACTGGCTGCGGCCAATACAGGCATGGGTGCTTCACCGTGCCGGCCATACATTGCCTGCATCAAATCACTTTGTTCTGTTTTAGTAGGCAAGCCTGTGCTGGGCCCGGCCCGCATTACATCTACGATGATTAAGGGCAACTCAGTCATGATCGCAAGACCAATCGCTTCTGTTTTTAATGATAGTCCCGGCCCGCTCGTAGTCGTTACCGCAAGACTGCCACCAAATGCTGCACCAATAGCGCTGGTGATACCGGCAATTTCATCTTCGGCTTGTAAATGTTTAACGCCATACTTTTTATAGCCTGAGATGGCATGTAAAATATCGGTTGCAGGAGTAATCGGGTACGAACCGAGGAATAATGGGAGATGGGCTTTGGTGGCTGCGACAACTAATCCCAACGCAACAGCCTGGTTGCCGGTAATGCTGCGATACTTGCCGGGCGGTAATTCCGATTTATCGATGATAAACTGCTTTCTGAAATCCGGGTTTTTCTCAGCAAAGTTCCAACCGCCTTGCAGGGCATGCACGTTGGCCATAATCACATCTTCTTTGCCTTTAAACTTCTTGTTGATCCAGTTAACGGTAGCCTCCAAGGGCCGGTTGAACAACCAGTAGGTAATGCCAAGGGCAAAGATGTTGCGGGTTTTTTGTACAAGTTTAGTAGGGGTATCCACTTCAATAAAAGCCTTCTTCAATTCCTTGTTCATTTCAACTGGAAATACATTGAACTTTGCCAGGCTTCCATCCTCTAGAGGATTCTTTGAATACCCGGCCAGTTTTAAATTCCGGTCGTCAAAGCCTTCTGCGTTTACAATGATGATACCCTGCTCGCGCACATGGGCCAGGTTAACTTTAAGGCTTGCTGCATTCATAGCGACTAATACATCCACAAAATCTCCGGATGTATGAATGTTCTTCGATCCAAAGTGTACCTGGAATGCACTCACACCATAAAGGGTACCTTCCGGGGCTCGGATTTCGGAGGGATAATCCGGAAAAGTGTTTACTTCATTGCCGGCAAAGCCTGCCGTGTCGCTAAACTGTGTTCCTATTAATTGCATGCCGTCACCGCTGTCACCGGCAAAGCGCACGGTTACTTCTTCGAGGTGTTCTATCAATTTATTCATGGTGTTTCAGTGGTTAATTTCAGTATATAATTCTCCGAAATTCCTGTTCTTCAATCTATGACCTATGTCATGTTTGTGGATGATAAATCACGGCTGGCTTAAGTGAGGAAGGTCATGAACACTGGCATATACAATTTGAAACCTTACCTTTGAAGGGGTTACTAATTCAACGAATTCAACTTGAAAAAAGGGTTCGATGCTTTTCTCAGAATAATAAGTGCAGTAGTCGTTCTGATTTCGGCTTCCCTCATCATTCTTTACCAGCCGGATATCCCGGTAGAAGCCTTGAAAGAGAAGTATGCACGAAATCCATCCCGGTTTACTACTATTATGGACATGCCTGTGCATTATCGTGATGAGGGTGATCCATCCGATAGCATTCCCTTGATTTTACTGCACGGAACTTCGTCTTCTCTTCTCACATGGGATTCCTGTACTCAGGCATGGATAGCTGAACATAGGGTAGTGCGGATGGACTTGCCAGGATTTGGGTTAACAGGCCCTAATCCAACAAAAGATTACAGTATTGAGATGTATGTAAAATTTCTGGATAGGTTTCTGGAACACCAGAATATTGAACAATGCTATCTTGTGGGTAACTCGTTGGGCGGACTTATTGCCGTGCATTATGCGGTTGCTTATCCCGGCAAGGTGAAGAAACTTATCTTGCTTGACCCGGCAGGTTATCCGGTAGAAAATGCGAAGGGGTCGCTCGGGTTTAACCTAGCTAAAATTCCGGTTCTCAATAAAATCCTGACAATTGCAACTCCCAAAAGTATTGTTCGTAAAAGTCTCGAGGATGTATATGCAAACAAAGCCCTCGTTACGAATGCGCTTGTTGACCAATATCATGATATGACGTGTCGTACCGGCAACCGGCAAGCACTTGTGGTTCGATTAACCATGGAACAGAATGCCGATACAACCATGGTAAGTAAAGTATCCATGCCAACGCTGATTATGTGGGGTGCGGAAGATCAATTGATACCAGTAAATAATGCATATAAATTTCAGCGCGATTTACCGATAGATACCCTTGTTGTTTTTCCGGAAGTGGGCCATGTGCCTATGGAAGAAAGTCCGGAATTGGTAATACCGTTGGTTGGTAAGTTTATTCACAAAAAATAGAATCAGGTATTTTATTATTTATATTGAACTATCAATTGAGATCAAAATGAATACACGTAGAACCTTCATCAAGAAACTTGCTGTAGGTGCAGCTTATTTACAGTTGCCCTGGCTGGCCAACTCATGCCAACCCAAGCAAAATGAAAATAGTATGGAAAAGTCCGCTCCACCCTGGCTACAATTGTCTCTGGCCCAATGGTCTATACACCGGGCATTGGAAGCAGGAACCTTAAAAGCGGTTGATTTTGCAGCCATCGCGAAACAAACCTATGGTATAGAGGCGATTGAATATGTGAATGGATTTTACCGGGATCAGGCAACGGATGAAAAATTTTGGAATCAACTGAAGGGGTCGGCTGATGAAAACGGAGTGAAAAGCCTTCTGATTATGGTGGACGATGAGGGTGACCTTGGCCACATCGATGCTACCGAACGAATAAAATCGGTGGAGAACCACTATAAGTGGGTTAATGCTGCTGCGTTACTGGGATGCCATTCTATTCGGGTAAATGCTTTTGGTGAAGGAACTAAAGAAGAAGTTCAGAAAGCAATGATTGATTCAATGAGTCGGCTTTGTGAATATGCTGCTAAGTCAACGATCAATGTTATAATTGAGAATCATGGACTTTATAGTTCCGATGGCAAGTGGATCGCAGAGATAATGAAGCAAGTAAATTTGCCTAATTGCGGCACACTTCCTGATTTTGGTAACTGGTGCCTTTCTGCCAAGTGGGGAACTACCCAGGGCGAATGCACCGAAGTGTATGACCGCTATCAGGGCGTTGCGGAAGCATTGCCTTATGCAAAAGGAGTGAGTGCCAAGTCTTACCAGTTTGATGCGCAGGGAGAGGAAACTAAAATTGATTATACGCGCATGTTAAAACTGGTAAAAGAGTCTGGATTCCATGGCTATATCGGAATTGAATTTGAAGGTCTCACAATGGGCGAACACGAAGGTATTCTGGCCACAAAAGCATTGTTGGAAAAAACCTTGAACAAGCTGAGTTAAAAATGTTCTCGAATAATTAGTCCTTTACAAACCTTACATTAAACCGATAATCAGGGCTGTTGCTACTATCGTAAAAAGTTAAACGCAGCGAACTAAGATTTAACCCAGCCTCCTGTATACTAAAGGTAATACCACCAGCAGCCCAGAATTCTGCTATATCGCCATCGAGAGGACCTGAAGCGCCAAAGACGTAGCCTGCAGTAAAGGCATTGAACCCAGAAGTATTCGTGCCCTGCACGTGCTTCCAGTTTGTATTAGAAGTCAATACTTTTATGGCTTCCCCATAACCCGTGGTACTTGGAATAGGGATACCATAGTTTTGAGCCAAGGCAGTATAGTCCTCAACCGTTGGTATTCTCCATCCAGTCGGGATTACGAATGCATCCAATTCAGTCTTTGAATAATATTTTCCGTACTCTGGTTTTGAATTGGTGCCATCATAACTCACACCCCCAGGTCCGGCATAGTTGGAAGTAGTCCATGTTTGATTTCCGATTTTTACTATTGCGTATTCCTTGCCTCCAATCACGACATGTTCAGCAGAAGGGATCGGAGAGTCTTCACTACAAGAGATAGCCTGTGCAAAAATGATAAGTAGAAAAAATAACCTTGTTGATGAGCGCATTCGATTACGAATTTATTTTAATACCCTTGGCGAAACCTGGCATTCAATTACGAAATCAGTTAACGATTTAGTATACATAAGGGTTGCCTTTCTTCAGTTGTTGAATTATTTTTTTATGATGACAACTTTCAACGCTTGCTGGCGACCATGCATTGTCCAGAATCGTTCAGTACATAGGAATAGGCTCACAACGGGAGCACATGCTATTTGATTAGCAAATCGGAATTTGAAAACGGATAGGGAGTTTATCCGGCAGGTTTTAACAATCCAATAACTTCTTCATCGACACGTCTTGGCCGTAAGGTGGTACCATCAAGTAAACACCAGATAGTTTTAGCCTTGACTAACACCTTACCGGTTTTTTTATTTGTGATGTAAACAAATCGCTCGGAACGCGGACCATTTGATTCGCCTACCCAGGTGGTGGCCAGCACCGCGTCATCCATAAATGCTGGACTCAGGTAGTCGATCTCGTGACGCAACACCACCCACAAATATTTTTGCTTTGCCGCATCCGATGCTAAGAAACTCCAATGGGCAGCAGCAACATCCTGCACCCACCGAACATATACCACGTTGTTTACATGGGCCATGTCATCAATATCAGATGGTTGTACGGTAATGCTGATGGAAAAGTCTTTATCGCTGGGGTGGTGGCTCATGGCTGCGATCGAATCAAAGCAAGATACAGGTTTTGCGCAGACAAGTAATCCACACCCATGACAAACGAGTTTGACGAACTTATTGTACCTTGCAGAACGAAAGGCCTAATGCCTTTGCTTTTTAGACTAATTACAACACTTACATTTTGACGTTTCACGATTTTACCTTCCATCCGCGATTACTTGACGGATTGGATTCCATGGGATTCTCGAAGCCCACACCCATACAAGAGCAAGCCATCCCGATTATCCTTGCAAAAAAAGACCTTATTGGCTGTGCTCAAACCGGCACCGGAAAAACAGCTGCCTATGTACTCCCGATTCTGAATAATATAGTAGCCTCTGAGAAAAGACATCTCAATACGGTTATCATTGCGCCCACGCGTGAACTGGCTCAGCAAATTGACCAGCAGATTGAAGGGTTTTCCTACTTTCTGGGTGTCAGTTCAATTCCCATCTACGGTGGTGGAGATGGAGCTACCTGGGATCAGCAAAAGCGCGCCATGGAAGGCGGAGTTGATATAATCATTGCCACTCCAGGTCGTTTAATAGCCCAGATTGCCATGGGTACCATCAAATTTGATCATGTAGAGCATTTAGTGCTCGATGAAGCTGATCGCATGCTGGACATGGGTTTTTATGAAGACATTCTGCGCATCATTAAAGAACTTCCTACCAAACGGCAAACCTTATTATTCTCGGCTACCATGCCCCCTAAAATCCGTGCACTGGCCAATAAGATTTTACACCACCCGGTTGAAATAAACATAGCGATCTCCAAGCCGGCAGAAGGTATTTTGCAACAGGCTTATGTGGTACACAATGAGCAGAAAGAAAAACTGATTGACTTCCTGCTTAAAGACAAGCAATTCAACAGCGTATTAATCTTTGCATCTACAAAGGAGAATGTAAAGAAACTCGATCGCAATCTGCAGCGACTGGGGCTAAAAGCAAAAGCGATTCATTCGGATCTTGAACAAACGGAACGGGAACATGTATTACGCGAATTCAAAAATAAACAGCTCGCCATTCTGATAGGAACCGATGTGCTATCACGTGGTATTGATGTGGAAGGCATCGACCTGGTAATCAACTTTGATGTACCGCCCGATCCGGAGGATTATATTCATCGCATTGGTCGCACGGCCCGCGCTGCAACCACCGGCACGGCTATCACCTTTATCAATGACATGGATCAACGCAAGTTTTTCCGGATTGAAAGTTTGATTGGAAAAGAGGTTCCTAAATTAGCCTTACCGGCCGAATTAGGAGCTGGTCCTGTTTATAATCCAGAAGCAAGAACCCATAGCCAGGGGAGCGGAAACGGGAAGAGCAGAAGTGTCGGGAACAAGAAACCGTTTCGTGGTAAGAGGCGCCCCGATCAGCGGCCGCGCTCTTAGTTGCTAACAAACTAAGGTGATACTATAACTCTTACTTGTTTACTACAACCGATATCATCTCGGTGAAGTAGCTTCCATAATAAGGTCCCACCCAGTTCAGCGTCATCACTTCTTCTTTTTTTAGAGTTTCGTAGTGGGCATCTTCTGTGATGTATCCTGCATAATCACCATTAAAGCTGGTGATAATTAGATGCTTGTTCTTTGCAGCAGTCTGATCAGCAAGTTTTCTCGTTACATACAACTCGCCCGAAAAATCGCAAGGTGTACCAATCAAAATTGTATTGCCGATTTCAAGATAGGTAAGTTCCCCTTGTATGGGGTTCATCAGAGAAGAGAATGCCCAGTTGCGCAGTTTCCAATTTTTTAAAAGTCTAAGCTGCGAAGGACCAAAGTGAATCGGGATGTGAGAAGCCCGGATCATGACCGAATCAGTCATTCCACTTTCTGTAGCTGCAGAAATTTTCTCTTCCAATACTTCACCTGCTTTCGCTACGAGATCAAACTCTGTTTCAGTTAATCCTGCTAACCGGTGACTGCCCACCATGCCTGCCATAAACATCCCAAAAGAGTTGCGTTTCTTTTCCAATGCTTCAAGCAGGGCAGCAGGATAATCACCCGAAAGGCTTGTACTTTTTTTACTGATGCTGGTTGCGTGAGCGCTATAAGTGATCAGGTGTGCCGTGCTGCTATCATGGCGCACCAATTTCAAACCTCGCAGCCAGCCATCGTAAGGGGCACCACGCACAAGCCGATTCTCTGCATATTCACTGGCATCCGCTTGCCAATAGGAGAGTTGTGTTGGTTTCATGCTTTGATCAATTGACTTTATCACAGAAGTAATTTTTTCAGTGACTTCATTGACCCACGCTTCTTCGTAATCACCCAAAACAAACTCGCCCACGATGGTATCATGCCAACCGCCAATGCCATTATGCGTATGCGTAGCACTGAAGTACAGAAAGGGTTTTGACAAAAATTCCTGCGCTACCCGGTGGTTCAGTTTTTCTTTCAATGCAGGTGGAAAGAGTAACAAATCAACACTGATAAGGTAGAACGACCTGGCTCCGTTGTTGATGCCCAGTACCCGGACAAATAAAGAGTCATGCACGCTCTCAAATACAGGTCGCATTTTATAGCCTGCCATAGGCATTGGATGATCAGGGGTAATGGAAATTTTGCCCCACCCTGATTTAAGTTTTTGAGTAGGAGAGTATGCGATGGGTTGAAGCGTGTCAAGCTCGCCCATCATTTGCTGGTAGAACTCTTGCTGTACCAGCGGAGTGCGATCAAGTTGCCCAATCAACGAAAGAAAGATTAAAACCACTCCTGTACACACAAGGAGTAGTCTTTTCAGCCAACGGTTCATTGGCAGTTGACTTTTTCAGTCATTATTTTTCGATGATGGTAAATTCTGTTCTGCGGTTAAGCTGACGACCTGCGCGGGTCTTATTATCAGAAATAGGCTTATCAGGGCCATACCCGGCTACGGTAATCCGCGACTCATCAATTCCTGATTTTACCAAATGCTTCTTCACTGCTTCAGCCCTTCTACGACTGAGTCCAACGTTGTACGGATACGAACCGATGTTATCGGTATGACCACTGATTTCAACTTTCACGGAATTAGCTGTCTTCATGATCTGCTCGAGGTACAGAATATCTTCAAATGATTTTGGCACGGCACTATCATGACCAAAGTATACGTTCAAGGTCCGTCTGTAATTCACCGCGATTTTATCAAGATAGATCGTGTCGCTTAGCACCGGATTTTGAACCGGGGAACCTGAGAAATAATACGAAGAAGAATATGGGATGTAGTCATTACTTGACACGAGCAATTTATACCGGACTGCCTTGGTGGGTAAACCCTTTATCTCGGTTTGATAGGTACCTGGCTTGATTTCATTAAATCGAATTTCTTCGCCCTGGGTTGAAGAAAGATTAACCGTTGCAGGAAGTGGTAAGCGCGAATCTCCCTCCGCTACATACACCGAAAACTGGATTGAAGTGGGGCCGGCAATGACAGGTGCTGCAACTACCGCTGGTCTTGCCAGGGCTGGCGTTTCATCTTCCATAGCCAATACGGCATCCGCAAAATCAGGTTGTGCATAAGCTGGCTCTTTCCAATTGCTGATGTCAATTTTATAGATGTCCTGCTCACCTATGCCTTCCTGCCGCAGTGAGGAAATATAGGCGAAGTCTTCATCGCGTGTTAGTACAATATAAATGTCATTTTCAACGGAGTTGATGGGATAGCCCATGTTGATTGGTTTTTCCCATAAATCCTTTTCGGCATTATAAGCGCTGCGGTAGATGTCAAGATCACCCATGCCGGCATGTCCGTTAGAACTAAAATAAAGATGCTTGCCACTGGCTGATATAAATACACCATCCTCGTCCAACTCGGTGTTAACTAACTTGCCCAGGTTTTGTGGATTGACCCAATGGCCTTTGGTGTCTTTGGTACACATATAAATATCAGTACCACCATAGCCCCCCGGGCGATTACTGGAGAAAAATAACTTTTTACCATCACCAGAAATCGAAGCAGAGTTCTCAATGTATTCCGAATTAATCTCCAACTCTTCAGGGTCTGTCCACGTGCCATCTGGCTTTAAGAATGATGCAAGAATATCTCCTCCATTGGAATCGTGATACAAGAGCATTTCCTTGCCATCGGGCGACAGGTTTACACTGGCATTATGATAATTGGTATTCAGTGGCCCCGACAAATTTTTAGCAGGTGTCCACTCACCATCTACCTTGCGACTGTAAAAAATTTCCTCGTAATATTCATTGTCGGAAGCAATCCGATCATTCACATTACCTTCAGGTCTTCGTGTAGTAAATACCATAAAGTCGTCATCCGCATTGATGGTAGGTGCATAATCAGGCCACTCAGAATTCACCTTATCGCTGAGATGAGCAATGGTTACATCCACCGGTTGAGACTTTATTATCTTAGCGTTATTGCATTCAAATATTTTCCGGTTAACCTCATTTATTTTTTTTGACTTCTCATAATCGAGAGAGCGTGCCAACAGGCGATTATACCGGTTGTAAAGTAATAGTGCACTATCAAATTTTTCTGAATAATGATATGCTTGTCCGAGGTAATATAGAATGTCCGGGTCAATTTTAGGATCAAGTTGGTAAGCCTTTTTAAAGTATTCCAGAGATTGTTCTTTACGGATCGTTAGCATGATCGAACGGCCAGTCATAAACTGGGCCTTGGCACTTTTGGGATTGGCCTGTGTAGCCAACATGAACATTTCTGTTGCCTGCTTTCGATGCGAGTAATCAAAGACCTCCATTCCCATCTTATAGTACTCTTCAGAGAGAGCCAGCGAATCCTGTTGGCTCAGGGCCGGGGTAATGATCAGCAGACTAAAACAAAATGCGAGGGGACGGGGATAGAATAAAGCCATAGAATCAGAATCTTAACCAAAAATAGAGTTTTTCGACACGCTTTCAGACTTTAAATTTATCGTTTTTTATTGATAGTTAAAGTGTCTTATTTTCACTGAGCGATGATCTTCTTCTATCTGTTTGTTCTTGTGCCACTCCTGGCCTGGTGGTATGTGCGTTGGAAAGCAAAATCAAAGGTACCTGCTACCTTTCCAGCCTCATGGCGCTTAATTCTCGATGAGAAAGTACTATTCTATCATAACCTGTCGGCTACCGATAAGATCCGGTTTGAGCATGATGTATTGCGTTTTATTGCCCGGGTGCGAATCACAGGTGTGAATACCGAAATAGACATCACTGATAAGCTATTGGTTGCCAGTAGTGCGGCCATTCCTGTTTTTGGTTTTCCGCAGTGGGATTATACGTTTCTTGATGAAGTGTTACTATACCCGGCTTCGTTCGACAGTCAATTCCAAATCAATAGTCAGGACGAAGTAATCACAGGTATGGTGGGCAGTGGCACCATGGAAGGAAAAATGATTTTGTCGAAGCCAGCCTTACACCGGGGGTTTGATACCAGTACCGATAAGCAGAATGTAGGTGTGCATGAATTTATTCATCTTCTTGACAAGGAGGATGGAAGTATCGATGGCATACCGGCAACGCTGCATGGAAAAGAGTATGCCTTGCCCTGGTTAAACCTGGTGCGTGAAAAAACGGAAGAGATTATAAAAAAAGAAAGCGACATCAACGACTATGCCGCTACGCACCATAACGAGTTTCTGGCTGTGGCCGGAGAATATTTCTTTGAACGGCCACAGCTATTGCAAAAGAATCACCCGGAGTTATATGACTTGCTTTCGAAAGCCTTCAATCAGGATACCGCCAGCACATTAAAGATCACGGAGCGATCAAAAAGTGAAATCGGACGCAACGATCCGTGTCCTTGCGGGAGTGGTAAAAAATTCAAGAAATGCTGTCTGAAAACTTAACTGTCAGGCGCTGTGGCGATACTTACCTTCCCAATCATTCATTTCACGAATCATTGCTTCCTCGCGCGGAGTAAGAGTTTCTTTGTTAACCTCTGCCTGATGCTGGGTAAGGGATGTAAAAAATTGCAAACGATACTTAAAGACAGTTTTACTTCCAATAGCCTTTTTGAGATCACGCAACGGAAGATTCTCATCTACCCAGACCAGGAATAAATTTTCATCTGCATCGCTGCCTGGCAAAAAAGAAATCTCTGAACTCTCCAGATTATGAAGAACTTCTTCCTTGAAATCCGGTTTCCCGGTAATATATGATGTTGTCCAAGCCATACTTTCTCTGTTAGGTCCGCAGCAAGACCGATACTTAATTCTGTCAGGTTAATGATTTTCAGAACAAACCTTGGGGCCACTCAAGCTTAAAAAATCTTTCTAGTAGGTTCGAGGCCAGCTCTTTATCTGCGAACTGATGAGATAACGGACATTGGGTACAATAAGTTGCATTAATTAAAATGGAAGATTGATAAAAGAAAATCAATCATTCATCCAAACCAGAAATGATACCATCACCAACTGATCGCTGAGGTATTGAATAATAGGTTCTTCCGGGTCAAATTGATTGCCATACTTTTTTCGGATAGCCTTTAGTTCTTCATCGGTTACCCATTCGGTAGTAATCAGTTTGTGTGTTGGATCCACTTTCTTCTTTATAGTAACTAATATCCGCTTCATAGTATTGTTGTTAATAGTTACCAAGAGTACTATTAATAACCGACCTGCGAAATGATATTTATCAGGTTTAGCAATCGATTGAAATTGCATAATTAGTGAACACTCCCCACAGGCCGCAATCTGGTGTAAGACTCCCAAAAGGTATTCCCATTTGCAGTATCTATTCCCAATTTCGGAATAGTAAATCTTATGAATAGCCCTATTTTGGTTAAAATGGGGGTTTAAGCAGTGGCATGATTATCCCTTTCTATAGGTATCATGAAAAAGAAAAGTGTGATTGCTGTTTTTGAAAATGATGCGTTAAACAGGTTTATCTATCAGCGGATGCTCGCCCTGCAGGAGGAGAAAGTGGTGTTTTATGTCTTTACGACTGTAGAAGAAGGTCTTGAAGTGGCTAAAGAAGTACCGTTTGATATGGCCTTTATTGATCTTCACTTTCAGGGAGAGCAATACAACGGTGTTGAAGTTGGGAGAAAGCTAAAAACCATTTCTGATAAAACTATTTTGGTTGGCATGACCACGTTGATACAGAAAGGAGATCTCGAACTTACAAATGCTGCAGGCTTTGCTGCTTGCCTTGAAAAGCCATTGCCGTTTTATGACATTGATAAATTGCTTAGTGAAATTAAATAATGCCGTGTTAGACAAGGCGAGAAGATCAGGCTATTGTAGCCTGCATTTTCTATTCCTTGGTTAGAGTTGAAATTCGTGACCTCTGCACCATTAAAGATTGAACCATTCACGGGCATCGTGTTGATCTGAAAAATATTTTTGATCAATACCTAGGGTGGCTAGAAAGTTTTCTGTTTCAAGAAGATAAGCCTTCATCTCTGCACTTACTTCAAATGGCATCCACACAATAGCAACTTTCTTTATCCCGTTTTTAGAGGCGCCAGGAGCAATATGATAAAGCAACCATTGCTGATCCTCCCGACTTGGTACATTGGATTTCCTTAAGTCGGCAAGCACAAAAGCAATATTAAAACGTTTAAAGAATTCCAGTGCCACCAGGTAAATCTCCCGATATTCTTCACTCGTGACAGCCTTAAAGAAATGAATTTCAGTGGCATTATTTAATGCGTTATAGGTAACACGTCCATATTCCTTTTCAAAAAGAATTTGTTCAGTAGTATTCGTTACCGGGAATTGTAGTATAAATGTTGTGTAATGATTAATTTCACTGGCTACATCAATCGAACCATTCAACAGTTCAGTCTGCATCTTTACCAGGTATAGGCCAAGCCCTTTCCCTTCCACGTGGCTATGAAGGCGCTTATACATTTTAAATAAATTTGCTTTTTGAGTTATCAGGTCAATCCCCATTCCATTATCAGTAACTTTTACTGTTATTATATGATTGTTCAGAAAACTTTCAAATTGAATCTGCAAGGGTCGTTGGTGAGAACGGAATTTAATAGCATTACTGATCAGGTTATAGATGATGCTGTCTAGAACCGTGGGGATGCTAAGGATAAATGGTGCCTGGGCAAAATCCGTCTTAATTTGTATTCCTAAGTTTTTAATATCATCCTTAAAGAATTTTAGATTTTTGTGAACAAGATCCTGCCAATATACTTTCTGCTTAACATTTACTAAACTTCGTTGAGTATCAAGAATTGAATTTATATCACGGATTACGGAGTCTAATAATTGAACAGAATCATAAGCCTTTTGATAAATCAATTCAAGTTCCTGATCCAATTTTTCCCGTGGCACAATGCTCATAAGTCCTAACAAAGACGCAACCGGACCACGCAAATTGTGCGATACCATAAAAGAATATTGAGTCATATTGTTATTAGACTGCATAAGGTCCTTTACAGACTTCTCAAGGTCCTTGTTACGTTGCAACATTTCGAGTTCAAGCTGTTTATTTTCGTTAGCTAACAATTGTTTTTGATGTTCTATTATTTCGTTAGCTGCTTTTAGATTCCGTTGGTTTTCAAGTAACTGCTGTTGGCTTTTTAAAATATCCTGAAACCGATTTTCCAGCAATTGATTCTGTGACTGAATGTATTTGTTTTGATGATTAATCTCCTCATTCTTTGTAATAATTTCTTCAAGTTGAGTCTGAACCTCCCTATTAGCATCACTTAATTTCTTAACCAATCGTTCATTATCTGACTCACTTTGTGCTATTAATCTTTTAAGAATGACTGTGACCGATCCTATAATCAAAATAGCAATAAATGAGCGAATATTATTAATCGGATACGATGCATCGGTTAAACCCATCTGATAGTACCCCACACCAAACCAGGAATGGATCGTATCATATCCAAGCACAATGGCAACAGGCACCAATACAGCGGCTATCATCCAACTCTTTTGATTGAGTTCAAAGACGAGGAAGGGCACAATTGAAGTGGCAATCATTGTGATTCGAAAACCCACATAACTTGCCGTTTCTACATCGATGCCATAGGATTTATTATAAATAGAATAAAAAGTGACAATCATGGGTGTTAACCAGGATAGCAACATCCGGCTGATGAGGGTAAATCCAAGGGCATTAATAATAACTGGTGTTAGCATGACTAAAGGCTGAATTAGCAGCGGCCAACTAAACCTTCCAGAGCCATACATAATCCAAACGAGAATCGTAAAAATGAATGGGATAGAGGCAAGGAATAAACTCAAACTATTACAAAGAATCACTGATCTTTGTTCAGACTTTGAGAGATTATCTCGAACACCGATGGTAAGAATAGGTTGAAGAATAGATACCATGCACAGGTCAGGTCATTAAAGGTAATATAAGTAACGACCAATAAGGTATCGAATTATATTTTTTTTTGTTTAACGTTTCCTCCAATGCAATATGCATTCGAATGATTGTGGTGAATCGGGTATCGAATTCCAACCTGATGGATAGGTGAAGTTAACCTTTAGGCAGATTACTTTTATGTGCGGTACTGTGGGCTACTTCCATCGAAACAAGACGGGCAATCATAATAACCGGGTACAACAAGCCAATCATACCTTGGGCAATAACAAATGATTTCGCCATAGGACCAACCGGAATCATGTCGCCATAGCCAAGCGTAGTCATGGTGACAAAACTAAAGTATAGAAATTGCGAGAAGGAAGTTTGAAGTGGCCGGGTAAGATCGGTGCTTGCAAAGGAGCTTGGGGCCCAGGCTTCTATGAGTGTGTAAAGAAAAGCATAGATGATTCCAATTATTATAAATACGATGATCGAACCCTGGATGCGATAGAAGTTAACGGGCCCATCTTTAAAGATATGGAAAACCACCATGCGACCCAGTAGTACGAAGAACATGATGGAAACCACATAGCTGGCCAGTAGAATCCATTGGCTATCAGAAAAGAAACTAATAATCCGGATAGAGCATGTTAGAAGGGCGATTGTAATAAAGATGAGTTGCCTGCGCCACCGGGTTAGCACTGCAAATACACCGGAAAGTATGATCAGATAAAATAGAAAATCGCTGATGATAAAACCCCACCATCTATAGGTTGGCATGGGCATCCATACAAACAAAGAGAGTGACAAGTAGATTAGTAACGCCTTGAGGCTGCGTTCATGATTCCAGAATTCATGATTAAGCTGCAGAAGACGTTTTACCATAGAGTTGAAGCAGAACTTAAAGTAACTCTTGCCGGCTTAAATAAAGAATGACATTGGTCAGTTTACCAATCCCGACTCTCAATTATAAATTTCCTCCTTATGCAAGATTAAATCCGACAGAATGAAAGACTGACATAAAAATTCCGGGTCCGGGCGGATGTACAGGGTTATACTTTTTTTTTGTATTTTAGATGACCCCAAACCCAAACCCTACCATGAAGAAAATACTCAAGTATGCAGGATACTTATTGGTTATCCTGATTGTAGCCATTGCCGGACTTCTCACCTATGTAAAAGTGGCCTTACCAGATGTGGGCGAAGCCGTGGATCTTAAAATTGATTATACACAAGCAAGGATTGAACGCGGGCGTTACCTGGCGAACACAGTAACAGTATGTATGGATTGTCATTCCAAACGCGACTGGTCAAAGTTCTCGGGTCCGTTAACGGAAGGAACACTGGGCATGGGTGGCGACCGGTTTGATCAAAGCCTGGGGATGCCCGGAGTATTCTACGCAAAGAACATTACACCTGTTGGAATCAACCGATACACGGATGGCGAATTGTTCAGGCTCATTACGGCTGGTGTAACCAAAGAAGGTAGGGCAATGTTTCCCCTTATGCCATATCCTTATTATGGCCGCATGGATAAGGAAGATATTTACAGCATTATCTCCTATGTACGTTCTATTCCGGCTATTGAAAATCAGGTGCCAGATTCAGAACCTGATTTCCCAATGAATTTCATCCTCAATACCATTCCACAAAAACCGGTTCATCAAACCAGGCCAGAAAAGACTGACCTGCTTGCTTATGGAGCTTATATGACCAATGCAGGCGGCTGTGCTGAGTGCC
Organism: Cyclobacteriaceae bacterium; assembly: GCA_044229915.1. Taxonomy (GTDB): domain Bacteria; phylum Bacteroidota; class Bacteroidia; order Cytophagales; family Cyclobacteriaceae; genus ELB16-189. The sequence continues at coordinate 65,658 of JBGASB010000009.1, forward strand.
ATACCCAAGTGGATAAAGGCCAGATTATACCTGAGCTTATGTTTGGCGGTGGTCGCGATTTCAAATTTCCGGATGGTTCCGTGGTAATGTCGGCCAACATTACACCCGATAAGGAAACGGGTATTGGATCATGGACAGAAGAGATGTTTATTCTGCGATTCAAAATGTATGCTGATTCGACTTATGCTCCACAATCGGTAGCCATGGGGGAGTTCAACACGATTATGCCGTGGACAATGTATGGACAGATGGAAGAAACTGATCTTGCCGCGATCTATGCTTACCTGAGATCGGTTAAACCGATTTCTAATAAAGTGACGAAATTTACTGCTGCGGCTAAATAAGGTAACTATCGTTTCATCTTGTATTCCAGGGCAAAGGAAATTTGATTTTGCTTTATGGATTGCGAAGCTTGATCTTCACCAAAGTGATATAAACTTTCAAACCCCCATTTTTTTCCTATTGGAAACTGGACAATCAATAACTTGAGTCGACCTACTATGTGCGTGAAGTCTTCCGTCCGGTCGCCAGTACCCGCTTCGTTTCGCGCATGGCTATGGCCGGTAAACCCGATTCTTCTTTTAGAAATTTTTCAACGGCCGCACGATTATGCTTAACCATGCTTCGCAGTACCCACGAAATTGCTTTCGTGATTAAGATCTCTTTTTCATTTTTAAGTTGACCAACATTTTGCAGCGCCATACCAGCCAACCGTGGATCATCTGATTTTCGAAGGGGTGAGCATAATAACACCAGCGATGCCCTGCGTTTATGAATGTTTTTGCTTTTCGAAAACTGGATCAGCTGAGGCTTCCATGTTTTCCATTGCCCGGGAATTTCCGTGTCTGAATACCTGCCAGTACATAATGAGTCTACCTCCGCCCACCCTTCAACATAGTTGAGCCAGGTGTTAAATAATTTTGGATCAAACGTTCGTTGATCAGGAGTGGAGTAATCCAGCAGGATGCCAACCATACATTTCTCGGTCGAAGACTTACCTTTAATGAGACTGGACAACAAGGCGGCAAATTTTGAAACCGATAACTCCCGATGCGCCTTCATCCATTCCCTGGCGATCGTGCGCAGTGCGGGTATACTGATCGGATAGCGCGGGTGACTATTGCCCAGGTAACTATCAAGAAAAGTATGGTGTGTTGGCTTGCCCGATTGCTGCTGGATTCGAACCAGTATTTCTTTATGAAGTGGATTCATGGATTAACCCGGTGTAATCAGTAATATTACTAAACCTTTTTAACTGATTCCAGCTTCATGAAAAAGTGCCCAACCGGCAAGCGTTTATACCTGAGTGAACAAATAGCCGAAGATGCCTTGATTGAAGCGCACATTCATTTTGATTACCGGTCGGGGAGTGGCCCGGTGGCAGTCTATCGGTGTGAAGACTGTGGCAACTACCACCTAACTTCGCAAGGTCCAACGAATGCAAGACTATCACAATTATTAGCCAACGGCACCATTAAAAAGCAAAAGGAAGCATCCCGCTGGCAGGGTAAGTTTAAAACCTGATAGTGATTGCTTCTTCTCGGGCACTTTTTTCTTAAACCCTTTTTTCCAATCTTCCTGAAATTTACTCTTCGATCGGCCTATGACTAAAATTACGTTGGATAAGCTACTGGGTATTGATTACCCTGTTATCGTAGCGCCTATGTTTCTGATTTCAAATATAAAAATGATTAAGGCTGCACTGGCCAATGGAGTTACAGCCGCGTTTCCGGCCTTGAACTATCGCACCGATGAAGAGTTACGGGCTGCCATTAAAGAGATCAAGGCATTTACCTCCAAACCCTTCGGTGTAAACCTGATCGTCAACAAATCGAACCCGAAATACCAGGGTCAGCTAAAGACCCTGCTTGACTTAAAAGTTGATTTTATCATTACCTCGTTAGGCAACCCCAAAGAAGTGATCGATCAATGCAAACCCTTGGGGATAAAAGTATTTTGTGATGTAGTCGATCTCGCCTATGCGCAGAAGGTGGAAAGTCAGGGGGCCGATGCCGTGATTGCAGTGAACAACCGGGCCGGTGGCCATGCCGGAAAAATTTCACCGAAAGACCTGGTCACTCTGCTTACGCAAAACTGTACCATTCCCGTGATTTCGGCCGGAGGTATTGCCCATGGAAAAGATTTGAAAGCAGTAATGGATTGGGGTGCTGCGGGGGCATCCATCGGCACCATCTTCATTGCCTGCGAGGAAGCAGATATTTCTCCGGAATACAAACAGGCCATGGTTGATTATGGCGAGAAAGATATTGTGATGTCTACCAAGCTTTCGGGTTCGGCATTAACGGTAATCAATACGCCTTATGTGCAGCAGATGGGCACGAAGGCGAATTTTTTAGAACGGCTGTTAAACAAGAACAAGACGCTTAAGAAATATGTGAAGATGATTATCGCCTACCGCGGGATGAAGCAAGTGGAGAAGGCAGCCTTTGGTGCCACGTATAAAACAGTGTGGTGTGCTGGCCCGGCTATTGAACATGTTCATAGTATCCGGCCGATGGGGGAGATTGTTAAAACCTTGACGAAAGAATACGATGAAGTAGTCCAACGTTCAACTGGCAAGTTCAAAGTTAATAGTTGAATATGAATGAGAAATCGCACTGGAACCGCATTGCACCCAGTTATAATGATGAAATCTTTGATGTGTTTCAGAGTGACAGGAAGAAAAAGTTACCCCGGTACTTTAAGAAGCATGCAGGGTTAACCAAGACAGCAATTGATTTTGGCTGTGGTAATGGAAAATCGTTCCCCCATATCTCATCACGGTTCAAACACATTTTAGGACTTGATATTTCAAAGGGGTTGCTGGAACAAGCCAAAGCAAGAGGTTATACAAACATTGATCTGAAGCAAGCCGATTTAACAAAAAAGAAACTTTCGTTGCCTCCAGTTGATTTTGCTTTTTGTTGTAATGTGATCATGTTTCCGGTGATTGAGAAGAATCGCCAGCTGATTAAGAATATTCATAAAGCTTTGAAAAAGGGTGGTACGGCCCTAATCGTATTACCATCTCTTGATTCGGCTTTGTTTTCTTCGTGGCGACTGATTGATCTTTATCGTAAGGAAGGTGTAAAACCCGAAGATATTCCTGCCAGCGAGTTTCATTATTTTAAAGGAAGTAAGCGCGAACTCGTTCAGGGCATTGTTCATATTGATGGTGTACCCACAAAACATTACTCAGCGTCCGAAATCAATGTGATCTTTACGGAAGCCGGATTGGCGGTGACCAAAATTGAAAAACTTGAATACGACTGGAATACAGAGCTTTCCGATCCGCCCACCTGGCTTCAGGATCCATATCCCTGGGACTGGCTTGTGGAGTGTAAAAAGGACTGACCACTCCTGATAGTTATCATTAGGTAGCATTTGATTTTTGGTTAGATTCGCACACGAAACTCTAACTACCTAAATTATGAAATTCAATCTCCGCTCAGTTCCGTTACTCATCGCTATGGGTGCGGCTCTGTTTCATTCTTGCATCAGCGAACCCCCTACTGATTTAACTAAAGAAAGTATCATTCCTAAGCCAGTGTCGGTATCCGCCAGTGGAGAATCATTTTCACTAAAGGGAGTGAAGATAGTTTTGGGAAATGAGGCATATAAAGATATCCTGGGCGACTATCTTGCCGCTGAAATAAATTCAAGTACAGGATTAAACCCATTGGTAGAATCAATTACCGGAACCCCACCACCTAAAAGTATTTATTTGATTGTAGAGGATGATGATGCGGGCCTGGGAACTGAGGGCTATGAATTAACCATTGCGAAGGAAGGCGTTACAATTAAAGCCAACCAACCTGCCGGTGCTTTCTATGGTATACAGACATTCATGCAGTTGGTTCCAATGACAGCAGATAAATCGGGAGATTATAAAATTGCTACTGGTACAATCCGCGATTATCCTACTTGGAGTTGGCGTGGCTCCATGCTGGATGTTGCCCGGCATTTCTTTAGTGTTGAAGATGTGAAACGATACATTGACCTGATTAGTCGGTATAAAATGAATGTTATGCATCTGCACTTGTCGGACGATCAAGGCTGGCGTATAGAAATTAAGTCTTGGCCAAACCTGACGATTCATGGTGGCACCAGTCAAGTTGGTGGTGGCAAGGGAGGTTATTATACGCAAGAACAATACAAAGAACTGGTTGCCTATGCGGGTGCACGCTTTATAACCATTGTCCCTGAAATTGACATGCCCAGTCACATCAATGCGGCATTAGCCTCGTATGGTGAACTGAATAATCCGGATACAAAATTTCCAAAGGATGGGAATTATGCGGGACCTCTGGAAACGAAAGGTATAGGCGATGGAAAAAACAAACCTACCGATTTATATGTAGGTAGGGAGGTAGGATGGAGTACACTCAGCCTATCAAAACCGACTACGATGAAATTTGTGAACGATGTAATTCGGGAGCTATCAGCAATTACACCAGGTGGGTACTTCCATATTGGCGGTGACGAAGCCCACGTTACCAAAAAGGAAGATTATATCAATTTCATCAACCAATTCAATACTATCGTAAGGGCGAACGGAATGAAAATGATTGGTTGGGAAGAAATTGCGCAGGCCAATATAGATAGCAACGCTGTTGCTCAACATTGGGCTTCTGAAGATCATGCAAAAGAGGCTGCAGCAAAAGGTGCAAAAATAATTATGTCGCCCTCTAAACGAGTATACCTGGATATGAAGTATGATTCCTTAAGTCGCATTGGCTATAATTGGGCCGCCTATATTGAAGTAGACGATGCATACAATTGGGATCCAACAACCCGAGTACCCGGCATCAATAAAGATCAGATTCTGGGAGTGGAAGCTCCTTTATGGGGAGAAACGCTTAAAAATATGGATGATGTGGAGTACCTGTTATTCCCGCGCCTGCCAGGTATTGCAGAAATTGGTTGGTCACCAACAGAAGGCCGGAATTGGGATGAGTATAAAGTGAGACTTGGCGACCATGGACCAAGAATGAAAGCGAAAGGAATTGATTTCTATCCTTCGTCACGCGTGCCCTGGGTTCAATAACATACCCTTATAAATAGAAGAAAGACCCCGGCTTGAAAGGCGGGGTCTTTTTTTGGCAGAGCATTTTACCCATTTGATTAAACCAACAAACATGACCAAGACTTATTATTAAAACCAAAATTATCACCGGAAGCAATCATATCGTTCCGCACAGAAAAAAAAGTAAGAATAGTCAATCTTTGTTTTGATATTTGTAATTACAAGCTCTCGTTTATGGTATCTATTGGCATGAAAATACAAAATGTGATAAGGCGCTCTTTTCCTTTACTGGGTATCATTTTGATTTTAGCGGGTTGTTCAATCAGCGTTCACAACACGTATGATAAGGAAGTTGATTTCAGCAAATACAAAACGTTTTGCTGGATGAGTGGTTGTGAGTTTAAATTTAACGGACCGGCTTACCTGGATGATAGTCTGCTGAGAGAAAATCTTAAAGTAGCAATTATTGAAGAACTTAAGCGCAAAGGACTGGAGCAGAATACCGATAATCCGGATTTGTTGGTAGGCTTTACGATTACTGTAAAAGATGAACAAGCGGTTATCTATCATCCCAGTGAAGACATGCCTGTGTATATCAAACCTCTGGACACAGAGAAAGAAATTATCAATTACCTGAAAGGTTCACTTATTATTGGTATGGCCGATAATAAGGAAAGCCGTATGGTGTGGCAGTCGGAAGCGATTGGCTACATGGAAAGCAATCCGGATTTTTCAGAAAAGAACATTAAAAAAGGTATTAAAGTGGTGCTTAAAAACTACCCCCCACCTGCCAAACAGAATTAATCTTTTAGGATCGCTTCGGCTTCCATCTCAACCAGGTACTCATCTCCAATTAATTCAGCTTTCACCATGGTGTTGGCGGGCTGAATGTGGTTAAATCGTTCGCCATGGGCGCGCGCAATAGGTTCCCAATCTTCAATGTTTCGAATGTAAATACGGGTGCGTACTACTTCTTCCAACGTGCCACCCAGTGATTGAATAGCACCGTCAATTTTGTCAATCACAAAATGTGCCTGCGCAGCTGGATCATCACCCCCGACCGCCTTCGGTCCATGCGTTGCTGTTGTTCCTGAAACAAGAATTCGGTTTCCTTTTTTTACCGCTCTGCTAAATCCGGCAAGATCTTCCCATACCGTGCCGCTCAAGGCTTTGATTCTTCCATCGCTACCCTGATAGGAAGGGTAAGGGGGCGGCAAAGTTTCAACATGATGGCTTAGATCGCCCGAAGCAGTAAGAAAAGGTGGCTTTCGATATTCATCACCACAATCACCAGGTATGGGAGCGAGGTTGGCCATGGCTGTGCGCAAAATCTTTTTACTTTCTTCATCCAATGAAAATGAAAGCAAAGATTTATTTTCTTTAATATGTTCACTCTTGCCTAACCGGGCTCCGATAATTACACCACCAACAGCAGGTTGCTCCATCATGAACCGACTGGCCACGTTAGCCATCGTAGTATTATTCGTTTTAGCGACCTGGCTCAACACGTTTAATAATTGCTGAAAAGTTTGCCAGCCTCCGGCTGCATCAATAAAACGTTTGTATTTCATCTGCGACCAGGTGAGTGAATTAGTAAGATGCGGCTCTGGTTTATTGAGCCATGTCTCTGTCAGAAATCCTCCGGCCACGGTGCCAAACGCCAACAATTTAACGTTATGATGAAGGCATAAGTCTGTCATCTTTTTTGAGGCTCGTTGATCGAGCAAAGAATAGCACACTTGATTGGTAACCACCTCAATGCCACTGTGCAAAACTATTCTTAAATGAGCCGTGTCGAAATTGGTTAGGCCGAGACATTTGATTAAGCCCTCTGATTTCAATTCCTGAAGCCAGTATAAACAATCAAGCCACGAAGGGTCGGCATAATTCCAGGCGTGAAACTGCATCAGATCAATTTGCTCGGATTGAAGTCGGGTTAAAGCTCTTTGAACAGCGGTTCGAACGTGTTCTTTTTTTACGACACCTGGAGCAGGCACCCATTTGGTTAATAACTGGGCTTTGCCCTGCGCATATTTTTTATGGAATAACCCTGAAATATCTTCAGCCGAACCGTAATGATCAGCCATATCGAAGCTGGTAAGCCCGCCATCTAAATAATGTTTCATAGCCAATGCTGCATCTTCCTGATTAATCAGCGTACCATCGCGTTCCAGATCGGCCACTTGCCAAAGTCCGGTAATTACGCGTGAAATGTGTAAATCAGGTGCCAGTTCAAAAGTCTGATCAGAGGTATTCATAAAGTTACTCAGGAGGTAAGGTTGAAAATAGTTGTTTTGTATTTACTCCGGATTTTTTTAGTCTTTTCCAGTTATAATAAAATATAAACGAAGCCACCACCATAACAATCAGCCAAACAGGGGTAGAGTGAAAATACCAGGCCTCTGTACTTGCTGTCATGTCCTTAATAAGGTGGATGATTAAAAATCCGGTTAGGCAAAGCGTTCCTGAAATCGCAAGTACCCTCTGAAGCGAGAGCGACTTAAATACTTTAATTTCTGCAGCCAGGGATGGATTAGTTTTTGGCAATGCTAAAACCGAAACGCACATAAGCAGGAAATTGACCAGCATGGAAGTCACCATGATATCGATACCCAGAAAGAAATCCCCGGCAAAGTGACTGCCTAAAATTCCGAGGGTGGCCATCAGTCCACTTAATAAAATGGCAATATGCGGAGTGTGGAAGGAGCTGTGTATTTTGGAAATCCGCTTTGGAAAAATACCATCTTCAGCCCACGAAAACATCAGCCGTGAAACGGATAGGATCATAGCCGGTAGATCATTGACCAGGGCCACGGCTGCACCGAGCACAATCAACACAGCCCATCCAGGGGGGAGCAAATAACTTAATAACCCCGGTGCAGTAACATCTTTTACTTGCGACTCTTGTGCAATAAAGCTCCAGGGTACTGTATGATACACTGCAAACGTGAAGAGCATATAAAATAGACTCACGGTAACGATGGCTATTCCAATGGCACGGGGCAAGGCTCTTGATGGGTTTTTCGCTTCGCCACCAGCCTGGGCAATCGAATCGAAACCAATAAAGCTTGAGAATAAAAGCGCTGACCCTGCCAGAAAGGTTCGCCAGCTAAATTCGATTGGAGTTTCCACAAGCGTTCTTCCTTCCCGAATAAGAACAGCTTGAGCAAAATCTTGCTGATCATAGATAATACCTGTTACAATGACAATCCCCCCAAGACCAAACATCAAAAACATGAGGGGTACAACGGTACGCTCATACAATTTTACCCCGCGTATATTTACCAACACGAAGGTCCACAGAAAAACCAGGGCGAGTGTTACCCGAACAGAGCCCCTGTTTAACCACGCAGCTAACTCATTCCACTGTATGGCAGTTGCAATATCCCGCAGAAAAGGAATGATAACATACGAGACCACCCCAATTGCGATTGATAAACCAAACCATTGGGCGAAGCTGGCGACAAAGCCGAGGTAAGGACTTAAGGAGCGACTTGCATAAATATAACTTCCGCCTGCGCGAGGCATTGCTGATGCTAAAATAATGTAGGCAAATGCCGCGAGGGTAGCGGGAATAGCTGCAAACAAGAATGCTGGCAAAACATAAGGACCAATACCGGGCACGTTGCGCTGAATCATGAACGGAACAACATGAATGGAGGCTCCAATCATCGAGCAGATTCCGGTAGCGGCTAAACCGACAAGCCCCATTTGGCGGGTAAGACTTCCTGATGTAGTGGGAGTTGATGTCATGGTAAAAGCGAAAAGTAAATGATTTACCAAGCAATCGCAATCCGTTTATAAAAGCATATTGAATCGATTAATAATTTCTAAATTACGGAATGAAAGCAATTGCATCCGTTGACTTAACCGGAACCCGGGATTCCGTGTTTCATTCAATTAGCACGTATTTAAAACAGGAAGGATTTATCATTGAATCCCAGGACTTCAATCGTCCCTGGGGCGGGTTCTTCGTCTTGGATGAATCACAGGCACAACAGTTTGCCGAAAAGTATTTCCATGAAGTTGATTTTAATACACTGATGGTGAGCGGTAAACTTAGTCCTAAGATCCTGGTGGTTAATACCCACAAGAGATTATCGTGGCAATACCATCACAGACGCGCTGAAATCTGGAAATTGGTTGCTGGCACCGCAGGCGTTGTAACCAGCGAGACTGATCATGAAGGCCCTGTTCATGTTTTGGAGATCGGAGAGATTGTTCGCTTAAGACAAGGGCAGCGGCACCGGTTGGTAGGTTTAGAGGGTTGGGGCGTTGTTGCAGAAATCTGGCAGCACACCGATGCTCATAATCCGTCAGATGAAAGCGATATCGTGCGCCTGCAAGATGATTTCGGAAGATAATTTCAAGCAGATGAAAAACATTTTACGCGTTGAAGAGGCCTTCATGCTAGGCCTTGCCATTTATCTTAACTCATACTTGCCATTTGCGGGCTGGGTATTTTGGGCATTGTTTCTATTGCCCGACATTGGAATGTTAGGCTACCTGGTAAATCCTAAAGTAGGAGCCTTTACCTATAATTTCCTTCATCATAAAGGTTTAGCGATAGCTGTATACCTCGCGGGTTACTTTTTGATCATTCATGAAGTTACCCTGGTGGGTATTGTTCTTTTCGGCCATAGTTCCTTCGACAGAATTTTTGGTTATGGTCTCAAGTATTCAGATAACTTCAAGAACACACACCTAGGCTGGTTAGGCAAATAAATTTCTTGGATAATACTAATTAAACGTATCATCAAATGATTTATCAAAAATCTTCTGTAACGCCCTCATTTCTATCCTTAACTGTCTGATGACAGGATCTTCTTCAGTTGCTATGAATTTACCATCCTCAGTCATAAGTGGTTTACCATTTTCATCTGACAATACATAGTTTTTTGGAATTTTAGCAACCAGTTGATCTACTCTATTAAGTCTAATTATTGCTTCGCTAGCAAACCTCGTTAAACTATCTTTCTGAATTTTAAGACGCGCGTTCAACTTTACCAAACTATCTCTTTCAGCCTTTAATGAAGTAGATTCTTCGATGATCTTACTTTTTTCAACTTCGAACTTAGCAATGTCTAATTGTAATTTTTCCTTCTTTACATCAAATAAACCGGTGTAGACGCCTACTAAGAGAGCACTTAATGCAAAGACAGTTGGAAGAAAAGCAGGAGAATAACATATATGCTTAATCCATGACCTCTCGAGCTGTTTGATTTCAAGCAAGAGCTTCTTTTTCTGTGAATCTTCCATGATTTCAGAAGTTTCTGATTCATTAGAGGGGATAGGTTGGTCTTTCTCCATAAAGCATTAATTTTTAAAACAATAGTAAATGAATATATACTATTACATTAATAATCTGAAAGCCAGATACAAGCAACCACCATGTGGCAACTAATTTATTTCTTTCCTTCTTTCGCCCACATGTCGCGCAAGGTGACTGTGCGATTGAATACAATTTTACCCGGAACAGAATCCGGATCGAGACAGAAATAACCCATGCGCAAAAACTGAAAGTGATCGCCCAATTTAGCGTTCACTATTTCAGGCTCTGCATATACTTTTGATAGCACTTGCAGTGAATTGGGATTTAGATGATTTCTGAAATCATCATCCAGTGCGCCCATGTCTTCTACGGTGAAAAGTCTATCATACATGCGCACCTCAATGGGTACTGCTTTTTCAATTGTCACCCAATGAATTACACCTTTCACCTGCAAGCCCGAGGTATCGGATCCGCTTCTGCTTTCAGGAATGTAAGAGCACCGTAGTTCAGTTACATTGCCGGTAGCATCTTTGATGTGCTCGTCACATTTAATAATGTAGGCACTTTTCAGGCGCACCATTTGTCCCGGTGCCAGACGGAAATACTTTTTAGGAGGTATCTCCATAAAATCCTCGCGTTCAATATAAATCTCCCGCCCAAACGGCATTTCCCGAACACTGCCGGTTGCATCTTCCGGATAGTTCTCGCTTTTCATTAACTCGATTTTACCTTCCGGGTAATTGGTGATTACAACTTTAAGCGGATCAAAGACCACCATTCTCCGGGCGGAAATCTTATTCAAATGTTCGCGTACACAGAACTCCAGTAAGCTGATGTCAATAAGATTGTCGCGCTTAGCCACACCAATCCGATCACAAAAATCTCGGATGGCTTCTGGTGTATAACCACGTCTGCGGACCCCACTTAACGTGGGCATTCGCGGATCATCCCAACCACTTACATGCTTTTCATTAACCAATTGAAGCAGCTTGCGTTTACTCATCATGGTATACGTCATGTTGAGGCGGGCAAACTCGTATTGTTTGGAAGGATAGATCTCCAGCTTTTCAATAAACCAATCGTACAATTCGCGATGCGGTACAAATTCAAGGGTACAAATACTGTGTGTAATGTTCTCGATCGAATCACTTTGGCCATGGGCAAAGTCATACATCGGGTAAATACACCAGGTATCGCCTGTGCGATGGTGATGGGCATGTTTGATCCGATATAACACCGGGTCGCGCATAAGCATATTGGTGTGAGCCATATCTATTTTGGCTCTCAGTACTTTGGAGCCATCCGGATATTTACCGGCTTTCATGTTGGCAAATAGTTGAAGGTTTTCTTCCACCGAACGATTACGGTAGATGTTGGGAGTCCCTGGTTGAGTGGGTGTACCTTTTTGCGCTGCAATTTCTTCACTCGTACTATCATCCACATAGGCCATTCCTTTGCGGATTAACTTTACAGCGAACTCATAGAGTTCGCCAAAGTAATCTGAGGCATAAAGTTCATTGGCCCACTCAAAGCCCAGCCACCGAACATCACCTTTGATACTGTCCACATACTCGGTTTCTTCTGTTACGGGATTGGTATCATCAAAACGAAGATTGGTTTTGCCTCCATACTTGAGTGAAAGCCCAAAGTTAAGACAGATACTTTTCGCGTGGCCTAAGTGAAGATACCCATTGGGTTCGGGTGGAAAACGTGTACTAATACTTTTATATTTCCCGGCCTTCAGGTCGTTCTCTACTATCTCTTCCAGAAAATTCAAACTCTTTTCGTCTGCCATGGGGTTCGCTTAAAAAGCCGTAAAGGTAAACGCCTTTGCCAATTTGTAGAAGAAATAAGGCTGGATTATATTATTTTCAAGGCACTTTTAACAGATATCTTAGGTTATTTCATCATTCAAGTCTTTCGCCCACCCTTATGAAACCTGCTGGTATCAAGTTTTCCAAACAATCCTTTCCCGTTCTTGAAATGTCTTGCGCGGCTTGTGCTGTGAGTGTAGAGTCCATATTGAGGGCAACCGCAGGAGTAAAAGCTGCTTCCGTAAACTATGCGAACCAAACTGCCCAGGTAGAATATGATACAGCTATAGCAAGTACAACCGATTTGCAAAATGCTGTACGGTCTATAGGCTACGACCTGGTTGTGGATGTAGGAGATCCGCAAGCAGTAAAAGAAGAAGCGCAATTAAAGCAATACAAAGAAATTAAAACCCGAACCCTTTGGTCTTCGATTCTTTCTGTGCCGGTCGTAATACTTGGAATGTTCTTTATGGATATGCCCTACGGAAATTATATTTCGTTGATTCTCGCGGCACCGGTCGTTTTTTATTTTGGTCGAACTTTTTTCATCCATGCGTGGAAGCAGGCTCGTTATGGCAAAGCCAATATGGATACGCTGGTTGCTCTTTCCACAGGGATTGCATTTCTCTTCAGTGCCTTCAATACTTTTTTTGCAGAGTTCTGGCTTAACCGTGGTCTTCAGCCCCATGTCTACTATGAAGCTGCTACCGTTGTGATTGCCTTTATTTCGTTGGGAAAGCTATTGGAGGAAAGAGCTAAGTCTAATACTGGTTCCGCGATTAAAAAATTAATGGGCCTGCAGCCAAAAACCGTGCATACCATAATTGATGGTGTTGAAGTGGAAATCCCGATTGTCTCAGTAAAAGTTGGTAATTCAATACTTGTTCGACCGGGCGATAAAATTCCAGTGGATGGTCTGGTGCAATCCGGTTCCTCCTATGTGAATGAAAGCATGATCAGCGGAGAACCCATACCGGTTGAAAAGAAAGTGGGCGATAAAGTCTTCGCTGGAACAATAAATCAAAAGGGAAGTTTTCAATTTCAAGCTCAAAAGGTAGGCGGGGATACCATCCTTGCTCACATTATCAAAATGGTTCAGGAGGCGCAGGGGAGTAAGGCTCCGGTTCAAAAGCTGGTGGATAAAATCGCGGGTATTTTTGTTCCTGTTGTGATTGGGATTTCAATTCTGACGTTCACTGTCTGGATGATTTTTGGTGGAGATAATGCGTTTACGCATGCACTCTTGACATCTGTTACCGTGCTGGTTATTGCTTGTCCATGTGCCTTGGGTTTGGCAACGCCTACTGCCATTATGGTTGGAGTAGGGAAAGGTGCTGAAAATAATATTTTGATTAAAGATGCTGAAAGTCTTGAACTGGCACACAACGTAAATGCAGTTATTCTGGATAAGACCGGAACGATCACGGAAGGTAAGCCCGTGGTAACTAATTTGATTTGGGAAACTTCTTCGGAAGAAAATAAAGAAATTCTGTACGCACTGGAAATGCAATCGGAGCACCCGCTAGCCGAGGCTGTTGTTAATAAATTGAAAGAAGAGAATATTAGCAGAATACCAATCGAAAAGTTTGAGAGCCTGACTGCACGCGGGGTAAAAGCAATTGTTAATAATATTACTTACTTCGTAGGAAACGTAACGTTATTGGAGGACAATAGAATCTCCATTTCTGCGGCTCTAGCTTCTGCTGCAAAGCAACTTCAGGAACAGGCTAAGACGGTTGTTTATTTTTCAGATCAGTCCAAGGCTTTAGCCCTCATCGCAATTGCAGACAATATTAAAGCAACTTCACGAGCGGCTATTCAATCGATGTATGAAAAAGGTATTGATGTATATATGCTTACCGGAGATAATGAACAAACTGCAAAGGCCGTTGCCACGCAAGTGGGATTAAAGCGTTATAAAGCCGGAGTATTGCCTTCCGAAAAAGCTGACTTTGTAAAAAGACTTCAGGCGGAAGGAAAAGTAGTTGCCATGGTAGGTGATGGTATCAACGACTCCCATGCATTGGCCCAGGCCGATGTCAGCATTGCCATGGGCAAAGGCTCTGACATTGCGATGGATGTTGCCAAGATGACGTTGATTACTTCAGATCTTCAATCGATACCCAAAGCGTTAAACCTTTCTACCAAAACCGTACGCAGCATTCGTCAGAACTTATTCTGGGCTTTCATTTACAATGTGATTGGAATCCCCATAGCAGCGGGTGTGCTTTTTCCTGTTAATGGGTTCCTGCTGGATCCGATGATTGCTGGGGCAGCCATGGCATTGAGTTCTGTAAGCGTAGTGAGTAATAGCCTTCGGTTGCGCTGGGCCAAAATTTAGATTAGTCACTTCAGTATATAGCTCTGGAAACTAATATCGAAATTTTGTAAACTGCATCTGTCAATTTCCGATATGACAGATAAGGAAACATTAAAGAAGGCCTTTCAAAGCTTCAACCCTTTAACACCTGAAGGGCTGGAAGATTTCATAAGCATCTGGACAGAGCATAGTGTTAAAAGGAAAGAAATTATTACTTCGGCTGGAGAGGTTGAGAAGTATCTCTACTTTGTAACAGATGGTGTACAGCGCATTGTTTACCAGGATGATCAAGACCGCGAGTCAACCCTGGTATTCTCATATGCACCATCTTTTGGTGGATCCATTAGCTCATTTTTTCTGCAAAAGCCCTCGGTCTATTTTTACGAGTCCCTTACGCCATCGCGGTTTCTGCGGGCATCGTTCGAATCAATAGATGCATGTATGCAAAAACATTATTGTGTTTCAGAAGCCATTCGGTTAGGTATCACACAGTCATTTTCAGGATTGCTGGAACGCATGGTAGAACTGCAGTGCTTTACTTCTGAGGAAAAATTCAGACAGTTGTTAAAACGAAGCCCGCATATTTTGACTTTGGTACCCCACAAGTATCTGGCAAATTACTTAGGCATAGATCCCACAAATTTCAGTAAGCTGATAAATTCTGTTCGCATTTGATAAATCTTGGCAAATACCAAGAATGATTTTTCTGCGCCCATCCACCTTTGTTGCATCAACAAAACAAAAAACAGTATGACAACAAAAGTAATTTATTTCTCAGCGAGCAAAGGATTCATCCTTTTTTCGGCATTAAGTCTGGCATACGTTGCCATCCTGGCGATGTTCAATCCCCAAGCGGTGATGGACCTTGTCGGTGTTAAGCTTCCCAATACGGATGCGCTCAGTTCCATTCGGGGTGTTTATGGTGGAGTAGGGATTACGATCGTAGTGTTATTAATTTATCTTGCCTTCTTTCAAACTACTAAAGGCCTGAGTTTCTTATCACTATTTTGGGGGTCCTATGCCATTTCGCGAATCATCACCTGGTTTGCTGACGGTGCATTGGGAGAATTTGGTACAAACTGGCTGGTAATTGAAAGTGTGATGTGTGCGATTGGAATATTATTACTGGCCTTCAGTAACAAAATAAAAGACCGTTAAAATGCAGGAAATATCACATGTTGATTTTATCAAGCTGGTGGAGGCTGAGGTTGAAGTTCAATTGAAAGAGGTTATTTTGGTCTTCCAGAATCTTCCGGAAGACCTCCTCCTTCAACCCGATGCCCATGGTGGCTGGAGTATGGCAGAATGCTTTGCACATCTGAATACTTATGCCGATTTCTACGTGCCACGGATCTCAAAAGCCCTTGATCAGGCTTCACTAGTGAGTGAATCGGACATCTATAAGTACAGCTTTTTGGGGCGATATTTTATTAACATGATGGACCCTGGCCGTGGAAAAAAGAAGTACAAAGCTATAAAAAGACACAGGCCAATTGTAGTGAACAATCCACATGCTATTATTTCTGCGTTTATCCAACATTTGGAAAATATCCTTGGCATACTTAAACAGGCAAGAGGTAAAAATTTATTAAAAAGATCTGTTACAACCTCACTGTCAGATTGGTTAAGAATTAATTCAGGTGATGCGATAATGTTTGTTCTCATTCACAACAAACGCCACATAGAACAGGCGAGGAGAAATTTGTAGGAACTAAAGATCCGGATAAATCCTGTAAAAAAACCGAGGAATTATATAAATCAAAATTAAGGAGGAATCGTTTATTTGCGTAGGTAAACATGGAGGAAATTGAACTTCCAGTTCTGCAATCTGTGATGGTAGCTATTGAAGGCGGATACCGTTGCCGTAAAAAGACAAAGGATTTAGATTTAATTGTAATGAAATGGAAAAGACAAAATTCAAAACCAATATTAAGTGCTCTGCCTGCGTGGCCAAAGTGACTCCTTATTTAAATGAAGTGGCGGGTGAGAACCACTGGCAGGTAGATCTGGTTGATCCAGCCCGTACTTTAACCGTAGACAACGTAGACGATAAAAAAATCGTAGAAGCACTTCAGAAGGCTGGATATAATGGCGAAAGGGTCTAAAAATCTAATTAACAACTTGTTAACAGCTTTTTTATTACATTTGCTCAGCCAATGAAATTATTGAAATCCATAGTTTCCTCAGTACTCGCCTTGCTGGTGCTTGTTTCTTCAAGCAGTTTTATGGTGAATATGCACTTTTGCGGAGGCCATGTTCAAAGCGTTTCATTGATCAAAGAGGCAACCCCTTGCCCCATGGAAGTTCAACTTCCTCCTTGTCACAAGAAGATGGCCGTAAAGAAATCCGGATGCTGTGAAGACAAGCAGGTGGCCTTTGAAGGCAAAGACTTTAACACACTGGTTCAGGATTTTTCAACGTTTGCCTGGCAAGCCTCCAATTGGGTTGTCACGCTTCCTATGATTATGGAAGTAATTCAGGTGAGCGAATCGCTGGCATTCTCAAATCGCACTCCTTACAAACCACCTATTGTCGAGCGCGATATTCCAGTGCTCGTTCAATCTTTCCTTATTTAATCATTCTTAGCTGAGTCGAATCATGGTTGCTATGCAACGATGCATTCATTTGTCATGTACTATCTATTCATGACTCTTTACTATTTACTCATTGGCTATGATTGAAAAATTAATTTCGTATTCACTTCGTAATCGCTTTCTGATCCTGTTGGTTGCCATCGGATTATTTGCCTTGGGCGTTCATTCTGTTCGCTTGAATAAGATCGATGCCATCCCAGACCTTTCTGAAAACCAGGTGATCGTATTCACCGAATGGATGGGCCGCAGTCCGCAGATCATCGAAGATCAGGTAACGTATCCGCTTGTCACCAACCTGCAAGGACTTCCACAGGTAAAGTATGTGCGTGGTGCTTCTATGTTTGGAATGAGTTTCGTCTATGTCATTTTCAATGATGATACCGATGTGTATTGGGCGCGCGAGCGTGTGCTCGAACGCCTTAACTATGCGACCAGATTATTACCACAAGGCGTAACGCCAACACTCGGTCCGGACGGAACCGGTGTAGGTCACATTCTTTGGTACACCCTCGATGCACCCGGAATGGATCTTGGGGAACAGCGTGCCTTGCAAGACTGGTATGTAAAATTTGCATTGCAGAACGTGCAGGGTGTAAGTGAGATCGCTTCTTTCGGAGGATTTCAAAAGCAATATCAGATTGCTTTAAATCCAAATAAGCTTTCTTACTACAATCTTTCAGTTCCTGAAGTGATTCAGTCGGTACGATCCAATAACAATGAAGCAGGTGGCCGCAAGTTTGAAATGAGCGACATCGGTTACATCATCAAAACGACCGGCTATCTCAAGTCGGTAGAGGAGATTGAAAACATTGCGGTGAAAACCGTAAACTCTGTGCCGGTGAAAGTAAAAGATCTGGGTTCAGTTCAGATGACCGGTGAAGCCCGCCTCGGCATTTTTGATCAGGATGGTGAAGGTGAGGTAGTAGGAGGTATCGTGGTGATGCGCTATGGCGAAAATGCCGATGAAGTGATTCATCGCGTGAAAGCGAAGATGGAAGAGGTATCGAAAGGATTCCCGAAAGGGGTGAAGTTCAATGTGGTCTATGATCGCAGTGAACTGATTGAAGAATCGATTTCAGCCATCAAGACCACACTGATCGAAGAAATGATTGTGGTTTCGCTGGTAGTAATCCTGTTCTTATTTCACTGGCGCAGTGCGGTAAGCATCATCATTCAAATACCAGTCACCATTGCCACCAGTTTTATCTTATTGAATGCATTTGGCATTTCGTCCAACATCATGTCCTTGACAGGAATCGTATTAGCGATTGGGGTGATTGTTGATAATGGCATTATCATGGCAGAGAACTCGTATAAGAATCTGGCCATGCGCTCTGCGGAATTGAATGGACCTATTCCGGAACTCGAGCGACTATCCATCATTGAGAAATCTTCCACGCAAGTTTCCCGAGGTGTGTTTTACTCTACGATCATCATCATCACTTCGTTTCTACCGGTATTCATGCTCACCGGACAGGAAGGAAAACTATTTCATCCCTTAGCATACACCAAGACTTTCATTATGCTGGTGGATGCGATCCTGGTGATCACATTAGCACCGGTACTTATTTCATTCTTCATGAAAGGAAAGTTCAAGGATGAAAAAGCAAATCCGCTTAGTCGTTGGTTGGAAAAGATGTATGAACCAGGAGTTCGTGCCTGTATGAATTGGCGCAAGACCACCATTGGTGTGAATATTCTGGCGTTGACGGTGAGCATTCCGTTGCTGTTCAGCATGGGAAGCGAGTTCATGCCACCTCTGGATGAACAGTCTATACTCTTCATGCCCGTTACCCTACCGGATGTTTCCAATGAAGAAGTGAAGCGCATCCTTCAGGTGCAGGATAAGATTATCAAATCGGTACCGGAAGTGGATAAGGTGTTGGGTAAGGCAGGTCGTGCCAGCACCGCCACCGACAATGCTCCTTTATCCATGATCGAAACGATTATCACGCTCAAGCCAAAATCACAATGGCGTGAAGGCATCACCAAGAAAGATATTATCAATGAGTTGGATGCCAAGCTGCAAATACCGGGTGTTGTAAACGGATGGACACAACCCATCATCAATCGCATCAACATGCTGTCAACCGGTATTCGCACCGATGTGGGAGTGAAAGTATACGGACAAAATCTTGACAGCATCTATACGCTTTCAGAAAAGGTAAAAGCTGCATTGGAAGGAATACCCGGTGTAAAAGATTTATATGTAGATCCAATAACAGGTGGAAAGTATTTAACCATTGATGTGAATCGTGAAGCATTAGGTCGTTATGGATTAACTATGGATGATGTCAACCTGATTGTGGAGTCAGCGATAGGAGGCACACCGATCGGTCAGACCATTGAAGGAAGACAACGTTTTTCTATCAGCGTGCGCCTGGCGCAAGACTATCGCAATAGTCTTTCACAACTGCAGCGTATTCCGCTAAAGACTCCCTCGATGGGTATGATTCCGCTTTCGGCAGTAGCAAATATCCGTTTTGAAAATGGACCGCCCATGATTGTATCCGACAATGCCTTGCTTCGGGGAGCAGTGCTTTTCAATGTACGCGATCGCGATTTGGGCAGCACCGTAAAAGAAGCTATTGAAAAGCTGAATAAGGAAATGGGTGTAATGCCCAATGGCTATTTCCTGGAATGGAGTGGTCAATACGAAAACCTGATTCGCGGTAAGCAAACCTTAATGGTTATCCTGCCGGTAGTTATGTTAATCATTTTTATTTCACTGTACCTCGCATTCAATTCAATGCGTGAGGCCTTCTTTAGTCTGATCACGGTTCCATTCGCCCTGATCGGTGGGGCTTACATGGTTTATTTCTACGGGGTCAATTTATCTGTGGCGGTGGCCGTTGGTTTCATTGCGCTCTTTGGTATTGCCGTGGAAACAGGTGTGGTGATGGTGATTTACCTTAACGATGCTATGAGTCAATTGGTGAAACTCAGGGGTAATTCAAGCGAAACCATTTCAAGTGAAGAACTAAAGGAGTTTGTGATTGCCGGTGCAGCTAAGAGATTACGGCCAAAATTGATGACCGTATCAGTCGCCTTGTTTGGCTTGGTACCCGTGTTGTGGGCAACCGGTGTAGGCAGCGATGTGATGCAGCCCATCGTGCTTCCCATGATTGGCGGAGTACTCACCTCATCCACCCATATATTATTAGTAACACCGCTCATCTTTTTGATGACGAAGGAATATGAATTAAGAAAATTCGGAAAACTTGAGATACATGAAAAAGCTCATTAATAACTGGAAACAGGTTACTGGATATTCATTGCTGAAAGCTGGATACCGGACGATCAGATTTTCAAGGGTCAAGGATCAAGGTTGGAGAATCTCTCGATTGTTAGTTGTAAATTATTCATTGTCAATTCTTATAGTCTTGTTGGTAACCCTCCCGAGTTCTGCTCAGGTGATCACGTTAGATAGTGTACTGTCTGTTGTTGAGAAGCGTAATCCAATGTTAGAAACTTATCGTAACCGTGTCAGTGCAGCAAATGCATATGTTGCGGGTTCAAAAAGTCTGATGGCTCCCGAAGTTGGTGGCGGATTGTGGATGTTCCCTTACACAAAGCAAGACTATGAACACCTGGAAGACACCCGGCAAATTATGCTATCAGTTCAACAGACCATTACCAATCCGGCAAAACTTCGCTCGAATGAAAAGTATCTTGCGTCCCGGGCAGCCATTGAAAATGCGGGATCCCGGGTGGCCTATAACGAACTAAAGGCTCAGGCTAAGAATGCCTATTACCAGTGGTATGTATTAGAAAAGAAAAGTAAATCGCTGAAGGAAAGCGAAGAGATTGTAACCCTAATGATCAAAATTGCCCAGCTTCGATATCCTTACAACCAGGCAAAACTATCCAGTATTTATAAGGCAGAAGCCAGGTTACATGAAATCCATAATATGCAGCTGATGAATGAAAACGAGATTCATCACGAAAAAACTTTACTTAGTCAATTAATGGCTATGCCCCATGATTTTCATTATACCATTGATTCAGCGAGTATAGACAAAGAGTTTGATGTGGCTTACGTTGATACAAGTTTTCTTATCAATTCAAGAAGTGACCTTCACCGGCTTGATTATTCTATTCAATCTATGCGCTATGGCCAGGAACAGCAAAGATCATTGGCTAAACCAGATTTCAATATCAGTTTTAATCATATGATTTCATTGGGTGAAGGAATGCCAAACCAGTTCATGTTATTAGGTATGGTCACCATTCCAATCGCTCCCTGGTCATCTAAAATGTTTAAGTCCAATCAGAAGGGAATGGAGTATGAGATTAATGCGATGAAGAGCGAGCGACTGGCCATACTAAATGAAGTCCAGGGAATGACGACAGCTATGGAAGCAGAAATAGCTATGCTAAAAAAGCAACTTGAAAATTATGAAACCAGGATCATTCCAGCCTTAATAAAGAATTACGATGCCTTAATGCTTTCCTATGAGGAGAACAAAGAAGAGTTACCAATAGTAATTGATGGTTGGGAGACAGTAAACTTGGCTCAACTGCAGTATTTAGATACACTTGGAAAGTATTACGAAATGATTGTGCGTTATGAGAAAGAGATTGAGAAATAAGTTATTTGTTCAAAGTTCAAAGTTTAAAGTTCAAAGTCTCGCTGCTTTCAACTTTCAACTTTCGGCTTTCAGTTTAATTCTGTTAACAGTTTACATGATTGGGTGTAGTTCCAAAGATAGTTCGCACGAGCATTCAGACACCTACACCTGTCCCATGCACCCCACCGTTGTTTCAGATAAGCCGGGTGTTTGTCCGGTGTGTGCGATGGATCTTGTTCGCAAAGGGAGACCGGGTGAAGATGTTAAGATCACCGAAGACCTGGCCAGGTTGATCAAGTCGCCCAATGAAGTAGTGCTGGCTTCTATCAAGACTGCTAAGGCTGAATATAAATCGATGCCGGTACTTTTAACTATTCAGGGCGTGGTTACATATGATACCCGTAACATCTACACCATTCCTGCCCGTGTGGGTGGAAGACTGGAAAAAGTGTTTTTAAAGTATAATTATCAGGCGGTTGGCAAGGGACAGAAGGTTGCAGAGATTTACAGTACCGAGTTAGTGAATGCTCAACGTGAATTTCTCTATCTCCTCAAAAATGATCCGGATAATCAACTCCTGATCGAAGCCGCGAAGAGCAAGTTATCATTACTGGGAGCTTCAGAAAAGCAAATCGACCAGCTATCAAAGACCCAGGAGTTAGCCTACACATTTTCCATTTATAGTCCGCATGACGGTTTCGTGATTTCAAATGACCAACCAGCGCCAGCGGCACCTTCCAATGGATCAATAAAGAATTCGGGAGGCATGGGTATGGGAGGTCCTGGAAATACGGCAAGTGTTTCTCCAGGTGCATCCCTTTCGACCGCTGCTTCATCGTTTGTACGGGAGGGAAGTTACGTGACAACAGGACAAACTTTGTTTCGGATTGTTAATAATAATTCACTTTGGATTGAATTTAATGTTCCGTTAACTCAGGCATCGCAGATTAAAGTAGGAGAAAAGTTGGAGTGGATGGATAAGGAGAAAATCAAACCACTTAAAATTGATTTTGTCGAACCATTCTTTTCGGATGGCGAAGATTTTATCAAGCTGCGTTCTTATTATAAGGGGTCTGATATTTCAATAGGTCAGTTGGTGGAAGCTAGGACTCGAACAACTTCTGTGGAATCGTTGTGGGTACCACATCAGGCTCTGCTGGATTTGGGAATCGATGAAATTGTCTTTGTATGGGAGCGTGGATTATTTAAACCCAGGATAGTCAGTTCAGGTCTACAGGCTGGTGATTGGGTTCAAATTATAAACGGGTTGGTTTCTTCTGACGAAGTGGCCATCAACGCGCAATACCTGATAGATAGTGAGAACTTCATCAAAACATCTAATTGATATGCGAGTATTAATCAGTGGTATTTTTTTAATTGGATTGTTTGCCTGCAAGAAAGAAAGCAAACTACCAGAACAAAGTGCTCTGGGAGAAATGAAGGTGAGCAATGAGCTTATGCTCACCGAGAGCCAGATTAAACTCGCCAATATCAGTACGCAGGTTGTGAAGCAGCAACATATTGGTCAAACCTTGCCCGTCAATGCACGCCTCGTTACAAATGAAGAAATGACCGAAGTGATCAGTGCCCGGGCTACAGGCAGAGTGGAGAGGCTATTTGTGAAAGAAACGGGACGCATGATAAGTAAAGGAGAACCCTTATATGAACTTTATAGCGAATCACTTTTAACACTTCAAAAGGAGTATCTGTTGGCTCTTGAGCAGTATAAAACCATGAAGGCCGTGGGTAATCGTTACGAAAAGTACGTCAAATCGGCCCGGAAAAAACTTATGCTCTACGGATTAACGGATAAACAAATTGATCGATTGAATGAAACGAATGACATTCAACCGCGAATCACTTTTTTGACTACTGCTACCGGTGTTGTGAAAGAAATTAAGGTAGCCGAAGGGCAATACGTCAATGAAGGTGATGCGCTCTATCAGCTTGAAAATATTAGCAAGGTATGGGTGGAAGCTGAACTTTATCCATCGGAATTGCAATATGTGAAAGTTGGAGATCGAATTTCTGTACAGGTGGCGGGTTATAACAATTCATCGGCTGATGCCATCGTTACTTTTTTAAGTCCAGAATACCGTGTAAACACACAAGTAACGGTGTTGAGAGCCACACTGAATAATTCCACATCACAATGGAAACCGGGCATGCAGGCACAGGTGTTTCTAAAGCATTCAATGAATACTTCGCTGGCAATCCCAACGGATGCCGTAATACATGATCAACGGGGTACGCACGTGTATATTCGAACTGCTGATAATACCTTTGTACCCAGAATGGTAAAGACCGGTGTCGAGAACTTTGATTCGGTTGAAATTATCGAAGGACTGAAAGAAGGAGAGATCGTAGTAGTTACCGGGGCCTATTTACTTTATAGCGAAATCATTTTAAAGAATGGAAGAGATCCCATGTTGGGACATAATCACTGAATCTTAATTAAACTATAATAAATCAAACAACTATGAAAATCAAATCCTTGTTTATCGCGACACTCTATAGCGTGGTTACTGTTTTCACATTGACCAATTGCTCATCAAAAAAGGAAGAAGCTGTTCAGGAAGAAAGCCATGATGAATCGATGCACGCAGCAACCGAAGAAGCTCCGGCACAAGCATCGGCTCCTCAATTCCAGGTGGACGCAACCTTTCAGCAACAACTCAGTGGAGTGTTTTCTTCCTATGTTTCATTAAAGGATGCTTTTGTAGCTACCAATTCAGCACAAGTGAAGGAGGCTGCGGCCAAAGTTCAGGAATCTCTTTCAAAAACTGACATGATGTTATTAACTGGTGTGGCCCACAATGATTGGATGACGTATTCCGGTGAATTAGAAACCTCATTAAAGGAGATTCAAGTATCGGATGATATAGAAGTACAGCGCACTTCCTTCAGCAAGCTTTCCGATAACTTATATAAGAGCATAAAAGCGTACGGTTTAGGTGGTGCAACCGCTTTTTATGAATTTTGCCCGATGGCGTTTGATAATCAGGGTGCTTATTGGTTGAGCGATGCGGCTGAAATCCGCAACCCTTACTTCGGTGATAAAATGTTGAAGTGCGGGTCTGTGAAAGAGAAATTGAATTAATATGATTCGTTCCCTTTTTCTTATTTTCTGTATAGCCTTGGTAGGTTGCTCATCCCAAAGGACGGGAGAACAATCTACAATCATAGCCTCCCAGATTAAGCTTACCGATTTAGCGGGTAATGAAGTTGATTTAACTGAGTTCGAGAGTAAAACGATCTTCGTCAACTTCTGGGCTACCTGGTGCAGACCTTGCATTCAGGAGATGCCGAGTATTGCTGCCTTGCAAGAACAATTGGCTGGTAAGAACATTGAATTCTTTTTTGCCTCCGATGAGGAAGTGGATAGGATTCAAAAATTCATAACGAGTCGTAAGATGACGTTGAATTTTGTTCGTGTAGAAAATCCAGAGTCGCTGGTAATACAAGCCTTGCCAACTACCTTCATTTTTGACGGTGAAGGCAACCTGGTGTTTTCGGAAATAGGGTTCAGAAAGTGGGACGAGCCCGCAACAGTTGAAATGATAACGAAATTAATTAGTAATAATGAATAAATATATTTTATTCCTGTTGATAGCTTTCGCATCTGCTTGTACCAGCGAGAAAAGTTCAAATAAGGATACAGTGATCGACTATTTGGATTCTCCCGCTAAAACTGCAAGTGGTGAGCCTTATTTATTTACCGATAGTAACGGAAATACCTTTCTATCCTGGATTGAAGTATCAGAAGGAAAAAACTTTTTGAAGTTCTCTAAACTGGAAAATGAAAAGTGGTCGGAACCACATGTAATCCGTTCAGGTGAAAACTGGTTTGTTAATTGGGCCGACTACCCGCTGATTGCTGCGAATGGAAAGCAACTCATAGCTCACTACCTGGGCAAGAGTGGTGAAGGCACATTTGCCTATGATGTAATGTTAACTACATCGAATGATGAAGGCAATACCTGGAGCGAACCTAAACCCGTTCATGATGATGCAAAGCAAGCCGAACATGGTTTTGTTTCGATATTGCCTTACGGTGAAAATTTTCTGGTAGCCTGGCTGGATGGTCGCAACACGGTGATGGAAGGGATGGAGAATCATGAAGGTCACCATGGCCAGATGTCTATTCGTGCTGCTCTTGTGGATATAAACGGGATCAAAAGCAATGAGTGGGAGTTGGATAACCGTACCTGTGATTGTTGCCAGACGATTGCAACACTAACGGATAATGGACCTGTTGTTGTTTATCGCGATCGGTCAGATGAAGAGATCCGTGATATATCAATTGTTCGTTTTGTAAATGGAGAGTGGACCGAATCCAAAACTATTTACACCGACAACTGGAAGATTGCCGGCTGTCCGGTAAACGGCCCGCGTGCTGATGCGATCGGAAATAATCTGGCCATTGCCTGGTTTTCATCCCCGGAAGGTAATGCCAGCGTGCGGGTAATTTTTTCTGCAGATGGAGGTGCAACATTCGGTGAGCCAGTAAGACTAGACGAAGGTAAAGCAATAGGTCGGGTAGATGTGGTGATGCTTGATAATAATAACGCCATGGTGAGTTGGATGGAAGGCGCAGAGATCAAAGCCGTGAAAGTAAATCGCGATGGAACTAAAGGGTCTTCTCTCACCATCGCTTCTTCTTCCGATGCGCGCTCGAGCGGGTTCCCTCAAATGACAAAGTCAGGTAATAAATTGATTTTTGCCTGGACGGATGATCAGGAAAAGCTCATCAAAACGGCAAGCATACCGTTGTAATTCGCATCCTTGAATCGGTGTAAACAGAGATTCAAATAATGTTCAGTTAATTGTACTAATCCGGTATTCTTCGTAATTAACGATCCGGATGAGCGAAAAATCGAAGGAGATCGGCCTGTGGACAACCACTTCGCTGGTGATTGGCAATATGATTGCCTCAGGTTTATTCATGTTGCCAGCTACGCTGGCGATTTATGGAGGTATCAGTTTGATTGGATGGCTCATTTCAGGAGCCGGAGCATTGTGTTTAGCATTAGTGTATAGTTGGTTGAGCAGACTACAACCTTCAGCCACGGGTGGCCCGTATGCTTACACGCGTGAAGGCATGGGTAACTTTGCTGCATTTCTGGTAGTCTGGGGTTATTGGATTTCAGTGTGGTGTACCAATGCAGCCATTGCGGTAGCTTTCGTTAGTTACCTTACCGCATTCATTCCGGCATTGGGAAATAGTCCTGTACTTGCGGTAGGCACCGGCTTATCCGCGATTTGGTTTTTAACCTGGATCAATACAAAAGGAATTAGAGAAGCCGGCATTGTTCAGGTGATTACTACGGTGCTAAAACTTGTACCCTTGTTAGTGATTACTATTGGTGGACTTTTCTATTTGAACCTGGATCACTTCGTCCCATTCAATGTAAGTTCACAATCTAATCTGTCTGCAATTACAAGTACCACCACACTTACCTTATTTGCTTTTCTTGGTTTGGAGTGTGCTACTATTCCATCAGGTAATGTGAAGAATGCTGAGAAGACGGTTTCAAAAGCTACCATAATTGGCACCTTGCTAACAACTTTTATTTATTTAGCGGGCACCATAGCGGTGATGGGCCTCATACCGCCTTCGGTTCTTCATGATTCGCAGGCACCCTTTGCGGATGCTGCCGCTTCCATCTGGGGCGAGGAAGCTCGTTATCTTGTTGCTGCCGGTGCTGTAATCTCTACGTTTGGAGCGCTTAATGGGTATATATTAATTCAAGGACAAATGCCTATGGCAGCGGCACGTGATCATTTGTTCCCTCGCATCTTCTCGAAAGAAAATAAAAACGGAACTCCAGCAATCGGCATTGTAATTTCCAGCGTTCTGATATCGGTGTTGATGAGTTTGAACTTTACCCGGACCCTGGCAGATACTTATACGTTTATGGTGTTGCTTACCACCCTCACCGTATTGGTACCGTATTTATTTTCAATCATTTCCTTTGTGATGATGGCGAGCAGACAGAATGAATTAAGTAGTTTTAAGCTATTCATTTCTGTATTAGCATTTCTATATTCTATGTGGGCGATCGTTGGCGCGGGAGAAGAAACCGTGTATTGGGGTTTTGTTTTGCTGATGGCCGGCTTACCGTTCTATGCTTATATTCAAGTCAAAAGAAACTCATTACCATGAAAACTACCTTTCAATCTGATTACGGAAAACTGAAATCTGTATTTATTAAAAGACCGAAGGAAGCTTTTGTAGATGAGAATCAGATCTCCGCACAATGGAAGGAATTGAATTTTCTTTCTAAACCTGATCTCGCGAAAGCAGAAGCAGAATACAAAGAGTTTGAAAGGATGATCACGCAGCAAGGTGCTGTAACCCTCACATTGCCATTTGATTCCTCCGTGACCATGGATTCCATCTATTGTCGGGATGCTGGCATAGCTACGGATTTTGGCATGATTATCTGCAACATGGGCAAACCTGCGCGCAAGAATGAACCCGCTGCGGAACGAAAAGCATTTGAAAAAAATGCGATTAAGATTTTAGGTGAGATCACGCAGCCCGGCACGCTGGAGGGTGGCGATGTGGCCTGGGTAGATGAACATACCCTGGCAGTAGGGCATACGTACCGAACCAACTGGGAGGGAATAAGACAACTTAAACACCTGGTGGAACCACATGGAATAAAAGTGTGGGTGGCCGAGATGCCACATTATAAAGGACCATCGGATGTATTCCACCTGATGTCTGTGTTTAGCCCGGTAGATAAAAACCTGGCTGTGGTGTATTCTCCGCTCATGCCCATTTCATTCCGACATGGTTTATTGGAACACGGTATTTCCTTCGTTGAAGTACCCGATTCAGAATGGGATTCGATGGCCTGTAATGTGTTGGCCATCGCTCCGCGCGAAGTAATTATGGTAAAAGGAAACCCCATCACGAAACAAAAACTGGTCGATGCGGGTTGCACGGTGCATGAATACAATGGGCAGGAGATCAGTGTAAAAGGTGGCGGGGGCCCTACGTGTTTAACACGACCCTTAGAACGTTATATTTAGGAACTGCGAGTAACAGGTTTGATTTACGAATTGTGATTTGCTCGTTGGTTTTGAATCTTATATCTTGAAACTATGAATTCATTCTTGAATTTCTTTGAAACCATGCCCACGTGGCAGCGCGCTGCCTGGATAATCATTTGCCTGGTGGTGTGCTGGATCCTGGAAGGGAATTTTCCCTTGTTCAAATTCACGTATAAAAAGTGGAAACATGCCGGGGTCAATTTTGTTTTTCTTGGCACCACAATGATCATCAATGTACTGTTTGGTGTAGCAACCGTGGGAATTTTTGAATGGATTAAAGCCAATGAGTTTGGTCTTACTTATTTGATCGACTGGCCGATTTGGGCGGAACTGCTTATGTGTGTATTAATCTTTGAATTAATGGCGCAGTATCTTATTCACTACATGCTTCATCGTATAAAGTGGATGTGGAAGTTTCATATGATTCATCATAGCGATACGCATCTGGATGCAACCTCAGGCACACGTCATCATCCCGGTGATTTTATCATGCGCGAAGTATTTGCTCTCATAGCGGTTGTAATAACCGGAGCTCCTGCTGGCTACTATTTCTTTTACCGCATTTGTACGGTATTCTTCACTTATTTCACGCATGCTAATATTTACCTCCCTATCTGGATCGATAAACCGTTGAGTTACATATTTATTACTCCTAACGTTCATAAGTTTCATCACCACTTTGAGCGCCCCTGGACGGACACCAACTTCGGAAATATCTTTTCTATCTGGGACCGGCTCTTTGGTACGTTTGTTTATGACGACCCCAGGAAAATACAATACGGATTAGATGTGTTGGATCCAAAGAAAGATGAAGATCTGGCATTTCAGTTTAAGATTCCATTCAATAAATCTGTGAAGACCGACTATTGATTATTAAGGTATTTAACTTTTTAAGGTAGATGATTCCATGCCTGATTTACTAATTTCAGTATCTTTACTTTTTAAGAAAGTAATAATATGAGTTTGAGGCACTGCCTTACAGTGTTAATAGTAATAGGATCAGTTTTCTTAGTAACAGAATCCATTAGTCAAGCAAGTGTGGTTTCGGGCTCAGTATCAACTTCCAAGACCTCATACACTGTTGGGGCAGGAAAGAATCGTTTAATAATTGTAGCAGTTTCTCAAGAAAGAAATCCTTTAGGGACGGTATCAAGTATTACTTGGGGTGGGCAGCCTTTAACTTTGGCAAGAGCACATTCAAGTGCTACATTCCTTCGAGGTGAGATTTGGTATTTGAATGAAGCTGGAATTTCTGCTGCACGTGGAAGTTGTAGCTATAATTTTGTGGTTACGTGGTCGGCTGGCCCAACCAATGAAGTTTTTACAGCATTTACTTTGAAGGATATAGATCAAACAACTCCAGTTGCAGCAGTTAACAGTGCCGAAGCAAGTGCAACTAACCTGGCAACAGGTAATATTGCTGTTGGAATTAATGATTTGGTTGTATATGCCTCTGCTTCCACTTCCAACAAGACTCATACACCCGCTGCCTCCTATACAGAACAGAGTGATCAAATTATTGGTGGAGGAGGGGGTACAAGTATGGCAACAGCAACGCGAGCCATTACAATAGGAGGAACAGAAAACCCTACCGCAACATGGTCGGGTGGAGCAGGAGGTCTTATCAATGTTGGAGTTGCTTTCAATGGGATTACCAGCACCAGTTCTACGACCTATTATTCGCGAAATGCAACTTTGGGTGGAATTTGGGATAGCCCAAACTCGTGGACGCTAAATTCTGATGGTTCAGGCGGTCCATTATCTAGTGGTGTTTGGCCGGACCGAACAGATAATGTAGTGATTAGCATTGGCCATACAATAACAATAAATGCAACTGATGATAATAAAAGTTGTGGTGTTTCCCCGGATGGGTTGGCATTATCTAATGTAGGGCCATTTACTTCATCAAACATTGCCATGTTCTATCAAACTGGCGACATCACAATCAGTGGAACGCTAAGTGTTACCGGAATTGAAATGTTGGTAGCTGGTTATACACACGTACTTACTGGTGGAACGTTTAGTCTTGCCTCAAATCTGGTGAATGTAGGCTATTTGGAAGCGGACGCTTCCTCTACGCTGAGTAGTTTAGATGATCTGGTCTTGACAGGAAGCAGCACTGCCATTATTAATACTAACTCGACATCAACGGATGATTTAATCATTGACCATACGGATGCTACCTTATGTGGTATAGGAGCAGCAACCCTTCAGAACGGAGCCGGAAGCCAGGTTACATATGCAAATTCTGCAACCGTAAATCAGATTTGCACCACGTTTACAGTCAATTGCACAGGTGGTGGTTGTAGCGGCTTCCCAGTTACGGGTACAGGAAATGGCACGACTGGCAATACAGGGCCAGGAGGAGTGGGGAATTCTACAACTAATAAATTATGGTTGATGGCTAACCAACTTGTTTATACAGATGCCGGTACCACCCTTGCTACCGACAATCAAACTGTTCAGCAGTGGAATGACCTTTCTGGTAACACACGCAATGCATCTGAACTCACCAATAAACCAACTTTGCGGACTAATATTGTAAATGGCTTTCCGGTAATTCGATATGATAATACCGACCGATTATTATCCACAGGATTAACAACTGCCAATAGTGCAAGCGTTTATGTTGTGGCTCAATATACTTCGTTACCACCCAGTAATCCTGGCCTGATACAAGGGTCACCATCAGGATTAGGATTTGATACAGGACCTACCAATAAATGCCTGGGAATGTGGGTCAATTCGGCTGGCACCCCTTGGGGACGAATTGTTCAAACAAATAATACACAAGTCAATATCCCTCAGGTTACTGGGTTATCTGTTTCTACATTTTTTACACTCTCCAATATTATTTCTTCCTCATCTTTAACAGTTAACCAATACGTAAACAATACAATCTCAGGATCAATCGCCTATGATGGTACATTGAAATCGTGGACTGATTTTGGGATTGGTCGCCAGGGCACCGAAACATGGAACGGTGATATTTCGGAGGTAATTGTGTATAACGTTGATCTTAATATGGCTCAACGAGCACTTGTTTCAAATTACCTTGCTGCGAAATATGCAACAACACTTTCAGCGCCTAATGATCTATACACGATGGATAATGTTGGCAACGGTAATTTCGACTATGAAGTAGCAGGCATTGGGCAAGCTACTGATGGATCAAATCATAAAGATGCCCGCGGTCCGGGCATTGTACGGATGACCAGCCAAAGCCCTTCTTCATTGTCAAATGATGAATACTTAATCTGGGGACATAATAATGCTACCTTATTAAGTAACCTCATTGATGTGGATGGTACTATTATCGAAGAAAGGATAACACGTGTTTGGAGATTAAGTGAAACCGGAGATGTAGGAAGTGTGGCTGTATCATTTGATATTTCGAGTTTAACCGGTAGCCCTATTGGATCCAATCTCCGGTTATTAATCGATCGGGATGGCGATGGCTTTGCTGATAATGATGTAACTCCAATTAATGGTGGCACTTTTACAGGTGATATCATCACATTTACGGGTGTTAATTTTCAATCAGGAGATCGTTTTACGCTTGGCAATACTGACTTATCCAATCCATTACCTATCGAATTACTTTCGTTTTCTGCATTAGCAGAACATATAGAGGTGAAATTGAAGTGGAGCACCGCTTCTGAATTTAATAATGACTATTTCACCGTTCAGCGCTCGCAAGATGTTGAGAAGTGGCAGGACGTAATAGAGATTAGTGCGGCTGGAAACAGCAACGAACGCATTGACTATGAAACTACCGATGGACTTCCATTTTCAGGAATATCGTATTACCGTTTGAAACAAACTGATTTTGATGGAAAATACAGCTATTCTTATGTAAGACGTGTTGAAATTAATCCGGTATTCCAATTGAAAGTATATCCTAATCCGTCATCAGGTAATTTTCAAATTTCTACCGGGTTTGAAATTCAACCCAGTGATGTCAGGCTCACGAATCTGTTAGGACAACCTGTTCCGATTACAATGGAAGCCTATGGTTCTTCCATGATTGTATCTTTAGGTTCGGTTTCAACGGGAATTTACTTCCTACAGGTTAACCGCGGCTATTGGAAACAGACAGTACGGGTTGTGGTTGAGTGATTAGTGCATTGTCGCGATCGGTGCAAAAAGACATTGATCCGGAATGTTAAAGGCATCAGTCAACGGCACGGCATCTTGTCTGATCTCCCAGCAAAGCTGATTTACCATTTTACGAATCGCCTTGGTTTTTACACCTTCCATATAGCCTTGTTCAAGATACCAGCCTTTATTCTTATCGATCTGCGAAAGGGCAAAGAGATCGCACAATTTTTTTAATACGGCCTTGCAACCGGCATCCTTTGTCGTGTCAACCTGAGCGATGAATTGCTCAAGAATGATACGCTCGATATAGGCAAATCCAACCTGCACCAAATGATGTTGACTGACGTTGAAGGCATCAAAAGAATCCATGCCACTTTCAATATGTCGTTTGAGTCGCTTGGCGGCTGATGTGAGAATATCGCGTTCCCGATACTTAAACGCATTCAATTGAAACTCTGAATCGAGTAAATGTTCTTCACTTGTATTTCGTACCGTGATTGGATTCATTTCGGTGATCGAGGTTTTAGCCTGATCGGCAACATAATTTAAAATCGTGAACACATTCATGTTACTGAATTCCTGCTTGAACTCGGTTAGCCTGCTCTTGGCAACCAGTTGCATCAACACGGTGTTATCCCCCTCAAAGGTTGTGTATATGTCTGTATCATTTTTTAGCACTTCAATCCGATTTTCTGATAGATATCCTTTTCCGCCACAACATTCCCGACACTCTTGTAGCGTGGCCGTGGTATTCCACGTGGCGAACGACTTCAAGCCAGCCGCGAGAGCTTCTATTTCCTGCAAGTCTTCTTCCGTACGTTTCAAAAATCGTTGGGTCAGATATTGAAGTGAAAAGTGCAATGCATACACGTTAGCCAACAGGGGCATTAACCTTCTTTGGTGAGTTCTATAATTAAGGATAGGCACTTCGGTTCCTCCTTCCGGTCCAAATTGCCTTCGCTGATCGCCATAGCGTATAGCAATGGTTAGCCCGGATTTGCACGCTGAGTTTCCGGATCGGGGAATTCCAATTCGGCCACCCACCAGAGTTCCAAGCATCGTGAAGAACCTGCGGTTATCACTGGCAATAGGACTTTCGAATTTTCCTTCCTCATTGATCGAGGTAAATCGATCTAACAGATTCTCTTTAGGCACAACTACGTGATTGAAATAGATTACTCCATTATCGACACCATTCAATCCCATTTTTCTTCCGCAATCTTTAATGGTAACACCCGGCAAGATTTTTCCCTTTTTATCCCGAAGGGGAACAATCAAGGCACTCACCCCATAGTCCTTTCCATCTAAAATCAATTTGGCAAACACGGTCGCCATTTGACCATGCACCGCAGCATTACCAATATATTCTTTACGCGCGTACTCATTGGGTGTGTGTATTTTGAATGTTTGAGTAGAGTGATCATAGGTGGCCGTAGTCTCAATTCCCTTTACATTCGAACCATGATTCGTCTCTGTCATGGCAAAGCAACCTGGAAGTTCTAAGGTGCCAATATCTTTCAGGTATTTGATATGATGTTTTTCTGTTCCGAGAAAATAGACACTCATGCCCCACAAGCCGAACTGCACCCCGAACTTGATCACCATGCTCAAATCATGATAACTCAGCGTTTCCATGATGGCAAAGTAGGCTGCCATATCTCCTTGCCCGCCATACTCTTTCGGATACGCCATACTGCCATAACCCTGTTCTGCAAGAAACTTGCACCATTGCAACACTCGCTTGCGGTATAGATCAAGATCTCCCGGACTCACATACTTAAATTCGGGATCAGAAATTAAGGTCTTCACTCTGCGGATAAGATCCGCATGCTGACCGTCCAATATGTTGGTTAACTCGGATACAGAAAAGTTTTTTTGTGTAGCTTGTTCCGAGGTGATGGTCTTGTGACCCGATTTAAAATTGAAAATAGCTTCATGGCTAATCAATCCGAGGGTAGATTCTATTTTAGACAACGAAGGCCTGGCTTGCAAAAGTGTCTCACTGATCGTTCCGTCTCCTTGCAAACTCGCCAATCGGATTCCCAGGTTCACCAACGTTTCATTTGCGATCTTGGGATCAGCTACCTGCGAGATAGCCGCACGCCAACTCATCAATTCATCAGGTGTAGGAGGAGTAGCTGGATTAAGTTGCGCGAGTAATAGTTTTCGTTCAGGATCTGTTAACCAGCCTTGACTATTGATTAATCCTTCCAGGGAAGAAATTTCGCTTGGGGTAAGAATGGCATCAGACCATACGGTGTAAAGGATGGGTACAAAGACCAGTAATTTTGGATTGGCCTTGACAAGCTCTGATTGAATCATGTGAGGTAGAGATTGGTTCGTTATAAAAATAACGAATTTTTACCTGCGAATCTTTCAGATACCCAAAGAGTCTGCTGGCTAATTATCTGCAGCGATTCCCAATCCGCTAATCAGGTATGGCTTTGCCACGTCAAATTTTAGCAGGAACGTTCCCTTTAATCCCATGTCGCCCAACACGATCATCTCAACATCATCACCAGTAACTTTTAGCGAAGTAATCTTGCTGTCGCCAAAATCGTTGTGCAGTCTTCCAAACATATCGGCTTTTGCCTCCAGGTTATCGGCAGAACTCGTCTCCGTACTTTTATCAGAACCGTTATCACTGGTTTGAACTTTTGCCCGCATCGGCTTATCAATCAAGGCCTGCGTATAATTCTCCTTTATAAATTTCTTCCACGCTGCCCGGTCATTCATTCCCAGTACACGGTGCATTTCTCGGGCACGTTTTTCCATCACCTGCTCTCTTGATTCCTGCGCAAGAGCGAGAGTACTACTGGTTATTACCAGCAATGCAATCAAAACTATTCTCATAGACTGTCTCATAATTTGTGAAATTGAAACTACCTGCAGATGCGTAGAAAACCAAATAAGTTTTAACTGGGCAACACGATTGCCGATCATTAGAATTTTATTAGAAGGACTCAGGGCTTAAAATCGGCAGTATTGTAAGATTCGTTGCCGTGGATAGGGCAGATACCTTTGACAATTTTATGATAATTCTTATATTTCTATAACCTTAAACCTACCAAATCATGAATTTCAAACCCGAAATGAAAAGCAAAGAGGAAATGAGTGCTGGCCAGCCGAAGTACGAATCGATCGTTAAGTATATGGTGCAGCAGCAAAACCTGGTTACGGTTCGGCCGGACCAATCGATCAACGAGGTTATTAATATTATGATAGAGAAAAGAATTTCCGGGGCCCCCGTGTTGGATGAAAACCGGAAATTGGTTGGTATCATTTCAGAAAGAGACTGCCTGAGGATAATTGTTGATCAGGCCTATCATAATTTACCCATGAATGCACCTATTGTTTCAGATTATATGACCCGCGAGGTAAAGACGTTGTCGCCCGATAGCACCGTAGTGGATGCCGCCACGGAGTTTCTGAATTCTGCAATCCGCAGAATGCCCGTAGTTGAAAACGGAGTGTTAATCGGACAAATTAGCCGTATCGATATTCTACGGGCCGCTAAAAACATAAATCCCGCAAGCTGGTAATTAGTTGATAGTTTTGCTTTATAAGTTGTTTCATGAGTAAGGTACTTGTGACTGGAAATTTTATTTATTGAATTATGAGAGCTTTACGCAGTACAGCAGTTGGATTATTTGTGTTCTTCTTTTTGCCCATGCTTACGCATGCTCAATTGGGAGTAGGTGCGAAGGCTCCTGCCGGAGCAGAAGTATTTCTGGATGGAAGTAGAGAAATGTTGGATGCGAAATGGACTTATTGGAAGGGGCCACGATTTGCCGTTGCACTTCCGATTAAGTGGATTGTTCAAGCGGATCCTGTGGACGGAGGTTCAGTGGTTAACTCAAACGACCCGGCCGCGGCCGGTGGGTTATATGGTGCAGCCGATATAGTGACTAAAAAAGAGTTTCGCGATTTCCGGGCTCATGTTGAGTTCCTTATTGTAAAGCCCGGAGGCAACAGTGGGGTGTACTTACAAAACCGTTATGAAATTCAGGTGCTGGATGGCGACTCCACATCTCATGGATTAGGTGCCGTGATTAATGAAAGCAAGTCACCCTATTTTGCATACAACGGTCTGGGCAAATGGAACTCCTATGATATTGTTTTCCGTGCAGCCCGATTTAAAAAAGGTAAGCTGGTTGAAAAGCCTATGGTAACAGTATACTTCAATGGCAAAAAAGCGCATACTAATCAGGTGATCAGCCAGGTGTTTGGCGGACCTAATTCAGGCCAGGATGGTGGTAATGATGGGGGCAAAGGAATTACGGATCGACCGGGTGGATTGAAACTGCAAGCTGAAGGGCATGACGTCCTTTACCGCAACATCTGGATTAAGGAATTAAATCTGAAAAAGGCCGATACGGATTTTTAGTTATTTAATTCTCACATCCTTCACTCTGAATCGGAGTGGGAGGCTACAGGCTGTCTAAACATTATATTTTTACTTTCTTCTTTTCAGCTACAGAACGATAGATCGCTTCCACCACCCGGATATCTTTCAATCCTTCTTCTCCCGGTACGAGCATCGGAGTTTTGTTTATGATGGATAATGCATCATCGTCCATTTGCCGGGCTTGTTGGTTAGGAATGGAAGCTACAAGTTTCTTTCCGTCACTCGTTGTTCCATTGATTCCACTATAGGATTGAAAAGGAGAGAGCTTATACCATCCTTTCGAGCATGTTACCCGAAGATCATTCATGTTCTTTCCAAAACTGGATTCACACTTCGCTGTCACTCCGCCTGGAAACTCAAGCTCAAATTGCATGGTTTCGTCAACTTCTTTATAAATGGCAGGGCGCGTGGTGGATTGTTGTGCAGTAACGGCTATAGGTTCAAGCCCTGTACTGTAGCGTGTAGCATTAAGGGGATAGACACCCATATCGTACATAGAGCCGCCACCCATAATTTTCTTTTGCTTCCAATGATCGGTACGTGGATCAAAGTAGCCCGCGGCAGCTTCCACTTTTAAAACGGAGCCATACGTTAGTTCTTTTCTGAACTGAATGATTTGCCTTGTATTAGGTTCGTGGTGCATCCGATATCCAATGCTCAACGTTACGTTGTTTCTTTTACAAGCGTCAATCATGCGTTGACATTCAGCTACAGTCATGGCCATGGGTTTCTCGCACCATACATGTTTGCCGGCATTGGCTGCACGGATAACATATTCGGCAGGCATGGAGGGTGGCAATACCACATAGACAACATCAATATCCGGATTGTTGGCTATCGAATCGAAATTTTTATAATCATAAATATTCCTGTCGACAAGATTGTATTCGTGTTTCCATTGTGCTGCTTTGGCAGGAGTGCCCGTTACAATACCAGCCAGGTAACAATTTTTGGTGAGCTGCAGGGCCGGGGCGAGCAGATCGGTGCTGTAATAGCCAAGGCCCACCAGGGCTACACCCAGGTTTTTCTTTTGGGATAGAATGCCCGCAAAGCCTGAACTACATATGGTAAGGCCGGCTAACCCGGCTGCCTGCTTAATAAATTTACGCCTGTTGATCATTTATTTTGCTTTTTCTTCGGTAATGATCGATTGGCCTTTGCTTATTGCCATCATTTCTTGCATAGTACGTTTCATACTGTCAGAAGAACCATCAAGAAAAATAACATTGCCTTTGCCATGTTCAGCAAAATGACGGATAGATTCTGTCCACATTGAAAACAATATAAATGAAGAATCAAGGTGGGCGCTCTGCATTTCCTTAGCTGCCTGCGACATACCTTTGGCAACTTCTTCTCGGAACAATGCAACACCCTGACCCCGCATTTGGGCTGCAATCTTCTCTGCTTCCGCAGAAATCTTGATGGCATTTCCTTCTGCTTCAGCCGCTTTGGTTTTTGTAATAAGCAAGGCCTGGCCTTCATTTTCAGCAGCAGCCCTAAGATTATTTGAGGCAACAACTTTTGCCATTGATTTCATAATAGTTTCATCGAATGCAATATCGTTCAATTGAAGATCGAGTAAATGGTAACCCCACTCTTCGAGAGTGTGATCCAATTGCTTCTTCACTTCCAAAACAATTTCGGTTCTTAAGGAAAGTATTTCAGATTGCTTTTTAGTTGCCACGAAGCTGCGGATAGATCCTTCAATTGTTCTTATGAGCGCTGTTGTAAAACTCTCCTCATCCATAAACTTGAAAGCCACATTTTTAATAGTTTCTTCGTTCTGATTGAGCACGGCAAAGAGCAACATGGCCTTGAAGTTTACGTTAGCCTGATCAATCGTTGTCGCCTGAAACTCAAGTTCCACCGAACGGTTTTGTATGGATACTCGAGAGTTTATCACCTCGATGATAGGGATTCGAACGTTTAAGCCAGGCCGCATGATGCGTCTGTATTTTCCAAAGATTGTAACAACAGCAATATTGCCTTGCTTTACGGTTACAAACATGGTGAACATCAAAACTAAAGCAAACAGCAAGAGTACAACGGCTAGAATTTCAAGCATTTCCATAGGTTAGTGCATTAGATAGTAAGTTAATAAAAAGTCAGTCCTTTATTGGCTCCTCTAAAATAAGGTAACCTTACAAATAAATTTCTATGTAAAGCTGCTGCTGCTTAGTACATTTAGTGAACCAATAAATGGATCCCTATGAAACTATTTGTATTACTTATGCTGCTTACTGCCGTTGGCTGTAATCAAACAAAATCTGTTTCAGCCGACATCAACGAATCTAATACCAAGGAAATCCTTGACCATCATTGGGTAGCTTTTCAGGCAAATGATCTGGAAGCAACCATGGAAGACTATACCGAGGAATCGGTTTTGATTACCCCCGATCGCACCTACCGCGGTCTTTCAGAAATCCGTGAGAATTTTGTAGCGGCATTTGCTGCATTTCCGAAGGACTCATCAACGCTTGTGCTGGATAAATCGGTGGCTGTTAACGATGTTGGCTATATCCTTTGGCATGCAAAGACTCCTGTATTTACATTGTCATTTGCTACCGATACATTTATTATTCAGAATGGAAAGATAGTTCGTCAAACCTATGCCGGTGTTGCCAATTAATTCTCGTAGACCATGAAGAGTTACGTTTTATCTTTTTTTATTTTATTTATTGTAGTGGATTGCCTGGCTCAAAAGCGATTCCGGAAACTTACCAAAACTGAGTCGGCATCCATAAAAAAATACAAAAAGACCATTCCTAAAAAAGATGGCTGTTACCATGTGTTGATTATGACCGATCAGGGCAACATGGTGGTAAAACTCTACAACGAAACTCCACTTCACCGCGACAATTTTATCAGCAAAGTAAAATCCGGCTTTTATGATAGCCTTCTGTTTCATCGGGTAATCAATAACTTTATGATTCAAGGCGGTGATCCTACAAGTAACAAAGCACAACCCGGCCAAATGCTTGGTGGTGGTTCGGCACCCGGTGATAGAATCGCTGCCGAATTCAGAACGGATCAGGGAATATATCACAAACGTGGAGCGCTTGCGGCTGCCCGTGATAATAATCCCGAAAAGGCAAGCAGCAACTGCCAGTTTTATATTGTACAACGGCCTGCCTGGCGAACAACCCAGTTGGATAGCACAATCGTTCAACGAAAATTAACCTTGAATGATGTTCAAAAGAAATTATACACCACAGTGGGTGGTACTCCGCACCTGGATGGGGGTTACACAGTATACGGTGAATTGGAAGAAGGATTTGATGTGCTCGATAGAATTGCAACTACCAGGACCAATAAATCGGATAGGCCGGAAGCTGATGTTCGGATGCGTATGTTTGTATTGAGTGAACCCAAATTGAAATAACCTTATCAACATGAAAAGATCATTAGTGCTGCTTATTTTATTGATTACGGGATGGTATGCGACTGCTCAATCCCTTAATAAGTATTCTGTAATCCAAAACGTAGAATGGGCTAAGCCGGATGGGTATAATCTTACTATGGATATTTACACACCCGATACTGGAAAAAAAAAATACCCTGTTTACATCATCTATCATGGCGGTGGCTGGCTGATCAACAATGAAACCATCATGGACGAAATGTCGAAATACATGGTGGAGCATGGCGAGTATGTTATTTGTAATGTAAACTACCGGTTGCTTCCCTCAAACAACAATACGACCACAATGAACCAGATTGTGGAAGATGTTTTTGGCGCAGTGCTTTGGATAAAGGATAATATTTCCAACTACAAAGGTGATCCTTCTAAGCTCGCAGTTTCAGGGGATAGTGCCGGTGGGCACCTTGCCGCTATGATTGTTACCATGGGCGATCGCCTTGAATCGGATGGATTTTCCGGACCAACCCTTGGATTTAAACCCAGCTACCTGTCTGCCGGAAAAACAGCTGAACAGATAGCAAAAAAGAAAGGACTCCGGGTGCAGGCGGCCGTCTTCAACTATCCGGCTGCAGAATTATATAAACCCTGTCTTGGCTCCAAAGGAGATGGCTCGGATGGATTTGAAACAGCTGGAAATTTTTTCTGGAGCCTGGGCCAGGCAACACCCCGTGGAATTTTTGGTGATAAGATAAATGCTCAGAACAATCCTGAATATTATAAAGCGGTTTCACCTATTTATAACATCCCAAATTCCAGCGCAAGAAAACTTCCACCCATGTTGTGTGCCGTGGGTAGTAAGGATGATCTGACAACACCTGCATCTGTGCAGGATTTTGCCAATAAGTTAAAAGCAGCAGGTCATTCGGTTGAATACTGGGAATATGCCGGAAGACCGCATGCCTATCTGGATTCAGGTACAAATCAGTTTTTAGGAACAAGTTTTGAAAAGGATGCCCCCGAGGCTATCAATAAAATAATCAGCTTCCTTGATTCAGTGTTCAACTAACAATCATTCAAATTAAAGACAATGAAAATATTAGTACTAGCCTTGCTAACCTCCGTGACAACTCTTTCAGGGTTCACTCAAGCGCCTGTTGTCAAAACAGAGAATGGTTTGATCTCTGGGATAAAAAAAGGCGAGGTTTCAATTTTTAAAGGCGTACCCTTTGCAGCTCCGCCTGTTGGCGATCTCAGATGGAAGGCGCCCCAACCCGTTACTAATTGGTCGGGTACCCGTGCGTGCGAAAATTTCTCGGCAAGCCCGATTCAAGGTAAGCCCGTTCCGTTCATGATGTGGACAGAGGAATTTATAGCCCCGCCCGAACCCTTAAGCGAGGATTGTCTTTACCTGAACATCTGGACCAAAGGCAAAAGTAAGAGTGATAAACTTCCGGTGTTTGTATGGATTTATGGCGGTGGATTTGTCTCCGGGTCTGCCGCTTGTGCCGTGTATGACGGTGAAGAGCTGGCTAAACAAGGAATTGTGTTTGTCAGTATTAATTATCGGGTAGGGCCTTTTGGTTTTTTAGCACATCCTGAACTGACTAAAGAATCTGGAACAAAGTCTTCTGGTAACTATGCATTCCTTGATCAGCTTGCTGCCTTGAAGTGGATACAAAATAATATTATGGCCTTTGGCGGTGATCCGGGCAATGTTACCATTGCAGGCCAGTCGGCTGGATCGTTTAGCATCAATGCACTGGTTGCTTCGCCCCTGGGCAAAGGACTTTTTCATAAGGCCATTGCGCA
Organism: Cyclobacteriaceae bacterium; assembly: GCA_044229915.1. GTDB lineage: Bacteria > Bacteroidota > Bacteroidia > Cytophagales > Cyclobacteriaceae > ELB16-189. Next base: position 107,996 of record JBGASB010000009.1, read on the forward strand.
AAGTGGTGGATTATTAGGAAGCACCCGGGGAAGAAAATTATTACAGGCTGAAAAAGCAGGAATTGTATTTGCACAAAAGGCAAATGCGCTTACCGTGGCTGAACTGCGAAAGATGAGCGCTGAGGAAATTCAAAAGGTAGCAGCACTTACTCCAAGAGATGCATTCAGCCCAGTATTGGAAGATTATGTTTTGCCTTCCAATCTGATGGCCCATTTTAAGCAAGGTAAACATAACGATGTTCCGCTGCTTACGGGTTGGGTTACTGGAGACGCCTCGTTACTGGGTAATTCCAGTATGCCCGCAGAAAAATTTAAACAGCAAGCATCAGAGAAATATGGTTCCCGGGCTGAAGAGTTTCTAACAGTCTTTCCGGCAACAGATAATGCTGTAGCAAAAGATTCGCAATTAAAATTATCACTTTGCGAGTTTGCAGCATTGCCTTCGTATTTGTGGGCAAGTAGTAACAAGAGTAATTCTTATCTCTATCAGTATAGTTTTGTTCCCACCGATAAACCTGACTTCCCGAATTACGGAGCATTTCATACCTCAGAAGTTCCTTATGCACTCCACACGTTACATCAATGGAAACGACCCTGGCAACCTCGCGATTATGGAATGGAAAAGAACATGTCTGCTTATTGGATTAACTTCATTCGCTCGGGCAATCCTAATGGTGCCGGACTTCCGGAATGGAAGCGTCATACTCAGAATGAACCAGTGGTGATGGAGTTGGGGGAAAAAATAACCTCCGGGACAGCGCTCAGGGAGGAATTGTCCTTCTTGTCAAGCCTGAAGAAGTGATTTGCTTTCGATAAGGTTCCGCTCTTTGAGTCAATCTGCCGGATACATTCTTTCAATTGATTTTCACGGATTTAATCTGTAAACAGGATCTCAAACTTACTAACCATGTTGTATAGACTTTCACTTGTATTGATTTTCATATCCTTAGTCGCGGCTGGCCAACCCATAAACCAGGCAGCCTATAACGAATTGCAGTATCGGCTTATTGGTCCGTTCCGTGCCAGTCGTACGGTAGGTGCTGTAGGGGTTCCTACTCAACCCAATGTGTTTTACATGGGTGTGAATAATGGCGGAGTTTGGAAGACGGATGATTATGGACGAACCTGGAAACCAATCTTTGATTCTGCACCTACTGGCTCGGTGGGTGATATTGCTGTTTCACCTTCTAATCCAACCATTATTTATGTGGGAAGTGGTGAAGGTCTTCACCGGCCTGATTTAGGTGTGGGTGATGGAATGTTTAAATCAATAGATGGAGGAAAAAGCTGGCAGCATATTGGATTATCCGATGTTCAGCAGGTGGGTAGAGTAGTTGTTCACCCAACCAATCCGGAGGTTGTATTTGCCGCTGGATTGGGTCATCCCTACGGTGCCAGTGAAGAACGGGGCGTGTTTCGCACCCGCGATGGTGGCAAATCGTGGGAGAAAGTTTTATACATCAATCATAATACGGGAGCCATTCAGGTAGAGTTTGATCCTACGAATCCGGAAATCATTTTTGCCGACCTGTGGGAACATCGCGAAGGCCCGTGGGAAAATGCTTCCTTCTCCGGTACGAACAGTGGCCTTTATAAATCTATCGATGGCGGCACCACCTGGAAGAAGCTTACACAAGGATTGCCAACCGGTGAACAAGGCCTGGGGAGAATCGGCTTTGGAATTTCTCCGGGTAATCCGAAAAGAATGTATGCAACGGTGGATGCCCGAGAGCATTCCGGAATTTATCGCAGCGATGATGGCGGTGAGAGTTGGAAGCGTGTAAGTACAGATGGAAGAATTTATGGTCGTGGAAGTGATTTTGCTGAGGTGCGGGTTCATCCTAAAAATCCGGATGTGGTGTATTCAGCTAATGTGGCATCCTATCGTTCTGATGATGGGGGCTATACCTGGACTTCCTTCAAAGGCGCTCCGGGTGGCGATGATTACCATCGCATCTGGATTAATCCGTTGCACCCCGACATCATGTTGTTTGCAGCCGATCAGGGTGCGGTCGTTACTGTAAATGGTGGCAAGACCTGGAGTTCGTGGTACAACCAGCCGACCTCACAATTATATCATGTTAGCACCGACAATCAGTTTCCTTATTGGGTGTATGGCGGTCAGCAGGAGAGTGGTGCTATTGGCACCGCGAGCCGGGGTGACGGTGGTCAGATTTCTTTTCGCGACTGGATGGGCGTAGGCTCAGATGAATATGCTTACGTAGCACCCGACCCTAATGATCCGAATATTATTTATGGTGGGCGTGTTACCCGGTTCAACAAGAAGACCGGACAAACACAAAATGTTGCGCCCGAAGCACTTCGTTCCGGACAATACAGAATGTTGAGAACGCTGCCGTTGTTGTTTCATCCGGCCGACCCTGCCGTGTTGTTATTTGCTACGAATGTGCTTTGGAAGACAACCACCGGTGGGCAGCAATGGGAAATCATCAGCCCAGATCTTACCCGTAAACAATACGAAGTACCAGCAAGCATCGGAGATTTTCGTACGGAGAGTTTAACTACCCTGAAGCCGCGCGGAGTGATTTATGCGCTCGCACCTTCGCCCTTGAAGAAAGAAATTATCTGGGCAGGAACTGACGATGGCCTGGTGCATGTGACCACGGATGGTGGCAAGACCTGGAAGGATGTTACGCCTCCGGCTCTTAAATCATGGGACAAGATTTCTCAACTCGATGCCGGACATTTTGATGCCAATACCGCATACTTTTCTGTGAATGCAATTCGCAAGGATGATATGAAGCCGCATATCTATCGCACTCATGATGGTGGAGTAACGTGGAAAGAAATCACCAAAGGAATGCATGATGTGGGTCCCGTGAATGTTGTACGGGAAGATCCAAAACAGCCAGGACTACTTTTCGCTGGTACGGAGCGTGAAGTTTATTTTTCTACAGATGATGGTGAGAACTGGCAATCCTTGCGGAATAATATGCCAGCTACTTCCGTACGCGATTTGGTTATTCACGAAAATGATCTGGTAGTGGGTACCCATGGCCGCTCAATTTGGATCCTGGATAACATCAACCCGCTTAGAAGTGTAGCAAAGTTGAGCACGCAGAAATCCTATCTGTTTCCTACGGTGGCAACTCCCCGGGTTCGCTTCAATGTATTTGGTGATACACCACTGCCGCCTGAAGAACCAGCGGGACAAAATCCTCCGGATGGAGCTATCCTGGATTATTACCTGGGTCAGGCAGCCAACGAAGTGCGGCTTGAAATACTTGCGAAGAGTGGTGAGGTAATTCGGCAATACAGCAGTAAAGACAAGCCCCAACAAGTTGATTCACTTTCTGTGCAATACCCAATGTATTGGATTCGTCCGCAAAAAACTCTGTCGGGTTCAGCCGGTCACCATCGTTTTGTTTGGGATTTACGTTACACCGAACCCCAGGGAGCCCAACGCCAGCTTTCCATCGCAGCAGTTTATAAAAATTCAGCGATTGGTCCGCAAGGCCCGTTTGTACATCCTGGCACGTATACCGTTCGCTTAACTGTGGATGGGGTTGCCACAGAACATCCGATTATTGTCACGCTCGATCCCAGGTCAAAGATTACCGATGATGATTTACAATTACAAACTGATTATTCACTTGCATGTTATAAGTCGTATCAGGAACTGCAGGCAATCCGGGAGACGATCGATAATAAATTGAATGATACAAAGGCTAAGTGGGCCAAAGGTAAAAAAGAGCAGGTAATCAGCTTGCGCGGATCGGGATCACCGGATAATCCGGATATCATGTATGGAAGTATCTCGGAAGTTGCCTTAGAACAGGAAACAATTGTGGGATTACAAGACAAACTGCTTCACCTGATGGCTGTTTTTCAAAGTGCAGATGCCCGGCCTACTACTTCCGCCATGCAGGCTGCGGATAAGTTGAAGGTGCGCAAAGATGAAATGGTGAATCGGTGGAAGGCATTAATTAAGTAGACCTCAACTTCATACCACCAGTGATGGATAAAGTCGTAATTAATGCAATAGTTCATCCGATCACTTGAGTGAACGCAATTTTTGCCGGATAAAATCAGTAAAGCGATACTTCGGAATGATTTCTGCCGATAAGTATTTAGCCCCTTGAATTGTGCCCAGGCACTGATCGCTGCCGCAATGGCATTTAAACGGCTGGGCCATATCCCATTCGGCTGAGGGGTAGAAGAAATTAAACTCTTCACCGGCAGCAATCTCTTTGATGGTAACAAAGATCATTCGGGTTGTGTCAAAAAAGCTATTGGGGTCGCAACTATGATTGGCACATTCAAGGCATTCGGGCAATAGCTCAATATGTTTGTTCTCGCTGATCTGCACCGTTAAATACGTAGGGGTTGATTGTACATTTTTTGCGAGAAACTTGATTATCACCTCATTCTTTGCGAAATGTTTTTTTGCAATAAGAGAGCGGTGGCTGGTAATAGGATCAATACGGATTTCAGCAACTTCGGTTTGGTCTAAATCGACCAGTTCGATAAAACTCATGTGGGGGTTGGTTTGTGGTGGTTAGTAATGTCATTCGTAGTGGTGATAAATATATTGACAATTAATTGATTCAATAAAACATTTATGGTTATTAATTATACGAGAAATGATTGATTGATCAACTATAACTTAAGCCAATGATTGTAATTAGTTAGTTATTAGTTGAATACTGAATATTAGATGCTTGATGTTTGGTTCTGCCTATTTGAAGTCTTTGTTCGTGATAGGTACGTGTTTTTATTGGAGCGGTGCTCATGCCTTTCTCTTCTTATCGACATCAATCGCATATAGGTTGTTGAAACCCTTGGCCCTTGGATTTTCGAAAAACACATACCATTCATCGGTGTGCTTCCAGGTTCCCTTGCTGTCAGGTCTTCCGACCTGAAAGATTAAATTTCCTTTGTTAACTCATAGTGCTACGCGTGCCAGTTAAATCGAATAAATCCTATTTAGGGAAGATAAATAGCAGTATGGAGTATACTTTTGCAGGGTAAAACCACTAACCTGTAAATCATGAAACAAGCTCCCTCCAGACGAGATACAGTCCTTTACTGGATCTTCACCGCACTCTTTTGTGCCTTTATGCTCACCTCCACAATTCCAAACATTCTTTCCGCGCCCGAGTGGGTGGAAATATTTAAACAACTCGGCTACCCGCCTTATATGTTACCATTTTTAGGAGTAGCCAAATTGCTGGGTGTTATTGCCTTGCTGGTTCCGGGTTTTCCCAGAATTAAAGAGTGGGCTTATGCCGGGATGTTTTTCGATTTAACAGGAGCAGTCTATTCCGGACTGTCCGTTGGCGGATTTGATCCGAAGATGTTGATCATGCTGGTTCCTTTTGGATTGGGAGCGCTATCTTATATCTATCACCATAAACGACTTTAAATAATTACCCCATTTAGCACAATTTGTAGAGTGTGCTAGGTAAAGCACAGGAATCTTTCTTCGCAGAGTTACTCGTTTCAAGAACTCTGCGCGAATCAACTTATCATTTCCAATTGTTCCAATTTGAAACAGAAATGCTAAATTATACCAGTATATACTTAATAGCGAACTATCCAGAATTAGAGGATATAGATTGGATTGAGGTAGTGTAGTTTTGAGAATAAGCAGATTGTCCCTTCCTGAAATAGCTTGACACATTTTGAGGGGTAAAAAATCTCAAAATGGAAGAACAAAAAACATTCAGTAAGGCAGAAAAGCGTTGGTTGGTTCGGGAACTTTCAAATGGTCGGATGACCCAAGGAGAGGCCAAAGAACTTCTAGCTCCCATCAGCAAAGATCCGCGATCGCTTATTTATTTATGGCAAAAGCAATTTGCTTCTGAAATTGATTTTACTTTGCCAGTGATGACCGAAAAAGAAAAGCAAAAGGTAGAAGCACTCCGACTGCAACTCAAAACAGCAGAGAAACAACTCGAGGATGCGCAGATGAAAAACATTGCTTTGGAAACCATGATTGACATTGCCGAAGAGCAACTGAAAATCTCCATCCGAAAAAAATCTGGGCCCAAACAGTAGCACAGCTCCGACAGTTCTATCCGCACTATAGCGTGCGCTATTACTGTTCGCTGTTTGGGCGTAGCCGCCAGGGCTGGTATGAGCAGACAAAACGGGAAGAAGAACAGCACATGGCCACTGCCATCGTGTTGAAACTGGTGCATGAAATACGGGAAGATTTACCGCGGGCGGGAGTTCCGAAGCTACACTTTATGTTACAAGAGAAACTTGCAGCACATCGTATTAAGATGGGCAGGGATGCCCTGTACCAGGTGCTTGGAGAACATGGTTACCTGCTTCGCTATCGAAGGAGAAAACCCTACACCATCAACAGTAATCATCCCTACAAAAAATATCCGAACCTTATCCGCGAAGTAAAATACCTCACGCACCCCGGGCAACTCTGGGTCATCGATATTACTTACATCCGTTTGAGAGAGGGTTTTGCCTACCTAAGCATAGTTACCGATGCCTATTCGCATAAAATAATTGGATATTGTTTACACCCCACCTTGCATAGTGATGGGCCTATCCAAGCTTTACTACAGGCATCGAAATCTAAAAGAGGAGAAGCTCTCATTCACCACAGTGATCGGGGCGCTCAGTATTGTTGTGCCGACTATGTTAAGGTTTTAGAACACTATGGAATAAAAATTTCCATGACCGAAAAAGGTGACCCTTATGAGAACGCAATTGCCGAAAGGATCAATGGCATACTGAAAGGTGATTTTTTATTGGACAAAACCTTTGCCTCGTTTACCGAAGCCAGTCAAGGGGTAGATCATGCAGTTGAGAAATACAACCATATCCGTCCGCATGATAGCTGTGATAGACTAACTCCCGTGCAGGCACATAACCAAAGTGGGTTCCTGCGCAAGCGGTGGAAGACCCAGGCGGAGAACGAATTATTGATTAGTTAAACTCTATGAAATGAAAAATAAAGCACCACCTGTCATCCAGTTTTAGGAATACGGCCAAACGCTGTCAACCTGTTTTAGGAATAAGCTCAACCACTGTAATGTAAATACAGGGATACCGTTGGGAAGCGTAAAACAAATACAGGAATAACAGCCCAGGTCGTAAACCCAATTCAGGATTAACAAGTTAAACTGTCGGGCTCTTTTAGGAAGAGCAAAAACATTTGTAACATTGAATCAGGATTAAACTCTAACCCTGTAAAACACTTTTAGAAACTACCCTCAAAAGTGTCAAGTAATATTAGGAAGGTTCACAGGGCAGGCTGAGTTTGTGCAATTGCAGCCGCAACCTTTGCAATCATAGGTTGAGTCTTTGCAATCGTAGACTCAACTCCGGACGGACCACCATCGGGTGTGCGCATTCAAAGCTTATGAACTAATAACAACGTAATCTGAATTGGACAATCGTAGGTTGATTCTCTGATATCGTAGCCGCAACTTCTGACAGACCATCACCTGAAGCGTGAAATCGTATGTCCCTATTCCTTCTTGGTCTTCTTGACCAACAATCCATCGGTATTTCGTTTGTGAAGCACACCATTGAAGTCATTAACCATCACCGCAGACCACGGTTATTGGTCACGCAACGTTTTGGCAGGGTTGGCCATAGCCGCCCGGATCGATTGGGTGGAGATGGTCAGCAGTGTTGCTACCAGCACCAGCACTCCTGGAATCACGATCATCCACCACCGGATGTCAATCTGGTAGGCAAATCCTTTAAGCCATTGATCGGTAAGATAGTAGCATACCGGAAAGGCAAATACGCAACTGATCAGAATCAGCAGGATGTAGTTTTTAGAAAGCAACACCAGAATATTCCATACGGAGGCACCCAATACCTTGCGCACCCCAATTTCCCGGGTGCGTTTCACCATCGCCAGCGTTGCCATCCCCAGCAAGCCAAGACAGGCCACTGAAATGGAAATCACACTAAAGAGGGTTAACAATCTGGCAAAGAGCTGGTCTGACTGGTACTGCGCTGCAAAGAAGCGATCGAGGAAGTAATAATTAAAGTTATCATTGGGATAGTGCCGGGCGTAAATCTTTTCCAATGCCTGCATGTAGTCACCTTGCTGCACATTTACCCGAAAGGAGTAGTAGCCATATTCGTGCGGATGGTGGTAGTAGAAAATCACCGGTTCCATAGGCTTGCGCAGTGACTGATGATGATAGTCTTGCCAAAGCCCCACAATGGTAACGGTTTTGCCATCCTGATTAATCAGGTTTGTGTTTACAGCATCTGCTGGATTATCAAAGCCCAGGGCCCGAGCAGCGGTTTCATTGATCAGGCATGTGAGTCCACGTTCTTCCGGATTAAAATTCCGTCCGGCAAGGAGCGTAAGGCCAAAGGTTTCCTGATAGCCTTCATCAATCCACATCACCCAAAACGATTGTTTCTTTTCATTGGTACTGCCCACCGGGTGTATGGCCTCATCGTGAAAGCGGATTTCCTCACCGGGTATATTCATCGAAGCAGTTCCGGAGCGAAAGGCAGGATGCTGTAGCACTTCATTGCGAAAGGCCCGGTAGCGTGTAAGCCGGAGTGAATCCGAGTTGGTAGAAGCTGGTGCCCGCACACTGAGGGTTTGACTGGCATTGAAGCCGGTATCAAACTTTTGCATAAAATCAATCTGCCTCGCGGCAATAAGTGTTATGCCCACAATGGCGATGGATAGGAATAACTGGAAGACGAGTAAGGCCTGCTGTAATACATTACCCTTGCCTTTGCTGTTGCCCAACTTATTATTGAGAATCATCACCGGCTTATAGCGCGAAATAACATGAGCCGGGTAGAAGGCTACCAGCGTGGTAGCAATTATGAAGGTGAAAAAATAGAGTGTCGTTCGGGTAAGGTTTGGAAAAGCAATGGTAACATCTGAAAACAGAAACGAGGACCAGGGCCTGGTGAATAGATAAAACAAGGTGAACCCCATTACGAAGGCAACGGTAGACAGGATCAGGGCTTCCAATAAAAATTGTCCGCTGATGATGATGCGTGAAGCGCCAAACACTTTGCGAACTCCCATCTCATCTGCACGCTCCAACGATCGGGCCAGCGAAAGATTGATGTAATTGATCCACGCAGCCATGAGAATAAAGATCGCCATGGAGATCAACGAATATAAAAGCACAGGATTAACGCCAGGTTTAATTTCTCCCGAAAGGGAAGAGGCTAAGTGAAGGTTTTCGTAGGGCCGCAATTCCTGCCGTGCTGTATGCCTGCGATTGACCAATGTAGTAATATGGTCATTGGCCATTTTTGTTAGCTGCTGATTTACAGCTTGAATGTCAGTAACGTTGTCGCGTAGTTTTACGAACGTGTACGTCCACGGATATTCGAAGGTGCCTTCGCGTGCGATCCAGCCATAGAAGTATAGGGTAGACCACGACAACAGGAAATCGTAGTCGATCGAAGAGTTTTCTGGAAGATCTTCAAATACGCCTGTGACCGTAAAGGGCAGGCGTTCGTTAAAGTAGAGCGTTTTACCCATGGGGTCTTCATCCCCGAAATAAACCGTTGCCTGCGATTGCGAAATCACCACAGTGCGTGGAGCCTCGAGGGCAGTTTCGGGTGACCCTGCGATCAACTTCACTGGAAATACTTTGAAGAAAGAACTATCGGCAAACAATGTGTACTGGTCGGTCAGCCGAATGTCTTCGGTGAAGACATAAGCTTTTTCAAAATAGATGCGGGCAATTGCTTCCACCTGCGGTATGTATTCGTGGATCAGAAAGGCCGTGCGATCGTGTGTCTGGGCACTTTGTAATACGGGTTCTTCTTCCTGGTATTCATAATAGTCAATGCGATAAATCTGATCGCCCTGATCATAGAATTTATCATAACTAAACTGATACTGCACATAGCCACTGAGGGCCAGAAAAATGGCGAGGCTTACCGACAGGCCGATGGCATTAATGGAAGTGAAGAGCTTGCTGCGAAGCAGATTGCGAATAGCCGTTTTCCAGTAGTGCTTAAGCATGCGATAAGAATGGCAATTACCGGAGTAATAGTGATTTATACAATGACAAATGATGGCTTAATTATCTTCCTGTTCATTCCATTTGCTTACCTTGAGAATCATGAAACTCGAACATAAAAACCAAAAGGTTGTTCCGATGCCTCAATTCTTCGTTAGGCTTGGTCGGTACGCCTTGTTTGCCCTTGGGTTGATAATCTTTTCAATTGGCATTGGCATCCTCGGCTATCATTACCTGGCGCACTTGAATTGGATCGATAGTTTTCACATGGCCAGTATGATCCTTACCGGCATGGGACCCGTTGCTGAAATGCCGGATGATATGGCCAAGGTGTTCTCCTCTTTTTATGCTTTATATAGTGGGATGGCATTTTTAAGTATGACGGCCGTCTTTCTTACGCCCATTATCCACCGCTTACTGCACATCCTGCATGTAGAGCAAGATGAGAAAACCTGAAATCAGGGATACATCTTTTCGATTTCCGCTTTATAGTGATCCATGATGCGCAGCCGGATGGGTTTGAGGGTAGTCGTTAGCTCGCCACTTTCCACTGTCCAATCCTGGTGGCACAATACAAAATTTTTAACCCGCTCAATGTTGGGCAGTTCTTCATTCAAAGTATCTACTTCCTGTTGCAGCCGGGCCCGCACTTTTATATTGTACACCATAAACTGGGGAGCCGTCCAATGAATGTGCTCTTGTTTACACCAGGCTTGCAGGATTTCAAAATTCGGTACGATCAACGCAGTTACATAGGGTCGCTGAAAGCCGATGATTAAACACCGCTGAATAAACGATGACTTTGTGAAATGTGTTTGCAGGGGCTGTGGGGCTATGTACTTGCCGGCCGAGGTTTTGAAAATATCCTTTTTACGATCTGTGATTTTCAAAAAGCGCTGATGAATAAACTTGCCGATGTCGCCTGTGCGAAACCATCCATCCTCTGTAAATACTTCCTTCGTTAATTCAGGTCGTTGGTAATACCCCTGCATTACATTCGGACCTTTTACCAGAATCTCACCTTCCTGTTCTTCATTCGGTTCGTCTATTTTTACTGCAATACCTGGTATGGGCATACCCACGGTTCCAAACCGGTTCATGCCAGGTTCATACCGGTTGATTGAAATGAGGGGTGCTGTCTCGGTCATTCCATACCCTTCTACAATGTTAATACCGGCAGCAGAAAACAAGCGCCCGATTTCAGGTTGTAAGGAGGCTGCGCCCACTACCATATAGCGAATTTGGCCACCCAGCTTCTTACGCCATTGACTAAGTACTAAGATGCGGGCAACGAATAACCTGATCGAGTATATAAATCCTTTCGATCCATACTGCTGGCCAATGTTCAGGGCCCACAAGATTACTTTTCGCTTGACCGGATTTTTATCCAGCGCTCGTTCCTGCATGAAGTCATACATCTTTTCGAGTACCCGTGGTACACTGGTGCAGAAGTAGGGCTTCACGATTTTGAAATCCCGGGCAAAGGTTTCCTTGCTTTGGCTAAAATTAAGCGATACACCAAAAGCGAGATAGCCATAGCAGGCCATTCGTTCAAGGATATGACTGAAAGGAAGAAAGCTTATTACTCGGTGGCTAGGTTCAAGAGGAAGCAGCGTTAAGATGGCTTTAATGTTATGAACGATGTTGTGGTGGGTGAGGAGTACGCCTTTTGGAACTCCGGAACTACCCGATGTATACAGAATCGTAAGGAGATCATTCGCGCCAATGCTATTTTTGATATCCTTAAGTTTTGTCAATTCATCTTCACTCGGTTTCACGCTCTTCATAGCTTCAAAATACCCGGGGCCTGGTTCAAGATGATAGACACGCGTGGAAGCATTTGTAGTCTGAATAACCGAAGTCACTTTCGGATGTAAGTCTTTGTCGGCTGTAATGCAAAGCCGGGCTTCTGTCTCTTTAATAATAAGTTCAAAATCCTGTGGTGATGAGGTGGGATGTACGGGCACCGTAATCAACCCACATTGCTGGCAGGCAAAATCAAGAATCATCCATTGGGGAGTACCCATGTTTGGCACCAGCATAACTTTTTGTCCGCTGGAAAATCCATTCCGGAGAAACCAACAAGACAAAGCATCCACCCGCTCAATGAACTCTTCTATAGAGTAACTTTTTAGAGTATTGTCCTCAAAAGCATTTAATGCCTTTATGTTTGGATATTTCTCCTTCTGATATAGGAGTATGTCAAACAGCCGGGTAAAGTCGCTGGAATGTTTGCGGGTGATTTCCATAGTTAGCGATCAACCGGTTTCACATACAAGATCTCATAGAGTATTTCAAAAAACTCCGGGTAGTCGGGCAGGTTGTTGTGGCGGGCACCTTCAATGCCATGCAGGGTAATTTTATCCGGGTAGAGTGCTTTAAGCTTTTCGCTTTGAGAAAAAGAAATGAGCCGGTCTTTTGTTCCATGAATGATATGTACGGGACATGCGGTGCTTTTTAGATATAGATCGGTACGAATGTCATAGCGGAGAATCCACCGGGTGGGCAGAAAGAATAAATATCGGTTCGTATTGTAAACGAAACTAAAGTAAGGTGAATCCAGAATCAGCAACGCGGGTTTATTCCAGGAAGCAATGCGTGCTGCAATGCCGCTGCCCCACGAGCGGCCATATAAAATGATTTTGTCTTCCGGGTAGGATTGACTCAGCCAGGTGTAAATATACTGGGCATCATTGAACATTCTTTCCTGGCTCCGTTTACCACGGCTCTTGCCAAAGCCCCGGTAATCCATCATAAAGAAATCGTAGCCATTGCTTACGAAGTCTTTGGCGAATTTCCCCCAACCCTTGATGCTCTTTGAATTTCCCTTCAGGTAATAGACTACACCCCGCGAATTGGGCACTTTAAAGTGAATTGCATTGATGCGTCCGCCATCCTCCATATCAAAATTTAGTTCTTCAAAAGGAAAGGGATATTTATATTGGAATGAATGAGCCAGTCGTTCGGGCCGGAAGAAGAACAGGTGTTGGAAGAAATAAAGAAACAGACAGAGCCCAAGATAGAGTGAGAGCAGGATTAGGATCAGTCCGGTCATGATTCAAGGTATCAAATAGAAAGACCCGAAAAAAGTTATTTAGTCGTCTTGACCGCTTTTTGCTCAAGCGTTCAAGCGGTCTGACGACTCCGCCATTTGTTTATTGTGACCTATCAGTCGAGCACCTCCTTCAATGTTTTATGGTACTCATCAAAATCCCGAAGGTTATTATGACTACCCCCTTCAATAATCACAAACTGATCACTGTCGTTGAGCAAGGGTTTTAAGTTAAGTGCAGACGAAAGCGGAACCACCCAGTCGTTGGTGCCATGAATAAGGATTTTTTTGCACGTTACCCTGGCCAGAAAATCTTTTGTGGGAAATTTATATTTCGATGAGAACGTGTATAAAGCTGAATTCAACTCATCAAATGGAGTCTCCAGTATGAGCAAAGCCGGATTAGCGGTTGTTGCAAGGTTAGTTGCCACGGCTGAGCCGAGTGAACGTCCATAGAGAATCAACTTATTATGGGGAATGTTTGCTTGTGCCCAGGTTAGCACGGCCTGGGCATCGCTGTATAGAATTGTTTCATCAGGCGTGCCCGTACTTTTCCCGTAGCCCCGGTAATCCATTAGTAGTATGTCGTACCCAAGCGAAGTAAAGTCAACTGCATAGTTTCCCCAGCGTTGCAGGTTATCTGCATTGCCATGAAAGTAGAGGATAAGACCTTTGGCTGGTTGGCTTGTTTTGAACAACAAGGCATTTAAGTTTTCACCGGTTCCGGTAGCAATGAAATACTCTTCAAAGGGTTGATCAAAGGTGAAGGTATAGTTGCTCGGTAAGGATTGAGATTGAAAGACAAACCGATCCTGAAATAAATAGAATCCTGCAAGCAGGATCAGGTATACCAGCAGTACAAGGCCAAGTATTTTTGTAGTCAGGTTGATCTTACTGCGCATGCATCCCGGTCTTCATCACAAGTTGCACCTTCTTTAAGTCATACGCAACAAGGTTCAATTGATTAACTGCTTTTGCCTTTCCTTTTAGAGGGATTGCGGGGCCTCGTTTGTATACCTCAATATTTAAATAATTACGTACTCGCCCGCAATGACATTTCATGAAAGCTCGATGGAGCATGTTCAACAGTTTAGCCGTCTGACCACTTCTTGCGGAGACTTACAGCGGTCTGACGACTTTGTACATTCGTTTTGTCCTTTTTTGTCTTGACACAAAAAAGGACGAAAAAAAGTCAAGACAATCCGCCAGTTGGCGGATGTCGGGCCAACGCGCTTGTAACGCTACGCGTTACGTTGAGCTTGCAACGAAATAAATTCGTTTGGGATTTGCCATTAAATAGTGTCACATATTGTCTAATTCGCTATTGTTGATCTTGTTGACCAACTAACACCATAACCGAACACAAGGGAAGGCTCGTGGAGAGATGATGCTTGAAAAAGATATTTAATCGTCTGACAGCTCCTTACGGAAACTTACAGCGGGCTGACGACTTTGTACCTTAAGCTCTGCGTGTATTAATTCGGGATCCCGGCTCGCGTATTGTAACTCACACTTGTATTGAATAGTAAGTTAATTTGGCCGGGATGACGTCTTCGGAGGGAGTGTTGGTATTAGTTTCAAGTATCGTCTCCTGTAAGGAACGATGAAAAGCCACTCGCTTCGTCTTCGTTGAATGACGATGCTTGAAAAAAATGCTAAGTCGTCTGACCGCTTCTTGCGGAGACTTACAGCGGTCTGACGACTTTGTAAACGTTGTTTAACCTCCTCTGTAAATCTGATTTCGCTGTCTGCCGGATTTTTCTAATTTGAAATTCAAATGCATGCTCTAACCCTTTACCTATGTCAAGACTATTTTTATTTTGTTTGCTGATGGTATGTGGCTTCATCGCTGAAGCCCAAACACTCGATCCTTCTTTTTATGCCAACTACAAATGGCGCAACATCGGGCCACAACGAGGCGGCCGTTCTTTAGGCGCTTCGGGTAGTCCGGGCCGACCCAATGAATATTATTTTGGTGCCACCGGGGGTGGTCTGTGGAAGACCACCGATGGCGGCCAGGAATGGGCACCGGTAACGGATGGCAAAATTTCCAGCTCTTCGATTGGCGCGGTAGCCGTAGCCGAAACAAATCCTGACATTATATATATAGGTGGTGGCGAAACACAGCTCCGGGGTAGCATCACGCAAGGCGATGGGGTTTACAAAACTACCGATGGTGGAAAAACCTGGCGACATTTAGGATTAAAGGAAACGCAGGCGATCTCACGCATTCGCGTTCACCCTACCAATCCCGACATTGTTTATGTAGCTGCATTGGGTCATCCGTATGGCGACAATGAAGAGCGGGGCGTGTTCAAGTCGGTTGATGGCGGTAACACCTGGAAGAAAGTTTTATATGTGAGTCCGAAAGCGGGAGCGGCCGATCTGATTATTGATCGTACCAATCCTAAGATCCTTTATGCCACAACCTGGCAGGTATATCGTAAAACCTGGAAGATGTGGGGTGGTGGTCCTGATTGTAAACTTTGGAAATCCGAAAATGGAGGCGATACGTGGATCGACTTGACAGCAAACCCCGGCATGCCGGCAGCACCGCTGGGTAAAATCGGAATCACGGTTTCACCGGCTGATAACAAAAGACTTTGGGCCATCGTGGAAGCAAACGATGGTGGCGTTTATCGCAGTGATGATGCGGGAGCCAGTTGGAAGAAGATGAATGATGAACGTAAACTTCGGCAGCGTGCATTTTACTATTCCCGCATTTATGCCGATCCGCAGGATCGCGAAACAGTCTATTGTTTGAATGTAGATTTTTTCAAGAGTACTGATGGGGGAGTGACCTTTGAAAGTATTAATACGAAGCATGGTGATCATCACGATTTATGGATCGATCCCAATAACCCACAGCGCATGATCTTGTCGGACGATGGCGGGGGAGTGGTGTCAGTGAATGGCGGAAAGAGCTGGACGGAACAAGACTATTGTACCACACAATTATATCATGTTACTACTACAAATCATGTTCCCTATCATGTGGCTGGTGCCCAGCAAGACAATAGTACAATCGCCATACCTAGTGATGGCTGGAATTTTATGAATGAGTTAGGCGAATGGGGGTATGATGTTGGCGGTGGCGAAAGCGGCTACATCACTTCGCATCCCTTAAACCCCGATGTGTTTTACGCAGGCAGCCAGGGAGCCTTGCTAACCCGTTACGATCGCACCAATGGACAGATTCGCGACATCCAGGTGTATCCACGATTCTTCTCCGGGGAACCTGCGAGCTCGTTACCCGAGCGCTGGCAATGGACGTACCCGATTGTGTTTTCACCGAAAGATCCTAACACTTTATATACCTGTTCGCAACATGTATGGAAAACCACCAATGACGGTCAGAGCTGGGAAAAAATATCTCCGGACCTAACCTATGCCGATCCTGAGACTTTGGGCCTCACGGGTGGCGAGATTACGAAAGACATGAACGGTCCTGAAATTTATGCGACTGTGTTCGCACTGGCTCCATCCAATCATGACGTTAATACGATCTGGGCCGGTAGCGATGATGGCAAGATTCACATCACCCGCGATGGAGGTAAGAAATGGACAGACATTACTCCGAAGGAACTTCCGAAGAATTCTGTCGTTGCCATTATTGATGAATCGAAACACACTGCCGGCACTGCGTATGTAGCAGCCTTCCGTTACCAGGTAGATGATCGTCAACCTTATGTTTTCAGAACGACCGATTATGGCAAAACCTGGACAAAGATCATCACCGGAATAAAGGATGGTCACTTTGCACGTTCTGTGCGCGAAGATCATGTGAAGCCCGGTCTTTTATTTTTAGGAACTGAGCATGGTACCTATGTTTCCTTTAATGCCGGTACAAACTGGCAACCGTTGCAATTGAATTTGCCGGATACCCCGATTCGGGATTTGGTTATAAAGAATGATGATGTGGTATTAGGTACACACGGACGTGGGTTCTGGATTTTGGATGATATTGGGCCGCTGCGCCAAATGACTCCTGATAAAATGAGTCAGCAGGCCATCTTGTTTCAACCGAGTGATGCAATCCGGGGTGTGTATGATGCTGTCTTTCAGTATTACCTAAAGAGTAAAGCTGATTCAGTTGTCATTGAAGTATTGGATGCAGACGGAAAACTGGTTCGCAGGTTTGTTGGAAATAAGCCTGAAGAAAAGCCTGCTACCGGAGACTGGTGGGGTCGGGGTGAATCAAAACCTACTACGGCTGCCGGATTAAATATGTTCAGTTGGAACTTGCGCTATCCGGGAGCTATGGTGTTTGAAGGTATGATCATCTGGGGCGCACGGCCGCAAAACGGACCGAAGGCTCCAATCGGAAAATACCAGGTGCGATTAACTGCGGGAAGTTTTTCCGAGACCAAGACCTTTAATGTTAAAATCAATCCGAATTTGAAAGGCGTAACAGAAGGTGATTTGAAAGAGTCATTTGACCTGGCCATGAAAATAAGGGATCGCGAGAGTGCGGCTAATCAGGCAGTAATTGACATCCGCAAAATCCGGAAACAATTTGAGGAAGCCTTAAAGACCAACACAGACGCAGCACTTGCTGCATCCGCTAAAGACATTCTCTCGAAACTCACGATCATTGAGGAAGATCTTTACCAAACCAAAAACCGCAGTGGTCAGGATCCGCTCAACTTTCCAATCAAGCTCGGCAATCGCATCTCGGCCGTACGGAGAAGTTTGGAAAGTGGTGATAACAAACCAACAGCTGGCGTCTATAAGGTGTTTGATGAGTTGAACAAAGAATTGGATGGTCACCTTCAAAAGCTACAGATGATTCTCAATGGTGAGTTACCGCCTATGAATCAGAAGTTGAATTTGAAGAAGTAAGCTGGATACTGGTTACTGGATGACTAAAGATTCAGTAACCAGTTTACAAGTCTTTGAGGCCGAGATAATAGTCGCGTTGTTTCCGGGTAAGCTGTTCAATGGCATACCGTAACATAGTGCGGGGCATCGTAGCGGCATGCGCGTTTAAAAAGGTTAGTAATCTTTTAGGATCTCTTTTACCTGCCTCGCGCACCCAACCACCCGCTGCTTTATGTATCAGATCCTCGCGGTCATTAAGCAAAATTTCGGCAATCTTAAAGGTATCGTCAATATCCCCTTGACGAATGAAATAGAAGGTGCTTACAATGGCGGTTCTTCGTTCCCACGTATTTTTAGAACGGGCCAGTTTATATAGAATGCCACGAGGTTGGTCGAATAAATAACCGCCTACCACATGGGGTGCCGCCCGATCTACGAGATCCCAATTATTAATCCGGTCGTGGCGATTGATGTATAACTTGAATAATTCTTTCCTACGACTGGCTGGTGTCTTCTTGTTGCGGGCCTGGAAGTCCATGATACTTACAGCTCCGGCCCGGACTTCATGTACAGGACTTTCAAGAAGTTTCTCGATTTCAGCAAGCGACATTTCCATAAACTCTTTGGCGATGGCAAACACATACCCCATCCGAACGCCCATAAATCTATCGCCTGCACTCTGGTCATCGTTTGATTTGAAGTAGCGCTGGAACTTCTCCAGTTCAACGTCTGACTGATAGGTGTTGAGCTTCGCAATAAATTGCTTTGCTGTTACCGGGGCATCTACCGGTTTATTTGCGATTCCTTTTTTCGGTTGTGGCTTGACCTTTTTTGGTTTCGGAATTTTAGCCATGTGATTCTGTTTTAGAACACTACTGGGTCTTACTCGCCTGAAGGTGCTTATGGGTGTTTCTTCCGTCCTTTATTATTATTTCTATAATTTCTTTAATGTCTTTCGATGAGGTTCTGAAATTAACAATACACCCCCGCAAGCAGTATTTACCCTGCACCATCGCATTCGACAGGAACACTTCGCCTCCCTGTTGTAAGGTATTTAATAGGGCCTCGTTAAGTGTATTGAGATACTCATCTTTTTTGTCACCCTGTGGGTAATGAAGAGGAACATAGCGCAGGGTGGTAATGCTCAGGCTGTGTGTGATCGCTTCGAGTTCCGGGTGTTGGGTAGCTTCCTTATACAGCAATTCAGCTAGTTCAATATCCTGACTGATCATTTTAATATAGCCGCTTCTTCCTACGTGTTGCAGAGCCATCCATACTTTCAATGCCCTGAAGCCCCGGGAATTTTGAAGGCCGTATTCATAGTAGTTTTGAGTTAAGTCCGCATTGCTGAAGTTATAGTATTCCGGATGTGAGCTATACGTATCAATTAAATGCTGAGGATTCTTGACCAACGTGCAGCCCGCCTCGAGCGGACTATATAACCACTTGTGTGGGTCAAGGGCAATGGAATCTGCTTCTGCGATTCCTTCAAACAACGGTTTTAATCCGGGTATTACTGCAGCCGGTATACCGTAGGCACCATCGATGTGAAACCACAAGTCATATGTTTTACAAATAGCTGCAATCTCTTTCATGTTATCAACGGCACCCGTACTTACATCGCCTGCCGTACCAATCACCATGATGGGCTTGCTTCCATTTTTTATATCCTCCCGGATTGTCTGATCTAAAATTTTAGTATCCATCTTATTCGCAGCGTCCGCAGGAATCCATCGAATTGACTTAGATCCTAATCCAAATAATATGGCAGCTTTTTCGATCCAGGTATGGGTGGTTTTAGAACAGTAGATTGTCAGCTTGCCTGAGTTTGCAAGTCCATCCTCTTTTATGTTTTTAGGTCCCTTGGCAGTTCGGGCTGCCAGGAAGGCGGTGAAGTTTGCCATGTTACCTCCGCTTACAAGTAATCCACCATAGCTAGGTGAAACACCAATGAATTCCGCTAACCATTTTACCGTCTGCTTTTCAATTTCAGTGGCCATGGGACTCAGGATCTGAGCGCCCACATTCGGGTTGATGGTTGTAGCCAGCAACTCAGCGAGGATACCAATAGGGGCGGGTGAAGAAGTTATATAGCCTAGAAATTTTGGGTGCCCGTTAAACAGCGAATGATTAAACAACAGCTCAGTAGCTTTTGAAATGATACCGAGGGCATCCGATCCTTGGTCCGGCAACGATCGTACACCTAGTAGTTCTTGTAATTGACGTGGAGATTCTCCGGTTGTAACCGGCCTTTCTTCCATGGAGCTAATAAAGTTGGCTATGTCGTCTACCAACCTATGCCCGATCTTCTGAAATTCTTCTTTGCTGATTTGGATGGGAGTTTCACGAGAGGTGGTCATGATACTTTACTTACGTGTATATCTATTTAAGTACGCCAGACAAGATACTTTTTCTTGAGCGGCTCTGAGTTTGAAGACACTCGCTGTAGAATTTCATTTCGAGCCGGAACCTCCAACCTCTACCTTCCCATCATTCCACTCAACTTAATCTCCGTAAGTCTTCGCTTTGTATCCATGGGAAAGTCGCCATTCATCATCCAGTCGTAATAGGCGGGCTCCTCCTTAAAAACCTGTAGTACCGGTTTGTTTTTATGTTTTCCGAAATTGAAGACTGCTACACCTTTTTCATTGCGGGTCATGCGCCCGGCCAGATCCACCAGGTCAGAGGCAGTGAGTTTATGTAACACCTCCATATCATTCTTGATCACTCCGATCTTCTTACCCAGCCCATCGGTTACATCCTGATTTTCGTAGCGTTCAATCTGGGCATATAATACATCCAACGTTGCCTGCGTGTCGGCCTCGGCCGAATGGGCATCGGTCATGTCTTTGCCACAATAGAACTTAAAGGCAGCCGACAAGGAACGTTTCTCCATCAGGTGAAAAATCTTTTGTGCATCGATCAGCTTTTTGCGACTATAATCGAATTCTACCCCGGCCCTTAAAAACTCTTCCACAAGCATAGGCACATCAAACTTCAGAATATTGAATCCTGCCAAGTCAGCCCCTTCAAAAAACTTTGCATAGTCTTTGGCCACTTCCTTAAAGGTGGGTTTATCCTTAACATCCGCTTCCGAAATTCCATGGATTGCGGTCGACTCGGCCGAGATCGGGATGGTAGGATTTACCACATTGCTCTTGCGGGTCACCTCCCCGTTGGGCATTACTTTGATCACGGCTATTTCAAGAATCCTGTCCTGAGTGATGTTGATGCCAGTGGTTTCAAGATCAAAGAAGCAAAGCGGTATTTTCAGATTTAATTTCATGAAAGGAAAGGAGTAGGGAAAAGGTTAAGCCGGAATGTAGGTACTGATGCCACGGTAAAACTGACCGCTGCTGATCCCTATTTTCTTGAGGAGTTCTTTGGCAGCGCTGGCGTATTCAAACTGGCTATCGGTAGTAAAGGCTACGGGAAATCGTTCCCCGGTACTGCTTACGAGGAGAGATTCACCATCCTTGCGTTCATGCTTAAGCATACCATAGGCAATCGCCTGAACATCTGTGCGTTCCCGCGAGCCAATTTGCTTTAACGCTGACTGAAGTTCCGGATAGATTAAGGTGCCGCCTTTGGGGGTGGCATCAGCCAGTTTTTCAAAGAGCTTTGCATCCTCATCAGAACCTGCTTCACTAAGAATGACGATATGATGTTTATAGTCAAGAAGTTGATGAATTGCCTGAATGATAATAATGGGTGAACTCGGTGAAAGTGAAATAGCTTGACCCGGCAAAATTGTATCAAACTTTCGGTGATGAAATTTTAATACATGGATTACCATGGAGGTTATTAAACCACTGCCTTCACCAACAAGTATTATTCGCTGTTTATCAAGGCTTTGTTGATAAATATTTTCGGCTGTCAAGATCCTGAATTTATTATTCGGCTAAAGATAAAGTAAAATGTGTCTCGAATAAAAATCCTGAACATAGGATGTTATGCAAAACTTGAATATTGTCAGTTTGAGGCTCTCGAAAACTGACAGTTGTTTAAAAGGTTTTCGGTAACATAGGAAAAGAAAAAAAGAATTAGATCATTTCGCCATTGAATTTATTAACAAATTCACATGTTTGAATGTAGATAACTTGTTGAGTGTAGTAGATTTCTTAGCGGTACGTTTGTTGCCTTTACAAGAAACTACGTCCAACAACCACAAAGTATGGAGCAGCGATCAACGCCCGTGAGGTTAAGTTCCGTGATGAGCGGGGCCGGTAGCAAATCAAAACTTTTAGTGAGAGACATCTCCGAAAGTCTTGGTAAGCTTCCACCTCAGGCGCTTGATTTGGAAGAAGCCATTCTGGGTGCGCTCATGCTCGAGAAGAATGCATTAACTGCAGTGGTGGAGTTTCTTCGTCCCGAACATTTTTACTCGGAACAGCACCGGGAGATTTATACAGCCATCATTGACTTGTTCAAAGCCTCGGAGCCGGTTGACATGCGTACCGTGGTAGCCCAACTTCGCAAAGTTGCCAAACTGGAATTAGTGGGGGGTGCCTATTATATCGCTGAGTTAACCTCCAAAGTGAGTTCTGCTGCCAACATTGAGTATCACTCCCGTATTATTATAGAGATGGCCATCAAGCGCGATTTGATTCAGATCGCCTCGCAGATTCATCACGATTCGTATGAAGACACCACGGATGTCTTCGAGTTGCTTGATAAGGCGGAACAGAACATTTTCAAAATTTCTGATTCCAACCTGCGCAAGAATTACGACTCCATGAAGTCCCTGATGTTTCAGGCCACCCAGGAGATCCAGGAGAAGAGAAATCATAAAGATGGCCTTACCGGAATCCCAAGTGGATTCTCCCGGTTGGATCGCGTTACTTCCGGTTGGCAGAAATCGGAACTCATTATCATTGCTGCCCGACCTGGTATGGGTAAAACTGCTTTTGTGGTCTCCGCTTTGCGTAATGCATCCGTTGATTTCAATTTTCCGGTAGCGATATTCTCATTGGAGATGGCTTCCCTGCAGTTGGTAAATCGTCTTATCTCCGCAGAAGCAGAATTGGATTCTGAAAAAATCAAGAAAGGAAACCTCGCTGACTTCGAATGGCAACAGATGGTGCACAAAACCAAACGCCTTTCCAGTGCACCTATATTTATAGATGATACTCCGGCTTTATCCATTCTTGAATTACGTGCCAAATGCCGCAGGCTAAAGGCGGAACATAATATTCAATTGGTGGTCATCGACTACCTGCAGTTGATGAAAGGCGAGGCCAGTGGTAACCGTGAACAGGAGATTGCCTCCATTTCACGGGCCTTAAAAGGAATTGCCAAAGAACTGAATGTACCTGTAATCGCCTTGTCTCAGTTAAGCCGCGGTGTTGAAACCCGGGGTGGCGACAAGCGTCCCCAGCTTTCTGACTTACGTGAATCCGGATCGATCGAACAGGATGCAGATATTGTTATGTTCCTTTATCGCCCTGAGTATTATAAGATTACTGTGGATGAAGAAGGTATGCCTACACAAGGAATGGCCGAGGTGATTATCGCCAAGCACCGGAATGGTTCGCTCGAGAATGTCAAACTGAAGTTCATCGGTAAGTATACCAAGTTTTCAGATTATGATGCCCCCGAAGGACTCACACCGATGAGTAACATTACCCGCGAAAGCCGGTTGAATACTTTCCGGGATACACCATCCGCTCCACCGGCTGGAGATGAGGATACTCCATTCTGATGTTTTAAGTTTAGGTTGTCTTTTGATCGAAGGATTAAACGACCAGGCGAACTGGTTGACCGATGTAATTTCTTTTTCAACTAATTTCAGATTCTCTAACCTGCTTTGTATCTTGAACTGAACTAATTGTATGAAAGCGCTTGTACTGAAAGATGCGGGTCAGATTGAATTGCGGGAGATACCTAAGCCAACAGTAACTCACGGAAAAGCCCTGGTTAGAATTAAGGCGGCTGGTCTCAACCGCAGAGATGACTGGATTCGCGAAGGCAAATATCCCAACATCAAATTTGGAGTTACAATGGGTTCTGATGGAGCCGGCATTGTTGAAGAAGTAGGGGATGAAAAGGATCAACCCTGGGTGGGCCAGGAAGTAGTTATTAATCCCAACATCGAGTGGGGACCTGACCTTGAAGTTCAATCCGGAAGATACACAATCCTCGGTATGCCGGTGGACGGCACATTTGCAGAATATGTGCTTGTGCCTATAGACCGTTTGCATCATAAACCCTTTCATTTGGATTTTCTGCAGGCAGCGGCTTTGCCACTGGGTGGTCTCACTGCCTTCAGAGCCTTGTTTCGCAGAGGCGAGTTAAGAGGTGGCCAAAACGTTTTAATCTCAGGTTTTGGTGGCGGTGTTGCCCAGTTTGCATTCCTGTTTGCGCAGGCAGCCGGTGCCAATGTCTATGTTTCGTCTGGTAGTGATGAAAAGATTGATAAGGCGTTGAAGCTAGGGGCCCGGGGTGCATATAATTATAAGAGAGATGTCAACTATGCAGATTTATGGAAGACGAAAGGCGGGTTTGACCTGGTGATTGACAGTGCGGGTGGCGATCAGATCAACAACTTCATTAAGATGCTGAAACCAAGAGGCAAGATTGTTTTTTACGGAGCCACGAATGGCTTGCCCACCAAACTGGATATGTATCGGATGTTCTGGAACCAACTTTCATTGTTGGGAACTACCATGGGCAGCGATCATGAATTTAGTGAAATGCTCACCTTCGTTAGCAAGCATCAGTTGCGCCCCCTGATCGATTCAATCCGACCCTTTTCTAAAATCGCGGAATCCTTTCCAGACATTACGAAATCCAATAAGGTTGGAAAGATTGTCTTCCAGGTTTAGTCCTCCAGATTTTGAATAGCGGCTTGCAATTCGCGGGCGCTGCCCAGATCATTTTGAGTTCGTGCCAACACCAGTCCTTTTCTGAGTATATCGAGTGCCCGTTGGGGTTTTGATTGGTCGGCATAGAAGCTTCCGGCAATGTAATAGGTGGGTAAATAATCCGGATGTTCATTCAACAATAAGTCAAAAAGGCCAGCCGCCTTTTGAATGTTCTGATGCTGATATTCCAGCGCCAGCGCATAGATACTGAACGGATCGGAAGGGTCTTCTTTCAGGAATTGTTCCAGCATTTTTATACGCTCTGTATTCATTGCTTTTTAACCTTTTTAAATACCCTTTTTAAGATTTTATCCTTTATCTTGAGGCCAAATTTAGGCGGAAATACATAAAGTTTTGATTCTCATTTTATTGAACATTCTATGAAGATATTGGTTTGCATCTCGCATGTTCCCGACACTACCTCCAAAATCAATTTTGTCGAAAGCAGTACTAAGTTTGATACAACAGGGGTTCAGTTTATTATCGGACCTTATGATGACTATGCTCTGGCTCGCGCCATTGAACTTAAAGAGGCCACCCCGGGTACAACAGCAACTGTAATTAATGTAGGCTTACCCGATACAGAACCTACCATTCGCAAGGCCTTGGCCATCGGTGCGGATGATGCAATTCGAGTTAACGCTGACCCCACTGATTCTTTCTTTGTAGCGACACAAATCGCTGAGCATGCAAAGGGCTATGACCTGGTACTGATGGGGCGCGAGTCAATCGATTATAATAGTGGTGTTGTTCATGCCATGGTGGGTGAGATTCTGGGATTGCCTTCTATATCACCCGTAATGAAACTGGATATCGAAGGCACGAAAGTGAAGATGACCGTTGAGATAGAAGGCGGTAAGGAGCTGGTTGAAGCTAACCTTCCCCTGGTAGCCGGTTGCCAGGAACCAATTGCTGAATGGAAGATTCCTAACATGCGCGGAATTATGTCGGCCCGAACAAAACCACTAAAAGTTGTGGAGCCAAAAGCTACTCAACCTACTGCGGTAATTCAGAAGTTTGAATTGCCGGCACCGAAAGGCACAGTAAAAATGATCTCAGCAGATAACGTAGCTGAGTTGGTAACCAAATTGAAAAGCGAAGCAAAGGTTCTGTAATTCAATAATCAGCATTCAAAAGTTTTGAGTAAGACTTGAATTTTGAATCTCAAATTTTAAATGAAAAGGTATGTCAACACTCGTATTTATAGAAATATCAGAAGGAAAAGTTCGTAAGTCATCGCTCGAAGCAGTTTGTTATGCAAAGGCGATGGGAAATCCGGTTACGGCCGTTGTACTGGGCCCGGCTGAAGCCTCTGACCTGCAATCGTTAGGAAAATATGGGGCACAGAAAGTATTGCATGCTTCGGATGCCAAACTTGGTAAAGGCGTAATCCAGGCATATGCAGCTGTGCTTAGCAAAGCGATGCAGGACGAGAATGCGGACGTATTGATCCTCGCGAACTCCTCACTGGGCACACCCGTGGCTGCAAAAGTGGCCGTTAAAAGCGGAGCAAGTTTTGCATCAAACGTAGTTGAACTTCCCAACACCAGTACTGGGTTTGTTGTGAAGAGAAGTATCTATACCGGTAAAGCTTTTTCATGGGTGGAGCTTAAGAATCCGAAGAAAGTTATTGCCATTAAAAAGAATGCAGCCGAAGTAAAAGAGTCGGGTGGTAGTGCAGAGGTAATTAATTACACGGTATCACTTACAGACGCAGATTTTAATACGACTATACTTTCATCGGAAAAGGCGACTGGCGATATTCTCTTACCGGAAGCGGAAATAGTAGTATCTGGTGGCCGGGGACTGAAGGGGCCTGAGCACTGGGGTATATTGGAGGAATTGGCAAAGACATTACATGCCGCTACCGGATGTAGTAAACCGGTATCAGATATGGGTTGGAGACCTCACCATGAACACGTAGGCCAAACCGGGGTGAAAGTAGCACCTCAATTATATATTGCCATCGGGATTTCAGGTGCCATACAACACCTGGCGGGAGTAAACTCTTCCAAGTGCATTGTGGTGATCAACAAAGATGCCGATGCACCCTTTTTCAAGGCAGCTGATTATGGCATTGTGGGTGATGCATTCGATGTAGTTCCTAAGTTAACAGCAGCGATTAAAGCTTCAAACGGTTAGTAGAAAGGCATTTTTTAAGGTATGGTTGGGTTTCACGACTTTTTTTATAATTTCAATTTTCTGTGGCTACGTTGAAGAAGATAAAACTTGAAATACTGGGACTTTCCTCCAGTCAATCGCAGACCGGTTCTTTTGCGCTCGTGTTAGGAGAGACCGAAGGCAATCGCAGGCTCCCGATTATCATCGGTATGTTTGAGGCACAAGCCATTGCCATTGAGATTGAAAAGATCATCCCGAACAGACCCATGACTCATGATCTGTTCAAATCCTTTTCCAATTCATTTCACTTTCATGTGGAAGAGATTGTAATCTCCGATTTAAAAGAGGGCGTATTCTTTGCCAAGATTGTTTGCACGGATGGTTTGAAGAAAACCGAAATTGATGCCCGGCCGTCTGATGCCATTGCCATTGGCTTACGCTTCGATTCTCCAATTTATACCTATGAAACTATTTTAGCTGAGGCCGGAATTGTACTAACAGATCAGGAGGAGGAAGAGGAGAAATCAGAAGTGAAACCTGAGCCGAAGGCTAAAGTAAAAAAAGAATCACCCCGTAAATCTGCGGGTGGCGAGGATTATAAACATTACTCCATAGAGAAGTTAAATGATCTTCTCAAGGATGCTATTGACAAAGAGGACTACGAGCGTGCCGCTAAAATCAGGGATGAGCTAAGCAAGCGCAACTAAGATCTCTGAAGCCTGAAACCAAACTAGAAAGATGGATTATTTACGCGGCCTGTTAGGCCTGATTTTCATTGTGGCGGTTGCCTATTTGCTCTCGGGCAATCGTAAGGCAGTTGATTGGCGTTTGGTTCTGATTGGTATTGTTATCCAGCTTACTTTCGGTCTCATTATTGGCAAGGTTGAGTTTGCACAAAAAGCATTCGTTTTTGTCAGTGAAAAGTTTGTGATCTTTCTGGGTTTCGCTGCCAAAGGAGCGGAGTTTCTTTATGGGGATCTCTCAAAAAACAGTGCTGGAAATCCGGAGGTAAAACACAATCTTGGATTCTTATTTGCTTTTCAGGCTCTGCCAACAGTGATTTTTTTCTCAGCCATTACCGCTGCCTTATATTATTTAGGAGTTCTTCAAAAGATTGTGTTTGGTTTCGCCTGGATCATGGCGCGTACCATGCGATTATCAGGTTCCGAAAGTTTATCCGCGGCTGCTAATATTTTTATGGGCCAGACAGAAGCCCCATTATTGGTTCGGCCTTTCATAAAGGGGATGACTAAGTCTGAATTGCATTGTCTAATGGTGGGTGGTATGGCAACCATAGCGGGTAGCGTTTTGGGAGCCTACGTTTCTTTTTTGGGTGGGGGTGACCCAGCTCAACAAGCAAAGTTTGCTACGTATCTGTTAAGTGCCTCCATTATGAATGCCCCAGCTGCCATTGTGCTGGCAAAGATATTTATGCCGGAAACTGAACCTGAAAAAATCGACCGGACTTTGAAGGTAAACAAAGAGCAGATCGGTGTAAACCTGGTTGACGCCACGGCCACAGGAGCAGCTGATGGGTTGAAGCTAGCTTTGAATATTGGGGCCATGCTTCTGGCTTTCATCGCTATTATTTATGCAGTAAACTGGATACTTGTTGATTTTATTGGTACCGTTACAGGCTTAAATGATTTTGTAGTCCAAAGCACCAATGGTGTTTACCAGGGATTTTCGCTGCAGTATATTCTGGGTCAGGTATTCAGGATCTTTGCCTTTTGTATAGGGGTAAGTTGGAATGAATCGTTATATGTGGGAAGTTTATTGGGTCAGAAGTTGGTGATCAATGAATTTGTGGCTTACCTGGACCTGGCAAATCTGAAAACAGCAGGCGTGTTGAGCGAAAAATCAATTCGTATTGCCACGTATGCCTTGTGTGGTTTTGCAAACTTTAGTTCGATTGCCATTCAAATTGGGGGCATCGGGGGTATGGCACCCGGCCGACAAGGAGATCTTTCCCGATTGGGGTTGCGGGCCATGATAGCAGCCTCCTTGGCAACAATGATGACAGCTACTATTGCGGGAGCAATTTTCTAATATGAAGGTTATTAATTTCATTCTTGCTTTACTGTTTCTGGTCTTTGCCTTTGTGCAGGTGAATGATCCGGACCCTCTGCTTTGGATCTTGATTTATGGAAACATGGCAGTACTGTGTGTACTGGCAATGTTTCGGATGCAGTATAAGATCTGGATTATTATTAGTGGCGTATTCTACCTTGTCTATGCAGCGATCTTACTTCCAGGTGCGATGGAGTGGTTTCATTCGCCCGATAAGGCGCTCTTGTTTGATGACCTGGCCAAAATGCAGAACCTCTATATTGAAGAAACCCGTGAGTTCCTGGGCCTGATGATATGCGTAATTGTTTTAGTTTACCATTACATGATCGCGAGGAAGATCACTCAATAACAATCTTTTGCGTCTTTCTTTTTCCCTTTTGATCGATCACAAGAAGGTACATTCCCGGAGCAAGCCACTGGGCATCATAGTAAATCCCGGATTCAATAGGTGTATGAGCGGTTTGCTTTATGACTCTGCCAAGCATATCGACTGCCTGTATATAAATCATTTCAGTATACTGATGATCTGTCCACTGAATCATGAATGATTTGTCCTTAGCTGGGTTTGGATACACTAAAAGTGAATTCTGATTCTCATCGTTAGTACGGGTAACTAAAAAATCAATAAGGCCCACCTCCGTTGGGGGTTGTTGAAGTGACGTATAGATATGAAACTCGCCCGGTGCCAAAAAGAGCGAATGATTTAAGCTCGTTATCGTGATTGATTCGTTGCCGAAATAATCAAACCAGTTTCCGACTTTGGTAAAAGTGACACTGGCCTCCTGGTAAGAAGCAGAAAAATTTCCGACTATAACAACGTCCATACCAGGTGAAGTAATTTTAATGCTTCGAACATTACCGGTTGAAATAAATTCGAGGCTTCCACTCTTAAACACCTCCTTATTTGATGCAATTAACTTATTAATGGCGGCAACAGTTTTATACAATCGTTGCCTATCTGCATCTTCATAATAGTGTAAACTTCCAGATCCCCACGGTAGCGGCTTGTTGTCAAGCCGGCAATTGCTGCTTTCCGATCCGGATACACAGAGATTAATACTCTTATCATATCCCAACTCTCCAAATTGCCATGCCATTTTAGGGCCAGGTAAAGTATAAAAAAAGGCAGCACCCAGCTTGGCGCGATTTAATGCAACATCTATTGTCTTAATATCATAAGATCCAGTCGCCTGGCCATTCTTTAAAAGGTTAACCAATAATCTCTCCTCATCATGACTTTCTAGATAATTCACATGTGTTAACCGGTTTGCTGAACCCAGATTTGCATCACTATTTCCTCCCAGGGCGCTAGCATAAGTGCCTGTCATATTGCCCCACAAAATCATCCCATTATTTGCCAACGTTGATTCTTCGGGTGCATCTGCAAAGTGTTCAAGGATTACGTAGGCATTCGATTTTAGATCCCAAATCTGATTGGCCATCCGGGTAAGAATGGAAATACGTGAAGCATCATAAACTCCCCAGGCGCCAACATTTGTGGGATTGTTTTTTTGTGTGAAGCCTTTCGAAAGATCAAAACGGAATCCATCAAAATGATATTCGGTAAGCCAGTACCTGCAAACTGTATCAACAAAATTTTGAGTGTACTGACTTTCGTGATTAAAATCATAGCCAACACTATAGGGATGAGTGGCATCTACATTGAACCATGGATTATTGGAGGAAGGTTTATTGACTGATTTATCAAAATACATTTGCACCATCGGGTTTTGTCCGAAAGCGTGGTTGAGAACCATATCCAAAATCACAGCAATACCTTCCTGATGAGCCTTTTGAATAAAGTCTTTTAAATCATTTTTAGTGCCATAGAATTTGTCGGGTGCGAGGAAGTAGGACGGATTATAACCCCAGCTTAAATTACCTTCAAACTCCATAATGGGCATAAGTTCTATGGCATTTATACCCAGTCTTTTAAAATATGACAGTGAGTCTGCAAGGTCCTTGAACTTCCGTGAACCAATGAAGTCGCGAAGCAAGACCTCATAAATAATCAACTCCTCTTTATCAGGTGCTACCCAGGTTGTTTCATTCGTTGACCAATTGAATGGAGTTTGGTTTGTTTGAAGAACTGTGGCAATCCCATATTGTGTTTTGGTATAAACTGGTAAATTGGGATAAGTAGTTGCCGGAATAGAAGCATCCTGATAGGGATCTGCTACCTTATCCGCATATGGATCTCCAACTTTAATCATGCCTTCCACCCAGTATTGAAATACATATTCCTGTCCAGAATTTAATCCCGAAATTTCTATCCAAAACCGTTCACCGTCTGGAGTCCTTTTCATAAAATAGTTATCACTAAGCTCCCAGTTTGTAAAGTCACCGACCACATAAACGAATTCTTTTTCCGGAGCCAATAGAACCAGAGTTACCCGGGAAGGATCTGCACAATAATTAATTCCATCTTTTATACCTAGGGGGATAGTTTCCTCAATAACCGAAGGTCTTGTCTTAAAGGTATAGGCACCAATGGATTCAACTGGGTTAGCGTTTATGGTTGCTTTTATTTTGATTGATATAGCAGAAGTTGTAGGAGTGAATGAGGTAGTTATAGTAGTTGTATTGGAGGCCGAGGCCTTGGATTGGTAACCACCGCCTTCATCAACAAGAATTTCCATTGTGGAGGCAAGAGATGAAGCCATGCCTTCGATGGTAACAGATCCTCCGGCAGGAATGAAGACTTCAGAACTGGCGGGTGAAATAATAGAAACAAAAGCAGCCGCTGCCAATTGCATAAAGATGTCTGGGGACGTTTGCTTTGATCCGTTGGAGTTTCTAAATACCATAGCTAACCAAAATAGGTTAGTTCCCGCGGGTACGCTGTAATATTGCCGCAAGGAGGGCGACAATGAAATTTGCCATTTGTTCGGCTGGCCAGAAACCTGAGTCATTTGCCCAACACCATCATCCAATCCCCAATTCCCTTTTACAAATTTCCAGTCATTACTTCCTGGTGTTGAGGTATTTGTGGTAACCACTCCGCTGTGCATGTAAATCTTCGTCTCACCGGCCAAAGGAGTACCCGAAGCATCTAGGGTAACTGTTACCAACTGTTCTGATGTGGGATTTGCAGGGGACAAAGTAACCACCTGTCCGCTAGCAAGATTTAATGATAAAATGAGGGCTGCAGTTGATTTTAGTATAAGCTTAATCATAAGGCAATGGTAACCAATGACACCGAAGGTAAGCCATTATCAACAGATCTATACCTCTCAAATGTAGGCTCATATTATGCAATCGTTTGCTAAACTGCTAAAGTGGTTAATTACCATTATTTTTATCATTTTGGTGCAGGTACAGTATTTAATTACCTTTAAGAAAATGAAAAAAGCGAGCCTGTTTTATCTCTTATTATTCTTTGGATGTGCAACACCTAAAGAAAAAATCCCGGATGCCCCCATGTCTAAAGAAACTGAAAGAAAAGTGATCGTCTATCAGGTGATGACCCGACTGTTTGGCAACCAGAATACAACCAATAAACCGTTTGGAACAATAGAAGAAAATGGCGTAGGGAAGTTTGCTGACCTCAACGAGACTGCCCTCAAAGGAATTAAAGAGTTAGGCGTAACTCACATTTGGTATACCGGAGTAATCGAACATGCAACACTAACCGATTACAGCGCATTTGGCATTCCGCTGGATGACGCAGATGTTGTTAAGGGTCGTGCAGGATCGCCTTATGCCATCAAAGACTATTATGATATTAATCCTGATCTCGCCACGGATGTTAAGAACCGGATCCTCGAATTTGAACAGTTGGTTGATCGCACCCATGCGCAAGGGATGAAAGTACTCATTGACTTTGTACCTAACCATGTGGCAAGGGCTTATAAGAGTGATGCCAAGCCAGCGGGCACCAAAGATCTCGGGGAAGGAGATGATATCTCCGTTTCTTTTAAACCATCAAACAATTTTTACTACCTGCCAGGTCAGGATTTTCAACCTCCGGTCAATTACAATTCATTGGGGAATAATTCATTTTCTAACAAAGACAAAAAGTTTACAGAAAGTCCGGCAAAAGTTACAGGCAACGATCAGTTTACTGCTTCGCCCGGTGTGAATGAATGGTTTGAAACAATCAAATTAAACTACGGAGTCGATATTCAAAATGGTAGAAAGACTTATTTCGATCCCATTCCAAATACCTGGGAGAAAATGAAAGACATTCTGGTTTATTGGGCCAACAAGCATGTTGATGGCTTTCGTTGCGATATGGCCGAGATGGTACCGGTTGAATTTTGGAATTGGGCTATTCCTCAGGTGAAGGCTGTAAACCCAGAGATAGTCTTTATTGCAGAAATCTATAATCCAGCCGAGTATCGCAATTATCTTCAAAAAGGCAGGTTTGATTATTTGTATGACAAAGTACAACTATACGATACACTGCGACTGCTTGTGAACAAGCAGGCAAGCGCTGCGGACATACCGGTTATTCAAAAAAGTCTGGAAGGAATCAATCACAACATGCTTCATTTTTTGGAGAACCATGATGAACAACGAATTGCGTCTCCACAATTTGCAGGTGACTATTGGAAAGCGGTACCTGCCATGGTGATCAGTGCAACGATTGATCAGGGCCCGGTGATGATTTATTTTGGGCAGGAAGTAGGTGAGCCGGGGGCGGGAAAGGAAGGATTTAGCGGAGAAGATGGGCGAACCACTCATTTTGACTATTGGGGTGTGCCGCAACACCAGAAGTGGGTGAATGGTGGTAAGTACGATGGAGGTGCATTGAGTGATGATCAAAAAGCATTGCGCTTGTTTTATACCGACATCCTTACGCTCGCATCAAACAACAAAGCTATTACGGAAGGTGCCTATTATGACTTAACCAATTTCAATTTAACTCAAGGAAATATACCGGCACAGGTTCATGTTTTTGCCCGCGTCTCCGGTGAGGAGCGGTTAGTTATTCTTTCCGGATTTAATGACAAACCACTTCGGGTTAAAGTAAAATTATCCGATGAAGTCATTCAGGCATTTAACCTGAAAGCGGAAGAAGATTATGTAGGGCGCGATTTACTAAGAAGCGGTTTGGATATTGGCTTGGACAAGTCAGGTACATTTGAAGTTGATCTTACACCCTATACATCGTACATCATCAAGATCAAATAGCTATGCATCGTCTTCTATTATACCTCGTAGTCCTCCTGCTTTGCTCTTGTCAACCAAAGCAGGATAAGGTTGCCAGTTGGCCTTATGGAGTAAACTATGAAGTATTTGTGCGCTCCTTTGCTGATAGTAATGGAGATGGCAAAGGCGATTTCAATGGATTGACCAGCCGGTTAGATTATTTAAAAGATCTGGGGGTAGGTGGAATCTGGTTGATGCCGATCATGCCATCACCCACCTATCACAAGTATGATGTAACAAACTACAAGGCAGTTGATCCGGAATATGGCACAGAGGAAGATTTTAAAAGACTGGTAGCGGAAGCGCACAAAAGAGATATCAGAATCTTAGTTGATTTGATCCTTAACCACACGGGTTCCGATCATCCCTGGTTTCAAAGTGCAATCAAAGATAAAAGCAGTCCTTATCGTGACTATTACGTATGGGCTAAGAAGGATTCCATCCGGGCTCAGATCTCAAAGAAGACCACCTCACTTGATTCGGATAATATTACCCAATGGCATCCGGTAAATGGCGATACTCTTTCAGAACACTTCTATGGATTTTTCTGGGGTGGTATGCCGGATTTGAATTTTGATAACCCGAACGTGAGACAGGAATTTGTTGAGATCGGTAACTATTGGTTGGCTGATATGAACGTGGATGGGTTTCGACTCGATGCTGCAAAACATATTTATCCCACGGACCGCGCAGCTGATAATCACGCAGTTTGGGTATGGTTCAGGGAAGAGATGCAGAAGATCAAACCAGATGTTTATCTGGTAGGTGAGGTGTGGTCGAAAGCAGAAGATGTTGCACCCTACCTGAAAGGCTTGCCGGCTCTGTTTAATTTTGATATGGGGTATGCCATCACTTCTGTGGTGCGGGCCGGTCAGGATACCATTGGCCTGATAAGCAAATACAAAGAGATAAGTGATTTTTATAATAAGAGTACCAGTGAATACATTGACGCTACGTTTCTGAAAAACCATGATCAGAATCGTATCCTGAGTGAGTTGGATAACAATATTGATAAAGCCCGTGTGGCTGCGAGTATTTTGTTAACCTTACCGGGAACTCCGTACATTTATTATGGCGAAGAGATTGGCATGTTGGGTGTAAAGCCCGATGAATATATACGCGAGCCCTTTATCTGGGATGAAGGAAAGAAAGATGCTTATCAAACTTCGTGGGAAATACCCAGGTACAGCACCGATCAAACCGTTATTCCGCTTGCAAAACAAAAGAATGATCCGAACTCATTATATAATTTCTATAAGAAGTTTATTAACTATCGAAATTCCAGTTCTGTATTAACCTACGGAAGCATAGAAAATTCTCCGCTGCAGGTAAGGGAAATGGTAAGTTTTATTCGAAAATATAAAAATGAGGCACTCCTGATAATTCATAACATTTCGGATGTGGAACTCACACTAAAGCGAGAGGGTGCATTAGCAGGCTTTGATGAAATTGACTTTGCCACCCATGCGGGGGTAACGAAAAATGAAGATGAATTGATTATCCCAGCATATACTTCGGTTGTATTAAAATAATTCTGACAAACTTTTACTTGATGACAAAGGGAAAAACAAGAGTAATAATTGAAAATGTTCAACCCCTGGTAGACGGTGGGTTATATCCGGCCAAACGGACCGTTGGTGAACGTGTTGATGTAACCGCAGCCATCTATGGCGATGGTCATGATCATATTCGTGCTGAAGTATTGTATAAGAAAAAAGAGGCTCCTCAGTGGGAACGTGTAGAACTAACCCCCACGTTTAACGATGAGTGGAAGGCCTCATTTTATGTTCCGGAAAAGGGTACCTATGTATACACGCTTCAAGCCTGGGTCGATCATTTTGATACCTGGTATGATGGGTTTAAAAAGAAAGCGAATGCCAAGGTTGATGTAAAGGTGGAGCTGATGGAAGGCGCGATTTTATTACGAACCCTGGGCGAATCCAACAAAGACCTGATCTCGATAGCAAGAAAGTTAGAAGACACACAACGATATCAGGCCGCGATTGATTACATACTAGGTGCTGAATTTGCGAACGTGGTCCATGAAAATCCACTCCGCGAGAATGAAACTAAACTCAATCAGGAAATTAGTATTCAGGTTGAGCACGCCAAAGCCAACTACAGTGCCTGGTATGAGTTCTTTCCTCGTTCAGCCTCACTCGAATCCGGTAAGCATGGTACATTTCAGGATTGCATTCGTTTATTGCCGCGGATTGCTGCCATGGGCTTTGATGTACTTTACTTTCCACCCATTCACCCAATAGGTAAAATTAACCGTAAGGGAAAAAATAATAATGTGCGTTCACTGCCAGGCGAACCAGGCTCACCCTGGGCCATCGGAAGTGATGAAGGTGGACACAAGTCAGTACTTCCAGCTTTGGGTACGTTGGAGGATTTCAAAAAGCTTATAGCAGAGTCAAAGAAGTTGGGTATTGATGTCGCGATGGATATTGCATTTCAATGTGCACCGGATCATCCCTATGTCAAGGAACATCCGGAGTGGTTTAAGCAGAGACCAGATGGATCCATTCAGTATGCGGAAAATCCTCCTAAAAAATATCAGGACATCTACCCCTTCAACTTCGAAAGCGACAATTGGAAAGCTTTATGGGAAGAATTGAGATCCGTGTTTTTCTTTTGGATGGAGCAGGGGGTTACCATCTTCAGGATTGACAATCCTCATACCAAACCAATTCCTTTCTGGCATTGGGTAATTGCAGAAGTGCAAAAGCAAAACCCGGATGTAATCTTTCTTTCAGAAGCATTTACACGACCTAAGGTGATGGCTTCGCTGGCTAAGGTGGGTTTTACACAATCGTACACATACTTTACCTGGCGTGTATCCAAGCAGGAGTTAATTGAGTATGTAAACGATTTGGTATACGGACCTTCCAGGAACTACTTCCGCCCCAACTTCTGGCCAAATACTCCCGACATCTTACCCTATCATTTACAAAATCAAGGCGAGAATAGTTTTATACTTCGGTATGCGTTGGCGGCCACATTATCTTCGAATTACGGAGTGTATGGACCTTCTTACGAATTCTATGAGAATACGCCTATCGAAGGAAGAGAAGAATACTTTAATTCGGAAAAGTATGAACTCCGAAACTATGATTGGAAGCGCACCAATCGGATGACAGATATCATGAGTTTACTCAATAAAATCAGAAAAGAAAATGCTGCGCTTCAATCTACCTGGAACGTTCAGTTTTGCCCCATTGAGAATAGTCAGATCATTGCCTTTCTTAAAGCAACCGATGATTTGTCGAACATAATTTTAGTTGTCGCTAACCTGGATACAAACCGCGGACAAAGTGGCTATATCCAGTTGCCTAAAGAGCGTTTGAAACTAACGGACAAAGTGAATATTAAACTTCATGATCTGATTACGGATGAACATTATACCTGGACGCAGGATTGGAATTTTGTTGATCTTAATCCACACAAAATGCCTTTTCATTTATTTAAGTTGGAAATTCACGAGTCAAATATGTAACGCATGGCCCCATCTTCAAAAAATACGGAACCACTTTGGTTTAAAGACGCGATCATCTACGAGGTAAGTGTTCGCGCCTTTTACGATAGCAACGGAGATGGCATTGGTGACTTTCAGGGACTGATCCATA
This sequence comes from Cyclobacteriaceae bacterium, assembly GCA_044229915.1. Taxonomy (GTDB): domain Bacteria; phylum Bacteroidota; class Bacteroidia; order Cytophagales; family Cyclobacteriaceae; genus ELB16-189. Next base: position 145,662 of record JBGASB010000009.1, read on the forward strand.
AACTTGACTATCTCGAAGATCTTGGAATCAACACGATCTGGTTATTACCATTTTTTCCATCACCTCTAAAAGATGATGGCTTTGATGTAACCGAGCATTGCGACATCCACCCGGACTATGGTACGCTGGCTGATTTCAAATTGTTATTGAAGGAAGCCCATCGAAGAAACATCCGGGTAATCACGGAACTGATCCTTAACCATACGTCCGATCAGCATCCCTGGTTTCAGAAGTCGCGCAGGGCCCGATCGGGCTCACGGTACAAAGATTATTATGTGTGGAGTGATACGCCTGAAAAATATAAAGAGGCCCGGGTCATGTTTGCCGATGAAGAATCAAGCAACTGGTCGTGGGATAATGAAGCGAAGGCTTATTTCTGGCATCGGTTCTATAGACATCAGCCTGAGTTAAACTTCGATAACTCCGAAGTGCAACTGGAGATGATTAAAGTAGTAGACTTTTGGCTCAAATTGGGAGTAGACGGATTCCGACTTCCCTCCGTGCCATTCTTATTTGAAGAGGAGGGTACCAATTGCGAAAACTTGCCTCAGACGCATGCCTTTTTAAAACGACTGCGCAGCCACATTGATAAACATTACGATGAGCGAATTCTGATTGCTGAAGCGAATCTATGGCCCGAGGATGCTGCCCAGTATTTTGGTGAAGGACAGGAGTGTCACATGAACTTTCATTATCCACTCATGCCTCGGTTGTATCTTGGATTGAGAACCGAAGATGCATATCCCATTATTGATATTTTAGAGCAAACGCCATCAACACCTCCAAATAGTCAGTGGGCACTTTTCCTGCGCAACCATGATGAAATCGGACTTGAGATGGTAACGGAGGAAGAAAAGGATTATCTCTTTAAGGCGTATGCAACGGATCCGCACACAAAGCATAACCTGGGGATCCGAAGAAGGCTTGCACCCTTGCTGAATAATGACCGCAGAAAAATTGAATTACTGTACACCATTCTTTTCTCCTTGCCAGGCACACCCGTTCTTTATTACGGTGACGAGATCGGGATGGGTGATAATATTTATTTAGGCGATCGCTTTGGTGTTCGCACTCCCATGCAATGGAACATGAACATCAATGCTGGTTTTTCGGTGGCCAATCCGCAAAAATTGTACCTGCCTGTTATAAGCGATCCTGTTTACCGGTATGAGTCTGTCAATGTAGCCACGCAGGAGGAGAATCCTTCATCACTCATGTGGTGGATAAAGAATGTGCTCGCCATGCGCAAGCGACTCAATCTTTTTGGGCGGGGTGATATCAAGTTCATGGATAGCTCGAACTCAAAAGTGTTGTGTTTTGCGCGCACCTATGAAAAGCAAAGTATAATTGTAGTTGCTAACCTGTCACAATTTTCCCAATCTACTACGCTTGATTTAAAAGCGTTCAGAGACTGCGACATTACAGAAGTGTTTAGTCAGAACCGATTTATGAGTGTAGGGGAGGGTGACTATCCGATAACTATTGGACCTTACGGATATTTTTGGTTTCAGGCAGATGCTTCCGAGAAAAAGGATCAGGGAGGTGGAGCCAATGAGTTATTCTTATATAAATCGGAGCTCTCATGGGAGCGGGTATTTGCAAACTACAATGAGGTAAGGATACTCGAGCGTAAGATTCTTCAGCCATTTATGAAGAAGTGCCGGTGGTTTGGAGGCAAGGCCCGGGCCATTGCCAAGATGAGCATTCATAAAGTGATACCGCTGAAGGTGGAAGGCGAAACTCATTACCTTACTATTATTGAAGTGCACTATGTGCAGCGCCTGCCAGAATTGTACTTTTTGCCAATGTGCTTTGTGCCCTCCGATAGTATTTTCGATAAGGTGGAGTACACCGCTCAAAGCGTAATTAGCCGGGCTGAGATACAAGGCAAGATTGGTTTTATACTCGATAGCAGTTATCATAAAGGCTTCCGTGATTTTCTCTTTACCAGTATGGATCGTAAGGTTCGTATTAAGGATGACGAAGGTACACTTGAATTCAACAGTAGTGTGTTTACGAAACTCAATGCCGAAACCGTTGAATCGAAAATTCTGAAAGCCGACCAAAGCAATACCGCTATCATCTACAATGATCAATACTTTTTCAAGTTCTATCGTAAGATTGAGCAGGAGATCAATCCGGATCTTGAAATTGTACGATTCCTTTCAGAGAACACCTCATTCCGAAATGCACCCAAGTACGCAGGCAGCGTAGAGTATCGTGACAACGATGGAAAGACCATTGTATTCGGTCTCCTGCAGGAAAAGGTTGAGAATCAGGGCGACTCGTGGATTATGACGATCGATTCAGTAGGTCGATTCTACGAACGCGTTATGGCTAAAGCGAAGAAGGAAAAACTTCCGACCTTAGTTAACAAAGCTGCTATCAAGTTTGAGGAAGCACCCGAGCTGATTCAGGAATTTATCGGTCGGGGTTTTTATGAGCGAGTGGTTCGGTTAGGTCAGCGAACAGCGGAGATGCACATGGCATTGGCGTCTGATAAAACAAATCCAGCATTCGCCCCTGAATATTTCACCAGTAATTACCAACGTTCATTATACTCGGCCTTGCGCAAATTAACCCGCGATCGGTTCAAACTTCTGGAACAGTCCATGGATAAACTAAATGCCGAGACGCAGGAACTGGCGCGTAAAGTGTTGGCTTTGGAGGATAAGGTACTGGAATGCTTTAGTGAAGTATATCAGGTTAAGATCAATGCGATCAAAACGCGCATTCATGGGGATTACCATTTAGGCCAGGTCTTGTTTACAGGCAAGGATTTTATCATTATTGATTTTGAAGGGGAACCTGGATTTAGCTTTAGCGAGCGTAGATTGAAGAAAAATCCCATGAAAGATGTTGCTGGCATGATGCGGTCGTTTCACTATGCTGCCTTTGGTAAGATTTTATTAAATGAAAATTATCGCGAAAAGGACATTGAATTTTTAGTGCAATGGGCCGAACAATGGCAGCACTATGTAAGCCGGTTTTACCTCGGTGCCTACCTCGAGCGGTTGGGCCTTGAGAGCAAATTGAGTGAGCAGGATGAAATCCTGATTCGCACCTATTTGATAGAAAAGGCTATTTATGAATTAGGCTATGAGTTGAATGGCCGGCCGGAATGGGTGAATATTCCACTTCGGGGAATTTATTATCATATGAATCGATATTTTCAAGCTAAGGAAGAAGGTAAAAAGAAAAACTAAAACTATGGGCAAAAAAACGGTTTCGAAAAACAAATCTGAGGAGCACGATAGCTTTAGCCTTCTTACAGATTTTGATATTCATTTGTTTAGAAGTGGCAAACACTTTAAACTCTATGAAAAGCTAGGGGCACACCTAATAACTTATAAAAAGCAACAGGGTACATACTTTGCCGTATGGGCCCCCAATGCCCGAAGTATTTCTGTTATTGGTAATTTTAATTTCTGGAATTCCAACGATCACAAGTTATCTCCGCGCTGGGATGAATCCGGTATTTGGGAAGGTTTTTTTCCAGGCATTGGAAAAGGAGAGGTTTATAAATATGCAATCCACTCTAATACCGGGGAGTATCTTGAAAAGGCAGATCCCTTTGCATTTTATTCTGAGATTGCTCCCAATACGGCATCAATCATCTGGGACCATGATTACACCTGGCGGGATAGTCATTGGCTTTCAGAAAGGAAGAAGACAAGTGGTAGGCCCAAGCCTTACTCGGTATACGAGATTCATGCCGGTAGTTGGAAGCGCAAGCTGGAAGACGGAAACCGATCGTTAAGCTATAAGGAACTTGCCACCGACCTGGTTAGCTATGTAAAAGAGAATGGATTTACTCATGTGGAGTTTCTTCCGATCATGGAGCACCCGTTCTTCGGTTCATGGGGGTATCAGCTTACCGGTTATTTTGCTCCTACCAGTCGCTTTGGCTCACCCCAGGAATTTATGGAATTGGTGGATGCATTTCACGAAGCAGAGATCGGGGTAATTCTTGATTGGGTTCCTTCTCATTTTCCTGGCGATGCCCACGGCCTGCATAAGTTTGACGGTACTCATCTGTATGAACATGCCGATCCCCGCAAGGGTTTTCATCCGGACTGGAGCAGTTACATTTATAATTATGGTCGTGATGAAGTTCGTTCGTTTCTCATAAGCAATGCGCTTTTTTGGCTGGAGGTCTTTCATGCCGATGGATTGCGCGTAGATGCAGTGGCTTCTATGCTTTACCTTGATTATTCCAGGAAAGCCGGTGAATGGATACCTAACGAACATGGTGGCAATGAAAACATTGAAGCAATCAATTTCCTGAAGGAGTTTAATGAAGTTGTTTACGGTAACCATCCGGATGTAATTACGATTGCGGAAGAGTCAACCGCGTGGCCGGGTGTTTCAAAACCTACGTATCTTGGTGGTTTAGGTTTTGGGCAAAAGTGGATGATGGGCTGGATGCACGATACATTAAGTTATTTCAAACTAGATCCTATACATCGTAAGTATCATCAGGATGAGATTACATTCAGCGTGATCTATGCCTTTACAGAGAATTTTATGCTTCCGCTTTCGCATGATGAAGTGGTTCATGGAAAGGGTTCCTTGTTAGGCCGCATGCCGGGTGACGAATGGAGACGCTTTGCAAATCTTCGCTTGATGTATTCCTACATGTTTACACACCCAGGAACTAAATTGTTGTTCATGGGCGGGGAGTTTGGTCAATCATCAGAATGGAATCATGACCGCGCGTTGGACTGGTACCTATTGGAGTATGGTCCGCATAAAGGAGTTCTTACTTTAATAAGAGACCTAAATGCGCTTTACAAAGCTGAGCCATCGTTGTATCAGTTTTCGTTTGATAATCGTGGATTTGAGTGGGTGGATTATTCGGATCGCGAAAACAGTGTGATCGTTTACATGAGAAAGAGTGAGAATAAAGAAGATTCCCTGATCGTCATCTGTAACTTTACGCCTGAAGCAAGACCCTTGTATCGCATCGGGGTTCCGTTTCGAGGCACCTGGCATGAAATATTCAATTCCGATAATCTGAAGTATAGTGGCAGTGGCGTACTAAATCAAGGCCTGCTATACACCACTCCTGTAAAATACCATGGAAAAGATTATTCAGTTTCAATAACCTTGCCACCGCTTGGGATTTCTGTTTTAAAGCTTAAAGAGGAGAAAGCTGAGTTTGATCTGGAGTAAATCTTTATGCACGTTTGACCTTATCCATTTAATAAATGCCTGGTAATAATAAATACGTTTGTATTCACGGCCATTTTTATCAACCTCCACGCGAAAACGCGTGGCTCGAGGTTATCGAACTTCAGGATTCTGCCCATCCCTATCATGATTGGAATGAGCGAATTACAGCCGAATGTTATGAGCCGAATGCAACATCACGCATCCTAAATGAAGATGGCGTAATCAAGAACATTGTCAACAACTATTCGCGCATCAGTTTTAATTTTGGACCTACGTTGCTTTCCTGGATGGAGCTCTATGCTTCTGAAACGTATGAAGCAATCCTGGAGGCAGACAAGCATAGCATTTCCAATTTTGGCGGGCATGGATCAGCGGTAGCCCAGGTGTACAATCACATCATTATGCCGCTGGCTACCAGGCGCGACAAAGAGACCCAGGTATTATGGGGTATTCGTGATTTTGAATTTCGATTTAAAAGAAAACCGGAAGGCATGTGGCTGGCCGAAACGGCTGTTGACACAGAAACCCTGGAACTATTAGCGGAACATAAAATCAAGTTTACTGTACTGGCCCCGCGGCAAGCAAAGGCAGTAAGGAAGATAGGAGATGAAGACTGGACGGAAGTAAATGATCGATCGGTAAATACTACGAAAGCCTACCGTTGTAATTTGCCCAGTGGGAATTCGATAGTTGTATTCTTTTATGAAGGCGACATTTCGCAAGCCATTGCTTTTAATGGATTATTAAATGATGGTAAACGGTTTGCCGATAGGTTACTCAATACCATTGACAAGAATGACAAGGGACCTCAACTTGTTCATGTGGCGACTGATGGAGAAACCTATGGCCACCATCACAAACATGGGGAAATGGCGCTTGCCTTTTGCCTGGATTACATTGAAAAGGAAGGCCGTGCGAAACTCACCAACTATGGTCAGTTTTTAGAACTCTGTCCACCTCAAGACGAAGCCCAGATTATTGAGAACAGTTCGTGGAGTTGCGTGCACGGAGTGGAGCGTTGGCGTGAAAACTGTGGTTGCAATACTGGTAAACCAGGCTGGCATCAATTGTGGCGTAAGCCCTTGCGCGATTCACTTGATTGGCTTCGGGAAAATGTTGAGGTGATCTTTGAACGCGAAGCCAGCAAGGTTGTTAAGGATCCATGGAAGGCGCGCAATGAGTACATTAATATTGTACTGAAGCGCAATGAGGATAACATCAAGCGTTTTCTTAAGGATCATGCATTGAATGATGGAGCCCCCAACCGCATTTTGCGAATTATGGAAATGCAGCGTCATGCCATGCTCATGTATACAAGTTGTGGTTGGTTTTTTGACGAAATCTCAGGAATCGAAACTACCCAGGTATTGCAATATGCCTGTCGTGTAATCCAATTGGCTAATCAAATTGGAGAAGTGGATTTGGAAACTGAATTTATTAAGCAACTGGAATCAGCACCGAGCAATGTTTCTACCTATGAAAATGGGGCTGTGGTATACAATAAATCAGTTTTACCTTCTCGAACCAATTTACAACGCGTAGGTATTCACTATGCAGTTTCCTCCATCTTTGAGGATGAGCCTGACTCACTTACAATTTTTAATTACAGTACATCCAACGATTCCTTTATTAAGAAAGAGGCAGGAGAGCAAAAGCTTGTTCTTGGAATCACGAAAGTAAAGTCACTCGTTACCAAATCCGAGAAGAAATTTGCCTTCGCTGTTATTTACTTGGGTAAGCACAACATCATTGGAAATATTTCTCTTGATATGGAGCCCGACAAATTTGCTGGCATGCAATTCAGAATGGTAAAGGCTTTTGAAGAAGGACGCTTAGGCGATGTAATCGGCCTCATGCAGACCTACTTCGGTCCGGAGAAATATACAATCTGGCATTTGTTTCAGGATGAGAAGCGTAAAATTCTGGATATGATTTCGCAGGAGAGTATGGCCGAACTGGAACATTCCCTTCGAAAGAGCTACAACCAGGACTATCCGTTGATCAATGCCCTGGCAAATAACAATATCCCCATTCCCAATACCTATAAAACAACGTTTGAATATGTACTGAATGCGGATCTGGTGAAGATTTTCCAATCGGATAAAATTAACATCAAAGAGATGGAGCGCATTGTTGCCGAGTTGGCTAAGTGGAATCTTAAAATTGATGACCCGCGTAAACTATCGCGGTTAGCGGGTGAAAGTATTTTCAAAGAGCTAAACAGAATTGGCAACGAACGCGAAAACGTTAAACGCGTACAGCGACTTAACAGGATGTTTCCTCTTTTGGAGAAATTTAAACTGGAGCCCAATTTTCACAAGAGCCAAAACCTGTATTTTGAAATCTCGATGGAGAATAAAAACAGATCGTCACGTGAAATTGATGAAGAGTGGGTAGAGCAATTTAAGATTCTCGGAAAGAATCTGGGTGTAAAGCTTGAATAAGTTGACTTACGCCAATTCAGACTTCATCTGTAGCTTATCGAGATAGTCCCACACCAAACTGCTGGCGCCCAATATCGGAGCAGCCTGATTTTGCATGGCCGAAGGCAGTACCTTAATCTTTCCTCGGAACAAAGGCATCAGATTTGCCTCCATATGTTTTATGGTAGGCCGGAAGATCAGATCACCTGCCATCGATAACCCTCCGAATAAAAAGATGGCTTCTGGGTCTGTATGAACCACCGTTTCTGCCAGCTTCATACCCAGGATTCTACCCGTATATTCAAAGGCTTCAATGGCTACAACATCCCCGCGATGCGCTGCTTCCGAGATCATTTTGGTATTCAAATCTTCAAAACTGATACCGCGTAGTTCGCTGGGTTCCAGGTGATCGGCCAATAATTTATAAACTGTTCTTTTTATACCGGTAGCAGAAACATAAGTTTCAAGGCAACCCCGTTTACCACAATTGCAATACCTGCCATTGGGGTTTACGGCAGTATGTCCTACTTCTCCTGCAATACCATGATGTCCATTGAGTAAAACTCCACCGCAAACAAACCCACTTCCCAGACCTGTACCCAAGGTGATCACGACAAAGTCCTTCATGTTCTTCGCATTGCCATAGATCATTTCACCAACTGCCGCTGCATTGGCATCGTTGGTAAGGATGCATGGCACGCCAAACTCTTCTTTAAACATGCGGGCCAGGGGAAGTACTCCTTTCCATTTCAGATTGGTGGCTCGTTCAATATTGCCCGTATAGTAGTTTCCATTGGCAGCACCAACACCAATTCCGATAATCCGGGTATCTGCAGGTAATTCATGAATTCCTTTTCTGAGGGCATCAGCCATTGCATCAAAATAGGCTTGAAACTCTTCGTACTGAGTGGTAGGAATATTTCCCTGATGCAGCACATTTCCGCCACGGTCAACAATACCGTATTTTGTATTTGTGCCTCCAATATCAATACCGATGGTAAGGTCTTTCATGGATGGTGGTTATATGGAAAGAATTTTTGCAATCCGAAGCGACTCGCTGTCAATTTCATGTTGATGATTTATAATAGTCGAGAAGTCGTTGTAAACAATCTGATTATTACGAATGCCTACCATAACATCCTTCTGATTGTTAAGCAAGCCCTCCACAGCAGCAACACCCATTTTGCTGGCAAGTACCCGATCAAAGTAAGTGGGTGTTCCGCCCCGCTGAAGATGACCAAGAATTGTTACCTTGATATCGAAGTAATTATTTCGCTCTGAGAATTTATTAGCCAATTCCATAGCTCCACCCAACTTGCTTCCTTCAGCGACAACTATCAAGCTGGACTTCTTGTTGGTTTTCCCACCTTCATCCAACTTATTGAAAAGTGCTTCCAAGGTCATCGACTCTTCTGGAATAATGGTAGCCACCGCGCCTCCGGCAATACCACAATTTAAGGCTATGTAGCCCGAGTTACGCCCCATCACTTCAATAAAGAAAAGGCGGTTGTGAGAGATTGCAGTATCTCTGATTTTATCGATTGCTTCAACCGCAGTATTAGTTGCCGTATCAAAGCCTATTGTGTAATCTGTTCCAGCCAGATCATTATCAATTGTTCCTGGAATGCAAACCGAGGGAACTGAGTACTCTTCGTAGAATTTGTGCAGACCCGTAAAGGTTCCATCTCCGCCAATAGCAACCAATGCATCGATGCCATTTTTCTTTAGGTTGAGATAGGCTTTTTCGCGGCCTTCCTTGGTTCGAAACTCCTGGCTCCGGGCTGTCTTAAGGATCGTTCCTCCGCGTTGAATGATATTACCTACAGAACGTGCACCTAACTTCACAATATCTCCACTGATCATTCCTTCATAGCCTTGCATGATACCATACACTTCCTTCTTATAAAAAATAGAAGCACGCACTACGGCACGTAAGGCTGCATTCATTCCGGGAGCATCACCACCGGAGGTGAAGACGCCAATTTTAGAGATTTTTGAGTTCATTCGTTTTTAGCGAAGGTCAAAAATACGCTAACGAAAGGGTTTTACAAGGATTATGAAGTTATTCGGATTTCAAACGTTTGAAATAATTGATCAGCCCATTGGTGGACCCATCATGTGATGTGACTGGCTCTGCGCTTGTAAGTTCTGGTAAAATCTTTTTGGCAAGCACTTTCCCTAACTCAACACCCCACTGGTCAAAACTAAAGATGTTCCAGATTACACCTTGTACAAAAATCTTGTGCTCATAAAATGCAATCAGAGTTCCCAGAGTTGTTGGTGTCAGTTTCTTAAAAAGAATTGAGTTAGTGGGTCTGTTTCCTGAAAAGACCCGATAGGGAAGATGAAAGCGAATCTCCTCAGAATTCATCCCGGCAGCACGTAATTCGGTTTCAACAACTTCAGAAGTCTTACCTACCATCAAGGCCTCGGTTTGAGCAAAGAAGTTGGATAACAATTTCGCATGATGATCTCCCAGGGGGTTTTGCGAAACAGCAGGTGCAATGAAATCACAAGGAATCATTTTAGTACCTTGATGAATCAATTGATAAAATGCATGCTGTCCATTGGTTCCTGGTTCGCCCCAAATAACCGGACCGGTTTGATATAGTACCGATTCTCCATTCCGGTCAACTGATTTGCCATTGCTTTCCATATTGCCTTGTTGAAAGTAAGCTGCAAAGCGATGCATGTATTGATCATAAGGCAAAATGGCTTCGCTATGTGCATCGAAGAAATTCGAATACCAGATTCCAAGCAAAGCCAGGATCACCGGAATATTTTTTTCAAAGGGCTGATCTTTAAAATGCATGTCAGCCTGATGGGCACCTTCCAACAATTGATTGAAATTTTCATACCCAATGGTACAGGCTATGGAAAGCCCAATGGAAGACCAAAGTGAATACCGTCCGCCTACCCAATCCCAGAATACAAACATATTTTCCGGAGCAATGCCAAAGGCTGTTACTGCCTGGGTGTTGGTGGACACTGCAACAAAGTGTTGAGCTACATCGCCCTTGCCACCAGTCTTTTCACTAAACCATTTTTTTGCTGACTCCGCATTGGTCATGGTCTCCTGGGTGGTAAATGTTTTGGAGGCAATGATGAAGAGGGTGGTTTCCGGATTTAGATTTTTCAAGATTTCAGCAATGTGTGTACCATCTACATTGGAAACGAAATGGGGTTTAATGGTTGTATGATAAGGACGCAAGGCTTCTGTTACCATCAAAGGTCCTAAGTCCGATCCACCAATGCCAATGTTAACAAGATCCGCTATTGGTTTACCGGTAAATCCCTTCCACTGACCACTTAGGAGTTGATTTGAAAATTTCTTAATCTGATCAAGAACTCCGTTTACTAATGGCATTATATTTTCACCATCCACATAAATGGGATTGTTTGATTTGTTGCGTAAGGCGATGTGCAGCACAGACCGATGTTCTGTTTGATTAATCTTGTCACCCCGAAACATGGCCTCAATAGATTCTTTCAACTCAATTTCATGAGCCAACTCCACCAGATGTTGAATAGTTTCCTCCGTGATGATGTTCTTGGAGAAGTCTACCAGGATATTATTTAGTGTTAAATGAAATTTTTCAAACCGTTGGGAATCCTCTTCGAATAATTCGCGCATCTGCGTGGCTTGCATCATAAGAAAATGAGCCGTTAGTTTCTGCCACGCATTGGTTTCTGTTGGATTAATCTTAGGTAACATGGTAAATGAAGTTAAGTCTGGTAATGTTTTCTCCGCAAAAACAAAAATAGACGTTGAATTAATAAAGAGTATGTAACTGCAGGGAAAATAGTTATCCGCCTACGACTTTCCTTAAATTTTCTATGAGACCTTCCCACAGGTCATCAAGTTCATTTAAGTCATCAAAATCAGAGTAATCCATAACCTTCAGGAAAGTCGTTTGAGTTAACTCATTCATCTCAAGACGAAGTTCAAAATAGGATGGGTCCTTTTGATCTTCTTTGGATTCGGGTAAGTATTCGAATCGAACGAAATGATTCGCCCGGTGTGCGGCCATGATGGCCTTGTGTTCTTCATGGTCCCAAACAAATGTAAAAACCTTTTCAGGACTGATGTTTACGTTATCTGCAAACCATTCGGCTAAACCGCTGGCTGTTTGGATATAGGGGTAAAGCATCTTAATAGATGCATGGACTTCAAAATCCTTAGTAAATAATTTTTTGGTGGTCGTTGCCATGCTAACTCCTCAGATTCGATTTTAATTTAGAGAAAATCCCGGTAACAGCAAATTATATAATAATTAGTTCTGATGAGCATATTTCCGATTAAAGATTCCCGTAAATCAGATGTAAAACCAATATAAATTTTCTGATGAGTCTCGCTGTAAAGTGCGTAAACAGTATACAACCAAAGAAGTGTTTTGGTAGCGCGGGGGGGGAGTTGAACCCCCGTCCGCCAGCTGGCGGATATGAATCCAACTATGCCGCCTTAATGAGATTCCAAACAAACTCCCTTCCTTTTGCCGATTTGAGTTGCTTTTCGCGTCTCATTGCATCTGTCTTGGATAGGAATTCTTCCGTATGGATTATTCTCCATGGTCTATATTTCTTGGTGTATCCTTTTTCGCTCAATGAATTGTGCGAGGCTACTCTGGCCTTTAAATCAGATGTAAAACCAATATAAATTTTCTGATGAGTCTCGCTGTAAAGTGCGTAAACTGTATACAACCAGGAAGTGTTTTGGTAGCGCGGGGGGGAGTTGAACCCCCGACCTTTGGGTTATGAATCCAACGCTCTAACCACCTGAGCTACCGCGCCATTTTATTTTCTATCTATTCATTTCGTTGAACTTCCGTCCGCCAACTGGCGGATATGAATCCAACGCTCTAACCACCTGAGCTACCGCGCCATTTTATTTTCTATCTATTCATTTCGTTGAACTTCCGTC
>JBGASB010000009.1:158280-198918 GCA_044229915.1 Cyclobacteriaceae bacterium
GCGGATATGAATCCAACGCTCTAACCACCTGAGCTACCGCGCCATTTTATTTTCTATCTATTCATTTCGTTGAACTTACGTCCACCAACTGGCGGATATGAATCCAACGCTCTTCCTGATAGCTATCGGGAGACCTGAGGTACCGCGCCAATTTTGGGAGCGCAAACATACAAACTTTTCCGTAATCCTATCATGGGTAGTGATTTGGGGCCATAAAAATAGTTCAAATAAAAAAATGGCCTTGTTTTTGAGATTATCTTTGCCGGCATCCCATGAAAAAAATAGATAAGCTTATTCTCTCATCCTTTTTGGGACCTTTCATACTTACCTTCTTAGTGGTGGTGTTCATTTTGCTAAACATCCATATGTTAAAGTATTTTGATGACATCATCGGTAAGGATTTGGGATGGGGTGTAATCGGGCAACTGCTCTTCTATTTTGCAATCTTCAATACTCCGGTAGCCCTGCCTTTGGCTGTCCTGCTCTCATCCCTGATTACGTTTGGGAATCTGGGTGAGCACTTTGAATTAACAGCTATAAAAAGTCTTGGCATCTCGCTGATTCGAAGTATGGTCCCAATCTTTGCTTTTGTTTTGCTACTTACCTGGGGAGCTTTTTTAGTTGGCAATTACCTGGTTCCGAAGGCGGCACTTGAGGCGTATAGTTTGCTCTATGATATTAAACAGAAGAAGCCAGCCCTTGATTTGCGACAGGGTGCATTTTATAATGCTATTCCTGACATAAGTATCAAAGTAAATGAAAAGATGTCTGAGGATGGGATTCTTAAAGGAGTGATCATTTATGACCATCGGGGCCGCTCTGGAAACAAGGAAGTTATAAAAGCAGATTCGGGTCGGATGTACACCATATTGAACGATCAATACCTGAAGTTAGAATTGTTTAATGGCTACAACTATAAAGAAGGATCTACCGGTAATTCTGATCTTTCAGGGCGGCAAGGGAGTGCTGGTGATGAAACTTATAGCAGAACTGAATTCACCAAGTCACAGATTGTATTTGATTTATCTTCTTTTGGACTCAATCGCACCGATAAAAAATGGTTTCAAAGCAACCGCATCATGCGCAACATGAATGAGTTGCATCAGGACATGGATTCAGTGGATACGGTTATAAAAACTGAGCAGATAGCAATTTATGGCTCTGCAAGTAATCTATATAATTATCACTTTAAAAAAGACTCAGTTGAATGGCCGGAAGAAATTAAGCAACTCAAGAAGAAGCGGGATTCAATTGCGCAAGTAAAAAGAGCATCGGATCCTCAAACTCCGGTTGTAACTAATTCCCTTCCGGAAAACACAATTAAAACTGATGCCATCCGGATTTCGGAGAAAGAAAAAAGAGCCTCGGATAGTATTTATAATTCGCCTTATTCACTTTCTGAAATTTCAAGTGCCTTAAATCAGGTTCGCATGGTTAAGGCCCAACTGCTTGCTCATAATTCAAATATCAAGTCGTATGAGTTGGAACATCGTGCATTTGATATTCAATGGCATAAAATTCTAGCCCAAGCTATTGCGTGCATTGCCATGTTTTTGATTGGTGCTCCCCTCGGGGCTATAATAAAAAAAGGGGGATTGGGTGTCCCTGTATTGATGTCCATTTTATTCTTTATTCTTTTTTATGTGCTCTCCCTGATGGGTGAAAAGTGGGCCAAGCAAGCCGTTTTTTCCGTGCCCATGGGTATGTGGCTTGCAAATACCATTCTGGTACTTATCGGGTTGGTATTTCTTAAGCAAGCACGGGCTGATGCGCGATTGTTCGATTCTGACTTCTACAATGTGTTTTGGGACAAGCTTAAACGCAGGTTCTTTAAAACAGCCTAAAAATGCCTTCGGGTTTGGTATTATGATGGTATTGGCATAATTTTGCGCTTTAAAAATTTAGAAAAGCTAAAAATTAGAACAGATGTACCTCAATTCAGAAAAGAAGCAAGAATTGTTCAGCAAACATGGTTTTGCGAAGAAGAAGACTGACACGGGCTCTCCGGAGTCACAAATCGCCCTTTTTACCCATAGAATAAGCCACCTGACTGCTCATTTGAAGGATCAGAAGAAGGACTACTCGACACAGCAAGGCCTCCTTAAATTGGTAGGTAAGCGCAAAAAACTTCTGAATTATCTTCAGAGCACTAATATCGAGAGATACCGCGCTGTTCTTAGCGATCTGGATCTTAGAAAGTAAGAAATCAATCAATACCGAATAGGGAACCGAATCTGGGTTCCCTTTTCGTTTTTAAATTAACTAAGGAGAGGCTGTGAATTGTAGGTCTTTCCTAAAATCCTACCTTATGAAACCGAACATTATCACAAAATCATGTACGCTCCCCGATGGACGTAAAATCACTATTGAAACTGGTAAGTTAGCTCGTCAGGCCGATGGGGCTGTCGTTCTCCGCATGGGAGACACCATGTTACTTGCTACCGCTGTTGCTGCCCAAACGGCAAAGGATGGAGTAGATTTTTTACCTATGTCTGTTGACTACCAGGAGAGGTTTGCCTCAACGGGAAAGATTCCCGGTGGTTTCCTCAAGCGTGAAGGAAAACTTTCTGATTATGAAGTCTTGATTAGTCGCCTCGTTGATCGCGCAATCCGGCCATTGTTTCCAGATGATTATCATGCTGAAACTCAGATTGCCATACAGCTTATCTCGGGTGATCACAATGCATTGCCTGATGCCCTGGCCGCTTTTGCAGCCTCTGCAGCTTTGGCAGTATCAGATATTCCATTTCAAGGACCTATTTCAGAAGTGAGAGTTATCAGGCTTGATGGTCAGTATATTATCAATCCTACTTTAGAGCAAAAAGATAAGGCGGATTTGGATTTTATTGTGGCGGCTTCTATCGACAACATTCTAATGGTTGAAGGTGAGTGTAAAGAAATTAATGAAACCGACATGCTGGAAGCCCTTAAGTTGGCTCACGATGCAATTAAGGTTCAATGTCAATTACAACTGGAACTTTCAGAGGCGGCAGGTAAGACCCAGAAGCGTGTATACGAACATGAAGTGAAGGACGAAGCCTTCAAGGCAGAACTCTTCAAACTTCTCTATGATAAAGTTTACAACGTGGCTCGTCAGCAATTGGCAAACAAACATTCAAGATCTGAACTATTCGGTAACATTGTAGATGAATACCTCGCTTCTTTACCAGAAGATACTACGGTTAATAAAGATCTCGTTAAGAAATATTATAAAGACATTCAAAAGACGGCCTGTCGTAATTTGGTTCTTAATGAGAAGGTTCGTTTGGATGGTCGTAAAACTAATGAAATCAGACAGATATGGTCGGAGATTGATTATCTTCCAGCTGCCCATGGTTCTTCAATTTTCACACGAGGAGAAACCCAGTCTTTGACAACGGTTACGTTGGGCACAAAACTGGATGAGCAAATGATAGATGGTGCCATGTTCGATGGAACCAACAAGTTTATCCTTCACTATAACTTCCCAGGATTTTCGACTGGTGAAGTAAAACCTAACCGCGGTCCTGGCCGGAGAGAGGTAGGTCATGGGAACCTTGCTATGCGGGCATTGAAGCAGGTACTACCCAATATGACTGAAAGCCCATACACCATCCGCGTGGTATCAGATATTCTGGAATCCAATGGTTCATCATCCATGGCCACCGTATGTGCCGGCTCTTTGGCTTTAATGGATGCTGGTATTAAGATTTCCTCTCCTGTATCCGGAATCGCCATGGGGATGATCTCGGATAGCTCGACAAAAAAATATGCTATTCTCTCTGACATTCTTGGAGACGAAGATCACCTGGGTGACATGGATTTTAAAGTTACGGGTACCGAAAAAGGGATCACTGCATGCCAGATGGACCTGAAGGTTGATGGACTAACGTACGATGTACTTAAGGAAGCTCTTGATCAGGCTAAGGAAGGTCGCCTTCATATTCTGAACGAGATGAAGAAAACAATAACTTCTCCCAAGCCAGATCTTAAGCCACATGCGCCAAGAGCTGTCACCATCACGATTGACAAGGATATGATTGGAGCGGTAATCGGGCCGGGTGGAAAAGTGGTTCAGGAAATTCAGAAAACTACAGGCGCAACTATTGTGATTGAAGAGGTTGGCAATAAAGGTATTGTAAACATCTTTGCTACTAACCAGGAAGTTATGGATGCAGCAGTGAAACGCGTAAAAGCCATTGTTGCAATTCCAGAGGTAGATGCTGTTTATGATGGCGTTGTGAAATCAATCATGCCCTTTGGTGCATTTGTTGAATTCATGCCTGGAAAAGATGGTCTGCTGCACATTTCTGAAATCAAGTGGGAACGACTTGAAACGATGGAAGGCGTAATGGAAGTTGGAGAACATGTTAAGGTAAAACTCGTTGAAGTAGATAAGAAAACCGGTAAATTCAGGCTATCCCGCAAGGTGTTGCTTCCTAAACCCCCTAGAAAAGAAGAGGCACCAAGTGCTTAAAATTATTATGAATTAATGTTTTTGGAACTAAATTTTCGTTTTTTCGTGTTTGATTTTAACGACCACTAAGTTCGATGAGACAGCTAAAGATTAGTAAGCAGATTACGAACCGCGAGAGCCAGTCGCTGGATAAGTATCTTCAGGAAATTGGTAAGGTTGACTTGCTCACACCCGATGAGGAAGTGGAACTCGCCAAACGGATTAAGGAAGGAGATCAGATTGCCTTGGAGAAATTGACAAAAGCTAATTTGCGCTTTGTCGTTTCTGTTGCCAAACAATATCAGAACCAGGGATTATCTTTAGGAGATCTAATCAATGAAGGTAATCTGGGTTTGATTAAAGCAGCACAACGGTTTGATGAGACGCGCGGATTTAAATTCATCTCTTATGCCGTTTGGTGGATTCGTCAGTCCATATTGCAGGCGCTTGCTGAACAGTCACGCATCGTACGTCTGCCACTCAACCGGGTAGGCTCACTTAATAAAATCTCCAAAACATTTTCTGAATTGGAGCAGAAATTTGAACGCGAACCTTCACCTGAAGAATTAGCAGAAGTGTTAGAAGTAACGACCGCAGAAGTTGTAGACACCATGAAGATTTCCGGTCGCCATGTTTCCATGGATGCACCGTTTGTGCAGGGTGAAGAGAACAGCTTGTTGGATGTATTGGAAAATGACAGCGAAGAAACTCCGGACTCCGGATTGATGACTGATTCATTGCGCAGGGAAGTGCAGCGTGCCTTGTCTACCTTGACCCAACGAGAATCAGACGTGATCACCTTATATTTTGGACTTAATGGTGAGCATGCCATGACCTTGGAAGAGATTGGTGAGAAGTTTAACCTGACCCGCGAACGCGTTCGTCAGATTAAGGAAAAGGCTATCCGCAGGTTACGTCATACTTCCAGAAGCAAGGCATTAAAGCCTTACCTGGGTTAATAATGTTTATTTAAAGGTTTAAATAGGGGTCTCAAGTGATTGAGACCCTTTTTGTTAACAAATTCAACTTATAGAGATTCAGAGCAATGGAAACCATAAAAGTGATGATTATTGGGTCCGGTCCAGCCGGTTATACAGCAGCGATTTATGCAGCCCGGGCTGGCCTTACCCCGGTATTATATACAGGCGGACAGCCGGGCGGTCAGTTAACTACCACCAATGATGTAGAGAATTTTCCAGGCTATCCGGAAGGAATAAACGGCCCGCAAATGATGATGGATTTGCAAAAACAAGCTGAGCGTTTTGGCACAAAGGTGAACTATGGACTTATAACATCGGTTGACTTTTCGACCTATCCATTGAAGGTAACCGTAGATGAAAAAGATACGCTGCTAGCCGAAACTGTAATTGTTGCAACAGGTGCTTCTGCGAAGTACCTTGGCATTCCATCGGAAGAGAAATTTGCAAACCGGGGAGTGTCGGCCTGTGCTGTGTGTGATGGTTATTTTTATCGCGGCAAAGAAGTAGCAGTAGTTGGTGCTGGCGATTCGGCTGCTGAAGAGTCTACCTACCTCTCCAAGCTTTGCACCAAAGTTCATTTGATTGTTCGTAGAGATGAAATGCGGGCTTCTAAAATTATGCAACAGCGAGTGCTTAACACTCCCAATATTGAAATTCATTGGAACACGGAGACTGATGAAATCTTAGGCGATGACACTGGTGTAAATGGGGTTCGGTTGTTGAATCGAAAAACGGGAGAGAAGGAAGTGATTCCTGTACAAGGATTCTTCCTGGCTATTGGTCACAAACCCAATACCGATGTTTTCAAAGGCCAGCTAACGATGGATGAATCGGGGTATGTAAAAGTGATTCCCGGAACCACCAAAACAAATGTTGAAGGTGTCTTCGCTGTTGGCGATGTTGCGGATAGAGTTTATCGTCAAGCCATCACGGCTGCAGGCAGTGGATGCATGGGAGCGCTGGATGCCGAAAAGTTTCTTGCTGCCAAAGAAGTAGAAGCCGTTCATTAAATATAATTCAGCAAAATGAAACTAGATATCCTTGTTTTAGCTGCGCACCCGGATGATGCTGAACTGGGCTGTGGCGGCACGATTGCTAAACAGGTGTCCCTGGGCCACAAAGTGGGCGTAATAGACTTCACCCGGGGCGAATTGGGTACCAGGGGAACCGTTATGACCAGGGATCAGGAAGCGCAGGATTCTGCCCGTATTTTGGGTTTATCGTTGCGTGAAAACCTTAATTTCAGGGATGGTTTTTTTCAGAATGACGAAACTCACCAAAGAGAAGTGATACGGATCATCCGTAAGTATCAGCCTGAAATAGTGATAGCCAATGCTATTTACGATCGTCATCCCGACCACGGAAAGGGTTCAAGCCTTTCCTTTGAGTCCTGCTTTTATGCCGGACTGGCTAAAATTGAAACGAAGGATAATGGTGTGAATCAGTCGGCCTGGAGGCCCAAACACTTATATCATTTTATTCAAAGCCAATTGCTTCCACCTGATTTTGTGGTTGATGTTTCGGATTTCTGGGATACTAAAATGAAGTCAGTGCGAGCCTTTAAAACTCAGTTTCATGATCCCACCAGTAACGAACCTGAGACGTTTATTTCAAGTCCGGCCTTTATCAAATTGCTTGAGGCCCGTGGTCACGAATTTGGTCATTCGATAGGCGCAGCGTATGGTGAAGGATTTACAGTTCGAAGGGTAATTGGTGTCAATGATATTTTTTCATTGAGATAATAGCATCACGGGGCCAGCCGATGAATGATCCATTGACTCTCTGATTTGTAATACACAATCCGGTCATGAAGGCGACTGGGTCTTCCTTGCCAAAACTCAATTTCGAAGGGTTCGATTGCATAGCCTCCCCACTGATTAGGTTTTGGAAGCAGGTCTTTTCCGGCAAATCTTTTTTCAATTTCGGCTGCTCTTGCTTCCAGCAACGACCGGTCTTTAATGATGCTGCTTTGTGGCGAAGCCCAGGCACCTACCTGGCTACTACGCGGTCTGCTTTGAAAGTATGCTTCAGATACCGAAGGTTCCAACCGTTCACTAATTCCTTCTATCCGAACCTGGCGTTCAAGTTCAGGCCAGAAAAAGGTGAGCGCGCACGCTGGGTTGTTCTCTAATTCCTTTCCCTTCTGACTTTGATAATTGGTATAAAATAGAAACTTATTCTGTTCAACTCCTTTTAAAAGAACGATTCGGGCTGTTGGGCGGCCGGTTTCGGTTACTGTAGATAGTGTCATAGCATTTGCTTCCATCACCTCGGCCTCCAAAGCTTCATGAAACCACTTTTCAAATTGGACCATGGGGTTCTTATCAACGGTAGCCTGGTCCAGGGTAGCCTTGGTGTACTCTGTTCGAATTTCCGATATCGGTTTCATGCTGGATTTTTGCAAAAATTAATAAAACCATGAGTTGGAACTCATGATTTCCTTCCTTTTATTATGAATTATTTTAATGGTGTAACTGGGGATTGTAAATCACGTTATTTAGCTTAAAAGCCATGGAATTCTTCCGATATAAAAACAAAATCTTACCTCAGAAAGGGGGATTGCTTCTCTCTGAGCCATACCTGGCGGATCCGAATTTTGAACGGACTACGATTCTATTGACTGAACACAACAATGAAGGCTCCGTAGGATTTATTCTGAATAAACCATCCGATTCACGAGTGAGCGAGGTGCTGAATGATTTAAAGGAATTTGATGCCCGGATTTTTATTGGCGGACCTGTGCAACAAGATACCCTGCACTTTATTCATAGAGTACCCGCTCTGGATGACTCGATTGAAATTGTTACCGGACTCTTTTGGGGTGGAAATTTTGATCAGCTTATTTCTCTTATCGAAACAAAACAAATTGGTGGTACCGATATTAAGTTTTTTTTGGGATATAGTGGTTGGTCGGCAGGGCAATTAGACGAAGAGTTAAAAATTGATTCCTGGATTGTTAGCGACAAGGTTTCTGAAGAGTTGGTATTTGAGACAGAACCGGATAATATGTGGAAAAAGGCAATGCGTGGCCTTGGTGGTAGGTTTTCAGTCTATTCCAATTACCCGGCAGACCCCCGAATGAATTGAATGATTTTAGTATTTTTACGATTCCTCAGGATGAGGAGATGACGATGGAAAACGACAAAGGGGTGCAAGAAGAACAAGTGAAAGCAGCAGCTGAGGAATCTGATTCGGTAACGACTAAAAAGAACGGGCTTTACCCGGTAGAGGAAATTACCGAAACCGCGGAATTGGAATTGGATGCCAATGAGGACTACTCACATTTTACCAAAGCTGATTTTGTGGCAAGAGTTAAAGACCTTGCCAAAGAAGAAGATTTTCGCAAAGTGGATGTGGTGCTCAAGGAGCTAAAACCACTATTTGACGAAATCCGACAGGCAGAAAGAAATGCTGCTTATGAAAAATTCAAACTGGATGGCGGCCTCGAGGATGACTTTGACTATCGGATGGATGAATGGGATCATGCCTTTGATGCCACTGTCAAACTAATCCGCGATCGGAAAAATCAATATTTCAAAAGCCTTGAAGAAAAGAAGTCTGAGAATCTTCGGAAGAAGAATGAAATCCTTGAGAAACTAAGAGCCCTCGTGGATGGTGAAGACTCAGCCCAGTCTTTTCAGATCTTCAAACAGCTTCAGCAAGACTGGAAGCAGGTTGGACCCGTACCGATGGCCCAACTAAAAACGTTGTGGGCAAATTACAATGCCCTGGTCGATCGATTTTATGATCATAGGAATATTTATTTTGAGTTAAAGGAATTAGATCGTAAAAAAAATCTGGAGCTTAAGCATGAGTTATGCGTCAAGGCTGAACAACTTATTTCCAAAGAACGAATCAAGGATGCTGTTCGCGAATTGAATGAATTGCATTACGAATTTAAACACATAGGCCCCGTACCCAAAGAGGAGCAGGAAGCTGTGTGGCAACGATTCAAAACTGCTTCCGATGCGGTGTATGCTAAGCGCGATTCTTTTCTGAATGACCTTCAACAGGAATTAAAGAAGAATTTGGATGCCAAAACGAAGGTAGAAGAGGAAGTGATTCCATTTGCTTCTTTTACTTCCGACCGGATCAAAGACTGGAACCAAAAGACCCAGGAAATTCTGGAGATTCAAAAGCGTTGGGATACCGTGGGAGGTGTGCCAAGGACCAAATCAAAAGACCTGAACAAGAAATTCTGGTCGGCCTTTAAGACTTTCTTTCACAACAAGAATCAATTCTTTAAAAAGCTTGATGAGGAGCGAGACCGTAATCTAAAAGCCAAACAGGAATTGGTTGCCAGAGCCATTGAATTGAAATCCAGTGACGATTGGGCAAAGACATCGCAGGAGTTAAAGGATTTACAGAATCGCTGGAAGGATATTGGTCCCGTACCTGAAAAACAGCGTGAAAAAATCTATAAGGAATTTAAGGAAGCATGCGATTATTTCTTTGATCAGCGGAGAGGAATCGTTGAGAAAGCAGATCAGGAACAAGAAGAAAATCTAAAGAAGAAGGAAGCTATTATTGAAGGATTGGTAAAGGGTTCTGATGGGTCAGGTACTTTGGAGAAACTTCAGGAGTTACAGGCCCGATTCAATGAAATTGGTTTTGTACCAAAGAATGTAGTGGCCTCTGTCAAGAGTCGTTTTTCGGATGCCACGGCAAAATATCTTGATTCAATTGTTGGATTGAACGCAACTCAAAAAGATCAGGCTTCGCTGGAGATTCAATTAAGTGGTTTAAAAAATGATCCGCAGGCCGAGCGTAAAATCTATCATAAAGAACAGACGTTGCGCAAGCAGATTACCAAAGCCGAAAATGATCTGGCTACACTGCGCAATAACCTGGAGTTCTTTGGGCGCTCAAAGAATGCCGAAAAAATGAAGGCTGAGTTCAATGATAAAATCACGGAGGCCAGCGATAACCTAATGCAGTTGAAAAAACAGCTAAAACTTCTGAAATCGGTAGGGTAGACTTGTAAAAACCAACACTTCCGCTATTTTTGCACCCTCTTTATAAAGAAATAAGCCTCCTTAGCTCAGCAGGTAGAGCAACTGACTTGTAATCAGTAGGTCGCTGGTTCGATTCCGGCAGGGGGCTCTTCTAATTACACTTAAACCCTTGTAATACAATATATTGCAAGGGTTTTCTGTTTTCTTACCGAAACAATACCGAAACATTTTCAAAAAGGAATCAATTTATGATGCCCTGTTTATAAATATAGGAAATTAATTCTGCCGTATTTTTTGTACCCGTCTTTCTGATTAGGTCTGATCTATAAGACTCAATCGTACGTGAACTTAGTTGCATGGATTCACCAACCTCCTTGCAAGTCATTCCCCTGGAAAGTTTAAGAATAACTTCAAGTTCCTTGGGTGCAAACTTAATTGCTGACATGGGATGTGACTTACCCATATCCCGCCACATTAAGATTTCTTTTTCATACTGAGAGCTAAAATAATAATCACCATTTGATACGGAACGCACAGCGTTGATGATTTCCTCATTTTCGCCACCCTTTACAATAAAGCCGCGACCACCGATTTTCAAAAAGTTAAGCGCAATCTCAAGGGTATCATACATAGTGAAAAGAATAACCCTTAATTCCTTATTTATCTTTAAGAGCCGTTCTGCAGCCTGAAAGCCATTAAGCTGAGGCATGCTGTAATCGATAAGCATAAGATCGGGTTTGTCGATTTGGAATTGTTGAATGATTTCTAACCCGTTGGCGGCCTCTACTATGTGTAGCGTTGGCCACTCGTCCTTTAATATTCTTGAAATTCCTCTTCTGAATACGGGATGGTCATCGGCAATGAGGATTTTATTTAAAGTCATAAGTGCTATCAATGTAATATTTAGTTAGGAATTGAAGAAAGTATTTTTTAAACAAAATGATAGTAAGGAAGTTGTAAAAAAAATACCGTATAAATACGGTACGATTTTAAGTGTAGGTTTTGTCTCTAATTAGAATCCCAAAATTCCAAAGCCTGGTTTATTTTTCCTGAATTTTAAATTCCTATGCAAATTTTGAAAATCATTTTCTTGGGAGGACTACTGCTATTTTGTAGATACAGTTTAGGCCAATCGCTCAAGATTGTGCCACCTACTCCAAACGCATCCAAAATGACGGAGTATTTCGCCCAACAGCCTAATATGTATACAGGCACAGCCAATGTAACCATACCCTTACACACCATAGATTTTGATGGCTGGAAATTGCCCCTTACACTTTCTTATAATGCTACAGGCATCAGAACCAACGAAGAAGCCACTGAAGTCGGGCTTGGATGGGCGTTAAGTGCAACGGGGGTCATCTCCCGAACCATTCGCGGGGGTGACGATTTGTTTCAGGGTGGACCTATCCATAATCGCAAAGGTTATGTATACAATGATTTACAGCTAACATTTGAGACTGGCTATGTGCCCGGATCAATTCCTGCGGAAAACAGCTACTTTTTACACCTGGTTCGAACCGGGCCTGATACGGAACCTGATATCTTCAATTACAATTTCTTTGGTTTCAGTGGTTCGTTCGTCTTGTCACAGAAAGTTGCAACAAATAATATAATCGAGGTAATAAAAGTAACCGAGGATGCGACCCGTATTTCATTTAACGAGAGTGGTCAGAGTTTTATAGTAATTACACCCAGTGGATACATAGGCGAATTCACGGTTAAAGAAAAATCCACTTCATTTTCGGGGAGTATCGTTACTAACGACCGAATGCAGTGTTGCAGTGAAGCGAATATCGATATTGATTACCTTAAAAATGAAAGTGGTAGATTCCGAACCACTACCTCCTGGTATCTTTCAAGAATCACCAGCCCGAAAGGAGAGGTTATCGATTTTAATTATGATTTGAATCCGGATGGTAGTAGTCCCTATCTGTCAAATAGTATAGCATTTGCTGAATTGGAAAGTATTACCTCACAGGAAACGTGTCTCCAAACCGTGCAGGAACATGTTTATTTAAAAAGTATTGTGAGTGAAGATATTCGTGTCGATTTTACAATGCAGACCAGAGAGGATCTTAGGAAAAATAATCTATTTATACCCTCTGGTGCAAGAGTGGAGTTCCCTTACAGTAGTTCTCTAAAAAGATATGTGGGTTTAAGTATTACTGGCATTGACCCAGCTTCAACATTGAGTAAATCAATATCACTAACACAGCGTTATTTTAATCAACAGTACCATAAACTAACCATTGACGATGAAAATGAGTTGCTTTGGCTTCGCAGTAGGCTGGATAAGGTTGTGATCGATGATCAGGTGTATCGTTTTTACTATGAAAAAGGAACTAATGGATTACCAAATAAATTAACTACCGGGATTGATCATTTTGGCTTTTATAATGGTAATGAAAATATCCGGGTGCTCCCTCTTCAACCAGTTAATCCATCTTTTGGAAGTTGTGCATTGAATGATACTGCCACGGTAGTGTATTACAAACAATTTTGGGACCGTAGGGTTGAATTTGATTATGGAAAAGCCGGGCTATTGACTAAGGTGAACTATCCAACAAAGGGCTATTCCGTTTTTGAGTATGAACCACATCGATACTTGCCTGGGTCCACTGGCAGCTTTCGTGAAGAAGCGGGTGTTAAGTATGCAGGGGGTGCGCGAATAAAGTCAATTAAAGAATTTGATTACACAAATGATCAGGTTCCTGTCCGTCATAAGATTTATCGCTATGTGGAAAGTGCGGAAGATATCACAGCAACCTTTTCCACCGGAAAGCTAATGACACCCCTTTACAATCGTTATCCAAAATTATTCCATGATCCTGTCAATTTTAGTATCATAACAGGTTGTGAATATTTGTATCGAACCTATTCCAGCATACCGGGTAACAACTCTGCGGAAGGTAAAGTAATTGGCTATTCAAAAGTACATGAACTTGTAATTGGCAGTACGGATTCATACAAAAGCACTTACTACTTTGAGAACCGGCCAAATAACACGTTAAAATGGAATGCTGTAGCAGTGGGTACTCCTAACCTGAATGGTCAGCTCATGGAAGTACGCAACTATAACAACCTGGGCAAAATTGTTCAACTAACTAAGAATAATAATTATGAACATCCACCCCTGGGCACCATCAAAGCAATTGCCTATGAGCAGGATCCAGGTAATCAATACTGGCTTAAATATTATGTTGGTTATGAAATCAAAAGAACTTTCAATACTCCCTTACAAACAGTAACCACCACCCCGGTAACACCAAGTGGTATCATAGAAGATGCGAACGGGAACATCACTTCATGGGGAAATTTTACTCAAACGACTAAGAATTTGACCTTCAACAGTAACTATTTGCTTAAGACTGAAGAAAGCACAAATAGTAAGGGGGAAATAATGAAGTTGGAATTTAAGCGCCCAGGTGATTACAGTACCCCGGGGGCTGCCATTATTTTTATGAAGAGTAAGAACATTGTAGACCCGGTAATTGAAGAAATAGCCTATAAGAATGGTATGGTAATTTCAGCAAGCGCCAATCAGTATATCCAAAGTGGATCGCGGGTAGATTTATTGGCATCCTATGCATTCAATAAAACCCTCGGATCTTTTACAACTTCTGTAGACGGGATAACCTTTTCAACTCCTTATGAAAAGAAGGTGGATTATCTTGCCTACGACACTCAAAATGGAAACCTACTTGAGTATAAAGCCGCAGATGGCATAGTTAATTCATTCATCTGGTCGTACAATGATAAATTACCGATTGTTCATGGAGTCGGTATCGGGTACACACTGCTCAATCAGGCACATACAAGCGCTCTCAGTAGCGGCACCTATGGTAGTAGTGCCTATGAAAATTCACTTCGCAATAATTCCAATGTAGTAGGTAAATCAGTAACCACATACCTTCATAATCCACAGGTAGGAATTTTACGAGTAACGGATCCCTCTTTATTAACAAAAAGTTTTGAGTATGATCAATATGCAAGATTAAAGAAGGTCTTGGATAATGACAGTAAAACCCTTGAGCAATATCAATATCACTTTAAGGAAGTACAACCTACCAGAATACTATCCGTATCAGGATTGTCAATCATGGGTGAAATTGATTTCGGAACACTGACACCCGATATGTTCGTTGCCCCTTTTATACCCTATGAAAGATGCAGTGACGACCTTCGAACCAAAATTCTAACGATATCTAATAGTGGTGAAGAGGATCTTACTATTTCAAGCTTAACACTTCCCAGCACCGCTTTTACTTCTAGCTGGCAGGGCGGAGTTATTTCACCAGGTACAAGTGTAGATGTTATTATTACTTTCAATAGCGCCAGTGCCCTTGGAAACCACACCAGCAATATTACTTTTTCTTCGGACAGGACTAATACCGAGCCAATAAATATCCCGGTAAAAGCGATTTATGCTACCCGGCTATGCAATGTTTCAGTCTCAACTGCTTTGTTGGATTTCGGGATGACGGGCAGTAACATCTTTGGAAGATATTTCGATGTGATCAATAACGGCAATGCACCTATCGGAATAATTGCTGCCCCCTTAGATTGGGATGGGCAAAATCCTTCTACTGGATATGGTCAATATACCCATCCAGATTTTAGCATCTCATCACCAACTTTTACCGGCCCGCTTAATCCAATTTGTTTACAACCCGGTCAATCAATGCAATTTCAGGCTAATTTCTTTTATCATGGAAGCGGGCCTTCCTCGACTAAGATGTCACTAATAGTTGACGAATGTCCTAATCTCCCAGGCTTGCGGGATATCATTAGTATTCAGGCTAATGTTCCGGTTACAAGAATTATCAATGTTACTACCTCACCCAGTACCACACTACCGGCATTTACTGCACCCTCAGTAACACAAAATATTACGGTATCAAATTCAGGGACTTCCGCATTAACAGTCACTGGATTTACAACGAGTCCAACGAATACCATGTTCTCTGTTTCACCTACTTCATTTACAATACCTGCAGGTGGTCAACAAATTGTGACATTGACCTTCACCCCAACTGCCTATAATTTTTCATTACAAACCACCAGCATTTCGTTTATCTCTGATAAGACAGGTGGAATCAATTCCATTACAATGAGTGGGATACGAAGCGTAATACGAGATATTCAGTTATCAACGAATGTATTGACTTTTACCGGCACGGGTACACAAAATGTTACAATTACTAGTCCGGTCACTAACAATGATAGATTAGATATTACTGGGGTCAACTATGGTTCAACCCCAAACTGGTATGCTAGCTTAACACCCATCCTATTAGTGCCTGGCCAAAGCACAACTTTATCAATTACTAAAACAACTGGTGCAAATGAGCCCCTTAACTTCACTGTACTATCCAACAAAGTAAACGGTAATAATGTGGTACAGGCTAATATACCCCAGACCAGAGAAATTAGTGTTACTACTTCGCCAAGTACAACCTTGCCAGCATTTACTTCGGCTTCGGTTAGTCAAAATATAACCATATCAAATACCACTGGTAATTCACCACTTACCATTAACAGCGTAAGCAGTACCAACGCCATGTTTGCCGTTTCGCTTCCCAATCCGGTCGTTTTTCCATTTACAATTCCTGCCGGAGGCCAACAAGTAGTCACTGTAACATTTACACCAACTGCTTATAACTTTAGCTTGCAATCAGGAACTCTCACGTTCAATGGTAACCAGACCAGTGGCACCAGTTCTATAACGATAAGCGGCCAACGAACTTCCACAAGAGTTATACAGCTTTCGACCAATACAATGGCATTTGATGCGAATCCGTTCATTCCTCAAAACATCACAATAACCAATAATGGAAATGATTATTTATACATTAACGGAGTTACCAATCCCAATACAGCGCAATGGGATGCTACCATCAGTAATCTTCCGGTAACATTAACGCCTGGTCAAAGCACAACAATGGCCATCATGAAAAAAGTGGCCGAGCCAGCGACCGTTAACCTTACAGTACTTTCTAATAAGACCAGTGGAAATGAGGTGGTTCAGGTAAGTGCAGTATCCAGAGTCATGAATCTTTCACCAGCCAGTATTACATTTCCTTATTTTACAACGCCTTCGCTGACCCAGAATGTAACTGTGAGTAACACAGGTAATTCAACACTATCTGTAGGTAGTGTTTCCAGTACCAATGCAAAGTTTACTGTTTCGCCCACTTCGTTTAACATCGCGGCCGGAGGTAATCAGGTTGTTACAATTACGTACACGGCAACAGATTTTAGTTTGCAATCCGGTACCATTACGTTCAACGGCAACCCGACCAGTGGAGCAACGAGTATGTCAGTTACGGCTCAGCGCACTTCACCGGATACGATGATCATTGGGATTTCGCCCACCAGCCTTGCACTGCCCGCCTTTACCGATCCTTCGATCAGTCAGAATATCACGGTCTCGAATACTGGAAATGCACCCCTCATAGTAAGTAGTGTAAGCAGCACAAATACTATGTTTGCGGCCTCACCAACTTCTTTCACCATACCTGCCGGTGGTCAACAGGTTGTTTCTGTAACACTCACTCCGACTTCGTATAATTTCAATCTGCAGTCCACTACACTCACATTCAATTCGAACCAGACCAGTGGTACTAATTCAATCGCAGTAACCGGCCAACGCACTGCAGTAAGAACGTTACAGTTATCCGCAAGCTCGTTGGTTTACGACTATACGGGTCAGCAACAATCGGTAACAGTTACAAATGCATCTACCAGCAATGATTATCTGAATATTTCGGGCATATCGCCAACAAGTACTTCGGATTGGAGTGCCAGTATTACAACTGCGAATCTTGTGCCTGGCCAAAGTACTACACTGACCATTACCCGGTTAACAAACCCTAATCCGGTAACACAAAACTTTACAGTTACCTCCAATAAGATTTCAGGTAATGATGTGGTTCAGGCAAGTGCCAATACAAGGATCATTGGATTGTCGAGCGTTAGTTTCCCATCGTTTACAGCCGCCACGGCAAGTCAGAACATGACCGTGAGCAACACCGGAAATAATACACTCAGCGTGACAAACATCACGTCAACGAATTCCAGATTTGCCATTTCTCCCAGTTCATTTACAGTGGCGCCCGGAGGAAATCAGGTGGTAACGGTAACGTATACACCAACGGATTTCACTTCGCAATCGACTACCATCAACGTTACTTCGAACGCCACAAGCGGCACAACTTCAGTAAGCACCAGCGCCCAACGGGTACAAGTTGCCCAACTAAGTTGGTCAACAACCATATTAAATGTTAGGGTCTCTAGTCAAACTCCCTCTGCATTATTAACCAATACAGGAAATGTGGCTGTAACAATAAATGCACAGGGTAGCAACAGCAATCCCGGGGCTTTTAAAATTACCCATCAAACTTATTCAGTAGTTACTTGGGTGACTGCAAGTTTTCCGGTCACGTTACAGCCAGGTGAATCAATGAGAATCGTAGCAGAAACAGCAACCAGTGGAAATTATAATTCTGCCAGCGGAACGTTAACCATATTCACCACAAATGCAGGTTCTTATATAATTAACTTATCAAGGGCAACTTTTTAATATATTTTATGAGGACAGTAAAAAGAACGCAACTCATATTTTGTCTGGTAGCATTTCTATTTTTTGCAAGGCAAAGTGCCGGGCAAACCACGAATGATAATTATATCAAATCGAAGAAAGCATTGATTGGTATAACCGGAGATATTATCACTATCACCAATCCGGACCAGGTTGTTGACAATACTCAATATATGGATGGACTGGGTCGTCCGGTTCAAAGCATTGTTAACCAGGGCTCACCACTAAAAAAGGATTTTGTACAGCCTATACTATACGATGCGTATGGCAGGCAGGTGCGCAATTACTTACCGTTCGTATCCACGCAAAACAACGGTTTATTTAAATCAGGTATTATCGATTCTGTTACCTTGAATTACATAGGGGACGCGGCAACCTTCTATAATAATGGCTCCCCGAAAATTATCGATGACTCCCGTCCCTTCAGTGAAACAACTTTTGAATCCTCACCCTTAAATAGACCCGAGAAGGAATACGGTCCCGGAGCGTCCTGGGCTCCTGTAGCTGCTGGCGGAAATGATAAATATGTTCAGCACGTATACCTCGTTAATGTGCATGGTACTGCGGCCGGTCAGGAAAAGGTAATTGCATGGATGGTAAATGGAAGTAATCTGCCTGTCCGCACAACGCCTCTGGTTGCAGGGTATGTGGTTACCGGTGGATACTATGATTCTAATCAACTCAGTATTAAAAGCACGAAGGACGAAGAAGGTCGCGAAGTACGCGAATACACAGACAAAGAGGGGCGGGTCGTGTTGAAGAAGGTGCAATATGTTGCAACCAGCCCAACCCTAAGCAACCGCGATCATTGGGCACAGACTTATTATGTGTATGATACCTATGGCGACCTGCGCTTTGTTCTGCCGCCCGAATTAAGTTATAAGATTCACCAGAACGACACCTATAATCCTTCTGCTACGGACTTAAACAACTGGGCTTTTCAATATTCTTATGACGGCCGCATGCGCATGATCACCAAACAGGTGCCCGGAGCCGGGGTAGTGTATATGATTTACGATAACCGCGACCGCCTTGCCCTTACACAAGATGCCGTGCAGCGAAGTGCTTCACCCTATCGATGGACGTTTACCAAATACGATGAGATGAACCGGCCTATCCTCACCGGCATAAAAGATACAACGGTATTACTTACCCGGGCTGACATGCAGGGTAGGGTTGATGCTCACTATCTAAAAGCCTGGTCTAAGTGGGGCGAGACCTACATTGGCAGCGCTGCCGGCAACGTGCATGGCTACTCCAACAAAAGCTACCCGATTGTAACCACTGCCAACACGAATGATATTGACAAGTATCTTACGGTTACATATTACGACAACTATGATTTCAAAACCTTATTCAGTTCAACCCAGTTTGATTTTGATACTGATGAGTTAGCAGGCCAGGTTACAACTGCCAACAATCGGGTCATAGGCCAGGCAACCGGGGGCAAAGTGCGTATGCTCGCTACGGCCTCGTGGTTAAAATCAGTAAACTATTACGATGATCGATACCGCGTGATTCAAACTATTTCCGAAAACATCAAAGGCCATGAAGTAAATACCAATGTCTATGATTTCGTGGGTAAAGTATTGCATACTAAATCATCACTATACACAGGTCAACCCGCAACCTGGACATCGGTGGTAAATACAACGATCAGTGGAGAACTACTTACCGGCACCAGTACCACCAACTGGAATGCAGGCGCTGTATCTTCTCAAACTTTGGCAGCCGGAGTGGATGGCTGGGTGGAATTTACCGTAGTGAAGACTTCGCCCAACGTAGCGTTTGGAATGTCGGATGTGAATACCAACAATAGCAATGCTACGCTGGATTTTAACTGGTACTTATCGGGTACTGTAGCCAGGCCGTATCAGAATGCATCTGCCACCGGCTCGAATATTACCGTGTTTCCGGGGGATATACTTCGCATTGAACGCGTGAATGGAAAAATATACTGGAAACGAAATGGAGTTATTGTGTTTCCAACGGCAACCGTAGTAACTTCAACCACCTTGCTGATGGCCGATGTAGCCCTCTACAACAATGGCTCAACGATTTCCAAAGTACGGCTTTCACCAACCTTCTCCACGTTTGCTGCAACGCCACAAACTATCACCCAGCGATTTGTGTATGATCACGGTGGCCGCATGCTGGAAACCTGGCATCGCATGAACAGCGATCCGGAAATTCTGATAGCAAAAAATGTATACAACGAGTTGGGCCAGTTGGTGGATAAAAACCTGCACAGCACCAATGGCACCCAGTTCCGTCAAAACGTAGACTACCGCTACAATATCCGCGGCTGGCTTTCGCGCATCAATAACAGCGATCTGACCATCGAAGAAGGGGAGACCAAAGACTACTTTGGCATGAATCTCTTTTACAACTCTTCAGCCGGAACAAGCAACAGTTCCTTATACAATGGAAACATCAGCGCCATGAAATGGAGCAACAGCCTGGGCGTAAACACCATCAAGGAAAATGCGTACAACTTCAGCTACGATCCGCTCAACCGCCTGCTCGCAGCCAACCATCAGCAATCGGCTGTGCCGGGTGTATGGACGGCCGGACTGTATGATGAAAATGGATTCACCTACGATCAAAACGGAAATATTAAAACCCTGCAGCGCAGAGGCGACAATGGGGTGCAGATCGACAACCTCGTGTATAACTATGGAACTACACCCAGCAATAAATTGGTGTACGTTAGTGATAACACAGTTAACACCACCGATAAACTCAAAGGCTTTAAAGACGGCAATACCGGCACCAATGATTTTACCTATGATGTAAACGGCAACATGCTGCTCGATCGCAACAAAGGCATTACCAGCAACATTGTCTACAATCATCTTAACCTGCCCGAACTGGTTACAAGAAGTACTAATAACAATGTTCGTTATTTATACGATGCTACCGGGGCCAAGCGCGGCCAGGTTGTTACCATGGGCAACTCGCAAAAGTTAACAGAGTATGTGGGGCCATGGGTTTTTGAAAATGGCGAAGCCCAGTTTGTGAGCCATGCCGAAGGCCGGGTGGCGCTCAGCAGTACTACAGAAATTTATTCGCACTCCTTCGATGATGCCACCGGTATAACAGCCACTGCTGGGGCCACCTTGCTTCCTGAAACGCTCAATGGTGAAAAGTACCTGAAAGTAACAGGCGCCAGTGGTTCATCCCTGGCATCCAAAGGCGTGAATCCTATTGGCGGACCTTTTACTGTGACTGCCGGTGACCGCTATAAATTGCGTGTGAAAGGCTATCGCAATGCGCAATCAGTGAACTTGTTTGTAAAGGGTGTAAGCAACCTTGTGTGGCCGGGCGCCAACCTGCCTGCTACACCCATCAACGAAAGTTGGGCCGAAGACACCTTTGTTATCCCGGCCGGGGTTACTTCCATTACCATTGGAGTGCTGTGGAACAGCACCGCAACTACAGGCGATTATTTTTATCTCAACGACCTGGAACTGATTAAACTAAATACCAGTACCCCCGAATACCAATATAACCTAAAAGATCATTTAGGCAATGTACGATTGACCTTCACCAGCAAAGATGAAGTGGAAGCCAACACCGCTACCATGGAAACGGCCAATGCCAACACTGAGCAAAGCCAGTTCCTCAACTACAACGAAGCAATTAAAATCAACACTACGATTTTCGATCATACCAATGCCGGGGGCACGTTTTACTCTACACGCTTAACCGGGGGCACTACCAATGCCATAACGGGTTTAGCCAAATCATTGAGTGTAATGCCCGGAGATAAAATTGATATTGAAGTATTTGCCAAATACCTGGATCCCAACAGCGCCAACTGGACTGCAGCCATGACCAGCTTTATGGCGGCTATTGCGGGGGGCACCGCCCCGGCTGGTACTGTGATTGATGGTGGCTTGCCCGGCAGTTTGGGCAGTAGCACGTTCCCCTTCCCGGGCTACCTGACCCACACCGGTGAGACGGGAAGCAACCCCAAAGCTTACCTGAACTACCTTGTGTTTGATAATAACTTTGTTTATAAAACGGGTGGCTTCCGCAGGCTCAGCACCAGCGCCCGCGAAACGGGTACCGACATCCCGCATGAGCGGCTGGCCTTTGATGGCGTAGACCAGATTTTAATTAAAGAGCCGGGCTATGTCTATATTTGGTTGAGCAACGAAAACGCCACCACTGTGGAAGTATACTTTGATGACTTTAAGGTAACCCACACAAAATCTCCGGTGATCCAACTGGATGATTATTATCCGTTCGGTTTAACTTTTAACTCGTATTCACGCGAGAACAGTGTTGCTAATCAGTACTTGTATAATGGTAAAGAAAAACAGGATGAATTAGATCTTGGGTGGTTAGACTACGGGGCACGTATGTACATGCCTGAGATTGCACGATGGGGAGCGATCGATCCATTGAGCGAAAAAATGCGTAGACATAGCCCTTACAATTATGCGTTTGATAATCCGATACGGTTTATTGATCCAGATGGACAAACGCCAAATGATTTTACATTATTAAATGCGAAAGATGGAGCTGGAGGACACGGTCATATGGCTGCTGTAATACAAGACGGAAGTGGGAAGTATTATTATGTCACTATGGGAGCTGCTGAAAATGCTGGTGTGAGCAAAATGGCATCTAATGGCGTTCAGGGAGGGATGAATGTGGTGGAGTTAACGGGAGCAAAATCAATGAAAGATGCTATTGGTATGGCAAAAACTGATACAGGCAATAGCCCTTATACAGATCAAGTCACATTCAAAACAGACTCAAAGACGGATCAAAAAATATTTGAAAGCGTTACCGAGAAACAACAAAATGTCAATTCCGGAGATGATAAGTATAATTTAGTATCTAATAATTGCACGGATGCTGTTGAGAGACCGATTGAGAAAGCAACAGGCGTCTCCCTTCCAAATGACATAGAGCCAAATGCGAATTTTAATGAGGTTAAGGAGAATAAGAATTCAATCCAGACTAGCTTAGATTTGAGTTCAGGAAAGTCAGAGGTGAAATCAATGACCTCGGGTCTTGATGGCTATCAGGCCAAGAAGATTGTTGTCCCAGTTGAAAATAAAAAGCCGTGATAAGAATAGGTTTCATTGCGATTATATTTATAGTCCACTTGTCCTGCGAGAATAAGTATGCTAAGGGGGTTCAGAAGGATACTCAAACAATGATTAGATCACAAAAATATTTTGTTAAATCTATTTCGTTCGATGGTGAAGTTAGTGAAAAGAAATTTTGTGACAAATGTGAATTCAACAAATACCAAATAATTGTCCAGCTAAAAGAGATGGACCCTAAAACTATTCCATTGAGTAATCAGTCTTTTCAGCCATTTTATTTTTTTCAATCCACTGATAAATTAACTCTTAGTGTAACACAGGAGTTATATGAAAGCGTAACAAGTGGGACGCTAATTAAAAAGGAAAAAGAATCGAATTTTTTAATTATTAATGAAAAGAAGTATAGACTCTTAAGCGAGAAAGAATTGGAATGGATGCCTTAAAGCAAAGTATAATCTGAACTGGTTTTATTTAAGTACTAAGGACGTTCGAGAGAGCGTCCTTTAATTTTTTAGGTACTCCTTTTATTACTCAAACAAATTAGTCTGATCAGGATTTTGTCCGCGCCTGTGAATGTCCTTCACGTTAAAGATGGTGTGCTTGTCTACGATGTAGGTGTCATAGCCTTCATCGAACTTTTTAGAAACTTCCAGGTCAACCACGAGACTGTCACCGTTGCCAAACTTTTCACCATCCATGATGCGCTGGAGAAAGTGCCCATCTTCAATGCTGGCAGAGATCGGGCGACCATCGTAATAGAAAGTGAACTTGGTAGACTTCTTGGGAGCTACATCAAACTTTTTAACAAAGAGAGTGGCTTCTTTAATCTCCTTGGTGCGTTCGGGTTTATCGAGATACTTGTTCGGGTTTTGAAATGCCTGAAGTTCTTCACGCTTCACCTGGATAAGTGGTTTTTTAGCGCCCTGCTTTTTTACTTCAAAGCCTTCAATCTCTTTATCACCGTTGAGAATGGCCGTGCCTTTAAAGATAGCCTTGTTTACAGTGGTGTTTGACTGATAGATTTTAAATGCATCAGCATGGAAAGTGTTCTTGCTCCCATCCACAACAATAGTCACGCTGTTATCAACATACGTTACCTTCTCGGCTTTGTCGCCTTTGAGCAGCTTCCATATGTCGATGAAATCCTTTAGAACAGCAAAGAGGGTTGAAATCCGATCCCAGTTCTCCGAGACAAAAACACCGATCGGCACAATGTCGATCAAATGTTCAATGATAAAACTTCCCGGTCTTGGTTGAGTGATCTTAACATTTACTGAAGCTTCCGGAAAAGAAGTCCTGTTAATCTCGTGAATGATGGTAAGGAAATTTTGCTGGGAAGTAAGGAAAGTATTTAGATCAATGTCATGGCCCTTTTTGAGATAACGGAACTCATAGGGTGTGACCGGATTTGCTTTAGCCTTACTCATTGTGGAAGTTAAGAAGATATGCTTTATGCCCCAAGTTTTATGGAATTTAGTTGTTTCGGTTCACCTGACACGCAACCAAATTAAGTTCACAAAGCATTCTATTTGATTTCGCATTTTTCTATCTTTAATAAGTGAAATTCAGGCTCATTATTCTATGTATTCTTACCACCAACCTGGCGATGGCCCAGCAATGGGATAGTTTGAATTTCGCTCTTCCTGCTGATACCTTGTTACAAAAGTCCATTCAAAAA
Source organism: Cyclobacteriaceae bacterium (assembly GCA_044229915.1). Classification (GTDB taxonomy): domain Bacteria; phylum Bacteroidota; class Bacteroidia; order Cytophagales; family Cyclobacteriaceae; genus ELB16-189. Next base: position 182,998 of record JBGASB010000009.1, read on the forward strand.
GCAGATTCGATTACACTCTCGTTTCAATCCAAAGCCGATAGTTTAAATAATTTGTATCAAAACCAGGTTTCAAAAATCGATGGCGAACGAAGTCAACTGCAATCAAAGATCGATAGCCTCAATAACCTCAAACTTCCCACAGAAAAACTAACGTACAAGTTGGATAGTCTGAACCAACTCAAAGACCGGCAGCTCTCATCGCTCACCAAAAAAGTGGAAGACCTCAAATCCAAAGCCACAGAGGGCTTAAACGAAGTTCAACTACCACCCCAGTTGCAAGAGCCCATGCAAAAGCTGCAATCGTCCATACAAGGCTACTCGTTGCCAGCCTTGAATACTGCAACACCAGGCATACAATCATTAGAAATGCCTAAGTTGGGCAACACAACCTTGCCCACATTCACCAACCAACTCGCCCTCGATCCCAACCTCAAAGACCTTACCGGCAACCTCAACAAAATTTCAGGTATCACAGACCAGGCCGGTCAGTATGCACAGGATGCCCAGAACCTGGTGAAAGGAAACCTGGATGAAGTTAAGAGTATTGACAAAACCCTTGAGGCAAAAGTAGCTGGCATGGAGGGGGTAGACCAACTGGCGGAAGGCAAAGCCTTGATGACAGAATACACGCAACTTGATTCTGCAGCTTTAAAAAACAAGGCCAAAGAGTTGGTGCAGGAACAGGTGATGAACCTGGCCCAGGATCACTTTGCCGGCAAGCAGGAAGTGTTGCAGCAGGCGATGGATAAGATGAGTAAACTGAAAAGCAAATATTCGGAAGTGAAAAGCATGGCCGAACTGCCCAGGAAGTTACCCAACCCGCTAAAGGGCAAGCCCTTTATCGATCGGCTGGTACCGGCACTTTCGTTTCAAATCCAGACAAGCCAGTACTTTTTGCTGGATGTAACCCCGATGATCATGTACCTCATCAGTCCGCGGTTTTCTGCCGGAGCCGGGTGGAACCAGCGCCTGCCGTTTGACGGGCTCAGTATCACCAATGATGAAAGCATTTACGGTCCGCGGGCAGCTTTCGAATTCAAGTGGATTAAAGGCATCAACTTCAGGTTGCTTCCCGAACTTATGAATACGACCATTCCACCGCTTATTGCCAGCAGTAAAGGAGTAGATCCCGCTTACCGCGAGTGGGTGCCTAGTGTATTCGTGGGGATCAAGAAAGATTTCACGGTTTACAAAAACTTAAAAGGAAATACCGAAGTGCTTTACAACCTCTACGACAAAGATGGCATGAGTCCGTATGGCGATAGGCTGGCGGTGCGGTTTGGGTTTGAGTTCCCGATGAAGAAGAAAGTGAAAGCTCCCTAACTTGATTCCTTAACAAAACCTGGAGTTCACGCAAGGCCTGTCATGCCTGGTGCTATTTAAAGATGTTACTCTCGGTAACCATTTTTTTATACTCGGGCATGAGCTTATCATAAAGAGCCTCGTCCACTTTCTTTAATGAATTCATTAACCCTCCAATACCGGAGTCTTTAAGGCTCACCCGTTGTTTTCTGATGTCCTCCATTTTAGTTCGGATCGTGCCTTCCAGTTTAATCAGTTCTCGTTCCGTCATGGAAATTATTTTTTATGCAAAGTAAGGGATTCGGTAATAATCCGGGAACGTTTCTATGACATTACCTGAGTGAGGGTATAGTCGCATCTCTTCAATAGGTGATTTCAACTACTTTTTTAGCGTGCAGTTTCTGCATCGGCCGCGGTACTATCGTGAGTATTTCTTCCTTGAGCGTTTTGATGAGTTTTGTTTTGATATGATCACGGTGCGTTACCAGGCTCACTTCCCGCGCAGGACTCGGCCCTTTAAGGCGCTTGACTAGTTTTAGTTGTGCCTTGGTAAATTCCATCACGGCCAGTTCAGGCAAAATAGTAATGCCGTCACTCTTGTCAACCATGCGCTTCAAGGTTTCAATATTTCCGGTTTCGTATTTAAAATGAAAATCTGAACTCCGCCTAAGTTCACATAAGTTCAAAATCTGTGACCGGAAACAATGCCCTTCTTCCAGCAGCCATAATTGGTCAGGATCAATCTCAGTTGCCAGAACATACTTTTTGTTGTAGAGGGAGTTCTTTTTGGATACATACACAAATAGTTCCTCGTAAAATAGTATCTCTTCTTTTATGGACGAATCCTTTAGCGGAGTTACCACCAATCCGCAATCCAGTCGGTTGTTTTTCAATTCGTGAATTACTTCTTCCGTAATGGTCTCCTTAATGTTCAGGCTAACCTGCGGATATTTTTCATGCATGTGTTTGAAGAGCGGTGGCAACAGGTAAGGAGCCAGGGTAGGAATAATACCAATCCTAAGCTCTCCCGTCATGGTATCTTTTTGGTCATTAATAATTTGTTGAATCATTTTCGCCTCCCGCAAAATGATCCGGGCCTGTGCAATAAGGCTGGATCCAATGTCCGTGGGAATAACGGGTTGTTTTGTCCGATCAAATATCTTAACGCCCAACTCTTCCTCCAGTTTTTGTATTTGCATACTTAACGTAGGCTGGGTCACAAAGCACTTTTCAGAGGCCTGTACGAAATGCCGGTAGGAATCCAGGGCAACGATGTATTCTAATTGTGTTAAGGTCATAGATAATGGCTATAACTTTATAAAGATAATCAATTTGATTTATTAGTGTTACTGTGGTAAAATTGAACTTCAGGGTGCCAGGGATCAGGAAACATGACATTGGTCATTGTACCGGTGGCAAAATGAGTTTATCATTAACGAATCATTACTACTAATTAATAAATCAAATAAATATGGAAAATAAAACATCTCCGGGCACAACGCTGAACGGTGAAAGCAAGTGCCCGTTTCATGGTGGAGCTTTAAACCAAACAGCTGGCGGTGGAGCCAGAAATCGTGACTGGTGGCCCAACCAGTTGAAGTTGAACATCCTGCGCCAACACTCATCCTTGTCCAATCCAATGGGCGAGAAGTTCAACTATACGGAAGAATTCAAAAAACTCGACCTGGCAGCCCTGAAGAAGGACCTTACAGCACTAATGACCGATTCCCAGGATTGGTGGCCTGCCGACTTCGGGCATTACGGGGGCTTGTTTATTCGAATGGCCTGGCATAGTGCCGGCACGTACCGCACAGGTGATGGTCGCGGTGGAGCAGGTGCCGGCCAGCAGCGCTTTGCACCTCTTAACAGTTGGCCCGATAACGTTAACCTCGACAAGGCCCGCAGACTGCTGTGGCCGCTCAAACAAAAATATGGTAATAAAATTTCATGGGCCGATCTCATGATTCTTGCCGGTAACGTAGCGCTGGAGGCAATGGGCTTCAAGACCTTTGGTTTCGCAGGCGGACGTGAAGATGTTTGGGAACCCCAGGAGGATGTGTATTGGGGATCTGAAACCAAGTGGTTGGGCGGAGAGAAGCGCTATTCTGGCGAACGAGATCTGGAAAATCCATTGGCTGCTGTGCAGATGGGTTTGATTTATGTAAACCCTGAAGGACCGGATGGAAATCCTGATCCGATAAAGTCTGCCATTGATATTCGCGAGACCTTCAAACGCATGGCGATGAATGACGAAGAAACGGTGGCTCTTATTGCTGGCGGGCACACATTCGGTAAAACCCATGGGGCTGCACCGGCAACCCATGTTGGTCCCGATCCGGAAGCTGCCAGCATCGAGGAGCAAGGCCTTGGCTGGAGGAGTAGCTATGGATCAGGTAATGGCGGTGACACCATCACCAGCGGTTTGGAAGTTACCTGGACCACTACACCTACGAAGTGGAGCAATAACTTTTTCTGGAACCTGTTCGGTTATGATTGGGAATTAACCAAGAGCCCGGCCGGTGCCCATCAGTGGAAACCAAAGCATGGTGCAGGCGCTAATACTGTTCCTGATGCACATGATAAAACAAAACGCCAGGAGCCACGCATGCTTACTACTGACTTAGCACTGCGGTTTGATCCTGAATATGAAAAAATTTCAAGACGCTTTTTAGAAAATCCGGAAGCGTTTGCTGATGCTTTTGCCCGTGCGTGGTTTAAACTTACGCACCGCGACATGGGTCCGATCGCACGTTATCTGGGTCCCGAAGTGCCCAGGGAAGAACTGATCTGGCAAGATCCTATTCCGGTAGTAAAGCATAAACTGATTGATGATAAAGACATTGCGGCACTGAAAACTAAAATACTGGCTTCAGGATTGACAGTGTCTCAACTGATATCTACTGCCTGGGCTTCCGCATCCACGTTCCGTGGTTCTGATAAGCGGGGTGGAGCAAACGGTGCCCGCATTCGTCTTGCGCCACAGAGGGATTGGGAAGTGAACAATCCGGCTCAACTGGCGAAAGTATTGAAGACGTTGGAAGGCATTCAAAAAGATTTCAGTACCGGTGGTAAGCAGGTTTCACTGGCTGATCTGATCGTGCTGGCTGGATGTGCCGGTGTTGAAAAGGCAGCGAAGAATGCTGGTCATACGATTACGGTACCGTTTACCCCTGGACGCGGTGATGCATCGCAAGAGCAGACAGATGTGGAATCATTCGAAGTACTTGAGCCGATTGCTGATGGATTCCGCAACTACATGAAAAAATCATATTCGATATCGGCCGAGGAATTGCTCATAGACAAAGCACAACTGTTGACCCTGACAGCACCAGAACTAACCGTGCTGGTAGGTGGCATGCGGGTGCTGAACACCAACTTCGATCAGTCGAAACACGGAGTGTTCACCAAACGTCCGGAGGCACTCACGAATGATTTTTTCCTGAACCTACTCGATATGGGTACTACCTGGAAGGCAACTTCAGATGCGCAAACTGAGTTTGAAGGTCGTGATCGTAAAACCGGTTCAGTGAAATGGACTGCAACCCGTGTTGATCTGGTTTTCGGTTCAAATTCAGAACTCAGAGCCCTTGCTGAAGTTTATGGATGCATGGATTCTCAGGATAAATTTGTCAATGACTTTGTGGCTGCCTGGACCAAGGTGATGAACCTTGACCGCTTCGACTTAGCTTGAATAAAACTTAATTAATAATAAAAAGGTGGTCTGGTAAACAGCCACCTTTTTTGTTTTAATAAAAATGTTCGATGCTGCTCCCGACTTGGTTAGACAAGCCTGACAAGACTCCTGGATAAAATCAGACCCGGAGCGAGCCCCGGAATGCCCGGGCGGCATAGTAAGATTCTGCACCGTTGTGATATACAAAGACATGGCCAAAGCGGAAATCACAAAAGAGAGCTCCACCAAGTTTCCTGATCTCGGCCGGTGTCTTAACCCAACTCGATGTTTTCGCATCGAACGTTCCAAGTTTCTGCAACTCCCGGTATTGTGCTTCTGTTAAAATCTCGATGCCCATATCCTCGGCCATCTGAATCGCACTATTGGCCGGTTTATGTTCTTTCCTCGATTCAAGCGCTTCGTGGTCGTAACAAATACTTCTGCGGCCGTTAGGACTTTCTGCCGAGCAGTCATAAAAAATGTATTCACCCGTCTTCTTATCGAACCCGACAACATCGGGTTCACCCCCGGTTCTTTCCATTTCATGGAGTGACCACAGGTTGGTTGGATTGGCTTCGAGCTTTGCCTGTACAGTAGCCCAATCCAGACCTTTATGACGGCCCATGTTTTTATCAAAACGAATCTTCAATACGCTAAGTAGTTCGTTTCTTTGTTCGGCTGACAATTTCTTTTTAATGCCAGGGATTTTGCTCATACAATTTGTTGTTTTTGCTTCAGGTAATTTTCAAGCTTATCTACATTTTGATGTAAGCCCTCATCGGCTTTAAAAACCTTCACTACAGTCTCATACAATTCAGGTGTTTCAAAAATCATCGTCCAGTCAAGGAATGTTTCGTTTCCGGTAGGCTCAAAAACAATAGTGGCGAGGTAATTAGGATTGAAGTGCTCAAACACAATTTTCTTATGGGGCACAATTTCCCGGAATCTACTCTTATTGGGATACGTTTTCCCATCAGGGCCATGCAGGGTCAGGCGCCATTCACCGTCAGCCACCAGCTCCATTGTATGAATCGTGTTGGTGAATCCATTTGGCCCCCACCACTGTGCAATGTGTTCAGGAGTTGTCCATACTTTCCACACTACATCCATGGGCGCAGGCAAAACTTTTGTTACGCGTATACTTCTGTTTGTTGCTTCGCCATTGAGTTTCTCCATGAAAAGCAATTTACTCATCACCGAACATTTATGCTATGTTCTTGTATTGGAACGGACTTTATCTTTCTATCGGCAGGCCTGAAGTACCATGATACTACCGTCAGGAGTAGTAATAACACGGGTCCGAAGAATTCACTGGCGGCATCTCGGGTAGCTACATGAGAAAAGATAGCCCCCGACATAGTAAAAAAGAAACCTGCATAAGCCCATTCTTTGAGTAAAGGGAATTTGGGAATCAGCACCGCTACCACACCCAGAAGTTTCCAACTCCCTAATAAGGTTAGAAAATAAGCAGGGTAGCCCAACCGAATGATAAACTCTGTTTCTTCTTTCATGTTGAGTACCTGTATAATACCCGTGGATACCATTCCCAGGGAAAGCCAGAGAGTAGAAACCCAATAGATGATTTTGTTTCTCTTTGTCATAGGAGGTTATTTTAAAGTGCCGGATGAGGCAAGTTTACTTACTACGTTTTGCAGCCGGGTATGCGCCATAGAAAGGCCTTGGGCAAAGGGCATCCGCAGCATCTGGTCTCTGAGCGCGAGTGACCGGTATACGATTTGCATGGTGAGTTTGCTGGTGCCTTCAGTCACTTTTTCAAAATCCAGGAACTCCAGTTGTGCATCAAATGGTGTGTTCTCCATTTCAAAGGTTCGAGTGATTTTCCGGTTAGGAATAAACTCGTGGAATACTCCGTTGGCCCGGAATAGGACATTTCCCTTGGGATCGCTTGTTTCAAATTGCCAGCTACCGTGCTTTTTACCTTCCAGTTTCAGCACCTTTGTTCCCATCCATTGCGCAACAATTTCAGGCTCGGTATGGGCTTTAAAAAGTAATTCCACCGGCAGATCAAATTCCCGGGTGATCAATAATTCCTGCTTGCCGTCTTCGGCATGAACGTTGGTTTTTCGTTCCATCTTATTTGTGTTTGTGTTTTTTCATAAGGGTTTCCAGCTTATTAAACCGGTCGTGCCACAGGGTGCGGAAGGGCTCAAGGAAATCAGCCACTTCTTTCATTTTTTTTGCATTCATGTGATAGTAAATCTCCCGGCCGGTTTGCTCTTGCTTCAGGAGTTCGCACTCGGTTAATATCTGCAGGTGTTTTGAAACGGTGGGCCTTGCGGTGTCAAAGTTTGCGGCAATGGCACCGGCCGTCATGGATTGTGAGGCAACCAGCAGTAGGATAGCTCTTCGTGTCGGGTCGGCAATGGCCTGAAAAACATCTCGTCTTAAATTCATCGCGTAGTCATTTGACTACAAATATATATGTAGCTATTTAACTACGCAAATGATCCGGTGTATTTTTGATAGGATACCTAAAGGACTGCTTCTTAAACCTTTTCGGGGCGAGGCCAGATTACCGCGAGGTGCTGGCCGCGGCTGCTAATTCTCTGCGATGGCTAATCCCACAAATGAATCAGCCGTTCCGTAGTACAAATACCACTTGTTTTTGAAAAGTACCAGGCCCTCTGCGAATGTCGTTCCCGCTTCGTATTGCCCGGTTATTTCATGCGGCAAGGTGGGCCTTAGAAAACATTTATCCGACCGTTCTTTGATAGTCGTTAAATCGTTCGTGTCGAAGATTATTTGCCCTACACTATACATGTCGCCCGGCAACGAAGGATCACCCTTTTCACCGGTTTCGTTTTTTCCATTGTAAATAAGAACCACTCCTTTATTTGTAATAACAGCGGGTGGCCCGCATTCGGTAAAATGACTATCGAATTTTCCCGGTCTTGGCACGGCTACATTCTTAAGATTGCCTTCTCCATCGATGGAAGGATACCAATCATATAAATTCTCGCTCCACGCAAGATTGATGAAACTCTCGCCCCAATACATCCAGTACTTGCCCTTGATCTTCGCCAGCACCTGTTTTCCATCTACGAATTTTGTTACCATCGAGGCCGACTTCGTCCAGTGGTTAAGAAACTTTCCATCATAGGCTTTCGCAAAGGCAGGACCTTTCTTCTCCCAATGCTGCAAATCTTTTGAGAATGCAATACTTAGCCTGGCAATTTTAGTATTCCACGAAGTGTAGGCAACTACATATAAGCCAGCTTCGGTTTGTACCAGCCGCGGGTCTTCACACCCTCCCGGATAGTCATACTCTTTGAATGCATCATTGGCTGGAAATAATACAGGTTCAGCATATTTTTTGAAATGAATTCCATCCGTGCTTTCGGCTAATCCCAACCGTGAGGTTCTGCCGGCATACCCGGCCGCAGGATTATCTTCGCAGCGGTAGAGCACGAAAATCTTTCCATCTTTTACGATGGCCGCAGGATTGAACACATCTGCTTTCTGCCACCGCACGGGCTCGTTCTTTATGGGGTCAATAAAAGTATAGGAAGAATCCGCTTTGAGAATTGGGTTTTCTTTTGGTTTTAAAAACTTGTTGACGTTGATCGATATCTTCTGCGCATCGGCACAAATAAAACAAAGCAAAGCAAGGAGTAGGGTCAAGGTGGATTTATTCATTGGTTTTGAAACATTTTAGAAACCAGATTAAAGAACTACTCTTAAATTTAAAAACAACTTCTCAATCTGAAAAGCGGCAATGAGTTACATAGCACCACGGGGCACAACGTTTCGTATTAACTATTTCTTTTTGATTTCAGGACCAACCGTCCCGGTCTTGACTTTTCCATCCCGAATTCTCACGGGGCGCTTGTATGTGGCAATAAATACTCCGGTTGTTGTAACCGTACTCTCGCATAATCTAAAGGCTGCCGGAATCGGGCCCCCGTCAAACAACTTTTTTCCTTTACCAAGAATCAACGGGTGAATTTTGAGCCGGAGTTCATCTACCAGATCATGCTTAAGTAACAGTTGGATAAGTTTACTGCTGCCCCAAACCTGAAGGTCAGGACCTTTTGATTTTTTTACCTTTTTAATATCGGCTAAACTTTTTATAAATACTGAGTTTTTCCAACGTGATTTTCCGGCAGGCAGGTCTGACTTTTTCCTGGTTTTGGACAAGACATATTTTGTTCCCGCATTGATACCAGGCCAAAAGTCTGCATGGTCAGGCCAATAAGCTTCCCAAATCTCATAGGTCTTGCGGCCCAAAAGATAATCAGCCGGTTGGGCAAGTTCTTTTTGCACGGCCTGCCCATACGTTTCGTCACCATAGGGTTCTGTCCAACCCCCATACTTAAACCCTCCAGATGTATCTTCCCTGGGTCCGCCAGGTGCCTGCATCACTCCATCTAATGAGATCATGGACAGAACAATTATTTTTCTCATGGTCTTGTTTGATAACGGTACCGCCTGAACTGATAGGTATCGTGAGCCTCAGGCGGGCAAGCGAATCTCGCTAAAAAATACGATGCTATAGCAGCGTGAATGCGACAATCCTGGTGGGTGAATGCGAAAAACAGGAGCGCCACCTGCCAACATTAATAATTCTCTCGTAGTCTTCTTCTGGTCTGAGTCCACACCTCATTTCAAAAGGTCCCAAACATTTTTAGATACCTGTAAAAACTTTCAGGCAATAGTCAATGATAGATATTTAGTTGCCGTTTAGAATTACCGTGGTTTTGGAGTTGCTATACATATACAGTTTTGTTTAACGTAGAGATTTTTTTCTAACTTAGTCTCATGAGATACAGCCAATTGTCAATCACATTAATTGTCAATTTTGTTTCGGTTGTTGGATTAGCTCAAACATCGTTAAAATCAAGTATTGGGCATTTTTACCCAATTGATGACGTTGCGTTTTCTTCCGATGAGTTTTTTATGGCATCCTATGGTATAGGTGAAATTAAACTATGGGATGTTGACGCAAGGAAGGAAATAAGAAAGTGGCCGATTGACGGCTATGGTCTAAAACTTGAATTTATAAAAGGTGGTAAAAGAATAATTGTGGGACGGTCATTAAGCCAGGTTTCATTTATTGATATTATGTCTGACTCAATTTCGTCCATAAAATTATTAAAGAAAAACCTTGATGATCGCCTGATTGATATGGCTATTGATAAAAATGGCAATTATTTGGCAATGACTGGCAATGTTGGCGAATCATATGATGAATCATCAGGCAAGGCAAAACTACAAAGTCAATACCTTTACGTGTATAGCTTACCCGATTTCAAATTAGTTGTAACTAAAAGGATTGATGGAATAATTAAAGGTCTTTGCTTTAATACAAATAGTGAGTTATTTATTGGTTTAAAAGAGGGCCTAGTTGTAAAATATAATCTGATAAGCAATCGGTTTGAAGATTACGGCTTTAAAAATACCATAAGGCCATGGTCAGTATCGTTCGATCCAAATTCTGAAAATTTCGTTACAGCTAATTCTGACAACTCGGTAGATCTTTGGAATCTTAATACAGGTTTTGTAAAACAAATAGCCAAAGAAAGTAGGCTTGCACCAACATTAACAATCAAGAACGGTTTTGTTTTATATGGTGGCACACCTGATAAACGTGCTAATATATATGATGTAAACAAAGGAACCTTAAATAAGGTAGGCCCTCATAATGTAGAAGTACAATTAGTTGAATTTTCACCATCAGGTAATTCCTTTATATCTGCCACAAGTGCATGGTCTGATGTAAATACAATTTATCATTGGAGTACAGCAGACTGGACTAAAATAGGTGATTTTGGAAGGGGGTTTACTAATGTAGAAGTATTTGATGCAACTCTCCAAAATATGTCCCTTGTTCTGAATGAGAAGTATGTATATGATTGGGACTTAAGTAAGAATCAAGTAATAAAAATGGGCCAAGTTTCTGCGCGATGGAGAAATATTTATTTTAAAAATAGAGATACTATTTATACTATAAATTTTGAAAGGGATTCCAGCATCGTTAGTAAAATTAATCGTGGATATACGAATGTTCCTTCAATTGTTAAAGGTAGATTTTACAATGTATTGGATTCTTTAAATACAATTGAAGAATTTAGGCTGAATGCTTTTAGTTCTAGGTTTCATTTTATAGATGGAGGCAATAAAATTCTGTTCTATGATCTTGATTTCACTGACATTAAAAAGCCTAAGCAAGTTTTTAGGTTATACGATATAAAGGCTAAAAGATTAAAAGAGTTTTCAGGTGCAGAAAATAGGATAACGAATGAAATCTTTTATTTTAAAAATAAGGCCGAAAATATTGGTGTGGTTTCAGGCGATCATGTTAGAATTATTTTAGTTGATGATGGCAAGTATACAGATATTAAAATTCCAAAGTGGCGAGAGGTTGTAAAGTTGAATGAATCAGAATTATTCTTTACAGCCACAGAGAATTGTTTCATTCTTAACACCTCGAATAGTCAAATATCAAAGTTGGATTTCAATCCATCAATTTTGAAGTCTAGATATAGACTAACCAATCTTTACAGAAGGAGCCCAATGATTTCAAACCCTTCATTGGATCAGATTCTGTTTGGATTTGATAAATCTATAACTGTACTGAATAGAAAGACATCTGATGTAACTTATTTAACTGGCCATCAGAGCGATATTAATAATATGAAATTGGCGAATGATACCACGTTGGTTACGAGTTCGGTAGATGGGTTGATAAAAATCTGGAATTTAAAGACCATGAATGAGATAGTAGAATTGTATACAAGTGGCGAAGATAATTGGTTGGTAAAATCAACTGAGGGTCTTTTCGATGCATCGGCAAGGGCTTTCAATGAACTCTATTTTGTAAATGGATTGGATATTATCGCTTTTTATCAATTAAAGAGCAGGTATTATGAACCAGGTCTTTTGCAGAAAAAACTTGGATTAACAGATGAAGCAGTAAGGAAAACAAAACGGTTAGGGTCGACCATTAAAATGCCACCAATAATTAAATTTGAATCAATTGATCATGATAAAGGCATAATTAAAGTGAGAATCATTGATGAGGGCGGTGGAATAGGTCGAGTAATTGTTAAGATCAACAATAAGGAAGCCTTTTCTGATGTGCGTGGATCTTCTGTTACTGACACTGACTCTTCAATTCTTATAAACTTAAAACTCAGTGGTCATCCTTATCTGTACGAAAATAAATTAAATGAGGTCAGTGTTGCAGCTTATAATGAAGAGGAGTATATCTTGAGTAGGGAGAAGGTAGTGAAATTCATTTTTGACAATGGAAGAAGTGTAGGAAATGAGATTAAATTGTATGGATTGTTTGTTGGAGTGTCAGACTACAATGGAAGTCAAATAGATTTAAAATATGCGAGTCAAGATGCAATTTCTTTGGCGAATGCAATTGAATTGATTGGACGAAATCAGTTTGGTGAAAACAATGTTGATCTTGTCAGGCTATCATCGAATTCATCAAACAGACCAACAAAGGAAAATATTATTCAATACTTTAAGAAAGTTTCAATGAAAGCAAAGCCACAGGATGTGTTTTTAATTTTTTTGGCTGGACATGGTATTAATTATGGAGGTAATGAAGGTGATTTTTATTTCTTAACGGAGGAGGCGTCTGATGGAGATTTGCGCGATCCAGTGGTACGCAAGGATATTGCTATTTCAAGTGATGAATTGACCGAGCTCATAAAGTTAGTTCCAGCACTAAAGCAAGTATTGATTATAGATGCTTGTCATTCGGGGCAATATGCATATGATCTTTTAGCATCATCAAGGAGTGAAAAACCTGCCAGCGAAATCAGAGCGTTGGAAAGGATTAAAGATAGAACTGGATTATATGTCTTGTCTGGTTCAGCAAGTGATGCAGTAAGCTATGAAGCTTCAATTTTCAATCAAGGATTGTTAACCTATAGTTTATTATTTGGAATCAAAGGCGCAGCCCTTCGTGAAGGGAAGTTTGTAGATGTTATGAATCTTTTTCAGTTCTCAGCTGATGAAGTGCCTAAGCTCGCGGAGACAATAGGAGGGATTCAAAAACCAGAGATACGAGTGCCTTATGGCGCCAAAAGTTTTGATATAGGAATTGTGGATGAGAAAGTACAAGAGAAAGTTGTGATACCTTCTCCCAAACCATTGTTTGTTAAAAGTAATTTTACCAACGATGAATCCTTTAATGATGATTTAAGAATATCCGAAAAGTTAGATGAAATGCTTACAAACGTACAAACAAGAAGTGGAGACTTGGTTTTTGTAAATGTTAATCGGTTTCCAAACTCATATTCTTTAAAGGGAAGGTACACTAGACAGAACAATCAAATTAAGGCAACTTTTAGATTGTTTAAGGGTGATAATATAATTGAATCATTTGAGACAATGGGGGCTAATATTCAATCAATATCTGAGGCAATAGTCTCCCAGGTAAATTCTTATTTCCAACATTAAATCCGAGAAAATAGGACTTATTATATCAACTAAGATTTTGAATAATTCTAATATGGATTGTTGCCAATAACGGGCATAGGAGGCCTTAGCAATGGAGCAACGCGGAATGCCAAGACCGACCAGTTGCGTCCTGTCCCACGTGCCAAATGTAAATAATGAAACTGAAACTTAATGAGGACACCGAACCCCGCCATTGCAGAAACATTTTGTTGGCAACAGTTGGGTTTTGTCCGTTAATCGTCAGCTGTTCTTTTATTTTTCGGTCATCCGTTAATACATTGTCCAACGAGTTGTCACTAGTCAACGAAACCCAATTTCATATTTAATGAGTCGCCATGTCCACGCCCCAGTCCAAAATACTGCTTCATGCGAATTTTTTAATGGCTTGTGGTAAAGTGAACGGAAGCTTTAGTTATTTCCCAGATTACATTGATATCTCCGCCATTTGCTGTAGGAATAACTTCAATCGTCATCAGCTCTACAGGTTCCCTTAGTTTCTCTACCTTCATGGGTACATGCAGAACATCATTAGCAGGATTATAATCGGTACCCCATATGTTGGCTTCCTTGTTAAACATCATGGTCCAGCCAGTTTGGGTAGGCATGGTAAAAACAGAGTATTCACCGGTCGGAAGTATTTTTCCGTTAAAATTAAGTGGATGAGTTATGGTGAGTTTGGTGGCTCTGTTGGCTCCCGTTCGCCAATACCGGTTCCATGGCACGACTTCTCCGAAAATCACTCTACCCCTCATGGAAGGCCGAGTATAACTAACTCTTATAGTACTCTTGCCAATAACAGTCCGAACAGAGTCGTCTTTATTCGGCCAACCGTAAGGGCCAAATTTCTGTTCCCTACCTACATATAATTGAATTACAGAATCTAAGTTCAGACGCGGGACAACTGTTCCTTTCACGTTATACGAAGAACCGATAGCATCAATTGATGCAACTTTACCCCTTTCGTTTAAGTAAAGTGTGATGGGACCCATCACTCGACTGGATGCGGTTAACTTTCTGTCTGCTATTCTCCTCATCACAAATTTTGCCGCAGGAAGGTCACCAACAACATGATTACTTACAATGCTATCGCCAACATTCTTGGGAACGTAATTCGCTAATATGATAGGCATATACACATAAGGCCAATAAGTCATCATTACTCCACCTGCATTTTTCCGTTTAGTAATTCTGTCGCCACTCTTTTGCTCGATGTAGGTGGAATCATTCTTCTGATAAAGCCTAAAGGTTTCCAATAGTAGCGAATCCTTTCCAATGACAGGCTTGTATTTATAGCCTTCCATGTATTGCAATTCTCCGTTAGGAAAAAACCTGCCTTTTAACTTGGTAACATTTGAATTGACTCTTTGTACAACAGTTGTGGTAAAATCATCGCCCGTCAAACGATAGTGGGTGACCTCGACAGTGTCCTTAGCCAAGGTATAGATTATGTAACCACTGTCTTCATGTTTGTTCTGCGCTAGTGACAATAAGGAAATTAAGAGGAGGGCAGAAAGCATTAAATATTTAGGTTGCATATGAGAATATTTAGCAGATGAATGACTAGAAAGTCAAATAACTCCGACCTGCTCGTCTCTGTCCCTTGACGGCTGAACTAAATTAAAAAAATACTTTATATACACCAAAGCCCTGTTATGCAGAAACATATTGCCCAACAAGTTGTCGCCTGTCAATGAAACCCAAATCCATATTTATAGAGTCAATGCTGTTAATGTTTTTCAGTCCACCGTTTTGCTTTTCAATTCAAATTACCAACTGTCAGCGGGCTGGAATCTTGTCCACGTGTTGAAAAATTGTCCGGTCGAATTGTATTTTGATTTTTGTCGGCCTGCTCTTTATAATTTAGTCGAGTCTGTCCACGGAGCCAACCCAATTGTTGCCAACGTCTGTGTTTGCGCAGTGCGGGGAATAGGAGGGCTTAAAAATGAAGCGCAGCGGAATGTTAAGCCCGACCTGCTCCGAACTGTCCCCCGTGACCGAACTACATTGTGAAACATAAACTTCAATTTAACACCAAACCCCCGCATTGCATAAACATTTTGTTGTGGCTCGTTATTCTTTCTCCAATCTTTTTAGGATGTCAGTCGTCCGAATTGTTTTCGTTAGCTCTCGGTTGTCTTCGTAACTCCCGTTTACTTTTAGACCAAATGCTTTAAAGATGTCCTCTCGTATTTGGTTATTCACTGGGTTTCTTAAATCAAACTGGCTTCTATAAAATGAACTCTTGTCATAGTCAAAATGCCCGTCATTCTCAATGGCCGTTTTTATATCATTTGTGTCGTATCGATGGCTGAAGCCCACTCCATAATACCCATAAGGATTGTCAACAGGTCTTGATGGATTGCCAAGAGGAAAATTCAGGTTCTCACCGTTAAGATACTTATCAAAATCCTTTCTTGATTTTTCTAGATGTATCAATCCCCATTGTAGAAAAACATTTGGAGTACTGTCGAGTCGATGACCATATGAAATTGGGAACTCAAATTCAC